>NZ_RARB01000009.1 GCF_003612015.1 Pantoea piersonii | reverse complement strand
CTTCAATTTAAGTTTGATGCTCAAAGAATTAAACTTCGTAATGAATTACGTGTTCACTCTTGAGACTTGATATTTTTAAAGTCCGTGGACTTTTTGATATCTGTCCTGCGAGTGCCCACACAGATTGTCTGATAAATTGTTAAAGAGCATGCCGCGATTATTCAGCGGCGCGGGCTGCGTATATTACGCTTTCCGCTTTATCAGTCAAGCATTTATTTTTGCTTGTCTGACGATTCGTACCTTGCCGAATCTTACTTAACACCGCATTCCGTAAGCCGTTGTGCCGTGTCAGTGGAGGCGCATTATAGGGAGTTCTTTCCGGCTGACAAGTGCTAATTTCAAA
This sequence comes from Pantoea piersonii, assembly GCF_003612015.1. GTDB lineage: Bacteria > Pseudomonadota > Gammaproteobacteria > Enterobacterales > Enterobacteriaceae > Pantoea > Pantoea piersonii. Next base: position 128,504 of record NZ_RARB01000009.1, on the reverse strand, counting down.
TTAATTTCCGAGTGTCGTTTTTTTCAGCAAAACAGCCTTAAACCGCCACTTTTTCCAGCGAAGGAAAGCCATAACGCTGTAGAACCGGCGATAATTGCAGCGCTTCGCTGTCAAGCTCGGTGCAAAATGCGCAGTTTGCCTGCGAAGAGCGCACGCCAGGCGCCTCATGCTCCAGCAGCCAGGCCGTTCGACGAGCGATTGCCGCACCTGAATCAATCAGACGCGTACCTTCAGGCAATACCTGCTGGAGTTCTTCACGCAGCAAAGGAAAGTGCGTGCAGCCCAGCACGACCGTATCCGGCGGCTCCGCCATCCGCAGCCAGGGTTGAACAACCTGCCGTACATCCTGCAGGGCAATAGCCTGCCCATGAAGCTTCTGCTCTGCCAGCTCCACCAGCTCCGCCGAACCCAGCATGGCAATTCGGCAAGAGGTCGCAAACTGCGCCACGAGATCGTGCGTATAAGGACGACGCACCGTCGCGCGCGTCGCCAGCAGACCCACCACGCCGTTACGCGTCAGACGCGCCGCCGGCTTAATCGCGGGCACAACGCCGACGACGGGAAAGTCGAAGCGCGCGCGCAGCGCCGGCAAGGAGACCGTACTGGCGGTATTGCAGGCGATAATGCAAAGAGAAAGCGGATGACGACTGGCAATCGCGCCGACGATATCAACGACGCGCTCGACAATATACTCTTCGCTCTTCTCCCCATAAGGAAAGCCAGCGTTATCGAAAGCGTAGAGATAATGCAGGTCCGGCAGCAGCTGCCGGACCTCATCATAGACAGAGAGCCCACCCACGCCGGAGTCAAACACCAGCACGGTAGGACGCAGATCAGAAGCTGTAGCTGGCGCTGAGGTAATACTCCGTTCCTGGAGTTTGATAGCCATACACTGTCTCGTAATCTTTATCAAACAGGTTGGCAATTCTACCACGAACCGTCAGCTGAGATGTGACCGGATACGACACCGCGAGATCCCAGAGGCTCACGCCGCCCAGTTTTACGCGGCGGGTTGGATAGCTGTTGAAGTCATTATCAAACCGGTCGCCCAGATAATGGTAGGTGACCGACCAGTCAAGGTTATAAATCGTCCAGTCGAGCTGATACTTAACCTGCTGTTTTGCGCGGCGCACCAGCTGTTCATCGGTCTCGCCGTCGCGCGCATCGACGTAGTCGTAGGAGATCTGATGGCCTAGCGGGCCGGTATCGAACGAAGCGGTCGCCTCAATGCCTTTAATACGCGCTTTATTGATGTTGTAGTAGCGATAGGTGGTCGGATCGCTGTCGATAAGGTTATCAATGTCATTACGGTAACCCGATACCCGCCAGTTAACCGGTCCGGTCAGCCCTTCGAAGCCCCCTTCCCACTGCTTGCTCTTTTCCGGATCGAGATCGGGGTTGCCATAGCCTGGGCTATACACCTGGGACAGGTTCGGCGCCTTAAAGGCGGTGCCGTAGGAGGCGAAGACGCGGTAGCCTGAAATAAACTCCCAGGAGGCGGCGGTTTGCCAGGTGTTGTGCCAGCCGAACTGGTTATTGTCGTCGCCGCGCACCGCCCCTTCCAGGGTGACGCTGCCGAACTGCTGCTGCCCGGTCAGATAGACGCCGGTGTTGCGCTGCTCATACCCATCCGCCAGATAGTTGGTGCCCGGTTCGGTAGTCTCTTTTTGCCAGTCGACGCCGCCGCTAATCGCGCCCTGCCCAACCTGTACGGTATTGCCCCACTGCAGGTTGTACTGCGTAACGTCGTCAAAAGTAGAGGCGTCGCCATAACGGCCATTGCGCGGATCGTAATTGATATCTTTGGTGCGGCTGTAGCTGGCGATCAGCTGCGTCGAATAGATATCCCGATTGAAACGCAGGCCGGTATCCCAGGTCTGGCTATAAAGCTGGCGCGTATCTGCGAGACCGAGGATATGGGTATAACTGCTGTCGTAGCTGTAGGAACCATCATAGGCGGTGCGGTTGTCGAAACCATAGCCGCGCACAAAGCCGCTCAGCTCATCGCTGAACTGATGCTCAAGGTTGCCATAGAGGGTCTTACTCATAAAACCATCTCTGTCGCCCTGCGCCGGACCATAGTCGTTAGGGTAGCCCGCGCCGACGTCAAAGCCGCGGGTGTAGGTGTAGTTGCCAGCCAGCGTCAGCGTTGTGGCGTCGCCCAGCATCTGCTGCGTCGAGCCGTCATAAGACTGATAGCCTTTTGAGCCGACGCCTGCGGTCAGCGTGGTACCGGGCTGCGCGCGGCCGGTAATAATATTCACCACACCACCGATAGCGTCCGAACCATAGACCGCCGAGCGCGCGCCGCGGATATATTCGATACGCTGCACCAGCGAAAGCGGAATCTGGCTGAGATCGGAAGAGCCAGAGATACCCGCCTGGTTGAGGCGAATGCCGTCAATCAGGATCAGGACATGGCTGGAATTGGTGCCGCGAATAAACAGCGAACTGCTCTGCCCGATACCGCCGTTCTGCGCGACATCGACGCCAGGCAAACGGCGCATCACATCGGTCAGGCTTTTCGCCTGCCAGCGGTCAATCTCAGCGCGCGTGACTACTGTCGCTGGTGCCAGCACCGAGGATACCGGCTGGGCGAAACGGTTAGCGGTGACAACTTGCGTATCATCATCATTCTGAGCGAAACCAGGTTGCGCCCAGAGAGCAAGCGCCGTTGCGCTAAACGCGAACAGCGAAGCGGAATGTTTTTTCATTTTTATGAGCATCCAAAAGACGAAGCAGGATGCCGCAGGCATACGATCGATAGCACGCGATGACCGTACGAGTTGCGACGTCACACCGGCAGGTCTTCGGGCTGGGAACCATAAATGGCGAAGACTTCCCATCCAGCTGGACAGTGTCTGCAAGGCGATCGCCACGACATTCCTTACCGCTGCGCGTCAGCTCCAGATTCGCACTGGATTCCCTATTAACTCAGGCTGAGGCCGGCGCACGCAGTCTACAGGAGTCTTAATGGAAGTCCAGACTTCCATCCTCCTGGTGCGCGCAGGACTGGACAACGCCAGGTGAATGCCTACAATCGCCCGGCAAGTTTGCTATTAACCAGGATCGCTCATGACACCCGAACATCTCCCGACCGAACAGTACGACGCGCAACTGGCCGAGAAAGTCAGCCGTTTACAGACGATGATGACGCCGTTCGCCGCGCCTGAAGTGGAGGTGTTTCGCTCGCCGGTCAGCCACTACCGGATGCGCGCGGAGTTTCGCCTCTGGCACGATGGCGACGATATTTATCACATCATCTTCGATCAGGCGACGCGGCAGCGTATTCGCGTCGATCGTTTTCCCGCCGCCAGCGAACTGATTAACGCGCTGATGCCGGAAATGATCGCGGCGATCCGCGATAACCGCGTATTGCGCCACAAGCTGTTTCAGATCGACTATCTCTCGACGATGAGCAATGAGATTGTTATCTCGCTGCTTTACCACCGTAAGCTGGAAGCGGACTGGATTGAGGCGGCGAGCGCCCTGCGCGACGCGCTGCGCGCGCAGGGCTATGCGGTGCAGCTGATCGGCCGCGCCACGAAAACCAAAATTTGTCTCGACCGCGATTTTATCGACGAGCGGTTGCCGGTGGCGGGCCGCGAAATGATCTACCGACAGGTAGAGAACAGCTTCACGCAGCCCAATGCGGCGATGAATATTCAGATGCTGGAGTGGGCGCTGGACGTGACCCAGGGATCGCGCGGCGATTTGCTGGAGCTCTACTGCGGCAACGGCAACTTTTCGCTGGCGCTGGCGCGCAATTTCCGCCGCGTGCTGGCGACGGAGATCGCCAAGCCTTCGGTCGCGGCGGCGCAGTTTAATATCGAAGCCAACCAGATCGATAACGTGCAGATTATCCGCATGGCGGCGGAAGAGTTTACCCAGGCGATGAACGGCGTACGCAGCTTTAATCGCTTACAGGGCATCGACCTGAAGAGCTATGAATGCGAAACCATCTTTGTCGATCCGCCGCGCAGCGGTCTGGATGAGGAGACGGTGAAGATGGTGCAGGCCTATCCGCGTATCCTTTATATCTCTTGCAATCCCGAGACGCTGTGCGACAACCTGCAAACGCTGGCGCAGACGCATGAGGTATCCCGTCTGGCGCTGTTCGATCAGTTCCCCTATACGCACCATATGGAGTGCGGCGTGTGGCTGACGCGTAAAAACGATAAGTAAAGTACGCGCAGACTCACGCAAAACGCAGGTGGTGCGGGCGGAAGAGCAAAGCGGCCCGCGCCAGCGACAAAAACGCATGGCGCTGGCGCGATCGACCACCAAATAAAACGGGAACCTCAGGTTCCCGTTTGTCTGTCAGTCGTTGTTCTTACGACGCTTCATCTTAACGCCGATCCAGAACACCAGCGCCACCATCAGCAGCGTCGGAATAAAGTTAGAGCCGATATCCGGATACTCGGCGCGCACCAGCGCGCTATACACCAGAATGCCCAGCAGGAAAAACGCCGCTGCCAGACCCGGCATGCCGTCCGGCATATTGCGGTTCAGATAACGCTGGTGCAGGCTCCAGACCGCAAGGCCTAACGCGATAATCGGAAAGATAGAAAAAGGAACAAAGGCGCTAAACAGCACGGAAAATGAGCCGTTAATCGCTAAGCCGGTAATAAAAGCCAGCAGCAGGGTGCCTTTATCGCGGGAGGTCGGTTGTGTCATGGCTTATCCTTATCGTTTACTCTTCGGTTTTTTCCAGGGTAACCGCCAGCCGCTCCTGCTCACGGCGATACCAGTAATAAGCGCCCTTAGCGATCATGCGCAGCTGCAGCACCAGGCGATCTTCCAGCTTGCGTCGCTGTTCGATATCGACATCCAGCGCTTCCGCGCCTGCGCTAAAGACAATAGTTACCATCGCTTCCGCCTGCGCCTCGGTAAAGCTGCGCGGCATGCGGTTTTCCACCTCAAGGTAGTCCGCCAGTTCGGCGATAAAATGCTGAATTTCACGCGCGACGGCGGCACGAAACGCGGCGGAAGTGCCGGAACGCTCGCGCAGCAGCAGCCGAAACGCGTTGGGATTGTTGCCGATAAACTCCATAAAGGTGGAGACCGAGGTTTTAATTATGCTGCCGCCTTTAGCAATACGCTGACGCGCCTGACGCATCAGCTGGCGCAGCATCAAACCGCTCTCATCGACCATCGTCAAACCAAGCTCATCGACATCCTTAAAATGACGATAAAAAGAGGTGGGCGCGATACCGGCCTCCCTGGCAACCTCACGCAAACTTAAACTGGCAAAACTGCGTTCGGCGCTAAGCTGGCTAAATGCCGCTTCGATCAGCGTACGTCTTGTACGTTCTTTTTGTTGCGCTCTGACGCCCATTCTCTCTGCCTTGTGACGAGTTGAAGAGGCACTATAACAAAATTTCAGCGTACATAAGGGCAAAGTTTGTGACCGCCTGTTAACCTCACTCTTTGTCAAACGGAGGGGAATTTCGCTGTTAGAATTCAGAAGTGCGCGGCGAGATGTTAGAATCTCGTTGTAAAAATGTATAGAAAATAGGACGTACTGGTATGCAAAAGTCTTACGATTACGATGCCATCGTGATTGGCTCCGGTCCTGGAGGTGAAGGTGCAGCCATGGGCCTGGTGAAGCAGGGAGCGCGCATTGCAGTGATCGAACGCTACCATAACATCGGCGGCGGTTGTACCCACTGGGGCACCATTCCCTCCAAAGCGCTTCGCCATGCAGTCAGCCGCATTATCGAATTCAACCAAAACCCGCTCTACAGCGATCACACCCGACTGCTGCGCTCCTCGTTCGCTGATATCCTTAACCATACGGAAAACGTCATCAGCCAGCAGACCGCGATGCGTCAGGGCTTTTACGAGCGCAATCGCTGCGAACTCTTTCAGGGCAACGCCCACTTTATCGATGCCAATACAATTGAAGTCGAGCACTATGACGGCACGCGCGAGCGCCTGACGGCGGAGAAATTCGTTATTGCCTGCGGCTCCCGTCCTTATCATCCGGCAGATGTCGATTTTACCCACCCGCGCATTTACGACTCCGACTCTATCCTTAATCTGCATCACGAACCGGGCCACGTCATTATCTACGGCGCGGGTGTGATCGGCTGTGAATATGCATCGATTTTCCGCGGGCTGAACGTCAAGGTCGATCTCATCAACACCCGCGACCGTTTGCTGGCGTTTCTCGATCAGGAGATGTCAGATTCGCTCTCTTACCACTTCTGGAACAGCGGCGTCGTGATCCGCCATAACGAAGAGTTTGAGAAAATCGAAGGCGTTGACGACGGCGTTATTATGCACCTGAAGTCAGGCAAAAAAGTGAAAGCTGACTGCCTGCTCTACGCTAACGGCCGTACCGGCAACACCGATTCGCTGGCGCTGGAGAATGTCGGGCTGGAGGCGGACGGACGCGGCCTGCTAAAGGTAAACAGCATGTATCAGACTGCGCAGCCGCATATCTATGCGGTGGGCGACGTGATCGGCTACCCGAGCCTGGCGTCAGCCGCCTACGATCAGGGCCGCATCGCCGCACAGGCGATTATCAAAGGCGAAGCCAGCGCGCACCTGGTGGAAGATATCCCGACCGGTATCTATACCATTCCGGAAATCAGCTCCGTGGGCAAAACCGAGCAGCAGCTGACGGCGATGAAAGTGCCTTATGAAGTGGGCCGCGCGCAGTTTAAGCATCTGGCGCGCGCGCAGATTGTCGGCATGAACGTGGGCAGCCTGAAAATTCTGTTCCACCGCGAAACCAAAGAGATCCTGGGCATTCACTGCTTTGGCGAGCGCGCGGCCGAAATCATTCACATCGGACAGGCGATTATGGAGCAGAAAAACGGCGGCAATACGATTGAGTACTTCGTAAATACCACCTTTAACTACCCCACCATGGCCGAAGCCTATCGCGTGGCCGCGTTGAACGGCTTAAACCGCCTGTTTTAACGTGGTGTTGAGATAGCCTTGCATGTGCGTGCGAATCGCTTCTGCCAGTTGCTCATAGCGGCTGCGCAGAGGCGAACCGGGACGATAGACCAGCGCGATAGTGCGCTGCGGCACAGGCTTATAACACGGCAGATAGCATACGCCGTCGCGCACGCGCTCCTGCGGCACCGCCAGCGCGGGCAGCAGCGTGATGCCACTTCCGGCCGCGACCATATTGCGCAGCGTCTCCAGGCTGGTGGCGCGGAAATGCGTATCCTCGTCAGCGCCCGCTTCAAAGCAAAAGCCCATCGCCTGATCGCGCAGGCAGTGGCCATCTTCCAGCATAAGCAGCTTTTCGCCCGCCAGATCGGACATCGGGACGCGATCGCGATCGTGCCACGGGTGATCCTGATAAACCGCCAGCCTCATCGGCTCGTCGAACAGCGGCACCTCAATAAAGGCCTCGCTCTCTTTGACCAGCGCCAGAATCGCGCAGTCGAGCTTGCCGCTGTCGAGCTGCGCCAGCAGCTGCTGCGTCTGAGCCTCGTGCAGATACATCTCAAGCTTGGGGAAAGTCTGGTGCAGCATAGGAATAATTTGCGGCAGCAGATAGGGACCTGTGGTAGGGATCAGCCCGATATGCAGGGGACCGGACATGGCTTCGCCCTGCTGGCTCGCCATCTCTTTTAATACTTTAACTTCCCGCAGCACGGTGCGTGCCTGATCGACCAGCAGCATGCCCGCCTGGGTGAACAACACTTTACGGCTGGTTCGCTCCAGCAGCATAACGCCCAGCTCATCTTCCAGCTTGCGGATCTGTCCGCTCAGCGTTGGCTGGCTGACGTGGCATGCGTCCGCCGCACGGCGGAAATGGCGATGCTCAGCAAGCGAAACCAGATATTCAAGATCGCGAATGTTCATTGTTATCCTCCAGACCACGATAGCCCGTGGCGATAGATAGGATAGCAATGAACGATTAGCCCTATCAAGCAATGATGAGAATAATGCACGCAGCAAATTCAGGCGATTCGCTCTTAAGGAGAAAATATGTTTGCAACTCAGGAAGGTAAAGCCGTTCCGCAGGTCGTATTTCACACCCGCCAGGGCGATCGCTGGGTAGACGTCACTACAGATGAGCTGTTCAAAGACAAGACGGTTATCGTTTTTTCGCTGCCGGGCGCCTTTACGCCCACCTGCTCTTCAAGTCATTTGCCGCGCTATAACGAGCTCTACAGCGTATTTGCGCAGCATGGCGTTGACAGCATCCTGTGCGTGTCGGTTAACGACATCTTTGTGATGAACGCATGGAAAGCAGAGCAGCGCGCGGAAAACATTACCTTTATTCCGGACGGCAACGGCGAGTTTACGCGCGGGATGGAGATGCTGGTCGAGAAATCAGACGTTGGTTTTGGCGCGCGCTCATGGCGTTATTCGATGCTGGTGCGTAACGGCGTAATTGAGAAGATGTTCGTTGAGCCGAACAAGCCGGGCGATCCCTTTGAGGTCTCTGACGCCGACACCCTGCTGCGCTATCTGGCGCCAGAATTCAAAGTGCAGGAGTCCGTCTCGCTCTTTACCAAACCAGGCTGTCCGTTCTGCACCAAAGCGAAACAGATGCTGATCGATAACAACATGCCGTTCGAAGAGATTGTGCTGGGTCAGGATGCTACCACCGTCAGCCTGCGCGCCGTTTCAGGCCGCGCCACGGTGCCGCAGGTCTTTATCGGCGGTCGTCATATCGGCGGCAGCGACGATCTGGAGCAGTACCTGCTGTCAGCGTAAAAGAATCACAGTGTCAGCCGGAGCGCTGGCCCTCTGATGATGTGCCTAAAATAAAAAATGAAATTCCGAAGCTAGAGGTTAGCGGGCAATTGTTGCCCGCCTTTTTTTTGCCTGTCGATCAGGCGAGACGCTGTTTCGCCTCGGCGATGGCGGACGCGACCTGTTGCGGCGCGACGCCTCCTTTCGCATTCCGTTTTTCCAGACAAGAGCGTAGCGCCAGAATGGCATAAACGTCCTCTTCAATGGTCGCACTGAACTGCTTTAGCTGCGCCAGCGACAGCGCTTCCAGCGCCACGCCCTGTTTGATCGCTTCGACTACCGCTTCGCCCACGATATGGTGCGCTTCACGGAAGGGCACGCCCTTGGCCACCAGATAGTCGGCCAGCTCGGTCGAGTTGGCGTAGCCCTGCTCTGCCGCTTCCTGGCAGCGTGGACGTTTCACCTGAATGCCGTCCAGCACCAGCGCCGACATATGCAGGCAGTCCAGCCAGGTATCGAGCGCGTCGAACAGCCCCTCTTTGTCTTCCTGCATATCTTTATTGTAGGCGAGCGGCAGTCCTTTCAGCGTCATCATCATGCCGGTCAGCGCGCCCTGCACGCGGCCGCATTTGCCGCGGATCAGCTCCAGGGCGTCCGGGTTTTTCTTCTGCGGCATCAGCGACGAGCCGGAGGTTACCTTGTCAGACAGCTCCACGAAGCCCGCCTCGCCGGTATTGAAGAAAATTAAATCTTCTGCGAAGCGCGACAGATGCACCATGCCGATAGAGGCGTCAGACAGCAACTCCAGCACATGGTCGCGATCGGAAACGGTATCCAGACTGTTGCGGGTCGCGGAGGCGAAGCCCAGCCAGCCAGCCAGCTGCTCGCGATCGATTTCGTAGGCGGTGCCCGCCAGCGCGCCGCAGCCGAGCGGGCTGACGTCGAGGCGCTTCAGGGTATCCTGCAGACGGCTTTCGTCACGCGCCAGCATCTCAACATAGGCCAGGCACCAGTGCGCGAAGGTAACCGGCTGCGCGCGCTGCAGATGCGTGTAGCCCGGCATGACCGCATCCTGATTCGCTTCGGCGGTCGCCACCAGCGCCTGCTGCAGTTCGCGCGTGGCGCCCAGCAGCACCTCAACCTGCGCTTTGCACCAGAGTTTCAGATCGGTCGCGACCTGATCGTTACGGCTGCGGCCGGTATGGAGCTTTTTGCCCAGCGCGCCGACTTTTTCGATCAGCTGGCCTTCAACCCAGCTGTGAATATCTTCGGCGTCGCTTTGCAGAATCTGCTCCGGATTCGCCTGCACCTCGGTCAGCAGCGCATTAAGCGCCTGCTCCAGCTGCTGCTGCTCGTCGCCGCTCAGCACGTTGACCGTCACCAGCGCTTTGGACCAGGCGATGGAGCCGACAATATCCTGCTCCGCCAGACGATAGTCGAAGCGCAGCGAATCGTTGAACTGTTTGAAACGTTGGTCTGCTGCCTGGGTAAAACGTCCGCCCCAAAGTGCCATGTGAAACTCCTTTCAATCCTTAAACAAGAGGCGGCCCGAAGCCGCCCCTGCGAAATCTGGTTGGGCGAGGCGTACGCCTCGCCAGCTATTACTTCTTCTGCTCGTTCAGGGCGCGAATGCGCGAAGAGAGCGAGAACAGACGGATAAAGCCGCCTGCATGACGGTGATCGTAAACCTCGTCTTCGCCGAAGGTGGCGAACTCTTCTGAGTAGAGGCTGTTAGAGGAGCGTTTCTGAATCGCCGTCGCCTGACCTTTATAGAGCTGCAGCACCACTTCGCCGTTTACCTCTTCAGCCAGCGACTCGGCGGCGGCCTGGATTGACTTACGCAGCGGCGCGAACCAGCGGCCGTCGTAGACAACGTAAGACATCTCATGACCCAGCTGCTCGCGCCATTTGAAGCTGTCGCGATCCAGCACCAGCTGCTCAACCGCGCGCAGCGCGTTCACCATAATGGTGCCGCCAGGAGTTTCGTAGCAGCCGCGCGACTTGATGCCCACCAGACGGTTTTCCACGATGTCGATACGGCCCACGCCGTGCTTCGCGCCAATAGCGTTGAGCGCTTCCAGACACTGGAACGGACTCAGCCTTTCGCCGTTCACCGCCACAACGCGTCCTTTTTCCACAGTAACGGTGACGTTTTCCGGCTGATCCGGCGCCTCCAGCGGATCAACGGTCCATACCCAGCAATCTTTGTTCGGTGCGTTAGACGGACTCTCCAGCACGCCGCCTTCGGTAGAGATATGCCAGGCGTTCTCGTCGCGGCTGTAAATTTTTTCCAGCGACGCGGTGGTTGGAATGTTGCGCTCTTTCAGATAGTCCAGCAGCGCTTCACGCGAGCGCAGGTTCCATTCACGCCACGGCGCGACCACTTTCAGCTGCGGCGCCAGCGCGGTGTAGGTGGTCTCGAAACGCACCTGGTCGTTACCTTTGCCGGTCGCGCCGTGGCACAGCGCGTCTGCGCCCACTTTCAGCGCCAGTTCGACCTGGGCTTTGGCGATAATCGGACGCGCCATTGAGGTACCCAGCAGATAGGTGCCTTCATAGAGTGCACCGGTCTGCAGCACCGGGTAAACGTAGTCGCTGATAAACTCTTCACGCAAATCGACAACGTGGCACTCAGACGCGCCAGACTGCAGCGCTTTCTTCTCAACGCCTTCCAGATCGCTACGCTCCTGGCCGATATCCGCCACGAACGCCACCACTTCACAGCCGCCGTAGTTCTCTTTCAGCCAGGGAATAATGGCGGAAGTATCCAGGCCGCCGGAATATGCCAGTACGATTTTTTTGATATTTTGCGTGCTCATGTCGTCATCCTAAATCTAAGTCGTTAAGCGAGGATCCGGGTGCCGATCGACACGCCGTTAAACAGGTCAGGCAGTTGCTCCGCGTGGCGCCAGCTGGCGATATCCACCGGGCGGCCCAGCGTACGCGCCGCGTCGAGCGCCGCGTTTACTTTTACAATCATGCCATCAGTAATGATGCCTTGCGCGATCAGCTGCTCCGCTTTTGCGGCCGTCATCTCTTCGATGCGCTGGCCTTTGCCGTCGAGGATGCCGCTCACGTCGGAGAGCAGCACCAGATCGGCGCCCAGCGTGGCCGCCAGCGCGGTCGCCGCCTGGTCGGCATTGACGTTCATCAGCTCGCCGCCGTCGGTAATGCCGATAGAGCTGACGATCGGCATATAGCCTGCGGCCAGCAGCGTGTTAATCAGCGCTGGATCGCCCGGTTCGGCGTGGCCGACGTGTCCCAGCTCTTCATCAAGCTGCGCCACGCTGACCAGATCGGCGTCGCCCAGACTCAGGCCGACCGCTTTAATGCCATATTTTTTCGCCCAGGCGAGCAGGGTTTTATTGGCCGTACCCGCCAGCGCACCGGTAATAATGTCGATCTGGTCGGCAGGCGTTACGCGCAGGCCGTTCTTCTTCTTCACCGGCAGCGAAAGCTTTTTCATCAGCTCGTCAACCACGCAGCCGCCGCCGTGAACGATCATCAGCGGGCGCTGATGCGCGCTACGCCAGGCCAGCAGTGCATCGAACAGCCGCGCCAGCGCTTCTTCGCTGTCGAGCAGCACGCCGCCCAGTTTGATAATTAATGGAGTTGTCATATGCATCCTTGTCCGTTAAATCAGTGACTGCGTTTCAGGGAAGCCGAAGCGAATATTCATACACTGCACCGCCTGCGAGGCGGCGCCTTTCAGCAAATTATCTTCCGCCGCGACGACGATCAGATGCTCGCCCTGCACCGCGAAGCCGATATCGCAGAACGGCTGGCCGATAACCGCTTTCAGCGCCGGCACGCCCTGCTCATAGACGCGCACCAGCGGCTTGTCGTGGTAGGCGCGGTGAAATGCTGCCGCGACGTCGTCATGGCTGACGCCCGGCTTCAGGCGACAGGTGATGGTCGCCAGAATGCCGCGCGGGAAGTTGCCGAGATGCGGCGTAAAAATCACCGGCGCGCCGAGATGCGCGACAATCTCCGGGTGGTGACGATGGGTAAACAGACCGTATGGCTGCAGACTCACTTCGCAAAAGCTGGTGGTAACGCTCGCCTTGCGTCCTGCGCCGCTTACGCCGCTGGTGGCATTGATCACCGGCCACTGATCGGCGTTAAGCAGCTCGCCGTCGACCAGCGGTTTAAGCGCCAGCTGCGCCGCGGTGGGATAGCAACCCGGCACCGCCACCAGCTGCGCCTCTTTGACTTTGTCGTGGTTCCACTCCGCCAGACCGTAAACCGCTTTATCAAGCCAGTCGCCGTGCTGATGAGTGAAGCCGTAATAGCGCTGATAAAATTCGCTGTCGTTAACGCGGAACGCGCCGGAGAGGTCGAACACGACGCAACCCGCGTCGAGGAAGGCTGGCGCCAGATCGTGACTGACTTCATGCGCGGTCGCCAGAAACACCACATCAACCTTGTCCGCCCACTCGGCCGCGCTGCTCAACGGCTGCAGCGGCAGATCCACCACGCCTTTCAGCTGCGGATGCAGATCCGACAGACGCTTTCCGGCATCCGGGCTTTGCGCTGAAACCGCCAAAGCGGTTATGTTCATATGTGGATGACGATTGAGGAAGGTGGCGAGCTCTACGCCAGCGTAACCACTGGCGCCAACGATCAGCGTATTCAACATCAGGCTGTATACCTTTTTACAGTCACACGTTCCGGGTCGCGGCCTTGCCCCGTTGCCCACGATGCCGTTTGCGGAGGATTTCTGCTTCCCAGCCAACCGGCGTTAATGTATTTTTATTCACTATTACTGCATGAATATTGATACATCCTAACTCAAGGACCGTCAACAGTGAAGACAAAATTACCGCCTTTTATCGAACTCTACCGCCAGCTGATCGCGACTCCGACCATCAGCGCGACCGATGCGGCGCTGGATCAGAGCAATGAAACTTTAATCAATTTGCTGGCAGGCTGGTTTCGCGACCTGGGCTTCAGCGTTGAAGTGCAGCCCGTGCCAGGCACGCGCCATAAATTCAATATGCTGGCGCGCACCGGCAGCGGCGCGGGTGGCCTGCTGCTGGCGGGACATACCGACACGGTGCCTTTCGACGACGGGCGCTGGACGCGCGATCCCTTTACCCTGACGGAGCACGACAACAAGCTCTACGGGCTGGGCACCGCCGATATGAAAGGCTTCTTCGCCTTTATTCTCGACACGCTGCGCGATGTCGACGTCAGCAAACTCAGCAAGCCGCTCTATATTCTTGCCACTGCTGATGAAGAAACCACTATGGCGGGTGCGAAATATTTTTCTGAAACGGCGAACATTCGCCCCGACTGCGCGATTATCGGCGAGCCGACCTCGCTGAAGCCGGTGCGCGCGCACAAAGGCCATCTGTCGCACGTTATCCGCGTACAGGGCCAGTCGGGCCACTCCAGCGATCCGGCGCGCGGCGTCAACGCCATCGAGCTGATGCACGATGCTATCGGTCATCTGATGCAGCTGCGCAATACCCTGAAAGAGCGCTATCACCACGACGGTTTCGCGATCCCTTATCCCACCATGAACTTCGGCCATATTCACGGCGGCGACGCGGCGAACCGCATCTGCGCATGCTGCGAGCTGCACATGGATATTCGTCCGCTGCCGGGCCTGACGCTAAGCGATCTGGAAGGGCTGCTGAACGAGTCACTGGCACCGGTTAGCGCACGCTGGCCAGGACGCCTCACCGTCGGCGAGCTGCACCCGCCGATTCCGGGCTACGAATGTCCGGCCAATCACGAACTGGTCGCCGTGGTGGAAAAACTGCTCGGCACGCCGACCGAGGTCGTCAACTACTGCACCGAAGCGCCTTTTATCCAGGAGCTGTGTCCGACGCTGGTTCTGGGACCGGGATCGATCAACCAGGCGCACCAGCCTGATGAATTTATCGATACCGCATTTATTAAGCCGACTCGATCGCTGATCGCGCAGGTTGTACAGCATTTTTGCCACTGATACGCAATAAACAGGGCAATTCACTGTTAAGAAAGTAAATTTCCTGGTCTAAACGCGGGATTTGTTGATAAGAATAACTTATCCCGCTCCCGTCAAATTAAAATCTTTGAATTTCCGCTAGTTAGATGCATGTTACCGGGCGTTCAAGCGCATTGACGCAGCCAGGTTTACGTGGCTAGATAAAAGCCGATGTTATGCCCGGTGGGTGATTACTCATGCAGTTCCGGCTTTGCCGCGCGCTGTGGGTGTAGAAGTTTAAAAAGACGATAAGGGTGTCAGGGTCACATGAACGAACAATATTCCGCAATGCGAAGTAATGTCAGTATGCTCGGCAAACTGCTCGGGGATACGATCAAGGATGCACTAGGAGAGAACATCCTCGACCGGGTGGAAACTATCCGCAAACTCTCAAAGTCATCCCGTGCGGGAAATGACACTCATCGCAAGGAACTGCTTAACACGCTGCAAAATCTGTCGAACGACGAACTGCTGCCTGTCGCGCGCGCTTTTAGCCAGTTTCTTAACCTGACCAACGTCGCCGAACAGTATCAGACCATTTCACGCAGCGGCGATGGCGCGAACCATCCCGAACTGCTGAAAACCACCTTCGATCGCCTTAAGCAGCAGCCTGACGTTAGCGAGAGCGATATTCGCGCAGCGATCGAGTCGCTGTCGCTGGAGCTGGTGCTGACTGCGCACCCGACAGAGATCACTCGCCGCACGCTGATCCATAAACTGGTCGAGGTAAACAGCTGCCTGAAGCAGCTCGATCACAGCGATATCTCAGACTATGAACGCAACCAGATTATGCGCCGCCTGCGTCAACTGGTGGCGCAGGCGTGGCACACCGATGAGATCCGTAAATACCGTCCGACGCCGATCGACGAAGCTAAATGGGGCTTCGCCGTGGTGGAGAACAGCCTGTGGGAAGGCGTGCCTGCTTTTCTGCGCGAGCTGAACGAACAGGTTGAAGAGGCGTTCGGCGTCAAACTGCCGGTAGATTTCGTGCCGGTAAAATTCACCTCCTGGATGGGTGGCGACCGCGACGGCAACCCGAACGTTACCGCCACAGTGACGCGCCACGCCATGCAGCTCAGCCGCTGGAAAGCCGCCGATCTCTTTTTACGCGATATCGGCGTGCTGATTTCTGAGCTTTCAATGTCTGAATGCAGCGAAGAGGTGCGCGAGCTGTGCGGCGATCCAGAGGCGATTGAGCCTTACCGCGTCATTCTGAAGCGTATGCGTAGCCAGCTGCTTACAACGCAATCCTGGCTTGAACGCCGCCTGAAAGGCGAGCGTCTGCCGCGCCCGGCCGATCTGCTGGTTTCCAACGATCAGCTGTGGGAGCCGCTTTATGCCATTTACCAGTCGCTGCAGCAGTGCGACATGGGCATTATCGCCAACGGTCAGCTGCTGGATACGCTGCGCCGCGTGAAGTGCTTCGGCGTGCCGCTGGTGCGCATCGATCTGCGTCAGGAGAGTACGCGTCATACCGAAGCGATTGCTGAAGTGACCCGCTATCTCGGCCTCGGCGACTATGAAAGCTGGTCGGAAGCGGATAAACAGGCTTTCCTGGTGCGCGAGCTGAATTCCAAACGGCCGCTGCTGCCACGTCACTGGGAGCCGAGCGACGAAACGCGCGAAGTGCTGGAGACCTGCCGCGTCGCTGCCGAGGCGCCGCAAGGCTCTATCGCGGCCTACGTAATTTCCATGGCGAAAACCCCGTCCGACGTGCTGGCTGTGCATCTGCTGCTGAAAGAAGCGGGCATCACCTTCGCCATGCCGGTCGCGCCGCTGTTTGAAACCCTCGACGACCTCAACAACGCCAACGACGTGATGAGCCAGCTGCTGAGCATCGACTGGTATCGCGGTTTTATCCAGGGCAAACAGATGGTGATGATTGGCTATTCCGACTCGGCGAAAGACGCCGGCGTAATGGCCGCCAGCTGGGCGCAGTATCAGGCGCAGGACGCGCTTATCAAAACCTGCGAGAAAGCCGGCATCGCGCTGACGCTGTTCCACGGACGCGGCGGCAGTATTGGTCGCGGCGGCGCGCCTGCCCATGCGGCGCTGCTGTCGCAGCCGCCAGGCAGCCTGAAAGGCGGCCTGCGCGTGACCGAACAGGGCGAAATGATCCGCTTTAAATATGGCCTGCCGGAAGTCACGATCGCCAGCCTGTCGCTCTACACCGCCGCGATTCTGGAAGCTAACCTGCTGCCACCGCCGGAGCCGAAGAAAGAGTGGCACAGCATTATGGACCAGCTTTCGGCGCACTCCTGCGCTATGTATCGCGGCTACGTACGCGAAAATCCCGACTTCGTGCCCTATTTCCGCTCTGCCACGCCGGAGCAGGAGCTGGGCAAACTGCCGCTCGGTTCACGTCCGGCCAAGCGTCGCCCGACCGGCGGCGTCGAGTCGCTGCGCGCCATTCCCTGGATCTTCGCCTGGACACAGAACCGCCTGATGCTACCCGCCTGGCTCGGCGCGGGCGCAGCGTTGCAAAAAGCGATGGAGGAGGGCCATCAGGATCAGCTGGAAGCGATGTGCCGCGACTGGCCATTTTTCTCTACGCGTCTGGGAATGCTGGAAATGGTGTTCGCCAAAGCTGACCTGTGGCTGGCGGAATATTACGATCAGCGTCTGGTGGACAAAACATTGTGGCCGCTGGGCAAACAGCTACGCGACCAGCTTGACGCCGACATTAAAGCAGTGCTGACCATCGCCAACGACGCGCATCTGATGGCGGATCAGCCGTGGATAGCCGAGTCGATCGCGCTGCGCAACGTCTACACCGATCCGCTCAACGTGTTGCAGGCGGAGCTGCTGCAGCGTTCACGCGCCCAGGAAGCGCGCGGCGAAGAGGTCGATCCGCGCGTCGAGCAGGCGCTGATGGTGACCATCGCGGGCGTAGCGGCGGGTATGCGCAACACCGGTTAATCTTCCTGACCACTCCCGGGCAGGCCCCCTGCCCGGAAACCTCTGTTCTGCTGCCTGTTTCGCGCTTGCGAGCGTTGTGCCTGGGCGCTACTTTGCTCTATTCTTTAGGACCATTCCTCAGTTATCCACATTCTCATTTACAGGAGTTGCCTTATGGCATCAGGAATTTCTCGCATCTGGATGCGTACCGGCATGTTGCTCGGCGCCGCGTTGCTGGTGCTTAACCTCACCGCGTGCGGCGACAAAGAGGGCGATCAGCGCAAAGCCTTTATCGACTTCCTGCAAAATACCGTCATGCGCAGCGGCGAACACCTGCCAAGCCTGAGCGAAAGTCAGAAGCAGAATTTTGGTAAATATGCAGGCGACTACGCCATTCTTTATGGTTTTTCCCAGCAGGTGAATAAAGCGATAGATCAGGGCATGCGCCCGGTCGTCGATGAGCTGTCGGCGATCCACGTTCCGCAGGATTACCTGACGCGCCGTGACGCGCTCCGCCAGGCGAACGGCGCGCTGGTCATTGTAACGCAGCAGCTGGAGAGCGCCAAAATGCAGGCGGACAGCAGCAAAGCCGCCCTTAAGCAGGAAGAGGATCTGAAAAAAGTTTACGACACCGTTTACGATAAAGTCGTGACGCAGCCAGCCAGTCAGCTGGTGCCGCTGCTGCCGAAGCTGCAGGCGCTGAGCCAGGGCGCGGCGCAGGCGGGCGACTTCCTGCAGCAGCAGGGACCGCGCGTGAGCTTCAACAACAATGCCGTGCAGTTCCCGACGCCGGATCAGGTAACGCAATATAACGCCCTGATGAGCACCATCTCCGCCAATGCGCAGGCATTAACGCAGGCACAGACCGCCGTTCAGAGCGGTTTGCAGTAACACCTCTTCCGGGGCGAGCCTCAGGCTTGCCCCGGCTTCTTCCGCGTCGCTTCCTTTCAGATTTTCGCCAGCCCGATAAGCACCTCGTCAGGAGTGTGATCTGGCGCATTTTCGACCAAAAATAGTTTGTGATCATAGTCACATAAATGAAACAAACCAACCACCCATAAACGTGATGTTCTTCACATTTAGGCCGGTTTTGCGGCGAAAAAACAGCCATTGTGTTTTTTTTACACGTTTATTCTGTGATCTGACTCACTAAAATGCCCCCTGCCCCCACCCAAATTAGGTGATCTGCATCACACTTAGGCCGACCGCTACGCAGCGTCATATTCACGTGATAGAGTCCGCGTGCATACAGTAATAGCGACGGCTTGCCGCCGTGCTGGCTTAACAAAAACAAACGCGCTCTCTTATTGCAGCGCGTCTCGATAAGGGGTGGCTTTATGTCCTCATCAGTCAAGGTCAAGGTTCAGAGCTTTGGTCGCTTTCTGAGTAATATGGTGATGCCTAACATCGGTGCGTTTATCGCATGGGGTATCATCACTGCGCTGTTCATCCCAACCGGATGGATTCCTAACGCGACGCTGGCGAAGCTGGTCGGCCCGATGATCACCTATCTGCTGCCGCTGCTGATCGGTTTCACCGGTGGTCGTCTGGTTGGTGGCGATCGCGGCGGCGTGGTCGGCGCGATCACGACGATGGGTGTGATCGTCGGCGCCGATATGCCGATGTTTCTTGGCTCAATGATTGCCGGTCCGCTGGGCGGCTGGGCGATCAAATCCTTCGACCGCGCCGTTGACGGTAAAATCAAAAGCGGCTTCGAAATGCTGGTCAACAACTTCTCTGCCGGCATTATCGGCATGTTGCTGGCGCTGCTGGCGTTTCTGGCTATCGGTCCGCTGGTAGAAGGCCTGTCGCATATTCTCGCCGCAGGCGTCAACCTGATGGTGCAGCACAACCTGCTGCCGCTGACCTCGATTTTTGTTGAGCCGGCGAAAATCCTGTTCCTCAATAACGCCATTAACCACGGCATCTTCTCGCCGCTGGGCATCCAGCAGGCAAGTGAAGCGGGCAAATCAATCTTCTTCCTGATTGAAGCAAACCCAGGCCCGGGTATGGGCGTGCTGGTCGCTTATATGCTCTTTGGCCGCGGCAGCGCTAAACAGTCTGCGGGCGGCGCGGCGATCATCCACTTCCTCGGCGGTATTCACGAAATCTACTTCCCGTACGTGCTGATGGCACCGCGTTTGCTGCTGGCGGTAATTCTGGGCGGCATGACCGGCGTCTTCACCCTGACGCTGCTTAATGGCGGTCTGGTCTCTCCGGCTTCTCCAGGCTCAATCCTGGCCGTGCTGGCGATGACGCCGAAAGGTGCCTACTTCGCCAACATCGCGGCGATTATCGCGGCCTTTGCCGTCTCCTTCGTCGTCTCCTCTATTCTGCTGAAAACCAGCAAAGTTAAAGAAGAAGACGATATCGAAGCGGCGACTAAACGCATGCAGGAGATGAAAGCGCAGTCTAAAGGCCAGGCTGTAGCGGGCGCGCCGGTCGTAGCTGACGCCAACAGTGTTGATGTCAGCCATGTGCGTAAAATCATCGTCGCCTGTGACGCCGGCATGGGTTCCAGCGCGATGGGCGCCGGCGTGCTGCGTAAGAAAGTGCAGGATGCGGGACTGACGAATGTCTCTGTCACCAACAGCGCGATTAACTCGCTGCCGGGCGATGTCGATCTGGTGATTACCCACCGCGACCTCACCGAACGCGCAATGCGTCAGGCACCGCAGGCGCAGCATATCTCGCTGAATAACTTCCTCGACAGTGCGCTCTACACCAACCTGACCGATCGCCTGATTGCGGCGAACCGTAGCGTAGCGCACCGCGAAACCGTACAGACCGCGCTGGCGGACAGCTACGACTCCAGCAACGCCCATCTGTTCAAACTGGGCGCGGACAACGTCTTCCTCGGCCTGAGCGCCAGCAATAAAGAGCAGGCGATCCGCTTCGCCGGCGAGCAGCTGGTAAAAGGCGGCTACGTTCAGCCGGAATATGTGGAGGCGATGCTGGCGCGTGAACAGCTCACCCCAACCTACCTGGGCGAGTCAATTGCGGTGCCGCACGGCACGGTGGAAGCGAAAGATCGCGTATTGAAAACGGGCGTGGTGTTCTGTCAGTATCCGCAGGGCGTGCTGTTCGGCGAGGATGCGGATGACGTGGCGCGTCTGGTCATTGGCATCGCGGCGCGTAACAATGAGCACATCCAGGTCATCACCAGCCTGACGAATGCGCTGGACGACGAAAGCGTCATCGAGAAGCTGGCGCACACCAACAGCGTGCAGGAAGTGCTGGATCTGCTGTCGGGCAGCCCGGCGACCGCCTAAACGTCCTGCGTGATTTTCCCTGGGGCGGGTAAGCCCGTCCCGATTTCCGGGGCGGGCATGCCCGCCCCATCGTCATTTGATATGGGTCAATATTATGAAAGCGTTACATTTTGGAGCAGGTAATATCGGTCGTGGTTTCATCGGCAAACTGCTGGCGGATGCAGGCATTGAGCTGGTGTTTGCCGATGTCAACCAGGTGGTGCTGGATGCACTGAACGCGCGTCATGAATATCCAGTACATGTGGTTGGCGAGCAGGCAAAAGTGGAAATCGTGAAGGGCGTCAGCGCCGTCAACAGTACCAGCGACGATATTATCGCACTGGTGGCGGACGTTGATCTGGTGACTACCGCAGTCGGCCCGCAGATCCTTGAGCGCATCGCGGGCAGCGTGGCGAAAGGCCTGGCGAAACGTCAGGAAGCAGGCAACGACCGGCCGCTCAATATTATCGCCTGTGAAAACATGGTGCGCGGCACCAGCCAGCTAAAACAGCATGTGCTGAAAGCGTTGCCGGAGCAGCACCACGCTTGGGTCGAGCAGCATGTCGGCTTCGTTGACTCTGCCGTAGACCGTATCGTGCCGCCGTCCGAAGCGGGCAGCAACGATCCGCTGGAAGTGACTGTTGAAACCTTCAGCGAGTGGATTGTCGATAAAACTCAGTTCAAAGGCGAGCTGCCCACTATCGCAGGTATGGAGCTTACCGATAACCTGATGGCTTTCGTCGAGCGCAAGCTCTTTACCCTGAACACCGGCCACGCGATTACCGCCTATCTTGGCCAGCTCGCCGGACATCAGACTATTCGCGACGCTATTCTGGATGAGAAAATCCGCGCGGTAGTCAAAGGCGCAATGGAAGAGAGCGGCGCAGTACTGATCAAGCGCTACGGCTTCGACGCCGACAAGCACGCCGCCTATATCGAGAAAATCCTTGGCCGCTTCGAAAATCCTTACCTGAAGGATGACGTGGAGCGCGTAGGCCGTCAGCCGCTGCGTAAGCTGAGCGCGGGCGATCGTCTGATTAAGCCCACGCTGGGCACGCTGGAGTATCAGCTGCCGAACGCGAATCTGGTGCAGGGTATCGCCGCTGCAATGCACTACCGCAGCGCACAGGATCCGCAGGCTCAGGAGCTGGAAGCGCTGATTAATGAGAAAGGCCCACAGGCGACGCTGGCGCAGGTATCGGGTCTGGATGCCGATAGCGACGTAGTGGCGGCGGCGGTCAGCGCGTACAACGCGATGGCATAACAGTCGCGTGTTGGTCACGCACAAGCGGTACGGGCGCAGCGACGCTGCGCCCGTTGAGGGTATCAGAATTCTGCAGGCGACAATGGAAGAGAAGCAAGCTTTTGAAAACCGGGTGCTTGAGCGCCTGAACGCCGGACGTTCGGTGAGAAGCTTCCTGATCGCTGCCGTCGAACTGTTGGCTGAAGCAGTCAATCTGCTGGTGCTGCAGGTATTTCGCAAGGACGACTACGCGGTGAAATATGCGGTTGAGCCGCTGCTGCTGGGCGATGGTCCGCTCGGCGAGCTGCCGGTGCGCCTCAAGCTTATCTACGGTCTGGGCGTTATCAACCGCCATGAGTATGAAGATTGTGAGCTGCTGCTGGCGCTGCGCGAAGAGCTGAATCACGATCAGGGCGACTACCGTTTTACTGACGATGAGATACTCGGCCCGTTCGGCGAACTGCACTGTGTGGTTGCGTGGCCGCCGAAACCGGACTTTCATCCCGACGACGCCGAGCTGCGTGCCATGCAGCAACAGCGCTATCTGCAGATGGTGCGCTCGACCATGGTGCTCTCTCTGACTGAACTCATCTCGCGCATCAGCCTGAAACAGGCGTTCAAACGTCCCGGCGCCTGAGATTCAGGCGCCCCGCTCCATCGACGCGCGCGAATCTGTGCCGCTTTTCGTGTATCCTTTGCCTGTTTTCCACAACGAGTTTTCGCCATGAAAGAGCAAGAAAAAGCCGAGATTAAACGTCTGAGCGATCAGCTGGACGCCCTGAACCGCAAAGAGCCGCAGCTGCTGGAGTCAGGCGACGCCGAGAAGCTGGGCGCGCTGCTGAAAGAGAAAGAGACGCTGGTTACGGAGATCGAGCGTCTGCGCGACAAGCGCGACGATAAGCTGAGCCAGGAGGCGCAGAAGCTGCAAAATCTGCCGTTCAGCCGCGAGATTACCAAAAAAGAGCAGGCCGACATGGGCACGCTGAAGAAGAGCGTACGCGGCCTGGTGGTCGTGCATCCGATGACCGCGCTGGGCCGCGAAATGGGTCTGAAGGTGATGACAGGCTTCGCGAAGAAGCCGTTCTGAGCCCGGGATCAGGCGGCCGCCTGATCCTCTCCGCGCTGGCCGACGGCAGCTGATACCTGCTGCGCCAGCGCATCAAGCAATTCGTAACGTCGACGATACTCTGCCCGTTTCTTGCTGGCGATCTCCTCCAGCCCTTTGCGCGGCATACTGAGTGGCAGCTTATAGAGCGCATCTTTGCGCGCTTCGCCGCCGAGCGATGTCCAGAACTCGCTGTAGCTGGCAAAGAAATAATCGCTCTTGCTGTGGCGATAGCGCAGGCTGCGGAACACATGCGTGGTATCGCCAACGGCGGCAATGTTCTCCGCCGCGCAGTGCTGCGCCAGCATACACACCACTTCCATAACGATGCGTTTGGGGAACAGCCCGTGCGCTGCTTTCGTCGCCTCGCGGATCACCTCGTTAGAGATATGTTTGCGCGGCCCCTGTAAACCGCCGATCAGCAAGGTGCGCTGGCCCGCTTCATTAATCAGCGAAAAAGAGAGCGAGGCGAGCGCCTCATGCTGGTAGCGCAGCACCAGCGTAATTTCGCCTTCGCGATCGAAACGTCCCGGGCAGGAGAAAAGCTCGAAGGTTTCATCATTTTTGCCGCGCAGCGTCGCCAGCAAATTATCACCGGGACTTTGCAACAGCTGCCGCAGCCGGGGATTCTGCAAAGCCGCGACCAGCTGATAGTGGTCAAGGATCGCCTGCGCACGTGCCGCCACGCTGATCCCGGCGCGTAGATAGGGACGATGCAGTTTAGCGGGCAGTAATCCCTGCACGCTCATGACCTGGTGCAAATCGGGCAGCTGCGACAGCTGATTCAGATAACGCAGCGTCGTCGCGGGAAACGCCAGGGTTCTCAGGGCGAACTTCAGGCGAAAACGTTTACTCAACCACAGTTTATTCGGAGTAAATTTTCCGCTGATTAACCGAAAAAACAGCGAAGCCGACGACTCAAGGGCCGGCGCAGGAGTAGTTATAATAGACATGATGTAACATTCTCTTGTGGAATGTTATTTAGCCTACCTGTGTGAAATTCAACGGAAGGTTAATATCGTGAAAGGTTAAAAAACAACTGCGCGCATGTTTAGCTTCGGTTTAATTATCGCTATTACAACCATAAAAAAACCGGCGAATCGCTTCACCGGTTTTTGCTGTTAAACGGACAAACTTATTTTGCAGAGGCGAAACGCGCAGCGGCTTCGTCCCAGTTCACCACGTTCCAGAACGCCTTGATGTAGTCAGGACGTTTGTTCTGATACTTCAGGTAGTAGGCGTGCTCCCACACGTCCAGGCCCAGAATCGGGTAGCCAGACGCGCCAGAAATTGCTTCGCCCATCAGCGGGTTGTCCTGGTTAGCGGTAGAAACCACAGCCAGTTTGTCGCCTTTTTTCACCAGCCACGCCCAGCCTGAACCAAAGCGGGTAGCAGCGGCTTTCTCAAACTCTTCCTGGAATTTCTCAAAGCTGCCGAAATCTTTTTCGATAGCCGCTTTCAGGTCGCCCTGCAGCGTGGTGCCGATTTTCAGGCCTTTCCAGAACAGGCTGTGGTTAGCGTGACCGCCGGCATTGTTGCGCAGCACGGTTTTTTTGTCTGCCGGAACCTGATCCAGTTTGGTGATCAGCTCGTCAACCGGCAGGTCAGCGAATTCAGTACCTTCCAGCGCGGCGTTAGCGTTGTTAACGTAGGTCTGGTGGTGTTTGGTGTGATGGATTTCCATCGTCTGCTTGTCGAAGTGCGGTTCCAGTGCGTCGTAGGCGTAAGGCAATGATGGCAGTGAATAACTCATGTTCTTCCTCTCCATTTCATATTTGGGCGGCGGCGCCCGATGGCGTGCCGCGTAAGCAGTCGAACCATTATAGTTAAATTCATGATCCGGAAAAGGGTAATCAATGCCCTATTAAACATAAGGTTTTGATAAATCTGTTATAAACAACCTGTTGTTTTTACAGACCGCCGGTACTGCTGCGCGGCTTCAGCGTCACCGGCAATGCATGGAAGAGCAGCGGTTCATCGCCGTAAAGCGCGGTCAGCAACCGCTTTCTCGCCAGCGTCCCCCTCTCCTCACAGGGCAGCGACACGGGCCGCTTTGTCCCGCTAACGCAGGCGCTGCGGATGGGTATAAACCGTGGCGCGCCCCGGCTTGCTAAAGCCCACCAGCGTAAGGTTGCAGCGTTCCGCTACTTCGACAGCAAGACGCGTCGCCGCCGAGACGGCGAACAGGATCTCGACGCCGCACATGGCGGACTTCTGCACCATCTCATAGCTGGCGCGGCTGGAAACCAGCACCGCGCCGTCGCCCCACTCCGCGCGGCTGCGATAGCCAAGCAGCTTATCCAGCGCGACGTGGCGGCCCACATCTTCGCAGCCACCCGCCAGTTCCCCGTCAGGGCGTAACCAGGCCGCCGCATGGGTGCAGCCGGTTTGCTGGCCCACCGGTTGATAATTTTTCAGCTGGCTCAGACCGCGGTCCAGCTGCGCCAGATCATACGTCTGGGTAAAAGACAGCGGCTGCACTGGCTTGCCAATCTGCTCCAGCTGCTCAACGCCGCATACGCCGCAGCCCGTCCGTCCCGCCAGCGCACGACGCTGCTCTTTCAGTGCCATAAAGCGACGACTGGAAAGCTCGATCTGCACCTCGATACCGTTACAGCCCGGCACCACGTCCAGGCCAAAAATATCGCCCGGTGCGTCAATAATGCCTTCCGAGAGGGAAAAGCCGATAGCGAACGCCTCTAAATCTTTCGGCGTGGTCATCATCACTACGTGGGAGATGCCGTTATAAACCAGGGCAACGGGCACTTCGTCTGCCAGCCAGTCGGGCTGCGCGACGGTGAGATCGGCGCGCTGCCACACCAGCCTTTCGCTGGCACCGGTCTGAGTTGTTAAATTTTCGCCGGTGGATTGCGGGATAACGTTCAAGGATTACGACCTGTTATTAACAATAAATTAAAGTGCGCACTGCCGCACTGGCAGCAGCCACGCGGCTAATTTTGCCCTGTTGTCTCCTGTAGCGCAAAAAAACCGCTATACAAATTATGCGGTGAAAAGATAGCCGATGCCGATGCGGCGCACCTTAGCTGCAGAAATGAGAATGATTTTCCGTTGCGCTTTAACAACCGTTTTAATTAAGGAACATATTTTTATCGCCGCCCGGAAAACAGGCGGATAAAGCGACTCATCCCTGAAAGTCTTTAAACAGAATTTAAAAAAAGCATTACTAAAGCCTAACTTATTGACCTCAGTCAAATAAGGCGCAGTCAGGATTGTTATTTTGCATAGCTTCGCAATGGAGCCAATAAAAGTAGAAAGATAAATGCAAATTACCAGACGGAGTTTTTTCAAAATCTGCGCTGGCGGCATGGCGGGAACCAGCGCGGCGTTGCTGGGTTTTGCCCCGGAAACCGCATTAGCCAGCGTCAGGGAATATAAGCTCATTCGCGCCAGAGAGACGCGTAATAACTGCACTTACTGTTCCGTCGGCTGCGGCATGCTGATCTACAGCCTCGGCGACGGCGCTAAAAATGCCAGCGCCGCTATCTACCATATTGAAGGCGATCCCGATCATCCGGTCAGCCGCGGCTCGCTCTGCCCAAAAGGCGCAGGCGTGCTCGACTACATTCACAGCGACCAGCGGCTGAAATATCCGGCGTATCGCGCGCCAGGCAGCGACAAATGGCAGCGCATCAGCTGGCAGGAGGCCTTTGAGCGCATCGCCCGCCTGATGAAGCAGGATCGTGACGCTCACTTCCAGCAGGCCAACGCCGCGGGCGTCACGGTCAACCGCTGGCCGACCACCGCCATGTTCTGCTCGTCGGCCGCCAGTAATGAAACTGGCCTGCTCGACCATAAGTTCGCCCGCGCGCTCGGCATCGTCGCGCTGGAGAACCAGGCCCGGCTGTGCCACGGCCCGACGGTCGCCGCGCTGGCGCCCAGCTTCGGCCGAGGCGCGATGACCAATAACTGGAACGACATCAAAAACGCCGACGTGGTGCTGATCATGGGCGGCAATCCAGCGGAAGCACACCCGGTCGGCTTTAAATGGGTAATCGAGGCGAAGAAAAGCAATAACGCGCAGGTGATTGTCGTGGATCCGCGCTTCA
The DNA here is from genome assembly GCF_003612015.1 of Pantoea piersonii. Classification (GTDB taxonomy): domain Bacteria; phylum Pseudomonadota; class Gammaproteobacteria; order Enterobacterales; family Enterobacteriaceae; genus Pantoea; species Pantoea piersonii. The sequence continues at coordinate 101,296 of NZ_RARB01000009.1, read as the reverse complement.
ACCGCTCAGCGTCGGTGGCGGACCTCTATGCGCCGGTACGCGCAGGCAGCGACGTGGTGTTCCTGATGGGGGTCATCAACTATCTGTTGCAGCACAATCAGATCCAGCAGCAGTACGTGCGCGCCTTTACCAACGCCGCGTTGATCGTCAGCGACGGCTACAGCTTCGAAGAGGGCCTGTTCAGCGGTTATGACGCGGCGACGCGCCAGTACGATCGCGCTGGCTGGCACTATGAGCTGGATGAGAACGGCCACGCGCGCCGTGACGACAGCTTTAGCCACCCGCGCTGCGTGCTGAATCTGCTAAAGGCGCACGCCAGCCGCTACACCCCGGAGATGGTAACGCGCCTGTGCGGCACGCCGCATGAGACCTTCCTCGCCATATGTCGGCAGCTTGCTACCACCAGCGCGCCCAACCGCACCGCCACTATCCTCTATGCGCTGGGATGGACGCACCATACGAACGGCTCACAGATTATCCGCACCGCCGCGATGATCCAGCTGCTGCTGGGCAATATCGGCATGCCGGGCGGCGGCATTAACGCGCTGCGCGGCCACTCTAATGTGCAGGGCTATACCGATCTCGGCCTGCTGTCGCAAAGTCTGCCGGGCTATTTACCGCTGCCGTCGGAGAAGATGGCGACGCTGGCGGATTATCTGCAAAAAGCGACGCCCGTCGCGTCGCTGCCGGGCCAGGTTAACTACTGGCAGAACACCGATAAGTTCTTTATCAGCCTGATGAAGAGCTTTTACGGCGATAACGCCACGGCGGAGAATCAGTGGGGCTACGACTGGCTACCCAAGTGGGACAAGAGCTACGACTGCATGGCCCAGGCGGAGATGATGGAACAGGGCGCAATGAACGGCGCCCTTATTCAGGGCTTTAACCTGCTGGCCGCTTTCCCTGACAAAAATAAAGCGTGCCGCGCCCTCTCGCGCCTGAAGTATATGGTCGTGATCGATCCGCTCAGCACCGAAACCGCCAGCTTCTGGCAGCCACACGGTGAATTCAACGACGTCGATCCCGCGCAGATAGCGACGGAGGTGTTCCGCCTGCCCTCCTCCTGCTTCGCCGAAGAGGATGGCTCGGTCGCCAACTCGTCGCGCTGGCTGCAGTGGCACTGGGCCGCCGCCGAGCCACCGGGCGAAGCGCTGCACGACGGCAAAATTCTCGGCAATCTCTTTTTACGCCTGCGCGAACTCTATCGTCAGGAAGGCGGCGTCGCGCCGGAACCGCTGATGGCGATGCGCTGGGACTACAGCAATCCCGCCAATCCCTCGCCGGAAGAGGTGGCACAGGAGAGCAACGGCCGCGCCCTACAGGATGTTTACGACGCCAGCGGCAAGCTGCTGCTGAAAAAGGGTCAGCAGCTTAGCTCGTTCGCCGAACTGCGCAACGACGGCAGCACCGCCAGCGGCTGCTGGATCTATGCGGGCAGCTGGACACCGCAGGGCAACCAGATGGCGCGCCGCGATAACGCCGATCCCTCCGGCCTGGGCGCGGTTTCCGGCTGGGCCTGGGCCTGGCCGGCGAACCGCCGCATTCTCTACAACCGCGCCTCCGCCGACGAACAGGGCAAAGCCTGGGACCCGAATCGCCGTCTGATCGAGTGGGACGGCCAGCGCTGGCAGGGCATCGACGTGCCGGACTATCCGCTGACGATGGCGCCGCAGCAGCAGGCCGGGCCTTTTATCATGCAGCCGGACGGTCTGGGCCATCTCTTCGCGCTCGATAAAATGGCCGACGGGCCGTTTCCTGAGCACTATGAGCCGATGGAGAGCCCGCTGGCCGCCAATCCGCTCCATCCGCAGCAGAGCCATAGCCCGGTAGCGCGCCTCTTTACGCGCGATGCCGCACAGCTGGGCGAGGCGGCCGATTATCCCTGCGTCGCGACCACCTACTCCATCACCGAACTGTTCCGTCACTGGACGAAACATGCGTTGCTGAACGCCATCGCGCAGCCGGAGCAGTTTGTGGAGATTGGTACAGAACTGGCGGCGGAGAAAGGCATCAAGGCGGGCGACAGCGTTAAGGTCACCTCCCGCCGCGGCTATATCAAAGCCAAAGCGGTGGTAACGCGACGTCTCCAGCGTCTGCACATTGACGGCAAACCGGTCGATACCATCGGTATCCCCTGTCACTGGGGTTTTGAAGGCACGACGCGCAAAGGCTTCCTCGCCAATACGCTGACGCCGTCAGTGGGCGACGCTAACTCGCAAACGCCGGAATATAAAGGTTTTTTAGTGAAAGTGGAAAAGGCGTAACGGAGAACGAACATGGATTACTCCACACAGGACATTATTCGTCGCTCCGCGACCAGTTCCCTCACGCCAGCGCCGCAGGCGCGCGATCACAGGCAGCAGGTCGCCAAGCTGATCGACGTCACCACCTGTATCGGCTGTAAGGGCTGTCAGGTCGCCTGCTCGGAGTGGAACGATATCCGCGCCGAGGTTGGACACAATATCGGCATTTACGACAACCCGACCGATCTTGATGCCAAAGCCTGGACGGTTATGCGCTTCTCGGAAGTGGAAGAGAATGGCCGCCTGGAATGGCTGATCCGCAAAGATGGCTGTATGCACTGCGCCGATCCCGGCTGTCTGAAAGCCTGCCCGTCGGCCGGCGCCATCGTGCAGTACGCCAACGGCATCGTCGATTTTCAGTCCGATCACTGCATCGGCTGCGGCTACTGCATTGCGGGATGCCCGTTTAACGTCCCGCGCATCAGCCAGCAGGATAACCGCGCTTATAAGTGCACGCTCTGCGTCGATCGGGTCAACGTGGGTCAGGAACCGGCCTGCGTCAAAACCTGTCCGACCGGCGCGATCCACTTCGGCAGTAAAGAGGAGATGCAGCAGCTGGCAACGGAGCGCGTCGCCGACCTCAGGTCGCGCGGCTTTGAAAACGCCGGTCTGTACGATCCGGCAGGCGTTGGCGGCACCCACGTCATGTATGTGCTGCACCATGCCGACAAGCCGCAGCTCTATCATGGGCTGCCGGAGAACCCCGGCATCAGCCCGACCGTAACCTTCTGGAAAGGGATCTGGAAACCGCTGGCGGCGATAGGTTTTGCCGCCACCTTCGCCGCCTCGGTGTTTCACTATGTCGGTGTAGGTCCGAATCGGGTCGAAGAGGAGCAGCATAAGGAAGAGGAAGAATGAAAAAAAGCGATCGCATCATACGTTACCGCGCGCCGGAGCGTATCAACCACTGGATTGTCGCCTTCTGTTTTGTGCTTTTGGCCCTGAGCGGACTGGGTTTCCTCTTTCCCTCCTTCAACTGGCTGCTGAACGTGCTGGGCACGCCGCAACTGGCGCGTATCTTGCACCCCTTTATCGGCGTAACCATGTTCTTCGCCTTTATCCTGATGTTTTTCCGCTACTGGCATCACAATTTGCTGGATAAAGAGGATCTGCTGTGGGCGCGCAATATCCACAAAATTGCCCTTAATGAAGAGGTCGGCGACACTGGCCGCTATAATTTTGGCCAGAAGTGTGTGTTCTGGGCTGCTATCATCAGCTTAGTGCTGCTTCTGCTCAGCGGCGTAGCGATCTGGCGCCCCTGGTTTGCTGGCGCCTTCAGCATCCCGCTGATCCGCGCGGCGCTGCTGGTACATTCTCTCTCCGCCGTGGGCCTGATTCTTGTGATCATGGTGCACATTTATGCGGCGCTGTGGGTTAAAGGCACCATTACGGCGATGGTCGAAGGCTGGGTAAGCTCCGCATGGGCGAAGAAGCACCATCCCCGCTGGTACCGCGAGCAGCGTAACCGCTCACTACAACAGGAAAAACGCCCCTGATGAGTATTCGCATCATCCCCCAAGACCAGCTGGAGAAGAGCGAAAAAAACACGGCGGATACCATTCCGCCGTTACTTTTTCCACGGCTGAAGAATCTCTATAGCCGCCGCGCCGCGCGACTGCGCGAGCTGGCGGCGAAAAATCCCCTTGGCGACTATCTGCGTTTCGCCGCCAAGATCGCGCAGGCGCAGGAGATCGTGCTGTATGACCATCCGCTGCACCAGGATCTCTACGATCGTCTGGTGCAGAGCGCCGCCGAAGGCAAACCGCCGCTGGATATCCACACGCTGCCGCGCGATGGGCACTGGCAGCGCCTGCTGCACTCACTTATCGCCGAGCTGAAGCCGGAGATGACCGGCCAGGCGCTGGCGGTACTGGAGAATCTGGAAAAAACCGCCGCGGGCGAACTGGAAATCCTGGCCAGCGCGCTGCTGGCGGGCGAGTTCGCACTGGTCAGCAGCGATAAAGCGCCCTTTATCTGGGCCGCGCTGTCGGTTTACTGGGCGCAGATGGCGGCGCTGATCCCGGGCAAAGCGCGCGCCGAATATGGCGAACAGCGGCAGTTCTGCCCGGTATGCGCCAGCATGCCGGTCGCAAGCGTCGTGCATCTCGGCACGCAGCAAGGGCTACGCTATCTGCACTGCAACCTGTGCGAAAGCGAATGGTACGTGGCGCGCAGCAAGTGCAGCAACTGCGAACAGACGCGCGATCTGCACTACTGGTCGCTGGACAGCGAGAAGGCGTCGGTTAAAGCAGAGAGCTGCGGCGACTGCGGCACCTATCTGAAGATGCTCTATCAGGAAAAAGATCCGGCGCTGGAGCCGGTAGCGGACGATCTCGCCTCGCTGGTGCTGGATGCGCGCATGGAGCAGGAGGGGTTCTCCCGCAGTAGCCTGAACCCCTTTCTTTTTCCCGATGAGAGCTGACTAACCTTTGATGGCGGAGAAGAGTGATGAAACTGATCGGCAGCTATACCAGCCCATTTGTACGAAAAATATCGGTCATTCTGCTGGAAAAAGGCATTGTATTTGAATTCGTTAACGATGCGCCTTACAGCCCCGATAGCCACGTCTCGCGCCATAATCCGCTGGGCAAGGTGCCGACGTTGATTGACGATCAGCAGCACGCCTGGTTCGACTCCTCTGTCATCGCACAGTATCTGGAACTGCGCGGCGATGCGCCCGCGCTGCTGCCGGACGACGCCTGGCTGGCGCTGCATATTCACCAGATAGAGCGGCTGGCGGACGGCGTCAGCGACTGCGCCAGCATTATCGTGCGCGAAAAGCTGCGCGCGCCGGAGCAGCAGTCCACTGAGGTGCTGACGCGCCACCGGGAAAAGATCCTGCGCGGGCTGGATAAGCTGGAAACGCTTGCGGCGGAAGGGCGCTTGCTGAACAGCGGCACGCTTAATCTGGCCGATATCGCAACGGGCTGCATGATCGGTTACATCAACTTCCGTCATGTGGTGCCGAACTGGTGCGTGGATCGCCCGGCGCTGGTGAAGCTGGCGGAGAATCTGTTCCAGCGCGAGAGCTTTGCGCGCACCGCGCCGCCGGCTGCCTAGCGGTCTGTGGCGATGATGTTCGCCTAAAAACAAAAGGGACGATTTCTCGTCCCTTTTTTCATTACATAAATCGCTTACTGCAACAGCGAAATATCCGCCACCTGCAGGAACAGCTCGCGCAGCTTCGCCAGCAGCGTCAGGCGATTCACCCGCACCGCCTGATCGTCGGCGTTCACCATCACTTTGTCGAAGAAGTTATCGACGGCTTCGCGCAGCTGCGCCAGTTCGATCAGCGCATCCTGATAGCGGCCTTCAGCGAAGTACGGCTGCAGTTTATCGCCCAGCGCGGTAACAAAGGTCGCCAGCTGGATCTCTTCGTTCTCCTTCAGCAGCGACGCCTGCACGCTCTCATTCAGCGTTTCGGTCGATTTCGCCAGAATATTGGAGACGCGCTTGTTCGCCGCCGCCAGCGCCGCCGCTTCATCGAGCGTGCGGAAGTGCGACACCGCCTTCATACGCGCATCGAAATCAGCCGGGCGAGTCGGACGACGCGCCAGCACTGCCTGCAGCGTATCGACGCTGTGGCCCTCTTCCTGATACCAGGTGCGGAAACGGCCCAGCATAAAGTCGATGACGTCATCTACAACGTTGGCGTTGCTCAGCTTGCTGCCGTACAGACGCACCGCTTCTTCCGTCAGGGTTTGCAGATCGAGCGGCAGGTTCTTCTCTACGATGATGCGCAGCACGCCCAGCGCGGCGCGGCGCAGCGCAAACGGATCTTTGTCGCCTTTCGGATGCTGACCGATGCCGAAGATGCCCGCCAGGGTATCCATTTTGTCGGCGATCGCCAGCGCGCAGGCTACCGGATTAGAGGGCAGATCGTCGCCGGCGTAGCGCGGCTGATACTGCTCATTGAGCGCTACCGCCACATCTTCAGCTTCGCCGTCGTGACGCGCGTAGTGCATCCCCATCACGCCCTGGGTGTCGGTAAACTCAAACACCATATTGGTCATCAGGTCGCATTTGGAGAGCAGACCGGCGCGCGTCGCATGATTTACGTCCGCGCCGATTTGCGCGGCGATCCAGCCCGCCAGCGCCTGAATACGGTCGGTCTTGTCGCGCAGCGTACCCAGCTCTTTCTGGAACAGCACGGTTTCAAGACGCGGCAGATGATCTTCCAGACGCTTTTTACGGTCGGTATTAAAGAAGAATTCGGCATCCGCCAGACGCGGGCGTACGACCTTCTCGTTACCGGCGATAATCTGCTGCGGATCGCTCGATTCGATATTGGTGACGAAGATAAAGTTCGGCAGCAGCTTGCCCGCGTCGTCATAGACCGGGAAATATTTCTGATCGCCCTTCATGGTGTAGACCAGCGCTTCCGCCGGCACCTTGAGGAATTTCTCCTCAAAGGTAGCCGTCAGCACGACCGGCCACTCGACCAGCGAGGTCACCTCTTCCAGCAGGCTGTCGCTCAGGTCGGCATTGCCGCCCAGCTGACGCGCTGCCGCTTCCGCATCGGCTTTGATCTGCGCCTTGCGCACCGCGTAATCGGCGATGACTTTGCCGCGCGTTTCCAGAATCTCAGGATACTGGTCAGCGTGGTCGATGGTGAACTCAGGCTCGCCCATAAAGCGGTGGCCGCGAATAGTGCGTCCAGCTTCAATGCCGAGAATCGTGGCCGGGATCAGCTCGTCGCCCAGCAGCAGCGTCACGGTGTGCACCGGGCGCACAAACTGCACGTCGCTCGCGCCCCAGCGCATCAGTTTCGGGATCGGCAGCTTGCCGAGCGCGGTAGCAATCATGCCGGGCAGCAGCGACTGGGCGGATTCACCTTTTACCTGCGCGCGGTAAACCAGCCATTCGCCTTTGTCGGTGCTCAGGCGCTCAGCCTGCTCGACAGTGATGCCGTTGCCGCGCGCCCAGCCTTCCGCCGCTTTGGTCGGATTGCCGTCGGCGTCAAAGGCGGCAGACACGGCCGGGCCGCGTTTTTCGACTTCGCGATCGGGCTGCGCGGCGCTCAGCTTAGCCACTTTTAGCGCCAGACGGCGCGGCGCGGCATACCAGCGCACTTCACCGTGCGCCAGACCGGCGCTATCCAGCTCGGCGGTGACCTGTGCAGCAAAGGCTTCGGCCAGGCTGCGCAAAGCTTTCGGCGGCAGCTCTTCGGTGCCGATTTCCACCAGAAACGTTTTTTCAGTCATGGCTGCCTCTTACTTGTTGTTATTGCACATCGGGAAGCCCAGCGCCTCGCGAGAGGCGTAGTAGGCTTCAGCCACGGCTTTGGTCAGGGTGCGGATGCGCAGAATATAGCGCTGGCGCTCGGTCACGGAGATCGCCTTGCGCGCGTCCAGCAGGTTAAAACTGTGCGCGGCTTTCAGGATGCGCTCATAGGCCGGCAGCGGCAGCGGTTTTTCCAGCGCCAGCAGATGCTGCGCCTCTTTCTCGTACTGCTCGAAGCAGGTAAAGAGGAAATCGACGTCGGCATATTCGAAGTTGTAGGTGGACTGCTCCACTTCGTTCTGATGGAACACGTCGCCATAGGTGGTTTTACCCAGCGGGCCATCGCTCCAGACCAGATCGTAAACGCTGTCGACGCTCTGGATATACATCGCCAGACGCTCGAGGCCGTAGGTGATCTCGCCGGTCACCGGCTTACACTCCAGGCCGCCCACCTGCTGGAAGTAGGTGAACTGCGTCACTTCCATGCCGTTGAGCCACACTTCCCAGCCGAGGCCCCAGGCGCCCAGCGTTGGGTTTTCCCAGTTATCTTCCACGAAGCGAATATCATGCACGGTGGGATCGATGCCTAACTCTTTCAGCGATCCGAGATACAGCTCCTGAATGTTGTCCGGCGATGGCTTGATGATCACCTGGAACTGGTAGTAGTGCTGTAAGCGGTTCGGGTTTTCGCCGTAGCGGCCGTCGGTAGGTCGACGCGACGGTTGCACGTAGGCTGCGGCAATCGGCTCTGGTCCGAGTGCGCGCAGGCAGGTCATAGGGTGTGAAGTGCCAGCGCCCACTTCCATGTCCAGCGGCTGAACGATGGTGCAGCCCTGACGCGCCCAGTAATCCTGCAATGTCAGGATCAGGCCCTGAAAGGTTTTGGTATCAAACTTTTGCATGATGATTTCGCACGCGAGTCGGGTAGATGAAAAAAGAGTGCGACAGTATACCCTTTGACCGCGCGATGTGCAGCCGGAAATCCTGCCGGGCGTCGCGTCGCCAGACGGCTCCGAATCCTGACGCGAAAAGTTGTCGCGCGCATCGCGACTGTCTACCCTTCTTCGCATTAATGTGATGCGCAAGAGGACCCGATGTCGCAAAAGATTTGCTGGATCGACAATTTACGCGCGGTCGCCTGTTTGATGGTGATCGTGATCCATACCACCACCTGGTATATCACCGGCCCGATGGCGGTGACCGGACACTGGTGGGATATCGCCAACCTGCTTAATTCTGCGTCGCGCGTCTGCGTGCCGCTCTTTTTTATGATCTCCGGCTACCTGTTCTTCGGCGAACGCAGCGCGCAGCCACGCCATCTGCTGCGGCTGGTGCTCTGTCTGCTGTTCTACAGCGCGGTCGCGCTGGCCTATATCACCTGGCTGACGCCCATCAGCGAGGGGCGCTCGCTGCTGAAAATGCTGCAAAAGCCGGTGTTTTATCATTTGTGGTTTTTCTTTGCGCTGATTGGCATCTATCTGCTGTCGCCGCTGATTCAGGTGAAAGCGGTGCAGGCGCGCTATGTGACGCTGCTGGTTTTGGTGCTGGCGGTGCTGGCGAACCCGAACACGGTGGATCAGGCGGTCGGCCCCTTTCACTGGCTGCCGGTGAATCTCTACGTCAGTGGCGACAGTATCTATTATCTGCTCTACGCCCTGCTGGGACGCGCTATCGGCACCATGGAAACCGGAAAACGCGGCGTGACGCCGCTGGCGGCGGGGCTGTTCATCGCCTGCGTCATCGGCATTACGTTAGGAACAAAACAGGCGCTGATTGCCAACGGCGCGTTCAACGATCGCTGGTATCTCTACTGCGGCCCGCTGGTGTTTATTGCCGCTATCAGCCTGCTGGTGCTGTTCAAGAATGCGCTGAACGCCCGGACGCTGCCGGTGCTCGGCACGCTTTCTCGCTATTCGCTACCGATCTACGGCTTTCACGCGCTCTTTATCCACTTCCTGCGCACCCGCCACTATGACGATATGTCGCGGCCGCTGCTCGATCTCCCCTGGGTGTTCGGCGTGACGCTGGCGGGCAGTCTGCTGCTGGCGATGGGGCTTCAGCGTCTCGATAAGCGTCACTGGGTAAGCTGATCGCGCCAGCGGTCACGGGCGCGTCGCAACTGGCGCGCCGAAGAGAAACCCGCCGCCAGCGCCGCTTTTTCCGCGCCTTCGCCCTGCTGCTGGCGCTGGCGCGCGATGCCCAGCCGCAGCTGCTCGTGGTATTCACGCACGCTGATGCCCAGATGCTGCCGGAACAGGCGCGCCAGATGGCGGCCGCTGACGTGAACCCGCGCGGCGAGATCCTCCAGCGACCAGCCGCGCTCGGGATGCGCGATCATCACGTCCTGCGCCCGGTGTATCGCCGGATGCAGATGATTGCGATAGCGCAGCCAGGGCGACAGCTGCGGATCGTCGCCGGAGCGGCGGAACCACACCACCATGTCACGCGCGACCTCCAGCGCGATCTGCGCGCCGCACAGCCGGTTAATCAGGTGTAGGGAGAGGTCGATCCCGGCGGTGATACCTGCGCTGGTCCAGATATTGCCGTCATCGACAAAGACGCGATTCTCCTTTACCAGCGCGGCGGGCGCGGCAGATTTCAGGCGCGACAGCACATCGTGATGGGTCGTGCACTGCACGCCGTCGAGCAAACCGGCCTCTGCTGCCAGCAGCGCGCCGGAACAGACGCAGATAAGGGAAAACTGCTGCGCGCGCAGCAGCGGTTGCTGTCGTTGCAGCCAGCGCCGCGCCATCTCCGCCTGCGGCGTAGCGAACCAAATCGCAGAATCATAAACCCCCGGCACCACCAGCAGGCTGTCGGGCGGCAGGCTTTCCGGCAGCGGCTCGATGCCGGCGATGGTCATCTGCGTGGAGCTTAAAACGGCTTCCTGCGGACCGATATAGCGCAGCGTGAAGCGATCTCCCGCCAGCCGCAGCGTCTCCGCCGGTCCGGTCAGGTCGAGCGCCATCACGCCGGGCAGGGTAAGAAACAGGACGGTTTGCGGCATTACGGCATTCCTTGTTGTCAGACGCGCGCCAGGCACGCTTCCACACTCACGATCTCGGCAAAGCGGTTGACCAGCACGGTTTCGGTACGGTGAATAAGCTCGGCGCTGCTGAGCGTAATACCGTTATGCGTCATCGGGAAAGTCAGGGTCGCTTCGCTAACAAACAGTACCTTAAAACCGAGATCGGACGCCACGCGCGCGGTGGTTTCGCAGCACTGTTCGCTGCGAATGCCGCTGATAATCAACGTATCGATCGCCTGCTCGTTCAGCCAGGGCAGCAGACCCGATTCGGTCAGGGCGTTGTGAACCCGTTTCTGGACGCTCAGCGTCGCCTTGTGCTGCAAAAATTCCATTCGCTTCACCCAGCCGGACGCCAGCGAGAAGGGGCCTTCCGGCGCGACGTGAAACACGTCCACCACCGGGATCCCTTTCGCCTGGCAGCCTGCGATCAGCGTGCTGATATGGCGCCGAAACGCCGGAAAGTCATCTTCCTGCCAGAAATCACGGTGTAGAAAAGAGTGTTGAACATCAATCACCAACAGAGCTGCCTGCGCCATTTTGCGCCTCCTGAGATATGAACCCAGGCCCATCATGACGGGCCTGGAGCGCAGCAGGAAGGCCAAATCGGGACAGGATAGCGACAGCGCGGGACAGGCTTACTGCATCAGCGGCGCAAGCTGCGTATAGAGACGAGCAAAGGTGTCGCGCAGCGGCTGGTAGCGCTGATGGCTCGCCGCATCAGGCTGGTGGCGCTGCACCCGCGTTAAGGCGGGCAGCGTCGCCCGCGGTTCGATCGCCAGCTGCGCCAGACGCGCCGCGCCCAGCGCCGGACCGACTTCGCCGCCCTGACAGTAATCGAGCGTCTGACCACTGATATCGGCCAGCATCTGCCGCCACAGCGCGCTGCGTGCGCCGCCGCCAATCAACATAATGCTGGAGGGCGTGACGCCGCACTCGTGCACCGCATCCATGCCCTGCGCCAGCGCATAGCCGACCCCTTCCAGCACCGCCCGCGCCAGCTCCGGCCGACGGTGCTGATGCGTCAGGCCGAAAAAGACGCCTGTCGCCTGCGGGTTGTTGTGCGGCGTGCGCTCGCCGGAAAGATAGGGCAGAAACCACAGCGGCGGTGCGCTTTCATCGGCGCGCGCCGCTTCCGCCAGCAGCTGCGGCACGTCTGCGCAGCCGGTCAGCGCTGCGGCCCAGTCGAGGCAGGCGGCGGCGCTGAGTATGACCGACATCAGATGCCAGCGCTGCGGCAGCGCATGACAGAAGCTGTGCACCGCACGCTGCGGGTTGCTCAGGTAGCCGTCGCTTACCACGAAATAGACGCCGGAGGTGCCGAGCGACAGCATGCCCTGCCCAGGCTCGGTCATCCCGACGCCTACCGCACCCGCGGCGTTATCGCCGCCGCCCGCCACCAGCGGCACCGGCGGCAAGCCCCAGCGCGCCGCGATCTCGCGGCTTAGCGAACCGGTTACGGCGTTGCCTTCGAACAGCTGCGGCATCTGGTCGCGCGTCAGGCCGCAGGCGTCGAGCATAACGTCGCTCCAGTCGCGTCGCGCCACGTCCAGCCACATCGTGCCTGCCGCATCGGACATGTCGCTGGCGAAATCGCCGCTCAGCCGCCAGCGCAGATAATCTTTCGGCAGCAGCACCTTCGCCACCCGTTGAAAAATCTCCGGTTCATGCTGCCGCACCCACAGCAATTTGGGCGCGGTAAAGCCAGGCATCATCAGGTTGCCGGTGATCTGGCGCGATTCCGGCACGCGATGCTCCAGCTCGCGGCACTGTTCGCCGCTGCGTCCGTCATTCCATAAAATGGCCGGGCGCAGTACCTGATGCCCGGCGTCCAGCAGCGTCGCGCCGTGCATCTGACCGCTCAGGCCGATGGCTCTGACCTCGCTCAGGCTGTGCTGCTGCGCCAGCGCCTGCATCGCCCGATCGGTCGCCAGCCACCAGCTTTCGGGATCCTGCTCGCTCCAGAGCGCGTGCGGACGCGACACCTGCAGCGGCGCGCTGCTTACCGCCGCCACCTGCCCCTGCGCGTCCAGCAGCGCTACCTTGACCCCGGACGTGCCTAAATCGATCCCGATATACATGCCTTACTCCCGGTTATCTCAGAAATCATAAAGATAGTGGTTTACCAGGTTTTCCAGCTGCTCCTGGCGACCGCTGCGATGCTGCGGATTAAACTGCTGCTGTTGAGCATGCGCCGCCAGCGAAGCAAGCGAAAACTCCCCTTTCAGGATTTGCTGGCCGAACTCACCATTCCAGCCGCTGTAACGCTGCGCCACGCGCTTGTCCAGCTCGCCCGCTTCTACCATGCGCGCCGCTGCCTTCAGCGCCAGCGCCATCGTATCCATCGCGCCGATATGGCCGTAGAAGAGATCGTATTTGTCGGTGCTCTGGCGACGCACTTTGGCGTCGAAGTTCAGCCCGCCGGTAGTGAAGCCACCCGCTTTAATAATTTCGTACAGCACCAGCGCATTCTCTTCGACGCTGATCGGGAACTGGTCGGTATCCCAGCCGCACTGTATGTCGCCGCGGTTGGCATCCACCGAGCCGAAAATACCCAGCGCGATGGCGGTAGCGATCTCATGATGAAACGAGTGGCCCGCCAGCGTGGCGTGGTTCGCCTCGACGTTCACCTTGATCTCTTTTTCCAGGCCAAACTGCTTCAGAAAGCCGTAAACCGTCGCTACGTCATAATCATACTGATGTTTGGTCGGCTCCTGGGGTTTCGGCTCGATGAGCAGCGTGCCCTGGAAGCCGATTTTATGTTTGTGCTCCACCACCATCTGCATAAAGCGGCCAATCTGTTCGCGCTCCTGGCGCAGATCGGTATTGAGCAGGGTTTCATAGCCTTCGCGTCCGCCCCACAGCACGTAGTTTTCGCCGCCCAGCGTCTGCGTCGCCTGCATGGCGCTGCAAACCTGGCTCGCCGCCCAGGCGAAGATTTCCGGATCGGGACTGGTCGCCGCGCCTGCGCCGTAGCGCGGATGGGTAAAGCAGTTGGCGGTACCCCACAGCAGCTTCACGCCGCTCTCCTGCTGTTTTTCCAGCAGCTTGTCGGTCATCACCGCAAAATTTTCCTGATAGCTGCGCAGCGAGTCCCCTTCAGGCGCGACGTCGACGTCGTGAAAGCAGTAGTAAGGCACGTTCAGCTTGTGAAAGAACTCAAACGCCACGTCCGCCTTCAGCTTCGCCAGCTGCAGCGCGTCGCCGCTCTTTTGCCACGGGCGGTCAAAGGCGCCGACGCCGAACATATCCGCGCCGTTCCAGCAGAAGGTATGCCAGTAGCAGGCGGCGAAACGCAGGTGCTCGGCCATGGTTTTGCCAAGAATAACTTCGTCAGGATTGTAATGACGAAAAGCCAGTGGATTGGTGCTTTTTACCCCTTCAAAACGAACGCGTTCGATCTGGTCGAAATAGGCGTGCATGTTTCGCTCCTCAGCGTGAAAATCCGGACAGTCGGCCGTGAGCCTTTATATTGCTTGCGCCTTTTCCGCTGGCTCAATTACGATATTTCACACCCAGATTGAGATAATTATTATTTGTGCGTCTGCTCGCAAATTAATAACAACTTCCGCTAAATCTGCTCTCCGTTCCTCTTAAAAACGTTAAATCTCGATCCCGCTCATAAAAATGGAAATAAACCAAAAAACGTAATCGCCGGATAAAAATCAGTAATTGAAGTTGGCGGAAGCTCAGGTCAACAATTCATTCGCCTGGACCAATGCGATAACGACAACAGCCTCTACCTACAGGATAAAAATCATGAAAATGAAACTTACGCTGTTAGCCGCCTGCGCCGCGCTGGCGCTCTTCACTCATGCCGGCATAGCGAAAGAAGTAAAGATCGGTATGGCGATTGACGACCTGCGCCTTGAGCGCTGGCAAAAAGACCGCGACATCTTCGTCAGGCAGGCGGAGACGCAGGGCGCGAAAGTGTTCGTGCAGTCGGCCAACGGCAATGAAGAGACGCAAATGTCGCAAATTGAAAATATGATCAACCGCGGCGTCGATGTGCTGGTGATCATTCCTTATAACGGCCAGGTATTAAGCAACGTCGTCGCCGAGGCGAAACGCGAAGGGATTAAAGTGCTGGCCTATGACCGCATGATAAATAACGCGGATATCGATTTTTATATATCGTTTGATAATGAGAAAGTCGGCGAACTTCAGGCGGAAAGTATTGTTAAGCAGGTGCCGAAAGGAAACTATTTCCTGATGGGCGGCTCGCCGGTGGATAATAACGCGCACCTGTTCCGCGCCGGTCAGATGAAGGTGTTAAAACCCTACATCGACAACGGCAGCATTAAAATAGTGGGCGATCAGTGGGTCGACGCCTGGCTGCCGGAAAACGCGCTGAAAATAATGGAAAACGCCCTGACCGCCAACAGCAACCATATCGACGCCGTGGTCGCCTCCAACGACGCCACCGCAGGCGGCGCGATTCAGGCGCTGAGCGCTCAGGGACTGGCGGGCAAAGTCGCCATCTCCGGCCAGGACGCCGATCTCGCCGCCATCAAGCGCATTATTAACGGCACGCAAACCATGACCGTCTATAAACCCATCACCCAGCTCGCCACCGAAGCCGCCAATATCGCTATTGAGCTGGGCAACGGCAAAACGCCCGCCAGCAACGGCAAGCTGAACAACGGCCTGAAAGAGGTGCCCTCTCGCCTGCTGACGCCGATTCAGGTCAATAAAGAGAATATCGAAAGCACCGTGGTGAAAGACGGTTTCCATAAACAGAGCGAGCTCTGAGCGCGCGCGCCGCGAAGAGGAGAGATCGATGCTGCTGGAAATGAACAATATCACCAAGCGTTTCGGCGCGGTGAAGGCGCTGGATAACGTCAGCCTGCGGCTGGAGAGCGGCGAAGTGATGTCGCTGTGTGGCGAAAACGGCTCGGGTAAATCCACGCTGATGAAAATCCTGTGCGGGCTTTACCCACACGGCGAGTTCGATGGAGAGATCCAGTTCGCCGGGGAGAAGATTCAGGCGCAGACCATTCGCGATACCGAACGCAAGGGCATTGTGATTATCCATCAGGAGCTGGCGCTGGTGCGCCAGCTGACGGTGATGGAGAACATCTTTCTCGGCGCGGAGCTGGGCCGCTTCGGCATTGTCGATGACGAAACCATGACGCTGCGCTGCCAGCAGCTGCTGGCGCGGGTGAAGCTCGACGTCTCGCCCGACGCCCGGGTCGGCGACCTGGGGCTGGGACAGCAGCAGCTGGTCGAGATCGCCCGCGCGCTGAACAAGCAGGTGCGGCTGCTGATCCTTGATGAGCCGACCTCTTCGCTTACCGAGCGTGAAACCGAAGTGCTGCTGAGCATTATTCACAACCTGCGCGATCACGGCATCGCCTGCATCTATATCTCGCACAAGCTGAACGAGGTCAAAGCGATCTCCGATACCATCTGCGTGATCCGCGACGGCAAGCATATTGCCACCCGGCCAGCCGCCGGACTCAGCGAGGATGACATCATCACCATGATGGTGGGACGCGAGCTGACCGCGCTCTATCCGCATCAGCGACACACTATCGGCGAAACGGTGCTGCGCGTCGAACATCTGACCGCCTGGCATCCGGTTAACCGTCAGGTGCGCCGCGTCAACGATGTCTCCTTCAGCCTGAAGCGTGGCGAAATCCTCGGCATTGCCGGGCTGGTCGGCGCGGGCCGCACCGAAACAGTCCAGTGCCTGTTTGGCGTCTGGCCCGGCCGCTGGCAGGGCGATATCTGGATAAACGAAAAAAAGGTGCAGATCCGCGACTGCCAGCAGGCGATTGCGCAGGGCATCGCGATGGTGCCGGAGGACCGCAAAAAAGATGGCATCGTGCCGCTGATGGGCGTCGGGAAAAATATTACCCTGGCGGCGCTGGACCAGTTCAGCCACCGCTTTGCGCCGCTTGATGAGACGCGCGAGCAGCACGTTATTAACGCGTCGATCGCGCGACTGCGGGTCAAAACCTCTTCGCCGGAGCTGGCGATCGGCCGACTGAGCGGCGGCAACCAGCAAAAAGCGATTATCGCCAAATGTCTGCTGCTGAACCCGCAAATTCTTATCCTCGACGAACCGACGCGCGGCATCGACGTGGGCGCGCGTCAGGAGATCTATCTGCTGATCAACAGTCTGGTGCAGCAGGGGATCGCCGTGATCGTTATCTCATCTGAACTCCCTGAAGTGCTGGGCCTGAGCGATCGTGTTCTGGTGATGCATGAAGGGCGGATCAAAGCCGATCTGATTAATAACAACCTGACTCAGGAGCAAGTTATGGAAGCGGCCCTGCGGAGTGAACATTATGCTTAAAACCGAAAGTCGTCAGGGCACGCTGCCGGGCGCGCCGTCGCCGGGTAAATTCTCGCTGCCTAATCTACAGGTGCTGGTAATGCTGGGCGCAATTGTGGTTATCGCCCTGTTTTTTACCTGGACCACCGACGGCGCCTGGCTCAGCCCGCGCAATGTCTCTAACCTGCTGCGTCAGACCGCGATCACCGGAATTCTGGCGGTCGGCATGGTGTTCGTGATTATTTCAGCGGAGATCGATCTGTCGGTTGGATCGATGATGGGCCTGCTGGGCGGCGCGGCGGCGATTTTCGACGTCTGGCTCGGCTGGCCGCTGCCGCTGACGATAGCGGTGACGCTGCTGATGGGGCTGCTGCTGGGCACCTGGAACGGCTGGTGGGTCGCCTACCGCAAAGTGCCGTCGTTTATCGTCACGCTGGCCGGAATGCTGGCGTTCCGCGGCATTCTGGTGGGGATCACCAACGGCACAACGGTTGCGCCGACCACGCCTGCGATGTCACAGATCGGGCAGAGCTATCTCTCCGACGGCGTCGGCTTCGGTTTCGGCATCGCCGGGCTGGCGCTCTTTATGCTGTGGCAGTGGCGGCTGCGGCTGCGCCGTCAGCAGCTCGGTCTGACTCAGTCCGCTGCCGGCAGTACGGTGGCGCGTCAGGCGCTGACCGCCGTCCTGGTGCTGGGCGCGATCTGGCTGTTGAATGATTATCGCGGCGTGCCGACGCCGGTACTGCTGCTGGCTTTGCTGCTGCTGGGCGGTATGTTTATGGCGACGCGCACCGCTTTTGGCCGTCGTATCTATGCTATCGGCGGCAACCTGGACGCCGCGCGGCTGTCGGGCATTAACGTGGCGCGCACCAAGCTGGCGGTATTCGCCATCAACGGCGTGATGGTGGCGATCGCCGGCTTGATCCTGAGTTCGCGCCTCGGCGCTGGCTCGCCATCGGCGGGCAATATCGCCGAACTGGATGCGATTGCCGCCTGCGTGATCGGTGGCACCAGTCTGGCGGGCGGCGTGGGTTCGGTCGCGGGCGCGGTGATGGGCGCCTTTATTATGGCCTCGCTGGATAACGGCATGAGCATGATGGATGTGCCCACCTTCTGGCAGTACATCGTTAAAGGAGCAATTTTGCTGCTGGCGGTGTGGATGGACACCGCCACACGCCGCCGGGTGTAATCGCGTCGACGATCACAACCTGGCGCAAACAATTTCTGCTGTTCATCCGGCCATGCTATGCATTGCGCTGGGATTCAGGAGAGCGCGCCACTATGCATGAAAAACGCTATCGCATTACGTTGCTGTTCAATGCCAATAAAGTCTATGACCGCCAGGTGGTGGAGGGGGTCGGCGAATATTTACAGGCGTCGCAGACCGACTGGGATATTTTTATCGAAGAGGATTTTCGCTGCCGCATCGATAATATCCGGGAATGGCTGGGCGATGGCGTAATCGCCGACTATGACGACAGCTCTATCGAGCGGCTGCTGGCGAACGTCGAGGTGCCGATTGTCGGCGTCGGCGGCTCTTACCATCGCCAGCAGGATTATCCGCCGGTGCACTATATCGCCACCGACAACGCGGCGCTGGTAGAGAGCGCCTTTCTTCACCTTAAAGAGAAGGGCATTAACCGTTTCGCCTTTTACGGGCTGCCCGCCTCCAGCGGCAAGCGCTGGGCGCAGGAGCGCGAACACGCATTTCGTCAGCTGGTGCAGCGCGAGCGCTATCAGGGCGTGGTTTATCAGGGCATGAATACCGCGCCGGAAAACTGGCAGCACGCGCAGAACCGACTGGCCGACTGGCTGCAAACCCTGCCCCAGCAGACGGGCATTATCGCCGTCACCGACGCGCGCGCGCGCCATCTGCTGCAGGCCTGCGAATATCTCAAAATCCCGGTGCCGGAAAAGCTAAGCGTTATCGGCATCGATAACGAAGAGCTGACGCGCTATCTGTCGCGCGTGGCGCTCTCGTCGGTGGCGCAGGGCACGCGGCAGATGGGCTATCAGGCCGCCAAATTGCTTCATCGCCTGCTGGACAAGCAGCCGCTGCCGCTCCAGCGCATTCTGGTGCCGCCGATTAAGGTGATTGCACGCCGCTCCACCGACTTCCGCTCGCTGCGCGATCCGGCCGTGATTCAGGCCATGCACTATATTCGCTTCAACGCCTGTAAAGGCATCAAGGTGGAGCAGGTGCTGGACGCCATCGGCCTGTCGCGTTCTAACCTGGAGAAACGTTTCCGCGATGAAACCGGCGATACTATTCACGCCATGATCCACCGCGAGAAGCTGGAAAAAGCGCGCGAGCTGCTGGCCTCCTCCTCTCTGAACATCAACGAAATTTCTCAGATGTGCGGCTACCCTTCACTGCAGTATTTTTATTCGGTATTTAAGAAAAGCTATGCCACCACGCCGAAGGAGTATCGACAGCATCATGGTGAAAGCGTGATGTAAAATGACCGCTGATTTATCAAGGCTAAGCCGCGCGCTGACATAAAATAAACCGCTATTTATTGCAGCCGGGCGGTTTAGCCTTGTGGTTAATATTGTTTTTTCTCTCTTACCCTGCCTGTTAAATAAGCCCGTTTGCTTCTCCGCTTTTTTCCGCTTTCAAAAGTTACAATAGTTACAATATTTGTAATTCTTTTTAAAACATGTGTTGCGAATGTTATATTCCGCCGCGCTTTTAACTGTAACTTAACACACTACCGCTCGTGCTGGATGTGAGTTGAAATTTGAATGGAGATCGCAGCGCCTCCGCAGAAGGCGCGCGGTGTCACTTGCCGGTTATCGACAGATAGCCGTTGGAGAAGTTTTTCATGCGTAAAATTGTACAACTTCTGGCTCTCTGCGCGCCGCTGCTGGTCGCGCAACACGCGGCCTGGGCCGACGAGCAGAAAAATGTCGACGTCATGCTGATTGGCGGCGGCGTAATGAGTGCCACACTGGGAACCTATTTGCAGGAACTGGAGCCACAGTGGAATATTGAGATGGTTGAGCGTCTCGATAAAGTCGCTGAAGAGAGCTCCAACGGCTGGAATAACGCAGGCACCGGCCATTCCGCGCTGGCGGAAATGAACTACACCCCGGAAAAAGATGACGGCAGCATCGATATCAGCAAGGCTGTCGAAATTAATGAATCTTTTCAGATTTCCCGCCAGTTCTGGACTTACCAGGTAAACCGCGGCGTATTGACCAACCCGAAAAGCTTTATTAACAGCACGCCGCATATGAGCTTTGTATGGGGAGACGATAACGTCAACTTCCTGCATAAGCGTTATGAAGCGCTGCAGAAAAGCACGCTGTTCCGCGGCATGGAATATTCAGAAGACCACGCGCAGATTGAGAAGTGGATCCCGCTGGTAATGGAAGGCCGCGATCCTAAGCAAAAAGTCGCGGCAACGCGTATTCCTATCGGCACCGACGTTAATTTCGGCGAAATCACGCGTCAGCTGGTGGCTTCGCTTCAGAAAAGCGATCGCTTCTCGCTGGAGACCGGCCACGAAGTGCGCGATATCAAACGCGCCGATAATGGCGGCTGGAACGTGACCATCGCCGATCTGCACAACAACAACGCCGAGCATGTGGTGCACGCGAAGTTCGTGTTTATCGGCGCAGGCGGTGCGGCGCTGCCGCTGCTGCAAAAGTCAGGCATTCCGGAAGCGGATAACTACGCTGGCTTCCCGGTAGGCGGCGAGTTCCTTGTCACCGATAACCCGGCCGTGGTGCAGCGTCACCTGGCGAAAGTGTACGGTAAGGCCTCTGTTGGCGCGCCGCCGATGTCGGTGCCGCACCTTGATACCCGTATGCTCGACGGCAAGCGCGTGCTGCTGTTTGGACCTTTCGCGACCTTCTCTACCAAGTACCTGAAAAATGGTTCGCTGTGGGATATGTTCAGCGCGACCACTACCTCCAACTTCATGCCGATGGTGCATGTCGGCCTGGATAACTTCGATCTGGTGAAATACCTGATTGGCCAGCTGATGCTGTCGGACGACGATCGCTTCGCGGCGCTGAAAGAGTACTTCCCTGAGGCGAAGAAAGAGGACTGGCGTCTGGCGATTGCAGGCCAGCGCGTGCAGATCATCAAGAAAGATGCGGAGAAAGGCGGCGTGCTGCGTCTCGGCACTGAAGTGGTCGCATCGAAAGACGGCTCTATCGCCGCGCTGCTGGGCGCTTCGCCGGGCGCATCAACCGCTGCGCCTATCATGCTGACGCTGATGGAAAAAGTCTTTAAAGACAAAGTGGCGTCTGACGCCTGGCAGAGCAAGCTGAAGGAGATCATCCCTTCTTACGGTCAGAAGCTGAACGGCAACGTGGCGGCGACAGAGAAAGAGCTGTCGGAAACCAGCCGCGTACTGCAGCTCGACTACACGCCGATGACGCCAGCGGCGAACAGCGCCCTGGCAGCGACGCCGGTAGCCGCCGCGCAGTAACCGCAGCAAACGGCTGACAAAGCCGATACGCAGGCGACGGGGAGCGAAGAGCAAAGCGTCCCGCGACAGGAGCGTCGCGGGACGAGCGGGCAAGGAAGCCCTGAGTAACATTGCGATCGCTCCCCGCCACCTACATCCAAACCTGCAGTCAGCCTCTTCCGCCCTCTAATCCTGCCTCTGTTCAAACTGTTCAATCACCGCCAGCGACAGCCCCACAGCCGGATCGAGACGCGTCTGCAAAAAATGCAGCGCCGTGTTCTGGAAGGTGAAGGCGGGCGTACTGGTTTCGATACGTTTGCGCACCGTGTCGCAAAACAGCGTGTGCGTATTCCAGGGCGCGTCGATAATGACGCTGGCCGGGTTCAGCAGCAAAATAATCTGGCCGATCGCTCTGGCGAGGAAGCTGCCCGCCTGCTGCATCACCTCATCCACAACCTTTGGCGCCTCATTGCGCGTCTGCCAGCTTAAACCGGGACGACGCTGCGCCAGCTGCTGCTCTATTGCCGGCTTGCTAATCAGCGCCTCAACGCATCCCTGACGTCCACAGCGACAGCGCGGGCCGTCCGGCTGCACATTAAGATGCCCCGCCTCGCCCGCGGTCCAGCTGTGGCCGGTCACTACCTCGCCCTGCTGCACCAGCGCGCCGCCTGTTCCTTCGGCAATACGCAAATAGAAGTGGCTGCTTTCTGTTTTCAACCCAAGCTGCTGAACCGCCAGCAGCGCCGACGCCTTGACGTTATTCATCACGCGCAGCGGCAAACCCACCTTTTGTCTGACCGGCGTCAGCAGATCGACATCCTGCCAGCCGAGCTGGCTTGAAAGATGCATCCAGCCGCGCTCTGGATCAACAATGCCGGGAAAGCCCAGCCCGATGCCCAGCAGTTGCGGATGCTTCTCCGCCAGGTCGCTGCACAGGTTCGCCACCTCATCCAGCAGCTTTTTAGGGTTCGTGGTATCGACGCGACGCGTCTGTTCCACCATTACCTGCGAAAAGTAGTCGCAGACGCGCCAGTAAATCGCGTTGCGCTCCACCATAATGCCTGCGCTTTTTAACTTTTCCGGACAGAGAGCGATCTCAATCTTCGGCCGTCCGGCGGCAGCCACGCTGATCGGCCCTATCTCCCGAAGCAGCGACTTTTCCAGCAGTTCATCCACGATCAGCGAAACCGTATTTTTGCTGAGCGACAATATATGGGCTAAATCCTGACGCGAGGTAACGCGCAACCGGCGGAGCTGCGTCATCACGCGCTTCTGATTGTTAAGTCTGAGTAGTGCTGGGCCTTTACTCATGTTCTTTATAGCGCTCATCTGACAGGCAACGTATCTTTCAGTGTAACAGCCCATTGTCATGCCTTATCTGGCACTTTTGCGCGCTGTTTCACACAAGTCGCAGCACAATGCGAAAGGCGTAAAAAAACCGGGTCGCGCCCGGTTTTCTACAAAAAAGAGAAGATTAATATTCGTCGCCGCGCACGCGGCTGCGATAACTTTCCCAGTCGAAGCGCACCCACATGCTGTTGCCGAGACGCATGCGGTCCATTACGCGTTCGCCCAGCAGGGTATTCATGCCTGCGGGATCGAGGTTAGAGAGCATACCGGTCGGGCGTTTCGAGGATGAGCGGCGATCGACGATCTGGTTGATAATCACCTTTTCATAGCGCGATTCGCTCTGCATGCCGATCTCGTCAATCACCAGCAGATCGACGGTGCTGAGATCCTGCAGCAGTCGCTCTTCGGTAATGTCGCTGCCGCCGCTAAAGGTCCCTTTCATGCTGGACATCAGGTCCGCGACGGTCACGATCAGCACGCTTTTACCGCGCAGGATAAGATCGTTGCCGATAGCCGCCGCCAGGTGGTTTTTGCCGGTGCCCGGACGGCCAGAAAAAACGAAGCTGGCGATGCTGCCCTCAAAATCGTCCGCATACTGACGCGCCATTGTCAGCGCTCTGCGCTGGCCTTCGTTCTCGACGCGATAGTTATCGAACGAGCAGTTCATATGCAGCTCGCGAATGCCGGATCGCCCCATTACGCGCTGCATTTTCATCGCGCGGTTTTCACGCACGATAGATTCCGAACGCAGGCGCCCCTGCTCCTGGTTCCAGGCCAGCAGCTCTTCACCGCTGGTGAACTTCGGCTGTACGTTGGCGGGCATCATCTTTTTCAAACGGCTGAACAGATCGGTCGGCGTTTTCATTACTCACCTCGGAACCCATCGGGAATGTTGTAATCAGTATTGCTGATTTGCGTAATGTCGCGTTTTGGCTGGCCGCCGCTGGCGGCGCGGTTCATCTGCACGCTGCGCGCCAGCTTCTGCTGCCACTGCACATGGTGAAACAGGCGGCCTTCCGCCTGCCAGTAGGCAATAAAGGCGGCCAGCTCGGCAGGCGTGACCGGCTCGCTCAGCGCCACGCCCCAGATAGCGGCCTGGCGCTGAAAGTCGGCGTCGGGCTGCCAGCCTGAATACATGGCAAACTTGCCGACCGGCGTCGGCAAGGCGGCTGGCAGGTCGTCATATAAACTGTCATCCAGCGTCACATCGCTGGGCTGCTGCGTCGCCGCCTCCAGCGCCAGCAGATGCGCCAGCCGCTCGGGCGCCACGGCGTAAAATGCCGGAACGTAATTATCCAGCACCGCCAGCGTGCCGTTTTCCGCCTGCTGCAGCGCCTGGCGTGGATCCTGACGAAAGGCATCCAGGCCAATAAGCGTAGAAGTAAGTATTTTGACTGACATGATGAAACCTGACGTTGACCTGCACGTTGCGCCGGCAGAGCACCGGCGCACAAGTCTCTATTGTACCTTTTTTAGCGCCCTGGATCGCCAAAAAAGGCGCATGTTACGAGGAGGATGAAGCGGTCCTGGTGGAAAGCGGCGTCTGCAGCCGCTCAGCAGCCGCTGCCCTGATGCGCGCCGGACGCGTTTGCCACAGATAGCGCGTAGAGGCGAGCCAGCAGAGGCTGTAGCCCAGCAGCTCGGTGCCCTCTTCCGCGATGTTTTTCACCACGCGGTTGTAACCATCCAGCATCAGGTGCTGCCAGAGCTGATGCATGCCGAACAGGCGGGAGAACACCAGTACGATTAGCATGCCGCTGACGGTCATCAGCCAACAGCGATCCGTCATGAAAGCGACCAGCCCGTCCAGCGTGCCGCGCGGCGAACGCAGCGCCAGCGCCAGACAGGCGGCAGTGGTCGCCAGCGCGAACCATACCCAGCTGCCGTGCTTAATCACGTCGAACACAAAGTCCAGCTCGCGGATCAACATACAGCTGTAGAAGCCACCGATCAGGATAAGCGCACCGCGCAGGTCGGGACGCCTGTACGCCGACCAGAAGAACATCACCGCGATGGAGGCGAGCATGATCTCCTGTAGCGTCTCCGTCAGCGAGGTCTCGTGCACGGCATTGTTCATCCAGTTAACGTCGATATAGATAGCCGACATCATCAGCACAATGAAGAGTGTTGCAAATAAAAAAGCCGCGCATTCACGGCCAAGTATTGAGAGATTTTCGCGCATTTTATCACCACTTTTTTGATTAGCGCGCTTATTATATGGCGCTGCCTGCTCGCCCTTTCTCATTTTATGCCCCGGACTAAAAGCTGGCGCTGACGCCAAGGCTGTAAATCAACTCCTCCCCATTGTTAATGGCGCTGCTTTGCGAAAAGGCTGCAAAGGCTGCAACATTCTGATTTAACGGTATATTTGCGCCGACACTGACGTCCAGCCGGCTCTCTTCGCGTGCGGCCGCGTCATCCGGCAGGCGATCGCGCGCCTCGCCTGTAAAGCTTTCGCCCGGCTGGTAGCTATAGCTAAGCTGCGCGTAGGGCGCGATCCAGCCCAGCCGGGAATCAACGCGCCAGCCCAGCGTCGCTACGGCGTCGCGGCTAAAATCGCACTGCGGACAGCTGAGCGGCGCAAGCGCTGTCGCATACTGTGCCACCGGTCCGGTGGTCAGCGAAGCGCCCAGCGGCATATCCCAGCCCGCGCTGTAGCGCTTGCCGGTCGGCACAGGCTCGACGCGCAGCGTGAACGCCCCCTGAGTCGGGTTCAGCGCCGCGTCCAGGAAATTCATATCGGCATCGTTACCGACAATCAGGTGATTTCGGGAAATTTTTTCAGCAAGGATAGTGTTGTAATCGGGACGCGTGCGCGCGCCGTCATCCGTTGATGACAACGTCTCGCTGCTCCAGGCAAACAGGGGCGTTGCAGAACAAAAAAGCAACGCACTACTCAGCCCCAACGCCGCAAGGCGCTGGCTGGCACACTGACTTTTCTGCAACATGAAAAACTCCAGACGACGCTGAAGAGAACACTCGGCGCTATTAAGGGGCTGTTTTATCGCGCCTGCTGTATAACTATTAACCGGCTGAACGTAAGATCAAGCGTCGCCATAAAATTTTCTCTTCTTCGGGATACTGAACATGCAACGATGCGGCTGGGTCACTCAGGACCCGCTTTACCTGGCCTACCACGATCGGGAGTGGGGCATTGCGCAAACCAATAAGCAGGCGCTGTTTGAAATGCTCTGTCTGGAAGGTCAGCAGGCCGGCCTTTCCTGGATTACCGTGCTGAAAAAACGCGAAAACTATCGTCGCGCTTTTCACGCCTTCGATCCTCAGACGGTGGGTTTAATGGATGAAGACGATCTGGCGTGCCTGATGATGGACAGCGGCCTGATACGCCATCGCGGCAAACTCGCCGCTGTTATCACTAACGCGCGCGCTTACCTGGCAATGGAGGCGAAAGGAGAGGATTTTGCGCGTTTCGTGTGGGGGTTTGTCGATAACCAAACGATTGTGCACCACTTCGCACATTATAAAGAAGCGCCTACGACGTCAGACCAGGCCATAGCGCTGTCGAAGGCGTTAAAGCAGCGTGGGTTTAAATTCGTCGGCCCGACAATCTGTTATTCGTTTATGCAGGCCTGCGGGCTGATTAGCGATCATCAGACAGACTGTTTTTGCCATCCTGACAATCTTTAACGCTTAACCTCAGCAAAATAAGAGTTTCCCTCACCCTTTCTCTGATTATAAGCGGCATAATCTCGCCGCTTAAAAGACGTTATGTCTTTATTTGATTTAGGGAATGAGCATGTATAAAAAATCACTTACGCTTTGCCTGTTACTGAGCGGCAGCCTTGCGCTGTCAGGTTGTACCGTTAATCCATACACCAACGAATCGCAGGCCGGTAAATCGGGCATCGGCGCGGGAATCGGCGCGTTAATGGGCGCCGGCGTCGGCGTTCTCTCCTCATCGAAAAAAGATCGCGGCAAGGGCGCCCTGATTGGCGCAGCGTCCGGCGCGGCGCTGGGCGGCGGCATCGGCTACTACATGGATGTGCAGGAAGCCAAGCTGCGTGAAAAAATGCGCGGCACCGGCGTCAGCGTGACGCGCCAGGGCGATAATATTGTGCTCAATATGCCCAATAACGTCACCTTCGACTCCAGCAGCAGCAGCCTGAAAGCGGCGGGCGCCAATACGCTGACCGGCGTCGCCATGGTACTAAAAGAGTATCCGAAAACCGCGGTAAACGTGGTGGGCTATACCGACAGCACCGGCTCGCGCGCGCTGAATATGCGTCTCTCTCAGCAGCGTGCGGAGAGCGTCGCCAGCGCGTTGATTACGCAGGGCGTCGCGGCGGGCCGTCTGCGCACGCAGGGGCTGGGACCTGATAACCCGGTTGCCACCAACAGCACCGAGGCAGGCAAGGCGCAAAACCGCCGCGTGGAAATCACCCTCAGCCCCACTGGCTGATGCGAAAGCGCCCCGCAATGGGGCGCCTTTTATCACTCTGCTATTTTTCTGGCATTTTTACGCGCTTATTTCGACAAAAGCGCTCAGCCGACATGCATTCTGTAGTGCCAAAACAGACTTTATGTTAGCGTGAAAATAAACGTGTTCAGCGAGTCGTCCAGCATGTCACTAAAGGCCATCGCCAGCGAATTAGGGTTGTCCGTCACCACGGTTAGCCGGGCATTAAACGGCTATGAGGATGTGGCGGAGGAGACCCGCAAACGTGTCGAAGCAGAAGCGCAGCGGCGCGGCTATCGTCCCAATTCTGCCGCACGCCGTCTGAAAACCGGCCGCGCCAATGCGGTGGGTTTAGTCTTTCCCGCGAGTACGTCGCCTGTCAGCGACTGCCGTTTCAGCGAAATGCTGCTGACGTTCGATCAGCGCCTTGCGCAGCTGGAGATCGACCTGCTGCTGCTCGTCGATAAGCCCCAGGACGGGCCGCGCACCCTGACCCGACTGCTGCGTAGCCGGGTGCTGGATGCGCTGATCGTCACCCACACCCTTCCGCAGGATGAACGCCTGCTGAGCCTGCAGCAAAAAAACTTTCGCTTTCTGGCGCTCGGTCGCAGCGACCTGCCGCAGCCCTACGCCTGGCTTGACGTCGATAATCACCTCGGCTCGCGCCTGGCGGTGGAAGCCTGCCTGCAACAGGGACTGACGCGTATCGCCTGGCTGGGCAGCGATGAGGCGACGACCTTCGTCCGCGACCGCCGCCAGGGCTTTCTCGACGCCATGGGCACCGTCACGCCTGTCGATATGGTGGCTGTGCCGCCGTCGCGCCGCGCCGGCTATCAGCAGTGCGCCGCCTGGCTGGCGCAGGGGAAGCCGCTTCAGGCGATTATCGCCGACAGCAGCGCGCTGGCGGAAGGCGCGGCGCTGGCGGTACAGCAGGCGAACCGGCTTTACGGTAGTGAGGCGGTTCGCCTGTATGCCTGGGAGGGCTTGCCGCGCGAAGCGATCGTCGAGGCGCCGGTCATCGCAATCCGCCAGGCCTCGGACCGCGAAACCGGCGAGCAGCTCGCCGATATGGTAGTGCAGATGCTTAATGGCGCGCCGCTGGACCAGCTGCAGCTGCTGCGTCAGCCCTGGCTGGACAGCGCGGCGCGCTGATCGCCCTTTTTGCGACGGCCAGCGGCTGTGCTAGTCTCTGCCTGTTTCTCTTTTTACAGGTATCGACATGAAGAACAGACCGCCTCGCGCCACCATCAGCGATGTCGCTCGCAGCGCGCGAACCGGTAAAACCAGCGTCTCTCGCTATCTCAATGGTGAGCAGCATCTTCTTTCCGCTGATTTAAAAGCCCGTATTGAGCAGGCGATAGCCGAGCTCGACTACCGTCCCAGCCAGATGGCGCGCGGGCTGAAGCGCGGCCGCACGCGTCTGATCGGGCTGATTATCGCGGATATCACCAATCCCTATTCGGTCGACGTCATGTGCGGTATCGAGGCCGCCTGCCGCGAACGCGGCTTTACGCTGCTGATGTGCAACACCAACAATGAAGTGGATCTGGAGCAGCACTATCTTCAGCTGCTGAGCAGCTATCAGGTCGAGGGCGTGGTGGTAAATGCCGTCGGCATGCGCGAAGAAGCACTGAGCCGTCTGCAGCAGTCGCTGCTGCCAATGGTGCTGATCGATCGAAAAATCCCCGACTTCGCCTGCGATGTGGTCGGCCTGAATAACGCCGAAGCTGCCGAGATCGCCACGCAGCATCTGCTCGACAACGGCTATGAGGCGCTGCTGTTTTTGAGCGAGCCGCTGGGCAGCGTCAACACGCGCCGCGAACGCCTGCAGGCTTTCCGCCAGCGGCTCGCCGCCTGGCCGCAGATTGCGCATGAAAACGCGGAGGTGCCGCAGCATCAGCCCGCGGCGCTGGATGCGCTGCTGCTCGACTACGCACAGCGTCAGCGCGGAAAACGCGCGGCGGTGATGGTGGCGAACGGCGCGATGACGCTGCAGGTTGCGCGCGCTATGCAGCGCGTCGGCCTGCGCTGGGGCGAAAATATCGGGCTGCTCGGCTTCGACGAGCTGGAGTGGGCCGCGCTGGCGGGCGTCGGCATTACCACGCTCAGACAGCCTACCTGGCAAATTGGCTATGCGGCGCTGGAGCGACTGATCGCCCGCATTGAAGGCAATGCCGGGCCTGCCGGAGAGCAGGTTTTTTCCGGTGAACTGGTGGTGCGCGGCTCCAGCCAGCCGCTTCCCTGATCCCCCTTTTTTCCTCCTTTCTCGTGCTCGCTTCGTGAGCACGATCATAGTTTCAGCCTCTGCTCCTTTGCTTTGGAACCGGTTCCAATTAACGTTTTCTCTGTGAATTTTGCTTAATGCGCTTTTGAGGAGTGACGATGAACGCTGAAATTGTTGTGGTGACCGCAGCTTACGGACAACAACAGGTCGCCGCGCTGGGCGGTCAGCAAGCGTTGCTGCCGCTGATCCAGCAGGCAGGCGCCGACGGCGTCGAAATCCGCCGCGAACTCTTCGACGCCGCTACGCTCGCGAACCTGCCCGCGCTGGCCCATGCTATTCAGCAACATCAGCTGCGCGCCAGCTACTCGGTACCCGACACGCTGTTTTGTGACGACGGCGCGTTAAATCCCCAGCTGGAGAACTACCTTAAAGAAGCTCAGCAGCTGAATGCGCAGCGCCTTAAGCTGGCGCTGGGCGGATTTAACGGTGACCTGCACGGTGCGGATTTGCGCGCGCTCAGTGAACGCTATCCGCTTGAGCTGGCGGTAGAAAACGATCAAACCACTAACGGCAAGCTCGCGCCTACGCTGCATTTTTTCCAGGCGGCGGAGCGAGAGAGCCTGCCGGTGGTGATGACCTTCGATATGGGCAACTGGCTCTGGACGCAGGAGAACGCGCAGGAGGCGGCGGCGCAGCTTGGTCGTTTTGTGCGCTATATTCACGTCAAAGCCGCCGAACCGCACGGTGACAGCTATCGCGCGGTGGCGCTGGACGAAGCGAAAGATGACTGGCGTCAGCTGCTGCGACAGCTGCCGGACGACGCGCCGCGCGGCATCGAATTCCCGCTGGAAGGCGAGGATCTGCTGGCGGTAACTCGCCACTATGTATCCCTGCTGCGCACTCGGTAAGGAGAGAAGATGACTACTCTGAATAACGGCACGCTGGACGTCGTCACCATCGGCGAAGCGATGGCGATGTTCGTGGCACGTGAAACCGGCGATCTCGCCGCCGCCGAAACCTTTATCAAGCGCGCGGCGGGCGCGGAGCTTAACGTCGCCATCGGGCTGGCGCGTCTCGGCCTGAAAGTGGGCTGGGTAAGCCGTGTCGGCGACGACAGCTTTGGCCGCTTTATTTGCCAGGTGCTGGAAAGCGAAGGCGTCGACCACCGTCAGGTCACGAAGGACGCGCGCTATCCCACCGGTTTTCAGCTGAAATCCAAAGTCGACGACGGCTCCGATCCGCTGGTGGAGTATTTTCGTAAAGGCTCCGCCGCCAGCCACCTTTCCGTTGACGATTTTAACAGCGACTACTTCGGCGCCGCGCGCCATCTGCATCTGAGCGGCGTCGCCGCGGCGCTCTCCGACAGCTCGCTGGCGCTGCTGAAGCACAGCGCGAAAGAGATGCGCGCGCGCGGCAAAACCATCTCTTTCGATCCCAATTTGCGGCCGGTACTGTGGCGCAGCGAAGAGGAGATGCGTCAGCAGCTCAATCATCTGGCGGAATACGCCGACTGGGTGCTGCCGGGCGAAAAAGAGGGCTATATCCTGACCGGCTATCGTCAGCCGGAAGCCATCGCCGATTTCTACCTGGATAAAGGGGTAAAAGCGGTGGTGATTAAAACCGGCTGCGACGGCGCCTGGTATAAAACCGCGCAGGGCGAGCAGGGCCAGGTCGAGGCGATCCGCGTTGAAAACGTGGTGGACACCGTTGGCGCGGGCGACGGCTTCGCCGTCGGCGTGATCAGCGCGCTGCTGGAAGGTAAAACGCTGCCGCAGGCGATTACGCGCGGCAACAGAATTGGTTCGCTGGCGATTCAGGTGATCGGCGACAGCGAAGGGCTGCCGACACGCAGCGAGTTAGGCGATTATTAGCCTGCATCCGGAACCGCAATATCAGAGGAGAACATCATGAAAACGCAGACAATCGCGCCGAAACGCTGGTGGTATATCATGCCCATCGTGTTTATCACCTACAGTCTGGCGTATCTGGATCGCGCAAACTTTAGCTTCGCCTCTGCCGCCGGCATAAACGACGACCTGGGCATTACCAAAGGCATGTCCTCGCTGCTGGGCGCGCTCTTTTTTCTCGGCTACTTCTTTTTCCAGATCCCCGGCGCGGTTTATGCCGAACGCCGCAGCGTGAAAAAACTGATTTTCTGGTGTCTGGTGCTGTGGGGCGTCTGCGCTTCGCTGACCGGCATAGTGAGCAATATCCCGATGCTGGCGGCGATCCGCTTCGTACTCGGCGTGGTGGAAGCGGCGGTTATGCCTGCCATGCTGATTTATATCAGTAACTGGTTCACCAAATCGGAACGCTCGCGCGCAAATACCTTCCTGATCCTGGGTAACCCGGTCACGGTGCTCTGGATGTCGGTGGTATCCGGCTATCTGATTAACGCGTTCGGCTGGCGCGAGATGTTTATCTTCGAAGGGATCCCGGCCGTAATCTGGGCTGTCGCCTGGTGGTTTATGGTGCAGGATAAGCCGGAGCAGTCGCGCTGGATGAGCGATGAAGAGAAAGCCGCGCTGGCCGCCCAGCTGAAAAAAGAGCAGGAGAATATCAAGGCGGTACGCAACTACGGCGAGGCCTTCCGCAACCGCAACGTTATTCTGCTCTGCATGCAATATTTCGCCTGGAGCATCGGCGTTTATGGCTTCGTGCTGTGGCTGCCGTCAATTCTGCGCAACGGCACGCAGATGGGCATGGTGGAAGCGGGCTGGCTGTCAGCCGTGCCTTATCTGGCGGCGACCATTGCGATGATCGTCGTCTCCTGGGCGTCGGACAAAATGCAGAACCGCAAACTCTTCGTCTGGCCGCTGCTGCTGATCGGCGCGCTGGCATTCCTCGGCTCATATCTGGTGGGTAGCGGCAATTTCTGGCTCTCTTACGCGCTGCTGGTGATTGCAGGCGGAGCCATGTATGCGCCTTACGGACCTTTCTTCGCCATCATCCCGGAAATGCTGCCGCGCAACGTCTCCGGCGGCGCGATGGCGTTGATCAACAGCATGGGTGCGCTGGGATCGTTCGTCGGTTCCTGGATTGTCGGCTATCTTAATGGAGCGACGGGCAGTCCGGCAGCCTCCTATATCTTTATGGGCGCAGCGCTGCTGGTATCGGTGTGGCTGACGTTAATCGTCAAGCCGACCGAAAATAAAACGCCGCCGCTGCACGGTGCGAAACACGCCTGAAAGCGTAAGCGCTGACCCTCTTCTCCGGGCGACCTGTGTGTCGCCCGTCACACGTTTTACAGGGAGCGAACGATGAAACCATCCGTGATTCTGTATAAAAGCCTGCCGGACGACCTGCGCGCCCGGCTTGACGCCCACTTCAGCGTAACCGAAATCCGCGATCTGTCGCCGGAGAGTCAGCAGCAGCACGCTGACGCGCTGGCGCAGGCCGAAGGGCTGATCGGCTCTGGCGGCAAGGTCGACGGCGAACTGCTGGCGAAGATGCCGAAGCTGCGCGCCTGCTCAACCGTATCTGTGGGGTACGACAACTTCGACGTCGACGCGCTCAATCAACGCCATGTGCTGCTGATGCATACGCCGACGGTGCTGACCGAAACGGTGGCCGACACCATGATGGCGCTGGTGCTGAGCAGCGCACGCCGCGTGACCGAACTGGACGCATGGGTAAAAGCGGGCCAGTGGGACAAAAGCATCGGGCCAGACAGATTCGGCGTCGACGTGCACCATAAAACCCTCGGCATTCTCGGCATGGGCCGCATCGGCATGGCGCTGGCGCAGCGTGCGCACTTTGGCTTCGGGATGAAAGTGCTTTATAACGCGCGTCGCGAACATGAAGAGGCGCAGTCTCGCTTCAGCGCGCAGCGCTGCGATCTGGAGACGCTGCTGAAAGAGAGCGATTTTGTCTGCATCAGCCTGCCGCTGACCGAGCAGACACACCATATGATCAGCGCGGCGCAGCTTAAGCTCATGAAGCCGAGCGCCATCCTGATCAACGCCGGACGCGGTCCGGTGGTGGACGAAGAGGCGCTGATCGCCGCGCTGAAAGAGGGCACGATCCACGCGGCGGGCCTGGACGTATTCGAGAAGGAACCCTTGACCTCATCGCCGCTCTTCTCTTTGCCTAACGTGGTAACGCTGCCGCACATCGGCTCCGCTACCCATGAAACGCGTTACGGTATGGCGCAGGATGCGGTAGAGAACCTGATCGCCGCGCTGACCGGCAAGGTGGAAAAGAACTGCGTCAATCCTGACGTGCTTAAGTAATCCGCCCTTTCCATTGCGCCCGCCGCTGGCGGGCGTTATCGTTGGTTTCCCATTCGTCACACGTTTTTAACTTCTATATGGCTTTTTCTCAGTTCGGCGACAAGTTTACCCAGCACACCGGCATCTCACGTCTGATGGAAGATATGGGCGCAGGCCTGCGCACGCCCGGCACCATTATGCTCGGCGGCGGCAATCCGGCGCAGATCCCGGCGATGAATGCCTATTTTCAGCAGCTGCTGCAGCAGATGCATGACGAGGGCAAGCTGAGCGAAGCGCTCTGCAACTATGACGGCCCGCGCGGCAAAGCCACGCTGCTGAATGCGTTGGCGACGCTGCTCAGCAGCGAATTAGGCTGGCCGGTAACCGCACAGAACATCGCCCTGACCAACGGCAGCCAGAGCGCCTTTTTCTATCTGTTTAATCTGTTCGCCGGTCGCCGCGCCGACGGCAGCAAAAAGCGCGTGCTCTTTCCGCTGGCGCCTGAATATCTGGGTTACGCCGATGCCGGCCTGGATGAAGGGTTGTTCGTTTCCGCGAAACCCAATATTGAGCTGCTGCCGGAAGGACAGTTTAAATATCACGTCGATTTCGAACATCTGCCGATGCATGACGACATCGGCCTGATCTGCGTGTCGCGCCCGACCAATCCGACCGGCAACGTAGTGACCGACGACGAGCTGATGCAGCTTGACGCGCTGGCGCAGCAGCATGATGTGCCGCTGCTGATCGACAACGCCTACGGCGTGCCTTTCCCCGGCATTATCTTCAGCGAAGCGCGCCCGCTGTGGAATCCCAATATTATTCTCTGCATGAGCCTGTCGAAGCTCGGTCTGCCCGGCGCACGCTGCGGCATTATCGTCGCCGACGAAAAGACTATCGGTGCCATCAGCAATATGAACGGCATTATCAGCCTGGCACCCGGCAGCATTGGCCCCGCTATCGCCGCCGAGATGATCCAGCGCGGCGACCTGCTGCGATTGTCGGAAGAGGTGATTAAGCCCTTCTATCAGGCGAAAGTGACGCAGACGATCGCGATTCTTCGCCGCTATCTGTCGGAAGAACGCTGCCTGATCCATAAACCGGAAGGCGCGATTTTCCTCTGGCTCTGGTTCCGCGATCTGCCGATCAGCACCGAGGCGCTCTACCAGCGGCTGAAGGCGCGCGGCGTATTAATGGTGCCGGGCCACTTTTTCTTCCCCGGCCTGGAGCAGGCGTGGCCGCACACGCACCAGTGCATGCGCATGAACTATGTGCCGGACGCCGAGACCATCGAGCGCGCGGTGCAGATTCTGGCGGAAGAGGTAGAAAAGGCGTTTGCGGAGCAGGTGTGATCGGCTGCCCTGAATAAGCTCCGGCCTGACCGGAGCTTACTACTCTTCCGTTTCCACCAGCGACTCCCGACACCACTGCGCCAGCTGGCGGATCGCCTGCTCGACTTCTTTATTCCAGCCAAACCCGGCGTTAAGCCGGAAACAGTGGTCGTAGCGGTGATCGGTAGCGAAAATATGGCCCGGCGCGATACCGATGCCGGCGTTACGCGCCTTGAGAAACAGCGCGCGCACGTTCAGCGCCCGATGCGGCATCTCTACCCACAACACATAGCCCCCTTCCGGTTCTGAGACGCGCGTGCCCGCCGGGAATTCGCTCAGCAGCGACTGCCGCATCTTCTGGATCTGTCCGGCCAGCTCGCGCCGCAACTTGCGCAGATGGGCATCATAGCCGCCGCTGCGCAGCAGTTCGGCGATCGCCGCCTGCGACAGCGTCGAGGTGCCCATGGTCGAGGTATATTTCAGCGAAGCGATCTTGCGCATGTAGTTGACGCTGTGTACCCAGCCAATGCGAATGCCGGGCGCGATGGTTTTAGAAAAGCCGCTGCACAGGATGGCGTTGGGGCTAAACGCGCGCATCGGAAAGGGACGCCGTTCGCCGAAGGCGGTGTCGCCGAAAATATCATCTTCAACGATAACCACATCATTCTCATCGGCCTGACGAGCGATATAGGCTTTCTGCTCGTTGGGAATCGATTTACCGAGCGGATTGTTGACGTTGCTGATGGTGAGAAAGGCCTGTACCGCTTTACGACGAAACAGCGCAGTAAGCTTTTCGACGTCGACATAACCTTCTGGCCCGGCCTCTACTTCGATGACGCGCAGGTTGAGATTATGCAGCATCTGCAGCAGCACGAAGTAGCAGGGTGACTCCACCGCCACTACGTCGCCAGGCTTGAGCGTTGCCCGCAGCGACAGCGATACCGCCTCAATACAGCCGTTGGTGATCAGAATATCGTCAGCGCTGATATTACAGCCGTACTCCACCGCGCGGCGCGCGATCTCATGCTTCAGCGGCAGGTAACCGGTGCCTTTAACCGTCGTGCCCAGCAGCGCCGGTTTGCTGTATCCCATCTGGCGCATCAGCAGCCCGATTTTTTTTACCGGATAGAGCGAGCTGTCGCCGTTCGCCAGATCGAGACGAACGCGGCACTCCGAGCCGAGGATCGCCAGATGCATCTCCGTCTGTTCATCCAGCGGCGCGACCAGGCGCGGCTGCGCTAACTGCGACGGCTGCGCCTCTTTATGCGTCAGGCGCGCCGCAACGAAAAAGCCCGATTTCGGTTTCGCCACCGCAAAGCGCTCATCCTCCAGCGTGCGTAACGTTTTTAGCGCGGTCGTCAGGCTGACGCTGTACTGCGTAGCCAGCGTGCGCACTGAGGGCAACCGGCTGTCGGGCAGCAGCGAGCCGCTGCGAATAGCCTGCTTGATCTGCTCGGCTATCTGGCGGTAACGACTGCTCTGACTCTCCTGCTCGTCCGTTTCACCGGGCATCTGTTCCACCCCATATCGTACTGATCTGTGCGTATTCAAGAGAGTACATTCAAAGTACTTTAGGCTGCATCTCTTAATTATTTATGACGCAAAACCATTCCGTTCTCTGCGCCAGGTTCCCTGACGACCGTCTCAGTTCAGGCATTCATTGCTACACCGCTTAATGGCCTGTTTTTCATGAAATCACCGGGTTACGTGCATTTAACCGAGTTTATCAGCCAAAGGAAAACGCGAGAAATGAATAATCTGTCCACCATGATGAGAGAAATTGAAGGCTATCTGACGCCCGCAATCATCGATTCCGCTAAACGGTGCTCTCATCGCCTGCTTGCCGCGCTGCCTGATAGCGAGCATCTCTCGCGCAACCGCATTCTGCTCGCCTACGGCGGCGGTAAAGACAGCAGCTATATGGTGGCCTATGTGCGCTATATTCAGGGATTAATCTGGCAGCAGCGCGGCGACACCTTTCGCCTGCGCATCAGCACCAACCGCCACGCCGCCATGAGCGACAGCGTGATGGAGAATATCGACCGCGTTTACCACGCGCTGGCTATTCACCATGACGCCTTCGTAGAGAGTCTGATCGTCGATGGCCAGCAGATCCGCCCTTTTGAACGTCATCTTCCCCTGCCTGAGGCAGTGCGCCAGCAAAACCGCAGCGATGTGCTGATGAACGGCCACCGCTTTCGCGCCGACGCGCGCTCGACCTTCTGCAACGCCTGCAACCTCAGCATGGTGAATTCGTTCGGCCTGGCGGCGCACTATAACGGCGGCGTGGACCTGATTATCACCGGCGACTCGCCGCAGGAGCAGACCGCCTATGTCGCTTGGGCGCGCCACCTTTCCCGCCTGTTTAACGCGCCGACGGCGGAAAAAGATCAGGGCTTTCGCGGCTTTCTACAGACGCTCGACGGCGTGGCCGATCGCTACTCGGCTGCCATTCACGGCGAAGAGGGCGTCACGCCCGCGCGCCGCATCATGCATCAGCTGACGCGTAACCCGCTGTTCTTCAATATCTATCAGGACACCGCTTACGAAGCTGGCGCGCACTGGGCGTTGCTCAATGACTTTATGCGCTTTCGCTTCGACGCGCTGATGTTCAGCTTTTCCGAATCGGACTGCGGCAACCCGACGCTGATGGCGCATATTCGCGGTCTGCGCGCGGAAACGCTGCTGCAGCGCAGCTATGCTGAAGGCATCCGCGAATATGTGCGCTTTGCGCTGGGGCTGATGGCGCAGAAAGATTTTCCGCAGCCGCTGATCGCCGAGATGGCGGCGCGCTATCAGGATGACGAGGCTATCGAACAGCAGCGCCAGCGCGCGGCGCGCTTTGCCGCTGAGGCGTTCGGCCTCGATGAGACCCAACTGATTTGCATGATCTACTCCCCCTTTATCGCCCAGGGCAACCAGCTGCACAACTGGCTGACGCAGCAGCGGATCGCGCTGGATGAAACGGCGATTCGCCAGCTACTCTCCGGCGAGCGCGACGACGCGGCGCTGACGCAGCAGCTGAACCAGCTCTCCGGCCTGGATCTCGCCCAGATGCGCCACTGCTGGCGCAGCAGCCAGGTGAGTTCGCTGCTGGAGGGCAAAAGCGCCGATCCGCTGTCGCGCGTTCTGCGCTTCGATCCGCACAAGGCGGTGATTCAGGTTAACCACGGCGTCCTGCAGGATACCGTGACCGAAGTGATTTCCGGGCGCTGATCCCGGTAAGGCGAAGCGATGAGAAAGGTCTTCCTGCAAATAGGCGCCACGCGCGACGGCCAGAATCCCTACTGCGAAGTGGCGAAGCGCGACGGCTACTTTACCGTGCTGGCGGAGATGAGCGATTTTATCGACTACCAGTCGCTCAGCCTGACGCTGCCGTTTGATCTAATTCTTCGCCTCGATCGTCCGGAAAATGCCTGGGAAGTGCTGCAGGCCTGTCTGCACGCCGGTCTGCTGGAGCATCCGCGCGTGGTGCTGGCCGGGTTCGAGGCTTACAACGCCAGCGCCGGTCGGGTGCGGGAAATTCTGGCCGGGCCCGATGCGCCGCGCACCTTTATCCCGCTGGATAAATATGCCCAGCGGATGGCGCTGAAAAAAGCCTGGCCGCGCTTTCCGCAGCCGGAGTTTCGCTTTTTCGCCTCGCCGCTCAGCATTCTCGATGCCCACCAGGCCTTGATCTATCCCTGTGTTATCAAGCCGGTGGACAGCGGCGGCGGGCTGGGGATCTGGCTGGTGGAAGCGCCCGAGCGGCTTGCCGGCATCGTGCAGAATCTGGAAGAGACGATGAATTACGGCGGCCGCAGCTTTAGCGGGTTTATCGTTGAGAGCTGGCTGGACGGCGACGAATATTCGCTGCAGGGCGTGGTGCATGAAGGTCATCCGTACGCCCTGACCTGCTGCCAGAAAGTGATTGAGCGGCATCGCGACGCGCAGGGCGGGATCAGCTTTTACGAATCCGGCCACGTCGCCGTCGCCGCCGAGCCGCTGCCGCCCGCGTTCGCCAGCCTGATGAGGCTCTGCTGTGAAACCTTCGACTACCGGCTCGGCGCCTTTCATATCGATTTTATCGTGGTGGATGGCGTGCCGCATTTTCTTGAAATGGGTTTTCGCCTTTCCGGCATGGGCGTAGTGAATCTGGTTGAGGAGGCGACCGGCATCAACTGGGTAGAGATCGCGTTTCGGCTTGAAGCGGGCGGCGAGATGCCCGCGCTGCGCTTCGCCGCGCCGCCGCGCGCCGTTGGCCAGCTGCGGCTGCGCCAGCCTGCTCAGCTCCGCCAGGCGGAAAGCTGG
Source organism: Pantoea piersonii (assembly GCF_003612015.1). Lineage (GTDB taxonomy): Bacteria > Pseudomonadota > Gammaproteobacteria > Enterobacterales > Enterobacteriaceae > Pantoea > Pantoea piersonii. The sequence goes on along the minus strand of NZ_RARB01000009.1, from coordinate 62,221 downwards.
ATTGCGGAACATCATCAGGGCGCGCTGCTGCCGCCGCTGACCTTTCCCGGTTTGCAGGTCTCACGGCGCTCGTCGCTCTATGCTGATTTAACGCGCCATGCGGGCATTCTCGGCACGCTGCGCCTGGCCGCCGACGGTCGTGACGATATTCTTGCCGTCTTTAACAACCTGGTACGCGCGACATCTCTACTCTCAGAAGGAAATTTATTGTGTGCAGAATGATTCTGGCGCAGGGCGAATTCAACGTGGCGCAGGTACTGGACGCGGCACGCGCCATGAGCTGCGGGGAAACCGCCTGTCATGATGGCCCGATTAAAGAGCACCCTAACGGCTGGGGATGTTTATGGCTGGAAGAGGGCGAGATCCGTACGCTGCGCGGCAGCGGCCCTTTTGCCGACGCGCTGCCCGATATTGATGTCGATCGTATCAAAGGACGTTTTCTGGCGGTGCATGTGCGCCACGCCACGCTGAGTACAAACCAGGGGCTGGAGTTCTCCCATCCGCTGCTGCGCGACAGCGCAGGTACGCGCTGGTACATGATGCATAACGGCTTTATGCCTAAGGTTTACGCTCACCTCGGCATGGCGGCGTCCCGCTTCGACTCCGCGGAATATCTGGAATATCTGGTGGATCGCATTACCCCCGCCGACTTTACGCGCGACTACCTGCGCGACAAGCTGGCTCAGGTCGAGCCGGGCGGTAGCGCGGGCAATGCGATTTTCGTCACGCGTGAACGCGCATGGGCGTGGCAGTGGCATCCGCAGGATACACCCTACCCACACTATTTTACGCTGCACGCACTGCAGCATGAGCGCTGCACCTATATTTCATCTGAACCTGTTCCAACACTGGGCGACGCCGCCAGCTGGCGACGCATGGCTAACCATGAACTACGCGAAATTCCTTTGGGGGAGTAAACATCATGGCCATTTTTAATCAGATACGCGTGATCAATCCCAGCATGTATGTAGAGAGAACCTGGCTGGACGACATTGTCACGGCGCGCGTGCCGCTGCTGGTGCTACGCAACTTCCTGACCGATGAGGAGCGTCAGGAGGTGGTAACAGATTTGCAGCGCTGCCGCGAGAAGATCCGCGTTTCGCACTATCCCAACGGCGCGTTGACTACGCTCGGCCCTTATCTGGCGAAACATACGGCCGCACCGGAAAACTATTTTACCGAATGGCGCGACATTGAGCCTGCGCTGCCACCCTCTCTCGCCGCACTGCGCCTGCAAATCTATGAGTGGGTGCGCCACGCGCTGAAGCTGGAGAGCCTGAAAACCGCCCATGAGCCGGAGCTGGGCGACTACGCCGGATCGATTGTGCGCTTCCATGCCAACGGCGTCGCCAATCCGCTGCACAACGACAATATCGTGCGTGACGCTGCCGACACCGGTCTGGCGGTGACGCAGATCCTGCACCAGCTCAGCTGCGTGGTCTGCCTGCAGGAGTGCAACGCGGGCGGCGAGCTGCGCATTTTCAATAAAAAATGGGCACCGGAAGATGAACGTTTCAAAACGCCAGGCGAGCTGGGCTACCAGAGCGGCGTGGTGGCGCAGAGCGAAACCTGCGAATTCTCGCCGCGCAGCGGCGATATCTACCTGTTTAATCCCGCCTTTTACCATGAAATCGATCGCGTCGAGGGCGATACCCGCATAACCATGGGCTTCTTTTTCGGCCTGACCGATAAAAAAATGAAACACGCGATTGCGTGGAGCTGACGCCCGACGACGCGCAGCCTTGCAAAACGAGGAGAACAGATGACGACCTTTTCAAAAATTACCGCACTGCTGGATCGGCATAAGGCGGATTATCGCGTAGTGGAGCATGAGGCGATCGGCCAGACCGACACCATCAGCGCGCTGCGCGGCAATGCGCTTAACCAGGCGGCGAAGGCGATGGTGCTGGAAGTCACGATGCCGGAAGGCGGCGGATCGCGCTTCCTGCTGGCGATTGTGCCGGGCGACTGCAAAATCAATTTCAAAAGCGCGGCGCGCGCTATCGGCGGTAAAAAGTCGAGCTTCGCTGCGCCTGAGATGGCGCAGTCGCTGACCGAGTGCGTGATGGGCGCGGTGCCACCGTTTAGTTTTGATGACCGGCTGGCACTGCGCGTCGATACGCGTCTGCGCGACGTCGGCACGCTGTGGTTTAACGCTGGCGCGCTGGAAAAATCGATCGCCCTTAATGCAGATGACTATCGCCATATTGTAGGTGAAGACTGCTATGCCGATATCGCCACGCCGGTAGCGGTTAGCGCCTGAAGGCAGAGGAAAGGTTATGTCAGCCAAAGATATGTTGCTGGCGCTCTGCGTTGTGGTGGCGTGGGGCGTCAATTTCGTGGTGATTAAGCTCGGCTTACAAGGCATGCCGCCTTTTTTGCTGGCGGGTTTGCGCTTTACCCTGGTGGCGTTTCCGGCGATCTTTTTTGTCTCTCGCCCCGCCATTCCGCTGCGCTGGCTGGTGGTTTACGGTATGACCATCAGCTTTGGCCAGTTCGCTTTTCTGTTTCTTGCCATCAAGCTCGGCATGCCTGCCGGGCTCGCCTCGCTGGTGCTGCAGGCGCAGGCGTTTTTCACGCTTTTGCTGGGCGCGCTGCTGCTGGCGGAAAAGCTGCGCTGGAACCATATCGCAGGCGTGCTGATCGCGACGCTGGGGATGTTTATGCTGGCGACGGCGGGCATGGAGGGTCAGTCGGCTGCGGGCATCACGCTGACGACCATGATGCTGACGCTGGCGGCGGCGCTATCGTGGGGGCTGGGCAATATCACCAATAAGATCATTCTGCGCAACCGCAAGGTGCCGGTGATGTCGCTGGTGGTCTGGAGCGCGCTGGTGCCGGTGCTGCCCTTTTTCGCCTGCTCATGGTACTTCGAAGGCGAAAGCGCTATTTTCTTTAGCCTGACGCACATCTCGCTGCAAACCGTACTGGCGCTGATCTATCTTGCCTTTATCGCCACCATCGTCGGCTACGCCATCTGGGGCAACCTGCTTAGCCGCTATGAAACCTGGCGCGTGGCGCCGCTGTCGCTGCTGGTGCCGGTCGTCGGCATTCTCAGCGCCGCGCTGGTGCTGGACGAACGGCTTTCGGCGCAGCAGATGCTGGGCGCGGCGGTGATTATCTTCGGCTTGCTGGTCAATGTCTTTGGCGGCCTGATAAGCCAGCGCCTGGCGATGCGCACCCATCCATAATGGCGTGCCTGGCATCTGTCGCACTGAGTATGAAAAACAAAAACGCCGCAGAAGCGGCGTTTTTTTCTCGTTGATGCTGATTAGTTTAGGATTTCAATCCGGCGCGGTTTCGCCTCTTCAGGGACGATACGTTCCAGATCGATGCTCAACAGGCCATTTTCCAGGCGTGCGTCGCGAACCACAATGTGGTCAGCCAGCTGGAATTTGCGCTCGAAGTTGCGTTCGGCAATCCCCTGATAGAGATATTTACGCTCGGTCTGCTCTTCAGGATGGGCGCCGCGTACGATCAGTACGTTGTCGTGAGCGGTAATATCCAGTTCGTTCTGGGCAAAGCCCGCCACCGCAATAGTGATGCGATAGTGGTTTTCGCTAACCAGTTCAACGTTGTATGGAGGATAACCACCATTGCTCTGGTTCTGGTTGGATTCCAGCAGGTTAAACAAGCGATCAAAACCGATAGCAGAGCGATAAAGGGGAGCAAGATCAAAATTACGCATGGAATGACTCCTGATATTCAGCAAGTTTTGGCAACCTTCCACCATGGACAGGTTGTGCGGCGCCCCGATGTCCCTGTCGGCGACAGCGAGTGCGTCCGTAGCTTAAAAATGGGTATGCCCAATCCGCTTTCAAGAGGCGAATCGCAATTTTTTTCGCCATTCTGCTGAAGTGGCATACACTCAGGGGACCTTTCGTCTGACATAACGCACCTCGCCGTAGAGTGAGGATGTTAACGGATAAGCTAACTCAGCCGGGGCGAACGCCACAGTTGAAGGGACGATGAAGATGAAATTATTAAAAGCATTTCCTCTGGCAGGCGCGCTGGCCTGCTGCACCTTTACCCTTACCGGGTGCTCCAGCGTAATGTCACATACCGGCCCGAGTCAGGGCTACTATCCGGGCACGCGCGCCAGCGCTGATATTCTGGTTGACGATCACAGCAGCTGGGTGCTTAAACCGCTGGCGCTGATCGATCTGCCCTTCTCCGCCGTACTGGATACGCTGCTGCTGCCCTGGGATTACGCGCGCAGCGACGAAGACAAATCGATCGACTCCCCGCGAGAGCGCATCCTTCAGAGCGAAAAGCTGAACCACACGCAGGAGAATCTGGCGCAGGCCGCGCCCTATCCAGCGGTCAGGCCAGCACAGTAAAGAGCTGTCGCCAGCCATCGACCTCACGCATAAAGGCGATCTTTTCTCCGTCCGGCGACCAGACGACCGCGTCGCCGCTCGGCGGCTGTTCGCTGCGGGCGGTCAGCGGCTGGCAGGCGCCGCTGCTGATATCGCAGCGCATAATCTGGTTATCGCTGATAAAGGCGACGGCGGCGCCCTGAGGATGCCAGCTAAATGCCGACTGCACCGAATGCGTCAGCCGCGTCACCTGTCGCGGCGCGCCCCCATTGGGCGACACCGTCCAGAGCTGAACCACCTCTTGCTCATCCGCCATTAAAAAGGCGATGGCGCTGCCGTCAGGCGCGCTGCGTAGCCAGTGGCGCGGCTGCTGAGCCAGCCCGCGCGTAAAGGTCAGGCGACGCTGCCGCACGCCAGCGGGCGGTGCCGGCAGGCGGCTTTCCGTTCCCTCCAGCGGTTCGTCGCCCGGCATGGCGTAATCTTCCAGCGCCTCCGGCAGATCGACGACAAAGACCTCCGGCTGTTTTTCACCGGCGGCGGAGAGCGTGTCACCGATAAAGGCGATAGCCCATCGCTGCCAGCTGCCGTCCGGCTTCTGATAGCCGCGCGCGCCGATCCAGCCCTCTTCATATGCGCGATTAATCTCGTCGCTGCCCGGACGCGGCGTCGCGGTAGTGCGGCTGATCAACACGCTGAAGTGGCTGCCGCTATATTCGCGGGGATGCTGCCTGACCGGCGCGACCGCGCGCAGCGGCACCGCAACGCCGACGTTGCGCAGATCCTCTTTCAGGTCTTTTTCATGCATCACATGATCGTTGTAGGTAAAGCTGATGCGCGAGCCGTCAGGGCTGTAGAGATGCACATGCGAGCCGCCGCGCAGCGCGCCGGGCGTAAAGGGCGGCGTGATATCGCAGGCGTCGAGATTCTGCGCCTGGCCGTTTTGCACAATCACACCGCGCCGGTGATGAAAATCGTAATGCCACGTTTCGTCAGGATGTTCCGGTCCATGAATGCAGAGATAGCGCGGCGGCAGATCCGGGCTGACGGTCACGACGCCCACATGCGCGCCGTCGGTTGCCTGATAAAGCACCTCAACCGCGCCGGTCTCTACATTGACGCGTTCAATGGTCTCGCTGGTAAAGGAGGCGCCCGACGGTCGAACGTCGAAAGCCAGCCACAGGCTGTCGGCGGTCCAGACGTTGCTGTTGGTAAGCTGATGATGTCGCGGGCTGAAGGTGATCTGTTTTTCGCGCATAGGGCAACCTGACTAAAAATGTTGCCCCACACGCTACGCCAAAAGCGTTAAAGATGCAGCTTTGATTTTGTCTGCGGCAGCGACGCGGCGGTGCCCTCAATCGACCGTTTACGCCCGACGAACAGCCCCAGCACGCCGCCGAGGATAAGCGCGCCTGCCACAATCAGCAGACCGTCGTTATAGCTGCTGGTGGCGTCTTTAATACGTCCCATCACCGGCGGAAAACCCAGCCCGGCAATATTTGCCACCGCATTAATCAGCGCCACCGACGCCGCGCCCGCCACGCCGGATACCGTTTCGGTGGTGACCGCCCAGAAGACCGGGGTGATCGCCCAGTTCAGACCCACCATCAATACCAGCAACAGGTAGGCCATCCATTGTTGCGGTACCGCCAGCGCCGCCAGCAGCAGCATACCCGACGCCATCAGCGGCAGGCCGAGATGGCGTGCCCGTTCGCCGGTGCGATCGGAATGTCGTCCGTTAAGATACATAAAAATGCAGGCGAACAGGAAAGGCACCGCCGACAGCAGGCTAACGGTCAGGTTGCTGCGATCCGCCGCCACGGCTTTCACAATCAGCGGCAAAAACAGCGTAATGCCGATGGTGCCGAAAGCCTGCAGCAGCCACAGCAGGCTGAGCGTCCAGACGCGCCTGCTTTTCAACGCTACGCGCCAGTCGTGATCGTTGAGCGCCGAATGCTGCTCGTCGCGCGCCAGCGTCTGCTGCAGATAACTGCGCTGCTCTGCCGTCAGCCAGCGCGCCCTGGCTGGCGCATCGTCCAGATAAAACCAGGTGACAACCCCCAGCACAAACGCCGGGATGCCCTCCAGCAGAAAGAGCCAGCGCCAGCCTTCGACGCCCAGCATACCGTGCAGATTAAGCAGGCTGCCGGAGAGCGGCAGCCCGATGACCGACGCCAGCGCCGCGCCGATATAAAACAGCGACATCGCGCGGGCGCGGTCGCTGCGCGGGTACCAGCAGCTCAGGTAAAAAATGATGCCGGGCGTAAAGCCAGCCTCCGCCGCCCCAAGCAAAAAGCGCATCACGTAGAGCTGCGTTGGCGTCTGCACCAGGCTCATGCCGGCAGCGATAATGCCCCAGCTCACCATGATGCGCGCGATCCAGCGGCGTGCGCCGACGCGCGTCATCAGCACATTGCTCGGCACCTCAAAAATGATGTAAGTGACATAGAAAATACCGGCTGCGATGCCGTACATTTCGGCGGTCATCGCTAAATCGGCGTTCATTTGCAGCGCGGCGACCGAGATATTGGCGCGGTCGATATAGGCGATCAGATAAAGCACCATGATAAAAGGCATGATGCGCAGGTTCATTTTCTTAATAGTGCTGAGGTGAAGATGGTTGTTCATCGTGAGGTCCTCAGGTCGAGTAGGATAACAGCGGTAAGTAAGTTTTTGATTTATATGTTTTATATTTAATGCCGCGGCGTAGCGGCGTAGCGCATTTCGACCGCGTCAGCGCGTCGATGTGGTGCGACCAACCTTCAGTGACTGGCTCGTCTTAGCCAACAAGGAGTGAGGCTGATTGTAGTACTCAAAAACAAAGTTGTACTACAATGAAGATCACAAAACAGACAACCCAGACCCGCAGGCCTGAGCAGGAAGCGAAAAATGCGAGGTCGGACGGCGGATCGCCGTCCGTGAGGGGATTACAGCACTAGCTCTTCGATAGCGTGCGCGACGCCATCTTCCATATTGGTTTTGGTGACGAACTGCGCGATCTGCTTAACAGAGTCGATGGCATTGCCCATCGCGACGCCCATTCCGGCGTATTCGATCATCGCCAGGTCGTTCTCCTGGTCACCGATCGCCATAACTTCATCGCGCGCCAGACCGAGTTTTTCCGCCAGCATTTTAACGCCCTGGCCTTTATTGACCCGACGATCGAGGATTTCCAGATAGTAAGGCGCGCTCTTGAGGATGGTGTAAGTCTGCTGGGCTTTAGCTGGCAGGCGCTGGATAGCGGCATCCAGCAGATCGGGTTTATCGATCATCATCAGCTTGGGAAAACGCGTCGCGCGGTCCATCTCCTCAACCGAGCGATAGCGCACCGGGATACCGGTCAGGCTCGCTTCATGAATGGTGTATTCGCTGAGATCTTTGTTTGGCGTATAGAGGGACGATTTGTCGAACGCCTGGAAATGTACGCCCAGCTCGCGCGACAGCTGTTCGATGTAGAGGTAGTCGTCAAAACCCAGCGTAATTTCCGCTACGCATTCGCCATCTTTTGCCTGCTGCACCAGCGCGCCGTTGTAGCTGATGCAGTACTGCCCCTCGTCGACCAGACCGAGCTCCATCAGGTAGCGCTGTATCCCTACGTAGGGACGACCGGTCGCCAGCACCACGGCAACGCCTTTTTTATGCGCGCGATCGATAGCTGATTTTACGCCAGCGGTGATCTCGTGCTGCGGGTTAAGCAGCGTGCCGTCCATATCAATTGCAACCAGTTTAATCGCCATAGCTTCCTCGTTGATTCGGGGTTTGGCTTAAATGCTAGCGCGATTCAGCTCACAATGACCACTTTCGTGATGATTCAGGCATAAAAAAACCCTTCCGGTCAGGAAGGGTCTGAAGACAGGGTGCCTACGTGGGTGACGGAAACCGATCGCAAAGTCGCTCAAGGCATCCTTGCTCGCTCGGCCCGCGACATCCCTGTCGCGGGACGCTTTGCTCTTCGGTTCCCGTCACCCGCGCTTTGGCTTTATCCGCCGTCTGTCGATCGTTAGATATCGATATTTGCCGCTTTCAGCGCATTCTCTTCGATAAAGGCGCGGCGCGGCTCAACCGCATCGCCCATCAGCGTGGTGAAGAGCTGATCGGCGGCGATGGCGTCCTTGATGGTAACGCGCAGCATACGACGGCTGTCTGGATCCATCGTGGTTTCCCACAGCTGCTCGGCGTTCATCTCGCCAAGACCTTTATAACGCTGTACCGACAGACCGCGACGCGACTCTTTCACCAGCCATTCGATAGCTTGCTCAAAGCTGTCGACCGGCTGACGGCGTTCGCCGCGCTCGATGTAGGCGTCTTCTTCAATCAGGCCGCGCAGCTTCTCGCCCAGCGCGTTGATTTTGCGATATTCCGGCCCCTGAATAAACTCGGCGTCCAGCGTGTAGTCGGTATCGACGCCGTGCGTGCGCACGCGCAGTACCGGTTCGAAGATATTCTGCTCGCGGTTGGCGCGTACCTGGGCGACATAGCTGCTGCCATGGGTTTCACGCTCGCCCAGGAAGGCCACCAGCTCATCCAGCCAGGTCTGAACCTCCGCCTCATTGCTCAGGTCAGCCAGCGTCGGATGGTAAACCAGCGCGCGCAGCAGGGCGACCGGATAACGGCGCTCCATACGCTTGATCATCTTCTGCGTGCTGTTGAACTCCGCGACCAGGTTTTCCAGCGGCTCGCCGCCCAGCGCCGGTGCGCTGGCGTTGGTGTGCAGGGTGGCGCCGTCCAGCGCGATGGCGATCTGATACTGATCCATCGCCTCATCATCTTTGATGTACTGTTCCTGCTTGCCTTTCTTCACCTTGTAGAGCGGCGGCTGCGCGATATAAACGTGGCCGCGCTCGATGATTTCCGGCATCTGACGATAGAAGAAGGTCAACAGCAGCGTACGAATGTGCGAGCCGTCGACGTCCGCATCGGTCATGATGATGATGCTGTGGTAGCGCAGCTTGTCCGGGTTGTATTCGTCACGGCCGATGCCGCAGCCCAGCGCGGTAATCAGCGTCGCCACTTCCTGTGAAGAGAGCATCTTGTCGAAACGCGCTTTCTCTACGTTAAGGATTTTACCCTTCAGCGGCAGGATCGCCTGATTCTTACGGTTACGCCCCTGTTTCGCCGAGCCGCCTGCGGAGTCACCCTCCACCAGGTAAATTTCAGAAAGCGCCGGATCGCGCTCCTGGCAATCCGCCAGTTTGCCCGGCAGGCCTGCCAGATCGAGCGCGCCTTTACGACGTGTCATTTCGCGTGCGCGACGGGCCGCTTCACGGGCGCGCGCCGCATCGATGATCTTGCCGACCACGATTTTGGCGTCACTCGGGTTTTCCAGCAGGTATTCGCTCAGCAGCTCGTTCATCTGCTGTTCCACCGCCGATTTCACTTCGGACGAGACCAGCTTGTCTTTGGTCTGCGAGGAGAACTTCGGATCCGGCACTTTGACCGAAACGACCGCAACCAGGCCTTCGCGAGCGTCATCGCCGGTGGCGCTGACTTTCGCTTTCTTGCTGTAGCCCTCTTTATCCATATAGGCGTTCAGCGTACGCGTCATCGCCGCACGGAAACCAGCCAGGTGCGTACCGCCGTCGCGCTGCGGAATGTTGTTGGTGAAGCAGTAAATATTCTCCTGGAAGCCATCATTCCACTGCAGCGCCACTTCCACGCCAATGCCGTCTTTCTCGGTCGAGAAATAGAATACATTCGGGTGGATAGGGGTTTTGTTCTTATTCAGATACTCAACAAACGCCTTGATGCCGCCTTCGTAATGGAAGTGATCGGCTTTGCCGTCACGTTTGTCTTCCAGACGAATCGATACGCCAGAGTTGAGGAACGACAGTTCGCGCAGGCGCTTCGCTAGGATTTCGTACTCGAAATCGGTAACGTTGGTAAAGGTGTCATGGCTTGGCCAGAAACGCACGCGGGTGCCGGTCAGATCGGTTTCACCCGTAACATGCAGCGGTGCCTGCGGCACGCCGTGCACGTAGGTCTGCTGATGCACTTTGCCTTCGCGGCGAATGGTCAGCTCCAGTTTCTGCGACAGGGCATTAACTACCGAGACGCCCACGCCGTGCAGACCGCCCGACACTTTATAAGAGTTGTCGTCGAACTTGCCGCCTGCGTGCAGCACGGTCATGATCACTTCCGCAGCGGAAACGCCCTCTTCTTCGTGAATGCCGGTGGGGATACCACGGCCATCATCCTGAACGGAAACGGAATTATCGGCATGAATGGTCACGACGATATCACTACAGTGACCGGCGAGCGCTTCGTCGATTGCGTTATCCACGACCTCGAATACCATGTGGTGCAGACCGGTGCCGTCATCCGTATCGCCGATATACATACCCGGACGTTTGCGTACCGCATCCAGCCCTTTCAGAACTTTGATACTTGAGGAGTCATAAGAATTCGACATCAACGTTTCTCGCTCATTTAATCTTCAGGTTGAACCGCTATTTTACCCTGTTCCACGCGGAACATCTTGCCCTTTTCGTCACTCATATCGATGACATGATCGGTGGCGATAGCGCTGACAAACACCTGAGCCTGCGTGGCTTTCAGTCGTTGCGCCAGCAGGCGCCGACGGCTGTCGTCCAGCTCGGAAGCGAAGTCATCAATCAGGTAAAGACAGCGGCGTCCGCTCTGGCGCGTCAGGAACTCGCCCTGCGCCAGACGCAATGCACACATCAATAATTTTAACTGGCCGCGCGACAGCAGATCTTCGACCGGCGTGCCGTCGGCGCGAATGCGGAAATCCGCTTTATGCGGGCCGCTGGCGGTATAGGTCAGGGCGCGATCGCGCTCGAAATTGCGCTCCAGCAGCTCGCCGTAGGCGCTCTCTTTATCCCAGCCGCGCTGGAAAGAGAAATTCAGCGCAAACTCCGGCAAGAATTGCCCGCAGGTGGCGACAATCTCCGTTGAGATAGCCTCGCTGTATTCGGCGCGCCACTGGCTGATCTGTTCCGCTAACGGCACCAGCTCCTGGTCCCAGGCGCGGATCTGGCTATAGCGCGTGACCTGGCGCAGCGCGGCGTTGCGCTGCTTCAGCAGCCGCCGCAAATTGCTCCAGGCGTTAAAGAAACCGGGCGTGTTATGAAAACAGCCCCAGTCGACATAGGCTCTACGGTATTTGGGGCCGCCGTTGAGCAAAGTAAACCCCTCTGGCGTAATTAACTGCATCGGCAGCAGCTGCGCCAGCTCCGCGACTTTGTGTCCGTCGCTGCCGTCGATGCGCACCTTGCTGTCGCCGGCGCGGTTCTTCGTCAGACCCACCGAGATTTCACGCTCGCTGCTGCCTTCAATTCGGCCATGGAGCACAAAAGCGGCCTCATCGTGACGGATTACGCGGCCAGCCTGCAAGCTGCGAAACGCGCGGCCATGGCCCAGCGTATAGATCGCCTCCAGCACGCTGGTTTTGCCGCTGCCGTTCGCGCCGACCAGGAAATTGAATCCCGGCGCCAGCGCCAGATCGGCCTGTTCGATATTACGAAAGTCTTTGATAAGGAGGCGGGTTAAAGCCATGAATCAGTCCAGCGTGAAGGCAATTAAGAGGTGTCGCGTCTTCGCGATCCAGGGCGTCAACGGCGAAGCGAGTTAGCCCGATATCGACCTGACCAGGCCGTCGTCGCTACTTTGCGTCTCGCCAGCGCCCAGCCACCCGAGCGTACTGAAGTAGGTGAGGATGGCAAGCACTGCCGGGACGCAAAATAGTCAGTAAGCCAGAACGATATATTCTACAACCGCATAGGCATGACGACGTAGGCGGCAGCCGGGCTCGCCACATCTTCAATCTGCACGCTCGATACCGAATCCGTCAGCAGCAGACGCACATTTTCGCACTTCAGCGCGTTCAGCACGTCCAGCACATAGCTAACGTTAAAACCGATCTCCAGCTCGCTGCCGCCGTAGGTCACGTCGAGCATCTCTTCCGCCTCTTCCTGTTCAGGGTTATTGGCGGTGATCTTAAGCTGATTTTCGGTGATATAGAGGCGAACGCCGCGGAATTTCTCATTCGACAGAATGGCGGCGCGCGCAAAGGCCTGCTTAAGGATATCGCAGCCCGCTTCCAGCGACTTATCCGGGTTTTTCGGCAGAACGCGACGATAGTCCGGGAAACGGCCATCCACCAGCTTTGAAGTAAAGATAAAGTCGCCGACGTGCGCGCGAATATTGCTGCTGCCGATCTGGACCTGCAGCGGCGTTTCGCCGCCGTCCAGCAGGCGCACCAGCTCAATTACGCCTTTACGCGGCACGATCACCGAATGGTTCGGCAGCGCCTGGCCAATCGGCATTGAGCAGACCGCCAGACGGTGACCGTCGGTCGCTACGGTGCGCAGCTCCTCGCCTTCAGTCTCAAACAGCATGCCGTTGAGGTAATAGCGCACATCCTGATGCGCCATAGAGAACTGCGTCGCTTCGATCAGGCGCTTCAATGTCGCCTGCGGCAGGGTGAATTCCACCTCGCTCTGCCAGTCATCCAGATTGGGGAAGTCGCTGGCCGGCAGGGTCGAGAGCGAAAAACGGCTGCGGCCGGAGCGCACCAGCATGCGTTCGCCTTCCAGCGTAACGTTGATCTCCGCGCCTTCCGGCAGTCCGCGACAGATATCGAGGAATTTACGCGCCGGCACGGTGGTTGCGCCCGGCTCGTGCGGCTGGGCCAGCGCCACGCGCGCCACCATCTCCATTTCCAGATCGGTACCGGTCAGCAACAGCGTACCGTCGTTGACCTGCATCAGCAGATTTCCCAGGATCGGCAGCGTCGGACGACCGCCTAACGGGCCGCTGACTTGCTGCAGCGGCTTTAGCAACTGCTCACGTTCAACAATAAATTTCATAGCGTCAGGAGGATAATGTTCGGATGAGATTAGAGAAATCTTCTTTTATGTCGTGGCTCTCTTCGCGCAGCTGCTCGATTTTACGGCAGGCGTGAAGCACCGTGGTATGGTCGCGGCCGCCAAAGGCGTCGCCGATCTCCGGCAGACTGTGGTTCGTCAGCTCTTTCGCCATCGCCATCGCCATCTGGCGTGGGCGCGCGACCGAGCGCGAACGGCGCTTGGAAAGCAGATCCGCGACCTTAATTTTGTAATACTCGGCCACCGTCTTCTGGATATTATCGATGGTGACCAGCTTTTCCTGCAGCGCCAGCAGATCGCGCAGCGCTTCGCGCACAAAATCGATGGTGATGGCGCGACCGGTAAAGTTCGCATTGGCGATCACGCGGTTCAGCGCCCCTTCCAGCTCGCGCACGTTGGAGCGCAGCCGCTTGGCGATAAAAAAGGCGACTTCGCCCGGCAGACGAATATCGTTTTCATCCGCTTTTTTCATCAGGATCGCCACGCGCGTTTCCAGCTCCGGCGGCTCGATGGCGACCGTCAGTCCCCAGCCGAAGCGCGACTTAAGACGATCTTCCACGCCGTTAATCTCTTTAGGATAACGGTCTGACGTCAGAATGATTTGCTGATTGCCTTCCAGCAGCGCGTTGAAGGTGTGGAAAAACTCCTCCTGCGAGCGCTCTTTATTGGCAAAGAACTGAATGTCATCGATCAGCAGCGCATCAACGGAGCGGTAGTAGCGTTTAAATTCTTCAATCGCGTTGTTTTGTAACGCTTTCACCATGTCCTGCACAAAACGTTCGGAGTGCATATAGACCACTTTGGCATTCGGCTTGCGCGCGATAATACCGTTGCCGACCGCGTGCAGCAGGTGGGTTTTGCCCAGGCCTGTGCCGCCATAAAGGAAAAGCGGGTTGTAGGCGCCGCCAGGATTGTCCGCCACCTGTCGCGCCGCCGCGCGCGCCAGCTGGTTAGATTTACCCTCAACGAAGTTATCGAAGTTATGGCGGTTATTCACATTGGAGCGGTAAGTTACGTCGGCTGGTGCCGGAACGTTGTCCCAGCTTGGGCGCAGAAGCTGCGCTGGCGCCGGACGGCTCTCGACCGGCGCAGGCGCGCTGACGCTCGCCATCGCTGGCTGGCTCATGGCCGCTGGCTGCTGTTGCTGTGTAGCACGCGTTCCCACTTCAAAACGCAGCAAAGGTACGTCCACGCCGCAGAATTCATTCAGCAGCCCGTTGATATTATTAATGTATTTATCTCGTACCCAGTCGAGCACAAACCGATTTGGTGCATACAAGGCCAGCGTATTGTCGTTTAACTCCGCCTGCAGCGGTCGAATCCACATGCTGAATTCGGTGGCAGGAAGCTCATCCTGCAAACGGGCAAGACACTGTTGCCAGAGCGTAAGTGACACGGCGGACTCCACTTGTACAAAATCGATAAGAAATAGTAGGCGCTAATAAAGAAACGTTCATTTTTGACACAGACGGTAGAAAGCGCCTGCGACCGCTATCAGCGGTTTCCGTCCCTGGGATCGCGACCGGATCGTCAGCGGAAGGGCGGATCATAGCGCAAAGCGAGTCAGAGATCTTCACTTTCTACACAGTTTTGATCCTTTTTATCCACAGGCCGTGGACAGGTAAAACAGTTTACGCCTGCTGGCGAAAAAAGCTGCGGGGTTTGGCGGAAAAAGAGTGGTTTTTCAGGCAGCCTCTCGTTTTTGCAGTAACGACCCCCGACCCGATCGTAAGAAGATCCCGCTGGATCCTTGCGCTTTAAAGCGGAGGCCGTATAATTCTTCCCCCGGCGTTGTCGCGCTATGCCCAATGCCCGGACTCAGCGGGCTGTATCCGGGTTTCCAGGTACCGCGACCAGCGAAGTAAATTGACTCCGGACTGTACAATTATTACAATCCCGCCTCTTTATTAAAGACACATTGAGGCGTCGGTCGTTTTACTGGCCCACAAAACGCGTCACCCAGTGAAATTTTTCAAGTTTAGGTAGAAATCGCCATGAAACGCACTTTTCAACCGTCCGTACTGAAGCGCAACCGTTCTCACGGCTTCCGTGCTCGTATGGCAACCAAAAATGGTCGTCAGGTTCTGGCACGTCGTCGTGCTAAAGGCCGTTCTCGTCTGACCGTTTCTAAGTAATAAAAGCTAACCCTCGTGGTTAAGCTCGCATTTCCCAGGGAGTTACGTTTGTTAACTCCCACTCATTTCACTTTCGTCTTCCAGCAGCCACAACGGGCTGGCACGCCGCAAATTACCATACTCGGCCGCCTTAATTCGCTGGGGCATCCCCGCATCGGTCTTACCGTCGCTAAAAAGCACGTCAAGCGCGCGCACGAACGCAACCGGATCAAACGTCTGACCCGTGAAAGCTTTCGTCTGCGTCAGCATGAATTGCCAGCGATGGATTTCGTCGTCGTGGCGAAAAAGGGGATTGCCGATCTCGACAACCGTACGTTGGCGGAAGCGTTGGAGAAGTTATGGCGTCGTCACTGTCGCCTGGCGCGCGGCTCCTGATCGTCCTGATCCGCGTCTATCAGCGCGGCATCAGCCCCTTGCTGGGACCGCACTGCCGGTTTCAGCCAACCTGCTCTCATTATGGAATTGAGGCGTTACGCAGGTTTGGCCTGATAAAAGGCAGTTGGTTGACATTCAAACGCGTATTAAAATGCCACCCTTTGAACCCGGGTGGTGACGATCCTGTGCCGCCAAAAAACCTTTGATACCAGAGAACATTAACGATGGATTCGCAACGCAATCTTTTTCTCATCGCTTTTCTGTTCGTGTCTTTCATGATCTGGCAAGCCTGGCAGACGGACCACGCTCCGCAGCCGCAGCAGACCCAGACCACGCAGAACACCAACAGCGCAGCAGGTGATGCCGCCAGCCAGGGCGTACCGGCCAGCGGCCAGGGCAAAACGATCACCGTTAAGACTGATGTCCTGTCATTGAATATCAACACCCGCGGTGGCGATGTTGAGCAAGCTCAGCTGCTGACCTACCCAGCTAAACTGGGTTCCGATGAGCCGTTCCAGCTGCTGGAAACCACGCCGTCCTTCGTTTATCAGGCACAGAGCGGGCTGACTGGCCGCAACGGTCCGGATAACCCGAACAACGGCGCGCGTCCGCTGTTCACCGCCGCTCAGGATCACTTTGAAATGGCCGATGGCCAGACCGAGCTGCGCGTGCCAATGACCTACACCGCCGAAAACGGCGTGGTCTACACGAAAACCTTCGTCTTCAAGCGCGGCGAGTTTGCGGTGGACGTGGATTATCACGTTAACAACACCACTCAGCAGCCGCTGGAAGTGTCACTGTTCGGCCAGCTGAAGCAGACCATCGATCTGCCTAAGCATCGCGATACCGGCAGCAACAACTTTGCGTTGCATACCTTCCGCGGCACGGCGTACTCCACCAGCGAAGAGAAGTACGAAAAATATAAGTTCGATAAGATTGCGGATAACGAAAACCTGAACGCGACCACCAGCAACGGCTGGGTGGCGATGCTGCAGCAATATTTTGCTACCGCATGGGTACCGCGTACCGCAGGCAACAATGCGCTCTATACCAGCAACCTGGGCAACGGCATTGCGGCGATCGGCTATAAATCCGCACCTGTTACTGTCGCTGCGGGTCAGCAGCAGGATCTGGGCGCAACCCTGTGGGTCGGTCCGGAAATTCAGGACAAGATGGCTGCCGTCGCGCCGCATCTCGACCTGACTGTCGATTACGGCTGGCTGTGGTTTATCTCTCAGCCGCTGTTTAAGCTGCTGAAGTTCCTGCACAGCTTTATCGGCAACTGGGGCTTCTCCATTATCGTCATTACCTTTATCGTGCGCGGCATCATGTACCCGCTGACCAAAGCGCAGTACACCTCGATGGCGAAAATGCGCATGCTGCAGCCGAAGATTCAGGCGATGCGCGAGCGCCTGGGCGACGACAAGCAGAAGCAGAGCCAGGAGATGATGGCGCTGTATAAAGCGGAAAAAGTTAATCCGCTTGGCGGCTGTCTGCCGCTGGTTATCCAGATGCCGATCTTCCTTGCGCTCTATTACATGCTCTCTGGTTCGGTAGAACTGCGCCATGCGCCGTTTGTCCTCTGGATCCATGACCTGTCGGCGCAGGACCCCTACTACATCCTGCCGATTCTGATGGGCATCACCATGTTCTTCATTCAGAAGATGTCACCGACCACCGTGACCGATCCGATGCAGCAGAAGATCATGACCTATATGCCGGTTATCTTTACCGTGTTCTTCCTGTGGTTCCCGTCAGGTCTGGTGCTGTACTACATCGTCAGCAACCTGGTAACCATTCTCCAGCAGCAGCTGATTTATCGCGGGCTGGAAAAACGCGGCCTGCATAGCCGCGACAAGAAGAAGGCGTAACGCGCTTACGCCCGTCTGACAATCTGGTTTACCCTGAGGCGGTCATTACGACCGCCTTATTTTTTAGCGAGAGAAAATCCCATGAGCCACAGCGATACTATCGTCGCCCAGGCGACGCCTCCCGGACGCGGCGGCGTCGGTATTTTGCGTATCTCCGGCGCGCGCGCTGCTGAGGTGGCGCAGCAGGTGCTCGGCAAACTGCCGAAGGCGCGCTACGCCGACTATCTGCCGTTCAAAGACGCCGACGGCAGCGTACTGGATCAGGGCATCGCGCTGTGGTTCCCTGGCCCAAACTCCTTTACCGGCGAAGATGTACTGGAGCTGCAGGGACACGGTGGCCCGGTGATCCTCGACCTGCTGCTGAAACGCATCGTGGCGCTGCCCGGCGTGCGCATCGCCCAGCCGGGTGAGTTCTCTGAGCGCGCCTTTCTTAATGACAAGCTCGATCTGGCGCAGGCCGAGGCTATCGCCGATCTGATTGACGCCAGCTCTGAGCAGGCGGCGCGTTCAGCGGTCAACTCGCTGCAGGGCGCTTTCTCGACCCGCATCAACCTGCTGGTCGAGGCGCTGACTCATCTGCGCATCTATGTCGAAGCAGCTATCGACTTCCCTGATGAAGAGATCGATTTTCTTTCCGACGGCAAGATTGAAGCGCAGCTTGATGAGGTGATGGCCGATCTTGATGGCGTGCGCGCCGAAGCGCGGCAGGGAAGCTTGCTGCGTGAAGGCATGAAGGTAGTGATCGCTGGTCGTCCGAACGCCGGCAAGTCGAGCCTGCTCAATGCGCTGGCCGGACGCGAAGCGGCGATCGTCACCGATATCGCCGGCACCACGCGCGACGTGCTGCGCGAGCATATTCATATCGACGGCATGCCGCTGCATATCATCGATACCGCCGGGCTGCGTGAAGCCAGCGATGAGGTCGAGCGTATCGGCATCGAGCGCGCCTGGCAGGAGATTGAGCAGGCGGATCGCGTGCTGTTTATGGTCGACGGCACCACGACCGACGCCACGGAAGCGGCGCAGATCTGGCCCGACTTCGTTTCGCGCCTGCCTGCGGCGTTGCCGATTACCGTTGTACGCAACAAAGCGGACGTTACCGGCGAAACGCTGGGCCTGACGGAAGTAAATCATCACTCACTTATCCGCCTCTCGGCGCGCACCGGCGCGGGCGTGGACGTACTGCGCGACCACCTGAAGCAGTCGATGGGCTTTTCCGGCAATATGGAAGGCGGCTTCCTGGCGCGCCGACGCCATCTCCAGGCGCTGGAGTTAGCAGCTACTCACTTACAGCAGGGCAAGGCGCAGCTGCTGGGCGCATGGGCGGGCGAGCTGCTGGCGGAAGAGCTGCGGCTGGCGCAGCAGGCCCTGAGCGAAATCACCGGCGAGTTTACCTCCGACGATTTGCTGGGCAGGATATTCTCCAGCTTCTGTATCGGTAAGTAAGCGCTTAAACGCGCCTTCCCTCCACAATCAGCCGCCGGACATGGGCCGTTTCCTGAGCCAATGTCCGGCGCTGCGCATTCTCCCTACTGTCTGTTCAGTCGAAACCTGTTACCTGGCGGAACAGGTAAATCAGCGTCATGTACGCAGCATCCGGCACAAAACCGTATCGATTTACGTCCCGCTTATTTGCGCCGTTCTCATTTGGCGGCGAACCGCTGTTGGAGTATAAACGGTAAGAAACCCCATCGGTTTTCCCGGATACGCCTTCAATATGGCAAGCCTCAGGCGGCCGTTTCCGCCCGACAAAGGAGAGTAAAATGCATACACCGCTCGATAATTCCGCACTGGACCAGCTGTTTAACGAGGCCCGTACCCACAGCTACTGGCAGGACAAAGCCATTGAGGCTGGCGTGCTGGAGCAGCTCTACGCGCTGACCGCTCTTGGCCCAACCTCGGCCAACTGCTCGCCTGGCCGCTTTGTCTTTGTCACCTCGCAGGAGGGCAAAGAGAAGCTGAAACCGGCGCTCTCATCCGGCAACCTGGAAAAGACCATGACCGCGCCGGTTACGGTGATCGTCGCCCATGACCTGACGTTTTATGAGCAGCTGCCGCAGCTGTTCCCGCACGCCGATGCGCGCAGCTGGTTTACCGGCAACACAGAGCTGGTGAAAGAGACCGCCTTTCGCAACAGCAGCCTGCAGGCGGGTTATCTGATACTGGCCGCGCGTTCGCTCGGACTGGACGCCGGTCCGATGTCTGGTTTCAATCCGTCGAAAATCAACGAGGCGTTTTTTACAGGCAGCAGCTGGCAGGTAAATATGTTGATTAACCTCGGTTACGGCAACCATGAAAAGCTGCATCCACGCCTGCCGCGCCTGCGTTTTGAACAGGCATGCAAATTTGCCTGACGGCAACGAGCCGCTGCGCCCTTGCGTAGCGGCTTCCTTCTTCCCGCCGCCTTTTATCAGTCAATTCCGAATATGATGCCATTGTGTTCCATGCCAGATGCAATGTGCTCAGAAAATTCTTACAATGCGCCCTGATGATTAAGTGACCATTTTCACGGAGCGACAGATGGCGGGTCATTTTGTACGTTGGATGGGCGATCGCGGCATTGTGGCCGACGCTATGCGCATGCCGCAGGATGTGATTGATCAGGCGCGACAGCTTCCTGACAAACACCGCGGTCGCTTTCTTATTGCCCGTCTGATGCTGGCGCAGCTAATGATGCGCGTTTACGGCATAACTACCCTTCCAGCCCTCGTTACCCAGCCCAACGGCCGCCCGGCCTTTGCCGATCGTGATTTGCCTGATTTTAGCATCGCCTATGCCGGAAACATGGTCGGCGTGCTGCTGGCTGAAGAAGGCGGACGCGCCGGACTGGATATGGAGATCGTTCGCGCCCACAGCCGACAGACGCAGGAGCAGCTGATGCAGTCGCTTACGTCAGGCGAGCGCACCTGGATTAATGCGCAACAGGATTTTATGGAAGCGGTGACGCAAATCTGGACGCTGCGCCAGAGCATTCTCAAGCTGACCGGCGAAGGCAGCGACAATATGGCTTCGCTGCGGTTGCAGCCTGCGGCCGGCCGCCTCCGCTCGACGATTTACCCCGATATTCAGGCGGTGTGCGATGCGGAGCCGACGCTGGTATGGTCATGCGCCCTGTCGCCCGCGACCCAGCGTCTGCATTTATGGGAAATCGATGCCTCGCAACAGTGGCATGCGTTGCGCGACGTAGAGATGAGTAAACCCAATATCGGACCGCGCACGCTGCGTCTGACCAGCTCGCCGCTGGAACGCAGCGCCCATCCTGAAATGTAAAAAAGGCCGCGTAAGCGGCCTTTAATTTTTCTGGCGGAGGGTGCCAGCGCGGGCGAGATATCGCCCGAGCAGTGTGTTAATGCCCGTCGATAAAGGCGATTTTCAACACAAACAGCAGCGCCACAACCACCACGCAGGGGCTGATCTCGCGCCAGCGGCCAGTGCCCAGCTTCATCACGCAGTAGGCGATAAAGCCCAGCGCAATACCTTCGGTAATCGAGAAGCTGAACGGCATCATCGCCGCAGTAACAAAAGCCGGTACCGCTTCAGTCAAATCGTCCCAGCGCACGCGCGACAGGCTGGCGGTCATCAGTACGCCAACATAAATCAGCGCGCCTGCGGCCGCATAGCCTGGCACCATCGCCGCCAGCGGCGAGAGAAACATCACCAGCAGGAAAAGCACGCCGGTCACCACCGCCATCAGGCCGGTGCGGCCGCCAGTCGCCACGCCGGACGAACTTTCGATGTAAGCGGTCACTGACGAGGTACCCGCCAGCGCACCGGTTACTGAGCTGAAGCTGTCAACGAACAGCGCCTGCTTCATGCGCGGGAACGTGCCTTTCTCATCGGTGAGGCCCGCTTTATCGGTTACGCCAATCAGGGTGCCGGAGGAGTCAAACAGGTTGACCAGCATAAAGGAGAAAATCACGCCCGCCATGCCGATATTGAACGCGCCTTTAATGTCCGCCTGCCCTAATACGCTGCTGACTGCAGGCGGCGCAGAGAAGAGGCCGACATATTTCACATCGCCCAGCGCCCAGCCGATTGCTGTGGTAATGATCATCGAGATCAGCACCGCCGCATGGATATTGCGCGACGCCAGAATCGCGATAATAAAGAAGCCGAGCGCGCCGAGCAGGACGCTGTGCGAGGTCAGATTACCCACGGCGGCGATAGTATCGGGATTCGCCACGATAATACCGGCGTTTTTCAGCCCCATCATGGCGATGAAAAGGCCGATGCCAGCGGTAATGCCGACGCGCAGGCCCAGCGGAATATTGGCGATCATCCAGTAGCGCACGCGCAGCAGCGTCAGGATCAACAGGCCCAGCGCACCCCAGAAAATCGCGCCCATACCGACCTGCCACGAGTAGCCCATCGCGCCAACCACCACAAAGGCGAAAAAGGCGTTCAAGCCCATCGCCGGTGCCAGCGCCACCGGCAGGTTGGCGACCAGCCCCATCAGAATACTGCCGAAGGCGGCGATCAGACAGGTAGTGACGAATACCGCCTGGGTATTCATGCCCGCCACGCCAAGAATCTGTGGATTTACAAAGACGATGTAGACCATCGTCAGGAATGTGGTGACACCGGCGATAATCTCGGTGCGCACCGTAGTGCCATGTTCCTGCAGCTTGAAAACGCGCTGCAAAAGGCCTTGTTTACTCATGCCAGCGATCCTGATGAAAAGAACTCGGCGCGTATCCTGACCGCTTTGCCGCGGCAATACAATGATTTTTCGCAACCGTTTCCGGGATCGCAATCTGCGGCGATTAGGTTAAAGTGTGTGCTCTCCCGAAATCAGAAGGATAGCGACAGATGTCAGTAGAGTGTGTGTTTTTTGACTGCGACGGCACCCTGGTGGACAGCGAATTGCTCTGTACCCAGGCTTACGTCAACACCTTCGCCCGCTACGGAATAAGCTGCTCACTGCAGGAGATGTTCGAAAAATATAAAGGCGTCCAGCTCTACGACATTATCCGCGACGTGGCTGAAACACATCACGCCTCGCTGCCGCAGGCAGCGTTTGAAACCGATTACCGCGCCGAGGTGGCGCGCCTGTTCGACGCGTCCCTGACGCCGATCCCCGGCGCAAAAGCGCTGGTGGAGAAAATTACCGTACCGATGTGTGTCGTCTCTAACGGCACGGTAAAGAAGATGCAACACTCGCTGGGACTGACCGGTATGCTGCCCTGGTTTAACCAGCGCCTCTTCAGCGGCTACGATATCTCGCGCTGGAAGCCCGATCCCGGACTGATGTATTACGCCGCCGAACAGATGCAGGTGCCTGTCGAGCGCTGCATTCTGGTCGATGATTCAGAAGCGGGCGCCCGCGCTGGCATTGCGGCAGGCATCCCGGTGTTTTACTACTGCGCAGACGCACATAATCCTGACATCGATCACCCGCTGGTGACGCGCTTTACCGATATGGCGGAACTGCCCGCGCTGTGGCAGGCGCGCGGCTGGCAGTTAACGGACTGACGGCGGATGCGCGACTGGCTTTCTTAATCAACCAATGGCGCCCAGCGAATCATCGTTACCCTGCTTTTTCGGTAGCAAAAAGAGCGTGGCGAAGATATCCAGCAGGTAAATTAGCGCCAGCAGCGTAATCGCCGCGACAAAGGAGATCTTCGCCGCCAGCAGCCCGATCACCAGCGGGCCGAAACCGCCGACGCCGCGTCCGAGGTTGAATAAGACATTCTGCGCCGTGGCGCGCGCCTGCGGCGGGAAGGTGTCGGAGATCAGCGCGCCGTAGCCGCCAATCATGCCGTTGACGAACATGCCCATTAGCGCGCCGGTGAACAACATCACGGTGGGATCGCGCAGCTGCGCGTAGATCACCACCATCGCCACCGCGCCGAACTGATAGAGCAGGAAAATTTTCCAGCGCGCGAAGCGGTCCGCCAGCACGCCAAACAGCCAGATGCCGAAGGTCATGCCGACCACGGTGACCGCCGTCCATAAACCCGACTTCGTCAGGCTGAAGCCGAAGTTAGCGGAAAGATAGCTCGGCATCCAGATCATCAATCCGTAATAGCCGAAGTTCTGCACCGAGGTCAGGATAAAGATGCCGAGGCTCGCTTTCGCCGTGGCGCGATCCTGCACCAGCATTTTCAGACGCGCGACGAAAGAGAGCGAAGGCGTCTGCTCTACCTGACGGGTGAAGGCTTCCGGTTCGCCCATGCTGCGCCGCAGCACAAATGAGAACAGCGCAGGCAGCAGGCCGACCAGAAACATGCCGCGCCAGCCGATCACGCCAAGCAGCGGCGGGGTGATAAAGGCCGCCAGCAGCACGCCAAGCTGCCAGCCGATGCCGACCCATGCCGAGGCGCGGTTGCGCTTTTCCGCAGGCCAGGCTTCCGCAATCAGCGCCATTCCGATGCCAAACTCACCGCCCAGCCCCATGCCCGCCAACGTACGGTACGCCAGCAGATCCCAGTAGCCCTGCGCCACCGCGCACAGACCAGTAAAGAGAGAGAACATCAGGATAGTGACGGTGAGAATGCGGATACGGCCAAAACGATCGCTGAGCTGGCCGAACAGAATGCCGCCCACTACCGCACCGATCAGCGTCCAGGTGACCAGCGAGCCCGCCTGTGACGGATCCAGCGCCAGCGACAGGCTAATTGCCGGCAGCATAAATCCCAGAATCAGTAGATCGAAGCCATCCATAGCGTAACCGCTGACGGCGGCCAGCATCGCTTTCGCAGGCGTCACGCTCTGCTTATTGCGAGAAAGAGACATGAGTCAGCACCTTAATGAAGAAAAAGTGCGCCAAGTATATAGAGGAAACGGTTGCGTGTGACAGAAAAGCGGCAGGCCGTGCGCCAGACGGCGCACGGCAGAGAGCAATCAGGAAGGTTTGTTGGAGCCGTCGTCGCCGGAGAGCAGCTCGTCCAGCTTATCGCCGCCAACGTGGCGGAAATCCTGTCCCTTAACGAAATAGAAGATAATTTCGCAGATGTTCTGACAGCGGTCGCCGATGCGCTCGATGGCGCGGGCGCAGAACAGCGCGGTCAATACGCTCGGAATGGTGCGCGGATCTTCCATCATGTAGGTCATCAGCTGACGCACAATGCCTTCGTACTCTTTATCTACCTTTTTGTCTTCACGGTAGATCTGAATCGCTTCGGTAAGATCCATGCGCGCAAAGGCGTCCAGCACGTCGTGCAGCATCTCGACGGTATGACGGCCCAGCGACTCCAGGCTGACCAGCAGCGGCATATGCTGCTGGCCGAATTTTTCCAGCGCGGTGCGGCTGATTTTTTCCGCCACGTCGCCGATGCGCTCCAGCTCTGAGATGGTTTTGATGATCGCCATGACCAGACGCAAATCGCTGGCGGTGGGCTGGCGCTTGGCGATGATGCGCACGCAGGCTTCATCAATCTCCACTTCCATCATATTGACCTTCTGGTCGCCGTCGATTACGCGCTGCGCCAGTTCGCCGTCAAGATTGTGCATCGCGGTGATGGCGTCGGTAAGCTGCTGCTCCACCATGCCGCCCATGATCATCACCTGGGTGCGAATATGTTCCAGCTCCGCATTGAACTGACCGGAGATATGCTTGTTCAGATTAAGGTTATCCATGATTATCTCCTGAAAATCAGCCGTAGCGGCCGGTAATATAATCTTCGGTCTGTTTCTGCGCCGGTTTGGTGAACAGCCTGTCCGTATCGCTGAACTCAATTAACTCGCCCAGATACATAAAGGCAGTGTGGTCGGAACAGCGCGCCGCCTGCTGCATATTATGCGTCACGATGACCACAGTGTAGTCCTGCTTCAGCTCGGTGATCAGCTCTTCAATACGGCCGGTAGAGATCGGGTCAAGCGCCGAGCAGGGCTCATCCAGCAGCAGCACTTCCGGGCGAATCGCAATGCCGCGCGCGATGCACAGGCGCTGCTGCTGACCGCCAGAGAGACTGTAACCACTCTGATGCAGCTTGTCTTTGGTTTCATTCCAGAGCGCGGCTTTGCTCAGCGCCCACTGAACACGCTCGTCCATATCGGCGCGTGACAGCTTTTCAAACAGGCGTACGCCAAAGGCGATATTGTCATAAATCGACATCGGGAAAGGCGTCGGTTTCTGGAACACCATGCCGACGCGCGCGCGCAGCAGGGCGATATCCTGGCTGGAGGCCAGAATATTGTCGCCATCCAGCAGAATGTCGCCTTCGGCGCGCTGCTCGGGGTAGAGCGAGTACATTTTGTTAAAGGTACGCAGCAGAGTCGATTTGCCGCAGCCAGACGGACCGATAAACGCGGTAACCTGGTTCTTGGCGATGTCCAGGTTGATGTTCTTCAGCGCGTGAAATTTGCCGTAATAGAAGTTCAGGTTACGCACCTGAATTTTACCGCTGTTGGAAGTCGCGATACTCATTGCTCGTCTCTCTTAAACGGCGCCGCGCCAGGCAGCGCCGAAGGTTATCCGTGTTTGCTCTTGGTGAAGACCACGCGCGCCAGAATGTTCAGCAGCAGCACGCAGAGCGTGATAATCAGCACGCCCGCCCAGGCCAGGCTCTGCCACTCGGCAAAGGGGCTCATCGCGAACTTAAAGATGGTGACCGGCAGGTTCGCCAGCGGCTGCATCATGTCGGTGGACCAGAACTGGTTCGACAACGCGGTAAACAGCAGCGGCGCGGTTTCGCCCGCGATACGGGCAATTGCCAGCAGCACGCCGGTCAGAATGCCCGATACCGATGCCTTCAGCGTAATCGCGGAGATCATCTTCCATTTCGGCGTGCCCAGCGCGTAAGCCGCTTCACGCATGCTGTCCGGCACCAGCCGCAGCATGTTTTCGGTGGTGCGGATAACAATGGGGATCTGCAGCAGCGCCAGCGCGATAACGCCCGCCCAGCCGGAGAAGTGGTGCATCTGCGCCACCACGATGGTGTAAACGAACAGGCCGACTACGATCGACGGCGCCGAGAGCAGGATGTCGTTAATAAAGCGGATCACTTCCGCCAGCGCCGACTTGCGGCCATATTCCGCCAGGTAGACGCCTGCCAGAATGCCCAGCGGCGTACCGATCACCGTCGACCAGATAATCAGCAGGCCGCTGCCTGCCAGGGCGTTGGCCAGACCGCCGCCGGCAGTATTGGGCGGCGGCGTCGATTCGGTGAACAGCGACCAGCTCAGCCCGTCAACGCCGCGCGTCACGGTGGTGAACAGGATCCACACCAGCCAGAACAGACCAAAGGCCATGGTCAGCAGCGACATCGCCAGCGCAATCTTATTCTTGGTGCTGCGCCAGGCCTGCATCTTACGGCGCGAGGCGTCCAGTTCGGCGCGTGCCTGAAGTTCAATCGTCGTCATGAGCGCGCTCCTTCACTTTTCGCGAGGCGCAGGATCATCAATTTGGAAATCGCCAGCACGATAAAGGTGATAACAAACAGGATCAGTCCCAGCTCCATCAGCGCGGCGACATGCACGCCCGACTCCGCTTCGGCGAATTCGTTCGCCAACGCGGAGGTGATGCTGTTGCCCGGCATAAACAGCGAGGCGCTGTCGAGCTGGTAGGTGTTGCCGATAATAAAGGTGACCGCCATGGTTTCGCCCAGGGCGCGTCCCAGTCCCAGCATCACGCCGCCGATCACACCGTTTTTAGTGAACGGCAGCACGATGCGCCAGATCACTTCCCAGGTGGTACAGCCGATGCCGTAGGCGGACTCTTTCATCATCACCGGCGTCTGCTCGAACACGTCGCGCATCACCGAGGCGATGTAAGGAATAATCATGATCGCCAGAATCACGCCCGCCGCCAGGATACCGATGCCGAAGGCCGGGCCGGAAAAAAGCGCGCCGACGAACGGAATATTCGACATCACCTCGCCGACCGGCGTCTGAAAATATTCGGCGAACAGCGGCGCGAAGATAAACAGGCCCCACATGCCGTAAACGATGCTGGGGATTGCCGCCAGCAGCTCAATAGCGGTGCCGAGCGGACGCCGCAGCCAGCCAGGCGACAGTTCCGTAAGAAACAGCGCGATGCCGAAGCTCACCGGCACAGCAATAATCAACGCAATCAGCGAGGTCACGAGGGTGCCGTAAATCGGCACCAGCGCGCCAAATTCTTCATTCGGCGCATCCCAGGTTTTGTTCCACAGAAAGGAGAAACCAAATTTCTGGATGCTTGGCCATGAGGAGAAAATCAGGGAGACGATAATGCCGCCCAACAGCAACAGGACAATCAACGCCGCCAGCTTAACCAGCGCGCCGAAAATCATGTCACCTTGCTTACCGGGGGCTTTGAATGCCGGCTTCGTTGCAGCCATAGAAGTCTCATTCTTCAGAGGTTGTCAGGGCGGCACAAGGCCGCCCTTAGATCTGGCCGGACGCATGTCCGGCCGGGGTTGTTCGCTTACTGGTACAGCGCTTTGCCAGAACTGTCTTTGATGTTGGCTTTCCATGCCGCGCGGATCTGCTGGGTTACGCTGTCCGGCAGGGTAGCGTAGTCCAGGCTGTTCGCAGTTTTGCTGCCGTTTTTGTAAGCCCAGTCGAAGAACTTCAGCACTTCGCTGCCTTTCTCGGCATTCGCCTGATCTTTATAAACCAGGATGAAGGTGGTGGAAGTGATCGGCCACGCATCGTTGCCTTTCTGGAAGGTCAGATCCTGAGCAAAAGATTTGCTCCAGTCTGCGCCTTTCGCTGCGTTGGAGAAGCTGGTTTCGCTTGGCGCGACCGGCTTGCCGTCGGCATCAACCAGTTTGGTGTAGGTCAGGTTGTTCTGCTTGGCATAGGCGTATTCCACATAGCCGATAGAGC
Organism: Pantoea piersonii; assembly: GCF_003612015.1. Lineage (GTDB taxonomy): Bacteria > Pseudomonadota > Gammaproteobacteria > Enterobacterales > Enterobacteriaceae > Pantoea > Pantoea piersonii. Next base: position 33,926 of record NZ_RARB01000009.1, on the reverse strand, counting down.
CCGGCAGACGCTGAACGAACGCGGCGACGCCGTCGTTGCCTTTGCCGCCCAGACCAGCCGGCCAGTTAACGGTGTTGCCTTTGCCGATTTTGCTGTTCCATTCTTCGTTCACTTTCGCCAGGTAGCTGGTGAAGACGAAAGAGGTGCCGGAACCATCCGCGCGGCGAACCACGTTGATGTTGGTATCTGGCAGTTTCACGCCCGGGTTCAGCTTAGTGATTGCCGAATCGTTCCACTTTTTGATTTTACCCAGGTAGATGTCGCCGACGGTTTTACCGTCGAGAGTCAGTTCGCCTGACTTCACACCCGGAATGTTAACAGCCAGCACAACGCCGCCAATAACGGTCGGGAACTGAAACAGGCCGTTTTTCTGCAGGTCTTCATCTTTCATCGGCGCATCTGACGCGCCAAAATCCACGGTTTTAGCGATGATCTGCTTGACGCCGCCGGATGAACCAATGCCCTGGTAGTTGATTTTGCTACCGGTGGCTTGCTGATATTCTGCTGCCCACTTGGCATAAACCGGCGCCGGGAAAGTACCGCCCGCGCCCGTCAGATCGGTGGCTGCAAAGGCAGAAACCGTGCTTACGGCGAGAGTGGCGGTAAGGATTCGGGCTACGGTGCTACGCATCAGTGTCATGTTCCCTCCAGGGGAGTTAATCTCAGGCTCAGAGCCGTTGTAGTTGGAGTCAGTGATTGCTGCAGGAGGGAAAATAGGACAGTTTGATGACAGTGAAATGTAGGAAATATGACAGTTATATGACAGGGCGCAAAAAGCAAAGGGGCCCGTTTCCGGGCCCGCTTTTTACTCGACGGTAACTGACTTCGCCAGGTTTCGCGGCTGATCCACGTCGGTGCCTTTAATCAGCGCGACGTGATAAGAGAGCAGCTGCAGCGGAACAGTGTAGAAGATTGGCGCAATCACCTCTTCCACATGCGGCAGAGAGATAATCTTCATGCCGTCGCTGTCGCTGAAGCCAGCGTCCTGATCGGCGAACACGTACAGCAGACCGCCGCGCGCGCGCACCTCTTCAATATTGGACTTCAGTTTTTCCAGCAGCTCGTTGTTCGGCGCCACGACGATAACCGGCATATCGGCATCAATCAGCGCCAGCGGACCATGCTTCAGCTCACCAGCGGCGTAGGCTTCCGCATGAATATAGGAGATCTCTTTCAGCTTGAGCGCACCTTCCATAGCGATCGGATATTGATCGCCGCGTCCCAGAAACAGCGCGTGATGCTTGTCGGAGAAATCTTCCGCCAGCAGTTCAATACGCTTGTCCTGCGCCAGCATCTGTTCGATACGGCTCGGCAGCGCCTGCAGGCCGTGCACGATATCATGCTCGACCTCAGCCGACATGCCGCGCAGTCGTCCCAGCTTCGCCACCAGCATCAGCAATACGGTGAGCTGCGTGGTAAAGGCTTTGGTCGAGGCGACGCCGATTTCAGTGCCCGCTTTGGTCATCAGCGCCAGGTCCGACTCGCGCACCAGCGAAGAGCCCGCGACGTTGCAGATAGCCAGCGAACCCAGGTAGCCCAGCTCTTTGCTAAGGCGCAGCGCCGCCAGCGTATCGGCGGTTTCGCCGGACTGCGACAGGGTAATCAGCAGGCTGTTTTTCCGCACCGCGGATTTGCGGTAGCGGAATTCAGAGGCGATCTCGACGTCGCAGGGAATGTTCGCCAGCGACTCGAACCAGTAGCGCGCCACCATACCGGAATTGTAGGAGGTGCCGCAGGCGATGATCTGAATATGCTCTACCTGGCTCAGCAGGGTTTCGGCATGCGGCCCAAGCTCGCTGAGATCGACTTCGCCATGGCTGAAACGACCGGTTAAGGTGTTTTTAATCGCCATCGGCTGCTCGTAAATCTCTTTCTGCATATAGTGGCGATACACGCCTTTATCGCCCGCGTCGTACTGCACACTGGATTCGATCTCGTCGCGGTTCACCGGATTGCCAGCGCTATCGACGATGGTCACGTCGCGGCGGCTCACTTCGGCGATATCACCCTCTTCCAGATAGATAAAGCGACGCGTCACCGGCAGCAGCGCCAGCTGATCGGAGGCGATAAAGTTTTCGCCAACGCCGCGGCCAATCACCAGCGGACTGCCCGAACGCGCGGCCACCAGCAGCGACGGATCGCGGCTGTCCATGATCACCATGCCATAGGCGCCACGCAGCTGCGGGATAACGCGCAGCACCACTTCGCGCAGCGTTCCGCCCTGTTTCTGCTCCCAGTGCACCAGATGCGCCACCACTTCCGTGTCGGTCTCGGACGTGAAGCGATAACCGCGCGCGATAAGCGCTTCACGCAGCGGCTCATAGTTTTCGATAATGCCGTTGTGCACCACGATGATCTGCTCAGAGACATGCGGATGCGCGTTGGCTTCCGACGGTTCTCCATGCGTTGCCCAGCGCGTATGCGCGATACCGGTGCCGCCAATCAGCGGCTGCTGCTCTGCGGCCTCCGCCAGCACTTGCACTTTGCCGACGCGACGCAGGCGCGTTACGTGGCCCTGACGATCAACGACGGCCAGACCGGCCGAATCATACCCGCGATACTCCAGGCGACGCAGACCTTCCAGCAGGATCTCTGCGATATCGCGCTGCGCTACTGCACCTACAATTCCACACATAAATGTTATTCCTGACCTGATGGTTTTTAACCATCTTTCGTTGTCATACGACCTGATAACCGGCTGTGCCGGGCTCCCCGAGCCTTGTAGAGAGTGGGGATTATTATTGTGTTACTGCTGCGGCCAGCATGTGGCTGGCCGCTAAAAATCACGTCTTCTTCACCGGACGCTGCCAGTGCGCTTTGCTGTTCTGCTCTTTACGGTTGTAGACCAGCGATGCCTCGGTGACATCTTTCATAATGGTGGTGCCCGCCGCGATAGTCGCGCCTGCCGCCACGCTGACCGGTGCCACCAGCTGCGTATCGGAACCGACAAAGACATTGTCGCCGATAATGGTTTTTGATTTGTTGGCACCGTCGTAGTTGCAGGTAATAGTGCCCGCGCCGATATTGACGTTCGCGCCGATCTCCGCGTCGCCGAGGTAGCTCAGATGGCCAGCCTTGGAGCCTTTGCCCAGCGTCGCCTTTTTCATTTCAACGAAATTGCCGACGTGCGCGGCCTGCGCCAGCTCGCTGCCGGGACGCAGACGCGCGAAAGGTCCAACGGTGCAGTCGGCGGCGAGGTTCGCATCCTCGATCACCGTATAGGGGCTGATTTCGCAGTCGTCGCCAATCACGCTGTTTTTAATGATGCAGCCTGCGCCGATTTTTACGCGGTCGCCCAGCGTGACTTCGCCTTCGATGACGACATTAATATCGATCTCGACGTCGCGGCCGTGGTTCAGCACGCCGCGCAGGTCGAAGCGCGCCGGATCGCGCAGCATAACGCCCGCCAGCAGCAGCTTCTCCGCCTGTTCGCTCTGATAAACCCGCTCCAGCGTCGCCAGCTGCAAACGGTTGTTCACGCCATCAGTTTCGCTGGCGCGCGCCGGATGCACCGCATTAATCTGGCGACCTTCCTGGTGCGCCAGCGCGATGATATCGGTGATGTAATATTCGCCCTGCGCGTTGTTATTGGTGAGCTGCGCCAGCCAGCGTTTCAGATCGCCGCCGTTGGCGACCAGAATGCCGGTATTGATTTCCGTGATCTTCAACTGCTCCGGGCTGGCGTCTTTCTGTTCAATAATGCCGACGATAGCGCCATTTTCACGCACGATACGCCCGTAACCGCTGGGGTTATCCAGCACCACCGTCAGCAGGCCGATACCGCCCTGGGGTTTGGCGTCGCGCAGACGCTGCAGCGTCTCCTGAGAGATAAGCGGCACGTCGCCGTAGAGCATCAGGATATCTTCGTCGTCAGCAAATGCGGGGGCAGCCTGCTGCATCGCGTGTCCCGTGCCCAGCTGTTCCGCCTGCAAAACCCAGTTGAGCGACGGCTCCGTCAGCGTGGCCTTCAGCCGGTCGCCGCCGTGGCCGTAAACCAGATGAATATGCTGCGCGCCGAGGCCGGTGGCGGCGTCGATCACGTGCTGAACCATGGGCTTTCCTGCAAGCCTATGCAGAACTTTGGGCAGATCGGAATACATACGGGTTCCCTTGCCGGCAGCAAGGATCACCACGCTCATTGCGCTGTTAGACATAACCATCCTGACAGAATTTTTGACATGCGAAAGTTAAACGGTTTACCCCTGAGATTACTACATTTTTCTCAGGTCGAAATTAGGCGCGCTCTGCTATCGGCGCGTGGGCAAAAAAAAATGCCAGCCCGAAGGGCTGGCATTTCATGACGCATAAAGCCTGATTACATCGCTTTTTTGGTCAGCTCGATCACGCGCAGTTTAGCAATGGCTTTCGCCAGCTCCGCAGAGGCCTGAGCGTAGTCCACGTCGCCGTGGCTGCTGTTCATATGCTCTTCTGCTTTGCGTTTCGCTTCCAGCGCACGCGCTTCGTCCAGGTCGGTACCGCGGATAGCGGTATCGGCCAGAACGGTGGTGCTGCCCGGCTGCACTTCCAGCACGCCGCCAGAGAGGTAAATAAACTCCTCTTCGCCGTGCTGCTTCACGATACGGATCATTCCAGGCTTGATGGCAGTCAGCAGCGGCGCGTGGCCGGGGAAAATACCCAGCTCACCTTCGCTGCCTGACACCTGAATTTTCTGCACCAGGCCAGAGAACAGCTGTTTCTCTGCGCTGACGACGTCCAGGTGATAAGTCATAGCCATTTCTGTCCTCCCGGGAAACCGTTATTACAGTTTCTTCGCTTTTTCCACGGCTTCTTCGATAGCGCCGACCATGTAGAAAGCCTGCTCTGGCAGATGGTCGAACTCGCCGTCCATAATGCCTTTAAAGCCACGGATAGTTTCTTTCAGCGTAACGTATTTACCTGGCGAACCGGTGAAGACTTCCGCTACGAAGAACGGCTGAGACAGGAAGCGCTGAATCTTACGCGCGCGAGCCACCAGCAGTTTGTCGTCTTCAGACAGCTCGTCCATACCGAGGATGGCGATGATGTCTTTCAGTTCCTGGTAACGCTGCAGCAGAGACTGCACGCCGCGCGCAACGTCGTAATGCTCCTGGCCAACAACCAGCGGATCCAGCTGACGGCTGGTAGAGTCCAGCGGGTCAACGGCCGGGTAGATACCCAGAGACGCGATCTGACGGCTCAGAGTAACGGTTGAGTCCAGGTGGGCGAAGGTGGTCGCCGGAGACGGGTCAGTCAAGTCATCCGCAGGAACGTAAACGGCCTGTACGGAGGTGATTGAACCGGTCTTGGTGGAGGTAATACGCTCCTGCAGCACACCCATCTCTTCAGCCAGGGTCGGCTGATAGCCTACCGCTGAAGGCATACGGCCCAGCAGTGCGGAAACTTCCGTACCGGCCAGGGTATAACGATAGATGTTGTCGATGAACAGCAGAACGTCGCGGCCTTCGTCACGGAATTTTTCCGCCATGGTCAGACCGGTCAGTGCAACGCGCAGACGGTTGCCCGGCGGCTCGTTCATCTGGCCATACACCAGCGCAACTTTGTCGATTACGTTGGAGTCGGTCATTTCATGATAGAAGTCGTTACCCTCACGAGTACGCTCGCCCACGCCGGCAAATACTGAATAACCTGAGTGCTCAGCCGCGATGTTACGGATCAGCTCCATCATGTTAACGGTCTTACCTACGCCCGCGCCGCCGAACAGGCCGACTTTACCGCCCTTGGCAAACGGACACATCAGGTCGATAACCTTGATGCCGGTTTCCAGCAGTTCCTGCGAGTTAGACTGATCTTCATAAGAAGGCGCCGCGCGGTGAATAGAGGAGATCTCTACAGCACTGCCGTCTTCTTCTTTGATGTCGCCTTTCATGTCGATCGGCTCGCCCAGCACGTTCATGATACGGCCGAGGGTGGCTTTACCCACCGGAACCTGGATCGGTTTTTTCAGGTCAGCAACTTCCAGACCGCGCTTCAGGCCGTCAGAAGAGCCCATGGCGATGGTACGCACCACGCCGCCGCCCAGCTGCTGCTGAACTTCCAGCACCAGACGAGCATCACCATTCTTAACCTCAAGGGCGTTGTACACTTGCGGTACCGCGTCCTGAGGGAATTCGACGTCAACTACGGCGCCGATAATCTGGACAATCTTTCCAGCTGCCATCTTGAATCCTCTACCTAATTCTTACCTGGTTAAACCGCGGAGGCTCCCGAGACGATCTCGGTGAGTTCCTGGGTGATGCTGGCCTGACGAGCTTTGTTGTATACCAACTGCAGCTCTTTGATCAGATTTCCGCCGTTATCGGTTGCGGCTTTCATCGCCACCATACGTGCGGCCTGCTCACTGGCCAGGTTTTCCACCACACCCTGATAAACCTGCGATTCGACATAACGACGCAGCAGGGTGTCCAGCAGCGCTTTCGGATCGGGCTCGTACAGGTAATCCCAGGTCTTCGCCTTCATCTCTTCTTCACCTTCCGCTGGCGGTAACGGCAGCAGTTGGGTAATGGTCGGAGTCTGAGACATGGTGTTATTGAATTTGTTGCTGACGACATAGAGCTTGTCGATACGCCCTTCGTCGTAAGCCTGCAACATCACTTTTACCGGGCCGATCAGTTCGGACAGGGCAGGTTTATCGCCCATGCCGGTGACCTGAGCCACGACGTTGCCGCCTACGGAACCGAAGAACGCCACACCTTTGGAACCGATGATCGCCAGATCGCTCTGCGCGCCTTTATCGGACCAGGCCTTCATATCTGCCAGCAATTTTTTGAACAGGTTAATGTTCAAACCACCACAAAGCCCGCGGTCAGTCGAAACGACCAGGTAGCCGACGCGCTTAACGTCGCGCTCTTCCAGGTAAGGGTGCTTGTATTCCAGATTCCCTAACGCAAGGTGACCGATCACTTTGCGCATAGTCTCTGCATACGGACGGCTGGCCGCCATGCGTTCCTGCGTTTTACGCATTTTGGAGGCGGCGACCATTTCCATCGCTTTGGTGATCTTCTGCGTGTTTTTCACGCTTCCAATCTTGTTACGTATCTCTTTTGCGCCGGCCATTAGCTTCTCCTCAAAGCCTTGCGGCCTGTCTTTTCAGACAAGCCGCCAGACATTACCAGGACTGGGTTGCTTTAAACGTATCGAGCAGGCCTTTCAGCTTCGCTTCGATGTCGTTGTTGTAGTTACCAGTTTGGTTGATTTCCTGCATCAGCTCGGCGTGGTCGCGATCCGCGAACGCCAGCAGCGCAGCTTCGAAGCTCAGGATCTTCGCCAGTTCAACGTCGTTCAGGTAGCCGCGCTCAGCAGCAAACAGCACCAGACCCTGTTGCGCGACAGACATCGGCGCATACTGTTTCTGTTTCAGCAGCTCGGTCACTTTCTGACCGTGGCTCAGCTGTTTGCGGGTTGCGTCGTCCAGATCGGAAGCGAACTGCGAGAACGCCGCCAGTTCACGATACTGCGCCAGCGCGGTACGGATGCCGCCGGACAGTTTCTTGATGATCTTGGTCTGAGCAGCACCACCTACGCGCGATACAGAGATACCCGGGTTAACCGCCGGACGAATACCGGAGTTAAACAGGTTCGATTCCAGGAAGATCTGACCATCGGTAATCGAGATTACGTTGGTCGGAACGAACGCGGAGACGTCGCCCGCCTGGGTTTCGATAATCGGCAGCGCGGTCAGTGAACCGGTTTTACCTTTAACTTCGCCGTTGGTGAAACGCTCAACGTAGTCAGCGCTTACGCGTGACGCACGCTCCAGCAGACGGGAGTGGAGATAGAACACGTCGCCCGGGAATGCTTCACGGCCCGGTGGACGGCGCAGCAGCAGAGAGATCTGACGGTAAGCGACAGCCTGTTTAGACAGGTCATCGTATACGATCAGCGCATCTTCGCCGCGGTCGCGGAAGTATTCGCCCATGGCGCAGCCGGAGTAGGGCGCCAGGTACTGCAGTGCAGCAGATTCAGACGCAGAAGCCACGACCACGATGGTGTTAGACAGCGCACCGTGCTCTTCCAGCTTACGCACCACGTTAGCGATAGTAGAAGCTTTCTGACCAATTGCGACGTAGACGCATTTGATGCCGGAATCGCGCTGGTTGATGATAGCGTCGATCGCCAGCGCGGTTTTACCGGTCTGACGGTCGCCGATGATCAGCTCACGCTGGCCACGACCGATTGGAATCATCGCATCGACAGATTTGTAACCGGTCTGAACCGGCTCGTCGACTGACTGACGGTCGATAACGCCCGGTGCGATCACTTCAACCGGCGAGAAGCCGTCGTTGTCGATCGCGCCTTTGCCGTCGATTGGCGCACCCAGGGTGTTCACCACGCGGCCCAGCAGGCCACGACCGACCGGCACTTCCAGAATACGGCCAGTACACTTAACCTTCATGCCTTCGGCGAGGTCAGCATACGGACCCATTACCACGGCGCCGACAGAGTCGCGCTCGAGGTTCAGGGCGATAGCGTAACGGTTGCCCGGCAGGGCGATCATCTCACCCTGCATTACATCGGCCAGGCCGTGTACGCGGATGATACCGTCGCTAACAGAGACGATAGTACCTTCGTTGTGAGCTTCGCTCACGACATTGAACTGAGCAATGCGCTGCTTGATCAGTTCGCTGATTTCGGTGGAATTCAGTTGCATATGCTCCAGTCCCCTTAAGACTGCAAGGCGTCTGCCAGACGCTCAAGACGGCCGCGCACGCTGCCATCAATCACCAGATCACCCGCACGGATGATCACGCCTGCCATGACAGACTTATCAATTTTGCAATTCAGCTTAACTTTGCGTGACAGACGTTTTTCCATCGCGGCGCTGATTTTGGTCAGCTGGCTGTCACTCAGCGTACTGGCGGAAATCACATCAACTTCCGCCGTCGCCTCATAGGCGTCGCGCAGTTGAATGAACTGCTCCAGTACAGCCGGAAGCGCGGTCAAACGTCCGTTCTCAGCCATTACCTTAATCAGGTTCTGACCGTGTTCATCTAATTGATCGCCGCAGACGGCAATGAAAGAAGCCGATAACGCTTCCGGCGCCAGCGCGCCGGAGAGAAGATCGGCCATTTGCTCATTGCGTGCTACGGTCGCGGCAAACGCCAGCATATCTTGCCAGCGTTCAATACTTTGATGCTCAACAGCAAAGTCAAAAGCTGCTTTGGCGTAGGGGCGAGCTACAGTAATCAGTTCAGACATCAGCCCCTCCCTCCTTACAGTTCAGCGACCAGTTTATCAACGATGTCGCTGTTAGCAGCTTCATCCACGGAACGTTCGATGATCTTCTCGGCGCCAGCCATTGCCAGCAACGCGACTTGCTTACGCAGCTCTTCGCGGGCACGTTTACGCTCGGCGTCGATCTCTGCCTGCGCTTGCGCCACGATGCGGTTACGTTCGTTCTCAGCTTCAGTTTTCGCTTCGTCCAGAATCTGAGTACGGCGTTTGTTCGCCTGCTCGATAATGACCTGAGCTTCTTCCTTCGCTTTCTTCAGCTGGTCGGTCGCATTAGCCTGCGCGAGATCCAAATCTTTCTTCGCGCGTTCAGCAGAAGCAAGGCCTTCAGCAATTTCTTTCTGGCGCTTTTCGATGGCAGCCATAATCGGCGGCCATACGTACTTCATGCAGAACGCGACAAACAGGATGAACGCGATGGCCTGGCCGAGGATTGTTGCGTTAATGTTCACAGCACAATGCCTCTAAGTAAGTGAGTAACTTATCTGCCGTTATCTCAACGATAAGCGGCAGAACCGTTCATTCATGGCGCTCAAGGCCCTGAATGAACAAACAGCGACAGGCTTTAGGCGACAGCAAACATCACATAGAGACCCAGACCAACAGCGATCATCGGGATTGCATCCACCAGACCCATTACAACAAAGAACTGCGTACGCAGCAGAGGGATCAGATCCGGCTGGCGCGCGGCGCCTTCCAGGAATTTACCTCCGAGGATGCCGATACCGATCGCAGCACCGATTGCCGCCAGGCCCATCATCACAGCGGCAGCCATGTACAGCAGATCCATATTCAGGTTTTCCATGACAGTCTCCAGTTTGTTTCAGTTAAACGCTTAGTGTTGAGAAAAAAATCAATGTTCTTCAGATGCCATCGACAGATAGACAATCGTGAGGACCATGAAAATGAAAGCCTGCAACGAGATGATCAGGATGTGGAAAATGGCCCATGGCACATTCAGCACCCACTGCGACCACCACGGCAACAGACCGGCAATAAGGATAAAGATCAGCTCACCCGCATACATGTTGCCGAACAGTCGCAGACCGAGTGAAACCGGTTTAGACAGCAGGCTAACACCTTCAAGGATCAGGTTGATGGGGATGAAGATCGGGTGATTAAAAGGCTGCAGCGTCAGCTCTTTCGCGAAGCCGCCTACACCTTTCATTTTGATGCTGTAGAACAGAATCAAAATAAAGACGCCCAACGCCATAGACAGCGTGATGTTCACGTCTGCGGACGGCACGACGCGCAGCGCCGGCAGGCCCAGCCAGTGCTCGCCGATATACGGCAGCAGGTCGATAGGCAGCAGATCCATGAAGTTCATCAGAAAGACCCAGACGAAAATCGTCAGAGCCAGCGGGGCGATAAGTTTGCTTTTACCGTGGTACATGTCGCGCACGTTGCCATCAACGAAGCCGATTACCAGTTCGATAGCAGCCTGCATCTTCCCTGGCACGCCGCTGGTGACGCTTTTCGCCACTTTGCGGAACAACACCAGGAAGATGAATCCCAGCACCAGAGAGAAAAACATAGAATCGATATTTAATACCCAGAACGTCGCGGGAGCGTCGTGAGCATTCACTAACTCGAAGGTACGCAGGTCCAACTGAAGGTGCGTCAGATGGTGACCGATGTACTCTTGCGGAGTTTGAGTTTCTCCTGCAGCCATGATGCCTTTTACCCTTTGTTGTTAATTACCGCCGGTGCCAACATCTGAACCACCAGCACCGATAACCAGGTTATCCCAAGCGGCCAGAAAACCGCCCTGAAAACACCCAACGCCACAATGAGCAACACGATGGTTGCGATGACTTTGCCGATTTCGCCGAGGGCGAAACTCCACGCAACCCGTCCGGAAGCCGGGGATTGCCCTTGCAGGCGCCAGGCTAAAAACATGAACAACACGTTTGGCAGCCAGGCTGCCGCTCCGCCAGCAAGCGCAGAGACGCCCCAGGTGACATCTTTCAGGGCAAAGAGAGCGCCGATGATGACAACAGTCACCAGCTGGATTGCCAGCACGGTTCGGGCGAATTTTACACTGTAAAGAGACACTGACATGGCGCGGTTACTCTCCTGCCCCATAAGGGGTATGTCGCGTGTCGTATAAGACTGCCTTTACTCACTCGAGTCAAGCAGCAAAAGCCGTGCAAATTATACGGGCCGCACTTGCGATTTCAATCCGTAAGTAGCCAAAAGGTGAACAATTATTTAAATTTCTTTCCGAATGGCTATTTTTCCAAAGATTGGCAGGCGAAATTATGGTCCCGCGCAGCGCTAATTCGCCTTGAGCCTTGCTTTTAAAGCGTGCTTTAGATCACATTCCAAACACTGTTCCGCTATTCAAATTTGCCAACAAACAGTAACGACGCCTATTAATTCGCACATAATCTTTTGTAAATCAGAAGCCTACTATTTTTACCGTGTCGAGCCAGCGCTATTTTCGATAAAAACAGCGCATTGACAACCCAGAGTGAGGTAAAAACGTTAAATTGATATTACGTACGCGGAGTTATTACCCTGATATATTTTCCCACGTGATTATCTGCGCACGCTGCAGAACGGCATGACGTGATCTTCGTGATAAATAAATGTGAATTAATCGTTAAATGTAACAGGGATTTTCGGATAATTTCCGGCAGAGCTGTTAACGTTATTTCGCTGCCGTCACGATTAAAATTAAACGGCGTCGCGGAATCAACTGCTTCTTTTTTGAACGGCAAAATCGTTAAGGCAAACGCGTGCGAATGCCTTAATCCCTCCGCCTTTTAGGGCTATTCGCGTGCGATAACCACCAGGTGGCGTTCGCCGTCCAGCTCAGGCACCTTAAGCGCTTCAACAGAGACGAGACGGAAACCGGCTGGCAGGCTGGCGATCTCCTCGTCGGGACGTACGCCTTTCAGTGCATAAAAGTGTCCCTGTGCGGAAGGCAGATGATGGCACCAGTTCACCATATCCTGCAGCGAGGCGAATGCGCGGCTGATAACGCCGTCAAACGGCGGCTCGGACGGAAACTCCTCTACCCTGCTCTGCACCGGCGTGATGTTAGTTAACCCCAGTTCGTGCTGCACCTGGCGCAGAAAGCGCACGCGCTTGCCCAGGCTGTCGAGCAGCGTAAAGTGCGCCTGCGGCAGCACAATCGCAAGCGGGATGCCTGGCAGACCCGGTCCGGTGCCGACATCAATAAAGCGTTCGCCCTGCAGATGAGGGGCCACCACGATACTGTCGAGAATATGGCGCACCAGCATCTGCTGCGGGTCGCGCACCGACGTCAGGTTGTAGGCTTTGTTCCACTTGTCCAGCAGGCCGACATAGGCGACCAGCTGCTCTTTTTGTTGATCGGAGAGAGAAATACCGGCTGCCTTAAGCAGCGAAGTGAGTTTTGTAATCACAGCATAAGTCCAGTCTGCGGGGGCGAGTGGCCTCGCCCCGTTTTTCAGGTCAGGCGCTTTTGCGCAGCAGCCCTTGTTTTTTCAGGTAAATCAACAAAATCGAAATTGCCGCCGGCGTAATGCCGGAGATGCGCGACGCCTGACCGATCGAAGAAGGTTTATGATCGTTGAGCTTGGCGATCACTTCATTTGACAGGCCGCTGACCTGGCGATAATCCAGCTCGGCTGGCAACAGTGTATTTTCATTACGCTGCTGACGATCGATCTCTTCCTGCTGGCGCGCAATATAGCCTTCATACTTCACCTGGATCTCAACCTGCTCAGCCGCCTGCGCGTCAGGCAGCGTCGGGCCGAAGCTCGGCAGGGCGGTCAGTTGCGCGTAAGTGATTTCCGGGCGGCGTAACAGGTCTTCCCCGCTCGCCTCTTTGGTCAGCGCGGTACTGAGCAACGTATTCACTTCTTCAACGTTCTCTGACTTCGGATGGATCCAGAGATCGCGCAGACGCTGACGCTCCTGCTCAATAGCTTCCAGCTTCTGGTTGTAGCGCGCCCAGCGGGCATCGTCTACCAGACCCAGTTCGCGGCCGGTTTCGGTCAGACGGAGATCGGCGTTGTCTTCGCGCAGCATCAGACGATACTCGGCGCGTGAGGTGAACATGCGATAGGGCTCTTTAGTGCCGAGCGTGCAGAGGTCATCCACCAGCACGCCGAGATAGGCCTGATCGCGACGCGGCGCCCAGCCCTCTTTATCGGCGGAGTGACGTCCGGCGTTAAGACCGGCCAGCAGACCCTGCGCGGCAGCTTCTTCGTAACCGGTGGTGCCGTTGATCTGACCGGCGAAGAACAGCCCGTGAATATATTTGCTTTCCAGCGTCGGTTTCAGATCGCGCGGATCGAAGAAGTCATATTCGATCGCATAGCCTGGACGGACAATTTTCGCGTTTTCCAGACCCTTCATTGAGCGAACAATCTGCATCTGCACGTCGAACGGCAGGCTGGTAGAGATGCCGTTCGGGTAAATTTCATTACTGGTCAGCCCTTCAGGCTCCAGGAAGATCTGGTGTGCATTACGATCGGCGAAGCGCATAACCTTGTCTTCGATCGACGGACAGTAACGCGGGCCGATCCCTTCGATGATCCCGGCGTACATCGGGCTGCGATCGAGGTTATTGCGGATCACCTCATGGGTTTGTTCATTGGTATGGGTAATCCAGCAGGGGACCTGCTGCGGATGCTGCGACGCATTGCCCATGAACGAGAAGACCGGCATCGGGTTATCGCCATGCTGCGGGCTGAGCACCGAAAAATCGATGGTTCGCGCGTCAATGCGCGGCGGCGTGCCGGTTTTCAGACGGCTGACGCGCAAAGGCAAGGCGCGAAGACGCTTCGCCAGCGGAACGGAAGGCGGATCGCCAGCACGACCGCCGCTGTAGTTATCCAGCCCGATATGAATTTTGCCGTCAAGGAAGGTACCGACAGTGAGCACGACGGCTTTCGCACGGAATCTAAGGCCCATCTGGGTGACAGCCCCCACCACGCGATCGTTTTCGACGATAAGATCGTCGACCGCCTGCTGGAAGATCATCAGGTTGGGCTGGTTCTCCAGCGCGGTGCGTACCGCCTTGCGATACAGCACGCGATCCGCCTGCGCACGGGTAGCACGCACGGCCGGGCCTTTGCTGCTGTTTAGTATCCTAAACTGAATGCCCGCTTTATCGATAGCCGTGGCCATCAGGCCGCCTAAGGCATCCACTTCCTTAACCAGATGTCCTTTTCCAATGCCACCGATCGCCGGGTTGCAGGACATTTGTCCAAGCGTATCAATGTTATGGGTGAGTAACAGAGTTTGCTGACCCATTCGGGCAGCGGCCATTGCGGCTTCTGTGCCCGCATGACCACCACCGATTACGATGACGTCAAAAGGATCTGGATAAAACATGAAGTGGTACCTCGTTGATGAACTGGCAGGGATCGTTGCCCTGGGCGGTGGATTCTACTGAAATTCCGCCGAGGGTGAAAGCGGCGGGATCTGCGGGTTTAAAAGAAAGGATCTTTATTCTGTATATGATCTTTCTGTTAGATCTCTTTATTAGGATCGCGCCTTTCTGTGGATAACCCAAAAAAGCTAACCGTTATCAACTGGATAGAAAGGATCCTTTGCTGTGAATGATCGGTGATCCTGATCCGTATAAGCTGAGATCAAAATGCGGACTTATGCACAGCTCAGAAAAGCATCAGCAGTTGTTCTTTGGATAACTACCGGTTTTACGCAGCAATCAAGCCTAGTTATCCACAAATAAAGCGTTTGCGATCGTAAAAAAACAGGCGTTTTAACTGGGGATCCGGCGAAATACCCGATCCCCTGCGGCAAAAGATCCGCTCAGAGATGGGCGGTCCAGCCGCTTAACCAGGCTTCTGCCGGATCTTCGGGGATCTCATGCTCCAGCACGTCAATTTCCAGTCGATCGCCGATGCGTTGTGCACCGCGGGCGATCAAAAGCGCGTCCAGCGAGCGAATGGCGCCGCAGAACAGATCATATTCATGGTTGCCGAGGCCGATCGCGCCGAAGCGCAACGCCGACAAATCGGGCTGGGTTTCCGCAATAGCCTCATATAAAGGTTGCAGGTTGTCAGGCAGTTCGCCTGCGCCGTGGGTAGAACTCACCACCAGCCAGATCCCCTGCTGCGGCAACTCGTCCAGCGCCGGGCCGTGCAGCAGCTGGGTGGAAAAACCCGCTTCCTGCAGCTTCTCTTCCAGATGTTCGGCCACATATTCGGCGCTGCCCAGCGTGCTGCCACTGATTAAAGTAATGTCGGCCATGATGCTCTCCCCGGAATAAAGGCGAGCATTGTACGCTGTGATCAAGTCGTGATCCACCTGTGGAAAACAGGGTTATCAGAAATGAAGATGCGAACGCAGCCGCTGGCGCAGGCGGCGTTCGTACGGGATAAGGTTATGCACAGGAAAAAGGATCAGGGCTTGATGGTGCGCATGATCGGGTTTTGTAGCGAGATCAGCGTTTCGGTGGACTGGATTTCGTCGATGGTCTGGATCTTGTTGATCAGAACCTGCTGCAGCGCGTCGATAGATCGACACATGACCTTAATAAAAATGCTGTAGTGGCCGGTGGTGTACCAGGCCTCGACCACTTCATCAAGCGCCTCCAGCTTGCTCAGCGCGGCTGGGTAGTCGCGTGCGCTTTTCAGGATGATGCCGATAAAACAGCAGACATCAAACCCCAGCTGGCGCGGATCGATCTCCACGCGAGTGCCGAGAATAATGCCGGCCTGCTTCATCTTCTCCACGCGAACATGGATCGTGCCCGGACTGACGTTGAACTGTTTCGCCAGTTCGGCGTAAGCGGTGCGGGCATTGTCCAGCAGCGCATTCAGGATCCCGCGATCCAGGTTGTCCAGTTGCAGTGATTCGGCCATATCATCCTCATGTCAGCTCTTCTTCTTTGAACAGAGGAGAATGTGCAGCAAAAAGCGGCGTCAGGCAATCTCCGGCAGCGGCGTTTGCCGCTGCCGTTGGGTTTACCGCTTACGCCACAGCGTGACCTGAGCCAGCGAATGCTGATATTTGCGCGCGGTCTCGCGGATGACGAAAGGAATATCCTGCGGGGCGTCGATCGGCTCGAACTCCGCCGCCAGCAGCCGCTGCAGCGCCTGTAACGTCGTGAGCGCTTCGCCGTTTTCGCGGATGCCGCCCAGCCAGTTTTCTTTCGGCGTAAAGACTTCCAGCCAGGTATAGGGAGAGGAGAGCAGCAGCAGACCGCCGGAACGTATCATCGGCGCGATATCCTGCAAAAAGCGCTGTGGCTGACGCAGACGATCGATAAGGTTGGCGGCCAGCACCAGATCGTACTGTGCAGGTTGCGGTTTCAGATTGCAGGCGTCGCCCTGAACAAACTGAATACGCTGCGCCTGGCCAGCGTCGAGACCCAGCTCTTTCAGACGTACCTGACGATATTCCACCAGTTCGCCCTCTTCCGGCACCACGTAACGGAAATCTTCGCCAGTGGCGAGCTGCAACGCCACATCAATAAAGCGCGCCGAATAATCCATCCCGATCACCTGTTCGAAATGGCGCGCCAGCTCGAAACTGGCGCGGCCGGTCGCGCAGCCGATATCGAGCGCGCTGCCGCGCGCCTGACAATGGGGTAGCGCCAGCGCCACCAGCGATTCGGCATAGTTGTCGACGCCGAAATAGCGCGGACCGTACTGGAAGTCGAGATACTGCGACACCATGTCGTCGGTTTCGTAGGGATTAAGCGACATCGATTCCTGATGCGAGGAGACGACGTAGCGGAAGCCCGCATGCTGGAAAAAGTGGCGACGAAACGCATAGCGCGACGATTTCAGCGCTTCATTGCCGGTAGAGATCCAGCTGCCGCCTTTGATCAGCGAATGTTTCCCGTCGAACGTCGGCGTGGAAAAGTCATCATAGAGCGGATGAACGCGGAACCCTTCAAAGCCGTTAATCGGCGTGGTGGTCCACTGCCAGACATTGCCCACGATGTCAAAAAAGTCGCCCTGGGCGAAGCGGTCCACCGCGCAGGAGGAGGCCCAGTACGCCAGGTTAAGGTTGCCCGGCACCAGCTGCCACTCCGGCTGATCGCCTTCAACCTGTTCGCGCAGCTGCATCCACTCGGCCTCGCACGGCAGCTGGACAGGCGCGCCGGTCTGCTGCGCTTTCCAGCGGCAAAACGCGGCGGCCTCCAGCTGGTTTACTTCTGCCGGCCAGTCCCAGGGCATCGCCACTTCTTCGGTCATCAGGCGCAGCTTCAGCGCGTCGGGGTGCTTCACCTCGCCGAGCCAAAAGGTCGGCATCTGCGCATCGGTAAAGCTGCGCCAGCCCCAGCCTTCGTCGTCCCAGTACTGACGCTGCTGATAACCGCCCGCCGCGACAAACTCAAAGAATTCAGCATTGCTGACCAGCATTTTGCTCGCTTTAAAGGGCTGGAGTTCGATCGACTGACGGCCATATTCATTGTCCCAGCCGTAGGTATCGTCGCTTTTCCCCAGCGTGACGACGCCGCCAGGCATCGCGATCAGGCTATTGGCGGGCACTTTGTCGCGCGTATGGCGCGCCTCCTGACATACCGGCCACTGTGGCTGCGCTTGCACCCACTGGATGGGCAGCTGACGTATCAACACGCTGGAGGTTTCAAGATGGATGCGCTCATGTTCGATGCCCATCAGGATTACCCATGCCGGGCTTTCCCAGTCGATGGGCAGCTCCAGCGGCATGGTCTGGATAAAGCGCGTTACCAGACTTTTCACCTTGTGGCGGTAGTCCCGCACCTCTTGCACGGTCGGCCAGGCGTAGTGGCTGTCGTCAAGATCGTCCCAGCTCATCTCATCCACGCCAATCGCCATCATCGCCTCAATGCGATCGTCGATGCGCGCATCGATGTAGCGGCCCGCCATCAGCTTATTGATATAGAAAGAGGCGGTGTGACCGAAATAGAAGATTAAAGGGTGGCGCAGCGTAATGGCTTTCGTGAACCAGGCGCGATCGTCGGCGAGGCAATCGAACAGGCTTTCATACAGTTCCCAGGTTTGCGTGTAGTAAGCCAGCAATTCAGCGCGTTTCTCTGCGACGCTGCTGCCGGAAAGGCGGACCGTACGGGTTGGCGCCGGTAGTAGTTGTTGTTGCTGGAAGAGGGTCACAGTGAACTCCGTTAGCTGAATAAACACAGCGGGTAGCTCACTATAGCAAATAAGGATTTCTGCTCCGTGACTAACGGCGCCAGCGGCGCAGCAGGCGGCTTTTCATGCCGGTGTCGAAACGCCAGATATGATCGAAAATACGCAGGATGCCGGGTTTGCCGTGCGCCGACATCGCCACGGCGTGAAAGCGCTGCTGCTGTTGCTGCTGGCGCAGCTTAACAACATTAACGATTTCGTCCGGCAGGCGCTGAGCGATAAAATCGGAGACCACAACGGCGTCAGCATCCTGCCACAGCGAGCCCTCCATGCGCTTGACCACGGCCGCCAGGCAGGCGGCGAGATCGGTGCCGCCGCGAAAACGCTGGCTGAGAAAGCGGATCGCCTGTTCCAGCCCGTCGTCGCCGGTGAGTTCGTAACCGATGACGTCGTGGGCGAACAGCATAATATAGCAGCGGCGACGGTCGGCCAGCGCCACCTTGAGTAACGCAAGGCAGAATGCCTTAGCGCAGCGCTCATTGAAGCCGCCCATCGAACCTGAAGTATCAACGCAGACGATAAAAGGGCCGCGCGGCTGTTCTTCGTGCTGCTGGTGGCTGACCGGGTGCAGCGTGACTTTTTCATGCCAGGCGTCCCCCTGTAGTTTGTAAGTCAGCAGGCGCTTTTCCACCAGGCGGCGATAAAACTCCAGCTCCAGCTCGCTGATGCTGATGGTCGCCAGCTCCGGCGGCAGCAGGCGCAGCACGTCGTCGCTCTGGTGAATGCCGCTTACCTCTTCTGGCACCGCGTCCGGTTCCCGTACCAGCTGGTGAAACGCTTCCAGCGGCGCATCCTGCGAAGGCACCGATTTCGCCTCGCGGCTGCGGCCCAGCTGTTGCGCCAGCGCCAGCAGCTCCGGCTGCTGCGCCAGAAAGTCGCCATACTCCAGCATCAGCTGATAATCGCCATGCTGCAGCGAGGCTTTGCTCATATCCCATAAGCGACCGGCTGCGGCCTCGTCGTTGTCGCTCAGCAAAGGCGCCAGCTGGCCGCTCAGCGCCATACGCTGCTGCAGCTCGGCCATTAACCGCTCGCGCTGCTGCTCCAGCAGCTGTTCGTTAAGCGTCAGGGTTTGCAGCGTCAGGCTAAGACGCCAGCGCTGGAGAAACAGCGTATGCTGTGCGCCGCTCAGTTGATGCGCATCGGTATGCAGCAGCAGCCGGTGCGCCTCTTCAAGAAAGGGAGAGGGTAGCTGCGCCAGCTTGTCGAGTAACCCCGGCAGCTGCTGGCTGAAGTCGTGATGGCTGAGCAGCTGGGCGCGCTGAAACAGCTGAAACTCGGCAGCCAGCGTTTCCGGCACCGGCGTCGCTTTCAGCTCGGCGGTGATCTCCGCTTTCCAGCGCGGCACGTCGCGCATCATCGCCTGCTTCAGGCCGGGAAACTTTTCAAAAAAGATCGCCAGCTGCGGGGTGGCGAGCAGCGCGAGGATCAGATCCTCTATCAGTTCCGCTTCGCCAATGGAGAGCAGTTCGCTGAGCGTCTCCAGTGAGATCATTTACGCGCCTGTTTCAGCTGATCGGCGACATCCTGCAGGCTGGTTTCGATACGTGCCAGCCAGTCGTCGCTGATAAACAGGCAGCGCTGATGCTGGCTGAACTGGTGACGCTGCGCGCGCAGCTGGGCATCCAGCTCGTCCAGCGCCTCGCTGATCTCTGCAGGCAGTTCGCTGTGCGACACGGCACCAGGCAGCGTCAGGCGCGCCGTTTGCAGGCTGACGTCGCGCAGCGCCAGACAATGCTGCGCATCCACCAGCAGATCGAGCGTCTGGGCGAAACCAATGCCGTTCAGCTTGCCGCGAATGTCGCCGCCTTTCAGCAACCACTGCTCCAGCGCGTCGCGGGCGATCACCACATGGGTTACCTGCATATCGTGCAGCGTCAGCGGCTGTTGCAGCATCAGGGTCAGCTGCGCGTCGGCCAGGCTGGCGGGAAGCTCATAGTGCGGCTTGCGGCTGAACATGCCGCTGTGTTTTTCCAGCGTGATCGCCTGCGCCACGCTCTGCTGCTGTTGCAGCACCAGACGCCGCGCTTTGAGCTGCTGCAGCTTAAGCAGCAGCGTCTGCTGTTGCCATGCCTGCTGGGTCATTAGCTGGTCAATGGCGCGTTCCAGCACCTGCATCGAGGTTACGTCATGCCACAGACAATCCTTTAACAGAACAAGGTCGACTGGCGCGATAGCGTTGCGGCCGCTGTAGAAAGCGCTCGCCTGCAGCAGATGAATCGCTTTTTTCCAGCGGCGATCGGAGATATAGGGCGCGTCGGGTAGCTTTTCCAGCTGCTGGCGCAGCTGATAGATCAGTTCAAAAACATTATCCGGCAGGTTGACCTGGCTGATGCCCTGCTGCCACTGATAATACTCTTCGTCGCTGATGCGCAGCGATTCCGCGACAGGATTGGCGTTCTCATCCTGCTGGTGGGTCAGCATGCTGCGAAAGTTTTGCTTTTCATGCACGTTGTCGAGCCAGAGACGGATCAGCATACGGTCATATAGCGCTTCCAGTCCGCTGTCCGCTTCCGGCAGTTCGTTTGAGGCGGTGACCAGCAGGCGCATCGGAATTTTTTCCTCGCTGTCGCCATTACGAAAGCGTCGCTCGTTAATCGCGGTCAGCAGGGTATTGAGAATAGCGGGGCCCGCTTTCCAGATCTCATCCAGAAACACAATTTCCGCGTCAGGCAGATAGCCTTTCGTCAGTCGCTGATAGCGGCCTTCATCTTTTAACGCCTGAATCGACAGCGGGCCGAACACCTCTTCCGGCGTTGAGAAGCGCGTCATCAGATATTCAAATGCGCGGGCGTGTTGAAAAGCGTACTTTAAGCGGCGGGCGATCAGGCTCTTGGCGATGCCCGGCGGGCCAAGCAGAAAGACGCTTTCGCCGCTCAGCGCCGCCAGCAGGCAGAGGCGAATAGCGTCGTGTCGTTCGTACAGGCCCTTCTCCAGGGCATTGCTGAGACGAGAAATTCTTTCTGCCAAAAGATGGGGTTGAGCCATAATCACTTCATTGTCCTTCTGTTACTGCTGCCGTCGTATTATGGCAGGCGCGCTACTCTACCGATTATGATGCGTGAAAGCGTTGATTGCCGTCCGCTTTTTTGTGTCACAAAATTCAATCATCGCATAATGCCGCTGCGGCTTGTAATGTCGCGAGAAAAATCGCCAGCGTCGGCTGCAGTGATGAAGGAGCGAGATGGGTTTTTTGGGAAATACGTGCATACTGTGCGCTTTTTGACAGCAAGAGCGATGGGGTTTTGCGCCTCTCTGCTCCAACAAAAGATAACTCTATGAGCTCGGATAACAAGCAATCACTTAGTGCGTTAACGCTGGCCGCAATTGGCGTAGTGTATGGCGATATCGGCACCAGCCCGCTCTATACCCTGCGTGAATGCCTCTCCGGTCAGTTCGGTTTCGGCGTTGAGCGCGAAGCGGTTTTCGGCTTTCTGTCGCTGATTTTCTGGCTGCTGCTGCTGGTGGTGTCGCTGAAATATATCAGCTACGTCATGCGCGCGGATAACGCCGGCGAGGGCGGGATTTTAACCCTGATGTCGCTGGCGGGGCGCAATACCGGCGCGCGCGCGACGGCGGTATTGGTCATTATGGGCCTGATCGGCGGCAGCTTCTTTTATGGCGAAGTGGTGATTACACCCGCCATCTCTGTAATGTCGGCGATAGAAGGGCTGGAGATCGCCGCGCCGTCGCTCGATCCTTTTATCGTTCCGCTCTCAATCGCGGTGCTGACGCTGTTGTTTCTGATCCAGAAGCACGGCACCGGCATTGTCGGCAAACTCTTCGCGCCGGTGATGCTGGTCTGGTTCCTGACGCTGGCGGTGCTGGGCGTGACCGGCATTATGAAGAACCCGGACGTGCTGCAGGCGCTTAACCCCCTCTACGCGGTAAACTTTTTCGTACACTACAAAACCATCTCCTTCTTTGCGCTGGGCGCGGTGGTGCTGGCGATTACCGGCGTGGAAGCCCTCTATGCGGATATGGGGCACTTCGGCAAGCTGCCGATTCGCATCGCCTGGTTTATTGTGGTGCTGCCGTCGCTGGTGCTGAACTATTTTGGCCAGGGCGCGCTGCTGCTCAGCGATCCGAAAGCGATTAAAAACCCCTTCTTCCTGCTGGCGCCTGACTGGGCACTGATTCCGCTGCTGGTTCTGGCGACGCTGGCGACGGTCATCGCTTCGCAGGCCGTGATTTCCGGCGTCTTCTCGCTGACGCGTCAGGCGGTTCGCCTGGGCTATCTGCCGGGGATGCGCATTATTCATACCTCGGAGATGGAGTCGGGTCAGATTTATGTGCCGATGATTAACTGGGTACTCTATTTTGCCGTGCTGATTGTGATTATCAGCTTTGAACACTCCAGCAACCTGGCGGCGGCTTACGGCATTGCTGTGACCGGCACCATGGTGCTGACGTCGATTCTTTCCTGCACCGTCGCCGTGAAAAACTGGCACTGGAACAAGCTGGCGGTCGGCCTGATCCTGACGCTGTTTCTCTGCATCGACGTGCCGCTCTTCTCCGCTAACCTGATTAAGCTCTTCTCCGGCGGCTGGCTGCCAATCTGCCTGGGTCTGGTTATGTTCCTGATTATGACCACCTGGAAGAGCGAGCGTTTCCGCCTGCTGCGCCGGATGCATGAACACGGCAATTCGCTGGAGGCGATGATCGCCTCGCTGGAGAAGTCGCCGCCGGTACGCGTGCCGGGCACCGCCGTCTATATGTCGCGCGCGCTGAACGTGATCCCTTTTGCGCTGCTGCATAACCTCAAGCACAACAAGGTGCTGCATGAGCGCGTGGTCTTTCTGACGCTGCGCACCGAGGACGCCCCTTACGTGCACAACGTGCGCCGCGTCGCCATAGAGCAGCTGTCGCCGACCTTCTGGCGCGTCGTGGCAAGCTATGGCTGGCGCGAAACGCCGAACGTGGAGGAAATTTTCCACCGCTGCGGTCTGGAAGGGCTTAACTGCCGGATGATGGAGACCTCGTTCTTTATGTCGCACGAGTCGCTGATTATGGGCAAACGTCCCTGGTATCTGCGCCTGCGCGGCAAACTCTTCCTGGCGCTGCAGCGCAATGCCCTGCGCGCGCCTGATCAGTTTGAGATCCCGCCGAACCGGGTTATTGAACTGGGCACCCAGGTGGAAATCTGATTTCTACCAGCGCAGGGCGACGCAGAGTCCGCCGCCCTGGCGCTGGCTGAAGCTGAGCTGCATAGCGTGCAGCTGCGCAACATTGCGCACAATCGACAATCCCAGCCCGCTGCCGCTTTTTTCCTGTCCCGGCGGCCGCCAGAAGCGTTCGCCCAGGCGCTGCATTTCCGCCTCGCTCAATCCCTTGCCGTTATCCTCAACGCGCTAGCTGCGGCTTTCCAGTATTACTCTGACCTCGCTGCCTTCAGGCGTATAGCGAATGGCGTTGTCCAGCAGGTTGCGTGCCAGCAGTGACAGCAGCAGCGGATGGCCCTGAATCACGGGTTCGGCGCTGCTTTCCAGACGCAGCGCGACGCCGACGCGGTCAGCTTGCGGCAGCTGCTCGGCCAGCGCCTCCTGCAACAGACGCTGTAGATCGACAGGCTGGAACGCGTCGCGCGCGTCCTCTGCCTCGGCGCGCGACAGCGTCAGTAGCTGATCTACCAGCCGCGTGGCGCGCTGAATGCCGCTATCCAGCTGGCGTAAAGCGTGCAGACGCATTGCCTCGTCGTCAGCGGCAAGTTGCACCACTTCGCTCTGTACGCGCAGCGCCGCCAGCGGGCTGCGTAACTCATGGGCGGCGTCGGAGGTAAACCGGCGCTCGCGCTGAACCATTGCGCTGATGCGGCTGAACAGTCCATTCAGCGCTTCTGTCAGCGGTTTGACCTCCAGCGGCACCCGGCCAGCATCCAGCGGCCTGTCGTCGTCCGGCGCGCGCTGCGCCAGTAGGTTTGTGATGCGCTTGAGCGGACGTAGCTCGCGCCATACCAGCACGAGCAGCAATAACAGCATCAGCGGCAGCGCGATTAGCCAGGGCAGAATGCTGCTTTTCACCAGCGTTTCCGCCATGTCGTCACGGTACTCCCACTCCTGGCCTACCACGATTCGGTGTTGTCCATCCGGCGTCGTCAGCCAGACAAAACGCCAGGCATCGTCGTCATCGGTGAGTTGTCCGTCGTGGAATCCCTGCGCGTCAGCGTCGAACGGCAGCATTCTGCCGTTTTCGCCGTCGTTCAGTACCGGTTTGCCGTCGCGGGTAAAAATCGCGAAGGCGAGGGCGTCGTCATCCTGATTGCCGCGATGCTGGCGCAGCAGCACCTTATTCTTCGGCAACGCGGCGCTGTCGGGCGCGGCAAGGTCAAGCGCCATCAGCCGCTTAGCGAACAGCAGCTGTTGCGTATCGAACAGCTCGTTGATGGTGGCGCGCGTCTGTAGCCAGACGCTCAGGCTGGCGCTGCCCCAGCAGAGGCCGAGCAGCAAGACAAAGCCGATGCCGAGCCGGAGAAACAGGCTCATTCCGCTTCTCCCAGAATATAACCAACGCCGTGTACGGTGCGGATAAAGGCGGTGCCGAGCTTTTTACGCAGGTGGTGAATATGCACTTCAACCGCGTTGCTGGAGACGTCGGCGTCCCAGCTGTAGAGCTTCTCCTCAAGCTGGCTGCGCGTCAGCACGCGGCCAGGATTGCGCAGGAAGAGTTCCAGCAGCGCCAGCTCGCGGCTCGTTAAGGTCAGAGGTTCGCCATCCAGCGTAACGCTGTGGCTTGCGGGCTGCATAACCAGCGTGCCGTGGCGCAGTTCTGGCTGTAGCTGGCCGTGACGGCGACGGATTAATGCCTGCAGCCGCGCCGCCACTTCGGTCAGCGCGAAGGGTTTACAAAGGTAATCGTCAGCGCCGAGCTGCAGACCTTCGACACGCTGATCGAGGGCGTCGCGTGCGGTCAGGATCAGCACCGGCACCTCCGCGCCCTGCTGTCGCCAGGCGCGCAGGATATCCAGTCCATCGCGCTGCGGCAGCGATAAGTCGAGGATCACCGCGTCCCAGGGCGCGGCATGCAGCGCGGCGAACCCCTCGTCGCCGGAGACAAACCAGTCAACGCTGAAGCCCAGCTTGCCCAGTCCGGCCTTGATGCCATCACCAATCAGCCGATCATCCTCAATCAGTAAAATGCGCATAATCTCTCCTTAATCCGCAAAGGCTTTATACGAAGCAGAACACCGCTTGTACAGGCGATATCGCGGCTTTTCGCCTTTTTTTACCCCTTAAGATCCTGTTAAGAACTGGCTGTTTTAATAAGGGCGTACACAAGAGACATTCATGGAAAAGAGGTGAAAAGATGAAAAAGCATGCCGCACTTTTAGCTATCCTGGCGCTGGCTACCGCGCCGGTTTTTGCCGCCGCGCAGGGCGGATTCGTCGATGCGAATGCGCCTGCAGTCCAGGCGAAACAGGGCGGTTTTCAAAACGATCAGGGCAGCGTGGTGACCGTTAAGCAGGCGGAAGAGATGAAAGATGACAGCTGGATCACCGTACGCGGCCAGCTGGAGAAGCAGATCGGCGATGAAGATTATCTGTTCCGCGACGCTACCGGCACCATGAAAGTAGAGATCGACCACAAGCGCTGGGATGGTCTGACTGTTACGCCGAAAGACCGCGTTGAGCTGACGGGCGAGCTGGACAAAGATTTCAACAGCATTGAACTTGACGTCAAACGGGTACGCAAAGCGCCCTGATACTTTCCACATCGGGCCGTTTCAGCGGCCCTTTTTTCCGCCTAAGCCAAATTCTCGTCAGCGCGCGCGAAACGTTTCGATGACGATCACACTTCTCGATCTCCCTCGTTGAGTTACTGCCGCCATTTCATACACTGCCGCTAGCGAAACGTTTCGCTCTGGAGCAAAAAATGAAAAAAGGTCGCCTGTTAAACGCTGAACTCTCTTACGTGATTGCCCGCCTGGGCCATACGGATACGCTGACTATCGCCGATGCCGGTTTACCGATCCCGGCGGGACCGCAGCGTATTGATCTGGCGCTTACGCCGGGTACGCCCGATTTTATGCAGGTGGTGGAAGCCGTCACGCTGGAGATGCAGGTGGAAAGCGCCCTGATGGCGGAAGAGATCAAGCAGCACAATCCGCAGCTCCATAGCGAGCTTCTCGCCGTGCTCGAAGCCTTGCAACAGCACCAGGGAAACAGCATTGCAGTGCATTACATCAGTCACGAACAGTTCAAACAACAGACTCAACGCAGTCAGGCGGTCATTCGCAGCGGAGAGTGCTCTCCGTTTGCGAATGTCATCCTGAGCGCTGGCGTCACCTTCTGAGGCCGTTATGCAACCCTTATTACAGCTCCAGGGGATTGAGAAGTCCTTTCCCGGCGTAAAGGCGCTAAAGAGCGCGTCGCTGGCGGTCTATCCAGGACGCGTAATGGCGCTGGTAGGCGAGAACGGCGCCGGTAAGTCCACCATGATGAAGGTGCTGACCGGCATCTATAGCCGCGATGCAGGTTCGCTGCGCTGGCTCGGCGAGGAGACTACCTTCAGCGGCCCCAAAGCGTCGCAGGAAGCGGGCATCGGCATTATTCACCAGGAGCTGAACCTGATCCCGCAGCTGAGCGTGGCGGAAAACATCTTCCTGGGTCGCGAGTTCGTTAACCGTTTTGGCCGGATCAACTGGAAGCAGATGTATGCCGAGGCGGATGCGTTATTGAAGCGCCTCAATCTGCGCTTTAACAGCCACAAGCTGGTGGGCGATCTGTCGATCGGCGACCAGCAGATGGTGGAGATCGCTAAAGTACTGAGCTTTAAGTCGCAGGTGATCATCATGGATGAGCCGACCGACGCGCTTACCGATACCGAAACGCTGTCGCTGTTTCGCGTTATCAACGAGCTGAAGGCGCAGGGCTGCGGCATTGTTTATATCTCTCACCGCATGAAAGAGATCTTTGAGATTTGCGATGACGTCACGGTCTTCCGCGACGGCCAGTTTATTGCCGAGCGTCCCGTAAACACGCTCAGCGAAGAGGGCCTGATCGAGATGATGGTGGGGCGCAAGCTGGAAGATCAGTATCCGCGCCTCGACCAGGCGCCGGGCGAAATCCGTCTCAAGGTTGAAAACCTCAGCGGGCCGGGCGTGCACGATGTCAGCTTCACGCTGCGCAAAGGCGAAATTCTTGGCGTGTCCGGGTTAATGGGCGCCGGACGCACCGAACTGATGAAGTTGCTCTATGGCGCATTGCCGCGCAGCAAAGGCCGTGTCTGGCTCGACGGGAAAGAGATCGCGACGCGCGCGCCGCAGGACGGGCTGGCCAGCGGCATCGTCTATATCTCTGAAGACCGCAAACGCGACGGACTGGTGCTGGGCATGTCGGTGAAAGAGAACATGTCGCTGACGGCGCTGCGCTATTTCAGCCGCGGCGGCAGTCTGAAGCATGCCGCAGAGCAGCTGGCGGTAGGCGATTTTATTCGCCTCTTCAATATCAAGACGCCCTCGATGGATCAGGCTATCGGTCTGCTCTCTGGCGGCAATCAGCAAAAAGTGGCCATCGCGCGCGGGCTGATGACGCGTCCCAACGTGCTGATTCTGGATGAACCGACGCGCGGTGTTGACGTCGGCGCGAAAAAAGAAATTTACCAGCTTATCAATCAGTTCAAGGCCGAAGGGCTAAGCATCATCCTGGTTTCATCTGAGATGCCGGAAGTGCTCGGCATGAGCGACCGCATCCTGGTGATGCATGAAGGCCGTTCAGGCGGCGAATTTACCCGTGAGCAGGCGACGCAGGAATCTTTAATGGCGGCAGCCGTAGGCAAGCAACACAGCGAGGATTTAGTTGTATGAGTACTCAAACCTTACCGTCCAGCCGTCGCTGGTTCAGCAAAGCCTGGCTGATGGAGCAAAAATCGCTGATTGCGCTCATTGTGTTGATCGCGGTGGTAGCGAGCCAGAGCCCCAACTTTTTCACCGTAGCGAACCTGTTCAATATCCTGCAGCAGACCTCGGTCAACGCCATTATGGCTGTTGGTATGACGCTGGTGATCCTGACTTCCGGCATTGATCTCTCGGTGGGATCGCTGCTGGCGCTAACGGGCGCGGTAGCCGCTTCGCTGGTGGGTATGGAAGTGAACGCGCTGGTGGCAGTGGCGGGCGCGCTGGCGCTGGGCGCGGCGATTGGCGCCGTTACCGGCACTATTGTGGCGCGCGGCAAGGTGCAGGCCTTTATCGCCACCCTGGTGATGATGCTGCTGCTGCGTGGCGTCACGATGGTCTACACCGACGGCAGCCCGATTAATACCGGCTTTAACGACAATGCCGATCTCTTCGGCTGGTTCGGTATCGGCCGCCCGCTGGGCATTCCGACGCCGGTGTGGCTGATGGCCGTTGTCTTCCTGCTCGCCTGGTACATGCTGCACCACACGCGTCTCGGCCGCTATATCTACGCGCTGGGCGGCAATGAAGCGGCGACGCGCCTCTCCGGCATTAACGTAAACCGCGTAAAAGTGATCGTCTATGCCCTGAGCGGCATGCTGGCGGCGCTGGCGGGCACCATTGAAGTCGCGCGCCTCTCTTCCGCGCAGCCGACGGCGGGGACCGGCTACGAGCTGGACGCTATCGCGGCGGTTGTGCTGGGCGGCACCAGCCTGGCAGGGGGCAAAGGGCGCATTATGGGCACCCTGATCGGCGCGCTGATCCTGGGCTTCCTTAATAACGGCCTGAACCTGATGGGCGTCTCTTCCTACTACCAGATGATCGTAAAAGCGGTGGTAATCCTGCTGGCGGTACTGGTGGATAACAAAAGCAGTAAATAACTCTGACCTTTACACAGGATGAAATGATGAAAAAGTTGACCGCACTGGCAGTGATCCTTGGCGCGACCTTAAGCGCCAGCGCAATGGCGAAGGATACCATCGCGCTGGTGGTCTCTACGCTGAATAACCCCTTCTTCGTCTCGCTGAAAGAGGGCGCGCAGAAAGAGGCTGACAAACTGGGCTATAACCTGGTGGTGCTGGATTCGCAGAACAACCCGGCAAAAGAGCTGGCTAACGTGCAGGATCTCACCGTGCGCGGCGCCAGACTGCTGCTGATCAACCCAACCGATTCCGATGCGGTCGGCAACGCGGTGAAAATGGCGAACCAGGCGAATATTCCGGTGATCACGCTGGACCGCGTGGCGGCGCAGGGCAAGGTGGTAAGCCATGTCGCCTCCGACAACCGTTTCGGCGGTAAAATGGCGGGCGACTACATTGCTAAACGCCTGGGCGACAGCGCGAAAATTATTGAACTGCAGGGCATTGCAGGAACCTCTGCGGCGCGCGAGCGCGGCGAAGGCTTTAAGCAGGCCGCCGATGCGCATAAATTCCAGGTGCTGGCGAGCCAGCCGGCGGACTTCGATCGCACTAAAGGCCTGAACGTGATGCAGAACCTGCTGCAGGCGCATCCGGACGTGCAGGCGGTATTTGCGCAAAATGATGAAATGGCGCTTGGCGCGTTACGCGCATTGCAAACCGCCGGGAAATCTGATGTCGTGGTAGTCGGCTTTGACGGCACCGCCGACGGCGTGAAAGCGGTCGAAGGCGGCAAGCTGGCGGCGACAGTCGCTCAGATGCCGGATAAGATCGGCATGATTGGCGTTGATACCGCTGATAAAGTGCTGAAAGGTGAAAAAGTGCAGGCCATCAATCCCGTTGACCTGAAACTGGTCACCAAATAACTCAAAGAAAAGCAGGGCAATGCGCCACCCTTAAACCGGTGGCGCACTCTTTCTGGATCACACCCTATGAGCAAAAGCGCAAAACTGGCCGTTCTCGGCAGCATTAATGCTGACCACATTCTTAACCTCGCGCACTTTCCCCGTCCCGGCGAAACGGTGATCGGGGAGCAGTACACCGTTGCGTTTGGCGGCAAAGGGGCGAACCAGGCGGTTGCCGCCGGACGGGCTGGCGCAGATATCGCCTTTATCGCCTGTCTTGGCGATGACGCCATCGGTGAACGTATCCGCGCACAGCTGACGCAGGACGGCATCGATGCCGCCTCGGTTGAGACCATCAGCGGCGAACCGACTGGCGTGGCGATGATTTTCGTCAATGGCGAAGGCGAAAACAGTATCGGCATCTGCGCTGGTGCCAATGCGGCGCTGACGCCCGCCTGCGTGACGCGTCATCAGCAGGTTATCGTTAACGCCTCGGCGCTGCTTATGCAGCTGGAGTCGCCGCTGGAAAGCGTATTAGCCGCGGCGAAGATTGCTCGCGCCCATCAGACTCAGGTCATCCTCAACCCTGCCCCGGCGACGCCGCTCGATGATGAGCTGCTGGCGCTGGTGGATATCATTACGCCTAATGAAACCGAAGCGGAAAGCCTGACCGGCATTGCCGTTACCAGTGATGAAGAGGCCGCTCGCGCCG
Organism: Pantoea piersonii; assembly: GCF_003612015.1. Lineage (GTDB taxonomy): Bacteria > Pseudomonadota > Gammaproteobacteria > Enterobacterales > Enterobacteriaceae > Pantoea > Pantoea piersonii. Next base: position 3,232 of record NZ_RARB01000009.1, on the reverse strand, counting down.
CTGAGGCGCTGCACGCTAAAGGCATTGGTACGGTACTGATTACGCTGGGGCGCCGCGGCGTCTGGCTGAGCGAGCAGGGCAAAGGCGAACGCATTGCCGGTTTCACGGTGAAAGCGGTAGATACCATTGCCGCAGGCGATACCTTTAACGGCGCGTTTATTACGGCGCGGCTGGAGGGCAAAAGCCTGCATGAGGCGGTGCGCTTCGCCCATGCAGCGGCGGCTATCGCTGTCACGCGTCCGGGTGCGCAGCCCTCTGTGCCGTGGCGCGCGGAAATCGACGATTTTTTACTTCAGCAGAGTTAAGCCTTGGCTACCATGAAAGATGTCGCCCGCCTGGCGGGCGTCTCCACCTCTACCGTCTCGCACGTTATCAACAATAACCGTTTTGTCAGTGAGGCGGTGCGCGAGAAGGTCGATCAGGCAATCAGCACGCTGAACTATGCGCCCTCGGCGCTGGCGCGCAGCCTCAAGCTTAACCAGACGCATACGATCGGCATGTTGCTGACGACCAGCAGCAACCCTTTTTACGCCGAAGTAGTGCGCGGCGTCGAAAACAGCTGCTATGAGCGCGGCTACAGCCTCATTCTTTGTAATACGGCTGGCGACGAAGATCGCATGAATCGCAGTCTGGAAACGCTGCTGCAAAAGCGCGTCGATGGGCTGCTCATCATGTGTACCGAAAGCCACCTGCCGTCGGCAGCTATTCTTAACCGCTATCCTTCTATTCCGACCGTCATGATGGACTGGGCACCGTTTGAGGGGCGCGGGGATATTATTCAGGACAATGCGCTGCTGGGTGGCGAAATGGCGACGCAGCATCTGATTGATACCGGTTATACGCGCATCGCCTGCATCTCCGGTCCGCTGGATAAAACCCCGGGGCGCATGCGTCTGCAGGGCTATTACCATGCAATGGAGAAGAATGGTCTGGCTATCCCGCCTGGCTATGTGGTTAACAGCGACTTTGAGTTTCAGGGCGGCTATAGCGCCATGAAGCAACTGCTGGCGCTGGCATTACCGCCGCAGGCGGTTTTTACCAGTAACGATGCGATGGCGGTCGGCGTTTATCACGCGCTGTTTGAAGCGGGGTTGCGCATTCCGCAGGATATCGCGGTGATGGGATATGACGATATTGAGCTGGCGCGCTATCTGACACCGCCGTTGTCTACCATCCATCAGCCGAAAGATGAGCTGGGCCAGCTGGCAATAGATACGTTAATCCATCGTCTGAGCGATCCCGACGCCAGCCAGCAAACCCTGGTGCTGACGCCGGAACTGGTAGTGCGCGCTTCGACCTAAGCGGTTTTTTTCTTTTTATCGCGGTTGGTGATGAGATGACGGCCATCGCCGGACCGCAGCAGCGCGAAGGTAAAGGCCGAGATCACCGTTACGATGCCCATCGTCAGAAAGGTTGCATGGAACTGCGTAACGGTGTCGGTTTCGAATTCCTGATAAAAGCGCAGCACCGCCGCACTCACCGCGACGCCAAAGCTAATCGACAGCTGCTGCGTTACCGCCAGCACGCTGTTGCCGCCGCTGGCGTTCTCATCATTCAGATCGGCCAGCGTGATGGTATTCATCGCGGTGAACTGCGTTGACATCGACATACCAAGAATAAACAACGGCAGCAGCAGAAAAACGATGCTCTCAGCGGGTGACTGCAGCGCGAAGCTGGCGATTAAGACGCCGATGATGACGGTTATGCCGACCAGCGTACGGCGATAGCCGAACAGGCGCAGCACCTGAGTCACCGTCGATTTCGCCAGAATCGAGCCTATGGCCGTAGGCGCCATCATGCAACCCGCCACCACCGCTGAAAAACCAAAGCCGACCTGCAGCATTAACGGCATCAGGAAGGGTACGCAGCCGGTACCGAGGCGCGAAGCGATATTGCCGATAATACCGACCGAAAAGGTACGGGTCTTAAACATCGGCAGGCTGATCAGGGGGGAGGCATGGCGACGCGCATGAACAATATAAAGAAGCAGCAGTATCACGCCTAAAGCCAGCACGCCTGACGCCAGCCAGGCGGAGACGATGCGCTCGCCGAACAGCTCGATGCCGATAGAGAGCAAAACCAGCCCAGCGCCGAACAGTAAAAAGCCGAGAAAATCGAAGCGACGCTTAGGAAGCGTGAAGTCCGGCATATATTTACGCGCATAGAAAATGCCAAGGATGCCGACGGGAATGTTGATTAAGAATATCCAGTGCCAGGTCGCGTAAGTGACCAGCAGTCCGCCGAGTAGCGGGCCCAGTATCGGGCCGACCAGACCAGGCATAGTCACGAAGTTCAGTACCGGCAGAAGTTCGCTGCGCGGGTAGGCGCGCAGCAACGCCAGACGCGCCACGGGCATCATCATCGCGCCGCCAACGCCCTGAATGATGCGTGAGATAACCAGCACCGTCAGCGATTGCGAAAAGGCGCAGGCCAGCGAGCCAAGGGTAAAGAGCGAGACGGCGATGATAAACACCTTGCGTGTGCCGAAGCGGTCAGCGAGCCAGCCGCTGACGGGAATTAACATCGCGACGGTAAGCGTGTAGCTGATAACGGCGGACTGCATGGCCAGAGGAGAGCGGCCGAGACTGTGAGCGATTGCGGGTAACGCGGTGTTGAGAATGGTGGCATCCAGTGCCTGCATAAAAAACGCCATGGCGGCTATCCATGGCAGACCGGCCATACTGCGCGCGGATCGTATCATCGAAAATCCTTCTATATATATGTGTCAGTAACTGGCGGGGAACCGAAGTGACAGCATAGCATCGGCATAAAGGGGCAGGGGGGCAATTTCCATCGCGCATGTCCGTTTCTGTGCAGTTTTTCACCCGGAAAAGCGTGCTTTTAAACCGTTCGGTTAAAAAAAAGGCATCCGGAAATTAATTTCAAAGAAATGCTTGTCAGCCGGAAAGAACTCCCTATAATGCGCCTCCACTGACACGGCACAACGGCTTACGAAGCGCGGTGTTCAGGAGGTTCAGGCAGCTGAGCCGCCGGAGAAAATCGCTGAAAAAAGTGGTTGACTCTGAGGGAGGAAAGCGTAATATACGCCACCTCGCAGCAGCAGGCTCAGCCGCTGACTGCATCGCTCTTTAACAATTTATCAGACAATCTGTGTGGGCACTCGCAGGACAGATATCAAAAAGTCTGCGGACTTTAAAAATATCAAGTCTCAAGAGTGAACACGTAATTCATTACGAAGTTTAATTCTTTGAGCATCAAACTTAAATTGAAG
>NZ_RARB01000008.1 GCF_003612015.1 Pantoea piersonii | reverse complement strand
GGAAGTCGCTGTCGTTCTCAAAATCGGTGGAGCTGCATGACAAAGTCATCGGGCATTATCTGAACATAAAACACTATCAATAAGTTGGGACCATTACCGACATCCGGTGGACCTAAACTGTGACCACGTCCGGAAAGCGCACTTAACTGCTGAAAAAGCATACGATATTGCGATGCGGCGCCACAGAAATCACCGTTTACACTATCGGTAGCGCACGGGTTTATCTCAATCGGATTTATCGGACAATCGTTAAGACGCGCCGCCCTGCCCCGACGCGTCATCCTTCATCGTCAGGCTTTCAGCCAGCCCGCCAGCTGGGCATGCTGCAGCAGCATAATGGTTTTGCCGTCGCGGATGCGGCCATCTTTCACCATCGCCAGCGCCTCAGGGAAAGGCATTTCCAGCACGTCGATATCTTCATCTTCTACGCCACCGCCGGCATTATCGCGCAGCGACTCATTATATTCGGCGGCGAAAAAATGGATAAGCTCGGTGACGCCACCCGGCGACATATAAGCTTCGTAGAGTTTTTCCACCTCGCCCACCGCATAGCCGGTCTCTTCGATCGCCTCTTTGCGAATGCAATCCTCCGGCGTGTCGTTATCCAGCAGCCCCGCGCACGCCTCAATCAGCATGCCGTTAGCGTTGCCGTTGACGTAAGTGGCGATGCGAAACTGGCGCGTCAGCACCACGCTGTTCTTCTCGCGGTTATAGAGCAGGATGGTGGCGCCGTTGCCGCGGTCATACACCTCGCGCTTGTGGCGCACCATTTCGCCGCTTTTGGTGGCGAGTTCATAGGTGTAGTTACGCAGAATAAAGTAGTTTTCGGAGAGAAGTTTGTCTTTGATGATGTTGATCTTGAACGACATGATGGCTCCACTGCCGATTTGAGGGAGCCTGCCATCATAGGCGGAAGCGTGCGGGAAAACTATAAGAGGCGGGAAGAAAAAAGCCTGCCGTTAGCGGGCAGGCTTTTTCAGCACGGGCGGTATCGCCCGTATCAATGTCGCTTAGCGCGCAGCGTCGTCCGCCAGCGCGTGCGGTTTTTCGTCGTCATGCAGATGATCGTGCTCGGTCTGCGCGACAGCCTGAACGCGCTTGCGCACGCCGAACCAGCCCAGCACCAGGATAACCGCCAGAACCGGAATAGCGGCGATGGTATAGGTGCCGTTCGGGTAATCGAACGCCATCAGCACCAGCACGCTCAGCAGGAACAGCAGCGTCAGCCAGGAGGTGACCGGCGCGCCCGGCAGCTTGAAGCTGACGTCGTCCGCCTTGCCCTCTTTGATCGCTTTACGCAGGCGCATCTGGCAGATCACGATAAAGCCCCAGGAGGCGATAATGCCCAGCGACGCGACGTTCAGCACGATCTCGAATACCTGTGAAGGCACGTAGTAGTTGAGCACCACACCAATCACATAGACCGCAATGGTGACCAGAATGCCGGCGTAAGGCACCTGCTGCTTGCTCATTTTCGACATGAACTTCGGCGCAGAACCGCCCATCGCCATCGAGCGCAGAATACGGCCGGTAGAGTAAAGGCCAGAGTTAAGGCTGGAGAGCGCCGCGCTCAGCACCACGATGTTCATGATGCTGCCAACGTAGGGCACGCCCAGCTTCGAGAAGAAGGTTACAAACGGGCTCTGTCCCGCCTGATAGGCGTTCCACGGCAGCAGCATTACCAGCAGCACTACCGAACCAACGTAAAACAGACCGATACGCCAGATAACGCTGTTGATCGCCTTCGGCAGCATGGTCGCCGGATCTTTACACTCGCCTGCGGCGGTGCCCACCAGCTCGATAGAGGCGAAGGCGAACACCACGCCCTGCACCAGCACCAGCGCAGGCAGCAGGCCGTGCGGGAACAGGCCGCCATTATCGGTGATTAAGTGGAAGCCGGTGGCGTTGCCGTCGAGCGGCTTGCCGGTGCCGAGAAACACCACGCCCACCACCAGAAAGATGGCGATAGCCAGCACTTTCACCAGCGCGAACCAGAACTCCATTTCAGCGAACCACTTCACGCCGATCATGTTCATGGTGCCGACGATCGCCAGCGCGCCCAGCGCGAAGACCCACTGCGGCACATCACCGAACGCGCCCCAGTAGTGCATATAGAGCGCCACGGCGGTGATATCGACAATGCCGGTCATCGCCCAGTTCACGAAGTACATCCAGCCCGCAACGTAGGCGGCTTTTTCCCCAAGGAATTCGCGCGCGTAGGAAACGAAGCTGCCGCTTGACGGACGGTGCAATACCAGTTCGCCCAGGGCTCGCAGGATAAAGAACGAGAAGATGCCACAGACCAGATAGATTATTGCCAGCGCTGGCCCTGCCGCCTGCAGACGTCCGCCTGCACCGAGGAACAGGCCGGTGCCGATCGCGCCGCCGATAGCAATCATCTGAACGTGACGATTGCCCATCGCCTTGTGGTAGCCGGTGTCATGTGAGTTCAGCCAGCGTCTTTTCGCAGCACGCATTTCGGCTGCGGTTTTTTTAGTAGATTTCATAGCCTTCCTGTTTGTCCTGACCATCAATCACGGCGATCACAAACGATTGCGCGCGCCATGCGAAATGGGGTAACTGCCCGACTTATCTGCCTGTGAGTTATAGGTAAAGCGGCAGGGGAAATTACGGCGATGAATCCTACCCGTTCTGCGTGAACGAAGCAAAAGATACCGGTAAGGCGCACAAAGTGTTTTGTAATAATCGGGTTTGCTGCACAAAAAAACCGGTCACTAACGGACCGGCAAAGGCTACAGGGAGGGAAAATCAGGGCTGAGGGTTAGCGATAAATCTCTGCGGTGCCGCGCCACAGGCTGGAGTCGCCCGGGTTTTCGACGCCGATAACACGGTAGTGGCTTGCGCCCATCGCTTCAGCTTTTTGCGAAAGCTGACGCGTTGCGTCATCCAGCGAGCCGCGCGCGTTGGTTACGGAGACGCTGCCGATGCTTTGCAGACCCTGCGCCTGCGCCTGGTTTACGGGCGTGGCCGCCAGCGTGGAGAACGAAGCGGTTGCTAACAGGGCGCCAGCCAGAATCAAAACAGGTTTTTTCATCGCATGCTCCTTGGTTTGCAGGTGGTTTGCTTAATGCCGTTTAGAATTATCATCGCCACAATGAAAGCCAGTCTTTGGCCGGTGTAAAGCTGTCTCCTTTTTAGGCATCGCACTGCGCATTCTCCTGGGTTATGTCAGCAGAGCTTCTTTTTTGTGCAGAATGTAACCCAGCGTGTCGATAGTATCAGAGTGGCCTGGCGGCTTACCGCCCCCTCCTTTATAATGCCCGCACCAAAAACAGGGATATTACCGTGATTGTGAAACGTTCAGTGACCCGCAGTATCGCTCAAGCGTTGAGTGCTATCGTTCTGCTGGCGCTGCTCACGACCGGGCTGGCGCTGATGACGCTCTCCAGCAGCCTGCGCGACGCCGAAGCGATCAATCTGGCCGGTTCGCTGCGCATGCAGAGCTACCGGCTGGCCTGGGACAGCACCAGCGATCCGCAGCAGATCCGGCAGCATCTGCTGGAGTATAAAGAGACGCTCAATAAACCCGCGCTGCGCGATCTCGATCGTCCCTGGGTACCGCAAGAGGTCATCAGCCGTTATCACCATCTGCGTACCGCCTGGCCCGCGCTACAGCAGCAACTGGAGCGCGGCGACGCACGCCTCTATCAACAGCAGGTGGCGAGCTACGTCGGCGAAATCGATCGTTTCGTCATGGGGTTGCAGCACTACAGCGAAAGGAAAATGGAGCTGGTGGCGGCCAGCAGTCTGCTGGGCCTGGTGTTGATTGTGGCGCTGGCGTTAGCCACCATTCGCTACAGCCGCCGCCAGGTCGTGCGTCCGCTCAATGCGCTGGTGACCGCCAGCCGCTATGTTGAAAGCGGCAACTTCGACTTTCCGCCGCTGATAGTAGAGCAGAACAACGAACTGCGCGTGCTGGCGCAGACTTTCAGCGCCATGGCGGCGCGTCTGCACTCGCACCATCAGGCCCTCGCCAGCGCGGTAGCAGAGAAGACGCGCGATTTACAGGAAGCTAACCGTACCCTGTCGCTGCTGTATGAAAGCTCGCAGATGCTGACCGCCCGGCCGCTCAGCGCGGCGCTGTTTGAAAGCGTCATGGCGCAGGTGCGCGAACGCGAAAACCTGCGCGCGCTGGTACTGGAGAGCGCGCATGGCCGGTTTAGCACAGGCGAAAGCGATAAGACGCTCAGCTGGCACAGCGTGCCGCTGCAGCAGGATGATGAACAGACCGGCGCGCTGCGCTGGCAGAGCGAGCAGACCCGGCCGCGTCAGGCGCTGATGCAGAGCCTGGGAAATATGCTGTCGCGCGCCATCTGGATCTGGCAGACGCAAAAGCAGGTTCAGCAAATGCTGCTGATCGAAGAGCGCGCCACTATCGCGCGCGAGCTGCACGATTCGCTGGCGCAGGCGCTCTCCTTTTTGCGTATACAGTTGACGCTGCTGCGCCGCGCCCTCGGCGACTCGAACAGCGAGGCGCAAAGCATTATCGCTGACGTTGACCGTACGCTTTCAGACGCTTATCGCCAGCTACGCGAGCTGCTGGCGACTTTCCGCCTGACGATTGAGCAGGCCGATTTGGTTGCGGCGATGCAGGCGATGATCGCTTCGTTGCAGGAACAGGTTACGGCTAAAATTAGCTTTAGCTTTCAGCCCGGCCTGGAAACCCTGGATGCGCAGCAGCAGGTTCACCTGTTGCAGATAGCACGCGAGGCGGTGCTGAACGCCATCCGCCACGCCGATGCCGCGACGATAAGCGTACGCTATGAGCGCAACGCAGCAGGAGAGCATTTACTTACGGTGACTGACGACGGCGTCGGCATCGCTACTACAGAAGAGCCGCAAGGCCATTACGGTTTAACCACCATGTCGGAGCGCGCCGCACGACTGGCGGGCGAGCTGACGATTCAGGCGCAGGCGCGCGGCACCCAGGTGGCGCTGCGTTTTCCGCCGCAGCCCGCAACGCGGCTGACATAATAGTATTGCGTTGACTGCAACGCGCCTTTTTAACCTTTTCAGAAGCGCTTTTCGCGTAATTCCCCGGGAGTCAATATGCAACAACCCACGCTGACGGTAATGATCGTGGACGACCATCCACTAATGCGCCGCGGTATTCGCCAGCTACTGACGCTGGAACCCCGGCTGGAAGTGATCGCCGAGGCTAACAACGGTACCGAAGCGCTGGCCGAAGCGCGCCGCCTGGCACCGGATATCATTCTGCTCGATCTGAATATGAAAGGCATGTCGGGGCTGGATACGCTGAAGGCGCTACGTCATGAAGGGATCAGTTCACGTATTCTGATCTTTACCGTGTCGGATGCGCGCAGCGATATCGACGCAATGGTTGATGCTGGCGCCGATGGCTATCTGCTCAAAGACAGCGATCCGGAACTGCTGCCAGGACAGATTCTGCAGGCGGCGCGCGGCGAGAAAATCTTCAGCGACGCAGTACGGGACTATCTTGCCACGCGCCAGCACAGCGCCAGCCCGTTTCGCCAGCTGACCGAGCGCGAGCGCGATGTGTTGCAGGAGGTGGCGCGCGGCCTGTCGAATAAAGAGATCGCCGCCACGTTGCATATTTCAGAAGAGACGGTAAAAGTGCATATCCGCAATCTGCTGAAAAAACTTGATGTTCGGTCGCGCGTCGCCGCCACCGTAATGTGGCTGGAGAGCCGCAACAGCTGACCTGACGGGGGATTTACACTTTCTCCACAATTTCTCCACGATATCCTGACTGACAGCACGTAGAGTAAGTTTCGGCAGAAACCGTCTCTTTCCCTGCCCGCACGACCCGCGCGATGCGCGGGCCGCATTCTGATAATAAAAGCGAAACGCTGCTGAGGAGTGTCGACTCGATGTCGAATTTTTTCATCGACCGTCCCGTTTTTGCCTGGGTGCTGGCGATTTTAATCAGCCTTTGCGGCACGCTGGCGATTATTTTTCTGCCGATTGAGCAATATCCCGACCTCGCGCCGCCCAATGTGCGTATCACCGCCAACTATCCCGGCGCCTCGGCCGAAACGCTGGAAAATACCGTTACGCAGGTTATCGAGCAGAACATGACCGGCATCGACAACCTGATGTATATGTCCTCCAACAGCAGCAATACCGGCCAGGCGCAAATCACGCTCACCTTCTCCGCTGGCACCAATCCCGACGAAGCGCGGCAGCAGGTGCAAAACCAGCTTCAGTCCGCGCTGCGCAAGCTGCCGCAGGCGGTGCAGTCTCAGGGGGTGACGGTCAATAAAACCGGCGACAGCAATATCCTGATGCTCGCCTTCGTCTCTACCGACGGCAGTATGGATAAACAAGACATTGCAGATTATGTCGCCAGTAATATTCAGGATCCGCTGAGCCGTATCGATGGCGTCGGCCAGGTCGATGCCTACGGCTCGCAGTATGCGATGCGCATCTGGCTCGATCCCGCCAGGCTTATCGCCTACTCGCTGACAACCGACGACGTGGTAAGCGCTATCGAAGCGCAAAACGCGCAGGTCGCCGTTGGGCAGGTTGGCGGTTTGCCGTCAGTGGACAAACAGGCGCTGAACGCCACGGTCAATGCGCAGTCGCTGCTGCAGACGCCGGAGCAGTTCAAAGCCATCACCCTGAAAACCAATCCCGACGGTTCGGTCGTGACGCTGGGCGACGTGGCGCAGGTGGCGCTGGGCGCGGAAAAATATGACTATCTGAGCCGCTATAACGGCCAGCCGGCGTCGGGTCTGGGCATTAAGCTCGCCTCCGGCGCGAATGAGATGAATACCGACAAGCTGGTGCGTCAGCGCGTGGAAGAGCTGTCACACTTTTTCCCGCACGGGCTGGAAGCCAAAGTCGCCTATGAAACGACGCCGTTCGTTAAAGCCTCTATTATTGACGTGGTGAAAACGCTGCTGGAGGCGATTGTGCTGGTATTCGGCGTGATGTATCTGTTTATGCAGAACTTTCGCGCCACGCTCATCCCCACCATCGCGGTGCCGGTGGTGCTGCTCGGTACCTTCTCTGTGCTCTACGCCTGCGGCTTCAGTATCAATACCCTCACCATGTTCGCGATGGTGCTGGCTATCGGCCTGCTGGTGGATGATGCCATCGTGGTGGTGGAAAACGTCGAACGCATTATGAGCGAGGAGGGCCTCTCACCGCGCGCGGCGACGCGCAAGTCGATGGGGCAAATCCAGGGTGCGCTGGTCGGGATCGCGCTGGTGCTGTCGGCGGTTTTCGTGCCGATGGCCTTTTTCGGTGGTACGGTCGGCGCTATCTATCGTCAGTTCTCGATTACCATCGTTTCGGCGATGGTGCTGTCGGTGCTGGTGGCGATGATCCTGACGCCTGCCCTGTGCGCCACGCTGCTCAAGCCGCTGGCGCAGGGAGAACATCATGGCCGTCGCGGTTTTTTCGGCTGGTTTAACCGCCACTTCAACCGCAACGCCGACCGTTACGAGCGCGGCGTCGCGCGCATTCTGCTAAAAGGCGGCCGCTGGCTGCTACTCTATCTTGCCATTATCGGCCTGATGGCGTTCCTGTTTACCCGCCTGCCGACCTCGTTTCTGCCGCTTGAGGATCGCGGCGTCTTCCTGACGCAGGTGCAGCTGCCGCCAGGCGCGACGCTTCAGCAAACCTCCGACGTCGTGGCGAAAGTCGAAAACTACTATATGACGCAGGAGAAAGAGAACGTGCTGTCGGTGTTCTCGACCATCGGCTCAGGGCCGGGCGGCAATGGTCAGAACGTGGCGCGACTCTTTGTGCGTCTGAAAGACTGGGAAGCACGCCCCGGCGCGGATCGCACCTCTTTCGCCATTATCGAACGCGCCACTAAAGCCTTCCGCGCCATTAAAGAGGGTCGCGTTATCGCCAGCAGTCCGCCAGCCATTACCGGCATGGGCAGTTCGTCTGGCTTTGATATGGAGCTGCAGGATCACGCCGGTATCGGCCACACACAGCTGATGGCGATGCGCGATAAGCTGCTGGAGATGGCGGACAGCAACCCGTCGCTGTCGCGTGTGCGCCACAACGGTTTGGACGATAGCCCGCAGCTGCAGATCGATGTCGATCAGCGCAAAGCGCAGGCGCTGGGCGTCTCGATCAATACGATCAACGATACCCTGACGACCGCCTGGGGGTCGACCTACGTTAACGACTTCCTCGACCGCGGACGCGTGAAAAAGGTCTACGTGCAGGCCGCGCCGGCATTTCGCATGCTGCCGGACGATATTAATCAGTGGTATGTGCGCAACAGCAGCGGCGGTATGGTGCCCTTCTCCGCTTTCGCCACCAGCCGCTGGGAGACCGGCTCGCCGCGCCTGGAACGCTACAACGGCTACTCCTCAATCGAGATTGTCGGCGAGGCGGCGCAAGGCGTCAGCAGCGGCACAGCGATGGATGTGATGGAACAGCTGGTGGAAAAACTGCCGCTCGGCGTCGGTTTTCAGTGGACCGGCGCCTCGTATCAGGAGCGGCTGTCAGGCTCGCAGGCGCCTGCGCTTTACGCCATTTCACTGCTGGTGGTTTTCCTCTGTCTGGCGGCGCTCTATGAGAGCTGGTCGATTCCCTTCTCGGTAATGCTGGTGGTGCCGCTCGGCGTGGTCGGCGCGCTGGTCGCCACCTGGCTGCGCGGGCTGGAAAATGATGTCTATTTCCAGGTAGGGCTGCTGACGGTCGTGGGCCTCTCGGCAAAGAACGCTATTTTGATCGTAGAGTTTGCCAACGAGATGAACAGCAAAGGCGGCGAGCTGGTCGAGGCGACGCTCTCCGCTTCGCGCCAGCGCCTGCGCCCGATTCTGATGACTTCGCTGGCCTTTATTTTCGGCGTGCTGCCGATGGCGATCAGCGCAGGCGCCGGCTCCGGCAGCCAGCACGCGGTCGGAACCGGCGTTATGGGCGGCATGATCTCCGCCACGCTGCTGGCTATCTTCTTTGTGCCGCTGTTTTTCGTGCTGGTGCGTCGTCGCTTCCCGCTGCGGGCAAAGCCGCACGACTGAGTGCAAAAGTAAAGGCAGCCACCGAAGTGGCTGCCTTATTGCTATGTGTGGTCAGAATCAGAGCAAGGGGGAATCTTCCTGCCTGTTCGCCGCGCGTTACTTGTTGCGTAACATCGCCGCGATGAATTCTTTCCAGTTCCCCATTTCAGCGTCAATCATATAGACCTCTCTCTTATTGTGCTGTCGATTCTACGCGTAAATTTTCGTCAGGTGAATACGGTTACACCTGTTTTCACTATCGGCAAAGGCGATTAATTACTGTAGTTTTTTCGATCTGCTAGCTGACGCACATTTCAGCAAACCGCTATAAACGCAGAGAAAAAGCTGCTATTAACCGGACCAGCTCGCTTAAGCACACTCTAAGATAATTCTTAACAGGATCATGATAAACAGCGTGACAATAACCCGCACGAATGAAAGCGGTTACTAAGACAAATCCTAATGATTTTATTCGCGTTATTTCGCTGCTTTTCCCGCGAGGCGGGTTAGCACGCTGGCTCACTGTGGTAAACTGATGCCCTCATTTTTTGACGAGGGATCCTGATGACAGCGCAGTGGGTGATGTACGGCATAAAAAATTGCGACACCATAAAAAAAGCGCGCCGCTTTTTAGAAGCCGCCGACATCGACGTCGCGTTCCATGATTACCGCGCCAGCGGGCTGAGCGATGCGCTGCTGACGCAGTTTATCGATCAGCTAGGCTACCAGACGCTGCTTAACACGCGCGGCACGACCTGGCGCAAGCTGCCGGAAGCGGAACGCGACGCCATTACCGATAGCGACAGCGCCAAAGCGCTGATGCTGGCGCAGCCCGCCATCATTAAACGTCCCCTGCTGCGCGCGCCGGATGGCACGCTGCTCTCCGGCTTCAGCGAAGCCGCTTACCACGCGTTTCTCCAGGAGAAGTCATAATATGTTCTGTCCTGTAATCGAACTGGCGCAGCAGCTCATCCGCCGCCCCTCGCTGAGCCCGGATGACGCGGGCTGTCAGGCGCTGCTGATCGCGCGTCTGGAAGCGATTGGCTTTCACGTAGAGCCGATGCACATCGACGACACGCTAAACTTCTGGGCGACCCGCGGTCAGGGCGAAACGCTGGCGTTCGCTGGCCATACCGACGTAGTGCCGCCGGGTGACGCCAGCCGCTGGATCAATCCGCCCTTCGAACCCACCATTCGCGACGGCATGCTGTTCGGCCGCGGCGCGGCGGATATGAAAGGTTCGCTGGCGGCGATGGTGGTCGCAGCGGAACGTTTTGTCGCGGCGCACCCCAACCATAAAGGCCGCCTGGCGTTTTTAATTACCTCTGACGAAGAGGCGAGCGCGAAAAACGGCACGGTGAAGGTGGTAGAGCGTCTGATGGCGCGTCACGAGCGCCTGGATTACTGCCTGGTCGGCGAACCCTCCAGCACCGAAGTGGTGGGCGACGTAGTGAAAAACGGCCGTCGCGGCTCGATGACCGCCAACCTGACCATTCATGGCGTACAGGGCCACGTCGCCTATCCGCATCTGGCGGATAACCCGGTGCACCGCGCGATGCCGGCGCTTAATGCGCTGGTCGCCACCGAGTGGGATCGCGGCAATGAATTTTTCCCGCCGACCAGCATGCAGATCGCTAACGTGCAGGCTGGCACCGGCAGCAACAATGTGATCCCGGGCGAATTCTTTGTGCAGTTCAATTTCCGCTTCAGCACCGAACTCACCGATCAGATGATTAAAGATCGCGTCGCGGCGCTGCTCGACAGCTATCAGCTGCGTTATACCCTGGAGTGGGCGGTTTCTGGTCAGCCGTTCCTGACGGCGCGCGGCAGGCTGGTTGACGCCGTGGTTAAGGCGGTATCGCACTATAATGAAATTAAGCCGCAGCTGCTGACCACCGGCGGCACCTCAGACGGGCGCTTTATCGCGCGAATGGGCGCACAGGTGGTTGAGCTTGGCCCGGTGAATGCCACCATTCACAAAATCAACGAATGCGTGAAGGCAGCCGATCTGCAGACGCTGAGCCGCATGTATCAGCGCATTATGGAACAGCTGGTCGCCTGATCGCGATCGAGAGGAGCAGGCAAATGGAATTTATTAAAGATTACTGGTGGATCATTGTGATCCTGTTGCTGGTCGGCGTACTGATGAATGTTTATAAGGATCTGAAACGCATCGACCATAAAAAATATATGGCGAATAAACCCGACCTGCCGCCGCATCGCGACTTTAACGATAAGTGGGACGATGACGACGACTGGCCGAAGAAGAAGAAGTAACAGGTCAGACTACGCTTCCCTGCTGACGCCCTCGCCTGCGCGAGGGCGTTTTTACATCATCATAATCACATCGTCGTCGCCCGGTTTCGCTCCGCTTAACGCCTCATCGAAATAGCGCTTCGGCACGGTGTAGTGCAGGTGCTTCAGCGCCAGCGCCATGCTGCGGTCGTCTACCGCGTGCGGCAGATCTTCCACAATATCGAGCGTCACGTCCCCGCCCAGCGCGGTCAGCCGCTGCGCAGCCTGCTCGGCGTGCTGCATCGGGATCTGCTCGTCATACTCGCCGTGGATTAAATGGATAGTGGTGCGCGTCGACGCCTGCTCCGGCAGCGTAGCGTAGCGGCCGCTGAAAGCCACGACGCGGCCCGCCAGATCCGGCTGCGCTTTCACGCCCTCCAGCACCATGGTGCTGCCCTGCGAGAATCCCACCAGCGCGGTAGCGTCGGCGCGCACGCCGCTCTGCTCCTGCCAGTGTCGCACTGAATCGACGAACTGGGGCAGTACGGCGTTAACCCGCTGCTGCTCGCTCTGGTCGTGCTGCGCGGTTTCACTGAACCAGTAATGGCCCGGCGCAGGCGCGCCGACCGCCACTACCTGCGCCTGCGGAAACTCGCGCGCGAACCAGCCACCCAGCTGCGCCATAGAGTGGGGATTATCGCCGACGCCGTGGTAGAGCAGGAACAGCTGCTGCGCTGTCGCGCTCGGCTGCTGAACAATAACGTATTGCAGTGTCATATCGACCTCCTCAGATCACTATACGCCGCCTTGCGCGGAGCGCTATTGGGAAAATTTGAACAAGTTTGTGGATTTATTCCACTTGCTGACGCAGCTGACTGGCGCGCGCCGCGTCCAGCGCGCTCAGGGCGGCGGCGGCGTCAAGGCGGAGTTGAGTGACCAAAGCCTTGCGCCCGCTCAGCCCGGCCTGCTGCGCGAGGTGGCCAATATCCGCCTGCGGCTGCAGCGCGGCCTTCAGCAGCGGAGGAACAGAAATCCTGGCGGCGAGCCGGTGCAGCACCGGCAGGCTCGCCTCAAGCGGTCGCTGCGCCCAGGCGAACCCCGCCGCCAGCCAGGCGTCTTCGTCGTTGAAAGAGAGCGGCATCTCAGGCAGCGCAATGGACTCCGTTACCTGCTGACGCAGCTGCGGCCAGTCGCGCGCCAGCCGCTCAGCAGCACGCTGCTGAAGATCCGCGCCTGCGGGCGTCAGCGCGCGAATCGCCATCGCCGCATAGCAGCCGCTGCTGGCCTCGCGCTGCGTGCCGATGCGCACCAGAGTAAAGCCGCAGGCGCGCCAGAAGGCCCACAGCGCCTCGGTATAGCCGAAGCTGACAGAAAGAAAATCAACATCCTGTCGCCTCTGCGCAGCGGCCACTAATGCCTGCCCGATGCCCTGACGACGCTGTTCCGCCGCCACCGCGATGCGGCTGATACGGCGGGACCGTAGCGTCGCCGCCTCGACAAATCCGGCGTGCGCGGCCAGCGACTGTGCGACCAGGTTGCCGCGTGGCCGTCGCCTGCCCGCCCAGACCGCCTGCGCCAGTTCGGGCGTTAAGCCGCCCTCCTCCACCAGCCAGAGCGCGCCCTGTAAAGCGGACGCTTCGCCGCTCAGCCACAGCGTCATGCCAGGCGCATCCATTAACCGCCTCAGATCGAGCGGCGAGGTGCGATAGTGCGCGCTGGCCAGCAGGCGGTATGCGGCTTCCGGCTGCGCGGGGTCGTCGCGCCAGGCATCGGCGGGCATGAGCCGCGGCGCGGCGGGCAGGGAAACCGGCACGGGCGCGGCGTCCTCAAACAGCAGCGTCTGGTTGATCCAGGCTTCCAGCGGATCCTGACGCGACCAGCGCAGCGGCTCATCCAGCGTAAAGTAACGCACCTGCGCCAGTCCGGCGCAGAACTTCAGGATAAAACCTCGCCCGGTGCCCTCGTATCCCTGAACCGTGGTAGTCAGCAACACGCGCGGGAAGCGTGCCACCAGTTGGGTAAGGAGCGGCGCAGGGATCGCCGCGGCTTCATCGACTATCAGCCAGTCAGCGGCGGGAACATCGGGCTGAGCGAGAATGGCGTCGGGCGCCATAAAGTGAAAATGATCTGCCGCAAAGCGCATCACCACCTCTGTAGAGGCTTTCGCCGGCGCGGTGATAAGCGCCCGGGGGATCTGCTGCGCCAGCATTCCCGCCAGTGCCGATTTGCCGCGGCCGCGCGGCGCGGTAAGCACTGCGACGCCTGACGTCATCGCCAGCAGCTGCTGGACTATCGCTTTTTGTTGCTGCGGCGCGCAGCACTGCCAGCGAGGCATGATTGGCAACGGCGCGATACGCGCAGGCTCATCCTGTCGCAGCAGCGCCACGCCAGGATCGGCGAGCATCATTTTTTGCAGATGGCGAACAAAGTGCGGCGCAGGAAGAGGATGAGCGACGTCGGCCCAGCGCAGGCTGTCCTCGTCAGGCTGCTGCGGCCAGCGCATCCACGGCGGCGCTAACAGCAGTAGCCAGCTTCCGGCGCGCAGCGTGCCCGCCAGCGCGGCGAACGCCTCCGCGTGAAAACCGCGGCGCGCATCGAAAACAGCGTGAGTAAATTCGCGGCCGAGCAGCGTGCGTAACGCCGCTGGCGCGCAGTGCGGAAGGTTGTCGTCGACGGGGGCATCACTCACCACCAGCCAGTCGCCGGGTAAAGCGGCGCGCCATTCGGCGACGCGCGCCAGCGACCAGTCCGACTCGCCGCTAATGACGCAGAGCCGTCTGACGCCCGCCTGCTGCATCTGACGGCTGAGCTGTTCAGGCGACATCAGTTAGCTGCAAAGGTGTTGCACTGTCCAGGATCGCCGCTGTCGAATCCGCGTTTAAACCAGCTGTAGCGCTGCTCCGAGGTGCCGTGCGTAAAGCTGTCAGGCACCACGCGTCCCTGGCTGCGCTGCTGCAGGCGATCGTCGCCAATAGCCTGCGCCGCGTCGAGCGCCTGTTGCAGGTCGCCGGTTTCCAGCCAGTTATCTTTGCTGACGTAGTGACCCCAGACGCCAGCGAAACAGTCCGCCTGCAGCTCCATTTTTACCGACAGATGGTTGATTTGCGTCTGGCTCGCGCCCTGCTGCATTTCGCGCACTTTCGGTTCGATGCCGAGCAGTTTCTGCACATGATGCCCCACCTCATGCGCGACAACATAACCCTGCGCAAACTCGCCGCCCGCGCCGAGCTTGTTTTTCATTTCATCGTAGAATGACAGATCGATATAGACGCGTTGATCCGCCGGACAGTAAAACGGCCCCATCGCCGTCTGGCCAGTACCGCAACGGGTCTGGGTCGCGCCGCGGTACATCACCAGCGTCGGCGCGGTATACTCTTTGCCCATCTTCTGGAACAGCTTGCTCCAGGTATCTTCGGTGGAGGCCAGGATAACGCGGGTAAATTTCGCTGCTTCGTCGTCATTGGTGCTGACGCGCTGCTGCTGGCTGGTGGGCGCGACATTGCCGCCGGTAAGCAGCCCCGTCAGGTCATAACCGTAATAGCCAGCGACCGCGACCACGACTAACAGAATAATGCCGCCCTTCCCACGCGGCAGCCGGATCTGCCTTCCGCCGCCATAGGCTGGCCCTTGATCTCGACGGTCTTCTACATTGTCGCTCTCGCGACGTCCTTGCCAGCGCATAATCTGCTCCTGATTAAGATAGTTACCGTGATTTTAGTTGTGCGGCGAGACAACTACCAGCCTTGCGGCCAAATGAAAAAAGGAGAGCCGGGGCTCTCCTTTTCGCTTTCAGACGAGGTTAGTTCAGTCGAGCTTAACGCCCAGCCGCTGCGCTACCTCTTCATAGGCTTCGATCAGGCCACCCAGGCTCTGGCGGAAACGATCTTTATCCATCTTGTCCATCGTCTGCTTGTCCCACAGGCGCGCGCCGTCCGGCGAGAATTCGTCACCCAGCACCACTTCGCCTTTGAACAGGCCGAACTCCAGTTTGAAATCGACCAGGATCAGGCCTGCGTCGTCAAACAGTTTGCTCAGCACCTCGTTGGCTTTAAAGGTCAGCTCCTGCATGCGCGCCAGGTTCGCTTTGCTCACCCAGCCGAAGGTTTCACAGTAGGATTCATTGACCATCGGGTCATGCTTCGCGTCGTCTTTAAGGAACAGATCGAACAGCGGCGGATTGAGGATCATCCCCTCTTCCACGCCCAGACGTTTTACCAGCGAGCCGGCCGCGCGGTTGCGTACTACGCACTCCACCGGCACCATCTCCAGCTTTTTCACCAGCGCTTCGTTGTCTGAAAGCAGCGCCTCCATCTGGGTCGGAATGCCCGCTTCCTGCAGTTTTGTCATGATGAAATGGTTGAACTTGTTGTTTACCATTCCTTTGCGATCGAACTGCTCGATTCGGGCTCCGTCGCCTGCTGACGTATCGTTGCGGAATTCGAGTACCAGCAGATCCGGATTGTCGGTGCTGTATACGGTTTTCGCTTTACCGCGATACAACTCAGCTCGCTTTTGCATCTTGTTAACTCCAGACTTGAAAATTTCGGGTGTTCTGCGACGGCGGGCCGCTGGGGATTGCCGCGACGCAATCGTTTACTTCGCCGCGCGCTATTATGCCAGAGACGAAAAAAAAAGGCCGGAGAATCTCCGGCCCTGAGGCGATTTATTTGTTAAGAGCCGCCTGGAACACGGCCACCAGCGCATCGTTCTGCGACTGGGTGAGCACGTGGCCTTTAGGATCGATAAACTGCAGGCTGCTGCGGTTATCCAGATCGCCGACCTGTACTTTATAGTCGCCGTTCGGCAGTTCCGGATCTTTCGCGCCGACATCATCCCACGCGCTGCTGCCCGGCGATTTATAGGTGACGCTGAGGCTGCCCTGCGGACGGTTGCTGTCGGTTACTTCCATGCCAACGCGCTTCATCGCCTGCGGCAGACGCTGCCAGGCGACGTTGAACGGCGTACGCAGCACCAGCATCGGCAGACCGGTATCGTCCGCGCCGCTCTGCACGTCAATGCTGCCGCTGGCGCGACCCGCCGCCGCGTTTTCGCTGGCAAGGTCGATTTTGTCCAGCCCGGCGCTGATGGCATTAAGCATCTGCGCGGTGTAGCGCTGGATTTGCACCGGCGACGTGACCGCTTCGCCTTTCTGCTGCAGCTCAAGCAGGCGCACTGTCAGCACCTGCTGGTAGCTCTGCGACTGCACGCTGATCTCATAGCGGCCGCGATACTGATTGTCTTCGTCGGCGCGATTCCACTGCACCCAGTCGGTGGTCAGCTGCTGCCGCGCATCGTTACGCTGCGCAACAGGGAAATTGCTGGATTCGACAACTTTACTCACCTGCGACCAGACGGAGCCGCGGTTTTTTTCCAGCATCAGCACGCCGGTATTGCCGGTAAACTGCGCGCGCGCGCCGTTAACCAGCGCCAGCGGCTGAGCCGGCGGACGAATGTCGAGCTGCTTGCCGACGTTGCCGCTGGCGGTGGTGTGCGGCACGTCGTAATCGCCATGCGCCACCGGCAGGATCATGCCAGCCGGCGCCTGCAGATCGTGCAGCTCGCTGGCCTGTAAATAGGACTCGTCACCGCTTACCTGACGTTTATAACGCTGATCGCTAGAGCACGCCGTTAACAGCATCGCAGTAGACAGCGCCACGACGGTCGCAACCGTTGAGCGCTTTACAGAATGATTCATTGAAACTCCCTAACTTATCGCAAACCCGCTTTAATCAGCGCCTGCTCAACTTTTGGTATGGCCGCTGAAGTCAGCGGCGTCATCGGCAGACGCAGCGTGTCACTGGCGATTAATCCTAACTGTTTCGCCGCCCATTTGACCGGGATAGGATTGGGTTCACAGAAAAGCGTCTGGTGCAGATGCATCAGACGCTGATTCAGACGACGCGCCTCGGCGAAATTGCCCTGTTGCGCCAGCGCGCACAGTTCAGCCATTTCACGCGCCGCGATGTTGGCCGTTACCGAAATAACGCCCTTGCCGCCCAGCTGCATAAGGTCCAGCGCGCTGGCGTCGTCGCCACTGACAATAATAAAGGCCTCATCGACCAGTGCTTGGATCTGGCTAACGCGCGATAAGTTCCCGGTCGCCTCTTTGATTCCGATAATATTTTTGATTTCAGCAAGGCGCGCGACGGTTTCTGGCAGCATGTCGCAGCCGGTGCGTGAGGGGACGTTATATAACATTTGCGGCAGCGCCGTGCTTTCCGCGATTGCTTTAAAGTGCTGGAACAATCCTTCCTGTGTCGGTCGGTTATAGTACGGCGTTACGGTCAGGCAGCCAACCACGCCGCTGTTTTCGAAACGTTTGGTGAGAGAGATGCCTTCTGCGGTGGCGTTGGCGCCGGTACCGGCAATCACCGGAATACGTCCGTCCGCCAGCTCCAGCGTCAGCATCACCACATCGCCATGCTCTTCATGGCTCAGAGTCGCGGATTCGCCGGTGGTGCCGACGGAGACGATCGCCGCGGTGCCGCTGGCGACGTGATAATCAATCAGTTTCTTCAGACTCGTACGGCAGACATTACCTTTGTCATCCATTGGCGTAACGAGCGCAACAATACTTCCCGTGAACATTGGCGATCCCCTCGACAAACAAGTGCTTCATGGTACGTTTTACTTCTGTTGAAAAGCAAGCAGGCCACGCCCCTCCTGCGCTTGTCAGCAGTTTTTTTTATGTTTACCTTATGGTTATTAGCGAATGAACAGGAAATCCCACTTTGCCGCAGTCTCAACCCCACCATTTGGTGATCACCGCACTGGGTGTTGACCGTCCGGGTATCGTCAATACCATTACCCGCCACGTCAGCAGCTGTGGGTGCAATATCGAAGACAGCCGTCTCGCCATGCTCGGGGATGAGTTCACCTTTATTATGTTGCTCTCCGGCAGCTGGAACGCCATCGCGCTGATCGAATCGACGCTGCCACTGAAAGGCGCGGAGCTTGAGCTGCTGATCGTGATGAAGCGCACCAGCGCCAGAACGCGTCCGCCGATGCCGGCGACGGTCTGGGTTCAGGTCGAGGTGCCTGATTCACCCCACCTTATTGAACGGTTCACCGATCTGTTCGACAAACATGCGATGAATATCGCTGAGCTGGGTTCGCGCATCAAGCCGGGTCAGGCGGATCAGACGCCGACGCTCTATATTCAAATAACGGCGCATAGCCCGGCGGGCGTCGGCGACTCGCAGTTTGAACAGGCGTTTTATGGACTGTGTCGCGAACTCAATGCCGAAGGTACGCTGCGTTTTTACAGCCTGGCCGATGAAGATGCGGCGACGCTTCAGGGTTCACGCTAAGCTGTAAATAAACCGGGGCTATTCCTCCACATCACTGATGTCTGGCTATGTGGCGCAATATCCCCTGATGGCGACTGTCCACCTGACGCGGTTCGTCAGGCAGCCTGTCGCCCACAGCATAAAGAAAAATGGAGAGTAGTGATGAATCCACTGAAAGCCGGTGACACCGCACCGAAATTTAGCTTGCCCGACCAGGATGGCGAACAGGTAAATTTAACCGACTTCCAGGGACAGCGCGTTCTGGTCTATTTCTACCCGAAAGCGATGACGCCGGGATGCACAGTGCAGGCCTGCGGCCTGCGCGACAATATGGATGAACTGAAAAAAGCGGGCGTGGAGGTACTGGGTATCAGCACTGATAAACCAGAAAAGCTGTCGCGCTTCGCTGAAAAAGAGCTGCTGAACTTTACGCTGCTCTCTGATGAAGATCATCAGGTCTGCGCGGCGTTCGGCGTCTGGGGCGAAAAATCCTTTATGGGTAAAACCTATGACGGCATTCACCGCATTAGTTTCCTGGTCGGCGCCGACGGCAAGATCGAAAAGGTGTTCGACGATTTCAAAACGTCCAACCACCACGATATCGTGATGGATTACCTGAAGTCGCTTTAACACACGCGGATGCGGCTTAGCGCCGCATCCCGCCGCCTCTCTTTACGAGACAGCACTTCCCGAAAGCGGCGTTTGCGTTTCCGCTACCCTGACACAGTTTCGCCCGTCATTTTTCGCCTGATAAAGCGCGGCATCTGCCTGTTTCAGGCTCTGTTCCAGCGGCACCGATTCATCTTGCCAGGCCGCCACCCCGACTGAAAGGGTGATAGTGCCGACATCGGCAAGCGATGCCGCGGCGATCTCGGCGCGTATGCGTTCGGCAATGCGGCGCGCCTCTTCGATATCGGTCATTGGCAGCAGCATCAGGAACTCCTCTCCGCCGTTGCGGCATACCACATCGCTCTGACGCGCGCTGGCGTTCAGCGTTTCCGCCACCTGCTGAATCACCCGATCGCCAACATCATGCCCCCAGTTATCGTTGACCCGCTTAAAATGATCGATATCCAGCGCCAGCACGGCGAACGGCTGACGCATCGTCTGATAAAAGTCGAGCACCGCGCTCAGGCCGCGCCGGTTGAGCAGCTGCGTCAGCGGATCGGTCTGCACTTCTGACTTAAGGCGGCCGATTTTGTCCTGCACCAGGCCGATGCCGGTCAGCAGCGCGCGTTTTACCTGCGCCGCCTCGAAATACCAGGCATGAACAGCGCTGAGCTCCTGTGAGACGCCGGGCGCATCCATCTGACGCGCCTTACGCGCCAGCTGCCAGAGCGGCAACGCAATCAGCCGCGCCAGGATCACCGCCACCAGCAGCGTCAGCAGCGCGAAAGGCACCGAGCGTTTCAGCACCTGCATCAGCAGGCCGGAGAGCGGCTCAAGCGTTACGGCGGTGGGCTTAAGCGCCACCACCGTCCAGCCCGTAGTCGGCACCACCGCATAGCCAGCGAGGCGCGACGGTTCGCCCGCCAGCTGTAGCTGTAGCGAGCCGTTGGTCTCTTCATCATGACCGTTAAGCAGCGCAGGCAGCGTTTTGCCAATCAGCTGACCGTTCTGGTGATAGAGCACCCGGCTCTCGCTGTCCAGCACGTAGACGCTGGTGCCGTCGCGATAGTACTGCTCGCCGAGCAGCGTATTTAAAATGCTTTTCTTTTTCAGGTAGATGGTGCCGCCCACATAGCCGAGATAGCGTCCGTCACGGCTCCAGATCGGCCAGGAGACGAAGATAATCAGGTTGTTCGCCGCCGAAATGGTGGGTTTGCTGATGGCGGGCTGCCGCGCGCTTAGCGCTTCGCGCGACGCCTCGCTGGTAAGATGCATGCCCTGCAGCATCAGGGATTCTGGCGAGATAGCCTTAACGACGCCGTTAGCGTCGACCACCGCCACTGAGTTAAAGCTGCTGGTCTGCTCGCGCAGGCGATCGACCTCCCGACGCAGCAGAGCGGGATCGTTAAAATCGTCGCCGAGCAGCCTGGCGCTGTAGTGCAGCTGCGACTGCGCCAGCTGGAAAAAGATTTCGGTAGTGGAGGCCAGTTTGGTGGCATAGGCGCGGTTCGCCTCCAGCGTGCTGTCGATCAGCGCCATACGCTGCACGCGCCAGGTAGCATAGAGCGCGTTGGTCAGCGTAACCACGATGCTGACGATAGCGAGTAACGCGATAAGCGTGCGCAGATCGGTTCGGGGACGCAGGCGCATTAACATAGCGCGCCCGCTGCAAAAGATAAATACATGCTGAAAGGCCTGAGAATGTCGTTATTGTTGGAGGTTATCTGCCCTGGTGAGGCAAGAGGCAAGTGTACACCCTGCCGCCCTCCTGAGCACCTTTCCAACCGTTACATTCTCTGAAACCCGCGATTCGCGCCCGGCGCTAATCGATCAAACCGTGCTGATCGTAGAAGGGCCAGGGACCGGAATAGTCGCCGATGGCGCACTGGTGCGTCACCATGCCCTGCTCCGGCTGCCAGCAATGCAGCAGGAAGCCTGGCGGCTCCAGCACGAAATGGGCCGGGCCGTCCGGTTGCAGGTCAAGCGCCACCTGATGGGAAACGCCCGGCGCACACACCGCCAGCGTACCGGCGAAACGTGTCTGCAGGCTGCGATGCAGATGGCCGCACAGGACCCGCTCTACCTGCGGATGGCGGGCAATAATGGCCGCGAGCGCGTCGGGATTGCGCAGCCGCTGGCGATCCATATGATCGATGCCGCAGGTAAAAGGCGGATGGTGCAGCATGACCAGCGTCGGCGCAGCCGGTTCGCGCGTCAGGCTTTCCTCCAGCCACGTCAGCTGATATTCATCGACATAACCCCAGGGCTGTTCCGGCACGCTGGAGTCGAGCGCGAGCAGCTTCAGCGGCCCTACCTTCAGCTGCCAGTTAAGCGTAGCGCCGTGCTGGAGGTAGTCATGATCGATAAAGACGGCGCGCAGCGCCTGGCGATCGTCATGGTTGCCCGGCATCAGGCGGAACGGCAGCTGCAGGCGGCGCAGGGCCAGACGCAGCGTCTGATACTCCTCCACCGTGCCGAAATCGACCAGATCGCCGGTGATCACCACCATGTCCGGCTGCGGCCGCAGCGCGTTAAGGGTGTCAATGGCGCGCAGTAGCGCGGCCTGCGTATCCACTTTTTTATAGGACAGGCGACCGTTCGCCTTAATATGCAGATCGCTGATTTGCGCAATCAGCGTAGGTTTGGCAAACACAAAACTCTCCTTAATAACCGGTAAATTCTAGCGCGGCGCGCGGCGCCAGCGTCCAGGTAACGCGTTGCCCGGCGTGCCAGGCTTCCCGCGCATGACGCTCCACCTGAATCGGCGCGGCGAGACCGATATCGATCTGCAAACGCTGCGCGGCGCCTAAAAAAGTGCTGCCGACAATGTAGCCGTGGCGCGCGTAGCGGTTGTCGTCCGCCAGTAAGATATCCTCCGGGCGGCAGAACTGACGCGGCTCGCCGTGGACGTCGGTCTCGACGCAGTTAATCGCGCCGACGAAATCGGCGACGAAGCGCGTCGCCGGCCGCTGGTAAATCGCCTGCGGCGTGTCGATCTGGGCGATACGCCCCTGCTCCATCACCGCGATGCGGTCGCCGAGCGCCATCGCCTCCTGCTGATCGTGCGTGACGTAAACGGCGGTAATCGCGAGCTTTTTCAGCAGCGCACCGATCTCAAGCCGCAGACGCTCGCGCAGTTTGGCGTCAAGTGCCGCCAGCGGCTCGTCGAACAGCAATACTTTCGGCCGCGCGGCCAGGGCACGCGCCAGCGCCACGCGCTGCTTCTGCCCGCCGGAGAGTTTGTCGATAGCGCGGTTCGCCAGCGCGCTGAGATCCACTAGCGCCAGCATCTCTTTCACCCGCGCTTCACGCTCAACACGCGCCACGCCCTGCACTTTCAGGCCGTACTCGACGTTCTGCGCCACGTTCATATTGGGAAACAGCGCGTAGTTTTGAAACACCATGCCGACATTGCGCTTCTCGATCGGCAGCGCGGTGACGTCGCGATCGTCGAACCAGACTTTGCCGCCCTCGTCGCTGCTCTCCAGCCCGCTGATAATGCGCAGCGTGGTGGTTTTGCCGCAGCCGGATGGCCCGAGCAGCACCAGGGTTTCACCGGCGTGAACGGTAAGATCGAGCGGATGCAGCGCGGTATGTTGATGAAAGCGGCGCGAGCAGCCGCGCAGCGTGACGGTAACGGCATCGTTATTCATGCCAGCTCCTTAACAGCGTTTCGCGTCGCCTGGCGCGTCAGCCAGTGATTGCAGGCGTTCAGCATCAGCAACAGCGGTAAAATCATAACGATAAAGATCAGCGTGTAGGCCGATCCCACTTCCAGCCGCATCGAGGCGTAGCTGTCCGCCAGCCCTACCGGCAGCGTTTTCGTCAGCGGCGTATGCAGCATCCAGGTGATATTGAACTCGCCTACCGAGAGCGTAATTACCATAAACGCGCCCGCCAGGATGCCGTTGCGGCAGTTGGGCACCACAACGGTGAAAAAACGACGCCAGAATCCGGCCCCCAGGCTGGCGGCCGCCTCTTCAAGGCGCGGCAGCTGAATCGCCTGCATCACCGCCAGCACCGGACGGATCATAAAGGGCAGCGTAAAGAGCACGTGGCCGATCAAAATAAACAGCCAGCTGTCGCGCAGGCCGTTAAACCGACCATAGAGCAGAATAATGCCGAGCGCGGTAGCCAGACCCGGCAGCGCTACCGGCAGCATCAGACACTCTTCGATGCGGGCGGACCAGCGCGGCGGCGCCTTCAGCAAACCCCAGGCAGCGGGCAGCCCGATCGCGACGGTAATAGCCAGGCAGCAGAGCGCAATCAGCAGCGACAGCCAGAAGGTATCGGCGTACAGCTCCCATACCTGTCCGACCCACTTCAGCGTCAGGCCGCTGCGCAGGCCGATAAAGTAGTTCTCCGTGACGCCCGCCAGCATCGACAGCACCACCGGCACGATCATAAACAGCGCCGTCAGCGTGGTAATGCCGGCCTGCAGATAAAACAGCGTACGACGTTTCATCACGCTTCCTCTCCCGACGCCCGCGTCAGGGCGCGCGCCAGCATCAGGCCCAGCCAGGCTACTGCCCCCATAACCACCGACAGCGCCGCAGCGGTGGCGAAGTTGGCGTAGTTGGTGAACTCGCCGTAAATAGTCAGCGGCAATACGCTAAGGCTGGTGCCCAGCGTAAACGCGGTGCCGAAGGCGCCCATGCTGGTGGCGAAGCAGAGCGCGCCGCTGGAAAGCAGCGCCGGCTTCAGTCCCGGCACGATGACGTCCCAGGTAATGCGCCACTGACTGGCACCCAGCGAACGCGCCGCCTCTTCCAGCGAGCGATCCAGTTTTTCGCTCGCCGCCACCAGCGTGACGATGGCGCGCGGCAGCGAAAAATAGAGGTAGCCGATAAAGAGGCCGCTGAGCGAATAGGCGAGCGTCCAGCGCTCGTGAAACAGGCTCATGCTCAGCTGCGCCAGCACGCCCTGGCGGCCCGCCAGCATCACCACCAGGAATCCCACCACAACGCCGGGAAAGGCGAGCGGAAAGGTCAGCAGCGCCAGCAGCGTGCCGCGCCCGGCGAAGCGCTGACGCGCCAGAAAACAGCCGACCACGGCGGCGATCAGCAGCGTCATCAGCGTCACCGCCAGCGACAGCAGCACAGTGTTGAGCAGGCTTTGCAGATACTGCGGCTGGCTAATGACCGTCCAGTAGCCGCTCTGCTGCGTGGTGCGGTCGGGCGTGACGCCGATCTGCAGCAGACGCGCAAAAGGCAGCAGCCAGAAGGCGGCAAAAAACAGCAGCGCGGGCAGCAGCATCCAGGGCCAGCGCGCGCCCTGATGCGCCCGACGGCGCAGGGCCGTCGGCGCGCGGCTGCGGGTATCCAGCAGCGACATTAACGGATCTCGCTCAGGTAGCGGGCGGAAAAGGCTTTCTGCGCATCGGCCATCTGCTGGTAGTCAACAGTCTGGGCGCGGGCGTAGTCGCTGTCAGGCAGGAACTTCGCCTTCGCCTCGGCGGACATCGCCGACGGGCGCACCGGGCGCAGATAGGCATTAGCCCAGATAGCCTGCCCTTTAT
Organism: Pantoea piersonii; assembly: GCF_003612015.1. Lineage (GTDB taxonomy): Bacteria > Pseudomonadota > Gammaproteobacteria > Enterobacterales > Enterobacteriaceae > Pantoea > Pantoea piersonii. The sequence continues at coordinate 155,740 of NZ_RARB01000008.1, read as the reverse complement.
CCGAGAGCACATAGTCGATCACTTTTTTGCCGTTGGCTTCGTGCGGCGCGTTCTTCACCAGGCTGATGACGTAAGGCACCGTTACCGTGCCCTCTTTCGGGATCACAAAGGCGACGTTGGCATGGTCTTTATATTTTGCGCGGTAGGCGTTGAAGTCGTAGTCGAGCAGAATCGGGATCTCGCCTGAAATCAGGCGCGCATAGGCGGTCTGCTTTGGAACGATCGGCTGATTGACCTGCAGCTTTTTGAACCAGCTGAGCGCCGGAGTAAAGTCCTGCATGGTGCCGCCTTTCGCCTGGTTCACCGCCACGGCGGCGACATAGCCAACAAAGGCGCTGGAGGGGTCAAGATAGCCCACCATACCTTTATATTCCGGCTTGAGCAGATCATCCCAGGATTGAGGCACCGGCGCGCCGCCCAGCGCATCGACATTGACCATAAAGCCCATGGTGCCGGAGTGCAGCGCCACCCACTTGCCGTCGGGATCTTTCATGCCTGCCGGGATCGTATCCCAGTGCGCCGGTTTGTAGTCGGCGATCACGCCAGTGCCCGCCGCCTGGATGCCAAAGCTTACGCCGTAATAGACCACGTCGGCGACCGGATTGCTCTTCTCGGCAACCATCTGCGCCAGCGCCTGGCCGGAGTTTTTATTGTCCTGCGGCACCTGAATGCCGGTGTCGCGCGCGATGGCTTTCAGCTGCGTTCCCCAGTCCGCCCATTCCGGCGGGCAGTTGTAGCAGATCGCGCTTTCCGCCGCGTGGGCGGTCTGGCTCGCCATACCGCATGCAGCCAGCAGCGCCGCAGCGGTTAACATTTTCATTTTATTGTGCGTTGACATGTGGATTCCCTGGAGTTGACGAAAGTAGAGCGCGGCGCGGGCGCGATGCTCTCGCCCAACCGCAGGTGGTGTGCCAGCATGCGGGGCCCGCCGCTGGATTGTTGTAAAAGCATATCGATAGCGCATGCGCCAAGCAGATCGCTGGGCTGCACTACCGAGGCAAGCGACGGTGAAAGATGTTCGCCGGTTTCAATGCCGTCGAAGCCCATAATTGAGAGCTGAGTTGGCACCTGAACGCCTGCGCGTGCGGCGGCACCCATCAGGCTGATGGCCAGCAGGTCGTTACTGCAGATCACCGCCGTCAGCGGATTTGCACCCTGCAGACGTGGCCGCAGCTGCTGAAAATCGGAGCGCGTATGGCTCGGCATCTCAATCAGCGGAAAGGGTTTCAGCCCCGCCTGCTGCATCGCATCGCAGTAGCCGAGAAAGCGCTGCTGCGCGCGATCGGACTGCCAGACCGGCCCGGTAACCATGCCGATATGACAATGGCCCAGCGTCAGCAAATGTTCAGTGGCTTCTGCCATCGCGCGGCGGTTATCAACGCAGACGCTCGGCCAGCCCGCGCTCTGCGGCACGTTATGCGCCAGCACAAACGGCATCTGCGCCGCGGCAAGCGTTGGCAGCACGGCGCTGCGATCCGCGTCGGCCACCGTCAACACCAGCCCGGCGACGCGCTGACGCAGCATATGCTCCACAATCGCCGCTTCGCGCTCGGCCTGATAGTCGCTGGTGGCGACCAGCAGGCCAAATCCGGCCAGTCGCGCCTGTCGCTCCATCGCCTGAAGCTGCTGCGCAAATACCGGGTTTAACAGCGAGGGCAGCAATACGCCAAGCGTGGTGGAGCTTTGGGTGCGCAGCTGACGCGCAATATGGTTGGGCCGGAAGCCAAGCTGGTCGGAAGCCGCCAGCACGCGCTGCAGCGTACTCTCTTTCAGCAAATGGGGATCGGAGAAGGCGCGCGCCGCCGTGGCGCGAGAAACGCCCGCCAGTTTCGCTACGCTGACTAAATCCGTCATTTTTCCCCCTCAATACGCTGATGAGAACGATCTCATTGGCGCTCAAAGTAAAGGGGTTGTATGACAGAACAATCGCAGCGGGATGACGAACAGATGACAGCGGCGCGCGGCCGCTGTCAGAGAGAGGTTTACAGCATCAGGAAGGCGTAGCCTTCGTTTTGCAGCGTTGCGACGGTGGTGCCGCTGGAGATGGTGTGGGTAACGCGCTGATCGATCCACTCGCGCTGCAGGTTGTGGAAAGCCACCGACTGGTCGCAAATCGACACCTTCACGCCCGCTTTTTCCAGCTCGTCGATCAGCTTAAGGTTCGGGTTGTCCACGCCGTACGCTTTGTGGAACTGCTCGTTGTTCAGCGCCGCCGACACCGCATCGCTGTTGATCGATACCACGAAATTCAGCTGATTCAGCGGCACGCCTGCGGCGTAATAGAGGTTAGTCACGCGGGCAACGCGCTCCAGCCCCAGGTTCGGCTTACGAATATCGCCTTCACTGCGGTTAATCTGGAACACGATTTTATTGCTCAGGCCCGGTACGGTGCCTGGCTTATAAGCGGGCGTATCGACATAGTGAATTTTGCCGTAGCCTTCAATCGCGGGCGTACTCCAGAAATCTGCTGGCTGCGTGTTGTTATCGGCGAATTTGCCGCTTACTTTTTCATATAATTCCGGCAGCTGTAACACATTGCCGCCAATAAAACCGGCTATAGCCGCCACCACAATATAGGCCGCTGGACGCATCGTTATTCTCCTGCTTGTTATTTTCAAAGTGTGATTACATCTGTAGCCATGCGTAACCCTGGTTCTCCAGGGTTGAGACCGTGGTCGGGCTGGAAAGCGCATGGACAACTGATTTATCGATCCAGTCGTTGGGGTAATGGTGGAAAGCCACCGACTGGTCGCAGACGGAGACCTTCACGCCCAGCTTATTCAGCTCGCCGATAAGCTTGAGGTTGGGATTGTCTACGCCATAAAACTGTTTGAAATGGGCGTTATCCAGCATCGCTGGCGTTGCGTCACCCGTCACCGAGACCACGAATTTCAGATCTTCGGCGGGCACGCCGGAGGCGACATAGAGATTGACCACGCGCGCTACGCGCTCCAGGCCAAGGTTAACGTCGGTCATCTCGCCGTCGCTGCGGGTGATCTGGAAAACGATTTTATTGCTCAGGCCCGCGACCGGTTTAAAGGCGGCATCCGGCTCGTAGTGGATCTTTCCGTAGCCTTCGACGGCAGGTGTGCTCCAGAAGCCTTCGGGATCGCTGGGTTTGGCGGCGAAGTGGTTAACGACCTTTTGATAGAGCGCGCCGCTCTGGGTAACGCCCGCGCCAACAGCACCGCCAATAATGGCGATGAGCGCGTAAGATACAGCTGAACGCATAAATTATCTCCGGACAACAGCGTAGGGCTGATTCACATCCTGAATCGGGTGAGCTATCTATACCACAGCCCCGGCGTGGCAAAAGGGTGCGGCGCTGAGCCGCTGCGCCCTATTAATTTCAAATGAAATTATTAATTCACCAGCTTAATAAAGGAGTTTGATGGCGCTGCGTGTACAGCTCTGTATTGAGGTGGATCGATATAAAAGAGAAGAGGCAAGGAGAATAAAAAGGTCTGGGGTAAATAACGGGCCAGCGATTAATGTTGTTCAAAAGACTAGCGCTATTTCACAATAAAAATTATTGATTTTCACTTTCACTCCCCAGCGCTTTTTCGGCTGTTTTTTTCAGAGTAAGCCTGGAAAAAAACATGCCACATTCAATTTTTTTGAGCAAATTTACATATCTTTAATCGAGAGAGGGATCAGGAGCCCACTGATTCAACTGGAGAAAGCGCCTTTTACAGGCTCGTGAATAAAAGCGTTCGCTGCTACAGCGCGATTATGCTGGCGATGCGGCGTACCAGCGTCAATGCGCGTCGTGTTTTTTAATGAAAGCTTGCCAGCCGTTAATATTCAATTTTTTGCTGCAAAAGCACTGTTACGGCCTCCGTTAATGGCGGAGCAGACCGTTTCTTTCTCTCAAGGCTCTGGTTAAGATAGACGCGACGCGTCTTTTACCCTGAAAAAGCACAATGTACTTTCCAGGCCTCTGAGTTTCTCTACAGGATCCAGGCATGTTGAACCGGTTAAAGAAAACGCTACTCGCCGCGCTGCTTCCCACGCTGATGCTGATGCCGCACGCGCCTGCCTGGGCTGACGTCAGCGACTCGCTGCCTGATATGGGCACAACCGCGGGCTCGACGCTCTCTATCGGCCAGGAGATGCAGATGGGCGACTTTTATGTGCGTCAGCTGCGTGCCAGCGCGCCCTTGATTAACGATCCCCTGCTCAATCAGTATATTAACCAGCTCGGCCAGCGGCTGGTCGCCCATGCCGACTCGGTAAAGACGCCCTTTCACTTTTTTCTGATCCAGAACGACGAGCTTAACGCCTTCGCCTTTTTTGGCGGCAACGTGGTGCTGCACGCCTCGCTGTTTCGTTTTACCGAGAATGAGAGCCAGCTCGCCTCGGTAATGGCGCATGAAATCTCTCACGTCACCCAGCGCCATCTGGCGCGCGCAATGGAAGATCAGAAGCGCAACGCGCCTTTGACCTGGGTCGGCGCGCTGGGATCGATTTTGCTGGCGATGGCCAGTCCGCAGGCGGGCATGGCGGCGCTTACCGGTACGCTGGCGGGTACGCAGCAGGGCATTATCAGCTTTACCCAAGGCAATGAACAGGAGGCCGATCGCATCGGCATTCAGGTGCTGCAACGCGCCGGATTCGACCCCGAAGCGATGCCGAATTTTTTACAGAAGCTGGCCGATCAGAGCCGCTTCTCCTCGAAACCGCCGGAAATCCTGCTGACGCACCCCTTGCCGGACAGCCGCCTGGCGGATGCGCGCAACCGCGCCAACCAGATGCGCCCGGTGGTAGTGCAGTCCTCGCAGGATTACTACATGGCGAAAGTGCGCGCGCTCGGCATGTACGCCACCGGCCGCAACCAGCTTACCGACGAGCTGCTGGATGAGTATGGCCGCGGCAATAGCCGCCAGCAGCAGGCGGCGCAGTACGGCAAAGCGGTGCAGTTTTTACAGGCGAAAAGTTTCGCCAGCGCGAAAAAGATCATTGAGCCGCTGCTGGCGAAGCAGCCCGATAACATCTGGTTTCTCGATATTATGACCGATATCGATATCGGTCTGAACCAGCCGCAGCAGGCGATCGCGCTGCTTAACGCCGCAGGTGGCGCAAAAAACAGCCCGGTGGTGCAGCTTAACCTGGCGAACGCTTACGTCGAGGCGAAACAGCCCGCTAACGCCAGCCGCATTCTTAACCGCTATACCTGGTCGCATCCTGACGACCCCAACGGCTGGGATCTGCTGGCGCAGGCGTCAGCGCAGCAGGGACTCAATGACGAAGAGATGTCGGCGCGCGCCGAGACGCTGGCGCTTAACGGTCAGCTCGATCAGGCGATCACCGCCCTGAGCAGCGCCAGCGCGCAGGTGCCTGTCGGCAGCCTGAAGCAGGCGCGCTACGACGCGCGAATTGACCAGCTGCGCCAGTTGCAGAGCCGTTTTAAACAGTATCAAAAAGGATAAACGCCGATGGTCACTCTTTATCACAACCCGCGCTGCAGTAAGAGCCGCGAAACACTGGCGCTGCTGGAGGCGCAGGGCATCGAGCCGGAAATCGTGCGCTATCTGGAGACCCCGCCAGATCGCGAAACGCTGCAAATCCTGCTGCAAAAACTCGGTCTGAGCAGCGCCCGTCAGCTAATGCGCACCAAAGATGAGCTCTATAAAACGCTGCGGCTGGAAAACGCCAGCGAAAGCGAACTGCTTGACGCGCTGGCGTCGCACCCGGCCCTGCTGGAGCGGCCCGTGGTCGTCAATGGCGATCGGGCGCGAGTCGGCCGTCCGCCGGAAGCGGTGCTGGCGATCCTTTAAAGACCGAGCGTCTCTTTTACGAAGGGAATGGTGAGTTTGCGCTGCGCGCTGATGGAGGCGTGATCGAGACGATCCAGCGTATCGAACAGCGTGCGCATTTCGCGATCGAGGCGTTTCAGCAGGAAGCGCCCCACGTCCTCTGGCAGCTCAAATCCTCGCATGCCGGCGCGCAGTTGTAGCGCCTGCAGTTTATCTTCATCGCTCAGCGGTTGCAGCCGGTAGATCTGGCCCCAGTCGAGGCGCGACGCCAGATCGGGCAGATTAAGATTAAGCTGCCGCGGCGGCCGATCGCCGGTGATCAGCAGTCGGGTTTTGCCCGTTTCCAGGATGCGGTTATAGAGATCGAAGATCGCCATTTCCCACGCCTCTTCTCCCGCGATGCATTCGATATTGTCGATGCAGACCAGCGCCAGATGCTCCATGCCGTCCAGCACGTCCGGCACAAACCAGGTCCGTTTATCCAGCGGCACATAGCCGACCGCTTCGCCGCGCGCCGACATCTCCGCGCACGCGGCGTGCAGCAGATGACTGCGGCCTCCGCCTTCGCGCGACCAGAAATAGAGATAGCTGCCGTGTTGCTGATTGAGGGCGCCTTTGAGCGCGGCAATAAGGGACGGGTTTTCTCCCGGCCAGAAGCTGGCGAAAGTTTCGTCGTCCGGTAAATAAAGTGGCAGTGACAGTTGTGCCGGCGTGTTCAGAAGCACCTCAAAGAGAACAGGCAAAAAACGGGGCAAGTCTACCACAGTTTTCGCCGGGAGAGGATAACGGGCGTCCCTGCCCGCAGGGGCTTAGTGACCGCCCTTCTCTTCAGCGTCCAGCACTACTTCCTCCGGACGCAGCAGCGAAATAACGCGGAAAATCAGCGCCAGCAGCACGCCGACCAGCGTCGCCAACGCCATGCCTTTCAGCTCGGCGGCGCCGATATACACTTTCGCTCCGCTGACGCCGATGATCAGGATAACGGAGGTCAGGATCAGGTTTTGCGCCTTGCTGTAATCGACCTTCGATTCAATCAGCACGCGGATGCCCGACGCGCCAATCACACCATAAAGCAGCAGCGAGACGCCGCCCATGACCGGCACCGGGATCGCCTGAATTGCCGCCGCCAGTTTGCCGACGCACGACAGCAGGATAGCGATGATCGCCGCGCCGCCGATTACCCAGGTGCTGTAGACGCGGGTAATCGCCATAACGCCGATATTTTCGCCGTAGGTGGTATTCGGCGTCGAGCCGAAGAAGCCAGAGATGACGGTTGAAAGACCGTTCGCGAACATTGAGCGGTGCAGGCCGGGATCGCGGATCAGATCTTTTTTCACGATATTCGCGGTTACGACCAGATGCCCGACATGTTCAGCGATGACCACCAGCGCAGCGGGCAGAATCGTCAGCATCGCCGCCCATTCGAAACGCGGCGTATAGAAGGTCGGCAGCGCGAACCAGGGCGCGTTATAGACCGGCGTCCAGTCGACGATGCCCATTGCGAAAGAGAGCGCATAGCCCACGACCACGCCGACCAGGATAGGGATAATGGCGAGGAAACCACGAAACAGCACCGAGCCGAAAACCGTCACCGCCAGCGTCACCAGCGAAATGATTATCGTCGTGCTGTCGGCGCTGCTCCCTTCCGCCGGCAGCAGACCCGCCATATTGGCCGCCACGCCCGCCAGCTCCAGCCCGATAACCGCCACGATTGCGCCCATCGCCGCCGGCGGGAACATCACGTCGATCCAGCCGGTACCCGCCTTTTTCACAATCAGCGCGACGATACAGAACAGCACACCGCACAGGATAAAACCGCCCAGCGCCAGCTCATAGCCCAGCGGCAACAGCAGCAGCACCGGCGAGATAAAGGCGAAGCTGGAGCCGAGATAGGCGGGGATTTTGCCTTTACAGATAAAAAGATAAAGCAGCGTGCCGACGCCGTTGAACAGCAGCACCGTTGCCGGGTTGATATGGAACAAGATCGGCACCAGCACCGTCGCGCCGAACATAGCGAAGAGATGTTGCAGGCTGAGCGGTATGGTTTGCAGTAACGGCGGGCGTTCGCTAACGCCAATGGCGCGACGAGTCATCATTTATCCCCTTAAAAGGTTGTGTTTTTTTGCCAAAAAAAAGCCGACTCTCTGGTCGGCTGATTCAGTTATTTAGTCCCGAAAATTTTGTCGCCGGCATCGCCCAGCCCCGGAATGATATAGCCCTTTTCATTGAGTCCATGATCGACTGAAGCGGTGTAGAGCTCCACGTCCGGATGCGCCTTCTCCAGCGCGGCGATCCCTTCCGGCGCGGCAACCAGAACCAGCACTTTAATGCTGGTGCAGCCCGCTTTCTTCAGCAGATCGATAGTGGCGATCATCGAGCCACCCGTTGCCAGCATCGGGTCGACCACCAGCGCCAGACGCTCTTCGATATTGGAAACCAGCTTCTGGAAGTAAGGCACCGGCTCCAGCGTCTCTTCATCGCGGTAGACCCCGACCACGCTAATACGCGCGCTCGGCACATGCTCAAGCACCCCTTCCATCATCCCCAGACCGGCGCGCAAAATCGGCACTACGGTGATTTTTTTACCTTTGATTTGATCGATTTCCACCGGGCCGTTCCAGCCTTCGATGGTGACGCGCTCGGTTTCCAGATCGGCGGTGGCTTCGTAGGTCAGCAGGCTGCCGACTTCCGACGCCAGCTCGCGGAAGCGCTTCGTACTGATATCGTGCTCACGCATCAGGCCCAGTTTATGTTTGACCAGCGGGTGTTTGACTTCCACGATCTTCATTGGTGTTCTCCCGGAATGAGTTGAGCTAAAAAAAATCGCGGGATTATACCGCCTTTTCGCAAGCGCGCCATATGTCGTTGCGCAAAGAGGGAAACTTTAGATCCTGCATTCAAGGATTGATGAAAATCGTCCGGCGCGCAATTTGACCAGGCAATGGGGCTCGCAAACGTTTGCCTGCGCTGTTAGAATTGCCGCGCTTTTTGTTAACCACCAACCGCAATCGCGTGGGGATTCCGCAGTGACCGACAAGACCTCTCTCAGCTACAAAGACGCCGGCGTTGATATCGATGCTGGTAATGCTCTGGTTGACCGTATTAAAGGCGTAGTGAAAAAGACTCGCCGCCCGGAAGTGATGGGTGGGCTGGGCGGTTTCGGCGCACTTTGCGCGCTGCCGCAGAAATATCGCGAGCCGGTGCTGGTCTCCGGAACCGACGGCGTCGGCACCAAGCTGCGTCTGGCGATGGATCTGAAGCGCCATGACGCTATCGGTATCGATCTGGTCGCCATGTGCGTGAACGATCTGGTGGTTCAGGGCGCGGAACCGCTGTTTTTCCTCGACTATTACGCTACCGGCAAGCTGGACGTCGAGACCGCCTCTTCCGTTATCACCGGCATCGCCGAGGGCTGCCTGCAGTCCGGCTGCGCGCTGGTCGGCGGCGAAACCGCAGAAATGCCGGGCATGTACCACGGCGAAGATTATGACGTGGCCGGTTTTTGCGTCGGCGTGGTCGAGAAATCGGAAATTATCGACGGGTCAAAAGTGCAGGACGGCGACGTGCTGATCGCGCTGGGCTCCAGCGGCCCGCACTCCAACGGTTATTCGCTGGTGCGCAAAATCCTCGAGGTGAGCCAGACCGATCCGCAGACTAAGCAGCTGGACGGCAAACCGCTGGCGGATCATCTGCTGGCGCCGACCCGCATCTATGTGAAAAATATCCTGAGCCTGATCGAGCAGGTCGATGTCCATGCGATTGCCCACCTGACCGGCGGCGGCTTCTGGGAAAATATTCCGCGCGTACTGCCGGATAATACCCAGGCGATTATCGACGAGAAGAGCTGGGAATGGCCTGCCGTCTTTAACTGGCTACAGCAGGCAGGCAACGTCAGCCGTCACGAGATGTACCGCACCTTTAACTGCGGCGTGGGCATGGTGATCGCGCTAAGCGCCACCGAAGCGGATAAAGCGGTCGAGCTGATGCGCGCTGCAGGCGAGAAAGCCTGGAAAATCGGCGTGATTAAAGCTTCAGATGCGGAAGAGCGCGTGGTTATTAACGCATGAAAAAGCTGGTTGTGCTGATTTCCGGCAACGGAAGCAATCTTCAGTCCATCCTCGACGCCTGCGCAAGCGGGCGTATTAACGGCAGCGTCGCTGCCGTTTTCAGTAATAAATCGACCGCTTTCGGCCTGACGCGCGCGCGCGAGGCGGGCGTGCCGACCCATACGCTGGCGGCCAGCCATTTTCCCGACCGCGAAGCCTTTGATCGCCAGCTGATGCAGGAGATCGACGCCTACGCGCCCGATCTGGTGGTGCTGGCGGGCTATATGCGCATTCTGAGCAGCGCCTTTGTCGCTCACTATCAGGATCGCCTGCTGAATATTCATCCTTCGCTGCTGCCGAAATACCCCGGCCTGCATACCCATCGTCAGGCGCTGGAGAATGGCGACGCCGAACACGGCACGTCCGTGCACTTCGTCACTGACGAACTGGACGGCGGTCCCGTCGTGCTGCAGGCCAGCGTGCCGGTCTTCCCCGGCGACAATGAAGATGAGATCACCGCGCGCGTGCAGCATCAGGAGCATGCAATCTATCCGCTGGTGATTAGCTGGTTTGTCGAGGGACGTTTAGCGATGCGCGAAGGCAAGGCCTGGCTGGATAATCAGCCGCTCCCGCCGCAGGGCTATGCGCACGACTAACAGATACCGAGCCGTTGCCAACAGGCGGCTCGCAAAGTTACACGCAGGCGTCCCGCGTCAGGGACGCCTTAAACGCTTTTGCAATGGGCTGATGTCACCCTCCGCTAGCCGTAGCGTCCGGTAATGTAATCCTCAGTGCGTCGGTTGCGCGGCGAGGTAAAAATGCGATCCGTTTCATCAAACTCCACCACCGCGCCCTGATGCATAAAGGCGGTGTAGTCGGAGACGCGCGACGCCTGCTGCATATTGTGAGTGACCAGCACCAGCGTAAAATGCTGCTTCAGCGTGGTCATCAGCTCCTCAATCACCAGCGTAGAGATGGGATCGAGCGCCGAGGTCGGCTCATCCAGCAGCAACACCTCCGGTTCGATAGCAATGGCGCGGGCGATGACCAGACGCTGCTGCTGACCGCTGGAAAGCGTCAGGGCGTTCTGCCCCAGCTGATCTTTTACTTCGCTCCACAGCGCCGCCGCGCGCAGCGCGCGTTCGCACGCCTCGTTCAGCACCCGTCTGTCGCGCACGCCCTGCAGCCGCAGGCCATAAATCACATTCTCATAAATCGATTTGGGAAACGGATTGGGCCGCTGAAACACCATGCCGATACGACGCCGCAGCGCCGACAGATCCTGCGACGGCTGCATAATGGCGTGGTCGCCCAGCAGAATCTCGCCCTCAATGCGGCAGCTATCCACCACGTCGTTCATGCGGTTAAAACAGCGCAGCAGCGTCGATTTGCCGCAGCCGGACGGCCCAATCAGTGCGGTAATGCGCTTCTCAGGAATACGCAGCGAAATATCGTGCAGCGCCTGACGCTCGCCATACCACAACGAAAGGTGGTTTAGCGTCAGCGCCGTTTCGGTATCAGGCATCATAGTCATCATCTTTTATTGGGTCATCAGGCGATAGCGTTCGCGCAGCCGATGGCGCAGCGCCATCGCCAGCAGGTTGAGCGACAGGATAATCACCACCAGCAACAGCGCCGTAGCGTACACCAGCGGACGATCGGCTTCGACATTGGGGCTCTGAAAGGCGAGATCGTAAATCTGGAAGCCGAGGTGCATAAACTTGCGGTCGAGATGCAGATAAGGAAAGACCGCATCGACCGGCAGCTCCGGCACCATTTTAACCACGCCTACCAGCATCAGCGGCGCGGTCTCTCCCGCCGCGCGCGCCACCGCTAAAATCAGGCCGGTCAGCATCGCGGGAAGCGCCATCGGCAGCACGACATGCCACAGCGTCTCCGCCTGGGTCGCGCCCAGCGCCAGCGAGCCTTGGCGCAGCGAGTCGGGGATACGCGACAATCCCTCTTCAGTGGCGACAATCACCACCGGCAGCGTCAGCAGCGCCAGCGTCAGCGACGCCCACAGCAGCCCCGGCGTGCCGAACGTGGGATTAGGCAACGAACGGGAAAAGAAGAGCTGATCGAGCGTGCCGCCTGCCAGCCAGACAAAAAAGCCCAGCCCGAAAACGCCATATACAATCGACGGCACGCCCGCCAGATTCACCACTGCAATGCGCACCAGCCGCGTCAGGGTGTTGCGACCCGCATATTCATGCAGCCAGATGGCGGCGATGACGCCAAACGGCATCACCACCAGCGACATCAGCAGCACCATCAGTACGGTGCCGAAAATTGCCGGAAAAGCACCGGTTTCGCTTTCGCCGTCCGCGGGTGAATCGCTGACAAAATGCCAGATCTGACGCAGCGTGTGCGTGAGCTTTTGCAGCGCGTTCATGCCGTTGGGACGCCACGCCTCAACCACCTGCGCCAGCGGAATGACATGTTCGCGATCCTGCGCGTCGCGCAGAATCAACACGTCGCGCTGGCTCTCGCGTTGCAAGTCGGCCAGCTGGCTGCTGAGCCGGGCGAAACGGCGCTGCAGCGCCGCCTGGTTGGCCTCGAACTCCGACAGCGCGCGCGTATCGAACTGCTGCTGCTGCCGTAGCCGATCGGCGCGCGCATCCAGCGCCGCCAGCTGGTCGTTGAGGCGCGTCAGATCGACGTGACGAATGCGGTTGATTTTATGCAGTAGCGCGCGCACCTGATCCAGCCGCTGGTGCAGCAGCGCATCGGGATCGCGCGCCGTCAGCGCCTCGTTATCTTCGCGCAGTCCGGCAAACCAGCCGTAGGCGTTGCCGCCGCTGCGTCTCTGCAGCACCATCACCTCTTTCGGCTGGCTGACATGCAGCGCCTCACGCGCATAGATCACGCGGAAATCGGGCGCATCCCAGTCACGGTTGCCGGTTTTGATCAGGTAACGATGGACCTGGCTTACCGGCGGCAACGCATCATTTTCCGCCGCTGGCGCGGGGAAATGCGGCTGATGCTCAAGGGTTTCGCCCAGCAGCGCCGTCGGCTGGCCGCCGGGCTGCGTCAGCTGGTAGAGATCGACGCGCTGCGGCCAGAAGGCGCGTACTCCCTGCCATGCCAGCAGCGCAATCATCAGGGTAAAAGCCAGCAGACAGACGCCGACCGCGCCTGCGGTCAGCCAGCGCCAGCGGTCATTTTGTCGCATCGCCTTCATGCCTGGCCCTCGTGCTGGCTGTATCGCTGGCGCAAGCGCTGACGGATCAGCTCGGCCAGCGTGTTAATAATCAGGGTAAAGACCAGCAGCATCAGCGCGCTGAGAAACAGGATTCTGTAGTGCGCACTGCCTGCCGCCGCCTCCGGCATCTCAATGGCGATGTTAGCGGAAAGCGCGCGCAGCCCGGAAAAAAGACCGCCCTGGCTCTGCGGCGTGTTGCCGGTCGCCATTAGCACGATCATGGTTTCCCCTACCGCGCGGCCAAAGCCAATCATCAGCGCGGCGAAAATCCCGGCCGACGCGCCAGGCAGCACCACCCGCGTCAGGGTCTGCCACGGCGTCGCGCCCAGCGCCAGCGACCCCTGCCCCAGCGCCGCGGGCACGCTGAACAGCGCATCCTCCGAGAGGGTAAAAATCAGCGGCACCAGCGCGAAACCCATCGCCAGACCGGCAACCAGCAGGTTGCGCTGTTCGTAGTGCGGCAGCCATTCCGCAGCGTCGCGCATCAGGAACGTCGGGATAATCAGCGTAGCCAGCGTCACAATCAGCAGTAACGGCAGCAGCAGCATGACTTCGCGCCCCGGCTGACGCCAGCGCGGCGGCAGATGCCGGCTGAGCGCGCCGCAGATAAGCAGCGTCGCCGCCAGCGTCAGCGGCAGCAGCAATACGCCGAGCAGCGCCTGGCTGATATGCGGCGCCAGCCACAGTCCGGCGATAAGCCCAATAACTACGCTGGGCAGTGCACCCATCATCTCGATCGCCGGCTTGACCCAGCGTCGCAAGCCCGGCGCCATAAACCAGGCGGTATACATAGCGGCCGCCAGCGCCAGCGGCGTGGCGAACAGCAGCGACAGCGCCGCCGCTTTTAGCGTGCCGGTAACCATCGGCATAAAGCTGAACTTCGCCTGATAGCTGTCTGCAGCGTTAGTGGACTGCCAGACCCAGTCCGGCGCGGGATAGTTTTCATACCAGATTTTTTGCCAGAAGCTGCGCCAGCTGACGTCCGGCCAGGGATTGTCGAGACGCAAAACCTGCCAGCTGCCGGCGCGCTCCAGCAGCAGCGCGTCGCCGCGCGGCGAGAAGGCGGCACTTTCTATTCCAGGCGCAAGCTGGCGTTGCAGGACAGGGCCAGGCTGCTTGCTGGCGAACAGTTTCAGCGCGCCGCCGGGTTCCAGCGTGGCGAAGACGCGGCGCTGCGTTTCCGTGACGATATCTGCGGTCGGACTGCTCCCGGCGAAAGTGCGAATTTCATGCAGGCGCGGCCCTACCGCTCCGGCGATAGCGAACCACTGGGTGACGCCGCGGCCATCCTGAATCAACAGGCTCCGCCCGCCCGCCAGCAGATGCAGGCTACGCGGCGTCTGCGCCAGCGTCACCGTTTCGCGCAATGTTGCGCGATCGTCGTCGAGCTGCCAGACGCGCAGCACATTGCCCTCGCTGGCATAGAGCAGATCGCCCTGCGGCGACAAAAGCAGATGATCGGCATGCGCCTGCGGCAACTCGATGATGCGCGGTGCCTGCTGAGGCGCCAGCGTCAATACGCGCAGCCCCGCGTCGGTCAACACGCTGACACGCCATTTGGTTTCGTTTAGCGCCGCCAGCGCCATCGCTTTTATCGCGCCGTCCGGCAGCCGCAAAGGCGTATCGCCGAGCGGATAGCGCCATGCGCCGTCTACCGGCTGCAGCAGCGTCAGCGCGCCCTGTGCGTTAAGCAGCAGCGTGCGCTGGTCGGCGCTGCTGACCGCCTGTTGCGGCGCCGGACGCAGCATCAGCGGCGTTTCCGCGGGCTGACCGTTAAGCGGAATAAAGCGCGCCGCGCCATCCTGTCCGATCCGCCAGCCCCGATCGCCCTGATTTCCCACTATCAGCGCGGGCTCGCTATCCCACAGCCGCTGCGCGGCCTGGGGATGCACGCCCGGCGCGGCGAAGAGCGGCAGTACCACCCAAATCAACCAGAAAAAGAGCAGCAGCATCAGCAGTAAAATAGCGATGCCGCAGGATGTGACCAGACGCCGCGTAAAACGGTCGATAGCGCGGCGGCGGCGGTCGCTGAAGTTGACGGGAATATGCTTTAGGCTCATGCGGCTCTGAATGAGATCGGTAGTAAGCCGCTATGTTGCCCGTAGCTGGTTGATAAGACAACTATTGACGTTGGACAAGGTTGCCATACTCTCGCCATAATGATGACGGACACTGGTTCTTTAAGTCCTGCGAACGCGATATGGAGTCAGAATGGGTCAGGAAAAGCTGTATATAGAAAAAGAATTAAGCTGGTTATCCTTCAACGAGCGCGTTTTACAAGAGGCGGCGGACAAAACTAACCCGTTAATTGAGCGCATGCGTTTTCTCGGGATTTATTCCAATAACCTTGATGAGTTTTACAAAGTACGCTTTGCCGATCTTAAGCGTCGCATCCTGATTGGCGAAGAACAGGGATCGCCCGGCCTGCCGCGCCATCTGCTGAAGAAAATTCAGCAGCGCGTCATGAAGTCGGAACAGGAATTCGACGGTCTCTATAACGAACTGCTGCTGGAACTGGCGCGCAACCAAATCTTTTTGATTAACGAGCGCCAGCTTTCACCTAATCAGCAGGTGTGGCTGCGTCACTATTTCAAACACGATTTGCGTCAGCACATCACGCCGATCCTTATTAATCACGACACCGATCTCACCGAATTCTTAAAAGATGACTACACCTACCTGGCGGTAGAGATCATCCGCGGCGATGAGATTCGCTATGCGCTGCTGGAGATCCCCTCCGATAAGGTTCCGCGCTTCGTTAACCTGCCCGCCGAATCGCCGCGCCGCCGCAAGCCGATGATCCTGCTGGATAACATTCTGCGTTACTGTCTCGACGATATCTTTAAAGGGTTCTTCGATTACGATGCGCTGAACGCCTACTCGATGAAGATGACGCGCGATGCGGAATACGATCTGGTCACGGAGATGGAGTCGAGCCTGCTGGAGCTGATGTCTTCCAGCCTCAAGCAGCGTCTGACCGCCGAGCCAGTGCGTTTTGTCTATCAGCGTGATATGCCTGACGCCATGGTAGAGCTGCTGTGTAATAAGCTGACCATCTCCAACTACGATTCGATCGTGCCGGGCGGCCGCTACCATAACTTTAAAGATTTTATCGGCTTTCCGGACGTCGGCAAAAGCAACCTGGTCAACCGTCCGCTGCCGCAGATCCGCCATATTGGCTTTGATGGCTTCCGTAACGGCTTCGACGCCATTCGCGATCGCGACATTCTGCTCTATTACCCCTACCACACCTTTGAGCATGTGCTGGAGCTGCTGCGTCAGGCCTCCTTTGACCCGAGCGTGCTGGCGATCAAAATCAACATCTATCGCGTCGCGAAGCATTCGCGCATTATGGATGCGATGATGCACGCCGCCTATAACGGCAAGAAGGTCACCGTTGTGGTGGAGCTGCAGGCGCGTTTCGACGAAGAGGCCAATATTTTGTGGGCCAAACGTTTAACCGAAGCGGGCGTGCACGTTATTTTCTCTGCGCCAGGCCTGAAGATTCACGCCAAGCTGTTTCTTATCTCACGCAGAGAAGGCGACGAAGTGGTGCGCTATGCCCATATCGGCACCGGCAACTTTAACGAGAAAACCGCGCGCCTTTATACCGACTATTCGCTGCTGACCGCCGATGCGCGCATCACCAACGAAGTGCGCCGGGTGTTTAACTTTATTGAAAACCCTTATCGTCCGGTGAGCTTTGAGCACCTGATGGTGTCGCCGCAGAACTCGCGTCAGATGCTCTACCAGCTTGTCGATGCGGAAATCGCCAACGCGCAGCAGGGTCGCCCGAGTGGCATTACGCTGAAAATTAATAACCTGGTGGATAACGGTCTGGTCGATCGTCTCTATGCGGCATCCGGCGCGGGCGTGAAGGTCAATCTGCTGGTACGCGGCATGTGTTCGCTCATTCCTGATTTGCCTGGGATCAGTGAAAATATTCGCGTGATCAGTATCGTTGATCGCTATCTCGAGCACGATCGCGTCTATATTTTCGAAAACGGCGGCGACAAAAAAGTCTTTCTCTCTTCCGCTGACTGGATGACGCGTAATATCGATCATCGTATCGAGGTCGCTGTCGCGATCCTCGATCCGCGCGTGAAACAACGCATTCTGGACATTATCGCTATTCTGTTTAGTGATACGGTGAAAGCGCGTATCGTTGATAAAGAGTTGGGGAACCGCTATGTTCCGCGCGGCAATCGTCGTAAGGTCCGCTCTCAACTGGCGATTTATGATTACATCAAGAAACTGGAACAGCCTGAATAATCTATGCCCATTTCTCATAAAAGTACGCCGAGACCGCAAGAATTTGCGGCAATCGATCTTGGCTCAAACAGCTTTCATATGGTCATCGCGCGCGTGGTCGACGGCGCTATGCAGGTGCTTGGTCGTCTGAAGCAGCGCGTACATCTGGCTGACGGTCTGGACAGCAAAAATCGCCTGAGCGAAGAGGCGATGGAGCGCGGGCTGAGCTGCCTGGCGCTGTTCGCCGAACGTTTGCAGGGTTTCAGCGCGAGCAACGTCACCATTGTCGGCACCCATACCTTGCGCCAGGCGGTAAACGCGGAGGAGTTTCTGCAGCGCGCGGCGGAGGTTATCCCCTACCCTATCGAGGTCATTTCCGGTCATGAAGAGGCGCGCCTGATTTTTATGGGCGTCGAACATACGCAGCCGGAGAAAGGACGCAAGCTGGTGATCGACATCGGCGGCGGCTCGACCGAACTGGTGATCGGCGAAAACTTCGAGCCGCAGCTGGTTGAAAGCCGCCGCATGGGCTGCGTCAGTTTCGCCCAGCTCTACTTCCCCAACGGTGAAATCAGCCGCGAAAACTTCCGCCGCGCGCGCCTTGCGGCGACGCAAAAGCTGGAAACGCTGGCGTGGCAGTATCGCCTGCACGGCTGGCAGTACGCGCTCGGCGCGTCAGGCACCATCAAGGCGGCGTGCGAAGTGCTGCAGGCGATGGGCGAAAAAGAGAAAATGATCACGCCAGAGCGGCTGGACATGCTCTATGACGAGGTTATGAAGCATAAATCTTTCAGCGCGCTGAGCCTGCCGGGCCTCTCTGAAGAGCGTAAATCGGTGTTCGTGCCGGGGCTGGCGATTATCTGCGGCGTGTTCGACGCGCTGGCGATTCGCGAGCTGCGCCTCTCTGACGGCGCGCTGCGCGAAGGCGTCCTCTACGAGATGGAGGGCCGCTTCCGCCATCAGGATATCCGCAGCCGTACGGCGCAGAGCCTGGCGAACCATTACGCCATCGACAACGATCAGGCGCGTCGCGTGCTGGATACCACCGATCAGCTCTATCTGCAGTGGCGCGATCAGAATCCCAAGCTGGCGAACCCGCAGCTGGCGGCGCTGTTGAAGTGGGCAGCGATGCTGCATGAAGTCGGACTGACCATTAACCACAGCGGCATGCAGCGCCACTCTGCCTATATTCTGCAAAACACTAACCTGCCCGGTTTTAACCAGGATCAGCAAACGCTGCTGGCTGCGCTGGTACGCTTCCATCGCAAAGCCGTCAAGGTCGAAGATCTGCCGCGCGTCACGCTGTTCAAGAAAAAACAGTTCCTGCCGCTGCTGTTTCTGTTGCGCCTTGGCACCTTACTCAATAATCAGCGTCAGGCGACTACGCGACCCGATTCGCTCAAGCTGACCACCGATGAGGGGCACTGGACGCTGACGTTCCCGGCGGGCTATTTCAGCCAGAACAATCTGGTACAGCTCGATCTGGAGCGTGAACAGACCTACTGGACTGAGGTCACCGGCTGGAAACTGACGCTGGAAGAAGAAGCCTGAGGAGGTGGGCGCCTGCGCCCACGTAATGAAAGCGAACCATGATTAAAACTGAAAACTATTTTGCCGAAACCTATGGGCTGACGCCGACGCACTCTGAAGTGCTGGCGGCGTTGCCTCATCTCAATCCAGGCAAAGCGCTGGATCTCGGCTGCGGCAATGGCCGCAACAGCCTGTTTCTGAGCCAGAATGGCTTCGACGTCACCGCCTGGGACCACAATCCCGCCAGCCTGGCGCGTCTCGAGCAGATCGTCGCGCAGGAAGGGATAACCAATATTCATACCGAGCAGCGTGACCTGAATCAGACGCGCTTCAACGGCGGCTACACCTTTGTGTTCTCCACGGTTGTAATGATGTTCCTGCAGCCAGAAACCATTCCGCAGCTGATTGCCGATATGCAGGCGAGCACGGTGAGAGACGGGCATAACCTGATTGTCGCGGCGATGAGCACCGATGATTACCCCTGCCCGCTTGCTTTCCCCTTTACGTTTAAATCGGGCGAGCTGAGCCACTACTATCGCAACTGGCACATCCTGAAATACAACGAGCATGTTGGTCAGTTACATAAGCGCGACGAACAAGGCAACCGCATCAGCTGCCGTTTCGCCACGCTGCTGGCGCAAAAAGCCAGCCTGTAAACCGGGGCTGCGTAACGCGGCCCTCCAGCCCTGCTCTTTTTTTAATCGGCGGTTGATTTCAACGCAGCATTATGACTAAATGTTGCCATCGCCCGACAGGGTCTTTACAGGAAACACCTCGCGTGAACAGCGCCATCCCTTCCCGAAGACGTCCCAAATCCGGTTCATTTACCCGGATCGTTTTACTGATTAGCTTTATTATTCTCGCTAGCCGCCTGATCTTTATCCTGCCTGCCGCTTTTGAACATCATCAGCAGAAAAAAGCCGCGCCGCAATCTGCCCCTTTGAGCACAGCTATTCGCGACAACACTTAACCATCCTTCACTTTTGCATCTCCAGACGAAACGCAGCCTGAATAACCGCGTCTTTTTTTGCGTCCTTTTGCGAGGCGAACCGCTACACTTCGTGCTGTAACTTTCAGACACAAGGGACTCGTTATGTCTGCCTCGCATACTCAACGTTTAAGTGAAATTCGTCATCGCATTCTGACGCTGCTGCTCAGTGAGCCGGATCTGGTGGACGCGCTGCTGGAGAAATCTGGCGAGCGCAGCCCTGAACAGCAACGTGAAAATGCGGCGCACCAGGCTGCGCTGGAGCAGGATATCGCTCAGCTGCACGCAGCGGATTTAGCCGATATTCTTGAAGCGCTACCGGAAGAGGAGCGCCAGGCGCTGTGGCGTCTGGTTCCTACCGTGCAGCGCGGCCATGTGCTGGTCGAGGCTTCTGAAACCGTCTGGGCCAGCCTGACGGAAGAGATGAGCGACCGCGATATCCTGCGCGCCATTGAGCCGCTCGATATTGACGATCAGGTCTGGCTGGCGCGCTACCTGCCGCGCGATCTGACCGGGCGTCTGCTGGCGACGCTGGAGCCGGGCCAGCGTGCGCGCGTGCTCAGCGTGGTCGATTTTGATCGCGATCGTGTCGGGCGCATTATGGATTTCAATATCCTGACGGTGCGCGCCGACGTCACGCTGGCAACGGTGCAGCGCTATCTGCGCCACAGAAAAAGCATGCCGAACGGCACAGATAAAATTTTCATTACCGATGAAAACAACCTGCTGCTGGGCGAGCTGTCGCTGACCGATATTCTGCTGAACAAGCCGAAAAAACGCGTCGAGGAGGTGATGAACACCTCGCCTACCACCTTTCAGCTCAATGATAAAGCCGAGGACGCGGCGGGCGCGTTTGAACGCTATAACCTTATCTCCGCTGCGGTCATCGACGCGAAAGGCAAGCTGATTGGGCGCGTCACCATTGAGGACGTGGTCGATCTGGTTAACGAAGAGAACGAAAGCAATATTCGCCGCATGGGCGGCATCAGTCAGGAGGAGGATGTATTTGCGCCGGTGCGCAAAGCCGTGCGCCGACGCTGGGCCTGGCTGGCAATCAATCTCTGTACCGCCTTTATCGCGTCGCGCGTTATCGGCCTGTTTGAAGACACCATCTCCCAACTGGTGGCGCTGGCAACGCTGATGCCGATTGTAGCCGGTATCGGCGGCAATACTGGCAACCAGACCATCACGATGATTGTACGCGCGCTGGCGCTGCATCAGGTCGAACCGGGCAACTTCTCGTTTTTGATTGCGCGCGAACTGGGCGTCGCGCTGCTTAACGGCCTGTTCTGGGGCGGCGCAATGGGGCTGATTACCTGGCTGATGTACGACAATCTCGAGCTGGGTGGGGTAATGATGCTGGCGATGATGCTTAATTTGCTGCTGGCGGCGCTAATGGGCGTGTTGATCCCGCTGATCATGACCAGACTGAAACGCGACCCGGCGGTAGGCTCCAGCGTGCTGATTACGGCGATTACCGATACCGGCGGCTTCTTTATTTTCCTCGGTCTGGCGACGCTGTTCTTGCTCCATCACTGATTGTTGCCGTCAGCGGCGGAGGCTATGCAGTGCGCATAGCGCTGCATCGTCTGTTGCAGGTTGAGCCGCAGCGTCACCTGCGCCAGCTCACGCGTCGCATCGGGAATAGCGTAGCTGCCGCGCTGTTCCAGCCACTCCAGCACATCCGCCAGATGCCAGAGCGCGGTTTTGCCATCATGCACCGGCAGCGGAAACTGCGAACTGTGGCTGAGCATCAGCTTACGCATATTCTGTCGGGAAACGCCGATAATGTCGGCGACATCCGTCAGGCCGACAAGGTCGGGCGCAGCCTCGGTGAGCTGCGCCCCGGGCATTGCGCTCTGCACATTCCTGATGGCGCTCAGCACCGCTCGCTGTGCGCTGGACGCCTCTCGGGTAAACTCCAGTGCCACTTTTCCCGGCACGCCCAGCCCCACCAGCGCATCGTCACAGCCCGCGTCGATCAACTGCTTTAACAGCTCGTCTTCCGGTAAAAGAGGTTTCGGCAGCTGAAAACGCAGCGTAAAAATATATTCCATGTTTGCTCCTTAATGCAGTTTGCGCACCGCAATACATTTATCAACCACCCGCCGCAGCGCTCGCGCGTGGTTAAAAGCGTTCCGCGGCGTACTCCAGATAACGCTGATGCAAAACTCTCCGCAGCGGCATGCCACCGAGTGCATGGGACAATACATTTTGCCCCAGCCATGATGCCCCATTGTCACTATCTGCCACCCGTACGCTTCGGCATGACGCAGCGCCGCTTCAATCTCTTTAGCTGGATGCCGTCTTCTTTCCATCGTAATGCACCTTACCCTGAACACCTGAGGTTGTCAACTGACAACCTAGCTGCTTTTTTTGTCTGCTCAGCAGCATGCCTTATGTTGCTTTATTCAGGGAATTCCATGAAAAATCATGGAAGAGCCGCCGCAAAAGATTTTATGCAGGGGGACGCCGTGCGCCCTACACTTCCTTAAAACCAAAGGAGAAAAGCATGTTTAAACCTGATGATTTTGTGCAATCGAAAACCGGTGGACCAAAGATGCTGGTGCTGCGTGTGGAAGGCGAAACGCTGTGGTGCGCGCGTGTTGATGACGCGACGAAAAAAGAGATCGAAGTGAAGGCGGACAGCGTTAACCTCTACCACGAAGATGGGGATTTCGGCGTCTGCTGACGCCTGCGCCGGGCCTTTAGCCCGGCGGATTGTCCTGCTGAACGTTCTGGTTACCGAGACCGCCGATAAAGGGCAGACGCAGACGCAGCGGGGTAAAATCCACGCCCATATTTAGTCCCAGGACGTTAAGCTCAACCCCCTCTTCCGCCCCCAGCGTCACGCCAGCGACGCCCAGAATGGAAATCTGAATTCCACGGCCCGAGGGCGGCAAACCAACAGGACGCCACAGCGGCCGGTAATCTTTGCCGAGCGCGTTGGCTGGCATGTCGAGTTTCAAGGCCGGCACTTCACGTCCAATATGCGCAAGAAAGGTATTGCTGTTCGGTCCCGGCCAGGCGTGATAAGTATTTGGCCAGGGGTAAGATTTAATCGCCGCCTCAATGTGCGGGATCATCGCTTCAGCCTCCGCGCCGCGGTGCTCTACCAGCAGGCGCGGCTTCGCGCCATACCAGTAGCCGTCCGGCAAATTGCTGTTGCGGCGTACTTTGCCGCCACTGCCCCAGCTGATCACTTCATAACGGTTGTAATGCGTCTCGCCCGCACGCTTGAAGATAATCCACGGGTGCACCGCTACCGCCCCTTTCCAGCCGTAGGTCGGCGCGGCATAGACCTGCACAATAGCCTGAGCTGCATAGCGTTGCGGATCGGGTGCCAGGCCCGCGGAGTCGCGCCGTGCTGACCACCAGCCTCCCTGACCGCCGGAGAGTTCTCCATGGCGCGTCGCCTGCGCCAGACTGGCGCCCAGCGACAGCAGGATCACCAGCAGAATGCAAAGGCTCAGTGCTTTAAGTGGCAGCATAGGGGTATCCGGGAGTAAGGGGCAGAAAGAAAATCGCCAGCCTGTCTGGCGACAGGCTGGCGATGGATTAATCAACGCGCTTCAGTGTAAGCGGAAAGGTTATTCCCACTCAATGGTCGCTGGCGGCTTGCCGCTGATATCGTATACCACGCGGGAGATGCCGTTGACTTCGTTGATAATGCGGTTAGAGACGCGGCCGAGGAAATCGTACGGCAGATGCGCCCAGTGCGCGGTCATAAAGTCGATGGTCTCTACGGCACGCAGCGAAACGACCCAGTCATATTTACGACCGTCGCCCATCACGCCCACTGAACGCACCGGCAGGAACACGGTAAACGCCTGGCTCACTTTGTTATAGAGATCTGCTTTACGCAGCTCTTCAATAAAGATCGCATCGGCGCGACGCAGCAGATCGCAATACTCTTTTTTCACTTCGCCCAGCACGCGCACACCGAGACCCGGACCCGGGAACGGATGGCGATAGAGCATATCGTACGGCAGGCCCAGCTCCAGACCAATCTTGCGCACTTCATCTTTGAACAGCTCTTTCAGCGGCTCAACCAGGCCCAGCTTCATCTCTTTCGGCAGGCCGCCCACGTTGTGGTGCGATTTGATTACGTGCGCTTTGCCGGTAGCGGAGGCGGCAGACTCGATCACGTCCGGATAGATAGTGCCCTGCGCCAGCCATTTCACGTCGGTCAGCTTGCTCGCCTCTTCGTCGAACACTTCCACAAAGACGCGGCCAATGATTTTACGCTTGGCTTCTGGATCGTTTTCGCCCGCCAGCGCGTCAAGGAAGCGCGCTTCAGCCGGTACGTGGACGATATTGAGGCCAAAGTGGTCGCCGAACATATCCATCACCTGCTCCGCCTCATTCAGACGCAGCAGACCGTTGTCGACGAATACGCAGGTCAGGCGCTCGCCGATAGCGCGGTGCAGCAGCATCGCGGTTACGGAGGAATCTACACCGCCTGACAGGCCGAGGATCACTTTGTCGTTGCCGACCTGCACACAAAGACGTTCAACCGCGTCTTCAATGATTTTTGCTGGCGTCCACAACGCTTCGCATTCGCAGATGTCGAGCACGAAACGCTCCAGCATGCGCAGTCCCTGGCGGGTGTGCGTGACTTCCGGATGGAACTGCACGCCATAGAAACGCTTCTCTTCGTTAGCCATAATGGCGAACGGACAGGTTTCGGTGCTGGCGACGGTCACAAAATCGGACGGAATGGCGGTCACTTTATCGCCGTGGCTCATCCAGACGTCGAGCAGCGGCTTGCCTGCGGCGCTGATAGCGTCTTCAATATCGCGAATCAATGCGCTCGGGGTGATGACTTCTACCTGTGCATAGCCGAATTCACGTTCGTTAGAGCCTTCGACTTTGCCGCCCAGCTGCATCGCCATGGTCTGCATGCCGTAGCAGACGCCAAGCACCGGAACGCCTGCGTTGAAAACGTACTCCGGCGCGCGCGGGCTGTTGAGTTCGGTGGTGCTTTCCGGACCGCCGGAAAGGATGATGCCGTTCGGGTTGAACTGGCGGATCTGCTCTTCGGTGACATCCCATGCCCAGAGTTCGCAGTACACGCCCAGCTCACGGACGCGGCGCGCGACCAGTTGCGTGTATTGAGAACCAAAATCGAGAATCAGAATGCGATGTTTATGAATATTTTCCGTCGTCATTGAGGCGTTTCCAGAGCGGGTAACTTGATAATGAAAGCGCCCGGCTTATGCCGGGCGGTAAATCTTAAGGGATCAGGATCCCATACGGTAGTTCGGTGACTCTTTGGTGATGGTCACATCGTGCACGTGGCTTTCGTTGATGCCCGCGCCGCTGATGCGTACAAACTCCGCTTTGGTGCGCAGGTCGTCAATGGTCTGGCAACCGGTCAGACCCATACAGGAGCGCAGGCCGCCCATCTGCTGGTGAACGATCTCTTTCAGGCGGCCTTTATAGGCGACGCGGCCTTCAATGCCTTCCGGCACCAGTTTATCGGCGGCGTTATCGCTCTGGAAGTAACGGTCAGAGGAGCCTTTTGACATCGCGCCCAGCGAACCCATGCCGCGATAGGATTTGAAAGAGCGGCCCTGATAAAGTTCGATCTCGCCAGGGGACTCTTCGGTACCAGCCAGCATAGAGCCGACCATAACGGCTGCCGCGCCGGCAGCGATAGCTTTAGCAATATCGCCAGAGAAGCGGATACCGCCGTCAGCGATAACCGGAATGCCGGTGCCTTCCAGCGCTTCAACAGCGTCAGAAACGGCAGTGATCTGCGGAACGCCTACGCCAGTCACGATACGGGTAGTACAGATAGAGCCAGGACCGATGCCGACTTTTACCGCGCTTACGCCCGCCTTCGCCAGCGCCAGTGCGCCTGCGCCGGTCGCGACGTTGCCGCCGATAATGTCTAAATCGGGGTATTTTGCGCGCGTTTCGCGGATACGCTGCAGCACGCCTTCTGAATGGCCATGCGACGAGTCAATCAGCAGCACATCGACGCCAGCAGCGACCAGCGCATCGACGCGCTCTTCGTTGCCCGCGCCCGCGCCGACTGCCGCGCCAACGCGCAGACGTCCCTGCGCATCTTTACAGGCGTTCGGTTTACGTTCTGCTTTCTGGAAATCTTTAACGGTGATCATGCCGAGCAGATGGAAGCTGTCGTCCACCACCAGCGCTTTCTCAACGCGTTTTTCGTGCATTCTCTGCAGCACGACATCACGCGCCTCACCCTCTTTTACCGTCACCAGACGCGCTTTCGGCGTCATCACTGCGGTAACCGGCTGCGTCAGATCGGTGACGAAGCGCACGTCGCGGCCGGTGATGATGCCGACCAGCTCGTTGCTTTCGTTCACCACAGGATAGCCGGCAAAGCCGTTGCGCTCGGTCAGCGCTTTCACTTCCGCCAGCGTCGTGGTCGGCAGTACGGTTTGCGGTTCGGTTACCACGCCGCTTTCATGTTTCTTCACCTTGCGAACTTCTTCCGCCTGGCGCTCAATTGACATATTTTTATGGATAAAGCCCAGACCGCCTTCCTGCGCCAGCGCAATAGCCAGGCCCGCTTCGGTCACAGTGTCCATAGCGGCGGAGAGCATCGGGATGTTCAGACGAATATTTTTCGTCAGCTGAGTGCTGAGATCGGCCGTGTTAGGCAGAACGGTGGAGTGAGCAGGAACGAGCAGAACGTCGTCGAAAGTAAGGGCTTCTTTAGCGATTCTTAGCATGGCAATATCTCAACCTGGGGTGAATGAGAACAGATAAAATATTGCCGCGGCATTATACAGGCCGTAATCGTTTGCCTCCAGCATTATTTTAGAAAAACTCTTGATCCTCTCTATCAGCCATGTAGTATCGGTTAATTAACCCTCTGATTTACTATTTGATCTCCATCACATGTCGCTACCGCCGATTGCCAATGTTTTTACCGTCAGCCGCCTGAATACGACGGTGCGTCAGCTCCTGGAACAGGAGATGGGATCGGTGTGGCTGAGCGCGGAGATCTCTAATTTTTCCCAGCCCGCTTCGGGCCACTGGTATTTCACGCTGAAGGATGACGGCGCACAGGTGCGCTGCGCCATGTTCCGTAACAGCAACCGTCGCGTCACCTTTCGTCCACAGCATGGCCAGCAGATTCTGGTGCGCGCTACCATTACGCTTTATGAGCCGCGCGGCGACTACCAGCTGATTATCGAAAGCATGCATCCGGCGGGCGAAGGCGCGTTGCAGCAGCAGTTTGAATTGCTGAAGGCGAAACTGGCGAGCGAAGGCCTGTTCGACCAGCAGCACAAACAGCCCTTGCCCGAACCGGCGAAACAGGTCGGCGTGATCACCTCGGCGACCGGCGCAGCGCTGCATGATGTGCTGCGCGTGCTGCATCGTCGCGATCCTTCACTGCCGGTCGTTATCTACCCTACGCCAGTTCAGGGCGCGGACGCGCCAGCCGCTATCGTGCGCGCAATTGAACTGGCGAACCAGCGTGCGGAATGCGACGTGCTGATTGTCGGGCGCGGCGGCGGCTCGCTGGAAGATCTCTGGAGTTTTAACGAAGAGCGCGTGGCACGCGCCATTTTCGCCAGCCGCATTCCTGTCGTCAGCGCGGTCGGCCATGAAACCGACGTGACTATCGCCGATTTTGTCGCCGACCTGCGCGCGCCCACCCCTTCTGCCGCTGCTGAAATAGTGAGCAGAGATCAGACAGAACTGCTGCGACAGTTGCTCTCCCAGCAACAACGGCTGGAAATGGCCATGGATTATTATCTGGCGCAGCAACAACGCCGCTTCTCCCGCCTCGATCACCGCCTGCAACAGCAACATCCTCAGCTTCGCCTGGCACGACAGCAGACCGCTCTGTTCCGCCTGCAACAGCGGCTGAGCGAGGCGATGGAAAACCAGCTGCGTCAGACGCTGCGCCAGCAGGATCGCCTTGCGCAGCGTCTCGCCGCCCATCAGCCGCAGCCGCATCTGTTTCAGGCGCAGCGCCAGCTGGAGCAGATGCGCTATCGCCTGCAGCAAGGCATGGAAAAGATGCTCAACCGCGACAGGCAACGCTTTGCGACGCTTGCCGCGCAGCTGGAAGGCGTCAGTCCGCTGGCGACGCTGGCGCGCGGCTTCAGCGTCACCACCGATATCACGGGTCAGGTGGTGAAAAAAACGGCCCAGCTACAGAGCGGCGATACGCTGCGCACGCGTCTCGACGACGGCTGGGTGGAAAGCCAGGTGACCAGCCTGCTGCCAGAAAAAAAACGACGCCGTAAGACCACTTCCTGAGCAAAGACTATACTTTTTGACACATCACTTGTGCCAAGGAGTCGGGTATGTCCTACAGCGTTATTCCTCCCTATATATTGCGTAACATCGTCGCCCACGGTTCCAGTCATCAACAGGATTATGCACGCCGCACGCTGCTGCACGTTCAGCATCTGATGGCGGAGAACTGGCAGAAGCCGGTTGCGCCAAAGACGGCGGCGGGCGGTCATGTTGAGCGTGAAATCTACGATGCGAAAAACACTCAAAACCTGCCAGGCGATCTGCTGCGCACCGAAGGTCAGTCAGATACGGGCGACATCGCCGCCAGAGAAGCCTGGGATTATCTTGGCGTCACCTACGATTTTTTCTGGCAGGCCTATCAACGTAATTCGCTCGACAATCAGGGGCTGAAGCTGCTTGGCACCGTTCACTATGGCAAGGCGTATCAAAACGCCTTCTGGAACGGACAGCAGATGGTGTTTGGCGACGGCGACGGCGAAATATTCAATCGCTTTACCATCGCTATCGACGTGGTCGCGCATGAGCTGACGCATGGCGTAACCGAAACCGAAGCCGGGCTGATCTATTTCGAGCAGGCGGGTGCGCTGAATGAATCGCTTTCCGACGTATTCGGCTCGCTGGTGAAGCAGTACCATCTCAAGCAGAGCGCCGATAGCGCCGACTGGATTATCGGCGAAGGGCTGCTGGCAAGCGGCATTAAAGGACGTGGGCTGCGCTCGATGGCAGAGCCGGGTACGGCCTATGACGATCCAATGCTGGGTAAAGATCCTCAGCCCGCGCATATGGATCACTATGTGCAGACGCGCGAAGATAACGGCGGCGTTCACCTTAATTCCGGCATACCTAACCGAGCCTTTTATCTCGCAGCGAAAGCGCTGGGCGGCTATGCCTGGGAGCTGGCGGGCTGGGCCTGGTACGACACGGTGTGCGATAAATCCCTGCCTCAGGATGCCGATTTCAGCACCTTTGCGCGCCTGACTATTCAGCACGGCGAACGTCGCTTTAACCGTTCGGTGGCGCAGTCGATTGAGCAAGCGTGGAAGGAGGTTGGTGTGCTATGAGTTCCTTTCCTGAACTGACCGACGATGCGGTCATTGAGGTCGAACGCGAAGGCGGGCTGGCCTTTATCCCGGGCCTGCGCGGCGCGCGGCGCTTCGCGCTGGCTCAGCTGCCGCAACCGCAAAAGCAGCGCGTCTGTCAGGTTCTGGAACAGGCATTGCCGCTGGGCGAGCCTGAAGATAAAGCGCCGGAGATGGGGCGCAGCGATCAACGCTACTTCCGCATACAAATCAGCTATGCCACGCACCGTGAAGTCGGCACCATTGTATTGCTGATCCCGGAACAGATCGCGCCGCCGGCGCTGGAGGCGCTCTGGCGTGACGGCGAAGATCCTGAAGAGTAAAGGCCGTCACGCAAGTGACGGCCTTATGAAGGCGCTTCAGACCTGTCCAGCCAACAGTCGGTTAAGGCGGGGATTCACTCCCCGCCTTCCGGTTGCTACTTACCAGATTCGTAAGCCATCGAAGCAGCCACCTCGCGCTGGTTGTCCCGGTAGCGGATTTCACACAGCGATTTCCGCGTTAGCCAGGTAAAGATTAAAAGTGTGAGACACACCAGTAATACGCAACATACCAGCGTTAGCTGTGGCAATTTCATGGTCACTCCTCCTTGCGCAGAGCGCGGTAAGAGGCTACCCTGCTGTTGTTCGGACAGTGGGGCAGCCTCGTGGGTTAATGAAAATTAACTACGGGGCTTTCTCTTTTCTGCCTGACAATCAGCATGCCGATCGCTTAAGGCAGAAACCTCAAGCGCCGCCGCGATTATACCCTCTTCTCTCCCCTGCCCAACCCGCACGCTACTACTTAGCGAGCTGCTTATCAGGCGTTTATGCAATTGCCGTCACACTTACAATTCCTTGTGCGCCAAATAAAAAAACCCCACGCCGGAGCGCAGGGTTTTTAGTAAAAACGCTTAGCCGTTATGGCAGCGCATAGGCAATCACATAGTCGCCGCGATCGGGCGACTGACGCGCGCCGCCTGCGGAGATCAGGATGTACTGCTTACCGTTTTTCGGTGACACGTAGCTAATCGGGCCGCCCTGACTGCCCACCGGCAGGCGCGCTTTCCACACCTCTTTACCGGTTGAGCTGTCAAAGGCGCGCAGATAGTAATCCTGCGTACCGGCGATAAACACCAGACCGCCCTGCGTCGCCAGCGTACCGCCCAGCGTCGGCATGCCGATCGGCATCTGCGCATGCATTTTGATACCGAACGGACCCGTATCCTGCACCGTGCCTACCGGCACCTGCCAGACGATTTTACGCGTCTTCATATCGATCGCCGACAGCGTGCCAAACGGCGGCGCCTGGCATGGGATGCCCAGCGGCGACATAAAGCGGTTTTTGTTGACCGCATACGGCGTGCCTTTCAGCGGAACCGCGCCCATACCGGTATTGATCGCTTCGCCGCCGTTGCTGCCGCGAGCGATTTTGCTGGTATCGGTCGGGATCATCTGCACCCACAGGCCGAGACGCATATCGTTGACGAACATGTACTGGTTGTTCGGGTCAAAGGAGATGCTGCCCCAGTTCATCCCGCCGAGCGAACCCGGGAAGCTGAGCGACTTATCGGTGTCCGGTACGGTAAACAACCCATTGTAACGCATTGATTTAAATGCAATGCGGCACGCCAGCTGGTCAAACGGCGTCGCGCCCCACATGTCCGACTCGGTCAGCGTCTGGTTGCCAATCTGCGGCATCTCGGTCGAATGCGGCTGGGTTTTGGTGTACTGCTCGTTCGGGATATGGCCCTGCGGCATCGGCAGCTCTTCGACTTTGGTCAGCGGCTTGCCGGTTTCGCGATCCAGCACGAAGATCATGCCGGTTTTCCCGCCGATAACGACCGCGGGTTTAGTGGTGCCGTCCTTCATCGGGAAATCGACCAGGCTTGGCTGCATCGGCAGATCGAAGTCCCACAGATCGTTATGAACGGTCTGATAAACCCACTTCTCTTTACCGGTGGTTGCATCCAGCGCCAGTACGGAGGCGCCATATTTATGATCCAGCGCGGTACGGTTAGCGCCCCAGAGATCCACAGAAGAGCTGCCCATCGGGATAAACACCGTGTTCATCGCCGGATCGTATGACATCGGTGCCCAGGAGTTCGGGGTGCTGCGTTTGTAATTCTGACCCGGCATCAGCACGGCGTTTGGATCGACATTGCCTGGGTCGAACGCCCAGCGCTGCTTGCCGGTAATAACATCGAAGCCGCGCAGAACGCCGCCCGGCATATCGGTCTGAACGTTATCCGCAACGCGGCCGCCGACCACTACCGTCGTGCCCGCCAGCGTCGGCGCTGAAGTCAGCTGATATTTCGGATCCTGCGCTTCGCCCAGCCCTTCTTTCAGGCTGACCACGCCATGGTCACCGAAGTTTTCGCAGAACTCGCCGTTGTCGGCGTTGATGGCGATCAGACGCGCATCAATGGTGTTCATCAGAATACGGCGTTGACAGGTATCGCCCGCCGCCAGGGTGGCTGCCGGCACCGGCGTTGAGCCTGGTTTGCTCGGCTGGGTCAGCGGTTTGGTGGCGTCGAAGTAGGCCAGACCGCGACAGCGCGGCCAGACTTCCGCCTGCGCGTTGATTCCGCGTTTCCAGATCTGCTTGCCGCTGTCCGCTTCAACCGCAATCACGTTATTGTGCGGCGTACAGAGATAGATCGTGTTGCCAATCTGCAGTGGCGTTTGCTGATCTTCCGCGCCGTTGCCGGTTGGACTAATCGGCGTATCGCCAGTATGGAATGTCCAGGCGACCTGCAGGTCTTTTACATTGTCGCGCGTGATTTGATCCACAGCGGCAAAGCGATCGCCGCCTGGAGTGCGACCATAGTTATTCCAGTCCTGCTGCGGTTTGCTTTTATCAACCGGGATCAGCGGCAGCTCTTTGCCGGTGAACGCCACGGTTGGATGCGGCTGGAACATCTGCACCAGCGTGCCGACCATGCCAACAGCGATTAGCGCTGAGAGCGCATAAGAAACTTTCGCCAGCGAAGACTTTCCTTCGCGCTTGCGCAGCGCAGGCCAGGTAAGAAACGCCAGCAGCATCAGACCAGCCGGCACCATCAGGCGCGATACCAGCGGCCAGAACGACCAGCCCGCGTCCGCCAGCGCCCAAATCAGCGTGCCGACGAATACCAGAATAAACAGCACAACGGCAGAGGACTTACGACGGAAGAACTGGATCGCTGACAGCAGAGTCACAATACCTGCAATCAGGAAATACCAGCTACCACCCAGCGAAACCAGCTTACCGCCGCCGATAGCAAAGAACAGGCCGATTGCCAGCAGCACCAGCCCCAGCAAGATCGACCAGATACCCAATCCTTTGCCGGATCGGGATGTTGTTTCAGCCATAACACAAACTCTCCTGAAAAAATAAAGCATCCGCGCCGCAGCGAACGCACCGAACAATGTCGCTAAGCGTGACGTTGTCTGACGCGCCGGATATAGCTTTATTTTATTTCGTAATAGTACGGACCCATGTCCAGGTTGCAGGCATTGTGAGCGAGGAGGCATAAATGATGTTCTGCCCTCGTCGCAATACAGGGCAGGATTGTACCACTTGGTACATTATGAGGTGAACATTTATAACGGGATGTAAACGCGACAATAGCATTTTTGCTACAAACACCCGGGCAGGCCGCGCTGTTTCATTGCTTCTTACAGCCCGCCCAGGATCGTTTGCAAAAGTGAGAAAAGCGTCAGAGGTTTTTCTCTGCCCCTGAAAACAACAAAGGGACCTTTCGGTCCCTTGGGTTTAACGCTTGTTTTTCTTCAAATGCGCGAGCAGGCGCTTACGCTTGCGCTGCTGCGTCGGCGTCAGCAGGTTGCGTTTGCCCGCAAAGGGGTTGTCGCCCTCTTTAAACTGAATACGAATCGGCGTGCCCATAACGTTGAGCGAACGACGGAAGTAGTTCATCAGATAGCGCTTGTAGGAATCCGGCAGGTCTTTCACCTGGTTACCATGGATCACTACGATAGGCGGGTTATATCCCCCCGCATGCGCATACTTAAGCTTCACGCGGCGTCCGCGCACCAGCGGCGGCTGATGGTCTTCGGCAGCCATATTCATAATGCGCGTCAGCATAGAAGTGTTAACGCGTTTGGTCGAACAGTCATAGGCTTCGGTGACCGATTCGAACAGGTTGCCGACGCCGCTGCCGTGCAGCGCAGAAATAAAGTGCACGCGGGCAAAGTCGATAAAGCCGAGACGATAATCCAGCGTCTCTTTGACCTCGTCCTTGATCTCCTGCGTCAGGCCGTCCCATTTGTTCACCACGATCACCAGCGAGCGGCCGCTGTTAAGGATGAAGCCAAGCAGCGACAGATCCTGATCGGAGATACCTTCACGCGCGTCGATTACCAGCAACACAACGTTAGCGTCTTCAATCGCCTGCAGGGTTTTAATAACCGAGAACTTTTCGACTGTATCGGTGATCTTGCCGCGCTTACGCACGCCCGCGGTATCAATCAGGATATATTCGCGATCGTCGCGCTCCATCGGGATATAGATGCTGTCGCGCGTGGTGCCCGGCATGTCGTACACCACCACGCGATCCTCGCCGAGGATACGGTTAGTCAGCGTGGACTTGCCGACGTTGGGACGGCCGACGATAGCAAGCTTGATCGGCAGACCGGTCGGGTCAAACGCCTCTTCTTCCTCTTCTTCCAGCGTTTCGCCGTTCTCTTCCGCCGCGAGCGCCGCCCAGTAGGCTTCGTTCTCGTCCTCTTCCGTTACTTCGCGCGGATCGACTTCATCCATCCACGGCAGCAAGACGGTTTCCAGCAGGCTGGTGACGCCACGACCGTGCGATGCGGCAATAGCGTAGATATCACCCAGCCCCAGCGAGTAAAAATCGGCAACCGCTGAGTCGGGATCGAGGCCGTCGGTTTTGTTCGCCACCAGGAACGTCGGCTTTTTACGCGAACGGATATGGTTAGCGATCTGCTTGTCCGCCGGCATCAGGCCCGCGCGCGCATCCACCATAAACAGCACGACATCAGCCTCTTCAATCGCCAGCAGCGACTGCTCAGCCATACGCGTTTCGACGCCCTCTTCAGAGCCGTCGATACCGCCGGTATCAATAACAATAAATTCGCGCCCTTCCACTTCGGCGCGACCATATTTGCGATCGCGAGTCAGTCCAGGAAAATCCGCCACCAGCGCATCACGAGTGCGCGTTAAGCGGTTAAACAGCGTGGATTTCCCCACATTGGGACGCCCAACCAGCGCGACCACAGGTATCATAACAATGCCTCAATAAAAAAATTAATCGCCCGAATGGCGTGATTATAACGGTTTTAACCGCCAGGTTCAGGCTGAAGGCGCTAAGAATATCATGCCTGACTAAAAACGAAACGGCTCCTGACGCGTCAGGAGCCGTTAGACGGAAGGCAAATTCCGGTAGCGGATTAACGCGTAATCGCGTAAACCTCGCCGCCTTTAGCCTGAATGATCAGCTTATCGCTGGCGACGACCGGCTCGGTCTGGAAGCCATCGCTGTCCACTTTCTGCTGCGCCACGAAACGGCCGTCAGCGGTATTAAGCCAGTGCAGATAGCCTTCGCTGTCGCCCACAACCAGGTAGCCGTTAAACAGCACCGGCGCCGTCAGGTTGCGGTGCAGCAGATCGCTCTGACGCCAGATGGCGACGCCGCCATCAGCATTCAGCGCGATAACGCGGTCATCCTGATCCACCAGATAGATGCGGCCGGCATCGACAATCAGATCTTTGACGCCGCCGATTTCACGCTTCCACAGGATCTGGCCGGAACGCAGATCGAGCGCGGTGAGGTTGCCGTTATACGCCAGCGCATAGACGACACCGTTGACGATTACCGGCGTCGTATCGACGTCGTTCAGGCGATCGATTTCGGTCGCGCCGCTCGGCTGAGAGATACGCTGCTGCCAGATTAACTGGCCCTGATTCATGATCACTGCGCTGACGCGGCCGTTATCGCCGCCGACAATCGCGCCGCCGAAGGCGGTCGCTGGCGCAGACTCGCCGCGCAGCGACAGCGCAGGCATGTCGAGGTTAACGCTCCACTTCACTACGCCGCTGCTCTGATCCAGTCCCTGCAGCATACCGTTGCTGGTATGCACCAGCACCAGACCGTCACTCACTACCGGGCGCGACAGCGCTTCGCCAGCGACTTTGGTCTGCCAGGCGAGACTGCCGTCGCTGCTGTTCAGGGCGAACAGCTGACCGCGCTCACTACCGATGTAGAGATGATCGCCTGCAGCGGTCACGCCGCCGGAGAGCAGTGCTGAGATATTTTTCGAGAAAAAGCCGGTTTTCTCAGAGAGATCGACTTTCCATTTTTCTTTGCCGTTGGACGCATCCAGCGCTTTTACCACGCCGAAACGATCAGCCGCAAATACGGTATTGTCCTGCCATGCCGGATGCAGGTTAGAGTAGAAATCGCCAACGCCGTCACCAACCGACGTGCTCCACACTTCCTGGGGAGTAAACTGGTTTTCCACCTTTGGCAGCGGGGCCATTTTTACTACATCTTCTTCGCCGCTGAACAGCGAACAACCGCTGAGCAAAGTGACTGAAATCAGTCCTGGCAGCAGGTATTTACGTAATTCCATGCGCTCTCTCTTGACTGGCTTAGCTTAAGTTATTCATCTTCATCTGCATCATTTGCTTCAGCGCCGGAGAAGCGTCTGACTCAACGCCTTTGCTCCACGCATCGCGCGCGCCCTGCTTATCGCCTTTGCTCAGCAGCGCTTCGCCGCGAATATCCGCCACAATGGCTGTCCAGCCATCGCCCTTGACAGCGTCGAGGGTTTTAAGGGCGGCATCCGCCTGATTCTGTTGCAGTTGAATGCGCGCCAGCCGCAGGTTAATCACCGCCTGCAGATTGGCATCCTTGGTGTTCTTCAGACCGTTTTCCAGCAGGGAAGAAGCCTTGTCCAGCTGGTTGGCGTCAACATACTGTTTCGCCACGTCCATCGCCGCCAGCGCACCGTAGGTATTGCTGTTTTCGCTGACGAATTTCGCTACCGCATCCAGCGTCGCTGGCTGATCGGCTTTCATGGCGGTGGTCACTTGCTGATACTGTGCGGAAAGCGCTTTTGACGAGCCCTCTTCATGACTGGCCCAGTAGCGCCAGCCGCCCAGCGCGGCAATGCCGATAATCACGCCGACCGCCAGCGCCTTGCCGTTATTAGCAAAAAAGCGACGTAACGCGTCAACCTGCTCATTTTCATTGCTATAAACTTCCACGCGATCCCTCTCCTTTCTCTGGTTGGCGCCGTGCCACGCTTACTGTAACAGCGTGCGCAATGCAGCAGCAGCCTCTGTCTGCGCCAGCGTTTGCTGATCGCCGCTGCGCAGATCTTTGATAACGACCTGACCGGCTTTCACTTCATCTTCACCTACCACCAGCGCGACGCGAGCGCCCCACTTGTCGGCGCGGGCAAACTGTTTCTTGAAGTTGCCGCCGCCAAAGTTGGTCATCAGCTTCAGTTCCGGCGCTTCGTCGCGCAGTTTTTCCGCCAGCTGCATAGCAGCGGACTGAACGCCCTGGCCCGAAGCGATAACATAGACATCAACAACGCGCGTCGGTTCAAATTCAGGATTGACCGCCTGAACCAGCAGCACCAGACGCTCCATGCCCATGGCGAAACCCACCGCCGGCGTGGCGCGGCCGCCCAGTTGCTCGACCAGACCGTCATAACGGCCGCCGCCGCACACAGTGCCCTGCGCGCCAAGGCTCTCGGTCACCCATTCGAAAACGGTGCGGTTGTAGTAGTCGAGGCCGCGAACCAGGCGCTGATTGACGCGATAGGCGATGCCCGCATCGTCCAGCAAGGCGCACAGCCCCTGGAAATGGTCGCGTGATTCATCGTCGAGGTGATCCATCAGCTGCGGCGCGTCGTTAAGCAGCGTCTGCACCTCTGGATTTTTGCTGTCCAGCACGCGCAGCGGGTTGGTGTACATACGGCGCTTGCTGTCTTCGTCCAGCGTCTCTTTGTGCTGTTCAAGGAACGCCACCAGCGCTTCGCGATAGTTGGCGCGCGCCTCCAGCGAACCAATGGAGTTAAGCTCCAGGCGCACATGATCAGCGATGCCCAGCGCTTTCCACCAGCGTGCGGTCAGCATAATCAGCTCGGCGTCCACGTCCGGGCCCTGCAGACCGAACACCTCGGCGCCCATCTGATGAAACTGGCGATAGCGGCCCTTCTGCGGACGCTCATAGCGGAACATCGGGCCCATATACCACAGACGCTGCTCCTGATTGTAGAGCAGGCCATGTTCGATACCGGCGCGCACGCAGCCCGCGGTCCCTTCGGGACGCAGCGTCAGGCTTTCGCCGTTGCGGTCGTCAAAGGTGTACATCTCTTTCTCGACCACGTCGGTGACTTCGCCGATGGCGCGTTTAAACAGCGGAGTCTGCTCTACGATCGGCATGCGTATTTCGCTGTAGCCGTAGCTGGCCAGCACCTGCTTGAGCGTGCCTTCAATGCGCTGCCAGATAGCCGTATCCGCTGGCAGGTAGTCGTTCATGCCGCGGATAGCTTGAATATTCTTCGCCACGTTAAAATCTCTTAATACAAAAAAACCTGTCCGGCATCATACCTTATGAGGATGAAACCGCACAGGTTCATTAAACAAAGTCGCGCTGCGCGCGCCGACGCTTAGTTTTCCAGCTGCTGTACGTTGATGCGGCGATTCTCGTCCAGCATGGTCGCTTTGGCGCGGATACGCGCTTCAAGCTGATCGATCATATCGTCGTTGTCGAGACGATCGCGCTGACGCACGCCATCTTCGTAGAAGCCGCTTTTCTTGTTGCCGCCGGTCACGCCCAGCGTCGACACCGTAGCTTCGCCGGGACCGTTAACCACACAGCCGATAATTGAGACGTCCATCGGCGTGATGATATCTTCCAGCCGCTGTTCAAGCGCGTTCACCGTGCCGATAACGTCAAACTCCTGACGCGAACAGGTCGGGCAGGCGATAAAGTTGATGCCGCGCGCGCGGATGCGCAGCGACTTCAGAATGTCGAAGCCGACTTTCACCTCTTCTACCGGATCGGCCGCCAGCGAAATACGCAGCGTATCGCCAATCCCTTCAGAGAGCAGCAGCCCCAGCCCGATAGCTGATTTCACCGCGCCCGCACGCGCGCCGCCCGCTTCGGTAATGCCGAGGTGCAGCGGCTGATCGATCTGTTTCGCCAGCAGGCGATAGGACTCAACGGCGAGAAAAACGTCCGAAGCCTTTACGCTGACTTTGAACTGATCGAAGTTAAGACGATCGAGATGATCGACGTGGCGCATCGCTGATTCCAGCAGCGCCTGCGGCGTCGGTTCGCCATATTTTTCCTGCAGATCTTTTTCCAGCGAACCGGCGTTCACGCCGATACGGATCGGAATATTGTGGTCGCGCGCGCAATCCACCACCTGGCGGATACGTTCGTTGTTGCCGATATTGCCTGGGTTGATACGCAGGCAGTCGACGCCATATTCGGCGACTTTCAGCGCGATGCGATAGTCAAAGTGGATATCCGCCACCAGCGGTACGTTTACGCGCTGCTTGATCAGCTTAAAGGCTTCGGCGGCATCCATGGTCGGCACAGAGACGCGGACGATATCTACGCCGACGCGCTCAAGCGCTTTAATCTGATTGACCGTGGCTTCTACATCGGTTGTACGGGTATTGGTCATCGACTGAACGGCGATAGGCGCGCCATCGCCGACAGGCACCTTGCCGACATAAATCCGGGTCGATTTACGACGGATGATGGGTGCTTCGTTATGCATATTCTTTCTCCACAATTGCCCGGGGCGCGATGCAGCGTTATTGCGCACCCAACGTCAGGCGAGCAACCTGGTTATTACGGATAAAACGACTTAAATCAACCGGCTGGTTCTGATATTGCACCTGCACCGCAGACGGCGCGCCGATTTTCAGGCGATAAGGCGCAGTACCGGAAAGGCTGAGTTTACCACCGCTACGTTGCATTCCGCTGAACAGTTTTTTACCGGTGGCGTCGGAGACTTCGAGCCAGCAGTCGGCATTGAAGTTCATTACGACGGTATTAGGATCGGCGGCCGCTTCGCCAACGGCTGCGCCGCTGGTCGGCAGCTGGCCAGCGGTAGCTGACGGGCTGGCTGCGTTACCGACCGGCGCCTGGCTCGGCGACACGACGGCGCTGTTCGCCGACGTTGCGGCTGGCGCGGCGCTGTTGGCGGCTGGCTGTGCAGGCGCGGTGCTGGAGGGCTGGCTGGCGGCTGGCGCCGCCGCGCTGGCGTCCGCGCTGTTAGTTTCGTCCGGCGCGGCAGGCGCAGCCGTCTCATTGCTGGCGTCATTGCTGCCGCCGTCGAGCGGAATCGACTGGCTATTGTCGCCGCTGCTGCCGTTTTGATCGGCCATAGAGACCAGATCGTCCTGCGAAGCTTTATGGTTTTGCCACCACCACGCGCCGGTCAGGCCGATCACCACAAATAACACCAGCCAGGTGAAAATCATCAGCCAGCCGTCGCGTTTTTTGCGGCGTTTGCCCAGCGAGAAGTTCTGCATCGGTTCGATTTTGGCGGCACGCACCGGCGTCTGCTTCGCCATCATCGGCAACAGTTCCTCTTCAGGAATGTGCACCAGACGCGCATAAGAGCGAATGTATCCACGCAAAAAGGTCGATGCCAGATCGGCAGGCGATTTGTCCTCTTCGATATCGCGTACGGTCGTAAGTTTCAGGCACAGGCGTTCAGCCACGTTTTGCTGAGTCAGCCCCATTTTCTCACGGGCCAGACGCAGGCGTTCGCCTGTGGAATGTACTGCAGAGTTGTCTTGAGTGGCTTCAGTATTCATTAGCTAAATAACGCTGGTACTGTATCGATTGTGGAAAACTTCGCGCCAACCGGTCGCCATAACGTGTAACGTCAGCAGCGTTTCCCTGTTGCGCGGCGAAACGTATCTGTAACTCTAAGCTGCGCGCCGTAGCAGGCAGATATTGCTGATAAAGCTCCATTAACAGTAGAGCACGCGCCGGATAGAGGGGGCGTTGTTTTTCCGCCTCATCCAGTAATGCGTCGCCTTTCGCGCGGTTCGCCCCAAGCGCCCGACTCAGCGCCGCTCGCGCGGCCAGCATATCTTCCGCCTGAAGATAACAATATCCCGACAGCTCCCACGCATCGATGCGCGCTTCGCTCTCCGACGCGCTCATCGCCCGCTTAAACTGTTGATGCGCTTCGTCATACTGCCCTAAAGCGCAGAGAAACGCACCGTAATTGTTAGCGACGTAGCCATTTGTCGGCGCCAGCCGCTGCGCCTGTTGATAGTCGCGCGCCGCCTCATCACGGCGGCCCTGTTTTTCCGCCAGACGCGCCAGCGCCAGGGCCATTCGGTAGTCGCGCGGCGCGGCGGCCTGCGCCCGCTGAAAGTTGCGGCGCGCGGCGACGAAATCGTCCGCCGCCAGGTAGTGCATACCCAGCGCCAGGCGGGTCTCCGCCGCGCCCGAATAAGGGCTACGACTGACACACCCGGTTACAACAATCAGGGCCAGCAGGCTGGCTGGTAATCCCTTACCCATCTTCATTCTCCTGTTCGCGACGTTAATTACGTGGCAGCAGCCTGCCACGCGTCACGACCAGGGAAAACTGCCATGTTCCCTGTTTCAGAGCGCCTTCACAGATATGGGTTCGCCCGCCATTTTTTTACGCATCGTACGCTTGGTGCGGTCAATAACGTCGCCCGCCAACTGACCACAGGCTGCATCAATATCGTCGCCGCGCGTTTTACGCACGATAGTCGTAAATCCATATTCCATCAAGACCTTAGCGAAGCGGTCAACCCGGCTGTTAGAGCTACGGCCGTAAGGCGCGCCCGGGAAGGGGTTCCATGGAATCAGGTTGATTTTGCTCGGCGTATCTTTTAACAGCGCCGCCAGCTCATGCGCATCGTCGGTACTGTCGTTCACATGGTCCAGCATCACATATTCGATAGTGACGCGTCCCTGATTGGCGTTCGACTTCGCCAGATAGCGCTTCACTGCGCCGAGGAACATCTCGATATTGTACTTTTTGTTAATCGGCACGATATCGTCGCGCAGTTTATCGTTCGGCGCGTGTAGCGAAATCGCCAGCGCGACGTCGATCATATCGCCGAGCTTGTCCAGTGCCGGCACTACGCCTGACGTGGAGAGCGTGACGCGACGCTTGGAAAGGCCGAAACCGAAATCGTCCAGCATGATTTCCATCGCCGGTACGACATTGTTGAGGTTGAGCAGCGGCTCGCCCATACCCATCATCACCACGTTGGTGATGGGACGCTGACCGGTGACCTTCGCGGCGCCGATAATTTTCGCCGCGCGCCATACCTGACCGATAATCTCCGAAACGCGCAGGTTGCGGTTAAAGCCCTGCTGCGCCGTTGAGCAGAATTTACACTCCAGCGCGCAGCCAACCTGCGAAGAGACGCAGAGCGTGGCGCGATCGTCTTCCGGGATATAAACGGTTTCCACCAGCTGATCGCCGACGCGGATCGCCCATTTGATGGTGCCGTCGCTGGAGCGCATCTCTTCCGCCACTTCCGGCGCGCGGATTTCCGCAATCTGGCTCAGCTTCCCGCGCAACACCTTATTGATGTCGGTCATCTGCTCGAAATCATCGCAGCAGTAGTGGTACATCCACTTCATCACCTGATCGGCGCGGAACGGCTTTTCGCCCATAGAGAGAAAAAGCTCGCGCATCTGCTGGCGATTGAGATCGAGCAGGTTAATTTTTTCGCTTTTGGGGGCAACGGCAACGGGGGAAGCGGACGACGGCGTCACAATCTGTTCGGACATAATGTTCTCTGGCCTCGTTATTACACGTTATGGCTCTGGTTAAGGATAGAAAAAAAAGACGCCCTTGCTGAGACAAGCTCAACAAGGGCGCGATATTGTACAACATCTGCGGTGTGATGCCAGGGTAGACGGCGCGCGTTAGCGATAAATTTGTAAAGCGCGCGGTCCGGCTGGCCTCGACGCGATTAACGCGTGCGCGGGCAGATCTCGTTTTCGCCAAAGAAGTAGGCGATTTCACGCGCGGCAGACTCAGCGGAGTCAGAACCGTGGGTCGCGTTTTCGGTGAAGCTGTCAGCGTAGTCAGCGCGCAGCGTGCCAGCCAGCGCGTTAGCCGGGTTGGTCGCGCCCATCAGATCGCGGTGACGCTGAACGGCGTTTTCGCCTTCCAGCACAGACACCACAACCGGACCAGAAGTCATGAACTCAACCAGACCGTCGAAGAACGGTTTGCCCTGGTGCTCAGCGTAGAAACCTTCAGCCTGCTCTTTGCTCAGCTGCAGCATTTTAGCGCCAACGATTTTGAAGCCTGCGCTCTCAAAACGGTTGTAGATGGCGCCAATTACGTTTTTAGCAACGGCGTTTGGTTTAATGATGGAGAAGGTACGTTCGATTGCCATGTTGACCTCTGTCTTTAGCATCCTGAAGAAACCGGGAACCCACTCCCGGTAAGAAAACGCGCCGATTATAGGGAGATCAACGGGCGTTGCCTATTAGCTATCGTATGATTTATTGAAAATTATTGATAATTGTCGATGCAGGCAGGCAAATAATGTGCATTGCGTCATTTTCAGTCGCGGGTAAAGGAGACGGTAGTGAGCTGCCCCGCCTCATCCATCACCACCAGCTGACAGGCGCCGGCGTCGCGCAACGCCAGCTGCGCGCGATCCTTCTCTACGCCCTGCTCTACCGGCTCGCCGTTTAAAAACCACCAGCGGCGCTCGCCCTGCCCGCCCTGCACCGTTACCGGCAATATCAGCACCGCTTTGCCAGGCAGCGGCTGCACATGCTGTCCATTGATGACGCCGGTAATCACCATCGGCGCCGCATTGCCCTGATGCAGCGGCGGGCAGGCTTCGTCAACCGGCGGCAAACGCTGCGCACGCTGTTCGCTTTTTGGCAGCCAGGGCTCAAGCGGCAGCGGCCACAGCAGCCGTTCGCGACTCTGGGCATCGGGGCAGTCCGCCGCCACGCGTCTTCCCTGCGGATTTTGCCAGTAGCGCAGCCGCAGGCCGTTAACGCCTTCCTGCCCTGGCGCCAGCAGCGTCGGCGGCAGGGTCTGGTTCAGCACCCAGCTTTGACGGCGCTGACGACAGTTATCATCCCCGGCGGGCAGTGGCTGACCGCCCGGCCAGCAGATGCTCTGCGCGCTGACCGTCGCAGGACGCGGATCGCGCGGCGTGCCGCCGACGGGCATATGGCCAGCCAGCAGATTCGCCACCTGATGCATAACCGGCACCGCCGATGCGAAACCGAACTGACCGGCGACCGGCGTGGCGTCCGGTCTGCCAACCCAGACGCCGATGAGATAGCGCGGCGTGACGCCGATGGTCCAGGCATCGCGATAGCCGTAGCTGGTGCCGGTTTTCCACGCCAGCGGCACAATGTCGCTCACCGCGCCGCTGGCGGAGGGTTGCGCGTCGCCCGCCAGTATGCGCCGCACGATCCAGGCCGCGCCCGGCGACAGCAGACGGCGCTGCTGCAGCGGCTGATCGGCCAGCAAACGCAGCTGGGCAGCGTTGCCCTGGCGCGCAAAGGCGCTGTAGGCCGCCACCAGCTCATCCATTCGGGTGCCGGTTCCGCCTAACGCCAGCGACAGGTTGGGCTCCGCGCCCGCCGGAAACCGCAGGTTCAGGCCAGCGTTGCGCAGCCGCGCCGTCACGCTTTTCGGCCCGAGCGCGTCAAGCAGCTGTACGGCGGGAAGATTAAGCGATCGCTTCAGCGCTTCGCTCGCGCTCACCGGGCCGTGAAAACCACTGTCGAAATTGCCGGGCCGGTAGTCACCAAAGCGGCGCGGCACGTCCTGCAGCAGTGATTCACCGTGGATCAGGCCGTCATCCAGCGCCATGCCATAAATAAAAGGTTTCAGCACCGATCCCGGCGAGCGCACGCTGGCGATCATATCGACATGGCCGAAACGCCTCTCGTCACGAAAATCCACCGAGCCGACGTAGCCGCGCACCTTCATATCGGTGTGATCGACCACCAGAATCGCCAGCGAGGTACGCGGCGGCAGCTGCGGCTTAAGGGAGAGAGCCAGAGTTTCCAGCTCGCGCTGCAGCGAGCTATCCAGCGTCGAGACGATCTTATCGCGCGTGGAGAGCGACAGCAGACGACGCGCCAGCAGCGGCGCGCTCTGCGGCATCTGACGCGGCGGCAGCCAGACCGGCTCCTGACGGATTTCATCGACTTCCTGCTGCGGCCAGACATGATTCTCCGCCAGCCGCTGCAGCACCTTATTGCGCGCCGCCTCGGCGCGCTGCGGCCAGCGATCCGGACGTAAGCGGCCAGGCGCCTGTGGCAGCACCGCCAGCAGCGCGGCTTCGCCCTTAGTCAGCTGTGAAGGCGGCTTGCCGAGCCAGATCCAGCTTGCCGCGCCCACCCCTTCGACCGTGCCGCCAAAGGGCGCGCGATTGAGATAGAGGGTAAGGATCTCGCGCTTCGACAGATGCCACTCCAGCTGTAACGCCCGCCACGCCTGCACCATTTTGCCAGACAGCGTACGCGGCTGGGGATCGATCAGGCGCGCCACCTGCATGGTCAGGGTGCTGCCTCCGGAGACAACGGCGCCGGCGCGCAGGTTCTGCCCTGCCGCCCGCAGGATGGCGATCGGGTTGACACCGGGGTGACGCCAGAACCAGCGATCCTCATAGTTGAGCAGTGCGTCAAGATAGGCGGGCGCAACCTCATCCAGCGTGACCGGATAGCGCCAGACGCCCTGTTTATCGGCAAAGCGCCAGAGCGGCGTCCCATCTT
This sequence comes from Pantoea piersonii, assembly GCF_003612015.1. Taxonomy (GTDB): domain Bacteria; phylum Pseudomonadota; class Gammaproteobacteria; order Enterobacterales; family Enterobacteriaceae; genus Pantoea; species Pantoea piersonii. The sequence continues at coordinate 110,893 of NZ_RARB01000008.1, read as the reverse complement.
CCGCCACTACCACGCGCGCCGGCTGTACCTGCCGCAGCGGCAGAGGAAACAGCCGATCCATGCCGAGCAGCGCCAGCATCAGCGCGACAAAAACAAGCGGCGGCCAGAGCCACCGCTTTTTCCAGCCTTGCAGCTTCATGCCTTAACGTACACTGATCTTCTCCGGCGTCGCGCCGACGGCGCGCCACTCCGGCACGTACATCGACTCGACCTGCGGTGGCGGCAGACGGTAGCTGCCCGGCGTCACGGCGCGCGCCAGATAGAGCAGCGTCTCCGTTTTGTAGCCGCTCAGCGCCAGCGCCGCGACAAAACGATCGTCGCGGAATTCAATATGGCGGATATCCGCCTGCTGCATTTCCGTCATGCTCTCCTTCAACGCATCCGCACCGTCGCCGAGGCTGGCGCTGCTGTCGCTGAGGTTCTGATTCTCCAGCTCCAGCCCCGCAGGCAGCAGATCCACCACCAGCGCATCGCTGACGCGTTTGCTGGCGGAGACCTTCAGACGCACCACCAGCAGCTGACCGCTGCTGAGGTTATCAAGATCCGCCGGTTCACCGTCGAAGGTGAAATAGTCGCGGGTCACGTTCAGCACGTTGTGCATCGGCTTCGGCGCAGCGAACGGATAGCCCGTTACGTTCAGCACGCCGTAGAGCGGCGACTGGCTGTGACTCGTCAGCGTGACGCCGCGCTGCAGCTGGTCGGCGTTCAACCCCTGCGTCAGCGCGCCGGTGCCCTCCAGCGGCTGCGCGTCGCCCTCCAGCGCCGCCTGCCAGGCTTCGCCTTTATGCTGTTGCAACGTGCGCGCCGCCAGGAACAGGGCGTTATTCTCCTGCGTAGAGAACCAGACCTGGCCGCGCGCCGCTTTCGCCAGATCCTGCATCAGCGCGTCCTGCATTTCCGGCAACAGCTGATTTTCCGTCAGCAGCGCCAGAATCAGCGCGCGGTCGCGCAGCGGGCTGCCGTAATCGCCCAGCCAGCCGTCTGATTCGCGCGTCAGCCCGACGCCCTGCGCCAGCGCCAGCTGCGCGCGCTGCGGATCGCCCATCAGCTTCAGCGCCACGCCGAGCTGCACCAGCGCCAGTCCCGATTTAGCCTTGTCGCGCTTCTCATAGAGCGCGCGCAGCGCGCCGAGCGGCGCCTGCTGCTGACGCGCCAGCACCATGCCCGCATAGGCCTGCACGCTGAAGCGCATCGCCTCTTCATTGCTGCTCCAGCGGGTTTCGATCTGCGCCGGATCCTGCAAATAGCGCAGCAGCCGTTCGTCAGCGCGCGTGATAACCTCTTGCGGCACGCTGTAGCCCGCCTCGCTGGCGCGCAGCAGGAAATCAGTGACGTAGGCGGTCAGCCAGAACTCTTCGTCGCTCTCTTTGCTCCACAGGCCAAAGCTGCCGTTGCCGCGCTGCATGCCCGCCAGGCGCGCTATGCCGGTATCAATGGCGGCGCGCCGCGCCTCGTCGCTGCTGGTTTTGATGCCCATTGCGGCAAGCTGCGCCTGATTAGTGAAAACGGATGGCCAGATGCCGCTGGCGGTCTGCTCCAGGCAGCCGTAGGGGTAAGCGTAAAGCGCGCTGATATAGTGGCCGATATTCAGCGGCGGCTGATTGCTGAGCGTAAACTGTCCGCTCAGCGTCTCAGGCTGCAGGCCGCTAAAGGCAGCGGCCTGCACCTGCCAGCTCTGTCCCGCCTGCATCACGCCATCGAAGCTCAGCGTTTGCGCCGGATAAGCCGGACGCACGCCAATCTTCCAGCTGCGCTGACTGTCGGCCAGCGCCTCGCCCGCGATCGTAAGGCCGGAGACCCGCACCTGCACCGCGCCCTCGCCGAAACCGCCCTGCGCTTTCACCGGTATATGCAGCGTGGTGCGCGCCCCTTTCGCCAGCTGAACGCGGTGCGTGGCGCCGCCGCTCAGCGTAATCTGGCCCTGCGTTTGCACATCCACCGTCAGCGCCTGGGGTTGTTCGGTGAGATTGGTGAGATCGAGCGCCAGCATCGCCTGATCGCCGCTCGCCATAAAGCGCGGCGTCGCCAGTTCACTGATCAGCGGCGCGGCAACCACCACTTTTCGCTCCGCCGAGCCGAAGCTGTCGGCGCTCCACGCCTGCGCCATCAGGCGCAGCTCGCCGTTAAACTGCGGGATCGGCAACTCCAGCGTGCCTTCGCCGTTTTTATCCAGCGTGACCGGCTGAAGCTGCTGCGCCACGATATTCACCTCGGTCAGCGGTTTTTTACCGCCGCGCGACTGGGCGTCGTCGTCACCATCGCCGCCGAAACGCAGCGTCGCCAGACGCCCGCCGCCTTCGATCAGCTGGCCGAAAACATCATACTGGTCGGCGTTATAGCGCTTGCGGCCAAAGAAGCCTTCCCAGGGATCGGGCGTTTTGTAATCGTTAATGTTCAGTACCCCGCTGTCCACCGCCGACAGCAGCACCTGAATTTTTTCCGGCAGTTCGCCGCCGACGCGGCTGGCTTTAACTTTTACCTTCAGCGTCTGCTCGGGACGAATTTTCAGCGGCGCGTCCAGCGCCAGGTCGATACGGCGCGCGTCGATCGCTATCGGCAGATGCAGCAGGCCGATGGCGCGCTTCGGCGTGGCACCGCTGACCTTATCGCCGTCGCGCACCACAATAGCGCTGAGATACAGGTCATGGCGCTTCCAGCTGGCATCAAGCGGCACGTTGATGGTTGCGCCGCCCGCAGGCACGTTAATCGGCTGCCACCACAGGGTGCCGCTGCTTGACTCAACCATCAGATAGCCTTTCCCTGCTGCAGGCGACTCCATCTGCACATGGGCGGTCTCGCCGGGCCGCAAAGCGGTTTTATCGAGCTTGAGCTTCACCTGATCGGGCCTTAGCGCGCCGGTGCCGTTGGTGTTGTCTTCCCACCAGTAGCCCGCGCGGAACCGCACGCTGGAGATAATCTTCTCTCCGGCCTGCACTTCCAGACGATAAGATCCCCACTCCACCGGGAAACTGACCTTTTTGCTGTCGCCCGCGGCCAGCGAAATACGCTGCGCATCCTCCTGCAGATCCTTCTCATCATTGCGCATCTGCCAGCCTTCGCTGTCGGAGAAGCTCCAGTAGTAGTCGCGCCGCTCGTGGATCAGGCGAACCTCAAGATCCTTCGCGGCCAGCTTCTCGCCTTTGCTGTTGGCGTAAACGATATCGAAGTCGGCGAGGCTGTTTTCCGGCACCGTGGGCTGTTGGGTGTAACGATCGTAGCGGTAGTCATAGACCGATTCGCTCTTGAACAGCGGCCGAATGCCGGGCAGCGCGGGCGCGGGCCAGATGGCCTGGGTAGCGCGGCGCGTAACCGGCCGGCCGCCCGTCTCCAGCAGGCTCGCCTGCAGGGTTAAGTTAAGCGGCGAATGGATCTGCGCCCACTCGCTCTCTACCGTCAGCTGCAGCTTGCCATCATCGTCCAGGGTGTCGTCGATATCATCCAGGTTGCGTTTGCTCTCCTCCATGATGTCGCCGAACTGGTAGCCCGGTAGCGCGGCGACCGCTTCGCGCGCGGGCCGCAGCATCAGCTGCCCTTGCAGTTCGTTGCCCGCCGCCGGCGCGCCGTAGAGATAGCGCCCTTCAATATTGAAAACGACGTCGTCATCAGGCGACAGCGGACTGTCGCTGTTTTGCAACGTCAGCGCCATGCGCTCCGGCAGAAAATCTTCAACGTGAAAGCGCCAGTTGCGCGGCTGGCTGTCGCCGCTGTTCAGCCGCAGCGTCCAGTCGCCGGTCATCGCCGAGGCCGGAAGCGAAAAGCGTTGCTGATAAAAGCCGTTCTCCGGCTGCCAGACAAAAGTTTGCGCGACTTCGCCGTTGGGCTGCACCACTTCAGCCTTCAGCGGCTGCGCAGGCAGCGGTCTGCCGTCGGCATCGCGCAGCAGCGCGTTAACGATCACCGTTTCGCCAGGGCGGTAGAGATCGCGCGGGCCGAAAACAAACAGCTGTTTGTCGTACCCCTGCGGTCCGGCGACAGGAAACTCCGCCAGGTCCAGCGCGGGCAGATTAAGGTCGATAAGCGACGTCTGCTCCTTTTGCGTGGCGATCAGCACCTTGCCTTTCGCCTGCGTCGGCAGACGCAGATGACCGCTATCGTCGGTGACGCCGCCGGCAAGCTTCCGTCCCTTCTCATCCAGCAGCTGCACAGTGACGTCCGCCAGCGGCGCGCCGCTGGCGAGGCTCTGCGTAAACAGCTCCATTTCGCCGGGAAAGCGGTGCAGTGACAGACCAATATCGCTGAGGGTAAACAGCGTGGCGGGCAGCGTATAGTTATAGGAGCCAGCCTGTTTCATTACCGCCAGATAAACACCCGGCTGCTTCAGCGGCGCCACATCCCCCAGCGGCAGCTGCAGTTTTTCGCGCGTGTTACGCGCCGGATTAAGTTCGAAGCGTCCGCTATAGACCAGATCGGCGTTATTGAGCAGCTCGCGCGAGGACCAGTAAGAAAGGTTGTTGCCGTAGTTCCACTGCGCAAGAAAATCGTTCATCGACGCGCTTTTAACGCGGAAGAAGTCGACATCGACGCGCGAAACGTTGAGCGCCAGTACGGGCAGGCCCTGGGTCAGGCGCAGCGGCAGCAGCGAGCCGCGGCTGGCGAAACCGACCATCGGCTGAATATCGCGCGTGGTCAGCGACTGGCTGAAGGGGGTCGATAAAGTGGTGCCGTTGGCGGCGCGCAATCCCGCCTCTACGCTCACCGTCAGCTTGCGCGACGGCTCAGGATGGCGAAAGCGCAGCGACTTGCCGTTCTGCGCCAGCTCCCAGCCGCCGTCCACCTTGCCGCTTTTGTCATCGACCAGCTTCACCCGCGCCGCAAAATCCTGCTTGTCGTCGAGCGGGGTGTTAAAGGTGAGCACCAGCGCGGCCGCGCCGTCCAGCTGAAGCTCAGAAAAGTCGATAACGGACACGACTTTTACCGCTTGCTGCGTTGCGGCAGGCTCTGCGGCGGGCAGCGTAAAGGTAGTTGCGCCGCCAAGCAGCGCCGCGCCCAGCACGACGCCAGAGAGCAGACGTTTTACAGCTCTTGCCATGGTAAATCCCTCACCCGTCCCGAAGGTATAATTTCGCCGCGCAATTTCACCGCAAACCCGCCATTTTAGCAATGCTGCCCTTGAGATAGCGTTCACATTCCCCGACACTGGGCTTTTCCTGATGATAAGAAGAGGTTGCTATGACAGCCATATTTGTCTCCGCCGACTGGTTAAATGAACATTACGCCGAAGGTAACGTGCAGGTGCTGGACGCCCGTATGCTGCCGCCGGGCCAGGAGGCCGTGCGCAATATCACAGCGGAGTATCTGGCGGGCCATCTGCCGGGCGCGCCTTTCTTCGATATTGAAGCGCTTTCCGATCACAGCAGTCCTTACCCGCATATGATGCCGCGCGCCGAACGTTTCGCCGTGGCGATGCGCGAACTGGGCATTCACAGCGACAGGCATCTGGTGGTTTACGATGAGGGCAACCTCTTCTCCGCGCCGCGCGCCTGGTGGATGCTGCGCACGTTCGGCGTTGAGCAGGTCTCGATTCTGGCAGGCGGCCTGCAGGGCTGGAAAGCGGCTGGCCTGCCGCTGGCGACCGGACAGGTCGCGCTGCCAGAGGGCGAATTTGAGGCGACGTTCGATGAGGCGCAGGTCAAGCGTCTGACCGATGTGCTGCTGATTAGCCATGAAGGCGGCGCGCAGATTGTCGATGCCCGCGCGGCGAACCGCTTTAACGCCGAGGTCGATGAGCCGCGTCCGGGTCTGCACCGCGGCCATATTCCCCGTAGCCGCAATGTGCCCTGGAACGATCTGGTGACGAACGGCGCGCTGAAGCCGGAAGCCGAACTGCGCGCTATCTTCGCCAGAGCAGGCGTGAAGCTGGATGAGCCGGTCGTGGCGAGCTGCGGTTCCGGCGTCACCGCCGCGGTGGTGATCCTGGCGCTGACCGTACTGGGCGCGCGCAACGTTACGCTCTATGACGGATCGTGGGGCGAATGGGGCAGCAGAGACGATTTGCCGATCGAGAAGTAACAGAGAGGTGCGGCAGACGCCGCACCCGATTCAGATAATACGCGGACTGCCTTTAAAGTCGCGCAAAAAACTGCCCCAGCGACGTTCGTAAAAGGGCGTGATGTGGGCAGTAAAAAAGTGGCTGACGCCCTTCTCGTCCGCCACCACTTCGCAGATATCAATCGGCGCGTCATCCGGCAGCGTATCGGTCGCGACGCTGCCCGCCGCCTGAATAATCGCCTCAATATCGCTTTCCGCTTCGATGCCGATCAGCAGGTTCGCCTGTTGATCCGCGCTTTCGCGAATGCTGGCGACAAAGGCGCGGCGCACCTGTTTGTATTTACTGAACAGCTGCGTCAGCGAGTCGATCATCTGCGCGGGCGGCGTTGCTATTTCTGACAGCAGCAGCGCCTGGCCGCCTTCCAGCACGGTTTGCTGGCTCAGGGCGTCGCCCTCTTCACCCAGCAGGTGGGCGATCTCCGCCGGAGAGAATTCTTTGCCGGCAGGCAGTTTGGGATTGAGGAACAGCGTTTCGCCGCGCGTCATCTCAAACAGCGTGCGCACCGGCAGGCGCAAATAAGCCTGCTCGCCCGCGATCGCTTCGCTCATCGCCTCCTGCGAGGTAAAAAAAGGAATGACGCTGCGGCCATCCTCTTTTTCCCAGTGTTGCAGATCGACCGGCGTATCCGCGGCGAACTGCGTCTCGGTGCTTTCGCCTGGCACCCAGACGTCCGCGGTCAGCAACAGCTGAAAAAATTCCGGGCGGTGCGCCGGCTCGGTAGCCGCCAGCTTCAGCACCTCTTCAAGACGGTTCATGTTTTGCCTTTCTACATAAGGCGACGGCAAGGCCGCCGCCAGATCCTTTACTTAAGCAGCAGATTCGCCAGGGTACGCACACCGATGCCGGTTGCGCCTGCCGACCACTGATCCACCGCGCTCTTGCGGTAGGTAGCCGAACAGTCGATATGCAGCCAGCCCTCCTGATAGCGGGTCACGAAGTGCGACAGGAACGCGGCCGCGCTGCTTGCGCCCGCCGAATGCGCCGCGCTGGCGATATTATTGAGATCGGCGAAATTAGACGGCAAATGGTTGCGGTGGAACTCCGCCAGCGGCAGACGCCAGAACGGCTCGTTCTCGCTGGTGGCGCTGCCCATCAGCGACTGCGCCAGCACATCGTCGAACGTAAAGAGCGCGTGGTAGTCATTGCCCAGCGCGGTTTTCGCCGCACCGGTCAGCGTCGCGGCGTCAATCAGCAGTGTCGGCTGCTGTTCGCTGGCGTCGATCAGGCCATCGGCCAGCACCAGACGCCCTTCCGCATCGGTATTCATCACTTCCACTGATTTGCCGTTGCGGTAGCGGATGATATCGCCCAGGCGGAAAGCGTTGCCGCTGACCATATTGTCGGCGCAGCAAAGGAACAGCTTAACGCGCTGCTTAAGGCCGCGAGAGATCGCCAGCGCCAGCGCGCCGGTCAGGGTCGCCGCGCCGCCCATATCGGACTTCATCGAGTCCATAAAAGCGCTCTGCTTCAGGCTGTAGCCGCCGGTATCGAAGGTGATGCCCTTGCCCACCAGACAGGCGAATACCGGCGCGCTGTCGTCGCCGGTCGGGTTGTAGTCCAGTGCCAGCAGCACCGGCGGGCGGCTGGAGCCGCGTCCTACGGTGTGAAGGCCGAGATAACCCTGCTCGCGCAAGTCGTCGCCGCGCGTCACGCGATAGCTGACCGCTTCGCCGCCCACTTCGCTGATCAGATCGATAGCGCTGTGCGCCAGATCTTCCGGCCCCAGCTCTTCCGCCGGCAGGTTAATAGTGTCGCGCACCCAGTCAATAATGCGCAGACGACGCGCAAACTCCGCCTGATCCTGTTCATTCAGCGTCGGCCAGACCACGTTGCGCTGCCCTTTCGGGCTGCGGTAGCCCTGCCAGAACGCCCAGCATGGCTCCAGATCCCAGCCTTCGCCGCTCAGCGCCACATGGCGAATACCCTGCCCGTCAATTTTGCGCGCTGCGCGCTGGATGGTATTGAGCTGATCCGCGCCACTCAGGTGAATGGTCATGCCGTCGTCGTTGCTGGTCAGAATCGCTTTCTCGCCCCAGCGCGCATCAGCGGGCTGGTGGCTCAGCGTAATGTTCATCGGTTGTGTTGTCATCGCGAAACTCCATATGCGTTATAAGTATCATCCAGCCAGAAGCGCAGGCTTTAGCCGTTAAACGTCAGACCTGATAACAGATATTGCCGGGTGACGCCAGCGGATCCAGTCGGAGGCGCGCCGTTTCCAGATTTCACCGGGGAGACGGCGCAGAAATTAGCGTGAAGCGGACACCGGCGCACGCAGGCGGGGAAGCACCTTTTGCACCAGCGCAATGGCGTAGTCGATCTCCTCTTCCGTGGTGAAGCGGCCGAGCGAAAAGCGCAGCGAGCTGTGCGCCAGCGCTTCGTCAAGGCCGATCGCGCGCAGCACGTAAGAGGGCTCCATGCTGGCGGAGGTGCAGGCCGAGCCGGAAGAGAGCGCCAGATCTTTTAACGCCATAATCAGCGATTCGCCGTCGACGCCAGCGAAACTGATATTCAGAATATTGGGCGCGCTCTGCGCCAGGTCGCCGTTAAGCTGTACGCCGTCCAGCGCGCTTAGCCCCTGCCACAGTCGCGTACGCAGCGCGGCCAGACGCGCCATCTCCGTTTCCCGTGCTTCACGGGCGAGCGAAAACGCCTCGCCCATGCCGACGATCTGATGCACCGGCAGGGTGCCGGAGCGCATGCCGCGCTCGTGACCGCCGCCGTGCATCTGCGCCTCGATGTTCACTTTGGGTTTGCGGCGCACATAGAGCGCGCCGATGCCTTTCGGGCCGTAGAGTTTATGGGCGGAGAAGGACATCAGATCGACTTTTAATTCGCTGAGGTCGATCGGCAGCTTGCCGACGCTTTGCGTGGCGTCGACATGGAAGAGAATATCGCGCGCGCGGCACAGTTCGCCGATAGCGGCGATATCCTGGATTACGCCGATTTCATTATTAACGTGCATCAGCGATACCAGCACGGTGTCGTCGCGCAGCGCGTCGCGCACCGCATCTGGCGTGATAATGCCGCTGGCGGGCGGTGTCAGGTAAGTGACCGTAAAGCCTTCGCTCTCCAGCTGTTTGCAGCTGTCGAGTACCGCTTTATGTTCAGTCTGGCTGGTAATGATGTGCAGGCCGCGCCCGCGCTGGGCATGCGCGGCGCCTTTCAGGGCGAGGTTGTCAGATTCGGTCGCGCCGGAAGTGAAAATGATTTCACGCGGATCGGCGTTGACCAGTTCCGCTACCTGATTGCGCGCCACGTCGACCGCTTCTTCAGCCTGCCAGCCGAAACGGTGCGAGCGCGAAGCCGGGTTACCAAAGGTGCCGTCCAGCGTCAGGAACTGCATCATTTTGCTGGCCACACGCGGATCGGCCGGCGTCGTTGCGGCATAATCCAGGTAAATCGGTAATTTCATTGCGCTAAAGCTCCGTATCGAAAATCATACGTCTTTATAGCAGATTCGGCCCTGACCGCGTTAGCAGTAAGGGCCGCACAGAAGGGGATCAGGAAGCGCGAAGATTGACGTTGATTTCCTGAACGCGATTGTTCTGGAAGCGACGATTGTCCTGTGAATTCTGGCGATCGGCCACGTCGAGGATCTCCTGGTTGTTCACCAGCTCGGCCAGCGTGATGTTGTTCAGAAAATCGCTGATGCGTACGCTGAGATCGCGCCACAGCACATGCGTCAGGCAGCGTTCGCCGCCCTGACAACCCTCTTTGCCCTGGCATTTAGTGGCATCAACGGATTCATCGACGGCAGTAATTACTTCGCCGACTGCAATGGCGCTGGACGCTTTGCCCAGCAGATAGCCGCCGCCCGGTCCGCGGACGCTGGCCACCAGGCCATGCTTGCGCAGACGCGAGAATAACTGCTCCAGATAGGAGAGCGAAATGCCCTGACGCTCGGAAATATCAGCCAGCGGAACCGGCCCTTCATGGGAATGCAGGGCAACGTCCAGCATCGCGGTAACGGCGTAACGTCCTTTGGATGTCAGTCTCATAGCGTACTACCTCAATAGCGTCCGGTTATCGGAGGATTAGCAAAAGATAGCCGAAGTCTGACATTCCCGAGTATTTTGGTCAACTATTTAACCGAGTAATTTACTCAACTACTCTTTTTCGCCTTTGCGCTTTTCAAACGAGGCGAGCATGCCGCGCAGAATATTGAGCTCGTCGCGTTCCGGTCGCGCACGCGTATAGAGGCGACGTAGCTTGCTCATCACCTGTCCCGGATTGCCTTCGCGGATAAATCCGCTGTTAAGCATCATCTGTTCCATGTGCTGATAGAAGCGCTCCAGATCGTCCACCAGCGGATAAGGCGACTCAGCATAGACCGGTGCAGGCTGCGCTTTTTCCTGCGCCGCCAGCCACGCCATACGCACTTCATAGGCGATAATCTGCACCGCCATCGCCAGGTTGAGCGAGCTGTACTCTGGATTAGCCTGGATGGCGACGTGGTAGTGGCACTTTTGCAGTTCTTCGTTGGTCAGACCGACGCGTTCGCGGCCGAATACCAGCGCGACAGGGGCCTGCTCGCCCTCTTCCACGCTTTTGACGCCGCATTCGCGCGCGTCCAGCATGGGCCAGGGCAGCGAACGGGAACGGGCGCTGGTGCCGACCACCAGGCTACAGCCGGCAATCGCCTCGTCGAGCGTATCGACGATTTTCGCATCGCCGATAACGTCACTGGCGCCTGCCGCCAGGGAGATCGCCTGCGAGTCAGGTTTTACCAGCGGGTTGACGAGATAAAGATTGCTTAAGCCCATGGTTTTCATCGCGCGGGCCACGGAGCCCATATTGCCGGTGTGAGAGGTTTCCACCAGCACGATTCGAATATTCTGCAGCATAGATTGGCGTCAGTCAGGAAATGATGAGCAGCATGCTAACATAACTGGAGACATTTAAAGAACGCGCTGCTATACTTCGCGCCGTTTTTCCTCGTTCTTTAACATCCAGTGAGAGATACCGATGCATCCGATGCTCAACATCGCCGTGCGCGCTGCGCGCAAGGCCGGCAACCTGATTGCCAAGAATTATGAAACCCCGGACGCGGTCGAAGCCAGCCAGAAAGGCAGCAACGACTTTGTAACCAATGTTGACCGTGATGCAGAACGACTGATTATCGAAGTGATTCGCAAATCCTACCCGCAGCACTCTATCATTACCGAAGAGAGTGGCGAACTGGCGGGCGACGATCAGGACATTCAATGGGTTATCGATCCGCTGGATGGCACTACCAACTTTATCAAACGCCTGCCGCATTTCTCTGTCTCTATCGCCGTACGCATTAAAGGCCGTACTGAAGTCGCCGTGGTCTACGATCCCATGCGTAACGAGCTGTTTACCGCCGTACGTGGTCAGGGCGCGCAGCTTAACGGTTACCGTCTGCGCGGCAGCACCGCTCGCGATCTCGACGGCACTATTCTCGCGACCGGTTTCCCGTTCAAGACCAAGCAGCATGCGCCGGCCTTTATCAATGTAGTCGCGAAGCTGTTTACCCAGTGCGCTGATTTCCGCCGTACCGGCTCTGCCGCGCTGGATCTGGCCTATGTCGCCGCTGGCCGCGTTGACGGTTACTTTGAAATTGGTCTGAAGCCGTGGGATTTCGCTGCGGGCGAACTGCTGGTGCGCGAAGCGGGCGGTCTGGTCACGGACTTTACCGGCGGTCACGGTTATATGCACTCGGGCAACATCGTGGCGGGCAACCCGCGCGTGGTGAAATCGCTGCTCTCCAGCATGCGTGACGAGCTGAGCGAAGCGCTGAAACGTTAAAATTATAAAGGCGGCTTTATAGCCGCCTTTATGTACGCAGGTTCTGTGCCCACGCGGGTGACATAAACCGATCGCAAAGTCGCTTTTCGCATCCCTGCTCGCTCGGCCCGCGCCCTCCCTGGCGCGGGACGCTTTGCTCTTCGGTTTATGTCACCCGCGTTTTAGCTGTAGTGCGGGCATGCAAAAAAGGCGGCTTTTCAGCCGCCTTTTTTATTTCACTTACTTGTTAGCGTCGTTCGTGACTCAGAACCTGACGCGGTTGGGTGCGACGACCAATACGACCCATCACCGCTGCCAGCACAGCTTCAATCAGCAGCATAAAGAAGGCGTACCAGCTCGCTTTCGCGGTTGCCGCAGCAGCCTGGTCAGCCGCTTCACGTGCTTTCTGTTCTGCCTGTTGCTTCAGCTGTTGATACTGCTGCATCGCTTTCTGATAGCTCTGCTCGGTCTGGTTAACGATCTGATCGACTTCCTGATCGCTCTTACCGGTGCGCGCCTTAATGATATTTTTCAGCGCGTCGCGGTCAGCCGCCTGCAGGGTATCGGAATGACGACCCATTACGCCTTTAACCCAGTTGGTAATATCCGTATCGGCATTCTGCGGATTCTGAGCGGTATTCTTCGCCTGGTTCTCCGCATTATTGGCTTCGCTATTCACATCCTTCTGTAAATTCTCCGGCTGCAATTCTGGCTTGCCGGTCTGGCGCAGCGTGGTTTGCAATTCATTTTGCAAATCATCGAGGTTGATATTATTTTCCTGCAGTTTCTGTTTTGCATAATCGGTTACCGTCGGCGCTGCGGCGGAAATACCGCTGCCTACCGCCTGGAAACCTGAGCCAATAATATTGAACGCGCCGCCGATCAGGCTGCTGGCCAGGGATACCGCAAGCCAGATAGTAAATAAGGTGCTCAGCCCGAACATCAGCAGACCATGCAGCGCACCTTCTCGCTGCGCCAGACGACCAGCCAGATAGCTACCAACCGCCATTGCGATTAGCATGCTCAGTCCGGTCCAGATTAGGGCGCCGGTGCCGAGATGCTGCAGCGGATTTTGCTCCTGTTGCGGATCTACCGAGGTGGCGCCGATCGCGGTCCCCAGCAGCGTCAGTAAAATATGCACAATCAGCGCGCCAATTACGCCAGCGAATACTGCGCTCCAGGAAATACGTTTTAAGGGTAATCCCGCGTGCGTTTCAGTAATGGTTTCTGTTGTACCATTATTAATCCGGGTTTCGTGCATGGTAGTTCTCCTCGCAACAGATAACGTTAAAAAATCAATATTATTAAAGGGACATAACATCTGGTTGTTTTATTTAGCGTAGACGAGAAAACTGTTTTCACCACAATAAGCGGCAATATATTGCAATTAACGAAGCGTAAATAGCGGAGATAAACCAGACGGAATAAAGCAAGGACGCCAGAGATTCTTTTCCTGGCGCCTCTGTCACGGCTGTTAGCCGAAAGGACGCAAACCGCCGCCGATGCCGGGCGTCGCGCTTTGCCACAGTGCCAGCCCTGCTGCGATCAGCAGCGCGCTGCCGACCAGTGCCAAAACAGGCATCGCCAGCGCCGCCGTTGAGGCCGCCCGGCTTTCGTCGCCCAGCCGCAGCGCCAGCCTCCGTGAGCGCTGCACCAGCAGGCCGATAGCGGAAATCGTTAACGCTGTGCCCAGCGCCATAACCGCCGCCGACAGGACACCCCAGAGATAAACACCGATAACGCGGGAAAACAGCAGCATCATTATCGCGCCCGAACAGGGACGCAATCCCATAGACGCCACCACCAGCAGCTGGGTTTTAAAGCTGACCGCCCCGGCGACCTGCTGCGCGTCTGGCAGATGCGCATGACCGCAGCCGCAATGCGCGTCGTGCTGATGATCGGCGCGCAGAGCATGGATTTTCATCGGCGAGCGCGGCTGCAGCTGACGCCGCAGCGCCTTTAACGCGCGCACGCCAATCCATACCCCCAGCCCGATCACCAACAGATAGCTCCCCTTCTCCAGCCAGTAGCTGCTGAGATGTAGCTGGCGCGAAGAGGTTTGCAGCACCACCAGCATAAGCGTAACCAGAACAATCGCCACGCTGCCCTGCAGCAGCGAGGCCAGCAGCGTCAGCCTGAGCGTCGTCTTGAGACGCGCCGGATGCGTCGCGAGAAAGGTGGTGATTACCACTTTGCCGTGGCCGGGTCCCAGCGCATGCAGAACGCCATAAGCCAGACTGAAGAGCACCAGCATGCCGCCAGCCTGTTCGGGCGCGGTTTTGACCTGCTGCAGCAGCTGAGTCATCTGTTGATGAAGCTCTTTCTGCCAGCTCACGCTTTGCAGCAGAATCTGCGGCCAGTATTGCCACAGCGCGAACGCCGTCGCCGCCAGCGCGAACGCCAGCAGCCACAGCGGCCAGACGCGACGCGCAGGAGCACGAGAAAACATCAGTGACATGTCAGCGTGACCTTTTGCGCAAACTGGCGACCCAGATCCATCTCCTCAGGCGGCGCATTGGCTTTATCCAGCGACAGAGCGTACTGCTTCAGGCTGTCGTCCGGTTTCGGCGTATGCAGCGCCAGCTCGCAGCGCGACGTTAACGCCGCAGGCAGGCTAAGGGCGTGGGCGTCGCTGTAGGTCATATCAACGAAGTAGGTCGGGTCGAAAGTCAGGATATCGAAACGTTGCCCGGTTAGCGCTGGCGGCTCCGCCAGCGGCAAAATAAATTCCAGCACCGCTTTGTTGCCGCTTCGCGACAGTGCGTACTCTTTCGGCAGGTTGAGAAATTTCACGCGCTGGCCGTTGTGCCACACCTCAGAGAAGTAGTGCTGGCCCAGCACATTCGCCATGACTTCCGCCGCCAGTTTTTTCCATACTTCGCTGCCGGGCTTCGCATCGCCCGCATCGTAAAGCAGATCGGCGGAGGTGATCTCATCCATCGTCCAGTTCATCTTCAGTCCGGTGAAGGTATCGCCGTCGGCGAGCAGTTCGGTTTTCATATCGATAAAGCTGTGTGGATGGGCATAACTGGCCCCGCTCATCAGTAACAGTAAAGTAAAAAAGACGCCTCTCATAATGTTATAAAGTTACATTCCCGGTTAAAAGCGCATATAAGTAACAAAAAATTGTGACCCACGCTGAAGCATTGCAGAAAAAATCAGCAGCAGGCCGCGGCCCTTTTCGCCATTGGCTATTCTTAGCGCAATACCGGACCGCTGGAATCTAGACTGATGAGTTCTGCTCCCTCTTCGGCACCACTCTTCACCCGATCACAGCGTCGTTGTCATCTGCTGTTGCTGTTGTATCTGCCCACTCCCGCGCTAACGCTCGAAAAACTCTGTCAGTTAAACGGCGTTGACGCTGTCGTCGCCCGACAGGATATCGAAGATGTCGGGGATGAGATACAGCGTTATCACCAGCTGGAACTGCATCAAATGGTGGACGGCAGCTTTCGCATTCACGGCACCGAGCTGGATCGGCGACTTTGCCTGCTGCACTGGCTGCGGCGCGGGCTGCGCTTGTCAGAAAACTTCGTGCGCGACCATTTTGCCGCGCCGCTGCGCCAGCGGCTGAAAGCGATGAAAATAGAAAAAGCGCTCTACGACGAGATAAATTTGCAGGCGCTGATCCAGCACTGCAGCCTGAAGCTCTCCCGCGACTTCAGCGCGCGCGACCGCTTGTTTCTGCAAATCTTCATGAAGTATGGGCTGATGCAGCGCCAGCCTGCCCTGTTCAACGAGCGGCAGCGCGCCTGGCTTCAGCAGAAGTATGAGCGCGAGGCGGCGTTGGACGTCATTCTTCACTGGCAAAAGCGCTGTCATCTGGCGCCGCATATCAGCGAAGCGGACTTCTGGACGCTGCTGTTCAGCCTGATCCATGCGCCTGGCCCTGATACGTTGCATCATCCCGGCAGCCAGCAGCTGATGCGGGAAACCAGACAGCTTATCGCCACCTTCGAACAGCTGGCCGAGCTGCGCTTCGGCGAACCTCAGGAACTGACGGAGCAGCTCTATACGCATCTGGCGCAGGCGCTGGATCGCTCCCACTTCGGCATCGGCATTGATAACAGCGTAGCGCTGGACGTCACGAAGCTCTATCCGCGCCTGCTGCGCACCACGCAGCAGGCGCTGGACGGGTTCGAAACCACCTACGATCTGCGCTTCAGCCAGGAGGAGGTTAGCCTGATTGCGGTGATATTCGGCGCCTGGCTGATGCAGGAAAACGCGCTGCAGGAGAAGCAGGTTCTGCTGCTGACCGGCGACAATGCCCGTCTTGAACAGCAGCTTGAGCAGCAGATCCGCGAAATTTCGCTGCTGCCGATCAATATCAAATATCAGGATATGAGCGACTTCCAGCGCGACGGCGCGCCGCGTGAAATCGCGCTGGTGATCTCCCCTTACGCGACGTCGCTACCGCTCTATTCGCCGCCGCTGATCCACGCCGAGCTGCCGCTGAGCGAACATCAGCAGCAGCGTATACGGGCGCTGCTGGAGGCTTAAGCCGCGCGCGGCCGCAAAAAGAGCGCGGGCAGCGCGACCAGCGCCATCACCCAGAAGAGATGGCCCTGCAACGGGGTAAACAGCACGCCGCAGATCATGGTCATTACCGCGATGCCGCCGCCCATCGCCAGCGCCGAGTAGATCGACTGCAGGCGGATAACGTCTGAACCGCTGCGCGCGGCGATAAAGCGCATCGCCGCCAGATGGCAGACGGTAAAGCTGCCGCAGTGCAGGATCTGCCCTACGATAAGCCAGGGTAGTTCAACGGTCGCACCCAGCAATGCCCAGCGCACCAGCGCGCAGATGCCGGAGAGCAGCAGCAAATCGCGCGCGCGCCAGCGTCGAAACAGGCGATTGCTCAGAGCGAAAACGACAATCTCCGCTACCACGCCAAGCGACCACAGATAGCCTACCACCGACGCGGAGTAGCCGCTCTGCTGCCACCATATCGCGCTGAATCCGTAATAGGCGGCGTGCGCCCCCTGCATCAGCGTAACGCACAGCATAAAGCGCCACACGCTGTTCTCACGCAGCAGATCGCGCCACGCCTGCCAGCCGCCGCCTGTCGCGCTGTGTCGCTCCTCGCCCTGCGGTCGGGTAAGCGGCGGCAGCAACATGCCGCCTAGCATCGCCAGCACGCCGACGGAGAGCAGCGCCAGAATCGCCTGCGATGACCAGTGGTTGACCAGCAGTCCGGTAAGCGCCGAACTGATAACGAACGCCAGCGATCCCCACAGCCGCACCGGGCCATATTTCAGTCCGATCTGCTGGGTCCAGGTGGCGGCCAGCGCATCGCTGAGCGGCACCAGCGGCGAAAAGAAGAGATTAAAGCCCACCATAACGAAGAGTAGCCACAGCCACTGCTGCCCTATCCAGTATCCGGCGGCGAACAAACAGGTCAGCAGCGCCAGCAACCGCAGCGCGGTGATCAGCTGCGCTGGATGCTTCACCTGCGAAGCGATCAGCAGGCTGCCCACAAAGCGCGCCACCATGCCGCAACCGAGTAGCAGGCCGATCTTCTCCGCATCGAGGCCGGTGCCCTTTAGCCAGACGCCCCAAAAAGGCAGATAGATACCGTAGCAAAAAAAGTAAGTGAAATAGCCGAGACCGAGCCATTTTGACGAGCCGATCGCCATTCTGCCTCCCGCAGTGAAGGGTCCATAGAAAATGATTGCGCGTTACTCTAGCCTAAAAACGGCAATAAAAAAGGATGGCCGAAGCCATCCTTAATCGCGGTCACACAAGCTCAGGCTTATGCGTAAACCGGCAGACGAGCGCAGACTTCCAGCACTTTCTGTTTGGTGCGTTCGATAGTCGCTTCATCGTTGATGTTGTCGAGCACGTCGGCAATCCAGCCCGCCAGCTCGCGAACTTCCGCTTCTTTAAAGCCGCGGCGAGTCACAGCAGGGGTACCGATACGCACGCCAGAGGTAACGAACGGGCTTTTCGGATCGTTCGGCACGCTGTTTTTGTTAACGGTGATGTTGGCGCGGCCCAGCGCGGCGTCCGCCTCTTTACCGGTCAGGTTTTTGCTGACCAGATCGATCAGGAACAGGTGGTTATGGGTGCCGCCTGAAACGATGTTATAGCCGCGCTCGATCAGCACTTCCACCATCGCTTTGGCGTTTTTAGCGACCTGCTGCTGATACGCTTTAAACTCCGGCTCCATCGCCTCTTTAAACGCCACCGCTTTACCGGCGATAACGTGCATCAGCGGACCGCCCTGCCCGCCCGGGAAGACGGCAGAGTTGAGTTTCTTGTAGAGCTCTTCGTCGCCGCCTTTCGCCAGGATCAGGCCGCCGCGCGGACCCGCCAGGGTTTTATGGGTGGTAGAGGTGACGATATGCGCGTGCGGAACCGGGTTCGGATAGACGTCAGCAGCGATCAGACCGGCCACGTGCGCCATATCGACGAACAGGTAAGCACCGACGCTGTCAGCGATTTCACGCATTTTCGCCCAGTCGCAGACGCCGGAGTAGGCAGAAAAGCCGCCGACGATCATTTTCGGCTGATGGGTTTTTGCCAGCTCTGCCAGCTCGTCATAGTCGATTTTGCCGCTCTCATCGATGCCGTAAGGCACGACGTTATAAAGTTTGCCAGAGAGGTTTACCGGCGAACCGTGAGTCAGGTGACCGCCATGCGCCAGGTTCATGCCCAGAATGGTATCGCCCGGCTTCAGCAGTGCGGTATAAACAGCAAAGTTAGCCTGAGAGCCCGAGTGCGGCTGCACGTTAGCGTAATCGGCGCCGAACAGCGCTTTCGCGCGATCGATGGCCAGTTGTTCAACGATGTCGACATATTCACAACCGCCGTAGTAGCGTTTCCCCGGATACCCTTCCGCGTACTTGTTGGTGAGCTGCGAACCTTGCGCCTGCATTACACGTGGGCTGGTGTAGTTTTCAGAAGCAATCAGTTCAATGTGCTCTTCCTGACGCACTTTCTCTTGCTCCATCGCCTGCCACAATTCGGCATCATAATCGGCAATGTTCATTTCACGCTTTAACATCCGCATCTCCTGACTCAGCTAACTTTTAACGGCGGTTTAGGCTCCCTTAGGGAGCAAAGGCCAACAGTGTAAACCGTTTTGCCAGGTGACGGTAGCGCCAATTCCTGATTGTACGCAAACGATTGGCTTGGCGCTGGCAAAGGATTTTTACGCTTTCCTGTGCTACGGTGGCACCGCGATTTTTCCTCAGGTTGTGACGCAGGTTTTTGCAATTTGTACTTAAAGCTTGCCACCTTTATAGCCTGATTTTTTACCGGGTTATTTACAACTACCGAACCAGGATCATAACATGCATTTAAAATGCAACTTTAAAGCAGCCTGAGGAACCACCATGCTTGACGCACAAACCATCGCTACCGTGAAATCTACCCTTCCTGCTGTCGCCGCCGTTGGGCCAAAGCTCACCGCTCACTTTTACGACCGCATGCTGTCGCAGCATCCCGAACTGAAAAACGTGTTCAATATGAACAACCAGCGCAACGGCGATCAGCGCGAGGCGTTATTTAACGCCATCTGCGCCTACGGCGCGAATCTGGATAACCTGGCGGCGCTGCTGCCGGCGGTAGAAAAAATCGCGCAGAAGCATGCCAGCCTGACGATCAAGCCGGAACAGTACGCTATCGTCGGGGAGAACCTGCTGGCAACGATTAAAGAACTGCTGAATCCAGGCGATGAAGTGCTGGCGGCATGGGGTCGCGCTTATGGCGTGCTGGCGGATGTATTTATTAAGCGTGAAGAGGCGATTTACCAGGAAACCGAGCAGCAGGAAGGCGGCTGGCGCGGTACGCGCGCGTTCCGCATTAGCGCTATTGAGGAGCAAAGTTCGGTCATTAAAAGCTTTACTCTGACGCCGGTCGATGGCGGCGCAGTCGCAGCCTTTAAGCCGGGCCAGTATATTACTGTCCGTCTGCACCCCGCCAGTTTTGAGTTTCAGCAGAATCGCCAGTACTCGCTTACGCATACCAGCAATGGCAAAACCTACCGCATTGCGGTGAAACGCGACGCACAGGGCACCGTTTCCGGCTGGCTGCATGAAAACGCGCAGCCAGGCGATGTGCTGGAGCTGACCGCGCCGCACGGCGACGTATTTATGGACGTGACGACCGACACGCCGGTGGCGCTAATTTCAGCGGGCGTCGGCGTAACCCCGACGCTGGCGATGCTGCATGCGCTGGCCGAACAGCAGCATGCCGCGCCGGTGACTTGGCTGCACGCGACGGAAAACGGTGCGCAGCACGCCTTTGCGGATGAAGTGGCCGAGACGGGCGCTCGCCTGCGCGACTTTGAAAAGCGCGTCTGGTATCGCGTCCCGGATGCCGCCGATGCGGGCCGGTTTGATGCTGAAGGTATGATGGATCTGGCCAACGAAGCCGCGCGCCTGCAGGATTCGCGCACGCAGTTCTGGCTGTGCGGACCGGTAGGCTTTATGCAGTTTATCGCCGGTCAGCTACGCGATGCGGGCGTTGATGCCTCTCGCATTCACTATGAAGTGTTCGGCCCGCATAAAGGGCTGTAAGGCCACAGCAGGAACAGGCTACAGACGATATCTGAGCCTGCACGCGGGTGATATGGACCGAGGAGCAAAGCGTCCCGCGCCAGGGATGGCGCGGGCCGAGCTGCAGGGATGCCGTTTTGCGTCTTTGCGATCGGGGCATATCACCCGCGCTGACACCCAGCCAACAGACAAAGCCCGCAAGCAGGCTTTTATCTTTCACAGGCGAAATTAGATCGCCTCTTCATCCTCTTCGCCGGTACGGATACGCACCACGCGCGAGACGTCAAAAACAAAAATTTTACCGTCGCCGATTTTACCGGTCTGCGCAGTTTTCATAATGGTTTCCACGCAGGTGTCGACGATATCGTCGCCCACCACCATTTCAATCTTCACTTTCGGCAGAAAGTCGACCATATACTCTGCGCCGCGATAAAGCTCGGTATGCCCTTTCTGGCGGCCAAAGCCTTTAACTTCAGAAACCGTCATCCCGGTGATGCCGACCTCGGCTAAGGCTTCGCGCACATCATCGAGTTTGAATGGTTTGATAATCGCATCAATCTTTTTCATGTCAGACCCTTTTCTCACTCCCTCCGTGGCCGGATGGGGTGCTGTAAGTGTATACCCGCAGCGTCAGGCTACAGGGGCGTCGCCCGCAACGCATCCCGCCCGAAGGGGTATTTATCAACGCTTTCAAACGCTTCATCGCGCCAGAAAGCTACTCTTTAAAATCGCTGGCGTCCAGTTCATGTCGGGACAGCAGCTTATAAAACTCGGTGCGATTACGCCCGGCCAGCCGGGCGGCATTGGTGACATTGCCTTTAGTCATCTGCAGCAGCTTACGCAGGTAGTTAAGCTCAAACTGGTTTCGCGCCTCGACAAAGGTTGGCAGAACGCTGTTCTCCCCGCTCAGCGCCTGCTCGACCAGCGCATCGCTGATCACCGGCGATGAGGTGAGCGCCACGCACTGCTCGATAACGTTCACCAGCTGACGCACGTTGCCCGGCCAGCTCGCCGTCATCAGCCGCTTCATCGCATCCACTGAGAAGCTGCGCACAAAAGGTTTATGTCGATCCGCCGCCTGACGCAGCAGATGGCTGGCAAGCAGCGGAATATCCTCCGTGCGCTCATGCAGCGCGGGCAGTTTAAGATTGACCACGTTAAGCCGGTAAAAGAGATCCTCGCGAAACTCTTTTTTCTCCATCGCTTTTGGCAAATCGCGATGCGTCGCGGAGATGATGCGCACGTTAATATCGATATCATGATTGCTGCCGAGCGGACGGATTTTGCGCTCCTGCAGTACGCGCAGCAGTTTCACCTGCAGCGACGGCGGCATGTCGCCAATCTCATCCAGGAACAGCGTGCCCCCTTCCGCCGCCTGAAACAACCCTTCGCGCGCGCTTACCGCGCCGGTAAAGGCGCCTCTGGCGTGCCCGAACAGCTCAGACTCCAGCAGCTGTTCCGGCAGCGCGCCGCAGTTAATGGCGATAAAAGGTTTGTCCGCGCGCGGGCTGGCGGCGTGGATCGCCTGCGCCAGCACCTCTTTGCCGCTGCCGCTCTGGCCGTTAATCAATACGCTGACGTCAGACTGCGCCACCATATGCGCCTGCTCCAGCAGCCGCAGCATTGTCGGGCTGCGGGTGACGATCGCCTCGCGCCAGCGGTCGTCGCTGGCTGGCGCGCGCTGCGCCAGCGCATCGTCGATCGCTTTATAGAGCGCATCGCGGTCCACCGGCTTGGTAAGAAAACTGAATACGCCCTGCTGCGTGGCGGAGACGGCATCCGGAATCGAGCCGTGCGCCGTGAGAATAATCACCGGCAGGCTGGGGTTGTGCTTCTGAATTTCGCCGAACAGCGCCAGACCGTCCATCTCATCCATACGCAAATCGCTGATCACCAGATCGATCTGATCTTTCTGCAGCAGGCGCAGCGCTTCCGGCCCGCTGGCGGCGGTGGTCACCTGATAGCCTTCGCTAGTAAGACGCATGCCCAGCAGCTTCAGCAGGCTGGGATCGTCATCTACCAGCAACAAACGTGCGGATTGTCTGGCCATTAAGGCTCCTCATGTTGCGAGGCTTCCGGCGCATGGCCGCCCTCTGTAACGTCCGGCGCTTTGCGTGAAGAGAGCTGGCGCTCAATATCGGTCAGGCGCTCCAGCTTATGCTGCGTGTCATTAAGGGTTTTACGCATCTGCGCATCTTGCTGACGCAGCGCATCAAGCTGCGCATCGCTGCTCTGCTGTAAATGCGCGAAGCGCGAACGCGTTTCGCTGAGATCGAGCTGAGCGACCTGGTTGCTGCGCCACAGCTGGATCAGTGGACGCACCGTGCCAGGGAAACGGCTGCTGTATTCGTCCAGCGCCTCGACATAATCGCGTCGCTCCAGCGGCGTGACGTTGCCGTTAGCCATCAGAATGCCGTTTTTAAACGCGCGCGCCCAGCCTTCAACTGGCCAGCGATGCGCTTCGGCGCGCGCCTCTGCGGGCGACAGGCGCTCGGCGCAGTCGATGGCGCGCATCCAGTAGAGCGGATTGCCCGTGGCTGCCGCGCTTTCGTTGCGCCAGACGCTGGCGCAGTCTGTCGCCAGATAATCGGGAAGCCTGACCTCCGGCTCGGCGACGATGGCGTCGCGATGCGCAGACGAAGCGGCCGGGGAGGCGTTACAGCCGCTGAGAGAGAGGCTCAGCAGCGCTGTAAAAAGTGAGGCGAAGACGATATTCATCTGTCAGAGATTCCCGGCTGTGTGATTCAGTACGATACGAAAACAAACGTCGGCGTCCTGGCTGTCAACCAGCTGCAGATCCCCCTGCATGCGACGCAGACAATCTTTAGCGATGCTCAGTCCCAGCCCGCTGCCTTTAACCGGCCCTTTACGCTGCAGACTGCCCTGAAAAAAGGGTTCGAATATCATTTCCCGTTCTTTCGCGGGGATCGGCGTGCCGCTGTTAGCCACCTCTATCCATACTTTATCGCCGTGCAGCTGGCTGCGCAGCCAGATGCTACCGGATTCGCCGCCATAGTTCACGGCGTTAGAGTATAAGTTATCGATCACGCGCATCAGCAGCACAGGTTCGGCGAGGCAGCGCTTCGCCTGTAGATCGCAATGCACATGCATCAGCTTAGCGCGCGCCGGCAGCGCATGGGCGCTCACCACCATATCCACCAGGTCGATAATATCCACCGCTTCCAGCGTCGTAGGACCTTCTGACTGTTTACGGTTGTAGTCGAGCAGCTGTTCAATCAGGCGCTGCAGATGACGGCTACTGGTGTCCAGGATCGCCACCACCTCTTTCTGGTCGCTGTTCAGCGCGCCGACCACTTCGTCCGCCAGCAGCTCGGTACCTTCGCGCAGGCTGGCGAGCGGCGTTTTCAGCTCGTGGGAGAGATGGCGCAAAAACTCATGGCGCTGCGTCTCCAGCCACGCCAGCCGCTCGCTAAGCCAGACGATGCGCTGACCAAGCGAGCGCAGTTCGCGCGGTCCGCGAAAGGCCACGCTCGCGCCCAGTTCGCGCCCTTCGCCGAGACGGTTGATCATGCGCTCGACGCTTTTGACCGGTCCGATAATCATACGGGTGAAAAGCAGCACCAGCGCCAGGCTGACGATAAACAGAATAAGCGCCTGCCAGCCGAAAAACTGGCCGCGATCGGCGATTTCGCGCTGCAGCTGCAGCCCGCGCGCGAACACTACTTCACGCGTCTCCTGCACCAGCTGCGCATTAGCGGCGGAAAAGCGCTCCAGCGCCTGCGAGGCTGCAGCGACCGGATTACCGTTATCGCACTGCAAATCGGTTAACTGCGGCAGCGTTGCACGCAGCGTCTGGAACGCCGCCAGCGCGGGCAGGCTGGAAGCATGGGAATCGAGTATCTGGCTGTATCGCGCGCGCTGGGTTTGATAGAGGCGCGACAGGGTGGCGTCGCCCAGCACGCAATACTGGCGATAGCTGCGCTCCAGCTCCAGCGCGGTACGCGCCATCGCCTCGCTGCGCCGCACATCGGTAAAGGTATTGCGATTGGTGTCGACAGCCTGATCGCTTAAGGCCGACAGGCTTTCCCAGGCTTGCCATGCCAGCACCAGCAGCGGCAACAGCACCAGTAAAAACGCCATCAGCACCAGCTGGCGCAACGATCGGGGAAATAAACGCCATCTTCTCACGCGGTCGCTTCCTTTAATAAACGCTGTAAGGATGCTAGCGAAGTCCGCCGGTGGAAGATAGAGCGGAAATGAAAACGGCAGGCCTTCTGGCCTGCCGTGAGAGCGACGCCGCAGCATCGCCGAAAAAGAGGTGGAGCCTAACTCAACGTTTCGCCCGATGCTTGATAACGTTGCAAAGCAAGCGATTATCGGCTGGTGGACGGCAGGCTCCGTTTGGTGCGTCATTCAGTTTTTATGAGCTCTGCCGCGGTGCGGGGCAATCATAAACAGGAGAATGAGCCACGTAGTGATATTAGCAAACTTCGTGCCAGAAAATAAATAGTATTCTTTTTCAGACGGTTGCCAGCGTTAGCGGCTATTCCTGCCGTGAAGCGCGAAACGCGAAGCGCCTATCTGTCGCCAAATCCCAACACATCTGCCCATCACGCGCTTATGTCTTATCTATCAGTAAGATATATGTCGCCTTTTAGAGACAACCAACAGGGGAAATGTCGCTGTTTCCCAACACTCATAAAAAAAGGAGACATCGCTGTCTCCTTTTTGCCCGCTTACCAGATTTATCCTAGCTGCTTACGCGCATTACGGAAAATGCGCATCCACGGGCTATCCTCGCCCCACTCAGCCGGATGCCAGGAGTTGCTCACCGTACGGAATACGCGCTCCGGGTGCGGCATCATAATCGTGACGCGTCCGCTTTCGTTCGTTACCGCCGTAATGCCGTGAGGCGAACCATTCGGGTTAGCCGGGTAGGCTTCGGTGACTTTACCGTAGTTATCGATAAAGCGCAGCGCGACCAGACCTTTCGACTCCAGCGCGGCCAGATGTGCGCCGTCGCGCACTTCAACAAAGCCCTCGCCGTGAGAGACCGCAATCGGCATATGCGAGCCTGCCATGCCGTCCAGCAGCAGAGACGGGCTGACGGCCACTTCAACCAGGCTGAAACGCGCTTCAAAACGCTCGGACTGGTTGCGCACAAAGCGCGGCCAGAGATCACTGCCCGGGATCAGCTCGCGCAGATTCGACATCATCTGGCAGCCGTTGCACACGCCAAGCGCCAGCGTCTGCGGACGATGGAAAAAGTTCTCGAACACATCGCGCACGCGGTTGTTGAACAGAATGGATTTTGCCCAGCCTTCGCCAGCGCCCAGTACGTCGCCATAAGAGAAACCGCCGCAGGCCACCAGCGCCTGGAACTCCTCCAGTCCCCGACGCCCCGCAAGCAGATCGCTCATATGCACGTCAACCGCCGTAAAGCCAGCGCGGTGGAAGGCAGCCGCCATTTCAACATGGGAGTTAACGCCCTGCTCACGCAGCACCGCGACGCGCGGACGCACGCCGGTGGCGATCATCGGCGCGGCGATATCCTCTTCCGGTTTAAAGGTCAGGTGAACGTTCAGGCCGGGATCGTTATCGTCTTTACGCGCCTCGTGCTCCTGGTCGGCGCAGAGAGGGTTATCGCGCAGACGCTGCATCTGCCAGCTGGTTTCGCCCCACCAGGTACGCAGCGTGGTGCGGCTTTCGCTGTAGATCGCGCTGTCGCCGAAACGAATAACAAAACGATCGCCGCGCTGTGCGCTGCCCAGAACGTGACTGCATCCTGCCAGTCCCTGCTCCGCCAGCACCTTCTCAACCGCATCGCGATCTTCCGCTTTAATCTGAATAACCGCGCCCAGCTCTTCGGTAAAGAGCGCCGCCAGCGCGTCGCTGCCCAGCGCGGCGATATCGACATCGATACCGCAGTGGCCGGTAAAGGCCATTTCCGCCAGCGTCACCAGCAGACCGCCGTCTGCACGGTCGTGGTAAGCCAGCAGTTTCTGCTGCGCTACCAGCGTCTGCATCGCATTGAAGAAGCCCGCCAGTTGCTGCGCATCGCGCACGTCGGCCGGTTTGTCGCCCAGCTGACGATAGACCTGCGACAGCGCGGTCGCGCCCAGCGTATTCGCGCCGTTGCCGAGATCGATCAGCAGCAGCAGGTTTTCACCCTCCGCCTGCAGCTGCGGCGTCACGGTGCGGCGCACATCTTCCACGCGGGCGAAGGCGGTGATCACCAGCGACAGCGGCGCAGTCATTTCGCGCTGCTCGACGCCTTCCTGCCAGCGGGTTTTCATCGACATAGAGTCTTTGCCCACCGGGATAGTGATGCCGAGCGCAGGACAAAGCTCCTCGCCTACTGCCTTGACCGCTTCGTAGAGGCCTGCGTCTTCGCCCGGATGACCTGCAGCGGCCATCCAGTTAGCGGAGAGTTTCACGCGCTTGAGATCGCCAATCTGCGTCGCCGCAAGGTTGGTCAGCGCTTCGCCCACCGCCAGACGGCCCGAAGCGGCGAAATCGAGCAGCGCGACCGGGGCGCGTTCGCCCAACGCAAAGGCTTCGCCGTGATAGCTGTCGAGGCTGGCGGTAGTGACCGCGCAGTTCGCGACCGGGATCTGCCACGGGCCGACCATCTGGTCGCGCGCCACCATACCGGTCACGGTACGGTCGCCGATAGTAACGAGAAAGGTTTTCTCCGCCACGGCTGGCAGATGCAGCACGCGGTTTACCGCATCGCTGAGGGTAATGCCGTCGCGCAGCAGCGGCTCGCCTTTTGCCTGCTGCGTCACTACGTCGCGCGTCATTTTCGGCGTTTTGCCCAGCAGTACGTCAAGCGGCATGTCGATCGGCGTATTGTCGAAATGACTGTCGCTCAGGCTCAGGTGCTGCTCTTCGGTCGCTTCGCCGATAACGGCGTAAGGGGCGCGCTCGCGCTGACACAGCGCGTCGAATTCCGCCAGTTTCTCCGGCGCCACCGCCAGCACGTAGCGCTCCTGCGACTCGTTACACCACACTTCCAGCGGGCTCATGCCCGGCTCATCGTTAAGGATATCGCGCAGGTTAAAACGACCGCCGCGTCCGCCGTCGCTCACCAGTTCCGGCATGGCGTTGGAGAGGCCGCCCGCGCCTACGTCATGGATAAAGAGAATCGGGTTCTCTTCGCCCATCTGCCAGCAGCGGTCAATCACCTCCTGACAGCGGCGCTCCATTTCCGGATTGTCGCGCTGCACCGAGGCGAAATCGAGATCGGCGTCTGACTGGCCGGAGGCCATAGATGAGGCCGCGCCGCCGCCCAGACCGATATTCATCGCCGGGCCGCCCAGTACGATCAGCTTCGCGCCGACGGTAATTTCACCTTTCTGCACGTGGTCGGCGCGGATATTGCCGATGCCGCCCGCCAGCATAATCGGCTTGTGATAGCCGCGCAGCTCAACGCCGTTATGGCTGTTGACCTGCTCTTCATAGGTGCGGAAATAGCCGTTCAGCGCCGGACGCCCAAATTCGTTATTGAACGCCGCGCCGCCCAGCGGACCTTCGGTCATGATGTCCAGCGCGCTGACGATGCGGTCTGGCTTGCCGAAATCCTCTTCCCAGGGCTGCTCAAAGCCTGGAATACGCAGGTTCGACACGGAGAAACCGACCAGACCGGCTTTCGGCTTCGCGCCGCGGCCGGTGGCGCCTTCGTCGCGGATTTCGCCGCCGGAGCCGGTCGCCGCACCTGGCCACGGCGAGATCGCCGTCGGGTGGTTATGGGTTTCTACCTTCATCAGGATATGCGCCGCTTCCTGATGGTATTCATATTCGCCTTTGCGCGCGTCGGCGAAGAAGCGCCCTACCTCTGAGCCTTCCATAACCGCTGCGTTGTCTTTATAGGCTGACAGCACATGATCCGGCGTGGTCTCAAAGGTGTTTTTAATCATTTTAAACAGCGACTTCGGCTGTTTTTCGCCGTCGATAATCCAGTCGGCGTTAAAGATTTTATGACGGCAGTGCTCAGAGTTGGCCTGCGCGAACATATAGAGTTCGATGTCGTTCGGGTTGCGTCCGAGGCGCTGGAAAGCCTCCAGCAGGTAGTCGATTTCATCGTCCGCCAGCGCCAGCCCCAGCGTACGGTTAGCTTCTTCCAGCGCCTGGCGGCCGTTATTCAGCACGTCTACGCTCTTCAGCGGCTGCGGCTCATGATGGGCGAACAGCGCCTCCGCCTGCGAAAAATCGCTGTAGACGGTCTCCATCATGCGGTCGTGCAGCAGCGACTGAAGCGCCTGCCACTGCGTTTCCGTCAGCTGCGGCGCCTGCACATAGAAAGCCAGACCGCGCTCAAGGCGTCGCACCTGTGGCAGATCGCAGTTGTGCGCGATATCTGTCGCTTTGGAAGACCAGGGCGAAATAGTGCCGGGACGCGGCGTGACCAGCAGCAGACGGCCTTGCGGCGCATGTTCGGCGAGAGAAGGACCGTATTTCAGCAGGCGCTGCAGGCGCGCTTTTTCATCAGCGTTCAGCGGTGCGCTGACATCGGCAAAATGGACGTACTCGGCGTAAATGTCACTCACCGGCAGGTGAGCGTCCTGAAAGCGGGTCAGCAGTTTGTTTACACGAAATGCCGACAGGGCGGGCGAACCACGCAGAATTTCCATCATTTAATCTCTCGTCAGAGCGCCGTGCGACGCTTCAAGGGGCACAACAGCAGAAAACGGGCGGTATTATAGAGAAACACCCCGTCCGACGAAACCGTTTGCGCATAATTTCTCTGACCACGGAATTGCCTGAAATTTGCGCAAAACCTGCTTTATAAGTTGCTCTGCGCTGCTGAGTTGCGCAAAATGCCCCTCGCTCTGAGAGTTTAAAAAAGATCAATACTGCCTTTAAAAGACAGAGGCCTTAGAGCCAGCGAGAGACAACTATTTGAAACGCCTAAAATTAAACTATCTGTTTATCGGTCTTGTCACCTTGCTGCTGGCGATGGCTTTGTGGCCATCTGTCCCGTGGTACGGCAACGGACAGGATGCGATTTCCCAGATAAAATCACGGGGAGTGCTGCGTATCAGTACCATCAATTCCCCGTTGACTTACTACACCGTTAATAAAGCTCCGGCCGGTATGGATTATGAACTGGCGAAACGTTTTGCCGACTACCTGGGCGTTAAGCTCAAGGTTACGGTGCGTCCAAACCTCAGCGATCTGTTTGACGATCTTGACGACGGCAAGGCGGACTTGCTGGCGGCGGGTCTGATTTACAACGATGAGAGGCTGACGCGCTACAAAACCGGGCCGAGCTACTACTCCGTGTCCCAGCAGCTGGTCTATCGCGTCGATAAGCCGCGCCCGAAGAATCTCGGCGATTTGAAAGGCGAGCTCAGAGTCGCTTCCGGCTCAGCCTACCTTTCGTCGCTGAAAGCGGCGCGCGATAAGCAATATCCCGATCTTAACTGGGTTATCTCCACCGACCAGGCGCCTAAAGCCCTGCTGGAAGCGGTAGCCGACGGCAAGCTCGACTACACCATCGGCGACTCCGTCACCATCGCCCTGCTGCAGCGCATCCATCCGCAGCTGGCGGTGGCGTTCGACGTCACCGATGAGGAGCCGGTCACCTGGTATGTGCCACACAGTGACGACAGCAGCCTGGATGCCGCCATGCTCGACTTCTTCAACTCTATGGGCGAAGAAGGGGCGATGGCGCGCCTGGAGGAGAAGTATCTTGGCCACGTCGGCACCTTCGACTACGTTGATACCCGCACCTTTTTACGCGCTATTGACGTGACGCTGCCGGAGATCAAGCCGCTGTTTGAGAAGTATGCGGCCAGCATCGACTGGCGACTGCTGGCGGCAATATCCTATCAGGAGTCGCACTGGAATCCGCTGGCGACCTCCCCTACCGGCGTACGCGGCATGATGATGCTGACGCGCAACACCGCCGATAGCGTGAACGTTGAGGATCGCACCGATATCGAACAGAGCATTCGCGGCGGCAGTCTCTATCTGCAACGCATGATGGAAAAGGTGCCCGACACCATTCCCGAGGAGGAGCGCATCTGGTTCGCGCTGGCGGCGTATAACATGGGTTACGCCCATATGCTGGACGCGCGCAAACTTACCGCGAAACAGGGCGGCAATGCCGACAGCTGGGCGGACGTAAAGCTGCGGCTGCCGATGCTGAGCCAGAAGCGCTATTACGCGCAGACCACTTACGGCTACGCACGCGGTCAGGAAGCCTACAACTACGTGGAAAATATCCGTAAGTATCAGCTGAGCCTGGTGGGGTATCTGCAGGAGCAGGAAAAACGCCTTGCCCAGCGATCCGCGCAGGAAGCGGAGCTGGGCAGCGGTTATCCGGCGGTCGAGCCGGAAATTGCGATGAACTGAGACTGGGGTATTCGCTCAGACGCGTCGCGCACCATCATTCCGTTCCGCGCTGCGCCTGACGCAGCGCTTTTTTCTGCTCGCGCCGCATGCGGAAAAAGTCGCTCAGCATTGCCGCGCATTCATCCGCCAGTACGCCGCTCTGCAGCGTGATCTGATGATTCATGCCGGGATGGCCGAGCACGTCCATAAGCGAGCCAGCCGCGCCGGTCTTCTCATCGCTGGCGCCGTAAACCAGCCGCCCGATGCGGCTGTGCACCATCGCGCCGGCGCACATTACGCAGGGCTCCAGCGTCACGTAGAGCGTGGTATCAAGCAGGCGATAATTTTCCAGCACCTTGCCGCCCTGGCGCAGCGCCATAATTTCGGCGTGCGCGGTAGGATCGTGCTGGCCGATGGGCCGGTTCCAGCCTTCGCCGATAACGCGATCGCCCTGCACCAGCACCGCGCCGACCGGCACCTCGCCCTGCTCCCAGGCCATGCGCGCCAGCCGCAGCGCATGGCGCATCCAGTATTCGTCTTGAGATTGATTCACGCAGGCCCACTCCCGGCAGCAGCAAAGCGGCGCATTATAGCGATCCCGCGCGCAGATTCGAAGATGAAACCCTACTCCAGCTGCTGAAGTTCGCCGCGCGGCGTTACGCGCCAGCGATGCTGGCAGAAAAAGAGCAGCGGATTATCCTGCTTACTGTCGCTGTAGCCGCTGTAGAGCTGCAGCGGCGTGCCGATCTGCTCCTCAAGCTGAACCACCTTCTCATGGCCGAGACAGCGCATAGCCAGCACGCGGCCGCCCAGTCCACGCTGCATCTGGCTGGCGATCAGCTTCACGCGCGGCAGGAACGCCGAATCGTAGTAGACCTGCTCCACCAGCGACTGCGGCGAGCCGGTAATCAGCCATACGTCGGCATCGTCGCTGCTCAGATAGTCAGTCAGACGCTGCTGCACCACCGGAAAGGCGGTCACGCGCTGACGGAACCACTGCGCAAACTCCGCTTCGCGCCGCAGCAGAGTACGCTCTGAACGGCCAAAGGTGATCGACCAGAGCAACAGACTCATCGGCCAGCGCGCCGCGCGCCCTTTAATCAGCAAGCCAAGCCCCACCACCGGCAACAGCGGCACCACCAGCAGTAAGTTAAGCGGCTGGCGCCACAGCAGGTAGCGCATAAAGGTGCCAAACATATCCTGCTGGTGTAGTGTGCCGTCCAGATCGAAAAACACGACGCGACGTTGTGTACCTTTGGTCAAAAAACGCTCCTTCTAGTTTTGTTCTCCACCCTGCTCCTTATTGTAGCCATCAACCGCCGCAGCGGCGACGGCGGCTATTTTTAATTCCAGCTACTACAATGCCAGATGAATAGTTTATTCTTCAGCGGATATACGCATCTTGCGGCAGGATACTTAAACGAGGACCAGGCATGAGCTCATTGCTGCGCATTCGTCAGCTCTATCCGCGTCTGGCGCTAAACGAGCGCCGGCTGGCGGATTTTCTGTTGTCACAGCCGGATCGGGCGCGCCATCTCAGCTCGCAGAAACTGGCTGAAGAGTCGGGAGTGAGCCAGTCGAGCGTGGTGAAATTCGCGCAAAAGCTGGGCTATAAGGGGTTTCCCGCGCTTAAGCTGGCGCTGAGCGAATCGCTGGCGGATCGCGACGCCATTACCGTGCATAACCATATACTTAGCGATGATTCGCTAAAAACGGTGGGCGAGAAGCTGCTAACCGAAAAGCTTTCCGCTATTCGCGCCACGCTCGATATCAACAGCGAAGAGAAACTGACCGAGACGCTGCACCTGCTGAAAAACGCCCAGCGCATCGTGCTGGTGGGCATTGGCGCCTCCGGACTGGTGGCGAAAGATTTTTCCTGGAAGCTGATGAAGATCGGCATCAATGCGGTGGCGGAGCAGGATATGCACGCGCTGCTGGCAAGCGTGCAGGCGATGCGTCCCGGCGACGTGCTGCTGGCGATCTCCTACACCGGCGAGCGGAAAGAGATCAATCTGGCGGCGCAGGAAGCCGCACAGATCGGCGCCTACGTGCTGGCGTTTACCGGCTTTACGCCCAACAGCCTGCAGCAGACTGCGACCCACTGTCTCTATACCGTGGCGGAGGAGCAGAGCACGCGCAGCGCCGCTATCTCCTCGACTACGGCGCAGCTGGCGTTGACCGATTTGCTGTTTATGGCGCTGGTGCAGAACGATCCGGAACGCGCTGCCAGCCATATCCGCCATAGCGAAGCGCTGGTGAAAAAGCTGAACTAAGCGGCGAACGCGAGTATAATGGCGCCGTTTTTAGCTGATCAGGTGAAATGATGGCGCTGCTGATTACCGCCAGATGCATTAATTGCGATATGTGCGAACCCGAATGTCCCAACCAGGCGATCAGCCTCGGCGCGGAGATCTATGAGATTGACGCCAGCCGCTGTACTGAGTGCGTCGGACATTACGACGTGCCGACCTGTCAGAGCGTCTGCCCTATCGACAACACCATTATTATCGATCCACAGCACATCGAATCGCGCGATGCGCTGTGGGAGAAGTTCGTGGTGCTGCACCACTAGTTTTCGATAATCACCGTTGCGCAGGCGTAGTGGCGTTCATCCGCCAGCGTGACGTGTACCTGTCTGACGCCTAGCTTTTCCGCCACTTCGCTGGCGTGGTTGAAAAAGCGCAGTCCGGGCTTGCCCAGCGCATCGTTGTAAACTTCAAACTGATTAAAAGCCAGCCCGCCGCGAATGCCGGTGCCAAAGGCTTTGGCCGCGGCTTCCTTGACGGCGAAGCGCTTAGCCAGAAAGCGCACCGGCTGCTGGTGCTGCTGATATTGCTGCCACTCGGCTTCGCTCAGCACGCGTCGCGCCAGGCGATCGCCGGAACGTTCAATCACGCCGGCGATGCGCTCGATTTCGACGATGTCGGTGCCCAGTCCGAGAATAGCCATTAGCGACGCGCTTCCCGCATCAGCAGCTTCATCTCTTTTACCGCATCGGCCAGACCGCTGAACAGCGCGCGGCCGATAATGGCGTGGCCGATATTCAGCTCGTGCATCTCCGGCAGCGCGGCGATGGGCTGTACGTTGTGGTAGGTCAGCCCATGACCGGCATTAACCCGCAGTCCCAGGCTGGCGGCAAACGTGGCGGCGTGACGGATGCGCGCCAGCTCGGCCTCGCGCGGCAGACCTTCCGCCGCCTCGGCGTAGGCGCCGGTGTGAATTTCGATATAGGGCGCGCCGCTGGCGACCGCCGCCTCAATCTGGCGATGATCGGGGTCGATAAACAGCGAAACCTGAATGCCCGCCTCGCTCAGCTGTTTAACCGCCGCATTGATTTTGTCCTGCTGGCCCGCCACGTCGAGGCCGCCTTCGGTCGTTACCTCTTCGCGCTTTTCCGGCACCAGGCAGACGAAATGCGGCTTAATATCGCAGGCGATACCGACCATCTCATCGGTGACCGCCATCTCCAGGTTCATGCGCGTCTGGATAGTGTCGCGCAGAATACGCACGTCGCGATCGGTAATGTGGCGGCGATCCTCACGCAGGTGCACGGTAATGCCTTCCGCGCCCGCCTGCTCGGCGACAAAAGCCGCCTGCACCGGATCGGGATAGTGGGTGCCGCGGGCGTTACGTACCGTGGCGATATGATCGATGTTGACCCCTAACAGCAACTCAGCCATGACAGTCCTCAGCTTAACTATGTCGTAAAATCAGAGTGTACCGCGGCGCGCGGCGCAGGCACAGCGCTACGGGCTTGCCGCATCCGGCCGCTTTTTCGGCACGAACTGACGAAACAGTTCGGTGCTCTTTAAGGGTTTGCCGCCCAGATAGGGCTTCAGCGCGATACGGGTGAAACGCTTGGCAGCGCGCAGCGTGTCAGCGTCCGGGAAATCGCGTTCCCACAGCGCGCGTAGCTGGCGGCCGGTAAAGCTGCGCTGGTTCGCGACCAGACTGGCGATAAAGCCTTTCTCTTCGCGGTAGCTGTAGGTCATCGCGTCGGCGACAGGTTCGCCGCTGCCGGCGCAGTGCAAAAAGTCGACGCCGTAACCGAGATGGCCGAGCAGCGCCAGCTCAAAACGGCGCAGCGCCGGTTCAGGCGAGCTTTCACCCGACGCCAGCGTCTGCAGGCAGTTCAGATAGTCGAAAAAGAGTTCTGAGAAGGGAAATTCCTGCTCCAGCACGCGCGACAGCAGTTCGTTAACGTAGAGGCCGCAGTAGAGCGTGATGCCGCTGAGCGGCAGCGCCAGCGAGACCGCTTCGGCTTTGGTCAGGGTTTTGACTTCGCCGCGCCCGGTCCAGCGCACCAGCAGCGGCGTAAAGGGCTGCAGCGTGCCTTTCAGCTGCGAGCGACGCGCGCGCGCCCCTTTCGCCAGCACCCTGACCCGCCCATGGCTTTCGCTGAAGAGATCGAGCAGCAGGCTGGTTTCGCTGTAGGGGCGACTATGCAGCACAAAGGCGCGTTGCCAGCCTTCCATAGGATCAGAGGTCGTCTACATAGCCCAGGCTGCGCAGCGCACGTTCGTCGTCGGCCCAGCCCGATTTAACTTTGACCCACAGTTCGAGATGCACTTTCGCTTCAAACATCTCTTCCATATCTTTGCGCGCTTCGATACCGATGGTCTTGATTTTGGCGCCTTTGTTGCCAATCACCATCTTCTTCTGCCCTTCGCGCTCAACCAGGATCAGGCCGTTGATATCATAGCCGCCGCGCTCGTTAGAGACGAACTGCTCGATTTCGACCGTTACCGAGTAAGGCAGTTCGGCGCCGAGGAAACGCATCAGCTTCTCACGGATAATCTCTGACGCCATAAAGCGCTGCGAGCGATCGGTGATGTAATCTTCCGGGAAGTGGTGCTCCGCCTGCGGCAGACGCTTGCGCACGATCGCGGCGATGGTATCGACGTTTTTCCCACTCTCTGCGGAAATCGGCACGATATCGAGGAAGTCCATCTGCTGGCTGAGGAACTGCAGGTGCGGCAGCAGGATGCTTTTATCCTGAATATTGTCCACTTTGTTGATAGCCAGCACGACCGGCACTTTATTGTCGCGCAGCTTGTTGAGCACCATCTCATCGTCCGGCGTCCAGCGCGTGCCTTCGACCACGAAGATCACCAGCTCGACATCGCCGATAGAACTGCTGGCCGCGCGGTTCATCAGGCGGTTGATGGCGCGCTTCTCTTCCATATGCAGCCCGGGCGTATCCACGTAGATCGCCTGATATTCGCCTTCGGTGTGGATGCCCATAATGCGGTGACGCGTGGTTTGCGGCTTACGCGAGGTGATCGACACCTTCTGCCCCAGTAGCTGGTTCAGTAAGGTGGATTTGCCGACGTTGGGTCGGCCGACAATCGCGACAAAGCCGCAATAGGTGTTCTGTTCGCTCATTCGAGTCCTGACTTATTCAGCGCCTGTTCAGGCGCCGGGATGTTGCTATTCGAGACCAAGCTTGATTAACGCCTGTTCGGCAGCAGCCTGTTCTGCTTTACGGCGGCTTGAGCCTACGCCCACCACCGGTTCAGCCATGCCACTCACCTGACAGTGAATGGTGAATTCCTGATCGTGGGCTTCGCCACGCACCTGCACCACCAGATAGGACGGCAGCGGCAGGTGACGCCCCTGCAGATACTCCTGCAGGCGGGTTTT
The DNA here is from genome assembly GCF_003612015.1 of Pantoea piersonii. Taxonomy (GTDB): domain Bacteria; phylum Pseudomonadota; class Gammaproteobacteria; order Enterobacterales; family Enterobacteriaceae; genus Pantoea; species Pantoea piersonii. The sequence continues at coordinate 74,653 of NZ_RARB01000008.1, read as the reverse complement.
CGGATCTTTTTGCTTGTCGCCCGGGCTAATCTGCTCGAGGCGCGTCTGATACCAGTCAAGGATCAGCTTCTCCACCGTCTGGATATTGCTGTCGAGAAAGATACCGCCAATCAGCGCTTCCACCGTATCCGCCAGGATCGATTCACGGCGGAATCCGCCGCTTTTCAGTTCGCCCGGTCCCAGACGCAGGCATTCGCCGAGGTCAAATTCTCGCGCCATCTCTGCCAGCGTGTTGCCACGCACCAGCGTCGCGCGCATGCGACTCATATCGCCCTCGTCGACGCGAGGAAAGCGATGATAGAGCGCATTGGCGATCACATAGCTGAGAATGGAATCACCGAGAAATTCAAGACGCTCGTTGTGCTTACTGCTGGCGCTGCGGTGCGTTAACGCCTGTTGCAAGAGTTCCGGATGAGTAAAAGTGTAGCCCAGTTTGCGCTGAAGCTTATTAATGAGGATGGGGTTCATGCGATTCCAGTTCTTTTGTGCGTCTGTGACTCTGCATACGAAACAGGGCTGGCTTTCCAACGCAATCTGTTTAGTGTGCAGTGGCCCCCCGAAGGAGGCCGACCGTTTTGCCCATTAATCGGGGCCAGATTTATCAATGAATGCCGCCAATACGGCTCAGGCGAACGCCTGTCGGCCATTGACCTTCCTGCTTATCGAAGCTCATCCAGATGGCGACCGCTTTACCGACCAGATTACGTTCCGGGACAAAGCCCCAGTAGCGGCTGTCGGCGCTGTTGTCGCGGTTATCGCCCATCATGAAATATTGCCCCTGCGGCACGATCCAGGTCGCCTGCGGCTGGCCCGGCTGCTGATAATACATGCTTGCCTGACTCTGCGCTTCGTTTACCAGCAGAATATCGTGCGTTACGTTGCCCAGCGTCTCTTTGCGCGTGCCGAGACGCAGCCCGCCGCGCATGGTTTCGCCCTGCGGCACCTGATAGAAACCGTTGCCGGTTTCGTTGCCGTCAAACCCGCTGAAGGTCTGAATAAAGTTGCTCGGCTCGACATTGGTATAGGTAATCGGCAGCGCGCTGGTGCAACGCTGGCCAGCGGCGCAGTTCGGGCTGACGGTCAGCGTTTTGCTGTAGGGGTCAAAGACCACTTTGTCACCCGGCAGGCCGATAACGCGCTTAATATAGTCCAGGCTCGGATCTTTCGGGTATTTAAATACCGCGATGTCACCGCGCTGCGGATGACCGGTCGGGATCAGCGTCGTCTGGGTAATAGGATCTTTAATGCCGTAGGCAAATTTCTCGACCAGAATAAAATCGCCGATCAGCAGCGTGGGCATCATGGAGCCGGACGGGATCTGGAACGGCTCATAAATAAACGAGCGCACCACAAATACCACCAGCAGCACCGGGAAGACCGACGCGGCGGTCTCAATCCAGCCAGGTTGCCCGCTGACTTTCGCCAGCGTTTTGTCATCGAGGGTGTTGCCTGCCGCAGCCTGCGCTTCCGCTCGTTTGGCCCGGCGCGCTGGCGCCCACTTAACGCGATCGATACACCAGATAACGCCGGTAACCAGCGTCGCTATCGCCAGAACCAGGGCGAACATATTAGCCATTGGGGATCCTTATTTGCTGTCCTTACCGACATGCAGAATGGCGAGGAAGGCTTCCTGCGGCAGCTCAACGTTACCGACCTGCTTCATGCGTTTCTTGCCTTCTTTCTGCTTCTGCAACAGTTTCTTCTTACGGCTGACGTCGCCGCCATAGCACTTGGCGAGTACGTTTTTACGCAGCTGCTTCACGGTTGAGCGAGCAATAATGTGGTTGCCGATCGCCGCCTGAATCGCAATATCGAACTGCTGACGAGGGATCAGATCTTTCATCTTCTCCACCAGCTCGCGGCCGCGATATTGCGAGTTGTCGCGGTGGGTAATCAGCGCCAGCGCATCGACGCGCTCGGCGTTGATCAGCACGTCGACGCGCACCATGTCAGAGGCCTGGAAACGTTTAAAGTTGTAGTCCAGCGAGGCGTAGCCGCGCGAGGTCGATTTCAGACGGTCGAAGAAGTCAAGAACCACTTCCGCCATCGGGATTTCATAGGTCAGCGCGACCTGGTTGCCGTGGTAAACCATGTTGGTCTGCACGCCGCGCTTCTCGACGCAGAGCGTGATGACGTTGCCGAGGTACTCCTGCGGCAGCAGCATGTGACACTCGGCGATCGGTTCGCGCAGCTCTTCGATATTATTCAGCGGCGGCAGCTTAGACGGGCTGTCGACGTAGATAACTTCGCCGTCGGTGGTTTCCACTTCATACACAACGGTCGGCGCCGTAGTGATCAGATCGAGATCGTATTCGCGCTCCAGGCGCTCCTGAATGATCTCCATATGCAGCAGACCGAGGAAGCCGCAGCGGAAGCCGAAGCCGAGCGCAGTAGAGCTTTCCGGCTCATAAAACAGCGAGGCGTCGTTCAGGCTCAGCTTGCCGAGCGCGTCGCGGAAAGCTTCATAATCGTCAGAGCTTACCGGGAACAAGCCCGCATAAACCTGCGGCTTCACTTTCTTAAAGCCAGGCAGCGCTATATCCGCCGGGTTACGCGACAGCGTCAGGGTATCGCCCACCGGCGCGCCAAGAATATCTTTGATAGCGCAAACCAGCCAGCCTACCTCGCCGCAGTTCAGCTGCGTACGGTCAACCTGCTTCGGCGTAAAGATGCCGAGGCGGTCGGCGTTGTACACCTGACCGGTGCTCATCACTTTAACTTTGTCGCCTTTGCGCAGCGTGCCGTTTTTCACGCGGATCAGCGAGACAACGCCCAGGTAGTTATCAAACCAGGAGTCGATAATCAGCGCCTGCAGCGGGCCTTCCGGATCGCCTTCCGGCGGCGGAATATCACGCACCAGACGCTCCAGCACTTCAGGCACGCCGACGCCGGTTTTCGCCGAGCAGCGCACCGCATCGGTCGCGTCGATGCCGACGATATCTTCAATTTCCTGCGCCGCGCGTTCCGGATCGGCGGCTGGCAGGTCGATTTTGTTCAGTACCGGCACAACTTCCAGATCCATCTCGATCGCGGTGTAGCAGTTCGCCAGGGTCTGCGCTTCTACGCCCTGTCCTGCATCCACCACCAGCAGCGCGCCTTCGCAGGCCGCCAGCGAGCGTGAGACTTCATAGGAGAAGTCAACGTGCCCTGGGGTATCGATGAAATTGAGCTGGTAAGTTTCGCCGTTCAGCGCTTTGTAATCGAGCGTTACGCTCTGCGCTTTGATGGTAATGCCGCGTTCGCGCTCCAGGTCCATAGAGTCAAGTACCTGTGCCGCCATCTCGCGATCGGTTAAGCCGCCACAGATTTGAATCAGGCGGTCAGAGAGCGTCGATTTACCGTGGTCGATGTGCGCGATGATGGAGAAGTTTCTTATGTGCTTCATTTATATGAATATCTTCACGTAGAAAAACAGTTGAGAACCTGAGCACAGACACATTCAGGAAGATCGCTCTTTACCTACAATCCTGTCAGCCTCATTAATGACGACGCATATTACACTGTTAAGGCCGCGCATAAAAGAATGGAACGTTGCGGAATCACAACACTTTTTGGCGAGAAACAGGCGCTAAAAGGCCGCGATATACGCGGCCTGGCAGAGGATCACGCTTCGCTTTCCACCCGCAGGGCGTCGGGCGGAAGCGCTACGTTCAGGATGATGGGCTGAAAAGCGGCGCGATCGCCTACCTTCAGCGAGACGCCTTTCGCGACGATAAAACCGCCGATGCCGCCGAGCAGCGCGCCGCAGGCTGCCGCCAGATCGCTGTGGAACAGCGCCTGGAACAGACCCGCCAGCAGAAACAGTCCAAACAGCGGCGTCATATAGACCAGCAGCGCCGAACCGAGCAGACTGCTCTCTTTAATGCCCAGCTCAACGCGCTGACCGGGTTGTAACGGCGTCGCGCTGACGATTTCCATCACGTGAGCGTCTTTCGGCCCCAGCTTATTGAGCATATGGCTGCCGCAGCCTTTACGCGCTGAACAGCTGTTGCAGGAGGTTTTCGCCTCTGTATGCAGCGTGGCGATGCCGTCACGCCATGCCACTACCGTGGCCCACTCTCTCATCATCGTTGCGACCCCAAATCAATACTGTCCGCTATGCGTTTTGCCGTCGCGGGCGGCAGTTCGCCCACCACGGTGATTTCGCTATTATTACGCACTTCGGTCTGTACCGTTCGACGTCCTGTGCGCAATGTCTGCGTAACGCTGCTTTTATCGGCCGGGGTAATATTGATGGCAAAACTGAACAGGCCGTCGCTGTAAAGCTGCGACTCTACAGTTTTGTTCATTGCCGGAATGTCGCGGCGGCTCTGCGAAATAAGCTTCATACCCGCCGGCACCCAACCTGGCTGCCAGTTGAGTTTGACCTTCTCCCCTTCCGGCACCGAAAGCGACGGCGGCAGATTAGCTTTTTGCAGCCCCTGCATAAGATTGCGCACGCCTTCATCAACCGCAAAGCTGATCACGCGGAACTGCTCCAGCGTTTCGCCATCGCGATCCAGCAGGTCGATACGCAGCGGCAGTTTGGTATCCACATCCAGCCATACCACATAGCTGTAGCGCGTGCCGTCGCGCGAGACGATGCGAATCACCTCACACAGCTGATCGGCGATACGCGAGCGACCTACCGGAATAAAATCCCAGGCGCTGGCGAGCTGAGAGAAATCGGCGAAGATCAGCGACGGCAAAGCGTCGATGATGTGTTGACCAGGCAGAGAGAAAGGATCGAGGCCGGGTTCGAAGTAGCTAATATCATTCCCACGCTGAATCACTTCCCGGCGCGGGCCGTCCATCTGCAACAGCTGCGCATAGACGCGGTTATCGATCACTGCATGACGATAACGCAGCGATTCAATCCCTATACGCGAGACGTTGATATAAGCGAATTCGTAATTGAGGGTCTGGCTTGCCTGCTCCATCTGCTGTAACAACGCCCCGGACGCAGAGGTCTGCGCCGGGGCGGGAGATGAACAAAGCAGGCTGCCTGCCAGCAGGCTAACGGCGCACCAAAGCTGCTTCATTACTGCTGTTGCGTACCTAAAGACTGGTTGCCAGGAACGTTCGCCTGCGCCTGCTGCGGCGCATTGGTTTCGAACTGCAGACGATCAGAATGCAGACGACGCTGCAGTTCGTAGTCCTGCAGCATGGCGTTGACACGACGGCGCTGCTCCTGAACCTGCTGAGTGGCACCGCTGGTGTCGAAGGCGTCAGACGGCACGCCCAGGCTAACCGGCGAAGCTTTGCCCATCATCGGCAGCGTATTGAACACCGGCGAATCAGACGGCTCTGCGGTGGTGCCGCTCGGCTGGTTGTAATGCTGCACGCCCACGATAACCGCCAGCGATACGCACGCCGCTACGCCGACCTGCGTCAGCTGCGCCGCCCAGGGACGCATTTTGCGCCAGAAAGGCATCTTCGCAACGCTGGCCGGTTCAGGCTGTGATTCGACAATCAGCGGCGTAACCTTGCGGGCGGGCTCCTGCTCGAGGGCCGCCGCGACGCGCGCGGAGATATCGAAGTGCAGCACTTCGCCTACATCGCCGCGCATGGTGTCGCGGATCAGATGATAGCTAGTCCAGCGCTGTTGCAGCTCTGCATCCTGAGATAGTGCTGACAGCAGCGCGTTATCGAGCGCCTCGCCATCCATCAAAGCGGAAAGTTGTTCTTTCTGCATGCCTAAGTACCCTTCCAGTAGCCGTTATCACTGACGTTGGATAAGCGGTTGAACTTTATTATCAATGGCCTCTCGCGCACGGAAGATACGTGAACGCACTGTACCGACCGGGCAATCCATAATGGCGGCGATCTCTTCGTAGCTCAGTCCGTCCAGCTCCCTGAGCGTGATTGCCATACGCAAATCTTCAGGGAGTGCCTCAATGGTACGAAAGACGATTTGTTTCAGTTCATCTGACAACATTAAGTTCTCAGGGTTCGAAATTTCTTTTAGCGCGCCAGCACTTTCGAAATTTTCTGCATCGATCGCATCCACATCGCTGGATGGCGGACGACGCCCCTGAGCAACCAGGTAATTTTTTGCGGTATTGACCGCAATACGATAAAGCCAGGTATAAAACGCGCTGTCGCCGCGGAAGGATTCCAGCGCGCGATACGCTTTAATAAAGGACTCCTGCACGACATCAGGCACGTCTCCCGACGGAACATAGCGGGAAACCAGGCTCGCCACTTTATGCTGGTAACGAATGACCAGTAGGTTAAATGACTTCTGATCTCCCTTCTGCACCCGCTCTACGAGTACCTGATCCGTTAACTGCTCGCTCATCCGAGGTAATGTCTCCCCAAATTCTTTTAAATGCGTAAAAGGAACTGCCAGCACATCTTCATGGTTCTGAGCAAGCATGCGCTTAGAGTCGTGGTGCGGCAAAAAGTTCGCTTAACGCGCTAATGATGACTATTCCAGATACGCTGTCATTTGTTTTTCATTCTCTAGACAGTGTAATCCAGACTGCGGCTATCAACGCAGAATCGCAGGCAGAGTACCTTATGATGCCGCCTTTTTCATCTTTAAATCCTTAAAGGCCGCTACGTTTTATATAAAAAACAAGCTTTAAATACGCGTTTTTGTAATCTGTTGATTTTACGTATAACTGTCTGTTAATTAATGTGGTGCTGCGCCCTTCTGGTTTAAAATACTTCACAAGGGTAAGGGAAACGCTTATTCTCGAACCACCCTTGTTTAGTAAATTAAACACTATGGCACATACAGACTCTGCGGATTACCAGTGCGATGTTTTGATTATCGGCAGCGGCGCGGCGGGTTTATCGCTGGCGCTGCGGCTGGCGGCGCACTACGACGTGCTGGTGCTGAGCAAAGCGCAGGTCAGCGAAGGCTCCACGTTTTATGCACAAGGCGGCATCGCCGCGGTGTTCGATGAGACCGACAGCATCGAGTCGCATGTGGAAGATACGCTGATCGCCGGCGCAGGCTTATGCGATCGCGAAGCGGTCTCTTTTGTCGCCAGTAATGCGCGTCACTGCGTACAGTGGCTGATTGACAACGGCGTCGCCTTTGATCGCGATCCGCAGGCGGCGGGCGATATGCCCTATCATCTGACGCGCGAAGGCGGTCACAGCCACCGGCGTATTCTGCACAGCGCCGACGCGACCGGGCGCGCCGTCGAAACGACGCTGGTGAGCCAGGCGTTGAGTCATCCCCGTATCCGCATTCTCGAGCGCACCAATGCGGTAGACCTGATCCTTTCAGACAAGCTGGGCCTTGCGGGTTCGCGCCGCGTGGTCGGCGCCTGGATCTGGAACCGTAATCGCGAACAGGTCGAAACCTGCAGCGCGCGTGCAGTAGTGCTGGCAACCGGCGGCGCGGCAAAAGTCTACCAGTACACCACCAATCCCGATGTCGCCTCTGGCGACGGTATTGCGATGGCGTGGCGCGCTGGCTGCCGCGTCGGCAATCTCGAATTTAACCAGTTCCATCCTACGTCGCTGTTTCATCCTGACGCGCACAGCTTTCTGCTGACCGAAGCACTGCGCGGCGAAGGGGCCTGGCTGCTGCGGCCCGACGGCACGCGATTTATGCCAGACTTCGATGAGCGCGCCGAGCTGGCGCCGCGCGATATCGTGGCGCGCGCAATTGACCATGAAATGAAGCGGCTCGGCGTCGACTGCCTTTATCTCGATATCAGCCACCAGCCGCCGGAATTCGTGCGCGCTCATTTCCCGACCATTTATGAAAAGCTACTGAGCTTTGGCCTCGACCTGACGCGGGATCGCATCCCCATCGTGCCCGCCGCGCACTACACCTGCGGCGGCGTCATGGTGGACGCGCGCGGACGCACCGATGTCGACGCGCTTTACGCCATCGGCGAAGTAAGCTGCACCGGGCTACACGGCGCCAACCGCATGGCGTCCAACTCGCTGCTGGAGTGTCTGGTGTACGGCTGGTCGGCGGCGGAGGATCTGCTTCAGACGCTGCCGCAAAGGGAAACGCTCCACGCCCTGCCGTCCTGGGATGAAAGTCGTGTAGACGATGCGGACGAGCGCGTCGTCATCCAGCACAACTGGCACGAGCTGCGGCTGTTTATGTGGGATTACGTCGGGATAGTGCGCACCACGCGTCGGCTGGAGCGCGCGCTGCGCCGCATTAGCCTGTTACAGCAGGAGATTGACGAGTATTACGCGCATTTCCGGCTCTCCAGCGATCTGCTGGAGCTGCGCAACCTGACGCAGGTCGCCGAACTGATGGTGCGCTGCGCGCTGGCGCGTAAGGAGAGCCGCGGGCTCCATTTTACCCGCGACTATCCTGATATGCTGCCTGAAGCAAAGCCGACGATTTTAACGCCCTCTTACATAAAGAGATAAAAGTCGCGCGTCAGGCTGCACCAGACTTCTGAGTAGTGCGTATCCTGATTGCGGATCGCCATTCTTTCCAGCAGGGTTTCGCCCGCGCTGGGAGAGAAGCCGAGCAGCACGCGATGCGGCGGACGATGCGCATATTCCGCCACGTCGATGCGGAAACGAAGATGCCAGCCCTCTTTCTGCGCCAGCGCGATCATCGTTTGCCCTACCGCTTCCGGCAGCACGACACAGAAGAACCCCTCCTCCTCGATCAGACGCGCGGCACAGCGCAGCAGGCTTGCGTGATCCAGCGTCGCCGTCGAGCGGGCCGCGTCGCGCTCCGGCGTCGCACAGGCGACATCGGGCGGATAATAGGGCGGATTGCTGACAATTAACGAATAGCGTTGGCCGCAGTTGTCGGCAAAGGCGGCAATATCCTGCTGATGGACGTGCACGCGCGCTGGCCAGGGCGACTGCGCGACATTTTCCTGCGCCTGCTGCGCGGCGGCGACATCCAGCTCCACCGCGTCGATGATCACGGCATCCGGCGTGCGCTGCGCCAGCATCAGGGCGATTAGCCCGCTGCCGCAGCCGATATCCAGCACGCGGCGCACGTTTGCTACCGGCGCCCATGCGCCCAGCAAAATAGCGTCAGTGCCCACTTTCATGGCGCAGCGGTCGTGCGCCACAAAAAATTGTTTGAAGGTAAAACCGTTTCTTTTTAACAATGGCCGCACATGCGGCTTTTCCTGCGTCATACTCTGCAACCATTACCTTTTTTCCTGCCGTGCGGCAGCGCTTCAGTGTAACGTGACAGCCTGAGGAATACACGTAGTGGGCTGGCCGCCGCGGATTAACAGATGAAGATTGCGTTTGATCTGTCTATAATCAGCGCCCCAAACTGAGGTAGACCATGACCGTAACCACATTTTCCGAACTCGAACTCGACGAAAGCCTGCTGGAAGCCCTGCAGGAAAAAGGCTTCACGCGCCCGACAGCAATTCAGGCCGAGGCGATCCCGCCCGCGCTGGAGGGCCGCGACGTTCTGGGTTCGGCACCTACCGGAACCGGGAAAACCGCCGCTTATCTCCTGCCGGTACTGCAGCATCTGCTCGACTTTCCGCGTAAAAAGTCGGGCCCGCCGCGCATCCTGATCCTGACCCCCACGCGCGAGCTGGCGATGCAGGTCGCCGACCATGCACGTGAACTGGCGAAACATACTCACCTGGATATCGCGACTATCACCGGCGGCGTGGCGTATATGAACCATGCGGAAGTGTTCAGCGAGAACCAGGATGTGGTGGTAGCGACTACCGGTCGTCTGCTTCAGTACATCAAAGAAGAGAATTTCGATTGCCGCGCCGTTGAGACCTTAATTCTTGACGAGGCCGACCGCATGCTGGATTTGGGCTTCGCGCAGGATATCGAAACCATCGCAGGCGAAACCCGCTGGCGTAAGCAGACCATGCTCTTCTCCGCCACGCTGGAAGGCAATGCGATCAAAGATTTCGCTGAGCGTCTGCTTAACGATCCGGTGGAAGTTGAAGCCGATCCGAGCCGTCGCGAACGCAAAAAGATCCAGCAGTGGTATTACCGCGCTGACGATCTGGAACATAAAACCAAACTGCTGATCCACCTGCTGAAGCAGCCGGACGTGACGCGTTCGATCGTCTTTGTGCGCAAGCGTGAACGTCTGCATGAGCTGGTGAAGTGGCTGCACGATGCGGGGATCCGCAGCTGCTATCTGGAAGGTGAAATGGTGCAGGCCAAGCGCACCGAAGCGATCAAACGCATCACTGACGGCCGCGTCAACGTGCTGGTGGCGACCGACGTCGCCGCGCGTGGTATTGATATCGAAGATGTCAGCCACGTCTTTAACTTTGATATGCCGCGCACCGCCGATACCTATCTGCACCGTATCGGCCGCACCGCGCGCGCTGGTCGTAAAGGCACCGCGCTGTCGCTGGTGGAAGCGCACGATCATCTGCTGCTGGGTAAAATCAGCCGCTACCTGAACGAACCGCTAAAGCCGCGCGTCGTTGATGAGCTGCGCCCGGTTACGCGTGCGCCGAGCGCCAAGACCACCGGAAAACCGTCGAAAAAAGCGCTTGCGAAACGGAAAGAGAAAAAAGAGAGCGAAGCGGAAAAACCGCGCGTGAAGAAGCGTCACCGTGATGCCAAAAACGTGGGCAAACGCCGCAAGCCAAGCACTGCCGCGCCAGCCAGCGGCGATGCGGAATAAATCAGCACCGCTATAAAAAAATCGCCTCAACTGAGGCGATTTTTTTTAGTTAAGCTGGCAAAACAGCCGTTATCCCCTTTAGCCAAAGGCTCTGGGCTGCAGGATGCAGTTCCGGCAACGCTGTTAACGTTAATAAAAGCAGATTTTGTTTTTTATCAGCAACATATATTTAACAACGACGTGGGTGCTTTTTCTGCATCCGCCTAAAGTTCTACCGTTACAGACTTTCTGTAAAGGTACGGGTAATCACGTCACGCTGCTGTTCCGGCGTCAGCGCGTTAAAACGTACCGCGTAGCCTGAAACGCGGATCGTCAGCTGCGGATATTTCTCCGGGTGCTTAACCGCATCTTCCAGCGTTTCGCGACGCAGCACGTTAACGTTCAGGTGCTGACCGCCTTCAATACGCACCTGCGGTTTCATCTCCATTGGCACTTCGCGGTAAGCGAATTCGCCCAGTTCGCTGATTGCCACTACCTGATCTTCTTCGTAGCCCGCTTTAGCGCACAGGCAGCGCGCTTCCGCTTTTTCGTCGTCGATCAGCCAGAAGGAGTTCATTAAATCGGGATTATTGGTTTGGGTAATTTGAATGCCTGTGATCATAATCAGTTCTCCAGAACAAGGCGCTATTCTGCTCAGCGCGGTAAGTAAACAAATGGGTAAATCAACTTAATAGCCTGATATAACACCCGTCCTCTGAAGAGGCTTTGACCTCAGTCAATTTCCACAGCCGCGATTTTCACTGCTAATTTCAATTAATTGATTCAGATAATCTTTTTCATTAAAAAATATTTTGTAAATTTCAAATATTTTTTACCTTCAACCTGACGCGGTGAAACGTTAAGCTTAAGAGACCGATCTTTAAGGGAGCAAATCATGACGGATAAACTGACCTGGCACGACGTGCTGGCCGAAGAGAAAGAGAAGCCCTACTTTAATGAAACGCTAAAACTGGTGGCTAACGAACGGGCGGCTGGCGTGACGGTTTATCCGCCGCAGAAAGATGTCTTCAATGCGTTTCGCCTGACCGAGCTGGGCGACGTGAAGGTCGTCATTCTGGGTCAGGATCCCTACCACGGCCCGAATCAGGCGCATGGCCTGGCCTTCTCCGTCCTGCCCGGCGTGCCGGTGCCGCCCTCTTTACAGAACATGTATAAAGAGCTGGAGCAGGAGTTTCCTGACTTTAAACGTCCGCAGCACGGCTTTCTGGAGAGCTGGGCGAAACAGGGCGTGATGCTGCTGAATACGGTGCTGACCGTCGAGGCGGGCAAGGCGCATTCCCATGCGCGCTTCGGCTGGGAGACCTTTACCGACAACGTGATCGCCGCCATCAACGAGCATCGCGAAGGCGTGGTGTTCCTGCTCTGGGGATCGCACGCGCAGAAGAAAGGCAGCATTATCGATCGACAGCGCCATCATGTGTTACAGGCGCCACATCCCTCGCCGCTTTCCGCGCATCGTGGCTTCTTTGGCTGCGGACATTTCGCGCAGGCGAATGCGCTGCTGAAGCAGGCGGGCGAAACGCCCATCGACTGGATGCCGCAGCTGCCTGCCAGCTGAGCCGCAAATAAAAACGGCCGCGTCACTGCGCGGCCGTCTGATTCTCTTTGCTTTCGTGCTTAGCTTTTGGCTTTCGCGACCGCAACCATCGCCGGACGCAGCAGGCGACCGTTCAGGGTATAGCCGCGCTGCATCACCATCATCACATGGTTAGGCGCTACGTCGTCCGATTCCATCATCGACATTGCCTGATGAATTTCCGGGTTAAACGGCACGTTGGTGTCGCCGACAACTTCAACGCCGAACTTACGCACCGCGCCAAGCAGCGATTTCAGGGTCAGCTCGATACCTTCAATCATCGAAGCCAGCTCAGGATTCTCTTTGTCCGCTACTTCCAGCGCGCGCTCAAGGCTGTCGATAACCGGCAGCAACTCGTTAGCGAATTTTTCCAGCGCGAATTTGTGCGCTTTCTCAACGTCGATTTCGGTGCGGCGACGGATGTTTTCGATTTCCGCCTGCGCGCGCAGCTGGGCGTCGCGTACGCCGGACTGAGACTGCGCCAGTTCAGCTTCCAGCTGAGCAATACGCTCATCACGCGGATCCACCTCTACTGCCGTCTCCGCTTCCTGAGGTTGCTGCTGATCCTGTTGAATTTCGTCTGAGACTTGCTCGTTTGGGGTGTTCTGTTCTTTACTACTCATGAATTTCTCCGCGTTTTGCACATTCATCTCGCCAGTCCGCTTATTATGGGGATCGGTTTGACGGTTTCAAGGGAACCCATCACATTGCCTTGCCGTTTTGGCTTATGAGGAAAGACCCACCAAATGAACAAACACTTTAACTGCATTGGTATTGTAGGCCATCCGCGTCACCCTACCGCTCTCACGACGCATGAGATGCTGTGGCGCTGGCTGACGTCCAGAGGTTATCAAGTGATTATTGAGCAGCAGATCGCGCAGGAACTCAATCTGCAGGATGCGCAGACCGGCACGCTGGCGGAGATTGGACAGCAGGCGGACCTGGCGGTAGTGGTCGGCGGCGACGGCAATATGCTGGGCGCGGCGCGCGTGCTGGCGCGCTACGACATCAAGGTGATCGGCATTAACCGCGGCAATCTGGGTTTTCTTACCGACCTTGATCCCGACAATGCACAGCAGCAGCTGGATGAGGTGCTGCAGGGGAACTATTTCGTTGAAAGCCGCTTTCTGCTGGAAGCGCGCGTATGTAAAGACGACTGCTCGCCGCGTCTGGGCCTGGCGATCAATGAAGTGGTGCTGCATCCCGGCAAAGTGGCGCACATGATCGAGTTCGAAGTCTATATCGACGAGGTGTTCGCCTTTTCGCAGCGCTCCGATGGCCTGATTATCTCTACGCCGACCGGCTCGACCGCTTACTCGCTGTCGGCAGGCGGACCGATTTTAACCCCGTCGCTCGATGCTATCGCGCTGGTGCCGATGTTCCCCCATACTCTGTCGGCGCGCCCGCTGGTGATCAACAGCAGCAGCACCATCCGGCTGCGTTTTTCCTCGCGCCGCAGCGATTTAGAGATCAGCTGCGACAGCCAGATCGCCCTGCCGATTCAGGAAGGAGAAGATGTTCTGATCCGCCGCAGCGAGAACCACCTGAATCTGATTCACCCTAAAAACTACAGTTATTTCAATACTCTGAGTTCAAAGCTGGGCTGGTCGAAAAAATTGTTTTAATTTCAGCGCGCCCTCTTTACTGGATAAAAAACCAGTTTATACTGTACGAAAAACCATATCTGTTTTTCCATACAGGTGATTCTATGCTGGCACAGCTGACCATCAGTAATTTCGCTATCGTTCGTGAGCTCGACATTGATTTCCAACGCGGTATGACGGCGATTACCGGTGAGACCGGCGCGGGTAAGTCTATTGCTATTGACGCGCTCGGCCTGTGCCTTGGCGGCCGCGCTGAAGCGGACATGGTGCGTCAGGGCGCCGCGCGCGCCGACCTCTGCGCCCGCTTCAACCTCAAGTCCTCGCCTTCCGCGCAGCGCTGGCTGGAGGAGAATCAGCTGGATGACGGCAATGAATGTCTGCTGCGCCGCGTTATCAGCGCTGACGGCCGCTCACGCGGCTTTATCAACGGCACCGCGGTGCCGCTGTCGCAGCTGCGCGATCTGGGTCAGTTGCTGATTCAGATCCACGGCCAGCACGCCCATCAGCTTCTGCTGAAGGCTGACCATCAGAAACACCTGCTTGACGCCTACGCCGGCCATGATGATTTGCTGCTGCAGATGCGCAACGATTATCAGGCCTGGCATCAGAGCTGCCGCAACCTGGCGCAGCATCAGCAGCTGTCGCAGGAGCGCGAGGCGCGCCGCGAACTGCTGCAGTATCAGCTGAAAGAACTCAACGACTTCGCCCCACAGGCGAACGAGTATGAGCAGATTGATGAAGAGTACAAACGTCTCGCTAACAGCGGACAGTTGCTCTCCACCAGCCAGCAGGCGCTGCAGCTGCTCGCTGACGGCGACGACAGCAACCTCAACAGCCTGCTTTACACTGCGCGCCAGATGGTGACGGAAGTGGTGACGCTCGACGACAAGCTGAGCGGTGTGCTGAATATGCTGGAAGAAGCGGCGATTCAGCTCAGCGAAGCGAGCGACGAACTGCGTCACTACGTTGACCGTCTCGACCTCGACCCAAATCGTCTGTATGAGCTGGAACAGCGTATCTCCCGCTATATCGCGCTGGCACGTAAGCACCACGTTGCGCCGGAAGGCCTGGCGGAGCTGCATCAGCAGCTGCTGGCGGAAGCGGAGCTGCTTTCGCAGCAGGAGAGCGACCAGGAGAGTCTGCAGGCGTTAGTTAGCGAACACTATCAGGCTGCGCTGCATAGCGCTGAGCGTCTGCACCAGCAGCGCCAGCAGTATGGCGCCGAGCTAGAGCAGTTGATTACTCAGAGCATGCATCAGCTCTCTATGCCGCATGGCCGTTTCACCATCGCGCTGGCGTTCAATCCCGATCATCTGACCGCCGACGGCGCGACGCGTATCGACTTCCAGGTTACCACTAACCCAGGCCAGCCCTTGCAGCCGCTGGGTAAAGTGGCCTCCGGCGGTGAGCTGTCGCGTATTGCGCTGGCGATCCAGGTGATTACCGCGAAGAAGATGGAAACCCCGGCGATGATCTTCGACGAAGTGGACGTCGGCATCAGCGGCCCCACTGCCGCCGTGGTAGGCCGTCTGCTGCGCCAGCTGGGCGAATCGACCCAGGTGATGTGCGTTACCCACCTGCCGCAGGTAGCTGGCTGTGGCCATCAGCACTTCTTTGTCAGCAAAGAGACCGATGGCGCCATGACCGAAACCCATATGCAGGCGCTAGACAAGCGCGCGCGTCTGCAGGAGCTGGCGCGTCTGCTGGGCGGCAGCGAAGTCACGCGCAATACCCTTGCGAACGCGAAAGAACTTTTAGCGGCGTAAGGGTCGCACTTTCTTCCCGCTGCGTGGTCATATGCTTGCTCTGTCGATGTAGAGGTTTCCAATAGCGAAAAGGTTTATTATCATCGGCAACTTATGTCGCCTGAATAATAAAGCCTGCCGCAGGCAGAGTTCAGAATTTGATGGCAAAAAAACAGCCTGAGAAAAGGCGTTTGGCCCCAGAAAAGGAATGTAGAGATGCGCTGTAAAACGCTGACTGCCGCGGCAGTGGTAATGTTGATGATGACCGCCGGATGCTCCACCCTTGAGCGCGTGGTTTACCGCCCAGATATCAACCAGGGCAACTACCTGGTTGCCAACGATGTGGCGAAAATCCACAACGGCATGACGCAGCAGCAGGTTGCCTATACGCTCGGTACACCAATGATGCGTGACCCGTTTGGCAGCAACGTCTGGTATTACGTGTTCCGTCAGGAGCCAGGCCATGAAAGCGTGAAGCAGCAGACGCTGACACTTACCTTCGACAGCAACGGCGTACTGACCAATATCGACAATAAACCGAATCTGACAAAGTCGGGTGACTGATCGAACACGCAACAAAAAAGGCGCCGCTGGCGCCTTTTGCATTTCTGGCCTGTCTGTTCTGACTGGCGCTATTTTTTGCCGCTGGCTGAGCGTTCTGCGCGCTGACGACGCAGCTCTTTGGGGTCGGCAATCAGCGGGCGATAGATTTCTACCCTGTCGCCTTCCTGCAGCGTATCGCCCAGCTTAACCGGACGGCTAAAGACGCCAACCTTATTGCGGCTGAGATCGATATCGCGGCGCAGTTCAAGCAGGCCCGATGCGACGATTGCCTGCTCAACAGTGCTTCCCTCTTCCAGCGTGACCACGCGCTGATACTGTTTTTCCGGCAGCGCGTAAACCACCTCAACGGAGATCTCAGGCACTGTAGACCTCTTTGGCGCGCTGGGTAAAAGCCTGCACCATGCTGTTTGCCAGCTCTTTGAAGATGCGGCCGAACGCCATCTCTACCAGCATATTGGTGAACTCAAAATCCAGGCTGAGTTCTACCTTGCAGGCGTCATCGCCCAGCGAGATAAAGTGCCAGCCGCCGGTGAGCTTGCGGAATGGGCCGTCCACCAGTTGCATCTGGATACGTTGATTGTCGGTTAGGGTGTTACGCGTAGTAAATGTCTTACTGATGCCCGCTTTTGAGACGTCTACGGAGGCCGTCATCTGATTTTCAGACGATTCCAGCACGCGACTGCCAGTGCATCCTGGCAAAAACTGTGGATAGGCATCCACATCGTTGACCAGCTGGTACATTTGCTCAGCGCTGAAGGGCACCAGCGCCGAACGACTAATCTGAGCCATAATGGTTCCTGTTCATCACAAAACCGCTGAATTGTAGCATTTCCAGCGATCAAACAAAAATTCCCCGCTTTCAGAGGTGTGCTAGAATATCCCGTTTCCCGGTGCCCCGCTGGACAAGGGGTGCGATGGCCGCTTAAGTGATGTAAAATACGCCGCACTATGACAAAGAAAAAAGTACATAAACCCGGTTCTGCCACTATTGCCCTTAACAAACGCGCCCGTCATGAATACTTCATTGAAGAAGAGTTCGAAGCGGGATTGTCGCTACAAGGATGGGAAGTCAAATCGCTCCGTGCGGGTAAAGCCAACATCAGCGACAGCTATATTCTGCTGCGCGATGGCGAAGCTTATCTGTTCGGCTCTACCTTCCAGCCGCTGGCGGTCGCCTCAACGCATGTCGTCTGCGATCCCACGCGCAACCGTAAGCTGCTGCTGAACCAGCGCGAACTCGACTCGCTTTATGGCCGCGTTAACCGCGAAGGCTACACCGTCGTTGCGCTGTCGCTTTACTGGAAAAACGCCTGGTGCAAGCTGAAGATTGGTGTGGCGCGCGGTAAGAAAGAGCATGACAAGCGCGACGACATCAAAGAGCGCGAGTGGAAGCTCGATAAAGCGCGCATCATGAAAAATCGCAACCGCTAATCGCTGGATAGTTTTAAAGTTTTTTGCTAGAGTAGTTGGTTCCTGGGGCTGATTCTGGATTCGACGGGATTTGCGAAACCCAAGGTGCATGCCGAGGTGCGGTAGGCCTCGCTAAAAAACCGCAAAAAAATAGTCGCAAACGACGAAAACTACGCACTAGCAGCTTAATAACCTGCTTAGAGCCCTCTCTCCCTAGCCTCCGCTCTTAGGACGGGGATCAAGAGAGGTCAAACCCAAAAGAGATCGCGTGGATGCCTTGCCTGGGGTTGAAGCGTTAAATCTAATCAGGATAGTCTGTCAGTGGCGTGTCTGTCCGCAGCTGCCAGGCGAATGTAAAGACTGACTAAGCATGTAGTACTGAGGATGTAGGAATTTCGGACGCGGGTTCAACTCCCGCCAGCTCCACCAAAATTCTTCAAAGATGATTACCAGAGTCATCTGTAGAAGTCCTGAAAGCCCGCACGGCGCAAGCCTGGCGGGCTTTTTTGTGTCTGTAATCTTCCGGCACGATGATCCGCCTGAATACAGGGATTATTGGCACACGTTTAGGTACACGACATAAGGTGGGCCAAAAACGTGTACCCATTATGGACGGAAATCACTCATGGCGCGGATGACACGCCCCCTCACCAATAACGAAATCCTCAAAGCTAAGCCTCAAGAGAAAGACTTCACACTGCACGATGGTGACGGACTTTTCCTGCTCGTCAAAACATCTGGTAAAAAGCTGTGGCGTTTCCGCTATCAGAGGCCAAGAAGTAGTAGCCGAACAAATCTTAGTCTTGTCTCATACCCTGCTCTAACGCTAGCTGCTGCACGTCAGATGCGTGACCAGTATCTGTCGCTGCTTGCTCAAGGGATCGATCCACAGAAGCAGCAAGAGGAAGTTTCTGAGCAACGTCAAATTGAATTGGATAGCATTTTTTCAGTTGTTGCCGATAGGTGGTTCCAGCTTAAAAGCAAAAGCGTCACCGAGGATTATGCGAAAGATATTTGGCGATCACTGGAGAAGGACATCTTCCCCGCTATTGGCGAAATTCCTGTTCAAGCACTCAAGGCCAGAACGTTTGTTGAAGCACTGGAGCCGATTAAAACTAGAGGCGCTCTTGAAACAGTTCGTAGGTTAGTGCAGCGTATCAACGAGATTATGATTTATGCAGTCAACACCGGATTGATCGATGCTAACCCAGCGTCTGGTGTTGGTATGGCTTTTGAGAAGCCAAAAAAACAGCATATGCCAACACTCAGACCCGAGAATTGCCAAAGTTGATGCGGTCTTTATCTATGTCGAACCTATCTGGTTCTACTCGCTGTCTTATTGAGTGGCAACTTCTGACTCTTGTGCGTCCCTCAGAAGCTTCTGGTGCGAAATGGACAGAAATCAATTTTGAGAATAAACTCTGGACTATCCCGGCAACAAGGATGAAGGCCAAGCGTGAACATATTATCCCCTTATCACCACAAGCATTATATATTCTAGAGGTTATGAGGCCTGTAAGCGCTCACAGTGAGCATATTTTCCCAAGCAGAAACAACCCAAAACAATCGATGAATAGTCAGACTGCAAATGCAGCATTAAAACGGATTGGTTATGGTGGTAGACTTGTCGCACATGGTTTACGTTCAATTGCAAGTACAGCCCTGAATGAAGCTAACTTTAACTCTGATGTGATTGAGTCTGCGTTGGCTCATTCTGATAAAAACGAAGTCTGTAGGGCTTACAATCGTTCAATCTACCTTGAGAAACGGGTTGAACTGATGAATTGGTGGGGCAGTTTTGTTTATAACAAAATTCAGGAGATGAAATGTTTAAAAAATTAAGAATAAAAAACTTTAAAGCATGGGAAGATACACAAGAAATATCCATGGCTCCTATTACGTTATTTTTTGGAGGTAATAGCTCAGGTAAATCTAGTATAGGTCAGCTTCTAATGATGCTCAAACAGACTATTGATTCACCTGATCGTAAAAGTCCTCTTTATTCAGGAGGGCCACAGACAGCAGTACAGCTTGGCTCTTTTCATGAAATGGTTCATCAAAGAGATTCCTCAAAAAAAATATCATTTGAATATACTTGGAGCATTGATGATGAGTTAAGGGTGAGGGATCCTATCAGCTCAAACATCTTCCAAGGAGATGAAATATCATTTGGTGCTTCAGTATGTTTTAACGAAAGTCAGCGGATTGTTGAACTTTCTGGCTTCAATTATGAAATACATTATGGAAACCAGCTTGGATTTTCAGTTGGCCTTGAAAGGAATTTAAATACTAAGAATGACTTTAAGACTAACTTCTCTAATTATAATTTAGTTAGGCAAAAAGGGCGCGTTTGGTCAATTAAAGAAGCTGTAAGGTTTTATGGATTCCCTGAAGAAGTTGTAGCTTATTATCAAAATGCAGACTTTGTGCAAGAGCTAAATTTACGACACGAGCAGTTATTTCGGTCACTTTATTACCTCGGACCGCTTAGAATAAAAGCATCAAGGTTATATCCATGGTCTGGAATCAGGCCTGAAAGTGTTGGGTTTTCTGGTGAAAATACTATTTCAGCGCTTTTATCTGCCAAAGATCGTAAAATAGGCCTTGGCTATAGAAAAGTGACAAAACCTTTCGAGGAGATAATTGCATTAAAATTGAAAGAAATGGGACTTATTGATGATTTCATTGTAAAACCCATCTCTGAAAATCGTCAAGAATATGAAGTTAAGGTATGTACGAAAGGCTCAAAATCTTGGGTGGACTTACCAGATGTAGGATTTGGGGTATCGCAAGTATTACCCGTTTTAGTACAATGTTTCTACGCACCCAGCGGTTCTGTTATCTTAATGGAGCAGCCTGAAATACACCTCCATCCTAAGGCGCAATCTGTTTTAGCGGATGTTTTAATTGATGTTATACGTTCAAAGGAAAATGGCGAAGATAGAAGAATTCAGTTAATTATAGAAACCCACTCAGAACATTTCCTGAGAAGACTTCAAAGAAGAATAGCAGAAAACGAAATATCCAAAGAAAATGTAGCAGCCTATTTCTCTGATTACTCCAAAAACAAACCGTCACTTACTCCTTTGTTGATTGATGACTTTGGCAACATCAAAAATTGGCCGGAGCATTTCTTTGGAGATGAAATGGGTGATATAACTGCGCAATCTAAAGCAGCCATACAGAGAAGACTTAAGGAAATCAACAAAAAATGAAGATTCCCAAGAATTATATTTTAGATACTAACGTACCTAAAACTGCTAATTTAGCAGTTGTTGCAGATGGAGTAACTAATGAAAATGCCAAATGTGTTTTAAGCTGCGTTGAACTGATTGAGAAAATAACAAGAAGTAAAGATAGTGGATTAGTTCTTGACTCAATGGATGAAATCTTTGATGAATATAGAGGGCAACTTAACTTAGGCGGCTCGCCCGGACAAGGGGATGTCTTTATGAAATGGCTGCATGATAATAGATGGAACTTTCCAGAAACCGACCGTGTTAACATAACTAAAAATAATGATACTTACTCCGAATTCCCACAACACCCAGAACTAGTTAACTTTGATATTTCAGATCGTAAGTTCGTGGCAACATCAAACGCACACCCAGGAAAACCTTGCATTTATCAAGCTGCTGATAGTAAATGGTGGGGATGGAAAGATGCATTACTAGAAGTAAATATTAAAGTGTGCTTTATGGATGAGCAATACATAGAAACCATCTATAACAGGAAGATGAGAGGATGAGCGAGATTAATGTAAAATTCCCAAGCACACCTCACTTCGCTATTTCAGTCACTCAAGACATTAGAAATGACAAGGTGCTTGATGATGATATGCAAAATGACGCCCTAACTAAAGAGTTAATCATTGAGGAGAAAATTGACGGTGCAAATCTTGGCATATCTTTCGATTTTGAGGGGAATATAATATTACAGAATAGAGGGAGCATTTTAAATCCCCCATTCTCTGGCCAGTGGAAACCTTTAGATAATTGGTTAAAATCAAGACTTGAGAAGCTATTTGATGTCCTTACTGACAGATATATTTTATTCGGAGAGTGGTGTTACGCCAAGCATTCTATCCATTACACCTCTCTCCCTGACTACTTTTTAGCTTTTGATATTTATGACAAAAATTTGAAAAAATTTATAGATTTTGATAGCCGTCAAGAGTTAACGAAGTCCATGGATATTTTATCTGTACCTTTGTTAGGGAAGGGTTTTTTTCGTCTAAATGAATTACTCAGTTTTATCAAAAAATCTTCATATAGCGATTCAATTTCAGAAGGAGTTTATGTTAGAGCATCGGATTCCTATCAAACCTTTTTTAGAGCTAAGATTGTAAGAAATGATTTTACTCAAAATATCGCTCTGCACTGGAGTGCGAGAAGTATCATTAAAAATAGTTTGCTCATTAACAAATGCAATTGAGCTGCCGTGGGCTGCTGTTAACCGCGCGCAATGCTTTCCCCGCCACGCCTGCCCGCTTTATACACCACTTTTCATGCAGGTGCATGCTACGGGCCTAGCCGCGCCCGGAATGGCCTGAACGAGGCAAAGCGGGGCATTTTTTTGCATGCGGATCCATGCGCGCTATGCATGCACGTCTCTTTACAAAGCGGCTGGCCAGAAAAAAGGCTTCGGGAAGAAAGAATATGGGCGCAATAAAGCCGCTGGTGTGGCAGCGGCTGTGCGGGATTAGTGAATCTGGCGGAATGCAGAACCATAACGGCCCAGCGTCTGGCGTTCTCTTGTTGGTTCCGGTGATGGTACCGGTATTTTTTCCGGCTGTGGTGGTGCGGTGATCACCTTTGTGATGCTCTCATTCGTCTTGAAAGTACAGGAGCAGTCCAGGTTAGTGCACTGGTGATAACGCTCTTTTACCTGCTCTGACATATAGCGGCTCGATTTGGTATGTGCCGCACTTTTGCAGTAGGGACAGTGCATCATTTCTGGCTGCCCTCCTGAAGTTTTGCACGCTGCGCCCGGATTGATTCAGCCAGTTTCTGGCGGCGCATAGGATGGCGGTATAGCTCCATATCAATACCCGTAAGCGGCGGGCGATATAGACCAATATTCTCCAGCAGCGGAGCCTCATTTAGTATGCTGTCTGGCAGAGCAACAGCCGCTCGCGTCAGCGCTTCACCGACCAGATAAGCCACGTCCTTAATACTATCCCGGTCATCGCCGGCAAACGTCGGGGAAAGCTCTTCACGACGGAGACGCAGCTTAATGGCCCACAGCAGCGACGGACTTAGGTTACGCAGTGCTGACTGCCAGTGCGCATCCGCGAACCCGGTAAAAGCCTCCCGATGCGATTCAACATACTCTTTACCACTGCCGCAGCATTTCAGCATTGCCTCCTGCTTATCCAGCGCCAGCTCTTTAAGCAGCCCGCCGAACTCATCGGCCAGTTCACGGCTGGCGATGCGCTGAGAATGTTCGGCGCGCAGCTCGTCGGTGAGATTGCCTCGCAGGTTGCGGAAGCGCGTGCGCCAATTGACCAGAAATACCGTGACGCCTACTCCACCCATATTCCGGCGGTAATTCTGGCGGTGAACAACAATCCGATGCGCTTCAGCGATCGCAGCGGCGGTGTGTCGCGCCGCCGGGTAATTCTGACGTTCCCGGAGGTGATACCGGCAAAAGAGCGTGACCCGCAGTTGCTGGGCAAAATCAGCACCGAGCTGGCCGTGATTGTTCGTCACCTGATGCAGCGCTTCTCATCACCAAACGAAGCGCGCGAGCTGTTGCAGGCGAAGCAGACTTCCGGTGAGGCGCTGGATATCAAAAGACAGGCCGATCTGCTGGTTGATTTCTGTGGATACCTGATCCGCTGAGCACGCCAAACGGGCTGTTTATTGGTAACGCCAATATTCGCCCGCTGAATCCGAATCGCTATCTCTATCATGCCTACCTGTCTTTCATGGAGTCACGTGGCCATCAGCACCCGCTCAGCCTGACTGCATTCGGCCAGGCAGTGCCACAGACGCTAAAAGAGTATGAGCGAGTGTTGATTAAACGCCGCACGAATAACGGGATTCAAACTAATCTCACGCTGCATGAAGACAGCGAGGCAGATCGGCTGCCAGCATGTAACATCTAATAATATCAAAAACCGGCTAAGGCCGGTTTTTGATGCAAAATGAAATTGACACAAAAACCTTAGTAGCTAAAACCATAGTTGGCTGGTAAACAAAGCCAAAGTTTTTGACATTTATGAGGTATACATGTCAAAACTAGCGCAGCGCTTGTTAAAAACCAAAAAAATATCAGCCAGAACAAATTAACCACCAATATATAAATTTACATATTGACTCACGCATAAGGTTTTATATAAGGTAAAGACGACTCAAAACGTCATTTAGCCCCCCATAAAAATCTTATCAGGATAGATATCAAAAACCATGACAAATAGAATAGATATTTTTTTAGGCCGCATCAGCCATATATCACAGGTTTTTTTAGTTGCCTTTGCAATATTTGGCTATTTTTACACTGTAAGACCAATATACCAAAAAGAATTACTTTCTGAAGATATCGCAAAAAAAGAAGTTGAGCTTAATGGTTTAAAAAATGAACTTAAGAAGTCGTCTGGCATTCTTCAAAGTAATCAATTAATTCAAAATGGATTAATGAATGATATTGAAAAATCAAAAAGACAATATAAAGAGTCAGAAGATAAATTAACCTCAATTAATAAAGAGCTCTCGACATCCATTCTTGAGTTAAAGAAACAGAAATTATTGACAAAGAAAGCCATTGATAATAATAAAAACCTGTCATCAGTCTTTTGGGAGAACTTCCACGGACTGGTCAATAACACATATCTAAGACAAAGTATAAAGATGGTAAACAATGAGTTAGGAGAATCACCCAATACCAAATTAGAGGAATTGTATGTAAAACCATACATTGCTATAGATGAAGCTTTAAAAATGGGTAATCATAATTATTTTGAAAGTGCTGAAAACATTCCTAGCGAACTCAGGAAAGAACTTTTAGCAAAAATATCTATTATTCTTATAAAGAATAAAAAACTACTGAACAATTACCCAAGCGGATTTGAAGAGAAAGTCAAAAACTTAAAAAAAGAAATAAAAAAATACAATTCTGATAGCAACCCTAATTCAATATCAAAATCCTATGAGGCCAGCATGGCGCTTTATGAATATATTTCCACCCAGAATAAAATATCAAGAGGAATAGCAATAGATTTCCTTAATAAAATACAAAAAGACATTTAATCTCAAATAGTCAGCAGGCTACGCTTTGGTAAGATCTTTCTTGGCTTGTAGGATATGAAACCGATTCGTAAGCCTAGACTCATGCAAAAAACGTGGCCATTCATGTCCTTTTTAGCGAAAAATCTGTCATTTAAGATTATTTCTTAGAAAAGAAAAAATCTTTTCGATGTGTTCCCATGCAACCTAATCAGCACAGCTATGTATGTTAGCTACTTGAGAATCCATCTACACGTACCGCCTTAGCCCATTCTTGCTGTCCCAAACAAGGTGATCACTTTTAGTACACACTAGTGTAGATCCCGTATCAAACCGCTCACCACTTAAGTCAATGAATTTAATACATAAATACCAAAAATGAACACTGTGAACACTTTTCCCTAAAATCATTTTATTTTGGATTTAGCGCTGGGCATTCGTTATCCTTGCCATGCCGTTAAGGGGTGTGAGATCCAATAATTGGTACACGTTTAGGTATACAAACCAAAGTTGAATTGGGTAAAAGGCCTTAATTTCATAAGGTTGTGATACTTACTCAGACTCCGCCAGCTCTGGTAGCTAACATACCCGTAACAAAGCTGACGTCTCGGTCAAAGGAGACACCTCCTCTCTTGGCCTCAACGCCAGCCTCTTTAAGATGAAGCATGTTAATAGTCATTTCCAGGCTGAACTTTCTAGCCAAGACTATTTTAGCCTAATATTGGATAAGGTTATTTCCTGCTATATTCCATTTTCTCAACAATATTACTATCATTAAATTTCAAACCAAGCACAACTTTCTCATCTAAAAAAACAGGTATGAGAAAATAAATCCTTCTGTCTTTTATATCGGAAAAATAAACCCAGTTATTACCTCCATTATAATCCAGAGGTGTAGTTGGTCGACCAAGTAACATTAGGACATCTCTCTTTGTAGACTGCCCAACCACAATCTTTTCTTTGATTTGCCTTTCTGAAAAATTCGACACCGATCCTTCTTTTGTCCGATCAATATCGCCAGCACAAGCATTTAACATTAAACATATAAAACATGCCATTATTTTCTTGGGAGTTATAAAAATCATTTTAATCTCTCCACAGGTTCTTCTACATAAACATCGTTTACCTTGTCGTATTTCATATGCGTACCATATAAAATACAATAACCAGAGCGATCAGAGAAATTTATCCTGAATTCGTAGATTTCATTTGCTTGCGGAAGAAAATCATAAGAAATGCTACATCTGGCAAAGTAATAGCCTATACTTGTAGGCGTTCCCGCATGCAACTTCGTCTCGAAATATGTTTCTTTATATCTATCAGGAAAGCTTTTATATTTTGGCAATCCAATATCAGTACTTGATTTAAATATCACAACTTTACTATTGTCTACATTAGCTTCTTTTCCACCATATTGTGAAATGGTAAAGCCAACGGGATTTCCTATCAGCCTTATTTTTGCAATATTTTTATCGGTATCTGATGGTGGTATATAGGGCACTTGTCCCCATCTGCCAGCGCATCCGGTTAAAATTAAAGAAAAGGCGGTTACTGTTGCGAATTTCATAAAAACCTCCATTTTATAATGAAAATTGATTCTCGTTTATGTCTTTACTAAACAACGGTTATAGCACAGTACAATATGCGAAAATTTTTTAACAGTATTCAGGGACTAAGCGAACAGGCCCCCAGCTTTATATAGAGCTTCTCGGTCTGCCATCCCTACCGTGTCTGCCCTGCTGTTCATGAGTCATGATTCTTCGCCACATTTGCAATGGCCGTAAATAATTACAGTCCTAACGGATATCAAAAACCCAAAACACAAATCCTGTCGGGACTCCCAGTAAACTAATTTTTAATACTATAGCAATCTCTTCTTTTCCAAAAAGGAATGGCTTATTAAAATCCCAAAGTAACCAACCTCGCAAAAGATAAGAAAACGCCCCAATAAAAACCAAAGCTAAACATGTATAAAAGCACAAAAAGAACAACGCCCCTATGGATTTTCGATTTTCATTTTTCTTCATTTTCACCTCCAGATACGGTTTTATTCAAAGCATCCCCGGTTGCGCCTGAAACAAAAGTATCTCCTAAATTCCCCATTACTGATGGTACTGAACTTTGCGGTACTGGTTTAGTTATTGTCCATACGCCTGTCGGCACCCATTCATACTGTTTTGAAACAGGGTTAAATATTTTATCCATTGGCACTTTAATAACGTTACCTGCCGCATAACCAGCCGATGCACCAGCCTTGCTCAGTAGTGCTGCCATAAAGGGATCATCACCGCTGATTTCAGCCTGATACCCCCCCTGCCGCATTCCACGTCATTGTGGGCTTATAACCTTTACCTGCCGTGATGGCACCACTTAGACTTGAACCAGTCATGTTTGATAATTTTACTTCTCCCGTTGTTCCGTATTGGATACCTGCACCTGACTCTGACCCCACGCCTACCGCAATAAACTGCTCTTTAGTATTGTTGACAGCACTGGTCATTATTGCCTTGCCTCCCATAACCAAGGTAGGCCATGAATTCGGGCCCATAACTACAGCTATGATACGGTCGCCTGTGCGATTTTATCCTTAAGGAATAGCGGATATCGTATATAACAGCGTTTTCAGTAGATTTTAACAACAGCCCGTGCAGGACGGGCTGTTGAATAAGAACAGATAAAAATCTTTCTACTCTGTTGTAACCAATCTCTATTTTAATTAAAACAGATCACTTCTTAAATAAAGGCAAAAGGTAATAAAAAAACCATAAAATAAGACTTGCAGGAATAGCGCCAAACATAGCACCTTTTAAGCCACGCCATAGTTTATCAAAACAAAAGACACCTTCAGTTAAATAATTCAGCCCTTCAAAAAAGAAGAAGAAAGCTGAAACTATAAAACTCATAGCTAATAATAGCAGCAAAAAAACCTTAATTAGCACTATAAGACTCTTTGTCATTTATTAGCTTCCTCTTTCTTCTCTAAATAACTTGGCACCAGACCTGATGTAATAGAATCGCCAATATTCCCGGCGACTGATGGTAAAGGATGCTGCGATACAGGTTTCGTGATCGTCCATACGCCAGTCGGCACCCATTCATATTGTTTGGATACAGGATTGAGTATTTTATCCATCGGCACTTTAATAACATTGCCAGTCGCATATCCAGCCGATGCACCAGCTTTGCTCAGCAGTGCCGCCATAAAGGGATCATCCCCGCTAATTTCTGCTTGATAGTAACCGCCTGCCGCATTCCACGCCATTGTCGGGTTATAACCTTTACCTGCCGTAATGGCACCAATTATACCGGACCCAATCACGTCTGATAATTTTACTTCGCCCGTAGTTCCATACTGGATACCCGCACCGGCAGCTACACCTACGCCTACCGCAATAAGCTGCTCTTTAGTATTATTGACAGCATTGGTCATTATTGCCTTGCCTCCCATAACCAAAGTAGGCCATGAAGTTGGATCCATAACCACAGCCATAACACGGTCGCTTGTAGTAATATTATCCTTAAGGAATTTAAGATCTGTTCCATTAAGGTAATTCACTAGCGCTGCCGCAGACGGATCTTTAAGTTTTTCACTCAGACGGAACTGGCCAGGATTTTCATCACGGGCGACATTAGTATCGGCCTGTATTAACTCCTCCCATGTCACGCAGGTAACACCACCGCCATTACAAGCATCCTTAAGTTCTTGGCTGTTTTTATTGCTGATTTCAATGTATTTCTCGACAACCATATTACAGTCACCGCCTGATTTTTTGCATTCCTGCATTTCTTTATCAAGCTGACGAGCCTCATCTTCATGCAACCAGTTATTCTCAACCGCATTCTTCCCGGCCTGCGCACCCGCTACCGCACCTGCCGTACTGTCCCCGGTCACCCCGCCTGCCAGCGCTGCCGCCAGCGTCCCCAGCGTGCTTATCGTCTGACGCTGATCTTCCGTCAGGTCCTCGCGTTTAACTCCCGGATACATCTGCTGCGCGATATACTCGCCCATCGCCGCGCCTGAGGCCCCCGCGACCGCGCTGTTGCCCGCCGCGTAGGCCGTCACCGCGCCCACCACCGCGTGGGCCATCAGGTTCGCCTGGACGTTCACCACGTCGTTGCCGTTTGCGTCCTTCGTGGTGGTCATGGCGTGAATAACTTCCGCCAGGTAAGGCGCTGCCGCCCCGCTGGCCGCCTGCGCCAGGTTGCCGCCCGCCAGGCCCTGCACCGCCGCCGTCGCGGCCTGAATGCCCTGCTGGATGGTGCTGCCGGTGCCTAACCCGCTCGCGTTAAACGCCTCGTTATAGAAGGTCTGATAGACCTGGCCGCTGATGTCGCTCGCCTTCGGCTCTTTGTCCGGATGTGCCGCCCGCCATTCGGCTTCCGCTGCCTTCAGCTGGTCCGGCGTAACGTTCTTCATCCGTTCATTCGCAGCTTTTGTCGCCGCTATCTGCCCCTGGGTTCTGACAATATCCGCCGCCTGGTTCCCAATCTCCCCTATCAGCTGCGCCTCCTGCAGCCGGTTTTGCTCTTTCTCTTTGTCGAATATCGGGGAAAGCGTCTGGTTCGCGTGCTCAACGTCCCGGCTCAGTCCGCCCACGTCCTGGGTCTGCTTCTCCCCGTCGCGGATAACTATCGCCCCCTCGCTTACCGCCGCCTTCGTCGTCGAGCTGTCGCTGCCGCTGTGGTTCGCTCCCACCAGCAGCCCGTTCGCCATATTCCCGGCAAACTGACCGGCAATGCTTCCGCCGGTGCTGATGCCCGCGCTCTGGTGCTCTACTTTGTAATCCGCCCGGTTCTCGATGTC
Source organism: Pantoea piersonii (assembly GCF_003612015.1). Taxonomy (GTDB): domain Bacteria; phylum Pseudomonadota; class Gammaproteobacteria; order Enterobacterales; family Enterobacteriaceae; genus Pantoea; species Pantoea piersonii. The sequence goes on along the minus strand of NZ_RARB01000008.1, from coordinate 45,172 downwards.
GCTGAACCCGAGCGTGCCCGTCTCCAGCCGGTTTTTATCCGCCGCGGCGGTAGAGCCGATAACCGCCCCGTCCAGCTGCGTGTGCTCCCCGACCGTGACGTCAAAGCCCCCCTTGCCCGCAAAGATGCCGGTCTGCTCCTCCACGCTCTGCCAGTTGCTGTGCATTTTGTCCCGCGAGGCGCTCAGGCTCGCCGAGCCGGTCATCGAGCCGATGTTAAAGCTGCCCCCCGCGCTGACGCTCTGCTGCTTCGAGTCGTAGCGGTCACTGTCCTGCTCGCTCGCCAGCGTCAGGTTGCGGCCCACGTCCGCCTTCACCTTCTCCCCGCTTACCTGCGCGCCCTGAAGCAGGGTGTCGCGCCCGCTCACCATCGTCACCTGATTCCCCGCGCTCACCTGGGTCTCCGTATGGGTGACGCCGCTGCCCTGCTCGCTGCCCCTGCTCTTGTTGACGCTGGCGGAAATGTTGAAGCCCCAGCCGCCCTGGCCAGCCCCGACGCCCACGCCAAGGGTGCCGCCGTGGCTCTCGTTTTTGCCCTCCAGCGACGAGGTGTTCTCCGCCGAAAGCAGGCTGAGGTCCCGGTTCGCCGACAGCAGCACGTCCTTGCCGGCCTGCAGCTGGCTGCCCTGCACCTTCAGGTCGCCGTCAGCGCCTTGCACTCCGCTGCCCCGCGCCACCACGCTCAGGTTATCTCCCGCCGTCAGGCTGCTGCCCTGGGCGGTGCGCTGCTCGCTGTTCTGGGTCGAGGTGGAGGACTGGCTGCCGTAAGAGAGGCTGATGCCGATGGTGTTGCTGTTCTGTGGGCTGTTGCCCTGCGCCGCCGCCAGGCGCGCGGCCTGCACCGCCTCTACCCCGTTGAGCGCGGCTTTAGTGGCCTGCAGCGCCGCCAGCCGTCCGCTGTCGGCGGACTTCGCCTCCTGCACCGTCTGCGTTGCCGTATTCAGCGCGCTGCCCACCGTACCGGAGAGCGCCAGCGTCAGGCCGGAGGTTTTCTGCTCCACCTTGCGCGTCTGGCTGCTCTGGTTCTCCGCTGCGGTAATGCTCACCTCCCGGCCATCCAGCGTCAGGTTTTTACCGGCGATAAGCTCAGAGCCGGTAACGTCAAGGCGGTTGCCCGCCTCCAGCGTCACGTTGCCGTTAACGCTGCCGACGGTGCTGCCCTGGTTGGTCAGATCCTGCCCCGTCTCGGTGGTTTTCAGGCTCTGCGAGCCGATGCTGAAACCGATGCCGCCAGTGCCTGACAGCCCGCTCTTTTTCTCCTGCGACAGATGCTGTTCGCTGTTGCGCTCCGTGGCGCCCAGGATGCTGAGATCGTTGCCCGCCTGCAGGACGACGTCGTTGGTGCCCGTAACCTGGCTCCCCTGCACGCGCAGGTCGTTGCCCGCCGCGACCGTGACGCTGTCGCCGCTCAGCGCGCTGCCCTGCGCCGTCTGCTGCGAAATCTGATCGCGCGTCTTGAGAGTGCTTTTCGACAGCCAGCCGCTGCTGCCGGTCGCCTTGTAGCGCTCATCCAGATCCTTAGTGTTCTCGCCGTTGAGAAGCGTCACGTCGTGGCCGGCGGTAAGCGCCAGCGCGTCGTCCGCCGAGAGGGTGGCGGCGCTGGCGTTCAGATCGTTGCCCGCCAGCAGGCTAACATCGCCTTTGCCCACCACTTCGCTACCGACCTGCTGCGTGTTGCCCTGTTTCAGGCTGTTGTCTGCGTCCCAGACGATATCGTCGCGGCTTGCGGTAGTGACGGTGTTAAGACTGAGGTCGCGGCCCGCATGGATCACCGTCTGGCTCTCCTCGCCGCTGTTGACCACCTGCGCCGCCGTCAGGTTGATATCGCGCCCGGCCTGCAGGATCAGCCTGCCGTCGTCGCCCTGCACGTACATGCCCGCCACGCTGTCGACGCTGGTGCGCGCAAAGCTGTTATCGCCGTTCTGGCTCTCGACGCTGCGCGTGGTGCTGACGGCGTTGATATCCCGCCCGGCGTTCGCCAGCAGCGCGTCGGTGCCCTGGATCGCGCCGCCGATGTTATTAATATCGGTGCGGGCGTTAAGATCCACGCTCGCGCCTTTAATGGTGCCCGCCAGGTTAGTGATGTTGTCGGCGCTCAGCTTCACTACTTCCCGTCCGGCCAGGGTGCCGCTGTTAAACAGCCCGCCGCCCAGGTTCAGGTTGAGGTTGCGGCCCGCAATCAGCGCGCCGCTGCCGTCCACATCGCCCGGCTGCACGCGCGCGTAAACCTGCGGCACCAGTACCGTCTGGCTGGAGCCGTCCGGCAGGCGGACCTGCGCGTTGACCAGCCAGACGATATCCTCGGTCAGCAGCGCCATCTGCTCCGGCGTCAGCGCCACGCCGAGCGTCAGGTTGTACTGCTTGCCAAAGGCGATGCCGTTGTTCATCAGCGCCTTATACTGCTCTTCGTCGTTGCTGTATCCCTCCAGATAGCGCTGGCCCGTCAGGTTGATTACCTGCTCACGGATCAGGCGCTGCTCGTAAAAACCGTCGCCGAGGCGCCTCATGACGCTATCGCTGTTCTGCGTCAGCGCGTCCTGCATATAGTCGCTGCTCAGCCACTGCTTCTCCTGGGTGAAGCGCGGATCGGTCTCTACCAGATATTTGCCGTCGGGCGACGGGTTGGTCTTAAACAGGCTGTTATCCGGCAGGCGCGTATCCGGCCCGACGATGCGCACCACGCGCGCCGCTTCTCCCTGCTGCGGCGTAACGCTGCTGGCGACCTCGAAGCGCTGGCCCGGCTTGAGCGCGGCGGCAGCAATGCCTGGCAGCGTGCCGGTATCAACGTTCTGCAGGTCAGGCGAAAGCGTGCTGCCCGCCACGGCGGCGCTGACGCTGCCGGTATGGCCGATAACCGCGTTGGTTCCCTGCGCGCTCTGCGGCGCAATCGTGACCGGGCTGCCGCTGATGTCGCCGTGATCGACCAGCTGGCTCGGCTTCAGCGCAATCGTCTCAATCACGTCCGGCGGCGTATAGGCCGAGGTTTTTTTGCCCTGACTGTCACCGCCTTTATGGCGGATGCGGTAGTAGCGGGTGGACTTACCAACGTCGGTCGTGATGCGCTGGCCTGCCACCTCGACGTTATCCAGCTCGCCCGCGTTCATCGTCAGCGTATTGCCCGCCACCATCTGGCTTTTATCGTTGAACACCTTATCGGCGTTCACCGTCATATTGCCGCCCGCGATAATCTTCGCCGGATCGCTTTCGGCAATCTGCGTCTCCTGCACCGTGCGGGTGTAGTCATACTGGGTGAAGCGGTCGTGGTTGCTGCCGGTTTTGCCCGGCGTGTTGAGGTTGCGCAGCGAGTCAGCGGAGTTGCGATCGACAAAGACGCCCTCTTCACCCGCTTTCCAGCGCACCGTATCACCCGACTGCTGATACTCAGTGATCGCCTCCGTGGAAACGGTCGCCAGCTCGGTGCTGAAATGATCGTTGACGTTATTGATCTGTCCGGCGGTAAGGAGCATATCGCCCGCCGACTCAATGGTCGCGCTGTGGTTGTTGATGGTATCGGCCTTGCCGGTCGCCAGCCCGTCGGCATCCAGTTCGCCGCCCAGCGCCATATCCCCTGCGCTGTAGATCAGGCCGTGATCGCGGTTGTTCAGCGTCTGGACGCCAATATCGACCCGCTCGCGTCCGGCCAGCGTGGCGGCGGTGCCGTTTTCCGCCAGGTTATTGAAGACACCAGCCTGCACGCCCACCGTATCGCCGTAGATACGGCCGCTGCCGATATTGGTTAAGGTGCCAGCCTTTAACAGCGTCTGTTTGCCGTCGATCAGGCCGTAGTTGGTTAGCTGGCCGTTCAGCGTCAGCCAGTCCTGCCCGGCGTTGATTTCGCCGCTGGCGGCGTTCAGCAGATTACTGGCGCGCAGATCCAGCTTACCGCCCGCCAGCAGCTTGCCGCTGTTGGTGACGTCGCCTGGCGTGGTGAAGTTAAAGTTGCCGTTGGCGATCATCTCGCCGCTGTTGTTCAGGCTCTGCTGGCTGACCAGCGTGATATCGCCGAGGGAAAGCAGCTGCCCGTCGCCGCCGATGCGATCGGCACGGATCGCCAGCGATCGGCCCGCTTTGACGACGCCCGCGCTGTTGGTCAGCGTCAGACCGTCGCCCTGAAGCGATAACGCCTCTCCGGCGCTTATCTGCCCGCTGCTGTTGTCGATCGGGCCGGTGCTGTTGATGGTCAGTTGCTTATCGGCCAGCAGCGCGCCGCGCTGGTTAGCCAGGCTGCCGCTGTTGATCTCGATATTCGCCGCTTCAATGCCCTGCTGCGCGCCCTGGGTGTCCTGATTGTTCAGCTGCAGCGCGTTAAGTACGGCGTTCGCGCCGCTGCGGATAAGCCCGGCGGCGTTATCTATCGCGCCCTGCGCGCTCGACAGCAGCAGATCGCCGATGCTCTGGATCTGCCCGCCGCGGTTATCCAGATGCGTGGCATTCAGGCTGGCCGCCTGTTCGCTGACCACGCGCCCGCCATTGCGGTTATCCAGCTCGCCGCTTTGCAGCGTAAGGTCGCCCTTCGCGCCCAGCGTACCGGCCTGATTGTCGAGATCGCCGCTTTGCAGGCGCAGATCGCCCAGGCTGTAGAGCGTGCCGTTTTCGTTGTTGATGCCCTGACCGTTGCTGTCAACAAGCACGCTACCGCCCTGCAGCAGGCCTGCCCGGTTATTGAGTGCGGATTGTGTGGCGAGGCGGAGCTGGTTTTGCGCTACCAGCGTACCAGCCGCATTATTTAACCCGCCTGCATCCAGCTGCAAGGCTTTTCCGCTCAGGGCCAGACCCTGCGCGTTATCCATTTTCTCTGCGGCGATAACCATATCGCCCTGGCTGGTCAGGCCGCCTTTGTCGCCGCTGTTTTGGTTGAGCAGCGTGTCCACGCCGATATCGAGGCGATCGCCGCTCTGGATCAGGCCGCCGTCGCTGTTGTTCAGCGTGCCGCCGCGCAGCGTCAGCGCCTGCTGCGCCGCCACCTGCCCGTCGCGGTTATCCAGCACGCCGAAATCCAGCTGGCCCGTCTCGCCGCTCGCCAGCGTGCCCTGGCCGTTGAGCAGCTCTCCGGCGGTCACGCGCAGCGCCTTGCCCGCGCCGATAACGCCGTTCTGGTTATCCAGCAACTGTGTCGCGCTCAGGGTCAGCCCCTGGCCCGCTTTAATCGTCCCGCTCTGGTTGTTGATAGTCTCCGCAGCGGCGGAAAGCCCCGCCTGTGAAGCCAGGGTGCCGTGCTGATTCGCCAGCTCCGCGCCCTGGAAAAGAAGGTCACCCTGGCTGGCGATAAAGCCCTGCTGGTTGTCGGTCGCGCCTGCGTTAAGGGTAAGCGCGCCCAGACTGCTGATGCCGCCCTTGCTGCCGCTGTCGCGGTTGCTCAGCGCATAGCCGTGGGTGTCGATGCTGGCATCGCCGCCCGACTGCAGCAGGCCCGCGTCGTTGGTCAGCGCGCCGTCGCTGCTGATCTGCAGGCGCTGCTTGCCCACCAGCGTGCCGCCGCTGTTATTGAGCCCCTGGGTAGTCAGCTGCGTATCGCCGCCGCCCGCCAGCATCCCCTGGCGGTTATCCAGTTCGCCGCTGCGCAGCGTCAGCGCGCCGGAGCTGAGTATGCCGCCGCTGTCGCCGCTCAGCTGGTTGCTCAGGCGCGCGCCATGCGTATCGAGCAGCAGATCGCCACCTGCCTGCAGCAGCCCGCCGTCATTATTCAGCGCGCCGCTGTCGCTGCGCAACGCGCCAGTGGCGGCGATAACGCCGTTCTGGTTATCCAGCGCGTTCTGGCCCAGCGCCAGCGTAAGGTTATCGCCGAGCAGCTTGCCGCCCTGATTCTCCAGCCCGGCGGCATTGAGGGTAAAATCCTGCTGCGCTTCGAGGCGTCCAGCCTGATTCGCCAGCGCCTGCTGCGTCGTAATGCTGCCGCTGCCCGTCGCTGCGGTCACCTTGCCCTGGCTGTTGTCCAGCCGCTCGGCGTTTAGCGTGACGTTGCGGCTCGCCGCCACTTCGCCCTGGCGGTTATCCACCGTGCCGCTTACCTGCGCCGTCAGGCTGCCCTGCTGCGCGGCGACGAGGGTGCCGGAGCGGTTATTGAGCGCCGCCGCACTGAGATCGATATCGCCGTTGGCCGCCAGCTGGCCACCTTCATTGTCGAGCGCGCCGCGCGTATGCAAACGCATCGCGCCGCTGCCGCTCTGCACTATCTGGCCCTGGCGGTTCGACAGGCTGTCGGCGTCAGCATCGATCTGCTGAGCGGAAGTGGTACCGTTATCAAGGTTAAGCTCGCTGCCGCGCAGGCTGAGCTGGCCGTTCGAGATCAGCCTGCCGCCGCTGCCCTGCAGGCTGCGTGCGTTAACCGCCAGCGTGCCGCTGCCGGCATGGGTAATATCGCCGGACTGATTATCCAGGGTGTCAGCGCTAAGAGTCAGATTGCCGCTGTTGGTCGCAATACGCCCGCCGCGGTTATTCAGGTCGCCCTGCAGCGTCAGCGAGAGATCATCGCCGCCGGTTTGCGTGATCTGCCCCTGCTGGCTGGAGAGATCGTGAGCGTGCAGATCGAGCTTAGTCGCCGTCAGCGTGCCGCCGTCGTTATCCAGCCGCTTGCCGGTGCTGGCGCTGAGCTGCTGCTGCGCGGCGATAGCGCCGTTGCGCGTAACCAGATCGCTGTCGCGGGCGTCGAGGGTGATATTTTTTCCCTGCGTCCGGCTGCCGCTGAGATCCAGCCCCTGCCCGCGCGCGGCCAGGTCGCCGCCCGCCAGGTTCTGCCCCTGCGCGGTCAGCTTGCCTGAGGTAGCGAGCGTCAGATCGCCTGAGTCGCCGATCTTGCCGTCGCTCTGCACGCCAGCGGCGAGGATGCTCTCTTTGGTGCTGTTCAGGCTGGCTGCCTGAAGCGTGAGGTTATTGCGTGCGGCAACAGAGCCACTGTTCGCTACCTCCGCCGCGCTGGAGAGCGTGGCGTTGCCGCCGGAGAAGATCGCGCCGCTGTTGCTGACGCCCTCGCTGGCGGCAACCTGCAGCTCGCCGCTGCTCTGTATGCTGCCGCTGTTCTCAATACGTCCGTCGGCGCTGATCACGACGGTGCCCGCCTGCGCGCCGATGCTGCCGGCGTTGCGTACGCCGACGCCCGCTTCGGTGCCAATCAAACGAATTTTTCCGGCATACATGCCACCAAGGCTGGAGACATCGAGCGCCATCTGCGGGCGCGAGGCGGGATCGTCGCTCTGTTTCGTTACCTGCTGATGCGCCGCATCCACCTGGTTGCGGCCGGTAGTCACCTTCAGGTCGTTAGCCCAGACGCTGGCGTTGATTTTTACCGAGCGGGCGATAATGTCGGTGTAGTCCTGGCGCGAGCTGTCCATCCCTGCGCCTTCGACCGCCACCTCTCCGCGCTCGACGTTAAAGCCGGTGAGGTTGCCGTTATTCATCTGCGCCTGGCCTGTGGTCAGGGTGGCGCGGTTGGCGTTGATAAAACCGCAGCCGTTGCAGGTGATGCCGGACGGGTTGGCGATCACCACCTCCGCTTTTTGTCCCGCCACCTCCACAAAACCGTTCAGGCGGCTGGGATCGCGCGAGTTGACCTCGTTGAGGATCACTTTGGCTTCGCCTCTGGCGAGCCAGGGGTTGCCGCTTACCATGCCGCCCAGTTCGGTCTGCACGTTTTTATGCGAGTTGTTCAGGATGGCGCCCTGCTGCCCGACATCGAACTGGCTGTAGCTGTTGCGCGAAACGCCGCCTGCGGAGGGGGTCTGGATATTGATCTGCGGCGTGCCGTTGGCGCTGTTGATAATGGTCGGCTGCTGTCCGCCAGGCGCCTGCGCGTCCGCCACGATCGCGGCGCTGGCGGGCTGTATCACGCCCATCGCCAGCCAGAGGCTAAAACTCAGCGCCCCGACTTTGCCGATCAGGCGGCTCAGGGTATGGCCCACGCCGGAGGAGCGGGAACTGCCCGCGCGGCCCGAACGGGCAATATCGGCCACCACCATCAGCATGCCGCGCGCTTTGTTGAAAATGATTCGGTACAGGTTTCTGTTCATCTAATGTCCTTATCAGATTTGTGGCAGCTCCACGGCGAGCGGATGCTGCTGCTGCCAGCGTTTTGCCGCCTCATGGCTGACGCTGCCGCCATGAAAGTTAAACACGCGCTTGCCGCGCTGCTCTCCGCGATGATCCAGCGCCCGCCAGCAGGCGTGAGGAAAGAGGTCGCGGCGCACCAGACGGCTCATCGCCAGCGTATGGCCGAAGGGCGCGATCCAGTCGCAGCACCACATGCGATCGCCGCTGTTCCAGTCTTCAGGCGGAAAATGGATGGCGGGCAGCGTGAGATAGCGCGCTTCCGTCTCCCTGTTCAGCCAGGCCCAGCTAAAGAAAAACACCGGCTGGCCCGCCTCCGCCACCAGAACATACTGCTGCTGTTTGATAATCGGCAGCAGCAGCGTCGGCAGCGCATGCAGCGGCGCGTCGCGGTGCAGCGGCGAATGTATCCACAGCCAGACGGCGGCGCCCAGCACCTCCGCCTCGCTCTCGTCGCCACCGAGGATCAGCGGCGATTTAATCTCATATTGTCCTGCGCGCATGTCGGCCTCTCAGTAGCTCCAGTTAAGGTTGAAGCCGAGCGTGACGTAGCTGGTGCGCAGGCCATCCGGTCTGGAGAACGGCGTGCCGATAAACAGGTCATAGCCGGTGTTGAACGCCTGCCCGCGCAGCCCCGCCACGCCGCCTGCCAGATGCTGGCCGGTTAACAGTTCGCTGCCAGCGCCGCCGACTTCGCCGTAATCCGCGCCCAGGTAGAACTCCTGCGCGGGCAGCGGCGTGCTCCAGGCGATATCGTTGCGCACATACCAGCCGCGGCTGGCGTTAAGGGTGCGCTCGCCGTCGAAGCCGCGCACCGTCCAGCGGTTGCCGATAGCGAACTGCTCCTGCGGCGTAAGCGGCGTGTTGCTCATCTGGCGCAGATACTGCATGTTGTAACGAAAATGCTGATCGCCAAGCGTAAACGGCAGATTGAACTGCGCATTAAGCTGCACGATTTTGCTCAGCGCCGTCGCCTCGCCGAAATACTCCTCCGGCGCAGGCTGCGCGCCAAACCAGCGCGTGCCGCGTTGATAGCTGATGCCCGCGTCCAGCGTAGCCTGCTGAATGTAGTGGCGATGCTGCAGACCGATACGCCAGGCGGCGGTCTGTCGCCGCTGCACCTGCACTTCGGTGTCGTTGATATAGTTGCGGCTTTCGCGCGTCAGCACGTCGTAGGTAAAGGAGGTTTTCTGCGTGCCGCTGCGGTGCAGCACGCGGCTGAGCTGGACATCGAGGCTTTTGCTTTTGCCGCTGTAGCGATAATCCTGATTACGTCCGGCCACCGTCTGGTGATAGTCGTAATCGCTGCCCGTCGCGGAGAACATCCAGTAGCCGAACGGCACCGAATAGTGGCCGGTGAGGTTTTTGCTGCCCTTGCCGCCCTGGCCCTGCAGGTCGTGCGTGGCCGACAGATACAAGAGATCGCTCAGCGCAAAAGGGTTGTCGAGCGAAAGCGTCACGCCGCCCAGATAACGGCCGGTGCTGCGGGTGCCGGAGTCATCCAGCGAGACGCCGACGCGCCACATCTTTTTCTGCTGCCAGCGCACCTGAATATCGCTTTCGCCAGGCTGTTCGCCGGGAACCACCGACATATCCGCCTGCACAGTCGGCAGGCGCTGCAGATTTTCCAGCCCCTGTTCGATATCCCGCAAATCAAGCAGGTTGCCCGCATGAGCAGGAAAGGCGCTGTAGAGCCAGAGATAGTGGTCGCTTTCCGGCGTCAGTTTCGCCTCGCGCACGTAGCCCGGCACGATCACCAGACGCAGCGCGCCGCTGTTGAGATCCTGCGACGGCGCCAGCACGCGCGTGGTGACATAGCCGTGATCCACCAGCCGGTTTTGCAGCGTGCTCATCAGCAGGTTGATGCCTTTCGCCCCCAGGCAGCGCCCCTGCGCCTGGCTGGCGATGCGGTTAAGCGGCAGCCAGCGGGGCAGCGCCTGCTGCCCCTGCAGCTCGACGCGCGCGATGGTGAAACAGGGACGTTCAGCGGGAAAAACGATGCTGCCGAAGCTGGAAGACGGCGGCGAAAGACGCACATCCGGCGCTTTCGGTTCAATCTGGCGCTCCAGCGCCTGCTGGCGCTGTTGCTGGAGGCGTAGCTGGTCATTTCCGTCAGGCAGCGCCTCTGCGGCGGTGGCCTGTGCGGTAAAAAACGCGCCGTTCAGCAGAGCGACGGAGAAAAGAATACATTTATGCTGGAAAACCATCCGACAATCCCTGTCACGTAAAGTAATCGTAAATTATGTTAACTCAGGTAAAAGTGGCCGCATATTACCCATAATTTACTGTTAGCGACAACTTTCGTTTGCTGATTTTTTAAGCTGAATGTTTAGGGGATTTTACCGGTTTTCGTAATAAAACCGGAGCGGTGAGCGCGGATACAGGGGAGTTTGCAGAGGAGAAATTTAAGACCATTCTTAACCACAGAAACGGGCTAAAAAATGGAAAAGCGGCGAGTCGCCTCGCCGCCGATGATTTAGCGTACAATGACCGTCAGTAAAATCAGCGCAATGGCGATAACAGCCACGCCGATAAACGCCCGATCGAGCCTTACCCTTCTCATTGCCGCCCTCCTAGAACCACTGACCGAAGCGGCGGATATAGATCCGTTTCATTCCCTGAGCCACCAGGCAGTAGCCGAACAGCGTCGCCACCAGCCAGGGGAAATAGGCGAGCGGCAGCGGCGCCAGTCCAACCATCGCGCCAAGCGGCGAGAACGGAATGCCGATGCCAAGCGCCATAATGCCGAACGTAGTCAACAGTACCGGCAGCGCCGCGCGGCTCTGAATAAAGGGGATCTTCTGCGTGCGCAGCATATGCACCACCAGCGTCTGCGACAGCAACCCTTCAACAAACCAGCCGGACTGAAACAGCGACTGCGCGCCCGCATGATTGGCGCCGAAAACGTGCCACATCAGCGCAAAGGTGGTGATATCGAACAGCGACGAGGTCGGCCCCATCCACAGCATAAAGCGCCGGATATTGCTGGCGTCCCATTTGCGCGGCTTGCGCAGGAACTCCGCATCCATCTTGTCCCAGGGCAGCGCCAGCTGGGAGATGTCATACATCAGGTTCTGCAGCAGCAGCTGAATCGACAGCATCGGCAGAAACGGAATAAAGGCGCTGGCGATCAGTACGGAAAAGACGTTGCCGTAGTTAGAGCTGGCGGTCATATTCAGGTACTTGATGATATTGCCGAAGGTTTCGCGCCCTTTCAGCACGCCCTCTTCCAGCACGCGCAGATCTTTCTCCAGCAGGATAATATCGGAGGACTCTTTGGCGATATCCGCCGCGCTGTCGACCGAAATCCCGACGTCGGCGTCGCGCAGCGCCGGGGCGTCGTTAATGCCGTCGCCGAGGAAGCCTACCGTGTGGCCGTTCTGCTGAAACAGACGTACCAGCCGCGCTTTCTGCGGCGGCGTCAGCCTGGCGAACAGGCTGCTCCGCTCTGCGGCCTGCGCCAGCTCGCCGTCGCTCATCGCCTCAATCTCATCGCCGGTCAGCATCGCGCTGGCGTCCAGTCCCACCTCCTGGCAGATACGCGCCGTGACCACCGGGTTGTCGCCGGTCAGCACTTTGACCGCCACGCCGTTGTCGCGCAGCGCCTGAATCGCCAGGCCAGCGCTCGCTTTTGGCGGATCGAGGAAAGTCAGCATCCCTTCCAGCGTCAGCTCGCGCTCATCCGCCTGCGCCAGCGGCGGCGCGATGTCGCCTGCGCGCGTTGCCACCAGCAGCACGCGGAAGCCCTGCTGGTTATACTCTTCAGCCAGCGCCTGCAGCATTGCCCGGCGGTCGTCACAGAGCGGGACGCACTCGCCGTAAAGGCGAATCGTCGTCGACACGGCAAGCATCTCTTCGACAGCGCCTTTACAGACCAGCAGCGACTCGCCCTGCTGCAGATCTTCCAGCAGTACCGACAGGCGACGTCGCGCGAAATCAAAAGGCAGTTCATCCTGTTTGTGGTAGCGGCTGCGCTGCGTCTCGCTGACCTGCATCGCGCCTGCGCGCATTACCGCGCGATCCATCGGATTTTTGCTTCCCGTCTGGCTGTTGCTGTTCAGCCAGCCCAGCAGCAGCACGCGCGCATCCTCGTCGCCGGCGCAGTTAAGCGCGTGCGACAGCTGGATCTCATCCTGCGTCAGGGTGCCGGTTTTATCGGTGCAGAGCAGATCCATCGCGCCGAGGTTCTGAATCGCGTTCAGGCGCTTAACGATAACTTTGCGCCGCGCCATCGCCATGGCCCCTTTCGCCAGATTAGAGCTGACGATCATCGGCAGCATCTCTGGCGTCAGCCCCACGGCGACGGCCAGCGCGAACAGCGTGGCGTCGGTCCAGTCTCCTTTGCTGAAGCCATTAATAAACAGCACCACCGGCACCATAATCAGCATAAAGCGGATCAGCAGCATGCTGACGCTGTTGACGCCGCGATCGAAAGCGGTCTGGGCGCGGCTGCCGACCAGCGACTTCGCCAGCGACCCGAACCAGGTCAGGCTGCCGGTCGCGACGACAACGGCGCACGCGCTGCCGCTGGATACGCTGGCGCCCATCAGGCAGATGTTATCCAGCTCCAGCAGACTCTTGCCGCTCGCTGGCGCGCTGCTGCTTTTTACCGCCACATCGGCGCTGAGGTCCACTTTCTCCACCGGCAGCGACTCGCCGGTCAGCACGGCCTGGCTGACGGAAAGATCGCGCGAGCTGATAAGGCGGACATCGGCGGGCACCAGATCGCCCGCGCTGAGCAGAACGATATCGCCTGGCACCAGCTCGCGCATGGCGACCTCCTGCGGCGCGCCGTCGCGCATGGCGGTCGCCGTCGTGCGGACCAGCGACTTCAGCGCCTGCGCGGCGCGGTTGGTACGAAACTCCTGCCAGAAACGCAGCATGGCGCTCAGCGTTACCATGGTGCAGATAATAGTGACGCCGGTGAGATCGCCCTCGTCGCCCGCGCGCAGCGGCAGCCAGTAGTCGGTGAAAAAACTCACCAGCGCCAGTGCCAGCAGCACGTAGATAAAGGGGTTATGAAACGCCATCAGCAGCTGCAACAGCGCAGGCGGCGCTTTTTCCTGCGCTACTTCGTTAGGGCCGAACTGCGCCAGACGGCGCTCCGCCTCCTGCTGGCTCAGGCCTGCCGCCTGGCTATGCAAGCTGGCCAGCGTCGCCTCAACGGAGCGGCTCGCTTCCTGCTCGATTAAATATTTTTTTTCGCCGTTTCGCGCAGCGCCGCGGCTATTTTTCGCCAGCGTTTGGCTTTCCAGTTTTAATTCGGACATAGTGAATTCTCCCTGCAACAGGCAAAGCAATCCCGACATGCGAAAATACGCATGCGTAAAAAGTTAAATATTAAAAAGGATGCGTAGCATGAGGGCCGAATAAGCCGCAGGCGTAAGCGTCTCGCCGCGTATGGATAGCGATGCGGCGAAAAAGCGCAGGCGCAGGGCGCAGCCAGTCAGCTACGCGCAGCGAGGAGGAGGAAACAGAGCGTGCGAAAAAAGCAGCATAACGATCGCCTTATCGTGAATAAGCTTATTCAGGAAGCAATCGTTATTAAACAGGATTGCTGCCCGCCGGGTGGCAAGCAGCATGAAAATTCAGCTTGCCAGTATCTGTAAAAATGTCGAATGACTGTCCAAGTGAATTCTCCAGTAGGAAGTTGCCGCTATTATAAGCGCGTCGCATTAAGGGTAAAGATTAAAATAACGCTAAATAGACTTTGTTGAGGTTCTGTTTCTCTATACTTGTTAAACGCGGTTTTTTGCCGCTTATAACCATAGCGCAAGCCTTATAACTTTAATGCATAAGGTTAGCCCATAATAGACTATTCTTCCTTTAAGCCCTTCCGTACACTCGCGTTACTACTTTATAAGGCAAGGAATTACCATGAAAAAAACTGTCGCTTCCCTGTTGGCAATGTCGCTGACAGCCGCCTTTGCCGCGCATGCCGTCACGCCGAAAGATACGCTGGTTATCGCTCAGTCCATTGATGACGCCGACAGCTTCGATCCCGCCAAAGGCTTTGAGCTGACCAGCGTGCAGGCTTTTACCAATATTTATCAGCGTCTGGTCCAGTCCGATCCGCAAAATCCGACAGATCTGAAACCGACGCTCGCCGCCAGCTGGCAGCCGGGCAGCGACAACCGCAGCCTGACCTTTGAACTGCGCAAAGACGCCCGCTTCGCCAGCGGCAACCCGCTGCGCCCGGAAGATGTCATCTTCTCGCTGGGCCGCGTGGTGAAGCTTAACCTCGATCCCTCTTTTATTCTGACGCAGCTCGGCTGGACTAAAGAGAACGTTGACGGCTTTCTGAAGAAAGTCGACGACAACCACGTTCAGATTAGCTGGACCGCCAACGTCAGCCCGACCTACGTGCTGAGCCTGCTGTCAGCACCGGTCTCCTCTATTGTCGATGAAAAAACCGTGAAGGCGAATGAGAAAAACGGCGATCTGGGCAACGGCTGGCTGGCGACCAACTCGGCGGGCAGCGGCCCCTATCAGATCCGTAAAGTGGTGCTGCACCAGGTCGTGCTGCTGACCGCGAATCCCACTTCGCCTGCGGGCGCGCCGAAGCTGAAAAATGTGCTGATTAAAAACGTGCCGGAACCGGCGGCACGCCGTCTGCTGCTGGAGCAGGGCGACGCGGATATCGCGCGTAACCTCGGCGCCGATCAGATCGCCGCGCTGAAAGGCAAAGCGGGCGTGAAAACCGAAGCGATTCCAATGGCGTCGCTCTACTATATTCAGTTCAACGTCGGCGCCAACGATACCCTGAAAAACCCGGCGCTGTGGGAAGCGGCGCGCTACCTGTTCGACTATAAAGGCATCGCCAGCGAGCTGCTGAAAGGCCAGTTCGACGTGCACCAGACCTTCCTGCCGAAGGGTTTCCTCGGCGCGGTCAACGACACGCCTTACAGCTACGATCCTGAGAAGGCGAAAGCGATTCTGCAGAAAGCGGGCCTGACCAACGTCAGCTTCAATCTCTCTACCAGCAACCAGCCGCCCTATCTCGATATCGCGCAGGCGTTGCAGGGCAGCTTCGCCAAAGGCGGCGTGAAGATCAATGTGCAGCCGGGTCTGAGTTCGGAAGTCTCCACCAGCGTGAAGGCGCATAAGTATCAGGCGACGCTGAACGCCTGGGGCGCGGACTATTTCGATCCCAACACCAACGCCGCCTCTTTCGCCTATAACCCGGAAGATGGCAGCAAAACCATCGCTTACCGTTCAGACTGGCATATCCCTGAGCTGAATAAGCAGGTGCTGGCGGCGACGGCGGAAAGCGATCCGCAGAAGCGCGTGGCGCTCTATGAAGCGATGCAGAAATCGGTGCTGAAAAGCTCGCCGTACGTTATCGGCCTGCAGGCGCGCAACCTGATCGCGCTGCGCGACAACCTGAAAGGCTACGTGCAGGGCATTAACCCTGACATGGTTTACTACTCGCAGGTCAGCAAATAATGGCGCAGTCAGCCTCCGATGCCGGGTTCGCCCGGCATATCTGGCCGCGCCTGTCGCGGTTCGTCACCAGCCTGCTGTCGCTGCTGGTGACGCTGCTCGGGCTGCTGGCCTTTACCTTTATGTTGTCCCACCTTTCGCCAGTAGATCCGGTGCAGCAGATCGCTGGCGATCACGCCAGCGAAGCGACCTACGCGCAGGTGCGTCACGAGCTGGGGCTGGATCAGCCGGTGCTGGTGCAGTTCTGGCGCTACCTGGAGCACCTGGCGCGCGGCGACCTTGGCCTTTCCCGTCTCACTAATCAGCCGGTAGCGAACGATCTGATGCAGACCTTTCCGGCGACGATTGAGCTGGCGACCTGCGCCATGCTATTCGCCGCCCTGTTCGGCATTAGCCTGGCGCTGCTCGCCGCCTGGAAGCCGGGCAGCCTGCTCGACAATGTGGCGCGCTTTATCTCCCTGCTCGGCTATTCGGTGCCGGTATTCTGGCTCGGCCTGCTCGGGCTGCTGCTGTTTTACGCCGTACTGCACTGGTCGGCCGGGCCCGGACGACTCGATGACCTCTATGTCTATACGCTGGAGCCGAAAACCGGCTTCGTGCTGATCGACAGCTGGCTCTCCGGCGACCGCGAGATGTTCCGCAACGCTATCGCTCATCTCTGGCTGCCGGTGGTGATCCTCGGCCTGCTGGCGATGGCGGGCATTACCCGTCTGCTGCGCGCCGCGCTGCTGGAAGAGAGCAGCAAAGAGTATGTGACGCTGGCGCGCGCCAAGGGCGCCGGTCGCGGCCGCATTCTGCTGCGCCATATTTTTCCCAACGTGCTGGGCACGCTGGTGACGGTCATCGCCCTCTCCTACGCCACGCTGCTGGAAGGCTCGGTGCTGACCGAGACCGTTTTTGCCTGGCCGGGCGTCGGGCGCTATATGACCAATGCGCTCTTCTCGGCCGATGTACCGGCCATCCTCGGCTCCACGCTGCTGATCGGCGCCTGCTTCATACTGCTTAACGCCCTGGCAGACGCCTTAACCTGGTTAACCGATCCGAGAACCCGATGACGCAACAACTCTCTGAACTCGAAACCGTGCGGCCGCGCCGTCGCCGCCGTCGCGTCACCTCGCTGACCATCGGCCTGACGCTGGTGGCGATCCTGGTGCTGACCGCCCTGCTCGCGCCGCTGCTGGCGCCTTTCGATCCCAATATGCAGACGATTTCGGCGCGCCTGCTGCCGCCATCGGCGCAGCACTGGTTCGGCACCGACGGCTTCGGCCGCGATCTGCTCTCGCGCGTCATTTACGGCGCGCGGCCAACCCTGCTGCTGGTGTCGCTGATCCTGGTGCTGACCATTCCGGTCGGCCTGCTGGTCGGCATTACCGCGGGCTACCTCGGCGGCTGGACGGAGCGCGTGCTGATGCGTATTACCGATATCTTTCTCTCGCTGCCTAACCTGGTTATCGCGCTGGCGCTGGTGGCAATGCTCGGCCCGGGCCTGATGAACGGTGCGCTGGCGCTGGCGCTCACCAGCTGGCCGCCCTTCGCCCGCCAGGCGCGCGCCGAAACGCTGGCGCTGCGCCGCAGTGACTATCTGGCCGCCGCGCGCATGCAGGGCATCACCGGGCTGCGCCTGATGTTCGGCCATATTCTGCCGCTCTGCCTGCCAACCGCCGTGGTGCGCGCCGCGCTCAGCCTCGGCGGCATTATTCTTTCCGCCGCCGGTCTCGGCTTCCTCGGCATGGGCGTACAGCCGCCAACCGCCGAATGGGGCTCGATGGTCGCGGAAGGCAGCAAAGTGATTTTCGACCAGTGGTGGGTCGCCGCCGCGCCGGGCGCGGCGATTCTGTTCGGCAGCCTGGCTTTTAACCTGACAGGCGACGGCCTGCGCGACCGACTGGATACCCGCCATGCCAAATGATCTGTTACTTCACGCCGAATCGCTGAGCATCCGCAGCGACGACGCGCTGCTGGTGGACGACATCAGCTTTCGCATCGGCCGCGAGCGCGTGGCGCTGGTCGGCGAATCGGGCTCCGGCAAGTCGCTGACCGCCCGCGCGCTGATGGGACTGCTCTCGCCCGCGCTGCGCCTTCACGCGCAGAAGCTTGAGGTGGCTGGCCACGACGCGCAGCGCCTGAGCGAAAAAGCCTGGAGCGCGCTGCGCGGTGATACGGTGGCGATGGTGATGCAGGACCCGAAATATGCCCTTAACCCGACGCGCACCATCGGCTGGCAGGTCGAGGAGCCGCTGCTGCTGCACCGCCGCCTGAGCCGCAGCGAGCGGAAAGAGAAAGTGTGCGAGATGCTCGACGCCGTGGGCCTGCCGCAGCCGCGCCAGCTGATGCAGCGCTATCCGCATCAGCTCTCCGGCGGCATGGGCCAGCGCGTGATGCTGGCGATCGCGCTGATCGCCGATCCCGCCTTTTTAATCGCCGACGAGCCGACCTCGGCGCTCGATCACGCCATGCGCGATCAGGTACTGGCGTTGATCCGCCGTCTGGTCGAGGCGCGCAATATGGGCCTGCTGCTGATCAGCCACGATCTGCAGCAGGTCTCCGAACACTGCGAGCGCGTGATGGTGATGTACAAAGGCCGCGTGCTCGATACCCTGCCCGCCGCCGATCTGCCGCGCGCCACCCATCCCTATACGCGCACGCTCTGGTCATGCCGTCCGAGCAAAGCGACACACGGCGAGGCGCTGCCGGTGCTGGACCGCGCTGCGCTGGAGGCGAATCATGATTAATCTTCAGCAGCTCAGCGTCTCGCATAAGCAGGGCTATGAACTCCGCACCGTGGTGCATGAGGTCGATCTGCAGGTCAACGCCGGCGAGTGTTTCGGTCTGGTCGGCCCGTCCGGCTGCGGCAAATCGTCGCTGCTGTGGGTGATGGCCGGGCTGAACCCGCACTGGCAGGGGAAAATGGCGCTGGCGGGCTGCGACGTCGCGCCGGGCAAGCCGTTTACCGGCCAGCTGCGCCGCGATGTGCAGATGGTATTTCAGGACCCCTACGCTTCGCTGCATCCGCGCCATCGCCTGCGTCGCACCCTGGCGGAGCCGCTGAAGCTGCTGCGCCGCGACAATATCGACGATCGTATTAATCAGGGCTTCCGTCACGTCGGGCTGGATCCGGCGCTGGCGGAGCGCTATCCGCATCAGCTTTCGGGCGGTCAGCGCCAGCGCGTGGCGATCGTGCGTGCGCTGCTGCTGGAGCCAAAGATCCTGCTGCTGGATGAGCCGACCTCGGCGCTGGATATGTCGGTGCAGGCGGAGATCCTCAATCTGCTGAACGATCTCAAGCGCGACGACGGCCTGACGATGGTACTGGTCAGCCACGATCCCGACGTAATCGACCATATGTGCGATCGCGCCGCGCGCATGGCGCAGGGCCGCATCGTCGAGCAGATCACCGCCTGACGGATCGCGCGAGCTGGCGCGCCTTGTGCGCTATACTCGCGCGAAATCTGTCAACAAAGAGGTCACCATGACGGTTAAGCTACGCCCGCTGGAGCGGGAAGATCTGCACTTCGTACACCAGCTGGATAATAACGCCAGCGTAATGCGCTACTGGTTTGAAGAGCCCTATGAGGCGTTTGTCGAGCTCTACGATCTCTATAACAAGCATATTCACGATCAGAGCGAGCGCCGCTTCGTCGTAGAGCACGACGGTCAGAAAGCGGGGCTGGTAGAGCTGGTGGAGATCAATCATGTCCACCGCCGCGCCGAGTTTCAGATCATTATCGATCCGGCGCATCAGGGCAAAGGGCTGGCAAGCCAGGCGGCGAAGCTGGCGATGGAGTACGGCTTCTCCGTGCTGAATCTCTATAAGCTCTATCTGATTGTCGATCAGGAGAATGAGAAAGCGATCCACATCTACAGCAAGCTGGGATTTGAGACGGAAGGCGTGCTGAAGCACGAATTTTTTATCAACGGCGAGTATCGCAATACCATCCGCATGTGCATTTTCCAGCACCAGTTCCTGGAAAGGTTCCGCTCAGGCGGCGCGATGGTGAAGCCCACCGCGCAGTAATCGCCCTCAGCTACGCGCGCCGACCGGATTGAGGAAGGGGCGCGGATGGTCCGGCTGGAGGTTGTACATTCCGCCGTTAAAGGGATCGACCAGCAGCCAGCCGGGAAAGCCGCCCAGCGGAATATTGCCGAGCAGATACCAGAGGTTGGCTTTGCCTTCGATCGGCAGCGTAACCGGCACGTAGCCCGGGCTCTCCAGCATCACCTGATAGTGCTTCTTGCCGAAATAGCGGCCGGTCGACTTCGCCAGCTCGACGGTTTGCGGCGTGTAACCCTCTGCCACCGGGCGTCCATCCTCATCCTGTACGGTAAAGCGCGCGCCCTGCGGCAGAGAGTCGATACGCACCGCCTGGGTTGGTGAGCCGACAATCGAGGCGCAGCCGCTAAGCAGCAGCGCGGCGGCAAGGATAAGAAGTCGCTGTTTCATGAGTGGATCCGCTAAAGAGTCTGAAAGGGCAGTGTAAACCGCCCTTGCGCCGTTAATCGCCTTAGCATCGACTGTTTTCTGCGCTTTATTGCGGTTGACACCGCTACGCAATCGCCGCGATATCCTGCGGCGTGGTGCGGCAGCAGCCGCCGATCAGCCGTGCGCCAGCGGCGCGCCACTCGGCCAGCCGGTCATGCAGCGTGCAGCCCGACGGCGCGGAGTGCCAGGTTTTCGTCGTCGCATCGTACTGCTCGCCGGAGTTGGGATAGACCACCAGCGGTTTGCTGGTCAGGCTCTGCAATGCCGTCAGCGCAGGCGTCACCTGCTCCAGTGCGACGCAGTTGATGCCCAGCGCCACAATCTGCGGCTGCGCCTGCAGGAAAGCGGCGACCTCGCGCAGCGGCGTGCCGTCGCTGATATGCTCCGCATCGCGCAGCGTAAAGGAGAACCACGCCTGCGCGCCGGGGAATTCCGTCAGCAGCGCGGCCAGCGCCTGCGCTTCGGCAAAAGAAGGCAGCGTTTCGCACGCCAGCAGATCTGCCCCCGCCGCCAGCAGCGCCTGTACGCGCGGACGGTGGAACGCCTGCATCTCTTCGTCCGGCAGCGCGTAGTCGCCGCGATATTCCGCGCCGTTGGCAAGAAAAGCGCCGTATGGCCCAACCGATCCCGCCACCAGCAGCGTGGCCCGGCTGCCGCTGGCAGCGCGGTAGTCGTCGCGCGCGCGTCGCGCCAGCTCAACGCTGCGGGCGATAAGCTGAAGCGACTGCGCCTCATCCAGCCCGCGCGCGGCGAAGCCCTGCGGCGTCGCCTGATAGCTGGCGGTAATGGCAACGCGCGCGCCGGCAGCGAAATAGTCGCGGTGTACCTGGTAGATCAGCTCAGGATTTTCCATTAGCACCTTCGCCGACCAGAGCGCGTCCGCCAGATTGCAGCCGCGCGCCTCCAGCTCGGTCGCCAGCGCGCCGTCCAGGATAAGAATGTCGCTTTCAGCCAGCGCCTGCGCCACGGAATTATGCTGCATTTCTGGCCTCCTCAGCCTGCGATTTTTTATGAGTAATAGCGTAAACCCCATAGCAGAGCAGCACAAAGGGAATGCCACACCAGAGCGCGATGCGCTGCGAGGGATCGAACGCCAGTCCGACGCACGCCAGCAGGCAAAGGGCAAAGCCCAGTATCGGCGTCAGCGGATAGAGCGGCGCGCGGTAGGTTAGCTCGCTCAGCGCCCTGCCCTGCGCCAGATGGCGGCGGCGGAACATATAGTGCGAGGCGCAGATGCTGAGCCAGACCACCACCACCGCAAAGCCGGAGATGGCCGATAGCGCGACAAATACCGTATCCGGCGCGATAACGCTGGAGAGCAGCGCCAGCACGCCGCCCAGCATACTGACGGTGATCGCCAGCTGCGGCACGCCGCGTTTATTGACGCGGGCGAAGCAGCGCGGCAGCGTCTTCTCGTTCGCCAGCGACCAGAGCATACGCCCTGACGCGTAGAGCCCGGAGTTAGCCGCGGAGAGGATCGCCGTGAGGATAACGAAATTCACGATATCCGCCGCATAAGGAAGGCCGATCTTTTCAAACACCAGCACAAAGGGGCTTTTGACGATGCCCGCCTGATCCATCGGGATCAGCGCCGCCAGCACCAGCACCGTACCGACAAAGAAGATGATCAGCCGCGCTACCGTGGTACGGATCGCCAGCGGCAGCACTTTTTGCGGGTTTTCCGTTTCGCCCGCGGCGATGCCGATAAGCTCGGTGCCGGAAAAGGCGAAGTTCACCGCCACCATGGTCATGATAATCGGCAGCACGCCGTGCGGCAGCCAGCCGTGCTGGGTGAGGTTGCTTAGCCCCGGCGCGGCGCTGCCATCCTTTAGCGGGATAAAGCCGAACATCGCCGCCGCGCCCAGCACGATAAAGGCGATGATGGTGACGACTTTGACAAGCGAGAACCAGAACTCCCCTTCGGCGAAGAAGCGCGTGGAGATAATATTCAGCAGGTAGATGGCGACGCAAAACAGCAGGCACCAGATCCACACCGGCACCTGCGGAAACCAGTACTGCATGCAGAAGCCTGCGGCGGTAAAGCTGGAGCCGAGCGCCACCGTCCAGGTCAGCCAGTAGAGCCAGGCGACGGTATAGCCGGTAGCGGGACTGAGATAGCGCGCCGCATAGACGTGGAACGCGCCGGTTTCCGGCATCGCCACCGACAGCTCCCCCAGACAGACCATCACCAGCCACACTACCAGCGCGCCAATCAGGTAGGCGAGCAGCGTGCCCGCCGCGCCGGTGGTGGAAATGATATAGCCGGTATTAAAAAACAGCCCGGTGCCGATTACGCCGCCCAGCGATAACATCACCAGATGGCGCGTTTTCATGGTGCGCTTAAAGTGTTCCCGTGACGGGTTTTTCTGCTCGCTCATCTTTTATCCGTATGGACGTCTAAACATCTATATGGCAGGGTTATACGCGTCGCCGGTGGGAATTGCAACGTGATAAAAGATAAGGATTTGATAAAAAACAGCGCCGTGCCCCGCGCTGACGGGGCTGGCCGCTATCAGCCGAAAACGCTTTGCAGGTAGCGTTCCAGGGCGATACGTGAACTGAAACCGTGGGGAATGCCGTAGTGCTCCTGCGACTCGCCCGCCAGATAGAGTGGAAACCGCGTGTAGTGATCGCAGGTCTTCATCTCTGACGCCGGTTCGGCAAACGGCTGACTCTTCTCTTTTAACGTGGGGTGGATCACCAGCGCCGTGCGTCCCATACGGGCTTCGCGGTTAACATAGACATAGCTGTCGCCACGGCGATAGCCGTAAGCTTTTGGCGTGACTTCGTCAACTTCAAATCCCGCCTTTTCCAGAACGCGCGCTACCTCATCGGGTCGTAAATACATGCTCTTTCCTCTCCTCTTTCAAGCCTCGCAACCTTACAACAGCACGCCGCCGTGCGGCTTTCGGAATTTCCCTAAACCCCCGTCCTGCCGATGCGTTTATCCGCGTATCGTCTACACTCAGTATTACTTTCAAAATCAAAGGGAGCGAAAAAATGTTTAATCGAACCACAAAAAACGATGACATTGATGTTAACCAGGATGTAAACGAGCTCGCTGATTCGCTGGAAGCGCTGCTGAAATCCTACGGTAGCGAAGCAAAAGATGAAGTGGACTCTGCGCGCAGCCAGGCGCAGGCGCTGCTGAAGCAGACGCGCGCGAAGCTGAACGGCGGTCATAACCGCGTTTCCCAGGCGGCGCGTGATGCGAGCTACCAGGTGGACGCCTACGTGCATGATAAACCCTGGTACGGCGTGGGCATCGGTGCCGCCGTTGGCCTGGTGTTAGGCGCGCTGCTGGTCGGCCGCCGTTAATCTCCATTAAAATGCACTAAGCCTCGCGTAAGCGGGGCTTTTTTTCGCCTCTTTCCTGCCCCGCCATCTTTACAAAAATTTTTGCGCTGCCCCGAACCGCATGTCGCCTGGCTTTAGCCGCCCCTTGCTGATTTATTGCCCAGATATCTATATATGGTGCGCTTGAATTTAAACACCACTATATCTAGTATTCTTTCTATCAACCAGACACAAGATGTGAGCGGCAACGAAGCCTGAAACAGAGGCATCCGCTTACGTATCACAGATACCTTGTCCATGACAGAAAGGAAATACGAATCATGCGCATTATTATTTACACAAAAGATAACTGTGTCCAGTGCAGCGCCACCAAAAACGCTATGGATCGTCATGGCATCGACTATCAGCTGATCAATCTCGACGCGCAGCCTGACGCCGTTGACGGCCTGAAATCGCTCGGTTACCGCCAGGTGCCGGTGGTGATGGCGGATGGCGAGCACTGGAGCGGCTTCCGCCCGGACAAAATCGCCGGTCTGCGTCAGCTTGCGGCGGCAGGAGAGTAGCGCCATGTTTCCACTGGTCTATTTTTCCAGCCAGTCGGAAAACACCCACCGGTTTATTGCCCGTCTGGGGCTGCCGGCGCGCCGCATTCCTCTCGACCTCTCCGCGCGTCTGCAGCACCACCAGCCCTATATCCTGGTGGTGCCGAGCTATGGCGGCGGCGGCAGTCGCGGCGCGGTGCCCAGACAGGTTATTCACTTTCTTAATGATGAATCGAACCGGCGCGGCATTCGCGGCGTGATCGCAGCGGGCAACCGCAATTTCGGCGAGGCTTACTGCCTGGCCGGCGACATTATCGCGCAAAAATGCCAGGTTCCTGTGCTCTACCGCTTTGAGCTGATGGGAACGCCGGAAGACATCGCCACGGTTAAAGCGGGAGTAACCCAATTTTGGCAACAACAGACACCCTCAATGGCGTAACGCTCGACTATCATGCGCTGAACGCGATGCTGAACCTCTATGATGCCGATGGCCGCATCCAGTTCAGCAAAGATCGCGAAGCGACGCGCCAGTTCTTTCTGCAGCATGTCGCGCCTAATACGCTCTCTTTCGCCAGCGCGGCGGAGCGTCTGCGCTACCTGGTCGCGGAAGGCTATTACGAAGCGGACGTGCTGAACCAGTACGACTTCGACTTCCTGTGCCGTTTCCACGACGAGGCGGCGGCCTGGGGCTTTGAATTCAAGACGTTTCTCGGCGCGTGGAAGTTCTACACCAGCTATACGCTGAAAAGCTTCGACGGCAAACGCTATCTCGAAACCTTCGAGCAGCGCGCCTGCATGGTGGCGCTGACCCTGGCGCAGGGCAGCGAGACGCTGGCGCGATCCCTGCTGGAAGAGATGCTGAGCGGCCGCTTCCAGCCTGCGACGCCCACCTTCCTCAACTGCGGCAAACAGCAGCGCGGCGAGCTGGTCTCCTGTTTCCTGCTGCGCATCGAAGACAATATGGAATCGATCGGCCGCGCGGTGAATTCAGCGCTGCAGCTCTCCAAGCGCGGCGGCGGCGTGGCCTTCCTGCTCTCCAACCTGCGGGAAAACGGCGCGCCGATTAAGCGCATCGAGAACCAGTCGTCGGGCGTTATTCCGGTGATGAAGATGCTCGAGGACGCCTTCTCCTACGCCAACCAGCTTGGCGCGCGTCAGGGCGCGGGCGCGGTCTGGCTCAACGCGCATCATCCCGATATCCTGCGCTTTCTCGATACCAAGCGGGAAAACGCCGACGAGAAGATCCGCATTAAAACGCTCTCGCTCGGCGTCGTCATTCCCGATATTACCTTTCAGCTGGCGAAGGAGAATCGCCAGATGGCGCTCTTTTCGCCCTACGACGTTGAACGGATTTATGGCCAGGCGTTCGGCGATATCAGCATCAGCGAGAAGTATGACGAGATGGTGGCGGACGACCGCATCCGTAAAAGCTGGATCCAGCCGCGCGACTTCTTCCAGACGCTGGCGGAGATCCAGTTCGAGTCCGGCTATCCCTACATCATGTATGAGGACAGCGTTAACCGCAGCAACCCGATCGCCGGCCGTATCAATATGAGCAACCTCTGCTCGGAAATTTTGCAGGTTAACAGCCCCAGCGAGTTCAATGAGGATCTGAGCTATCGCCGCGTCGGCAAAGATATCTCCTGCAACCTCGGTTCGCTGAATATCGCGCACGCCATGGACTCGCGCGACCTGGCGCGTACCGTAGAGGTCGCGGTGCGCGCGCTGACGGCGGTTTCCGATATGAGTCATATTGGCTCGGTGCCGTCGGTCGCAGAGGGCAACCAGCGTTCGCACGCCATTGGCCTGGGGCAGATGAACCTGCACGGCTATCTGGCGCGCGAGGGAATGGCCTACGGTTCGCCGGAAGCGCTCGACTTCACCAACCTCTATTTTTACTGCGTCACCTTCTATGCGCTGCGCACCTCTAACCAGCTGGCGCGCGAGCGCGGGCAGCGCTTTGACGGCTTTGAGCACTCCGCCTACGCCAGCGGCGCGTACTTCGATAAATATGTAGAGCGCGACTGGCTGCCGCGCACCGGGCGTGTGGCGCGCCTGTTCGCCGAGGCCGGAATGACGCTGCCGACGCGCGCCGACTGGCAGGCACTGCGCGAGGCGGTGATGACGCACGGTTTATATAACCAGAACCTGCAGGCGATTCCGCCTACCGGCTCTATCTCCTATATCAACCATGCGACCTCAAGCATCCACCCGATTGTGTCGCGCATCGAAATCCGTAAAGAGGGAAAAACCGGACGCGTTTACTACCCTGCGCCCTTTATGACCAACGAGAACCTGGATCTCTATCAGGATGCCTATCAGATCGGGCCGGAAGCGATTATCGACACCTATGCCGAAGCGACGCAGCATGTCGATCAGGGGCTGTCGCTGACGCTCTTTTTCCGTGACGATGTGACGACACGCGATATCAACAAAGCGCAGATTTACGCCTGGAAGAAAGGCATCAAAACGCTTTACTACATTCGACTGCGCCAGATGGCGCTACAGGGCACGGAGGTGCAGGGCTGCGTTTCCTGCGCGTTGTGATGAAAACTATGCAACTACAACAGATTCAGGCGATTAACTGGAACCGTCTTCAGGACGAGAAAGATCTCGAAGTGTGGAACCGTCTGACCAGTAACTTCTGGCTGCCGGAAAAGGTGCCGCTCTCGAACGATCTGCCCGCCTGGCAGACGCTGGACAGCCAGCAGCAGCAGCTCACTATCCGCGTCTTTACCGGACTGACGCTGCTCGACACTATTCAGAACGTTATCGGCGCGCCGGGCCTGATGCCGGATGCGCTGACACCACATGAAGAGGCGGTGCTCTCCAATATCAGCTTTATGGAGGCGGTGCACGCGCGATCCTACAGCTCGATTTTCTCGACGCTCTGCAACACCAGCGACGTAGACGCCGCCTATCAGTGGAGTGAAGAGAACGAGGCGCTGCAGAACAAGGCGCGCATCATTCTGGCGCACTACCGCGCCGACGATCCGCTGAAGAAAAAGATCGCCAGCGTCTTCCTGGAGTCGTTCCTCTTCTACTCCGGGTTCTGGCTGCCGATGTACTGGTCAAGCCGCGGCAAGCTGACCAATACCGCCGATCTGATCCGCCTTATTATTCGCGACGAAGCGGTGCATGGCTACTACATCGGCTATAAGTACCAGAAAGCGCTGGAGCAGGCGGACGACGCGCGCAAAGAGGAGCTGCAGCAGTTCGCCTACGATCTGCTGCTGGCGCTGTATGAAAATGAGGTCGTTTACACCGAGGCGCTCTACGCCGATGTGGGCTGGGCGGAAGAGGTAAAAACCTTTCTGCACTATAACGCCAATAAGGCGCTGATGAATCTCGGCTATGAAGCGCTGTTCCCGGCGGAACTCACCACGGTAAACCCGGCTATCCTTGCCGCGCTTTCGCCTAACGCCGATGAAAACCACGATTTCTTCTCCGGCTCCGGCTCCTCCTATGTGATGGGCAAAGCGGTCGAAACCGAAGACGAAGACTGGGATTTTTAATCCTCTGCTGTCGGGCCCGTTGCGGCCCGATATTTTTATTTTATCGCCCTCTTTCCCGCCCCTATTTCGCCAGCAATCACCTTTTTATTTCGCAAATATGACGCACTGATGACGTGCTAATTACGCCATTTCGGCTCGCTCTTTTCTGGCAATTTTGCTTTTTACGGCGCCAAATCGCCATAATTCACGATCGCCCTGGCAAAAAATTAGCGGCCCCTTATCCCTTGTGAGCACTGGAAATTCTGCCGTTTGCGCCCCTTCCCTGACCATGAATATCGCCATCCAGGGTTGTCAGATAATGTCAGTATGGTACGGTATGAGCCGCTTAAATTTAACCAGGAAAGCTGAACTTCAAAATAAATTAAACAGGATTATATCACTGCATGGCAATTAAACTTGAAGTAAAAAACCTGTATAAAATATTCGGGGAAAACCCCGATCGCGCCTTTAAATATATTGAGAAAGGGGAAAGCAAAGAGACCATTCTGGCGAAAACCGGTCTGTCTCTGGGCGTCAAAAACGCCAGTCTGGCCATTGAAGAAGGCGAGATATTCGTCATCATGGGACTCTCCGGCTCCGGAAAATCGACCATGGTTCGCCTTCTCAATCGTCTGATAGAACCCACCCGCGGTCAGGTAATCATTGACGGCGTCGATATTGCAAAAATATCCGACAGCGAACTGCGCGAGGTGCGCAGAAATAAAATCAGTATGGTATTCCAGTCGTTTGCGCTGATGCCGCATATGAACGTGCTAAATAATACCGCCTTCGGCATGGAATTAGCTGGCGTCCCGCTGGCGGAACGCCAGGAAAAAGCGCTGGACGCGCTGCGTCAGGTCGGCCTGGAAAATTATGCGCATGCTTATCCCGATGAACTTTCCGGCGGCATGCGCCAGCGCGTTGGATTAGCCCGCGCGCTGGCGATTAATCCCGATATTTTGCTGATGGACGAGGCGTTTTCAGCGCTCGATCCGCTGATCCGCACCGAAATGCAGGATGAGCTGGTTAAGCTGCAGGCGAAACATCAGCGCACCATTATTTTTATTTCCCACGATCTCGACGAAGCGATGCGCATCGGCGACCGCATCGCCATTATGCAGGGCGGCGAAGTGGTGCAGGTCGGCACGCCGGATGAAATTCTCAATAATCCGGCCAACGACTATGTGCGCACCTTCTTCCGCGGCGTCGATATCAGCCACGTCTTTAGCGCGAAAGATATCGCCCGCCGCAGCGCTGGCGCGCTGATCCGCAAGGCACCCGGCTTTGGCCCGCGCTCCGCCATCAAACTGCTGCAGGACGAGGATCGCGAATTCGGCTATGTACTGGAGAAGCAAAAATTTATCGGCGTGGTCTCCACCGACTCGCTGAAAGCGGCGCTGGCGGCAGGCGAAGGGCTGGAGAGCGCCCTGCTCGACGCGCCAGCCGCCGTTCCCTCTGATACCTCGCTGAACGAACTGCTCGGCCACGTCGCGCACGCGCCCTGCGCCGTGCCGGTGGTGGGCGAAGAGAATCAGTACGTCGGTATCATTTCCAAAGGCATGTTGTTACGCGCTTTAGATCGTGAGGGAGCTTCGTCATGAGTGAACAAAACAGTCAACCCTGGGATAGCGCAAGCGCCGCGCCTCACTCCACCGATGCCGCGCAGGCGAGCAGCGATCCCTGGTCAGGCGCGGGTGATGCCGCAACACAGAGCGCCGCGCCCGCCGGCAACGGCGCCGACGCCTGGGGAACGCCCGACGGCAGCACCGCGCATAGCGCCGCCAGCAGCGGCAGCGACTGGCTGAGCAGCGCGCCTGCGCCGCAACCGGAACATTTTAATCTGCTCGATCCCTTCCATAAAACCTGGATCCCGCTCGATCGCTGGGTGACCGAAGGCATCGACTGGGTGGTCAATCACTTCCGTCCGGTGTTTCAGGGCATTCGCGTGCCGGTGGACTATATCCTGAGCGCCTTTCAGCATCTGCTGCAGAGCCTGCCCGCGCCGATAGCGATTCTGGTGTTCGCTCTGATCGCCTGGCAGATCGCCAGCCCGGCGATGGGCGTCGCTACGCTGATCTCGCTGGTGCTGATCGGCGCTATCGGCGCCTGGTCGCAGGCGATGGTGACGCTGGCGCTGGTGCTTACCGCACTGCTGTTCTGTATCGTCATCGGGCTGCCGCTGGGCATCTGGCTGGCGCGCAGCGAGCGCGCGGGCCGCATCATACGGCCGCTGCTGGACGCCATGCAGACGACGCCGGCATTCGTCTACCTGGTACCGATCGTCATGCTGTTCGGTATCGGCAATGTGCCTGGCGTGGTGGTCACCATTATTTTCGCCCTGCCGCCGATGGTGCGCCTGACCATTCTCGGCATCAAGCAGGTCCCCGCCGATCTGATCGAAGCCAGCGAGTCCTTTGGCGCCAGCCCGCGCCAGATGCTGTTCAAAGTGCAGCTGCCGCTGGCGATGCCGACCATTATGGCGGGCGTAAACCAGACGCTGATGCTGGCGCTGTCGATGGTGGTGATCGCTTCAATGATCGCCGTCGGCGGACTGGGGCAGATGGTGCTGCGCGGCATCGGCCGTCTTGATATGGGACTGGCCACCGTGGGCGGCGTCGGTATCGTTATCCTCGCCATTATTCTCGATCGTCTGACCCAGTCAGTGGGTCGCGACGGCCGCAGCCGCGGCAGCCGCCACTGGAGCCATAGCGGGCCGGTTGGCCTGCTGACGCGTCCTTTCCGTAAATCCTGATTTTCGGGCGGTCCTTCGCGGCCGCCCGCCTCGCAACGTCGACAATAAGGAATAACTATGCGCAAGACCGCACCTCTCCTCGCCGCCGTGCTGACCACGCTCGCCCTCTCCCAGGCTTCCGCTGCCGATCTCCCCGGCACTGGCATTACCGTTAAGCCTGCGCAAAGCACCATTGCCGAAGAGGGCTTTCAGACCCTGCTGGTAAGTCGCGCGCTGGAAAAACTGGGCTATAGCGTCGAGAAGCCGAGCGAAATCGACTACAACGTGGCCTACACCTCTATGGCCTCTGGCGACATTACTTTTATCGCCACCAACTGGCAGCCGCTGCACGACGATATGTATAACGCCGCCGGCGGCGACAAAAAGTTCTACCGTGCAGGCACCTATGTCTCTGGCGCGGCGCAGGGCTACCTGATTGACAAGAAAACCGCCGAGCAGTACCACATCACCAATATCGCCCAGCTGAAAGATCCCAAAATCGCTAAGCTGTTCGACAGCAACGGCGACGGCAAAGCGGATATGACCGGCTGCACGCCGGGCTGGGGCTGCGAAGCGGTTATCAATCATCAGAACACCGCGTTCGGCCTGAGCGACACCGTCACCGCCAATATGGGCAACTACTCGGCGATGATCGCCGATACCCTGGCGCGCTTTAAGCAGGGCAAACCGATTCTTTACTATACCTGGACGCCATACTGGCTGAGCGACGTGCTGAAGCCGGGCCGCGATGTGGTGTGGCTGCAGGTGCCCTTCTCGTCGCTGCCTGGGGCGCAGAGCAAAGTTGACACCAAACTGGCTAACGGCGCGAATTACGGTTTCCCGGTTAACACCATGCATATCGTAGCGAACAAAGCCTGGGCTGAAAAAAACCCGGCGGCGGCAAAACTGTTCGCCGAGATGAAGCTGCCGATTACCGATATCAATGCGGAAAACGCGGCGATGCATGCAGGCCAGGCATCTGAAGCGGATATTAACCGCCACGTCGATGGCTGGATAAAAGCCCACCAGCAGCAGTTCGATCAGTGGATTAAAGACGCCCTTGCGGCCGCAAAATAAGTAAATACTCACTTCAGGGGCAGAACTCTCTGCCCCTTCGCTTTCTGCTGTACCGACTGGTACGTCCTGTCAATTTACACATTAATGAAATAGTTTTTTGGGTTACTATTACCCCATTATGATTATTACTACCTGCCTAATATATAAATGAATACTCATCGCCATACGTTGACGCCTGCGCTGGTCGTGCTGATGTCCATCGCCACCGGGCTCTCCGTAGCAAGCAACTACTATGTGCAGCCGCTGCTCAATACCGTCGCCAGCAATTTCGGCCTCTCCGTCAGCATGGCGGGGTTTATCGTCACCACAGCGCAGCTCGGCTACGCCTGCGGTCTGCTGCTGCTGGTGCCGCTTGGCGATATGCTTGAACGCCGCGCGCTGATCGTCGGTATGAGCCTGCTGGCCGCAGGCGGCATGGTGATTACCGCCACCTCCTCCTCTTTTTCCCTGCTGCTGCTGGGCACCGTACTGACCGGGCTGTTTTCAGTCGTAGCGCAGATCCTGGTGCCGCTTGCCGCGACGCTGGCGCCGCCAGAGAAGCGCGGCAAAATCGTCGGTACGGTGATGAGCGGCCTGCTGCTCGGCATTCTGCTGGCGCGCACCGTTGCGGGCGCGCTGGCGCAGCTGGGCGGCTGGCGTACCGTTTACTGGACCGCCAGCGTATTGATGGCGCTGATGGCGCTGGCGCTGTGGCGTTTTTTGCCGCAGGTGAAACCTTCGGTGTCGCTTAACTACCCGCAGCTGCTGAAATCGATTTTCCAGCTTTATAAGGCGAATCGCGTTATCCGCACCCGCGCCCTTACCGGCTGTCTCTCTTTCGCCAACTTCAGCGTGCTCTGGACTTCAATGGCGTTTCTGCTCGCCTCTCCGCCTTACAGCTACTCTGAAGGCGAAATCGGTCTGCTGGGTCTGGTCGGCGCGGCGGGCGCGCTGGCCGCGCGTCAGGCCGGGTCGCTGGCGGATAAAGGCAAAGCCAGGCTCACCACCACGCTGGGCCTGCTGATTATGCTCGCCTCCTGGGGAATGACGGCGCTGGGCGCGCACTCGCTGGCGGCGCTGATTGTCGGCATTCTGCTGCTCGACCTGGCGGTGCAGGGCGTGCATATCACTAACCAGAGCGTGATCTACAGCCAGATGCCTGAGGCGCGTAATCGCCTCACGTCGGGTTATATGACCAGCTATTTTATCGGCGGCGCATTTGGCTCCCTTCTTTCCGCCAACGCGTTTCACGCTGCCGGCTGGTACGGCGTTTGCGCTGCAGGTGTGATCATGACGTTGCTCAACCTGCTGATTTGGTGGCGCGGCTATCGTTTCGAAACCCAGTTAAGTAAGTAAATAAAATGCCAAAGATGTGATTGAGTCTGGTCACGAATGGTTAGTTTTGTTATGGTTAGCATCAAATCTATTCACAGAAGTTATTTTTTCTTGCGAAATTATTTAGCAAACAAAAAGTTTCTTCCCGTATTGATATCGACTCCTACAGCAGCCCGCGGCGGTGAGCGAGGGTTTCGTGCCCAGGGTCAGGGAGTGGCCTGGAAACACCTGATGACGACTGTGTGACCTTCTGAACAATTGCGCGGAGTAAAAATGACTACGCTTAATCTGTCACCATCGTTACTATATTAGTTGAAACTAGTGAGGTTTTTTTATAATGGAAAGTTCGTTTACTCCCATTGAACAGATGCTTAACATCCGCGCAAATCGCCATAAAGATTTCCCGCTGCACGAAATCATTCTGACGCGTCTGTGCATGCACATGCAGGGAAAGCTGCTGGAAAATCGCAATAAGATGTTAAAGGCGCAGGGAATTAACGAAACCTTATTCATGGCGCTGATCACGCTGGACGCGCAGGAAAACCAGAGCATTCAGCCGTCCGAGCTGAGCGCCGCGCTGGGTTCTTCGCGTACCAATGCGACGCGCATCGCAGACGAGCTGGAGAAACGCGGCTGGATCGAGCGTCGCGAGAGCGATAACGATCGTCGCTGCCTCCATCTGCATCTGACCGAAAAAGGTAATGAGTTTCTGCGTCAGCTGCTGCCGCCCCAGCATCAGAGCCTGCAGTATCTCTGGTCTTCTCTGTCGAACGATGAAAAATCGCAGCTGGAAGGCATCACGCGTAAGCTACTCAATCGTCTCGATAAAATGGACGAAGATCAGGTCATCTCTTCCCTGTCTCGCTAATAGCAAGAACTGCGACACAATCACCTGTCGAAACCGTTATTTTAATCCCCTTTTATCCGGCCAGCGCCTTGTCGCTGGCTTTTTTCGACTCGGGCTCCGTGAAAAGGGACGATCGCGCCCCGACATATGAAACAGTTGGAGATTGACATGAGTGCAACGGCGGAGGCGCAAAGCCCGCAACAGCCAGCCAATAAAAAGAAGACGCGTAAAAAAGTGCTGCTTCTGCTGGCGCTGCTTTTTGTGCTGGCTGGTATCGCATGGGGTGTTTACTGGTTCCTGGTGCTGCGGCACTTTCAGGAAACGGACGATGCTTACGTGGCCGGAAACCAGGTACAGGTGATGGCGCAGGTGTCGGGCAGCGTCAATAAGGTCTGGTTTGACGACACCGATTACGTCAAGAAAGGCGACGTGCTGGTTTCGCTGGATAAAACTGACGCCGAACAGGCGTTTGAAAAAGCGCAGACCGCGCTGGCCACCAGCGTGCGTCAGACGCATCAGCTGATGATCAACGCTAAGCAGTATCAGGCGAGCATCGCGCTGCAGCAAACGGCGCTGGCACAGGCGGAAGCCGATCTGAAACGTCGC
Organism: Pantoea piersonii; assembly: GCF_003612015.1. Classification (GTDB taxonomy): domain Bacteria; phylum Pseudomonadota; class Gammaproteobacteria; order Enterobacterales; family Enterobacteriaceae; genus Pantoea; species Pantoea piersonii. The sequence continues at coordinate 11,303 of NZ_RARB01000008.1, read as the reverse complement.
GAGCCGCTGGGTGCCTCTAACCTGATCGGCCGCGAAGAGCTGCAGCACTCGCGCGATGCGGTTGCCACCGCTAAAGCGCAGCTTGATGTGGCGGTGCAGCAGTACAACGCGAATCAGGCGATGATCCTCAACACTTCGCTGGAGGATCAGCCTGCGGTGAAACAGGCCGCCGCTGAACTGCGCGACGCCTGGCTGGCGCTGCAGCGTACCGATATTCGCAGCCCGATGGACGGTTATGTCTCGCGCCGCAGCGTGCAGGTCGGTTCGCAAATCGATACCAGTACAGCGCTGATGGCCGTGGTTCCCGCCACCAACCTGTGGATCGACGCCAACTTTAAAGAGACGCAGCTGGCAGGCGTACGCATTGGACAGGACGCGACGGTCGTGGCTGATATCTACGGCGACGACGTGACCTATCACGGCAAAGTGGTCGGCCTGGATATGGGCACCGGCAGCGCTTTTTCGCTGCTGCCTGCGCAGAACGCCACCGGCAACTGGATCAAAGTGGTGCAGCGTCTGCCGGTGCGTATCGAGCTTAACCAGGATGATATCGTGAAGCATCCGCTGCGTATTGGTCTCTCGACGCTGGTGAAAGTCGATACCACAAATAAAGATGGCAGCATGCTCGCCACCAGCGTTCGCCAGCAGGCTGCCTACAGCACTAATGCGCTGGCGATCGACCTGGCGCCGGTGAATCAGCTGATCACAGATATCGTCCGCGCCAACGCCGGATGATGACGCGGAGGCTGTCATGGCACAAAAACCGCTAGAAGGCGCGCCGCTGGTCCTGATGACCATTGCGCTGTCGTTGGCGACCTTTATGCAGGTGCTGGATTCGACCATCGCTAACGTGGCGATCCCCACCATTGCAGGCAATCTGGGCGCGTCCAACTCGCAGGGCACCTGGGTCATTACCTCGTTCGGGGTGGCGAACGCTATCTCCATTCCCATTACGGGCTGGCTGGCGAAGCGCGTCGGCGAGGTAAAGCTCTTTACCTGGGCGACGATTCTGTTCGCCCTCGCCTCCTGGGCGTGCGGTATGTCGGAAAGCCTGGAGATGCTGATTTTCTTCCGCATCCTGCAGGGCGTGGTAGCCGGTCCGCTGATCCCGCTGTCGCAGAGTCTGCTGCTCAGCAACTATCCGCCCGCCAAACGCAGCATCGCCCTCTCGTTGTGGGCGATGACGGTGATTGTCGCGCCGATCTGCGGCCCAATTCTCGGCGGCTGGATCAGCGATAACTACCACTGGGGCTGGATCTTCTTTATCAACGTGCCGATCGGCGCCGTGGTGGTGATGCTGACGCTGCAGACCCTGCGCGGCCGCGAGACACGCACCGAAGTGCGTCCTATCGACGTGGTGGGCCTGGTGCTGCTGGTCGTGGGTATCGGCTGTCTGCAGGTGATGCTGGACCGCGGTAAAGAGCTTGACTGGTTTAACTCCACCGAGATTATCATACTGACGGTCGTCGCCGTGATATCTCTGGCGGTACTGCTGGTGTGGGAGCTGACCGACGACCACCCGATTGTCGATCTGGCGCTGTTTAAGTCGCGCAACTTCACCATCGGCTGCCTCTCAATCAGCCTGGCCTATATGCTCTACTTCGGCTCGATTGTATTGCTGCCGCAGCTGTTGCAGGAGGTATATGGCTACACCGCCACCTGGGCCGGTCTGGCGTCCGCGCCGGTAGGCATCATTCCGGTGATCCTGTCGCCGATTATCGGCCGCTTCGCCCACAAGCTGGATATGCGCAAGCTGGTGACCTTCAGCTTTATTATGTACGCCGTCTGCTTCTACTGGCGCGCCTATACCTTCGAACCCTCGATGGACTTCGGCGCATCGGCCTGGCCGCAGTTTATCCAGGGATTCGCCGTCGCCTGCTTCTTTATGCCGCTCACCACCATTACCCTTTCCGGGCTGTCGCCGGATCGGCTGGCGGCGGCGTCGAGCCTGTCGAACTTCGTGCGTACCCTGGCGGGCTCGATTGGCACCTCGATTACCACCACCATGTGGACCGACCGGGAATCGATGCATCACAGCACCTTCAGCGAGTCGGTTACGCCCTATAACCCCAATGCGCAGCAGATGTATCACCAGCTGGAAGGGATGGGCATGTCACATCAGCAGGCATCAGCCTATATCGCGCAGCAGATCACCAACCAGGGATTGATTATCTCTGCCAATGAGATCTTCTGGGCGTCGGCTGGGGTGTTTCTGGTTCTGCTGGTGCTGATCTGGTTCGCCCGACCGCCCTTTGGATCAGGCAGCGGCGGCGGCGGCGCGCACTAGCGTCTGTCGCGCTATCCCTGACAGCCCCCTGTCCGCTTCGGCATCTTCCCTAAACAAAAACGGGCCTTTCGGCCCGTTTTTTTATGCGTTCTGTCGCCACCATTCGGCAAGCAAAATACCGGTCGCCACCGAGACGTTAAGGCTTTCGACGTTGCCGGTCCCGCCGATCGACAGGCTGATATCGCCCTGCTGGAACGCGCTGTCGGACAGGCCTTCGCTCTCCTGACCCAGCACCAGCACCATTTTCGCCGGCAGCTCAGCTTTCGCCAGCGGCGTCCCCTCATGGCTTGAGGTCGTCACAATGGTGTAACCCGCTTTACGGAACGCTTCCAGACCGCCAGCAAAGCTTTCGCCGCTGATCGCCTGTACGTATTCGGCGCCGCCTTCAGCGGTACGCACCGCCGCGCCGGACTCCAGCAGCGAAGCGTCATTCACCAGCAGACCTTTAACGCCGAAGTGCGCGCAGCTGCGCATAATGCCGCCCAGGTTATGCGGGTTGCTGACATCTTCCAGCGCCAGTACGCAATCTTTCTCACCGGCCTGGCTCAGCCACTCGCTGACCGCCATGCCCATGCGTTTTTTAATAATGAAGCAGACGCCGCCGTGATGCTCGGTGCCGGACGCTTTCGCCAGCTCGGCATCTTCTACGACGTGATAGGCTTTGCGGTTCGCCGCCAGCCAGCGCAGCGCTTCACGGAAACGCGGCGTTACGCTCTGCACGAACCAGGCGCGCACGATCGCTTCCGGACGGCTCTGAAACAGCGCCTGGCAGGCGTTTTCGCCATACACGCGCGTCTCTTCCTGACGCTGACGTCGGATCACTTCCGGATCGATAGCGACCTTGCCGCCCTGCTCCGGCTGTTTCTCTTCAACGGGCGCACGCTCGCTCGGCGGACGCGACACGGTACGCCAGGGCGAGAACGATTCATCGTTACGCGGTTTGCGGCCAGCCTCATCGCTGCGAGGTCTGCGGCTGCCTTCATCGCTGCGGGGTTTGCGGCTGGCGCCCTCTTCGCTGCGGCGGCCAGAGGAACGACGCGAATCTTCCTGACGGGCTGGGCGGCCACCACCTTTACCGGTACGCGGGTTCGGCGCGCGTGAGCCATTCTCGCCCTCATCTCGCACGTACATCACTTTTACCTTGCCACTTTTGCCTTTAAATTCGTCGTTCATCTGTTCCTCCTGCATTGAGAGCGCGAAGATTACCTGATGTATTAGCGCTTAGCTATCAACTATTGAACCTATTGGACAATCCAGTTTGAGGGCTGTTCGCAACCTTCTCATAATGGACAATATTTACAAGACTGACACCTGCAACCCCCTTGAGGTATATATGAATACGGTATGCGCTTCCTGTCAGGCAACCAATCGCGTTCCCCAGGAGCGCGTTGCCGATGGAGCTAAATGCGGCCGCTGCGGCAGCGAACTTTTTAATGGCGAAGTGGCTAACGCGACCGCCGAAACGCTGGATAAATATCTACAGGACGATCTGCCGGTCGTGGTGGATTTCTGGGCACCCTGGTGCGGGCCCTGCGTCAACTTCGCGCCGGTATTTAAAGAGGTGGCGCAGGCGCGCAGCGGTCAGGTGCGTTTCGTTAAGGTCAATACCGAAGCGGAACCTTCGCTGAGCGCGCGTTTTCGCATCCGCAGCATTCCCACCATTATGATCTTTAAAAAAGGCGAGCTGGTGGACATGCTGAACGGCGCGATGCCGAAAGCGCCTTTCAATGAATGGCTTGATGAGTCGCTATAAGCTCTGAGTCGGCAGGCGGAAGAGCTGGCCGAAAAGTCAGGCTTCCCGCGGCCATGGTCAAAAACGCGGAAGTCTCTCCCACATTAGCCTCTTATCAGCCCATACAGGCCAGCCGCGCTGGCCTTTTTCTTTTCCCGCGCGCTTCGATTACACTAGCGTTTTACTTTGTCCACGAAGCCATGACTGATAACGCCGTTCTCCGCCTGCGTGCGCAACGCCTTGCCCGCGCCACTCGCCCTTTTCTTGCCCGTGGCAATCGCGTGGTGCGCTGTCAGCGCTGTCTGCTGCCGCAGAAAAATTGCCTGTGCGCCACTATCCAGCCGCAGAGCGCGCGTAGTCGCTTTTGCCTGGTGATGTTCGATACCGAGCCAATGAAGCCCAGCAATACCGGACGGCTGATCGCCGATATTTTGCCGCAGACCGAAGCGTTCGGCTGGTCACGTACCGAACCCGATCCCGCCCTGCTGAGCGCGGTTGCGCATCCCGACTATCAGCCGATGGTGGTGTTTCCCGCCTCCTACGCCGATCCCGGCCGCGAAGTGCTGACCGCGCCGCCGCTCAGCGGCAAGCCGCCGCTCTTTATTATGCTCGACGGCACCTGGACCGAGGCGCGCAAAATGTTTCGCAAAAGTCCCTGGCTCGATGCGCTGCCGGTCATGTCGCTAAACGTCACCGCGCCCTCGCGCTATACGCTGCGCGAAGCCCATGGCGAAGGCCAGCACTGCACCGCCGAAGTCGCCGCCGCGCTGCTGGAGCAGGCAGGCGACGCTGCCGCGGCGCACGCCCTGCTTCACCATTTTGAACGGTTTCGCCATGCCTATCTGGCAGGCAAACCGCACCATCCCGCGCATCAAACCGCCATCGTCGAGAGTCTTTAGCGCTTACGTGCGGCGATCCGCTGCTGGATTGCCGCCTCCCGCCAGCGCAGCAAAATTTTGTCGCGGCTCTCAGCCTGCGATCGCCGAACCGGCAAACCCGGGAAAAAACGATTACAATCACGCCAGTCGACTTCAGGAGGGCGGGATGAGCCAACGCGGGCTGGAAGCGCTGTTACGACCTAAATCTATTGCGGTGATTGGCGCCTCGGACAGGGCGGGACGCGCCGGGCACTTTATGATGCGCAATCTGCTGGCGGGGGGCTTCAGCGGCCCGGTGCTGCCGGTCACGCCAAAATACAGGGCCGTCAGCGGCGTGCTCGCCTGGCCTACCATCGACAGCCTGCCTTTCGCGCCTGACCTGGCAGTGATCTGTACCCATGCGAAACGCAACCTCGAACTGCTGCAACAGCTGGGCGAAAAAGGGTGTAAAGCCTGCATTATTCTCTCCGCACCCGCCAGCCAGCTGGAGGCGCTCAAAAGCTGCGCCGCGCAGTGGCAGATTCGCCTGCTCGGTCCTAACAGTCTCGGGCTGCTCGCGCCCTGGCAAGGACTTAACGCCAGCTTCTCGCCGGTGCCGATTGAGAAAGGCCGCATCGCCTTTATCTCGCAGTCGGCAGCGGTCTCCAATACCATTCTCGACTGGGCGCAGCAGCGCAATCTGGGCTTCTCCTGGTTTATTGCGCTGGGCGACAGCCTGGATACCGACGTTGACGATCTGCTCGATTTTCTGGCGCGTGACGGCAAAACCAGCGCCATTCTGCTCTACCTTGAGCACCTGAGCGATGCGCGACGCTTTGTGTCGGCCTCGCGCAGCGCCTCACGTAATAAACCTATCCTGGTGATCAAAAGCGGCCGCAGTCATCAGGCTCAGGCCCTGCTCGGCACCCATAGCGGGCTGGACGCCGCCTGGGATGCGGCGATTCAGCGCGCGGGCCTGCTGCGCGTGCAGGATACCCATGAACTCTTCACCGCCGTGGAGTCGCTCAGTCATATGCGTCCGCTGCGCGGCGACAGGCTGATGATTATCAGCAACGGCGCCGCACCTGCCGCGCTGGCGTTAGACGAACTCTATGCGCGCAACGGCAAGCTTGCTGCCCTGAGCGATGAAACGCTCTCGGCGCTGGCCGCGCTGCTGCCGGAAGGCGTCGGGCGCGGCAATCCGCTCGACCTGAAAGATGACGCCACGCCGCAGCGCTATGTTGACTGCATTACTGTGCTGCTTAACAGCCATGAACTGGATGCGCTGATGATCATTCATGCGCCCAGCGCGGTAGCGCCCGCAACCGAATCGGCGCAGCAAATCATTGACGCTATCGCCGCTCATCCGCGCGGCAAGCAGGTGACGCTCCTGACCAACTGGTGCGGCGAATTCTCATCGCTGGCGGCGCGGCGCGCCTTTACCCAGGCGGGCATTCCCACATGGCGCACGCCGGAAGGCACGGTAACCGCCTTTATGCACCAGGTAGAGTATCGCCGTAATCAGAAACAGCTGCGCGAAACGCCGGCGCTGCCCGCCAGCCTGACTCAGGACACCGCTCAGGCGCATCAGCTGCTGTCGCAGGCGCTGGCGAAAGGCGTCACGACGCTTGATACGCACGAAGTGCAGCCGATCCTGCAGGCGTACGGCATGGCAACGCTGCCGACCTGGATTGCCCATGACAGCGCGGAAGCGGCCGCTATCGCCGAGCGTATCGGCTATCCCGTGGCGCTCAAGCTGCGCTCGCCCGATATCGCCCATAAATCTGAAGTTCAGGGCGTTATGCTCTATCTGCGCAACGCCGCAGAGGTACAGCAGGCGGCCGAAGCCATTATCGACCGGGTTAAACAGACGTTGCCTCAGGCACGCATCGAAGGGCTGCTGGTTCAGAGCATGGCTAATCGCGCCGGGGCCCAGGAACTGCGCGTAGTGGTGCAACAGGATGCGCTGTTCGGGCCGGTCATTTTGCTGGGCGAAGGCGGCGTTGAGTGGCAGGCGGACAAACAGGCGGCGGTCGCGCTGCCGCCGCTTAATATGACGCTGGCGCGCTATCTGGTCATTCAGGCGATCAAAAGCGGCAAGATCCGCAGTCGCGGCGGTCTGGGTACGCTGGATATTCCGGCGCTCAGTCAGCTGCTGGTGCAGGTTTCTAACCTGGTGGTGGACTGCCCGGAGATCCAGCGGCTCGATATTCATCCGCTGCTGGCGGCGGGCAGCGAATTTACCCTGCTAGACGTCACGCTGGATCTGGCGCCTTTTAGCGGCGACAGCGAAGCGCGGCTGGCGATTCGCCCCTATCCGCAGCAGCTTGAAGAGCGGGTAACGCTGAAAGATGGGCAGAGCTGCCTGTTTCGCCCTATCCTGCCGGAAGACGAACCCCTGCTGCGCGCCTTTATCGCCCAGGTCACCAAAGAAGACCTTTATTACCGCTACTTCAGCGAAATCAACGAATTTACCCATGACGATCTCGCCAATATGACGCAGATCGATTATGACCGCGAGATGGCTTTCGTCGCGGTGCGCCAGCAGCAGGAGATGAGTGAGATTATTGGCGTCACGCGCGCGATTTCCGACGCCGACAATATCGACGCCGAATTTTCCGTGCTGGTGCGATCTGACTTAAAAGGGCTGGGCATGGGACGACGGCTGCTGGAAAAAATGATCCGCTATACGCGCGATCACGGGCTGCAGCAGCTCAACGGTATCACCATGCCGCACAACCGCGGCATGATTACCCTGGCGCGCAAGCTGGGTTTCGGCGTGGATGTTCAGCTTGATGAGGGTATCGTCAGCCTGAATTTACCCTTACACAGGGACATCGGCTAACCTTGTAGAGAAAGGTAAAAAATGGCCGACCACATAAGGTTGGTGTTATTATTTACCGTTATGACCCTGATTTGATGGCAAAAGGCCATGCAATGAACCGAGAAGAAGCGCACTGCGATGCTGACTAAATTCAAACGCAATAAGCATCAACAACACCTTGCACAGTTGCCGAAACTGTCACAGTCCGCTGCGGATGTGTCAACACTCTACTCGCCTGCTGATTTCCGTCGCACGCTGCTGGAAAAAATCGCGGCGGCGCAGCATCGTATCTGCATTGTCGCCCTCTATATGGAGAACGACGACGCCGGACGTGCCGTTATGGATGCGCTCTATGCGGCGAAACGCGCACGTCCAGAGCTGGATGTCAGCATTCTGGTCGACTGGCATCGCGCTCAGCGCGGCCGCATCGGTGCGGCACGCGGCGTGACGAATGCAGACTGGTATTGCGAAATGGCGACGCAGCATGCAGATATCGCCATTCCGGTTTACGGCATTCCAGTCAATACGCGCGAAGCACTTGGCGTACTGCACCTTAAAGGCTTTATTATCGACGATACGCTGCTCTACAGCGGCGCCAGCATTAACGACGTTTATCTGCACCAGCACGATAAGTACCGTTACGATCGCTATCAGCTGATTCGTAATCCGCAGCTGGCCGACACCATGTATGAGTGGATCAACGTTAATCTCAAGCAGTCGGAAGCGGTCAATCGTCTCGACCAGCAGGAACGTCCTTCCAGCCCGGAAATCAAAAATGAAACGCGCCAGTTCCGCCAGGATCTGCGCGGATTCAACTATCAGTTCGCTGGCGATGGCCATAACGAAGAGCTGACCGTTACGCCGCTGGTCGGCCTGGGCAAACGCAGCCTGCTGAACAAAACCATTTTCCACCTGATGCCCTGCACCGAGCGGAAGCTGACTATCTGCACGCCTTATTTCAATCTGCCGGCGATTCTGGTGCGCAGCATTATTCATCTGCTGCGCGAGGGCAAAGAGGTAGAGATCATCGTCGGCGATAAGACCGCCAACGATTTCTATATTCCGCCCGAGCAGCCGTTCAAAATCATCGGCGCGCTGCCCTATCTTTATGAAATTAACCTGCGCCGTTTCCTCAGCCGCCTGCAGTATTATGTGGATAACGGTCAGCTGGCGGTACGTCTGTGGAAGGATGGCGAGAACAGTTATCACCTGAAAGGCATATGGGTGGATGACGAGTGGACGCTGATTACCGGTAATAACCTTAATCCGCGCGCCTGGCGCCTCGATCTGGAAAACGCAGTGCTAATCCACGATCCGCTGCATCAGCTGGCCGAGCAGCGTGAAAAAGAGCTGTCGCTGATCCGTACCCATACGCACGTGGTGAAGCACTTCCGCGACCTGGAAAGCATCGCCGACTATCCGGCTAAGGTGCGCAAGCTGATCCGCCGCCTGCGCCGTATTCGTATCGACCGTCTTATTAGCCGTATTCTCTGATGCGTTGACTGGCGCGCCGCTACGCGCCAGGCAAAAAGCCTTCAACAGCCGCTTTTCGGGCGGGAACGGTGAAGGCTTCGCCAGAAAGACCTACAGCCTGATGCCCTTGCCACGTTTATGTAGCAACAGCGACACCATAAACGCCAGCGCGCCCATCGCCGACACATACCAGAAGAATGTTGTTTCGATGCCCTGCTGTTTCATCAGCAGCGCGACATATTCCGCCGACCCGCCAAAAATAGCATTTGCCACGGCATAGGATAAGCCGACGCCAAGCGCACGCACTTCTGGCGGGAACATCTCCGCCTTAAGGATGCCGCTGATCGCGGTATAGAAGCTGGTAATCAGCAGCGCCAGCATGATCAGGCAGAAAGCGATGGCAGGACTCTGCACGCTTTGCAGCGCAGTCAGGATCGGAACGGTACATATGGCCGCGCCCGCGCCGAAGATCAGCATCGATCCCCGACGACCGATTTTATCTGAGAGCGCGCCGATAAGGGGCTGTATCAGCATAAACACCAGCAGCGCGCCGGTCATCAGTCCGCTGGCGCTTTTCGCATCCATGCCCGCCGTGTTCACCAGATACTTCTGCATATAAGTAGTAAAGGTATAGAAGCTCAGCGAGCCGCCGGCGGTAAAACCAAGCACCATCAGAAAGGCGCGCGGATGGTTGCGCAGCAGGCCGGTGATACTGCCAGCGTCTTTATGTCGACGGCTCTGTTTATCGGAGGTTTCATGCAGCGAACGCCGCAGCCAGAGGGCCACCACAGCAAGGAGAGCGCCGAGAAAAAAAGGAATGCGCCAGCCCCAGCTGCGCAGATCCTCTTCGCTGAGAATAAACTGCAGTACGACGACCGTCAGCACCGCCAGTAGCTGACCGCCGATCAGCGTGACATACTGAAAAGAGGCGTAGAAACCTTTGCGTCCCTCCAGCGCCACCTCGCTCATGTAGGTCGCGCTGGTGCCATACTCCCCGCCGACCGACAGCCCCTGAAACATGCGCGCCAGCAGCAGGATCGCCGGAGCAGCAATGCCAATACTGCCATAGCCGGGCAGACAGGCAATGACCAGCGAGCCAAAACACATCATGCATACCGAAATAAGCATCGACTTCTTACGTCCGTGACGATCGCCGATATATCCAAACAGCCAGCCGCCAATGGGGCGCATTAAAAAGCCTGCGGCGAACACCCCGGCAGTTTGCAGCAGCTGCGTGGTGGTATCCCCTTTGGGGAAGAAGATATGTGCGAAATAGAGTGAGAAGAAGGAGTAGACATAAAAGTCGAACCACTCCACCAGGTTGCCTGATGATGCGCCGACGATTGCCCAGACGCGTTTTTTGCTGATCCCCTGCTCTTCTGCTGCATGCTGGGATGCGCGCGTATTAATTTCTGCCATGCGTAACCTCATGTTCCTTGCTGATAAACAGCGTCAAAACAGTGAGTAAACCATTTCATCGATGACAACGAAACGTTATCGCCGCCGTGGTGCGGTAAATGTGATGCGGAAGAGGTTTGGGTGTAACGCGTGTAGAGAGGAACAGGATGTTTTCTGACGTATAACGCAAAAAACCCTGACCGTGAGGTCAGGGTTATCGCGTATGGATGCCTGGCAGTTCCCTACTCTCGCATGGGGAGACCCCACACTACCATCGGCGCTACGGCGTTTCACTTCTGAGTTCGGCATGGGGTCAGGTGGGACCGCCGCGCTAANGATGCCTGGCAGTTCCCTACTCTCGCATGGGGAGACCCCACACTACCATCGGCGCTACGGCGTTTCACTTCTGAGTTCGGCATGGGGTCAGGTGGGACCGCCGCGCTAAGGCCGCCAGGCAAATTCTGTTTTCCGCGCCGCCTCACCGGCCGCGCAGAGTTATCCGTCACAAGCTGAAAATTCGCGTCTCACAAAACGCCTCTGGCGTTGTAAGGTTAAGCCTCACGGGTCATTAGTACCGGTTAGCTCAACGCATCGCTGCGCTTACACACCCGGCCTATCAACGTCGTCGTCTTCAACGTCCCTTCAGGACCCTCAAGGGGTCAGGGAAAACTCATCTCGGGGCAAGTTTCGTGCTTAGATGCTTTCAGCACTTATCTCTTCCGCACTTAGCTA
>NZ_RARB01000007.1 GCF_003612015.1 Pantoea piersonii | reverse complement strand
ATTGCGAAGCGCAGACCCTGGTCCATCGCGATCGGATGGATCAGAGTAACGGTCATTTTGATGTTGTCGCCCGGCATTACCATCTCAACGCCTTCCGGCAGTTCGATGTTGCCAGTCACGTCAGTAGTACGGAAGTAGAACTGCGGACGGTAGCCTTTGAAGAACGGAGTGTGACGACCGCCTTCTTCTTTAGACAGAACGTAAACTTCTGACACGAAAGTGGTGTGCGGCTTGATTGAGCCCGGCTTAGCCAGTACCTGGCCACGCTCGATCTCTTCACGCTTGATACCACGCAGCAGAACGCCCACGTTCTCACCAGCCTGACCCTGATCCAGCAGTTTGCGGAACATTTCAACGCCGGTACAGGTTGATTTCGCGGTGTCTTTGATGCCCACGATTTCAACTTCGTCGCCTACTTTCACGATGCCGCGCTCAACACGACCGGTAACAACGGTACCACGGCCAGAGATTGAGAATACGTCTTCGATCGGCAGCAGGAACGGCAGGTCGATAGCACGAACCGGATCCGGGATGTAGGTATCCAGGTGGCCAGCCAGCTCAACGATCTTCGCTTCCCACTCTGCGTCGCCTTCCAGCGCTTTCAGAGCAGAACCGCGAACGATCGGGGTGTCGTCGCCCGGGAAGTCGTACTGAGACAGCAGGTCACGTACTTCCATCTCAACCAGTTCCAGCAGCTCTTCGTCATCAACCATGTCGCACTTGTTCAGGAACACGATGATGTAAGGAACGCCAACCTGACGACCCAGCAGGATGTGCTCACGGGTCTGCGGCATCGGGCCGTCAGTCGCAGCAACAACCAGGATAGCGCCGTCCATCTGAGCAGCACCGGTGATCATGTTTTTCACATAGTCGGCGTGGCCCGGGCAGTCAACGTGCGCGTAGTGGCGAGTCGGGGTTTCATACTCAACGTGAGAAGTGTTGATGGTGATACCACGTGCTTTTTCTTCCGGCGCGTTATCGATCTGGTCGAATGCACGAGCCTGGCCGCCGTAGGTTTTAGCCAGAACGGTGGTGATAGCTGCAGTCAGGGTGGTTTTACCGTGGTCAACGTGACCGATGGTGCCCACGTTTACGTGCAGTTTGTTACGTTGAAATTGCTCTTTNACACGATGATGTAAGGAACGCCAACCTGACGACCCAGCAGGATGTGCTCACGGGTCTGCGGCATCGGGCCGTCAGTCGCAGCAACAACCAGGATAGCGCCATCCATCTGAGCAGCACCGGTGATCATGTTTTTCACATAGTCGGCGTGGCCCGGGCAGTCAACGTGCGCGTAGTGGCGAGTCGGGGTTTCATACTCAACGTGAGAAGTGTTGATGGTGATACCACGTGCTTTCTCTTCCGGCGCGTTATCGATCTGGTCGAATGCACGAGCCTGGCCGCCGTAGGTTTTAGCCAGAACGGTGGTGATAGCTGCAGTCAGGGTGGTTTTACCGTGGTCAACGTGACCGATGGTGCCCACGTTTACGTGCAGTTTGTTACGTTGAAATTGCTCTTTCGCCATGGCGATAATCCTTACTGTTATGCCTTCATCATTGATGAAGGCATCTGTTCACAATTTTTAAACCGTAGCCTTATTTGCTACGAGCTTCAATAACGGCCTGAGCGACGTTGTTCGGCGCATCATCGTACTTCAGGAACTCCATGGAGTAAGAAGCACGGCCTTTCGTCAGAGAACGCAACTGCGTCGCGTATCCGAACATTTCAGACAGCGGAACTTCAGCGTGAATCTGAACGCCGGTAGCGTTAGATTCCTGCCCTTTCAGCATACCACGACGACGGCTCAGGTCACCGATGACGTCACCGGTGTTCTCTTCCGGAGTCTCTACTTCAACCTTCATGATCGGCTCAAGCAGTACCGGCTGCGCTTTCTTAAAGCCATCTTTAAAGGCGATAGAAGCGGCCAGTTTAAACGCCAGCTCTGAGGAGTCCACGTCATGGTAAGAACCGAAGTGCAGACGCACGCCCAGATCAACAACCGGATAACCTGCCAGCGGGCCAGATTTCAGCTGTTCCTGGATGCCTTTGTCAACCGCAGGGATGTATTCGCCAGGAATCACACCACCTTTGATGTCGTTGACAAATTCGTAGCCTTTCGGGTTTGAACCCGGCTCCAGCGGGTACATGTCGATAACAACATGACCGTACTGACCGCGACCACCAGACTGCTTGGCGTGTTTACCTTCGATGTCGGTAACTTTAGAGCGAATCGCTTCGCGGTAAGCTACCTGCGGTTTGCCCACGTTCGCTTCAACGTTGAATTCACGCTTCATGCGGTCAACGATGATGTCGAGGTGCAGCTCACCCATACCGGCGATGATGGTCTGGTTAGACTCTTCGTCAGTCCATACGCGGAATGACGGGTCTTCTTTAGCCAGACGACCCAGAGCCAGACCCATTTTTTCCTGGTCAGCTTTGGTTTTCGGCTCAACGGCGATAGAGATTACCGGCTCAGGGAACTCCATGCGCTCCAGGATGATCGGGTTGCTCGGATCACACAGGGTATCACCGGTGATCACGTCTTTCAGACCGATCGCTGCTGCGATGTCGCCCGCGCGAACTTCGCTGATCTCTTCACGCTTGTTGGCGTGCATCTGTACGATACGGCCAAAACGCTCACGTGCAGATTTCACTGAGTTCAGTACGGTGTCACCTGAGTTAACCACGCCAGAGTACACGCGGAAGAAGGTCAGGTTGCCCACGAACGGGTCGTTAGCGATTTTGAACGCCAGCGCAGAGAACGGCTCGCTGTCGTCGGCGTGACGCTCAGCCGGAGTATCTTTACCGTCGTCCAGCATACCGTTGATCGCAGGAACGTCAGTCGGTGCCGGCAGGTATTCAACCACGGCATCCAGCATCGCCTGAACACCTTTGTTCTTGAACGCAGAACCACAGGTAACCAGGATGATTTCGTTGCGCAGTACGCGCTGACGCAGAGCCGTTTTGATCTCTTCTTCGCTCAGCTCTTCGCCGCTGAAGAATTTCTCCATCAGCTCTTCAGAAGCTTCTGCCGCCGCTTCGATCAGCTTGCCGCGCCACTCTTCAGCCAGTTCCTGCATGTCAGCCGGGATATCTTCGTAAACGAAGGTAACGCCCTGGTCAGCATCGTTCCAGTTGATGGCTTTCATTTTGATCAGGTCAACAACGCCGGTGAAGTTCTCTTCAGCGCCGATTGCCAGCTGCAGCGGAACCGGAGTCGCGCCCAGACGGGATTCGATCTGACCAACAACTTTCAGGAAGTTCGCGCCCATACGGTCCATTTTGTTAACGAACGCGATACGCGGAACTTTATATTTGTTCGCCTGACGCCATACGGTTTCAGACTGCGGCTGCACGCCACCTACAGCACAGTAAACCATTACTGCGCCATCGAGCACACGCATAGAACGTTCTACTTCGATGGTGAAGTCAACGTGTCCCGGGGTGTCGATGATGTTGATACGGTGCGGCTCAAACTGCTTAGCCATACCGGACCAGAATGCGGTGGTCGCTGCAGACGTGATGGTGATACCACGCTCCTGCTCCTGCGCCATCCAGTCCATGGTCGCTGCGCCATCATGCACTTCACCGATTTTGTGGTTAACACCGGTGTAGAACAGGATACGCTCGGTAGTTGTGGTTTTACCGGCGTCGATGTGTGCGCTGATACCAATGTTACGGTAGCGCGCAATGGGTGTTGTACGAGCCATTTGATTCCTCTGATTCTCGGGCGTTCAAAATTAGTCGAACCCAGCGGGTTAGCATTTTGCACGCCCGCTGGTTTAACAACAACTACGTGGCGATTACCAGCGGTAGTGAGCGAACGCCTTGTTGGCTTCTGCCATGCGGTGAACGTCTTCACGTTTCTTAACTGCAGTACCTTTGTTTTCTGCAGCGTCAGAAAGTTCGTTCGCCAGGCGGAGAGCCATAGATTTATCACCGCGTTTACGAGCAGCTTCTACGATCCAGCGCATTGCCAGAGCATTACGACGAACCGGACGGACTTCTACTGGAACCTGATAGGTAGAACCACCAACGCGACGTGACTTAACTTCGACAGTCGGACGCACGTTTTCGAGGGCTACTTCAAAGGCTTCCAGCTCGTTTTTACCAGAACGCTGAGCCAGGGTCTCAAGCGCAGTATAAACGATTGATTCAGCAGTAGATTTTTTACCATCTACCATCAGGATATTTACAAATTTGGCCAGCAGCTCTGATCCGAACTTCGGATCCGGCAGAATTTTACGCTGACCAATGACGCGACGACGTGGCATGGAAATACTCCGTTGTTAATTCAGGATTGTCCAAAACTCTACGAGTTTAGTTTGACATTTAAGTTAAAACGTTTGGCCTTACTTAACGGAGAACCATTAAGCCTTTGGCTTCTTCACGCCATACTTGGAGCGAGCCTGCTTACGGTCTTTAACACCTGAGCAGTCCAGCGCGCCACGAACGGTGTGGTAACGCACACCTGGCAGGTCTTTAACACGACCGCCACGGATCAGGATCACGGAGTGTTCCTGCAGGTTATGACCTTCACCGCCGATATAGGAGGTAACTTCAAAACCGTTAGTCAGACGAACACGGCAAACTTTACGCAGTGCTGAGTTCGGTTTTTTCGGAGTGGTGGTGTACACACGAGTACAAACACCACGTTTTTGCGGGCAAGCTTCCAGCGCAGGCACGTTGCTCTTTGCAACTTTGCGTACGCGTGGTTTGCGAACCAGCTGGTTAACTGTTGCCATTAAATAGCTCCTGGATTAGCTTTTGCTTCGTAAACACGTAATAAATCGCCTCGTATTACTACGAGGACGCAGAATTTTAGGGCTGAGCCAATAGGGTGTCAAGAAATAACCAGGCTTTACGACATTACCAGGTCATCTGCTGCTGATGTTTTTCAGTGAGCGCGACGAAACCAGTATAGTCCACCGGCCTTACTTTGGCTGAAATTTGACCACCAAGCCCGCGCGCGGTCACGTCTTCCGTCAGGACCCATAAGGTCGCAGGCGAGGTGAGAAGCTGGCTTAACGCGCTGCTGCCTTCCAGCGCGCCCAGCACGCCGTCCTGCAACAACAGCAAATCGTCTTCCGCCGTCAGCAGCAGCAGCAGCGTATTCAGGTCACTGTAATAAGGTGAATGCATCAGGGTGTGCAACATAGCGCGCTCTTAAAAGGTGATGATGCGATCGTAGGTCGCCAACTGTTGCCGCAGCGCCGCGGCGTCCAGAATGCCAGCGTCCAGCACGCGCGCGCCCTCTTCCGCCAGGCCGCGCTCGCGCAACGCCTCGCGGCTGATATAGCAATGTTCAATATCATACAGCGCCAGCACGCCAAACGTGGCGGCGTGATTGCGGGCCAGAATAATTTCCGGCTGCTGGCCAGGCGTCAGCTGCAATACTCCATCGCCAATAAAGAACAGGCCTATCGACTCGCTCAGCGCGCCGGTCGCCAGCGCGGCGTCGAGCCCTTCGCGGCCCGCGCTGCTGCCGTGCGGCGCGCGGGTAAAAACAAAGGCGACGCGATTCATTAAAACTGCACCAGTCGATCGCAGCCGAGCGCGGCTTCCGCCAGCGCACCCAGACCGCTGAGTTCAAACCCCGGCTGTAAGTTGCTGCCTGCCAGCTGCAGCCGCTCCGCCTCCTGCGCATCGGTAACGCCGCGGCGCAGCGCGGCGGCTACGCAAATATTCAACGCCACGCCCTGCTCTTCATGCAGCGCAAGCCAGGCGCGTACGATATCCGCCTCGTCGCTGGCCGGCGCGGTCAGCTCATTGGCGTTCAGCACGCCCTCGCGATAAAAGAAAACGCTCTGCAGCTGATGGCCGGAGGCCAGCAGCGCGCGGGCGAACAGCAAGGCGCTGCTCGCCTGCTGCGTGCCGTAAGCCGGACCGGTCACCAGCAGGGTATAGCGCATCAGCGCTCCTGCCCCTGGAAGTCTCCGCTCTTGAACTGGCGGATATAGAGGTAAACAGTGTGCTTGGAGATATTGAGGCGATCCGCAACCTGATTGATCGCATCTTTAATATCGAAGATGCCCTTCTCATAAAGATTCAGCACGATCTGGCGGTTCTTGGCGTTGTTGGAGACGTTGCGATCGGCGCTCACCTCTTCAATGGTGAACTCCAGCGTCTGCGTCACCAGATCTTCTACCGAGCTGGCGAAGTTAACGTTCGAATCTACCTGATGCATTTCCGGCGGCATAAAGGTCGACATTATCTGCGAGAAAGGCACATCGAGGTTCATATTGATGCACAACAGCCCAATCACGCGCTGCTGCCGGTTACGTATCGCGATGGTGACCGACTTCATCAGCACGCCGCTTTTGGCGCGGGTGAAGTAGGCGCGGGAAACGTTGCTGTCTGCGCCGTGCATATCGTGCAGCATGCGCAGCGCCAGATCGGTAATTGGCGAGCCCACTTTACGACCGGTATGTTCGCCGTTAGCGATGCGCACCGCCGAACATTTCAGGTCTTCCAGCGAGTGCAGCACGATTTCGCAGTGCGAACCAATCAGCATCGCCAGGCCGTCGACTACCGCCTCATAAGATTTGAGAATATCGTAGTCCGCTTGCTCGAACGGACGCTGCTCCAGTAAATCGAAGTCGCTCAGTTCGCCGGGATTGAATGGATTTGACATCGAAGACATTACCCTAAATGGCTGGAGCCTGTCTCAGCGCAGCGGGCAGACTCTTTTTATTGGGAAAGTTATGCAGGGGATAGTCTGGCAAATGTCGCACGCTTATGCCAGAGCTTTGTCACAGGCGGGAAATGAAACCGCCGCCCGAAGGCGGCGGCAGACAGATTATTGAGATTTCTTCGCGTCGGCGGCAGGCGCCTGTGCTTTCTCATCTGCTTTAGGCGCCGGTTTGATGTCGAGCAGTTCAACATCGAACACCAGCGTAGAGTTGGCCGGAATGCCCGGCACGCCGTTTTTACCGTAGGCGAGCTGCGGCGGGATCACCAGCTTGATTTTGCCGCCTTTCTTCACGTGCTTCAGACCTTCAGTCCAGCCCGGAATAACGCCGTCGAGACGGAAAGAGAGCGGTTCGCCGCGCGTATAGGAGTTGTCGAATTCGGTGCCGTCGATCAGCGTGCCTTTGTAGTTCACTACAACGGTATCGCTGTCTTTCGGCGCATCGCCGGTGCCTTCTTTCTCTACTTTATACAGCAGGCCAGATTCGGTTTTCTTCACGCCGCTCTCTTTGGCGAACTTGCTGGCGAAAGCGGTGCCTTTATCGGCGTTCTCTTTCGCGTCTTTTTCCATCTTCGCCTGCGCTGCGCCTTTCACGCGGCTTTCAAAGGCCTGCAGGGTCTGCTCGATCTCCTGGTCAGAGAGCTTGCTCTTACCGCCGAATGCATCCTGAACGCCCGCAATCAGCTGGTCTTTGTCCAGCTTGATGCCCAGTTTCTCCTGTTCCTTCAGGGAGTTGTCCATGTAGCGACCCAGCGAGGCGCCCAGTGCGTAGGCTGATTGCTGATCTTCATTTTTGAAGGCCGCATTTTTCGGTGCCTGGGGTGCCGCATCGCTCGCAGCCGGTGCTGCAGTCGCTTCGGCTGCCATTGCCAGCGGCGCGTTCAGCGCGATGGCCATGGTGGTGGCTAACATTGTGACTTTAAACAGTGATTTCATCCTTTCTCCAAAACCGAAGCGTCTCACCTCGGGAATTATTGCGGACTAAAGCTCCACACTATAACTGTACGCGGCAGCGGCGAACACTCCCGCAGCGTAATTACCCGGCTCTCCTCCGACCTTTTTTGCATCAGGAAGTTTCATCAGAGATGCTGCTGCGGCAGACGTTATTCAACCCCTGTCAGGCGAAGCGGCAAAGAAATGGGGTGATTCTTAGCGGGGAAACCGTAAAATCAGCGGCTGATGCGAGATTCGCCGCATCACACTATAAGGAGAGGTCATGCAACAATCAGAGTGGGAACAACGGCTTGAAGCGCTGGAGAGCAAGCTGGCCTTTCAGGAGCTGACTATCGAGCAGCTTAATCAAACGGTGGTGCAGCACGAGCTGGAGATGGCGAAAATGCGCGAGCAGCAGCGCCTGCTGTTGGATAAGCTGAAAGCGGCCGCGCCGTCGATGATTGCGTCGCAGTCGGAAGAGACGCCGCCGCCGCATTACTGACAGATTCAGAGTGGCTGTGCAGCGTCGATGCTGCCTCAGCGTGAGAGGTCACATACCCTGGTATGCGCCACCCTCGCGCGCACGCGTCGACCGCAAAAGTTATGAGCAAAAGAAAAGGCCACCGTCTGGTGGCCTTGTCATTGGTCAGGCGTGGCTTAGTGGTTGCAGCCGCAACCGCCGTGGCTGCCGCAGCCGCCGTTGCCGTGGTCATGACCATGGTCATGATCGTGATCGTGGTCATGATCGTGACCGTGCTCGCCGTGGACGTGACCGTGCGCCAGCTCTTCCGGGGTCGCCTCGCGGATCGCGACAACTTCCACGTTGAAGTTCAGGTTTTGGCCCGCCAGCATATGGTTGCCGTCAACCACAACGTGCTCGTCTTCCACTTCGGTGATTTCGACCGGAACCGGGCCCTGGTCAGTTTCCGCCAGGAAGCGCATGCCAACCTGCAGTTCGTCAACGCCCATAAAGACGTCTTTAGGTACGCGCTGCACCAGGTTGTCGTCGTACTGGCCGTATGCATCGTTAGCCGGGATATGCACGTCAAACTTGTCGCCGACCGCATGATTTTCCAGCGCTTTTTCCAGACCAGAAATCAGGGAACCATGACCGTGCAGATAGTCTAACGGCGCACTTACCGGCGACTCGTCAACCAACACACCATCTTCTGTACGTACCTGATAGGCCAGGCTCACCACCAGGTCTTTTGCTACTTTCATGATATCTCCTAACCGTTGAGAACTGAGATCCCGTCTCATTGGTCTATTCTTACGTGCAATAACACCAACCAGAAAGGTTCGGGGCTGAGACCGCGCCTTAGGCTACGCGATTAACCTCAGCGTTAGTGGCGCCGATTGTATCGGAATTCAATCCCACTGTAAGTTTAAGCGTAAAAAAAGCTGCGCCATTTCGCTACTCTGGATGGAAAATACCGATCACTTGCTCCTGGCTGCGAACCTGATCGCGGATCTGCTTATCCGCCTCGCGCATCTGGTGCCCGCATTTTACGCATTCCACTACGTCGACGTTGTTTTCACGCCACATCGCCAGCGTGTCTTTTTCCTGACAGTGCGGACAAACCGCACCAGCAATAAATCGTTTACGCATGTTGGTTAACCTGTGTTGCTGTTACTGATCTTCGTCCCAGTCGTCAAACTGCCGTTTCTCATGCTGCATCTCGCGCTGGAAAATATCCTCCAGCTCGCGCCGCGCCTCGCGCACGCGGGAAATCTGCGCGTTGTCGGCGTGGTTCGGCATAAGCTCGCGCAGCATACGCATATCCAGACGGCGGAAGTGCAACTGCGCGCGCTGCGCCTGGTGGGGGTGCATACCGACCGAAATCAGCGCTTTGCGTCCCAGTTCCAGCGCGCTGGAGAAGGTTTCGCGCGAGAACTGCGTCACGCCCGCCAGCAGCAGCTCGTGCGCCTCTACGCGCCCGCGCGCCCGCGCCACAATCTCCAGCTGCGGAAAGTGCTGCTGACAAAGGTGCACGATCGCCATGGTATCTTCCGGCTCGTTACAGGTAATAACGATCGACTGCGCGCTGGCCGCACCGGCAGCGCGCAGCAGCTCAAGCTCGGTCGCATCGCCATAGTAAACCTTATAGCCATACTTGCGCATCAGGCTCACCGCGCTGATGTCGCGCTCCAGCACCGTGATCCTTTTATTATTAGCCATCAGCAGACGACCGACCACCTGCCCCATTCGTCCGAAGCCCACCACGATCACCTGCGGCTGGTCATCGTCGACGAAGGGTTTTTCCCCATCTTCATCAACTTCATTAAAGCGCCGCGCCAGCAGTTTATCGATCCCCTGCATCAGCAGCGGCGTGGTCATCATTGACAGCGTGACCGTTACCAGCAGCAGCGGCAGCTGATCGCCAGCGAAAAGATGTACCGAAGAAGCGGCGGAAAAGAGCACAAAGGCGAATTCGCCGCCCTGGCTCAGCACGCCGGCGAACTGCTGACGTTCGGAGCTACGCAGGCCGTAGACGCGTGCCAGCACATAGAGCACCAGCGTCTTTACCGTAACCAGAATCAGCACGCCGAGGAGGATCTCCAGAATATGGGTATAGAGCACGCCAAGGTTGAGCGCCATGCCGACAGAGATAAAGAACAGCCCGAGCAGCAGGCCTTTAAACGGATCGATGGCGACTTCCAGTTCGTGGCGGTACTCACTCTCCGCCAGCAGGATACCGGCGATAAAGGTACCCAGTGCCATCGACAGTCCGAGCGCGTCCATAAACAGCGCCGAGCCCAGCACCAGCAGCAGAGCGGCGGCGGTAAAGACCTCACGAACGCCGGAAGCGGCGATAAAGCGGAAAATCGGCCGCAGCAGGTAGCGTCCGCCCACCAACATGCCGGCGAACGCCAGCACTTTCATGCCGACCTTCATCCAGTCGATACTGCCGCTATCGCTGCCCGCCAGCAGCGGCACCAGCGCCAGCGCCGGGATGACCGCCAGGTCCTGGAACAGCAGCACCGAGAAGCCGAGCTGCCCCGCCTCGCTGCGGTTCATGCCTTTGTCGCGCATTAGCTGCAGCGCCATTGCGGTTGAGGACATGGCAAGGCCGATGCCGCCAATCACCGCCGCCTGCCAGCTAAAGTCGCTCAGCCACAGCAGCGCGCCGAGGATGCCGGCGGAGATGAGCACCTGCGCCGCGCCGACGCCGAAAATCGAACGCCGCAGCGCCCAGAGTTTCGACGGATTCAGTTCCAGCCCGATGATAAACATCAGGAAAACCACGCCCAGCTCCGAGAAGTGCAGGATCTCCTCAACGTCGCTGATAAAGCCCAGTCCCCACGGGCCGATGGCGATCCCGGCCACCAGATAGCCCAGCACGGCACCAATACCAAGGCGCGCGGCGATGGGTACAATCAGCACCGCCGCCACCAGATAGATAACGCCTGCGGTCAGCAGCGTTTGTCCTTCCATCAGAGACCTCCGTTGGGCAGCGGCGCGGCAAGCCATTCGCCATAGGCGCGGGCAAAGTGGCTCATCACCTCTTTCGGCTGTCGACGCGCCCAGTAAAGGATCATCGGCGTCATCCAGTGCATGCGGCACATCTGTGCGGTCAGTTCGAACGGACGCATAATGTCCGACATCGGATAGCGGTTAAGGCCGTTCTGATGATAGGCCGTCTCCGGCTCGCCGGTGGTAATCACGCTGCGCCAGTATTTGCCTTCCAGCGCGTTGCCACCGACGCCGCTGGCGAAACCGCGCGACAGCACGCGGTCCAGCCACTCTTTCAGCAGCGCAGGACAGCTGTAGGTATAGAGCGGGTGCTGAAAGACGATAACCTGATGCTCGCGCAGCAGCTGCTGTTCATAGTGAATATCAATAAAGAAATCAGGATAGTGCGCGTACAGATCGTGTACGGTAACGTTCGCCTGTTTCTGCGCCGACTGCAGCAGAACCCGATTCGCTATCGACTCCTGCATTTCCGGGTGGGCATAAAGCAGCAAAACTTTTGCTGGCTGCGACATAGTTATCCTCTTCCAAAGCGTCGTCATAGCGGCGGTTTTCCGCTACCATGCACGACGCGACACCCTCTAATTATGTGGTGGGTAAATTAACATATTCTGACGATACGGCGCTTATGATTGTCTTTTCTTCTCTGCAAATCCGCCGCGGCGTCCGCGTGCTGCTCGATAACGCTTCCGCCACCATTAACCCCGGCCAGAAAGTTGGTCTGGTGGGTAAAAACGGCTGCGGCAAATCGACCCTGCTTTCGCTGTTAAAAGGCGAGATCAGCAGCGACGCAGGCAGCGTGACCTTTCCCGGCAACTGGGCGCTGGCCTGGGTTAACCAGGAGACCCCGGCGCTGAGCAAAGCGGCGCTGGAATACGTTATCGACGGCGATCGTGAATATCGTCAGCTTGAGGCGGAGCTGGCGGACGCTAACCAGCGCAACGACGGCAACGCTATCGCGCTGCTGCATGGCAAGCTGGATGCGATCCAGGCCTGGAGCATTCACGCCCGCGCCTCCAGCCTGCTGCACGGCCTCGGCTTTAGTCAGGAGCAGCTTAACCGGCCGGTAAGCGACTTCTCCGGCGGCTGGCGCATGCGCCTCAACCTCGCGCAGGCGCTGGTGTGCCGTTCGGATCTCCTGCT
The DNA here is from genome assembly GCF_003612015.1 of Pantoea piersonii. Classification (GTDB taxonomy): domain Bacteria; phylum Pseudomonadota; class Gammaproteobacteria; order Enterobacterales; family Enterobacteriaceae; genus Pantoea; species Pantoea piersonii. Next base: position 215,606 of record NZ_RARB01000007.1, on the reverse strand, counting down.
GCTCGATGAACCGACCAACCACCTGGATCTCGACGCGGTAATCTGGCTGGAGCGCTGGCTGAAAAGCTATGAAGGCACCCTGATCCTGATCTCGCACGATCGCGACTTCCTCGATCCGGTCGTGGATAAGATCATTCATATCGAGCAGGAAACCCTCTACGAATACACCGGCAATTACAGCTCATTTGAACGGCAGCGCGTCGCTAAGCTGGCGCAGCAGCAGGCGCTGTTCGAAAGCCAGCAGGAGAAAGTGGCGCACCTGCAAAGCTATATCGATCGCTTCCGCGCCAAGGCCTCTAAAGCGAAACAGGCGCAGAGTCGTATCAAAATGCTGGAACGCATGGAGATGATCGCGCCGGCTCACGTCGATAACCCGTTCAGCTTCAGCTTCCGCGCCCCGGAAAGCCTGCCGAATCCGCTGCTGAAGATGGAAAAAGTCACCGCAGGCTATGGCGAGCGCATCATTCTCGACGCCATCAAACTTAATCTGGTGCCGGGCTCGCGTATTGGCCTGCTGGGCCGCAACGGCGCGGGCAAATCGACCCTGATTAAGCTGCTGGCGGGCGAGCTGACCCCGCTTGATGGCGAAGTCGGGCTGGCGAAAGGCATCAAGCTCGGCTACTTCGCGCAGCATCAGCTGGAGTATCTGCGTAGCGACGAGTCGCCGCTGCAGCATCTGGCGCGCATCGCGCCGAAGGTGCTGGAACAGCAGCTGCGCGACTACCTTGGCGGCTTTGGCTTTCAGGGTGATAAGGTCAGCGAAGTCACGGCGCGCTTCTCCGGCGGCGAAAAGGCGCGGCTGGTGCTGGCGCTGATCGTCTGGCAGCGTCCTAACCTGCTGCTGCTCGACGAACCGACCAACCACCTCGATCTCGACATGCGTCAGGCGCTGACCGAAGCGCTGATCGATTTCGAAGGCGCGCTGGTGGTGGTTTCGCACGACCGTCATCTGCTGCGCGCCACCACCGACGATCTCTATCTGGTGCATGACGGCAAGGTTGATGTCTTCCCCGGCGATCTTGAGGATTACCAGCAGTGGCTGAGCGACCTGCAGAAGCAGCAGGCGCAGGCGGACGCCGCACCGAAGCAGGACAACGGCAACAGCGCGCAGGCGCGTAAAGATCAGAAGCGCCGCGACGCCGAGCTGCGCGCCCAGACGCAGCCGCTGCGCAAAGAGATCGAGAAGCTGGAGAAGCAAATGGCGAAATGGCAGAGCCAGCTCACCGAAGCGGAAACGCAGCTTGCCGACGGCGAGATCTACGATCCCAGCCGTAAAGCAGATCTGACCGCCGCGCTGCAGCGCCAGGCGGAGAGCAAAGCGGCGCTGGAGGAGGTCGAGATGGCGTGGCTGGATGCCCAGGAACAGCTTGAGGCGATGCTGGCAAGCTAGTTAAAGTTTGGACATTTAACTCTCTCTGGCCTTGAAACGATCGTACCGGCGCAGCAACGCAGTCGCAGCCCGGTACGGACGTTTTAATATATTTACACCGCAGCCCGGTACGGACGTTTAAAAAGGCCGATCCCCCAGCACCGTCGCCCGATGCATCACCCGCCTTGCCGGATAATAATCCGCATTCGCATAGTGCTGCGTCACGCGATTATCCCAGATCGCTACGTCATTTGGCTGCCAGCGCCAGCGCACCTGGAACTCCGGCTTAGTGGCATGTGCGTATAAGAGCGCAAGCACGGCGTCGCTCTCTTTTTCGCTCAGCTCTACAATCCGCGTAGTAAATCCTTCATTAACGAACAGCGCCTTGCGTCCGCTTACCGGATGAGTGCGGATCACCGGATGCTGCACCGGCGGATGCTTCGCTACCGCCTCCTGCCAGCGCTGGTGCTCCTCTGCGGTACGGCGATATTTATACTCCTGGAACGACTTTTTGAAATCATGCTCGGCGTGCAGCCCTTCCAGCAGGGTTTTGATCGGCGCCGAAAGGGTTTCAAAGGCGGCGATGCCGCTCGCCCACAAGGTATCGCCGCCCGATTCAGGCAAAAGCTTCGACGCCAGAATCGCCACCGCCGGCGGCGTGTTGATAAAGGTAACGTCGGTGTGCCAGTTATCGTTGTCCGGCGGATTATCCTGGTGGGTATCCAGCACGATAATCTCCTCTACGCCTTCAGCGTGCGGATAAACCGGATGAATATGCAGGTCGCCGAAGCGCGCTGCCAGCGCGCGCTGCTGGTGCGGCGTAATCAGCTGATCGCGCAGAAACAGCACCTGATGGCGCAGCAACGCGTGATAGAGCTGCTCAAACTGGGTGTCGCTGAGCGGTCGGGTTAAATCGAGATTCGACACCTGCGCGCCAATATAAGGGCCGAGCGCCGTGATATTCAGCTTTTCATTCATTGTTGTTCTCCGTTCCAGGGCGTCAGACGACGCTGCAGGGCGCGCAGCCCGAGTTCTAAGGTAAAAGCAATCAGCGCGATAACCGCGATACCCGCCAGCACCACGTCGGTTGCCAGAAATTCCCCGGCGGACTGCACCATAAATCCCAGCCCGCGCGTCGCGGCGATCAGCTCTGCCGCCACCAGCGTCGACCAGCCGACACCTAAGCCGATACGCAGCCCCGTCAGGATTTCCGGCAGCGCGCCAGGCAGGATCACCCAGCGCAGCAATTGCCAGCGGCTGGCGCCCAGCGACTGCGCGGCGCGTATCCGCACCTGCTGCGTATTACGTACGCCCGCCAGGGTCGAAAGCGTCACCGGCGCGAAGATGGCCAGATAGATCAAGAGGATTTTGGAGGTCTCGCCGATGCCGAACCAAATCACCATCAGCGGCAAATAGGCGAGCGGCGGGACGGGACGGTAAAGCTCAATCAGCGGATCGAGCAGGCCGCGCACCGCCGGGCTCAGGCCCATGGCGATGCCGACCGGAATACCGATCGCCGCCGCGGCGAACAGCGCAACCAGCATGCGCGTCAGGCTGGCGGCGAGATGCTGCCATAGCGTGGCGTCCATAAACCCCTGAGGACTGGCAATCAGCAGCAGCTTGCTCAGCACCTGCTGCGGCGCAGGTAAAAACAGCGGACTAATCAGGCCCAGCGCCGTGACGCTCCACCAGATCAGCAGCAGCAGCGCCAGGCTCAGCAGGCTGAGGCTGAACGGGCGGGAGAAAGGCCAGCGCAGACGACGCGCCGCGGTGGTTTTATCGTTGATGACCGCGCTCATACAAAGGCCTCCCGCTGTTCGAATACCCGGTTCAGCACATATTCGCGCTGTTCAATAAACGCGGGATCGGATTTGATGGCGCGGCAGGGTTCACCAGCGGCGAAGCGCTGGCCGAAGTTAAGCTTCAGGCGCTCCACAATGCGACCCGGCCCCGGCGAGAGCAGCACCAGTTCGCTGGCCAGGAAAACAGCTTCTTCTATATCGTGAGTAATCAGGAAAATTTGTTTGCCGCTGTCGCGCCACAGCGTCAGCAGCAGGGTCTGCATCTGCTCGCGGGTAAAGGCATCCAGCGCGCCAAAGGGCTCGTCAAGCAGCAGCAGTTGCGGATCCGCCGCCAGCGCACGCGCGATGCCGACGCGCTGACGCTGACCGCCGGAAAGCTGCCAGACAGGACGATTTTCCGCCCCTTCAAGCCCGACCTTTTTTAGCAGCCGCCGCGCGATAGCGTTGCGTTCGCTGCGCGCCATCCCGGCGAGCTGAAGACCAAAGGCGACATTGTCCAGCACGTTGCGCCAGGGCAGCAGCCCCTCATGCTGGAACACCACGCCGCGCTCCGCGCCTGGCCCGCTGATAGCGTTGCCTTCCAGCGTGATGCTGCCCGACTCTACCGGCAAAAAGCCGGCGATCAGGTTAAGCAGCGTCGTTTTGCCGCAGCCCGATGGGCCGAGCACCACCAGCAGTTCGCCTTTATCGAGCTGCAGGCTGATATCCTGCAGCGCAGGTCGTCCGGCATAGCGCGCGTTAAGATGAGCAATGCGCAGCATGGCGTTCTCCTTACTGTTTCGCCAGCGGCTCGACAAAGCGGCTGGTGACGAAATCGCTGTAGTCGGCCTTCGCCTGCGGCACCTTGCCCTGCTCTTTCAGGAAGCTGGCCGTATCGACGATCGCTTTATTCACCGGCTTGCCCAGCTGCTCTACCTGCTGCTGCGCCGTGAGGTAGGTATTGCCTTTCACCAGATCCGCTATCTGCGCTTCCGGCACGCCGCTCAGGCGCGACAGCTTGCTCAGATTATCTGGCTGCTTCAGCCACTGGTCCGGATTATTAAGGTAAGGTTTTTGCGCCTCAATGGCGCTGCGGGCGAAAGCCGTTACTATGTCAGGATGCGCGCTGGCGAAATCTTTGCGCACCACCCAGACGTCAAGCGTCGGCGAGCCCCACTGCCCTACCTGCGAAGAGTCCGTTAGCACCTTGCCATCTTTCTCCAGCTCGTTGACGGCGGGCGCCCAGACATAGGCGCCGTCGATATCCCCACGCTGCCAGGCGGCGATAATCGCGGGCGGCTGCAGATTTACCAGCTGCACCTCTGTCGGCTTGATGCCCCAGTGCTTCAGCGCCGCCAGCAGGCTGTAGTGGGTGGTGGAAATAAACGGCACGGCGATGCGTTTACCGATCAGATCTTTCGGGCCGCCGATCCCCTTTTTCACCACCAGCGCTTCGGAGCTGCCGAGCTGCGACGCCAGTAAAAAGGCTTCGATCGGTAATTGCTGCGTGGCGGCCACGGCCAGCGGGCTGGAGCCGATATTACCGATCTGCACGTCGCCCGACGCCAGCGCGCGCAGCACGCCCGCGCCGCTGTCGAACTTACGCCAGTCAACGGTCGCGCCGCTCTCTCGCGCAAAGGTGTTGTCCGCCTGCGCCACTTTCGCCGGTTCGGCAGAGGTCTGATACGCCACCGTCACATTGACGGCCTGCGCCTGAAACACCCACAGCGAAAGCGCTGCGGCCAACATCGTTAAAGGTCTTTTTACTGCCATGAAATCGCACTCCGCCAGGCTCTTATGATGGGCGCAGTGTCGCCAGCGGCAGTGATTTCATAAAGGAATTAAAAATTATTCATAATAAAAAGACGTTCTTAGATCATGATCGGCAAAGCTGATGCGAAATCTGGCAATGAGCAACCGATTATTCAGACAAAATGGCAGGCGCTCACATTGCCGCTGTGTTATTGATATGGCTCCCTGTTAACCGGCAAGAAAGGTATGCGGCAATATGTCCATTGAGAAGGTCGCGCTGCTGGCGGGCGTCTCTAAAGCTACGGTATCCCGCGTGCTTAATGCGCATCCAGGCGTAAAAGCGGACACGCGCGACCGGGTGCTGGCGGCGATCTCCGCCAGCGAATACCAGCCCAACCTGCTTGCGCGCCAGCTGCGCACCGCCCAGAGCCATATGCTGCTGGTGCTGATTTCCGATATCACTAATCCCTTCTGCTCGCGCGTGGTGCAAGGCATCGAGGCGGAAGCGGAAGCGCAGGGCTACCATATTCTTCTCTGCAACTCCGCCTCGCAGCGGCGGCGAGAATCCGCCTGGCTCGGTCTGCTGACCGGCAAGGTGGTTGATGGCGTCATTACCATGGATGCGGCCTCTACGCTACAGGATATCGCCGCCCTGATTGGCGACGCGCCCTGGGTGCAGTGCGCAGAATACGATCCCGCCATAGCAGCCTCTTCCGTCGCCATTGATAACCGCGGCGCGGCGCGCGAAACCGTGCGCTATCTGGCAGGCAAAGGCCGTCGCCGTATCGGACTGGTTAACAGCGATATGCGCTACCTCTATTCGCATCAGCGTGAGGCGGGCTATCGCGAACAGCTGGAACAGCTGGGGCTGCCGTGGCGCGGTGTGGCCTATGCCGAAGAGATTTCATGCGAGGCGGGCAGCCAGGCGCTGCGTCAGCTGTTGCAGCAGCCTGAGCCACCGGATGCGGTGCTGGCGGTGTCGGACGTGCTGGCGGTAGGCGTGGTGCATGCCGCACTGGAAGCGGGCCTGCGCGTTCCGGAGGATCTCGCCGTCGTCGGCTTTGACGGCATTCCCTTCACTCGCAGCCTGAATCCGCCGCTCACCACCGTTGAACAGCCGATGTATCAGCTTGGCGCGCGCAGCGTTCAGCTTTTGCTGCAGCGTATTCGCCGCCCGACGTCGCCGGTGGTGCGCGATCTGCTGCCGTGGAAGCGCGTCGAGCGCGCCTCCAGCTAGTTCAACGCCAGATAAGCAGCACGCAGGCGGCGGTCAGCAGGCCCATCGCCACGTTAAAGAGGGTCCAGGCGCGGCGGCTTTGCAGGATACGGCCAATCAGCGCGCCGAAACCGATCCAGATAATGCCCGCCACCAGGTTAACCAGAAACATGCCAAAGCTGATAGCCATGACCGAATGCAGATAGGCAGCGCCGGCAAGACTAAAGCTCGCGACCGCGCCCAGCGCCATCAGCCAGGCTTTCGGGTTTATCATCTGCAGCAGGCCGCCCTGCCAGAACGGCATCGGTTTTGGCGGCGCGTCGCCGGTTTCCAGCTTCTCATAGGCGGCAGTGGCGATTTTCCAGGCCAGCCAGAGCAGATAAAGGCTGCCGGCGATCTTGAGGATAAGGTGCAGCGCGGGATAGAGCAGGATCAGGCCGCCGACGCCGAACGCCACCATCAGCAGCATCACCTGCATGCCGATCATAATGCCGACCATTAACGGCAAGGTACGCCAGAAGCCGAAATTGGCGCCGGAGGCGGTGAGTAACATATTATTAGGGCCTGGCGTGATGGCGGCGACCCAGAGAAAACCTAACATTGAAAAAAACAGGCTCAGTTCCATGAACGGGTGCTCCTCACCCCAGACTTGCGACAAACTTAACGAAGCTAACAGTGTGATATGGATCAGACAAGCCCTGGCGGCATGAATTTTAATCCTGACGCGACAGCGGGCTTTATGCCGCCGCGCGCCCTGCGCAATCCGCATCTGCAGACGGTGCTGCCGCGTCTGGTGCGTCGTCGTCTGCTGTTGCGTCCGCACTGGCAGCGCCTCGATTTGCCGGACGGCGACTTCGTCGATCTCGCCTGGAGCGAAGATCCGCAGCAGGCGAGCCATAAGCCGCGCGTGGTGTTGTTTCACGGTCTGGAGGGCAACTTTCACAGTCCTTACGCCCACGGGCTGATGCATGCCTGCCAGCGGCAGGGCTGGCTCGGCGTCGTGATGCATTTTCGCGGCTGCGGCGGCGAACCGAACCGCCTGCATCGTATCTATCACTCTGGCGAAACCGAAGACGCCGCCTTTTTTCTGCGCTGGCTGAAAACGCGCTGGGGCGATGCGCCGACCGCCGCGGTAGGCGTTTCGCTCGGCGGCAATATGCTGGGCTGCCTGCTCGGCAGGCTGGGCGAGGCGGCGCCGCTCGACGCCGGGGTTATCGTCTCTGCGCCGCTGCTGCTGGAGCCGTGCAGTCTGAAGCTTGAACAGGGTTTTTCACGCTTTTATCAACGCTATCTGCTCGATCAGCTGAAAAAGAACGCCGAGCGTAAACTGCGCGCGTGGCCGGGCACGCTGCCGGTAGATTTGCTGCAGCTTAAGGCGCTGCGCCGCCTGCGCGATTTTGACGACGCCATCACCGCCCGCGCCCACGGCTTTCTTGATGCGGGCGACTATTACCGGCGCGCCAGCGCTATGCCGCTGTTAAAAAAGGTGCGTAAACCCTTGCTGATCATTCACGCCAAAGACGATCCTTTTATGACTGATGAGGTGATCCCACTGCCGGAGCAGCTCTCAGCCAGCACCCTCTATCAACTTACGCCGCATGGCGGACACGTTGGCTTTGTCGGCGGCACGCTGCGTCAACCGCAGATGTGGCTCGAACAACGTGTGCCGCAGTGGCTTACACAATGGCTCTCATCATGATTATTCCCTGGCAACAACTCGATCCCGATACGCTTACCAACCTGATTGAAGCCTTTGTGCTGCGCGAAGGCACTGACTACGGCGAGCAGGAGCGCAGCCTGGCGCAAAAAGTCGATGATGTGCGCCGCCAGCTGGAGCGCGGCGACGTCGTGCTGGTCTGGTCGGAACTGCATGAAACTATCAATATTATGCCGCGCAGCGAATTTCGCGGCTGATGCGTCGACGCGCTTTTCGTGTTAACTATGCTCATCGCCCGACTCTACTGGGAGCTTTTCCATGTCAGCACGACATCCGATTATTGCGGTAACCGGCTCCAGCGGCGCCGGCACCACCACCACCAGCCTGGCGTTCCGTAAAATTTTTCAGCAGCTCAACTTGCATGCCGCCGAGCTGGAGGGCGACAGCTTCCACCGCTATACGCGGCCGGAAATGGATATGGCTATCCGCAAGGCGCGCGACTTAGGGCGCCACGTCAGCTATTTCGGTCCGGAAGCCAATGACTTCGGTCTGCTGGAGCAAACTTTTACCGACTACGGCAACGAAGGGAAAGGCCAGTCGCGCAAGTATCTGCACACCTACGACGAAGCCGTTCCCTGGAATCAGGTGCCTGGCACCTTTACGCCCTGGCAGCCGCTGCCGGAAAATACCGACGTGCTGTTCTATGAAGGGCTCCACGGCGGCGTAGTGACGCAGCAGCATAATGTGGCGGAGAAAGTCGATCTGCTGGTGGGGGTTGTGCCGATCGTTAACCTGGAGTGGATCCAGAAGCTGGTGCGCGACACCAGCGAACGCGGCCACTCGCGCGAAGCCGTGATGGATTCCGTGGTTCGCTCGATGGAGGATTACATCAATTTCATTACGCCGCAGTTTTCACGCACCCATATCAACTTCCAGCGCGTCCCTACCGTCGATACCTCAAACCCGTTCGCCGCGCGTGAGATCCCGTCGCTGGACGAGAGCTTTGTGGTTATTCACTTCCGCGGGCTGGAAAATATCGACTTCCCCTATCTGCTGGCGATGCTGCAGGGTTCGTTTATTTCGCATATGAATACCCTGGTGGTGCCGGGCGGTAAAATGGGGCTGGCGATGGAGCTGATTATGGCACCGCTGGTGCAGCGACTGATGGAAGGGAAGCAGATCGCCTGACCGGCTGTGGTCGCAGGTGGTCGCAGGTCGTAAGACCGAGGTGGTCGCGGATGACAAGGCCCGATCGCAAAGACGCAAAAGAGGGCATCCGGAACGCAAAGAGCGGGTGAGATGGGCAGAGGAGCAAAGCGTCCCGCGACAAGGATGTCGCGGGCCGAGCGCGCATGGATGCCTTGAGCGACTTTGCGATCGGCCCATTTCACCCGCGCGAGCTCGTTGCTAAAGGCAACCAGCCTTACAGCTCAATCACCTCATAGCTATGGGTAATCTCAACGCCCTTGCCCAGCATTAACGCCACCGAACAATACTTCTCCGCTGAGAGATCTACCGCGCGCGCCACGGCTTTATCGCTCAGCGCTTTGCCGCTGACCACAAAGTGCAGGTTAATATGGGTAAACAGACGCGGCGCCTCTTCGCGACGCTCTGAGGTCAGCTTCACCTCGCAGTCCGCCACCTCGTTGCGCCCTTTCTGTAAAATAGAGACCACGTCGATGGCACTGCAGCCGCCCGTCGCCATCAGCACCATCTCCATCGGACTTGGCGCTTTATCGCCGGAGTTGCCGTCCATCAGAATCTGATGTCCCGACGCCGACTCGCCGAGAAAGGTTAACCCTTCGACCCACTTCACTCGTGCCTGCATGTTTCCACCTCAAGAATAGCCCGTTTGCCGCCAGAGTACGCGTTCACCTGACAAACAGCAATCCAGAGTAATCCCCCCTTTGCTGAAGCGAGACAACAGAAGACAGTCGGCAAAAGCTGTGCTACAAACAGTGCTGAAAATAGTTCGTTCTGTTAAGGACGAAGACGGGACACATCAAGCGCCTGCCGCAAAATAAGGCCCGAATAATCTCCTTCAGGAGAAACGCTTGAAGCTTTCATCGCCTGGCAGGGAATAATCCCCCCGCGTTTTGGGCACGATTACAACAGAGGATAATAGCGAATGGTTCTCGGCAAACCGCAAACAGACCCTACACTCGAATGGTTCCTGTCCCATTGCCATATTCACAAATATCCATCCAAAAGTACGCTGATTCATCAGGGTGAGAAGGCTGAAACCCTCTACTACATCGTGAAAGGTTCCGTTGCGGTACTTATCAAAGATGAAGAGGGCAAAGAGATGATCCTCTCTTACCTGAATCAGGGTGATTTTATCGGCGAGCTTGGCCTGTTTGAAGAAGGTCAGGAGCGCAGCGCCTGGGTACGCGCTAAAACCGCGTGCGAAGTGGCGGAGATTTCCTACAAGAAATTCCGTCAGCTTATCCAGGTGAACCCGGATATTTTAATGCGTCTCTCGTCGCAGATGGCGCGCCGTCTGCAGGTCACATCGGAAAAAGTAGGCAATTTAGCTTTCCTCGACGTTACCGGACGTATTGCACAAACCCTGCTTAACCTGGCTAAACAGCCAGACGCCATGACGCATCCCGACGGCATGCAAATCAAAATTACTCGTCAGGAAATTGGCCAAATCGTTGGTTGCTCACGCGAAACCGTGGGCCGCATTTTGAAAATGCTGGAAGACCAGAATCTGATTTCCGCACACGGCAAAACCATTGTCGTTTACGGCACCCGCTGATTTCCTCTCACTCACGGCGTGATTTCTCAGTCACGCCGTTACTGCTTTTAGCGAAGTGATGTGGCGTCGAATCATCTATCACCCCGAAGTTAACTATGCCCTGCGGCAGACGCTGGTGCTGTGCATTCCCGTGGCGCTCGGCTGGCTGTTCGGCGATCTGCAAAAAGGGCTGCTCTTCTCTCTCGTTCCTGCCTGCTGTAACGTCGCGGGTCTGGATACGCCGCACAAGCGCTTCTTCAAACGTCTGATTGTCGGCGGCTCGCTGTTTGCGCTCGGCAGTTTCCTGATCCAGCTCTTAACGCTGAAAGGCGTGCCGCTGCCTGCCGTGCTCTTTGTTCTGCCGCTGCTGCTGGGCGTTACCGGCGAAATCAGCCCTCTGCACGGGCGTTTGCTCTCAGGGACGCTGGTGGCGGCCATCTTTACGCTGAGCCTGATCGGCCGCATGCCGATCTATGTGCCGCCGCTGCTCTATATCGGCGGCACGCTCTGGTATGGACTCTTCAACTGGTTCTGGTTCTGGCTGTGGAAAGAGCAGCCGATGCGCGAAACCCTGAGCCTGATCTACCGCGAACTGGCGGATTACTGCGACGCGAAATATACGCTGCTGACCCAGCTTACCGATCCGGAAAAAGCGTTGCCCCCGCTGCTGGCGCGCCAGCAGAAAGCGGTCGATTTGATTAACACCTGCTATCAGCAGATGCATATGCTCTCCGCCAGCCGCGACAACAGCCATAAACGGCTGACGCGCGCTTTTCAGGTGGCGCTCGATCTGCAGGAGCATATCTCTGTCAGCCTGCATCAGCCAGAGGAGGTGCAGAAACTGGTAGAGCGCAGCCATGCAGAAGCGGTAATACGCTGGAACGCCAACATTATCTCGGCACGACTGCGCGCGCTCGCCGACGCCATTCTTTACCACCAGCTGCCGAGCCGTTTCGATATGGATAAGCCGCTCGGCGCGCTGGAGAAGATCGCCCGTCAGCATCCCGATAACCCGGTGGGCCACTTCTGCTTCTACCACTTCAGCCGCATCGCGCGCGTGCTGCGCACGCAAAAACCGCTCTATCAGCGCGACCTGATGACCGATCGCCAGCGCCGTCTGCCGCTGCTTGCCGCGCTGCGCAGCTATCTGTCGCTGAAGTCCTCTGCGCTGCGCACGGCGGCGCGCTTCGCCGTGATGCTGATGTTCGGCAGCGCGCTGGCGATGCTGTTCGATATCCCCAAGCCCTACTGGATCCTGATGACCATTATGTTTGTCAGCCAGAACGGCTACAGCGCCACGCGGGTGCGGATCCAGCACCGGGCGCTGGGCACCTTCGCCGGCCTGGTGATTGCCGCCGCCTCGCTGCGCTTCGCGGTACCGGAATCGCTGGTGCTGCTGTTTATGCTGGTGGTGACGCTGCTGAGCTATCTGGTGACGCGTAAATATTACGGCTGGTCGATGATCGGCTTTACCGTCACGGCGGTTTACTCGCTGCAGCTGCTGTCACTAAACGGCGCGCAGTTTTTACTGCCACGCCTGATGGATACCCTGATGGGATGCCTTATCGCCTTTGGCGGCATGCTATGGCTCTGGCCGCAGTGGCAGAGCGGGCTGCTGCGTCAGAACGCCCACGACGCGCTGGAAACCTATCAGGATGCGTTGCGCCTGCTGCTGGGGCCGGAGCAGGAGGCGAAGCAGCTGGCTTATCAGCGTATGAAGGTCAACCAGGCGCATAATGCGCTGTTCAACTCGCTCAATCAGGCGATGCAGGAACCGGGCTTCAATGCGCAATACCTGAAAGATATGCGCTTATGGGTGACGCACAGCCAGTTTATCGTCGAGCATATCAACGCCATGACGATCCTTGCTCGCGAACACACTATGCTGACGCCCGATCTGGCGCAGCGTTATCTGCAGTCATGCGAAATTGCGCTACAGCGCTGCCAGCAGCGGCTGGAGTATGACGGGCCGGGATCGCAGACCAACGTGATGGCGGGCGTAGAAAACATGGATGAAGGCCCCACGACGATTCTGGAGCAGCATGTGAAGCGCATTCTGGAGCATCTGAACGTGATGCACACCATTTCGTCGCTGGCGTGGAGCCAACGGCCGCACCATGGCCGCTGGCTGATAAGGCATCTGCGGAAAAGTTGATCAGGCCGTCAGGACGCTTTCCACCGCGCGGGCAAAGCGCGTCATGCCCTCTTCAATATCGGTGGGTTCAATGACCAGCGATGGCGCAAAGCGGATCACATCGGTTCCCGCCACCAGCACCATCACGCCCTCCGCCGCAGCCGCGTGAAGGATATCGCGCGCTTTACCGGCATGCTGCGGCTTCAGCGCCGCGCCGATCAGTAAACCTTTGCCGCGAATGTCCGTAAAGAGATCATGCTTCGCGTCGAGCGCTTTCAGCGCCGTTACGAACTGCTCGCGACGCGTCTGAACGCCCTGTAGCACCTCCGGCGTATTGATGACATCCAGCGCGGCTTCCGCTACCGCGCAGGCCAGCGGGTTGCCGCCGTAGGTGGTGCCGTGTACGCCCGGCGACATGGCTGAGGCTATCTCATGGGTGGTCAGCATGGCGCTCACCGGGAAGCCGCCGCCCAGCGCTTTGGCGGTGGTGAGAATATCCGGCGTCACACCGTAGTGTTCATACGCGAACAGCTTGCCGCTGCGTCCCATGCCGCTCTGCACTTCATCCAGCACCAGCAGCGCCTGATGCTTATCGCACAGCGCGCGCAATCCCTGCATAAACTCCGGCGTGGCGGGCATAACGCCACCCTCGCCCTGAATCGGCTCAACCACGATGGCGCAGGTATGGTCATCAATAACCGCTTTGACCGCCTCCAGATCGTTAAAGGGAACGTGTACGATATCCGCTGGTTTCGGTCCAAAACCGTCGGAATATTTGGGCTGACCGCCAACGGAAACGGTAAACAGGGTACGGCCGTGAAACGCGTTGTGGAACGCGATGATTTTGGTTTTGAACGGGCTGTGGCGATGGCAGGCGTAGTAGCGCGCCAGCTTGAAAGCGGCTTCGTTCGCTTCGGCGCCGGAGTTGGCGAAAAAGACGCGCTCGGCGAAGGTGGCATCGATCAGTTTGCTGGCGAGGCGCAGCGCAGGCTCGTTGGTAAAGACATTGCTCAAATGCCACAGGGTTTCGCCCTGGGTTTTCAGCGCCTCCACCAGCGCTGGATGGCAATGGCCCAGCGCCGTTACGGCGATGCCGCCGGAAAAGTCGATATACTCTTTGCCCTGCTGATCCCAGACACGGCTGCCCTTGCCTTTTACCGGCACGAACTGCGCAGGTGCATAAACAGGCAAGATAACGTTATCGAACGTTTCCCGCGTTACCGCAATTTTCTCCGTTGCCATCGCCGACCACCTCTGATTATTTATTGAGCCACAGTGAAATAATAATCACAAAATATGCATAATAAATCATTCAAAGGCAAACATAACTTCAGGATTCGAGAAAATTACGCAGCAGCTGATGTCCCTGCTCGCTCAGAATACTTTCCGGATGAAACTGCACCCCTTCCAGCGCCAGCGCCTTGTGACGAAACCCCATAATCTCATCCGGCTCGCCCTCTTTCAGGCTCCAGGCGGTGATTTCAAAGGCGTCGGGCAGAGAATCCCACGCCACAATCAGAGAGTGGTAGCGCGTGACGGTCAGCGGTTGATTGAGATTGCGGAACACGCCGCGCTGCGTGTGGGCGATAGCGGAGGTTTTGCCGTGCATCGCCTGACGGGCGCGAACCACCTTCGCGCCATAAGCCTGGGCGATCGCCTGATGGCCCAGACAGACGCCAAGCACCGGAATGCGCCCGGCGAAGTGGCGGATCGCCGCCATCGAAATACCTGACTCATCGGGCGTGCAGGGCCCCGGCGAAATCACCAGATGCGACAGCGGCAGCGCCGCCATCTCCTCCAGCGTGATGGCATCGTTGCGTACTACGCGCACCTGCGCGCCAAGCTCGCAAAAATACTGGTAAAGGTTCCAGGTAAAGGAGTCGTAGTTGTCGATTAGCAACAGCATAGTCAGTCCAGACGGAGAAAGCCGCCGCTATTCTACGCGTTTTACAGACTGGCGCGACTCACGATGCGGGCGAATACCGCTTCCAGCGGCGCAATGTCGCCGTCCGCGCCCGCCTGGATAGCCTCTCGCCACTGCTGCTCCTCAACGTTCTGCCACGCCAGGAAATACCCGGCGTGTAGCGCCAGCTGTTCGAAGAAAATGCGCTGGGCGCGCCCGTTGCCTTCACGAAACGGATGCAGCATATGGATTTCGCAATAGTAGTGCGCGATACGCGCCACGAAATCCTCCTGCTCAAGGTTGCGCAGCCCCTCTTCCTCTTCCAGCGCGTCCATCAGCGTATTGCCCTCTTTTTCGATATATTCGAAATGACAAAACGGCGTGTCGTCGCGCCAGATATCGATAGTGCGCAGCTCACCCGCCCAGCTATAGACATCCTGAAACAGCGTGCGGTGAATATGACGCAGGAAAGGGAGACCGATAGTGGCTGGCCCCAGCTCCAGCGTGGCGAGACGCGCGGCGCTGAACGCCAGCTCCGCCTTACGCAACTGCGCGGCGTCGTGGATTTCCAGCCGGTTTTTCAACACGTCGTCGTTTTGCCACAGATAAGGATCGCGTGCGACGCTACTATTCGGCACCATACTGCCTCCTCAGCGAGTCGAGTCGCGCTTCAGCCGCTTCAGCCTGCTCGTAAGCGCTGACAGGCTCCGCCAGCGTTAAGCCTTCCAGCCGACAGCTGGCCTGATAACTGGCGACGCGTCGCTGCTGCCAGAGCGTATTTTTCTGCTTCTCGGTGAGTTTGTTTGCCATGCCGCCTCCTGCTCAGGGTTGTCCGCACTCTCGAAGCTGAGTATAGGAGCAAATTTTCCCTTTGCCGGAAGCGGGCAAGGCGACGCCGCCAGAGGATGGCGGCGCAAAAAGTTACGGCAGGACTTTAGCAGAGAGGATAACTACCGGTTTTACCGGCACATTTTGATAAGGGCCGACATCTTTGGTAGGGACCTGGGAAATTTTGTCGGCTACATCCATTCCTTTCACAATTTTACCAAAAACCGCGTAGCCGAAGTCGCGCTGTCCATGATCGAGGAAAGCGTTATCGGCAACGTTCAGAAAGAACTGGCTGGTCGCGCTGTCTTTATCGGCGGTACGCGCCATGGAGATGGTGCCGCGCAGGTTGCGCAGACCGTTATCCGCTTCATTTTTGATCGGCGCGTTGGTCTGCTTCTGCTGCATGTCGGTAGTAAAACCGCCGCCCTGCACCATAAAGCCCGGGATCACGCGGTGAAAAATAGTGTTGTTATAGAACCCGCTGTTAACGTAGTCGACGAAGTTTTTCACCGAAACCGGCGCTTTTTGATTATTCAGTTCGAGTTCGATATTACCGGCGGACGTCGTGAACAGGACGTGCGTATCGCCTTTGGCGGCCAGCGCTGAGGCTGAAACGGAAGAGAGCGCAAACAGGGCGACCGCCGCTGTAAGAGTACGTTTAAGCATGAAAGATTCCTTACCCTGGAGAGCAGTTTTTAACGAGACTGATTGTAAAGAGCATAAAATACAAGAGCCAGCGTTTTACCGTTATTTACGCACAGCCTGTTCAGGGCAGAAGAAGCGCCTGCGCAAACGTTCTCGTGATACAAGTCACATTATGAATGAAATATGAAAGGTGATTTTCAGTCTTTATTTATTAAGATCACGGTTCCGTTTACACTTTCTGACAGTTTTATGCCGCCCTCTCTGTTTTCACAGGTTCACAACATGACAAATCGTAATCGTATTGGGCTTACCTGGATAAGCTTTTTCTCGTACGCGCTGACCGGCGCGCTGGTGATCGTCACCGGCATGGTCATGGGCGATATCGCGAAGGATTTCCAGCTGCCGATTGAAAGTATGGGCAACACCTTTACCTTTCTGAACGCCGGCATTCTGGTCTCGGTTTTCCTTAACGCCTGGCTGATGGTTATCGTGCCGCTGAAGCGCCAGCTGATTTTCGGCTTTATTCTGATGGTGCTGGCGGTGCTGGGTCTGATGACCAGCCGCGATCTCTCCGTCTTCTCGCTCTGTATGTTCGTGCTGGGCGTGGTCAGCGGCATCACTATGTCGATCGGCACCTTCCTTATTACGCATATGTATGAAGGCCGTCAGCGCGGCTCACGCCTGCTGTTTACCGACTCTTTCTTCAGCATGGCCGGTACGCTGTTTCCGGTCCTGGCTGGCATCCTGCTGGCGCGCGCGCTGCCCTGGTACTGGGTCTATGTCTGCATCGGGCTTATCTACGTTGCCATCTTCATCCTGACCCTGTGCGTCGAGTTCCCGGTGCTGCGCAAGCCGGAAAACAGCCCGACGGTGGAGAAAGAGAAATGGGGCATCGGCGTCCTGTTCCTCGCGGTAGCCGCGCTCTGCTATATCCTCGGCCAGCTCGGCTTTATCTCCTGGGTGCCTGAGTACGCTACGAAAACCATGGGCATGGATATCGCCAGCGCGGGCCAGCTGGTCGGCAACTTCTGGACCGCCTATATGGTCGGCATGTGGGTCTTCAGCTTCCTGCTGCGCTTCTTCGATCTGCAGCGCATTCTGATGGTGCTGGCCGGTCTGGCGACGCTGCTGATGTACTGGTTCGTCAGCGCCACGGACGCCAGCATGCTGCGCTGGGTGATTATGATCCTCGGCTTTAGCTCCAGCGCCATCTACACCACCATCATTACGCTCGGCTCACTGCAGACCAAAGTCTCCTCGCCGAAGCTGGTGAACTTTATCCTCACCTGCGGCACCGTCGGCACCATGCTGACCTTCGTGGTGACCAGCCCCATCGTGAAGCAAGGCGGCGTTCATGCCGCGCTGCTGACGGCCAATGGACTCTATGCCGTCGTGTTCGTGATGTGCGTACTGCTGGGCTTTGTTACCCGCCATCGCCAGCACGGCCATGCGATGCACTGATAACAAGATCGCCTGACACACCTTGTCCTGTATTAAGGGCGGCGCAAGCCGCCCTTTTCTTTTCTGGCCGCCGCAAAAAATGTGATCCAGCGCTTTTCTTAGTAGATCGAATAACTTACGAAAAATGATTCAGAAACAGCCACATACCTCAAAATAGGTATACGGAAAGGCACTTGATATATATCAATATGAGCTAAAAACGGCGCGCTATTGTAGCCTCAATTCCCGCAATTTTGAGGCAAGTATGAGCAAGCACAATGTCGTCGTTATCGGTAACGGCATGGTGGGGCATCGCTTTATTGAAGAACTGATCGACAAAGCCGAACCCGGCCAGTTCGCGTTAACCGTGTTCTGTGAAGAACCCCGCGTCGCCTATGACCGCGTCCACCTTTCCGCCTACTTCTCTCACCATACCGCCGAAGAACTCTCCCTGGTTCGCGAAGGCTACTATGAAAAACATCAGGTCAATCTGCTGCTGGGCGAACGCGCCATCACCATCAACCGTGAAGAGAAGCTGATCCACTCCAATACCGGCCGCGCCGTCCGTTACGATACGCTGATCTTCGCCACGGGTTCCTGGCCATGGATCCCGCCGATCAAAGGCTCGGAAGGCGCAGACTGCTTCGTCTATCGCACCATTGAAGATCTCAACGCCATTGAAGCCTGCGCGCGCCGCAGCAAACGAGGCGCGGTAATCGGCGGCGGCCTGCTCGGTCTGGAAGCCGCAGGCGCGTTGAAAAACTTAGGCATCGAAACGCACGTGATTGAGTTCGCGCCGGTACTGATGGCCGAACAGCTCGACGTTCAGGGCGGCGAGCAGCTGCGTCGTAAAATCGAAGAGATGGGCGTGCAGGTGCACACCAGCAAAAACACCCAGCAGATCGTGCATCATGCGGCGGGCGGCAAAACCCTGCAGTTTGCCGATGGCAGCGCGCTGGACGTTGACTTTATTGTCTTTTCCACCGGCATTCGTCCTCAGGACAAACTGGCGAAACAGTGCGGCCTGGCGATCGGCCAGCGCGGCGGCATCGCCGTAGACGACCGCTGCCGCACCAGCGATCCGGCAATTTACGCTATCGGCGAGTGCGCCGCATGGCAGAACCGCGTATTTGGTCTGGTCGCGCCGGGATATAAAATGGCGCAGGTGGCGAGCGATGCCTTAACCGGCCGTGACAGCGCCTTCCGGGGCGCTGACATGAGCGCCAAGCTCAAGCTGCTCGGTGTCGATGTCGGCGGCATCGGCGATGCCCACGGCCGTACGCCAGGGGCGCGCAGCTACGTCTGGCTGGATGAAAGCCGGTCGATCTACAAACGCTTGATCGTCAGCGAAGAGGGCAAAACCTTGCTCGGCGCAGTGCTGGTAGGCGATACCAGCGACTACGGCAATCTGCTGCAGTTCGTTCTTAACGCCATTCCGCTGCCGGAAAATCCGGAAGGTCTGATCCTGCCTGTTGGCAGTGGCGAAAAGCCGGTTATGGGTGTCGATTCGCTGCCGGACAGCGCGCAGATCTGCTCCTGCTTCGACGTCAGCAAAGGCGACATCATCAAAGCGGTTCAGGGCGGTTGCCACACCGTGGCGGCGCTGAAGAGCGAAACGCGCGCGGGAACCGGCTGCGGCGGCTGCATTCCGCTGCTGACGCAGGTGCTGAACGCCGAGCTTAGCCGTCAGGGCATTGAGGTCAATAACCACCTTTGCGCCCATTTCCCCTACTCCCGTCAGGAGCTTTATCACCTGATTCGCGTCGAGGAGATTAAAAGCTTCGACGCGCTGCTGGCAAAATATGGCGAAGGCTACGGCTGCGAAGTCTGCAAACCCACGGTAGCTTCGCTGCTGGCCTCCTGCTGGAACGACTTTGTGCTTGCGCCGCAGCATACACCGCTACAGGACAGCAACGATCTCTTCCTCGGCAATATTCAGAAAGATGGCACCTATTCCGTTATTCCACGTTCGCCCGGCGGCGAAATCACGCCGCAGGGCCTTAAAGTGATTGGCGAGGTCGCTGAGCGCTACAGCCTTTACACCAAAATCACCGGCTCGCAGCGCATCGGCCTGTTCGGCGCGCAGAAAGACGATCTGCCCGCCATCTGGTCGCAGCTTATCGCCGCGGGCTTTGAAACCGGTCAGGCCTACGCTAAAGCACTGCGCATGGCGAAAACCTGCGTCGGCAGCGCCTGGTGTCGTTACGGCGTCGGCGACAGCCTCGGCTTCGGCATCGCGCTGGAAAATCGCTATAAAGGTATCCGCACGCCGCATAAAATGAAGTTCGGCGTCTCAGGCTGCACGCGCGAATGCGCCGAGGCGCAGGGCAAAGACGTCGGCATTATCGCCACGGAAAAAGGCTGGAACCTCTACGTATGCGGCAACGGCGGCATGAAGCCGCGCCACGCCGATCTGCTGGCGGCCGATCTCGACGGCGACACGCTGATCGCCTATCTGGATCGCTTTATGATGTTCTATATCCGCACCGGAGACAGGCTGCAGCGCACCTCGCTGTGGCTGGAGAGCCTTGAGGGCGGCATCGACTATCTGCGCAGCGTGATTATCGACGACAAACTGGGCATTAACAGCAAGCTGGAGGCGGAGCTGAGCGAGCTGCGCGCCCGCGCCCGCTGCGAGTGGAAAGAAGCGGTGGAAGATCCCGCCCAGCAGGCGCGTTTCGCCCACTTTATCAACGCGCCGCTGCGCGATCCCAACGTGCAGATGGTCGCCGAGCGCAGCCAGCATCGTCCGGCGCGGCCGGAAGAGCGCATTGCCGTTACCCTGATTGAGGAGAGCGAAGTATGAGCCAGTGGACGCCCGTCTGCGATCTGGAGCAAATCCTGCCCGCCACCGGCGTATGCGCGCTGGTGAATAACCAGCAGATCGCTATTTTCCGCCCGCGCCAGGATAGTGAGCTGTTCGCCATCAGCAATATCGATCCCTTTGCGCAGGCCAGCGTGCTGTCGCGCGGCATAATCGCCGAGCATGAAGAGAGCCTCTGGGTAGCCAGCCCGCTGAAGAAGCAGCGTTTTCGCCTCAGCGACGGCTACTGTATGGAGGATGCGTCGCGCTCCGTCGCCGCTTTTCCGGTACGGGTAAACGCAGGCAAAGTCGAAGTGTGCGCCTGAACCGACCTCTCTCCTGATGCTATGCTACGCTGCCGACGCCCTGCGCGCCGGCAGCCTGCCTTCCTCTCTCGCTTTCAGGACGCTCTATGGACTACTTTCCCCTTTTTTGCCGCCTGCAGGGCAAACGTTGTTTGCTGGTGGGCGGCGGCGAAGTCGCTGAACGCAAAGCGCGCCTGCTGCTCTCTGCCGGCGCCGATCTGCACGTCGGCGCGCTGCATTTCTCCTCTGCGTTCCGTCAGTGGGCTGACAGCGGCGAGATAACGCCGATCTCAGGCACATTTAACGACGCATGGCTGGACAGGTGCTGGCTGGTAGTCGCCGCCACCGATGACGATGCGGTGAATCAGCAGGTGGCGCAGGCCGCCGAAGCGCGTCGCATCTTCTGCAATCTGGTGGATGCGCCGGAACAGGCCAGCGCTATTATGCCGTCAATCATCGATCGTTCGCCGCTGATGGTGGCGGTCTCTTCCGGCGGGCGCGCACCTGTGCTGGCCCGCCTGCTGCGTGAAAAAATCGAGGCGCTGCTGCCGCAGCATCTCGGTCAGCTGGCGTCGCTGGCAGGCACGCTGCGCGCGCGCGTCAGACAACGTTTCGCCTCTATGGCGCAGCGCCGCTATTTCTGGGAGCGTTTCTTTACCAGCGACAGGCTGGCGCAGACGCTGGCTAACGGCGACGGCGCGCGCGCGGCGCAGATGGTCGATTCCCTCTTCAGCGACGCGTTGCCCGCGCAGGGCGAAGTAACGCTGGTGGGCGCCGGGCCGGGCGACGCCGGGCTGCTGACGCTGAAAGGGCTACAGCAGATCCAGCAGGCTGATGTGATTGTGTATGACCGGCTGGTTTCAGAGGAGATCCTTAACCTGGTGCGTCGCGATGCGGAGCGGATTTTCGTCGGCAAGCGTGCCGGACATCACTGCGTGCCCCAGGCGCAGATTAACCAGCTGCTGCTGGAACAGGCGCAGCGCGGCAAGCGCGTCGTGCGGCTGAAAGGCGGCGATCCCTTTATTTTCGGACGCGGCGGCGAGGAGCTGGAGATCCTGGCGCAGCATCAGATACCGTTCAGCGTGGTGCCGGGCGTGACGGCGGCGTCAGGCTGCTCGGCCTACAGCGGCATTCCGCTGACTCACCGCGATCATGCGCAGAGCGTACGGCTGGTGACTGGCCATCTGCAGCAGGAAAACGCGCTGGAGTGGGAAAAACTGGCTGCCGAGCAGCAGACGCTGGTGTTTTATATGGGGCTGACGCAGGCGCCGCATATTCAGCAGCAGCTAATGCGTCACGGTATGCGCGCGGATATGCCGGTAGCGCTGGTGGAAAACGGCACCAGCACGCGACAGCGCGTAGTGACTGGCACGCTGGAGCGGCTCAGCGACCTGGCGCAACAGGTTGAGAGCCCGTCGTTGATTATTATCGGCAGCGTGGTTTCGCTGCGCGATCGGCTGCGCTGGTTTTAAGCGGAAGAGATAAGAACGGCGGCCGATAACCGCCGTATCGAGAAGATTTGTGCAGGATACTGACGCAGGTGAGAGGACGTTTCCTGCGGTCTGAAAGGACGGCGTAATTGCCGTCCTTTTATTTTTTCAGGGTCTCAGGGCGCGGCGACAAAGCCGATCGCTTCGTAGACCTTCTTCAGCGTCTCCTGCGCACGCGCACGCGCTTTCTGCGCGCCGTCGCGCATCACTTGCTCCAGGAAGGCTTCATCGTTGCGGTAGCGGTTGTAACGCTCCTGCAGCTCAGAGAGCATGCCGGATACCGCATCCGCCACGGCACCCTTAAGGTGGCCATACATCTTGCCTTCGAACTCCGCTTCCAGCTCGGCAATGGTTTTGCCGGTCACGCCCGACAGGATATCCAGCAGGTTCGACACCCCGGCCTTCTCCTTGACGTCGTAACGCACCACTGGCGGCTCTTCGGAGTCGGTAACGGCGCGTTTGATCTTCTTGACGACCGACTTCGGATCTTCCAGCAGGCCGATAACGTTATTGCGGTTATCGTCCGATTTGGACATCTTACGGGTCGGCTCCAGCAGCGACATTACGCGCGCGCCGGATTTCGGGATAAAAGGCTCAGGCACGCGGAAAATATCGCCATAGATGGCGTTAAAACGCTGTGCGATATCGCGGCTCAGCTCAAGGTGCTGCTTCTGGTCTTCGCCTACCGGCACCTGATTGGTCTGGTAAAGCAGGATATCCGCCGCCATCAGCACCGGATAATCAAACAGACCCGCGTTAATGTTCTCTTCGTAGCGAGCCGATTTATCCTTGAACTGAGTCATGCGGCTCAGCTCGCCGAAATAGGCGTAACAGTTCAGCACCCAGCTCAGCTGAGCATGTTCCGGTACGTGCGACTGCACGAAAATGGTGCTCTTGCTGGGATCGATGCCGCAGGCGAGATAGAGCGCCAGCGTATCCAGCGTCGCCTTGCGCAGCGCGATCGGATCCTGACGAACGGTGATGGCGTGCAGATCGACGATGCAGTAAATGCAGTGGAAATCGTCCTGCATCTGCACCCACTGACGCAGCGCACCCATATAGTTGCCAATGGTAAGTTCGCCGGACGGCTGTGCGCCGCTGAAAACAATGGGTTTGCTCATACTTGTGTCCTGATTAGTGCAGCCCGAGAAGGGGCAAAAGTTCATCAAAAGAGTCGAGAGTCAAGTCAGGGTTGCTGCCGGAAATCGGCTCGCCGTAGTTATAGCCATAGGTCATGGCGACGTTCGGCACCCCAGCGGCCTGGGCCGCCTGAATATCGTTGCGTGAATCGCCGACGAACAAAAGCTGATTCGGCAGCACGCCGAAGCGGCCTAGCACCAGAAAAATCGCGGCGGGGTGCGGTTTCTTTACGATCACGTCATCGCCGCCAATGATCAGCGTAAAGGCTTCGGCGATGCCCAGCGACGCCAGCAGCGGCGCGACGAAAGGCGTCGGCTTATTGGTGACGATCGCCATCGGCAAGCCTTTGGCATGCAGCGCCAGCAGCGTCTCTCTCACCTGCGGAAAGAGCGTGCTGCCCGCTTCCACCGTACTGGCGTAATGTTTGTCGAACAGCGCGCGCGCGTCGCGCTGCTCATCGGGCTGCGGCGCGCGGCCCAGCGCCCAGGTCAGCGCGCGCGACATCATCACATCCGCGCCGTTGCCGATCCAGGTAGAGGCGCGCTCTACGCCCGCGGGCGGCAGCTGTAAATCCGCCAGCGCGTGGTCGATAGCCTGCGCCAGCCCTGGCGCGCTGTGCACCAGCGTACCGTCAAGATCGAACGCCAGCGCGCGGATATCAGTGAAATGAGCCATTAACCTTCTCCAGTTCGTGACGCATTTCATCAATCACTTTCTTGTAGTCGGGATGGCCGAAAATTGCCGAACCGGCAACGAACATATCCGCACCTGCCGCGGCGATCTGCGCGATATTGTCAATTTTTACGCCGCCGTCCACTTCCAGGCGAATATTGTAGCCGCCGTGATCGATGCGCCTGCGCGCTTCACGCAGCTTATCCAGCGTACCGGGAATAAAGGACTGGCCGCCGAAGCCAGGATTGACCGACATAATCAGGATCACGTCGAGCTTATCCATCACGTAATCGAGGTAGCTCAGCGGCGTCGCGGGGTTAAATACCATGCCCGCTTTGCAGCCGTGCTCTTTAATCAGCTGCAGCGTGCGGTCAACGTGCTCGCTCGCTTCGGGATGAAAGGTGATATAGCTGGCGCCTGCTTTGGCGAACTCCGGGATCAGCGCATCGACCGGCTTAACCATCAGATGCACGTCTATCGGCGCGGTAATACCGTAGTCGCGCAGCGCTTTCAGCACCATCGGCCCCATCGTCAGATTGGGAACATAGTGGTTGTCCATCACGTCGAAATGCACCACGTTGCCGCCAGCGGCTAACGCTTTTGCGGTATCTTCACCAAGGCGGGCAAAATCCGCCGAGAGGATTGAAGGGGCCAGCAAATATTGTTTCATCCGATTCTCCCAATGTTGTGCGCCAGCCTTGCGGCTGACGTAATGCCTGGTCGCGGACGAAACAGACTAGCAGTAAAGTGCCAGCAGTTCGTCGACCTGTGTGCGACCCGTTATGCTCCGACTGATAGAACGCCGTGCTTTAACCACATGTAAGACTGCATCCTGATACCAGAGACGCGTCAGCGCGGTATCGTGATTAGAGATCAGAACCGGTATGCGGCTCTCCAGCGCCAGCCGCGACGCCAGCTCCGCAAGATGCTGCTGCTCCCGCAGGCTAAAGCTGTTGGTGTGGTAGGCCGTAAAATTGGCCGTTGCCGACAGCGGCGCATAGGGCGGATCGCAATAGACCACCGAACCCGCCTGCGCGTTAGTCAGGGTAACATCGTACGATTCGCAGACAAAGGTCGCCTTTTGCGCCCGCTCAGCAAACCATAGCAGTTCAGCCTCAGGAAAATAGGGCTTGCGGTAGCGGCCGAAGGGCACGTTGAACTCGCCGCGCAGATTATAGCGGCATAAGCCGTTGTAACCGTGGCGGTTAAGATAGAGAAACAGCAGCGCGCGCTCATAGGCGTCGCTGCTGGCGTTAAAGGCGGTGCGGCGCAGGTAATAGCACTCCGACGTATTGCCTTCCGGCGAGAAGAGCCGACGCGCATCCTCAATAAATACCGCGCTGCGGTCTTTAACGATGTTATAGAGATTAATCAGGTCGCTGTTGATATCCGCCAGATGGTAGCGCTCATAGTCGGTGTTGAGAAACACCGAACCCGCGCCGACAAATGGCTCAATCAGGCAGTCGCCTTGCGGCAGATGGCGACGGATATCCTCCATCAGAGGGTATTTGCCTCCTGCCCATTTCAGGAAAGCGCGATTTTTCTTCATGCTGTCGTGGTTATACATCTTATTGTGGAGCTGTGGCGGACCGACAGCAGAACGGCGCTTATCAACGGGGCCGGATTAACCGGCCCCACATGGTTTACTGGCTGGCTTCTTTTTTAACCTGACTCACGGGCTTCACCCAGGGATTTTGCGCGCGTACTTCTGCGGGCAGCGAGGCGACGGCGCGTCGGGCGTCCGCCGAGGTCGCGTAAGATCCGCTCACCAGCACGTACCACGGCTGGCCGTTGCGGGTGGTTTTGTAGACGTGATAGCCGCTGAGATTTTGTTTCTTCGCCCAGGCGTTCAGGCTTTCTGCACGCGAGGCGCCGCTCAGCTGCAGCGTATAGTTGCCGCCCGGCACCGACTTGCCTGCTGCGCTGCTGCTGGCTGTCGCGCTGCTGCTGGATGCCGCGCCGTTGCCGCTTGTCGTGCTGCCAAGGGCAGGACGCGCTGGCGTGGTATGAGTGCGGCTTTCGCTGGCCGCTGGGCGGCTGGCTGCGGCGGATTTATGCGCCGGTTCGCGTGACGCATGCGGCTGCGCAGCGGGGCGTGGCGTGGCCGAACGCGTCGCCGCAGGCGCGCTAATGCTGTTGCCAGCGCTACCGCTGACGGTCGCCGGCGCAGTCGGCAGCGAGCTGCCGCCCTGTGCGGCGTTATCAACCTGCTGCTGCTGATTGCTCAGCGCGCTGTTGAGATCGCCAGGCAAAGTGACGCGCTGCTGACTGGCGGGCGCCTCCACCGGCGCTGCCTGCGTCGGCGTAGAGGAGACCGGCGGCATAGAGACGTCGCGCGGCGCGCTGCCACTGGCTGGCGCACTGCCATCGACCGGCGCGTTGCCTGGGGCTGCGCCTTCCGTCGGCGCCGTCTGCCCGCCGCTCATGGTGGTCGAGCCGGAAAGATCGATGCTCTTTTCGCCGCCGTTGCCGCCGGAGGAAGCCGGTGCGTTCTTCGCGCCGTTGCCTGCCGCCGGTTTGCTCTCATCGGGGCCTTTCAGCGCCGATCCAATGCCAAGCACCAGCAGCAACAGCACCAGAATGCCGATGCCCATCATCATATGCTGGCGCGAAACCGGTACTTTAGGTGCAGAAGCCGTCTTACGCGGGCGCGAGGGACGGCGGTCGCTGGCGTCAGGTTTTAACTCGTCTTCCGGTTTAAACTCATCCATTTTGCCTCCTCCGTAAAGCGGCATTCGGCCATGCGCACCCCGCGCGCCGCGTCACCACTTAACTGCTTATATTCAGGGTTTCTGACAGTCGTTAATTGCAGCCAGCACCATATCATGCGCCACGCCGCCGCGCACTTCGGAGCGGCCTAACGCCAGCGGCAGCACCAGCCGCAGCTCGCCACCCAGCACCTTTTTATCGCGCAGCATATGCGGCAGATAATCTTCCGCCTTCATGCTCTCCGGGCCGTGCACCGGCAGACCGGCGCGCTGCAACAGCGCGATGATACGCTGCGTGTCGGCCTCGCTGAACTGGCCCAGACGCTGCGCCGTGCGCGCCGCCATGACCATCCCCGCCGCGACGGCTTCGCCGTGCAGCCAGTTGCCGTAGCCCATATGCGCCTCGATGGCGTGGCCGAAGGTGTGCCCCAGGTTCAGCAGCGCGCGCTGGCCATGCTCATGCTCATCCGCCGCGACGACCTCTGCCTTAAGCTCGCAGCAGCGGCGAATGCACCAGGCTGTCGCCTGTTCATCCAGCGCCAGCAGTGCATCGAGGTTTTGCTCCAGCCAGCTAAAGAAATCGCCGTCCAGAATAATGCCGTATTTGATCACTTCCGCCAGGCCTGAAGCCAGCTCGCGCGGCGGCAGCGTGCGCAGACAGTCAGTATCGATCACTACCGATGCGGGCTGGTAGAAAGCGCCGATCATGTTTTTGCCTAACGGGTGGTTAACGGCCGTTTTGCCGCCGACCGATGAATCGACCTGCGACAGCAGCGTGGTGGGCACCTGAATAAAGCGCACGCCGCGCTGATAGCTGGCGGCCGCAAAGCCGGTAAGATCGCCGATCACGCCGCCGCCCAGCGCAATAAGCGTGGTGTCGCGGCCGTGCGGCTTTTGTAGTAACGCGGTAAAGACCTCATCCATCACAGCCAGCGTTTTGTACTGCTCGCCGTCGGGTAGAATCACCTGATCCACTTTGACGCCCGCAGCCGTCAGCAGCGCCGAGAGCTTTTCAAGATAGAGCGGCTCCAGCGTCTGGTTGGTGACCAGCATCGCGTTATCACCCGCTTTCAGCGGCCAAAAAGAAGCCGGATCCTTGAACAGTCCGGCGGCAATGGTGATGGGATAGCTACGCTCTCCCAGTGAGACGGTGATCTTCTCCATGATGCTCGATACCTGTTACTGAGCCTTTCGGCATTAGATCAGTTTTTTTCCAACATGTGGATAATCTGGTTGGCCACCACTTTCGCACTTTGATCGTCAGTACGAATGGTGACATCCGCGATCTCTTCATAGAGCGGGTTGCGCTCGCCCGCCAGCGCTTCAAGCACTTCACGCGGCGGTGAATCAACCTGCAGCAACGGGCGCTTTTTATCGCGCTGCGTGCGTGCCAGCTGTTTCTCAATGGTGGTTTCAAGATACACCACGACACCGCGGGCGGAGAGACGATTGCGTGTTTCCCGAGATTTGACGGAACCGCCGCCGGTCGCCAGGACAATGCCCTGCTTCTCGGTCAGCTCGTTAATGATTTTTTCTTCGCGGTCACGAAATCCAGCTTCGCCCTCGACGTCAAATACCCAGCCCACATCCGCTCCGGTACGTCGCTCAATTTCCTGATCGGAATCGAAAAATTCCATATTGAGTTGCTGAGCTAACTGACGACCAATAGTGCTTTTGCCGGCACCCATCGGCCCAACCAGAAAGATATTGCGTTTCTCTGCCATTTTGTCGGTATTACTAAGAATTCGTTGATGATACCCCGCGTTCAGCGATATCGCTGGCGGGACAGGAACTGAGACCTCATGAGCGTTAGCAAGAGTCAGACGAAAAATTATCTCAACACTCAAGGGCGTTTGGCAACCGAATAAATCGCGCCCGGCATTCCCCTTGCGGGACCGGTGTGCAATATGCGAAACGATGCGCATTAGCGCTGCGCTTTTTACGCGCCGCCTTCAGGAGAGATATCTGACCCTGACGGATACGCGCCGTCGGGACGGTTACAGCGTTCTAAAAATCGCTAAACCTTGTATGCTAATTCCAGTCCTGCGTCAACGCAGTTGGCACTACGGAGCGCATTTTCCGGTTTATCCGGCCGTAAGCGCTGCTTCCCTGACCAATCGCGGCGTAATGAAGATTACCAGCTCGCGTTTTTTATTTTCCGCGGTCTGATGACGAAACAGCGCCCCCAGCAGCGGGATATTGCCCAGCACCGGCACGCGATTTTCGCCCCGGCTTCGCTGCTGCTGAAAAATACCGCCCAGCGCCAGGGTTTCGCCATCTTTCAGGGTGACCTGCGTTTCGATCTCCTGCTTATCAATGGAGAGTATGCTGCTGTCGCCGTTCTGAATCGCACGGCCCGGCACGTTCTGGCTGATACGGATTTTCAGGTGGATGCGCCCGTTGCCCAGTACATCAGGCGTGACCTCCATGCCCAGCACCGCCTCTTTAAATTCAATAGTAGTCGCGCCGCTGTTGCCTGCCGAAACTTCATACGGAATTTCGCTGCCCTGCTTGATCATCGCCTTCTGCTGGTGCGAGGTGAACAGACGCGGACTGGCGATAATATCGACCTGGTTTTCCTGCTCCAGCGCACTTAGCTCCAGATCGAGCAGCCGACCGCCGACCCGCGCCAGCGTGACGCCCGCCGTTATTCCCGGCGAGCTCGCCGCCAGTGGAATCGCCAGTCGTGGATTACGCAACGCGTCGGTCACCGCGTCCGCGCTGGCAGACAGGTTCCAGTTAACGCCGAGTTCGCGCAGCGTCTCCTCGCTGATGGTGACGATATGCGCCGCCAGCTCGACCTGCTCAAGCGGCACATCAAGCGCCTGCAGCCAGCGTTCGGCATCCCTGAGCGCCGAGGGCGTATCGCGCAGCAGCAAGGCATTAGCGCGCGCATCCAGGGTCACGCTGCCGCGCGGCGTCAGCAGCGTCTGCCGCTCCCCCTGCAGGCTGCGATAGACCTCTGCCGCGTTAGCGTAGTGCAGCGTCACGGCGCGCAGCTCCAGCGGCGGCGGCGTGCTGGCCGCCTGCTCTTGCTGCTGTTGCTGTAGCCAGCTGTCGGGGTAGACCAGCAGCACGTTCTCCTCTTCCACTACCGTGAGCGCCGCCAGCCGCGTCACCAGCGACAGCGCCTGCTTCCAGGGCACGTCATCAAGCCGCAGCGAGAGGCTTCCCTCCACGCCAGGGGCGATTAACAGGTTAAGGTGCTGATAATCCGCCAGCGCCTGCAGAATCCGGGCTACCGGCGCATCATCGAAATTGAGGCTGAGCCGCTGGCCGTTATCGTCGTCATTCGCCAGCGTCGGCGCCAGCCAGAGGCTCGCCAGCAGAAAGAGGATTATCCTGAGCATAAGCGCTTCCTTTCAGGGAGAAAGTGATCATCTGCGGCGAGCAGCCGCTGCTTGTTGTTAGCGTCAGGCTGCGAGGCGCGATGGCGCTCATTCGCCAGCCCGACAGCGGAAGGGGATCCGCCAGGGCGATCTTAACGATGGTGCCCTGGGGAGAAACCAGCCAGGCGCGCAGGGCAGCCGCTCGTCCCAGCACGCCCTGCAGTCGCCAGCCGGTCAGGGCGGTCGGCGCGACGCACAGGCTGCTCGCCAGCGGCTGAAACGGGTCGCGCGGCGCGGCATACAGACTGGCTGCGCTCAGCCAGAGGAGCAGCCATTTAGCGTG
This sequence comes from Pantoea piersonii, assembly GCF_003612015.1. GTDB lineage: Bacteria > Pseudomonadota > Gammaproteobacteria > Enterobacterales > Enterobacteriaceae > Pantoea > Pantoea piersonii. The sequence continues at coordinate 185,351 of NZ_RARB01000007.1, read as the reverse complement.
CATCGTCGCCCTCCAGCCAGAGTCTCGCCCATACTTTCCCCTGTCTCGCCTCAAGCAAGAAGCGCGCAGGGAAAGGAACCTCTGTACTTGCCAGATCGGCGAACAACGGCTGAAACTGCTCCCACGCCAGCAGCAGCGTTACGCTGCGCGGCTCCGACTCAGGCTGCCACGCCTCCAGCTGGCTGCCGCGCGCCGCCAGCAGCGTTTCAAGCGGCACGGCACGGGGGGCGTCAGAGTGGTCTGCGATATCGGTCAGCTGCGCCCGTAGCAACGCCTCCGCAGGCAGCGCGCTAAGCTGCGCCAGCTGCTGCTGATATGACTGTTCAAGCCTTGCGATGTCGACGCGCAGCTCCTGCTGCGCCAGCCGCTGCGGCCGCACAAGCAGCAGCCACAACACCAGCGTCGCCAGGACAAAGCACGCCGTCGCCATAGCGATCTGTCCGCGCAGCGGCAGACGCAGCCAGCGCTCCAGCACGCTATTCATCGCCGGGCTCCTCAAGCCGGGCGCGCAGCGCAAAACGATAGTAACCGTCCGGCTGACGCGCTACATCGCCCTGCTTGACCGCCGCAAACAGCGTCTGTTCGCCGAGCCGTCGACGCAGTTCGTCTATCGCCCCCATATCCAGCGAGCGCCCTTCTACGCTCAGACGCGCCGGCTCTTTTTCCACGCGCTCCAGCCAGAGCTGGTCAGGCAGCAGCGTCGGCAGCGCCTGCCAGAAATGATGCCACCGCATCAGTTCCGCAGCGTGGTGCTGCGCGTTGCGCCACTGCGTCTGCTGCATAGCCAGCTGCTGCTGCAGATCGCGACGCTGGCTGAGCTGCCGGGCGATCGTCGTCAGCGCATCGTGCGCGTCGTTCTGCGCGCTCCTTAACTGCTGGCTGATACGGTTGAGATGCCAGAGCTGTAAGACTGCGGCCAGCATCAGCAACAGCAACAGCGTCGCGCCAACGCCCAGGGCGGCGCGGCGCTGACGTCGCAGACGCGCATGCCGCCACGGCAGCAAATTCACCGCAATCATCAGCAGTCCTCCGGGCGCAGCGCCAGCCCGGCGGCGATACAGAACGCCGCTTCCTGCTGCGGCAGCGGCGGCTGCTGATACGTAAACAGCCTGAACGGCGAGAAAGGAGAAAATGCAGCGGGCAGAACGACATCGGAGGGCGCGCAGCCGTACAGCGTGCTGGCGTAAGGAAAGGAGCGCTGCGCGACGTCTTCTGCGGTTATGTCCAGACTGGCGCTGCCGACGACGCTCTCGCCGGCGCGGCTATACCAGAGCCATTGGGCGTCGTGACAGAGCAGCAGCGCGGCATCATCGGCCAGCCCAGCGGCCTGCGCCGTCAGCGCCAGCGCATGCGTCGTCAGTTCAAAAACCCGGGGCCGCAGCGCGCTCTGCTGCAGCGGCGCCAGCCACTGCGCGATCACCGCCTGCCGTGCGGCCGTTATGTAAAGCTGGCGATCCGCTTCGCTGGCGCGGTAATCCAGCGCCAGCGCTTCCGGTTCGACAGGAAAGAGACGCTGCGCCGCCGACGTCACGTAACGTTCCAGCGCAGGCTCTTGCAGACGCTGCGTCGGCAGAGCCAGCGACCGTTGCAGTACCAGCTGCGTCGGCAGCCCAACGCGCAGCGAATAGCGCTGCGGCAGCTGCTGTTGCAACATGCGCAGCGCCGCCTGCAATTCAGGCGAAGATTGCAGCACGCCGTTTCTTAACGTATCTTGCGGCAGCCCTTGCTGCCACCAGCGGCACAGTTGCCAGCCGCCGCGCCGGCGCTGTATAGCGAGAGCGCAGAGCTGCGTATTCTGAATATCCAGTCCGACTTGCCATGTCTGAAAAGCCATGCGCGCGATCTCCTTATCTACAGGGGTAAAAGGACATATCAAAGCGTCTGGCTTGCCTTTATACTACCGCGCGGTTGTTTATAAACTGCTCAAACGACAACAGATGGGAAACTCCAGGTGAAGTTCGTAAAGTATTTATTAATCCTTGCAGTGTGTTGCATCTTGCTGGGAGCTGGCTCGATTTATGGTCTGTACAAATATATAGAGCCGCAGCTGCCCGACGTTAACACGCTGAAAGATGTGCGCCTGCAGACGCCCATGCAGGTGTACAGCGCGGATGGCGAGCTGATCGCCCAGTACGGAGAAAAACGCCGTATTCCGCTGACGCTGCAGCAGATGCCGCCAGAGCTGATCAAAGCGTTTATCGCAACGGAAGACAGCCGTTTCTATGAGCATCACGGCGTAGATCCGGTCGGTATTTTCCGTGCGGCCAGCATCGCGCTGATGTCCGGCCACGCGTCGCAGGGCGCGAGCACCATTACGCAGCAGCTGGCGCGTAACTTCTTCCTCAGCCCGGAACGCACGCTGATGCGTAAAATCAAGGAGGCGTTTCTCGCCATCCGCATTGAGCAGCTGCTGAATAAAGATGAGATCCTTGAGCTCTATCTGAACAAGATCTACCTCGGCTACCGCGCCTATGGCGTCGGCGCTGCTGCGCAGGTCTATTTCGGCAAACCGGTGGACCAGCTTTCGCTGAGCGAAATGGCGATGATTGCGGGCCTGCCGAAGGCGCCTTCGACCTTTAACCCGCTCTACTCCCACAGCCGCGCGCTGGCGCGTCGCAATGTGGTGCTCTCGCGTATGCTGGATCAGCGCTATATCACCCAGCAGCAGTACGATGAAGCGCGCAATACGCCGCTTGAAGCGAGCTATCACGGACCGGAAATCGCCTTTTCTTCGCCCTATCTGAGCGAGATGGTGCGTCAGGAGATGGTGAAACGCTACGGCGACGGCGCTTACAACGACGGTTATAAGGTCTATACCACTGTGACCCGTCGCCTGCAGCAGGCGGCGCAGGAGGCGGTGCGCAATAACGTGCTGGCCTATGATATGCGTCACGGCTACCGTGGGCCGACCAGCGTGTTCTGGAAAGTAGGCGAACCCGCCTGGAGCCAGGAGCAGATCCTGAAAGCGCTGAAGCCGCTGCCGGTTTACGGCCCGCTGTTGCCTGCCGTGGTAACACAGGCCAGCAGCGACGAAGCGACCGCGATGCTGAAAGATGGCACCAGCGTCTCGCTGGGCCTTGCTGGCGTGCGCTGGGCGCGCGCGTTCAAGTCCGATACCGTACAAGGTCCGACGCCGCGGAGCGTGACCCAGGTCGTACAGCCGGGCCAGCAGATTTGGGTGCGTAAAGTCGATAACAACTGGTGGCTGGCGCAGGTGCCGGACGTCAACTCCGCGCTGGTGTCGCTCGATCCGCAAACCGGCGCGGTACGCGCGCTGGTCGGCGGATTCGACTTCAATCAAAGCATGTTCAACCGCGCCACCCAGGCGCTGCGTCAGGTCGGCTCCAATATCAAGCCGTTCCTCTATACCGCAGCGATGGACCGCGGCCTGACGCTCGCTTCCATTCTGAACGACGTACCGATTTCGCGCTGGGATGCCGGCGCGGGTGCCGACTGGCGACCGAAAAACTCGCCGCCCACCTATGATGGCCCGATTCGTCTGCGTCAGGGGTTAGGTCAGTCGAAAAACGTTGTGATGGTGCGCGCCATGCGCGCGATGGGTGTCGATTACGCGGCGGAATATCTGCAGCGCTTCGGCTTCCCGGCGCAGAATATCGTTCATACCGAATCGCTGGCGCTGGGCGCGGCTTCTTTTACGCCGATGCAGGTGGTTCGCGGCTACTCGGTAATGGCGAACGGCGGCTTCCTGGTCGATCCTTACTTCATCAGCAAGATTGAGAACGAGCAAGGCGGAACGGTTTTCGAAGCGAAACCGCGCATCGCCTGCCCGCAGTGCAATTTACCGGTGATTTACGGCGAAACGCGTAAAGCGCTGGCGCTTAACGAAGAGAGCGTCGAGAACGTTGCGACGTCCGATCAAAGCCAGAACCAGACTGCGCCGCAGCCCGCGCTGGAGCAGGTTCCCGCTCAGTCGCAGCCGGGCGAACAGCAGTATGCGCCGCATGTGATCAACACGCCGCTGTCGTTCCTGATCAAAAGCGCGCTTAACTCCAATATCTTTGGCGAACCGGGCTGGATGGGCACCGGCTGGCGCGCGTCGCGCGACCTGAAACGCAACGATATTGGCGGTAAAACGGGTACCACCAACAGCTCGAAGGATGCCTGGTTCTCGGGTTACGGCCCTGGCGTAGTGACCTCGGTATGGATTGGCTTTGACGATGCGCGCCGCGACTTAGGCCGCAGCACGCTCTCAGGCGCGATTCCGAACCAGATTTCCGGTTACGAAGGCGGCGCGAAAAGCGCGCAGCCCGCGTGGGATGATTATATGAAGAGCGCGCTGGACGGCGTGCCGGAGCAGCCTCTGACGCCGCCGGACGGCATTGTTACGGTCACTATCGACCGCAGCACCGGTAAGCTGGCTAACGGCGGCGGCAATACGCGTCAGGAATATTTCATCAACGGCACCCAGCCAACGGAATATTCAGTGCATGACGTCGGCACCACCATTATGGATAACGGTGAGAGCCACGAACTGTTCTAAACAGGGGTGAACCCAGCAAAAAGGCCGACAGTGATGTCGGCCTTTTTTGTTTACTGCCAGTGTGCCAGCGCGGGTGAGCGTTATCAGCTCTCTGTAAGGCTAAAAAAGCCGGTCTTCTTATTCAGTCGCTACCCTGACCGTTAGTAGCGCAGCCTTCCCTGCCGCACCAGCCATTCCCGCACCAGGAACAGCGCGCTGACGTTGCGTGCCTCGCGGAAATCGGGCTCCTGCAGCAGCGCCAGCAGGTTATCCAGCGGCCAGCGATGCTCAATCAGCGGCTCAGGCTCATCGCCCTCCAGCCGTTCAGGATAGAGCCCTTCCGCCACGACGATATTCATCTTGCTGGAGAAGTAAGAGGGTGCCATCGTCAGCTTGCTGAGAAACTCCAGCTTCTCCGCGCCGAAGCCCACTTCCTCTTTCAGCTCGCGGTTGGCCGCTTCGAACACCGTTTCGCCCGGATCGATCAATCCTTTGGGAAAACCCAGCTCATAGGTTTCCAGTCCAACCGCGTACTCCTGAATCAGCACGACCTGGTCGTCGATAATCGGGACAATCATTACCGCCTCGCGCTCGGACGGTTTCATTCGCTCATACACGCGTCGCGCGCCGTTGCTAAAAGCGAGATCGACCGACTCAACGGTGAAGAGCCGCGAACGCGCCACGGTTTCCACATTGAGAATGTCGGGTTTTTTTAACGGATTCTTCATATCAGCCTCAGACTTTCAACGCCGTGCGATGCCGGGAAAAAATTAGCTTACCTGACCACAGGCGATTGTGCGACAGCGAGTTTAGCCACTCAGCCCGACGCTGCGCCGTATCAGGGGCTCACGGGCGTTGTTGCGCCAGTTAACGCTTTTGCAATAAGTCAACGTCAGAGGGTAAAATTCAGAAAAGACCGATGTTTAATTCAGGTTCTGACGGTTAACATTCGGACAAGGCATGCTGCATTAACTTCTAATTTAATGATTTTGCGCGTTATTTCCTCTGGCATTTAGCTTGTCAGAATAGTTTATTCCCGCCAAAATTGTCTTAAATAACAGTTCTATCTGGGAGCATTAGTCCAACGTGAAGGCAGGATTTTGGCTGAATTGAGCAACCCATGAGCACAATCCTTTTTGTCCTGGTCATAGTGCTGGTCTGCTCAGGTTTGGCAGGTATCGGCTTTTGGTACGCTATGCGGCATCGTCCGCCGTTGGCGAAACCACTGCCATTTATCAGTCCGCCCTGCCGCAAACTCACCGACGATGAACGTCGTGCGGTCGAAAAATACGTCGCCTCGCTTGCGAAGCAGTCGCGTCCCGCTGTACCCGGTGAAAAACATCCTCTTTTCGACAACCTGACGCTTACCGCCCAGAGCAACAACGTCTACCCCGTTACGCGCGCCATCACTCGCTATGGCCTCTCAACCGACGACCCGCACAAGTGGCGCTACTATCTTGACGAAGTGGAAGTGCATCTGCCGCCACACTGGGAACAATATATTACCGATGAGAACTACGTTGAGCTGATCCGCACCCAGACGATTCCGCTGGTGATCTCGCTTAACGGCCACTCGCTGGTAAATTATGGCAGCGATCAGCCGTCGCTGCCGGCGCTGGTGCGTCCAGGCTCGACCAACGCCTCCATACGCAAAGAAGAGAGTGAAAACGTCGAGCTGCTGCAGGTGCGCAAAGAGACGCTGGAAGAGTATCAGCTGACGCGCCCGGACGGCACGCGCGAAGCGGTGACTATTACCTTCGCCTTTTTACTCTTTTTCATCAGCCTGCTGGTGCCCGCGGCTCTGATGGGCTGGCTGGTGCTGCTGGGATGCGCCATGATCGGCGCCAGTGTCTGGTCGCTGTTCCATATTCCCGCCCAGAAGCGCATGCGCGATATTCACTGTCTGCGCGGCGCGCCCAAACGCTGGGGCCTGTTCGGCGAGTCGAATCAGGAGCAGAGCAACATCACGCTGGGCATTATCGATCTCGCCTACCCGCCGCACTGGCTGCCCTATGTCGCCCACGATCTGGGGCAGACAACGGATGTCGAAATCTACCTGAACCGCCATGTGGTGCGTCAGGGCCGCTTTTTATCGCTTCAGGACGAAGTACGTAACTTCCCTATCCAGCGCTGGCGCAAAAACGTAGTGCTGGCCTGCGGCTCGTTGCTGGTAATGGCGCTGCTGGTGAGCTGGATCCCGCTCAGTATGCCGATCAAACTCAGCCTGGCCTGGATAAAGGGCACGGAGAGCCTGGAAGTGAACAACGTAGATAAGCTGGCGGCGCAGTCGCTGCACGTTGGCGATATTTTAAAAGTTAACGGCACCGGCATGTGTTCCGTCCCCGATAACTATCAGAGTAACCGCAGCTACGCTTATATGCCGTTTGACTGTTCGGCGGTCTACTGGAACAACGCCTCTCCGTTGCCGCAGCCCCAGTCCGACATTATCGATAAAGCCTCGGCGCTGCTGGATGCCACCACGCGGCAGCTTCATCCGGAAACTAACACCGATCCCAAACTCAACCCGCAGCTCGCGTCGGCGATTCAAAAGTCGGGCATGATCCTGCTGGACGACTTTGCCGACCTGGTGCTGAAAACGCAGGATCTCTGTAGCCAACAGCAGGATTGCGTGCGGCTGAAGAACGCGCTGGTGAATCTCGGCAACGCCAAAGACTGGGATACGCTGGTGCGTCGCGCCGACTCCGGCCAGCTGAACGGCATGAACGTGCTGCTGCGCCCGGTGAGCGCCGAAGCGCTGGAAAACCTGGTTAATACCGCCACCTCCAGCTTCTTTTTCCGCGAGACGCGCCGCGCCGCCGAAAACCTTAACAGCCCGCCGCCGGGCGGATTCCTGATCGTCAGCGACGAGGGCCGCCAGCTGGTTAATCAGCCGCAGCCTACGGTGTCGCTGTTCGATCTGGACGCGCCGTCGCAGTGGCGCGAGCTGCAGCGTCTCTCCGGCATGCTGCTGCATACTTCATTCAGCGCCAGCGGCATTATCACCAGCCTGTCGGTAGACGCCAACGGCACGCGTCATATCGCGCTGCACAACGAACCGGATGCGATGGCGATGTGGCGCTATCTCGGCACAACGCTGCTGCTGGTGGTATTGCTGGCCTGCGCGGTGATTAACGCGCTGCTCTCTCTGCGCCGCATCCACCGCAACCGTCAGCGCATGGCGAATATCCAGCAATATTACGACAAGTGCTTTAATCACAATCTCACGACCATGCAGAGCGTGCGCTCGATGTTCTGACGCATCAGAACCCGAGCGGCGCTGCGGCTATCCCCGCGCCGCCCTGCCCTCTCCCGCCCCATTCTGTGCTACCCTGTCGCCCTCTTTTGACCGGAGAACCTGCCTGATGACGCTGAACTGGGCGCAAATCGATACCGTACTGCTGGATATGGACGGCACGCTGCTGGACCTGGCGTTTGACCGTCATTTTTGGCTGGAGCATGTGCCGCTAACCCTGAGCGAAACGCGCGGCATTACACTTGCGGAAGCGGAGTCGCTGATCGCCGGAAAGTACCAGGCGGTGGCGCATACGCTAAACTGGTATTGTCTGGACTACTGGGCAGCAGAGCTGGCGCTGGATATTCGCGCCATGACGTTTGCCAAACGTAGCCTGGCGACGATGCGGGAAGATACCGTGCCGTTTTTGCAGGCGCTACGTCGGGCAGGAAAACGCACCATTCTGCTGACCAACGCCCATCCGTACAATCTGGATATCAAACTGGCGCAGACCGGCCTTGCGCCGCACCTTGATTTATTACTTTCCACCCATACCTTTGGGTATCCGAAAGAGGACCCGCGCTTGTGGCAGGCGGTGGAGCAGCATACCGGATTTGATCGTCCGCGAACGCTGTTTATTGATGACAACGAGACCATTCTCGACGCGGCGAAAAGCTGGGGCATCGGCTGGTGTTTAGGCGTCAGCAACCCCGACTCCGGGCGTCCCGATCAGGTCTTCCAGCGTCACGCGGCGGTCCGCGATTATCGCACCCTGTGCAGCGCGCTGGCGTAAACGGGAGCAGCAATGAAAGAGAAAAGCAGCGAAGGCGTGCGCCTCGACAAATGGCTCTGGGCGGCGCGCTTCTACAAAACGCGCTCGCTGGCACGCGAGATGATCGAAGGCGGCAAAGTCCACTATAACGGTCAGCGCAGCAAGCCGAGCAAGCTGGTTGAGCTGGAAGCGGAGCTGACGCTGCGCCAGGGCAACGACGAGCGCACCGTGATCGTCACCGCGCTGAGCGACAAGCGCGGTCCGGCGGAAGTGGCACAGCAGCTCTACAGCGAAACCGCAGCCAGCATTGAGAAACGGGAAAAGGTGGCGCTGGCGCGCAAGATGAACGCGCTCACCATGCCGCATCCCGATCGCCGCCCCGATAAAAAAGAGCGCCGCGATTTGATGAAATTTAAATTAACGGGCGACGACCAGGCTTAGCCCCAACGAGAGAAAATTTATGTCTGTACAAGATCAACTGCATCGTTACCTGTTTGAGAATGTGGCCGTGCGCGGCGAGCTGGTGAATGTCAGCCACACCTGGCAGGAAATCATCAAAAACCATGACTATCCGGCACCGGTGCAGACGCTGCTGGGCGAACTGCTGGTAGCGACCAGCCTGTTGACCGCCACGCTGAAATTCGACGGCGACATCACGGTGCAGCTGCAGGGCGATGGTCCGCTGTCGCTGGCGGTCATCAACGGCAATAATCGCCAGGAACTGCGCGGCGTCGCGCGCGTGAAGGGCGATATCCCGGCAGACAGCACCCTGAAAAGCATGGTCGGTACCGGTTATCTGGCGATCACCATTTCGCCTGAGAAAGGCGAGCGTTATCAGGGCGTCGTCGGCCTGGAAGGGGATACGCTGGCCGCCTGCCTGGAAGACTATTTCATGCGTTCTGAGCAGCTGCCGACCCGCCTGTTTATTCGTACTAATGAAAAAGGGGCGGCGGGCATTCTGCTGCAGGTCCTGCCGGCGCAGGATACCCAGACCGAAGACTTCAACCACCTGGCGACGCTGACCGAAACCGTGAAGAGCGAAGAGCTGATCGATCTGCCGGCGACCGACGTCCTGTGGCGCCTCTATCATCAGGAAGAGGCGACCGTTTTCGATCCGCAGCCGGTGAGCTTTAAGTGCACCTGTTCGCGCGAGCGCTGCGGCGAAGTGCTGAAAACCCTGCCTCAGCATGAAGTTGACGAGATTATCGAAGAGGATGGTCAGGTCGATATGCACTGCGACTACTGCGGCACGCACTACGTCTACGACGCGGTCGATATCGCGGCGATCCGCAAAGGCGGCGCGGAAGGCGAAAACAGCGACAGCATCCACTGATTTATCCCTGGGCGGCTTTGCCGCCCTTTTTCCTCCCCGCTATATCCCCTTAATTTACAAAGTAAAATAAGCTTTTCACGCTAACTTTACTTTCAAAAGCGGTTGTTTTTGCTGCTTAACGCGCCCTGGTTCGCATTTCTGATGGACAACGCTTTTCCCACAGGCTCAGAAGAGTACACTGCGCGCGATCGTGCATCCGCCCAGCAATACGCGGAGAGGATGGCGCGACACCAATAATTATTCGCCTGTGCAGTACCAAAACGATTTAAGGAGCAGTCACATGCGCGTTACCGGCCTGACCTCGCAAGATCTTGCCGCTTTGGGCATCGAGGGCACCACCGAAGTGGTCCACAACCCCGATTTCGATACGCTGTTTACCGAAGAACTCCGTCCCGAGCTGGAAGGTTATGCGCGCGGCACCCTGACGCAAAGCGGCGCAGTGGCGGTCGATACCGGCATTTTTACCGGCCGCTCGCCAAAGGATAAATATATCGTCCGTGATGACACCACCCGCGACACGCTGTGGTGGAACGATCAAGGAACAGGCAAAAACGACAACCAGCCGCTGTCGCAGGAAACCTGGCAGCAGCTGAAAGCCTGCGTAACCGAACAGCTCTCCGGTAAACGTCTGTTCGTTATCGACGCCTTCTGCGGTGCCAACCCCGATTCGCGCCTCAGCGTGCGCTTCGTGACCGAAGTGGCCTGGCAGGCGCACTTCGTCAAAAACATGTTTATTCAGCCGAGCGAAAGCGAACTGGCGGACTTTAAACCCGATTTCGTGGTGCTGAACGGAGCGAAATGCACTAACCCCAACTGGCAGGCGCAGGGGCTGCACTCAGAAAACTTCGTGGCGTTCAACCTTACCGAAGGGATGCAGCTGATCGGCGGCACCTGGTACGGCGGCGAGATGAAGAAAGGGCTGTTTGCGGTGATGAACTACCTGCTGCCGCTGCGCGGCATCGCCTCTATGCACTGCTCGGCTAACGTCGGCAAAGCGGGCGACGTGGCGGTGTTCTTCGGCCTCTCCGGCACCGGCAAAACCACCCTCTCCACCGATCCGGAACGTCAGCTGATCGGCGACGACGAGCATGGCTGGGATGACGACGGCGTGTTCAACTTCGAAGGCGGCTGCTACGCCAAGACCATCAAGCTTTCCGAACAGGCCGAGCCGGAAATCTACCGCGCCATCCGTCGTAATGCGCTGCTGGAGAACGTCGTGGTGCGCGAAGATGGCAGCGTCGATTATGACGACGACAGCAAAACGGAAAACACCCGCGTCTCCTATCCTATCGACCATATCGACAATATCGTGCGTCCGGTCTCGAAAGCGGGCCACGCGAAGAAAGTGATCTTCCTGACCGCCGACGCCTTCGGCGTATTGCCGCCGGTGTCGCGCCTGACTCCTGAGCAGACGCAGTACCACTTCCTTTCCGGCTTCACCGCCAAGCTGGCTGGCACCGAGCGCGGCGTCACCGCGCCGACGCCTACCTTCTCCGCCTGTTTCGGCGCGGCGTTCCTGACGCTCCACCCAACCCAGTATGCGGAAGTGCTGGTGAAGCGCATGCAGGCGGCAGGCGCGCAGGCTTATCTGGTCAATACCGGCTGGAACGGCAGCGGCAAACGTATTTCGCTGAAGGATACGCGCGCCATTATCAACGCGATTTTGGCTGGCGAGCTGGATGATGCCGAAACCGAGACGCTGCCGGTGTTCAACCTGCAGGTGCCGAAAGCGCTGGGTCAGCTCGACGCCGCGACGCTCGATCCGCGTAGCAGCTGGGAGAGTGACGAGAAGTGGCTGGAAGCGGCGCGCGATCTGGCGCAGCGCTTTATCACTAACTTCGAGAAATATACCGATAACGCGGCGGGCGCCGCGCTGGTTAAAGCAGGTCCGGTGCTGTAACTCTTCGGGCGCGGCCATCGCCGCGCCCGCTTACTGCTCAGCTCTGCGTCGTGCTGTTACTGCCCGGCGCAGACTGTTCCGTCAGCGGCAGCCAGGCGCGAATCCGCAGCCCGCCGCGCTCGCTCTCGCCAATCTCCAGCGACCCCTGATGCGCATCGATAATGCGCTGCACAATCGCCAGCCCAAGACCGGTGCCGCTGGTGCTGCGCGCGCTGTCGCCGCGCACAAAGGGCTGTAACAGATGCGCCAGCTGCTCTGGCTTGATGCCCGGACCGTCATCCTCGACCTGAAACCAGGCGCGATGCAGTTCACGGCCGCTGCTCACCTTGATCCAGCCATTGCCGTAACGCGCCGCGTTCACCACCAGGTTCGCCACTGCGCGCTTAATCGACAGCGGGTTGATATCCAGCATCAGCTCTTCCGGCATCACGGCATTCTCAATCTCGCGCTCGTAACCGCTTTCGGCGGCGACCACTTCGCCCAGCACGCCGTTGAGATCGGCGCGTTCAGTCTGGATCTCCTGGCCGGTGCGCAGATAATCGATGAACTGCTCAATGATGGCGTTGCACTCTTCGATATCTTTATTGATCGATTCGGCGAGGTATCCATCTTCTTCGCCCATCATTTCGGTGGCGAGGCGAATACGCGTCAGCGGCGTGCGCAGATCATGACTGACGCCTGCCATCAGTAGCGTACGGTCGTCCGCCAGCTGTTTAACACCGGCAGCCATCTGATTAAAGGCGCGCGTCACCGAACGCACCTCCGACGCGCCATACTCGCGCAGCGGCGGCGGAATAATGCCTTTACCGACCTGTAGTGCCGCATGCTCCAGGTCCACCAGCGGTCGGTTCTGGATGCGGATAAACAGCCATGCGCCGCCAATCGCCAGCAGCATAATCGCCAGCGTGTAGCGGAACAGCGGCGAGAAGTCGCCCTGATGGATTTCCGTCAGCGGCACGCGCACCCAGATGTCAGGCGACAGCCAGGTTTTCAGCCAGACCACCGGCGAATTTTTATTGACCTCGACGCGCACGTCGGTCGGGCCGCCAAGCTGCTGGCCCATCTGCTCGCTAAGGAATTCATAGTGCTGCGCCCAGCGCAACCCGCTCTCTTCGGCTGCCGCATTGGTATAGAGCGAAATGCCCAGCTCACGGTAGATCTCGCGGCGAAAGGCGGGCGGCACCTCCAGCTGCGTGCCGTCTTCCAGCTGCAGCCGGTCAGTCATCAACATGCGCACTTCATACGCCAGCACCTTGTTGAACTGCTGCAGGCTGGGAAGAATGGCGAAGTTGAGCACCACCAGATAGGTCGTTACCAGGCTGACGAACAGCAAGGTAACGATCAATAACAGGGTGCGGGCAAATGAGCTTCGAGGCGAGAAGCGCAGTCGCCTCATGCTTTAGAACCGTCCGGAACGAAAACGTAGCCCAGGCCCCAGACCGTCTGGATATAGCGCGGGTGCGCCGGATCCTCTTCTACCATACGGCGCAGACGCGAGATCTGTACGTCGATGGAGCGCTCCATTGCGCTGTATTCGCGTCCGCGCGCCAGGTTCATCAGCTTGTCGCGCGACAGCGGTTCACGCGGATGGCTGACCAGCGCTTTCAGTACGGCGAACTCGCCGCTGGTGAGCGGCATCGGTTCATCTTCGCGGAACATTTCGCGCGTGCCGAGATTCAGCTTGAACTTGCCAAAAGCGATAACCGCCTCTTCCTGCGAAGGCGCACCCGGCAGCTCATTGGCCTGACGACGCAGCACCGCGCGGATACGCGCCAGCAGTTCACGCGGGTTGAACGGTTTTGGAATGTAGTCATCCGCGCCGATCTCCAGCCCGACGATACGGTCGACCTCTTCGCCTTTCGCCGTCACCATAATGATCGGCATCGGGTTGCTCTGACTGCGCAGACGACGGCAAATCGACAGGCCATCTTCGCCCGGCAGCATCAGATCCAGCACCATCAGGTGGAAAGATTCACGGGTCAGCAGACGATCCATCTGCTCGGCGTTGGCGACGCTGCGCACCTGAAAGCCCTGCTCGGTGAGATAGCGCTCCAGCAGCGCACGCAAACGCATATCATCATCAACGACCAGAATTTTGTAGTTCTCTTGCATTTCCTACTCCCAAAGGCGCCATTGCCTGAGACGATATTGTTAAAAAAAGTTGTCTGCCTGTGACAGCCATTAATGGTTTATATTCTAGTCGAAATTGTTACAAAGCATATTAAACAGGAGCTTATCTTTAATTTTCTCGCTGCGCTAAATGTGAAATCATCTATTTATGCTCCGATCACAACAGTTACGGCAAATCTGAAAGTCGGTCACTTTTTCTCGATATTTGCGGCCGTAAAAGTAAACCGTCGTTTATTGAGGCTTGCAGATCAAACAGTTAATCCTCAATTTGACTTTAGCGCTATTCGTCGTCTTCTTTCCATACCTCGATGCGCAGCGGCCTCGTCGGGCGACAGCATAAAATACCATCCTCTGCGCGCCTTGCCGCATGCTTCTCTCGGATTAACGCTATTTTCGCCACGGTTCAGGCCATTCAAAAATAAAGTCCTTTAAATCAATTAGTAAAGCTATCTTTCCGCCCGCTGTGAATTGCACCACACTGCTTTCACTCGCTTCACTACAGGGATAGCAATAATGAAAAAAACGTTGTTAGTGCTGGGTGCGCTGGCCACCCTTAGTTTGAATCCTGCTCTGGCGGCAACCGCCGCTGGCGAAGCTGCCGGTGCGCAGGCCTCGACCACCGCGCAGGGCAACTCTAACGCCATTGGCGTCGGCGCTGTCGCCGCGCTGCTCGGCGTGGCGCTTGCGACCGCAGGCGGCGGCGACAAAAGCACCTCTTCTTCTACCACCACGTCTACCGTGGCGGGAAAATAACGATTTAAGCCGTTTTAACTTTTTGTACCTGCCCCTTTCGCCACCGGGGAACGACACACAGGGTTTTCACCGTTGAAAACCTGTTCCCCGACTCTTTTTTGCCGCGCCTGCTTTGCTTTACACTGCCTGCTTTTACGCTTCCGAGTCGATACGCATGAAAACCCGACTGATCACCCGTGAAGGCTTCAATAAGCTGAAAGCCGAACTCGACTATCTCTGGCGCGAAGAACGCCCCGAAGTCACGAAAAAAGTGACCTGGGCCGCCAGCCTCGGCGATCGCAGCGAGAATGCTGACTACCAGTACAACAAAAAACGCCTGCGCGAAATCGATCGCCGCGTACGTTATCTGACAAAAAGCCTTGAGGCGCTGCGCATTGTCGACTATTCGCCGCAGCAGGATGGCAAAGTCTTTTTTGGCGCCTGGGTAGAAGTAGAAAATGACGACGGCGAGGTAAAACGCTTTCGCATCGTCGGCTACGACGAGATTTTCGGCCGGAAAGATTACATTTCAATTGACTCGCCGATGGCGCGCGCACTGCTGAAAAAAGAGCCGGGCGACGCCGTGACGGTAGAGACGCCGCTGGGCCCCGCGCTCTGGTATGTCAACGAAATTACCTACCCGGACGCCTGATTCAGAATATCGCTGAAAGCCGCCCTCATCGCTGGCAATTTCACTTTTCAGTCCGTATAACTGTCCCCTGTTTTTCAACCCTGTAAGCAAGACAGAATCGATGATGAAAGATCTCAGCCACATTATTGCCAGTGAGCTGCAGGCGCGTGCGGAGCAAGTTGAAGCTGCCGTGCGTCTGCTGGACGAAGGGAACACCGTGCCGTTTATCGCACGCTATCGTAAAGAGGTGACCGGCGGTCTGGACGACACCCAACTGCGCCAGCTGGAGACGCGTCTCGGCTACCTGCGCGAACTGGAAGAGCGCCGCCAGTCGATTCTGAAGTCTATTAACGAGCAGGGCAAACTGACTGACGAACTCGCCGGCGCTATTAACGGCACGCTCAGTAAAACCGAACTCGAAGACCTTTATCTGCCTTATAAGCCTAAACGCCGCACCCGCGGTCAGATCGCGATTGAAGCGGGTCTGCAACCGCTGGCCGAAACGCTGTGGCAGGATGCGTCGCAGGATCCTGAACAGCTAGCGGCGCAGTATGTCGATGCCGACAAAGGCGTCGCCGACGTGCGCGCCGCGCTGGACGGCGCGCGCTATATCCTGATGGAGCGCTTCGCCGAAGACGCCACGCTGCTGGCGAAGGTGCGCGACTACCTGTGGAAAAACGCGCATCTGGTGTCGCGCGTAGTCGAAGGCAAAGAGCAGGAAGGGGCCAAATTCCGCGACTACTTCGATCATCACGAAGCGCTGAACAGCGTGCCGTCGCACCGCGCACTGGCGATGCTGCGCGGTCGTAACGAGGGCGTGCTGCAGCTGTCGCTGAACGCCGATCCGCAGTTCGACGAGCCGCCGCGCGAAAGCTACGGCGAAACGCTGATTGCCGAGCATCTCAACCTGCGCCTCAACGGCGCGCCGGCCGACAGCTGGCGCAAGGCGGTGGTGAGCTGGACCTGGCGCATCAAGGTGATGCTGCACCTGGAGACGGAGCTAATGGGCACGGTGCGCGAGCGCGCCGAAGACGAAGCGATTAATGTCTTCGCCCGCAACCTGCACGATCTGCTGATGGCGGCACCGGCGGGCATGCGCGCCACCATGGGTCTCGATCCCGGCCTGCGCACCGGCGTAAAAGTCGCCGTGGTGGACGCCACCGGCAAGCTGGTCGCTACCGATACCATTTATCCGCATACCGGCCAGGCAGCCAAAGCCGCGACCGTGGTGGCTGCGCTCTGCGCGAAACATCAGGTTGAGCTGGTGGCGATCGGCAACGGCACCGCCTCGCGCGAGACGGAGCGTTTCTTCCTCGACGTGCAGAAACAGTATCCGCATATCACCGCGCAAAAAGTGATCGTCAGCGAAGCAGGCGCCTCCGTCTATTCCGCTTCTGAGCTGGCGGCGCTGGAGTTCCCGAATCTCGACGTCTCGCTGCGCGGCGCGGTCTCTATCGCGCGACGCCTGCAGGATCCGCTGGCGGAGCTGGTGAAAATCGATCCGAAATCGATCGGCGTCGGCCAGTATCAGCATGACGTCAGCCAGAGCCTGCTGGCGAAGAAGCTGGACGCGGTGGTGGAAGACTGCGTGAACGCGGTCGGCGTCGATCTCAATACCGCCTCCGTTCCGCTGCTGGCTCGCGTCGCCGGACTGACGCGCATGATGGCGCAGAATATCGTCAGCTGGCGCGACGAGAACGGCCGTTTCCAGAACCGCCAGCAGCTGCTTAAGGTAAGCCGCCTCGGCCCGAAAGCCTTTGAACAGTGCGCGGGCTTCCTGCGTATCAACCATGGCGATAACCCGCTCGACGCCTCAACGGTGCACCCGGAAGCCTATCCGGTCGTGGAGCGTATCCTGGCGGCGACCGAGCAGGCGCTGAACGACCTGATGGGCAACCCCTCCAGCCTGCGCAACGTTAAGGCGGTCGACTTTACCGACGAGCGCTTCGGCCTGCCGACCGTTACCGACATTATTAAAGAGCTGGAAAAACCGGGCCGCGACCCGCGTCCTGAGTTTAAAACCGCGCAGTTCGCCGAAGGGGTCGAAACCCTTAACGATCTGCTGCCGGGCATGGTGCTGGAAGGCGCGGTGACCAACGTCACTAACTTTGGCGCTTTTGTCGATATCGGCGTACATCAGGATGGCCTGGTGCATATCTCTTCGCTGTCGGACAAGTTTGTGGAAGATCCGCATCAGGTGGTGAAAGCGGGCGATATCGTGAAGGTGAAAGTGCTGGACGTCGATCTGCCGCGCAAGCGCATCGCGCTGACGATGCGGCTGGATGAACAGCCTGGCGACAGCAATGCGCGCAGCAGCGGCAACGGTCGCAGCGCGCCGCGCGACAACGCGCGTCCGGCTGGCGGCGCGAAGCCGCGTCCGCGCCCGAACAGCCAGCCTGCAGGCAACAGCGCGATGGGCGATGCGCTGGCGGCGGCCTTCGGCAAAAAACGTTAAACCCTGCGCGCGCCCGGCTTATTCTGGATCGGGCGCGCGTAACCTCCTCTGTAAAGTTGAAAATCCCTCTCTTGACGCTACGCTGAAAGCACGCCTGCATAAAAAACAACCCGGGACGTGGCACCCAATTCGCGATGGAAACGATCACAGCGCTGCTCGATAAAATCTATGCCGACACCTTTCCTCAGGCGGCGCGAGAGCGCCTGCTGCGCCATATCGCCGCCGCGCGCGACGCGACTAAGCTGCCGCGCAAAGCGCACTGGGACGAACAGGATGTCGTGCTGATCACCTACGCGGATCAGTTTCGCGAGGCGGATGTCCCCACGCTGCAAAGCTTTTCCCGCTTTTATCAGCAGCATTTGCAGTCAACCTTTCCTCTGGTTCATCTGCTGCCCTTTTTCCCCTATTCGTCCGACGACGGCTTTTCCGTCATCGATTACCATCAGGTCAACCCGCTGTGTGGCGACTGGCCGGATGTCGCCCGGCTGCATCAGGAAACGCGCCTGATGTTCGACTTCGTCTGCAACCATATGTCCGCGCACAGCGCCTGGTTTAAACACTACCTGGCGCTCGATCCCGGCTGGGACGATTTCTTTATCAGCATGCCGCCCGCCACCGATCTCAGCGGCGTGACGCGGCCGCGCACTTCGCCGCTGCTGACGCCCTTCGAGATGGCGAACGGCGAGATGCGCTTTATCTGGACGACCTTCAGCGCCGATCAGATCGATCTTAACTT
This sequence comes from Pantoea piersonii, assembly GCF_003612015.1. Taxonomy (GTDB): domain Bacteria; phylum Pseudomonadota; class Gammaproteobacteria; order Enterobacterales; family Enterobacteriaceae; genus Pantoea; species Pantoea piersonii. The sequence goes on along the minus strand of NZ_RARB01000007.1, from coordinate 166,950 downwards.
CGGCAATCCCGAAGTGCTGATCCGTATGGTGGAAGTGCTGCTCGACTACCTGCAAAAAGGGGCGGATTACGTGCGTCTCGACGCCGTCGGCTATATGTGGAAAACGCCCGGCACGCGCTGCATCCATCTGGAAAAAACGCATCTGCTGGTTAAGCTGTTTCGCGCCATTGCCGATACGGTCGCGCCCGGCACGGTGATCATCACCGAAACCAACGTGCCGCATAAAGATAACGTCAGCTACTTCGGCGACGGTCATGACGAAGCGCAGATGGTCTATCAGTTTTCCCTGCCGCCGCTGGTGCTACACGCTATCCATTCGGGTTCAGGACGCGCGCTGCGTCAGTGGGCCGGCGCGCTTGAGCCAGGCAAGGGCGGCACGACCTTCTTTAATTTTCTCGCCTCGCACGACGGTATCGGGCTTAACCCGGCGCGCGGCATTCTCTCTGAGACGGAAATTGTGGCGCTGGTGCGCGATCTGGCGCTGGAAGGGGCGCTGGTCTCCTATAAAAACAACCCGGATGGCACCACCAGCCCTTATGAGATTAACGTCACCTATCTCGACGCGCTCAACCATCAGAACGACGACGACCAGACGCGCCTGCGACGCTTTCTGCTGGCGCACGCTATTCTGCTGTCGTTCCCCGGCGTGCCCGCCATCTATGTCCAGAGTATTCTCGGCTCGCGTAACGACTATGAAGGCGTCAAAGCCGCAGGCCATAACCGCGCCATTAACCGGCAAAAATTTGACTTAAAAACGATCGAGGCGGCGCTGGCGGACAGCAGCGGACTGCGTCACGCCATTTATACCCGCCTCAGCCAGCTGATTCAGCTGCGCACGCGCCAGGCCGCCTTTCATCCCGATAATCCGATGACCCTCTATGACAGCGATAATGCGCTGCTGGTGCTGAGGCGTCATGAGCCGCAGCAGACGGATAGCGGCCTGCTGTGCGTGTTTAATCTGAGCGGGAAAACCGTCGAGACGATGCTGCCGGAGGCGCGTCTTTTTCAGGATGTGGTAACAGAGAAGAGAGTTGATGGCACCCAGCCGCTTACGCTGGATGCCTGGCAGTTTGTCTGGTTGCGTAGCTGATTACTTATAGACATCCGCGGTGGCGCTGAATTTGCCGTGTTCACGGCCAGCGATCACGCGGTAGTATTTGCCGCCTTTTTCATCAGCCATTTTGGAGAGTTCGCGTTTGGCGTCCATTGGCGAAGTGGTTTCCGCCGTGGTATTTACCGTACCGATCTTCTCCAGATTCATTTTCTTCACTTCTTCTTTGGTCACTTCCTTAGCCGCAAGCGCCGAAAACGACACTGCGCCCATTACCACTGAAGCCACAACCCATTTCATCACCTTCATTACAATACCCCTCATTCATTTCCGTTATGTGAGATGTAAGCAGACGCCGGATTGCGTCAGGCGAGATGGAACGGCATTATCCTCTCCCTGGACAATTCACATCATTAAGCGGCCATGCCTACTTACAAAGTATTACAGCTGGTGAGGAAATTTCCAGTCTTGCGCCCGGTTTAACCACCACACTTCTGACTGAAATCAAGAATATGCTGGCAGAAGGCCTCCGGATGAGAAATAAAAGGCGCGTGCGCGGCTTTCTCCATCACCACGGAAGGCGAAGCGGGCAGCGCGGCGTCGAGCAGCGCGGCAATACGACGCGGCACCAGCCCATCCAGCGCGCCATATAAACGCAAAAACGGCATCCCGATGCGCGGCAGCTGGTCACGTAAATCGACATCGCGCAGGATCGCCAGCCCGCCATCCAGCACCGCCACCGACGGCATCGGCTGCGCCAGCACCACCTCTTTTAACCGACGCGCGTCCTGACGGGCGCTGTCCGTGCCCAGAGTTTGCAGCGCCAGGAAACGCTCGACGGTACGCTGAAAGTCGCTGTTAAGCTGCGAACGGAAGGTCGCTAACGTTTCCGGCTTAATCCCCGGCCACTCCTCGCTGGCGGTAAAACAGGGCGAAGAGGCGACGCTGATCACTCCCGCTACCTGTTGCGGCGCGCGCAGCGCCAGCTCGGTCGCCACCAGCCCGCCCAGCGACCAGCCCAGCAGCAGCGCACGCGGCGGCAAGTGCGGCAGCAGCTGTTGCGCCATCTCGGCCAGCGAAAGCGCGACGTCAGATGTGCTGCGGCCATAGCCCGGCAGATCGACCAGGTGCAGACGAAAATGCGGGCTGAGCCGCGGCACGATGCTCTGCCACACCTCCGCGTTCAGTCCCCATCCGTGCAGCAGCACAAGATCACTCTTCCCTTCTCCACAGGTGTGCCAGTAAAGCGAGGTCATTAGTTACTATCCCGTAAAACATTAAGGAGGCCGCTATGCTACCAATGCCAGCCCTCTGTTGGCTATGCCGACTGCCGCTGCGCGTCGCCGCCCACGGACTATGCAGCGTCTGCCTGCGCACCCTGCCGCCGTTGCCGGTGCTCTGTCCGCGCTGCGGCCTGCCCGCCGGCTCCTCCCGCGTCGTCTGCGGACGTTGCCTGCGATCGCCGCCCCCCTGGCAGGCACTGGTCTGCGTCAGCGGCTATCAGCCGCCGCTGCGTCACTGGGTGCGTCAGCTGAAGTTTTACCGCATAACCGCACTCAGGGTGATGCTGGCGCGTCTGCTTTTGCTAAGCTGGCTGGAAGCTCACCGCACGCGCGGGCTGAGACGGCCCGATTTGCTGCTGTGCGTGCCGCTGCATAAGATGCGCGCCTGCCGACGCGGCTACAATCAGGCGGCGCTGCTGGCGCAACCGCTGGCGCGCTGGCTCGGCTGCGCGTTCCAGGATGGCGTGCGCCGCAGGCGACGCGGCGCGCTGCAGCATCGACTCAGCGCATCGCAGCGCCGGCGCAACGTACGCGGCGCTTTCCAGCTTGAAATCGCCGTGCGCGGACGCCATATCGCTCTGATAGATGATGTGGTGACAACGGGTAATACCGTGGGGGAGATCAGCCGCATTTTGCTGGCGCAGGGCGCGGCCAGCGTACAAATCTGGTGCCTGTGCCGTACCTTGTAGAGCGTTGGTGATGGGCGTATTATAACCAACTAAATTAGTCAACTATTGAGCAATTGCCATGATCCGAATTACAGACTCTGCCCAGGAGCACTTCGCTAAACTGCTGTCAAAACAGGAAGATGGCACCCAGATTCGCGTATTCGTCATTAACCCGGGTACGCCGACCGCCGAGTGCGGCGTCTCTTACTGCCCGCCTGACGCGGTAGAAGCGACCGACACGGAACTGAAGTTCGAGAAGCTCTCAGCCTATGTTGACGAGCTGAGCGCGCCTTATCTGGAAGACGCCGAAATCGACTTCGTTACTGATAACCTCGGCTCGCAGCTGACGCTGAAAGCGCCAAACGCCAAAATGCGTAAGGTCTCTGATGACGCGCCGCTGACAGAGCGCGTTGAGTATCTGCTGCAGGCGCAGATCAACCCACAGCTGGCTGGTCACGGCGGCCGCGTGTCGCTGATGGAGATCACCGAAGACGGCTTCGCCATTCTGCAGTTCGGCGGCGGCTGTAACGGCTGCTCCATGATCGACGTCACCCTGAAAGATGGCATCGAAAAAGAGCTGCTGGCCGCTTTCCCGGAGCTGAAAGGCGTCCGCGATCTCACCGAGCACCAGCGCGGCGAACACTCCTACTACTAATATCTCCGCGCGACAGTCGTTGACTGTCGCGCGCTCTCCGTTACTTGCCTTTTCGCGTCTGACTTACCGCCTTCAACAGCTTTGTTACCTCTTTATCCGTAAAAATCGTCTCCAGCGGCTGCGTTAGCTTGCGTCGCCAGTTAGGGTATTGATCGACGGTACCTGGCACGTTGACCGGCGTGGTCATGCCTGTCCAGTCCTCTGGCTGCAGGCCAAGCAGCGCACTGCCGGTTGCCGCCAGAAATTTATGCATCGCCAGGTTAAGCGCAGGCGTCATCTCCAGCTTATCGGCCTGGCGCGCGCTGCGCGCCGGCATCACGCCCGCTTTATGCAGCGCATCCAGCAGCGCCTGCTTCTGCTTCGCCCGTTGCTCGTGCAGCGACTGCAACACCTCTTTGCCGGGATAAAGCTTCAGCTTTTCCCCCAGCGCGAAATCGCCTGCGCTCCAGAAGCCGCTCAGCGTCGGCAGATCGTGCGTGCTGGCGCTGGCGATCGACTGACGCGGGTAGTCGCCGGGCAGACGATAGCTGCCGTCACGCTGCTGCTCAAACCACATCACCTTCCAGGAAAAAACGCCGCTGGCGCGCAGCAGGCCGACAATTTCCGGCGGAACCGTACCGAGATCCTCGCCAATCACCATGCAGCGATGGCGCTGACTCTCCAGTGCCAGAATGCCCAGCAGATCCTGCACCGGATAGCTGACGTAGGCGCCTTTATCGGCGTTTTCCCCTTTCGGCACCCACCACAGCCGCAGCAGCGCCATAACGTGATCGATGCGCAGCGCGCCACAGTCGCGCATATTGGCGCGCAGCATGTCGATAAAGGGCTGATAGCCGCGCGCGCGCATCACGTGCGGATCCATCGGCGGCAGCCCCCAGTTTTGCCCCAGCGGTCCGAGGCGATCCGGCGGCGCACCGACTGAGGCCTCAAGCCGATAGAGTTCGGGATCGTGCCAGGTTTCTGCGCTGCCTTCCGCCACGCCCACCGCCAGGTCGCGATACAGCCCCACCGTCATCTTCAGCGCCTGGCTGCGCGCCCAGCACTGAGCAAACTGGGTTTGCGCCAGCCACTGCAGCCATTGCCAGAATGCGATCTCATCTTCATGCGCCTCGCACCAGCGCTGCACCTCGGGCGACTGGCTGTTGCGCCAGCTTTCCGGCCAGGCGGGCCAGCCCCAGGCCTGCGCATCTTCGCTGCGCCGTTCCGCCTGCAGGCCGTCGTAGGCCGCCTGATAACGCAGGCTGTCGCCGCCGTCGCGCACGAAATCCGCAAACGCCTGCCGCTGCGCGTCATCATCGGCGCGCAGGCTGAACTGCGCCCAGGCGTGACGCAGCGCGGCGAGCTTCAGCGCCATCACCGCCGCGTAGTCGACAAACTCGCTATCGCGCGCTTTCGCCAGCGCGCGCTGGGTTTTTGCCGATTTCCACCACTTCTGTGCCGCCGCGCTCTGCTGGAAATCCTCCAGCTGCGCCACGCTGATATAGATAATATTGAGCCAGCGTCGGGAAGAGGGACTGTAGGGGCTGGCGAAATCTGGCGTAGCGGGATAGAGCGCGTGCAGCGGATTGAGCCCGACGAAATCGCCGCCCTGACGCGCAACCTGCTCCAGAAGCTGCTGCAAGTCGCCAAAATCGCCGATGCCCCAGTTATCGGCGGAACGCACGGTATAAAGCTGTACCAGCGCGCCCCAGCGTTTCTCGCCGTTGCGCAGCGGTTCCGGCAGCCAGCAGCGGCGCGGCGTAAGGATAATGCGTGTCTGCCACTGTTGCTTACCTTTGCTCAGCGTCAGCTGGTGGTAGCCGTGACCGAGCGGCGACGGCAGTGTAAAAGGCTCGCCCGCCTGAAGTTCACCGCTAAACTCGCGGCCCTTCTCGCTGCGCAGCCGCCACTGATAGAGGCCGCGCCCTTCCGGGTTAAGCTGCCGCGCGGCTCCGCCGCTAAATACCTGTACCGGCGGCAGCGGCGCGCCCTTCTCTTTTCTGGGATCGCCCATCACCGCCAGCAGCGCCGTTTTGGTTTCGTCGCTGATGGCTTCCGGCTCGCCTTTGGCGTTGGTATAGGTCAGAGAAATTCCGGCGGCTACTGCCGCGCGATCCAGTGCGCTCTCTTTCATGCTCTCCCCTTAGCGTTTCGATCCAAAGCCATTGAGTTGCGATGTAATCACTATCTGCGGCATACCTTTTCGGCGCGCAGGCAAACAGAGCATTAAGTAAAGACGGCAGTGGGGAAAAAATCGACAGGAAACAAAGAAAAACGCCCGCCTGAGCGGCGAAAGCGCGCGAAGCATAAGGCATCCCGCACAGGAACAAAAACGCGGGCTGCGTTTTTTACAACCCAGAATGCTGGTCCGGCGACAGACGCACCTCAGGGATGAGGTGCGTATTTATGACAGCGCTCGCTTTTGCGCTATGCAAGGGCGCTGCCGCTTGCGACCGAGGAATTAGCAGAGTTCGAGCTGAACCTCGTGCTGCTCAATTACCTTCATGATGCTGGCGGGCGGCTGCTTATCAGTGTAAAGCTGATCGATTAGCCCCATATTGCCCAGGTTCACCATGGCGTTGCGGCCAAATTTCGAATGGTCGACAACCAGCATTACACAGCGGGAATTCTCGATAATGGCGCGTTTGGTGCGCACCTCGTGGTAGTCAAACTCCAGCAGCGAGCCATCCATATCAATGCCGCTAATGCCAAGGATGCCGTAATCGAGGCGGAACTGAGAGATAAAGTCGAGCGTCGCCTCGCCCATAATGCCACCGTCGCGCGTACGCACTTCACCGCCTGCGATAATCAATCGAAAATCGGGCTTACACATCAGCAGCGTCGCCACGTTGATATTGTTGGTTACCACGCGCAGATTTTTATGGTTAAGCAGCGCATAGGCCACCGCTTCAGGCGTGGTGCCGATATCAATAAACAGCGTCGCGCCGTCGGGAATTTCGCTGGCGACGCGCTCGGCGATACGCGCTTTCTCCGCTGACCACATCATTTTACGCTCTTGCCAGGCGGTATTTTCAGAGCTGGAAGGCAGTGCTGCGCCGCCGTGGTGGCGCTGAATTTTATTTTGGTCGGCGAGGTCGTTAAGGTCGCGACGGATGGTCTGCGGGCTTACTTCAAAATGTTCTACCAGCTCTTCGGTACTGACATATCCCTGACGCCGGACCAGATCGATAATGGCGTCATGACGTTGCGTCTGCTTCACATTACTCTCCTGTTTTTTTCTTTTATCCGGCGCTAACGACGCCGTACTGCACGGGTATCGACAAACGCCATCGCCAGCCCGACCAGCAGACCGGCGACATGGGCGCCGTTGGCGATGGCGAGCCCGAACGCGCCATACCAGCCGATCACCAGCCATACAATAGCGAAACCAATCAGTCCGCGTTCCAGATAGACGCCGCTTTCGGGGTCGCGCTCGCCGCGCAGCCAGCAGTAGCCCATCAGCGCGTAAACCACGCCCGACAAACCGCCGAACCAGATACCGCTAAATTTTGCCTGCACAAAGCCGCTGAGCAGCGCCGAGATCAGCATAATGACGAACAGCTTGCCGCTGCCGAGCCGTTTCTCCACCGCGCCGCCGAGATACCACCACCACATCAGGTTAAAAAGGATATGCAGCAGCGAAAAGTGCAGCAGCGCATGGCTGAACCAGCGCCACACCTGAATATATTGTCCCGGCCCGTCCGGCCAGCTCAGCCACAGCAGCACCGTCTGATCGCCAAAAATCTGCATCAGAATAAATACCGCGACGCAGGCAAAAAGAACGGTCATGGTGAGCGGACCGGCGCGATCGCGAATATTCGCCCATAAATTGCTGCGCTCATAGCGCAGGCCGCTTTTCGTATTGCCGGTATGCCAGCTTGCGGCCTGATAGCGCGGATGGTCAGGCTGCCGAACGAACTGCTGAAGTTCGTTTTCGACCATTTCAAGCTGGCCCTCGTTATCAAGCAGGATCACGTAATGGCCGTCATGTTCGATTCGCAGCGTGACGCCGCGCGTCGCCATATAGTCGACAAACGCCTGCGCCATGCGCGGGTTATTAAACTGCGTAATGCGCACCATTAATCACTCTCCTTGTACATCGGGCGTAGCTCACAGGCCGCCGTCGACAACCTGCTCTGGGAACGCGGCGCGCCAGGCGTCGAAACCGCCGTCAATGCTGTAGGCTGCGCGGAAGCCCTGACTCAGCAGATACTGCGCGGCCCCTTTGCTGCTGTTGCCGTGATAGCACATCACCAGTACCGGCAGCTCGCGGCTGGCGCTGGAGAGGAACTCATTAAGGTTGCCGTTGCTCAGGTGCTGTGCGTTTTCCGCATGGCCGAGCGCAAAGCTCTGCGGATCGCGAATATCGACCAGCAGCGCGCCTTGCGCCAGATGCTCGCTGGCCTGCTGAACGTTAATGCATTCGAAGGTTTCCATGATTCTCTCGTTAGGACGACACAATTACCGCCTAGTGTAACCTGATAAGCAGCCTCAATAACCTGACAAAGTGTCCGGCTATGTATTTATTTCTCAGCAAGAATGTTAGCTATATCACGCTAAAATGTTTTTACCGCGTTAAACACTGGCATCAATGTTGGTTTGCGATTATGATTATGCTCGAAAACGAACATTAATGAACTATTCCGAACATCGGAGGAGATGACGTGGAAACCAAAGACCTGATCGTGATCGGCGGCGGCATCAACGGTGCCGGTATTGCAGCGGACGCTGCAGGACGCGGCCTGTCAGTGCTGATGCTGGAGGCGCGGGACCTGGCTTGCGCGACCTCTTCCGCCAGTTCCAAGCTGATTCACGGCGGCCTGCGCTACCTTGAGCACTATGAATTCCGTCTGGTCAGCGAAGCGCTGGCTGAACGTGAAGTTCTGTTGAAAATGGCACCGCATATTGCCTTCCCGATGCGCTTCCGTCTGCCGCACCGTCCGCATCTGCGCCCGGCGTGGATGATTCGCACCGGCCTGTTTTTATACGACCACCTTGGCAAACGCACCAGCCTGCCGGGCAGTAAAAGCCTGCGTTTTGGCGCGGATTCGGCCCTCAAGCCGGAAATTACGCGCGGTTTCGAATATTCCGACTGCTGGGTAGACGATGCGCGCCTGGTAGTGCTGAACGCGCAGGAAGTGGTTAAGCGCGGCGGCGAAGTACGTACCCGCACTCGCGTTACGCGCGCCTGGCGCGAAAATGGCCTGTGGATGGTGGAAGCCGAAGATATCGACAGCGGCAAAACCTATAGCTGGCGCGCGAAAGCGCTGGTCAATGCGGCTGGTCCGTGGGTTAAACAGTTCTTCGATGACGGTCTGAAGCTGAAATCGCCTTACGGCATCCGTCTGATCAAAGGCAGCCACATTGTGGTGCCGCGCGTTCACAACGAGAAGCAGTCTTACATTCTGCAGAACGAAGATAACCGTATCGTGTTTGTTATCCCGTGGATGGACGATTTCTCCATCATCGGCACCACCGATGTGGAGTACAAAGGCGATCCGAAAAACGTCAAAATCGAAGAGAGCGAGATCGACTACCTGCTCAAGATTTACAACAGCCACTTTAAGAAACAGCTGGCGCGTAACGACATAGTCTGGACCTACTCCGGCGTGCGTCCGCTGTGTGATGACGAATCGGATTCGCCGCAGGCGATTACCCGCGACTATACGCTGGACGTGCGTGACGATAATGGCCAGGCGCCGCTGCTGTCGGTATTTGGCGGCAAGCTGACCACCTACCGTAAACTGGCGGAGCATGCGCTGGAAAAACTGACGAAGTATTTCCCGAATGCCGGGCCGGCATGGACGAAAAACTGCGTGCTGCCGGGCGGCGATATCGCCGGTACCCGTGAAGATTACGCCGCCAGCCTGCGTCGTCGTTATCCGTTTATCACCGAAGGCATGGCGCGTCACTTCGCCCGCACCTACGGCAGCAACACCGAAACGCTGCTCGAAGGCGCAACGCGTCTTGAAGATCTGGGCGAGAACTTTGGCCATGATTTCTATGAAGCCGAGCTGCGCTATCTGGTGCAGAACGAATGGGTACGCGAACTGGATGACGCTATCTGGCGCCGTACCAAGCAAGGAATGTGGCTGACTGAAGCCCAGCAGGCGCGCGTAGCGGAATGGCTGGCAACGCATAGCCAGAAACCCAGCCTGTCGCTGGCAAGCTAAAGAAAAAACGGGGCAACGGCCCCGTTTTTTTTGCCCGTGGCGCAGGCGGTTAAGATGCGCTACGCGACAGAAGATAAGCGAGCGGGCTTTCGCCCGCTCGATAACTACAACCTCACCGGCTTGATATGCCAGATCTCATCCGCATACTCCTGGATGGTCCGGTCAGATGAGAAATAGCCCATATTGGCGATATTCAGCGCGGCGCGGCGCTGCCACTCTTCCGGTTTGCGATAGAGCTCATCCACCTTATCCTGCGTATCCACATAGCTACGGTAATCCGCCAGCAGCTGATAGTGATCGCCAAAGTTCACCAGCGAATCAAACAGGTTGCGGTAGCGGCCTGGCTCCTGCGGGCTGAATACGCCGGAAGCGATCTGCGTCAATACCTGATGCAGCTCGGCATCCTCTTCATAATATTTACGCGGGTTATAGCCGCCAGCGCGCAATGCTTCGACCTGCGGCGTGGTGTTGCCGAAAATAAAGATATTCTCCTCGCCGATGTGCTCAAGCATCTCGACATTCGCGCCGTCCAGCGTCCCTATGGTCAGCGCGCCGTTAAGCGCGAATTTCATATTACTGGTGCCCGATGCCTCGGTCCCCGCCGTCGAAATCTGCTCGGAGAGATCCGCCGCCGGAATAATGATCTGCGCCAGACTCACGCTGTAGTTGGGAATAAACACCACCTTCAGCTTGTTCTTCACCTGCGGATCGTTGTTGATCACGCTCGCCACATCATTGATCAGGTGAATGATATGCTTGGCCGTGTAGTAGGCCGAAGCCGCCTTGCCTGCAAAGATATTGACGCGCGGCACCCAGTCGGCGGTGGGATCGGCCTTGATGCGGTTATAGCGGGTAATAACGTGCAGCACGTTCAGCAGCTGACGTTTATATTCGTGGATACGCTTGATCTGCACGTCGAACAGCGCGTTAGGATCGAGCACCACGTCCATGTTCTTCGCTACCCAGTCTGCCAGGCGACGCTTGTTATCAAACTTGGCGTCGGCCACTTTTTCGATAAACGCCGGATAGTCGATCTTCTGGTTCAACTCGGCGAGCTGGCTGAGATCGGTACGCCAGGTGCGGCCAATCTCTTCGTCCAGCAGTTCTGACAGCGCAGGGTTAGCCAGCGCCAGCCAGCGGCGCGGCGTAACGCCGTTGGTTTTGTTGCAGAAGCGGCCCGGGAACAGACGAGCGAAGTCAGCGAACAGCGACTGTACCATCAGGTTAGAGTGCAGCTCGGAAACGCCGTTGACCTTGTGGCTCACCACCACCGCCAGCCACGCCATACGAATACGGCGGCCATTGTTTTCATCAATGATCGAGATGCGCGACAGCAGATCCCAGTCATCCGGGTAGTACTCCTGAATCGTCTTCAGGAAGTAGTCATTAATCTCAAAGATAATACCGAGATGCCGCGGCAGGATCTTGCCGATCATCTCTACCGGCCAGGTTTCCAGCGCCTCGCTCATCAGCGTGTGGTTGGTGTAGGAGAAGACCTGGCAGGTCACTTCAAACGCATCGTCCCAGGTAAACTTATGATCGTCGATCAACAGACGCATCAGCTCCGGGATCGCCAGCACCGGGTGGGTATCGTTAAGGTGGATGGCGATCTTATCCGCCAGGTTGTCCCAGGTCTTATGCATCTGCCAGTGGCGGTTAAGGATGTCCTGCACCGTAGCGGAGACCAGGAAATACTCCTGCCGCAGACGCAGTTCCCGGCCTGAGTAGGTGGAATCGTCGGGATAGAGCACGCGCGAGACGTTTTCCGAGTGGTTTTTATCTTCAACCGCCGCAAAGTAATCGCCCTCGTTGAACTTGCCGAGATTGATTTCGTTGCTCGCCTGCGCGCCCCACAGGCGCAGCGTATTGGTGGCGTCGGTATCGAAGCCGGGGATGATTTGATCGTAAGCCATGGCGACAATCTCTTCAGTCTCCAGCCAGCGAACTTTCGCTCCTTCATGCTGGATGCGGCCGCCGAAACGCACTTTGTAGCGCGTGTTATAGCGCTGGAATTCCCAGGGGTTGCCATACTCCAGCCAGTAATCGGGCGACTCTTTTTGCTCGCCGTCGATAATGTTCTGTCTGAACATGCCGTAATCGTAACGAATGCCGTAGCCGCGTCCCGGCAGGCCCAGCGTGGCGAGCGAATCGAGAAAACAGGCGGCTAATCGTCCGAGGCCGCCGTTGCCGAGGCCGGGATCGTTCTCTTCTTCCATCAGATCGGCAAGATTCAGCCCCATCTCATCCAGCGCCTGATTGAGATCGTCATAAATGCCCATCGCCATCAACGCATTGCCTAACGTCCGGCCCAGCAGAAACTCCATCGACAGGTAGTAAACCTGACGTACATCCTGCGAAAGCTGCGCGCGGCTGGAGCGCAACCAGCGCTCCACCATACGGTCGCGCACCGCCAGCAGCGAGGCGTTGAGCCAGTCATGCTGGTTCGCCACGGATGGATCTTTACCGATGGTGAACATCAGCTTATAGGCAATCGAGTGTTTCAACGCTTCGACCGTCAGTGTCGGCGACGTATAGTTGAAAGGAGCATTCATATCAGTTATCCCAGTCTCTCGTTACAGCAAACGTTGGTAAAGATCGCGGTAAGCCTGTGCGGCCACTTGCCAACTAAAATCCATCCCCATCGCCTGTCGCTGAACGTAACGCCACAGAGAAGGGCGGGACCACAATACAAAAGCACGTCGAATCGCCCGTAACAGCGACCAGGCGTTGCTGTCTTCAAAGCTGAATCCGCTGGCGATGCCGTCAGCCAGGTTCTCCAGCGAGCTGTCGTTAACCGTATCGGCCAGGCCGCCCGTACGCCGCACCAGCGGCAGGGTGCCATATTTCAGGCCGTAGAGCTGCGTCAGGCCGCAGGGTTCGAAACGGCTCGGCACCATGATGACGTCCGCGCCGCCGACAATGCGGTGCGAGAAAGCCTCATGGTAGCCAATCTGCACGCCGACGCTGCCGGGATGCTCCGCCGCCGCGGCCAGGAAGCCCTGCTGCAGCTCGGCGTCCCCCTGCCCCAGCAGCACCAGCTGGCCGCCCTGCGCCAGCAGGCCAGGCAGCGCTTCCAGCACCAGATCCAGTCCTTTCTGCCGGGTCAGACGACTGATTACCGCGAACACCGGCACGCTGTCATCGACCTTCAGCCCCATCGCGATCTGCAGCTGACGTTTATTTTCAGCCTTCGCTTCCAGCGTGTCGCGGTTATAGCGCGCGCTGAGCAGCAGATCGTGCGCCGGATCCCAGATGCCAGGATCGACGCCGTTCAGGATGCCGCTGAGGCGTCCTTCGCGCAGCCGCTGCTCCAGCAGCGCCTCCATGCCGTAACCGAACTCTGGACGCGTGATTTCATGCGCATAAGTCGGGCTAACCGCAGTAATGTGATCGGCATAGAAGAGGCCCGCCTTCAGGTAGGAGATCTGTCCGTAGAACTCCAGGCCGTGCATAGCGAAGAATTCTACAGGCAGCTCGATTTCATCCAGATGACGGGCGTTGAAGAGTCCCTGGTACGCCAGGTTGTGCACGGTAAACACTGACTTTGCCGGTCGTCCGCGCGCCTCCAGATAGGCGCAGGTCAGGCCCGCATGCCAGTCGTGCGCATGCACGATATCGGGCTGCCAGTAAGTATCCAGCCCGCAAGCGATTTCACAGCCCATCCAGCCAAGCAGAGCAAAGCGCAGATAGTTATCCACATAGGCGAACTGCGACGTATCGTGATACGGGCTGCCGGGTCGATCGTAAAGTTCCGGCACGTCGATCAGATAGATGCCCACGCCGTTGAAATGGCCAAACAGCAGCCGTGTCGGACCGGCAAAGGTCTGCAACTCGGCCACGACCTCCGTTTCAGGAATCCCCTTGCGCAGGTCGGGAAAAGCGGGCAACAGCACCCGCGTATCCGTTCCGTCCGCAATTTGCGCCTGTGGCAATGCCCCAACAACATCAGCCAACCCGCCGGTTTTTAGCAGCGGAAAAAGTTCTGAACAGACATGTAAAACCTGCATCCTCGGCCTCTTAATTAGTGATCGGGCGCGATCCTCGCGTCGATTATATGGTGCTTTTTATCGTTGTCGGCTACGCGCTGGCCAGCCTGGCAAGCATGGCGCGTGTGACCAGAACGATACCCTCTTCTGAACGGTAAAACCGACGACTGTCCTCGTCAGGATTCTCTCCTATCACCATGCCTTCCGGCAGCACGCAGGCGCGGTCGATCACGCAACGACGCAGGCGGCAGGATCGTCCTACCACCACGTCAGGCAGCAGTACGGCGGAATCGATATTGCAAAAAGAGTTAATGCGTACGCGTGGAAACAGCACGGAATTCACCACGACTGAGCCAGAGATGATGGTGCCGCCGGAGATCAGCGAATTCATCGTCATTCCATGGCTGCCCGAGCGGTCCTGCACAAACTTGGCGGGCGGCAACGGCTCCATATGCGTACGGATCGGCCAGGTATGGTCATACATATCCAGCTCCGGCGTCACCGATGCGAGATCGAGATTAGCGCGCCAGTAAGCCTCCAGCGTCCCCACGTCGCGCCAGTAAGGCGGCGAGTTTTCATCCTGCTGTACGCAGGAGAGCGTAAACGAATGGGCGTACCCTTCGCCGCTCGCCACCACCTTCGGCAGAATATCTTTGCCGAAGTCGTGATTGGATTCAGGCTCCTGCAGATCTTCTTCCAGCAGCTGATAGAGATAATCGGCGTTAAACACGTAGATCCCCATACTGGCGAGCGCCTGAGTATCGTCGCCTGGCATGGCAGGCGGCTGCGGCGGCTTCTCTACAAAGTCGATCACTTTATTATTTTCATCCACGGCCATGACGCCAAAGGCGGTCGCTTCATGAAGCGGCACGGGCAAGCAGGCGATGGTGCACTTCGCGTTGGCGTCGACGTGGTCGAGCAGCATGCGCGAATAGTCCATTTTATAAATATGATCGCCAGCCAGAATCACGATGTATTGCGCCTGATAGCGGCGAATAATGTCGAGATTCTGCGTTACGGCGTCTGCGGTGCCGCGATACCAGTGTTCCGTTAGCGTGCGCTGCTGCGCCGGCAGCAAATCCACAAACTCATTCATCTCTTCGTTGAAGATAGACCAGCCGCGCTGAACGTGCTGCGTTAGCGTGTGCGACTGATACTGGGTAATGACGCCGATACGGCGTATCCCCGAGTTAATGCAGTTCGAGAGCGCAAAATCGATAATGCGAAACTTGCCGCCGAAATGCACGGCCGGCTTGGCGCGTTTGGCGGTCAGGTCTTTCAGGCGCGTGCCTCTTCCCCCGGCGAGGATTAGCGCAACAGTCTGTGTAGGGAGCTGGCGGGCCAGCATCAGGTGATCAGTTCTGTCTAACTTAACCATGTCTGACTCCTTATGATTGCTTTTGGAACACGCACACACCGTGTGCGGGACCATGCCAGACAGTCGACAAAATGGGATTGTCATCCCCGGCGAAAGGAGGAACGGCACGCCATTCTCCGTCTGGTAAGGCGATGTCACTCACCGAATCCGTGGCGTTTATTGTTATTAACCAGCGGCCGGAGAGCAGAATCTGCATTCTGTGCGCCTTCTGTTCCCACTCCTCTCGCTGCAGTGGCCTGCCGCTGGAATTTAGCCACTGCACATTGCCGTCGCCCTCTTGCCACCAGCGATCGGCGGTTAACGCCGGGATCTGCTGACGCAAACGGATCAGGGCGGCGGTAAAATCTACCAGACTGCTCTCTTCTTCCTGCCAGTCGAGCCAGGTCAGGAGGTTGTCCTGACAATAGGCGTTATTGTTGCCGCGCTGGCTGTGGCCGCGCTCGTCGCCCGCGAGCAGCATCGGGGTGCCCTGCGCCAGCAGCAGCGAGGTCAGCAGCGCATGGGCGCTAAGGCGGCGACGCTCAATCACGTCGAAATTGGCGCGCAGCCCCTCCACGCCGTGGTTATGGCTGAAATTGCCGTTGCTGCCGTCGCGGTTGTCCTCGCCGTTGGCCTGATTGTGCTTATGGTTAAAGCTCACCAGGTCACGCAGCGTAAAACCGTCGTGCGCGGTAATCAGATTAACGGCGGCGTGCGGCAGTCGGCCGTCACGCTGAAACAGGTCGCTGGAAGCGGCGAAGCGCCGGGCGAACGCGCCGTTGCTGACGTCGCGATGCAGCCAGAAGCGCCGCATATCGTCGCGGAAATGGTCATTCCACTCGGCGAACAGGGGCGGAAAATTGCCGACCTGATAGCCGCCGGGACCAATATCCCAGGGTTCGGCGATCAGCTTGACCGTTGAGAGCAGCGGACAGGCTTTGATCGCCTCAAACAGCGGCGCGTGCGCTGAAAAATCGGGCGTGCGTCCCAGCACCGACGCCAGGTCGAAGCGAAAGCCGTCGACATGGCAGACGCGCACCCAGTAGCGCAGCGCTTCCAGCGCCCAGTTCATCACCTGGGGATCGCTGAGGTTCAGGGTATTGCCGCATCCGGTCCAGTTTTCATATTCGCCCTGCGGGCTAAGCCAGTAGTAGCTGGCGTTATCGACGCCGCGCAGCGACAGCGTCGGGCCGATCTCCTCCAGCTCGGCGGTGTGGTTGAACACCACGTCCAGCACCACTTCAATGCCCGCCGCGTGCAGGTTTTTCACCGCCTGCTGAAACTCCTGCAGAGGCGTCGCGCTCTCCTGCGAGGCGTAACGCGGATCGACGGCCCAAAGGGCGAAAGGGTTATAGCCCCAGTAATTGCTTAGCCCAAGGCGCTGCAGACGCGGCTCGCTGGCGAAATGGGCTACCGGCAGCAGCTCCAGCGTGGTAATGCCGAGATGGCGCAGGTAGTTCACCATAACAGGATGGCCGAGCGCGGCGTAAGTCCCGCGCAGCGATTCCGGAATTTCCGGATGTCGCTGCGTTAACCCGCGCACGTGCGCCTCGTAAATCACCGTGTTGCCCCAGGGCGTGCGCGGGGCGATATCCCCTTCCCAGTCGAAATCTTCCGCCACCACCAGCGACTTAGGCGCCACTGCGGCGCTGTCCTGCTCATCAGGCCGATCGATGCCGCCATAGATGCGCGCGTCGTCCGTCACCTCACCCTCCACCGCACGGGCGCAGGGATCGACCAGCAGCTTGGCTGGATTAAAGCGGTGTCCGCGTTCCGGCGCCCAGGGGCCGTATACGCGGAAGCCGTAGCGCTGGCCCGGTTTCAGCGCGGCTACATAGCCGTGCCAGATATCGCCGGTACGCGCTGGAAGTTCGAAACGCCGCTCCTGCCCCTCGTTAAACAGGCAGAGTTCGACGCGCTCGGCATGCCGGGAAAAGAGCGTAAAGTTTACGCCCTTGCCGTCGTAACTGGCGCCAGGTGGCTCAGCACGTCCCGGAAGCAGCGTCATTCCGCCTCCTTCACCAGCCAGATGGTAGCGAGCGGCGGCAGCGTCAGCGACAGCGACAGCGGTCGGTTATGGCTGTAGATCTCATCGGTATGCACCACCGGGTTACGCGTATCGCTACCGTGATAGCTGTGCTGGTCGGTGTTGAGCACTTCGCGCCAGTTGCCTGCCTGATTAACGCCGAAGCGATAGTTATGGCGCGGCACTGGCGTAAAGTTACTGGCGACGATAATCTCGTTGCCGTCGCGATCGCGACGCACAAAGACGAACACCGAATTTTCGCGATCGTCGACAACCAGCCACTCGAAGCCAGCGGGATCGAAATCGAGCTGATGGAGCGGCGCATAGTGGCGATAGGTATGGTTCAGATCGCGCACCAGCCGCTGCACGCCGTGATGCCAGTTATCGGCGCCCTCCAGCAGATGCCAGTCAAGGCTGACGTCGTGGTTCCACTCTCTGCCCTGAGCGAACTCGCCGCCCATAAACAGCAGTTTCTTGCCGGGGAAGGCCCACATCCAGCCGTAGTAGGCGCGCAGGTTGGCAAACTTCTGCCAGGCGTCACCCGGCATACGGTCAAGCAGCGATTTCTTGCCGTGCACTACTTCGTCATGGGAAAGCGGCAACATAAAGTTTTCGGTGTAGTTGTACATCATGCCGAAGCTCATCAGATCGTGATGATGGCTGCGGTACACCGGGTCGAGCTTCATGTAGTCGAGCGTGTCGTGCATCCAGCCCAGGTTCCACTTGTACCAGAAGCCGAGGCCGCCCGCTTCCGGCGGACGCGATACGCCGTCGAAGTCGGTAGACTCTTCGGCGATGGTGACGCTGCCCGGCGCCGCGCGTCCCAGCGTGCGGTTGGTGTAGCGCAGAAAGGCGATGGCTTCGAGATTTTCCCGGCCGCCATAATGGTTCGGCACCCATTCGCCTTCGGCGCGGCTGTAGTCGCGGTAAATCATCGAGGCCACCGCATCGACGCGCAGTCCGTCGATGCCGCAGCGTTCTATCCAGTAAAGCGCGTTGCCCGCCAGATAGTTGCTCACTTCGCGGCGGCCAAAGTTGTAGATCAGGGTGTTCCAGTCCTGGTGAAAGCCTTCACGCGGATCGCTGTGCTCATACAGCTCGGTGCCGTCAAACTTCGCCAGGCCGAAATCGTCGCTGGGGAAGTGGCCTGGCACCCAGTCCAGCAGCACGTTAAGGCCCGCCTCGTGCGCGGCATTGATAAAATAGAGGAATTCGTCGCGCGTGCCGAAGCGCCGCGTCGGCGCATACATGCCGAGCGGCTGATAACCCCAGCTGCCATCGAAAGGATGCTCATTGACCGGCAGCAGCTCGATATGGGTAAAGCCCATCTCTTTGACGTAGGGCACCAGCTGCTCCGCCAGCTCTTTGTAGCTGAGCCAGAAATTATTCTCGGTATGACGCCGCCACGAGCCGAGGTGCACCTCATAGACAGAAATCGGCGCGTCAAATTCGTTGCGCGCCTTACGCTCCTCGGGCATCTCGACCTTCGGCGGCAGGCCGCAAATCATCGACGCCGTTTGCGGACGCATTTGCGCCTCAAACGCGTAGGGATCCGCTTTAATGCGCAGATGGCCTGTATGATCGACGATTTCGAATTTGTAGAGCTGCCCGTTGTACGCGCCTGGCACGAACAGCTCCCAGATGCCCATTTCACGGCGGAAACGCATCGGATGACGACGGCCATCCCAGAAGTTGAAATCGCCTACTACTGAAACGCGCTGCGCGTTGGGCGCCCAGACGCTAAAGCGCGTGCCGTGCACATCGTCAATCACCGCAGCGTGTGCGCCCAGGGTTTCGTAAGGACGCAGATGGGTCCCTTCCGCCAGCAGCCAGGCATCCATCTCCTGCAACAGCGGACCAAAGCGATAGGCGTCGTCGATCAGGTTTTGCTGACCGTGCCATTCCACCGCCAGCTGGTAGCGAAACATATTCTTGCGGCGTGGCACCACCGCGCTGAAAAAGCCGCGCGGATCGAGGCATTTCAGCTGGGCGACTTTACGCCCCGTGTTGGTTTCGATAACCCATACTTCCGAAGCGTCGGGCAGCAGCGCCCTGACTTCCAGCCCGTTGGCTGTCTGGTGCATCCCCAGTAAGGCGAAGGGATCGGAATAATTACCCGCAAACAGGGCATTGATCGCCAGGCGATCGGGAAGCTCTGACATGACTTTCTTCCTGTGATTATGTGGCAGGCGAAATGAGCGCGGCTTTTGCCACGCATCAGGTGCGCTGCTCTTCATTGAGCCATGCGTACAACGGCAGAGAAAGGAAACCGCTCCGTGGGAAAATAACTTTGCCGTGTACAACAACTATTCAGTGCGAAATACAAAACAGTCAACAACCGGCACATCATTGTTAAATCATAGCTTGGGCTTGCAAGTTGCCAGCCCGGAAAGCAAAAAATTATTGGCGGGGACGTAAAAAAGGGAAGCCGATCACTTACAGACGGTAAGCGGTTTGACTTATTTCAGAATAATCAGGTAAGAGGCCGGGAAAATCCCGGCCTCGCTTAGTTTTTTATTTTAGTCCACCAGCAGACGCAACATGCGGCGCAGCGGCTCAGCTGCGCCCCACAGCAGCTGGTCGCCGACGGTAAAGGCGGAAAGATATTCCGGCCCCATATTGAGCTTGCGCAGACGGCCGACCGGCGTGGTCAGCGTGCCGGTCACCGCCGCAGGCGTCAGTTCGCGCATGGTCAGCTCGCGGTCATTAGGCACCACTTTCACCCACTCGTTATGCGACGCCAGCAGCTGTTCGATTTCCGCCAGCGGCACATCTTTTTTCAGCTTCAGGGTAAATGCCTGGCTGTGGCAGCGCAGCGCGCCGACGCGCACGCACAGGCCATCGACTGGGATCGTCTGCTGCGTGCCGAGGATTTTGTTGGTTTCCGCCTGGCCTTTCCACTCTTCGCGGCTCTGGCCGTTGTCGAGCTGCTTATCGATCCAGGGAATCAGACTGCCAGCCAGCGGCACGCCGAAATTATCGGTAGGCAAGGTGCCGGAGCGGGTCAGCTCAGTGACGCTGCGCTCGATGTCGAGGATAGCTGAAGCGGGATCCTGCAGCGAGGTGGCGACGTGGTTATGCAGCATGCCCATCTGCGTCAGCAGCTCGCGCATATGGCGCGCGCCGCCGCCGGAAGCGGCCTGGTAAGTGGCGACCGAAGCCCACTCCACCAGATCCTGAGCAAACAGGCCGCCCAGCGACATCAGCATCAGGCTGACGGTACAGTTGCCGCCGACGAAGGTCTTAATGCCGTTGTCGAGACCCTGACGAATCACCTGATGGTTTACCGGATCGAGAATAATGATGGCGTCATCTTTCATGCGCAGCGTCGAAGCCGCGTCAATCCAGTAGCCCTGCCAGCCGCTTTCACGCAGCTTTGGGTAGACTTCACTGGTATAATCGCCGCCCTGACAGGTGATAATGATATCCAGCGCCTTGAGCGCCTCGATATCAAACGCATCCTGCAGCGCACCTGTGGACTTGCCGCCAAACGTCGGCGCAGACTGTCCCAGCTGCGAAGTGGAGAAGAAGACCGGATTAATAACGTCAAAATCACGCTCTTCGCTCATGCGCGACATCAGCACGGAGCCGACCATACCGCGCCAACCAACAAAACCTACATTCTTCATTTTCTGTCCGTCTCAGTCAGCGCTAACAGCCGACCTGCTTACCGAAGGGAAGAACGGAATGGTGTTTTCACTCCGCTCTGCGTCATAAATGGATTTACCTGTGAACAACAACTCTACAAAATGCAGCTTTTCTGGCAAGTGAATTAATTCGATTAAGCCAACTTTTTCAGCAGCGCGGCTAATAACCTCGCGCCGGGATGTAAGGGATAACGTAAAACAAATGACTGAAATGATTTCTGTAACCATTTTACTGCTGCTTATTATGGATCCGCTGGGCAACCTGCCGATTTTTATGTCGGTATTAAAGCACCTGGAGCCGAAGCGGCGGCGTGCGGTATTGATCCGCGAGCTGCTGATTGCGCTGGTGCTGATGCTGCTGTTTCTCTTCGCGGGCGAACGCATTCTGACCTTTCTTAATCTGCGCACCGAAACGGTCTCAATTTCCGGCGGCGTGATCCTGTTCCTTATCGCTATTCGTATGATTTTCCCGTCGGGCGAAAGCAGCACCAGCGGACTGCCCGCCGGCGAGGAGCCGTTTCTGGTGCCGCTGGCGATCCCGCTGGTCGCCGGCCCCTCGCTGCTCGCCACGCTGATGCTGCTGTCGCATCAGTATCCTAATCAGATGGGGCATCTTGTCGGCGCGCTGCTGATCGCCTGGGGCGTGACGGTAACGATTCTGCTGCTGTCGGGCCTGTTTTTGCGGCTGCTGGGCGACAAAGGCGTCAATGCGCTGGAGCGCCTGATGGGGCTGATACTGATTATGCTGGCGACGCAGATGTTCCTGGACGGCATTCGCGTCTATCTGAAGCTATAGCGGCGTTGCACAGAGGATCGCTTACTGGCTTTGCATGAACCTGCGCTTTCGGGCAAAACGCCCTGTGACGGCCTGCTGAATATAAATAAGCTGGCCAGCAAAATATTATTAAAACAGCGCGGTGAGGAAACAGCGGGAAGAGCAGAAAAAAACAAAATTGTCGGCGGCAAAGTTGAGTTTTTCGAGGCGTAGCAGAAGAGCCACCGCGCGCTGGCGCGGTGGCTCAGGATTTACGACAGCAGTTGAAAGGCAATCATGCCGACAATCGCGCCGACGGTGCCGAGAATCGTCTCCATCAGCGTCCAGGTCTTCAGCGTTTCCCCTTCGGTCGCGCCGGTAAAGCGGCCGAACAGCCAGAAACCCGCGTCATTAACATGGCTGATAATAATGGAGCCGCCGCCAATGCAGATTGAGAGCGCCGCCAGCTGCGCGCCGCTGTAGTGCAGCGGTTCGATAACCGGCATCACCAGCCCGACCGTCGTGAGGCAGGCAACCGTCGCTGAGCCCTGAATCACGCGCACCGCGCCAGAAAGGATAAAGCAGGCCAGCGCAACAGGCAGCCCCGCGCCGGTCAGCGCATGGCCCAGCACCGGGCCGACGCCGGAATCTACCAGCACCTGCTTGAACACGCCGCCTGCGCCGATGACCAGCAAAATAATGCCCGCGGGTTGCAGCGCGCTGCCGCACACCTGCATCACTTTCTCTTTATCCATGCCCTGACGGTAAGCCAGACCGTAAATCGCCACCAGACAGGCGAGCAGAATCGCCGTAAAAGGATGGCCGATAAACTCCAGCCATTCATACAGCGTAGAGCCTTGCTCGGTGAAGCGTGCGCCGATGGTCTTTAATCCTACCAGCATGAGCGGGAACAGGATCAATGCCAGGCTGAAGCCGAACGACGGCAGCTTCGCCGCGTCAACGTCCGGCTGGTGATCTTCCGGCGGCGCGCTAAAGGTCACGCGGCGCGCAATCAGCGAGCCAAACAGCGGACCGGCGATCAGCATGCCGGGGATCGCGGCGCAGAGCCCCAGCAAAATCATCCAGCCAAAATCGGCGTGCATCTGCGAAGCCAGCAGCATCGGCGCGGGGCCCGGCAGCAGAAAGGCCGCCGACGCCGCCACGCCGGCGAACAGCGGGATCACCAGCTTCACCAGGTTGTCATGGGTACGGCGCGCCACCGCAAAGGCGATACTGATCAACAGCACAACCGCCACTTCAAAGAAGAGCGGCAGCGCGCAGATAAGACCCGCGATGCCCATCGCATAGTGTGCGCGGCTTTCGCCGAAGGTTTTCAGCATGCGGATAGCGATCTGATCGACCGCGCCCGTCTCATGCAGGATTTTGCCGAACATCGCGCCCAGCGCGACAACAATAGCCAGAAAGCCCAGCGTGCCGCCCATGCCCTTCTGCATGGTGTCCGCGATCTTGTCCAGCGGCATGCCGGAACAGAGACCCGCACCAATTGATACCAGCATCAGCGCGACAAAGGCGTGCATACGCGCTTTCATCACTAAAAAAAGCAGCAGCAGGACAGAGCCTGCTGCAGTTAACACCAGCGTTGCGGTACTCATGACTAACCCTTGTTGATGGCTTTCCCGATAGCCGCAACCGTAGCCGCAACAACCTCGTCAACGGAATGATTGATATCCACCGTCAGCACGTCCGGCTCGTCAGCGCCCGGCTCTTCCAGCGTGGCGAACTGCGTCACCAGCATTTGGGGTTTAAAGAAGTGGCCCTTACGCGCCTTCAGGCGTGACTCGATAGTGTCGAAATCGCCCTTGAGGTAGATAAAGCGCAGATTGTCATTGCCCTGACGCAGGATGTCGCGGTAACGCTTTTTCAGCGCGGAGCAGACGATAATGGAGATTGCCTGCGTACGCTGCATGGCGAACGCAGCGTCATTGAGCGCCTGCAGCCACGGCTGTCGATCGTTGTCGTCCAGCGGATGACCTTCGGCCATTTTTAAAATATTGGCGCGCGGATGGAGAAAATCGCCGTCGAGAAAAGCGGTATTGAGCTGGTGAGAAACCTGATTAGCGACAACGGATTTACCGCTGCCTGAAACGCCCATCAAAATAAAGACATGATGAGACGAGGATTGAGTGGTCATTTTTCTGCTCCGGCAGGTAAATTCGCCAATGTTACCGATAACAATAGTGGTTGCCATTGTGTTAAGCACATTACGGACTGGCAACCCTGTTTAGCCGGAAAAGCACGAAAGTGTGAGCTGACTCATAAAAACGCCAGATTCAGATGCTGCCGCCTTCGCTAATAGCAAAACCAATATCCAGCGGCGCGGAGACGCTGAAATCACCGCTGATGCGCGCCAGCAGCATGGCGGCCGCTTCACGTCCCATGCGTTCGCGCGGCGTCAGGACGGTGGCCAGCTTCGGCGTCACCACCTGACTAATATCATGGCCGTGAAATCCGGCGATCGCCATTTGCGTCGGCACTTTTAATCCCTGGCGCTGGCATTCGAACATGGCGCCGACGGCCAGGTCGTCGTTGGTGCAGAACAGGCTGTCGGTTTGCGGATAGCGACGCTGCGCCTCGCACAGCAACATACCGCCCGCGCTGAAAGAGGAGGCCTCTTCCATCATCACGCTACGCGGTTCCAGCCCCGCTTCGCGCATCGCTTTCTCATAGCCCTGCTGTTTCTGCAGGGTACGCTCATCGAGACGCGCCCCCAAATAGACCGTATGGCGATGTCCTTTGCTCAGTATGGCGTGAGTCATCTGGCGCGCCGCTTCGACGTTATCGAATCCCACCGCCATATCAAGGCAGGGCGATACGCTGTCCATCATCTCAATCACCGGAATACCGGCCACTTCCAGCATGCGCAGCGTGGCAGGCGTATGGGTGCGCTCGGTCAGGATCACGCCGTCGATGTTCCAGCCCAGCAGCGAACGCAGCTGTAGCTCCTCTTTTTGCGGACTGTAGCCGAAATGGGCGACCAGCGTCTGGTAGCCCGCTTCATCCGTCACCGCTTCGATGCCGCGCAGAACGTCGGAGAAAACCTGATTGGTCAGCGAAGGCAGCAGCACGCCGATGGCGCGGCTGGTGGCGTTAGAGAGCATATCCGGCGCGCGATTGGGTATGTAGCCCAGCTCATCAAGCGCGACGGCGATCTTGTCGCGCAGCGGCGCAGAAACCTGCTCAGGATTGCGCAGGTAGCGGCTGACGGTCATTTTCGTTACGCCGACACGATCGGCAACGTCCTGTAATACCGGTCTTTTTTTCTTCATCGTAAGCGCCCAGGGTCACAATTACGACGAGTCTATCACTATTCGGCCGCAGATTTGTAAGCAGGGCGCGACAGTGCGCGCCCCGTCACCGCTTAGACCGGCGGCAGATCGAACAGCAGCACTTCCGCGTCGCTGCTGGCCTCAATCGTCAGGCTGGCTTCATCCCAGATGGCAAAAGCGTCGCTGACGCCGGCGGTTTCGCCGTTGACGCGGATATCGCCTTTGACGACCTGAATCCAGACGCGGCGTCCCGTTTCAATCTCGACGGCATCTCTTTCGCCCGCGCTGAATACCCAGCGCGACAGTGTCATATCCTGATAGACCTTCAGCGAGCCTTCGCGCGCGTCCGGCGTCAGCACAAACTGGCGGCCTTTTACGTCGGGAAAACGGCGCTGAGCGTAACGCGGCTCAATGCCAGTGCGCTCTGGAATAATCCAGATTTGATAAAGGTGCAGCGGGTCGCTGCTGCTGGCGTTGTACTCAGAGTGACGCACGCCGGTGCCCGCGCTCATGATCTGAAATTCCCCTGCCGGGATCTGCTCTTTATTCCCCATGCTGTCCTGATGCTCTACGGTGCCGGAAAGCACGTAGGTCAGGATCTCCATATCTTTATGGGGATGAGTGCCGAAGCCCTGCCCGGCAGCAACGATATCTTCGTTAATGACGCGCAGCGCCGAGAAGCCCATAAAATTCGCATCGTGATAGCTGGCGAAAGAGAAAGTGTGCCAGCTATCAAGCCAGCCGTGGTTAGCGTGGCCGCGTTCTTCTGCTTTGCGTAAGTAGATCATGTTCAGTTCTCCTCAATGTTTTAAAACAGTTTGAACCTGAGCCGAACCTATTGATAGCTGAAAAACTTCACGCCTCTGTTCAAAAATAGTGAACAAGCGCAGAGAGGATGGTGAGCGCTGCTGAATGAGCTAACAGGAAAGCGGGATAAAAAAAAGCCAGCACCCGGCTGGCTAAAAAATACTGGAAGCAATGTGAGCAATGTCGTGCTTTCCGGTTTGTCTGGCGACGCCCCGAGAACGCATCGCAATAATAATCATTATCATTCGCGTCTGTAAAGCCTTTTATGATCTTTTCTGTTGATTATTAATAAGGTTTCCTTGATGTTTGAAGGGTTTTCCGCCCACACAAGGAGCAAGAAGATGAGCGAGATTGTTGTTCGACACGTAGCGCCTGATGATGCCGCCGCCCTGCTGCATATCTACAGTCAGCCGGACACCATGGCGAATACGCTACAGCTCCCGCTGCCTTCGCTGCAAAAATGGCAGGAGCGGCTAAATCATCTTTCTCCGACGGGACATTCGCTGGTCGCCTGCATTGAAGGAAAAGTTGTCGGACAGCTGACGCTGGAGGTCATCGCCACGGCGCGCCGCCGCCACTGCGCCACCCTGGGCATGGGGGTCGATCAGGATTATCGCAACCGCGGCGTCGGCAAAGCGCTGCTCGGCGCGGCGGTGGATCTCTGTGATAACTGGCTACAGGTCACGCGCATGGAGCTGACGGTGTTTGCCGACAACCCTGCCGCCATCGCTTTGTATCGCCATTTCGGTTTTGAAATCGAGGGGACGGCGAAGGGATATGCTATGCGGCAGGGCGAAATGATCGATACGCACTATATGGCGCGGCTGAAATAGAAAACGGGGCCAGACCGCTGGCCCCGTCTGTTTCTCTGGCTTAATAGCCGGCGCTCAAATCTCCCGGGGTACGCGGGTCCGATGCGCCATACAGCGTGCCGTCCGGCCCAATCATAATGCTCTGCGTACTGCCCATCGCAGGCAGCACCTTCACATGCTGACCCTTATTCTCCAGCAAACGCAGCGTATCGGGGCTGAACCCTTTCTCAACGCGCAGCTGATCCGGCAGCCACTGATGATGGAAGCGCGGCGCACTAGTCGCTTCCGCGACGTTCATCCCGAAATCGACACTGTTCACCACCATTTGCAGCACGGTGGTAATAATGCGGCTGCCCCCCGGACTGCCGGTGACCAGCCAGGTTTTACCCCCTTTCGCCACAATGGTCGGCGACATCGAAGAGAGCGGACGCTTGGCAGGCTGCACCGCGTTCGCTTCGCCACCGACTAAGCCGTAAACGTTCGGCGTACCCGGCTTCGCGGAGAAGTCATCCATCTCATTATTCAGCAGAATGCCGCTGTTACCCGCCACGATGCCGCTGCCGAAATTGGTGTTAAGGGTGTAAGTTACCGCTACTGCCGTGCCCTGCTTGTCTACCACCGAGAAGTGCGTGGTCTGGTTGCTCTCATAAGGCTCCAGCTTGCCGGGCTTGATCTCGCTCGACGGACGCGCTTTCGCCACGTCAATCTGCTGCGCGATCGACTTTGCGTAGGCTTTGCTGGTCAGCGCCTGCCAGGGCACCTTTACAAAATCGGGATCGCCGAGGTACTCCGAGCGGTCAGCATAGGCGTACTTCTCCGCTTCGGCGATAACCTGCATCGCGTCGGCGCTGCCAAAGCCCATTTTCGCCAGATCGAAATTTTCCAGGATATTAAGGATCTGCACAATATGGATCCCGCCCGATGAGGGCGGCGGCATTGAAAAGACCTCATAGCCGCGATAAGTGCCGCTGACGGGCTTACGCTCGACGGCGCGGTAGGCCGCCAGATCCGCTTTGCCGATCAACCCGCCGTGCTGCGCCATCTCACCGGCGATCTCGTCAGCGATTTCGCCCTTATAAAAAGCGTCCGGCCCCTGCTGCGCAATCAGCTGCAGACTGTGGGCGAGGTTTTTTTGCACCAGACGATCGCCTGTCTGCCACGGGGTGCCATCAGGTTTGAAGAAGATAGCTTTACTGTTGGGATGAGCGAGCAGCACCTCTTTGCCGTAGGTTTTCAGATCGTCCGCCAGCGCGTCGTTGACGATATAGCCGTCGCGCGCCAGCTTAATCGCCGGGGCCAGCAGCGTGCTGAGCGGCAGCGTGCCATATTTTTGCGCCGCCAGCGCAAAGCCCGCTACGCTGCCCGGCGTGCCGGAAGCGAGGTGCGACGTCAGCGACAGCTTGCTGTCGGCGTTGCCCTGCTTGTCGAGGAACATATCGCGTGAGGCGCGGGCCGGCGCCATTTCACGGAAATCGATAGAGGTGGCGCGACCGGAAGCGGTGCGCAGCAGCATAAAGCCGCCGCCGCCGAGATTACCCGCCTGCGGGTGGGTAACCGCCAGCGCGAAGCCGACAGCGACGGCGGCGTCCACCGCATTGCCGCCCTGCCGCAGGATATCCACGCCCACCTGCGTCGCCAGCGCATCAACCGAGGCGACCATGCCGTGCTGCGCTCTGACCGGATGAAAGGTATCATCCTCGACGCCATAGGAGACGGGCGGCGCGCTGGCAGGCGCGGCATCGGCGACGCTGACTACCGTTAAACTCATCATCACAGCCCAGCCAAGCTGGCGTATATTTCCTCGCATCATCATCATCCCTCTACCCTTTTCAGTTATTTACATTTGTTATCACGCAGGCAAGTCTTTACAAGAACAACTAAAAAATAACATCTAAGTCAAATTCGGTGCGTTCCTGGGAGAGAAGTTTGTGAGGTTGCTAAACTTATAGCTGCGGCCATGGCAGATCAGATGCCGTTAAGGCCGCCTGACGGAGGAAGTTACATGAAAAAATGGTTAATCGTTTTTGCCGCACTGCTGCCGCTTAGCGGTATGGCTAATATGCTGAACAATACTAATCAACCTAATCAGCCGGGCTACAACCCGAGCCAGCAGCGTATGCAGACGCAGATGCAAATCCAGCAGCAGCAACAGCAGGGCAAACTGCAGCAGGATCAGCAGCAGCAGACGCAGCAGATACAGCGGAAACTACAGGAGCAGCGGAGCAGCGCCCAGCAGCGCGTGATTAATGCGCAGCCGGGACAGCAGCAGAACCGTAATTAACGGAAGTCGGGGCCGATGATGTCGATGCGATCGGTGCAGATGGCGTCAACGCCCCATTCCAGCAGCGTACGCGCCCGGTCAGGATCGTTCACCGTGTAGACCAGAATATGCAGACCGGCGGCCTTCAGCGCCGAGACGCGCTCTGCGTCGAGCAGCTTATGGTTAAGGTGAATTGAGACACAGGCGAGCGCCGCGGTTTTTGTTTGCCACTCCTCATCCCACTCATCCAGCAGCAGGCCACGCGGCAAGTCGGGCTCCGCCTGCATTGCCGCCTCCAGCGCCTCATAAGAGAACGACGACAGCAGCGGCGCAGTCATCCCCTGCCACAAACGCTTCGCCGCATGAGCGATGGCGCGGCCGGTTTCCGCTTCGCTGCCGGTAGTGGGTTTGATTTCAATATTCGCCATCATGGCATGCTGCCGACAGCGCGCCGCGACGTCAGGAAGCAGCGCCAGCGGTTCCCCGTCAAACGCCTTGCCGAACCAGCTGCCCGCGTCGAGCTGCGCCAGTTTTTCCCACGGCAGATCGCCCGCTACGCCCCAGCCGTTGCTGGTGCGATCGAGCGTATCGTCGTGCAGCAGGAAAATCTGTTTATCCTGCGACAGCTTAGCATCGAACTCGATCATGGTATGACCCAGCTCCGCGCCGACGTCGATCGCCGCCAGGGTATTTTCCGGGGCCAGTTTGCCGCCGCCGCGATGGGCGACGATATGAGGATAGGGCCAGCTGTGTGTGTTCATTCCAGACGCTTTTCGGTAGTTGAATCGAAATAGTGTAACGCATCCGACGGCAGATGCAGCCACAGCGTGCTGCCCGCCTGCGGCCGCTCGCTGTGCGGCAGACGCACCACCAGCGGCGTCTCGCCGATGCGCCCGTGAGCCAGATTGTCCGCGCCGAGCAGCTCCAGCGTCTCTACGCGCAGCGGAATGCCATCGCGCTCATCCGGGCTGACCCGTACATGCTCAGGACGAATGCCGAGCGTGACGGCGCGATTAGCCCACTTCGCTTTGCTGTCGCCGAGCGGCAGGGAGTGCGAGTTATCGATATTGAAGCGCGTACCGTCGCTGCCAATCTGGCCGACCAGCAGATTCATCGCCGGCGCGCCGATAAACGAGGCGACGAACTGGCTGGCGGGACGCTCATAAATGTCTACCGGCGTGCCGATCTGCTCGACAAAACCTTTGTTCAGTACCATCACGCGCTGCGCCAGCGTCATCGCCTCGACCTGATCGTGCGTCACATAGAGGCTGGTGGTTTGCAGACGGCGATGCAGCTGCTGAAGCTCAAGCCGCATCTGAACGCGCAGGCGCGCGTCCAGGTTGGAGAGCGGCTCGTCGAACAGAAACACCGACGGCTCACGCACGATAGCGCGTCCCATCGCCACGCGCTGGCGCTGTCCGCCGGAAAGCTCGCGCGGACGGCGGCTCAGCAGCTGATCCAGCTCCAGACTGCGCGCCGCCTCCAGCACGCGCAGGCGGATATGCTCTTTGCTCATCCCGCGGATCTTCAGCCCGTAGGCCATGTTCTCTTCTACCGTCATATGCGGATAGAGCGCGTAGTTCTGGAACACCATGGCGATGCCGCGATCTTTCGGCTCCATCTGGGTGACGCGCTTGTCGTCGATATAGATATCGCCGGAGGTGACGCGCTCCAGCCCCGCCACCATGCGTAGCAGCGTCGATTTGCCGCAGCCGGAGGGACCGACCATCACCATAAATTCGCCGTCGTTAACGGTGACGTTAAGCGGCTGAATGATTTGATTCTTGCCGTCGTAAGACTTGGTTACCGCCTGAAGGGTTACGCCTGCCATGCTTATTTCTCGCTCTCGACCAGGCCACGCACGAACGCGCGCTGCATGACCAGCACCACCACCACCGGTGGGATCAGGGTTAATAACATTGCCGCCATGACTTCGTTCCACTGCGTCGGCGATCCGCTGGTAGAGATCATGCTTTTGATCCCCGCTACCGCGGTGCTGAGCGAGGCGTCGTTGACGATCAGCAGCGGCCAGAGATACTGGTTCCAGCCGTAAATAAAGGTGATAACGAAAAGCGCCGCGAGGTTAGTTTTCGACAGCGGCAGCACGATATCCCAGAAGAAGCGCATCGCGCTGGCACCGTCGATGCGCGCCGCCTCGATTAGCTCGTCCGGCAGCGACATAAAGAACTGGCGGAACAGGAAGGTCGCCGTGGCCGACGCCATCAGCGGCAGCGTCAGACCGCTGTAGCTGTCGAGCATATTGAGGTTGGAAATCACCTGTACCGTCGGAAAGATACGCACCTCGACCGGCAGCATCAGCGTGATAAAGATGAGCCAGAAAAAGAGCGTGCGCAGCGGAAAGCGGAACCAGACCAGTGCAAAAGCGGAGAGCATCGACACCGTGATCTTGCCGACGGTGATGCCGAACGCCATGATCAGGCTGTTAAGCAGCATCAGGCTAAAAGCCGGGCCGCTGCCGTTAACGCCCTGCGTCCAGATGCGCGAGACGTTCTCCCACAGATGGGTTCCCGGGATGAGCGTCATCGGCACCTGATAGACCGCTTCGTTATCCAGCGTGGCGGCGACAAAGGCGACGTAGAGCGGAAACAGAATAGTGAGCACGCCCAGCACCAGCAGCGTGTGGCTGAAGATATCCAGCCCGCGACGGTTTTCAATCATTGGTACTGTACCTTACGCTCAACGAAGCGGAACTGAATAACGGTCAGGCCGATAACCAGCAGCATCAGCACTACCGACTGGGCCGCCGAAGAGGAGAGATCCAGCCCGGTAAAACCTTCACGATAAATTTTGTAGATAAGCGTAGTGGTCGCCTGCACCGGACCGCCGCCGGTCGCGGCGTCAATAACCGGGAAGGTGTCGAAGAAGGCGTAGATCAGGTTCACCACCAGCAGGAAAAAGCTGACCGGCGTAATCAGCGGCAGCGACAGATTGAAGAAGCGCCGCACCGGACCGGCGCCGTCGATCGCCGCGGCTTCCACCAGCGATTTCGGAATCGACTGCAGCGCCGCGAAAAAGAATAAAAAGTTGTAGCTCATCTGCTGCCAGATCGAGGCCACCACGATCAGGAACATCGCCTGGCCGCTGTTCTGGGCATAGTTCCAGTTGTAGCCAAGCTGGTTAAGGAGATGGCTAATCAGGCCGAGGCCGGGATTGAACAGAAACATCCACAGCACCGCCGCGACCACGGGCGCCACCGCGTAAGGCAGCAGCAGCAGCGTCTGGTAGAGTTTGCGCAGCCGAATAACGTAATCCACCAGCGCCGCCAGCAGCAGCGACAGCACCATGCCGCATACCGTCACCAGGGTGCTGAAGACGATAGTGGTCCAGAAGGCGTCGAGGTAGTAGCTGTCCTGAAACAGACGCCTGAAGTTTTCGAAGCCGACAAAGGTGCTGGAGATGCCGAACGGGTCAAGGCTCTGCAGCGAATACCACAGGGCTTCGCCCGCGGGCCAGAGGAAAAAGATAGCGGTAATCAGCAGCTGCGGCAGCACCAGCAGATAGGGCAACAGACTGGTGCGGAACACCGGGCGAGATGAAGACATAGCGTACTCTGTCTGAGAAAGAGAACAGGGTCGGCGCGCGCCGACCCTTTTACCGAA
The DNA here is from genome assembly GCF_003612015.1 of Pantoea piersonii. GTDB lineage: Bacteria > Pseudomonadota > Gammaproteobacteria > Enterobacterales > Enterobacteriaceae > Pantoea > Pantoea piersonii. The sequence continues at coordinate 134,585 of NZ_RARB01000007.1, read as the reverse complement.
CGGAATTACTTCACTTGCTGTTCAAAGCGGCGCAGCAGCTCGTTGCCGCGTTTCACCGCGTTATCCAGCGCAGCCTGTGGCGACTGTTTGCCGGTCCAGACGCCTTCCAGCTCCTCGTCAACCACGGTGCGGATCTGCGGCATATTGCCCAGACGCATGCCTTTAGTGAACGGCAGCGGATCTTTGTTCAGCATCTGACGCGTCGCGATATCCGCGCCAGGGTTCTTGTCATAGAAGCCCTGCTGCTTGCTCAGCTCGTAAGCCGCGGTGGTGATCGGCAGGTAGCCGGTTTTCTGATGCCATTCGGCAGCGATTTCCGGCTGCGCGAGGAACTGCATAAACTCCGCGACGCCCTTATAGGTGTCGGCGTTTTTGCCCTTCATCACCCACAGGCTGGCCCCGCCGATAATGGCGTTCTGCGGCGCGTTCGGCACGGTTTCGTCATACGGCATCATGCCGACGCCGTAGTTGAATTTGGCGTAGTGCTTGATATCCGCCAGCGAACCAGAGGAGGCGGTAGTAATACCGCAGTCGCCGTTATAGAACTTGGCGGTGGACTCGTCTTTACGGCCAAAGTAGGTGAAGTCGCCTTTCTTGTTCATATCCTCCAGCATCTGGATATGGCGTACCTGCACCGGCTTGTTAAATTCCAGCACCGCATCGGTGCCGTCGAAGCCGTTGTTTTTGCTGGCGACCGGCAAGGCGTGCCAGGCGCTGAAGTTTTCGATCTGGATCCAGCCCTGCCAGCCGCTGGCGTAGCCGCAGGTCAGGCCCGCTTTACGCAGCGCGTCGGCATCTTTCGCCAGCTCCTGCCAGGTTTTCGGCGGCTGGTCGGGGTTCAGGCCCGCTTTTTTAAAGGCGTCCTTGTTGTAGTAGAGCACCGGCGTGGAGCTGTTGAACGGCTGAGAAATCAGATGGCCGCTGGCATCGCTGTAGTAGCCCGCCACGGTCGGCACGAACTGTTTTTCGTCAAAGGGGATGCCCGCGTCCTGGAAAACCTGATGCACCGGCACGATCGCCTTCGAGGCCATCATGGTTGCGGTGCCGACTTCGTAAACCTGCAAAATGGCTGGCGCTTTGCCGGAACGTACCGCTGCGATGCCTGCCGCGAGGCTCTGCTCGTAGTTACCTTTGTAGGTTGGAACAATTTTATAGTCGGGATGCGCCTGGTTAAAACGTTGCGCCAGAGAGTCGACTTCTTTGCCTAACTCGCCCTCCATAGAATGCCAGAAAGGAATCTCAGTGGCGGCCAGCGCATTGCCGCTGATAGCCAGGCCCAGAACCGCACTCATCAGGCTACGACGAAAAGTAAACACGGACATAGAATTTTCCTGTGCAGGTAGGTACGCGCGATATCACGCATTTTTTGTTCGCGGTGTAACATGACACGGGGAAATGACGGATTAATAACAGATAAATGACAGCCGTATGACGGCAAGATGAAAGGGTTTAGCTGACCTTTTTAACAGACTACAGCCGCGGGCCACTGTCGACGCAGCCAGATTACGGACGGCCAGGGCGCAGTCACCGGAGCGTACATGCAGTACGCGAGGATGACGAGCGCTGCCCAACCGCAATCTGGCAAGCCAGCCAGCCCTAGGCGCCTAAATAGGCGCTGCGGACGGCTTCGTTGGAGAGCAAGGCTTCCCCGGTATCTTCCAGCACCACATGGCCGTTTTCCAGCACATAGCCGCGATCCGCCAGCTTCAGCGCCTGATTGGCGTTCTGCTCCACCAGGAAGATAGTCATCCCCTCTTTGCGCAGCTGTTCGATGGTGTCGAAGATCTGCTGGATAATAATCGGTGCCAGTCCCAGCGAAGGTTCATCCAGCAGCAGCAGACGCGGCTGGCTCATCAGCGCGCGGCCGATCGCCAGCATCTGCTGCTCGCCGCCGGACATGGTGCCCGCACGCTGGATTTTACGCTCCGCCAGGCGTGGGAAGAGTTCATAGACGCGCGCGATGCGCGTCTGATAATCCCGGCGGCTGGCGAAGAAACCGCCCATCGCCAGGTTCTCTTCCACCGTCATGCGCGAGAACACCCGGCGTCCTTCCGGCACGATAGCGATCGCCTCGCGCATGATGCGCGCGGTTTGCCAGTCGGTAATCACTTTGCCGTCAAAGGTAATCGTGCCCTGCGTGGCGCGTGGCTCGCCGCACAGCGTGCCGAGCAGCGTGGTTTTTCCCGCGCCGTTGGCGCCGATCAGGGTGACAATTTCCCCCTGGCTGATATGCAGACTGACGTTATGCAGCGCCTGGATCTTGCCGTAGTGCGCGCTGACGTTATTAACGGATAACATCGGGTTTGCCATGTTACGCCTCTCCTAAATAGGCTCGGATCACATCCGGATTGTTGCGCACCTCTTCCGGCGTGCCGTTGGCCAGCGGCGTACCCTGGTTCACCACATAGATACGGTCGGAAATACCCATCACCAGCTTCATATCGTGTTCAATCAGCAGCACGGAAACTTTGTGCTCGCCGCGCAGTTCGGCAATCAGCTCATCCAGCTCGTGCGTCTCTTTCGGGTTCAGCCCGGCCGCCGGTTCGTCCAGCATCAGGATCTCCGGGCGCGTCACCATGCAGCGCGCAATCTCCAGACGGCGCTGCTGGCCGTAAGCCAGATTGCCCGCCTGGCGGTTGGCGAGATCGAGCAGCCCGATGCGCTCCAGCCAGGTGGCGGCGCGATCCAGCGCTTCGCTCTCGCCGCGACGAAACGCAGGCGTTTTTAATAAGCCGGAAAAGAGGCCGCTTTTCAGATGCTGATGCTGCGCCACCAGCAGGTTCTCAATAACCGTCATCTCACGAAACAGGCGAACGTGCTGAAAAGTGCGCACCACGCCCATGCGAGCGATCTTCTGGCCGGGCAGACCTTCCAGATGCTGCTCGCGCAGCTTAATGGTGCCGCCGGTCGGCTTGTAGAAGCCGGTCAGGCAGTTGAAAACGGTGGTCTTGCCCGCGCCGTTCGGGCCGATCAGCGAGACGATCTCCTGCGGGCGCAGCTCCAGCGCCACGTTATTGACCGCCAGCAGGCCGCCGAAGCGCATCATCAGACCCTCAACGGCTAATAAAGGCTGAATCATGCCTGCTCTCCTTGTTTCTGCTTCAGTTTCAGATGCGGACGCTTCATCGGCAGCAGCCCCTGCGGACGCCAGATCATCATCAGCACCATCAGGCCGCCCAGCACCAGCATGCTGTATTCATTCAGGTCGCGCATCAGCTCGCGCGAAACCACCAGCAGGATAGCGGCGAGGATAACGGCGAACTGCGAGCCCATACCGCCCAGCACCACAATCGCCAGCACAAAGGCTGATTCGACAAAGGTAAAAGATTCCGGGCTGACAAAGCCCTGGCGCGCGGCGAATAGCGTACCGGCGAAGCCCGCGAAGGCGGCGCTGATGGTAAAGGCGGTCAGCTTGATGCGCGTTGGGCTCAGGCCGAGCGAGCGACAGGCGATCTCATCTTCGCGCAGCGCTTCCCACGCGCGGCCCAGCGGCATACGCAGCAGGCGATTGATCACGAACAGCGTCAGCGCCACCAGCAGCAACGCCACCAGGTAGAGGAAAATGACGCGATCGCTGGGGTCATATTTCAAGCCGAAGAACTCGTGGAACGTGCTCCAGCCGCCTTCAGAGACTTTGCGGCCAAACTCCAGGCCGAACAGCGAAGGTTTCGGGATCTGTGCAATGCCGTTAGGGCCGCCGGTAATGGCGGTGTTATTCAGCAGCAGGATACGCACGATTTCGCCGAAACCGAGGGTGACAATCGCCAGATAGTCGCCGCGCAGACGCAACACCGGAAAGCCGAGCAGCAGGCCGAACAGCGCCGACACGATGCCCGCCAGCGGCAGACACTCCCAGAAGCCGAGACCAAAGTAGTGGTTCAGCAGCGCAAAAGTATAAGCGCCGATGGCGTAGAAGCCGCCGTAGCCGAGCACCAGCAGACCCGAGAGGCCAACCACCACGTTCAGGCCCAGGCCAAGCATCACGTAGATCAGCGTCAGCGTGGCGATATCCACCGCGCCACGCGACACGAAAAAGGACCAGGCCACCGCGACGACGATCAGCGCCAGCATAAACAGCTTCTGCTTAGGCGTAGAGCCGTCGATGCCGGGCAACACCAGCGTCGGGCCGGCGATCTTTTTCATGCCGCGCTGCCAGAACGGGCGCAGCAGCTGAAACAGAAAAACCACGGCACAGCCGACGAAAATCCAGTTCCAGCGCACGTCCCCGGCGCTCTGCACCACCAGTCGCGTGCCGTCCAGGCCGAGCCGCATCCCCATAAAGAAGCTGGCCAGCACCAGCAACATGACGGAGGAGAGCAGCGCATTGATAAAGGAGGACTTCATACTTTTTCTACCTCCGGGCGACCCAGGATACCGGTCGGCATAACCAGCAGCACCACGATCAGCAGCGCAAAAGAGACGACGTCTTTATATTCAGTGCTGAGATAGGCGGAGGTCAGCGCTTCGGCGATGCCGAGCACCAGGCCGCCGATCATCGCGCCCGGAATGCTGCCGATGCCGCCAAGCACCGCGGCGGTAAAGGCCTTCATGCCCGCCATAAAACCGATAAAGGGGTTAATGGAGCCGTAGAACTGGCCGAGCAGCACGCCCGCTACCGCCGCCATCGCCGCACCGATCACAAAGGTCAGCGAAATCACGCGGTCGGTATTGATGCCGAGCAGGCTCGCCATCTTCAGGTCTTCGGCGCAGGCGCGGCAGGCGCGACCCATACGCGAATAGCGAATAAACAGCGTCAGCGCCAGCATCGCCAGAAAGGTCACCAGCCAGATCACGATCTGCATGGTGGAGATGGTGGCGGCAAAGCCGTTGCTCTGGCCCAGCGTCCACTGGCCGGTGATCAGGCTCGGCAGCGCGAGGTCGCGCGAGCCCTGCGTCAGGCTGACGTAGTTTTGCAGGAAGATCGACATGCCGATGGCGGAGATCAACGCGATCAATCGCTTCGACGATCGCACCGGCTTATAGGCGACACGCTCAATGCTCCAGCCGTAGGCGCTGGAGATCAGGATCGCCATCACAAAGCCAGCGGCGATCATCAGCCAGCCGGTGTCGATGCCCATCATCATCAGGGCGGCGATAACGATAAAAGAGACATAGCTGCCGATCATATAGACCTCGCCGTGAGCGAAGTTGATCATGCCGATAATGCCGTAAACCATGGTGTAACCAATGGCGATCAGCGCGTAGGTGCTGCCGAGAGTGACCCCGTTAAGCATCTGCTGAGTGAAATAAAGAAACTGCTCGGACATAGTGAAGACCTGCATTAGAACGGGAAAATCCCCTGCCGTAGCGGCAAGGGATTTGTCTGCCGATGGGACGATTACTTAACCGCGGTAGAAGAACCGTCTTTGTGCCATTTAAATACGCCGAACTCGAAACCTTTCAGATCGCCTTTCTGGTCCCAGCTCAGGTTGCCCATCACTGTCGGTACCGGCTCGCCGCCCTTCAGGTTTTTCGCAATCTCTTCCGGCTCGTCGCTTTTGCTGCGCTCGATGCCAGCCACCAGCGACTGGATCGCCGCGTAGGTGGTCCAGACGAACGGACCGGTCGGATCTTTGCGGTTCTGCGCGCTGTTGGCTTTGATGGCGTCAACGATCGCTTTGTTCTCCGGCAGCTGGTCGTAGCGCTTCGGCAGCGTCACGTAGATGCCTTCCGAGGCGTCGCCTGCGATATTGGAGAGCGAGGCGTTGCCCACGCCTTCAGGTCCCATAAAGCCAGCGTTCAGACCCGCCGCTTTCGCCTGGCGCAGGATCTGGCCCATTTCCGGGTAGTAACCGCCGTAGTAAACGAAGTCCACATTCTCTTTCTTCAGACGCGCAATCAGCGTAGAGAAGTCTTTATCGCCTGCGGTAATGCCTTCAAACAGCACCACGTTGCCGCCTTTGGCTTTCAGGGTTTTCTGCACGGATTCCGCCAGACCCTGGCCGTACTGCTGCTTGTCATGCACCACGGCAATACGCTTGGGTTTGATCTCGCTGAGGATATAGTTAGCAGCGGTCGGGCCCTGATCGGAGTCGAGCCCGGTGGTGCGCATAATGGTGGCATAACCGCGTGCGGTCAGCTCTGGCGCGGTCGCCGCTGGGGTAATCATCAGCACGCCTTCGTCGTTATAAATGTCAGACGCAGGCTGGGTAGAAGAGGAGCAAAGATGGCCGATAACATATTTAATGCCGTCGTTGACGACTTTGTTCGCCACCGCCACGGCCTGTTTCGGGTCGCACGCGTCGTCATACTCTACGCCCACCAGTTTGTTGCCGTTCACGCCGCCTTTGGCGTTGATATCTTTAATCGCCTGAGCGGCGCCGGTGAACTGCATATCGCCATACTGCGCTACCGGGCCGGTCACGGCACCCACGATAGCGATTTTGATATCGGCAGCCAGGGCGGCGTGGCTCATCGCCAGCGCAACGCAACCCGCCAGTAATGCGCGGCCTTTACTCATTTTCATGCGGACTTCCCCATCTTGTTGTGTCTGTGATTTGTGGTTTGCTGTTGCTACCGGATAAAGCCGAAAAATGATGTTTATGAAGGATTTAGCGTGCTTTTCCGGTATTTTTTGATAATAAGGCTTTATTTTTCAGGTTATTAAACAGGAAGTTTCTTCTGTAAATCAACTGACCTGTTGGGAAATAGCGGGCCGAAACAGCATAATCATCTGGTTGTTATGCAGGCTTTTTCTCCATTTCTCCAGCGCGTTATGCTGGCTTATGCGCCGCTTATTGTTCTTTATCTCCTCTATCCTGGCATCCCGGCCATCTTTTGACCTGTTTTCAACTTAAAAAAGTGACGGCGCTCTGACTGTATAAATTCGCTACACTATGCCCTTTCGACTAGTACAGGTGTTTGTTATGAAGCTGACTATTCTGCGCCTGACCACCTTCAGCCCGCAGGACCACATCGATCTGGCGAAAATCTGGCCAAACGAAGATATTGCGGCGCTGGAAAAAAGCCTGAGTGAAAACCAGCGCCTTTACGCCGCGCGCTTTAATGAACGGCTGCTGGGTGCGCTAAAGCTGGAGATTGTGGGATCGCAGGGGAAAATTTCGCAGCTGGAGGTGCGTGAGGTGACGCGGCGGCGCGGCGTGGGTCAATATCTGATGGAAGAGACGATGGCGCAAAACGGCTCTGTCTCAAGCTGGTGGGTAGCGGATGACGGCAGCGCAAATCAGGGCGAGCGCGCCGCTTTTATGCAGGCCTGCGGTTTTCGCGCGCAGAGTGACGGCTGGGTCAAATAACAGGCAAAAAAAGGGCGACTTCGCGTCGCCCGTTTTTTTATGCTTCTATCGCCATACGTAATTTCTTCATGGCGTTCTTTTCAAGCTGTCGCACGCGTTCGGCTGACACGCCGTAGCGATCCGCCAGTTCCTGCAGCGTGGTTTTGTTATCTTCGTCCAGCCAGCGGGCGCGGATGATGTGCTGGCTGCGCTCGTCGAGGCCCAGCATCGCGTCGCTCAGCTTATCGGCAGCGTGCGATTCCCAGTTATCCTCTTCGATGCCGTCGGCGAAGTCTGAGGTTTTATCCTGCAGATAGAGCACCGGCGCCATTGTTTTGCCTTCACCGCTCTCATCGTCGGCGGACATATCGAAGGTCATATCCTGCGCGGCCATACGCGATTCCATTTCACGCACGTCTTTGCTGCTTACGCCTAGTTCACGTGCCACCATCTCGACTTCGTCCTGGTTGAACCAGCCCAGACGCTGCTTGGTTTTACGCAGGTTAAAGAACAGCTTGCGCTGTGCTTTAGTGGTAGCGACCTTCACGATACGCCAGTTACGCAGCACGTATTCGTGAATCTCGGCTTTAATCCAGTGCACGGCGAAAGAGACCAGACGCACGCCAACTTCAGGGTTAAAGCGACGCACCGCCTTCATCAGGCCGATGTTCCCTTCCTGAATCAGGTCCGCCTGAGGCAGGCCGTAACCGGAATAATTACGAGCGATATGAACTACAAAGCGCAGGTGAGACAGGATGAGCGTCTTAGCCGCATCCAGATCACCCTGGTAATGCAGCCGTTCAGCCAGCGCTTTTTCCTCTTCTGCCGACAGCATCGGCCAGACGTTGGCGGCCCGAACGTAAGATTCCAGGTTGCCAAGAGGAGCAATAGCTAAAGTTTGCATTTCTTTGGTCATTCAAACCCTCACAATGGTTATTAAGTTGCTGCGTCTTCCCTTTGAGCAGACGTTACCTTAAGTCAACGCCGGGGAAAATCCGAAAGCAATCTGTGCTACTTAGAGTAGCTAAGTTATCCACAAGTTCAATTATAGCGGTGAATATTTTACACACAGATGACGAGGCGGGAAGAGAGGGGTTCCTCTGCGCCCGGATCGTCGGCAGCAGAGGAACATTATATCAAAAAAACGTTGCAGGCGGTTACTGGGGCGTAAAACGACGTAAATGTTGCACGGTCGCCAGCCAGGCCGCGATCCAGCCGATAATGGCAGCGATAAGCAGCAGCAGCAGCCCCTCATCCCATGAGAAGCCTTCCAGCGCGAAGGTCGTGCCAAACACCTGTGCCACCTGCGCCACCACCGACTGCAGGCGCAGAACCAGCACCTCGGAGAGGATCAGCGACAGCACCGCGCCGCTAAAGCCGAGCAGCGCGCCGCCGTAAAGGAACGGGCGCAGGATAAAGCCATCGGTGGCGCCGATTAGCTTCTGCACGTTGATGGTATCGCGCCGCGCGAAGATGCTAAGCCGCACGCTGTTGCCGATCACCAGGAACACCGCGACAATCATCAGAACGCCGATCATGGAAGCGACCTGTCCCACCAGTCCGGTCAGCGCCGCCAGACGGGCGAACCAGCTGTCGTCCATGCGCACTTCATCAACGCCCTGCACTTTCGCTACCCTGTCGCGCAGGTTCTGCATGGTGCTGGAGTTCTGAAAGTTGAGCTTCGGCGTGATAATCGCCACTGCCGGCAGCGGGTTCTGCTCCAGCATATCCATTGCGCCGCCAAAGCCCGACCAGTTGCGGAACTCGTTCAGCGCCTCTTCCCGCGTCAGGTAGTTGACGCTATCCACGCCATCGACCTGCTTCAGCTGCGCCACCACATTTTCAGCGGCGGTATCGTCCAGCGTTTTCGACAGATAAACCGTCAGCTGCGGCGCGGGATACCACTGCGTCGCGGCCTGGCTGACGTTTTTCCATACCATGTAGCAGACGCTGGGCAGCGTCAGCGAGATGGCGATAACCATCACCGTCAGCAGCGTCGCCAGCGGCTGGCGATACATATCGGACAGCGTGCCGCGCCACGCGTAGCGCCACTGTTCCTGCCAGCCGCCCTTCAGCGCTTTGCTTTTTGACGGCGCTTTCGCTTTTGGCGCAGCGGGGCGCTTGTTGCGTTTATTGACCATCGTGGCCTCCATGCAGGCGTCCCTGATTGAGCGTCATAACGCGATAGCGACGACGCGCGATCAGCCCGCTGTCGTGCGTCGCCATCAGCACCGTAACGCCCACGCGGTTAAACTCTTCAAACAGTCGCAGAATATCTTCTGACAGCGCGTCATCCAGGTTGCCGGTCGGTTCGTCCGCCAGCAGCACGGCGGGCTTGTTCACCACGGCGCGTGCAATGCCGACGCGCTGCTGTTCACCGCCGGAGAGCTGAATCGGAAAGCTTTTCGCCTTATCGAGCAGGCCGACCTTATCCAGCGCCGCCGACACGCGACGGCGAATATCTTCGCCGCTGGCGCCGGCGATAATCAGCGGGATCGCCACGTTGTCATAGACGGAACGATCCATCAGCAGATGGTGATCCTGAAAGATCATGCCGATCTGGCGACGCAGAAACGGCACCTCGCTGTTGCGCAGCCGGGAAATGTCGTGACCGCTGAACCAGATATGGCCCGCGCTCGGCCGCTCAATGCCACAAATCAGCTTCAGCAGGGTACTCTTACCGGCGCCGGAATGGCCGGTGAGGAACGCCATTTCGCCCTGCCGCAAATGGAAATCCGCGCCCTGCAGCGCCTGACGTCCACCGAGATATGCCTTACTGACCTCTTCAAAGCGAATCATCCCAATTAGTCCTCTCGGGCAAACAGTGCCTCAATAAAATCCTCGGCCTTGAAGGGCCGTAAATCTTCAATGCCTTCCCCGACGCCGATATAGCGAATCGGGATGCCGAACTGATCGGCCACAGAGAAGATCACGCCGCCTTTCGCCGTTCCGTCCAGCTTGGTCAGGGTAATACCGGTCAGGCCGACCGCCTCATGGAAAAGTTTCGCCTGGCTGATGGCGTTCTGACCGGTGCTGGCATCCAGGGTGAGCATCACTTCGTGCGGCGCCTCTTCGTCCAGCTTTTTCATCACGCGGGTGATTTTCTTCAGCTCTTCCATCAGGTGCGATTTATTCTGCAGTCGACCCGCCGTATCCGCGATCAGCACGTCAACGCCGCGTGCTTTCGCCGCCTGGATGGCATCGAAAATCACCGAGGCGGAATCTGCGCCGGTATGCTGCGCGACGACCGGAATATGGTTGCGCTCGCCCCACACCTGCAGCTGCTCAACGGCCGCCGCGCGGAAGGTATCGCCCGCCGCCAGCATCACCGATTTGCCCTGCGCCTGATACTGACGCGCCAGCTTGCCGATGGTGGTGGTTTTACCGACGCCGTTTACGCCGACCATCAGGATAACGAACGGCGCTTTGCCGCTGACGTCGAGCGGCGCGTCGACCTTCGCCAGAATGCCCGACATCTCAGCTTTCAGCAGGCCGTAGAGCGCTTCCGCATCGCGCAGCTGTTTGCGGTTCGCCTGCTGCGTCAGGTTAGTAATGATGCGGCGCGTCGTCTCTACGCCAACGTCGGCGATCAGCAGCTGCTCTTCCAGCTCTTCAAACAGATCGTCGTCGATTTTTTTGCCGCGGAACAGGCTGATAAAGCCGGAGCCAAGGTTCTGGCGGGTTTTTACCAGGCTACGTTTCAGGCGGGCGAAGAAACCCTCTTTGGTGGGGCGTTCCTGCTCCTGAGAAACGATCGGCGCGGCGGCGAGCGGCAGATCGCTGACGGTATCCTGAATCTCATCTTCGGCGGCGATCTCTTCCGCCGCTTCATCCTGCGGCGCTTCTGCCAATGCCAGCGCTGCCAGCTCTTCGTCATCCAGCGGCTGCTCCTCTTCGGGCAGCGCTTCCGGCACTATCTCTTCTTCAATCGGCTGCGGCGCCAGCTCCGGCTCTTCTTCCGGAATGATCTCCTCCAGCGGCGCGATAATTTCCGCATCCTGCGCCTTCTGGACGATCGGTTCAGCTTCCGGCTCAGCGGCAATGTGCTCATCAACGGCGTGCGCTGGCGCTTCGCGCTGCGCCTCGGCGAGCTGCTCGGTCAGTTCGACGGTATGCGCCGCGTCGGTTTCCGCCTGCGCTAGCGCAGGATCCTCTGGCTGCTGTTCAGGCGTTTCAGCAGGCTGTTGTGTCTCTTCTTCTTTGCCAAATCCCAGCCAGGAAAAAAAGCCACGTTTTTTCTCTTTTGCCATTGTGTGACCACACTCCTCGATGGCTTAATCCCGGTCGCTCGCTGTTCCCAGGGGATAAAAATTAGCTCTGGTTTTCACCGCCAAAAGGGCGAAAAACGGCAGAATTATGTATGACTTCAGCAACTCACTAGTCTAACACTTTCCAGCCAGCGCACCACAGCACCCTTTTTTACCGTTTCTTCTCACCGATTCGCCCGTTAAACTACGCAACAAATTATGACGAGTTGTGAGCAAGATGAGTAAAACCCCTCGTGGCACAGGCGGTGCCGGACAAATCCGCATCATCGGCGGTCAGTGGCGCGGACGCAAACTGCCGGTGCCCGACAGCGCCGGGCTGCGCCCTACCACCGATCGCGTTCGGGAAACCCTGTTTAACTGGCTGGCGCCCGTTCTGCAGCAGGCGCGCTGTCTCGACTGCTTCGCCGGCAGCGGCGCGCTCGGTCTGGAAGCGCTGTCGCGCTTTGCCGCGTCGGTGACGCTGCTGGAGCTGGAACGTTCGGTGGCGCAACAGCTTGAGAAGAATGTACAAACCCTGCGCGCCAGCGACGCGCAGGTGATCAACGCCAATACCCTTAACTGGCTGGCCGCTTCCGGCGAGCCTTATGATGTGGTATTCGTCGACCCGCCGTTCCGCAAAGGTCTGCTGGAGCAAACGCTGCAGCTGCTGGAGCAGAATGGCTGGCTGGCGGACGAGGCGATGATCTATGTAGAGAGCGAAGTGGAGCACGGCGCGCCGCCGGTACCCATCAGCTGGGCGCTGCATCGCGAAAAGATCGCCGGGCAAGTGGCGTATCGTTTATATCAACGACAACAGGAGACATCCGATGTTGCTTAATTCAGGTCGCCTGTTGATGCTATGCGTCTGGGCTTTTTTACTGTTCAACCTGGTAGACCCCTACCCTAAACCGCTGCGCTATTTTATCCACGTCGCGCTGTTCTTTATGGTGCTGATGCACGGCCTGCAGCTGACGCTGCTGCGCGCAACCCAGCCGAAAGACGCGCCGCCGATCGATCGCTGGACGCAGACGAAAATCTTTCTCTTTGGCGTCTTTGAGCTGCTGGCGTGGCAGAAGGCCAATTTCCCTAAGAAGAAATAAGCACGGCGATCAAACGGCTGGCAAGGTTCGCGGCCGGATGAGCGGAACGACAAGCAAAGCGTTCCGCCTCGCCCGCGCTGGCACGGCATCCCGTCAGCGCTTTTCTACTGTACCGGCGTAAAGCTGACGAAGCGCGATCCCTGCATTTTCAGCTCTCCTTTCGCGCCGGTATCCATCTGATTGTAATCGCGCTCGCCCACAATCGCTTTAATGTCGCTGGCACCGTTCAGAGGATGGAACCAGGCTTCATAACGCATATCTTCGCCTGCGATCGTTTCCCGCTGGCGTGAACGCCGATTAGGCGACGGATATTCCCGCTTGGTTTTCACCTTCACCGTCAGCGTGCGCACCGGTGAGGCGTCGTTGACCGCCGCTTCGCGCCGCTGCCTGATAAACTGACGAGTCGCCAGCACGGCGATAACGGCCAGTACGATAAAAAAGAGTAGCGGTGGTTTGCTCATGGTTTTTTCTCGTCTCGTTAAGCTCTGAAAAGCAATGCGGGTGAAGCATACAACCAGAGTTGCCTCATTGTCACATTGCGAAGCCGTAACCTAAACTGGGATCGACTTATTGGGAATTTTCACCATCTGATGGACAGGTTGTCCTTAAGGGAGCAGCAATGCTTTGGTCATTTCTTGCGGTACTTTTTTCCGGTTGGCTCTATGTTGATGCATCCTATCGCGGCCCGCAGTGGCAGCGCTGGCTATTCAAACCCATCACGCTGCTGCTAATGGTCGGCTGGGCCTGGCAGGCGCCGGTGCTGAAACCTACCGATTACCTGATTATCGCCGGGCTTATCGCGACGCTGGTCGGCGATGCGCTGCTGCTGTTGCCGCGTCAGCAAATGCTCTATGCGCTGGGCGCGTTCTTCCTCTCTCATCTGCTTTACACCATCTGCTTCGCCGCCGGCATGACGATGACCTTCTACTGGCCGATTCCGCTGACGCTGTTAATTATCGGCGTGGTTACCATCGCGGTGATCTGGAGCCGCCTGGAGACGCTGCGCTGGCCGATTTGCACGCTGATTGGCATGACGCTGGTGATGACATGGCTGGCCGCCGAGCAGTACGTTTTCCGCCCCTCGGATGACAGCTTCACGCTGGTTGTGGGCGCGAGCCTGCTGCTGCTGGCGAATATCGTCTGGTTTGTCAGCCACTATCGCCGCCGCTTCAGCGCCGACAGCGCCATCGTCGCCGCCTGTTACTTCGCCGGGCACTTTATGATTGTTCGTTCGCTCTGGCTCTACTAGTGCAAAACCGGTCTTGACTCTGGAGTCGACTCCAGAGTGTAGGATGCAGTAGCGGGCGGCGTCGCCCGCCCGTTACTGGAGGTTATATGCACCAACATCGTCACGCCTGCGGCTGCGGCCGCCCAGGCACCACCCATTCCGCAACCAAACCCCTGTGCGCCCTGCCTGGCGCCACGCCCGTTCGGCTCAATATTAAGGCTGCCACGCCTGTACAACCTGAATGCAGCGGGGGCTGCTGCGAGGCTGACAGCAGCCCCGGCGGCGATGGCGACGAAGAAGGCGACAGGCGCGGCTCCTGGCATTTTAGCTGGCACGTCAGCGGCATGGATTGCCCCAGCTGCGCCCGCACCGTTGAAACCGCCGTTAGCCAGTTGCCTCAGGTTGTTCGCACGCGCGTCGTCTTCGCCAGCGAAAAGCTGCTGGTGGACGCCAGCGATGATATCGCCGCCGCCGTTGAACAGGCCGTCGCGCGCGCCGGTTTCTCGCTAGTCAGCGAGACGACGCCGCCCCGCCCCGCCTCCCGCTGGCGCGAGAACCAAACCCTGTTGATACTCGCCGTTATGATGCTCGCCAGCTTTACGCTGAGCCGCTTCATGCCGCACTGGGGCGACATGCTGTTTATCGTCACCACGCTGACTGGATTATGGCCGGTGGCGCGTGACGCGTGGCGACGCGCGCGCAGCGGCTCGCCCTTTACTATCGAAATGCTGATGAGCGTCGCCGCCGCTGGCGCGCTGCTGATCGGTGCCCATGCCGAAGCGGCGATGGTGCTGCTGCTGTTTCTGCTGGGCGAACGACTGGAAGCCTTTGCCGCCGCCCGCGCGCGCAGCGGCGTTACGCAGCTGATGGCGCTACGTCCGGAAAACGCCGTACGGTTAAACGGCGAGGTGCGGGAAACCGTGGCGCTGGCGGCGCTGCGGCCCGGAGACGTGATTGAGGTCGCGGCTGGCGGACGCCTGCCAGTCGATGGCCGTCTGCTGAGTAACGAAGCGAGCCTGGACGAAAGCGCGCTGACCGGCGAGTCGCTGCCGGTCACGCGTGAAAAGGGCGATGCGCTGCTGGCGGGCGCCACCAGCGTGGATCGCCTGATTCAGCTTGAGGTAACATCGAAACCAGGCGAAAGCGCCATCGACCGCATTCTGACGCTGATAGAAGAGGCTGACAGCCATCGCGCGCCGGTGGAGCGCTTTATCGATCGCTTTAGCCGCATCTATACGCCGCTGATTATGCTGCTGGCCGCGCTGGTGATGGTGGTACCACCGCTGCTCGGTTTCGGTGCCTGGCTGCCTTGGGTTTATAAAGGGCTGACGCTGCTGCTGATCGGCTGTCCCTGTGCGCTGGTGATCGCCACGCCTGCCGCCATTACCTCCGGTCTTGCCGCCGCCGCGCGTCAGGGCGCGCTGATTAAAGGCGGCGCGGCGCTGGAGCGCCTCAGCCAGATACGCGCCATCGCCTTCGACAAAACCGGCACCCTGACGCAGGGCAAGCCGCAGGTCGCCGCCGTGCTCTGTTTCGCCACGCTGTCGCAGAATGAGCTGCTGGCGCTGGCGGCGTCGGTGGAACAGGGTTCAACCCATCCGCTGGCGGCGGCCATTGTCGCGGCCGCGAGGGAGCGGCAGCTGACGCTACCCTCCGCAAGCCAGCAGGTGACGCTGGCGGGCAGCGGCATCGCCGCTCAGGTCGACGGCGCGCAGGTGGAACTGCTGTCGCCTGGCCGCGTTGACGTCCTGACCGCCGCGCAGCGCGCGCAGATTGTCGAGCAGGAAGAACAGGGACAAACGCTGGTGGCGATCCTGCGCGACGGCGAACCGCTGGGCGCGCTGGCGCTGCGCGATAATCTGCGCGCCGACGCGCAGGTCGCGGTAACGGCGTTAAAGAAAATGGGCATTGAAAGCATGATGCTTACCGGCGACAACCCGCGCGCCGCGGCAGCGATCGCTCGCGAACTCGACATTGATTTTCGCGCCGCTCTGCTGCCCGCCGATAAGGTCGATGCTGTTCGCACGCTGGGCCAGCAGCAACCGCTGGCAATGGTGGGCGACGGCATCAACGATGCGCCCGCGATGAAAGCGGCCACCATCGGTATCGCCATGGGCAGCGGCAGCGATATCGCGCTGGAGACCGCCGACGCCGCGCTGACGCGCGATGCCTTGCCGCTGTTGCCGTCGCTGGTGGCGCTGGCGCGGCGCACGCACGCCACGCTACGGCAGAATATCGCCATTGCGCTGGGGCTGAAGGCGTTGTTTCTGGTCACAACGCTGCTGGGCCTGACTGGCTTATGGCTGGCGGTGGTCGCCGACTCCGGCGCGACGGCGCTGGTGACCGCTAACGCGCTGCGCCTGCTGCGCACGCGTCGGGAATAACGCGCGACAGGACGATCAGGCGCCGAGACCCTTCTGGATCAGATAGTGGTAAGGCAGGGTTTCGGTTTGCTGCGCCAGCAGACGGTGTTCCATAAAGCGGCAGAAGCCGGGAATATCGCGCGTAGTGGCCGGATCGTCGGCGATAATCAACAGCGTTTCCCCGTCCTGCATAGTGCGGACCGTTTTACGCACCATCATTACCGGCTCCGGGCAGCGCAGGCCCAGGGCATCCAGCTGATGGTCGGCATGGGAGAAGTTGTCGCTCATAAATCACTCGGTTCTAAACAGGGGCGCTCATTTTAACGCGCCCTCCCGCAGACGCAAGACGAGAACGATTGCGTTAAAATTAACCATTGCGTAAATAGCACAACGCGGTAAGATGCCGCGGTTTTTACATTCGGTACCGTCGCGCAGGCTCCGCTTTGCACGGCAATGGGTTCCCTCACCCCAATATGAAAAAGGTCCATTATGATCGCATTTTCTTCGCGTCAGCGTCAGCATGCGCTGGTCTGGCTATCCCTGTTTCACCTGCTGGTGATTATCTCCAGTAACTATCTGGTGCAGCTGCCGGTTTCCGTGTTTGGCTTCAACACCACCTGGGGCGCATTCAGCTTCCCGTTTATCTTTCTGGCGACTGACCTGACCGTGCGCATTTTCGGCGCCCCGCTGGCGCGCCGCATTATCCTGGCGGTGATGATCCCGGCGCTGTTTGTCTCCTATCTGGTCTCAAGCCTGTTTTATCAGGGCCAGTGGCAGGGCTTTGCCGCGCTGCATAACGTTAACCTGTTCGTTGCGCGTATCGCCTGTGCCAGCTTTATGGCCTATGCGCTGGGACAGATCCTCGACGTCCATGTCTTTAACCGTCTGCGCCAGCTGCCGCAGTGGTGGATTGCGCCCGGCTGCGCGATGTTCCTCGGCAATATCAGTGATACGCTCGCCTTTTTCTTTATCGCTTTTTATAAAAGCACCGATCCCTTCATGGCTGCGCACTGGGTAGAGATCGCGCTGGTGGACTACAGCTTTAAAGTGCTGATCTGCCTTGTCTTCTTCCTGCCCGCTTACGGCGTGCTGCTCAATGCAATGCTGAAACGTCTGACAGAACGTTCGCAGCGCCCGCAGGTTAATTTCGGCTAAACGGACATAGAGCGTTTCGCTGCGACCCGCTAAGATCTGCTGACAATCGGGCGGTTGCTTTTGCCGCCTGATTCGAGTTGTATGAACGCCTTACTGGAATCAAATAAAGGGATTCAGATGCGAAACTTAGTGAAATATGCGGGTATTGGCTTACTGGTGCTGGGCCTGGCGGCCTGCGATCAGAAGAAAGATGACGCGGCTGGCAGCAATGGCACCAGCGCCAGCCAGTCATCGCAGAACGTAACGCTGATGGACGGTAAGCTGAGCTTCTCGCTGCCGGCCGGCATGTCGGACAAGAGCGGCAAGCTGGGCAACCAGACCACCAATATGAACGTTTACGCCGATGAAACCGGCGCGCGCGCCATTATTGTGATCGCGGGCGACGCCACCAGCGAAGGGCTGGACGTGCTGGCGCAGCGTCTGGAACAGCAGCAGCGCAACCGCGACCCGCAGCTGCAGGTGGTGTCTGACAAAGCGATTACCCTGAAAGATCAGCCTGCGCAGCGTCTGGACAGCGTAGTGTCGGCCAATAATCAGACTTCCTGGTCCTCAGTGATCCTGGCGAAAATCGACGGTAAACTGCTGACGCTGCAGATTACTCTGCCAGGCGACAACCAGCAGCAGGCGCAGAGCGACGCGGACAGCATTGTCCAGAGCATCACGCTGAAATAAGGTTATTTTGAAGAATGGCTGGAAGCCTGAGATATGGGCTGACAGATAAAAACGGCGGGAATGTTCCCGCCGTTTTTTTAGCTATTAACCGCGCGCGGCGCGCCAGTAGTCGATCAGCCGCAGATAGTTGCCCTTCACCTTCTCAACCAGCGCCTCATCATCCAGCTCGCCCTGTAGCCACTGGCGCGACGGCTGGCCGAAGATAGTGCGGCCGACCGCAAACCCTTTCACCCAGGGCGCTTTCGCCGCAGCGGCAAAGCCCGCCTTCAGCTTCTCTTCCGGCGCGTCGAGACCCAGCAGCAAAATGCCGCGGCAATGAGGATCCTGCTGCTCGATCAGGCCGCTAATCGCCTGCCAGCTCTCCGCCGACAGCGGCGGCAGCTTCCACCAGTCGGGCTGGATGCCCATCTGATAAAAGTGGCTGAGGATCTCAAGATAGTAGGCCTCGTTACGATCGGGATTGCTCTCCGGCAGAATGACTTCCAGCAGCAGTTCGTGCCCGCTCTTGTTACAGCCGTTCCAGACGTCGAGCACCAGATCGTCCTGTTCTTTACGCATTTCGGCACTATCGTGCGGATGGTAGAAGACCAGGCATTTCACGACATGCTCCGCCGGCCAGTCGATAAGCTGCGAGCCGATATTGCCATGCTCCAGGCGCAGCGGCCGCGAGCTGGGCATTTCGATCGGACGGCCAATCCACCAGCCTTTGCCGGTAATGGCGTTCAGCGCTTTCTGGCCGTAAGTGGTATCGGCAAGAATACCGCTCTTGTTCTCCAGTCCGGCCTCGCGCGCCGCCTCTTCAGCCGCCTTCAGCAGCAGCACTTTCAGCGCCGGGATTTTGCTCTCGTCGACGCCCGCTTCGCGCGCCATATCGGCCAGCTGTTTGCGATGGTCAAAGGCGAACACGTTCAGTTCCGGCCACTGCTGTTTGCGCGTGGTCACGCGATGCAGGTGATTTAAACGCGCGTCGAGATCGGGACGCTTCACCTCTTTATCGCGGCTGAGGAAATCATCCAGCTCCTCTTTGGTCGGCATCGCCGGGGCGCAGCCGTGACGCGACACCACCAGCGCGCCGCAGGCATTGGCGTAACGACACGCCTGTTCCCAGCCTTCGTCGTTGAGCCAGCCGCGCAGCAGACCGGACATAAAGGCGTCGCCCGCGCCCAGCACGTTTAATACATCAACCCGTACGCCGCTTTGCAGCTTCGTCTGTTCCCAGGAATCGGGAATATCGCCCTCAAATACCACGCAGCCCAGCGGGCCGCGCTTACAGACCAGCGTCGCCTGAGTCGCCTGGCGCACATTTTTCAGTGCCGTAAGCGTATCGGTGCTGCCGCCGGCGATATGAAATTCCTCTTCCGTACCGACAATCAGATCGAAATAGTGAATCACTTCCTGCAGCTGTCGCGTCACCTGTTCAGACTCGATGAAACGCGTTTCGCCGTCGCCGAGTGAGGTCAGGCCCCACAATACCGGACGATAATCGATATCCAGCGCGGTGCGCAGGCCGTTGCGCTTTGCAATATCCAGCGCTTTCAGCACCGCGGCGCGCGTCTGCGGATGAGAGAGATGGGTGCCGGTTACGGCAACTGCGCGCGACGAGGTGATAAAGTCCTCATCGATATCTTCCGGCACCAGTGCCATATCGGCGCAGTTATCGCGGTAGAAGATCAGCGGAAAGGTCTCTTCATCCTTGATGCCCAGAATCACCAGTCCGGTCAGACGCTGCTTATCGGTAATCAGCCCGTCGGTATTACATCCTACGCGGTTCAGCTCTTCGCGCAGAAAGCGGCCGTTATGCTCATCGCCGACGCGCGCCAGCATTGCCGATTTCAGCCCCTGAATCGCGGTGCCGTAGGCGACGTTGCCGGAGGAGCCGCCGAGATATTTAGCAAATGTGCTCATATCCTCCAGCCGCGCACCAATTTGCTGACCATAAAGGTCAACGGCGATGCGCCCAATACAAATCACATCAAGCCGCTTCTTTTCTGTACTCATACCTGTGGTTTCCTTCTGTGATAAGCAGACACGCGTGCAAGGGAGCAGGCATCCCGGCGTGCGTCTGGGTTTTGCCTTTGCCAGACTGACGATGGAGAAATTATGAGGAATAAAAATTCCAAATTCAATATGAAATGAAACATCCATCGCGATTTTGTGAACCAGGTAAAACTCTGCACCGCCTGCGCATCATGCGCGCGATGTTTCATCCGTTTCGCGCCGCTGCAGGGGTGTGAAGCGGATCGCAGAAAAAGCTAAGCCTCTGCAGGAAGCGACTGAATTAAAATGAAAACTTCCAGCTTCTCCGCTTTTCGCATTTCTTGTTTCACTTAGCCCGCTTCGCTGTCCCGTTAAAGCTGCGTTTCACGGTTAAATTTGATCTCAATCGCAAAATGAAATGTTTCTTCTGTAATCGTATTTTATGAAAAATATATTTGTTTATAATCGCTTCAAGTTTCAGTTACCTGCGGTCGCCTTTCGCGACACGCCACGTCGCTAACCTGTCACCAGGTTGCAGTATGTAAAGGAAAAGAATATGGCCACAATCAGAATGACCACCGCACAGGCGCTGGTTAAGTTTCTTGATAATCAATACATTAATGTCGACGGCGTGGAAACGAAGTTTGTGAAAGGCCTCTTCGCCATTTTCGGTCACGGCAACGTGCTGGGCCTGGGGCAAGCGCTGGAGCAGGACAGCGGCGATCTGATTGTGCATCAGGGCCGCAACGAACAGGGAATGGCGCACGCCGCGATGGGTTTCGCCAAACAGTCTCTGCGCCGCCAGATTATCGCCTGCAGCTCATCGGTCGGCCCGGGCGCCGCCAATATGATCACCGCAGCCGCCACCGCCACTGCGAACCGCATTCCGCTGCTGCTGCTGCCGGGCGACGTCTTCGCTACGCGCCAGCCCGATCCGGTGCTGCAGCAGATCGAACAGAGCTACGATCTCAGCATCAGCACCAACGACGCCTTCCGCGCCGTGAGCAAATACTGGGACCGCGTCAGCCGTCCCGAACAGCTGATGACCGCCTGCATTAACGCCATGCGCGTGCTGACCGACCCCGCCGAAACCGGCGCGGTGACGATCGCGCTGCCGCAGGACGTGCAGGGCGAAGCCTGGGATTTCCCGGACTACTTCTTCCAGAAGCGCGTGCACCGTCTCGATCGCCGTCTGCCGACCGCCGCGCAGCTTGATGACGCGCTGGCGCTGATCGTGCGCAAACGCAAGCCGATGATCGTGCTGGGCGGCGGCGTGAAATATTCTGAAGCGGGCGAGGCGCTGCGTCAGTTCGCCGAGCGTTACCAGATTCCGTTCGCTGAAACTCAGGCGGGCAAAGGCACGATCGTCTCTGACCATCCTCTTAACGTCGGTGGCGTTGGCGAAACCGGCTGTCTGGCCGCCAACCTGCTGGCGAAAGAGGCGGATCTGGTGATTGGCGTCGGCACCCGCTACACCGATTTCACCACCGCATCGAAATGGATTTTCCAGAACCCGGATGTCAGCTTCCTTAACGTCAACGTCAGCAATTTCGACACCTACAAGCTCGACGGCGTGCAACTGCTGGCCGACGCGCGTGAAGGGCTCGTCGCGCTGGCGGCGGGACTGGCGGATAAGAACTACAGCAACGACTGGGGCAGCCAGATCGAGCAGGCGCAGAGCAAGCTGCTGAAAGAGACGCAGCGCGTCTATCAGGTGGAATATACCGGCGACGGCTTTATTCCGGAGATTGCCGACCATATCGATCGCGACGCGGTATTTGCCGAATTTAATCGTCTGACCCAGTCAGTGCTCACCCAGAGCCGCGTGCTCGGCACGCTAAATGAGCAGCTCCCAAAGGATGCAGTGATTGTGGCGGCAGCGGGCAGTCTGCCGGGCGATCTGCAGCGCGTCTGGCGCACCCGCGACTACAACTCGTATCACGTTGAGTACGGCTACTCCTGCATGGGCTATGAGGTGAACGCCGCGCTGGGCGCGAAGCTGGCGCAGCCGCATCGCGAGGTCTACGCGCTGCTGGGCGACGGCTCTTTTATGATGCTGCACTCCGAGCTGGTCACCTCGATTCAGGAGCGCGCCAAAATCAACGTGGTGCTGTTCGACAACATGACCAACGGCTGCATTAACAACCTGCAGATGGAACACGGAATGGACAGCTTCACCACCGAATTCCGCTTCCGCAATCCAGAAGGCGGCAAGCTGGACGGCGGCTTCGTGCCGGTGGACTTCGCCGCCATCGCGGCGGGCTACGGCTGTAAAACCTATCGCGTCACTACGCTGGATCAGCTTACCGCGGCGCTGGAAGATGCGCGTAAGCAGACGGTTTCCACGCTTATCGACATCAAGGTGCTGCCGAAGACCATGGTGCATAAATACTTCAGCTGGTGGCACGTCGGCGTGGCGCAAGCCTCTGAATCCGAACGTGTACAGGCGGTAGCAGAAAAACTTAACGCCCATCTCGATCAGGCGCGTAAATACTGATTTCCGGCCGGGAAACCGGCCCTTTATTCCTCGCTATAAACCCTACAGGTGTAATTATGACTTTGAAACTAGGCGTTATCGGTGCTGGCGCAATCGGCCAGGAACACATTCGTCGCTGCAACAATGTCCTGCAGGGGGCAAAAGTAGTGGCGGTGTCGGATATTAACGTCGACGGCGCGCGCGCTGCGCTGCAGCGACTGAATATTGAAGCGGAAGTCTACGCAGACGGCCATCAGGTCATCCAGTCGCCGGAAGTGGATGCGATTCTGGTGACCTCCTGGGACCCGACGCATGAAGAGTTTACGCTGGCGGCCATCGCCGCTGGCAAACCGGTGTTCTGCGAAAAGCCGCTGGCGCTGAGCGCTGAAGGCTGTCGCCGCGTGGTGGATGCGGAGATCAAACACGGCAAGCGCCTGGTGCAGGTCGGCTTTATGCGCCCTTACGATGCGGGCTACCGCGCGCTGAAAAAAGTGATTACCGAAGGCGGCATCGGCGAACCGCTGATGCTGCACTGCGCGCACCGCAACCCGGCCGTGCCGGAGAGCTATACCACTGATATGGCGATCACCAATACGCTGATCCACGAGCTGGACGTGCTGCGCTGGCTGACCAACGACGACTATAAAAGCGTACAGGTGGTCTTCCCGCGCGTGACCTCAAAATCGCATGCGCGCCTGAAAGATCCGCAGATCGTGCTGTTTGAAACCCAGAAAGGGGTGCGCATCGACGTCGAGATCTTCGTTAACTGTGCCTACGGTTACGATATCCAGTGTGAAGTCGTTGGTGAAACCGGCATCGCCAGACTGCCGGAACCCGCCTCGGTGCAGCTGCGCAGCGAAGCCAAACTCTCTACCACTATCCTGACCGACTGGAAAGATCGCTTTATCGAAGCGTATGACGTCGAACTGCAGGCCTTTATCAATGACGTGAAAGCGGGCCAGCTTACCGGCCCGTCCGCCTGGGACGGCTTCGCCGCCTCAGTGGCCGCCGATGCCTGCCTGAAGGCGCAACAGAGCGGCGCCATCGAGCCGGTTGAAATGCCGCCGCGTCCGGCTTTCTACGACAAGAAATAAGCGTTTTCCTCTCCTTGCGGGCGGCTGCGGCCGCCCCGACCTGTCAGGACTAAACAGATGAACAAAGAGAACGTAAAACTGGCTATCGCGCCGATTGGCTGGACCAACGACGACATGCCGGAGCTGGGCAAAGAGAACACATTTCAGCAGACGGTGAGCGAAATGGCGCTGGCGGGCTTTACCGGCAGCGAAGTTGGCAGCAAATACCCGCGCGATCCGGCGGTGCTGAAGCCGATGCTCGATATTCGCGGCATTGAGATTTGCAACGCCTGGTTCAGCACCTTCTTCGCCAACGGTGACAAGGCGAAAACCATCGATGAATTCGTCAATCATATGAACTTCCTGCACGCCATGGGCGCGCGCGTGATTGGCTGCTCTGAGCAGAGCAAAAGCATCCAGGGCACCACGCTGCCGGTGCTGGAGCAAAAGCCGATTTTCACCGACGAAGAGTGGCGCCTGACGGCCGAAGGCTACAACGAACTGGCGGAGATCGCCGCTGCGAAAGGGATGCGCGTAACGCTGCACCATCATATGGGCACCGGCATTCAGACCGTGGAAGAGATCGACCGCTTTATGGCGCTGACCAATGATACTGTCGGATTGCTCTACGACACCGGCCATATCTACTATTCCGAAGGCTCACAGCAGGCGATGCTCGACGTGCTGCAAAAATATCTGCCGCGTATTTTCCATGTGCATCTGAAAGATGTGCGTGATGAGGTGGTCGCAGAGGTGCGTGACAATCATCTCTGTTTCCTCGACGGCGTGAAGAAAGGCACCTTCACCGTGCCGGGCGACGGCGTTATCGACTTCAGGCCGGTGTTTAAGATCCTGGATGATTACGGCTATAAAGGCTGGATGGTGGTGGAAGCGGAGCAGGACCCGGCGCTGGCTAACCCGTTTGAATATGCGGTGAAAGCGCGCAAATATATTCGCGAAAACGCCGGGCTGTAAGGGCTTCTCCTGTGCGATCCTGCGCCGCCTGACGGCGCGCAGGATCCTCAACTCCGCTTTATTTCTGGGTTTTCATCGCCATTCCCGCCACATTCCCCGCATTATGTGAGGCAATTCATAAACCCATGAAATAAAGCCCGCATCGGGCGCAAACAAATGAAATTTTCCATTCATCTGGTACTATAGCGCTCATTATCCAGCCATATTTCTTTTTTAACGGGCCGAAGTAATGACCAACAATCCTACCCAACTCTCCCTGTTACAGGATGATATTCGTCGACGCTACGAAACGCTGAGCAAGCGACTGAAGCAGGTGGCTCGTTATATCCTTGATAACAGCAACAGCATCGCCTTTGATACCGTGGCTTCTATTGCCGCTCAGGCTGACGTTCCGCCGTCAACGCTTATTCGCTTCGCTAACGCGTTCGGTTTCAGCGGCTTCAACGAAATGAAACAGGTTTTTCGTCAGCACCTGATGGAAGAGACGGTTAACTATACCGAGCGTGCGCGCCTGTTCCGTCAGACCGCCACCGACGACGCCGCGACTTCGCCGGAAAGCCCAGTAGAAATCCTTAACGTCTTTACCATGGTCAACAGTCAGGCGCTGCAACAGCTGGCGATGCAGATCAATCCCGACCAGCTTAACAAAGCGGTGCAGTTGCTGAATGACGCTGAGAATATCTATGTAATTGGCCTGCGCCGCTCGTTCAGCGTCGCTTCCTATCTGGTCTATGCGCTGCGCCATCTTGAGCGCCGCGCTTTCCTGATCGACGGCCTGGGCGGCATGTTCACCGAACAGCTCAGCCTGGTAAACCCGAAAGATGTCGTTATCGCCATCAGCTACTCTCCTTACGCGCGCGAAGCGGTAGAGCTGGTAGAGATGGGCGCGAAGCGCGGCGCGCATCAGATCGCTATTACAGACAGCCAGGTGAGCCCGCTGGCGGCCTTCAGCGACGTCTGTTTTGTAGTGCGTGAAGCGCAGGTGGATGGCTTCCGCTCGCAGGTCGCTTCGCTCTGTCTGGCGCAAACGCTGGCGGTATCGCTGGCGTTAAATAATGCTAGCGCCTGATTACGGGTTTTGAGAATAAAAAGGGCAACCCTGCGGTTGCCCTTTTCTTTTATGAACGCCGCTTCTGCTAGCCGCGCGGATAATTATCGCTGTTAACCCAGGCGTGATCTTTCTCCCAGGTAAATTTCCACAGCCGCACCGGCCCCGCCATCACGTTCAGATAGTAGTTGTTATAACCGGCAATTGTCGCCACCGGATGGTAGCCGCGCGGCACCGTCACGACGTCGCGGTTATAAGGCGCCATACAGGCATCAAGCGAGCGGTCGTCAGTGTAGACGCGCTGCATAGCGAACCCCTGCTCAGGATCGAAACGGTGATAGTAGGTCTCTTCCAGATAGGTTTCGTTTTCGCTCTCTTGATCGTGCTTGTGGCTGGGATAGGAGCTGGTATCGCCCTCGTCGGTATAGACCTCTACCACCAGCAGGCTATCGGCTGGCTTATCGTCCGGCAGTATATTATGCACCAGACGCTTATTGCGCCCTTTGCCGCGGTGTTCGACGCCGACGTCCGCTGGCGCGATCAGACGCGCCGGCAAATTACCCTGGCTGGGCGCGTTGCAGACCGCCAGTTCCAGATCGCTGTCAGCGACGATCTCCACTTCATCGTTATGCGGCACATAAACAGAATAAGGCGGAACGCGCTCAAACGGCGACATACGCTTGCCGATGCCAGGGAAGTCTGCGTGGCGCGTTTTTACCGAAGCGAGTCCCGCTACCAGCACCAGACAAAGCTCTTTGTCGCCGCTGCTCAGTCGCAGAGTGTCGCCCTTTTTCAGCAGGTAGGCGTCAAAGCCGACATAGCGCCAGCCCGCGCTTTCCGGCGTCACGTGCTGGATACGACCGCTGGCGTCCGGCTGCTGCGCTTTTGCAAGAAAAGACATTCCCACTCTCCTTTTTAACGTGAAAACAAGAAGCTACAGGCGCGTTTCCGCTGGCCTGTAGCTGTTATCATGACGTTGCGCGCTTATTAGCTCAGCGTCGGCATGCTGAATTCCGATACCGTCTGCTGGCCGCTCGGCCAGCGCGCCGTAGCGGTCTTCATGCGGGTGTAGAAACGCACGCCGTCCGGCCCGTGCACGTTAAGCGCGCCGAACACTGAACGTTTCCAGCCACCGAAGCTGTGGAACGCCATCGGCACCGGCACCGGTACGTTGACGCCGACCATGCCCGCTTCCACGTTCTGCACGAACTCGCGCGCCGTGTTGCCGTTGCTGGTGAAAATGGCGCTGCCGTTACCGAACTCGTGGCTGTTCACTAACTGCAACGCGCTGGCGTAGTCTGGCGCACGCATAATGCTCAGCACCGGCCCGAAAATCTCTTCGCGCCAGATAGTCATATCTGACGTCACGTTATCGAACAGCGTGCCGCCAACGTAGTAGCCTTCAGCGTGGCCCGGCACCTGGAAGTTGCGGCCGTCAACCACCAGCTTCGCTCCTTCCTGCTCGCCTTTATCGATATAGCCCAGCACTTTTTTCTGATGCGCGGCGGAGACAACCGGCCCCATCTCATTCTCATCTGCGCCCTGCTTAATGCCAGGTCCGACGCGCAGCGCTTTGATCAGCGGCGTCAGGCGGGCGATCAGCTTGTCAGCAGTATCGTCGCCGACCGCGACCACGACCGGCAGCGCCATGCAGCGTTCGCCGGCGGAGCCGAATGCGCCGCCCATAATGGCGTTCACCGTCGCGTCGAGATCGGCGTCCGGCATGACGATAGCGTGGTTCTTCGCCGCGCCGAATGCCTGCACGCGTTTGCCATGGGCGCTGGCGGTTTTGTAGATGTGCTCGGCGACGCCGGAAGAGCCGACGAAGCTCACCGCCGCGATGCGCGGATCTTTATAGAGCTGCTCGGCATCTTCGTTAGAAGAGTGCACCACGTTAAACACGCCGTCCGGCAGACCTGCTTCTTTCAGCAGCTCCGCCATACGCACCGCTGCGGAAGGGTCGAGCGCAGGCGGCTTGAGCACAAAGGTGTTGCCACAGGCCAGCGCGATCGGGAACATCCACAGTGGCACCATCGCCGGGAAGTTAAACGGCGTAATGCCCGCAACCACTCCCACCGGCTGCATCAGCGAGTAGCTGTCGACGCCTGTGCCTACGTTTGCCGAATATTCGCCTTTAATCAGATGCGGGATGCCGCAGGCAAACTCAACCACTTCAAGCCCGCGCGTCAGCTCGCCCTGTGCATCCGACCACACTTTGCCATGTTCAGAGACGATCAGTTCGGCCAGTTCGTCGCGGTGCTGCTCCATCAGCGCCTTGAAGTTAAACAAAACGCGCGCGCGGCGCAGCGGCGAAGTTTTCGACCAGGCGGGGAAGGCGTCATGCGCCACTTTAATCGCTTCGGCGACTTCTGCGCCGGTGCTCTGCGTTAACTCGCGCACCACTTTGCCGGTCGCCGGGTCATAAACAGGGATGGTTTCGTTGCTGGCGCTGTAGGTAATCTGACCGCCAATGAAGTTTCCTGTGATATTCATTTCATAGCCTCTTAAGATGTGTGAGTTCCCTGCAGAGCCTTAGCGTGACGCCACGCCGTCTGACCAGGCAAAACCGAAAGCATGCTAAGAAGCTATTACAGTGAAATAAATTTTTCAAATAAAACTTTTTGAGAAATTCCCTTTTAGCGGCATGGATCGCATTTTCGCGACCGAAGCCGAAAACCGCGCGCTGACAGGGCGCAGCGCCCGGATTAAGCCGCCCTGAACAGCAGGTTTTTCGTCAGCCCGGGCGCGCTAAACCGGCGCGACAACGGCGGAAAATGAAATTATTGAGAGGCAGATCTCAACCTTTAAATTTCATAATTCACTATTTATGAAATAAATGTTTTCTTTGGCCCCAGCCTATTTATCTTTCCTCTTGCATCACTACAGGAGCTGCAGCATGGCCATCGACCCGACCCGTTTCTGTATTAACCGTAAAATTGCGCCGACCCTTTCTTTAGAAGCGTTTTTCCAGCTGGTTCAACGCCTGGGCCTGAATAAAGTTGAACTGCGTAACGACATGCCGAGCGGCAAGGTGTGCGACGATCTGACTTATGAGCAGACGCGCGCCCTGTTAACGAAGTACAACATCGAAGTGGTCACCATTAACGCGATTTATCCATTCAACCGCGTGGATGAGGCGTTGCTGGCGAAAACCGACGCGCTGCTGCAGGACGCGCAGGCGATCGGCGCGAAAGCGCTGGTAATGTGCCCGCTGAACGAAGGCGTCAACATTGCGCCGGACGACACGCTGGCGGCGCTTCGCACGCTTGCGCCGCGCTTTGCGCAGCATGGCGTCCAGGGACTGGTAGAGCCGCTGGGCTTCCCGGTCAGCTCTCTGCGCTCGGCGGTGCAGGCGCAGCAGCTTATCCGCGACGCCCAGGCGCCCTTTAAGCTGGTCATCGACACCTTCCATCATCATCTGTATGAGAACGCCGAACAGGAGTTTCCGGCAGAAATCGATGTCAACATGATCGGCCTGGTGCATCTCTCCGGCGTGGAAGATACGCGCCCCACCGCAGAACTGACCGACGAAGAGCGCATTATGCTGAGCGATCGCGACGTGCTGAACAGCGTGGCGCAGGTGAAACGGCTGGAGATGCTTGGCTACAAGGGCATCTACGCCTTCGAGCCGTTCTCGTCTGAACTTAACAGCTGGACGCCTGCTGAAATTGAGCGCCAGATTCGCCACAGTATTGAACTACTGCAGGCCTGACTGTCATGCGGCGGGCCAGTAGCCCGCCGCGTCGCCCTACCCTTATCTGTGTCCTGGACACATTTTGGCCTCGGTCGGAGGCCGTTTTTTTTAATTCTCTTTCACTTCTGCTGATGTCTCTGGTAGCCGTCGGGTTAGCCGCAGCGTGCAGAACAGTCCCAGACAAACCAGCAGCCCTGTCAGCAGATAGACCAGCGGCACCCCGGCAAAACTCATGATAAATCCCGCTACCGGCCCGGTAATCCCCAGCGCTAAATCCATAAAGGCGGTATAGGTCGCCAGCGCGCTGCCCTGATTCGCCTGCGGCACCGCTTTCACTGCGACCACGCCGAGCGCCGGAAAGACCAGCGAAAAACCGGCGCCGGTCAGTAGTGCGCCGGTTTTCGCCATCCAGGGATCGAATGCGCCCGCCACCAGAAACAGACCGACCGCTTCCACCGCCAGACAGGCGCTGGCGACGCGCAGCCCGCCGAGACGGTTGATCGCGTTGGGGAACAGCAGGCGCGTGCCGACAAAGGCCGCGCTGAACAGCGTCAGCGCGAAAGCCGCGCCGTCCCACCCTTTCGCCTGATAAAACAGGGTAATAAAGGTGGCGATCACGCCAAATCCCGCCGATCCCATCGCCAGAATCAGACCGAAGCCGTAAATCTTGCCGAGCACGTCGCGGAACGGCAGCGGACGCGCGCGGCTGCCCTTCACCGCCGGGCGCGGCAGCGCCAGCGCTATTGCCAGCGCGCAGATGGCAATAATCACCGCGGAGAGCAGCAGCAGACCGCCGTGACGATAGATGATGACGCCAAGCGGCGCGCCCAGCGCCATCGCGCCGTAGGTGCAGATGCCGTTCCACGAGATAACACGGCCGATATGCAGCGAGCCGACGCGCGCGACGCCCCACAGCGAGGTGCCGGTGCCGGTAAAGCTCTGCCCGATGCCAAGAATGACGCGCCCGATGCAAAGCAGCGCCAGGCTGGCGATCGGCGATGCCGCAAGCCAGGTCGCCAGCAGATAGCAGACCCCGCTGAGCAACACGCCCACCAGCCCCAGCACCACTACGCGCTTAGGCCCCCAGATATCGGCGTAGCGCCCGGCATGGGGACGACTCAGCAGCGTCGCCAGGTACTGCAGGCTGATCACCACCCCCGCCCAGAAAGCGCTGTAGCCGAGCTGGTCATGCACCATGCCTGGCAGCACCGCCAGCTGCAGGCCGATGGTGAGATAGCTGGCGAAGTTGTAGATCACGATCGAGATAATCAGAAGGGTTAATCCGACGCCCTTATGAGCAGGTTCCGCTGCGGGTTGATCTGGCATGACAAAGTGCGCTCGTGGTTGACTGAGTTTTATCTACAGCTTGCCACCATCAGCGGAATATTTCGAGCCGCCGCCGCGCCTGGGAGGCGGTTTTAGTCATCGGGTCGTCATAATCGCCGCCTACACTCGCGCCATAAGTCCCAAAGAGGATAACAATCTGATGACGCTCCTGAGTTTTCAGGCGCGCCTGTTCTTCGTCCAGCCCGCGTGCCTTCGCGGAGGTGGTCGATGACGCGCGCTTCCCTGCCTGTCTCTGTAAAAGCGGTCAGCTGGTCCATCAGTCGCCAGCCGGTCCTGCACAACCTGTCGTTTGATATCGCCGCTGGCGAAACCCTGGCCCTGCTCGGCCCGTCTGGCTGCGGCAAAAGCACCCTGCTGAAACTGCTGGCTGGCCTGAACCAGCCGGAAAGCGGCGAAATCTGGATTGGCGATCGCTGCGTCGCCAGCGCCCGCCATTCGCTGCCGCCCGACGCACGCCAGCTCGGCATGGTCTTTCAGGATTATGCGCTCTGGCCGCATATGAGCGTTGGTGAAAACGTCGCCTTTCCGCTGCGCATGCGCGGCGTGGGGAAAAAGTCGCGCGAAGAGCAGGCCCGCGCCATGCTGGCGCGCGTCGGTCTTGACGGTTTCGCGGCGCGTAAGCCTGCTGCGCTCTCCGGCGGGCAGCAGCAGCGCGTGGCGCTGGCGCGTGCGCTGGTGGCTGAACCGGCCATTCTGCTGTTTGACGAACCGCTTTCCAACCTCGACCGCGACCTGCGAGAAACACTGGTGCACAGCATGAAGGCGCTGCTGCGCCAGTCTGGCACCACTGCCGTCTACGTAACCCATGACCGCGACGAAGCGGAGATTATCGCCGATCGCACCCTTCATCTGGCGCAGGGCCAGATTGTGTCCATTACCCAATCCTCAGGGGAACCCTATGTCTTTTCTCAAGCCCGTTAAAACAGGAGCGATGTTAACGATGCTGCTGACCTCTGTCGCAATGATGAGTGACGCCCATGCGCTGACGGTGTACACCGCTGGCCCCGGCTCGCTGGCGAAAAGCCTGGCGGCTGGATTCGAAAAACAGACCGGTATTAAGGTGAATATCTTTCAGGCCACGACCGGCAAGGTCATGGCGCGGCTGGAGGCCGAGCAGGCCAGCCCGCAGGCCGACGTATTGATTTCCGCCTCGTGGGATATCGCCGAAGATCTGCAACAGCGCGGCTGGCTACAGCCCTATCAAAGCCCCAACGCCGCAAAGGTGCCAGACGCCTTTAAAACCGCCGACTATGTGGCACAGGGCATCTCCGCGCTGGGCATCGTATGGAATACCAAAAGCGGCACGCCGGAGCCGAAAAACTGGCAGGACCTCACCGGCCCGGCGTTCAAAGATAAGGTCACCACGCCGGATCCGGCGCTCTCCGGCGCATCGCTCGATCTGCTGGCTGGTCTGCAAAACAGCGAAGGCGAAAAAGCCTGGACGCTGTTCCAGCAGCTGAAACAGAACGGCATGGTGGTCAGCGGACCGAACGCGCAGGCGGTCACGCCGGTGCTGCAGGGCGCGAAGGCGGCAGTATTCGGCGCGGTGGACTATGTCACCTACAACAATATCGCCCAGGGCGAAGCGGTGAAGGTGATCTTCCCGGAAAGCGGCACCGTGGTCGCGCCGCGTCCGATGATGATCCTGAAAAGCAGTCAGCACGCTGACGACGCGAAGAAATTCGTCGACTACGTGCTTTCTGATGAAGGTCAGCAGCAGGTGGCGAACGCCTGGCTGATGCCCGCGCGCACCGATATCAAGGCGCAGCGGCCGCTGATTACCGAGATCCGACTGCTGCCGATGCCGCAGGAGAGCAACGCTGACCGCGCGTCGATTCTGAAGCGCTTCGCGACGCTGTTCGGACAGTAAGATGTCGCGCGTCCTGAACAGCCTGATCCTGCTGGCGCTCGGCATACTGGTGGCGCTGCCGCTGCTGTTTATTGTGCTGCAGGCGATATTTCCGCAGCTGGGTGCCGGAAGCTGGCAAGGCGCATTCAGCGCACTGCCGCGCCTGTTAACCGACGACGCGCTACTGCCGATGGGATTCGGTACGCTGAAAGTGGGTCTGGGCGTGGTGCTGTGCAGCCTGATTATCGGGTTGCCGCTCGGCGTGCTGCGCGGCCTGTTTCGCCTGCCCGGTAGCGCGCTGTGGGACCTGCTGTTTCTGGTGCCCTTTCTTACGCCGCCCTATATCGCGGCGCTGAACTGGACGCTGGCGCTGCAGCGCAACGGCTATGTGCAGCAGCTTACCGGCCTCGATCTGGAGAGCCTGCTGTTCAGCGCCAGCGGCATCACCCTGGTGATGACGATCAATATCTTTCCGGTGGTCTATTTCGCCGTATCGCGCGCGCTGATGGCGAGCGGGCAGCGGCTGGCGCTGGTGGCGCGCGTGCACGGCGCGTCGGCATGGCGCGCCTTCTGGCACGTTACGCTGCCCCTGCTGCTGCCCGCGCTGGCGGGCAGCGCGCTGCTCGCCTTCACGCTGGCGATTGATGAATATGGCGTGCCGGCGGCGCTCGGCGCGCGCGCTGGCCTCACCCTGATGACGGTCGGTATTGAGCAGAAGCTGTCGGACTGGCCGATCGATTTACCCGGCGCGGCGATGCTGTCGCTGCTGTTGAGCCTGGTCGCGCTGGCCGCCTGGTTTGCTCAGCGCCATCTGACCGCCGCGCAGGATGTCGCCACTATTGGCGGCAAGCCCGCGGCCAGCGAAGCGGTCAGCGCAGGCATCTGGACCTTGCCGATAGTGCTGCTGTTTGCGCTTACGGCGCTGGTCGCCGTTGCGCTGCCGCTCTGCTCGATGACGCTGAGCGGCCTGCTCGATACCCTGTCGGGCGGCCTCAGCGGCGCGAATCTGACGCTGCGCCACTTCGCCGCGCTCTTTTCGCAGCAGGGCGATACGCTGAGCGCCTTTTCTACCAGCATCGGGCTGGCGTTTGGCGCGGCGCTGCTAACCGGCGCGCTGGGTTTTCTGGTGGCGTGGCGCGTGGCGGAGGGCAAGAGCCGCGCGCTGGCCCTGCTGGATGGTCTGGCGCTGCTGCCTGCGGCGATCCCTGGCGTGGTCATCGGCGTCGGCCTGATCCTGCTGTGGAACCGCAGCTTCTGGCCGGTCTCGCCCTACAACACGCCAGCCATTCTGCTGCTCTCCTACTGCTGTCTGCTGCTGCCCTGGCCGGTGCGCTACGTCAGCAGCGCGCTGCGTCAGCTCGCGCCGACGCTGGAGCCAGCGGCGCGTGTACACGGCGCGTCGCGCCTTCAGGCGCTGCGTCTGGTGGTCTTCCCGCTGGTGTCGCCCAGTTTGCTGGCGGCGATGATGATGGTGTTCGCCGTCGCCTCCCGCGAGCTGGTGACCTCGCTGCTGCTGGCACCCGCCGGTGTACAGACCGTCGCCCTGTTTATCTGGCGTCAGTTCGAACAAGGCTCGGTGGGACAAGGCATGGCGATGGCGACCTTAACGCTGATCGCCACGCTGGCGCTGATGCTGGGCGCGACGGCGCTGCTGCAGCGCAGTAAAAAAGTCTGATTATCGTTACGCTTTCATAGCAGAATCAGGCGTTTAATTGCCGTTCAGCTACACTACTCTCTGCGGTCTGGCTTTTCGGGAGAGGGAATGAGCGAACAACAGCAGGAAAAAATAGGACAAAGCATTCTGATTAAGCTGGCGATGCTGGTGATTATTCTCGCCGGGATCCGCGCCGCGTCCGAAATTATGGTGCCCTTTTTGCTGGCCGCCTTTTTCGCCATCGTGTTGAATCCTATCGTCACCTTTTTAATGCGGCGCGGCTGGCGGCGCGGGCTGGCGATCACGGTAGTGATTACGGTGATATTTATCGTTATTTTGCTGCTGGTGGCGGTGCTCGCCAGCTCGGTAAGCGAATTCTCCGATATCTATCCACAGCTGCGCACCACCATGGAGAGGAAGATGAGCGTGGTGCAGCATCTGGCGGCGGGCATCGGCATTCACGTCTCGACCACGACGCTGGTGCAGCGTTTCGATCCCAATATGCTGATGTCGTTCGCCACCGTCGCGCTGACGCAGTTCTCCGGCATGATGAGCAATTTCGTGCTGCTGATCCTGACGGTGGTGTTTATGCTGTTTGAAGTGCGTCACCTGCCCTACAAGATGCGCAATGCCCTGACCAACCCGCAGATCCGCATCGCCGGGCTGCACAGAGCGCTGAAAGGCGTAACCCACTATCTGGCGCTGAAGACGCTGATCAGCCTGATTACCGGCGTAGCGGTGTGGGGCTGCCTGTTTCTGCTTGATGTTAAGTTCGCGCTGCTGTGGGGCGTGGTGGCTTTTATTCTCAACTACATTCCCAATATCGGCCCGATTATCGCCGGCATTCCGCCCGTGTTGCAGGCGTTGCTGCTTAACAGCCCTTACGACGCGATGCTGGTGGCGGCGCTGTTTATCGCCATTCATATGGTGTTCGGCAATATGCTGGAGCCGCGCGTTATGGGGCGCGGCTTAGGGCTGTCGACGCTGGTGGTGTTCCTTTCGCTGATTTTCTGGGGCTGGCTGCTGGGGCCGGTCGGCATGCTGCTCTCCGTGCCGCTGACCAGTATTACCAAAATCCTGATGGAAACGACGCCGGGCGGCAGCCGACTGGCGATCATGCTCGGCGCGGGCCGCCCTAAGCGCCATAAAATCTAACCCAGCAGCCGCTGCTGCACCTGCGCCAGATGGCTCTCCATTGCGGCGCGCGCGGCGGCGGCATCGCCCGCCTCTATCGCGGCGGCGATCTGCTGGTGGTCGCGGTTCATCTCCTGGGTAAAGGCGTTGTCGGCAAAATGACTCTCCAGCCGCCGGAAACGCGCGCTGTCGCGCTTGTTCCAGAGATACTCCATCAGGTCGCGCAGTACCTCGTTGCCGCTCATTTCGCTAATCAGCAAATGAAAGCGTTTATCCTGATCGAGAAACTCCGCGTCGTTGGCGTTGTAGCGCAGCAGCGTATCGGCCAGCGCGCGCAGCTGGTCGCGCTGCGCCGGGCTGCCGTTTCGCGCCGCCATCTCCGCCAGCATCCCTTCAAAAGCGAGACGCGCCTGTAACAGATCCTCCAGGCTGAAATCCGCCTCCGCCACGGGGCCAGTGGCCTGCGGCAGCGGCTGCATCACATAGACGCCGTTGCCGGTGCGAATATCCACCCAGCCGGTCATCTCCAGCGCAATCAGCGCTTCGCGCACCGAAGAGCGGCTGACGCCCAGCTGCTTCGCCAGCTCGCGCTCCGGCGGCAGCGCCGCGCCTGGGGCGAACTCGCCGCGTTTGATACTTTCCATTATCGCGTTAGCGATCTGGCGATAAAGACGTTCCGTTTTCAGCACAGGCAGCGCCATATTTTTTCTCCTGTCAGCAGCGGTGCAGCGTAGCATAAGCCGCGCGCCCTTTCCGACAGACGCAATTCACTGCGCTGCGATCGCGATCACGGCCTTTCCCGTCAGGCTAGCATACTCTTGGTCCAGCGGCCTGACCACTGGGCCAAATTTGCGGCTAAGGAGTAAAAATGGAACATACATGGCGCTGGTACGGCCCCAACGATCCGGTTTCGTTAGACGATGCGCGTCAGGCAGGCGCGACCGGCATCGTTACCGCTTTGCACCATATTCCGAACGGCGAAGTCTGGCCGGTTGAGGAGATTAAAGCGCGTCAGGCGCTGCTGGCTGAAAAGAACCTGGTCTGGTCGGTGGTGGAGAGCATTCCGGTACACGAGGCGATCAAGACGCAGCGCGGCGACTATCAGCGCTATATCGCCAGCTACCAGCAGTCGATCCGCAACCTGGCGGCCTGCGGCATCGAGACGGTCTGCTACAACTTTATGCCGGTGCTCGACTGGACGCGCACCGATCTCGCCTGGACGCTGCCGGACGGCGCGAAAGCGCTGCGCTTTGACGCGGACGCCTTTGCCGCTTTCGAACTCCATATTTTGCAGCGTCCCGGCGCGCAAGAGGATTATTCAGCGGCGGAACAAGAGACCGCCGCGCGCTGCTTCGCCGCCATGAGCGACGATGAGAAAGCCTTGTTAACACGCAATATTATCGCCGGTCTGCCGGGCGCAGAAGAGGGCTATACGCTGGATCAGTTCCGCGCCCAGCTGGCGCAGTATGACGGCATCGACAAGGCGAAGCTGCGTGAACATATGGCGACGTTTTTGCGCGCCATCGTGCCGGTCGCCGAAGAGGTCGGCATCAAGCTGGCGGTGCATCCGGACGATCCGCCGCGCCCTATTCTCGGCCTGCCGCGCATTATCTCCACCGAGGAGGATATGCAGTGGCTGAAGGAGACGGTGGACAGCCTGCATAACGGCTTCTGTTTCTGCACCGGCTCTTACGGCGTGCGCGCCGATAACAATCTGACGCAGATGGCGGCGCGGTTCGCGGATCGCATCAATTTTATCCACCTGCGCGCCACGCAGCGCGAAGCCAATCCCAACAGTTTCCATGAGGCGGCGCATCTGGCGGGCGATGTGGATATGGTCGGCGTGATCAGCGTGATTCTGGCGGAGGAGCAGCGCCGTCGGCGCGCGGGAGAGAAAGACGCCATTCCGATGCGTCCCGATCACGGCCATCAGATGCTCGACGATCTGCACAAGCGCACCAATCCGGGCTATTCGGCGATTGGCCGTCTGAAAGGGCTGGCGGAGCTGCGCGGCGTCGAGCTGGCGCTGCGCCAGACGCTGTATAACGATCGGTAATATCAGTTACGGCGGCAGGTATGGCGGAAGAGCCAGCACAGAAACGCAGAGCGCTGGCGTGTTATGCGCACCTCAGGGATGAGGCGCCTGTCTGCGTAAGGCGGGCCAGCATGGCGGCTTGACGCCATGCTGGTCGCAGCATCGCTTAGCGGCGAAACGCGCCATATCGGTGCCTGGCCTCTCCGGCTTACTCTGGAAACAGGCTCCGATCGGTAATCGCCGCCACGTCTACCCTGTTCGGCAAAATCTTCAGCTCGCTGAAGAGATCCGACACCTTCTGTACTTTCGCAATATCCTCTGGCGTCACGGCGCGAATGCCGTGCGAAATGCGCGCGGTAATTTTCTCCGCATCGGCGGGCGGCAGGCGCGTCAGCTGCGCATAAACCTGGTTGTAGGCCGCCTTGTGGGTCAGCGCCCATGCACGTGCTTTCGCCAGCCGCTGGACAAAATCGGCGATCGCGGCACGCTTGCCGGGATCGTCCAGCGACTGCCGGGTAGCGGTCACGAAGGAGAGCGCGGTGGTCAACCCCGTACCGTCGCGCAGCAGGCGCGCGCCATGCTGCTCGGCGATGCCGAGGTAGGGATCAAAAGTCGCCCAGGCACCAATCTGCCCGGCATTAAAGGCGGCGCTGGCGTCGGTCGGCAGTACAAAGCGCACCGGCACGCTGTCGCGCGGCACTTTCGCCTCGCCCAGCGCTTCATAGAGCAGATGTTGCGAAATGCTGCCGCGCGCCGACGATATCACGACCTGTTTGCCCGCCAGCTCCTTTACGCTGCGCACCGGCGAATCGGCGGGCACGATCAGCCCGTTTGCGCCCGCGTCGCCGACGTTGGTGGCGATGATTTTCAGCGGCACGCCGCCGGATGCCGCCATCAGCACCGGCAGATCGCCTGCGTAAGAGGTATCGACCGCGCCGGCGCGCTGCGCTTCAAACAGCGGCGCCGCGCCCTGAAAGTTAGCCCAGCGATAATGATAAGGCGCATCCTTGAGCACGCCGGATGCCTCCACCAGCGAGCGCAGATTGCGCGCCTGATCGCCCAGCACCAGCGTTACCTCGCTGAGATCGGGCGCCGCCTGCGCCAGTGTGCTGGCGCTCAGCAGCAGCGCCGCCGCAAACACCTTGAGTCTGTTCATTGCCGCTCCTTACAGCGCGTTGCGGTTGAGCTGGCGAATATAGGCATCCCAGTGCAGCTGATACTTTTTGTTGCGGATGCTGTTATCAAACGCCTGCGCTGCCTTTTCTGACACCGCGTCCGGCAGAATAATCAGCTCCGCGCCGCCCGACTGTGCAGCCAGCTGCGCCTGGCAGGCGCGCTCAAGGTAGTAGAGGTTATAAAACGCCTCTTCGATGCTGCCGCCCGCAGTCAACAGGCCATGGTTGCGCAGGATCAGCGCGTTCAGGGTGCCGAGATCCGCTACGATGCGCTGCTGCTCGTCGAGATCGAGCGCGATCCCTTCGTAATCGTGATAGCCGACGCGGTTGTGAAAACGCGTGCTGTGCTGCGAAATCATCAGCAGCCCCTGCTTTTGCGCCGACACGCCGATGCCTGCCGCCGTATGCGTATGCATGACTGCATGTGCATCCGGGCGGGCACGGTGGATGGCGCTGTGGATCACAAAGCCCGCCGGATTGATCCCCAGCCCGGTGGGATCGTCGATGATATTGCCGTCGATATCGATCTTGACCAGCGTTTCCGGCTGGATCTCGTCAA
Source organism: Pantoea piersonii (assembly GCF_003612015.1). GTDB lineage: Bacteria > Pseudomonadota > Gammaproteobacteria > Enterobacterales > Enterobacteriaceae > Pantoea > Pantoea piersonii. Next base: position 95,592 of record NZ_RARB01000007.1, on the reverse strand, counting down.
AAGTCTGCCCGTAAGCGTTAATCAGAAAATGCGGCCGATCGCCCGGCACGCGCAGCGAAAAGTGGGTGTAGATATGGTCGGTCCAGCGCAGCTTCGCCGCCAGATGGTAAGCCTGCGCCAGCTTAACGCGCGCCTGCCATTCCGCATCGGAAATGCGCTGTTGAAGGGAAGATGATGCCAGGGTTGCCGTACTCATATACGCCTCTTGTACGCGATTCAGTGTGGCGTCATGGTGACACGGCGTTTTTGCCGCTGGGAAATACCAAAAGCGGCAAAACATTGTCAATAAATGCAAAGCGCGGTCGATACTTGATCTGTATCACCTGCTCGCCGGAGCAAAACGCTACCCTGCACGGCCTGAGGGCGTGTTATGCTGCGCTGATTAAATTTGCACCTCCTCACAGACGCATCCACATTCAGAGGAATTCGCGGTGCCGCCGTTAAAACGAAAACGCGACTACGCCAGAATAATTATTATCTTGTCCGGGGTGCTGCCCTTGCTGCTCGGCATCCTGTTTACCGCTATCGACGCACGGCACACCGTTCAGCAGCAGCAGCTCAGCGCCGCCAGCACCCTGCTCTCGCAGGCAGAAAAAATGAGCGACAGCGCCTGGGATATGATTACCTGGCTACGCCGTTTTCAGTATCAGCCCTGCAGTGCGTTTGAGGATGAGCTGCAGCGCGCCGGCACCCTCAACGCCTATTTCCGCGCCATCGGTAAAATGGAGGGGCAAAAAATTACCTGCTCCTCGGCTTATGGCATGAATCCCGGCACATTAAGCGAAATGATGCGGCGCGCGCCGCCGGTAACCGGCAAAGCCTGGTGGAGCCTCTCTCTCGCCGGTACGGCTGCCGTACCGCAGCGTCCGGCAGTGATTTTCGTGCGGCAGCTGGCGGATAACCAAAGCTTCTGGGCGATTATCGACGGCCAGTATCTGATTGATTTTATGAACGCCATCGGCGAGTCGCGCGGCTACCGGCTCAGCATGCGCTTTAGCGACGGCGCGCCGATCTCCGCCGGAAAAGCGACTCCGCTTCACGCCAGCCTTTTTAGCGATCAGATTTATCAGGCGCAGTCGAACCGTTATCCCATCAGCGTGACAATCGAGACGCCCGGCTCGGAGATCATGCGCGCCTGGCGACAGGTGACCTTTATTTTCCTGCCGATGACGGCGATCCTCTCTATTTTGCTGATGGTGCTGACCGCCAACTGGCTACAGCGTCGCATCTCCTGGCGCGATGAGATCCGCCGCGCCATCAATGCGCGCCACTTCTCGGTGCACTACCAGCCGGTCTATAACAACCAGACTCAAACCTGTACCGGCGCCGAAGCGCTGCTGCGCTGGACGCTGCCGAACGGCGACACTATCCGGCCCGATATCTTTATCAGCGCCGCCGAGGCGGAAGGCATGATTGTGCCGCTGACGCGTCACCTGCTCGACCTCATTGCCGAAGATGTTCAGCAGTGGAAAATCGAGCCTGGCTTTCATATCGGCATCAACGTTGCCGCCGATCATCTGCAACACCCGGCCTTCGTTGAGGATATGGCCAGTTTCGCCGATAAAATTAAACATACGCCGCTGCAGATTACGCTGGAGCTGACCGAGCGCAGCCTGATCAAAGATGGCGAAGATGTGGCAAGAAAGCTCGATCGCCTGCGCGCCGACGGGATGAAGGTGGCGATTGATGATTTCGGCACCGGGCACTGCTCGCTGAGCTATCTGCAAACCTTCGCGCTGGACTATCTGAAAATCGATCGCGGCTTTATCAACGCCATTGAGTCGCTGACGGGGGAAACGCCGGTGCTGGATGCGATTATCACGCTCAGCCATAAGCTGCAGCTGGAAGTGCTGGGCGAAGGCGTAGAGACGCCGTTGCAGTATCTCTACCTGCGCCAGCGCGGCGTGACCTTTATTCAGGGCTACTATTATGCTTTGCCCATGGATAACGACGCGTTCATCGACTGGCTCGCTGAGCATCAACACCAGCCGATGCGCACAGAGGTCCCTGATGACGCTCAACTGCACCCTTCTTGATGACTACCAGAACGTAGCGCTGACGCTGGCCGACTGGTCTTCGCTACAGCCCACAGTCCAGACTCGCTCGCTGCAGCAACATATCGCCGATGATGAGCCGCTTATCGCTGCGCTTGCCGACAGTGATATTCTGGTGGCGATGCGCGAACGCACGCCACTCACGGCCGCCCGTCTGGCGCGCCTGCCGCGACTGAAACTTATCGTTACGTCCGGCATGCGCAATGCCGCCATCGATCTTGAAGCCTGCCGCGCGCGCGGCATCGCGGTATGCGGCACCGAGAGCAGCAGTGCCCCGCCGCTGGAGCTAACCTGGGGTCTGCTGCTGGCGCTGGCGCGCCATATCGTGGCGGAGAATCAGGCGCTGCGCAGCAACGGTCCCTGGCAGCAGCATCTTGGAATCGGGCTTGAGGGCAAAACCCTGGGGCTGATCGGGCTGGGTAAGATTGGCGGCGGGATGGCGAAGGTGGCTCAGGCGTTCGGCATGCGCGTTTGCGCCTGGAGCCAGAACCTCACCGCCGGGCGCGCGGCGCAGTGCGGCGCTTCGCTGATGCCGTCGCTGCAGGCGCTGCTGGCGGCGAGCGATGTGGTGTCGATACATCTGGTGTTAAGCGAGCGCACGCATCATTTACTGGATGGCGCCGCGCTGGCGCAGATGAAGCCGGGCGCGCTGCTGGTGAACACCTCGCGCGCGGGCCTGGTGGATCAGCAGGCGATGATCGCCGCGCTGCGTTCGGGCCAGCTGGCTGGCGCTGCGCTGGACGTATTTGATACGGAGCCGCTGCCCGCCGATCACCCGCTGCGGCAGCTGCCGAACGTGCTGGCGACGCCGCATCTGGGCTATGTCGCCGACAGTAATTACCGGCGTTACTTTACGCAGGCGGTGGAGGATATTGCGGCCTGGCTGCAACATCAGCCGCTGCGCTCACTGCTTTAGCCGCCCTGCGCGCAGCTTTCTTACTGCGCGCAGCGCCACTTCAACACTCTCATCCGGGCAATGTGTCGCCGTTATCGCGCTTTTTTTCGCCGCTAATCGCTGGTTGATGCGCGCCAGCGTCGGCATCAGCTGCTGATACTCTTCTTCCGGCAGCGCCTTTAATGGGCTGCGCTGCGCGTTCCTGACGCAAAGCCAATCGTTTGCGCGCGGAAGCCTTTTTTGCGCGAAAGGGGCCCGCGGATAGCGAGCAAGCCAGACGCTGCACGGCGTCTCTGACACAGGATGAAGTAGAGCAAACGAAGCGTAGCGGGTAAGTTTCTTTTCTGTACTGTCAATGGCTGACAGCCAGGGGTTTTCAAAGGGCGCAGTCTCTTTCCTTACCATCGATCCTCCATTGACAGTGAGGCGCAAAGTATTACTGAATAACGCCATAGCGGCAAGATGGGCTGCGCCTGACGTCAACGCGCTGCCGCAGAGGAGTTGAGCCGCCCAGAGCTGACGCGCCTGCGCCAGATTGATCGCCTTTACATTTTTAGAAAAAACCGCTGTCGCAAAACCGCTTTTTTACCGCTTTATCCCACCGCTGGCTTAGCCGCTATCGTCGGCAAAAAAGGCCGCTATCAGTCCAAACATGACAAATATCAAAGAAAAACGGTATACTCTGCCACTTGTCGCAATAATTTCAACACTAATTATTGCGCATAGTAGCCAGTGGAAAATTCTGCCAAACGGCTATGCTTAAATTTTCTCAATGCCGCGGACTGTTTCGTTCAATCGGTTCGCGACCTTGAGGACTTTCATGTGCTATTACAGGGTAAATCTATGAAATTACGTAGGAAGCGTGTCAAACCTATTGGGCTGGATGACGTCACTATTATTGATGACGCCCGTTTGCGCAAAGCCATTACCGCTGCGTCGCTGGGCAATGCGATGGAATGGTTCGATTTTGGCGTCTACGGCTTTGTTGCCTACGCGTTAGGTAAAGTCTTTTTCCCTGATGCCTCGCCAGGCATTCAGATGATTGCCGCACTCGGCACCTTCTCTGTTCCCTTTCTGATTCGACCGCTGGGCGGCCTTTTCTTCGGCATGCTGGGCGATAAGTATGGGCGCCAGAAAATCCTCTCTATCACCATTGTGATTATGTCGATCAGTACCTTCTGTATTGGTCTGATACCCTCTTACGCCTCGATTGGCATCTGGGCACCGATTCTGCTGCTGTTAGCCAAAATGGCACAGGGCTTCTCGGTGGGCGGCGAATATACCGGCGCCTCGATCTTTGTCGCCGAATACTCGCCCGACCGTAAACGCGGTTTTATGGGCAGCTGGCTCGACTTCGGTTCAATCGCAGGCTTCGTGCTCGGCGCGGGCATCGTCGTGCTGATCTCCGCGATTATCGGCGAAGCGAAGTTTATGGAATGGGGCTGGCGTCTGCCGTTCTTCCTCGCGCTGCCGCTCGGCATTATCGGCCTCTACCTGCGCCACGCGCTGGAAGAAACCCCTGCCTTCCAGCAGCACGTTGAGAAACTGGAGCAAGGCGACCGTGAAGGCTTGCGCGACGGCCCGAAAGTGTCGTTTAAAGAGATCGCCAGCAAGCACTGGAAAAGCCTGCTTGCCTGTATCGGTCTGGTGATCGCCACGAACGTCACCTACTACATGCTGCTGACCTACATGCCGAGTTATCTGTCGCATAACCTGCACTACTCGGAAGATCACGGCGTGTTGATCATCATCGCGATTATGCTCGGCATGCTGTTTGTGCAGCCGGTGATGGGGATGTTGAGCGACCGCTTCGGCCGTCGTCCTTTCGTGATTATTGGCAGCATCGCGCTGCTGATCTTCGCCATTCCGGCATTTATGCTGATTAACAGCGGCGTGCTGGGGCTGATTTTCGCCGGTCTGCTGCTGATGGCGGTGATCCTCAACGCCTTTACCGGCGTAATGGCGTCGTCGCTGCCGGCGATGTTCCCGACGCATATCCGCTACAGCGCGCTGGCGAGCGCCTTTAACATCTCCGTACTGATTGCCGGTCTGACCCCAACGCTCGCAGCATGGCTGGTGGAAACCACCAATAATCTCTATATGCCAGCCTACTACCTGATGGTGGTGGCGGTAATCGGCCTGATTACCGGCATTTATATGAAAGAGACGGCGAATAAACCGCTGCGCGGCGCGACGCCTGCCGCATCTGACCTCGAAGAAGCGCGTGAGATCCTGCAGGAGCACCACGACAATATCGAGCAGAAAATCGAAGATATCGACGTGGAAATTGCCCGCCTCGAAGAAAAGCGTAAAAACCTGGTACAGCAGCATCCCGACATCAACGAATAAAGCCTTTAATGCCCGCCGCACGGCGGGCTTTTTTTTGCGTAACTGGCAGGCTGATAAGCGCGCCAGAAGCGCAACGTGTTCCGCGCTATTTCTACCATCGCCGCACACATTCTTCATTTCCGCGCGTTAAAAGGAGTAGACTAACGCTACTTTTTTCACCTGCGTAAGAATGAATATGTCTGATTTTTCTCTGCTCCAGCGTCCAAGAAGGCTGCGCTCCAGCCCGGCGATGCGTGAACTCTTCCAGGAAACCTCCCTCAGCCTGAACGACCTGGCGCTGCCGATTTTCGTTGAGGAAGGCGTTGACGATTACAAAGCGATTGAAGCGATGCCGGGCGTAATGCGCATTCCGGAAAAGCGTCTTGCTTATGAAATTGAGCGTATCGCCAAAGCGGGCATTCGCTCAGTGATGACCTTCGGTATTTCGCACCACACCGACGCTACCGGCAGCGATGCCTGGAATGAAAACGGCCTGGTGGCGCGCATGTCGCGCATCTGTAAAGAGACGGTGCCGGAAATGATCGTTATGTCCGACACCTGTTTCTGCGAATACACCAGCCACGGCCACTGCGGCGTGCTGTGCGATCACGGCGTCGATAACGACGCGACGCTGATTAATCTCGGCAAGCAGGCGGTAGTGGCAGCAGCGGCGGGCGCGGACTTTATTGCGCCGTCGGCGGCGATGGACGGCCAGGTTAAGGCGATCCGTCAGGCGCTTGACGCGGCGGGCTTTACCCAGACCGCCATCATGTCCTATTCCACCAAGTTCGCCTCATCGTTTTACGGTCCGTTCCGCGAAGCGGCCGGCACCGCGCTGAAAGGCGATCGTAAAACCTATCAGATGAACCCGATGAACCGCCGCGAAGCGATTCGCGAGTCGCTGATTGACGCTGCTGAAGGCGCGGATTCGCTGATGGTGAAACCGGCCGGCGCCTACCTTGACGTGCTGCGTGAAATCCGCGACCGTACCGAGCTGCCACTGGCGGCGTATCAGGTCAGCGGTGAATACGCGATGATCAAATTCGCCGCTCAGGCGGGCGCGATTGACGAGCGTAACGTGGTGCTGGAAAGCCTGGGCGCGATTAAACGCGCCGGCGCTGACCTGATTTTCAGCTATTTCGCCCTTGATCTTGCAGAACAAAAAGTGCTCTGATCCCGCCTGAGATGTTGCCGCCTTAATGGCGGCAGCATCTCTTTTAGCCCTTGCGGCCACACCAGTTTCGCTTCACCTGCATAAATAAAGATAAGAGTACCGCGATGAAAGCACCTCAGTACCCGGCTAATGAGGCGCAACGCCTTACCGAACTGCACGAGATTAAAATCCTTAATACGCCGCCGGAGGAGCGCTTTGACCGCCTGACGCGTCTGGCGCGTCGTCTGTTTAACACGCCCGTGGCGCTGGTCAGCCTGGTGGAAGCCAGCCAGCAGTGGTTCAAATCCGTTTCCGGCCGCTATGACGCCCTGAGTACGCCGCGCGATATCTCGTTTTGCGGTCACGCTATTCTGCAGGACGACATCATGGTGGTGGAAAATACGCTTAACGACGAGCGGTTTCACGATAACCCGCTGGTGACCGGCGAGCCCCATATTCGTTTTTATGCTGGCTGTCCGCTGCGCGGGCCAGGCGGCGTTAACGTCGGCACGCTCTGCATTCTCGGCCCCGAGCCGCGCGACTTCAGCGCCGACGATCGCGCAACGCTGCGTGACCTGGCGGCGCTGGCCGAAGCTGAACTGGCGGCGTTTCAGACCGCGACCTGCGATGAGCTCACGCAAATCACTAACCGTCGCGGTTTTATGACCCTTGGGCAGCTGGTGCTTAACGACTGCCTGTTAAAGCAGCGCCCAGCCAGCCTGACCTTTCTCGATCTCGATAAGTTTAAGCAGATCAACGATACCCTCGGCCATCGCGAAGGCGACCGCGCGCTGATGGATTTCGCCGACGCGATGAAGGTCTGCTTTAGCCACCACGACCTTTTCGCACGACTGGGCGGCGACGAATTCGTCGTGCTGTTTAACGGCCTGCGTCAGCCGGAAGCGGAAGCGCTGCTGACTGACTTTGAACGTTATCTGCAACAGCAGGCCAGCAGCCTGAATCGTCGTTACGCGCTGCACTTCTCGTCAGGCGTGGTCGAGTTTGACGCCGCCCACCCGCAAAGCCTGGAGCGGATGCTGGAAGGGAGCGACGCACGCATGTACGCCGCTAAAAAGAGTAAGAAAGCGCAGCTGTAACCTGCGCGACGTTAGCGGTGCGCTAACGCTGCGATCAGCGTCTGGTTAAATTGCGCAGGCGCTTCCATCTGCGGCGCATGGCCCATGCCGGGGAATTCAATCAGGCGTGCGCCGGGAATACGCTTCGCCGCCTCTTTGCCCAGCACATCGTAGTGGCCCAGCTTCGCTTTTACCTGCGCCGAGGCGATATCGCTGCCGATGGCGGTGGTATCGGCCGTACCGATCATCAGCGTGGTCGGCACTTTCAGATCGCCGAACTCATAAAACACCGGCTGGGTAAAGATCATGTCGTAGATCAGCGCCGAGTTCCACGCGACTTTCTCGTGCCCCGGACCGGCGTTCAGACCCGCCAGCATATCGACCCATTTGTCATATTCCGGCTTCCACTGCCCGCTGTAGTAGGTGTGCTGCTCATACTTTTTAATGCCCGCCGCGTCGAGCTTCAGCTCGCGTTGATACCACTGATCGACGCTGCGCCATGGCGCACCTTTAGCTTTCCAGTCCTCCAGCCCGATAGGATTCACCAGCACCAGCTGCTGCGTCTCGTCGGGATACATCAGCGCATAGCGCGTAGCCAGCATGCCGCCGGTAGAGTGACCAACGATAACCGCTTTCTTTATGCCGAGATGGGCCAGAAGCTGATGCGTGTTATCTGCCAGCTGCTGGAAACTGTACTGATAGTGCGCCGGTTTGCTGGCGCTGCAAAAGCCGATCTGGTCGGGCGCGACGACGCGATAACCCGCCTGAGTCAGCGCGCGTATGCTCTCTTCCCATGTCGCGCCGCAGAAATTTTTGCCGTGCAGCAGTACGACCGTCTGGCCGTTGGCGCGGTTAGCTGGTTTTACATCCATGTAGCCCATGCTGAGCGGCTGCTGCTGGGAGGAAAAGTTGAAGCGCTGCAGCGGGAAGGGATAGTGAAAGCCCTCCAGCTGCTCGCCGTAAGTGCTGGCGGCCAGCGCGGGCGCAGCGCTAAACAGGGTTACCGACGCGAGCAGGGCAGCAAGCGTTTTTTTCAGGCCAGAGGTCGGACGCATGCGATGATCTCCATGGGAAAAAAGAGCGGCAGTGTGACACGCGCGCGAACCGGGCGTATTGATGCGCTGTGTCATGTAGATGATTTTTATATAAAGAAGCGTAGCGGGCTTCAGCTTATTTTGCCTGCTGGCCTGCGCCTGCGGCAGAACTGCTTTAAACGATACGCGTTCTCGACATTACAGAATCGCTAAAGGGTTAACAGCAAAGTCAAACATTATTTTCACGCTTATTTAACTTTTTATTTGCCCACCGAATCCGTTAATTAACCTTCGCCAGCATTTGATAAAAACCATCGATACCGCTCCTCTTGCAAAAAAATAAACATGCGTTTTCTGATATTTCTTTACCGAAGCCGCGTATAGAGAAACATTAAATTCCCTACACTGTATCCAACTGTTTGATGAGGTTGATTATGCGTGAGAAAAAATATAACGAAGAAGTGATTGATAGCATTACCGAGTGGATTAACAACCATCTCGATCAGCGGCTTAGCATAGATGACATTGCCGAAAAGTCGGGTTATTCCAAATGGTATTTACAGAAGCTGTTTGCACGTTGCCGCAACGAAACTCTGGCGCGCTATATCCGTCAGCGAAAGCTGGCCGCCTGCGTTCATGCGCTCAAAAGCAGTTCTACGCCCATTATTACGCTGGCGATGAAATACCATTTTGAAAGCCAGCAGTCATTTACGCGATCGTTTAAACAGGTAATGGGCTGTACGCCTTACGTCTGCCGTAAGCAACAGCTGGACGCGCAAACGCAGGCGCAGCTGGAAGGCAATACAAATCCGTGCGAGCTTTGCCGCCAGGCACAGCCAGCGGCCAGCGATCGCAGGCGTTTTACTGCGGCTCGCCTGGAAATCCGTACTATCGACACAGATGAGGCGCGCAATGGCCTGCGCTGAATGCCTGCGCGGCTGTCGGGAATAAAGGGCGATCGCCGCCCTTTATTTTTCTACTCTTCGTCCGGGGTATAATACTGCACGCCGATCTTGATACGTTCACGCCCGTTGGCGACGCGATGACGATTGCTGTCGCGCAGCGAATAGATGCAGCCGCAGTACTCCTGCTGATAAAAACGCTCGCGCTTGCTGATTTCGATCATACGCGCTGACCCGCCGCCTTTGCGCCAGTTAAACTCCCAGTAGAGCATATCGGGATAGCGCGACGCGGCACGCACGCCGCAGTCATTGATTTGCTGCATATTCTTCCAGCGCGAAATGCCAAGCGAGCTGGTGATAACGGGAAAGCCATGTTCATGGGCGTAAAGCGCGGTGCGCTCAAAGCGCATATCAAAGCACATGGTGCAGCGCTCGCCGCGTTCCGGCTCCCACTCCATCCCTTTTGCGCGCTCAAACCAGTTATCACGGTCGTAGTCCGCGTCGACAAAGGGCACGCCGAACTGTTCAGCAAAGCGGATATTCTCCTCTTTGCGCAGCTCATACTCTTTCAGCGGGTGGATATTGGGGTTATAGAAGAAGATGGTGTAGTCGATGCCGGACGCGAGCATCGCCTCCATAACCTCGCCGGAACAGGGCGCACAACAGGAGTGCAGCAGGACTTTGTTATGGCCGCCAGGCAGCGGCAGCGGCTTACGCTGAAGGGAATGAGACATACGAACTCCTTGTCAGACTATGCCGCGAGTGTAGTGTTTCGCCGCTGCAGATGCAAAAAAGGCGCTGGCGCGCCCGGATTTACCACTGCAATAGCTGTCCGGCATAGTCCACGTAGTGGTGGCCGCCGCGTCCGCGATACGCCTCCAGCTGCTGCACCAGCCCTTCGCCGCTCTGCTCCACCGTCACCGGCGCGGATTCGCCGCCCATATCGGTTTTCACCCAGCCTGGATGCAGCGACAGCAGCGTCGCGTTATGCTCGTTAATCTGCGGCAATAGCGCGCGGCTCAGCATATTGAGCGCCGATTTGCTGGCGGAGTAGATCGGCATCGCCGCCGTATCGTTCTCGTTCAGGCTGCCGAGAATCGAGGTGGTAAAGCCGATAACGCCATTCTGCTTCGCCAGCAGCGGCAGCAGGGTTTCCGCGCTGCGTACCGGCGCGATAGCGTTGGTCAGAAAGAGCTGCGCCAGCTCGGCGTCGCTGCTCTGCAGCAGGTTCTGATGCGACGGGCCAGAAATGCCTGCGTTGATCAGGATCGCGTCAAAGGTCTCGTCCTTGAGCTGCGCCGCCAGCTGGCGCACCTGGTCCTGATGCGTCATATCCAGCTCGTGCCACTGCGCTTCGGCCTCCGGCGCGCTGCTGCGATAGGTTGCCGTTACCTGCCAGCCTTTTGCCGCCAGCGCGTTGACCACCGCCAGCCCGATACCGCGCGATGCGCCAATGACTAATGCTTTGCCTGCCATATCCGTTCCTCTCTGATGAAGTGACTTAAACAGCTTATAGCCTGGCACGCGAATTGAGAGGCGATGAAGAAAGGCGAGAGCACTGGGTGTAAAAAAGGCGGCTGACGCCGCCTCTCTTTTTAGTGTGCCGCCATCTGGTCTGGCAGCTTCAGCAGCCTGCGCTTGCCTGCCACTTCCTCGGCCTTCACCGGCGTCGCGGCGTTGCCCCAGCTGTTGCGGATATAGGTCGATACCGCAGCGACCTGCTCGTCAGTCAGCTTCCAGGCGAAACTCGGCATCGCGCCGCTGGTCGGATTGCCCTGCGTCACCGCGCCGCGTCCGCCCTGCAACACCGTTGTGATGACAGACGAGGCGTCATCTGCCAGCAGGCCTGGGTTGTTCGCCAGGCTGGCGGCCAGGTTCGGGATCCCCTTGCCGTCGCTGTTATGACAGGCGCTGCAGTTGGCGCTGTAAACATTCGCTCCCGTCTTCATCAGCGCGCTGTCAGGGGTCTGCGGCTGCGGCGGCTGGGTCGCGGAGGCGGGCTGCGCCTTCAGATAAGTTGCGATAGCGCGCAAATCGGCGTCGTTAAGATATTGCGTCGAGTTGGTGACCGCTTCCGCCATCGGGCCGGACGCGACCGCGACGTGGTTGCTGCCCAGCTTCAGGTAATCCACGATCTGCTCTTTGCTCCAGTTGCCGACGCCGACATAGCGGTTCGAAGTCAGGTCCGGCGCGTGCCATTCGCTGAGGTTGCTGCCCTGCAAATAGGCGTCAGTATCGCCGCCCAGCAGATTTTTCGGCGTATGGCAGGCGCCGCAGTGCTCCAGCCCCTCTACCAGATAGGCGCCGCGATTGAACTCGGCGGACTTGCCCGGATCGGTTTCAAAGGCGCTGTTGCGGAAGAAAAGCAGATTCCAGCCCATCATCGCCAGTCGGATATTGTACGGGAAGCCCAGATTGGTTTCCGGCACCTTGTAGTGCACCGGTTTTACCGAGCGCATATACATCCACAGGTCGTGCATATCCTGATCGCTGACTTTTACGTAGGCGTTGTACGGCATCGCCGGGTAAAGGTGCTCGCCCGCTTTACCTCTGCCGTGACGCACCGCGCGGTAGAAGTCGCGCTCGGTCCAGTTGCCGATGCCCGTCTCTTTATCCGGCGTAATGTTGCTGGCGAAAATGCCGCCAAACGGCGTGCTGATAGAGTAGCCGCCGGCAAAGGCCTCTTTGCTGCCCGGCGCGGTATGGCAGGCCACGCAGTCACCGGCAATCGCCACATAGCGGCCGCGCGCCACCGCAGCGGCATCCGCCGCCGCTGGCGGCTGACCGGTCAGCGTCTGATTATCCGCCACGTCATCGCCCGAGGTATCGCCGTTTTGCCACAGCAGGCCCGCCGCAATAATGGCTGCGATCACCACCGCGCCGCCTGCAAGGGTCGTTTTTTTCATATCACACCTTCACCAGTGGGCCGGGGTTTTTCAGGTACTGCTCCACGATCGCCTTCGCCGTCCAGAGGCTTAGCGCGCCGATAGTACCGGTTGGGTTGTAGCCTGCATTGTTCGGGAACGAGGAGGCGCCAAGCACAAACAGGTTGTGCATATCCCAGCTCTGCTGATAGCGGTTGAGTACGCTGGTTTTCGGATCGGTGCCCATCACCGCGCCGCCGATGGTATGGTCGCTGGCGAAGTTATAGGGCGAATATTTGCCCGCCGCCGAGTTGGTGCCGATCACGGTTTTCGCGCCCATCGCCTTGCCGATCTCTACGCTCTTCTCTTCGATAAACTTCGCTGAACGGCGATCGTTTTCGTTGTAGTCGAAGGTGACGCGCAGCAGTGGGTTGCCGTTGTCATCTTTGTATTCCGGGTCGAGATCGAGGTAATAATCTTCGTGTGAGAAGCTGGTGCCCTGACCGAAGATAAAGGTCGCGTTCTGGAAAGCGTGGGTGTAGGCCTTTTTCCACTCTTTGCCCCAGCGCGGCGTACCTGGCAAAAGCGCGTCGGCGTTGCCGATAGGACGCGCGCCGCGCGCTACCACCAGGATGCCAGCGCCGCCGATAAAGCCTTTGCCGCTGTGATCGAAGTTATCGCCGTTCCAGTCGTCTACCTGCTGCGACAGCGCGCCTGCGCCGATAAACTGGTTAAGGTATTCATCTTCGAAGAACAGGCTGGCGCCGGAGACGGTCTGGAAGCTGTAAGCGCGACCGACCGTACCGGTTTTGGTTTCCGGATTGTAAGGCTGGCCGATTTTAGACAGCAGCAGCAGGCGCACGTTCTGCATCTGGAATGCCGACAGAATGACGATATCGGCTGGCTGCACCCACTCTTTTTTGTTCTTGTCGATATAAGTTACGCCGGTGGCGGTTTTGCCATCTTCCGATTTATTAACGCGCACGACGGCGGAATCGGTCAGTACGGTAAAGTTTTCACGCTGCATCAGCGCCGGGATCACGCAGGCGTTCGGGCTGGATTTGGAGAAGTTGCCGCAGCCGTAATAGAGGCAGTAGCCGCAGTAGGTGCAAGGTCCCATATGGACGCCGAGCGGGTTAACGTAGGCGCGCGAGGTCTGTCCGGCAGGCACCATAAAGGGATGCTGGCCAAGGGATTTCGCCGCGTCGCGGAACAGATCGGTCAGGCGCGTGCTCTCCAGCGGCGGCAGCGGATAGTCGCTGCTGCGGTTGCCTTCGAAGGGGTTGCCGTCGGGAATGATCTCGCCGTTAAGCTTGCCCGCTTTACCGGAAACGCCAGCGATCTTCTCGAAACGATCGTAAAAAGGCTCCAGTTCGTCGTAGGTCACGCCCCAGTCCTGCAGAATCAGCCCTTTGGCGATCTGCTGCTTGCCGTAGCGCTCAACCGTCTGGGTATAAGGCTGGAAATCCCACGGCGTAAAGCGCCAGGCCATACCGGCCCAGTGAGTGCCGGAGCCGCCGACGTTATAGCCCAGCTCGTTCAGGTTCCATTCGCGCGTCGGCAGCGCGGTCTCCGTGCGATTATTACGGAACGTGGTGGTTTCTACCGCAGGGGGCAGCAGCATGCTGCGGCGGGTATCCCAGCGCAGTTCATCGGTGTCGATAGAGGGCGGAAAATCAGTGGCGGTTTCAAACCAGGGGCCGCGTTCGATGGCGACCACGTTCAGGCCAGCGCGGGTCAGCTCTTCGGCAATCAACGAGCCGCACCAACCCAGGCCGACGATCACAGCGTCAGCTTTTGGACGAATATTTTGCATGTGTTAACTCACTGCTCAGTCAGACTGAAGAGTCAAAGGGTGTTATCAATCAGGCTGGTCGGGATGATGTTGAGCTTCTTCCCTTTCTTGCCAATCAGGTCGCGGAAGTCATAGCGCGCGCCGGGAAAACCGATCATTTTCCAGCTCGCCATGTCTTTGTTACCGCCGTAGATGGGATCGGACAAAAAGCCTTCGCGCACGTTCTGCAGCAGCAGTTCGAAGAAGACTTTAGTCTCGACTTCCGGCCCGAGATCGAGCTGGTTCGCTTCCATACGGCGCAGCAGATCGTCCTGCTGGTCGCCGCTCAGCGCGACAAAGTCTTTGTTGAAGGTTTTTTGCGTCCAGGCATCGAGCGCGGCGAGGCCCTGACGATAGCGCTGTGCAGGCGTCAGCGGAGACTGCGGCCCCTGCTCCGGGGTGCCTTTCACAAAGCGGCCCAGACGGTAGATGGCTACCGCATTGCCGTAATCGCCCGCCAGCTGGCGATCGATAAAGGTCGCGCAGCCCGCCTCTTTACCGCTGATGCTCAGATCGTCAGCAGGAATAAAGCGTTCGGCGATTGCGCCAACAGTGTCGAACTCGTGCGGTGTAAGATATTGCAGGCCGCCTTTGCGCGGCAGAGACGGCGTGTTGATTTTGCCGGGTTCCCAGGGTTGACCACCCTGGACGGTTTCAGCTTTTGCGATGGGCAGCGACGACGCCACGCCCAGGGCAGCCACGGAGGTGAGAAACTCTCTGCGTTTCATATTTTCCCTGCTAACGAATTAATCACATTAAATGCTTAATTTTATTTGAAGATGCGAAGGCGATGCTGACTGCAATTATTCAGAGCATGGCCTTTAACTGCGCGCAGAAATATCCCCTCTGGCGACAGAATAGTAATTTTTATTAAACTTCACGTTAAACGCTTACGTTAACCGACGAAGAAATCGTGCTGTTCAGAGGTGAGTTGCTGATATCCTGAAATTACAATCCTTTTATTAACAACAAAATAATAATAAATTTTTAACCTGTTTCCGGAAAGCGAAGCGTTGATGAAAAGCCATCATTAACAGAACTATTTTTTATAATTCAGTCAGTTAAAAGCATCGGGGTTTACAGTGTTATTCACTGACTCTCACTTTTAAGACAGTAGAAAGTTTCAATAAGTTATTAATACGCTCATGCGCGCCTGTTTTTTGACTCTTCAGGCGCGCATTTTTTCAGCGAAATGAAATGTCATCAAAATAAGCTGGCGTAAGGTTCAGCGCGCTGAATAGAATAGCGCCAGATAGTTCAGGAATTTATTATTCATTTGCAGGCAGCACGCCAGCAGGCGAGTAATGGTAACAGCATGACAAAAAGAGTCATGTGTGGAGCAAGAATGAAAAAGCTCACCCTTGAGATGGTGGCAAAAATAGCGGGCGTCGGTATCGCAACTGTCGATCGGGTATTAAACGAACGCGGCGGCGTCTCGCCGGAGACGACGCGCAAAGTATTAAAAGCCGCGCGCGAACTCGGCCTGAAGCGGCTGCTGCCGGAAGAGTATCGCCATCCCTGGCAGATAGAAGTGTTTCTCAGCAATAACGGCTCCTCGTTTTTTCAGCAGCTGGTGCGCTACTTTAGCGAAGTGGCGGGCGAGCTGGGCTATCGGCGCATTACGCTGCATAAAACGCTGGCTGCGGAGTCGCAGCCGGAAAAGCTGGCGCAAAGTATTATCGCACGCAGCGCCACGCGCGACGGCATCATCGTTTTCGGCCACGACTATCCGCCCATCTATCGCGCGCTGGCGCTCTGTCGCAAACGCGGCGTGCCGGTTATCACCATCGTCACCGACCTGCCGGATGCGGATCGCCTTTGCCATGTCGGCATCGATCAGTATCAGGCAGGCCGCACCGCCGGTTTGTTGATGAGCAAGGTAGTGCATCAACCGGGCGATATCGTTATGGTGAGTGGTCGCTTCGATTACTGGGCGCATCGTCAGCGTATCGCAGGCTTTCGCGAGGTCATGATGCAGCGCGCGCCGCAGCGCCACCTGCGCGAAGTGCTGTTTGGACTCGATCAGCGCGACACGATCCGCACGCTGCTGGAGAGCAGCCTGGCGCAGTCGCAGCACGTTGCGGGTCTCTATAATACCGGCATGGGCAACAGCGACATAAGCGAAACGCTGCGCGCCCATCACCTTCTGGGCCGTTGCGGCTATATTACCCATGAGCTTTATTCCGTTACGCGGCAGCTGCTGCGCCATGACGAGCTGGCCTTTGCACTGGATCAGAATGCGCAGCAGCACGCGCGTCTGGCTATTGAACTGCTGCTGCGTCACCTGGAGAGCGGCTACCAGCCCGATACCTATCAGGACGGCAAAGTCGCCTTACGGCTGTTTACGGCGGAGAATGTGGAGTAAAGGAGCCGTGCACTTCCATCGGCACGCCGTCGTGGTGAGTCATGGCCAGCGAACTGGCGCTGGCCGGATCGAACAGCGACAGGCTCTCAATCTGATCCACCATCAGCACTTTACGAAACGCCATGGCGTTTTTGGGCTCGGAGGTCAGCGTGATGCCGTGTTCGGCATACCAGCGGCTGTAGTTATGCTCTATCGACATGCTGAGCGTTTTACTGTCGCGGTAGCCGCTGAGCATGGGAATGATCACGATATTCGCGGTATTTTCATACTCAAAGGTGGCGGCATGCACCATACCAATATAGATGCGGCGCGACTTCAGGGTGATCCACGCCAGCTCCCCCTCCTGCATGCACTGGTAGAGCAGCTGTTCGACGCCATTGGATTTTGAGAGCTGCTGGTAGAGATCTTTACGACCGCTGCTGTTAAGGCGCGCGCTCGCTGACCAGTTTGACCGGTACATACAGAACAGTACTGCAAAAGCGAGCATCACTACGACCGGGGCCTGAATGCCGAGAAAGCTCCAGTTCATAAACTCCATCTGCCAGCGCAGATGTTCGCCGGGCACCAGATGCAACGCGTTGGCAGTACTGGAGATAATTAGCAGCAGCAGCCAGATAATGGCCGTCGCCAGCATCCCCTGCAGGACGAAGATGCAGCCGTAGAGCGCCACCAGAAAATAGACATCCCAGCCGAAGCTGCGACGGATTTTAAAACGGCTGGAGAGATCGCGGCTGGTGTACCAGTAGCCGCATACCATCAGCACCATGAATATCGCCGTACCCATCTTAAACTCCTTTTAGCGTTTCGATGTGGCGGGCGAAATCCTCATGCACTTCCTCACTCAGCACGTTTACCGAAGCGTTGCCGTCTTCGTCGATAATGATGCGCTCGCCATCGGCGATGGAATCATTTAAATCCTGACGCGACATGCCTCTGATAAAGCTTTCGGGGCTGGAAAACAGGGAACGCATAAAGGTGAGCATTGGGGGCGGATCTCCTCTGTGGTAAATCAGAAGTATGAAATCCAGGCGGCAAACGCGCCAGGCGGATTAGTCTAAAAGTAGTGCGGCTAAGAGGATTAGCGAAGCGGCTGGTCAGCGGAACAAGGAGAAGCCGCGCTATGGCGGCGAGAGGATTTATCGCTGGCTGGCGTTTTCAGCGCAGCGTCACACCGGCTGCGGCAGAGCCAGAAAGGGAGGATTGACGCCGAATAAAGCCATTACAGCGCCTGCGCACACGCCCAGGCTGAACTCCACGCCCACTGAAAGTTATAGCCGCCCAGCCAGCCGGTGACGTCCACCACTTCGCCGATAAAATAGAGCCCCGGCACATCCCGCGCCTCCATGGTCTTCGACGAGAGCTGCGTGGTATCGACGCCGCCCAGCGTTACCTCCGCGGTGCGGTAGCCTTCGGTGCCGTTCGGCTGCACGCGCCACTGATGTAACGTCTGCGCCAGTTCAGCCTGTTGTTTGCTGTTGAGCTGCTTCAGCGTCACGTCCGGCACCAGCTTCATCTCCTGCAGCACTTCTACCAGACGTTTCGGCAACAGCTTCGCCAGGCTGTTTTTCAGGCTCAGGTTCGGATGCGCCTCGCGCTGCGCGTTGATGAAGTCATCGAGCGAGGTGGCGGGCGACAGGTTAACGGTAATGTGCTCGCCCGGCTGCCAGTAGCTGGAAATTTGCAGGACCGCCGGACCGGAAAGACCGCGATGGGTAAACAGCATCGCCTCTTTAAAGAGCGTGCCGTCCTGCGCTTCGATTGTGGTATCGAGCGCGACGCCGGAAAGGGTCTGTAACCGTTCAAGCAGCGGCTTATGCAGGGTAAACGGCACCAGCGCGGCGCGTGTCGGGTAGACCTTCAGGCCGAACTGTTCGGCAATCTTATAGCCGAAAGGCGATGCGCCGAGGCCCGGCATAGATAAACCGCCGCTGGCGATCACCAGCTTCTCCGCCTGAACCGTCGCGCCGTTAAGCTGTAGCGTATAGCCCGCCTCTTCACGCGCGACGCTCAGCACCTCGCTGCGCAGGCGCAGCGTGACCTGGCCTTTTTCGCACTCCGCCATCAGCATATCGACAATCTGCGCCGCCGAGTCGTCGCAAAAGAGCTGGCCCAGCGTCTTTTCGTGATACGCAATATGGTGGCGGTTAACCAGATCGATAAAATCCCACTGGGTATAGCGCGCCAGCGCCGATTTGCAGAAGTGGGGATTGTGCGAGAGATAGGCGGCGGGATCGGTGTACATATTGGTGAAGTTGCAGCGACCACCGCCTGACATCAGAATCTTGCGCCCGGGCTTTTTGCCGTTATCCAGCAACAGCACGCGTCGGCCTCGCTGCCCGGCCTGCGCCGCGCAAAACAGTCCCGCCGCACCGGCGCCGATAATAATAACGTCAAACTTTTCCACTGCGTTCGCCCTGCCTGTCTTAAGAGGCGCTGATTGTAGAGGTCTGCTCTGCATGACGCCAGCGTCAAAAAGTTGTCGTAATTATGTCATATTGTAAATGCCTAATTTTAAGACACTTTTAGGCGAAACCAGGTGATTTAAGACATTCTTAAGTCAAAACAAGGCTATATTTTGCTTTCCCATACCGTGCATTGTCGCAGATAATGCGCCGCGCTCATGTCCTCAAAAATGGCGTAATGTTTATGCTACATTTGTTCGCTGGTCTTGACCTCAGTACCGGCCTGTTATTGGTTCTTGCCCTGCTGTTTGTATTGTTTTATGAAGCAATCAATGGCTTTCACGACACGGCCAACGCAGTGGCGACGGTTATTTATACCCGCGCGATGCGCGCACAGCTTGCTGTGGTGATGGCGGGCGTATTTAACTTCCTTGGCGTCCTGCTTGGTGGCTTAAGCGTCGCTTACGCTATCGTGCATATGCTTCCTACCGATCTGTTATTGAATGTTGGCTCTGCGCATGGCCTGGCGATGGTCTTTTCCATGCTGCTGGCCGCGATTATCTGGAACCTTGGCACCTGGTATCTCGGTCTGCCGGCCTCCAGTTCGCATACGCTGATTGGCGCGATTATCGGCATCGGTCTCACCAACGCGCTGATGACCGGCACCTCGGTGATCGATGCGCTGAATATCCCCAAAGTAATCAATATCTTCCTGTCGCTGATTCTGTCGCCGATTGTTGGTCTGATCATCGCAGGCAGCCTGATTTTCCTGCTGCGTCGCTACTGGAGCAGCACCAAAAAGCGCGCGCGCATCCATATGACCCCCGCTGACCGCGAGAAGATCGACGGTAAGAAAAAACCGCCCTTCTGGACGCGTATCGCTCTGATCGTCTCGGCGATCGGCGTCAGCTACTCGCACGGCGCTAACGACGGCCAGAAAGGCATCGGCCTGATTATGCTGGTGCTGATTGGCGTCGCACCCGCTGGTTTCGTGGTCAATATGAACGCCAGCGGTTACGACATCACGCGTACGCGCGACGCGGTCAATCACCTTGAGCAGTATTATCAGCAGCACAGCGAGGCGCTGACGCACATCATTCAGATGGCGCCGCCTGCCCTGCCGACGCCAGAAGAGACGCCGTCCGGCCCGCAGCAGTTCCACTGCGACAGCGCCCGTGCGCTGCAGGCGGTTCAGCATGCGCAGAACCTGCTGAATAACAATCTGCAGAGCTATGAGCAGCTTACCGTCGAGCAGCGCAGCCAGATGCGTCGCCTGCTGCTGTGCATCGCCGATACCGCCGATAAAGCGGCCAAGCTGCCGGAAACCAGCGCCGACGATCAACGCTTCCTCGGCAAGCTGAAAACCGATCTGCTGGGCACCATCGAGTACGCGCCGGTGTGGATTATTATGGCGGTCGCGCTGGCGCTCGGCATCGGCACCATGATCGGCTGGCGTCGCGTCGCCACTACCATTGGCGAAAAGATTGGTAAAAAAGGCATGACCTACGCGCAGGGCATGTCGGCGCAGGTTACCGCAGCGGTCTCGATTGGTATCGCCAGCTACACGGGTATGCCGGTTTCCACCACGCATATCCTGTCGTCGTCGGTCGCGGGCACCATGCTGGTGGACGGCGGCGGACTGCAGAGCCGCACCATCAAGAATATCGCCATGGCGTGGGTCTTTACGCTGCCGGTGTGTATTCTGCTGTCGGGATGCCTTTACTGGCTGGCGCTGAAGCTGGTGTAACAGGCTCCAGTATCAAGGGCGACGCAAGTCGCCCTTTTTTATTTCTAATGCCAGATCGCCAGGCAAATCAGGCTGAGGATCACTAAGCCGCATAAGGCGCTGGTTAAGATAAACTGACCGCGAACCCGCTCGCAGCGACGAATAAACTCTTCGTCGTGATGGTCGAGATAGCGTTTTGCCCAGATATAACGCACCAGCCGCACCTGTTTGCTCGGCTGGCCGTGCGACGTAAAGAAACCGGCCCCGTCGACGTACTGATAGAGTAAGGGATCACAGCCTCGCAGCACCGCCAGCAGCGCGCGCAAAGACGAAAAGTAGCGCGCCATATTCACAATACATACCACACAAAGAGCCCAGAAAAGCGCGATAGTGCTGATCATATTCCCCTCCCGACTGGAGCCGCAGAGACAGGTTAAGCGCGGCTGCGCCTTATGCTCTACGGGAAAAAGCCGACCACTGAATGACCTGAACAGATCTGTTTTTTTTGGCAAACATACGCGGTCGGCACCAGACGAGTACCACCGTTAATTTGTAGTGTAGGAGAAATTTTTAACTCTTTTCCAGCGATGATTTTCGTTCGCCGCGAGCGAAAAACGCGATAAGCCTTGATCTCATTCACAACCGAAGCGCGTACGGGAGCATTTGTTATCCGTCACCGCTATACTAAAGGCATAATAACTATCTGTCGGGAGCACCGACAGCACACATCTGGTGACAGGCATCGCCCGTTCGCGTAAAGGATTGCGCAGGCAATGACGCGAGAGGAAGACAGGTCGCCATCCTGAATCTTGTGAAAGGAGTTATATCATGGCTTATAAACATATCCTGATTGCGGTAGACCTTTCTCCCGAAAGCCAGCTACTGGTGGATAAAGCCGTTTCGCTGGCGCGCCCCTACGACGCCAAAATTTCGCTGATTCACGTCGACGTGAACTATTCCGATCTCTATACCGGCCTGATTGACGTTAATCTGGGCGATATGCAGAAGCGCATCTCGGAAGAGACGCACACTGCGCTGCGCGGGCTGTCGGATGCGGCAGGTTATCCTATTAGCGAAACCCTGAGCGGCAGCGGCGATCTCGGCCAGGTGCTGGTCGATGCGATTAAAAAATATGATGTGGATTTGGTAGTGTGCGGCCATCATCAGGATTTCTGGAGCAAGCTGATGTCGTCGGCGCGCCAGCTGATCAACACCGTGCATATCGATATGCTGATTGTTCCGCTGCGCGACGCGGACGACGAATAACAGCAGAAAAAAGCCGGCGAGAACCGGCTTTTTTCAGCCTGACCTGTTTTACCCTGCCTCTGGCCTGAACGCCATTACAGGTAAATTAACTTCCCTCGTCACTCTGCTGACTCAGGTAACAGACGGCTTTACTTTCCGGCTTGCTGCCCTACTGGCCGAGCGGCGGATAGATATCGAAGCGATGGCTTTTGGTCACTACCGCCGACTGCGTCGCGACGCCTGCCAGCGGCGGCGCATAGTCAGGACGCTTCACCACAATACGCTTCTTCGCCAGACGACGCGCGGGCTCCAGCAGCGCGTCGGCGTCTTCATCCGCCCCTACCAGCGACTGAAACACCCGCATCTCTTTTTTCACCATCGCGCTCTTCTGCCGGTGCGGATACATCGGGTCGAGATAAACCACGTCCGGCGCAGGCGTAATATCACCAAGCGCCTGCGCGCTCGGCGCATGGATCAGCGTCAGCCTGTCGCGCAGCCAGCCGCCAATCTCTTCGTCCTGGTAGCCGCGCTGCAGCCCATCCTCCAGCAGTGCCGCCACCACCGGATGGCGCTCCAGCATGCGCACGCGGCAGCCGATAGCCGCCAGCACAAAGGCGTCGCGCCCTAACCCGGCGGTCGCGTCTACCACGTCCGGCAGATAATCACCTTTAACGCCAGCCGCTTTCGCCACCGCTTCGCCGCGCCCGCCACCGAAGCGACGACGATGCGCCATCGCGCCGGAGACGAAGTCGACAAAGATGCCGCCCAGCTTCGGCTCGTCGCGCTTGCGCAGCTCAAGGTGGGTCGGCGTCTGCACCAGCGCCAGCACGCAGGCTTCGTCATGTTCAAGCTGCCAGCGCTGCGCCAGATGCGACAAGGCGCCGTCACCGGCGCCCGATTCATCAATCAAACAGATTTTCACTGCAACCGTTATCCCTTGATGCCGTAATGGTCCAGCATCGCGTCCAGCTTCGGCTCACGACCGCGGAAGCGCTTGAACAGCTCCATCGGCTCTTCCGAACCGCCGCGCGTCAGGATGTTGTCGAGGAAGGACTGGCCGGTCTGGCGGTTGAAAATGCCCTCTTCTTCGAAACGCGAATAGGCGTCCGCCGCCAGCACATCCGCCCACAGATAGCTGTAGTAGCCCGCCGCATAGCCGCCGGCGAAGATATGGCTGAAAGCGTGCGGGAAACGGCCCCATTCCGGGCTCGGCACCACGGCCACCAGCTTTTTCACTTCGCGCAGGGTCTCAAGGATCTGCGCGCCTTTCGCCGGATCGAACTCGGCGTGCAGGCGGAAGTCGAACAGGCCGAACTCCAGCTGGCGCAGGATAAACAGCGCCGCCTGGTAGTTTTTCGCCGCCAGCATCTTGTCGAGCAGCTCTTTTGGCAGCGGTTCGCCGGTTTCATAGTGGCCGGAGATAAAGGCCAGCGCATCCGGCTCCCAGCACCAGTTCTCCATAAACTGGCTCGGCAGTTCAACCGCATCCCACGGCACACCGCTGATGCCGGAAACGCCGGGGGTTTCGATGCGCGTCAGCATATGATGCAGACCGTGGCCGAACTCATGGAACAGCGTGGTCACTTCATCATGGGTAAACAGCGCGGGTTTGCCATTCACCGGACGGTTAAAGTTGCAGGTCAGATAGGCGACCGGCTTTTGCAGCGTGCCGTCTGCTTTACGCATCTGGCCGACGCAGTCATCCATCCAGGCCCCACCGCGCTTATGCTCACGCGCGTAGAGATCGAGGTAGAAGCTGCCGCGCAGCTCGCCGCTCTCATCAAACAGGTCGAAGAAACGCACGTCGGGATGGTAAACGTCCACGTCGGTACGCTCTTTAGCCGTGATGCCGTAGATGCGCTTCACCACCTCAAACAGGCCATTGACGGCGCGCGCTTCCGGGAAGTAAGGACGCAGCTGTTCATCGCTGATGGTGTAGAGATGCTGCTTCTGCTTTTCGCCGTAGTAGGTGAGATCCCACGGATTCAGCTCGCTGACGCCGTACTCTTTCTCGGCAAACGCGCGCAGCTGTGCCAGCTCTTTTTCCGCCTGCGGACGGGCGCGTTTCGCCAGATCGTTCAGGAAGTCGAGCACCTGCGCCGGGTTTTCCGCCATCTTGGTGGCCAGCGATTTATCGGCGTAGGAATCGAAGCCCAGCAGCTGCGCCAGCTCATGACGCAGCGCCAGCTCTTCCGCCATAATCGGACCGTTATCCCATTTACCGGCGTTCGGGCCCTGATCGGAAGCGCGGGTCGAATAGGCGCGATACATCTCTTCACGCAGCGCAGCGTTATCGCAGTAGGTCATAACCGGCAGATAGCTTGGAATATCCAGCGTCAGCAGCCAGCCTTCCTGCTCTTTGGCTTCGGCCTGCGCTTTCGCCGCCGCCAGCGCGCTTTCCGGCATACCGGAGAGCTCGCTTTCGTCGGTGATCAGCTTGCTCCAGCCCATGGTCGCGTCCAGCACGTTGTTGCTGTAGGCCGAACCCAGCTCGGAGAGGCGCGCGGCGATTTCGCCATAGCGCTGCTGCTTCTCTTTATCGAGGCCGATGCCGGAGAGCTCGAAATCGCGCAGCGCGTTGTCTACCGCTTTCTGCTGCGCCACGTCGAGCGTAGCGAAGTTCTCGCCCTCTTTCAGGTTGCGATAGGCCTGATACAGCCCTTCATGCTGACCGACCCAAGTGCTGTACTCTGAGAGCAGCGGCAGCGTCTGTTCATAGGCCTGACGCAGCTCCGGGCTGTTTTTCACCGAGTTAAGGTGGCTTACCGGCGAGAAGATACGGCCGAGACGATCGTCGACTTCCGCCAGCGGCTGCACCAGGTTTTCCCAGGTATAAGGCGCGCCCTGAGCCACAACTTTTTCCACCGCCGCGCGGCACTCGTTCAGCGCCTCGGTCACGGCGGGCACCACATGTTCAGGCTGAATGGCGGAGAAAGGCGGCAGCGTAAAAGGCTGGAGTAATGGATTGGTCATAGCGCAGTCCTTGTTCAATGTATGGGGCGCGCGGGGCGCGCAACGCAATCGTACTAACATGCGGCTAAGTGTAGCGAAAATCAATGCCACCCAGGCTGAGCGGCGAAGAATCGACTCGGGAAGGTTCGCGACGGAGAATCGGCCAGCATTTTTCGCCTTCAGCAGGTATAATCCCGCTTACTTGCAGTACGCCTTTTTACGCAACCGCGGAATCCCCACTGTTATGCTGAGCTATCGCCACAGTTTTCACGCCGGCAACCATGCCGACGTGCTGAAACACACCGTACAGAGCCTGATCATCAGCGCGCTGAAAGAGAAAGAAAAACCGTTCCTCTACCTCGACAGCCATGCCGGCGCAGGCCGCTATCTGCTGAGCGGCGAACACGCCGAACGGACCGGCGAATATCTGGAAGGCATCGCCCGTATCTGGCAGCAGCCGGACGCGCCGGACCTGCTCAAGCCTTACCTCAACGCCATTCGCGATCTCAATCCCGGCGGTACGCTGCGCTACTATCCCGGCTCGCCGCTTATCGCGCGCTATCTGCTGCGTGCAGAGGATAAACTGCAGCTTACTGAGCTGCACCCCAGCGATTTCCCGCTGCTGCGCGGTGAGTTCCTGAAGGACAGCCGCGCCCGCGTAGAGCGCGCCGACGGCTATCAGCAGCTGAAGGCGAAACTGCCGCCGCCGACCCGTCGCGGTCTGATCCTGATCGATCCGCCTTACGAGCTGAAAAGCGACTATCAGGCGGTGGTGAAAGCGATCCATGAAGGCCACAAGCGCTTCGCTACCGGCGTTTTCGCGCTCTGGTATCCGGTGGTGCTGCGTCAGCAGATCAAGCATATGCTGCGCGACCTCGAAGCGACCGGCATCCGCAATATTCTGCAGATTGAGCTGGCGGTCCGTCCCGACAGCGATCAGCGCGGCATGACCGCATCGGGCATGATTGTCGTCAACCCGCCATGGAAGCTGGCGCAGCAGATGAACGATCTGCTGCCCTGGCTGCACCAGAAGCTGGTGCCTGCCGGAACCGGCCACACCAGCGTGACGCAGATCGTACCGGAATAAGCCCGTCAGGTTTTACAGCGTAAACACTGCCAGATCCTGTGCCAGCTCGGTATTCGGAAATACCGAGCGGCACTCCTCCAGCAAACGCGGCATATCGCGCGGCAGATAGCGCGAACTGAAATGCGTGGCGATAAGGCGCTTTGCGCCCGCTTCTTTCGCCACCTGTGCCGCCTGCAGCGTCGTGGAGTGGCCGCGTCCGTTGGCCTTCTCCTGCAAGGCCGCCTCCAGCGTGGTTTCATGCACCATCAGATCGACATCGGCCGCCAGCTGCAGCGCCATCGGCGTCGGCGCGGTATCGCCGAAAATCGCCAGGGTTTTGCCTCGGGTCGCCGGGCCAAGATAATCCGCGCCGTTAATCACCCGGCCATCCTCCAGCGTCACGGCCTCTCCCGCTTTTAGCTGCTGATACCAGGGACCGCGCGGCACGCCCTCCTCTTTCAGACGCGCCGCGTCGAGAAACCCCGGCTTATCGTGCTGTTCAATCCGGTAGCCGAAACAGGGTACTGGATGCAGCAGCGGCCAGGCGCTGACGCGGAACTCGCCGTCGTCAAGCACCAGACCCGCCTCGATCTCAATAATCTCCAGCGGATAGTCGGTGTAGGAGCCGCTCAGCGACAGCGCCGTTTCGACAAAGCGTTTGATGCCTTCCGGCCCGTAAATGGTCAGCGGCTCGGTGATGCCGCCCATAGAGCGGCTGGTCAGCAACCCAGGCAGGCCGAAAATATGATCGCCGTGCAGATGCGTGATGAAAATTTTGTTCATGCGGCTCGGCTTAAGCGGCGAACGCATGTACTGGAGCTGCGTCCCTTCGCCGCAGTCGAATAGCCAGGTATCGCCGCGCGACGACCAGGTAAAAGCGATGGAGGTGACGTTGCGTTGCAGGCCAGGCGCGCCGGCGCCCGTGCCGAGAAATGTAAGCTGCATGCTATGCTTCCCTGTCAGTAATGGGAGAATTCAACCCTATTACAATCATAGGCGCAATCTTTGCGCCGTTTCGGCTCTCAGCGTTACAATCCCGACCAAACTCTTGCAACCGGATGGACACACCATGACACGACATTATGACTATCTCGCCATTGGCGGCGGCAGCGGCGGTATCGCCTCGATTAACCGTGCCGCCATGTATGGCCAGAAATGCGCGCTGATCGAAGCCAAAGAGCTGGGCGGCACCTGCGTAAATGTGGGTTGTGTTCCGAAGAAAGTGATGTGGCATGCGGCGCAGATCGCTGAGGCTATCCACCTGTACGGTCCGGATTACGGCTTCGATACGACGGTAAACCATTTCGACTGGAAGACGCTGGTGAAAAACCGCAGCGCCTATATCGACCGCATCCACACCTCCTACGACAACGTGCTGGGTAAAAATAATGTCGACGTAATCAAAGGCTTCGCCCGCTTTGTTGACGCCCATACGGTGGAAGTCAACGGCGAGCGCATTACCGCCGATCATATTTTGATCGCCACGGGCGGCCGTCCGAGCCATCCAGCGGTGCCGGGTGCCGAGTACGGCATCGACTCTGACGGTTTCTTTGAGCTGGACGCGCTGCCGAAGCGTACCGCAGTGATCGGCGCAGGCTATATCGCCGTTGAACTGGCGGGCGTGGTCAACGCGCTGGGCTCAGAAACGCATCTGTTTGTGCGTAAGCACGCGCCGCTGCGCAGCTTCGATCCGCTGATCACCGACACGCTGGTAGAAGTCATGAACGCCGAAGGCCCGACGCTGCACACCCATGCGGTGCCGAAAGCGGTAATCAAGAACGCCGACGGCAGCCTGACGCTGCAGCTGGAAGACGGGCGCGAACAGACCGTAGACTGCCTGGTATGGGCGATCGGCCGCGAACCGGCGACCGATAACCTGAATCTGGCGGTAACCGGCGTGGAGCTGAACGAGAAAGGCTATATCAACGTCGACAAGTATCAGAACACCAACATCAGCGGTATCTATGCGGTGGGCGATAATACCGGCGCAGTAGAGCTGACGCCGGTTGCGGTTGCGGCGGGGCGCCGTCTCTCGGAGCGCCTGTTTAACAACAAGCCGGACGAGCATCTGGATTACAGCAACGTTCCGACCGTGGTATTCAGCCACCCGCCGATCGGCACCGTCGGCCTTACCGAGCCGCAGGCGCGCGAGCAGTATGGCGATGACCAGGTAAAAGTGTATAAATCCTCCTTCACCGCCATGTATACCGCCGTCACGCAGCACCGTCAGCCGTGCCGCATGAAGCTGGTATGCGTCGGTGCGGATGAGAAAATCGTCGGCATTCACGGTATCGGTTCAGGTATGGATGAGATGCTGCAAGGCTTCGCGGTAGCGCTGAAAATGGGCGCGACCAAAAAAGACTTCGACAATACGGTGGCGATCCACCCGACCGCGGCAGAAGAGTTTGTCACTATGCGCTAACAGAGGCGTATAGCCTGGTCAGGCACGCATCACAAAGCCCGCTTTCGGCGGGCTTTTGACTTTTAGCGAGCCGGTTTTTGCTATGTCTGTTTGTTGGCAGGGTTTCAGGCGTCCATCAATCTGCCTGAATGCGACTCAGCTGCTCTTCTGTCAGCCCGGTGGCTTGTAAAATTGCTCGCGCGGCATATTCATTTTCAGCAGGCTGCACGCAACCTCGAGTCTGGCTTCAGGCTTGCCCTCTAACTTTTCTTCTTTACGCCCTTCCTGTTTTAGCTGTTCTGCAATAGTCATCAGTGCGCCCCCTTCTGTTCTCTCTTCATCTTTCCTGCGTCTGAAAAAACAGTCATTCGCGATACCGCTAAGCGCGCCAGCGCCCGCTATCTACACCTGTAAACCAGAAACAGCACAGTGAAAGCCCAGACTGGGCCTTCACTGTTGAAAATGAATTTTACGCTGCTGCCTGACTAACTAGCCTGGCAAGAAGAGAGAGGCATTCAGGCCTGGCGCGCTGGCGCCTTGTGCACCATGGTATAGGCGTAATCCACACCCATGCCGTACGCGCCGCTGTGTTCGCGCACCAGATCCATCACCGCGTCGTAGGTCTCTTTGCGTGACCAGTCGCGCTGGTACTCAAGCAGTACCTGCTGCCAGGTGACCGGAATGGCGCCAGCCTGCACCATACGCTGCACCGAGCGCTCATGGGCGTCCACGCTGGTGCCGCCGGACGTATCCGTCACCACATACACCTCATAGCCCTCTTTCATTGCCATCAGCGCCGGAAACGTCAGACAGACCTCGGTCCAGAGCGCGGAGATAATCAGCTTTTTGCGCCCGGTTTTCTCAACCGCTTCGACAAACTGCGCGTCTTCCCATGAATTCATTGAGGTACGTTCGATCGGCTTCGACTCTGGATGTACCGCCAGCAGTTCCGGCCAGATATAGCCGCTAAAGCTTTCGGTTTCGACCGAGGTATAAATCACCGGCACGTTAAAGATTTTTCCTGCCTTGGCCAGGGCAACGGTATTATTTTTAAGCTGCTGACGATCGATATTTGCGACGCCAAAAGACATCTGCGGCTGGTGGTCGATGAAAATCAGCGTTGAGTTTTGCGGGTCCAGCAGGTCGAATTTAGACATTATTGTGTTCCTCTCAAGGGGATGAATGTTGTGTTTCCGTTGAGATGAACTTTACGTAGCCTGGCCGTTAAGAGATAACGGAAAGAATTTTACAAGTTGTTGAAGTTTATTTTAGAAGACTGATATGTAAAAGATTTTTAAGATGGAAACGGAAAAAGCACGCGAAAACTCGCCTTCAATCTTCTGTCGGCGTAGGCTTAAAACACAAAAATAACCTTCGCATCGCATTCAATATGATTGTTCGTCCTTATCAGCACTGGTTCCGTCGGCTGCTGGGCTGGCACGGTTCGGTGTTGCCGAAAATCGGTTTCCGCCTGTCGTTAAACCTGGTGATGTCGATTATCGCCATCGTCTGCTTTCAATGGTACGAATCGCTCAGCGTCCATCTTACTACCGCGCCCTTCAGCCTGCTCGGCGTGGCGCTGGCGATCTTTCTCGGCTTTCGCAACAACGCCAGCTATGCGCGTTTTACCGAAGCGCGCACGCTCTGGGGAAGCATGCTTATCACCCATCGCTCGCTGCTGCGTCAGGTAAAGAGCGTGCCGCTGGACGCGGAGAAAGCGCATGAGTTTGCGGCGCTGCAGATGGCGTTCAGCTACAGCAT
This sequence comes from Pantoea piersonii, assembly GCF_003612015.1. Taxonomy (GTDB): domain Bacteria; phylum Pseudomonadota; class Gammaproteobacteria; order Enterobacterales; family Enterobacteriaceae; genus Pantoea; species Pantoea piersonii. The sequence continues at coordinate 65,534 of NZ_RARB01000007.1, read as the reverse complement.
GAAGCATCAGCTACGCAACAGCGATCCGCATGAAGATTTGATGCGTTTGCTGCCGTTACGCTGGCGCGAGGAAGTGATCAACAGCCCGATGCCCGCCAGCCGTGCGCTGCTGTGCATGGGCAAATGGCTGGGCGAACAGCGTCAGCAAGGCAAGGTGTCCGATATCCTCTGGCAGAGCATGGATGAGAACCTTAACCACCTGTCGCTGGTGCTGGGCGGCTGTGAGCGCATCGCCTCAACGCCGATCCCCTTTGCCTACTCGCTGATCCTGCACCGCACGGTCTCGCTGTTTTGCACGCTATTGCCGTTTGCGCTGGTGAGCGATCTGCACGGCATGACGCCGCTGGTCTCGATGTTTATCTCCTACACCTTTCTGGCGCTGGAATCAGTGTCGGAAGAACTGGAAGATCCCTTCGGCGTCGAGGCCAATGATTTGCCGCTCAACGCGCTGTGCATCGGCATTGAGCGTAGCCTGCGGGAAATGAACGACGACTTCCCGCTGCCGCCGTCGCTGCAACCCGACAACCGCCGGGTGCTGACCTGATTAGCCGAGGCGATCGAGCCAGCGCGCGTAGGCCTGATCCCACAAAGCGGCAGGCGTACCGGCTGTGCCAAGGCCGAAACCGTGGCCGCCGCGGCTGATCTCTATCAGCTCGACCGGCACGCGGTTGCGCCGACAGGTATCGCGCATCAGCTCGGTGTTGTGAGGGTTAGAGATGTGGTCATCCTCCGCCTGCGCCAGAAAGGTGGGCGGATAGTTGCGGGTTACGTAATTCTGTACCGACCAGTTCGCCTCTTCCGCCGGCGTCGCGTCGTTGCCTACCAGAATGCGGTGCGTGGTGGTATGGGTATAGGGCGCTTCCAGAGTAATTACCGGATAGATCAAGCCGACGCTGTCGGCTTTCGGCACCACATTATCCAGCTCATCCTGAATCTCGTAGGAGCGGAAATCTGGCCGCGCCGCCGCCATGCCGAGCAGGTGTCCGCCGGCAGAAAAACCCAGCAGATGCACTTTACGCTCAAACGAACGCACCAGACGAATGGCGCGCTGCGCGTCCTGCAGCGGCGCAAGATGCCCCGCCTGCCACTTCTCTTCCGGCAGCCGATAGCTCAGCACATAGGCGGTATAACCGTTGCTGTTCAGCCAGCGCGCCACCGGCCAGGCTTCGCGCCCCATGCCGATAAATTTATAGCCGCCGCCCGCCGCGATCAGCACAGCTTCCCCGTTGGGGTTTTCCGGTTTAAACCGCTGGATCGCCGGACTGACGATATTGGACCAGGAGCCGTGCTTGTTCACGCGCAGCGGCCCGGACGGGCCGCCGCCGCCCGGCGGCTCGTCCGGCCACAGCGGAATGACTTCATCGCGGGCAAAGAGTTTGCCTGCGGTCATAGAAAGGAGAAGGACCCCGGACCCCAAAAGAAAATGTCGACGCGTGATCATGATGCCCGTTGAGTCAATGCCAGTACGCTGATTCAGACGCGCCTGCCTGCGGCGGCGCTGTTATTATGTGACCTGTATCAATTGCTGGCGATTATGTACGCAATCTGGGGAAAAATGCCACAAAAAAACGCGCCCTGATGGCGCGTTTATGCAGAGCAGAAAAAAGGCTTAATCTTCCTGCTGGAACTGCGTCATAACCGTCTGCTCGCACTGCTGTTCGTCGGCGCGAAGTTTCCCCCGCTCCTCTTCTCCCAGCTGCAGCCAGGCATTTGCCACCTCGTTCGCGATATCCTCGTCGAACGACGGCTGATTCATTGCGCTGGGGGACTTGCTCATCGCCGTGTAGCTTTTCATTTTCTGCACGTAGGAATCCGCGGTGCCGACCTGAGTTTCCCCGCTGACGATATGGCACAGCTTGCTGGCATAAACATTTTCCTGCGGGATGTTGGTGCCATCGTCAGCGGCCAGCGCGGCCGATGAAGTCAGCATCCCCAGTAAAATCAATAACGACTTTTTCATATCCACTCCTGTTTTAACCTGTGACGGCCTACTCTTCGTTCTGCCGGGCGGAAAGGCGCGCCGAGCGCCAGTTCAGCAGCGGCGTCACCGTCACGCCATGAATTACGATGCTGCACACCACCAGTGTCAGCGCCATATCAACCATTGTTTCCGCCTGCTGGCCCGCCATGCCGTGTACCCAGGCGAAGGCGATGTAGTTAATACTGCCGATACCGCGAATACCCAGCCAGCCTATCAGCAGGCGTCGCACCACCGGAATGCCGCAGCGCAGCGTCGTCAGCCATACCGCCAGCGGACGCACCACGATAAATAATGCCAGTCCCAACAGAACGCCGTCGAGGTTCCAGTGGTGGGCCAGCGTCACGCCCAGCACCACCATCATCGCCGCCGCCAGCAAACGCTCAATCGTATCACCAAAAGAGAGCGCATCGCTGACGACCAGCCCGACCGATTTCACCATATTGCCGTTTTCGCCCGCATGCTCCAGACGGTTGTTGGGATTGACCAGCGCCTCGGCGGGCAGCACCCGCTGCTCTTCGCTCAGCTCTTCCGGGGGAAAACTTTTGAAAACGCGCAGCTCGGCGCGGCGCAGCCCGACGCCTGCGGCGAAAGTCGCCAGAAAGCCGGACGCGCCCAGCGCTTCCGCCGCCGCATAGCTGAGCGCGATCAGCGCCAGCGCGAGAAAGTCGCTGGGCGCCACATCGCCGTGCGCGTTGCGCAGCCGCGTCGCCAGCACGCCAACAAGACGGCCGAACAGAAAGCCCAGCCCCAGGCCGCCGCCGATGCCCCAGATCACCTCGACGGCGGTCCAGTGTCCAAAGCTGCTCCAGGTCAGGCTTTCACCGTTAAACAGCAGCAGCGCCAGGATCAGCAGCGGCAGCGCCGAGCCGTCGTTCATGCCCGCTTCGCTGGAGAGCGCCACGCGCAGCGCGTCATCGTCGCGCGCGTCGTTGACGGAGATCAGGCTCGCCAGCACCGGATCGGTCGGCGCGACGATAGCGCCGAACGCCAGCGCCAGCGGCCAGTCGAAGCCCACCAGCCAGTGCGCCAGCAGCGTCATGCCGCCGACCGTCAGCAGCATCGCCGGAAAGGCGAGCCGCATCCCGAGCCGCCAGCTGTGCGCGCGCAGCGGCAGGCGCAGCTTGAGTCCGGTAATAAACAGCGAGGCTGCCATGGTGATTTCGGTAATATGCGCGGCTGCTTCCGAATGTTTCAGAATATCAATCTGTACGACGTCGAATACCCAGGGTCCGCAGAGGATCCCGGCGAGCAGATAAAGCCCAAACGAGGTTACTGGCCCGCGGTGGATCCACCCCGAAGCCAGCGACATTAATAACAGAAGGCAGCCGGTCGCCGCCATCCAGGCGAGAAAGTTCATAACGCTCCGTTTTCCCTGAAGATTACGTATAATCCTGGCACAAGAGCGCGAAAGCGGGATCAGTTCTTCAGATGGCGGCTCGCCAGGCGAAGCGCGAAGCTTGCGGCGCCGGCCAGTGTGGCAAGGGTCACAACGCCGTTCCAGCCCCAGCGCGCCAGCGCCAGGCTGCCCAGCGCGGCGCCGGTCGCCATGCCGATAAACACCACGGTAAACAGCAACGCGTTCAGGCGGCTGCGCGCTTCCGGCGCCAGGCTGTAGACCAGCGTCTGATGCGCCACCAGGGTCGCCTGCACCCCAAGGTCGAAGCCGATAGTGCTGAGCACGATCAATGCCAGCTGGGCGGGTAGCGGCAGCGCGGGCAGCAGGAACATCAGCGCGAAGGAGATCGTCACCAGTCCTGCGCCGACAAGGGTGACGCGCGCCGGACCGATACGGTCGGCAATGCTGCCCGCCAGCGGCGCGGCCATCGCGCCCGCCGCGCCCGCCAGGCCAAAAGCACCCGCTACCGCGCTGTCGAGATGAAAGCGGTCGCTGAGCATCAGCGCCAGCGTCGACCAGAAGGCGCTAAAGCCGACCGACAGCAGCCCCTGCGCCAGCGCCGCCCGGCGCAGCGTCTGATGGTGCTGCCAGAGATGCGCCAGCGACAGCAGCAGTCGCGGATAGCTCACTGAAGTGCCCGGCGTAAAGCGCGGCAGCACGCGCCACAGCGCAAGGCTGATAAAGAGCACCAGCGCCGCAGCGAGCCAGTACATGGCGCGCCAGCCGAAATACTCCGCCACCACGCCGCTGACCACGCGCGACAGCAGAATGCCAACCAGCAGACCGGTCATTACCGTACCGACCGTTTTGCCCCGGCTGCGCTCGGGCGCCAGCGCGGCGGAGGCCGGAACGATATCCTGCGCGACCGTCGCCGTCAGGCCGGTGGCGAAGCTGGCGATCAGCAGGGCGTTCAGTCCGCCGGAAAAGCCGCACAGCAACAGCGCCGCCACCAGCAGCAGACCTTTTATCAGAATGATGACGCGACGATCGTGACGGTCGCCCAGCGGCGCCAGCAGCAGAATGCCCAGCGCGTAGCCCATCTGCGTCAGCATCGGCACCATACCGACCGCACCGACGCCGACGTTAAACTGTTTGCCGATGATATCCAGCATCGGCTGGCTGTAGTAAATCGAGGCGACGCTCAGCCCTGCGCCTGCGGCGAGGGTAAAGACCAGCGGGCCGGGCAATCTTTCGGTCGGGCTGGCCGCAATGCTGTTAATGGCTGACATAGTTTCTTTCTCCACAGGTATATGGCGCTTAGTAAAGCGGATTGCCGCCATACGTTGTAGACTGGTAAAAAACAAAACTGTTATGCGTAATACGTATGAGCAACTTATCCAGCCCCGATCGTATTGAACTGATGCAAACCTTTATCCGCATCGTCGAGAGCGGCAGCCTGTCGGCAGCGGCGGCGCAGCTTAACACCACTCAGCCCACCATCAGCCGTCGACTACAGGCGCTGGAGCAGCGGCTCGGGCTCAAGCTGATTATGCGCACCACCCACGCGCTGAAGCTGACCGACGACGGCGAGCGCTGTTATGCCCATGCGCGCCAGCTGCTGGCGACCTGGCACGCACTGGAAGATGATCTGACCCACGCCAACGACGAGCCGGTCGGCACGCTGCGGGTGCGCGCGCCGCACGCCTTTGGTCAGGATCAGCTGGTCGCCCCGCTGGTGGACTATCTGATGCGCTATCCGCGCCTGAACGTGGAATGGATGCTCAACGATCGCACGCCGGACTTTATCGCCGAGAATATCGACTGCGCGATTCAGGTCGGCGCGCTGAGCGATCCCGCTATCGTAGCGATTTTGCTGGCGGAAGTGCCGCGCATCGTCGTCGCCTCGCCCGGTCTGCTGGCGCAGCACGCGCCGGTCGACGTCGTGGAGCAACTGGCGGATTTACCCTGGCTGGCGCTGACCAGCTTTTACCGTAACGAAATTGCGTTACAGCGGATTGACGACGGCCAGCCGGTTAATATGGCAATTGCGCCGCGACTCAGCAGCGACAGCCTCTACGCGGTGCGCAAAGCGGCGCTGATGGGCATGGGTGCGGCGATTATGTCGTCATGGGTGGTGCAGGAGGATTTAGCGCGCGGCGAGCTGGTTCAGCTCACGCCGCAATGGCAGGCGCCGCCCTTGCCGGTCTGGCTGACCTACCCCTGGGCAAGCTACTACCCGGCGCGACTGCAGAAGTTTTTCGAGATGGTGCGGGAAGTGATGCCGCAGCTGACCGGCACGCGGCCAGCAGGGACATTTCAGCGCTAAGAGGCGGAGCCGCCTCCTGGCGGTTATGAATACTTTTTCTCGCTCTTCGACATCGTATCCAGCCAGCCCATCACAAAGGCTGACAGCACAAAGGTCAGATGGATAATCACATACCACATCAGCTTGTCGTTGGGCACGTTGCGCGCTTCCATAAACACGCGCAGCAGGTGGATAGAGGAGATGGCGACGATAGAGGCCGCGACCTTGTTCTTCAGCGAGCCGGAATCCATTTTGCCGAGCCAGCTCAGCTTCTCTGTATTTTCGTCGATGTCGAGTTTAGAGATAAAGTTCTCATAACCCGAGAGCATCACCATCACCAGCAGACCGCCTACCAGCGTCATATCTACCAGCGACAGCAACAGCAGGATCAGATCGTTTTCCGCAATACTGAGAATATTGGGCAGCAGGTGAAGAATTTCTTCGAAAAACTTAATCGTCAGCGCCAGCAAACCCAGCGAAAGTCCAATGTAAACCGGAGCCAGCAACCAGCGCGACGCATACATCAGGTTTTCGGTAAAACGTTCCATAATTTCCCACAGGTAAACAGACAGGTGGGGGAGTATAACCTATCCTCTGTGAAGTTATTTCAGCGCCTCTTCAGAAATTTCAGGCGCGGGCGGCAGCGGCAAAGAGAGGCGGAACGCTACGCCGCCCTCGATGCGATTCTCTGCCCAGATGCGCCCGCCGTGGCTCTCGACAATGGTTTTGCAGATCGCCAGACCCAGCCCGACGCCTGGCACTGACGACTCCTTATCGCCGCGGGCAAACTTGTCGAAAATACGCGTCAGATCTTTGTCGGCGATGCCCGGCCCGTTGTCCCATACCGCGATCTCCAGCCGTTCGCCGTCACGCCAGGCGCGGATACCGCGCTGCGCGCTGTTGCCCGCATACTTCAGGCTGTTCTCAATCAGGTTTGTCAGCACCCGCTCCAGCAGCGCGCTGTCGCCTTTAATCAGCACCAGCTCCGACGGCAGATCGAGCGCGACACCGTGTCCTTTCAGCGACGGCGCCATACTGCTGAGCGCGCCGCCGATCACCTCGTCCAGCGCCAGCCACTCTTCGCGCAGATTCAGCCCGCCCGACTGAATGCGCGCCATATCCAGCATATTGCTCACCAGCCGGATAGTGCTCAGCGTCTGCTCGCGGATCTGGTTCGCCTGCGTGACATATTTTGACTCTTCGCTGGCCAGGTCCAGCATCAGCATCTCCGCCTGGCCGAAGAGCACGGTAAGCGGCGTGCGCAGATCGTGTGACAGCGCGGAGAGTAGCGCGTTGCGCAGCTGTTCGCGCTCCGCCGCCAGCCGTGACGCCGCTTCGCTCTGCGACAGCGCCATCCGCTCCAGCGCGTTGGCGATCAGCACCGTAAAGGTCTCTACCAGCCGCTGCTGCTCTGGGATCATCAGCTGACGCAGGTTTTGCGGCTCCACCACCAGCAGTCCGCGGCAGTGCGCGCCGCTCTTCAGCGGCAGAATCTGGTACGGCACAGCGGGCAGCGTATCGGTACCCGCGCCGGCGGGCTGGCCCCGGGTGTAGCTCCACCTGGCGATAGCGCGATCCGGCTCGCTGCCAGGCGTCGCCGCGCCCGTCGCGACCAGCTCACCCTGTTCGTCCGGCAGCAGCAGCAGGCTGCGCGCCTGCAGGGTGACGTCGATAACGCGCTGGCTGGTGGCGGCAATATCTTCTGGCGTCAGCGCGCTGCCCAGCGATTTCGCCATCTCGTAGAGGTGGCGCGCGCGCTGCTCGCGATAGCGCGCCACGCGCGCCTGATAGCGCACGCCTGCAGTAAGGTTGCCGACGATAACGCCCACCGCCAGCATGACCGCGAAGGTGACCAGGTACTGCAAGTCGGAGACCGCGATCGTCCCGGTTGGTGCGACGAAAAAGAGGTCGAAGGCGAGAATATTCATCACCGTGGCGATCACCGATGGCCAGCGCCCGTAGCGCAGCGCGATAATCACCACCGCCAGCAGGTAGATCATCACGCCGTTAGCGGTATCGAACCCGGCCAGTAGCCAGCGTCCGGCGGCGGTCACCACAATGCAAAGCAGCAGCGCCATCAGCACGCCGCGCAGCGGCACGCGCCAGCGGTCGCCGGTGTCGCGCGCGTCAGCTAAGGTTGGCGCCTCGCCGACAGGCTCATCGAGCGCCACCACCAGCAGATCGAGATCGGGCCCCAGCTTGCCGAGGCGCGTGGCGAAGCTGTCGCGATGCCAGCGCCGCAGCGGCCGACGGCCGGTAACGATCTTGCCCAGGTTATGTTCGCGGGCGTAGCGCAATACTGCCTGCGCCTCGTCGGGATCGGAGAGCGTGGCGGTCTCCGCGCCCAGCTCCTGCGCCAGCTGCAGGGTTTTCAGGATGGCGCGCCGCCGCGCTTCTGGCAGCCGGTTGAGGCGCGGGGTCTCGACATAAACCGCGTGCCATTCGCTGCCGAGCCGCGCCGCCAGCCGCGCGGCGGTGCGCACCAGTTTTTCGCTGCCGGTATCGTCGCCGATGCAGAGCAGAATAGCGTCGCGCGTGTGCCAGACGCGGTCACGTCCCTGCTGGTCGCGCCAGGCGCGCATCTGGTCGTCAACGCGGTCAGCGGTGCGCCGCAGCGCCAGCTCGCGCAGGGCGAAAAGGTTGCCTTTGCGAAAAAAGTTTTCGATGGCGCGCTCTGCGCGATCGCCGACATAGACCTTGCCCTCTTTCAGGCGCTGGCGCAGATCGTCCGGCGGCAGATCCACCAGCACGATCTCATCGGCGCTGTCGAAAAAGGGGTCGGGCAGGGTTTCGCGCACGCGAATGCCGGTCACGCCACCTACCACATCGTTAAGGCTTTCCAGATGTTGCACGTTGACGGTCGTGATCACATCAATGCCTGCGTCCAGCAGCTCATCGATATCCTGCCAGCGTTTGGGATGGCGCGACCCTTGCACGTTAGTATGCGCCAGCTCATCCATCAGGATAACGGCCGGATGACGCGCCAGCGCCGCGTCAAGGTCGAACTCGGCATGACGCGAGCGGCCGGTAGCACGCCGCGGCAACTCAGGAAGCCCGCGCAGCAGACTGGCGGTCTCTTCCCGGCCGTGCGTCTCTACTACGCCGATCAGCACGTCGAGTCCCTGGGCGCGCAGCCGCTGCGCCTCCTGCAGCATGGCGTAGGTTTTCCCCACGCCCGCACAGGCGCCGAAGTAAATTTTCAGCTTGCCGCGATGGCTGTCCACCTGTTGCAACAGCAGCGCGTCGGGATCGGGGCGTTCGCGTTCGTCGTTCATCACGTCCTTCAGGGTTGAGTCAGCGCATCCAGCGCCAGGTTAAGCCGCAGCACGTTGACGGTAGGATCGCCGCTAAAGGCGAGCAGCGGCCGCTCCGTATTCGCGTCGATCAGCTCCTCTACCCTTTTCAGCGGCAGCTGACGCGCGGTGGCGACGCGTGGCGCCTGCCAGCGCGCGGCGGCGGGCGAAATCGCCGGATCGAGCCCGCTGGCAGAAGCGGTCACCAAATCCACCGGCACCGCCTGCGGCGAGAGCGGGTTGGCGGCGCGCAGCGCGGCGACGCGTTCCGCCACCGCCTTATCCAGCGCCGGATTGCTTGCCGCCAGATTGCTGCCGCTCGACGCCAGCGGATTATAAGGCGCGTCACTGGTCGCTGACGGACGTCCCCAGAAATAGCCAGGCCGGGTAAAGTTCTGCCCGATCAGCGCCGAACCGCCCTCTTCAGTCAGCGATCCGCTGGCCTGCGTCGGAAACAGCCACTGCGCCAGGCCGGTAGTGAGCAAAGGATATCCCACGCCGGTCACCAGCGTGAGCAGCAGTAAAACTAACATTGCCGGACGTAACTGACTCATATTTTTCTCCTTATGCCAGACCCAGCAGCACTAACAGCAGGTCGATGGCTTTAATGCCGATAAAAGGCACCAGCAGCCCGCCCACGCCATAGATCAGCAGGTTGCGTCGCAGCAGCGCCGCCGCGCTCAGCGGCCGATAGCTCACCCCTTTTAGCGCCAGCGGGATCAGGAAGACGATCACCAGCGCGTTAAAGATCACCGCAGAGAGAATGGCCGACGACGGCGAATGCAGATGCATCACGTTCAGCAAATTAAGCTGCGGATAGGTCGCCGCGAAAGCTGCCGGAATAATGGCGAAATATTTAGCGACGTCGTTGGCGATGCTGAAGGTGGTGAGCGAGCCGCGCGTCATCAGCATCTGTTTGCCGATGTGCACCACTTCCAGCAGCTTGGTGGGGTTCGAGTCGAGATCCACCATATTGCCCGCCTCTTTTGCCGCCTGGGTGCCGGAGTTCATCGCCACCGCCACGTCAGCCTGCGCCAGCGCCGGGGCGTCATTGGTGCCGTCGCCGGTCATCGCCACCAGTCGGCCTTCCGCCTGGTACTGGCGGATCAGCGCCAGTTTGGCTTCCGGCGTCGCTTCCGACAGAAAGTCATCCACGCCCGCTTCCGCTGCAATCGCCGCCGCGGTGAGCGGGTTGTCACCGGTAATCATCACGGTTTTGATACCCATCTTGCGCAGCTCGGCGAAGCGCTCTTTGATGCCGCCTTTGACGATATCTTTTAGCGCCACCACCCCCAGCACCTTCGCCCCTTCTGCTACCACCAGCGGCGTGCCGCCTGCGCGCGCCACCTCTTCCACCAGCGCGTTGACCTCCGTGGGGAAACGGCCGCTGTTGGCTTCGATATGGCGTTTTACGGCGTCCACGGCGCCTTTGCGGATCAGGCGGTTCTGCACGTTGACGCCGCTCATACGCGTCTGCGCCGAGAAGGGAATAAAGCTCGCGCCCAGGCTGTTAAGGTCGCGCTCGCGCAGGTTGAATCGCTGTTTCGCCAGCACCACAATGCTGCGGCCCTCTGGCGTTTCATCCGCCAGCGAGGCGAGCTGCGCCGCGTCGGCCAGCTGCTCTTCGCTTACGCCTGGCGCGGGCAGAAACTGCGTCGCCTGGCGGTTGCCGAGCGTAATGGTGCCGGTCTTGTCCAGCATCAGCACGTCGACGTCGCCCGCCGCCTCTACCGCGCGGCCACTGGTGGCGATGACGTTGGCGCCCAGCATGCGGCTCATGCCCGCTACGCCGATGGCGGAGAGCAGGCCGCCAATCGTCGTTGGGATCAGACAGACCAGCAGCGCCACCAGCACCGTGACGCTCACCGGCGAGCCGCCCCATGCCGAGAAAGGCCACAGCGTGACGGTGGCCAGCAGAAACACAATAGTCAGCGATACCAGCAGAATGGTCAGCGCGATCTCGTTGGGGGTTTTCCGCCGCTTCGCGCCCTCTACCATGGCGATCATGCGATCGAGAAAGGTTTCCCCCGGATTGACGCTGCACTGGATCACCAGCCAGTCGGAGAGGATGCGCGTGCCGCCGGTGACCGAGGCAAAGTCACCGCCCGACTCGCGGATCACCGGCGCAGATTCACCGGTGATCGCGCTTTCGTCCACCGAGGCGCCGCCCTCCAGCACTTCACCGTCGCACGGAATAATGTCGCCCGCCTCCACCAGCACGATATCGCCTTTGCGCAGGCTGTCGGCGGAGACCTGCTGCCACTGCCCGCCGTGGCGCGGCTCAGCCAGTTTTTTCGCAAAGCTGGTTTTCTTGACGCCTTTCAGGCTGCTCGCCTGCGCCTTGCTGCGCCCTTCCGCCAGCGCCTCGGCGAAGTTGGCGAACAGTAAGGTAAACCAGAGCCAGAGCGCAATGGCGCCGGTAAAGCTGGCGCGGCCATCGAGCCAGCCGCCCGCCATGCCGAGCGCCAGCAGCGTAGTGAGCAGGCTGCCGAGCCAGACCACGAACATCACCGGATTGCGAAACTGTACGCGCGGATCCAGCTTTTTCAGCGCGTCGAGCAGCGCGACGCGCATCAGTGCGCCGTTCAGCGCCTGTTGTTGACGACTCATGAGTGCGTACCCTGAAGAAGTTGCAGATGCTCGGCGACTGGGCCCAGCGCCAGAGCGGGAATAAAGGTCAGCGCGCCCACCAGCAGCACCGCGCCGATCAGCAGCGCGATAAACAGCGGGCCGTGGGTCGGCAGCGTGCCGTTGCCTACCGGCTGCGCCTTTTTCACCGCCATGCTTCCCGCCAGCGCCATCACCGGAATAATGATGCCGAAGCGGCCGACCAGCATGCAGAACGCCAGCAGCAGGTTCCAGAATGGCGTGTTGGCGCTCAGGCCGGCAAAGGCGCTGCCGTTGTTGTTAGCAGCGGACGAGACCGCGTAGAGCACTTCGCTGAAGCCGTGAATGCCCGGATTCGCCATTCCGGCGCGGCCCGCATCGGTCATCATCGCCAGCGCGGTGCCAAGCAACACCAGCGTCGGCGTCACCAGAATCGCCAGCGCGGTCATCTTCATTTCGCGCACGTCGACCTTTTTGCCGAGGTATTCCGGCGTGCGGCCAATCATCAGCCCGGCGATAAACACTGCCAGCACCACAAAGAGCAGCATGCCGTAAAGACCCGCGCCAACGCCGCCGAACACCACTTCGCCCAGCTGCATCAGCCACATCGGCACCATGCCGCCCAGCGCGGTGAAGGAGTCATGCATCGCGTTAACCGCGCCGCACGACGCGGCGGTAGTGATCACCGCAAACAGGCTGGAGTTTAGAATGCCGAAGCGCGTCTCTTTGCCCTCCATGTTAAGGGCGCTGTCCGCGCCGAGCGCCAGCAGGTGCGGGTTGCCGCGCGTTTCCGCCCACATCACCGTCGCCACCGCCACCACGAACATCAACGACATCGCCCAGAGCAGCATATGGCCCTGGCGGCGATCGCGCACCGCATAGCCAAAGGCAAAACAGAGCGCCGTCGGGATAAGAAATATCGCCAGCATCTGTACAAAGTTGGTCAGCGCGTTGGGGTTCTCGAACGGATGCGCCGAGTTGACGTTAAAGAAACCGCCGCCGTTGGTGCCCAGCATCTTGATTGCCTCCTGCGACGCCACCGGCCCCATCGCCAGCGTCTGCTTCGCCCCTTCCAGCGTGGTGATCTCGTGGTACGGCAGGAAGTTTTGAATGCTGCCCTGGCTGACGAACAGCAGCGCCATCAGCAGGCTGATCGGCAGCAGCAGACAGAGCGTAATGCGCGTCAGATCGCGCCAGGCGTTGCCGAGCGTATCGGTCGCGCGGCTGGCGAAGCCGCGGATCAAGGCGAACGCCACCGCGATGCCGGTCGCCGCCGACACGAAGTTCTGCACCGTCAGGCCGACCATCTGGCTGAAATAGCTCAGCGTGCTTTCGCCGCCATAAGACTGCCAGTTGGTATTGGTGACGAAACTCACTGCGGTATTCATCGCCAGATGCCAGCTCAGCGCGGGCAAATGCTGCGGATTGAGCGGTAGCCGATCCTGCAACAGCAGGATCGCCGTCAGCAGCAGCAGACCGAGCAGGTTAAACAGCAGAATCGCCAGCAGGTATTGCGGCCAGCGCATTGCAGGCGCGTCTGCGCCCAGCAGACGCCAGAGCGGGCGCTCGAATCCGGCCAGTAAAGGCTTATCGGCGATCAGCGCGGCCAGCCCGCGCCCAAGCGGCTGCGCCAGCGCCATCAGCGCCAGTAAAAAAGCGGCAATCAGTAAAAACGCATTGGCGGCCATCAAAACGCCTCCGCATTCAGCAGGGCATAGATCAGGTAGCCCAGTAATAAAAACACCAGCACGATGCCGGTTATCACGCCCACGCTCACAGCGACCTCCAGAGGGATCAGGGTTTCGCGTTAGCCTGCGCGCATCGGTATAAAGAAGCGGTTAAATTGCGTAGGGCGGGCGTAAAAAAGTTATAAAAATGGCGATAAAACAGGCGGATGACCGCGTATCGCTGCTGTTTTTAGTTATAAAACCCGGCGGCGCATCGCATCGGCCACCTTAACGTTGTGAAGACGATTGATTTTCATTATCATTTCGATTTCCTTGTGAAATAATTGTGATGCGTTTTCTTTTTCCCCTGATGTTGCTGCTGTGCAGCTGCGCCACTTTCGCCAAATCGATCGTCGATATTACCGGTCAGCGCGTCACCCTCCCCGACCATCCGCAGCGGGTGATTCTGGGCGAAAGCCGCATGCTCTATACCCTGGCGCTGATCGTGCCCGGCAACCCGGCGGCGCAGATCGCAGGCTGGCCTGCGGATATGGCGAAGTATGACGCGCAAAGCTGGCAGCAGTTCACCACCGTTTTTCCAGCGATAAAGGCGGTGCCGCAGCTCGGCACCGGCGCGCTGCGCGATCTCAATCCTGAGCAGGTGCTAAAGCTCAAACCCGATCTGATTATTCTGCCGCGCCTGGCGAAAAGCGGCGCGGAAGAGGCGCATTTCCGCCAGCTGATGCAGCAGGTGAATGTTCCGGTGATCTATGTCGACCTGCGCGTCGATCTGCTCAACAACACGGTGCCGAGCCTGAAAATCCTTGGCGAGGTGTTCAACCAGCCGCAGCGCGCGCAGGCGTTTATCGATTTCTATCAGCAGCATATGGAGGCCGTCCGCGCCCGGCTGGCGAGCTATCACGGGCCGAAAACCCGCGTCATGCTGCATCTGCATCTGGGCCGCCGCGACACCTGCTGCACTACGGCGGTCAACGGCAACCTCGGCCAGCTGCTCGCTTTTGCGGGCGGCGATAATATTGCAGCGGGCGCGGTAAAAGGCGTGTTCGGCGAGATCAATCCCGAACAGGTGCTGGCGCAGCCGCCGCAGGTCTATATCGCGACCGGCATGGCGGATGTGAACAACGACAAAACATTGCAGCTCGGCCCGCAGGTAAGCGCAGATCAGGCGGCGGCCAGCCTGCAAAAGCTGCTGGCCGCGCAGCCGGTGCTCAGCCAGCTTGAGGCGGTGAAAAACCATCGCGCCTGGGGCCTGTGGCACAACTTCTACCTCAGCCCGTGGCACGTCGTGGCGGTGGAGGTGTTCGCCAAAGCGCTCTATCCGCAGCTTTTTACCGACCTCGATCCGCAACGCACGCTTGAACAACTTTATCAGCGCTTCCTGCCGCTGAATTTATCAGGGACCTTCTGGAGCCAGTTACCTCAATGAAAAACGTTTCTTCCCTCCTGCTGGGCGGCGCGCTGCTTTCCGGCAGCCTGCACGCGCAGGAAACCACGCTGCTGGTGACGCAAGACGCAGAGTCGCAGGAGAGCGGCTATCAGCCGCACAGCAGCGTGACCGCCACACGCGCGCCGGCAAAAATTCTCGACACGCCGCAGAACGTGACCGTGGTGCAGCAGCAGGTGCTGCAGGACAGCGACGCGCAGGATCTCGACGACGCGGTCAAATTCGTCAGCGGCATTACTCAGGCCAATACGCTGGGCGGCACCCAGGATGCGCTGATTAAGCGCGGCTTCGGCGATAACCGCGACGGCTCCATTCTGCGCGACGGCGTGCGTTCCATTCAGGCGCGCAACTTTACGCCCACCAGCGAGCGCGTCGAGGTGCTGAAAGGCCCCTCCTCCATGCTTTACGGCATGAATGAACCGGGCGGCCTGGTCAACGTCATCAGCAAGAAGCCGTTGCTGACGCCGCAGGTGCATCTGGAGGGACGCAACAGCAGCTTTGGCGGCGGCGGCGGCCAGCTCGACGTCACCGGCCCGCTCGGCACCAGCGGCTTCGCGGGCCGGTTTATCGTCGATCACGACGAGACGGATTACTGGCGTAACTTCGGCCGCACCCGCCAGACCACCATCGCGCCGTCGCTGATGTGGTTTGGCGAGAGCACCACTCTGCGCGTCGCCTGGGAACATATGGAGTATCTGGTGCCTTTCGATCGCGGCACGGTCATTAACCCGAAAACCGGCAAGCCGGTGAATACGCCGCGGGAAGAGCGTTTCGACGAGCGTTTCAACGCCACGCGCGGCGATCAGGACACCCTGACGCTGGCCGCCGATCAAACGCTGAACGACAGCTGGACAGCGCGTCTCAACTACAGCTTTACGCGCAATACCTACAGCGATCACCAGGCGCGCGCCACCGCCTTTAATGCCGATACCGGTGTGCTGACGCGTCAGGCTGACGCCACCGGCGACGCGCAGAGCCGTTCGCAGATGGTGCAGCTGACGCTGAACGGCGATGTCGACTGGGGCCGCGTAAACCATCAGCTGATGGCGGGATTCGACTACGAAGCTGACCGCACCTTCCGCGGTGACATGCTGCGCGGCAAGAAAAATACCCGCTTCAATATCTGGCATCCGGTTTACGACGAGATGTCGTCGACCTCGACGGTGAGCGCTGCCGACAGCGACCAGCGCGAGAATATCGACAGCCGCGGCCTCTTTTTACAGGATGCGATCCGCCTGACGCCCGACTGGCTGCTGCTGGGCGGCCTGCGCTACGACAGCTTTGACGTAATGGCGGGCAAAGGCCGCCCGTTCGTCACCCGCACCCGCAGCTCCGACAGCCGACTGGTGCCGCGCGCGGGCGTGGTTTACACCCTCAACAGCTGGTCAAGCCTCTACGCCAGCTACACCGAATCCTTTAAGCCAAACTCCTCTGTCGCCACCGAGATCGGCTCGCTGCCACCGGAGCTGGGCAAGGCCTGGGAAGTGGGCGGCAAGATCGATCTGCCCAACGGCGTTACCGGCACGCTGGCGCTGTTTGATATTCAGAAGCGCAACGTGATGGTGGATGAACTGGTGGGCGGCGAGACCGTAACGCGCACCGCTGGCAAAGTGCGTTCGCAGGGGGTCGAGCTGGATCTGGCGGGCAAGCTGACCAACTCGCTCAGCCTGGTGGGCAGCTACGCCTGGACCGACGCGCGCGTCACCGCCGATCCGCAGAATAACGGCAACGCCATGCCTAATACGGCGCGCCATACCGCCGCGCTGTTCCTGACCAACGATTTTGGCACTACCGGCCTGCTGGCGGCGGACGATCTGCGCGCAGGCGTCGGCGCGCGCTACGTCGGTCGTCGTCCCGGCGATGCAGCCAACAGTTTTTATCTGGATGATTACACGGTGGCGGACGCTTTTATCGCCTGGCAGATGCCGCTTAACGGCTACCGCGTGAAATGGCAGGTCAACGTCAACAATCTGTTTGATAAAACCTGGTACCCGTCGAGCGGCAATAATCTGCGCGTCGCTGTAGGCGATCCGCGCGAGATCGTGCTGCGCGCCAGCGTCGATTTTTAACTCGCCAGCGCCCAGACGCGGTTAAGATCGGCATTTTCCCATAACAGCCCCTCTTCTGCGCCGATGATGCTGTCGGTGCAGAAGCTGTCGCCGAGATCGATACGTTCCGGCCTCACTTCGCGCTGGGCGTGCAGCGACCAGAAGGCGTGCACCACTGGCTTAAGCAGCGAGCGTTCGCCCGCTTTTACCACCAGCGCCACGCGCCCTGACGCCAGCCGCACCAGCGAACCCACCGGATAGATGCCGATAGCGCGCACAAAGGTGTACAGGATCTGATTATCGAAGTGGCCGCGCCAGCTCAGCATATTGTGCATCGCTTCGGCGGGAGACCAGCCCTTACGGTAGACGCGCGTCGAGGTAAGTGCATCATAGACGTCGCACACGGCGGCCATACGCGAGTAGAACGAAATCTCTTCTCCTTTCAGCCGGTGCGGATAGCCGCTGCCGTCATATTTCTCATGATGATGCAGCGCGATATCCAGCAGATCGGCTTCCGCATTCGCCTCCATCAGCATCTGCGCGCCGGTAACCGGATGCTGGCGCATGACTTCAAACTCCTCCTCGGTAAGCTTGCCGGGTTTATTGAGGATCTCCAGCGGCACCGCCGCCTTGCCGACGTCATGAAGCAACCCGCCCATACCGACGCGCAGCACCTGCCTGTTATCCAGTCCAAGCTGCTGCGCCAGGTTAATCATCAGGCCGCAGACCGCCATGGAGTGCAGCCAGGTGTAATCGTCATGGTTTTTAAGGCGCGCCACGCTCAGCAGGGCGGTCGGCTCGCGCCGGATAGAGCCAGCGATTTCATCCACCAGCTCCAGCATTCCCGCCAGATTGAGACCATGACCGAGACGCGCCTCGTTGAACATCGCCATAACCTGCGGTTTGCCCTGCTGGAAAATCTTCTGCGCCTGGTCCAGCTCCTGAAAAAAGGGCGTGCGGTCGATGGGCTTTTTGGCAGGCGGCGGCGCGGCAGGCGCCTGCAACGATTTATTCAGATCGATCCAGAGCTGCTGGATCCCTTCGTTACGCAACATTTCGATCTGGCGCGGATCGGTCACCAGCATCTGATTATGGATGCGCGTATCTTTGATCCACCAGACCTCGAGCTTATGGATAAACATCCCGGGTCGCAGCTCGTCGACAGTGATTTGCTTGAGCAAGATATCTCTCCTTAGGATCACTCCTGGTAGAGAATTATCGGCAAATGAGCAAATTTTCTTCAGTGGGGATTTAAGTGGTCGGCGCAGCGCGCGCCGACCTGGCGGGAAATTTATACTGCCTTAATACCACGCGCCTCTTTTTGCGCCTCGCGCGTCGCTTCTGAGGTCTGCGCCTCGCCGACGCGATTAATCGGCCCCATCACGAACAGGAACAGCAGCGCGGCGACCACGCAGTGCGCGCCGACAAACACCAGCCCGATGCTGTAGCTGCCGGTCAGTCCGACGATTACGCCAAACAGCAGCGGCGTCACGAAACCAGCAATATTGCCGATGCCGTTAAAGATGGCGCCCGCCAGCCCCACCGCCTCTTTCGGCGCGGTATCGCTGATCACCGTCCAGGTGCCTGCGCCCGCCGCCACGCCCTTGCCGAAGAAGGCGAAGGACATAATGGCGATAATGCCGACGTTGCTCGGGATCGCCGCCGCCATAATCAGCGACGCCGCCATCAGCATGCCAACGATATAGGGCGTTTTACGCGCCCAGGAGATGCTCCAGCCGCGTTTGATCAGCATGTCAGAGATGTAGCCGCCGCTGATGCCGCCAAGAAAGCCGAACAGCGCAGGCGCGATAGTGGCGAAACCGGCGTCAAGAATGTTCATGCCGCGCGCCTGCACCAGATAGATAGGGAACCAGGTAATAAAGAAGTAGCTGAGCGCGATGGTGCAATACTGGCCGAGATAGGCGCACCAGAGCATACGGCTGGAGAGCAACGTTTTGAACATCGCCCGGTTTATCGGCGGACGCGCCTGCAGCGTATGCGATGCGTCGATATCGACCAGGCCGCCGCCGTCAACGATATGGCGCAGCTCGCTCTCTGATACGCCGGGGTGGTTACGCGGCTCGCGCATATAGGCGGCCCAGACAAACACCGCCAGCACGCCGATGCCGCCCAGCACGAAGAAGGGCCACTCCCAGCCGAAGCGCGATACCAGCCAGCCGGAGAGCGGTGAAAAGATCGCGACGGCGAAGTACTGCGCCGTGCTGAACAGCGACGAGGCGCGTCCGCGTTCGGCGCTGGGGAACCACATAATCACCACCCGCGCGTTGGCGGGAAAGCTCGGCGCTTCAATCAGTCCCAGCGCGAAGCGCAGCGTAAACATCAATACCAGCGCGGCGGTCATCCCGCCTGCGAACTCGCCGACGAAGCCCATCGCAATGGTCGAAACCGACCAGAGCGCCAGCGTGACGCCATAAACTTTCTTTGCGCCGAAGCGATCGAGCAGCAGCCCGCCGGGGATCTGACCGATCACATAGGCCCAGCTAAACGCGGCGAGGATCAAGCCGAGCTGGATCGCTGACAGACCAAACTCATCTTTGATCGCCGATCCTGAGATCGACAGGATCGACCGGTCAGCGTAGGCCACAACCGAAAGAAACAGGATCAGACAGAGGATCCAGATACGCACGCGGGTGGGCCGCGCGCCGGCAGAGTGCTCTCTTTTCATCAGGTCTATTCCTCAAAAAGGAGCGTGCTGCTCCGGAAAAATGATCAGGAATGCTGCGTTGAACGCCCTGTTGAGGAAATATAGGTAGCAGGCGAAGGGTTGGTCATTGGGCGAATGGTGAAATCATGCGCGCTATCTGGTACTGATTTTGGCGGCCTTCACAAAGCAGCTTGCGGCACCGCACATAAGCGGGACAAACGCTGGCTGGCGCATGGGGAATGTGCGCCAGCTCCAGGAAATCATGGCGGGCTACGCTATGAAACGCAGCGGTTCGCGGTGAAAAACGCAAAGAGGCGAACAATTTCTCCCGCCCTCTGCTTTTAACACTTTACTCCCCCCGCAGCAGCGCCATCAGAATAATGTCGTGATATTCGCCGTCGCGCAGGCAGGCCTTCCGCCGTACGCCCTCCTGTTCGAAGCCGATGCGCTGATACAGCCGTCGTGCGCGCTCATTATCGTGAAAGACCTCCAGCTCTACGCGCGTCGCGCCCAGCCAGTTAAAGGCGTAATCAAGGCCGCTGCGTATTAAACGTTCGCCGATTCCGCGCCCGCTAAAAGCGGGATCGACGCCGATGCCGAAACTCAGACCGTGCCGGGTACGAGGCCGGTTTTCGACAAACAGGGTCAGTTCGCCGACCATCTTTCCGTCAAGCTCAGCGACGAAACCGATATAGCCTTCGCTATCCATACGTTCGAACTTTTTCTGCCATGTCGCCACGCTGGGGAACGGCAGCTGCGTGGTCCAGCGATAGACGTCAGGGTGGCTGTAAAGACGCTGAAACCCAGCGGCATCACTGGGTTCACGACCGCGAATGATCAATTCCATATCGGTAATCCCTTTTAAGTTGCACTAAGCTGTTTACTCTCCCCAGGCGCAAAGAGAGTCGTTATGTTGTATCGCCGTTTCGAACGTTTTATCAATATTTTCCAGGATGCTCCATCCGATTCGCCGCCAGGCCGCATCGGCTCTTTCTATTTGTACTATCTGCGCCAGGTGTGGCCAAGCTTTGCGGCGCTGCTGGTTGTCGGGCTGGTATCGGCGCTGATTGAAGTGGCGCTGTTTAGCTACCTCAGTCGCATTATCGACCTGGTCAACAGCGCGACGCCCGCCACGCTGTTCGCCGAGCACTGGCCTGTTCTGCTGTGGATGGCGTTTGTCGCGCTGATCCTGCGTCCGGTCTTTATCGCGTTGCACGATATGCTGGTGCATCAGAGCATCAATCCAGGCATGACCAGCATGATCCAGTGGCAGCAGCATAACTACGTGCTGCGCCAGAGCCTTAATTTCTTCCACAACGACTTCGCCGGACGCATCGCGCAGCGCATCACCCAGACCGGCAACGCGCTGCGCGACTCCGCAGTGCAGCTGGTGGATGCCATCTGGCATGTGCTGATCTATGCGATAACGTCGCTGGTGCTGTTTGCGGAAGCGGACTGGCGGCTGATGATCCCGCTGGTGCTCTGGATAGCCGCCTATATCGCCTCGCTGAGCTACTTTGTGCCGCGCGTGAAGGCGCGCTCCGTGGTGGCGTCGCAGGCGCGTTCGAAGCTGATGGGCACCATCGTTGACGGCTACACCAATATCGCCACCATCAAGCTGTTTGCGCATCACGATCTGGAAAAGCGCTACGCGCGTGAAGCGTTGCAGGAACAGACCGACAAAAATTATCGTCTGAGCCGCATGGTGACCAGCATGGACGTTACGCTCTCTTCGCTGAATGGCCTGCTGATCGTCTCTACCTCCGGCCTGGCACTGTGGCTGTGGAGCCAGTCGCTGATCAGCGTCGGCGCCATCGCGCTGGCGACCGGTCTGGTGGTTCGTCTGGTCAATATGTCCGGCTGGATCATGTGGGTGGTGAACGGTATTTTTGAAAATATCGGTACGGTGCAGGACGGTATCAATACCATTGCCCAGCCGCTCAGCGTGCAGGACGCGCCGCAGGCGAAAAAGCTGGAGGTGACGCAGGGTCAGATCCGCTATGAGGATATTCGCTTTGACTACGGCGGCGGCCATCAGGTGATTAACCGTCTTAACCTGCATATCAAGCCCGGCGAGAAGATCGCCCTGATCGGCCCTTCCGGCGCCGGCAAGTCGACGCTGGTTAATCTGCTGCTGCGCCTCTATGACCTGAACGGCGGCCGTATCACCATCGACGATCAGAATATCGCCGAGGTGACGCAGGAGAGCCTGCGCGGCCAGATCGGCATGATTACTCAGGACACGTCGCTGCTGCACCGATCGATTCGTGACAATCTGCTCTACGGTCGCCCTGACGCCACCGAAGAGGAGCTGCAGGCGGCGATTCATCGCGCGCGCGCCGACGAGTTTATTCCGCGCCTCTCCGACGCCGAAGGGCGCACCGGACTGGATGCGCACGTTGGCGAACGCGGCGTGAAGCTTTCTGGCGGACAGCGCCAGCGTATCGCCATCGCGCGTGTGCTGCTGAAGAATGCGCCGATTTTAATTATGGATGAGGCGACCTCCGCGCTCGACTCCGAGGTGGAAGCGGCGATTCAGGAGAGTCTGGGCGCGCTGATGGAGGGTAAAACGGTTATCGCCATCGCGCACCGCCTGTCGACCATCGCCAAAATGGATCGGCTAATCGTGCTGGATAAGGGACATATCGTCGAAATGGGCAACCACAGCGAACTGCTGGCGCATAATGGTCTCTATGCGCGACTGTGGCGGCACCAGACCAGCGGCTTTGTCGGCGACCATTAATCGCCGCGTCGATACGGCAAGGCGTCGCGCGCTTCATCAGCCCAGGCGCGCACGCCTTCCCGCTCTTCCTGAAGAAAATCCGCCACCGCATCGCGCAGGCCTGGATGCGTCAGATAGTGCCATGAGGTGGTGATCTGCGGTTCAAAACCGCGCACCAGCTTATGCTCACCCTGCGCTCCGGCATCGAAACGCTTCAGGCCAGCCGCGATGGCGTAGTCCATGCCCTGATAGAAGCAGGTTTCAAAATGCAGACGATCGAACTCCGCCAGGCAGCCCCAGTAGCGCCCGTATAGCGTCTCGCCATCCACCAGACAGAAGGCCATCGCCGCAGGTTGATTTTGCAGATGCGCTATCGCCACGCGAATGCTGTGCGGCATCCGCGCCGCCAGCAGGCTGAAAAAGTCGCGCGTCAGATAGGGTCGCTGGCCGCGCACCGCATAGGTATTGGCGTAGCAGGTGTAAACAAAGTCCCACTGATCCTCGCGCAGCTCGTCGCCGCGATACCAGATAAATTCAAAGCCGCTCTGCGCCACCAGCTCGCGCTCTTTGCGCAGCTGTTTGCGCTTGCGCGACATCAGGGTATCGAGAAAGTCCTGAAAATCACGATAGCCGCGATTATGCCAGTGATACTGGCAGCCGAGCCGCATCAGCCAGTCGGGCTGCTGGTGCAGCAGCGCATCGGCGCGCGCGTCGGTGAAATTGATATGGGCGCTGCTCAGCCCCTGACTGTGCAGCCTCTCCGGCAGCGCGGCGAGCAGCTGCGCGGCTGCCTGCGCTTCGCCCAGCACGCGCGCGCCGGTCACCGGGCTGAAGGGGATCGCGCCCAGCCATTTCGGATAGTAGCGAATGCCCGCGCGCTGACAGGCGTCCGCCCAGGCGTGATCGAAAACATATTCGCCCCATGAGTTGCGTTTGCGGTAGCCGGGCACGGCGGCGCGCAGCGTGCCCGCTTCCCGCCACAGCAGGTGATCCGGCTGCCAGCCGCTCTCAGCGCGCACGCTGCCGCTCTCCTCCAGCGCCAACAAAAAGGCATGACGCAAAAAGGGCTGATCGTCGGGCAGCAGCGCGTCCCATTCAGCGGCATCGACATCCGCCAGCGAAGCAAGGTGAAGCAGAGACATGCAGAACTCCAGACCAAAACGGGCGAAAGGCTAGTCAAGCAGGTTTTTCCGCACAGCGAAAGGGCGACGGCACCTAATGTGAAGCGACGAAAAGCGCGTTCGGCTGGGCGGGCGGCAGCGCGAAGCTGTTACGCAGTCGCCTGGCCTCTTCGCCTGGCGACAGGCCGAACAGCCGTCGGAATTCGCGACTGAACTGCGAGGGACTTTCGTAACCCACGGCAAGGCTGGCCGCGGCGGCGGTCATCTGCTGGCGCACCATCAGCAATCGCGCCTGGTGTAGACGAATCGACTTAACGTACTGCATCGGCGACGTCTGGGTAATGGCGCGAAAATGAGCGTGAAAAGTAGCGTGGCTCATCCCCGCACGGCTGGCGAGCTGCGCGACATCCAGCGCCTGCGCATAGTTTTGATGAATATGACGCAGCGCCTGGGCGATTTTACCGAAGGCGCCCTGCTGCGCCAGCGCGGCGCGCAGTTCGCCTCCCTGCTCGCCGCTCAGCACGTGGAAGTAGATTTCACGCACCAGCGCCGGACCGAGCAGCGCCGCTTCCAGCGGATCGCTCAGGGCGTGGAGCAGCCTCGTCACCGAGCGCTGCAGCGCGTCGCTGAGCGGCGTGGACAGCATCCCGGCTGGCTGGTGCGACACCGTCGCGCCCGCCTGCTCCATCTGCAGCAGCAGCTCCGCCGCCACCGGCAGATCGAGGTGCATATAGATCGCAAGCAGCGGCGCCTCCGCGCTGGCGTCGGTCTCCATGGTAAAGGGCACCGGCACCGATACCGCCAGGTAGTGCTGCGCGTCGTAACAGTAGACGCGATTGCCGAAATAGCCGCGTTTGCTGCCCTGCAGCACGATAACGATGCCCGGATCGTAGAGCACCGGCGTGCGGCTCAGCGGACGGTTGGATCGCAGCAGCCGCACGTCGGACAGCGGTGTCAGGTTATAGCCTTCCTGCGGCGCAAGCGCGGCGAGCAGGCGTAGGGATTCAGCGTTCATGCGAGGATTATGCACGGTTCTGGCGCAATTTCCCTCTGCCGAGTGTGAAAATCAGCGTTTCAGGCAAGGATAACAGATAAACAGGCATCCTCTTTTTGTCGCGACGGGCGCAATCTGAAGCACCCCCTTAAAGAGGAAAGCGAATGAAAAAGATCCTAATCACCGGCGTCAGCAGCGGCTTCGGTCAGGCGCTGGCGCAGGCTGCACTGGCGGCGGGCCACAGCGTTTTCGGCACCGTACGCAGCCAGCAGGCGCTGGATGCCTTTACAGCGCTGGATCCGGCGCGCGCCCACGGCGCGATCCTCGACCTCACCGATGTGGAGCGTATCGCCCCGCTGGTGCAGGCGCTGGAAAAGGCACACGGCCCGATCGATGCGCTCATCAACAATGCAGGCTATGGCCATGAAGGCATTTTCGAAGAGGCAACGCTGGCGGAAATGCGCCATCAGTTTGATGTTAACGTCTGGGGCGCGGTGGCGATGATGAAGGCGCTGGTGCCGCTTTTCCGCGCGCGGCGACGCGGGCGGATTATCAATATCACTTCAATGGGCGGCTTTATTACGCTGCCCGGCATCAGCGACTACTGCGCCAGTAAATTCGCGCTGGAAGCCTTTTCGGAAACCCTGAGCCAGGAGCTGGCCGGATTTAATATTGCCGTAACCGCCGTGGCGCCCGGTTCGTTTCGCACTGACTGGGCAGGCCGCTCCATGGTGCGCAGCGCACGCGTTATTCGCGATTACGATGCGCTCTTCAATCCGGTACGTGAAGCGCGCATTGCCAAAAGCGGCCGACAGAACGGCGATCCTCATAAAGCAGCGCTGGCGATCCTCAGCTTACTGGAGCATCCCGCGCCGCCGTCGCACCTGCTGCTGGGCAGCGACGCGCTGCAGCTGGTGCGCGACAAACTGCGCAGTCTTGAACACAGTATCGCCGAATGGGAAAGCGTGACGCGTTCAACCGACGGCTAAGAGCCTGTACGTTGGCGTTGTCTGTTGTAGAGGCGCCTTATGGATCGGCTCGATTGCAGCCGAATGCTTATCGCCATACTGGAGCTGGGCAGCTTTGCTGCCGCTGGCTACGGCCTGTTTACAGGTAATCAGCGTCGGGTGCGTGACTATGCATTGCTCAACTGCTATCTCAAGGGCATGCTGTCGGTTTCCGGCGCGCATGAAAGGGTGAATATCGCCCCCATCAAACAGGGCTACTATTCCATTAAGGCGCTCAATCCCAACGGCATCGTGCCGACAGGGTCCGACATGAGCGAGTACGGTTTTTAAGGAGAAGCGGATGGCGAAAGCGTTAGTGATTTTTCTGCATGGCGTCGGCAGCAACGGCGAGGATTTAGCGTCGCTGGGGCATCACTGGGCGCCGCTGTTGCCGGACGTCCTCTTCGCAGCGCCTGATGCGCCCTTTCCCTTCGCGCATGGCGCGGGCTTTGAGTGGTTCAGCCTTGATGGGGTGACGCCAGAGAATCGTCCGGCGCGCGTTCGCGCCGCCCGCGTCGCCTTTGACGACACGCTGGAGGCGATTCTCGCCCGGCATGCGCTGCGCGACGCCTGGGAGAAGGTGGTGCTGGTCGGATTTTCGCAGGGATCGATTATGGCGCTCGACGCGCTGGCATCAGGCCGCTTCCCGCTGGCAGGCGTGGTCGCTTTCTCCGGTCGACTGGCGTTTGATGAGCCGCTGTCGCCTTCAGAACAGACGCCCGCGCTGCTGATCCACGGTCACGCCGATGCGGTAGTCCCGTGGCGCGAGAGCGAATCGGCCGCGCAGCGTCTGAAAGTCGCTGGCGTGCCCCTTGAGCTTCAGCTTGAACCCAGAACGGAGCACACCATTTCTCCACAGGGCGCGAGGCGCGCCGCCGCCTTTATTGCTCAGTGCCTGCAGGATTAAGGCCAGAAACGCCTTAACGCCGCATACGCCTGCTGCGCCGCCTCGTGCGGTGGCAGGCGTTTCAGATCGTCATTGAACACCTCAATCCCCACTGGTCCCTGATAGCCTGCGCTTTTCAGCTTATCGATGAAGCTGCCGATATCAATGATGCCAGCGCCAGGCAGCTGGCGCTGATGTTTAGCGATGGTCATGATCGCCTGCTTATCCTGCGGCGGCTGAGCCGCCATATCGCACAGCTGCACCTCATAAATCCGTTCGGCAGGAATGCCATCGAGATGCGAAGCGTCACCGCCCAGCGCGCAGATATGGAAGAGATCCACCACCAGCCCGATATTAGGCTGATCCAGTCGACGCAGACGCTCCCACGCCTTCGGCAGCGTATTATCCACGCTGCACCACGCCATCGGCTCATACATAATGCGCATACCGAAGCGCGCCGCTTCCGAGGCCATCCAGCGCAGATCTTCGTCGATTTGTTCGGCAATACAGTCATCGCGGGTGGTGGCGGGCGCCTGAATGGTATTGCAGCCCAGCGCTTTCGCCATGTCGATAAACTGGCGCAGCTCGTCCCGTTTTTGCCGGCGTAGCTCGCCGGGCGCGCCGGTGAAGTCACGCAGCACCTGCAGGTTGGTAAAACCCAGGCCCTGCTGCGCCAGACGCGCAGCGCCGCCCTGACAGGCCTCGACATCTTCACGCCAGATTTCGACCTGATCGAATCCCGCGTCGCGCGCGGCCTGCAGCTTCTGTTCAGGTTCACCGCTTAACAGCACCAGGTTAAGGAATGCAGGTTGAGTCATGAACGTCCTCCTTAATCGTCCGGAATAATCGGTTGCGACAGACGCGGAATGCCTCTGTGGCCGGTATTTGCGTTGCTTAGCCGAGCGCATTCACCAGCGCAAAGCCGGCGAAGGTCATCAGCAGCGATCCGGTGACGTGCACCAGCACGCTCGCCATCGCCCACACATACTTTCCTGATTGTAGCAACATGAGAATTTCTGCCGAAAAAGTAGAGAAAGTCGTCAGGCCGCCGCATAAGCCGGTGACGATAAGCAGCTTCCAGGCGGGATCGAGGTGGGGATATTTGATAAACCAGGCCAGCGCTGCGCCGATAATAAATCCGCCAGCCAGATTAACCAGCAGCGTGCCCGGCGGCAGGCTGGGAAACAGCGCATTAAAACGCAGCGAGATTAGCCAGCGCAGCGTACAGCCTGCAGCGCCGCCCAGCATAACGGCGAACAGCGACTTCAACATGATTTGCTCCTGTAGTCGGCAATCGCGCAGGGTCGTGGCGGAGAGAATAGCAGCCTGACACACCAGTAACGCCTGCGAGAGGATTAGGGTTAATGTCAGGCGTCATCAGCCGCTGGGGTCGCCAGCAGGCGGTTGGGAAAGGTGGAACGCCATCACCTTAAGGCGTTGATAATACGACGATGCACCTGGAGAGACAAGCGGGTCAGGTGAGCAGCAGACGACGAAAAAGCAGTTTCTGAATGCTTTGCCGCGACGAGAGCAGCAGATGAACGAAGACATTCAGCAGCGCCAGCGAGTAGAAGATACGATAGCCTCCGCTGGTATAACATTCGCGATAGCGGCTGATGCCCAAGGCCAGCAGTTCGCTACAGATCGGACAGCCTTCCGGACAGAGCGCTACGCGCTGTTCGAACTCATCCAGCGCGCGTCGAATCAGGGCCGTCGGTTCATTACCTACACTGCTGATGGACCAAATTTAGACTTTAAAAAAACCATGAGCGACTGTTTTGTTGCTTTTTCAGGCAATATCCCGCTCCGCAGGAGAATTCATGCGTACTCTGATTTTCGATACCGACATCGGCGTAGACGACGCCTTTGCGCTGGCTTACGCAGCGCGGACGCAGCGACTGCTGGGCATCACTACGGTGTTCGGCAACGTGGCGGTGGGTCAGGCGGTGAAGAACGCCCGCCTGTTTTGTGAAAAGATGCAGATTGACGCGCCGATCTATCGCGGCTGCGCGCGCCCGCTGGCGCTGGCGCCCAGCGAACCGGCGAAACTGCATGGTGAGGATGGCTTAGGCGATGCGTTTGATAACGCGTACAGCGACATGGCGCCAGGCGCGGTGCAGTTTATTATCGACAGCGTGCGCGCACAGCCGCATGAAATTACGCTGGTAGCCATCGGCCCGCTGACCAATATCGCCAGCGCCATCAATCAGGCACCCGACATTATTCCGCTGGTAAAAGAGCTGGTGATTATGGGCGGCGCGTTCGGTACCGACGGCCATAGCGGCAACGTTACGCCCTTCGCCGAATTTAATATCTGGAAAGATCCGCACGCTGCCGACCAGGTACTCAGCTCGGCGCTGAAGGTGGTGGTCATGCCGCTCGACGTAACGCATAAGGTGTTGATCAGCGGCCAGGAGGTGCGGCAGCTTAACCAGCCGGTACTCAACGCCATTGTGCGGCCCTATCTTGCCTATAGCCTGCAAAAAGAGGGCTTCGACGGCATGGCGCTGCACGACACGCTGGCGATCGCCTGGCTCTGTCAGCCGGAGGCGTTTCAGCTGGCGGAAGGCCCGCTGCGCGTCATTACCGAAGGCATCGCGCGCGGCCAGACGGTACGCAAGCTGAGCGCGCTGGCGTCGCGGGAAGATCCGTTTCGCGATGTGCCCGCCCAGCGCGTGGCGCTGGGAGTCGATGCCGCGCAGGTGCGCGACCATTTCCTGCGCACGCTTAACGATCGAAGTGAATAACGCCTTTAATCAGCTCACGGTTGTTGATCACCTGCGGCTCGAAGCTTTCCGCCAGCGTCGAGAAGGCGAAATGCGCGTTGAGCATCATCTCGGCGCGCAGCTTGCCGCTCGCCATCAAATCGCGCACGCGGTCAAAATCTTCGCGCGTCGCATTGCGGCTGCCCATCAGGGTCGCTTCTTTTTTATGGAACTCGCTGTCTGGAATAACCAGATCGCCTTTGTGCAGGCCAACATAGACTACGGTGCCGCCGTGGCGCATCAGATTGACCGCGTTGTTCATCGCTGCCGGGCTGCCGGTCGCGTCGATCACCTTCAGCGCCAGCCTGCCGTTGAACTGCGCGCGCAGCGCGTCGTAAAAATCTTCGCGCGCGGGATCGAGCGCCGCCAGACCCAGCTCTTTCGCGACA
This sequence comes from Pantoea piersonii, assembly GCF_003612015.1. Classification (GTDB taxonomy): domain Bacteria; phylum Pseudomonadota; class Gammaproteobacteria; order Enterobacterales; family Enterobacteriaceae; genus Pantoea; species Pantoea piersonii. Next base: position 36,283 of record NZ_RARB01000007.1, on the reverse strand, counting down.
TGCGCGCGGCGGAAGTCGCTGGTGTCCGCTACCGCGACGCTGGCACCTGCCGCCGCCGCAATCGCCGCCACGCCCAGACCGATCGGCCCTGCGCCCACCACCAGCACATGTTCGCCCGCCGTGATTTGCGCCCGGCGCACCGCGTGTGCGCTGATCGCGAACGGCTCAATCAGCGCAGCGGTTTCCGGCGCGACCTCTTCTGCCTGCAGGAGATTGCTGGCGGGCACGGCGAGGAATTCGCAAAAGCCGCCATCCTGATGCACGCCGATCACTGAAATTTTTTCGCAGCAGTTGGTTTTCCCACTCTGGCAGGCGTCGCAGCGCAAACAGGAGATATAGGGGATCAGCGCCACGCGCTGGCCAGGCTCAACGCCCTGCGCCCCTTCGCCCAGCGCGACCACTTCGCCGCACAGCTCATGTCCCAGCACGCGCGGATAGCTGAAGAAAGGCTGATTGCCCGCCCAGGCGTGGATATCGGTGCCGCAAATACCGGCGGTGATGATTTTAATCAGCGCTTCGCCCGCCGCAGGCGCAGGTTGCTCACGCGTGGTCCAGACCATTTTCTTCGGTTCAGCGATGACCAGGCTTTTCATTGTCGTCATGGGAATTCTCCTGTTGTCCTGCCGCCTTTATGACGAATTGATCACAGACTGGCCGTTTTGCCCGCGCGATCTGTGAGGCGTGACGTTTTTTTTGGGATTTGAATGGTTTTTAATGAATAAAAACCCGGGGAGCATCCGTGAGCCGAAACCTGAATCTGCGCCAGAACGTCATCAACCAGATGCTGGAAGGGATCGCCCAGCACCATATCCGTTCGCCGCTACCGGCGCAGGCGGCGCTGGCGGAGATGTTCAATATCAGCCGCACCACGGTGCGCCATACGCTGCACTATCTGGAGCAGCGCGGCGTGCTGGAGAAGGTTGCGGGCACTTACGTGATTGTGCGTCAGCCGCAGGACGAGGATGGCTTCAGCGAGTTGTCCTCGCCGATTGAGCAACAGGCTAGCCAGTTTGAACAGGCGTTTTTCGAGATGATTAACCTGCGTCAGCTCGCGCCCGGCGACGCCTTTAGCGAACTACAGCTGGCGCAGCGGGTTAAGGTCAGTCCGGTGGTGGTGCGCGAGTTTCTGCTGCGCTTTATGCGTTACGATCTGCTGGAGCCAGTGAAGCGCGGCCGCTGGCGCATGAAGAAGTTTACGCTCGACTACGCCGACAAGCTGTTTGAACTGCGTGAAATGCTGGAAACCCATGCGCTGACGCGCTTTCTGAACCTGCCGTCGCAGGATGAGCGCTGGATTCAGGCCCGCGACCTGCTGGATCGCCACCGTGCGCTACGCGATACCATCGCCAGCGATTACCGCCAGTTCGCCGCGCTGGATAAAGAGCTGCATTCGCTGATCCTCTCCGCTGCCAACAACCCCTTTTTCAACCACTCGCTGGAGATCATCTCCGTTATTTTTCATTCGCACTATCAGTGGGATGAGCGCGATCTCAAGCAGCGCAATATCGTGGCGCTGGAGGAACATATGGCTTTGCTCTCCGCGCTTATCAGCCGCCAGGATGTCGATGCGCTGCTGGCATTGCATAACCACCTCGCCACGTCGCGCTCGTCGATGGCGCGCTCTATTCGCCAGTACAATTAAAAACCGATTAAAAACCGCAAAGCATTAGCTTCCGCACGAATCAGAAACAACTTCGCAACATCATGGCTGCATTGCTTCTAGTCTCGACTGCAACTCATGGCGGGCCGCTGGGCCGCTATGTTCTTTGACTTCAGATAACGATAACGACCCCGCTACGGGAGTAAGCCATGGAAAATACCTCAACTCGCGATGCTAAAAACCCGGCTGCCGATGGGCAACCAGGGCAGGAGTATGTGCCCGCGCGCAGCGACATCGTGCGCTCGCCGCGCATTCGCAAGATTCAGATCACCGCCATGCTGCTGCTGCTGTGCGCAGCCATCATCAACTATCTTGACCGCAGTTCGCTCTCGGTCGCCAACATGACGATCCGCGAGGAGCTGGGATTGAACGCCACGGAGATCGGCATGCTGCTCTCCGCCTTTTCGCTGGCGTATGGTCTGGCGCAGCTGCCCTGCGGCGCGCTGCTGGACCGTAAAGGCCCGCGCATTATGTTAGGCATCGGGATGTTTTTCTGGTCGCTGTTTCAGGCGGCCGCCGGGCTGGTGCATAACTTTACCCAGTTTATTCTGGTGCGTATCGGTCTCGGCATCGGCGAAGCGCCAATGAACCCGTGCGGCGTAAAGGTCATCAACGACTGGTTCAACATTAAAGATCGCGGCATGCCGATGGGCTTCTTTAACGCCGCCTCGATGATTGGGCTGTCGGTGGCGCCGCCGGTTCTGGCCGCGATGATGCTGGCGTTCGGCTGGCGCGGCATGTTTATTACCATTGGCGTGCTCGGCATGTTCCTGGCGATTGGCTGGTACATGCTTTATCGCGACCGCGACAACAATACCCTCAGCGCAGAGGAGATCCATTATCTGCAGGCGGGAAGCGTCGCGTCGCGCAAGGAGCCGCTGAGCTTCGCTGAATGGCGCGGCCTGTTTAAGCAGCGCACCATGTGGGGCATGATGATCGGTTTTAGCGGCATCAACTATACCGCCTGGCTCTACATCGCCTGGCTGCCAGGTTATCTGCAGTCGACCTACCATCTGGATCTGAAAAGCACCGGCCTGCTGGCGGCGATTCCGTTCCTGTTTGGCGCAGCGGGCATGCTGCTCAACGGCTATGCGGTGGATGCGCTGGTGCGTCGCGGCTTCGACGCCGTAAAAACCCGGAAGGTCTGCATTATCTCCGGCATGCTGCTGTCGGCAGCCTTTACCGCCTTCGTGACGCGCGCCACTGACACCACCAGCGCCGTAACGCTGATCGGTATGGCGCTGTTCTGTATCCACTTCGCGGGCACCTCCTGCTGGGGGCTGATCCACGCTAACGTCACGGCACGCATGACCGCGTCGGTGGGCAGTATCCAGAACTTCGCCAGCTTTGTATTCGCCTCTTTTGCGCCGGTCATCACCGGCTGGGTGCTGGATACTACTAAGTCGTTCAGCCTCGCGCTGATGATCTGCGCGGGTATCGCCGTGGCTGGCGCGCTCGCCTATCTGGTCCTGGTGCGTAAGCCCATTACCGACGGCGCATAATCACAGAGCCGGGCGTTCGCCCGGCTAGTTCAGCTTATGCAGCGTCACGCCGTGACGCGCACCATAGCGCTCAATGCCGCCGATCACCTTCTCTACGCTGAGCGGCGGCGGCGGCGCAAAGAGCGGCGCGCGTTCCCGCAGCGCGGTGTCAAAACGGGCAAAAGTGGCGAAATCGTGCGGGAAACGCTCGGTATCCACGCCGACAAAATCCCCGGCGTGCGTGGCGCGGTCAAGCAATTGCCGCCAACGTTCGACAGGCGCGATGCCGATGCTCTCCGTGCCGTGCGAAAAGAGCATCATATCGATATCGCGATAGCGCGGCTGGCGATCCAGAAAACGCGACAGCGTTGCCGCTGAGGGCTCGGTGCCGAACACCAGCCAGAAGGGAATGGCATGCTGGCGCATGGTGCACCAGGGGTCCATCAGCAGGAAACTATCGACCGTCAGACGCGTGGCGTGGATCCCCGCCGCCAGATACCAGTCACGGTAGATCTCTGCCACCACGAAACTCAACGCTTCGGGGTCCTGATAGCGTATCTCCAGCAGTTGCCAGTTCCGGTCGGCCGCCATCCTTTTTAACGGCGCTTTGATATATTCATCCAGCCCCCACTCCGCTTCCGGCACATTGTCGGTTGGCGTGGGCGCATTCCAGCGGCTGCGATCGCTTCCGTAGCGCGCCAGAAATTCCGCCACGCGCCCGCCGCCCTGCAGATACTCTTTCTCCGTCGCGCCGCCCAGCGCGCCGAACTGAAAGAAAGAGCGATCGCTGGTGCGCGTCACCGGCCACTGGCGCGTGCAGTGGTTGACGAACAGGGTGCTTTTATCCGGCAAACTGCGCATCAGGAATTCATTAAACGCCAGCGGCAGCGCGCGCAGCTTCAGGCGGAAATAGCTCATTTGATCGAGCATCAGCCTGTCCTGGTTCGGATCCTGCATATGGTGCACCGCCAGACGCGGCCAGGCAGCCAGCAGCGCCGCCGCCACTGCTTTGCCCTGCTCGAATCCCGCCTGCGCGTCGTCAGGATCGTTATTAAGGGAACGCACCGGACAGAGAAAAGTTTGCGGCAGCCAGGGCGCGCCCATCGCGGCGGCAAGATGCGTCAGCGCGCCGTTCGATGAGCCGATAAAAGCGGCAGGATAGTCACGCTCCGGATATTCGCTCACCATCCACTCGGCAATGCCTTCGACGTCGAGATCCCCTGCCTGCGCTTCGCTGATCCCCTCCGCCATGCCGCCAATGGCGTAGCCCCACTCTTTCAGCCGGGTCGGCAGACGATTGAGCGAAGGGAGCAGACGGTCCAGCATCGGCGACTGGCTTGGGCTGTCGAAGGGTTTGTCATGCAGAGCGTGGGCCAGCGCCATCAGCATGGCGGCGGCGGAGTCGAAGCGGGCGATGCCCTTCGGTGGTTTACTCATGCTGATTCTCCTGCTGAATGCGTGCCAGGAACGGACGAATGGCGTGGCAGAAACTCCAGGGATAAACGTAGTGCAGCGTATGGGTGCCGCCGCGCAGCGTCATTATCTCGCCTCGCGCCAGCAGCGCGCCCAGCTCTTCTACCCAGCGCGCAGGCGAAACCGCATCGCGCGAGCCGCGCAGAAGCAAGGTCGGCGCGTTGACGTAAGCCAGGCGCTGTTCAATACGATCGTGCAGCATCGCGCGCATGGTTTGCAGCGCACGCCAGAGTCCGGCTTTGGCATAGTCGATGCGCGCCAGCGATGCGGGAGAACGGTGCCGCTCAAGGCGGCCGTTGCGCCAGTCGCGCCAGGCCTGACGCACCAGACTGCGTGCGTGACGATCTACCGTTGGGCCTTGCAGCACTAACCCTGCCACCGCGTCAGGATGCCTGACAGCCAGCGCAGCAAGGATCTGGCAGCCAAAGGAGTTGCCTATCCAGATGGCGCGCGACAGCTGATTGTGTTGCAGCCACTCCCAGAGCGCGTCGGCCTGCTCGTCAACCGACAGCGTCGGCGCGGAAGGCGGCAACGCGCTGGCACCGAATCCAGGCAGATCCGGCACCAGAACGCGGTAATTATTGCCAAGCGCCAGCGCCAGTTCCTCCATCGCGCGGCCCGACATCACCAGCCCGTGCACCAGCACCAGCGGCAGACCGGGCGCGTCGTTGGGCGTGACGCGGGTAAACATGCGCCACTCGCCGACCTGTTGAAAATAGCCGGCCAGTCCCGCATGGTGACTGCGCGGCGAAACGGGCGGCGTCTGCTTTAAACGTCGCCATTGCTGAACGCCCCACCAGGTTGCCGCTGCGCCCAGCCCTAGCCCGGCCAGCAGCGCGCCGCTTTTCCAGCGCGTCGGTTTTTCCTTCCGCCTCATTACCCACTCCTGAAAATGGTTGTGTTACTTCAGTGTAGGCGGCGAAAGCGTGACCAGCAGGCGAGACGGGGGAAAGTTGTGGTGCGGTACAAAAGAAGAGGCTGCGATCGGGCACAATCGCAGCCAGCAGCGGGATCAGGCGATCACGTTGCGCAAGCGGCCAATCTTTTCGATTTCCACTTCCACCACGTCGCCGCTGAACATAAACAGCGGTGGCGTGCGTTTCTTACCGACGCCGCCCGGCGAGCCGGTGAAAATGACGTCGCCCGGCGAGAGCGGACTAAAAGCGGAAATATATTCGATGATATTCGCCACCTTGTGCACCATGCTGCCGGTGGTGTCGTTCTGCACTTCGCGACCGTTCAGGAAGGTTTTAATCGCCAGCGCCTGCGGATCGCCGACAGCTTCGGCAGTGGTCATCCACGGCCCGAAGCCGCCGGTCTGCGGCCAGTTTTTCCCGGCGGTGAACCAGGTAAACTGCATATCGCGCACCGTCGCATCCATAAAACAGCTGTAGCCGGCGACATATTCCAGCGCCTGCGCCGCTTTTACCTGATGCGCAGGTTTGCCGATGATAACCGCCAGCTCTCCCTCATAATCAAACTCGCTGGTGGTCGCTGGCTTCAGCAGCGGCCGGTCGTGTCCGGTCAGCGAGTCGGCGAAGCGAATAAACAGCGTAGGGGCATCCAGGGTCTCGGAGAACTCTTTGCGCTTGTCGGCGTAGTTCATGCCGACGCAGAAGACTTTGCCTGGATTTTCAATCACCGGCAGGAACTGCAGTGCGGAAAAAGCGTAGTCAGCCGGCATCTCGCGAAAAGCGGCCAGGTCAGCCATGGAAGAACGTTCAAGAAAGGTTTTCAAATCCGGGCACTGCGCGCCCAGGCGCAATCCGACATCTACCACGCCGTTCTCACGCACGATGCCAAAACTTTTTCTTGCCTGGTCAGGAAGATAAAAACTGCAAAGCTGCATTACTGCCTCGTTGTTATAGGAAAATTCGCGCGCAGGTTAGCAAAAGATAAGATAAAAATCGTACAGACTTTCGCTCATCCGATCTGTCGACGGAGCGCAGACCGCATGACACAGCAACAGTTCAGCACGGTCTGAAGCGAGATGATAATCACGGGTTATGAGCTGCCCGCGGTGCCAGGCGCTGCTGGCAGCAGATTAGTACATTGCGCCGGGGGGAACGTATTTGAAGGTCTCAACGTAAGCGCGGAAGACGTATTTTACTAAGCGTTTCATAGATCACCTGATTCAAAATTTGTTGAATAAATGCAGTGAAAGTATAGCTTTTGTGCATTTTACAGGCAATAAATTTTGAAGCAGATCACAAAAACAGCATTAATTTTCTGCGCAAGGCGTTAAGAGAAGAGATTGAGATGCTGGATAAGGATGGTGCAGCCAATTGAAATCAACACCAGCCCGCCGAGCACTTCCGCCCACTTGCCCAGTACAGGACCGACTAAGCCGCCAACCAGCACGCCCGTGGTCGCCATGATCGTCGTCGCCATACCGATGGTTAGCGCCGTCGCGATGATATTAACCTGCAAGAAGGCCAGACCGACGCCGACCGCCAGCGCATCGAGACTGGTGGCGACCGCGGTGGTCGCAAGCACCATAAAACCATGGCGCTGCGGCGCTTCGCACGGCTCAGCCGTCGCTGTCTGTCGAAAACCTTCCATCATCATGCGGCCGCCGAGGAACGCCAGCAGAAAGAAGGCGACCCAGTGGTCCCAGGCCATCACATAGCGGCTGGCGGCCAGCCCTGCGGCCCAGCCAATTAACGGCGTCAGCGCTTCAATGGCACCAAAAATCAGACCGGTGCGCAGCGCCTCTTTGAATCCGGGGCGATGCAACGCCGCGCCTTTGCTTAACGCAGCGGCAAACGCGTCCATCGACATTCCGAAGGCAAGGATCAGGGTTGCGATAAAAGTCATAATGGCTAATGTCAGGGTAAAAAGCGTTCAGAAACCCGCTTTTTACCGCAATAAAGGTTCAGTCTGGTAAAAGAGCGCGCAGTCTAACACGCATCCTGCCTGATAAAAAGACAAGAAAATCATGGGTTTAAGTATAGCAAAGGCTATAACTTTTATCGTTCGCTATGTTTTACCGCTAAGTTAATGGTACTTAAGCCTTTTCTCAGGATAAAAATGGTACGCGGCCCTACAGCAACCACGGGGATTGAACCCTGGCGCGGATTACCGGAAAATAGCCGCGCTGATTAATGCGGAACCTGCTGATGAAAAACCCCTTTGAATCCCTGATTATTCCCGGCGGCATTTTGCTGCTTGGCTTTCTTTCTGCTTTGCTGTTGCCCGCGCCGAATTTCGGTCTGACTATGGCTAAAAGCCTGACGCAACGGCTGCACTTGCAGGATATCAACCAGCTCTACACCCTGATTTTTTGCGTGTGGTTCCTGCTGCTGGGCGCGATCGAGTTTTACGTCATCCGCTTTATTTATCGCCGCTGGTTTCGTCCCTGATGCTCTGGCCTGCCCGTGGCGGTTTTTGCGCCGAAGCGGGCAGTTAAGAATCACAAAAATGTAACATTATTTTTACAGAATCGACTGAAAAACCCCCCCTCATAAAAAATTCTTTATCGTTCTCTTTTTGCTTAAACCATTCAAATCAAAAACTTATAAAATAAGGCGAATTCTTCTCCATTTCCTGTCTTGCACTGTCATTGTGCATTTACGCAACATCATATTCGGTTAACCTGCTGAGTTTTCGGTAAAAAATTCCTTATAGCCGCCAGCCTGAGATGATTAATTCTTATGCTGAATCATTTCTGCATTTAAAAAATAAACAAATGTTTAATTCAGAGGCGAGAATGTTATATTCAATGGACAAAGCATAACGTGCAGTTAACCTGCATCCCGCTTAAACGAACCTGAGTCTTAACCTTTGAGAAATAGCGCAACGCGTTCCCAAGAAGCGCGGCTATTTCGCCTGCGAACCTGTTGAGCATCAGGTCAACAGAGAGAGGAGATGTCGCCTCATGTGCAAGACAGCTTTAAGCCTTACGCTCGCAATGAGCGCCACTGGCATGGAAAAACCACAGATGTCCGAGCGTAAAGACGTTGATGTGCTGCTGATCGGCGCTGGCGTGATGAGCGCGACGTTAGGCGCCTGGCTACAGGAGCTGGAGCCGGACTGGACCATTGAAATGGTCGAGCGTCTCGAGAGCGTGGCGGAAGAGTCCTCTAACGGCTGGAATAATGCCGGTACCGGCCATGCCGCGCTGGCGGAGCTAAACTATACGCCGCAAAAGGCGGATGGCAGCATCGACATCAGCAAAGCGCTGGCGATCAATGAATCCTTCCAGATTTCCCGTCAGTTCCTGGCGTATCAGGTTCAGAAGGGGCGTCTTCATTCGCCTGAACGTTTTATTAACAGCACGCCGCATATGAGTTTTGTCTGGGGCGAAGAGAACGTAGCTTTCCTGCGCAAGCGTTATCAGGCGCTGCAGAAAAGCACGCTGTTCCGCGGCATGGCCTACTCTGAAGATCCGCAGCAGATTGCCGAGTGGATCCCGCTGGTAATGAAAGGACGCGATCGCCGACAGAAAGTGGCGGCGACCTGGACGGAAATGGGCACTGACGTCAACTTCGGCGAAGTGACGCGCCAGCTGATCGCTTCGCTGGAGAAGCACCCTGGCTTCCGCCTGCGTCTGCGTCAGGAAGTGCACGATCTTAAACGCCTGAGTGACGGCCGCTGGCAGGTCACGCTGCATGCGCTGGCCACCGGCGAGAAACGCGTGTTGACGGCGAAAAACGTCTTTATCGGCGCGGGCGGCGCGGCGCTGCCGCTGCTGCAGAAAAGCGGCATTCCGGAAGTCAGCGGTTATGCCGGTTTCCCGGTAGGCGGCTCCTTCCTCGTCACCGAGAATCCAGACGTGGTACGCCAGCATATGGCGAAGGTATATGGCAAAGCCTCGGTCGGCGCGCCGCCGATGTCGGTGCCGCACGTCGATACGCGCGTGCTGGACGGCAAAAGGGTGCTGCTGTTTGGCCCATTCGCCACCTTCTCGACTAAATTCCTGAAACAGGGTTCGCTGCTGGATATGTTCGGTTCAATGAACAGCGGCAACCTGCTGCCGATGATGAACGTCGGGCTGAAGAATTTCGATCTGGTGAAATATCTGGTCGATCAGGTGCTGCAGAGCGACGCCGATCGCATGGAGGCACTGCGCACCTACGTGCCGGATGCGCATCCGGACGACTGGCGTCTGGTTACCGCTGGCCAGCGCGTGCAGATCATTAAAAAAGATGCCAAAGAGGGCGGCGTGCTGCGTCTCGGCACTGAAGTCGTCACCTCGCAGGATGGCTCTATCTCCGCCCTGCTCGGCGCCTCGCCGGGCGCATCGACCGCAGCGCCTATTATGCTGGAGCTGATGGCGAAAGCCTGGCCGGAGCAAATGGCCTCGACTGAATGGCAGAACCGCATTCGCGCCGTTGTGCCTTCCTGGGGCCGCAAGCTCAACGGCGACGTGGCGCTGACGGAGAAAGTGCTGGCGGATACCAGCCGCCTCCTGAAGCTCGCCTACTCGCCGGTTACCCCTGGCGCGGCGAACGACGAAGGGCGCGAAACCGCCCATGTCGTCGGCAAATAAAGCGTTTTGACAAAAAAGCCTCGCATTAGCGAGGCTTTTTTTTTCGGCCGTGGCGCCTGAACAACGCGTATTAACCGATCGCTAAAACGCTAACAGAGCATCCCTGTCCCAGCCTGCTTTTCCGGCGCTCACTATGGCGCGGGACGCTTTGCTCGTCAGTTTATACTCCCCGCGCTGTTAACTTTTGTGCACCCGACGTCCTTGCCCGTCGCCTGGTCGAGTTGCGGATTCTCTATTAGGGTTAATGAAACGCTTTTACCTGTCACCGTTTCGCTAACCAGGAGAATGCCCGATGTCACAATCGACCGCTGCCAGTGAGTTGCAACTGCTGGATCGCTACTGGCGCGCCGCCAACTACCTGTCCGTCGGGCAAATTTACCTGATGGCGAACCCGCTGCTGCGCGAGCCGCTGCAGCCGGAACATATTAAGCCTCGTCTGCTGGGACACTGGGGCACCACGCCAGGCCTCAATTTTATCTACGCGCACCTGAACCGCATTATTCGCCAGCGCGACCTGAATCTTATCTATATCTGCGGGCCGGGCCACGGCGGGCCGGGCATGGTGGCGAATACCTGGCTGGAAGGTAGCTACAGCGAAATCTATCCGCATATCAGCGACGATGCCGAAGGCATGCAGCGCCTGTTTAAGCAGTTCTCCTTTCCCGGCGGCATTCCGAGCCACGCCGCGCCGGAAACGCCGGGGTCGATCAACGAAGGTGGCGAACTGGGTTACTCGCTGTCGCACGCGTTTGGCGCGGCTTTCGATCATCCGGATCTGATCGTGCCCTGCGTGATCGGCGACGGCGAGGCAGAAACCGGCCCGCTGGCGTCGAGCTGGCATGGCATTAAGTTTCTCAATCCCCAGCGCGACGGCGCAGTGCTGCCGATCCTGCATCTCAACGGTTATAAAATCGCTAACCCGACTATTTTGGGTCGCGCCAGCGATGACGATCTGCAACAGCTATTCCGCGGGTATGGCTATGAACCGCTGTTCGTCAGCGGCCACGAACCAGAGAAGATGCATCAACAGATGGCCGCCACGCTGGAAAACGCCTTTGATAACATCGCCGCTTTCCAGCAGGCGGCGCGTACGGGCGGCGAGCAGGACGGCATTCCGCGCTGGCCGATGATTATTCTGCGCAGTCCCAAAGGCTGGACTGGCCCGCAGGAAGTCGACGGGAAAAAAGTGGAGGATTTCTGGCGTGCGCACCAGGTGCCGGTAGCGGCCTGTCGCGAAGATGCGGGGCATCGCCAGATTCTGGAACAGTGGCTGCGTAGCTATCAGCCGGACGATCTGTTCGACGAGCAGGGTCGCCTGAAACCAGAGCTGCGCGCGCTGGCGCCGCAGGGTGATAAACGCATGGGGGCCTCCCCCTACGCCAACGGTGGAGTGCTGCGCCGCGAGCTTAAAACGCCCGATATCCGCGATTTCGCCTTTGATGTGAAAGAGCCTGGCTCACAGCTGGCGCAGGCCACCGAGCAGTTTGGCCGCTATCTGGCGGAGATTTTTGCGCGCAATCAGCATAACTTCCGCCTGTTCGGCCCCGATGAAACCGCCTCGAACCGCCTGACGCCGGTCTTCGATGTCACCAGCCGCACCTGGCTGGAGCCGGTTAAACCCTACGACGAGCAGCTGGCGCGCGATGGCCGCGTGATGGAAATCCTTAGCGAACATCAGTGTCAGGGCTGGCTCGAAGGCTATCTGCTGACCGGCCGACACGGCCTGTTTAACTGCTACGAAGCCTTTATCCATATTGTCGATTCGATGTTTAACCAGCATGCCAAATGGCTGAAGGTGACGCGCAAGCTCGGCTGGCGCAAGCCAGTCTCCTCGCTTAACTATCTGCTCTCTTCGCATGTCTGGCGGCAGGATCACAACGGCTACAGCCATCAGGATCCCGGCTTTATCGATCACGTCGCCAATAAAAAGGCGGATATCGTGCGCATCTATCTGCCGCCCGATGCCAATACGCTGCTGTGGGTCGGCGATCACTGCCTGCGCACCTGGGACCGCATCAATGTGATTGTGGCGGGCAAACAGCCCTCGGCGCAGTGGCTGGATATGGAGAGCGCCATTGCGCACTGCGAAGCGGGAATGGGCGAGTGGCGCTGGGCAGGCACCACGCCGCAGGGCGAGGAGCCTGATGTGGTTATGGCCTGCGCGGGCGACGTACCTACGCTGGAGACGCTGGCGGCGGTGGATCTGCTGCGTGGGTACCTGCCCGACCTGCGTATTCGCGTGGTGAATGTGGTGGACCTGATGGCGCTACAGACCCAGGAGCAGCACCCTCACGGCAAAAGCGAAGAGGAATTCGACGCGCTGTTCACCCTCGATAAGCCGGTGATTTTCGCCTTCCATGGCTACCCGACACTGGTGCATCGCCTCGCCTATCAGCGTAAAAACCACCGTAATTTCCACGTGCGCGGCTTCAATGAAGAAGGCACCACCACCACGCCGTTTGATATGACGGTGCTTAATGAGCTGGACCGCTATCATCTGGCGCAGGAGGCGATTCTGCGCGTGCCGGGCCTGGCGGATCGGCATCCGGAGTTGCTGGATGATTTGCAGGAGCGCATTGCCGAGCACCATCGCTACGTACGCGAGTATGGCGAAGACGTGCCGGAAGTGCGCAACTGGAAATGGCCGTCGCAGACCGGCTCCGGCGCGCCGGATTAACGCAGCGCGTCTACCAGCATCCATAACGTCGTGGCGACCAGCGACAGCGCCATTACGCTGTTGAAGAGACGACGCTTCCACGGCGTTTGCAGATGCAGGCCCAGCCGATCCCCCAGCGCCGCCCAGATAAGGATGCAGGGCAGGTTCACCAGCCCGAAGCCGAGCATGACCGGCAGCAGACCGCTTTGCGCGCTCCAGAGCAGCGCCACGTTAGTCGCCATCAGCCAGGCTTTGGGATTCACCGCCTGAAAGCCGATGGCGCCTGCGATGGTCATGGGATGCGCCTTTTCCCGCTGCGCCGGGGCGTCCGCGCGCCAGATTTTCCACGACAGCCAGAGTAAATAAGCGCAACCTGCGACCGTCAGCGGCACTCTGACGGCACCCATCCAGCTCAGCAGCCACTCCAGCGCCAGCACCGCCAGTGCGGTTTGCAGCAGGCAGCCAAGCAGGACGCCGGAGATCATCGGCAGCGTGCGCCGCAGACCGAAATTAACCCCGGAGGTCGCCAGCAGCAGATTGTTGGGGCCGGGCGTAATAGACATAACGGTGACGTAGCTGAAAAAGGAGGGATCGAGCATGTCGGCATTCTCGTTTAAGAAACAGGCCTCTATGCTAGGGCGCGAAAAGAATTGGTAACAGAGACACAAAATCACTATTGTCATGGTTACAGTTTAGAATTTTACCTATTGTACCCATGACTCGCGGAGGCTTTTGTGTCCCTTGCTTTCTCTGCCGATCAGCCACTCTACTATCAGCTTGCCGACAGTTTCGCCGAGGCGATCCATCAGGGCACGCTGAAGCCTGGCAAACGCCTGCCCGCTATTCGCCGGGTGGCGCAGACTCATCAAATCAGCATCAATACCGTACTGAACGCCTGGCAACTGCTGGAAGACCGCGGCCTGATCGAGGCGCGTCCCCAGTCCGGCTACTATGTGCGCAGCGTACTGCCCGCCCTGACGCGACCTGTAGCACACCGCGCGCGCATTAAAGATCCGAGCAGCGAAAAGCTCGACCTGATCGATCAGGTGTTCGCCGCGCAGAATCATCCCGATTACGTCAATATTTCGCTGGCCTGCCCGCAGGATGGCGAACTTTATCCCTCGGCGCGTCTGAGCCGCATTACCGCTTCGCTGCTGCGGCGCAACCCCGATTTGATCGGCCGCTATGCGCTTCCACCTGGTAGTGAGCGCTTACGGGAGGAGATAGCGCGCCGCGCGCTGCATGCGGGCGTGTCGCTGACCAGCGAAGAGATCACTCTGACCCACGGCTGTATGGAGGCGCTACAGCTGGCGCTGCGCGCGGTAACGCAGCCAGGCGACTGCGTTGGGCTGGAGTCGCCGACCTACTTCTTCCTTTTTCCGCTGCTGGCGTCGCTGGGGCTGAAGGCGCTGGAGATTCCTACCGATCCGCAGCACGGGCTTTCGCTCGACGCGCTGGAGATGCTGCTGCAGGAGAAGCGCATTCAGGCGCTAATCGCTATGCCGAGCGCGCAAAATCCGCTGGGCTGCTGCATGTCGCGACAGAACAAACAGCGGCTGGCGAAGTTAGTTAATACTTACAACGTTCCTCTGCTGGAAGACGGGTTATATGACGAACTCCAGTTCGACTGGCCGCTCTCGCCTGCCGTAAAGTCATTCGATAGCGAAGGCTGGGTGATCTACTGCACCAGCTTTACCAAAACCGTCGCGCCCGACTTTCGTATCGGCTGGATCGCGGCAGGCCGTTTCCATGAGGCGATTGCGCGTCTGAAAGCGGTCTCCTCCATGGCGGAATCCCGGCTGCTGTCGGAGACCCTGGCGGAATTTCTCGCCAACGGCGGGTATGATCATCACCTGCGCACGCTGCGTCGCCGCTATGCCGCCAATATGGATGAGGCGCGCGGCCTGATCGCTCGCCATTTTCCGCAGGGAACGCGCGCGACGCTGCCGCGCGGCGGGTTTGTTTTTTGGGTCGAACTGCCGGAAAAGGTTGATACCGTGGCGATGTTTCACCGCCTGCTGCAGGAGCAGATCTGCGTTACGCCCGGCGCGCTCTATTCGCTAAGCGAGCGCTATAATCATGCGCTGCGCCTCTCCTGCTGTTACCCCTTTGACGATCGCTATACCTGGGCGCTGAAGCGCACCGGCGCTGTCGCCTGTGAGCTGGCGGGAGTCGCGCCTGGGCTCGATCAGGGTTTGCCGTTGCGTCCCCAGACCGTGTAAGGGTGGCGTTCGGTGAGGCGTTCATAGTAGTTACGCACCGCAGGCAGGCTGGGATGATCAAGCGGGGTTTCATACCAGCGGTTTACCGCCAGCCCGACGCCGATATCTGCCAGGGTAAAGTTGCGGCCTGCGACATAGCGCCCGGTTTTCTCCAGCTGCTGGTTGAGAATGCCCATAGTGTGCGCCCACCCTTTGCAGGCCGCCGCCAGCAGGCGCGGATCCTGATGTGCAGGCGAATTGCGCACCAGCGACATAAAAGCGTAGCGCCAAGAGGTATTGAGTTCGGTGGACTGCCAGTCCATCCACTGATCGACCGGGGCGCGGGCGCGCGGATTTTGCGGATAGAGCCAGTCGCCTTCATAGGCATTAGCCAGGTAGCGCAGGATGGCGTTCGACTCCCACATGACGAAGTCGTCATCAATGAGTACAGGGATCAGTCCATTGGGATTAAGGGCGAGAAATTCCGGTTTACGCAGCGAGTCAGGGTCGGCGCCCCACTCCTCGCGCTCATAGTCGAGATCCAACTCGTCACAAAGCCAGAGCACTTTACGCACGTTGATTGACGAGTCGCGCCCAAGGATTTTCAGCATAACGGTCTCCTGCAGGAATTGTTAACATATTGATAACCCTGTCAGGCAATAAACGCAAATCTCGGGCATGGAAATGCCCTGTTGAGAAAGGAGCAGCAATGAACGTCGCGTTTAAGCAAGTAGATGTCTTTACCTCATCAGCCTTTAACGGCAACCCGCTGGCGGTGATTATGGATGCGCAGGGACTGAGCGACGACCAGCTGCTGGCTATTGCCCGCTGGACCAATTTATCAGAGACCACCTTTGTACTGCCGCCGCAGCATCCGCAGGCTGACTATCGCGTACGCATCTTTACCGTTGAAGGCGAGCTGCCGTTTGCCGGTCATCCTACGCTGGGTACGGCGCACGCGCTGCTCGAAGCGGGCTGGCCGACGAAAAAACCGGGTGAAATTGTGCAGGAGTGCGGCGTCGGCAACGTGACGGTCAGCATCGCCGCCGACGGTATGCTGGCGTTTGCCGCGCCCGAGGCGAGCATTACGTCCTTCACCGACGCGTTAATGGGCAATGCGCTGAACTGTGAACTGTTCGATACCACGCAAACGCCCGTCGTTGTCGATATGGGCATCCGCTGGTTGCTGATCCCGATGATTAGCGCCGACGCGGTGCTGGCGATTCAGCCCGCCGTCAGTGATTTACAGCGTCTTATCACTCATGCAGGCGCCAACGGCGTTATGCCGTTCGGCCCGCTGCCGCACGGCGAGAGCGAGCAGTACGAGGTGCGCGGCCTGCTGGTGGAGAACGGCAGCCTGACGGAAGATCCCATTACCGGCAGCGCCAACGCCTGCCTGGCGCGCTATTTTGCCGCCCAGGGGCAGAGGCGAGATTACCGGGCGCGTCAGGGGACGGCGATTCAGCGCGCGGGCCGCGTAGCGGTGCGCTACGAGGGCGACACGATCTGGATCGGCGGAAAGACCGTTACGGTAATTGACGGCACCATCGCGCTGTAGCCTCAACGCTGCAGGTCCGGTACCGCCACTCGATTGCCAAGTCGCGCGGGGCAAGCGCGCGCCTGCAAGCAGTACCTATAGCGCCTGACCGCCTGACGCTTCAATGCGCTGCGCCGTGATCCAGCCAGTTTCGTCGCTGAGGATGGCGCTGATAGCGTCGCCGATATCATCCGGCTGGCCTACACGCCCCAGCGCGGTAAAGGCCGCGATGGTATCGTTGATTTCCTTGTTATCGCGCACGCGGCCGCCACCGAAATCAGTCTCAATGGCACCCGGCGCCAGAATATTGACGCGAATGCGACGTTCGCCCAGCTCTTTCGCCTGATAACGCGTCAGCACTTCCATCGCGCCCTTCATGGCGGCGTAGGTGCCGGAGCCGGGATAGGTCATGCGCGTCAGGCCGCTGGAGATATTCAGTATCCGTCCGCCGTCGTTGATCAGCGGCAGCAGCTTCTGCGTCAGGAAATAGGGGCCTTTAAAATGGACGTTAACCAGCGCGTCGAACTCCTCCTCTGTGGTCTCGCTAAATAGCTTATAGTGACCATGTCCGGCATTGTTGACTAAGTAATCAAAGCGCTCCCGCTGCCAGCTGTTTTTCAGCGCCTCTTTGACCTGCGCGACAAAGCCGTCGAACTGGCGGCTGTCGCCGACATCCAGCTTTAGCGCGACCGCGCGGCTGCCGAGCGCCTCGATCTCTTTCACCAGCGCCTCAGCTTCTTCACCATGGCTGCGCCAGGTAAAAAGAATATCGACGCCCTTTGAAGCCAGTTTTAACGCCGCATTCTTGCCTAAACCGCGGTTCGCGCCAGTTATCAATGCAATTTTATGAGTCATGTTTCGATCCTGTTGCAAAATTGAACACCAAATCAGGATATTCCCGAATAATTGATCTATAAACGCTTGGGAATACGCAGCACTGTTTCACTTACAACAACAATCGGTGAACAACATGGACAAAATTCACGCAATGCAGGTTTTTGTGCGGGTTGCGGAGATGGGCAGTTTTACCCGCGCGGCGGAGAGTTTAGGCCTGCCCAAAGGTAGCGTGTCGCGCCAGCTGCAGGCGCTGGAAAATCAGATGGGGACGCGGCTGCTGCATCGCACCACGCGCCGCGTACAGCTTACGCAGGACGGGCTGGTCTACTACGACCGCTGTCTCGATCTGCTGTCGATGATCGACGATATGGATAGCCTGTTCCAGCACGATCCCGCTACGCTGAGCGGCAAGCTGCGCGTCGATATGTCTGTCGCGATGGCGACAGGCTTTATCCTGCCGCGCCTGCCGGAGTTTTTACAGCACTACCCCGGCGTAGAAATTGAGCTCAGCAGCAGCGACCGCATGGTGGATGTCATTCGTGAAGGCTTTGACTGCGTTATACGCGTCGGCGAGTTAAAGGATTCCGGCCTGATTGCGCGGAAAATTGGCACCTATACCTTGATCAACTGCGCCAGCCCTGGCTACCTTTCCCGCTTCGGCATGCCGACGCGGCTGGAGGAGCTGTCGTCGCACGCCATGGTGCACTACACGCAGCAGCTCGGCCAGCCTTCGCCCGGCTTTGAGTATTTCGACGGCAAACAGTGCCATTACGTGCAGACCGGCGGCGTCGTGACGGTCAACAGCACCGAAACCTATCGCGCCGCCTGCCTGGCCGGGCTGGGCATTATTCAGGTGCCCGCGATGGGCATCTATCCGCTGCTGGAGTCTGGCCAGCTGGTGGAAGTGCTGCACGCTTTCCCGGCGAAGCCGATGCCGATTTCGCTGCTCTACCCTCACCGGCGCAATGTGGCGCGTCGCGTGCGCGTGTTTATGGAATGGCTGAGTCAGGTACTACAGGAGTATGTCACCTGAGCGGCTATAATTGCCTTTTCAAGTTAAGCAGGATGATAACTGTCTATGACGGACAAACAGGAAAACCCGACTAACCCCGAACAACCTAAACCGCTGATCGATATTCAGACCGGCAATAAAACCGTTGACGGGTCGATTCGGCGCGTATCGCGCTTTGCCGCCTGGTTTCAGGCCATTCCGGCGGTGGCGCACTTTATTCGCGCGCTGGAGCGCTTTAACGATCGTCTGGGCAGCCAGTTTGGCGCGGCCATTACCTACTTCTCTTTCTTGTCGCTTATCCCGATCCTGATGGTCTCTTTTGCCGCGGTGGGTTTCGTGCTGGCGTCAAACCAGGATCTGCTGTCGCAGCTGATCAACAAGATCGTTAGCAGCATCAGCGATCCTACGCTCGCCACCACCCTGAAGAATACGGTGAATACAGCGATCCAGCAGCGCGCGACCGTCGGCATCACCGGGCTGCTGCTGGCGCTCTACTCCGGCATTAACTGGATGGGCAACCTGCGCGAAGCGGTGCGCGCTCAGTCGCGCGATGTCTGGGAGCGTAAGCCGGACGATCAGGAGAAGTTCTGGAAAAAATATCTGCGTGACCTGATCTCGCTGATCGGCCTGATGCTGGCGCTGGTGATCACCCTGTCACTGACCTCTATCGCCGGGGCGGCGCAGACGGCGATCGTTAACGCGCTGGGTCTGGCGGATATCGAGTGGCTGCGTCCGGCAATGACAGCGATAGCGCTGACGATTTCAATTCTGGCGAACTATCTTCTGTTCCTGTGGATTTTCTGGATATTGCCCCGCCATAAGCCGCGTAAAAAAGCGCTGTTTCGCGGCACGCTGCTGGCAGCGATCGGCTTTGAGTTAATCAAGTTTATTATGACGATGACGCTGCCGAAGCTGGCCTCGTCGCCCTCCGGCGCGGCCTTTGGTTCCGTGCTCGGTCTGATGGCGTTTTTCTACTTTTTTGCCCGTTTGACGCTCTTCTGCGCCGCCTGGATCGCCACTGCTAAATATAAGGATGATCCGCAACTGCCGGAAGCGGGTCGCGGCTCGCATCGCCAGGTGTGACAAAACGTTAACATCAGCGGAAAATTTTCCCCTTCGGCTATTTATTATGCAACCAGCAGGATGAATAGCTGAAGGGTCACTTTTATTTACCCGTTTTATAGAGATTCCCGCTGCAAAAGGCGAGCTTCTCCCTGCCTTAATCCACGCATTCCATTTCGACACAAATTATTCACTTTTTCGCCGAAAAAGCCCGTTCTGGCGCGGTTTATCATCGTTGAATGCAGCATGACAGGTGCGTAATATTCCTGGTCTCTATTTACAATTAAGAAACAGTTATGCAAGCCTCCATCACAGAACCTCTGAAAAAGTCACAAGACGATACGCCAGTGAATTCGCGCGGCAAAGTCGTGGTGGCCTCGCTGGTCGGTACGGCCATTGAATTCTTCGATTTTTATATCTACGCCACGGCGGCGGTAATTGTTTTCCCACATATTTTCTTCCCGCAGGGTGATAACACCGTGGCGACGCTACAGTCGCTGGCGACCTTTGCCATCGCCTTTGTGGCGCGCCCGATCGGCTCCGCCCTTTTCGGCCACTTCGGCGATCGCGTAGGCCGTAAGGCGACGCTGGTAGCTTCGCTGCTGACCATGGGCGTCTCCACTGTGATCATCGGCCTGTTGCCGGGCTACCAGTCGATTGGCGTCGCGGCGCCGCTGCTGCTGGCGCTGGCGCGTTTTGGTCAGGGTCTCGGCCTTGGCGGTGAATGGGGCGGCGCGGCGCTGCTGGCGACGGAAAACGCGCCGGCGAAAAAGCGCGCGCTCTATGGCTCCTTCCCGCAGCTTGGCGCGCCGATCGGCTTCTTCTTCGCCAACGGCACCTTTCTGCTGCTCTCCTGGCTGCTGACCGACGAGCAGTTTATGCAGTGGGGCTGGCGCGTACCCTTTATCCTCTCGGCGGTGCTGGTCATTATCGGTCTCTATGTGCGCGTCTCGCTGCATGAAAGCCCGGTATTTGCGAAGGTGCAGAAAGAGAAAAAACAGGTGCGCATCCCAATCGGCACGCTGCTTGGCCAGCATATGAAGGCGACCATCCTCGGCACCTTTATCATGCTGGCGACCTATACGCTGTTCTACATTATGACGGTCTACTCGATGAGCTACGGCACTGCGCCTGCGCCTGCGGGTCTCGGCTTCTCGCGCAACAGCTTCCTGTGGATGCTGATGGTGGCGGTTATCGGCTTCGGCGTGATGGTGCCTATCGCCGGTCTGCTGGCGGATCGCTTTGGCCGCCGTAAAACCATGATCACCATTACGCTGATGATTATCGCCTTCGCCTTCCTTTTCCCGTCGATGCTGGGTTCCGGATCGCAGGCGCTGGTGATGGCCTTCCTGCTGCTCGGCCTGAGCGTGATGGGGCTGACCTTTGGCCCGATGGGCGCGCTGCTGCCGGAGCTGTTTCCGACCGAGGTGCGTTATACCGGCGCCTCTTTCTCCTATAACCTGTCGTCGATTCTCGGCGCCTCCGTTGCGCCCTATATCGCCACCTGGCTGAACGCCAGCTACGGTTTGCAGGCGGTAGGCTATTACCTGGCGGCGATGGCGGCGCTGACGCTGATTGCGCTGATCGCCTGTAAAGAGACGCGCCATCAGACGCTCTACGAAGCGGTGTAAGACAAACAGATAAACCCGGCTCAGGCCGGGTTTATCGTCATGTTATAGTGCCTGTGACTTCGGTATGCAGGACACGAACCATGGCGACGACAGCTCACCTGATCAGCAACAACCTTCCCAGCGTTAAACAACTTCAGTGTTTTTTGGCCGTCGCGCATGAGCTTAACTTTCGCCGGGCCGCCGAACGCCTCAGCATGACCCAGCCGCCACTGACGCGCCAGATTAAGAGCCTGGAGTCTCTGCTCCACCAGCAGCTGTTCAGCCGCAGCACCCATGCGGTCAGCCTGACTGAAGCTGGACGCGCGCTGGTTGTCAGAGCGGAGAAGATTCTTGAGGCGCTTAACGCTCTTAATGCCGACCCCCTTTTCCATCAGGATCGTCTGCGTATCGGGCTCACCCGAACGCTGGACTTTACGCGCATACAGCCTGTCGGAGCGCGGCTGACGCAGCTGGATATCGACGATGAGATCGACTCTCCCGATCTCTCCTCAGCCCAGCTGCTGCAGTGCCTGACGCAAAATACGCTGGATATTGTACTGACCGGAGAAAAAGGCGCAAATCAGCAGGAAAGCGTGCGCTATCGCTGGCTCTGCCGCGAGCCGCTGTCTATCGCCCTGCCAGCAACGCATCCCGCCAGCCAGCTGGAAAACGTCTCGCTGAATGACGTCAGCGACCTGCCGCTGTTCTGGTTTTCCAGAAGCGCTAACCCCGCCTTCTACGATAAGTGTGAAAAAGTTTTCGCTACGCTGAAAACGCCGCTAAAAAAGGTCAAAGAGCCGGAGGATTCGCTGACGATGCTGGCGCATATCGCCCGTGGTAAGGGATTCGCCCTGCTGCCTCAGTCAAAATGCGCTTTTAGCCAGGAAGGGTTGTGCTACCGGACGCTGTCCGAGGATCAGGCGCAGCAGTTGAATATCGATATCTATGCCGCGACGCGCCGTTCTGACGAGCGTTTACCGCTTCTGCAGGCGCTGGACATCCTGGGCGCCTGCGATCCCTCCCCGCCTTGCTGATACCTTTTCCGCATCACAAAAAGGGCAATTCCCTGCTGCTGCGCCTGGTGAAAGAATCAGGTCAGGACAACAGGAGGGATTATGAAAAGACGTTATTTAGCAAAAGATTTTGAGGTCAGCGCTATCGGCTATGGCGCGATGGGGCTCAGTGAATTCTATGGCACTACGGATGACACGCAGTCGCTGCAGCTTTTGCATAAACTCGTTGAACTGGATCAGACCTTTATTGATACGGCGGACCAGTATGGTCGCGGACACAATGAAAAGCTCACAGGGCGTTTTCTGGCCGGGCTGGATAGCGCCACGCGAAACAGGTTTAAGATCGCCACCAAATGCGGCATTGAACGCGCGCCCGATGAGGCTTATAGCCGCACCATCAACAATCGGCCCGATTATATCACGCGCTGCTGCCACGACTCCCTTAAGCGGCTTGGCGTTGAGCGTATCGATCTCTTTTATCTTCACCGTATAAGTCAGGATACGCCCATCGAAGAGAGCATGGCCTGCCTGAGCCGCCTGGTAAAAGAGGGAAAAATAGAGCATATCGGGCTGTGTGAAGTCTCAGCCGCAACCTTACGCCGCGCGCACGCCGTTCATCCCGTCACCGCCCTGCAGACGGAGTATTCGCTGTGGACGCGCGATATTGAGGAGGAGATCCTGCCAGCGGTTAAAGCGCTTGATATCGGGCTGGTCGCCTATTCGCCGCTGGGCCGCGGTTTCCTGACCGGCAAATATCTCCGCAACAGCGATTTCGCGGAGGGAGACTTCCGCAAAAACAGTGCGCGCTTCCAGCAGGCCAGTCTCGATCACAATGCCGCCTTGCTGAACGCCGTGCGCCCGCTGGCGGAGAAGTACCGCTGCACGCCAGGCCAGATTGCGCTCGCCTGGCTGCTGGCGCAGTACGACAAACTGGTGCCGATCCCGGGTACTAAACACATCCAGTACCTGGTCGAAAATGCCATGGCGGCGGAGGTGGTGCTGGACGAGGCAGACGTCAGGCTGCTGAATGATCTCCGCCAGCACATTCAGGTGCAAGGCGAGCGCTATTCAGAAGAGGGCATGAAAGGCATAAACGCCTGATGTGAAAAACCCCGGCAAGCCGGGGTTTTTCTGTGCTGAAAAGTGTGGGAGGCGTGAATTAACCCGCAACCGCGATACGCTTCATGTCGGTCATGTAGCCACGCAGTTTACGGCCCACCGCTTCGATCGGATGTTGACGAATCGCTTCGTTAACGTCACGCAGCTGCGCGTTATCAACCTGCGTGCCTTCGATCGCTTTGCCCAGATCGCCCGGCTGCAGCGTAGTCATAAACTCTTTCAGCAGCGGCACCGCAGCGAAAGAGAAGAGATAGTTGCCGTACTCTGCGGTATCGGAGATAACCACGTTCATTTCATACAGACGCTTACGCGCAATGGTGTTGGCGATCAGCGGCAGCTCATGCAGCGATTCATAGTAAGCAGACTCTTCGATAATGCCCGCGTCGACCATGGTTTCAAACGCCAGCTCAACGCCCGCTTTGACCATCGCCACCATCAGAACGCCTTTATCGTAGTACTCCTGCTCTTCGATTTTGCCTTCGAACTGCGGCGCGGTTTCAAACGCGGTTTTGCCGGTCTCTTCGCGCCAGGTCAGCAGGTTTTTGTCGTCGTTGGCCCAGTCAGCCATCATGCCGGATGAGAACTCGCCGGAGATGATATCGTCCATATGCTTCTGGAACAGCGGTGCCATAATCTCTTTCAGCTGCTCTGACAGCGCGTAAGCGCGCAGTTTCGCCGGGTTAGAAAGGCGATCCATCATCAGCGTAATGCCGCCGAACTTCAGCGATTCGGTGATGGTTTCCCAGCCGAACTGAATCAGTTTTTCGGTGTAAGCCGGGTCGTTTCCTTCCGCCACCAGCTTGTCGAAGCAGAGCAGCGAACCGGCCTGCAGCATGCCACACAGAATAGTCTGTTCGCCCATCAGGTCAGACTTCACTTCCGCGACGAAAGAGGATTCCAGCACGCCCGCGCGGTCGCCGCCGGTTGCTGCCGCCCAGGCTTTGGCAATCGCCATGCCTTCGCCTTTCGGATCGTTTTCCGGATGTACGGCGATCAGGGTCGGTACGCCGAAACCGCGCTTGTACTCTTCACGCACTTCGGTGCCCGGACATTTCGGCGCGACCATCACGACGGTAATGTCTTTACGAATGGTTTCGCCCACTTCAACGATATTAAAGCCGTGCGAGTAGCCCAGCGCCGCGCCCTCTTTCATCAGCGGCTGTACGGCCTGCACTACAGCTGAGTGCTGTTTGTCTGGCGTCAGGTTAACCACCAGATCGGCCTGCGGGATCAGCTCTTCATAGGTGCCCACTTTAAAACCGTTCTCGGTAGCCTTGCGCCAGGAAGCACGCTTCTCGGCGATCGCTTCGGCACGCAGCGCATAGGAGACGTCCAGACCGGAATCGCGCATGTTCAGGCCCTGGTTAAGGCCCTGTGCGCCACAGCCCACGATGACCACTTTTTTCCCTTTCAGGAAGCTGGCGCCGTCGGCGAATTCATCGCGCGCCATAAAGCGACATTTGCCTAACTGCGCTAACTGGTTGCGCAGATTCAGTGTGTTGAAGTAGTTAGCCATGGGCACTCCGGTCAGATGTTGTGTTTGTTTTTGTCTGGTAGCGGCTGCTGACTGCAGCGCCGCGAATGACCCCATCATATGACAGGAAATCTGTTGCTTAAATTGATATATTAGCAAGGCCACATTGCAGGATTTGCAACGCTACGCGAGAGGTTAAGCCGTATGGATTTACGCGATCTGAAGCTGTTTCTTCATCTGGCCGAAAGCTGCCACTTTGGCCGTACTGCGCGCGCTATGCATGTCAGTCCGTCAACGCTGTCGCGTCAGATCCAGCGTCTCGAAGAGGATGTAGGACATGCGCTGTTTCTGCGCGATAACCGCACCGTTACCCTGACCGAAGCGGGCGATCGTCTGCGCCAGTTCGCGCAGCAGACCCTGCTGCAGTATCAGCAGCTGCGCCACGTGATGGATCTCAACGGTCCGTCGCTGAGCGGCGAACTCCGCCTGTTCTGTTCGGTAACGGCCGCCTACAGTCATCTGCCGCCGATTCTGGATCGCTTTCGCGCCGAGCATCCGCAGGTGGAGATCAAGCTGACAACCGGCGACGCCGCGGACGCCATTGAAATGGTGCAGTCCGGTGAGGCGGATCTGGCGATCGCCGGGCGTCCTGAGTCACTGCCCGCCAGCATCGATTTTACGCCGCTGGGCCTGATCCCGCTGGTCTTAATCGCCCCGGCGCTGCCCTGTCCGGTGCGCAGTCAGGCGACGCAGGAATCGCCCGACTGGGCGAAAATCCCTTTTATCCTGCCCGATCAAGGGCCTGCGCGGCGCGGCATCGATCTCTGGTTTCGCCGCCGCCGCATCCCGAATCCCCAGATTTACGCCACGGTCTCCGGGCATGAAGCGATTGTCTCGATGGTGGCGCTCGGCTGCGGCATCGCGCTGCTGCCGGACGTGGTGCTGGAGAACAGCCCGGAGCCGGTGCGCAATCGCGTGCTGACGCTGGAGAATGTGGAGTCGGTGGCGCCGCTGGAGCTGGGCGTATGCGTACAAAAAAAGCGGCTCGGGGAGCCGCTGATTCATGCCTTCTGGCACCTGCTGTAATTACTGACCGGCGAGGAAGAAGCGGAACGCCGGGTTATTGGCCTCATCGTGGCATTCGTAACCCAGCTCGGTCAGATGCGATTCAAAGCGCGGTTCATTGTCGCCGATTTCAAAGGCCGCCAGCACGCGGCCATAATCGGTGCCGTGGCTGCGATAGTGGAACAGCGAAATATTCCAGTGCGTGCCGAGCGTTTGCAGGAACTTCAGCAGCGCGCCGGGCGCTTCCGGGAATTCAAAGCTGTAGAGGCGTTCGCGCAGCGGCTTCGACGGACGTCCGCCCACCATATAACGCACATGCAGCTTCGCCATCTCGTCGTCAGAGAGATCCATTACCTGATAACCGCCCTGCGTCAGCTGGCTGATAATCTCGCTGCGCTCCTCTAACCCGCGCGTTAAGCGCACGCCAACGAAGATGCAGGCGTTATCGGCATCGGCGTAGCGGTAGTTGAACTCGGTGACCGCACGACCGCCCAGCGTCTGGCAGAACTTCAGGAAGCTGCCCTGTTGTTCGGGGATGGTGACCGCCAGCAGCGCTTCACGCTGCTCGCCCAGCTCGCAGCGCTCGGAAACGTAGCGCAGGCCGTGGAAGTTAACGTTGGCGCCCGAAAGAATATGGGCCAGACGTTCACCTTTGATGCCGTGCTGCTGGATATATTTCTTCATGCCCGCCAGCGCCAGCGCGCCTGAAGGCTCCGCGACCGCGCGCACATCTTCAAACAGATCTTTCATCGCCGCGCAGATAGCGTCGCTGTCGACGGTGATAATGTCGTCGAGATACTCCTGACACAGGCGGAAGGTTTCGTCACCGATGCGCTTAACCGCCACGCCTTCGGCAAACAGCCCGACGCGCGGCAGATCCACCGGCTCGCCAGCCTCCAGCGCCGCTTTCAGGCAGGCGGAGTCCTGCGATTCCACCGCGATAACCTTGATTTGCGGCATCAGCTGTTTGATCAGCACCGCCACGCCCGCCGCCAGTCCGCCGCCGCCCACCGGCACGAAAACGCGATCGAGATGCGCATCCTGCTGCAGCAGCTCCATCGCCAGCGTGCCCTGACCGGCGATCACCGCCGGATGGTCAAACGGCGGCACGAAGGTGTAGCCCTGCTGCTCCGCCAGCTCGATCGCTTTGGCTTTCGCCTCGTCGAAGTTAGCGCCGTAGAGATAAGCCTCACCGCCAAATGCGCGCACCGCATCAACCTTGATGTCCGCCGTGGTCACCGGCATCACAATCAGCGATTTAATGCCGAGTCGGCTGGCGGAGAGCGCCACGCCCTGCGCATGGTTGCCGGCCGATGCCGTCACCACGCCGCGCGCTTTCTGCTCTTCGTTCAGTCCGGCGATCATCGCGTAGGCGCCGCGCAGCTTGAAGCTGTGCACCGGCTGACGATCCTCGCGCTTCACCAGAATGGTGTTGCCGAGACGCGATGAAATTTTTTCCATTTTTTGCAGCGGCGTCACCTGTGCGACTTCATACACGGGCGAGCGCAGCACTGCGCGCAAATATTCCGCGCCGCCGGGCGACGCAGGTAGCGGTTGAGCCTCAGCCATCGGTTAGCCTCCCAGCTTACTCTTGTCTCGCACCGCGCCCTTGTCGGCGCTGGTGGCGAGGGATGCGTAGGCGCGCAGCGCGAATGAAACCTGACGCTCGCGACCGTGCGGCGTGTAGGCCGCATCGCCACGCGCTTCTTCCTCTTCGCGACGCGCATGCAGTTCGTTATCCGGCACCGCCAGCTTAATACCGCGGTTCGGGATATCGATTTCGATGATGTCGCCATCTTTAACCAGCGCGATCGTGCCGCCGCTGGCTGCTTCCGGCGAGGCGTGGCCGATCGACAGGCCAGAGGTGCCGCCGGAGAAGCGTCCGTCGGTGATCAGCGCGCAGCTTTTGCCAAGGCCCATCGATTTCAGATAGGTGGTCGGATAGAGCATCTCCTGCATGCCCGGCCCGCCTTTCGGCCCCTCGTAGCGGATCACCACGACGTCGCCCGCGACCACTTTGCCGCCGAGGATCGCCTCGACCGCGTCATCCTGGCTTTCGTAGACTTTAGCCGGGCCTTTAAAGGTGAGGATCTCTTTGTCCACGCCAGCCGTTTTTACAATGCAGCCATCTTCAGCCAGATTGCCGTAGAGCACCGCCAGGCCACCATCCTGCGAGAAAGCGTGTTCGCGCGTGCGGATACAGCCCTCCTGGCGATCGTTATCCAGCGTATCCCAGCGGCAATCCTGCGAGAAAGCCTGCGTTGTGCGAATGCCCGCCGGACCGGCGCGGAACATTTTTTTCACCGCCTCGTCCTGAGTCAGCATGATGTCGTACTGATCCAGCGTTTCGCGCAGATTCAGGCCCAGCACGTTGCGCACGTCGGTATGCAGCAGACCGGCGCGATCCAGCTCACCGAGAATGCCGATCACGCCGCCGGCGCGGTGCACATCTTCCATATGGTATTTCTGCGTGCTCGGTGCGACTTTGCACAGATGCGGCACTTTGCGCGACAGACGATCGATGTCGGAGATATTGAAGTCGATGTCGCCTTCCTGCGCGGCAGCCAGCAGGTGCAGAACGGTATTGGTAGAACCCCCCATGGCGATATCAAGCGTCATGGCGTTTTCGAATGCGGCTTTGTTAGCGATATTACGCGGCAGTACGCGCGCATCGTCCTGCTCGTAATACTGTTTGGTCAGGTTAACGATGCGCTTGCCAGCATTGATAAAGAGATCTTTGCGGTCGGCGTGGGTCGCCAGCAGCGAGCCATTGCCCGGCTGCGACAGGCCCAGCGCTTCGGTCAGGCAGTTCATGGAGTTGGCGGTGAACATGCCGGAACAGGAGCCGCAGGTTGGGCAGGCGGAACGTTCAATCTGCTCGCTGTCGGCATCGCTGACGTTCGGATTCGCGCCCTGAATCATCGCATCGACCAGATCGAGCTTGATGATTTTATCGGAAAGTTTGGTTTTCCCCGCTTCCATTGGCCCGCCGGAAACGAAGATGACCGGAATATTGAGGCGCAGCGACGCCATCAGCATTCCCGGCGTGATCTTGTCGCAGTTTGAGATGCAGACCATGGCGTCGGCGCAGTGCGCGTTAACCATGTATTCCACTGAGTCGGCGATCAGCTCGCGCGACGGCAGCGAATAGAGCATGCCGCCATGGCCCATGGCGATACCGTCATCCACCGCAATGGTGTTGAACTCTTTAGCCACGCCGCCCGCCGCTTCGATCTGCTCGGCGACCAGCTTGCCGAGATCGCGCAGATGGACATGGCCCGGCACGAACTGGGTGAATGAGTTGACCACGGCGATAATCGGTTTGCCGAAGTCGGCGTCGGTCATTCCTGTCGCGCGCCATAAGGCGCGGGCACCCGCCATATTGCGGCCGTGAGTGGTAGTGGCGGAACGGTACTTAGGCATGCTCTGTTTACTCCAGTCTGAAAAATGACGCGGGCACTGCTGCGCCCGCGTTACTGTCTTGTTATGCGTTAACCTGATCCAGCCAGCCGTATTTATCTTCGGTTTCGCCAGTAAACAGGCCGAAGAAGGCTTTCTGGATTTGGGTGGTCACCGGACCGCGTTTGCCCTCGCCCACCTGGATACCGTCAACGCTGCGCACCGGCGTGATCTCCGCGGCGGTGCCGGACATAAAGATCTCGTCTGCCAGGTAGAGCGACTCGCGGGACAGCACCTGCTCGCGCACTTCGATACCCAGATCCTGCGCCAGCTTAATAATGGCGTCGCGCGTGATGCCCGGCAGTGCGGATGAGGTAAACGGCGGGGTAAACAGAATGCCGTCTTTCACTTCAAACAGGTTTTCGCCCGCGCCTTCAGAGATGTAGCCGTTGGTGTCCAGCGCGATGCCTTCCTGATAACCATGACGACGCGCTTCGCTGCCCACCAGCAGAGAAGAGAGATAGTTGCCGCCCGCTTTCGCTGCGGTCGGCAGGGTGTTCGGCGCAACGCGGTTCCACGAGGAGACCATCGCGTTGATGCCGTTCTCCAGCGCTTCGGCACCCAGATATGCGCCCCACGGGAAGGCGGCGATGATCACGTCGGTGGTATAGCCGTCTGGCGGGTTCACGCCCAGGCCGACGTCGCCGACAAAGGCCAGCGGACGGATATAGGCGCTTTTCAGATTATTGTCGCGCAGGACTTTACGGGTCGCTTCCATCAGCTCTTCTACGCTGTACTTCAGCGGGAAACGGTAAATTTTGGCTGAGTCGTGCAGACGCTGCATATGTTCACGGTGACGGAACACCACCGGGCCTTTGTGCGAGTCGTAGCAGCGCACGCCTTCAAACACAGAGGTACCATAGTGCAGCGCGTGAGACATAACGCTGACCTTAGCGTCTTCCCACTTAACCATCTCCCCATTGAACCAAATAAAGTCTGCTTTCTTCGTACTCATTCTTATTTTCCTTTCACGAACAGGCGTGGATTTGTTGTGTTGCATGTTGTTGGATCTGGACGCAAGCGACATCCATCAGTTTGCTTAACTGCGAAGACAGTAAATCGACGGAGCGCTGACTGGCAACGGTCATTTCGATATTGATGTTCTCGCTGTTAGCCACTGCGCCCATGTTCATGGCGCAGACCTGAAAACCGCGATGGCGGACGACGCGTAAAATGCGCTCCAATATTTCAGGGCGGAAGCGAGCTTCGATAGACAATTGGTGCTGGTTCATACGGTTTTCTCCATCATGTTTGCATTGCTGGCACCAGGCGGCACCAGTGGCCAGACGTTTTCATGCTCATCAATCGCAACATGCAGGAAGTAAGAACCTTCGCTGTTCAGCAGAGCATCAAGTGCGGCGTCGACCTCATCTTTACGGCTGATACGCCGGCCTGGGATATCAAACGCGCTGGCCAGCGTCAGAAAATCGGGGTTGTCGGTGAGAATAGTTTCGCTATAGCGACCGTCGAAAAAGAGCTGTTGCCACTGGCGCACCATGCCGAGACGCTGGTTATCCAGCAGCAGGATTTTCACCGGCAGTTTTTTACGCTTAATGGTGCCCAGCTCCTGAATATTCATCATGATGGAGCCGTCGCCGGTTACGCAGATCACGGTGTCATCGGGGCGGGCGACCTGGGCACCTACCGCAGCCGGCAGGCCGAAACCCATAGTGCCGAGGCCGCTCGAGGTGATGAAATTCTCCGGCGCGCTGAAGTTCATATGCTGCGCGGTCCACATCTGATGCTGGCCAACGTCAGTGGTGATAACGGCACTTTCCGGCTTGCGATCGGAGAGCTGCTTCAGCAGCAGCGGTGCGTAGATCGCCTCGCCGGGATGGTCGTAGGGCCAGCTGAACGCCGCTTTCATCGCCTTCACCTCTTCGCGCCAGGCCTCGATCTGCAACGGCATGCTCAGCGCGGGCAGCACCTGATTCAGATCGCCCTGCAGCGAGACGTGCGCACGGCGCAGTTTATTCAGCTCAGCCGGGTCGATATCGATATGGATGACGCTGGCGTACGGCGCGAAGGTATCGAGCTTGCCGGTTACGCGATCGTCAAAACGCGCGCCGACGGCAATCAGCAAATCGCAGGACTGCACCGCGAGGTTCGCGGCCTTGGTGCCGTGCATACCCAGCATGCCGAGGTAGACTTCGCTTTCGCTGTCGGCGCTGCCGAGACCTTTCAGCGTGGCGACCATGGGAATGCCGGTCTCCTGCGCCATGGCGCGCAGTGCGGGAACGGCCTGCGCCATCCCAACGCCGCCGCCGATATAGAGCATTGGCTTGCGCGACTGCGCCATCAGCACGCGCGCCTCTTCGATATGCTGCGGTGAATGCGAGACCGGCTCTTCAACCTGCAGCAGATGCGGCGTCAGTTCGCCGCTGGCGATTTGAATATCTTTAGGAATATCAACCAGCACCGGACCCGGGCGGCCTGACTGGGCGATGGCGAACGCTTCCGCCATGACGGAAGGCAAATCATCCAGCGACTCAACCAGAAAGCTGTGTTTGGTGCAGGCCAGTGACAAACCTAATACGTCGATCTCCTGAAAGGCGTCGGTACCGATAAACGCCGAAGAGACCTGTCCGGTGATCGCGACTACCGGCACTGAATCCATCATCGCATCGGCCAGGCCAGTGATTAAATTAGTCGCACCAGGGCCGGATGTTGCAATGCAGACGCCGGTTTTGCCGGTTGCGCGGGCATAGCCAATCGCCGCGATCACCGCGCCTTGCTCATGACGACACAGTAGGTGTTCCACGCCGCCATCGTAGAGCGCATCGTACACTGGCATGATGGCACCGCCAGGATAGCCAAATACTGTGTCGACACCCTGCGCGCGTAAAGCCTGAACTACCCACTGTGCACCTGTCATGGTTATTCTCCTGTATCCTTAGGGGAACAACAGAATTTTATGCTACTACTCATTGTTTGCTCCTCGGTAATTAGCTGATATTTACTCCGGTCAAAAAAAAACCCCCGGACCTTTCGGTGCGGGGGTTTTTCGAATTCCGGCCTTGATTTCTAAGCCTTTCTTCCTGCAAGCGCAGCCCCGCACGGTGGGTTAATAATCACCACCACGCTAATCACGACTAGGCTAATCACTTGTAGAAGGGCTTTCATCTGTTGTCTGTTTTTTCGTTTGTTCGAAGTAATGCCTACAGAGTTATCACAGTTACGGGTGAGATGACAACTTTTTCCATCAGCTTTTTTTATGCCCCTCGACACGGGCATGAGGTATCACACTGTAATTAAATCGTTATTTTTTCATTGATAAATATTCATCACGACCGTGTCGCAACAGTTAAGCGTGATATTTGCTAAGCGGCTTCAGAAAAAATGCAGCGGGCCAAGAATCTCTCTGCTTTATTGCGGCCTCTTTCGACAGGTTAACTATTCCGGCTCGTGACCTTGTCTCTGCCGCGCCATAATCGCCGCGTTAAGGAGCGGTTATGACATTGTCCAGAATTCTTACCCGAGCGGCGATAGGTGTAGAAGCGCCGCAGGTTACTATCGAAGCGCATATCAGCAACGGATTACCCGCGCTGACGCTGGTCGGGTTGCCGGAAACAACGGTGAAGGAGGCGCGCGAGCGGGTACGCAGCGCCATTATTAACAGCGGATTCAGTTTTCCCGCCAGGCGTATCACCATCAATCTGGCACCTGCCGATCTGCCTAAAGAGGGCGGACGTTACGATCTGCCAATGGCGCTCGCTATTCTCGTGGCGTCTGAACAGCTTCCTGAAGCGAAACTGTCGCAACATGAGTTCGTGGGCGAACTTGCCCTCAACGGCGCGCTCTGCGGCGTTCAGGGCGCGATTCCGGCCGCGCTGGCAGCGATGCGCGCCGGACGGCGCCTTATCCTCTCTACAGAGAATCAGCAGGATGTCGGTCTGATAGAGCATGGCGATACGCTGGTTGCCGCTCATCTGCTGGAGATCTGTGCGTATCTGCAAAATCAGGCTGAACTCGCATGCGCGCAGGCTCAACAAGATGACGCTCAACAGCCGGCTGAAGACCTGAGCGATATCATTGGTCAGGAGCAAGGCCGTCGCGCGCTGGAGATTACGGCGGCTGGCGGACACAACCTGCTGTTGATTGGTCCTCCCGGCACCGGCAAAACCATGCTGGCGACACGCCTGCCCGGCATCATGCCGCCACTCAGCGACACAGAAGCGCTGGAGTGCGCCGCTATCGCCAGTCTGGTGAATAAGGTTACGCTACAGAGAGAGTGGCGTAAGCGGCCTTTCCGCTCGCCTCACCACAGCGCGTCGATCTATGCGCTGACTGGTGGCGGGTCGTTACCTCGCCCTGGCGAGATTTCGCTGGCGCACAACGGCGTGCTGTTTCTGGACGAGCTGCCGGAGTTTGACCGGCGAGTGCTGGACGCGCTGCGGGAACCCCTTGAGTCGGGCGAAATCGCTATTTCCCGCGCCCGTGCGAAAGTGACTTATCCGGCACGCTTTCAGCTCATCGCTGCAATGAACCCCAGTCCGACCGGACATTATCAGGGGCAGCATAACCGCTGCTCGCCGCAACAGGTGCTGCGTTACCTGAGTAAGCTCTCCGGCCCTTTTCTCGATCGCTTCGATCTGTCGATTGAGGTACCGCTGCTACCGAATGGGATGCTGAGCAAACGCCCTGACGCTGGTGAAAGCTCAGCAAGCGTCGCCGAACGCGTGTTAAAGGCGCGGAGATTGCAAATAGCGCGGGCAGGCAAGATCAATGCGCGTATGAATAATGTCGATATCAGGTTGTGGTGTGATATAGCCAGGGAAGATGCTGAGTGGCTGGAGGAGGTGCTTAATCAGTTAGGCTTATCCGTGCGGGCGTGGCAGCGTATTTTAAAGGTGTCGCGTACGATTGCCGATCTGGCGGGTGAAGAGAGGATTTTACGTATTCATCTTCAGGAAGCGCTAGGTTATCGCACTATTGATCGGTTACTGATCCATTTGCACCGTAGTCTGGAATAAAAATGGGGCTGATTGCCCCATTCCGCTTAGTCATCGCTGTCGCTGTAATCTTCAACCGTATCCATCTGCGGCTTGCCGCCAGAGAGCGTATGAAAACGCTTAGGACGCTTAATGCGGGCAGTATATTTAGACCATACTCGCTCAGCTTCGGTTTGCGGCTCACGCAGACCACGACATACTTCTAAGAAAAGACGCTCTTCTTCAGTAATCGGCTCACGCTTTGCTAAATCGAGTTCATTAAAAGCAAAACCATGACGTTCCAGCAGTTGGGCTTCTTTAATGGTGAAATCACCATGCCGCGAGAAACCGCGCGGATAATGTTTGTTATCAAAGAAACGATTTGTGGTTGAGAAGCTTTCCGCCATCTTACACGCTCCTGATTCTCTTATGGCCGAGCTATTAATGGCGCGGAGTATTAGATAGGCTTGACAGAGTGTAAAACAAAACATTTAAATCTATACGACAAACATTTTTTGGGAGAAAGCTGTGGATACGGAATTACTTAAAACTTTCCTGGAAGTGAGCAGAACTCGCCATTTCGGGCGTGCTGCAGAAGCACTTTATCTCACACAGTCCGCCGTCAGCTTTCGCATTCGTCAGCTGGAAAATCAGCTGGGCGTTAACCTTTTTACTCGTCATCGCAATAACATACGGCTGACGTCGGCAGGAGAACGTCTGCTGCCCTATGCGGAAAGCCTGATGAGCACATGGATGATGGCCAAGAAAGAGGTCTCGCATACGCAGCAGCATCATGAGCTGTCGATAGGCGCCAGCGCGTCGCTATGGGAGGCCTATCTGACGCCGTGGCTGCAGACCCTTTATGAGAACCGTGAGAGCCTGCACCTTGAGGCGCGCGTGGCGCAGCGGCACCTGCTGGTCAAGCAGCTACACGAACGACAGCTGGATCTGCTGGTCACGACAGAAGCGCCTAAAATGGATGAGCTTACCAGCCAGCAGATCGGCCATATTTCGCTGGCGCTGTTTCGTGCGCGCAAAACAGAGAAGCGAGAAAAGTATGATTACATCAAGCTGGAATGGGGCGCGGACTTTCATCAGCATGAAAGCTACCTGTCAGGTGGCGACGACGTACCGGTGTTAACGACGACCTCTGCGCACGTTACGCGAGAACTGCTTTACACCACTGGCGCCTGCGCATTTTTGCCTGACTACTGGCATAGCCTGTATAGCGATCTGGTGGTGATCCCTGATACGCCCGTTGCGGTGCGTCCTTTGTACGCGGTATGGCTGCAGAACAGCGACCAGCAGGCGCATATTCGACAGCTGCTTAAGTTTCCGGTACTGGCGCGCTAAGGTTTCAGGAAAAAATGGAGAAGAGGCTGATATTTTCGGCCTTTTTGATCTTTCGGCTGAATAAAAAGCAAAAAAAATCCTTTGCCGAAGCAAAGGATTCTTTTTTCTGGCAGGGGCGGAGGGACTCGAACCCCCAACACCCGGTTTTGGAGACCGGTGCTCTACCAATTGAACTACGCCCCTAAAGAGGGTGGCGGTGCGGACGGGACTCGAACCCGCGACCCCCGGCGTGACAGGCCGGTATTCTAACCGACTGAACTACCGCACCACCGAATACTGCTGCTACCANGGTGGCGGTGCGGACGGGACTCGAACCCGCGACCCCCGGCGTGACAGGCCGGTATTCTAACCGACTGAACTACCGCACCACCGAATACTGCTGCTACCAGCGGGGTCTCGCTGATAACCGGTGTCACCCTTTCGGGCAGATACCAATATGGATGCCTGGCAGTTCCCTACTCTCGCATGGGGAGACCCCACACTACCATCGGCGCTACGGCGTTTCACTTCTGAGTTCGGCATGGGGTCAGGTGGNGATGCCTGGCAGTTCCCTACTCTCGCATGGGGAGACCCCACACTACCATCGGCGCTACGGCGTTTCACTTCTGAGTTCGGCATGGGGTCAGGTGGGACCGCCGCGCTAAGGCCGCCAGGCAAATTCTGTCTCCGCGCCGCCTCACCGGGCCGCGCAGAGTTTATCCGTCACAAGCTGAAAATCTCGCGTCTCACAAAACGCCTCTGGCGTTGTAAGGTTAAGCCTCACGGGTCATTAGTACCGGTTAGCTCAACGCATCGCTGCGCTTACACACCCGGCCTATCAACGTCGTCGTCTTCAACGTCCCTTCAGGA
>NZ_RARB01000006.1 GCF_003612015.1 Pantoea piersonii | reverse complement strand
GCCTTAACGAATGGAAGGGACTTCCCCTGATTATGCGCCTGATTAACTCTTGTGCAATCATGGGGTACACATCGTCCCGGAGGAATTCGTTATGACTATCACGACTGTCGGTATCGATCTTGCTAAAAATGTGTTTGCTGTTCACGGTGTTGATCAAAATGGTAGAACTGTTCTGGTTAAGCCTAAAGTATCGCGTGCTGCACTTCCTGAGTTAATTGCAAGTTTGCCTCCCTGTGTTATCGGGATGGAAGCATGCTCCGGGGCTCACTACTGGGCAAGATTGTTTCGGCAGTATGGTCATGAGCCACGTCTGATGGCTGCTAAGTTTGTATCGCCTTATCGTATGGCCGGAAAATCAGGAAAAAATGATGCAGCTGATGCTCAGGCTATCTGTGAAGCTGTTCGTCGTCCGCATATGCGGTTCGTACCAGTGAAAGACGAAAGCCAGCAGGCCATGCAGTGTTTACATCGTACCCGTCAGGGTTTTATCGAAGAGAAAACAGCAACGTATAATCGTCTGCGAGGATTGATATCTGAATTCGGTGTCATCGCGCCACAAAGTGCTGATGCCCTGCGCCACATGGTTTCTGTGCAGAAGAGCTCTTTACCGCTTCAGGTTCAGCAATGTGTTGATGATTTGATGGAACACGTTGATCGCATTGAAGCTAACATCACTGAATATGACCGAATTTTGTCCCACATAGCCAAAACAGATCATCGCAGTCAGCGGCTGATGGAGCTAAAGGGCGTTGGTCCCACAACGGCCTGTGCACTGGTCGCCAGTATCGGTAATGCACATGATTTTAAAAATGGACGTCAACTGGCAGCCTGGCTGGGGCTGACGCCATCACAATACAGCAGCGGGGGAAAGTCGAAACTCGGCAGGATCACAAAAGCCGGTGATTCGTATCTGCGAACGCTTCTGGTTCAGGGGGCTCGTTCAGTGCTTATTGGCGCCGGGAAAAGGACTGACTCATTCAGCCGTTGGGTTTGTATGTTGGTTGAGCGCAGAGGGTACTGGCGGGCTGTTGTGGCCATCGCCGCCAAAAATGCGCGGCTGTGTTGGGCATCACTACATTACGGTGATGATTTCCGGCTGTACTCAGTCAACTAAAGCTCGAAGCTGTATAACCATCTGACCTGCAATTCGTTGATGATAAAGGGTTAGACCCCGTGAGGCCTATCTGGCTATTGTACAGGATATACGTATCCGCTTAACGAACAAGAACCTCACGCGCGTCTTTCATCAGGGCCCGAATCGATGACGATTCATCATGGCCGTTTATAGTACCGCAGTCTCTCCCCTTTATTTTTACTGAAGAGCAGACAGAAACCATAAATACCGGCTTTGACATGCCGGGGAAGTCCTTATAGTACAATANTTATAGTACCGCAGTCTCTCCCCTTTATTTTTACTGAAGAGCAGACAGAAACCATAAATACCGGCTTTGACATGCCGGGGAAGTCCTTATAGTACAATATTTTCCGTTTCCCAAACGGAGCCCTCATACACAGGTGGTAACCCCCAGGGATACTCGATGAGTGATAATTTATTCCTGCCCCAGTCAAAATATATAACCTTATCTAATTAGCTTTCTTAGTATTTTATAAATGAAGTGAAATTAGCGAAGAAGTTTTACATTGGAAAGTGAGCAAATATATTTACCATTCAACTGGCAAAATTTACAATCTGTAGCCCTTAGCCTGAGAAAATGCTCATTAACAGAATAATAATCAAGTCCGATAGAGGCATAACTTACGTCCTCAAAAAGATCAGCAATAAAGGAGTTGAAATTACAAAAATTAATTTCACTTAACATCTTGAACACCGCAGAAATATATCTATCATGCATTATCTTGACTTCGATAACCTTAGATAAACTTGAATGCGACTTACATTTGAAGAGATCAAAGAGAAAGTAAATCAGCATATTTTTATTGTCCGAAATCCATTTTAAAATTTTATTACGGGCACATGGTAATATATACACTGGATTTTTGAAAGGGTTTGAAACGTCAACCACAAGGGAACAATAACCATGAGGATTTATTCCACTTATAATTAAATCACTAAGTCCTTTCACTGCATTCAAATAGTTATCAAAACAAACCTCATATAAACTGGTACTATGAACTGCACATTTAGATTCAAACAACCATCTATGACGCAGATAACCAATGCCTTTAGAGTGTATATCTTCAACAATACATTTGTGACAGTAACGAATGTTTGAGATGTTTACCAATGGATATGAATTAGTTATGTGAAAATTTTTCCGACAGGCATCTTCAACAGCGTTAAAATACCCGTAAACACCAGAAGATAACGACACTATATTGGAAGTTAGTATATAACCATTTCTAGTGGCAAGAATGTCATATATATCCTGCAAGCTATGCAATTTGTACATATCAATCAGTTCGAACCGAGGAAAGGCATCGTACCTTAGTGCGCCATGCTTTGATATTATGTTCCTGCAATTGGATAAGTTATACATTATCTGTGAACGCAGAAGAAAACTGTGCCACAATTCATTTTCGTAAACCATATAACTCCCTCTTATTTAATTAGTTCCATTTTTCTGAGAAGTATCATTGTCATTGGTAGTTTATCTCTGTATTTTAAAAGCCAGCCATGCCCTCCCAGTAAAGCATCTAGACTTGTAAGTGACATCGAGTACTGCCCCTGAGATAAAACATCATTTATTAATGATGATGAGATAATATCTCTCTCGCTCCAGTCTACTCTTTTATTTTTATAGCATCGTATTGTTTTAGGAAGACAGGAATTAAGCCAGTCACATTCATGTTTATTTAGCCAATAGAAACTTGCATAACAACTTTCTTTGACTAACTTTCGTGTTATAGAAACGGATTGATTATGTATAAATCTTAATATCTTCTGCTTATGACGCCGTCTTAAAGAATCTTTTTTACATTTTTTACGCCATGAGCATAAACCGTAACAAGATGAAATTACAGAGGATACAGCTCCTTCCGATAATGAGTTTTTCTCAGCTATGGATGCCAGACTAAACCCCCTTACAGCCATAGACTTGATAAGCAATTCAGTGAATATATTAATTTTTGTGTTTCGCTTAAACGTCCTCAGGTATTTTTTATAAATAAGTGTTTTAATGTAACATCTGCTGCGACTAAATTCCTTCCCAAGGTTGCTAACACTAGTATTATTTTCAGTTATATGAAAACTGTATTTCTTATGACTTTTAAAGGTTTCTTTCTTTTTATTAGTACGACTTCCTGCATACGTTGGCCAGCAAGTATTTAACAAACAATAACAAAGCAAAAGATGCTTTGTGGGATGCTGACAACATTTGTCTTTGAGTATAGGCTCCCAGTAGTGATAATCAGTTAGGGAAGTTGGTAAAAGCTCCGATGAACCCTCCCCAAATAACTGGCACTTAGCATAAACATGTGCGTAGAATACATTTTTCTTTAAATTTCCATCCAATGATAATAAATTCAACTTTTTAAGTACATCCATGTAATTGGGGTGTGTAATATCTTTTCTTCTGATTATATTTATGGACTCATAACAAAACTTAGCAAAATCGAAGTCTATCTCATTGCTAAGTTGTTCTGTATACGAAACAGGAGGCATCAGTCCAATACGTATGTGCGGTGAAGAAGGGACATGGATGCTTTCAAGC
This sequence comes from Pantoea piersonii, assembly GCF_003612015.1. Classification (GTDB taxonomy): domain Bacteria; phylum Pseudomonadota; class Gammaproteobacteria; order Enterobacterales; family Enterobacteriaceae; genus Pantoea; species Pantoea piersonii. Next base: position 315,369 of record NZ_RARB01000006.1, on the reverse strand, counting down.
GCTACCGGATGCCGATGGCAGGTTGTAACCCCATGAAGCTGATGCGCCAGATGCCAATAAGTAACACCATAATGAAAAGTATCTTCACGAGCGCAAACCGGGCAAAACTTCAATAGTGTGCGCTGCCCTAGTGAAAAATTACTAAGGCGGCACAATCGATTAAGCCTGGCAGGGGTCGTGTTGAAATCCATAATTTCATTACGACTGATTGGTAGTGCCCAGGCAAAAAGAGGGAGTAAAGTCTGTTCATGCCAGAGCTGATCTGCACTTTCGGATGTATGAAGAGAAATAGCCTTTAATCCTGAATTGAGAATTGGATGGACGTTCATATCAGGTTTGTTGAAAATGATCGTTAACAGAGAAGATGGGGACATACCGTACACGGTAGTTGTCCGACAAAACCGGCTGAACAAGGATTCATCAGGCAAAACAGGCAACATTCTCATTTCCCACACCTCTTTTTGACCGTTACGAACTGTTACCTCATTACAATTTATTAAGTGGATCTATATTTATAAGCCCGCAACGCTGAAGAGCATCGTAGGTATTTTTCTTTTCAGCTGTTCTGTTGATAACAAGATCGTGGTCAAGAGACAGTATTTTCTCGTCGAAATTGCGCAAAACCTCGTCTATTTTTCCTACGAATTCCTTGTGCTGTGGCCTGTCTATATCCCCAGGGATCAAAGCCTTTAGGGACTTCTCTGCCATGATTTTAGCCGAAGCATCACCCTCATTAGATGAAGAGAGCCATTTAGCTTCCTCATCTTCAGTCGCGGCCCCCGGGAGTAAAGTACCCTTATATTCCTCCGTATGACTCACGAGTACCGGTACAGAGGCCGACAAGACTGCACCAGTGATGATTTCATTGCCGCTACCGATAACCTTTAATTGTGCCCCCCGATAAATCATCTGAGCCAATCCAATGTTGCCTTTAGATAAAATGAATAATTTTTTGTTTAACTCATCATTTAATGGAGTTTCAACATTTGTCCATTGTAATGGCCATAAATAATGAATAAACGATTGCCAGTCTTGTGAATCGTATCTAACATTCTTAATTTTCATGTAACCACCAGACTCTGCCCGCCTGGCAATTCTCATTTTCTTTGTCAGCGTCTCGTCAAAAGGATGATTTCCACAAAAAACCATAGATACCCCCATGGAATCTACAATTTCATGTAAAAAATCAATCAACTTACTCTCCCCCCCGGTTCTTGAAAATTTAAGCCTCTGCATTTCATCAATAACAAGGATACCCAAAAATGATGATTTAATTCTTTGTGCAATCTGGCGAGCCAGAGCACCATTTCTAATCTCAGGTGCAGTTCGTTCAATACCAATTGCATCATCTAATTTTTGTAAAATCTCTTCACAAAGGTCTCTCACACTTGAATTGTATGGACAATTAATCTTTACCCATACGATTTGCTTACTGAAGCCGGGAAAAACTCCTTTATAGCTGCTGTGTTCTATAATCTGAGGGAAATGATCCATGACTTGCTCAATCATGGTAGTTTTTCCAGAACCACTCATTCCAACTATCGTAATGGTTTCAGCCTGGGATTTAAAATATCCACTTTCGGGTTCAATATCAGGACGCTCATTTCCATAGTAATGAAGATATTGAATTGTTCCGCTTTTTAAAGGATTACGAGCTGCATAGCTTTCCCTAAGTGCCCGTAAAATCATTTTATAAGCCTGGATAAGATTGGTTTGAGGGCAACGGAATTTCTTTATACGTTCGACATACTGCTCTCTAACATTCGCCGGGGCAGTCCAGCGGATTTTTTCGTCAATTTCGGGGAAATAACTCATTTCCAGAAGTACTTCATCTTCCGTAAGCGCTTCAGGAAGTGCTTCAATTAAGGGATTGCCACGATACTCAGGTAACTCCTGTTCTTTATATATCGCTGAAACGCTCCGTATAAGGTTCATTATTCTGCGTCCTCAGTCTTCTTCTTACCTTTTAACCATCTTTGTTTCTCCTCCCGGCCAGGCAAAAGCAGAACATTACTGGATGAAGGAAGTAGGGGTTCAGATCTTCCATTAGCAACATGAGTTCGCCCTAATGAATCAAGTTCATTTTTCCTGTTCTTTTTAATATCTTTACCATGTACCCGGCGAGATTCGTATATTTCATTTAATCTTTCGTTACCTTTCCTGTTAAATTCATCTTTATTATTGATATTGCTGAGCGAATCCAGAGTAAATAAATTAATTTCTTTTTGAGTATCTACCCAATCAGCCATTACATCTGTATCAAGATGAGTTTTTCCTTTAAATACATCTCTTTTCTTAAGTAGGTAATGTTTTTTGAAAATGCTATTTTTGTCAAATCTTACATATATATAATCTACGCAATTGTCATCTATTCTTGCTTCACAAGTGGTTCTTCCAAATACTCTGGCACCTGATGCAATTTCAGGATCACATTCATAAAAAAGATTATTGTACTGAATCCCACCGGCGGTAATGTTAGCGTTCACAGGGATTAACAATCGTGCGATCACTTCGTCGGCCCCAACGGCTCTTGCGCTGAATCTCCCGTGCTTTAAGCTTATCATCCAACTATTTTTTGGTGATATTACGAGATCATTTTCAATCAGTAAGGGATTGATATAAGCCAGTTCTTCATACGTTCTCTGATTATGTGCAAGTATCTCCCGAATCAGTAAAGACGTGACCTCCTGAATCGTTAAACAAGCCCTGGATTGCGGTGTTGGCTCTCCTTTAACAATCTTTCCCCTTCGTGTTGTTCCAATAAGCCTATGAATAACCTCATCATTCATAATGCCGAAACAGCGTTCAACAATGCTTTTTCTGTCGCCTCTACCGACTGGCGCAAACTCAAGTTTTGTCAGGGGGGTCATCTCTTCCTGAGGTTTAAGACCAATCATCTCCCCGTTGTCACACATCAATGTTAATGGAATATGAGAACAAGGCCAATCATCATCAGTAATAGAGATTCCAAATAATCTACAATATTCTTTTTTTGGCATAAAGCAATTTGCTAACGCTTGTCGGGCGGCTCGCCATGAAGCATGATATAAAGAAACATGAAGGCCAACAATCATTCTTGTTGCACGATCCACCACTGTATAAATAGTAGGACGCCCAATGACTTTTCGTCTGTTTAAACTCGAAATAAGATGTACATCAGCGACAGTTGAGTCTATTTCGAATACATCACCCGGCAAAACAGTTGTATTAGCCACACTACCTAAAAGCGCCCGCATTTTGAGGTCTATTTCTTTTTTCGTGTTCTTCTTATTTATCGAGAAATCTTTAGTGAAGAGTTTTTTATTCCAGTATGAAAATTGTTTTAAAGAAGGAACATATGGAGCTCTATTTTCTAGGTTTGCTGTTTTAATTTCATCCCTAAAATACAAATCAATATGTCTCTCTAATGTTTTCTTTATCGTATCTCCGTTAACTTTATAATGATACGTAATGAGAGATTTTCTAATATTATTTATATCTCTTTCATTAAGAATGAAAACACGTGATCGTTCATTAGGTAATGCTCTGTTTTTTTTGGAATTCCCAAGTTTAATTTCATGTTTGATTCTACTTTTCCCAGCGGCGCCACAGTTCGAGAATGCGGGTAGCAATGCATAAATATCCTGCCCATGTCGCCAGTACAACGCCAGAAGCGTTCTGATAGTATATTGTGATATTTTTTTATTTCTGGAGTAATCCATTAAAAGGTGAGACTTTTTATGTAATGCATAGTCAAACAGAAACATTCTGTCATCTACAAGATCTTTAATGATATTGTAATTTTCATCTCGCCTTCCTCTGTCTTCATCTGTTATTTTTTTCTCATCTACTAACATATATGAAGGGTATATATAATCTTTACAAGTTATGCTATTTGATTCAATATAATATTTAAACATTGAAAATGAGAAAGGGATTGGCTTACCCGTTCTTTCTGATTTTATTTTAAACAAAATTAACAAGTCAACCTTTCTGTCAAAATCCAAAACACGGTAAAGTCCCTCTGCAAGCAAATCAGTGCCTTGAGAGAGCCAGACTGAATTCCTAATAATATCCATTTGCGTTCAGTCCTATATAGTGGTCATTGGAAATTATCTTTATCAGACCGGTTTCGAGTATTGGATATGATAAATCAACATTTATCATTTTTAATCCAATCATTGCCTGCAATAACATCATCGCTTCTTGTGCATCTACCCCAAAGATTGATGAAATCATTGCTCGTAGTCCTACTATGGGATAAACATCTGGTTTAAGCTTCCATAGGATTTTATCAAGAGGATATTTATCATAAAATTCAGAACCATCTCTTAATACAGAAGTAGCCCAGCAAATGTTTTTACCGACGACGTTATTGAGTTCCGAGCCAACATAAATTTGAAAATCAACATCAATCAACTGCCAAAACATCCTCTCTATTTCAAGTTTTTGGGCTTCGCGTTCAGGTATGCTCTCGTTATGTTTTACTGCTATAGCTTTGTATCGAAGTCCGCCTTCAGGAGTTCTCAAGGTCAGTAAAAAATCGGTTGTCATAACATTCAGAACTTCGACAGGTACTCCTCTTACTCCCCTCACCATAGGATGTTGAAAATGTAGATGATTTGCTATTTGTTGGGTAAGCCGGAGAGGAAAGAGTGGGAATTGTTCCCGGATATCAATCACCGAGTCATTAAACTCAGCCAGATAGAAAAAGTTACTTTCGACAGAAGAAAGGAGATGATGGTTTCGAAACGTCTTAAGGCCAAAGACTATCGAACGGTTTCCACGGGATTTAACGTCCTGAGCTCTAAGCCAGGGCTGATAACTTTGGCCATAGCCCACTCCTATGCCGTCACCTAGCGCATTTTCATAATCCAAATAGGATTTGAGACGCCTACCCCTACCCATGATCGTACCCAAAAAACGACATTGATACGTACCTATATGTGCATTTTATAGTCTCCAACCCTATAACCACACATTCAGTAAGTATACAACATTAGCGTCGTTTTTTGAGAATGGTTACAACTTTAGTGCTTTGTGTACAACTTTATTGTCCTCGGACACCTTTCTGCCGTATCAATTCATCATGAGTGCCCTCTTCTTTAATCATCCCTTGATTAAGCACCAGAATCCTGTCCATGTCAGCCACCGATGACAAACGGTGCGCAATCGCAATCACTGTTTTACCCACCATTACTTCGTTTAGCGCATCGCGAACATCTGTCTCAGTTACAGAGTCAAGCGCAGAGGTGGCTTCATCCAGAATCAGTATCGGGGCATTACGTAAAATGGCCCGGCAAATGCTCAGCCTTTGTCGCTGCCCACCAGACAGCCGGGCTCCGCGATCGCCGATACGTGTCTCGAAACCTGTATGGCTGCCATCAGTTGCCTGAAGGATAAAATCCAGCGCTTTAGCTTTTTGCGCAGCAGCGCGAACATCTTCTTCACTGAAGTTGCTACAACCGAAGGTAATATTTTCATAAATAGTTCGGTTAAAGAGGATGTTATCTTGCGTCACAATGCTGAACTGTCGACGCAAATGATTAAGAGGGTAATGTCGTATATCCGTACCATCGAGCATAATGTTGCCGTCGAGAGGATCGTAAAATCGCATTAGCAGGCTAATTAGCGTGGATTTACCGGAGCCAGACTCTCCTGTAATTGCTATCTTTTCACCCGATTTGATATGCATAGACAATCCGTTGATAACGGGTTTTCCTACTTCATAATGAAAGTGCAAATCCCTAAAAAGAATATCTCCCTTTACCTTTTCCCGTGAGAAGGTTTTATTTTTTTCTGTAACAAGGTTCGGATGTTGTATTACGTCAATGGAAGCATTGAACAGTCCCAGCGCCCGCATCGCACCAGTGATTTGATCCATTAGCGCAGCTAGCTGTCCCTCCAGGCGAAAAATAAGCCCAAAAATAACGGCTATCTCACCCACAGATAGCAATCCTGTGTGCCAGGAGGATATGCATATATACCCTATTACAACCATCGCTGCGGAGCTGATCATCAGCAGGAGAGTTTCGGCACAGGTAATCGCCCGGAGAAATTGCTGGTTTTTATTAATAAAATTAAACAGCTTTCCTTTCATAAACTCGCGTTCATCTCCATCAGGCGATAAAGATTTAACGTTAATGATATTAGAAAAAATGTCGACAAGATGACCGTTTATTCTATTAGAAGCATCGGCCGATTTACGGGATCGCCTCTTAATTTCATGTGCATATTTTATCGAAATCCAAAGGTAAATCGTTAGCCAGAGGATAACCGTTACAGTAAACCAAACGTTTAAGACGCTTATAAATCCTAAAGCCAGAATGACGTAGGCGATATTCGACCATAACATCTGTAATGTGCTGAGCAAAAGCTCCATCATAGCCTGCCCAGATTGCCAGACTGCCGATGCGATTTTTCCTGAATGATTGTGACTAAAGTATGCTAAGTCGTTTTTTATTACTTTATTGTAAAAGTTCCACCGAACCATCGGGCTAAAACGAGTACGAATGCACTGGTCACATAGCAATCCTAATGTTAATGATGTTAAGGGACGGAAAATCAAAAATAAAAAAGCCGTTTTTATTAAGAGTTGGTTCTGGGTGAATATATCACTCAGGACAGGCGATAGTGTGCCGTTGAGTGAGTCAATCACCAGTCCTACGGTATAAATCAGGCTGACATCCACAGCTGCTTTGATTAACCCGACAAGAGCAATTAAAAGCACTATGGTCTTAACTTTATTAGCGAAATATAAAAAACCATATTTCTGCTGCGGGCCAGAATCTTTTTCTACCTGAAAAGGATCAATCAGGTTCTCAAAAAAGCGGAACAGCCTCTCCAACATATCTTTTTCCTTAAGGCGATAGTTGTATGAAAGTGGTGCGGCACGTCGTGCTTATAGGCAGGTGATTCACGCATTTTTCACGTAACTCAGTGTGTTGTCCGGGAGGCCAGGTACGTGAAGCTTTAGCCAGTTCAGCAGCAGCTCAATATGTCGCGTTTTGCCTGAGTGACGCGGCCACACAAGGTAGTAACCCTCCCCGGTCGCCACCGCTTCACTGAATGGAAGCGCCAGCAGTCCGCTATTTATGGCATCCAGACTCAACAAAAGATCGCCTACCGAAACGCCGTGACCGCTCAGTGCAGCCAGATTACCCTGCTCAAGCGTGTCAAATACCTTGCCGCCGGTAAGATCAAGCGCAGGTAAGCGTCCTGTCTTATTCAGCCACCTGCGCCAGTCGCGCCGATCCGGTGACGGATGGATTAAGTCGCAGTCAGGAAGATGATGCTTCGCTTTTTCCAGCAGCGCCGGTGAGCAGACCGGAATAAGCCATTCGCTAAAAAGCAGCCTGCTTTCAGTCGAGTCACCGTAATCACCTTTGCCGAGCAATATCGCGCAGTCGTATGGCTCGCGCTTAAAGTCCACGCTGTCTGTATCCATCCAGACGCTGGTGATCTCTATGCGAGGCGTTGTGTGATTTTCACGAAAAGCATTCAGCACATCCAGCAGCCAGCGCATGGTGAGGGTTGAAGGTGCCTTAAGCCGCAGCTCCAGGCTGCTGCTTTTGAAAGCGTAACAGGCTCGCTCAATGCCAAGAAAGCTCTCAGTTAACTGACTTGCCAGGATTCGCCCCGCCTCGCTAACCTTCACTCGCGGCCCGTTTCTTTGAAAAAGCTCGCACTCAAACCAGGCCTCAAGAGTACGTATATGCCTGCTGACCGCGCCTGGCGTGATATTAAGGACGGCTGCCGCCTTACTGAAGGATTCTAATCGCGCAGCGGCTTCAAAGGCACGCAGGGCATAAAGCGGTGGCAGGGACATAGCTTTCTTCATTGTGAGTTTTAGTCACATTAAGCGCGAGTTTTATCCGTTTTTCAACCGTCTCGCCTGCCTCAATAATCTGACGCGAGCTAACAAAAGAAAGGATAAAACAGCGCAATGAACCTGATCTTACTGAGCGCCTACATACTGGCTGTACTCATGCTGCTTATCACTCCTGGCCCGGTCGTGGCGCTGGTGACCGGGACGGCAGCACGCCACGGCAGTCGCCGCGCCCTTGCCACGGTAGCAGGAACGAATAGCGCGTCGCTGGTTCTGATTATGCTGGCTGCGCTAATGCTGGCAGGCGCGATCGCCTTTTCTCCCCTCTTCCTCTATTTGCTGGGAATGGTGGGTTCGCTGTATATCGGCTGGGGCGCGGTTGCCAGTCTCAGGGCAATCAGAGTAGACGCAGCCGGTAAAGAGGCCGACAAATTGCGCAGCCAGGGAGGGTTCCGCAGAGGTTTTCTGACGGGACTATCCAATCCCAAAGATATCCTCTTTTTCGTCGCTTTTTTTCCGCAGTTCATCGCCGTCACGCCAGATTTTACCACCAGTATCCTGACGCTCTCTCTGGTATGGATGTTTTCCGATTTTACCGTTTTGTCGCTCTATATCCTGTTGATAACGCGATGGATACCGGAACGACATAGCCAAGGTATTGAGGGAATATCGTCTTTGTTTCTGGTTGCCGTTTCGTTGTATGGTATCGTATATAACGCAAGCGAAATCATCATCCGGTACGCCTGACGCGCAGGCAAAGGAGAGCGGTGTGTATCTGTTTATGTTTTACCTGGGCGGCAATGCCGGCAGGTCCAATATTGAAGTCCATGATATTCAGTTTGTAGTCGCAGACCACCCGGAGGCCGCCTGGCCTGCGCTGCGTGAAGCCTGGTTCGGCGATGCCGACAAAGTGCATATCGACGGCTATGCACGCATTAGCTGGGCAGACGGTTACGCAGTCAGCCTGGCTGACACGCCGCCTGAAAACAGCCAGCGGCTATGGTTTGTTAACGCTGGCGCCTACCATCCCTCCTCCCTGGCGGAGCTGCACGCCTTTGATTTGTTTGTCGCGCAAGACAGCAAAGAGGCCAAAGCGAAAGGGCTGGCATCGCTGCTTAATGGCGCGCTTCACCAGCACAAAGACAATCTGAAGGATGTGGATGACTGCATCCTGCTGGAAAAGGTCGGCAATAAATATATTCATCTCACGCCATCGGACAGCGGCGCGCCTTTCCGGCCGGAGTGGCAGGGCTACCAACCGATAGGTGTGTGAGGCATTACAGCTTTAAGGCGTGCGCCAGTTCATCAATCAGCGCGCACTGCACGCGATTGAAGGTGTCGCGAGGCTGTTGCTGTTCGATAAACGAGAGCAAAGGATCGGTTACCTCGGTTTTAAAACCGCACAACTGTTCCATCACTGCCAGCCCGCAAAAAGGCACGTAGGCTTCAGAGTACCCCCCCTCATGCACCATCACCAGGCGGCCAGCGCAGAATTCTCGGGCCGCCAGCTGAATCTTACTGGTCATGCTGCGGTAACTTTCGCTGTGCAACAGCATCCGCCCGAGCGGATCCATTGCGCTGGCGTCGTAGCCGCAGGCAACAATAATCAGGTCAGGTTTAAAGCGCGTCAGCGCAGGCATTACGATGCGGTCAAACGCATAGAGCCAGGCATCATGACCCGCGCCCGCCATCAGCGGAATATTGATATTGGCGCCATCGCCTTCTCCGACCCCGGTATCCGTTTCCCCACCATAACCTGCCGGAAAGCAACCATCCTGATGAAGCGAAATCGTCAGCACATCGCCGCGCTGATAGAAAATATGCTGCGTCCCGTTGCCGTGGTGCACGTCCCAGTCAACGACAGCGATCTTTCCGACATTCATTATCGCTTTGGCGCGTTCAATAGCGATTGCGATGTTGGCCAGAAAACAGAAGCCCATCGACGTATCCGGCAGGCAGTGGTGTCCCGGCGGACGACCAAGCGAGTAGGCATTAACGCAATCTCCCGTTAACACTGACTCAACGGCGGCGCAGGCAAGACCTGCGGAGAGGCAGGCTATCTCATAGCTCCCCGGCCCCAGCGGTGCTTCGTCACCCAGCATCCCTCCACCGTTATCGCTGAGATCTTTAAAGCGCGCGAGATAGCGTTGATCGTGAACGCGTAAAAGATCGGCTTCGCTGGCGGGCGCGGCCGATGCATGACGCAAATGAGCCGACAAACCTGAGACATCAAGCAGGTTTTTGAGCCGCCGTTTGGTTTCAGGGTTTTCCGCATGTGCCGCGCCTGAAGGCGGCTGGACCCAGCCGCCAACCGGCAAGGTGACAACATGCAGACCTGTACTGTGCCAGAAGCAGCGTTCATCAAAGAAAAAACCAGTGTTGTTCATTTTGTCTCCTTAATGGTTTTACCGCACGTTAAAGCGTTACTGATATCGCATTCACGCCGCTGTGGTAATCGTCCTGAAGGAGGACGCGTAGATCGGTCGTCGTGCTGAAAGGAAGGCATTGGCGCTCTGTCTCGTCCTTATGGCTGATGGGGCTGGGCGCGCTCTTGTGCTGTGATACCCCTGAACGCGCCTTGCGCGCCTGGCCTAATTACATGAGGACTTTTTATGCCGCAGATTCCATTATTAAGCGAGGTAACGGCATTTTTCGCCCGCGACCATGGTAGTTACATTGATGGCGAAGCTGTTAAGGGAATGGGCGCGCCCTTTCAGGTTATTAATCCTGCTACCGGCGAACCGCTGCTCACGCTGAACGGCGCCAGCCTGGCACAGGCAGATGCGGCGATGCGCAGCGCGCAGCGGGCGTTTACAGCCTGGCGAGATATGGCGACGCTGCAGCGCGGCACGCTGCTGTTGAAGCTGGCCGACAAGCTGGCGGAGAAGCGTGAGGAGCTGGCGCAGATAGAAACGCTCTGCTCTGGCAAAACCATTCAGCTGGCGCGCATGCTTGAGCTGGACCAGTCTGTTGCCTTCCTGCGCTATTTCGCTGGCTGGGCCGGCAAAATCAACGGCGAGACGCTGGATGTCTCACTGCCCTCTTTCGCCGGTGAAAAATATACCGCCTTCACCCGCCGTCAGCCGCTGGGTGTCGTCGTGGCTATCGTGCCCTGGAACTTTTCAATCATGATTGCGGTATGGAAAATCGCGGCGGCGCTGGTGTGCGGCTGTACCGTTGTGGTGAAACCCAGCGAATATACGCCGCTTACGCTGCTGCGTCTGGCGGAGCTGGCGAGCGAATGCGGCTTTCCGCCCGGCGTTATTAACGTGGTTAACGGCCCTGGCGGCGAGCTGGGACCGGCGCTGATTGGACATGAAAGCTGCGCCAAGGTGAGCTTTACCGGTTCGGTTGCCACGGGCAATGCGGTCAGCCGCTCCGCAACCGCACAGGGTAAACGCGTCACGCTGGAGCTGGGCGGAAAAAACGCCGCGCTGTTTCTTGACGACCTCTCGGTGACAGAGATAGTTAACGGCATTCTTGAGGCAGGCTATCTCAATCAGGGACAAATCTGCGCCGCCGCAGAATGTTTCTGGCTGCCCGCTGACAAAATCGATGCGGTGCTGGACGCGCTGAAAGTGCGCCTCAACAATACCGTCATCGGTTCGCCGCTGGATGAGAACACAGCGATGGGGCCACTGGCGAACCGGGCGCAGCTGGATAAGATTTCAGATCTGCTGGCTATCGCGCGCCGCGAGGGAGATGAGATCGTCTGCGGCGGTGAGACGCTGGAGGGAAGCGGTTATTTTCTGCGTCCCACTGCTGTACGCGTAGCCTCCGCCAGCAGCACATTGATGAAAGAGGAAACCTTTGGGCCGGTCGGCAGCTTTATCGCCTATGAGGATGCTGAACAGGCGTTACAAAACATCAATGCCTCTCCTTTTGGCCTGGCAGCCAGCGTCTGGTCGCGCGATATCAGCCAGGCGCTGCGTTTCAGCGAGCGGCTGGAAGCCGGGATTGTCTGGATCAATATGCACACGTTTCTCGATCCAGCTGTACCTTTTGGCGGGGTTAAAGGTTCTGGTTCTGGACGCGAATTCGGCAGCGCGTTTATTGATGATTACACCGAGCTGAAGTCGATAATGGTGCGTTACTGAGCCGCGACGGCGAGCGCTGGCTCGCCGTTAGCTCACCCGCTCGGCATACCAGCTGGCATTCACGTTACGCAAAAGTTCGGTACGGTTGCTGGCGTGCGTTTTGCTGAAAATATTGCGTAAATGGGTTTTTACCGTCGAAAGCGAAATATCCAGCTGGCTGGCGATACGCTTGTTGCAGGCGCCTTCGCGGATCATATCAACGATAATTTGCTCTTTAGGCGTCAGCCGCTGCGCTGCGCTATGCGGCATAAGCTCATCGGTGGCCACTTCAACCAGTGACAGCATAGCGCGCAGGCGCATCCGCTCCTGCAGGCTGTAGACTTTGTCACGCATCAGCGACAAGCCCGCCACGATTTTACGGTTTTTGCGCACATAGACCTCAATGGAATCGCCCATTGAGTTGGGCTTCATAAAGTGACGGTAGTAGGCGGTCTTACGTGACGCATCGTCCATACCGGCAAAGCTCACTGGTTGGGTTGCATAACGCTGCGGATGAAAGGGATCGAGAGTAATAAAATCGCGCATATAGGCCTGATGCGTCTCGTCAGAAATGCCGAATCGTACATGCTGGTACGGCATCATATTTTCATCCACCAGATAAAACACACCGATAGAACCGGGAATGAGTTGAGTAAAATTTTCCAGGCAGCGGCAAATAAAGGCATCCGCCTGAATGGACGAAATTTCAGCCATGCTATGTTCCTCATCATTGCTCACCGTGCCGGGCCGTCGCGCAAAGCGTTCAGCAGCGCCGTGCGGGGAAGTATCGAAGTAACACTAAATTAACATGTCTATACATACCCTATTTTCATAGTCATACCAGCCTCGTCTTGTCTGAAATCCGATATCGATCAGAATTTTTAAAAGTAATTAAACCCTTCGGTATTCTATTTTTTATCTCTATTTTCATATAGATAATATTTGTCCGGGTACTTTTCGCCTCAGCCATAAGGACGATAACCTTAACGTTGCCAATGCGATATATACAGAGGCAGTAACGTCGAATTTAATGCGTAAGGTTAGTTAAATGTTAATGAATTACAGGGTCAGTTCAGCCTGCCAGCTCTTGCCCTCCGCTCTCTGGCGACTCCGCCTGCAGCCTGTTGAACTCCTCCAGCAGGGCTTTCAACTGCGCCATCTTATGTTCGCCGAACTGTGCCTCAATCTGCTGATAGCCAGCATCAATTTCACGGCTCGCCTGCTGAAAAATGTCGACGCCGCGCGGCGTCAGCGAGGCGAACAGCTTGCGCTGATCGTTGAGCGGTTTCAGGCGAAACACCAGTCCGTCTCGTTCCAGCCGCGTCAGGATGCCGGTCAGGCTGGGACGCAAAATACAGGCCTGCTGCGCCAGCGCATGGAAATCCAGCGAGCGGTGCTCCGCCAGAATGCGAATGATGCGCCACTGCTGCTCGGTTAATGCATACCGGTTAAGAATGGGCCGGAAATAGCCCATCGCCGTTTCACGAGCCTGCAGCAGAGCAATAGTCAAAGAATCATGCATATCACGTCACTTTGTTAGGGAGTGGCTTGGGTGATAGCCAGTATAGGGATTGCCAGCGCTGCTGCACAGTTTTGGAGAATAACACCGCAAAAATAACTTTAAACATTAACAGGTTAATAAAGTGATCGGCATCACGAAATATGAAACAAAAATTTAACACTTAATATCAATCCTGTTTTTTAATCATTGATAATAAATGTATTTATTCATGTGATGAATATTTTTAAGAAGAGGTTAGCCGCTTTTCACCTCTTGATCTCAAACACAAATGCGATCTTATAATTAATCATTAACATGTTAACAAAATAAATTCGCAGCTCGATTCGCCTGAAGGAAACACTATGAAAAGGTCTGTTTTTGCCGTTGCGCTAAACCATTCATCGCAGACAGAAAAGTGGAATGATGCATTTCACCAGCCACCCTATAAAACGCCGCCGAAAACACCGGTCTGGTTTATCAAACCGCGAAATACGCAGCGTCAGTCTGGCGACACCATCGCCTTGCCTGCAAACCAGCAAACCTACAGCGGCGGTACGCTGGCGGTGGTGATTGGCGCAACGGCACGCAAAGTGTCGGTTGCGGACGCGCCGCGCTATATCGCCGGTTACGCGCTGGCTAACGAACTGAGCCTGGCCGAAGAGAGCTTCTATCGTCCGGCTATCAAAGCAAAATGCCGCGACGGTTTTTGTCCGATAGGTGAAGCTGTGCCGCTGGCTGACGTCAGCGCGCTGGATATCGTGACCGAGGTGAATGGCGTAGTGAAGCAAAGCTGGTCAACCGCCGATCTTCACCGTAATGCGGCAGAGCTGATCGCGGCGCTAAGCGATTTCGCCACGCTGCAGGCTAGCGATGTGATCCTGCTGGGTACGCCGCAGGAGCGTATTCCGGTGAGCGCGGGCGATACCGTGACGATTAAAGCGCAGGGGTTACCGCCGCTGAGCAACCTCTTTACCGACCGTGAGAGCGTGCAACTCCAGCCGGACAATCATCCCACGCTGTTCGCCCTCGGTCTTAATTACGCCGATCACGCCGCCGAGCTGGAATTCAAAGCGCCTGAGGAGCCGCTGATTTTTATCAAAGCGGCTAACACCCTCACCGGCGACAACAGCGTGAGCGTGCGCCCGGACCATCTCGAATATATGCACTACGAGGCTGAGTTGGTGGTGGTGATCGGCAAAACCGCGCGCGGCGTAAAGCGTGCCGAGGCGCTCGACTATGTAGCGGGCTACACGGTGTGTAACGACTACGCGGTGCGCGATTACCTGGAAAATTACTATCGCCCTAACCTGCGCGTGAAAAGCCGCGACACCCTGACCCCGCTGCTACCGCGCGTCACACCGCGCGAGGCCGTACCCGATGTGCAGAATCTGCAACTCAAAACTTTCGTTAACGGCGAGCTGACGCAGTCGGGCACCACGCGCGACATGGTGTTCGACGTCGCCTTCCTGATTGAATACCTGAGCGAATTTATGACGTTACAGCCGGGCGACATGATCGCTACCGGCACGCCGAAAGGGCTTGCCGACGTTAAGCCGGGCGATGAGGTCGTGGTCGAGGTAGAAGGCGTGGGCCGGTTAACCAACCGCATTGTGAGTGAGCAACAGTTTGAGGAGAGCCTGAAATGAAAAAGATCAATCACTGGATCAACGGCAAAAGCGTCACCAGCAGCGACTACTTCACCACGGTAAACCCGGCTACCGGCGAGGTGCTGGCGGAAGTGGCGTCAGGGGGCGAGCAGGAAATTCATCAGGCAGTCGAAGCGGCGAAAAATGCTTTTCCCAAATGGGCCAATACGCCCATGAAAGAGCGCGCGCGCCTGATGCGCCGTCTCGGCGAGCTTATTGATGAGAACGTGCCGGACATTGCGGCGATGGAAACGGCGGATACCGGTCTGCCGATCCACCAGACCAAAAACGTGTTGATCCCGCGCGCGTCGCACAACTTTGAGTTCTTTGCCGAAATTTGTCAGCAGATGAACGGCCGCACCTATCCGGTCGACGACAAGATGATGAACTACACGCTCATCCAGCCGGTTGGCGTTTGCGCGCTCGTCTCGCCGTGGAACGTGCCCTTTATGACCGCGACCTGGAAAACCGCGCCTTGTCTGGCGCTGGGGAATACGGCCGTGTTGAAAATGTCCGAGCTCTCTCCCCTGACCGCCGATCGCCTGGGCGAGCTGGCGCTGGAAGCGGGCATTCCGGCAGGGGTGCTGAACGTGGTGCAGGGTTACGGCAGCACCGCAGGGGATGCGCTGGTGCGCCATCATGACGTGCGCGCCGTCTCCTTCACCGGTGGCACCGCAACCGGGCGCAAAATCATGCAGAGCGCCGGGCTGAAAAAGTACTCGATGGAGCTGGGCGGCAAATCGCCGGTGCTGGTGTTTGAAGACGCCGATATTGAGCGCGCGCTCGACGCTGCGTTGTTCACCATCTTCTCAATCAACGGCGAACGCTGCACTGCCGGCTCGCGCATCTTTATTCAGGAAAGCATCTACCCGGAATTTGTTAAACGCTTTGCCGAACGCGCGAACCGCCTGCGCGTTGGCGATCCGACCGATCCGAACACGCAGGTCGGCGCGCTAATCAGCCAGCAACACTGGGAAAAGGTGTCCGGCTACATTCGCCTCGGTATTGAAGAGGGAGCAAAAATGCTGGCGGGCGGCCCGGACAAGCCTGAAGGGCTGAGCCACGGCAACTTCCTGCGCCCTACGGTTTTTGCGGATGTGGATAACCGCATGCGTATCGCCCAGGAGGAGATCTTCGGGCCCGTCGCCTGCCTGTTCTCTTTCAGGGATGAGGCTGAAGGTTTGCGTCTGGCGAACGACGTGGAATATGGCCTCGCCTCCTATATCTGGACTCAGGACGTCAGCAAGGTGCTGCGCCTCTCCCGCAGCATTGAGGCTGGAATGGTCTTCGTCAACACGCAGAACGTGCGCGATCTGCGTCAGCCGTTCGGCGGCGTGAAGGCGTCCGGCACTGGCCGGGAGGGCGGCGAATACAGTTTCGAAGTGTTTGCTGAGATGAAGAATGTCTGCATTTCCTTTGGCGATCACCCGATCCCGAAATGGGGCGTGTAATCGGCCAGCACTCCTCTGCCGCGCAGAGTCGCTATTTCTTACCCTGAAAGGAGATAACAATGACAACAAAAAAATTAACCGCAAAGCTGCCGGCGCCGGATGTGTTGCGCTGCGCCTATATGGAAATCCAGGTCACCGATCTGAAAGCCTCGCGTGAGTTTTATGTCGATATCCTCGGCCTGCACGTTACGGCTGAAGATGAAAAAACGCTTTATCTGCGTTCGCTGGAGGAGTTTATCCACCACAACGTGGTGCTGCGTGAAGGTCCGGTAGCCGCCGTAGCCGCCTTCGCATTTCGCGTGCGCAGCCCGGAAGATGTCGATCGCGCTGAAGCGTATTATCAGGCGCTTGGCTGTAAAACCGAACGCCGCGTTAACGGCTTCGTTAAAGGCATTGGCGACTCCGTACGAGTGGAAGATCCGCTCGGCTTTCCCTATGAATTCTTCTATGACGTGCAACACGTTGAGCGTCTGGCGTGGCGTTATGAGCTTTATACCCCAGGCGCGCTGGTTCGCCTCGACCACTTCAACCAGATCACGCCTGACGTACCAAAAGCGGTGGAGTATATCGAAGGGCTGGGCTTCCGCGTAACTGAAGATATCCGCGACGATAACGGCACGGTCTATGCCGCATGGATGCGTCGTAAAGCGACCGTACACGACACCGCGATGACAGGCGGCGCGGGCCCGCGCATGCACCATATCGCTTTCGCCACGCATGAAAAACATAACATCCTGGCAATTTGCGACAAGCTTGGCGCGCTGCGTAAATCGGACATGATCGAGCGTGGCCCAGGTCGACACGGCGTGTCGAACGCTTTCTATCTCTACATCCGCGATCCGGATGGACACCGCATCGAAATCTATACCCAGGACTACTACACCGGCGACCCGGACAACCCAGTGGTGAGCTGGGATGTGCATGACAACCAGCGTCGCGACTGGTGGGGCACGCCGGTGGTTCCAAGCTGGTACACCGACGGTTCGCTGGTGCTGGGGCTGGATGGTCAACCACAGCCAGTACGCGAACGCGAGGAGGCGAGCGAAATGGCGGTAACCATCGGCGCGGATGGCTTTTCCTACACCCGCAAAGGCGAAGCAGAGACCGGCTACAAGCTCGGCAATACCCTGTAACCCACTGGCTGCTGCGCGTAGCGCGGCAGCCTCTTATCTCGCGGAGTCTTAAATGCCCCACTTTATCGCCGAATGCACCGAAAACATTCGCCAGCAGGCCGATCTGCCCGGCTTGTTCGCGAAGGTTAATCAGCATCTCGCCAGCAGCGGCATCTTTCCGGCAGGCGGCATTCGCAGTCGCGCGCACTGGATCGATACCTGGCTGATGGCCGATGGCAAACACGATTTCAGCTTTGTGCATATGACGCTGAAAATTGGCCATGGCCGCGCCCTGGAGGAGCTACAGCCGGTTATGACCGTGCTGTTCGAGATCGTTAAGACGCACTTTGCGCCATTAAGCGCCAGCCGCTATCTGGCCCTTTCGCTGGCCGTTGAGGAACTGCATCCGGTGCTGAACTTCAAACAGAACAATGCGCACGCGCTCTACCGCTGAGGAGGCTGTCATGAAAGATGAGATACAGATTCGTCGGCAACACGCCTATATCAACGGTGAGTGGGTCCAGGCGCTTAACGGTAAACAGTTTAATGTCTGCAATCCGGCGACCGGTGAAGTGCTTGCCCAGGTAGCGGATTTAGGCGCTGCTGAAACCCTCTCCGCGGTGGCGGCGGCCGAACAGGCATTAACGACCTGGCGCGCTATAACGGCCCACGAGCGCAGCGTTATTCTTAAACGCTGGTTCAAGCTGATTACCCTGCACCAGATGCCGCTGGCTCAGTTGCTCAGCGAGGAGCAGGGCAAACCCTTGAATGAGGCGCTGGGCGAAATCGCCTACGGCGCCAGTTTTATTGAGTGGTTTGCGGAAGAAGGCAAACGTACTTATGGCGAAACCATTCCCTCACCCTCGTCGCAGCGCCGCCTGCTGACCATTAAGCAGTCGGTTGGCGTGGTTGCCGCCATTACGCCATGGAATTTTCCCTGCGCGATGATCACGCGCAAAGTCGGTCCGGCGCTGGCAGCGGGCTGTACCGTCGTCCTGAAACCGGCGGCGGAGACACCGTTGTCCGCGCTGGCGCTGGCTGCGCTGGCGGAAGAGGCCGGTCTGCCCTCTGGCGTGCTCAATATTATCACTTCAAGCGACGCGGTCGCCGTTGGTGCGGCGCTTACCGCAAGCCCCACCGTACGCAAACTCTCTTTCACCGGCTCAACCCGCATCGGCAAGCTGCTGATGGCCCAGTGCGCCGAAACGGTGAAAAAACTGTCGCTGGAGCTTGGCGGCAATGCACCGCTGATTGTTTTTGACGATGCCGACCTGGAGAGCGCAGTAACCGGCGCGCTGGCGGCGAAATTTCGCAACAGCGGTCAGACCTGCGTCTGCGCTAACCGCATTCTGGTGCAGGACGGTATCTACGATGCCTTCGCAGAGCGCTTTGCCGCAGCGGTGGCGGAGCTGAGGGTCGGGCCTGCGAGCCATCCCCAGTCACAGCAGGGCCCGCTTATCTCACGCGCCGCGTGCCGCAAAGTGGAAGAGCATATTGCGGATGCCGTACGCCAGGGCGCGACGGTGCTGACCGGCGGTAAAGCGCACAGCCTGGGCGGACAGTTCTGGCAACCCACGGTGCTGACCAATGTCACGCCCGCGATGCGTATTGCGCAAGAGGAAACCTTTGGTCCGGTCGCGCCGCTGTTTCGCTTTCACTCGGAAAAAGAAGCCATTGCGCTGGCCAATGAGAGCGAGAGCGGGCTGGCTGCCTATTTCTGGTCGCAAAATGTGCAGCGCTGCTGGCGCGTCGCCGAGGCGCTGGAGAGCGGCATGGTCGGCATTAACGAAGGGCTGATCTCTAACGAAGTGGTGCCATTTGGCGGCATTAAGCAGTCCGGGCTGGGACGCGAAGGCTCGCGCTACGGCATCGAAGACTATTTAGAAGTGAAATATCTCTGCTTCGGCGGAATGAACCAGACAGGAGTCTGACGATGTTAGATCAGCAAACGATTAAGCGTCTGGCGCATGAACTGCACCAGGCAGAGCAGAACCGCGAACAAACGCGCCAGCTTTCGCTGCGACACAGCGAAATGACAATCGATGACGCTTACGCCATTCAGCGCGAATGGGTCGCCGCCAAAATCGCCGAAGGACGCGTGCTGAAAGGCCATAAGATCGGCCTGACCTCCAAAGCGATGCAGGCCAGTTCGCAGATTAGCGAGCCTGACTACGGCGCGCTACTCGATGACATGTTCTTTGAGGATGGCAGCGATATTCCGGTCGACCGTTTTATCGTGCCGCGCGTGGAAGTTGAACTGGCTTTTGTGCTGGCCAAACCGCTGCGCGGCCCCAACTGCACACTGTTCGACGTCTATAACGCTACCGATTATGTCATTCCGGCGCTGGAGATTATCGATGCGCGCTGCCACGGCATTGACCCGGAAACCCAGCGTCCACGTAAGGTCTTCGACACCATTTCTGATAACGCCGCCAACGCGGGCGTGGTGATGGGCGGACGTCCGATTAAGCCTGACGCGTTAGATTTGCGCTGGATATCGGCGCTGATGTACCGCAACGGCGTGATCGAAGAGTCCGGCGTAGCGGCAGCGGTGCTGAACCATCCGGCCAACGGCGTCGCCTGGCTGGCGAATAAGCTGGCTCCGCATGACGTACAGCTGGAGGCAGGACAAATCATTCTTGGCGGCTCCTTTACCCGCCCGGTCGCCGCGCGCAAGGGCGACACCTTCCATGTGGATTACGGCGTGATGGGCGCGGTCAGCTGCCGCTTCGTCTAAGGAGAACCTATGCTCACCAATACCTTTAAACAGGCGCTGGCCGCGAAAAAACCGCAGATCGGCCTGTGGCTCGGACTTGCCAATAGCTACAGCGCTGAAGTGGTCGCCGGCGCTGGCTTCGACTGGTTGCTGATTGACGGCGAACACGCGCCAAACGACGTGCGCTCGGTGCTCGACCAGCTCCAGGCTATCGCGCCCTATCCCAGTCATCCAGTGGTGCGACCGCCCTGGAACAACGCGGTAGTGATTAAACAGCTGCTGGATACCGGTGCACAAACGCTGCTAGTGCCGATGGTGCAGAGCGCTGACGACGCGCGCAGCGCGGTAAAAGCCTGCCGTTATCCGCCGCACGGCATACGCGGCGTTGGCAGCGCGCTGGCGCGCGCTTCACGCTGGAACCGCATTCCCGACTATCTGCAGCAGGCTGACGCGCAGATGTGCGTGCTGGTGCAGATTGAAACCCGCCAGGGCGTCGAAAACCTTGATGCGATCCTGGCGGTAGAGGGCGTCGATGGCGTGTTCATTGGTCCGGCCGATCTCAGCGCTGACATGGGCTTTATGGGCAATCCGGCCCACCCGGAGGTGCAGGCGACCATCGACAGCTGCATTGAAAAAATCCTCGCCGCCGATAAAGCGCCAGGCATTCTGATGGCAAATGAAACGCTGGCGCAGCGCTATCTGGAGCGAGGAACGCTGTTTGTTGCGGTCGGCGTCGATACCACTCTGTTAGCGCGCAGCGCCGAGGCGCTCGCCGCCCGGTTCCGCCCTTCCCTACAAAAACCAGCGAGCGGCGAACAGACCGTCTATTAAGCCGCCGGGAGAAACCATGACGAACTTAACGCAACAGCACGAAGAAAACAGCCTGACCGCAACCGAACAGCGCGTGATGAAAAAGCTCTTCAGACGCCTGATTGTGTTTCTGTTCGTCCTGTTTGTTTTCTCTTTCCTTGACCGTATCAACATCGGTTTCGCTGGTCTTACGATGGGCAAGGATCTTGGCTTAACGTCCACCATGTTTGGTCTGGCCGCGACCCTGTTTTACGTCACCTATGTGCTGTGCGGTATTCCCAGCAATATTATGCTGAGCATAGTTGGCGCGCGACGCTGGATCGCCAGCATTATGGTTTTATGGGGCATTGCCTCTACCTGCACGCTGTTTGCCACCAGCGCGCATACGCTCTACCTGTTGCGTATGCTGGTTGGCATAGCTGAAGCGGGCTTTTTGCCGGGGATCCTGGTCTATCTCACCTGGTGGTTCCCCGCTCATTTTCGCGCCCGCGCCAATGCGCTGTTTATGATAGCCATGCCGGTGACGATGATGATTGGTTCCGTTCTCTCGGGCTATATTCTGGCGCTGGATGGCGTCTGGAGCCTGAAAGGCTGGCAGTGGCTGTTCCTGCTGGAAGGCCTGCCTTCGGCGATCCTCGGCGTCGCCACCTGGGTTTTTCTGGACGATCGCCCCGAGCAGGCACGCTGGCTGGACAACGAAGAGAAACGCGCGCTGACGGCGATGCTCGAACGCGAACGTGAGGTGCCAAAACCGAACTTCGCCGCGCGCAAACCTTTATGGCGCGAGGTTCTGACACCCGTGGTGTTGCTCTATACCTGTGCCTACTTTTGCCTGACCAATACGCTGAGCGCCATCAACATCTGGACGCCGCAGATCCTGAAAAGTTTTAATGAGGGCAGCAGCAATATTGTGATTGGCCTGCTGGCAGCTATTCCACAGGCCTGCACCATTCTGGCGATGGTCTGGTGGAGCCGCCGTTCTGACCGTTTGCAGGAGCGTAAGCGCCATACGATTTTGCCCTATCTGGCCGCGGCTGCGGGCTGGCTGCTTGCTTCGGTGAGCGACCATCCGCTGCTGCAGCTTGCTGGCATTATCATTGCCTCTTCCGCCGCTTTTACCGCCATGGCGATTTTCTGGACCACGCCGGATCAGGCGATCAGTTTTGCCGCACGTGCCGTCGCACTGGCGGTGATCAACGCCTTTGGCAACGTCGGCTCGGCGGTCAGCCCGCTCCTGATTGGTATCCTGCGAGATCTGACCGGCAGCTTCAGTTCAGGGCTGTGGTTTGTTGCGGCGCTGCTGTTGCTGGGCGCGCTGGTGCTGACGCGCATCCCGATGAACCGTGACGATCCGACGGTGCGGCTGCATACGGCTTCGGCGCGCGGCGTGCGGCAGGAGACACCATGAGCGGCTTCGAAAATATCGATATCAGCAAGGTGTACGATGCGCGCTACGCCAGCGAAGAGGTTCACTATGAAACTTTTGCGCGGCTGGCCAGCTTTTTTGGCCGTGATATGCACCCGCACTGGCACGATCGCTCATTTCAGCTGCATATGCTGGTGACAGGAAAAATTACCCTGCAGCTGGACGAGCACTTTTACGCTCTCAAGGCGCCGCTGTTTATCCTTACGCCGCCTTCGGTGCCGCACGCGTTTATCACCGAATCGGACAGCGACGGCCACGTGCTGACCGTGCGGCAGGAGTTAATCTGGCCGCTGGTGGAAAGTCTGTGGCCAGGCAAGGCGGAGGCCATTAACCGCACCGGCATTTGCCTTTCTCTTGAGTCTTCCCCCGCGGCGCTGGAGGCGCTGCACGCCTACTGGGCGTTAATTGCAGCTGAATTCAGGCGCAACGCGCCGGGCAGGCAGCAGATGCTGGTTGCGCTGGCGCAGGCCATCTTTACCCAGGTGCTGCGCGAAGCGCCGCCAGATGAAATGTCGCCCACCAGCGTGCGCGGCGAAATGCGGCAGTTTCAGCGCTTTAACCGCATGATAGATGCCTGTTTTCGTCAGCATCTCACCGTGCCGGATTATGCGCGCGAACTGGGCATCAGCGAGTCGCGGCTGACGGAGATCTGTCGCCGCTTTGCTAACCAGTCTCCCAAAAAACTTATTTTTGAGCGCGTGCTGCGGGAAGCAAAACGCCAGCTGCTGTTCAGCAGCGACAGCGTTAACCAAATATCCTATGCGCTGGGCTACAAAGATCCCGCCTATTTTGCCCGCTTCTTTCACCGCATGGCCGGCTGCTCGCCCAGCCAGTTCCGGAACCGTTAACCGCCCGCGCTGCCAGGGCGAGAAGCGTTATTGCTTGTCGCCCTGATTTATTGAGTTTGATCCCGCTCTCACTTTGTCCGCCCGTGGCGAAAAGTACCAGAAATCCCCTGATTCATCTCTTCCGGCCTTCGCGTTACAGAGCTTAAATCGATTAACACAAGATAAACATTTAAATAACAACTCTGGCGTTTGTACCCGAAGCGTCCCCTTTTGTGAGGTAGATTCTATGAAACCTGAAGATCATCGCGCCGCTGCTAACCGCCCTTTTACCGGGGAGGAGTTCCTGAAAAGCCTGCAAGACGGACGCGAGATTTATATCTATGGCGAACGCGTCAAAGATGTCACCACTCATCCTGCCTTCCGTAATGCGGCAGGCTCTGTTTCAACGTTGTATGACGCGCTGCACGCGCCGGAAACGCACGACAAACTCTGCTGGCAGACAGACACCGGCAATGGCGGTTATACCCATCGCACTTTCCGCTTCGCCCGTTCGGCAGAGGAGATCCGCCAGCAACGCGACGCCATCGCCGACTGGTCGCGACTGACCTACGGCTGGATGGGCCGCACGCCAGACTATAAAGCCGCATTCGGCTGCTCGCTGGGCGCGAACCCGGAATTTTACGGCGAATATGCCGATAACGCGCGTCGCTGGTATCAGCGCATTCAGGAAGCGGGTCTCTACTTCAACCACGCTATCGTTAACCCGCCTATCGATCGTCATAAACCGGCGGATGAAGTGAAGGATGTTTACGTTAAGGTCGAGAAAGAGACCGATGCAGGGATTATTGTCAGCGGCGCTAAGGTGGTAGCGACCAACTCGGCGCTGACGCATTACAACTTTATTGGGTTCGGTTCGGCGCAGGTGATGGGAGAGGATCCGAGCTTCGCCCTGATGTTTGTGGCGCCGATGGATGCCGAGGGCGTCAAGCTTATCTCGCGCGCCTCCTATGAACTGGTAGCTGGTGTGACGGGTGCGCCGTTTGATTATCCGCTCTCCAGCCGCTTCGATGAAAACGATGCGATTCTTGTGATGGATAAGGTGCTTATCCCCTGGGAAAACGTGCTGATTTACCGCGATTTTGACCGCTGCCGCCGCTGGAGCATCGAAGCCGGGTTCGCCCGTCTTTATCCAATGCAGGCCTGCGTGCGCCTGGCAGTGAAGCTCGATTTTGTCACCGCGCTGCTGCAAAAAAGCCTGGAGTGTTCGGGCGTGCTGGAGTTCCGCGGCGTACAGGCGGCGCTGGGGGAAGTCGTGGCGTGGCGCAACCTCTTCTGGTCGCTGAGCGACGCAATGGCGGCCGAAGCGCAGCCGTGGAAGAACGGCGCATGGCTGCCTGATATGCAGGCGATGCAGACCTACCGCGTGATGGCCCCGATGGCCTACGCCAAAATCAAAAACATCATTGAAAGCAACGTCACCAGCAGTCTGATCTATCTGCCATCCAGCGTGCGCGACCTGAATAACCCGGAAATCGACCGCTATCTGGCGCAGTACGTGCGTGGCTCGAATGGCATGGATCACGAGCAGCGCATCAAAATCCTGAAGCTGATGTGGGACGCTATCGGCAGCGAGTTTGGCGGACGCCATGAACTCTATGAGATTAACTACGCCGGAAGCCAGGATGAGGTGCGCCTGCAGTGTCTGCGCCACGCGCAGGGCTCCGGCAATATGAAAAGTATGATGGAGATGGTGGATCGCTGTCTCGCTGACTACGACCGCAACGGCTGGACCGTGCCGCATCTGCACAATAACACCGATATTAATCAGCTCGATCGTCTGCTTAAGTAAAAGAGGTAATCATGTCCAGAGAAGAACAGCATCGCCTGAATTTCCGCGACGCGATGGCCAGCCTGCCAGCAGCCGTGAATATCGTCACTACGCAGGGCAGCGCCGGGCGCTGCGGCATCACAGCCACCGCCGTTTGCTCGGTCACCGATACGCCGCCTACCTTGCTGGTCTGCATTAACAATCGCAGCGCGATGGTGCCGGTGTTTGAGCAAAACGGCAAGATGTGCGTCAACGTGCTTAATCACCAACAGGAGGAGATGGCGCGCCATTTCGCCGGGATGACTGAACTGAGCATGGAGCAGCGCTTTACGCTGGATGGCTGGCGCGGGGGCGCGTTGCAGCAGCCGATCCTGCAACAGGCGCTGGCCAGCCTTGAAGGCGAAATTCAGCAGATCCAGACCATCGGCACGCATCGGGTTTATCTGCTGGAGATAAAACACATCACGCTGGCCAGCGAAGGCCAGGGTCTGATCTATTTCAAACGTCAGTTTCACGCCACGCCGCATCAGCAGCATGCGGTAACGGCCTGATCTCAGGGGGCGCTTGCGCCCCCTTTTTCTACCGGAGAGTACAGATGAAGATCTCAGCAGAGCTGCTTGCCTCGCTGGAACGCCTTGGCCTGCGCGAAATCGCAGATATCGTTTATAACCCCGACTATGACACGCTGTTTACTGAAGAGACCCGACCGTCGCTAACGGGCTACGAAAAGGCGGTGGTGACGACGTCGGGCGCTGTCGCCGTCGATACGGGCGAATTTACCGGGCGCTCGCCACGTGACAAATATATCGTACGCGATGAGGCCAGCCGCGATCGCCTGTGGTGGTCCGATGCGGGACAGGGCAAGAACGATAATCAGCCGATTACGCCTGCCGTATGGCAGCGTTTAAAAGCGTGCGTTACGGAGCAGCTCTCCGGCAAGCGTCTGTTTGTTGTGGATGCCTGGTGCGGCGCTAACCCTGAAACGCGGCTCGGCGTGCGGTTTGTTACGGAAGTCGCCTGGCAGGCGCACTTTGTCACCAATATGTTTATCCGCCCTTCTCCCGAAGAGATGCGCCACTTTCCGGTTGATTTTGTGGTGATGAACGGCGCGAAGTGTACCAATCCGCACTGGCGCGAGCAGGGACTTAACTCCGAGAATTTCGTGGCCTTCAGTCTGACGGAAAAGATGCAGCTGATCGGTGGCACCTGGTACGGTGGCGAGATGAAAAAAGGGCTGTTCTCAGTGATGAATACGCTGATGCCGGCACGCGGTATCGCCTCGATGCACTGCTCCGCCAACGTGGGCAGCAAGGGCGATGTCGCGCTTTTTTTCGGCCTCTCCGGCACCGGGAAAACCACGCTTTCTACCGATCCGCAGCGCCAGCTGATTGGCGATGACGAACACGGCTGGGACGATGACGGCGTGTTTAACTATGAAGGGGGTTGCTACGCCAAAACCATCAATCTTTCGCCTGCGGCAGAGCCGGAGATTTTCCAGGCGATCCGACGAGATGCTCTGCTGGAGAATGTCGTAACCAACGATCGTGGCGAGGTTGACTATGCCGACGGCAGCAAAACGGAAAATACCCGCGTCTCCTATCCGCTTACGCATATCGCTAATCGCGTCAGGCCCGTTTCCGCTGCCGGCCATGCGCAGAAAATTATTTTTCTGACCGCTGACGCTTTTGGCGTGTTTCCCCCCGTCAGCCAGCTAACGGGCGATCAGATAGCCTGGTACTTCCTGTCAGGTTTCACCTCTAAGCTAGCGGGTACCGAGCGTGGCATCAGCGCGCCCACGCCGACCTTTTCCGCCTGCTTTGGCGCGGCGTTCCTGACGCTGCATCCAGATGTCTATGCTGACGTGCTGCTAAAGCGAATCAGTCAGGTGCAGGCGCAGGTATGGCTGGTGAATACCGGCTGGAACGGCCGCGGCGAGCGCATCTCCATCAAAGATACGCGGGCCATTATCAACGCAATTCTGGGGGAGCAGCTGGATGATGTACCGCGAACTACTCTGCCCGTCTTTAACCTGTCAATGCCGCTGCGGCTGCCAGGCGTCAATAGCCAGCAGCTCGACCCACGCAACAGCTGGGAAAGCCACGATAAATGGCACAGCAAAGCGCGCGAGCTTGCCGCGATGTTCCACGAGAACTTCCGCAAGTTCAGCGATACGGAACGCGGTAAGGCGATTGCTGACGCCGGGCCGGAGCGCCCATAAATAGTCCTTTATTTACCCGGCTTTGCCGGGTTTTTTGTGGCCTGGCCCACATATCGCAGTGCCAGTCATCCCTCCTCCTTCTTATGGGCGATAGTGCCTGTTCTGCGCAACGTGGTGTTATCTCAACCGGTTTGACATTCAGACAGGGTACGAGGATGAACATCAAAATTGATGCGCTGAATTATTACGGCGCCACGAAAAAATATCATCTGCATTTTCCGGCATTGACTGAAGATATCGACGCGGATGTGGTGATCATTGGCGGCGGCTTCTCTGGCGTTAATACCGCGCTGGAACTGGCGGAACAGGGCATTACCCGCGTGGTCATCCTGGAAGCGCGCCACCTCGGCTACGGCGGCACAGGCCGCAATGGCGGCCAGGTGATGGCGGGTATCGGCCACGATATCGAGGCGGTGAAAAAGCATGTCGGCAAAGAGGGGATGGCATCGCTGTTTGCCATGGCGAATATGGGCGCGGGCATCATTCGCGAGCGTATTAAAAAGTACCAGATCGATGCGGATTTTGTACCCGGCTACGGCTATCTCGCCTATAACAAGCGACAGGAAAAGACCCTGCGCCAGTGGGAAAAGGAGTTTAAATCCGCCGAGCCCGATCAGGATATTGCGCTTTACACCGGCAGCGACGTCCACAAGGTAATTGGTTCGGACGTCTACTGCGCGGCGCTTAAGCATATGGGAGGAGGACAGATCCACTCCCTCAATATGCTGCTCGGTTCGGCGCAGGCCGCAACCTCGCTGGGGGTGAAGATTTATGAGTCCTCGCCCGTCGTCGAGGTGGAATATGGCAAACAGGTACGCGTCCGCACCGCGATGGGCAGCGTACGCGCCGCTAAGCTGCTGTGGGCGTGCGATAGCTTCCTCAACAACCTTGAGCCGGAGATCCATAACAAAACTCTGGTGACCTACTCCTATCAGATCGCCACCGAGCCGCTGTCCGACGCGCTGGTGGAGCGCATTAGCCCCATTCGCGGCGCCTTCAGCGATATCCGGCCCGTGATCAACTATTACCGCCTCACCCGTGAAAACCGTCTGCTGTTTGGCAGCGCCACGCGCTTTGTTGAATATACGCCGCGCGATTTCGCTGCCTGGAACCGCACGCTGATGTTGCAGGTTTTCCCTTATCTGCACGATGTGAAGATCGACTTCGCCTGGGGCGGTCCGATGGCGTGCAGCGCCAACCTGTTCCCGCAAATTGGCACCTTAAGCCAGCATAACAATGTGTTTTACGTACAGGGCTATTCCGGCTTTGGCGTCACGCCGTCGCACATTATTTGTAAAGTCCTTGCGGAAGGGATTAACGGCGGCTCTGCGCGCTATGACCTGCTAAGCAAAATTCCCCACGCCCGTATTCATGGCCGCGACAGCATGCGTCTGATGCTGGTCACGGCGGGCAAGTTATTACATCAAACCGCTGGCTACTGGAATGGCCGTAGCTAAACGACTGGAGAAAAAGATGAAAGCGATAAAGTTAAACGATCCTATTCCCGAACTGCATCCGATTGGTAGCGTCAGCCTGCTCGGCGCCACGCCAATTGAGGGCGATCCACAGGTGGCAGGCCTGATGATTTATGGCGAGCCGCAGGACGCTTTTTCCTGCGGGCTGTTTTCATCAACGCAAGGCAGTTTCAGCATGACCTATCCCTTTACTGAACAGGCTACGGTGCTGGAAGGCGAAGTCGAGCTGACGGTCGAAACCACCGGTGAAACCACGCGCTATCAGAAAGGTGACACCTGGTTTGCTGAACAGGGCACGACGGTGCTGTGGAAAGTATTAACGCCTCGCTTTGTGAAGTGTTACCTCGCTAATGTCGAATCCCGCTAATCCTCCAGGCGGCCTGCTGGCCGCCGTTTTCCCGCCCTTTTGCCGCTGCGCGCCGCGTTAAAACGCGCGAACGATCACGTTCATATGAAAAAGAGATGACAGCGAAGAAATTAAGCAACACGCTGATAACAAATAAATAACTGTAAGTTGAACGCCTGGCTCTCATCCCTTCGGACGATTTCCCACCGTCCCCAGGCTTGTTTTTAATGAGCATGAGCGTATCACCGTTAATTACATTGCCGGGGTAAATATGAACAATAACAAACTTGGGTCGCTGCTTGAGCGCGGCGTAGTGGGTTTTCCAACGACCTTAGCCAGTTCAGTCGGGTTGATTATGGCAAGTCCTGTCATCCTGACCGTCACCAGCGGCTTCGGCATGGGCGGCGATACCTTCGCGCTAGCGGTGCTGATCGCATTTATCATGATGCAGGCGCAAATCACCACTTTCTCTGAAGCGGCTACGCTGATGCCCACCACCGGATCGGTCTACGACTATATTTCATGCGGCATGGGGCGTTTCTTCGCTATCGTCGGCGCGCTGTGCGCCTATCTTATCGTGCATATCTTTGCCGGCACGGCGGAAACCATCCTTTCAGGAATTATGGCGCTGGTGAACTTTGAGACGCTTAACGCTCATCTTGATGCGCATCACAGCACCTGGCTGGTTGGCGTCGGCCTGGTCATTATTTTTGGCTTTCTTAATGCGCTCGGCGTCGAAATATTTGGCAAGGTTGAAGTGGTGCTGACATTCATTATGTGGTCAACGCTCGCTATTTTCGGCCTGTGCGGAATACTTATGGCGCCAGCAACGCACCTGCCTGGCTGGTTCGGCAGCACGCTGGATTTGCACGATCTTTCAGGGCTGTTCGGTTATATCGGTATGGCGATGTTTATGTTCGTTGGCTGCGAGCTGGTGACGCCGATGGCGCCGGAAATTAAGCAGGCGCATCGCACCATTCCCCGCGCGATGGCGCTTGGTCTGTGCGGCGTCGCATCCTGCATGTTTCTCTACGGCGCGGCGATCAATCGTCAGGTGGAAAATGTGGTGGTTGATGCGGCTAACGGCGTGCATCTACTTGATACGCCGATGGCTATCCCCGCCTTCGCCCATCGCGTTATGGGCGATTTTGGACAGTACTGGCTCGGTTTCGGACTGCTGCTGGCAGGCGCAGCCACCATTAATACGCTGATGGCCGCCGTGCCGCGTATTCTTTATGGCATGGCGCTGGACGGGGCGTTGCCGCGTTTCCTCACCTGGCTACATCCGCGTTTCAAAACGCCGCTGGCGGCCATAGCGGTTGCGGTCGCTATTCCCTGTCTGCATGCATGGTATTTACAGGGCAGCCTCGACCGTATTGTGCCGCTGATCCTCGCGGCCGTATGTGCCTGGGGTGTAGCCTACCTTCTGGTGACCTTATCGGTGGTGCTGCTGCGCCTGCGTCGTCCGGATCTGCCGCGCGCTTACCGCTCGCCGCTTTTCCCGCTGCCGCAAATCATTTCCAGCGTGGGTATCATTATCGCTATTCTGAATATCACCCCGCCGGGCATGCACAAAAGCGATATTCTGATACCTTTCGGTATTATGCTGGCGGTGACAGCAGCCTATGCGCTGGTGTGGACGGTGCTGGTGCAGCGGGTGAATCCTTTCCGGCCGGTCGCCGTTGAAGAGGTGCTGGACCGCGCATTTGCGCGCCACGGCGAACCCGCCGCTGGCGTCCCCGATGTGCTGCGCTCGCTGGTGTAGCCATCATGCTGACCGCCCTCGCGCGCGATCTTGCCGGCTGGCCGCTGAGCCAGGACAGCGATGGATTCCAGTTGCAGCTGGACAAACAACAGCAGGTCGCGATCAGGTTGCATACCCGGCGGCTGTTTATGGCCTCAATTATCAGTAGCCGGTTTAGCTGCCGCGGCGCGGCGGCGCAGACCGCATCCTTTCGTATCGATGTGCATCAGCCCGGCAGGCTGCGGCGGCGTCCTGTTCAGTTCCGCTCGCGTCAGCCTGCCGGGCAGGCGACAGCAGCCTGGCTGAACGGGTTTCCTCGTCTGTGTGAAACGCTGGGCGAGCTGGATTATCGCAGCATAAAACTGGAGGTGGATCCGCATGGCTGGTACTGCGTTATTGAACCCTGGGGAGCCAGCGAAGTGGTTTGCCGTATGCCTCCGCTGCGGCGTTATTTACGTCTGGAGCAGGCGCAGCGCGTGCTGTTGCTGAGCAGCCTGAAGATGATCGGCGACGCCTTCGCTATGCTGATGACCGCCTGAAGCCCTTGCCTGGCGCTTATCGGCCCAGCAGCCCGGCGGCAAAACACCGCTGCAGAGGTTTGTGTCGCCTGAAGAACAGATCGCGATGCCCGCGATCTGTTCTCAGCCGCTAAATGACGGTGCTGTATCACGTCTTTATATCACTCGCGCACCGTTTAGCCTCACGCCGACAGCGTTCGGAGCAATACTGCACTTCATCCCAGCATTTTTCCCATTTCTTTCGCCAGGTCATCGGCTTTCTGCAGTGCTTACAGTATCGTACCGGCAACGATTGTTTATTCCCTTTAAAGGTATTCATGATCGATGGGACTCAGGCTGCTCCCGGTGGAAGCGGCTGGCAGCCCACCAGATCATTAGCGCCGTCAGGGCAATAATGCCCAGCACTGCGAAAGCCGTGCTATAGGAATAACGGGCTGCAACGCTGCCCGCCAGCGCCGGACTCATCGCGGCCCCGACCCCCTGCATAAGCATAATGATGCCCTGGCCTGCATTGGTATGTCCGCTTCCCTCCAGCACCTTAACGATATACCCTGGTACCGCCACGCCCAGCAGTCCGGCCGCCAGGCCATCAAGCACCTGAACCGGGATCATCGCGTAAGGACCAGTGTATGCAGAGGCGAGCGCGGCACGCACCGGCAACACCAGTAGCGCTGCCGTAATCAGTAATGAATATCCTGATTTTTGCGCGTGGCTGGCGGCAAACAGCGCGACCGGGATCATCACGCACTGCGAAATTACCACCGTCGCGGCAGTGTAAACGCCAACAGGCATCGCGCCGTGATGTGAAACTGCCGCATGCATACTCAGCATGGGCAACAGAGCGGCATTGCTGAGGTGAAACAGCAGCAGCGTTAACCCGATAAAGATAACGGCTGGATTGCGAATAAGGACCGAGAGCTCAGGCACGACAAGCCTGGTTTCATCACCGCTTAAGCCACGGGCGAGTCGATTGTCGATATCCTGATGCCTGATAGCTAAGACAGAAAGCGCCGCGCACAATGCCATAGCGGTCATTAACGCAAAGACGGCGCCTGTGCCCCACCAGGCGACGGAAATCCCGGCGGCGATCGCCGCTGACATATTGCCGCCGTGGTTAAAGGCTTCGTTTCTGCCCATCTGATGGCTGAATTTATCCGGCCCGGTTAAGCCAAGCGTGATGCCGGTGAGTACAGGCGCGATAAAGGCTGCCGAGAGGCCGGTCAGGATTTGCGAGAGAAGCGTGACCCACGGCTCGGGAAAATACCAGAGCAGCAGCGTTGAAAAGGTGATGACAAGCGAACCGATAATAAGCAGCAGTCGTTTATACTGGGTCGCATCCGTTATCAGCCCCGCAGGGATAGTGGCGACCAGCCCAGCCAGACCGCCTGCCGTCATCACCCAACCAATATCGTCCGCTCTCCAGTGGTGTTCAGTCAGAAAGATGCCTAAAAAAGGGCCTAACCCATCCCTTACGTCCGCCATAAAAAAATTCACAAGGCAAAGTGCCTGAAGCGATCGCAGCGTCATAAAATCCTCGTTAATAAATAAAGGCCCATCTGCGTGTATCCCGCTGCGTTTAATCCTGGCACGTTAAATCCCGCTATGTGAAAAACTGCTTTCTTCCTGGCGGCTGAGCGGCCCGCTGGTTGCTTCAGTGACGTTAGCTCTCCCGCGCGAAGCCGCTTATAAAAGGTTTTTTTATCTTTTATTTGCTGGCATTCGGTATGGCTTATTTATATTTGGCTTTATTAGCGCTGCTTTATGGCATTGGAAACAGGCCTTTTGATTATTCGTTTATTTTGGCAAAGCAGAGTGTTAGCGCATCTGGGCTAAGTTAATTTTTCAGAAAAGACGCTTGCGATACTAATGATTAATAAGGGGCGGCATCCGCTGACTTTACTGATGGTTAAAAATAAATGAGGCGTTCAACTTCGAGGGGAAGCTGATGGTGGCATATTTACCACGAATTAGAGTTATTAACTCTGGCCCGGCTTGTCTTTAAGCTTCAGGAATGGAATGGGTAAATATTTATTTTAATTTTCAATGTATTATGTTAATAATTATTTGGCGCTATTTATGGTTTTCCTGTTCGACTTTATATAGTAGTGTATTGAAAATACTGCTTCTTGACTGGACCTTTCCCTTAATTCTTTATAAACAATGACGGATTTGTTTTCTAATTAATCTAGAAGCATTCCGGCTTATAATGGCAATGTTTTTTAAATAGTGGTAGCTACAGGTGCTCTTATGGTTTTTTACGTAGTTATATAGAGGGGGTGTAATCAGGTTATTTTAGTGGATCGTCTCTGGGTTTGATTTTTATATTTCTATCGCCTTCCATCCCTTTTTGTCGTAATCAACGATCTGAAGCCAGTGATTAATAAAACCTTACCATCTGAGCATGCTGGTATCGTCGCCCGTTCCTGCTCTTTCCCTTAGCCGCAGCAGGATACCTGCTTTTTTACCGCCACGCTGGCCCTCCTCCTCCGTCCAGAGCCAGGGACTCAACAAGGGCAGCACAGATGCGCTAACGGCGGATCTTTCCTTCCTTACATCCTGACTTTATATAATAAGACTTATACAAACCCAGCGACACGCCTTGTTAAACCCGGTATCATGCGGATCCGGGCCAGATCCTGCCCTGATGGCGCTGTTTACTCTTATGCTTTGGACTGGAAATCGATGACCGGGCATCCTGGACGGCGCGTGCGCCCCTTTAAAATGACAACGCTACGTAAAATCTGCAGGAGTCTACCCCTGCTTTTTTCTCAGAATTCACGTAGCGCGATCAAAGATTAAATTGCGAATAAATTAAACAAATATGGATGGAATCATCGCCACAAACGCCCTGCTGCCCCTTTCTCCGTCGGATGACGATCTTACACAGCGCCTGCGTGAGTTTGTTCAGGATAAAGACGCCTTTGCGCCCAACACCTGGCGGCAACTGATGAGTGTCATGCGCGTTTGTCATCGCTGGGCAACGGCCAATAATCGTACTCTGCTGCCCATGTCGCCAGAAGATCTGCGTGACTATCTCAGCTACTTGCAATCGATCGGGCGTGCCTCTTCGACCATTGGCACGCATCAGTCGCTGATAGCGATGTTACACCGTAACGCGGGGCTGGTTCCTCCTTCCACTTCACCGCTGGTATCGCGAGCGGTAAAAAAGATCAATCGCGTTGCGGTAGTCTCCGGCGAGCGCACCGGTCAGGCACTGCCGTTCCGGCTGAGTGATTTGCAGAAGGTGGAAGCCGCGTGGGCGGATAACCAGAGTTTGCAGAATATGCGCGATCTCGCTTTCCTTCATGTGGCTTACAGTACGCTGATGCGTATCAGCGAAGTGGCACGTTTTCGGGTTGGGGATGTCATGCGCGCTGAAGATGGCCGCATCATTCTCGAAGGGTCATGGACCAAAACTATCCTGGATACCGGCAGCCTGGTAAAAGCCCTGGGTTCGAAGTCATCCGCAGTGCTGACAAAATGGATTGTCGCATCGGGCTTAATTCATGAACTCGATGCCTTTCTCTTTGCCCCGGTTCACCGGTCAGGCAAAGTGATGGTCGTGACCGACGAACCGATGAGCACGCCTGCGCTTAAAAGCATTTTCACCCGCGCCTGGGAGGCAGCCGGCCATACCACTACTGCGAAGCCAAACAAAAACCGTTACCGGCGCTGGAGTGGTCACAGCGCACGCGTCGGCGCGGCACAGGATCTGGCACGTAAAGGTTATTCGGTACCGCAGATTATGCAGGAAGGAACCTGGAAAAAACCTGAAACGCTGATGCGCTACATTCGCTATGTGGAAGCTCACAAGGGAGCAATGGTCGATCTGATGGAAAATAATGAAGAATAAGCCGCTTAGTTATCCACAGAAAAAGTGGACAGCCTGTGTGAAACTCCGGGAAAAGATGCGACGAACTGCGCATTGATACAGGAAATCAGTCTATTTTGGGAATGAATTAATACGCAAATACATCGGCTTACCCGCTCCTGATTGAGCTATGCGTTTAAGTCATATCTCCAGGCACACGAACTCACAAATTTGACCCCATTTTTTCATAATGGTTCAGATGAATTCGCCTGAAGCTGCATGTTTACCTTCTGTCCTGTCGAAAGACTATGCTTACGCTTCCCGGAAGCGCAGCGCGTTGATGACCTCTACAAGCGCAGGCATCATCTGGCGGCGGTTTGCATAGTAAAGATGGTATCCCGGAAAATGCGGCCACCACTCTTTTAGAACGGGGAGTAACTGCCCGGCTTCAATGTGCTTCTGCGCAAGATCCAGCGGAACATAAGCAAGCCCCGTTCCATCCAGCGCTGCCTGTAGCATAAGGAAGGTGTTGTTAAAAACGGTCTGGCCCTGCACCCGCACCGATAATGTCTTGCCCTCTTTTTCAAAATCCCATGCATAGAGCCCGCCACGTGTAGGAAGCCGCAGATTGATACACTGATGCTCGGTCAAATCAGCGGGTGTTTCAGGCATCTTTTTATCCTGCAGATAGTCTGGCGAACCGACCACCGCCATATGAAAGTCGGGTCCGATCCTGACGGCTATCATATCCTTATCAACCACATTGCCGACCCGGACGCCAGCGTCGAACTGCTGCGCCACAATATCCGTCAGGGCATAGTCCACGCTTAACTCGATATGAATGTCCGGGTATCGCTTCAGTAAGGGCTGCAGTCGTGGCCAGAGCACAGAGGCGATCGCGTGATCGTGTGCGGTAATGCGAACGGCGCCTGCCGGTTTCTCGCCCATCGCGCGCAGAGACGCCAGTTCGCTGTCCAGCTCGCTTAGCATTGGCATTAACCGGTTATACAGACGCATTCCGGCTTCCGTAAGTGAAACGCTGCGTGTTGTGCGCGTCAGTAATCTGACGCCGAGCCGCGCCTCCAGCGCCGTAATCGCATGGCTTAATCCCGAACGCGATATGCCAAGCTGAGCTGCAGCGCGGGTAAAGTTTTTTTCGCGCGCCACAATTTGAAAGGCGCGCAGGTCATTAAGATTTTCATGCGCCATTGGTGAATCTCCTGCACATAGGCGTTCATATTTGCCCATCTTATCAAACAATACGCCTGAGCCTAAACTGAACTGACTATTCATCGGCAGGCCAGCGCCTGACCCATTTAACTTACTGGTAAAGGGGATCGTATGAAGAGACTTGCTGCTGCTGCGCTGTCCCTCGCGCTTGCCTGTTCCGCCGTTCACTCAAAGGAGTACACACCTGTGATCACCGTAATGCAAAGTGGAGAAAAACCTTCAGTAAAAGGTTCGCCTGACTATTTCACCGGAACGGTACGAATTGACTCTCCGTTTCAGGGAAGTGAGCCAGCCCGTATAGGCGGCGCGACCGTGACGTTTGAGCCTTCTGCCCGCACAGCCTGGCATACGCATCCCCTTGGCCAGACGCTGATTGTCACCGCTGGCCTTGGGCTCGTTCAGGAGTGGGGAGAGCCGGTACGCGAAATCCGGCCTGGAGATATTGTATGGATACCGGCTGGCGTGAAGCACTGGCATGGCGCCGCGCCAGAAGTGAGCATGTCGCATATCGCTATTGCTGAAGCGCAGGAAGGCAAAGTGGTTGACTGGATGGAGCAGGTCAGCGACGAGCAGTATGCCGGCGTTGAAAAATCGTAAGGGCATAATGATGAAGCGGAGCATAGCTGCCGGTCTGGTGTTATGCGCCGCTCTGGTTTATTCCGGCAGCGCTGCCGGAGAGCGCGATACCCACGCTTCGATAAAGAGTAACGCCATGCTAATTCAACAGAAACATCCTCTTACCGCGCAGCAAAAGCAGACGGCGGTTATCGCCGCGTATGCCGCGACGGGTGATATCCCTGCGCTACACCAGGCATTGCAGCAGGCGCTGGACGCCGGTCTGACCATCAGCGACTGCCGTGAGATCCTGGTTCAGCTTTATGCCTATGCTGGTTTTCCCCGTAGCCTGAATGCGCTGGCTGAGTTGATGAAAGTCATTGATGCGCGTCGGGAACAGGGCATAAAAGATGCAGAAGGCAGAGCGCCTGGCCCGCTGCCGAAACCCGAAGAGATGCTGGCGGCCGGAACGCAGAACCAGACAACCCTCGCAGGCAGCCCGGTCAAAGGCGCCCTGTTCGATTTCGCGCCTGCGATAGATCACTATCTGAAGGTCCATCTGTTCGGCGATATTTTCAGCCGCGACAACCTCGACTGGAAAAGCCGCGAGCTTGCTACCGTTGCTGCGCTGGCGGCCATGACCGGCGTGGAATCGCAGCTGAAAGCGCACCTGGGCATAAGCAAAAACGTCGGGCTGACGGATGCGCAGCTCGCAGAGCTTATTCCTCTGTTTGAAAGCAGAGGCGAGAACAGCACTGCGCAACGGCTCCAGGGTGCGCTGGACGCGGTGCGCGATCGCTAACAGGAGCATGCTGCGCCGCTGTCTGCGGCGCAGCAGCTTTACTCAGGGCTGACTGATTCCGAACAGGCGATGCATCGCCTTTGCACCTTCTTTCGTTACCGTGACTTCACGATATCCGGGCACGCGAAGCAGCCACGCATGCTGAAGAAAGCATGTCAGCAGCGCATGACCTGCGTCTCCTCCCAGATGAAAGCGCCTTTCACTCCAGTCAAGACATGAACAACAGGCTTTGCGCCTTGCTTCAGGATGCAGTACCGCCCCCAAATCATGAAACTGCGTTTTACCAACAGACGTAAGAGATGATCCGTCAGGCTCCAGCCACTTTTCCTGCAGCATAAATGCGTAAATATTCACAGCAAGTTCGCCGGCAAGGTGGTCGTAGCAGGTGCGCGCGTAGCGTAAATGCTCAGGAGTGCGCGGCGGTGGCAAAGCGCGGCTGTGGGTGGATACGCCCATCAGGTTTTCCAGCAGTCCGGCAATGTGATGCCCGGCCAGGCTGTAATAGCGGTGACGTCCCTGAGAGAGGCAGATGATCAGCCCGCTGCTGAGCAGCCGCGCAAGATGGCCGCTGGTGGTCGAAGCGGCAACAGAGGCTGCCGCGCTGAGCTCGGTGGCGGTCCAGGCCCGTCCATCCATAAGCGCGCAGAGAATAGTGACCCGGGACGGATCAGACAGGGCGGCAGCCACGAGCGACATCGATTTTTCCAGACCGCTCTCTGGGAGCGAGTCATGTTCACTCTGCAACAGGCTCATTCGACACTGTCTCCCATTTTCTGGTGACTTCAGCAGCCCGAACATCATCATCCGTAAGAAGAATGAGCCGGTTGCTGTGATCGCTATACTGTACTCGAATATTAATGCCGCTCCGGCCCAGAGCATCAGCGAGTTCGCCCAGCTCTCCGGGACGTTCCTGAGCTAGTTTTCGGATCAGCGGGCGACACAGCGCTTTAACGTCAAATCCCGCTTCCGTCAGCACCAGCCGGGCCTTTTCTCCATCCTCAACAAGGTAATGGGCGTGTCCACCGTCGGAGGTGGTAAAAACGCCGCCGCCTTCAAGTCCGATGCCGTTTTTCCCCAGCGTACCGCCCAGTAAGGCAAGCGCGCCTGGCCTGTTGCTCAGAACGATGTGGATATCATACATGCTGATGCGCTTCCTTATCTGAAGAGTAATCGCGGAACACGCGGGCGACCCGTATTCTGTAGCTGGCGAAAATAGATTCCCTGCCCTCTTTTTGCGCGGCCTGATGCATAACGTTTTGCTTCCAGTGCGCCACGGCATCTTCGTCTTCCCACCAGGAAAGAGACAATATTTTTCCTGCTGTACTCAGGCTTTGAAAGCGCTCAACAGAAATAAATCCTGGCGCATCAGCTAATAAAGGCTTCAGCTCCGCGGCAAGCTGCAGGTAGCGTTCCTGCGCGTCAGGAAGGGCATTCGCTTCAAATATTACGGCAATCATTTGCTGTCTCCGGTGTGAAATACGCCGTTCAGCTTATGGTGAGCCACAGCCCGATGCTTCGGCGTGCGCCGAAGTATGCGCTTGTCTGACTGAGAAAGGTTAGCGCTGCATAAAGCTGCTTTTCTTAAGCCGTTAACAAACTAAACAGGCGGCTGTTTTTGTGCCTCGCCCGATGGCACTGGCTCCGTTTCATGGATCAGTTTGAGTAAGTGCGTTACCGTTCTGGCCGTATTGCTGCGTCGCCAGGCAAAGGCGATATCCGTAAAGAGCGTATTGTTCTCTATCTCGCGAAAGACAATGTGCGGGTTGTTCACACAGCACATGGATGCAGGCACCAGCGCGATTCCGCAGTTAGCCCCCACCATGCCGAGGGAAGAGGTAATCTGGGGCGCCTGCTGAAATCGCGCCGTATTGAATCCCGCGCGCAGACAGGTACTCACGATCAGTTCATAAAGGCTGGGGGAAACATCACGCGGGAAGATGATCAGCGCTTCGTCCGACAGCTCTGACAGCGCAATGGTGTGCTGATGGCTGCGGGCATGATCCGCTGGCAAGGCGATTAACATTCTCTCGGTGGCGATCACCTTCAGGTTAAATGCTCTGCTGCTTTCGCAGGGCAGCCGGATAAAGGCCGCATCGAGCATTCCCTCTCGCAAGTCCTGCATCAGCAACGCCATATTCTCTTCCCGCGTGATGAGCTCCATCGCGGGATAACGCGCCTTAAAACGGCGAATAAGATCGAATACCGGCTCGCTAAACGCCACCGAACTGGCAAAACCCAGCGACATCTGTCCACTTATGCCCCGCGCCACGCCGCGGGCTTTTTCCAGCGCGAGATCGGCCTGCTGCACAATCTGTATCGCATCAGGCAGAAAAGCGCTACCCGCCTCGGTGAGCTCCACGCCACGCGTCAGTCGCTTCAGCAAAGGCGTGCCGATCTCATGCTCCAGACGCTGAATTTGCTGACTCAGGGGAGGTTGAGAAATGCCAAGCATCTCCGCTGCGCGGGTGAAGTGCAGCGTCTCGGCCACAGCAACGAAATAACGTAGATGGCGAAGTTCCATATCAAAAACGTCTCAAAGTTAACTGGTTTAGCTATTGGATTCTGTGAGCTATCTGGCCCACCATGATATTAACACGGCTTAACTATCGGTTTGTGAGGCAGCATATGTGTAATTTTGTATCTGACTGTTCATGTGAGGATCAGCTAAAAGAGACCCTCAGTAAACTTGCAGATGAATCACCAGAAAAAGTTATCTATCAGACATCGCTGATGAGCGCGCTGCTTAACGGCGTTTACGACGGCTCTACCACGGTTTCTGACCTGTTGCGGAAAGGCGATTTTGGCCTGGGTACGTTCAACCAGCTTGATGGCGAGCTGATCGCCTTTGACAGCAACGTTTATCAGTTACGTTCCGATGGCAGCGCGCGTCCTGCCCGTCCTGAACAAAAGACGCCGTTTGCCGTCATGACCTTCTTTAAACCTGAGTATCAGCATCAGTTTGCCGAAACCGCAACGCGTGACGATGTGCACCGCGTTATTGACAGCAAAATCACCTCAGATAACCAGTTCTGCGCGCTGCGCATCAGCGGCCGCTTCCGCACTGTCGAGACGCGAACCGTGCCCTGTCAGTGCCGTCCTTATCGCACCATGCCTGAAGTGCTGGGCAATCAGCCTACGTTTAGTTTTAGTGAGAGTGAGGGTGAGCTGATTGGTTTTCGCACACCGCAGTATATGCAGGGAATCAACGTAGCGGGCTACCACGAACATTTTATTACCGAGGACCGCCAGGGCGGCGGACACATTCTCGATTACGTACTGGAGCAAGGCACGCTGACTTTCGGCGCCATCAGCCAGCTGGTGATTGATCTGCCGCAGGACAAGGATTTTTTGCAGGCCGATCTCAATCCCCACGATCTTGATGAAGCCATTCGGGCTGTCGAAAGCTAACAAGAGAGGTAAAGATGAACACGCGAAAAAATAACGCGCAATGGAACAGCAGTGCCGATCTCGTGGTGGCGCAGCTTGAGGCGCAGGGCGTCAATCATGTATTTGGCATTCCTGGCGCTAAAATCGACAAGGTGTTTGATTCTCTTCTGGACTCTCCCATTCAGCTTATCCCCGTCAGGCATGAAGCCAATGCGGCCTTTATGGCTGCGGCCGTCGGCCGACTGACTGGCAACGCCGGCGTGGCGCTGGTCACTTCCGGGCCGGGCTGTTCGAATCTGGTTACCGGCATGGCTACAGCCACCAGCGAAGGCGATCCCGTCGTGGCAATTGGCGGAGCGGTAAAACGGTCGGACAGCGCCAAACAGGTGCATCAGAGCATGGATACCGTGTCGATGTTTCGTCCGGTCACTAAATTTGCTGTCGAGGTTACTGAGTCCTCTGCGCTGGCCGAATGTATCTCGAATGCGTTTCGACATGCTGAAAACGGACGTGGGGGCGGCTCTTTTATCAGCCTGCCGCAGGATATTGTCGATCAGCCGGTAACCGGCACGCCGCTGCAAAACAAAGGGCGCGTAACGCTGGGCGCTGCGCCCGACGCTCTGATTGAGTCTGTGAGCCGTGAAATCGCGCGGGCAAAAAATCCGGTGATCCTGCTGGGCCTGATGGCGAGCCAGCCGGAGAACAGCGCGGCGATACATGAGCTGCTGACGAAAAGCCGCATACCCGTGACCAGCACCTATCAGGCCGCTGGCGCAGTCAGGCAGGAACACTTCTCGCGTTTCGCCGGACGTATCGGCCTGTTTAATAACCAGGCAGGAGACCGGCTGCTCCAGCAGGCTGACCTGATTATCACGATTGGCTACAGCCCGGTTGAGTATGAACCGGCAATGTGGAACAGCGGAAAAGCGCGCCTGGTGCATATTGATGTTCTGCCGGCAGACACAGATAACCGCTACCAGCCAGACGCTGAGCTGGTCGGCGATATTGCGCAGACCGTACGTAAAATCGCTGCGCGCATCACTTCGCCGCTGCAGCTCAGCGACGCTGCCGCCTCAATTCTGGAGGATCGTCAACAGCAACGGCAGCTACTGGCGATGCAGGGCGCCAGCCTGAATCAGTTTGCGCTGCATCCGCTGCGCATCGTCCGTGCGATGCAGGACATTATCAATAATGATGTCAGCCTGACGGTGGATATGGGCAGCTTTCATATCTGGATTGCCCGTTATCTTTACAGCTTCCGGGCGCGGCAAATCATGATTTCTA
The DNA here is from genome assembly GCF_003612015.1 of Pantoea piersonii. Lineage (GTDB taxonomy): Bacteria > Pseudomonadota > Gammaproteobacteria > Enterobacterales > Enterobacteriaceae > Pantoea > Pantoea piersonii. Next base: position 272,838 of record NZ_RARB01000006.1, on the reverse strand, counting down.
ACGGGCAACAGACGATGGGTGTGGCGTTGCCATGGGCGATCGGTGCCTGGCTGGTCGATCCTTCGCGCAAAGTCGTTTCTGTCTCTGGCGACGGGGGATTCCTGCAGTCCAGTATGGAGCTGGAAACTGCCGTCAGGCTGAAAGCCAATATTCTGCACATTATCTGGGTCGATAATGCTTACAACATGGTCGCCATTCAGGAAGAGAAAAAATATCAGCGCCTTTCTGGCGTCAACTTTGGCCCGGTTGACTTTAAAACCTATGCCGAGGCGTTTGGCGCGGCCGGTTTTGCAGTAAACAGCGCGGCAGAGCTGGAGCCGACGTTACGTCAGGCGATGGATGTGAACGGGCCGGCAGTGGTCGCAGTTCCGGTCGATTACAGCGACAACCCGTTGCTGATGGGACAGTTGCATCTCAGTCAACTGCTTTGATTTAACATCAAAAAGGATATCATTATGAAAAACAAAGTGGCATTTGTTACCGGCGCTGGACAAGGCATTGGCGCCGCCATCGCTTTACGCCTGGCTAAAGATGGCTTTGCCGTTGCGGTCGCTGATTATAACGCTGAGACCGCTCAGCAGATAACCGACAAAATTATTAGCGCCGGGGGAAAGGCCGTTGCGTTGCAGGTTGATGTCGCCCAGCGCGATCGGGTTTTCCAGGCGGTGGAAGAAGCCAGGCAAACGCTGGGCGGCTTCGATGTTATTGTTAATAACGCAGGCGTTGCCCCTTCTACGCCGATTACCGAGATTACCGAAGAGGTGGTGGATAAGGTCTATAACGTAAACGTTAAGGGCGTTATCTGGGGTATGCAGGCTGCCATTAAGGCCTTCGCCGCGGAAAACCATGGCGGGAAGATCATTAACGCCTGCTCGCAGGCTGGTCATGTTGGCAATCCAGAGCTGGCGGTTTACAGCTCCAGTAAGTTCGCTGTACGCGGGCTTACGCAAACTGCGGCTAAGGATCTGGCCGCGGCTGGTATTACCGTAAATGCCTTTTGCCCCGGCATTGTGAAAACGCCAATGTGGGAAGCCATCGATAAGCAGATTTCCGATGCGGCAGGGAAACCCGCCGGGTATGGCACGCAGGAGTTTGCAAAACGCATTACGCTGGGACGGCTTTCTGAACCAGAAGATGTGGCGGCCTGCGTCTCTTTCCTGGCGGGACCTGACTCCGATTATATGACCGGACAGTCATTATTAATCGACGGTGGCATGGTGTTTAATTAACGCCAGCGGCGTTACGTTAAGTTAATCTCCTTCTGAGCCGGTCTGCCTGTTTCCAGGCAGACCGTTATCGTTAGTCACTAAAGCTGTGTGCCTGAGTGCCTGGAGAAGGTCTGCTCGGGAAGGGGGTCACCCAGCGATACGCGTGGTTTTTTCCGCGAATAGAGCTCTGGCTGCCCTTCGGGACGTGTTTTAAAGCGTCGATGCAGCCACATATATTGCTCTGGTGCCAGCAGCACCGCCTCTTCAATCGCCTGGTTCATCAGTCGCGCAACCGTCTCTTTGTCCGCGCCTTTCAGCGTGTCGCCGATATCCGGCAGAATAATCAGCTCATAACCTATGCCATCAGCTTTACGTCGCGGGACAAAAGGGATTACGGCAGGGCTGGCGCTTTTCACCAGCATGTAACTGCCCGCCGTGGTTGCGGCATCCGGTACGGCAAAAAAGGGGACAAACACGCTGTTGTTTTTGCCGTAGTCGTGATCGGGCGCGTACCACAAGATTTCATTCTGTTTTAACGCGCGGATCATGCCCTTCAGATCATAACGGTCCAGCATCGTCTTGTTCGAGCGTAGCCTGCCTCGCGTCTGCAACCAGTCGAGCAGGGCGTTGTTATTGGGGCGATAGACGCCCACGCCGGGGTTAAGCATACCGAAGATGCGGGCACCCAGTTCCAGCGTGAGAAAATGCATACCGATCAGCACCACGCCCTGGCCGCGTGCACGCGCCCTTTCCATATGCTCATACCCGCTGACGGTAAAACATTTACGCACACGCCATTCAGGCCAGAACCATGCCATACCGGTTTCGATAACGCCCATTCCTACGGATTCAAAATTACGCAGCAGCAACGATTCGCGTTCTTGCTCACTCATCTGCGGAAAGCAAAGCGCAAGGTTACGACGAGCTATCTCTGCCCGACGCGGTAGCATACGCAAAGCTAAACGTCCAAGAAGGTGGCCTGTTTTAAACAGCAGAGGATATGGCAGCTGTACCAGGCTCCAGAGGGCGGCAATTCCCAGCCAGCTAAGCCAGTAACGCGGATGCAAGAAAGCGGCTGAAAACTGAGGCAATTTGGTCATGACTCGCTTGTTCCTTAACTATTCTGCTTTAAATCATGGTTAAACCATGCTGTTGCCGTTGATTTATAAGATTTAGTTCAGAAGCGCGAAGTGTAAAGGCATAAGCACCTCTTACTTTTATCCTTTATTGCGAATTCGCAAGTTCTTTATCAGCCGTTTCGGCTGCTAACGTAAAACGCCAACATAATTTATAAGGCGGTTGGGTAATGCACCGCAGATGAAAGACAACGCCAGGGATCATGCATCCTGTCAGGCCTCTTTAAATAGCGGGCTTTCAGGCGCACTGAACCCGTACGGTCGAAGACAGGAATATTTTCAGCGGCACGACTTACAGCAGCCCCCCAAGTTAGTTACAGCATTCAATAGTCAGTAATAACAACACCGGCCCTGCGGGCCGAGCGGCGACGGCTGTCCAGTGGGGGCAACCGGCCTTCAGGTACAGCTCCGGTTTTTAGGTTTTTGTCAGAAAGGGGCATAATGTCTAAATAAGTGCTCGGAGAGGAAGCAAAAGAGTTAAAAGGATGATGTAACTAAGAACAGCAACGAATGGACTGCACGGTTCGAGTGCGGGAGGAAAACATGCCCTCTGAGAGGTGATATTCCTTATCACCCTGGGTTGAATTTAAGTCTGCCCTCTTCCTCGCTGACCACAGCCGCTTTAACTTTCCCTCATCGGATTCAAGCGCAGATGCCGTTTTTACTTTTTCGCCAGTTGCTTTGCCGTACCGCGATTAATACCGCTTGATAACGCTACCGCAATGACGCATAAGCGACTCCCCTGCCCCGCATCGCCATCTCCTCTTCGGGATCAATTTAAAAAGGTCTGTCACCTGAACCTGTGATACATCCAGGTGCGATATCAGGTAATAAACCATCCTCCAGGAAATTGTTTGCAGATGAAATCGACAAAGGCCTTTACCTTAGGGCTCTGCAGACGGCGAGAGGTATGCAGAATCCAGAGTTCCGTGGGGTTGCCGACTTCCCCCCATGACACAAGCTCCCCGCTCTCCAGCTGACTACTGATAATGGATTGCGGCAATATCGCCGCGCCGGCGCCCGCTGTAACGGCGTCGCGAACGGTCAGCAGCGAAGAAAGCTGCATTACCGGCTGCGGCGAAAAGCAAATCTGGCCATTATGCAAAGTCCAGGTCTCTCCATCCTGATAAGACGGCATAACGACTGCCGCAACAGGAACGGGCGCCCCGCTGTCGGCCTTCGGCATATCGAACGTGGGCGAAGCCGCCAGAATCAATCTGTCTCTGGCGAAACACCTGCCAACCAGCGTGCTCTCCTTGTTCGGGTTAACGCGCACGGCAATGTCAAAATGCTCATCAACCAGATCGCTGAGTCTGTCTTCGGAGACCACTTCGATCCGCACTTCTGGATAGATCGCACAAAATCTGGCCGCAAGCCGCCCCAGGGCAACCTGTGAAAACAGTACGGGGGCCGCAATACGAAGATGTCCCCTGGGCTTAGCGGAACCTTCCTGTACCAGCGTAACCGCTTCGTCAATTTCACTGACCGGACCGATGGTGCGGGACAGTAGCAGCTGCCCCGCTTCGGTGATTTCAAGCCTGCGACTGCCTCGTTCAATCAGGCGTACACCTAATGCCTCTTCCAGCTCAGCCAGCCGACGCGACAGCGTCGCCTTCGGCCTTCCACTGGCGCGGCTGGCTGCGCCAATTCCCCCCGATGTCGCAATCAAGTGAAAATCTTTTAAAGCGTTGAGGTCCATAGCCTGTCTCATTTGTGGAACTATCTGTCACGATAATAGCGGCTATTCGAACAAAATGGGACGGAGTAAGGTTTGTTTACACCAACCCACTCACCATGGAGTAAACATCATGACCATCCTTGTTACCGGAGCCACCGGCCGCGTCGGCCGCCATGTCGTCGATCAGCTTATCAGCCGCGACGCCGATTTCCGCGTTCTGACCCGCGATCCTGCCCATGCTGGCTTTCCAGCGGGCGTAAACGTTATTCAGGGAGATTTGCTCGATATCGGTTCGCTGCGCGCCGCGTTCTCTGGCATCAGCACCCTCTTTCTGCTGAACGCGGTGTCAGCCGATGAATTCACGCAGGCGATCATCACCCTGAACATCGCCCGGGAGTGCGGCATTGAGCGGGTCGTCTACCTCTCGGTTTTTGACGCTGAAAGTGCTGTGAATGTCCCTCACTTCGCTGTTAAATCCGGGGCGGAACGGATGCTTAAGGCGATGGACTTTAGCGCCACCATTTTGCGCCCTACCTATTTTATCGATAATGAAATCATGATCAGGGAGGTCATAGTGGATCATGGCATTTACCCTATGCCCATCGGTAATGTGGGGCTTGCTATGGTAGACGCGCGCGATATCGCTGAGGTCGCCGCTATCGAGCTGATACGGCGTGAGCAGGCCGCTGGAAAATTACCGCTTGAGACGATTAACCTTGTCGGACCCGACACGCTGACCGGCACCCAGGCAGCCGCAGTATGGGCTGACGTGCTGGGTCGGTCAGTTGTCTACGGCGGCGACAATCCTGACGCGTTTGAAGCGAATATGGCGGGCTTCATGCCGACATGGATGGCGTATGAGATGCGACTGATGGCCGAGCGTTTTGTCAGCGAAGGCATGATTCCCCAGGAGGGTGACCGCGAGCGTCTGGTTACTTTACTCGGACGTCCGCTGCGCTCATACCGGGAGTTCGCCGTCATGCTTGCTGGCTGATAGGGTACGGCAATCGATAGCGGGATAGCCTCATCCCCTTTTTCTGGTGACAGGACAGGGATCGCTTATCTGGAGCAGAGCGATTCCTGTCTGTTAGTTAAGACGGCAGACAAGGATGTCGCTGGCCTCTTTGTCTGCGAACCGGCAACCTTAAAAAGCTAGCCCAGTTTTTTTCTGCGCTTTTCGGAATACATTACGCTGTCGCTCTCTTTGATCATCTCATTCAGCGAGGCATATTTGCCGGGGCTGGCGCTGATAACCCCGTAGGAATAGTTAATATTGTAAGGCTTGCTGGTATGCTGATTAAAAGCATTAAGGCTTTCGCGCAGCCTGTTCAGGAACGTCGCAGGCTCGTTGCCGCTGGCAAGTAATACGGCAAATTCATCGCCCCCAAGCCGTCCAACAATATCTTTTGGCCCCAGCAGTTTTCGCAGCTGAGCCGAAAAAACTTTCAGCACCTCATCGCCCTCAGCATGTCCCCACATATCGTTAATAGGTTTGAACTTATCAAGGTCAAAATAGAGAATGCTTAGTGCCTTGTCGCTTTGCTGAAACTCGCTGAATCGCTTTTCACCGCTGTGGTAGAAACCGCGTCGGTTAGGAATATCAGTCAGGCTGTCGGTCATGGCCATATTAATGATCTGAAACTCATCTTCCACGATGAAGGCTAAATCTTTCAGCGAAGCGATATCCTGTTCGGTGAAAACGCGAGGCTCGCTGTTAACCAGGCATAATGTCCCTGCTACCGAACCGTCTGGCAAGTGAACCGGATAACCGGCATAGAACCGAATAAACGGCTCGCCCGTTACCAGCGGGTTGTCGTGGAAGCGTTCATCAAGGCGCGCATCGCTTATGATAAGCGGTTCTTTTTGCAGAATCGCATGGCCACAAAAAGAGATGTCACGTTTCATTTCACGCCCGCTGAGTCCCTGGCAGGCCAGCGTCCACTGACGATCGCGGTCAAGAAGGTTAATCGCCGCTATCGGTACCTGAAACAGTTTTTGTCCGATGCGCGTTAGCCTTTCAAAGCGTTCATCATCCCTGGTATCGAGCAGGTCGATCATATAGACCGACTTCAGTCGTTCTTCTTCATTTTCCGGAATACCAGGGAATTTCATGTTTACCTCAACATCATCAGTGATACGCACATTGTTTTGTCGAACAGCGCTATTTTGACAAACAAAACTTCTTTTCAAACCCAGGAGTACAGAAAGCAAAAGCGCCCTTTTCGTTTTTGCACGCCAGTCCAGCTCGCCCTGAACCTCTCATGCTTTATAAGCGCTAAACCTCTTCTCCCGGCGTTGATCAAATCATCTGCCAGAAAGATTATTACATCCTTAACAGGTAAAACGTGGACGACCGGAAGCATAAAAGCGTGAGGCGCGACAAAGCTTAAAGAGGTTTTACAACGCAACGCTGCAGCGCTTAGCTCATCCCAGGCAGCGTTTTCAAAAGAGACTCAATCATTTCTACGATGCGCCTTACTCTTAGGGGAATAAAACGCGCGTCAGGAAATACCGCATACAAAAAACGATCGGGCAGACGCCAGGCTGGAAGCACCTGAACCAGCGTACCGGTGTGCAGTGCCTGAGTGACAAGCGGCAATTGCATACCGCCGATGCCGATACCAGCCTGTATCGCCTGTAGTAGCCCTTCGCTACTGTTCGCCCGGAAAACGGTATTGGCCGTCAGCTCAACCGTTTCATTTTCTGATATCAGCCGAAGCGGTGCAGCGTGCGCGATGCCGCTGAACCGGATGTACGGCAGCACGGCCAGATCTTCTGGCGAATTAACAGGCGCAAAACCGGGTGCAGCAAAGAGGGGAGTTTTAATGCGCGCCAGCATACGCGCCGCTAGCAAATCCGGCGGCTCGCCGCTGAGCCGTAGCGCAACATCAATACCTTCGCTTACCAGGTCTGACACACGGTCATCAAGCGACAGCGTCATATGCAGCCCGGCATTGTCCTTTTGTAGCGCCAGCAGATGCGGCAGGAAAATCTGTCCCAGCCCGCTCGGCAGCTGTATATGCACGCGGCCCTGCCATTGCTGCTGAGTGGGGCGCAGCTGGCTTTCCATCTCCTGCATCGCATCCAGCAGCGGCTGTATCTGGCGGCGGTAGCGTTCGCCCTGTTCAGTAAGTGCCATAGCGCGCGTGGTACGGTGCAATAACACTACGCCGAGCTCCTCCTCAAGCGCTGCAATCTGCTGGCTGACGGCAGACTGCTTCATGCCGGTCTGACGCGCCGCTTCGGAAAACGAACCCGCTTCTGCAACCCGCAGAAAGGTAGAAATCGCGTTGAGCTTGTTTTTCATTTCGTGGTTTTTCTTATAAGTGACATCAGCCCAGGGGGATATATGGCGAAAATTATATATATCACACTGAGCCTGTTCCTTTCTCTGGAGAATAAGCATGAAACAGACAGGTAAACTCAACGTAGCGCTGGTGGCAGGCGCCAGCGGCATTGTCGGAAGTCAGTTGATTAACACTCTATTGCATCACGAATGGCAGGTTGTCGGGCTGTCACGCCAGGGTTCAGCCTCTACAGATAATGTCACGACAGTGAATGTCGATCTGCTCAATGCAAAGCAGAGCGCACAGGCGCTGAAACCACTCAGTCAGGTGACACATATCTTCTACAGCGCCTGGCTTAACGCAGCGAACTGGACAGAAATGGTTGAGCCGAATGTCACCATGCTGCGCAATCTGGTAAGCAATATGGAACGTATCGCGCCATTAAAGACCGTTAGTCTGATGCAGGGCTATAAAGTGTATGGCGCGCATCTCGGGCCGTTTAAAACGCCAGCGCGGGAGAACGACCCCGGCGTACCGGGAGCGGAATTTAACGCCGCGCAGCTTCGCTGGCTAAACGACGCACAGCAGGGTAAAGCCTGGCACTGGAATGCGCTGCGGCCTGGCGTCGTGGGCAGTGCAGTCCCAGGCAATGTAATGAACCTGGCGCTGAGCCTTGCGCTGTATGCCTCGCTATGCAAGACCGAGGGATTACCCTTTCGTTTTCCTGGGTCGCAACAAAACTGGCACAGCATCGTTGATCATACGGATGCGGCTTTACTGGCTGAAGCGACGCTATGGGCGGCAACGGCACCCGAAGCAAGAAATCAGGCCTACAACGTCAATAACGGTGATATCTGGCGCTGGAGTGAACTCTGGCCAGTTATTGCCCACTGGTTTGGACTGGAGTGCGCGCCGCCGGTCAGGCTTTCATTCCAGCAGTTATTCATAGACTACCGTACAACGTGGCGCGATCTGGCAGAACGCCATCAGTTACAGGAAAGGGATATTTTGCAGCTTAACAATGGTCAGTTTGCAGATTTCGTTTTTGGCTGGGATTACGACATGTTTGGCGATGGAAGCAAATTACGCCGGGCAGGCTTTACGCACTATCGCGCGACGGACGAGATGTTTCTCAGTTTATTTGCCCGGTTCAGGGAAGCCCGCATTATCCCCTGACAGTCTCGCCGTGATCGTTTCTTTATACCAGCGTTGTCAGAGGCTGGCTGATGCTGGTGCCGACACTCTTCAGACGGTGCGCTTGTTGGCCCGCCAGGCGCGCAACAAAGCAGGGCGTTTACTGTATACCGGTTTGCAACTATCGGTATGCAGCCGCTGCCCAATGAGGTGATATTTAGCCAGCGCGCACCAAGGTGATATAGAACGGCACGATCCTATTGATGGCTATGCGGGCAGGGTAGTCCGCACTTTGTTTCTGATAAAACGCAAATCAACCATCAGCATCAGCAACAGGTGCACCACAGCGTAATTCTGCATTCTGGCTTTTCAGGCGAGCCGGCCTTAGCTTTAAAGAGCTATACCCAACAGGGAAAGCCTGCCGCTGTTAGCAATATGCGCATCCCGGTTAAGCCCATCTACTTCTTCTCTTTTCACTACAGCAGAACGCTAACTGCTGATATCGATTACAGCCTTCACATGTACGAGGGATAAAACTCTGTCTCTTTCAGCTGTCTGTTAAAGATAGTCAGACCCATGAAGCCCCTTGGGAATTTCAATCTGAAATAAAATTAAAATTACTATATGTATCAAATAGTTAAATATGAAAAAGGTGTGGGTACTCTGTACCTTTTTCAACAGCAAAATAGCGGGGAGGAAGGGGCTTAAAGTGATAAATAACTAAAAGGAAGATGCTTTCATCTCAGCATAATAGAGTGCGCGCAACGCACTGAACGAACAAAATATTTTGCTTTGTACAATTTTTTGCTGAAATCATAAAAATGTTGCACATAGCAGGATGATCTGTACACTGTCCTGAAATATTGCCAACGGAGCGGAGTGATGAAAAGTAATTACGGTGGGGTAGACGAAACGGCGCGCAGGGCAAACGCCATGTTACGCAGCATGAGTGATGACATTATCGACAAGCGTCACGAATTTGGCCTCGATCAGTATTACCAGACCTTCACCCGCAATTCAGTTGCTAATCTGCCCAGACTAAGCCGCCGAGCGGTAGAACAGGCGATTGAAGAAATGGAATCAAAAGGGCACGTGTTCGGCAAAAAGGATGCGGGCAATACCAAACATTACGCGCTGACCGTTCAGGATGTCGTCGATATCTATGCCCATCGTAAAGTGCCCAAGTATCGCGATATACATAAAGGTGAGGGGCCATTTGTTATTTTTGTGGTCAATCTCAAGGGCGGCGTATCCAAAACGGTCAGCACCGTTACTCTGGCGCACGGCCTGCGCGTCCATCCCGATCTGCTGCAGTACGATCTGCGCAACCTGGTTATCGACCTTGATCCCCAGGCCTCAAGCACCATGTTTCTGAACCATGCAAACAGCATCGGCTCGATTATGGAAACCGCCGCGCAGGCGATGCTTAACGATCTGGATGCAGAACAACTTCATAAAGATATTATTCAGCCCACGATTATCCCAGGCGTGGATATCATTCCAGCATCCATTGACGACGGCTTTGTTGCCAGCCAGTGGAACGATCTGGTTCGCGAACATCTGCCAGGCGTACTGCCTTCGGAAGTGTTACGTCGTAACATCATTGACCGCGTCGGTGATGACTATGATTTCATCTTTATTGATACAGGGCCGCATCTTGATGCGTTCATGCTCAACGCCATCGCCGCAAGCGATCTGCTGCTCACGCCGACGCCGCCCGCTCAGGTTGATTTTCATTCCACGCTCAAATATCTGACCCGCCTGCCAGAAATGCTCGAACAGCTGGAAGAAGAGGGCATCAATCCGCGTATCAAAGGCAATATCGGGTTTATGTCGAAAATGACGTCCAAACGCGATCACGAGATGACGCACGGCTTAGCACGTGACGTATTTACCTCTTACATTCTTGATGCTGCATTACCACGGCTCGATGGCTTCGAGCGCTGCGGGGAGACATTCGACACTATCGTCAGCGCTGATCCTCAGTCTTATCCAGGCAGCGCAGAAGCGCTCAAAAATGCCAAGCGCGAGGCGGAGCGTTTTACCCAGGCGGTTTTTAAACGGATTGAATTTGTCAGGAGTTCACAGTCATGAAAGAAATGAAAAAAATGGGCCGTACGCTGGGTAACTCGAGTTTTTCCCGCATGCTGAGCGAAACGGAAAGCACGCGCGTTTTCATCCTTAAGTCCGGTGCTGAAGCGCGCTTTGCCCTTACTAAAATTCTGCATGATGATATTGAAGCGCAGACCTATGTCGATGCCGCGGTGAATGGCCGCGACCAGGCTTTCCTTACGCCAGAGTCGGTCAGCGATATTTCCCGGACGATTAAACTGCAGCAGTTCTTTCCGGCTATTGGTCGCGAAGTGGATGGACGCATTGAAGTGCTGGATGGCTCTCGCCGACGCGCTGCCTGTCTTTACAACGGCACGCCGTTCGAAGTGCTTGTCACTAAAGATGACCTCTCGCTGGCTGATGCGCGCCAGCTGGCTATCGACATTCAGACCGCAAAAGAGCACACCCTACGCGAACTTGGCAAACGTCTTATGCTGATGTACCCGGAGAACATGAATCAGTCTGAGATCGCCAGGGCAGAAGGGCTTTCCGCGGCGAAAATCAGTCGTGCATTTCAGGCGGCCTCTGTACCTGACGAGATGATTGCACTCTTCCCATCCGTGGGCGATCTCTCTATCAATGATTACCAGACGCTGCTTGATATCGCGGAAAAAGTTGAAGCCCGACATGGCAGTCTGAGCGACCTGGTTGAAGCGGTACGTGAGCGCATCGAAGGGGATGCAACGCTGGATCCGCATGACCCATCGTCTAAAAACAAAATTATTGGCTTTATCCGCTCGGTAAACAGTAGTGCAAAAAGCACTAAGGCTGATAAAAGAGTCGTGACGGAGAAGATGGCTGAGTTCGCGGATAAAAAGCAGTTTGCCCGCAAGAAAACAGATGCGGACAAGCGTCTGGTCACCTATGAGTTTTCGCGCATTCCTGCGCACTATCAGGCTGAGCTGGATGCGGCAGTAAAAGCTATCCTGGAAAAAATGCAGGCTGACAGTAAAAATTAAATCATAAAAGATAAAGGCCTGAAGCGTGAGCACTGCTCTGCAAAGGCCTTGATTTTATGCTTCCTGAGCCGCAAAAACCCTGCTAAATACCCACCAAAATAACCTTCTAACTTACTGTTTAATAAAAATATAGACTAAAAATTTCAACCTGAAATTCCCGGCGTTTAAGGTGCAAAAAGATGCAGCAATGCGTCTGGGGCTCTGCAGCGGCATTCAGACACCAACGTGACGTTGTATCTTATTGCTCTTTCCTGCTTTCTGCTTCTTCTTGAAACTGTTTGCGTAAAAGAGGGACATGCAATTAATGCTGTTATCTCAGTCAGTTAACATAGAATGCATTTCCGGCACCCGGGAACAGTTAACCGTTCACAATGTGTATCTTCACTATATCTCGTTTGTATTGTTCTGAATGTCGTTAACGTCAGGCGTGCATATGCAGGACAACAGGCCCTGTGCGCCGCGCATCGACTGAACCTGCACTGTAGTAAGTAAATTGTCTCGGCTAGCTTCTCAGGATGTGTTTAATGACGCATGCCTGCGCGACTCCGAAGCTGTTCTTTGAGAGGTGAAGACGATTGCTAACCTGTGCGCTCAGGCAAAAGCTGCAGTCTGTTTTTTACGAGAGAGAAAGCAGGGGAGTAATATAAGCTGTAATGAGTAACTCACTCACTACAGCTTATATTACTCACTACAGCTTATGATATAAGCTGTAGTGAGTTCGAACTGCTTTTCTGGATCTGTATAAGCTGTAGTGAGTAAAAGGAGCAGGTAACTCGCAGTGTAGACAGGGTGCAAGCTCGCGAGGCGATGATTCAGGTTCGTCCAGAGATAATGGCAGGCCATGAAAGAGGTGTTGTAGCAGGCGCTGGCAGTCGACAACAGAGTAAACAGGCTGTCTACCCTGATGCTGGCAGAGGATGCGTGTAAGAAAGGATATAAGCTGTAGTGAGTAACTTACTCACTACAGCTTATATACAGAAGATTCGTGCCAGAAGAACGCTCTTGTTGAGACGAATCATCTTTTTGATTTAGCGGTATATTTCGCATTTACAGGTAACACAGAAAGAAACGGCAGCCCCTGAAAGGCGCCAGTAGTGGAGCGGTCGAGGACGCTTTTACTCACCAGAAGCTATATAAGCTGTAGTGAGTAAAATGCCTTGTAAAATGGGCATGACGGCGCCTGCCTGCATTTACCAGGCGATGCAACTATTTGGTTTTAAAGAGTTTTTCCAGATCGTCCATCGTAATGCCCAGTTTCTCCAGAACCTCGAGCTTTTTCGCCAGTTCAGGATCGGGCGTTGCCGGGGCAGGGGATGTTGTCGGGATAGTTTCTTCACTCTCGTTTTTAGGCGCTTTAAGCTTAGGACGCCGGTAATGCACATTAAAGAAGACCGCACGGCCTCTCTGGACCTCGGTGTAGTCCAGATAGCCAATCTCCTTTAACTGCTCCATAGCGCGGCGTACGGTCTGATTTTGAGAGAATACAGGGGACTTCAGGTTGAGCCGTGCGCGCAACCGCGCCAGCGATATAGGAGCAGGGTTTTTGGGCAGGCTTTCGATAAAGGTATAAATTGCCTGCGCTGACTCGCGCCGTTTCAGTACGTTAATGGCTTTGAGCTGTAAAAGGACTTTACGATCAAACTGATACAACTCAAACAGACGAGGATCGGCCTGCAAAATCACGATATCTTTCGCAGTGTCGTAGTAAGCAGACTGCACAAGGTGGGTTACGTACTCTTTAGAGTGCTCTTTGGTGTTTGCCGTGAACGAGATGACCGTACCCGCAATACGCTTCAGAGAAGGGCTTATACGCTCTCTGAGCTTCTTAGAGGAGCGATTTGAAGGTATCCCACAGAGCTTGGCAAACTCAACAAACGGAAGCTGTACCTTATCGCCGATAACTTTATGCTTCGCGAACGAATGGATTATGCCTACCCAGGTTTTGAAATCGTTATCCATGTCCAGCCGGGGGCCGACAATTTCGACTTTATCAAAGCCTTCCGCTTTGGCCAGCGAAAGCCGGGACAGCTCTTCAGTCGCATCCGTCACTGACATGGTATTTTTTTTGCTATTTTTTAGCGACTTAAGGGTAGGAACAAAAACACCGAGCCTCATAAGCGCAACCGGCTGCACCGTATTATTGGCATTGGGCGTCAGCGTAACCAGCTCGCCAGTGGATTTGTCCAGCTCCTGAAAAAGAGCGTCAAGATCTATGCTTTCGTTATCCAAAACAGGCTCCGGATCCTAATCGTTAACGATGTAACTCGATAATTTTTATACTAAAAAGTAGTAAAATCACAAAAAGCGAGCAGCTCTGTATAGCTTCTTCAGATCCGCTGAGCCTGTGGATCAAAAATGGATGATCCGAACATAACAAACAGGGCTGCGTTTAGCATCATGAAATCAAAGGTAAAAATTATCCACAGTTGAACAGAGAAAACCGTGACTGAACTCACTATAGCTTATCTTGTTTGCAGATTACAGCTTATGCTTTACGCCTTATAGCTTATGCTTTGCTTGTTACAGCTTATATTCTGCTTATTACAGCTTATGCGATCACCCTTTCAGGCCAGAGCTGACAAGGCCTGCGACGATCGGGGATCTCTTTAGGATCTAATAGGGATCATATAAGGATCGTATTGTTGGGATCTATTCAGTGGATAAGTTGATTCATCAGAGCGCGCTCCGGAGGCGCGATGACGACCACGATCCTTTTGACGCCCTCCTGAAGAGCGTTTTTTACAACACGCCTGACAACCTGGAGGATCGCTCGCTCTGCTGCCCGTCTGGGCACTGAACAGATACGCCACGGTATCCACACAACGCTAAAACAATCAGCAGGCTTCGATCTCTCTTTACGCAATGATGCCACAACCCAGGGGAGTTCTGAGTCGTACACTAGCCGCCCTGGCGTTTTCCATTTGTTGTCTGGAAGTATGAGTCTGACCGTCTGCTAAGCGTGAACAGCTAAGCAAGCCTGAGCAGCAGAAATCAGCAAATTAAGGTTCAGGTTGTAACTGCGCGGTAGCAGAGACAGGTAGCTCTTACGCCAGCCCACCTGTTCACGGATATCGAAGGGATAGCCTGACGTATGAGTTATGCCAGGAAGCAACAGTCAGGCCTGATGGCTTTTTCGGTTTACACAGCTAAAAAGCGCCGATTATATTAATTCCTGAGCAAAGACATACTTTATTAACTCAGTATTGGAATGCAGCTGAAGTTTACGCATCGCATTATATTTCTGTGTCGCCACAGTGCTTACGCTACGCTGACGGACCTTAGCAATGTCCATCAGGCTATAACCGATGGCAAAAAGCCGAATAACTTCCAGCTCTGATGGTGACAGCAGAGTTTTAACAGAACCAGTAAGATGATCGCTCATCAGATGCTTCATCTGCTCAGAATAATAGGTGCCGTCTTTTCTGGACAAGATCCAGTGAAGGGCCTGAACCAGCTCATGACAATCATCTCGTTTGCTGACAATAGCATTTACTGGCACTTGTAATGCTTTTTGTAAAATAGCCGGGTTTGTCTGGGCAGTGAACACAATAATCTTCAGTTCGGGTAACTGATTATGGATCTTTTCAATTTTTCTTATGCCATTAAAGTCATTGCGCTCAAAACTGATGCGGAAATCGATAATTAATATATCTGGCGTATGCTCCTTAAGGCGCATCAGCAAAGTCTCTGCATCCACCGGATAAGTGCACATTTCCTGACCCAAAATTCGACTGCCAGTATCGACTGGATTGAAGAGATAATAAACGGGCTTTCATCAGATACACCAATCTGAACTGCTCTTTTTTTCTGAGGCATACCGTCTTAAAAATCCTTTAGTCAGTGAATAGATGGGCTCCTTAAGGCCCTGCTAATGCTGTCAGCTGACTACCGCATTGGTTGTTCCTGAACAGATCGCGGGAGCAGTCTGAACCTGCAGCGCCTGTAGCAACGCATAAAGCTGAAGCATTCTCATAACCCTGCATAATGCTTTTGTCTGAGAAAGCCGCCAGGACCATTCTCTGCTGAAGTGACTCCAGCTCAACATTCAGGCGAAGCACCTTTTAGCTCTATTGCCAGTTCGTTTATCCAGCAAAGGGTAATATGTTGAATAAAAATAGCTGTTCACTGCTATTACATTCGATAAGGCTGCAATAACATGCCATTTGTATTTTATGCGTTAACTATATGTTCATGAACACTGGTCAGGGTAAAAATAAGGGCTCATAACAGTAACAACAGTGCTGTCTGCTGTAAAATAAAAATGGTTACCTTTACCAGGGCGTTCTGTCAACGTAACGTAAGGAAACCGGTGTTTTCTGATAAACGAGAAAATTTCGAATTTGACCTTATTAAAGGCGCGTTAAACGGAAGCTAAGTAAAACAGATAATGGCGTATTGCTCGCTGTTAACGCATGACAAATTTTTACTTTTTCTCGTAATTGCGCTCAAACATAGCTATTCCACCTGCCTGAAGAAAGGACAAAGGAATAACGGTTGCTTAGTGGACCCACCCTTTTAGTATAATAATCAGTTTGCGCGGAATGTATAGAATAGTTGCCTGTGAGTATATTTTTGGCCTGGGTAAAATTGTGTCCCCTCTGGGTAGTAGCTTACTCTTTTTAAAGAAAACCAGACGGATAAGCGTTCCCAAATGAGACTAAAAATATTTAATGTCAGCCCCGGCAGAGCTTTGTCAGAGTGGTATTTTCTTTTAAAGCTCATTTTTACCATTATCAGGCAAAGTAAATTCAGCCTTCACTTTTTGTAAGCACCTGGCCATTTACAATCCCTTAACTTGCATTGTAATACAGGATGACTTGTTAAATTTTTCCAGGTGCAATTGCTGGTTATTATTCGAACATTTAACATGGCAGTTCTGCCAAAAAGCAAAATGCTTTTTAGCAAAGGCTATTTTGGCGTCAGGAATAAGAACAGGTTTTAAGTGCTATCACTAAAAGGGGGGATAGCAGCCTCTTTAAAGAGTTGGTAATATTTTGTTGACTTGCGGTGTCAAACTGGTTTTAGATTTATCACCTGAATCTTTTCGTTTGGTGTCTGGCTAACGTGTGAATAATCGCAGGGATAAAAAGTGTGTCTGCTTTTTTTTAATTTTTGCTTGGTTATTTTTAATGAGGCGTTTTCCTCTCCCGGACATGTATCTCATTCAGAACGCCTGTTTCGCTGTCAGTAATTAACATTCGTTCCATAATGATTAGAGACATTGCATGTGTGCTTGTTTCTTTGCCGAAATGTTTAGTTGGTTATTGGATAGTGCATATACATAACATCGACTCATCAAATGATAACGGATAGTCAATTTTTTCAGAAAAAAGTTATAGCACAAGCAGCTGTCTCTTTTTACAGGCACTATGGCCTATAAAAAATCCATACATCTGGTTTAATGTATGGCTGTTTTGTCTTAGTAAGGTTTTTAATGCTTTCTTTCGGCTGGTTTTGGGGATTGAATTTTATGACCGGGCTCTTATTATACCAAAACAGCTAAATGAATACATTTGAGACGAAAAAACAGGAGATGACGCAAAACAGGCACAATACTTCGGGGAAAATGCACAAGTTATAACAAAGTTTTTTTCTATTTTATGTTAATCACTGCGCACGAAGCATGGCTACGTGGCGTCAGATAGATTGAGTTAATCGATATGCACAGAGTGACTGAAAATCATGAGCGAATCATCGACGCGTTAGCAGGCTATACGCAAATCGCAGAACCAGATGAGATTTCGCGAGGCAAACGCCGTTATCATTTAACTAAGGATAATGTACGTCGGGTTCTGTTCATTCTTGACGGCGATTTTTTGTTAAAACTGAAAAGTGAAAACAAAGTACTTAATATTCTTTCTGCGCCTTTTGTGGTCGGCGTCACGCCTGCACTGGATGAACCACCCGTTTATCTGGAGAGGATTGATTATGGAAAAGTAAGCTTCGTCGACTACGAAACCTTCTGGCGACTGGTCTTTGAAAAGAACCTTTTCAACGACGCCATGTCAATTTTATCAGGTCAATACTCTGACTTAATGGACTATCTACAGTTACCAAAAAGTAATTCCCACGATGAGGTGGTTTCTCTGATTGAACGCTGGGGGAAACTGCCACCGCATTTGAAAAAACGATTTTCTGCGCTCTATCTGCTTGAAAACAGCTCGCATCTCTCCAAAAGTTCGATTTGCCGGGTGTTAAAGGATCTGAAAGACAAGGGAGAGCTAGTGCTGGTTAACGGTAAGTTTGTCTAGTTTTGCATTTGTGTCCGAAAATTTTGGGATGCCTGATGCTAAAAGGAACAGAGTATGGATATTAAGGTCATTTGCACGGACGAAAATTATTATTTCAGACTCGGCATCTCCAAAATTATTGAAGAAGCGCTCTTATTAGGTGGAAGTGTAGCGTTCTTATCAGGATTCGATAGCGAAAATTTGCGCAAGGCTGACATTATATTAGTCAGTGTCTCACAGTGGCGTCTGTTTATGTGCCAGCCAGCTTATCGTTTTCGCAAGCCGGGCAGCATACTTCTGGTGTTCGTTAATCATATTGAAAACATTATTTCAGATCAGCTCCCGGTATGTTATCAATCCTTAACCCTCCTATCCAGAAGCGATGCGGTCAGGAGTATCAGAGATAAGATAACTAAAGCCTGGCTGATCGCCAAAGATCAGAAAACGAACGCATTTGCACCAACGGACTGCATGAGATGTAATTATGCCCGAATATCGCTGATACAGCTGCAGGTAATGAGCTTTTTGAAAAGTGGATGCTCGGTTAATCAGACCGCTAAATCTCTGGGGCTGTCTGTTAAGACAATCTATGCGCACAAGTACAATGTAATGCGTAAGTTTGACCTTAAAGGTGACTGTGATTTTTATTCTTTTCTTAGCGATTTGTCTCTGCTTGACTTATATAAAGGCGTGATTGGCGAGAAAGAAAACTTCAGGAGGGAGAAGTATATTATCCCTTGTCATCAACAGTCATGCCAGGAATAAACGCTCATTAATTAAATTGAACGCAAAGGTCTGTTTTATTTTTTAAGAGGCGCTTATGAAAAATGAAATGCAACGTAATAACACCCTTCTTACTATCCCACTTAAAGTTGTCACAGGAATAATTATTGGTCTTTTAATTGCCCTGATTTTGTATATATATAGCAATTACACTATCGACGTGTCTTTATAAACTTTTCTTAAAATTTCCTGCGCTGTGCATGATGTATAGTGCCTTATGCCAGTTAAAAGAGCTGTATTGCTGTTGCGATTTTTCTCTGCTGCCGGGAAAATATGGCTATATCTTAATTTGCTGTTTGTTGATAAATCGTTTTGTTCTCTATGGTAATCTGTTTAAGAGTTAACCTTGTAACACATAACTTTGGCAGGGTGCCTGCCTGACTTAATGTCACGCGCGAGAAAATTAAATGGCTGTGGTAAACAGGCTGTTTTCGTTAAGAAGGACTGAAAATGAAAAATCGTACTCTTATAATGCTGGCTACTGTGGTTTTGTCAGGCGTACAGCTCACCGCATGTGCTTCCCATTCTCCTGAAAAAACACAGTTAACTATGCGCAACCCCGCTGCCAGCTGGTGTGTCCATTCAGGCGGAAGGCTGTCACAGATTCGGACAGATGTCGGAACTACTGAATATTGCACCCTTCCTTCAGGTGAGCGCATAGAAGAATGGGCGCTCTTTCACCGCGCTCATCCAGAACAAAAATGAGTGACCTGCCTCCTGTTGAGACGCGAGCGCCCATAAACCTATATGGCTATCGCTGCCTGTGACAGGTAATGCCCCTCCTATCCCGATACACGAGTCCCCCGTCACTATGCGCCAGTGAAGCTCCTTTTAGGTTACACGCCGGTAAACCCCGTTCTGATCCACTATGCTGCTTAATAAGGTGCAGCAAAAACTATGCTGTGAATCTTCCAGACAGCGTTTTCAAGAGGTGAATTATGCAGGCTATGACCTTAACCGCTCCAGGCGGACTGGCTAATCTTAAGCTGATGACGCTGGCCGACCCTGGCAAACCCGGTTATGGCGAAATCCGCGTGGCGATACATGCAACATCGCTCAACTATCACGACCTGCTGGTCGCGGAAGGTGCAATACCGACCGCGCCACAGCGCATTATGATGGCGGACGGCGCAGGCGTCGTGGAGGAAGTGGGTGAGGGGGTAACCGGCTTCAAAGTGGGCGATGCAGTCGTTTCATGTTTTTTTCCTCAGTGGGCGGATGGGCTTCCTTTTAATCAGGTCGCGGATTTCATGCAAACGCCAGGCGATGGCGCTGACGGATTTGCGGCCGAATATGTTGTGCGCCCCGCCAGCAGTTTCACCCTGGCCCCGGCTGGCTGGAGCCATGCAGAAGCGGCGACCATCACCACCTCTGGACTGACGGCCTGGCGCGCGCTGGCAGGCGATGCCCGCCTCAAGGCAGGCGATACGGTGCTGGCGCTCGGTACTGGCGGCGTGTCGATCACCGCGTTGCAGATTGCTAAAGCTATGGGTGCGCGCGTCATTATCACCTCTTCTTCCGATGAGAAGCTGGCGCAGGCGCGCGCGCTGGGCGCAGATGAGACCATCAACTACCGCACCCATCCCGACTGGGGTAAAGCAGTGCAGGAGCTTACCGGTGGAGAGGGGGCTGATGTGGTTATTGAGGTTGGCGGGCCCGGGACGCTGGCGCAGTCCATTCACGCCGTCAGGGTTGGCGGGCATATCGCTCTGATCGGCGTGCTGACCGGGCGAGAAGGGAACATCCCGACATCGCTGCTAATGGCCAAACAGGCAAAGATCCAGGGGCTGATCGTTGGCAACCGTCGACAGCAAGAGGATTTTATCCGCGCCCTAAACCAGACAGGGCTACGCCCGGTCATTAGCAACAAGTTCACTGGACTCACTTCTCTCGCCGATGCGTTTACTCTGCAGCGCGATGGCGGGCACTTCGGCAAAATTACCGTTGAATGGTAGTAGTTTTGGCGGCGTGTTCAAAACAGACGACAGCGGCGTAGCTGGCGGGTCTTAACCCTTCTGGCAGCAAAGAGCATCACGCAGGGCGAAGTGATGCTCTTTTATCATTGAGGTAAACGCTGAAATGGACGCTAATGTTCCTGGCCAGCTTTCCTGACTAATTCACCAGCCTCCATATTTCGCTCGGAACATCATTAAAAATCTCATTCATTATAAGCTCTGCCTTACGGTGATCGTAGGCACCTTCAAAAGAGCTGATATCCTGAGCAGGAACATTTTTACGCATATAGCTGGTAACGATATCAAGTATATCTTTTGAGGGGCAGCGTCTTAACTCACTCAGGTAATAATTTTTATTCATTATTCGTCTCTAAATTTATCCGTAAAATGCTCTGTTAGTAGAGTTAATCCAGAAAATCTCATGGGGTTCGATGTTTTCTTTTTATGTTCCGCTGCTCTGGAGCGCATCGCAAAATCCGATATTAAGCCTCAGCTGAAGCGAAGGTGACGAAAAAACTTAGCGTGTAAAGCATCTTATTGAATGATGTATAAATATTTTTGCTGAGACTGTAGCTTCACGCCAGATATTTTCCCGATGACCTTGAATACTATTCCTTTTCCGGGAAGGATACGCGCAAAGCCTTTGTTTGTCAGGCCTTTATAATTATCATTCTTCCTGACATCGTTACTGAAAAAGCAGAGCATTAACGCGTTTTCAAACAGTAAGGTTCTATGAAATTAACATTTTTGCAAATTTGTTTTTGCAAATAAAGCCTTTAGGCTTGAGATTTAACAGGTTATTAAGGCTGAGTAAAAATAAAACCAGATCGTCTTAATCGTGAAATGTGAACACTACATTAGCAACTGCTTAACCTGCATCGCCAGGGTTATAGAATAATTTAAGGCTGGTTTATTTATAGTTGATATAAATAGTGACGGGAACGGCAATAAATGTATAGCCGGTCGCAGGCAGAACGACTGAGTGGGCCATCCTGTTTCATAAATATTTTATTAAAAGACGATATCGAGCGATAAAAAGCGCTTCACAGGCAGCATTAACATTGACAGACAGAAAACTGAGGGACAGCTCTGACGCGCCGGCATAATTAAATATTTTGATACGTGCGACCTGACGTTCCGCCAGTGAAAACCGGTAAGGTATTCCGGCAGAGCGGTCCAGGCGGCTGCCCTTACTCTCAGCCTGCGTTGGCTGTCAGGTATTCTGAAGCTACGCGAGCGGACCAGGCAGGCAGAGGACCGCCTGCCGGAAGCAGATGCGCTTTGGCGCCATAGCGCAAAAGGGCTATCACCTCAGCAGGCGACAGGTTCTAACCCGGATAAATGCCGCGATCCTGGCGCGCCATCAGAATGCGCTCGCAGGCGACAATATAAGCCGCGGTGCGTAAAGAGCAGCTTTTCTCTTTAGCTTTATCCCAGACGCTGACCATCGCCTCAGTCATAATCTTGTCCATGCGCTGGTTGATCTCCTCTTCGCTCCAGAAGAAGCTGGCCATATCCTGCACCCATTCAAAATAACTCACCGTCACGCCGCCGGCGTTACACACCACGTCGGGCACAACGAGAATGCCTCTCTCTGCCAGCATATCGTCCGCTTCAGGAAAGGTCGGGCCGTTAGCGCCTTCGAGCACCAGCCGGCAGTTAAGCGACTTCGCGCGCTGTAGGGTAATCTGCCCTTCGAGCGCGGCAGGGATCAGAATATCCATCTGCACCTCCCAGAACGCCTCGCTGTCGATCTCCTGTGCGCCGGTAAAGCCCGCAATTTTGCGGTGCTGCGCCTGCCAGTCGCTGAGCGCCGTCAGGTCGATGCCGCGCTCGTTATAGAGCGTCGCGCTGTGATCCTGAATAGCCACGACGCGCGCGCCCGCTTCAGCAAACAGGCGAGCTGCTTCGCTGCCGACGTTGCCGAAGCCCTGAACGGCGACGCGGCTGCCTTCAATCGTAATACCTGCGCGCTGTGCCACCTCTCTGCCGGTGATAAAGACGCCGCGGCCTGTCGCTTTTTCGCGGCCAAGCGAGCCGCCAAGATGGACCGGCTTACCCGTAACGACGCCAGTGACCGTGGTGCCCTGGTTCATGGAGTAGGTATCCATAATCCAGGCCATAACCTTGCCGTTAGTGCCGACATCCGGCGCGGGAATATCTTTTTGCGGTCCGATAACGATGCCGATTTCGCTGGTATAACGACGCGTCAAACGCTCCAGCTCGCCTTCTGAAAGCGAGAAAGGATCTACGCGGATGCCGCCTTTAGCGCCGCCATAGGGCAGGTTGACCGCAGCACACTTGATAGTCATCCACGCAGAAAGCGCCATAACTTCATTGAGGTCCACGTCGGGATGGTAACGAATGCCGCCTTTGCCGGGGCCACGCGAAAGGTTGTGCTGAACGCGATAACCTTCGAAATGACGAATCGTCCCGTCATCCATTTGCAACGGAATATCGACAATCAGCGCGCGTTTAGGGTGACGCAATGTATCCGTCCAGCGCGCCAGTTCGCCTAAATAGGGCGCCACGCGATCTATTTGGCGTAAATAGGTGGTCCAGGCAGAGGTGCTACTTTCTGACGCGTAAGATAACTTTTCCATAAAAAACCTTATCGACGTAGGGTCGCTAAATGTGCAGGGAAATAAAACAGGATCAGATGTTCTTAACGGCAGTAAACCTAACATTTATTTGCAGCATGTCTATCGGCGAGAGAGCCAAAGCTAAAAAGACGGACCGTTTCCCGGTCACGATATATGAATAATTAATCATCTTTTTTGACCTGCATGTAGTGAATATTTATGCATTTTATATGCACCAGATCTGCATAATGACGGTTTTTATCAATTTTTTCAGATCTTTGAGAGGGTTCAAAAAGTGAATAGAATGAATCCAGGATGTGTTGACTTTGTTACAGGCCACGACCAGTATGAAACTCACTTAAACAGAAGGAATGGATATATTTAATCATTATCGACCCGAAGCGCTAGCCTGATTTATATTTCACGCGATAAACATAACGCGATAATTTATTTAATTCGCGGCTTGCCCGCGCCGTTAAATTACAAGCGAAAGCGCGGCTGGATCGTCACGCTATTCTTCTTTTCATTTCAGGAGAAATGACATGTCAGCACGTCTTAATCGTGAAGATTTCGATAAATATATGGTGCCTTGCTTTTCGCCCGCGCCTTTTATTCCGGTAAAAGCGAGTGGTTCCCGCGTCTGGGATCAGCAGGACAAGGAATATATCGATCTGGCCGGTGGTATTGCGGTCAACGCGCTGGGACATGCCAATCCTCACCTTGCCGAGGCGCTCAAAGCGCAGATCGACAGGCTCTGGCACATCGGCAATGGCTACACCAACGAACCGGTACTGCAGCTGGCGAAAACGCTGGTTGAGTCCACCTTCGCCGATAAAGTCTTTTTCTGTAACTCCGGTGCGGAAGCCAACGAGGCGGCGCTTAAGCTGGCGCGTAAATATGCTCTCGAACGCCACGGAAAAGAAAAAAGCGAGATTATCGCCTTCAACAATGCCTTTCATGGCCGCACCCTGTTTACGGTCACGGTTGGCGGACAGCCAAAATATTCGGCGGACTATGCGCCGCTGCCCGGCGACATTACCCATCTGCCTTATAACGATCTCCAGGCCGTCAGCGATCATATTTCTGAACGCACCTGCGCCATTATCGTCGAGCCGATTATCGGCGAGGGCGGCGTGCGCCCGGCGGATGCGGCCTTTTTGCAGGGGTTGCGTCAGCTCTGCGATCGCTACCACGCCACGCTGATCTTTGATGAGGTGCAGACCGGCGCCGGACGAACCGGTTCGCTTTACGCCTGTCAGCAGTATGGCGTTGAACCCGATATTTTAACCAGCGCGAAAGGGCTGGGCGGCGGCTTCCCTGTCGGCGCGATGCTGACGCGCGATGCCTGGGCGCAGGTGTTTCAGCCCGGCACGCACGGCACGACCTTCGGCGGCAACCCGCTGGCCGCGACGGTCGCCAACAGCGTGCTGGCGCAGCTGGACAGCGCGCTGCTGCAGGGCGTAAAAGCGCGCCACGGTTGGATCGTGGAGCGACTCGCGGCGCTGAACACGCAGTATGGCGTCTTTAGCGATATTCGCGGCGCAGGCTTGCTGATCGGTGCTGAACTGGCGACGCCTTACAGCGGTAAAGCCAAAACGCTGACCAACCTGGCGGCGGAAGAGGGCGTTATCGCCCTGATCGCCGGACCGGATGTGTTGCGCCTCACCCCGGCCTTAAATATTCCCTTCAGCGACCTGGAAACGGCGTTTGTGCGGCTTGAACGCGCTATTGCCCGTTTCGTCGGTTAACAGAGGAGAACGCCTGTGCTGTTTCGACCGGTAAAAGAATCTGATTTGCCTGATATCCTGCGGCTCGCGGCGCGCGCCGGGGTCGGCATGACATCCTTGCCGCACGACGAGCCGCGACTCAGAGCGCGTATCCATAACAGTATCGAAACCTTTGCGGGACGCCTGCCGCGCGCTCAACAGGGGTTTCTGTTTGTACTGGAGGATCCGCTGGCGGGCCGCGTGGTCGGCGTTAGCGCGATTGAAGTCGCCGTAGGGCTGAATGAGCCTTTTTATAACTTTCGCATTCAGCGTAGCGTACGCGCCTCACGCGAAATTGGCGTCTATAAAAACCAGGAGTTGCTGCACCTCAGCTATGACCATACCGGCCACAGTGAACTCTGTACGCTGTTTCTCGATCCTGATTATCAGGTTAACCGTAACGGTCTGCTGCTCTCTAAAGCGCGCCTGCTGTTTATCGCCGCGCACCGCCACCTCTTCTCATCCCACCTTTTTGCGGAGATGCGCGGCGTAGTGGATGAGGAGGGGAGATCGCCCTTCTGGGACGCGCTGGGTCATCACTTTTTTGAAATTCCTTTTGCGGAAGCGGATCGCCTGACCGGCACCGGCATGAAAACCTTTATCGCCGAGCTGATGCCCTCCTGGCCGGTTTACATTTCGCTGCTGCCCGCCGCCGCACAGCGGGTTATCGGTGAGGTGCATCCGCGCACCGCGCCCGCCAGAGCGATCCTGGAAAAAGAGGGATTCAGCTGGCGCGGCTCGGTCGACATTTTTGACGCCGGCCCGGTAATGGAGGCCGAAACCGATGCTATTCGCGCCATCCGCGACAGCCGCGTAGTGACTGCCGGCCGTGCTGGCGAAACGCTGGCTGAAGGCAATGCGCCCTGTATTGTCGCCCGAGATGATTTAGCGCACTTCTGTGCGGTACTGGTGCAGCCCGCCGCCGACGGCCGCTCTCTTTGCCTGAACGAGGCCCAGCGCCGCGCGATGCAGATCGACGACGCTGACAGGCTGCGCCTGGTTTCCCTTAATCCCGAAGAGAATGCGTTATGAGCCATGCAGCACACTTTATTGCCAGAGAGTGGCGCCAGGGCAACGGCCTGCGACTGAGCACCTGTTCGCCTGAAGATAGCGAATCCCTGACCTTGCCCGCCACGTCTTCTCCGGGCCTTCCTTTCTGATACAGAGGTTTTTATGTCTGGTTTTGAAGCAAATTTTGACGGGCTGGTTGGCCCGACGCACCACTATGCAGGACTGTCGGTCGGGAACGAGGCGTCGCTGCACAACCGCGACGGCCTGTCGAATCCGCGTAAGGCCGCGCTGCAGGGGCTGGCGAAAATGAAAGCACTGGCGGATCGCGGCTTCGTGCAGGGCATTCTGCCGCCGCAGCCGCGTCCTGACGTCGACGCGCTGCGCGCGCTGGGGTTTACCGGCAGCGATACGCAGCTGCTGGCGCGTGCGGCGGCGGCCTCACCGCATCTTCTTTCTGCGCTGAGCTCCGCGTCGTCAATGTGGACCGCCAATGCGGCCACGGTGTCCCCTTCAGCGGACAGCGCCGATGGTCGGGTGCATTTCACCGTGGCGAATCTCAACAATAAGCTGCATCGCTCTCTCGAGGCGCCGGTGACCTCGGCGATCCTGCGCGCCACCTTTAATAATGAGGCTCACTTCTGTCATCACGACGCGCTGCCGCAGCAGAGCGATTTCGGCGACGAAGGCGCGGCCAATCATAATCGCTTCTGCGGCGATTACGGTAGTCAGGGTATTCAGCTGTTTGTTTACGGACGTCGCGCGTTCGGCGGCGGTGTGGCGCCGCAGCGTTACCCAGCGCGTCAGACGCTGGAAGCGAGCGAAGCGGTCGCGCGCCTGCATCAGCTTAATCCTGACTATACCCTTTTCGCTCAGCAGAACCCTGCGGCGATAGACAGCGGCGTGTTTCACAACGACGTCATCGCGGTAAGCAACCGGCATGTACTGTTTCACCATCAGCGCGCTTTTCTCGATCAGGATCGTCTCCTCAGCCAGCTACGGGAGAAGAGCGCCGCGCTGGGTTTACCTTTTGAGAGTGTCGAAGTGCCGGAGGAACAGGTTTCGCTGGAGGATGCGGTCGCCTCTTACCTGTTTAACAGTCAGCTGCTGAGCAAGCCTGACGGGAAAATGTTGATTGTCGTGCCGGAAGAGTGCCGCCAGCGCGAAAATGTCTGGCGCTATCTTAACCTTCTGACGGAGCGTCCCGGCTCGCCGATTGACGAGGTGCAGCTGTTCGACCTGCGTGAAAGTATGCGCAACGGCGGCGGGCCCGCCTGCCTTCGCCTGCGCGTGGTGTTGAACGAGGCTGAACGCGCCGCCGTCAACAGCGGCAGCCTGATGAATGACGCACGCTATCAACAGCTGACTCGCTGGGTAGAAAAACATTATCGCGATCGGCTGCACAGCAGCGATCTGGCCGATCCGCAGCTGCTGCGCGAAGTCCGCCAGGCGCTGGATGAGCTGACGCAGATCCTGTCGCTGGGGAGCATCTATGACTTTCAGCGCTGAGAAAAGAGGGGCGACAGCCGCGGATTCGCTGAGCCGTTGCCTCGCAAAAGGTTGCCGCCGTGACCTCTCCTTAACACAGAAGGAATTGCTATGACCGTAAAAGAACCGCACGCGCCGTCAGCAAAATCTTCCTCTTCGTCGCAGCTGGAGCGCGGGCTGAGCGAGCGCCATATTCAGATGATCGCGCTGGGCGGCGCTATCGGCACCGGGCTGTTTATGGGTGCCGGAAAAAATATCGCCGTCGCGGGCACCTCGATCCTCATCATCTATGCGCTGGTGGGGTTTTTTATGTATATGGTGATGCGCGCGATGGGGGAGGTACTGTTATCCAGACTCGACTATCGCTCCTTCGCCGATTTCGTCGCGGATTACCTGGGGCCCAAAGCCAGTTTTTATCTGGGGTGGTCTTACTGGCTGAGCTGGGTCGTAACCTGTATCGCCGACGTAGTGGTTTGCGGCGGTTATATGCAGTACTGGTTTCCTGAAATGTCCGCCTGGATACCGGCGCTCGTCACCCTGGGTATTCTCTGCATGTTCAACCTGCTGTCGGTAAAGATGTTCGGCGAGGCGGAGTTCTGGTTTGCGCTAATTAAGGTAATCACTATTGTTGCGCTGATCTTTACCGGCATCTGGATGGTCGCTACCGGCTGGACCTCGCCGGACGGCGTTCAGGCTTCGCTGCAGCATTTGACGGACTCAGCGGTGTTTTTGCCCCACGGCGTGACAGGCTTTCTGGCTGGCTTTCAGATCGCTATCTTTTCCTATACCGGCATTGAGCTGCTCGGCACCATGACCGCCGAAACGCGCGACCCGGAGAAAATTCTGCCGAAAGCGATTAACGCCATTCCGCTGCGTATTATCATTTTTTATATGCTGTCGATGGTCGTTATTATCGCCGTCACCTCCTGGGCTGCGATTTCCCCAGACGTCAGCCCTTTTGTCACCCTGTTTGATAAAGCCGGTTTGCCTGCCGCCGCCGCGATTATCAACTTTGTGGCGCTTACTTCTGCAATGTCGTCCGCTAACAGCGGCGTCTATTCCAGTACCCGTATGCTCTACGGTCTGTCGGTAGAAAAACATGCGCACTGGCAATTTCGCATACTTTCCAGAAGCACCCGTATTCCCGTACGCAGCCTGCTCTTTTCCTGCTTCTGCATGCTGAGCGGAACGCTGCTGCTGTTCCTGGTGCCCAATGTTATGACGCTGTTTACCATTGTATCCACGCTTGCAGCGATTCTGGTGATCTACAGCTGGGGCATGATTCTGGTGGCTTACCTGGCGTATCGTAAGCACCGCCCGGAACTGCATGAACAGTCACAGTTTAAAATGCCGGCAGGCGTGGTGATGAGCTGGATTAGCCTGTTGTTTTTCGCCTTCTCGGTGGTGATTATGGTATTCGACCCGGACACGCTGGCCGCGCTTTGCGCCATGCCGCTATGGTTTGGGTTGTTATGGATCGTCTGGAGAATGAAGGCGCGTAAAGCGCAGGCGCTTAAGATGGTCAGCAGTTCCTGATATCTACCACGCGATAAAGAGTACTGAAATAAAAAAGCGCCCAGGCAATGGGCGCAAGCAAGGAAGGTTACATATAATCGTATGTTTCATGCTTTATGATGTGCATACATCACAGACTCCAGTTTATTCCCCGGAGAGTAAACCTGGATTAAACAGTAGGGCGGTGTGAGACAGAATAACAGAGCGTAAGCGAGAACAGGATAGAATTGACATGGATCATAATAAAACGTGCGGGCAGTAATAAAGGGCTGAATCACATAGCGTGTTGAAGCGGTATTTATGCTTCTTGCCTGATAATAAAAATTACTCACAGCATGTTATGTCAAATGAGGCACCGGCTAATCTGCCATTTTGTGAAAGTCTTATGATGAAGTTAGAAAGGATGCTAATGCGATTCTCTAATAAACGTACAGGCATTATTCTGTTTGTGGTTCTCTATTCTTCTGCCGGGTTTCTGGTATGGTTATTTTTGATTAAATGGCATTCATTGTTTCGCTTTATTTTTCATTAAATCCTTTCTGTATCAGTGGCGTTGCGCGGAACTATGCTCACATTTCTCGAATAGTATCCTGTAAACGAGTTTGGGCAAATGCGTTAACCATTCGAGATAGTGCCCAGAGGTTTTGTGACAGAAACAGGCAGCCGTCTGCAGGATAATTTTGGCGTGAATTTTACAGGTGAGAAAAACGATAAAGAACAACCCTGCAAGGCCCCAGGCAAAGATAATTGCGATTGATTTTTTGGATGAAAAATACATGCTGGCAATACTTCATTATTAACCGTGAGTAACATAAAAAAGAGTATCATTTCATCCTGAAACTAACCAGGCTTATTGGGACCATCCTCTACACAACCAATCCATTATGGGAACGGGTGTAAATTAATACGCGTATTTCTTATTGAAATATTCGGACCTGTTTTCTTATTGTTGTAAATTTGTGCGCCAGAGATATGGCGGATTGACTCCGCCACACCGTTTTACACGTTATTCGCCGCTGCATGGCTTTATTAACACGAAACGTTATGACGTCTCCCGCGCGGCTTTTTTACTGCCAGCGGTTCGGGTTGACCACCAGCAGATCAGTGAACCCAGGCTGACCATTGCCGTACCCTGCCAGAACGATAACGTCAGGTGCGAGTTAAGGATAACCGCGGCCAGCAAAGAGGAAATAACCGGAATAAAGTAGGAAGCAGCGGCCAGCAGATTAACGTTTCCGTGCAGAATGCCGGTGTTCCAGGCGGCGTAGCCGAAGCTCATCGCAATGGCGGCCAGCGCAAGCGCGCTCAGCGACTGCGGCGAGAAAATAAAAGCGGGCTGTGGCGACAGCAGAAATTTCACCCACAGCGTCAGCGCGGTTAATATAAAAAACAGCGTGATGCCGTTACTGCCGTTGGCGATTTTTTTCGTCGCCACGCAGTAGATCGCCCAGATCACCGCGCCGCTAAATGCCAGCCCGTAGCTGAGCGGATTCTCCATAACATTATTGCCAATCTCGCTCAGCGAAAAGGCGTTCTCGCCACCGAGGACGCGACCTATACCCGCGACAGCAAGAAGAACGCCGGGAACGATAAACAGGCTGGTTTTTTGGCGGTTGACGATAACCGTCAGCACGATAGTCATGCTCGGCCAGAGATAATTCACCATGCCGACTTCAATCGCCTGACGACCGCTGTGGGTAAAGCCGAGCGACAGCGACAGGCAAAGTTCGTAACAGACAAATAAAATGCTGCCAGCGATCAGATAACGCCGCGGAAAGGTGCGTAGATCGGGAAAGCCAAGGGTAAAGAGCAGCAACAACGCGCTACAGCTATAGATTAGCGCCGCGCCACCGACCGGGCCGAACCCTTCGCTAACGCTTTTTATCAGCCCGACAATCGCGCTCCACAGCACAATGGCCATCAGACCGATAAGCGTTGCTTTCTTCTGGGACATCATCCGTTACCTCTGTTTCCGTTATGTTCGTTGCCTGATGTCATCGTACAGGCAGCCGCATCGCGTGAGTCGTATAAAAACGGCAGGGCGCGCACATTGTCGCGCTGAAAGCGAGCCATTTAGGGGGAATGATAAGTGCCGGACGAAGAGATAAGAAACCTGAATTATAAAAAATCTTTTTGCCGTCTCGCCTGGGAGAGCTTTAACCAGGCGAGTTAGTCATACTCCATATAAATCGTTATGGTGCCTACAACGGTTCCGGGCGTTGCGGAAGAACTATCGTAAATTTTATAGCGCGCACCGATATTCAATGAGGTAAGCGAGGTGATCAAATCTGAACCTTGTGTCATTGAAGCAAGCGACGTTGAGCTTGAGTCATAACTGGCGCTGAATACCAGCGGATCGGCCGTATCATTAAACAGCTGAAAGCCGATCCCCGAAGAGGTTGATGACGCGTTCCTGATAATATAGCGCGTGGCGTCAACGATATCGCCACTGTAGGCTCTCAGATTGAAGGTCTTTGTCGCCAGACTGTTTAGGCTGCCGCTACAGGTAACAGGAATAGTAAATTGTGTATCGGAAGTCTCGCCGGACTGAATAGCAAACAGCGTGGTTGAAGGCAGTGTAAATTCTTGGTTTTCAATAACGCAGGTGGTGCTGACCGGTGAGAACGAGACATTAACCGAGGCGAATCCTTTTAGATCGTAATATGATGATGCCGCTGCGGCAGCCCGGGTAGAGACCTGACTCCGCAGCGCGCTGGCGGTAGAATACGTTTTGCTATAGCTTGAACTTGTAAGATACAGCAGTGGGATCTCAACGCTGCCGCTGGTACTGGCGACATCATAATCAGAACCTGTTACGAGTTCCGCCGTTAAGGTTATCTCAGTATCAAAATCCGAAGCAGAATAGCTAGTACTGATAAGACCACTGTCGAAATACTTATTGTTAACGGAGAGAGAGGCAGTAAATTTGATATAAGTATCCACATCGCCGCTGGTAAACTTAACGGTATAGCCCCCCTCAATACCGTTTCGATATTGAAGCGTCTCACCGCTCAGGATACAGACTAACTTATAACCGCTAAAGTTAGAGCTGGTTGTCAGCGAATAGCTATTAGTCAGCGACAACATCGTTGCAAGGTCGATATCGCTAATCGTTGAAAGCGCCACGGAGTTGTTACCCGATGAGATATTATTGGGATCGCAGCTCCCGATAGCTAAAGCTGGCGTCACTGACACTGCGCTGATACCTGCTGCAAAAAGCAGGATCCACAGCAAACGATTTATAAATTTTTGCATATATTATCCCCAGTCAGCACAACCTCCTCTATGAGGCAGGCGTGCGTCTTATCTGTCTGAACGCGTATTGAGTCGGGCAATGTGTCCGCTTTGATATGAATAAGCCCGCCCTGAGCGACATAGCCCAGTTCATTACCCTGTTTGTCATAAAGAGAGGCGCCGAACGTCAGCGGTGCGCCATTATTATTAGTGGCGCGTAAAGAGAAGGTTTTTCGCGTGTCGGTAATGTACTTAACGTAAGAAATACTGCCTTTCCACGGGGCAACTTTTTTAATATTCCCCTCAATATCGCTGGCAGAATCCGCATTCAGATAGAGCGTGTTTTTGCGCCACGGCGTAGCGTAGGGCAACAGCGCCTTACCCGCGCTATTCGTTACGATACTGGCATTGCCATTCACTTTCGCATCCGCGATCCCCGGCGCGTCAATAATGACGAAGTGGTTGCCCGTTTGCGGAGAGGCCAGCAGACCATGCTGTGATAACAGAAGGCTGCCTGAGGCGCTGAAACCATACTGCGTTGAGTTTCTGCTCTGAGCCAGGTTGCCAGTCAGGGTCGACCAGGGGGAGGTATAGGAAACGTAGCCACTGGACGACGCGCGATCGCTGCTCTTGCTACTGGCCAGCAGGTTATATCGCAATCGTTCAGAGACCGTCTCATTCCAGCCGACAGAGGACGAATGCTGGCTTCCCTGAACGTTTGACGCCGCGGTTATCGTTCCGTTGTGGTTAAAAATGCTCCAGGGAATGCTGACGCTAATGCTGCCGTAGCTCTCATCGTGATAAACGGCGGTTCGTTTCTCCTGCTCCAGAAGCGAAGAGTCGGTATAAATACGTCTACCCGCATTGACTGTCCAGGATATCTGGTTATAGCTGTTGCTCCAGCCCAGGCTAAACTGGCGAGATGTTTTACTGGTATTCCAGTAGCCTGTGGCGTAAATACTCGCATTAAGCGAACCATACCCCTCAGGAAGGCGTTGGTCGATCGCCGCGCTGAAGCTGTTTTGTTCTTGCACACGGTAGCCAGTTTGCGCAGAGACATACTGCGCTGCGGAATCTGACTGGCTTAGCGTGAGGTAATTTTTTTCATTATGGGTCGCTGAGACAGTGATTGAGGTTCTTGTCGGAAAATATTTGTTCAGCGAAATTCTGGCCTTGCCTCCACGCGCGTGTGCGCCAGAAGCCTTAGCACGGGCGTATTGGTAGCTTGTGGTTAACGTTCCTAGATAAGGAATCAACAGCCCTGCGCCTGCCAGGCCAGACTGATAATTTTCGCCTGTGATAGAGCCTGCGACTATCGTCAGAGAGTTATTTAACCCCCGTGAATATTCCGCCTGCACAAAATTGCTGTTTTTAAAATAGTAATCGCTTTTGAATTTGCCTGCGTATAAGGCCCAGTCGGAGCTGCCGCTTCTCAACAGATTGCCTGACGCGGAATAGGGGATTATCGCTGTTGTCTTTTTGCCATTAGCGTATTCAATCACCAGGCTCAGATCCGAGCGCGAGCCAGTCGGCATCAGGTCGGCGAACTCGAAGGGGCCGGCAGGAACGCTCTGTTGAAAAACGATCTTGTCGTTCTGGATCACCTTAACTACTGCATTGCTTTCCGCAACGCCTCTGACGACAGGCATATAGAGACGATAGCTGTCGGGCAGCATAGAGAGATCTTTTATAAGAGCCACGCCCCGGAACTTGAAGCTGTCAAACCAGTCCGAGCTGGTGTAGTCCTCGCCTGCTTTTGCCGTAGAATTTATCGCGGGAAACGATTTTTCCAGATAGCGGGCGCGCGTGATCCAGCTGGAATTGCTTTTGTTGTGATAATAATAGGATTTATCACGTAAGTGCCAGTCTGCAATATTAAAACCGCTGTTCAACGTCACATAAAGCGAAGACTGATCGCTGCTGTTTTTATAGTTCCCGTCAGTGTAAATAAGGTTATAGTTGGTGAACAAACCTGTAATGCCCTTATCCCACTGTTCAGGGGGCATCCAGTTTTTGTCGTGCACGATAATCCTTGCCTGAGGCACGGTAATATCAAGCTGGAATGTGTTTTGACGGAACTTGAACTCACTCTCCTTAAGAAAGAGAGTTAATAAAACCCAACCCTGCGCATTAGTTGAGGGCGAGGTTTCTGACGTTGCCTCGGTTTTGATGTCAAACTTAAAGAAGTCCGCTTTTTGAATAAAGAGATCATTGCCCTCTGCGACCTTTAGCTGATAGTTACCTTTCCACTCTTTATTCACATAGACATCAACCTTATAGACGCCTGGGGAAATCGTATTCTTCGCTTCTGATATACGAGTATTAACAGCGCTGCCAACCAGAAATCCAGGGTTAAACTCGTCGTCCGCATAAACGATTGCTGAATACAGCGTACCAAGAAATAGTAAGGTAACTTTATAACAATCCGTTCTTCTTTTCATATTACAGGAATGCTGACAGTTCTGAGTGTCCCGAAGTCATCTAAGTAAGTCAACCAGGTCTGTCTCTTACTAACGTAAGCAATGGAATTATCCAGTGGTGCGCAGCTGAATGGTTTAATGAGCAGTGTTTTTTTAAGTAAGTTGTCTTTTTGGCTTCCTTTTTGAACGTTACTTAATCCAGCCGCAGTAATAAAATAAGGCGAGCGGTTATTAACGCAGGCGTTATTGCCTTCTCGCTTTATTTGAAGGTGGGTTTGCACGTCGATTTGACGGACGTTAAGAGCCGCCGGGCGGTAAAAAACCTTTACCCGATTCCTGACAGCGAACTGGATAAAGTTTCCGCGTTTATCTTTTGGCTGCGGAGGGATATCAATAAAGTTAAGCCAGAACAGGGTCTCACGGTCGGCGGGCAGCGCGGCCGCAAGGTTACTTTTAACAACCGTCAGAATTTGACCATCACCAGCCCCAATTTTAACAACAGCGGGAACCACAGCCAGGGGTAATCTGAGATTTTCAGGTTTCTCGTTGGGATTTCCATTATCCACCCATGACTGAACAAGATGGCCTTCCGCTGACTTATTAATAAGCTGGACATTAACGCTTTCTTTGTCGCTCGGAAAAATTACGCGTGTATTATTCATCACCACGCTGGCGCTTGCATGAGCGGAGAGAGTAAGCAGTAATAATCCACAGGAAAGGGTCTTCATTTTCTGTCCTTAAAATATGACATCCTTGCCATCGCTAATCGTCCTGATCCTTCTTAATTACTCATAGGTAAAGGTGTAGGTCGCTGTGGTGACGACAGACCCCGCAGCGACGGATGAGCCGCCGTAGTTATAGTAATTGGCGTAGTAACTCAGCGTGCCTGACGCAGGCGCTGTATCATAAGTGGTGCCGTCAGAAGAGGTCGTCGCCATACCGGTATCTAACGCCGTGTTCAACGCTACCAGCGTGCTGCCATCTTTGGTAATGCCAATCCCCACGCCGCTGGCCGTACCCGAGCCGTTTTTCAGGTAGGTGTTATCGTCAGAGACATTTCCGCCTGAGAAGGTAATCATAAGCGTTTGCGCAGCCGTGCTGGTGCTGTCAAAGCCAGAACAGCCGTCGATGTTCAACGTAAACTGTTTGGCATTGGTGCTGATAACTCCAGCGGTTGTTCCCAGATCGCTTGTCGTAACGGGATTCAGATCAACGGAAAAGTCGCTTCCGCTATTCGTCGTAACATTACAGGTTGCATCGGTTACTGAACCGTAAAAGGTGATAGTGCCGCCACCGACATCGGCTGTTGTGGTGCTGGCGAAAGCCGCATTGCATGCTGTTAATAAAAACAGACCGGCAGCAGTTTTATTCAACATGACAATTTTCATATTCAGACATCCTTTACTGAGATAAATTTTATAATGCACAGTGACCTGTTCCGATAAGATTCATATCGCAATCGTTCAGGTAAATGCATTGGTTTATGTTGGTTCCATCACCGGGAGGAAAGCTTTTTCGTTTCCCTTCCGTTTGGGGGTCTTCCTTTAGCTTATAAGCATCCCAAATCGTTCTAACTGTCAGAACTGGCGAGAGATATTTGAAAATAATTGATAAATAGCTGTTCCCTTAAAAACTCCTGTTACGTGTTAATGTTAAAATAAAAATTTACTGTTACTTATTAATTTAACAAAGTGGTCGAAAAGATCATATATGTGACCATTATATTGTTATTCCAGAATAATGATCAATGTTAAATGAGATAAATTTTGAGTAAGGTTTTCGTATTGTCATTTTTATTATTTGTCCCCGTTACGCATTCGCTTATAAATATTCGTTAACATCCGTTGTAAAAATACCATGTTCATTTCTTTTAAACGCATCCCTGAGATAAATGCCAGCGCTTCCGGGATTGCTCTATTTAACTGAGGCAGAGCCCCGACAAGGATGCTGCGCCAGCCAAAACGCTGGCCCTCTTTCTGCCAGGGCGTATCTGCTCCGGGCAATAGGCTATGCTTATTTTCTGGTGACCGAGGAGAAAAACATGGCCGATTCCGTATTGATTGACACTCTGCAGTTTGGTTCTGAAGGTGAAGGGGCACAGAAATATGAGATTTACGGCGACGATGAAAAGACGCCTGTCTATGCGCTGATTTACCGGCAAGAGGATGGGGAGTGGCGCAAGCTGGACGAGAAGCTCAGTTTCGCCGCGCGTGATGAGCAAAAAGAGGTCGCAGTGGCGATGGACTACGGTTCTGGCGACAGCCTGCCGGAACTGCGCGATCTGCCCGCCGAAGCGCGCGAACACTGCGAACGACACTGGCAGGACAGCCAGCAATAAACCCGGCCGGGAGCATTCCCGGCTTTTTTCTGCGCGCCAGAATTCCCCCTCCCGCCTGCGGTTTCGCTCGCAATATCCGATCCTCTGGACTTAACTCAAACTATGTTAATGGCTGTTTGCGCCTTACAGGAGGATCCTTTGGCCAAAAAATCAAAACCTGATGCTGTTGCCGACGTGCTTACGCTACGCCGCTGGATAACCGTCGGGCGTCCCGCTACTGACCTTTTTGCCCTCTGGCTGGAGCCTGACACCTTGCCCCGCATTATGAGCCATTTTGCGACCGTTACGCCCGTTAACAAAAGCGATGCGTTGTGGCAGGTCGATGGCCCGCTCGGCAAACATTACTCCTGGGAGAGCCGCATTGTTGAGGCGCAACCGGGAGAGATCATCGCCTGGCAGTCTCTGGAAGGGGCAGATATCCCTAACGAAGGCGAACTGCTGCTGCGCCCGGCGCCGGGTGAGTGGGGAACCGAGCTGTCGCTGACGCTGCGTTTCACGCCGCCGGGGGGCGCGCTGGGTAAAAAGGTCACGACCTTCTTCGACCTGCTGCCCAAAGAGATCGCCAGCAAGGCGCTGCACCGATTTAAAAGTCTGGCCGAAACCGGCGAGATCCCCACGCTTGATGGTCAGCCCGCTGGCCGACATGCCGAACGTCAGGATAAGGAGAAATAGATGCGCGCACTCTGCTGGAACGGCGTAAACGATCTCAGCGTTGAAACGGTGGCCGATCCGGGCCTGCTTAATCCGCATGATGCGATTATTCGCGTTATTTTAACCACCACCTGCGGCTCTGATTTGCACGTAATCGACGGGCTGATCCCGAGCATGCGCGAAGGGGATATTCTCGGCCATGAATTTATGGGCGAAGTGGTGGAGGTTGGCAGCGCGGTAAAACAGATCCGTCGCGGCGATCGCGTCGTGGTTCCCTCGTTTATCTCGTGCGGCTCCTGCTGGTACTGTCAGCACCAGCTGCCATCCTGCTGTGACAACACCAATCCGCAGTGGGAGAAAGGCGAAACGGTGCTGGGACACCCTACCGGCGGCATTTATGCCTACAGCCACGCGTTCGGCGGCTATGCAGGCTCGCACGCTGAATATGTTCGCGTGCCTTTTGCCGATAACGACTGTTTTGTGGTGCCGGAAGGCGTAACCGACGAGCAGGCGCTCTTTCTCTCCGATGCGGCTCCGACCGGCTATATGGGTGCCGATTTTTGCAAT
Organism: Pantoea piersonii; assembly: GCF_003612015.1. Lineage (GTDB taxonomy): Bacteria > Pseudomonadota > Gammaproteobacteria > Enterobacterales > Enterobacteriaceae > Pantoea > Pantoea piersonii. The sequence continues at coordinate 234,787 of NZ_RARB01000006.1, read as the reverse complement.
ATCCACCCTGGCGATACGGTAGTGGTGTGGGGCTGCGGCGGCGTTGGCTTAATGGCGCAGCAAAGCGCGTGGCTGATGGGCGCGCATCAGGTCATCGGCATCGACCGCTATCCGGAACGCCTGGCGATGGCGCGCGACTATGCAGGCAGCATTACGCTCGATTACACCCAGGTCGATATCAACGAGGCGCTGCTGGAGCTCACCGGCGGGCGCGGCCCGGACAGCTGTATCGACGCTGTCGGCATGGAGGCGCGCGGCGAAGGCCTTACCCAGGTTTACGATAAAACCAAACAGCTGCTGCATCTGGAAACCGACGTCGGCGCCGCGCTGCGTCAGGCGCTCTACGCCTGCCGGAAGGGCGGCAATATCGCTATCCTTGGCGTTTACGGCGTGATGGATAAGTTTCCGCTGGGGCTGATGATTAACAAAAGCCTGACTATCCGTACCGCGCAACAACATGGACAGCGCTATATGCATCGGCTGCTGGAGCACGTCGCGAAGAATGAGCTTAACCCTGCCTTTATGGCGACGCACCGTTTCTCGCTGGAGGATGCGCCGCGCGGCTATGAGATGTTTAAGCATAAAGAAGATGGCTGCGTACGCGCGATTTTCGCACCCTGAACCGGGCTGTGAAATGTAGCGCCGTCAGGCTTTTATAAGGCGTCAGACTGGTGTAAAACGGCTAAAACGTAACGCAATGAAAGGGATAACAGTGATAAAGCTTACTGGCCGTTTAATCTGCAAAAACCGGGAAGAGACGGCGCTGGTGCGCCGTTATCTTCCTGAGCACATCAGGCTGACGAAGGAAGAGGCGGGATGCCTCGCTTTTGAGGTCAGGGAAACCGACGATCCCTTAATCTGGTCAGTTGAGGAGTTGTTCACCAGTCAGGAAACCTTCGACGCTCATCAGGTCAGAACCAAAGCATCGACGTGGGGTAAAGAAACCCGCGCCATCGCCCGCGAGTACGCTATCGCCGAGGTTGTCTGAGGCTCGCCTGCTACGCCCAGCCAGGGAACCCGCCAGCGCGGCCGGTTCCCTTTTTACCGGGAGAGGACTTCCGCCTCTGTCGCCCGGAATGGGGTAAAGGTGACGACAGCCTCTATCCGAATGACGCACAAAGAGGCCAGTAACGGACGCCTCAACCCCGTTCTGTTCAAGCGCCAGGCTCGCCCGCGGCGAGAAACAGGCAACAGATTTCCAGAAACAGGCAACCCCGCCCTCGCTTAGCCGTCTAGACTTAACGGATTGCACACCACACTACATCTCCTCATAACGTGCATAACATCCCTTTTAAAAACCCGTTAAATACTGGAAACGAGCTATGTCTGAAAATCTACATTTACAGCTGGAGATCAACGGGCAACCGCATACGCTGCTGGTCGATCCGCGCGTCACCTTGCTTGACGCGCTGCGCGAACACATCAATCTTACCGGCACCAAGAAAGGGTGCGATCAGGGTCAGTGCGGCGCCTGTACGGTGCATATTAACGGCAAACGCGTGCTGAGCTGCCTGACGCTGGCGGCACAGGCTAATGGCCAGTCGGTCACCACTATCGAAGGGCTGGCCCAGGCCGACGGCACGCTGCATCCGGTACAGGCGCGCTTTCTGGAGTACGACGCCTTTCAGTGCGGCTACTGTACGCCAGGCCAGATCATGTCCGCCGTGGCCTGCATCGACGAAGGTCACGCCGGTTCGCCAGAGGAAATTCGGGAATATATGAGCGGCAACCTCTGCCGCTGCGGCGCCTATCCCAATATTGTCGAGGCGATCCAGCAGGCGGCCGCCGATCTCAGCAAGGAGGCAACATGAATCCATTTGATTACGTTGCCACCGGCAGCGTGGATGAGGCGCTGCGCCAGAAACAGCGCGAAAACAGCCGCTTTCTGGCGGGCGGTACGAACCAAATCGACCTGATGAAGTGCGATGTCGAACAGCCTGCCGCGCTGATCGATATCAACCAGCTGGCGGAGATGCGTGAAATTACCTTTACGGCGGATACGCTGCGCATCGGCGCGCTGGCGCGCATGAGCGAGGTGGAGAACCATCCTGAATGTCAGCTATCCGCGCCCGCGATTTATGACAGTCTCTGGCAGGCGGCGTCGCCACAGTTGCGCAATATGGCCTCGATAGGCGGCAATCTGCTGCAGCGTACCCGCTGCGTCTATTTCCGCGACCCGCATACCTTTTCCGCCTGCAATAAGCGCCAGCCCGGCTCTGGCTGCGCCGCGCGCGACGGCGTAAATGGCAACCATGCCATTCTGGGCACCAGCGAAAGCTGTATTGCAGTCTATCCCGGCGATCTGGCAGTCGCGCTGACCGCCTTTGATGCGGTGGTGATCGTGCGCAACGCCGCACAGCGCGAACGACGTATTCCCGTAGATGAATTCTTCCTGTTGCCGGGTAACACGCCGCACCTGGAGCACGATCTGGCGGCGGATGAGATGATCGTGGCGGTGGAGCTGCCGTTAACCGCTGCGCTGCGCCATTCCCATTATCTGAAGGTGCGCGATCGCAGCTCTTACGAGTTTGCCGCCGCCAGCGCGGCTGTCGGCATTGAGCTGGATGGCGATCGCATCCGCGACCTGCGCATCGCCGTCGGCGGCGTGGCCACCAAACCCTGGCGCGCCCGACACGTTGAAGGCGCGCTGCGCGGTCAGCCATTCAGCGAGCAGACCCTGCGTCGCGCCGCCGAGCTGGTGGTGCAGGACGCCGAAGCGCTGCCGCAAAACCAGCATAAAAAGCTGCTGGCGCCGCGCGCCATCGCCCGCGCGCTGATGAAAGCGGGCGGCATGGCTTAACTGGCCGAACAGAGAGGATAAATAATGGATACGGCAGAAAAAAACTTTCAGGCGCTGGGCGAAAAGCGCGAGCGCGGCGACGGCGTGGTCAAGGTAACCGGTCAGGCTAAATATGCAGTGGAATACCAGCCGGAAAATGTCGCCTACGGCGTGGTGATCCAGTCTACCGTGGCCAGCGGGCGCATTACCCGCATGGAGACGGAAAAAGCGCGCCAGGCACCGGGCGTGCTGGCGGTCTATACCCACCTTAACAGCCTGAAGATCAACAAGCCTACCGGCATCGCCGACGGCGGCGCGGCGCAGTCCACCTATACGCCCATCCAGGACGATAAAATCATTCATAACGGCCAGAATATCGGCCTGGTAGTAGCGGAGACTTTTGAGCAGGCGACCTGGGCCGCCAGCCTGGTAGAAACGGAATATGAGACTGAACCAGCCTTGATTTATCCGGACGATCCGCGCGCCGAACGCAAAGAAAACAGCTCGACCAATATCGATCTCGGCGATGCCCATCAGGCGATGGCGCAGGCGGAAGTGAGGATCAACGCGCGATACGCGACGCCGCGCGAATATAATACGCCGATGGAGCCGCACGCCTGCATCGCTTCCTGGCAGGATGACCGGATGACGGTCTGGGAGCCGAGCCAGTGGGTGATGGGCGCCCAGAAGGAGATTGCTGAGTGGCTGGGCATCGCCGTCAGCCAGGTGCGCATTATCTCTCCCTATGTGGGAGGCGGTTTCGGCTCCAAACCGGTGCCCTACACCCATGTCGCGCTCGCCTGCGTCGCCTCGCGCGCGCTGGGGCGACCGATCAAAGTCTCTTTAACCCGCCCGCAAACCTTTACCGGTCTGGGTGGTCGTCCGGCGACCATTCAAAATCTGGAGATGGGCGCCTCGCGCGACGGCAAAATTCTGGCGATTATCCATGACGGCCTGAGCGATACCTCGATGATCGATACCTTCGCAGAGGGCACCAACAAAGCGACAGGTCGTCTCTACGCGGTGCCGAATGTCTATTCGCGTCACTACGTCGCGGCGATCAACACCGTCACGCCAGGCTGGATGCGTGCGCCAGGAGAGAACCCGAGCACCTATGGCCTGGAAGTCGCCATGGATGAGATGGCTTATGAACTGGGGATCGATCCGCTGGCGTTTCGCCTGCGCAACTGGGCCGATCACGACTATCAGCTCAATGCGCCCTGGAGCACGCGCCGTTTGAAAGAGGCCTACGCCGCCGCCGCCGAGGCGTTTGGCTGGGATAAACGCAGCATGGCGCCGCGCTCAATGCGTGAAGGGCGGGAGCTGATTGGCTGGGGAATGGCGACCGCCACTTATCCGGTCAGCCGCTCGCCCGCCGAAGCAAAACTGATTTTCCACAGCGACGGCAGCCTGGTGGTGCAGAGCGCCGGGGCGGACATCGGCACCGGCACCTATACCATTCTGGCGCAGACCGCCGCCGAGGTGCTGCAAATTCCCTCCAGGCAGATCCGCGTCGAGCTGGGCGACACCGATCTGCCGCGCGCTGGCGTGGCGGGCGGTTCGCAGCTGGCGGGCAATCTCACCGCGGCAGTGCATAAGACCGCGGAAGCGATGCGCGAAAAACTCTTCACGCTGGCGACCGAATCGCCCGGTTCGCCGCTGTTCCAGGTTGAGCGCGAGCAGCTGGTGCTACGCGATGGCGCAGTGCGCGTGAAAAGCCAGCCCGAGCGCGCGGTCAGCTATGACAAACTGGTGAAGCTGAATGATTCGCTTACGCTCTCTGTGCTCTCCGGCACCTTCTCGCCGGATGAGAGCGAAGAAGATCGCGATCAGGCGGTGCACTCCATGTCGAAAATGACGCGGCCGGAGGCGTTCTCCGCGCACAGCTGGGGCGCGCAGTTCGTCGAGGTGCGGGTAGACGAAGATTTTGGCACCGTGCGGGTTAAACGGCTGGTCTCCGCGTTTGACAGCGGCCGTCTCTATAATCCCCAGCTGGCGCGCAGCCAGTGGATCGGCGGCATGGTGATGGGGCTGGGCCAGGCGCTGCTGGAAGGGGGCGTGATTGATCCGCGCAACGCGCGCGTGATTAATAACAATCTGGCGGACTACCTGATCGCCGTGAATGCAGACGTGCCGGAGATCGTCGCCATCGACGTCGGCGAACCGGACTACCACGCTACCCTGATGGGTGGCAAAGCGGTCGGCGAACTGGGCATTGTGGGCATGGCGGCTGCCATCAGCAATGCGGTCTATCATGCTACCGGCAAGCGCGTGCGCGATTTGCCGCTCTCCCTTGATAAGCTGATCGACTAACGCACAACGGCGATGCCGAAAGGCATCGCCGTGTTACTCAGGCTTAAGGGATCAGCCTGCTGCTGCGCATCGCGTCCAGATGTTCAATCAGCACCTCATCAGAGCGTTTGATCATTGCATCGAAGCCCTCCTGACGCGCTTTGGTCACATCGAATATGGCATCTTTCTCTACGTGAAAAATAAAATCGCCAAAGCCCCCCAGCGCCAGCCGGTCGATATCCCGCTCTTTTAGCTGCGCTTTATCGGCAATCGAAGACCAGAGCGGTTTAAGCGCGCTGAGTCGCTCGCTCAGCGAAATCGGCTGCGCCTCCCCGACGGGCACGCCGAACCAGTCGGCCAGTTTCGGCCAGACGTGGCTCCAGCGAAAGACATCGCCGTTAGTGATATTAAACGCGCCATATTTCCCGTTTTCGGCGGCCCAGATGGCGCTCTGACCGAGAATGCGGCTGTCGGTGATGTTGACCAGCGTATTGCGCCAGGCGTCATCAGGGCCGGGGAAGTGCAGGGCAGTGCCGGTTTCACGGCACAGCGTGCCATAGACGCCGATCAGATTGCCCAGGTTCATCGGCGAGCCAAAGGAGTGGCCGATAACGATATCCGGACGCAGCGCCGTCCAGCCGATCCCCGCTTCATCGCCCACTTTCCTGGCGTAGTCTTCGTGGCGGAAATAGAGGTTAGGCGGAAAATGACGGCTGTCCTCTTCCCGCGCCGGCGTGCGGTAAACGCCCAGATGTGCGCCGTAAACCTTTCCGCCCTGAACGAAAATAATGTGCTGCAACGCCGACCCGGCGGAACGAACCGCCTCAATCAGATTTTCAAACATCAGCGCGTTGATATCCGCTTCTACACCAGGATTAGGGTCCTGGCGCAGGGCGGCATAAAAGATATGGGTAACCGATTCGAACGCCTGGCGGTGTTTGCTGAGATCCTCTGCGGAGCTCAGATCTGCGCTGAGGTGGGGAGAGGCGTGAGGGCTCTGCGGCGATCTTCCCAGCGTGGTGATGCGCCAGCCAGCGTGATGAAAGGCATCGTGAGCGGCAAAGCCGACTACGCCGCTCGCGCCCACCAAAAGTACATGCCTGTTATGCATAGATCTCTCCGTCTGGTTTTAATGAAAGGAAGCTTGTCGCCTTTTGCATGTGTAAGCGTAGAAGCTGACAGCGCCCCGATCGAAAAAGGGGCGACAGAAGCGCACTAAAACGGTTAATCGCTTTCGCAGAGAGAGGCGGCTCTGGCTGGCGTAAAGGCGCGCTTTCGCAGCCGCTCTGAAATTCTCAGGCTGAGAAGCGCAAGCAGGATAAAGCCGACGGAAAACACCACCAGCCCATAAAAACCGGCTGAGGGATAGATCCAGGAGGCGACCGCCGAGCCGAAACCCATGCCGCCGAACATAAAGGCGCTGGTGAGCGCCAGCGCGATACCGCGATGACGGGCCGACGACAGCTCCACGATCCGACGCTGCTGGCTGGGCCAGAGCAGATCGGTGGCGAACGCCCAGAAGATCAGCGCCAGCAGCAGCAGGGCTGACAGCTTAGGCAGAAGGGCGATAAGCAGGGTATCGAAGATAAGCAGAGCCATGCCCCTCATCAGCAGCTGTTCGGCGCGCAGCCGGGACGCCACGCGCGTAACGTAAAGGTTTCCCAGCACGCCCGCCACGCCCAGCACCGCCAGCGCGGCGGAAACGGTATGAGGGCCACCGGCATAGGTATCGCGGATCAGCGGCGCGATAAACGCATAAAAGCTGTAGACGCCTGAGGTAATAAAAAACACCACCAGAAAGGCAGAGAGCAACTTACCCTCGGCCAGCACGCCAGCCACCTCGGCAAGACGTATACGCACGCCCACGCTCTCATTCGGCACGCTCAGCAAGATGTTCAGTCCGCTCAGCAGGCTGGCCAGCCCGATCAGGGCAAACAGCGCTTTCGCGCCCCACAGAGCGGCCACCCAGGCCGCGAGCGGGATACCGGCAAGGCTCGCCATCGAGACGCCCAGCAGCACCATGCCGATAGCCCGACCGCGCTGCTGCTCATGCACCAGTTCCGAACCGAGCGCCACCAGCACCGGGCCGATAAAACCCGCCCCGATCCCCATCAGCACCCGTGATGCCACCAGCGCGGAGTAGCCGGGCGAGAGCGCAAAGGCGAATGCGCCCAGGCCAAACAGCAACATCCCCGACAACACCAGCTGGCGGCGGCGAAAATGACCAAAAAACACCTGCGCCAGCGGTGCGGCCAGCGCAAAGGTCAGGCCGAAAATACTCAGCAGACGCGCGCTCTGCGGATCCGTTAAGTGCCAGGCGGCAGAAATCGCGGGCAGGCTGCCAGCGACCGAGAGCGCGCCGGTTGCCTGCACGAAGTAGGCGATGCTCAGCGCGCGCAAGGCGCGGCGCTGGGAAGACGAAACAGCAGCGTTCATGATTCAGCTCCGGCTAAAGCAGGGGCTTATCGCCCCTGAGGGTGTTACTGGACGGGAATCGGGTTATCAGCGACGGACTGGTTAAACTGATTCACCAGCGCGTGCTCGTTCGCGCCTGGGTTATCCCGCACCGGCAGCACGCGGTCAACGATAGCTTCAATGGTGTCGGTGCCCAGCTTGTCGAACGTTTCACGGATAAAGTCTTCCAGCGGCATGGCGCGCGGATCGCCGCTCTTGTAAATCAGGTCGGTATCGACCCACGGCGGGGAGATTTCAATCACCTGAACGCCGCTATCGCGCAGCAGGAAGCGCTGCGACAGGGTGTACGAGTGAATGGCCGCTTTGGTGGCGGAGTAGAGCGCATTGGTCGCCAGCGGCAGGAAGGCGAGCACCGAGCTGTTGTTGATCAGCACCGCGTCCGGCTGCTGTTTCAGATGTTCAATAAAGGCGGCACTGACGCGTACCGGGCCGAGAATATTGGTATTGAGCAGGGTCACCGCCTGTTCGTCATCCAGCTCGCCTGCGGCATTATCAAAGGGCATGATGCCGGCGTTGTTAATCACCACGTTCAGCGCCGGGTAGCGCGTCAGGACGCTCTGCGCGGCGGCTTTGATGCTGTCGGCGTTCGTCACGTCCAGCACCATGTAATCCATGCCTAGGCTGGCGGCGGTGACCTCTTTCAGTAGCGCTTCGCGGCGGCCGGAAATAATCACCTGGTTGCCCAGCTGATGAAACTTCTCGGCCATCGCGCGGCCAATGCCAGAGGTGCCGCCGGTGATGAAAACAGTGTTGTTAGTCAGTTTCATGGTCATATTCCTTCAGATAAACGTGGTGGAGTCGTGAAGTTGTCAGGGTCAGTCAGTGCAAAGAAACGAGCTGATAGCGTTCAGCGGGCGCGTCGCTGCCAAGATGCGGGATCATCGCCTGGCGCGCCTGTTCGTAGTCCCTCCACAGCTTTTCGTTTTGCAGAGAGGGGATAGTGATCAGCTCGCCGCGGGCAAATCCTGTGAGTGCGGCGTCAACCATCTCCTGCGCGCTCATAACGATTTTTGGGTCAAGCTGGCTAACCGGCAGGCCGCCGTTGTCCCAGAACGGCGTAGCGGTGGCACCGGGCAGGACCGCCTGCACCTGAACGCCTTTATCTGCCAGTTCGTGATGCAGCGACTGGGAAAACGCCAGCACGTAGGCCTTGCTGCCGCCGTAGACGCCGTTCAGCAGCTCCGGCGCGATACTGACGATGGAGGCGATATTGATGATGGCGCCACGGCCTCTGGCGACGAATCCCGGCACCACGGCGTAGGTCAGGCGGGTCAGCGCCGTGACGTTAAGGTTGATCATCGCGGTCATCTGTTCGGCATTGCTCTGCAGCAGCGGGGTATGCGTGCCGATGCCAGCGTTATTCACCAGCAGGGTGATACTGGCGTCCTGCCGCAGCTTCTCTTCCAGCGCGGCGAGCTGCGCGGCATCGCCTAAATCAGCCGCCACGACCTCGACGCTGCGGCCGCTGTCGGTGGTGATATGCTCCGCCAGCTGGTTCAGGCGGTTATGGTTGCGCGCCACCATAATCAGGTCGTAACCCATGCGCGCCAGGCGGCCCGCGTAGAGCGCGCCCATGCCGGTTGAGGCACCTGTTACGACGGCCGTGCCGCGGTGGATCTCTTTTTGCTGCGTCATACTGTTCACCTTGTCAGTTATCGGGCGGGTGAATTCAGAATACGCATTCAGGCGATGTCGCGACTGACGCAGAGGGTAGTGATTTCGGACATCATGATGACCGGAAAACCGGCCATCATGCGGAAGAAAGAGAAGCGGAAAACGGAGGGGGAGAAGCGATCAGGCTTTGCCGGTACGCAGCGCCTGCGGAGGAATACCATAGCCGCGGATAAACACTTCCCGCATATGACGGCGGTCGCGGAAGCCCGATTCACGCGCGATAACCTCCATCGACAGCCGACTCTGTTCAATCAACAGCCTGGCGTTTTCGAGCCGCAGGCCTTCAATCGCTTTAGCAGGCGACTTACCGGTTTCGGAGCGAAAAAGGCGGCTGAGCTGACGGGCGCTGACGTGCACCGCATCGGCCAGCTCTTCAATACTGAGGGATTTGCTGAGGTTTTTACGGGCATATTCCAGCGCAGACTGCAGGCGATCGCTGCGCGGCGACAGCATCAGCATTTCCGAGTGCTGCGTCTGGCCGCCTGAGCGGCGGTGGTGCATCACCAGCAGGTGCGCCACGCTGCGCGCCACCTCCGCGCCCAGATCTTTCTCCACCATGCCGAGCGCCATATCCAGCCCGGCCGTAAGCCCGGCGGAGGTCCAGACATGCTCGTCGATAATGAATATGCGATCCTCCTCCACCCGCGTGGTGGGATGCAAAGCCTTCAGGCTCTGCGCATGCACCCAGTGGGTCGTGGCGCGGCGTTCCGACAGCAGCCCGGCCTGGCCCAGCACGAACGCGCCGGTGCAGATGCCCGCCACGCGTCGCGCTTTCAGGGCGTGCGTCTGTAAAAAGTCGACCACGCCTGCCGTTGCGGGCAGCTCCAGCGGCGTCAGCACCCCGGCAACCAGCCAGGTGTCGATCTGCGCGTCGGCATCCAGCCGCTGGCTGTCGACCCCAAAGCCGTATGAGGATTTAACCGGGCCGCCCCGTTCTGAATAGACCGTACAGGCATAAAACGGCTCGCCAGCTACCTGGTTGGCGAACTCAAAAATACTCAGCGTGGAGAGCCCTAAAACCTGAAAGTAATCAGAAATCAGTAAGCCTACCCGATGCATCCTTTTATCCTCTATATGCGTTGATTCGCCGACAGCAGGGCCGCTTCGCCATGTCCGAAAACGGGGTGAGTATGCATCAGCGCCGTAATCGACTTGAGCTGTTCGCGCAGCAACCGGTGCAGTTCGCGGATCGCCGGGGAAAACTGCTTGCGATGCGGGCAGATAAGGTTGAGCGGCACCGCCTCGCCGGGCCGTTCCGGCAGCACTATCTCAAGCCTGCCTGCCAGCACGTCCGCGCTGACGTCGATCCAGGATTTATAGGTAATTCCCATGCCTGCGACCGCCCAGCGGCGCGCCACGTCGGCGTCATCGCACAGCATGCGGCTGCTTACCGTCAGCTGCCGCCTGACGCCATTTTCCGGAAAGGACCATTTGTCATACACGTGTCCATTCAGGGTATAGAGCAGGCAGTGATGGCGCAGCAAATCTTCAAGCTGCTGCGGCCGGCCATGTTTTTGCAGATAGGCGGGCGACGCGGCCAGCACGCGACGGTTATCTTCCGCCAGCGGCAGGGCGACATAGCTGCTGTTTTCCAGCACGCCGTAGCGAATGGCCACGTCCACCGGATCGCGAAAGACGTCGCTGACGTGATCGGAGAGGGAAATGCGCAGCGATATTTTGGGATGCTTTTCGCAAAAGGCGGTGATAACCGGCAGAACGACGTTGCGCCCGATATCAGAGGGAACGGCTATTTTCAGCTCGCCCTGCATTTCATCTTCGCTGCCCTGCAGCTGTTCGGTGCCAGCCTGCAGAATCGCCAGCATCTCCTGAGCGTAGGGGAGCCAGGCTTCACCGTCGGCGGTGAGGCGCAGGCTGCGGGTGGATCGCGCAAACAGGCGTTTGTTCAGGTCGCGCTCCAGACGGTTGACCGCGGCGCTGACCTGGCCGGGAAGGATATCGGCCTCGCGGGCCGCGCTGGAAAAGCTGCCAAGTGCGGCAGAACGGACGAACAACGTGACATCTTCAAGACGTATCATGCAGGCTTCCCTGGAGAAGATTTACCTGAATCGCCGCTCAGGCTTCGCGGTCATTGATTGATGCGCCTTGAGGCAGCCTGCAATAAGCCCGGCGCGTCGGCGGGTGGGGCGACCTCGCGCTGAAGAGATCAGAAAGCGGCGGGTGAATGCGGGATGCGCAAAAGGCGCGACAGACAGCGTTCTGCCTGTCATCTGGCTGTTTTTGTAACAGAAAGCGCGCAGGCGCGCTACTGACATCATGCGGCAGCGCGCCCAGGCTCAGCGGTGGTGCGCTGCGGATCGCGCCATAAAGGTCGCGGCGCTGTCGGAACTCGAATCGATAAACACCACGTCGTCGGGCGAGCGGCGCGGCGTGTCCAGCGTAAGAAAGATCACGGGCTCTTCCAGCAGCACGGGCAGGGCGTGCACGACGTTGCGCTCAAAAAAGAGCATATCGCCGGGGCCGAACTCAGCTTCGGTCGCCGCATCTTCCATCCAGAATGTGCCTCTGCCTGAGAGCACATACAGATATTCATCACACTCGCGATGATAGTGGGGAGGAACGCCCCGGTAGGCGCGAAATACGCGGCTGCTGGCCTCAGGTCGATCGGTCAGATAGATATCCGCCAGCAGGGTAGTCGCCGTCGCGGGCAGTTGTGCGGCGATCTCGGCGGGTCTGAAGCGTGCGGATTTTTGTGATGACAATTCGGCCATGGCGGCTCTCCTTAAAAAGAGTAGGTCAGCTCAGGCGGCCTGCGGATCGCGTCGGCCGCCTGGCGCGATCAGTTCACGTTGGGAAAATCGACTACCGTATCGTTTACCCGGTTAACCATATTGGTAAACAGGATGGCGCTGACGGCGCCGAGGGTTTCCACCACCTGCCGAACGGTGAAGCCCGCCTGGCGAAAAGCCTCAACGCGCTCGGCCGGAACGGTGCCGCGCGAAGAGACAACATACTGAACAAACTGCACCAGCGCGTTGATACGCGCGTCTTCGCTAAAGCGAGCCTCACGCAGTTCCTTCGCCTGCTCATCGCTGTAGCCCGCTTTCTTCGCCATCAGCGTGTGCGCGGCCAGACAGTAATCACAGCCTGACTCTTCGCTTATCGCCAGGTTAATCGCTTCCAGTTCCCGCGCGCTCAGGCTGCCCTTGTGCAGCGTGGCGTTGAGCTGCAGCATCTGGCCGAGAACCTCCGGCGAATTGCCGCCGATGGTCAGATAAGCGTTCGGCACTTTGCCCATGCTGCTTTTGATGGCGCTGAACAACTGGGCGGCTTTGCCCGCGGCTTCGTTTTCAGTAATGCTCGCTAAACGGCTCATAAAAGACTCCTGTATTCATTGAGAAAAAAGGCAGGCGTCAGAGAGGAGTTGCTCGCTCCGGCGCGCTGAATTCAGGAGCACAGTACTGCGGCGGCAAAAAGAGAAAAAGCGACCCTGGAGAACAGCACTTTCTCTCGTCGAGGTAAAATCAGCGGCGAATCAGAGTAGCGGCGCGTGGGTAAGCCTTCTGCCGCTACTGGCCGTTTTTTTGCTGAATACTCTGGCAGATGGTGGTTTTAAGCCATTGCGTAGAGGATTTTTTCCCGCTTCGCTTATGAGAGTAGATTTTTACGGTGAAGCGGGGCACGGCGAAAGGCAGGCGGAAGATCTTCACGCTGGCGAGCGGTTGCAGACGGTTCGCAACGGAAGAGGGGATCGCCATAAGCAGTTCGCTCTCCGCCACGATAAACGGCGAGCTCAGCATCGAAGGCGTTTTTAGCGTGATACGGCGCGCCAGTCCGAGACGCGCAAGGTGGGTATCCAGCAATCCCTTCTTTTCGTTCCAGGGGGTCACCACCAGATGCCCGGCGGCGAGATACTCCTCCAGCGTCAGGCTCGATCGTGCGCTATGGCTGAGCACGACAAATTCGTCGCTGAAGAGATCGATCTCCTCCAGATCCGGGTGTATGACCTCATCCGGTTCGCTGAAACTTAGCGCCAAATCCACTTCTCCCGCCAGTAATTCATTCAGCGCCGGTTTATGAGGCAAATAGCAAAGCTCAAAATCAATGCCCGGCGCCGTTCTCTGCACGCTGTTCATCAACCCAGGAAAGACGCTGAAAGCGGTGTAGTCGGTTACGGCAAGACGAAACGCCTCTTTGCTCTTCAGAGGATCGAACGGCTGCACCGGATTAAGGTGCTGATTCAGAGCGGATAAGGACGCCGCGATATAAGGCGCCAGCTGGGAGGCGTAAACGCTGGGACACATTTTATGCCCTTCGCGATAGAAGAGCGGATCTTTAAGAAATTCACGCAGCCGGGTTAAGGCATGGCTCAGCGCAGAGGTGCTCATAGAGAGTTCAGCTGCTGCCAGCCGGACGGAACGATGCCGGTAGACCGCATCGAAAACAGGGAGCAGGTTCAGATCGAGCCGCCGCAGCACATGATGCATGAAATTCACCTGTAATTGATTTTATTGCACTTAATTCATTGAAAGATACCGATTATCCTTACCGGCATCAAACTGTTTGGTTAAGGGAAAGTTTATGAGTGTTATGATCCGACCGGCCCGCCTGGAAGATGCTGACGCTATTTATAATATGATCAACGGTTTAGCCGTTTACCGGGACGCGCCGCTGGAGTCTGTTCCCGATATCGAAGAGGTGCGAAAGTCGCTGTTTTCACCAGAAACCACGGCTGAAGCCTGTATTTGTGAAATTGACGGGATAATCGCTGGCTATTCAGTCATTTCGATGAGCCATGCGGCATGGTTAGGCCGCCGCAGCCTGAATATGGAAGATTTATATTTTACCCCCGACTATCGCGGGCGAGGCGCGGGCAAGGCGATGCTGCAATATATCGCGCAACTGGCGGTCAGTCGGCAGTGCAGCCGTATTGAATGGAACGTCCTCGAGTGGGATAACTGCGCCAAAGAGTTTTACCACAGCATCGATGCGCTGCCCCTGAGCGAGTGGGTTCGCTACCGGCTGGACGGCCCCGCGCTGCAGAAGTTCGCCGCCCGCGACGCCTCCTGAACAGCCTGTTTGCGCACGGCCTGATGCTTGCGGCCGTGAAGCGCGCGTTGTTTTTACCGCATAAAAAAAATCGCCACGGCGAGGCTTGAAAACTCTCCGGATGCATCTATAACTGTCACTGGACAGGGGAGACGCCTGTTCCCGATGAGCTTTTGAATGAACGACTAATTCAGGAGGTTATCACTATGTCTTTACGTAATTTCCCGGTGTTTCCTTTAATCAGCGATTCGCTTTTTTCCGATCGCTTCAGCCGCATTGACCGCCTTTTTAGCCAGCTGACCGGCGATACGCCTGTTGCCGTCGCGCCCCCTTATAACCTCAAACAGCTCGACGACGAGCGCTATACGCTCACCCTCAGCGTGCCCGGCTGGAAAGAGAGCGAGCTGGAAATCGAAGTGGCGGGCGGTCGCCTGACGGTGACCGGTCGAAAAGAGGAGCGTACCGAAAACGAGGCGTCATCTGACAGCGATCGCAGCGATGGAAGCTGGCTGCACCGCGGCATCAGCCGCACCGATTTCCGTCTGAGCTACAGCGTGCCGGAGCATATGAAGGTGACGGAGGCGAGACTGCAGGACGGGCTGCTCAGCGTTGGCCTGCATCTGGAGATCCCGGAAAGCGAGAAACCGCGCCGCATACCCATTGCGCACCATGCGTCGGATGTAATTGAACATCAGGCTTAAGCCATCAGCCTGACCATCGGTGGAGGGTGCCGCTATCGGCATCCTCCCGCTATACATGCATCTGGAAATCAGGAGGACTGTCATGAACAGCATTATCGTACCGGCAGACCGGCGGCTTTACCCGTCAGTAGCGGATGAGAGCGTGATGGCGGTCAGGATGAAACTGGGTAATTCACGGCTCCAGGTCAATTACCGCCGAGTGCCAGGCGGCATTATGCCGGTTATCGCCGTCGATTTTTTCAACGAGAAAGGGAAACTCTATAGCCTGCAATATCATCTGCCGCCGGATACCCCTGAACGGACCGATCGCCGGATCTCGCTTCTGATGCGGCTGATAGAGAAAGAAGCTGGTCAGGCGTCTTTTGCGGCAGCGCTTTAAAATTTACTACGCGCTTTTAACTCAACAGTGGAAAGAGGGGAAAAAAGATGCTGACCGCCTTACTGGTAAACGCTTCATTTACGTCAACGCTGCTGGTGATGACGGCGTTTGCCCTGAAAGATATCAATAAATGAGATGTTTTTAGCAGTGACGTATTCAGCGACGTTTTAAAACAGCCATACGGCGACGTATGGCTGTTGTTGTCGGCGTGGAAATGGAACGCGTTATGAAAGGGTCTTGAGGAACGCCAGCAGATCGGTGTTCAGCTGCTCGGTATGCGTTACCGCAAAGCCGTGCGGCGCATTGTCGTACACCTTCAGCTGCGCGCCTTCAATCATCTCTGCGGCCAGCTTGCCGGTGGTTTCGAACGGCACCACCTGGTCGTTGCTGCCGTGAATAACCAGCGTAGGCACGTCGATTTTCGCCATATCGGGACGGAAATCGGTGGTGGAAAACGCCTTAACGCACTCCAGCGTACCCTTGAGCGACGCCAGCAGCGCGATATTCAGGGTCTGCGTCAGCACGCCTTCAGAGACGGTCTGTCCGGCATTGGTGCCATAAAAAGGAACGGCGAAGTCGCTGATAAACTGCGCGCGATCGTTGCGCAGCCCGGCCAGAATGCCGTCGAATACCGACTGATCCACGCCCTGCGGGAAATCTTCCCTTTTGCCGAAAGCTGGGGTGACCGCGCCCAGCAGCACCAGGCCATCTACGCGCGCCGAGCCGTAGTTGTTGATGTAGCGCGTCACGTCGCCGCCGCCCATGGAGAAACCCACCAGCGTGACGTTCTGCAGGTCGAGATGGGTAATCAGATCGTTGATATCGGATGCGAACGTATCGTAGTCATAGCCGGTCCACGGCTGATCGGAGCGGCCGAAACCACGACGATCGAACGCGATGACGCGGTAGCCGTTTTCCGCCAGCAGGTTCAGCTGGTTGTCCCACATATCAGCGTCCAGCGGCCAGCCGTGGCTGAACAGAACGGGCTTCCCGTTGCCCCAGTCTTTAAAATAGATTTGCGTACCGTCAGCAGTGTTAATCGTGCTCATTGTCTTTTCCTTGTGATGTTGAATGAAAAGCAGCTGTTATTCAGGCGCAACCAGATAACGCGCAACCGGCATCTGTTCGGCCTGATGGAATGCATAAACGCGGTTTTGAATTTTCTGGTCGTTCATGGTGTAGCGCTCAAGCTGGCGCAGATGCTCCATCCAGGAACCCACCACAAAGGTCTCAACGAAAAGGCCCGGCTGAAGGATATCTTCATAGACCGCCCAGTTGATGGCGCCGCCGCGCCGACGGACACGTCTCATATCCTGCATGCAGAGGGTAAAGGCGTGCGCGTCGGCCTGGCGGATCTGATACTCGTAGCTCACCCGCACCGGTCCGCGATCGTGATGAATATCGAGCGCCGGAACCGGCTCGCTGATTTCGCTGACATCAAGGTTGAGGTCGGGATCTTTATCAAGACGCCAGCGCAGCACGGTAAGGCTGGCTAGCGCCATACCCAGCGTGGCGACGCAGAGCGAGACCGGGATACCGTAGCGGGACGCGAGCTGCCCCCAGACGGCGCTGCCCAGCGTCATCGAGCCGAAGAAAACGGTGAGATAGACCGCCAGCGCGCGCGCTTTAACCCAGCGGGCAGCGCTGCGCTGTGCACCCAGGTTCAGCGTCGAGAGCACGGCGATCCACGCAAAGCCGGTAAAAAACTCAAAGGCGTTCAGCAGCCAGAAGTGCCTGATAAAGGCGAGCGCCAGCATGGTCGCGGCAAACATCAGGCTCGCCAGCACCATCAGCCGATCGGGATTGAACCGTTTACGCAGCCGCGGCAGCAGCACCGCGCCGCTGATGGCGCCTACGCCGATACAGGCGAGCATAATGCCGTAACCACCCGGGCCCAGCCCCAGCTCGCGACGCGCCACCAGCGGCAGCAGGGCCCAGCCAGCGCTACCAAAGACAAAGAAGGCGACGGTACGCACCAGCACGTTGCGCAGCACCGGCGCGGCGTGCACATAACGCAGACCCGCGCGCACCGCCGAAAAGAAGTGCTCCGGCGGCAGCCGTTGCACGCTGGGCGCTTCTTTCCAGCGGTAGAGCACCCAGGCCACGCCGAGCACGGAGAGGGCGTTTAGCATAAAGACCATCCACGGCCCCGCGAACGACAGAATCAGACCGCCGAGCGCCGGGCCGATGGCGCGGCTGATGTTGATGCCGAGCGAGTTCAGCGCGATAGCGGGACCCAGCTCCTCTTTGCTGACCAGATCCGGCACGATGGCCTGAAAGGGCGGCGAACTCATTGCTGCGCCAGCGCTCATCAGAAAGGCGGCAATCAGCAACACCAGCGGCGTAACGTGCCCGGTGAAAGAGAGTAAAGTCAGACCGGTTGCGGCAATAAACACCCACAGCTGCGAAAAGAGCAGGTATTTGCGGCGATCGATAATATCCGCCAGCACGCCGGAGGGCAGCGCGAACAGGAACATCGGCAGGCTGCTGGCCGCCTGCACCAGCGCCACGTTCAGCGGATCGGCGCTGAGCGTCAGCATGGTCCAGTTGACGCCGACGTCGTTCATCCAGGAGCCAATATTGGAGACGACCGTCGCTATCCACAGCATGCGGAACAGAGGCTGGCGCAGCGGCTGCCAGGGCGATGCGGCCGTCGGGACGGGCGCGATCGCCTCGTCCGGGGTGACGGCATTGATATCGTTAACCTGCGCCATAGCGTACCTCTCTGCGCGCGTCGGAGCCGATGCGCCACTGACCCGGACCGGTAATGGCCAGCGTGGTAAAGATAATCAGTAGCAGCCAGCCAAACTGGCCTTCGGCAATGCTCCAGCCGGGGTGGACAACGGTCATGGCGACCAGCAGCACGCCGATAATCGGCAGGCAGGCGAGCCGGGTAAACAGGCCGAACAGGATAAAAATCGGGCAGATAACTTCGGCAAATATAGCCGGGATCAGGCTCATATAAGGACCGAGGCCAAAGGGATCCTCGATCCGCGTCAGTTCTTCACTGAAGTGAAACACCTTCGGCAGGCCATGCACGTAGAGCAACAGCAGGCAGCCGGTCAGGCGCAGGAAGAACAGCCCCGCATTAATGCGGGGCGGCTGAGAAAATCGCGTCGTCATGGCGATTAAAACGCGAAGCAGCTGCAGCCGAGCGCGCCCCAGAAGGCGTTCTCCTCGGACACCGGCAGGCTGGCGCCGCGCGCGATATCATGCGAGTGGCTGTGCACGCCGCACGGACCACTGCACTGATGAGGCATCTGCTGCATCCCTACGCGAGTTGCTGCGGTCGGCGGCGCGCTGCGGTAGTGACCCGGCACCTTGACGACCGGCGACCACTCCGGCAGAACCGGAATAGAGGGCGGCGCTTCACTGTTAAACGCGCCGGCGGCGTAGACGATGTTGCCGTCCACCAGGGTCAGCACCGACTCGATGCCTTTGATCTCCTCTTCCGGCACGCTGAAGTAGTCTTTGCTCAGCACCACCATATCAGCCAGCTGGCCCGCTTTGATTTGACCTTTTTTACCCTGCTCGCTGGAGAACCAGGCGCTGCCCTGCGTCCACAACATCAGCGCGGTATCGCGATCGAGACGCGCGTTGACGTCATACATCTGCATGCCGCCGACGGTACGGCCGGAGACCAGCCAGTAGAGCGCGGTCCAGGGGTTATAGCTGGCGACGCGCGTGGCGTCGGTGCCCAGGCCAACCGGTACGCCGGTCTCCAGCATACGCGCCACCGGCGGCGTATGGCGGGTCGCTTCAATACCGTAACGCTCGGCAAAATATTCGCCCTGGAATGCCATGCGGTGCTGCACCGCAATGCCGCCGCCCAGCTCTTTGATACGGTCGATATTGCGCTGGGTGACGGTCTCCGCATGGTCGAAGAACCAGTGCAGGCCGTTGAACGGGATCTCGCGGTTAACCTTTTCAAATACGTTGAGCATGCGGTCGATCGATTCGTCATAGGTAGCGTGCAGGCGGAACGGCCAGCGATGCTCCACCAGATGGCGCACCACGCGCTCCAGCTCATCCTCCATGCCCGGCGCCAGATCGGGACGCGGCTCGAGGAAATCTTCAAAGTCGGCAGCGGAGAAGACCAGCATCTCTCCCGCGCCGTTGTGGCGGAAGTAGTCGCTGCCCTGGCCCGGCGTCAGCATATCGGTCCACTTTTCAAAATCTTCCAGCTCGTGTCCCGGCCGCTGAGTAAAGAGGTTATAGGCGATGCGGATCGTCATCTGCTTCTTCTCATGCAGTTCGGCGATGACCTCATAGTCTTCCGGGTAGTTTTGAAAGCCGCCGCCCGCGTCGATGGCGCTGGTGAGGCCGAGACGGTTCAGCTCGCGCATAAACTGGCGGGTGGAGTTGACCTGCTGCTCCAGCGGCAGCTTCGGCCCTTTCGCCAGCGTGGCGTAAAGGATCATGGCGTTAGGACGCGCGATCAGCATGCCGGTCGGGTTGCCGTTGCTGTCGCGCTGAATTTCGCCGCCCGGCGGGTTCGGCGTATCTCGGGTGTAACCCACCACTTTCAGCGCGGCGCGGTTGAGCAGGGCGCGGTCATAGAGGTGGAGGACGAACACCGGGGTATCCGGCGCGGCTTCGTTGATCTCGTCCAGCGTCGGCATGCGGCGCTCGGCGAACTGAAACTCGGTCCAGCCGCCCACCACGCGCACCCACTGCGGCGACGGGGTGCGTAGCGCCTGCTCTTTCAGCATGCGCAGCGCATCGGCGACCGAGGGCACGCCTTCCCAGCGCAGCTCCAGATTGTAGTTCAGGCCGCCGCGGATCAGGTGCAGGTGCGAGTCGTTAAGGCCCGGCACGGCAGTATGGCCCTTCAGGTCGATGACTTTGGTGCCTTCGCAGTGGTGCTGCATGACGTCAGCCAGGCTGCCCACTTCCAGAAATTTGCCGTCGCGGATGGCAACGGCATCGGCGATTGGGTTGCCGCGATCGACCGTATGAAACCGGCCATTAGTGAGAATGACGTCTGCTTTACCAAGGGTAACCATAGAAACTCCTGAATGAAGGCGTCCGAAGCGGCAAGATCGGCCGTGGACAGCGCATTGTCCTGCCGTAAGTGCAGGTGACTGGGATGGCGGGATTATGATCGGGAGGTCTGGAAAGCGTCTAGTTATACAAAAGGATAGGTATACGTTCGTATAGGTATACCTAAGGATAATAGTTTGAAAAAGAAAAGGTTCTTACACTGCGCTCAGACAGTGACCCACCGGTAGCGCGACATCACGCCACTGGGTTAACAGGAAAACTGTTATTTACTGCCGTTAAATTTTTCCACGGTATGTAGCCATACTAACCTCAATGGGCAAAGACATGACCAATCGCAAACTTGAAGTACTGACGCCGCAAAACTGCCAGATCATCTTTATCGACCAGCAGCCGCAGATGGCTTTTGGCGTTCAGTCAATGGATCGCCAGGTGCTGAAAAACAACGTCGTGGCGCTGGCGAAAGCGGCGAAAGTCTTCAACATTCCGACCGTACTGACTACCGTTGAGACAGAGAGCTTCTCTGGCAACACTTTCCCGGAGCTGCTGGACGTGTTCCCGGGCCAGGACATTCTTGAGCGCACCTCAATGAACTCCTGGGACGATCAGAAAGTGCGCGACGCTCTGGCGGCAAACGGCAAGAAAAAGGTGGTGGTTTCAGGCCTCTGGACCGAGGTGTGCAATAACTCCTTCGCGCTGTGCGCCATGCTGGAAGGCGATTATGAAATCTATATGGTGGCTGACGCATCAGGCGGCACCACTAAAGAGGCGCACGACTACGCGATGCAGCGCATGGTTCAGGCTGGCGTGATCCCGGTGACCTGGCAGCAGGTGATGCTGGAATGGCAGCGCGACTGGGCCCATAAAGAGACCTATAACGCCGTTATGGACATTGCGAAAGAGCACTCAGGCGCTTACGGCATCGGCGTCGATTACGCCTACACCATGGTTCACAAAGCGCCTTCTCGCCAGAAGAGCGAACACCGTACGCTGGCGCCGGTTCCTGCGAACGTTCGTTAATCTCGCCAGCTGGCCGGTGGTTCCTGTGGCCGGCCAGCCATGCTGGAAAGGAAAACCTGTGACTCCTTTATTGATCTCTCTGGGCGCGGGCGTGTTAATCGGCCTGGTGTACGCGCTGCTCAAGGTTCAGTCGCCCGCTCCGCCGGCGGTCGCGCTGGTTGGCCTGCTGGGTATGATCGTCGGCAGCTCCCTGGGCGGCGGGCTGTTTCACCGCGAGGCATCCGCTGTCGTTCCGGTAAAGGAGCAGACGCAGGGTGCCGCGGATAAACGCGCGGTATCCCCTCCACTGACCGCGAAACAGGCGAACTGATGATGCTGAAAACCTATTCTGTTTCGCTGGCGGCTGGCATGCTGGCCGGTCTGATTTACGCCGCGCTGGGCGTGCATTCACCAGCGCCGCCAATCGTTGCACTGCTGGGGCTGTTTGGCATGCAGGTGGGCGAACACCTTATTCCGCTGGTTAAAAGCGTGCGTCGCCGTCAGCCGGTTAACCTGCGCTGGTTTCGCCATGAATATCAACATAAAATCGGCGACACACCCCCGCCCTCAGGTGACAAAGCCTCCTAAGGAAGCGCCTCACGCAGGCCTGAGTTTCACGTAAGGAAAACAGCATGCAGCTGTCGCAGCGCATCGTCGTCGTCGTCGATGATGAACGTTCTGTCCGCAATGGGCTTACCAACTTGCTTCAGTCTGAAGGTTATCTCACCCAGGCTTTTGAATCGGCAGAATCGCTTCTCTGTGATGAAGGCGCGATGGCGAATGCCGCGCTGTTTATCATTGATGTGCAACTGAAAGGCATGAATGGTTTCGAGCTTTTCATCAATCTTACCCGGCGGCTCTCCAGTCCGCCGGGTATTCTCGTTTCCGGCAACGGAGATGACAGCATGCTGCGGTACGCCATCGATCTTGGCGCAGTCGCTTTTTTGCCAAAACCTATCGAGATTGATACGTTGTTTGAACATATCCGTCAGGCGTTCTCCTCGAGGGCCGCTCGCCAATGAGCATCAATCCGCAAACGTCAGATTTAGCAGAAAACGATTCAATCGCGCTGTCAGACGATATCTCCTTTAGCCCGCTGGCGCAGGAGGGCAATGTTGAGTGGTTTCTGTGTCGACATGCGGTTACCGGCGAAACCTTTGTGCTGGCTACCGCAGGCAATGAAGAGTCGGTTTTTCAGGTTACGCAACTGCTGAAAAATGAGTATGCGCTGCGTACCAGACTCTCTGAGCGCTGGGCGTTAAAACCCCTGAGCCACACGCTCTGTCAGGGCCGTTACGCCCTGATTTACAGCGCCTTTAACTACCGTACGCTGGCGGATATCCTCAGTATGCCCCCTGGCGGCATCGCTGAATTTCTTGCCAGCGCAACGCTGCTCTGCAATACGCTGAGCCTGATGCATCAGCAGGGTCTGGTGCACGGCGATATCAAACCGGCGAACTTTTTTTACAGCGATGAAGGCACCGTTCACCTTGGCGGCTTCGGACTGGCATCGGTAGACAGCGACCTGCTTCAGCAGCCGCGCCTGCCGGTCGCGGGCGGCACGCTCGCCTATATGTCGCCTGAGCATACTTCCCGCTCAGCGCACCCTGTGAGCCGCGTGAGCGATTTGTACAGTCTGGGTATTGTGCTGTATGAGTTATTGACCGGCAGACTCCCTTATGGCAATGCCGATGGCGGCCATGCAGAGTGGGTACACCACCATATTGCGTCAGAAGCGCTGCCGCCTCATCTGATACGACAGGAGATCCCGGCTGTTCTCTCCGCCATCATCTTACGGCTGCTGGCGAAATCGCCGGAGTACCGTTACCAGACGGCGGAAGGGGTACTGGCCGATCTGCGGCGTTGCGCATCGACGCTGAGGCCGGATGGAAAGATAGAGACTTTTGCTCTCGGCATGCAGGATTCTCAGGCTGCGAATTTATCATCCGACGCGCTCTGTTCGGATCATCCTCAGGCGACCGATATTCTGGCGGCTTTCGACGAGGTCAGCAGAAGCGGCAAACACAGTCTGGTGGTGATAAGCGGCGCGCCGGGCGCGGGCAAATCTTCGTTGATCGCCTCGTCGTTTAAGCTGCTGCGGAATAAGAACGCCCTGATGACCGTCGTTAAGGCGGACCGCCACTCTCCCGTTTTACCCTACGCTGTTTTTACCGCCGCCTTCAGAACGCTGACGCTGCATGTGCTGGGTCTTCCCACCGAAGAGATGACGCGCTGGAAGGCGCACATCGCCTGCCTGCTGGGCGACTATGCCGGGCTGGCGGTCAACCTGGTGCCTGAGCTGGGCGTATTGCTCAATCAGAAAGCGGCTGTTCATACGCATACGCACTCTCTTGACGCCAGAAATCGCTTTAACCTGGTGGCATGCAGCCTGGTTAAAGCCTTTACGGCGCCGGGCCGTCCGCTGGTTATTCTTATCGACGATGTTCACTGGGCCGACCGCGCCACGCTGCTGCTGCTGCAAAACCTGCTGACTCAGAGCGAGGAGATCCCTCTGCTGCTGGCGATTGCACATCGTGACAGCGTTTCGTTACCTTGCGCCGCGATAGCCGAGAATCTGAAAGCTGTCCGGGCCTGCGCGGCCCGCATTACGGATATCACGCCCGAGCCCTTTTCAGTAAAAAAGATAACAAACTGGCTGGCCGGGCTTTTTCATACCCGCAGCGGCGAGACGGCAGAGCTGGCGCAGCTTATTCACGAAAAAACCGCAGGCAACCCGCTCGCAACGCATGATTTTTTTCGCCAGGCGCTGCGCGACGGCTTTATATCCCATAACGCGCCATTTCGCTGGGCCTACGACGCGCAGGCGATCAAAAACTGCCACTATGCGGCAAACGTCGCGGCCAGCGTGTTGCAGCATCTGACCACGCTGCCGCTGCCGACCCGCCATCTGCTGGGGAAGTTCGCCTCTCTGGGCAGCGCAGGTGAGCTGGATACCATGAGCAGCATCCTCGATCTCGCCGTGGCGGAGATTGAACGGACGCTTCTGCCAGCGGTAGTGGCAAAGCTGATTTCGCTGAACGGCAGGGAGTACGCTTTCATGCATGACAGTATGCATGAGGCGGCGCTTAATCTGCTGGAACCCGCCGAACAGGATGCCTTCCATTATCTGGCCGCGCTGCACTATATGCATAAGTCGAACGTCGACATCACCAGTGCCGTTCTTTTCAGGGCCGCGCACCACCTGCTGACGATTAAAAATAGCGGGCTGCTGGCGCATGATGCGCATACCTTCGGTCAGCTGCTGCTGAAAGCGAGCAGGCGAGCGAAAGATAGCGGCGATTATTTCTCGGCACTGCGATACCTGCGAACCGCGCGCTTGCTTCATGACAGCACGGGCAGCGCCGATCAGGGGGAGTTTTTACTTGAGGAGGCCGAGTGCGAATTCCTTAACGGCAACCTCGCTGTCGCGCTGGCGTTGTGCTCGGAAATCGCGGCCTCGCCCGGCGAGATAACGGAGAAAGCTGAAGCGGCCTGTCTGATCGCCGAAATTCATATGCGCCAGTCAGACAGCAAACTCGCGCTGGAGACTGCGCTTGCCTGGCTGGCGGTGTTCGGCATTCAGCTCAACCGCTACCCGGACAGCAAAGAGTGCGATGCGGCACGGATCCTCCTCAAAGAGGCGGTCGGTAAAAACCCCTATTCCCGGTTCCGCGCGCTGCCGCTCCTCAACTGTAAAAAAACAGAAGCGGTCATGAACCTGATGGCCAGCGCCAGCACCTTTGCCGCCTTCAGCAATCCGCGGCTGCACTTTATGATCCTGTGCCAGCTCCTGCATCTGACGATGGCGCGCGGCCTGAGCGGCGCATCGACTCTCGCCTTATCCTGGTATGGCGTGGTGTGCGGCGATCAATATGCTGAATACAGCCGGGGATTCGCCAGTACGCTTCTGGCGCGCGAGCTGGTGTATAAACATGATTTTGTGAGTTTTAAAGCGCGTACGCTTCTTCCGCTTGATCAGGTCAGCGTCTGGACGATGCCGCTGACCTATGCCATTGAACGCGCAAAAGCCGCCTTTGACGTCGGGGTTGAGACCGGCGACAGGACGTCAGCCTGCCTGGCGCTGCGCCATATGGTGATGAACTATCTTGCCCGCGGCGACCATCTGGAGGCTGTCCATACCTCTGTCACGCGCGGCATGCTGTTTGTCCGTAAGGCGCAGTATCGGGACGTAGAGGTCGTTCTGAGCATGCAGCTGGATTATATTCAGTTCCTGCGTAAGCCGCGCGGAAGCGAATTTTCAGGCCGCGATTTCCTGCCTCCGACGCTGGAGGCGGTGAAAGTTGAAAATGCCGTTGAGCCTATGTATCTGATCCAGTTCTGGACGCGGCTCTATAAAGGCATGGCGCACTTTTTCGCCGCTGAATATGCCTGCGCCGCGCAGTACTTCGCCGATGCAGCGCCCTTTACCGACCATATTCCCGGCCATGTGCACATGCTGGATTTCCATCTCTACAGCGCGCTGGCGCTGACGATACCGCTGAAGCCTGGTCCCCTCAGCGGCCCGTTACGCCAGCAGCTGCAGCAGCATCTCGACAAACTCGTCACCTGGGCGAATGTAAACGCAAAAACCTTTTCAGACAAAGAGGCGCTGCTGCGCGCTGAGCTGCTGCGCCTTGACGGAGAGGCTGCGCTGGCGTCCGAACAGTTTGAAAAAGCCATCGCTTTGTCGCGCGAAGGGCAGTTCCATCATATCAACGGGCTGGCGTGCGAGCTGGCAGCGCGTATGGCGTATGCCAGAAATATGGGGTTCTCGGGCGATGCCTATATCAAAGGGGCGATATCCGCCTGGGATCGCTGGGGCGCGGGCGCGAAGGTGCGCCAGCTGGAGATGCAGTATCCCTCTGTTACCGGACATCACACGCAGACCGCGCTGAGCACCGTCTCCTTTGAGCAAAGCGCGGTGAGTAGCGATCTGCAGAGCATGGTGACGGTGATGCGCGCGCTCACCGAGGAGATCAATCTGGATCGCCTTATTCATATTCTGATGATGATGCTGGTCGAGCGGGCAGGGGCGCAGCACTGCATGCTGATACGGCTGACCGAGGGCAATATACCGGAAATTCAGGCGAGGGCGTCCACTACCGTCGAAGGGGTGAAGGTCAAAATTGTGCGCGAACTCCCCACCGCGACCGATCTCCCGCTTTCGGTTTTATCTGCGGTGATCCGCACCGGCCAGGAGATTCGCACCGGTAAGCCGGAGGTGTTCAGCCCCTTCAGCCAGGATAATTATCTGGTGGCGTCTGGCGCGGCGGTCATGTGCGTGCCGATGTTCCGACAGGCGCAGATGGTCGGCGTGCTCTATCTGGAAAACCGGCTGATGCCTGACGTCTTCACCGCCGATCACTCCAGGATCGTATCAATGCTCGGGGCGCAGGCCGCCGTCTCTCTTGAGACCGCTCGCCTCTATGCCGAACTGGTCGATGAGAACAACCAGCGCCGCAAAATCGAAAAGCAGCTGCGCGCCAGTCAGACGTCGCTGATGCTGGGGGAGAAAATAAGCCATACCGGCACCTGGCACTGGCACGTTGAGCCCGACATCCAGTACATCTCCGACGAATATAAACGCATCATGGGGCTGCCGGACACGCAGATCACCACCTCAATGGCGGAGTTTCAGCGTCGCGTTCACCCGGACGATATCCTCTCTCTGCGGGAGCTGATTGAGACCAGCGTTGAGAAAGGCGTCGTTATGCAGGCGGAGTTTCGCATTATCCGCGATGACGGCGAGTGTCGGTACATTAAAGGCATTGGCGAACCAAACGATAACTGGCCTGAAGTGGCGGAGTATTTCGGCACCCTGACGGATATCACCGCGCAACGCCAGTCTGAGGATGCGGTCAGGATCGCGCAGGCGGATCTGGCTCGCGTCGCCCGCGCGACCACGGTGGGCCAGCTTACCTCTTCCATCGCTCATGAGATCAACCAGCCGCTGATGTCGATTGTAGCGAACGCTGGCGCGGGTCTGAGATGGCTGAAGCGCGAACCGCCGCAGCTGGAAAATGTCAGCCAGAGCATGGAGGAGATTATCCGGGAAGGTCGCCGCGCGGGCGATATTATTCGCGGGCTTCAGGCGCTGACCCGTAACCAGGCGGCGGAGTTCGCTCCGGCAAGGCTGCACCCTATCGCGCGGGATATATTAAACCTGTCGCGGCTTGAGCTGGAGCGCCGGTTCGTCTCCCTTGAGCTGAACCTGGCCGCTGAGAGTGATGAAATTTTTTGTGAGAGCGTACAGATTCAGCAGGTGCTGCTTAACCTTGTTATCAACGCCATCGAAGCCATGACCGACAACGCGGGTATGAGCATCCTGCGTATTTCCTCCTCCCAGCCGGGCGACAACCTTATCCGTATGGAGGTCGCTGATAACGGTACGGGCCTTTCCGATGAGATGATCGGAAAAGTGTTCGATTCGTTCTACACCACCAAAGCGGAGGGAATGGGCATGGGGCTGACGATCAGCAATGAAATCATCAAACGACATGGTGGAGAATTACGGGCGGAAAACCGCCCGGAAGGCGGGAGCGTTTTCTGGTTTACGCTGCCTTTGGCGCCCGCATCTCAAGCCTGAAGCAGGGCGATCCAGGCAGCAACGGGGCGCGGTTAGCTTTGCTCAGGCAGACCCAGCTTTTCCGCCGCCCTGACGAGGTCCGAGACTGACCGGACCGCCATTTTTTCCATTACCCTGCGCTTATGCACCTTAGCCGTTATTTCGCTGATCCCCATTTCAGCCGCAACCTGCTTGTTCAGCAGGCCGCGAATAACATACTGCATAAGCTCTTTCTCGCGCGGCGTCAGCGAACTAAAGCGCGCGGTCATTGCTCGCTTCTCCTGCGACGCCAGCGCGCATTTTTCCGACAGCGCCAGTGCTTCTGAAACCACCCTCAGCAATGCGTCCGGCATAACGGGCTTGGTGAGGAACTCAAATGCACCCGCCTTCATCGCCCTGACGGTAAGCGGGATGGTGCCATACCCGGTCAGAAAGATGGTCGGAATCGAATAGCCCCGCTCCGTCAGATGAAGCGAGACATCAAAACCATCAAGCCCCGGCATGTTCAGATCCACTATCAGGCAGCAGGGCGTACTGTAATCGGCCTGGTCAAGAAAGGCAGACGGAGAGAGAAAAGTCGAAACCTGGTAACCTTCGGAACTGAGAAGGTTCTGCAGCGAGGCGATGACCGATTCTTCATCATCAACGATATAAATTGTTTTATCCATAAGGATGCATTCTGGCTTTTATTCTTTCTGTGTTTGCAGGCGAGTCAATATATCCTGAACGCAGTATGAATGGAATCATCCATTGTAATGGCTAACAGCGTCATGCGTCGCTTACCCGGCTGATATTGTGCAGGTTTTAACGGCACAGAGGAAAATCATATTGATATTTTATCAGGCAATACATCATTTTCTGTTTATGCCTCGTCCTTATCACCAGGCAAGTTTTAGCATGTTAGTCTATATATTAAGGCAGTTAATCCAGCGTCTGTAATAATTCTGTCGCAGAACTTACAGACTATTCCGCTTGCAGGGTTTATGTCGCGTTTCTGGTTGGTTATTTATAGCCGCAGCTTTTTTAAGACCCTTTTTTCACCGTTAATTCTGGTTTAAAAAATGTCGCTGACGCTGGCGTTTTATTTATAAGAGATCCCGCAGAAAGAGGGCGCAGGCGGCTTTTAAAATCGCCGCGTGCGGTTGAGTAATTAGCGGAAAGTCGCCCGGCCCCCGCTTCTGCTGTTATCCAGCAGCCCTAACGCAAAGGCAGACAGGAGTCGGGAAGGGCGCTGCGGTGTTTATAGCACAGGGAGAAGAAGGCAAAAATCAGCACCAGTTCTGCGGCATCCCCGCCGTAATACATCCATTCCGCCGCCGCCTCTATTTCACTTAACGGGCTCATGGTCGCGCGTGGATAACCGTAGCCATACATGATCTTTGCAAGAATGCCATGGGCCGCCGTCGCCAGAAACAGAACGGCGAGGCGCATCGCCCTGCCGGGACGACGCGGCGCAGGATCGGGGCCCGCAATCGACCAGGTGAACAGATAGCCGGAGAGGACAAAATGGAGGTGCAGGAAAACAAACGCCGCGGGATGGGTCATGCTAAACAGATAAAACGGCGTCAGGTAGAGCAGGTACATGCCGCCGATGTCGAGCACCGCCGCAGTGACAGGATGAATAAGCACACGAACGGGTCGAGCGTTAAGGAACGCCATCAGCCTGCGTGACATTTCGCGCGATGCGTTACGCAGCAAAAGTATCCCCGGCGCGCCAAATACCAGGCCGAGCGGGCCAAACATGCCCAGCAGCAGATGCTGAACCATATGACCGCGCATATCCCGGTGGGCCCAGTCTGCTATCGGCGGCAGCATCGCCGCCATAATCATCAGGATCCCGGCGGAAAAGCTCGCCGTTCGCCAGCCGCTCCAGCGCGAGCGGGGCGAGCGCCGCAGTCGATAAGCGTAAAAGAGATAAACGCAGAGTATCAGCGCGGGCAGCACAACCAGCAGCAAAAGCAGCAGCGCCGTGGCGCTCGACGAGCCATGATGCATGGCGTGATCCATCAGCGTTTCCCTGCCGACCGGCGCAGCAACATCCAGCCGATAAGCAGCAGTAGCAACCCTGCTGCATTCCAGGTCAGATCGTACAGCAGCAGGTTATCTACGTATCGGACCTGATGCAGTCGGAGAAGTTTATGATCGACGATGCCATCAAACAGCTGGAATCCACCGAGGCCAAAAAAGAACCCCGCCCAGGCGGGCAGGCGATCTATCGCCTGACGGCGACGTAAATCGGCAAATAAATAGAATCCCGCGACAAAAAAGATCAGCTCGCCGGAGTGCAGTATCCCGTCGGACAGCAGGCTGAACGCTGGCGTGCCCCAGTCAAAAAAATGGTGCCAGGCAAGGATCTGGTGAAACACAACTTCATCCAGCGCAGCCATCATCCCCACCCCAAGCGGGATCGTTGCCATCAGTGACCGCCGGGGATCTTTCCGCTCGGGTAAGCTCATTGTCCTCTCCTGAGGTTGTCTGGTTTTCTTTGCCGTAAAATCCTGGTAAAAAAATGCGAGAAGTCCAGTTTTTAACTGAAGGTTCTTCACCATGACCGTTTCGCTTTTCAACTAGCAGCCAGGCGCGCGCCGTTATTTTTTCTCATAGCGCGCAATCTCGTGCGGCGCACGTAAACTTATCCATTCGACAAAGCTGCGATGTTTGGCCACGTAATGCACATCCTGCCGCCAGAGCAGATGAATGGGGCGCGGCGCAGGCAGTGCATCCTCCAGCAGCGGAACCAGCCGCCCGGCCGCGATATCATCAGCTAACAAAAACCGCGGCTGTAAAATCAGCCCCGCGCCTGCCAGCGCGGCGCGGCGTAAAGCCTGTCCGTCGTTACAGCTGAAGGTTGCGTTCCCCGGCCACAGCAGACTGTCGCCGCTGCGCCAGCCGTTAAGGCTGTTCCAGTTGCTGTAGCGCAGACAGCGATGCGTTTTCAGCGCGTCCGTACTTTGCGGCGCACCATAGCGCGCCAGGTAGGCAGGAGCGCCCGCGATGACCATACGGTAGTCGCCCAGACGCTGAGCGACCAGCGGCGTATCAGTGGGCAGCTCGCCGATACGGAAAACAAAATCAAACCCTTCGGCAACGACATCGACAAAACGATCGCTGAGATCAAGCTCAATATGCACGTCGGGAAACTGCTGCTGAAATTCACTGCATAAGGGCGCAACAAGCGTGCTGCCCAGCGTTGTCGCGGCGCTGATGCGAAGGCTGCCGGCAGGAAAACGACGCAGGCTTTCTATACGGTTTTCGGCTGAGTGGAGCGCATCAAGCACGTGAAGGCACTCTTCATACCAGGCCTTACCCGCTTCCGTCAGGGTCTGGCGACGGGTATTGCGCTGCAGCAGCCTCGCCTGTAGCTGCGTCTCCATCTGCGCGACGGTTTTTCCCACCATCACTGAAGAGATATCGAGCCGCTTTGCCGCTTCGCTAAAGCTGCCGCTCTCGACCACCGCAACAAAAACCTCCATGCCGCGTAGTTTATTCATGATTACTAACTTTTAGTTTGTGATGTTTTAATTTTTGGCCTGTTTTTCTGCTGATTGCAATCTATCAATATGGAATCAGGTTTTATTAATGAGGAATGGCAATGAAAGTCATGGTAATTGGCGCCAGCGGCACCATCGGCCGGGCGGTAGTGGATAACCTTGCCCCGGATCACGACATTATTCGGGTGGGTAAAACCCAGGGCGATCTGCAGGTTGACCTGACGGATGAGTCCAGCGTTAAGCGGCTGTTTGAGCAAAGCGGCGAGCTGGACGCTATTATCGCGGCGACCGGCAGCGTTCACTTCGGCCCCCTAAATGAGATGAGCAGCGAGCAGTTCAATAAAGGGCTGCAGGATAAGCTGATGGGGCAGGTCAGGCTTGTGCTGATCGGACAGCACTATCTGAAGCCCGGCGGCGTCTTTACGCTCACCACCGGAATTCTGACCCAGCACCCTATCCGCACCGGCGTTAACGCGACGGCGGTAAACGGCGCGCTGGAAGGGTTCGTGCTTGCCGCGGCCAACGAGTTGCAGGGGCAGCGTATTAATGCGGTCAGCCCAACGGTTCTTACTGAAGCGCTGGAAAAATATGGCCCCTTTTTCCCCGGTTTTGAAAGCGCCGCAGCCAGCCGCGTCGCTCTGGCCTATCGCCGGAGCCTGGAGGGCATTGATAACGGCAAAGTTTACCGCGTCTGGTAAGAGTGATACGCGCTGGCGAAATCACTTCGCCAGCGCGTGCGCCTGTTTATAAACAGTCAGCAGGAGCTGTTCAATATTCATAAACGGGCCTCCGGCGCTGATTGTCTGGCGCAGCCAGACAATCTCAGACTCCACGCCTCGGGGGAACAGACGCCTGTCGCTGGCGCGTCTGAGCCAGCGGCTCAGGAAAATAATGTGTGCCGTGGGGGATCGCGCAGCCTGATATTTAGCGGCGAACTTAAGGGCGACTAGCGCGCAATAATAAAAGTGCGCTTTATCTTCAACATCGAACCGGTTCATCTTTAAGCCTCCTTAACCTGTAACGACGGGCACTCTGGGGGCCAGCGCGCTGAGTAACTCATAACCCAGGGTGCCGGCCGCGTGCGCAACGTCATCCACCGGCAGCGCGGGCCCCCACAGCTCCACCGGGCTGCCTGCCTGCGCATCAGGGCAGGGGGTCAGGTCAACGGCGATCATGTCCATAGAGACGGTGCCGACGATGCCTGTTTTCACGCCATTCACCAGCACTGGCGTCCCGCTGGGAGCCTGCCTGGGATAGCCGTCCGCATAGCCGCAGGCCACAATCCCGATACGCTGCGGCCCCGCTGCGCTAAACCTGCCACCGTAGCCAACGCGGGCGCCTGCCTGTAAATGCTGCACGGCGATAATCTGGCTGGTTAAGCGCATCACCGGCATAAGGCCGGTATCGGCAATATCCTGCCAGCGACCGCTGGGCGATGCGCCATAAAGCACGATCCCGGGACGCACCCAGTCCGCATGGGTTTGCGGATGCCATAAGGTTGCCGCAGAGTTAGCCAGGCAATGCGGCAGCCGCAACGCTGCCGTCAGCGACCCGATCAGCGCCATCGGCTCCGCGACGCCCGCTTCGTCGTCGGCGCTGGCGAAGTGGGACATAAGGGTGATTTCCCCGATCTGAGGCGTGGCGCTGGCCTCACGCCAGGCGGCATGGAGGCGCTCCGGCGCAAAGCCGAGACGGTTCATACCGGAATTCACCTTCAGGTAAACAGGAATGGGGCGCTGTACGCGAGCGGCGGCTATAGCGGCCAGCTGCCAGAAGCTGTGCACGGCGGTTGTCAGCTGATAGCGGTCGATAAGCAGCAGATCGTCAGGCTCGAAAAACCCCTCCAGCAGCAGGATCGGACCCGTCCAGCCCAGCTCCCGCAGCCGGATCGCTTCATTAAGATCGAGCAGGGCAAAACCATCGCTGCTTTGCAAAGCCCGCCAGACATGATCGATACCGTGTCCGTACGCGTTCGCTTTTACCACGGACCAGATTTTTGCCTGGCCCGCTTTCTGACGAATAAGAGCAAGATTATGCCGCAGGGCGGCAGGCGAGATTTCAGCCCGAACAGGACGTGGCACAGGCGCTCCTCCAGCTATCGGTTAATGGGCTTCTACAGCCGTATCGTTGAAACGTTCTCCGGTCATGCCGTGATAGCGCGCAACGGACAGATCGCTGAAAGGGATAGCGGGCGTGGTGCCAGAAATCAGGTCGGCTATCAGCTGCCCCGAACCGCAGGCCATCGTCCATCCCAGCGTGCCGTGACCGGTATTGAGATAGAGGTTTTTAAAGCGGGTGGCGCCAACGATCGGGGTGCCATCCGGGGTCATGGGCCGCAGCCCGGTCCAGAACGTCGCGCTGGCGAGATCGCCGCCGCCGGGATAAAGATCCTCTACTACCATTTTCAGCGTTTCTCGCCGCGCATTTTTCAGGCGGGTATTAAAGCCGACGATTTCCGCCATGCCGCCGACGCGAATGCGATCGTCAAAGCGCGTCACCGCGACCTTATAGGTTTCATCAAGGATGGTGGAGGCGGGCGCCTTAGCGGCGTCGGCAATGGGAATCGTCAGCGAGTAGCCTTTCAGCGGGTAAACAGGAAGGGAGACCAGCCCCTTTAACAGCCGGGTCGAAAAGGAGCCAAGCGCCACGATATAGCGATCGGCGGTCATCAGACGCTCTCCGCACTTCACGCCGATAATACGGTCGCCCTCTGCGATCAAACGCTCGACGTCAAGGTCATAGACAAAGGTCACGCCAGCCGCCGCGGCCCGCTGCGCCAGCTTTTTAGTAAACATCTGGCAGTCGCCCGTTTCATCGTTAGGCAGGCGCAATCCTCCCGTCAGCTTGTGCGCCGAGGCGGCAAGCGCTGGCTCCGAGAGCCGCAGCTGATGCGGCTCCAGCAGCTCATAGGGCACGCCAGCCTCCTCTAATACAGCAATATCCTGCGCCGCATGAGCGAACTGCGCGTCGGTGCGAAACAGCTGTAAGGTGCCACCCTGACGCTCGTGGTAATGCATCCCGGTGTCGCGGCGCAGTTCACGCAGACAGTCGCGGCTGTATTCGGCGATGCGCACCATACGCGCTTTGTTAACGGCATACTGCTCCGCGTTGCAGTTTTTCAGCATCTGCCACATCCACTGCAGCTGAAACAGCGAGCCATCCGGGCGAAGCGCCAGCGGCGCGTGCTTCTGAAACATCCATTTGATGGCTTTTAACGGGATGCCCGGCGCAGCCCAGGGCGTCGCGTAGCCGGGCGAGATCTGTCCCGCGTTGCCCGCGCTGGTCTCCTCCGCGGCGGCTGGCTGACGATCCACCACAGTCACTTCGTGTCCGGCTTTGGCGAGATACCACGCGCTGGTCACGCCGACCACGCCGCTACCCAAAATTAATACTTTCATCTGGCGAACTCCTTGAGCGTAGCGGCTGCCAGGCAGCCGTTTCAGGGTTAGCTGTTGCTGGGGAAGGCAAACTGCGCCGCTTCCTGCGATTTCTGCCGGGGCCAGCGCTGAGTGATGGTTTTACGACGCGTATAGAAGCGCACGCCGTCAGGACCGTAAGCATGCAGATCGCCGAACAGTGAGCGTTTCCAGCCGCCAAAGCTGTGAAAGGCGACCGGCACCGGCAGCGGCACGTTAACGCCGACCATGCCCGCTTCGATTTCGTTGCCGAAGGTGCGCGCCGCTTCGCCGTCACGCGTAAAAATACAGGTGCCGTTGCCATATTCATGACGGTTGATCAGCGCGATGGCTTCGCCAAGCGAGCTGACGCGCACCACGCAGAGAACGGGTCCGAATATCTCCTCTTTATAGATACGCATCTCCGGCGTGACGCGATCGAACAGGCATCCCCCGAGGAAGTAGCCGTTCTCGTGACCTGCTACGCGCAGCGTGCGGCCGTCAATGACCAGCTCAGCGCCCGCGGCGACCCCGTCATCGATGTAGCCGGTCACCTTTTCCTTGTGCGCGGCGGTCACCAGCGGGCCCATATCCAGGCCGCAGGCGGTGCCCGCCCCGACCTTCAGCGCAGTGATTTTGGGCGAGAGCCGGGCGATGAGCGCATCAGCCACCGCATCGCCGACACATACCGCGACAGAGATTGCCATGCAGCGCTCGCCGCAGGAGCCGTAGGCAGCCCCCATCAGCGCGCTGACCGCGTTATCAAGATCGGCGTCCGGCATGACGACCGCATGATTTTTCGCTCCGCCCAGCGCCTGCACGCGTTTGCCGCGCCGGGTGCCTTCGCGGTAGATATACTCGGCAACCGGCGTAGAGCCGACAAAGCTGATCGCCTTCACCTCGTCGCTTTCGATCAGCGCATCGACCGCCTCTTTATCGCCGTTCACCACGTTCAGCACGCCTGCGGGTAAGCCAGCCTGCTGGAACAGCGAGGCGATAAGCAGCGTGGAGCTGGGATCGCGCTCAGACGGCTTGAGCACAAAGGTGTTGCCGCAGGCGATCGCCAGCGGATACATCCACAGCGGCACCATGGCTGGAAAGTTAAAGGGCGTAATGCCAGCCACCACGCCTACCGCATGAAAGTCACTCCATGAGTCGATATCCGGTCCCGCATTGCGGCTGTATTCGCCTTTAAGCAATTCAGGCGCCGCGCTGGCGTATTCCACGTTCTCTATTCCGCGCTTCAGCTCGCCCGCCGCGTCCTCCAGGGTCTTGCCATGCTCTTCGCTGATAAGCTGAACGATCGCTTTTTCATTGGCCTCCAGTAGCTGTTTAAAGCGAAACAGCACCTGCGCCCGCTTCGCCGGGGGCATGCTGCGCCAGGCGGGCAGCGCGGCGCTGGCGGCAGCAATCGCCTCCTGTACCGTGGTGGCGCTCGCCAGCTCAACCTGACGAATCACTTCGCCGGTAGCGGGGTTGAACACGCTGGCTGTACGGCCGTCGGGCTTGCGCATTTCGCCGTTTATCAGATGGGTAATAATGGTCATGTTGCTTGCCTCGCTTAACTGATGTGATGCAGGGCTTCGCCCACCGCGTCGAACAGGCGATCCAGTTCCGCGGGCTGCGTGTTGAACATCGGGCCGAACTGCAGCGTGTCGCCGCCAAAACGCACGTAAAAACCCGCTTTCCATAGCGCCATCCCGGCATCGAAAGGCCGAACGGTGGCATCGCCGTCCCGCGGCGCCAGCTGAATAGCGCCCACCAGACCGCAGTTACGGATATCGACGACGTTTGGACAGCGGGCAAGGGCGTGAAGGGTGCGCTCAAAGCAGGGCGCCAGTTCGGCAGACTGGGCAATCAGCGACTCGCTCTCCAGCAGGTCGAGGGTCGCAAGCCCCGCCGCGCAGGCGACCGGGTGCGCTGAGTAGGTGTAGCCGTGGGCAAACTCAACGGCGTGCTCGGGCAGCGACTGCGACATAAAGGTGTTATAGATTTCGCTGCTGGCGACCACGCCGCCGAGTGGAATAGCGCCATTAGTGACCTGTTTGGCGAAATTGAGCATATCTGGCGTGACGCCAAAATACTCCGCGCCGCTCCAGCGCCCCATGCGGCCAAAGCCGGTAATGACCTCATCGAATATCAGCAGGATATTGTGCTGGGTACAGATTTCACGCAGGCGCTGCAGATAGCCGCGCGGCGGGATAATGGCACCGGCGGATCCCGAGAGCGGCTCGACGATCAGCGCGGCAATGTTCGAGGCGTCATGCAGCTCAATCAGCCTGAGCATCTCATTCGCCAGCGCTTCGCCGCCGGTTTCAGCCTGTCCTCGGGTAAAAGGAAGATCGGCCTGTAGCGTGTGCGGGAGATGATCGACATCCATAAACTGGCCGAACATCTTGCGGTTGCCGCCGATGCCGCCCAGGCTGGTCCCGGCGATATTCACGCCGTGGTAGCCACGCGCCCGGCCAATCAGTTTGGTTTTCGCCGGCTGGCCTTTGGCGCGCCAGTAGGCACGCGCCATCTTCACTGCCGTATCGGCTGACTCGGAGCCTGAACCGGTAAAAAAGACGTGATTTAACTCGCCTGGCATGCGGCGCGCGATCTTGTCGGCCAGCTGAAACGAGAGCGGATGACCGTACTGGAAGCCGGGCGAGTAATCGAGCGTGCTGAGCTGCTTCGCCACGGCCTGCTGGATCGCGCTGCGGGTATGGCCAGCGCCGCAGGTCCAGAGTCCGGAGAGGCTGTCGAATATCTGCCGCCCCTTATCATCCGTTAGCCAGCGTCCCTCAGCGGCAACGATAAAGCGCGGATCGCGCTGGAAATTACGGTTGGCGCTGAATGGCATCCAGTGCGCCTGTAAATTGAGCGAGGCGGTATTAACGGATTCGGACATGATTTTTCCTCCAGACGGGTGTCAGGAGAGTTTGCAATCAAGTCTCAGGTAAGTTAAATGCATATAAACTCACCTTCACTTATGGAAAATCTCACCTTATGAAAAGCAAATCTCTGGCCCAGGTCACCGATTTTGACCTGAAGCTGCTGCGCATATTTAAAACGGTGAGCGAGTGCGGAAGTTTCTCAGCCGCAGAAAGCCTGCTGGGCATTACGCGCTCCGCCATCAGCCTTAACATGAGCGACCTGGAAAAGCGGCTGGGTATGCGTCTGTGCCAGCGCGGACGATCGGGCTTTGCGCTGACGGATGAAGGGCGCGAGATTCTCAGGCACAGCGACAGCATGATGGCGGCGATTGAGAACTTCCGGCAGCAGGTTAACCAGATGCACAAGCAGCTGCGCGGCGAGTTCAATATCGGGATTATTAATAATCTGGTGACGCAGCCGCGTATGAAAATCACCCATGCGCTGGATTCGCTGCGCGCCAGCGGCCCGGATATTCGGCTGAATATCAGCATGATGACCGCTTCTGATATCGAACGCGGGCTGATGGACGGCCGGCTGCATGTCGGCGCGCTGCCGCTGACGTCGCCGATTTCGGGACTGGACTACATGCAGCTTTATGATGAGAAATCAAACCTTTACTGTAGCAGCAAGCACCCGCTCTTCTCTCAGGAAACGCCGCCTGACGACGCACAGCTGATGCAGTTTGACGCCGTTGCGCCGGGCTTTCGCATGACGGCCGAGGCGATTGGCATGCATCAGAAGCTGCACTGCACGGCGACCGCCTCTGATCGTGAAGGCATCGCGTTTCTGATCCTGACCGGACGCTTTATCGGCTTCCTGCCCGATCACTATGCCGCGCAGTGGGTGGAAAAAGCGCAGATGCGCGCCGTTGCGCCAGCGCGCCTGCACTTCAGCAGTAAAATCGGTATCGCCACCCGCACCGGCCGCCGTGCAAATGCCATTCTGGAAAAATTCATCCAGTCACTCGATCTCTAAAACCCGCCTCTCTTCTGCTTTATGACGCCGGTCACACCCATCTGGCGATCGGCGTCAAAGTTTGACCATAAGTAAACCATATTGGTTGACTTTGTTAATTTTGTGCTTCTATTCTCCGAGTGGTAATGCATACAAGGATGCACACAAATTAAGGAAGTAACACACCCAACTGTTCCTGTTCGCAACATCTAACGTTTGGACGAGGTCGTTATGGTCAGTGTTCGTTTATCCGCTTTTAAAAAGCTCGCCTGCTGTCTGGCGCTGGGCAGCGCGCTGTGCGCCCCGGCATCTTCCGCCCTGGCTGCCGACAACTTCTGGCAGACAATTCAGCAAAAAGGCGTGCTGCGCTGCGGCGCGGCACCAGCGGCGCCTTACGTCATGCGCGATCCAAAAACGCAGCAGTACAGCGGCTACTTTGCCGAACTGTGCCGCGACTTTGCGCAGAACGTGCTGAAGGTGAAGGTGCAGTTCGTTGACGCCAGCTGGGACACGCTGGTCGCGGGCCTGCAGAGCGACAAATGGGATTTGGCGATGGCGCTGAATCAGACGCCGGAGCGCGCGCTGGCGGTGGGCTTCTCAGTACCGGCGCAGGATTATCAAATCTCTTTCCTGGTCAATAAGCAGAACCCGAAGGTAAACGGCCTGGGCAATAAACTGGCGGATTACGATAAGGAAGAGGTGACCTTCGCGGTAATGTCGGGCACGGCGCAGGATAAAGCGATCAGCGCCGCGATCAAAAAAGCCAAAATTATGCGTCTGCCGGGTAACGACGAAAGCCGCATGGCCCTGATGGCGCGGCGCGCGGACGTACTGGTTGACGCCAGCGACACCAACCACCTGTTCGCCGTGGCGAACCCGGACTGGGCGAAAGAGATCCTGCCCACCCCGGCGCTGGCGAAGCAGGGCGTCTCCTTCGGCCTGCCGCGCGCTGTCTCCGCGGCCGATCTGGATGTACTTAACATTTACCTGAGCCAGCGTCGCGCCACGGGCGATATCGACAGGCTGGTTAACCAGGCGTCCATTCAGGCAAACGCCGCCAAATAACAGCTGATTGAATTTCACAGAGTCGCGTGCATTCCGCACGCAGCGGAGAAATAACTATGAATGGCTCAACCAATCTGGCGGCGGCTCCCGCTCGCCCGCAGGACGTACGCCCGTTATTTATCAATGAATTTAATAAAGGCGAATTTATTCAGCTGGAAAACGTCAGCAAGGCATATGGTGATTTGGTCGTTATGGATAATTTCCAGCTCAGCATGAAAAACGACGACCGGCTGGTGATTATTGGGCCTAGCGGCAGCGGTAAAAGTTCTTTGCTGCGCGTATTAATGGGGCTGGAAGGGATTCAGCGCGGAACCATTAATTTTCAGAAGCAACACTATATCGTCGGCGATAAAGAGAAACAGGCGAAAATCGTCGATAATAATATTCAGAAAAAAATAGGAATGGTATTTCAGCACTACACGCTTTTCCCGCATCTCTCTGTTTTACAGAACCTGATCCTGGCGCCGGTTAAGGTGCACAAGGTGGCGAAAAAAACCGCCACCGATAAGGCGCGCGCTTTGCTGGCGCGCTTCGGGCTGGAAAGCAAGCTTAACGCCTATCCGAGCCAGCTGTCGGGCGGACAGAAGCAGCGTGTGGCGATTGCGCGCGCGCTGATGCTGGAGCCGGAGCTGATGCTGTTTGACGAAGTCACCTCCGCGCTCGACCCGGAAATGGTCACCGAAGTGCAGAACGTGATGATGCAGCTTGCCGAGCAAAAAATGGCGATGATTATCGTGACCCACGATATGCACTTTGCGCGCAATATCGCCTCGCGCGTTATTTTCTGCGCTAACGGAAGAATCGTCGAGCAGGGTCATCCTGAAATGTTATTTACCTGCCCGAAAGAGACCCGCACCCGTGAGTTTCTGGAAAAAGTTTTACACCTTAATTAAGGGGGCGCGATGGATTATCAATTCAACTTCCACTTTCTCAGCGGGCATTTTGACGCGCTGTGGGATGGCTTAAAAATAACCCTTGAGCTTTCACTGATGGCGAACGTGCTTGGCCTGACGCTGGGATTTATTTTATGCCTGATGGCGATGAGCCGCTTTTCTGTTATTCGCTGGCCAACGAAATTATTTATTGAGTTTTTTCGCTGTACGCCGGTATTGCTGCAAATCGTCTGGTTTTACTACTGCGTTCCGATGATGTTCAACCTGTTTATCGATCCGATATATATGGGCTTTCTGGCGCTAGGGCTGAACCTGGCCGCGTTTAACGCCGAGGCCTACCGCGCGGGCGTGCAGGCCGTACCGCGAGAACATCACGACGCTGGCGTGGCGCTGGGGCTGAACGGCCTGCAGCAGACGCTTTATGTGGTGCTGCCGCAGGCGTTTCGCAGCGCGCTGCCGGTGCTGATGACCAACGGCATTTCCATCCTGCAGCAGACGGCGCTGGTCGCGATTGTCGCCATCTCCGACCTGATGTACGTGGGGAAGAACATCGCCACCGAAAGCTATCGTCCGCTGGAAACCTACTCGCTGATCGCGCTGATCTACTTCGCGCTATCGCTGCCGATTTCCCAGCTGGTTTCCTGGATCGAGCGTCGTCAGGACGCGGCGACGGCGCGCTAAGGAGCGGATTATGACGCTTGATTTCACGCAGGTTTTTTCTTACTGGCACGTGCTGCTGCAGGGGCTGGGCATCACACTGATTTTTACGCTGAGCTGCGCCGTGCTGGGAAGCCTGGCGGGCTTTGTTATCAGCCTGCTGCGCCTCTCCTCTTTTGCGCCGCTGCGCTGGCTGCTCACGCTCTACGTGGAGTTCTTTCGCGGAACGCCGCTGCTGATCCAGCTGTTCTGGGTGTTCTTTTGCTTTCCGGTGGTCTTCCGGCTCGATATTTCGCCCTGGGTCTGCGTCACGCTTTCACTGGTGATGTATATGGCGGCGATCACCAGCGAAACCTTTCGCGGCTCGCTGAAGTCGATCGCTGGCGAGCAGCATGACGCCTGCGTGGCGCTCAGCCTGACGCCTGCCGCCAGGGTGCTTTACGTTATTTTCCCGCAGGCGCTGCTGCGCGCCGTGCCAACGTTGCTGTCGAACGTGGTCAGCCTGTTTAAAGAGAGCGCGCTGATCTCGTCCGTCGGCGTCGCCGACCTGATGTTCGTCGGCCAGAACATATCCAACAGTACGGCGCGTCCGGTTGAGTTTCTCACCGCCGTCGCTGTGATCTATTTCGTCGTGGCATTCCCCTTAACGCGTCTGGTGGGCGTCGTCGAGTCGCGTTTGCTGCGTCGCTACGCCCTTTGATAACCGATCCACAGGAGCTGTAACCATGAAGATGAAAGGCATTTTACCTGCGCTGGTCACCCCGTTTAACGATGCGGGCGACGTCGATCACGATCAACTGGCCGCGATTCTGGAGTATCAGCTTAAGGCGGGCGTAAGTGGTTTTGTACCGCTCGGCTCGACCGGCGAATACTATGCGCTCACCAACGAAGAGCGCCGTCAGGTACTGAAAACGGTGAAAACCGTGGTGGGGGATCGCGGCACGCTGATCGCAGGTGCCAACGGCTCCTGTACCCGCGAGGTGCTGGAACAGGTCAGACAGACGGTTGAGGCGGGCTACCACAACCTGCTGATCGCGCCGCCCTATTACGCGCTGCCGTCACAAGAGGAGCTGATAGCGCATTACCAGGCGATTTTAAATGAATTTAGTGACATTAACCTGGTTCTCTATAACTATCCCGTGCGCACCAATGTAGAGGTAGGCTTTGGCGTGCTGGACGCGTTCAAAGATCATCCTCGGGTCGTCGGCATTAAGGAGAGCAGCGGCAGCGTGCTGCGCGCCGTTGAGATTGGCAACGCTTATAAAGCGCATTATCAGCTCTCCTGCGGCTCCGACGACGTCGCCTTTGACTTCTTTATGTGGGGCGCCAGCAGCTGGATCTGCGGACCGGCCAACTGCTTCCCGGATCAGATCTGCGACTTCTACCGTAAGTTCAGCAGCGGCGATCTGGCTGGCGCGCAGAACGTGATGCGCGCGCTGTTCCCGGTGATGGCGAGCATGGAAGAGGGCAAATTTATTCAGAAGGTAAAATATGGCTGCGAGCTGGCGGGCTTCAGGCCGGGCAATGCGCGTATGCCGCTGCTGCCGCTGACCGCCGAAGAGAAGGCCGATTTCCGCAAAATTTTTGAAGCGTCGCAGGGCTAAACCGACTGGCGCGCAGGCTGGCGAATAGCCCGTTTGTCAGCCGCTTAACTGAGTGAAACAACATGTCGAAACAGCAGCAGTCAGTAGTGATTGGTGGCGGTATTGTTGGCGTCTGTTGCGCCCTCTACCTGCAAAAGGAGGGGCATCAGGTGTGGCTGATCGATCCGGCCGCGCCGGGCGACAGCACGGCCAAATGGAGCTGCGGGCAGATGGCGGTGAGCGAAATTATCCCGCTCTCTAAGCCAGGCATACTCAAGCGTATTCCCGGCTGGCTGCTGGATCAGACCGGGCCTTTGGCGCTGCGTCCGGCGGCGGTGCCGTCGATTTTACCCTGGTTTTTACGCTTCGTCGGCAACGCGCGTCCCAGCCGCATTAACGCGATTTCGCAGGCGATGGCGACGCTTACGCGTGAAGTCTACAACGATTTTGCCGCGCTGCTGGCGCTCTGCCCGGATAAAACGCTGCTTGGTCAGCGTCCGGTGATTGAAGTGTTTGATACGCCGCACGGCCTGGCGGCCGAGCGCGAGCACCTGGAACTGCGCGAGCGGCTGGGCTTCAAGGCTGAGATGCTCGACGCGGGTGCCATTGGCGACCTGGAGCCGGTGCTGGCGGGCAAGTTTTCCCACGGCGTGCTCTTTCCTGACTGGTGCGCGGTCAGCGATACCAAAGGCTTTATCGCCGCGCTCACCGAGGCGTTCGTGCGTCAGGGCGGCATACGCATCGACACCGAAGCGGCCGCTATTCTCGAGGCGCAGGGCGTAGCCACCGGCGTCACGCTGCAAGACGGCCGTACGCTCTCTGCCGATCATGTTGTGGTGGCGGCGGGAACCGGTTCGCGTCGCTTTTTCCCGCAGCTTGGGGTGCGCGTGCCGCTGACCGGCATTTCCGGCTATCAGGCGCTCCTGCCGCAGCCAGAGGTGGAGTTTCGTCACTCGGTCATCTATGCGGATGGCGGTTTTTGCTTTACGCCCATGACGCGGGGTCTGCAAATTGGCGGCACCATCGAGTTTGCAGGCGCCGACGCCAGACCTGACTTCAGGCGCGCGGAAATTATCCTGCAAAAGGCGCGCAGACTGCTGCCGCAGCTTAACGACACGGCGAAGGAGTTTGGCGTAGGGCATCGTCCTTTTTTACCCGATACCAAACCGATCATCGATCGCTCGCGCCGCCTGCAAAACGTCCTGATGGCTTTTGGTCACGGGCAGCTCGGCCTGACGCTGGGTGCCACTACGGGGCGCCTGATCGCCGATCTTGCCGCGAAGCGTTCGACTGCGCAGGACCTGACGCCCTTTAGTGCCTATCGATTTATGGAAGGAGAACGCACATGAGCTTTAGCAACACGCTGTTTATCAACGGAGAGTGGAAGCCACCGGTCAGGGGCGGCAGCTTCGATACCATCGATCCCGCAACTGAGGTCGCTATCGCGCAAGTGGCGGCGGCCACCAGAGAGGATGTTGATCTGGCGGTTCAGGCGGCGCGGCGCGCCTTTGACGACGGCGGCTGGCCTCTGCTGAGCGGAAAGCAGCGCGCTGACTATCTGCGCCGCATCGCCAGCCTGATCCGTGATAAGCAGCAGACGCTGGCGGAGCTGGAGGTGCGCGACAACGGTAAGCCACTGCCGGAGGCGCTGTGGGATATTGGCGATACCGCCTACTGCTTCGACTTTTACGCCGACCTGGCGGAGAAGCTGG
The DNA here is from genome assembly GCF_003612015.1 of Pantoea piersonii. Taxonomy (GTDB): domain Bacteria; phylum Pseudomonadota; class Gammaproteobacteria; order Enterobacterales; family Enterobacteriaceae; genus Pantoea; species Pantoea piersonii. The sequence continues at coordinate 190,246 of NZ_RARB01000006.1, read as the reverse complement.
ATGGCGAGCGAGAGCAGACGGTCACGCTCACCGACGAACGCTTCAGCTCGGTCGCGCGGAAAGAGCCGGTAGGCGTCTGCGGCGCGATCGTGCCGTGGAATTTCCCGATGCTGATGGCGGCCTGGAAAGTAGCGCCTGCGCTGGCGGCGGGCTGTACCGTCGTGCTGAAACCCTCGGAGGTCACGCCGCTTACCGCCCTGCAGCTGGCGGAGATTGCGCGCGAGGCAGAGCTGCCGCCGGGCGTGCTCAACGTTATCACCGGCTTTGGCCCGGAGGCTGGCGCGCCGCTGAGCGAGCACCCGGACGTCGACAAGCTCGCCTTCACCGGCAGCGTGCCGACCGGCCGTAAAATCATGCAGACCGCGGCCGCTGACATTAAAAACGTCAGCCTTGAGCTGGGCGGGAAGTCCGCTTTTATTGTGTTTGACGACAGCGACATTGAAAAAGCGGTGGAGTGGATCCTCTTCGGTATTTTCTGGAACAAAGGCGAAGTCTGTTCCGCGACGTCACGCGTGCTGGTACAGCGCGGACTCTATGAGCCTCTGCTGGCGCGTCTGGTGGAGGAAGCGGAGAAGATCCGCATCGGCAACGGCATGCAGGCGGACGTGCTGCTGGGGCCGCTGGTTAATGCGGCGCAGTATGATAAGGTCCGGCGCGCTATCGCGCAGGGCGTGGAGCAGGGCGCGACGCTGCTGAGCGGGGGCGCGCGTCCGGCGGGACATGAGAAGGGCTTTTTCCTGCAGCCGACTATTTTTACCGATATGACGGAAGAGAGCGATATCTGGCGCGAAGAGATCTTCGGCCCGGTGGTCTGCGTGCGGGCGTTCGACAACGAAGCGGAAGCCATCGCCTCCGCCAACCGTTCGCGCTTTGGCCTGGCGGCCGCTGTTATGTCAGCCGATCTCGAACGCGCGGAGCGGGTAGCGCGCAGGCTACGGGCAGGCATCATCTGGATCAACTGTTCGCAGCCTACCTTCACCGAGGCGCCGTGGGGCGGCTATAAGCAGAGCGGTATCGGCCGCGAGCTGGGCGAATGGGGATTAAACAACTACCTGGAAATCAAACAAATTACCCGCTACGACAGCGAAGAGCCCTGGGGCTGGTACCTGAAATAAGAGATAACGCGATGCGCTGGAAAAAAACGCTACAGCTGATTGATGTGCACTGTGAAGGTGAGATAGGCAAAGTCATTACGTCGGGCGTCATTGATATTCCGGGCGCCACGATGCTCGACAAGATGAATTACATCAACGAGGTCGATGACAGTCTGCGCCGTTTAGTCACGCTGGAGCCGCGCGGCTGCCTGCAGATGTCGGTAAACTTGCTGCTGCCGCCGACGGTGCCGGGGGCCCATGCCGGTTTTATCGTGCTCCAGGCGGACAAGGCGCATCCAATGTCCGGCAGCAACTGCATCTGCGTGGTGACCGCGCTGCTTGAGACCGGCATGGTCGCCATGCAGGAGCCGGAAACACGGGTTGTCCTCGACACGCCGGCCGGCATCGTGACGGCCATTGCACGCTGCTCCGACGGCCGCTGTCTCAGCGTTTCGCTCGATATGGTGCCCGCCTTTGTTGAGCATCTGGATCGCGAGTTCGAGATCCCCGGCGTGGGCAAGCTGAAGGCGGATATCGCTTTTGGCGGCGTCTACTATGCGCTGGTGGACGTGGAGCAGATCGGCCTGACCATCGGGCCTGATAACGCGCGCGCCCTGGCGAGCTACGGCGTCGATTTTCGCCACTACATCAACCAGCAGATCAAGGTAGCGCATCCTCTGCTGCCGCAAATCAATGAGGTCGCCTACGTTATGTTTCGCCAGCGCGAAGAGAGCCGAATCTGGCGTACCTGCACTACGCTGCCGCCGGGGCGCGTCGATCGCTCACCCTGCGGCACCGGCAGCTCGGCAAACCTGGCGACGCTTGACGCGCGGGGCGAGGTTGAAATCGGCGATGAGCTGACCTCACGCTCTACCATTAACGGCGAGTTCAGGGTGCAGCTGCTTGGCCGTACGCAGGTTGGCGAGAAGTCGGCCGTGCTGCCGCGCGTAACGGGACGGGCTTGGGTTTACGGCTTTCAGCAGCTGGGGGTGGATCCGGACGATCCTCTCTCCGCCGGCTTTATGCTGAGCGACACCTGGGGACCGGCATTGTCCTGACTGATGCTGACCGCTAACATGCCTTTAAATTCTTCAGCCAGAGAGTCGGATAATGCGCAAAAAAAGTGAGAAAGAAGAGGGAGCAGGACGTCGCCACGGCGGACGTTATATCTATGAAGAGCTGCGCCGCCAGATCCTCACGCTTCAGCTAAAGCATGGCGAGCAGCTGGATGAGATTTCGCTGGCGACCACCTTTGGCCTGTCGCGGTCGCCGGTGCGCGATGCGATGGCGCGGCTGGTCAGTGAAGGGCTGGTGACTATTCTGCCCAACCGGACGGCGATCGTGACGCCGTTTGAGATTGAAGAGTTTCCTAACTACATCACGGCGCTGGACTTAGTGCAGCGCGCGGTGACCCGTCTGGCGGCGCTGCATCGCAACGATGAGGATATCGCCCGTATCGAGGCGGCCAACGAAGCCTATATGGAGATGGTTTATAAAGGTGACTTTAGCGCCATGACCGAGCGCAACAAGGAGTTTCATCTTGCGATAGCCGCTGCGGCGCGCAACGGCTATCTGGCGAAATACTATGACAAATTACTGTCGGAAGGGCAGCGCATACAGCATTTACAGTTCGATTTTATGACGCGTCAGGACGCGCCCTCAAAGCTGGGACGGGATCACGATGAGCTGATCGCGGCGATTAAATCGGGCGACGCGGATCTGGCGGACACCAGAGCGCACGAACATACAATGCTGTTTCAAAATCGCTTTCTGACCTTTATGCAGCGCAATTTATTAAAGGATATGGAGCTGAACTATTAATTAACGGCTCCGATTCTGCCCGCTGATTTTGTCGCACCCGCAGATTCGTTCCGGCAGACTGCTGCCGCCTTTTTAAGCTTTTTCATATTTAACCATCGTTAAAAGGACTAAAAATGAATCGCTTTCAGAACAAGAACGTCATTATTACCGGCGGCGCGGGAGGAATAGGCGAGGCCGTCTGCCGCCGCTTTGCGCGCGAGGGCGCGCAGGTGTGGATTCTGGACAGCAACGCCCGGGCAGCGGCGGCGCTGGCAGAAGATATCAGCGCTGCGGGCGGCAGAGCGCGCTGGCAGGCGGTGGATCTCTCCAGCCGGGAGGCGATTGCGGCCTTTGTCTCTGAGCTGAAAGCGCAGGAAAGCCGCATTGATGTGCTGATCAACAATGCGGGTATTAACCGGCGCGGCGCGCTGCTTGATCTGAGCGAAACGGACTGGGAAGAGACCTTTACCGTGAACCTTGATGCGCTGTTTCATATGTGTCGCGCCGTACTGCCGCATATGATCGCGCAGGGCGGCGGCGCCATCGTCAATACCGCCTCGCAGTGGGGCCTGCACCCGGCGCCGGGTCATATCGCCTACAATACCTCTAAAGCCGCCGTGGCGGCATTTACCCTTAACCTCGCCCGCGACTACGCGCCGGCAAAGGTGCGAGTTAACGCCGTCTGCCCCGGCGAGGTCCGCACGCCCATGCTGGAGAGCAATCTTGCCCGCAGCGGCCGCTCGCTGGACGATCTTAATGCGCTGGTGCCGTTCGGGCGTATTGGCGAGCCGGAAGAGATTGCCGCGGCGATCGCTTTTCTCGCTTCTGATGAAGCGCCCTATCTGTGCGGCTCTTTGCTGGAAATCACTGGCGCACAAGCCGTCGCTTAACCAAAGGAGTGAAGATGAGTTCTCTGTCAGGAAAAACGGTGCTGGTAACCGGTGCGACTAAGGGTATCGGCAGCGAAATAGTAAAAGCGCTGCTCGCGGAAGGCGCGAGGGTTATCGGTCACTACGGCCGCGACAGGCAGAGCGCCGGGCAGATGCTGGCACGCTATCCCGAACGTCTGCAGTTGATTCAGTCAGATTTAGCGCAGGCGGACGGCGCACAGCGGCTGTGGCAGGAGGCGCTAAGCCTCACCGAGACCATTGATGTGCTGGTGAACAACGCCGGGATTTACGTCGCGACGCCGCTGAACGACGCGGCGGCCTGGGACGACGGCTGGCAGCTTAATTTACAGGTGAATCTGAAAGCGCCGGCAGACCTGTGCCGACTGGCTATCGAACGCTTCGCCGCGCACGGCGGCGGCATCATTATCAATATGGCCAGCCGCTCCTCACATCGCGGCGATGGGCCGGATCATCTTGCCTACGGCGCGGCTAAAGGCGGTCTGCTGGCGCTGACCAAAGGTATCGCGCGCGGTTATGGCCATCAGAACGTGCTGGCCTACGCGCTGGCGCCCGGCTGGGTGCGCACCGCCATGGCGGAAGAGCATATCGCCAGCGTTGGCGAAGAGAAGGTCACGGCCGATCTGCCGCTGCGGGAAGTGACGCCCCCCTCCGACGTCGCGGCGATGATCGCCTTTCTCGCCAGCGGTAAATGTCGCCATGCCACCGGCTCGACAATCGACATTACGGGCGCAGACTACGTTCGTTAACGTTTTCTCTCGTTGCGGGCATGCTTAAAACCTCTGTTCGGCGTTTGCCCGCCTTTTCTGAGCTGTTCCTGATCCATTAAGCCAGGCTTAACCCTTTGTAAGTACGCGGATATATCGCCTGGCTTCTCTCTGCCTCTCTGTGCAAGATGTGATCTTGGTCACATCGTCCCGATCTATTAATCATAATTTAAAGTTATGTAAACACGCTGCATTGACTTTGTTAAAGGCCGGGATCTATCCTTCACGCCGCCATGTGTACAGGTTTGTATGCATTTATCTGCTGAAGCAGATTACGCAATGCTTAAAGCACAAGGCTGATAAAGATGCGCGGACGCTAAGTCCAGGTTGCAACATCAAATAACCCCGCAAAATTTATGACGTTCCTGTTCGTAACTGAAACGGGCGGGCAGCCTTTTGCCTGATAACTGTCGGCGGGAAAGGACGTCTCTTTTCACCGGGATATTTATCAGTTGAGAGCGGAGTGGATGCCTTTATTAATTAACAAGGGAAATAATTTATGGATGTGAATAAAACGGGGAAGCTCGGGCGAATCTGGCTAAGGCTGGTTGGCATTGTCACCGCCTTGGCCGGTCTCTATTTTATCGGCGGCGGGGGCTGGCTGGTCTGGCTGGGCGGCAGCGGATACTTTTTGATTGCTGGCGTGCTGCTGCTCGTCAGCGGTATTTTACTGTTCCGCCGTCATATGGCGGGCGCACTGCTGTTCGGCGTTACGCTGATCTTCAGTATTATCTGGTCGTTAATGGATGTTGGGCTGCAGTTCTGGCCGCTCTTTTCCCGACTCTTCGCACCCGCTGCGGGCGCGGTGCTGATTGCGTTTTCCGTTCCTCTGCTCTCCCGCCATCGTCAAACGCGTCACTGGTCGCTGGCCTTCGGCGGCGTGGTTGCGGTTGGCGTAATTGCCGCCTTTATCAGCACCTTCCAGCCGAAGGGAATTATCCGCAACGGAGATGTGGCAGCAAACAACGCGTCCGCTCACGATATCGCACCAGACTCCGGCCCTCAGGACTGGCAAACCTGGTCGGGAGATAGCAGGGGCTCACGCTTTTCAACGCTGAGCGATATCACCCCTGAAAACGTAAACGATCTTAAGGTCGCCTGGACGGCGCATACCGGCGAAGCCGTGGTGCCGGATAAAGGTGATGCGGAAGATCAGAACACGCCGCTGCAGATCGGCGACAGCCTGTTTGTCTGCACCGCCTACACCTCGCTGATCTCCTACGATATCGACAGTGGTCAGGAAAAATGGCGTTACACCGCGGGCCGGGGCAACTCTACCTATCAGCGCTGCCGGGGCATTGGCTACTTTGATGCGACCCGCGCTAAAAACGTGGTATCGCCAGGCAGCGCGCTTGACGCCTCCGTCAGTCCGCAGCGGCTGTTCTTCCCGACCGGTGACGGGCGCCTGGTCGCCATTGATGCGCACACGGGCAAGCCCGCCGCGAACTTTGGCGATAACGGCGTTGTCGACCTGAAGACCGGCATGGGTGAAGTGAAGCCTGGCTACTATCAGCAGTCTTCCGCGCCGCTGGTGGCTGGCAACCTGGTTATCGTCGGCGGCCGCGTTATCGATAACTTCGAAACCGGTGAGCCGCCGGGTGTGGTTCGCGCCTTCGATGCCGTGACCGGAAAGCTGGTATGGGCGTGGGATCCAGGTAATCCTGCGGTGACGCGCGAGCCGCTCTCCCCGGCAGGTTATACGCGCGGCACGCCAAACGTCTGGGTCGGTATGTCTTATGACGCCGATCTCGGCCAGGTTTACCTGCCAACAGGCAACGCCACGCCGGACTTCTTCGGCGGCGAACGTACCCCGGAAGATGACAAGTACAGTTCCTCTATCGTGGCGGTCAATGTGGCAACCGGTCGTCCGGTCTGGCACTTCCAGACCGTTCATCACGACCTGTGGGACTTTGATGTCACGGGCACGCCGCTGCTGTATGACATTAAAAACGATGACGGCACCGTCACGCCTGCGCTGGCTGAAACCTCTAAAACCGGCATGATTTACCTGCTCGATCGCCGTAACGGTAAACCGATCGCGCCGATTGAGGAGCGTCCTGTACCACAGGGCAATCTGCCGGGCGAACGCTATTCGCCTACGCAGCCTTACTCCTCAATGCCGGGTATCGGCAATGAGACGCTGAAAGAGTCCGATATGTGGGGCGCCACGCCGTTCGATCAGCTGCTGTGCCGCATTCGCTTTAAGTCCAGTCGCTATGAAGGAATTTTTACTCCTCCTGGGCTGGATATGACGCTGCAATATCCAGGATCGCTTGGTGGAATTAACTGGGGAGGCGTCTCAGTTGACCCCACGACGAATCTGATGTTTGTTAATGATTTACGTCTGGGTCTGTACTACAAAATGGTCGCTGCCAAAGACATTCCACCGGGACAAGGCACCAGCGAAGGGATGGGATGGATTGTCCAGAAAGGGCTTCCGTTTGGTACTTTGCGTGAGCGTCTGATGTCGCCGCTGGGTGTGCCTTGCCAGGCGCCGCCTTTCGGCACGCTCTCGGCGATTAACCTGAAAACGCATCAGCTGGTATGGCAGATTCCAGTAGGCACCGTCCAGGATACCGGGCCGTTAGGGATACCGGTTGGCCTGCAGATGCCGCTGGGTATGCCAACCCTGGGGCCATCGCTGGCCACGCGTTCTGGCCTGCTGTTCTTTGCGGGTACGCAGGATTTCTATCTGCGCGCGTATAACAGCCACACGGGCGAGGAGCTGTGGAAATCACGTCTGCCAGTGGGCAGCCAGAGCGGTCCCATCACCTACCGCTCGGCGAAGACAGGCAAGCAATACGTGGTTATTTTTGCCGGCGGCTCACCACATTCTGACAAGCGCGGCGATGACGTTATCGCCTACAGCTTGCCCTGATGGCAGACGCCTGTAGCAGGTGAACAGCGCTCAGGAGAGCCGTGAGTGACGCTCGCGGCTCGCCTGTTACTGGCTACTGATAGATGATTCCCGGCGGGTTCACCTCTGACGCGCTGACCGCTTCGCTCGACTGTCCCCACCGCTTTAACGCCTCACGATACTTCCCGTTTTGAATCAGCCCGTTTATCGCCTCCTGCAGCGCGATGTCCAGGCCGTTTCCCTTTTTGCTTGTGACGGCGACCGGCGTACGATAAGGGCCATAGCCGATGATTTTGGTTTTCCCGTTCAGCGCGACTTTCCAGGAGGCGGAAGAATCTGGACCAAACATTGCGTCGGCGCGTCCTGAAAGCAGGTAGAGCATGGAGGAGGCTTCGTCCGACAGATAGATGAAGTCGACAGGCTTCAACCCCTTTGCCCGGTTTTTTTCATCCCAGCTGAGCAGTATTCTCTCCTGATTGGTACCTGACTGAACGATGATGCGCTTGCCTGCCGCTTCCTCAGGGGAGTTGATGCTGGTCAGGCTGCTGTCAGCCCTGGCGGAAAAGCTCTGTCGGCTGGAGCGGTAGGTGGCGAAATCAAACTTCTTTTTTCTCTCCTCGGTGACCGCGATATTAAACATGGCCGCATCATACCGGCCGGAGGTAATGCCCAGCGGCCAGTCCTCCCAGGCGGCCGGAATAATTCTCAGCTTCAGCCCCAGGCTCTGCGCAATCAGCGACGCGATGTCCGGATCGCTGCCGATAAGCGATTTATTGTCAGAGCCGAGAAAGTAGAGAGGCGGTGAATGGGTGGTTGAAATGGCGATGGTCAGATAGCCCGGCGTAATAAAGTGAAAATCTGCAGGTATTTTTGCGACAGCGTTGGGATTAATCGGGGTGGTCAGCGGTTGTTCATTTTTGACAATATCCACGCGCTTAAAATCATCTGCATAGAGCGTGAGAGGAAGAAAGAGGGTAAAACAAAGCAGTTTTGCTAATAAGTTCATCGGGCGGTCCTTATCTGGCCGAGGCGTGGCCTTAATTAATAATGACGAGAGTGCATATCTTTTTATTCGCGTATCAGCGGGAAATAACGATATCCTGTTTTAACGCGTTTGCTTAATAACCATTCCGGCTATCAAAGCCGTTATATTAAATAACGGCTTTTCTTTGGGGCGGGAGGAAAGCAAGAAGACGCTCAATAACTTTTATAGCACCCGTGACAGGAACTGTCGGGTGCGCTCATTTTTGGCATCCGCCAGAATTTCCGCACCGCCGGTTTCAATAATTTTCCCGTGATCCATAAAGACAATATTGTCGGCAACTTCGCGTGCAAACCCAATTTCGTGCGTCACCACGACCATCGTGGTACCTGAGCGGGCCAGGTTTTTGATAACCTCCAGCACTTCGCCCACCAGCTCGGGATCGAGCGCTGAGGTTGGCTCATCAAAAAGCATCACGCGCGGCCTGAGCATCAGCGCGCGGGCAATCGCTATACGCTGCTGCTGACCGCCCGACAGATGTCGCGGCCAGGCGTCGGCCTTATGGGCGAGTCCCACGGTGGTCAGCAGCCTGCTGGCGAGCGCGATAGCCTCATCTTTCTTCAGCTGCTTATGCGCGACCGGCGCCTCAATTAAGTTCTGCAGAACGGTCATATGGGGGAAAAGGTTAAAGTTCTGAAAGACGTAACCCACGTTAATGCGTTGCTTAAGGATCTCCTTCTCCTTAAGCTCGTGAAGCCGATCGTTTTTCTTTCTGTAACCGATATATTCCCCGTCTATTTGAATAAAGCCCTGATCGACGCGCTCAAGGTGGTTGATGGTTCTTAACAGCGTTGATTTTCCCGAGCCGGAAGGCCCCAGAATAACGGTAACGGTACCCGGTTTAATATTGAGCGAAATATCATCCAGCGCCTTATGGCGTCCAAAGTATTTTGTGATGGATGAAATCACGATCTCACCGCGCAGAGGCTTATCGAAATCGACGGCTTTAAGCATTTAATTTTCCTCTACGGCCTGGATGGATTTTACGCGTGAGAATAAAGGTTTCAGCGATCCTTGCGGGCTGCGCTGCGCGCTTTTCGCCAGATGCCGTTCGACAAAATACTGAATGGCGGAGAGTGCCGTAGTGATAATCAAATACCAGGCTGCGCCCACCATCAGCAGCGGAATGACCTCCTGGTTGCGGTTGTAGATCATCTGAATGGTGTAAAACAGCTCCGGCATGGCCAGCACATAAACCATCGCGGTTCCCTTCGCCAGGCTGATGATTTCATTAAAAGCAGTAGGAATAATGGCTCTAAGCGCCTGCGGCAGGATAATGCGCAGGGTTCTGCGCCGCGCGGAAAGCCCCAGCGCTGCGGCTGCCTCAAACTGGCCATGATCGACGCCCATAAAGCCGCCGCGAATGATCTCCGCGCTGTAGGCGGACTGTACTAATGTCAGGCCGATCACCGCGGCGGGAAACTGTCCGAGCACGTTGATCGTCGGGAAACTGCCCCAGCTCAGCGTGGTAAAGGGGATGCCTATTGAGAGCCGGTCATAGAGATAGGAGAAGTTATAAAGCACGATCAGCACCACGATCAGCGGCAGCGAGCGAAACAGCCAGATATAGCCCCAGGAGAGCGTCCGCAGCAGCCATGAGGATGACATACGCGCCATCGCGAGCAGGCCGCCAAACAGCAGGCTAAGTACGGTGCCCCACAGCGTCAGCAGCAGCGTCTGCCCTAAACCGTGAATAATAACCGGATCAAAAAACCATCGCGCAAATACGCCCCATTCCCAGCGCGGGTTCAGCGCGACTGACTGAATAATCCCGGCGAAAATCGCCAGCGCGAAGATACTGCCTGCGATCCTTCCGGGATAGCGCGCCGGAACGACTTTTAATGTGTGGTGTTTATTCATCATCAGGAATTCACTTCAAGAGGGTCAATGGCCTTGCGGAAACCCAGTCGGCCGTCGTAAGGAGGCAGCGAGTAGCGCTCCAGATCGCCGCTCAGATCGTGCAGGGCGTGAAAACCGTGGCGCAGATAGAGCCGGGTGGCGCCGCGCTGCCGGAAGCCGGTTGTCAGGTAGATCTGGCTATAGCCCGCTTTCGCCGCCAGTCTCTCCAGCTCCGATAATATTTCTCCCGCCAGGCCCTGCTGGCGGAGATCGGATCGCACCCAGATGCGCTTGAATTCGGCGGTCTGCGCGTCATAGCGTTTAAAGCCGCCCATGGCGAGGATCTGGCCCGCCTTCTCCAGCACGATAAAGCCACCCTGAGGCGGCAGATACCATTCGGTTTGTTCAGGCACGGCGTGACGAGAAAAGTAGTCGCCGTAGAGGCTGGCGTACTCTTCCATTAGCCCTTTCATAATCTCTGCGAGCGCCTCGTCAGCCGGCGAGACGAGGCGAAAAGCGTAGCTGCTCTCCAGCGGCATACTAATCTCCCAGTCCTGGCGGATTAATTTCAGAGCGATCGATTTTTTCGATCCCCTCGCCCCAGCGATTCAGCACCTTGAGGTAGTCGCCGTTTTCAATAACGCCGTTAAGCGCGACGTTAACGGCGTTTACCAGCCCTGAATCTTTTTTAACGGCCGCGCCGATATGTGCCGTTTTCGGCCAGCCGCCTGCCACGCTGCCGACCCGATGCGTAGTGCCCGTCAGGGCGGCTTTCCAGGCGCCGATCACATTAGGGCCAAAGTAGGCGTCTGCGCGTCCCGATTGCAGCGTCAGATTGAGCATCGCTTCATCGCGGGAATAAACCGGAGTGAAGGGTTTAAGCCCTTTCGCCTGATTCTGCTTGTCCCAGGCCAGCAGCACCGCTTCCTGATTGGTGCCGGAGGTCACGATAATGCGCAGCCCGGCAATATCCTCTGGCTTAGAGATTGAGGTAATGGGGCTATCCTTTTTCACGTAGAAGCCCAGCGTATCGCGGCGATAGGTGGCGAAGTCAAACTTTGCCTTGCGCGCGTTCGTTACCGTTACGTTGGTGATAGCGGCATCATATTTCCCTGCGATAACGCCCAGCGGCCAGTCTTCCCACGAGGTCGGGACGATATTCAGCTTCAGGCCCAGGCTATCCGCGATCAGCCTTGCCATATCGACCTCGCTGCCGAGCAGGGTTTTATTGTCGTCGGCATAGACAAAAAGCGGGGGAGAGTTATGTGCCAGTACTGCCACGGTAAAGTAGCCGGGCTTTACAAAATGAAAGTCCTTTGGCAGCGCGGCAAGCGCCGCGGGATTTTCAGGCGTATCGACAGGTTGTTTATTCGCTTCGAGGCTGATGGGCTGACCGTTCAGCGAGACAGCGTTCTCATCTGCCAGCACCGGACAGGCGGCGAATAACAGCAGAGCGACTGAAAGCGTTTTTTTGATATTCATTGACCCGCCTGCCGTTGCGTTATTTTTTTGTTCAGCAAATTCTCCCGCAGGGTATTTGCGCGATAGCTTTTGGGCGTAAGCCCTCTTTCCTGAAGAAGTGGCACGACCCGATCGACGAAGCGGGGAAACGTATCGGGCGTTCCGCCCATGATGATAAAACCGTCTGCTGCTCTGTTCTCAAACCAATGCTGCAGTCCGTCGGCTACCTCTTCTGCCGTGCCGATAAACACCGGACGCGGCGTCGCGGACTCCAGCGCCGCCTGGCGTAGCGTAAAGCCTTGCTCTTTCGCCTTGCGTTTGATTTCGTCGGTATAGCCGCGAAAGCTGTTCTGCCCGAGCGTGCCCAGCTCCGGGAAAGGTTCGTCGAGCGGATACTGTGAAAAATCATGGTGATCAAAATAGCGACCCAGGAAGTTCAGTGCCTCCTCAATGGAAACCAGCCCGGCGACAGACTGATACTGCTTTTCCGCATCCTCGGCGGACTCACCGACAATCACCGTCACGCCCTGCAAAATCGCTAAGTCAGCTTCGCTGCGCCCGTAGTTGTTCAGCTCTCCTTTCAGGGATTCATAATAGGCCTGCGCTTTTTCGACGCTGTCCTGACGGGTAAAAACCGCCTCTGCCTGGGCGGCGGCGAGCGCGATCCCCGCATCGGAGGTGCCCGCCTGGAAAATAACCGGCTGCCCCTGCGCCGAGCGTCCTATATTTAGCGGACCCTGAACCTGAAAATATTTACCTTCGTGATTGAGGGTGTGCATTTTCTCCGGGTCAAAGAACTGCCCCGTCTCTTTATTACGCACAAACGCATCTTCATCCCAGGAGTTCCATAAGCCTTTCACGACTTCGATATACTCTTGCGCTATCTGGTAGCGCTCTCCATGGTCGGGATGCTTCTCGCGGGAAAAGTTTTTCGCCGAGCCCTCAAGCGGCGTCGTGACCACGTTCCAGCCCGCCCGCCCATCACTGAGATGATCGAGGCTCATAAATTGCCGGGCAACGGTAAACGGTTCGCTGTAGGAGGTCGAGACGGTGCCGACCAGTCCGATTTTGCGGGTTACCAGCGCCAGCGCGGAGAGCAGCGTCATCGGCTCAAAGCGGTTGAGAAAGTGGGGCGCGGATTTTGCGTTAATAAAGAGGCCATCGGCGACAAAGACAAAATCGAAAATTCCCTCTTCCGCCTTGGTCGCAATGCTGCGTGCGAAGTCAAAGCTGATGCTGGCGTCTGCCTGCGCGGTTTGATGACGCCATGCGGACATATTTCCCATCGCGCCATGGATCATGGTGCCAAGATGCATTTTCCTGTTTTTCATCATATTCCAGATTAATCAATGCCGGTAAATAAGACGTATGAATAGCCGCCGCTTTTACCTGAGGCGGCTATTTATCCCTGACGTCACGTTAATTAAGCGATCTATTCGCTAGCAGTTCGATCGATCTCACCCGGGCGCGCGCTTCCGCGACGGGCGTATCAATGATGAATTCATCAATATGATATTTCTCATGCAGTCGCGTCAGCTTTTGGTGGATATCGCCAGCGGTGCCGTGCAGCAGCGACGGCATCCGCTTTTCAATGGTGTAATGCTGATACCCCGCCTGCCTGACGTAGAGTTCAGCCAGCTCGTAAGTCGAGACGTTAACGCCCGGCTGGCCTTCGGCCATGACGTGATAAACACACAGGCCCTCAGCGAGCGCGGCGGCCTCAGCCTGGGTGGTGGCGGCGATGACCTGAAGCGCCACCAGCGCTTTTTTGCCGCTGCTGTGCTCCGTGTAGGCCAGCAAAGCGTCCTGCATCAGCTGTTCGTCGCCGTTGATGTGTGCCGCATAGACAAAATCCCACCCCAGCTCGGCGGCGAGCCGGGCGCTTTCCCGGCTGGCGCCGAGTAAAAATCGCGAGGCGGGCTGAGTAGGGGCGGGCGTCGCCTTGAGTTCCTTCTGCTTTTCCTCCCGCGCTGGCCGTAGCCAGCCGTCCAGCAGGCGAATCTGAGCGGCAAAGTCGCCTTTTTCTGCGGGATTCACGCCCTGTTGCAGCGCCCTGGTGGCAAGCGGCAGGCCGCCGGGCGCTTTACCCACACCTAAATCGATACGGTCAGGCGCAAGCGCAGAAAGCAGGTTAAAATTCTCCGCTACTTTATAAGGGCTGTAGTGCTGGAGCATGACCCCGCCTGAGCCGAGCCGAATGCTTTTCGTCTCGCCGATCGCTCTGGCGATCAGCAACTCCGGCGAAGGGCTGGCCAGGGCCGTGGAGTTATGGTGCTCCGCAAACCAGTAGCGGTGATAGCCTAATCGCTCCGCTATCTGAACGAGCTGCAATGAGCGAGACAGTGCGCTCGCTGCGTCTTCAGATTTATCGAGCGGGCATTTATCCAAAATGCTTAGCTGGTAGGTCATTTGTCCTCCTTGTATACATGTTTGCATTTTTTTATTTATTGCCTGCGATTGCAAAGAACAAAAAAGCAAAAACAAATTATCTATCTGGCAATGCAGCAAGCTTTTTTCTGGGCTCAGTTGTCACTTTTCTGCTTTTTCATTCTTTTTCGCTAAGCGATAGACTTTAAATTAAGGGCGTTTGCCGGGCGGTAGGGAGCCAGAAAATCAACGGCTTTAGCCGCTTATTAGCGGGAAAGGATTGCCTGACAGGATGAATGATATGAAACCATCAAGATAAAGCGTGACAAATACCTTTTTTAACTAACAGTTATTTCTAAGCGTGAGATCGCTAAGACAAGAAGAAAGAGAGTGGCAATTACTGATTTTCAGCCAACGGGATTGTTATTATTTCAAACAGGCGAACCTGGGTAGTAATCGATCCCACCCTAAACGAGACGTTAAAGCGTAACGCGGCGGATGAGGATAGTGAGCATTTTGTAACTTTTTGATGTTTAAATATTGGCTGTTTCGCCCGAAGGAAATTTACGCGCGGGCATCAACTTTTAGCCGTTAACAAGGCGTTTCAGCAAGAGGGTGGGAAAGAGAGGCGTTTTGCGGTAAAGAACTGACGGCACAGGTTTGCGTCGGGAAAATAACCAAACGCCATCTTATGGGATTAATAGTAGATTAAAATAACACGCTCCAGCTCTTCCTGAAGACGGTATACTTCTTTGAAGTAACTTTGGCATTCGGCGTTGTTATAGTTAGCCGCATCATTATTTTTCAGGCGCTCACATATCTTGCCATAAAAAAAGCGGTAAGCGTGCTTGTCCGAATTTTCGCCATGGCAAACAAAATGAAGGAAATTCAGGGTATGTCCACACTCTATAAAGCCGCAGGGCCGCAGCCGGGATAAAATATGCCTTTTTGATAATCTACCAGTCGATATTTTCTGAACAGGGCTTTGTTTCCTTTTGGGCGGGGCGCTACCTTCTTACGCGGCGGCACCTGATACCATAAGCGTTGCTGGCGGCAAAATTAACTTTAACGCTTCAGTTATAGCGGCCCCTGTGCGGCAGATAATTCATCTGATGGCCAGCATGCCACGCTGGGTCAGATTGCCAGAGACAGCGCGTAATCCCCTTACCCGTTACACCGGCGAAGGATTACGCGCGGAAATGCCCTCACAAAAGCGCTGGCAGAACAGATGCCAGCCTGAAATCAGAACACCACAGAATAATTGAGACCAAAGGTTCGGCCACGGCCCTTATAGGTATAAAGGCCTGCATCGCCATAGGTCGGGCTGTAAAGCCCCGGCGCTCGCTGACCCCATACCGTGGTGTAATCCTTATCCAGCAGGTTCTCTACGCTGAAGCTGAGTTTCCCGACCGGCAGAGCGTAGCTTCCCAGGAAATCAACAGTGTTATAGCCATCGATTTTTTTCCCATCAGCGTCGGTGAGATCAAAGGTTTGCGTGCTCTGGACGCGCAGATTCCAGTCGCCCGGCGCCCAGTTCAGCCAGGCGCTGACTTTAGATGGGCTGGCGCTGTCTATTGTCAGCTTCTCCCATTTACCCTCTACGCGCGTTTCCGATTTGATGATATTGAAGTTAGAGCCGGTGCTCCATTCGCTGTCGTCAAAGAAATAATCAACCTGTCCCTCAACGCCATAAATGCGACGCTTGTCGTCATCCAGATTAATGGTCATGTCGGTTTTATTAATGCTGATGGTTTTGTCTGAGAGCGAATAATAGGCCGCGAGCTGGGTGCGCAGGTTATCCCCGGTAAAGCGCCAGCCTAGCTCATAAGAATCAACTTTGATCCCATCCAGTCTGGAATCATTCACGTTAACGCTGTTGGTGAGGTTGTAATGGCCGTTAGCTAACCGGTAGGTGCCTGAGCCGTAATATTTTGCCAGGTCCGGGATTTCAAAGCCCTGCGAGAAGTTAAACCATACCTGCTGGCGCTCGGTCAGGCGTCCCAGAATGCCGGCATTGAACAGCAGATTATTGTAGTCAGTTGAACCGCCAGGAACTGCATCCGCCGACCTCGCCTGGCCGGTGGCGATCGCCTGCTGCTGCGCATAGCCAACAAAGTCGTCTACCTTGTTTTTCGTATACTGATAGCGAACGCCGCCGCTTAGCGTGATGGCATCGATGTCGTAGCTGGACTGCAGGAATGGCGCGAGGTTGGTAATGCTGTAGCCCGGATAGCGCCCGACATTATAGGCATTTTTCAGCGTCATCCCGCCGCTTTGCGCAGCCGTGTTCAGGTCAAAGAATTGCTGGTTAGCGTCAAAGGTTTCATGATCGACGTCGACACCGTAAGTCAGCGACAGAGAGTCGACCGGTTTGCTGTTGATGGTCAGTTTGCCGCCGTAAAAATCGGTTTTTTGCTGCGAGGCGCCGATGCTGGTGACGCGATTGCGGCTGAGGGTAGGGAAAGGGTAGAAGCTCAGGTTTTCGTCACGATAGTAAACCTGTGCCACCAGATCCTGACCGATAAAATCGGTATTGGAATACTGCAGGTTAATCAGATGGCGCTCGGTTCCAGGCAGACGGTCAGAGTCGAGACTGCCAGAATTGCGGGCATTGCCGGAGCCGGTTACGGCCGAGAAGTTCTCGCCCAGATAAAGCCCGTGTTTGCCGTCTGATTCGCTCTTGAAGTACTGCGTGGTCAGCTGCAGCTGCTGGTTCTCATCAATATTGAGCGTGCCGGTGCCCATAATATCCAGGCGATCGGAGTACTGCAGCCCGGTCTGGGTATTATCGATGATCGCCTCATTGCCTTTGCCATCATACCAGCCGCCATAGCGCTGATAGGCAACCGACAGGCGGCCCGCAGCCTTGTCGTCGCCGCCGCTCACGGCAGCGGCAATATTTTCATCACGATCGTTATGGCTGTTGAACCCGCTCTTAAACCCGGTTTGCAGTTCCGCTTCCGTTCCCGCCTGGCCTTTTTTAGTGACGATGTTAATCAAGCCGCCGGTACTGCCGCCGCCGTAGAGCGAGGTTGCGCCTGAGATCACCTCAATACGTTCGATATTAAAGGGATCGATCGCGTCCAGCTGACGGCTGTCGCTGCGAGATGAGTTGAGGCGAACACCGTCCACCATCACCATCATCGAGCGACCGCGCATGTTCATGCCGTAGTTCGTTCGCCCCTGACTGCTGACGTCCATGCCCGGAATAAGCTGCGCCAGCACCTCCTTCAACTCTTTACCGCCCTGAACCTGCTGCTCAATCTCAGCCTGCTCAATGATCCAGGTGGTTTGCGCCATCTCCGCTACGCTGCGGTGCGTGCGGCTGGCGGAGACGACCATCTGTTCTTCTTTTGGCTCTTCAGCCCAGGCGCTGGAAGAGAGCATTGCGAGTAAACAAGGATTTAAAACCCACAGATACGGCTGTTTCATTTGTTATTTTTTTCCGATGAATTTAATACTGAAATGAATTAACGGATTGTTGATGATCCTGTTCGTGCTGCTCCGGCTGCTGTGTACGCCAGTGGATCACGCCAGGGGTGGTGGTCAGCTCGAAGGGCGCTTCCGGGTGCGCGCGATTGAGAATGCGGGCGGCACGCCAGGCCATCAGGCTGAGCTGGGGTTCAGCAATGCCAAGGCGCTGCATCCCGGCATTGACGGCAAAAAGGCAATTACTTTCCGGCCCGTCCCAGTTAAGGGTGAAATCAGTGTTGATCTGGAAATTTTCGTCGCGGTCCAGCGGCAGGCGGTGCGCGACTGGCGCCAGGAAGGCTGGGCGCACAGCGCGGTAGCCGGTAGCAAAAATCACCACATCCGTTATCAGCTCCTCTTCTCCGCTGTCGAGGTGATGACGCAGCCCCAGCCGCTGCGCATCCTGTTCCTGCTGAAGAGAGATGACCGAACGTGACGGCATCAGACGTGCCCACGGCTGCTCGCGCAGCACTTCAAACCGGTGATACATCGCCCGATAGATGGCGAGAAGCGACTCGCTGGTAATGCCGTCTGACGTCATCTTCTGTTCGTTCAACATCTGCTGACGTGCGCTTTCGTCCAGAGTCGAGAAGCTTTCCAGATATTCCGGCGTGAAATACTCATTGGCAAAGGCGGCTTCATCCAGCGCGTTGTAGTTGTTGCGGCGCGACACCCAGTTCAGTGAGGCGGGCTGGCCCCACTCGCCGCGGAAGATATTGAGGAAAAGATCGGCTCCGCTCTGTCCTCCGCCGACAAGAGTGACGCGCTTATTTCTCAGGTCTGGCTTGCGCAGCATCATCTCGCTGGCGTGGAAGCAGCGATCGCTCTGTTCAGTGACGCACGCTGGCAGACTGGCCTGTTTGCCAATGCCAAGGCAAATGTGCCGCGCCTGAAAACGGTCGTGGGCGGTTTCGACCGTGAACAGCCGGGTCTCGTCGTTAAAGCTTACTTGCGTTACCGGCTGGTTAAATGCCAGATTGCTGAGACGCTTCGCCACCCAGGCAAGGTAATCCGCAAACTCCTCTCTGGACACCGTACGCTGTTCAGTGGTCAAGAAGCGGTAGAATTTTTTCCGCTGTACCAGATAGTTAACAAAGCTATAGCGGTTCGTCGGCTCAACTGCGCTCACCAGATCTTTGAGAAAGCTGGTTTGCATCGCGCAGTCTGGCACCATCATGCCCGGATGCCAGGCGAAGTGGGGCTTACGCTCAAGAAACAGCGAGCTAAAACCTTCCAGTCCTTCAGCCAGAGCGGCAACGCTGAGGTTGAACGGTCCGATGCCGATGCCAATGAAATCATATACCTTCATTTTGCAGACTCCTGGGTGACCAGATAGAGAGGGTTATCAAGATCGGTGAGATAGTCAGGCAGCATTCGGCTGCCGCCGTCATGCTCTGAGAAAGTCAGCTTTACCGGATTGAGGATGACGCGGATGATCTGCGGCCTGAACAGGTCAAACATAGCGAAGCGCTCGGCCATCTCCGGGTGTTGCGCCATGTACTGCTGAACCGTGCTGGCGAGCAGGCGGTAGAAATGGGGTTCGTCGATGCCCGACTGCAGCGTAAGACGAGAGATAAAGCGCAGCACGGTGACAAAATGTCCGGTCTGCAGGTCGTGAATAAGATAGTCGGCGCTGAGGCGCGCGGTGACATCCTTAACGGCGGCGGGCAGCGACGCCGCTTCCGGAAAATCTTTATCAACGAGGCGCATATCGCCCTGAAAATCCTTGAGCAGAATGCGCTGCGGTATAGCGTCCTTCATCACCAGCGTGACGTTCTGACCATGCGCAATAAGCGCCACGCCGTAGCGACACATCAGGTGATAGAAGGGGATCACGACCGCTTCAAACATCCGGCTAAGCCAGCTTGCCGCATCCAGACCCGAGCGTTTGATCCAGGCGTCAATCAGCGGACGGCCGGCGTTATCCGTTTCCATCAGCGCCGCCATCAGCACGGCCTGCTCGCCCGGCTGCAGATAGCAGCAAGGGTTTTCGCGCCAGATAACGCCGAGCATCTCCTGGTAGCGATACGGCGCTTCAGGTAGCGCGGCATAGCCTTCGTGGGATAAATAGCCTGCGGCAGGCTCCGCCAGAATCTGGGCGCCCGTCGCGCGTAGCGTTTTATCCTGAGCGAACTGCGTCTTTAACCAGCCGGATGCCAGCGGCCCAGCGGCGATATACTTTCCAGGGATGCCGCGATAGCAGGAGGTGTTGTAGATTGTCAGCGGCAGTTTGATATCGAACCGCGCCGGTCGGCTAACGTTGGTCAGCGTGCGCAGCGACTGCTGGGCCAGATAGTGGTCACCGAAGGCACCCAGCTCAACCATCTCTCCGCGTGCCAGATAAGGCAGAAAATGAATCGCGATTTTTTGCTGCCACTGCCAGGGGTGGACGGGCACTGCGATCCAGTTTTCGTCGAGTCCGGCTGACTGCCAGCGCTGATGAAAACGCGTTAACTCCGCGTCATTCATGGCACTGGCGATCAAGGCAGGGATGTCGCACGCCTCATCGTGGCGCCAGATAAATTTATCCCGTCGAACCGCTATCCAGTGCAGGCGAAACCGGTTCCCATACTCCGGCGCATAGGCGCGCAGGGCATCCAGTCCCCAGCCGCGGCGGCCTTTGTTGAAGATAAACTTTGGATGCCCGCTGAGCAGGCACTGCAGCTCATCCGGATCACGATCAATCAGATCGTCCGCGCTCAGGGAGTGGCGCGCTTCCAGCAGCTGTAAATCGCCGCGCAGCGTGGCGTAGAGATCTTCCAGATGCTCTGCCGTCTGGGCATCGCTCATCTCCAGCACGACGGCCAGCAGACGCAGCAGCGCGTCAGCGTCCATCTGCCCGCCGCGTAGAGAACCGGCATCGATGTGTAGCCAGCCCCAGATGCTGCGGCTGGCCGTAAATTCCCAGCGTGCCGCGCCAACGGCGATTTCCCAGCGTCCTGCTTTTTTTTCCACGGCGCGCAGCGCCTGCTCGTACTCAAGCTCGGCGAGCATTTTGGCAATCATGTCGCGATTAACGCGTTCCCACATCATAAGCCCACCTCTGTGAAGAACCGGCTACGCTCGCTTATCACCAGGCGGGAGCGCTTGTGTGGGAAATCGAACTCTTTAAGGGTGTGGTAGCCAGCAACGGGCAGATGGCGGAACAGACGCTGATTGTCGTAACGCGGTTCAGCGACGATGCGCTGCGTACGGGGTTCGTCGAGGAATAAACAGTGCGTCAGCCCGCGAAGCCAGCTGCGGATAAAGTGCGCGCCACGCCACGCCTCTTCGCCAACCAGCATATGCAGGCCGCGATCGTAAGGGTGCCAGCGGTAGTGGCGGCCGATGCGATCTTCCGCCGCCCAGTAAATTTCAAAATAGCCAAACGGCTCATCGTCGAAACAGCCAATCACGGGGTAGCAGTAAGAGGCGTCGAGCTGTTTGCGCAGGTAATTTTCCAGCTCCGGCTGCGGCGCCGCCATTTCCCAGAAGGCGTTGACGCGCGGCGTGTTCATCCAGCGGGTAAAGCGCGCGGCGTCCTCCGCCACGTCAGCGACGCGAAAGCTGAGCGTCCGTTTAATCTGCGGATCGTAACGTCGATATATTTCACCGTCTGGTCTTGCCGGACGCACCGGATAATAGAGCTGACGATCGTCATCGAACTGCATTTTCCCGCTGGCAGCCGGCTGCTCGCCGCAGCGCCAGAGCGGCAGCTGCCAGAAGGACTCGCGTGAAAAGTAATCGCTGTTGACGGCATCGAAAAGCTTCTGCGCCTGAGGCTCATGCCGCCACTGCGCCCAGGGGAGATGAATGCCGCTCAGGTGCGGCGTGGCGACCAGCAGCTGATCGATCGCCTCTGCAAGCCAGCCGTCCGGGAGGGCCGTTATGAACTGCAGCGAGGCGCTATTATCCAGCCCAAGCAGTAGCGGCAAGGACTGTCCGGTAAGCGCGCACCGGAAACCCTGATCGCCATGAACGATATTCGCCTTTGGCATCACGCCTTCTCCCTGTAAAACGGATTCTGGAAATCGAAGTAGATCACTGCCGGATCGGCAAGGGTGTTTTCATTGCGATCGTGGAGATAACAAAAGAAGTTGCCTTTGCAGTTCCAGTGCCTGTTGTCGAGCACGTAATCGAGGCAGCGGGTATCGCTGACGCGGCTGCGCAACTCCGCCAGTCTGTCGCGCACCAGCGACATAAGACGCGCTTCTGTTTCAAAGCCCGCCGCGCCCAGCGCAGCGGTGACGGCCAGCGTCGAGTTAACCAGCAGGTAATAGGGGAAGTAGCGCAGAACCTGCTCGCGGCTGAAGCGATTTTCTGCATCGGCTTCGTCAATTTGAGTGAGCCAGTCGCCGGCGTTTTCAGTGAAGCCGCTTCCCTGACAGTCGCGATAGAGCAGCCCAACCGGCAAATCCTGCTGCATTTCCACCAGGATGTTTTGCTGATGCGCCAGCAGGACCAGACCGTAATCCGCTTCTGTGCCGAACAACGGCAGCAGTACACGATCGCAGTAGGCGGTCAGCCAGCATTGCGCCGCCTGGCTTAACGTCAGCCCAAGCCGGACGCTGAGCCTTCTGACCGCCGCCGCCAGCAGGCTCTCTCCGCCGTCAGGCGCAGCCTGCGTCAGGCTGACCAGCACGTTAGTCTGCGTTTCCGGGGTATCGAAGAGGAGATTCACGCGAAACGCCATCAGGCTCTCTTCCTGAATCGCGCCATCGACCGAGCGCAGCCCGGCCCAGCCATCCTCCTGCATAACGCGCATCTCTGGATATTGCATCTGCAGCGCCTGCCAGCGTGGCGTCTGGGCCAGACGGGCAAGACGCATTCCGCGTTTCACCTCTTTCACCGACAGGGTGCGCACGGAATTGGTCAGGCGCACGCTAAGCGAGAATTTGATCATGTCGTTGCTGGAGGGGGAATAAAGCGAACGCGATGAGCTGGTGGGCAGCCAGGCGTTCCCGGCTTCCCCTAAATCGATCACCGCGCCGTTAGTCACCAGCTGCTGACACCAGCCCTGCGATAACAGATGTCGGGCCTGCCAGGGATGCATGGGGATCAGCCAGCGCGTGTCCGTAAACTGGCTCAGCAGCGCGGGCGCGCTCTGTGCGGCAAAGCGCAATAAGCGGGCGCGCAGCGATAAGCCGAGGCTTTCGCCAGCAACATACTGGCAGTCGACGGAGAGCCAGTGCAGCGGGAAGTCTGAACCGAAATCAGGCAGATAGCGGCGGGCTTCCGACGCATCGAAGGGCTCGTGCGATTTTGGGGCAGGGTGGAAGGCGTGGCCCACCAGAAGCGCCTGTTCCGCTTCAGCAAATGAGAGCGGCCTTTGTCTTAACGCAGGCCAGCGATGTCGCAGAGCGATCGCCTGCCAGGTGTTCGCATGGCTTTGCGAGACGCGCTGTTGAAACCGTTCAATGACCTCGCTGTCCAGCTCGGCCCGAATAGCTGGCTTTGCCAGGATCAGGGAGAGCAGGGTTTCAAAGCTGACGGCTTTGCCCTCCGGCGACGCCGGGCTGATGAACAGGGCGGGAAACTGATAGTGATGGTGCTGAGTGGGTGAAAAATAGCGCAGAGGCAGGCACAGGGCGTGCGACGCCGAAAGCGGCAGGTAAATATGCTGTTTCTGCGCTGGCGGCGCGTCTGGAACATACTTCCAGTCGCCCGTTTCCCGGAAAAGCGCATTAAGAAAACACTGCGCCGCCACGTCAACGCCAGCCATCTGAGAAAGAGAATCCATTAGTCAGTCTCACCGAATAAATGATAATGATTATCGTTATAATAATTATTTCATTTACAATGGCAACTAATTTTGCAATATTTGCATACATATCATGTCAGGTATACCCCTGTTTTTAACGGTGTCTTTACATTTATGCGTCAGTTACCTCAAAACTGCTTAATATGAAAGCGTCAGGAAAATCGAGCTGGCCTCTGGCTTTTTGTGCCGGTTTACTGGGGATTGGTCAGAATGGCTTACTGGTCGTGCTGCCCCAGCTGGTTGATATGACGGGCCTGACGCTCTCGACCTGGGCAGGCCTGTTGATGTTTGGTTCGATGTTGTTTCTGCCCGCCTCTCCGTGGTGGGGGCGCGTCTCTGAAGTGAAGGGCTGTAAGTTTGTCGTGGTGGTTTCGCTGGCGGGCTATTTGCTGAGCTTTGGCGTGATGGCGTTGATGGTATGGCTGATGGCCGAAAGAGAGGCGGGAATCTATGCAGGGCTTGCGGGCCTGATCCTTTCGCGCGTGATTTATGGCCTGACCGTCTCGGGTATGGTCCCCGCCGCGCAAACCTGGGCAATGCAGCGCGCGGGAACGGATAAGCGTATGGCTGCGCTGGCGGTTATCAGCTCCGGCCTGAGCTGTGGAAGATTGCTGGGGCCGCCTCTGGCCGCGCTTGCTCTTGGCGTTTACCCCATGGCCCCCCTTTGGCTGATGGCCGTCGCGCCACTCTTCGCCTTGATACTTATTAGCGGCCAGTATCGCGATCCACCCCTGGCGGCTGTTCCGCATCACTCTGCGCGTTTGCATTCAGGTTTGCTGCCATGTCTGCTGCTGGCCGCGCTGCTCGCCCTGTGCATCAGCCTGATGCAGATCGGACTGACGCCCATCCTGCGGGGCATTATTGACGCGCCGGCGGCGGTCAGTCGTCACATTGCCTGGCTACTGAGCCTGGCTGCAGCCAGTACGCTGCTGGCGCAGTTTCTGATCGTAAGGCCGCAGCGGCTAGGCTTACAGCCGCTTCTTTTCACTGCGGCGCTATTGATGAGCACAGGGCTGGGCATGATGGTTATCGGCAATTTAATGTCGCTTTATGCGGGGATTGCCGTCACCTCCTTCGGCGCCGCTATGGCTACGCCTGCTTATCAGCTCCTGCTTAACCAGAAACTTTCCCTCGGCAAAGGGGCCGGCCTGATAGCCACCAGCCACACGCTTGGCTATGGCCTGAGCGCCTTGTTGATCCCCTTTATCACATGGCTATCGGGGCAGAACCACCTGCTGGCGGGCGCATGGATAGCGTCAATGCTGTTCTTTATGATGACCTGCTGGCTGGGATTAACGGCACGTGCTGAAAGCACGCGCTAAGCGTCAGGAAAAAATATGACCATCATTTCAGGTTACCGGTTATTCAACGTCACCCTGCAGCAAAAGAAATGGCTTTCGCCTTCCCTTGTGCGCTGCGTATTTACGGGAGAAGAGGTGAGGATGATGAAGATGGACGGACCCGATCAACGTATCAAAATTCTTTTTCCGTCGCAGAAGGGGGACGCTCCCTCGTTAACGGCACAGTTGCCCTGGCGGGAACAGCTTAAACGCCTTCCGCCAGAGCAAAGGCCCGTTCCGCGCACTTATACGCTTCGCCGCGTCAACGCAGACCCATGCCAGGCAGAGGTCGAGTTTGTTATTCACGGTACCGACGGGCCTGCTTCGGCCTGGGTCATTCGCGCCATGCCAGGCGATGCTTTGCAGATGATCGCCCCTAACCAGCAGCACAGCGGCGACAGCGGCGGATATGAATGGAAACCGCATTCCGCAGTCGAGCGCGCGCTGGTGGTTGCCGATGAGACAGCGCTGCCAGCGGTGAAGGGGATCTTCAGACAGGTGGCGAAAATGGCATCGCCGCCTGCGCTTCAGATTTTTCAGGAGGTGCCACGCTCAGAGGACCGCGTCGACTGGCGTGAATATGCGTTTGCGGAGGTATTCTGGCTGCCGCGCGACAGAACCGGGGCGCCTCACGGCGCGGCGCTGCTGGCGGCGGTTAAGGCGTACGTATCTCTTCCTGACTACGCGCTCACGACTTACCCGAACAAGACGTATGAGGACGAACAGACGATCTTATGGCATGGCGCAGAGAGCGAAAATAACCGTTTTTATGGCTGGGTGGCTGCGGAGTCATCAGCCGTAAAACATATCCGGCGCTATCTGGTGGGTGAGCGCAAGGTTGCCAGTGAGAACGTCAGCTTTATGGCCTACTGGAGTAAAAGCTAATGTCAGGCTGATAAAGCAAGGTGCCTGAGTTTTATCGCGTTTGTTGCGGCTGAGGCACCTGTAATAGCACTCGGCCCAGGGAAAATGTTCAGGTGCCGCAATGCAGAACAATAGCACGTCAACGCCGCATGAGGCGGTTTTCAAGCCGTTCCTCTCGCACCCGCAGACCGCGCGCGATTTTATGGCTCTGCATCTGCCGCTCGCGCTTCTGGCGACAGGCGACCTGCTGACGCGGAGGCTGGCGTCCGGCAGCTTCGTAGAGGATCACTTGCACTCTATGCTTCAGGCAGGGGAAACCTCTGACGCAGGGGCCTTTATGCGTGAACTGGCGCAGCGGGTGAGTCAAACAGTCGGTTTATTGCAGACCTCCCTCACCGTATCAGCCTGACGTTTGCGCTGTAGCGACGCTGGCACCGCCCCGGTGGCCCGAACAGCTATCAGCCCGCTCCTGTTATTCCCGCTAATAAAGCAACGGTGCGACGTAAATCATGCGGCGCGCACTTATCGATCCTGCACCTGTTCCGACGCTGGCAGAACATCTGACAGACGTATACAGGCCCGCTTTTACGATCCACTTCAAACTATCAGTAAATCATCTGAGCAATGGCAAAAATTAAGTTGCCTGTTTCATCGGCTCATCGAATGATGAGTAGAACGTTTTAGTAGAACGTTCTACCTACTCCAACAGCACTTAAAAAGTGTCTTCCAAGGCCTTGAATCGGGGAAAAACAGCATGAGTCTGTTCTCAGGATTAATTAAATCGTTATCAAAATTGTCGATGATAGGGCGCGCCTTGATGTTGCCTATCTCGCTGCTGCCTGCCGCTGGCCTGTTACTGGCTTTCGGCGACAAATTTCATTTGCCGCTGATGATGAATGCCGGGGGCGTTATCTTCAATAATTTACCGATGCTGTTCGCTATCGGCTCTGCGGTCGGGCTGGCTTCGGAGTCGGGAATCGCGGCGCTGTCGGCTGCGGTGTCGGTCTTTGTGACCAATATTACGATCGGCACGGTGATGGGCATTACCCCAGAGATGGCGTCGCAGGGGGGCAAATATGCGATGGTGGTGGGGATCCCCACGCTGCAAATGGGGGTGTTCGGCGGCCTGATTTGCGGCGTGCTCGCCGCCTGGTGTTATAACCGCTTCCATACTTTGCAGCTGCCTGAGTTCCTCGGTTTCTTCTCCGGCAAACGCTTTGTCGCCATCGCGACGGCCTGTTTATCCTTTTTAATGGGGCTGCTGCTGCCTTATGTCTGGCAGCATATCCAGTCGGGCATTGATGCGCTCTCTGTGATGGTAAACGGCAACAACCAGGCGGCATCCACCTTTATTTTCGGTCTGGTAGAGCGCGCGCTTATTCCGCTCGGACTGCATCATATCTGGTATCCCTCTTTCTGGTACTCGTTTGGCGACTACACCACCCATGCCGGGCTGGTGATCCATGGCGATCAGACCATCTGGTTTAAGATGCTGGAAGAGGGCGTGAAATCCTTTAGCAGCGACTCGTACCAGAACGCCGGTAAGTTTATGCAGGGCGAATTCCCGTTGATGCTGTTTGCTCTGCCTGCCGCCTGCCTTGCCATGTATCACGAAGCGCATACCGCCAATAAGAAGATCGCTGCCGGGATCCTGTTTTCCGCCGCGCTGACCTGCTTTTTGACCGGGATCACGGAGCCCGTTGAGTTTACCTTTATCTTTGTGGCGCCGGTGCTCTACGTCTTTAACGCCATCATGGCGGGCCTGGCCTACATGATGATGTATCTGATGCATGCGCATATCGCTAAATCCTTCTCCGCCGGCTTTATTGATTATCTGTCGTTTGGCATCCTGCCGTCCTTTAACGGATATCAGACTAACTACCTGAACGCCGTGATCATCGGCGTGCCGATGGGACTGATTTACTACTTTACCTTCCGCTATGTCATCCGCCGTCTGGATATTAAAACCCCAGGCCGCACGCTGGTCACGGCCAGTGTGAACGATAAATCGGATAACGAGGTCGCAACGGAAATCATTGGCTTGCTTGGCGGGGCACAAAATATCAATACTGTGGGATCCTGCATCACCCGGTTGCGTCTTGACGTAGTGAAAAGCGAGCTGGTGGATAAAGATGGCCTTAACGGCGTTGGCGCACGCGGCGTGGTCTTTATCGGCGATACGGGAATACAGGTGATTTTTGGCGCCCGCGCGCAGTTTATCGCGCAAACCATGCAGACCATGCTGGCAAAATAACAGGTGACTCATGTCTCCGGCTCCGGCTGGAGACGCTATTTCAAGGCAGGATGATTCCTTCAGGAGCAGGTTTGAAAAAAGTCAGCATCATTGATGTTGCCAAAGAGGCTGGCGTATCCGTCTCTACCGTCTCACTGGTGTTGCGGCAGAAAGGCAAGATCTCCGACGCGACCATTGCAAAGGTGCAGGCAGCTATTGAGCAGCTGGGCTATGTGCATAACGTAGCGGCGGCTAATCTGCGCGCCAGCACTTCAAACCTGATAGGTCTGATCCTCTGCGATTTTAGCGACAGCTATGCCATCAAAGTGATGGCAAGCGTGGTAAAGGAATTAGAAAAACACGGATTTATGGTGTTTCTTGGCCAGCCCCAGGATAACGGGGCCAGCCTTGAGCGTTGTCTTCTCTCATTCAAACAGCAGGGCGTGGCGGGCATTATTTATCTGACCTCTGACACTAAGCACGCCACGCTGCCTGAACAGCTTCGCCAGTGCCCGTTGCCATTGGTTGTCGTCTCTCAGATATTGATTAATGAGGCCTGTAACCTGGTCATGCGCGACAACCGACAGGCCGCCGCGCTGGCGACACGCTATCTGCTGGAACGCGGACACCGTAATATCGGTTACATCGGTGGGCAGGCCGACTGTCTGCTTCGCATGCAGCGACTGCAGGGCTTTCGCGCCAGCCTGCAGCAAAACGGCATTGTGCAAAAAGAGGACTCGGCGCCCGCGTGCAGCGAAGATACCTGGGCGGCAAGCCAGGTCACTCGCCATC
Organism: Pantoea piersonii; assembly: GCF_003612015.1. Taxonomy (GTDB): domain Bacteria; phylum Pseudomonadota; class Gammaproteobacteria; order Enterobacterales; family Enterobacteriaceae; genus Pantoea; species Pantoea piersonii. The sequence continues at coordinate 161,671 of NZ_RARB01000006.1, read as the reverse complement.
TGCTGGAAAAAAACCACACCCTGACCGCGCTGCTTTGTCATTCGCCGACGGCGCTGATTGGTGCCATTAACGGGATTCATCAGGTCGGGCGCACGCTGGGTAAGGATCTGTTTCTGACGCAGCAAGTGGCGCTGATCGGCTTTGAAGATATGCTGCACGTCAACCTTACCTCGCCGTCCTTGACCTGCGTGTCATCCGCCAGCGAGGAAACCGGGCGGCAGGCAGCAGAGCTGATGATGAGTCAGATCAGGGAGCCCGCGTTGCCGACGCAGCGCATTATGCTGAGCGGGGAGCTTGTCATCAGGGAGTCGGCGTAGTGGTTGTGTACGCCGGGAAGATGGCATAAACGTTGCTGACCGTTCATGCCAGAAGGATTGCGGAACAGAAGAAAAGAGGTGGGCTCAGCGGCCCTCGTCAGAGCTTTACCCCAGATTGGCTGGGGTATTTTATTTACAGCATGCTGTAGAGCAGCGCGGACATAGTGAGCAGGCCACCAATAATAACGGTGATTGCCATCCCGCCTCTCAGCGCATGCAGCTCCTTTCTGGTATAGACAAGGTAAGAAGGGATAGCGAACACAAAGATAGCAATCAGAGGCCCGCATACCGTTTCAATCAGCGCCATTACATCAGGGTTCCAGTATGCGACCGCAAACGACACCGCAAACAAGATTGCGAACGCCATGGCTTTTGCCCGCTTACGGCCCGCGTCATCTTTTACGCCAACAGCATCGCCGATGAGCGTTGAGAAGGTTTCCGCAACCGGCAGGCAGACCCCAAGAAAGGATTTTGTCATCGCCACCATGGCGATAAAGGGCGCAATCAAAAATAACAGGCCAGCCCCCCCGCTCCCTTCCATAACGGAAAGTACATTCAGGTTTTGTGCTCGGGCATTCACAAACACGTCATGCGGCATGCTCAGCACGCAGCTCAGGACGAAAAAGATAACGCTGGAAAAAATGGCGTAATAAGCCAGACGAATCACGCTGACGGCTTTCTCCTCGCCGCCGTTTCCTTTTTCCAGATAATAAGAGGATAAAGGCGACATCATCGGCGCAGAACAAAAGGAGAAGGTGATCAACGGCAGCGTCAACCAGAGCGCTTTAAGTGAGATACCGGAAGACGCCCCCGTGATTTCCTGCATTGACGACGTCAGGTTTGAAAGATGCCAGGAAGGGATCTGCATCACAGCAATCAGCAAGAGAGAGAGCGCAAAGGGTATAGCCAGCGTGCTCATCGTGCTTACAACACGGTCACGCCCTTTGCTTAACACAATAAACAAGCACGCGACGACGATGAATGACAACAGCGCGCGGCTGACTTCGGCGAAGTGCAGATGGACGGTAAAATAGTTGTCCAGCGCGTTAACCAGTGAAACAGCGTAAACAAGCGTGACGGGGAAGTGGGCTACGCAGAAAAAGAGCTTAATGCCCTGACGGCCTTTCGGACCGAAAAATTTACCGAAGAGAGGAAGGGAGGCATTGTCTGCCTGCTTATCACGCATAAAGATGCGACAGATCAGTAGATGCGGTACCAGAGACAGCGGTAAAGCCAGTAAAAACATCATTAACAACACGACAGCTCCCCGCGTGCCCACTTCTACTGGCAGAAAAAGCGTACCCGCACCTACTGTCGTACCGTATACCCCCATCATCCAGACCGTATCTTTAATCGACCATGCTGTTCTGCTCGCGGCTACGTTTTTATTTTTTACTTGAGTATTCATTTCTGCACTATATCTATTGAATGTTAAAACAATTACGCTACGTTATGGCTTCTTCTTTAACTAAATCGACGCACTAGCGCATAAAAACACCTGAAATGGGGCGGGCCAGACGCTTATCAGAAGGCGTCGAATTGTCCGTTAAAATACCGCAGAGGCCAAATCATTTCGTAGAAGTGTGACCAGACTGGCTGGAGGATGCTGCATTGTTATGCTCATCTTGCCAGCGTCAAACACTGGTCAGGGCGGCTGGGCGCTGGATGCCTGCCGGGACAGAGGCTGCAAAATGTTCTTACCATGCTGATCTTTTCACGAAGCAAAAAAATATTTCGCTTACGGCAGTTGTTTTTGCTGTTTCATATCATTAATTATCTGGGTCTGGGTAACGAATTAAATACGTCGCCACACCAAAAAAATATTGCTACGTCGGGGATGTTACTATTGCTGGTGCTTACAGAGATATTTTAAGTGCGCTTTTATATTAAGGGTCAGGCAAAAGCATGGCCATGTAATTTTAAATTTAAAAGGTAATGCTTATCCGCACCCTACAGCATAAAAAAAGCCCCATCAAAAAATGCTGGGGCTTTTTTATATAACTGCCGGACGATTCAACCGATCATTTATTTAACCGTTCGGTTCCGGCATGTTTTTTAAGGCGAAAATGGCTATCAGCTTTACGCTTTATGAGTCCCAGATAGCACCGTACGCCCCGCGGCCACGAGCCTCACACCCTTCCACCACGTAATCAGTAAGCCCACGGTTTGCAATGCACACTACCGCTTCCGCCTCTATGCGTTCTGCTTCCTGCCAGGCAAGCTCCAGCAGATCCGGTTTACCCTTCGCATCGGTGTCCCAGATAATGATATCCGGCACCACGGTCAGCACCTCGTCAACAAAAGCATCGCCGTAGGTAAGACGGGGATTACGCGTTGACCAGATCAGACTGCGGCGCGGCCGGTTAGCCACCAGGTGGGGTAGCAGAGGGCCAATACCGCTGCCCGTAGCGACAAACACCACTGAGTGAAAGAGCTGATGCACACTGCCAACGCCAGGCGTGGGAATGCCGCGAAACCAGACATGGCCTGGCGGATTATCAATAAACTCGCTGGTCCAGTCACCCGCCCGTGAAACCAGCATCCGGCAGCCGCGCCCCTGCAGCACCGGGATGTTAGCAAACGCATGCCATTCACTCAGCGGATGACGACTAATGGTAAACGACGAGCCGGTAAAGGGATCGCGTGGCAAGTTGAAATGCAGCAGCACCGCATGCTCCGACGGGCGGGTGAAGGTCACCGGTACCCGGCGCAGATGAAGCCAGGGCACCAGCACACTGACAGTAATGGTCAGCAGCCCCCAGAAGGCGGGTAGCATGTACACTGAATGGTGCGTGTCACGGGCAAAACAGCTTACCTGAGCCCATGAGAGAAACAGTGCCAGCCAGCCAACGTAGCGATGAACGTGTTCAAACTGATTATGATAACGCGCGCGCACCGCCGGCAGGGCCATCAGGCAGATCAAGGCCAGCAGCAGCCCCAGCATAAGATTAAGCATCACCAGTTGCAGTGAAACGCCCGGCAAATGATGCATATAGTTCCAGCAAACGCCGGCCGTAAATCCCAGCGTCCATAAAGTGGCAAATAATGCACAACCTGAATGTATCCCGCCAAAGTGATAGACCTTGGCCAGATGTCGACGCACCTTTAATGGCCAGTTTCGCGGGGTTTTCCAGACAAGGCGGAACAGCAGATTAATCAGATATTGCTGACGAATAAGCACGGTAATTAATAAATTACCCAGCGCCATATTCGCCATTGCGGCCAAATTTAACTGTTGAGGCTGCCACCAGCGTCCGGTCATCAGAGCATAATCAAGCCACAAAAGATTGATAAACGTCACCAGAATAAACAGCCGCTGATAATGGCTTAATGGGTATAACTTACTCCGCTTTAACCAGGAAATAGTCCGCCTGTTGCCTTGCCAGACATCAATCATTCGTGACTCTTTCAAAAAATTTACCCCATGAAAATGGAAGGACATGACTACCTGATGGTTAGATAACGGCTAGAATAAAGCAGGTAATATATAGGGTAAACAGATAAACAAAATTTGAGAATAATCCAAGGCGTACTGCTGGCGGATAACTTATGGCTACCGTCAGTTATAACCCATGCACCGGAGGCGCTATCGCAACTTCATGCGCAGCAGCATGTGGCGCTTTATTGATAAATGGAATAAATCTGAATCAGCAGGAAGTTTAGACGAAGGAAAAAATAATAAAGCTAAAAATATCAGGGAAGCAGATGGAATAAAAACGGAAATGGAATTATAGACGTAAGCCTCCCTTTTGCGCTCGGTAAAAAAGTTTCAGACGCAATTTATCTGCTGGAACCCGGTAGTAATACACTGTGCGGCAGGTTGCTCTTCTCAGGCTCAGCATGTCAGCAGGCTTTAAAACCTGGACTGGGATCATTATGGCGTTCTCTACTTACACTTACTCTGGCGTTAATGAATTAGCTAATCCAGTCTTTGCCTGATAAAGAGCTTTCATTTTTTTCAGGAGGATAAACTGCATTTAGAGGAGAGAGAAAAAATGCAACACTATGAGCGCGCCTTGCTTTTGTTGCTATCCAGACATGACTATTAAGCTGTCTTCCTGCATAATTTGATGGTTAATTAATGATGTTTATAAATCGTTTATGGTCTTTCTGTTATAATAAATGTGGTACTTTTAACCTTTGAACATCATAAGGTAATCTTATAAAAATAAAGAGTTCTGTATAACCTTTTTCCTCTTTGGGTTCTCTTTAATTTGCTATGCAAAAAGTTGAGAAGTATGGCAAAATTCACAAAATAACTTTATAAATTCGACAGGTGTCTAAATGAAACCTTTTAAGAGAAAACTTGTTGGTTTATTTTTGAAAGGGTATGTGTACCTTACTAACAGGCCAAAGCCTGAGACAGAGGGTCTGGATAGTATCATGCCTCGTTCTGTAGTTGTGTTTTCCACTACCGCGCTTGGTGATTTTCTTATGAACACGCCTGCAATATATTCCCTCAAAAAAAGATTCCCTGATGCATCATTTACGCTAGTGAGTAGCGGAAAAAACATGTCTCTTGTTAATAAGTATGACTGGTTCGATAATATTATCGAATGGGACAACAAGATAAAGCATGTTCTTCCTTTAATCAGGGAAATGCGCCGTTTAAAACCTGATTTGTGCGTCATTCTTCATTCACATTATCCTTATGATGTACTGGCTGCGTTAGTCTCAGGCTGTAAAATTATTTTGCGGGATAATTACAGATATGATCCTGTGGATCTTAATCAGTATCTACACGCGTGCTCTGGAGAATTTACCGGACATACTATTGCAAGGAAACTTGAGCTTATCCGTGTTCTGGGTGCCGATTCAACTTTAAGCACCATGCATTTACCAAAGACGTATACAAAGCCAGCAGCAGAGCCCAGGCCATTAAGAGTGGGTTTTCAGTTAGGGGCTTCGAGGGATGAACGCCGATGGCCGGTGGCTTGCTTTAACCAGCTGGCTGTAGCCTTATTTGAATACTATCCAGATATAGAAATTGTCATAACCGGCGCAAAGTCTGAACAAAATCTTGAAGCAGAGTTTTACAACGCTGTGCCTCCTGACATGCGTAGTTGTATCAGAAGGTATGCAGGTAAAACGCAGCTTGATGACCTGACAACACTGATTATGAGCCTTGATGTTTTGGTCACCGGCGACACTGGCCCTATGCATATCGCCGTTGCCGCCCGGGTTAAAACCGTCAGCTTGTTTGGCACAGCAAATCCACTGTATTCGGGCCCTTTTCAAGATCCTGATCTTCATCGGATTATCCACCAGCCGCCAGAAAGCAATGACGAACATCCGATGCAGCGTATTCGTCCTGAAATGGTATTTGAGGCCGTCAGAGCGAGCCTGGAAAACGCATAATATAAGGTGAAGATCTTATGTTCAGCATCTGTGCGCTCTGCATTTGAAGCGCGCAGGTGCTGTAGTAGGTATTCCCATAAAATTTTCCCGGCTGAAATCCACACCTGCGCAGCCGGCTTCACTGTCACGTATCGGCATTAAGCAGGTATGTTATTTATTATTTTATGGTGCCCACATGCGGGCACCGCCAGCGATCCTTATAGCAGGGAAGTGACAAAGAAAAACGGGCGGCGATGAACTGCCCGTTTTTTTATCCCTGTACAGGATGCGCTTTGGTTATCTTCTGACGCGATTTGCTGCTGGCGTCACGGCTGCTGCCGTCGCGGAGTAGGGATCACAGACTCGCTGGCGTGGATAGTGGAAAAATAATCCTATTGATATAAACGAGGCAATTGCTACCGCAGCAATATAATAGACCAGCGTAAATGCGCTGCCTGACCAGCTAATCAGCGCTGCGCCGATAAGCGGCGCTGTGCCGCCAAAAAGCGCTGTCCCCATGTTGTAAGCCATAGCCCCAGCAGAGGCTCGCATCTCAGCCGGAAACATATCGACCAGGCTGATGGTCATACCGCTCGTCACCATAGGAAAAATCATGACCGGCACGATCGCCGCGATAATCGCGCTACTCAGCGTGCCGTGCTCAGCCCAGGTAAAGGCAAAGAACATTGCCGGAATGAGCAGCGCGCAGCCCAACATTAGCCAGAGTTTACGTCCAATGACATCGCTCAGATAACCATGCAGAAGGGTACTGAAGATCAGAACAAACTGGGAAACCAGCACGGCCCTGGCAGCGTCAGGCCTGGTCAGACCGACAAACGTTGTAAGATAGGTTGAGAAGAACCCCAAAATCAGATAGTTCGGCAGGGTATGACTCATCAGGATAGACATGAAGACCAGCATGTTTTTCCACTGCGAGCGGATAACCTGCGTCACCGTCGGGGGCGTAATTTGTTTCTCCTGGCGTGCGCGCTCAACCGCACGGAATTCCGGGCTTTCGTCAAGCTTGCGGCGAATGATCAGACCCACCAGCCCCAGCGGGAACCCGACAGCAAACAGTACGCGCCAGCCCCATTCCTCCATTTGAGCCGCAGTAATCCACGAAGACAGCAGTGTGTAGAGCCCTATGGCGATGGCTGTACCGATATAGGCGCCAATCGGAGAAAACGAGGCGCGGAATGCACGACGTTTCTGATTACTGTTTTCAACAATATAGTCTGTTGCCGTCGCGTATTCTCCGCCGGCAAAAAAGCCCTGAATCAGACGGCAAATCACTAACAGCACCGTCGCCGTTGTACCCGCTTGCGACCATGTGGGAAGGAGAGCCGTTAGCCCGGTCACGACGCTCATACCGGTGATGGTCACCATCAGGACAAAACGTCTGCCCCAGCGGTCGCCTGCCAGCCCCAGCACAATGCCTCCAATCGGCCTGACTAAAAAGCTTGAGGCGTAAAGCAGCAGCACAGAAAGCAGCGCAGACAGCGGCGCATCCTGCGGGAAAAAAATCCGGGAAATGACTGGGGCGAGCAGGCCATAAACGGCAAAGTCGAGAAACTCGACCAGATTGCCAGCGACAGCACCAATCAACGTTTTGCGTTGCATTTCGGTTGTCACCTCAGGAAGCGTGGCGGACGTGCTCATGGTTAACTCCATCTTCACCGTCAAACTGCACGGTCAATTGAACGTGAGTCAGAATGATTGCTCATTCCACATTGCGGTATGCCATTCCGTTATTTACGTTAGATGAGCGAGAAATAGCCGTCAATGCAATAGCGAGAGGATTTCAATATGGATCACAAGGCGACACGCAAGCGCGAGGATGAGGGCAGATCGAAGGAGAACGGGGTCAATGACAGCTGCTGGGCTTGTTCTGGCAATGTAATTGCCAGAACATCATCGTGTTAGCTTCTGGCGTTTTTTTGCAGGCCAATTGATTGGGCAGCCTGCATCGTCAGCGCCCCCCATTCAGCGATTTTGTCTTCGCGATAGCGGGAATCCGGCATGGAAATACAAATGCTGGCGACCGGCTGATGCATAGCGTCGAAAACAGGGGCCCCTACTGCAAATATGCCAGCGCGATAGTAACCCCGGTTAATGGAATATCCTCGTTCGCGCACCCGGTTTAGCTCATCACGTAACTGTTCAGGCTGGGTAATGGTCGACGGATTAAAAGAGTTAAGTTCGCCATTGATGATCTTTTCAATCTGCAACTCGGGCAGAAAGGCCAGGATCGCCATGCCATTGGCAGTTGAATGAATAGGGGCGATATCGCCGACAGGACTGACCGCGCGCACCGGATGGGGGCTTTCCAGCCGGTCAATAACTACTACCGCGCTGCTGCCATCATAGACCGACACATAAACGGTTTCCTGAGTGGCATTGCGCAGTTCAGCCATTGGCTCTTGTATAGCAGACGCCAGGCCACCGCCAGTCAGTTCATCAGGCCGCACGCTGAGCACGCGCGGGCTAATCGCCCAGCGTGGCATATCGCCTTCAATCAGACGTAGCCAGCCTGCCTCATGAAAGGTCCAGAGAATGCGTTGCACCGTCGTTTTCGGCATTGACATCATCTTTGCCAGTTCTCCAACGCTGACGGGTTGCTTCTCCGCTACCATCTCCAGCACTTTCAAACTCTTAATCAGACTTTGCATAAATAAACCGTCCGTTTTTTATTTTTAATGTCATCGATAGCTGTGCCGTAATATGGCACAGCCTGCTTTACCCTGCCTCGCCTTTCCCCTGGATGCCATGACAACGTGCCCCTTTTGCTTAAATTTTGCCCTTGCAGCCAGGTTTAAATCGTGCCAGGTTATAAAAATGGAATGCCATTCCTCATTGTGGAACGATAGCGAGTGTGTTTAACGACCTGTGCGAGGCAAAGCGATGCGGGGAACCGAGTCAATTTTTAGCGAAGATTTTCAGGAGCAACCCTACTGGTGGTCACAATGGCAACCGCATGACGATGCGCCGCTTCCCGTTCCGCGCGAAGTGGAATATGCCATCGTGGGCGCGGGTTATGCAGGCCTGTGCTGCGCCCTTGAGCTGGCGCAACATGGCAAACAGGTTGTCGTGCTCGAGGCCGGGCTGCCCGGCAGCGGCGCCAGCACGTTGAGCGGCGGTCAGGTGACCGGTGGGATCAATGTCGGGAAGACCATGGCGTCGAAAAAAGGCATCCGGCAGCGCAGCGACCAGCACCAGCGTGACATGCTGCGGGAGGCTGCGGAAGGTTACCGCTTTCTTGAGCAGCTGATTGAGCAACATCATATCGTCTGTGATTATCGCCAGACCGGGCGCCTCGCTGCTGCCTGGATCCCTGAACATCTGGAAAGCTGGAAAAAGCGGCTGCCGCTGCTCAATGAGGTCAGCCAGGTTAACGCGCGTCTGCTGTCACGCGAAGAGCTTCGCGCCGAACTCGACAGTCCGGCCTATCATGGCGGTATCCTGATCCAGCGCGCCGGCCTGCTTAATCCCGCACGCTATTATGCCGGCTTGCTTGCTGCGGTCCGTAACGCGGGTGTAACGGTGTGCAGCGGTTCAGCGGTAAGTCAGATCGAAAAGCAGGATGCACATTACCGTGTAATTTCCGGCCGCGGCAGCGTCAGAGCCCGCCACGTCATCATCGCCACCAATGGCTATACCGGCCCAGAGATGGCGCATCTGCACGCGCGCGTTGTGCCAGTCACCAGCCATCAAATTGCCACCGAACCGTTACCCGACGCGTTGCGTAAGAGCCTGATCCCCGGGCAGCGCGGGGTCGCTGAAACGCAGCGGGTCACGCACTATTTCCGGTATTCGCCCGATGGCACGCGACTACTGTTTGGCGGCCGCGCGCGCTTTTACCCCCTCAACCGGCGGCAGTCGGCTCGCGTACTCTATCAGCATCTGACGCAGCGCTTTCCTCAGCTGCGCGACATCAAAATCAGCCACAGCTGGGGCGGCAAAGTGGCGGTGACGCTCGACTATCTGCCGCATATCGGACAAACACCGCAGGGCTGCTTTTATGCCACAGGCTGCAACGGCAGCGGCGTCACCATGATGAGCTGGCTCGGCCACAGGCTGGCGCGTCACCTTATCGAGCAAACGCCGTTGCACAGCAGCCCATATGGCGTCTCGCCTTTGCCTGGCCATCCGCTTTACACCGGTAACACCTGGTTTATGCCGTTGCTGGGCAGCTATTACCAGCTACGTGACCGGATAGACAAGTCTGCACACTCACAAAAGAACTGAGGGGGAGTAATGGGATTGCGCATTGGGGTAGATATTGGCGGCTCGTTTACCGACTTCGCCGTATTCAATGAAGCATCAGGCGTGCTTCACAGCCTGAAGGTTTTTTCACGGCCGGATGAGCCTGGCCAGGAAGTGTTGCACGGCATCAGGGAGCTGGTGAAGCGCTACGGTATCAATCCGGCAGACATTCACTACTTTACTCACGGGACGACAGTGGGTGTGAACGCCGTAGTACAGAAAAAAGGGGCTCGGCTGGGGCTGATCACTAACCGCTACTTTGAGGATGTGCTGGCGCTTGGCAGACTGAAAACGCCCGATATGTACAGCCTGCATTCTTTACGACCGACGCCGCTGGTCGCGCGCGAACATGTTTTCGGCATTGAGGGGCGTCTGGATGCCAGCGGCAATGAGCTGAACCCGGTTGATGAAAAGAGCGTGGCGGCTGCTATTGAAGGATTGCAGCGCGCTGGGTGTGAAGGCGTCGTCATTGCTCTGCTGCACGCCTACCGCAATCCGGTGCATGAAAAGCAGGTACAGGCGCTGATTGAGCGCGAGATGCCGGGCTTTTTCACCTGTTGCTCCAGCGATGTCTGGCCAGTTATCCGCGAGTTTGAGCGCACGCAAACGGCGGTAATCGGGGCCTATGTACAGCCGCGCGTGTCGCACTATCTCGGTGCGCTGCAACAGGCGCTGGCTCAGGCGGGCGTCACGGCTGAGCTTAAGGTCACCAAATCTAATGGGGGCGTCATGAGTGCCGAAAGCGGCAAAGCAGAGTGCGTGCAGATGATCCTCTCTGGTACCGCCTCCGGCGTTATGGGTGCTGCATGGGTGGCGCGTCAGTGCGGGCGTGAAAATGTCATGAGCCTGGATATTGGCGGCACCACCGCCGATGTGGCGCTGATTGTCGACGGCGCGGCGCAGTACGATACCGGTGAATATATTGGTGACTACCAGATCCACATTCCCTCTGTTTCCGTTACCTCAATTGGCGACGGCGGCGGCTCGATCGCGCGTGTCGATGAGTTTGGCGTACTGAAGGTTGGCCCGGAGAGCGCGGGATCGACGCCAGGACCGGTTTGTTACGGGCGCGGCGGCGTACAGCCGACGATTACCGATGCCTTCGTCACGCTGGGGATCCTGGGGCAGGCAAAGCTCGGCTATAACGCCGTCAATATTGATGTGGCCGCGGCTAAAAAGGCCGTGGATACGTTAGCGTCTCACCTCGGACAATCCATTGAAGCCACCGCTGAGGCGATTATACAGGTGTCGGTTTCCGGGATGTATGCCGGTATCAGTCGCCTGGTTTCTCGCTTTGGTATCGATCCGCGCGTTTTTTCTCTGATGCCTTTTGGCGGCGCCGGTCCCATGTTGGCCTGTTATCTGGCGCGCGCGATGCACATGCGCGAAGTTCTGGTGCCGTTAACGCCAGGCGTGCTTAGCGCGCTGGGGGGCCTCGTAGCCGATGTGAAAAACGATTTTGTGCGCATCATTTACAGCGATCTTACCGCAGAAAGTCTGCCGCAGCTGGAGACGGAGTATCAGTGGCTTGAGGACAGGGCGCGCGCCTGGCTGGCGCATGAGGTGAGCGATGTCAGCCGCGGTCAGTTCAGCCTGTCCGCCGAAATGCGCTACAAAGGACAATCGTTCGAGATCGAAACGCCGCTGCCACGTCAGCAACTGGCGGAAGGCAACCTTGAACCGTTGCGCGACGCTTTCCATGCGCGTCACGCGCATCTGTATGGCTACAGCGACCGTGATGCACAGATTCAGGTCGTTTCGCTGAGGCTGGTGGTGAGCATGCCTACGCCAAAACCGCAGCTGCAGCCGCTGCCGTACAGCGAGGTCGCGCCCACGCCCGCTGGACAGATTGACGTATGGATGTCTGGTCGCTATCACAACGTACCGCTTTACCAGCGTGAACAGCTGGCGGGCGGCCAGCAATTTACCGGTCCGGCGGTTATCGCGCAGTCTGATACTACGGTGACAGTGCTACCCGAATTCCATGTTCGGGTTGATGCGCTGGGCAATCTCATCCTTACCGATCTTACCCGCACAGCGAAATAAAGGAGCAGTCATATGGCTTTTGATCAATCTGGTTTGCAAATTCTGGCGAACTACTGTGTGGCGGCGGCGGAGAGCATGGCGCATACGCTGGTACGCACTGCGCACTCTACCTTTGTAAAAGAGACGGAAGATTTCTCCTGTGCGCTGCTGACACCCGAAGGTCTTGCTTTTGCCTCGCCGAAAACGCTGGGCGCCACCTGGTATATCGGTCTGGATTACGGCCCGGTCCTCGGCATGATTGATGACTACCGACCGGGCGATGTGGCGATGACTAATGATGCCTACAGCGGCAATGTGGCGACCCACAGCCCGGATATGGTGATGTGGAAACCTGTATTTTGGCAGGAAAAGCTGGTGTGCTTTGTCGGCGGTCATATTCACAATACCGATGTCGGCGGCGCCGTGCCGGCCTCACTCTCGCGCACCCTGACGGAAATCCATCAAGAGGGGATCCGTCTTCCCCCTACGAAAATTGTGCGAGAGGGTGTCCTTGACGAGTCGCTGCTCACATTAATAAAAACCAACGTACGCGCGCCAGAGCAGAACATGGGCGATCTGCATGCCCAGCTGGCCATGCTGGCTAACGGCGAGAAGCGCGTACATGAAATGATTGCGCACTTTGGCGTAGAGGATTTTCAGCAGGGCATGGTTGCGCTGCTCGATTATGCGGCGCAACAGGCGGAGCGCATTCTGGAAAGCGTGCCGGATGGCGAATATTTTTTCGCGGAGTATGCCGACGAAGACAGTGTGAACGGTAAACCGATGCGGGTAGCGATGACGCTGAAGATTCGCGGCGGTAGAGCCATCCTGGATTACACCGGCAGCGATCCGCAGCTACTTTCGTCACTGAATATGCCGACCGGTGGCATGACGCGTCACGCGCTGGCGCTGGTGGGATACCACTACGTCCTCTATACGCTTAATCCTGATATTTTGCTGAATGCCGGGCTGGACCGCGTCGTGGAGTGCGTGTTACCCCAAGGTAGCGTGATGAATGCGGTTTACCCCGCTGCGGTGGGTATGCGCAGCCTTACCTGTAAACTGACGCACGTGCTGACCTTCGGCGCCTTTTCGCAGGCGGTACCCGATCGACTGCCCGCCTGTGCCGCTTGTGGGCTGGCGATCCTTAACGTCAAGACCACAAGCGCTGCTGGTCGCGCCGTTATCGCTTCGATCGGCCCGGTAGGCGGCGGGGCTGGCGGGATGCCCTTTGGCGACGGGGAGGAGGGGTCTGGTGCCAACGTGGCCTTTTTGCGTAACACGCCTGTGGAAATTAATGAGGCTGAAGTGCCCATCCGTATCACCCGTTATTGTCTGGTGCCAGATTCGGGTGGGGCAGGCACGTATCGCGGCGGCTCGGGCCTGATGATGGAGTTTCAGGTCTTTGCGCCGGACACCACCGTTACCGCGCGCAACCGAGACCGCACGCATTTCGCGTCCTGGGGCGTGCTGGGCGGCAAAGCGGGCAGCACCGCGATCTTTATTAAAAACCCCGACACGCCGTCGCCGGAGCTTCTTGGCAACAGCGATGTGATCCGCTGTCAGGCGGGAGATGTTATTCGTCTGACCGGCGCTGGAGGCGGCGGCTATGGCTCGCCGCTGGCACGCGCTCCCGAAGCGGTGTTAAGCGATGTCAGAAGCGGCTACGTTTCAGCCGCGCGCGCCGAACAGGATTATGGCGTTGTGATACGCAACGGCGAGCTGGACTACGGTGCCACGCAAACAATGCGCGAGCGGTTAGCCGTTAATGCGGCACCGGCTGCTCACTTTGATTATGGTTCATGGCGCACTCGCTTCGAGCAGAGCTGGACGCGGGAGCGTTATCAAGCCCTGACGGACATTCTTTCGCACGTGCCGGTCATCTGGCGCTTTCATATCAAACATCGCCTGTTTGACGCGCTTGCTGCGGCCGAGTCCGAAAGCAACCTCTCCGAGCAGGGCGGAGAGCTGATTTATCGTTTGTACGAAAGCATAAGAAGTGAATATCAGGCCTTCCTGCAGTAAAACGTATACTCAGCGACCGACCGGGAAAGGTGCTGGAGGAGCGCTACCGCCGATACCCCGGTAGGGATGCCTTGAATAAGCCGCATAAAAAGAAAAGGGTACGCGGAACAGATCGCTGAGATTAATAAGGGGCCGTCTGAATGGCCCCTTAACAGATGGGGTGTAAAACGCAGACGGCGCCGTAAAGGGCTGGAGACTGAGCGGCTTCCGCTTCTGCACCCGAATACGCCGAGCCTGATCCAGCCGATGGATATTGTCATGGATGCACTCGCCCGTGGCCGCTGGATCACGTGTCTGACCTGCCAGTATTAAACATAATTATTCGGACTGTTAATAACCCTGCGCTAGCTGCGACAAGCAGACCTCGCCTTCACTTAACGCTTTGAAGAAAAATTCCTTTCAATAAGCATGGCTTCATGGAAAACATGAGTAAATAGCTTACCTTTATTTATGGATGGGAAGCGATGGTGGCTTTTCTGATGCTCGCTAAATCTGCTCCATAATTTTATGCGCCGCATCAAACGCCTTCTCAGCAAAATGCAGAACCGCCGCATCCGACTTTATTACAGCCAATAAACTGGCCATAAGAGAATCTTTCTTTATAGATGAAGATCAGGCACCTGATGCCTGTGGTGGCACGTTGATAGACAAGTCAGATGGTTTAAATTTGTAACTATTAAAATTAATTTTTATGAAGAAAAGACATCCTTCAACTATTTACACGATTCATTAACACTGAGTAGTGATTTAATTTTTCCGCGCTGCATGCTTTATCTGACCTCAGGATTCATACCTGCGCGTAACATATAAATAATATTTACGTGATGCATATTTCTGCCTGTGACACGTCGAACTGAACAAAAAAACGCCGATCGTGCACCCGATTGCAAAAATCGTTGCAATCGGGTGCATGTGTCAAACATAATTGCAACATCATAAAAACAGGGTTATTCATTATCATCTACGTTGTTCATCTTTGCTTAGGAATTTATTTTCAGTTAGCTTTCACGTTCGTTGCTGGGATTTCCGTTTTTTTCGTACGCAGGTGTTATGAGTAAACCACACACAAAATTACATAAAGTCACGGCAAGTGACGTTGCACGCCTTGCTGGGGTATCGAAGTGGACCGTATCTCGTGCTTTTACGCCAGGTGCATCGATCTCAGAACAAGCCCGTGAAAAAGTGTTAAAGATTGCGGAGAAGCTGGGCTATCGCCCTAATTTGCTGGCCCGTAGTCTTTCTCAGAAAAAAACACAGATTATTGGTGTGGTAATCGACGAGCTGAAAAATCCGCACTCAATGTTAATGCTGGATACCGTCACCCATCAGCTGCAACAGCGTGGATATATGGCATTACTGCTCAACATTGGTAGTGGTGATAACTACAGCTCGGTGATGTTACTGGCCGATCAGTTGCAAATCGATGGTTTGCTATTCCTTGGCACAGTGTTAACCGATGATCTTGTCAGGGTGGCAAAAGAAACGCATAAGGTTCCCTTAGTACAGGTGTGCCGTAACAATGATGAGCCTGACATCGATGTGGTGAATATTGATGGTTTGCGGGCGGGTAAAAAACTCGGTGAACTTTTGCTGGCGCAGGGATGTACTCGCATTGGTTACATGATGGGTCCGGAAACCAGCTCTCATCATACTCAGCGGCTGGACGGCTTAAAGCTGGCGCTCAATGAGGCGGGACTGGATTTGGATGTGTTGCTCTGTACCGGCGTTTATTCGCGGGAGCGTAGTTATGAGGTGATGAGTGAGTATCTCAACACCCAGGCGCCCCATCTGCTCATGGATGCGCTGTTTTGCGAAAACGATATTCTGGCGCTTGGCGCACTGGCAGCCCTACGCGATCGTGCGAGCGATCACGTTATATCTGTGGTGGGCTTCGATGATATTGAGGAAGCCAGTTTACCAACCTGGCAGCTGACAACCTTTAGTCAGCGTATTGACTTGATAATTACTGAAGCCCTGAATCGACTGATTGATGGAAAGGCCACCCCTGATGGCGTCTGGTCTCAGGGAGAATTGCGTATCAGGCGTTCTCACCTGAGGCTTTTTGATGAAAAACAGGGGACGCATAAGAAATGATTAATCCTGCGTCATTGAGTGGGTGAGTAGTCAGCAGCCGTTTATATTTAAATCATAAAAGAAAAATAATTATTAGTTAAATAATACAGAGCGTGTCGGTAAGGAGCGCGTTCATGATCGGATTTTAATAGCTGAAAACTTCAGCCAAAGGAATCGTGCGCCAATAAAAGGCGCACGTGCACTTTATTCAATACCTTCTGAAAAATAAATAATAACGAACGCGGATTCGTCATGCATACCTGCGTGCTATTTAGCACAGGGTTTGTAACGTCTGAATACCCGGAACGTCATGCTCTGTGAATATTAACACGCCACATCCATCAGATGATGGAATGATTTAGGGAAAGAAGTATGAACCGAAGAGAAGCGCTCTTTTCACTCAGCGGTATTGTCGCGTCACTTGCCGTGGCACCACAACTGCGTGCCAGAGAGCTGCACAATGTGCCGCCTGAAACCAAACTCAGTGCCGACCATCTGCCACAACCCGCGTGGCAAAACGGTTACCAGGTACTCACCAGTCCGCTGGATCGTCAGAATCTGCAAGCCATTTTTGATCGTTTGATCCCTGCCGATAAATTGGGCCCGTCAGCAAGTGAAGCGGGCTGTATTGAGTTCCTCGATAACCAGCTAGCCGGTGATTACGGTTCAGGTGCAGCGCTCTATTTGCAAGCGCCGCTACATCCGGAAAATGAAGAGAAAATTATGGGAAGCCCGCAATTTCTCTCTGCGCCTAAAGAACGCTATTTAACCGGTTTACAGGCGCTTGAAAGCTGGTCGCAAAGGACTCATCGGTCCTCATTTCACGCGTTAACTGCTGAGCAGATCGATGATTTCCTCACGAAAATGGAAGACGGCAAAATTGATTTGGGCGCAGGGGTTAATAGCCAGGCCTTTTTTGAATTAATGCTGCAAAACGTGCGTGAAGGATATCTGGCTGATCCGATTTATGGGGGTAATAAAAACATGGCGGGATGGAAAATGATCGGTTTTCCTGGCGCGCGCTATGACTATCGCCCTTATATCGAACGCCGTAATGAAAACCTGGCGCTTATACCTGTCAGTCTGATCCCCAACGATTAATTAGACGGAGCTGAGTCAATGTCATTAGTAAGAAACAAGGCTGACGTCGTTATCGTTGGTATGGGTTGGGCTGGTTCGGTCATGGCGGAAGAGTTAACACGCGCCGGGCTGAATGTCGTTGGTATTGAGCGTGGCGCGTGGCGTGACACCTCCACCGATTTCCCGGTGGCGATTGATCCCGATGAACTACGTTTCCATACGCGCCGCAAAATTCTGCAGCCGATGAGTGTGGAAACGACCACTTTCCGCAACCGCAGCGACCAACTTGCCGCACCTGTGCGCAACTGGTCCGCCTATCAATTTGGCTGGAACGTGGGGGGCGCAGGTACACACTGGGCAGGAATGTCATGGCGTTTCACGCCGTGGGATTTTGAAGTCGCGACGCAGACGCGTGAACGTTACGGCGCGAAGCGCATGGCCGGCTTGCAGTTGCAAGACTGGGGCGTGACCTACGACGAAATGGAACCGTTCTACGATCGCTTCGAGCGCATTGCTGGAACCTCGGGTTACGCCGGTAACCTTAACGGTGAAAAACGCGCGGGAGGCAACGTCTTTGAAGGCGCACGTCGACGTGACTATCCCACGCCGCCGCTGAAAGATACGCACTGGATGAGCAAGTACCGCAAAACCACCGAGAACATGGGTTATCACCCTTTCACCGTGCCCGCCGGTAATCTGTCTCAGGCGTATGTCAATCCGCTGGGCGTCAGCATGGGGCCTTGTACTTATTGCGGTTTCTGTGATTTTCACGGCTGCGGTAACTTCTCCAAATCGTCTCCGCAGGCATGTATTCTGCCGGTGCTGATGCGCCGTCCAAACTTCACGCTGCTGACCGAGACAGAAGTCCTGCATGCAGTGAAACATGCAGATGGCAAAACGGTAAAAGGCGTGAAGTTTATTACGCAGGATGGCGTAGAAGGCTTCCAGCCTGCCGACATCGTCTGTATCACCGCCTACCAGATGGATAACGTGCGCTTAATGCTGCTTTCAGGTGTGGGTGAGAAATACGATCCGCTCACCGGTCGTGGCACAGTCGGTCGCAACTACAGCTACCAGACCTGTTCGAGCGTGACGGGTTTCTTCGATAACGAATACATGAATCCGTTTATTGGTGGTGGGGCATTAGCCGTGCAGATCGATGATTTTAACGGTGATAATTTCGATCACAGCGACCTCGATTTCATTGGCGGAGCGGGCATTATGGGCTTCTCGACCAATGGTCGTCCGATTCAGAACATGAACAGTCTGCGTCCCGGTACTAAACGCTGGGGAAGCGAATGGAAAGCGGGTTATGCGCGTGATTACCAGACGGCGGGTACCATCTTCTGCCAGGGCACTTCAATGCCGATGCGCGAAGCCTATCTCGATCTCGATCCTAACTACAAAGACCGCCACGGTCAGCCGCTGCTGCGCCTGACATTTGACTGGAATCAAAATGACAAGCGCATGGCGAAATATGTGACCGATCGCGCCATCACTATCATGAAAGAAGTAGGCGGACAGCATCTGGTGGTCGACAACCAGGCAGAAAAGAGCTGGAACCCCTACATGCAGCACAGTTCACACACCATAGGCGGCGCGGTGATGGGGGCGGATCCCAGTACCTCTGCGCTCAATCCCTATCTGCAAAGCTGGGATGCGCACAACCTGTTTGTGGTCGGCGCTTCAGCCTTCCCTAACAATGGTGGCTATAACCCAACGGTAACCGTGGGAGCGCTGGCGGTGCGTGCCGCGCAAGCTATCCACCAGAAGTACATCCATAATCCGGCACCGCTGGTGGGAGCATAATCATGGCGAAGGCAAAGAAACTGACCTATACCCTCGCCGCGTTAGCCGTAGTCGCGGCCATTGGCGTAACCGGCAGAATGTGGATGGTGATGGACAGCGCACGCTCGCATGTGGCGGATGATAAGGTCAGACTGGCCGATTTCCACAGCAATGATGCAGATGCCATCAAGCGTGGCGAATATGTTATGCGCCTGGCGGACTGTGCTGCGTGCCACAATCCCGATTTCTCGGGCGGCTACAAGATCGATACGCCGTTTGGTGCGTTGCAAACCTCTAACATTTCGCCTGATCCTGAAACCGGTATCGGTAACATGACCGAACGCGACTTCTTCAATGCGGTCCGCCAGGGACGTGGCCAACACGGTTTCCTCTACCCGGCGATGCCTTACACCGCTTATACGCAGATGAGCGATGCAGACATGCACGATCTCTGGGCCTATTTCTCCACGCAGAAGCCGGTGAAAAAGGCCGTCGACGAAAATGCGGGCATGAACTTTCCCTATAATATTCGTCTGGCGATGGCAGGCTGGAATCTGTTGTTCTTTGATAATAAAGCCTTTGAACCGCAGAGCGGGCAGAACGACGTCTGGAATCGCGGCAAATATATCGTTGACGGACCAGCGCACTGTAGCGTTTGCCACACCGCGCGTAATGCACTGGGTGGAGAGATCAGCAGCCACTATCTGCAGGGCGGCAAGCTGGGCACGTGGTACGCACCGGATATCTCGCCAAATCCCCATGCGGGCATTGGTCAGTGGAGCGATGAACAGATTACGGATTATCTGAAAACCGGCTCCAACGGTGAAAGCGTCGCTGCAGGACCGATGGCAGAAGCCGTTGAACACTCGACGCAGTATTTCAACGATCAGGATCTCAAAGCCATCGCCACCTATCTGCGTAGCCTGCCTGCCTCCGCCACGGCTAAACCCGTTGCGTTCGTGATGGATAAAGCACGTCACGATCAGGCGGCACTGCGCTATGAAGTGGACTGCTCTGCCTGTCACGGCTTGTCAGGAGAAGGTATCACCGGCATGGTGCCAGCCTTTGCCGGTAATACCGCGATGCAGAACGATCCTACCAATATGATCCATGCTTTGCTGCAAGGTGCTCGCGCGCCATATACCGAAGGGCGTCCAACGTCTGCCGGTATGCCTGCATTCTCCTGGAAGCTGAACGATCAGGAGATGGCTGATGTACTCAACTACGTCCGCAATTCATGGGGTAATAAAGCCGCGGAGGTCAAAGCAAGCGACGTCACTATGCTACGAAAAGCTACCGAAGCAGGTGATAAGCTGAAAGCGCCTGCGATTAAGTAATCAGTCTCTGTGGGCAGCCATGCGGCTGCCCAGTTAATGCCCGGCACACTGTGTCATTCCCCTTACCGAAGCGGTTGCTATTTGCATCGCTTTCTCCGCATCAGTGCTCTTCAATTTTCCTCCCGCTTCACAATGCGGCTTTCTGCCAACAGGGTTGCCATATTTTCTGACTGCGCGGAATACACCAGGAACGCTGAATCATCAGGTGGGTGGGATTCATTTAAGTTAAGCCTGCTAAATTCGGTATGACTCCTGCTGTAAAATAACGCATCGAAACGTAACTGCGTTGTCGTTAATTGATACCGCGTTAAGCTGCATAGCAGATATTGCTGTTTTTCAATTTTTAAGATTAAAACGCAGGTAATGGCAAAAAACTGCTTAATTAAACCACGATGAAGGGTTGAATTTTAGACAAATCCAAAAGTGTGACAAGGATCAAATTTAAAATTTTGACGTTTTACAAAAAACAATATTCTTCATTTATCAAAGTCAGTGAAATGAATTTATGATTATTAATCAATAAGTTATTATTTATTATAAAGCAATAATGATGACTACGTACTTAAAATCACGTGTAAGAATAGCGGCATAGTTATTTAAGCCACCCGACCACTGGTCTCTGTTCAGGCTTGTTGCGATAAGCCTGCAGAATAACGTTTTCCTCAATCAAGGAACCCTCTATGATGTTGGTGACTTTATCTGGAGGCGATGATGCAAAATAATCGCCGCTGTAATGCCCGCTATGTTTATTCGCTGTGCTGTATCGCCACGCTAGGTGGCGTAATGTTCGGCTATTCCACCGGCGTAATCTCGGGCACCGTAGATTCCATTCAGGCTCATTTCCAGCTCGATCCGTCACAAACCGGCTGGGTAGTATCCAGCATTTTCGTTGGCTGCATCATTGGATCTTTAGCGGCGGGAAAACTGGCGGAAAAGCTAGGGCGAAAGCCCGTGCTGATGCTGGCGACGATTGCTTTTGCGCTTTCTGCTGTCGGTTCAACCTTTGCGGACTCTTTTACGCTTTTCTCTGCGGCGCGCATTGTCGCGGGTTTAGGCATCGGTCTCGCCGGAACCGTGGCCCCCATGTATATGGGTGAAATTGCTCCGGCCAGCATTCGCGGTAAAGCCTCGGGAATATTCAACCTTTCACTGGTAGGGTCACAAACGCTGGTATTCCTGGTTAACTACCTGATTGGCCGTGGCATGTCTGAGGCCTGGCTGATTGATGAGGGCTGGCGCTGGATGATGGGGGCGCAGTTTGTGCCGGTAGCAATGATGCTGTTCTGTACCCTTATCCTGCCGGAATCGCCGCAGTGGTGTATCAACCATCAGC
This sequence comes from Pantoea piersonii, assembly GCF_003612015.1. Classification (GTDB taxonomy): domain Bacteria; phylum Pseudomonadota; class Gammaproteobacteria; order Enterobacterales; family Enterobacteriaceae; genus Pantoea; species Pantoea piersonii. The sequence continues at coordinate 140,093 of NZ_RARB01000006.1, read as the reverse complement.
AGGGTGAACGAGCGCTACGTGTGCTTGAAAAAATCTACCCCGATCTCAACAAAGAAGAAGCCCGGCAGATCATCTCCGTGCGCAGCGAATCGAAAAACGCCGGGAAAGGCAGCGGCTCGCTGCGGTATATCTGGCAAATGCCGGTACTGCGCTACGCACTTATTGTGGGCTGTACTATTGCCGTCCTGCAGCAACTCACGGGGGCCAGCATTGTGATGTATTATGCCCCTCTGATCCTCAACACGGGCGAGATGGCCAAAGATACGCTGCTGTTCCAGACTATTTTTATCGGTCTGCTCAACGCGATGGGGGCGTTTATCGCCATGAATCTTTATGACCGCTTTGGGCGTTTACCGGTCATGAAGCTGGGCACCGTCGGCGCAATCATCGCTCTGCTGCTGCTCTCATGGAGTATGTACACTCGGCAGAGCGGATACCTTGCCATTATATCGGCCCTGCTGTTTATGATGATGTTCGCCATCAGCTGGGGGGCAGGATGCTGGGTGCTGATTTCAGAAATCTTCCCACCACGGATCAAAAGCTATGCGATGGGGCTGGCGGTGAGTTTAATGTGGATCTTCAACTTCCTGGTCACGCAGTTTTTCCCGGTTCTGAATGAAATCCCGGCGTTACAACAGGCATTTCACGGCGCATTCTCTTTCTGGATTTTCGCCGCCATCAATCTGTTCTGCCTGATATTCCTGCTGCGCTTCGTACCGGAAACGCGAGGTGTCGCGCTGGATGATATAGAGCAGCTGCTGGCCAGCCGTATGAACCCTGTCAGCGCTTCCTCAACTGTCCCGATGGCATCGACAGCTACCAACAATATGGAAGGTAAATCATGATTAAGGCCCTGCACGGCATCTCTACGCATTATTGCAACGTGGTCACGGAAACCCGCATTGCGGCTGAAACTGGCTATGATGGACTGGAGTTTTTGCACTATAAGCTGTTGCGCTATCTTGATAATGGCGGCACTACTGCGGCGCTTAATAAGCTGGTCAAGGGTTATGGTTTGCAAACATCTTGCCTGAATGCGCTGATTGATATTGAGCGACATCAGGAGGGTGAAAAGCAGCAGTTACTGGCTGAAGCAACGCGCTTAACGCAGATTGCCGCCGATCTGGAGTGTCCGACCATCCAGATCCTCGCCCAGCACGGCATTGATCATCTCCCGGAATCGCAGATCCTCGATATCATGACCGAAAACATTTCAGAGATCGCCACTATCGGTCAGCGCTATGGCGTGCGCTATCAGATAGAGGTAATTGCTCATACAAAATTCAATACGCTGAACCAGGCGCTGGAAGTGATCCGCCGCATTGATAAGCCTAACGTGGGCGTCGTCATTGATTTCTGGCATCTCTTTGCCACCGGGCAAACTACGCCGGATGATATTCGTCAGCTCGATCCTTCTCTGATATTTGGCGTGCACTTCTGCGACGGCCGCAAGCCTAATCCCGGTGAAGCGTGGGAGGAAACAGTGCTACGGGCGTATATGCCAGGCGAAGGCGATATTGATGTTCAGGCATGGACTGATGCCGTTAAAGCTACCGGTTTTGATGGCGTTTGGTCCGCTGAGCTATTTAGTCCGGCTCGCTGGGAAATGGATCATGCAGAACTGGCAAAACAGGTTATTGATAACATGAATCATTATATTAAGTGATTAGCATTAATTTGAGTTGTCCTGCATCCCTATTCCGCTAACCTTTTAGCCAGCCTTATTTATGGCTGGCTAAAATTTTATATCGGTGAAGCTTTAGCTATTAAGCCTGCTCTGTTTGCGTCCTGACATTACACATGCAAACGGAACCGGTAAATCATCCATGGCGCTTTGGTGGCGTCTTTGCCGCCGTTATTACTGCTGGTTAATTCCATCTGCGGAGCAGGGACATAGACCCAGCCTTTCTCAATGACCAGAGCGTCAGGAGAGAGTAAACGATCGTCCTGAATCAATACTTCTTTTTTGCCGTCAGGCCTCAGAACATCAACCGATCGGTTTTCAACGTTAGAAAGATAAATATTGCCCAGCGCATCTATTGCTGAGCCACCTGTTGAGGGAATATCTGCCACTTTTTGGATCTGGCGCTCCAGCGTAGCGTCGTCCAGAGATGCATCCCGCAGCGCCGCAGTGCTTACGCGATAAAGGGGCCCGGTAGGGGTGGCAAAATAGAGCCACATGCCGTCTGCTGAAACCTCGATAACATCGCTGTGAACGGCTGGACGGGTTCCGCTTTTATCCTGCAATACTCTCCCCCTGAATCCTTTCTGATCCAGGTCGTCGGGCTTGCGCAATAGCGTCGATTTCGACAGCCTGCGCAGCGTGCGGCCATTCTGCAAATCATGAATAATGATACCGCCGAGGCCGGAATCGGTGACGTAAATAAAATGCTGGTGTATACGCAAATCGTTTGGCGCGCCGCCTTGCGGCAGGGCCTGTTCATCAAAACGTATTAGCTGTTGCTGTTCGCCACTGTGAATATCAAAAGCGACCAGCTTTGCTGCGCCTTTGGCCGCTTTTTCTCCCTGTGGCGCACCCTGGTCAACCACCCACAAGAGATTGTCTGCAAATATATGGCAGGCATTGACGTTAACCAGACTATTAAGCCCATCCTCACCAGGCTGCCATTTATTCCACTGATTACCTGGAAACGGAACTGGACCCGATTTTGTCACGCGCGCCAGGGCAGGAGATGCAATATGTCCCTGTAAGCGGGGGAAATTAAGGAAATAATCGTCGTTTGATGAAACAGCTATTCCATTCGCCAGCCAGGGAGAGGTTGCTACCACTTCTAAACCGGGTTTCAGCAGAGCATCGGCAGCGGCAATCGCGGACTTTGCCATACACATTGCCGCTACTCCGCCGACAATAAATTCACGTCTTTGCACAGGCTCTCCTTATTTAATTTGCGAGCTTCAGCCTTTCAACTCAATGTGTTGCGTCCTTTGTCTGGTTTTTTAAAACAGAACTGAACCTCTCTTAAGCACGTTTAAGTCTGGCATAAATGTGATATTTGTCACATGCATAGCCACTTCTTATGACTGTGCCACACTCATTATGTGCGTGCGGCAGGCGCATAAATAAAGGCGCTTAATACCACTGAATAAGCAAAGGCCTTCACTGAACGGATCTTATGATTTAAGGGGAGAGAGGCATGCAGTCTATACCATTATGGGTTCAGGCCGGGTTCTGGGGGTTTGTTTCAGGTTTTGCACTGGTTATCGGGGCGGCAGTGGCTTATTTTATTGCAGTTCCGCAACGTATGATTGCCAGCATTATGGCTTTTGGCAGTGGGGTACTGATTTCCGCTCTGTCATTTGAATTAATGGATGAAGCATATAAAACCGGTGGGTTTGACTCTACCGCAGCTGGCTTCATAGGGGGCGCGGCAGTATACACGCTGGCCAGCTATATAGTTGCAAAGCGGGGAGGACGACACCGCAAACGTTCAGGCGGTAAGCAGCCCTCTGAGCAGGAGCAGGATGGCAGCGGAATGGCGATCGCGGTCGGGGCTTTGCTGGACGGCATCCCGGAATCAATAGTGATTGGTCTCTCTATGCTTCATGGCGGAGCCGTGAGCGTGGTTGCAGTCATTGCCATTTTTCTTTCAAACATACCCGAAGGGCTCTCCAGCGCGGCTGGCATGAAGAAAGCGGGGCGCTCAGCGCGTTATATTTTTGGCGTATGGGCAGGAATTGCCGTTATATCAGGCTTCGCCGCGCTGGCAGGTTATACCGTTTTCCAGGGTTTTTCAGCCGACGTGGTGGCTGCTACCACAGCCGTCGCAGCCGGAGCTATTCTTGCCATGCTGGTAGATACGATGATCCCTGAAGCCTTTGAAGTGACCCATGACTATGCCGGGCTCATTACCGTCTGCGGTTTCCTTGCCGCCTTCATTCTCAGTAAGCTGGGCGGCTGAACAGACCACAGACAGAGAAGAGACCGCAGGGGCTGAAGTCATAGCCGTATCGACGGCTGGTGAATAAATCAGTTTTATCGGTATGGCTCCAGCCTGTCACTCAGAAAATGTCATATCTGTATGAACTCCATACAGAGGCATCAGCTCTTACAGGGGCGTTTTTTTACGAGCCTACAGCCGCTTTCTGCTTTGCCTTTCGAAGCCCGTAGCCTTCCTGCATGCTTCTTGCTTAAAAGGCATGACGCTTGCCACAGGCTTTTGAACGGATTCGGCATCTTACAGGTGCTTAAAGTTCGTTTAATCATTGTTATGTTAAATTGCGCATGATGGATGAAGAAAACCGGCCGATTAAAGCAAAAGTAACGGGCGTAACGTCGATGACAAATCAGGAAAGAAACGCCGGTCATTGCCGGCGTTAACATAAAAATCATTGGGACCGAAACGTAAGCCCCTACTGATGCGGCTGGCCGGTATTTGGCTCGTTCTCCTTGTTCGGATCTTTTCTCTCAACGGTAGAGATATTCTTACGTAGCTTTTGAACCTGTTCTGCCGTCACCGCTGGCGCCTGGTTGCCCCAGCTTTCACGCACAAAGGTCAGCAGATCAGCCACCTGCTGATCATCCAGACGCCAGGCGAAATCCGGCATAGTCAGACCGGTCACGGCCTCTTTTGTCACCGCCATTTTGCCGCCACGCAGCACAATACTGATTAGCGAAGCAGGATCGTCGCTCAGCACCGCGCTATTATGCGCCAGCGCCGGGAACGTCTTCGCATAGCCTTTGCCATCGATGCGGTGGCAGGCTGAGCAATTATCCATATACTCCTGCGCGCCGCGATGGCTCATATCGCCTTTTATCAGCGCTGCCGTGGTGTTATCGTCCGCAGCTGGCGTGGCTGAATCCGCTCTGGCCGCTTTCAGCGACTTCAGATAGGTAGCCATCGCTTTCAGATCGGCATCGCTAAGATGCTGAGTGCTGTGTTCAATCACATCCGTCATTGAGCCGAAAGCGGCAGTGGTATCGGTACGCCCGGTTCGCAGGAAGGTGACGATCTCTGCCGGCTGCCAGTTGCCGAGGCCACTTTTCAGGCTGCCGGTAAGGTCCGGCGCGTGCCATCCTTCCAGCGTGCCGCCAGTAAGATAAGCGGCCTCTTTTTGATCCAGCGCCTTCTCCTGGAAAGCGATACCGCGCGGAGTATGGCAGGTGCCGCAGTGCTCAAGCCCCTGCACCAGATAAGCGCCACGGTTCCATTCAGCGCTCTGCCCACTGTCTGGCTGAAATACCTTATCGTCATGAAAAACGATATTCCAGGCTGCCAGCGGCCAGCGCATGTTGAGCGGCCAGGGAATATCGCTGTCGCGGTTGGCCTGCCTGACGGGCTTAACTTCCCGCATAAAGTAGTCATACAGCGCGTGCATATCTGCGTCATTGATTTTGGCAAAAGCGGTATAGGGCATTGCCGGATAAAGATGATGACCATCTTTCGCTATCCCCTCACGCAGTGCTTTAGCAAAGTCAGCATAACTGTATTCGCCGATTCCGGTGGCTTTATCGGGCGTAATATTGGTGCTGTAAATCGCCCCCACCGGTGTCGACATCTTCAGCCCGCCGCTGAAAGGTTCTGCTCCTGCTGCCGTATGACAGGCAACACAGTCCCCAGCCGTTGCCAGATATTCTCCTTTGCTGACGTTACCGTTGCTGTCTGCTGCATGGCTGACAAGAGGTAACAGGGTCAGGGATAACAAAGGGATCAATTTTTTTAAACGCATGTTCATTATCTTCCCTCCTTGTTATGCCTGAACCAAAGGTCCGGGGTTGGCCAGATACCGTGTACGAATCGCGTGCGCGGCGAAAAGCGCCGTCGCGCCTACGATGCCGGTCGGGTTGTACGCCAGGTTCTGCGGGAAACAGCAGGCGCCTAACACGAACAGATTAGGTACATCCCAGCTCTGCAGGTACTTGTTCACCACGCTGTTTTTGGGGTTGTCGCCCATCACGGCGCCGCCAGTCGTGTGGGTGGACTGATAGGGACGCACATCGTAATGCGCTTTCATGCTTTTGAAGCCCATTTCGTAAGACTTCGGCCCAATCTGCTTGGTAATTTCTTCTGCCTTAGTGCCGACAAAATGCGTCATCTTCAGCTCATTTTCCTGCCAGTCGAATGTCATGCGCAGCAGGGGCTGGCCGTGAAGATCTTTATAGGTTGGATCGAGATCGAGATAGCACTGTTTGTAAGGCATCACAGAGCCTGAGGAGCCGACGTTCATGGTGTGCAGATAAGCGTCTTTGATGGCCTGTTTCCAGCCGGAACCCCACTTAGGCGCATGAGCAGAAATGCCCAGCTGCTGAATCGGACGCCCGCCGGTAATGGTGGCAGAGATCGTCGCGCCGCCAACGAAACCCAGCGCAGAGTGGTCGAAGTTTTCGGCGTTAAAATTGTCGATAAACATCCCGGTGGCGCCCGTCGCGGCAAAGGGGTTAAACCGCGTCTCGTTGTCAAAGAAGAGTTTCACCCCGCCGTTCATCTGATAAGCATAATTACGGCCCACGACGCCTTCGCCTGTGACAGGGTTGTAAGGCTTGCCGATTTGCGAAAGCAGCAACAGCCGCACGTTATGTAACTGGAAGGCGCTTAGTACGACCAGGCTGGCGGGCTGCTCGACCTCCTGGCCGTTAGCATCAATATAAGTCACACCTGTGGCTTGCTTTCCGGTTGAGTCGGTATTGACCCGTAAGACATGCGCCTGTGTGCGTAGCTCAAAGTTTTTGTACTGATAGAGCGCCGGCAGTACGCAGGACTGCGGGGAGGCTTTGGAGTAGTTGTAACAGCCGAAGCGTTCGCAAAAACCGCAGTAGTTACAAACACCTAACTGCACGCCGTAGGGGTTGGTATAAGGTTCGGAACAGTTGGCTGCTGGCACCGGAAAGGGATCATATCCCAGCTCTTTAGCCGCTTTGCTGAACAGAATGCCTGAATATTGCTGCTTGAGCGCTCTGGTGGGATAAGGGTTGTTTCGCGGTGCCTCGAATGGATTCCCCCCTTCGACTTTTTCGCCGTTGAGATTTCCGGCCTGACCCGCGGTGCCGCATATTTTTTCGAACTTATCGAAATAAGGCTCCATCTCTTCATAAGTAAAGGGGTAATCCTGCACGGTCATATCGGCAGGAATGAAATCCGCGCCGTACTTTTCAATCACAGTGCTGCGCATTTTGAGGTCCGCTTCCAGCGGCCGCCATAACATGCCGTTCCAGTGTACGCCCGCTCCGCCTACCCCATCTCCGGGTAGAAAAGAACCAAAGCGGCGATATGGCAAAGCCGTTTCGCTGGAGGTGTGGCGTACGGTAACGGTTTCTTTAGAGGCGTTCTGAAACAGCTTGAGGCGTACGCCATAGGTCAGTTCATCAACGATGCGCGGATAGGCAAAATCAGGATACGTATCGCGCTGTTCACCGCGCTCCAGCGCAAGAATTTTTAGTCCCGTATCGGCAAGCTCCATCGCCATCAGCGAGCCTGTCCAGCCAAAGCCGACGATAACCACATCAACCGGATCTTTTTTGATCGCCATGATTAAACGCTCCTTTTCCCTGAGATGCTTACCGGACCCAATGGATAAGGCTTGTTCGGGTTATCCATCACCTGCTGGTAGTCGGCACGGGCACCGGGAAAACCGATCAGTTTCCATGAGGCGAGCGTCTGGTTACCACCATGCATCGGATCGGCGAGATAACCCTCCTGGGTATTCTCCAGCAACTGTTGGAAAAACAACTTCCCGGGAACGGCTTCAAAAATGAGTTTGCCCGCTTCGAGCTGATGCAGAATATCTTCCTGCTGTTCGTGGCTGAGGTCGGCGAAGACTTTTTGAAACTTCTGCTGGCAGTGTTCGTTAACGGCTTTAATACCGCGGCGATAGGTTTCGCGTGGCACAAGATTTGACTGATAGCCCAGTTCCGGCGCGGCGCTCGCGAAGGGAGCCTGCATATACCACAGCTGGCCATGCCCGTAAGGGAGCTCCATCTGTTTATCAATAAAAACCGGTACGCCTTCGCTGACAGCACCGGGACCATTACTGTCGCCGGGAATCAATCGATCGGTGGCCGCCAGAATGAAACGCCATTCTTCATTGTTGAAAAAAGTCGGCACGTAGTGATCTGAAACGCCAGCCGATTTTGTGTCGGTGTCTGCTGCGAGAACGCTAACAGGCGCAATACTGCCGCCGACAACTGACAGAGGTATAAGTGACAGGGTTTTTTGCAGAAAGCTTCGCCGCGAGGCGCTATCCCCGTTAAGTTTTTTGCTCATTTTGCCTTCCAGTTGGTGTTTGCCAAATTGCCTGCTCAACAGGTGCCAGTGGCACTATGTTAAGCACGCTAATAGTTCTTCTAGGAATTAATATGCTGCTAAAGTAATCTATTTTATTGAATGCAGAGATTAATAATTTGTTAAATTTTGTAAAGATAATGTAAATTCACGGTTAAGCTTTAAAATCAGGTCCTTTGTTATCCTTATGATCGCTGGTGCCTGTCTGAACAATATTGATCCAGTTCATAAGTATCAGTACGTACTGCTGGTTAATGCCGATGAGTTGGTCTGGAGAGACAGCGAACACGTCCGTCTGAGGCGTGCAGGCTGTTTCAGGGGTGGGTAGTGGCCAGCGGTGAGCGCAAAGTCGTGGCCGCTCTCCGGCGAAAATTTGCAGAGCGTTATTAAGGGTGCGTGGATATCACCCAATATAAGTGGCGCCGGTAAGACAGCACGCTCTGGCAAATGGGTAAAAAAAATTAATTATTACGCACACAGCTGTAAGGTAACGCAGCGTGACATTCTGAAAGGGCTTTGATGCCTGTGGCAGTTTTAGGATAAAGGCCATGGTCTGGCTTAAAAATACCTATGCAACTGAATTTCGGGCGCTTCCCTGGTCTCTTCTTTTATCCCCGATAGCAAAAGATTTCATTCATGTGACGCTTTTTTGACAGCGCTGTCATAAATCTTTCATAAAGTCTTTATATGTTAGTCACACTAATCGTTGTGCTTTAAGCTGCTTTCGCGATCTACAGGATATCTTTTCTGATGAGTGATTACGTAACACCCCAGGCATTGAATGGCGCCGCAACGCCCTTTTCGCCAGATGAACCCCACACAAAAAAACAGAGTAACAAACCGCGGTTGCTGTTTATCGTGTCGCTCATTTTCGGCGTGCTCTTTACGGGTACCCATCTCGCTGGCGATATTCAGCAGTCCGGTCTGAGCTTTAGCGGTTCGCTGCCGCTGATCCTGTTAGCAATTGCTTTGCTGGCGGCGCTTGGTTTTGAATTTGTAAACGGTTTTCACGATACGGCGAATGCCGTGGCAACGGTCATCTATACCCGCTCGCTGTCGCCCACAACGGCCGTAGTCTTGTCCGGGGTGTTCAACTTTCTTGGCGTGCTCTTCTCTTCAGGCGCAGTCGCCTTTGGCATTATTTCCCTGCTGCCGGTAGAGCTTATTCTGCAGGCAGGAAGCAGCGAAAGCTTTGCCATGATCTACGCCCTGCTCTTCGCCGCCATTATCTGGAACCTGGCGACCTGGTGGCTGGGGCTGCCCGCCTCCTCTTCGCATACGCTTATCGGGGCTATTATCGGCGTCGGCGTGGCCAATGCGATGATGCATGGCCGTAGCGCGCTGAGCGGCGTGAACTGGGGACAGGCGATGAATATCGGTAAGGCGCTGCTCCTCTCGCCGGTAGTGGGCTTCGCCTGCGCCGCGCTGCTGCTGGTGATCATGAAGCAGCTGATCAAAAAACCGGCGCTTTACCAGGCGCCGAAAAACCACGGCGCGCCGCCGTTATGGATCCGCAGCCTGATGGTGCTCTCCTGTACCGGCGTCTCTTTCGCGCATGGCTCTAACGACGGACAGAAAGGCATGGGTCTGATTATGCTGATTCTGGTCGCCGCGCTGCCGGTAACTTATTCCCTGAATCGCGCCGAACCGCAGTCGAGCGTGCCGCATATCATTACCCTGGCGCAGAGCAGCCAGCAGCAACTGCAGCAGCTGTCGCCGCTGGCACCAGCCGGTCAGCCGCACGCTGTGCTGACTGCTTATCTGCGCACCGGCGAGCGCAACGTTAACGTCCTGCCGGCGCTGGCGCAGGTAGCAGGCAATATCGGCGCGACGCTTAATCATTCTGGATCGATGGCGAACCTGCCTGCCGGGCAGGTTCCCGCGCTGCGTAATGAGATGTATCTGGCGGCAGAAACCATTAAACATCTGCAGGCCGACGCTACCCTGGCCTTGCCCGCTGCGACCCGGCAAAACCTGCAGTCGCTGCGCAGCGCGCTGGATGCCGCGACACAATTTATTCCCGCATGGGTCAAGATTGCCGTCGCTCTGGCGCTGGGTCTGGGCACCATGGTCGGCTGGCGTCGCATCGTCGCCACGCTGGGGGAAAAGATCGGCAAGCATCCGCTTAATTATGCGCAGGGCGTCAGCGCGCAGCTGGTGGCGATGGGCACCATTGGCGCGGCAGATGCGTTCGGCATGCCGGTTTCAACCACCCATGTGCTCTCATCGGGCATTGCCGGGACCATGGCGGCCAACCGCAGCGGCTTACAGCTGAGCACCCTGCGCAATATGGCGCTGGCCTGGGTGCTGACGCTGCCTGCGGCTGCCCTGCTCTCCGCCGTCCTCTACTGGCTTTTGATTTCACTGTAATTTTTGCGCGACAGGGATAATAAACGATGGCTACTCATCAAATTGATTACAACGACATGTTTGACGCGCGTCTTTTGCAGGAATTTTATGACAGCTATGACGAGTCATTTGAGCTGGAACTGGAAGATATCGCGGCGGCTAACAGCGATGATGCGGAACAGAAAGCCTGGCGGCGTCGCTACTTTTCCGAACTGCTGCATTTGCAGGGCGAGCTGGTTAAGCTGCAAAACTGGGTAGTGCGCACCGGCCACCGCTTAGTGGTGATTTTCGAGGGGCGCGACGCCGCTGGCAAAGGCGGTGTAATCAAACGCATCATGCAGCGACTCAACCCACGCTATTGCCGGGTGGCCGCGCTGCCTGCGCCAAACGAGCGCGAACGCACGCAGTGGTATTTCCAGCGCTACGTTGCGCATCTGCCTGCGGCCGGAGAGATCGTCTTGTTCGACCGTAGCTGGTACAACCGTGCCGGCGTGGAAAAGGTAATGGGCTTCTGCAGCGATGAGGAGTACCAGGAATTCTTCCGCAGCGCGCCGGAGTTTGAGCGCCAGCTGGTGCGCAGCGGCATTTAAATTGTTAAATACTGGATTTCCATTACCGATGAAGAGCAGGAGACCCGCTTCCTCAGCCGTATTCACGATCCGCTGAAGCAGTGGAAACTCAGTCCGATGGATCTCGAGAGCCGTCGCCGCTGGGAGGATTACACTGTCGCGAAGGAGGTTATGCTGGAGCGCACCAACATTGAGGAAGCGCGCTGGTGGGTGGTGCAAGGGGTAGACAAGCGCAAAGCGCGACTCAACTGTATTGCGCATTTGCTGAAGCAGGTACCGTATGAAGCGGAAGAGAGTGACAGGATCACGCTGCCCTCCCGTATTCATCGTGCAGATTATGCCCGCCATCCGGTACCGGAAAATATGATTGTCCCGGATCGTTACTGATAGTCATCGTTCTGCCTGCTGCGGTCAGCGCAAACTGGCCGCGGCAGGGCTTCTTTCTGACCTGTCCGCGCCACTTTTAACGCTGTTAAAAATGATGGCATAACCGACTTTGCAGCCCCCCTGACGTTCGCGGATTGCCTGACACTCAGCCAGAATCGTCGGTCCGCCTGCGCGATGATTGCGCCATCAACGCCGCCACTACCCAGAAAAGAGCGCATTCAACAGCTTCTGGCGTAGTAATGCGATGCGGCTGCTCTCCGATAAGAAGGTTTTGCAGCGGGTAAAACAACACATTCTGTTGACTGATTTCTGAGGCTCAAAAATCTTTGTTGCCAGCGCAGGACTTATCGATATGGATCAGAGAATATCTACCGATCGGGCAAAACGCTTCAGCAACGGGAAGCATTCTGGCGAGGTTACCTCACCGCCTCGCATGCTGACCCTGGCAGCATCAGTGCGCCAGCAATTAACGTTGTTCTGCATTAAAAGAACAGGGGCAGCATCATGCCCCTGTTAAATATTTTATGATATCCGCGCGCTGTGTGGTGCGCATGCGTGCCTGTCAGGCGTGCCTCAGTGCTTATACGGACTTCGCCTTTCCCTCTCTCCCTTTCATTCTTAATGAAATTAATATAGTCATTAATCAATAAGTTAATTGGTAATAACCTTCCGCAATCTCTGCTTATGATGAATTTGTGATCTCTCTCGCCAATCCTATTCATCATGTGTTGTTATATTGGTTATGAGTCATCTCGTTATTAAATCATTTGGCTGATTTTCCATGACCCGAGCCGTTCAGGGACATGCGGCTTTCTGCTGGCGTAATTTCGACGAGCTGCTCTTAACCCTACAACCCTGAAAATTAAAAAAGGTAACGATATGGAAGGCCAGGATCTGCAACGCAAGCTCGGCTTCTGGGCCGTGCTGGCAATTTCCGTCGGAACCACCGTCGGTTCCGGTATCTTCGTTTCGGTTGGAGAAGTAGCAAAAGCGGCGGGCACGCCGTGGCTTACCGTGCTGGCATTTGTAATTGGCGGGCTTATCGTCATTCCACAGATGTGTGTCTATGCGGAACTCTCCACAGCCTATCCTGAAAACGGCGCCGATTATATTTACCTGAAAAACGCTGGCAGCCGTCCGCTGGCATTTCTTTCTGGCTGGGCCAGCTTCTGGGCGAATGATGCGCCGTCACTCTCTATCATGGCGCTGGCGATTGTCAGTAATCTGGGCTTTCTGATTCCACTCGACCCGCTGAGCGGCAAGCTGGTTGCGACCGGGCTGATACTGGCTTTTATGCTGCTGCATCTGCGTTCGGTAGAAGGCGGAGCCACCTTTCAGACGTTGATCACCATCGCCAAAATCATTCCATTCGCAATCGTGATCGGCATTGGCATCTTCTGGCTAAAAGGTGACAACTTTGTCGTTGCGGAGAGTAGGGTAACCACCAGTGCTACGGCGGGCTTTATGGCACTGCTGGCGGGGATTTCAGCCACAAGCTGGTCCTATACCGGCATGGCGTCGATCTGTTACATGACCGGCGAAATTAAAAACCCGGGCAAAACGATGCCGCGCGCATTGATTGGTTCCTGCCTGCTGGTACTGGTGCTCTACTCGCTGTTAGCGCTGGTGATTTCAGGGATCATGCCGTTCGACAAGCTGGCTGCATCCGAAACGCCCATTTCCGATGCCCTCACCTATATCCCGGGTCTCGGCAGCATAGCGGGCATTTTTGTCGCCGTAACGGCCATTATTGTGATCCTCGGATCGCTCTCCAGCTGTGTGATGTATCAGCCCCGGCTGGAATATGCGATGGCGAAAGACAAACTTTTTTTCAAAAGCTTCGCCCACGTTCATCCTAAGTACAACACGCCGGATGTCTCGATCATTTTGCAGTGCGCGCTCGGCATTTTCTTTATCTTTGTCTCCGATCTCACCAGCTTGCTCGGCTATTTCACGCTGGTGATGTGTTTTAAGAACACCCTCACCTTCAGTTCCATCATCTGGTGTCGCAAACGTGAAGATTACAAACCGCTCTGGCGCACGCCCGCCTTCGGTCTGATGACCTTCGCCGCTATCGCCTCCAGCCTGATTCTTGTGGCGTCAACATTCGTATGGGCGCCTGTTCCTGGGCTTATCTGCGCCCTGATTGTAATCGCTACCGGTCTGCCCGCTTACGCCTTCTGGGAAAAGCGCAATCGCCGTCTGGCTCACGTTTCTTAACCCTGCCTGGAGAGTTGTTTCATGTTGAATATTGATAAACGCAGTGTGGATTTTCTGGTAACTGAAAATATGGTGCCGGAGGTGGAAAAGATCCTGGCACAGGATGTGCCGCGCGTTCACGCTATCGTTGATGAGATGGTGCAGCGCGATATCGACCGCATCTATTTCGTCGCCTGCGGCTCACCGCTCAATGCCGCCCAGACGGCAAAGCACCTTGCCGATCGCTTCTCAAGCCTGCAAGTTTATGCGCTTTCCGGCTGGGAGTTTTGCGATAACACGCCGCATCGTCTCGATGCGCGTTGCGCGGTGATTGGCGTCTCTGATTACGGTAAAACTGAGGAGGTGATTAAGGCGCTGGAGCTGGGCGCGGCCTGCGGTGCGCTGACGGCTGCCTTCACCAAACATCACGACAGTCCGATAACCCAGGCGGCTGAACATGTATTGGCCTATGAAGCGGACTGCATCTGGGAGATTCACCTGCTGCTCTGCTACAGCGTAGTGATCGAGATGATTACTCGTCTCTCGCCACATACCGAGATCGGCAAAATCAAAAATGACCTGCGTAAGTTGCCGCAGGCGCTGGGGCATCTGGTGCGCACATGGGAAGACAAAGGTCGTCAACTTGGCGAACAGGCGAGTCAGTGGCCGATGATCTATACCGTATCGGCCGGTCCGCTGCGCCCACTTGGCTATAAAGAGGGCATTGTCACCTTAATGGAGTTTACCTGGACGCACGGTTCTGTGATTGAGAGCGGCGAGTTTCGTCACGGGCCGCTGGAGGTCGTCGAGCCCGGCGTGCCTTTCCTGTTTTTGCTTGGCAGCGATGAGAGTCGCCATACTACCGAACGTGCTATTCGCTTCGTGCGCGAGCGCACCAATAACGTGATTGTGATTGATTACGCGGAGATTTCTCAGGGGTTACATCCGTGGCTGGCCCCTTTCCTGATGTTCGTCCCGATGGAGTGGCTCTGCTATTACCTCTCTATTTATAAAGATCACAACCCAGACGATCGCCGTTATTACGGCGGATTGGTTGAGTATTAATCCTTTTGCCCGGCCTGAAGAAGGCCGGGCGTTTCTATCAGGAGAAGCGAGATGAAAAAGGATGATGCGGCTGCAGGTGAAACGACACAGCCTGACGGGATGATGCGGTTGGCGACGGTCGGCGATAACTGCGTGGATATCTATCCTCAACTCAACAAAGCCTTTTCCGGCGGCAACGCCGTTAATGTCGCGGTCTACAGCAGACGTTATGCCATGCAATCTGCCTGCGTGAGCTGGGTGGGTGACGATGCGTATGGCGCGCTGCTGAAGCGTGACCTGCTGCAACAGGGCGTCGATATCTCTCATCTGCACACTAAAGCTGGCGTGACCGCGCAAACCCAGGTCGAACTGCGCGACAACGACCGCATTTTGGGCGATTACACCGAAGGCGTAATGGCGGATTTTACGGTGAGTAATGAAGATATAGCATGGCTCAACGGCTTTGAGATGATCCACTCCGCTATCTGGGGGCACGCTGAGTCGGTGCTGCCGACGCTAAAAGCGGCGGGCAGGATCGTCTCCTTCGACTTCGCCGATAAATGGGAAAGCCCGCTGTGGCAGAGCTTACCGCCGCATCTTGACTACCTGTTTGCGTCGGCGCATGTCGAATCGGCCTGGCTGCGTGACCGACTGCAAACCGTGGTGGAGTGTGGCACGGGCGTCGCGATTGCCACGCTGGGCGAAAATGGCAGTCTCGCCTGGGATGGTAAGCAGTTCTGGCGCATGCCGCCCGAACCGGTGAACGTAGTTGATACGATGGGTGCCGGTGATTCCTACATTGCTGGCTTTCTCTGCGCTATTGCTGCTGGCCTGCCAATCGCACGTGCCATGAAGCAGGGATCGCAATGTGCCGCCCAGACACTGCGCTATCATGGCGCCTGGTAATACCTGCGTTGGCGTGACGCTGCGCGCGCCAACCCCTATGACTCAGCCATAAAGCCTCCTATAATCATCTCCATTGTTTTCAACAGTCAGGGTCAATTCATGCCAGCGACGGCGCGATATTCACATCAATTGCTCTATGCCACGGTACGTCAGCGCTTGCTGGATGATATTGCGCAGGGCCTTTACCTGCCGGGTCAACAAATCCCGACCGAAAGCGATTTATGCACGTTGTATAACGTCAGCCGCATTACGATTCGTAAAGCGATAACTGAGCTGGTAAAAGATGGCGTGTTGATCCGCTGGCAGGGAAAAGGAACCTTTGTGCAGAGCAAGAAGGTTGAAAACGCGCTGCTTACGGTAAGTGGTTTCACCGATTTCGGCGTCTCGCAGGGAAAACCGACGCGTGAAGAGGTCATTGAACAGGAACTTGTCAGCAGTGATCCCTTCTGCGAAAGGCTTAATATCCCTGGCAACGGCGAGATGTTTCGCTTGCTGCGGGTAATGTATCTTGATAACGAGCCGCTGTTTATCGACTGTTCGTGGATTCCCCTCTCGCGTTATCCTGGCTTTGATGAGGTTTATAGTGTCGGTGCTTCAACCTATAAACTGTTTCAGGAAAAATATGATATCCGCGTGGTCAGCGACAAAAAAACCATCGACATTTTTACCGCCACCAAAGCGGAAGCGCTCAGGCTTCAGTGCGAACTGGGCGAGCCGCTCTTTCGCATCAGCAAGATCGCTTACGACCAGAACGACAAACCGGTGCACTATTCGGAGCTTTTCTGTCGGGCAAACCGCGTAAGTCTGACAATTGATAATCATCGTCACTGAAAAGCGCTGGCAGAGAAGCAACGGCGCCGTGGCAACTAGGTTTTTGGTTATTTCCCCTCGCCTCGATTAGCAGCATGTGCAGCAAGGTCTTCATGCGCCAGCTAGCAGGTTAAGTCCCTCACATCCTGGTATGCTGCCCGGCTTGAGGAGCACCCAATATGCGTCAGTTGTCCTAAAAAGGCGAGACGCGCAGCCTCTGAACACTTATCTGCAATCAAGCCAACCAAAACCACGCCGCGAACCGCAGGCGCACGCTTTGCCGTTCCGAATCACTCACCCTGTTTTAGAGAGTATCCCTCTTCCCATCCTCGGAGGAGCCTGATTCCCGATGCCACTTCGTCAGCATCGTCATGCTGTGTTCACGGGTGATCGCTTTCAGCATCGTCAGGCGCGCGTCATCAAATTGTGTCCATTTAAGCTGCGTCAGCACGGTGTTTTGCATAGCGTGTATCATCGCGACCTGGCCGATAAGCGAAACCGTCCGCAGGCGAGTGATTTCTGCGCTGACAGGCTGTTGGGTAATACGTCCGATAAGCTGAAAACCTGCCTGGAAGATTTTGTTCCCGATTAACTTCTGCATCAGCGCAAACGCCTGTTCCGGCCCATCGCCCATCTGTAAACGGGCATGAAATAGCCGCTTGCCGGGCGAGCTCTGGCTGCCGGTGATGCGGTCAAACATGGTATCGAGCAATGCGCAAAAAAGCGTCTTGCACTCCTCCACATCCATATCCTCGTCCGGGCTTTCAATGCGCTCCAGCAGCGGCTGGAAGAAAGCGTAACTCTCGTTAGCCAGTGAATCGACGCAGGCGAGGTAAAGCCCATCTTTGTTCTCAAAGTAATACTGTAACGCAGGTGTGTTCACCCCGGCTGCCGTCGCTATCTGCCGGGTTGTTGCCGTCTTAAATCCCCGCTCGCCAAAAATCTCGATGGCAGCATCAATTATGCGCTGGCGCGTCTCTTCACCACGGTGATATCCGCTTTCTGTTGAATGCCTTAAGGGCTTTAGATTTTTTCCCGACACGCCTCTCCTCCTGTCGCCTGAACGCGCATTATACGCAGTTATCTGCGGGGTTTTAAAATATATCGCTTGACATAAATTCAGCTCACAGACAATTTATATCACGCGATATAATTTTCTTTACAGAGGTTTACCTTGCTGTACCTTTCAGTAGCCACTTCAGCATCACCCGCTCACAGTGATGCCTCCAGTTCAGTAACCAGACCCAAACCTAAAAGCAAGCGGATGCGTTTACTCCTGCTGATTGCCATCGTGGTTATCGCGCTGGTTTGCGCCGTCTGGTATTTTTTGACGCGTTATACCGAATCGACCAATGATGCTTATCTTCAGGCTGACAGCGTGACGCTGGCACCGAAGGTATCTGGAAATATCGTGGCCGTTCTGGTTAATGACAATCAGTTAGTCAAAGCAGGCGATCCGCTGGTTCGCATCGAAAACGACCAGTACCAGGCGCGGGTCAATGAGATGCAGGCCACGATTAAAGCCCGTGAGGCGGCAATCGAACGCGCAAGAGCGGATATCACCCGTCAGCAGGCTGAGATTGAACAGGCTCAGGCTCAGTACGCCTCTGCCCAGGTGCAGTTACGTTATGCCTCGCATGAATACGATCGCTATCGCCCGCTGGCCGCCAGCGGTGCCGAAGCGAGCGAACATCTGGCCGACTTAAAGCGCAGCCGCGATGCCGCGCAAGCGGATGTCGCCGCCAATGCCGCGGCGGTAAAAGCCGCTTCCGCCCAGATTGCTACGCTGAAAGCGCAAATCGTGCAAAGTGAAGCGGAACTGGCGTCATCAAGAGCCAGTCTGGCGCAGTCCGATATCGATCTTAAAAATACGCTTGTGAGCAGCCCGATAGACGGCGTGATCGGCAACCGCACCGTCCGGGTGGGCCAGTATGTGCAGCCGGGTACCCGTATGCTGACGGTGGTGCCGCTCAACGACATTTATCTGACCGCTAATTTCAAAGAAACGCAGCTGACCAATATGCGTCCTGGACAGCCTGCTACGCTGCACGTTGATGCGCTGCCGGATCTGAACATCAAAGGCGTGGTTGACAGCTTCTCGCCCGGTACCGGATCGCAGTTCGCGCTGCTGCCGCCGGAAAATGCGACGGGCAACTTTACTAAAATCGTCCAGCGTGTACCGGTGAAAATCCGCATTAACGCCTCGCCAGAGGAACGTAAGCGGCTCTTACCCGGGATGTCAGTGACGGTCGACGTCGATACCCATGAACAGGGTGCAGGAAAATGAGTGCGGCTGGCGTCACGTCGCAAGAGGCGGAGAAAGCCTCACTGTCGGACTGGATAGCGGTAATCGCCGGTGCGCTGGGGGCGTTGCTGGCCACCCTTGATATCTCTATCACCAACTCGGCATTGCCGCAAATTCAGGGGGAGCTTGGCGCAACCGGCACCGAGGGAACCTGGATCTCTACGGGTTACCTGATGTCCGAGATCGTCATGATCCCGCTGGCAGGCTGGCTTACCCGGGTGTTTGGCTTACGAAACTTCCTCATCTCGATGGCGGTATTCTTTACGCTGTTTTCCGTTATCTGCGGTCTGTCAGAAAGCCTGCCGCAGATGGTGTTAGGGCGTATTGGGCAGGGTTTTACCGGCGGTGCGATGATACCGACCGCGCAGATGATTATTCGTACCCGCCTGCCCCGCTCTCAGCTGCCGCTGGGCATGTCGATATTTGGTCTTATCGTCATTCTGGGGCCGGTACTCGGCCCGGTTATGGGCGGCTGGCTGGCAGAAAATATCAGCTGGCACTGGTGCTTTTTTATTAACGTGCCGGTGAGCGTGGCGCTGGTGTTTCTGCTGTTAAACGGCCTGAATAAAGAAGAAACCAACTGGACTGAATTTATTCGCGCGGACTGGACTGGCGTGCTGGGACTCAGCGCGGCGCTTAGCTCACTGACGGTGGTGCTGGAAGAGGGTCAGCGCGAGCGCTGGTTTGAGTCTACCGAAATCTGCTGGCTTAGCGTGGTATGCGCGATCGGGTTTGTTCTGCTGCTGATCTCTCAGGTTACCGCACGCAGGCCGGTCATTCGTCTGTCGCTACTGTTTAACTTTCGCTTTCTCAGCGTCATCGTCATCGTTTTTATCCTCGGCATCGCTCTCTACTGCATCTTATATCTGCTGCCGCAGTTTCTGAGCGGCATAGCTGACTATAACGCCCAGCAGTCCGGAATGGTGTTGCTGATTTCAGGCATACCCAGCCTGTTGCTTATGCCCTTTCTGCCCAGACTATTGACCAAAATCGATATTAAATTACTGGTCATATGCGGTATCGGCTTCTTTGCGTGGAGCTGTTTCCTGGACACGACGCTTACCGTGCAGAGCAACGGCGACGATTTTTTCTGGTCGCAAATTTTGCGCGGCGCAGGACAGATCCTGGCGATGATGCCGCTGAATCAGGCGTCAATGGCGGCGGTGCGCACCGAAGAAGCGGCCGATGCTGCCGGTCTTTACAATATGATGCGCAACCTCGGCGGCTCGGTCGGACTCGCGCTGGTTGGCATATTTATCGACCGGCAAAGCAAGCTCCACAACGATGTTATCCGCGAATCTATCAGCGCAAATTCGCCGCTGGTCACTGACAGAATGGCGGCAAGCAGCGCCGGATTTTTCAGCCAGACCGGCGATGCGGCCTATTCAGCATCACAGGCGCTGGCGCAGCTGGCGCAACAGATTCAACAACAGGCGCTGGTGCTGACCTATTCAGAAACCTTCTATCTGATGGGGTTTGCCCTGATCTGCTGTATACCTCTTACTTTCCTGTTGCGCTCGCCGCATAAGCCCGGCGCCGCTTCCAGCTCGATGAAAAAATGATGAATAAATTCAATAAACTCTCCTATACCATGCTGATGTTGCTGCCTGTGCTGACAGGCTGTACGGTCGGCCCGGATTACCATGCGCCCGCCAGTCCGGTTAAAGCCACTAAATATGCCCGGCTTCCTGATACAGGCTTCGCCACCTCGCCGACGGCGTCAGCATGGTGGACAACGCTAAACGCTCCGCTGCTGAATCAGCTCATTGACGAGGCGTTAAAAAATAACCCCGATATCGGCATCGTACGCGCACGGCTACGTCAGGCGCGGGCGACGCTGAGCGGCAATGAAGCCAATGAATATCCTTCGTTGTCGGCGTCAGGCGCCGCGGTTCGGGCGCATCTTCCCGACAGCGTGGCGACAGGCGAAAAAAATCCGCTGTCGTTGTACACCACCAGTTTTGACGCCAGCTGGGAGGTAGATCTCTTTGGCGGTACGCGCCGGGCGATTGAAGCGTCCCGCGCCATGGAACAGGCGAACATGGCGAACATTGCGGATGCGCAGGTTTCCATCACGGCAGAGGTCGCCAGAAATTATCTGATGCTGGCCGGTGCGCGACAGCAGCTGGCGTTACTGAAGCGTTCCGTAGAGGTGCAGCAGCAAATGCTCACCCTTACTCAGCAAAGACGACGTCAGGGAACAGCCAGCGACAGCGATGTAGAGCGCCTTGTTACGCAGCTTGAAACAACCCAGTCTCAGCTGTCGCCTTTGCAGGCGGATATCGATGCGTATCTGGATACGCTCGCTTTCCTGGTTGGGAAAACGCCCGGCGAGCTTGATGGCATGCTGTCAAATATTGACACTCTGCCGCAGCTCCCCTCTGACATTAACGTTTCCGATCCGGGCTCGCTGTTAAAACGCCGGCCGGACGTGCGCAGCGCAGAACGCCAGCTTGCTGCGAAAACGGCGGAGATTGGCGAACATAAGGCGGACTACTTCCCCAAAATTAATCTTGTCGGGACCCTGGGGTTCAGCACGGCCGAGGGCGCACTGCTTGAGAAGCAGAATATGTCATGGATGCTGATCCCATTTCTGCAGTGGAACTTCCTGGATTTCGGCCGGGTACGCGCCCAGGTCGATAAGGCTCAGGCGGAGCGCGACGAAGCGGAAGCGCAGTGGCGTAAGACGGTGCTGGATGCGTTACGCGATGCCAACTCCTCACTCTCCCGCTACGGCCACCAGCGGCAAAACGTGGTTGATCTCTATCGCGTAAGCACGTCGGCGCAGCACGCCAGTTCGCTCGTACAGCAGCGCTATAAAGCGGGCGCTGCCAGCCTGATCGACTATCTGGACAGCGAACGCACCCTGCTGACCGCCCAGCAGGATGAGATTAATGCCCAGACGCAACTCACCGTCGACTTCGTAGCGTTACAGAAAAGTCTGGGTCTGGGTTGGCAATAACGCGCTGGAGACCCGACACTCTGTTTTTCATAAAACGCTAACGGATACTATGGCGATAAAAAAAGCGTTACCGCCACTGCTGACGACATTGCTCTCAGGGACCCTGAGCGTCGCCTGGGCGGATACCGTCTGGCTGAATAATGGCGACCGCCTGACGGGCACCGTTCGCTATTTGAGCGACGGCAAACTGGGGCTGGATATGGAGTATGGCGGCACGCTAACTTTAACGTGGAGCGCCGTCAGTACCCTTGCCAGCAATAACCCTTTTGTGGTGGAAAATAAAAAGACCGGAGAGAACTATCACGTTACTTTAACCGCGGGCGATCCCGGTTACGTCTGGGTAAGACGCGACGATGAGCGTCAGCAGCAGAAAGTCTCGGTCAAACGCATAGACGATTTTATGAAAGAAAAAGTGCGGACCGATACGCTATCCTGGACAGGAAATATAGACGCGGGCGTGAATATAAAAAAATCCTCGACTAAAACCGATGATTATAATTTCTCGCTGAATACTAAGCTTAGCCAGGGACGCTGGCGGCATGATATTGGCGCGACCTACAACCGTGAGCAGGAAAATGAGAGTGTCAATACGGATAATTACAGCCTGCGCTATGCCTTTGACTACATTTTTCGTGAACAATATTTCTGGCAAACGCGCGGCACATATAAACGTGACTGGGTGGAAGATGTTTCCCGCCAGGCGCTGATTGGTACCGGTCCCGGTTATCAGCTATGGGACACTGAGCTGAGTTCTTTTTCCGTTTCAATACTGGCGGGCGCTTTTGGCTACGGTTACAGCGACGGGAGCAGCGACGATCACCTGGGCGCCTCCATACGCTGGAATTATCAGCGTTATTTGCTGGCGAAAAAGGTGACGCTTTACAGCAACGGGGATATTGGACATTCGCTGGACGAGGACGGTATTTTTACAATGGATGCAGAGGTCGGCTTGCGCTATTCGCTAACCTCGTGGTCGACATGGCATATCGGCTATCACAAAAATCTGGTGCACGGCACGCGCGATAATCTGAATGAAGGCACCTTTTCAACCGGCCTTGGCGTGAAGTGGTAATCCTTAATCGACGGGCGTCAGGCTTATTCTGTAACAGATCAATAAAGTCTGCGTGGCGCCCGCTTTTGCCATTTAAGCGGGTCGGTGCGTCATCAGATTAAATTCTGACTGCAGGCGACGATTACATAGCGGGACGATAAGATTCAGGGCCGCACAACGATAAGCGCCGCTCGCCTAAATGAAGCAGGCTAATTTAAATAAAAACTCGCTCCCGCCTCCTCTCTATTAGAATAGCGGCGTAATTACTGTATGATGCCTGACTAATCATCGCTGCCGGCACACATCCTTTTATATGCGAAAGAATACGTTGCGTACTTCAGGTTCCTCTCTGTTAAGAACGTCGCTTGGTAAAAGCATGGTGATGTTTTTAATGCTGACGAGCCTCTTCGTTATTGCCATCAATGCCTGGTCTTTATGGAACTCGTGGCAGCAAAAAGTCATTGAGAAAAAAGATGACGCCCGGAACCTTTCCGTCTCTCTGGCAAAGCAGGCTGAGGATGCGATTCTACAGGTAGATATTACGCTGGCGGACGCGGTCAGACAGCTAAGGCAGCGCGGAAACGACTATGCTGCGACGCCTGCTTTTTTGCATCAGCTCAAAGAGCAGCAAAGTAAACTGCCGCAGCTGCACGGACTTTTTATTTACGACACGGCGGGACACTGGGTTGCCTCTTCCGGCAATTTTATTCCGACTAACGCCAGCAATGCCGATCGAGACTATTTCATCTGGCATCGCACCCATAACGATACCAGTTTGTTGATCAGCCACGTTATACGCAGCCGCTCGACCGGCGACCTGGTGATCCCTGTTTCCGTTCGCCTTAACGATGCGCAGGGTAACTTTGCCGGCGTTGCGCTGGCGACCGTGCGGGTAGACTATTTCCGCCAGTATTACAGCTATTTTTCCCTGGGCGAAAAGGACACGTTAGGACTGATTCTGGCGGACTCTTCAGCGCTTTATATCCGCCCTTTCTCCGATGCCTATATTGGCAAAATGCTCTCAACCAGTCCGCTGTTCGAAACCGAACTTAAAGCGGCCTCCAGCGGCAATGCTACGTGGCGCTCATCCTTTGACGGCGTGGAACGCGTATTTGGTTACGCCCGGCTTGAACGTTATCCGCTGATTGTGACCGCTGGCTACGATCTGTCGAACATTCGTATGGCGTGGCTCTCGGGCAATCTGCTGAACGTGCTGCTCAATCTGGCGCTGCTGGGCATTATCAACGGCATCGGCGTGCTGGTGCTCCGCCAGGTCGGCACCAACGTCAGAAACCAGCTCGAGCTCTCTTTCGTCCGCGACGAGCTGACCACCATTAACCATACGCTGCAGTCGCTGGCGCTGGTGGATGGTTTAACCGGGCTTGCCAACCGCCGCCAGTTTGACGCGCTGCTGGAGCAGGCGTTGCTGAGATCGCATAAAACCGGCGACCCGCTGGCGCTGGTCATGATCGATATCGACTTTTTCAAGCGCTACAACGACACCTATGGACATGTATCAGGGGATGAGTGTTTGCAGGATGTTGCTCAGGCGCTTAAGGGCAGCGTTCAGTACCACGGCGACGTGGTCGCGCGATACGGCGGAGAAGAGTTCGCGATTATCATGCCCAACACTGACTTTTCCGAGGCGAAAATCGTTGCTGAAGAGGCTGTCAGGTCGGTTATGGAGTTGGGTATTGCTCACGAAACCACAGAGACGCCGCCGGGCGTTGTCACCATCAGCGCGGGTTACTTTGCGCTGATATCCAAAGGCGATCCTTCAGAAGCAGAACAGCTGAAACGTGAGGCTGATCAGGCGCTTTATCAGGCGAAGCGCAATGGACGCAATCAGGCCTACGGTCAAAAATGATGGACTCTGCAGGCGCATCCGGTAGCTGAATACGGAGCAAAAAAAGTGGGGCATCGCTGCCCCACTGCTGTTTACTGCCTCAGCCTCAACTCAAGGCCTTACTTCGGCAGCGCGTACACCACAACCTGGTCGCCCACCTGATCTTTCAGGATGGTATTACCGCCTGCCACGAACGCCACATACTGACGCCCTTTATATTCATAGACAGAGGGGTTAGCCACGGCAGGCGCTTCAGCCTGATCGGACCACAGCTCTTTGCCGCTCTCCAGTGAATAGGCGCGCACTTTGGCATCCATTGAGGCGCCAATAAAGATAACGCCGCCCGCGGTCACCGCCGGGCCGCCAATGGTGGGCGAGCCCCAGCTTTCAGGCATAAAGAAGCCGTACTGCTGCGATGCGCCAACCGGACGACGCCACTTCACCTCGCCGGTGTGCATATCCAGCGCCACCAGCTCGCCAAACGGCGGCTGCCAGCAGGGCATGCCGAGCCAGTTATTCGCCACGTCAAGACGCATGCCGTAAGGCGCGCCCTCCTGCGGAGCAAAACCACTCTCGTTGCCAGAGCCTTTATCCGCTTTGTCATAGTCTTCACGGCTATAAAGCTTCACGTACTGCACGATATGGGAGACGTTAACGACCGCGATCTGGTTCTGCGGATCGAAGGCTACGCCGCCCCACTGCACGCCGCCGGCGCTGTCCGGGTAGGTTAACGTGCCCTCGCCCTTGGTCGTCGGCGGGGTATACATACCTTCATAGGTCAGCTTATCCCACAGGCGTGAACACTGACCGGCACCAACGATATCCGCCAGCTTCCAGATTTCAGGCTTTTTAGACTGATCGAGCAGCGGTGCGGGTTTGGTAGGGAACGGCTGCGTCGGAGACAGTTTCTCGCCCTGCACTGAGCCATCGCCCTGCGGTACGGGACGTTCCTCGATTGGCCAGACATCTTCACCCGTCAGGCGGTTCACCACGAACAGGAAGCCTTGTTTGGTTGCCTGAATAAGCGCGGGGATCTGCTTGCCATTGACCGTAATATCCATCAGCGTCGGCGCGGAGTTGATATCGTAATCCCACACGTCGTGATGCACCCACTGACGCGACCAGACCACTTTACCGGTGTTCACATCCAGCGCGGTGGTGGATGTCCCGAGCGGAATAGCGTCAACGCGGTTGCCGCCCCAGTAGTTCGGCGAAGGCGACGAAACCGGCAGGTAGATCAGGCCGTGGGCTTCGTCTGCTGACATATGAGTCCAGACGTTGGCGGTGCCGGTACGTTTGCGGATATCAGCCGGAATGGCATCGAAGGTCCATTCACGCTGGCCGGTCTCTGCGTTGATCGAAAAGACCGTGCCGGGAGGCGCTTCAGCATAGGCCCAGTCTTTCCCTGCCCAGCCCACAATCAGATGGTTGCCGACCACGGTAGGCGGTTGCAGCAGCGACAGCGGATATTTGGCGTTCAGGGTATTCCACTGATTAACGTCCAGTACGCCTTTATTGGCGAATGTCTCGCACGGCTTGCCGGAGTCCGCATCCAGCGCGTAGAGTTTGGCGTCAACGGTGCCCATATAAACGATTTTTTGGCAGGCCTGCCCGGCGACCGGGTTTTTAGCCTGCCAGTAGGAGACGCCACGATTTTTCAGAACCGGCTGCGTCAGCGCTTCGCGCGGGGCTTTGGTATCGTAATGCCACTTCTCTTTACCGGTTCCCGGATCCAGGGCGATCAGGCGGTCAAAGGGCGTGCCTATATAGATTGTTTCATTAGCAAAAACCGGTGTGGCTGACCAGACCGTCGCGGGCGTTTTACCTTTGCCATCGGAAACGTCGCCGGTATGGAACTCCCAGACCTTCTCCAGTTTACTGACGTTATCAGCCGTGATCTGTTTAAGCGGGCTGTATTTCTGGGCATTGAGCTGGCCGTGGAAACTGTCCCAGGTCGCGTTTTCCGGCACCAGCGGCGAAGCCACGCCGGGCGCTGACTCCACCTTCTGGCCATCCTGCCCGGAAGAGGCCTCTTTGGTGGTATTGGTGGTGCCAGGCGCCTGCTGGTTAGCGGCATCCACATTAAGCTTCTTCTGCGTTCCCTGAGAAGCTTCTGCGGCTTTATCCTGCGCCTGTAATGTGAGTGGCGCCACCAGCAGAGCAAGCGCAGTCATGCTGACTTTCATCAGTTGGTTCTGTTTATCTTTATGCACGGTCGGTTCCTCAGGATCTGGCGTATTGATGATGGGTTGCCTTCTCTTTACTCAGCGCAATGAGTCCGATCAGGCCGACAATCATCGCTGCGGTAATGACCCACTGATGCAGCAGTAGCGCGGCAAACCCAATGCCAGCCAGCACGATGAGGGTGATGATGGTCCAGAAAATGCGAGCGCCACGTGCTGAAACGCCACGTAAGATAAAGGTCAGCACCGCCAGAACCACACTGGCGATGACCACGCCAAGCGCCCCGATAGTGCCGGTAACGCCGGTTAATGGTGTAAGCCAGGCATAAAGTGCCAGTGCGAAGCTGGCCACTGCAGCCAGCAGCAGCAAAATGCTGCCCAGGTGCGAGCGTTGAGATTGCAACATACCAGGAAGTCCCCTGCGAAAAGAAAAATGGAAAAAGGAGTCGTTAGTGGATCTATACGGGCGCGTTTCGCGCAGCGTTACCTGCTTAAAGTAGAACGCAGCGCAGAAATAGCGGCATATTTCACTAAACGCAGTAGAGTATAGATGCGGATCTGCGAGTTGTTTCCCGCAGGCGCGAAGGGAACATGAAGAGCCACAACCGCTACCCGGTTTCGGCTTGAATGTCGGTGCGGCAGGCTGGAGATTAAGCCGGTGCTGATTTCGCTGCCGGTAAAGCCGCACATGCGTCAATATGCCGCTTGAGGAACGTTACCAGGGCGCCCGGCTTTTATCGAAGTAGAAGCCCGCTGTGGTTGTTAAAGGATCGAGACCAGCCAGCCAGACGATGCCTTCAGCGGCCTGCTCAACGGTTCGGTAGCCGGTATGCCCGTTAAAATCGGTGGCGGTATAGCCTGGATCGACGGCGTTAACACTGATGTTAAAGTCCCTGAGCTCTTTAGCGAAAGCGACGGTCACAGCATTCAGGGCCGTTTTTGAACTGTTGTACCCCATTGCCTCTACGCGGGAAAAGGGATGGTTCGGATCGGAAACCCATGTCAGCGAGCCTAAACCGCTGCTGACCATTACAACACTGGCGCCTGCCGCGGCTTTAAGCAGAGGCAAAAAAGCCTGGGTCACCCGGATGGCGCCGAGCACATTGGTGTCGTAGATCGTTTCGATATCCCTGATACTCTGCTCGCTGGGCGCCACGGGATAGTTGCCTGAGATGCCGGCATTATTAATCAGAATATCCAGCGTCCCCTCTTCCTTGAGCACCCGCTGCGCCGCCGCCTGAATAGTCGCCATATCCGTTACGTCGATGATCAGCAGCCGGACATCAACGCCCTGCGCCGCCAGGCTGGCCACGGCCGACTGCCCTCGCGCTTCATCGCGACAGCCCAGCCAGATCCGGTAACCGAGTCGTCCCATTTGCCGGGCCGTTTCAAAACCGATGCTTTTATTCGCGCCGGTAATAAGCACGCTTTTGCTCTTCATATCGCCTCTCCGCTTATTTTGTCTTTTTGTTAAAAAGACGCTTCTTTTGTGTTCTGAATTTATAACTTGCCTGATAGCTTTGATAAACGGACATAATGCGAACAGGCTGATCGGTATGGCGAACAATAACGGCGCGGCGGGGATGGAAAACCTGTCGATCTTTCTTACCGTGTTGAACGAAAGAAGTTTCCGCACGGCGGCGAAACAGCTTGGTCTGTCGCCCTCGACCGTTAGCGAAAAAGTCTCCGCGCTGGAGCGGGAGCTGGGAATACCGCTATTCATCAGAACGACGCGCAGCGTAACGGCCACAGCGGCAGGCCTGGCGCTGGCCGAACGCATCACGCCGCTGCTCACGGAGATGCGGGCGGCGCTGAATGATGTGGCGAGTTCGCAGCAATCTGTTCGCGGCGTACTGAAACTGAACGTCACCGGCGCGGTGATGGTGGATATTCTACCGCCGCTGCTGGATCGCTTTCTTTCCCGGCATCCGCAACTGCGGGTTGAACTTATGGTTGATGACCGTCTGGTAGACGCGACGCTGGCGGGTTGCGATGCAGGCATACGTTACGGCGAACATCTGGCGAAAGATACCATCGCCGTGCCGATAGGGCCGCGGACCCAGAGGCTGGCGCTGGCTGCCGCACCCGGTTATCTCGCCTCGAGCGGCTCTGTTGCGCGTCCTGCCGATCTGCTTGAACATGCGTGCATTCGCCTGAAATATTCAAGCGGCGCGCTAATACCCTGGGAGTTTGAACGGGCGGGTAAAACCTTTATCGTCGATCCTCCTGGTCGTTTGACCATCGGCGTTAACGGCGCTTCCGCCGCCATTGATCTGGCGCGAAGCGGCAAAGGCATCATTGCTACGTTTGAAAACTGGCTACAGCCCCATTTTGCAACCGGCGATCTTCAGCCACTGTTGCCTGAGTGGTGGCTGGCATTTGAAGGGCCCTGGCTCTACTTTTCCAGCCGCTTTAAAGCTGCGCCGCTGCGCGCATTCGTAGACTTTCTTAAAGAAGAGCGTGAATAGCTAGGGGCCCATAAAAAGTTTAAGCCTGACAATAATCGGACATTATTGTCAGGCTTCTGTAGGACGCGCTTGTTCTTACTTCAGCGCCCGGCTGTCAACGGCTGATACTTACATTCAGCGCGTCGATTGACGTGCGAAGACCCGCCTCAACGCTCATGGTGAGATCTTCCATCTCCAGCGATACGTCGCCATCATAACCGGTCATGCGCAGCACTGAGAAAAACTCTTTCCACCACTGCAGATCCTGACCGCATCCTACTGCCACATAGTTCCAGGTGCGGGTTTTAGTGTTGGTTACCGGCTGGTACTCCATCAGGCCATCAATATCCGCCAGTCCACGCTCAATACGCGCATCTTTGCCATGGACGTGGAAGATCGCCCCTTCGAGTTTACGCGCAGCGGCAATCGGGTCAGCGCCCATTGCAATCAGATGCGACGGGTCAAGGTTCATGCCGATAATATCGTCGACGGCGTTACGCAGACGCAGCAGCGTCGACGGGTTGTAGACCAGCTGGCTCGGAAACTCTTCGAGTGCGATCTGTTCTACGCCGTGCTGTTTAGCGTGCTGCACAAACTTTTTCCACCAGGGAATAGCCACTTCATTCCACTGATAAACAATCACGCCAGGCATGTAATCTGGCCAGGAGATGGTAGAGGTGATCCAGTTCGGCACGCGGTCTTCCGGTCCGCCACCCGGCAGGCCGCTCATCATCACGATTTTTTTCACGCCGAGCTTGCCAGCCAGCTCAACGGCGCGATAGCTGCTTTTGGTATGGGTTTCACCCAGCTCGCCGGGCGCCAGCGGGTTACCTGAGCAGTTCAGCGCTACGATGCGCATCTCACGTTCGGCCAGCTCTTGTTTGAACTTTTCCAGTTTTTCTGGGGAGGCCAGCAGCTCTTCGGTTTTCACATGCGGACACGGCGACCAGCCGCCAGCGGTCATCTCGACGCCATCAATGCCGTAGCTTTTAACTTTATCCAGCATTGCCGGGAAGGACAAATCCGCCAGAACATCCGTACATAAAGCAAGTTTCATTATTTGTTCCTTCATCTGGTGCGTTAATTACGCTTTCTCAAACAGACTAATAAATTCTTCTTTGGTTTTTGCGCTGGCTAATAAGGTCGTTTTTACTTCATCGCCTAACAGATCTGCGATGTCCGCCAGCACCTGAATATGTTCATTCCTTGAAGCGGCTACGGCTACCATCACGAAAACCACTTTCCCGTTTCCCCAGCCGACGCCGTGTGGAAACTGAAAAACCTGAAAACCCGTTTTGATCACCAGATCAAGGTTCTCTTTAGCACAATGAGGAAACGCGATACCTGCGCCGATATAGGTAGAGACGCTTTTTTCGCGTGCCAGCATGCCGTGCAGGAAACCCGGTTTCACATAACCGGCTTTTTCCAGCGCGTCAGCGGCAATTTTAATGGCTTCGTTTTTATTCGCTGCCCGACACTGCAAATGCAGTGAATCTGCCGTCAGTTTCAACATTATTAGTCCCTCACAAAAAGCGAGAAGAAGTATTTCAGCGATAAAGCGACGGCTGTTGCGGAATGACGACGTCGTGTTTTTCGCCATCTTTCAGCGAAGCCAGACCAGCGTCGCAGACCAGCGCCACAACATAACCATCCCAGGACGACGGTCCGCTCATTTCGCGGCCGTCGCGCACGCTGTCGACAAAGTGCTGCACTTCACGGTCGTAAGCCGTGGCGAAACGCTCCATACAGGATTGAGCAATATGGTGCGCATTGCCATGAAGCGAACGCGTGTTAATTAACTGCTGTTCGTTCAGCGCGATAACGGCATTCTCACCGACGACCTCGCAGCGGATGTCATAGCCATAATGGCAGTTCACAAACAGCTCATCGTCAATGCGCACGCCCGATTCGGTCTCAAAAATGACGATAAGCGGATCCTGCAAATGCGGCAGCGCGCGGCTGGTTTTTTTACGAGGCTTGTCAACGCGAACGGACGTAATGTTCTCGTTCAGCAGATAACGAATAATGTCAATTTCATGGGTCGCTGAATCATTGATCGCCATCTCCAGCGTGTAGCTTTCCGGCACAGAGGGATTACGGTGCGCGCAGTGAATTAACATCACGTCGCCAGGCTCGCCGCTGTCGATGGCGTGCTTCAGCGCCTGATAGCCGGGGTCGAAACGGCGCATAAAGCCCAGCTGCAGCAGGCGCTTGCCCGCTTTCACTTCTGCTTCAATAATTTCTTTTGATTCATCAGCGGTCGGCGTCAGCGGTTTTTCGCAAAATACCGGCTTGCCTGCGTTAAAAGCGGCCAGAATTTGCGTTTTGTGCACCGGGCCAATAGAGCAGATAAATACCGCATCGACCAGCTCGGAATGAATCATCTCTTCTGCGTCATAAAATGCGGTAGCGCCATATTCGCTGGCAACCGCATCCGCGGCCGCACGGTTGATGTCGCAAACCGCCGTCACTTCCGCGCCAGAAATTACATTGTGAAAACGTTTCAGATGATCCCGGCCAATCATACCCAGACCAATTAAACCGATTTTGACAGTCATTTAATAATCCTCATATTAAAAGCGAAATTTCTTTTCAATCTGTTCTAATGTCAGGCCACGCGTCTCCGGCAAATATTTCACCAGCAGAATAAGCATGATCACGTTGGTCGCGCCGAAGAAGCCAAAGGTCATACCGCCGCCGTAATGGCTTAACAGGAAGGGGAAGATGGACTGAATGATAAAGTCAAAGATCCACAGGCCAAATACGGCGAAGCCCATCCCCGCGCCGCGCATTCTTAATGGGTAGATCTCCGCTAACATCAGCCAGAATACCGGTGCAATCCAGCCCTGCATAAACACCAGAAAGACCAGCATCAAGGCGAGAATAACGTAGGGCGCGTTGGCAAAATTAGCGTGAAGCGTCTCCACACCGTTGAGGGTTTCTGTATGGAAAAAGACTTTAAATGCCAGACCGATAAGCACCAGGCTAACCGTTACGCCTGCCTGGCCGGTAAAAAACATCTTGCGGCGCGAGTATTTGCCTATCAGCGCCATGCCCAGCAGGGTTGCCAGTACAGAAATAACGCCGTTCGCCACTGCGCCGGTCACTGCCGCCGCATCGCCGAGACCGGCCGCTTTCAGCACGGTGGGCGCGTAGTACATGATGGTGTTAACGCCTGTGACGCGGGTAGCCAGGACGATCATCAGCCCGATTAAGATGAGCTGGATAACCCAGCGGTTTTTCAGTTCGGCCAGCAGGTTGAATTTCACCTCATCCGCTTTAACGATTTGCTGAATCTCTTTAACTTCGCGATCCACTTCTTCCGGCAGACGTAATGTTTTAAGGACCTTTACCGCTTTTTCGGTTTGCCCTTTGCGAATAAAGAAGCGCGGGGATTCAGGCATCATTAACATGCCCACCCACAGCAGCGCGCCCGGCAGCGCCGGAATAGCCAGCATAATGCGCCAGTTGTGCTGCATTTCAGGATAGAGGTTCACAATGGCCGCATTGACGGAATAGGCCAGGAACTGTCCGGTGACGATCATCAGTTCGTTAACCGTCACCAGGCTTTCACGCTGATCGGCGCGCGCCAGTTCGGAGATGTAGATGGGTACGGTGACCGAGGCACAACCTACCGCTAAGCCCAGAACAAATCGGGCCGCGATCATGGACGGAACATCCCAGGCGAAGGCGGTACCTAATGCGCCGAAAATAAAAATAGCGGCGACCCATAATAAATTTTTACGGCGGCCCTGCTTGTCTGATAAATAACCGCCGAACAGGGAACCTAACGCCGCGCCAAATAATAAAAAGGAAGTGATAAAACCTTCCTGGGAGGCCGTCAGGTGAAGGTCGTACTTCATAAAGATAAGCGCGCCGGAAATAACGCCGGTATCGTAACCGAAGCATAAACCACCTATCGTTGAGACGATGGTGATTAACCGCATACGCTGAGGGTTTTGTAGGTTGGTTTTATTATACATATCTGTTCCATCTGGTAGTAAGGTAAAACCGTCGCACGCCATTTTTCATGGCCAGCATCGACCAGTAAATTTATGGCAGCCTGAATGAGAACATGTAATTAGTACGTCGAGTGTAAATATTATTTTTTAGCTAACCGCATAATGTAATGCAGGAATCTTTATGGTTGCAGCAAAGTTACATCAAAGTGAAGATTAAAAGCCAGTCACGCCAGGCTGTGCTATTTTACTCCGTGTTGAGGATCAAAGATTCGAATCAAAAAGCACAAAATAGAGTGATAATCGTCACAGGGCATACATTGTTGATTGACATAGCAAGAATGAAGACAAGCTAAAAAAGAGGGTCGCTTAGCGGTTTTATTAACAAACCGGGAGAGTTAAATAAAGGCGAGTTAACTATAGAAGAGGCGCCCTGACGCCAGCGCAAGGCGGCATCTGAGAACGGCTATTTTTATTTCGAACGCGCATTAATGTTTATTAACAATAGTGGGCTTTGCTCACTTCCGTCACCAGAGCAATTTTGATGATATTTGCCTTTTTATGGTGGAGATAACCCTAAACAAAAGAGGGCTACTGATATTTCGCCTTTACAGCATCGAAGAGGGGGTAAGCGGGCGCATGGATTTTGATCAAAATAAAAGTGTGACGAGGTTCAAAATTGTTTTTGTCCTCGTTTCAGGAAAACAATAATCATCATTCCTTGATGTCATACCATCAGCAAAGCCTGATTTATCAATTGTCTGAATTAGGGTAAAAAGCAAAATTGATGATTACCGGCAGAAAAAACTCGTGTAAGAATAGCAGCGCATACTACAGGAGCGATCATGATTACCTTTTGCCTTAATGAACATCCTTCAGCTCGCGGGTTCGACAATAATTTGCGCCCTCGCCTGGCGTTTATCTGTAAAGCGGAAGGTAAAGAGGAAGCCCTGCCCAGAGTCATGCACAAGCACGACGATCGCTTTGAAGTCATGTTCGTTCGCTCCGGCAGCGGTACCTATAACATCGACGGGCGACGCTACAACGTAAAACAAGGCGATATCATGCTGTTCAACGCCAATGTCCTGCATGATGAAAGCCCGGATGCATCAGACGATTTATTGATTTTCAGCTGCGGCGTCGAGCAGTTAAAAATCGATGGCTTGCCCCATAATGTGCTGACGACGCGCGCGCAACCCGCCGTTATGCCAAGCGGTGAATTTTACGATGAAATTAGCCAGCTGTTCGATCAGATGTGGGCGCACGTTAACAGTAAACGCCTCTACAGCGCGGAGATTGGCGATAATCTGCTGAATGTTCTGCTGCTGCTGTGCCGGAATATCTGGATAGAAAACAAGCAGGAGCGGGAGGACAGCAATACGCTGCTCGGCCAGCGCATTAAGGATTACATCGATGACCACTACAAAGAAGATATCGCGCTCAGTTCCATCACCGCGATGATGAACATGAACCAGTTTTATCTGGCGCACGTGTTTAAAAATTTCTCCGGTTATTCGCCTAAACAGTACCAGACGCGCCGCCGTATTGGCGAGGCGCAAAACTTATTGCTGAGTACCAGCCTGGGCGTGACCGAAGTCGCAAACGCGGTGGGGTACGATAACGTCAATAATTTTCACCGCATCTTTCACAATCTCGTGGGCATTCCCCCCGCGCGGTATAAAAAGTTCTGGCTGACCGGCCAGATAAAAACCTAGCGTCAGCCATGACCTTCCTCGCCCCGGCAGAGCCGCAGTACGCTCGCCGGGCCTTTAGCAGCCCGCTGCGATAAAGTCTCCATTGGTACTGACAGGAATGATGGTAGAAAACATCACGGCCGCAAAAAGAATCAGCGCTACGCCGCCCGCTGCCAGGACCAGCCTGACGAACGTCGCTGAGTAACGCGCCACCCCAGGCAGCTTGACGTTAATCATCCACTCTCTGAAATGATGCACGAAGGTGGCAAGGATCATGATTGAAGCGGCCGTGCCGAGCGACATCGCCGTTACCGCCGCCACCCCCCAGCTAAACATACCCACCGCATTAGCAAAGACAAGGATCATCAGCGCCCCGCTGCAGGGCCGGATACCTATGGTGCCAATCACCCAGGCCGCATTGCGCCAGCCGCCGGTCAGCTCATCAGGCGCGGGCTGATGTTTGTGTCCACAGCCGCAAGCCCCGTTATGCTGATGGCGAGAAGCGCTGACAGGCAGCAGCGAGAGAGGACGGATACCGGCAGCCCGACAAAGCATGACAAGACCAAAGCCCGCAATGAGCAATGCGCTGGCTTTTTCCATCCAGTATCGGCTCAGGCTGAGATCGCCCAGCGAAAGATTCAGGGAAACGGCGAGAATAACCACAAACAGAATGGCGACGATGCCTTGCATCAGACTGCCCAGCAGCGTAATCAGTCGGCTGGCCCTGAGTTGCGCTCTGTGAGTGGCAAGCCAGGTTGTAATCACGAATTTGCCGTGGCCAGGCCCGACTGAATGCAGGAAACCATAGATAAAACTCCCTGCAATCAGCATCAGCCCACCTTTGATATGCCGATCGCGCTGCAGCAGCAGGTACTGCACCAGATAGCGATGCAGCGAAACCTGCACCGAAAAGCAGTACTGCACAAAGTCGGCCCAGTGCCGGGCGAAAAGGTAAAGCAGAGCGAGACCCGCCAGGCCGCCAAAGCCCAGCAGGGTTAGCGTTGAGACGCTATTAAGATCGTACTTTTTCATGAGCCTGTCCTGAAGGTAAATAGCCCGAGCTTGAACAGACCAGAAACCGGACTCGCCATCGCTCGACAGCAGCGGCAAAGGTTGTCGCGCCGTTCGTCGAAATGGCTACAGAGAAGAGAGGAAAAGGCTACCACCCTGGCAGACGGAAACCAACGGGCGGGACGCATTTATTCACAGATAAGCTGGCCCTCAAGGCGTGCGCGATATCATTATTCAGCAGGAGAATGTTTTCAGGGGGATCTGCGGGCGGACCTGACTTTTAGCGGCTGGCTGACGTGGTGATTCAGGGCCGCAGGCGCAGCCCTGATGCGCAGATTACTGCGCCTGTTGCTGATTCTTCTCTGCTTCTTTTTTCGCTTTTTTGCTGGCCATATGATGGCCTACGGCGCAACCTGCTGCCGCACCGGCAACGGCGTGATTCTTGATATGCCCCGCCGCTCCGCCCACCGCAGCGCCTTTAAGGCAGCCTTTTGCTTCAGCCTGGGAAGCGACGGACATCAGCAGGCCAAGAGTGACAACTAAATATGACAGTTTGCGCATCTGAACTTCATCCTCATAAGAATTAACAAGACATTTCCATCAATCACCTGTTGAGCATAGTCGAAACCACCGGCAGGAGAGGATAAAGCGGGGCCTGTTGTTATTTTGTTGAGGAAGCGTTAAGAAAACTGCCGGACCGCCAAATCTCTCAGCCCGGCAAAGCGACCGGCGTCGTCAGCGGCGATCCAGACGGATCCATCGTCGTCCCGCGAAGATGGTGAGGAGTACGATGGTAAGGCCTGCCGCAAGATGCATGCTGAAATCGATCAGGTGCAAATGGGTGTTGTGGCACAGCGACAACAGCATTGACGACATAAACGCGATGCCGCACCCCGCCAGCGCCAGGCTTTTCTCCGGCGAAAGCGATCGGGTGCGATAAAGGCTGAACACTGAGATCGCCATCATCGGCAACGCCGCCAGCAGCATAAAGAGATAGCAGTGGATGCCTTCGCCGAAGCGCCCTGCGCCTGCTGGCGCCTGTGCGGCGGTCAGATTGACCAGGTTGAGCGCCAGCCACGCCAGCGCCAGCAGGACGAGGTATCGCAGCTGAGGCGCCTTCCGTCCTGCGAGGCTGAGGGTAAAGGCGCCGCCAATGGCGCTGACGCCCAGAATAAATGCGAGCAGCAAGGCCGCCATGGCAGGTAGCGCGCCGGGCTGCGACCAGTCGGTGTTGCGGCTGTGCAGCGCCCAGCTGCTGAGCGCGCCGCAGGGCAGCGCGGCGGCAACCCAGCCAGCCACGCGCCAGGGAGTCGGCCAGACGCGCCTCACCGGCTGTGCCGAAGCGCTGAGTTGTTCAATCAGTTGGTCATGATTTCTCATGCTTACCACTTCCGTATTTACGCAGGTTAAGCATTGCGCGGTGCAAAAGCGATTTGACCGCGGAAAGCGAAAGGTTAGCCTCAGCCGCCGCCTGAGCCAGGCTCTGCTCGCGCAGATGAACAGATTCGACAATCTCCCGCTGGCGCACCGGCAGCGCGCCCAGGCAGTCGGTTAGCGCCTCCTGGCCCGGTTCGGCCTCGTCGGGTTCCGCCGTCTGACGGTGAAGGGCGTCATCATCCTGAACTTCATACTGCCGTCCACGCTGACGCAGGGCGTCTATCGCTCTCGCCGACGCGATCGCCGCCACCCAGGGCAGTAAGGGGCGGCGGGGATCGTAGGTATGGCGCACGCGATGTATCGCCAGCAGCGTCTCCTGAATCACATCTTCAACCAGCGCATCGTTGGCGATTTTTTTGCGCACCAGCGCGCGGATGGCGGGCACCATCGCTTTCAGAAGCTGATTGTAGGCGGCCTGGTCGCCAGCCTGCGCGCGGGCCATTAAGGCAGGCCAGTGCTGAGCGCGCGCGTCAGTATCGGGCATCGCCCGCACTAAAAGGCGGGATCATCCGCCCTGTTAAGTTGTTATTCAATCACTCACCCGTTTACGTTTTCTTTCCGCTTTCAGCGGCCTGCTCCAGCGCCGAAATCACAATCCCCGGCGTCAGCACCTGCGGCAGCACAACCGGTTTGCCGCCGTTTGCCGGGTAAACGACATAAAGCGGCAGTCCGCCGCGACCAAAATCGCTGAGCGCCTGTTCAACGTCAGGATTATATTTTGTGGAGTCGGCCACCATATAGATGGTACTGGTGCGCGCCATCGCCGATTTCACCGCCTGGGTCGATAACGAGGTGCGGTCGTTAACCTGGCAGGTAATACACCACGACGCGGTGAAGTTCACCAGCACCGGCTTGCCCTGCCCTTTGATCGCATCGACGTTCTGCGGCGACCAGGCGACGGCCGCAGCGGCAACGGCACCTTCTGCCCTCTCCTCAGGAGCAGCAGCGCTTTTCAGATTGATTAGCGGCGGTACCAGCAGCAGGACGAAAACCGCGGTCGCCAGATGCAGCGCCCAGTGGCGGCGACCCATCATACGGCGTTTTTGCGCCATGCCATATAACCAGGCTGCAAAACTGAGCAGCAGGCAGCAGGCCAGGATAGCCGCCAGCGCGGCCGAGCCTGCCTGACGCTCCAGCACCCAGATAAGCCAGCCGACAGCGCCGAGCATCGGAAAAGCCAGCCCGTGTTTCAGCGTGATCATCCAGGCGCCGGGCGCAGGCAGCACGCGCGCCAGAACCGGGAAAAAAGAGATCAGGGTAAAAGGCGCGGCGAAACCGAGCGCCAGCGCAATAAAGATCACCAGGCTGACGGCAGGCGGCTGGGTCAGCGCATAGCCGACGGCGCTGGCCATAAAAGGGGCGCTGCAGGGCGTCGCCACCACGATGGCGAGCGCGCCGGTAAGCGCCGAACCCACCAGACCGCCGCGATCGCCGCCCACCTCGCCGGCCCGCTGCAGGGACAGGCCGATTTCAAACAGGCCAAAGAGATTAAGCGCTGACGCCAGCATCACCAGAATCAGCAGTGCGATCACCAGCGGCGACTGCAGCTGAAATCCCCAGCCGACCGAGGCGCCGCCCGCCCGCGCCAGCAGCAGCACGGCCACCAGCGCCAGCATGGTCACCACGACGCCCAGCAGAAACGCCAGCCCTTCGGCGCGCGCGTGAGCCGGTTTGTCGTGATGGCGGATCAGGCTGAGCGCTTTCAGCGAAATCACCGGGAATACGCACGGCATAAGATTGAGTATGAGGCCGCCGAGAAAAGCGGCGGCAATGGCTGTCAGCATAATCATTTCACCTGGAAGTTAGGGTCAGGCAGGGTTAGCCTGGCGATATTTCTTCACCGCATCCATCGCTTTCTGGATATGCGCATCGGGATTTTTATCGGTGTAGCTGAACAGTATCTTGCCGTCCGGCGCGATCACGTAAGAGGTACGATCTGAAAGGGTTTTTCCTTTATATTCCATAGTGCTTTTATACTCCGCCGCGACTTTTGCGCCGGGATCGGCAGCGACGGTAAACTTATCACGGCACTCAAGCTGCGAGAATTTGGCAATCTGATCGGTATTGCCGGCGGTCACGCCAATCACCGTCGCACCCTGTTTTTTGAACGCGTCCGTCGCCTCGGCGAAATCGTGCGCTTCCAGCGTGCAGCCCGCGCTAAAGGCGGCCGGGAAGAAATAGAGCACGACCGGGCCTTTCTGCAGCGCCTGCTGCAGGGAGAAGGAGGTCGCTTTACCAGCCAGAGCCGCATCGAGTTTGAAATCAGGCGCCTTGTCGCCGACCTGCAGCGCGGCGAACGCGGAGGTGACAGGCAGGCTCAGAGCGAGAAGCGTGGCGGCCGCCAGGGTTTTCAGGTTGTTTTTCATCAACATCTCTTTCTTCTCCATTAACAATCAGGCGGAGTGCCCGAAGGGTTTAATCAGAGGTTCGGTGGTGGTCGCGGAAAAGTTTCGCTGCTTTAAAATATTTTCGCGCTGAGGTGAGTGCCGGGCTGGTTAGCCTGCAGCTTTGCTGATGAGAGCGGGGCGTTATGGTACTATTCGCCGCCTGGACTTAAGACAGAAAAGGCGCATCAGGATGCACAAGAAAAATACGCCTACCCCGCACGATGCGGTATTCAAAACCTTTCTCTCGCACCCCGAGACGGCGCGTGACTTTATGTCGCTGCATCTGCCGCCCGCGCTGCTGGCGATTTGCGATTTGACTACGCTGAAGCTGGAATCCGGCAGTTTCGTAGAGGATGACCTGCGCCCCTACTACAGCGATGTGCTTTACTCGCTGAAGACCCGCGGCGGCGACGGGTATGTGCACGTTCTGATTGAGCACCAGAGCACGCCGGATAAGCATATGGCGTTTCGGCTGATGCGCTATGCGGTGGCGGCGATGCAGCGTCATCTCGACGCCGGACATAAAACGCTGCCGCTGGTGATCCCGGTGCTCTTTTACCAGGGTAAGCGCAGCCCCTATCCTTACTCAATGAGCTGGCTTGATGCCTTTAGCGAGCGAGAACAGGCCGCGGCGCTCTACAGCGGACATTTCCCGCTGGTGGATGTAACCGTCATCCCGGATGAAGAGATTATGCAACACCGCAGCATGGCGGCGCTGACCCTGTTGCAAAAGCATATCCGCCAGCGCGATCTGAAAGGCCTGCTCGACCAGCTGGTGTCGTTGATGCTGACGGAATTTATGACCAGACAGCAGGTGATGGCGCTGGTAAACTATATGCTTCAGGCCGGCGAAACGTCGGACGCGAAAGCGATGATTCGTGAACTGGCACAGCGCGTGCCGCAGCATGAGGATGAACTGATGACCCTTGCACAACAGCTTGAACAGATAGGATTGAAAAAAGGTCTGGAGCAAGGACTGGAACAGGGGCTGGAACAGGGCCTGGCACAGGGACGCCAGCTTGGCGAACGAGAGGCCAGCCTGAATATCGCCCGGAACTTACTGAAAAGCGGTATGGACGTTCTCTCAGTCATGAAAGTAACGGGCCTGTCGGAAGAGGATCTCCAGCAAATCCACCACTAAGGCTTCACTCTGCTTCTTATCTCTGGCCGCCCTTTCTTCAGGGCGGCGGTTTTTCTCGATGTCTCTATCCATGCTGCAATAAAAACATAAAATAACGCCGCGAGAAAATAACGTGGCGGTTGCATCCACTTATTCCGATATCTATTTAATCCTGCGCCGCTGTAATACGCCTTTAAAGAACCGATGAAATGCTGCTTATAACGTCAGGCAGGGATCGTCCCTGCTTGCGCGCCATTATAACGGAGCGAATATGGCTTTACGGGTTGAGGTAAAAAACAGGCGGCCGCACGTGGCGATCTTTAATTGCGCTGAACATGGTCATGTTAATCCCACGCTAGGTCTGGTCAACGCGCTGGTGGCGCGGGGATATCGGGTTAGCTATACCACGTCGGCTGAATTTGCACCTTTAATAACGGCCTGCGGCGCGGAGCCGGTAATTTATCAGCCCGCATTTAGCAAAGAGACACCTCGCCCGGAAGAGATGGGACACGTGGTGGTTGAGCTGGCAAAAGAGGCGACGCTGACCTGGGACGGGCTATTTCACGCCTTTGTCGACGATCGCCCGGATATTATCGCTTATGGCCCGTTAAGCTGGCTGGGGAAAATATTTTCCGCTCTGTGGAATATTCCTTCCGTCGCGCTTAATCCCACCCATGCCAGCTATCAGGGACAGTCGGAAGAGTGGCTGGGAATAGCGAGCAATGCCTGGCCCTGCTTACCGCTGCTCAACGCCCTGCTGAAGTCTAAAGGCGTGGCGCTCGATCTCTCCGCGCTGTTATCCCGCCACGACAATGCTATTGCCTTTATTCCGCGCTGCTTTCAGGAAAAAGTGGAGACGGTCGATCCCCGCGTTATTTTCGTCGGGCCTGAAATCGTCGCCAGACCTGCTGAGCATAAATGGTGCCCTGCGTCACAAGCGCGCCCCGTTGTGGTCGTTTCGCTGGGTTCGGTCTACACCAACCAGCGCGATTTTTTCCGCACCTGCATCGCGGCGTTCGCCGACAGCGAATTCCACCTGGTGTTATCTATTGGCCGCTACGTCACGCCGGACAAGCTGGGGCCAGTCGCAGCCAATATTGAGGTACATGCGCAGATCCCTCAGCTTGAGGTGCTGCAGTCAGCCAGTTTGTTTATCACGCATGCCGGTATGAACAGCCTGATGGAGGCGGCGCATTTCGGCGTGCCGGTTATCGCC
Source organism: Pantoea piersonii (assembly GCF_003612015.1). Taxonomy (GTDB): domain Bacteria; phylum Pseudomonadota; class Gammaproteobacteria; order Enterobacterales; family Enterobacteriaceae; genus Pantoea; species Pantoea piersonii. The sequence goes on along the minus strand of NZ_RARB01000006.1, from coordinate 97,974 downwards.
GTTCCCCAGCAGGCGGAGCAGCGGCTCAATGCCAGACGCGTCCAGCAGCTTGGTCTCGGCGTCCATCTGCCGCGGGAGCAGGTCGATGCGGACGGGTTGCTCTCCGCCGCGCGTGCGCTTCACGCCAGCGAGATCTGTCGGACACAGATTGCGCGCTTTCAGCAGCAGCTAAAAGCGGCTGGCGGCGCCAGCGCAGCAGCCGATCTCTTCGATCGACTCTTTGCCAGCCTGCAGCGCCGGGCTCAGGCGATATAACAGACGAGAAATAACAAAAAACGCGCAGCACGTTAACCGTGCTGCGCGCGGAAGGCGGGCGTTCTACACTTCGAGGCTGTTGACGCGCAGCATAAAGAGGTCGCGATCTCTGATCTCTCTTTTTCTTTCCAGCAGCAGGTCGAGATTATCCCTGACCGTAAGATAGAGGCCGCTCAGGCTTTTATATTTACCGCTGCACAGCTTCTCAATATTGATCATGCTCTGCTTCTCATCCACGGTATTTCCGGCGTCCTGCTCGTCATAAACCCACTGCAACGCTTTGCCCCTGGCGCTGTTGCGATCGGTGACGGTGGAGATCAAACTGGTGACCATGCCCGTAGAGTGAACCAGACCGGGGTGATAGGCGTAGACAGAGATATTTTCGCGCTTCATCTCGACGGCCAGGTTTTCGGTTAATTTAATCACCGCCGCTTTCGTGACTGAATAAGAGGTGCAGTAGGGCCAGCGGTAGGCGCCTGCATTGCTGACGATATTAATGATAATGCCGCGTTTGCGCATCCGCATCGGTTTAAGCGCTTCGTGGGTGCAATAAGAGAGACCAAGCAGGTTAATATTAATCGCTTCATACCAGTCATCCAGCGCGATATCGGCGAATTTATCTACCGGTCCCCAGACGCCGGCATTATTTATCACCACATCGATATGGCCAAACATGGCGACGATATCTGCAAAGCATTGTGACACGGCGGCCCGATCGCTGACGTCACAGGTGATACAGTGAAAAAGGCCCGGATATTCCGCCTCCAGCTGCGCCAGACGGGCAGTATCCCTTCCCGTAATAATAACGGTGTGCTGACGGGCAAGCGCTTTCGCGTAGGAAAAGCCCAGTCCTTTTGAACCACCGGTAATTAAAATTACTTTTTTATCTGCGTCTGTCATTGCCCTAATTCCTGTATTAAATAAATCGCGGCTATTGAGTTGCGAATATCATCTCTGGGCAGGATTATTGGCACGCCAGTGTGAATGATAAATGACAATCCGTTGTTAATTTGATTTACGGCAGCGACACGCTGACAGAAAGTCTTATCGGTTAAAATAACGCAAAGAAACTACTTTTCAGATCGCTTTTATTTTGATTAATGCAGAAAGTAATAATTTTTTCTCTGCCGTGAAATAGCCACTACATCCGTGATGGTGCGTTATAAAACAGAAGATTTTAAGGCCAGCCATTACTAAGAACATTCTTAAATATCCTTGATGTCGGGCGCTGTATTAAAAGATTCATAAAGCGCTTTTACTATGCCAGCAATAAATAAAAAGGCCCACCCTATATTCATGCCTCGCGCAATGAAGCCTGTTGCCGCATGAAACAGAGGAATGTCATGGATCGCGTTGTAATAGCCCACACGCCGCTTGGTAGCGAACTCCTGTTTAAAAAGATGACGGGTCGGGAGCAATTCTCAGACTGTTATCAGTTTGACGTCGATATGCTGAGCACCAGCAACGAAATAAACCTGCAGGATCTGCTGGGCGAGCAGATAACGCTTGAGCTGCGCCCTAATCCGGAAACACAGCGTTTCCTCAGCGGCATGATTACCCGCATGGCGTTTGTCGGACATGAAAAGCACCGCGAAGAGTATTATATCTATCGCGCAACGATGCGCCCCCACTTGTGGAACCTGACCCAGACGCAGGGTTTTCGCATCTGGCAGCAAAAGACCGCCAGAGAGATCCTGACCGACGTTTTCCAGGATTATGCCATTCCCATTGATGACCAGCTGGAGGGAAACTTCCGCATCTGGGAATACTGCGTGCAGTATCAGGAAAGCATGTATGACTTCGTAAAGCGTCTGATGGAGCACGAAGGCATCTACTTCTACTTTCGTCATGCGATGGGCCAGGAGACGCTGGTGCTCTGCAACAGCAGCAAATCTCACCAGCCGTTCGGATGCTATGAGACCATCGAGTTTCATCAAACCGGCGCGGGCGGTTACGTAAATCAGGAGGCGATCAACAGCTGGCAGGCGTCAGCGTCGGTGTCGGCCAGCCTCTACAGCCATGATGATTATAACTATCTGCAATCGAACGCCGACCTCTCCGCCACGATGCAGATCGCCGACGCCCGCTCGCCGGCGAATACCAAAATCACCGAGTGGCCGGGGCGCTATCCCCATCAGTCAGAGGGAAACGACTATTCACAGATCCGCCAGCAGGAATATGGCGCGCGACAGCAGCAAATTGAAGGCGCGGGCGATGCGTTCGGCCTGGCGCCAGGCTACACCTTTACGCTCTGTATGGCGCCGCGCGCCGCAGATGAAGGAAAAACCTTTCTGATTACCCGGGTCGATTACCACCTGGAAGAGAACAGCTACGCCAGTAACGATCAAGACCACAATATCCATCGCTTCGACTTCTGCGTTATTCCGGCGACGGTGATCTGGCGTCCGGCGCGCGTCACGCCCTGGCCGCGCACCACCGGCCCGCAAACGGCGGTGGTCATCAAAGCCAGCGACGCCAGCAAAGGCGACGGCGACCATATCTCCACCGATCAGTATGGTCGCGTGCGGGTTAAATTCCGCTGGTTCAGAGCGGAAGATGAAACCCGGCTTCACTCCTGCTGGCTGCGCGTCTCAAGCGGCTGGGCCGGGAGCCAGTATGGCGCGTATCAGATCCCGCGCGTCGGCGAAGAGGTGGTGGTCGATTTTATTAACGGCGACCCTCACACGCCGGTAGTGACTGGGCGAGTCTATAACGATTTGCAGACCCTGCCGATTTCTGAACACCTGGTGACGGAAGCCAGCACCAGCGATATTGCCAGCGGTGACAGCGTAACGGCGGAGAGCGCCGCCGAGTGGAATTACGCTAAAAGTGGCATCTGGACGCGTACGCTCGGCAGCCAGGATGTTAACGACGGCAATTTCCTCACCTTTGACGACACCGAAGGCGAACAGTCGGTCGATCTGCACGCCGCGAAGAAGCTGAATATCTCCGCCAAGGACGCGGTCAAAATCTACTCCGCCAGGGCGGGCGACGACGCGATAAAAGTCTGGTCGCCCGGCCAGGTTTACATTCAGAGCGAAGATACCTTAAACACCAGCGCGCCGACGCAGAAACACAGCATTCGCGGCAGCTACTACACCATCAGCGGCGCCAACTTCACCACTAACGGCATCGCCTTAACCATTAATGGCGTCAACGGCACCATCAATGCCGTCAGCAGCCTGCAGGCGACGACGACGGAATTCACCGCCAAAGGCTTATCCATGGAAGTCACCGGCGTGAAGCACGCCAAAACCTATTCTGAGATAAAAAAGAACGTCAATGAGATCAAAGAGGTCAACCGGCAACTGGTCTTCGCCTCTTTGATCTCGATTATGAATGGCGGCGGCGGCGCGTTGCCGAATGAGAATGAGCGGACGGTGACCAGCCAGCTGGACAAGCTGAAAGCGAAAGTGAAATGGAAAGGGAAAAGCAACGAAAGCACCGCCGGTTCGCGACCGCCTTCGCAGGGGAGCAATGCTTCGCAGGCGAGTAACGCCTCACAGGCAAGCAACGCTTCGCAGGCAAGTAATGCCTCCCAGGCGAGTAATGCTTCTCAGGCGAGTAACGCCTCACAGGCGAGCAATGCTTCTCAGGCAAGCAATGCTTCGCAGGCGAGTAATGCCTCGCAGGCAAGTAACGCCTCCCAGGCAAGCAATGCCTCCCAGGCGAGTAACGCCTCACAGGCGAGCAATGCTTCGCAGGCGAGTAACGCCTCACAGGCGAGCAATGCTTCGCAGGCAAGCAATGCCTCGCAGGCAAGCAACGCTTCGCAGGAGAGCTTCCAGACGGCGCGCACCAGTCAATCGACACCCGGTGGAGAAGGCGCTTAGCCGCTGTTATGAAAATCATTAAACCGCGCCACCTGGGCTTGTTACCACGCCCCTTCCGCTGGCAGCGCCAGCACTATCTCGGCGTCGCCGTTATGGCGATGATAAATATGGATGCGCTGCCGCGCCTGCTGACCGAGCAGGCGCTATGGAATCTGCTGCCAGAGGCGCTGCAGTCGCCCGATGGCGTGCTCGATCACGGCCTGCCTAAACCGCACCCGGAGTTTCTCGCCAGCGGCTTTGCCTTTCCGCCCGGCGGCGCGGCATCGCACTGTATCGCCCGCATCCAGGTAGCCGATCGGGAAAAAACGCTGCACGTTTACGGCGATCGCCAGCGGCGGGAGGATGGCCTCAGCGCACCGCAGCCTTTTACGCAGATGCCGCTCGACTGGCAACATGCGTTGGGCGACGCAGGCGACAGCGAAAATCCGCTGGGCAAGGCGATACCCAACGTCGAGGCGGCCGCGCCGCTGCTGATCCAGCCAGGCGCGGGCGCGCTTCCCGCCAGCTTTAACGCGGTGCCGTTAAGCGCGCCGCGTCGCCTGCGCCACGTTGGCAGCGCCTTTGACGAGGCCTGGCTGGCGCATGACTATCCTGGCTTCGCCCGCGATGCCGACCGACGCCTGTTTAACCAGGGCGATGCGGATCAGCGCTGGGACGATCGCGATGCCCTGCCCGCTGGCGCCGCCTGGCGCATTGAAAACATGCATCCAGATAAACCGCTGCTTGAGGGATGCCTGCCGCCGTGGCAGGCACGCTGTTTCGTGGTGCGTCAGCATACCCACGGCGAGATGTTTGAAGCGATCCCGCTGCGCGCCACGACGCTGCACTTTTTCCCTCATCTGGAGCGCATTGTGATGATCTGGCATGGCGAGCTGGCGATCCGTGAAGATGACGCCGCAGACGTGCTCACCACGGTCGCAGCGCTCGAGTCGATCCACCAGCCGCGCACGCGCGAAGCCTATGAAGAGATCACGCGGCAACGCAGCGACCCCGAACGCTCGGTGCTGCTTGCGTTACGCGACGGCGAGCTGCTGCCCCCAGGCAGCGCCATTACGGATGACGAGCCTGAACTGCCTCCCGGCCCGACAGATCGCAACCTTGCGCGCTGGGAAACGGCGCAGCGCCAGCAGCTGCGGCATGCGCACAGCGACAGCGGGATGGATATAGATGCGCTGGCGCCCACCCGACAGCATGCTCCGACGGTGCCGCTGGAGGATCTGCATGACTATATCGACGCGCAGGATCGCGCCGCGCAGCAGCAGCTGGCGCAGATGATAACGCGCTACCAGCAGGAAGAGGCGCTGGCCCCGCCCGCGGCCAGACCGGCCGCCGCGATAGAGACCTATCGCAGCCAGCGCGCCGCGTTTGACGAGAACGCGCAGCAGCAGCCAATGGATGACCGTCAGCGTACGTTCAGCTCTCAGGCGCTGCGTGACAGCTACCGCTTTAATGCTCATCAGCTGAGCGCGCCCGAGCGCCTGACGCCCGCGCAGTCGGCGCAGTTGCGTCAGGCGGTGCTGGTGCGCGATGGCGACTGCCGCGAGATGGATCTCACCGGTGCGGATCTGTCAGGGCTTGACCTGCGTGACACCGACTTCAGCGGCGCGCTGCTGGAGAATGTCGATTTCAGCCACTGCCAGCTCGACGGCAGCCTGTTCAGCAACGCCGTGCTGACGCGCGCAGAACTGCATCGCTGCTCAGCCCGCGCCTGCGCCTTCGACAATGCCAGCCTCGCCCTGGCCCAGTGCTGTTACGCCGACTTTAGCGATTCAGTCTTCAGCGAGACGGAGTGCCGGGATCTGATGCTGGAACAGTGCGTTTTCGATCGCGCCACCCTCAGTGACGTAATGCTGACACAGACGAGCCTGGCGCACTGCCGCTTTCATCATGCGCAGATCGTCAATGCCCATTTCAGCGAGCTGACGCTGCAGGCGCTCGACTTCAGTCACGCCACGCTGCGCAAAGTCTACTTCGTTGAGTGCCATCTGCTGGCGCTCAGTTTCGAACAGGCGCGCCTGACGGCGGTGGGCTTCGTCGACTGTCAGGCGCCAGAAATCTGTTTTCATCAGGCGCAGCTGCATACTTCGCTGTTTGTCGCCGATACGGCCCTGATCCGCGCCGACTTCAGCGGTGCCACGCTGACGCAGTGCAATCTGCGGGAGACGCGGCTGGCGCAGGCGAACTTTTCTCACGCCATGCTGATTAACAGCGACCTCAGCGGCGCGGACTGTACGCAGGCGGATATGCGGCGGATGCAGGCCAGGGAGTGCCAGTTTACCCGTGCGGATTTGACGCGGGCGACGCTGGCGGAGAGCGACCTGATCGGCGCCTCCTTCTCAAAATCTCAGCTGCAGGGATGTGATTTCAGCGGCTGCAACCTGTTCCGCGCCGACCTCTCGCTTAGCGCGCGCGATGCGACGACGCGCTTCGAAGAGGCCTGGCTTAACGGCATGAAAACCGCGCCGCAGCGCGACGAGGAGCATTCGTGAACGGGATGACGGCTGAGGCGGTCGAGCGAGCCATCCAGCACGGCGAGATGATCTATCAGGTCGGGCTGCAGGGCCTGGACTTCAGCGGACGCGATCTCTCCGGCGGCTCTTTTGTCGAAGTCGACTTAACCGGCGCACGCCTGACAGACTGCAACCTGCATGAGACGCGCTTCAGCGACTGCTGCCTGCGCGGCAGCGATTTTTCAGGCAACAGGCTAGAGGAGACGCTGTTCAACCAGTGCGTTATGACCGGCGCGCGCTTCAGCGATTGCGGCCTCTACCAGTGTCTGTTCAGCCAGTGTCAGCTTGAAGAAAGTCAGTTCGACGCCAGCGCGCAGATCGGCACGCAGTTCCTGGGCGGCTCGCTTAGCGACAGCGATTTTCAGCACGCCGCGCTGCAAGGATGCGGCTTCAGCGATCTGGGATATTTAACGCTCCAGCTTGCCGGGTGCTGGTGCGAGCAGGGTTCCTTTATGAACGCCGACATGCGTCAGGCGGACTTTAGCGCGGCGCGCTTCTCGCTCACGACCTTTTTCGCCTGCGACCTGCGGCTGCAAACGCTGGACGGCGTGGCGTTTAACCAGTGCCAGTTTACGCAAAGCCAGCTGGACGGCGCCAGCTTCCACCAGGCGATCCTGAGCCAGTGCGGTCTCAGCGGCCTGTCGCTACGCCAGGCCAGGCTGACGCAGGTTCAGGCGCAGCAAACGCTGTTTAACGCCGCCGATATGACCGGCTGTGACTGCCGCGACGCGCAATTTGCTCAGGCCAACTTTGCCGACGCGATTCTGACCGGCTGCGATTTCAGCCGCAGCGATCTACAGCGCGCCGTGCTGGCGCGCAGCCGTGCCGTTCAGACGCGCTTCGACGGCTGCGATATGACCTGGGCGGACTGCACCTGGGCGCAAATGGATGAGGCGCAGTTTAACGACGCGCAGTTCGGGCACACCCGCTTCCACCGCGCCAGCACGCACCAGAGCGAATTCACCTCGCGCAGCGGTATTATTGAACGAGATGAAGCGCTGTTTGCAGCAGAGGAGTGGAGTCGCCAGCGTTAAATTATTTCGCCGCGTGCGACGGCGATTATAAAAAATTTATTATGCCATATTTATTATTGACGATTGACGCTGCGGCCTTAAAGAGGCCGCTTTTGCTTTTGTGTGAATTAAATATTTATGACAGAAGGCTGAGAAGGTCCGTTAGTCAGTGACGGAGATAATTAACCTGAGAAATGATATTCACTGTTTTCCTTTGCTGGCCTTATATTATTGCGACTAAATGGTTGTGTATTGCTGAAAATTAATGCCTGTTTCAAACGGGTGTCATAAAGGCTGCGCTAACCAGATATTTACTATGCTGTTTCAGTATCGGATATCTTTCAATATATCATTGATTTTTATAGCTTTGATTTTATTTAATTCAGATTTAAATTTAATTATGACATTTACATTAAGTTTATATGAATATTTTCCCGGGCTATTTATTAAGAGTATTCCCATCTTCACAGGTGCCAGCGAATAATGTAAATATGTTCCCCGGTTAGTGTATTTATTGAGTAAATTATTTCGCATCATGAACGCTGCGTATGCGCCACGCCTCTATTTATTCTGGCGGAGCTGTTTGCGTCTTTTTACTGGCGGCAAAAAATCAAAATATATTACCTGAGGGTTATTGTTTCTTCTATGCGCCTCTTTTTAACGTGCAGTTTATTCGCCCCGACAGGCTTTGCAGCAGAAAGAATCGCCTTTATTTGCCGTCAGTCTCTGAAAAAAGCGGCTAATCACGCTGTTATCGATGCGCGTGGAAATAACCGCGTCGGCGCAGGAAAAACCGTTACGCCGCGCCTCCCCTGTTTCGCGCCATTCCCTTTCGTCGATTGTGAGAGTTCGCTATGAGCAAAAAAGAGAACACCCTCTCCATGCCGCTGCGGTTGCCTGCGCAGGCGGAGGGCGTAGTGGTCGCCCCGCTGTCCGAAAACAGCGTCGAGGTGGAACTGCAGGGACGTCGCTGGCGCACGCAGCGCGCCGCCAGCTGCCTGCTGACGCCAGAGCCGGGAGACCGGGTGCTGCTGGCCAATCTTAACCATCAACTCTGGCTGCTGGCGGTGCTGGAGCGGGCGCAGCCCGAACAGACGGCGCTGCTCGGCTGCGGCAGCGATCTGCATCTCACCTGCGGCGGCGCGCTCACGCTTAGCAGCCAGCAGTTCAGCCTGAAAGCCGCGCAGGGCGAGTGCGATATCGACAGCCTGCGCTATCGCGGCCAGTCGGTTTCCGCCTGGATCAGCGTCGGCCGCTTCTTCGGCAAACAGTGTGAAAGCGTCTGGGAGAGCCTCAGCCAGTTTAGCCAGCGGCTGCTACGCAAAACCGCACAGTGCGAACAGGTTCGCGCAGGCCAGCTTGACGTCAAAACCGAAGAGTTCACCCGACTCCATTCGCGCAACACCCTGATCAGCAGCACGTCGCTGACCAAGGTCGACGCCAAACAGATTCACATGGGCTAAGGGAGAAGCGGATATGTTTGCCAATTGCCAACGCGGCGGCTGCGACCAGGCGGTCAGCGACGTCTGCAAAGCGCCTGCGCCGACGACCTTCGTCAATATCGCCAGCGGCAGCCTGGCGGTGCCTACGGCGCCGACCATCCTCTTCGCCGGCATGCCGGCCCATAACATGACCACGCTGATCCCCGTCAGTCAGGGAGATGAAGCGGGCGTGCTCGGCGGGGTGATCTCGAACGTGATCCTTGGCCCTTCGCGCCACCTGACCGGCTGCTCCACCTTACTGCTGCAGGGATCGCCCGCGACACGCATGGGCAGCACTACCCTGCAGAACCTGAACAACGCGCCAGGCGTCCGTCTGACGCCCAGCCAGACCACTATCGAACTGCTGGCGCGATAACACTCTATGGAAGCTCGGTTACCCCTTATGAAAAAGATGATATCTGGCGTGGTGATTGCGTTAGCGCTCAGCGGCTGTAAAGCGCCGCCGGTGAAACCTCAGGAGAAGCTGGAAACCAGCGTAGTGGACGGAACGACCCTAGTGCATCGCCACGAGATCGGCGCGCCGAAAACCTTCACGCCGGTTTATCAGGCCTATCGCGCGCTCTATGCGGCGTCGGTGATGAGCACGCCGGGCTTCCAGGGAAAACGGGTCGGGACGCTTAAAAACGGCGAGCTTTACCAGGTACTGGGTCGGGTAGAAAACAACTGGCTGGCGATCTCCGACAGCCCGGAGCTGCAGCTGACCGGCTACGTCGAGTTTAAGGCGGGCGTGCCCTCAGCGCGCTATGACGCCACCGTAACCGGCGCGCCACCCGTATCGCGGCGCCCCGCCCGGCAGTGCATCGGCGTCGGCAACGGCGACAGCGCCTGCCGTAAAGGCCGTTCCGCCACCTGGATCATTCAATAGGAGCGCCTCATGACCATGCGTTTTGCAGCGCTGCTTGCGCTGACCTGTGCGGGCGCGCTCGGCGGTTGCGCCTCCTCTCCCGCCGCGCCTGACGCGCCGGCGAAAGTGAACATCGCCTTTAGCTACCGTCCCGACGCCAACGGCGGCGCACCGCTCAAAATACGGCTCTTTATGCTGCGCGCATCGTCCGATTTCGCCTCGGCGGACTTTTACTCGCTGCAAAACCGCGCGTCGTTGCTGCTGGGCGAGAACCTGCTCGACAGCAACGTCTTCTTTCTGACGCGGCAGACGCCGCGCAGCGTCACGGCCAGCGTGCCGCCCGTCGGCACGCGCTATGTCGGCATCATGGCGGAGTACCAGACCATCGACCGCAAAGTCTGGCGAAAACTGCTGACGCTGCCTGCGGCGCGGCCCCGCCCTTTTTATCGCGTCTGGCAGAGCGACGAAAACGAGCTGAAGGTCAGCGTCGTGGCGGGCAAAGAGGGACTGACGCTCAGTCAGAGCAGCAATGATTAACCAGAACGGCAGGAAGGCGAAATGAACAGAGCGGATAAGGTGATCTGGACGGAAGGGATGTTTTTGCGCCCCCACCATTTTCAACAGGCGGAACGCTGGCTGGAAGGCTACAGCCGCAGCTGGGGGAAACTGCAGTGTCCCTATCACTGGGGGTTTATGACGCTGAGCTTCGACCCGTCGCTGCTGCGCCAGGGAAAGCTGGCTATCGCCGAGGCGAGCGGCATGATGCCGGACGGCACCCCTTTTATCATCAGCGATGCGGAGAACGGCCCTGCGCCGCTGGAGATTGGGGATAACCAGAGCGATATCCGGGTAGTACTGGCGCTGCCGGAGCAGCGCGACGGCCGCACCGAAGTGATCTTCGAGGCGTCGTCGGACTCGCTGGCGCGCTACGGCGCACGCGAAAGCGAAGTCGCCGATCTCAACAGCGCCGCCGTCGGCCGCGCCGCGGTGCAGTTCGGCACGCTGCGCCTGCGCCTGATGGCGGCCAGCGATCTCAACGCCGAATGGACCGCGCTCGGCGTCGCGCACGTCAAAGGCAAAGATGCATCGCGCCACCTTCAGCTCGACAGCAGCTATATTCCGCCGCTGCTCAACGGCCACAGCTCGCCGGCGGTCGCCGCCTTTATCAGCGATCTCGATGGCATTCTCAGCCAGCGCAGCGAACAGATGGCGCAACGCTTGCAGCAGGCCGGGCGCGGCGGCAACGCCGAAATGATCGATTTTATGCTGCTGGCGCTGATTAATCGCCATATCGGCCAGCTCAGCCACGCGCGCCGCCTGCCGCAGCTCCATCCAGAGCAGCTCTTTAGCGACTGGCTGCAGTTCGCTGCCGAGCTGGCGACCTGGTCGCCGACGCGCCGCCCGGAGGAGTTCCCGCGGTATGACCACGATAACCTCCAGCTCAGCTTTAGCCGCCTGATGTTGCATCTGCGCCAGCGTCTGTCGCTGGTGATGGAGGAGAGCGCGCTGCAGCTGACGCTCACCGAGCGCTCACACGGACTCTATGTGGCGACGGTCTCCGACGCCAGCCTGCTGCGCGACTACGGCTTTGTGCTGGCGGTACGCGCCGATATGCCGAGCGAAACCCTGCTGACCCACTTCCCGGCGCAGATGAAGATCGCCCCGGTAAGCCGCATCCGCGATCTGGTGCAGCTTCAGCTGCCGGGCATTGCCCTGCGCGCCATGCCCGCCGCGCCGCGTCAGATCCCCTGGCACGCTGGCTACACCTATTTCGCGCTGGAACAGGGCGGCGATCTCTGGGCGCAGATGACGAAATCGGAAGCCTTCGCGCTTCACCTGGCGGGCGAATTCCCCGGCCTGAATTTGCAACTCTGGGCGCTGCGCAATGCGCACGACTGAAGGAGGAACGGGACCCATGATGCAGTCACTCTCCCTCAACGGCTATCTTCCCGACGCCGCGCAGCCGGAGAATCCGCTGGTGGCACTGGCCAACCCGCTGATCAACGCCATTCCGCAAATCCGCCATTCGGTATCGCACCAGAATCCGGACGGCCTGCGTCAGCAGCTGATCGACCTGATGCGTCGCTTCGAAGTGAAGTGCCAGCAGGCGCAGCTTCCCTACGAAACCATCGTCGGCGCGCGCTACTGCCTCTGCACCTCGCTCGATGAAGCGGCGGCGCTGACGCCCTGGGGCAGCCGCAGCGTCTGGCCGCGCAGCGGACTGCTGGTGACCTTCCATAACGAAACCTGGGGCGGCGAGAAGTTTTTCCAGCTTCTGGCGCGTCTCTCTCAGCAGCCGCAGCAAAACATTCTGCTGCTGGAGCTGATGAACGCCTGCCTGCTGCTGGGCTTCGAGGGACGCTACCGCATTATGGAGAACGGACGCACCCAGCTTGAGACGCTGAAGCAGCGGCTGCTGCAGCTGATTGAGAACGTGCGCGGCGGTTATGCCCCGCCGCTTTCGCCGCAGCCGTTCGACGAACCGGTGGCGCAGCGGCTGTGGCGACCGCTGGTTCCGCTCTGGAGCTTCGCCGCCCTGCTGGCGCTGCTCGGCTGCCTGATCTACATCGGCCTTAACTGGCGGCTCAGCCACTTCACCTCGCCGGTGCTGTCGGCGCTTTACCAGACGACGCTGCCGAAAGTAGAGATTGCGCGCCCCGCCGCGCCGCCTGCGCCACCGCTCGATCTGCGCCGTTTCCTCGCGCGGGAAATCGCCGAGGGGCTGGTCAGCGTGCGCGACGAAGCGACGCAGAGCGTGGTGCTGCTGCGCGGCGACGGGCTGTTTGACTCCGCCGCCACCACTATTCACGGCCGTTATGAGCCGGTGATCCTGCGTATCGCCGAGGCGATGAATAACGTCAACGGCCAGATCCTGGTCAGCGGCTACACCGACGACCGGCCGATCCACAGCGCACGCTTCAGCTCCAACTTTGAGCTGGCGCTGGCCCGCGCGCAGGCGGTGCAGAAGATGCTGCAGGCGCACCTGAGCCAGCCGGATCGCGTCAGCGCAGAGGGCCGCGGCGACAGCGACCCGCTGGTGCCGAACAGCAGTGACGCCAACCGCGCCCGTAACCGCCGGGTGGAGATCACGCTGAAGGTCGCGCCTAAAGAGACCCAGGCCGAACTGAACAGCCTGCGCTGAGGACCCCTAATGTTTCGCACACTGCTCTTAATTGTATCCAGCCGCCTGCTGTGGGGCGCACTGGGCATCACCGCGCTGTGCCTGCTGATCTGGACCATCGGCCCGCTGATCGCCATTGGCGATATGCGTCCGCTGGAATCAGAAGAGAATCGCTTTATCGCTATCGCGCTTTTCTGGCTGCTGTGGTTCGCCTTTCGTCTGGTGCCGCGCCTGTGGCGACGCCTGCAAAACCGTCGCCTGGTGCGTCGGCTGGAGACCCCCGCGCCAGCGGAGGCGCCGCCGGAGACGCGTGCGGAAGAGACGCAGCTCGCCGCGCGTTTCAACGAAGCGACGCAGCTGCTGCGCCACGCCCGCTTCAACCGGGCGGAAAACCGCCGTCTGCCCGCGTGGCTGCAGCGCTTTAACCGCCAGTATCTCTATCAACTGCCGTGGTACATGCTGATCGGCGCGCCGGGCGCGGGCAAAACCACCGCGCTGATCAACTCCGGGCTCCATTTCCCGCTGGCCGACCGCTTTGGCAAGAATGCGCTGCGCGGCGTCGGCGGCACGCGCAACTGCGACTGGTGGTTCACCGACGAGGCGATTCTGCTTGATACCGCAGGCCGCTACACCACGCAGGAGAGCGACAGAGAGCAGGACGCCAGCGAGTGGAAAAGCTTTATGAGCCTGCTGAAGCGCTCCCGTCCGCGCCAGCCGATTAACGGCGCTATCGTCACCATCAGCATCGGCGATCTGCTTACCGAGGATGAGACGGCGCGGCATGCGCAGGCCAGCGCCCTGCGCCAGCGTCTGCTTGAGCTGCGCGAACAGCTTGGCATCCCCTTTCCTGTCTATCTGCTGGTCACCAAAAGCGACCTGCTTAAAGGCTTCGCGCCGACCTTCGCGGGCTTTAGCAAGGCGCAGCGCGATCAGGTCTGGGGCGTCACCTGGCCATGGCGGCAGAAACAGCCCGATCTCGGCGCCGAGTTCGACTACCAGTTCGAACGGCTGCACAGCCGTCTGCTGGCGGGCGTCTCCGATTTGATGATCGCCGAGCACAACAGCGCCAGGCGCGCCGAGATCTATCTTTTCCCACAGGAATTCGCCGCGCTGAAGCCGTTGCTCCGGCACTACCTGGAGATCCTGTTCGCCTCCTCGCACTATGAGGAGACGCTGCGGCCGCGCGGGATCTACTTCACCAGCGGCACGCAGGAAGGGCTGCCGTTTGACCGCGTGATGGGTCAGATGAACCGCGCGCTGGGGCTGCCCGACATCGACGCCCGCGCCGCCGCTGCGTCCCAGGACGATTTCAGCCACGCGACGCCGGTTCCAGCCGGACACGGCCAGAGTTTCTTTCTGCAGCAGGTGCTGCAGTCGGTAATCTTTAAAGAGGCGGGCCTGGCGGGCGTCAACCGCTGGTGGGAGTACCGCAATCGCATGGCGCACTGGATCGGCTACGGCCTGTTCGGCAGCGTACTGCTGATCGCTCTGCTGTGGTGGCTGACCAGCTATCACCACAATAAAAATTATCTCGCCGCCACGCTGGCGAAGATCCCGGCTTTCGAGCGCCAGGGTGCCGCGCTGCCGCCGCTCAACAGCGCCGATATGTTCGCCCTGCTGCCCTATCTGCGCAGCCTGACGGCGATACCGCGCTCGCCGCAGCTCGCCGATCCCAATAGCCCGCCCGTCGGCTGGCGCGCCGGACTCTACCGCGGCGAAGAGGTCAACAGCGCGGCCGCCTCCCTTTACGACCGCGCCCTGCAGGAGCTGCTGCTGCCGCTGGCGGCGCGCAATATCACCGACTGGCTGCGCAACGACAACGGCAGCGACGTCGATTACAGCTATGAAGCCCTGAAGGCCTATCAGATGCTCTATATGCCGCAGCACTACGACGGCCAGTTCCTGCACGCCTGGATAATGCTCAATATCCAGCGCTTTCAGGGAGCCAACGCGCCGCAGGAGGCGCTGCACGAGCTTGATCAGCATCTGGGCCACCTGTTTGACAACAAGATCAATACCTCGCCTTTCGAGCGCGACGACGCGCTGGTGGTGCGCCAGCAAAATCTGATTAACCGCTCGCCGCTCGCCAGCCGCGTCTACGGTCGGCTCAAACGGCTGCTGGCGGCGCAGGGTGACAAAGGGGTTAGCCTGCTGACGCTCGGCGGCCCGCAGAGCGAGCTGGTCTTCTCCCGCAAAAGCGGCGCGCCGCTAACGCAGCCGATTCCGTCGCTCTTTACGCCGCAGGGCTACTGGGGCGCGTTCAGCGACCATATCGGCAAGGTCGCCTCTGGCCTGCAGCAGGAAGACAAGTGGGTGCTGAGCCGCCGCGAAAGCGACAGCGGTCAGCAGCGGCTGGAGGATTCCGTCCGCCGCCTCTATATGGAGGACTTTATTGCGCACTGGGATGCGTTGCTGAGCGACATCCAGCTTAATCCGGCCAGCAGCCTGGAGGCGCGCATCAATATGGCGCGTCTGCTGTCGGGGCGCACCTCGCCGCTGCGCCAGCTGCGCATTAACCTCAGCCGTTACCTGACGCTGGCGAAGCCGGAAAAAGATGAGAAGCCGTCGCTGGCGGAGCGCGGCGCGCACTACTTCAACAACAACGCCACCCAGACGCTGCAGGCGTTGTTCCGCGCCCGCAAAGCGGAGCAGCGCGGCAGCCTCGACGCCCCTGAGCAGCGCGTCATGGCGCACTACGACGCCATTATCGAGCAGGCGCAGGCGACCGACGGACAGAGTGACCACATCCCGTTCGACGAGCAGCTGAAGAATGTCGACGATCTCTACGGCTATCTCACCGCGGTGCAGGACGCCAGCAACAGCATGATGACGCCGCCGCGCAACGAAATTATCTCCCGCATGCAGGCTGACGCAGGCCGCGAGCCTGAGCCCTTTCGCTCAATGCTGCTCTCGCTGGCGGTCGGCGCCAGCAGCGATACGCAGCAGCGCAGCCTGAACAACACCCAGAAACGCGCCAGCGTTGAGGTGGGCAGCTTCTGCCGTCAGGCGATCGCCGGACGCTATCCGCTCTCCAGCCGCTCCGGCGTCGACATCACCCCCGACGATATGGCGCGCATGTTCGCCCCCGGCAGCGGGCTGATGGACAGCTTTTTCCGCGCCAGCCTCGCCAGCAACGTCGACACCACCCAGAGCCGCTGGCGCTTTGCGCCGGGCGTCGACGGCAAAAGCCTGCCGGGCGGCGCCGCGCTGCTGGAGCCTTTCCAGCAGGCGCAGGCGATACGCGACGCGCTCTTCGCCAGCGGCGCCAGCGCGCCCTCTTACCGCCTGACCATCCGGCCCCTGAGCATGGATAACGCCATCCTTAACCTGACGCTCGACGTCGATGGCCAGCTGATCCGCTACAGCCACGGCCCGCAGACCCCGCAGGTGGTGAGCTGGCCCGGCCCTGGCGGCACACAGCAGGTGCGGATGCAGACCGGCTTAACCGACGGCTCCGGCGACACGCTCACTACCTCGGGCGCCTGGGCGCTTAACCGCCTGTTTGATAAAGCGCGCATCGCAAACGGCGGCAGCCCGTTAAGCCATATCGCCACCTTCAGCCTCGGCGGCCGCCAGGTGGTGCTGGAATACACCGCTAACAGCGTGCGCAATCCGCTGCAGCTCCCGGCCTTTCGCTGCCCATGAAACAGGAGAACCCCGCCATGCGCCTCTCTTCTCCTCCAGGCTGGTACGGCAAGCTGCCCGGCAGCGGCGACTTTATGCGACGCAGGCTGCCGGAGAATGTCGTCAGCCGCTGGTCGCACTGGTTCAGCAGCGGCATGCAGCGCATCGGCGCGCAGGCTGAGCCGCAGCTGCAGCGCGCGCCGGTATGGAACTTCGTCGTGCCCGCCTCGCTTGGCGCGCCCTGGGTGCAGATGGGATGCCTGCTGCCCGCCAGAGATCGCGTCGGACGGCAGTACCCCATCTGCGCCATGCAGCTCTGCGCCCCTGAGGCGTGGCATCCGCTGCGGCTGAAGCTGGCGGGCGACTGGTACTACCGGCTCGGTAAAACCCTGAGCCAGGCGGTGCATAACCGCTACTCCGGCGACCAGCTCGACGCCGCGCTGCTGGCGCTTGATGCCCCGGCGATGCCGTCGGGAACACCGCGCTCCGACGTGCTCGACATCATCGGCTACGACGACGCGCCCGACACCCTGAACTGGCCGAAGCTGGCGTCCTTTTTCGATCCTGAACAGTACAGCAGCTTCTGGTGGAGCAATCAGAGCGACGGCAGCGCCTTCTACACCCATTCGCACAGCGGCAACTTTACCTCGCAGCTCTTTTTCCGCCTGTTCGATCCGCTCTCGTCACATCAGGGGCTGCATACGCCGATGTTCGGCAAACACCTACAAGGGAGAGGCGATGAATCCTGAATCACTGCTAAGCCCGCTGCGCGACGACGCGCCCTGCGGCGATAACCTGGAGTATGACGCGCAGTTTATGGCGCTGGAGCAGGCGTGCGTCGGCAAGTCTGAACAGCAGTTCGGCAGCACCATTATTCCGGCGGAAGCGCCCGACTGGCAGGCGGTGGAGAAGGCGGCGCTGGCGCTGCACGCCCGCACGCGCGACGTGCGGGTGATGCTGATCCTGACCGAAGCCTGGACTCACATTCGCGGGCTGGAAGGGTTTGCCCAGGGCGTCACGCTGCTGACGCAGGCGCTTGAGCGCTACTGGCTCAGTCTCTATCCGCCGCTGGAGTATGACGGCGAGCCGGACCCGCTGCTGCGTATCAACGCGCTCTCGGCGCTGAGCGGCCATTCGAACCTGATTAACGCGCTGCGCCAGTGCTGGCTGATCAAAAGCAGCACCGGCGAGATCGCCCTGCGCGACGCGGTCGCGCTGGCGGACGGCAGTAAAAGCGACATCCCCGACTTTCCTGGCGGGCTTGCCCGCCTGCGCGACGAGTTCACCGCGCCTGACCATCCCGGCGTCGGCGCGCTGCAAACCCTCGCGCAGCAGTTGCCGCTGCTGCGCGACACCCTGACGCAGCATCTCTCGCCGGGCGATCTTCCCGACCTCAGCGCCGTGGAGAAGATAGTGGCGCTACTGCTGCCGCTCTGTCCGGCGCGGCCCGTCGCGCCAGCGGTGGAGGCCGTGGAGGAGGCAGGCGACGACGAGATCGCCGCCGCAGGCCAGCAGCCCGCTCCCGCGCAGATTGCCTGGCATCAGGCGGCGCTGCATTCGCGCGCCGACGTTGAGCTGATGCTGGAGAAGATCAAAACCTACTTTCACCAGCATGAACCCAGCCACCCAGCGCCCATCATGCTTGAGCGCGTGCAGCGGCTGATCCAGATGGATTTTATGAACATCATTCGCGATTTGGCGCCCGAGGCGGTCAGCCAGCTGAATGGCGTATTCGGCCAACCCGGGCAATGAGTTAGCGCTGCCCACCCCTGACGATTAACGGAGAAAAACGATGGCTAACTTTCCCACCATTAAAAAAGCGAGCAGCGGACAGAAGTTCATCTCGCGCAACCGCGCACCGCGCGTGCAGATTGAGTATGACGTCGAGATCTACGGTTCAGACCGCAAAATCCAGCTGCCTTTCATTATGGGCGTGATGGCGGATCTGGTGGGTCAGCCCGTTACGCCACAGCCGGAGGTGGCGGAGCGTAAATTTATGGAGATCGATATCGACAACTTCGACGATCGCATGAAAGCGCTGCAGCCGCATCTCGCCTACCACGTTGACAATACCCTGACCGGCGAAGGCCAGCTGGGCGTCGATCTCACCTTCAACAGCATGGATGACTTTCTGCCGGACGCCATCGTGCGCCGCGTAGAGCCGCTCAACCAGCTGCTTGAGGCGCGTACCCAGCTTTCTAACCTGCTCTCCTATATGGACGGCAAAAACGGCGCGGAAGCGCTGATCGCCGACGTGCTGAAAAACCCGCATCTGCTGGACGCGCTCGCCGCCGCGCCGAAAGCCGCCGCGCCGCAAAAGGATCACGACCATGAGTAACGCCGCCCAGACGACCCGTACCGCCGCGCAGCAGACGGTAACCCAGGATGAGTTCAGCGCGCTGCTGAATAAAGAGTTCCGCCCGAACAGCGACTCGGCGCGCGACGCCATCGCCGACGCGGTGAAAACCCTGGCCGCGCAGGCGCTGAAAAATACCCTGCCGGTCTCGGACGACGCCTATCGCACCATCCAGACGCTGATCGCCGAAATCGACCAGAAGCTGTCGCAGCAGGTGAACCGCATCATGCATCACGAGAGCTTCCAGCAGCTCGAAGGGGCGTGGCGCGGCCTGCATTACCTGGTGAATAACAGCGAAACCGACGAAATGCTCAAAATCCGCGTGATGAATATCAGCAAGAAAGAGCTGGGTCGGACGCTGAAGCGCTATAAAGGCGTCGGCTGGGACCAGAGCCCGCTGTTTAAGAAGATCTACGAAGAGGAGTATGGCCAGTTCGGCGGCGAGCCGTACGGCTGCCTGGTGGCGGACTTCTACCTCGATCACAGCCCAATGGATGTGGAGCTGCTGGGCGAGATGGCGAAAATCGGCGCGGCGGCGCACTGCCCGATTATTACCGGCGCGGCGCCGAGCGCGCTGCAGATGGAGTCCTGGCAGGAGCTGGCTAACCCGCGCGATATCACCAAAATTTTCGACAATACCGAATACGCCGCCTGGCGCACCCTGCGCGAAAGCGAAGATACGCGCTACCTCGGCCTGGCGATGCCGCGCTTCCTGTCGCGCCTGCCCTACGGCATCCGCACCAATCCGGTCGACAGCTTCAACTTTGAAGAGGAGACCGAAGGCGCGACCCACCAGAACTACACCTGGGCCAACGCCGCCTACGCGATGGCGGCCAATATTAACCGCTCCTTTAAGCAGTTCGGCTGGTGCACCTCGATCCGCGGCGTTGAGTCGGGCGGCTCGGTGGAAAACCTGCCGTGCCACGTCTTCCCGACCGACGACGGCGGGGTCGATATGAAATGCCCGACCGAGATCGCCATCAGCGACCGACGCGAAGCGGAGCTGGCGAAAAACGGCTTTATCCCGCTGGTGCACCGCAAAAACTCCGATTTCGCCGCCTTTATCGGCGCGCAGTCGCTGCAAAAACCGCAGGACTACCACGACGCCGACGCGGCCGCCAACGCACAGCTGGCGTCGCGCCTGCCTTACCTGTTCGCCTGCTGCCGCTTCGCCCACTACCTGAAGTGCATCGTGCGCGACAAGATCGGCTCTTTTCAGGAGCGCCAGGATATGGAGCGCTGGCTTAACGCCTGGATCGTGCGCTACGTCGATGGCGATCCGGTTAACTCGACCCAGGAGACCAAGGCGCGTAAGCCGCTGGCTGACGCGCGGGTGCTGGTAGAGGAGCTGGAGGATAACCCCGGCTACTACGCCGCGAAGTTCTTCCTGCGTCCGCATTATCAGCTGGAAGGGCTGACGGTTTCGCTGCGTCTGGTCTCGAAGCTGCCGTCGCTGAAGAAGCAAAGTCATTAATCCCCCGGCGCGGATGGCCGCGCCATTTTTATTTTCTTAACTAAAAGCAAGGAGTTACACCAGTATGGCTATCGCAATGTATTTCAAACCTGAAGGCGTTGAAGGCGAGTCCAAAGATTCCGCGCATGAAGGCTGGATCGACGTGCTCTCTTTCAGCTGGGGCGCTAATCAGCCGAACAACATGAGCGTGGGCGGCGGCGGCGGCGCTGGCAAGGTGAACTACAACGACCTGCACGTGCACTGCCGTATCGATAAGGCGACGCCGACCCTGCTGCAGTTCTGCTCCAACGGCAAACATATTCCGTCGCTGACCATGCACGTCTGTAAGGCGGGCGGCACCCAGATGATCTACAACGTCATCCAGCTGACGGAAGTGCTGGTGACCAGCGTGCAGTTCACCGGCTCGCGCGATGACGACACCATCGGCATCGACTACGCCTTCCAGGCGGCGGCGATCCAGGAGAACTACACCCAGCAGGCGGAAGACGGTTCCGCCGGCGCGGAAACCACTTCCCAGTGGAATATCAAGACCAACACCGCGTCTTAACGCTATCCGGCAACCTCCGCGCGAGGTTGCCCTGATTCAGATCGATCAGGTAATCAGCATGCGATTCACGATTGTTAAGAACAGCAGCGGCATGCAGCCGCCGCAGACCAGCTTCGACTTCTATCCGCCCGGCGGCACCATCGGCCGCAGCGAAGATAACAATTTCGTTTTGCCGGATGAGAGCCGCGCCATTTCGCGTCTGCAGCTGCTGGTGCATACCTCCGCCAACGGCGAGTGTCGCATTACCAACCGCGGCAATGTGATTAACATTGAATTCAACGGCATCCCGCTGGAGCATGGCCGTCAGGTAGAGCTGCAGAGCGGCGACCTGCTCGGCATCGGCGACTATAGTCTGGCCGTGTCTGACCTCGACGGCAGCGCGCCTTCGCCCGCTGTTCAGCCACAGCAGGCGCCGCTTCGCGCCGCGCCGCGAACCGCGGAAGCGATCCCCGGCGAGATCTGGGAGAGCCTGGCGCGCGACTTCACGCCGCCACCGCCGCCCGCCCGTGACGCCGCGCCCGCCGTCGCCAATCCGCTGACCGCCGCGCCGGGCAAAGAGCTGAACCCCGTCGATCCGCTGGCGCAGCAGCAGACCTTTACCGATCTGCACCAGCTCAGCCCGCGGGAAACCGATCCCGCGCGGCTGTTCAACGAGAACGATCTCTTTCAACAGCCCGATATTTTGCAGGACGCCACGCCGAGCGCGCTGCGCGCTGCGCCGCAGGCAGCGCCGCTCCACCCGGAGGCGTCGCAGGAGTGCGATCCGCTGGCGCTGTTCGGCCACGCCGCCGGGAAGCAGGAAGATCCCTTCGGCATTATGGTCGAAGGGGCGCAGTCGCTGACCCCGCCCGATATTTTTACGCCGCCGCCCGCGCCGCAGAGCTCGCCTCAACCTGTCGCACCGCCCGCACAGCAGGCATCGCTCCAGTCAGTGCCGCCGCCCGCGCCGCAGAAGGCTGAGCCTGAGCCGCCGCCCATGCAGCCAGCATCCGCGCCTGCGCCCGAGCGCGCCGCCACGCCGAAGCCGGAAGTGGCCGCGCCCTCTCCCTCCGGCTACAACCACGTCGCCGGTCGCCGTATGGGCATCGATCCGGTCTCTTATCAGCGTGCCGGGCAGGCGCGTAGCGCGCAGGGGTGTCAGCTGGAGGGTGAACTGCTGCAGGCGCTGCTGGCAGGCGCGGATTTGCAGGATATGGATGGTCAGCCCGCCTTCGGCAAGCAGCAGATGTTTCTGATTGGTCAGCTGCTGAGCCTTTTCTCCCAGGGCACGGTGGCGCTGCTCTCCTCGCGTTCAATGCTGAAGCGCGGCGTCAATGCGGAGATGACCATGATCCTTGATGAGGCCAATAACCCGTTCAAGCTGCTGCCGTCGGGCAAAACGGTGCTGATCCAGATGTTTGGCAGCCAGATGCCGGGCTTTATGTCGCCGGAGAAAGCGGTGCGCGATGCGCTGATCGATCTGCAGGCGCATCAGCTCGGCATGATTGCCGGCATACGCGCCATTATCGCCGCCATGCTGCAGTCGTTTAATCCTGAAAAGATCGAGAGCCAGGCGCGCGACAGCGGCCGCACCCCGCGTTTCGCCCTCGCCTCCGCCCGCAAGGCGGCGCTGTGGGATTACTTTGTGCAGCGCTTCCACACCACGGCTGACGAAATCGACGACGATTTCCACACGCTGTTCGGCGAAGCCTTTCTGCGCGCCTATGACATCGAAGTCAATCAATACAAAGACTTGCAAACAAAAAACGACGGTGACCGATGAATATTACCTTTGCTTCCACCAGCCAGCAGGGCCAGCGCGCCATGAATCAGGATCAGCTCGCCGACGCGCTCGGCGCGCGCGCCGCCTGCTTTGTGATCTGCGACGGCATCGCCGGCAAGCCGGGCGGAGATGTCGCCGCCCGGCTGGCGTGCGAGACCATCGTCGGGCAGTTCAACACCGAAACGCACCTCGACGCGCAGCATATCCGCCACTATATCGCTGCCGCCAATCGCGCCATTCTGCAAACCCAGGCGCGCGACGCGCAGCTGAAAAATATGGGCACCACGCTGGTGAGCCTGTTTATCGATCGCGACTATCAGCTCGCCTACTGGGCGCACGCGGGGGACAGCCGCCTCTATCTGTTCCGCCGCGGCTATCTGCTGCAGCAGACGCGCGATCACAGCCTGGCGCAGCAGATGCGCGATGCCGGGCATGATGGCGGCAGCGTAAACCAGAACCTGCTCTACTTCGCGCTGGGCATGCGCGAGGAGCGCGAGGCCAGCTACAGCGACGTATTGCCGCTGGAAGACGGCGACGCCTTTTTGCTCTGCACCGACGGTTTCTGGCATGCGCTGCAGGTTGAGGATCTCGAACAGAGCCTGCGGATGGTGAGTTCGCCGCAGGAGTGGCTAGCGCTGCTGCAGCGCATGCAGCCCGACGACAACCCGGATAATTTCAGCGCGCTGGCGGTCTGGATCGGCGAGCCGCAGGACGCCACGCTGCTCAGCTCGTTCAGCGATGCCCAGCGCATCTTGCTCAACTGCCGCTAACCGCCGGGAACCCACGATGAAAAGCTGGATTATTCCGCTCTGTCTGGCGCTGCTGCCCGCTGCCGTTCAGGCCAAAAGCGTGCGTATCGCCTGGTCGCCCGCCGCCCGGCTCAGCGCCTGGCTGGACAATGTGCCCGGCGCGCAGCCGCGCCAGTGGTGCGGTGCCAGCGCGGCGCTGCATATCGAACCGGCGGGCGCGTTCAGCCAGGAGGCGTTTAACGATTTCCTGCCGCAGGTGGGCCGTATCCTGGCGAAGCAGTGCGGCGAACTGAAAACCCTGCGCTGGACGGTGATCGACAAACAGGGCGACGCCCGGCTTAAAGGCACCGCCAGCGCCGACCAGAAGTGGCGCGTCATTCTGCCGCCGCCGGAGATCGTCGCCGACGCCACGCCGTGGCAGCGCTTCGCCCTCTCGGCACGCTGCAGCTTCCGCACCTACTGGCCCGCCGACGGCCAGGCGGCGCAGCCGGTTTCGGCGGACGGGTCCGATCCGCGCTGCGACGACGCGGGCTGGATCCAGGGGCCGGGCCGCATCGGTTCTTCCGCCGTCACCTTTGTCAGCGGCTACCCGCTGCTTAACGCGCCCGCCGGCGCGACCCAGCAGAGCACGCAGGTGATCAGCGCCAATAACCAGCGCCTGATCCTGGCCAGCGGCAGCGACGCCAGCAGCTGGCTGTTGCTGCCGTGGGATGCGGCGCATCTCGCCTGGCGCTTTGACGGCAGCGTGCTGATTAAGGCGACGCCGGGCGAGGCGGAGGACGCGCGCGCCCGCACAACGTTGATTGACGCCGCGCGCCAGCGCTGGGCGCTGGGCGATAAAGAGGCCGCGTGGCAGCTGATCGCCGCTCTTCATCCGCACGCCCTCAATCCCGCGCCGGATCCGCTGGCGCAGCTAAACAGTGACGCGGCGCCCGCCGCCCGAGGTAAATGATGCAGCTATCCGACATGCTTGAACATGACGCTATCCAGCCCGCCATCGATGAGGTGAGGCAGGCGATCCGCGAGCAGCCCGCCAGCGCCGATCGCCGCGCACATCTGACGCAGCTGCTCTGTCTGAACGCCGACTGGCGCGGCGCGCTGGCGCAGGTAAAAGCCTGGCAGCAGCTGGCCGCCGAGGCGGCGCCAACCGTCAGGCTGCTGCAGCAGATGATCGGCGGCGAGACGCAGCGCGCCGCGGTGTTTAGCCAGACGGCGACGCCCGCGCTGTTGCCGCAGGAGCACCGCTGGGTCGCTGATATGGCGCGAGAACTGAATACGCCGACGGCGCGCGAGTCGCTGCTGGCGGCCGTACCCGCTAACAGCGGCGAGCTGGTGCTTCGCGCCGCGCCGGAGGCGGCGGAGCGTTTCGACTGGCTGTCGGATGGCGACGAACGTCTCGGGCCGGTGTGCGAACTGATTCTGGACGGCGTCTATCACTGGGCGAGCCTGCATCTTATCCAGCAGATCCGCTTTCAGCCGCCCGCCAGCGTCATCGACCTGGTATGGCGTCAGTGCAGCGTGCGCTTTCATGACGGCAGCGAACACCTTTGCCAGATGCCGGTGCGCTACCCCTCGCAGGCCGACGACAGCGACGCCCTGAAGCTGGCGCGTCAGACAAGCTGGTCGCTGCAGCCGCCGGGCTACGTCGGCCACGGGCAGCGTATCTGGCTCGACGGCGACCGCGAATGGGCGCTGCTCGATATTGAATCGATCGCTTTCAGGGAGCCGGTATGAAACCTCTGCGCGCCGAGTCGGACGCTGAGGCGGATCGCTCGCTGAGCGGCACCGCGTCGCGCCGTCTCAATCCGCACGACAGGATGCGTCCGAGCATCCTGGATCGCCTCACCGACGACGAGCCGGATCGGCCCGCCAGAACCGAAGTGCGCAACGTTATTTCGCATCAGACTCTGCGCAGCCAGGTGCTGCGCGATCTGCAGTGGCTGTTCAACTGCATCAACAATACCTCGCAGCTCGATCTGCGCCCCTATCCGCAGGTGCGCGCCTCGGTGCTGAATTTCGGCGTGGAGCCGCTGGCGGGCCAGCGTATTTCCGAGATTGAGTGGGAGACGGTGCGGCGTCAGCTGACGCAGGCGATTATTCAGTTTGAACCGCGCATTATCGCGCAGGATCTGACCCTCCGCTGCATCAGCGATCCGCACTCCCTGACCACCCATAACGTTCTCTCTATTGAGATTAAAGGCAACCTCTGGTGCGTGCCCTGGCCGCTCGCCTTTCTGTTTCGCACCGAGCTTGACCTGGAGCACAGCCGTTACGAACTGAAGGATAGTGAGGGAACATGAACCAGAAGCTGCTTGACTACTACAACCGCGAGCTGAGCTGGCTGCGCGAAATGGGTGAGGAGTTCGCGGAGCGCTATCCCAAGGTGGCGGGCCGCCTCGGTATGCGCGAAGGCGACGTCTCCGATCCCTATATTGAACGGCTGATGGAGGGATTCGCTTTTCTCACCTCGCGCGTGCAACTCAAGATGGACGCTGAGTTTCCGCGTTTTACCCAGCGACTGCTGGAGATGATCTACCCCAACTATCTGGCACCGACGCCCTCGATGGCGATTGTGGAGTTTCAGCCGGACGGCATGAAGGGCAATATCAACAGCGGCTTCGCTATTCCGCGCGGTACGCTGATTGAAAATCAGGCGATGAAGAGTAAGGGCGTGAGCTGCAAATACCGCACCGCCCATGACGTGACGCTGCTGCCGCTGCAGATCGCCCAGGTGGCGCTTGGCGGCATCCCGGCGGACCTGCCGGTGGCAGCCGCCGCGTTACAGCAGCGCGGCGCGATCCGCGCGTTGCGCATTCGGCTTGAGAGCGGGTGCAATATCCCCCTTGACCAGCTGACGGTCGATAAGCTGTCGTTCTATTTGAGCGGGCCAGACGGTCAGGCGCTGGCGCTGCTGGAGCTGCTGATGGGCCACTGCGTTGGGGTCGTTTGCCGCAGCGCGCAGCAGAGCCTGCTGCTGGAGCCGGAGGCGCTGCGCCAGCAGGGATTCGACGCACAGCAGGCGCTGCTGCCAGACGATCTGCGCAATGCGTCCGGCTACCGGCTGCTGCAGGAGTATTTCGCCTTTCCGTCGCGCTATCTCTTCTGCGACGTCGAGGGGCTGGCTCCCTTTATCCGCGGGCTGAAAGGCGAGCATCAGTTTGAGATCCTGCTGCTGCTCGATGAAGAAAACGACGCGCTGGAAGGGGTCGTCGACAGCGAGCATCTGTCGCTGCACTGTACGCCGGTCATCAATCTCTTTCCCCGCGCGTCGGAGCGCATCAACGTTGACGAGCTGGCGAGCGAATATCATCTGGTGGTGGATAACGCCCATCCGCTCGATTATGAGATCTACAGCGTGACGGCCCTTTACGGCAGCGGTCGCGGCCTGCGCGAGGAGCAGCGGTTTCGTCCATTCTGGGACAGCCGGGGTGAGGACGACGGCAACTACGGTGCCTATTTCGCCCAGCGTCGCGAACCGCGCCTGCTCTCCGATAAGGGCAAAATATACGGCACCCGTACCGGCTATCTCGGCTCCGAGCTGTTTGTCTCGCTGGTGGACGAGCAGCAGACGCCCTACGCCGCCTCTCTGCAGTACCTGATGGCAGATCTACTCTGCACCAACCGCGACCTGCCGCTGATCCTGCGACAGCAGGGGCTGGACGTTTTCACGCTGCCCACCTCCGCGCCGGTGCTGGCGATCCGCATGCGTAAAGGGCCGACCGCGCCGCGACCGGCCCTGGCGGAAGGCGCCGTCTCCTGGCGTTTGATCAGCCAGCTACAGCTCAACTACCTCAGCCTGACGGAGACAGACGCGCAGCAGGGTGCCGCCTCGCTGCGTCAGCTGCTGGCGCTTTATGCCGAGGTGGCGGAGCCAGCTATCAGCCGTCAGATCGAGGGGATCCGCCGCTGCGCGCTGCGTCCGGTGCATCGCCGCGTGCCGCAGCCGGGGCCGATAACCTTTGCGCGCGGCATCGCTATCGAACTCACCGTGGATGAAGGCGCGTTCTCTGGCGCCAGCCCCTGGCTGCTCGGCTGCGTGCTGGAGACGCTTTTTTCGCGCCTGGTGGCAATCAACAGCTTTACCGAGACCAGGCTTGTCAGCGAGCAGCGCGGCGAAATCGGCTTCTGGCCGGCGCGCATCGGCATGAGGCCGCTGCTGTGAGCGCCTCAGGCCGTCGCGACGAGCCGCGGTTGCCCGCTGACTTCTGGCATCAGGTTGAGCGTGCGCCCTTCCGCCACGATCTGTTTCAACTGCTGCGCCGACTGGACGCGCAGGCGGGCGAACCTTATCCGCTGGGCCGCGCGCCGCTGCCGCGTTTTGAGCCGTTGCGCCTCGGCCAGGCACCGTCGCTGGCTTTCGCGCCAGCCACCGTAGCGCGCGCGGCGACCCGTCCCGGATCGCAACGGCCTGAAATCGACATCTACAGCTTTGGCCTGTTCGGCCCCAACGGCCCGCTGCCGCGCCACCTCACTGAGTATGCCCACCAGCGCGTGGCGCATCACGGCGACCGCAGCATGGTGGATTTCCTCAATCTGTTTCATCACCGCCTGATTCTGCTCTTCTACCGCGCCTGGGCAGAGGCGCAGCCGACGGTGTCGCTGGATCGCGACGACCGTCATCGCTTCAATCACTACCTCTCCTGCCTGACCGGCGTGGGACAGCCCGCGCTGACCCACGCGCGCGGCGCAGTCCATGAGCATGCGCGCTACGCGCTCGCCGGCCACCTTACGCGCCAGACCCATGATGCCGAGGGGGTAGAGCGATCCCTGACGTGGTATTTCCGCGTGCCGGTCAGCGTGCTGCAAAACGTACCGCAGTGGCTGCCCATCGAGCCGCGCGACCAGGTGCGGCTGCGCGGCGGGCGCGGCAGTCCGCGACTGGGCGAAAACACGCTGCTCGGCAGCGCGGTGCGCGACGCGCAGCACGCATTCCGCCTTGTTTTCGGCCCGCTGACCCTCGCCGACTATCAGCGTTTTTTACCGGGCAAGCGCTCCTCGCAGCAGCTGCGCGACTGGCTGCTGCAAACGATCGGCATTGAGTATCGCTGGGATCTGCAGCTGGTTTTGCAGCAGCAGGCGGTGACGGGCGTCTCGCTGGGCGGCACGGCGCAGCTCGGCTACAGCAGCTGGCTCGGCGAACAGCCGGAACCGCGCGACCGCGACGACCTGATCCTGCATCTGGAGCCTGCACCCTGAACTTTTTCGTTACTTTTGTTAAGGAACATCATGTCTGATATTCGTCGCTCTGAGTTGTTTAGCAAACTGAATTCGCCGCTCTTTACCGCGCTGGAGAGCGCCACCGCGTTCTGTAAGCTGCGCGGCAATCCCTATGTCGAGCTGGTGCACTGGCTGCATCAGCTGATGCAGCTGCCCAACAGCGATCTGCAGCGGCTTATTGCCCGCTTCGGGCTGAATGAGTCGCAGCTGGCGAGCGAGATAGTGGCGGCGCTCGACCGCCTGCCGCGCGGCGCGGGAACCATCTCCGATCTTGCCGAGCATATCGACAACGCCGTCGAGCGCAGCTGGGTCTACTGCTCGCTGAGCTTCGGCCACAGCCGCATTCGCGGCGGCCATCTGCTGCTGGCGCTGCTGAAAACCTTCGCCCTGCGCCATGTGCTGCTGGCGATCTCTCCGCAGTTTGAGCGCATCGACAGCACCCTGCTGCTGAGCGACTTCGCCCGCTGCGTGGCGGGTTCCGACGAAGAGGCGCTGGCCGACTCCGCCGCGCCGCAGTCGCCGGGGCACGGCAGTGAAAATTTTCTGGCGCTTTATGGCCGCGATCTCACCGCGCTGGCGCGCAAAGGCGATATCGATCCGGTCGTTGGCCGCGACGACGAGATCCGGCAGATGGTCGATATTCTGCTGCGCCGCCGCCAGAACAATCCCCTGCTGACCGGCGAGGCGGGCGTGGGCAAAACCGCGCTGGCGGAAGGGCTGGCGATGCGCATCGCGGCGGGATCGGTGCCGCCGCCCCTGCAGCAGGTGCAGCTCTGGCTGCTCGACATCGGGCTGCTGCAGGCGGGTGCGTCGGTTAAGGGCGAATTTGAAAGCCGTCTGCAAGGGGTCATCGCTCAGGTTCAGGCCAGTCCGGTGCCGGTGGTGCTGTTTATCGACGAAATACACACCTTGATCGGCGCGGGCGGCCAGCAGGGAACCGGCGACGCCGCCAACCTGCTGAAGCCTGCGCTGGCGCGCGGTCAGCTGCGCACTATCGGCGCGACGACATGGGCGGAATATAAAAAATATATCGAGAAAGATCCGGCGTTGACGCGCCGCTTTCAGCCAGTTCAGGTCGCCGAGCCGGACGAGGAGAAGGCGATTCAGATGCTGCGCCACCTTTCCGTGACGCTGTCACAGCATCATCAGGTGCTGCTGCTGGATGAAGCGGTGGAAAGCGCGGTACGCCTGTCGCATCGCTATATTCCCGCCCGCCAGCTGCCGGATAAGGCGATCGCGCTGCTTGATACCGCCTGCGCGCGCGTCGCCGTCAGCCTGCATGGCGAACCGCCGACGCTGGTGGCGCTGCGGCGTCAACAGGAGGCGCTGACGCTTGAAGCGGAGATCGCGCGGCGCGAAGCGCGGCTGAATCAGGCTGACGCCGTAGAACGTCTGGCGAAAGCGGAGGCGGCGCTGGCGCAGGTGGCGCAGCGGTTTGCCGATCTGCAGCCGCGCTGTGAACAGGAGCTGGCGCTGGTGCGCCAGCTTATCGCGCTGCGGGCGGAGCAGCTGGCGGCGGCGCAGGACGATCCGGCGCTGCGCGCCCGTCTCAGCGAGGCGCAGCGGCAGCTTCAGCAACTGCAGGACGATGCGCCGCTGATCTTCCCGGCGGTGGACGCCAGCGTCGTCGCCGCCGTGGTCGCCGACTGGACCGGCATTCCGCTCGGCCGCATGCTGCGCGACGAGGCGGCATCGGTGCTCAATCTGCCCGCAGCGCTGGCGCGGCGCGTTGTCGGCCAGCCTCACGCGCTGGCCGCCATTGCGCACCGCATTCGCACCGCGCACGCGCGCCTCGACGATCCCCATAAGCCCACCGGCGTTTTCCTGCTGTGCGGACCCTCCGGCGTGGGCAAAACCGAAACGGCGCTGGCGCTGGCGGAGGCGCTCTACGGCGGCGAACAGAACCTGATCACCATTAATATGAGCGAGTTCCAGGAAGCGCATACGGTCTCGACGCTGAAAGGCGCGCCGCCGGGCTATGTCGGCTACGGCGAAGGCGGCGTGCTGACCGAGGCGGTACGTCGCCGTCCCTACAGCGTGGTGCTGCTGGATGAGATTGAAAAAGCGCATGCCGACGTGCACGAGCTTTTTTTCCAGGTGTTCGATAAGGGCTGGATGGAGGATGGCGAAGGCCGCCATATCGATTTCCGTAACTGCGTCATTATCCTTACCTCCAATATCGGCAGCGAGCTGATCGAGGGGCTGTGCGCCGATGAGAGTCTGCTGCCGGAGCCGGAGGCGCTGACCGCGATGCTGCGCCCGCCGCTGCGCCAGGCGTTCCCGGCGGCGCTGCTTGGGCGACTGACGGTGATCCCCTACTATCCGCTCAGCGACGCGATGCTGATGCGTATCGTCGGGATGCGCCTGGAGCAGATCCGCCAGCGGCTGCTGACGCATCACCGCATTCAGGCGGAGTTTGCGCCGGAGGTGGCGCAGCAGATCGCCAGCCGCTGTCAGGAAACCGAATCGGGCGGGCGCATGGTTGACGCTATCCTGACCCAGACGCTGCTGCCGCAGATCAGCGAGCGGCTGCTGACCGCGACGCTGGAGAAACAGCAGTGGAGCGCACTGCGGGTCAGCTATGCGCATCCGCAGTTCAGCTACCACTTCAGCGAGGAACAGGCGGGAATTTCTCAATGAGCGACAACCGTTCACAGGCGTTGCCGCAGGGCTATCGCTTTAATGAGTTTGAAATTGAGCAGGTGATTGGCGAAGGCGGCTTCGGCATCGTCTACAGCGCCTGGGATCACCAGCTGGAGCGCCGGGTGGCGATCAAGGAGTATATGCCCGCCTCAATGGCGGTGCGCGGGGAGAACCTGCATCTGCAGCTGCGCAGCGAGCGCTTCGTCGCTGTATTTCAGGCCGGTATGAACAGCTTTATTCAGGAGGCGCGCATCCTGGCGCGTTTCTCCCATCCCGGCCTGCTCCATGTGCTGCGCTTCTGGCAGGATAACGATACTGCCTATATGGTCACGGAGTTTTACAGCGGCGACACCCTGAAAAACCGCTATCAGAAAGAGCCGCAGCTGGTGAACGAAACATGGATCCGCTCGCTGCTGCCGCCGCTGCTCAGCGCCTTGCGCACGTTGCACGACAACGGCTATCTGCATCGCGATATCGCGCTGGATAATATTCAGATTCAGGAGAACATGCTGCCGGTGCTGCTCGACTTTGGCTCGGCATGCAAAGAGATTGGCCATCTCACCGATAAAACCGAGATTATGCTCAAGCCCGGCTATGCGCCGATTGAACAGTACAGCGAGGGACGCGATGGCGACCAGGGGCCCTGGACCGATATCTACGCCCTCGGCGCGGTGCTGCATATGCTGGTCGCTGGCGAACCGCCGCCGGTCAGCGTCGTGCGGCTGATCAGCAATAACTATCAGCCGCTGGCGCAGCGCCAGCCGCCGGGCTTCTCTCTGTCGCTGTTGCAGCTGATCGATGAGATGCTGCAGCTGCAGCCCGAAGATCGTCCGCAGAGCATTCAGGCGCTGGCGGCGCGGCTGATGAGCCTCGACCGCGACCTTGCCGAACGTGAAACGGCATCTGTCCCTGAGGCGATCCCCACCCCGACGGCGTCGCTCCCGGCAACGTTGCCGGTGGCGGCGTCCCCTGACACCCTGCTGCCGGTGCCTGCGGTGCCTGCGGTGCCTGCGGTGCCTGCGGTGCCTGCGGTGCCTGCGGTGCCTGATGCCGCGCAGTCGGTGAGCGTGCAGCCAGGAAGAAAAAGCGCCGCGCGCCGTCCGCTGATACTGGCGGCCGCGGCGGCCGCGGGCCTCGCCGCTGTGGTGGTCTGGCTGGTCGCCCGGCCCGCGCCGCGCGAACCTGCGGTGGCCGCTGTGGCGACTCCCGCTTCGCCCGCTGCCACGCCGCCGCCCAGACCTGCGCCCGCGTCATCGCTGGCCGCTGCCTCCGCGCCATCATCGACGCCTGCGCCTGCGCCGCTACCGGCACCGGCTGCGAAGCCGCCTGTCGCCCAGGCGCGCGTCTATCTGAATCTTCAGAAGGACGACGCTCTCTTTCTTGACGGCGAGGCGCAGCCCGCTGCCACCGCTGACGAGCCGCGACTGCTACGGCTGGCGCCGGGCCATTATCAGCTGGCGGTGAAGCGAGGCGAGCAAAACTGGACGCAACAGCTGGAGATTACGCAGGCTGGCACCTGGCTGGTTAAGGTGCCTGAGCGCTTTACGCCTTAACGACTGACGCTGCCGTTTTCCCGGAAAACCACATCGTCGCCGTGCGGTGTGGTTTTGGTAACCTGCAGGAACCAGGCGCTGTTATCGCTGCTGCCCTCTTCCGCCGGAGCCAGCACGTAGGTGTAGGGCGCCTGGCGGAAGATATAGCCGCGAAAGTCGCGCGACGGCCCGATATTCAGCGTCGAGCCTTTCAGGGTCAGCTGGTGGTGATTATTTTTATTCACCGCATGGTAGGTGACCTGGTCGCACTCAATATCCTCGGCGGTGCATTTCCCCAGGGAGAGATAGACGTTATAGCTTTTGCTCTGGAAAAAGGGCTTATTATCCTGCGCCAGAGAGTGAAATGAGCAGGCCAGCAGACATAGCGCCATCAGCTTTTTCATATTTTTAGATAAACTCCTTCGTGGTATACCTTCAGTTCGCTTTTTCGCCGGTTAATTAGCCCGCGCATCGGTTTGCCGTGCGAAAGCGTATAACGCATCCAGGCGTTATCAAGGTTTTCGCCTGACTCACCGTTTATTATTTTCAAAACGGTGGAGTAGTAAAATCCCGCATGATGCCGATCGTCTCTGCTGCCGATATTGAACGCGAAGATTAATAACGCGTCAAATTCGTTCTGGGTTAAATCCACCTTCACATAGTCGCGCACCGTCGCAATAAAGGGTTTCAGATCGCGCGCGAATAATGCCTCGGCGTCGCTCTCTGAAATTCCTTCTTTATATTGCGCAAAATCGCTCTTACGGCTTATCCAGTGACCGTAACCGATGGTGGCGCCGCTGGTCCAGCTGTCGATAGTCATGGAGGTCTGGTCATCGTAGGGCAAGGTGTGCAGCTGCTCATACTGCATCAGCAGGCGCAGGCAGCGGTAGCTGGGCAGTATCTGGCGCGGCTGGCGCCGCGTGCCCTGCCGGTTCGTGCTGGTCGCGCCCTGCGGCCCGCACGGCGGCGAGGCGTTTTGCGTCAGGTGCTGCAACGTTTTCCTGCCTGGCGTCACTATCCCGTCGGGCAGATGATAAAGACGTTTCTGGTAATCGATAATGGCTTTAAGGGTATTACTGCCGCAGATTCCGTCGACCCTGAGCGCAGGGAAGCCGTTTTCACGCAGTAATTTTTGCACGACGACGACATCCTGAGGCCGGTTGACCGCACCCTTACCTACCGGGGAAGTTATGGTTTCCATCTGAGATCCGTTAATATCAGAAAGGTTTGCCAGACGCGTGCGGCGCAAACTGATCCGCAACGCCTGACTTTATCCGCAACGTATGACAGCCAGATGAAATTTAACTTTTTATCCCCTTTTAATCGGCGGGAAAATAGAGCGAATGCGGCGTGCATTAATTTCGCCAGCCGCGCCTGTTGATATTTCTCTTCAACAATGTCGATGGGGATGTTTAATTAATTGTCTCCAGGAATCTCCTGAAAATGCTTTTGCCTCTGCCTGGTTTGGACGCTATTTCCCACGCGATCACGCCTCTGCGGCAGGAAGGCTCTCTGGTGAGGTGAAAATCTGCAGCCCCAGCGACTGGCCGAGGCGAACATCATTATCGGCACCCTTCGACGCGCCAGGCATGCGCAGAATAGCGTCGCAGCAGGCGATTAAGCGATGCGCGACCGGATAGAGAAAAGCCTCGCTGATCTCGTCGCCGATGCGCGTAGATCCGGCGGTGGCGGCCAGCGGCAGCGCCAGCCACTCGCCGATAACAGGCGTATGGCCGCGTTGATAGATCGCCAGCGCCATACGGTTCATCTTCTCAAGGTTGGCGTGAATCAACGCCTGGTCGCCATTCGTGCCGCTGCGAACCGGTCCTGCAATCAGAATCAGCATCGATTTTTCTCCTGAAAAATGTCGTTGAGCGCCAGGTACTGCAGCAAAATGATGGTTTTCGCATCCTCAATCTCGCCGCTGCGTACCGCCTCCAGCGCGCCGCTGAAAGGCCATTCCAGCACGTCGATCTCTTCGCCTTCTTCCGCCAGTCCGCCGCCAGCGCCGCGGCGATCGCTGTCGCTGTATTCGGCAATGAAAAAATAGAGTTTTTCCGTCACCGAGCCGGGGCTCATGTAGGCTTCCAGCACCTTTTCAATCTGCGTGACCCGGAAGCCCGTCTCCTCTTCCGCTTCTGCCCTAATGCGCGCTTCTGGCGAAGCGTTATCAAGCAGACCCGCCGCCGCCTCGATCAAATAGCCGTTGTGGCCGTTGATATAGACTGGCAGGCGAAACTGTCGGGTCAGCACCACGTGCTTTTTCGCGCGGTTGTAGAGCAGGATCACGGCGCCATTGCCGCGATCGTAGGCCTCGCGGCTCTGCTCCTGCCAGCTGCCATCGGCGCGCTGCTGTTCAAAGGTATATTTCTTTAGCGTGTACCAGTTATCGGATAACAGTTGCTCACGCATATGGCGTATTTTCGGCTGCATGTTTTCTCCTCAAGGTAGTGACAGAAAGCACGCTATCATGCACAATCGTGCAATATCAAGAAAAAACAAAGGTTGTAATTATGCTGAGTTCACAGCGCAAACAGCAGATTCTGGCGATCCTTGCCGCAGAGAAACAGGTCATGTCCAGCGAGCTGAGCCAGCGATTTAACGTCTCAGAAGACTCTGTTCGGCGCGATCTGCGGGAGCTGGCGGCAGAAGGGTTGCTACAGCGCGTACACGGCGGCGCGCTGCCGGTTTCAGCCGCAGTCGCCCCGTTTGAAACACGCAAAAACGTGCAAACAGGCTCAAAAAGGCTCATCGCGCAAAAAGCGGTCGGGCTTATTCAGCCGGGGCAGGTCGTGATTATTGACGGTGGCACGACCACTGAGGCGATGGTGCGCCAGCTGCCACTGGATCTGGCGTTTACTGCCGTGACCCACAGCCCGAGCATCGCCATGGCGCTGGTCGATTATCCTCAGGTCGAGGTGATTATGATTGGCGGCCTGCTCTATCGTCATTCCGTGGTCGCGGTCGGCGCATCAGTGCTGGAGTCCGTGGCGCGCATCAATGCCGATCTCTTTTTTATGGGCGTGACGGGCGTACACAAAAGCGCGGGATTAACCACCGGCAACTACGAAGAGGCAGGGGTTAAACGGGCACTGGCGGCGCGCGCGTCGGAAACGGTGGTGATGGTTTCGCAGGAGAAAATGAATTCAGCCTCGGCATTTGCCATCGGCGATTTGACGCTGGCCAGCACGCTGGTGGTCGACGGCGAGCCGGATGCGGAGATGCGTGAACTGCTGGCACAAAAGCAGATTGCGGTTATCTGAGCAGGCGGCGGGCGTCGCTCGTTGCGCCCGCCGTCTGCTCTATGAAACGTTACTGTGACAGCTGCTGCGCCGCGCGTTCGATAACCGCGGCGATTTTCGCCGGCTGTGAGGCGTAAATCGCATGGCTGCCCTCAACCTCAGATGTTTTACTGTGGGCGCGCGTCGCCATAAAGCGCTCCAGTTGAGGATTGATGGAGCGATCCTGAGTGGCGACGATGGCCCAGCTCGGCTTGACGCGCCAGGCGGGCTGCCCGGCAGCACTATTAAACGCGGCGACCGCAGGCATCACCTGGGCGCGCGCCATCATTGCGGCCTGTTCGGCAGGGAGATCCGCGGCGAAATCGGCGCGGAATTTCTCAGGTTTGATAAAGAGAAAGTGATCCGGCGTTTCAGCGATCGCCTTGCCCGCCGGCGGGTACTTGCCCGCCAGGCTGAGCAGACTTTCGCCCTTGTCAGGCTGAAACGCCGCGACGTATACCAGACCGGCCACCGACGGGCTGTTTCCCGCATCGCTGATGATCATGCCGCCGTAGCTGTGTCCGACCAGCAATGTTTTGCCACTCTGCTGAGCCAGTACGCGTCGGGTTGCGGCGACATCGTCGGCCAGCGAGGTTTGCGGCTCCTGCACGATAGCGACCTTATAGCCATCTTTATCCAGAATACGCGCCACCGGATCCCAGCCGGAACCGT
Source organism: Pantoea piersonii (assembly GCF_003612015.1). Lineage (GTDB taxonomy): Bacteria > Pseudomonadota > Gammaproteobacteria > Enterobacterales > Enterobacteriaceae > Pantoea > Pantoea piersonii. The sequence continues at coordinate 61,039 of NZ_RARB01000006.1, read as the reverse complement.
CGGCAAAGGCGCCATGCACCAGCACTACATTTTTAACCGGCTCGGCCAGCGCGCTTTGCGCATAAGCAGAGACCGCCAGGCTGAACGCCAGCGCAGCAAAAGATTTTTTCATTATTCTCTTCTCTCATCAGGTCTGGAAACGGCCGTCGCACGCTTTCGCTCTGCCGGGACAGTGAATTAGTCGATTCTGCGGCGGCGCGCCGCCGCAGGCTAAGCGATTATTTAGCTAACGTTTTCAGCAGCTGCGCCGCCGTTGCCGCCGAAGAGCCCGGGTTCTGGCCGGTGATCAGCAGGCCATCCTGAACGACATACGACCCCCAGTCTTCGCCTTTAGAATAGAGGCCCCCTTTGGCGATCAGCTCGTCTTCCACCAGGAAAGGCACGATGTTCGTCAGGCCAACGCCTTCCTCTTCGCTGTTGGCGAAGCCGGTGACTTTTTTGCCCTCGACCAGCGGACGGCCTGCTGAGGTTTTCACATGGCGCAGTACGCCTGGCGCATGACAGACCAGCGCAACGGGTTTGCCTGCTTCGATAAAGCGTTCAATCAGGGCGATTGAGTGACTGTCTTCCGCCAGGTCCCATAACGGGCCGTGGCCGCCCGGATAGAACACCGTGTCGAAATCAGCGGCGGAAACGCTATCCAGGCGCACCGTCGACGCCAGCTGCGCGTTGGCTTCCGCGTCCGCTTCAAAGCGATGCGTCAGCTCTGTCTGGAAATCGGGCTCATTGCTTTTTGGATCCAGCGGCGGGTTGCCGCCTTTCGGCGAGGCCAGGGTAATATCGGCGCCAGCATCTTTGAAGGCGTAGTAAGGCGCGGCCAGCTCTTCCAGCCAGAAGCCGGTTTTACGTCCGGTATCGCCCAGCCGATCGTGTGAGGTCAAAACCATAAGTACTTTCATATCCGTTCTCCGCGTTGTGAATGTGACATTTAAATAGTAGACCAGTCGTCTAGATTTTGCTGATAAAAAAAAGCCGTCTCCGACCTGTTGTGCTGCCTCCTCAGGAGGCAGCGTTAAGACTTTGCTGCGTCAGCACCATGGCTGACTCAAAGGGCTGCTTGTTGCGAACAATCTTGACCATCACGCTGGCACCCAGCCAGAGCTGATAAAGACTTTCCGCCACAACGTCTGGCTTCTGTTCGATATGGAGCGAACCTTCCGCTACACCCGCCTCAATGGCGTCAGTCAGACGTGCTACGATCCCGGCTGTTCCCTTTTGCAGGGTCTGCCGCATCGCCTCAGAGAGATCGGCGACTTCAGCGCCCAGCTTGACGGCCAGACATTTACCCTGGCAGTCCTGAAAAGATTGCGTATCCTGCCACTGTTGCCAGTAATGCATAAGCCTTTGCTGCATCGTGCAGTTAGGCTGGCCCAGCGTCTTATCCATACTGGCGAGATACTCTTCAAAATAGCTTTCCAGCATGGCGACGCCAAAAGCGTCTTTCGAACCAAAGTAGTGATAGAAAGAGCCTTTCGGCACGCCTGCTTCGGTCAGGATCTCGTTGAGACCGACAGCCGAGTATCCTTTGCTGGCCATAATGCGTTGGCCTGTCGCAAGAATATGTTCGCGGATGTCTTCTCTGTGTTTGTGAGCGACTGTGTTCATGGGATAAAGATAGCCTTTATTAGACCGGTCGTCTAGAGGTAATGGTGATTTTTTTGCGTCTACTCTATCACGTATCGCGGTAAAGCGTTAAACGGCTTTTTAATCAAGGATATAGGTGATGAAAAGAAAAGTGGCCTGTACGATTTTTCAGGGCGTCGCTGGCGACCACAACGATTTGGCGATACCGGGCGCAAAAGCTATCGGCGAACAACTGGCGCAACGCAGCGGCGCTACGCCGGTGGTTATCGGCTCCCCCGCGGCGGCGACCAAAGCGGACTGGCGTGAAGCGCTGACGGCAGCGCTGCCCGATTTGCAGGCGATGCGCGCCCGCTTTGAACAGATTTTCAGCGCCGGGGCGATCTCCGTGGCCGCCACCAGCCGCTGCGCCGTCTCGCTGGCGACCCTGCCTGCGCTGGCGAAATATCATCCTGACGCCTGTGTGTTGTGGTTTGACGCCCATGGCGATCTCAATACGCCTGAATCGTCTACCTCAGGTTTTCTGGGCGGCCTGGCACTCTCGGGGCCCGCCGGGCTGTGGCTTTCCGGGCTGGGAAGCGGGCTGCGTCTCGATCAGCTGGTGCTGGTCGGCCAGCGCGATCTGGACCCCTTTGAAAAGGATCTGATCGCGCAGCACAACATCCCGCTGATTGCGCCCGGACCCGATGTTGCGGAACGCCTGCGAAAAGCGGTGGCTGGCCGGCCGGTTTATCTGCATCTGGACTGCGACGTGCTGGAACCGGGCATCGTCCCGACGGATTACCGCTCCGAAGGCGGCCTGACGCTGGCGGATCTCTCCGCCTGCTGTGACGCGCTCGCAGAGAGTCCCTTTTCAGGCATTGAGATTGCGGAGTTCCAGCACGCCTGGCGGTCGGGCGGCGCGCCGGTGTCGCCCGAACCGCTCCTTGAGGCGCTGACGCCCTTGTGGAGAAGGCTTTAACGTCCTTTCTTTTTGCGTCCTGGCTGGGTAAAGCGTTTGCGGTTGCCTGCGCGCTCATCGCTCTTTTCGCTTTTCTTCGGCGCGCTGCTGATTACCGGCTTTTTCACCGCGCTGCTTTTGGCCGGCGTTTTTTTCTTCGCGGGTTTATCCTCGGAGGAGGAGTTTTCGACCAGCTTAAACAGCTCAGCCAGTTCGTCGTCGGTAAGATCGCGCCATTCGCCCAGCGGGATGCCTTTGAGGTTAACGTTCATGATGCGCGTGCGCTCCAGCTTCGTCACCTCAAAGCCGAAGTGCTTGCACATGCGGCGAATCTGGCGGTTCAGGCCCTGCACCAGCGTAATGCGAAACACGAAAGCGGACTCTTTGACCACCTTGCATTTTTTGGTCACGGTGCCGAGCATCGGCACGCCTGCGCCCATGCCGACGATAAACTCGTCGGTGATCGGCTTATCCACGGTCACCACATACTCTTTCTCATGGTTATTGCCCGCACGCAGGATCTTGTTGACCAGATCGCCGTTGTTAGTCAGGAAGATCAGCCCCTGGGAATCTTTGTCCAGGCGGCCAATGGGGAAGATGCGTTCGCTGTGGTTGACGAAGTCGCGGATATTGTCGCGCTCGCCCTCTTCCATCGTTGTGATAATGCCGACCGGCTTGTTCAGCGCAATCAGCACCAGATTCTCTTCGCTGCGCGGCTCGATCAGTTGGCCGTTTACCTTGACGCTGTCACCCGGAAAGACCTGCGCGCCGACAGCGGCACGTTTGCCGTTGATAAACACGTTGCCCTGTTCGATATAGCGATCGGCGTCGCGGCGTGAACAGATACCGCTTTCGCTGATGTATTTGTTCAGGCGTGTGGATGAGTTAAGCAAGGGAAACCTCCAAAAAGCGCGGACTATACAATAATCTTGCGGGTAAATCCTGCGCTTCATGCAGGTTAGCCCGTTCTTCTCAACCTGCCCCGTTTATCACGACGGCGGAGTGCGCTTATGTAGCATATTCCCGCTTTCTTTTCTCCTGTTCCTGATGTCAGGCTTGCCAGCGCCATCACAATTTCCAATGACCCGCCGCCTTGTAAGTTTTACAGCCGCATGACAACATCCGTACATGTATATACATCTTGCATCACAACGGTTAACAAAGGGCAGATAATAACTAACAACCCAGCTTAGCGAGGAAACTATGTCAGCGGAACTTCCTGCAACAGAGCGTTCGGACAGCGAGAGCAAGCGGCTTTCTGAAACCCGATCGATTGATTTTATTCCCCACCGCGAACGCCACGGACATCCGTTCAGTCAGTTCACGCTATGGTTTGGCGGCAACCTGCAAATTACGGCTATTGTGACCGGCGCGCTCGCCGTGGTACTGGGCGGCGATGTGATCTGGTCGCTGATCGGCCTGCTTGTCGGCCAGATTATCGGCGCGGCGGTAATGGCGCTGCACGCCGTACAGGGGCCGCGTCTGGGCCTGCCGCAGATGATCACCAGCCGCATCCAGTTTGGCGTGTTCGGCGCGGTGATCCCGCTGGTGCTGGTGTGCATTATGTATATCGGCTTCTCCGCCAGCGGCACGGTGCTCGCCGGCCAGGCGATGGCGAAGCTGCTGCACATCAATAATGCCGCCGGTATGATCCTGTTCAGCCTGATTATTGTGGTGATTGCGGTACTGGGCTACCGGGTGATCCATAAGCTGGGTAAAGTCGCGAGCGTTATTGGCGTGCTCGCTTTCCTCTATCTGTTTATCACGCTGCTGTCGACGCACGACCTGACGCAGGTCTGGCAGAACCGCCACTTCGCCTTCTCCACCTTTTTACTCGCCGTCTCCCTCTCGTCCTCATGGCAGATCGCATTTTGTCCCTACGTCTCTGACTATTCGCGCTACCTGCCGGAAGATGTGTCCGCCAGGCGCTTGTTCGGCTCCGTGTTTTTCGGCACCGTGCTGGGCACGCAGGCCTCAATGACGCTCGGCGTTATCGTCGCGGCCATCGCGGGCAGCGCGTTTTCCGGCAATGAGGTCGGCTATATCGTTGGATTAGGCAGCAGCGCCACTATGGCGATGGTGATCTATTTCGCTATCTGCTTCGGCAAGATTACCTTTACCACGCTGAATGCCTACGGCAGCTTTATGTCGCTGACCACGATTGTTTCCGGCTTCAGTCGCCAGACCTCTCTGAGCCAGCGCGGACGGATTAGCTTTGTGGTGCTGATGGTGGCGATCGCCTGCGTTATCGCGCTGGTCAGCGAGCCCGCTTTCCTCAAGTCCTTTACCCATTTCCTGCTGTTCCTGCTGGCGTTTTTCGTACCCTGGAGCGCCATCAGCCTGACCGATTTTTACCTGATCACCAAAGGCCATATTGATATCCCCGCGCTGTCGCAGCCTGACGGACGGTATGGCCGCTGGAACTGGCCGGGTATTGCGACCTACTTTATTGGCGTCCTGATCCAGCTGCCGTTTATCGACAACCCGCTGCACCATGGCTCGCTGACCTGGATCTTCGCCGGGAATGATGTCTCCTGGATCATAGGCTGGTTCGCTACGGCGCTGCTGTGGCTGGGCATGAGGCGTTTCGACCGTCGCGGCGTATTAACAGAAACGGTTTATCCGACGCGGACAAGCCTCTAGCGACCAGCGATCGTTTTATTCTTTTCTGCTTTAGTGAAAGAACCAGGCCCCATCGGGCCTGGTTTTAATTATTCGGCGCAGGCGCCAAACGGGGCGAATAAGATGGCAGGTTAGCATAAAGTGTAAACCAGCAAATTTCTGAATCTGCCTGTTCCGCTCTCTAAATATATCCTCATCTGGCTCTGCTTGTTAATCATCTGTTGCCCTGGCGGCGTTGTTTTCCCTTTATACGTCCCTTTAATAAGGAAAGGTACAATTAATTAACTTCATCATTACTTCCTTTCTAATGCGGGAGTGGATTATGGCCTGCACTGGGTATCCCGACCGTTTTCAAATGTTATCATGCCTTGAAACCTGAATTACCTTAACGATTAACGTCATATCGTTATAAAAACGTTGCGAAACATGTTTTTAGCCTTTTATGTTTCGCAGCATATTCAGGTTTAACGCGAGGTCATAATATTAAGTTTTTAAATCGATATTATTTTTATGACCCTTTCGTACGGGAGTCTTTAATAAAGAAAGGAATACTATGCGCAAGATTATTTTATCCTCTGTTATTTCTGTAGCGTTGGGAACGGCGAGTTTTGCAGGTTTTGCTGCGACCACTGCCACGCTGGCTGTAAAAGGTTCCATTCAACCGACGGCCTGTGATATTTCGCTGAGCGCTGCATCTTTTGACTTTTCAACTATTTCCGCTGCAAGCCTGACGCAGCCGATTAACTCAAAAATGGGCGACCCGCTTACCCTGGATCTGGCCTGCAGTGGGGCTACTGCCGTCGCGGTTCAGGTAACTGACAACCGCGCCGCCAGCGCAATGACCACGGCGGAAGTGCAAAGCGATATGGGCGTGAACATGGGGACCGCTACAACTAATGCCTCTCTCTTTGGAATTGGTACGCACAGCACAGATAAAAAAGTCGGCTTTCTGCAATTGAGTCTGAGCGAGGCGAAACTGAACGGCGCAGCCAGTAGCAATGTGCTCACAAGCAGCGATAAAATAACCTGGAATGTTCTTACTGTTTCACCAAGTAAAAGGTTTTCTTTAGAGAAAAACGGTTATTTCTCCCTTGCGACTAGCGCCAGCGCCAGTACGCCTGCGGCGGTGACCAATGCCAGCTATACGATCACCCCGGCGATTGTTCTGAAGAAAAGCTCTCAGTATCCGGGAGGCGAAGCGATCAACATTGACGGCAACGTGACGTTCTCTGTTGTCTATATCTGATTATTAGTTTCTTTTTGCGAAGGCTTATTGCCTTCGCTTATTTTTTTTAAATGATGCTAATCCTATGCTACTTAAAAACCGATTTATTATTGCCCTTCTCTTTTTATTCTCTTCCAGCGCTATTGCGGCGGGTATGAAACCTCAGGTTCCGGTGGTGTTTATTGATGATGAAAATCGTGAGGCGACTATCGATGTTGAAAATACAGACTGCTGTACAGCCTTACTGCACAGCAGTTTGCAGACTATTCCTGAAGATCCTGTAAATAAATTAATAATCACGCCGCAACTTGTGCGGGTCGACGGCGGAAATAAGCAGCAGGTGCGAGTAGTGTTGAAGGATGGCGTTAAATTAGCCAGCCAAACCATGCAGCGTATTAATTTCACCACCGTTCCCATTGACGACGGCAAAAATAACCGCGCGCGCGTGACTATTGGTCAGAATATTCCCGTCATTCTCTCTCCGGCGAGCCTGCCGCTGAATACCTCGCCATGGCAAGGGTTAATATCCCAGCGTGCCGGCACGTCGCTCACTATTAAAAACCCAACGCGCTATGTTGTCAGACTGACGACGCAGGTCGATCTGTTGCCAGGCAAAACAAAGGTGGAATTGCCAAAAACGTATATTTTGCCAAACGAAACCCTCACGCTTGCGCTGCCTCAAGGCGCCAGTTACCCGCAAACCATCCGGCTCCATCCCGTCACCCGGTTTGGCATTCTGACCGCGCCTTATGAACTAAGGCTGAAACCAAGATGATGAGAACAGTTATCTTAACAGCTGTCGCTGCGGTTATGACCTCAGCCAGCGCGGCGGCGACGGTAAAATATGACAGAGAGATGCTCGCATCGCTTGGTTATGATCCCAGCGCAGCGGCGTTGTTTGAGGCTGGAGCACATTTCTTTCCCGGCGAGAACGCCGTGAATATTAGCGTCAACGGGAAAAATAAAGGCGTGTATCGGCTTATTTTTGACAGCGCTGGCTCGCCCTGCTGGAACGAGGCGCTGCTGCGCAAGCTGGGCATCGATTCGCTCAGCTTTGATGGATACAGACCTGCCTGCCTGAAGCCACTGGCGAGCAGTAAAATAAACATCAAAGAAGAGGTCAGGCGTAGCCGTTTGCAGCTACAGGTCCCCGTTAGCAGCCTGCTGCGGGAGGTACAGTATGCGACCGGCGGCAAGGCGGCTATCGTTAATTACGATGCCAGACACTATCAGTTTCAGAGCCGTAGCGGCGAAAACCATCATTCTCAATCGCTGACGTCAGAAGTCGGCGCGAATATCAGCCACTGGATCCTTCGCAGCGGGCAGAGCTATTCGGCGCTTGATAATCAAAACACCTTCACCCGCCTTTACAGCTACGGGCAGCGATCGGTTCCGGCCTGGGCGTCGGTTATACAGGTCGGTGAAATTATCTCCAGCGACGCTCTCTTCTCAGGCATTACGCTGACCGGCGCACAAATCGTGCCGGAACGCGCCACCCAAAATGGCGGCATGAATCTTGTCAGTCTCAACGTGCTTATTCCCCAGGCAGGCAGCGCTGAAGTCTGGCAGGGCAACGTTTTGCTAAAAACCTTTACCGTCACTGCCGGTATGAACAGACTGAGCAGGATACCTGCGCTTAATCATCAGGATGATTTTGTTATCATCATTCGCGATGAGAGCGGTAATCAACAACAGCAAACCTTTCCCGTTATCCAGGCGATGCCGGAAACGCTCCTGCTTGATATGGGGACCTCTCTGGCGCTGGGACAGCTGCGTTTGACGCAAGAGAAATATCCGTTGCTGTTGGGGTCAACGGGCATTTTTCAGCATCCGAGGATGGCGGTTGGCGTTGGCGGGCTGGTAAGCGAAGCCTATCAGGCAGGAGGCTGGCGCGCCTCTGTACGGCTTTCCGAATACCTGCTGGCGACCCTGTCGCAGACCTGGTCCCTTGCGCATAAAGGCGCAGACAGCGAAGGAAGAAAGCAGGGACTTAATCATCAGGCCGGGCTGATTTATCCCGTGACTCAGCGACTCTCGCTGACCGCCTCAATGAATACCCGCAGCCGTAACTATGTTGATACCAGCAGCTCCTGGTCCTCTCATAAAACCGCCGCAGAAACCGGGCAAATCAAATCGCAATATGCGGCAGGCGTGAGTTACAGCCATGACTGGCTGGGCGTTTTCTCGTTTACCGGCAGTCAGGCCCGCAGCTGGCAAGGCGGCGATATGCTGGGGTATACGCAGGCATGGGGACGCGCCTTTGGCAAGGTCAACGTCAACCTGGGCGTACAGAAAAACCGGCTGACAAGCGATCGGCGTCATTATGATAATCGTTACGCTTATCTCAGTTTTTCGCTGCCGCTGGGAGAAAACCGCAGCCTGCGCGGCTGGATTAACAGCAATGACGGGAGATCCCAGGGCGGCATCGGCTACGATCAAAGCCTGAACGATAAATTCGCATGGAGCCTGTCGAGCGAGAAAAATCAGCGCGACGATCCCTCTCTGGCTGGATCGGCCAGCTGGACAAGTAAATATACCCAGCTAAGCGGCGGCGCGTCCCGCAGCGATACCAGCACCAGCTTCAATGCTGGCGCGCGCGGCGGCGCGGTGCTGCATAGCGAAGGGCTGACCTTCACGCCGCGTAGCGTGGGCGATACGTTTAGCGTTATTTCACTCAACAATGCCCTGCCGGACGTCGAGATGCGGACGCCCGCCGGCGCCGTGTGGAGCGACCGCGGCGGCTATGCCATTTCATCATGGATGCCCTGGCAGAAGAATACGGTGCACATCAACCCGACAAGCCTGCCGAAAAATGTTCAGGTTCCTGGCGGCATTATTGACGTCTTGCCCTACCGCGGCGCTGTTGTTCCTGTGACGCTTCCCGCTTTCACCGTGCGTCGCACGCTGCTGAGCTTTCCTGCCAATGAAAAGCCCGCGCCGGGCAGCGCCGTAAAAGATGAAAAAGGGCTGCTGCTGGCATTTGTTAACGAAGACGGCACGATCTTTTTCGACGATCTGCCTGACGACAGGCTTTACGCGCAGCGGTCAGACGGAAAGCGTTGCGTTATCACGCTGACTTCGCCATGGGTTGCGGGCCCAGGCGCCCTTTATGCCTCCCTTTCTGCGAGATGTGTAACGTGAAACAACTTCTACTTCTTTCCCTGACGCTGGCGGCTGGGTTGCTTGCCGCTGCAGACGCCAGCGCAGCGTGCCAGCTCCAGCTCAGCGACGCGCAGATTATTTATGCTCCGGTTACCCGCGGCGAACTGCTGACAAGGTCGGGCAACCGGCTCTCCGACAGCGAGCTACGCGTCGGAGAACCGCGCGATCTGGATATTCTCATGACCTGCGATCGCCCTGCCCGGCTGACGCTGCAGTTTATCGGACCAGCAAAAGAGAGCGGCAGTTACCGCTTTGGCGCCTCGGGCCGGGCGACGCTGCTGCTGCACGATCTCTTTATCGACGATCGTCAGGCGAAAATCGGCAACGCGGGCAAAGAGGAGAACGAAATGGCCTTTACGCCGGGAGCCGTGCTGACCTTCTGGCAGGATGGCCGTCCCGCCACAGGCAGGGTTATGCGCGCTAAAGTGACGATCGCCGCCTGGATGTCCGCCGACGCGACCAACGTGAATGAGCAGGAGAGCTGGCAACTCAACGGCAGCTTTGTTTCAGGCGACGACAGTTAAAGCCAGGGACGCAGCTATACGTAACCCATCATTTTCAACATCGATTGCGCCTGATGCATCGCGTCGGCGCGCTGGGTCACGCCCAGCTTCTGATAGAGGTTACGGATATGGGTTTTAATGGTGGTAGCGGCGACATCAAGCTCGCTGGCGATTTGATCGTTGCTGTAGCCGGAGTAGATCAGGCCCAGTACCTGCCATTCGCGCTGCGTAAGGGGACTGGTGCGGATCAGCTCCGGCACGTCAGGATGATTCAGTAAGCGGCTGACGAAGCCCTCATCGAAATGGGCAAACTTATGGCGATGGTATTTGTTGATCTCATTGAGGATGCGGCGCGCGCGATGGTTATCCAGCTCCTCCAGCGTGTTGAGCTGAATAAGCTGACGCAGCTGCTGCGCCATGATCTCGCCTTCAATAACAAAGTGGCTGATAAAGCCGGTGCTGCGCGCCAGCTTCAGGGCTTCGATTAACGTGCGCTGCGCTTCGGCTTTACGCCCGGTCTGCCAGTAAATCTGATTGAGCAGCAGCAGGTTGCGGTTCATATCGCTCATCAGGCGCAGCGCGCGTGCGTTCTCGTTGAGCTCTTCAAGCACCACTTCCGCCTGAGTGAGATTTCCCTGCAGGATCTGCGCCCGCGCCACGTTGCGCCACTGTCCCTGTAAGAAGTGATTATTGGCAAAGGCGGGCTTGGCGGTATGCCGCATCCAGTGGCTGGCGCTCTGCGCATCGCCCGTCATCTGCCAGTAGATCACTCTGACTTTGTCGGCGTTAGCGATCCAGTCGCTGTGCAGGCTGCCGTTGTTCAGCAGATTTTCCAGACGGTTAAGATAGCTGCGCGCGTTATCCAGATTGCCGCGCGCCAGCGAGCACTGCACCAGCAGCCCCAGACACTGGATCTGCTGCTGCGGCGGGTAGCCTTTCAATACTTTCATTCCTTCACGCGCCGCCTGCTCCGCCTCGTCCAGCCGGCCCCACGCCCACATCAGCTGGGCGCGAATGCGCAGCAAAAACTCGTGTAGCGGGAACTGCGCCAGATGCTGCTCGCCCACCAGCACGAACCCTTTCTCCTGAATCTCCCAGGCGGCCTGCAGGAATCCCTGCGCGAAAAGGATTTCGCTTTGCTGGATCAGACTCCAGAGCACGTAGTGCCAGGCTTCATCTCGCCGCGCCATATGTTCGGTCTGACGCATCAGCGCCAGCGAACGACTCAGCTCGCCTTTGCAGTGCATCACTTCGCCATGCACCGATGTAGCGACGATGCGGCTGTAGCGACGGGTTTCAGGCAGCGTCTCCAGCGCCAGCTGGGCAAGCCGCTCCGCCTCTTCGGTGTTGCCGTCGTTGATCGCCACCTGTGCGCGCACGGCGTTGAATTCGCCCTGCAGCGCCGCATCGATCTCGCAGTTGCACGCCTGCTCGAACTTCGCCAGCAGCAGGTTGACTTCAGAAAAGCGATGCTGGCTCTGCATCAGCCAGGCCTGCAGCAGCACCAGCCTGGGATTTTCCAGCAGCATCGTCCAGGGCAGCGCCTTAAGGGAGGTCTCCAGCAGCGCCAGTTCGCTCTGATTAAACAGCGTCCAGGCGTGCTCCAGCAGCACGTCGCGCAGCATATCGACATCGCCGGAGGCGAGCGCATGACCAATCGCCTCGCCGGGAAATCCCTGCGCCACCCAGCTTTCGGCTGCCGCGCGATGCACCGCAGGCAGCTCGGCTGCCAGCTCCCACTGACAGCGCTGGCGCAAAAAAGAGCCAAACAGCGGGTGATAGCTGAACCACTGTCCTGAATCATCCATACGCTGCAGGAAGAGTCCCTGCCGCTCAATCTCCTCCAGCCGCATGCGCCCGTTGGCTTCACCCGTCACGCTGGCGACGAGCGCATCATTCATGGAGCGCAGCAGTGCGGTCTTCAGCAGAAAATGACGCGTCGCGTCGTCGACATTATCCAGCACCTCTTCCACCAGATAGTCGGCAAGGTGGCTGGCGTTGATGCCGGAGAGCCGTCGGGCGGAATCCTGCGCCGAGCCGCCGCCCTGACGCGCAGAGAGCGCGATCAGCTGCAGCGCGGTCGCCCAGCCCGCGACATCGTCGCACAGGCGTCCGCTCTCCTCGGTGGCGAGCGGCGCGCTCAGCCGACGGTCAAAAAACTGCTTCGCTTCGTGATGGGTAAACGCCAGCTGCTGACTGCCCAGTTCAAGCAGCTGCTCGCGCACGCGCAGATTGGCGATGCCGAGCTGCGGCAGATTGCGCGACAGCACCACCAGCGTAAGGTTGTCGGGCTGATGGCGCAGAAAAAAACGCATCGCCTCATGGATCGCGGGATTAGTGATGTGATGATAGTCATCAATAATCAGCCAGAGCGGCTGCCGCCATTCGGTCAGCTCAATAAACAGCTGGGCGAACAGCGCGTTGAGGTTAACGTACTGCCGCTTTTGCGCCAGCGTTTCGCTGCGACGGCAGCCCCCCTGCGTCGCCTGTTGCAGCGCCGCGATAAGATAATCAGCAAAACGCTCCGGCTGATTGTCGCCCTCGTCTAATGAATACCAGCCCAGCTCCTTTTTATCCGCCGCCCACTGGGATACCAGCGTGGTTTTGCCGTAACCCGCCGGGCTGGTGATCAAAACCAGCCGATAGTTGGCCGCTGCGGTGAGCTTTTGCAGCAGGCGATCGCGGGTGACGGTGCTTTCAAGGCGAACGGGTCGACTGAGTTTCGAGGGTATTAACATGGGCGCACGCTTCTCCATTAACGTTTAGCGCATCATTTTTTTACGCTTCGTAATTAATCTTCATACACGTTCAGCGATTCGATGAGTGAATGCAAGCAAACCTGTAAGGCAGCCTTAACAAAAGCGAGTGTAATCACACTACTGCGCCGCTTTCAGATTTACCCTGGCTTCTCCGCCCTCGTTATCCTCCCTGCTGAATTTGATGCGGGAGGAGGAGCGCCAGAACTACGGCAGGCACACTGGCACGCATACCCTTTTCGTTCTGACAGGAAGCACAACACATGAACCCGCAATCCTTCGACACCGACCGTTTTACCGCCGCGCTTACGCGCCAGTGGCAACGCTTTGGTCTGCACGACGCGCAGGAGATGACTCCTCAACAGTGGTGGCACGCACTCAGCGGCGCGCTGGCCGAGCTGATGGCTGACCTGCCTGCGCAGGCGGCAAACGGGCCGCAGCGCCACGTTAACTATCTCTCCATGGAGTTTCTGACCGGGCGGCTGACGGGAAATAACCTGCTCAACCTGGGCTGGTATCAGCCGGTCAGCGACGCGCTCGCCGGTTGCGGCGTTGACTTGAGCGAGGTGCTGGAGCGCGAGACCGATCCGGCGCTCGGCAACGGCGGCCTGGGTCGACTGGCGGCCTGTTTTCTCGACGCCATGGCGACCACCGGGCAGCCTGCTATCGGCTACGGCCTGAACTACCAGTACGGCCTGTTTCGTCAGCATTTTGTCGAGGGCGCGCAGCATGAGCAGCCGGACGACTGGGGGCGTGACCGCTACCCCTGGTTTCGTCACAACGCCGCGCTGACGGTGCAGGTCGGCCTGGGTGGCAAGGTCACGACGGAGAACGGCCTTCCGCGCTGGGAACCCGCTTTTCTGTTGCAGGGCGAAGCCTGGGATCTGCCCGTTGTCGGCTACCAGAACGGCGTGATCCAGCCGCTGCGCCTCTGGCAGGCAAAACATGCGCATCCTTTCAATCTGCAACGCTTTAACGACGGCGATTTTCTGCGTGCCGAACAGCAGGGTATCGATGCGGAGAAGCTGACGAAGGTGCTCTACCCCAACGACAACCATCTGGCGGGGAAAAAGCTGCGCCTGATGCAGCAATATTTCCAGTGCGCCTGTACCCTGGCCGATATCCTGCGACGCCATCATCAGGCGGGCCGCGCGATTGAGTCGCTGCCCGACTATGAGGTGATCCAGCTTAACGATACCCACCCGACGCTGGCGATCCCTGAGCTGCTGCGCCTGCTGCTCGACGAGCATCAGCTGTCGTGGGAGCAGGCGTGGCGCATTACGCAGCGCACCTTCGCCTACACCAACCATACGCTGATGCCGGAGGCGCTGGAGTGCTGGAACCTGCGTCTGGTACGCACGCTGCTGCCGCGCCATATGATGATTATCAACACCATCAACGCACAGCTGAAAAAAGAGGTGGAGGCGCGCTGGCCGGGCAACGAAGCGATCTGGGCGAAGCTGGCGGTGGTGCATAATCAGCAGCTGCGCATGGCGAACCTTTGCGTGGTCAGCGGCTTCGCGGTCAATGGCGTAGCGGCGCTGCACTCGAAGCTGGTGGTGCAGGACCTCTTCCCGGCGTATCACGCTCTGTGGCCGGAGAAGTTCCATAACGTCACTAACGGCATCACGCCGCGTCGCTGGATCCAGCAGTGCAACCCGGCGCTGGCCGCGCTGATCGGCAAAACCCTACGTCGCCCCTGGCTTAACGATCTGGATGCGCTCAGCGATCTGGCACCGCTGGCGGAGGATGCGGCGTTTCGCGCGGAGTATCGTGCCATCAAACAGGAGAATAAGGCCGCTCTGACGCGCTGGATCGCCGAACAAACCGGTATTCGCGTTCAGCCCGACGCGCTGTTCGACGTACAAATTAAGCGTCTGCATGAATATAAGCGCCAGCATCTGATGCTGCTGCATATCATCGCCCTGTGGCAAACCCTGGTCAGCGATCCGCAGGCGAACCTGACGCCGCGCGTGATGCTGTTCGGGGCCAAAGCTGCGCCGGGCTATGCGCTGGCGAAAAATATCATCTATGCCATCAATAAGGTGGCCGCGGTGGTCAACGCCGATCCGCGCGTCGGCGATCGCCTTAAAATCGTATTTATTCCCGACTACAACGTCTCTGTAGCGGAGCGGCTTATCCCGGCCGCCGATCTCTCCGAACAGATCTCTACGGCGGGCAAAGAGGCTTCCGGCACCGGCAATATGAAGCTGGCGCTCAACGGCGCGCTGACAATTGGCACGCTGGACGGCGCAAATGTGGAGATTGCCCAGCAGGTCGGCGAGGAGAATATCTTTATTTTCGGTCATACCGTCGAGCAGGTCAGCGCGCTGAAGCAGGCGGGTTACGCACCGACAACATGGCGTAAAAAGGATGCGCAGCTTGATCGGGCGCTGACCGCGCTGGAGGACGGCACGTTCAGCGACGGCGACCGGACCGCCTTCGCCGCGCTGACGCACAGCCTGGGGCCGGAGGGCGGCGATCCTTATCTGGTGCTGGCCGATTTCCGTCACTATCTCAACGCCCAGCAGCAGGTTGAAGCGCTGTGGGCCGATCGGGACGCCTGGACGCGCGCCGCTATCCTGAACACCGCGCGCTGCGGCATGTTCAGCGCCGACCGCGCCATCCGCGACTATCAGCAACGCATCTGGCAGGCCGCGCGCTGAGGATCGCCATGAAACCAAAAAACCACCTTGATCTTGCGGCGGATGGCCTGATTGCGCCTGATTATATTGACGCCCACGGGCGGCCGCAGCAGGTATCTTCCTTTACCCGCGAGCGGCTGCTGGGGCTGATGCAACCGTTGAGCGGCAGCGCGTCGCCGCTGCCGCCTGCAGCCATCTTTCGCCAGGGGGAGCCGCTGGCGCTCACGCCGGTTCTTTTTGCTGCGGCCGACTGGCAGCTGACCAGCGAAGCGGGCGAATGCTGGTCTGGCCGCTGTGCGGTCGGCGAGACGCTTTCGCTGCCGCTTTTGCCGGATGGCTACCACCAGCTGATGCTGGAGCATGAGGCGCAGCGCTACCGCTGCTGCATTATCGTCGCGCCGCCGCGCTGCTATGAGCCGGCCGCTCTGCTGGCGGGCGAATCGCTGTGGGGCAGCTGCATACAGCTTTATACGCTGCGTTCGGCGAATAACTGGGGCATCGGCGACTTTGGCGATCTGCGGCAGATGATCGGCGAGACGGCGAAACGCGGCGGCGCCTTCGTCGGGCTGAACCCGCTGCACGCCCTCTTTCCTGCCGAGCCGGAGAGCGCCAGTCCTTACAGCCCCTCTTCCCGCCGCTGGCTCAATATTCTCTACATTGACGTCAACCAGGTAGCTGATTTTCAGCAGAGCGACGCGGCGCAAACATGGTGGCGGCTTGAGGCGACGCAGCAGACGCTGCAGGCGGCGCGCAGCGCTGAATATGTCGATTACCGCGCCGTGACGCGCCTGAAGCTGGAAGGGTTGCGGCTGGCCTGGCAGCAGTTTCGGCGTCGCGGCCCAGAGGATGCGGAGACGGCGGCGTTTGATGCCTTCGTCGAGGCGGGCGGCGACAGCCTGCTCAGCCAGGGACTGTTCGATGCGCTGCACGCCGAGCGGCGCGAGCAGGATAGCGACTGCCACGGCTGGCAAAGCTGGCCGGAAGCCTTTCAGCATCCTGACAGCGCCGCCGTGCTGGCGTTTCGCATCGAACAGAGCGACGAGGTGCGCTTCTGGCTCTGGCTACAGTGGCTGGCGGCGCAGCAGTTCGCAGGCTGCTGGCAGCTTTGTCAGCAGCAGCAGATGCCGATTGGGCTCTATCGCGATCTGGCGGTAGGGGTGGCGCGCGACGGCGCTGAGACATGGCGTGAGCGGGAGCTTTACTGCCTTGAGGCGAGCGTCGGCGCGCCGCCCGATATTCTTGGCCCGCTGGGGCAAAACTGGGGGCTGCCGCCGATGGATCCGCAGGCGATGGCGGCGCTCGCCTTCGAGCCCTGGATTACGCTGCTGCGTGCCAGTATGCAGGACTGCGGCGCGTTGCGTATCGACCATGTGATGGCGCTGCTGCGTCTCTGGTGGATCCCGCAGGGCGAAAGCGCGGCTGAAGGTGCCTATGTTCACTACCCGGTGGACGCGCTGCTGGCGATCCTAGCGCTGGAGAGTCAGCGCCACCGCTGTATGGTGATAGGCGAAGATTTAGGCACTGTGCCCGCGGCGATTGTCGATAAGCTGCGCGACGCCGGCGTTTACTCCTACAAGGTGCTCTATTTCGAGCAGACGTCGAAGCAGGCTTTCCGCCCGCCAGCGCAGTGGCCGCGTCAGGCGATGGCGGTCGCTACCACCCACGATATGCCGACTTTGCGCGGCTGGTGGCGAAGCGACGATCTTCATCTGGGAAGCAAGCTTGGCCTCTATCCCGATAAAACCATTCTGGCCGGGCTTTACCGCGACAGACAGGTGGCGAGACAAGCGCTGTTGCGAACCCTGCTGCGTAGCGGCGCGCTGCCGTCTCGTCAGCGGTTTCAGCGCGGCCGCGCGCGTATGACCGGGACGCTCAGCCGGGCGATACTGGGTTATCTGGCGGGGACGCAGAGCGCGCTGCTTGGCCTGCAGCCGGAAGAGTGGCTGGATATGGCAACACCGGTAAACGTGCCGGGCACCACCGATGCCTATCCCAACTGGCGACGCAAGCTCAGCGCAACGCTGGAGGAGATGTTCAGCGACGCTGCGGTCGATGCGCTGCTGGCACAGGTTAACAGAGGCAGAAAAGAGGTTAAGTAGCGGTTAAAGGTTAGCCCGCCGCGTGCGGGCTGACTTTCTTGCGCCAGCGATATTCGTGGCGCAGTCGGGCGATCATTTGCACCAGTCTTCAAAAGTAAGTCCGGGTACGCGCTCAAATTCTTTTATGTTATTGGTAACAAGAATAGCGCTGGTCGCAATAGCATGCCCGGCGATGGCGGTATCATTTGGACCTATGGGGTTGCCGGCAGCGGTCAGGGCAGCTTTGATTTCCGTGGTCGCGTCTACCGCGTTGCGATCCCAGGGCAGAATGGCGTCAAGTCGCGCACAGAAAGCTTCAACCAACTGCGCATGGCGGGGCGACGCTTTCTTGCCAATCGCACCAAAACGCATTTCGGCATAGGTTATCGCTGACACTACGATCCTGTCACGGCGTAGCACCGCCTGTTCAAGGCGCATTAGCACCGCCTCCGGCTGCTCTCGCATAATAAAAGAACAGATATTAGTGTCCAGCATATAGGTTTTACTCACAGTTCAAAGCGTCCTTCATCGCTGACAACCTCTTCACGTTCCGTCATAAAGTCTGGATCAGCTTTTTCTTGCTCGCGGAATGAGCGCCAGCTGGGCTTGACTGGTCGCAGGAGCAAGGTGTCGCCTTCACGAATAATCTCCAGCTCGTTTACGCCATCGAAATCGAGATCGCGAGGCAAACGAATTGCCCGGTTATTACCATTTTTAAATACAGATACTGTTCGCATGATGTTATCCTTCGTGTTAAAGCATATGCCAAGTATATGCTTGTCGGGAAGCGATGTATAGCGATGTGCAGTAACCCACTTCCCCATAAAAAAGGTGCGCCGTAGCGCACCAGATGGGGCAACTCAGCACTGTCGGGGCAGCTTCACCCCTTGCCTTTAACACTGCTGATAAAGGTTTTACGCGCCGACGTCGAACCCAGTCGTTCCGCCTCGTCCAGCAGCCTGAGCGCCTTGTCGATATTGCCCTGATCCACCGCCTGACGAATGCTCTGATTAAAGTAACTTTCGGTGTCGCTCACCAGCGGCGCCGACGGCGTCGCGGGCGCGGTACGGACCGTCGCCTGCGTAACCGGCTGAGTGCTGCCGATCGTGACCGGCGCCGGGCTGGCGGAGCCAAACAGCGGGCCGACCAGAATCGAGGAGGCGGAGCTGGTAGAGACTTTCAGCTTAATCTTGCCGTCTATGCCGTGACGCGCGACGGGATCGGGAATATCGGGCACCGCATGGCCGGTGCCTCTGGCGTAGGCTTTTGCCGGATCGACCAGCGTGGTGGTCTGGTTGAGATCCTGCGCGGTGGTGAAGACCAGCAGATAAATTTTCTGCTGACCAGGCGCGGGCGTCAGCTTCATCACCCCTTCCAGACGGTCGGCGCTCATGACGCCCGGCTGCTGATAGGTAAAAAAGCGGCTCGGAAACCAGGCGGCGGGACACAGATTCTCGTCAAGCACCAGCACGTTAGGGGCGAATACCTGATTGTGCGACACTTCGCTGCTCAGCGTTACCGTCATTTCGCCCTGGCTGGCGGGCAGGCTGTAGGCGGCGACCGGCCCGGTGATGCCGCTGGCCTCAAGCTGGGTACCGCTGGTGGCCAGCGTGGTGATCTGTGGACGCGAAGAATCAACGGGCTGCCAGTTCAGGCGCTGCAGGCTCGCTGTCGGAATAGTGGGCGCGGCAGAGAGATCCTGCGGCACCAGATTGATCTCAGCATGCGCTGGCAAGGCGAGGCTCGTCAGCAGCGCGGCGCTCAGACAGAGCGCGGTAAGCGTTTTCTTTTTCATTTTAGGTTCTCAACAGGCTATCGGGCAGCCGCTCAGGCCTGGCAATGGCCGCTGCCGCCCAGAAAATGCCGTACGCTGAACGTACGGCTTCTGCTTGCTTTACAGGACGAGGCGGCTTACCACCAGATTTCCATCTGCGCGCCGAAACTCCACTCATCGTTGTCGCCGCGGCTGTTGGTGAACAGGCCGTTGCCGGTGCTATCCGCGGCAGCCAGCGTCGTCAAATCGCCCGAAGCGTCTTTGCTGTAGCCCCACTTCTCATCCCATTTGGCGTAGGTGGCGAACAGACGCAGCGCCGGACGCGACCAGATGCTGTCGCCCGCCTGCCACTGCTGGGCCAGGGTGATTTTGTACTGGCCGTTGCGTTCGCTGACCTGCTGCGACTTCACGTTGTCGTAGCCCACTTCCAGCAGGGTGCTCATGATCGGCGTCCATTTGTACATAGGTCGCACGCCGACGGTGTACCACTCGGTGCCGCGGTTGTTATCCAGATCGACGTTCTGGTACATCGCGACATACATCAGGTCCCAGCGATCGGCGAGGGAAATCGCGCCGTGATCGAGAACGCGGTACATGCTGCCGTTGTTGTTGATGTTGGTGCCCTGTGGCACGCCTTTACCCTGCGACGTCAGCGCATCGGTGGCGTACTGCAACACGAACTTGTTGTAGCCTTTGAGCATGCTCTGGGTATGCTCCGCCGTAAACATCCAGCCATCTCTCGACGCGCCGTCTTCGATACGGTAGCCGTCACGCGCGTTGGCGCGGCCATAATCGACGCCCAGCTCCAGCACGCCGTTCGGGTTGGTTTCCAGTCCGGCAAGGCGCACGTCGAAGACGTCATTGGCGGTGCTGGTGGCGTAGTCGCGGATGCGATCGCTGGAGAAGGTGTAGGAGCCGCCCGCTTCGGAGGAGCGCGTCGCCGCGAACGAGAGCTTGCCGAAACCGAGATCCACATCTTCCAGACCGGCGCCGGGACCAGAGATATCCCAGTAGTAGAAGTCGATCATATGCACGTCGTGGCGCTGATAGAAGCGTTTACCCGCCCAGATGGTAGAGCCAGGTAGCGCGTCGATCAGGTTTTTGCCTTTGACGTTCGCCTCGCGGAAGGCGGGTGAGGTTGCTTCCCAGTCATTCTGTTGCGATACCGAGTAGGCGACGTTGGTGTCGAAGTAGAAGCTCTTGTCGCCCTCTTTCCACACTTCCTGGCCCAGTTTCAGCTCGGCATAGGTTTCGCATTCGTTGCCCAGACGGTATTTGCTTTGCGCGCCGGTGGCCTGAAAGCACTGTTGTTCGCCGCCGCTGCCGGTCCAGCCGATGCCGGAACGGGCGTAGCCGGTAAAATCGACCGCCATCGACGGGGCAGAGATCGTGCCCGCCGCAATGGCGATAGCGAGGGGAAGTTTGCGCAGAGTTATCATTTTCTGTCTCCTGAGGTCATTGCTTTTATTGTTTTGCAGGGCTAAACACCAGGCTCCTGATGCAGCCTGCGACAGGCGCTCCCGTCCTCGCGGAACAGGTGACAGCGCTCTGGCGGCAGGCCAATGCCCATCACGGCGCCCTCTTCTACCAGCACGACGTCCTCCTGGCGGTAAACCAGGTTCTGACGGATAGCGGGGATTTGGATATGAATTTGCGTTTCGTTTCCGAGCTGCTCGACCACCTGTACCTCGCCCTCGAGCGTGACGTCGGCGATATCGCTGGAAAGCAGGTGTTCGGGACGAATGCCTAACGACATATTGCTGCCGACCTGTACGCCTGCGCTCTCAACCGGCAGCCAGATGCGCTGATCGTTGGGCAGACGAACCTGCACCTGATCGATGGCGGTGGCGGTGACCTTGACGGGCAGGAAGTTCATCCTCGGCGAGCCGATAAAACCGGCGACGAAGCGGTTGGCAGGATAGTGATAAAGCTCCAGCGGCCGGCCGATTTGCGCGATGCGTCCGGCGTCCAGCACCACGATCTTGTCCGCCAGCGTCATCGCCTCGATCTGATCGTGCGTGACGTAAATCATGGTGCGCTTCAGGCGCTTGTGCAGACGTGAAATCTCAATGCGCATCTGCACGCGCAGCGCGGCGTCGAGGTTGGAGAGCGGCTCATCCAGCAAAAAGACGCGCGGCTCGGCGACCAGCGTGCGGCCGATCGCCACGCGCTGACGCTGTCCGCCGGAAAGCGCTTTAGGACGACGATCCAGCAGATGCGCCAGCTGCAGCACTTCCGCCACCTGGTTGACGCGCTGCTGGATCTCGCCGCGCTTAACACCCGCCAGTTTCAGGCCGAAGGACATGTTTTCCGCCACGGAAAGGTGTGGATAGAGCGCATAGGACTGAAACACCATGCCGATGCCGCGCTCAGCCGGCGGCACCTCGTTCATCCGCCGATCGCCGATCAGCAGCTCGCCGCTGGTAATGGTCTCCAGACCGGCGATCATGCGCAGCAGCGTGGACTTACCGCAGCCCGAAGGGCCGACGAATACCACGAACTCTCCTTCGCCGATTTCCAGATTGATGTCCTTTGAGACCAGGGTATCGCCCCAGGCCTTGGTGACATTGCGTAACGCGACGCTCGCCATTGCTTTCTTCTCCGCTTGCTCACTCTTGCCCGCATCGCCGCAGGCAGACTCCGGCGACCACTATGGGAAAGGTTCAGTCGCCGCACATCCTCCGCCGTGGGCGGTTTAGCTGGGGGATGAGAGAGGAGGAGGAGATCGCCGCGCAGGACGGTGCGAAGGCGGCAACCTGCTGTTTTTTGTGATCGAACGCGCAGAGTCGCGGCGACGAGAGTGTGCGCCAGCCCGTGATAACGGTGCCGTTTTGCAACGGCGATCACGGCTTTGCGTCAGCAGGCGTAGAGCGCGGGAGGATGAGAAGCCGCAGCGGATCGCCACAATGTGCGGGAAAACGATTTCCGTTTCCGCTAACAGGATGGAGTTATGAAAATGAAAACCGGCGCACGTATTTTTGCCCTTTCCGCCCTTACGGCCATGCTGTTTTCGGCCTCGGCAATCGCGAAGATAGAAGAGGGAAAACTGGTTATCTGGATTAACGGCGACAAAGGCTATAACGGGCTGGCCGAGGTGGGTAAAAAGTTTGAGCAGGATACCGGCATTAAAGTGACGGTAGAGCATCCGGACAAGATGGAAGAGAAGTATCCGCAGGTGGCCGCCACCGGCGACGGCCCGGATATTATCTTCTGGGCGCATGACCGCTTTGGCGGCTACGCCCAGTCAGGGCTGCTGGCGGAGATCTCGCCGGATAAAAGCTTCCAGGAGAAGCTCTTTCCCTTCACCTGGGATGCGGTGCGCTTTAACGGCAAGCTGATCGGCTATCCCGTGTCGGTCGAGTCGCTGTCGCTGATCTACAACAAAGACCTGCTGCCCACTCCGCCGAAAAGCTGGGAAGAGATGGCGGCCGTTGACAAGCAGCTGCGCGCGAAAGGCAAAAGCGCCATTATGTTCAACCTGCAGGAACCCTATTTCACCTGGCCGCTGCTGGCCGCAGGCGGCGCTTATGCCTTTAAAAAGACCGACAGCGGCTACGACGTTAAAGACACCGGCGTAGATAACGCTGGCGCGAAGGCGGGCATGCAGTTCCTCGTCGATCAGGTCAAAGCCAAAACCCTCAACGCCGACACCGATTACTCTATCGCTGAAGCCGCCTTCAATAAGGGGCAGACCGCGATGACCATCAACGGCCCCTGGGCCTGGAGCAATATCGACAAGAGCGGCATCAACTATGGCGTAACGCTGCTGCCGACCCTCAACGGCAAGCCGTCGAAAACCTTTGTTGGCGTGCTCAGCGCAGGCATCAACGCGGCCAGCCCGAATAAAGAGCTGGCGAAAGAGTTCCTGGAAAACTACCTGCTGACCGACGCCGGTCTGGACGCGGTGAACAAAGATAAGCCGCTGGGCGCGGTGACGCTGAAGTCGTTCCAGCAGACGCTGGAAAAAGATGAGCGTATCGCCGCCACCATGAACAACGCGCGCAGCGGCGACATTATGCCAAATGTTCCGCAGATGGCGGCGTTCTGGTATGCGATGCGCACCGCCACGCTTAACGCCCTGAGCGGTCGCCAGAGCGTAGACGCCGCGCTGAAAGATGCGCAGGCGCGCCTGAATAAGTAATGCCCCCTCGAAGCCGGCTTGCGCCGGCTTACCACTGGCTGTTAAGGAACACCGAATCATGTCAGGAAAACCGAAAACAGGAGGCGCCAGCCAGCTGCTGAAGCGCGTTCTCGTCGGGATCTGCTGTCTGCTGGTCGGCTACCTTCTGGTGCTGATGTATGCGCAGGGCGAATATCTGTTTGCGCTGGTGACGCTGATTGTCAGCGCGGCGGGCATCTGGATTTACGCTAACCGACGCGCCTATGCCTGGCGCTATGTCTATCCCGGCCTCGCCGGTATGGCGCTGTTTGTGCTCTTCCCCCTCGCCTGCACCGTGGCGATCGCTTTTACCAACTACAGCAGTACCAACCAGCTTACCCAGGCGCGCGCGCAGCAGGTGCTGCTGAGCCGTCAGTATCAGGACGGCGCGGGAATGAACTTCGCGCTCTATCCGGCGGGCAGCCGCTGGCAGCTGCTGTTAGCCAGCGAGAGTGAAAATTACGTTTCGCCGCCGTTCGATTTTGGCGGCGATCAGCAGCTCAGTATGATCCGCGCCGCGCCGCCTGTGGGCCAGCGCGCAACGCTGAAGGTCATCACCAGCAATCGCCAGGCGCTCAGTCAGATCCGCGCCCGGCTGCCGGACGGCCGCGAGCTGGTAATGAGTTCGCTGCGGCAGTTCTCCGGCACGCGCCCGCTCTATCTGCTTACCGCCGACCAGCAGTTGAAAAATCAGCAAAGCGGCGAGCTGTATCAGGCGAATGATAAAACCGGCTTCTTCCAGCGCGTCAACGCCGACGGCAACTGGGGCAGCGAGCAGCTTAGCCCGGGCTTTACGGTGAATGCGGGCTGGAAGAACTTTGTGCGCGTCTTTACCGATGAGGGGATCCAGAAGCCTTTCCTGGCGATTTTCGGCTGGACGCTGCTCTTCTCGCTACTGACCGTGGCGCTGACCGTCGCCGTCGGCATGGTGCTCGCCTGCCTGGTGCAGTGGGAAGCGTTAAAGGGGAAAGCGATCTATCGCGTGATGCTGATCCTGCCCTATGCCGTCCCGGCCTTTATCTCGATACTGATATTCAAGGGCCTGTTTAACCAGAGCTTCGGCGAGATCAACGTGCTGCTCAACGCGCTGTTCGGCTTCCAGCCCGCCTGGTTCAGCGACCCTCTGCTGGCGCGCGCCATGCTGGTGATCGTCAATACCTGGCTGGGCTATCCCTACATGATGATCCTCTGCATGGGGCTGCTCAAGGCGATTCCAGACGACCTGTACGAAGCTTCGGCGATGGATGGCGCAGGACCGTTGCAGAATTTCTTTTTGATTACGCTGCCGCTGTTGTTGAAGCCGCTTATGCCGCTGATGATCGCCAGCTTCGCCTTTAACTTTAACAACTTTGTGCTGGTGCAGCTGCTGACCAACGGCGGCCCCGATCGGCTTGGCACCACAACGCCTGCGGGCTATACCGACCTGCTGGTGAATTATACGTGGCGCATCGCCTTTGAGGGCGGCGGCGGGCAGGATTTCGGTCTGGCGGCGGCGATCGCGACGCTGATCTTCCTGCTGGTAGGCGCGCTGGCGGTGATTAACCTGAAAGCCGTGCGGATGAAGTTCGACTAAGGAGGCGTTATGGCTATGGTACAACCTAAATCGCAGAGGCTGCGTTTGCTGCTGACTCATCTGCTGCTGCTCGCGTTTATCGCCGCGATTCTTTTCCCGCTGCTGATGGTTATGGCAATTTCACTGCGCGCCGGCAACTTCGCGACCGGCAGCCTGATCCCGGAGCAGATATCCTGGGAGCACTGGCGGCTGGCGCTGGGGTTCAGCGTCACCCATGCCGACGGCCGCGTGACGCCGCCACCTTTCCCGGTGCTGCTGTGGCTGTGGAACTCCGTTAAGATCGCGGGCATCAGCGCGATTGGCATAGTGGCGCTTTCCACTACCTGCGCCTATGCTTTTGCTCGCATGCGCTTCGCTGGACGCGCCAGCCTGTTGAAAGGGATGCTCATTTTCCAGATGTTCCCTGCCGTTCTCTCGCTGGTGGCGCTCTACGCTTTGTTCGATCGGCTGGGGCAGTATTTGCCTTTCCTCGGGCTGAATACGCATGGCGGCGTAATTTTCGCCTACCTTGGCGGCATCGCGCTGCATGTCTGGACGATTAAAGGTTATTTCGAAACCATCGACGGTTCGCTGGAAGAGGCGGCCGCGCTGGACGGCGCGACGCCGTGGCAGGCGTTCCGGCTGGTGCTGCTGCCGCTCTCGGTGCCGATCCTGGCGGTGGTGTTTATTCTGGCGTTTATCGCCGCGGTAACAGAGGTGCCTGTCGCCTCGCTGCTGCTGCGGGACGTTAACAGCTATACCCTGGCGGTCGGTATGCAGCAGTATCTGAATCCACAGAACTATCTGTGGGGGGACTTCGCTGCCGCCGCTGTGCTCTCTGCTATCCCGATTACGCTGGTGTTCCTGCTGGCGCAGCGCTGGTTGGTCAGCGGCCTGACGGCGGGAGGCGTTAAGGGTTAATCTCTTCATCAATGCAGTGCCACTGCTTCCTCAATACTAACCATAATTGAGGGTTTTTGGCGGCCTTCGGGCCGCCGTTTTTATTGGGCTTAAACCCGGCGTTCGGCATATTCGGTGTCTGACAGGTTCAGCGCGTTGATGCCTGGCAGTTCAGATCGAGCGGGTACATTTGCCGAACGTGAGGCTTTTAATACGCCTTCGTACGTTCTGAGGAAGAGCGGGCTAAAGGAGTCCTTTTTGTGCAAAAGTCACCCGGGTCGCCTCATTAAGATCCATGCTTTTCAGAACGTCAGGGGAAACCCAGGCAACCTCCTGAAATTCTTCGTTAAACGTAATCGCCCGGTTTGAACTTATGCAGTCAAATATAAGGTAAATCATGTAAATTTCTTCGGTGGCGCCGTCTGGATAGGTTTTAGTTCGGATATCATCACGAAAAGCCCAGGGTTTAACCTCGGTGATAAGCAGTTCCTTCCCTAACTCTTCCATGATTTCCCGCCTCAGGGCGATTTCCATCGTTTCGCCAGGCTCCATGCCACCGCCAGGCAGAGCCCATTGCCCCGGGAAAACCCCACGATCTGAGGCCATTTTACAAAGTAAAAATTCACCTTCATTTTGTATTACTGGGCATACGATTACTCTCTGACGCATGTTAGCTCCTTATTAAAAGGCCTGAGTTCCGTTGGGATGAATACCTGTCACCACTTGATATCGAAGATATACCGGAAAGTTATCTGTAAATTGCTGATATTGCGCATGACAGCCGGCAATCTTTTTAAGCCTGGTCGCCGGTCAGCTATTTCGTGCGGCCGTAGAGGCTTTCAGGCTGAAGCCTGCTGAACTGACGGAGCATAGCCACAGTCAGCAACAGCGTGCCGACAACGCTGCACAAGGCGCTAACTGTTTCGCCTCTTCTGTTACGCTGTCACGTAAAAAGAGGTGGCAAGGGTTGATTTTGCACTTCTCTCACGGGCGCTTACGCCAGGCGAAAGGAGGAGATGCCAGCAGCCAGGCAGGCGTACGCGTTTGTACGGCACTGCGCAGGGACGCGAGAGGTTCGCTACAAGGTTTTGTGAAAAGTTTAACTGAACACTTCAGGCTTATTGCCAGGAAATTGTCTTTTCCTGCAAAGCGCTGATGAAGCAGACCTGTCTGTTTAACCGTTGCGGATGTATTAAAGCGTGAGTGCTGCTGGATAAGGCTGACCACATCGCATGGCCAGCCAGAGGCTTATTTCTGCGCCTGGTCTTTGCGTTCGTCGAGAGTCTGGCGATATTCATCCAGGAAGGGTTGTTCAGCTGGGTCGATGCGATCCATGCCGCTGGTGAAGCGGTGCCAGTAGGGATAACGCGGAGCCGGACGCGTCACTTTTTCAATGCGCTGACGCTGCTCATCGCTGAGGGTTAGCTCAAAGGCGTTCAGATTTTCACGCAGGTGAGTTTCGCTGCGGTTGCCGACGATAAGCGCGCTGACCCCTGGACGGTCCGCCAGCCAGGACAGGCAGACCTGGGCAATAGAGGCGTTAATTTCTTTGCCGACCTGCTCCAGCACCTCGATAACGTTATAGGCGTGTTCCATATTGTGCACATAGGGTTCTGGCCAGCCGCTGCCCTGACGGGTCGACTCAGGCGCTTTGCCGTTACGGCTGACCGCGCCGGTTAGCAGGCCTTCGCCCAGCGGCCCCCAGATCAGCGTGCCGATCTCCTGGTCGAGCGCCATCGGCAGCAGCTCGAACTCTGCTTCACGCGACTCCGGCGTGTAGTAGATTTGCTGGCTGACCGGCTTGAGCAGGTGTCGCTCGCTGGCGCAGCCCAGGGTCTTCATCATCTGCCAGGCGGTATAATTAGAAGTACCGAAGTAACGAATTTTGCCGCTTTTCACCAGATCTTCGAGCGCGCGCAGCGTCTCTTCTACCGAGGTGACGCCATCCCAGTTATGGATCTGATAAAGGTCAATATGGTCGGTTTTAAGGCGTCGCAGGCTCGCTTCGCACGCCTTGATAAGGTGGTAACGGCTGGCGCCGCTCTCATTCGGGCCATCGCCGAGCGGGCTGCGCGCTTTGCTTGCCAGAATGACATTGTCGCGCTTGTCGCCGAGCGCTTCGCCGACAACCTCTTCTGCGCCGCCCATGGAGTAAAGATCGGCGGTATCGATCATATTAACGCCGTGATCCAGCGCGATATCGATAAAACGACGCGCTTCGCTGGCGTTAACGTTGCCGGTTTTTTCAAATCCCGCTTTGCCGCCAAACGGCACGGTACCCAACACGAACTTTGAGACCAGCAGGCCCGAGTGGCCCAGTTTCCTGTATTGCATTTACTTTCCTCCTTTACAGCTTAAAAAGGCGATCGTAGTCGCAACGGTTTACGCATGTTTAAGGGGAAAAGCGTAGGAGAGGATTAGGGGTGGTGCAAATGCGGTGGGGTTACCCTGTAACGTTTCAGGGGTGATTAGCTATTGCTAATGCCCTGTTTACTGCTTTTTCTGCTGAGAGCCCGCATAAGTCAGTTTGCCTTATTTCAGACAGGCTGCTGATGCAAATTTATGGTTAGTCCTGCAGGGAATAGCCTTTGTTTGACAACCATAATCCGCCAACGTAATGGCTACCTCCTCGCGGCAAAAATTATTCAAACAGTAACACGCCAGTTCAGTATTTTCTGAGAGACATCGTTGCCTATCCATTGTGCCGGACTGGCAGGTAAAGCAAGCAGTTCGATGGGAAGTTTGAAAATATGTGTCTCCCTAACTGGCCTGCTTTTTCCACAGGGTGTAATAGCGACCTTTTGTGTAGAGACATTAAAGTTGTATCCTTTAACCTGAAAAAGACTTTAAAGTTGTAAACTTTTAAAAAAAACACATACAAAACATGATACTAAGTGTGTATCACACGCTGTTCCAACATTATGCCTTGATGTTCTTGCAGGAACTGCAATTTACAGGAGGAAAAAGGTGTTTTTGTAGTTATCTGGCGTTACGTGACAGTGTTGGTCAGATACTTCCACCTCTTCAGAGTTAAAGTTTGATATATGGGAAAAAAACGCTCCCGGACGGGAGCGTAAGCCAGTGACTTCGGCGTCAAATGAGGGTCTAACAAGTGGAGCTGCGGGTTAATTCTGGGTGATCTGGCTGCGATGCTTTTCAGCCTGCTGCTGATGAATAACGGAAGATTGACCATTATTCGCCTTCTCATGCACAACAGCGGCTTTCTCATGCTCGTTCATTTCGGAAAATGATTTTGCTGTTTCGTTAGAAGCTGCTGGCTTGGATTTCATCATTTTTTTATGCATTTCAGCCATGTCCTGATGGGCAGCAGAATTGCCGTTTTGCATCATTTCATGGGACATTGCGGCCTGATCGTGACCGCTCATATCCATCATTTTCATGCTCTCCCCCTGAACTGCACTTTTTTCAGCGGATGATTGCATCTGATGGGCAGGCGCCTGGGCATTATTTACCTGGTCATGCATGTTCATTGTCTCTGCAGCCCAGGCAGATGAAGCGACAGCCATCATGGCAATAAAGGATACAAGGATCTTTTTCATGGTTGGGTCTCCGGTGTTTTCATACCCGAACAATCAATGCTTATAACAGAGAAAGCATTTGATCTCAGGGCTGGTTGATCATCACGCCAGGAACCGGGCGATTGAATTATCACGCTGTCCTGATTTATGGCTGATTATAAAAAACCGCCTCTGTTTATCGCGTGACTGAACGATGACATTTTTGTCACCTTCCGGGTTTCTCCTGAATAACGGTATTAATCCATTAACAGACGCACACTGAACACAATTTCCCGCCCCTGCTGTTCTGCTGACAGCTCGCCGCCGTGAGCATGAATGATCGACCTTGTAATTGATAATCCCAGCCCCGCGCCTTCCGTGTTGTAGAACCTTGATGAGTCTGCGCGATAGAACCGGTCAAACAAACGTTCCAGATTAGCGGGAACCTGGCCGGACATCGTATTCGTAATCATCACGTTCACACAGTCACTGTCACGCTCAAGGTGTATCGCTGTACAGGTGTTATCGGGAGAATACTTGATTGCATTGGAAAGCAGGTTACTGAAAGCACGTCGGAGCATATCGCTGTCTCCGGCAACAACGCCCTCTCCTTCAACCGTGATTGTCTTTCCTGTTTCGTCTGCCAGGGGCTCGAACAACTCACGTAATTCATTCAGTTCGGCTGCCAGATCCACATCATGTTTATCCAGCCGCAGCAGACCATGCTCTGAACGTGCCAGAAAAAGCATGTCACTGGTCATTCGTGACAACCTTTTCAGTTCTTCCAGGTTAGCGAATAAAATTTCGCGGTAATGCGAAACATCCCTTTCCTTAGCCAGTGCAAACTGCGTCTGCATCATCAGATTACTGACTGGTGTGCGCAGCTCATGCGCGATGTCAGACGAGAAATCTGACAGTTTCCGGAATGCCCCCTCCAGGCGATCAAACATATTATTGAACTCCTGCATGGTCTCAGAGATTTCCGGCGGAGCCAGATCGGGATTTAGACGCTGATCCAGGCTGTGTACAGTCATGGAGGAAGCCAGACTGGTCATTTCCCGTAACGGTTTCAGACCAATACGTGTGGTCAGCCAGCCCAGAAAAACAGAAATAAAGACCAGACCGATATTGAACCAGAACAGCCAGGTACTGAGTTTGTCCATAAACAGGGTGTGATACCCAGTATCCGTGGCAACCGTAATGATGACATGTTTGCTTTTACCCTGTTCCGGCGTCACGGCAACCCGCCGCGAGATACTGCGGTACACGGTGTTATTTTCTTCCGTCTGGATCATATAGTCGAGAATATCACCCGACTTATTAAGCAGGACCGCTGGAACAACAGAATTTTTGGCATAGAGTTCAACAATTTTTTCATTTTCCATGTTTTTTATAGAAATGAATAAACCATTGTGCCCTACCATCGCATCGTTTATTTTTTCTGATAATGACTTAATATCCGTTTTGTTCCGGAACGTCTCTGTTTTAAGAAACTCTTCGGTGAGCTGAAGTTTACCTGTCAGAAAATCGCGGTCCTGATTATCGAAATAGCCATTAAGGGTGCTAATCAGGATAAAACTTGATAACCACCATACCGTAAGCATCACCGCAGAAAAAATCAGGCTCAGGCGTGTGGTCAGGGAAATTTTGAACCTCACTCTTCTCTGATCTCCAGGACATATCCGGCACCGCGAACGGTATGGATCAGTTTTGGCTCAAAGTCATCATCAATTTTACTTCTCAGACGTCTCACGGCGACATCAATCACATTCGTATCACTGTCAAAATTCATGTTCCAGACCAGGGACGAGATAAGACTCCTGGGTAACACTTCTCCGGTGCGTTGCAGCAGCAACTCAAGCAGAACGTATTCTTTACCGGTGAGATGGATCTTCTTCCCCGAACGGATCACGGTCCGGCGCACCATATCAACGGTCATATCGGCGATGGTGCAGACTGTTGCGGCCTGCGAGCGTGCCCGGCGCAGTAGGGTTCTTACACGTGCAACCAGCTCCGTAAAATCAAAGGGCTTAATCAGGTAGTCATCTGCGCCAAGCTCCAGTCCTTTCACTTTGTCCCGCACGTTGTCCTTTGCGGTTAAAAACAGGACCGGTTCTTCGTGCCCGGACTCCCTCAGTGCGCTGATGATTTGCCACCCGTCGAGGAAAGGCAGCATCACGTCCAGTATTATCAAATCATACTGTCCCTTCGACGCGGCCCCGAGACCATCGCGGCCATTATTAAAGAGATCGGCCTGATAGCCTTCCTCAACCAGTCCCTGCTGCAGGTAACGACCTGTTTTTTGTTCGTCTTCAACGATTAAAATACGCTGCATGGTCAACTCGCTGATATGAAAGTAAAAATCTCACGCATGAGCTTTGGCTGTCCCCTAGCTGACCTGAGACGGAGCAAGCATTCCGAGCCACGCTACGGCGCCCAGAATGATAATCGCAACAACGAATTCTGTCAGGATGCTGTTTCGCATCAGGGCAACGCTGCGATCATAATTCCCTTCCCTGACCATAACTTCAAGCCGGGGACCCAGGTGAAACCGGTTTGCTGCAGCCAGAAGAAGCATCAGAACAAACAGAGCCGTCTTGGCAAGCAATATCCTCCCCCAGGAACTGTTGAATAAGGGAGTTAAGTTACCCTCAGCAATATACAGATAGTTGACCAGCGCACTCAGGATCAGGGCTACAACAATCACCGTTCCTGCCGTGGCAAATTTTGCCAGGGAGTCAGATATCACAATGACGCTCTGTGCATTATGCTCGTTTCTGCGCATCAGCAGGATAGCAAATGCAACCAGAGCACCTGTCCAGGCACCTGCAGCGCCGAGATGGGTCAGATCGCTCAGTAAATGGAGATAGTAATGCAGACCGTCATGCATAACGGCGTGTCCTCCCCAGGCAAGTGTAGCCAGCGCCACGCCCCCACTCATCGTCATCAGCAGGCAGGACAATAGTCTCTTATTAGTGTAAAGGAACAAAGCACCGAGTGTGGTAAACAGGGCACAGAGCCTGACAATCCAGCTAATACCCACATCAGTTTCTTCTATCACCATCTCGATAACATGGATGGATAATTCTCTGAGGTCAGTTACTCCACTCATGGCATTAGATACCAGGAGCATATTAATGCCAGTAAGAATGATGCCTGTAACAACAGCAAAGGTTATAAACGACCTGAAATTAGTCAGGTTATAGGTTTCATGTCTGACACCGCTTATTCCATATATCTGAAAAAATGGCAATCCAAATATTACCATCAAATCCAGATAAAGAAGAAAACGAATAACAATCATAATCAGGTCGTTCATAATATTACTTCACTGTAAAGGTGTAATTACCGGTAATAGGGTGCGTATCTGAAGAAACCGCGCGCCAGTCAACACGATAAGTGCCAGCGGGTAAAGGCTCTCGCGGAATAATGACCATCGATTTAGGGTCAGCGCCTGGCGCCACTTTTGCCGCGACCGGCATCGGAGAATGTGATGACATGCCTTTCATACCCGTCATCGTTAATTTTGCACCTGAGAATTTCACGGTCAGATTTTCCGAGAAATTAAGCTGAATCTTTTCCGGGGCCGCTACGGCTGAATCAGCCTGTGGCACAGAGCTTTTTAATTCCGGATGGGCCATAGCAGAGAAAGCAACGCCCATAACGAGGCCACCTGTAAGAATGGCTTTATTTAAAATCGACATTTTATTTACCTGTTTAGTTGAGTGTTTTATATCAGTGCGTTAAAACCAGATTCTGGCTCCCGCCAGGAATACTACCTGATGGTCTTTCTCACCTTCTCTTTTCGCCATATCGGATGTTTTCCCGTAAAGTTGATTCCAGGAAACGCCTATATAGGGTGCAAACTCACGGCGTATTTCATAGCGCAGCCGGAGCCCCAGCTCTGTGTCAGTCAGTCCCCTGCCGCGACCCCGCGATTCATCATCCTGACTGTAGAAATTCACCTCATAGGATGGCTGGAGTATGAGCCGGTTAGTCAGTAAAACGTCGTATTCTCCTCCCAGACGAAGGGCTGCTTTTCCGCCATTACTGACAAAACCCGTAATTTCAGACTCAAAATTATAGAGTGCCAGCCCCTGAAAACCGACAGCAGCCCAGGTCCGGGCAGAAGCAGGTCTGAAATCCTGCCTGACACCCGCAACCAAATCCCACCATGGGCCAACCGCATGTCCCCAGAGTAACTGCGCTTCAGCCGCCTCCGTTTCCCCATTGCTTCGTTCACCTTCACTCTTTAGCCAAATCCGATCTGTGTCGCCTCCAATCCAGCTGTTAACACTCCAGCTGAAATTGTTGGTGTTATCCGACCGTTGCCATTCCAGTTGATCCAGCAGAACCAGATAATTAATCGCACTGTCGTGAATCGCATGCCCCTGTAAATTGCCGAATGCAGCCTTCCGGTCGGCATCGGTAACAGGCGGAATTGGCGTTCTGCTCTCAGTTACAATGGGCTCCATTGACGTCATCTCAGTGAAATTCTCATCTGCTGGCATCTGCATGGCAGACATGTCGTGCCCGGCGTGGGGATCTGCAGAGACGGAGCCCGCCGCAATAGAAAGCGGTGAGGTAAACAAACCGGCGACCAGAACAGGTATGGCCTTCAAATTTCTCTTCATTCGCATCATTCCTCCACCCGGACTTCACGAAACATTCCCATTTCCATGTGATAGAGCAAATGGCAGTGATACGCCCAGCGGCCAAGCGCATCTGCTGTCACTCTGTAACTGCGTTTTGTACCAGGGGGAACATCTATTGTGTGTTTACGAACCATGAAATTACCGTTTTCATCTTCCAGATCGCTCCACATACCATGCAGGTGAATCGGGTGAGTCATCATGGTATCGTTGATCAGCGTGATCCTGAGCCGCTCACCGTATTTCAGCAGCACCGGTGCGGCATCTGAAAACTTGATTCCGTTAAATGACCAGGCAAACTTTTCCATGTGGCCGGTTAAATGCAGTTCTATGGTACGGCCAGGTTCACGTCCGTCAGGATCCTCAAAGCGGCTTTTCAAATCCGCGTACGTGAGAACCTTTCTTCCGTTATTTCGAAGACCAATACCCGGATCATTTAATTTCGGAGAGACGCTCATCGCCTGCATATCAACCAGTGGGTTATCCGTTTCTGACGCAGGATGACTTTGCATACCCGGCATTCCGGCCATCCGGGAATGATCCATACCGGCCATGCTGCTGTGATCCATGGGCGCGGAGGATGTCCCGCTATCCGGAAGGTCAGCACCGTCCATAGACATCATCTCTCCGCTGTTATCCATGCCTCCCATCTGGCTGTGGTCCATTCCTGCCATATCATGTCCCATTCCCCCCATACCCATATCTTCCATGGTCAACAGAGGACGGGGATCGAGGGGGGGAACGGCAGCACTTAACCCCTCTCTCGTGGCCAGTGTCCCTCGAGCGTAACCGGTCCTGTCCATGGATTGTGCGAAGATGGTATAGGCCTCACCCTGAGGCTCCACAATGACATCATAGGTTTCGGCAACGGCAATCCTGAATTCGTCAACGGTAACCGGGTTTACATACTGGCCATCTGCAGCCACGACCGTCATTTTCAGCCCGGGGATACGGATATCGAAATAGGTCATTGCCGAGCCGTTGATAAACCGTAAGCGTATCTTTTCACCGGGACGGAACAGTCCGGTCCAGTTTTTCAGCGGGGCCTGCCCGTTCATGAGATAGGTGTAGGTGTAGCCACTGACATCCGCGAGGTCAGTCGGATTCATTTTCATTTCAGCCCACATTTTCCGATCGGCAATGGTGGCTGACAGCCCCCTGGTATTCACGTCGCGGAAAAAAGAGCCAACGGTTGGTTTATTGAAATTGTAGTAATCCGACTGTTTTTTTAATTTTTTCAGCAGGCTGTGAGGATTTTCATCGGTCCAGTCAGACAACATGACCATATGCTCACGATCGTAAGCAAACGGTTCTGGCTCCCTGGCATCGATGATAATGGCACCGTATACCCCCTCCTGTTCCTGCAGACCGGAATGGCTGTGGTACCAGTAAGTCCCGTTCTGCTTAACCTTAAAGGTGTAAACGTAGGTATCATCAGGCTCTATGCCCATAAAACTCAGCCCCGGAACACCATCCATATTGGCCGGAAGAATAATGCCGTGCCAGTGAATGGACGTCTGTTCATTAAGACGGTTTTTGACCTTCAGGGTAATGGTGTCACCTTCTTTCCAGCGAAGAACGGGCCCCGGCAGGCCTCCATTGATTGTTTTGGCCTGACGCTCACTGCCCGTGATATTGACGGCCGTTTCACCAATGGTCAGGTCAAACTGAGTACCCTGCAGGGATGCGGCAACTGGCAGGCTCAGACTGGAACGCGCATTGAAACTCCATACGCCAAGACTTCCGGCTACGCCAGAGAGGGTTAACCCCTTCAGGAAAGTTCGTCGAGACGTTTTCAACAGCATGCGCATTCCCTTATTTAAAGTATGGTTACTGACAGAATTCGAGAACCGATTTAAATTAAATTACTGGTTCATCCACTTACAATGAAATGAAGCTAGCACACCTTAAG
This sequence comes from Pantoea piersonii, assembly GCF_003612015.1. GTDB lineage: Bacteria > Pseudomonadota > Gammaproteobacteria > Enterobacterales > Enterobacteriaceae > Pantoea > Pantoea piersonii. The sequence goes on along the minus strand of NZ_RARB01000006.1, from coordinate 25,060 downwards.
AAACAAATTCATTACAATCGTGTAATGTACATAGCTGTATTACATTTACGTCATCTTCCCCACAGGTTGATTATTTTTATATATGATCATAAGGACATCTTTTATGTACCTCAGAAGGTAATTACACATGAATATATTAATCACGACCACTGCGTTTACAGCTTTATTTTGTGGGGCAGCTTTTGCTCAGTCCAGTGATATTGCCCATGAAGCACATCGATTTGTTAATAATGCCTCAGCCGTCAGTCATGTGAATTCCTCGACGCATGAAAACTTACCGGACAGGGTTAATAAAAACAACACGCCCTCATTCTCTGAAATGAATGAACATGAAAGGGCCATTGTTGCTCATTCATTTATGAACAACAGCGCGTCCTATGCGCATCAGAAAATGATTGAGGAACATAAAAAAATGCTGTCCGGCAGTGATGCAAATTCAAAGACCTCGTCTTCTTCTTTTAACGAACTGAATGCCGGAGAAAAAGCCACTCTCGTGCATGAGCAGGTCAATAATGCCGGTGCGGAAGCACATCAGACGCAGGCAAGAAAGCTTCGCGGGCTGTATTCGACCAGGTAACTGCAGGCGGGTTAGTGCTTAGCGTCAGGTGCGCAGCAGGGCTTTACTGACGGGTTACGTAGCAGGACATGAGCCCCATATTGCTCTGCCGTAACCTGTTTCAGTCCCGTTAATCATCACCGTCGGGCTGGTCATACAGTTCCCAGAGCTTCAGGAGCAAACGGGAAACAAGATATGTTACAAAAATGACGACCATCAACGGTGCTCCCGATTAACTGACAGATGACACGCCTCCTGAAAACCCCTAGCATACGCCGCAGTGTTCATGCTAACGGCGAATTCCAGTAAATGTATTCTACCGATGTCGTAAAAGAAAATGCCTACCTTTCAGCCACCCGCTCGGGGCTGGAATCGAACGAGATCGCTACTCTTCAGCGCTCCTTGCCTTCCCGGTTTAATCTGCGGCATTTGAAAAAAAATGAATCATTAAAACTCGTACTGCAAAAGAAAGCGGGAAAATCACGTGTCGTGGCCTATAAATTTACGTCCGGTTCATTTAATTACACGGCGTATCGTATATCAGATAAAAAGTTCTATAACCTTTCCGATACTTCCGGGAAAGGCAGTCTCGATTATCCGTTACCGGCCACAGCAAGACTCAGTTCGCCTTTCAATCCTGCAAGACTTAACCCGGTATCGGGAAAAGTGAGTCCCCATAATGGCATTGATTATTCCATGCCCATGAACACGAAAATAGTCAGCGTCATCGACGGAAAAATCACCCGGGCCGAATACAACAGTACCATGGGATATTTTGTTGAAGTAACGGGAAAAGCCGGTGTTAAAACTCGCTATCTCCACCTCAATAAAATACTCGTTACTAAAGGGGCCAGGGTTACACGGGGAGGTGCTATTGCGTTATCCGGTAACAGCGGACGTTCATCCGGTCCTCATCTGCATTACGAGCTGGTCATCAATAACAACTCTGTTAACTCTCTGGCGTTCCGGGCAGCGGCACCCGCTGATAACAAACTCGAACAGCATGCCTTTGCGCATGCCAGAGACTACGAACGATACCTGGACTGATAACGGGACCGCGACGCGGCCCCGTCTGCCGGATTAATTTTTTTTATCGTTTTCACTTCCGTGATGTTGATGATCTCCATGCCCTCCGTGGCCGTGGAAAAGATGCATTAGCGGGCAGACCAGCAATAACAGATATGGCCAGTAACCTGCCACATGTGACCAGTGTTCGCGCAGGAGAGCAAATGCCGCGATCGCGGCGACAGCAATAAGCGCATAGGTGGTACTTTTCATACTGGACTCCTTCTGTTCGTAACTGACCCTTCACTCAGTGTTATTTCCCGAGCCTGACACTTTTCAGACGCAACGCATTCACAATGACGCTGACGGAGGAAAGAGCCATGGCCGCCGCCGCAATAACTGGCGACAGCAGTATTCCATACACAGGATAAAGCAGACCTGCAGCCACAGGCACGCCAAGTGCGTTGTAGATAAATGCAAAAAACAGATTCTGACGGATATTTTTCATGGTGATCTCTGACAGATGACGGGCCCTGTTCAGTATCATCAAGTCGCCTTTGAGAAGGGTGACTCCGGCACTTTCAATTGCCACATCTGTACCCGTTCCCATGGCTATACCCACGTCAGCCGCTGCCAGCGCCGGGGCATCATTCACACCGTCTCCGGCCATCGCAACCACATGGCCAGACGCTTTCAGTCGGGTTATCACTGCTTTTTTGCCATCCGGCAGAATTCCGGCTTCAACCTCATCTATTCCCAGTTTCCGTGCGACTGCTTCAGCAGTAAGCTGGTTATCCCCGGTGAGCATAACAATGCGGATCCCCGCCTGACGCAAAGCTTTAAGCGCATCCGGCGTGGTTGTTTTCACGGGATCCGAGATAGCTATCAGGCCTGCAAGGTCCCCGTCTGTGGCCACATAGATAACGGTAGCGCCTTCCATCCGCAACGTATCCGCAACGGCCTTTTGATTATCAATAACGATACTGTTTTCCTGCATAGCCAGTTCATTACCAATAACAACCCGTTGACCTTCGACATCGCCTGAGACACCTTTACCCGACGGTGCATCGAAATGAGTGACTGCGGGTATTGCGATCCCCTTTTCCTGTGCTGCTTTAACTACTGCCATACCCAGCGGATGCTGCGAGCCTTTTTCCACTGCGGCTGTTACACGCAAAAGAGATGTTTCCCCACCCGGATTGAGACTGATAATCCCTGTCACCGTAGGCGAACCTTCCGTGAGCGTGCCTGTTTTGTCGACAACCAGCGTGTCCACTTTTTCAAGACGCTCAAGGGCTTCGGCATTCCTGATTAACACCCCGGCCTGGGCTCCTTTGCCCACCCCCACCATTATCGACATCGGCGTGGCCAGCCCCAGCGCGCAGGGACAGGCAATAATCAGGACCGACACAGCCGCAATGAGACCGTGCGCCATCCTGGGCTCGGGCCCCCAGACAGACCAGATCACGAAAGCAACAACCGCGATAAGTATCACCAGAGGAACAAACCAGCCTGAAACGCTGTCAGCCATTCTCTGGATGGGGGCACGCGAACGCTGTGCATCAGCGACCATCTGAACAATTCGTGAGAGCATTGTTTCATCACCGACTTTCTCTGCACGGATGATGAGACTCCCTGTCTGATTAATGGTCCCCCCGATGACAGGGTCACCCTCCGTTTTGGTAACCGGCATAGATTCCCCGGTCACCATCGATTCATCAACGGTTGTTTTGCCTTCGATCACAATACCGTCGACCGGAATACTCTCTCCAGGTCTGATGCGGAGCTTATCGCCAGGCAGAACATCTTCCGCATTAATATCCGTTTCATGACCGTCATGATCCAGCCGCCTGGCGGTTTTGGGGGCAAGATTCAGTAGTGCAGTAATGGCACCTGAGGTTTGTTCCCGTGCCCGCAGCTCAAGAACCTGTCCCAGCAGAACAAGCACCGTAATAACTGCTGCGGCTTCAAAATAAACGGCCACCAGGCCATCCATGTTTCTGAACGATGCAGGAAACCAGGAGGGGAAGACGGTTGCAATGACGCTGTACACCCAGGCTACGCCGGTGCCCATTGCAACAAGGGTAAACATATTCAGGGAGCGGTTACGTAACGACATTCCGGCCCGGGCGAAGAATGGCCAGCCACACCACAACACGACAGGAGAGGCCAGAAGCAGCTGCAGCCATGTGTTGTACTGTGGCGGTACTGTATTCCTCAAGGCGGGAAACAGATGAGATCCCATTTCGAGTACCAGAACCGGAAACGCCAGCAACAACCCCAGCCAGAAGCGTCTTGTCATGTCGCGAAGTTCATCACTTGGCCCCGTGGATGCCGTAGCTACGAGCGGCTCCAGTGCCATTCCACAGACAGGACAGCTTCCGGGACCACTGCGGCGTATCTCCGGGTGCATCGGACATGTCCACACACCTTCAGAATTCTCTTTCTCCGCCTGGTGGTGAGGCTGTTTTATCTGATCAGGGCTGACTTCGTGATGATCGTGGTGATGGTGATGGGAATGTTCACTGGCATCTTCGGTAAGATAACGATCGGGATGGGCTTTAAATTTACTCTCACAGCTGGCGGAGCAGAAATAAAGTTGATGGTCCTGGTATCGAATGCTGCTGTGCGCCCTGTCGGGCAGGATGGCCATCCCGCACACGGGATCTCTCACCTTATGCAATACGTGGCTCTCGTCCGGGGATAATGTCTGCTCAGAAGCAGTCTGGTTGTTGTGTTGCACTGCATTGTCATTTTTCACAGTAACTCTCCTTATGCATACCGAAGCATCTTCTGTCTTCAGGGTATGTCATGGATGCGATTACCACGAATGCCGCCGGCATAAGAGTGCCTGCTGCCGGCGTCCCGTTATCAGCCGTTCCGCTGACTATTCGATTCGCTGGAAGACTTTTTTACTTCCATCCGGTGAGAATGCGATAACATCGTAAGCCTCTTTTCGGGCTCCCATCTCCATTCCAGGACTTCCTGCTGGCATACCGGGGGTGGCGAGACCGTATATACCTGAACCAGACTGCATTGCCTTATGTATCGTTGTCGCAGGCACATGGCCTTCAATGATCAAATTACCGGCAACCGCGGTATGACAACTTCGCAGTCCTGCAGGAATAGCATGCTTTTCTTTCAGGGCTGACAGCGCCTGATCATTCATGACGTGAGTTCGTACTTCAAACCCGTCTTTTTCCATCGCTTTGCCCCACAGGGAACAACAGCCACAGTTTTCAGATTTGTACATATCAATCACTTTTTCACTCGCCATCGCGGGCAGTGAAAGGCCGAGAGCCAGCGCCATCAGAACCACTTTTTTCATACTCACCTCTGTATATTATCGATTTAAACCCTGACGTCAGGGTGAATCAGTAAAGAAGGACACCCACAGGGGGTGCCCTTTCAGGTTCAGGACACGCTTTTTTTATGTCTGCGCAGCCAGATTAATTTGTAGGCGGCAGGAATAATGAACAGGGACAGCAGCGGAGCCGTGATCATCCCACCAATCATGGGTGCCGCGATACGGCTCATGACTTCTGAACCTGCACCGGTTCCCCAGAGTATTGGCAGCAGACCCGCAATGATCACCGCCACGGTCATGGCTTTCGGCCGGACACGCAGTACGGCACCATGATAGAGGGCTTCATCAAGGCCTTCCGGTGTGAACGTCTCTTTACGGGACAATTCCGGGTGCGCTTCAATGGCATGACGCAGATACATCAGCATGACCACGCCAAACTCTGCTGCCACCCCGGCCAGGGCGATAAATCCGGTTCCGGTCGCCACAGACATATGGAAGCCCTGCCAGTACAGGAACCATATCCCGCCAATCAACGCAAACGGCAGACTCATCAGAATCAGCAGGGCTTCGTCAACACGGCGAAATGCCAGATATAACAGGATGAAAATGATCATCACCGTCATCGGTACCATCAGTTTTAATTTCTTGTTGGCGTGCTCGAGTAATTCAAACTGTCCTGAGAATGCCACACTGGTCCCCGGTCTCAGTTTCACTTTCTCGCTGATGACCGTCTTAATATCGTTAACCACTGACACCATGTCCCTGCCGCGGGCATCAACATAAATCCAGCTGGCTGGCCGGGCATTTTCGGTTTTCAGCATGGTTGGTCCGGAAACGACTTTAATATCGGCAACATCGCCCAGTGTGATCTGCTGCTTCATCGGGGTCAGGATCGGCATCTGTTTCAGCGCCTGCGGACTGTTGCGGTAATCCTGTGGGTAACGAATGTTAATAGGGTACCGGGCCACGCCTTCCACCGTTTCCCCTACCGTCGCACCGCCGATGGCTGATGAGACGAACAGCTGGACATCACCTACTGTCATCCCGTACCGGGAAGCTTTTTCCCGGTTAATGTCCACATCAATGTAACGTCCACCTTCCAGTCGCTCAGCCAGGACAGACACCACACCCGGTACCGTTTTGGTTACCGCCTCGATACTCTGCGCCGTCGCGTCGATATCCGACAGAACAGTCCCGGACACTTTGATACCTATCGGGCTTTTGATCCCGGTTGAGAGCATATCAATACGGTTACGGATTGGCGGCACCCAGAGGTTTGCCAGCCCCGGTAAACGGACGGTCCTGTCGAGTTCTTCAATAATCTTGTCAATCGTCATGCCTGGACGCCACTGATCCTCAGGTTTGAGCTGGATCGTGGTTTCAACCATTTCGAGCGGTGCGGAATCCGTGGCGGTCTCTGCTTTACCGGTCTTGCCAAATACAGAGGCCACTTCAGGAACGCTTTTGATTAACTTGTCCGTCGTCTGCAGGAGCGCTGCAGCTTCAGCCGGAGAGACACCCGGCAGGGTCGACGGCATATACAACAGGTCGCCCTCGTTAATCTTCGGCAGAAACTCACCGCCCACCTGGCTCAGCGGCCAGATAACGGTGAAAATGGACAAGGCCGCAACCAGCAGGGTTGTTTTTGGCCAGTGGAGAACCCGCAACAGCAATGGATGATACGCTTTGATCAGTACCCGGTTCAGGGGGTTACTGGTCTCTGCAGGAATTTTCCCCCGGATCCAGAATCCCATCAGAATCGGAATGACGATGATGGCCAGCGCGGCCGCGCCCGCCATGGAGTACGTTTTCGTGAATGCCAGCGGGCCAAACAGACGTCCTTCCTGACCTTCCAGGGTAAAGATAGGAATAAAGGACAGGGTGATGATCAGCAGGCTGATAAACAGTGCGGGTCCCACTTCAACGGAGGCATCGGTAATCACCTTCCAGCGGGTGGCGTTGTCAATCTGCTCACCCGGATGCTGATGATCCCACTCCTCAAGCCGCTTATGCGCATTCTCAATCATCACAATGGCGGCATCCACCATCGCACCGACGGCAATCGCTATCCCTCCCAGCGACATGATATTGGCGTTCAGTCCCTGGAAGTGCATGACGATAAAGGCGATACACAGACCAAGCGGCAGAGAGATAATCGCCACCAGGGCAGAACGTACGTGCCACAGGAACAGGGCACAGACGATGGCCACCACGATAAACTCTTCCAGAAGTTTGGAACTGAGGTTATCAATCGCCCGGTCGATGAGCTGGCTGCGATCGTAGGTGGTCACGATTTCAACGCCTTCCGGCAGGCTGGCCTTCAGCGTCTCAAGTTTATCCCTCACTGCCGTGATAACGTCGCGTGCATTTTTACCCGACCGCAGGATCACCACGCCGCCAGCGACTTCGCCCTGGCCGTTCAGCTCGGCAATACCACGCCGCATTTCAGGCCCGGTCTGCACGCGGGCAACATCCCGCAGATAAACCGGCACGCCGTTCTCGCCTGTTTTCAGGACGATGTTATTAAAATCATCAATGCTCTGAAGATAACCGCTGGCACGGACCATATACTCAGCTTCGGCCATTTCAACGGATGAGCCACCGGCCTCCTGGTTAGACGATTCAAGGGCCTGTTTCACTTCGGGCAGGCTGATACCATACTGAGACAGTTTTACCGGATTGACCTGAATCTGGTACTGTTTCACCACGCCGCCAACCGAAGCGACCTCAGCCACGTTCGGGATGGTTTTCAGCTCAAATTTCAGGAACCAGTCCTGCAGAGAACGCAGTTCTGAAAGGTCGTGTTTTCCGCTGCGATCGACAAGGGCATATTCAAATATCCAGCCCACCCCCGTGGCGTCCGGACCGATTTCAGAACTCACACCGGCGGGCAGTTTTCCCTGTACCTGGTTCAGGTACTCCAGCACGCGGGAACGGGCCCAGTACAGATCGGTGCCGTCTTCAAAAATGACATACACATACGAATCACCGAACTGTGAAAAACCACGCACGGTTTTTGCGCCAGGCACGGACAGCATGGTGGTGGTAAGTGGATAGGTGACCTGGTTTTCTACAATCTGCGGGGCCTGGCCGGGATAGCTGGTTTTGATAATGACCTGCACATCTGACAGGTCAGGCAAGGCATCGACAGGCGTGTTAATAATCGTCCATGTGCCCCAGATGCTGAGAAACAGGGCCCCCATCATGACCAGGAAACGGTTGGCGACAGAGCGCCGGATAATCCATTCAATCATCGTCGTCTCCTCAGTGCCCTGAATGCATATTTACAGGCTGGTCAGACATTGCTGGCATACTGCTTTCTGTTTTTTCAGGGTGGCGCATACGTTCCAGTGCGCCCGTAATATTGGCTTCAGAGTCAATGAGGAACAGGCCACTGACCACCACGGTATCGCCTTCATTCAGGCCGGAGCCGATGCCGGACTGTTGCTGTGACTCATGCAGAACGTGGATCTGTTTCGGCACAAACTTGCCTTCATCATCAACAGTAATCACGCGCTGTTCTTTGCCGGTATCGATAACGGCCTGGCTTGGTATCAGCAGCATCTCCTGGCTCCTGGTATTCAGTTTCAGATAGGCATTCATGCCCGGCTTGAGAAACTCATCCTTATTAGAAACCTGGAGACGGACCTGAAGCGTACGGGTTGTCTGATCCACGCTGGGAAGAATGTTCCATTTTTCGACATGGAATGTTTTATCCGGATAAGCCGGTACCGAAATTTCAAACTGCGACGTATCTTTCAGCAGATAGGCGATAGATTCTGGCACTGCAGCGCTGATCCAGACCGGGTCCATTCCCTGAATCTGAGCCACCACCTTATCTTTCGAAATATTCATGCCGGTGCGCAGGTCAAATGCAGTAATGACGCCATCAATAGGTGCTTTAATGGTAAAACGGGTCTGGATGGTGCGGGTTGTACGCAGCCTTTGAATATCCTCTTCCGGCATACCAGCCAGACGAAGTCGCTCCAGAACCCCTTTTATCTGGGTTGGCGTACCGCCTGTACCGGATAACAGCAGGAACTCACTTTGTGCCTCAACCCATTCAGGAATGGTGATATCGATAAGCGGCGTGCCTTTCTTCACATGATCGCCAATCGTCAGGGGATACACTTTTTCGACGAAACCGTCAGAACGCGCCTGCACAATGACAAACTGATACTCGTTGTAACTGACATTAGCCGGGATTGTCTGAGAATAATTCAGCATTCCTCGCGTGACTTTTTGCGTTTTTAATCCCAGATTCTGAACCTGGGTTGGGTCGATACGGATCCCGCCACTGCTTTTATCGCCACTTTCATCAGCATATTTTGGCACCAGGTCCATATCCATAAAGGGCGATTTTCCGGGTTTATCAAATTTGGTATCCGGTTTCATCGGGTCATACCAGAAAAGTACCTTTTTCTCCGGTGCCTTTTGTTCTGTTTGTACTGTTTTTTGTGATGAGTTTACATACTGCCAGGCAGTAACCGATATCAGCCCTCCTGCTATGAGGCTGCTGATAATTATTGCAGCATATTTTATCTTTAAAGAAGCCATACAATTTCTCGCTGAAAAATCAAAACACCTGGCATATGCGCCCGATCATTCATTCACAGTAATCCCTTAATGAATGTTCAGGCGCACTGGATGTATTCGCTCCGGACTGTTAATCAGGATTGCGTCACGTTAATGCTTTTGAGTAAGGAGATATTGCCCTGCTGAATAAACGAGAAATCGACATGGTTGCCGGTTTTCAGGGCATTGATAGCGTCGTCTGCATTAACAAAAGTGAAGCGCATGGTCATTGCAGGCCAGCCCACCGCAGGGATTGCTTCGTGCGAAATGGTGATTTTTTTACTATTCATATCAATGTCTTTAACGACACCGGTGCCCTTGATAACCTGCTGTACCGAAGCATCACTGGCAGCATTCATATCGCCATGCTGATGTGTTTCAGCATGAAGACCGGCAGAGAACATGACAGAGAAGGCACCAAATAAAACGGCTTTAAGTGAATTACGCATTTTTAATTTCCTGATTAATTAAATAAATTTACTCTACCCAACCGCCACCCAGCGCGGTAAACAGATTAATTTCGTTAACCTGTCGGGAATAGGTAAGATCGAGAATGGTTTGCTGCGTAGCGAAGAGGGAACGTTCTGCATCCAGCACTTCGATGTAACTGACAGCACCACTTGCATACAATCCTCTGGCACGCTGGAGAGTTATCTGAAGTGAATCAAGATAACGCTGCTGTGACTCAAGTTGCTGGCTAAGGCTGTCGCGCAGCGCAAGCGTGTCGGAAACATCCTTAAAGGCTGACTGAATTTTTTGTTCGTAATTAACCACCGACTGTTGCTGGCGAATTTCAGCCAGCTTCAGATTGGCTTTATTCCTGCCAGCATTAAATATAGGAATTTCAATTTTAGGGATAAAATTCCACATTCCACTTCCTGACGTAAACAGGCTGGACAGCTCCGTACTGCTTGCGGAAAGACCACTGGTCAGGGTAATGGAGGGGAAAAAGGCCGCTCGCGCTGCGCCAATATTGGCATCAGCCGCTTTCAGCTGATATTCCGCTTCCATAATATCCGGTCGCTGCAGCAAAATTTGTGAAGACAGATTTGGTGGCAATTTTACTGGTGCTATCTCCCCGCCTTTCATCCCTTTTTCTGACGGAAGTGCGCGGTACGTTCCCAGCACCAGTTGCAGGGCATTGTTTGCCTGAGCCAGATCGCCTTCTCGTTTGGCTATTTCGGCGCGGGTACTTTCGATTTGTCCTCTCGCCTGTTCAAGCGCCAGAACGTTCGTACTCCCGGTCACGAGCTGCTGCTCAACGAAAGCATAGGACTGTTGATAATTTTTCAGCGTTTCCCGCGCAATACGGAGTTGTTCGTACGCCAGTTGCTGGCTGAAATAGCTTTGTGAAACGTTGGATACCAGCAGGATGTGTACGGCCCGACGGGCTTCTTCGCTGGCAAAGTAGTTCTGGCGATCAGCGTCACTCATGTTCTTAAGTTTGCCGAAAAAATCGAGCTCATAGCTGAGTTCCAGACCCGCGTCGTACTCCTGTGTGGTCGGCTTGTCGCCTTTCAGGCCACCGCTGTATGTGATCCCGGATGAGGCATTCAACTGGGGATAACGATCTGCATCCGTGACGTTGAACTGGGCCCGGGCCTCTTCAACCTTCAGGGCAGCCATTCTCAAATCACGGTTATTATTCAGGGCTTCAGTAATCAGCCGTGTAACCTGGGGATCGACAAAAAAGTTACGCCAGCCCGTATCCTGATAACCATTCACTGCTGGCGTCAGGCTGTTTCGGGACAGTGAAAACTGCTGGGGTACCGGTGCTGCCGGGCGCTGATATTCAGGAGCCAGAGAGACACAACCGGCCAGGATGAATATCGTGCTAATGCTGAGTAATTTTAATTTGAACATAACGCTTCTCGTCCAGGCAGACCTGGTAAATGGTTCAAATGAAGTCCAGAGTATTGATAGGGGTACTTTACCGAACGCTCTCTGTTTGGCGGGTGACAGGATAATGACAATGTTGTCATTTTTGCTGTAATCCGTTGATAACGATCGTGGGCGCAATAGAATGACCTTAGCAGCCAGCCGGGGAGCAAGATGAAAATATTGATCGTCGAAGACGAAATTAAAACAGGTGAATATCTCAGCAAAGGGCTTACAGAGGCAGGGTTCGTAGTGGATCACGCTGATAATGGTCTTACCGGATATCATCTCGCCATGACAGCCGAGTATGATTTAGTCATTCTGGACATCATGCTGCCTGATGTGAACGGCTGGGATATCATCCGCATGCTGCGCACTGCCGGAAAGGGTATGCCGGTCTTACTGCTGACGGCCCTCGGCACGATCGAACACAGGGTCAAAGGACTGGAACTGGGTGCGGACGATTATCTGGTTAAACCCTTTGCGTTTGCCGAACTGCTGGCCCGGGTGAGAACCCTTCTGAGGCGGGGAAACACGATGATCACGGAAAGCCAGTTGAAGGTGGCTGATCTCTCGATGGATCTCGTATCCAGAAAAGTCAGTCGCGCCGGAAACCGCATTGTGCTCACCAGTAAAGAGTTCAGCCTGCTGGAATTTTTCATTCGGCATCAGGGCGAGGTTCTTCCCCGCTCCCTGATTGCCTCTCAGGTCTGGGACATGAATTTTGACAGCGACACTAACGCGATTGATGTCGCCGTAAAGCGACTCCGCGCTAAAATAGACAACGATTACGGGACAAAGCTGATCCAGACTGTCCGGGGCGTGGGCTATATGCTGGAGGCCCCGGATGCATAGCAAACCTTCCAGGCGCCCTTTCTCACTCGCCCTGCGGCTGACCTTTTTTATCAGCCTGTCCACGATACTGGCTTTTATCGCCTTCACCTGGTTTATGCTGCATTCTGTTGAAAATCATTTTGCCGAGCAGGATGTCAGCGATCTTCAACAAATCAGCACTACCCTGAACCGTATACTGCAGTCCCCGGTGGATCCGGATGAAAAAAAAGTAAGCAAAATAAAGGAGTCGATTGCCAGCTACCGCAACGTTGCCCTTTTGCTCCTCAATCCCAGGGGGGAAGTGCTCTTTAGTTCAGCGCAGGGGGCGGCACTACGCCCGGCCGTGAATTCCGCAGATTTTAGCGAGCACAGCCGCGCACGGGATGTCTTTCTCTGGACGGTGGAGGATCCTGCGAGACCGATGGATACCGGGTCTGAAATGAAGATGGAAACATACCGGATTATCGCCTCCTCTGGCCAGGCGATATTTCAGGGCAAACAGCAGAACTATGTCATGCTGACTGGCCTCTCCATTAATTTCCATCTCCATTACCTCGATGCGCTGAAAAAAAATCTGATTGCGATCGCCGTCGTGATAAGCCTGCTGATTGTTCTGATCATTCGCATCGCTGTCCGTCAGGGGCACCTGCCCCTTCGTAATGTCAGCAATGCCATTAAAAACATCACCTCCGAGAATCTTGATGCGCGGCTGGAACCGACACGCGTTCCCATTGAGCTGGAGCAGCTGGTTATCTCGTTCAATCATATGATTGGAAAGATTGAGGATGTCTTTACCCGCCAGGCCAATTTCTCTGCCGATATCGCGCACGAGATCAGAACGCCCATCACCAATCTGGTGACGCAGACTGAAATCGCACTGAGTCAGGATCGAACCCAGAAGGAACTTGAGGATGTCCTCTACTCCAGTCTTGAAGAGTATAACCGGATGACCAAAATGGTCAGCGACATGCTGTTTCTGGCGCAGGCGGACAATAATCAGCTGATACCTGACAGGGTCCGGTTTGACCTCAGAGCAGAAGTCATGAAAGTCTTCGAGTTTTTCGAAGCCTGGGCCGAAGAACGCAATATCACGCTCAAATTTAACGGAATGCCCTGCCTGGTTGAGGGAGATCCACAAATGTTCAGAAGAGCGATCAATAATCTGTTATCCAATGCCCTGCGTTATACCCCGGAGGGACAGGCCATCACCGTCTCAATAAGAGAGCAGGAGAGTTTTTTTGACCTTGTGATTGAAAATCCGGGGAAACCAATCCCTGAAGAACATTTATTAAGGCTTTTTGACCGTTTTTATCGGGTGGATCCGTCCAGACAACGAAAAGGAGAAGGCAGCGGCATCGGCCTTGCGATTGTAAAGTCAATCGTGGAAGCACATCACGGAAGAGTGCGGGTGGAATCGGACGTACGCTCCACGCGTTTTATCTTATCCGTGCCCAGACTGGAGAAAATGATCCCGGAAATCCAATGCTGAGAATAAAGATTTAAATGACAAAGATGTCATTAGCCTGTCATGCAGCAAACAGAAGCCATTCGATATAATTAGTGCAACTTATCAGGAAGGCTGGATTGCTTCATCAATACCCGGCGTCAGAGTACGCCAGGAAATGAATATCCAGCCTTCTCCCGGAGAAATAAACGCTGCCGAACCTGTTTCAGTTATGGAACTGAAAACACCGGTTGTACTTCCCCGGACATCACTAATTCAGAAATGGAGAGTTATCATGAAAAATATCGTATTAGCATCTTTGCTGGGCTTTGGTTTAATTACATCGTCCTGGGCCACTGAAACCGTGAATATCCATGATCGCGTCAACAATGCACAGGCTCCTGCTCACCAGATGCAGTCTGCTGCGGCTCCTGTCGGGATCCAGGGGACTGCTCCTCGTATGACCGGTATGGACCAGCATGAACAGGCCATTATTGCTCATGAAACCATGACGAACGGCTCGGCGGATGCGCACCAGAAAATGGTGGAAAGTCATCAGAAGATGATGGGAAATAACACAGTATCCACGACCGTCCCGTCAACATCTTACACGGCGATGAATGAGCATGAAAGAGCAGCGGTTGCCCATGAATTCATGAATAACGGGCAATCCGGCCCACATCAGGCCATGGCCGAAGCGCACCGCCGCATGATCAATGCAGGCTGAATGCGACTGTAGTATCCGTGCTTTTACCCTTTCCTTGATAGATTATTCCTTAACCGGATATGTTGTGAGATTTTTGCCCCCGTCAGGGGGCTTTTTTATCTGACTCAGCTACAATTAACCGGTACCTACCTGAAAAGGATTTATTAAATGAAAATCAAAAACACCCTTTTTGTAATATTAATGTTATCCCTGCCAGCCATTTCTGCTGAACATTCGGAAATGAAAATGTCAGATATGCACTCATCGGCATCGTCACAGGAATATATGGCTGGCATGAAAGACATGCATGACAAAATGATGGCCGCCGTTAATGAGCCCGATCCCGATAAGGCCTTTGCAAAAGGTATGATCGCACACCATGAAGGAGCAATAGCAATGGCTGAGACCGAACTTAAATACGGAAAAGATCCCGAAATGAGAAAGCTTGCGCAGGACATCATTAAAGCTCAGAAAGGTGAAATCGAGCAGATGAATAAATGGCTTGGCAGTCAAAAATAAAGATTGCAAAAACGCCATAATAAGCGTAATTTTAATTCACTCCCGGGCACGGGAGCCTGTTAAACGTTAAATAATTAAAACCCGATTAATTTCGGGTTTTTTATATACTATACTCCGGTCCTTTGCTGTGGACCGGAATATATGCAGCAGCGATAATTTTTACACATTATCTCGTCATGGCAACAATATCGCTCAGGATCTCAACCAGCTCAATCCTTTCCTGCATTCCGTCATGATAGGTTGATCTTGAGATGATTCTTTCCGCTGTCATCCGGGGCCAGAATTTATCAAGCACATTATCGGGCTTCATTCCCACCGCCCGGCCAATTATTTTTTTAGCATCACAGGTGTCCGTAAACGTGACGGCTACACCGGTCATTTCTTCGATCAGATCCGGGCAGAGATAGTTCTCTATTTCACGTTTACGCGTGGCGAAGAATACCTTACCGGCATCCTCCACTTCTCTTTTACGTTTCTGAATGGACATAACCTGTGCAGGGTCTCCCCCAATATCGGAGTCCAGAAAAACGCACCAGGGAAGCCCCAGATCGTTGGCCAGATTCAATGTAACCCAGTGTTTGACGCTGCCACACCCTCCTATGAGGACTGGCACTATTTTCACGTCCTCCAGAGAGGCTGGCAGCACACCTGACTGTTTTAATGAACTGGCCGCATGCCTCAGGAAAGTGACATCCGACTTTCCCTCTACCAGAACAATCCCCTTCGCCCTTTCCATACCGGTCTCTGGTAGCACCCCCAGGCTTTCAGTGGCTTCCTTCAGCACAGCGTCATCCGGCATTTTTACTACGGGTTCACCCGCCTCATTTCGGGTGACATAACGTACACCTTCGACAGGGATCAATCCGGCCAGCGCCGGGACATGGGTGGTGACGATAATCTGACGGTGCGGCTGGCCTGCCAGTGCCAGCAACGCTTTCATCAGCATCATCTGATAGTTTGGATGCTGTGACGTTTCAGGCTCTTCGATGGCATAAATCATGTTTCTGGGCGTCCCCGCGACATTCTTTTCAGCCTCAGCCCGGAAAAAATTCAACAGGATAAGCCTCCTTATCCCGCTGCCGCGCTTATTGATGGGGATGCCATTTTCCCCGTCCAGGGTGAAATTGAAGGTCCACTTGGGTTTTTCCTTAAATCGTGGAGTCAGTTCACTGGCGAGTTCGGGGGCCATTTCACGTAATTTATCCAGCGTTCTCTGTGCGACATCCAGTACGCTGTCCTGGATCTCATTTTCCAGCGCTGTAATTTTGTCCTGCAGCGCCGCCTGAGCGTCTTTTACGGCCTGCTGTAAGGGGTTTTTAGCTTCTGAATCCCCGTCGCTGCTTTCCCTGTCGGCTTTGAAAATCGCATACGTGGGCAGCAAATCGAGGATCTTACCCCATAATGATTTTGTGTCGGTTCCAAACTCTTTATCGACATCCAGCAACATTTCCGAACAGGTATAGGGAGCGGCGGCTTCCCTGATGGCCTGACGCCATAACGATGCGGTGCGTTTATCCGCCACATTTTTTTCAACTTCTTTTCCCACCGCCTTGAGTTCGGAAATTTTCATGCCCAGTAAATTTCTCAGGGGCTCCTCATCCGGGTGGATGCAGCGGATGCAGGTCTGCTCCGGTTTTCCTGAGGTCGTTGCTTTAAACGTTTTGACGATTTCAAAATTGCCGTCTTCATTCAGCAGATGTTCTGAGGCGAGCGTGGTCTGCACCCTGTCGTCGATCATGATAAAATCGGGCAGATCATCGAATTCACAGGCTATTTCAAAACGGCCCTCCCCTTCTCTCAGGCTGAAACAGTTCATGTCATTCTTGTCAGCCTTCATTCCTTCTGTTTCAAAAAAAATAGCCAGCGCTTCCAGAAGCGTTGATTTCCCAAAGTCATTACGACCAACAATGCCCGTCATGCCTTCATCAATAATGATTTCAGTAGAGTTTCTGTAGCCTCTGAAGTTTTTCAGTTTTAATTTTTTGAGCCGCATATGAAGTCCTGTGTGTAAGAAAGCGTTTTGCTGCAACCTGAATACAAAATATATTTTCAAATGCCTGCCAGCATGCAGGGATAACCGTTATTGAGAATATCTTAACGACATTTCTGGATTATGATCTGGTCGCGCTTTCTGAACTTTACTGCTCCTCAAAACACCGGAAGCCAACTTGTGGTTCGATACATGGCTAAGTTAAAACTCCAGAATGATGGGTAATAATTTCAATGCTCATTATATTTTTTGGAACTGACTCATGGCTTTTATGACTTAAATGATAATAATACACATTCTTTGATATTAATTATGTCGTACGGACATTGATAAATTTAAAGGTAGATAGATTTTCATTTACGGATTATTTCCTAAATTCATCGATAATGTGATCGACATAAAATTTTCATTTAAGAGTGAAGAGATAATTTATGGTTGTCCGAAACAGCTCAAACTGGTGTATTTAACATAACAGAAGAAACGAAAGGCTTCATAGCAACCTGATACTTCAGGCCGCTAAGGGGTTAATATTGCTGCAGACAATTAGACCGGGAAGCGCATGGCGTCACCATTTCTCCCGCCTGGCTGGAAGTGAAGAATCATTGTGCAAAGCTCCGTATTCGGGCTTTGCATCTGACAATGGTTCCCTGGATGAAAGTACGATCTCCACTCCAAGGACGCTGAACACTCTAAACAAACGCTCAAAACCCACACTTGCAGGGTTGGCCTCCAGTCGGGCATAAGTTTGCTGTGTTACACCCAAACGTTCAGAAACATCTCTTTGCGTCAGTCCATTGGCTTTGCGAAAGCCGATTAAAACAGGACGCAACTGATTCAAGGTCTTCAAAGCGTATTGAGTGTTCATAAGTGATCTTCCGTATCGACGGGTTAACAAGCACAACGAATGGATTTACAGCAGATAAGCTGTAATACTCATTAACAGACTATAGGCTGTAATACGCCTCTTGCCAAGATTCGGCATCTTTCAAAAACAAGGCCGTGTTGAGTAAGGGAAGGTGCGAACAAGTTCCTGATATGAGATCATCATATTCATCCGGAGCGCATCCCAGAGGGACATCATGAGCCATCAACTCACCTTCGCCGATAGTGAATTCAGCACTAAGCGCCGTCAGACCCGAAAAGAGATTTTCCTCTCCCGCATGGAGCAGATTCTGCCATGGCAAAACATGGTGGAAGTCATCGAGCCGTTTTATCCCAAGGCGGGCAATGGCCGACGGCCCTATCCGCTGGAGACCATGCTGCGTATTCACTGCATGCAGCATTGGTACAACCTGAGCGACGGTGCCATGGAAGATGCCCTGTACGAAATCGCCTCCATGCGCCTGTTTGCCCGATTATCCCTGGATAGCGCCCTGCCGGATCGCACCACCATCATGAATTTCCGCCACCTGCTCGAGCAGCATCAACTGGCCCGTCAATTGTTCAAGACCATCAATCGCTGGCTGGCCGAAGCAGGCGTCATGATGACCCAAGGCACTTTGGTGGATGCCACCATCATTGAGGCACCCAGCTCTACCAAGAACAAAGAGCAGCAACGCGATCCGGAGATGCATCAGACCAAGAAAGGCAATCAGTGGCACTTTGGCATGAAGGCCCACATTGGTGTCGATGCCAAGAGTGGCCTGACCCACAGCCTAGTCACCACCGCGGCCAACGAGCATGACCTCAATCAGCTGGGTAATCTGCTTCATGGAGAGGAGCAATTTGTCTCAGCCGATGCCGGCTACCAAGGAGCGCCACAGCGCGAGGAGCTGGCCGAGGTGGATGTGGACTGGCTGATCGCCGAGCGTCCCGGCAAGGTAAAAACCTTGAAGCAGCATCCGCGCAAGAACAAAACGGCCATCAACATCGAATACATGAAAGCCAGCATCCGTGCCAGGGTGGAGCACCCGTTTCGCATCATCAAGCGGCAGTTCGGCTTCGTGAAAGCCAGATACAAAGGGCTGCTGAAAAACGATAACCAACTGGCGATGTTATTCACCCTGGCCAACCTGTTTCGGGTGGACCAAATGATACGTCAGTGGGAGAGATCTCAGTAAAAACCGGAAATAACGCCAGAAATGGTGGAAAAAATAGCCTAAATAGGCTGATTCGATGTGTTTGCGGGAAAAAAATCGGCCCAGATCCGCGAAATTTTAATCAGCGAGTCAGCTTGGGAAGAAATGACCTGCTTATTCGCACCTTCCCTGTCATCGGCGGCGGTACGCTGGCTACCGTGAGCACCTACACACTCAGCTGCCTGATGAGCGCCGCTCTGGAGTTACCGCGTTGCTGCATTGTGATTGCCAACCTATCCGGCAGCTATGTGGCTCAGACCAAGGCAATTGCCGAAGCAATCTCTAACCTCCAGCAAGAAGCCAGTCGCCAAGCGAGCACCATCACCCCCGTGCAGTTGGCGGGTACCTGTTCATCCCTGGCGCCTCTCCGCCTTGATGCTGGCAGATTCAGTCTGGCCTCGCGGTTCGACCTACCGAAATATCGGCGGTTACATTGTCCCCAGAGCTTCAGACCCGGCTGTTACCGGCCACGCCTGTCTGGGTAGGGAACGAGTGGTGGAACAGTCGGTTCCGTCGGGCGTTAACCTGCGGAACAGAAACCCATGCGACTTTCAGGTCGCACTGCCGAAATAATACTGGTTTCCCTTCTTGGTCTGGTGCATTTCCGGGTCGCGCTTGCCGTCCTTGTTCTTGGTCGAACTGGGCGCATTGATCAGCGTTGCATCGACGATGGTGCCCTGGCGCAGCGACAGGCCGCGGTCGCCCAGAGCCATTGATGACAGCGAGGATGCCGGCCGCCAGCTCGTGTTTCTCCAGCAAGCGGCGGAAGTTGAGAATGGTGGTTTCGTCGGGGATGCGCTCCAGGTGCAGCCCGGCAAACTGGCGCAGGATCGTGGTTTCGTACAGCGCTTCCTCCATCGCTGGATCGCTGTAGCCGAACCAGTTCTGCAGCAGATGCACACGCAGNCAGCCCGGCAAACTGGCGCAGGATCGTGGTTTCGTACAGCGCTTCCTCCATCGCTGGATCGCTGTAGCCGAACCAGTTCTGCAGCAGATGCACACGCAGCATCGCCATCAACGGGTAGGCCGGACGGCCACCTTCACCCTTCGGATAATGTGGCTCGATCAAAGCAATCAAGCCCTTCCACGGCACCACCCGATCCATCTCGATCAGGAACAACTCCTTGCGGGTTTGCTTGCGCTTGCCAGCGTACTCGGCGTCGGCGAAGGTCATCTGCTTCATCGGGAAACTCGGTGGGTGGGGGCGCGGTATTTTGCCAAATCAGAAAGTCTTTTTCAGAGTTTCCCTAGNACTCGGCGTCGGCGAAGGTCATCTGCTTCATCGGGAAACTCGGTGGGTGGGGGCGCGGTATTTTGCCAAATCAGAAAGTCTTTTTCAGAGTTTCCCTAGGCTGACAAGCCAAGCGCTGGATCGCAACCATCCATCACCTTATCCAGCTAGATCTGCCTCCTCCAATAAGTGCCGCACAAATCCCGGCGGGTGCAGATTTCCGGGAGGTTTGCGCCAGATCAGTTGGAGACGCTTTTCAAGCCCCGGGATGGGAAGAGCTACCAGCGCGCCACTGCGAACTTCGTCTTGTACTGCGGAAGCCATCACCAACGACACGCCGAGTCCCGCCCTCACTGCTTGTTTGACTGCCTCGGTGCTGCCTAGCTGCATACCGCTGCGAGGCACGCCCAGTTCGCCAAAGTATTCGGTCAGAAGCCGTCCGGTACCGCTACCCGGTTCACCTCCCAGCATCGGCAGGTCCACCAGACGATCACGTTCTATGCACCCTGCTTCAGCCAGCGCATGGTCGGGGCTGACGATAAGCACCAGCGGCTCGACCCGCCAGAGGCGGTGTTCGAAGTCGGGGTGAGGTAGCCACCATTCCATGATCGCGGCGTCGAGCTGGCCCGCCAGTAGCTGGTCGGCCACATCCGGGTTGGCGGCGATGCGCAGATCCACCTCGCCCCTCTCATTTGCGGTCGTCAGATAGTTGCGCACGAATGGCTGGAGAAGGTAGGTGCCGATGTTGGTGCTGGCCCCGACGCGCTCACGATTGCCATGCAGGGCTTCTAGCGCCCGGGCGTGCATGTCGAGCAAGGCGGTCGCATGCGGCATGAAGGCCAGCGCCCGTGTGGTAGGCTGGCAGCCGCTACGACTGCGCTGCACCAGCGTTACGCCGACCTGCTCTTCAAGCTTCTGCAAGTGCTGCGACACCGTCGGCTGGGCCAGCCCCAACGCCCTCGCCGCGCTCTGAAAACTGCCTGTTTGAACGATCGCTACCAGGCTCTTCAGCCAGACCGGATTCAACATGCGGCAGGCTCGGCCTTGGGCAGACGGTTCGCAGCGTTGATTGGGCGCGCACCTGCCAATACCTGGATGATGTTCTGCGCTGCACAACGTTCAATCTCCAGGCGCACCGCGCGCACTGCCGACCCTATGTGCGGAGTGAACAGCGTATTCGGATGCGCGAGCAGCGCAGGATCGATCAGCCGCGGCCGGTCCGCGCGAGCCCAGTCTTCCATTTCGAATACATCCGCCGCATACCCGCCGAGCTGGCCTCGCTCAAGCGCCGCGAGCACGGCGGCTTCATCCACTACCGAACCACGACAGGGGTTTACAAGCAGAGCGCCCGGCCGTACGAGGGCAAGCAGCTCGGCGTTGACCAGATGCTGGGTATCGGCATTCAAGGGAAGCGCCAGCAGGATGAAGTCCGAGCTGGCGAAGAGTTCGCTGCACGCCACCTGGCGCAGGCCGAGCCGTTGCTCGGTTTGTGTATCCAGAGCCTTCGCCTCGTGGTACTGCAGGGTCGCGCCCCATCCCTGCAAGCGCTCAGCCATGGCCAGTCCGATGGCGCCCATGCCAAGGATGCCGACCGTAGCGTTATCCAGCCCCGTGCCGTAGAACTGTGGTTGCCAGCCCTGGAACTCGCCAGAGCGGACGAACGCATCTGCTGCCCGCAGATGCCGCCCCAGCCCCACCGCCAGTCCGATCGCCAGCTCGGCAGTCGGGACCGTCAACAGATCAGGCACGAAGGTCAGCCAGACCCCGCGGGCAGTACAGGCGTCCACATCGAAATTGTCGAAGCCCTTGAGCGCGCAGCCGACTACACGCAGCTCAGGGCAGGCTTGAAGAAAGTCTGCATCGACCCGATCGGGCATGAACGCCATCATCGCCTGAGCATCGCGACAGCGGCGCAGAATTTCCTCGCGCGTCAGCGTGCTGTCGGTCTGGTTGGTCACCAGCTCGCAATGTGGCGCCAGCAGTTGCAGGATCTCATCGTGTACTCGGTGAGTTATAACGAGTTTCGGCAGCATGTTTTGTCCTATTTGAAACGTTTGCGCAGCACGCCACTGAAGGCGTCTACTAGCGTGACCATGGCCAGGATGACCAGCAGGATTGCTGCAACCTCCTGGTACTGCATGATGCGCAGCGAGCCCATGAGTTCGAAGCCGATACCGCCGGCGCCAACCATGCCCATCACGGTGGAGGCGCGAAAGTTGTATTCCCAGCGGTAGATCGCCACGTCGGCGAACTGCGGCGTCACCTGTGGCAAAACCGCGTGCAGCAGCACTTGCATCGGCGTAGCCCCCGCCGCCCGAGCGGCTTCCACCGGCGCTTCGTCGACGTGCTCGATGGCCTCGGCGAAGAACTTGCTGACCATGCCGACCGAATGCAGACCCAGGGCAAGCACGCCCGGCAAGGCGCCGAACCCTACGGCTGCAACGAAGATGATGCCCATGATCAGCTCCGGCACCGACCGCAGGGCATTGAGCAGCACCCGGGCAACACCGAACACAAGGGGGTGCGGCGCCGTATTGCGCGCTGCAACGAAGGCCACCACCAGCGAGAACACCACTGCGATGGCCGTACCGGCGATGCTCATCGCCAAGGTGTCGATCAAGGGGCGAATCCAGCTTCGATAGCCCGAAAAGTCTGGCGGCATGGCCTCGCCTGCCAGGGTCGCGATGGAGGGCAGCCCGTTCAGCAGCGTGGTGGCATCGAGCAGCCCCACGTACCAGCAGGCCAACAGCACCACTCCGAATACAATCGCCACCTGCCCCAGCTGGCGCCACCAACCGAGGCCGAAGCCTCGAAGGATGTGCTCGCGTTGCTCTGCAGGCAGCGCCTGCACGTCGTAATGAGTAGACATATCGGTGCTCACATCGTGGCGAAGTCGAGGCCGAGCAGCGATCCCATTTTGCGGATCACATCGTAGTCGGCGTCGGTGATTGGCGCGAAGGCCTCGGCCTTGAAGTTGCGCAGCACTTCGGGATCGTCGATACCGACGAATACATCCCGCACCTTGGTTTTCAGCTCGGGGCTCAGGTTCGAGCGCATCGCCCAGGGGTACTGGGGGTATTCGCCGCTGTAACCAAGTACTTTCACCTTGCTCGGATCGATTAGGCCACGTTCGACTACGTGATTGAAAATTACCTCCGACAGCCCACCCGCATCGGCGTTGCCGTTCGCCACGTTGACGGCAACGGCGTCATGCGTGCCCACAAAATATTCTTCGTAGTCCCGCCCACCCGTCAAACCGGCCGTCTCAAGAAGCACGGTTTTGGGAATCAAATGGCTGGACGTCGATGCCCGGTCACCATAGGCCATCTTCTTGCCCTTAAGGTCGGCATACTCATTCACGCCTGACGCCACATTGGCGATAATCACCGAGCGATAGGTCGGCTTGCCGTCGATGACCGTGACAGCGAAGGGCTCGATGTCGCTTTTGCTTTTGGCCATGACGTAGGACAGCGGACCGAAATACGCCAGGTCGATACGGCCAAAGCGCATCGCCTCAATCATCGAGGAATAGTCGGTGGTTACGATCAGCTGCACCTTCTTGTCCAGATGCTCTTCCAGATAATCCTTCAGCGGCTGGTTACGCTTGATCAGCTCGGAGGCGTTTTCGTCCGGCAGCAGGGCAACCTTTAGCACATCCGGATCGGCATCGGCCGCTAGGGCGGACAAACTTGAAACAGCGGACAGCAAGCAAGTCAATAAGAGCGCGGATAAGCGTTTCATCGGGACATCTCCAGTGAAGGTTCGAGCATGACAGGTGGTTCAGCCGGAGCATTCGCTGGCTGAGTCGTAGAGCGGCCTGCATAGATGCGCTCAAGCTGCGCATCGGTGAGTTCCGAGGGCGCGGCATCGAAAACGATCTGAGAATCGGCCAGCCCGACGACGCGATCGGCGAAGCGGCGGGCATATTCGAGTTGATGCAGCGAAACGATGGCGGTGATGCCGTCTTCCTTGCAGATGTCGCGCAGCAATCCGAGAACACGGACCGAAGTGGCCGGGTCGAGACTGGCTACCGGCTCATCGGCCAGAATGATCGCCGGCTGTTGCGCTAGCGCACGCGCGATGCCTACCCGCTGCTGCTGGCCACCGGACAGTTTGTCCACCCGGCTTAGCGCCTTGTCTGCCAGACCGACCCGAGCGAGGCAACTGAGCGCAATCTCCTGATCGGCACGCGGCAGAGGAAACAGCGAGCGGAGCGTGTTGTGAAAGGCCAGCCGACCGGTAAGCACATTAGCCAGTGCGCTTTGACGTTCGATTAGCTGGTGGTGCTGAAAGATCATGGCGGTACGCCGACGATGCTGACGCAAGGCCGAGCCGCTGCCGAGCTCACCGAGTTCGCTGGTGACACTGCCGCCAGTGGGCGTGACGAGTCGATTGAGACTACGGAGCAAGGTCGACTTGCCTGCGCCCGAGAGACCAAGCAGCACGGTGAACTCACCACGCCGAAATGCAATCGAGGTATCGCGTAGGGCTGTCACGCCGCCTGGATAGACGACGCTCAACCGGTCGACCCGCAGCACGGCGTCCTGTATTGGATGGGGCATCATTTGATCACCTTTTGCAATATTGCTGGCCGCACAATTGCGGTTCGCGATGCAAAGGATAGAAATTCCTTGTTAACGCACTGTTTCTAAAGGATGACATTTCGATGAATACTTCGAATCTGCCGTAGCGGGGCGGCAAGCGAAGCCGTGGAAGAACGGGCGCAACGTAGCGTCTTTCTTCACGCGGGATACAGGAGGCTTTGATTGATACTGCTGCGGATTCGCTACAGTAACGTTGGGCCAGAACGTAATGCCATCCAAGCAAGAGAGCGCACACTAGGGAAACTCTGAAAAAGACTTTCTGATTTGGCAAAATACCGCGCCCCCACCCACCGAGTTTCCCGATGAAGCAGATGACCTTCGCCGACGCCGAGT
>NZ_RARB01000005.1 GCF_003612015.1 Pantoea piersonii | reverse complement strand
GACGGGGTGGTGCGTAACGGTAAAAGTACTGCCGGACATCAGCGCTATCTCTGCTCTCACTGCCGTAAAACATGGCAGTTACAGTTCACATACACCGCCTCTCAACCCGGTACGCACCAGAAAATCATTGATATGGCCATGAATGGCGTTGGATGCCGGGCAACCGCCCGCATTATGGGCGTTGGCCTCAACACGATTTTACGTCACTTAAAAAACTCAGGCCGCAGTCGGTAACCTCGCGCATACAGCCGGGCAGTGACGTCATCGTCTGCGCGGAAATGGACGAACAGTGGGGCTACGTCGGGGCTAAATCGCGCCAGCGCTGGCTGTTTTACGCGTATGACAGGCTCCGGAAGACGGTTGTTGCGCACGTATTCGGTGAACGCACTATGGCGACGCTGGGGCGTCTTATGAGCCTGCTGTCACCCTTTGACGTGGTGATATGGATGACGGATGGCTGGCCGCTGTATGAATCCCGCCTGAAGGGAAAGCTGCACGTAATCAGCAAGCGATATACGCAGCGAATTGAGCGGCATAACCTGAATCTGAGGCAGCANCTGGCCGCTGTATGAATCCCGCCTGAAGGGAAAGCTGCACGTAATCAGCAAGCGATATACGCAGCGAATTGAGCGGCATAACCTGAATCTGAGGCAGCACCTGGCACGGCTGGGACGGAAGTCGCTGTCGTTCTCAAAATCGGTGGAGCTGCATGACAAAGTCATCGGGCATTATCTGAACATAAAACACTATCAATAAGTTGGGACCATTACCGCNCTGGCAAGGCTGGGACGGAAGTCGCTGTCGTTCTCAAAATCGGTGGAGCTGCATGACAAAGTCATCGGGCATTATCTGAACATAAAACACTATCAATAAGTTGGGACCATTACCGCAATCGGGGAGCCATTACCACACCCCAGATCCAGAATATGTCCTCCCGGAGGAAGAGAGCTTAAGAACCTGTCCAGCCATGCCTTTTCTGCCAGACTGGCAGGACGCATTTTTGCAAAGGCAGAAGCATGTTTCTCATAAAGTGAAATAACGGCTTTGAAGGCTTGATCGCTCATCATTCTCCTTTTTGATAGCAGTTATCAGGTAGTTTAAAACTGTGCAAAGTAGCGTAGCAAACCTTCACAATAAGCGCGCCTGTTAAATATTGCGGCAAGCATTCACCAGGCCGCAGATTTAACGCGGCGGGATAATATTTACGGCTTCTGGCACAAAGCAGCCTGACGCAGGCGTAAGGTCCGCTGTAAGCAAAAAGCGGGTATTACTGAACTGATGAAATCATCATTGAATAAGAAACCGGTGCATATCTTCACGGCTGGTCAGTTTAATCTGGCTGTCAGGAGAGACTTTCGAAAAAACCTTAAGATGGCCCTCATAGCTGCTTGACCCGTTGCGTGTTTCATAGGAAGACGCCCATTCCAGCAACGCGGCAAATTCTTCAGGCGAACCGTTATTTCTTATCCCCCTTGCTTTGATGTTTTCAACACACTCGGCTGAAGCAGGCGTCAGCCATATAACCTGCGTGGCATATAAAGCGACGGTGGCAGCAATCCAGCCATATATGCCCTCGATGATCCAGCGATCCTGGTTCGCTATCGCCTGAACATCATTGAGCACATCGGCTTTTTTCCGGGCTTTGCCATAACCTTCTGACTCCCAGTTGAGGGTGTCTAAATCTGTAACAGGCAGGTTTGTCAGCGCAGATAAGCGTGCTGCCAGCCAGCTTTTACCTGAACCGCTGTTTCCCATTATCAGTACACGTTTTACGTTATTGCTCATCTTTGGCTTCATATCAGGAAGAGTATCTTGTTACCCGCTCACAGCGCTACGCGGCACTGCCTTTCCTTTCACTGTGACAATCTGTTCCGCCTGGAAGCTAACTCAGTTTTGGAAAAACCGCTTTGCGAACATTGTTCGCTTCAGGTGCCTTTAGCGGTGTCACCAGGGCATAGTTATAGTGCGCATCGCTCCAGTACTGTGCCATGACATCTTCTGCCTGGCGTTCTCCCTGCGATATTTGAACCTGGCTGAGCGGCCGGATATACCATGCAACCCGGATGCCGCGCGGATCCTGATACATCACTAAAGCTGCGGGACCCTGAGCGGTTGCCATCAGCCGGGCGCCGAGCGGCTTGAAGCCATAGTGTTCAAGATTGGGCGGCAGGGCACCGCGAATAAAATAGCGAGTGACCCAGCTTGCCAGCTCTGAGTGCTGACTGGCGTTAACGTCAAGCGGGAGCTCTGTCTCATCGCCAAACAGCTTATAAGCCTGAACGGCGTCTTCCATTGGCAGAGGCGCTGACAGTTGTGCATCTTTAAGCTGCCAGCCGGTAAATCCGCCGACGCTGAGTGACAGAATAAACAGGCAGGCCAGCGCCACTTTTCTTTGCCGCTGCTGTCGCACACGGCGGCGAAAATAGTGAGGGTCAATACTATTCATGTTCAGGGGCTGCCGGTTCATTGCCTGGCGTAAACGCTGCGTATCATCACGCAGTTCCCGCATTTGCGCAGCAACCTGGGGATTTTTCGCCAGATAATGCTCTACCTGCTGCGCAGTCGCCTCATCCAGCTCGCCATCCATCCAGGCGTGCAGATGCTGTTCATCGGGTATCATTTTAGCCTCCTCAATGACATCGGACTCACCTTACCTTCTGATTGCTCATATAACATTTTACGCCCCCGTGAAAGACGGGACATGACTGTTCCCAGCGGGATATTGAGTGTCATAGCGGCCTCTTTGTAGCTGAGCCCTTCCACGCTCACCAGTAACATCACCGCGCGATAGTCGGTCGGCAGCGTAGCGAACAGCGCCAGCGTATCGTCAGCAATCGCCATCGCTTCAACAGAGGGGCCCGGAGACGCTTCGCCCGTAAAAAAAGCCAGAATAGCCCGGTAACGTTTTTGCCGCCGCTCCCCGTCGATAAATTGCCGATAGAGAATGGAAAACAACCAGGTACGCATGCTTTGCGCAGGGATGTTTTGCGGCCTGTGGGTTAAGGCTTTAATCAGGCAGCTCTGCACCAGGTCATCGGCACTGTGCGGATTGCGGGTGAGCCACAGTGCAAAGCGCTGCAAATGCGGCATCAATTCCCGAATTTCATCATCAGTCAGATATGACATAGCCGCCCCTCATCGTTTGCGATGCCCGGTCATACTCTCAAACACACCGTCACGTAATATCAGCGCGTGCAGTAATGCCGCCGCCAGATGTCCCACTATGGTCACAAACAGCAACAAGGCCACGAGCGTATGCAGTGAACGTAACAGAGCATAGGCATCGTTATTGATGGGCAGTATGGGAGGTAATACTATGCCGCTTCCAATTGTTATCGGGTAGCCAGCTGCAGAGAGCATCGCCCAGCCAATCAGAGGCTGAGCCAGCATCATCGCATATAATGCCCAGTGTGAAAGATGAGCCAGCGCGCGCTGCCAGACTGGAATCGAGCGGGGCAAGACTGGCGTTGCGGTAAAGAAACGCAACCATAAGCGCACTAACACCAGCAGCAATATCATCAGACCCAGCGGTTTATGAAGAGAGACCATCAGCGCGTGCAGCGAAGAAACAGTAGATACCATAGCGACGCCAATAAACAACATGGTCAGAATCGCGATCGCCATTAACCAGTGCACCACGCGCAGCGCGGGGTGAAAATGCGTAACCTGTTTCATAATGCGTGTCCTGACTGTTCAGACTGCTCGCGGGTGCGAAGATTGTAAGATTTGGCATAAGCAGCCGAACGCCCATTGAGGAGCGGATCGCTGGAGCCGGTTATGCCATCTGGCAGGATCAGAGGGTCGTAATTGATATCATTACATGCTCCCTGCTGCTGCGGCACCGCACGCTCTATGCGGAGCGTTCCGGCATTGATTGTCTGCCGGTCAGCGGGCCAGGCTTTGGATGCATCGTCCTCAGGATCGCCTGCGCTGGCTAAAGTGATAATTAAATCCCATTCCAGCGGCGCACTCTCCAGGCGCTGTTGCAGATCTGCCTGCAGAAAGTTTTTATCCTTCCTCTCCGCAGCCGTTATTGGCTGACGCGGCGTGTGCGGCACCATACTCCACCGAACCAGATGTTTATTATTTCCTTTATCGACAAAGAAGAAGGCGTTAAGGCTATTAAACCGATCGCTGCCCCAGCTGGATGAGGGGACGTACTGTTTTGCCCAGCTCAGAAACGGGGCGATTTCCGGATGCTTATGAAGGAGGTCTTGCATAGCTGTCGGGCTCGGTTTTCCTGTCGCCGGGTCGGGTCGCGAAGCTATCTGCTGGTCATAAAATCCCTGCGCCGTTGACACCGGGAAAAACGGAATAGCATTCATCCCGGTGCGCCATTGCTCTCCATCTGCCAGCTGAAACAGTAGCGCCATACTGCGGACAGGAACGGCATAATCGGCTGCGTCCGGGTTACCGCCGGCAATCGCGAACCGCCCCGTCACCGGCGTATTGATCCCCTGCGCAAAGAGCGCCGCGCGTGAGAGGCCACTGGCGTTACCGCTGGAAATAAAATTGCCCACCACGCATACGCCTTTGGCATGATTGCGGCGGTAGCCCGGGTGTTTTCCGCCCGACTGCTCAAGAACGTTAATAAGTTTATCAGCGGAGAGGCGCTGCGGGGCCAGCCAGCCACCGACCCATAAAAACAGAAGTATCAGTGCCAGCGGAACGGCAGCAACCAGTAAAAGGCGTGCCAGTTTATGCCTGAGTGAGGGTAAGGAGTGCGACATGTTAGGGGCTCATCTGTGTGCTAAGAGCAGATAAAACGAACCAGCGAGCAGCTTATTCCCGTTGCCAGATAATTTTTTATGCAATGTCAGAGGGCGAGCGGTAAGTCGTTATTTCTACAGACAGTCATATGCCTACTGAAAATTAGCGGCGGGCAGGGAAACAGAACAGCAGCACAGGACGTCGGGTTATAAAAACAGGATGTTAAAGGGCAGGCAGATGCTTTGCCCCCGGCTGTCTGATAACAGAAAAGGGGGCGTCTAAACAAAACCTCTGCCTATGAGGCTATCGTGCCGCGCACGATAACTTTCCCGGGTTTGCTGTCACTGTCCGAAACGCGCCGGATAGCCAGATTGAGCGCCTGCCAGGCTATCTCCTGCAAATCATGGGTAAAGCAGGGGAAATGGAAACCGTAAATCTCAGCGTGGGAGACCTCATCAATACTGAAGAGATTGACCTGCTCCATAAGCCTGAGCTTATGTTCGATACAGGCTTTAACGATACCCAGCGAAATCTGGTTATTACAGCCGACAAAATAATCCGGGGCCGCGTGGCTGCTAAGCCAGCGGCTGGTTTCACGCCAGGCAGCATCCATAAAAAAATCGGCATGCAGAACTTCAAACGATTCCACCTTGCCCAGCAAAGCCGCCTGTAAACCGGTCACCCTTTCGCGCGCCACGTTTGAATTTTCTGGCCCGGAAACCACGACGACCCGCTTTGCCTGGTGCTCCAGCAGCCAGCGTCCGGTCTGCAAACCACAGTCCAGATTATCGATATAGACGCCGCTGCAATGCGAAGCCTGCAGTTCGCGATCGACCAGCACCACTGGAATATTGAGTATCTCCAGCCGCTTCATATAGGCAGGATGATAGTTAACGTCATTGGAAATCACCGAAAGGATGATGGCATCAACGTTATAACCAATCAGCTTATCGATAATGCGGTCTTCCGCTTCTTGCGATTCATACGAGTCAAACACCAGCGTGTCGTAACCCATTTTTTGCGCTTCCAGCGTCATCAGCCGCGTCAGCCCGCCAAAAAAGGGGTTAGCCATATCAGGATTGACGATGCCGATTGTTTTACTCGCTTTCGCTCGCAGGTTGCGTGCGGCGGCATTCACCACATAGCCAAGCTGTTCAGCCGTATCGCGAATGCGTTGTAGCGTTTCCGGATGCACTTTCTCAGGCTGCGAAAAAGCCCGGGAAGCGGTAATTTTACTGACGTTCGCTTGCGCGGCGACGCTTGCCAGCGTCGCCTTTCGTCCCCGACCTGCTGCCAATTGCGGCTCCTTTATTAAAACACATCATTTTGTATCATTTACAAATCATGACAGATCCAGTGGCGGGAAGCTAACGCTGATTTTTATGCCAGTCGGTTAACACGGGGATCGGTAAAAATATCCAGTTCATCGCGGCTCTCGGATGAGAATTCCGAGACAACGGCGCCCTTATCGCCTGCCTGGAACCAGTGGCGGGTATCCGGCGGAATAGTGTACTGCTCTCCTGGCCGCAGTAAAACGTAGCGGGTACAGGTATACCAGGCTTCGCTGCCTTCTGGCACCTGACAAACCGGCTGCCCGTCGGCATCGTTTTGGGTCAGGCTGTCATCATCGACAAACAGATAGACCTCGCCCCAGCGACAGCGAAACGTTTCCTGCTTGCCTGGCGTCCCCTCGAACGGCGGGTGCCGATGTTCTGGGCAGGTCTGTCTGGGAAACAGCACCAGCTCTTTGGCGCAATAGCGCGGCGAGTTTATATAGGTCAGCAACTGCAGG
This sequence comes from Pantoea piersonii, assembly GCF_003612015.1. Classification (GTDB taxonomy): domain Bacteria; phylum Pseudomonadota; class Gammaproteobacteria; order Enterobacterales; family Enterobacteriaceae; genus Pantoea; species Pantoea piersonii. Next base: position 395,768 of record NZ_RARB01000005.1, on the reverse strand, counting down.
CCGGAAGCGGGGTAGTCCGGCAATCCAAACGTCGCGACCTCAATGCGATTTACCTCTTCATCCGTCAGCGTTATCTCAGCCTGTCGCAGGAAATTAAACGTCTGTTGTACATATTCATTCATCGCTTTCATGGCGTCCTCACTTCATCATAATGGTATCGATATCATTTATTGCAGGCTGAGCAGCGATAATCTGTGATCGCCTTCAATGATATTCATCCTGTGGTAGCTGGGTTGTTTACTTATTTGACGAATATTTAACAGGCGTCACGGTTTTATAGCATTTTTTTCGACAGTATCGCCGCATCGCAATGATATCGATACCATTAAAATGATCTTAAAAGGAGCGGAGATGAAAGCGTTAGTACTGGCAGAAGCGGGCAAAATAGCTATTGAAAATCGCGAGTTTGATGAGACGCTTGGCGACAACGACGTCGAAATCAAAATCCATTCCGTAGGCATTTGCGGCAGTGACGTTCACTACTATCAGCATGGCCGTATCGGTCCTTTTGTCGTTGAGGCACCGATGGTACTGGGTCATGAAGCCTCTGGCGTCGTGCTGGCTACCGGCAAGAATGTCACACACGTTAAACCCGGCGATCGCGTCTGCATGGAGCCGGGCATTCCTGACCTTAATTCAGCCCAGTCGCGCGCCGGGATATACAACCTTGATCCCGCCGTTCGCTTCTGGGCGACGCCGCCGGTGCACGGCTGTCTGCGCGAAACCGTCATCCATCCTGGCGCTTTTACCTTCAAGTTGCCGGACAACGTCAGCTTTGCGGAAGGTGCGATGGTAGAGCCGCTGGCAATTGGCATGCACGCCGCTACCAAAGCGGGCATCAAGCCTGGCGATATCGCGCTGGTGATCGGCGCCGGTCCTATCGGCGTGGTGACGGCGCTGGCCGCGCTGGCAGGTGGATGCTCAGACGTCATCATTTGCGATCTGTTTGATGAAAAGCTGGCGGTCGCCGCTAACTATGATGGGCTGCACGCCGTCAATATCAAAAGCGGCGACCTGGCCGCTAAAGTAGCTGCGCTAACCAGCGGCAACGGCGTTGATGTGGTGTTTGAATGCAGCGGCGCTAAACCCGCCATTGCGACCCTGGCGGAACATGCCGCGCCTGGCGCGACCGCAGTGCTGGTTGGCATGCCGATCGATGCCGCACCAATGGATATCGTGGCCGCGCAGGCGAAAGAGATCACCTTCAAGACCATATTCCGCTACGCCAATATGTATCCGCGCACCCTGCGTCTGCTGAGCAGCGGCAAGCTGCGCGTGCAGCCGCTGATTAGCCAGACCTATAAATTTAGCGAAAGCGTCGCCGCCTTTGAGCGCGCGGCGGCCGGTAACGCCTCTGATATCAAAATCATGCTGGAAATGGAGTAACCCATGTCGCTCTTTGCTGGCATTGACTGCGGAACACAGGGCACCAAAGTCGTGATTGTCGACAGCGAGCAGGGCGCGATCCTCGGTGAGGGCAGCGCTGCTCACCCTCTTATCAGCGACTCAAACGGCCGCCGTGAACAGCAGGCTGGCTGGTGGATCGAGGCGCTTGTCGCCGCATTCCATCAGGCGGTTTCCCACGCGGGCGTGGATGCGCGCCAGATCAAGGCGCTGGGCGTATCGGGTCAGCAACACGGCTTTGTGCCGCTGGACGAGCAGGGCACGGTGCTGCACAACGTCAAGCTGTGGTGCGACACCGAGACCGCTGATGAAAACGAGGCGCTGCTGGCGCAGCTGGGCGGCGTAAGCGGTTCGCTGGCACAGTTAGGATTGATGGTGGCGACCGGTTATACCGCTTCGAAAATCATCTGGTTTAAACAGCAGCATCCAGAGCTCTGGTCCCGTCTGCATACCGTGCTGCTGCCGCATGACTACCTTAACTTCTGGCTGACCGGAGAGCGCGTAATGGAGTATGGCGACGCTTCCGGCACCGGCCTGCTGAACGTGCGCACCCGCGAATGGGATCGACGTATCGTCGACCTGATCGACGACAGCGGACGCCTCTGGAATGCGCTGCCGCCGCTCAAAAGCGCTGAAAGCTGTATCGGCACGCTGCGTTCAGAAGCGGCGGAAAGGCTGGGGCTCTCTACCGCCACGCGCGTCGCGACCGGCGGCGGCGACAACATGATGGCCGCTATCGGCTCCGGTAATATCGCGGTCGGCACCCTAACCATGAGTCTCGGCACGTCCGGCACGCTGTTCGCCTGGTCCGCTGCGCCGGTTGTCTCCGAATCAGAAATGATTGCCGGTTTCTGCTCCAGCACCAACGGCTGGCTGCCGCTGATTTGTACGATGAATGTGACGTCGGCGACCTCTGCGGTGCAGGCGCTGCTGGAGGAAGATGTCGACGGATTTAATCGGCTGCTTGACCAGGCTGAGCCGGGCGCTGGCGGATTAGAGATGCTGCCTTTCTTTAACGGCGAGCGCGTGCCGCAGCTGCCTTACGCGCGCGCCAGCCTGCACAACCTCGACAGCGACAACTTTACTCGCGCCAATCTCTGCATGGCTGTGGTGGAAAGCGCCACCTACGGGCTGCGCTACGGCATGGAACTCTTTCAACGTCAGGGCATATCACCGCGCGAAATCCGACTCACCGGCGGCGGGGCCCGCAGCCCGCGCTGGCGACAGATTGTGGCGGACGTGATGAACTGTCCGGTGGTTTGCCTGCAGGTAAAAGAGACGGCGGCGCTGGGCGGAGCGATTCAGGCCATGTGGGCCACCGCGCTGGCGGAGGAGCCCCACCAGCAGGCCGACGGCGTGCTCAGCGACCTGTGCCAGCGTTTTGTTTCGCTTGATGAATCCACCCGCGCCGCGCCTGATGCCAGACGTCAGCCGCAGTATGACGCGCTTTATCAACGCTACCTGCAACGCCTGCAACAGGCTTACCCGGAGGCATCACTGTGACACGCGACCCGCAAACCCAACAGCCCGCTTACCTGCTGGAAGTCACTGGCGTAAAAAAAGCGTTTGGCCCGGTCGTGGCATTGAAAAACGCTGAGTTCGCCCTGCGGCGGGGTTCTATCCATGCGCTTTGCGGCGGGAACGGCGCCGGAAAATCGACCTTCCTGAGCATCCTGATGGGCTTTATTCAACCTGACGGCGGCAGCATTTTCATCAACGGCGAACGCTGCGAGTTTCATCATCCCAGGGATGCGCTGGCCGCCGGGATCGCGATCGTGCAGCAGGAGTTAAGCGCGATCCCCGATCTGACTGTGGCAGAAAATATCTGGCTGGGACGGGAGCCGCGTCGCCTGGGGTTTGTTGATTTCGCCACCATGAACCAGCGCACGCGCGACCTGCTGAAAGAGCTCGATTTTCACCTCTCCGCCACTGAAAAAATGCGCAACCTGAGCGTTGCCGAACAGCAGCTGGTGGAGATCGCAAAGGCGCTCTCGCATGCGGATGCCGACATTATCATCATGGACGAACCCACTTCCGCGATAGGGGAAGAGGATGCCAAGAAAATTTTCCAGACGATCACCCGGCTGGCGCAGAAGGGAAAAGGGATCATTTACGTCTCGCATCGGCTGTCCGAAATTTTCCAGATCGCCGACAGCTACACCATCTTTCGTGACGGCGCTTATATCCATGAAGGATTTATCGCTGATATCACCCGCGAGCGGCTGATTGAACACATCATTGGCGGCGAATATGACAGCGAATTTGCCAAGTTTAATCAGCCGGGCGAAGAGGTGATGATGGAGATTAAAAACCTGCGCTGGCGTAACAAGATCAAGGATATCAGCCTGCATCTTAAGCGGGGCGAGATCCTCGGCATTTATGGTCTGGTTGGCTCGGGACGCAGTGAGTTTCTCGATCTGGTATTCGGCATCAACCATGCCGACAGCGGCACTATACAGCTGGGCGATACCCTGCTTGGGCGCCACTCACCGAAAGAGGCGATTAAATGCGGCATCGCCTATGTCACCGAAGATCGCAAACAGACAGGACTGGTGCTGTGCCGTTCGGTCAGCGAGAACATCAATATTTCCTCCTTTAGCGCCATCAGCCGGTCGGGCTTTATCAATGAAAAGCGGGAACGGGATCGCGCCAGCGAGATGATCAAACGCTTTAACGTCAAAACGCCGGATGGCGATCACATCGTCGGCAACCTCAGCGGCGGCAATCAGCAGAAGGTGGTGCTGGGACGCTGGGCGCTGCTTGATCCAGACGTTTTGCTGCTGGATGAACCTACGCGCGGCATCGACGTCGGGGCCAAAAAAGAGATCTACCGCTTTATGTCGGAATTTGCCCTGAAAAACAAAGGGATCATCATGGTTTCCTCCGAACTGTCGGAAATCATCGGCATGAGCGATCGCATTCTGGTCTTCCGCGACGGGCAGGTGGCTGGCGAATTAACGGCGGCGCAGGCCACCCAGGCCGAGCTGATGAAGCTGGCGGTATAACAAAGAGATAACAAGATGAACGGTACACATTCAATGACACCCGGGGTTTCGTTTTTTACGCGCAATAAGCGCCGTATGCACAAGTACGGCATCATTATCGCGTTCTTTGTGCTCTGCCTGATTGTTGCGGCGATCGGCGAGGTTCAGGTAGCGAAGGGCGCCTGGACCAGCAACTACTTCCTCAGCAATGAAAATATGCTGATTGTACTGCGGCAGGTATCGATCAACGGCATTCTCGCTATCGGCATGACCTTCGTCATTATTACCGCTGGCGTGGATCTCTCGGTGGGATCGGTACTGGCGCTGAGCGGTATTGTCGCCGCACGCTTCGCCACGAATAACAGCGGGATGGCGATTGGCGACACCGCGCATGCGGTCATGATGCCGCTCATTATCGCGCTGGGTATCGGCATTATCTGCGGCCTGATTAACGGCACGGTGCTCGCCCGTTACCGCCTGCAACCCTTTATCGTCACGATGGGCATGCTCTCGGCAGCGCGTGGCCTGGCCATGCTGACCACCGACGGCAACCCGGTTTCACAGCTCAATCGCGACTTCCGCTGGCTGGGAAATGGCTACGTTGCGGGCATTCCGGTACCGGTGATCATTTTTATGGTGCTGTTTGGCCTCGCCTGGCTGCTGCTCAACAAAACCATTTTTGGTCGCTACATCTATGCGGTGGGCGGTAACCCCAAAAGCGCCCGTACCTCCGGCATTAGCGTGGTGCGCATCAAGGTGCTGGTTTATACCCTGTGCGCCGGGCTGGCAGGCGTTGCGGGCCTGATCCTGACTGCCCGTACCGGCTCCGCCCAGACCAATGCCGGCGCAGGTTATGAACTGGACGCTATCGCCGCCGTTGTGATTGGCGGCACCAGTATGGCAGGCGGCGTTGGCACTCTGCTCGGCACCTTCTTTGGCGTGTTGATAATCGGCGTGATGAATAACGGCCTCGATCTGCTGGGCGTGCAGTCCTATTACCAGCAGATCATTAAGGGCGCCCTGATTGTAGTGGCTGTATTACTCGACCCTTCGCGCAAACAACAGCGCGATTAACCCTACTTATATAAAAACCCGACCAGGAGATAAGAATGAAAATAAGCAAAATGGCATTGCTCGCCTCGGCAATGATGATGGGCCAGATGGCGGCGGCACAGGCTGCGCCGGTAAAAATCGCGGTGCTGATGTACGGCAACAAAGCTGAGTTTGTCCAGCTAATGGAACGCTACGGCAAAGAGCATCCGGCAGTGAAAAGCGGCGATGCGGTATTGACCTTCTATGATGGCCGTTACGACGCTTCGGTACAGAATGACCAGGCCGCTACCGCTATTCAGACTCGCGCTGACGCCATTATTGTTAACCCGATGGATTTTGAAGCCAATATCGACATCGTAACCAATGCCAACGAAGCGAAAATTCCGGTAGTCGTGACCAATGCCCGCCTCAATACCGAAGAGATGACGTCGGAAGTGGTCTCGAACGACGAACTGGGCGGCTATCTTGAAGCTAAAGCGGTGCTGGATAAGCTCCAGTGCAAAACCAAAAAAGTGAATGTGGTTATCATCGAAGGGCCGAAGGGCGGCAGCGGTGAAATTCAGCGTGGTAAAGGCAACGACAAAGCCATTGCCGAATGTGGCCCAGGTCAGGTGACCGTGCTGGAGCGTAAGACCGCCAACTGGTCGCGCGCCGAAGCGCAGCCGCTGATGGAAAACTGGCTGCAGAAACATCGCGGGAAAATTAATGGCGTAATTGGGCAGAACGATGAGATGGCGCTGGGCGCTATCGAAGCGATCAAAGGCGCCGGGCTGAACGTAAAAGATTTTGCCATCGCGGGCGTTGACGGCGTCTCTGATGCCATCCACGCGGTGCAGGCTGGCGAAATGGTTTCCATCCTTCAGGATGCGAAAGGGCAGATGCAGGGCGCTATCGACGTCGCCATGCGCGCGGCGAAAGGCGACAGCTATAAGCCTGAGTCCGATATCTGGAAACAGTACGCGAAAGAACTGGCCTGGAACGGCGGCACCAGTAAGCACTATTACATTCCCTGGACGGTGGTAACGCCGGAGAATGCGCAGCAGCTGCTGGATGCGCGCAAATAAAAGGCATCAGATAAGCGCTTTTGTCGGGCAACAAAATGGCTGGCAAAAGTTGTCGAAGTAAGAGGTTCAGGCGGGTGGAGAATGAGATAAGGCATTCTCCGCTTCTGCTTTAACCAGAAAACGCTCGCCCGACCGAATAATCATTCAGAACCCTTCCTGCCGCAAAAATAGTGTAATTTTTTTGCAACTTAAATCAATTTTCGATCAGCGACTTAAACGCAAACGGGCCGCCACGCGGCGTTTCTTCAGGGTTCGCGGTTAAAGCCGCCATCAGACAGGCCGATAAATTATACAGTTTCCATGAGGTATGTATCGGTAATGTTAACAATCAACCACAACGAATATGCCGCGCTGGCAAGTAAATCAATGAATAAAAGCGCGTCAGTACTGGATGAGGTTATTGAAAGGCTCTCATCAGGCTCACGTATCAACAGCGCAAAAGATGACGCAGCGGGACAGGCGACCGCTAACCGCATGACGGCCAACGTCAATGCGGACAGTGCGGTTTCGCGCGGCCTGAACGACGCTATCAGCTATGCGCAAACCGCAGAAGGCAGTTTAGGTACTGTCAGCGATATGCTTATTCGCGCGAAAAGCCTGGCGATCCAGGCTGCCAACGGCACGCTCTCCGATGCCGACCGCGCCAGCGTTAATACCGAGTATCAGCAGATTCTGGCAGGCATCACGGATATTTCTGAGCAAACGGAGATTTTTGGTCAGTATCCGCTGGCCACCGACGATCCCGATCTGCCTCCTGCACTGTTAGGCAACGTGCAGCCGATCAAAAACAGGTTTCCCGTTGCGGGCCAAAGTTACTCGTTCACCTCTGGCGTGGTGCCGCTGGCCTATATCCCCGCGGGTGCCACCCACATTACCATCAGCATTGACTCGCTGAGCCAGGATGATGACCTGCAGCTGTTCACGCGCGACGGCAAACATCTGGTGGGTACGCCGATCAACGGCAGCGATCCCGACTACACATGGGTGAGTAAGGGGATTACCGATGACGCTACCGCGACCGCTTCGCTGTTGACCAACGCTAACGGCTTCGCCAGCGGCGCTGCCTATGACGATTCGCAGCTGCTTCAGGGCGGGGCGAGCTGGGCGCTGAACGGCAGCGCCTCAATGAGCTATAACGGCATGAACATCAGCTACAGCGGCGATGGGGATCGTTACGAAGACAAAACCACCGGCGACTATAACAACGGCGCTATCCTCAGCAATCCGCTGGAGCGGATTAGCCTGGATAACGTCACCGAAGATCTGATTGTAGTGGTGGTCGGCAATGGTTCCTTTACCAGCCAGCTCACCTGGGGCATGCTGCCGGAACCGACCACCACGCCAGCGGATCCGCCGAAGCAGAGCCGACCGTTCGACGTAGTGACCAGCGCCGATTTCGGTCAGCAGATGCAGACTGACACCCTTGAGCCAACGCCGGCTGATTTGAAAACGCTGGGCCTCAAGAATACGACGCTGTTAACCCCTGGCGATATCTCCGTCACGATGAAAGCGCTGGATGCGGCGCTGGATAAAGTCAGCGCTTATCGCTCTCAGTACGGTGCGAAGATCAACCGTTATGAATCGAATAAAACGGTTCTGGCGCAGCAGAGCATCGACACGCAGTCGGCGCGCAGCCGCATTCAGGATGCGGACTACGCTCAGGAAGCGAGCCGTCTGGCCCAGGCGCAAATTTTGCAACAGGGTCAAAACGCGGTGATGAAGATTGCCAATCAGACGCCGGATATGGTGCTGGCGCTGCTGCGTAGCTAACGCTTTTTTCTGTCGTTCACTCTCCGTCACGCCAGTTTCACGTGCTTTCTCCTCTCTCCTCCGTATGACCAGGGATGGTTTTCTCCCACTCTTCAGGGCTGTTACGCCACAGCGTATCTGCACTCCTCAAGTGAAAGTCTTTGCGCTTAACGCCGCTGTTTCGCTAACGCCTCCTCTCTTATTCTTTCTCTCACGCAAGGCAGCCTGATGAAAGGCGGCCCTGATAAATGAAGCGAGAAATTTTAAACCCTCATAAAGGAAAAGAAGCCATGAACACTGTAAAATCCGCCCTGATCGTCGCCATGCTGTCATCTGTATCCTTCGGCAGCTTTGCTCAAACCATTACCGCAACGGGTTCAACGCTGGATGAGGCTGAAGCGCGTATTGCCCGGCAGGCGAAACAGGCAGATTCCACCTATAAAATCACCGAAAGTTACGCCGGGAATCAGGTACATATGACGGCGGAATTATTTAAATAGCAACGGCACTGAGTGAAAAAGGCCATATTTAAATGGCCTTTTCTCATTACACGCCCTGATTGCCCGCGAAGTAGCGACGCTGTTAGCTCCTCACTAAACGTCTTCTCATTACTGAATTATCTCTTCGCCCTTCCAGCCAAAACCTCTTTTAACCGCTTTCTCTCTTTTCCTTTTATCCTGCCCTGAGCGATAGTCGTCCGCCGCGATTTTCACTCGCCGAGTGAAAGTGTTGATGTCGCCTCCCCGTTTTTCCGCGCATAAGGCTCCCGTAATCTCCCGGTAACGAAACCGCAGCAGCCCGCTGACCGGTGCAATTCACTACTGGGATGGAAAATGCATACAACAAATATATTGAAAACCGCAGTGGCGCTCTCTGTCGCCTTGGCTATCGGAAGCGTCGCCGCAGCGACGCACAGCAGCAGCCCGCTGGCGCTCGACCAGCTGGCGCAGGACCGCGCTATCGGTAAGCCAGAGGTGGTGACAACCTTTAACGGCGCCATGCCCACCGGCGTTACCGTTACCCGAGAGGGCCGTATCTTCGTCAACTTCCCGCGCTGGGGGGATAACGTCCCTTTTACCGTCGCGGAAGTGAAGAATAACCGTCTGGTTCCCTACCCGAATGCGGCGGTAAACCGGGCAGATAACGCCAAGCCTGGTTCGCATCTGCTGAGCGTGCAGAGCGTCGTGGCGGATGGTCAGGGAAGGGTGTGGATACTGGATACGGCCGCGCCGGGTTTCTCGCAGCCTGTCGCAGGTGGAGCGAAGCTGGTGGCGGTGAATCTGAAAACTAACCAGATTGAAAAAACCGTTATCTTTCCGGCAGAGGTGATCAGGCCCGCGACCTATGTGAATGATATGCGCTTTGACTTCCGCATCGGCAAAGCAGGCGTGGCCTACGTTACCGACTCATCACTCTCTGGTACCGGCGCGATTATTGTCATCGATCTTGAGAGCGGCAAGGCGGTGCGTCGGCTGGAGGGCGATCGCTCAACCTCGCCTGAGCCTGGCTTTTCGCCGGTCGTTGAGGGCGAGACCCTGCTGCAGCGCCATGCGGACGGCACAACCGCGCCGTTTAGCGTGGCTTCCGACGGCATCGCTCTCTCCCCGGACGGTCAAACGCTCTACTTCAGTCCACTTTCCGGTCGTCATCTTTATGCGGTATCAACCGCACTGCTGCGCGATCCGCAGGTGACAGAGGCGCAGCTCTCCGCAGCGGTCAAAGATTTAGGTGAAAAGGGCGCGTCTGACGGGCTGGAAAGCGATGCCAGCGGCACGCTTTATGCGGGAGACTATGAGCGCAATGCTATCCGCAAACTGCCCGTCGGCGGTCAATGGACCACCCTTGCGCATGGCCCGGCAATCCTCTGGCCGGATACGCTGTCGGTCGGGCCGGATGGCTATCTCTACTTCACCGTAAACCAGCTGAACCGTCAGCCTGGCTTCCACGGCGGTAAAGATCTGCGCCAGAAACCCTACGCCCTGTTACGCGTGAAGATTAACGCGTCGCCGGCACCGACGCGCTAACCGGGAGCAGGGGCCGCAGGCCCCTGTTATTCAACCTCACAGGCGCAAGGCGGGATAACGGCCCGTGATGCTGATAAAAATGAATTTAGTGAAACAGGCTTTTCACCGAAATCACCATAAGCAGCACGCCGCCAGCGATATTGACATATTTTTTCAGGCGCACAGGATCGGCGTTCCTGGCTGAAAATATCAGAGTATGGCTGACGGCAATAAGCCAGAGACTCATTACCATGACGTGCACGGACGCCAGCGCCAGATAATCAGCGATGCCGCCCTGATGACCGGCGAACTGCGAAACAACCGTCAGATAAAACATAACGGCTTTGGGGTTGAGAATATTAGCCAGCCACGCCTCTTTTACCGTAACGGAAACGACGCCGCCCTCAGGTGACGCCTGCCTGGCTTTGATACCGCTGCGAATGAGTTGTATGCCTAACCAGAGAAGATAGAGCGTGCCTGCAATGCGCAAAACGCCAAAAAGCGCCGGTACCGATGCAAGCACAGCGGTAATACCGAGCCCGATAAGCAGGGCATGGGTGTAGATGCCCAGCGCAGTGCCGGTCAGCGTGCTGAAAAGCCCTTTACGTCCACTGGCGAGCGCGCTATTCATCACCAGCGTAAAGCTCGCCCCAGGCGAGAGGGCGACAGGCAACAGCGCGGGGATAAAGCCGGAGAGATTGATATCCATCGTTTCAAATTAGCAACTTCCCACCTGCCGCGCTAAATATTTACGGCGAGACGGGAAAGATAAACAGAGCAACGCCTTTACCCGGCGCGGTCTGGCTTATTGATGACGGGCAGCTTTTACTTATCCCGTCCGGCAGTCCAGGGATTAAACGCAGGTTCGCTGTTTTTTTCGGCTGCGGGCTTATCCAGCGATTCCAGATAAAGCGCTTCAACTTCGGCGCGCGCCCAGGGCGTACGGCGTAAAAATTTCAGACTGGATTTAACGCTCGGATCCTTCTTAAAGCAGTTGATATTGATCCGCTTGCTCAGTTCCGGCCAGCCAAAGCGCGTCACTAACGCATTTACCTGCATCTCCAGCGTGACGCCGTGCAGCGGGTCTTTAGCGCGATGATCGGTCATGAAAATTCCTCTTTATATAGAGCGCGAAGGTTACAAGAAAGCCGAAGCAGCAGCAATCAAAGGCTATTCAGAGTACACTCATCGCTGCGAATTCACTCAGGACGGTACGTTATGAACGATAAAAAGATGATCTCCATCGACCAGTTCGACGCGGATGAGCGGCTGGCGGTTGAAGGCGTTTTAAAAGGTTTAACAGAGAAGTATCGCCAGCGCACCGGCAAAGAGCCTGATGCAAAGAAAGAGAAAGAGTTTACCGCCGAAGCCAGGCAGCAGATCATGAGCGTTAAGCTGACTAAAGAGAAAGCCCGGGCGGATAAAGCTAAAAAGGCGCCGACGCGCAGAAAAAAACCGGAAGCGATGAAAGAGAGCGAAGTCAGCGATTTCAGCTGGAAGGCCTCGGTTATTAAAGGCCGCCGCTAGCGGGCCGTTAAAAGGGGCTGCGTCAGTCTGGCTGATGCGAGGAGAGAGACAAAATAACGAGTATGAATAAGCGCGCATCTTATTCATACTCTGCATGCTCATCTGTTAACTGCAGCGCGTCCGGGCGTGGGCGCGCCTGTCAGGCGCATCGTTTTACGATTCGGCTTCGGTCAGCGAGTACTTCTGGCCCCATGCTAAACGTTTTATAAAAACGCACCTCCGATCCACCCCGCCGCGTATAGATATCTGCGAACATCGAATCTTCCCAGGTATACACCGACACCCTTTCGTTTTCATGTTCAAGGTGCGTGGTATTATCTTTCTGCACAACGTCGGTGGAAGACCAGCCGCGATAGATGCATTCACTTAACTGTCCGGCGCTTTTATCGCTAACCTGATTAAAATCAGCGGATTTCATTCTTGTCTCCTGCGGCGTTACCTGGCAGCCGCATAAGAGAAACAGGGCGATCAACAGCGGTAACTTATTATTACGCATCGGAAAGCTCCCCGTCAGATCTGAATAATGCAAAGGCCGGTTGTTTTGCCAGAGGGTTAATTGCTACACCTCAGGGCTTAATATGAGTATATGAGAGGGCGGGTTATTTACCAGATGCTGGAACTATTATTAATAACGCCTTTCTTTTTAATTAAACCTTTAACTATGGATGATTTTAAAAAAGGCGGTGTGTTGCTGCGCACAGTTTCAAGCGGCGGCCCGACAGCGGAGTGAACCGCTTCGGACGCGCGCGGAAAATTGTTTTTTCTGCAGAAAAAGCGTGACGTTAAGCGTCACGCGCAAGATAGAAAATGAGGAATATGCCCGGCGCGCTTTCTACCTCCAGCGCGGTATAGGTGTAATGATTTATCTTTCCGTCGTTATCGATGATCGCTTTATTTCCGGCGCCGACTTTATTGACGTTCTGAACGTGCCACATTGTGCGGAACAGCTCGCTGCGCGCAGTAAGATCGCGGATCACCTTTTCAAACTCTTCGCTATGATTACTGGCGGCGTAATAGGCGCGGAACGCGGCGATGTTGTGTCTGGCCGCCTGGTCCCAGTCATGAATTTTCTTTTTATACCCATCATTAATAAAAATCAGCTTCAGGGAATTGCGGTCCTCTTCAGGAATGGTTGACCAGTCGAATATCTGGGCGCGAGCCGCCTCATTCCAGTAAAGAATGTCCATATTGGCGCGGCGAATAAACGCGGGATGTGGCGACAGGGCATCGACCATGGCCGTTACCTCGCATGGGATAACCGCATTGATCGCCGGCGTGTTCCTCTTACCGAAAATCAGGGCGTCGAGATAATCCTGCTCAGTGGGGGAGAGCTGCAGCACCTTGCCAATGCGCTGCAGCGCTGCAGAGGAGATGCGAATGTCGCGGCCCTGTTCCAGCCAGGTGTACCAGCTGACGCTGACGGCGGCGAGCTGGGCGACCTCTTCTCTGCGCAGGCCCGGTACGCGGCGATGACGGTTGCTGAACCCATAATCTTCCGGATTAACGCGCGCGCGATAATAAACCAGAAAGTTTTTCACATTCTCATTGCGCGTCATTTGTACTCCTGGGTATGACCTCTGGTCATAGGATAATTCGCCCCATTTTTGGCTAAGCCCTGCGGTTTTATTATGGCCGCAAGATTAAGTGACTTAGCGAGCAAAAAGCAAAATATGTCGATTCAACCTTTATCTGAGCAGGAACATTTGAGCCATCGCCCGCCGGGCGCCATCGGCACGCTGTTGACCGGCATTCTGACGCTGGTGGCGGTGATGGGAATTGGCCGCTTCTCTTTAACGCCGCAAATCCCCCTGATGATAAAAGAAGGGGCGTTAACGCTCTCCAGCGCAGGCATTCTGGCGGCGATGAACTATATCGGCTACTTACTGGGTGCACTTCACGTCAGCCGTTTAAAAAAACATCATGCGGCTTATTTAAAGATCGGCCTGGCGGCAACAGTTGTGGTGACGCTACTCTCTGCCACGACCGGGAATTTTGTTTTGCAGTCTCTGTTTCGTTTTATTTCCGGCGTGGGCGGTGCATGGGCGCTGATTATCGTGACCTCATGGACACAGCTGACGCTGGCGACGCATCAGGCGCCCCGGCTTTCAGCTGCGGTTTTTACCGGCCCCGGCATCGGCATTACGTTAACCGGTCTGCTGGCATGGGGCATTGCCGCATGCGGCCTGCACGCTTCACAGGCCTGGTTTGTCTACGGAGTGACGGCCGCCGCCGCCGCGCTGCTTATTTTTAGCCGCCTGCCGCGCAGCCTGCCCGCTTCAGCCCGGCCGACTAAGGCGGAGCCGTTCAGCCGCAACCTGAAATATCTGCTGGCAGCCTATAGCCTGGCGGGTTTTGGCTATATTTTGCCCGCGACCTTTTTATCCCAGATGGCGCATAGCTTTTTTACCAGCGGCAATCAGGCTGCGCTCTTCTGGCCGCTGTTTGGTCTCGCTGCGGTAGCGGGTGTTTTACTGGTTATCGCCTTCGCTTCACGTCTCAATACCCAGCATGCGCTGGCGGCTGCGATGATCGTGCAGGCGATGGGCGTCGCCAGCGTGGTGATATTTCACGATGTTAAAGGACTGCTTATCGCCACCTTGCTGACCGGCCTGGGCTTTCTCTCGATAATGCAGCTCACCATGCGCCTTGCGCGCAATATCTCGCAGGGCGCCATTGCGCGAACCGTGGCGGTGCTGACCTCAGGCTATGCGACTGGACAGCTGGTCGGCCCGCTGGTGTCGTCGGCGAGCGTAACGCTGTTTCACTCGCTGCATCCTGCGCTGCTGCTGGCTGCGGCCGGTCTGGCGTTCGGCGGGCTTATGGTGGCCGTCGCGATTAAACGCTAAAAAAGCGGCGCTGCTCTGGTTGTGCGGCGGCTTCTGCTGCAGAATCGGCGTCAGTTGACAAAGGGACAATCAGATGGCGCGCACTCATACTATCGTAACGCTGGCCAGACGAGCCGCTATCGGCGTCGCCGTTCTGCTGCTGGTTTTTTTCATCGGTCGGATTTATCAGTCGGAGCAGGGGCCGCCGCTGCATCTCTGGCACAGCTGGGTTGCTGATGAGATGACGCCCGCTGAGATGGACCGCGCCAGCTTTGCCGATTACCAGCGGCAGGAGGCGCGCATCTTTCAGGATATGAAAGTTAACCTTAACGATGCGTTGAGCGAGGGGGATAAAAACGCCCTGAACCGCTTTTATCCGGGCAGCGCGGTCTACCCGGCGCATTTCCAGACCGACTGGAACCGTTCGTTTGTCCTGATGCCCAAAGGTGAAATTCGCGGCGCGGTGGTGCTGTTGCATGGTCTTACCGACTCGCCCTATAGCGTGCGCTATCTCGCAGAAGATTATCGGCAGCGTGGGTTTGTCGCCGTTGCGCCGCGTCTGCCGGGACATGGTACCGCGCCAGGATCGCTCACGGCGGTAAGCTGGCAGAGCTGGATGGCGGCGACCCGGCTGGCTGTGCGGGAAGCGACCCGCCTGGCGGGAGCGCAACGACCGCTTCATCTGGTGGGCTATTCAAACGGCGGCGCGCTGGCGATGAAGTATGCCCTGGAGAGCCTGAGCGATCGGCAGCTGCGCGCGCCGCAGCAGATCGTTTTGCTGTCGCCGATGATCGGCGTTACCGGCTACGCCCGCTTTGCCGGGATTGCGGGCTGGCCCGCACTTTTTCCTGCCTTTGCCAGAGCGGCCTGGCTTAACGTTCTTCCCGAATATAACCCTTTTAAATATAACTCTTTTCCTGTCAACGCCGCGCGTCAGTCCTGGCTGCTGACGCAGTCGTTGCAGGCGCAAATTGTGCAGGCGTCAAACAGTGGGCAGCTTGCCGCGCTTGCGCCTGTGCTCACCTTTCAGTCGGTCATGGACGCCACGGTCAGCACCCGCGCGGTTGTCGATGCGCTTTATCGTTATCTGCCGCGCAACGGCAGCACGCTGGTGATCGTCGATATCAATCAGGCCGCTAATATGAGCGCGTTATTCCGCGCGCCTCTCACCACGGCGGTCAGTCGTCTGCTCCCTTCCGCGCCGCGCACCTGGCGTAGCGTGGTGATAACTAACCGGACGCCTGACACATACGAGACGGTCGCTCGCACTCTCCCGCCGGGTGAGGCGGCAGAGCGGGTAGAACCGTTAAAGCTGTCATGGCCGCAGGATATGTTCTCTTTATCGCATATCGCTGTGCCTTTCCCTTTGAGCGACGCCCTCTATGGCGAACAGCCCGACGAGCCGAACCGCTATGGCATCTCGCTGGGCATGATCTCGCTGCGCGGGGAAACCGACAGCCTGACGGTAGGGCCGGAAACCTTTATGCGGGCCACCTCAAATCCTTTTTTCAGCGACATGATGGCGCGCATAAACGCGCATATTTCCTGCAGCAGCGCGGCG
Source organism: Pantoea piersonii (assembly GCF_003612015.1). Classification (GTDB taxonomy): domain Bacteria; phylum Pseudomonadota; class Gammaproteobacteria; order Enterobacterales; family Enterobacteriaceae; genus Pantoea; species Pantoea piersonii. The sequence goes on along the minus strand of NZ_RARB01000005.1, from coordinate 379,598 downwards.
GATTACCTTGCCTGCATCGGCCGGTAACGCTCGGCCAGCCACCCGCCAGACAAAAAAGCCCGCGCAAGGCGGGCAGCAGAGAGTGTCTTTAGTTTCTTGATTTCGTAGGCAACACGTTGCTGTGTGTTACTGCTTTAGCATAGCGCAGCGGCACCGATTTTCGCTGTGAGGAACGCAACGTTCTGTCGATATCTCTGAAAGGCGATAACGGCGGCAGGTCAAAAAAAGCATTTATACTCATCATTCTGCTGGTTCGCTGAGGACGTTGTGATGAAGCAAGATGAGATCTTTCTGTCCGATATGACACGCATTTTTTTGGGACAGACACCGCCCGTTTTTTTACTGGAAGTCGTCGGCCGCGCCGTTCTGTTTTTTGTGCTGATTATTCTCGCCATGCGCCTGCTGGGCAGGCGCGTCGCCTCGCAATATACGCTGATTGAGCTTTCTGCCGTGATCGCGCTGGCAGGCACCATCGGCGTTCCGCTGCTGGATGAAAAACGCGGCCTGCTGCCGCCGTTGCTGATCGTGGGCGGTATCGTCGCGTTGCAGCATCTTCTCGGCATGCTCAGCGTGCGTAACCGTCGCCTCGATCAGCTTTTGACAGGCCGCGCCAGCGTGGCGCTGAGCGAAGGCCGACTCGATCTTGATTCGCTGCAGTCTACCGCGCTGTCGCGTGAAAAACTTTTTTCGCTGCTGCGCGGACGCGGCGTGCAGCAGCTGGGTCAGCTGAGCCGGGTCTATATTGAACCTTCGGGCGCCCTGACGCTGGTATGGAGCGACACGCCGGGTGCCGGACTCGCTATTGTGCCTGAAAGAGACAGCGAACTGCGCGAGGCGATGCGTGACAGCGAACACTGCGTCTGTACGCGCTGCGGCCAGCTTGAAAGCGCGGGCTTTGAGGAAAACTGTCGCGCCTGCGAAGCCAGGCAGTGGGCGCCCGCATCCATTACGCTGGAGGACTGACCTTTTATGGAAATGCTGCATAAGTGGCTGATTGGCGAAGCGCCCTGGAGCTTTGCTTTCGAAGTGCTGCTGCGTTTTGTCATTATCTATCTGGCGCTGCTGATTGTGTTGCGTCTTATGGGACGCCGGTTTGCCGGTCAGCTCAGCATCGTTGAGCTGGCGATCATGGTGATGCTCGGTGCCGCCATCGGCGCGCCGCTCCAGACCCCGGAAAAGGGCATTCTGCCTACCGTAGTGCTGCTGGTGACGCTGGTAGGCTGCTTTCGCCTGCTTTCCTGGCTCACTTTTCGCTCGCATAAGATGGAAATCCTCAGTCAGGGCGACGCCACGATGCTGGTGCAGGACGGCAGGCTGGCGCAGGAGCATTTGCGTCACGCGGAGCTTTCCCGCGCGCGCATTTTTTCCGAACTGCGCGCGCTGGATATTCAGCACCTTGGCGAAGTGCGGCGTGCCTGGCTGGAGCCGTCTGGACGCGTCAGCCTGCTGCGCTATCGACAGCCGCGCTCCGGACTGTGGATCCTGCCGGGTCAAAGCAAAGAGTTTGACCAGCGCATCCTGGTGGATAACAGCTACGCCTGCGGCAACTGCGGTTATGTTATTGAACAGCGATCGGCACCGGAGGAAGCGTGCCGCTACTGTCGGCATTCGCACTGGGAGCGCGCTGTTAAACGGCTGGGCACCGATAAACTCTATCAGGAGCGATCGCGAGAAGCGCAGAATGACGATACGGCGGCGTAGTCAACATCAGGCCGTCTGCTGCTTAAGCAAACCTTTCTCAACGGCCAGGCCTGAAACGCCAGCCACGCTGACTTATGCAAAACGCAGCAGCGGCTTGCTGGTTCTCCCGGCGGAACGCCACTCTGTAATGGCCGCACGCCAGTCGTCGAAGGCGTAGCAGGTTGCGCTGCCTGTTATGCTTTGCGCCAGCGCTGGCCAGAGACGTGCAAAGATAGCCTGCCACGCCTGGGCGTCCATCGCCGGAAGGTAGTTTCTGATATGGAACCAGTGAACGCGCGGTAGAGCCTGGCGCAGAGGGAATGCCTGCCCGGAGAGCAGGCCGTAAGAAATAAACTGGCCGGATGTCGGCATCCGTTCCCGTATCTCTTCCGCCAGCGCGCCGCCCGTCGCGTCATATACCAGCGCGGCGCGGGCAGCATAGTGGTGCAGGGCTGCGCTGTCGTTCTGCTGTACCGGCGTTATGCCGCACGCCTCCAGCCGCGCGGCATGGACCGGTGAACGATGAACGCCCGTCACGGAAAGCGCGCCCGCCTTAAGCGCCCACTGTCCCGCCAGCAGCGCGCAATCACTGCCAGCCGCCGTAAGCAGCAGGTGTTTACCCGCAGGCGAAAAGTGGTCGAGCATCAGCCGGGCCGCAAGGGGATTGATATAAGCGCGTGCGGCCAGGGTGTCGTCTATATTCTCCGGCACCCTGATCACCCTGTCGGCAGGAACGTCGGTAAAGCGTTGCCAGGTTCCTTCGCCCCGCAGGGCCAGCACGCGTTTGCCGAGAAGAAAGGCGTGGGAGGGGGGCGCTTCGGTGACGACGCCTGTGCCTTCATAGCCAGCGATTTGCGGCAGCGCGATGCGGTGCTGGTAAGCGCCGGTTATCGGAATTAAATCAGAGGCGTTAACCGGCGCGAGGCGCATTTTAACCCGGACAGCGCCCGCGGCAAGAGGCGGTTTCGGTGCCGCTTCCAGAGAGAGAACCTGTTCAGGCTCACCGAAATGTCGATACCAGAGAGCCTGATTAAGCTTCGATTCTTCAGCGCCTGTTTTCATGGTTTACCTTGATCCTGACTCATCTGCACTGCCTGTACAGTCCCTTTTTAAAACAAGAAGTTAGTCGCTCGAAAAGAGTGGCGGAGACTGCCGCTAGAAAGGGCGGTCGCGCCATTGAATACATCGTTTTTCTTGCGCTCCGTTTGGCTTAACGCTCCGTTTTTGCCTATATCTGGATATTAACCCTATGCGTTATTGCCAGAATCTGGAGCGTTATGCCGTCACTCCGCGATACTCAACCTGCCTCTGCACAGGTGCTGTACCACGCCTTTGTCCTGCTACTGGTCACCGTCGCCGGACTGACCGACTCCCTGCTTTATCAACACAGTAAAGAGCTTCTGGCGGTCTATATTACTGGCGATACCAGCAAACTGGCGCAGTCTCTCCAGCAGGGCGATGTTGCTAAGGCGCTGCCATTGCTCGGCATTATATTCGCTTTTTTTATCAGCACCACGTTTACCGCCTGGCTTGGCAACCGGCTTGCTGGCCGACGGGCACCCGTTCTGCTGGCGCTGGTCGCGCTGCTCTTTTTTGTCGCCTGGCCTGCCGGCGCGCCTGATTACCCTTATTCGCTGGTGGTGCTTATCGCTCTGGCGATGGGCGCGCTCAACCAGGTTTGCAGCCAGGAGTCTGGCGTGACCTTTATGACTGGCACGCTGGTCAGACTGGGCCGCATCCTGGCCAAAGGAGAGGTTGCCACGGCCGCGCCGCTGGCGCTTCGCTGGCTGGTCTGGCTGTTATCAGCCTGGGCAGGCGCGCTGCTTGATGCCCGGTTTCCCCCATTCGCCTTACTGGTTATCGCCATCTGGTCGCTGATGCTGGCTGCGTTCAGCCTGTTTAGCGCCATTGAGCGATGCTTTACCACTCAGGACGCCTGAAAAGGAGACACTATGTCGCATAAATCACCGAAGTTCGCATCTGCTGGCCCAGGAACCGCGACCGGCCCACAGCTGCCCGTTGCGGGCAAACCGCTCCCGCCGCAGCCGATAGATATCGGCCGCGTTGAACAGCAGAGTATTACCTTTGAAAACTGGAAAGGCGCGGGCGATCGACCTGAGCCGCAGCCGCAAACGCTGCGCGCGCCAGAAAAACGCCTGGGCGTGGCGATTGTCGGGCTGGGACGTCTGACGCTTAATCAGATCCTGCCCGCTTTTCGCCAGAGTCAGCTTGCGCGTCCGGTTGCCCTCGTTTCCGGACATCCAGAAAAGGCGCGCGTCGTCGCGGAGCAATATGGCATCGATCCGGCTGCCATCTATGGCTACGACGAGATGGCGCGCATGGCGGAAAACAGCGAGATTGAGGCGGTGTATATCGTGACGCCCAATGGCCTGCACCGCGATCATGCGCTGGCGGCGGCAAAAGCAGGCAAGCATGTGCTGTGCGAGAAGCCTATGGCGAATACCTCGGCGGAGGCGCAAGAGATGATCGCAGCCTGCCGGGAGGCTGGCGTCAGGCTGATGATCGCCTACCGCTGCCAGTATGAGCTGTTTAACCTTGAGACGGCGCGCCTGACTCAGTCCGGCGAGCTTGGCGCGCCGCGCATTATACATGCGACCAATACACAGGTGCACGGCTCGGGCGACCAGTGGCGCGTTCGCGCCGCGCTGTCAGGTGGCGGCGCGCTGCCTGATATCGGCCTCTACTGTCTTAACGGCGTGCGCACCATGCTGGGGGAGGATCCCACCGAGGTGTACGCGCAGATAGTGAATCCAGTAGGAGATGAGCGCTACAAAGAAGTAGAGGAAACCCTCTCCTTTATGCTGCGTTTTCCTTCAGGCGCTATCGCTAACTGCGCGACCAGCTACGGCGCGCATGAGTGCAAAAATATGGAGATTCGTCTCGAGAAAGGGTCGCTGGAGCTGGAAAATGCGTTTGCCTACCAGGGACAACGTCTTTATGTGGCCCAGCTTCAGGATGGCCAGGAGCAGATGAGTGAGATCCGGCTCGCGCCGCAAAACCAGTTCGCGCTGGAGATTGACCACTTCGCTGACTGCGTCTTGCATGACCGCACGCCGAACACGCCGGGCGAGGAGGGCTTGCAGGATCATCTGTTAATGGAGGCGATCTATCGTTCCGCGCGGGAAGGCGTGCCGGTTAAGATCGATGCCGCATCCGCGCATCCGCCCGTTCCTGCCGACGCGCGTTAGTTAGCAGGCCGCGCCTGGGGTTAGCGATCCAGTTCATACTGAACGGAGAGCTGGCCTTTTTTCTCTTTGATCTTAAGGATGCGAATGGTGCCGATCTCCGCCGTATTCAGCACATGGGTGCCGCCGCAGGCGTAAGGCTTGAGATCGCCCCAGGTCACCAGGCGTTTGCCTGCTGCTTCGCTGATGGCGCGTCTGTCGCCGCGCTTAACCAGCGCCGCCACGTCTGCGGTGAGGTCGTCAACCGTGACGGGGAGTAAGGCTCCAGCGGGTTCGAAAACGATGCGTCCTTCACCCGGCTTATGGTTGCCTTTTATTCCCAGCCAGCCATATTTTTCCCCCGCCAGTCCAATAAGATGACCGGCTGAGTGGTAGCGGGAATGGAACGCGCGCAGGTCGGCATCCACCCTTAAATGCGCCGGACCGATTTCCAGCGCGCCATCGGTGAAATGGACAACCTCATCGCCATCCTGCACCGCCTGCAGCATGTTTACGCCGTTGATGGTGCCTCTGTCAGAGGGCTGCCCGCCGCCCTGAGGATGGAACAGCGTCGCGGAGAGAATGACGCAGAAGCGATCTTCGCCCTGAGGCGTGCAGCTTATTACGCTGGTCTCGGTTTCAAGCGCATCGCTGTTGTAGTAGCGTTTTTCTGTCACGGCGACTCCTGTCAAACGAAAGTAAGGCAGCAGCATACCTGAGTCTGCAGGTGATAAAAAAGGGGGGCGTTGTTGCAGTGAGGGGGAGAGACAGTGCGCGAGCATCCCTGCTCAACATACAGTCCGTTAAATAGCTTCGCGGAACTCCGGCCAGGCGACGGCGGCGCCGGTATCGCTGAACAGGCGGCCCTGGAAGTTGATCACGCCCGCTGCTTCCAGCCACATCCACTCTTCCGGACGCTCGATACCGGCGGCGATGACGGTAATTTCCAGCGCCGAGCAGCATTTGATAATGGCCTGCACTACCGCCTGTTTCGGGCCGCTGCGATGCACATCGCGAATAATACCCGCGTCGATACGAATGCGGTCAGGCTGTATGCGCGTCAGCATCGAGAGTCCTGCCGAACCGTCGCCGAAGTTATCGATCGACAGACTGATGCCCGCTTCCTTAAGTTGTCTTACCGCGATCGAAAACGCATCGAGCTGAGAAATCACCTCAGTTTCGCTGACGCCGATAATCACCTGTTCCGGCACCAGGTCGGCGCTGCGGATTTCATCCACGATAATGCGCACCGCTTCGGGAATCGCTACCAGCGTCATTGGCAGCAGGCTGACGTAGAGCGGCATGCCTTCCGGGCAGGCTCTGCCCGCCTGGGCGAAGGCCTGTCTGGCGGCATTCAGACTCGCCTGATATTTTGGCAAGCCTTCAAGCGCGGTGCCGTCGCCGAGCGTCGCGATAGCTTCGATCGCCGTCACCTGGCGACCCAGCGGGTCGATAACCGGCTTAAAGGTCACGCCGCGATCGACCGGCCATGCCTCTGATGCGCCCGTTTGATCGGCAATGAAATCCCAGTATTCAACCGGCGGCACTTCAAAATAATTCTCTTTTTCGCGCGATTCGACAAAGGTGCGCAAAAACTGCAAACCACGATCGTCATAGGTCAGACGATAGCGCGATGTCCCTTTATCCAGCACCGCCTGCAGCACGGTTGAGCGATCGTGTTCGCGCAGGTCGAACAGCTCCATACCCGCGTTGCCGAAACGGCGTGACGGCGAATAGTCGCGCATCAGTTCCACTACGTTATGGTGACGTTTGTCGTTGCAGATTCTGCCATAGATATCCAGCACGCCCGCTTCCGGTCCTTCAAGGATCTGAAAAAAGTGGGTGCCGTTGAACAGCAGAATACCCGTTACCTGATGTGAGGCGTTAAGCAGGCTTGCCTTCTCCACCATACCCGGCAGGGATTTGACTGGAACCTCGTCAGCGATGTGGCTGCGATAAATTATTGTTGTAAGCATGAATGCTCCGGTTTCGTGATTGTCGACGTCACCTTAACAGCTACAGGCAGGGCAACGCCAATTAACGCTGATTAATTTGTGCGTTAACAGGATTAAAGCGGTCTGTTCTGCCAATAAAAGCTAAATAAAAAAGGAAATTCAGCCAATTTCCCCCAGGGGTAGAGGTAAAAGTTAATGATTATCCATAATGCAACTGACTGTATTTGCTGTTGATTAAATTTAAAGTATCAGGTTTTTCCGCTTTACCGCTTCGCTTTACGTGGAGTTACATATTTTGCTGAATTTAGGACTCATCTTGCCGATCTCTTTTTCGGGATAAAAGCCGCTTCTTTACAAAAATAATAAATGTGTACAAGTTCCCAGGTCACTAAACTGACAAATGAGGTTATGCAAAATTCGGAAAAGGAGGAAATTACGTGTTATTTCGCAACGATGAGATAGGCCACGCCATTATTGGCGAAGCGGTTATCAGCCTGGCTCTCGGTGAGAAGGAAATAAGCGTTGAGACACTCATCGCTGAGCTTAGTCTGATGGCGGAAAATGAAACGCGTGCCGCAAGGCTCACTGAAATCACGGAGGCCAGACGCTGGCTAAAGCGTTATCAGCATCATGACAACCGGGATCGTACCGAATTGCACTGGCTGACGGTAGCGAGTCGGGAAGATAAGGGAAGACACAGCGAAGACGTTATTCGGCTCCGGTCGGAAAACGACGATGAAAGATAACCTCATTATCGGGCGCGTCTGACGCGTCCCGGCTGGAGATCGTTGTCAGGGAAGACACCCGCTTTATCCGCCTTTTCGTTACCTGCCTGTAAAGTTGTACAACTTTACTAAACCTTCTTTTCGCCGCTTTAACGCATGGTTAAGCAGCTGTAATGACAGATTAAGCACTTTTTGCACAAAAATAAGACCTGTACAACCTCGTAAAGGCTGTACAACTTTGTAAGAGTTGTATAACTTTACTGCAGGCTCTGATGAGCACTATTTAATCAATTGTTAACGCAGAGGATTTACCATGCGCCATAACGTCGTCATTTCAGACACAGTTCGCTATATCAGCAACGCTGCGCAACCGTCGCAGCAGGAAACTCTGGGTCAGGTTGTGACGGAGATCCTGCGCGCCGGTCAAAATCTTAACCGAAAAGCGCTCTGCTCGCGCCTTATCCGTCGCCTGGAGCTGGCTTCTGGCCCGGAAGAAGAGCAGCAGCTTCACCAGCTTATCGGTATGCTTTTTTAATCGCTCATCTTCGCGGCGATCATTTTTTATTCAGGTTAACGCTCAGGCTTCAACGGATTCGCCTGACCTTAACATCCTTGTTAACGGCACTGCTATTCATTTCGCAGGCCATACGATAAGAATAGCTCATGCAAACATACACTCATTCTCAGCGTACCCTCTCTGCCGAAGCCGAAATTCTTCACCATTTTCGCGAGGCGGGCGATCGTCTCGAGGCGGAATCCCGGGTGCTGGACGCCGCTATTCGCGATATTGTTATCCACGGAAAGCGAGTGACCAGCAAAGCGATCATTATCTATCTTATCGCTGAGCTGGAGAGCACCAATGATGTTGTACAGCTCGACGTCCTGCGCCACTGCCTGGAAATCGTGGTTGGACGCACGCCGGACGACGAAGGCATTTGATCAGCGATGCGCCGTCTGGCCTGCAGGCGTCGGCGCGGCAGTTTCAAACTGGCCCTGCGACGCCATAACGGAGCAGCTCAGCGCGGCGGCAAGGGAAACGGCAATCCAGATTTTCATGGCTCTCTCCTGTTCTCTTTTCGTTAAGCGTCTTAAGCCTGGCACGCGAGCGCGCCAGCGAAAGTCGTTATAAAGATAAAAGGATTTTTCTGAGAGCGGCTGGAGAGGGGAACGGCGAACAAAAGCTGCCGGTCTTAGTGCAGCAATCTTTCTGCCGCAGGATGACCCGACAGCGATTCATGCGATCCGTAATGAGCGCGTAGTTCATCATGCACTTGATTGATGGCGTGACGCATCGCCATCAGGCGCTCACTGTCCTGTTCTGTTTTTAGCTGACGTTGCAGCGTTTCCGTCACGGCGCGCCAGGAGATCTCCGCACCTGCACTCACTAACTGCATGACAGCTTCGCCAATAACGATATTGGTCATCTTATCTGGTGAATGATTTTCCATATTTCCTCGTCTCGCCCGAAATATGCAAAAAGCTTAGCACAGGAAAACCTGGTTGCAGGCCGTTCCTGCGCTAAACGACCGCTATCGCCGGAGACGATAAATATCTGCGAAGTAGAGATAGCCTTTTTTATCGTACTGGCTCTTCAGACGCGTCTTCTCTTCATCGCTAAGAACGTTGCCAGCAAGCAGCGATTGAATAAAGGCCTCGCGTACGTGAACTTCCATATACCAGTCGCCGGTGTAGCAGTTTTTCAGCGCGCCTTTATCAATATCTTTTACTTTATATGAGGGGTTGATATGGAAAAAGAAAAAGAAATTACAGATGGCGAATATTACGCAGCAGACAATATATTCAATAGTGCCGAATGAGGAGGAGTAAAGCAGCACGCCCATAGTGATAATAAACAAAAAACACATTAAGCCATAAAGGCCCGGGTATTGCTTAATAAAAGAAACGTCAAAATAGGGGCGGTCGTTGCGATTTTCAGCGCGGTTAATTTGATCCAGCTCCTGCTGCAATAAGCTCTCTAATTCACTATACATGTAACTGCTCTCTGCTAAAAATAACCCCAAAAGTATAGATGAATTGCCTTTGTTTAGACACCGCTTTTTAAGCGCAAAACAAAGGCAACCCGTTAACAATAGAGCGAAGCGTTAATCGGGATAATTGCGCAACCGGCCTACCGCCAGGAAAAGCTGGCTGCTGCAAAAAAGATAAAATATCAGCTCAGCTCAAGCGCCTCGATGACCTCAGCGACTTCGCGCCTGTGCGCGGCCGAAAGTGGCTGAAGCGGACGAGGCAGCGCGTCGTGATCGGTCAGTCCGAGTATCCCCGCGGCGGCGGCCATTACGCGAATGCTGCCGCCGTGCTTGCGGTACAACGCCCAGAGCGGATCCAGGCGCGAAGATAGCTGCATGACTCGCGCACCATCGCCCTGCGCGGCAGCAGTGGTGATCGCTTTCGCCGTATGGGGAAAGAGACCGCCGCAGACGGAATACCAGAGATCGCAGCCGGCATTGAGACCCGTCCCGGCGAAGGCGTCGCCGCTTACGCCAAGGCTGACTCGCTGCGGCAGAGCCGCGCGCAGCTGCCTGATATGGGCATGCGCCTTATCCGTATCGGCTGGCACGCCGGGAATTTTAATTGACCGTACGCCGGGCAGCGCGGCGATGCGCTGATAAAGCTCAACGGAGAATTCAACGTGCGTCGTAGCAGGATTGTCGTAAACGCAGACTGGAACCGAAGCGTGCCGCGATACCGTTTCGAATAAGCCAAAAACTTCATCGTCGTTCAGCTTTTGATAACTGACCGGCGGCAACAGCAGCGCGCTGGCGCCCGCGCGTTGAGCATCATCAACCAGGTGCAGCACTTCAGCCGTGCTGACTACGCCGACGCAGACCATCACTGGAATATTATCGGCATGCTCGACGGCCAGAGCGGCGACGCGCGCTCTTTGCTGTCGTGTCAGATAGGCGTAGCTGCCCGTCGAGCCCAGCGCGCCGATCGCGTCAACGTTTGCCGCCGTCAGACGCGCAAGGATGCGGGTAAACCCTTTTTCGTCAACGCCCGATGCTGTAACGGGCGTAAGGGGAAAAGCGCTCAGGCCGGTAAACATAGCAGGGTCCTGGTCTCGTTTAATGGAAGGTTCAGCGCGCTTTATCATGCGCCGTCATAGGCAAAGCGAGCGGAATATCATTCGCGCAGGTGTAGCTATGCGGCGCGTCCGATATCGCCACAGCTGAGCAGCCCGCCTGCAGCGTAAAAGCTTCGTCATTGTCCGTTAGCAGCAAGGTCCCGGCGGCGATATGAAGCCGTTCTGGGTTTTCCTGCGGATGGCCGGGAACGCTGCGGCTCATCATTGCTGACAATACGGAAGCCACCGATACCTGTAAAGAAGGAGAGCCTGTCTGAGCAGGCGCTTGCAGTGCTTTACGCTGCTGACTAACGGGCTTGATAAGGTGATGCCCGGTACAGGCGTTCACGCAGGTTGAGCCGATATAAACGCCTGTTTGGCCCTCAGGCTCGGGAAGAGAAAATAAAATGGGTATCGGTTTCGCTGATTAAATAAAGGTTTTTCGCTTCGCCGCTGGGCGAAACAAACACCACATCCTGACCAATGCTGAGCGGCGCAAACGCCTCAACCGGCTGATTATCTTTCTGGATCTCGAGCAGCATACGCGATTCAAAAGCGCGATCGGCAACGGTGTCGAGATGATAGTGGCAGCTAAAAGAAAGCTCAGGCTTATCGAGTATATAAAACTGTCCGGACGGCATAAGCTTGACCTCGTCAGTTAAAACAGCGCGGCAAAAAAGCCGGTGATTGATTTAGTGTAGCTATAAAAGCAGGGAGGAGCGTCAGAAAAGAGGAAGCGGCCGCCTGAATGCTTGCGGCTTTAAGTTAGCAGGCTAATAATCGCATGCGCAAAAAAGGTTAAAGTCAGCATAAGTTTTTATGAGACTATTCTTAAGCCCCTTCAAGAGCTAAGCCATTACGAGTGCCGGAGATAAGCGCCGGGTGGGGCGTATCCCTGACTTCTGGTCCCCTTTTTATGCGAGGACGGACAGGAGCAAGAAAAATCGCCATTCCATGGCGAACAACATCCTGAAGGTACCTTACTCAGAATTACCCGGCGGACGACGGCTTTTTTGGCCACCTTTCCGGCCCGCTTCCCTGGCTCTGTCAGGATTGTTCCTGAAATTGCCTCCGCTGGCTTTGCCTCCTGCGCTGCCTGCTTCTTTTGCGCGTTCCGGATCGTTAGCAAAATTACCAGCACCGCCTCTGTACTTCTGTTGTGTCATAGACAGAACTCCTATCAATGTTCCATTAGATAAAAGGACTAGCTAGTCACCCTTTAAGCGTAGCCCGGGGTTCTCTCTACGCAAGTGAACATCACAGCAAAAGGTGCGGTTTTTCGGGAACTTAACAAAGCTGCAGGGCGTGCCGCTGCGCGCAGCGGCATAATGAAAGAAAAAGGTGCAATTGTCTGAAACGCCAGGTATTCAGGCGTAAGGCGAGCGATTTTCTTCAGATGGCTGAGCGCGATGGCGCGAAAGACGCCAGAAATCAGAGCCGGAAGGGTGCTGATAGATGCGCAGCGAAAACAGGCCGACGACCGCATAGATATACTCAAAAATCGCCGACTGCGAGTTTTCATAATCGGCCCACAGCGTTGACGAGGTAAAGCAATAAACCTCGATCGGCAGGCCATCGGGCGAAGGCTTGAGCGCTCGCACCACGATATACATATCTTTGCGAATATCGTCGCGCTGCGCCAGCCATGCCGTCAGGTAGTGGCGGAACACGGTAAGATTGGTCATGCCGTTTTCAATAAACCAGCGATCGCCCACGGCGCTGATATCACGACCGTCGAGCAGCGCAGAGAGCGGTTCGCTGACGCCGCGCAGCTGCACCATCGACTGCAGCATCTCCTGATTGACGAAAGTGACGGAGTCGAGGTCGAGATAGAAGCTGCGCATAATACGACGCGCTCCCGATGAAAACATCGCCTGCCAGTTGGTGTAGGTTTCCGTCAAAAAATTCTTGGTGGGAATGCGGGAAATGGTATTGTCCCAGTTGCGAATAGTAATGGTATGCAGCGCGATATCCGTTACTTCGCCGCTGAGATTTTTATCCGGCATCTCAATCCAGTCTCCCAGCTGCAGCACATCGTTAGAGGAGACCTGAATATTAGCCACCAGCGACAGCAGCGTATGCTGAAAAACCAGCATTAAAACCGCCGCGGCCGCGCCCAGACTCGAAATAATAATCACCGGCGATTTATTCGACATAATCGCCAGGATCATAATCGCCGAAAGAATATGCACAAAGATTTTGCCGATCTGGATATAGCCTTTAATCGAGTGATTCTTGCGCTTCGACTTTTTTGAATAGGAGATGTTAACGATCTCCAGCACTTCATTAAAGAACAGCGATAAATAGACGAAGAACAGGATGCCGCATAGCGTCCTGATGGCTATTTGCAGATGCTCGGGCAGCTCGGGCATAAACTGCAACAGATAGTAGACGGTGATGACAGGAATAAAGTTGGAGAGCTTCTCCGATATCCTGACATCTTTATCCAGCGGGACGTCGCTTTTATGGGCGCTGAAAAAGACCTTGCGAACGACTTTGACCACGAAGAACTTGCAGACAAGATGCGCAATCATGCCGGCGAGGATCAGCATAATAATATTGAAGGTGGTTGAAAAGGCGACATTTCCCTCAATAAAGCCCATTAGATCATTAAAATAGTGCATTTTTACCACGTACTGAGAAAGGTAGAGCGAAAGTTAAGCATAAAACGGAGAGTGATGATAAGCGACGAATGCGTCACCGCATTGTTGTAAAGAGGTGACAACGCCCAGACGGAGCCGGGCGAGGGATGCCATATTGACAGACTAAGGCTGAAGGAGAGCCGACCGCCTTACGCCGCCGGGCGACGCGTCAGAGCAGAGAATCCGGATTGGCTTTAGCCGCTTTTTTCTCCTCCTCGACAGCCTGTACGGGATCGGCCGCGCTCAGCCAGCGATCGAATTTCACATAGGTCTCGATAAAGGATTTAAAGTAGACGGTAATGCCGGTGACATTCTCTTTTCGCTCCATATAAGCCACCGCCAGTTTAAACGCATCCTGATTTTCAAATTTCACGGGCTTTTCTCTCCTGAATTACGGGTTTATTCAGCGTAGCCTGGCGTCGAAACCCGCGCCTGTGCATCTGTCAGCTTTTTCCCGCAAGGCGCGGCGGATATTGACGACACATGACCCGCAGCGCCTGCATCATAACCTTACGCGCTTCGCTTTACATCAGGATAAATCAGCAATCTTTATCCGCCTGCCCGCCGCAGAGGAGCGCACCATCGCTTCGATAATGCGTTGATTCTCGAGACCGAAACGAAAATCCGCTACTGGCGCGCGCGCGCCGCTCAGCACGCCAATCAGATCGAAAATCTCAATCACCTTGACGTCGAAGTAGCCGAGACCGCCGCCCGCGAAATCGAAACCGAAAAAGCCGCTAAAAGCGTCCACCTGTGAACCGGCATAGAGCGTCTTAAAGCCGCGATCGCGTTTATCGTCGCCGTAGCGCGCAATTTTTAGCTCATTAAAGCGTTCGCCGTCCATCATCAGCGTGCCTGCCGTACCGGAAATCTCCCAGACGATGCCGAACACTTTGCCGGCCGCAATGCGTGAGGACTCGATGACGCCGCCGGCGCGATTCTCAAAGGTCACCAACGCCTGAAACTGATCGTCATTCTCTACCGCCAGGCGCGCGGCGTGCCGATCGGCCTGCGCGCCATAGCCAGAGCCGCTGCCCGGCGCAGGACGGCTGTCGATAAAGATTTGTTCCTGCCCCACGACGCTCTCAACCGGGCCCATCAGATACTGTGCCACGCTGATAACGTGCGAACCTAAATCGCCCAGCGAGCCGGAACCCGCCTGTTCGCGCGAACAGCGCCAGCTCCAGGGCAGTTCAGGATCGTTAAAAAATCCCTGATCGAACCAGCCGCGAAAGCGCGTCGGCGTACCGATATCGCCGCGCGCGATAAGCTGTTTCGCCAGCTGCGCGGCGGGCGTTTTAATATTATTAAATGCCACAAAGGTTTGTACGCCAGCACGTTCCGCTTCTTCCACCAGCATCTGCGCATCGGCGAGCGACACGGTAAGCGGTTTTTCACAATAAACATGCTTTCCGGCGCGGATCGCGGCCAGCGCCATATCGACATGCATACTGTTTGGCGTAGTGATATCCACGATATCGATCTCGGGATCTTCCACCATAGCCCGCCAGTCCGCGGTTCCCTGGCGGAAACCGAATCGCTGCGCCGCTTCCTGCGCCAGCGCAGGCGTGGCGTCCGCAAGAGTATGCAACAGCGGCTGCAGCGGCAGATCGCGGTAAAGCAGCGCGGCGCGACGCCAGGCGTCGGCATGCGCCTGACCCATAAATCCTGAACCAATCAGGCCAACGTTAAGGTGTTTTTTGCTCATGCGAGACTCTCCTGGGGAAGAATATGACGGGCGACATAGCGCTGGGCGCGCGTGACCGTCTCGAGCGGCGGCGCGATGGCGGGATCCTGCTCGGCTTCAACCACCAGCCAGCCGCTGTAGCCGCGCTCGGCGATAAAGCGCGACAGCGGCGCGAAATCGACGTCGCCGTCGCCCGGTACGCAGAACAACCCGTTCAGCACTGCCTGGTTAAAGGTCCAGTCGCTGGCGCGCGCCTGCTGCAGCCGATCGGCGCGCACATCTTTCAGATGGATATGGCAGATTCGATCGGCGAAGGCGTCAATCAGCAGCGGGTAAGAGAAGCCCGCCGCACAGGCATGGCCGGTATCGAGCAGCAGGCCGACATCGGGCGAACAGGCGTTAAGCAGAAGCGCGATTTCATCGAAGGTTTCCGTCGTCATCATCAGATGATGGTGAAAGGCGAGCTGCAAACCATAGTTGCGCAGCAGCGCCTCAGCGAAGCGCGACAGACGCTCAGCATAGGCTTCGAGGCGGTCGGCGGGCAGCAGACGGCGCTGCCGCAGCGGGATATCAAGCGCATTTTCCGCCATCCATCCGCATTCGCCGTAAACCATTACCTTCGCGCCGCCGCGGCTGAGCAGGGTTGCGTGCTGCTGCACCGCTTCAAGCTCCGCCTCCACGCTGCGCTCGGTAAGAAAGCCGTCGTACCAGCCAGAAATCAGCTGCAGATCGTGCTGGCCCAGCAGCAGGTTGAGCGCGTCGGCGTCGCGCGGAAACAGGCGGCTCAGCTCTACGCCCTGAAAGCCAGCCTGTGCCGCTTCGCGCAGGCACTGCTCTGCGGTCGTGCCTGCACCCAGATGGTGGAGCACTTCATTAACCCATGACAGCGGGCTGACGCCCAGCTGAGGCGCGGCGGTGCCAGGTGAATAAAAGGTGTTGTGACGCATTTTTCCTGCTTCCTCAGAGAGTGAAAACAGGAAAAAAATAAGGCAGGGCGATCGGCCAGGCTACGTCCATTTTGAGTGATTAACATCAACCGGGGCGCGCCAGACGGGGGCTTCGGTCAGGCGTTGACAGGAAGGATAGTCATCTCTTTTTTATTCAACACCACAGAATTATCCGGCACATTTTTATTAACGAAAGACATCGCGCCAACGAGCACATTATTCCCGATATAGATATCATCACCGATAATACAGCTATTTGCGCCCACCTCTACCCTATCGCCGATATGAATATGACCGGACTGACTGGTATGCCGCACGCCAATCGTGACGTTTTGCTTGATGTGAAAGTTTTCGCCAATAATGCAGCGGTGCGAAATAACGATGCCGACAAAGTGCGAAATACGAAGCCCAGCGCCGATTTGCGTGCCGGGGTGAATGTCGCAAGCGTATTTAATGCGCAGTTTTCGAACCAGACGAATTGCAAGCTTGCGGTGACGTTTGCTCAGATAAAGATAATTCGCTATACGCCACCAGAAGTAATAACGTCGGCCCGGACATTTTATCGCTCTATGTATAGTTTTAGACCATGAAAAAGGGGCGGAAGAAACCATGACCTCTTGCTTCAGGCAGCGTTTCAAATGTTCTAAATGAGGGTCGCTGTTTGCCATTTATTTAACCAGCTGCAACTTAATAGCGGCGCATTATAGCTGGCTTAATGGAGCGGGGATAGCCCGGCCTTAACGTTTTGCGAGCCATTTCCCGGCAAATTATGGGCCTGATATTTACATTCAGGTCCGTTGCCGGAAAGCCGCCGTCGCGCAGTAAAAGCAGGCAACGGCGGCAGGGGCGACGTCAGAAGGTATACGTCAATCCGGCATAGTAAGCGCGGCCGGGTTCGTTATAGGTCGATGCGCCCGAGTTTTCACGGTAGATACGCTTGTCCAGCAGGTTACTGACGCCTGCATTGGCGCGCAGGCTCTTCGTCAGATCGTAGTTGAAATTAAGGCCCAGCACCGAATAGGCGCCGATTTCACGCTGCGACATCGCGCTTTTGGTATCCAGACGCGTTTCTGAATACTGGCGCGGCTTCTGACGGCCATACATTGTCCAGTTGATATTGCCCGAGAGATCGCTAGTTATCTGCCATTCCAGCTGCGAGTTAATGGTGTACTTGGGAATAATCGACAGCGGATTACCGGTCTCTTTATTTTCCGATTTAATCATGTAAGTGGCATTGCTGCGCCATTCGAGAGTATCTTCGACCAGCGGCACCGTCAGGTTGCCCTCCAGCCCTTCAACCACCGCTTTACCGCCGTTTTCCCAGCGCAAAATGTTATAGCCGTTGGACGCTTTGCCAACTATCTCGCTGCCGGCAACAATTTTGTTTTTGTAATCGTTGCGGAACCAGGTGATGCCCGCCACATAGCCTTGCTGGGTATACTCAATACCCAGCTCTTTATTGACGCTCACCTCTGGCTCAAGGTCGGCGTTACCCAGCAGGTAACAGCTACCCGAGGTTATATTCTTCGGACAGCCGTTGCCGCGCGTCGCGAGCAGATAGCCTTCGGTAGACTGATAAAGATTAGGCGCTTTAAAGGCGCGGGCGATCCCTGCCTTAAGCTTGAAGTGGTCTCCCAGCCCCTGCGACAGGTTCAGGCTCGGACTCCAGTTGGCGCCAAAACTGTTGTGGTAGTCGAAACGAATGCCGGGAATAACTTCGGTAGTGTCGGTCGCGGCGATATTATCTTCAAAATAGAGCGAGCTGAGAGTCGCGCTGTTGGTGCTGCTGCGATCCGCCGCGTTGCCGCTGACGCTGCCGATAGTGACCCCCGACGAATTGGTGCCCTGCATTGATGCGGGATCGTTGAGCTTGTCATGATTCCACTCCGCACCCAGCGTCACCGTCTGTTCGCGCAGCCAGTCGAGCGGGAAGTTAATTTCCGCGTTGCCGCGATAGCTCTCCAGTCGACTGGTGTCGAAGGTGTTGCTGTTGATCATTCCTTCGACGCTGCCTGTGGTTCCCTCTTTGAGACGCGTATTGTTGGTTTTTTCATAGTTAAAGGTCAGCTTCGAAAGACCCCAGTCCCAGATGCCGTTATGCGCCAGGCCGTAAGACTGGCGGTAAAGCCGGTTGGTTTCGCTGCCGACCAGCGATTCCACCAGCCCATTGGCGCTGTTATTGCCGTTGCTGTTTTGCGTATCGCCTGCGTAGATATTGCCCTGACGGCTGTAGCCCCAGGAGAAATCAAGCATCTGCTCTGGATTGATTTTCCAGGAGAGTACCGTGTTGATATCTTTATTGCGCACGCCTTCACGGCCTGCCGCATAGGAGCCGTTTTGCGCGGTGTTGATATCCCAGTCGTCGGCGTCGGTTTTATTAATATTGCCATACATACGCATGGTCAGCGCGTCGCCCGCCAGCGGCCCGCTCAGGCTGAAGTTGGCGCGCTTAGTCGCCCCCTCTTTGCTGTCTTCCGGCTGGTTGGTAAAGAGCGAGAATGAACCGTGCCAGTCGGTGGTTGGTCGTTTGGTGATGATATTCACCACGCCGCCCGCCGCGCCGGAGCCGTAGCGCGCCGCCGCCGGGCCGCGGATGACCTCAATACGCTCTACCATTTCTGCTGGCACCCAGTTGGTATCGCCGCGCGTGTCGCGCTCGCCGCGCCAGCTGTAGCGTATGGAATTACGCGACGAGACCGGCACACCGTCTACCATGATCAGCGTGTTTTCTGGCCCCATGCCGCGAATATCGATCTGGCGGTTATTGCCGCGGCTGCCGCTGGCGCTGTTGCCGGTCAGGTTGACGCCGGGCATTTTACGGATGATGTCGGAGAGATCGTTAACCGGCGGGCTTTTTTTAATATCTTCCGCAGTAATAGTAGACACGCCGGGCTGCTGCTTCAGCTTTTGCTCAGCGGTGACCAGCATCGCCTCATCATCCGCCAGTGCTTCTGTCTCTTCTGCGGCGCTGACGCCCGTGGCGCTCAGCAGACCGGCAATCAGCAGGGCGCCGGGACGCTTTCTGACATTGAAGGTTACATTCACTTAATCTTTCTCCCTGATATGTTTATCAATGTAAGCAAATGCGCATGATAATGAGAATGATTATCATTGTATAGATGGTGAAAGCATCTTTACATTTCTGCACAGTAGGTTAATTAGCAAACAGGAAAAATTTCAGTCCAGAACGAGACGCGTTGTGCCGCCCGCGAGGGGATAAAAAGAGGGGGAGTGTCGATGGAGCAGCAGAGAGAGCTTTTTAGCTAACACATCGGTAACCAGGCAGGCTGAACCCATTAAATCACATGCGCGCGTTCAGGAAAGGAACAGTCTCGCTTCCCGCGAATGCGACCATACATGCGAAGAGGCGCATCGCCGAAGGGGGGGAAGAAAGCCGGGAAAAGCGCAGGGTTCATCTGTCCGGCGTGCAGGCGGTGGTCAGCGCCACCGCCTTTACGCCGTCTGAAGGCTGAATACGCGGCGCTACAGCCTGGCGATTAACGTCTGCGCCAGGTGGCGAAGATCTTCATCGTCGCGTAACTCGCTGCTGGCCAGCAGTGGATGCTGGTCGACCAGCGCCGCGCGCAGTTTGCCCGCGACATCCACCGGCGTCGCCAGTGACTGCTGGCGGGTGCGTCGCTGGCGCAACACTTCGCCGCCGCTGAGGAACAGCGTGACCTCATGGAAGCGCAGCGCGGGGTTAATCGCGTCCGGCGGCGCACTCTCATCAGGCTGGCGCGTGATCTTCGCCGCCAGTGTCATAATTTGTGGATTGATCTCGCCTTCGGCAAAGTCCGCCATGCGCAGGTCGCCATAAATCAGCATGGCGGCAATGACATACTCCAGGCTAAAGCGTGCCTCAATGCCGTTTTTCGGCTGCCGTACCGAGGCGGCAATATCGCCGCCTGGTGGAAATGCGACGGTAATGCGATCGATGGCGCTAAGCAGTTCAGCCGCAGAGCCAGTCCAGCGCTGGCGGATCTCGCGCGTCGCCTCCGCTGCGCTGTGCGTACCGGCGCAGGTGGCGAAGGGCTTGAACTCCAGGCCTGGCGCCGCGATACGCCAGGGCGCGCCCCAGCCCTCAGTGAGCTTTTCTCTTTGGGCCTGGTTGCTGCTTCCCAGCGAGATAAAAGCCTCCAGTACGCCTTCTGTCTGTCCGTCGAACCCCGCCAGCGCCAGCTGTGCGGCGCGCACCGCGCGCTCTGCCGCGAAGCCCGCGTGCAACGGCTTCACCGCTGAGCCAAACTGCGCGCGCAGCCCGCTCGCCTCGGTGGCGGCGATGCCGAGCAGCACCGCACACTGGCGCGCATCCGCGCTGGTAAAGCGCGCCAGCGCGGCGGCGGCGGCCAGGGTGCCGAGCGAAGCGGTATTGTGATAGCCGAGCGTATAGTGCTGTTGCGTCATTGCCAGGCCCAGCCGACCGGCCATCTCCACGCCGGTGATATAAGCATCCAGAAAACGCGCCACGTCAAAGCTGTCGCTTTCCGCCGCCCACGCCAGCAGCGCTGGCAGGATAACCACGCTGGGATGACCGCGGAAGTCGGCGTGAAAATCGTCGTAGTCGAGCGCGTGTCCGGCATAGCCGAGCAGCAGGGCGCGCGATGCCGGTCCGCTGTCGCGGTAAAGCCCCTGCAACAGCGGCAGGCCACTGTCCGGCACCTGCCGGTTAAGCACCGGCCAGCTCACGGCGAGAAAATCCTGTACGCCCTGACGCGCGTGCTGACGCGCGGAGGTATCGGCTGGCGCCAGACGAATAAGCTGGCTGAGCTGCCCGGTCAGGCTCATAGCCTTGCCGCCGGATAACGGAAAAAGCGCATCACTGTCTCCCTGGGAATAAGCAGAACTCAGAGGGTAGCAACAAAGGCGCAGATGGCTATATCTGAAATATCACTAAGCTTATGCAAATTTGTGAATAAGAGGGGCCAGTTATAAGGTTGCCTGAATAAACGGTTGTCGTACTATGTCTTACCGATACGCGTGAAACGCAACGTCGCTAACATTCTGTTAAAGCGGGTTTTTTAGCCAGCAACTCGATACGTCGTGTTAGCCTTCGCTTTACCGCCCGCCTGAGCGGTCGGCAGACAATGGTAGCCACGGCTTTTTCTCATTGCGGGCATATCGTCAGCGTGCTGGCTGGACGGGCAAATGCTATGCACGCTACTCTGGCACCTGCGGGTTCGTCCTTTATAGCGCTGACGAACCGGGCGCGGCGCAGGTAAAGCGCTTATCGCCACCGATCATTTTTATCGACGCCCAAAAAGGGCGCTTATCGCAATCAGGGAAACAATATGGACAGTTCATCTGCAAAAAATCGTCTGCGTCTTGGTCTTTTCGTTCAGCCGGTAGGGCATCACGTCAGCGGCTGGCGCCTGACCGAAGAGCTGGGCGCACCCACTGATATCGACTGGCTGATCCGCCTGGCGCAGAAAGCGGAGGCGGGTCGTTTCGATCTGTTTTTCGTCGGCGATGCGCTGGCAACCAGTATGTATCGACTGCCGTCCACCATGGCGCGTCTTGAACCGCTCACCATGCTGTCGGCGGTCGCGGTGAACACCCGGCGTATCGGCCTGGCTGCTACCGCATCGACCACCTTCAGCGATCCCTTTACCATGGCGCGCACCTTCTCCTCTCTCGATCATATCAGCCGTGGTCGTGCCGCCTGGAACGTAGTGACCTCTTTCTCTGCCGACGTAGCGAAAAACTTCAGCCGCGATGATATGCCGAACCACGCCGAGCGCTATGCGCGGGCGCGCGAGTTTCTGCAGGTCACGAACAAGCTGTGGGAAGGCTGGGAAGAGGGCGCAGTACAGCCGGATCCGGCGTCGGGACAATACTTTGTTAACGACAAGATTAACCCGATCAACCATGTCGGCGAACATTTCCAGGTGCAGGGGCCGCTGAATATCACGCGTTCACCGCAGGGTCGTCCGGTGATCATCGAGGCAGGCTCCTCCGCCGACGGGCAGAAGCTCGCCGCCGAAACTGCTGAAGTGGTCTTTACCGCTGCCGCCAGCCTGGAAGAGGCGCAGGCCTTTTATCAGTCGCAGAAAGCGCAGATCGAAGCGGCGGGCCGTAATCCGGAGCATGTGGTGATTATGCCGGGCGTGATGCCGATTGTCGGCCGCACGCGCGAGGAAGCGAAAGCGCTGTGGAAAGAGCTGAATACGCTGGTGGATATCGACAACGGGCTGAAACAGCTCTCGCTGCGCTTTGGCATGGATCTCTCTACCTACCCGCTGGATGGCCCGGTGCCGGAAGTGCCGCTGGGCGAAGGCAACCAGAGCCGCGTGAAGCTTATGACCGATATGGCGAAGCGCGAGAACCTGACGCTGCGCGAGCTGGCGGCTATCGCAGCGGGATCGCGCGGGCATCGGGTTATCGTCGGCACCGCGGAAGATATCGCCGACGACTTCCAGCTCTGGCTGGAGCAGGGCGGCGCGGACGGCTTCAATATTATGCCAGCCATCATGCCGGAGCAGCTGGATCTGTTTGTGGAGCTGGTTATTCCAGAACTGCGTCGTCGCGGCCTGTTCCCAACGGAGTATGCCTACGCCACGCTGCGTGAAAACCTCGGCCTGCCGACGGTCTGATGGTTGAGACGCTTTACCGCCGTCGGACGGCGGGGCGTCAAAAGCGGTAAAAAAAGGCGCTGAATATCAGCGCCTTTTTTATCAGATCAGGAACTCGTCCAGCGAGCCACCTGCATCCAGCACTTTTTTAATCGGTGAAGGCGTGCGGCCCTGACCGGTCCAGAATTTGGTTTCGCCGGTTTCATCCGTGAACTTATATTTAGCCGGACGCGGCGCGCGTTTCGCTTTTGGTTTACTTTCGCTCTGCGCCAGATCGGCCAGGTCGGAAATATCAATGCCGTCTTTCATCAGCATCTCTTTATACAATGCCAGCTTTTCCGCTTTTTCTTTTTGCGCGGCTTGTTCAGCATTCACTTCTTCACGGCGTTCTGCGACAACGACAGAGAACTTTTCGAGCATTTCGTTTAACACGTCTAGCTCAATTTCTCGTGCCTGAACGCGCAGCGTACGAAGATTATTCAATGCTTTCAGCGCATCACTCATGGATATAACCCTTAACGAATCAAAATATGTAAAGCGCGCAGTTTACGGTAAAAAAATGATAAAGGAAATAAGCTGAAGCACAGATATAGCCGGTAAAAGAAAAGAGCAGTTGCTCACCCGTCTGGGTTAATGTGGTAGCATAAAAAAACAAGACCAAATATAAAGCAGCCTGTCGGCCAGCAGGTACTGAATAGCATGAGCGTCTGCAAAATGGCCGTGATAATGCCATAAAGCAGGGCGCTTCTTTTATCTTTCATCTGTTATCTGGTTGAAAAAATGGCATTTATACAGCTCAGGCCATTATATCGTCGGTGATTTTTTACGCTTCACTTATTCAACAGCGCCTCAGGAATAAGCGGCAGAGGGTTATATGCTTGTTAAACAGTGGGCCTTTTCGCAGCGTTATCGTTGATGTTTGAAATATTCCCAGGGCGGGAAAGTCAGGGGGTAAATATCGTGGCGCAGCGGTAGTGACGCGCGAAACCATCACGGCAGCTAAATTAGCGTAGGTCGTTCCACTATCGGTGAATATGAAATAAATTTTCTCTGTCAGGCAGAAGCCTGTTGCTATATTAGTCAGTGTTTAATCATGGAATTAAATGCGCTGTCTCTCTCTTATTCCCGACTGCAGGAGCGGAAATAGCGCTGTTATAGCGGAAGTGTCAGAAAAGAGTAGAGCGGCTTAAGGTGACTATGTGTTCAGATGAATACCGACCCTTAGCCTGAGCGGCAGCGTTAATGCATGCCGCCCGGTTGTGCCACAACCTGTGCGCTTTCCGGTAACTTCCAGTTCTCCCGCGTTTTACAGCCTTCACCCCTGAATAAACCCCTTAATTATCAGTGGTTTTAATGCCTTGCCGCGCTATGGGCATTTTGCAGCATTTTTTAACAATTGCTTGCAATGATAATGGCAATGCGTATATTTCTCATTTGCTTTATTACAGGATCGCGTCAGTACAACGTCTTACAGCCAGACAGGCCCTGTGCTCCGGCAACCAGTGGCAGCCACACCTAATAATGAAAAAGAGGAACAGCGATGTCTTTTGATGTTCACCGCGTCAGGGAACAGTGCGAGGGCGGTTGCGCCAGCGCCATGAAACACCCTCTGCAACGCTCGCTGCTGGCCATGCTGATCGCCGCCAGCGTCGCGCAAAGCGCTCAGGCCGCCGATACGGCCGCCCCGGACGAGCAGACGCTTAACGTAGACGCCAGCGTCAGCAGCACCGGACAGCAGGCCGCCCAGGATTACAGTGTGCCGATCACCCGCGCGGGCACCAAAATGGCGTTGACCGCACGCGATATTCCGCAGTCGGTTACCGTGGTCAGCAAGCAGCGCATGGAAGATCAGCAGCTTCAGTCGCTGAATGACGTGCTGCATACCACCACGGCGATTACCGGCGTGAGTAGCGATATGGATCGCACGACTTACTACGCTCGCGGTTTTCCCATCGACAATTTTATGGTCGACGGCATCCCGACCACCTTCGCCTCGCGCTGGAATCTCGGCGATGCCCAGTCCGATATGGCGCTTTATGAGCGTGTGGAAGTGGTGCGCGGCGCAACCGGTTTGCTGACCGGGCCGGGCAACCCCTCCGCCGCCGTCAATATGGTGCGGAAACATGCTGACAGCAAAACATTCACCGGCAGCGTCTCTGCTACCTATGGCAGCTGGGGTAAACAGCGCTATGTCGCCGATCTCTCTACCCCGCTAAACAGCGACGGCAGCGTGCGCGGTCGTCTGGTCGCTGGCTATGATGACAAGAACAGCTTTATCGAACGCTACGGCGCGCAGAAGCAGTTTGTCTATGGCGTAGTGGACGCGGACCTGACTGATTCCGCGACCCTTTCCGTAGGTTATGAGTTCTCGCAGGTCAATACTGACTCGCCGATGTGGAGCGGCACGCCGCGCTGGTACACCGACGGCACGCAAATCCATTCCCGTCGCGGCTATAACACTGCGCCGGAGTGGGCCTACAACGATAAAGAGAACAAGAAACTCTTCGTTAATCTCAAGCAGACGTTCGACAACGGCTGGGACTTTACGCTGAACGGCACGCATAACGAGATGTTCCTCGACAGTAAGCAGCTCTATCTTGACGGCTACTTTGATAAAACCAGCGGCCTCGGCGTTTCGCAGTATGCAAACTATCCGGTGGTGGGCGGAACCGGCTATAACACCGGCAAGCGCAAAGTCGATGCGGTCGACGCCTTCGCCAGCGGCCCCTATGAGCTGCTGGGCCGTCAACATGAGATGATGCTGGGCGTTAACTACAGTCGTCAGCAGAATAAGTATTACAGCGCCTGGGCCAATATCTCGGCGGACGAGCTGGGCGATTACAATAACTTTAACGGCGACTTCCCGGAAACCAGCTGGGGCTCGCGCGCGCTGACCGACGACAGCACCACGGTCCGCCAGAAATCGGTCTATCTGGCGACGCGCCTCTCGCTGGCCGATCCGCTGCATCTGATCCTGGGGGCGCGTTATACCAACTGGAATCGTCAGACGCTGACCACCGGCGAGGAGCTGGAAAAGAACAATATCACCCCTTACGGCGGGTTGATCTACGACTTCGCGGAGAACTGGTCTGCCTACGCCAGCTATACCTCGGTATTCCAGCCGCAGGATTACCGCGACAGCAGTGGCGCTTTCCTGTCGCCGGTTATCGGGAAAAACTACGAGGTGGGCGTGAAATCTGACTGGCTTAACAGCCGTCTGACCACCACGCTCTCGGTGTTCCGTACCGAGCTGAACAACGTTGGCGAAGACACCGGTCAGATTATTTCAGGATCGCAGTCGACCGCTTACGTAGCGAAAGATGGCGTAGTCAGCCGCGGCGTCGAGTTTGAGCTGAACGGCGCGCTAACTGATAACTGGCAGATGACCTTCGGCGGCACCACCTATCTGGCGGAGGATCGCGACGGCAACGCCTATAACTCGCAGCTGCCGCGCACCCGCTTCAACCTCTTTACCCGCTATCGCCTGCCAATGCTGGAGCAGCTGACGCTGGGCGGCGGCATAGACTGGCAGACGCATACCTGGCAGGATGTCGGCGCGCCGGAAGGGAACGGCACGTGGCGCGCGCGTCAGGGCAGCTATGCGCTGGTGGATCTTTTCGCGCGTTATGACGTGTCGAAAAATCTTTCGCTGCAGGCTAATCTGAACAACCTGTTCGACAAAGAGTATGACACCTGGGTTGGCGCCTATAACGTCTACGGCGAGCCGCGCAACTTCTCGGTATCGGCGACCTATCGCTTCTGATAAGGCTTCGGCCCTGTACAGCAACGCCGCCGCAGGTAACCTGCGGCGGCGTTTTCGTTCTGACAAATGCTAACGGCCATTTAAGCAGTTTTATTCTGTAATGACCCGCTGTGCTGTTTGTTGATAAAGGTCGCTATGCTAGCTGGTGCATCAGCACGCATATTCGCATCACCTGTTTTCCTGGTTAATCAGTAGTGCACTGTTGAAAGCGCATCTATTCTGCCGCTTTTCGTCGGAAACCCCGGTCGATAAGCATGTATTGTTCGCGCGCATAATACTCTGCTTTAAATTCGGGATTTATTTATATTTGCCGGTAGTAAAAAGCGTCTTTTTTCGGCTGCTTATTTATTACCGCACAAGGGACGCAAAAACGCTATTCCGTCCTTTACCGGCTAAGCCGCTCCGCCATTTTCATCGCGTTACTGAAAATAGCCTCGGCAATTGCGGGCGGGATATCGGCGGGCAGTTGCTCCCTGACGCGCGCCACGGCGGCCGGAAACGCCTCCGCGAAGAAAGCGAGGATCTGCGTCATCCGTTCGGTGGAGAAGCGGACGCTTGCCGCCGTGGCGAGGAAATGGCGCGGAAAGATTTTATCGATTTCCACTTTCTTGCCCTTCGACGCGGTGAGTCCCATCGCCAGCTTCAGTTCGCGAATATTGAGGCCGGTGCCGCCCAGTACCGGATAAGCGGAAAGAATGTCGTAGAACGGCGTCAACCGGTAGCTTCCACCACGCTCGATATAGAGCGAAAAGTTCTTCGCATGCCCGTCGGTCGCGCCGATCAGCCACTGGAACACCTGAAACTTCATAAAATCGTCGCGATCCTCCAGCGCATTGCTGGAGCCCATCAGCAGCGACATGATCGCCGTAATGCCCGGCCCGCCGTCAGATTCATATTTTGTCGCGGAGGCGAGGCCGAGGCTCTGGCAAATATCCTCCTGCGGCAGGCGCAAAAGCCGCGCACCGTCAGCGCTCCAGCGTCGGTCGAATCGCTCTACCGCCAGCGCGCGCAGCTTGCCGGCCGTGATAATGGCGGCGTCAGGCACGCGAAAACCCAGCTCGCGCGCCAGCGCCAGGCAGACATATTCGTTTTCCACGCTGTCGCGCATATCGAGCGTCGCGAAAGGCTGCTTAATTTCGCCGATCGGCAGCTTAATGATATGTGACGTGGGCGTCGGCCCCTGAGGGACGGCCCAGCCCTGAGGGGTTTTCAGCAGCGCGGTTTTTTCCTGCGCGCCCGCGACGGAAATGCGGAAGTCGCGCTCTTCCGGGATCATCCCCAGCGGAATATCGCTCTGGTACGCCGAAAGTATTTTTTCCAGCCGCGCGGCGTCGAGCGGTTCATAACGTACAGAGAGATCGGGCGCGGCGGCCTCAACGGGCAGCAGCATCACCGCGCCGACGCTGTCGCGGCCTACTTCCCGCAGCAGATCGAATGGCTGCATCGACTTCGCCCGATAACGGTTAAGAATGCGCTCTCTGACGCGAGGATTATCAGGCAGCAGGTTATCAAAGAAGTTGATGACGCTGGCGGAGGCGATAGCGGGGTACTGCAGCGGCAGCGAGAGCGACAGCGGCCTCGCCAGCGGATTGCTCAGCCAGCCTGGCTCATACTGAAAGATATGCGCGCCATTTTTCTGGCGCGTCAGCGTGCCGACGCGTTCGCCGTTCATCCAGGCGTTGAGCTGATCCATTACCACTCCAGCTCCTTGCCGCTCTGCGTCGATTTACTCTGAATCACCAGCTCCTGCTCCAGCGACTGCAGGATCTTAAACAGCGTGGTTAGCGTAGTCTTGTCAGGATTATTTTCAAAGTTCGACACGGTGGCCTGTTTGATGCCGACCCGGCGCGCCAGGTCGCTCTGCGTCCAGCCGCGCTTCTGCCGTTCAAGCCTGATCAGATGGGCCAGCTGTTGTGGGCTGTAGATCATCGCTGCTCCTGTGGTAAGGCGGGGAGGGAATATATCCCCTCACGCGGATAAAAAAGAAATTATACCCACCAGAGGATAAAGTAAAGCTTATCCGCACCCGCGGATAACTCAGCGGCCCCAGCGGCTTTGCAAATAGCGCACCGCCGGTTGCGTCTGCGGCTGTTCGAGGTAGTTTTCCCGGAACAGGATCGTGCCATCGATGCCTGGCGTGGACTCGTTCAGGTCGAGCTGTTTTTTTAACTCCGGCACGCCGTTCCCGACCGTCCAGTCCGGCTCGGTGCGCGACGGTTCGCCCACTTTATAGAGCGCCACGCCAATATAGAGACGCGTATGGGTCGGCTTCACCACATCCGCCCACCAGTGCGCCAGCACGTCGTAACGCGCCGCCTGCCGCGCAAAAGGCCAGTAAAGCTGGGGAGCGATATAGTCGAGCAGCCCTTGCTGCACCCAGCGCCGGGTATCGGCGAAGGCTTCGTCATAGGCCGCCGCGCCGCGCGTGTCGGAACCAGCCGCATCGTGCGACAGATTGCGCCAGACGCCTGCCGGGCTGACGCCAAATTGCACCTGCGGCTTAAGCTGTTTGATGGTGCGCGAAACCTGTTCGATCAGCAGCTGCGTATTGTGGCGCCGCCAGTCCGCCTTCGAGGCGAATCCCTGGCCGTAAGCGCGGTAGGTCTGGCTGTCGTTAAGCGGCGAGGCGGAGGTTTCTGCATAGAAATAGTCGTCGAACTGCACGCCATCAACGGGATAGCGCGCCACGACCTCCGCCACGATGCTGGTAATCCAGTCGCGCGCGTCCGGAATGCCGGGATCGAGCACCAGACGGTCGCCAGCGGTGCGGATCCAGTCGCGGTGCAGCACATACACGCTGGCGGGATGGCGCGTCAGCGTGCGGTTCAGCCCGGCGATCGTCGAGGGTCGGGTATTGACGGCGACACGGTAGGGGTTAAACCAGGCGTGCACTTTCATGCCGCGCTTGTGCGCTTCATCCAGCATAAACGCCAGCGGATCGTAGCCGGGATCCTCGCCGATAGCGCCGGTCAACATATCGGACCAGGGCAAGATATCTGAGCGCCAGAGCGCGGTGCCGTCCGGCTTCACCTGAAAGAAGACGGTGTTGATGCCGAGACTTTTCAGCCTGTCGAGTTTATCTGTCAACGCCTGCTGCTGCAGGCGGATGCGCAGCGCCGCGCTGCTGACGTTGACCGAATTAACCGGCGGCCAGTCGAGACGGGAGACGGTCGCCAGCCAGACGCCGCGCATTGGCTGCTGCGCGGGGGCAGGCTGCGTTTTTTGCGACGGCGTCACGGTGGGAAAGGGCGTCACCAGCGACTTTGGCGGCTCGGAGGCGCAGCCGACCAGCAGCAGCGCGGCGGCAAGCAGGGATTTTTTGCGCGCCGTAGAGAAAAAACCGAGGGAACCCTTGATGATAAACTCCTTTTTAGCTGTTCCTTTATCTGAGGTTCCTCATTCTCAGGTTATTACGGCGCAAGTCAACCGCCAGGCCGCCGCGCGCTTACTGATGAAAGCGCAGCGCCAGGTTAAAGCCCTGTTCCGCCGGTACTACAATGGCATCCTGCGCTTCGCGGAAGGGGATATCGCCCAGCAGCAGGCTCGCTTTGACCTTCTCCAGACTGTCACTGCGGAAGCTGAGCGCAGACATACGCGGCGAGCCGTCATAATCCTCCGGCAGCGAGCCGAAGCGCGTCTGCGCATAGGCGGCAGAGGCGAAACGCACCTTCGCTTCCCCGGCCTTCAGCACGAACGCGCCATCCTGACAGGCCAGAATGCGATCCGCGCCGAATAAATGGCTGTACACCTGGGCGGCGTGCGCCGGGTCCTGCGCCACAATGACAAACTCGCTGATGGCCTGCACGCCGTTAGGGTGCGTCTGCCAGGCGGCCTGCCACACTGCATGCGGCGTGTCGTGCTGGCAGAAGAAGCTGCGGCCGTTGGGGATCAGCGTCGGGCGCAGCCGTACGGTACGAAAGTGCGCCTCGCTCGCTTCGCCGTCCGGCAGCGTCACCGGGCGGTGAAACGAGGCGGGCGCATCGCCATCCAGATCCTGACGCTGCAGATGCAGAAATGCGCTCTCTGCATCCTGCGTTTTCCAGACCAGCCCGGTCAGGCCGAGCGGCGACTGCCACAGGTCAGCGCGTCGTTCACCGCGTCCCGGCTCGTAGCCCAGCAGCTCCAGATAGTTTTCGCCGAAAATCGCCAGATGGTTGCTGGAGCCGAGCGTATGGTGGCCGCGCTCGCTGAGCTGAAAGCCGAGCCGACGATAAAGCGCGCTCGCCTCATCCAGCCGATCGGCCACATTAATGACTGCGTGATCCAGCACCGGTACAGGAACGGGGATCGCCATCTCTTTTTTCCTCTTTTTCGTCATGCGCTGGCCAGGATATCCAGCGCGCGCGGCACAAGCTGAGTAAAGTAGCTCACCGCCGGTTCGATAATGCCTTCATTGGGATCGAACCCGGGATGATGCAGCCCGCATTCGCTGGCGCTGCCGATGCTGACAAACGCGCCCGGCACATGGTGCAGGTAGAAGGCGAAATCTTCGCCGCCCATCTGCGGCGTGCCGCGTTCGGTACGAAAGCCGCTCGCCTGCGCCTGCGCCAGCATAAAATCGGCCCAAGCGGGCGTGTTTACCAGCGCAGGCGGGCCAGCGATCCACTCCAGCTCCGCCTGTGCGCCGAAGCCGGCGGCGATGCTGCCGATGAGCTGACGCATCTTGTGCGGGATGGCGTTGCGAATCGCATCGTTGTGGGTACGCACCGTGCCTTCCAGCTCCACGCTTTGTGGCAGCACATTCCAGGTATTGCCCGCGGTAAAGCGCGTCACGCTGAGCACCACCGACTCCAGCGAACTGAAGACGCGGCTCGGCAGGGTCTGCAGCGCGGTCACGATATGACTGCCGATCACAATGGCGTCGATACCCTCATGCGGTCGCGCGGCGTGTGCGCCCCGGCCATGAATATGGATGGTGAAGCGGTCAACGTTGGCGTAAAAGGCGCCGCCGCGCGTGCGCAGCGTGCCGAGCGGCAGGTCCGGCGCGTTATGCATGCCGAAAATCGCCTGTACGCCCTCCAGCGCACCGGCGTCAATCAGCTGCTGCGCGCCGTTAAAGGTCTCTTCCGCCGGCTGGAAGAGAATGCGCACGCGCCCTGGCAACTGTTGCTCCTGCTGCCGCAGGCGGTGCGCCACGCCGAGCATTATCGAGGTGTGCAGATCGTGGCCGCAGGCGTGCATAACGCCAGGCTGCTGCGACCTCCACGGTCGGTCGATAGCCTCGTCGATGGGCAGAGCGTCGATATCGGCGCGCAGCGCAATCAGCGGTTCGCCCTGGCCTGTCTCTGCTACCACGCCGGTTTTCAGCGCCAGCGGCAGCAGGCGAATATCGCCCTGCCGCAGCCAGCGCGTGATGCGTTCCGTGGTCTGAAATTCATGATTCGACAGTTCAGGGTGCTGATGCAGCTCGCGCCGCCAGGCGATCAGTTGGTCAGGTGACAACATACTTATCCTTGTGCGTCAGAAGGCAGAAAGGGCTCGCCGAGCGTCAGCATCAGACGGTTTGCCCAGGCGAAGAAAGCGGTCGACTGCACCAGATCGAGCTGCGCCAGCGTATCCAGCCCCTGCTGGCGCAGCGCCTGAAGCTGCGCCTGGCTGGCGACGGGCGGCGTAACGGAGAGCGAGGCGGCGAAATCGATATCGGCGGCCCAGCGCGGCGACTGACCATGCGACAGCGCCGCGCCGGGCGCGACATTCAGCAGTTTCTGCACTGCATCTTTATCTTTAGAAAGCTGCGCCGCCTTGCGTGCATGTACCGAGGCGCAGTAAATGCAGCCGTTGATCTTGCTGGCTACCGTAGCGGCCAGTTCGCGTTCGGCGCGCGATAAACCGCCGGCGGTATAGAAGATGCCCTTGTCAGTCAGGGTGCGCTGCTCCAGCACCGGCTGGTTGCGCGCCAGCAGGCGGAAATAGTCGGAGTCGCTGTGGCCGAAACGCGCCAGAATCGCCTGCTCTTCGGCGTCAAACTCCGCCAGCGGCTTCGCCGCCAGCCAGGGTTCCCAGCCGAGTTCCGCCTGGGTAAAGGCGGTGGGCGCGGTTTGCCCGCTGGCGGTGCGTTCGGCGCTATGCCAGCGGCCTGCGACGGCGGCGCGCGGCGGGGGACTCGCCTCTTCACCCTGTAGCAGCCGCAAACCGGCAAGCAACCGACTCTGGAAGCTGATAAAGGCCACCAGCTGCGCCAGCGTGACTACGCCGCGCGCGCTCCAGCCAGCGTCGCGCAACGCCTGGATATGCTCAGGCGCGGCGGCGACCGGCTCAAAGGTAAGGCGTCTGGCAAAGGCCAGCGCCTGTGTCTGGCGCGCGGCGTCGCCGAGCGGCTGGAACGCCTGATGCGCGGCATAGTGCGCGCGCAGCCGTTCAGCGCCATGCCACTCCGCCACCTGCGCCGCCAGCGCGACGCGTTCAGTCAGCGGGAAATCGGCCTCCTGCTGGCTGAACAGCACCTCATAGCTGCCCTGCGTATGCCGGGTGGCGGCATCGCGCGTGGCGCGCGCCTGCGCCAGTTCGCTGGCGGGATCGATATCGGCCAGTTCGGCCAGCAGATCGTGGGATTGAGTCATGATTTCTCCTGAGAAGTCAGCGTGCGCAGCCAGGGCGCGATCTGTTCGGCGATAAGTTCAATGGAGCGCAAGGTATCGGCGTGCGACGGCTCGACGGAGTGCACCTGAAAAGAGATATCGGTAACGCGCGGCAGCACGCTGTCCTGCGCCAGCGCGGCGCGCACCCGGGCGGGATCGCCGATATGGGCGTCGAACTGCGCGAAAATATCGTCCAGCGACTCGCCACGCAGCGCATGCCCGGCGGCGCGATACTGCTGCGCCTGATGACGAATGCCCGGCTCGGCGACGCGACGCGCCCAGGCGTCCGAATCGGCGACAAAAGCGGTGCGCGAGGCGAGAATGCGCGGCGCGACGCCCGCAGGCAGCGCGGCAAGGTAGGCGTCGATAAGCGGGTTCTGTATCGCATCCAGCGCGCGCGCCGGATCCTCTGCCGGACCCGGCTGAGTGCGCGACAGCATCAGGCCGTGCCCGGCCGCTCCGGCGCGCGCCGCCCCCTCAGCGGAAAAGGTAGCGATCCAGACGCGCTGCGCCAGCTGCGGCGCGGCAGGGTAAAGATGATTATCGGGATGACCCAGCGAATCGCCGCGCCAGGCGCTGAGCAGCTGGTGCAGGTTATCGGCGAATGCGGCGGCGCGCTGTTCAAAGGTCAGGCCGAAGGGCAGAAAGGAGGCGGGCGTGCCGCCGGAGCCCAGGCCGATTTCCAGACGTCCCTCCGCCAGCAGATCCAGCACCGCCGCATCCTCCGCCACGCGCAGCGCATTCTCCATTGGCAGGGTGATGATCGCCGTACCGAGACGGATGGTGCGGGTATGCGCCGCCGCGTGCGCCAGAAAGACCAGCGGAGCGGGCAGGCCACCCTCCGCTTCGTGAAAATGGTGCTGCGCGATCCAGGCGCTGTCGAAGCCGAGCCGTTCGGCGTGCTGGATCTGTTCGGTTGCCAGACGGTAGCGCTGCTGCGCAGACACCTTCTCCAGCAGCCGGGTAAAAAAGCCAATGCGTCGCGTCATGCGGAAGCCCTCATTCGCTGAGTAAAGCGGGGAATAGCGGCGATCAGTTCGCGGGTGTAGGCGTGACGGGGAGCGGCAAACAGTGTGACAACGTCACCGCTTTCTACCACTTCGCCTGCACGCAGTACCGTGATGCTGTCAGCCATATGGCGCACCGTCGCCAGGTCATGGGTGATAAACAGATAGGTGAGGCCCAG
Source organism: Pantoea piersonii (assembly GCF_003612015.1). Lineage (GTDB taxonomy): Bacteria > Pseudomonadota > Gammaproteobacteria > Enterobacterales > Enterobacteriaceae > Pantoea > Pantoea piersonii. The sequence goes on along the minus strand of NZ_RARB01000005.1, from coordinate 345,599 downwards.
CTCGTTCTGTAGCTGTTGCAACAGCAGCAGAATTTGCGCCTGAACAGTGACGTCGAGCGCCGAGGTCGCCTCGTCGAGCACCAGAATATCGGGGTTGAGGATGAGCGCGCGGGCAAGGGCGACGCGCTGGCGCTGGCCGCCGGAAAGCTCGCGCGCGCCGCGCGACAGGAGCCCGGCAGGCAGCGCCACACGCTCCGCCACCGCCTCGGCGCGCTGCCGACGTTCAGCGGCGCTGAGCCGTTCGAAATTGCGCAGCGGCTCCTCAATAATCTCCCGCAGCGTCTGACGCGGATCGAGCGAGGCGAAGGGGTTCTGATAGACAAACTGAATTTTACGCCGCAGCTGGCGCAGCGCTTCGCCGCGCAGCCCGCTGACCAGCGTGCCGTCCAGCGTGACGCTGCCGCTGTCCGCCTGTTCAAAGCCGAGAAGAATGCGCGCCAGCGTGGTTTTACCAGAACCCGATTCGCCTACCAGCGCATGGGTCGAGGCGCGCGCGACCTGGAAACTGACGTTATGCAGCGCCTGCAGCCGCTGGTTTTTACCCAGCGCAAAGGCTTTACCGATAGCGCTGACGCTGATAGCGGGCGTCGCCAGGCGGTCCGGGACGCGGCGCGTAATGCGATGCGGCGCGGCATCCCGCAGCAGCTGGCGGGTATAGGCGTGCTGCGGCGCGCCAACCAGCTGCGCGGCAGGCGCCGACTCCTGAATCTCGCCATTGCGGAACACCATAATGCGATCTGCGCGCTCGGCGGCTAACGCCAGATCGTGGGTGACGAACAACACGGCGGTGCCGGAGTCGCGGCGCAGCGCGTCGAGCAGATCGAGGATGCGCTTCTGCACCGTGACGTCGAGGGCGCTGGTGGGTTCGTCGGCAATAATAAGATCGGGGCTGAGCGCCAGCGCGATAGCGATCAGCACGCGCTGTTTCATGCCGCCCGATAGCTGGTGCGGATACTGAAGCGCCCGCTGTTCGGGATGGCTGAGGCCGACGCGGGTCAGCAGCTCCACCACGCGACGCTGGCGCTCTTCACCGTTGAGCGCAGTATGCAGGCGCAGGATCTCCTCGACCTGCGCGCCAACGGTTTTTACCGGATTAAGGGCGTTGCCGGGATCCTGCGGCACCAGGCTGATGCGCACACCGCGCAGTCGGTCGAGGCGTTTTTGCGACCAGTCGGCGATATCTTCGCCGTTCAGGCGGATCTCTCCGCCGTCGCGGCGGGCATTTTCCGCCATCAGTCCGATAATCGCCTGCGCGGTGGTGGTTTTACCGGAGCCTGATTCGCCTACCAGCGCCACCATTTCACCGGCCTGAAGTTCGAAGCTGACGTCGTGTACCACCTGACGCCATTGATGCCCGCTGCGATAGCTCAGGCTGAGATGTTTAACCGCCAGCAGCGGTAGAGATGTGCTCATCGGCGTCCTCCTGCAATCTGAACGCTGATGCGACTGGCGGCGAGCACCACGGCGATCACCAGCAGACCGGGGAACGTGGTCAGCCACCACGCGGTAGAGAGATAATTCCGCCCTTCGGCGATCAGCAGTCCCCATTCAGGCGCGGGTGGTGGCGTGCCATAGCCGAGAAAACTGAGCGTCGAGAGCGCCAGAATCGCCTGGCCGAACTGCAGCGCGGCGAAGGCAATCGCGGGCGTCAGCGCATTGGGGACAATATGGCGGCGCAGCACGGCGAAAAAGGTGCCGCCGCTGCCGAAGGCCGCTTCGACATAGTCGCTGTGGCGGATACGCACGACTTCGCCGCGCGTCAGCCGGGCAAAGCTGGCGATCGACGCCGCGCCCACCGCCAGCGCGGCGTGCAGCGTGCCGAAGCCGAGCAGGATCAATACGCTGAGCGACAGCAGCAGCGAAGGAATTGAGAGCAGGACATCGACGGCGCGCATGATCAGCGCCTCGGTTCTACCCCCGGTCGCGCCCGCCAGCACGCCGAGCGCACTGCCTGCCGTCAGCCCCATTGCCACCGCGATGGTCGCGGCGGAGAGCGACGCCGAGGCGCCGTAAACCATGCGCGCCCAGAGATCGCGTCCCAGCTGGTCGGTGCCGAGCCAGTGTCCCGCCTGCGGCGCAAGGCGCTGCGCGCCGGAGATGCCTTCAGTGGCGCTGTAGTGGGTAAAGAGCGTCGGCGCGATCGCCGCGCCTGCCGCCAGCAATAAAACCAGCCATGCCAGCCACAGGCCCGGCTGAATGCGCAGCGCCCGACGTCCAGCGGCCGGCGTGGCGCGCCGCGCAGAGGCGTAATCAACCAGGCTCACAGGGCACCTCCGGAAACAGGTTGCAAACGCGGGTCGAACAGCGGCATCAGCAGATCGACCAGCAGGTTGATCGCCACAAAGCCGAGCGCGGAGATCATCACCACGGCCTGAAGAACCGCGACATCCTGGTTATTGACCGCCTGCTGCGTCAGCTGACCGAGACCGCCGAGGCCGAACACGGTTTCGGTGATTAACGCGCCGGCGATTAGTTCGCCCAGCAGCAACCCGGCAATGGTCAGCACCGGCAGCATGGCGTTACGCAGTACGTGACGCCAGAGCACGCGGCTTTCGCTTGCGCCTTTGGCGCGTGCCACTGCCACAAAGGGCTGGGTAGAGACCTCGTCGATGCTGCGCAGCAGGATCTGCGCCAGCGGCGCGGAGATCGGCACCGCCACCGTCACGATCGGTAACAGCAAGCCCTGCCACGGTGAAGGATTGATTACCGGGATCCAGCGCAGCTGGAAAGAGAAGATCTGAATCAGCGCAATGCCGAGCCAGAAAGTCGGTATCGAGATAAAAAGCGCGGGCACCGACTGTAACAGCGACCGCACTCCGCGCAGCGCGGGCAGACGGGAGAGCGCCGCCAGCCCGAAGGCCAGCAGCGTCGCCAGCAGAAAACCGCACAGCGCCAGGCGCAGCGTGCCCGGCAGGCTGTCGGCGAGCTGCGCGCTGACTGCCACGCCTGCCTGTACCGAAAAGCCGAAATCGCCGTGCAGCATGGCGAACAACGTATGCAGATATTGCCGCCATAGCGGACTGTCCGCGCCGTAGGCGAGGCGCATCTCCGCTATCTGCTGTGGGCTTAGCCCAAGGTCGGGGTTCTGAAATTTGATCAGCACCGCGTCGCCGGGCAACACCTGCAGCAGGACAAAAGAGAGAGTAAAGGCCGCCCATAACACCAGCAGGCCGCTACTCAACCGATGCAGCAGATAGTGTCTCATCGTTCACCCCGCCTTAATGTTTTTCCAGCCAGACGCCGTAGAACGCCGGGCGGCCGACCGCTTCGAAGCGCAAGCCTTTCAGCCAGGGCGCGCCAGCGAAGACCTGCGGCTCCTCGAAGATCGGGATGACGTAGGCGTTATCCAGCAGATAGCGCTGCACGTCGCCAGTCAGCTGCAGGCGTTTCGCCGGATCGACCTCGGCGGAGATAGCCAGCAGCAGGTTATTCAGCCTGTCGTCGCGAAAGCTCCTGACTTTGTCGCTGGAGCCGCCTTTTTGCAGCAGCGCGTCGCGGTTGGCGGGATAAAACTGACTTTTCACTACATCCGGATCGGCGCGGCCCACTTCCGAGACGGTAAGCGGCGTCTTCAGCGGATCGAGGCTGTCGAAGGTTTTGCTGCCGGCGTCGCCCGCTTTAACCGTCAGCGCAACGCCAACCTGACGCCACTGCTGGGCGATTAGCTGCAATACCTCTTTGTTTTGCGGCTGCGGCAGCGATTCATAAACCGTCAGCGCCAGCGGTTTGCCCTCTTTTACGCGAATGCCGTCGGCACCCCTTTTCCAGCCCGCGTCGTCCAGTAGCTTTTTCGCCTGTTCCGGGTCGAATGTTAATTTATCGCTGAGGTCGACGAAGCCCGCCGCGCTGGCGGCAATGACCGATTTCGCCTGCGGATAGGCGGGGGAGAAGAGGGTATCAACTACCTGTTTCGCATTAGTGGCGTGCAGCAGCGCCTGACGCACGCGCAGATCGCTTACCAGCGGATTGTCGGGGCGGAAGCTGATGCTGTCGTTCACGCCGCGCGTCGGTGCCGCGTAGAGAGGAAACTGCTGGTCCTTCGCCTGTTTCTCATCATAAGCCTGCACCTGGCGGATCACGTCTGCCTGGCCCGCCAGCAGGGCGCCGATGCGCACGCTGTCTTCCGGCGTGACGATGATTTTTATGCCGTCAAGGTTGGCCGGACCCTGCTGCTGCGCATTTTTCGGCCCCCACTGATAATCCTTACGCGCGGTCAGATCGACCTCGCGGCCCAGCTTTTCGTCGCTGACCACAAAGGGGCCGGAGCCGATAATATGGCGCGCGTCGCCAAGCTGGTCGAAATTACGCGCCAGCGTACTGAGCGAGACAAGGCCGGAGCCGATGGTCGCGGTGCCCTGTAAAAAACCGGGTGACGGTTTTTTAAAATAAAACTTCACCGTCAGCGGATCGATAACTTCGCTGTGATCATAGTTATTAATCACCTCGGATACCGGCAGGCGTTGCGCTTTATTTCCCAGCCCGTAGGTGTCGAAGTTTTTCGCGACTGCACTGGCATCCAGCGGCGTGCCGTCAGAAAAGGTCACGCCAGGGCGAATTTTAAAGGTGTATTCGGTGTTATCCGCATTGCTGCTCCAGCTCTCCGCAATCCAGGGCTCGACCTGTAGCGTCTCAGGATTTTGCCAGGTGAGCTTATCGGTGATCTGATTAAGTATGCCGCCGTTGGGATAGAAGCCGCCGGCGGGCGGATAAAGCGTGGTGTGCGCCTGCTGCTCAAGGTAGATCAGCGTGCCGCCTTTTACCGGCGTCTCCGCCGCGTGAACCGTGAAACTCCCTGCAAGCAGAGCAAAAGCCAGTGCGCGCGGCAGCGGCGAAAAATGAAATCGCGTCATGTGAATTCCTTTGTTATCAGCTGCCTCAGAGGCGGAATTCATCATCGGACGCGGCGCAAGGCAAATGAACCAACGAATTGAGCAAAGCTTATCTGAAAATAACAAATGGCGGTTCGCACAGGCGAACAGCGTTTATCACAGAAGGCAGCGGATATATTTTTTGGTTATGTTTTTTGGGGATAAATAAGACAGTCTTCCTGGTGCGAGGGAAATGGCACTATGCCATTTTTTAATTTTCTTTTTAAAAGTAAGGGGGTGATTGCCGTCCAGAGGCCAGAACTGGTTTACGAAAATGCTATAGATTTTCTTAAGTGTAATGTCCGCTAATGACATTCATTTTGCGTAAAAACGGCAGGAAACCTGCCGGGTATGCTCCTTATGGGGCGCGAAAATTTTAACGCCTGCTCTTAAAGAGGAAGCCATAGATGATAAAAATAAAATTTAGCGATGTGTAATTCAGGATGTGCGACGCTCATTCCATGAATCTGTATACTGGATATTACCATCAACAATTTTCCAGCTGATTTTTTCATACTGTAAGCTTACGCTCTCAACGTGATTCATTTTTTCATTCCCTGCTAATTTAACATTAGGCACGCCACAATTGACGCCGGTGATTTTGACGTTTTCCATCAGCACGCTGTAATAGCAGACTTCCTGTCCGGCATCGTCGATGTGATAGAAACAAATTTCTGCACTTTTAAGCGTCTGGCCAGTAGCCGCAGCCTTGTAAAGATAAGGGGTTGAGCTATCAACCTCTTTTTCGATCATCATTGCTGAATGTTGACGCGTGCCAGTGATTTTACCCGTTGCGCTGTCTACGGGCAGATTAATACCATGACTTAATCCGAGAATTTCTATACTGCCTTCGCGATCCTGAACGTCTACAGAGCCTTTAATATCGGCGCCGCCGTCATCTTTTAACCACATATAGGGAGGGATTGGCATATTAATGTGTCCTTATTTTACGAAAGGTTTTCATTATAGTTAAGTAAATTAGTGCAGTGATTAAGGTTACTATAACTACATCGGTATAAAAATAAGCATCATCGAGTGATTCAGCGTTTATATCTCCGCTTATAACAAGATCCAGTTTGCATGCAAAATCATGACTTATGAAACTATCTGGATTCGAGAGCGTTCTTCCTGTGGTAATGAAAATTGTTATTAATAATGTTACTTTAGCGAACTTACGGGCAAGTATTCGTGCCATTGGATATTACCTCAATCCAGCCACGAGCCATTAGTGAACGCATACAAGGAACCTGTACCAACGTTGTATTAAGCAGTGCATTCCTGATAAGTGCATAATCAGTATCATGGGCAATGGTTATGCATCCTTCTGATAAAGTGCCAGGATGCAATCTAAAAATTCCGCGATAAATCGGCGTCCTTTAAAATAAAAGTTCCCGGCAGAGCCATTTAATTGTTCCTTTAGCGAGTGCAAATGGCATTAACACCTTGGAGATCCTGCACGTCTACAGAGACTTTAATGCCGTTGTCGTCGTCTTTTTCCAAATACAGGGAGGAATTGGCATTCATCTACTCCTTATTTTATAAATAATTTTTGCTGAAATAACATACAGGAAAACAGCTGATAACGTTGACGCTACTATATCAGTGAAGAAAAAGAGATCATCGAAGTTCTCCTGGCTTGAATATCCATAAAGCCAGTGGGAGAATTTTGACGAAGTTTCATAACTTATGAACTTTGAAGCATCGATGAACATGGCAGATATATAAAAAAAAAGAGAAAAAGGATGGTTTTAGAAAACCACCTGATTAGTCTTTTAATGATTTTAAGAACAGGTATTCGATGCATTAGCAATTACCTCAACCCAGCCGCGAGCCATCAGGGAGCGCATACAAGGAACTTGCATGGGCGTGGTTCTTAATAATGCATTCCTGATTATCGCGTAGTCAGAGTTGTGAGCGATAGTTATACATCCCTTTGACACGGTGCCGGGATGAAGGCGAAACAGGCCTCGGTGAACACCATCTACCCATGTACCGTCATCTATTCCGAAATCATCTTTATATAGAGCAAACCATTCCGAATGGCTAAATTCAGCACCGTGAAATATTTTGTTAAACAAATCTTTAACACCGGAAATTTTTCTGGAAATAAACCCGCCCTCTCCACGTTCTACTATCCAGTATTTACCAGGTGGAATTGGTCCATTAAATGCTATGGCCTTGCACCCCGCATGATTACGATATATTCCATTGCCTGAGTGCGCCATGAATACGCCAACGCCGTAGAGATTAAAAGGCGCGTAATCGGCATCGTTTAATATAAAAGTCCCTTGTAGAGCCATTTACTTGTTCCTTTAGCCAGTAAAAAGTATTAACCGCCAGCCAGGGCATGAAAGACTTGTCTGAGAGAGTGTAGGACGAACAACTATTTTATATTAATTAATTTACTTATTTAGTAAATATATCTCCTGAAAGTATTGCTTCCCATTTAGGAGGGGATGTTACTTATCAAGTCCGCCGCTTTTGATTGTTATGTTTATATGCTGTGGTTTTAAAGCGGGGTTCAATTAACTCCAGAAAGCCAAATTTTTGCTTCCTCTGCTCACCCAAGCGTCTCTTTCGGTAATTACTGGTTAGTGTTACTTCTTCTGTTTTGTCACCATCACTCACCGTCAGTCTATATGCCTGTTTCGGCAAAACATTCCCGTTTAGTTTGTTAGCCCTGTCCCACCAGGGAAAGTAAATAAACATATACAAAGAATCCGCACATAATTGCATGTTTTATAAAGGTGTTGTAGTGGAACCCAGCATCCGATCTACCCGATATGAATAAATTAAATATGTATGAAACAATAACATGTTTTACGAACTATTAACCTCGCCTCACACTGAGCTGCAACTGAATATGAATGAGGAAAGGTGAATGTCATATCGTCTGAGTCTGCTGGATAAATCACCGGTGCTGGCGGATGAGTCGGCCAGCAGCGCGTTGCAGCGCACATTGCAGCTGGCGCAGCTGGCGGAACGCTGGGGCTATCACCGTTTCTGGCTGGCTGAACACCACAATATCGCGCAGCTGGCGAGCCCGTCGCCGGAAGTGCTGATCGCCTGGATTATCGCGCAGACGCAGCACATTCGCGTCGGCTCCGGCGGCGTAATGCTGCAACACTACAGCCCCTATAAGGTAGCGGAAAACTTCAACCTGCTGGCGTCGCTGGCACCGGGCCGCATCGACCTGGGCGTCGGCAAAGCGCCGGGCGGGCTGCCGCTATCGACCCGCGCGCTGCAGGCGGGCGTAAACGCAGAGGCGAAAGGGAGCTTTGCCGATCAGCTGCGCCAGCTAAGCCAGTGGCTCGATGCGGCGCCGCAAAAGGCGGTCGACGAAGAGAGTCTGTACGCCACGCCGCTGCCGTCGCGCCCGGCCAGCCGCTTTCTGTTGGGCGCCAGCGAAGAGAGCGCGACGCTGGCCGCGCAGCAGGGCTGGCAGCTGGTATTCGCCGCGCACCTCAACGGCGACAGCCAGCTAATGGAGAATACCCTCGCTACCTACTATCGCCTCAGCGGTCAACGCGCCCTCGTCGCGGTCCAGGCGGTGGTGGCTGACTCTCCGGCTGAAGCGGATTTACTGGTAAACGGCCTGCGTCACTATCACGTTAAGGTCAACGGTGGGCAGGGAGTCAACGTCGGCAGCCTGGAGCAGGCGGAACGCTACGTGCGCCAGGGCGGCTTTACTGATTATGTTATCGAGCCGCGTACGCCTTCGCTGCTCAAAGGCACCGCCGCGCAGGTGCGTGCCCAGCTGGACGCGCTGCATCAGCGCTATGCCGTCGAAGAGTTCATTATTGATACGCCGATCGGCGAGCCGAAAGCGCGCATACGTTCGCTGGAGCTGCTGGCGGCCACCCATCTGGTCGCGGCCTGACCCTGGCGGAGGGAAACAGCGATGAGCACTACTTTTGATTCACAGCTGATTGCGTGGCGTCGCGAGCTGCATACCTGGCCGGAGCTTTCCGGCAAAGAAGAGGCGACCACCGCGCGCCTGCGCGCGTGGCTGCAGGCGGCGGATATCAGGCTGCCTGATTACGCGTTGAAAACCGGGCTGGTCGCGGAGATCGGCCAGGGCGACGCCCTGATCGCGCTGCGCGCCGATATTGACGCGCTGCCGGTGCATGAAACGAGCGGTATGCCTTTTCACTCGCGTCATCCCGGCGTGATGCACGCCTGCGGCCATGACGTGCATAGCGCGGTGATGCTGGGCGCGGCGCTGCTGCTGAAGCAGCATGAAGCGCAGCTCAAGGGCCGCGTGCGCATCCTGTTCCAGCCCGCAGAAGAGATCGCCGCCGGCGCGCGGCAATTTATCCATGCCGGCGTGCTGGAGGGCGTACAGGCGATCTTCGGCATGCATAACGAGCCGGGCCTGCCGACCGGCGTTTTCGCCACGCGCGGCGGCGCGTTCTACGCTAATGCCGATAAGTTTATTATCCGCGTCAGCGGCAGGGGGGCGCACGCGGCCCATCCCGAAGAGGGCACAGACGTTATCGTCGCCGCCAGCCAGATTATCCAGGGGCTGCAAAGCCTGACCAGCCGCAGTTTCAATACTCTCGACAGCCTGGTGCTGAGCATTACGCGTATCGATGCAGGCAAAACCTGGAACGTGCTGCCCGGCAGCGCGGAGTTCGGCGGCACCGCACGCACCCACGATCTCAACGTGCGCGCCGGGCTGGAAGCGCGCGTGCGTGCGCTGGTGACCCATTTCGCCGAGGCGGCGGGCGCGGAAGCGACCCTGAGCTGGCATGCGGGGCCGCCGGTGCTGGTCAACGATGCGCACTGGGCGCGCGTCGCCAGCGAGATCGCCGAACAGGCAGGCTATCGCGTGCAGACCGCCGATCTGCATCTCGGCGGCGAAGACTTTGCGTTCTACCTGCAGCAGGTACCGGGCGCGTTCGTCAGCATCGGCAGCGCCAGCGCGTTCGGCCTGCATCACGCCTCTTTTAACCCCGACGAGGCGCTGATCGCGCCCGCCGCGCGCTACTTCGCACAGCTGGCGCAGCACGCGCTGCAACAGCTTAACGCGCGATGTCGCGACGCCATCCTGACCTGATCCCCTGAACTGAACGGCATTCGCGCGGCCCGATCCGCCGCGCGCGATGCACCGCTGCCACAAAAACAGAGAGAACATCATGACGAAGAGAGAACTTCGACTGGGCACCATTCTGCATGGCGCATCAGGCAATATGTCCGCCTGGCGGCATCCCGCCGCGCAGGCTGATGCCAGTATCAGCTTCGACTACGCGAAACGCATCGCACGCAAGGCGGAAGAGGGCAAACTCGATTTTCTGTTTGTCGCCGACGGCCTCTATATCAATGAAAAGTCGATCCCCCATTTCCTGAACCGCTTCGAGCCGCTGACGCTGCTGTCGGCGCTGGCGGGCGTCACTGAACATCTGGGGCTGGTGGGAACGGTATCGACCTCCTACAGCGAACCTTTTATTACCGCGCGTCAGTTCGCCAGCCTCGATCACCTGAGCGGCGGCCGGGCGGGCTGGAACGTGGTGACTTCGCCGCTGGAAGGCTCGGCGAAAAACTTTTCGCGCAGGCAGCATCCGGAACATGCGCTGCGCTATCGCATCGCCGACGAATATCTCACCGTGGTGAAAGGGCTGTGGGATTCGTGGGAAGAGGGTGCCTTCGTACGCGATAAAGCGAGCGGCAAATTCTTTGACGCCAGCAAGCTGCACGCCATCGACCATCATGGTGATTTCTTTCAGGTGGCCGGGCCGCTGAATATTCAGCGCACGCCGCAGGGGCGTCCCATCGTTTTCCAGGCGGGTGCGTCCGAAGATGGCAAAAAGCTGGCAGCGCGTCATGCCGACGCCATTTTCACCCATCAGGCGACGCTGGAAGAGGCGCAGGCGTTCTACCGCGACGTGAAGCGGCAGCTGGTGGACAATGGCCGTCAGCCGGAAGATCTGCATATCTTTCAGGGCGTAAGCGTTATCGTCGGCGACAGCGCCGAGGATGTGGAGCAGCAGTATCAGACCACCGCCGCGCTGGTCTCTGTTCAGGATGCGCTGAACTATCTGGGCCGCTTCTTCGATCACCATGACTTTTCGCAGTACCCGCTGGATGCGCCTTTCCCGGATATCGGCGATATCGGCCAGAACAGTTTCCGCAGCACGACCGATGAGATCAAACGCAAGGCGCGCGAACACCACCATACGCTGCGCCAGGCGGCGCTGGAAGCGGCGACGCCGCGCCCGCTGTTTCACGGCACGCCGGAGCAGGTCGCAGACGGCTTACAGCACTGGTTCGAGCACTTCGCCGCCGATGGCTACATCATTCAGGGCGGTACTCCCGATACCTTTGAACGCTTCGTCGACCGCGTGGTGCCGGTGCTACAGGCGCGCGGTCTGACGCGACGCGACTATCCCGGCACCACCCTGCGCGCCAGCTTTGGCCTGAAGGAACCGGTCAATCAGTTCTCACAACAATAAGAGCACCTTCGCTATGCAGAATAATAAAACTTACATCGCCGCTCTGCTGCTGCTGACCGCCGTCGGCTCCGCTTACGCCGCAGGGACCAGCGTCGCGTACAACGGCCAGCGCGTCAGCCTTGAAGCCAATAAAGCGCCCATTCATACCGCAAAAAATGACCAGGCAGTGGCGCAGTTGCCCGCGGGCCATCGCTTTGTGGTGCCGGGCGCCTTTACCGTGGCGGTCGCGGCGCAGAATTCGCCGCCGCTGACGGTCTTCTCGGACGATAACAAAACCCTGCTGGGCAGCGAGGTGGATATCGCCCGGCTGGTGGCTGACAGTCTTGGCCTGAAGCTCAACGTTGTACCCACCTCCTGGGAAGACTGGCCGCTCGGCGTCGCCTCCGGCAAATATGACGCGGCTATCTCCAACGTCACCGTAACCAAAGCGCGCAAAGAGAAGTTCGATTTCGCGACTTACCGCCGCGATACGCTCGGTTTCTACGTTAAGGCCGACAGCAAAATCAAGGCGATCGGCAAGCCGGAAGATATTGCCGGACTGCGCATTATCGTCGGCTCCGGCACCAATCAGGAGGCGGTATTGCTGGCATGGGATAAAGCCAATCAGGCGAAGGGACTGAAACCTTTCTCTCCGATCTATACCAAAGACGACGCCTCTCAGACGCTGGCGCTGCAGTCGGGCCGTGCTGACGCTTATTTCGGACCAAACGTTATCGGCGCCTGGAAGGCGGCGCTGACCGGCAAAACGCGTCTGGTGGGCAGTTTCGACGGCGGCTGGCCGAAGGTGGCGCATATTGCCGTTACGGTGAAAAAAGGCAGCGGCCTGGCCGAGCCGATCAGCACCGCGCTTAACGGCGTGATCCAGAACGGCGACTATCTCAAGGTGCTGAACCGCTGGGGCGAGGGCGTGGAGAAGATCGACCATTCAGAAATCAATCCGCCTGGACTGGGCGACTGAGAGGTGAAGCATGAGCCAGCTAACTTTTCGCGAGGTGTCGCCGGAAGCACCTGAGCTGCAGCCGATTTTAAGCGGACTTTTCGCCTTTTACGCCTCGCGCTACGGCGACTTTTTCCGCAGTAGCCAGGAAGTGGAGAAGACCGAATGGTATCTGCCGCCGCATGGCCTGTTTATCGTGCTGGAGCGCAACGGCGAGATTATCGCCATGGGCGCCTATAAGCCCTTTGACGCAGAGACCGCCGAACTGAAGCGTATCTGGACGCGCGGCGATCTGCGCCGTCAGGGGCTGGCGCTGCAAGTGGTGCAGGAGCTGGAGCGGCGTGCGCGGCGCGCGGGCTACCGGCGTCTCTACCTCACCACCGGCTTTCGTCAGCCGGAAGCGGTGCGTCTCTATCGCGCGCACGGCTACCAGCCACAGTTTGACCCCAGCGGCGATCTGGAGCGCTACGGGCAACCGCCCTACGACGGCCGTCTGCGTTTTACCAAAGTTATCGACGTCAACGGCGTCGCCCAGGCGAGTTAAGGAGCGAAAATGAACGGCGATCATCAACAGTTAAAAGTGGTGCCGGCGCGTTATCCGGCCCGCACCCTGGGGGCGCTTGTCGCCCTGTTTATTCTGGCTGGCGTAACCGAGTCGGTAGCGCTTAACCCACGCTGGGAGTGGGGCGTATTCGCCCGCTGGTTCTTCGACCCGGTGATCCTGCACGGTCTGGGGCAGACGCTGCTGCTGACGCTGCTCGGCACCCTGTTCAGCCTGATTTTCGGCGGCGTGCTGGCGCTGGCGCGCCTCTCTTCGTCATGGCTGCTCAGCGGCCTGGCCTGGGGCTACATCTGGCTGTTCCGCTCGCTGCCGCTGATTGTGGTGCTGATTATTCTTTATAACTTTTCCTATCTCTACGACACGCTGTCATTTGGCATCCCTTTTACCGCGCTGGCCTGGGGACATTTCCAGACCATTAACGTGCTGGGGCAGTTTCCGGCGGCGGTGATCGGCCTGACGCTGGTGCAGGCGGCTTACAGCGCGGAGATCATTCGCGGCGGCTTTCTCGGCGTCGATCATGGACAGACAGAGGCTGCCTCGGCGCTCGGCCTCTCCGCGACGCGCCGTACCTTCCGCATTATTTTGCCGCAGGCGCTGCGCGCCATTATTCCCACCGCCTTTAACGAGATCATCAGCCTCGCTAAAGGCACGGCGATGGTTTACGTGCTGGCGATGCCGGAACTTTTTTACACCATCCAGATGATCTACAACCGCAATCAGGAGGTTATTCCGCTGCTGATGGTGGGCGCCGCCTGGTATCTGATTATCACTACGGTGCTGTCGGTGATCCAGCACGGCGTCGAGCGCTGGCTGGCGCGCAGCGTAACCCGCGATGCGCAACCTTCGCGCTGGCGCCAGTGGCGCAGCCGCCTGAACCCCGTCGCCGTAAATGAGGAGATTAGCCATGTCCGAAGCCATTGATTACCGTAAGGCGCATACCGCCGGTGCCATCAGCATCACCGGCGTCAGCAAAAGCTACGGACGCCATAAGGCGCTGGATAACGTCTCGCTTGAGCTGGATCCCGGTTCGGTAACGGTGATTGTCGGCCCGTCCGGCTCCGGCAAATCGACATTGCTGCGTACGCTTAATCATCTGGAGCGCGTCGATGAGGGATTTATTCAAATCGACGGTGACTATATCGGCTACCATCGGCGCGGCGACAAACTTTATGAGCTCAAGGAGAAGGCGATTTTGCGCCAGCGCATTAACGTCGGCTACGTGTTCCAGAACTTTAATCTGTTTCCGCATCTGACGGTGCTGCAAAACCTTATCGAGGCGCCTGTCGCGCATCGCCAGCTCTCGAAGCGCGACGCCGTTACGCGCGCGGGCGAGCTGCTGGACATTGTCGGGCTGCGCCATAAAGCCGACGCCTGGCCGCGTCATTTGTCCGGCGGCCAGCAGCAGCGTATCGCTATTGCGCGGGCCCTGATGCTTAACCCGCGCGTCATGCTGTTTGACGAACCGACGTCGGCGCTCGATCCAGAACTGGTCGGCGAAGTGCTCGACGTGATTAAAAAGCTGGCGCAATCGGGCACCACGCTGGTGATTGTGACGCATGAAATCGGCTTCGCGCGCGAAGTGGCGGATAACGTCGTGTTTATGGTAGATGGCAAAATCGTCGAACAGGGCAGCGCGACGCAGGTGCTGAATAATCCGCGCCATGAGCGCACGCGCCGCTTCCTGGCGCGCGTGTTATAGGGCAAACAAGATGAAACGTTTTTTACTCGCCGCGCTGCTGCTCGGCGCGGGCCAGCCTGCGCTGGCGGAACCGCTCGACGCCACGAAAAATGAGACGCCGATTGACGCGCCGATGAACCCAGAGGCGATAAACAAAATCCCGCAGGGCTTCCATTTTATCGAGCCGGGCTATCTGACCGTGGCGACCACCAGCAACAACTCGCCGCCGCTTGGGCTGCTGGCGAGCGACAATAAAACGCGCATCGGCAGCGACGCCGATTTTGCCCGGCTGCTGGCGGATAGTCTTGGGCTGAAGCTGCGCCTGGTGCCCGCCTCGTGGGAGGACTGGCCGCTCGGCGTAACGGCCGGACGCTATGACATCGCGCTGTTTAATATCGCGGTGACGGAAGAGCGCAAGAAGAAGTTTGACTTCGCTACCTACCGCGCCGATGGTCATGCGTTTCTGGTAAAGGCAAATAGCGCCATCAGCGCCATTAACAAAGCGGAGGATATCGCAGGGCTGCGGATTATTGTCGGCTCCGGCACGAATCAGGAGCGTATTCTGCTCGGCTGGGATGAGCAGAACCGCGCGAAAGGATTAAAGCCGGTGACGCCGGTTTATCTCACTGACGAGGCGGCGGCAACGCTAACGCTGCTCTCAGGGCGTGCCGACGCGCTGTTTGGGCCGCAGTCGATGGCCGCCTGGAAGGTGGCTTCGCGCAGCGATATGAAGATTGTCGGCTATGGGCCGGTGCGATCCTGGGTGGCGGTGACAACCAAAAAAGGCAACGGTCTGGCGGCGGCACTGCAGACGGCGTTGAACGGCACCATGAAAGGCGGGCAGTATCAGCAGGTGCTGAAGCGCTGGGGTGAGCAGAATGAGGCGATAGAAACGTCGCAGGTGAATCCGGCTGGAATTGTTTACTGACGCTGTCTGCAACAGGGAGAGGGGCTTTGGTTAACTCCCGCATCCGTTTCTGCTCAGTCGCCGGTTGCAGGAAGCGCAGCAAAAAGGGGGCAGATTGCAAAAGGCGGCGGGAATGCAAACCTGCAGTGCAGGTTATTTACTTTAATAATCAGGGCATCACTTTGCGAACAGTGCGTGATGGACGCTTCTGATGTAAACGATTTACTCACAGACTTTGAAAATCAAACGATACATAACATGGAGAATATGTTTAAGGAAAATATCTATATCCGTCGCGTTGGCGTTTATCACACAGGTCCCGGTATCGAAGGCCTGAACAAACTGGCGCTGCTGCATGATAAAAAAGACGCCGACAATGGCCATCAGGACAATACCTGTTCCCGTCCTCAACCGGTAACGGCTGAAAAGGCAGAACTTTTTTTCTGTTAAACTTTTTGAGCCGTCGTTGAGCATAAATGGCGTCCTGGTAATAATAAAATTAAAAGTAATCATACCATAGAGTCTGGCGCTACGTTGCTAACGCGCGGCATAATTTACATGACTTGCTGAGTACTGTATTGACCTTTATCAATACAATGCGCTGATTTATTGTCGGGAGATGTGCAGCAGACGCGATGCCATATCCATTCGCCTGACTTTCATGAAAATCCGAATAATCAGGAAACGCCAGCAATAATAGCGCGTTGCTCCTTAACAGGCGAACTCGTGGTTAAGCGTTTGGCTGGGAAAAAGAGATCGGCCGACACTGTTTATTTATTTCATCCTCAATGTCGCGTGCCTTCGCGTGCTCCACCAGCCCTTTAAATTTTCGCTTAAGTTCGATGCCAGACGGGGTGCAATCATTGAGATTAGCCAGGTATACGGCTGCGCTATAGGCGTTATAGCACCGTTCTGCATCCGCTACATGCTTTTTACATTCGCTAAACAGACGAAAGGTAGCGTTCGGTGCTTTAACCAGTCGTTCAATTTCAGGGTTGCTTCGCACTGATTTCAGCACTTTTGGCATGATTACCAGGCTTAATATTAGGGCGCTTATAGAGAGAAGCGTGATAAAACATTTGTAGGACATATTTCCGCCTTGGCATGTTTTGCCTTTCTTCTACTCTATCCTGATCCCATCGGAACGCCTTGCTAAAATTAATTACAGCGCCATGCTCCCCCGGTAATCACGACATTCGTCTCCTGAGAACCGCCGCCTGAACCGTCATAGTAGCCGCTGGTGCCAGCGCGGTTGGTAATTAATGAAACGGTGTTGCCGCCCAGTTTTGCTGTCTGGTTACGCAGTGAGTTCAACGCGCCCGTTTCCAGATTTGCATTCGATGTCCATCCTCCGGTAAGAAAATTATCTTGATCGCCAGTAACCGTGCCTAAGAAAGTACAGTCACCTTTTGGATCGCCATTCATGACTCTGACATTTTGCGCGTTTGCATCCAGATGATTTGCGCTACAGGCAGTAAGGAATAATGGAAGGAGTAGCAATAACTTTTTCATTAAAGAGACCTTGAGTTGCAATCTGACAGGAAGACATAAGCCTATTTCAAAAAAATTATATCCAGATGAGCTTAAATATAAGCTCAATGAGCCTTCCCCTGCTGCACGGTTTACTGTGGTGACGTTTTATTTTTGTTTGGCAGCATGGCTGACTTTGTTAATTTAAAACATGCTTTATGATCAAGAACTCTGTTGTGAAGAATAATAGCGAATAATTGTCAGAAATAGCGTTGCTTTCGATCGGCTGCAGCACGAGTTCTTTTTGCAAGCGTCCGCTGCCATCTTTTTTCTGAAACGCGTTTTATCATTAACATCGCAGCCGTATGAAAACTGGCGTCTCTCCCTGCCTGACGGGGGCTAAACGGGCAGGCTGTCTTCTATCCTTTGAAATTCACTTAAATAAGTCAGGCAGGATGGAACTTAAGTGAAATTTCCAGGATTACACAGAAGGTGCGTTCACCCAGCGGGTGAGCGAAATTTTCAGCGCTGAAGGCAGTGAAACATACCAGGCGAGGCTGCTGGATAATTTCATTGCTGCAGGCGAGCATCCTGATGGTTCAGACTGGATTTTTTACAATGACGACCCCGGCTTAACAGCGGAAAACATCTCGAAACAGTGAAAGCGCGGCGAAACGCCAACGGCAAGCCGGGGTTCAAAACCGAATCTTTTACCGCCTGCCTCAACCGACTAACTGAAGCGGGTAAAAACAGGTTGGGAAACGCAAAAGGTGGGGCAGCGGCCTTTGCGCGCCATTCGCTGCCAGCAGTATAATTCTTTTAGTCCCTTCTTTGCGTCAGCTAGACTCTACTCCATCAGCCACGTCTTTTTACGTGGAGCAGCAAAAAACAGGATAACAGGCAGGAACAAATTTTCCTGCGCTCCTGATAAAACCATAATAATTTTAAAGGTTTGAAATGAAAATCCGCTTTCTGTCAGCCCATGAGCATAAGCTGACCGAGGTACGCAAAATCCTCGAACCGGTCGGCGTCGACGTACTGCCCATCGCGCGCCGTATCGAAGAAATCCAGACGGAAAACGAACTTGAACTGGTCCGCGACAAGCTGACCAAGGCGTTTTCCATTATCGGACGTCCGCTCTTTGTCGAACACACCGGGCTCTATCTCGACGGACTGAACGGTTTGCCCGCCGGCCTGACGCGCATCTTCTGGAACCGGCTAGAGGCTGAACGTTTCGCCAAGCTGGTGCAGGGGCTGGACAGCCAGGCGGTGACGGCGAAAACCGTGCTGGGCTACTGCGACGGACGCAAAATGTATCAGTTTCATGGCGAAGTACGCGGCACTATCGCAGCTAAGCCCGCCGGGCCGCGCGAGTTTCAGTGGGACTGCGTTTTTATCCCGGAAGGCTATAACCAGACCTTCGCTGAAATGGGCGAGCTTAAAAACGAGATCTCCATGCGTAAGCTGGCGCTCGATCGCTTCGCCGACTTTTTGAAAAACGCCCGAGGAGTGGCATGAAACCTGAACTGAAACGCGCCTACGATTCCGGCAAACTGATTCTGTTCGCTGGCGCGGGAATATCACGCAATCTGGGCTTGCCGGAGTGGCATGAACTTATTGCCCATCTGGCTAACGAGCTGGGCTACGATCCCAAAATATTTAATACATACGGGACTCATCTGTCGCTGGCGGAATACTACAAACAGAAAAAGGGCTCGCTGGGGCCGCTGCGCAGCTGGATGGATCGAGAATGGCATCGGCCAGACATTGATGTCCGATCGTCCGAAATTCATACGATGATTACGCAGGGCAATTTCAGCCGTATCTATACCACCAATTACGATCGCTGGCTGGAAGCGGCGCACGAGGCGCACGGCGTGCCCTACAGCAAAGTCGCGAACGCTGCCGATCTGGTGGCGCTGACCGAAGACAAGCGGCATATCATCAAGCTGCACGGCGATTTCGACGACGATACCTCCATCGTACTGGATGAA
This sequence comes from Pantoea piersonii, assembly GCF_003612015.1. Lineage (GTDB taxonomy): Bacteria > Pseudomonadota > Gammaproteobacteria > Enterobacterales > Enterobacteriaceae > Pantoea > Pantoea piersonii. The sequence goes on along the minus strand of NZ_RARB01000005.1, from coordinate 326,731 downwards.
AGCAGCTATTTTGAACGCCTCTATTTCGACTCACCGCTTGATATCAAACTGACGCACGACGTGATGGGAAATTCGGTCCTGTTTGTCGGCTACAGCATCAGCGATTTTAATATTCGCCTGTTGTTCTACCGTCTGACCAAAATGTGGAGCAGAACAGGGCTGGCTACCGCGCGTCCGAAATCTTATCTCTTTACTAACCGCAACAATCCCGTGGCGCGTGAAGTGCTGGGACAATGGGGGATCGAGATGATCGTGTCGGAAGAGGACGACCCGCGAAAAGCGCTGGCGGAATTTCTCAATGATTTGATTTCATAAGAAAAAATATTCATCCCTTCAGCACGGCGACGCATTTTAAAAAAGGATGCAATCTCGCCACAGGAGAGATATACTGTATATATTAACAGTATCGGAGAGGCAAAAATGGCTGTCGAAATTAAATACGTAGTCGTCAAGAAGGGTGAAGAGAAAATGACGTTTGCCAGCAAAAAAGAGGCGGATGCCTACGATAAGATGCTCGATATGGCGGAGGCCTTTACCGACTGGTTAGCGCAGCAGCAACCCGATATGGATGAGTCTCAGGCAGAAACCCTTGGCCTGCTGCTCGCCGAGCAGAAAGATGCGATTCAGCATATTCTGCGCACCAGCAAGCTGCCAGACGCCGCGGATTCAGCGGACGCGACGAAAAAGGTTCGCGCAACAGAAAATGCTGATGAGAGCGTTGAAGGCGAAACCGCACAGGCAAAGAAAGTGCGCGCCGTTAAAGCTGCTTAATTCCTTATAAAAAACGCGTCGCAGCGCTTTCGCTTGCGGCGCGTTTTTATTTTACAGGAAGGATATTTATCGTCAGGGTCACAGATATGTCAGACCCGCAGGTCTCGCCTGTGTCAGCGAGCGAACAGAGAGAAAGTGCCGAAATAGTAGCTCGCCATCCACGCCACATAGAACAGCCAGACCACTAAACCCACCGTCAAACCCATTTTACCTGTCATAAGCCTGCCTCCATTAAATGTGCGGTTGTACAAACCGTTGACACAAATTGACAGAAGGTGTCCTGACGTGGATTGTTCTGGATCAAAAAACCTGCATACAGCGGTGAAATGCCAAAACGGCTCAGATCAATAATTTATTTTTTAGCCGCGCGCTGCTTTGTTCTTTCCGCCGAACGCTGTGCGCTGGCCAGCACTTCGGCGAGACTGACGCCGTTCAGTTTCCCGTGCTGCTTTATCACGCGACCATCGACGATAACCGTGGTTACATTTTGCGGCTGCGCTGAATAGAGCAGCAGGGCTGCCGGATCGCCGCCGCCAAAGCCGCTCATGTTCAGCGTATCGGGCGTGATGATTTGAATATCGGCGCGTTTACCCACCGTCAGCGATCCCGTTTCTTTATCCAGACCGAGCGCTTCAGCGCCGCCAAGCGTCGCCATTCTTAATAGCTGGCGTGGTTTAGGCAGGGCTTCGTCAGCCGCTGCGCCGCTCATCGTCAGCGCCGCCAGGCGCATATTCGCAAACATATCGCCGCTGCCCGCCAGGCTATTGCCGTCAATGCCGAGCCCGAGACGCGTGACCGACGCGAAATGATCGAGCCGGGTCAAGCCGTAACCAACATGCTCCTCGCTTAAGGGCGTAACGGCCAGCGACGCGCGGGCTTTTTCCAGCGCCTGAAGCTGTGCTGGACGGGCATCGGTGGCGTGTACCAGCGTAACAAAGGGCGCAAGATAGTGCCGCGCAATCAGCGCATTAAACATGGCGTCCGGCTCGCCGCTGATATGCACCTGTACAGGCAGATGATGATCTCTGGCCCACTGGTATTCGCGATCGCGCATCGCCCAGTTCTGCTCATCTTTTAGCTCGCGCGGCAGACGCCACGCGAGACCCACTCTCACGCGCGGATCGTGGCGATCGGCCAGCGTGGCGGCGTGCTTCGTGTCGATGGGAAAGCGCGTTGTTTTATCCGGGCCGCCGTAAAAGAGGATGGCGCGAATGCCTGCGTCTCTGAGCGCGCTAAAGCCGGCATCGCCCCATGCCGGGCCGTGAATGTTATCGAAGAAGTCGCCGCTGGTGGTGATACCGCCATTTACTAGTTCCAGCGCGCCGGTATAAATGGCGGTATAGATATCCTCTGGCTGCATCGCCTGACCCAGCGCGCTGCTGACGGGGAAAAATTTCCCCTCGCCGTTGCGAAACTGACCGCGCATGGTGGTCACCCAGAGATGAGAGTGGGCATCGACAAAGCCGGGCAGAACAAAGCTGCCCTTTGCTTCAATGACCTCAGCATCTGGCGCCGAGAGGTGCTCGCCGACAGCGACGATAGCATTATTGCGGATAAGGAGATCGCCCTGCGGCAGATCGTCGCCGTCGGACGTCATCGGCATCACATAGCCGCCGCGGATTAACACCGTTTTATCCGGCGCGGCGCTTACCACGCTGGTCAGTAGCGCAAAAAGCAGCGCGCTTAGCGCAGGTGAGCCGTATCTCGTCATCCTCTTTCCTTTATTCGGCCTGGCTCAGGTGACGCTGGAGCTGCTGAATGCCCCACAGAGCGAGCTGATGATCTTCTTCTGAGGGCAGTCCACTGACGCTGACCGCGCCAAAGACGACGCCGGACATATTAATTAACGGGAAAGAGCCGCCGTGATCGGTATAGTCGCTCTGCGCTATCCAGTTCTGTTGCTCCATTGGTTTGCCGTTCTGCTGGTTGTTCAGGCCGACTAACATTGAGGCGTGGCCAAAACGCAGGACGGTGTTGCGCTTGCGCGTCATCCAGGCGAGGTTATCCGGGCTGGAACCGGGCAACGCAGCGAGAAAAAGCGTTTGACCGAAGGCGTAAACTTCAATCGCGACGGGCCAGTTTTCTGCGCTGGCGCGCTGCTGGAGGCTCTGTCCGAGTTGCCAGGCGAGCTGGAAATCAAAATGAGATAAGCGGCTTTCAGATTGCTGTTGCTGGATATCCTGCGCGGTTAGCTGCATAGTTACGCCCTGTTAAATGGAATGTAAATTCCATTTAACATAGCAATAAACGTTTTTTTCCGCTACGTGGAGGGGAACGTCAGCGAGATATTCAGAGAAGGTCGGTGCGATCGCCGCGCGTGGTCGGGTGGGAGATCACCAGAAATTCGACGTCGCTATCGCTTTCATTGCGAGCCTGATGTTTCGCCTGCGGCGGGATTTCCAGCCCCTCATGCGCGCTGAGCGAATGAACCTCCCCTTCAAGTTCCATTCGTAGCGTTCCGCTTAAAACAAAAAAGAACTGTCTGCTCTGCGCGTGATAGTGGCGTATTTCCTGCGTTTTAGGTGGCATACGCTCATGAATAACGCTGAGATCCTGTCGCTTAAGCAACGTCCAGCCATCGCACTGGGAACCCCATAAATAGTGTTCGGCATTCTCTTTTGACACCATGCTAATGTCTCTTTTGTCAGGAGGAGACATTAACATAGCAATTTTATCCGTCAGTCACATCTGCTCTGATATTACCTGCCGTTAAAATTTGGCTTAGTGGCTGTCTTGAAAATATTTCAGGTGCTGCCAGGGAATGTTATTTGTGCGCATTTATTGCTCACTCCGGCATTAAGTCAAATAAACACCAGACCACGCTCTAAAGAGAAGCTCTGTGCTTTTATGTAGCGATATGACGTTAACTGCGGGAAAAATAAACCCAGGTAAAGCGGCAGGAAAGGGAGGGGCAGTAATAGAATCACCTGCGGCATGGCTAAAATGCATTCATTTTTTTGCGCTGACCAGTGAGAGGTTATCGTCGGTTATTCGCCGACCATTAATTAATTTTGTTTAACTCACGTCGCTGTTTTTTTATCGAAAAACTTACACTTGCCTGACGAAATCCTGCCTTTTATTCTGTGCGCGCTATTCAAGGATAACTTAATTTTCACTCAGGATATTAAATGAAAAAGAGCACCGTTGCGGTAATGATGATGGCCGCGCTTTCAGGAACCGCGTTTGCCGCATCCTCTCCTTTTACGCCGAATTTCTCTTCTGACAGCCTCAGCGTTTCCACCTCGGTGGGCATGCTGGGCGGAAAATCTAAAGAGCTGGTGTATGACGCCAGTAATGCGCGTAAAGTCAGCCAGCTTGACTGGAAAATCAGGAACGTCGCTATTCTGAAAGGCGACATCGCCTGGGATGCCTTCTCCTTCCTGACGCTGAACGCGCGCGGCTGGACATCGCTGGGTTCCGGTTCGGGTCATATGGATGACTACGACTGGCAAAATGCTCGCCAGTCGGGCTGGACCGATCACTCGTCACATCCGAGCACCGATGTGAACTACGCCAACGAATACGATCTGAACGTGAAAGGCTGGTTCCTGCAGGATGACAACTATAAAGTCGGCGCGGTCGCGGGCTATCAGGAGACGCGCTTTAGCTGGACAGCCTATGGCGGCACGTTTAACTACGACAACGGCAACTTTATCGGCAGCTTCGCCGATCGCGAGCGCGGTATTGGTTACAGCCAGCGCTTCTCTATGCCTTATGTCGGTCTGGTCGGCCAGTATCGCATTAACGATTTCGAGTTCAACGCGCTGTTTAAATTTAGTGACTGGGTACGCGCCCATGACAACGATGAACACTATATGCGCGACCTGACCTTCCGCGAAAAAACCTCCGGTTCACGTTACTACGGCGCAGCGGTCGATGCAGGCTACTACCTGACCGAACATGCGAAAGTATTCGCTGAGTTTACCTGGAACAAATACGAAGAAGGTAAGGGCGGCACGCAGGCGATTTATAATCCAACCGGCGAGTCGGTCTCCTATGGCGGCGACGCGGCGGGCATCTCCAACAAGAACTATACGATGACGGTTGGTCTGCAATATCGCTTCTGATGAAATAAAAAACCCGCCGTCGGCGGGTTTTTTTGTTCAGTCAGCAGGACGAGTCGATTACTGTGCCGCCCGCTGTTTGCTGCGCGAACGCAGTTTTTTCACCAGACGGTGCGCCTCCGCTTCGCTGGCTACCGCAGGCGAGGAGCCGCGCAGCGGTTTGCGCGCCGATTCATGCAGCGTCAGCACGGTCAGCAGACCAATCACGCCTGCGCCCATCAGGTAGTAAGCGGGCATCATCAGGTTATGCGTGGTATCCACCAGCCAGGCGGTGATCAGCGGCGTGGTGCCGCCAAACAGCGACACAGACAGGTTGAAGCCGATCGCCAGCGCACTGTAGCGAATGTCGGTAACAAACAGCGCCGGCAGCGTAGCGGGCATGGTGCCGCTAAAGCAGGTATGGAGCACGCCCAGCACGATCAAACCGATGAACACCAGCCACATATTGCCCGATGTCACCAGCATCATGCAGGGAATCGCCAGCAGGATCAGGCCGACCGCACCGCTGCCGATCACCGGACGACGACCCAGGCGATCCGCCCAGTGTCCCCAGAACAGCGTCAGCGGCATCATGACAAACATCACCACCATGATGAGCAGCAGGCTGCTCAGCTCGCCCATGCCGAGAATACCGGTCAGATAGCTTGGCATGTAAGAGGTCAGCATGTAGTTGGAGACGTTGAACAGCAGCACCAGACCGATACATTTAAGCATCGGCTTGCGATACTTCTTCAACATCTGCATAACCGTCAGTGCCGGTTTGCTGTGCTCAAGCGCCTCCTGCTTTTCCATATGTTGCTGAAACGCCGGTGTCTCTTCCAGCTTCAGACGGACATAGAGACCGAACAGGCCGAGCGGAGCGGCGATAAAGAAAGGAATGCGCCAGCCCCAGTCGAGCATGGTTTGCTCAGGCAGAGCAGAGGTCAGCGCCGTGACCAGACCTGCGCCTAACAGATAACCTCCGAGCGTCCCGAACTCCAGAAAGCTGCCCATAAAGCCGCGACGGTTATCAGTTGAATATTCAGCGATAAAGGTCGCCGCGCCGCCATATTCACCGCCGGTGGAGAAGCCCTGTACCAGACGCGCCACCAGCAGCAGTATCGGCGCAAGAATGCCAATACTGGCGTAAGAAGGGATCAGGCCGATACAAAAGGTACCGATCGACATCATGATCATGGTCATCGCCAGCACTTTCTGACGACCGATACGATCGCCCAGCGGACCAAACACCAGCCCGCCGATGGGGCGCACAAGGAAGGCGGCGGCGAAGGTGCCGAACGCCGCGATCAGCTGCGCGGTGTTGCTGGCATTGGCGAAAAAGACCTTACCGATGGTGACGGCGAGATAGCTGTAGACGCCGAAGTCGAACCACTCCATCGCGTTGCCCAGCGCCGCCGCGCCGACTGCGCGCTTCAGCATGTCATTGTCGACAATAGTGATGTCGTCGACTGTCAGTTCTTTTTGCTCTTTCTGCTTTTTCTGCCAGAAATGCTTTTTTGCTTTATCTGTGGGTTGATTCCCGATGCTCATATTATCCTCATTGAAATAATGAGGCTCTTATAGCTTTCGTCGCCGTACTGCCAGCAAAACAAGGGGAAGAAAGCTATAAGCAGCCTGTTAAAATAAATTACGGCAGCTCGTTTACACGAATTTACCTTACTATAAAAACGGCCTCGCTTTCAAATTAGCAGATTTTTAGACTGGCATAGCCGATTAACCAGGCAATTGCTGCCACAGTAAAACGGCACGCTGGTTTTAAACGCTGTATCTCAGCGAGTTATCCAGAAAAGGACGTCGTCAGAAAATAAGACTATTTGGCAATAATGTTGCGGAAAGGTAAATCGGAGCGGAAATAACCTGACGTGAAGTAAGGTTATAGGCTTCAGGTATTTTGCTTTTCAAACTCAGCAGAATTAACCCTGTTTTAAATATGGGTTTAAGCCGCTCGATAATGTCATCAATCTGTCACCGACAAAATAACGCGTTATCGCCGCCGCCAGCTAACATTCAGAGATGAAGTTAATTCGTACCCGGACGTCGCGCAGGCGTACGGCTCGCTTTCTGGAGGGATTATGGCCCGATTTAGTGATAAGCGTATCCTGATTACCGGCGGCACCAGCGGCATGGGGCTGGCTGGCGCGCAGCGCATCCAGGCGGAAGGTGGCCGCGTTGCGGTAACCGGCCGCAATGCAAGCCGACTGCAGTACGCCAACAGCGTGCTGCATGATAACGCGCTGCTGCTGCGCAACGATGCCTCGCTGGAGGCGGATATCGACGCGCTGGGCGAAGCGGTGGAAAAGTGGGGCAAACTGGATGGACTCTGGCTCAATGCAGGCTATGCCGAACTGGGCGAGCTGGAATCCGTTACGGCGGAAGCCTTTAACGCCATGATGAACGCGAACGTGCGCGGACCCATGCTGCAGCTTGCCAGGCTCTCGCCTCTGCTTAACCCCGGCGCGTCGGTAGTGGTGACCTCATCGTCGTCAACCTATGAAGGCGCGGCGACCACCAGCCTGTACGCTGCCACCAAAGGGGCTATCGTGGCGATGGCGCGCAGCTGGGCAACCGCGCTCGCACCGCGAGGCATCCGGGTAAATGTGGTGATTCCGGGACCGATCGAGACGCACTTTCGCGATTTCATGCCGGAAACGGCGCGCCAGCAGTTTGAGAGTTTTATTGTCAGCCAGGTGCCGCTGAAGCGGGCAGGGAAGGCGGAAGAGGCGGCGGCGGTCGCGCTGTTTCTGCTCTCCAGCGACGCCTCTTATGTGACCGGCAGCCAGTACGCGGTCGATGGCGGACTGGTGCGCTATTAAAACAGGGGCAGCCTGGGCTGCCCGCTAAGCGATTATCCCGGATAGATACCGCGTTCTTTACGCGCCATCAGGATGCGTTCACAGGCGACGATATAGGCCGCGGTACGCAGCGAACAGCTCTTCTCATTGGCTTTGTTCCAGACGTGCACCATGGCGTCGGTCATGATTTTATCCATACGCGCATTGATCTCTTCTTCGCTCCAGAAGAAGCTCGCCATATCCTGCACCCATTCGAAGTAGCTGACGGTTACGCCGCCTGCGTTACAGATAACGTCCGGCACCACGATGATGCCGCGCTCGGCCAGCATGTCGTCCGCCTCGGGATAGGTTGGGCCGTTAGCGCCTTCCAGCACCAGCTTGCAGCTCAGCTTCTCGGCACGCGCGCGTGTGATCTGGCCTTCGAGCGCCGCTGGAATAAGAATATCCATCTCGGTGCGCCAGAACGCCTCTTCATCGATCTTCTGCGCGCCAGGGAAGCCGAGGATCTGCTTGTGCTCCAGCTGCCAGCGCGACAGCGCGGCCATATCGATGCCGTCAGCGTTGGCGATGGTTGCGCTGTGGTCCTGAATCGCCACCACAGATGCGCCTGCCTCAGCAAAGAGACGCGCCGCCTCGCTGCCAACGTTGCCGAAGCCCTGAACGGCTACGCGTGCGCCCTCGACGGGAATGCCTGCGCGGCGCGCCACTTCGCGGCCGGTGATAAAGACGCCGCGCCCGGTCGCCTTCTCACGTCCCAGCGAGCCGCCAAGATGAACCGGCTTGCCGGTGACCACGCCGGTCACGGTGGTGCCGTTATTCATGGAGTAGGTATCCATCATCCACGCCATGACTTTGCTGTTTGTGCCGACGTCCGGCGCGGGGATATCTTTCTGCGGTCCGATAATGATGCCGATTTCGCTGGTGTAACGGCGCGTCAGACGTTCCAGTTCGCCTTCTGACAGCGCAAAGGGATCGCAGCGGATGCCGCCTTTAGCACCACCGTATGGCAGGTTGACCGCGGCGCACTTGATGGTCATCCACGCGGAGAGCGCCATCACTTCGTTCAGATCCACATTTGGATGGTAGCGAACCCCGCCTTTACCCGGGCCACGCGACAGGTTGTGCTGTACGCGGTAGCCTTCAAAGTGGCGGATAGAGCCGTCATCCATCTGTAGAGGAATATCGACAATCAGCGCGCGTTTAGGATGACGCAGCGTATCGATCCAGCGTGCCAGTTCGCCCAGATAGGGCGCGACGCGGTCGATTTGCTGAAGGTAGGTGGACCAGGCAGATGTACTGTTTTCAGACGCGTAGGATAACTTTTCCATAAAGACCTTTCTTTTTTAAAGTCGTTTATTATGTGTTGCCGTGGATGAATAGCGGATCTGACCGCTCCCCGATAATTTACCACTTACAGAAGAAAGATAATTTTTCTTACGCCGTCGAAAAAAGCGCTTCTGCTTCATTTTGGTGCAGTACAGTGCATAAATACTGCAGCTAAGCGCGACTGCACTGAATAAAGATGCCGAAATGTTGCATGGAGGTTGCATAGATGAAATTTATTGTCACTTTTCAGTTCCTTGAGTTGTCTCATAAATTGAACAAATTGCGTCCGCTCCGTATTGACTTTAGCACCGGAAATTAGCCGCATGAGCCAGGCTAATGGGTTGATTACTTTTAGTAATGACGGAAGGCGTAAGAACAGGATTAAAGCGCCAGAATCGCTTCGATCTCAATTTTAAGATCGGGCGAAAAAAGGCCACTCACCTGCACCAGCGAACTGGCGGGCAAATGATCGCCATAATAACGAAACAGCACCTTGCGCAGCGCGTCAATATCCGCAAAAGAGGTGATAAATAACGTGACTTTCAGCAGCGCACTGAGCGTGGTGTTTTCTGCCTCAGCGATATGCTGGAACTGTTTAAATATTACCTCAGCCTGTTCTGCAATCGACCCTGTTTGCGCCGTGCTGCCGAACGCCGTGAGACCAGAGACGTAAAGTCTGTTTCCCTGTTTCACCGCATGAACATAAGGCGCTTTTACCTCACCCAGCGCGGGATAATTTATTCTTTCAATGGCTGCCATATTCATAATCCTTTTGTTTCGGGAGAGTGAAATAACGCGAAATATCTGCCTTACCGCCAGTCAACAATATAGTTCAGTAACGTGACAATTATTCGATTTCGCTTTTTCGGCTGGCTTGTTGCCATTGACCATCATAATCGCGCGATAACCTATTGCCGCTGTTAATAAAGCACTTTTTCGCTATATAATTGTAAATACAGCGAAAGTGGTTATTATCCGTCACCATTTCCTGCCGTTAATATCACCTGTAAAAACTGGCAAAATAAAAATGAAATTTACATCCCGCGCGCTTTTCCCACCCCGTCTCCTCAGTTTACTTATTTTCGCTGCCCTGCAGACGCAGGGCGCACAGCCGTCAACTGATGACACGCTGGTGGTTTCCGCCGCGCCGACGGCCGATTCAGGTCACGAAGACGCTACGCAAAAAAGCGCCATGCTGGGCAACGCAGGCAGACAGGCGGTTCGCAACACGCCTTTCTCTGTTCAGTCGCTTTCCCGTGCCATGATGAAGCAGCAGCAGCTGAAAAGCGTCAGCGCGCTCTATCGCTATATGCCGTCTGTTCAGGGCGACGGCGCGCGTCCCCAGACGCGCGGCATGCAGGGCAGCGTGGTGCAGAACAGCATGATTGACGGCCTGAACGTCGTCTCGACGACCGATTACGCGGCGGAGCAGTTCGACCATATTGAAGTGCTGAACGGCCTGGCCGGTTCGCTCTATGGCCCGGCTAACCCGGCAGGGCTGTTTAATTTCGTTGCGAAGCGCGCTACCGATCTGCCGCAGCATCGCCTGACGGTCGGCGGTGGCACCGGGGGCAATCACAAGGTTGCTGCGGATTTCAGCGGGCCGCTGGATCAGAACGATCGCCTGCGTTACCGCCTCAATGTCCTGGATGACGAAGGCGGCGGCTATGTCAGCGGCAGCAAGGTACGTCGTCAGCTGTTTAGCCTGGCGCTCGACGCTAATCTCAGCGACAGCACCGTGCTGGAGACCAGTTTCAGCTACTACCACTATTATGACAAAGGCCTGCCGGGCAAATTCGCGCTGGGCAAAGGGCTGACTTTCCCGGCTGCGCCCGATCCAAAAAAGGCGGGTCTGGGACAATATTATGCAGGCGATGATAACCATACCCTCACCGCAGGGCTTCATCTTAAACATGATTTCGACGGCAACTGGCAGGGCGAGATTGGCGTGCTGCGCCAGATCGCCGATCGCGAATCGACCGGCGTGACCAATACCTTTACCGATCGGGCGGGGCACTACACCACCACCACCTCATCCTCGACCGCCAGCCGCTTTACCATCAACAGCTATATGGCGAACCTTAACGGCGAAGTGGATACCGGCTGGCTACACCACCAGATCGCCACCGGCGTACGCGGCTTTGTCTGGAAGAACATGAATCCGGTGCATGGCGGCACGTCGACGCTGGGCAGCGCCTCGCTGGAACAGCCCGCGCGCTTTAATGAACCTGACTATCCTGACTTTACCGATCGCTATCACTCTGCCACGGCGACGCAGCACGCCTTTCTGCTGAGCGATAATCTTCAGTTTTCTCCGCAGTGGAGCCTGCTGCTGGCGGGCAGCGAAAGCCTGTTAAGCTCGGCAAACTACGCTAAAAGCGGCGCGCGCAGCAGCGAATCCTCCAGCAGCGGCTTCTCCGGCTCCGCCAGTCTGATGTATAAGCCGGTGGATCCGCTGACGCTCTATGTCACTTATGCGGACAGCCTGCAACAGGGCGACACCGCGCCGACGGGCGCAACTAACGCAGGCAATATTCTTGCCCCTTATCGCAGCAAGCAGGTGGAAATTGGCTCCAAGCTGGCGATTAACCGGCTGCTGCTGACGGCGGCGCTGTTTGAGATCAAACGTCCGTTCGCCTATACCAACAGCAGCGGCGACTACGCGGTTGACGGCGAGCAGCGTAACCGCGGCGTTGAGCTGATGGCGGATGGCGACGTAACGGAGAGGCTGCATCTCTATGGCGGCATGACCTGGCTCGACCCGCGCCTGTTTGATACCGCCAGCAGCGCGACGCAGGGCAAGCAAATTGTCGGGCTGCCGCGCTATACCGCCAGCCTGTTTGCCGCCTGGGATCTGCCTGGCATCAGCGGCGCCGATCTGCACGGCGGCGCGCGCTATGTCGGGCGTCGCGCAACGGACAATGCGAATGAGGGATGGGTGAGCGGCTATACCACGCTGGACGCGGGCGCCGCTTACAAAACCCGTCTGATGAACACTGACACTACTTTCCGCCTCGACGTGACTAACCTCACCAACCGTCACTACTGGACCAATATCGTGCCGGGCGGCCTCAATGGCTACAGCGGCGCGGGCTATGCCAGCGCGTCGATTGGCGAGCCGCGCCAGGTGCAGGTTTCGATGCAGCTCGATTTTTAAGGAGCCGGAGCGATGAAGACATTAATAGGGAGCGCCCTGGCGCTGGCGCTGTGGGCGGGCGTGGCGCCTGCCGCCACGCTTACCGACGATCTCGGGCAAAAGATCGAATTGCCGCATCCGGCGCATCGCATCGCCGATGCCTGGTATGCGCACCACTCGCTGTTGATGACGCTGGGCGCGGGCGATCTTATCGTCGCCACCGTCAACCATCCGGCAGACCGGCCGTGGATGTTTAAGGTGCAGCCGTCACTGGGGCAGGCGCTTCAGGCGCACGGCAAAACCTTTTCCAGCGAGGCGTTAGTGGCGCACCACGTCGATGCGATCTTCGTTCCCGCGCAGGATCCTGATGCGATCGGCTATCGTCAGGCTGCCATTCCGACCTTCAGCATGCAGTTTGACGACGTCGATTCGATGAAGCGCTCCCTGCTGACGACCGCCCAGGTCGTCGGCACGCCGGAGGCGCAGCGTCGGGCGCAGCGCTATAACCGCTATCTGGATGCGCAAATCGCCGCCGTCAGCACCAAAACCGCATTGCTGACAGAGGCACAGCGACCCCGCGTGCTGCATATTCAGTCGCTGCATCCGCTGAAGATTGACGGCAGCCAGACGCTGATTGATACCTGGATCCGGCTCGCCGGAGGAAGAAACGCGGCGGCGCAGGTGAAAGGCAATATGAAAGAGGTCTCGCCAGAGCAGATTATCGCCTGGGATCCTGACGTCATTATTATCGGCGCGGGAGCGGGCAGGCTGGAAGATTCTCAGTATGCCGCGCTGTTCAGGGGCGTGAAGGCGGTGCAGCAGCATCGCGTGCTGCAAAATCCGTCAGGCGTTTTCCCCTGGGATCGCTATGGAACGGAGGTGGCGTTGCAGATCCTGTGGGCGGCAAAGCAGCTGCATCCGCAGCTCTTCAGCCAGCTCGATATTGTCGCCGCCACCCGGGCTTTTTATCAGCGCTTTTATGATTACCCGCTGCGCGCTGATGAAGCGGAGCGGATACTCGCCGCTTTGCCGCCAGTTTCAGGCTGAAATCGCCAGCCGCCGTCTCGCTGAACAAAGCGTGCGGCGGCTGGCGTAAAAAGCAGCGAAACAGGCGAATTCGGAACATGCCGACGCATTGTCTGCTGGGAGAAAGTGTGACGTAGCGCTAAAATAACGCCTTGGTCGCAGCAGAGGTCAGACAAATATAATGATTGCACGTTTTTCCCCGATAGCCCTTTTCGCCGTTGTCGCACTCAGCGGATGCGCGAAAAAACACTCTTACCAGGACGATCCCTCGTTTACCGCAGGCCCCGCACAGGTCAGCGTTTCCCATGTCATGACGCGTACGGATGACGGCTCATCGGTGTATGTGACCGTGGACGGTAAAGACGCCGGTACGCTGAACGGCGGGCAGAGTAAAGATCTCTTTTTGACGCCGGGTAAACATAAAATCGGCGGCTACGTAGCCACTCTGTTTGGTCTGGGACGCGTGACCATCAATCCGGTCGAAGTTACGACCGCGAAGGGCGAAGTGAAACATGTCGCCTATGAAGTAAAAAGCGATAAACCCACCTTTACCGAATGGACGCCGCCTGCCGAAGGCTAAGCGCGCCTCCGGGCCGGTCACAGGCTGACCGGCCTCGCCATTTCGCTCAATTTCTCCCTTCGTTATCGCTCTCCCGCCTGCATGACCGCATGCCGCAGCTTTATCTCTCTCTTGTTGATTATATGCAATCATAATTGAGCATATGTGAGCACGATCAATTTATTCCTTCGCCCGTTATCCTATAAATTCTCACGTGACGCCTTCGCCAAGAAAGTGCGCTGATTAAATTTAATCAATCTGCTTCCCTACAGGAGACCAACGTGGCAAATCAAAACGGCAGCATTCGCTGCTCAGAACCTGAGGCTGCGCCATCGCGCCGCTGTAAACCCTACGACGCGCGCCTCTGCATTTCAGGTTTGATCGTGGCGGGGCGCTAGCTCGCCAGCACGGGGCATCACTCATCAGAACACAGACGGGGGTTAATACCTCCACGGTTTCGCTCGTCCTCAAGAGAGGCTCAGATGAATACGTTTAACGCTGAAGACACCCTGATCATTGTCGGCATCGTGGCGGCTTATATCCTGTTCACCACCTGGCTGACCTGGCGGCTGCGCAGCAAAAGCAGCGGCGATTTTATGGAAGGATCGCGCGCCATGCCGGCGCTGGTCGTTGGCATCCTGCTGATGTCGGAATATATCGGCGCCAAATCGACCGTCGGTACCGCGCAGGCTGCGTTTGAAGATGGTTTTGCCGCCTCCTGGTCGGTTATCGGCGCGGCGATCGGCTTTCCTCTGTTTGGTTTCCTGCTGGTCAAACGCATCTACAGCACAGGCAAAATTACTATTTCCGGCGCGATAGCGGAAAAGTATGGCAACACCACTAAAAACATCATTTCGGTGATCATGATCTATGCACTGCTGCTGGTGAACGTAGGCAATTATGTCAGCGGCGCGGCGGCGATCGCGACCATCCTGAAGGTTAATCTTCCGGTAGCAGCCTTTATTACCGCCATCGTCAGCACCTTCTATTTCAGCTTCGGCGGCATGAAAGGGCTGGCATGGGTCACCATGTTGCACAGCGGGCTGAAGTATCTGGGCATTATCGCCATAATGAGCTTCGCGCTTTATAAGACAGGCGGCTTTACGCCGATGATTGAACAGATGCCCAGCTACTACTGGACGTGGGATGGCCATATCGGCGCCAGCACCATCGTCGCCTGGCTCATCGGCACTATCGGCTCCATCTTCTGCACCCAGTTTGTCATTCAGGCGATCTCCTCGACAAAGGATGTGCGTTCGGCGAAGCGCGCCACCTGGGTCGCCTTCTTCTTCTGTCTGCCGATCGGTCTGGCGATTGCGGTTATCGGCGTGGCGGCGAAATATCTGCACCCGGAGATCAACAGCCTCTACGCCATGCCGATTTTCCTGCAGGATATGAATCCCTGGATGGCGGGAATGGTGACAACGTCACTGGTGGCGTCGATCTTCGTCAGCGTCAGCACCGTCGCGCTGGCCATCGCCTCGCTGGTGGTAAAGGATTTCTACGTGCCGTACCGTAAACCGACGCCGGAGCAGGAGTTCAGGGCGACGCGCTGGCTGTCGTTGATCATTGGCTTTCTGCCGCTGATTTTTGTGCTGCTGGTGCCTGAAGTGCTGAAGCTCTCATTCTTTACCCGCGCAATTCGCCTGTCGATCTCGGTGGTGGCGGTGATCGCCTTCTACGCGCCGTTCTTCAAAAGCGCCCGCGGCGCTAACGCCGGTCTGATTGGCGCCTGCGTGGCGACGTCAGTCTGGTATCTGCTGGGCGATCCGTTCGGCATCAATAATATGTATATCGCGCTGGTCACGCCGGCCATCATTATGGCGATCGATCACCTGATCCCAAACCGACAAGAACATAAATCGCATCAGAGAGTTGAACAGAGGGGAGTCTGATATGTCTGTAACCGTTAACCGCGATGGCGTGCTGCGCCCGGCCGAACAGGACGCACGCGTCATCACGGCGATGCTGCCGTCACCCTGTCCGCAAAACCATGCGGCCAATATCTTCCCGCTGCCGGACGGCTCGCTGATGTGCGTCTGGTTTGGCGGCACCCAGGAAGGCGTGGCGGATATCTCTGTCTACAGCTCGCGGCTGACGCCCGGCGCCGATCGCTGGAGCGAGGCGGTGAAGCTCTCTGACGACCCGGCACGATCGGAACAAAACCCGGTGCTGTTTCTTGCGCCGGACAAGGTGCTGTGGCTGCTCTGGACGGCACAGGTCTCTGGCAATCAGGATACGGCTATCGTGCGCTTTCGCCAGTCGCGCAACATGGGCGTAACCTGGGGAGCGATTGACACGCTGCTCGACCAGCCCGGCACCTTTATCCGCCAGCCGATCACCGTGCTGGAGAACGGTAACTGGCTCCTGCCGGTGTTCTACTGCCGTACCCGGCCGGGTGAGAAGTGGGTCGGCAATGATGATATCAGCGCCGTGAAAATCTCCAGCGACAACGGCAAAAGCTGGCGCGACGTCGAGGTGCCTGAAAGTCTCGGCTGCGTGCATATGAATATCACCCCGCTGCCGGGCGGTACGCTGCTGGCACTCTATCGCAGCCGCTGGGCAGATCATATTTACTACAGCCACTCAGAGGACGGCGGTGAAAGCTGGTCGCAGCCGGAGCCCACCTCGTTGCCCAATAACAACTCTTCCCTCCAGGCCACCACCTTGCAGGACGGCACGCTGGCGCTGGTGTTTAACAATATGAGCGCGGCGGGCGCGACGGAGCGGCGCGCCTCGCTCTATGACGAAATTGATGACGGCGACGACAGCCGAAAAGAGCCGGAAGCGCGCGAAGGGCGCAGCGCATTCTGGGGAGCACCGCGCGCGCCGATGACGGTGGCGATCTCACCGGACGGCGGCAAAAGCTGGCCGTGGCAGCGCAACCTCGACGAAGGCGATGGCTACTGCATGACGAACAATTCACAGCAGAAACTCAATCGCGAGTTTTCTTACCCCAGCATCAAGCAGAGCGCAGACGGCGATCTGCATATCGCCTACACCTGGTATCGGCAGGCGATCAAATATGTGCGCCTTTCGCCAGACTGGGTTAAGGAGACGTCATGATTATCGGTAATGTGCAGGCGTTAGCAATGGCGGGCCTGCCTGCTGCGCTGCGCGCCATTCTTGAACGCGAGGATTGCAGACTCGCGGCGCTGCGGCAGCGCGAAGATGGCCGTTTTCAGCCGGAGGATGCAGAGTGGTTTTGCCATATCGGTCCGGCGCAAACCGAACCAGCCGCGCAGCGCCATACTGAATATCACCGCCAGTGGGCCGATATCCAGCTGGTGCTGGACGGCAGTGAAATCATTAACGCCAGTCAGCAGAGCCTGGCGCAGCCGGAGGATGAAGAGCGTAAAGCGGATCTGTTTATCGCCAGCGTGCAGGCGTTGCCGGTCTCGATGCGCTTAAGCACGGGAGACTTTGCGGTGTTTCTGCCCGGCGAGCCGCATCAGGCGCTGTGCGCGGCGCCGAGGTCGGAAAGGGTGCGCAAGGCGGTGTTTAAAATTCCACGTTCGCTTCTGGAGGTGTAGATGCCGCATGCGATTGTGACCGGAGCCAGCTCCGGCATTGGCGAGGCGATCGTCACGTTACTGCTCGACCAGGGATGGCAGGTGACGGGACTGAGCCGTAGCCGGGTGTCGCGCAATAACGCCTGTTTCCGCAGCGTTCAGGTGGATATGACGGATGAGCCTGCGCTTATCCGTACTCTTGCCGATCTGCCCGCACCGGATGCGCTGGTGCATGCCGCCGGTATGATGGCCGCCGCGCCGGTAGGCGAGATTAATCTCGGCGTCAGCTCGCGCCTCTGGTCGCTGCACGTCCGCGCGGCGGAAATCCTTGCCAGCCGCTTTGCGCCTGTAATGGGTGAGGGCGGCCGTATTGTACTGATTGGCAGCCGCACCTCGCGCGGAGCGGCCAGTCGCTCACAGTACGTCGCGACCAAAGCTGCCATGGTCGGTATGGCGCGCAGCTGGGCGATCGAGCTGGCGCCGCGCGGCATTACGGTAAATGTAGTCGCGCCGGGCGCGACGGAAACGCCGATGCTCTCGCAGCCGGGACGCGAGGCGTCAAAGCCGGTCATGCCGCCGATTGGTCGGCTTATCCAGCCGCAGGAAGTGGCTGCGCTGACGGCTTTTATCCTCTCGCCGCAGGCTGCCGCGATTACCGGCCAGGAGATGGTGATCTGTGGCGGCGCCTCGCTGTTTTAGGAGGCGGCGTTAAGCTGCGAGAGCTGCGCGCCGAAGTGTTGTTCGATCACCTTAAACGTTTCCAGCGCCTTAATGCGGTAGAGCTGTTCGGAAGGGTGAATACAGTCGGGCGACATCATCGCGCGCCACGCTGGCATCTGTTGAATACGCTGGTACTGACTGACCAGCGGCACCTTTTCCGCGCGGGCGACGGCGTCGAGCCGCGCGGCATAAGGCGCGACATCCCATTTTTCCGCTTTGCCGCACAGCGGATGCGGCTCCTGTAGCACCACGGCTTTGCCGTTCGCTCTGGCGCTGTCGATCAAGGCTGTCATCACTTCGCTGTAGCGTTGCGGACTCACCTGATAGGGCTTCTCTATATCGTGGAAGTGGTAATGCCGTGCGTCGTTGGTGGCGAAATTGAGCAGGATTAAACGGGCGTTTGAGCGTTTCATCGCCTCCTGCCACGGCGGGTTATGCTCATATTTATAGCGGCCATTCAGCAGCTCGATCGCCTGCGCTGAGGGCGCGCCGCGATTAAGGACGCGTACGCCGCTGCCGTACTTCGCCTGTAAAAGCTGATTCAGTACGGCAATTTCATTGTGCTCGCTGACGATATTGCGCAGCCGACCCTCTTCCCGCACTGCCAGTACCCCTTTCGTGCTCGATCCTCCCCAGGCTTCAATAATAAAAGTGCCGGGCGAGGTAGTTTGCGCGACCGCCGGGGATGAAACTTTCATCATCAGCGCAATATATAGCGCCATTTTCAAATGGAATTGTTTTTGCAGCATATCGTTCTCAGCGCGTTGTCTGAATGGAATATCACGAATAAAGTGTGACTTTCATCAAGGTAACAAATTTAATTAGCAGCCAACAACCCTAAAACTGCCGATGGTTAGCGGCAAAATTATATCAATGCTTTGTTTTTTTACGGGCTCTCTTTTCAGGGTTAATCAAGATGAGCCGATCTCGGGTCTCATTTTCGCTGGATAAATTAAGCAAATCCTCATTCGTAAGCGCTATTTCTTATTTTGTCTGGTCTTATCTGTCGCCTCGTTTGGGGAAGTAAGGCCAGCGTCAGCGCACACCGCAAAGGCCAGAAAGGGTGATATAAAATTAACTTATTGTATTTTATAGCTTAATCGCGGTTTTATTTTTATGGGGATTTATTTGATCAGGCTATTTTTAACTGGCGTTTTTCCTAATTAGTCTGGTTACCTCCAGGCATATTCCTAATGTCCGGTCAGCAGAATGATTTTTAACGTTAAGTAATGATACGCTTTGCCAACACCGGCCATTCAGGGATATTCCGATTTTTGCGTGGCTCACTTCATCAGGTCAGGATTATTTCTCTTTCACGTTTCGTTGTTTAAATGCGACGCGAGAGGGGCTGCGTTCTGACGACTTTTTGAGAAGGGTATAACGTGGAAAATAAAGCGTTTCTCTCAAGCCGGAATATCGGCCTGGATTTCCTGCGCGCGCTGTTAATTCTGGAAGGGGTTTTATATCATGCCGCGCGAAGTCTTCCTGGTGGAAATAACTGGTACTATGTTTCCGGGAAAAATGAGGCGGACGGTTTTACCGCGCTAATCGAATTTGTGCATACCTTTCGTATGGAAGCCTTTTTCTTCCTGTCGGGGATGTTCTCGGCGATGGTCATCCTGCGTAAAGGCACCGACTTCTTTTACAGTAACCGCAAGATGCGCGTCGTCGTGCCGCTGATCTCCGCTTTCCTGTTTATTCCCGGACTGATGTATCTCATTAACGCCTTAATCGACGGCGAACCCTTAACGACACAGGGCGCGCTGGGTGCCTATACCTCGCTGCACCATCTCTGGTTCCTGGTGTCCCTTACGGCGATGTCGTTTTTGATTCCGGTGAGCCTCTATCAGCGCGCGGCGGCGTTGATGCGACGCCTGCCTTTCCCGCTGCTGGTGGCGGCGCTGGTTGTCGCGGCGAACATGTTCTTTGTGGTGAAGTTCTTTGTTAAAGACTTTGGCGAATGGGTCAACTTAATTCCGGTTACCGCGCGCTTTATGGTGTTCTACGCGGCGGGCTATGCGCTCTATCTCAACAGCGATCAGATCCCTCGTCAGGCGCGTAATTTTCTGGTCAACACCAAAGTGGTGCTGGCGCTGGGCGTGGCCTGCTGGCTGGTGTTCTATGCCATCTACCACTACAACATCACCAGCAGCCTGAAATACCTGCCGGTGCTGTGCGCCAGTCTTTTCTCGGTCATCTTCTCTTACTGGGTGGTATTCACCTTTGAGAAGCTGCGCATGAAAGAGAGCCGTCTGGTGAGGGGTGTAGTGGATTCCGCCCTGGTGATATATATCATGCACTACCCGCTGGTGATCACCTTCGCCTGGCTGCTGGACGGCTACCTGCCGGATGCGCTGCCGGTGACCTATGTCGCGGTGGTCACGCTGCTTGGCCTGATCTGCAGCGCCGTGCTCTATTTGATCATTAAACAGCTGCCGCTGATGGCGTTGCTGTTCGGTCTGAAACCGGCCCGGGTGCAGAACGTTCCGGCTACCGATCCCCGCGGTTAAGCGCCTTATCTTGCCTGTTGCCCGCCGGACGCTGTTCGGCGGGCATTCTGTTACAAACCTCTTCATTTGAATGCAATAAAAGCGGTTATGCTCTTACTACTTCAGACAACCGTGTAGCGAAGGGATCATGATTGTAAATTGCATGGTATATCGCCCAGGCCAGACCGGGCAGGAATTAGATGTAGAAAAAATCAGTGACGTTATCAGCGATCCAGATGCCTTTATCTGGATGGGGCTCTATCAGCCCGAAGCGGAATTTATGTATAAAATTCAGCGCGAGTTCGGACTGCATGACTTAGCGGTAGAGGATGCGTTATGCGCGCACCAGCGGCCTAAAATCGAACAGTATGGCGAGTCGATGTTTATCGTGGTGAAGACCGTCAGTTCGGAAAACGAACATCTTCACTTTGGTGAAACGCATATCTTTATCGGTAAAAATTTCCTGATAACGCTGCGTCACGGCGCCTCCGACAGCTATTCCCCGATCCGCGAGCGCGTGGCGCAAAACAGCGACTTGCTCGATCACGGCCCAGGCTATCCGCTCTACTGTATTCTCGATTTTATTGTCGATCGCTATGGCGAATATACCGCCTCGCTCGGCGACAAAATTAATGAGATGGAGGCGGCGCTGTTCCGATCCGAATTCGATAATCTCGCGGTGAAAAAGGTCTATCGTCTGCGTCGCGAACTGTTAAGCCTGCGCAATGCGGCGCAGCCGCTGGAAGAGATTTGCCAGCAGCTGGTTCGCCTGCATGAAGATATCGTACCGAAAGAATTGCGCGCCTACCTGCGCGACGTGCAGGATCATGCGCGTCATGTGGTGACCGACGCGGAGGACATGCGTGAAATGCTCACCAGCGCCATGCACGTTAACCTGGCGATGGTGGCGGTACAGCAGAACGAGGTCACGAAAAAGCTGGCGGGATGGGGTGCGATACTGGTGATCCCTACGGTGATTTTCAGCATGTATGGCATGAACTTTAAAGATATGCCGGAGCTGAACTCGCCGCTGGGCTATCCGATAGCGCTAGGCGGAACCATTGTCGGCTGCTTCCTGCTCTGGCTACGGCTGCGCAAGTCGGGCTGGCTATAAAGCTGATGCCGCGACGCGCTGCGCGCCGCGGCGTAACGGCTTACTCTTCGATAGAGGTCAGCAGCGCATTTTGAATAATGCGCTGCGCCTTGAGCGGATTCTGCTCCCGCTGCGCCGCCTGCAGCGCGGGCATATCCAGTTTATCGAGCGCGCGATAGATGTGCTTGAGAAAGCGGATAGAGAGGTTGGCGGCTTCAACATGATCTTCGCGGAACGGGAACTGGTCGAGTTGCCACACGCCATCCCAGTTATTGCACTTCAGCACGTAGAAGAATTCGAAAATTTCGGTCATATGCACGGTGCCGACCACCAGATCGTCATCCCAGCCGCGCAGGTTATCGTTCACATCCATACCGAACAGGCGGCCGCGATCGATAATCAGCTGCGCAGAACCGGCCGGTGACTCCCCGGCAAACAGCGCGTGGCCGAAGTCGAGCAGGATCCCTACGTTGTCCAGACCGATCTCTTCAATACCCAGCAGCGATTTCGCCGCTGAATCCCAGGTCATTTTTACACGCGGCTCACGCGGCTTGTATTCAATGGCGAACTTCACATCCGGATTCGCCCCGGCCAGTTCGCGCATGCCGTCAACCGCCAGCTTCCAGAGATTTTTATGATCGACCTGGAAAGGGTAATCCCAGCCGTCCTGACCGGGCCAGACTTTAACGTAGTTCGCGCCCAGTTCGCGCACCACGTCGGCCGCTTCGTTCATCAGCGCCAGCGCGTCGGCGCGTACCGCCGCATCTGGGTGGGTAAAGGCACCGCGTGAGAATTTGCGCAGATAGATTTCCGGCGTGACGCCAATCGCTTTCAGCCCCGCCTCCTGCAGCGCCTGCTTCACCTCGTCAACCGAGACGCCAGGCGTAAAAGGATAGGGGACGTCAACATAAGAGAGATCTTCAACTTCGGCGGCCAGCTTGATCTGGTCCAGCGTGCTGAGCGCCGGGCCGTAGCCGTCAACCGCGTAACGATCGATGTAATTCGCGAAATGCCACAGGCCAGCGCCAAACTTCGGATAATTATAGTGACTCATTGCCGATATTCTCCGTTCAGGATGCAGACAGAAGCGTGGTCGGATTGCCGCAGCAACCCACGTGTGAATATATATTCATTAGGGATTATATATTCCATTGTGCGGGCGTAAGCGGCTGCGTTGCCAGTGGAGAGCGCAATAAATGTAAGATGAGTCACATAAAATCGTGGGTTCAGGAAAAGGCACGCGCAAACGCGGGGCTGCCTCTGGCCCCCGCGCTGACGCGACAAGGCCTTTTCGCCGCCAGACTGGAATTGCCCGGTTCGGTTTAAACCTTGCCGGTTTTTACTCGCTTGCCGATATCCCTGAGCTGAGAGTATTTCTCCAGCAGCTGGGGCCCGTCATCCAGGCTCATGGCAAACATCCACATGTAAGTCATGACCGAATAGACGTGCCCGGCATCATGACTTTCCCGCATTGTCATCATCAGAATGGTCGAGCCGAAAAGCAGGGCGGCCACCGCGCCGATAGAGAGATAGCCGAGCGCCTCGCGGTCCGACAAGGCGATGCGCAGCCTGGCCAGCACGCGGTAGTGGCGCACCAGAGGAGATGCCGCTGCGCTGCTGACCATACTGACCTCTTTTTCCAGACGGTTATTCAGCCGCAGGAAAAGCCGTTCATTGGTGCTGGTAAAGCGCCGCAGGAAAAGGCTAAAAAACGCCAGGATCCCCAGGCAGGCGATGCCGGACCAGAACTCGATAAACAACAGCATCACCGTCGCGCCGGTGATCGATGCTACTGTGGTGATCAGCACCGGCAGGTGCTTTTCAAAAAAGTCGACAAACTCCCGCGAGAGCGTGACGCGGGCGGCAACGGTAGAAGGCGGCTGATTTTCCCGACGCTGCGCCAGCACAACAGATACCGCCAGCTCGGCATAGATGCGCGCAAAGGTGCGCGTGTCCACGCTTCGCCGGGCGGCGCCGGTCAACCACATAACAAAAACCAGCGCGGCGTAAAGTACGGCATGTATCGCTTTACCTGCCAGGATGGCGTTCACGGCAAAGCCCGCCAGCAGCGGATAAAGCAGATAGATAAGATTTTCGCCGACCACCAGCATCAGCGTCACGGCCAGTTTCCTGCGGTGACGCTGCCCCAGCAGTTTCAGGGTAGTGGCTGCGCCTGGCTTTATGTCCGCTTTTTCATTTAAATTCAGGGGTTGCATAGTGTATTTTCAACGTAAGAAAAATATTGAGCAACTGCTCAATAATGTTGCCGCAGTCTATTTGAGCGGTTGCTCAAAGTCAAAGGGGGAGTAGGTGAAGAAAAACGCAGAGGAGCTAAAAGCACGCATACTGGATGGCGCAGTGGCGTTGTTCATCGAAAAAGGGATAGAAAAAGTCACCACGCGTGAACTGACCGGCTATCTGGGCATATCCCGCAGCCATATTTACCATTACTTTAGCGACTGGCAATCACTCTGCCTCGCCGCGCTGGCGCGCTTTATGGAAAGCGAGCTTGATGAGATTGCGGTAAAAATGGCAGGTCTTTCGCCATGGGAAAAACTCACCGCGCTGGTGGGCTACTACCTTCCCAGCGCGCCCTTAGCTGAATGGCAGCTTTATGACTCCCTCTGGCGCATGGCGGCCAACAATCAGGCGTATGCCGATCTGGCGGAGGCCAATATCAGTCGATGGATGACGCTGGTCGCCGGGATCATTGATGAAGGCGTAGAAAAAGAGGCCTTTCGGCCCGCAGACATAAACCGGGTGACCCGCCAGCTGGGAGCCCTCCTCAACGGCTATGCGGAAACCCTGATCGTTAACCCCAGCCCGGAAAAACACTGCACTGCCGCAGAAGATATAGCGGATTTCATCCGCCTGGTTCTGGGCGAGCCGCCCTCAGCCACCACGGCGGGAGCATGACGGAGCATCAAAAAAGAAAAAGCCCCGCTTACCCAACAGAGGCTTTTTGATTGATAACCTGGACTTAGCTAAAGCCCGCACCCAGCAGCTGTTTTTCAACACGGCAGCCGGGCATCATCGCCTGCAGACCCGCGATAAGCTCGTCACTGGCCTGATGCAACGCATCCATCGGCATTTCCGGCAGGCTCTCCAGAATAAACCACATGTGTTGCGCGCTGGCGTCCAGGCGGGTACGCACGCCCTGGCACCAGTTCCAGCGCCGACAGGTAACGCCGAGATCGTCGCGCCAGATCACCTCGCCCGGCTCTGGCGTCTCTTCGCAGGGTTCGCCTGCGTTCAGGGTATCAAACCGCTCACTGCCGTCGGCGCGCACCAGACGTGCGTCGCCGACATAGGCTGCGGCATTCTCGCCGCCAATCGGCAAGGCGTATTTAATACTGATGGCGTTATAGAGATCGACGACCGGATCGATGGCGGGCAGTGAGCCATCGCGGACAACGCGTTTACGTAAGGCTTCAACCGAACTCGGCGTCCGGGCGGGTTTTGCGCCGAACGCTTTGAAGGCCTCGCGCCAGGCGGCAATATGCGCCTCAGCGTAAGGCACATCCTGGGCGACGACAGCGTGGCAGGCGTCGTTAAGCGCATCACGCGCAACCTGTGGGTGCTGCACCTCGCTCGCCTCAACGAGAATACTGATCGCGCGAAAGCCCGGCGCCAGCGCGATGACGGTGAGTTCGACGGTAGGGGAAAAAGAGAACATTGCTATTCCTTATAAGTAAAGACTGGATGAAGTGTAGCGAGGGATGCCCGCCGCTGCCTCTCTTCCTCTCTGGCATCGCTGAGTCAGCGCATCAGGCCAGATAAAAATCCAGGAATATGCTGAATCCATGGCAAATTACATGCCTTTTGCTGTGCGACTGTATTATTTGTCTATACTGAAACTGGACTTGATAATTTTAGTGAGGGAATCATGAAAAAGACGATTATTGCACTTTCTGCTCTGATGCTGGCTGCTCCGGTTTTTGCGGCGACTACACATGCTACCGATGACACCGTGGCTGAAGCGCATAAAGGCGCAGATACGGCGAAAGAAAAACTGCATAAAGTGCAGGACACCGGTTCCGAGCAAAAGCTGAAGGCGGAACATGCTGCCGAAGGTAAAAGCGACGCGACCACCAGCAAAATCAGCGAAGGTTCGCAGAAAGCCTGGCACAGCACCAAGCAGGGCAGCGAAAAAGCCTGGGATAAAACCAAGCAGGGCGCTGAAGGCCTGAAAAATAAAGCGACAAACTAAAGAAAATGGCCGGTTGAACCGGCCATTTTTTTATCCTCTCTCCGCCTTCAGGCGCACCGCAGACCGTCCCGCCAGCAATGACACCGCAGCCATCAAAATAATCCCCCAGCAGTAGTAATTAGCCGTGGCGACAAGGCCCAGTAGCGGAACCGCGAAACCGGCCAGCAGCGCCGGCAGCGCAAAGGCCAGATAGCTCTTTACCAGAAAAGCGGCGAACAGCCCGGCGCGCTCATGGCTCTCCGCCAGCGGCATCACGATTTTTATAATGGTCGAAAATACTGAACCGAATCCGTGACCGGCTACAGCCGTGCCAAAAAACAGCAGCGTCGTCAGATGATGATTAATGCCGATCAAGGTCAGGCTAATGCCCGCTATCAGGGCGAGCGTGCCGATAAACAACGCGCGCTGCGGCGGCCAGCGGCGGAAGATAAATACCGATGCCGTGGCGCTGAGCATCAAGGTCGCCACCACGGAGCCGCCGACGAACGGCGAAGTCAGCCCGGTAGTGAGGATGACCAGCGTCGGCATCAGCGACAAATAAAATCCGCCCAGTGCCCAGGTCGCCACATTTACCGGCGCCAGCCGCAGTAGCGGCCCAAGCGCGCGCGGCGGAATGGCCACGTTCGGCTTCAAAGCGCGTAACGCGCCCGGTACAGGCGATACGGTTTCGGGCATCAGGGGCAGCAACGCCAGCGCCAGCAGCATCAGCATAAACAGCAGAGCGTACACCGAAACGGTAGGGTAAGGGGCGAAGGTCACCAGAAGCGCGCCTGTCATTGTCCCTGCCAGCATGCCGAGAAAGGCCGTAATGGAATTCAGCAGCGGGCCGCGCACCTTATCGCCGTCGAGGATCGTCGCGCCAAAGGTCGGCAGCGCGATACCGGTCGCTACGCCCTGAATAATGCGCGCGGCAATCAGCATTCCTGCCGAGTCCGCCAGCATAAACAGCGCCAGCGCCAGGGCATTGCACAAGAGCGCCGCCAGGATCATCACGCGCCGACCGGTAAAGTCGGAAAGGCGGCCAAACGTCAGCAAGGCGATAAGCAGGCTAAATGCATAGCTGGCGAAAATCAGCGTAATGGTGACCGGCGACAGATGGTAGAGGGCATGATAGAGCGGGTAGAGCGGCGTCGGCGCGCTGCTGGTCGCGGAGATAAGCGTAGCGCAGACAAAGCTGTAAAGCGTAATACGTGCAGCGTCGGCTGCGGGCAGTGCTGGCGAAGCGGAAGTCATGATAATCACCTTAAAGCAAAATATTAGCTTTAAGTGAGATATACTTGCTTTTTTGCGTTAACGCAATATCTTTGCATTAAACAATTTCTGTCGTTTTTAGTCTTTGCTGAGAGGAAAAAGATGGCCAGGGAGATGATCAGGCAGGGTGGACGCAGCGCGCGTATTCAGGAAGAAGTGCACAAGGCGGTCAATACGCTGCTGAAAACATATGATCGCAACGAGCTTACGGTACCGATGGTGGCAGAGTCGTCAGGCGTCACGCCATCTACGATTTATCGCCGCTGGGGCGACCTGTCGCAGCTGCTGGCCGACGTCGCCGTTGCGCATATGCGTCCGGTCAGCGAACCCGAAGACAGAGGCGATATGCAGGGCGACATGGAGGCGTTTATCCAGCAGTATGCCGAAGAGATGTCGTCGAAAGTCGGGCGGCAGATGCTCGTTGATATTATCGGCAGCGGCGGCAGCAGCGCGACTGTGAAATGCTGCGGCTTTACTTATCAGCACCTGGAAACACTGCAAAAGCGCGCGATAAAGCGCGGCGAAACGGGGTTCTCCGTTGACGAGGCGATGGACGTCGTCGTAGCGCCGGTGATCTATCACATTTTGTTTGAAGATCGCGAACCCACGTCTGACTATTGTCGCGAGCTGGTGGCGCGGCTGTTTCAGCGGGGAGATCGCTGAAGCAGCGTCTGCTGGCAGATCTGAACAGCAGAACAAGCAGACGTCGCGATAAGCAAAGGACTTTGTAGTTACAACATACTTTTTGAGAAATAAGTAAAACAGTCAGCAAAGTGCCCAATGCAGCTTAAACAAGCCCAACAGCAAAAAGAGACGGGAGGAAGATGAAGCGGAAAAGGGCGTTGGCAGAACTTTCTGGCTTTAATTTCATGCGGCTTTTTGCCAGCAAAAGCTGCTGTATTTGATATCGCGCAGAAAAGGCTCTCTGATAAATCGTTATATATATTTGTAAACAGCGGTAGCCCGTGGATAAGAATCTTTATTCCCCTCGAAAAGCTTTCTGATTTTTTTCTTGTATTAAAGGACAGGATTCAGGGAAGGGCAGCTTAAAGCGATTTCTGACTTTTATTGCCATTTTCTTTGATTTTTATCAAATTGACTTGCGGCGCAACTGGTCATCTATTTTAAGGCTGCTAAAATATACCTAAAATTAGGTAGTTAACTCTGTACCCCTTATTCCTCAACTCAGCGTTGCTTTGCGCTGAATCATAAAAGCCCCTACAAATCCTCTTGTTTTTACGGCCTGCTGCGATAGGCTTATTACCTATTCTACAGGACGGAATATTTCGCCGAATAACGACGCCTGATTTAACCGCTATTTCTTTATTAAAGGCAAAACGTTTCTGGCGTCGTCATCTGATTATCATTCAGATTCGTATAAATACGGATTTATTCAGTTTCTCATTTATTAATTTTAAATACTACTCGCAGACAGCGGGAGAGATCCGTCTGCTGCTTATTGGGAGGATATGTGAGCGTAAAACCTCATTCCACGCACACCAGGCACAGCGCACTTGAAAACTGGGCGCCGGAAAATAAACAATTCTGGGAAAGCCAGGGCAAACATATTGCCCGGCGTAATTTAATTATTTCCGTTGGCGCGCTGCTGCTCGCGTTCTGCGTCTGGATGCTGTTCAGCACCGTGGCGGTCAACCTTAACCGGGTGGGATTTAATTTCACCGTCGATCAGCTCTTCTTGTTAACGGCTCTGCCTTCTCTCTCCGGGGCGCTGTTTCGCGTGCCTTACTCTTTTGTCGTGCCGGTAGTCGGCGGTCGTCTCTGGACGGTGATCAGCACCGCCGTGTTGATCATTCCCTGCGTCTGGCTGGGTTTCGCCGTTCAGAATCCCAACACGCCTTATGGTGTGTTTATCATCATTTCGCTTTTCTGCGGTCTGGCAGGCGCTAACTTCGCGTCAAGCATGGGCAATATCAGCCTCTTTTATCCCAAAAGCAAACAGGGCTCGGCGCTCGGCATTAACGGCGGCCTGGGCAACCTGGGCGTCAGCGTGATGCAGCTGATTGCGCCGCTGATTATCGTGGTGCCGTTCTTCGTAGGCGGCGCGACGCTGGAGGATGGCAGCCAGCTGTGGCTCGCGAATGCGGCCTGGATCTGGGTGCCGCTGCTGGCCATCGCCGCTATCGCCGCCTGGAACGGAATGAACGATATCGCTGGCATGCGCGCCTCGCTGCGCGAACAGCTGCCGGTGCTGAAGCAGGGACACCTCTGGACGCTGGGGCTGCTCTATCTGGCTACCTTCGGATCCTTTATTGGCTTTTCGGCGGGCTTCGCCATGCTGGCGAAAACGCAGTTTCCGCAGGTGGACATTATCCATCTCGCCTTTTTCGGCCCGCTGCTCGGCGCGCTGGCGCGCTCGGCAGGCGGTTTTCTCTCTGACAAATTCGGCGGCGTGCGCGTAACGGCCATCAATTTCCTGCTGATGACGATCTTCTCCGCGCTGCTGTTCCTGACCCTGCCCGGCACCTCCGGCGGCTCGTTCCTGAGCTTCTATGTGGTGTTTATGGGGCTGTTCCTTACCGCCGGACTCGGCAGCGGCTCAACCTTCCAGATGATCGCGGTGATTTTCCGCCAAATCACCATGGACCGCATGACTGCGCAGGGTCGTAGCGCGGAAGAGGCGCAACATGCCGCGGTAACCGATACGGCGGCCGCGCTGGGCTTTATTTCCGCCCTGGGCGCGGTGGGTGGGTTCTTTATCCCGAAAGCGTTCGGTACCTCACTCACGCTGACCGGTTCGCCCGTCGGCGCCATGAAAATTTTTCTGGTCTTTTACATCGTTTGTCTGCTGTTGACCTGGCTGCTGTATGGCCGTCGCAAAACCAATAACAACTAAGCAGAGCAATGAGCACTAACCATACTGGAGATGCGCAATGAGCAAACTTCTCGACCGCTTCCGCTATTTCAAACAGAAAGGCGACAGCTTCGCAGAGGGGCACGGTCAGGTCTATAACACCAACCGTGACTGGGAAGACAGTTACCGGCAGCGCTGGCAATATGACAAAATCGTACGCTCGACGCATGGCGTTAACTGCACCGGCTCCTGCAGCTGGAAAATCTACGTCAAAAACGGCTTAGTCACCTGGGAAACGCAGCAGACCGACTACCCGCGTACGCGCCCCGATCTGCCCAACCACGAGCCGCGCGGCTGCCCACGCGGCGCCAGCTACTCCTGGTACCTCTACAGCGCCAACCGGCTGAAATATCCGCTGGTGCGCAAGGTGCTGCTGGAGATGTGGCGCGAGTCGCTGGCGCAGCACAGCGACCCGGTCGATGCCTGGAACGCCATTATGGCGGACAGCGAAAAGAGCAAAATCTATAAATCGCAGCGCGGCCGCGGCGGTTTCGTGCGCGCCAGCTGGAAAGAGCTGAACCCGCTGATTGCCGCCGCCAATATCTGGACCATCAAACATTATGGTCCAGACCGCATTGCGGGCTTCTCGCCGATACCGGCCATGTCGATGGTCTCCTATGCGGCAGGGACGCGCTATCTGTCGCTGATTGGCGGAACCTGCCTGAGCTTCTACGACTGGTATTGCGACCTGCCGCCGGCGTCGCCCATGACCTGGGGCGAACAGACCGACGTGCCTGAATCCGCCGACTGGTACAACTCTAACTACATTATTGCCTGGGGCTCCAACGTGCCGCAGACGCGCACGCCGGACGCCCACTTCTTTACCGAGGTGCGTTACAAAGGCACCAAAACGGTTGCTATCACGCCTGACTATTCAGAAGTCGCCAAGCTGTGCGATCAGTGGCTGGCGCCGAAGCAGGGTACCGACAGCGCGCTGGCGATGGCGATGGGCCACGTTATCCTGAACGAGTTCCACCTGAAAAACCCCAGCGACTACTTCCTCAGCTACGCGCGTCGCTACACCGATATGCCGATGCTGGTACTGCTGGAACCGCGCGAAGATGGCAGCTATGTACCCGGACGCCAGCTGCGCGCGGCGGATCTCGCCGACAGCCTCGGCGAAGAGAACAACCCGCAGTGGAAAACCGTGGCCTGTAACCAGGAGGGCGATCTGGTTGTGCCGAATGGTTCGATCGGTTTCCGCTGGGGCGAAAAGGGCAAATGGAACCTTGAGCCGAAAGCGGCGGGTACGGCGATTGAGCTTACCCTCTCGCTGCTCGATCGGCGCGATGCGGTGATGGACGTCGCTTTCCCTTACTTCGGCGGCATCGAAAACCCGCATTTCCGCCATGTGAAACAGGATGAAGTGCTGCTGCATAAAGTGCCGGTCAAAATCCTGACGCTGGCCGATGGACGCCAGCTGCCGGTCGCCTCGGTCTATGATTTGACGCTGGCCCATTACGGCCTGGATCGCGGCCTTGACGACGTTAACTGCGCGCGCGACTACAACGACGTGCGCGCCTATTCGCCCGCCTGGGCGGAACAGATTTGCGGCGTGCCGCGCAGCCAGATTGAAAAAATCGCGCGCGAGTTCGGCGAGACGGCGCACAAAACGCACGGACGCTCAATGATCATCGTCGGTGCTGGCATGAACCACTGGTATCACATGGACATGAACTACCGGGGGCTGATCAACATGCTGGTGTTCTGCGGCTGCGTCGGTCAGAC
The DNA here is from genome assembly GCF_003612015.1 of Pantoea piersonii. Lineage (GTDB taxonomy): Bacteria > Pseudomonadota > Gammaproteobacteria > Enterobacterales > Enterobacteriaceae > Pantoea > Pantoea piersonii. Next base: position 295,182 of record NZ_RARB01000005.1, on the reverse strand, counting down.
CGGCGGCGGCTGGGCACACTATGTCGGCCAGGAGAAACTGCGCCCGCAAACCGGCTGGACGCCGCTGGCGTTCGCGCTTGACTGGAACCGTCCGCCGCGCCAGATGAACAGCACCTCGTTCTTCTATAACCACGCCAGTCAGTGGCGCTTCGAGAAGCTGCAGGTCAGCGAACTGCTGTCGCCGCTCGCCGACGCCAGCCAGTTCAGCGGCCAGCTGATTGACTTCAACGTGCGCGCCGAACGTATGGGCTGGCTGCCATCCTCGCCGCAGCTTGGCATCAACCCGCTGCGCATCGCCGAAGAGGCGAAACGCGCCGGGCAGTCTGAACAGGCGTGGACCGTCGAGGCGTTGAAGTCCGGCAAGCTGCGTATGGCGTGCGAAGATCCTGACAACGGCAACAACCATCCGCGCAATATGTTTATCTGGCGCTCAAACCTGCTCGGATCCTCGGGTAAAGGCCATGAGTATATGCTGCGCTATCTGCTCGGCACCGAGAGCGGCATTCAGGGCGAGCCGCTGAGCGATGAGGATGAGCGCCCGGAAGAGCTGGAGTGGCGCAGCGCCGCGCTGGAAGGCAAGCTCGATCTGTTAGTCACGCTCGATTTCCGTATGTCCAGCACCTGTCTCTTCTCCGATATCGTGCTGCCTACCGCCACCTGGTACGAGAAAGACGACATGAATACCTCGGATATGCATCCGTTTATTCATCCTCTTTCCGCCGCGGTCGATCCCGCCTGGGAATCGAAAAGCGACTGGGAAATCTATAAAGGCATCGCGAAAACCTTCTCGGAACTTTGCGTCGGCCATCTTGGCGAAGAGACCGACGTGGTGCTGCAACCGCTGCAGCACGACTCCCCCGGCGAGCTGGCGGCAGGCGAGGTGCGCGACTGGAAAAAAGGCGAATGTGATTTGATCCCCGGTCAGACCGCGCCGCAGATTATCAGCGTGCAGCGCGACTATCCCGCCGTCTATGAACGCTTTACCTCTGTCGGGCCGCTGCTGGAAAAACTGGGCAACGGCGGCAAAGGCATCAGCTGGAACACCGATAAGGAAGTCGATCTGCTGCGCCGTCTCAACTACACCAAAGCGGACGGCGTCGCCAAAGGCCAGCCGATGATCAACAGCGCTATCGACGCCGCCGAGGTGATTTTAACCCTGGCGCCGGAAACCAACGGCCAGGTAGCGGTTAAAGCCTGGCAGGCGCTGGGCGAGTTTACCGGCCGCGACCATACCCATCTGGCGCAGCCGAAAGAGGAAGAGAAGATCCGCTTCCGCGATATTCAGGCGCAGCCGCGCAAAATCATCTCCAGCCCGACCTGGTCAGGCCTGGAAGATGAGCATGTCTCTTACAACGCCGGTTACACCAATGTGCATGAGCTGATCCCATGGCGCACGCTCTCTGGCCGCCAGCAGCTTTATCAGGATCACCCGTGGATGCGCGCCTTCGGCGAAGCGTTCTGCGCCTACCGTCCGCCGGTCGATACGCGCAGCGTGCAGAACCTGGGTCATATCCCCTCTAACGGCTTCCCGGAGAAGGCGCTCAACTTCCTGACGCCGCACCAGAAATGGGGCATTCACTCCACCTACAGCGAAAACCTGCTGATGCTGACCCTGTCACGCGGCGGCCCTATTGTCTGGATGAGTGAAACGGATGCGAAAGAGCTGGGCATTGAGGATAACGACTGGATCGAGGTGTTCAACGCTAACGGTGCGCTGACGGCGCGTGCGGTGGTCAGCCAGCGCGTCCCGGCGGGCATGACCATGATGTATCACGCGCAGGAGCGCCTGATGAATATCCCGGGTTCGGAAGTGACCGGCCAGCGCGGCGGTATTCATAACTCCGTGACGCGCGTCTGCCCGAAACCGACCCATATGATCGGCGGCTACGCCCAGCTGGCTTACGGCTTTAACTATTACGGCACCGTCGGCTCCAACCGCGACGAATTTATTATGGTGCGCAAGATGAACAAGGTGAACTGGCTGGATGATGAAGGCCGCGATCAGGTACAGGAGGCGACAAAATGAAAATCCGCTCTCAGGTCGGCATGGTGTTAAATCTCGATAAGTGCATCGGCTGTCATACCTGCTCCGTCACCTGTAAAAACGTCTGGACCAGCCGCGAAGGGATGGAATACGCCTGGTTCAATAACGTGGAAACGAAACCTGGCGTCGGCTATCCCCACGCCTGGGAAGATCAGGAAAAATGGCGCGGCGGCTGGATCCGCAACATTAAAGGCCGTCTGGAGCCGCGCCTCGGCAACCGCTCCTCGATACTGATGAAAATCTTCGCCAATCCGGTGGTGCCGGGCATTGACGATTACTACGAGCCGTTTACCTTCGACTACCAGCATCTGCACACCGCCAAAGCGGGCAAAAGCCAGCCGACGGCGCGCCCGCGCTCGCTGATTAGCGGGCAGCGCATGGACAAAATCCACGGCGGCCCGAACTGGGAAGAGATCCTCGGCGGCGAGTTCAGCAAGCGTTCGGCGGATAAAAACTTCGATGCGATGCAGAAGGAGATGTACGGACAGTTCGAAAACACCTTCATGATGTATCTGCCGCGCCTGTGTGAACACTGCCTGAATCCCGCCTGCGCGGCAACCTGTCCGAGCGGCGCGATCTACAAGCGCGAAGAGGACGGCATTGTGCTGATCGACCAGGACAAATGCCGCGGCTGGCGTCTGTGCGTCAGCGGCTGCCCCTATAAAAAGATCTACTTCAACTGGAAGAGCGGCAAGTCGGAAAAATGCATCTTCTGCTATCCGCGCATTGAGTCGGGTATGCCGACCGTCTGCTCGGAAACCTGCGTCGGCCGCATTCGCTATCTCGGTGTGCTGCTGTATGACGCCGACAAGATCGCCGAAGCAGCCAGCACCGAGCACGCAACCGATCTTTACGAACGTCAGTGCGACGTCTTCCTCGATCCCAACGATCCGCAGGTGATCGAAGAGGCGCTGAAGCAGGGCATCCCGCAAAACGTTATTGATGCCGCGCAGGCGTCGCCGGTGTGGAAGCTGGCGATGGACTGGAAACTGGCGCTGCCGCTGCACCCTGAATATCGCACGCTGCCGATGGTCTGGTATGTGCCGCCGCTGTCGCCGATCCAGTCAGTGGTAGATGCGGGCGGACTGGTATCGCAGAGCAGCGTGCTGCCGGACGTCGAAAGCCTGCGTATTCCGGTGCAGTATCTCGCCAACCTGCTGACTGCTGGCGATACCGCGCCGGTGCTGCGCGCCCTGAAGCGCATGATGGCGATGCGTCACTACAAACGCGCGCAGAGCGTGGAAGGCGTGACCGACACGCGCGCCATTGAAGAGGTGGGCCTGAGCGAGGCGCAGGTAGAAGAGATGTATCGCTATCTGGCGATCGCTAACTACGAAGACCGCTTCGTGATCCCCACCAGCCATCGCGAACTGGCGCGCGAAGCTTTCCCGGAGCGCAACGGCTGCGGCTTTACCTTTGGCGACGGCTGCCACGGCAGCGACACCAAATTCAACCTGTTCAACAGCCGTCGTATTGACGCGATCAATATCGGCGATAAAGCGGGAGGCGAATAATGGTGCTGATTAAAGTTGTCGCCCTGCTGCTGGAGTATCCCGACGAGGCGCTCTGGCCGTTGCAGGACGACGTTCGCGAACCGGTCAGCGCGCAGGATCCGGCGCTGCTGCCCTTTATTGACCGCTACTTCGCCACGCCGCCGCTGGATATGCAGGCGGAATGGTGCGCGCTGTTCGAACGCGGCCGCGCAACCTCGCTGCTGCTGTTTGAGCATGTGCATGCAGAGTCGCGCGATCGCGGTCAGGCGATGGTCGATCTGATGGCGCAGTATGAGCGCGCCGGACTGGAGCTGGACTGCCGCGAACTGCCGGATTACCTGCCGCTCTATCTGGAGTATCTCAGCCTGCAGCCGGAGGCTGAGGCGCAGCAGGGACTGCTGGATGTCGCGCCAATCCTGGCGCTGATCGGCGGGCGCCTGAAAGAGCGCGGCAGCGACTTCAGCGCCTTATTCGATACGCTGCTGAAGGTGGCGAACAGCCCGCTGAGCAGCGAAAGCGTGGCGGCTCAGGTCGCCAGCGAGACGCGTGACGATACGCCCGCCGCGATGGATGCGGTCTGGGAAGAGGAGCAGGTGAAGTTTATCGATAACAACGCCTGCGACAGCTCGGCGCAACAGCAACATCAGCGGCGCTTTCGCGACGAAACCGCGCCGCAATATCTTGATCTCTCCGCTGGAGGAACAGCCTGATGCACTATTTAAATGTGTTGTTCTTTGATATTTACCCTTATCTGTGCGGCACCATCTTCCTTGTCGGAAGCTGGCTGCGTTATGACTACGGTCAGTACACCTGGCGCGCCTCATCCAGCCAGATGCTGGATAAAAAGGGCATGCGCTTCGCCTCGAACGTATTTCATATCGGCATTCTTGGCATCTTCTTCGGCCACCTGTTTGGCCTGCTGACGCCGCACTGGATGTATGAGCCGTTCCTCGCTATCGCCACCAAGCAGAAAATCGCCATGGGCGCAGGCGGCGTCTTCGGCATCATGACGCTGGTGGGCGGTTTCCTGCTGCTGAAACGTCGTCTGCTTAACCCGCGCATCCGCGCCACCTCAACACGCGCCGATATCGTCATCATCGGTATTCTGGTGGTGCAGTGCACGCTGGGCCTGACCTCGATCCTCTTCTCCATGCAGCATCTCGACGGCGTGGGCATGATGAAGCTGGTCGGCTGGGCGCAGGCGATCGTGACCTTCCAGGGCAACGCCTCGCACTGGCTGGATGGGGTAGAGTGGATTTACCGCGTACACCTGATCCTCGGTATGACGATCTTCCTGGTGTTTCCCTTCACGCGTCTGGTTCACGTCTGGAGCGCGCCGGTGGAATACCTCACGCGTCGGTATCAGGTGGTAAGAGCCCGCCGCTAAGCGTTACCCTCAGCGCCAGCCATTCCTGCGGCTGGCGCACTATTGCTCCCGCCGCTGATTGACTTTTTCTTAACGCTGTCGCGCCTTTACAGTAACTGAGATAACGCCGTTTTATTGAAGTTAACTAACGTTTTTATTCACTCCTTTTAGTTTCACGCTGCGACAAGGATCGCTTCCCTCCCTACGCTTAATCTCAGGCATTAATAAAAGGTGAAGCGTGCATGTTAATAAAAATGAAGCGAGAGCGATCGCATACTGAAGACCGTTATCTTGCTGTCTGGCTGGCGACGGCGGCCGGTTTGCTGAATGCCATGGCGTTGGGCGCATTTGGTTTTTTTCCTTCACATATGTCGGGCAATACGTCGCAGCTCTCCAGCGAAGTGAATAACAGCGATCTGCGCGACCTTACTTTTCTCGGCTGCCTGTTGCTTGCCTTTGTCGCGGGTGCGGTAACGGCGCGACTGGCGGTTATCGCTGGCCTTAAACACAATCTGCGCACCATATTTTGTCAGGTGCTGACGGTGGAAGGCGTTGCGCTGCTGTCTCTGTCGCTGTTCGAAATCTTTTTCTACTCCTCCGGCAATAACCGGGAAATACTGGTGCTGCTGGGTTTTCTGATGGGCGTACATAACGCCACTTCGACGCAATTATCTAACGGGCGCGTGCGCGCCACTCACATTACCGGCACCCTGACCGATGCGGGCATCTCGCTGGCGTCTGTGCTCAGCGCCATGCTGCGACGCGATCCGTCGAAAAACGCGCATGCGCAAAAGAAGCAGTTAAAAACGCATCTGACGACGATCTTTTCGTTTCTGGGCGGCGGCATCGCCGGGCTCTGGCTGTTTCGGCTGGCGGGGTTTCACGCCATGGCTGCGCTGGGCGCGATCCTTATTCTGCTGGCGCTGGCCTCTATGGCGCTGACCCTGATGAAAGTGAGAGGAACCGCTTTCGCTGTAAGACGCTGATCATTCCAGGTGAATAAGCCGGTAAGCGTACATCAGGAATTTTGTTACATATCAAAACGTAACTCTGACGGACGCGGCTGATGACCTGCCTATACTTTCATCAGTTGTGCTCCCTGCTTACCGGCCCGCCAGGGCCTCATCCTGCGAGGTTATTATGATCACGCTTCATCATGCGATTAAGATCGCCGCGCCGCGCCCGGCGGTGTTCTCCGCACTGACCGATATCGAACAGATGGCCGCCTGGCATGCAGGTGAAATCGAAGGGGAAATTGCCGCAGGTAAAATCCTGACGCTGCGGCCGAAACCGGAAACCCACTTTAGCTGGCGTACAGAGACGCTTGAGCAAGACAAACGCATTGTTCAGACCTCGCTGATTGAAACCGACAGCCACGCCGGGAAAACCCTCTCTTTTCAGCTCTCCGATCTTGAGGATGGCCGCACGCTGGTTGCGCTCACGCATGGCGAATGGGCCGTGGACGATCCGCACCTGCCGTTTTGCAACACCTACTGGGGAGAAGTGCTGTTTCAGCTGAAAACGTATCTGGAAACCGCTTAAGGAGAAGCTGCTATGCCACAGAAAAAACCCGCCACCTGGCGGCTGGTCAAACCCGGCGAATCGCATCCGCAGGGCTGGCATGTTCCGCCGGTTAACGATCTGCGCTCCGCTATTGAACTGCTTAAAACCCTGCCGGGTCACTACATTGAAACCGATCGCGAGGTCGATCCGAACGCTGAACTGGCGGGCGTTTATCGCTATATCGGCGCAGGCGGTACCGTGATGCGCCCGACGCGCATCGGCCCGGCGATGACGTTCAATAAGATTAAAGGCTTTCCCGACGCGCGTGTACTGGTGGGATTGATGGCGAGCCGCGAGCGTGTCAGCGCGCTGCTGGGCGCGCCGGTGCGCGAACTGGGTATACAGATGGCGGAAGCGCGTAAGAACGTGACGCCGCCGGTGATGGTCGATAAAGCCCAGGCGCCCTGTCAGGAGGTGGTTTATCGTGCCGACGATGCGGGTTTCGATCTGCGCAAGATCCTGCCCGCGCCAACCAATACCAGCGAAGACGCTGGCCCCTTTTTCTGCCTGGGGCTAGTGCTCGGCAGCGATCCTGACGATCGCGATAACGCAGACGTCACCATTCATCGCCTCTGCGTACAGAGCAAAGATGAGCTCTCTATTTTCTTCGCGCCGGGGCGTCATATCGACGCTTTCCGTCAGAAAGCGGAGGCGGCAGGCAAACCGCTGCCGGTGTCGATCAATATGGGGCTCGATCCGGCTATCTACATCGGCGCGGAGTTCGAAGCGCCGACCACACCGTTCGGTTTCAACGAGCTGTGCGTAGCGGGCGGCCTGCGCGGCAAGCCGGTGGAGTTGGTAGAGTGTCTGAGCGTTAATCAGCGGGCGATTGCGCGCGCTGAGGTGGTGATTGAAGGGGAGATCCTGCCGGGCGTGCGCGTTAAAGAGGATCAAAACAGTCATACCGGCAAGGCGATGCCGGAATTCCCCGGCTACACCGGCGAAGCCAATCCCGCGCTGCCGGTTATCAAAGTGAAGGCGATCACCACGCGGCGCAACCCCATCCTGCAAACGCTGGTAGGGCCGGGCGAAGAGCACGTCAGCCTGGCGGGGATCCCCACCGAGGCGAGCATCCATATTGAATGCGAAGACGCGCTGCCGGGACTGGTGAAAAACGTCTATGCCCATAGCGCAGGCGGCGGGAAGTTCCTGGCGGTACTGCAGGTGCAAAAACGCAACGCAGGGGATGACGGCATGACGCGGCAGGCGGCGCTGATTGCGCTGGCGGTCTATCGAGAGTTAAAAAACGTGATTCTGGTGGATGAGGATGTCGATCTCTTCGACACCGATGACGTGCTCTGGGCGATGCAGACGCGCTATGTTGGCGATCTCGATACCCTGTTTGTGCCGGGCGTCGCGGGCCATGTTCTCGATCCGTCGCAGCAGCCGTTCTACGATCCGCGCCTGACGGCAAAAGGTACCACCAGCAAAACTATCTTCGACTGCACGGTGCCTTATCACCTGAAAGAGCACTTTATCCGCGCGCAGTTTAAAGAGGTCGATCCCAGTTTATGGGCGCCTGAGCTGTTCGGTAAGCCGAAGGAGTAAACCCGGGGCAATAAAAAAGCCGGTAATTTTCATTACCGGCTTTCGCTTTCAGCGTCTGGCGGTTAGCCCACCAGCGGCTTCGCGGTTTTCTCCACCAGCGCCAGCAGGACTTTAACATCCTCCAGCGTCACGGTCGGGTTAAGCAGCGTCAGCTTCAGGCAGGTTACGCCGTTGTGCTCGGTGACGCCAACGTTGGCGCGGCCCGATTCCAGCAGCGCGTCGCCGATACGCTGGTTAAGCAGCGCGGTTTCGGCGAGATCGCGGCAGCCCGTTTCCGGGTGGAAGCGGAACAGCACGCTCGCCAGCTGCGGCTTCATTACCAGCTCCAGCAGCGGATGCGCGCTGATATATTTCGCGACCTGCTGTGCCAGCGTAACGCCGTGATCGATGATCGCCGCGTACTGCTTCTGTCCCAGCGCTTCCAGACCCATCCACAGTTTCAGCGCGTCGAAACGGCGCGTGGTCTGCAGAGATTTAGAAACCAGGTTCGGCACGCCCGCCTCTTCGTCGAACTCAGAGTTGAGGTAGGCAGCCTGATAGCGCATCAGCTCGTAGTTCGCCGCATCTTTCAGCAGGAACGCGCCGCAGCTAATGGTCTGGAAATACTGCTTGTGGAAGTCGAGCGTAACGGAGTCCACCAGCTCGAGGCCGTCCAGATAGTCACGGTATTTTTCCGACAGCAGCAGCGCGCCGCCCCAGGCCGCATCGACGTGTACCCAGATATTATTCTGGGCCGCCAGCGCGGCGATGTCACGCAGCGGGTCGATCGCGCCGGCATCGGTGGTGCCTGCGGTGGCGACAATCGCCAGGATCTGTTCGCCGTTGGCTTTCGCCTGGGCGATTTTTTCCGCCAGATCGGTGACGTCCATACGGGCGTATTCGTCAGTTTTCACCTGGGTGACGCACTGGTAACCCAGGCCGAGCAGCGCCATATTCTTCTGTACGGAGAAGTGGGCGTTTTCGGAACAGAACACCTTCAGCTTGCGCAGGTCGCCAACCAGGCCATCCTGCTGCACAGAGTGGCCCTGACGCGCGAAAAAGGCGTCGCGCGCCAGCATCAGGCCCATCAGGTTGCTCTGGGTGCCGCCGCTGGTGAACACGCCCGCATCGCCCGCTTCATAGCCGACCTGGGCGCGCAGCCACTCGATCAGCTTCATCTCAATGATGGTGGCCGACGGGCTCTGGTCCCAGGAGTCCATGCTCTGGTTGGTGGCGTTGATCAGCACTTCCGCCGCCTGGCTGACAACCAGGCTCGGGCAGTGCAGGTGCGCCACGCACTGCGGATGATGTACCGCCAGGCTGTCTTTCAGGAAGAACTCGACCGCGCGCTCGATGGCGGCCTGGTTGCCCAGGCCGGTCGGGTTGAAGTCCAGCGCGATACGCTCACGCAGTTCAGCGACGGTTTTACCCTGATACATCTCAGGCTGCTTCAGCCACTCGACGACCGCTTTGCTGCTCTGCTCAATCACCTGCTGGTAGGCTTCGATGCTCTGCGCCGAACCCGCGAGGATCGGATTTAATTCAGACATTTTAATCCCGCTCCACTTAAACCGGCTGAACGCCAGCGGCCAGCAGCGCCTGCTCGAACTTGTCGAGGAACACTTCCAGCTCCTGATTGGTAATCAGCAGGGAAGGCAGCAGACGCAGCACGCAGCCGTGACGACCACCGCGCTCAAGGATCAGACCAGATTCGAAGCATTTCTTCTGCAGCAGCGCAGAGAGGTCGCCATCTGCCGGATAGCAGCCCAGCTGATCTTTGGCTTCGTTCGGCTTAACGATCTCAATACCGATCATCAGACCCAGACCGCGGACGTGACCGATAACCGGGAAACGCTTCTGCATTTCGGCCAGTTTGCCTTTCAGCCACTCGCCTTGCTGCGCCACTTTATCCGCGATGTTCTGCTCTTTAAGGATCTTCAGCGTGGTCAGGCCGGTCGCCATCGCCAGCTGGTTGCCGCGGAACGTACCGGTATGGTGGCCGGGCGCCCAGGCGTCGAACTGCTTTTTAATGCCGAGTACGGCCAGCGGCAGGCCGCCGCCGACAGCTTTAGACATCACGATGATATCGGGCTGAATGCCTGCGTGTTCGAAAGCGAAGAACTTACCGGTACGCGCGAAGCCCGCCTGCACTTCGTCGATGATCAGCAGAATGCCGTGTTCTTCGGTCACTTTGCGGATGCGCTGCAGCCACTCGGCCGGTGCCGGGTTCACGCCGCCTTCGCCCTGAACGGCTTCCAGAATCACCGCCGCAGGTTTGCGCACGCCGCTTTCAACGTCGTTGATCAGGTTTTCGAAGTAGTAGGTCAGCGCTTTCACGCCCGCTTCGCCGCCAATGCCCAGCGGGCAGCGGTAGAGGTGCGGATAAGGCATAAACTGCACTTCCGGCATCATGCCGTTTACCGCTTCTTTCGGCGACAGGTTGCCCGTTACCGAGAGCGCGCCGTGAGTCATACCGTGGTAACCGCCAGAGAAAGCGATCACGCCGGAACGGCCGGTCGCTTTTTTCGCCAGCTTGATCGCCGCTTCAACGGCGTCTGCGCCGGACGGGCCGGTAAACTGCAGCTTGTACTCTTTACCCTGACCTGGCAGCAGCGACAGCAGGTATTCAGAGAACGCATCTTTTAACGGCGTTGTCAGATCGAGAGTATGTAACGGCAAGCCGCTGGTAATGACATTTTGGATGCTCTGCAATACGTCAGGATGATTATGACCCAGCGCCAGCGTACCCGCGCCTGCCAGGCAGTCGAGGTACTCTTTATTGTCGGCGTCGGTAATCCATACGCCTTTAGCCTGGGTAATCGCTAACGGTAACTTGCGGGGATAACTTCTGACGTTTGATTCGAACTCAGCCTGACGGGCCAAATAGGTTTCATTGTTTGCGTTTGAAGTGGCATCTAAAGAATCAATACGGACTTTATCCGTCATCATATCTCTCCTACAACCGAGGCAATCGCGTGTGCCGCAGTTGAATAAATGTAAAAAAACGGGTTACCTGATTTTAGGCGCGGCCAATATAGAGCTTTTGCGATTCGGGCTCAATCTTTTATTTTGTTTAGATTTGTTTGCGCTTATTTAAAAACAATCGTTTCTGAGGCCGTCGCCAACAGGGAAAGCATGCGCGAGCCTGATGACGCCTGTGTTAAAGCGATGTGACGGCGTAGCGTTCAGCGGGTTTTCAGCCACGGTAAAAAAGCGTAACCGAAGAAGAAACAGGCAATTAAACGCCCTTTTTGTTGATGTTATAAACAAAAGAGCCGCTGAAAATTATCACTACGTAAATTAAACTGCTGCGCAAAGGTTAAGTTATATAAAAGGCTTAACCTTACGTGCGGGAAACATATTTAAACCAAATTGTTTGCGTAAGGAAACTTTAACGCAGCAGCGAAGGAACCAGCGCGGCGTAAACGGAATCGTGCAGCACGCGTTGCGCTTCAGAAGTCAGACTGTGGTTTTGCCACAAAGTAATACCGATACGACCCGCCGCAGGCAAAGGCGCCTCGACGATCTGCAGATTACGCGGCAGGCCGATGGGCGATCGCAGCGTAATGCCCAGACCAGCCTGAACGGCCGCCCAGATACCGCTGAGGCTCGGGCTGGTAAAGACGATGCGCCACGCGATGCCGGCGCGATCCAGCGCGGCGATGGCGCGGGTGCGCATCTGACAGGGCGCATCAAACATCACCAGCGGTAAAGGTTCACCGCTCGCCAGCAGCGCCTTTACCTCCATCTGCGACGAGGCGATCCACACCAGCGGACACTCTCCTAAAAATTCACTCTCCGCGAGCGCCTCTTCAGGCTGCCACAGCAGCGCGATATCCACCTGTTTCTCTGTCGCCGCCTGGCGCAGCGCGCGGTTGCGGTCAATGCGCGCGGTGATGCTGAGTCCCGGATGCTGACGAGTCAGCTGACTCAACAGTCCTGGCATCAAAGACTCCCCAAAATCCTCCTGCATAGCGATACGCAGTTCGCCTTGCAGCATTTCACCGCGAACGGCGCGCTGCGCTTCGTCATTGAGCGCCAGCAGGCGGCGCGCATAGCTCAGCAACATCTCGCCGCTGGGCGTGAGTGCGAGCTTGCGGCCTTGCTTCACCACCAGCCCGGTGCCGCACTGCATTTCCAGCTTTTTTAGCTGCGCGCTGACGGCGGAAGTTGAGCGGCAGAGCCGCTCGGCAGCCAGCGCGAAACTGCCGTATTCGATGCCCGCTACGAAGCTGCGCAGCGCATCCATATCCAGAGAGAGCGGGATTTTGTTCATAGCGTCCTGAAAATCGGGATGTACGGTTCTGAATAATTCGATTTTCAGGATAGTAGCAGAAGGCGACACTGACGCTGAACAATAAATAAGGAGCGGCAATGAATAAAACACGTGATCGAGACACTCTTACGCAGGTATCGCCAAAGCTGGCTGAAATCACACAAGACCTGCTGTTCGGCGATATCTGGCAGCGAGGCATTCTGACGCCGCGCGAGCGCAGCCTGATTACGCTGGCGTGTCTGGCTGCGCTGGGGCGCGAGAAACAGCTTCCCTGGCATATCCGCTTCGCCGGAGAAAACGGGATAAGCCGTAGCGAAATGAGCGAGGCCTTTACCCATCTGGCTTTCTATGCCGGCTGGCCTGCCGCCGTGACTGCGCTGCACCATTTGTCAAAGGACGAACTGCCAGAGGAGGAAAGCCCATGCCGCTGACCCGCATCACGCTTCATAAGGACGTCAGCGCATCCCGCATCGCGTTGATTTCAGACATCCTGCATAACACGCTGGTGGAGGCTTTCGATGTTCCTGCACAAGATCGCTTTCAGATTGTGGAAAAGCTGCCCGCCGCGCAGCGTATTTATGACAGACACTATCTGAGTGGCACGCGCAGCGACGATTTCATCCTCTTTACGCTGCTGGCCGGGAGGCCGCGTTCGGCGGCGCAAAAGTCCGCCTTCTGCCGCACGCTGGCGCAGCGACTGACGCAGCAGCTGCAAATCGATCCTGACGACATCATGGTGATCATCCAGTTCAACACCGCGAGCGACTGGAGTTTCAGCAACGGCAGAATGCTTTCCCAGGAGGCGCTATGATTTTGATGCAATACCGTTTCACGCTGTCGGCAGACTACGACATGGACATTATTGAGCGGCGCATCGCTGAAAACGGCGCGAAGTTTGATGGCTTCCCCGGCCTGGTATTTAAAGCTTTTCTCTACGCGCGGCGCGACTGTGGCGCAAAAGAGAACCGTTACGCGCCGCTCTATCTCTGGCGCGATCCCGCCGGGATAATGCAGTTTTTACAAAGCCCCGGTTTCGCCAGGCTTGCACAGGATTTTGGCTGGCCAGCCATCCGTACCTGGCTGGGAATGAAAACGCCGCCGATCGAGACGCTGCGTGATGCGCGTTTTGTCACGCTGCGGCCTGTGCCGGTGGCACCCTATAGCGACCTGAGCGCATTGGATCTGGAAGCGGCGCTGGTGGGCTGGGATATTTCGGGCCAGTCATTGCTTCAGGTCGATTTCGCCAGCGAGATGCCAGTAGTGCCGGGCGACCTCTATCGTATCGGCTACCTGGCCTGCGGCAAGCCTGTTATACGAAACGCGGTAACATCCTGAAAGAAAAAATTTAACATCTTTAGCTTTGCTGCCGCCGCAGTCGCAGTCTGCTCGCCTACGCTAAAAAGGTTTAGCACTGGAGAGCAACGTCATATGAAACATCAAAACAGAAATATTGGTATTGCGCCTTATGGCGGTTCGGCAGGGGGCTGGGGCGCGCTGAAAGCGGTAGCGGATGCGATTCGCGGTCAGATGTCGGTTAAGCAGGATGTGATAGCGCTCTTTAAAGTTAACCAGCCGGAAGGATTCGATTGCCCGGGCTGCGCCTGGCCCGACCCACAGCACCGCTCCTCATTTGAATTTTGCGAAAACGGCGCCAAAGCGGTCTCCTGGGAAGCGACCAGCAAGCGCACCACGCCAGAATTTTTCGCTGCCCATACCGTCAGCGAGCTGTGGCATCGCAACGCCTTTGAGCTGGAAGGCGAGGGGCGACTGACGCACCCGATGAAATATGACGCGGCCAGCGATACCTACCAGCCCATTGAATGGGAAACTGCCTTTAACGAAATCGGCGCACTGCTGCGAAGCTATGACGATCCCGACAGCGTCGAATTCTATACCTCGGGCCGCGCTTCCAATGAAGCGGCCTTCCTCTGGCAGCTGTTCGCGCGTGAATATGGCACCAATAACTTCCCCGACTGCTCGAATATGTGTCACGAACCGACCAGCGTCGGGCTGCCGCAATCAATCGGCGTGGGCAAAGGCACCGTCGAGCTGGAAGATTTCGATCACTGCGATTTAGTGCTCTGTATCGGCCATAACCCAGGCACCAACCATCCGCGCATGCTGGCAACGCTGCGCGACGTTTCGAAACGCGGCAAAACGATCGTGGCGATCAATCCGCTGCGCGAGCGCGGCCTTGAGCGTTTTACCTCGCCGCAAAGCCCGATCGAAATGCTGTCGATGGGATCGACGCAGCTGGCGTCCACCTATTATAAAGTTCGCGTCGGCGGCGACGCCGCGATGCTGAAGGGCGTCATGAAGTGCCTGCTGGCGATGCATGAAAAGGCGCTGGCGGCGGGTGAGCCGGGCGTGCTGGATGAAAGTTTCATCAGCGAACATACCGAAGGCTTTGAGGCGCTGAAAGCGGACCTTGAGGCGACCGACTGGTCGCATATCCTGAAAGTCTCCGGCATGGAGCTTGAAGAGATTCAAAATATTGCGCATCTCTACGCCGACGCGGAAAACACCATCATCTGTTACGGCATGGGGATTACCCAGCATCAGTACGGCACGCAAAATGTTCAGCAGATCGCTAACCTGCTGCTGATGCGCGGCAATATCGGCAAGCGCGGCGCAGGTATCTGTCCGTTACGCGGTCACTCCAACGTTCAGGGCGATCGTACCGTCGGCATCACCGAAATCCCGCCGCAGTGGATGCTGGACAATATTGAAAAAGTCTTTGGATTCAAACCGCCGCAGAAGCATGGGCATGGCGCGGTTGCCGCCATCCAGGCGATGCGCGACGGCAAAGCCAAAGCGCTGCTCTGTCTGGGCGGCAACCTGGCGGAGGCGATCTCCGATCCGCAGGTCACGTTCGAGGCGATGCGCAAGCTCGACCTGGTGGTGCATATGGCAACCAAGCTCAATCGTTCGCATCTGCTGCTTGGCAAACATAACTATCTGTTCCCGGTGCTGGGGCGCACCGAAATCGATCGCCAGGCGTCTGGTGAGCAGAGCGTGACGGTAGAGGATTCTATGTCGATGGTGCACGCCTCGCGCGGCACGCTGAAGCCCGCCTCGCCCTATCTGAAATCGGAGCCGGCACTGGTCGCCTCGCTGGCGAAAGCCACCCTGCGCAACTCGCGCGTCGACTGGGATAAGATGATTGGCGACTACAGCTTTATCCGCGACGCTATCGAGGCGGTTATCCCTGGGTTTGACGATTTCAACAACCGCATCATGACGCCGGGCGGCTTCCGCCTGCCGGTGGCGGCCTCGCAGCGTAAATGGCTGACGCCGAGCGGCAAGGCGCAGTTTAAGGTGATGCAGGGGATCAATGAAGATCCGCGCTCGCTGAAGTGCCACGATCTGGTGCTGACGACGCTGCGCAGCCACGATCAGTACAATACTACGCTCTATGGCCTTAACGATCGCTATCGCGGCGTGACCGGTCGTCGCGATGTGCTGTTTATGGCGGCGGACGAAGCGGAAAAACGTCAGTTCCGCGTCGGCGATAAAGTGAATATGGTGGCGCTCGATCCTGAGGGCAACCGCACCGGGCGGCGGCTCGATAACCTTACCGTGGTGGTGTATGACATGGCCCCTGGTTCGGTTGCGGCTTACTACCCGGAAGCCAACGTGATGGTGCCGCTCGACAGCCATGATACCGAGAGCGGTATCCCCGCTTATAAGAGCATTCCGGTCGAGCTGGAGCTGTGCGAAGCGCCTGTCGAGACCTCAGGCGCTCTACGGTAACAATAAAAAGGCCGCGCAAGCGGCCTATTTTTTACCTATACCATTAAGTATTTCCAGCGCATCGTCGGGCAGCGTTAGCTGCGCCGCCGCCAGATTCTCCCGCAAATGCTCAGGCGACGAGGTGCCGGGAATCAGCAGAATATTGGGCGAACGTTGCAGCAGCCAGGCAAGCGCCACCTGCATCGGCGTAGCGTTAAGCTGCTGCGCCACCTGGGTCAGCTGAGTAGACTGCAACGGCGTGAAGCCGCCGAGCGGAAAGAAGGGCACATAGGGAATGCCTTGTGCGGCGAGCTTGTCGATAAGGGCATCATCCTCGCGATTAGCAAGATTATAGAGATTCTGCACGCAGGCGATCTCAGTCAGCTGTTGCGCCTCTTCCACCTGACGCGCGGTGACGTTGCTCAGCCCGATATGGCGGATCACCCCTTGCTCTTTTAATTCAATCAGCGCGTTAAGCTGCGGCATCAGCGAGCCTTCGACCGGTTTTTGTGGGTTGATCATGCTGCGCAAATTCACGACTTCAAGCACGCCGAGATCGAGATTGCGCAGGTTGTCTTCTACCGCGCTAACCAGCTCGTCGGGAGAAAACGCGGGTAGCCAGCCCCCTTTTTCATCGCGTCGCGCGCCAACTTTGGTAACGATAATCAGATCTTCAGGATAGGGATGCAGCGCCTTTTTGATCAGCTGATTGGTCAGATGCGGGCCGTAAAAATCGCTGGTGTCGATATGACGAACGCCTGCCGCGATGGCATCGCGCAGCACCTGTAGCGCACGCGCCTCGTCTTTGGGCGGGCCAAAGACGCCGGGACCCGCTAGCTGCATCGCGCCATAACCCACACGGCCGACCTCATCATCGCCAAGACGATAGCGAAGGGGAACCTGAGACATAATAACCTCCTGGTGAAAGGGACTCAGTAAGTGTAATCGTTACAGCCTGATTCAGCGTCTGAAGATAACGGCAGGTAAAAGAGGGAAGGCGGCCGCTCAGGCGACCGCGGGCACTTGCGGAAAGAGATGGTGGACACGGCGATCGGGGCCACAGAGCAATACCGGATGGCCTTTATCCAGATACGTCATATAGTGCTGATGCATCAGCTCCGTCAGGCCTGCGCCACACCATAAAAGATGATGCTGATGAGAAGAGGCGGGCTGATGGACGGCGCTAAAATGCCGGACTTCGACGCAGAAACCCTGGCGGCTCAGTCTGATCGCCTCCAGCCAGATCTCGGTTTTATTTTGTTCGCTCAGGCTTTCCAGCAGCAGCGGGACGGCGGCGGTGCGCGTAGCGTTACGCATCGCGCTGCCCGCATGGGCGACAATCAGGCGGTGAAAGCGCTCTCTGCGTCGGCCTGCGCCAGCGCGCACGTCGTCGCGCAGCCACTGATTGAGCGGCAGCAGAAGCTGTAACACGAAATCGTCGCCGGTAAAGTTACTGGCGAGCTTGCGCAGTAATACGTTCAGCGACTGCTCGCTGCCATATTCCAGCTGCCAGAGCATATCGCCGCGTCGCGCCGCCCAGCCGCCGGTACGCAACGGGCGCTCGGTCTCCTGCGCGGCTCTGATCTCGCGGATGGTGGCACCCTGGCTGGTAAGACGTGTCATATCCAGCACGTCCTGAAGCTGCGCCTCAGACCATTCGTTACCGGATACATATTTATTAATGAATCCGCTACGGTACCAGCGCTTCAGATTAAGAAGAGCGGCTCCCGATATCGCGCAGATGGTTTCAGATGAGTAGGTCATATGCTGTCCTTGAACGGAGAGCGAATAGCCACCGCTTCGCACAGTGGATGAATATCCAGTCTGAACCTGTCGCCGCGAAATTAATACAGCATAAAATATTGTTTTACTTACCGTTTGGCTTTTTCGGGTGCAGGTGTCCTTTGGAATTAGCGACTTAGCGAGTAACGAGATGAAATGTGAATATTTTATTTAAGCTGTTGATTTTGATCTTAAGGAAGTGATGCGCCGCGCCCTCACCGCCGACTCGCAGAAGCCCGCTCTGCTTACTGCGCGTTAAGGCTTCTGTATGCTTAACTTATCAGAAGTATTTCAGAGAGGCGGGACATGAAACTGAAAAGGAGAAGCGATCGAGCGATAGCGTTAAATCGCTCGCTGCCCAGAAGCATCGCGCTGGCCGGGCTGGTGCTCACGCTGGCGGTTATCGGGCTTAACCTCTGGACAATGCGTGAAGCCTGGCGCGATACCATTATTCAGGCTGAACAGATGGCGGAAAACCTTTCTGTATCCCAGGCGCGCCAGGCGGATGACACCATATTGCAGACGGAGCTGTCATTACGTCAGGTGCAGCATCAGCTGATGAGCCAGATGGCGACTGGCGTCGACAACGCCGCACTCAGCCATACCATGCAGGAGCTGGCGAGCCGACTACCGCAGCTACACGGTCTCTTTTACTACAGCGCCGATGGAAAATGGCTCGCCACTTCTGCGGCGCACATCCCCAAAGGAATTAATAACGCCGACCGCGAATATTTCCACTTTCACCGCGTGAATCCGCGTGACAGCGTGCATATCGGGCCGGTGCTGCGCAGCCGCAGCACCGGCGAGCTGGTGATACCGGTATCGCTGCGCGTCAATGACCTTTCTGGCGGCTTCAACGGCATTTTGCTCGCCACCATTCGGGTCGACTATTTTCGTCACTACTACAGTTACTATGAGCTGGGCCCGCAGGATGTCCTGGTGCTGATGCTGGCGGACAGCACGGTGCTCTATGCGAGGCCGATGCCCGACAGCTTTATTGGCAAAAACCTCTCATCCAGCCATCTTTTTCAGGCCATGCTCTCCAGCTCGGATAAGGGAAGCGGCCAGTGGCGGGCGGCGCTGGACGGCAAGGCGCGTATTTTCGGTTTTGCCCGCGCCGAGCGCTATGGGCTGGTGGTGGCGGCAGGCTACGATAAACACGACCTGCTGAAAAAGTGGCTTAAAGGGCAGGTTGAATATGTACTGTTCGATCTGGCGTTGCTGGCGGGGATTATGCTGCTTGGCGCTTATATTCTTGGTCAGGCGAGACGCAGTCTGCGCTATCAGCAGGAGCTGACTCGCCTGCGCGACGAGCTGACGGCGGCTAATCTTTCGCTGGAAAACCTGGCGCACGCCGACGGCCTGACCGGGCTGGCGAACCGCCGCCAGTTCGATCTGTTTTTACAGCAAAGCCTGCTCGACGCGGCGGAAAAAAATCAGCAGGTGTCGCTCATCCTGATGGATATCGACTATTTCAAACGTTACAACGACACCTACGGCCATGTTGCTGGCGATGCCTGTCTGAAGGCGGTCGCCAGCGCGCTGAAAGCGCTGCCGCTGCGCAGTACCGACAAGGTGGCGAGATATGGCGGCGAAGAGTTCGCCATTATTTTGCCCGGCGCGACGGGGCCGGATGCGTTAAATATCGCCAGCGCGGCTGTGGAGGCGGTCAGCGCGCGTAATATTCCGCATGACTCCTCTTCCATCGCCGCCCATGTCACCCTGAGCGCGGGATGCGCCACTTTTCTGCCGGAAAAAGACCGCCCGGAGCCGCAGGCGCTGATCGAGCAGGCGGACGAGGCGCTCTATCTGGCGAAACATAGCGGGCGCAACCAGGCGAGGCGTTGCGCTTAAGCGTTAAGAGGAGGATGACGTGGCGCAGTAGGTTTCAGCAATTTGCGCCAGCGGCTGAGGTTTTCCGATGTAATAACCCTGCAGGCCGTCGCACTCCATCTCCTTGAGCTGCTCCATCTGACAGGCGGTTTCGACGCCTTCCGCGGTGATGCTCAGCGAATAGGCTTTGCCAAGCCCCACCATGTTCTGGACTATCTTTCGCGCCTGCGAGGAATCGTTAAGCGGAAAGATAAACGATTTATCAATCTTGATGCCGTCGAACGGAAAGGTGCGCAGATAGTTCAGCGAGGCATAGCCGGTGCCGAAATCGTCGATCAGAAACTTCACGCCCAGCGCCTTGATCGCCTGCATAATCTCAAGGGTGGTTTCGGGGTCCTGCAGCATGGCGCTCTCCGTGACCTCGATCTCCAGGCGGCTGCTCGGCAGCCCCGTGGCATCCAGCGCGGCGCGGATGCGCCTCGGCAAGCCCTTATCGCTGAATTCCACTGCGGAGAGGTTAACTGACACCGCCAGTCCTGGCAGCTCGCGGTGCGTATCTTCGCAGGCCCGCAGCAGCACCCAGTCGCTCAGCGCGCTGATCAGCCCGGTCTCCTCCGCCAGCGGAATAAACTGATCGGGCATCAGCACGCCGTGCTGCTTGTGGTGCCAGCGCACCAGCGCCTCGACGGCGGTAACGCGCGCGGTGCGCACATCGTAGCGCGGCTGCCAGGCGAGCCGCAGCTGATCGCTGTGGATCGCTTCACGCAGCTCACGCTCCATCTCGCGACGCTGCACGATCTTCTCTCCCATGTCGCGCTGGTAAAAGACCCAGTTATTGCGTCCGGTGTTTTTCGCCTTATAGAGCGCGATATCCGCATAGCGCAGCAGATCGCCGGGGTTGGTGCCATCCTGCGGCGCCAGCGCGACGCCCAGACTGGCGCCGATAAAGACTTCGCCGCCGTTAATGGCGAAGGGCTGATTGATTTGAGTAATGATGCGGCTGCAAAGATCGCTAATCTCTTCGCGGGTAGGGATGTCAGAGACGAGCATGACAAACTCATCGCCGCCGAGACGGGCGGTCATGCCGGCATCTTTCAGGCAGGCGTTGAAGCGCGCCGAGACCTCATGCAGCACGCTGTCGCCTGCGGCATGGCCGTAGAGATCGTTAACCGGCTTAAATTTGTCCAGGTCGATCATAATCACCGCCAGCGGCCTGTCGCTTTGCAGCGCGCCGTTGAGCTTGCCCGCCAGGCAGGCGTTCATCTGCGCGCGGTTGGGCAAGCCGGTCAGCTCATCGAACTGCGAGAGATAGCGGACACGCGCTTCCGCCTCAACCTCCAGCGTGACGTCGGTAGCGGTGCCGCGATACCCCTCTTTGCCCTGCGCCAGCGTCACGGGCCGCAGCGTCAGATTGCAGAAGCGAATATGCTGCTGCGCAGATCGGTAACGACAGCGCAAGAGCGTCAGCGGCTCGCCGGGCTGCTCCCGCTGCGTCAGGCGATCCAGTAGGTCGTCATCATCGAGCAAAAAGGCGTGCAGCGGCTGTTGCAGCCAGTCCTGGCTGTGGTAGCCGGTAACGGCGGGAAAGCGTCCGGAAATCCAGGTAAAGCGCAGCTGCGCATCCGCTTCCCAGATCCAGTCGGTGGTGCTCTCCGCCACGTCACGAAAGCGCTGTTCGCTGGCGGCAAGCGCCTGCTGGCTCTGCTCCAGCAGAAAGGTGCTGACGTCGCTGTTGCGCGCCTTGCGCAGCGCGCTGCGCATGAGCATAGCGGCGGAAAAAAAGGTGGCGCACATCATCAGCACCAGCAGCGGCAGCAGCCAGGTGAGCAGCGCGCCGCCGGGATTATCGCTTTGCCACTTTAGCGTGACTGCGCCGCCCAGCGCGGGGATGCCATAGCGGTCACCTTCCTCTGCGTCGCTGGCAGGCGCGTCGGTATAGCTGAGCTTTTGAATACCATACTCCGCGCCCAGGCTCTGCAGCTTCGCAGGCGTCAGGCGATCAACAAAAATCATCACCGAGGGCGGCCCGGCGACTTCCGCAACGCTACGATCGCCGCCGGTGGTGATCCAGGCGGCGCCGACCAGCGCAACCTGACCGTGAGAGCGTACCAGGCAGGATATTGCCTTTCCGTCGCTCTGCTGCAGGCGCTGCTTCAGGGCGTTAAGGGGATCCTGCTCCAGCCACGCCTGAAAATCTTCCTGCTGCAGCGTGCCGTTGAGCACGCTGTAACGGGTCTGGCCGCCGGGCGTAATAACGAATACGCCCTCATAGCTGAAAGTGTTAAACAGCGATCTGCCCAGATTCTGTTTTTGCCACGCCCATTCAAGGTTAAGGGTGCGGTGCAGATTGTTATAGGCTTCGCCCCATTCAGCGTTATCGCTCAGGTGAAAGCGCATGCTCTCTTCACGGCTGGCGAAGGCTCTGTCCAGCAACAGTCCGCTGCGATGATTCGCTTTATCATTCAGATCGTCTGCGACGCAAAGCAGCGCGGTCAGCGCGGCGAAAAAAGAGAGGCCGAGCAGAACCAGCATAATAATCATCGGTTTTCTGACCAGGCCGCGGGCGCGTCCGTCAGAGTAAGGGTGAAGAGCATAAGAAGTCATAAGTAGTCGCCGCGCCAGAGAAAGTCGAGAAAATCTGTTCCAGATGCACGTCTCAGTTATCGGCAGCAAAGGGGCTGGACTACAGCGCTGGCGTGAATGAATTGTGACAATAAAGGGGTCCGGCCGCTGCGTGGGCCGGACGCAAGCGTCAGTTACTTATCGCTTTTAGAAAGGTTTTCAAACTGTTGAGTAAGATAGGAGCTGGTATTGTTCAGTACGCTCATCATCTTATCCAGGTTGGTGAACTGCGTTTTATAACGCGCAATGGTCGCGTCGATTTTCTTGCTGGCCTGATTGTACTGATCGGTCAGCTGATTCAGCTTCTTACTGATGCTGTCGGTCGCGCTCTGTAGTGCCCCTTTGCTGTTGAGAATGGCGGTCATGCTGTTTGCCAGACCGGTAGCGATACCGCTTTTCTTACCGTCGCCGGTGAAAATATCGCGCATCGCATCCGGCTTCACCGACAGCATGTTGCCCAGCTTATCGGCATCCAGTTTAAGCTTGCCGGTAGTAGGGTCAGAAGTAATGCCGGTCTGCGACAGGGTTTTATAAGTGGCGGAACCGGACCCGTTGGCGAGAATGCCTTTCAGCTGCGTCTGAATCAGGCGTAACGTGCCGTCGCCCAGCAGCGCGCCATTTTTCGTATCCTGATCTTTGCCTGCATCGACCGGCGTATATTTGGTCAGGGTCGTCATCGTGTCCTGCAGACTGTTGTAAGCATTGACCCAGTCGCTAATGGCGGTTTTGGCTTTGGCGGTGTCGCTGACGACGCTCAGGGTCTGGTTGCCGCTGGTGACGTCGTGCAGCTTCAGGGTGATGCCCTCAACGGCGTCGCTGATAACGTTGCTGCTGCTCTCGATATGGACGTTATTGATGGTCAGGCTGGCATTTTGCGCCGCCACATTCTGCTGCATGCCGCTGGCGCTCGCCGCCGGGCCGAAACCGATAAAATCCTGCAGCGCATCGTCGCCTTCCACGCTAATCGCCTTCACCGCATGGCCGGTACCGGTCTGGGTAGAGGTCATCGACAGGCGATAGCTGGCGTCCGATACGCGAATAATGCTGGCGCTGACGCCGGCGTTCGCCTTGTTGATGGTGTCGCGCAGCGCGGTCAGCGAGGTTTGATCTTGCGTCAGGGTGATGCTGGTCTCTTTCCCGTCCTCCGACAGGATCTTCAGCGTGCGGCTTGCCGCATCATTGCCCACCGGCGTTTTGATATCGCCTTTCGCCGCGCTGGTCAGGGTTTGCGCCTGCGCCAGCTGCGTCACGCTGATGCTGTACTTACCGGCCACCGCGCCGCCGTCTGAGTCGGCGCTAAAGGCGGTCGAGCTGCTTGACGTCGTGGTTTGCGTGTAAAGGCCCGCCTCCTGCAGTTTGCTGTTAGCGGTCTGAAAAGCCTGTACGGCGGTTTTCAGCGTGCCGTAGGCGGAGAGCCTGGCGGTCGCAGCGGACTGCTGCTTTGAAACAGGGGCAAGTACTTGTTTTTCCGCGCTAGTGAGTTTGTCCAGTATGTCGCTTAGCTTAAGTCCAGAGCCAATGCCTAATGTAGAAACGCCTGCCATATCACTTCCTTTTGGTAATAGTCGCTAACATCCGTTATCGGCAGCATTACTTAAACCTTAAATAATTTTGTGTGAATCCTTACGAAATGCTTACAAAGGAAGTAAGCGAAGCGGGGTAATTTAATTAATTAAAGCCAGATTGTTGCCGATTATAAGGAAGCTAAACCCTGCCTGAACGCATAAGGTCAGGGGCGCTTACCTTATGGAGACCAGGATGAACATCACCCAACGCCTGCTGTTGGCATTCTCGCTGCTGTTTGGCGCGATTATTTTACAGGCCATACTGGCTATCTCTCTGCTGTCCGGTTTTCAGGATCGCTTTGAATATGTCCAGGCTAACGCCATTCCCTCAATTAAAGATGTCGGGAAAATGATTGATGAGAGTAATCAGCTGGCGCTGACGCTCTACAAGCATCAGATCCAGACCGACGACGCGAAGTTTGCCGATGTGGAAAAGACGATCACTGCGCAGCTGGCGCTGCTCAAATCGCAGATCGATTACTACATGGCGAACGATATTTCCAACGATGAGGATAAGCGGCTGAGTAATCTCGCCTATGAACACCTGCGTGCCATTAACGATCGGCTGCCTGCGTTTCTCGCCGCCTCACATGCGCATCAGAATGCGGTGAGCGTGGGGTTGATTGAGGGGAGTGATGGCGTCGGCGCGGCTATCCGCGACATGATTGCCGATTACCAGAAACAGCTGACGCTGAATATCGACATCAGCAACCAGCTGCGTGATACCAACCGCGGCCTGTTTAAAACCGTCTTGTGGGCCACCATCGGCGGCGTTATCGCCACTGTGGTGCTGTTCGGCCTCTTTTCGATCTTCACTATTTTGCGCATTCGCCGCAGCCTGTCGGCAATGGGTAAGGTGATGGCGAGCGCCAGCGAAAACCTTGACCTGACGCTGAATGCCGATGAGAGCCGTCGCGATGAAATTGGCAATATGGCGCGCGCCTTTAACCATCTGATGCAGCGCGTCGCCTCGGCGCTCGTCTCGGTCAACCAGGCGTCGCAGTCGGTCAGCAGCGCCTCGGTGCAAATCTCCGCTGGCAATGAAGATCTCTCTTCGCGCACTGAGCAGCAGGCGGCGTCGCTGGAGCAGACGGCGGCCAGCATGACTGAACTGAGCGAAACCGTGCGCCAGACCGCGGACAATACGCGTCAGGCGAGTCAGCTGGCGGCCAACGCCAGCACCCTCTCTGAGAAGAGCGGCGAGTCGCTGACCACGATGCTGGCGACGATGGATAACATCCGCGGCAGCTCGCGCAAGGTAAACGAGATCGTTTCCATGATTGAAGGCATCGCGTTCCAGACCAATATTCTGGCGCTGAATGCGGCGGTAGAAGCGGCGCGCGCAGGGGAACACGGTAAAGGTTTCGCCGTGGTGGCGGGTGAGGTGAGAAACCTGTCGCAGCGTTCAACCACCGCCGCCCATGAGATTAAAGCGCTGATTGAAGCCTCTCATCAGCTGACGGAAGCGGGCGCTGCGCAGGCAAGCGACGTCGGCCGCAATATGGACGTGATGAAAGATGCGATTCGTCAGGTAAGCGATTTAGTCGGCGAGATCGCCGCCGCTGCGGTCGAACAGAGCCAGGGCATTGCGCAGGTGCATCAGGCGGTGAACCAGATGGATGATGTAACCCAGCAGAACACCGCGCTGGTCGAAGAGGCTTCGGCGGCCTCGCAGTCGCTGCAGGAGCAGGCCAGCGCGCTGACTGAGCTGGTCGGCAAGTTCCGCGTCGGTAACGATGCGGAGGTCGCCGCGGCGCGCACGCCAGCGGTTCAACCGTCGCGTCGATCCCCTGCGCCGCAGCGCGTAGCGGTGATTAACGAGGCGGAGTGGCAGAGCTTTTAATGTAAAGAGACGCTTTTAAGGCTGCTTACCGACTCGGTAAAGGATCGGTTAAACCAACCTTGAGCGGTACAGAAATCCGGAAACGATGCCGTTTCCGGATTTTTTTCGCTTAAGGGGATTCAATGATGTAAAACCCTTCCGCTGCGCCCGGTTCCGTGAAGTAACGCGTTATAGCGTCAAACTGTTTGTCAGTCGCGGAAAGCCAACAAAAGACGATAAGGGTCACGGATGAACGAGAGGGGAAAGGCTGGCAAATCAGCGATCGCGATGGGCCTTACTGCTCAGACCGGTCAGGGCAATCTGCGCGCTAACCGGACTGAGTATTGATCAGGCTCTGCGTTATTTAGCCAGAATCTCTCTTCTGACAATCTCTGCGCCTGCGCTTAACGCGTTCAGCTTCCCATTCGCCACGCGACGCGGCAAGGGGATCATGCCGCAGTTAGTGCAGGGATAGAGCTTATCGGCGTCGACAAACTGCAGGGCTTTGCGTAGGGTGTTGGCGACTTCCTCTGGCGTTTCAATCGCATTGGTCGCCACATCAATGGCGCCGACCATCACTTTTTTGCCGCGGATCAGCTCAATAAGATCCATGGGAACGCGAGAGTTCTGGCACTCCAGCGAAACGATATCGATACTGGATTTTTGCAGTTTAGGGAAAATTTCTTCGTACTGTCGCCATTCTGAACCCAGCGTCTTTTTCCAGTCTGTATTGGCTTTGATGCCGTAGCCATAACAAATATGGACAGCGGTTTCGCATTTCAGTCCTTCAATCGCCCGTTCTAAGGTAGCGATACCCCAGTCATTCACCTCATCGAAGAAGACATTAAACGCAGGCTCATCGAACTGAATAATATCTACGCCAGCCGCCTCGAGTTCTTTGGCTTCCTGATTGAGAATTTTGGCGAACTCCCAGGCGAGTTTTTCACGGCTTTTATAGTGGCTGTCATAAAGCGTGTCGATCATCGTCATCGGGCCAGGCAACGCCCATTTAATCGGCTGGCTGGTTTGCTGGCGTAAAAATTTAGCATCATCAACAAAGACAGGCTTCTGGCGGCTCACTTCGCCGACGACGGTCGGGACGCTTGCATCATAGCGATCGCGAATTTTAACAATTTCGCGCTTCTCAAAATCGACGCCGCTCAGGTGCTCGATAAAGGTCGTGACAAAATGCTGACGCGTTTGTTCGCCGTCGCTGACAATATCAATACCCGCCTGCAATTGATCCGCCAGGCATAAACGCAGCGCATCTTTTTTGCCGTCAGCTAATTCATCGCCCTGCAGTTTCCAGGGCGACCAGAGCGTCTCAGGCTGAGCGAGCCAGGAAGGTTTAGGTAAGCTGCCAGCAGTTGAAACAGGTAATAACTTTTTCATAAAGGTGACCTTGTGTATTTTTTTAATCAAAGCGCGAAATTAGCAGCCCACTGCTCAAGAACAGTCTGGTAGGGTTTAATAAAGGTTTGCTCGGTAAATTTTCCCTGCTCAATAGCTAACTGGCTACGCTCTTCTCGATCATAAACAATTCGGGTTAATGAATAATCCTGATGGTTCAGGTCTGGCTGATAGCATTTTCCAGCGGCCGAATTTGCATTATATATCTCAGGCCGGTAGATCTTCTGGAAAGTCTCCATCGTGCTGATGGTGCTGATAAGCTCAAGATTAGAGTAGTCGCTCAGTAAGTCACCGCTGAAGTAAAACGCTAACGGCGCAACGCTATTAAGCGGCATAAAATAGCGAACCTGCAGTCCCATTTTTGCAAAATAGCGATCGGTCAGGGAGGGATTATCCTGTTGATACTCTACGCCCAGTACAGGGTGCTGATTACTGGTTCTGTGGTAGATGTTTTTACTGGAAACGCTCAGGCATATCACCGGCGACTTTTTAAACTGCGCCCTGTAGGCCTCTGACGCAACGAAACTTCTGAAGATCTTGCCGTGCAAATCGCCAAAATCGTCCGGGATAGTGAACTCCGCTCTGTTTTTATTATGCTCTGATAACAGTACGCTAAAATCGTAGTCCCGCACGTAAGAGGAAAAATTATTGCCGGCAATACCCTCAATGCGCTCGCCGGTTTTGCGATCGACGACGTTTGGTTTCAGGATTTCGATCACCGGAAAAGAAGCGTTATCGCCGTTAGCATTAATAATCATCTCCACGGAAATGATATCAAGCTCGACGGCATAGCGGTCTGCTTTAGGGTTATCCCAGTGCGCCAGCGAATTAAACCGGTTGTCTATCATCACTAACGCATTGCGCAGGTTCTCCTGGCGTTTCGCCCCCCTGGCTAAATTAGCAAAGTTGGTCGTAATGCGCGTATTTTCAGAAGGGTTATAGTTCTCGTCGAAACGAAGGCGTTTAATAGCGAAGCTGAAATTTTGAGTCATCGTAATCTGGTATCCTAATTTATGATGTGAAACTTGCTCTTAATTGTTGCTGCTCAGGATATCCCGATTTTCTTTGCTTGTTTTCTCATCCACTACTCTTCATATTACTATTAGTTAACAACTCTGCATCTTTTATGCCTGAGTCATGCATTGAGTAAAAGTGATTTAAATTCACTGAACATGAATAACGTTCATGTTGGGCGCCGAGCAAGAAAAGCCAGCATGGAAGCGAAGGTGTCCTGGGGAACTCAACGGTGGAATGATGACTGGCATTAGCCGCGCGCGCAGCGCTTGTGACGCGCGAAAGGAACGCTCTCTGACTGGCCGCCCCCTCGGCCCGAGACGAATTAGGGCAAAAATAAGACGACCGCATTAAGTAAATTTTAATTGCGTATAAACATCCGCTAAAGTGCTAACAAATATAAGCATTTCCTCTCAGTTAATCTGCGTTTTTAGTGGTGGCGATCCGTTCGCCATGTTATTAGTTCTGCATGCCGTTATTTAATGTCCCGCCTGCTGGAGATAATAATGAAAAAAAGTTTGCCCCTCGCTTTATTGCTTTCGCTCAGCGCGTTTAGCCAACTCTCTGCTGCTGAGCAGACGCTGCGTTTTGGCGTTGATCCCACCTTTCCGCCGTTTGAATCCAAAGCCAGCGATGGCTCGCTCCAGGGATTTGATATTGATCTGGGCAATGCCATTTGCGCGCAGGCGAAGGTGACGTGCCAGTGGGTGCAGACAGGCTTCGATAGCAGCATCCCGGCGTTACAGGCGAAGAAGTTTGATGCCATTCTCTCGGCAATGTCGATGACGGAGAAGCGTCGCGAGCAGGTGGATTTTAGCGATATGCTCTACATCACGCCGAGCGCGTTGCTGACGCCGAAGAACAGCGCCCTGACAGAGAACACCAGCACACTGCGCGGCAAGAATATTGGGGTGGCGCAGGGCACCATTCAGGAAACCTATGCGAAAGCGAAGTGGGCGCCGCAAGGGGTCAATATCGTCTCCTATCCAAACCAGATGGAGATATATCCGGATCTGGTGGCTGGTCGTCTTGACGGCTCGCTGGCGAATGCGGTGTCAGCGGCTCAGGGATTCCTGAATACGCCGGAAGGCAAAAATTATGTTATTAAGGCAACGCTGGTTGATAAAGCGCTGCTTGGCAACGGCGTCGGTATTGGCCTGCGCAAGGGTGACGCGGTCCACCTGAAGCTGATTAATGAGGCGCTGGCGGCGCTGCATGCTAACGGAACCTACGATCGGCTGGCGAAGAAGTATTTTGAATTTAAGGTCTATCCTTAATGACTTACGCGTTTTTGCCCGTAGCCGCTGCTGAAAGGGGCAGCGGTAAGGGGGGCGGACGCAGCCAGCCGCAGGAGAAGCCATGACCGAACTGCCACATTACACCTCTCAACGCGGCCGCTTTGTTGCTGCTGTTGCTCGCCAAAACGGCACCCTGACCTCGTATAAACATCCGCTGCCAGGCCCACAGGGCGAGCCCCTTTACACAGATGTTGCCGTACTGGGCGATCTCCACGCCTCTAAAGTGATGCTGATAATCTCCGGTACGCACGGCGTGGAAGGCTATTACGGATCTGACAGTCAGATTAACTGGCTCAATCAGTTCAGTCTCACCTCCTTACCCGATGATACTGCGATTGTGCTGCTGCACCTGCTTAACCCCTGGGGTGCGGCCCATCTGCGGCGCGTCAATGAAGACAATATCGATCTCAACCGTAACTTTATCGATTTCAGTCAGGCTGCGCCCGCCAACGCGGATTACGCTGAGTGGCACGGGATCTACCACGGCGAGCGGGCTAAAGCTGACCAGCTGCTGCAGGAAACCCTTAACAGTGCAGGTTGGTTAGCGATTAAACGCGTAGTGGAAGCGGGGCAATATCAGTTTGCCGACGGCTTATTCTATGGCGGCCAGCAACCCAGCTGGTCTTATCGCACTCTGCAAAGCATTATTGAGCATCATCTTTCACATGCGACGACCCTACTCAGCTTTGATTTGCATACCGGAGCCGGAGCCTGGGGACATCCGATGCTGCTCTCTATTGCCGAACAGCCTGTCGACGCCCATCAGTGGGGAAAAAGGATCTATGGTGAATGGCTGACGCTGTTGTTCACCGGCCCCGGACGGGAGAGTGAAACCGGCGTGACCGCCACCGCCACGGGATATCTCTCGCCGTTCCTGCTGAACGCGTTGCCCGATACGCATATTTTGCCGCTGGTCGTGGAGTGCGGCACCTTTCCCGGCGAAGAGATGCATCGTCGGGTACGCGAAGACCACTGGCTGCATTTGCAGGGCGACCCGGCCAGCGAAGCGGGGCGCACTATCAAACAACGCCTGGTGGAAGGCTTCTGGCCCGCAGATCGCGACTGGCGCGATCTGGTGGCGTTTCGCACCCAGCAGATTTTCAGGCGGGGATGGGAGGGTTTATTAAGTCTCGATCACAACCGTCCATAAAAGGTCATGCGTGCGGTTTCAGACAGCGCAATGCCCGGCTGCGTATTATAAGCCAGCACGGCCAGCATCCGCGTGATATCGCCTTCGGTGGGCGTCACGCGGTGTAATGAATTGCGCCCGCGGAACAGCACTAAATCCCCGGCCTCAATCGCCAGCGCATCAACCGGGTGCCGCTGATCCAGTACGGCGGCAACGCCGTCAAAGTTCATCTCTCCGGCATCGGCGTCGCGCAGATCCTTCACATACTGGAACACGCCGCCAGCGCGCGGCTTCTGCACCAGCAGGGTGATGGCGAAAGAGGATTTATCAAAATGCCAGCCAAGCTCTTGTCCATCCGGCGCATAGTGCAGGTTGATGGAGGAGAGGGGATCGGCATAGGGATAGAGCGCGGTTTCACCCAGCACATCGCACAGAAAATGTTTAAACAGCGCATCATTATAGAGCTGGCGCAGCGGCGAATCAGCGGCGATAAGATCGTCGGTGATGCAGCCTTTGGTGCTGCTCACATCACGGTTGCGCGGATGATCGGCGCTATAGGCTTCATCAGGCTTCATCAAATAGACATTGTGCTTGCTGAGGGTGTGATATGCCTGATGGCGCTGCGCCTCACCTTCGGCAATGATGGCCTGCAGCGCGGCGGGTTGTAAAAACTGACGCAGCACCAGCGCGCCGTGCTGGTTGAGCTGTTCGCGGCAATCGCGCCGCCAGTCGGCGTCGGCAAGCGGGTGTAAATCAAAACGGATCAAAGCGGACATAGCGGCAGTTCTCATCATTTCAGGTGGTTGAAAACTGTAACTTGCTGATATGTTAATGCATAACGATATAAATTTAACGGCCTGTTAAGGAAAGCTTAATGCCTGCTCAGTCACCGCGGTTACCTAAAATCAGCGTTATTCAGGCGTTCAAGGTTGCGGCGGAGCTGGGCAGTCTGGCGAAGGCCGCCGCTCAGCTGGCGCTGACGCCTGCGGCGGTAAGTCAGCAAATCCGCCAGCTCGAGGAGCAGCTTGGCAGCGCGCTGTTTGTGCGTACCCAGAGCGGGGTAATGTTAACCGAGACCGGCAAAGAGTACCTGCGCTATGTGACCGAAGCCTTTGACATTCTGCATCTCGGCCAGCAGAACCTGCGTCATGCTGCCGTCATGCCGAAGCTGACACTCTACGCGCTGCCTGCGCTGGCTTCAAAGTGGCTGCTACCCCATATCATGCAGTGGTGTGAACACTGTCCGGATATCGATTTATCGCTGTATGGCACTCATGCGCAGGTGGATTTTAACGCCACGCCAGCGGATTTTGTCATCTGTTTCGGTGAAGAGCGTTATCCGCAGCTGGATAAGCAACGTCTGTTTCTGGATGAGGTCGTGCCGGTAGCCAGCCCGGCTCTGCTACAGCGTTATCCGCCTGGAAGCGCGCTCAGTCAGGCGCCGCTGATTCATCTCGACTGGGGCAATGAAGGGCGTTTTCTGCCTGACTGGCGTAGCTGGTTTCTCGCTAAGGGAATGGCAGGCGCGGCGCCGCAACCGGCGTTACGTTTTAATCTCACCTCGCTGGCCATAGACGCCGCCGTATCCGGCGCGGGGTTACTGCTGGGACAAAAGCGGCTGATCGCCGCTGAACTGGCGCGTGGCGACCTGGTGATGGTCGATACGCTGAGTCTGCCGCTCAGTAAACCTTACTTTCTGGCGTGGCCGCAGCGTTCGCGCAGCCAGCCGGGCAGCGAAGCATTGATAAACTGGCTCACGCGATTAGCGGGCTAACGCCCGAAAGGCTATGGCGCAACCTCAAACTCCATCTGGTTACGCGCCAGCAAACGGTTCTCTCCATTGACAATTTTCACCGACACGCGCAGCGTTCCATTTCGTGACGGTGTCACCGGCAGCTCCACCACTTTTTTACCGCTGTCGGCCGCGATGTCCACCTGCTGCTTGCCCTGCGCCAGAACCTTATCGCCCTGGGCTATGCGCCACTCCAGCCGGGTGCCTTTGTACGCCACCGGCAAATCGTTAATCGCCCACAGATTAAACTGCCCCGGCTGTCCGGCCTTCCACTCCAGACTCTTCGGTTCTATCGAAGGTAGCAGCGGCTGATAGGCGCGCTTCAGCGCGAAATAGCCCGCTTTGGGATGGCGTAAATAGTCCACCACGCCCCAGTTGGCAGAGGGCCAGGTTTCAACGAACATAAACTGAAAGAGGGCGGTAACCGGCTGAAAACGCTGGCGGCGATAGCTTTCCGCCGCGAGGGCGACAAGCTGCGCCTGATAGCGCTGGGTATTGGCGATAAAGGTGTGAATATTCTCGCCGCGTGAGATTTTCGCATTCTGAAAGGTCTGGATGGGCTGGAAATTATGGTACTTCCAGCGCGTCCATTTAGGATCGCCCGGCTGGGTGGTGGCAGGCCAGAGTTCACTGCGCGGGATAAAGGTGCGCAGCGTGGCAAGCTCCGGCAGCGCCTGCGCGCCGAACTCGGTAATGGTGGCGGTTTTCGCCGGCTCCAGCAGGTTCGCCATGGTGCCAAAGTACCAGCCAGCCCAGTAGTGCTCCTCGACGGCGGAGAACGGATGGACGATACGGCTGTTATCTTTCGCCAGCGTATCGGCCACGCGCTGCATCAGGTTGCGGTTGAGATCTTTATTCCAGTCGGGAAAACGCTTGCCCATCCACGGCGAATTAAACGGCGGCTCGTTTTGCCCGCCCCAGACCACGATAGCGGGCGAGTTGCCGAACTGCTCGATCATCTCCTGGGTTTGTCTGGCGGCGTTATCGGCGAAGGCGGGCGTGTCGTTATAGCCCCACTGCAGCGGCACATCCTGCCAGATCAAAAGCCCGCGCTCATCCGCCGCCTGATAGAGCGCGCGGCTCGCCACATGGCCATGCACGCGGATAGCGTTGGCGTTCATCCGCTCGACCAGATCGAAATCACGCCCGTAGCGCGCCTTGTTCATGGTGCTGAGCCAGGGGGAGCCGATATAGTTGGTGCCGCGAATAAACAGACGCTGACCGTTAATCAGCCAGCCCTGATTTTGCGCCTGCTCCACAATCTGGCGTAAACCTGTACGGCTGCTGCGCTGGTCGAGGATGCCCTGTTCGTCGCGCAGCTTGACCTGCACCTGATAGAGCGCCGGTTTGCCGTAGCCCTTCGGCCACCAGAGCTGCGCCTTCGGCATCGGCAGGGTGACGGCGATGCGCTGCGGCTCATTGCCGGTTGGCTGAAGCGTCACGCTCTGCTGCAGATGATAGGCGCCTCCGCTGAAATTATCGGGCCGCGCGGTCAGATCCAGCGTGGCCGCTTTGGATGCCGGGGCGCGATAGACAAACTCAACGCGCAGGCGCGGCTGCGTCAGGCCCTGCGACCAGTCCGGCCGGAGAATCACATTATCGATCGCTACGCTGCGGCTCAGGCGCAATCTGACCGGCGACCAGATGCCGCCGGAGTTGGCGTCCTGGCCCTGCGGCGACCAGGCGCCTCCTGGTCGGGAGTCGTGCTGGTTAAGAATGCCTTTCATCAGATTTTTACGCAGCGGCCAGTTCTTCTGCGGATCTTCCAGCGGGCTGTCGACGCGTACCGCCAGCTGGTTATGGCGCGTCAGGCTGCCGGTAATGTCTACCGCGAAACGCTGGAAATAGCCTTCATGCTGCGCCAGCTTCTGTCCGTTAAGCCAGACGTCGGCGAAGTAGTCAACGCCGTCGAACTCCAGCGTCGCCAGCCGATCGGCTGCCTGCTTCGGCAGGGAAAACTGGGTGCGATACCAGAGCGCGCCCTGGTGATCCCAGCCGGCGCTGTACCAGTTAGCCGGCACGCGCAGCTTACGCCAGGTCTGGTCGCTGCCGCGCCAGCCAACAAAATCGGCGTCATTTGCGTCGTGGGCGCGCCACTCTCCCGCCAGCGACCAGCTCTCAGGCGGGGAAAGTTGCGCCGCAAACAGCGGCGCGCAAAACAGTACGCTCAGCGACAGGGCGTAACGCATCATGACTTCTCCTGCAGTTGGCGAAGTTGGGCGGAGAGCAGATCAGACTGCTGCTCCAGCTGGGTGATTAAGGCAGCGCTCTCCAGCTGCGTTTCCTCGCGAGCCGAATCTTCCAGCGACTGTAAAAACCGGGTGAAGGCGTCGAAGCCGAACGTAGAGGCTTCGCCGCGCAGCTTGTGCGCCAGGCGGCGAATGCGCGTCATATCCTGTTCGCTCAGGGCGCTTTTCAACTGCGCTATCATTTCCGGCAGCCCGTCGGCGAACAGGGTCAGCAGTTCACTCAGCA
Organism: Pantoea piersonii; assembly: GCF_003612015.1. Lineage (GTDB taxonomy): Bacteria > Pseudomonadota > Gammaproteobacteria > Enterobacterales > Enterobacteriaceae > Pantoea > Pantoea piersonii. The sequence goes on along the minus strand of NZ_RARB01000005.1, from coordinate 260,439 downwards.
GCGCGTCATCCAGACCGAGACGCGTCGCCAGCGTCTGACGATCGGGCGGCGATGCGGGCGCAGCGGGCTGCGCGGGCGCAAGCAGGGTGATGACGCGCAGTATCTCGTCGTTAAGCGTTTCCAGACTTACCGGCTTCGCCAGATAGCCGTCGAAGCCGTGTTGCAGGCAAAACTCCTTATCCCCCTTCATGGCGTGCGCGGTCATGGCGATAATGCGCTGATGCGATCGACCGGGGCGGCTCGCTTCGCGCTCGCGGATCAGGCGCGTCGCCTGCTCACCATCCAGTTCGGGCATTTGCAGATCCATCAGGATCAGATCCCATTTTTCCTTATCCAGCTGTTCAAGCGCCTCGAGGCCGTTGCTGACAATGGCGAACTGGTGGCCCAGCCGCGTGAGAAAATGTGCGGCCAGCTTCTGATTCACCAGGTTATCTTCAGCCAGCAGAATGCGCAGCGGGTGCTCTGCGCTGGCGGCGAGATCGCGCACGCGCTGGGCAGGCGCGGCGTCGCTGGCGGGCTGCAGCGCAAGCGCCTGTATCAGAACGTCATACAGCTCGCGCTGGTCGACCGGTTTGCCGAGGAAGTAGTTCACGCCGATGCGGGCAAGCTGATCGGCATCCATAAAGCGGCTCATGGAGCTGAGCATAATGATCTGACAGTCGGCCAGCGCAGGCGTGGATTTGATCTCCTGCGCCAGCGTCATGCCATCTTTATCCGGCATCTGCGCATCCAGCAGGATCAGCGGAAAACCGGCGTGCGTTTGCAGCATAGCCAGCGCGTCAGCGGCGCTGGCCGCCAGGCTGGGCAATAAGCCCATATTGCGCAGCATATCGCTCATAATCAGGCGGTTGGTGGCGTTATCGTCCACCACCAGCACCGGCACGCTGCCGAAACGCGGGGACGTTTTTAGTGCGTCGCTGACGGGCTGCGGCGGCGCAGGCAGGGTAAAGCTAAAGACGCTGCCTTTGCCCGGCTCGCTCTCTACGGTAAGCTCGCCGCCCAGAATCTCCACCAGTCGCGCGGAGATGGTCAGCCCCAGGCCGGTTCCCCCATATTTGCGCGTCGTCGAGGTGTCCGCCTGGCTGAATGACTCGAAAATCAGCTTCTGCTTGTCAGCAGGGATGCCGATGCCGGTATCCCGCACCTGAAAGCGCAGGCGGTGGGTCTGCGCATCGCGCCGTACGGAAAGCTCCACTTCGCCGGAAGGGGTGAATTTCAGCGCATTGCTGGCGAGATTGGTCAGGACCTGGCGCAGCCGCACGCTGTCCGCCGTCAGCGTATCGGGCACATCCGGCGCAACATTGACCAGCAGCTCGACATTTTTTTCCGAAGCGGCAGGCATCAGCGGCCGCATCAGCCCATGCAGAAACGCCCGCAGCTGAAACTCTTCCTCATCCAGCTCGATTTTCCCCGCCTCGATTTTAGAGTAATCGAGAATATCGTTGATAACCCGCAGCAGCGTGTGCGCTGAGTGGTAGACCAGCGTCATATATTCGCGCTGCTCAGGCGTCAGCTGGGTATCAAGACAGAGCTGCGTCATGCCGAGGATGCCGTTCATCGGCGTGCGGATCTCATGGCTCATATTGGCGAGGAAAATACTCTTCGCCTCGTTTGCGGCGCGCGCGGCGGCGAGCGCCTGCAGTGAAAGCTGCTCCGCCTCTTTGCGTTTGGTGATGTCCTGCAGCGTACCGATAACGCGCGCGGTTTCGCCTTTGACGGTGACGCTCGCCACCTGACCCGACAGCAACATCCAGCGGTAGTTCCCGTTACGGTGTAACAAACGAATTTCGCTTTCAAATACCGGCAGCTGCTGATTGCTGGCGCTGGAGAAGAGCTGTTGCAGCGGCTCGCGATCGTCGGGATGCAGCAGCGTATCAAGGAAGCTGGCGCTGTAGTGCCAGGTCTCGCGCGGATAACCCAGCATATTGAGCAGCGCGTCATTGACCTGCAGCAGATCGTTTTCCTGCTGCCAGTCCCAGATGCCAATCTGGGTGGATTCCGCCGCCAGCACAAAATCGGCGTGTAGCTGACGGCGGGATTCGTTAATCAGTTCGAATCCCGACATATCAATATGCAGGCTGACGATGCCGCCTTCCGGCGTGCGGTTGTGCTGCACAAAGACCTGGCGGTTGCCGATACGGCGCATTTCGCTGTGATTATCGAGACGGCAGCGGCCGATCAGGTTATCGATCATCGCCTGACGACCCTGCTGATTTTCCGTCATAAAGGCTGAGGTGATGAACTCCTCCGCCAGCTGCGACAGCGTCATGCCAAGGCGAATGCGCTGCTCTATGCCGGGATAGAAGCGCACTACCTGATGGTTAAAGGCGATCAGACGCTCCTTATCGTCATACATCAGCACCGCCGCGCGCAGCGAGTCGAGCGCTTTAGGAAGCTGGCTTTCAGGCATCACGCCTCCTTAATTCAGGTTGCCGCTCAGAGCAGCGTTGTTAAGAGGAAAACAGCGTTTCGGCGCGGTAAAAGGATCTTCCAGCTGGCGACGGAAATAGCTCTGATCGCTCAGCTCGCTGTCGCGCAGCAGCGCGCCCATGTTCGCCTTAAACAGCAGCGCTTCCAGCACCATGGCGTTGGTGGAGAGCGTAATGGCGCGGTTGTAGTCGCCCGTCGCCTCGACGCGCCCTTCAAACCAGCCGCGCTGCGGATCGTTTTGCCGCTGCGTCATGCTCATCAGCGCGTCGGTAAAGGGGGTCTGCCACAATGCCCAGAGTCCGAACACCGCGCGGGTCGAGACCTGCGCCAGACGCGGCACCCATTTGCCGTCGTCAGCCAGCGTGTTCCAGGCGTAGCCGTTGGCGAAAATAGTGTCGTTAACGTGCCAGGGTGGGGCGGAAATATTGAAATCGCTGCGGGCGGTCAGGATGTTTTTCTGCTGCCAGCGCATCTCCTGCACGCGATAGACATTGCTGGCGCGCTGGCGCTGAAGCGTGACGATATCGCGATCGGCGCCGGGCAGCGTCCAGGCGTACTCCATTCCGCTCAGCACATAAGGCGTGGTGGTGATCGTCGCCGGCGTCCAGGTGGTGCGCGGATCGCGCGCATCAATATCCAGCGCCAGCCCGTCGATAATGACATGCTGCGCAGGCGGGCGGAGCGACTGATCATTGGCGAACCCCCAGAGTCCGAATCCTGCCGCGCTGTATTCGCTGTCGCCCAGACGGCCTTCAGCCTGCGGCGTCAGCTTTTGATCGCGCATCTGTCCGGCATAGAGCTGCCCTTTATCATCCACTACGCGACAAAAATCCCAGCGCAAAATCACGCGCTCCAGGTATTCGCTGTACTGAGGATGAAACGCCGCCACGATGCGCAGCGCCATCATCAGCCGCGCCATATCCTTCGCCGACCAGCCGACAACCTGCGGCGTATTGGCGTAGCCCACCATGGCAACGCTGGTGGCGCTGTAGAGCAAGTTAGGTACGTTGGCTGACGTGAGCGGCAAACGATTCAGGGTGCCGAGGATCTGCGTCAGCCGTCGATCGAACACCTCATCGTCGATCAAATCGAGCTGGCGCGCCGCGGTGAGCGCGATCAGGGTGTCGCCCATCTGCCAGAGGCTGACCACAGGACGGTTATCGCTGCCGTTGACCAGCCCGGTTTGCGGCTGGAGGTTATTCTCAAAATAGCGCCAGGCGATGGTCGCCCAGCGTCGCTCCTGATCGTTCAGCGCGCCGAGCCGCGCGGTAGTGTGCCAGCCGCCGTTCACCAGCCAGCGCCAGCCTGCCGCCTGATTCCAGGCCAGCAGACCGATAACCAGCACTATCGCCAGCAGCAGCGCGAGACTTATGCGGATTACTGTTTTAGGCATGTCGTCGCCACCGGCGGTAACTTAACGGGCGCCTGGCTGTCGCAGCGCGCGCACTTGCAGGCCCGGCACGACGGGGCGCTGCGTACGGCTGTGCCGCTCTGCTCACACCAGTTCTTAATGCCTGGCGTTACGTTAAGGAACGGGCGGTTGCGCGGCGTGTTGTTCGGTTCAAAAATATCGACCAGCCGCTTCTCCCACATCGAGGGCGCATAGCTGGCTTTACGCGGATCGTTGCTGTTGAAGCGCAGCAGTTTGCCCTCTTTTTTAAACAGCAGCGCTTCCAGCATGATGCCGTTATTGTTGGCGGTGAACTCTTTGATTGGCCCGTCGCCGTTTTCATACAGCCCTTCGTAATAGCCTTTGTCTTTCTCGTCGGCGTTTTCGATGGCGTCGAACAGGCGGTCGGTATAGGGCGAGTTCCACAACACCCACATGCCAAGCGCGGCCTTAAGCGATACCGCCGCCACGTTAGGCACATACTGTCCCTTGTCGGTAATGGTGTTCCAGTTATAGCCGTCGCTGTAAACCGTGTCGTAAACGAAGTAAGGGGATTTATCGAGCTGATGCTCCGATCGCGCCGTCAGCACGCCGGTGATCATGTAGCGGTTTTCCTGCGCCTGATAAACGCGGTCGGCGAAATTTTTCATCCACGGATGGCTGAAGCCGGTGGCGTCGTTATCCCGGTCGTCGGCGTTGTCCCAGCCCATTTCCAGCCCGTGCAGCAGGTAGGACTCCGTCACGACATAGTTGTGCTGGCTGGTCATGCGCGGATCGCGCGTGTCGTAAGGTACCAGCACGCAGTAGATATCGGCCAGCGCGTAAGGTTCAGGGCGGCTGGCCTGACAGGTGGAGAATCCCCACAGCTGATAGCCTGCCGCAGCGTACTCTTCATAGCCAAGACGCCCTTCCTGAACATACTGCGGCTGTTTATTGCCGTCGAGATAGGCGCCATAAAGCGTGCCGCAGTCATCCACAACGTGCGTAAAATCCCAGCCCAGCACCACGTTGTCGATACTGTTGCCATGTTCCGGGTAGCGCTCTTTGATAATTTTCAGCCAGAGCAGCATACGGCCGATATCGATAGCGGAGAAACCGATCTCCCCCGGTTTGTTCAGGTAGTCCACTTTCTGGCCGGTAATGGTGTTATAGGCCTTGTTAGGCACCTGATTCTGAAACAGCACCAGCTTGTTCAGGGTCGCCAGGAATTGCAGCAGACGGCGGTCGAACTCCGCCTTATCGATAATGCCAAGCTCGCGCGCCGCCGTTAACGCCGCCAGGTAGGAGGCGCTGTCCCACATGGTGGTGGAGGGGTATTTGTTTACCGCATTTACCAGCCCGGTAGTGGGCTGATAGTTCGCCACGAAATAGGACCAGGCGGTTTTCGCCACCGCCATTTCACGCTCGGTCAGCTCGCCATGGCGCACCTTGTAATCTGACGCGGGCAGGCTGATAGCCGCCTTTATAGCGGGTGACAGAAGCATCAGCGCAGCCAGCAGGGCAGCGAAGCCGGACTGACGAAGCCATAAAAATCTCATTTCGATGTTACTCCTTGTTGCTGCGGCTGCTGAACGGGTGAAGGGGCGGCGAGACAGGCCAGGCAAAGTAGCTGCCCATGGGCGATATAGGAGAGGCTTTCCAGCACCATCGCATTGGTATCCGCATCGATAGCGGCGTTAACCGAGCCGTCGGCGTTGAAACCCGCTTTCCAGCCCTTGCCGGGTTCAATCATCGGCAGCATCTCTTTGCGCAGCGCCTCGCTCCAGCGGTTGCGGAACAGCGCATACCAGGCGAAGGCGGAGCGGGTCGAGGTGAGGGCGTGACTGGCGAGCGACTCGCTGGCGCTGGCATGGATATTCTGAATGGGCAGCGGCTGGCTACCCGGCAGCGCGCCGACGAAATCGGGCGCCTGCTCGGCGTAGTCGCTGTTGATCACACCCGCGTCGGAAGGCGTACCGGTGCGGTTCTGCACGATCTGCATAATGCGCCAGGTGATTTCGCCGCTGCGGGCGTCAAAGCCCTGCTCAAGCCCGGTCAGCAGATAGGGCATGCTGACCAGAGAAGGCTGCTTGCCCCAGGGCGTGCGCAGCCCCTCATCGGGCACCGCATGGCCGTCGATCTCGACCAGCTTCAGGCCGTCCGGCGGCTGGCTGACCGCCAGACCGGCTGCGGCGTTGATCAGCCGCAGCACGCTGCCCGCATAGAGGCGATAGCCGTAACTGCCGCGCGGATCGTCAGTGCGGATCACCCAGCGATTGACCGGCAAACTCGCGCCCTGCGGCCCGCTGCTTTGCAGCAGACCGGCGAGCTGCCAGCGTGAAAGCAGCTGACTGACCGCCGCCGCGTGCTGCGGATAGCGCCACAGCAGGATCTGCAGCGGCATCAGCAGGCGTCCCATATCAATGGCCGATCCCGCGTTTTCATCTGGCGAAGGCAGCGCCTTTAGCGTATCGGCTTCGTAGAAGGCGGCGGGCAAGCCGTCTGGCTTCAGCGGCAGCTGGCCCAGCGCGTCGAGCGCCGAGGCAATCCGGTCGTCGAACTCCGCATCGGGGATAATGGCGAGCTGTTTCGCCGCGATAGCCGCGAGCAAGTAGCTGCCGGTGCTCCACAGGCTGAGCCAGGGCTTGTCCGCTTCGGCATTCACCAGCCCGTTCGCCTGGGTGTTATTAACAAAATATTGCCAGGCGATACGCGCCCAGACTGCCTCGTCAAAGGTCAGCTCACGCTGCTGCGGCAGAGGCGGGAACGACTTGCTGAGTACGATGCCGTCTGTGCTCTCAACGCGCGTCGGCATCTGTCGCTCGACCCACAAAACAATGGCGAAGCCGATCAAAAAGCCGATCAGAATGGTGAGATAGCTGCGCGCGCTGTAAATGCCCGATTTCAGGCTCATTCCGCTTCCGCCTCCTGCGTGGCAGGCGGCGTCCACATCGCCGCCATAATCATGGGCATCATGGCGGCGATATTGACCGCCCCCCAGAAAATATTAATGACATAGCCCGAGGGATCGTCGACGTTGCCGCGCGCCACCTGAATGCCTCCCCAGATCAAGCCGAGCAGCGTCAGCGCCACGATAGCCAGCTGCGGCTTCACCAGATAGAGAAACCGACCCGACTGTCGCTCTTTCGGCGTGACGTGAAACTTTATTTTCTCGCCGCGCAGCACCGTGCCCAGGGCGCGCAGGTTAACGGAGAAAAAGGCGAGATAGGACGATCGTCCATCCCAGGCGGAAATGCCCCAGGTACCGAACATAAACGCCAGCTCCGACACGATAAAAAAGGGCAAAAAGTGCAGGTAGAACGGAGTCGAATAGGCGGAGACGGGGGGAATGCCGGTAAAGAGATAAACAAGCGGCGAGATCAGGAAAACGGTATTCCAGATACAGGCGAGATAGGACCAGAAGGTGGTGCCGTACATCAGGGTCTGGCCGAGGCTGAGCTTAAAACGGCGGCGGCTGAATATTTTGTCATGGAACAGAATGTCCAGCGAACCCGCCGCATATTTAAAGCGCTGAATCATCCAGGTCAGCAGATCCTGCGGCGAAAGCATTTTGGACTCGATGCCGGGATGCATAACCGAACGCCAGCGGCGTCCGCTGTCGCCGTGCAGCACGATAGAGGTGTAGATATCTTCCGAGACGTGGAACTTGTAAGGCGTCAGCTCCGTATCGGCAATAACATGCGGGCGCATCGCCTGGCTCAGGGTGGCGCGCATCTCCTCATCGCGGATATCGCGCGTATGGCGTGATATCTCCTCTTCGACGCTAAAAACATAGCTGCGCAGCGCCGCCTGCATTACCGCTTCGCGGCGGTGCACCGAAGCCGCGCCGCAGCAGAACGCCGCGTTCGCCCAGTTGCGGCGGCGCAGGATAACGTCGTAAAACATGCGCGGATCGTTGAAAAAAGGATCGTTGCCGATGGTCAGCCGACCAAACAGACCTTCTGTCGCGCGGCCGATAAGATAGCCCGGCAGACCGGCGCGGCGGCGCAGCCAGGCGGAGAGGCGTTCCCCTTCAGGCAGATCGTAAAACCACTGCGGCGTCTGTACCCAGGCGACATCCGGATCGCGGAAATAGCCCAGCGTATTGGCCAGCAGGCTGGGAAAAACGCGGGTATCCGCATCGCAGATCACCAGGAAATCGCCGTCGGTCTGCTCCATACCGTTGCGAATGTTGCCCGCCTTAAAGCCGATATTGTTTTCACGGGTGATGTAATTCACCCCTTCCTGCTCGCAGACCGCGCGCATCTCCGGTCGACGGCCGTCGTCCAGCACATGGATAGCGAGATCGAGCGGCGTGGGATAGGTCAGCTTAAGCGCATCCCGGATAGAGAGACGCACCAGCTCAGGATCTTCAGAGTAGGTGGCGATAAAGAGATCCACCTTCGGCGGCCGCGGATCGGTGCGGTCCTGTTCAGGCAGGCACTGATTAATCTCCTCGGGCGGCGCCGGACACGGCGGATCTTTCACCTGCCAGATATTAATGGTGAAGAGCAGCGTGCCGAGCCAGGCGAGCGTTTCCGCCAGCGCCAGCGGAACGGCATACCAGAGCGCGTCCATATTAAGCGACTCCATCCAGCGCCAGCGGATGTAGTTCGCGCCCAGTATCAGGCCAGCAACGGCCAGCACCTGCCAGAGCCTCATCACCCAGAGCGGCGTATGAAGCGGGGCAGGCGGACGGCGATGTTCAAAGCGTGAAAAGTAATAATCCATGGCGTCTCGTTTCGATAGCGGAAGCGTCTGTTGGTTATCTTTTCACCTGGATGCAATAATCAATTCATTAACTTAACAAATAACAATAAGTAAATAATTTTTATGGTTATACCTTGCCGCTTACGCCGAAAGATTAACAGCTTTACCATCAGTCAGCTTGTTTAGATTTATATAGTATTAAATTACAGGTATTTACAAGGTGATTGAGAATTTTTTCATTTCGGCGTGACTTAAACGGCAACAGCGCTAAACTTCTTCTTACAGAGTAAAGATCTGTTTAATTTAACTAACAAGAATACTTACATCACTTACGGTAATGATTTATGGCGGATGTGGCGTTTGAGCCTAAAGCGGTAAGCGTCGACTGGCGTGCGTGGCGCTATGCCGTGCCCGGCAAGCGCGATCTGCGTGTCGATATGCTGCGCGGCATTGCGCTGGTGATGATGGTGGTGGCGCATACCGAGCTGCTGTCGCTGATTAATATCTTTACCTGGGAGCGGTTCGGGCTGACCACCGGCGCGGAAGGTTTCGTTATTCTGTCGGGCTTTATGCTCGGCATGCTCAACCGTCAGCGACTGCAAAAAGAGGTGCTGTTAACCGTAAGCTGGAACCTGTGGCGGCGAGCCGGGAAAATCTATCTGGTCAATCTGACCATCATCTTTATCATGCTGCTGCTGTCGCGCCTCCCTTTTATCAACACCTTTGAAGTGACCCACTTCGTCGATCGCTATTCCGGCACCGTCTGGTCGCTGTTTCCCACCACGCCGCAGATTAAAGAGACCTGGTTCAATATCATTCTCTATCTGCAAATCGGACCGCATCAGACGCAGATCCTCGGACTTTATATCTGCCTGCTGCTGGCCAGCCCGCTTTTTCTGGCGCTGCTGCAGAGCCGTCGCGTGGGATGGCTGCTGCTGGCCTCCCTTGCGGGTTACGTCAGCTATCACCTCTGGCCGACGCGGCTGACCGTCGCGGAGTTCGAGTTTGCCTTCCCGCTGCTCGCCTGGCAGTTTATCTATGTGCTGGGAATGTGCTGCGGCTGGTACAAGGATGAACTGATGTCGCTGGCGCGCACGCCGGGCGGCTATATCGTGATGGGTCTGATGGTGATCTACGCGCTCGTCATGATGTTCGTCGCGCAGAACCATACCAACCCCTTTATGCCTTCGTTTCTGCTGCTGCACGTTATCCCGCCCGCCGATTTCAACTGGTTTTATTACCATCTCGCCAGCAAAAATGCGCTCGGGCCCTGCCGCGTGCTGAACGACTTCAGCCTGATGCTGCTGGTTTATCTGGTGCTGACTTTCTGCTGGCGGCCCATTGAACGCGCCTTCGGCTGGTTTCTTATTCCGCTGGGACAGCACTCGCTTTACACCTTTATTTTGCACGTCTTTGTCGTGATGGCGGTCAGCCAGTTCGTCCATTTCGACCTCTGGCACCAGGCGTGGCTACGCAACACGCTTATTCATATGGCGGCCCTTGGGCTGCTGTGGTGGATGGCGAAAAAAGAGATTGGCGGTCGTTTTATCCCTAATTAAGCGAGGAGCGCTGCATGATTCACCCTGGGCTTCCGGCCAGAGGAGCAGGATTGCTGATGATCGCCTTCGTCGCCAGCGCGGCGATGCCTGCCTGCGCCGCCTCGTCCGACAGCGGAGCGGCCGCAATGCATGATGAGTCGGTACCGGCGGCGGCCGTCTCAAGCCGCTGGGGACGTCTTTTTGCCGGCAACAAAAATAAATTTTCCGGCGCGCTGAGTTTTTCCAGCGGATTAAAAGATCAGTGGCTGTCGATCCCTAACGGCTCAGAGAGCGCGGAACAAAAGAAAAAGGTTAATCAGCTGCTTAATCTCAGCCTGCAGTATTCCCCTTACAGTTTCTGGTTCGCCAACATAACGATGCGCGCGCCGATCACTAACTACTCGAAGTACGATACGGATTTTCATTACAGCTTTGGCTACGACGACTGGCATCCAAATACCTTCAGCCTGGTTTACAGCAACTATGGCGAAAACCGCCTGTTTCCGTCAGGCACTGCGCGCCGCACCTACCTTGAACAGGGCGCTTTAACCTTCGCCTATAAATTTTCGCTGCCGAAGGATCTGGAAAAGCATCTGCTCATCAACAAAGGGGACGCGCTGACCTGTCAGCTCGGCGTCAGCTGGGTGCCGCGCTACTACTCGCTGGCGGATAACGACCTGCGCTCGAACAAAGAGGTCGGGCTGGGCGGCTGCGGTTACACCTTTAAGCAGCACTTTTTTATCCGCGCCACCGCCTTCTGGTTTCCGCATCATGAACAACAGCAGCCCTGGAACGGCGACTACAGCTACAGCTTTGGCTATGCAACCTATACGCCGGGATCTTTCTCTATCCAGTACAGCAACTACAGCGGCACGCGCTTTCCCGGTCGGAGCAGCGCCAATGCCAAATTTCGTGAGGGCACAATCTCGCTTATCTGGTTCCTTCCTTTCTGAGGTTTTCTATGGATGCGCTTCAGCCTCAATCCGTATTAATCGTTGATGACGCACTGCTCTATCGCAGGCTGCTGGCTGGACTGCTACAGCAGTGGGGCTATCAGGTTTTCGAAGCGGAGAATGGCGAGCAGGCGCTGGCGCTGCTGGCGCAGGAAACGGTGAGCCTGGTGATTAGCGACTGGGAGATGCCGGTCATGGATGGCCTGACGCTTTGCCGTCAGATCCGCCAGCAGCTACAGGATCGCTATATCTACATTATCGTTCTTACCGTGCGCGACAGCGTGGAGGATCTGCGCGTCGGTTTCGCCGCCGGCGCGGATGACTTTTTGCGCAAGCCGGTTAATCAGGTCGAACTCCAGGCGCGACTGCACGCGGGCGAACGTATCCTGCGGCTGGAGGCGACGCTGGCGAGCAAAAATCGCCGCCTCAGCGAGGCGCTGGCGCAAATCGAACAGGATTTGCAGGCGGCTGCGACGCTACAGCGCAGCATTCTGCCGCCGCATCATCTGCGCCAGGGCGACTACTTCGCCGACTGGCTGTTTATGCCCTCCGCATGGGTTTCCGGCGATCTGTTCCATCTCTTTCCCCTTAATGACCATACCGTGGGATTTTACTGCGTCGATGTCGCCGGGCATGGCGTGACGGCGGCGATGATGTCGGTGGCGGTGGCGCGCCAGTTTCTGCATGGCCGCACGGTCGATCCCTTCTTGTTCGACGGCGCGGCCATCACGCCGCCGTCGCAGGTGGTGCGCATTCTGAATGCGCGTTTTTGCGCCCAGCATCCCGAGGTCACCAGCTATTTCACCATGGTTTACGGCGTGATCGATCGCCGCAGCGGCGAAGGGCGGCTCTGTCAGGCGGGGCATCCTACCCCTTTTATCGTCAGCGGCGAGGGCGAGGTGCGTGAAATCGGCGAGGGCGGCCCGCCGGTCGGGCTGCTTGAGCATCTGGACTGGGACGAGAGCGCCTTTCATCTTGCGCCGGGCGAGCGGCTCTGCCTCTACAGCGACGGCATCAGCGAGTGCGAAAATGCAGAGCAACAGATGTTTGGCGCAGCGCGTCTGGAAACATTGCTGGCTTCGCTTCATAAGCACGCGCTGGAGGATCTGCTGGCGGCGGTGGAACAGTCACTTAATCAGTGGCGCGGTCTGGCATCGGACGAAGCCGTCTCCGCGGCGGATGATATCTCCTTGCTGGTGATTGAGCGGCAGCAAGGCTTAACGGGAGAAGCGACATGAAATTTGAAACTGAAAAGCTCGACAACGCCTTTGTATTCACGCCGGTGGTGCGACGACTCGACGCGTCGGTGGCGCTGCGTTTCAAAGAGGCGGTGGCGGGGGTGATCCAGCAGGGCGAAACCGCGCTGATTCTCGACTTTTCGCGCGTAGACTTTATCGACAGTAGCTGCCTGGGCGCGCTGATCTCGCTGCTGAAACTGCTGAGCGGAAAGGGACAGCTCGTGATCTGCGCGCTCAACAGCAATATTAAAGCGATGTTTTCGCTGACCCGCATGGATCGGGTATTCACCCTCTGCGCTGACCGCAGCGAGGCGCTCGCCGCGCTGAACGGAGGATGAGCAATGTCCGAACACACCCAGCAGAAAGCGCTACGGCTGCCTGCCACGATTAATAGTCTGACGACGCTCGGCATCGCGCTGCGTCAGTTTCTGGCCGGGCTGCCGGTGACCGAGGTCTGGATCTATCCGCTCGATCTGGCGTTATGCGAGGCGGCAAGCAATATTATTCGTCACGGCTACCATGACGATGCGACGGCGCACTACCGGGTCTGTTTTAGCCATGACGGCCGTGAGGTAACGGTAACGCTCTATGACAGCGGCGTGCCTGTGCCAGAGGAGAAGCGTCAGCCGCCGGTAATCGATCCCGACGCGCCGTTAACGCTGGAGAACCTGAGCGAAGGCGGCCGGGGTATGCAGCTTATCTTCTCCGGCGTGGATCGGGTCAGCTACCGCGAGGGCGAGGATGAAAACCAGCTGACCCTGATCAAAACGCTGCCTTAATTCTCCGGGCGGAACAGCTTCTGTACGAACTCAATATAGGCCGGACGCCAGACATCCATCTCATGCCCCAGCGCAGGGTAAGTATGCCAGTCGCTGTGAATGCCGCGCTGGTCCAGCTGCGCCTTGAGGCCGGTCATATCGCGCCCGGTAATGATGTCCTCTTCGCCGCTGACCAGCGTCAGCAGTTTTAGCTGACGGTTGATGGCGGCGGGCTTTTTCAGCTGCGCCGCCACGCGAAAATCGGGTACGGATTCGGTGGTCACGCCGCTGAAAATCCCCAGCCAGGCGAACTTATCGAGATGCCGCATACCGCTGACCAGCGCCTGATAGCCGCCCTGCGACAGCCCCGCCAGCGCCTGACTTTCGGCCTCTTTCCGCACCGGATAGCGATCGGCGACGAGCTGCATAATCTCCTCTGTCAGCTCTTTGTCCGCCGCCTGTGCATTGCGCGGATAGAAGGTTTCGCGACGGGTGGCCGGGGCGAAACTTTCAGGTATCGCCCCCGCGGCGTCGGTTTCAGTATCCGGCATCACGACCAGCATCGGCACGATTTTCCCCTCGGCGAGCAGGTTATCCATAATTTGCGGCACCCGTCCCTGAACCAGTGCCGAAAGGCCGGTATCGCCAAAGCCGTGGTAGTAATAGAGCACCGGCAGCGGAGGAGAGTCGGCGCGCGTGCCGGGCGGCACCCAGACGGAGATACGCCGTTCGCGGTTCAGCGACGGCGAGTGCCAGGTCAGGGTATGGATCTCGCCGTGCAGCACGTTGCGCTCATCCAGCAGGCTGCCGGGCACCAGAATCAGACTGGTATTCACCTGACGCTGCGGTTTCGCCAGCGCGTTACCCGTGTCGACGCTGCGAAAGCCGTCCACATTAAAAAAGTATTCATATAAGCCGGGCTGCATGGGTCCGCTGGTAAGCGACCAGATGCCGCGATCGTCTTTGGTCATAGGATGCGAGACGTAACGATCGGGCGTAGGGCCGGTCACTACCTCGACCGCTTTGGCGTCAGGCGCCCATAACCGCCAGGTTATCGTGTTGTTATCATTGGCCTGACTGGTATATTGCTCCGGCGGCAGGCTCTCGGGCGGGCGCTGAGGAAGCGGAATAGCCAGCAGTGAATGACTCCATACCGCCAGACTCAGGCCCAGAAAGAGGCAGCGAAAATTCATCAGATATCCTTAACAGAATGCAGGTCCGTTAAGTGTGGCATAAGCGGGGAAAAATGAACTGCCGCCCGTGAATTTTGCTGCCTCTCTGACGCTGTGTCAGTTGAGATCGCGCCCGTTGCTGGCGATCACTTTTTTATACCACCAGAACGATTTTTTACGCGTGCGCGCCAGGGTGCCGCCCCCCAGATCATCTTTATCGACATAGACAAAGCCGTAGCGCTTGCTCATTTCGCCGGTTGAGGCGGCGACCAGATCGATGCAGCCCCAGGTGGTGTAACCCATCACCGGCACACCGTCGTCGATCGCCTGCGCCATCGCCCGGATATGCTCGCGCAGATAGCTGATGCGGTAGTCGTCGTTAATGCTGCCGTCCGCTTCCACCTTGTCCTGCGCGCCCAGCCCGTTCTCCACCAGAAACAGCGGCTTTTGATAGCGGTCATACATCATATTCATGGTGATGCGCAGCCCCAGCGGATCGATGCCCCAGCCCCAGTCGCTGCGTTTGATATGCGGGTTGGTCAGAGACTTCACCACGTTGGCGGCGCTGCTGTTGCGCTCGTTCATCTCCGCCGAGGCGCAGCGCGACGCGTAATAGCTGAACGACACGAAATCGACGCTGTTTTTCAGGATGTCGGCGTCTTCGCTCGCCATCTCAATGGTGACGCCTTTCTCCCGGAACAGGCGGGCGGCATACGTCGGGTAGGCACCTCTCGCCTGCACATCAATAAAGAAGAGATTCTCGCGATCCTTCTCCAGCGCCGCCCAGACATCTTCCGGCCTGCAGGACCAGGGGTAAAAATTGCCGCCCGCCAGCATACAGCCCACCTGGTTGGCCGGGTTGACCTCATGGGCGATACGGGTCGCGAGGGCGCTGGCGACCAGTTCGTGATGCGCGGCCTGATACTTCACCTGATCCTGATTTTCTCCCTCTTCGAACACCAGACCGGCGCCGGAAAAAGGGCTGTGGAGCAGGATGTTTATCTCATTAAAGGTCAGCCAGTATTTCACCAGACCGTCAAAGGCTTCGAAGCAGGTGCGCGCATAGCGAGCGAAGAAATTAACCATTTTGCGGTTGCGCCACGAGCCATACTCCACCACCAGATGCATCGGCACATCAAAATGGCAAAGCGTGACCAGCGGCTCGATGCCATATTTTTTACACTCTTCGAACAGGCTGCGATAAAAGGCAATGCCTTCCTGATTCGGCTCTGGTTCATCGCCGCGCGGATAGAGGCGGCTCCAGGCGATGGAGGTCCGGAAGACGCCGAATCCCATCTCCGCCATCAGGGCGATATCTTCTTTATAGCGATGATAAAAATCGATCGCCTCATGGCTGGGGTAATATTCATCGTCGCGCAGGCTAAAGCGCTTCTCCAGCCCCAGCTTTACCGGCATGCGCGCGGCGCCGTGCGGGATCATATCTACCGTTGTCAGGCCTTTCCCCCCTTCCAGATAGCCGCCTTCAGACTGATTCGCGGCTAATGCGCCACCCCATAAAAAACCTGCTGGAAATGTCAGTTCCGACATAAATTACCTCAATGATGAACGGCTGCCTTAACGGGCTCGATCGATTCCGCCTTTGCGGGCGAGGCGCTGGCCTCGGGCGCGCTTTCCGGGATATCTTCAAAGCCTAAAATCAGAGTCAGAATAAATGAGAGCACCACAGAGAGCGCCATCACCGCCACCACCCAGACGATGCTCATGGGGTTAGCGGGATCGAAGAACTGCACGCTGGTAAAGAGTCCCGGCGACGCCATCGAGTGGCTGGCCAGCCCGCCGACGCCCGCCACCGCGCCGCAGATAAAGCCGCTAATCAGGCAGGCGACCAGCGGACGCTTCAGGCGTACCGCCACGCCGTAAAGCGCCGGTTCGGAGATGCCAGCGACGATAGCGGAGGCCGCGGCGGCGAGGGCGGTCTGGCGCAGCTCGCGGTTTTTGGTTTTGAAGGCGACCGCCAGCGAGGAGCCGCCCAGCGACAGGTTGGCGCCGATTTCCGACGGCATCACCATACCCTCTTTGCCGCTCTCGGCGATGGTCTGAATAATGGTCGGCGTAAAAACGCGGTGCATGCCGGTCATTACCAGCAGCGGCCAGATGGCGCCCATAATCGCCACCGAAAGCCAGCCAAGATAGCCGTGTACGGTATAGACCACGGCCGAAATGCCGCTGCCGATCCAGATGCCCAGCGGGCCAATCAGCAGGATGGCGATCGGCGCGGCGATCAGCACAATCAGCATCGGTTTCAGGAAGTTTTTCGTTACCGCTGGCGTAATGCGATCGACGATGCGCTCGATATGGGACAGGATCCAGGTCATCACCAGCGCCGGGATCACCGTGTAGGTGTATTTCACCGGCGTGACGGGAATCGAGGCGAAGTCAACCGCCTGGCCCTGCGCCGCTTTCGCCATCAGATCGATAAAACCGGGATGCAGCAGCACGCCCGCGATCGCGATCGCCAGCGACATATTGGTTTTGAACTTGATTGAGGCCGACGCGGCGACCATGACCGGCAGGAAGAAAAACGCGCCGTCGCCAATGACCGTCAGGATAGTCAGCGTAGAGGAGCCTTTCGGCAGAACGCCGCTCATCTCCAGCACCATCGCCAGCAGCTTCACCATCGAGCCGCCGATAATGGCCGGAATCAGCGGTGACATGGTGCCGACCAGCGCGTCGAGAATGCCCGCGCCGATGCTTCTCAGGGTAATTTTGCGTTTTACCACCGCGCCGCCAGACGCCTCAGGCGTGCCGAGCGCCAGGATCGCCTGATAGGCTTTCCCAACGTTGTTGCCGATAATGACCTGACACTGCGTATCGTTATCGACCACGCCCATCACGCCGGGCAGCGCTTTGAGCGCGGCGCTGTCGACTTGCGCGCGATCTTTTACAACAAAACGTAAGCGGGTCATGCAGTGGGTGACGGATTCGATATTCTGCATTCCGCCCAGCGACTGCACGATGGCGCGAGAGACTTCTGCATAGGGATTAGGCATGGTTTTGCGTCTCTGTTGTTATGGGTAGAGTGTTTTACCGGCGGCTGGCTGTTGTAGGGACAGATTGTGCGCTGATTCACGATGGCGACAGAAGACGCCATAGGAAACCGGTTTCACAAAATCATGAACAGTTGCAAAATTGATAACAAGATGGCGGAAGCGGTTATTTTTCAAACCGTGACTGGCGTCACTTTCCAGGTTTATGCTTATCAAGGCGCGTCTGAGGTTGAGTAGACTGCACAGCTGATTGAGGGAGAAGGGAAAATTTATGGCCACCATACTTGAGGTCGCGAAAAGGGCGGGCGTCTCTAAGGCGACGGTTTCCAGGGTGCTGTCGGGCAACGGCTATGTCAGCCATGAGACGCGGGAAAAGGTGACGCAGGCGGTGGCCGAAACCGATTTCCGGCCTAATTTGCTGGCGCGCAATCTGTCGGTAAAATCGACCCAGACCATTGGCCTGGTGGTGACCAACACGCTTTACAGCGGCAACTACTTCTCCGAGCTGATGTCCCATTCCGCCCGCATGCTGGAGCAGCAGGGCCGTCAGCTGATCCTGGCCGACGGCAAACACAGCGCGGCGCAGGAGCGCGCGGCAATCGACTTTCTGCTCGATCTTCGCTGCGACGGCATCATTATCTATCCGCGCTTTCTTACCGTTGACGAAATGGACGAGATTATCGCGCAGCGCAAACAGCCGGTGCTGGTAGTAAACCGACGGTTACGACAGCATCACAGCTACTGTATTTATGCCGATCAAAAGCAGATCAGCGCGATGGCGGTAAAAGCGTTAATCGATCTTGGCCATCGCGATATCGGCTTTATTACCGGCTCGCTCGATTCGCCAACCGGGGCAGAGCGCCTTGCCGGGTATAAAGCGGCGCTGCATGAGCGCGGCATACCGTTACGCGAGGCGTTGATCGCAGAAGGGAAATGGCATGCGCAGAGCGGCGCGCAGGCGACAGCCGCCCTAATCAACAGCGGCTGCGCCTTTAGCGCGCTGGTCGCCAGCAACGATGAGATGGCGATCGGCGCTATCAGGCATCTGACGACGGCGAATATTGCGGTACCAAAGCAGGTGTCGGTGCTGGGCTTCGATGATATCCCCCTGGCGCCTTATATCGTTCCTGCGCTTTCCAGCGTCCGCATTCCCGTTACCGACATGATTCAGGAGGCGATTGCCCGGCTGTTAGCCATGCTGGATGGCGGCTCGTGGCAGGAGGCGGAGGCTTTTGCCGCCAGCCTGTCGCTGCGCGAATCGGTGGCGCCCGGTCCGTTCGCGTCCTAGCTGACGCTGGCGGCTAACCACTTTTCCAGCTGCGCCAGCTCGTCATACTGAGCGGGAAATGCCGTTTGCAGTCGCGCGACCGCGGCGGCCAGCGCATCCGGGCGATAGGCGACGCCCTGAAGTCCGGTCTCCAGCGCTTCCAGCGGTGTAGGGTTAAGGCTGTCGGTAAAAATCTGGCAGCGGCTTATTACGCCGCGTTCGACATCAAAGTGGATCTCTACGCCGCCCCAGGCAAAACGCGTATCAAGCAGGTGAGTAAAGTCGGGCGACTGGCCAAAGTTCCACTCCCAGCTGCTCTGCCGCGCAAACTGTTCGGCAAAGCCAGGCAGATCGGGCAGCGCATCCGGCGATATGCGTTCCGGCTGGCAGCGTGCCTGATAATAGTCGAAGAAAGCTTCGGTGACAGCGTCACAAATGGCGGCGTAATTAATGTCCGGCGAGAGTTCGGTCAGGTTCGCCACGCGCGAGCGCACCGAGGTAATGCCTTTGGTTTGCAGCTTTTTGATGTCCGGGTTGAGATAATTCGCCAGCCGCGATAAATCGGCATCGATCAAAAAAGTGCCGTGGTGAAAGCCGCGGTCGGGCGTTTCATGATAGGCGGAACCGGAAATTTTCCGCACCTCGCCGCCGCGCGTCACGACGATATCGTTGCGTCCCGACGCCTCCGCTTCGATTCCCAGCGCGTTCAGCGCGCGCAAAATAATGCCGGTCGACACGCTTTTATCGTACTCCGGCTTGCCCGCCATAAAAGTAAAACAGGCGTTGCCTAAATCGTGAAACACCGCGCCGCCACCGCTGCTGCGCCGCGCCAGCTTAATGCCATCCTGCGCCATGCGCCGCGTGTTGCACTCTTTCCAGGGATTTTGCGCCCGGCCGATAACCACGGTTTCAGCATTGCGCCAGAGAAATAATACCTTTTGCGTGGCGGGCATCTGCCGGTAAATGCACTCCTCTACGGCGAGGTTAAACCAGGGATCGTTTGATTCCGAAAGCAGTAAACGCAGCGTGGTCATCTCTTCTCCTGAGGCATTGAGCAAAGCGGCTGACAATCTTAACGCGCTTTGCAGCCGGTAAAATGATAGCGCGTGCTCTGATTAAGACGGCTTAAGGTTTCCCTAAAGTTAACAGGGCATGCTGCTTTCTCCTGTAAACAGATGGACTGCAAGCATGTTTTTCCCGCTCAATAAAAGACCGACGCTAAATCGGCTCTCTTTTCTGTTGCTCTTTTCGTTTTATATCGCCGTATTTCTTAACCTGGCTTTTTATCACCAGGTTATTGCCGCCTTGCCGCTTGATAGCGTTCGCAACTGGCTGGTCTTTCTCTCTATGCCGCTGGTGGCGGTTTCCGTCATTAATATTGTGGTGACCATCGCCTCTTTTTTGTGGCTCGATCGGCCGCTCCTGGCGCTGTTTATTCTGGTCTCCGCAGCCGCGCAATATTTCATCTGGAATTATGGGGTGATTATTGATCGGTCAATGCTGGTTAATATTCTCGACACCACGCCGTCAGAAAGTTTCGCCCTGATGACGCCGCAGCTGGTGATTACGCTGCTGCTCTCCGGCGTGGTGATGGCGGGCGTGGTTTTCTGGGTTCGCGTGCGTCCTACAAGGCCTTTCTGGAAAAGCGCGGTCTATCGCCTTATCAGCGTGGCGGCGTCGGTTATTTTTATCCTGCTGGTGGCGTCGTTGTTCTATAAGGATTACGCCTCGCTGTTCCGCAATCAGAAAGAGCTGGTGAAATCGCTCAGCCCGTCAAACTCCGTTGTCGCGACCATCTCCTGGTACAGGCACAACCGGGATCTCAATCTGCCGCTGGTTAAAATCGGCGAAGATGCGCACCTGTCGCCAGCGATGCAAAACGGCAAAAAGAACCTGACCATTTTAATCGTCGGTGAAACGTCGCGGGCGGCGGATTTTTCTCTGTCAGGCTATCAGCGTGAAACCAATCCGCTGTTGAAAAAAGATGACGTTACGTATTTCCCGCATACCGCATCCTGCGGTACGGCAACGGCGGTTTCGGTTCCCTGTATGTTTTCCGGTATGCCGCGTGCGCATTATGATGATGTGCTGGCCGGTCATCAGGAAGGTCTGCTGGATGTGATCCAGCGTGCCGGTATCAAAGTCTTGTGGAACGATAACGACGGCGGCTGTAAGGGCGCCTGCGATCGCGTGCCGCATCAGGATGTCTCCAGCCTGAACCTGGCGGGGATGTGTATTAAGGGCGAATGTTACGACGACGTGCTGTTTCACGGGCTGGAGGATTATATCGATCAGCTACAGGGCAATGGCGTTATCGTTCTGCATACTATCGGCAGCCACGGCCCCACTTACTACAATCGTTATCCGCCGCAGTTCCGCCGTTTTACGCCAACCTGCGACACAAACCAGATTCAGGATTGTTCGCAGCAGCAGCTGGTGAATACCTACGATAATACCTTGCTGTATGTCGATTATATTGTCGATAAGGCGATCAAGCTGCTGCAGTCGCATCAGGATAAGTTCACCACCAGCCTGGTTTATCTCTCCGACCATGGCGAATCGCTGGGCGAGAACGGCACCTATTTACACGGTATGCCTTACGCCATCGCGCCAGAGGTACAGAAGCACGTACCCATGCTGATCTGGCTGTCGCCGGATTACCAGCAGCGCTATGGCGTGAATAAGAGCTGCCTCGATAAGCTGGCGGCGGAAGATAACTTCTCGCAGGATAATCTCTTCTCCACCATGCTGGGGCTGACCGGCACAGCGACAAAAGTCTATAAAGCGGAAGATGATATTCTCACTTCCTGTCGTAAAAGCTAAACGCGAAAGCCCTGCAAATGCAGGGCTTTTTTCTGGTTATCGTTTTAACGTCGCGCCGCGGCTGTTAATGACGTCGCGATACCAGTAGAAACTCTTTTTACGGCTGCGCTTCAGCGTGCCTGAGCCATCCTGATTGAGATCCACATAGATAAACCCGTATCGCTTAGCGACCTCCGCCTTTGAGGCGCTAATCAGATCGATAGGGCCCCAGTAGGTATAACCCATCACCTCAACGCCATCATTAATCGCTTCCCAGACCTGCACCAGGTGATCGTTAATGTAGCGGATACGGTAGTCGTCGTTTATCTGGCCATCGGCGTCGGGCTTATCCTGCGCGCCCAGGCCGTTTTCAACGATAAAAAGTGGTTTCTGATAGCGATCCCACAGCGTGTTAAGCAGTGTGCGCAATCCGATCGGATCGATCTGCCAGCCCCATTCTGAACTCTCAAGGTGCGGATTGGGCACCATATCAAGAATATTGCCGCGCAGCTTCTCAGCCTGGCTCACATCGGCCGTCGCGCATCCAGACATGTAGTAGCTGAATGAGATGAAATCGACCGTATGGCGCAGCGCGTCAAAGTCCGCCGGCTCGGTCTGCAGCTCAATGCCCTGTTCGCGAAAGTCGCGCTTTATATAGCCAGGATAGTGGCCGCGGCACTGCACGTCGCCGAAGAACTGCCAGCGTCGATTCTCTTGCAGGGCAGCAAACACATCTTCAGGTTTACAGGTAAGGGGATAGATTAAGCCGCCAAGCAGCATATTGCCGATGCGCGCATCTGGAATAAGCTCATGACACGCCTTGACCGCCAGACCGCTGGCGACCAGCTGATGATGAATAGCCTGATAAATATCTCCCTTCGTGCAGTCGCCTTGTAGGCCCACGCCCGTTAACGGCGCATGCAGCGACATATTGATTTCATTGAAGGTCAGCCACAATTTCACCTTGCTGCGATAGCGCGTAAAAACGGTACGCGCATAGCGCTCAAAAAAGGCGATAAGCTTACGATTACCCCAGCCGCCATAGTTCTGCACCAACCCCCAGGGCATTTCATAGTGTGACAGTGTCACGAGTGGCTGAATGCCGTGGCGCGCCAGTTCGTCAAACAGCTTATCGTACCAGGCCAGTCCCGCCTCGTTCGGCTCCCGTTCATCACCCTGCGGGAAGATGCGCGTCCAGGCGACAGAGACGCGCAGGCAGGTAAAGCCCATCTCGCGAAACAGCGAAATATCGTTGGGATAGCGATGATAAAAGTCGATAGCGATATCTTTAATGGAAAAGTCGCCAGGCCTTCGTTCTACGACCTGGCCGAAAATGCCCTCAGGCAACATGTCGGAAGTCGACAACCCTTTGCCATCTTCCCGCCAGGCACCTTCAACCTGATTGGCTGCCAGCGCGCCTCCCCATAAAAAATCATCCGGGAACTGAGTCTTCATTGACGTCTCCTTTTGTCGCAGCGCTTAGTCGGCGCGCTGTGGCTGTGGTAAGCCTGCTATTACTGTCAGCAGGCAGGCTAAAATCAGGGAAAGGGCGGTGCCGCCGATAGCGCCCCAGACAGAGTTATCGATCCCGGTTGAGGGGATGATCTGCGCAAGGGTAAAAATACTCGCCAGTCCGAACGAGTAAACCTGGCTATGGCTTAACGCGATAATAGCGCCGCCAAGCGCGCCGCCGATGCAGCCGAAAATAAAGGGGCGACGGTTAGGCAGCGTAACGCCATATACCGCGGGCTCGGTAATGCCAAACACGCCTGAAATAGCGCTGGAGCCCGCCAGCGTCTTCAGGCGCGCATCGCGGGTTTTCAGGAAGACGCCCAGGGCTGCGCCGACCTGCCCGAAAACGGCAGGCAGCAGAATCGCCATCATGGGATCCTGGCCCATCACTGCCATGTTGTTCATCATGAGCGGGATCAGTCCCCAGTGTACGCCAAATATCACGCAGACCTGCCACACCGCGCCGAGGATACCGCCTGCGAGCCAGGGCACGGATTGATAGACAAGCTGGAAGCCATCCGCCAGCAGTTCGCTCAGCGTGGTCGCCAGCGGCCCGATAGCCAGAAAGGTCAGGGGAACGGTAACGGCAAGACAGATCAATGGCGTAAAGAAGCTTTTCACCGACGCGGGCATGATCCTGTCGCACTGACGCTCCAGCCAGCAGCAAAACCAGGCGGCGCAAATGACCGGGATGACCGAAGAGGCGTAATTAATAAAAACGATCGGCACCCCGAGAAAGGTAAAGGTTTCGCCTGTCTCCGCCGCCTGGAAAGCGGCCTGTATATTGGGGTGAACCAGCGCGCCGCCGATAATCAGGGTCACAAAGGGATTGCCGCCAAACTTTTTCCCGGCGGTATAGCCGAGCACCAGCGGTAAAAAGTAAAACAGCGCGTCAGCCGTAGCGAATAATATTTGCCAGGTGCCGCTGCTGTCGGTCAGCCATCCTGCCGCCTGGCAGAGCGCGAGAAAGCCTTTCAGAATACCGCAGGCCGCCATTACGCCGAGAAAGGGGGTGAATATACCGGAAACCACATCGATAAAGGTTGCCAGCAGCGTCTGCTTTTCTTTGCTCTGCTGCGGCGCGGCGCGCTTTTCGTCATTCAGGCCCGCCTCCTGACAGATCGCGGTGTAGACATCATGAACATGACTGCCAACCACTACCTGAAACTGTCCGCCGCTTTCGACTACCATAATCACGCCTGGATTGGCTTTAAGTTTTTCCGCGTCCGCCTGACTGCTGTCGTTAAGTTTAAAGCGCAGTCGGGTGGCGCAGTGTACCAGACTGTGAATATTCTCTTTCCCGCCGACATGGCTGAGTATGTCCTGCGCGAGCGCCTGATATTTCATATTTATATCCGCAATGGTTCAAGATTTAATAAAGCGCAAAAAAAACCTGAGAGAACTTATTACAGCGTTGCTGTCACAAGCCTCTCAGGTTTTGCCTGTTGTCAGTAACAACCCCGAAACCCTATGAAATTAACAGCCAGGGGAAAGGGAGTCCAGCGCAAGCGGGAGCGGTAATTGTGATATCGCTCAATAAAAACCGCATTAAACCTTATTTTGTCGCGAG
Source organism: Pantoea piersonii (assembly GCF_003612015.1). Taxonomy (GTDB): domain Bacteria; phylum Pseudomonadota; class Gammaproteobacteria; order Enterobacterales; family Enterobacteriaceae; genus Pantoea; species Pantoea piersonii. The sequence goes on along the minus strand of NZ_RARB01000005.1, from coordinate 236,112 downwards.
GGAAGAATATTTAATTACTTAAATGATTAACGTGAATTCTTATTTGGAGCTATATGGCGGGGTGCGGCTTTCACCTTCTTTTTACATGAATAGCCAATTAAAACGAACTATTTTATCTCATTCGGTTGAATCTTTACTGGCGCATCCGGCATCAGAAAAGATCGGGCTCCGCCTTTGCTGATGGTTAATCGCGGCTACGCTGCTGCGTCTGTTTTATGGCAGGCAATCGTCTTATTTAATTTAATCGGTATTAGTAATGCCCCTGGCTGGGCTGATGCGTAGAAACGATAAAACGGGTAGGTTTTATTTCACGAAGGCAGAACATAACGAAAGGGCATTCGGATTTCGTCAGGCAGCGGTTTGAATTCGTATTGAATTAGCGCTCAGCACATCTGTTATTTCGAATAGATACTCACGCGCATGGCTGAGCCTGACGGAATATAAAGAGTAAAGCGGCGGGATGACGTGACAACGTCACGATAAAAGTTAACTTCTGAACCAGATAGCTAAGTAGCTTATAACACTTAAAAAAGCGATCAGCAGCGCCAGGTATTCGTCGCGTTTAAAAGACAAAACAGATTTCATTTCACTCTCCTCAGTAACTGAGTAGAGTTTTACACTTTGCAGCTTAGTGAAACCTTAAGACTTCATATTAATGATACTGAGAGCCAGAGATAAAAGCGAATAAACCGGCCCTGAAAACAGGGCCGGCAGCCTGTTAGCGGTTAGCTTTTAACGTGCCTTTTAAGCCATGCGGCTCTGAACGCAGATATTGCGGCGGCGCGCTCGCCTGGTCGCCCAGCTCGGCAGCTGCATGCCATGGCCAGCGCGGATCGTAAAGTACCGCGCGCGCCAGCGCCACCAGATCGGCAGTGCCTTCCTGCAACACCGCTTCCGCGTGTTTCGGTTCGGTAATCAGGCCAACGGCGATGACCGGAATATTGACCTCTTTACGGATGTCGCGCGCAAACGGCAGCTGATAGCCCGGACCGACCGTAATCGACTGCTGAGGCGCAAGGCCGCCGCTCGATACGTGCACGTAATCGCCGCCTGCTGCCTCAATCTGCTTACTGAATTCAATCGACTGATTATTATCCCAGCCGCCTTCTACCCAGTCGGTGGCGGAGATGCGCACGCCGACCGCAATGGAATCAGAGACCGCTTCACGCACCGCGCGGAAAACTTCCAGCGGGAAACGCATACGATTTTCCAGCGAGCCGCCATAGTGATCTTCGCGATGGTTGCTTAGTGGCGACAGGAACTGATGCAGCAAGTAGCCATGCGCGGCGTGCAGTTCAATGAGTTCAATACCCAGTCTTTCGGCGCGCTTAGCGCTATCGACGAACTTCTGTTTAATACGCGCCAGGTCGTCGCGATTCAGCGACACCGGCGGGCGTTCGCCATCATGAAAGGCTTCCGCAGAAGGCGCTACGGTTTCCCAGCCGCCCTGATCAAGCGCAAGCTGATGACCGCCTTGCCATGGCGCCGCGCACGAAGCTTTGCGGCCAGCGTGCCCCAGCTGGATACCAACAGGGACCGGCGAATAGGCACGGACATCTTCAAGGACGCTGCGTAAAGCCGCTTCTGTGTCATTGTCCCACAGGCCAAGGTCGCCCGGCGTGATACGGCCGATTGCCTCAACGGCGGTGGCCTCAATAATCAGCAGCCCCGCGCCGGAAAGCGCCAGCTGCCCAAGATGAATGCGATGCCATGCGGTGGCTTTACCTTCGCTCGCGGAGTACTGACACATGGGCGCAATAACAATGCGGTTTTCCAGTGCCAGCTTACCAATGTGCGTTGCGCTAAAGAGTTGACTCATGAATACCTCATTTCCATGTAATAACTGCCCCGAATCACAAAGTGTAATCGACTACTGGCAGATCATTGGCTTAATGCAAAAAAATAGCATAAAGGCGGAGCGCGAAAGTTTACATTTGTGGCGGAGCACAGGATGCGACAGCAAGAAAAGAGCGTCATGATTACTAATTAACCCATCCAGGCACAATAATTAATCAAAATATAAATCGATCGCGCTACGTGAATTCTGTAGAAAAAGCAGGGGGAGAGTGCTGCAGAATTAGCGTAGCGTTGCCATTTTGCCGTACATAAAACAACCGACAGCCGCTATATAACTTTATATAATGTCTATTATATAAAGCCAGAAGGTTAAAACAGGTAGGGTGCTGCGGAGACAACCGGGCGCCTGACAATTATGTCCGGCGCCCGGCTGTTATTACGCCGTAGTTTTACGGTTCGTCAGTAATGATTTCACCGTTTCGGCCGCACGTTTGCCCGCGAGGAAAGCGTGGTCAGAGTTGTAATATTCCCATTCGCTGTAGCGACCGGAAAGGTGGATGCCCTGCGCCGCCAGCCAGTTACGGATCAGCGCCACGTTCGCTTTACGCTGATGATCGTACACCACATAGGCGTAAGGCATATCGACTTCATTGGCCGTGACAATCACATCATCTTCGCGAATGATGCCGACGCGTATGCAGTCGTCAATGCAGCGCTGAATCAGCGCGTCGCCCTCATAAGGCAGAGGCTGATCGGCGCGATAGGTGATTTCGCACGTCAGGCCGAAACCGCCTGGCGGATTACACTCTGGACTGGCATTGCCCTGCAGGAAAATCCGGTGGAACAGGGTATCGCCAGGGTAGTAGATCCAGTGTTTATCGCTCAGATCGGCGCGGCCAATTCCCAGATTGACGCAGCGTACTGAAACGTGGCGCAGCAGCGAGGCGGCTTTCTGCACCGCTTCCGGCGCGCGATTGCCCATCAGGCGCACCAGCTCAGGCAGCGGCAGGGTGCTGATCATCTGATCGTAATGGTAATGGCGGCCATCTTTCAGGGTCACGCTGCGGGTTTGTGGCTGGATTTCAGCAATCTCTGAATGTGTCTCGAGCGCACAGGAGAGATGCGGCAGGAAACCATTCATCAGCGCCTGAAAACCGCCGCGTTTAGGATAGCCAAAACGGGCATTAGGGCCGACCGGCTTATCCAGCGGCGCCAGTGCGCCGGAGATGATCTGCTGAAGATCGGGTAACGGAACGCGGCCGCCAAGCCAGGAGGTCTCCATATCGGCGAGCGGCGTTTTCCACAGTTTGCGGTTGTAAGGAACGGCAAAATGGTGAGCGATGCCTCTTCCCCAGGTACGGAAGATAAAGTTTTCAAAATCCTCTCCCGTTTCATCAGCACCCGCAGGTTCTGTCGCTTCAGCGCCGAGCACGCCATCGGCGCAGCAGTCGCGACATTCTGTATTCGCCGCCTGGCGTACCGCGCTCAGCGGTGCCGCCTCCTGCGTTCCCGTGACACCGTAACGGGCTTCAATCGCGCCCAGCACGCACTCGCCGATCACCTCTGCCGGCAGGCCATGCAGCGCTGACTGGAAGGGATAGCGCGTAAACACATCGTGGCTGTAGACCCAGGCTTCGCGCGTCTGCCAGTGCAGGTTATCGCCAAGCAGTTTGTCATAGAGCTGAAGCACATAAGGATCGTTAGAGAACATGATGTGCCCGGCGTAATCGAAGGTAAAACCTTTATCTTCAATTGAGCGGCACCAGCCGCCAGGCTTTTCATTTTTCTCCAGCACGACCGCGCCTTCGCCATAGTGATAGCCGGCGCTCAGACCGGTCGGCCCCGCGCCAAGAATCAAACACTCCACCGGACGCAACGTTACCGCGCGTACGCCTTCAGCCGTCTCCGGCACTTTAGCGGCGGCAGCGGGCTGGACGAACCTGTCGCGCAATGCCGCGATATGCGTCTGCATCTGCTCAGCCGTATGGTCCCAGGACGTATCGGCGATAATCGCCGCCATCTGCGCCGCCTGTTCGCGACGCTGTTGCTCGCTCAGCTGTAAGGCTTTTTCGCACGCCTGAATAAAGCCCTGCGTGGTATCAGCAATGCTGACCACGTCGCTAAAATGGCGCACCACATCCGGCACCGCCGTACTCACAATCGGCAGCTGCGCCGCCATATACTCCAGCACTTTGGTCGGGCTGATAAAGCGGGTGGAGGCGTTCAGCGCAAAAGGCATCAGGCAGACGTCCCATCCGGCCAGGAAATGGGGCAGCGCTTCATAGGGCTGCTGACCGAACCAGTGCAGATTGGGACGCTGCGGCAGGCTGCGGGGATCGATCTTCACTACCGGGCCGACCATTGCGATTTGCCATTCGGGATGGGCATCAGCCAGCGCGCCAATCAGCGCGACATCCATACGCTCATCAATCACGCCGTAATAGCCCAGTCGCGGTCCGGGCAGATTTTCCTGCAGCGGATGACCGTTGCTGCGATCGAGCGCCTGCTCGAAATGGGCAGCATCAACGCTGCTGGGGAAACAGTAAACGTTTTGGTGGCGGTGCTTTTTCGCTTCATACAGGCTGGTGCCGCCGGTAAAGACCACATCGGCGCGGCTCAGCAGAGCGGATTCGCGCTGCTGCAGCTGGCGCGGCGCCATCTGAAAGGCGGAAAGTTCATCCATGCAGTCATAAATAATGGCGCTGGGATTGAAGCAAGCCAGCAGCGGCAGCGCCATCGGCGTATAGAACCACACCAGCGGCTGTTCATCTTTATCCAGCAACGTGGCGAGCAGAGGCTGCAATACGGCGATTTGGCTGTCGTGAAAGCCCGGCGCGTCAACGTCGGTATGCGGTTCAATTACGGTGACGTTGGGCGCAGGAGAGCTGAGCTGCAAACCTGCCTCGCCAGGTCGGTAAACCGGCTCTTCAATAAACAGCACGCGATGATGCTGTGCAAGACGCGACAGTAAATGCTGTGGACGTTGAAAGACAAAACCCCAGCGAAGATGACTAAATACCACCAAAACGGACTGTTTCATATGGAACTCCTGTGGCGCGCTGACCGGTGACAAAAGGGCATGAAACCGGTGTAGCGAACGTTGTGATTGCCGCAACGCTGCGGCGGTAGGCTGGTGTAACAGACGCGTAAAATCAGGGGCGATGTCCCAGAGTCCGCTGCGCGGCCAGTGATGGGGATCTTCCCAGAGAGGACTTTCAATAATGGGGTAGATACAGACGCCGAGGATGTCGCAGCCAGCAAGCTGCGCCTGAGCGATCTGCGCGGCGATATGCGTCATCCAGGCGGGACGTCCGCTGCCGACATGGCTGGTCTCCGCCAGCAATACCGGGCGCTGATAGCGCTGCGCTAAAGTTGTCAGCATCTTATGCAACGGCATTCTTCGTCCATCGCCCAGATGCCACGCCAGCCGCTGATTGGAGTTCGTTTCCCACTGGTTAGCGTGATAGTAGTTAGCGCCGACGATATCGAGATAGCGAGGCGCGCCGCCCAGTTCAGGCTCGCGCTTGCCGACCAACATATCCCAGGCCTGAAACTGTGAGGCGTTAAGATCGGCGGTGCGCTGGTAACAGGCTTCGCTCTCTTCATCGGGAACCAGATAGATAATGGGATCGCAATGAAGAAAGCGCGCCCGCGGATCGACCAGCCAGATCGCATCGCAGCCCGCTATCGTCGCGCGCACCAGCTGGCGTTTAATGGCATCCGGCTCCGCATCGCGATGGTTGCCGAACAGCCCGACCGAGAGTCCCCAGCTGAGAAAAGAGATCTCATTCATCGGCGAATAGACCGGCGGAGAGCTATACCACGGCGCCAGAAAGGCGGCGAAGCGCTGGCAAAAATCTGCAAAGCGCGGGATAAAATCGTCGGCAAAGAGATCAAGATCGTCCGGCCAGCCGTAGTGACAAAACGTCCAGTTGATCTGTATGCCCAACTCTTGCGCCGCCTGCATTTTGGCCCGCACGATGGCGTAAGTCTGTTCAGGATCCTCTTCCGCCTGACGCCAGCCGATGCTCTCGCGTACGGTGCGAATGCCAAACTGCTGTAAAGCGGCGTAGTCGCTGCGGAACTGCGTTTGATGGTCGGTCAGAGCATCCATGACCAGTCGCTGGCCTGCCGTATTTATATGGTCGGCGCCTTCGTACCCGGCCTGCCAGAAGCTAGAAAAAGGCAACATCGTATCCTCCTGTTTAAAATTCAGGATAAAAAGAGTCCATGCTGTCGCGCAGGCAGGGGACTCCCCGGCATAGCAATCAGGATGGAACAGCTAATGAGGTCAACGTTGCTGTTGTGAATTCCGTGTCTGGAAATAAAGCTGATCGCGACTGGCCAGGCCTGGCCGCAGTAAAAGCGTTATCCCGCACGCAGAGAAAAGGAAATAGAAGGTTGTTATTTTCAGTGAGCAATCACTGCTGATCGAAGTATAACCCCGCGCTGTCTTCTCACAAGTAATTGAAGGAAAAGAAAAAAGCAAAGCGGCAACCTGAAGAGTAAATAAAGTGAGAAAACCTGTATAACTTTCTGAGATTAAAGGCCCTGCGTTTACGCGCCGCCGCCGCGCTGGCTCTGCAACAGCGCATGCCGTTTAGCGCCACAGCATCGCAGAGTCCGGCGGCGCTAAACCGCCTCGCGGCAGTGGCGACAAAAGTGGCTCTCGCTGTCGCCCAGCACGCGACGTAAGAACTCCTGTGCGCGCGCTTCCTGAGGCTGCAGCAAAATGTGCTGCGCGGGTCCTTGTTCGACAATCTGCCCGCTATGCAGAAAACAGACGCGATCGGCAACCTCACGCGCGAACTGCATTTCGTGCGTGACGACAATCATTGTCATACCTTCCTGCGCCAGGGTGCGCATGACCTGCAGCACCTCGCCGACCAGTTCGGGATCGAGCGCTGAAGTAGGCTCATCAAAAAGAATCGCTTTTGGCTGCAGCGCCAGCGTGCGCGCAATCGCCACACGCTGCTGCTGCCCACCAGAGAGTTGAGCAGGCCAGGCATTGATTTTGTCCGCCAGCCCCACCAGCGCCAACAGGGATTTGGCGCGCTTTTCCGCTTCCGATCGCGACTCACCGTTTACATGAATCGGGCCTTCCATCACGTTCTCCAGCACGCTGCGGTGCGGGAAAAGGTTAAAGCGCTGAAATACCATACCGATCTGGCGTCGCAGATCGTTAATGCTTTTATGGCGACTATCGACGCGCTGTCCCAGCACGCGGATTTCGCCGCCTTCATAGCTTTCCAGCCCGTTGATGCAGCGCAGAATGGTCGACTTGCCGGAGCCGGAGGGGCCTATCAGGCAAACCACCTCGCCGGCGTTAACGGTAAAACTCACGCCTTTCAGCACTTCAACGCGGCCGAATTTTTTATGCACCTCGTCGATTTCAATCATCTCAGGCTCCTTTCATTTGACGTTTTTCCAGCCGTTTGGTCAGGGCCATCAGCGGCATACATAGCAGCAGATAGAGCACCGCCACCAGCGTATAAACGGTGGTGTTGTCAAAAGTTGAGGCGGCGATCAGCTGTCCCTGGCGGGTCATTTCCGTGACGGCGATAGTGGAAGCGAGCGCGGAGTCTTTCAGCATCATTACCAGCGTGTTGCTGTAGGGTGGCAGCGCAACGTGAAACGCCTGCGGTAAAATCACGCGACGCATCGCTTTAGTAAAACTCATGCCCATTGAGCGCGCGGCTTCAAACTGGCCGCGATCGACAGACGCAATGCCGGCGCGAAATATCTCAGCGATATAGGTCGAAAAACAAAAGGCGATGCCAGTGACGCTGGCCTGAAACGAGGTCAGGGTTATTCCAATGTCAGGAAAGACAAAGTAGATATAAAACAGCACCACAATCATCGGCAGGCCGCGCGTAATATTAATTATCGTCGCAACCGGCCAGGAAATAATTTTCCATGGGCACATCTTTGCCGCCGCAAATATCAGCCCCAGCGGCGTACTGATCACCAGCGACAATATTGTGATGGCGATCGTCATTTCGGCCCCTTTCAACAAAAAGGGCAGGTAGGTGTGGAGGCTGCTCCAGTCCATCTTAAGCTCCTGATCGTTCCGCACAATGCGTGTCGGGGCAACGCTATTTCATTATAATGAATATCGCTGTTGGCAAAGCGCTGTCAATAAATACTCAGGCAAAGGAGATAGCTATTACTTATTACCCCTATAAGAAACAGCTATAGATGGGCGAAAGGGGGAAAGCAACGGCTTTATCCGCAATATGTGAGATATGGCGTTTTCACAAAATAAAACGTTGACAGCGGCAACATTAATTTCATTATAGTGAAAAAGACGTTCGCCCTTTTCATATCGATACAGGAGTGAGTTATGTCTGTTGCCCCTAAAAAGCGCCTGCTAAATCTCTTTATGGCGATGAGTATGGCTGCCGCCGTCAGCGTGAGCGCTCAGGCGGCCACGCTGACGGCGGGTTCGCCTCCCTCCAGCGCGCCGACCACTTTCCTGAATACGCAGAACGGCAAAATCGAAGGCTTTATGCCTGACGTTGCGGCGGAAGTGGCCAGGCGCCAGCATCTGGAGATGAACTTTACCGCCGTGCCGTTCCCCACGCTGATTCAGTCAGTCATCGCGGGAAAGATCGATATGATCGTAGCCGGTATGACGCCGACGCCTGAGCGGGCGAAACGCATCGGCTTTTCGCAGCCGGTTACCGCCTTCGGCGCAGGACTGGTGGTGCGCGACGACAACACCAAAAAATATGCGTCGGTGCAGGATCTGAAAGGCGAAATCGTAGGCAGCATGGCGGGCACGGACTATACGCAAAGCCTGATGCAGAGCGGTATCGCCAAAGAGGTGAAGGTCTATGATAGTCCCGCGGATATGACGCGCGATCTCTCACTGGGCCGCATTGCGGCGGGCATGAACGACTATCCCATTCTGAAAGCGCAGGTGAAAGCGGGCGGACTAAAAGGGATGCATGTCGTGGAGGGTTATAAGCCTGAGCATGTCTCTCCCATGGCGTTCGGTGTGAAAAAAGGAAACGATAAGCTGCTGGCGGAAATTGACAGCGCCTTAACCGCGATGAAGCAGGACGGCTCGCTTCAGACCATCAAAGAGAAGTGGGGCATGCCTTAATTAAGCGCAGGGCGACCGCCAGGCGTGACGGCAACGGAAGATCATCAGATGAAGAATGCAACGCAACATCAGGCGGAACCTGGCGCCGCCGAAACGGATATCGGGTCGCGGCTGAAAACCCTGCGCAAGGCGCGCAATCTGACCATTACCGAACTGGCATTGCTGGCGAACGTTTCCGCTGGGGCGATCAGCCAGATTGAACGCAACCTGACCAATCCCACCGTTCGGGTGCTGGAACAGCTTCGACAGGTGCTGAAAGTGCCGCTGACGGCCTTTCTGGAAGAGAGCGACGTATCACTGCGCGGCGCGGAGCATTACGTCCGCCGCCGCGCGGAACGGCCGCACTTTAACGTCGGCAAACGCGGCATCGCCAAAGAGATGCTGTCGCCGTCGGGCGATCACGATATGCAGTTTATGGTGATTCATCTCCCTGCGGGCGTTCGCTCCGACGAGATACTGATTGGGCAAGGCGAGAAGGCGGGCATCGTACTGGAAGGGGAACTGACGCTGGAAATCAGTGGCGACACTGCGCGCCTGATGACCGGCGACAGCTTTCAGTTCAAAAGCCACCTGCCGCATAACATTTTCAACCATACGGACAGCGACGCCAGAGTGTTGTGGATTATGCATATCCCGCCTGAGCAGCATCTCTGAACGCCCTGAATATAAAGGTTCTTCTATGCGCATAAAAATCAATGCCGTTACGGACAGCCCGACCTTTCCTGAGCAGGTTGACGTTATCGTTATCGGCGGCGGCATTATCGGCACCTCCGTCGCTTACGAACTGGCGAAGCAGGGCGTTTCCGTGGCGCTGTTTGAAAAGGGCGCGATCGGCGGTGAGCAGTCCGGACGCAACTGGGGCTGGGTAAGGCAGCAGAACCGCGACCTTTATGAACTGCCGCTGGCGATGCGCAGTCTGCAACGCTGGGAGGAGCTGGGCGGCGAAATCGGGCTGGATCTCGGCTTTCGCCGCAGCGGCATTCTTTACGGCACGCAGAACGAAGCGGACGTCGCGCGCTGGGAAAAGTGGGGCAAGCAGGCAAAGCAGATCGGTTTCGTCAGCCAGCTGCTTTCGCCTGAAGAGGTGCGTGAACGGCTGGGCGATCAGGCGCGCTGGGCAGGCGGCATCTGGTCGCCGACCGACGGGCGCGCCGAGCCTTCGCTGGCCGCGCCCGCTATCGCCGTCGGCGCGCAAAAGCTAGGCGCTTCTGTTCATCAGCGCTGCGCAGTGCGCGGGCTGGATATCAGCGCCGGACGTGTTTCCGGGGTCTGGACCGAGCGCGGCCGCGTGCGCGCCAGCCAGGTGATCTGCTGCGGCGGCGCGTGGAGCTCTCGCTTCTGCAAGCAGTACGGCATAGAACTGCCCAGCGCCAATATCCTCGGCACCGCGTTTAAAACCACGGCGGCGCCGGAGGTGATTCAGGGCTGTCTGAGCATGCCGGAGCTCTGTATCCGTCGTCGGCTGGACGGCAGCTATACCGTGGCCATTCCCGGTCGCGGCCAGCTCGATCTCGCACCGCAAAATATCCGCTACGCGACAAAGTTCTATCCCATGTACCGCAGCAAGATCGCCAAAAAGCTCAAACTTCGCCTGAACGGCTCCTTTTTTAACGGGCCGGAGGCAGCAGGATCCTGGTCGAACAACGCGGTTTCGCCGTTCGAGAAAATTCGCGTACTCGATCCCAAACCCGATCGACACATTCTGGACGAAGCGCTGCGCACGCTGGTTAAGGCTTTTCCTGCGCTGGAAGGTATAAAAATCGATCACGCCTGGGGCGGCTGGATTGATACCACGCCGGATCTGGTGCCGGTTATCGACGAAATGCAGCGCGTGCCCGGCCTGTTTATCGCGTCAGGCTTTAGCGGACACGGTTTTGGCATCGGCCCTGGCGCGGGCCTGCTGTGCGCGCAGCTAATGACTAACCATCAGCTCTTTACGGATATTACGCCTTATCGCCTGGCGCGCTTCGCCAGAGGCAATGCAATCCGCGAGCCGCAGATGATGTAAATGCAAAAGCCCGCCGTAGCGGGCTAACGCGGACTACTGACGCAGCGGTTTCCCGCGCACCGGCATCTCGCCAGCGACAAAGTAACTAGCCGTCGAGGCGGGAAGCGGCTGGCGACCGCGAATATTATCCGCGATTTTCTCGCCGATCATAATGGTCGTCGCATTCAGGTTGCCGGTGATGATCAGCGGCATAATCGACGCATCGACAACGCGCAGTCCTTCCATACCATGCACGCGTCCTTCCGCATCCACTACCGCCATTTCGTCGCTGCCCATTTTGCAGGTGCCGCACGGATGGTAGGCGGTTTCCGCATGGTTACGCACAAACTCATCCAGCTGCTCGTCGGTTTCGCACGCCACGCCGGGGCTGATCTCGCGGCCGCGGAATTTATCCAGCGCAGGCTGATTGATAATCTCGCGCGTAATACGGATCGCATCGCGGAATTCTTGCCAGTCCTGCTCGCTGGACATGTAGTTGAACAGAATGGCCGGATGACGACGCGGATCGCGCGATTTGATACGCACATGGCCGCGGCTCGGCGAGCGCATCGAGCCGACGTGACACTGGAAACCGTGGGCGTTGACCGCGTTCGAACCGTTGTAGTTAATGGCGACCGGCAGGAAGTGATACTGAATATTCGGCCAGGCGAACTCTTCGCGGCTGCGGATAAAGCCGCCCGCCTCAAAGTGGTTGCTGGCTCCGATGCCGGTGCCATTAAACATCCACTCTGCGCCGATCTTCGGCTGGTTCCACCACTTCAGCGCGGGGTAGAGCGAAACCGGCTCTTTACACTCGTACTGCAGATACATCTCCAGGTGATCCTGGAGGTTCTCGCCCACGCCGGGCAGGTCGTGCACCACGGGAATGTCAAAGGAGTTCAGCAGGTCGGCGGCGCCGACGCCGGAGCGCTGCAGGATTTGCGGGGATGCGATGGCGCCAGCGCAGAGCAGCACTTCACGCCGCGCATGCGCCTGATGTGACGTGTTGCTCGCGCCCAGCAGATACTGCACGCCGACGGCGCGCTTGCCGTCGAACAGAATGCGATCGGTGATGGCATGGGTAACGATTTTCAGGTTCGGCCGGTTTTTCGCCTGGTCGAGATAGCCGCGCGCGGTGCTGGAGCGGCGTCCCTGCGGCGTAACGGTGCGATCCATCGGGCCGAAGCCCTCTTGCTGATAACCGTTAAGGTCTTCGGTGCGCGGATAGCCCGCCTGGACGCCCGCTTCTACCATAGCGGCGAACAGCGGATTGTTGCCAGCCTTCGGCGTCGCCACGCAGACGGGGCCATCGCCGCCATGGTAGTCATTCGGCCCGATATCGCGCGTTTCCGCTTTGCGGTAGTAGGGCAGGCAGTTGAGATAACGCCAGGACTCCAGGCCCGGCGCCTCCGCCCAGCCGTCGAGATCCATCGCATTGGCGCGGATATAGCACATGCCGTTGATCAGCGATGAGCCGCCCAGCCCTTTGCCGCGGCCGCACTCCATGCGGCGGTTGTTCATATAGGGTTCCGGCTCGGTCTCGTAAGCCCAGTTGTAACGTTTTCCCTGTAAAGGGTAGGCGAGCGCCGCAGGCATCTGCGTGCGAAAATCCATACGGTAATCAGGGCCGCCCGCTTCCAGCAGCAGAACCGTGACGTCGCTCTCCTCGGTCAGTCGGGTAGCCAAAACGTTTCCTGCGGATCCGGCTCCGATAATGATGTAATCAAATTCCATTCGTCGCTCCTCAGGTTTAATCATTAATCAAAATACAGACTGAAAACGGCTCAGCTCGACCTGCACAGACTTCACCTGGGTGTAGTTCTGTAGGGTCATCAGCCCGTTTTCCCGGCCGACGCCGGAGTGCTTATAGCCGCCAACCGGCATCTCTGCGGCTGATTCGCCCCAGGTATTGATCCAGCAGATACCCGCTTCAATCTGGTGAATAACGCGGTGCGCGCGGTTGAGATCCTGAGTGACCAGACCGGCCGCCAGTCCATACTCCGTCGCGTTGGCGCGGCGTACCACTTCCTCTTCGCTCTGGTAAGTCAGAATCGACATCACCGGCCCGAAGATCTCTTCGCGCACGATGGTCATCTCATCGCGACAGTCGGTAAAGACGGTGGGCTCGACCCAGGCACCGTTGTCGAAGTCCGCGCCCTGCATGCGTTTGCCGCCGCACAGCAGGCGCGCGCCTTCCGCAACGCCGCTCTCGATGTAGCGCATAACGTTATCGCGATGGCTGAAGCTCACCAGCGGGCCAAAGTTAGTCTCTGGATCGTTCAGATCGCCAGCGCGGATGCGCGCGATGCGCGCCAGGATTTTCTCTTCAAACGCCGCCTGAAGGCTGGCCGGTACAAAGACGCGCGTGCCGTTGGTGCAGACCTGGCCGGAGCTGTAAAAATTGGCCATCATGGCGATATCGGCGGCCAGATCGAGATCGGCATCGTCGAAAATAATCAGCGGCGACTTCCCGCCCAGCTCCATGGTGACCTCTTTCAGGGTCGATCCTGCTGCGTTGGCCATCACTTTTTTACCGCTGGCGACGCCGCCGGTAAAAGAGACTTTATCGATGCCGGGATGCCCGGTCAGCAGCTGGCCGGTGACCGCGCCGCTGCCCGGCAGGACGTTGAAAACGCCGTCCGGCACGCCAGCTTCGCTGTAGATCTCCGCCAGCTTCAGGGCGGTAAGCGGCGTCACTTCGCTCGGCTTAAAGATCATCGCGTTGCCCGCTGCCAGCGCCGGCGCGGATTTCCACAGCGCAATCTGAATCGGGTAGTTCCACGCGCCGATGCCCGCGACCACACCGAGCGGCTCGCGGCGCGTATAAACGAAAGAGGTGTCGCGCAGCGGGATCTGCTGCCCCTCCAGCGACGGGATCAGACCCGCGTAATACTCCAGCACGTCTGCGCCGGTGACGATATCCACGCTGGCGGTTTCGCTCAGCGGCTTGCCGGTATCCAGGGTTTCCAGCTCGGCCAGCTCGTCGTTGCGCGCGCGCAGAATATCCACCGCGCGGCGAAGGATGCGCGAGCGCTGCATGGCGGTCATCGCCGCCCAGACTTTCTGGCCTTTACGCGCCGCTGCGACGGCGCGGTCGACGTCAGCGCGGCCCGCTTCATGAACCTTCGCCAGCACTTCGCCATTAGCGGGGTTGATCGTGTCAAAGGTGTCGCCAGCCGCTGCGGGGACATAAGCGCCATCAATATAGAGGTGCTGCTCTGCGAATCGGGACATGGTTTCTCCTTATCAGGAATGAGTGTTGCCAGCTAACTGCTGGCGTATGAACTGAGTAGTGAGCGAACGCGCAAGCTGTAAATCGAACGGCTTGCCGCCCAGCGCCGCGCGCAACCAGAGGCCGTCGATCAGGGCCGCCAGCCCGTAAGCCGCGGTCCGCGCCGCCTCGCGCGGCAGCTCGCGGCGAAACTCCGCAGCCAGCGATGAGAAGAGACGGCTGCTGCTGACGCGCTCCAGCCGGTTAAGCTGGGGTTGATGCATGCTGCTTGACCAGAAATCGAGCCAGGCCTTCATTGCCGCCTTATGCAGCTGGCTTTCGTCAAAGTTGCCCTCAACGATGGCGCAGAGACGCGCTTCGGTGCTGGCACCTGCCAGCGGCTTCAGCCTGCTCGCCACCGCGTCGCGCAGCTGGCGCGTCACATCGCGCATAGCGGCTTCCAGCAGGCCGTTTTTGTCTTTGAAGTAGTGACTGATGATGCCGGTCGATACGCCTGCGCGCCGCGCAATCTGCGCGATAGTGGCGTCGTTAATTCCGACTTCATTAATCGTCTCCAGGGTTGCATCAATCAGCTGCCGACGTCGTATCGGCTGCATTCCCACCTTTGGCATGACAAGCGCTCCGCCCTAACACAAGTGCACTATTAGAACTTTTATTGATTGAACGTTCAATATAAAAAAGAATGTTGTTAGGATACTGTTCCTTGATTGTTGCAAAGCGCAACGTATCGCTTCACGCTTTACCGCTACGCTTAACTGTCAGGAGGAGAAAAATAAAGGAGACGCGTTAATACGCGGAGGGCAATATAACCTGTTGAATTTATTATAAACCAGAGGTAACTGATGATTAATCCACCTGCAAGTGAAAAGGACAGAATCAATCCCGTAGTGTTCTATATTTCGGCCGGGCTGATTCTGACATTTTCACTGGTGACGATTCTCTACAGCGAACAGGCCGGCGCATGGATCCAGACGGCAGTGAACTGGGTATCGTCTACGTTCGGCTGGTATTACATGCTGGCCGCTACGCTTTACATCGTATTCGTGTTGTTTATGGCCTGTTCGCGTTTTGGCGCGATTAAGCTCGGCCCGGAACAGTCAAAGCCGGAGTTCAGCCTGCTGAGCTGGTCCGCCATGCTGTTTGCCGCGGGCATCGGTATCGACCTGATGTTTTTCTCGGTGGCGGAACCGGTAACGCAGTATATGCAGCCCCCGGAAGGGGCAGGCCAGACTTTTGAAGCCGCGCGGCAGGCGATGGTCTGGACGCTTTTCCACTACGGTCTGACGGGCTGGTCGATGTATGCGCTAATGGGCATCGCGCTGGGCTACTTCAGCTATCGCTACAACCTGCCGCTTACCATCCGCTCGGCGCTCTATCCTATCTTCGGCAAACGTATTAACGGCCCCATCGGACATACCGTCGATATCGCCGCGGTGGTCGGTACGATATTCGGCATCGCCACCACGCTCGGCATCGGCGTCGTACAGCTCAATTACGGCCTGAACGTGTTGTTCAATATTCCAGAGGGGCTGGGCGCGCAGACCGCGCTGATCGTGCTGTCGGTCGTTATCGCTACTATTTCGGTCACGTCCGGCGTCGACAAGGGCATTCGCATTCTCTCCGAACTGAACGTGGCGCTGGCGCTCGGTCTGATCCTGTTCGTGCTCTTTTTCGGCAAAACCGATTTTCTGCTTAACGCGCTGGTGCTCAACGTCGGCGATTATATCAATCGCTTTATGGGCATGACGCTCAATACGTTCGCTTTCGATCGCCCCACGCAGTGGATGAACAGCTGGACGCTCTTCTTCTGGGCATGGTGGGTCGCCTGGTCGCCGTTCGTCGGCCTGTTTCTGGCGCGCATTTCACGCGGGCGCACCATTCGCGAGTTCGTACTGGGCACGCTGATTATTCCTTTTACCTTCACGCTGCTGTGGTTGTCGGTATTCGGCAATGCCGCGCTCTATGAGATCATTCACGGCAACGCCGGATTTGCGCAGGAAGTGATGGCGCATGCGGAGCGCGGCTTCTATCTGCTGCTGGAGCAGTATCCCGCCTTTAAGCTGAGCGCTTCGGTGGCGACCATCACCGGGATGCTGTTTTACGTCACGTCGGCGGATTCCGGCTCGCTGGTGCTCGGCAACTTCACCTCTAAGCTGAAAGATATCAACAGCGATGCGCCGAACTGGCTGCGTATCTTCTGGTCTGTCGCCATCGGCGTGCTGACGCTGAGCATGCTGATGACCAACGGCATCTCCGCGTTGCAAAACACCACGGTGATTATGGGTCTGCCGTTCAGCTTCGTGATCTTCTTTGTTATGGCCGGTCTTTATAAATCGCTGAAGGTGGAAGATTATCGCCGCGCCAGCGCCAGCCGCGATACGGCGCCCTATCTGGCGGCCAGCAGCGATCGCCTGAGCTGGAAAAAGCGCCTGTCGCGTCTGATGAACTACCCTGGCTCGCGCTATACCCAGCAGATGATGGACGGCGTGATCTTCCCTGCGATGCAGGAGGTCGCGAAAGAGCTGGAGCTGCGCGGCGGCCGCGTCACGCTCAATCGCATGGAGACAGAAGATAACGCGCTGGGCTATATCGATTTGCGCGTAAACCTGGGCGAAGAGCAGGATTTTGTTTATCAGGTGTGGCCGCAGCAGTATTCGGTGCCGGGCTTTACCTACCGCGCGCGCAGCGGTAAATCGACCTATTACCGGCTGGAAACCTTCCTGCTGGAAGGCAGCCAGGGCAACGACCTGATGGACTACAGCAAAGAGCAGGTGATTATCAATATTCTCGATCAGTACGAGCGTCACCTGAACTTTATCCATCTGCATCGTGAAGCGCCGGGCAACAGCGTAACCTTCCCCAGCCTGTAACGCCCCGGCTGGCGCTACAGGCCACAGGGTAAACTGTCGCGCAAAGGCGCGCAGGAGAAGCGAGCAGGGATGCCGCTTTTACCCGCAAATCATTCGCGCGCTGCGCCAGCGGTCATAGTAGATATGCTCCGCCTGGAAATCCGCAGCGCCCGCTTTGCCGGTCAGACGAATGGCCAGGGTAAAAGCAAAATCGAAGGCGACACCCAGCCCTCTGCCGCTGAGCAGGTTGCCATCCTCAACCACGTCCGCCATCACATACTCGCCATCCTCGTAGTGCATCCAGAGCTCGCCGGAGCAGGTATAACGACGTCCCTTCAACAGCCCATTACCCGCCAGCACGCGCGCTGCTGCAGAACAGATGGGCGCAATGAGCTTGCCCGCCTCGTCGTGGCGCTGGATAAACGCGCTGACTGCCGGATTTGCGGCAAGGCTGGTGGTACCTTCCGGGCCGCCGGGAATAATCACCGCATCGAACAGCGGGTGCTGCTTTTCTTCAAGCAGCAGATCGGCAAGCGTGACCACGCCGTGATAGCTGACCACCTGACGATCGGGATGGCAGGCAATGGTCTTCACCTCAATCCCCAGGCGGCTAAGTATATCGAGGGTAATAAAGGCCTCGGCTTCTTCAAAGCCAGGCGCCAGTAAGAGTGCAGCTTTCTTTGACATCCTCTCTCCTTGCAACTGTCATCTGGAACGGATCAAATAAAAGTAAAACAGCGTTTCATTTATATCCTGGTTATCCCGTAATTGACAGTATCCCTGGCCTGAGGAAAGGGCTTTCCTGAAACCGAGCCAGAGGCGAAGCGGATTAATGCGAACGCATTCCAGCGTGATGCTCTCTTACTATGGCAACAAAATCATTCACATAGTCGATACCGGACTTTTCAGGCAGCGCCGCCAGCCATATGTCGGAAAAGAGCCCGCGCTCGGTGATCGGTAAGGTCGTCACATAGCCTTTTTGTGCATAGTTCGCCACGGCCCAGACGGGCAGGGTTGCGATCCCGCGCTCGCTGGCAACCTGCTGAACGATGGCCATTGTCAGCTCCGTTGTTTTACGGCGAACAGCCATGCCGGCTGGCTTAAGCAGCTTTCTGATGACATCAATACGCTCCTCCGGCACCGCATAGGTAATCAAGGTTTTATCAGCAAAGTCTTCCGCTTCCAGCCAGGGCCGGGCGGCCAGAGGGTGGTTTACCGGCAGAACGCCCAGCATCTCGTATTCAAACAGATGGTGGTGAACCAGATTTTCAGTCTCTTCAACCTCGTCCACGATGGCGACATCGGCCCGATCTTGCAGCAGTAGCCCCACAGGATCGGACTGAAACCCTGAGACTATTTCTACTTCAACGTCATGCCATTTTTTTCGAAACGCATCCATCACCGGCATTAGCCATTCGTAGCAGGTGTGGCACTCTAACGTAACGCGCAGTACACCGCGCTGGCCGTCTGCAAACTGATAAAGATCGCGATCGGCCGCCTGCAAGGCAGGGACGACATGTTCCGCCAGCTGCAGCAGGCGTTTACCGGCAGGCGTGAAGATAACCGGCGATGTTTTTCTTAAAAACAGCGTAATGCCGTAGTGATCTTCCAGAAATTTTATCTGCTGTGACAGTGCAGACTGCGTAACGTGCAACGCCATCGCGGCACGCGTCAGACTGCCGGTACGCTTAAGGGCCAGCAGCGTGTGCAGATGCTTTAATTCAATCGGGGTATCAGATGCCATGGTTAACCGAAGCAAGGTGCCTGTGCGCCCAGTGTATCTAACAGAGCTGTGCGGATACAGAAAAGCGCGGGCGAGGAGGGTGAAACCCTTATTAAAAAATAAGGGTTTCCGCTAACAATTAGATTAGGGCAGCGAAGCGTTAAGTCGCTGGGCTGCTTTTAGCAGATTATCTTCAGAAACGGTGACATAAGATAACCGTAACGTTGATTTGTCAGGATTATCACAGTAGAAGAATTCCCCAGGCACATATACCACACCGTTTTGCAGGGTCGATTTTAACCATTCAGTGGTATTAAATTCATAGTTAAACGTGGCCCACAAAAACATTCCGCCCAGCGGACGATGGAAGCGAATACGCTCGCCCATCTCAGACTGAAGCGCCGCGCAAAGCGCATCGCATTTCTTTTTATATTCCGTACGGATTAAATCTATCTGCGACGTTAATCTGCCGGTTTCTAAATAGTGACGCGTAAGAGACTGTGACAGGGAACTGGTATGTAAGTCTGTCGCCTGTTTAAGGATGACCACCTGCTGTTTCAGCCAGTCGGGCAATGAAATCCAGCCAACGCGTGCGCCTGGCGCCAGGATTTTTGAGAAGGTCGAGGTATATATGACGCGATCGCTTGCCTTCATCTCTTGCGCAAAAGATTTGAGGGGCCTGAACGTTTCGTTGGTGAAGTTAATTTCGCTGTAGGGATCGTCTTCGAAGATAATAAAATCGTGCTCTTGCGCTAACGCAACCAGCTTCTGACGGCGGGAGGCGGAGAGGGTCACGCCGCTGGGATTGCCAAAAGTCGGCACAATATAGACGGCTTTAATCTTTTGCCGTTTCACCAGCTCTTCGAGTTCGTCAACGATCATCCCTTCGCCATCGGTGCCGACAGAGGCCAGACGGGCTTCGGCCAGCTGGAAGACCTGGAGCGCGGCCAGATAGGTTGGGCGCTCAACAACAATAGTATCGCCTGGGTTGATTAACGCTCTCGCCAGTAAATCCAGCGACTGCTGAGAGCCAGACGTCACAACGATATCATCGGGCGTCGAGTCGATGCCGCGTTCAGACATAATCTGAGCGATCGCCTCTCTTAATTTCGGATCGCCTTCACTGAGTCCATACTGAAACGCGTCGCGCCGCTCTGTTGTCATCAGGCGGTCCATCGCTATCTGTAGCCCCTCGGTATCGAACAGATCCGGATTGGGGATACCGCCGCCAAGGGATATAACGCCTTCCATTTTGCTGTGCTTCAGCAGCTCGCGTATTGCAGATGATTGCAGGTGTTTAACTCTGTGGGCCAGGTTGTGCGACAACATAGATGTTACCTTTTTCTAAATTTAACCCTGTTTAGATAACACAGTTCATTGATTCTGATAATGGCTTTCTGCTCTCTATCCGCGTAACCCGGCATTAAATTTCCCACTATTACTGCGGTTAATGATGACCCGCGGTTTTACTTACGTTATTCGATTAATTCATCGTCAACAGGGTGGAGTGCATTTATTTCGGAGCGGGATAATTGCTTATAGAAAACATAGCCACATAAGCCGCACGTTATTTCACCTGCCATGACGTAGCGGGAATAAGGTCACTTAACGAAAAGAGTGTAATAAGACGTTTTACAGGCGTTATTAGCCAGGGAGGTGCATTTGACTGCAGAGGCTAAAGCGCCTCCACGCGTGCCAGCCAGCCGAATGCGCAGGCGATCCGTTTGTAGCGCGTGATCGCCTGGAAGTCATTACATGCTCAGCAGTGCGTAGCCCTGGTTTTGCAGGGTGGTCACCGTTGTGAGCGCCGAAAGAGTATGGATCACAGGCTCGGCAATCCAGTGCGGGTCATAGCGGTGCCAGGCCAGCGCCTGGTCGCATACGGTGACCTGAACGCCCTGTTTTTTCAGTTCAGAGATAAGCGGGAGGTTGGGGTTATCCATACCAAAACGCGCCTTAAAGTGAGCGTTATCCAGCATCGCCGGGGTTGCCTCGCCGTTTACCGCCACCACAAATTTCAACTGCTGCACCGGTACGCCCGCCGCTACGTAGGTATTCACCACTTGCGCAACCTGCTCCAGCGCCGGGTTAACCTGGTCTCGCTTTTCCGCACCGCGGCTTACCTTGAAAACCACCTTGTTGCTGAGCGCGGCGTTCGGTTGAAACGCGGCGTTCGCTTCGTAGTGGATTTTGCCATAGCCGCTCACCGCGGGCGCCGTCCAGCCCAGATCCGGATCAACTGACCTCGACAGCGTCGGCTTTGCAGGCCGCAGCATATCGCTTTGGGTCAGAGCTGCCCCAGCAATGCCGCCTGCAACGGCAACGATCGCGCTAATGACAACGGAACGCATTCTGTTCTCCCTGGATTTTGTGAAAGCGCTTTGCGGCACTGCGTGGCCGGAGACGCGCGTTTCAGAATAGTGGTCGTTCAGATAATTTTTAACCTGGTCTGAAGTCCATATCACCCTTTTTGACGCGCTTTACCACTTATTCAGATTTGTTCTAACAATATAATGAATTTTTCTTAGCAGCCGTTTTTCTCCATGATCAGGGGACAGAGGAGAAGATATGACTACTTTAACGCTACATAAATGCCAAAACGGGTTAAGGCATGTTGCCCCCGGTCTGCTGCTTACCGCGGCTATCGCCCTGATTACGGCCTGGCTTGGCAACCTGCCGTCTGTGGCTCAGCTGGGGCTGGGTGCGCTGACGCTGGCGATCATCGGCGGGATTATCCTCGGTAATACGCTTTATCCCGCTCTGCATTCGCACTGCGATGAAGGCGTGCAGTTTGCCAAACAGAAGCTGTTGCGCCTTGGGATCATTCTGTACGGTTTTCGCCTCACCTTTCAGCAGGTGCTTGATGTGGGTATCAGCGGCGTCATCATTGACCTGCTGACCCTGACAAGCACCTTTATGCTCGCCTGCTGGCTGGGCCGCCGGATCTTAAAGCTGGATCGCGAAACCGCATGGCTTATCGGCGCCGGAAGCAGCATCTGTGGCGCGGCTGCCGTACTGGCTACTGAGCCGGTCATTAAAGCCGCCGCCTCAAAAGTTGCCGTCGCCGTTGCGACGGTGGTTATTTTTGGTACCGCCGCCATCTTTTTGTATCCGTTTATCTGGCATCAGGTTGCGCCGCTTCTGCCGGGCGTCAGCCTGACGGAGTTTGGTATTTACACCGGTTCAACTATGCATGAGGTCGCGCAGGTAGTGGCGGCAGGCCATGCCATTAGCGGTGAAACCGAAAATGCAGCGGTGATTACCAAGATGCTGCGCGTATTAATGCTGGCGCCGTTCCTGGTGATTATCGGTCTGATGGTGCGTCGCGGTTCGTCTGCGCCGGGCGGCGCAAAACAGCCGCTTATTTTCCCGTGGTTCGCGCTCGGATTTATTCTGGTCGCGCTGTTTAACTCTGCGCATCTGATTTCAGCCCCGACAATTGCCGTCATTAATCAAGCCGACAATGTGCTGCTGGCGATGGCGATGGCGGCGCTGGGTTTGACGACCCACATCAGTCAGCTGAAAAAAGCAGGGCTGCGCCCGCTGCTTTTGGGCCTGATGCTGTTTATCTGGTTAATCCTGGGCGGGGGGCTGATTAACTTTGCGGTTCACCACTTTTTTAGCTGAGAACAAATAAATAGAGGCCAGGCGGAGTAGGTGCGCCCGGGCTGAGAAGTCCGGGCGCAAAGCATTACCAGCTGTAGCTGAGCGTCGCGAACAGCGTCCGGCCGGAGCCGTAGAAGCAGGCTGTCGTGCCGCTGCAGGAAGAGACGTAGTGCTTGTTGGTCAGGTTGTTGACGTTGAACTGAACGGTAGTGCCTTTCAGAGCGGAGCTGGCTTCGCCCAGATCGTAGCGGGCCATCACGTCATACAGGGTATAGGCAGGCACCTTGAACGCTTCGGTATTGTCGCCGTAGCTGGTGCCGGTGTAGCGCACGCCGCTGCCCAGGGTGAAACTTTTCAGAGGCCCTTGCTGGAAGGTGTAGCTGCCCCAGAGCGAGGCCATATGGCGCGGGATGGCGGCGGGCGCTTTACCGATCTGAGCGGTGGTATTGCTCTCTTTGATTACCGCGTCGGTAAAGGTGTAGCTGGCTATGACGGCGATTTCTGGCGTCAGCTGCGAGTGCAGTTCCGTTTCCACACCCTTTGAGCGCGTCTTCCCAATCTGCTCGTTATAGCCAGTCATGCTGTTGTACGAAGTAATGTTCTTCTGATCGATGTCGAACAGCGCCAGGCTCAACACCGTGTCGCTGCCTCTCGGCTGGAACTTCAGGCCCACCTCCTTTTGTTCGCCGGTTGTCGGCTTAAATGCCGCGGAACCCGGCGCGCCTGAATCGAGGTTAGGCTCAAACGAGGTGCTGTAGCTGACGTAAGGCGACAGGCCAAAGTCAAAGGCATAGAGCAACGCCGCGCGGCCGGTGAATTTATTGTCGTTTTGTTGAGACAGGCTACTGTCGGTGCGATCCAGGGTGCGGACCTCGCTCCAGTCGTGACGGCCGGACAGCAGCAGATTCCAGTTTTTCCACTCCAGCTGGTCTTGCAGGTAGAGACCTATCTGGTCGAGCTTTTTCACGCTGTCGGTGGTTTTGGAAAGCTCGCTTTCATCGACAGAGATACCATAAACCGGGTTAGCCCAGTCGAAGTTATATTTATCTCCCCCTGCGCGCCACAGTTCACTGGTGCTTTTATTCCACTTGTAATCGAGCCCGGCGACAAGGTTATGGGAGAGGGCGCCGGTATCAAATCTGGCGTTCAGGTGATTGTCGAAGGCGAGCTCATCGGTACTGGTTTTTTCACGCTGGGCGCGGCGGCCGATATTGGTGTCGGAGATTTCCGGGTTGTTCCAGGTGTAGACCAGATATTTGTATTTACTGTTTATATTCGAATAGCGCAGGTTCTGCACCAGCGTAACGTTTTCATTGAAGCTGTGCTCAAACAGATAACCCACCGACGTTTGTTCGCGCTTCGACTGATTCCATGAGGGATCGCTAACGTTCATATCATAGGGAATATACTGCCCGTTAGCGGACGCGGTGACGGTGCCGAGGGAAGGCAGGAAGTTACGGTAGCCCGCTTTAGGATCGTTCTGGTAGCTGGCCAGCAGGGTAAAACTGGTATCGCTGTTCGGCAGCCAGGTCATGGCGGGAGCAATCGCCAGCCGCTGTTGTTTATAGTCCTTAACGAACTGGTGCTGGGTGCTGGCGATCCCGTTCAGGCGGTAGAGCAGGGTGCGTTCATCGTTCAGCGCGCCGCCGAAATCAAACGCCGCTTCGCCGAGATATTTATTACCGCCGCGCACCTGAATTTTGTGAATTGGCTCAGCGGTTGGGCGTTTGCTGGTCATATTGATGATCCCGCCCGGATTAACCTGGCCGTAGAGCACAGAGGCTGGGCCGTGCACCAGCTCCACGCGCTCAAGCAGCCACGGGTCGATGTTCCCGGTTGTGCTGCCCTGACCAGCCAGCCCGTAGCTTAATCCATCAAGAAATTTTGGGGCGTAGCGAAAGCCTCGCACTATCACCTCATCGTTGCGGTTGGAGGAGCCACGGTAATTGGTGAACACGCCGCTGGAATAGTTCAGCGCATCGGCAACCGTTTTGGCGCCCTGCGCATCCATCTGGTCACGCGTCACAACCGAAATGTTCTGCGGCGTTTTGACCAGCGGGGCCGCCATTTTGGTACCAGCGTCGCTGCTTTTGGCGACGATGCCCTTAAGCGGCGCGGAGGGAACCTCAGACGAAGTCGCCGTCACTACCAGTGTTTCATCCTGCTTATCGGCGGCATACAGAGGAAAAGAGGAAGCCAGCAGCGTGGCCAGCAGGGTAAAACCACGCTTACTGGTGTAGGGCGAGGCGCTTGCCGCCGCCAGCTGTTTGTTTTTTATCATCATCATTGTCTCTTGAAGTATCCGTTTCTGAAGAAGCTCTAAAACTCAGTGCGTAATGATGAGTCGGCGGGGCTTTTTTGCCGCTTCTCTGAGCGAAACCAATCGGTAATGCATTGAACTGAAACGGCGCTCCTGTCCGAAACGTCAACAACCATATTGTAAGAGTAAATTATTATCAATATCATTTGCGTTATTATCTGGTGCTAATACATTCGTTATTTAACACCGACAAGTAACGCGTTTTGCAGACATGGCAGGAGGGAATATGGTGCCATTTTCAGCTGGAGCGGCCGCCGCTTTACTGGCAGAAAACGAGGCAGGAAGCCAGGCGTGGTGGCAGCGGATAGCGGAGATCGGCACGCCGATTGTAGAAGGGACGTCAGATGCATCACGCCTGAAGCTGACCTTTTTCTGGCGCGATCCGCAGGGCAATAAAATTGCCTCTTCCATTTGCCGGGTATACCTCGATATAAACGGCGTAACAAATCATCACAGTTTTTCGCCCGTTAGTCTTAAGCGTCTGCCCGGTAGCGATATCTGGACCGGGTCGGTTCAGCAAGCCAGTGACTGGCGCGGCAGCTACAGCCTGATTCCGATCGGCGAAGCGCAGCTTCCGCCGCAGCCGAAGGGGACGCCCGAACAGCAGTGCAACCAGCAGCGCGCGTGGTGGCGCTCGCTTTTTCCTTTCGCAATTGCTGACCCGCTAAATCCTTGCGCGCCGCATGGCAACGCTCGCGGGGTGCGCTTGTCCGGCATTCATCTGCCTGAGGCTCTCAGCCAGCAGGCATGGCTTGCAGTTGATGCCGGGCGCGCGCCTGAGGTTGATGAAAAACGTTTTCGCCTTGAATGGCACAGCACGCGGCTGGGTAATCGGCGACGCTGCTGGCTCTGGCGGCCCGAAGAGGCAGAAGAGGCAGATCTGCCGCTGGTAGTGGTGCTGGACGGGCAAAACTGGGCAATCAGCATGTCGCTGCTTCCGGTGCTGGAACAGCAAACCCGGCAGGGGGATCTGCCTGCGGCGGCGTGGCTGATGATTGACGCTATTGACGACGTCACTCGTTCCCGCGAGCTGGCGTGCAACGCTGATTTCTGGCTGGCGGTACAGGAAGAGCTTCTCCCTCTTGCCAAAGAGATCGCCCCCTTTACTGACGATCCCGCCTCAACCGTGGTGGCCGGGCAGAGCTATGGCGGTCTCGCTGCTCTGTACGCCGGGCTTAACTGGCCGCAGCGGTTCGGCTGCGTGCTCACTCAGTCAGGCTCTTTCTGGTGGCCAAACATGAAGTTTATGACCCACTACGAAGCGCGCGAGCAGCACGAGAAAGGTTATCTCACTCAGCAGGTTTCACGGCGGCCGAACGCCGTTCCACTGCGCATATTTCAGGAAGCCGGGCTGCTTGAACAGGACATTCTTTTTGTGAATCAGCAAATGCGTCAGGCGCTGCTTGAGGCCGGGCATAAAGTACATTACCGCAGCTACCACGGCGGTCATGACGTGCTGTGCTGGCGCGGAGGCTTAACTGATGGCGTTTGCTGGCTGCTCGGACAGCATCTCATGCAGACGCGCCAGCCGGATTCCAAGGCCGCTGCGTTCAACTAAAGGGTCGCTTTACGCGGGCGCTGCCGGCTTCAGCCATGCTGTTCGACGACGCGCAAATCAGGGCTTTGTGCCGAACAAAGCGTTCATCCGGGCAATAAGCCCCATCGCGCTGTAATAGTCGAGGCGGAACGTTTCCGATCCCATGGCGTAAACCTGTTTAGCCTTCACCGCAGGCTGGTGGGCGAGCAGGGGGCTGGCGAGCAGGGCTTTTTTATCGCTTTCGTCAGCGGCGAACAGCAGCAGCGTTTTTCCGGTCAGGCCGTTGACGAGACTCTCTCCCTCAAGCTGGACGATATCGTGGCGTTTACCCTGCGTGGCGCGCGGGCGAACATTTTCCGGCAGCGACGCCAGTTTGAACCCCGCCTTGATCAGGAACTGCCCCTGCGCTGAATCCGCTGTAAAAACCCTGGTCGACTGTGTTATCTCATCCCAGACCATGGCGTTTACCGGCTGCGCAGGCAGGCTAATTTCCTGCTTCATTTTCTCAAACGCTTTTTCTGCTTCCTGAATGCGCTGCTGCGCCTGCTCTTCATGGCCGGTGATCCTGCCCAGCTGCATTAAGAGCTGCTGCCAGCTTTTGTCGTCATATCTCACCACCAGAACCGGGGCCAGGGCTGCCATCTGATCATACTGCGCCTGCGAAGAGTCGCCGCCCGTGGCGCTGATTAAGATGAGATCCGGCCTTTGCATCGCAACTCTTTCCACGCTGATTTCGCCCCAGCCAAGCCTGGCGACCCCGCGCTGATGCGCAATATCTCCCCACTGACGGAAAAAGCCCTGTGGGTCGGAAATCTGGCTGGAAGGCGTAGTGGACGTGCTGGCGACAACCGGAGCGTCAATAGCGAGCAGCGAGCCGGTCAGGGTCTCGCTCGTTGAAACAATACGCTGCGGAGCCTGTGCCAGGGTTTGCGTGCCGTGGCGATCCTGAAACTGACGCGGCCAGGCTTCATCCTGGGCAACGGCGTTATGAATGAAAAGCAAACTACAGAGGAACAACAACCAGCGGCGGGCTAAAACTTTGCTCACGGCAACATCCTTATTTTGTTGAGTAATGATTCTCATTTTCATACTGAGGTAGTCAGGACGCAAGGATTAATCCGGCATAGACGCAAGGCCTTTTGCTGGTGTGAAGCTAAACATTAACGGGTATCCTTAAGAGCGGTTTCGGATAGCTTAAGTGCGCATAATCATGATTATGTTAAATGAGATATCAGTAATACGTAGCGTGGGCTGTTCTGGATGCTTCACTCTTCCCCTTTCTCCCTGAACGGCTAAGACCACTATACTTTTATTTTTACATATCACGCCCGAGCCTTTTAACCTTCTCTCCTTATTACCCTCGCGACTCCCTCATGTAACAACTATGTCAGAGGGTAATCCTGGTCCAGCGGACCCAATACCAGCGATACCGCGGCACGAAACAGGTGTTGGCTTTCGCTACAATAAGTCGCTGCTGTTCAGGCCAGACTTAATTTCAGACGTAATCGGTATACCCTTTTGTTCCCTGAGTAAACCAGGTGTTGCGATCGTTTGGGGTTAGCGGCATCGCCTGGGCGATCCGCTCTGGAAAGTCCGGGTTTGAAATAAAGGGTCGGCCAAAACTTACTGCATCACCGATTCCCTTTTTCAGAGCCTGCTCAGCCCGAGCGACGCTAAAGTCTGAGTTCAGGATTAAGGGGCCGCGAAAATAAGGTCTCAGCTCCTCAGCCAGCGGAGGCTGCTCCCCCACGCCGAAGGTGCCATCAATCGGTGGTTCCCTTAACTCAAGGTGAGCAATCCCTATTTCTGAAAGCATCCCCAGCGCCATGCGAAAAAGCGGAACAGGATCGGAATCGCGTATGCCCTGAGTCTCGCCATTGGGGGAAAGACGTACGCCAACGCGGTCTGCGCCAACTTCATCTGAAACACTCTGCGTAATTTCTGCCAGCAGGCGAATGCGATTCTCTTTTGAACCGCCATAATTGTCTGTTCGGTGATTATCGCTGTCGCGTAAAAACTGATCGATAAGATAGCCATTCGAGGCATGAAGCTGAATGCCATCAAAACCCGCGTTTATGGCATTTCTGGCTGCCTGTCGGTACTGGTTGATAATCGCCGGGATTTCGTTGAGTTCGAGCGGGCGCGCCTGTTCATATGCCGTGTTTCCTGAATAGGTATGAGCATGTCCGGGCGCAGTGGTGGCTGACGCCGAAACAGGTTGTTCCCCACCCATGCTGGAGTGCACCACGCGGCCCATATGCCAGAGCTGCGCAATGATCCGCCCACCTGCGGCATGCACTGCTGAGGTGACGCGCTGCCAGCCCGCTATCTGTTCCGCATTCCATATGCCTGTGGCATAGGGCCAGCCCAGACCTTGCCGGGAAATACCAATAGCTTCGCTGATAATCAGACCAGCAGAAGCGCGCTGGGCATAATAATCGGCCATTATCGAGGTGGGCACGTTATCTTCTGTGCCACGGGCGCGCGTCATTGGCGCCATGATGAAACGATTCGGTGCCATAATGGCACCCAGTTGCAGGGGCTCAAAAAGCAGACTCATTATTCTCTTCCTCCTGGTTAAAGACTGGTCGGCTCAGACGAGTCGCTGTCCACCATCGATATGCACTACTTCGCCATTCATAAAAGGGTTCTGCATCAGAAACAGCACGGCGGCGCCCGCCGCATCTGCGGAAACAATTTGCTTTAAGGGAAGCTGTGCACTTAAGGAAGCGATGTAACCGTCGCGCGCTGCCCCGAGCGTACGTCCGAGCAGAGCTGTATTTGTGGTGCCTGGTGAAAGGGTATTAAAGCGGCGTGGCGCTAACTCCAGAGCAAGACCGCGGGCAAAGCCTTCCATAGCTGAAGAAGCCGCGGCTAATACAGCGGTACCCGCTGCGTTGGGACGGTCAGCCAGGACGCCGGAGATAAACGTGACGGATGCAGTTTCGCTGAGTCGGTCGCCAAGCGCCCGGAGAATATCGACTGAGGCCCAGATGCGCTCGTCAAAAGCGCGTCGCAAATAGTCCGGTTCGGCTTCCATTATCTTTCCTGCCACAAAGGAGCCTGCCAGAAGTACCAGATGATCAACATCGTCAACGTCTGACAAGGCTGCGTTGACGGCCTCCCTGTCAGTAATATCCGCACTGCGCCAGTTGAAACCATATTGCATCGCGACGCTGGCAGTACGATCAGGATTCGAGCCGATGATGGTGACTTTTGCTCCGGCATCTTTTGCCTGAATCGCTGCAGACAGGCCGATGCCGGAGCTTCCGCCAAAAATCATTACGTGACTACCGGTGATGCCGTTTGGTCTGGACGTGACGGACAGCGCTTCTGTTGTGTTCATGATTAACTCCGGGAAAGTTGGATTTGGTAAATGACCGTTCATGAACATACTAGGGGATTTTATTTGCTGATTTAATGGCGCTAATGCTCACTCTGCAAGTGCCATGATGGAACAAATCAGAGCAAAAGCCTGGAACTTTCAGGTAACAAAACAGGGAGGTCACTACATAAATTGCAGGCTTACATGCTGACGTTTTCAGTAACCATCGTGAATCTCTCTTTCAGCATGGCAGCTATGCAGCTTTAGCGTGGCGGGTTTGTTTTTTCTTCCCTTATTTTCAGGTCATTCTCCCAGGGTGTCGGGGAGGCGAAAATCTCGCTCAGCAGGTCGATAAATACCCTTACGTTTATGCTGTTACGCCGGCTTTCAGGCCATAAGGCGGTGATCCAGGCTCGATTGAAAGCAAAGGCTGGCATCACCGGAACAAGGGTTCCGTTTCTCACATGCTGCGCGCTCATATAGGTGGGCAAAAATCCGATTCCCCCGCCCGATATAACTACGCCCGAAACTACCTCGCTGGCGTCCGCCATCATCCAGGCATTAACGGGATATTCCTCTATTTCATTATCCATACTGAATGCCCAGCGAAATACCTGGCCTGTACTTTGAAACCGGAAATTAACGCAGTCATGATCTTTTAGCTCGTCAGGATGCACAGGCGTACCTTTACGTTTCAGATAAGAGGGAGAAGCAAATGCGCTAATGCGGTGGTGGCCCAGTCGTCGAGCAATTAACCGTGAATCCGGAATACTTCCTACCCTGAGAGCAACATCAATGCCCTCTGCCGTCATATCGCTGACCTGATCGTTGATACGAATATCTACAAAAATATCTGGATAGCGTTCATGAAAAGCGGGTAGAGCCGGTGCAAGTATATGGACCGCAATGGGCCAGGGCGCCGTCACTCGCAGCAAGCCAGAAGGCCGGCTTCTGGCAGAAATGACTGCCTGTTGAATATTTTCGGCCTCCTGCAAAAGCTGCAGGGCTTTTTCATAAAGTACTCTGCCCTCCTGAGTCAGATGCAGGGAGCGCGTTGTTCGGGTAAAAAGCGACAGGTTCATCTGCTTTTCCAGCCGGGCAATGCTTTTACTGACGGCTGAAGGAGAAATACCCAAGGCTTTGGAGGCTGCGGAAAAGCTGCCAAGTGATGCCGCGCGAGTAAAGGCTATAAGACCTGTCAGTCGCTCAATAGATATCTGTTCCATAAGGGCATCTGTGCAGTGAGAATTCAGGTTTTCAAATCATATAAAAATGAATCATTGCTGAACAGAGCAACGCTCTTTAATAAATCTGGCATTACGTGGGCATTAGATACAGGAAGCGTAATACGTTAATCAGCCCCTCTCATCGCCCCGCCTCTGGAACAAAGCGGGGGATAATGGTTTAACGCTCAGGCACAAATTCACGTTGTTAAAGTGGGTCACTCAACCGCCAGACGAGTCAGATTGCTACGAGATTTCTCACACCCTCGCTTTCCATATCCTCGCCTCTCCCTCGCTGGATAATTTCTCCCCGCGACATCACCAGATAGCTATCTGCCAGATCGGCTGCAAAATCGTAAAACTGTTCCACGAGCAGAATTGCCATATCGCCTTTTTTTGCCAGCTGGCGAATAACTTCACCGATTTCTTTGATAACAGAGGGCTGAATACCCTCTGTAGGCTCATCCAGAATAAGCAGCTCTGGTTTTCCAGCCAGCGCACGACCAATGGCAAGCTGCTGTTGCTGACCTCCGGACAGATCACCTCCCCTTCGCGCTTTCATCTCCCGCAGCACCGGGAACAGCTGATAAATCTCTTCCGGCACTTTTTTAGCCTCTGAGCCGGAGAAGCGTGCCAGGCCCATCAGCAGGTTTTCTTCTACCGTCAGGCGTGGGAAAATTTCGCGTCCCTGCGGGACATAGGCAATGCCTGACTGCATGCGCTGATGCGGCTTACGGCTGTTAATCACCTTATCCTGCCAGCGAATCTCACCCGATTTAGCCGGGATTAACCCCATCAGACATTTTAACAGGGTCGTTTTGCCTACGCCGTTGCGTCCGAGCAGACAGGTAATTTCGCCTGGCTTCGCCTCAAAAGAGAGGCCCCGCAGAATATGGCTGCCACCATAATATTGATGCAGTTTTGATACTTGCAGCATTTCAGCGCCCCAGATAAACGTCAATGACCCGATCGTCCGCCTGTACTTCGCGTAACGACCCCTCAGCCAGTACCTGGCCCTGATGAAGTACCGTGACATGATCGGCAATGGCTTCCACGAAGCCCATGTCATGCTCGACTACCATTAGCGAGTGTTTGCCTGCAAGACTGCGAAATAGCTCGGCTGTGTATTCGGTTTCCGCATCGGTCATGCCAGCAGCCGGCTCGTCGAGCAGCAGCAGATGTGGCTCCTGCACCAGCAGCATGCCGATTTCGAGAAACTGCTTCTGACCGTGAGACAGCAACCCGGCTTTGCGCTGGCGTTCGCCGCCGATGCGCAGCAGTTTGAGCACGTCATCAATGCGATCCTGCTGCTCACTATCCAGCCTGGCGCGCAGGCTGGCCCACACAGACTTATCGTTTTTCAGCGCGATCTCCAGGTTTTCAAACACCGTTAACGCCTCAAATACCGTGGGTTTCTGGAATTTGCGGCCGATGCCGGCACGCGCAATCTCGACTGACGACATCCTGGTCAGATCCTTGTCCTGGTCATAGATCACCAGCCCGCTGTCAGGACATGTTTTTCCGGTGATCACATCCATCAATGTGGTTTTGCCTGCGCCATTAGGCCCTATCACACAGCGCAGTTCGCCAACCCCGATTTCCAGTGACAGATCGGTCAGCGCCCGAAAGCCATCAAAAGAGACGTTAACGTTGTTCAGCTGTAAAACGGGGTCCGTCTTCTCCCGATGACGATCTGCCGGGTGGGGTTGAGTAAAAAGTTTTTCAGTCATTACGCCTCCGACGCAGCAGGCCAATTACCCCACGCGGCAGGAACAACGTGACAAGGATAAACATCAGGCCAAGGAAGAACAGCCAGAACTCCGGGAAAGCCACGGTGAACCAGCTCTTAGCACCGTTCACTATCGCCGCACCCAACAGCGGACCAATCAGCGTGCCGCGGCCACCGAGCGCAACCCAGATGGCCGCTTCAATAGAGTTGGTCGGCGACATTTCGCTGGGGTTGATGATGCCGACCTGCGGTACATAGAGCGCGCCAGCCAGCCCACATAACACCGCAGAGAGTGTCCAGACAAAAAGTTTGAATCCTCTGGGGTCATAGCCTATAAACATCAGCCGGTTTTCTGCATCACGTACCGCTGTCAGCACGCGGCCGAACTTGCTGCGCGCCAGGGCAAAGCCAATACCGAGGCTGAACAACAACAGCAACAGCGTGGCGATAAACAGCCCAATGCGTGTGCTGGTGGCGGTGACATTAAAGCCGAGCAAGGTTGTGAAACCGGTAAAGCCATTATTGCCGCCAAAGCCGGTTTCATTGCGAAAGAACAACAGCATGCCCGCATAAGTCAGCGCCTGCGTCATGATCGAGAAGTACACCCCTTTGATTTTCGAGCGGAAGGCAAAGAAGCCAAACACCAGTGCCAGCACGCCAGGCACAAGGATGATCAGACACAGTGCCCAGGCAAAATGCTGAGTACCTGCCCAGAACCACGGCAGCTCGCTCCATGACAAAAAGGACATAAAAGCGGGTAAGCCCTCGCCCGAAGCCTGACGCATAAGGTACATGCCCATGCCATAGCCACCCAGCGCGAAAAACAGACCATGTCCGAGCGACAGTAAGCCGGCGTAACCCCACACTAAATCCAGCGCCACGGCAACAACCGCATAGCACAGTATTTTGCCGAACAACGTCAGCGTATAGGTTGAAATAGCCAGCGGATGCGCGGCGGGTAACAGTGCGCAGAATGGCAGCGCCAGCAGCAGGACGGTGAAGGCTGCGCCAAGGCTGATGCTCAGGCGCGGTATTTTACGCGCCAGCGTTAAGGTTATGGGTTGGCTCATCAGTCAGTTACCCTCCCTTTGAAGGCAAACAGGCCCTGTGGACGTTTCTGAATAAACAGCACAATCAACACAAGGATGAGGATCTTTCCCAGTACCGCGCCAATCTGTGGCTCCAGTATTTTGTTAAGAATGCCCAGCCCAAAGGCTGCTACCACGGTGCCCGCCAGTTGCCCTACGCCACCCAGAACCACCACAAGGAAAGAGTCGATGATGTAGCCCTGGCCGAGTTCAGGCCCCACATTACCAAGCTGTGACAGTGCCACGCCGCCAAGCCCGGCAATTCCTGAACCGAGGCCAAATGCCAGCATATCAATGCGTCCGGTCGGGACGCCGCAGCAATCCGCCATCGCCCGGTTTTGCGTTACGGCCCGGACATTGAGGCCCAGGCGCGTTTTATTCAACAGCAGCCAGGTGAGCGCCAGTACAGCGAACACAAACAGGATCACCGCAATACGGTTATACGGCAGCACCAGGTTGGGTAGCACCTGAAGCCCGCCAGAGAGCCAGCCTGGGTTGGCTACCTCAAGGTTTTGCGCGCCAAACAGCATACGCACCAGCTGGATCAGCATCAGGCTGATACCCCAGGTGGCGAGCAGCGTTTCCAGTGGACGACCATACAGATGCCGGATAATGGTGCGCTCCAGCAGCATGCCCATCCCGGCGGTCACAGTAAACGCCACCGGAAGCGCCAGCAGTGGATACCACGCCAGCCACTCAGGTGCGAACTGCTGGAACAGATTCTGGACAAACCAGGTGGCGTAAGCCCCCAGCATTAACATTTCGCCGTGCGCCATATTGATCACGCCGAGCAGACCGTAGGTGATGGCCAGACCGAGCGCGGCCAGCAGCAGAATGGAACCCAGTGAGAGGCCGGTAAAAGCCTGACCAAACAGGTCACCCCACATCAGTCGGTGCCTGATTTGTTGCAGACTGTCAGCGGCAGCGGCGCGCACCCTGGCGTCAGGTTCGTTGCTTGTCTGGGTTAAACGATTAAGGCTGGCCTGCATAGTGGGATCGGTAGATTCGCCAAGCAGCGTAACGGCTTTGAGACGCACTGTCGCATCGGGGCTGGCAAGTTGCAGGCTAGCGGCCGCCATGACCAGCGCCCTATGCACCTGCGGGTCTTTTTCTACTGCAAGGCGTTGTTCAATCAGCGGCAGCTGATCGGCAGCACCGTCATTCTGTAGCTGCTGTGCGGCACTTAATCGGATTACAGGATCGTCACTCACCAACTGGTGTGCGGCCAGAGCGCTGGCAATCAGGAGACGCAGCCGGTTATTCATAAACAGCTTTTGTGTGCCGCCGCTGGGTTGCAGAGCGCTGTCCAGCGGAATAAGCCTGCCGTCTTGTTTGCTGAACGGCTGCTTGTTCTGGTCAATTACTACGCTTTCTTTACGCAGCGCCTGTAACAGCGGCAAGCGGCTGGTCTGAGGCGCAGCGGCCCACTGTAGCAGTAACGTTGCCTGCTGCGTGCGGCTGGCGGCGGCGAAATCAGCGCCATCGCCAGCGTGAGTAAGCCAGGGAAGGAGCAGGAGCAGCAAACAACAGATGTAGCGTTTAAAATTCATTATTGCGGCCTTCTGTGTATGGCTCAGTGCCCCTCAGGATCCTGAGGGGCATCATTTTAATTCGACGTCTTCACCGGATAATCAGGCTTCTTATCATTACCGGCGATGTACGGGCTCCACGGCTGAGCGCGTACTGGCTGTTCGGTCTGCCACACCACATTGAACTGGCCGTTCTCTTGCACTTCACCAATCATTACCGGCTTATGCAGGTGGTGATTGACCTTATCCATGGTCAGCGTGAAGCCATCTGGCGCATTGAAGGTTTGTCCGGCCATCGCCGCCCGCACTTTATTCACATCGGTCGTGCCCGCCTTCTCAACTGCCTGTGCCCACATATGCAGCCCTACATAGGTCGCCTCCATCGGGTCGTTGGTCACCACCGTCCCTGCGTTCGGCAGGTTATGTGCTTTGGCATAGGCGCGATAGTCAGCAACGAACTGGGTATTCGCTGGATTATCGATTGATTCAAAGTAGTTCCATGCCGCTAGCTGACCAACCAGTGGTTTGGTGTCTATACCGCGCAGCTCTTCTTCACCTACCGAGAAAGCGATCACCGGAATGTCGGTAGCTTTAATGCCCTGGTTGGCCAGCTCTTTATAGAAAGGAACGTTGGAGTCTCCGTTGATGGTGGAGATCACCGCAGTTTTACCACCGGCTGAGAATTTCCTGATGTTGGACACGATAGTCTGGTAATCGCTGTACCCAAACGGTGTATAGACTTCTTCAATATCTTTATCCTGAACCCCTTTGGTATGCAGGAAGGCACGCAGGATCTTATTGGTGGTGCGTGGGTAGACATAATCAGTCCCGAGCAAGAAGAAACGTTTCGCGCTGCCACCCTCTTCGCTCATCAGATACTGCACCGCCGGGATCGCCTGTTGGTTTGGCGCGGCGCCGGTATAAAACACATTGGGCGACATCTCTTCACCCTCATACTGCACCGGATAGAACAGCAGTCCGTTTAGCTCTTCAAACACTGGCAACACCGACTTGCGTGAAACTGATGTCCAGCAGCCAAACACCGCGGCGACTTTATCCTGCGTAAGTAACTGGCGGGCTTTTTCAGCAAACAGTGGCCAGTTAGAGGCCGGATCGACCACTACCGGTTCCAGCTTTTTGCCCAGGACACCGCCTTTAGCATTGATCTCATCAATGGTCATTAAAGCCACATCTTTCAGCGGTGTCTCCGAGATCGCCATGGTGCCGGACAGCGAAGACAAAATGCCCACTTTGATGGTGTCGGCAGCCTGCGCGCCAAAGGTAAAGCCAAGAGTGGCCAGGGTAGCAGAGAGCGCTAAAGCTTTAAGCAACGAACGTCTTTCCATTATTAACTCCCTAAGTGTATTGATTTTTTTATTCAACAGGTTGAAGTCGGGCCTGCTGCAACATATGCAATGTGATCTTTCTGACCTCTGCCTTACTTACGGCAATGTGACTGGTTAAAATGCGCTGCGCCTCCTCAGTCTGTTGCTGGAAAACTGCCTGTAAAATTTGAGCATGTTCCCGGTAGGTCGCATCGATACGATCGTCACGCGTAAAGTCGAGACGGCGGATAATGCGGATCTTTTCAGTTAACTCTGTGTGGATACGCGCCATTTCCTGATTGCCAGCGGCCGTTACCAGCGCTATGTGAAATGCTTCGTCCTGTGCCGACACCGCCTGGCCATCTTCCAGCCGTAGCGCGTCAATCCAGAACGTTTTCAAGGCGGCAAGCACTTCGGCACAGGCACTCGGTGGCAGTGCGCACAGACGGCGTACCGCTTCCCGCTCCAGTACGGTGCGCAAGTCGTACAGTTCCTCAAAATATTCGAAGTCAAACGGCTTCACCTGCCAGCCACTGCGGAACCACACTTCCACATAGTTTTCTCGCTCCAGCCAGAAGAGCGCCTGGCGTACAGGCGTGCGGCTCACCTCCATCCGCTCGGCGATCTCGTTTTCACTGAAGCGATCGCCCGGCATTAAACGGAACGCAAAAATGTCCTGTTTCAGCGCCTGGTAAACCTTTTCCGCCAGTGCTTCCGGACGGTTTCTGCTACGTGGGCCCTGCTTCATGCCCCCCCCTGTTCCAGCCACAGCAAGGTGTCGCCCGGGCTGACTGGACGTCCGGCCTGACAGGCGATGCGTTTTACTGTGCCGGCTTGAGGCGCGACAATTGCCAGTTCCATTTTCATGGCTTCCACGATGATCAGCGTCTGCCCCGCTTCCACCGTATCGCCCGGCTGAACCAGCACTTTCCAGATGTTGCCGTTCATGTCAGCGCACACTCCCTGCGCACCTTCATCCTCTTCAACAGCCACCAGCGTCTCTGTAGCGGAAGGTGGCGTACTCTCCTCTTCCTGTGCCCAAAGCGTGACTTCCTGCTCAAACGCAGCGGCCTGGCGCTGTCGAAAGGCAGCAATTGAGTCGGCATGCTCGGTGAGAAATTGCTGATGTGCGGCGAAGTCGAATATCGTTTCTTCAATGCGTATCGCTGCACGCCCTTCACGGAAGTCGTCGCGCAGCTGTGTGAGCTCTTCTTCGCTAACCGGATAGAAACGTACCTGATCGAAGAAGCGCAGCAGCCAGGGCTCGTCTGCCAGGAACTGATCGTTTTTGAGGAATTTATTCCAGATAGGCAGCGTACGGCCGACCAGCTGATAACCGCCCGGTGAGTCCATACCATAGATGCACATGTACATGCCGCCGATGCCCACGGTCCCTTCCGCTGTGAAGGTTCGCGCCGGACTGTATTTAGAACTGAGCAGGCGATGGCGGGGATCGACCGGCACCGCGCATGGTGCGCCAAGATAAACATCACCCAGGCCGAGGATCAGGTAGCTGGCATCGAAAAGGGTATCCCGTACGGCTTCGCGGCTCTCCAGCCCGTTGATACGCTGAATAAAATCAACGTTGTTTGGTAACCATGGCGCGCTTTCGCGTACGGTTTCTTTGTAGCGTTGCACCGCGCCGAGCGTGGCGCTGTCCTCAAATGCCATCGGCATCCAGACAATGCGTGACGATACTTTCAGCTCACTGACATCGCCCAGCCCCGCCTCCAGCTCCAGCAGCAAGCGCATTAACTGTTGCTGGCTGAGGTGCAGGCTGTCATAGCGTACCTGCAACGAGCGCACGCCAGGCGCTAACTCCTCAACACCCGGAACCGCACGCGCGCGCAGCGCATTCATCAGGAGATGCACACGCAGACGCAGCGCCAGATCCAATACGTTATCGCCATATTCAATCAGCACATATTTGTCACCGGCCTGGCGGTAAACGACGGCAGGCGTGGTGGCAGTAGCCGGTAAGGCGGCCAGTAAGGCGGCAGCGCCAGTGGGGCTTGCGGTCAGCGACGGCACTTCAAAAGCCGGTACGTGGGTGCTGCGCAGGGTCTCCACGCTGTGCGTCTGCGCTTTCTCCAGCGCCACCGCTTCTTCAACACTGATGGGATGGAAACGGATGCGGTCGCCTGGCTTCACCTGACCGACTTTCCACAGTTCGGCTTTAGCAATGGTCACCGGACAGACGAAACCGCCAAGGCTTGGGCCATCATGTGTCAGGATCACCGGAAAATCGCCGGTAAAGTTCACTGCCCCAATCGCATATTCGCAGTCGTGTACATTGGAGGGATGCAGCCCGGCTTCGCCACCATCGGCGCGCGCCCAGCCAGGCTTAGGCCCGACTAAACGTACGCCAAGTCGGTTCGAGTTGTAATGCACCT
Source organism: Pantoea piersonii (assembly GCF_003612015.1). Taxonomy (GTDB): domain Bacteria; phylum Pseudomonadota; class Gammaproteobacteria; order Enterobacterales; family Enterobacteriaceae; genus Pantoea; species Pantoea piersonii. Next base: position 197,341 of record NZ_RARB01000005.1, on the reverse strand, counting down.
GCCAGTCGCTGGAAAAAAACTCATCGATAGCGGCCTGTGTAAAGAAATCCGGCGCGCCATGTGGTCCGTACACTACCCCGATGCGCCATACTGTGCCGTAATGGGGAACCAGCGCATCATCGAGCGCCTGCGGTTCGCTGACCGGCGCAGGCGTGGTGCAGGCAGGCAGCTGCGGCTGGGAGATCGGCAACATGTCGGCTACACGTAAAGTGCGCCCGGCATGGCCACCAAACTGGCCAAGTGAAAAGGTTGAGCGGCTGCCGAGGTATTCTGGCACGTCAAAGCCGTTACGCACGGCTAAATAGGTGCGACAGCCACTCCGTGCGCGGCCTAACGTCAGCGTCTGACCAGCTTTGACTGTAACTGGCTGCCAGTAATGTATGCTTTCCCCATCCAGGTCGGCAGGGCAATCCGCGCCAGTGAGGGCAATTACGGCGTCGCTATGGAAGCGCAGCGTTGGTCCCTGCAAAGTTAACTCCAGACCGGCAGCGCTTTCGTGGTTACCGACAATGCGGTTGGCAAGGCGGAAGGCTAAATCATCCATCGGGCCGGAAGGCGGTACGCCAATATCCCAGTAGCCGAGACGGCCAGGGAAATCCTGAATAGTGCTGAAAGTCCCTGGTTTCAGCACCTCAATCACGCTGGCGGAGGGGGTGAAGCTGTCGAGGAAACGCGTCCAGACATCGCCTGTGTGAAAGGCCTCAGTGGCGACAACCTGGCGGAGGTAGTCAAGGTTAGTGGCGATACCGTGCAGCTGCGTGGCACCCAGCGCCTGTTGCATCTTCTTCAGGGCAGCTTCACGCGTGTCGGCATGAACAATCACTTTGGCGATCATCGGATCGTAAAATGCAGAGACCTCGGTACCGGTGTCGATCCAGCTATCAATGCGTACGTCATCGGGGAACGTAACGTTAGTCAATACGCCAGGACTCGGCTGAAAATTTTTCAGCGGATCTTCGGCATAGATACGAACTTCAATAGATGCGCCATTTGGGGCTTTTTGCAGGCGCGTCCAGTCAATGGCATCACCCGCCGCGACCTGGAGCATGCATTCAACCAAGTCGAGACCGGTCACGCATTCTGTCACCGGATGTTCTACCTGCAGGCGGGTGTTTACTTCGAGAAAATAGAACCTGTCCTGTTCAGCATCATAAATATATTCAACGGTGCCTGCGCTGCGGTAGCCGACCCGTTCGCCGAGACGTACAGCGGAAGCCAGCAGCGCTGCACGCGTGGCCGCCGGAAGATTGGGCGCAGGGGTTTCTTCCACCACTTTTTGGTTACGGCGCTGTAGCGAGCAGTCACGCTCGCCCAGGGCGACCACCTTGCCACGGCCATCGCCGAAAATCTGCACTTCAACGTGACGGGCGCGATCAATACAGCGCTCAAGGAATACGCCGGCATCGCTAAAGAACTGCTCGCCCAGACGGCGCACGCTTTCCCATGCGTTGCGCAGTGCGTCTTCGTCCGCACAGCGGTTCAAACCAATTCCCCCGCCGCCTGCTGTGCTTTTCAGCATCACCGGGTAGCCGATAATTTCTGCTGCGTTAATCGCCTCTTCTAATGAAGTCAGCAGCGGTGTGCCCGGCGTCATGGGTACGCCAGCGCTGGCGGCCAGTTCGCGGGCGCGGTGTTTCAAACCGAATTCACCTATCTGCTGGGCTGTTGGACCAACAAAGGTGATACCCGCTTCTTCACAGGCGGTGGCAAAAGACTGGCTTTCAGAAAGGAAACCGTAGCCCGGCCAGATTGCTTCTGCACCGGCCTCTTGAGCGGCGGCAAGGATCTTATCAATGCACAGATAGCTGTCGCTGGCTTTCTCCCCTTCGAGCGCGATCGCCACATCAGCCTCTTTGACGTGGCGCGCGTTGCGATCAACATCAGAATAGACGGCCACGCTTTTCACGCCGAGGCGCTTCAGGGTACGAATGGCGCGGCAGGCGATTTCACCACGATTAGCAATCAGAACGGTGCTGAACATGATTATTTACTCCCTTGTGAGACCAGCCAGTTGCGCCAGCCGCCAGACTCAGTAATTTCCAGCGCTTGCGACAGCGCCGCTGGCTCACAGATAAAGCCTTTTACAATGCGGCCATCTGCCAGCGTGAGTGAGCCAATGCCGAGCGGGGCCGGGATTTCCGCCACGAACTCGCCAAAACGCGCCAGGGGGATATCCCATAGCTCTACGGTAATCGCCGCGCCGCTATCACTGCGCAGCAGACCAGGCTTCTTAATCGGGCCATCGAGCAAGGCAAACAGGCGGTAATGGCTGGCCGTACATGTCTCTTCGACCAAAACGGCGTTACGGCTGGTAAGCTGGAAATTGAGCGGCATGCCGGTGAGATGTGCGCCTACGACCGCTACACGCACATGATCGCTGGAATCGGGTAACGCGGCCGGTTGTGTGGGCTGTGGTTTGCCAGTCGCACCCAGAGGGAATGCCATCTGCTGCTGCCAGCGCAGCCCAAAACAGGCCAGAGCACGATCCTGCCAGGCTGGCGCAATCAGCGTGATCCCGGCAGGCAGTCCATCGGCACGAAACGGGCCAGGCAATGCCAGCGCACTGAGATCGGCAAGGTTGGTGAAGTTGGTGTAGGTGCCGAACTGAGAGTTGTAGTAGACCGGTTCCTGCTTCATCTCTTCCAGCGTATGGATGGTGGGAGACGTTGGCACGACCACGGCATCAAACTGCGCCATCGTTTGCTGGATTTGACGCGTAAGTTCGGCTCGCAGGTATTCCGCCTGATAGGCCTCTACTGCTGTGTATTTCAGGCCGTTGCTGACGATGCCGTACACCACTGGGTCCATCTCTTCCGGGCGGTTGATCATCTCGCCTACCGCCACGGTGCGCTCGGCAACCCACGGACCGTAATAAAGCTGCTCAGCTAACTGATGGAAGGGAGCAAAATCGACAGGGTGCAGCGTAGCGCCGCTCGCCTTTAGCTGCTCGAGGGCGCTATACCAGGCGGCTTCAGCCTGCTTGTCACCAAAAAACTCCGGCGTTGCCGGGATACCAAAGTCTGGTTTTGTTTTGAAACTGGCGGGCGCAGTTTGCGGGTTATTGCGTGAATAGGCGTCATCGGCATCGTAGCCGCCTGCGGCAGTAGCGACAGTAAAGGCATCTTCTACCGTTAAGGCAAACACTGAAATTGTGTCGTTCAGGCGACAGGCGGGAACCACGCCCCTGGCAGAGAACCAGCCTTTCGTTGGCTTAAGACCGACAATGTTATTGAAACCAGCAGGCACACGGCCAGAACCGGCAGTATCGGTGCCGAGAGAGAATCCGACCAGCCCACGCGCCAGCACCGAGGCGGAACCAGAGCTTGATCCACCGCTGACATAGGCGGGATTAAAGGTATTGCTTACCTCACCAAATGGAGAGCGTGTACCGACCAGTCCTGTTGCGTACTGATCCAGATTGGTTTTACCGATTACGACTGCACCCGCTGCCTTCAGCTGCGCGACGACGAAGGCGTCCTCTTCTGCGGTATAGGCAAAAGCAGGACAGGCTGCAGTGGTGGGCCAGCCTGCCACATCAATATTGTCTTTTACTGCAAAGGGTACGCCAAACAGCGGCAGTGCAGCCGGATTGCGCAGGTAGTTCGGCAGTAAGTGCTCGATTTGCGCCTGCAATTGTTCAGGTGTAGCGAGGTAAATCCAGGCATTATCCTGCTGATCAATAGCGTCAAGATGTGCCGCCAGCAGTGAAGAAATAGAGTGCGGATCTTGCTGATAACAGCGTTGCCAGTCCTGAAGGGTAAAACCGAACGTGTAAGCCATGTATGAATTCCATCTGGTATACAAGATGGAATTCATAAGGCATAAAACATGCCAAATGTATAATCACCTGTTTTATAAGGTAATTAATGAAAATTATTTTTTATTGATATTACGTATGATTGCTTTCAGTGCAAATATCGCACTGATTTAATGCAGCAGGTTGTAATTGAATTAATCGCATCTTAATAAATTAAGGAGGGTGAGAAAGATGCACGCTGATACTTCAGGCAAGCTTTTTATGGGCAGTTAATGTAATAAGCAGTTCCGTATATTACCGAGGAGACTTTACACATAATGAACAGAGATCTACATAGTGTAAGGCGAGCGTTACGTATAACGATGTCACCACAGAGAACGTTGCGAGAGGCCCTCTTTGTTGCCTTTTCATTAATACCAGGCAGAAGCTCTCAGCCGCGGTGATACTGCCTCTTGAACCTCAGAGAAGCTGAGAAGTGTGCATTAAACGGTGCGTAGCGATCTACTGTCAGCGAACCCGGCTACTCACGCGCCATCAACCGCGCCACTTTCTCCCGATCTTGCGACTGACGCGGGTTAAACACCACCAGACTCAACCCCGGCTTACCTTCTACCGCAAAGGTGCTGTATTCCAGTTCCAGTACGCCTTCATCCGGCAGCCGCAGCGTTTTAATTCCTTCGCCATGCTGGCTGACTTCCTGCGATTGCCACAGCTGACGGAAGGTTTCGCTCATGTTACTCAGCTCCTCCACCAGCGCGCGCACATGCTCGCTGGCCCCGGTACGCGCGACGTCGGCGCGAAAATTGGCCACCATGTGTCGCGTCACGTTATGCCAGTCCGGCAGGCGTTTTTTCATGTTTTCATCGCGGAACATCATCAGCAAAATGTTGCGCTGCTCCGGCGGCAACTCAGCGTAATCAACAAATACTTTGGTCGCTGCGCGATTCCAGGCGACGACATGCCACTCGGCGGTTTTCACCAGCGCAGGGGTATGCGTCATACAGTCGAGAACGCGCTGCAGCGAAGGCGTCACATCAGCACCCGCTTGCCAGGTCACGCCCGGCAGGCGATTTTGCGCCAGCAGAAACAGATGATCGCGTTCGGCAGCACTTAACTCCAGCGCTCTGGCCAGACGTTCCAGTACCTCTTCCGATGGCGCGCCGCCTCTGCCCTGCTCTAACCAGGTGTACCAGGTCGTGCTGACGCAGGCACGTACTGCCACTTCTTCGCGCCGTAATCCCGGCGTACGGCGGCGCAGCAGCTGATAGCCAAGTTTAGCGGCGTCGAGTCGCTGGCGGCGCTCACGCAGAAAGTTGCCGAGCAGATTGTCGTCCTGAATGGTCATAGTGTGAGCCTGTTAGTGCGTATACCTGTATAAGATCTCGGCTGTTCGCCGCGCTCGCTTTTTATCATAGTGCTTTTACACCCAATGACAGGAGCACGAATATGCGAATTTTTGTGACCGGTGCGAGCGGCTTTATTGGCTCCGCCATTGTGAAAAAATTGCAGGCGCGCGGTTATGACGTGCTGGGTCTGGCGCGTAGCGATGCGTCGGCGGAGAAGCTGCAACAACAAAAGGTGCGGGTGATTCGTGGGGATCTGGAAAATACCGCCAGCTTGCGCAGCGCCGTTGAACAGAGCGACGGCGTGATTCATGTGGGTTATATCCACGATTTCAGCCGCATGGATTATGCTGCAGAGGTTGACCAACGCGCGATTCTGACGATGGGCGAGGTACTGGCGGGTTCAAATCGTCCTTTGGTAGTGACAAGCGGCACCGCGCTGGTATCGCCAGGTCAGCTCGCCGTTGAGCAGACGCGCCCCGCTATCGGCCCACATCCGCGTTCAAATTCCAATGTGGCTGCGCTGACGCTGGCCGATCGCGGGGTGCGCGTTTCGCTGGTGCGCTTGCCCCCCACGGTGCACGGCGCGGGCGATCACGGCTTTGTACCTATGATTATTAATATGGCAAAGGAAAAAGGCGCGGCGGTCTATATTGGCGATGGCGCAAACCGCTGGCCTGCGGTGCATCGTGACGATGCTGCCGAGCTGTTTTGTCTGGCCGCTGAACATGCCGCAGCGGGTACGATTCTGCATGCGGTGCAGGAAGAAGGTGTTCCATTCCGCCACATTGCGGAAACCATCGGTGCCGGTTTAGCGCTACCGGTAAAAAGCCTGACGCTGGAGGAAGCCAGAGAATGGCTGGGCTGGATGGCCTTCTTTGCCTCGATGGATAATCCGGCTTCCAGCGCATGGACGCGCCAGGCCTTTAACTGGCAGCCAGACGGACCGGGACTCTTGCAGGATATGCGCGAGACGACCTACTTTCGCGAAGTCATGTAGTCCTCATAAAGGGCGCCACTGTAAAACAGTCTGATAAATCCGTCATCCCCGTGAGATAACGGATTTTTACAGATCATCAGCGCTGTTTAACCGGGCAGCTCCGGTTGAAATAAGTAGCCTTAGCGAAAGTCGTGCCCAATGGCTGAGATAAAAAAGCCCCTTTTGGGGCCACTTTTCTGCTGGGTGTATAACTGCTATCACAGCGCCTTCATGATTTACTCCTCTTGACGCCACGTCCCCCAACATACCGCAGGCAACCGCAACCGGTTAGCTGTCAGCGCGCCATTAACGTTCCTCAGTGAAAGTAAGTAGCCTGCCCGCATCTACTGCGCAACGGCCGGTGGTTGCCGAAAACGGATCATTAATGAGCACCTGAAGGAAAGTAAGGATGAGTTACTGCTGCGTGGTGTTAACAGAACAGAGGTCATTTTCCGAAAAACAGCCTTTGCACGCGCGCAAAACGGTCATTCCCACAGAAACGGTCAACTTCGGTCATTAAGGCTGAGTGGGAAAACAGGTATGGTAGAAATGTGTGTCTGGCTCATCCCTTCAACTTTCCACTTTAAATTGATGCACCGATCACACATAGCTCTCTACTTCTCTGGTCGTTGCAAAAAACAAGGTGATTTAAATCACTCTTTTCCATGATGTTAAAAAGCCTTGTCACATTTCAGTCTGGTGCACATTTTACATTTCGTTAATCCCCTAATTTATTTACATCGGAGGTCATCATGTTACCTGTTGAGCGCCAAAAACAGATCCTGGAGGAAATAACACTTAATGGCAGAGCCCTGGTAAAAGAGTTAGTAAAATCCTGTCGTGTTTCACAAGAAACAATTCGTCGGGATTTATCTCAACTTGAGAAGAAAGGGTTAATTCAGCGTAGTCATGGCGGCGCAATACTGGCCCACAGGCATCAGGGAAACTTACCTGGCAAAAATAATAAAGCCAGTGAACATGAATCTCCCTTTCGTCTGAGAATGAATGAAAATACGCAGGCGAAAACCTTGATAGCCAAACGTGCGCTGAATTTTATCAGCCCCGGTGACTGTATCCTGCTGGACAGCAGCACAACCTGTTGGTTTCTGGCGCGGCAACTGCCTGATATCGAGCTGACAGTCTTAACGAACTCGCTGCGGGTGGTGCAGATACTGGCAGCGAAGAAAAACATCCGTACCATCTGTTTAGGAGGTGAATATTCAGATCACAATGAAGATTTCAACGGCGTTGTGGCAGAGCAACCGCTAAAAGATTTCCTGATCAATAAAATCTTTTTTTCCTGTAGCAGTTTAGGAAGCGATGGTTATTTACGCGCCACAAATGAAAATAACGCGCATTTAAAACAACAAATGCTGCTGGCGTCAGAAAGGAAATATTTCCTGATTGATGCGGGTAAGTTCCTGCGCCCTTCTTTTGCGCGGATATGCCACTACCGGGATGTTGATTTTTTAATAACGGACACATTTAAGGATGAAGCTTTACGTCAGGAACTGGCATGGAACGGCGTCAATATTATTGACTGTTCTCAACGTCAACAAACGATGCAATTAATAAATCATCAGGAATCGTGATAATGAAAAAAACACTTCTCGTCTGTTCCCTGCTTGCCCTCTTCTCTACGGCTTCTCTTCATGCTGCTGACAAATTGCGTATGGGCGTGGTTGTTAAGGTCGGAGGCATTCCCTGGTTTAATGCAATGGAAGCGGGCATCAAAAGCGAAGCAGCAAAAGAGGGAATTGATGCATGGATGGTCGGGCCGACCTCTTCCGACCCGGCTTTACAGGTTCGTGCGATTGAAGATCTCATCGCCCAGAAAGTGGACATTATTGGCGTTGTCCCCAATGACCCAAAAGTGCTGGAGCCGGTTCTCAAGCGCGCCCGCGATGCGGGTATCAAAGTGCTGGTGCATGAGTCGCCTGATCAAAAGTATGCCAACTGGGATTTTGAACTGGTCGATGCCAAAACACATGGCGAAAACCATATGAAAGCGCTGGCTCAGTGCATGCATGAAGAGGGTAAATATGCCGCCTATGTGGGCAGTTTAACCGTACCGCTGCATAACGCCTGGGTGGATTCCGCTGTTGCTTACCAGAAAGCGCACTACCCCAACATGCAAATGGTGGGCGACAAATTTGGCGTCGGCGAATCACTGGATGACTCCATCAGAACCACCAACGAATTAATGTCCAAATACCCCGACCTTAAAGGCGTTATCGCCTTCGGTTCACAAGGCCCCATCGGCGCAGGCCGCGCTGTGCTGTCGCGTAACAAAACTAACGCGGTTTGCGTAATTGGATCTTTCAGTCCTGGACAGGGACAGATGTTAGTCAACCGTGGCGCGATCAAAGGCGGCTATATCTGGAACCCGATGACAGCAGGCGAAGTTTTTGTCCGTCTGGCCAGCATGTTGCAGAAAAACGAACCCATCACCAACGGTATGTCGATAGAGGGCCTCGGTCAGGTGAAGGTTGATGAAAGCACCCACACCATTCTTGGCAACAACACGGAAAGCCTGGACAAAACCAATCTGCCACGGCTGGTCAAACTGGGGCTGTAATATGCAACTTATTGAAGAAAAGAGGCTAATTGCTGTCGACAGCCTCTCTAAAACATTCGCAGGCAATCGGGCATTAAGCGACATCTCATTAACGCTAATGGCAGGAGAAGTGCATTGCCTCGCCGGGACTAACGGCTGTGGTAAAAGCACCCTGATTAAAGTGATTTCCGGGGTGCATGCCCCGGACAGCGGTAGCGCTATTACGCTGGAGAATGGCGATGTGTTTCCGCGCCTGACGCCAAAACAGGCGCGCGATTTTGGCGTACAGGTGATTTATCAGGATCTGTCGTTGTTTCCCAACCTCAGCGTGGCCGAAAACATCGCGTTCGAACAGAATCTCGGTAGCCTGTTTGGCTGGTATAGCGCAAAAAAGCTGCGTGCAAGCGCAGAACGCATCATCAGCGAACTGAAGTTTGATCTGCAACTTGATGCCCGACTGGCGGAGCTGTCGATTGCCCAGCGACAGCAGGTAGCGATCTGCCGTGCGCTGGTGGCAGACGCGCGCCTGGTGATTATGGATGAGCCTACCGCATCGCTGACCCGTACCGAAGTGAACCAGCTTCTGCGCACCGTACGTTACCTGAAAGAAAAGAACATCTGCGTCGTTTTTGTCAGCCATCGTCTGGATGAAGTACTCGAAATCTCCGACCGTGTGACGGTGATCCGTGATGGCCGCAAGATTGGTACCTGGCCCGCCCGGGAAATGGACGGACATCGCCTGACTGAACTAATGACCGGCCTCAAACTGGATTACCACCTCAAAACCCCCTGCTTTAACCCCCAGCGCAAAATGCTGGAAGTGGAGAACCTCAGCCGTAAAGGACAGTATCACGACGTGAACTTCTCACTCTGTGAAGGAGAGGTGCTGGGCCTGTGTGGCTTACTGGGCTCAGGCCGTACCGAGCTTGCGCTTTCGCTGTTTGGCATGACGAAACCCGATAGCGGCAAAATCTGGCTCGACAGCAAACCGGTGCGCTTTCGCAATCACGAGGACGCGATTAAATCCGGTATTGGTTACGTTTCGGAAGACCGGCTGACTTTGGGGCTAATTCAGCAACAATCGGTGGCGGATAACATGGTGTTGTCAATTCTCGACCAGCTTCGCAACCGTTTCCACCTGATTGATGAATACCGAAAAAACAAGTTAATCCATAACTGGATCCAGCAACTCGGCGTCCGTGTCGCCGATCCAGAGCATGCTATTTCTACGCTCTCAGGCGGCAACCAGCAAAAGATCGTGCTGGCAAAATGGGTACTTACGAATCCGAAAATCCTCATTCTTGATTCCCCCACCGTTGGCGTTGACGTCGGCGCCAAGGCCAGTATCTACAGCCTGATCCACCAGCTGGCGCAAGAGGGCATGTCCATCATTTTGATCTCTGATGAGATCCCGGAAGTCTATTACAACTGCGACCGCATCCTGCACTTCCGGGACGGGACGGTCCACGCCGAATACCAGCCGCAGCTGGTCGAGCAGAGGCAACTGGCGGAGGTGATCAATGCTTAACCTCTCTTTCTTCAGGCCCCGCTCCAGTCAGGGCTGGCTGGCCTGGGTTTTGCTGTTTTTTATCGTGCTGTTTTCCTTTACCAGCGATCAGTTTATGACGCTGCAAAACCTGCTCGATCTCACAGAAACCTATGCGGTGACGGGCATTTTCGCTCTCGGGCTGTTTGTGGTGCTGGTGACAGGCGGCATCGATATCTCTTTTGCGGCCGTGGCTTCAGTGGTGCAGTACATTATCGCGTCGCTGTTTATCCAGTTCGGTTTCGATAATGCGCCGCTCAGTATTGTGCTGGCTATCGCCTGCGGCATGCTGTTCGGGGTGATTAACGCCGTGCTGATCTACTGGCTGCGGATCGTCTCCATCATCATCACTATCAGTATGCAAGCGCTGCTGTTCGGCATGCTGATGTGGCTCACCGAAGGGCGCAGCCTCTATAACCTGCCGGAATGGTGGACAACGCTGCATAACGTGCTGCCCTTCAGCGTTGGCGGCCAGACTTACCAGGTTGGTTTGCCGCTGACCATCATGCTCATCATTGCCGCTTTCACCTGGCTTCTGCTCAACAAAACTCACCTGGGGCGCCAGCTTTACGCCACCGGCGGCGATCAAGAATCGGCGCGCCGCATCGGTATCAGAGTAGGGCTGATTCATATTCTTGCCTATGGCTACCTTGGCGCGCTGGCCGCTATTGGCGGTCTGGTTCAGGTCTATCGCGTAGGAGAAGTCGTGCCAAACGCCTTAGTCGGCGGAGAGCTGGACGTCCTGGCAGCCACTGTATTGGGCGGCGCCAGCCTGATGGGCGGTAAAGGCACTGTCACCGGTACGCTGATGGGCGTCTTTTTGATCGCCATATTGAAAAACGGCCTCAACCTGGTGGGTGTCTCCAGCTATTTCATGAACATCGTAATAGGCGTGGTGATCATGGTTGCTATCACCGTCACCCATTACAAAAAGCGCAAAGAGACCGATGTCAGCTTTGTCTAACGAGAGAGAGTGCCATGAAACTGAACCATTTGTTGACCAGCGAAAAGGCGCATCCTGGCCTGTTGCTGCTGATTGCGCTGGGGATAGCCGCCTTTAGCCTGCTGTTACCGGGTCGCTTTCTGACCGGCTCCACTTTTATGAGTATGGCATTTCAGTTACCTGAACTGGGGCTGCTGACCCTGGCCATGTTTATCGCCATCCTGAGCGGCGGCCTGAATCTGTGCATCATCGCCACTGCGAACCTGACGGCACTTTTTATCGCCTGGGTGCTGCTGCGGTGGATGCCTGCCGATGCCGGAACCGGCATGCAGTTGCTGTGGCTGTTTATCGCACTGACGGGCGCCGCCTTGATTGCCACCCTGATTGGCGTGATCACGGGTCTGATGGTAAGCCGGGTTGGCGCCCATCCCATTCTGGTGACGCTGGCGACCATGATGACGGTCAACGGCATCGGTATCTGGCTGACGCGCGGTGCGGCCGTCAGCGGCATGCCGGACGTGGTGCGCGCGCTGGGTGCAGATATCTTCCTTGGCATTCCTTTGCCGATGTGGCTGTTCTTTTTTACCGCCGGCGCGATGGCGCTGTTCCTGGGTAAAACCCGGGCCGGTAAATATATCTATATGGGCGGCAGCAATATTAATGCGACCTGGTTCAGTGGCGTGAACACTCACCGCCTGATGATTCTGGTGTATGTCATTTCCAGCCTGCTCTGTGTTTTGGCGGGTCTGGTCATGATGGCGCGCTTCAATTCTGCCCGTGTTGGCTATGGCGATTCATATCTGCTGATTACCGTACTGGCGATTATTCTGGGCGGTACCGATCCCAACGGCGGATTTGGCCGCGTCACGGGCGTCGTGCTGTCGTTAATTACCCTGCAAATCCTCTCTACCGGCTTCAACCTCCTGAACATCAGCCAGCATTTTAGTCTGGCGATGTGGGGGGCGCTGCTGATTGTGGTGCTGGGCCTGAAATTCTTTAAAACCCGATTTTTCCATTCCCGTGCAGTGCGTCGCAGTGCCTTACTTGCGCGCCAGGCCGGCCTGACTAAAAAGAAGGAAGTCTGATGCGTACTCTTATATCTCCCTCTCTGATGTGCATGAACCTGATGGAAATCAAGCAGCAGCTGGCCGTACTCGACGCACGCGCTGACTTTCTGCATATCGATATCATGGATGGCCACTACGTTAAAAATCTTACGCTTTCGCCGTTCTTTATTGAGCAAATACGGCCTTTTACCCAGGTAGCGCTGGATGTGCATCTGATGGTGGAAGAGCCTACCGATTTTATCGAGGTCATTGCCAAAGCGGGCGCCGATTATATCTGCCCTCACGCGGAAACGATTAACCGTGATGCTTTTCGCGTGATTAACCAGATTCGCTCGCTGGGTAAAAAGGTGGGCGTGGTATTAAATCCCGCCACGCCGGTGTCCTTTATCCAGAGTTACATCCACCTGCTGGACAAGATCACGGTGATGACGGTTGATCCAGGCTATGCCGGCCAGCCCTTTATTGTGGAGATGCTCAAAAAGATTGAAGAGCTACGCGATCTAAAAAACCGTCACGACTATCGCTACCTGATTGAAATTGATGGCTCCTGCAACCAACGCACTTACAACCTGTTACTGGGCGCGGGCGCGGAAGTGCTGATTGTCGGGACGTCCGGACTGTTTAACCTCCATGAAAACCTGGAGACAGGCTGGGACATGATGGTGAATCACCTCGAACAGGCGAAAGGTACGTTACAGGAGTCAGCATGAGTGAAACCTGGCTGGGGATAGATATTGGCGGTACCAGCACCCGCTTGCTGACGCTTCGAGGTGATGAGTGGGGAGGATTTCAAAAAGTTCCTACCGCAAGCTGGGCGACGATGCCCGATGCGTTAGGTGCGCTGGCGGGCCTGATAAAAGCGGTACTGGTTGAGCAAAAAGTTTCTGGCGTGATGCTGGGACTACCCGGCATTCTCAGCCGAAATCGACAGCAGGTGATCTCACTCCCTTTTATCCAGGCGCTGAATAACATTCATGTCGCAGCCCGCCTTAGCGAGATGACAGGCGTTCCGGTTGCGATGGATAAGGATGTGAATCACCTCATGCTGTGGGATCTGCTCCAGCTTGAGCAGATGCCGGATAACGCGGTCGGACTCTATCTGGGTACAGGAATGGGCAACAGCCTGTGGGTTAATGGCCAGTTTTATCATGGTGAACACGGCGGCGCAGGAGAAATTGGCCATATTCCATGGGCAGATAACGATCTGCCTTGCCCGTGCGGCAACCAGGGCTGCGCTGAAACATTGACCTCTGGCCACTGGTTGAGTCAGTGGGCGCAGCGCAACGTTCCCCATACCGATATGTCGCAATTATTTACGCTGTATGGCAATCATTCCGAGTTACAGCAGTTTGTTACCCGGCTGGCAAAAATTATCGCCAGCGAGATGAACATACTGGACCCGCAGTATTTGATTCTGGGCGGTGGCGTGCTGGCAATGAACGATTTCCCACTGGCGTGGCTGCAAAACCAGATTGAGCGCTATCTGCGTCCACCGGTTACGCGAAGCGAGTTGAAAATTATCATCAGCCACGCCACCGACCAGACCGGGGGCCGCGGCGCCTGTCTGGCCGCCGCGCGCCGGTTCGGGAGGAGCTTATGAAAGGAAAAGTGTGTGTTTTTGGCTCGTTTAACCTGGATATTGTCACCAAAATGTCGCGCTTTCCGCTGCCCGGTGAATCTTTAGTGGCCCATAGCAGTATGATGGGCCCCGGCGGTAAGGGTTCAAATCAGGCCACGGCCGCGCTGCGTGCCGGCGCCCGCGTTCATTATATTGGTAAGGTGGGCAATGATGATTTCGGGCAGTTTGCGCGACGTCATCTGGAGAAAACCGGCTTCGACGCTATCACTCTGTTTACCTGCAAAGAGAAGCCCACCGGCAATGCGATGATCTATGTGGCCGGCGACGATGCAGAAAATATGATTTCAGTCTATCCCGGCGCTAACCTCACCGTAACCACCGCCGAAGTTAACCGCTGTCAGCCAACCGTGGCCGCCGCGGATATTCTGCTGGTGCAGCTGGAAAATAACCTTAGCGCCATCCAGCGCATGGTGAGAAACGCGCGTCAGGCAGGAACCTATGTAATCGTCAATCCTGCGCCCTGGCAAAAAGTGAGCGCGGCGTTTTTGAAAAACATCGATCTCTTGACGCCAAACAGCACGGAGGCCTCTCAGCTTACCGGCATTGCGGTGAAGGATTACGCCAGCGCACAGCGTGCAGCGGAAGCGCTGCACGCAACGGGTGTCCGTCAGTTGATCATTACTCTGGGAATGCAGGGCGCGCTGTTATCGACCGAAAAATATCTTGCTCACATTCCTGTTTATCCGGCGCAGCCGGTCGACAGCACCGGCGCGGGCGACTCCTTTAATGGCGCGCTGGCGGCAAGGCTTGCCGCCGGGGAGCCGCTGGAACAAGCGGCACTCTTTGCATCCGCCTACGCCTCGGTCTGTGTTGAACGGGCAGGCGCGGCCAATGCGATGCCGCTCTATTCCGATGCGATAGCACGCATGCAGCAATATCCGGAACTGACGGTTACCTTCGTTGAACAGGTTAGCGCCGAAGCGACGTAACAGCTGTAACGGTGCGCGTATCCGCCCTCACCCTACCCTATATAAATAAAAACCGGAGATAAAAATGAAGAGAATTGCTGCTGCCCTGATCTCTCTGACGCTATGCGGCCATGCACTGGCAGCTGAACCTCTTAAAATGGGGGTAGTTGTCAAAGTAGGCGGCAACGCCTGGTTTAATTCCATGGAAGAAGGGATTAAAAAAGAGGCGGCAAAAGAGGGAATCAATGCCTGGCAGGTCGGGCCGACCGCACAGGATCCGGCGCAACAGGTCAAGGCTATTGAAGATCTTATCGCTCAAAAGGTCGATATCATCGGTGTCGTGCCTGTCGACCCGGCGGCGCTCGAACCCGTGCTGAAGAAAGCCCAGCAGGCAGGCATTAAAGTGATCACGCATGAGTCCCCGTCGCAAAAATATGCCGACTGGGATTTTGAACTCGTCGATGCCAAAACCTTTGGCGAACGACACATGCAGCTTATGGCGCAGTGCATGCATGAGCAGGGGCAATACGCCATCATTGTCGGTAGCCTTACCATCCCGTTGCATCGTGTATGGGCACAGTCGGCGATTGATTATCAAAAACAGCACTATCCCAACATGCAACAAGTGGGGGATCTCTTTGGTACAGGCGAGTCGGTGGATGAATCCATGCGTGTGACCAACGAGATGATGAATAAGTATCCTGATTTCAAAGGCATGATGGCGTTTGGATCGCCTGGCCCGGTCGGTGCGGGGCGTGCTGTGGCAAACCGTCGAGCCAAAGACAAAGTCTGTGTGGTAGGGGCTTATAGCCCAAGCCAGGCCGCGTCGCTGGTGCGCAGCGACAATATCAAAGGCGGCTATATCTGGAACCCCATGACAGCTGGTGAGTTGTTTGTACGTATCGGAAAAAGGGTGGCGGAGAACCAACCCATCCAGCAAGGTACTCAAATTGAAGGGATGGGCAAGCTACGTGTTGATAGCGCCAGCCATACGCTTTTTGGCGACAGCCTGGAGAGCCTGGATAAAAACAACATGAAAAAGTTGATAAAAATGGGCCTGTAAGGAGGCGATGTGAGCGCACGTAAAATCATTATTGATACCGATCCGGCGATTGGCATTCCCGGTACTGACGCTGATGACCCTATCGCTATTATGCTGGCCCTTCAGGATCCGCGACTGGAGCTGGTGGCAATTACCACCGTATTTGGCAATTGCCCACCGCTGCTAGGCGCACGTTGCGCCACGCGTATATTACAGGTGGCGCAACGGACCGATATACCGGTTGCCGTGGGCCAGGCGCTTCCCCTGAGCGGTACCTTGCCTGAATTGTTGCAAAAAGCGTATCAAGGCCCACGCGGACGCGAAGGAAGTATTACTCTGCCTGAGGCGGAAGCGTCGCATTGCGGTCAACATGCCAGCGAGCTGATTATTGACATGGTGCGCAAGTATCCAGGGGAGATCTCGCTGGTCTGTATCGGCGCGCAAAGTAATCTGGCGCTGGCTTTAATCAAAGCGCCGGAAATTGCGCCATTGATTAAAGAAGTTGTAATGATGGCCGGCGCGCTGGGTATGGATGCGACATGGGGGCGTGGCAACATTACCCCCGTGGCAGAATGCAACATTTGGTTTGATCCGCAGGCGGCAGATATCGTCTTTCGCTCCGGTATCCCACTTTCTATGGTAAGCCTTGATGTGACCAATGCTGCGACCGGTTTAGTCCTGACGCATGAACATCTTGCCAGCCTTACTGAGGATAAACCGCTCAACACTTTGTTTAAACAGGTTTGCACCAGTTATTTCGACGCCCCAATGTTTGACTGGTCAGAAGGATGCGTCCTGTACGATCCGTTGGCAGTAGTCGTTGCAGCGGATGCGTCGGCTGGCGTCTTCGAAGAGATGGCGATCGGAATTGAAACAACCGGTCATTTAACGGTTGGCCAGACCGTTCCATTACGGAATAAGCCTGCTAATGTTCGGGTTTGCACAAACATTGATGGGCAAAGGCTCGTTAATGACATTGTGCGCACCATTACACATTAATCCAGTGCCATGACTGACTCAGTGAATTTGAAATGATTATTTGAGAAGGAATCGAAGGGCCATTATAAAGCCAGTAATCACATTGCTCATAAAAGGTTAACCCCTGTAGCAATTGCTTTTCATGTCCTTCGAAACCCCCTTTTACTTTGCCCGTACGCAGCCGCGGCACACAGCGAAGACAGGCGCTCTGTTTGATGAGAAATATCGTGTTTTAACCATATTCTCCCGGCCTGTCTCATTCGGTGGGATGGCGGATGCCGGTCGGTTCTCTGTATCAAATCAGCATCGGCAGTGTCGCGCTGGCGGTCTGCTGGCTCAATGTAGAATACCGACTGTCGTGCGTCATAAGCTCCCGTATAAGCACCTCAACCAGCAGCATGGTCCCTACTTTGGCGCTCAATGATCCGGCATTTAGCGGCCCTTCCGGCCTTGCAGCAACCAGCAGCATATCGGCAAGTTTCCCTAACGGGCTACTCAGCGTATTACTCAACATCAGTACGCGAGCCTTTTGCTTGCTGGCAAGTTTTACCGCATACATCAGATCCTTCGTTGAGCCAGAGCTGGAGATGGCTATCACCAGGTCGCCTTCCTTCACAGTAGATGCATTCATTGCGGCCCGATGCATATCATTAAACAGCAGCGCGGATTTACCCAACCGGAGCAGTCTGTAGTGCAGGTAATCCCCGGTAATCGCGCTGGCCGCGACGCCGTAGATTTGAATCGAAGAAGCCTGATGCAAAGCGAGGCCTGCCTGACGAAGCACCTCGCGGTTAATGAACTTTCCGGTGTCTCTCAGCGCCTGTACCGATTCTTCTACCAAAATATCAATGTTGTCGCCGCCATCAGGCGTGTCCGGATGGCTCTGCTGAATATCGAGCGCCAGCGCCATTTTGAATTCTGTATAGCCTTTACATCTCAGATGACGACACAAACGGGTAACGCTCGCCTCACTGGTTTCGCTCTCCTTAGCCAGCTCTGTAATGGTCAGATACAGCACCCTTTGCGGCTCAGTGAGAATAAAATTCCCGAGCTTTTGCAGCGTCGGGCTAAAGCCCGGCAGGCCTTGTCGCAGGTGCAGCAAGATATTCTCGTTTTCCGTCATTGGACCTGTCCCTATACCCGATATGCATTGCGCATAGTGTGCGTAAAGCCCCTCGTTTAAGCCAGAAGATTCCATTATAAGTAATCGCTATCACAATAATGATGATAATTTTCACCTAATAAATGTATTTATGATAATAATTTTCATCACAACAATACATCGGGGAAATTTATGTCGATCTTCAGTGGTGCTTTATCAGGCGGCTGGTTTGAAAAAGCGCAGCGCTTTGGAAAATCGTTTATGCTGCCGATCGCGGTGTTACCCGCCGCAGGATTACTGCTCGGCATGGGTGGCGCACTCTCTAATCCCAATACAATTAAGGCTTATCCATTCCTGGACGTGGCCTGGTTGCAGGGGATCTTTACCATCATGGCGAGCGCGGGCTCGGTGGTCTTTGCTAATCTCGCGGTCCTGTTTGCTGTTGGTGTTGGTGTCGGTCTGGCGAAAAGCGATAAAGGCACAGCGGGTCTGGCTTCGCTGCTGGCCTACCTGGTAATGAACGCCACCATTAATGCCCTGCTCTCGCTGACAGGTGTGCTGGCGACGACAAATATCGGCGCTGTGGGCCAGGGTATGGCGCTCGGTATTCAGACACTGGAAACGGGCGTGTTCGGTGGTGTGGTTATTGGCCTAATCACGTCGTGGCTGCATAACCGTTATAACAAGATTGAGCTGCCACAGTTCCTGGGTTTCTTTGGCGGATCGCGATTCGTGCCTATCATCAGTTCACTGGTCGCAATTCTGGTTGGCGCAGCAATGACGGTGGTCTGGCCGCATTTTCAAAAGCTGATTTTCGGACTGGGGAATCTGGTCGATGCTACCGGCTACCTCGGCACCTTCATCTACGGCTTTGTACTGCGTATGCTTGGCCCGTTTGGCCTGCATCATATTTTCTATCTGCCATTCTGGACTACCGCGCTCGGCGGCAGCGAAATGGTTAACGGTCAATTAATTGAAGGCACGCAACGCATCTTCTTTGCACAGCTTGCCGATCCTGCTACGCATGAATTCTATATCGGCACTTCGCGCTTTATGTCCGGGCGTTTTATCACCATGATGTTCGGCCTGATCGGCGCCTGCCTTGCCATGTACCACACCGCCAGACCGGATAACCGCAAGCGGGTGGCCGGGCTGCTGCTGTCAGCTGCACTGACGTCGTTCCTGACAGGTATCACTGAGCCTATTGAGTTTTCTTTCCTGTTTATCGCGCCGGTTTTGTATGTGATCCATGCTGTGTTTGACGGTCTGGCGTTCATGATCGCGCATATCCTCCATATCACGATTGGTCAGACATTTTCTGGCGGCCTGATCGATTTCATTCTGTTCGGCGTACTGCAGGGCGAGGACAAAACGCATTGGCTGTACGTGCCGTTGGTCGGCGTTCCCTGGTTTCTCCTTTACTACTTCACTTTCCGTATTGTGATTACGCGATTCAATTTCAAAACGCCGGGGCGCGAAGATGCGACAGCAGAAACAGAAAGCGCGCAGATGCAGACAGGAGAACGTCCTCAAAAGGTCATCACGGCATTGGGGGGCAAAGAGAATATCGCGGAGCTGGATTGTTGCGCCACCCGTCTGCGCATCACGCTGGTTGACGTCACGAAAATGAATGAAGTTGCTCTGAAAGAGACAGGTGCACGCGCTGTCGTTCAGCACGGAAATGGCGTGCAGGTAATTTATGGTCCTCACGTCACCATTATTAAAAATGAAGTTGAGGAGTTACTTGCGCTATGAAAGCAGACATGTTGGTTAAAATTAAGGGTCAGCTGATCGTTTCCTGCCAGGCGCTGGAAAATGAACCGCTGCACAGTCCCTGGATTATGTCGCGCATGGCCGTGGCAGCAGCTGAGGGAGGCGCAGCGGCTATCAGAGCAAACAGCCTGCCTGACGTTCAGCAAATTCAGGTGGCGGTTGACTTGCCAGTGATTGCTATCCTCAAGCGGGATTACAGCGGAAGTGAGGTATTTATTACCGCCACTCTTCAAGAAGTCGATGAGCTGATGGCGGCGAACCCACCGATGATCGCCATGGATGCAACCATGCGTCGGCGTCCGGGTGAGCTGCAGTTATCCGAACTGGTCGCTGCCATACGCGAACGTTATCCAGATTTGTTATTGATGGCCGATATCGCGACTGTCGCAGAAGCCCGCCATGCGGCATCGCTGGGCTTTGATTGTATAGGCACTACGCTGCATGGTTATACCCGGGAGACAGAGGGACAGAGCCTGGCGGACAAGGGCTATGCATTTCTTCAGGAGGTTATCGAGGCCGTTAAGGTTCCTGTCATCGCAGAGGGTAATGTTGCGACGCCAGAGATGGCGGCGGATTGTCTGAAGCTGGGCGCGCATGCGGTTGTGGTTGGCGGAGCAATAACACGTCCGCAACAGATTACGCGCCGCTTCGTTAAAGCGATGTCCTCGCCAACGTGATGCCACCAGCAGGCTCCTTTTCTTCTGGAGCCTGCTTTAACCTTCCGGTTAAGAAGCAGCACTTGCAACTCCAGAAGGCGCTATAACCAGCCTTCACCGGAACGGCAACCTCAGCGATAACAGGTGAGAGTCCTCACAAAAATCGCTTCTTATCCACGTAATTCCCCCTTATCAGGTCAACTGAAAATGTGAGCATGATCATCGGAGTTGAGCCAGATTAAGTTCACTGAGCAGCCATGTTTTGAACACCTCCAGCGCAAAATGCATGTGCTGATAACGCGGAAAAACCAGGTAGTGACCAATGTAATGAATTTCACTTGTGCTGCTCACCAGCGGGCACACCAGCCTGCCGCTTGCTATTTCGCGTTCTGCCAGCAATTTTGACTCCAGAACAACCCCTAACCCGTCAACCGCAGCGGCAATGGCCATAAAGCTACGGTCAAAGCGAAGCCCGTAATGGCGAGGCGGCGTCATGTCATTCGCCTGAAACCACCCTTTCCACTGGTACAACTGCACATCGCACTGAATCAAGGTGAGCGCGTAGAGATCCTCCGGTTTTCGCAGCCTTTCAGCCAGCAGCGGGGAACATAACGGCGTCAGTTCTTCAACCGCAAGGGGGATTTTCTCATAAGGTGACGGGCGAGGCTCGCCGTAGACGATATCCAGGTCAAAGTCATCCTGTTCAAAACGCGCGTATTCCGTGCTGGCTGAAAGTCGCAGATCGATATGAGGGTTCTCGCGGATGAAACTGCCGAGACGTGGTAACAGCCATTGATGAGCAAAACTCGGTGCGGTATGAAGGCGCAGCGGTCTGGATTCATCGGCCGACACTAATGAAAGCCCCTGCTGCATTTCGTTAAACCCGCGCTGTATGTGCTCAAGCAGTATCGCCCCTTCTTTCGTCAGCGTGATTTCCCGCGTGCTGCGCTGAAAAAGCCGGACTTCAAGCAAACTTTCCAGTTTGCGAATGGCATGACTAATCGCACTGGGCGACAGTTCCAGCTCAGCGGCAGCCAGTGCAAAAGCGCCTGTACGGCCTGCCGCTTCAAAAGCCCGTAACAGGTTAAGAGGCGCTTTTCGCAAGAGTGTCATTCATGAATCCTTTTCACCTGTTGTTGTATTTATTGCTTTTGTCAGCCCTCACCCGAACAGCATAACCTCATCGCATACCGCGACAGGCGGGGGATCACAATGAGTCATCTCTTTAGAGCGAGCCGTTAACACTGATGAAAGATGACTTCATACGTGAATAAGTTAGCACGCTGTCCAGATGTCATCTGTCGATGCGTCCTCGCTTTTTATATTCACCTTTAAAAGGAGCAGCAAATGAGCACGATTGCAGATCCTGGCATCGTATCGGCTGAATCACTTAACAGACTTACACAGCATGCCTGGCATATACGCCGCTTCGCCCTAAGAATGGGTGAAGTGCAGGGTCAGGGCTACATTGGCCAGGCGTTGGGTCTTGCCGACATGCTGGCGGTGGCCTGGTGTCACGCCATGCGCTTTGATCCTGACAATCCAGAATGGGAAGGTCGAGACCGCTTTTTGCTCTCCCATGGTCACTATGCGATTGCACTTTACGCTGCGCTGATTGAAGCCGGTGTGATCCCTGAAGAAGAGCTGGAAACCTACGGCTCGGATGACAGCCGTCTGCCGATGTCAGGAATGGCAACCTATACACCCGGTATGGAGATGTCCGGTGGCTCTCTGGGCCAGGGGCTTTCCATTGCCGTAGGCATGGCGCTGGCGCTACGCCATAAAGGCAATTCAGCCTTTGTCTACAACTCAATGTCTGACGGTGAACTCGATGAAGGTGCGACATGGGAAGCCGCAATGTCGGCCGCTCACCATCAGCTCGATAACCTGATCGCGCTGGTGGATATTAATCAGCAGCAGGCCGACGGTCCCTCACAAAAAATAATGGGTTTCGAGCCTCTGACCGACAAGTGGCTGGCCTTTGGCTGGGATGTGCAGCGCGTTGACGGCAACGACATTGCCGCGGTCAAAGCGGCATTTGACCGCGCGCGTCAGCTAAAAGAGCCCAAACCGCGCGTCATTCTACTGGATACGCTGATGGGTAAAGGCGTTCCATTTCTGGAAACGCGTGAGAAAAACCATTTTATTCGTGTTGATGCTGATGAGTGGCAAAAAGCCATAGCCATTCTCGATAAGGCAGAGGAGGAACGCGCATGAGCAGCGTCGTTGAAAAGAAACCCCGTTTAACCACCTCGGCCATGATTGCTTCTATTGCGGCAGAGGGTCAGAAAACCGTGTCGGCACCTTTCGGTCATGCGCTCGTCAAAGCGGCGCAGACCCGGCCAAATATTGTTGGCCTTACTGCCGATCTCTCCAAATATACTGACCTGCACATCTTTGCCCAGGCCTTTCCTGAGCGCCATTTCCAGATGGGGATGGCGGAACAGCTGCTGATGGGCGCAGCCGGCGGCATGGCGAAAGAGGGAATGATTCCGTTCGCTACCACATATGCCGTATTCGCCACCCGCCGTGCTTACGACTTCATTCATCAGGTGATCGCGGAAGAGAACCTCAACGTGAAAATTTGCGCTGCGCTGCCGGGTCTTACCACCGGTTATGGCCCCAGCCATCAGGCAACCGAAGATATCGCCTTAATGCGCGGCATCCCTAACCTGACAATCATTGATCCCTGCGATGCCCTGGATACCGAACAGGCTGTCGCCGCTGCGGCCGATCACAACGGCCCGGTATATATGCGTCTGCTGCGCGGGAAGGTTCCACTGGTACTTGATGAGTACGATTATCAGTTTGAACTGGGTAAAGCCAAACTGCTGCAGGACGGGCGTGACGTATTGCTCATCTCCAGCGGCATCATGACGATGCGGGCGCTGGAAACCGCAAAAGCGCTGGCGCATGACAAGGTTGATGTCGCCGTGCTGCATGTGCCGACCATCAAGCCTCTCGATACGGCCACGATTATCGAGCAGTGCCGCCACAGCGGACGTCTGGTGGTGGTTATTGAAAACCACAGCGTAGTCGGCGGGCTTGGCGAAGCGGTAGCGACGGCATTAATGCGCGCGCAGATCATGCCCGCGTTCCGTCATATCGGGCTGCCGGACGCATTCCTGGCCGCAGGAGCGCTGCCTACGCTGCACGATCGCTATGGCATCTCCACTTCATCCCTGATCGGCGCGGTTAAAGGCTGGCTTGTATAAGGAGAGCAAAATGAAAGTGGTATTCGTCGGCGTAGGCGCTATCGGCCTGCCAATGGCATTACAGATCAAGGCAGCCGGGCATGAGGTGCAGGGTGTGGATGTCGCCGAAGCGTCCCGGCAGCGCGCGCGAACGCAGGGTATTGATGCCGTAGAACGATACGCCCTGACAGACAAAGCTGATGTTGTCGTGGTCATGGTTGCCACGCCTCAGCAGCTTGCGGCGCTGGTTGAGGAGTCACTGCCGAAAGTAACCGGTCAGTGCTGGGTAATCATGTCGACGGTCGGCCCCGACGCAATCACTACTGCTGCAGAACAGCTGCAGCGTGCAGGCGCCAGCGTGGTTGATGCGCCTGTTACCGGCGGGACCGCGCGGGCCAGCACCGGGGAGCTGGTGATTTTTGCGGCGGGTGAAGAGGATTCCCTCAACCATGTCGCCCCGGTTCTGACCGCCATGGGCACGATGAAAGTGGTGGGAAACCGGCCGGGCGACGGCCAGGGAATTAAGGTGATTAACCAGCATCTCTGCGCCGTACACATTGTGGCCGCAGCCGAAGCACTGAACCTTGCTCAGTCGCTGGGATTAGATCCTGCACAGGTTTTGCCGCTTGTTGAGGGTGGCGCGGCGGGCTCCTGGATGTTGTCGGACCGTGGCCCACGCATGTTACAGAGCACAGATGTGGAGGTTTCCAGCGCCATTAATATCTTTGTCAAAGACAGCGGTCTGGTGGCAGACGCAGCTACGGCATGCCACGCAGACGTTCCACTTTTAAAAGTGGCTCATGCCCGCTATCTGGCTGCAGCACAGGCTGGCCTGGGGCAACGTGACGACAGCCGGGTAATTGAAACCTGGTACCGGCCATAAGTGTTTACCCGGTTCTACCGGCGAAACTATCGAAACGGGGTCAATAATGAAAACTCACTCTGTACCTGCTAATCATAAAAATAACCCGGTGAAAGTGTCCATCGCCTCCATGACAGGCTCGGCGGTTGAAAGCTACGATTTCTTTATTTACGGTACGGCAGCCGCGGCATGGTTTGGGAAAATCTTCTTCCATACCGAGGAGCCTGTTGTCGGTATCATGGCGGCCTTTGCGACTCTCGCAGTGGGCTTTCTGATGCGGCCAGTGGGCGGTTATCTCGCTGGTCATTTTGGCGATCGCTATGGCCGTAAAGCTGTGCTGTTCTGGTCATTGCTGGCCATGGGACTGGCAACCGTTTTGATAGGCGCCCTGCCGACTTATGAACAGGCCGGCATACTGGCCCCCATTTTGCTGATCCTGCTTCGCATGATACAGGGCATCGGTTTTGGTGCTGAATGGGGAGGTGCAGTGCTGATGGCGTTTGAACATGCACCGGAGAGGAAACGGGGTTTTTATGGTGCCGTGCCGCAGCTTGGTATTCCCCTTGGCCTGCTGCTGGCTAACGGCGCTTTTCTTCTTTCTGGCGCTCTGTTTGAGGGTAACTGGGTATGGCGCGTGCCGTTCCTGATTTCCTTCATTATGGTGGCTATCGGCATCTTCATTCGCATGAGCGTAGCGGAATCACCAGAATTTGAAAAAGCGAAAGCGGAGAAGCGCATCGTTAAGCAACCGGCACTTGAAGTCATCCGTCGTGACTGGCGCACCATTATGAATATCGTGGGGCTGCGGCTGGCTGAAACCGGCGGTTATTACATTACGACGAGCTTCATGCTTTCTTATGTCGTTCTGGCAGAGATTACCGATACCCGTCATGTGTTGTGGGGAACGCTCATTGGTTCTGCGCTGGGTCTGGGCAGTCATCTCTTTTACGGCGCGCTAAGTGATAAAATAGGCCGCCGTCGGGTATTTCTGACTGGCGCGCTATTCACTATAGCCTTTGGTATCCCAATGTTTATGTTGATAAATACTGGTGCTGTCGTGCTGATAATTACTGCGATCGCACTATCACTCTTGCTGAGCCATGACCCGATTTTTGCCGTGGAATCAAGCTGGTTTTCCGAACAGTTCCCGGCCCATATACGCTCGTCAGGTATTTCACTGGGCTATAATGTGGCCTCTGTCGTGGCGGGGTTACTGCCGTTTATTGCTACCGGCGTCTACAGCATGGTGGGCTGGATCGGACCGGCAATCATATTCTCGCTTCTGGGCGTGCTTTCTACCTGGTGCGCTTTACGCACCCCTGAGACGGCGCCAGCCAAAATGAGAAAGGAGAATAAAATAGTTGCCAGCGCAGCAAGCCCAACAAATGGATAGCCAGTGACTAACCTGCTTATCTTAGCGGAGCACTCCCGCCTCTGGCGTTCAGGGGCGGGGGGGAATTAATTCGTAGCCATAAAACAAGAGAACAGGTCGTGTTTCATTAATTGACAATAAGTCCCCTGCGCAATTCCTTCCAATACCGTTGATGCAAAAGGGTACAGAGCATCAAACAGACGTGCATGATTAATTATGCCTTCACGCGGATCGGTGCTTCACGGTCGCTCCGTACATTCTCTTCATCGGCAAGCATTTTCATGACTGACTGAGGCATATGTACGCTGATAAACTCTACGGGCTGGTTGTCAAAGCGCGACGCCTGAATAGTACCAGGGTTATATAAGGTAACCTGGCCGCTTTTAACATATGTGTTTTTCCCTGATAACCATATCTCCTCACTACCCGTCAGATTCGCACTAATAACCTGTTCATCATGGAGATGTTTTGGAAAGCCAGAGTTCCTGGCTTGAATACGGGAGCACTCTATCCCATTCCGGCTAAACCACTCTGCAGACTGTAATGACAGCTTATCTGACCTTATGCAGTAATTGTGAATAATTATTAATACTTCCTCAAACCACTTGCTGACCGTTTTTTCACCTATTGGTTTAGAGCCCTTCTCTGTATGAACCGGACAGCATTCGTTCGCGACGTCCAGGCCTGCAAAAGTCATTTATTGTTTTAGGGCTGGGATGCGCACGGCCTGGCTACAAGCGCTGGAAGAGAAAATCATTGACGACATCTTCAGGCGCGATAAGGCGCTGAAGGTTCGCACAACGAATGCTAGACTTCACATCCCGGCTGATCTTCTAAAGGCAACTTATGAGCGTCGTCCACGACACCACGGCAAAAGACCGAACGCCTCTCCGTCCCAGAGTGATCATTTACGGGGTCGGATATTACGGTATGGAGGCTGTGCGCCTTCTCGTCAAAAAAGGCTGGCAAGTGGTTGCGGCGGTGAATCGCGCAGGCCCTAAGATCGGCGTGGATCTCGGGCGGCTCGCTGGACTGAATGAAGATTTGGGCGTTGTCGTACAGGACTGTGAAACTGCCGACTACGCTGCCATGGATGCAGACATCGCGCTTGTTGTGCAAACAGAGAGACTGAGCCTGAACTTTGCAGCTTATCAACGTCTGCTGGGAGCCGGTATCAATGTTATTTGCCACGGTTCAGAGTCCTATTTTCCGCAAGGTGCCGATCCCGACTTAGCCGAAAAAATCGATGCGCTGGCCAAAAGCAACGGGGTGACTTTTACCGGGACGGGCATTTGGGATTTTTCTCGCATCTGGGCGGGACTGCTGATTGCCGGGCCCTGTACCGAACTCCGCTCGCTCACGCATCGCAGCCTGACAAACGCAGAGCTGGCGAATGAACGCATGATGCGCGCCTATGGGGTTGATATGACGCAGGCTGAGTTCCAGGAAAAAGTAACCAACGTACCCGGCCAGCTGGGAGAGTTGTATAAAAGCATACCGGCGCACGTGATGCATGCGCTTGGCTTTACCATTAAAAACGTGACCGAAGTACGCGAGCCCGTGCTCTCCGATCAACCCGTGTGGTGCCGTACCCTCAACAGGTATCTGGCGCCCGGTACCACGCTCGGTCTTCGCATCATCGCTTCTGTCGAAACGGTTGAAGGGCCTTCAGCAAGCGCGCACATTGAACTGCGTCTGCTCGCACAAGGTGAGTCTGAAAACATGACGTGGGCGGTTGATGGCAGACCACCATCCAAAATCCGCATCGACCGCGCCGATGGCGTACACACCTCGGCAGCCTGCATGGTGAACCGTATTCCAGATGTTATCGCTGCTGCGCCCGGGATAAGGCTAATCTCGCAGTTGGGTCCACTTCGACCCTCGCTAACCTGAATGCTATAGCGACCGTTGCGAGTCGCGTCACAACATCAAAGAAATAAAAGGTTATTACACTGCCCGGCGCTTATTACCTCTTTTTTATTTTTTAATTTACTATTTATTTTTACTGGAAATATCTTTATCTGACTCCCGGACCCGGCTTACGCTTTGCCGCTTTACGCTATTTATCATAATGACTTACGTGACTACTTTTATATATCAGGATCTTTACTCTAATATCATCTCTTTGTTAATGAACATAAAAACAGCAAAAATCAGAGCCATTAATAAAAGATTTATTTAAGGAATAATCCTAAAGCTTGCGCATTATAATGAATAGCATTACGTCCTGATGGACATTTTAACGATGAAGTGATGTTATACACTTCACCTACCTCCAACACATTTCCTTTCAAATTATTTAATTCAGCAAAAATTGCCCGAAACGTAACGGTTAATGTTATGCGGGCTTTGTCTTTTCTCTGTTGAGGAAAACATCTTGTCTAAATTAAACCTTGTACTTCTGGGCCTTATAACGGCGCAAGGATTTATCCCTGCATTCAATCTCTCGGCCGCCGTATTAAAACCTTATACGCCGGAGCGGAACGACAATAAGGTGGGCGCTTATTGTCTCTGTAACGGCAGTACGCAAACGCTGAGCGGCCTGCCACAATTTGCACCGGGTAAAAGCGGTGAAACCCGCGTGACGATAGGTGAATTGCAGAGCGCTGGCCGCATCGTCGATGACAATCTTACAGGAGAGGAGCGGATTGCTCTCGGCCCACAAAACCTTGATGTCATCATTCCCGACTTTGAGTCCAACACCTACACCTTATATAAAGTTTACGATTCCGCTTCGATTGCCGATCTGCCTGTCGTCAGCCTTACCACGGCAGTGCCTGATTATGTCGATGTGAATGATGGCCAATATATTAATGCGCGCGTGGCGTCGGTAAGTAACGGCACCCTGAATATCGATATTGGCAGGCATGGCGCAGCCACCCGCGCCAGCACAAATAGCTGGTCGATGGCGGCTAAAGAGAGTGAATTATTTACTGCCAGCAAACAAGGACACCTGAACTGGAATTCAGACAATCGCATTACCTTTACCGCTGCTACGCCGCCCTATGGCGGTGACCGGTTAGCCTATAACATGGGCAACGTGGTGAACTACAGCGGCGTTTTCAGCGTAACGACATCAGATGGCGCCACCAGCACGTTTAACGTCAACAACCTTAGCGATTTACGCAATTACAATGACTGGCTCATTGACCAGCTTTCAAACGCCAATCTCAGCCCGGCGAATTATAACAACGAATTTAATAAAGCCTTCTCACTGCGCGACAGAAGCGTGGTGTACACAATGAGCACAAATAATTTTGACGATGAGGTTGCCCTGCCGCTGGGCGATCAGGTCGTACTCAGCGCAGATGGACCTGATGCCAGCATTAAAATTAATGCCGGCAAAACGCTGGAAGTCATGAACAACAGTACCGCTGTTATGCGGGCCAGCAACGGCGCCAGCGCCATTATTAACGGCAAACTCGCCAGTACCGGGCCCGTACAATTTGCCAGCAAGGCGCTGGAGTTGATTAATGGCAGCAGCGGAATTAATAACGGCGTAATAAATGGCGGCTTTTTTAATAATGCTAACGGTAACGGCGTGGATCCCCATACGCTGGGCTACATCTACAACGCGGTATCGGCCTCATACGGCAGTCAGTTCACCAACAACGGCGTTATCAACCTGGCCCTGAGCGCAGGGTCTGCTCTATGGGATAGTCAGGCCATCTGGCTCGGCGGCAGCAGCGCAATAAACTATGGCAATATCAATATCGGCGTGGCGGCGGTAAATAATGCTAACGCGGCTGCCGGTGTAACCTTCAGTGGAGAAGGTACTTTTATCAATGCCGATAGCGGCACGATTTATATTGGCCGCTCTCCGCAAAATAGCAAAACCAGCGAGACTACCGACGTCGCGATCAATCTGAGCGGCGGCGTCAGCGCGATCAGCGCGATCCTTGACGCAAGCGCAATCAACAATGGTCACATTGTAATAGGTACCAAAGTGCAGAACGCGGTGGGGATGCGCATTGAAGAAGGGCCGAATGCCCTGGTGCTTAACAATGGCGTTATTGATGTGAACGGCCGTGCACAGCCTCAGCCAGCCGAAAATATCGGTATGCTGGCGCTCGACTCGGGCAGCGGCGGACGCGTTGGCAACACCGGCACGATTAACCTGAACGGCGATAACAGCACGGCGATTAAAATCATCGCCCGCGAGGGTGACAGCGCCAGCGCGTTCTCTACCGGCACGATAAATGTCAATGGCGACGCCGATGTCACGACGGACACACTCAATACCGCCGTCTGGGCGATCGGGCAAGGAAGCGGCAAGGCAAAAGCAGACCTGACCGGGCCGATAAATCTGAATGGCGACTCGGCTATTGGCGTCCGCGCCGAAGGCAATGCCACGGTTAACGTGACAGCCGCCGCGGTGCCGCGACTGAACGACAGCCAACATCAGATCGGCTTTTATGCGATCGGCCCAAATGCCATAATTAATCTTCCTGCCAACGGCAGCTATGCCACTTCCGGCTGGTTTTCCACACTGTTTCGCTATCAGGATGGCGCGGTTTTTGACGGCCGTGGCATGACGCTTACGCCTGATGCCTTCTTCTCCACTGGCGTTACAGGCAGCGGCGACGGTACGCAAATCAATACCCACGGAGCAACTATCAATATTGGTCAGATTGCCACCGGCGTGCTGGTAGAAAACGGCGCTCACGGCGTTATCGATGCGGACACAACGATAAATATGATCGGTGAGACGGCGAGAGCGGCAATCGTCGACGGCCAGAAACGTAACCTGGCGGGAGATTATATTAATCCTGATGCGAAGCCCTCTGACAACAGCCTGCTTGTCAACCACGCGGCCATCAGCGGTGTCGCGGACTGGCAAAACGGCCTGGTGGCAATGAATCATGCGCAGCTGGTGAACACGGGTGACATCACCTTTGGCGGCCAGGGAACCTATGCCATTCAGTCCAGCGCCGGCTCGAACGTCGTGAACAGCGGCGATATCAGCGTGACGCGCAGCAGCACCGGCCTTTATGCCAATGCCAATCCCTTCGTTGGCGACAATATTACGCCAACGGTGATCACTAACAGCGGCACGCTCAATGTCAGCGAGGGAGAGAGTATCCTGGCATCACCGACCATCGGCGCATACGCTATCTACCCGCTGGCACGCATCAACCAGAACGGGACGATTAATCTCTACGGTGAACATGTTCTGGGGGCACAAGCCGCGGAGGGCGCAACCCTTAGCCTTGGCGCAGAGAGTCGGGTGGTGTTCCACAGCGCCAACCAGACCGCTTATCAGGCACTGGATGTCGGCTCCAGCCTGTTCAGCAACGGTGGCGATACGGATGTCAGCACCGATGGATCGACGCTATACCGTATTGGCGCGGGCGCATCCTTCTATCCGTCTACCGCGGGCAATGTCACGTTAAGCGGAGCAAACAGCAACGGGATTATTGCCTCTGGCGTAGGCACCTCGTTATTCGGCACGAACGCTTTTACCGTTAACGGCAAGGGCGCGACGGCCGTACGCGTTAGCGACGGTGCAGAGGCTACGCTCTCCAGCACCATCAGGCTGAACGGGGAAAATAGCGTCGGCGCGGTCAGCGACGGCAACGAATCCACGATCTATGCCGCTTCTCAGGTTGCTGGCGCGGGCAAAAATATCACTGCCTTTGCCGTTGGTAACGGCGCAAGGCTGCTCAATCAGTATCAGGGAAATGTGGATTTAACCGGGCCTGACAGCACCGCTGTCCGACTCTATGACAACGGCAACTTTATCAACCGTGGCAGCGTCCATGTGGCATCGGGCACTGGCGTGGACGTCAGCAGTGGATATGGACAGTATGTGCCGATGGACAGCGAGCTGCGGGTCGATGATGGCATCGCGGCGTTGCGCGTAGGCCGTGGCGCGACACTGAAAATTTACGGTGACGGCCAGGGCAGTAGCAGCCTGACCGCCAGCGGCAGTGCCGACACGCTGCTGCTGGATAGCGGCGCAGCCGGGTTTGAGGCGAACGACATTATTATGGGTGCTTACGGCAGCGGTAGCGTCATTAACAACCGCGCCGAAACAGCCAGTATTTCACTGCAAAACGTTATGCTCGACGTGAGCGGCGGTAACGGCATCCGCTCTGCGACCTCGTTCGATCCTGATGGCAGCGCCCTTATCAACGTCGGCGGCGGCGGTACGGGTTATCTGTTTGCGAATGCTGACGGCTCAACAACAAATAACGATCTGGTGATTGGGAAAAACTACGCAATTCTCGTTTCCGGCGAAGGCACCGGCATCCGTGCTAATACCACCGGCAGGGTAATCTCTCAGGGTTCGATTGGCATCCGTGATACCAACGGCGGCTCAGCGATAGTGACCAGCACCGCCAGTGAAGTGATCAACCAGGGCTCGATCACCTCACTGAGCCTGGTCGCGCCTATTATCGATTTACGCGGCGGCCAGACGGTGTTTATCAACGAAGGAAATATTTCTGCGCCCTTCCCTGAAACCGTTGTGGTGGCTGGTGGAGCGACCAGTGACGTCATTGCGCTGCTGGACGGCAATGTTGTCGGTGATGTAAACACCGGCAACGGCAGAGATTCGCTTTTTGTCACCGGCGGAACGCTAGACGGCAGCCTGACAATGGGCAATGGCAGCGACAACCAGGCGACGGTGCAGAAGGTGAGCCTGGCAAACACCCGCCACATCACCACCGCGAGCGGCGCGGGCGCGACTTTGAGCCTGAGTGAAATCGAAGCGCGCGGCGGCTCCTTCGCGAGTGACGATCTGAGCAAAGGCACCAACCTTGGCGCAGGATGGAGCACCCTCAACTTTTCCAGCACCAGATGGACACTGACCGATAATATCAGGCTGGCCCACAGCACCATTAATATTGACAGCGGTTCAACGCTCTATGCTGGCGATAACGTTAACCCACTGCTGCAGGGGGCGACTGACGATTCACTTACTGTCAATAACGCCGGTACGCTGGATCTGACTAACGGCGGCAACCCAGCAGGAAATACGCTGACCATTGATGGTGCGCTGGTGTCAGCAGGCGGCACACTACGACTCAATTCTGCCGCCTCACAGAGTGACAGACTGCTGGTCAACGGCAGCGTCAGCGGCACGACCTTTATTGATGATACGCTGGTAGCGGGCGCGCAGGCTGACGCCAACCGTGACGGCGTAATCGAAGCCACGGAAGGTGTCTCACTGGCACAGGTTTCAGGTAACGCCAGCGCTGGCAGCTTCAGGTTGAAAGAGGGTTACGTGGCGTCAGGCCCCTGGCAATACAGCCTTTACAGTTTTACGCCGGGCGCGAGCGATGCCAGTCAGCGCCAGGTGAGCGGCAGCGGCAACGCCTTTTGGGATTATCGCCTCGCCAATACCTATGTCTGTGAAGAGGGCTCGCTGTGTCAGCCGCAAGCTGGCAGCAGCGCAAGAGCAGCACGACCCGCAGTAATACCGCAACTGCCCTCTTATATTTCGACGCCGCTGGGTCTGGCCTATTACACCCTCTCTGTTACCGATGATCTGCACAAACGCCTCGGCGAACTGCGCGACCAGCAAAATAACCCGGACGCGCTCGGCGGCGAGATGTTTATTCGCTACCTCGGGTCTAACCTTGACTATCAAAGTAACCGCAACCTTAGTCAGTACGGCTATGACTTCGATCTCGATTACAGCGCCGTTCAACTGGGGGGTAATCTGTTGCGCATGGATGGCGCGCGCGACAGCCTGCGTGGCGGCATCGCCTATACGCGCGGCAATACGCGTATTCGTCCCCATGCAGCAGATGGTTACAGCTCAACGACTTTCGACAGTGACAGCCTCGCGCTCTACAGCACCTGGCAGCATGAGAGCTTCTATCTGGATGGTTCGCTGGCCTGGAACTGGCATCGCGGCGAAACCGATATTGCCCGTAAAAAAGAGGTGGGATCGCCGAAGGGTGAAGGCTGGACAGCCTCGCTGGAATCTGGCTATTCGCTGGCGTTTGCTTATGGATTACGCCTTGAACCCCAGGCCCAGCTCACCTACCTGCATCTGAAAATGGATAACCTCACTGACAGCGATCGAACCCGTATCTCCTGGGAGGATTATGATCAGACCATTGGACGCCTTGGCGCTCGTCTGGACCGCACCTGGCAGGACGATAGCCAGCGTCAGTACACGCCCTATATTCGCACTAACTATTATCGCGGCTGGGGCGGCGCGGCGAAGGTGAAGGCTGGCTCTGCTGACAGCGATATCACGCAAAGCTTTAACAGCGGTAAATTTGGTCAAATGTGGGACGTTGGCGTTGGCGGCACCACCAGCTTTAAAAATACTGTTTCGCTCTATGCAGAAGCTGACTATCGCAAAGAGATTGACGGCAACGGTGCAAAAGGCTGGCGTTATAACGCTGGGGTGCGCTGGTCATTTTAACCGCACGCGCTTATATACAGAGGCACGATTCAGTGCCTCTGAGTAATCGTTTAAAAAGCTGATTGCGCGAACAAGGTGGCACGCCGCGAGCGAGACAACATAATCTCCGGCACCGCCTGCGGCAGGCAGCATCGGACGTTTTAGCGACGTAACAAACACAGGGTCAGCGGCATCTCCTCCACTTCCCTTGCGGAGCATAACATTACTTGTCTTTACTCATCGTACTTGCACTGCCAGCAACTCACTACCGATTAAGTTTGAGGTAAAAATGTCTCATGAAGATGCCGCCAGATTACACGGCCGTTATCATCCAGTTCAAACACTACGGTTGAAAAGCGAAGCGTTGCATCCTGTCCGGGCAATTGCTGTAATTCTTTATAAATCACAGTGGCTCCCTTCGCACTTTCAGCAATAACCTTCATATCCGTAATTTCGATATTCAGTTCCTGTCGGGTCCCACGCAGGGTGCGAAAAAAGGTATTTAACGCGGAAAAATCCAGCAAAATGCCGCCCGGTGTCACCATTGAAAATGCCGGACTAAAACGTGATAGTAAATTTTCGCAAATGTCCTCATCTGCATCAGCCTGCCCTAGCCAGCTGCCAATCAATATATGAGTATCCAGTACTTCCCTAAAATAACGGTTCATTTCTGCTCCTGATTAACAGTTAATAAAATGCTCTGATTAGCGATGCGAAAACAGCACAGCACAGGAATGACGGCGCTGCATGCTGCTAACACAAAGCAAAGGTGATAGGCCTGTAGGGGGGGCAATCCGGTATTGGCAATCAGATTAAACAAAAGATTGATCAGCGTAACGCCCAGACAGAAACTCAGCTGGCGATTAATGTTCCACAGCGCGCTGGCATCAACGAGTTCACTGGCGGGTATCTGGAGGAAGGCAGAGCTTTGCGCAGTGCTGCTACATAAGCTGCTACCAAACCCCATCAGGGCGAACGCAAGCACACAAACTATCGCATCCGCAGTGCGGCCAGTCAGGGACAGCACTCCAATGCCAGAAGCCTGAATCACACAACCCGCTATAAATAGTGGGCGTGGCCCCCAGATGTTGAACTTCTTTCCTGTCAAACTAATTGCTGCAAAAGCAGCCAGCGACCATGGCAGCATCAATGCGCCGACAAAACTGGCCCGCATTCCAAGCAGGTTTTGCAGGTAAAGCATGGTAAGCATACTCACACCGGTAAATATCCCCGGTACAAACTGATAAATCAGCATCGCCGTATGCAGAAGCGGCTCTTTAACCAGACGCAGGTTAAGCAGTGGCCTGCTCTGTTTAAGAGCATTCCATATGTACCCCGTCAGGCCAAAAATGCCGATTAATAGCATCAGGGCGCCCTGATTAAGGTGGTGAGGTTCACCCAGATATGTCAGCCCCAGTAGTATCAGAATCAATGCTGCGCAGCCACTCGTTAGTCCCAGTAGATCTAACCGCTCAGGCGATTCGGCCCGCATATCAGCCTTAAGCCAGAGGCTGGCCAGCACCAGGGCGAGAACGGCCAGCGGCAGGCTTGTCAGGAATACCCAGCGCCAGCTAAAACTGTCAACCAGTACGCCACCCATTGCCGGCGACAAAGCCGGGGCCAGCAGGGCAATCAGCATTACAACAGAAGAGAGTTTTGCGCGCTCATGACTTTGATAGAGTGCATAGGTCATTGTCTGACCGACAGGAATCAATAAGCCGCCACCGATGCCCTGTATCCACCGCCAGGTGATAAGTTGTGAAACAGATGATGATGCCCCTACCCCGCAGGTGGCAAAAATGAAAATCAGCAGAGTGAAAATGAAAATACGTTTAGCGCCAGCACGCCTGATCAGCCAGCTACTGAGAGGAATGACAATTGTCAGCCCTAATATATAGCCATTACTTATCCATGCCAGTTGGCTAACAGAGGCATCAAAACGTCGCGAGATTTCAGGATAAGCGACGTTGGCGATAAACATATTGACCAAATCAATAAAGAATCCCAGCAAATAGACGCTAGCAACTCGCATACGATAATTCATTTTTATTCCCGGTAATGACCTCACTCGACGCGCAGTATAGGGGCAGCGTGGATCAGGATAAATTCACTCAGGTTGTTACACTGTCAAAAATTTTTTGACAATCGCCACGTTAAAAGGAGTGAAGAATGATCAACATGCAGCGCGTGGAGATCTTTGTTGCGGTGGTTGCGGTAGGGAGTTTCACCGGCGCGGCTCAGACACTGGGGCTGACTAAAGCGGTGGTTAGCTCTAACGTTAAATCGCTTGAGGAGGAGTTGGGCGTCTCATTACTGACCCGAAGCACCAGACGTGTTTCAACTACTGACAGCGGCGAGAGATTTTACCATCACTGTCTGCGACTGCTTCAGGACGCGGAGCGTGTTCTGGAAGACGTTCGTAGCGAACACTCAGGATTAAGCGGTTCACTCAGAATTACTACAACACCGGAATATGGCGTTCGCTTTATTGTCCCGGCGCTGGCAGCCTTTAGTGCCAGGCATCCGCAATTGCGCATACAACATGTTTCATCCTCTAAAAACGACGATCTCATATCTGGACGTTTTGATGTGGCTATTCGACTTGGCCATCTTGCCGATTCTAGTCACCACGCTCGGCTCATCGATCGGTTTGATATTCTGCCGGTTGCTTCGCCTGACTATCTGAAAACTTTAGGTGCGCAGTCTGTAAGGGATCTGGCACAGCTTGCCGAGGCGAAATGGATTGCGCACAGCCGTTTATCCACCCCATTAAGCTGGCAGGTAACAACTCCAGAGGGAGAAAATGTATTTTTTAGCGCTCTGAATCCCCCCACGATCATGGCCGACAGCGCATCTTCATTACTGGCTTTTGCCCTGGAGGGAGCGGGAGTTGCAATCTTGCCCGCCTGGCTAATAAAAGATGAGTTGGCCAAAGGTGATTTAATTCAGCTGCTTCCAAAGCATCATTTTCCCCGCCAGGGAATCTACGCGCTCTATCCCAATACACGGCATGTACCCGAAAAAGTGCGCGCATTCATAGATTTCCTGCATATCCGTCTGCAAGATCGTTGATGAGAGATGGCCACAGATATGACAGGAAATGCACACATTCGGCCTGCCGTTATCGAAGCGGCCACGACCGTATCTCTTCGCAGTGAAGGCCAAGGTTTAAGCCCGCTGCTCTGGTTGATCGTTTTAGCCACCAGACCTTAGCTGGCAGGCTCGGAACCTGTAATGCGGTCCGGATCTGCCTTCGCCAGCTTTTCTGCTCGTCGGCGATACTCGCCTGGAGTGCAATCAAATTCTCGGACAAAGGCTTTATGAAACGATGATTCACTGGCATAGCCTACGGCCAGGGCAATATTGATTACCGGCGCGGGATCACGAACCAGCTGTTGCGCGGCCAGCTGTAAACGAATAGAGATCAGTACGGCAAGGGGTGTGGTTGCGCTCAGCTGACGGAACAGTTGCGCGAAAGAGGCTCGCGACATAAAGACATGCTGTGCCATTTCTGTCACGGTCCAGGCCTTTTCAGGCGCCGCACATAGCTGCGCGATCAGCGTACCGATCCGTGGATGTAGCGCCAGGGTCAGCAGGCTTTTATTCTGCAATGTCTCCGATAAGCCGTTGCGGAGGGCAAGGGTAAACATCGCGCTGATTTGATGACTGCGTAATGCCCCGTCTCCCGGCGCACTGATAGCGTCACTTTGCGTAAGTAAAGGCAGAGCGGCGGCCAGCCAGCGTGCTTCCATGCTTTCTGCCGCCGGTGCCAGCGTCAGTACTTCTGGCAGTGCGGTGAGGAAAGCATGTGCCGAGGCGGGTAACTGCAACAGCCCGCATACCAACTGCGTTGGCTGCGCATGCAGCTGGTAAATACGGTGCGCGGCATTCTGCGGCAGAAATACCACGCTACCTGAGGAGAGCCTGACTCCGGTTGTGCCCGGCATATCCAGCATTACCGGACCGCCGACCACCGTATGCCAGCGCACCGAGCAGAGATGGCCCGGCCGGTGCGGCAACTGCCACTCACCGCTCAGCACACAGTTCTTGTCGATACTGCCCTGTGGGTTATGCATTAACAGCAGATGACTCAGTGGATCCATACTCGCCCTCTGTTTTTCATTTCTCACTTCCGTTGATTCAGACGCAAAGACAAAAATGCCAGCGTTACGGCGTAAAAGCGTGTCACTGCAAATCGTAAGCTGATGATGTTGACTATTTTTACAGCCTTTTACTGCGGAGAACATCATGAACCATTATCAGGCAGCGATTATCGGATTTGGTAAAGCAGGCAAAACGCTGGCAGCCGCCCTGGGGCGTGCCGGCTGGCGCGTGGCAATAATTGAAAAATCAAAAGAGATGTACGGCGGCACCTGCATTAACATCGGCTGTATTCCTACCAAGGCACTGGTACACGATGCGCAAACTGCTGCCAGTTTCAGTGAGGCGATGCAGCGCAAAGCCTCAGTCGTGGCGTTTTTGCGTGAAAAAAACTATCTCAATCTGGCGAACCTGGAGCAGGTTGAGGTGATTGCTGGTCATGCGGAATTCATTGACGCGCATACGCTTAAAATCACGTCTGATCAGGGGATCAGCAGGCTCAGCGCTGACCGCATTTTCATTAATACCGGCGCTGAAGCCATTTTTCCGCAGATTGTCGGCCTGAAAGCTGGGCCACGTATTGTCGACAGCACCGGCATCCTGAATATATCCAGTCTGCCAAAACGGCTGGGCATACTTGGCGGCGGCTATATTGGCGTCGAGTTTGCCTCTATGTTTGCCAGCTTCGGCAGTGAGGTCTCCTTATTTGAAACGTCATCGCAATTTCTGGCGCGTGAAGACGCCGACATCAGCGCGGTAATAAAAACAATTTTGCAGGATCAGGGCGTTAAAGTTGAGCTGAACACGTCGGTGCAGTCCGTTACCAGCGACAACGACAGCGTCACGCTCCACACCCTTCAAGGTGAGCGTCAGGTTGACATGCTGCTGGTGGCAACCGGACGCCGCCCGGCGACGCAAACGCTAAAACTGGAAAATGCCGGTGTGGCAACGGACGGACGCGGTGCCATCCAGGTCGATAAATACCTGAAAACCTCCGTGGACCATATATGGGCACTGGGGGACGTTACCGGCGGGCCACAGTTTACCTACATTTCGCTCGATGATTTCCGCATCGTGTATGACCAGTTGCTGGGTAAAGGCACCCGCACCACAGACGATCGCGTCAATATACCTTATTCAGTATTCATGACGCCTACGCTCTCGCGCATCGGTTTAACGGAAGCGCATGCGCGTGAACAGGGCAAAAATTTCCAGATGATCTCATTGCCGGTTGCGGCCATTCCGCGCGCACGTGTCATCAACGATACGCGGGGCGTACTTAAGGCGCTTGTAGACAATGACAGCCAGAAAATCTTGGGCGTGGCACTTCTGGCAACAGATTCCCATGAAGTGATCAATATTGTGAAAACCGTCATGGATGCGGGCCTGCCGTATACTGTCCTGAGAGACCAGATATTCACCCATCCCACGATGAGTGAATCGCTTAACGATCTGTTCGCGCTGGTGAAACAGGTATAAATGTCTGCAAGATTATGACCGGTGCATACGCGCCGGTTTTTTTATGTCGAAGAAGAACGGGAACTCATTGAATAACCTTTCCTGCGGGTTCATTGCCCTGAGTGCAGCACGGGCAACCGGCTGACGCCGGGGGAGACGGCAAGCCCGCAGGGGCCGGGCGCCGCCGTTTAGCGCGAGCCCCTTGCATGAATACGCCCGGGTGTCAGGTTTCTGCACGGGAAGCGAACAGAACGCGAGGATGAACAAGGCAAGGCCCCGGAACGGCACATCACGGTGATAAGCCGGTTCTCAGCGGCCACGCCTTTTGTGACCAGTAAACGCGCTGGTACCAGTCGGCTGCTGGGGTAGTTGCCGTTGCCAGCAGACCTCAGCCGGAAGGCCCGGAACTTCCGGCGGAGCTTATAGACCTGCAGGTTAGCGCACCAGGACTGACGCCCCGGCGACGCCGGGGAGCCGGAAGGGGCTACCAGTATATTGATGATAATGTCTGCTATAAGCCAGAAGCGGACGTTAAAGAGTAGAAGAAGGGTCATATTCCCAGTCAGATGGGGTGCTGTAAATATTACCATCGTCATCCATTACACGGGCGTTGAGGCACGCGGCGATATCTAACATCTTTCTGTAAAGCTGTGTGTCTGGCCATTTGGTGTAAATATTGCCTTAGCTCCAGTCCAGCCATGACTCATCATGCGATGAAGGCCCTGACCACAAAGCATGGTAATCGCCGTTTTTAAGATCCCTCGTTAATTCGCCATCGCTATCGATGACGGAAAGCCACTCTTCAGGGGTTATTTGGGCGTCGTCATTTTCAACCCAAAAATCAGCTCGTGTTATATGAAATTCTACGCCCATGGTCTCTCCGCTCACTATTCAAACATTGTTTTCGCTTAACGGCTTCATTTGCAATTTTGCTTTTATAAATTTACTGCTAACTGCTTTCAGGTGAGCTGCATTAAAACATGGGTATATGATTATGTTGAAAAAAAACATAACCATGTCTCAAGCCTGTCGTTTTGAAGCCTTCCATTGTTCGATAGTCAGAGTGAACATCAGGTTAGCCGGTGGGTCCTTCGGATCGTCTACTCTTTGAGTAAACAACAAACCTGCTTTTTCAAGAACACGGCGAGAGGCAAAATGATTTTCGCGTGTAACGCCAACAATTTCAGGCAGTTTTAGCTCGTCAAATCCATACATCAAAGCGCGGCAGGAGAGTTCGGTCGCATAACCTTTCCCCCATGATGCCGGTTCAAACCGGTATCCCAGATTATTGGTTTGCCGACCATTAAACTGGCTGACAAACACACCTCCAAAGCCAATGATTCTTTCTGGCTCCGTCTTTTCAGAGACAGCCCAGTCATCAAAACCATAACGTTCACGGTCTGCGGTTCGCTGAATGATTACGCTGCGGCTATGCTCGATGTCCTGATGTGGTCCTCTGGGGTTAAACGCGTGCGTTCTGGCATCGCCGTAAATGCGAAACAGCGCCTCCAGGTCGGACATTATTACGGGTCTGTAAAGCAGCCTTTCTGACTCCCAGTACATTAGTCTCTCCATTCCCTGTCAGTGATTCGTTTCAATACATTAGACAGTCAGACACTGGCTGGAAAGCATTACGATGAAGCTTTCCAGCGTTCATATCAGAATCCTGTCTGCCGGGATGCTTTGCAAGAATTACAGGATGCTATTGCTAATGTCCGCTTTGTGTCATGAGCGGGCATTGCTAACATCGGAATGTATTAATCTGCGGGGGTTGGTCAGCGCAAAATAGCAATATACGGGCTGTCGTGACATCAGCTTGTAAAGTAGTATGAGTCTTTTCCTGTTCACAACCTGGATGCTCAATGACATTACAAGCGACCTATCTTGAACAGCCTACGCCCGATGATGAAACGGAAGGTATTTCTATCATCGACATCAATCCTTTTGGCCCTAATGGAGAAAAGGATAGGCAACTGCTAATTAGTAAGAGCACTGAGCCCGTTCTGATTTTACAGCTATATATACGTGCAGATAAGGATGGATGGCTGATTTCCAGCGCCTTCTCTGATTTTCTTCTGAATGAAACCCACGTTGCAATCATTTGTGGCGACCATTTTTATTTTTTTGACATAACCACACACTCGTTCAGAAGCCATCCACTGGGTGATTACGTTGGCCATATTTATTCAGTTCCCGACATCCATTCTGACAGGCTGAATGAGCGGGTTCTGGTCGCCACTTATTGTCACGTTTTTTTGATTGATATTCATGCGGGCATTCTCTGGAAATCCAGTCAGTGTGCCATTGATGGCGTGATCATTACATCAATAGAGAATGATACAGTGTTTGGCTTAGGAGAGTGGGATCCGCCAGGAGGCTGGGAATCTTTTAAGCTCGATCTAAAAACGGGTATCCCGATTTAAAGGAGGGATTACCCTCACAGTAATTGCCAAAAAAAGACGTTATATGACTGCATCAAGCGTAATCACACAGAAACAGCTGAAATGACATCTTAAATGAGTGAGT
The DNA here is from genome assembly GCF_003612015.1 of Pantoea piersonii. GTDB lineage: Bacteria > Pseudomonadota > Gammaproteobacteria > Enterobacterales > Enterobacteriaceae > Pantoea > Pantoea piersonii. The sequence continues at coordinate 155,176 of NZ_RARB01000005.1, read as the reverse complement.
TTAATGACCGATCTTGAGCATATTCATTTTAATTTATAAAAGATTCAGGCCCGCGCTTCGCTCAAAGCGGATACTAGCGCACTGTTTTGTGATAGTTGCTCTGGAACTCAGTGACCTATACCTTCTCGAATAAGGCATGCCTTAGGTTCAACCACACACCGCAGGAACATAAAAGCCCGCGCGCAGCGGGCTTCAGTTACACGTTCTCACTCGTTCGGGTTCTGCTGGAATTACTCCGGTATTGACACCACGATTGGATTTTTCACAAATAACCCATAGCTCAACGCGCCCAGCATCAGCAAGCTGGCACCGAGAAAGAAGACGTTGGTAAACTGTCCTGTTGCATCAAGGATAATTCCAGTCACGATCGGTGCGCAGGCCGCACCCAGGAAGCCACCAAAGTTTTGAATCGCGCCCAACGAAGCCACCTGCTCTTTAGGCGCAACGTCTGAAGCCAGCGTCCAGATTACACCCTGTGGCAGCTGAGAGAAGAAGTAGCCAATCGACAACAGCACGATACTCAACGTAGTGCTGTGCACAAACGGAATGGGAGCTACAAAACAGGCAGCCAGCGCTGCACCAGCCACGATCGGAACCTTCCGCGCGGTAATGGTCTTCACACCGCGACGGATAAAACGGTCAGAGATAGTCCCGCCGCACAGCACCCCCAAAATTCCTGCAAAGAAAGGAATGGCCGCCAACCAGCCAGTTTGTTTCAGGCTAAAACCTAGTGATTTTTCAAGGTAGCCCGGCAGCCATGTCAGGTAAACCCAGATGGTGAACATAATGGAAAAGTTGCCAATCACCATAAACCACGTCGTTTTATGCCTGAACAGTGCTCCCCAGCTCGCCTTGTTGTTGCCATTACCATCGGGCACCGACTGCTGCTGCAACTGTGAATTAGCATGAATCTCTTTTTCTTCGTGCTCTGTCGGGTTGCGGTAGAACTTTAACCACACCAGCAGCAGCGGTATGCCAGCCAAACCAATAGCGATAAACATGCCACGCCAGCCGAGTGTTAATAGCAGAATCGTCAGAATCGGCGGCGCAACTGCGTTAGCAATCTGTGAGCCAGTATTGATAATGGAGGTCGGAAGCGCGCGCTCTTTGTCAGAGAACCAGCGGTGAGTGATTTTGATGCCAGAAGTAAAAAACGGTGATTCAGAGATGCCCAGTAGCACACGTAGGGCATAAAAAATTGAATAACCATTAACGAATCCTGCCAGCACCGTAAACGTTGACCACAGGCCTACGCCATATGAAAACATTTTTTTAGGGCCAAAACGGTCAACCAGCCAGCCCGCAGGTAAATTTGCCAGCGCATAAGGCCACAGAAAGGCCGAAAGCAACAGGCCCATTTCCGTCTGGCTGAAACCAAATTCTTTAGCGATAGTGGTGTTAGCAATACTTAAATTGGCACGATCGAGATAATTTATTATCGCCGCCATTAGCAAAATTAAAATAATACCCCAGCGTAAACGCGAAACAACCGGAGCACCATTTTTTAACAGTGGCAAATTGCGGGAGGAGATAGTTTTTTCCATAGCTTTAGTTTTCCACTATTTATTATTCATCTATAAGCATCATCAAAAAGGCTCAAATGGATTTTAATGACGGCTTTACGAATAAAAGACTGGCTTTGGTTACTACAACATGGACGATGCAGATCTTGCGGAAAGAAAACAGCAAACATGCCAGGCTCCAGTCGAATCAGCGATTCATTATTGATGTCCTGATAAAACACGATGTCCTGCTTCTCCGCTCTGTCTTCTACCACTTTATGCGCTGCCGGATCGCGCCCTACTCCGATAAGCTCTTCCCCTTGCAGGAGAAATTGAATATCTACGAACTTAAAGTGTGACTCAGCACGCATTTGACTAGCAGGAGCGGTATGCATTTCCTGAAGAAGACAAAACATTTTGTCTGAAATAATATCGAATCTCCCTGGCGTCAGTGTTGTAAAATCGGTTTGAGAAATACACTCAATACCTTTATTTATAATCGGGTGGAAGGCGAATTTTTCCCGTTCCCAGTCTCGCAGACAACATACGATCACGTTGAATAATCCTCACAGGGTTTATTTATGCTGACGATCGGATTTTGTTTCAAAACCTTTATAAATCACATCAAGCAGACTTCTCAGTTTTATAGTCTGAGTAACATCGTAAACCAGCCTATTTTTAGCGGATGAGGCTTCTGCTCATCCGCATTATGCAATTCGATTAATGTGCTTTAGACGGCGGCTATTTTTTTCTGCCATAGTTTGGTGCCACTGTGGATCTGATTCAGCACGACGGAAAGCCCCCAGTATTTCTCTAAGACGTTATCATTAGTCACGCGACAAAAATTACTGTCGAATGTGCCAAGGCGCTGATGATAAATTTTTGCATTTTTTGGATAGCCCAGAGCTTCAGTCACTGCCCCGAGCGACAAAAAAATGGCCAGTTCGTCAGCGAGCGTCGGCTGCGTAGCCGCCTTACGATATAACCAGCTATAAAGCTCAGGATGAAAGTTGGTGAACACGCCGCTAAATCCTTTGGATCCCGCCTGCATAGCCGGATAAGCAATCGCGGCGTTAGCATTGATGATGTTCAACGGCGTATTTGCCGTCAGCTTAACGCGGCGAGTGACGGTTTCCATAGCGCAACTCACATCTTTTAAAACTACAAAGCGGCCTGTATTAGCGCAGTAAGTCAGCTCGTCGTCAGTCAGCAGGCGACGATACGGAGCCGGGCACTCATAGAGTCCCAGCGGTACTGATTCCGGCAGTGCGCTCAGTAACGTATCCAGGGTTGCAAAGAAAGTTTCGCTGCCCTGATTTTTTGGGTCGAGATGATTAGTGACCAGTACCAACGCATCAGCACCGGTTTTTGCCATCGCGCTTAGTTCGCTGATTTGTTCGTTGACGTCATCACTAATATGGCCTGAGGCGATAACAGGCACGCGGCCAGCGACGCGTTTCACCACAAATTTCGCCAGCTCAACGCGCTCATCCAGGGTCAGAAACTGCATCTCACTCGACTGGCATACGGCAAACAGCGCGTCTACGTCTTTTTCAAGATACCAGTCAATCAAGCGTGCCAGGCCTGGATAGTCTATCTGGTTGTTTTCGGTAAAGGGGGTCAACATAACCGGCACAATACCTTCAATACTTTTACTCATCACACCTCCTCATAATGCCTACGGGCATTAGACGTAATCGATTACGTGGCCGCAGCGATTTATAAATTCAGCCAGCCATCTTTAAACCTTATCTATGAACTAAACGCGCTAAAACCTGGTCGTTATCAGGCATGTTCGAAGCACCTTCGCGCTCTACCGCCAGAGAAGCAAAAGCCGAGGCATAGGTCGCTGCCTGAACCAGACTTTGGCCATTAGCGATGCCGGCCGCCAGCGCGCCGTTGAAAGCATCGCCTGCTCCGGTAGTGTCAATGCTTAAAGCCGGGAAAGCTGGAATGTGCTGGAACTGAGTCTCATCAAATAACAGCGCGCCGCGCGATCCCATGGTAATAATCACTCGCCTGGCCCCCTGGCTGACGATGCACTGTGCGGCTTCTTTGGCACTGGATAAACACTGCACCTCAATCCCGGACAGCTGCGATGCCTCTGTTTCGTTAGGCGTAATAACATCAACATATTCGAGGCATTCAAAGGCGTGTTTCGAGAAAGGAGCCGGGTTCATGATAACTTTCACTCCCAGCGCCCTGGCCAGTTTCATCGCGCTCAAGGTAGCGGAAAAGTTATTCTCAAGCTGAACCAGCAGCACGTCTGAATCTTCAAGTTCGGGTGCGATCGCCGCAACTTCATCTTCGCTGATGGTTGTATTGGCACCCGGATAAATGGCAATCATGTTCTCACCATTTTCCTGCGAGACATAAATAATGGCATTGCCGGTCGGCTCGGTTTCCGACTGATAAAGCGTAAAGGAGTGAATTTCAGAGGAGGTAAGGTGATCGTAAGCAAACTGACTGAACGGATCCTGGCCCACCTTGGAAACAAAATGCACCCTGGCACCCGCGCGGCTGACTGCTGTAGCCTGATTTGCCCCTTTGCCGCCGGGACCAAGCGTACTGCCCAGTGCTAACAGGGATTCTCCGCCTTTTGGAAAACGGGCAACCTTCGCCACAATATCGACATTAAATGAACCCAGAATGCAGACCTTGCCTCTCATCACCTTTCCTTTCTCCTGACAACCTGTTTTTTTCTGGCTCTGCAATCGTTTGAGTAACACTTCAAAATTGTCGCCGGTTTCAGTAATCAGCTTTGACTGCAAACTCCGTCGGAGCACCATTGCGCCACCGTGACAGCGCTGAACCAACTTTTCAGCCGCAAGGGCATTCAGATCGGTGCGAATGGTTTCTTTGGTCACATTAAACAAAGATGCCAAAAACTCGACCTTCACCCGTTCGTTTTTATTCAGATATTCCAGAATTTGCTGCCGACGTTCCTCAAGAAACATATTCCCTCACCTTTCATCTGCTAAAGATAAACGCATAAAATTAAGTAAAGAGTGACGCTGCTCATATCTTATCCATCAAAACAAAAGCAAACAAAAACCAGAATTTATGATTTTGCCGAATTCAGTAAAGAGTTTTTCCTGCACAAGGAGATTGAAAACCATCACAAGAAATGGAGAGACAAGAAAAACATTTCACGGGGTTACTTCTACTTTATTTATCCTGTAGATTCAGTTCTACAATCTGCTTAATACCACCCTCTCTAAGCAATTCTCGTTAATTAAAAAATTAATAAAGAACTTTCGAATCTGACTATTTAAAAGATGTTCAGGATTTTTTGAGGAAGCCCTGAATCCTTCTCAAACGATCATTGCCTCACTCCTAGGCAGCTAAGGCCGTTTCCTGCGAGTTCGTGACCTTTCCTCTGAATGATGAATACCGCATTGCTCAATTACTTCTGATTGGTGGAAAGGCCTTTATCCCGTATTGGTCATATGAGGTGACTGATACAGACTGGATTGACGCCGAGAGTTTCAGGGCGGGCAGCGACTGTAATTTCAGCTCTGATATCAATGTAAAATCAGCCGAAATCACAAGTCTGTGGTAAGTCGGAGCTTACTGGTTCTTCCCCAGGCTCAATCAGGGTGACAGCAAGATGTTTCTTTAAACTTCAGCAGCAGGAAGCGCAGAGAGAAGACCGGGATGCAACGTGCCACACAGACGAAGAGAGCGTCGGCCTGCCAGCAATGGTTTCCGGACCGCAGGATCGCTGAATTTTCCTTACTCGGTGGCAGTACTTTCCTTTCTCTACCCTTTATTGCCTACAGCTGATTCTGGCCCTCCAGCATTCTGAAAAATATGAAGCATTTTATAACAGCGTCACTTCATGGGTGGGATGAAATAAACCTGTGCTAAACCTGAGCCTGTTAGTTGAATACACCATGGGAGAGGCACAATTGAAAACTGGAAAGGCAAAAACTTTAAAACAAACAAACGAAATGCTGCGCAGCGGGGATTTCGGGGAGGTAGTGCTGTATTTCAACATCAGTACAGATGAATTTTTCGCGCTGGCTGACAAATGGGGAGATAAAGGCGCAAAAATCAAAAAGGAGGACGATAGATTTTTGATAAAACTTGCTAAATGATGTGAGTTAAGGTTTTACGTCACATACTACACGCATCAGGCATGCGGTATTAGTATGTAGAAAAGCCAAAGTATACTGCTGCCTGAGGGGCAGCAGATAATGAGCGTTACGACTGAAAATAAAGCCCGTAAGTTTTTGTAAGCGTTCGACCCGCTACTGTTTCAAGAGTCTAAGGCGCACATCTGTTCAGCTATTTATCATTATCCATTGCCAGACCTGCCGCATCTTTTCAGGGCAGGCAGAGCTGTTGCCTGCCTGTCTAAAGAATATGATGCCCCGCTTCAAGGATTAATTAGCCCCTGCTCTGCCCGCGAAATTGTCTCGTTACCCGCCACGATGATGCGCTCAATTACCCTCACTGCGACGAGATCAAGTACATTTCAATGCGCGTCGTAATGGCGATATCCGCTCTGGAGAGTTCGAGAGTGTGATGGCTCAGGATCACCGCAGCGGCATTCAGCTGCGGTGCCCGGCAGGCGACTTCATGTTGATGAACTTCTATAGCCACAACAGAACTGCTGAACTTTCCTTACCGAAAGGCCTGGCACAGTTGAATAAAGTGCAGTTACTCTGATTTGCGTAATCGCAGATATTTCATCTTGTGACTTTCAGCCTTTTTTGCCAGATAACGCACACGAAAAATATCATGCCGGGTGATCACGCCTTTTACCTGCCCTGACTCAGCATCAGTCACCACCACCATACCCATTTCTTCATTAAACAGATGGTCGGCGATGTGACTGCATAAGGTGTCGACACGGGCGCTGATTTGCGGTTCATCGCCAATTAACTCCTGTAAGGTCATGTCGGTGGCACGCTGCTGCAACTGCCAGTGAATCATCTCCTTGCGCGATACCACTGCGATAAACCGGCCCTGCGCATCCACCACCGGATAATGGTGATGCGCGTGTAAATCGCTCATCATGGCAACCACCTGATACAGCGGCATAGAAGCAGGCAAGGTCGCGGGTGCGGTGGTCATAATTTCTCGTGCTTTGGTGGTTTCCAGCGTGTCGGTGGCAAACTCCTGCACGATATGGTGTCCCCGGCGCGCCAAACGTTCGGTAAAGATGGAGCGTGGCATCATCAATACGCTCACCGCATAGGACGCCACTGCTGCACCTAATGCCACCGGCAGCAGATCAAAATGTCCTGTCACTTCCACCGCAAACAGCGTTCCCGTCAACGGTGCACGCATGGCCCCGCTGAGAATCCCGGCCATGCCTGCCATCACCAGCATGCCACCATAGTCAGGCAGCAGATGTGCCGCCACTGCACCTACTGCGCCACCTATGATCAACAGCGGTGCCACCACTCCGCCAGAGGTGCCCGAACCCAGTGATACCAGCCAGACAATACTTTTGACCAGCAGCAGCGAAACGATGATGTTGATTGCCAGCGAGCCATCTAACAGGTTTTGTATACTGGCATATCCCGCGCCAAGCACCCGTGGCTGAATAATGCCCCCTACGCCCACAACTAATGAACCCAGCGCGGGCCACCACATCCAGTGGACAGGCAGCTGATGGAACCACTCTTCCAGTCGGTACAGGCTTTTTGATAACGCCACAGCGATTAAGCCAGTCAGAGCACCAATACCAACTGCCACGACAAGTTGCATCGGCTGCAGATGAGACATCCATGGGAAAGGAAAAATGGCACCCGTACCAATCAGCGCGTTACGCCAACACCAGGACACCAGCACCGCACTGACCACCGGAATAAAACTGCGTGGCTTCCACTCAAACAGCAGCACTTCCAGCGCCAGCAGCACCGCCGCGATCGGCGCGTTAAAGATAGCGGTCATGCCAGCCGCCGCCCCTGCCACAAGCAAGGTTTTACGTTCGGCCGCGCTAAGATGAAATAACTGAGCAAACAAAGAACCGATTGCGCCGCCGGTCATGATGATTGGCCCTTCCGCGCCAAACGGGCCGCCGCTGCCAATCGACACTGCCGAAGAGAGCGGTTTAAGCACTGCCACTTTGGGCGACATCCGGCTTTCGCTGTAGAGAATCGCCTCAATTGCTTCTGGAATGCCGTGGCCGCGAATTTTTTCCGAACCGAAACGCGCCATAACACCAATAATCAAGCTGCCCAGCACCGGTGCCGCAAGAATGTGTAGCGCGCCAGCATTACCCGGCATCAAGTGTTCGGCGAACGAAAACTGGTGATACCAGAACAGGTTGGTCATCAAGGCGATCAGATGAAGCAGCACTATGGCACCGAACGCGCCGCCGGTTCCTATCAGAATGCCCATCAGCGCGAGTATAATCACGCGCTTCGTTACGGTGTGGTCCGAAAGTTTGGGCCGATGTGAAGAATCGGACAACGTATCCCGCATCTTGTTGCTCCTCGTTACATTATCTAAACGCGCAATTTACATCGCAATACGATATAAATTCAATACAGGAAGGTTTTCAACATGTCACAACCCAAAATGAAAGATGTCGATTACGCCCTGCTTGCGGATTTCCGCGCCACATTACGTGCCTTTATGGCCTTCAGTGAAACGCAGGCACGCAGCGTGGGGTTAACGCCTCAACAGCACCAGGCCCTGTTGACTATTCGTGGCACCGCGTCAGGCAACGCCACGGTGGGTTATGTAGCAGAACGTCTGATGTTAAAACCGCACAGTGCGTCAGGCTTGTTGAGTCGCTTAGAAGAGGCGGGACTGGTGCTACGCGAGCCGGATCAAAACGACCAGCGTAAAACCTTTTTACGATTGACGGCGGAAGCGGAGCAACTACTGGAGTCGCTCTCGCTGGCCCATCTGGAAGAGCTGAGCAACTTAAAACCGATGTTACTCTCAATGATAAATCAGTTCTGCTAGTGACACTGAAGAGGTTCGTTAACCAAGATATTGATAATCAGGGACTTGAACCGCCAGCTGCTTTCATCTGGCGCATCAAATTAATATCACCGAGCTTACCGGCTATCTCGGGGTATCGGATAAGGCTAGAAAGGGATGAACAGCAATGTCAGTTTTGTGCCAGAAGCAGACGTTGACCTTTCAAGCCAAATTAAAGATGGGCTGTAGATTCATTACAGTTAATTTCATCAGACTGTTCCCCCTGAAAATCTTTATTTTTATACCGCTGCTTCACTTCTGGCCCTGGCAGCATAATCCCGTACGGCTTTAATAAAAAGCGCCACTGCCGGAGGAAGATGCCGGTTGGCCGGATAATAAAGGCTGAGGCCAGAATATTTCATTTCACAGCCCGGCAGGACAGGCATAAGGCGACCTGAATCAAGATGATGCTGTACATGATCCAGGGGCAACCAGGCAAGGCCGAGCCCGTTAAGGACGGCTTCAACGGCAAGCAAATTACTGCCGCGAACGAAAGTCACAGAGTTTTCTGCTTTAACGTTAATAGCACCGCCATTATGCTGCAATTCCCAGTCCAGAAGGGCCCCGTTTTCAAACCTGTAACGTATGCACCGGTGCTGTAAAAGGTCCTGTGGCACGTCAGGCTCCCCCCTGCGTTTCAGATAATCAGGCGAGGCAACGATGCCGATTACCATCGCAGGCTGAAAGCAGACTGCGATCATATCCTTAGGGATATCCTCATGCAGCCGTATTCCCGCGTCATAGCCTTCTGCCACGATATCAATAAACCCTGACTCGACAATAAACTCGACGCGTATACGGGGAAATTTCTCTAAAAATTCAGGCAAGACATGTTTTATCAAAGGAAGAGCACCTGATTCCGACGTACTTATTCTGACTGTTCCAGACGGAACAGTGCTTTCAGAAGCGGCCTCATCAATCGCCTGCTCAAGACTGCTGATCGCAGGCCGGATATGCCTGAGAAGCTTATCCCCTGCTTCCGTTAATGCGACAGAACGGGTAGTGCGATTGAACAGGCGGACAGAAAGCTTTGCTTCAAGGCTCCTCAGGGAGTGGCTCAGGGCAGAAGAGGAGATCCCCAGCACTTTTGCTGCGGCCCTGAAGCTTTGCTGCTCAGCGATGGTAAGAAAGGCGTTCAGTTCAGAAAGAGAGGGCTTTACCATTAGTGAGTATTTCTCATCAAGTCATGAAATTCCAGCGTTATTGTTGAGCATTATATATCAGGCTAACATCAAATCATGCTCTCGCCTGAATAATCTGGTCGATTAATTATTCCTGCCAGGTGTTTTTCAGCTATGTCAGATCAGAAGGAGTATTTATGGAAATGCGCAGACTCGGAAAATCGGGCCCAGAGGTATCATCTGTCGGCTTTGGCTGTATGGGGCTTAACTTCAGCTATGGTCATGCACTGGATAAAGCTGAGGCCATCTCACTTATTCGCAGCGCAGTTGAAAGAGGCGTCACGTTCTTTGATACCGCCGAGGTTTACGGACCCTATACGAATGAAGAACTGGTGGGTGAAGCCTTAAAGCCGTTCAGGGATAAGGTCGTTATTGCAACGAAATTTGGGTTTAATATTCACAACGGGAAAATGGCTGGCATGAACAGCAGGCCTGAGCAGATCAAAAAGGTTTGCAACGCCTCGCTCAAAAGACTGGGCGTGGAAACTATTGATTTGTTTTATCAACACCGTGTCGATCCTGAAGTTCCAATTGAAGATGTTGCAGGCGCGGTGAGTGAGCTAATTGCTGAAGGCAAGGTTAAATATTTTGGCCTGTCTGAACCCGGCGCGGCAACGGTGCGTCGGGCTCATGCCGTTCAACCCGTTACCGCTCTCCAGAATGAATATTCTCTCTGGACACGCGGGCCGGAAACGAACGGAATCCTGGATGTGTGTGAAGAACTTGGCATTGGCCTTGTCCCCTACAGCCCGCTTGGCAAAGGGTTCCTGACCGGTGCCATGAACAAAGATACCCCTCTGGGTGAGGATGACTTCAGAAAGCTGCTGCCGAGATTTACGCCAGAAGCAATGGAAAAGAATCAGGCTTTGATTGATCTTCTGGCTAAAATAGCCGGTGAAAAAAACGCCACGCCAGCTCAGATCGCCCTTGCCTGGCTTCTGGCTCAAAAACCCTGGATTGTGCCGATCCCGGGCACAACGAAGCTGCACCGGCTGGAAGAAAACATCGCTTCAGCAAATGTGGTACTGACTCAACCAGATCTTTTATCTCTGGCCGAAGCCCTGTCCGCTATTGATATTGAGGGCGAACGATACCCTGAGAATCTGCTTGCCACGACTGGCCGGTAATCAGCGTTCTGTACCAGGAAACTGGGGTCATGAAATAATATAGTTGTAATGATTGTCCTGCCCATTCACACGGCAGTCATCCGGCGCACAGAAACAGATAGCTGAGTTCTGTGCGCCGACAAAAGTAAAAAAAACAGATGAAGCCGTCCGGACATTTCACAAGACCGGCTTTCGGGCTGCATCTGAAATTTCAGACACATTATTAGGGCACTCCGTGAGGCAGCAGGCCTGCAACGGGGCATCAGAGGCGTGATATACCATCCTGAAAACTTAAACCACCGGCAAATACCTGCTGAAACTTTAAGAATCCCCTGTACGGCATATCTGTAGCGCTGTTATTTCTCGGAAAGGCCGCTGGCGTTAAAAAACAAGTAAAACGTTCGCTTCCGCTCATATCAGATAAGGGGTCCCTTTTAAATACGGCTGCCAATATATCTTTATGGCCGGCCATTCTGATGCGCGAATATATACTTATCTTTTTTAGAACGCATCAGGCAAATGATAATCTAAAGATGTTAATTCTCATAACCCCGCAGGACCCTCCATTTATAACCTGCACTTTTTACCGATGATTTATACCGCTCCGCGGCCTCTTATCCTGATAACCTCAACGTCAACCAGATTTAAACCCGTACACCTCTCTAATGAGCCCACAAATCTGCTGCCGATGAACGCTCTGGATACAACACTCTCAAATGAACGCTGTCAGTCGTGAAGTCTTACCTCTGCGTCACTTCAGAAATGTTAATAAAATATCGTGTATCTGGCGCATCCTATGGAGAATGCCCGACTTACATGCAGCAAGGGCCAGAGGGGCTAAGAAAATGCTTAAAAAATGGAAAAATCCTTAATCCTGTCTGAATTTCATACGCATTAGGATTAAAGCTTATTAATTTCAATTGGTTAATAACATGAAAGGAATTAAGGTTTTTTAAAGTAGTATTTGATTTACATGTTAATGTGTTGTAAAACTAACAGGCATCAGCAGAGTAAACACATATGCTGTCTGCGCTTGATGTGATCCGATGTCTTTAAATCGGGCATCATGCATTAAAGAGGGTTATGGATTAGATGTTTAAAAGCGCATCAGCAGGGAATTTTTAAGGCTTGTTAATGGTAGAGATATGCATGCGACCTTTAAGCTTTGATACTGAATTTTATGTATTAAAAATAAGGCGAATGGCTGCAGGCTTTCAGTCTGGGGAATGTCTGAATGAAATAAAAGAAAGCGTTGATGCGCTTATTAAGATAGTCGAAGTTCAGCTGCGTCGTAAACCTGAATCTGAGGTGGAAGGCTGGGCGCAACTTTTATGCCGCCTGCATGGCATCTCTCGCAATACGGCTGATCCAGACTGGATGACTGTAATAGCATATGCCCGACGGAGGATTAATACCAAGAAGCATACAGCAATAACCCGGCGTAAGAAAAGTTGCCTATGAAATTCAGTCAACTGCGGGCGCATGCGTCTTTTTTGCACTTTAAATGAAAGATATTTTAATCAAAGAATCAGGTTATGATTAAAAATCACACTAACAGTAAAATAACTTGCCTGATGGCGACTTTTTTGCATCCGGGAGCTTTATGAAAAGACCTAAAACTCATCCTGTACATGTATGGTTGATATAATAAAAAAATAGTAATTCATAACCACGACCTACTGTTAAGCGGGTCTGCAAGGTGTGGTTGTGACATGAAAAAACCTGGCTTTATTTAAAAAACATCCTAATAAAAAATTATTTTTTATTAACTAACCTCTGGCGAGCACATAAAGGACATTAAGATGGGTAAAAAATATTACCTCTCCAAAAAATGCGAAGTAAGCGACATTATTTTTATGCATTTAGCAGGTTGTAAACTATTACCTGACCTGACCAGGCGATTATTCCTCGGCACATTTTACCATGAAAGAGACGCATTTTTGGTAGCAAAATTAAGGTCAGCTGATGTAAGGCCTTGCTATGAATGCCTGTCTTGCTTCTATAAAAAATAAAGATTGTTCCCTTTACGTACTTTTGCAGACCTGTCGTCCGCTAATCACTCATAGCGGACCCATCCCCTTCTTTCACCTCAGCGGTAACAGAGTACCCCCCTCATCAATTCATCATGGGTCTATGCTTCCACTAAAGTTCCTTATTGACGGCCGCTAAAGTTATGATAACGTAAGTACACATATAATATGTACACTTACATTATCATTCTGGAGTTATCGTTATGGATACCGTTAATTTTTGGAAAAAGACCTATGCGCTGAATATGGATGCCACGCCGCAGAAGGTCTGGAATGCATTCGTTGACACTACTCGCTGGAAGCTCTGGAACCCGGGCGTAAAGTCAGTTCAGATGGAAGGTGACTTCATCACCGGGAACTGGTTTTCAATGGAATTACCCGACGGCAACATTATTCGAAGCCAGCTCATCGATGTCCTTGCAGGCAAGTATTTCATTGATGAAACGTGGCTCGGCGAGACTATGGTCAGAGTAGAACACCGCGTGCAGGACACAGATGCTGGTCAGAGTCAGATTACCTATATCATCAGCGCTCAGGGTCCTGATGCTCAGGCATCTGGAGAAGCCGCAAGCGAAGATTTCCCGGAAGTTCTGGCTGGATTGTCGGCATATTTAGCAAATCAGATGGTTTAGTATGCAGTCTAAAAAGAGCAAACCTTTGCCAAGTGATTTCGAGGGGCCCTATGACAGTCCTGGCTTCTTACTCTGGCGTGTTTCGAATGCATGGCAGCGTGAACAACGACATGCCTTACAGCGTGTTGGTTTGACCCATACGCAGTTTGTTGCTCTGGCCGTAGCCAGCTGGTTTCAACATGATGAACCGCTGACGCAGGCTAAATTGTCACAACTAACGGGTAGCGATCCGATGACTATTTCGCAGGTCGTGCGCACACTCGAAAAAGCCGGGCATTTTAAACGCATTGCTCACCCGCATGATATCCGCGCCAGGGTAATTGAAGTGACAGCAACCGGTCGCGAACTGGCTGCCACGGCCATACGGGTGGTGGAGGAAACAGACAGTAATTTTTTTGAGCCATTAGGAAATTCAGATGAGATTCCTGTGCTGATGGATCTGTTCAAAAAACTTCTCAGATAATAAGCAACGCAAGGCCGACGTTTATAAAGCTTACTTCCTCAACTGGTTTTATGTATAAGACAGGCCTCATCCACGCTTAAAATTAATGCCCGCTATAAATACAGGCGTCTGGGGTTGCGTCTCAACATGGTTTCAGACACCGGCTTTTAAAGCCCAGGAGTAGACCCTCTTATTCATGAATTTTCAGCCCCTATCCCCATGCTCTGAAACCAAGAACGAATGCAGCATAGAGGCTTATTGCAATAATACTGATGCAGGTACCGCAGGTGATGAGCTTTGCCGACTCGCCCGTGCCAAGATAGTGCGTCTCCAGTACGATAATATTGGCGGCGGGCGGTAGCAGGCAAAACAGATAGAGCGTTGCCGCATTATCGGCTATCAGTCTGTAATGCAGGAGGCTGGCGAGCCCAACTAACAGTGAAATGAGTATGGCCATCATGCCAGATTTAATCAGGAACGGCCCAGTCTCCCGTCGAAGATCGCTGGCTGAGAGCGTTGTTTTTGACAGCCAGATACCCAGCACCGCCATCCCCAGGAAACTCATCATAAATTTCGAAATATCATACAGGCCAGCACACCAGCGCGTGACGTCCTGGCTGAAAGGAATAAGCGCCGCACCTGCAATCAATGCCAGCACGGGGGGCGTCTTGAGCAATTTAAGCAGGTTTAATTTGCTCCCTGAAAGCATGCCTGCTCCCACCGAGTTACCTACGATCGAGCTACCGACATAGGCCGCGATAATAATGGTCGCGGCGTCGTTACCAAATAATGCACTGCCAACAGGCAGTCCCAGCCATCCGATATTGAGGTAGCTAAAACACAAGCTTCTGACCGGATCGCGCATAATGAAACGACAGGCCACCAGCATGGCAAGCATACATATTGCCGTAGCGATAATGACGGTGCTCATACTGCTAAAGCGAGTCGATATGTTGAATACGATAACAATGGGTATCGCAATACGCGTTAATACCCACGATGCCGCCGTTTTAAGCTCCAGCGCGGTTTTGCCAACAAGCCAGCCTGCCATAAGGTAAATAAGGGGAAAGAAAATGGTCACGATGTTTCCTTTGCATCTGCTGAGCTGAACGCTACAGCCCATTGTTTAGCCCGGCTCTTCGCACCTCGCGCGTTGAACCAGAAGGCACTGGTGGAGAAAAACCTTTTTCTGTCATCACTGCCAGCCCAGCACCCCAATCGCACAATGTGATGTTCGAGTTACCTTTTCCCATTGAGGTAGATATCAGGTCGCGTGATGGTCCATGCATAATTTTCCCGATTAACGGGTTCATAGCCAAACTTTTCATAAAGCCAGGGTGCGGTTGTTGTGAACAACATCATCCTGCGAAGCTTCTCAAAAACCGGGTGGTTATGAATACACTCCATAAGCCATCTTCCAAGCCCTTCTCCCTGATACTTCTCAAGGATGTATACATCGCAAAGGTAAGCAAAGGTGGCATAGTCCGTTATCAGACGCGCGAAACCTATCTGAGATTCATTCTGGTAAACACCAAAGTTAAGGCTGTTCTCTATTGATGCAGAGACGGTATCAATATCAATCCCTTTAGCCCAGGTGGACCTCGTTAAATACTGGTGAACAGCCTGCACATCAAGCTTTTTTCTGTCTGTACTTACCAGACAGGTATTCATACGCCATTCCTGTATCGCTGAAATGTCCACTTTATTACCTGTTTAAATGAGCCAGAAAAGCTAACTTTATCATTGTCTGGAAGCATATATCGCAGCGAATCGCTCTGCTCTCTCCGGGCTGTACCGTTAGCGATAAAACTGGCTTTCCACTTTGTGTCTAAAGCGTTCAATGACGCTTTGGATCATGCAAATATGCTCCGTAACAGAGTCATGTTAAATTCGAGCCACCTGAAACCAGTAACGGGAAAGATTTCATGGAATGGTTCAGTCAGGACAGATTCGAGGTTCGTCTTGAATGGGGCTTACCTGCCATAGATTACTTAGCCAGGGAAGCTGACTGTGTCGTAATCGTTGACGTTATATCCTTTTCAACTTGCGTTAGCCTGGCTATCGATAATGGTGCCCGCATTTATCCCTATCCGTGGAAAGACGAATCAGCGTTGGAATATGGTATGAAAATCGGGGCGAAGACGGCCAGCCCAGACAGGCGATTCAGCGGTCAAGGTTACAGCCTGTCACCGGTTTCGATAAGGAATATAAGCGAAGGCGAAAGTCTGGTGCTCCCCTCTCCTAATGGCTCGGCTATTTCATTCAGGGCGCGGGATGCCGGAGTAAAGGTTTTTAGCGGCTGTTTCAGGAATATGTCTGCAACTGCGAAGGCATGTAGGGGTTTTAAGCGCGTCCTTGTTATTCCCTGTGGAGAACGATGGCCTGATGGCAGCCTTCGTCCTTCCCTTGAGGATTATGTGGCTGCTGGTGGCATTATCGCTGTGATGGGGGGCGGGAAGTGTTCACCTGAAGCACAGGCTGCCGTTGCTACCTGGCATCTTCATCAGAAGCAAAATTTACACTCGCTCTATGAATGCTCCTCAGCGCTTGAGCTTCAACAGCGCGGTTTTGATAAGGATGTAGACGTCTGTCTGGAGGTAGATACAGCTAAGCTGGCGTGCAAGTTGTATGGTGATTTTTATGCGTCAGATTTGACATGAGTAACCAGCTCATAGCGATCTTTTAAGACCCTGTTTTCATCTCTTAAAATATTGCCCTGATGCGCCTGATTTTTGATTGTTCATTAAACGCATACATGATGGCTGGTTAAATTGCTACTGGCGTAGCGGTGAATCATTAACGCGGGCGAATCACCCACCGGAGGAATATTTTTTGTTCCAAACCATAGCGGATTGGCCGGGCAGATGGAGCCACATATATAAGCGGGAATGCGCGCAAAAGTACCTGCGACGGGTCTGTGAACGTGCCCAGCAGAAATGGCCAGCAGTCTGGCCGATGTGCATTTAATCAAAGCTTCTAGCTGACCTAAACCTCTGCACATTGATTTATCCAGTTTCGGTATGCCTGTTTCAAATACGTGATGATGCATAAACAGCAGCACCGGAGAGCTCTTAGCGTTTCTGAGTTGTTTATCCAGCCATTCGATATGTTCAGCCACACTGCCATAATCTTCTTTATCAACCGTCGTATCCAGGCCGATCAATCGCAGGGTGCGGAAGTCATGGGTAAAGTGCAGGGCTCCTGTGGACGTATCAGGCGACCATTTGTCCTCACCCCATAAGGATCGCATCAAATGCCGATCGTCTGAATTACCCGGCAGGACTAACGAAGGATAACTCTGTTGTTTCAGACGGGCGGCTATTTTTATATAACCTTCACGCCACGGCCCATCAGTTAAATCACCAGAAAGCACAAGAATGTCAGGACGTAGATACGTAAGCCATGTTAGCACTCGGTCAAATCGCTGTAGGTGATCATTTTCGGGTGAGGCATGAATATCGGAAACCTGTGCTATCAGCATACAAACCTCAATGATTTTATGGGGGTTTAACCAAATGTTAATTTAAGCACATGGAACATACTCTGGCTCACGACTCCGCTTGCATTCCCAGTAGACTCTTTACCAGTACAACAGACAATGAGTGAATTTTTAAGACAAGTGAGCCTGGTATCAGATATAACCGGAATGGCTGTCAGGGCAGGCGTGATAAAAATTAATTACTTGACCCAATGTCAACGTCACCGAATCAGTGCTGCAGCAGATATGATTGCCTGTTTTGGGGTGTACAGTTAATCGTTTCATTAAATGCCTCACCTACGTAAAAGCAGTCAGTCTGTCATCGCGCACACGGCTGGGAATAATGAATAGTCAGTGCCTGTTTAGCTTAAGACCTGATGGTACCTTTATGGCTAAAAGAACCGCAGAGCTGATAATTTAAACTTTCTCCTGGACTAAAAAGCATTATGGAGGAGCAACAACTGAGCTCCTCCATATAAGTCTCAATTCACTGCCGCGTTAAGCCCCTGAAAGGCGGAATGTTGAAACGGCATGAGTGAGGTATTGTACCTGCTCCTCAAGAGAAGCAGCGGCTGCTGCGGATTCCTGAACAAGTGACGAGTTCTGCTGCGTCACGGAATCCATCTCAGTAACGGCCTGTTCAATTTGTCCGATACCGCGGCTTTGCTCATCAGATGCGGTCGAAATATGCTCCATAAGAACATTAACGCGGCTGACAGAAGAGATAATGGCATTCATCGCTTCTCCTGTCCGGCTAACCTGCTCAGAACCCGTATGTATGATATTTACCGACTCCGCGATCAGATTTTCAATTTCTTTAGCCGCAACAGCGCTGCGCTGCGCCAGGTTACGGACTTCCCCTGCCACCACCGCAAATCCCCGGCCCTGTTCTCCCGCCCGTGCCGCTTCAACGGCAGCGTTTAAAGCCAGGATATTTGTCTGAAAGGCAATGCCGTTAATGACGGAGATAATGTCCTCAATTTTTTTGGAGCTTGAGTTGATAAGTCCCATTGAAGTAATGACTTCGCGGGAAACTTTTTCTCCTTTCTCCGCATTGTCTACCGCCTCAGCCGTTAAGCGACAGGCTTCGAAAACATTGTCAGTATTCTGTTTTACCGTTGCGCCAAGTTCTTCCATGCTTGCAGCTGTTTCTGTTAACGCAGCCGCCTGTTGCTCCGTACGCGAAGCCAGATCGATGTTTCCGGCGGCAATCTCGCTGGAAGCAGTTGAAACGGAGTGTGCAGAATCACGTACCTGCATAATAATTCCGGTAAGCGACACCCGCATTCCCTCCAGAGACTCCATCAGACTCTGAATTTCACTGCGCGAGCTACGTTTTACTGGGACGGGTATGTCCAGGTGGCCTTCAGCAATAGCGTTGCAGTGTTTCACTGCGCTAAACAGAGGTGAAAGTACAAAACGGCGCATCAGCATTGAAATACCGACAATGACTACACCAAACAAAATCCCTATCAGGATCAGTATAATTACGCCCGAACTAAAGTGACGCTGCGCATCCTCATTTAGCTTTTTAGCGTAAGCCTCATGCTGAGCAAGGACCTTATCCAGTATGATTTCGTACTGCCGATCAAGATATATCACATTAGGAAGCAGCTTTTTAAAACGAGCCGGATCGCGGGCTTCTGCAGCCTTTATCAGCGGCTGAATACCCTGATTACGGTAGTTCAGATAAGCCTGACGATAGGCCTCTGCTTCCGGTTCTTCGCCCTCAAGCCGTGGCGCTTGAATATAGGCCTGAAAGGCCGCATCAGCTTTATCTGCAGCAGCTTTGACGCCATCAAGACTGGCCGTTAATTGCCCGTCTTTTTCATCAATTTCTTCCATATACTCCATTAATCTGACCCGCAATGTACGACTGTGATTGATGGGATCGATAACGGAGAGAACCACACGAATCTCTTTGTTTACTGCATTCAGTGATTCGTTACTGCGCACGAGCATCCAGATGCTGATGCCAACACTGACGACAAACAAAATCATCATTATTGAAAACACTAGCAATGAAGATTTTTTCAGCGACATATTTAACTTCCAGATAAATAAAAAAGGAGTGATCTATATCGGCATTCCTGACGATGCCGTTAGTTAATTAGGCCAGATTTGGCTTATGAAAAAGCTAAGTCGTTAAATATTTGGGTGATATTTTTAGAGCAGCTGACGGAACCGTTCCATTGGCTGTAAGGTTTATCGTTTGGAAGGGGCGAAGTAAGGGCGTGCCAGGATATGTGTTTGGGGAAGAAGACTCTACAACCGGCCTTATGCTACTGAGCTAATGAATTGTCCACTCCCCGCTCATAGCGGACTAAACGCAATGTGATGCTCCGGCGATTTCATACGCCCCGGCTCCCTCTTGAATCTCATAGCTAATATCTGGTCACGTAATAACGTCACGTCGTGACGCGCTGTTCACATTACACTTTCGTCTCACAGCAAGCCTCGGGGACCGACTGACACCCTTTTAGTCTGACCCGCTCAAGGCAAAAAGCGGACCCTGCCCCTCAGCTTAACGAAATGGCGAAGCAAAAGATTCCGGGCCTGGCTGGCTGAAAAAGTGCGGAGAATAAGGCTATGGATAGTAAATCTTACGTAGCTGGCAGCTGGTCAGCATCAGAGGCGAGTAAAGCTTAAGAGGTTTCCACCTGTTTGAATGTCCGTTAAAAAATAGTGCTGCGTGGTTGTCATGTTTGAATAAAGAGTTGTCACCTTCAGGTGAGTGTCCCGACCCGTTTAACAGGATACTGGGGCATCTTTGTTAAAGAGGAACCTCGTATGTTGAACGATCCTTCACTCAAATATAAAGCGCACCCTGCTGTCAGTCTTACTGACAGACAATGGCCGGATAACACCTTGACCCGCCCTCCGCGCTGGCTTTCTACGGATTTACGCGACGGTAATCAGGCGCTTGCTGAGCCCATGGACAGCGCGCGGAAAATGAAATTCTGGGATCTCCTTATTGCCTGTGGTTTCCGGGAAATTGAGGTCGCGTTTCCCTCTGCTTCACAAACGGATTTTGATTTTGTTCGGTCGCTGATTGAAGGTAAACGTATTCCACAAGATGTGAACATTCAGGTTTTAACTCAGGCACGAGAAGATTTAATTACGCGAACCTTTGAATCATTGCAGGGAGTTCATCAGGCGACAGTTCATTTATACAATGCAACGGCGCCACTTTTCAGGGAAATCGTCTTCCGTCAGACACGTGATGAAATTGTCCAGCTTGCCGTCAGCGCGGCCAGGCAAATCCGTCGCTTATGCGACGAGACGCCAGAGTCCAACTGGACATTTCAGTATTCTCCAGAAACGTTCTGCTTCACTGAGCCTGATTTTGCACTTCAGATTTGTGAGGCGGTGGCCGAGGTCTGGGAGCCGGATACCTCTCGCCCCATGATTATCAACCTTCCAGCGACGGTTGAGGTCAGCATGCCGAATATTTACGCCGATCAGATAGAATATTTTTGCCGCCATTTTTCGCGCCGCCAGCAGGTGTGCATAAGCGTCCATCCCCATAACGATCGTGGAACTGGCATTGCCTGTGCTGAACTTGCGCTACTGGCTGGCGCCGAACGCGTTGAAGGCTGTCTGTTTGGAAACGGAGAGCGTACGGGTAATGCGGATCTAGTGACGCTGGCGCTAAACCTTTATACGCAGGGCATCTCACCCGGGCTCGACTTTAGCCAAATGAAAAAGGTGATTGAAGTGGTGGAAGAGTGCAATCAGCTGCCTGTTCCGCCGCGTCATCCCTACGCTGGCGAACTGGTTTTTACTGCTTTTTCCGGCTCCCATCAGGATGCGATAAAAAAAGGGTTTGCTGCACGGCAGCGCTCATCAGATTCTGTCTGGAAGATCCCCTATCTGCCGCTCGATCCGGCAGATATCGGTTGCAGCTATGAAGCGGTTATCCGCGTAAATAGCCAGTCAGGCAAAAGCGGTGCGGCCTGGTTACTTGAGCAAAATCACAACCTCATACTGCCACGTCCACTTCAGCAGGCATTCAGCCTCCGGGTACAAAAAGAGGCGGAACGTGATGAAAAAGAAATGTCACAGATGGCTGTCTGGAACCTTTTTCGCCAGGCGTATGGCGTTGTTGATACCCCACCAGTATGTTTAAAAGAGTATGTCTGCAACAATCAGCCCGACCAGCGTACATTGCTTTCTGCTGAGATTATTTGCCATGGCAAAAAACTGAGCCTGACGGGTGAGGGAAACGGCTTGCTTTCAGCAGCGCTTACAGCCTTTTGCCGGGAAATGAAAACGGAACTTGAAATAGTGAGTTATCAGGAGCACACGCTTGGTAAACGCAGCGACAGTCGCTCTGTAGCCTATGTATGCTGCCAGGATCTGACGGGGAAATGTGGCTGGGGAGTCAGTATCGACAGTGACATTAGCCGGGCCTCTCTGCAAGCCATGCTGAACGCTGCAGCAAATTTCGTTACTGGCTGAAGTAATCACTCGGCGTCATCCCCATCACTCGCCGAAACATAGCGCTGAACGCGCCGGGGCTGGCGTAACCTGAATCCAGCGCCACTCGTGTTATTTGCTCGCCCTGCGCCAGACGCGTCAGGGCGTGCAGAAGACGCGCTCGCCGAACCCACTCGCTGAACTGCATGCCGGTTTGCTGGTAAAAATGGCGGTTGAGAGTACGTCCGCTGGCGCTGAATTTTACGGCTGCCTTCGCAATCGACCAGCTCTCATGCGGTGCATCGCGAACAGCCTGACACAGTTGTTTCAGGCGTTCAGAGACCGGCTCCGGCAGGTGAAACGGAAGCGTATCCATCAGGCGAATTTCATCCAGCATCAGTTCATAAACACGTTCAGCCCTGCTTCCTGGCGTGTAATCCGCAGGAAGCGTCAGCGCGCAGATAATCAGCTCCCGTAACAGATTACTCACGCCAATAACCTGACAGATGACGGGCAAATCAGCCCGAGCCAGCGGCTCGACAAAGACCCCTCTCGCCTTAACATCTCCTGTAATATGCAGTGCATGCGGGGTGTATGCCGGTATCCAGACTCCGCGTGAAGGAGGGACGACCCAAAATCCATGCTGGGTTTCAATGCGAATAACGCCGCTCAGGGTATGAATAAGCTGAGCACAGGTGTGCGTATGCAAACTTTCATAATCGCCGTGCCTGTAGTCATGTGCATAAGGGATAACTGACCTGCATGAAAAATCAAAGTCGCTATGTCTGGTCACTTAGTAGATTCGCTCCCTTTTTCACAGAGAGTCGTTCTGACTCTTTTTGACAGGCTGCCTTTCATGAAGGCTGTTTTATATGGCTTAGGATGCCATATTTTCCCCCAGCTTTTCCCGAACCGATATCATATCAATTTCGTGCTTTTTTAGCAGAGCTTCATTAAGCAAGGGGTTCCTCTCCCGAAAGAGAGTGTCCGCTTATCACGCATAGTTAACGTGTAACGCTGGCATGGGGTTAACTGCAGGCCAGGCACGAACGCACCTGAATGCAGGTGCGTGACTAAATAAGGTGAACGGCTAAGCGTGTTGTAAAAGAAAATGCCGGAGTTCCGCTGCAACTTCTTCCGGTGCTTCTTCAGCCATATGATGACCGCTGTTTATCGCTTTACCCTGGAGATTTGTTGCCCAGCTTTTCCAGATACTTAATACGTCGCCGTATATATCTTCCAGATCATCATATTTTGACCACAGGCAGAGCGTGGGACATTCAATCATCCGACCGAGCTGGCGATCCTGAAGCTCATGTTCCTTATCTATAGATAAACCAGCGCGATAATCTTCGATCATGCCGTGGACAGTCTCCGGATCGTGTATGGCTCGCCTGAATTCAACGTACTCTTCATCTCCCATGGATTCTGGCTGGCCGCCATACCATTTATCCGGGTCAGCCAGAATGGCTCGTTCTGGTTTTTCTGGTTGAGCAAAGAAAAACCAGTGATACCACTGTCTGGCAAATTTCTCATTACATCGGTTGAGCGCTTCAAGTATTGGAATGCAATCGAGTACGGCAAGGCGTGTAATGCGGTCCGGGTAGTCCAGAGCAGCTCTGTAAGCCGTGTAACTTCCTCTGTCGTGTCCAGCCATCGCAAACTGTTCGAAACCCAGCTGGCTCATCAGTTCTACACAATCTTTCGCCTTAGCTCTTTTAGACGAACCAATATGATGGGGCTGATCGGCGGGCTTTGATGAGCAACCGAAACCACGCAGATCGGGGCATACCACCGTAAAAGATTTGGCAAGCTCGGGGGCCACTTTTGACCAGGTTGCATGCGTACGCGGATGTCCGTGCAATAGCAGAACCGGAGGCCCGTTACCGCCATAACGAACATTAAGCTCTGCTTCTGACACGCTGATTTTGGTGTGCGTAAACCCCTCAAACATAAGTTTCTCCCGCCGGTTGCTCAGTAAAATTATAGCTGCCTTCTCGGTATCAACCCTTTCCAGCCCGGTGAGAAAAGGAAAAGGTAGCCGCACATCCAGGATGTTTCCCCTACGAGGCCTGAGAATCCTTATCCACATCTTCGCTGCACATCCGGCGCGTAAAGCTGTGGATAGTTTGCTGCAGGCCACGCCAGCAACAGGCTGCGAGCAACTGTTCAATTTATAACCTGTCGTTCCGCTGTAAACTCTGTTTCGCGAACGCAACAGCGCTAGCTAAAAAGTTAATCAGCAGCGAATAAAAGAGAAGCGAGCGTAACGGCAGTGACGACCAATTGCGTGGGCCATGTTCAAGATTGCGTGCCCGTATGCTTCTGATGATTTCTTTCGCTCTGCACGCCTGTCGGGCTGAAAAACGTTAAAGGGGCGACCCGCTGGATCACCCCTTTCGCCTTACACCATCGCTACCACACTCAACGCGATGCCCTCTTTATTATGAATGTCTCCGCTGCCTGAGCGCATAAGCCAGCACAACGGCAAAGCAGAGCAGCGGCAAACCGTAAGCCACGGCGGTACTGACATGGTCGGAAATCAGCCCCATGAAATAAGGCATAATCGCGCCGCCAACAATCGCCATGATCATAAATGAGCTGGCCTGTTTAGTGGCTGGACCGAGATTTTTCACGCCCATAGCAAAGATGGTTGGGAACATAGTGGACATAAAGAAGAAAATGGCGATCAGCGCAACAACTGAAACGTCGCCTGCGCCGAGCATCACCGTGGCACACAGCACGATATTAATCAGCGCATAGGCTGCCAGCATCGCTGCTGGTTTAACCCTGCCCATCAGCCAGGTAGAAAAGAAGCGGCCAAGCATAAAGCAGATCATCGCGACCGAAAGCATATAAGAGGCGCTCTGGTTGGTCACGCCGTGCCAGTGCTCGGTGGCGTAGTTAATAAAGAAGGCGCCCACCCCAACCTGCGCGGCAACATAAAAGAACTGCGCAATCACGCCGCCGACAAAATGTTTTTGCTGCCATAAGGTAGCGCCGGGCTGCTGCGCATGTTCACTGGCGGCCTCACGAATATCTGGCAAGGCGGTACGTTTAAATAGCAGCGCAATAGCGATGACCACAAACGCAATCACCACATAGGTCATTTTGACGCTATCCTGCGCAGCATCCTGGCTGGCGTGCGTAAAGAACAGCGAGCCGCCAATCATCGGTCCGACAAACTGTCCCAGTCCGTTAAAGGATTGCGCCAGGTTGAGACGGCGCTCCGCGCCGTTTGCATCGCCCAGCACGGTGGCATAGGGGTTAGCGGCAGTTTCAAGGCAGCCAAGGCCGCAGGCCAGCACGAACAGCGCAAACAGAAATACCGAGAAATTATTGACCATCGCCGCCGGCACAAACAGCAGCGCGCCAATGGCGTACAGCGATAACCCCGCAAGGATCCCCGCCTTGTAGCCGTGACGGCGCATAAAATAGCCCGCCGGCAGCGCCACAATAAAATAGGCACCAAAATAGGCCGCCTGTAGTAATCCTGACTGGGCTTTGGTGACGTTTAACGTTTCCTGAAAGTGTTTATTTAAAACATCCAGCAGGCCGTATGACACGCCCCACATAAAAAACAGGGTGGTGATCAGCATGAACGCCCAGCGCAGGCTAATAGAACCCCCGACGCCAATATTTTCTGGCGTCTCAACGCGTTGTGTTGACATGGTTATATCCTCGTAGCGTACAGTCAGTAAGTGTTGTTATTGGTCCTGCAAAGAGAATATTCGCGCCATCGCCACCCATTTTTCCCCTGCGGGCGTCCAGGGCGTTGGCTGCTGGAATTGCCACATCAGCGCTTCCCAGCGCTGAATATGCGGATTTTGTTCAGATGCCTGAGCAAAATCCTGCGCGTTAAACCGATCGTTCACCTCCATTAGCATAAAAAGTCGGGTACCCAGCCGGTAGATCTCCATATTGACGATGCCGTGCTGGCGCAGATGGTCCGCTACTTCCGGCCAGATGCGCTGATGCAGGCGCTGGTATTCGGCGATCTTGTCCGGCTCATCCACCAGATCCAGCGCCAGACAGTAGCGCGCTGTTGCGCCGCTCATAACAGCGCCCGATCGAGATGCAGATAGCCGCCATCGACGCTCAGCCATTCGCCGGTAGTGTGTGAAGCGCGCTGCGACAGCAAAAAGACCGCGGTATTGGCGATCTCCTCCGGCGTGGTCATGCGCTGGCCGAGCGGAATACGCTGGGTGATTTTCGCCAGTTCGCCCTCGGGATCGGCGAAGGTGCCAATCCAGCGTTCATAGAGCGGCGTCATCACTTCGGCGGGCACCACAGCGTTCACCCGCCCCCCGCTGCTCCGCAGCGACACCGCCCACTCCCGCGTCAGCGCCAGAATTGCCCCTTTCGCCGCGCAGTAACCGCTGGTGCCGCCCTGCCCACTTAGCGCGGTTTTTGAGGCGATATTAACGATTGCTCCGCGGCTTTTTTCCAGCGCGCCCTGGCAAAAGTGCGCCATCTGGTAATAGTGCAGCAGGTTCTTTTCCAGCGAAGCGACGAAAGCGCTGCGTCCCGCTTCCAGCCCGACGCCATCGTTGACGCCAGCGTTGTTCACCAGCCCGTCGATGCGCCCGAACTGTTGCAGCACCGCCTCAACCGCGCGCTGACAGTTCTGCTCGTCGCAAAGGTCGGCCATCAACACTTCGGTTTGCGGCTGCAGTTCACGCAGGCTGGCCAGCCACATCTCTTCCGGCTGCGCATTGGTGACGATGGCGGGGATCGCGCCCTCTTCCGCCAGCAGACGGGAGATAGCGGCGCCGATGCCCGACCCGCCGCCGGTGACGATCACTACTTTATCCTGCAAAAACAGATTCATTGTTCTCTCCTGTCAGGCCATATACCTGCGCGGCCGTGTTGCCCCAGATAGCGGCCTGTTCGTTGGTGGACAGCTCAGCTGTCGCTTCATCAATCAATTCCGCCACCGCGTGATACTCCGCTGCCAGCAGGCAGACCGGCCAGTCAGAACCAAACATCAGGCGTTGCGGGCCGAAACGCGCCAGCGCTTCGCTGATAAAGGGCCGCAGCTGCGCGCTGCTCCACTGCCCGTGCGGCGCTTCGGTCACCAGCCCAGAGAGTTTGCATACCACGTGCGGCATCGCAGCCAGTTCCGCTACCTGTTCGCCCCAGGCCTGCGCGCCGCGCGCAATATCGGGTTTACCGAGGTGATCGAGCACCAGCCAGTGGCGATCGTGCTGCGCGGCGAATCGGGTGGCGTCCGCCAGATGACGCCAGGTCACCAGCATTTCCCACACGTAGTCCCGCTGCTGCAGCTGACGGATACCATCCGCCACGCGCGGTTGCCGTAGCCATGCGGCGGGATCGCGCTCATCCTGCACCTGATGACGGAAACCGCGCAGCAGCGGATGCTGTAATGCAGCCAGCTGCTTCGTCAGATCCGCCGCGGTGATGTCGATCCAGCCAACCACCTGCGTCGCCGGTTGCTGCTGCACCCACTGCAACAGCTGCTGCGTCTCCTCCACGCACTGTCGTGCCTGCACCGCAATCGAGCCCTGCAGCTGCCGTTGCGCCAGCAGCGGCGCAAGGTCGTCCGGTAAATAATCCCGTTGCAGACGCGTCATGGACTCAGCGATCCACGGATAGTCCACCGCGTCGTAGCGCCAGAAATGCTGATGAGCGTCGATTCGCACTTCAACCTCCCTGCGCGCGATAGCGGTACTTCTCGCGTGAAGCGGGATACATCTCAATGGAGAAGCCGGGCGCGGTCGGCGGCATATAGCTGGCGCCGCGGATTTCGCAGGGATGCAGAAAGTGTTCGTGCAGATGATCGACATACTCGATGACCCGGCCTTCATGGCTGCCGGCTATGCAGACAAAGTCGATCATCGACAGGTGCTGGACGTATTCGCACAGTCCCACGCCGCCAGCATGCGGGCATACCGGCAGCTGATATTTTGCCGCCATTAACATCACCGCCAGCACTTCGTTAACGCCGCCGAGGCGGCAGGCGTCTATCTGCACCACATCGATCGCTTCACGCATAATCAGCTGCTTGAAGATGATGCGGTTCTGGCACATCTCGCCGGTTGCGACCTTAACTGGCGCTACGCCCTGGCGAATTTTGCGATGCCCTTCGATATCGTCCGGGCTTGTCGGCTCCTCAATAAACCAGGGGCGCGCGAACGCCAGCTGCTGAACCCAGTCTATTGCCTCATTCACTTCCCACACCTGGTTGGCGTCGATCATTAGCTGGCGATCCGGCCCCAGCACCTCGCGCGCAATACGCACGCGACGGATATCGTCTTCAAGGTCGCGTCCGACTTTCAGCTTAATGTGGGAGAACCCGGCATCGACAGCCTGCTGGCAGAGGCGGCGCAGTTTATCGTCGTCATAGCCGAGCCAGCCCGCCGAGGTGGTGTAGCAGGGATAACCCAGCTGCTCAAGCTGGCGGATGCGCTCCGCTTTGCCCGCCTGCTGTGCTGTCAGCAAGGCGAGCGCCTCGTCCGGCGTGATGCAGTCGGTGAGATAGCGGAAATCGATGCAGCGTACCAGCGCCTGCGGCGACATATCGGCCACCAGTCGCCACAGCGGCTTCTCTTCCGATTTCGCCCAGAGATCCCATACTGCGTTAACTACCGCGCCGGTCGCCAGATGAATGGCGCCTTTATCCGGGCCGATCCAGCGCAGCTGGCTGTCGCTGGTTATGTCGCGCCAGAACTGCCCCATATCGGCGGTAATGGACTCCAGCTCACGACCGACGATCAGATGTTCCAGCGCGCGGATCGCCGCACAGCAAATTTCATTGCCGCGCCCAATGGTAAAGGTCAGCCCGTGACCGCTGATCGCCGCGTTATCGGTTTCGATAATGACGTAAGCGGCAGAGTAATCAGGGTCGGGATTCATTGCATCCGAACCGTCAAGATGCTCGGACGTGGGAAAGCGGATATCCTCAACGCGCAGTGCGGTCAGTCTGGTCATTCTTCGCTGCCCTCGGTGATCTGACGCTGTTCGCCCAGTCCGGCGATCCCTAACCTGATGACCTGTCCCGGACGCAGGTAGACCGGCGGTTTCTGCCCCATGCCGACGCCCGGCGGCGTGCCGGTAGAGATAACGTCGCCCGGCTGCAGGCTCATAAACCGGCTGAGATAGCTGATGATATGCGCCACCGAAAAGATCATGGTGCGGGTGTTGCCGTTCTGATAGCGCTTGCCGTCTACCTCCAGCCAGAGATCGAGCTGCTGCGGATCGGCGATTTCATCGGCGGTCACCAGCCAGGGGCCGATGGGGCCAAAGGTGTCGCAGCCTTTGCCTTTGTCCCAGGTGCCGCCGCGTTCGATCTGATATTCCCGTTCTGAGACGTCGTTGACCACGCAGTAGCCTGCAACATGCGACAGCGCATCCTCTTCCGCGATATAGCTGCCGCCTTTGCCGATCACCACGCCCAGCTCCACCTCCCAGTCGGTTTTTACCGAGCCGCGTGGAATGCGCACCGCATCGTTTGGCCCGACCACCGCGCTGGTCCATTTGCCGAACACTACCGGCTCTTGCGGGATCTCTGCGCCGGTCTCCGCAGCGTGATCGGCATAGTTCAGTCCGATACAGATAAACTTGCCGATACGCCCGACGCAGGCGCCAGTGCGCGGCTGCCCGCTGATTTTGGGCAGCTCGCTGAGCGGCAGCTGACGCAGCCTGTCGAGCGAGTCCGGCAGCAGCGCATCGCCTGCGATGTCATCAATGTAATGCGACAGATCGCGCAACTCGCCCTGCTCATCCAGCATTGCCGGACGCTCTTTACCCGGTTCGCCCACACGTAATAATTTCATTGTTCCACTCCTGTTAGTTGCTCCAGCCGCCATCAATAATCTGCGCGGTACCGGTGGTATAGGCGCTGGCATCAGAAGCCAGATAGGCCGCCAGATACGCGATCTCCTCTGCCGTGCCGATACGGCCAATAGGCTGACGCGCGACAAAGGCGTCATAAACTTCCGCTTCCGCTCTTCCTTCCGCCTGCGCCTGCGCGGCGATGCGCTGGCGCAGCGACGGCGAATCCACCGTGCCGGGACAAATAGCGTTGCAGCGGATGCCGTCGCCGATGTAATCCGCTGCCACCGAGCGCGTCAGGCCAATCACCGCCGCTTTGGTCGCGCTATAGGCAAAGCGATTAGCCACGCCTTTCACGCTTGATGCCACCGATGACATGTTAATAATCGAGCCCTTTTGCTGTTTAAGCATCGCGGGGAGAAACGCCTGGATCATGTGAAACATCGCTGTGACGTTCAGATCAAGCGCGAACTGCCATTCCTGTTCGCTGCACGCCAGCAGGCTGCCGCTGTGTACCACGCCTGCGCAGTTAAACAGCACGTCGAGGGTGCCAAGCTCCTGCGCCGCCGCGTTAATCGCCTGACGATCGGTGACATCCAGCAGGTAAGCGCGAATACCGGGCAACCCCTGCAGCGCGGCGAGGTTAATATCGCTGGCGATAACGTCCGCGCCCTGCTCAGCGAAGTAACGCGCGCTGGCCAGCCCGATACCCTGCCCGGCGGCGGTGATTAATATGCGTTTTCCGTGTAAATTCATTGCATTTCCTCTGGTCCAAAGATCTAATGGTCAGGCCATTAAGAGTGAATTTTGCCCTTCCGGGTTAGCAAATATCGCTGGCTACTTTTTCGCTGACGCATTACGTTTTATTGACATTTGCGTAACATTGACAAGTGCCCTGACGATTATTTGTGCATCTGGTCACTTAATTTATTTAGACAGGTAGCAGTGCCATGCCGATAAAGAAGATGGAAAACCCAAGGCTTTACAGACAGATAGCTGACCAGCTAATCAAGCTTATCGACAATAATGAATTTCCTCCCGGCAGCCGCCTGCCAGCGGAGCGGGAGCTGGCCGAGCAGCTACAGGTGAGTCGCGCATCGGTACGTGAAGCGTTAATCGCGCTGGAAGTGATTGGGCTGGTGGATGTGAAAGTTGGCAATGGCGTGATTGTAAAAGCACGTTCGAGTACGCAGGAACCCGTGATGATACAGGCCGGGCGCGATCAGTGGATCGAGCCGGACGATGAACTGGGGATTAACCTGGATTTCTCCACCGAACTGCCGCCGTTTTCGCTGTTGCAGGCGCGGCGCCTGATTGAGCCGGAGGCCGCTGCGCTTGCCGCCGTACATGCCAGCGACGAGGAACTGGCGCTGATCCGCGCAGCCTATTTGCAAAACTGCGAAGATAACCGCGCGCAGTCACGCACCCATCCCGGCGACCGCTTATTTCATATTCGCATTGCCCAGGCGAGCGGCAATCCAGCCTATGGTTTTATCATCGGTCATCTGCTTGGCCATCGCTATGGCAGTATGTTCCGTATGCTCCAGGCGCACTATACGCCGAGCGATATGCCGATTGTTTCGGAAACGGAGCACCTGACAATTCTCACTGCGCTTGAAAAGCGTGACGGGAAAGCCGCGCGAGTCGCGATGAAGCAACATATCGATCGGGTCATTGCCACCTTTGAGCGTGTGCAGGAGTGAGATTGCTTGCGGCAGTAAAGATTCAGGGCCAGGCGGGGCGACATGCCCGGCTTTGCCAGCCTGGAGCGTAACCGTTCTGCCTGTGATGTTTCTGGTCAAACGTGTCGGGCAGCCCCCATTTTCAGTACCGAAAAATAGTATTATGGTAATGTCCATTTTATTTCTTATCGGTTATTACATGATGAATAAATTTTTTTACATAAAGTATTTTATATACAGCGCTATTTTCTGGTCTTTTGTATTAACAGGGCTTACATATAATGATACTGCGGAAGTAAGTTATCTGACCAGTTTTATTGCATTCGCCCTTTGCTCATCCCTTTTCTTCCCGATGGGCGTTGATTTTATATACCGCATCTTTCCGACGCTGATGAAACCCACTCACTGGGGAAGGTGGGTGGGCTTTATTGCGCTTATATTTGCCGTACCTCTCGGTCTGTGCTGGCTTGCTCAGCGCATGATTAAACGCTGAAGTTACTCAGTCACAGCCCGAGGTTAACCAAATATCGTCGTTATTATATTATCCAAAATCTGGTCGCTAATCAGCGCACCCACCACGGTCATCAGTAATGCATAGCCCAGGATACCGATAGCCGTTCCTGTCATAACGGCAAATACCCAGGCCACTAGCTCCGTGGCTAAATAAGCGGCCCCCATACTTTCGACTTTGAGAAAGAACGGCTTATAGTCTCCGGAATTAAGGGGATTTTTTAATTCTCTGACCAGAATCCAGCCATCGATTCCATAGCTAACCAGGCTCAGCGCTTTGCTGTACTGAACGAGATTACGGGCTAAAGCATTAGCATCCAAAGCTGCAAGCGCGTTAGCCATAGCCTGGCGATCCTGAACCCCAAATTTGGCATAGATAGTTGCCTGATACTTATTAAACGCGGCAAGTGCTTCATCAGCATTACGTAATTTTTTACCCTGCGCGCTATCTGCAAGCTTCTGGGCGCTTTGCGCAGCTTTCTCACCAAATTTATCCGCTAAATTTTTCAGAAAGTCCGCAGTAAACTTCACGGCAGTCTCAATCTCCGCCGTTACCGTCTCTACTGATTTCATTGCGGCCTGCATCTCAGCAAGACCTTGTTGGTCAGCCTGAATCAGTTGTTCGACGTTAGCCTTATCTATCGCCCGAGCATCAATATACTCCTGCGCCTGTGCTGCATCGTCATCACTTGACGGCCACCACAGGCGGCCCTGCTGCATAATAATATCTATCTCAATATACTTCAGGCTACCTTGTTCAGAAGCGATTTTAGCCTGCAGTTCGGCTACCACTGCATTCTGATAGGCTACCAGCGCCTGTGCACGGGCGGCGGGACCCGCATTCAGTAAGGACAAATACGCGCTTCCAAGACGAGCAGTATTTTGCTGTGCGGTAAGTAAAGCCTGATCCAAATGCTTCTGCTGCAGATCTATTTCTTCCATCTGCACCAACATTTCTTGCCTGTGAATAGCGGGCACATTATCGGCCAAAGCCAATGGATCAATAGTAACTGAAACAGAATTTGGTTTCGTCACCAGGCCCATACCATAATTTTCTTCATAGCCACCAGCCCCGTCACTGTAAGTTTTCGCGTTTGTAATGTTAATAATTACCTGACCCGATGCCTCGTAAGGTATCCCATCTTTATAATAAGCGACTTTAGCCATATACCCCTCCAGATAATTAACTGGGATTTTTGTGTATTTGATTAAATTTAAAGTGCAGCCTGATTCTTTTAAGATCATGGAATGTTTACTTTTTTACCCCTCCTATTAATTTATTTTCCACAATATTTATTTCTACCCAATCTTACAGAGCATTCTCTTTAACGTTATCGAATTATCGTTAACCTCTTGACTACATCCGACTCGAGATGAATTATTACCCCCTTCCCAAGCGCTGACCCTACGTAATTACTTATAAAATACTGCCTTCACTTTACGCGACCTCATAAAATAAGGGATCCAGATTACTACGCCAACGACCCCTGCAATAACGATTGACTGCATTCTTAAACTCATGGGGATATTTTTGGAAAAATGGAGATAAAGGAACATCGGTGTGTAGCTTATAAAGTTCAGGATATAAAGTATTACCATAGCTTTTATGGCTTTTTTCTTCTGAGAGTAGAATAGTATTGTCGCGTAATAGGTCCATAACTGACAGATGATGCCGACAATGACCATATAAATTGAAAACCACAGCACCACAGGTTTATCTTCACTGATTTGCATATAAAGCATTTTGGTTATTTTATACAAATTGAAGGTTCCCACTATGCACGTCAACAAAAGACCAATTGCGGGTAAGTATAAAAAACCATTTATTTCGTTCTCTTTCTTCATCAGAATCTCCTTCGTTTCGGCAGTATCCTTTTCATGTGACTTATTGCCCTGATATGAGTTTTTCACCCTATAAACTGAAATAAAGCAGTGTTACTTAGATATCATAACTGTCGCCACCTGTAAATAATAATGATAATCATTATCAATTCAAAATAACCTGTGATGTTAGAATGTCCCCCCATTCCCCAGAAAAAATTTAAAAATCAACCAAGTAAAGCAGGCTCACATATAACTTCTGGTATCAAAAGAGAAGCAAACCATAGAGGATCGACGGGTTTTCGGAAGCATAAGAGCATATACAGGAGGCAAACAGAGAGACGTTTTTTTCAGGCCTCAGAATAGGGATAGAGCATCTGCCTGTAAGGCATTGGGTTATCTGACGCTAAGCGATTTTTAAGCAAAATATGGATTCTTTCCTTACTAACAGCCTGCCTTTTACAGACAGGCTGTTAGCGTTCATTCTTCTCTAACCCTGAAAAACAGGCAGTAAATTAAACCAGCTCAGCGTCCAGGCCAGGATATTTAACACACCAAAGGTGATGACTATCCCTGGCAGAATGCATCTCAAGCTATCCCTGCCGTTTTGCTCAGCGAAACGCTTCTGCGCGTTGATATAAAGCAAAGCCGGAACGATAACCGCCCAGAGCGTGGCGAAAAGACCGGCAAAGCCAATGGCAGCCAGAAAACCGTTCGGAAACCATAGCGAGGCGCTCAGAGCGGGAACAAACGTCAGCAAGGCAACTTTAAAACGTGCCAGAGGCGTGTTACCCAGCTTCAGGCGATCGGCTATAAAATCAAAAAGACCGGCAGTCACCCCTAAAAACGATGCGATAACCGCGAAATGTGAAAAAAGCGTCATCATAAATGTCAGCGCGCCCACATGAAGACGATCGCGTAATGCCGCGAGCAGCGCGGCAATATCCCCCCCGGCCGCCACAACGGCGGGAAACGAGGCGCGCGGCAGATTGCCCATCGTACCGGTCATCCAGAACAGGTAAATAATCAGCGACATCAGGGTGCCGAACACCAGAGCGCGTCGGACCTTCTTCTCTTCGCCAGCATAGTAGGTTATCAGGCCGGTAATATTGCCATGATAACCGAACGACGCGAGGCAGAATGGCAGCACGCCTAATGCATAAGGCCAGTAAGACTGCGCCTCAGAACCCGCATTGGTAAGGGTGAACAGGTTTACCTGCGTGAGCAATCCACCAAAAACGGAGACCAGCAACAGAAGTTTGGCCAGCACGCAAAAAGTCATTATCCTGCTGACCCCTTTCGTTCCCAGCCAGACGACGACGGCAACGCACAGCGTCAGGATCACTTTTGCGCCCGCGTTTGAAACCGGCAGGCCCGCGCTGTTAAGGGAATGCTGATAGACCGGTCCGCTCGCGGAAATATAAGCATATGTCAGAATGCCCAGCACAAACAGAATGCTCAGGCCATTGATGGCGGCCCAGCCGCGTCCTAACAATGCGCGAGTCAGCGTATCGTAGCCAGAGCCTGTCGGGAAATAGCGACTGGCCTTTAAAAACATCAGCCCCGACAGCAGCATCGATCCCCAGCTGACCAGCAGGATAAACAGCGACCAGCCGAACCAGGCGCCAGCCATTACAACCGGCAGCGTAAACATCCCTGCGCCTACCACCGTTCCGCAGATAATCATGGCGCCCCACCATACTGAAGGCTGGCGCCGTGCTAATGCTGTTTCTGTCATTACGTGTTCCGATAAAAAGGCTAAAAAGCGATGGCAGAGCATACCTCATTAGCGGGTGGTTCTGTCCAGGCTCAACCGGTCCCGGCACGTCAAACGCTATGGTTATCGCCAGCCGCGCCCAACGCCGCACCGGTTAAACGGTTGTGTTTATCCCTGCGCCTCTTGAAGAAAAGCGGATATGAAGCTTGACGCATTCTGCGCGCCACAATTAGGATATGACCGTTTCCTAATTTAACAGGGAGGCGATGCCGCCATCGCGCAGGCCCCGCCAGTGCGGGTCTGAGCAGGTGTCATTCATTTTTATCGCGTGATGCAGACCCTGGCGACGCCCGCCTGGATCGCCCGAGCGGCGCGTTGCGATACAGCGTTTTCTTTCTACCTAAAGGACAAGATTATGATTCATGGAACTATGCCGTCACCGCCAGAAGGTTTCAGCCATAAATTCGCCACGGCTAAGGGTTTGCGCTTTCACTATGTCGAGGGCGGCGTGCAGGAAGGGAGTACCGTGGTTCTGGTGGCGGGGTTTCCAGAGAGCTGGTATGCCTGGCGACACGTTATGCCGCTGCTTGGTGATCGCTTTCATATCATCGCGCTGGATTTACCCGGCCAGGGAGACAGCGATCGGCCACTCGACGGCTACGACACGCACACCGTCGCTCACCGCGTTCACGATCTGCTGGATCATCTTGGCGTCAAGCGATATTGCCTTGCCGCTCATGACGTCGGTGCCTGGGTCGCCTTTCCCTATGCACACTTATTTGCTGACGAAGTCGCATCGCTGGTATTAATGGATGCTGGCATCCCGGGCGTTACCCTTCCCGATATGCTGCCCACCGCTTCCAGAAACGCCTGGAAAACCTGGCACTTCTCTTTTCACGCCGTGCCGGATCTCCCTGAGATACTGCTTGCAGGGCGAGAGAGAGCCTATCTTGAATGGTTTTTCTGGAATAAAACCGCCAGCCCCGCCTGTTACGGCGAGGAGGCAATCGCGGAATACTTAAGGATCTACGGCGCTCCCGGCGGCATGCGGTCTGGCCTGGCGTTTTACCGCTCCGCGGCCTTATCCGCTGAGCAGAACCGGGCGCTATCTCAACAAGGTAAACTCATGATGCCGGTACTGGGCTTAAGCGCCGATCAAGGTTCAATCCCTGATATGTCCGCCGCGCTGCGTGATTTTGCCGCCGATGTCGCAGGAAAAACCATTAAAGAGTGCGGCCACTTCCTGCCTGAGGAAAAACCCGAAGCTGTCGCGGAGGCATTAGCGCGTTTCTTTACAGGCAGCCCCCAATAGGGGGCCCGTCCTTTACTCTATTTTTGCCAAATCGACGCCGGTGGCATTGGGCAGGCAGAGCGCAGCGATAATCCCGATGGCATAGGATGTAATAGCCAGTATGCCCATTGCATAGCCTAAGTGGATCTGGCTGGACGCGATGCCCACCAGCGCAGGCATTAACGAGCCGAATCCACGTCCAAAACTGGCGCAGAAACCTGCGCCGCTCCCGCGGATAGAGGTAGGGTAAAGCTCCGAGAAAGCGGGCGTTAAACCTGAAGCTAACCCGCCCTGCAACGCGCCCAGGAAAAACCCCAGCGCCAGCGTAATGTTCAGGCTAATGTCAGCAAACATATAGACGCTGACTACGACGATTTGACCAATCAGAAAAAGGATAATGGTTTTCCAGCGCCCTAAGTTATCGCTTAATCTGCCATAAATAAAAGGCCCTACCAGCGATCCGATAATATTGATCGCTAAATAGCCGGACATAGATACCACCGGCAATCCCAGCTCCATACGTAAATAGGTAGGCAGCCAGGTGATCATAATGTACGCGCCGCCGAAGATGCCGCTGGCGAGCAGCGTCGCCGTCACGGTTATACGCCGATGCTTTTGATGAAAGATATCACCTATTTTGCTTTTTTGCCTGTTCTCACGGGTGCGGGTAAAAACGGGCGATTCCGGAACCAGACGACGAATAAACCAGACAAGCACAGCCGGAATAATACCGATAAGGAAAAAAAGCTTCCAGGCTAACTCTTGTGGAAAGAAATTAAGCAGTACCGGCAATACCGCTAACGATATCGCGTAGCCAAGCGCATAGCCGCTCTGGATCGAAGCGCCGACACGGCCACGATAGCTGGCGCGAATCACTTCGCTGATCAACACGCCGCCGACTACCACCTCTCCGCCATAGCCTAACCCCTGTAGAAAACGGACGGCCAAAAACTGCCAGAATTCACCGCAGAGCGCCGTCAGCGCCGTAAAGCAGGCTACCCATAACACTGTCAGCTGCATCACGCGTATACGTCCCCAGCGATCGGCAAGCATACCCGCGC
Organism: Pantoea piersonii; assembly: GCF_003612015.1. Classification (GTDB taxonomy): domain Bacteria; phylum Pseudomonadota; class Gammaproteobacteria; order Enterobacterales; family Enterobacteriaceae; genus Pantoea; species Pantoea piersonii. Next base: position 117,562 of record NZ_RARB01000005.1, on the reverse strand, counting down.
TCCAGCCGCCGAGCGCACTGCCAATGAGTGATGCTGAACTTAAAATACCCGCTTCCGACTTAGTCAGGATCGCCAGACTTAATAATATCGGCATGACCAGCGAATAAATGGTGCTGTCCATGGAATCCAGCGTAAATCCACCCAGACAGGCCCACCAGGTTTTCTTTTCGTCTTTATTTAATTCGCTGTACCATCCTGCTTTCATTATTCACCTGCCGTTTATAATAAAAAGAATAAAAGCCTCTTCTCAGAAAAGATGAGGCCATAAGATGCATGGAATAATTATTCTGGTCAGGTGAAGAAATTTATCTGGCGAGACGCGCCATCGTCTCCTGCCAGACGAAAGGCGTTAATTCCTGATAGCTCACGCCGCGCTCAGCCATGGTTGCTGGCAGACCAGCCTGTATCTGCTGCGTTGCCTTGCTCATGAACGCAGCGACGCCGACATCCTGTAGCGTTTTAACCACTTCCCCCATCTCTTCGGCGCGTCTGACGCCATGCTCCGCAACCCGGCTGATAAGGTAGTGCGGCAGCTGATCGTCCCATCCCAGCGATGGAAAGCTGGCATGCAGCGAAGCAAGAACGGCCTCTTCCACGCCATAGTGCTGTGCGGCGCTGAGGCACTCGGTGGTGAGCGCCTCCAGACCTTTTATCATCACGCTGCGACACATCTTGATTGCCGAAACGTCCCCAATATTGTTACTGGCCGCGCGTGCGTTGCAGCCCAGCATGCACAGGGCGACTGCGGCGCGAGCCGCCGCTTCGCCGCCTGTCAGCAGCGGCGTCTGCAATCGTTTAGGCGGAACGGGAGCCATTACCGCAACGTCCAGATAGTCTCCGTCACCCTTTTTTATCGCCTTCGCCGCCGCGCGCTTGGTTTCAGGCGCAACGGAGTTGAAGTCGAGAAAAAGCTGTCCGCTACCCAGCAGCGGCGCCGCCTGCGCGGCGACCTCCAGGGCATTTCCTGCTGTAACCAGCGACAGCACAAATTCAGCCCCTTCCAGCGCATCCGCCATTGAGCTGGCTGGCTGAACCGCGGCCTGTTCCGCTATCGCTCGTAACGACGCGCCTTGCTCAGTAAGAAACTTTTTATCCCAGACGCGCACATTTGCGGCGCGCGCCAGGTCCTGCGCGTAAATTTGCCCTGCTTCGCCAAAGCCAATCACTGCTATGCGCGTCATTACACTTCTCCCCGTTTGCCCGGCCAAAGCGAACCCGGGATCGCGACACACCCCTCAAACAGCAGGCGTGCGGTGCGAATCAGCCCACTGTTTACTACGTTGCCCGCCTCATCCCGCGTGAGCATCACGCTGAATTCACCTTCGGGATGTTCTATCGCCAGACGCTGTTCCTGCGCCTCGCTGACCTGCGCCAGCCCTTCTGTTACCGAACCGGGTATCAGGCAGGCTGTCGCCACGCTCACCGCCCCTAACACCCCGATCGAAGCGTGGCAGCGGTGGGGAATAAAAGTACGGGTGGTGAGTGCGCCGCCCTTTTCCGGCGCGGCGATCAGCGTCATCTTCGGTACGGTGCGTTTCGCCACATCCCCCAGGTTCATGCGTGGCCCCGCCTGCAGGCGAATCGACTCCAGATGCGCTTTCAGCTCATCGTCGTTGTCCAGCTGCTCGCGCGTTTCCAGCCCGCTGCGTTGCAGATCGGCGGCGCGCAGCAATACCACCGGCATGCCGTTATCAATACAGGTCACCTCAATGCCATCAAAGGTGTCGCGTGCGTTCCCGGTGGGCAGTAGCGCGCCGCAGGTGGAACCGGCAATATCCTGGAAGTTCAATACCTGTTCGGCGGCAGAGCCGGGCACGCCATCTATTTTCGTCTCGCCCTGATACTCAACCGCACCATCTGGCGTGGCGATACGCGCCTCTGCGATTTGACCGGTGTTGACCATAAAAATACGCACCCGCGTGACGTCACCCTGCGCCTTGATCAACCCCTTTTCCACCGCGAAAGGCGCGACGGCAGCAAGAATGTTGCCGCAGTTTTGCCCGTAATCCACCACTGCTTTATCGACGTTGACCTGGGCGAACAGGTAGTCGACATCAGCATCCGCGCGCGCGGAAGATGAAATAATCGCGACTTTACTGGTCAGCGGATCGGCGCCGCCCAGGCCGTCAATCTGGCGCGGATCGGGCGAGCCCATCGCCGCCAGTAACACCTCATCGCGCAGCGGCGCCTCGGCGGGCAGATCGCTGGCGAGAAAACAGGCGGCTTTAGAGGTGCCGCCACGCATTAATACGCAGGGAATAAGGGTCTGTTTCATGATCAACTCTTCTGCAGCTCATCCAGAGAATCGACGTAGCGCAACCCCTTTTCTGCCAGCTGCGCGCGCATCTGATAAATATCCAGGCCAAGCTCGCCAGCCGCCAGCCGCACACGCTTACTCTCCTCATTAGCGACGCGCTGCTCCGCAGCCTGCGCCACCGCGGCGGCATCCGCGCGCGGCACGATCACGACGCCATCGTCATCCGCGACCACGATATCGCCCGGATAAACCAGCTGGCCGGCGCAGATCAGCGGAACATTCACCGAGCCCACCGTCGCTTTAACGGTGCCCTGCGCATAGACGGCGCGTGACCAGACGGGAAAGTTCATCTCACGCAGCGTCTGGCTGTCGCGGATACCGATATCCCCTACCAGCGCCACGACGCCGCGCGCTTTTAAGGAGGTTGCGAGCAGATCGCCAAAGAAGCCGTCATAACAATCAGACGTGGGGGCAACGAGCAGCAGATCGCCGGGCTGGCACTGCTCTACCGCGACATGAAACATCCAGTTGTCGCCGGGAGAGACCAATACGGTCACGGCGCTACCTGAAACGGTAACGTTCTGCTGAACAGGCCGCACCCGCACGTCGAGCAGCCCCTGACGCTGCTGCGCTTCATGAACCGTCGCCACGCCATACCGGGCAAACTGTTTTACTAACTCGCTGCTGGCCCGCTCAATATGGCGAACCACGACGCCCTTTTTATTCACCAGACTCATGCCAGATCCTCAGTTACGCGCGGGAACAGACTCTGATACCCTTCGCCGTGGGTGATAACGCGGGTAGAAGTGATGCCGGTATTGCGTTTCGCCTGTACGCCGCGCTGCAACGCCACGCGCGTATAGTATTCCCACAGATGTTCCTGACCGGCCATGCACTGAATGGCTTCATATTTTTTGTCCCAGACGGACGTAATATCGAGCAGCACATCCGGCTTCCACTGGCACTGTTCCGGCTGATGAGGTTCAAAACAGTAAACCGGCGGCGCGCCTACGATGGGTTCGCCCGGACGATAGCCTTCAGCCTGGGCGATAATGCGCGCCTCCTGCGTCAGGTGGGCCGCCAGAGGGTGATCGTAGTTGTAGGGGTCGGCAACCGAGTGTGTCAGCACGAAGTGCGGCTGTACGCGACGAAACACATCCGCCAGGCGGAACAGCGTCTCTTTATCGGCACGCAGCGGATAATCGCCTAAGTCAAAAAATTCGATGCTGGCGCCCAGCACCTTAGCCGCGGCTTCCGCTTCAGTACGACGGTGCTGCTTTACTTTCTCCTCCGTCATATCGCCTTTGCGCCATAACTTCGCTGACTCTCCGCGCTCGCCAAAGGAGAGGCACACTACGTGCACGTCATAACCGCGAGAATGATGCAGGGCAATCGCCCCGCCCGCGCGCCAGACAAAATCAGCAGAATGCGCACTTACCACTAAGGCACTTTTTTTCACTGAGTTTTCCATCATGTTTCCCTGCTGTTGCGTTTTTTTCATCCTGGCACGCGGCTTTTCAGGCGAATAATGCCTTTCATTGCGTCAGCTATGATTTTTATTTATGTTGTGATTACGATCCCGTCTTAACCCCAGGTAATCATGAAAAGAAAACAGGAAGATAATGATATTAAAATCATGCAGCTACGCTCTCTTTGCATGGTTGCCGAAAGGGGTACCGTCTCCAGCGCTGCAGAAAATTTATTTCGGACCCAGTCTGCAATTACGCGTTCTATACGTGATCTGGAACACACATTAGCCGTCCCGCTTTTTGAGCGGCACGCCAGCGGCATGCTATTAACCGAGCATGGCAAATGCGTGTTGCCTCGCGCGCAGCGCGCCATTCAGGAGCTGAATCAGATCCCAGCCCTGCTGGCGCGGTTTAAACAGCGGGAAAGCCTGCGTGATGACGCCGAGCCTGTCTGGCTGTTTAACGTCAGGCGACTGCAAATTTTTTTGCGGCTTTATCATCTACACCATACGCAGAGCGTGGCCAGCCTGTTGAATATCAGCCAGCCTGCCGTCAGCGCCGCGTTAAAAGTGCTGGAGAAAGGCGCGGGTATAGCCTTATTCCAGCGTTCGCCCAAAGGCATGATCCCCTCCGCAGCCGCGCGGGAAATGGCACCGCATATCAGCCGCGCGCTGAATGAAATTCGTCACATACCGGAAGATCTGGCGGCGCAGGCGGGCGTATTGCAGGGCACGGTCAACGTGGGCGCGCTGCCCTTGTGCCGCAGTACCATTTTGCCTCGCGCCATCGCGCGCCTTGTGACGGCGCACCCGGCGGTTAAGGTGGTTACTAACGAGAGCGCCTATAGCGCTCTTGTCACGGAATTACGCGCCGGCGAGGTGGATCTGATTCTGGGCGCGTTGCGCCATGATGAGGAGGTCAACGATATCGCCAGTCAGGTGCTGTTTACCGAGGAGTTAGTGCTGGTGGTTCGGCCGCAGCACCCTTTAGCGGGCAAACCGCTGGCGCCTGCCGATCTCGCCAGCGCTCAGTGGATCTTGCCGCGCGATAATACGCCGGCGCGGCATTTGCTGGATCGCGCTTTCAGAACGCTGGGAATGCCTGCTCCACTGCCGGTCGTGGAGAGCGGCGATCTGGCGATAGTACGCGGACTTCTGATGAACTCCGATATGGTGGCGGCGGTCTCCCGCCATCAGCTGGAATATGAATTGCGCGCCGGCGCTTTGTTGCCGCTGACTTTACCGCTCTCGGACACGCGACGTGAAATTGGCATCACCCTGCGGCATACCGCACTTCACTCTCCCGCTACGCTGGCGTTAATTGATTCTATTAACGCTGAAGCCGCGCCATACGCTTCCTAAACGAAATTCATACGCTACCCGCTTCCGTCCTGCATTACAGGCCCGCTTGCGGCATCTTCAGGGCTGTTATTTGCGTTCTGGAGTATGCCAACTCGCTCACAATATAAACGCAACTCATACCTCTAAAAGCCTTTTTTGACAGACACCCTGCGCCACTCTGCTTACCGTGTAACTGGATTGTTAAAACTCTTACTACGACAAAAACGACCCTCCGTGCCTGACAAGAGAGCTAACCATGAACACAAACAAGCTGGTCGATATCAAGGCCTGGATTGATTCGCGACCCATTTCAGCCTTTCAGTGGCGCGTACTGATCCTCTGTCTGATCATCATTATGTTTGATGGCTACGATGCGGCCGTCATGGGATTTATCGCGCCTGCACTTATTGAAGAGTGGCACATATCCCGCGCGGCTATGGGGCCGATCCTGGGTGCGGCCATGTTTGGCGTCGCCATCGGCGCGCTTATCGCAGGGCCGTTATCCGATCGCTTTGGCCGTAAAAAGATTATTTTGCTCTCGGTGCTGATGTTCTCTGTTTTCAGCCTGGTGTGCGCCTTCGCCACAACGCCCGTGCAGATGGCGCTGATGCGCTTTGTCGCCGGGCTTGGCCTGGGCGCCGTTATGCCTAACTGCGTGACGCTGCTGGCGGAATATATGCCCGAACGCCGCAAGGGCGTCATGATTACGCTGATGTTTAGCGGTTTCAACATTGGCTCGGGGCTGGGCGGATTTATCGCCGCCGCGCTGCTGGCCCACTACAACTGGACGGCCGTACTGATTTTTGGCGGCGCCGTGCCGCTGGTGCTGCTGCCCTTCCTGAGCCTGCTGTTACCTGAATCGGCGTTTAATTTGCTGGTGCGCAGGGCGCCGCGGGAGAAAATCGCCGCGCTCCTGAACCGGATGGGCGGCCACTTCACTCAGGATGCGTCCTTTGTGCTTAATTCACCGCGCATTAACCGCAACAGCACCATTTCTCAGTTGTTCCGGCATGGTTTCGCCCGCGGCACCATCATCTTGTGGGTAACCTACTTTATGGGGCTGTTTGTGATCTATCTGCTGAACGGCTGGCTGCCTACGATTATGCGTTCCGGCGGCATCTCGCTGGAGCAGGCTGCCATTCTGGCGGGTCTGTTCCAGCTCGGCGGGCCGCTGGGAGGAATAATGGTCGGCGCGCTGATGGATAAGCTTAACGCCAGATATGTTATCGGCGTGGTTTACCTGCTGGGCAGCCTCTGCCTGCTGGCACAAGGGCTCTTCGGCTTTTCCGGCGTGGCTCTGGGCGTGTTTATCTTCGTTATCGGCATGTGTATTAACGGCGCGCAAAATGGTTTACAGGTTTACTCGCCCGCCTATTATCCCACCGAAATTCGCGCAACTGGCGTGAGCTGGATGCATGGCATTGGCCGCACCGGCGCGATTTTAAGCTCATCCGTCGGCGGGCTGCTGATGGGGGCGTTTCCAGCCCAGTCGGCCATTTTCTATATTCTGGCCGCCCCTGCGCTATTCGCAGCGATAAGTATCGTGCTGCACCGGAATGTCGCGCTCTCTTTAAAAATTAAAGGAGCGGATTTAAATGACATTCCTTCGCTGTCACAAACTTTAAATAACAGATGAAATCTGGCTTGCACAGCCTGAATACATTAACAGGAATATTATTATGACAAATCACATGGCGGAACCCTGTTTCGATATTGCCCATCTGGCTCACGTTGAGATTTATAGCGATAAATTCGAAGAGAGCCTCGATTTCTTCGTTAACGTTTATGGTCTTACTGTCTCGGCTCAGGATGAGAATCATGCATGGCTGCGCGCCTGGGATGATTACGAATTCCATAGCTTAAAGCTTACCCGCCATCATACGACGGGCGTGGGGCATATAGCCTATCGCGCCAGTTCGGAAGCCGCGCTGATGCGACGCGTGGCGGCGATAGAGGCCAGCCAGTATGAGGTGCTGGGCTGGGTGGATGAGGATCCTGGACATGGGCGCGCTTTTCGCTTTGCCGATCCCTTTGGCCATGTGTTTGAAATCTATTACGACACCGTTCGCTACCAGGCTGAAGAGAATGAGCGCCCTTCGCTGAAAAACCTGGCGCAGCGCTATCATGGGCGCGGTGCCTGCCCGCGTCGCCTCGATCACCTTAATCTGCTGGCGGCGGACGTGCGCGAGTTTAAGAACTTTATGGAGACCTGCCTCGGCTCACGGGTAACCGAGATGATACAGCTGGATAACGGTCGTATTGGCGGTTGCTGGTTCACTATTAATAATAAAACTTACGATCTGGCCTGCACCGAAGAGCACGGCGGCGGCAACGGGCGTCTGCATCATGTGACCTACGCCACCGACTCGCGGGAAGATATTCTGCGTGCGGCGGACATCTTCCTGGAAAATGGCATTCACATCGAGACAGGCCCGCATAAGCACGCGATCCAGGGCACTTTTTTCCTTTACGTCTGGGAGCCTGCCGGCAACCGCATCGAGCTGGCGAACTCAGGTGCCCGCCTGATCCTGGCGCCGGACTGGCAAACCATTGTCTGGACAGAGACGGAACGGAAAAAAGGACAGGCCTGGGGCCTTAAAACCATTGAAACCTTCCATACCCACGGCACGCCGCCGACGCCGAAGCAGCTCAAGGATTAACGCAGATAACCGGCCGTCTTTGCGCGGCCTTATTTGTCTCAGGCTGCTCGCGTCGCCGATCGCTCGCGAGCTATTGCTCTCTGAAAGTCCTACTCCTGCCGTTTCAGCGTAATACGCGTCAATTCTGATGGACGCCCCAACCTCACCGCCATGCCAGGCCAGAGAGCGGTTCCGTTATTGACGTAGAGCTGCATGCCATCCACAGGGTATAACCCCGAGACAAAGCCGCCGTTGGGTTTGGCAAACAGCCGGTCCAGCCCAACGATAAGCCCGCCATGCGTATGGCCTGACAGCTGTAAATCAACCTTTTGCAGCGCATTGCTGCGCGCGTTGCGCGGCTGGTGATCGAGCAAAATGACAGGCGCATTTTCTGGCGCGCCCTCCAGCGCTTTTGCCAGATCGGGGCCGACGGCATGCCTTCGCGATGCCGAGGCATCAGGCAGGCCAGCAATGACCAACCCGGCGTCGCCGCGTTTGATAATGACGTGGCTGTTGAGTAAAGGCTGCAGTCCCAGTGAGGCCAGGTGTTCGGTCCATCGCTGCTGTTCAAAAAAATATTCGTGATTGCCGGTGATGGCAAAAACGCCATCCGGCGCATGCAAATGACGTAACGGCTCCACATCCTCCCTGCGGTTCTGCACGGTGCCATCAATAACGTCACCCGTAACAACAATAAGATCGGCGTTAAGGGAGATCGCCCTCTCTACCATCTTTGCGGCCCAGGCGGCGTTAAAAAGTTTGGTGATATGCAGGTCCGTAAGCTGGAGTAACTGATAGCCTTCAAACTCGCGGGGCAGGTTTTTGATTCTGATGGTGACATCTTTTACCGGCGGCACGCGTATTGCCTGATGCACGCCAGTGGTTGCCAGCACCATGGCAATAAGTGCCGCCAGATAACGCACTGCTGGCGTAATCTCTAACGGATGCCTTATCAGCAGCGAAAACAGCACCACAGCGTCGATCAGCAGCTGCAACAGCGCCAGAAATAATACGGCGCCAAACGCCCAGTTAAACAGAATGGTAAGCGCGCGAGGCATTTCGGGTGAAAAGATGCCGCCTGCGGTAAACCGGCTTATCAGCAGGTATTGCGAGGCCAGCATAACCAGCACAGACAGGATAATTTTTAACATTAGCGGCATCGCTAATGGGAAAACGAAACGCGCGATAACGTACCAGCTCGGTATACTAAAAATCAGATGAAACATCTCTCTTCCCTGTTGGTATGCGCTTATTTAGCGCAAAAAATTAGCCTGAAATAGCCGGGTTAAGCTTGATCAAGATTTGAAGCGTAGCACGAACGCGGCCAGTCGCCGCCTGCGCCGCCTGGTTTCCGGCACAAAACGGCGCGTCAGGATCATGATGAGCCAGGGTTTGCCACTGTCATCGCAGGATTGATGTTGTCAGGCGGGAGAGATAGCCAGCGCTAGAGCGGTCTCAGGAGTTTCGCCGGGTTTCCAGCATAGATCCCTTTGAGAAGCACAGGTTTCGTTACTACGCTTCCAGCGCCAATCACTGCGCCGCTGCAAATTTCCGACGTCAGGATCGTTGCTCCGCTGCCAATAGAGACGCCGTCCCCCAGCACGATCGTTATCCAGCCGTCAGGGGAAGGATCGGGCGCGCCGTTTTTGAACAGATCGTTTGCGAACATTACGCCATGTCCGATAAAGCAGTCGCTGCCCGTCCTGACGTTTTCACAGATAAAGGTGTGTGACTGAATACGGGTTCGGCTGCCGATAACGCATCCTTTCTGTATCTCGACAAAGGGACCGATAAAAACGTCGTCGCCCAGTTCGCAGCCATAAATATTGACTGGCGTGACGATCTTAACGTTGTTCCCTTCTTTAACCTGATGAATGCCGCTTTCCATAATCTGCATGACGCTCTGGCCTTAAAAGAATAAGTTAACCACAGTTAATCAGGCCTGACCGAAAAGTAAAATCCACGGCGCGTAATTGTTTGCCTCAAAGCAGATATAAAGATAATGAGCAGGGGTTAATTTTGCCACGTGGCAAAGCGGGATGAATAAATCTGAGGTCAGCAGCGATAAAATGCTTAAAACCCCGGCCATCCTGTTTCGTCGAAAGAGCGCAGGCATAGCCGGGATTTTTTGATATGCGACGCCGCCTCAGATCGCTGAGGCGGGCCAGAAGCGAGGAAATTACATAATACCGGCGACAGATTTCGCCAGCTGGGCTTCCAGTACCGGTTTAGCCTCTTCAAACTTCAGGTTTACTTTGTTGGCGTTTGATACCACGCGCGTCTGGTATTTCATGCGGTTGCCTTCTTCGCTGCTGGTCTGCAGCTTAATGCCGGCATTACCCTGACGCAGCGCCGCGATATGGTCCGTCGTCACTGCGTTCTTGCTGCGCTCGGAAATCTGCAGATCGGTCACCATGGTATAGTTAACGTCCTCGACCAGCGCATCTGCTGCCATGCCCGCCAGTCCTGCCGCCAGACCTATCCCCAGAATGGCTCCGCCTGAGTTGCTGTTATAAGCAGTGATGCCTGCGCCAAGCGCAGCTCCGGTCGCCGCGCCTTCATAACCTGTTGACAGAAAGCCTTGCGACTGACGCAGATCCATTTTCTCCGCTTTAAGCACGTTCGCCTGAATCCAGTAGTAGGCGGTGTCGGGCGATGAAGTAACCGTATAACCTTTAGCGCGCAGATCCTGCGCCAGTAATGTCTGCAGATCGCTCATATCTTTGTCTGACGTATTACGAACCTGCAGATATACCGTCTTTTCATTTGACGGCTCAAGCCACACGGTTTGGCTCATCTGCGTTTTTACTTCGAGATTACGTTTCTTAATTGCCGTTCCCATTGCGCTGCAACCAGAAAGAATAAGAGAGGATGCGACGACAGCCGCTATAACGGTATTGCGGTTTTTCATTTACTGCTCCTTGTTAAAATTGAAAAACGGGACAGGCTCGCCCCGTGGCGCACTCAGGCGATGAAATTATTTGAGAAGTCATCCTCTGCCGTCAGAGTGGCGGAGAGGTTATCGGTAGCAAGCGGGGAAACTTAAATTTTTTTCACCGGTTCAGACGAACCCGGCATGACGCTTCTGGAACCACAGCACGTTGGGCCTGCCCTGCGTTCATCAGCGCGATCGGTGTAAGGTAACAATCATAAACAGGATGCCATGATCACATTCCTATCGCTCGTTGCACGGAGCGTTCAGTCTGTCTGATCTGATAACTGGCATCATTTAATATGCTTTTCAACGCCCGACGTTAAAAACGGCAAGCCTGTTCAGACAAGATTCTGACTTTTCAGATAGGCCGCAAGTCGATGCTTTAGCCGACGCGTCTGAAAATTCATTTCAGTCCAGACGTATAACGGCGACTTGATGAAAATTTCACGCTCTTCAGCACGGAGTTGCGCGTATTTTTCACAGTGGATACAGCTGTCATAAAACCAGAAATATTCGTCCCGGCTTAAAAGCGCGCGACAGTGCTTACAGTAAGCTCCCATAAATTCCTTATTGTCTGAGGCGTTCGCCAGCGGCCAGCAAAGCGATTGTCGCCTGAATGTCTCACTGCGTCTCTATTGCAGACTGTCACGTGCTCCATAAATAACTGGCGCGTCTCTGTTCCGTCATATTTTGCAGTCTGGCCTGTTGTTCCAAATTACGGGCAGAGCCGCATAAGTAGCAATGCGAATTATCCTCAAATATGCGCTCCTGCGGGCGCAGGCATCGCTTTTTGCCATCTTGCCGTAAATAAAAAACCCGGCCACAGGGCCGGGTTATTGCGTCGCGTTGAAACCACAAATCAGATGAACGTAAAAATATCTTCCTGCGGCAGACGAGATTTTGGCAGCACGGCGTTGAAATCCTGCTCACTGCGGTATCCCAGCGATACCAGCACCACGCTGGTCAGCCCTTTTTCACGCAGGCCGAGCGCCTCATCCAGCACGGCGGTATCAAACCCTTCCATTGGCGTAGCGTCGATATCCAGTAAAGCCGCGCTCAGCAACAGACCGCCCAGCGCCAGATAGACCTGTTTCTCCATCCACTGCGGCAGATCGCGCTGCACGTAGCGATGCATATCAACATAGCCGCGACGACTTTTATCCTGTCCCGCTTTTGCCGCCGCATCGCGGAAACGCCCGTCTTTCTCCTCCTGCTCCAGTACGGTTTGCAGATGGCTTTCGTCCAGGTCGGCCCGCATACAGAGCGCGATAACGTGCGAGGCGTGCAGCACTTTTGGCTGATTATAGATAAACGCGCCGGCAGTGGCGCGGGCGATCGCCTCGCGCCCCTCAGGGGTTGAGGCCACCACGAAATGCCAGGGCTGCGAATTGACCGACGAAGGCGTATTGCGCAGCACATTAAGCAGCGTTTCGATCTGCGCGTCCGGTAGCGAGCGGGAGTCGTCAAAGGCTTTTACGGTATGGCGTTTCGCCACGGCTTCAAGAAGCGTCATTACTCTTTCCTTAATCAGGGTTATTCGCGGTCAGGTTAAAACCCTTCCAGTACAATTTTGCCGCGCGCCCGGTTGCTCTCGATGAGCGCATGGGCGCGACGCAGATTTTCTGCATTGATGGTGCCGTAGTGTTCGCCTTTCGTGGTGCGCAGCGTGCCGTCGTCGATCAGACGGCGTACGTTTTCCAGAATTTCATTCTGGCGCGCCATATCCGGCGTCTGGAACAGCGAACGGGTAAACATCAGCTCCCAGTGCAGCGAAATGGCTTTACGCTTCAGCGGCATCGCGTCAAGCGTTTCAGGATCGTCAATGACCGCCAGGCGGCCCTGCGGCGCCAGCACTTCTACGATCTGCTGATAGTGCTTGTCGGTATGAGTCAGGCTGGCGACGTAGCGTACGCTCTCGACGCCGATTTCGCGCAGCCCTTCCGTCAGCGGACGGCTATGATCGATGACGTCATGTGCGCCAAGTCCGCGTACCCAGTCGGCGGTTTCCGGGCGTGACGCGGTTGCGATAACGCGCAGGCCGGTCAGCTTGCTTGCCAGCTGCGTCAGGATCGAGCCGACGCCGCCGCCCGCGCCGATAATCAACAGCGCCTCGTCTTCATTCTCTTTGACTTCAAGCCGATCGAACAGCAGTTCCCAGGCGGTTAGCGAGGTCAGCGGCAGCGCGGCGGCATCCGCATTGCTCAGCGAGGCGGGCTTATGTCCGGCGATGCGTTCATCAACCAGGCCATATTCGGCATAAGAGCCAGGACGGTCAATGGCGCCGGCATAGTAGACTTCATCGCCGGGCTTAAACAGCGTTACGCTATCGCCGACCGCTTCAACCGTCCCGACGGCATCCCAGCCCAGGATGCGCGGCTGCGTTGTCGGCGCGCCATTGCGCACTTTAGTATCGACCGGGTTAACGGCAATCGCGGCGATTTTCACCAGCAGATCGTGCGCACCCGGCTGGGGCTGCGGCAGTGCGGTGTCGTAGAGCGATTGCGGATCGGCGATCGGCAATCCATTCTGGCTGTAGACGATAGCTTTCATCTCGTTTCCTTTTATCAGTAATGAGTTTTGCTGGTGCTTGGTAACAGGATAGGACGCCTGCGCAGGGAGAAAAACCCGTTGGCGGCAGCAGCAGTTTCACTGCTGGAGTGAAAATCCCGGGGTATTAAGGCTTCTGGCGTAGAGAATCTGGCTAACCGGCGGCAGCGGAAGCGGATAAATAACAGGCAAACGCATCGTTATGGATGTACAGACGTCTAGATGTAGATTATAGTCGCTTCCCTACAAGAAAAGGGATCTGGCTTATGAACAAAAAAGTGCTTTCTATTCTGCTGGCCGCGTCAGTCACGCTGCTCAGCGCCTGCAACAAAGATGACGACAGCAAAATTAAAGTAGCTATCAATACCGGCCCGGACCAGACGTTATGGGACACCGTAAAACAGGTGGCGCATGATAAATATCATCTCGATGTCGATGTCGTGGCATTCAACGACTACGTGCAGCCCAATGAAGCGCTGTTCAATAAAGACGTCGATGCAAACGCCTTCCAGAGCCTGCCTTATCTGGAGATGCAGTCTAAAGAGCGCGGCTACCACTTTGCCGTGATTACCAATACCTTCGTTTTCCCGATTGCGGGCTATTCACGCAAAATTAAATCGCTGGATGCGCTGCCGGACGGAGCAACGATCACCATATCTAACGAAGCGACCACGCTGGGCCGCAGCCTGCTGCTGCTGCAGGCGCAAGGTCTGATTAAGGTGAAACCGGAAGCGGGCCTGCTGCCGACCACGCTGGATATCACCGATAACCCGAAAAAACTGAAGTTCGTTGAGGTCGATACTCCGCAGCTGGCGCGTACTCTCGACGATCCGCAGGTTTATGTCTCTATCATTAATAACAACTTCGCCGCGCTGGCTAACCTGTCCGCCTCGCGCGACGGCATGTTTATGGAAGGCAAAGCGTCGCCTTACGTAAATGCCATCGTGGCGCGCGAAGATAATAAGGACAGCCCCAATATCCAGAAGCTGAAAGAGGCGTTCCGCTCGCAGGAAGTGCTGGATAAAGCCAACGAAATTTATAAAGGCGATATTATTAAAGGCTGGTAATTCTCCCTTTTTACGCCCTCGCCTCTGCAATCATGATCGGTTGCGGAGGCGGTTCCCAGCGTCGCTTCTTTTCGCACTCTGTACTGCTTCACTCCTTCATGACAAAAACAGCCAGAATGTAAACAAATGAAAATATCCTCATTAAACCTTCATTAAGTTATCAGGCATTATTTCTATAACATCTCATTAGCAACTAAAGCTAAAACGCATAACATTTCCTGGCGTTTATTACTCTTGCCATAACCGATAATAAATCTGATAACCGTGCATTGAACCCTGAAGGAGCTGCTAATGAAAGAATTAGTGCAGGATGTTTTATCTATCTTTTCTCCGCAGAGCGTAAATCCCGTATTGATTCGTTCGGGCCTGTCTCAGCATGAAATCGCCTCCGTTCAACCCTTTGCCGTCACCTCTGTAAGCTGGGTGACTTCAATGGAAGAGCTTAATGCGGCTGTCGCACGCAAAGCGCACGAGGCTGGCGCGGTCGGATATCACATTACGGATGTTGAATCGCACAAATCTGGTAGCGACGACCAGCCCCTGCTGGCTGCGAAAGCCACGCTTTACAACATCCCCGATGCGAGCGGTAATGAACAGCTGACGGCAGGATTTATATTGTAATTAATCCCGGGCCAGCGAGCTGCATAAGGCGGCCCGCTGGCCCGGACCTGAGTGTTACCCGGTTTTGACAGTGTTCCCTGACAAGTTTCTGTGAATCGCGCTCAATGCTGAGAGATTTTAACAATCTTTTAGTATGTTGTAACTACAGGCGGGTTGTTTTAAAACCGTTATGCTGGAGATAACCACAGAATAAACTTTGTTATAGATCAATAGCGAAAATTGCTGCTATTGAATAAGCCATAAGCAGATGCTATAACTGCGATACGTTTATTACCGGAGCACAATCCGTCCACCGACGAGAAGCAACAGCGTGGATGTCTTGTTTAAATTATGCGCGTAGCATTTGTTCATCCTTCTCTTTTTTCTTGCCCCCTTCCTTTCTGGAATAGTGACGATCGACACTGGCGTAGCGCCCTGTAGCCCCCTGCTCGTTTCCATTTGCCAAAAATAACGTGCGTCTGTATGGCGCAGGTCGGTTAAATAGTTGCGACAGGAGTCAGTTATGTTTCCATGGGTTTTATTATTACTCGCCATTTTTAGCGAAATTATCGGCACGCTGGCGATGAAGTGGTCCAGCGTTGATGAGAGCGGGACAGGTTATTTGATCATGCTGGTGATGATCGCCTGCTCCTATATTTTCCTGAGTTTCGCCGTCAAAAAGATCGCGCTCGGCGTCGCCTACGCATTGTGGGAAGGCATCGGCATTGTATTGATTACGATATTCAGCGTGCAGATGTTTGATGAACCGCTATCACTGATGAAGATCGCCGGCCTGACGGTGCTGATCGTCGGCATTATGCTGATCAAAACCGGCACCACGCAGAAAAAGGAGCAGCCCCATGTCCTCCGCTGATATCACGCATATGCTCTGGCTGGCGCTGGCGATCCTGCTGGAAATAGCGGGCAATATTTTCCTGAAATATTCTGACGGCTTTAAAAAGCCCTTGCTGGGCCTCGCCTCGCTGGCCTCGGTATTGCTGGCGTTCAGCGCGCTCTCTCAGGCGGTTAAAGGCATCGATCTTTCAGTAGCCTATGCGCTGTGGGGCGGGTTCGGCATTGCCGCTACCGTCGCCGCGGGCTGGGTGCTCTTTGGGCAACGTCTTAACGCCAGAGGCTGGGCAGGACTTAGCCTGCTGCTGGCAGGGATGATTCTTATCAAACTCGCCTGATGCCCTGGATCGCCCTGCTGCTGTTGAGCGGCAGGGCGCTACAAAAACAAAAGTTGTACAGCCTTAGAAGCGTCTCAAAACACTTGACGTATGCTTCGCTTGCGCCACAATACAAAGACTTAACCAGAATCATCCCCGTTTGGTAGCATTTTTTGCAAAAAAGTTAACGCAATTATCTTGCATATTCTTGTACATCTTTTCTTTCGATGTACAACTTGTCATTTTTTTGACTGATCATCGTTTAACTCATTTGGGGTAAAATCATGCGTCAGAGCAGCAGCCTTCTCTCTTCATCTGAAGATATCGCGCGTTATTTTCGTGAAGCCAGCCTGCCTTCCCAACAGGAGACGCTGGGTCAGATTGTTGTTGAACTTCTTCGCGCAGGCAAAAACGTCAACCGTAAAGGTATTTGCACTAAGCTGGTAAGACGACTGGAAGTAGCCTCTACGGCCGAAGAAGAGAAACATTATCAGCGTCTGATCGGCCTGCTGTTAGGCCGTTAATTCCCGATTATCTTGACGATTTCCGTTTTTCCGGCACGGCCTTAAGATTTAAGCAGGCATTAGCTGGCTCACGCCAGCACCAGCCAGGTGCGCTGGTTCTTTCTGTAGTCAACCGCACCTCAATCCTGCCCCGCTATCAGGGGCGTGCAGCGGGACACAGAGCATATGTTATGTATAAAAGTAATGAAGAAAGATTGACCGACATTGTTATCGGCGAGGCAACGCTGGAGCTACTGCTGTCGGATAAAGCGATATCCAGCCGGGCGCTGATGGACGTTTTGCAGCGCATGGCTGAAGACGAGGCTGATGAAGAGAGGCAGCAGGTCATTGCCCGCGCCATTCAGGAAGTGCAGCAAAACCTTTCTACTCAGTCAGCGCAGTCGCGCGTCACGCTGCGCGACCGCAATAATACGGAACATCACTTTAAAGGCGAAGCGATGCCGGGCGACAAACGCAAACACTGACCTTCTTCCCCGGTTTACGCTCAGGAGCGCGCTATGAATATTGCCTGTCTTGGATGGGGTTCGCTGATCTGGAAACCGGGCAATCTTCCCGTTGAGGGAGAGTGGCATCAGGATGGCCCGCTCTTTCCCATTGAATTTTCACGCACCAGCGACGGCGGCGAACTGGCGACCGCTATTTGCATGAACGCGCCGCCGGTAGCGGTGCTCTGGGCCAGGATGACGACGCAGGATTTGCGTCAGGCCGTTACTCAGCTGCGCGAACGCGAAGGCATCCCTGATGAGCGTGTCGACGGCATCGGCATTCTTTCCGTGACGGCAGATTCGCCCGGCACGCTGGCCGAATGGGCGCGCAAGCGCGATCTGGATGCGGTGATCTGGACCGGTCTGCCGCCTAAACTGGGCAGCAAGGAGGGCTTGATCCCAACGCTGCCGCAGGCGATTGATTATCTGCAGCAGCTGGAAGGCGAAGAGGCAGAGCATGCGCGCGCCTACATCATGCAGGTTCCCGCGCAGATCGATACCCCTTACCGCCGCGCCATTACTGCCCGTTTTGGCTGGGATCAATAATTTTCGTCGCCAGCGCATAGTCATAGAGACGCTGGCTGGCGAGATTCTTCATTTTAACCTCGCACATAATATCGAAGGCGTTAAACGACAGCGCCCAGTCATTTAGCGTCTCATTAAAGTAGTAGTCCGAGTGCGCGCGCAGTTTGGTTTTCGCCACGCCCAGATTCTGCTGATCGGGATAGCCGCGCTCCGGTATTAACCCTTCCTGAGAAATCGAGTAGTGCAGCACCGGCTGCACGCCGCGCCAGGATTCCATAATCAAAGGGATACGGGAGTCGTCCGGCTGGATAAAAGCGTTCTCTTTTACCCAGTGATGATGAATATCCAGCACGATGGGGCACAGCGCCCTCGCCTGCAACACCTCATCCAGCGAACAGGAAATCTCATCGTTTTCCACCGTCAGCATATTGCGCGCTTCCGGGCTGAGCCGGGCGAAGGCCTGACTAAAGCCTTCAAATCCTTTTTTGCCATTCATATGAATGTTGATTTTAAAATCCTGAAACGCTTTACCGAAGCCCATCAGAGTGGCGCACAACGCATGATACTCCACGTCCTCAATCGCCCGTTGCACAACGTCGGGGTTATCGGACGCCAGCACCGAATACTGTCCGGGATGGAAAGAGAGCCGTATGCCATGCTGACGCGCCAGCGCGCCGCAGCGTTCAAACAGCGGGTAGAGGTCGGGCAAAAACTCACGGTATAACGGCATGGCTTCAGGCACGGTATAGAGCGGCAACAGATCGCTGCCGATACGCATCATGCGCAGGGTCTCCGGCTGGGTAGCGAGCGTTTCCAGCAGGCCGGCAAGGTTGGTCAGGTTCAGGCGGGCAAGGTTAGCGATCAGCGCAATCTGCTCATCTCGCTGTAAACGCAAAAAGCGCGTGCGGGTTGTGCTCTTAAACGGGAAATGTTGTTTGCAGTCTGCATCCAGATACTTACACGCGAAGCCTAATTTCATATTTCCCCCTGTTAAACACAAACAGTAAGTTTAACAGTTATTTGAAAACCGGCCGGATACGAGGAGCTGCGAACAAGCCTGCCTGCGCAACGTGCGCAGGCATAGCCCTTAACCGCGCGCTTTTTTCGGCTTATTGCTGCTGTAGATAAAGCAGAGCGCAATCGCCAGGCAGACAACCGCCGCCAGGCGGCTCGGCGAAAATGCGATTGCCGCATTGCCTAACCAACCGAAATTATCAATCAGCATGCTCATAGCGAGCTGGCCGAAGATCACCGCGACGGTGGCGACAGCCGCGCCGATGCGCTGCACCGCCAGCACCATAATCACGATATAGGGAACGCCACAGAGCGCCCCCAGCAGCTGCCACTTCGGCACATCCAGCAGCGTATGCGTCTGCGGCGGCGCAAAAAAGAAAATCAGCAGCGCGGTTACCACTGCGCCCAGCGCAAAGGTCAAAAAGGCGCAGCGGAATACGCCGACTTTGCCGCCGAGCTGCCCGTTGATGGCGGCCTGAATGCTTAACAGCGCGCCGCCCACTACGGCTAAACAGATCATAAAAATCGTCATACTACCCTCGGGCTACCAGCGCCAGCGCGATAATAATAAACACCAGCGCAATAATGCGTTTGCCATCGATTCTGCGATGCGGCGTTCCCAACAGACCAAAATGGTCAATCACCAGGCTTTTGAAAACCTGCCCGGCAAGAATGCCGATCATGGTCATGGCAATGCCGATCACCGGCGTCGCCAGCGTCAGGATCACCACATAGCCGGGGCCTAAAATACCGCCCAGCAGCTGCCAGCCCGGTTGTGCGAAAAATGACGGGCTGTTGCGCGGACTAAAAAAGAGCATCAGTAAGAAAGTGAGCGCTGCGCCGACGCCAAAGATGCTGAACGTCGCCCAGAGATCGCCTACCTGCTGGCCCAGCGGCCCGAGCAGCCCTGCCTCTACCGACAGCCCCATCCCGCCGGCGATAACCAGTAAAATAAAAATGAGTTGCATAACCGCTTCCTTTAAATCGAAGCGCAACAGCATAGTGGAGTCGATCAAGTTGAAAAACGCTATAGTGTGGCAAACACTTTTGCAGGAAACGCATTAATGGACAGTACCGGCTCAATAGATTTGCGCGCGCTGCGCTTTTTCCTGAGCGTTTTTGATACGCAGAACTTTTCAGTGGTGGCGCGGCGCGAAGGCGTTTCTGCTTCCGTCGTCTCGCGCACCATTCTCCAGCTGGAAGATGCGCTCGGTCAGCAGCTTTTTTATCGCAATACGCGCGCGGTGATGCCGACCGAAGCGGGTCGGCTGTTTGTTGATTATGCGCGCGCTATCGATAATCAGTTCAGCGAAGCGCGGCAGGCGCTGCAGGCGCGATCTCTGGAGCCGTCCGGCCTGGTGCGGCTCAACGCGCCGGTTTTTTTCGGCCAGCGGCATATCGCGCCCTGGCTGGCGCAGCTGTCGGCGCGCTATCCGCTGCTGGAAATTGAGCTGACGCTGACGGATGATTATGTCGATCCACACCGTACCGCTACCGATCTGATCTTTCGCATCGGCCCCCTTACGGACTCCTCGTTTCACGCGCGCGTGCTGGGTAGCCAGCGTTATTATCTGGCCGCTGCGCCGGCATACCTTGCTAAACATGGTGCGATCGCCACCCCGGAGGCGTTGAGCGAGCATCACTGTCTGGTCTACCGTGGCTCCACCGGCGCGAACCGCTGGCTTTTCAGACGTCGCGACGAGGCCTGGATACAGTATCCCGTGAAGGCGCTGCTTTCATCGAATAACGCTGAAACCTTACTGACCGCCGCGCTGGACGGCATGGGGATGGTGCTCTTTCCCGACTGGCTGACAGGCGATCATCTACGAAAGGGCAATTTAGTCAGGCTGCTGGAAGAGTATGAGGCTGGCATCAATCCTGTACCGCAGCAGATTGCAGCAATCTATCCCCATACGCGGCATCCTCCGCTCAATGTGCGTGCGGTGATTGATTACTTTGTTGACGTTTATGGCGCACCGCTTTACTGGCAGCGCGACGCGCCTGTCGGCGTCTAAAAAAAGTAGAGGGTTACAAGCGCCATTGTCAGAAAAGTGACGGCGGCAATGCATAACGTTTTTTCAATAAAATCGGGTTCGCTCTGCATATAACGTCTCGTCTGAAAGGCAAAAAAAAACAGCCATCCTGTCCGATGGCTGTTATTTGAAGCGAAGCGGCTATACAGCGATGTCATAAGTGGATTTCAGACATCAGCGCCTCACCTCTGCAGTTATAGATAAAATGCATTCAAAATGCAACTTTAGGCCGCACTGATTGCACAAAAAATTTGTGGTTTTGTCATTTGAAGAAATTTTGCACATTCAAAAGGTTAGGAATTTTAAACTTTAAATAAAAATGCAACGTCAACCCGGCGGGAATATAAAGCGAAACGGCTGTCGAATTTCGCTGCTTATTAGCTGGCAGCGACGCACGAACTATTTTTTTACTTCTCAAAAAAAGCGCTAGACAATACCAGCGCGACTTCTGGTAATGTGTGGCTCACAAAAACTAAGACCGGAATTATCCATGCTGACAACCATAATCTATCGCAGCCATCTTTCAGACGACGTGCCTGTAAAAACGCTGGATAATTTAGCGGTAAACGCGAATAAGATTAATGAAACTTTTGACGTCACAGGTATTCTGCTGTTTGACGGCACCCATTTTTTCCAGCTTCTGGAAGGTTCTGATGAGGCGGTGCGCGCCATTTATGCCCGAATCTGCGCAGATACCCGTCACCACAATTTAGTTGAATTAATGTATGACTACTCTCCTTCGCGCCGCTTCGGCAACGTCGGCATGGAACTCTTCGATCTACGCAAGTATGACAAAGAGACGGTGCTGCAAGCGGTGCTGGATAAAGGCACCTCAAAGTACCAGCTCACCTATGACGATCGCGCCTTACAATTCCTGCGTACCTTTGTCGAGGCGCGAGAAAAAGCCAACTACTTTGAAATCCCTTCAACCGACACCCTGCATTTTGTCGTAGAGGAAACGCTGGAAAAAGCGATTGCGCCGCCTGACGCCGCAGACTGTAGCTTCGCTTTTCAGCCGATCATCGATCCGCTGATGCAACAGATTGTCTCGCTGGAAGCGCTTATTCGCACGCCGGACGGCAGCGCGCCCGCTGACTATTTCGCGCAGTTTCCCGGCGACAAAATTTATGCCGCCGATATAAAAGCGAAGGGCGTCGCCTTTGCGCTGGCGAAAAAGCTCGATATTCAGGGCCAGACGTTATCCGTCAATCTGCTGCCTATGTCGCTGGTGATGGTGCCGAATGCGGTGGAAATTTTGCTGGAGCAAATCAGACAGAACGGGCTGGTGCCGGAGCAGGTCGTCGTAGAGGTGACGGAAAACGAGGTGATTTCGCGCCTCGATGAATTCACTATTGCCGTTAAGCAGCTGAGAGCAGCCGGCATCAGTATTGCGCTGGACGACTTCGGTGCGGGCTTTGCCGGACTCTCGCTGCTGTCGCGCTTTCAGCCGGACAAGATCAAAATCGATCGCAATCTGATCATTGACGTGCACAAGAGCGGGCCGAAACAGGCGATCGTTCATGCGATTCTTAAATGCTGCTCTTCGCTGGAGATCAGCGTTATCGCAGAAGGCGTCGAGAAGCCGGAAGAGTGGATGTGGCTGGAAGCGGCAGGCATCAGCAACTTCCAGGGATATCTGTTCGCCAGGCCGCAGCTGAACGGCATTCCCGCGATTGCGTGGCCAGAAATTCAGTAACCCTTTCAGCTGGCCGCCATCAGTGCGGCCAGCCGGTTATCCCAAAAAGAAGTTAAATGTCGTCGTTCGGCGGAATGACATTTTTCCCTAGCTTAACCAGAAAACTCCCGTCAACGCGTTTGATTTTCGCGCCGCGGTCGCCCCAGTACATTGCGATGCCGAAAAACTCATCGGCGGAGAGCTCATAGCCAATAACAACCGCTTTGTGTTTGCCGCTGCTGAGCAGTTCATTCAGCTCATCCAGATTACTGGCGATAGCGTATTCCATATTTCCCCCTGGTGGTTAATTTCAACAGTGCTGCCAAAGTTTAACCATACGCTATCCGGGCAAATCCGCCATCTAAACCGCTTCGCCTCCGATGACCTCCCTGATGCGCTGCGCGATATAAACCGCATGGGTCTCCAGCGCGAAGTGGCCCGTATCCAGCAGTTCCACCTGCGCGTTGGGGTTATCCCGCAGGTAAGCCTGCGCGCCCGGCGGAATAAAAAAGGGATCGTTTTTGCCCCAAATCACCAGCGTCGGCAGCTGCCTCTCGCGGAAGAATCGCTGAAAATCTGGATAGCGCGTCAGGTTGCTGGCGTAATCCAGAAAGAGATCCAGCTGAATCTCTTTGTTGCCGGGTCGCTCCATAAGTAACGAATCAAGCATATAACCTTCCGGCGCGACCAGCGTCTCATCGCTGACGCCATGCAGATATTGCCAGCGGGTTCCGGCCAGATTCAGCACGTTATCGTGCACAACCTGGCGGTTCTCCGCTGTCGGCTGCGCCCAGTAGCGACGGATCGGCTGCCACGCATCGCCCAGCCCTTCCAGATAGGCGTTGCCGTTCTGAGAAATCAGCCCGGTGACCCGCTCAGGACGGGCCAGCGCCAGCCGCAGCCCGCTCGGCGCGCCGTAATCAAACACGTAGAGCGCATAACGTTCCAGCTTAAGCGCATCAACAAAAGCGGTCAGCGTCTCGCCCAGCGCATCGAAGCTGTAAACATAATGTCGCTCATCCGGCACCTCGGTGAAACCGAAGCCGGGCAGATCGGGCGCCACCAGATGGAATGTATCGCTCAGTAAGGGAATAAGATCGCGGAACTGATACGAAGCGCTTGGGTAGCCGTGCAGCAGCAGCAGCGTAGGTCGCTCAGGATTGCCCGCCTCGCGGTAGAAAACGCGCACGCCATCGGCTTCAACATAGCGGTAATGCACAGGGTAATGCGGATTGCTGATCATAAGGAACTCCCCTTAACCGTTAAAGAACAATTTTACGAGTTACGTATTTACCCTGACACAAACAGATAACCTTTAAAAGTGTTTTATAGCAGTTATTTTTTTCTTCTCCCATCACCGCGCGGTTAATACCATACGAGCCGCTCCAGCGCTGGACAGCTTAAAATAACCTGTTAACATTGTCTTTAGTGGTTACTTATTGGATCGAGAGAGATGAAAGAAAAAGACAGAGAGGATTTGCCTTCGGCTCCATTGCACATTGGCGATCATATAGCGCTGGATTTTCTTAACACCGTGGCGCAGGTCAATGGTCAGCCGCACGATTTCTTTCAAACCGATGAAGATGTCATTCGCTGGCTGAGCGCAGCGGGATGGTCCACAGGGCGTGCTGAGCCAGAGCGGCATAAGGGCGCATTGCTGGTGGCGGCACGTCAGCTACGCGACGTCATTCTGCACGCAGTACAGCAGCGGAAAAGAGGAGAAACGTGGCAGCCGGACGAGCTCAACCGCTTTCTGCGCAGCGCCGCCAGCCATATTGAACTGGCGCTGAGCAGCGACGGCAGCCCTGAATACCGGCGCATATACGCTGCCGCAACGCCGGAACAGCAGCTGGGCCCCGTCGCAGAGCTGGCCGCAGATCTGCTGGTTAACGGCGATTTTTCCCTGGTGCGTGAGTGCGAGCATCCCGACTGCACGCTGTGGTTTTACGATCGCACCAAAGCGCATCGCCGCCGCTGGTGCAGCATGGCGGTATGCGGCAACCGGGCCAAAGCGGCGCGCTTCCGTCAGATGAGCCAGGGCTGACGCGCCGAAGAACGGATTCCTGTTGCGGCAAGAGCTATTCAGCTTGCCGTATTGCCCAGCGGCCAGGCGCTCAGCCCCTTTATCTCTTTGAGCACGAACATGCTTTGCATCTCTTTTATGTCCGGAAGCCGACGCACTACGCCCATGGCGAAATCGGCGTAGCTGTCGAGATCGGCGGCGACCACCTGCAGCAAAAAATCGGTATCGCCGCCGATACTGTAACAGGCCACCACATTTTCCAGCGCGCTCACCTCCTGCTCAAACTTTCGCGCCTGCGCCTCGCTGTGGCTGTCGATAATGACGCGCACAAATACCATCACGTTGAGACCGATTTTTTTACGGTTGAGCACGGCTCGATAGCCCTGAATTACCTCGTCGCTCTCCAGCTTGCGCACCATTCGCCAGCAGGGTGAGGCCGACATATTGACTTTTTCCGCCAGCTCCTGATTGGTTATGCGGCCCTCCTGTTGCAGCTGCGTGAGAATTTTGATTTCTGCCTTACTTAACGCCATTAAGGGTAGCCTTTGCCTTTTTTATCTGATGGTAAGAAAGAGTCTGCCCAAATCATTCCTTTTACCTGGCCTATTCGCAAGCACTCACCCGCAATAAACGCGCATAATTTTACCTCTTGCCCGAACGGCTTTTTTCAGAGGAACCTATGCGATTCGATGCCGATCTTCACCGTTGCACCCTTATCATCGACAAAGATCTCCCGCCTGGGCTGGCGATGAATGCCGCCAGCGTCGTTGGCATTAGCTTTGGCCGCGCCATTGATAACCTGGTCGGCGCGGCGCTGCAGAGCCAGGATGGCGTGACCTTTCCCGGCGTCATCACCGCCCCGCTGCCGGTTTTGCTGGCTTCAGGAGACTATTTACGCGAGCTGCACCAGCGCAGCGCGGCAGACGAGACGCTGTTCGCCATGCCCTTTAGCGCGCTGGCGCAGTCGTGTAAAACTTATGACGAATATGAAGCGCGCATGCGCGACGCCGCCAGTCCGCAGATCGAACTGGTGGCGCTGGGACTGGCAGGGCCGAAAAAAGCGATTACCCGCCTTACGGGCAATCTTAAGCTCTATCGCTGAGCCGGATGATGACCGCAGCGCAATACGCGCCCTGCTGTGCGATTGCGTTGTCTCTGGTGAAATCCTGCTTCCGGGTGATATAAAGCGCGGCGCGATCAGCAGGCTGTCAGGAGGGGTGTTGCAGACCCGTTTTTCGTGGTGTCGACGCCATCCTGCACGCGATAACATTCTGCCCGGTAGTGGTTTACATCACGACGCGTTCGCCTTATGCAGCGTCGTCAGCACCTGGTCCAGCGCCTGCACGTCGAGCTGTCCCGGTGCGGACGCCTCGCCCAGCGTGCCAAAAGTCAGGTTGCTGCCAAACACCTCGCCCGACACACGTGTCACCGCCCCCAGCCCGCCCATTGCCATCGTCAGCAGCGGCTTGTCGCTGCGCTGGCGCATCTGCCAGGTGACGTCGGTCAGGCGGCTGACATCTTGCGGCGTCTTCGGCATCACCGCAATTTTAAGGATGTCCGCGCCGTGGGCCGCCTGCCATGACAGACGCCGCAGCATATCGGCGTTATCCGGCGTAGCCTGAAAATCGTGATAAGAGAGGATGACCGCGACATGATGCTGGTGCGCCTGCGCCACCAGCTGATCCACCGCCTGCGCGCCAATGCGCATTTCGATATCGATAAGATCGGCGAAACCTGCCTCAAGCCACTGCTGATAGAGTGCGATATAGCTGGCGTCATCTGGCGACAGGCTGCCCCCTTCGCCTTTGGTGCGCAGCGTCAGCAGCAGCGGTTTACCCTTTAGCTCGCGCCGCATTGCCTGACCGAGCTGCGTGACCTTATCGACATGAGTAGCGAAATCGAGCTTATCGACGCGCAGTTCAACAACCTGAACCTGTGGCGTTTGCGCTGCCTGACGCGCCAGCTTCAGCGCGCCCTCCTCATCGTTGCCGGTGGTAGAGACAATGATTGCCGGTTTGCCTTGCTGAATGGTGAGATTACCGACCTGTAGAGGCCGTATCGGCGAAGATGACGGTTCCGCGGCCGTTGCGGAAACCGCCATCATCATCAGTAGCGCTAAAGGTGCTTTGAGCATAAAACGTCTCCCTGTCCTGAATAAAACCCAGGGTTTAAGATCTAGCTCACACGTTTACCCGCAGCAAGAGAGCACGCGTTTATTGATGATCTACTGCGCGCGCTGCTGCTGCGGCGCCGTCAGCAGCGCCCCCTTTTTATGGAACAGCAGATAGGCGACGCTGGTCACGACCAGGCTTATCACCCAGGAGATATCTGCGCCGGGGATCAGATGCGCATAGGGTCCGGTAAAAAAGGCGTTCTCTACGAAGGGGATCTGCACCACCACGCCCCCAAAGTAGACCAGCAGCGCGTTAACATTCACCAGCCCATAGCGACCGCCGTCCGCCTGGAAAATCGAGGGAATATCATAGCGCTGCTGCTTCACCACGTAGAAGTCGAGCAGGTTAATGACGCTCCACGGGATCAGCACGCCAATCAGCGCCCATATCAGGTTCAGGAAGAAGGAGACGAAGTTAGCCGAAGCCGCCAGCGATACCAGCACGCCGCCCACCAGCACCACCGCCGAGAACATAACGCGCACGCGCGCCGCCGGCAGCCAGGCCGGACGGAAAGTCTGCACCGCGGTAATCAGCGAGAGTACCGAACCGTAGAGATTCATCGAGTTGTGGCAGATGATATTCATTAAGAACAGCACCATCAGAATCGGGCCGAGCCAGCCGGTCGCCTGACGCACCGCCGCCATCGCATCGCCCTCCCCGCCGACCAGGTTCACCGCCACTACGCCGAACAAAAACGCCAGGATCGTGCCGCAGCATGCGCCAAGCCAGGTACAGATAAAGGGTCTGAATACGCCAATATTGGCGGGCAGATAGCGGGAATAGTCGGAGGTATAGGGCGAAAAGCTGATCTGCCACACCGCACAGATACAAAAGGTGGCGAACCAGCCATTCAGACTGAAGCTGCCGCGCTGCCAGAAATCTGCTGGTAAAGGATGACCGAGCATGACGAACAGACCAGTGACCAGCGCTATGCCCATCACCCAGGCACCCACCTTGTTGATATGGTGAATAAAGCGGTAGCCGACGATACCGATCAGCGTCGCCGCTACCGCGCCAAGGATCGTGGCGCTGTGGATCGGCAGCGCCGGAATAACATTATTGATGACCTTGCCGGAGAGCGTCACGTTGGAGATAAAAAAGCCGAGATAGATCGCCGTGGTGAAGCAGATCACCAGCAGCGAGCCGTAGCGACCGAACTGCGCGCGGCTCTGCACCATCTGGGGGATCCCGACGCGCGGTCCCTGCGCCGAGGTAAGCGCCAGAAACAGCCCGCCGAACAGATGACCGGCAATTATCGCCGAGATTGCCGACAGAATATTAAGATGATACGTCTGCGTAGAGATTGCGCCGGTCACGACCGCCAGCGGCGCAATATTGGTGCAGAACCACAGGGTGAACAGGCTCCGCGCCTGACCGTGCCGCTCGTTTTCCGGCACATAGTCCACCGATTTATTTTCTATCACGTTGTTTTGAGACATTTTATCCTCCGCACTGGGGATTTTTATTTTGTGATTTGTAGGGTTCTTTACGTGAACAGCGGCAAAGCCTGGCCGGAGGCCATCATGGCCCCGGCAACAAACGGGCTTTTGGGTTAATCCTTTACGTCAGGCGCGAGGCCGATATCCGTGCGGCGCGCGCCTGCGGGTAACGCCTTCCGTGACGTCTTTTCCTGGTGTGAAAAAGGGGTTAACGCATAACGAAAGGATCGCCGATTGGCTCATCGCTGGTGCGCAGCCATACCGTTTTGGTGGTGGTAAACTCCAGCGCCGCCTCCATGCCTCCTTCACGACCGTGGCCGGAGAGGCGGTAGCCGCCAAACGGGGCCAGCGGTGACACCATGCGGTAGGTATTGATCCAGACGACGCCGCTGCGCAGCGCCCTGGTGACGCGATGCGCGCGCGCCAGGTTCTGCGTGAAGACGCCCGCCGCCAGGCCGTAGGCGGTATCGTTGGCGAGGCGGATAGCGTCCGCCTCGTCGCGGAAACTCACCACCGAAAGCACCGGGCCGAACAGCTCGTTCACCACGCTTTCCGCGTGCGGGGTATCGGAGCAGTCAAGTATGGTCGGCGGGTAGTAGTAACCAGGACGGTCGATGTCATAGTGGCCGGTCAGCAGCCGCGCGCCCTGCTCCAGCGATCGGGCGACCAGCGTCTGAACACGGGTTTTCTGCTGTTGGGTGCAGAGCGGGCCGAACTGCGTCGCCATCTCCTGCGGCGCGCCGATCACGATGCGCTGGACGCGCTCAACCAGCGTTGCCAAAAAGCGTTCTTTAATGCTTTCTGCCACCAGCAGACGCGAACCGGCGACGCAGCTCTGACCAGACGCAGCGAAGATCGCCGCCACCTGTGCATTGGCCGCGCTCTCCAGATCGGCGTCGTCAAAGACGATAAACGGCGACTTGCCGCCCAGCTCCAGCGTCGTTTTACTGAGGTTTTCCGCGCTGTTGCGCACGATATGACGCGCCGTTTCTGGTCCGCCGGTAAAGGCGATATGCGCCACGTCGGGATGGGTCGTCAGTACCGTGCCGCACCTGTCGCCGAAGCCGGTGATGACGTTACAGACGCCGGGTGGAAAACCGGCTTCCGCAATCAGGCGGGCAAAAGCCAGCAGCGGCGTTGGCGCGCTTTCGGCGGCTTTGACCACCAGCGTACAGCCCGCCGCCAGCGCCGGGCCGATCTTTACGGCGGAAAGAAACAGCTGGCTGTTCCAAGGAACAATCGCCGCCACAACGCCCACCGGCTCGCGACGCGTCCAGGTTTCCGTGTCAGCTTTATCAATGCTGAGCACGCGCCCTTCCATCTTGTCGGCCAGTCCCGCGTAGTAACGGTAATACTCGGCGACGTAGGCGATCTGCGCGCGGGTTTCGCGGATAATTTTCCCGGTATCCAGCGTCTCCAGCCGCGCCAGCTCCTCCGCGTTTCGCTCGACAAGATCCGCGAGCCGCATCAGCAGTTTGCCGCGCGCCGAGGCGGTCAGGTCGCGCCATTCCGGCGCGTTAAACGCCCGCTGCGCCGCCTCAACGGCGCGGTTGACCTCTTCCGCTCGCGCTTCGGCGATAGTCGCCCACGGCTGCCCGGTGGCGGGATCCAGCGAGTCGAACGTGGCGGCCCCCGACTCAAACTGACCATTTATAAAGAGTTTGAACGATTCCATCTCGGCACCTGTTAATGAAATTCGGGCATGACCTGGTTGATAAAGCGCGTCAGCGACGCTTTTTTGCGTTCGAACGTCATACCGCTGTCGATCCAGAGCGCAAACTCGTCATATCCCAGCGCTTCGTAATGCTTGAGGCGCGTTATCACCTCATTGGCGCTGCCGATAGCCAGGTTCTTGCGCATCGCTTCGGCGGAGTAGTAGGTGTTGGCGCGGATTTCGGCATCGCTCAGCGGCTGAATCAGCCCCTGACTGACCGGGCGTTCATTTTTGAACCAGGCACCGAAGTAGTTGTAGAAGCGGTTAAGCTCTTCGGCTGCCTGCTGCGCATCCGCTTCGTTCTCTGCAACATAGCCGTGCTGGAGCAGCATGATTTTCAGCGGCTTTTCCGGTGCCAGGCGCTGGCGCGTTTCATGGAAGCACTGCGCCAGACGCACAATCTCCTCTTCACCCTGATGCAGCGGCGTGACCTGCACGTTGCAGCCGTGGGTCACGGCGAACTCATGGCTGTTGGGATCGCGCGCGGCGATCCAGATGGGCGGATGCGGCTGCTGTTTCGGCTTCGGCGACGAGGTAGAGAGCGGGAACTGCCAGAACTCGCCGTCGTGAGCGTAATCCCCTTCCCACAGTTTTTTCACCGCAGGCACCAGTTCTCGCATGCGCTGGCCGGCATCCCATGCAGTCAGGCCCGGCATCATGCGCTCA
This sequence comes from Pantoea piersonii, assembly GCF_003612015.1. GTDB lineage: Bacteria > Pseudomonadota > Gammaproteobacteria > Enterobacterales > Enterobacteriaceae > Pantoea > Pantoea piersonii. The sequence goes on along the minus strand of NZ_RARB01000005.1, from coordinate 87,267 downwards.
TACTCGTAGCTGTAAGCGCCGCGTGCGATACCCAGCTCCAGACGACCGCCGGTAATGATATCGGTCATCGCCGCCTCGCCCGCCAGGCGCAGCGGATGGTTAAAGGGCGCGATCACCGTGCCGGTGCCGAGCCGGACGTTTTTGGTACGGTTCGCCAGATCCGCCAGGTTGATTAACGGGTTCGGCGCGATGGTGAAGTTCATGCCGTGATGTTCGCCGGTCCAGATGGCGTGCATGCGGGCGCTGTCCGCCATTTCGCACAGCTCCATCATTTCCTGGTAAAGCTTATCCTGCGGCTCATCGGGCGAGATGCGTTCCATATGGATAAAGAGTGACAGTTTCATAGGGTACCCCGGTACGAGTTTCAGCTGGCGAATTGTTTTATTAAACCGTTGATTTCATCGCCGTAATAGATGCTGTAATTGCCGACGCTATTCTCTCTGACGAAGCGATTCATCAGCGATTTCAGTGCCGAATCCTTGATGGAAAGCGCAGAAATTTTTTCCAGATCCAGCCATTCGCCTTTGTTAAGCGCGACTGGCGTGCTGTCGGTAGGCAGCGCGCAGAGGAAAACAATGTGCTGCTTATTACTCTGGCGATCTTCGTAAACCGAATAGACGAAGCCAGGGCTGGCGTTGACGCCCAGATCGGCAATCAGCGTATTCAGGGTATCGCTGACGCTGCCGTCGGCGACGTGGCGTGAAGGCAGGCTGGCCGCGCCCTCTTTTTGCATCATAATCGCGTGGCCGTTGCATTCGATCAGGGCGCTGACCTCGACGCTCAGGCGGTTAATCAGGGTTTGCGCGTTCTGATACGGCGTGAAATAGGCGCCGCGATAGTAGCCCAGCCCCGCAGTCGCCTGAGAGTCGAAGCCCTCTACCTTACCGATCAACAGCGCATGGTCGCCCGCGTCCACCACCTGATGCAGCGAGCAGTCGAACCAGGCGGAGCTGCCGTCCAGCAGCGGCGTGCCGTTTTCACTGGCGCGCCACTCCACCAGCGCGAAGCGATCCTCTAACTTTGACGCGAAGATATTCGAGGTCTCTTTCTGCTGCTCCGCCAGGATATTCACCGCGAAATGAGCGCACTCGGTGAAGTTGGCGAAGTTTGCCGAACGCTTGTCGATGCTGACCAGCAGCAGCGCTGGATCGAGCGACACCGAGGTAAAAGAGTTAGCGGTAAAGCCTATCGGCTGACCCGCTTTGTCACGGCTGGTTACAACGGTGACGCCCGTCATAAAGGCGCCGAACGCGTCGCGCAGCTGTCTGCGTTTATCTGTCTGCATGAGAAACTCCTGCCACTGTGTTGATCTGTTTTCCCGCCGCGACGGGCGCGGTTAAAAAGGCCATCATCTCCTGACTGACACGATCCGCGTCCGTCAGATTCACCATATGGCGCGCGTTGGCGATAATCACCGCCTGCCCAAACGGAGCTGCGTCAGCCATAGCGCGCGCCATCTGCGGATTCGAATTCGCATCCAGTTCGCCGGTCAGCACCAGCACCGGACACTGCATTTCGTCCCAGCGATCGGCGTACACCTCGTCGCCGCTGGCGAACGCCTGATAGGCGGCGGCATAGCCCTGAAGATTGACCTGCTGCAGCCACTCGCCGACGCGCTCGCGCAGCGCCATCTCGCGCTCGTCGTCGCCGAACCAGCGCGCCAGCGGCGAGTCAAGCTGGGCATCGCCCGCCGCCAGTTCCTGAGCGCGCTGCAATACCGCCTGGCGCGCCGCGTCGCTGCGGCGATAGACGCCGCTCATAACGATGGCGTGGCTCACTTGCTCCGGATGATCGATCGCCAGCCCGGCGGTAATCAGCGCGCCCATCGAATGCCCCGCGACTGCAAAGCGCGACTCCGGGCGCTGGTTCAGGAATTCGGCCAGCCAGGCAACATAGTCCGGCAGCGCGACAGGTCGGCTGAACGCCTCGCTCTCGCCGTGGCCAGGCATATCAACCGCAATCACCCGGAAGTGCGCGCTCAGCGTCTCAATCTGCGGAAACCAGGATTCAGCATTCATGCCGACGCCGTGGATCAGCACCAGCGGCGTGCCTTTTCCAGCTTCGAGATAGCTGACGCGCATCTGGCTGTTACACAGCAGCTGGGTTTTGCGCATCATGGCCTAACTCTTTCAGGTCGGAGTAACGGTTGCCGATACGATGATGCGGGCGGCCACCCAGCGCTGCGCCCAGCGCGATAACGATCTCGTCGTAGCGCGGCGCGTCGCCGATATTGAACTGCATGGTCAGGTAGTGTTCGCGGCTGCCTTCGTCGTTTTTGTGCATCATCGGGATCAGCACGGGGGTATTGGCCGGACCGCGCGTATTATTGAAAGCCAGGTAGCTTTTGCTCTGCACCGCGCTGCGATAGTGGTTGCCGAAATGCAGCGTATGGATCAGCGCGGAAGCGTGCTCCAGTTCGCCGTCCAGCCCCACCACGGCGCTTTTGCCGAAGGCCTCCACGTTTTCGCCGCTGCCCGCTTCTTTCAGGATCAGACGGGTAAGCAGCTCGCCCAACACCGGCGCAAACTCACGGATTTGCGGGGCGAGATCTTCAACGTAGCCCTGACCGGCCCAGGGGTTTTTCACCACAGCGGCGGCGGCGATCATGACCAGCGGCTTAGCGGCGGCTTTGCCGCCGTCAACGTACAGCGTTTCGGTGGTCACCAGTGTTTTACGAATGGCGGGATGCATAGTCCTCTCCTGAAAGTTAACGAATTGCTAAATGAATGTTTCGGGAGTGGTATAGCACTGGAGAAAACAACATGTCAAAATATGGTATACCATCATACGACATATCGAAATTGTGCCATCAGTATCAGGGTTAACCCTTTCATTGTGTTGATTTTCAAATATATTTTTAGAGGGGATGTTTTTGCCGCTTTTGCAGCCTGCTCGTCAGCACAGGCGAAGAGGGAACGCGAAAAAGTCCAGCGCTTCAAGGCATTGCACGCTGGCAATCACAGCGAGGCACTATTTTTTAGCAGAGTGCAAAAGTGTGAGGCAGGCCGAATTAAGGATGTCGGGGCTTAACCGCAAGCGCGGCGCGGTCATTGCGCATCCCGATTATTCAGTGTTAATAGTAAGTCACATCAGGGCGCAGCCGGACCCGCGTCAGGTTTCATTATTTAATTGAATACAGAGGGATTTGATGGTTGATAACCATTCTCTGAGAATTGAAAACGCGCCGGTCACACTGCGCGAACTGGCGCTGAAAAAAGTGCGTCAGGCGATTATCGCCGGTTATTTCAAGGCCGGCGATCGGCTGGTGGAGCGTCAGCTTACCGAGCAGCTCGGCGTCAGCCGCAGCGTGGTGCGGGAGGTTATCCGCTATCTGGAAGCAGAAGGCCTGATAGAGATCCTGCCGAAAAAAGGGCCGATTGTGGCGCTGTTGACGTGGGAGATCGCCGAACAGATTTACAACATTCGTCTGCTGCTGGAACAGGAAGCGGCTTTTGACTGCGCGCAGCGCGCCACGGACGCCGATAAGGCACTGTTACGCCAGCAGCTGCAGCAGATTGCGCAAGCGTCACGGGAGCATGACGATATCAAACGCGTCGAGGCGTCGCAGGCCTTTTACGAAACCCTGTTTAGCGTGGCGAACCACACCATCGCCTGGGAGATCGTGCAGCGCATGAACAGCCGGATCAGCCGCCTTCGCGCCCTGACGCTTGCCTGGCCGGAGCGCGAAATGGCGGGTTTTGAGCGCATGTCGCGCATCTGTCAGGCGATCGAGCAGAACGATGCACCGCGTGCCAAACAGGCGGTCTATGAGCATCTCACCGAAGCCGCCAGCCTGGCGAAGCAGATCCTTTCTCAACCGGAGTAAAACATGGCCGCATACTGGATTGCGCACGTTACTATTCACGATCCAACGCAATATCAGCACTACATGGCGCTGGCACCCGCCGCATTTCAGCAGTTCAATGCGCGTTTCCTGGCGCGCGGCGGCGAAGCGACGGCGCTGGAAGGCGCAACCTTTCAGAAGCATGTGTTAATCGAGTTCGATGACTATCAGAGCGCGCTCGCCTGCTACCACTCCGAAGCCTACCAGCGCGCCCGTGCTGAACGCGCCAGCGTGGCAGAGGCGATGATCACTATTGTCGATGGACTTTAGCGCGCGCCGCTGGCGGCCAGGCATAAAAAAACCGGTCAGCGACCGGTTTTTTTGTTTACAGCGGCAACGATCAGGCGGCAACGCCTTTCGGCTGCGTGGCGATATGTCCCGCCCACAGGCTGGCGACCCATTTCACCCCTTTCGCGGTAAAGCGCGCCTGTGAAAACGCATGCTGGTTTTCCCCAACGCCTGAGCGCAGCGTAAAGTAACCCGCCTGCATATGATGGTGTTGCGGCGTCAGCGTGCCTTTGTCGCGGTACATGATGTTGCGCTCCAGCAGGAACTGGCGAAACTCCGGCTCTTTCACTTTCAGCATTTTGCACAGCTGGCGAAAGCCGAGCGAATCGGTCACCTCGACAAACCGATCAAAAAATTCCGCCTTTGGGGCTGAGAGCGCCAGTTGCTCTTCCGCGGCGCGGCGCTGCTCGAACTGCTCCGCCCAGGCGCGTGCCGCCTCAGCAGGATTGGTAAAGTCAGGCAGATGCGCCACTTTTTCGCGCTCCTGCCATTTGTCCAGCAGATCGGCGGTAAAGCCCGGCGACAGGCGCGCTACGGCTAACAGCGAGTCGCGCTTGTTCAGGCAAAACTCCTGACGCATCTCTCCTTCATGCTCGTAAAGGTTGATCGTCACCGGCTGTGAAAGCCGCTGCGCGGTTTCCAGGCTTTTGATCAAACGTTTTACTTCGCCGTGCGTGATGCCTGTCAGTCTGGCGATTTCACGGCTGCTCATCAGGACAGAAGCGTTGAGAGCAGAAAGATTTTCAGTAGAGAACATCATCAGCGTCACCTCATGCAAACGTACCCAGCCGTTCGGGCTGTTGAATAAGTATACAGGATACTGTTGTTATATCCAGTATTTTTTTTAAGCGTTTTTCTAACGGTTTGCCGTCTCGCCTGATTGCGCAACAGCCGCCGCGCTTGCTTAACCCGTATCTGCGGCCAGGCTTAAAACATCCCCGCCTGCCACGCCAGGCGCGCCTGTAATGTCGGGGAAGCGTGCGCCGCTGGCGTGGAGTCCCGTGTTGCGTCATGGCGACCGGCACACTCATCAAGAAAGGACGTTGTTATGAGAGCACTGACCTATCATGGCCCGCACCAGGTTCGCGTTGAAACCGTTCCCGATCCTGTCCTGCAGGAGCCAGACGATATTATTTTGCGCGTTACGGCCACAGCGATTTGCGGCTCTGACCTGCACCTCTATCGCGGCAAAATTCCCGGCACCGATCATGGCGATATTTTCGGCCATGAATTTATGGGCGAAGTGGTTGAGGCGGGGGCGGCAGTGACCAGCGTCGCCGTTGGCGATCGCGTCGTCGTGCCTTTCGTTATCGCCTGCGGCGACTGTTTTTACTGCCATCTGCATCAGTATGCCGCCTGCGAAACCACCAACAGCGGTCGCGGCGCCATCCTGAATAAAAAGAATATTACGCCGCCAGCGGCGCTGTTCGGCTTCAGCAATCTATACGGCGGCGTGCCTGGCGGTCAGGCGGAGTATGTGCGGGTGCCGAAAGCTAACGTCGGCCCGTTTAAAGTGCCGCTGGCGCTGCCGGATGATAAGGTGCTGTTTCTTTCCGACATTCTCCCGACCGCCTGGCAGGCGGTGCAGAACGCTGGCCTGGACAAAGGCTCCAGCGTCGCAATTTTCGGCGCGGGGCCGGTCGGGCTGTTGAGCGCCGCCTGCGCGCGCCTGGTCGGCGCGGAAGAGATTTTTATGATCGACCATAACAACTACCGGCTGGAGTTCGCCCGTCAGCGTTACGGCGTCACGCCTATTAACTTTGACGATATCGACGATCCGGCCGCGTGGATCATCGAACACACCAAAAATCATCGCGGCGTAGACGCGGTAATCGACGCCGTCGGCTTTGAAGCCAAAGGCAGCCTGACCGAAACGGTGCTAAGCAACCTGAAGCTGGAAGGCAGCAGCGGCAAAGCCTTGCGCCAGTGTATCGCTGCGGTCAGACGCGGCGGCGTGGTGAGCGTGCCGGGCGTCTATGCTGGCTTTATTCATGGCTTTATGTTTGGCGACGCCTTTGATAAAGGGCTGACCTTCAAGATGGGACAAACGCACGTGCAGGCTTATCTGCCGCGCCTGCTGTCGCTGATCGAACAGGGTCTGCTGACGCCGGAAGAGATTGTCACGCACCATATGCCGCTTGAAGACGCGGCGCACGGCTATGAGATCTTTGAGAAGCGCAAGGATGATTGCCGCAAGGTTATTCTGGTGCCGGGCATGGCGTCGCAGCGCGCCGCCAGCTAAACAGGTCGTCCAGGCTGCCACAGGCAGCCTGGCGGCAGTTAACGCACGATACCTTCATCGCTGTCGTTTAGCTCCGGCAGCGAAATCTCGCGCGACGGCGCATTATCCAGACGGTCGCCATATTCGCCGCGCACATCCGGCAGGCTGGTGAACTGCCCGTCAACAAACAAAAAGCTCAGATGCTGCGCAACATCTTCCAGCATTTCGTCAGCTTCATTCTCTGTGGTGCCCTTCGCATCCTTGCCGTCAAGTTGCCAGCGAAGCTTACCGCCAACCTGCTCCGCGCCGCCGATATCGACCACATGGCCGTCAATATTCTCTACCAGCAGGCGAGACTGGCAGTAATAAAGTAAGTAAGGCATCAGGTCACGCTTATTTTCAGGCATTTCTTCTCCTGCGGCAGACTATTTCTGCAGTTAAAAATGGAAATAATAACGTAGCGCATAGATCGCCCAGTAAACGGCGTTTGCGGCCAGATAAGCCCAGCATCCCCAATAAGCGACAGGTTCACGTTTGGTACGTAGTTTGGGCAAGAAAGCCAGCAGGTAACCAGCAGCGGCGATAAGCGAAACGAAATAGAAAAACTTCATCTTCCCTCCTGAAAGTCATTTATTTAATAGAAGGATAGTCACTTTTCGGGGGTAATTCCTGGCGAAGAGGAGAAATAGATTTTAGCCAGCCGCCCTGCGCTTCGTTTAACAGTCGATCGCATCACAAATAAAGGGTAAATCGCGCGTCAGCTTATTTTTACGACATCGCTTTACGGAGAGTTTTAACCTGTCGCCATCCATCCACCTTTACGACCACGCTTTTATCCATCGCGGCGATACCTGTTACTTTTTATGCGGAATTAAAACGCGACCGGAGATAGAGCTATGCTTAACAGCGGAGGTAATGACTATGTGTGGACGCTTTGCGCAATATCGCAGCCGGAACGCCTATTTTGACGCACTCGGCATTGAAGACGACGAACTGATTTACGACCCCGAACCTGTCGCTCGCTACAACGTCGCGCCAGGCACCCGCGTGCTGTTGCTTAATATGCGTGACGAACATTTCCATCTCGATCCGGTTTTCTGGGGTTACGGCCCGGAATGGTGGCATAAACAGCCGCTGATTAATGCGCGCAGCGAAACCGCGCCGACCGGGCGCATGTTTAAGCCGCTGTGGCACCATGGCCGCGCGGTTGTACCGGCCGACGGCTGGTTTGAATGGAAAAAAGAGGGTGACCGCAAACAGCCCTATTTTATCTATCACCAGCAGCAAGAGCCGCTTTTCTTCGCCGCCATTGGCAAAGCGCCCTTCGATAAAGATCATGGCCATGAGGGCTTTGTCATCGTTACCGCAGCCAGCAACAAAGGCATGGTGGATATTCACGACCGCCGCCCGCTGGTGCTGCGCCCCGACGCGGTAGAAGAGTGGCTGAGCGCGGACACCTCCCCGGAGCGTGCGCAACAAGTCGCGGAAGAAGCGGCGCTGCCTGAGAAGGCGTTTCGCTGGCATCCGGTGACGAAAAAGGTGGGGAATATCCATAATCAGGGCGAGGAGATGATTGAGGAGGCGGCCGAAGCGGAATAGCCGCCTTGTCACGCTTCGTTAAGAATCAGATGATCTCAACGCGGGACGGAAAAAGGGGATTGCAGTACACTTAAGCCCCTTTTTTTCGCAGCAGTGAATGATTGTGAACAACGAAGCACACTCCTCAGTTAATGTTCCCCAGTCGATCCCGGCACGCAATCGCATGTTCCGGGCGTTGCTCAATCGCGATAAAACGCCTGTCGCGGTGCTTATTTCCGCCGCGCTGGTCGGCATCATCGTCGGGCTGGTCGGCAGCGCGTTCGCTAAAGCGGTCAGCTGGGTGCAACACTGGCGAATGTCGGTGGCCGCTCCGGCGCTGCACTCTGGCTGGACACTCTGGGCGCTGGCGTTCTCGCTCTCCGCGCTGCTGGCAATGGCTGGTTATTTCCTCGTGCGGCGTTTCGCCCCGGAAGCGGCAGGCTCCGGCATTCCCGAAATTGAAGGCGCGCTGGAAGAGCTGCGCCCGGTGCGCTGGTGGCGCGTCATCCCGGTAAAATTCTTTGGCGGGATGGGAACGCTCGGCGCGGGTATGGTGCTGGGGCGCGAAGGGCCGACGGTGCAGCTTGGCGGCAATATCGGCCGTATGGTGCTCGATATGCTGCGCATTCGCAGCGACGAAGCGCGCCATTCCCTGCTGGCGACCGGCGCGGCGGCCGGGCTGGCGGCGGCGTTTAACGCGCCGCTGGCGGGCATACTCTTTATTATTGAAGAGATGCGCCCGCAGTTTCGCTACAACCTTATCTCAATCAAAGCGGTCTTTACCGGCGTCATTATGGCAAGCATTGTGTTTCGCCTGTTCAACGGCGCGCATCCGGTTATCTCCGTAGGGAAACTGGCGGACGCGCCGGTCGAGACGCTGTGGCTTTATCTGGTGCTGGGTATGCTGTTCGGCATGGTGGGTGTACTGCTTAACCGGTTGATTTTTCTCTTTCAGGATACGTTTGCCCGCCTCTATGCCGGGCGCATCTGGCGCGCGGTCGCGACGGGCGGCCTGCTGGGCGGCGGCTGTGGTCTGCTGGCGCTGTGGTTCGCGCCGGGCACCGGCGGCGGATTCGAACTTATTCCGCAGGCGACGGGCGGCCACTACACGTTCGGCGTGCTGCTGGTAATTTTTGCGGTGAGACTGTTTACCACACTGCTCTGCTTCAGCTCTGGCGCGCCAGGCGGTATTTTCGCGCCGATGCTGGCACTCGGCACCGTGCTGGGCACCGCGTTCGGCGTGCTGATGGCGGACATTTTTCCGCTCTACCATCTGCAACCCGCCACCTTCGCTATTGCCGGAATGGGCGCGCTGCTCGCCGCCTCGGTGCGCGCGCCGCTGACCGGCATCGTGCTGGTGCTGGAGATGACCGATAACTATCAGCTGATCTTGCCGATGATCGTCACCGGGCTGGGCGCGACGCTGCTGGCGCAGTTTCTCGGCGGCAAACCGCTCTACTCCTCTATTCTGGCACGAACCCTGGCGCGCCAGCAGGCGGAGAGCGGCAAGGCTTAGCGCACCTTGCCGCGAAACACCCAAAAAGCCCAGCTGTGATAGAGCAGCGTCAGCGGCATAATAATGAGAGTGCCGATCAGCACAAAAAGTTGTGTAGCCGCTGGAGCGGCGCTGTGATGCAGATCCTGCTGCCAGGGAATGAGCCAGGGATAAAAACCGCAGGCGACGCCAGCGAACACCGCGGCGATCAGGCCCAGCGTCAGCGCCAGCTGCCATGTCGCCCGACCGCGCCACAGCGCGACCAGCTGGGCCAGCCACAGAAGCAAAATCAGCGCGACGGCGATCTTGCCGGGCCAGCGCTGCCAGGCGGTTATCCAGATATCGTGGTTAAGCAGCATCACCGACAGAAACAGCACCAGCGAAAGCACCCAGCACAGCCAGGCCAGCGGGCTGGCCTTCTCCTCGACATCCTCGCCGATGCGCCAGCGGATCCAGCAGCAGCCGAGCAACACATAGATCACCACCAGCCCCAGACCGCACAGCAACGGCGTCAGCGAGAAACCGATCTCCAGCCCGCGATGCGGCTCTGCGCCGAACACCACGCCTGCGCACCAGCCCTGAAGAAAAGCCGCCAGCGCCGAGCTGGCGCACATCAGCCGATCCAGCCAGTGGCGAAACGCTTCCTGTGCCTGCGCCCGATATTCCAGCGCCAGCCCGCGCAGAAACAGCGCCAGCACCATCGCGAAAACCGGTCCGCACAGCGTGTTGAACAGCAGGCTGTAAACCGTGGGAAAAAGCGCGAACATGCCGCCCGCCAGCAGCACCAGCCAGGTTTCATTGGCATCCCAGATGGGCAGAATGCTGTCCACCATGCGCTTACGCTGCGACTCTTCGCGAAACCAGAGAAAGAGTATGCCGACGCCGAGATCGGTGCCGTCGAGCAGCACGTAGATCAGCATGGAAAGCAGCAGCGCCAGCGCAGCGAAGTCAGCGATAGTCATGGCGAAGTCCTGATCTCCTGCGTGACAACGTCACCCTTCGGCTGCAGTGGTGAAGAGATCAGCCGCAGCAGATAGCGCAGCCCCAGTGCAAAACTGAGAGCGTAAATCACGATAATGGCGGCGAGTATCGCTACGGTCGTCGAGAGCGACAGCGCTGAGATGCTGTCCGCGGTACGCAGCATGCCATAGACCGTCCAGGGCTGACGGCCAATTTCCGTCACCAGCCAGCCGGAAAGCATGGCGATGAAGCCCGCTGGCGACAGCCATACCAGCATGTTCAACAAGCGCCGCGAGCGGGTCAGCCGACCGCGCCAGTGCTGCACGTTTGCCACGATGCTGGCGAGCAGCATCACCACGCCGAGCCCCACCATCAAGCGAAAGGCGAAAAACACCGGCGCGACCGGCGGTATCGTCTGGGGATCAAATTCGCTCAGGCTTTTGATATGGCCGGAGAGGTTATGCCGCAGATAGAGCGAAGCGATATCGGGGATCGCCAGCTCGAGCCGGTTGCGCTGCGCCTGCTGATCGGGCCAGGCGAACAGCCGCAGCGGCTCGCCGTCGTTAGCCGCAGGCTGATGCCAGCTGCCCTCAATCGCCGCCAGCTTGGCAGGCTGATGCGCCAGTGTATTCTCACCGTGCAGATCGCCGACGACAATTTGTAACGGCACCGCCACCAGCGTAAAGGACAGCGCGGCAGTCAGCATGCGACGCGCCGCCTGCTCCTGCATGTTGAGCAGCAAACGGCGCGCGGCGACGCCCGCTATCATAAAAGCCACCGCGATTAGCGAGGCCAGCAGCATATGGCTGAAGCGAAAAGGGAACGAAGGCGCGGAGAGCACCATCGTCCAGCTCTCCGGCAAAAACCGCCCGCTCTCGTCACGCGTAAAGCCGGTCGGCGTCTGAAGCCAGGAGTTGGCGGCCAGGATCCAGAAAGCGCTCAGCAGCGCGCCGAGGGTCACGAAGCAGGTAACGATAAAATGTATGCCCGGCCTGATTTTTCCCATACCGAACAGCATTACGCCGGTCAGCCCCGATTCAAGAAAAAACGCCACCAGCACTTCATAGAACAGCAGCGGGCCAATCACGCCGCCGACTTTTTGCGACAGTCCTGACCAGTGGGTGCCGAACTGCACCTCCATCACCACGCCGGACACCGCGCCGACCGCCACCGTCAGCGCAAAGACCTTTAGCCAGAAGTGCAGCGCCTCACGCGCGCCCGGCTGCTTTCCCCACAGCCAGCGCGCCTCGAACCAGAGCAAAAAGGGCGACAGCCCGAGCGTCAGCGCAGCCAGCGTAATATGCATTCCCATTGTGAGCGCGAACTGGCCGCGCGACAGCAGCAGCACCCACTCGGCGTTACTCATTGCTCGGCTTTCCGCTATAGCGGGTGATCGGCTTCTCCTCCTCGCGCTGCATACCGGCTGAGAATGCCTCCAGCGCGGCGAACAACGGCCGCAACCCCTGCCACAATTTTTCATCATTCAGCAGATGCAGCACGCCGCGAATGCCGGGCGCGGCGTGAGACTGCTGCTGCGTTTCGTCGCTGGCGGGCTTCATCGCCATCGCCGCGTCGCGTACCGCCAGCAAAATATGGTTAAGCCGCTCCGGTGGAATGGTGCTCAGCGTCATCATTATCAGCGAAAGATTTTGAATCGCGCTCTGCGTGCCCGGTCGGTTTAGCCCGGAAACCAGAATTTTGCCGATATCGTTATTGGCTTTGATCGCGTCGTTAGCCAGGCGCAGAAAACCATGCTTATGCAGGTTTTCCACCAGCTCATCCATCGCTTCCTGAGCGGTTTTCTCGGTGCGCGTCGGCGGTACGGAATAGGAAAGTCGTTCGGCCATCAGAATTTCTCCGGGTGTTCTACATGTTCAGGCGGCTGAAGATAGCCTTCCTGCTGCCACTTCTGCTCAACAGGCAAATGATCCAGCGGCGTGCGCTGGCCGTGGCGGAAATTATGTCGCGGAATAGGATTCGGCTGCGGCGTACGCGTCAGTTTCGTCATGCTGACGGCGATCTCTTTATAAGCCGGGGTGTTGACGTCGGGATCGTGATGTTCGCCGGTCAGGCCGTTGACGCCAGGTTTGCCGTGGTGAATAGGAATAAACAGCACGTTACCCGCTACGCGATCGGTGACCACGACCGGCACCTCTACCGTTCCGCGCCTGGACTTAAGCGCGACCCATTCGCCCTCTTGCAGGCCGCGCGCCTGCGCCAGCTGCGGCGAAATCTCCACAAACCAGTTAGGCGACAGCGACATCATGCGGCCGCCTCTGCCAGTCTGATTAGTGGACTGGAAATGTTCCAGCATGCGGCCGTTATCCAGCATCAGATCGTATTCCGCGTCCGCCTCTTCCATCGGCGGCTGCCAGCTCAGCGGGTAGAGGCGCGCCTTGCCGTCCGGGAACTTGAATTTGTCGGTATAGAGCAGCGGCGTGCTCTCGCCATCAGGCTTGACCGGCCAGATTTGCGACTGCCAGCCCACCAGCCGCTCATAGCTGACACCCGCGAAAATTTCCGCGATGCTCGCCGCTTCCGCCATAATCGCGCCAGGATTGGGGTAGTTCCAGTGATGACCCAGACGCGCGGCCAGCTCAGTGAAAATCTGCCAGTCCGGGCGGCTGTCGCCCAGCGGTGGCATCGCTGGCGAGAAGTGCTGGATGCGGCGTTCGGTATTAACGAAGGTGCCCTCTTTCTCTACGCTTGGGCAGCCTGGCAACACCACGTCGGCGAATTCGGCAGTGCGGCTCATAAAAATATCCTGCACCACCATAAAATCGAGGCGGCTAAAGGCTTCATGCACTTTTGTGGAGTCCGCGTCGGAAAAAGCCGTCTCTTCGCCGGTGATATACATAGCGCGCAGTTTTCCCTCATGCGCATGCTGCACCATCATAAAATTATCGGCGCCGGGCTGGTCGGAGAGCGCCTCCGGCGCGACGCCCCAGGCGCGCGCCCATTTTTCGCGTATCGCGGGATCGGAGACTTTCTCATAGCCGGGGTAAACGTTGCTGAGGCAGCCGAAGTCGCTCGCGCCCTGCACGTTGTTATGACCGCGCATCGGATAGCCGCCGGTACCCGGGCGCCCGTAGTTGCCGGTCACCAGCAGCAGGTTAGAGAGCGCCGTACTGGCGTCCGCGCCGTGGCTGTGCTGGGTAATGCCCATCGCCCACAGCAGGCAAACGCTCTGCGCCTGGCCAATCATCTCCGCCGCGGCCGTGAGCTCTTCCACGCTCAGACCGGTAATCTCGCTGGCGAACGCCAGGGTAAAGGGTTCCAGCGAGGCGCGGTACTCCTCCACCTGGTTGACACGCTCCGCCAGAAACGCCTCGTCAGCGTAGCCGTGATCGAACATATATTTCGCCATGGCGGACGCCCACACCATATCGGTGCCGGGCTTGATGCGCAGGAACTGGTCGGCGCGGTCCGCCATTTCATGTCGGCGCGGATCCACCACCAGCAGTTTCTGCCCGCGATGCTTATGGCTCTGTTTAATATGCGAGGCGATCACCGGATGGTTCTCCGCCAGGTTGCTGCCGACGGTGATAATCAGATCGGTTTTTTGCAAATCGCGAATGGTGCCCGCATCGCCGCCGTAGCCCACCGTGCGGAACAGCCCTTCGGTTGCCGGGTTCTGACAGTAGCGTGATGAGTTATCGACGTTGTTGGTGCCAAATATCAGACGAGCGATTTTTTGAGAAAGGTAGGCCTCTTCGTTGCTGGCCTTGCTGGACCCGATAAAACCGATGGCGTCACCGCCATACTGGCGCGCCACGTCGCGCAGCCCCTGGGCCACGCGATCCAGCGCTTCGTCCCAGCTGGCTGGGCGGAAACGGCCATTTTCGCGGATCAGCGGCGTGGTCAGGCGTTCCGGGCTGTTGACGAAATCCCAGCCGAACTTGCCTTTCACGCAGGTGGAGATGCCGTTCGCGGGCGCTTCCGCCACCGGCTGCACCTTCAGAATATGGCGATCGCGCGTCCAGATTTCGAAACTGCAGCCCACGCCGCAATAGGTGCAGACCGTTTTGGTACGTTTGATCTCCGCCTGGCGCAGCGCGTCGTCGATCAGGGATATGCCGGTAATCGGCTCCATGCCGATGCTGTTCTCCAGCGACTTGACGAAATCGATCATCGGGCGCTTCAGACCTTCATCCATGGCGGTAAAAGGTCCCGCGTCAGGCTGCATGGTTTTCTCCAGCAGCGCGTTGCAGGGGCAAACCGTGACGCAGTGGCCGCAGCTGACGCAGCTCGATCCCGCAATCTGCGTGCCGCCGTCCCACAGCACGCGGGGATGCTCCTGGGTGTAATCGATGCTGAGCGTCTCATTCACTTCAACGTTCTGACAGGCTTCTACGCAACGTCCGCACAGAATGCACTGGTCAGGATCGTAGGTATAGAACGGATTGGAGTGGTCTTTGCTGGTGGGTTTGCGCTGGTAGGGGTAGTACTGGATTGGGATATGCATATCCGCAACGGTGTTATGCAGCGTACAGTCGCCGGTGTTGTGTTCGCAAACCGTGCAGTAGAGCTCATGCCGATTCAGGATCCGATCCATCCCTTCCTGCTGTGCAGCGCGTGACCATTCCCCTTCGCTGTTGATTTCCAGCCCCTGAAAAGTACGTAGCGTACAGCCGCGTACTTTTTCGCCGTTGGCTTCCACCCAGCAAACATCGCAGCTTTCCAGCGGCTGTAACGCCGGGTGGTAACAAACATGAGGCAGTTTTTTACCCTGCTCGGTGAGAAAGTCGATCAACGGCTGATTAACGGCGCCTACCAGGGGTTCGCCATTATAAATAATGGTACAGGTTTTCTCTGACATTTAACGCCTCGTTATCGACATTGCAATTGGCATCTTGCCAGCGTGCTTTGATTGTTATGTAAAGTTATGTTTTCAGCTTAGCGGCAATTATATGGCCTGCAATAAAACGGCTTCGTTTATACATCTCAACACGTCTGAAACCTCAGCGCTCCGCTGAGGTTTAATCATAAAAAACCCAGTAATTTCAACGGAAAAAAATAATTTAAGAGGCAGATCTCAAAAATTGTTAATCATTGCTACCCGCTGCGTTTATTTATGCGCCGGGCAGGATTTCTGACGCTTTCTATACTTTTTAATTCGACAGGTTTCCAGCAAACGATACTCAAGAGGCGGAGGTAAATAATGAAAGCATTAGTCTGGCACGGCGTGGGAAATATCCAGTTAGATAACGTTCCCGATCCGCAAATTGAACAACCGGGCGATGCCGTTATTCGAATTACCGCCTCGGCGATTTGCGGAACGGATCTGCATTTTATTCGCGGCACCTTTAGCGATATGCAGCCCGGTACTATCCTGGGGCATGAGGCGGTCGGCATCGTAGAGCAGGTCGGCGACGAGGTGCGTAACTTCAGCCCGGGGGATCGGGTGGTGGTCTGTTCGACGGTATCCTGCGGCGTTTGTCCGCCCTGCCGCGCTGGCCATACCGCGCAGTGCGATAACGCCAACCCCAATGGCCCGGAGGCAGGCACCTGCTTTTTTGGCGGCCCCAAAGCGACCGGCCCGGTAAACGGGCTTCAGGCTGAAAAAGCGCGCATCCCCTTCGCCGCTAATACGCTGGTGAAAATCCCCGACGACGTAACGGATGAGCAGGCCATTTTAATCAGCGACATTTTTCCTACCGCCTGGTTTGGTGCCGAACTGGCTGATATCACGCGCGGCGATATTGTGGTGGTGTTCGGCTGCGGGCCGGTCGGCCAGTTCGCCATTGCCAGCGCGCTGCTGATGGGCGCGGCGCGGGTCATTGCGGTGGATAGCCACGAAGACCGGCTGGCGATGGCGCGCCGTCAGGGCGCTTTCCCGGTGAACTTCGAGCGGGAAGATCCGGTTGAGGTGATTAAAAAGCTGACCGGCGGCACCGGCGCGGACTGCGCCATCGACGCCGTCGGCGTTGACAGTCAGCATGCCCATCACGGTCCAGCCAGCGCCGAGGCGGAGCAGAAAGCGGATAAATTCGCGCAGGAGGTTGCGCAGGTCGCGCCTGAAACCCATCCGCAACACGGCAACTGGATCCCCGGCGATGCCCCGACGCAGGCGCTGGAGTGGGCGATCGCCGGCCTGAAAAAAGCGGGCCGTCTCAGCATCATCGGCGTCTACCCGCCGACCGCGGAGACCTTCCCCATCGGCAAGGCGATGAACAAAAATCTCACCATCAAAATGGGCAACTGCAACCATCACACCCATATCCCTTATCTGCTGGAACTGACGCGTACCGGCGCAATCGATCCCACCAAAGTCCTGACCAACGAGGAACCGATCGAGAATGTCATTGAGGCCTACAAGGCTTTCGACAAGCGCGAGCCGGGCTGGATAAAAGTAGAACTGGAGACCTGAGCAGCGCAGCTACTCTGGCCCCTGCTGTAAAAATACCCTGCGATAAACCGCCGGCGTCATGCCGGTGTGTTTTACAAAGGCGCGGCGCATTACATCGCCGCTGCGATAGCCGCTGGCGGCAGGGATCGCCTTCAGCGGCAGTTGCCCCTCCTCCAGCAGCGCGCGCACTTTCTCTATGCGCGCATTTTCCAGCCAGCTTCCCGGCTGCATATCCAGCTCCTGACGGAAAAGACGCCCCAGATGACGCACGCTAAGGTCGATATGCGCCGCCAGATCCTGCACGCCGCCAATCTCCTGCAGATGCGCCAGCGCCCAGCGCTGCAAATCCTGCAGCGCGGCGCGGCCTGTCAGCGACACGCTGTCGCGCCGGGCGAAGTGCCCCTGGCTGACCGGGCGTCGAAAAAACATCACCAGGCTCGCCGCCACCTCCTGGGCCACCTCGCGTCCTAAATCTTCCTCTACCAGCCGCAGCGCCAGATCCAGTCCGGCGGTCACGCCCGCCGAGGTGCGCAGCGGCCCGTCGGCGACATAGAGAGCGTCCGGCTCCACCAGCGCCTGCGGACAGCGCAGCGCCAGCAGATCGGCGCAGGCCCAGTGCGTCGTGACGCGCCGCTGATGCAGCAGCCCGGTTTGTGCCAGCAGCAGCGCGCCGCTGCAGACTGAGCCATAGCGCTGGCTGCGCGCGCAGATCGCCCGGAGCTGCGCGCACTGCGCCTGGCTCAGCGTCTGCTGTTCCGCATCCGGCGCGCCCGCCACCAGCAGCGTGTCGATTGGGTGGCGCACCGCATCGCCCAGCAGAAAGTCGGCGCTGAGCCGGACGCCGGACGAGGCGGTAATGGCGCTGGCGTCCGCCGCCATGACGCGCAGAATATAGAACTGACGGCGCAGCGCGCGGTTCGCCTCGGCAAAGACATCAAGCGGGCCGGAAACGTCGAGCAGCTGCACGCCGGGCAGCGCGAACAGGGTAACTGAGTGAGACATGCTCTATGGGCGTCCTGAACTGTCGTTATGACCTTAAACGTCGTTATAAGACAATTTGAGACAAGCGTCATGCGTTTTATGCTCACAGCCAGTTAATCCACTGGAGAATCCTGATGAGCTTTCATATAAACGGCGTCACCATTCCTGATACGCAACTCGCCCGCGACGCCACCGCGTTTATTCGCGACCGCGAATCCGATTTGCTGTTTCACCACTCCAGCCGCGTCTACTACTGGGGTGCCTTAGCAGGCCAGCAGCGCGGGCTGAAGGTCGATCGCGAACTGTTGTACGTTGGCTGCATGTTTCACGATATTGGCCTGACGCACGAGCACTGTAGCTGCGACAAGCGTTTTGAAGTGGATGGCGCGAACGCGGCGCAAGCGTTTCTGGCCAGCTACGGCATTGCGCAAAGCGATATCGACAAGGTCTGGACGGCGATTGCGCTGCACACTACGCCCGGCATTCCTGAGTTTATGGCGGCGGAAATTGCGCTGGTGACCGCTGGCGTTGAAATGGACGTGCTGGGTATCCGTTACGATGGGTTCAGCGATGAAGAGCGCGAAGCGGTGGTGCAGCAGCATCCGCGCAGCGCCTCCTTTAAAGAGGAGATTATTCAGGCTTTCTACGACGGTATCCGGCACAAGCCGCAGACCACCTTCGGTAATGTAAAAGCCGATGTGATTGCGGATAAACAGCCTGACTTCGCGCCGCTCAATTTCTGCAGCATCATTCGGCAGTCGCGCTGGAAAGGTTAAACGGGCAAAGGTAAAGAAAGCAGCCTGGCGGCTGCTTTCTTCCGTATCGCGTTACGCTGGCTCTCCCTCCAGCCGGAACTGCTCGACCGACTGCGCCAGCATGGCGGAGTGATCCTCCATAGCGCTGGCGGCGGTGGAGATCTCCTGCACCAGCGCGGCGTTCTGCTGCGTGACGCTGTCCATCTCGTTGACCGCGATGGAAACCTGGCTGATACCGCGGCTCTGCTCATCCGATGCGGTAGCGATCTCGTCGATAATCGCCTGCACCGAGGTCACCGCCTGGGTAATCTCCTGCATGGTGCTACCCGCAGTGCGAACCAGGCTGACGCCGCTGTCAACGCGCTGCGTTGATTCTTCAATCAGCGAGGCGATATCTTTTACCGCCGAGGCGCTGCGCTGCGCCAGATTCCGCACTTCTGAAGCGACCACGGCGAACCCGCGCCCTTGCTCGCCTGCGCGCGCCGCTTCTACCGCTGCGTTAAGCGCCAGGATGTTGGTCTGAAACGCAATGCTGTTGATGATGGCGGTGATATCCCCGATCTTGCGCGCGCTGTCGTTGATTTGCGCCATGGTCTGCACCACCTCACCCACCAGCGCCTCGCCTTTGCGCGCGGTCAGCGAGGCATTTTCCGTCAGCGTCGTCGCCTGATGCGCATTGGCGGCGTTGTGTTTCACCGTCGCCGTAAGCTGTTCCATGCTGGCTGCGGTCTCCTCCAGCGCGGCGGCCTGCTGTTCAGTGCGTGACGCCAGGTTGATATTACCTTTAGCGATCTCCTCTGCGCCGTCGCGTACCGATGCGCTGGTCTCTTTAATATGGCTCACCATGGCGATCAGCCGCGCCTGCATAGTATGCAGCGCATAGAACAGGCTGCTCTGGTCGCCCGCTTTCAGCGGAATACGGGTATGGAGTTGCCCATCCGCCACCGCCAGCGCAAAGGCCGCCGCGTCGGCAGGTTCGCCGCCCAGCGGACGCAGCACGATGCGGCTAAATACGACCCCAAGCAGCAGGCTCACCAGCACAATGCTCGCCAGCATCATCCAGAGCGCGTTGTGCAGCTGCTGACGCGCGCCGCTCATGACGACGCTCACCGGCGCGGCGACGCCCAGATACCAGACGTTGCTGCTGTTGCCGATAACAACCGGCTGCCAGGTGATGAGGGATTTTTCGCCGAGAATAGCGTCATCCTGCTCCGTCACCTCTGATTTCAGGCGGCTCTTGTCGCCTTTCCACATCTGGTTATTCTGCTCTTTGTCAGGCGAGGAGACGATTTTTCCGCCGCTGGAGAGCAGCATGGCGTAGCCGGTGCCCTGCCAGGGTTTAATCTCATTGACCCGCTGCTGCAGCGCCGCCAGCGAAATGTCGGAGGTAACAACGCCCCAGAGTTTGCCGCGATCGATAATCGGCGTAGCGATAGAGGTGAGCAGGGTCGGCACGCCGTTATAGGCGTAGCTGTAAGGTTCGGTAGGAAAATCTTTGCGCGTGCGCTGCGCCACCAGATAGTAGTCGCCCTGACCCGGCGTCAGAAAGGAGGTCAGCGGATGCATCATGTAATGACCCGCCTTATCGCTATCGACAAACCAGGCGTAGCGCCCTTCCGGCGGCTGCCCGCTCTGCGTGGCGAACTCTGCGTCGCGCCCGTCGAAGACATCTTTCTCCAGGATCACCGAAATGGAAAGGTAATCGGGATTGCTGCGGAGCGTATATTCGGTCAGCTTATCCAGGGCGTGACGGTCATGAATGCCGGCATCCGGCATCGCTATCAGGCTCTGCCCCAGGCTCTGCGCCACATCACGCGCATGGTTAAGGCTCTTTTCCACTTCCATCGCCTTACTGTGCGCAATCTGCTGCAGATACTCCTCCGCCAGGGTGCGTTGCGCCTGGCCTGACTGCCAGCTCAGCACACCGATGGTGACGGCGAAGCCGGTAGTGATAGTTAACGCGCCGGTCAGCAGCATCATGGCGCGGGTGCTTATTCTTTTTTTTGTGGCGCGATCGGCTTTCATTATTGGTTTTCTCCCCACTCTTTCATTTTTCTGGTGCTGGCGAATAAAACAGCAATGCTGTTACAGAGCTTATCGGCGTGGGGTTTTGAAACTTAAGTAAGGAATAAAAAGGGAAAGAGGGAAAAGGGGCGAACGTGCAGGCGTTCGCCCCGAAAACAGGATAATCAGGCCAGTTTATTCAAGGCGTTAACCGCCAGCTGCGCCAGATACTGCGCCGTTGGAAAAAGCGCTTTATCGTCGACGCGGAATTTCGGATGGTGCAGCGCCCAGGGGCCGCCTGAGCCTACCATCATAAAAGTACCCGGGATCTTCTGCTGATAGAAGGCGAAGTCTTCGCCGATGGGGCTGGCCTCGATACGGCGCGCCTCAAAACCGACGTCGCTCGCCTGCTCCAGCGCAAAATCCACCCACTCCGGCGTATTCACCACCGATGGCGGGCCGGCATGCCACAGGAACTCAATATTCGCGCCGAACGCGGCGGCAAGCCCGTCGAGCAGCGCCCGAAAACGCTGTTCGATCAGCGCGCGCGCCTCGGCGCTAAAGGTACGCACCGTGCCTTCCATATAGGCGGTATCCGGGATAACGTTCCAGGTGCTGCCGCTGTGGATCTGCGTAATGGAAACAACGGCGTTCTGATCCGACGGTACGTTGCGGCTGATCAGCGTCTGCACCGCGCTGATAATCTGGCCCACGATAACGATCGGGTCGTTGCCCTCATGCGGTTTCGCCGCGTGCGCGCCCTTCGCGGCGATTTTGATCTCAAAGCGATCCACGCCCGCCGTCAGCGCGCCCTCTTTGCCGCCCACCACGCCGACCGGCAGGGTCGGATCGTTATGGATGCCGAAAATTACAGCGGCTTCATCCAGCGCGCCGGTGGCGATCAGATCGGGCGCGCCCAGACCGGTCTCTTCGGCGGCCTGGAACAGAATGCGCACGCGACCTTTCAGCGACGCTGCCTGCTGTTGCAGCAAGATGGCGGCGCCCAGCGCGGCAGAGGTATGGAAGTCGTGGCCGCAGGCGTGCATAACGCCCGCACGCTCAGAGGTAAACTCTACGCCGGACTCCTCTTCGATCGGCAGGGCGTCGATATCGGAACGCACCACAACCAGCGGGCCTGACGCCTCGCCCACCTCAGCGACTAGGCCGGTTTTCAGCGGCAGATCGAGAATGCGGATGCCCGCGTCGGTGAGCGCGGCGCGAATTTTTTCCGTGGTTTCGAACTCCTGGTTCGACAGCTCAGGAAAACGGTGCATATCGTGGCGAAACGCCTGGATCTGGCTGGCAAGCGCCCTGTCCTGTTCGCGGATCTCTTTCATCTTATCTCCTTCCCGTGCGGTGGCCTGCGGCAAAGTATGCGGCGGCGCGCTTAAATATTGAAATCATCATTGGTTTCGATGTTAGTCATCTGGCGCAAAAAGCGGCGCGTCACCGGGTTGTCGGAGAAGCTGATCACCTGCTCCGCCGGACCCTGCTCGACAATATGGCCGTCCGCCATAAAGATGACGCGATCGGCCACCTCTTTCGCGAACTGCATTTCATGCGTGACGATTACCATGGTGGTCTTCTGCTGCGCCAGGCTCTTCATCACCTGCAGCACTTCATGCACGCGTTCAGGATCGAGCGCGGAAGTCGGCTCATCAAACAGAATGGCGCGCGGTTTGACCGCCAGCGCGCGCGCAATGCTGACGCGCTGCTGCTGTCCGCCGGAGAGCGTGACCGGATACTGATGCGCCTGCGGTGCCATGCCGACCAGCTCCAGCAGCTGCATGCCGGTCTCGCTGGCCTGCGCTTTCGGCATCTTCTTCACCATGATCAAGCCTTCGGTGATGTTCTCCAGCGCGGTTTTGTTGCGAAACAGGCTGTAGTTCTGAAACACCATGGCTGTCTGACCGCGCAGCGCATGCTCTTCTTTGGCGTTGTAATTCGCGGTATCGAGCGAAACCTCGCCGATCTGGATAACGCCGGACTCCGGTTTTTCCAGCAGGTTAAGGCAGCGCAGCAGGGTCGATTTGCCGGAGCCGGAGGGACCGATAATCGCCACGACTTCGCCTTCACCGATCGTCAGACTGATATCGTTCAGCACGACCTTATCGCCAAAACGTTTATTAAGCTGTTTTACACTGATCATATGAGCCTTAGCGTTGCAGTGAGTGACTGAGTTTTTTCTCCAGCAGCGCCTGCAGGCGGGCGTAACCGATAATCACCAACCAGTAAATCAGACCTACTACGAGGAAAGTTTCGAAGTAGCGCAGCGACTCCGCCGCAATCATTTTGCCTTCGGCAAACATTTCGGAGACGCCCAGCGCAAAAGCGACGGAGGTGTCTTTGATCAGCGAAATAAAGGTATTGCCGGTGGCGGGCAGCGCATTCAGCAGCGCCTGCGGCAGAATGATACGGCGATAGATCTGCGCCCGACGCATGCCGATAGAGAGCCCCGCTTCCATCTGCGTGGGGTCGACTGACGCCAGACCGGCGCGGTAGATCTCCGCCATATAGGCTGACGTCTTCAGGCTGAAGCCGATAATCGCGGCGGTGGTGGCGGACATGCCGGTCAGCGCCGGGAACAGCTGCGGCAGGCCGAAGTAGATGATAAAGAGCTGCACCAGCGACGGCATGCCGCGGAACAGCGAGATATAAAGCTCGACCAGCTTGCTCACCACCATCGATTTGCTGTTGCGCAGCAGCGACAGCCCAAGACCAATCACCATGGCGCACGCCATCGACACCACGGCCAGCATCAGCGTGACCGGCAGATAGCTGAGAATTTGCGGCGAAATCTTCAGCAGATAATTAAAATCAAAATTCATAAAAAGCCCTTAACGACGTTTGCCACCCGGCGGTGGCAAACGTTGACAAGTAAACGCAGGGTTTAGTGAGACGGCTGTACGGTAATATCTTCGCCGAAGTATTTTTCCGAAATCGCTTTCAGGCGACCATCCTTACGCATTGCGTCGATCTCTTTGTCAAACGCGGCGCGCAGCTTGTCGCCCTTCTCATCTTTGTGGAACGGAAAACCGACAGACTCGATGACCAGCGGCTGGCCGACAAACTTCAGCGGCAGACCTTTCTGGTTAATCTCGGCCATCAAAATCGGTCCAGAGTTGACGTAGCCCTGCACACGATTGTTGATGGCGTCGTTCATTGCGCCGTCGCGGCTCTCGTAAGTGCGGATCGTTACGCCGTTATCGCCAAAGGCTTTTTTCAGGTTAGCCAGATGGTTGGAGCCGAGCACGCCGGCAATCGTCTTGCCGCGCAGATCGTCCAGCGTGTTGATATCGGCGTTGCCTTTATTGGTAACGATCTGGCTGCCGTAATAGCTGTAAGGGGTGGAGAAGTTATATTTCTCCTGACGCGCTGGCGTGATAGCGACCACGTTCGCCACGGTATCCAGCTTGCCGCCCTCCAGCTGGCCCATCAGGCCGCTGAAATCCGAGGTGACCCAGTCGATTTTGTAGTTCAGGTCTTTGGCGATCGCTTCGGTAACCTCAACGTCGAATCCGGTCAGCTTGCCATCTTTTTTAAAGGCGCCGGGAAAGCTCAGGCCGGTCGCGCCGACGCGAATGGTCGTGGCGTCGGAACCGCCCTGCGCGTTTTTATCATTGTTGTCACAGGCGCTAAGCAGTGAGGCCGCCATCACGACGGACAGTGCGATTAACCCTTTTTTCATGGTGATTTCCCTCGTCTTTTCTGTGCAGCCGCGCTTAGCGGGCGTGCTGTGTATGAATCGTTTTTTTCATATAAACGGTGATGTGGCCTTTGCCGAGGTCTTTTTTGCTGACCTTCTCAAAGCCCATCGCCTCATAAAGCTGTATCAGCCACGGATGGTTTTCGGCGGTGCCGAGCGAGTAGGCTGGCGCGCGCAGCTGATCGTGCAGCACGGCCTGCTCCAGCCAGTCGAGCATCTTCACTCCCAGCCGCTGACCGCGATAGTGCGGCGCGGTGGCGAACCAGCCGATATGCGGCAGACCGAAGGGGCCCGGCAGCGGGCCCCAAGGGTAACGCAGCGTCACCGAGGCGACCAGCTCACCCTCGCGGAACATGCCGTAAACCCCGTGCGCAGCGATATGGCGCTGCATCTGCTCTGCGTCGGCCGTGGCCGCATCGAATTTAATGCCCAGATCGCGCGCGGAAGCGTAGGCCGCGTGCACCAGCGTGTAATAGGCCGCGGTATCAGCCTCAGTCAACTGGCGGAAACTGTCGCTCATGCCCGTATCTCCAGCAGTCCCGACGCCTGCGCGGCGGCGATCACCTCATCCACCTTACGCGGCGCCGAGCCGAGATAGTTCACCGGATCGAGCCAGCCGTTGAGTTCGTCGTCGCTAATGCTGTTGTCCATCTGCGGATGGGCGCGCAGCGTCTCTTTGAAGTCGCGCTGCTGTTCGTAGGCCTGCATGGCGCACTCGTACACCACATGGTGCGCGGTCTGCTTGCCCAGCTTTTTGCCCAGTTCGAACATCACCTTTTCCGACAGCAGCAGACCGCCCTGCATATTCAGGTTGCGGCGCATGCGCGCTTCATTCACCGTCATGCCGCGCAAAATAGCGATGGCGTTTTGCAGCTGCGCCGAGAGGTAAATACAGATCTCCGGCAGGGCGATCCACTCGGCGCGCCAGCTCATGGCGTCGCGCTCGTGTTCGACGTGCATCGATTCATAGATCAGCGCGGCGCTTTTCAGCACCGGCGCGGTCAGGCTGGCCAGCCCCTCCAGCGCAGCGGGATTGCGCTTGTGCGGCATGGTGGTTGACCCGATCTTTCCGGCGGAGAAGGGCTCTTCAATCTCGTTGATTTCAGTGCGCATCAGGTTATAAAGCTCGTTGCCGATTTTGCCCAGCGTGCCGCTGATCAGCACCGCGACGGAGGCGAACTCCGAGAAGCGGTCGCGCGCCGACTGCCAGCCGATATTCGGCGTTGCCAGACCCAGAATATCCAGCGTGCGCTTTTCCACTTCCGGGCCCTGTGGGCCGAAGGAAGCGTAAGTGGAGATGGCGCCGTTGATATTGCCGGTAAGCGTACGGGGTTTGATGTCGTTAAGACGCGTCAGATGGCGCAGAAATTCGTCCAGCCAGACGGCGACTTTAAAGCCGAAGGTGGTGGGCAGCGCCTGCATGCCATGCGTACGGCCCACCATCGGGGTATGCTGATAGCGCCTGGCGACGCCAGAAAGCTCATTAGCCAGCACGGTTGCGTCGCGCTGAATAATGGCGAAAGCGTCGCGCAGTTGCAGCACGGTAGCGGTATCAACGATATCCTGCGTGGTTGCGCCATAGTGAATAAACTCGCCCGCCTCGCCGCACTGTTTTTGCAAGGCTATCAGCGTCGGCATCAGCGAGTGTTTCATCTGCGCGCCCTGCTGAGCGATGTCGTCGATATCCAGCTGTGATGGATCGGCGCGTTCAACAATGATCTTTGCCGCCTGCGCCGGGATCACGCCGAGTTCGCCTTCTGCCTGAGCCAGCGCGACTTCGACCTGGACCTGCTGTTTTAGCCGGTTCTGCTCCGACCAGACAGTGCGCATTTCTGGTGTACCAAAATTGTTGCCAATTAAAAGAAAATCAATAATATGTGACGCCATATAAATGTCACTTGTGTTGTTTTACGAAGCCCTAAAATAACATCTTCAAACCGCCTTACTGATAATGGAAAAACATATCTTATAGCGCTAAGTTATAACTGTCTGGCAAAAGCCCGTCTCTTCGCGATTGTCTGGCGAAAGCGGTTAAACGGCCGCAGGCCTTGCCAGATAAGGAAAGCACAGAGCGTTAAGCGCAAGGTTGTAAATAAATATCGCCTTTCTTTTTGCGTTTTTGTTATTAAGCAGCGGCTGCTGCCTCTTTTTTCAGATAAGTTTCACTCTTTTCCCTGAGCATCTGAAAAAAGATTAATTGCCTGTTTTCAAAATGGGTTACGGGAGCCTCTCGAAACGCTAACCTACGCCGATCACCTCTGACAGATGCCCCATTTAAGAGGATTTGCCCCCTTTTCTGCCCCTTAGTTAAATCTCTGTTACATCCATCAGATCGGGCTGCCATCTCACCGGAACGATTTCGTATATGCCATGCCGGCACGGGAGATTTTCTGGATAAGCCCGGCATGAGTAGATAAGATTCAGGCACAGCAGAGGTTCTGATCGGCGCGGCATATCCCGGTTATACCGTCAGGGATTTTGGTATTTCAAAGAGGGCTAATGAAAAAATACTTCATGATTTTGGCAGCGCTTGTCATTCCTGTGCTCGCCTCTGGTAAGGAAGAAGATGTTATGAAATCAGTTGAAGTACAGTACTGCCAGTCTCTTCCAGACAGTGTATTGAACTTGTATCCATCGGAAGATGGACTCATTGGTTATTGCACCCTCAGGGATGGGAAAACGGTCGAAATACATGAGCTATACAAAAAAGATCATCCTGCCGGCACTTCAACACCCAATGCCACCCGGTGATCGAGACGGCGTCAGAAAAATGAGCGATCCGGCAGTCAGGCACCGCCAGTGTAGCGATTAACACATGTCTCGGCGTCCAGTATGTTCTGCTACCAGTCAGCTTAATCTGCTCGTCAGTTTTCCGCGCGCCTGGATGCGTAATAGGTTTTGTTAGACAAGATTGCCGAGATGGCCGCACCGACGCAAAAAACGTAGTCATACAGACTGAGCGTTGAAAAGAACATGATAAAGCTGCAGGACAGGACGCCCGTTATACCAGCCGCAGCCATTTTATCGCAGAAGCAGTGCGTTAGGAGCTATCCCAGCTTTAGCAGCTCTCAGCTATCAAAACGGCGGCCCTGCGCAGCCCTCTATCTCTGATAAAGTGCCTGATCCACTGGCGCACCACTGATCAGACGGATCTTTTTGCTGTGTGCATGAATCGCTCTTTCTTCAATTCCCTCCAGCCGCCCATCCAAAGAAGAAAGCTGCCATCAATCGCAGCGTTTATAACAACAGAAATGCTATAACGCCGGTCCCGCCATATCTAGCTGCGTCGATATGAACTAGCAGCGTGCCAGGCTGATATGCGTTTACTGAGTAATTTCTCAGCCCGTGCGGGCTTAGTTTTCATTTCGTTGAAAATGGCTCCTGCCTCTTCTGACATATATGGCTGTTTTCATATTATTTCCCTTGAATTATCGGCGTGATATACAGAGAGCTCTGGCTGCGCAATGCAGCAAGAGATCAATACAGACTTTGACAGAGAGCAATGCCTGGAAACAAAAAACCGCTCGGCGGCGGGTTCTTAATATCTGATATGTCACCTCGCGGTACAGCTTTGCGAAGCAAAGCGTTGATAAACCTTTTTTAAGAACGGTGCCACCCTCTTTTTTCTCCATTAAGCCTACTGCGCGCCGCTGTTTCAGGCCCGTGCTTTGCCACGCGCGGCGGCTCTATTACACTGTGCCCATCGCGTATAACGTTTATGGATAATAAAGATGATGATTGAAAAGGCGGATGAACAGTTTCTGCACACTCTTTTCGGCGAGCCGGTCGAGACGGTCGAATCTGGCTCTGTGCAGGCGGAGACGATGCGCCTGGCTTTGCAGAACGCCCGCGCCCAGCGGAATGTTGAAGTGGAGAGCGACTGGAAACGCAACGCGCTTTTCCTCGCGCTGTTTGTGTTTCTTTATGCCGCACTCGGCGCATTCCTGACGCTTGATCTCTCTACGCGCAGCACCGGCCATAAAAGCCTCGACTATGCGCTGCAGGCAGTGCCGGTGCTGATCGCCTTCTCCGGCTTTTTTCTCTCGCTGCTGTTTCTGTTTGTCACCCGCAGCAGCGCTCGCCGTCTGCAAAACTGGGAGCGCGCCATTGTGCTGCTGGAGAAATATACCGGCGGCAACCTGTATAAGCAGATCATGGATCTGGGCGCGCGCACCACTCACTACTCATTTTCCGCCATCAATGTCGCGCTGGCGCTGTTTATCTGCGTCACATGGGTAGTGATGTATAACTTCTTTACCTTTACCACCAGCGGCGTTATCGGCAGCGTTATCTCGCTGTTTATTACCACCATGACCTATGTGATCCTGGATATTCAGCTGCTGAAGCCGCACCGGCTGGACCATGAGGAACCGGTCGGGCTGGAAAAAGAGGAAAAGCAGGAAGATAAAGGATCGTCAGAGGAAAAGCCCGGCAGATAAAGGCTCGGTTACAGAGAGCGACCAACGTCGTCAAGCGGTCTCTCTTTTGCACAGTACATAACGGAAAAGCCCGACGCGCTGGCGTCGGGCTTTTATCAGGCATTAACGGCTCGGATGGTTCACTTCAACCGGGCGCAGATCAAACAGCAGCACTTCGGCATTGTCACCCTCGCTAAAGGTCAGGCTTTTCTCATTGCGCACCCGCGCCCCGTCGCCCGCCTTAAAGCTGATGCCATTCACCGTCACACTGCCGCGTGCGACATGAATATAGGCGTAGCGCGCTTCATTGAGCGTAAAGGTCTGCTGCTCATCGCCATCGAACAAACCGGCATAGAGACGCATATCCTGACGCACCGACAGCGCGTTATCTTCGCCTTCCGGCGAGACAATCAGGCGCAGCTGACCGCGTTTTTCGCTTTCCGGCACCGAAATCTGCTGATAGCCAGGCTGCGTTCCTTTTTCCGCCGGCACAATCCAGATTTGCAGAAAGTGCACGCCATCGCTTTTCGAATGGTTGAATTCGCTGTGCGTCACGCCGCTACCTGCGCTCATCAGCTGAACGTCGCCGGGGACGATAACCGAACCGGTGCCCATGGAGTCCTTATGCTCCAGCGCGCCCTCCAGTACATAAGAGAGGATCTCCATATTGGAGTGCGGATGGGCGCCGAAACCGCGTGCAGCAGCAACCCGATCGTCGTTGATCACCAGCAGGTCGGAAAAGCCGCTCTGTTTTGGATCCCAGTAATTCGCGAACGAGAAAGTGTGCCGTGAATGCAGCCAGCCGTGGTCGCCGAGGCCGCGTTGCTCTGACAGTCGTTGCTCAATCATGGTCTGCTCCTGTTATGTAAAAGGGGAAGCGCCTTTGCCCTTCCGATGGAACAGACAATACCGTAAACTAATTTCCATAAAAACAGGCTGGAATGGCAATCACTGTCACGAATAAGTGGACAATATGCTGATAGAAGACCTTCGTATCTATGTCGCCGTTATTCATGCAGGCAACTTCACCGCCGCAGCGGAGCAGCTCATGCTCTCCAAGCAGTACGTCAGCCGCCGCATGGCCGCGCTGGAGGCCTCGCTGGGGTCGCAGCTGCTGAGCCGCAATACACGCAAACTCTCGGTGACGGAGGCGGGCATGCTTTTCCTGCCGCACGCGCAGCGTATTCTCGACGATGTCCGCGAAGCAGAGCAGGCGATGTCGACGCGTCGGCAGGAGCTTCACGGCACCTTCCGTATCAGCATGCCGATGTCGTTCGGCATGAGCCATCTTTCACCGCTTATCGCGCAGTTCCTGGCGCAGCATCCTGCCCTGCAGTTTCATATTGAACTGGCGGATCGTTACGTCGATATGATCGGCGAAGGTTTCGATATGGCTATTCGAATCGGCGCGCTGGCCGATTCGACGTTAATTGCGCGCCGTCTCGGCGAACAACGGCGTCTGATTTGCGCCAGCCCTGCTTATCTGGCACGTGCGGGCGAACCCGACACGCCGGACGATCTGGCACAGCACGCCTGTCTGCGCTACGGACGGGAAGCCCTAAGCGGCTGGGAACTGCAGCAGTCGGGCAAACGCCGAAGCGTGATTGTCCAGGGTCCGATGCTGAGCAATAACGGCGAAGTGCTGCGCGATGCGGCGATTGCCGGGCTGGGGCTGGTACTGCTGCCGGAATTTATTGTCGGGCCGGCGCTGAAGCGCGGCGAGCTGGTCAGCGTGCTGGAGCCGTTTCAACCCGCGCCGCTCTGCCTGAATGCAGTCTATCCGCAGCATCGCCAGCGCAGCGAAGTAAACCGCGTGCTGCTGAATTTTTTGCAGGAACAGCTGGGAAACAGAGCGGGCTGAACAGCCCGCCCGTACTCAGAGGGTGACGTAGAGATGCAGCACGCGCACCAGCTGGGTGACAAAACCATATTCGTTATCGTACCAGGAGACGGTTTTAACCAGTTGCAGATCGCCCGCTTCGCTGATTTCTGTCTGGGTCGCATCAAAGACAGAGCCGTAAGGCACGCCGATCACGTCGGTGGAGACAATCTGGTCTTCGGTATATTTAAACGACTCATTGTTCTCGCAGGCGCGCTTCAGCGCCGCGTTAACCTCGTCGACCGTGACTTTTTTCTCCAGAATCGACACCAGCTCGGTGACCGAACCCGTTTTGGTCGGCACGCGCTGCGCGTGGCCTTTCAGCTTGCCGGTCAGCGCCGGGATCACCAGCCCGATCGCCTTCGCCGCGCCGGTGCTGTGCGGGATAATATTTTCCGCAGCGGCGCGCGATGAGCGGAAATCTTTGCCGCGCGGCCCATCCACCAGCGCCTGGGTGCCGGTATAGGCGTGAATGGTGGTCATGGTACCAACTTTAATGCCAAAGCTGTCGTGCAGGGCTTTCGCCATCGGCGCAAGGCAGTTGGTGGTGCAGGAGGCAACGGAAATGATCTTGTCCTCCGCGCTGATGGTGTCGTGGTTGACGTTATAAACGATGGTTTTCATCTCGCCTGCTGGCGCAGAGATCAGCACTTTGCCTGCGCCAGCGTCCAGATGCGCCTGCGCTTTTTCCGCTGAGGTATAGAAACCGGTACATTCAATGACGACGTCGACGCCCAGCGATCCCCACGGAATATTCTTCGCCTCTTTCTCTGCAAAGACCGTAATTTTTTTACCGTTGACCAGCAGCGTATTGCCGTCCACGCTGACGTCGCTATGGAAGGCGCCGTAGTTGGAGTCATACTTCAGCAGATAGGCCAGCATTTCCGGCGAGGTGAGATCGTTAATCGCGACCACCTCCACCGCCTCCTGCTGCTCCAGAATGCGTCGTAAAACCAGACGGCCAATACGTCCAAAACCGTTGATGCCAATTTTCTTCATGGTGATCTCCCAAATCCGGTAACACTGCGTGTTGAGGGTTAATGACGGGTGAATCTGCGCATGGAACCATTACTGCATAACAACGTTGCACTGCGGTGAAGTGAGAGAGTATAGCCTGTGCGGCCTGGGGAAACTTGTCAGCAAGAGGCGTGCGGGCGGTAAGCGACAGGCAGAAAAAAACCGCCGCTGGCGGTTTAATTCTTAAAGCGTTTACGTCGGAACATGGCGTTCTGTTTACTTCGGTTTACCTTTCTTTTGGCGTAGGCCATGATGGTGGTCCAGTCGGGATCGGCGGTATTTTTCATATAGTGGCTCAACGCCTCCGCCAGTTCGCTCCATTTTTGCACCTGCAGCTGCGCATCGCTGGCCAGCGTCATTTTAAGCGTATCAATCAGCCCGTCGACTCGCTTTTTAACATCCTGTAGTTTTTCGCCTGTCTGATACCCTGCTGCAATACGCCTTAACTCAAGCGCGTAATGATCAATATCGATCTCTGTTATGTACAAACCTACCTCTGCTCTTTCTGGCCTGACCCATAAGCATAGCGTTTAAAAACGCCTGCGTTGCACGAAAGCAGCAGTAAACAAACGGCCGCTTAAGCGATGACACGATCCGCTAAGCCCGCCGTTTCTTCAGGGGCGAACGCGCTGACAGGGTGATACAGTGATCAGGCAGGATAAAGGGCCGCAAAGGTCCTGCTGTTACCGGCTCAGGCCGTACGGAACACCGCCACCCTGTGACGCAGCTGCCCGGCGCAATTTACGCATTGAGTGAGCGCTTAATTAAGTCAGTTTTTACTGATGAATTTTGCTGCGCTATGACGCGTTTTTTAATAAGCCGACCCACTTATAAGGCCAGCTGTTTTTCTTAAGCAGATAAAAGCGCAAATAATCTTCCCGGACACCTGATGTCTGCATCAGCGCAGGGGGTTACTAAGGCTTAAATAAGGCTAAGCGCTACTGGCTCAGTTTGCTACGGGCAAGCCACGCCTTCCAGCGATTCTCCACCAGATGGTAACGATAGCCTCTGGAACTGTCTCGTCTCAGCCAGCGTTCCTCAAAAAATTCATCGCTGCGGATCCAGCGTTCAAACTGCTGGCGCTCAAACTCTTCATTCATCTTCAGGTCTTCTCGTTTCTCTTTCGCGCTTCGGTTAATAAAAAGTATAGGCGACTAAAACAGCCTGTTGCGCTCCGCGGCCTGCTCACGCCCTACTAAAGAAGCGGGCGTTTTACTCGCCTGTTTAGCCAGAATAGCCTGCAGGGATAAATACTGACATGAGCGCAACCTGCTGGAAATTCTGCCAAATGTAATGTGACTTCTTTCACGAATCAGCACTTTTGGCAAATCAGTACACCAGGTTGGAATTTGTATAAAAAATATGTTTTATCTATTTAATATGAATATATTAGGCGCGCGGCTTTCTCTTTTACGCTTAATTCGCAACAGGAATTAAAAGCAGGTTATGAAATTTATTATTGATATATTGCCGTTCTGATTTCATAGTTCAGTCGTCTCTGAGGTTTTTTCTCTAACGGGATCACGCGGCGTTTCGGATAGGGTGCTGAAAGCGCGGAAAGAGAAACGCAAAGCGCTCAGTCGGGCAGCTTTGAAAAAAGCGTGAACATGCAGTTGAAGCAGACAGTACGGCTGATAATCGGCCCTGGCTCTTTATCCGGGGAAGCGGGTACAGCACAACCGGTCAATTTCCATCAATGCTTTTATATACTGTGCCGCTGGCTTTATCTGGCTTTCTCCTTCATCGCCGGATCACAAGCGAAACGTTTATGTAGCAACGCTATTTATTGCCATTATGTCCCGGGAGGTCCAATGTCAGATAAAAGTAGCGAAATGCTCCTCTGCACGCTGAAAGAGAAAGCGCTCAGCGACGAAGCCGCGGTCCGCTACCTTACTATCGGAATGATCGTGTGTGAATTAATCCGCGCTGAAAAACCGGTGAGTCGCAAGTCAATATGCTGCAAATTACTGAAGCGACTGGAGCAGACGCAAGATAAAGAGGAAGAACGGATCTATTACCGGCTTTTTCGCATGCTCTTTGGCCGACAATAACTGTTTTCCTTATATAGCCTGCGTCTTTTTTACCCTACCCTACCCGGTTCCGCTTGTCATCGAGCGGGACCTGCTGTTAATGGATTTTATCGTCTGCGCTGAAACGGCCGTTGCGCAGGCCGTGTCAGGCCTGCGCCCTTTTCGCTTTACTCCTGCGGATCGTTGCTGAACCGCCCTACCAGCGAGGCGGCACCCAGCGCATGGCCTTTAAGCTGCTTCAGCAACTCATCATGCGTTAATCCCGCTTTGAGCTGTTCAGGCGGCAGATCGGTGGCGATCATCACAAAGTTGTAGTGATGCATTCCGCTGCCGACCGGTGGACAAGGCCCATACCAGGCGGTGGTGCCGGGAGAGTTTTTGCCGCCGGTATAGCCTTTGCCTTTCGTTAAATCGCCCTGTGCGAAAGCGGTCGTCGCGGCAGGAATGTTATAGGCGACCATATGGGTAACGCCGAGCCCTTTGCCACCGACAGGATCGGTGACCAGTAGCGCGAAGCTCTTTGTCCCCTGCGGCGCGTTCGACCAGCTCAGCGCCGGAGAAACGTTATCGCCGGTACAGGCGGGGCTGCTTTTATTATTGCCTGCGAACGATTTCGCTAAAAAAGCGTTATCGGTAAAATCCTGCGACTGCAGCGTAAAGAGCGGCGCAGCCGCAAAACTGGCCGCGGGCAGTATCGCCAGCAGAATGGCGCTTGCTAATCTCATAACCTCTGTCTCCGTTCAGGTGGCTGATAGCTGAGTATGGAAGGCGGAGCGAGAATAAGCATGAAAACAGTGCATAAGTTTATTGCCCGAGGCGTAAACGATGTTGCAGCAGCAGACAGAGAGGGGCGCGCCGACGAAGCTGGCCCGCCACGGCATCGCTGAATGGAAAGCTATCGAAACCTGCGGATTTCTGCGCCGCGCGCCCCTTTTTACCGCGCAGCGCTTAGCACAAAGGTCTACGCTTAGGCATTCCCTGCAACCATGGTGATTTCAATCTCTTATGCCCGCCAAAGCTGCTGCGCTTGCACGCTTTTCTCCCGCGACCCAACGCTGGTTCCAGTCGACCTTCGCTGCGCCTACGCCGGTGCAACCGGCGGCCTGGGACGCCATCGCCAGCGGTAAACATGCTTTAGTGATTGCCCCGACCGGATCGGGCAAAACGCTGGCGGCATTTTTGCACGCGATCGACGCGCTGTTCCGCGAACGTGAGCAGCAGGAGCCGCCGGATAAAGCCACCCGCACACGTATCCTCTATATCTCGCCGGTTAAAGCCCTGGCTGCGGACGTGCAGCGCAATTTACAGCTCCCGCTGGAGGGGGTTTACCAG
The DNA here is from genome assembly GCF_003612015.1 of Pantoea piersonii. Taxonomy (GTDB): domain Bacteria; phylum Pseudomonadota; class Gammaproteobacteria; order Enterobacterales; family Enterobacteriaceae; genus Pantoea; species Pantoea piersonii. The sequence goes on along the minus strand of NZ_RARB01000005.1, from coordinate 52,410 downwards.
CAGCGCCGCCAGCAACGCGAAAAACCAATCGCGCTAACGGTCGGCATGCGTTCAGGCGATACCCCCAGCAGCGAGCGGGCGAAGCTGCAGCGCACGCCGCCCGATATCCTGATCACGACGCCGGAATCGCTATTTCTGATGCTGACCTCTCGCGCCCGCGAGGCGCTGCGCGGCGTCACCACCCTGATCCTGGATGAGGTGCACGCGGTAGCGGGCAGCAAACGCGGCTCGCAGCTGGCGGTCAGTCTGGAACGACTCGATGCGCTGTTGCCACAACCGGCGCAGCGCATCGGCCTTTCCGCCACGGTGCAGCCGGTCGAGCGCGTCGCGCAGTTCCTCGGCGGGATACAGGATACGTTGGTCGTCAATCCGCCCGCCTCGCGCGCGCTGGCGATGCGCATCGCCGTTCCGGTCGAGGATATGACCGATATACCGGGACGCCCGGACGCCAGCGGCGCGCCGGAAGCGGGCGGCGCGGCGGGATCGCTCTGGCCGCATATCGAACAGCGCGTCCTTGAGCTGGTGCTGGCGCGGCGCGCTACTATCGTGTTCGCCAACTCGCGCGGCCTGGCGGAGAAGCTGACCGCCAGGCTCAACGAACGTTACGCCGCAGGTCTTAGCGCGGAAGAAGCCGTTGAGGAACCGGCTCATGCCAGGGGTTCTTTCAGCGGCGGTACGGAGAAACGCAGCGACGGCGGCGCGCCGGTCACCCTCGCCCGCTCGCATCACGGCTCGGTCTCTAAAGAGCAGCGGCGGGAAATCGAAGATGCGTTAAAAGCGGGCGAGTTGCGCTGCGTTGTCGCCACCTCGAGTCTGGAACTGGGTATTGATATGGGAACGGTCGATCTGGTGATCCAGATCGGCGCGCCGCCTTCGGTCGCCAGTGCACTGCAGCGCGTCGGCCGCGCCAGTCATCAGGTAGGTGGCGTTTCAAGCGGCATCGTTTTTCCGCGCACGCGGCGCGACCTGGTTGACGCCGCCGTCATTGTGCAGTGCATGCTGAGCGGCGAACTGGAACCTGTCGCGCCGCCGCACAATCCGCTTGACGTGCTGGCGCAGCAGACGGTAGCCGCCGTGGCGATGGATACCCTCTCTGCGGATGCGTGGTTCGCCACCATACGCCGCGCCGATCCCTTTCGTACCCTGCCGCGCAGCCTGTTTGACGCCACGCTGGATATGCTGTCGGGTAAATATCCCTCCGATGCGTTCGCCCAGTTTCGTCCGCGCCTGATATGGGATCGCGAAACGAACCTGTTAAGCCCGCGCCCTGGCGCGCAGCACCTCGCCGTCACCAGCGGCGGCACCATTCCCGATCGCGGCGCTTTCAGCGTGATGCTGCCGGAAGGCGAAGAGCAGGCGGGATCGCGCCGGGTTGGCGAGCTGGATGAAGAGATGGTGTATGAATCACGGGTAAACGACATCATTACGCTTGGCGCGACTTCCTGGCGCATCCAGCAGATTACCCACGATCAGGTGGTGGTGGTGCCCGCGCCAGGCCGTTCGGCCCGACTGCCCTTCTGGCGCGGCGACGGGCTGGGGAGATCGGCGCTGCTGGGTGAACGCATTGGCCGCTTTCTGCGCGAAACGGAAGCGGAACAGCGTTCCGGCGTCGCGAGCCAGGCGACAGGGCTTGATGCCAGCGCGCAGCATAATATTCAGGCGCTGATAGCGGAACAGCGCGAGGCGACAGGGCTGCTGCCGACCGATCGTACGCTTCTGATTGAACGCTGCCGCGATGAGACCGGCGACTGGCGCGTGATCCTGCATTCGCCGTGGGGCCAGCGGGTGAATGCGCCCTGGGCGCTGGCGGTCGCGGATCGCATCCGCCACCGGATGGGGCTGGATCCCGCTATCGTGGCGAGCGATGACGGCATCGTCGCGCGCTTTCCCGATATGGAAGGCCGCGTGCCGGGCGCCGAGCTATTTCAGTTCGATGCCGATACCCTGCAGCGCACGGTCGCTGACGCTATTGGCCACTCGGCGCTGTTTGCCGCCCGCTTTCGCGAATGCGCGGCGCGCGCCCTGCTGCTTCCGCGCCGTAACCCCGGCAAGCGCTCGCCGCTCTGGCAGCAGCGGCTGCGCGCTGGGGAGCTGCTGGCGGTGGCGCGCGAGTATGCCGATTTTCCTGTCCTGATTGAGACCGCGCGCGAGTGTCTGCAGGATGTTTACGATCTGCCTGCGCTGCACCAGCTGATGACGCGCATACAGAACGGCAGCGTGCAGTTTGCCGAGGTCACGACCGACGTGCCGTCACCTTTCGCCGCGCCTTTGCTCTTTGGTTACGTGGCGGAATTTATCTACGCCACCGATGCGCCGCTGGCTGAGCGCCGCGCATCGCTGCTGGCGCTCGACAGCGGCCTGCTGAGCGAACTGCTCGGCCAGGTCGATATGCGCGAACTGCTCGACGCCGGAGTGGTGGCAACCGTGGGCAGAGAACTGCAGCGCCTCACTGCGCGTTACAAGGTTACTGATAAAGAGGGGGTTGCCGATCTGCTGCGCGAACTGGGGCCATTGAACGCAGAGGCGCTTGCGGCGCGATTTCACGGCGATGCGCCAGCGCGCGCGGTCGCTGAGCTGACGGAGGCGCATCGCGCCATTGAGGTGACCATCGCCGGCGAGCGGCGCTGGGCGGCAATTGAAGATGCCGCGCGCCTGCGCGATGCGCTCGGCGTCGCGCTGCCGCAGGCGATTCCCGCCGCCTTTTTACAGCCGGTCGTCGATCCGCTGCGCGATCTGCTCAGCCGCTACGCCCGCACTCACACCCCTTTTACCACTGGCCAGCTGGCGCGTCATTTTGGCATTGGCCCGGCGGTCGTCAGCGAAACGCTGGAGCGTATGCGCGCGCAGGGCAAACTGCTTAAAGGCGATTTTGGCCTGTCTGAAGAAGATGATGCCGCCGCCTGGCGCGACCAGTGGGTCGCCGAAGAGGTCTTTAAGCGCCTGCGCATTCGCTCATTGCAGGCCGCGCGTGAGGCGACGCGTCCCGTACCGCCGGAAGCCTGGGTCTCGCTGCTGCTGGAGCGGCAAGGCTTAACCGGCGAGGCGCCGTCATCGCCGGTGGCGCAGGGAAGCTACGAAGGCGTCAACGGCGTGGCGCGCGTGGTGGAGCAGCTCGCCGGGCTGGCACTTCCGGCCTCAGTCTGGCAGACGCAAATTCTGCCGCCGCGCGTTCATGACTATCAGCCCGCCATGCTGGATGAGCTGCTTTCCGCAGGCGAGGTGATCTGGGTTGGCGAGCGTTCGCTGGGGCATAACGACGGTCTGGTGTCGCTGCATCTGCGCGAGTTTACCGCCGAAACCTTGCTGCCGCTGGCACAGGGCAGCGATGCGCTGCGCCTGTCGCCGCTGCATAACGCCATTCTGGCGCTGCTGGATGAAGGAGGCGCATGGTTTGCGCATCAGATTGCCGCCGCTGTCGCAGCAGCGCAACCGGTCGATGACGCTGAGATCCACAGCGCCCTGTGGGAGCTGGCGTGGGCTGGCTATATCACTTCCGATACCTGGGCGGCGCTGCGCCAGCTGACCGGCATGGCGAGCAGCGCGCGCGCAAAAGCGACACGTTCGCTGCGCACGCGACGCGGCCGGATTAGCCTTCCGACGGGGCGTCCTGCTACGCCCGCTCTCCCCGGACGCTGGTCACGCCTCTGTCGCCCGTCCACGCCGCCTGCCCAGCTGGCGCTGGCGATTGCCGAGAATATGCTGGACCGCTGGGGCGTGGTAACGCGCGGCGCGGCGATAGCGGAACAGGTGCCGGGCGGGTTTCCGGCGCTGCAGCCGGTGATGCGCGGGCTGGAAGATGCCGGACGCGTACTGCGCGGCCGCTTCGTCGCCGGGCTGGGCGGCGCGCAGTTTGCCGAAAACGCCACCATTGAGCGGCTGCGGGTGATTGCCGAGCGGACGGCAGGCGAGCCGCTGGCGGTGGCGCTTTCCGCCATCGATCCCGCCTCTCCCTTCGGCGTCACGCTACGCTGGCCTGCGCACGCTGCGGCCACGCGTCCGGTACGCCGCAGCGGCGCGCGGGTAGTGATCTGCCACGGGCAGCTGGCGCTCTATCTGGCGCAGGGCGGCAAAGAGCTGCTGAGCTATGGCGAGGAGAGCTGGCGCGACGCCGCGGTCGCTGCGCTGGCCGTCGCGCTGCGCCGTGAAAGAGCCTCTGGCTTTACGCTGGAAACTATCGACGGCAAGCCCGCAGGCCAGTCGCCGCTTATCGACGCGCTGCGCCGCGCCGGGTTTTCCCGCGAGCCGAAAGGGTATAGCTGGTATGGCTGAACGGCCTGGCGCTGCGCTTAACTGCCGATCCCGGTCTACACTCCCCTTTTGTATTGTTGTAAGGCTAAAGGGAGAAAAGCATGTCGAAGAAAGCTCTTATCGCCGGGATTAGCGGCGTGATCGGCAGCGCGACGGCGGAGCGTCTGCTGGCGAACGGCTGGGAAGTCTATGGCCTGTCACGAGGACGCACGCCGGTGCCGCAAGGCTGCCACGCGCTCACCGCCGATTTGACCGCGCCGGAATCGGTAAAGGAAGCGCTGAAAGATTTGCGGCCAGACGCCCTTTTCTTCAGCGTCTGGGCGCGACAGGAAACGGAAAAAGAGAATATCCGCGTTAACGGCGCAATGGTGCGCAACGTGACGGATGCGCTGGGCGATCGGCTTAACGGCAGCCATGTCGCGCTGGTCACGGGACTCAAGCACTATCTGGGCCCCTTTGACGCCTACGGCAAAGGCGCGGTGCCAATGACGCCGTTCCGCGAAGAGCAGGGTCGTCAGCCGGTCGATAACTTCTATTACGCCCAGGAGGATGCGCTGTTCGCCGGCGCGGAAAAATATGGCTATCGCTGGAGCGTGCATCGTCCTCATACCGTTATCGGCTATGCGCTGGGTAACGCGATGAATATGGGGCAGACGCTGGCGGTCTACGCCTCGCTGTGCAAATTCCATAACCTGCCGTTTATCTTCCCCGGCTCGGCGGCGCAGTGGCACGGCGTGACCGATATGAGCAGCGCGACGCTGGTGGCGGAGCAGCTGGAATGGGCCACCAGCGCGCCGGGCGCGCAGAATGAAGACTTCAACACGGTGAACGGTGACGTGTTCCGCTGGAAATGGATGTGGGGCGAGATCGCCGACTACTTCGATATTGACGCGCAGCCGCTGCCGGAAGAAACCCAGCCGCTGGAACAGCGCATGGTGAATGCGGAAGCACAGTGGAAAGCGTTAGCGCAGCACTATCAGCTGCGCGAGGCGGATATTAACCGCCTGGTCTCCTGGTGGCACACCGACGCCGACCTGGGCCGCCCGATGGAAGTGTTTACGGATATGAGCAAGAGCCGCAAAGCGGGCTTTACCGGCTATCACAGCACGCGCGACGACCTTTTCGCGCTGTTCGATCGCCTGAAGCAGGAGAAGCTGATCCCGGCATAAACAGCGGTCCCGCCTGCGGGCGGGACCTGAACCTGTTACTCGTCGTCCTGCGCCACGCGCACCACGGTTTTGCCGAAGTTTTTCCCCTCAAGCATGTCGAAGAACGCTTCCGGCGCGTTCTGCAACCCGTCGATAATATGTTCGCGATAGCGAATCTCTCCCTGTTCTACCCAGGGTTCCATTGCCTCAAGGAACTCGCCATAGCGATGGCCGTAATCATCAAAAATGATAAAGCCCTGCACGCGCAGACGTTTTTTCAGGATATCGCCCATCAGTAGCGACAGACGATCCGGGCCGTCAGGCAGATCGGTCGCGCTGTAGCCCGACACCAGACCGCAAACCGGGATACGCGCTTTGGTGTTCAGCAGCGGCAACACCGCATCGAACACTTTGCCGCCGACGTTTTCATAATAGATGTCAATGCCGTCCGGGCAGGCCTGCTCCAGCTGCGCCGCCAGATCCGCCTGATGGTGATCCAGGCAGAGATCGAAGCCCAGCACCTCGACCGCGTGTCGGCACTTCTCTTCGCCACCGGCAATACCCACCACACGGCACCCTTTTTTCTTGCCGATCTGCCCTACCGTGGCGCCTACCGGCCCGGTCGCTGCGGCCACCACCAGGGTTTCGCCCGGTTGCGGTTCGCCAATGTCCAACAGGCCCATATAGGCGGTAAAACCGGGCATGCCCAGTACGCCAAGCGCCCAGGAAGGGTTCGCCAGATCGTTGCCCAGCTTTCTTACCGCTGAGGCGGGCGAAACGGAATAAGCCTGCCAGCCGCCGCTGGAAAGCACCCAGTCGCCGGGCTGGAAATCAGCATGGCGCGACTCTACTACGCGGCTGACCGTGCCGCCGACCATCACATCGCCCAGCTTCACCGGTTCAGCATAGGATTTCGCATCGCTCATCCGGCCACGCATATAGGGATCGAGCGACAGATAGATGGTACGCAGCAGCAGATCGCCCTCCTCCAGCGACGGCAAAGGTAATTCGCCGAACTCGAAGTTCTCCAGAACAGGTTTACCGTGCGGGCGCGAGGCCAGTCTCCAGCCATGATTTTGCGGTTTCGCCATCATTTCCTCCGTTGGTTAAATCCTTAATGCTCCCATTGAGGCTAACAGAGGATGAGAAAGTTGCCTGGCAGGAATGGCTTTACGCCGCATCGTAAAAGCACGGCCTCGTCTCTGACGCGGGCTGCCTACTGCTAATTTGTTGATTTTTATCAATTGTATTCCGGCAGGAATGTGACGTATCTGGCAGAATCGCAGCGCGCTTAAGCGGGAAGGTAGGAGGAATTTTGCTAATAAGGATGTGACTATGACACAACGTATGATTCTGAATGAGACCGCCTTTTTTGGCGCAGGCGCGATCCGTCATCTGCCGGAGGAGGTCAAACGACGCGGTCTGATGAAGGCGCTGATCGTGACCGATAAGGCGCTGGTCGCCGCTGGTGCCGTGAAGCGCGTGACCGAGCTGATGGATGCGCACCAGCTTCACTGGGCGCTCTATGACGAGGTCGTGCCGAACCCCACCATCGCCGTCGTGCAGCGCGGCGTTGAGATATTTAAACGCGCTGAAGCGGACTATCTTATCGCCATTGGCGGCGGTTCGCCGCAGGATACCAGCAAAGCGATCGGTATTATTATTAATAACCCTGAGTTCGCGGATGTGCGCAGCCTGGAAGGTTTCGCGCCGACGCGTAATCCCAGCGTTCCGCTGATCGCTATTCCAACCACCGCCGGCACCGCGGCGGAAGTCACCATTAACTACGTCATTACCGATGAAGAGAAGCGCCGTAAATTTGTCTGCATCGATCCGCACGATATTCCCGTGGTAGCTATCATCGACGCGGAAATGATGGCCAGCATGCCGCCCGCGCTCAAAGCGGCAACCGGCATCGATGCGCTGACGCACGCCATTGAAGGTTATATTACGCGCGGCGCATGGAAGCTGACCGATATGCTGCATCTCAACGCCATTGAAATCATCAGCCAGTCGCTGCGCGATGCCGTAAAAGGCGATATAGAAGCTGTAGAGCAGATGGCGCTGGGTCAGTACGTGGCAGGCATGGGCTTTTCCAATGTCGGGCTGGGGCTGGTGCACGGTATGGCGCACCCGCTGGGCGCGTTTTATAACGTGCCGCACGGCGTCGCTAACGCCATCCTGCTGCCTCAGGTAATGGCGTGGAACGCAGACTATACCGGCGAGAAATATCGCCATATTGCGCGCGCGATGGGCGTATCCGACGTGGAGACGCTATCGCTCGCGCAGGCGCGCCAGGCAGCGGTCGCGGCGGTAAAACAGCTTTGCCGCGACGTAGGCATTCCGGCTTCGCTGCGCGACGTCGGCCTTAAGCAGGATGACATACCGGCGCTGGCGCAGGCGGCGCTGGACGATGTCTGTACCGGCGGTAACCCGCGCGAAGCGACCCTGGAGGCGATCAAAGCCCTTTATCTGCAAAGCTAAGCCGCAATGCCGCCTGTCAGGGCGGCATTTCTCTTTTCTTTTTCCTGCTTCTGGCGCATCTCACAGTAACTGGCGATATAACAGGCTTCAATTGTCGATTAAACCACCTACCTGACCCGCATTTCTGCTGAGACTACAAGCGGAGCCGCACTGCTGTTATTCTAGCCGCCTTGGCTTGACGATTGACCAGAGGAAACCATGAAACGTATCGCCATCGAGATGGATGAAGTCATTATCGACTTGAACCACAAATTTACGCCTGACGCCGCTTCACAAGAGGCACAGGCAGATTCACTGGACGCAGCAAAACCACAACAGTCGCGCCCGGCGCTGTTTCAGGAGATTGAAGAACTGATCGGCGAAGAGAGTTTTTATGCCGGACTGCCTGCCTTGCCTGACGCGCAGCGGGTAATAGAACGCCTGTCGCAGGAGTATGAAATTTTTATCACCACCGCGGCGGTGGAGTTTCCGCGCTCGCTGGCCGCAAAGCTGGAGTGGCTTAAAGCGAACTTTCCGTTTATCAACCCGATGAATATCGTTTGTTGCAGCAGCAAAGGCATTCTGAACGCGGATTATTTGATTGATGCTGACCCGCAACACTTCGCGCAGTTCACGGGCGAAGGCGTGCTGTTCACCACTGCGCAAAATCAGCAGGAAACTGGCTACGCGCGTGTCGATAGCTGGCGTGATATTGAGCAACGCTTTCTCTGATTTAAGCTAAATTCGCCACGCGCGTTCGCGCCTGTAACCCCCGCGCCTGAAGGAACCGGCGCGTTTTTCCTGCCAAATTTCAGCCTGAAATCGCTCGCGCTTAGCCGCTGTGAGCAACCCCATCAATTTCTTTAAGAAAGTCACGGCTTTTTGCTTGATCTGGATCACTATTTTCCGCATAGTGCGCAGCAAAACCACTATAACGATGCGGAGTATTTATGAGCCTCTATCAACATATGCTGGTGTTCTATGCGGTTATGGCAACGATCGCCACGCTAATCACCTTTTTTATCGCAAAGGATAAGCTGTCGATTCGGGCGCTGAGCGCCTTCCTGGTCGGCGCCACCTGGCCGATGAGCTTTCCCGTTGCCCTGATGTTCGCCCTGTTCTGATCCTGCAAGCCGCCGTGCGGCTTCATGCTGATTTATAGACCTTTTCCTGCCGCCAGCTACACTTATCTGTACGCCTCTGGTCCCGTAGCTGACCACCGACGTTTGTTTGCTTACTTCATGTCATCACAAGGAGCGGATATGCGTTTTGTTGCTTTAGCCCTGTTTGTTACCCTGCTTAGCGCCTGTCGGTCAGGCCCCATGGCGCCGGAAAAACCGGTGCCTTCCGCTGAAACGCGACAGCAAACCTGCCAGCCAGGCACCACCCCTAGCCAGAACGACTGTGGTCATTTTCCTGAACCGGAATTTCATTGATACGAGATAGTGGAGGCGGCGTAACGCCCGTCCAGAAGAATCAATAAAGAGAAGGAAATCGCGTCAGTCAGCAGCCTGACTGACGCGAGGGGGATTACGAACGCGGTTTATCCGGGTTAATCTGGTTTGCTTCACCCAGCGTCGAGCCCAGTTCAGCGCCCGTAGTCGGGTTCAGGCTGCGATCGGATGCGGTACGGCTAGCCATATTAAGCAGGTCGGTCTTCTGATCGGATGGCAAGGTGACCACTGTCGCCTCGCCGTCGCCGCCATCAACCGCTGGCGCCGGATCGGCCACATACTCAAAGTTCTCGTCAGAATTCCAGCTACCGCGAATATCGCCTTCACCCGCCGACATGTTGTAGTAGACATTGGAATACTGCTCGATTGGCGGCAATTTACCCGGTGGGAAATTGTTGCGAATTGAGTAGAGCGCTTTTTCAAACGAGATCTGGTGCGCGACTTCACGCGTCATCAAAAAGCCCAGGGCATCTTTTACGCCGACGTCGTCGGTCATATTGATAAGACGCTCGTAAAGGATTTTTGCGCGCGCTTCAGCGGCGATATTCGAACGCAGGTCAGCGGTCACTTCGCCGATGGTATCGATATAAGCCGCAGTCCATGGCACACCGCCAGAGTTGGTCAGCGGCGGACCACCGCCGTAAAGCAGCGAGGTCAAATGGCTGTCGTTACCGGCACCGGTGATATTGCGATAAATCTCGCCCTCTTCCTCTGTGCCTTCAGCCAGCTGACCTTTCGCGCCTTTGTTCAGCATCCCCACCAGCGAGCCGATGATCTCCAAGTGGCTCAACTCTTCCGTCGCGATATCCATCAGCATATCTTTACGGCCTGGATCGTCATCGCCAAGGCCCTGAGTAAAATAGCGACATGCCGCAGCGAGTTCGCCCTGCGGACCGCCAAACTGCTCAAGCAGCAAATTGGCGAGTCCTGGATTGGGCTTTTCAACACGGACTGTATATTGCAGTTTCTTTACGTGTCTGAACATTGCTCATTCCTTTCCAGTTGGATGTAGCCCCCTCTGGCTGGAGAGGGCCTGGCTTTGGCGTTATTTTTTTGCTTCAACGCCTTCAGCCGCGTCACGCGTCATAAACTGCTGCGTCACGTCTGGCAGATGCGTCAGGCACCATTCCGCCATCGCAATCTCTTGTTCACGAATCTGCTCAAAAATGCGCACGCCTTCCTGGTCGCCTACCAGCTGCGCCGCGGCGATTAGCGAGGTGTAGTTTGCGATTTCAAACTGCTCGAATACATAACCGCTGATAGCGCCTTTCACCACTTCGTCGTCGGCGAGCATGCCGCCCATCGCCTGACCCATCGCGGAAAGTTTGCCCATGGCGTCCTTAAAGGCGGAATGGGAGGTATCATTACGGTCGATAACGGACTGTAGCAACGTCTGCTGCTGGCGCGTTTCTTCAATATGCTGCTGAATTCGCGCTTTTAAATCGGGATAGTGTTCAAGACGAGACGCCATTTTTTCCAGCATGCTTTCAGCTTGCTTTTCCATAGCGTGAGCATCTTTCAGCCAGGCCAGATAATTCTCTTCGTGTGTCATGATTCACCTCTTTGAAAAATGAGAATGCTGCAAAAGACGGATTTCATCACGTCAGATAATTAGCTGGTTTTCTCAGCGATCATATTCAGTTTTTCATCCGTAGCTTTTTCTTCCTGCAGCGTTTCGGCCAGCAATTTAGCCGCTTCGTCAAAGCCCAGTCTTTTCGCCATTGCGGCCAGCGTGCCGTATGTAGCAATTTCGTAGTGTTCAACTTTCTGCGCGGCACCAATCAGACCGGCATCGCGAACCGGGCCAGCCTCGACGGAATCGATGATCTCCTGAGCCTCTTCAACAAGGCCTTCCAGAGCGTGGCATTTCATACGGCGAATGCGCAGTTCTTCAGTTTTTTCAACAATTTGGTCCAGACGTTCAATTTGTCCGCGCGTCTCTTCCAGGTGCGCTTCAAACGCCGCTTTCAATGATTCGTCTGATGCAGCGCGCGCCATTTTCGGCAGGGCACGAGTGATCTGTTTTTCTGCACTATAGACATCGGAAAGATCGTGAATAAAAAGATCTACCAGTGTTTTAATCGCCATTACAGGTTCCTCTTATCAAATCAGATGATTGTTTTCCTGGCCAGGACGCTACAGAAATTAATAATAGTTGCTAAGTACAATTGCGCAAATTTAATAAAAACGAAGCGCGGGGCAAAAATGGTTTGATTAATAAGGATTAATCTTAATTTTGGCGGAACGGCCGCCGCTGTTAAATAGCGAACAAATGACCTGAGCATTATAAAAAACACGAATGGATTATCGCCTCGCTTATTACGCCGCGCGGGGTCAGGGGGAAGCAAATAATCTGACGCGCCTGCCGCCGTTGCGCTATGCAGGCGCAGCCAGGCGTGAATAGCCAGGCGGGAGCGACTTTACAGGTGCGACATCAGTGATTAGAGTAGCGCGCAGACACCGGCCCTCTTCGCCGGTGCGTAAGCGTTAACGTCAACCAACGCACCACAGCGGCCTGGCCGCATTTTGTGATGCGGATCTTATGACCCTGCGACAAATCTCTGCTGTATGCGCTTCGCGCTTTTCCCAACCTGGCTTTTTCCTGCTGGTTATACTACTGACCGCTGCAAACCTGCGTGCGCCCATTACCGCCGTTGGCCCGGTGCTGGAAAACATTCGCTCCGCTTTTGGCCTGAGCGCCGCGGCCGCGGGCTTTTTCAATTTTATTCCTTTAATGATGTTCGCCGCGCTGGCGCCGGTTGCCGCCGCGCTGGGCAATCGCTACGGGCTGGAGCGCAGCCTGTGGGTGGCGTTGCTGCTGACGACGCTGGGATCGCTTGTGCGCTGGCTCCCTGATGAGGCCGCGCTCTGGAGCGGCACGTTTATGCTCAGCGCCGGGATCGCTGCTGCTAACGTGCTGTTGCCGCCGCTGATCAAACGCGACTTTACGCACCATACCGCAAAATATATCGGGCTTTATGCCGCCACCATGTCGCTGACCGCCAGCCTGGCGTCGGGCGTTGCCGTACCGCTCGCGACCTGGACCGAAGCGGGCTGGCGGCTTTCGCTCGGCGTCTGGGCGGTGCCAGGTCTGGTGGCGCTGCTCGCCTGGCTGCCGCTGTTGACGCCGCGCGCGGCGCATCGGTCAGGTGCGACGCACGCCCTCTCCGCTGTCGGCGCGACGCCCTGGCGCTCAGGCATCGGCTGGCAGGTATCGCTGTTTATGGCGCTGCAGTCGCTGGCGTTTTATACCCTGATCGACTGGTTTACCCCCTACGCGCAGGCGAAAGGTTACAGCCAGGCGGAAGCTGGCTGGCTGCTGTTTCTCTATCAGGCGATTGCGATCCTTGCCAACCTCGGCTGTATGGTGGCGCTGAAGCGTCTGCGCGATGCGCGTCTGACGGCGTTCGTCGCCTCCGCCGCCATTTTCTGCGGCGTGCTGGGGCTGTTGCTTCTGCCGCGTTTAGCCGCGCTGTGGCTGATTATCGCCGGTCTGGGCGCAGGTGCCTCACTGGTGCTCTGCCTGTCGCTGTTTAACCTGCGCGCGCGCGATCATCGCCAGGCGTCGCAGCTTTCCGGTATGGCGCAGTGCGTAGGCTATGCGCTGGCGGCGCTTGGCCCGCTGTTCTTTGGCATCGTGCATGAGCAGAGCGGTGACTGGACGCTGCCGCTCACGCTTCTGGCGGCCCTGAGTTTTATGCAAATGCTGCTCGCGCCGCTGGCTGGCAGCGCCAGGCAAATGCAGTGAGTCGCCGCGTCCGATAGCTTGCGGACCGGCGTTGAACAGGTGAGTTAACGTCGCGGCCGCAGGATTGCGTGGAAGATTTCACAAAATTTGCATCCGCTGCATTGATTCGGCGTCGGCACGCGTTCATTATCCGCCGCCAGACGCCTCAGAAAAGGAGATTCACTCGTGCCCGAACTCAGCAATGCGCTACTGGAAGAGATTCTGGAGCAGGTTCGTCCGCTTACCGCACGCGGCAAGGTCGCCAGCTATATTCCGGCGCTGGCCGAGGTGCCTGCGCACGCGCTGGGGATCGCCATCGCTACCCCCGACGGTCAGACCTGGCAGGCGGGCGACGCGCAGACCCGCTTCTCTATTCAGTCCATCTCCAAAGTGCTGTCGCTAAGCGTCGCGCTCACGCGCTATAGCGACGACGAAATCTGGCAGCGCGTCGGCAAAGAGCCTTCCGGTCAGCCGTTTAACTCGCTGGTGCAGCTGGAGCTGGAACAGGGCAAGCCGCGTAATCCTTTTATCAATGCGGGCGCGCTGGTGGTGTGCGATATGCTGGAAACGCGCCTGACCGCGCCGCGCCAGCGGATGCTGGAGATTGTGCGCCGGCTGAGCGGTCAGCCCGATATCAACTATGACCGACAGGTGGCCCGCTCTGAGTATGAACATTCGGCGCGCAACGCCGCCATCTCCTGGCTGATGAAGTCATTCGGCAACTTCCATAACGATGTCAGCGAGGTGATGCAGACCTATTTTCACTACTGCTCGCTCTCTATGAGCTGCGTCGAGCTGGCGCGCAGCTTTGTTTATCTGGCGAATCAGGGCAAAGCAGCGGATGGCTCGCCGTTTATTACCCCGCGACAGGCGAGACAGATTAACGCGCTGATGATCACCAGCGGTATGTATGACGGCGCGGGCGAATTCGCCTGGCGCGTCGGCATGCCAGCCAAATCGGGCGTCGGCGGCGGCATTATCGCGATTATTCCCCACAAAATGAGCATTGCGGTCTGGTCGCCAGGGCTGGATGCTATCGGCAACTCTCTGACGGGAACGGCCGCGCTGGAGCTGCTCAGCGAGCGTCTCGGCAGCTCGGTTTTCTGACGCAGCCGGCGCGGATGTTACAGGTGTAAACAGCAGCCGTAAGATTTTTTACAGATTTAGCCCCGTTCAGGGCCGTAACGCGGTAAAATAGCGCCTGACGTTTACCAGCCAGTGATGTTTTCATGACCTTTTTCACCCCGTTGCAACAGCGACTCAGCGCCTGCCTGGCTATCCTGGCGGTGCTGCTGCTGTTCGTCGCGCCTGTGGTGTCTAAGGATCTGATGGCGCGCCACACCAGCGCGATGCCCGCCCAGATGATGATGTCGCACAGCGACGATGCTATGCCCATGATGCATCACATGGACGGCGACATGATGATGCCCTCAGGACATATGATGTCCACCGACGAGGGTTTCGCCTGCGGCTACTGCGATCTGCTGGTGCATGTGCCGCTGATGATCTGGAACGCGGTTCCCCTGCTCTGGCTCATGATGCTGATCTCGCGTGCGCCGCCGCCGACACGGCGCGCAGAGCCGCCGCTACGCCGACGAGAACGCCGCGTTTACCGGCCTCGCGCCCCGCCTTCCCGCTGCGCTTTTTTTAATCAGAATGCCTGCTTTTCTGCTGTGTGACGCGGCGGAAACGGGTTCGTCTTTAACTGAATAAAAATGGATGTGCTATGTCATCAATTCGGGAAACGGCACGGCCGCACGGCTCGCTGTTTAATTTGCTACGCCGCCTGCACTTTTACATCGGGCTGTTTATCGCCCCTTTTATTTTTATCGCGGCGCTAACCGGCACGCTGTATGTACTGACCCCACAGATTGAGAATGTCCTCTACTCTTCCGCGCTGACCACCGAGGCGCAGGGCGTGGCGAAGCCGCTTTCGGCGCAGATTACGGCGGCGCGTCGCTATATTGGCGAAGGCGCGCGCATTTATGCGGTGCGTCCGGCCCCCGGCGCGCAGGACACCACGCGCGTGCAGTTCAACCAGAGCGATCTCGGCCCGTCAGAGTCGCGATCGGTGTTTATCGATCCCTATACCTTACAGGTTAAGGGCGATATGACGGTTTACGGCACCAGCGGCGTGCTGCCGCTGCGGATGTGGCTGGATGAGCTGCATCGGGGCCTGCTGCTGGGCGACTTTGGCCGCCTCTACAGCGAGCTGGCCGCCTCCTGGCTCTGGGTCGCCGCGCTGGGGGGACTGGTGCTGTGGCTCGGCACGCGACCGCGCAGGCAGGCGAAAAAACGCGCGTCCAGTTTTGCCTTTGCTCGTCACTGGCATATCACGCTCGGCCTCGTGCTGGCGCTGGGCCTGGTGTTCTTCTCCGTCACGGGCCTGACCTGGTCGCAGTGGGCGGGCGGCAATATTGATAAAATGCGCAGCGATTTCGGCTGGCTGACGCCGCAGGTACGCACCGCGCTGGACGATAGCGCGCCCGCTGCCACCGCCGATCCGCATGCCGATCATCATGCAATGCCGCAGATGGACGGTATGGATATGAGCAATATGGCGATGCCCGCCATGCCGGCCAAAGCGGCGAACGCCCCTGACGCCGACTGGGACAACGTGCTAAACGCCGCGCGCCGCAATGATATTCATGCCGCCAGAGTCGAAATGCGCCAGCCGAAAGAGAGCGGCCAGGCCTGGACGGTCAGCGAGATCGATCGCAGCTGGCCGAGTCAGGTTGATGCCGTTTCCGTAGACCCTGCCAGTTTCGCTATCGTCGATCGCGTTGAATTCGCGCACTTCCCGCTGGTGGCGAAGCTGACGCGCTGGGGTGTCGATGCGCATATGGGCGTGCTGTTCGGCTTGCCAAATCAGCTGCTGCTGGCCTTGTTTGGCTTTGGGCTGTGCGCCATGATCGCGCTGGGCTACCGCATGTGGTGGATTCGCCGTCCGGCACTACCCGTGCAGAATCCCGCGCAGACGCTCTTCACCGCCTGGCTGGCGATGCCGCGCTATGCGCAGGGCGCGTCGCTGATCCTGGCCCTGGCGCTGGGCTGGGCGCTGCCGGTGATGGGTGCCAGCCTGCTGGTCTTTATCGGGCTCGATCTGCTGCGCTGGCGGCGGGCGCAGCGCGCCGCGTTGCCGCAGCCGGAGACGCCGCTGGATCAACAATCCCCGCTCGGTATCGTGCGCGGTCGCTTTGCCGCCAAACAGAAAGAGATGCGTTATTTCCTGCGCAGCGTGGTGATTTTGTGGCTGATTGTCGGCACGGTGATGGGTAAAGCCATTATCAGCGGCGTGATCGATCAGTACCATATCGCCTTTAGCGACTGGTCGCTGATGATGTACGTTACTCAGGCGCTGATGGTGCTCCTCTATACCTCGGTCTTTACCGGTCTGATGTCGATTCCGCTGTGGTATTTCTTCCTCGGCGAAAGCGACGAGCAGGGCAAATAAAACCGCAGGCTGCCCGTCCGCAAGGGCGGGCAGCTTGTTCAAAAAAGTTGAACTCTCTCGGCAAATCTCCCCCCTTCTCATCTTTTCCAGCGGGTTTATTATCCCTCTGTAACCTTATAACGGGAGAAGATGATGAACGTCGTACGTGCCCATCGCGGCCAGCTGTTTGAATATGGTCCTTTTACCATTCGCCGCCTGCGTCCGGGTGAACGCTTCGGGCCGCTGGCGATTGTCGATATGACGACGCTAAAACTCGGGGCACGCATCCCGATGCATGAGCACGTTAATGACGACATCCTGAGCTACGTCTGGCGCGGATCGGTGCAGCATACCGACCCCAGCGGCGAACGTACGCCGCTGTCGGCGAAACGCGTCATGGTAGTGAATGCGGGCGAAGGACTGCGACACGAGGAGTCTGCGCCGCTGATTGAAGCGGAAGTGTTGCAGGCGTTTATCCGTCCGGCCCACGCTGGCGGCGCAGCGAAAACTCAGCTGCTGGAACGTGCTGACGGCATCACCCACAATGCCTGGACATGGCTGGCGGGCCCGGAAGGCAGCGCCGCGCCGCTGACGCTGCGCCAGGCGATTCATATTTACGATATTCGTCTGGAACGGGGTAAAACCCTTGATGTGCCCGCTATCCCGGGCTTCGCGCCCTGGCTGGCAGTGCTGGACGGCGTGGTGAACCTGGATGGTCAACGTCTGCATAAAGGGGATGTGGCTGGCGATACCGAAGCGCTGCCCGCTGTGACCGCCGAGCGCGACGCCACGCTAATCTGTTTCCTGGTGGATGCGCAAGCGACCGGCGTGATGAGCGGCACCATCAGCGGCAGTTGAAACCGCGCGGCCGTTTCTACAGCCTGTGGCACCTTGATAAAATACGGGCAGCATGGCCGGTCGCGCCGAAAGGCCCTGCGCCTTTTTGCAACCGGCTGTGCTGCCCGTATTACCGCGCGGATCAACCTCAGCGCTATCTGTTTTTTGTTATGTATGGTGCTGAACACGCTGCAGCCGGTGTCTGAACTGGCGCACCTCCTCACGCGACCAGCAGCGTTCCCTGAACGCCACATTTTCCATTGGTTCCGGCAGCGGCACACCCTCCAGCGATCCCCGATTACAGTATGCACGAACCAGCCTCAGCGGCGATACGCCAAGGTAACGTGCAAATTCTGAAAGCGTCATTAACTCACTTTTCATATCCGTCTCCTTTTGCGAATGTATATCTGCATCTTCGATTCCTTTTAGAGCGAGTTGTTTGATCTGGCGCAGTGAACAAGTGATTAATTTTTGACCCAGGCGTAAAAATTCATATTTTCCTGACTGGCGAAGCGGCGCTTTTTCGCCCAGGCTTGAGGCTCTTCTCTTCTGCTTGCGAGGATACGTGAAACCCTTCCTGCTGCTTATCCCCTTTCTTTTCCCCTGCCTGGCCGGCGCGCATACTTTTGAAACGGGAAAACCCCTTCCCCCGATTTTTATCGCTAACGAAGGCGAACTGGTGCTGCAGCATGAAATGCTGGGCTATCAGCGCTGGAGCAGCCAGTCGCTGACCGGCAAAGTGCGCATGGTCATTCACGTCGCGGGACGGCTTTCGGCCAAAGAGCAAAACGCGCCGCTGATCGCTGCGATCCAGCAGGCAAACTTTCCGCGCAGCCGCTTTCAGACCACCACCATCGTCAATACCGACGACGCTATCCCCGGCAGCGCCATTTTCGTCGAGCGCAGCATCAAATCGAGTAAACGCGACGCGCCCTGGCAACACTTTGTTATCGACAGCAGCGGCGTGGCGCAAAACAACTGGCAACTGACGCCGCACGGCTCCGCCGTCGTTCTGCTGGACAGGCAAGGAATCGTTCGCTTTGCCAAAGATGGCGCCCTGACGCCGCAGGAGGTTCAACAGGCTGTCGCTTTGCTTAATCAGCTGCTTACCAGCGAGCCGTCACCCTCCGAGACCGCACTTAGTTCGTGAGTAAAATTATTGTTTTATTGCCACTTATTCCCGTTTTGCCTTTCAGCCCGAAAATTCTCGACTACGCTTTATTTCACCGCCGCGTCAAAACAAAACAACCACGCTAAGTTCGCGGCGGCTCTAAAAATAATCGCACTGCTTTTTAATGATGGCTCCTTTAGCGCCACTTTGTTCATTGCAATCACGACAGGCCGACGCTCACCTGCAAGTAAGGACTGCCATCATGACCATTTTTGCTGAAAGAGATCTTACCCTCATCCCCAGCGATCCCCTGATATTACTGACCAGTATCGAGCAGCGTCTCGATCGGCTGCTGCCTGTGGAAAGCGAACGCGACTGCGTGGGTCTCGCCATGCGCGAAGGCGCGCTGGCGCCGGGTAAACGTATTCGGCCGGTGCTGCTGATGCTGGCTGCTCACGACCTTGGCTACCGCGATGAACTCAGCGGTCTGCTGGACCTCGCCTGCGCCATTGAAATGGTGCATGCCGCCTCACTGATACTCGACGATATTCCCTGTATGGACGATGCCGAACTGCGGCGCGGTCGCCCAACCATTCATCGTCAGTTCGGCGAACCGGTCGCGATCCTTGCGGCCGTCGCCCTGCTGAGCCGCGCCTTTGGCGTGATTGCGCTGGCCGACGGCATCAGCAGCCAGGCGAAGACGCAGGCCGTGGCTGAACTCTCCCACTCTGTCGGCATTCAGGGCCTGGTGCAGGGACAGTTCCGCGATCTGACCGAAGGCGCACAGCCGCGCAGCGCTGACGCTATTCAGCTCACCAATCATTTTAAAACCAGCGCGCTGTTTAGCGCGGCGATGCAGATGGCCTCCGTTGTTGCTGGCGCGCCGCTGGAGTCGCGTGAAAAGCTGCACCGCTTCGCGCGGGATCTTGGCCAGGCGTTTCAGCTGCTGGACGATCTGAGCGACGGACAGAGCGACACCGGAAAAGATGCGCATCAGGACGTGGGGAAATCAACGCTGGTCAATATGCTGGGCAGCAAAGTGGTCGAAAAACGCCTGCGCGATCATCTGCGGCGCGCCGATCGCCATCTCGCCTCCGCCTGCAGCAGCGGCTACTCCACCCGGCATTTTGTGCAGGCCTGGTTCGAAAAAAAACTCGCTATGGTCGGCTGACCGCGCGTTTCCCGTCTGAGTATATGGAGCAGCAATGAAGGACACGGACCTGACGAAACGCAAAAACGATCATCTGGACATTGTTCTGCGTAACACCACGCCGGCACCGGGCAGCTTCGCCCGCTGGCATTTCACCCACTGCGCCCTGCCGGAGCTGCATCTGGATCAGATCGATCTGCGCACCCGTCTGTTCAACCGCAGCATGCAGGCCCCTTTTCTTATCAGTTCGATGACCGGCGGCGCAACGCGCGCGCGCGCGATCAATCACCATCTCGCCGAGGCGGCGCAGACGCTTGGCCTGGCGCTCGGCGTAGGCTCGCAGCGCGTGGCGCTGGAAAGCGAAAACAACTTTGGCCTGACGCGCGATCTGCGCCGTATCGCTCCCGATATCCCGCTGCTGGCGAACCTTGGCGCGGCGCAGATCCTGGGCGAACAGGGCCGCCGACTGGCGCTCAACGCGGTAAGCATGATTGAAGCGGATGCGCTGATCGTCCATCTGAATCCCCTGCAGGAGGCCTTGCAGCGCGGCGGCGATCGCGACTGGCGCGGCGTGCTGGAGGCGATTGCGCAGCTGGTGAAGTCGCTGCCCGTGCCGGTGGTGGTGAAAGAAGTGGGAGCGGGCATCTCGCCGCAGGTCGCACAGCGGCTCGCCGAAGCGGGCGTCAGCATGATCGATGTAGCGGGCGCAGGCGGCACCAGCTGGGCGGCGGTTGAGGGCGAGCGAGCCAGCAACGCGCAGCAGCGCGCGGTGGCGATGGCCTTCGCCGACTGGGGCATCCCGACCGACGAAGCGCTGCGCGCAGTGCGCGACAGGCTGCCCGCTATGCCGCTTATCGCCTCCGGCGGCATTCGCGACGGCATCGATGCGGCGAAAGCGCTGCGGCTGGGCGCGGATATCGTCGGCCAGGCTGCGGCGGTGCTCAGCAGCGCCCTGCACTCCGCCGACGCGGTTATTACGCATTTTCAGACGCTGATCGAACAGCTGCGGGTCGTCTGCTTCTGTACCGGCAGCGCAAACCTGCGTGAGCTGCGCCTCGCGCCGCTGCAGCGCAGCGGAGAGAGGCAATGAGCCATTTCGCGGCGATCGCGCCGCCCTTTTACAGCCATATGCGCGCGCTGCAGGCGCTGGCGCAAACGCTGATAGCGCGGGGCCATCGCGTCACCTTTATCCAGCAGGCGGATGCCGCCGCGCTGCTTAACAATACGGCCATCGGTTTTCACGCC
The DNA here is from genome assembly GCF_003612015.1 of Pantoea piersonii. GTDB lineage: Bacteria > Pseudomonadota > Gammaproteobacteria > Enterobacterales > Enterobacteriaceae > Pantoea > Pantoea piersonii. Next base: position 31,594 of record NZ_RARB01000005.1, on the reverse strand, counting down.
GTCGGGCTGGAAACGCACCCTGTCGGCACGCTCGATCGCACGCTGCAGCTGGCAGCGCACCCTGGCGGTTTAGGTATTCTGCGTCTGATCGGCGATATGGCCAGCAGCACCGATATGCTGTGCCGCGAACTGCCCAACGCGCTGCGTTCGCTGGCGGTGGATGGCCTGATTGTCGACCAGATGGCACCCGCCGGCGGGCTGGTGGCGGAGGCGATGCAGCTGCCCTTCGTGTCGGTCGCCTGCGCCCTGCCCGTGAACCGCGAAGCACATTTCCCGCTGCCGGTGATGCCTTTTCTGTGGGGGACCAGCAGCGCCGCGCGGGAGCGATTCGCCTCCAGCGAAAAAATCTATGACTGGCTGATGCGCAGCCACGATCGCGTGCTGGCGCACTATGCCCGCGCCTTTGGCCTCGCAGGCGAACGCCAGCCGCATCAGTGTTTGTCGCCGCTGGCGCAGATTAGCCAGCTGCCGCACGCGCTCGACTTTCCGCGCCGTGAGCTGCCCGCGCACTTTCATGCGACCGGCCCGCTGCGCGAGCCTGCGGTATCGACCGCGACACCGCTGTTTAGCGACGGCAAACAGCCGCGCATTTTCGCCTCTCTCGGCACGCTGCAGGGTGGCCGCTATGGGCTGTTTAAAACCCTGACGAAAGCCTGCCGCGAACTGCAGGCAGAGCTGTTGATCGCCCACTGCGGCGGCCTGAGCGATTTCCAGGCGCGCAAATTAGTGCGCGCAGGGGCGGCACAGGTCGCCGCTTTTGTCGATCAGCGCGCCGCGCTGGCGCAGGCGGATATAGCGATCACCCACGGTGGCCTGAATACGGTGCTGGATGCCGTGGCGCAGGGAACGCCGCTACTGGCGATCCCGCTCGCCTTTGACCAGCCCGGCATCGCCGCGCGCCTGACGCACCATGGGCTGGGCATTCGCGCCTCGCGCTTCGCCACCAGCCATCAGATTGCGCGCCGCCTGAGTCGCTTGCTGGAAGACCAGGCGATTAAACAGCGTATGTCGCTGCTGCAGCCGCAGCTGGCAACCTGCGGCGGCGTTGAACGCGCGGCCGATATCACTGAGCGCGCGCTGCTGACGCGCCAGCCAGTTCGCGCGGAGAAAAATTATGACATCGCAGTATGATCTGCTGTTGCTGGGGGCGGGGCTGGCGAATGGTCTGCTGGCGCTGCGCCTTAAACAGCAGCAGCCAGATCTGCGCGTGCTGGTTCTGGATGCCGACGCCAGAGCGGGCGGCAATCATACCTGGTGCTTTCACGCAGACGACCTCAGCGACCAGCAGCATCAGTGGATTGCGCCGCTGGTGGCGCACCACTGGCCGCACTACGAAGTGCGCTTTCCACAGCTGACGCGCCAGCTCGACAGCGGCTATTTCTGCGTAACCTCATCGCGCTTTGACGAGGTGCTGCGCGCAGCGCTCGGCGACGCGCTGCGGCTTAATCAGACCGTCGCCTGCTGCGGGCCTGACCACGTTCAGCTCGCCAGCGGCGAAGTGCTGCGCGCCCGCGCCGTGATTGACGGTCGCGGCTATCAGCCCGACGCCGCTCTGCAGATCGGCTTTCAGGCCTTTGTGGGTCAGGAGTGGACGCTGAGTCAGCCTCATCAGCTTGAAGGGCCGATTCTGATGGACGCTACCGTCGACCAGCAGGGCGGCTATCGTTTCGTCTATACGCTGCCGCTCTCGCCGACGCGTCTGCTGATCGAAGATACGCACTACATTGACGACGCCTCGCTGGCGGCGGCGCAGGCGCGTCAGAATATCTGCGATTACGCCGCCCGACAGGGCTGGCAGCTGGCGACGCTGATACGTGAAGAGCGCGGCGCGCTGCCGATTACGCTGGCGGGCGACTTCGAACGTTTCTGGCATCATCGTCAGCCCTGTGTCGGCCTGCGCGCCGGGCTTTTCCATCCCACCACCGGCTATTCACTACCGCTGGCGGCGTCGCTGGCGGACGCGCTGGCGACGGAGCAGAATTTTTCGCCTGACGCGCTCGCGCCGCGTATTCACCGCTTCGCCCAGGCGGCGTGGCGGGAACAGGGCTTCTTTCGCATGCTTAACCGCATGCTGTTTCTGGCCGCTGATGCGGATCAACGCTGGCGCGTCATGCAGCGTTTTTATGGCCTGCCGGAGGGGTTGATTGCCCGATTTTACGCCGGGCGGCTAACCTGGGCCGACCGGGCGCGCATTCTTAGCGGCAAACCGCCGGTGCCGGTACTGGCGGCGATACAGGCTATTCTCACTCAACCTTCTGGACGAAGAACATCACGATGAAGCAGACCACGGTAATTGGCGCAGGATTTGGCGGACTGGCGCTGGCGATTCGCCTGCAGGCGGCAGGCATTCCAACGCGACTGCTGGAGCAGCGCGACAAGCCAGGCGGCCGCGCTTATGTTTATCAGGATCAGGGCTTTACGTTTGATGCTGGCCCCACGGTTATTACCGACCCCAGCACCATCGAAGAGCTGTTCACGCTGGCGGGCAAATCGATGCGTGACTACGTTGAGCTGCTGCCGGTCACGCCCTTCTACCGGCTCTGTTGGGAGTCGGGCGAGGTGTTTAGCTATGACAACGATCAGGCGCGGCTGGAGGCGGAGATCCGTAAATTCAATCCGCGCGACGTAGCAGGCTATCAGCGCTTTCTCGACTACTCGCGCGCGGTGTTCGCCGAAGGCTATCTTAAGCTCGGCACCGTACCCTTTCTTTCGTTTCGCGATATGCTGCGCGCCGCCCCTCAGCTGGCGCGGCTGCAGGCGTGGCGCAGCGTCTACAGCAAGGTGGCGAGCTTTATTGAGGATGATAAGCTGCGCCAGGCTTTCTCTTTTCACTCTCTGCTGGTAGGTGGCAACCCCTTCGCTACCTCTTCAATCTATACGCTGATCCATGCGCTGGAGCGGGAATGGGGCGTCTGGTTTCCGCGCGGCGGCACCGGCGCGCTGGTTCAGGGCATGCTGCGACTGTTTCAGGATTTAGGCGGCACGCTGGAATTGAATGCGCGCGTCAGCCATATCGAAGCGAAGGATGCCGCGATTTCCGCCGTGCATCTGGAAGATGGCCGGGTATTTGAGACCCGCGCGGTTGCCTCCAATGCTGATGTGGTGCATACCTACAGCGACCTGCTCGCTCAGCATCCCGCCGCTGCGGCCCAGGGCAGAAAACTGAAAGGCAAGCGCATGAGCAACTCGCTGTTCGTGCTCTATTTCGGCCTGAATCATCATCACGATCAGCTGGCGCACCACACCGTCTGCTTCGGCCCGCGCTACCGCGAGCTGATTGACGAAATCTTTAACCACGACGGGCTGGCGGAGGATTTTTCCCTCTACCTGCATGCGCCCTGCGTCACTGACCCTTCGCTTGCGCCGCCAGGCTGCGGCAGCTATTACGTGCTGGCGCCGGTTCCTCATCTTGGCACCGCCGACCTTGACTGGAACGTAGAGGGGCCGCATCTGCGCGATCGCATTTTCGCCTATCTGGAAGAGCACTATATGCCCGGCTTGCGCAGCCAGCTGGTGACGCACCGCATGTTTACGCCGTTCGATTTTCGCGACGAGCTTAATGCCTATCAGGGCTCCGCTTTTTCCGTTGAGCCAATTTTGCGGCAGAGCGCCTGGTTCCGGCCGCATAACCGCGACAGCCACATTCACAATCTCTATCTGGTCGGCGCAGGCACGCATCCGGGAGCAGGCATTCCCGGCGTGATCGGCTCAGCCAAAGCGACCGCAAGCCTGATGCTGGAGGATCTGCATGAATAATCCGACGCTGCTGCACCACGCGGTAGAGACAATGGAGGTGGGCTCAAAGAGCTTCGCCACCGCGTCTAAGCTGTTTGACGCGAAAACGCGCCGCAGCGTGCTGATGCTCTACGCCTGGTGCCGCCACTGCGACGACGTGATCGACGATCAGCAGCTGGGGTTTCCTGGCGACCTCCCCTCAACGCAAACGCCGCAGCAGCGGCTGGCTCATCTGGAACTAAAAACCCGCCAGGCTTATGCGGGCGCGCAAATGCATGAACCAGCCTTCGCCGCCTTTCAGGAGGTGGCGCTCGCCCATGATATCTCCCCGGCTTACGCCTTCGATCATCTGGAGGGGTTCGCCATGGACGTGCGTGGCGCACGCTATGAAACCTTTCAGGATACGCTGCGCTACTGCTACCACGTCGCAGGCGTGGTAGGACTGATGATGGCGCAAATTATGGGCGTGCGCGACGCGGCCATCCTGGATCGCGCCTGCGATCTCGGCATCGCCTTTCAGCTGACCAACATTGCGCGCGATATTGTCGAGGATGCCCGGGTCGGGCGCTGTTATCTGCCGGAAAGCTGGCTGGAGGAGGCCGGACTGGATCGGCTCCACTTCGCCGATCGCCACCATCGCCCAGCGCTGGCGGGGCTGGCGCGTCGGCTGGTAAGCGAGGCGGAACCCTACTACGCCTCCGCCTCGGCGGGCCTGGCCGGGCTGCCGCTGCGCTCCGCCTGGGCGATCGCCACGGCGAAAGAGGTCTATCGGCGCATCGGGGTAAAGGTCTATCGCGCGGGGGAAACCGCCTGGGATTGCCGTCAGTCCACCAGCAAACAGGAGAAGCTCCTGCTGCTGGCGGCTGGCGCGGCGCAGGCGGTCAAATCTCGGGCGGCCGCTTCGCCGTCGCGTCCGGCTGAGCTTTGGCAGCGTCCGCGTTAGTCTGGCGCCCGTGTCGCTGACGCAGCGTCGCCTGCAATTTTGACAGCGGCGGCGCATAAAGGAAGCCGAACGAGACGCAGTCTTCCCGGCCGCGCACCGCATGGTGCATACGATGCGCCATATAGAGTCGTTTAAAGTAGCCGCGGCGCGGAATGTACTTAAAGGGCCAGCGCTGATGGACCAGGCCGTCATGCACGATAAAATAGAGCAGCCCGTAAAGCGTCATACCTGCGCCTATCCACTGCAGCGGCCAGACGCCTCGGCTGCCCAGGTAGATCAACGCAATCGCCAGTAAGGCGAATACCACCGCGTAAAGATCGTTGATTTCAAACCAGCCGGTGTGCGGCTCATGGTGCGACCGATGCCAGCCCCATCCCCATCCATGCATAATATATTTGTGCGACAGCGCGGCAGTAATTTCCATCGCGACGACGGTCAGCAACACGATCAAAGTATTCCACAACCACAGCATAGTCTCTCCCGTCAGTGCATCCTGCAAGCCAGCGCCGGCTGGCCCTCATCAGCTGCGGCATCCCGCAGGCGAACCTTAAGTCTAGGCTATGGCCTGTAATTCGCCGCAGGGTTTAACCGCGTTATCCGCTCTGCCGCGCGACGGAAAATCGGTGAATTCCCGGCATTAGCACAAAAGGCAATGGCGCGAGCGGCCTGCGCTGCCGTAGACTGCGGCGGCAAAAAAACAAAACAGGGATTACAACGAGATGAAACTTTTCTACAAAGCGGGCGCCTGTTCGCTGACTACCCATATCGTTCTGCACGAAACCGGTTTGCCGCATACCTCCGTCGCGGTGGATTTGAAAACCAAACGTACCGAAGAAGGCGAAGATTTCCTGGCGATCAACAGCAAGGGCTATGTGCCGGCGTTGCAGCTGGATAATGGTCACGTACTGACCGAAGGCGCCGTAATCGCGCAGTACCTGGCGGACCTGAAGCCGGAGAGCAATTTGCTGGCGGCAAGCGGCGAAGCGCGCTATGCGGTGCTGGAGTGGATGAACTTTATTTCAACCGAACTGCACAAGGGCATCGGCGCTTTCTTCAATCCGGCCATAACGCCAGAGTGGAAGGCGGCGGCAACCGCTACGCTGACCAAACGCCTTGACTGGCTGGCAGAAGCGCTGGGCGATAACAGCTTCCTTTACGCTAACCATTTCACCATTGCCGATGCGTATCTCTTCAACGTGCTGAGCTGGTTCCGCGTGGTTGACTTCAGCCTGGATCGCTGGCCAGCGCTGCAACGTTTTGCCGCGACCCATGCGCAGCGCCCGTCTGTGATTGCCGCCATGAAGTCGGAAGGTCTGCTGTAATAAAATAGCGCGCCCGACGGGCGCGCTCTTCAATCAGAAATCCGCTTTCAACACGATGCGATAGTGCGCCTTACCGGCGCGCAGGTGATCGAGCGCGTCGTTGATTTTCGACATCGGAAAGTATTCCACGGTTGGCGCGATATCTGCGCGCGACGCCAGACGAAGCAGCGAACGCAGCTGCCCCGGCGAGCCGGTGGACGAGCCAGTAACCGCGCGATCGCCCGTGATAAGCGTAAACGCCGGCACTTCAAAGGGTTTCATCACCGCGCCGACGGTATGGAACTTGCCTTTCGCCGCCAGCGCCTGGAAATAGGGCTGCCAGTCGAGATCGACCGCGACGGTGCTGATGATCAGGTCAAACTGACCCGCCAGCTTTTTCAGCGCTTCCGGATCGCGGCTGTTAACAACGTAATCCGCGCCCATCTGCTTAATGGTATCAGTTTTAGAGGGCGACGAGCTGAACGCCGTCACTTCCGCGCCGAGCGCGCGCAGCAGTTTAATCGCCATATGGCCGAGCCCGCCGATGCCGATCACGCCGACGCGGCTGGTGGCGGTAATGTTGTGCATCAGCAGCGGTTTAAAGACGGTGATGCCGCCGCACAGCAGCGGGCCTGCAGTCGCAGGGTCCAGGTTTTCCGGCAGAGGGATCGCCCATTGCCAGTTGGCGCGTAGATGGCTGGCGAAACCGCCATGATTGTTGATGGTAGAGACTTTGTTGTTCACGCAGTTAACCTGCTCGCCGTTAATGCAGGCGTCACAGTGCTGACAGCTCTTCGCCGTCCAGCCAATGCCCACGCGCTGACCAATGCTCAGCCCTTTATTTTTGGCGCTGTCGCCCAGCGCGACCACGCGGCCAATCACCTCATGACCCGCGATCAGCGGATAGGTCGAGCCGCCCCACTCGTTATCGATCATCGACAGATCGGAGTGGCACACGCCGCAGTAATCGACTTCTACTTCGACATCTTCCGCCGCCAGCGGGCCGGGATCGTACTCATAGGGTTGAAGCGCTTCTCCAGCCTTCATCACTGCGTAACTTTTAAATTTCATGCTTTCCTCGCTGATATAGTGAATGCGCTCAGGGCATTTTGGCGCTAAAGGTGTCCGCTACGGTCACGAACTGCCCGCCGCCCAGATGATGCAGAGTGTGCAGCGCGCGGTTTTCGGCGCTGAAATGCCAGCGACCCTCATAAAAAACGCGGCTGTCAGCTGCCGCTGCCACAACCTCGCCGAACAGCGTGTCATAGTTTTGCTGCGCTTCTGTTGCCGGCAACAGCCGACACTCCAGCCAGGCGACGCAGCTCTCTTCCAGCAGCGGCACGCCCAGCTCCGGGCCACTGATGGCCTGAATGTTATACGCGGCGAATTTATCGTGATCGCGTCCTGTGGTATTGCCGACCGCATAGGTCAGATCGGCAAAGGCGGCTGCCGGGACGCAGACGCCAAAGGCGCCGTTCGACTCGATCAGCTCGCGCGACCAGGTCGCTTTATCCACCACAATAGCCACGCGCGGCGGGGTAAACTCCACCGGGGTCGACCAGGCGGCGGCCATCACATTGCGGCGTTGCGTTTGCGGATGCTGGCTGGTAATCAGAATGGTGGGACCATGATTGAGCAGGCGGCTGGCGTGCTGAAGCGCCACCGGGCGGAAATGCGACATATCGGTTCCTTACTGAAATTGACGCACACTGCTTTGCACATCATAAATTACTGTAAACGTTTTACTTTACGCGTTTTCGCTCTTCGACGTTTACCGCTGCGTGCCGGGCCATTTTTATAAGAGATCGTGGTTCAACGGCGTGCGAAAAGCGTGGCGCGCTGCGGTCATCAGCTGATCGGCCGTCACGGTGGGAGGTAGCCGCATCAGGACTTTACTGGCCTGCCAGTAACACAACACCATGACTTCGTCCGTTTCGCTTTCTGCAAGCTCTCTCAGCCGCGAGCGCAGCGAGAGTACGTTCAGCGTTTGCTGCTCGTCCAGCATCTCTTCGATAGTCTTGTTTATGACGTCGTGTATTATCTTCCAGGAAAGATTAGTAAGCAAAATCAACCTCTTCTAGCCCTTTCCGGCTCGGGAGCTGTTATAACTTTTACTGCGCAGACAAAACGTCCACGGATGAGTTAATGTTAATCTGGCATTAACTATAGTCGTATCGCCGGGCTTTCGGCGACTTTTACATAGGGGGATTATCACAGTGAAAGCGTTTTCAGAGAGGCGGGCGTTTACGCTGTAAACAGCGGCATATTGCGCTTCTTTATACCGCTGTTGTAACGTCGCGTTGGTCAGCTGCGGTTAAACGGTTTTCGCACAGACATTGATGCGAGAGGGAACGGCGTGCACGTCTCGCCTGGCTTTATGATTAACGCGCTTATTCAACTCGATATGGGCAGCGGCGATGAGGTCAACGCGTGGGCCAGGCGCTTACTGGCATAAGGGAGCGTCGCCTGCTTATTCTGCAGGCGAATTAAAAGACTGGTCGGTGTCGTCATCTTCGTAAGCAGGTATTTCTACATCATCCGGTAAGGGTTCTGTATCGGGGCGTTCTGACATTTTTTACCTCCTGCTGTCGCCGCTGAAAAACTTAACATATCGCTACATCACTGCTTCTTTCAGACGTTCTTTAAACAATTCGCGTCAGACCACAGGAATTCGCCGTTATGCCGTTTCGTTCGTCTGCTGAAATTGTTGTCCGATCATGGAATTATCCAGATTAAATAAACAACGGAGCGCGCGGCGGGTTTTCGGTTACATCTGGCAATATAATAAACTACTGAAACTAGCTGAGATGTCGATAAATTGATATGTGCAGACGGGGAGGTCGGCAGCGAGCCAACACCAGGGCAAATGCGTCGACTTCCCCGCTGCAGCTTGTCATATTCAGGCCTGACGGTCTCCCGACAGGCTGAATAAAAACGCGTTACGGACGTTTCAGGAGCGGATCAACGTTATCTTTTTCCTCAACCCCTGCTACGCCGCTTCTTTCGACGATACGGCCATCAGCATCCGTTTCGTTCAGGGCACCAGAAGTACCCGCGGTTTGGTTCAGGGTGCCAGGGGTACCCGCAGTTCTGGCAGTTGCACCGCCTGTTAAAGGCGCGTCTGCTGCAAGGTTGGTATCCGCGTGATCAATATCCACTTCCTGGCGGCGGACAGAATCAGTGATGTTTTCTACGCGCTCGCTCTGATCTTTGCGAACCACCACTTCCTCTTTGATATGCGCCGTTTTGTTAATGACTGGCTGCTCATGCGTTTCTGCAACTTCGATGGTTTTCTCTTCCCAGTCGACATTATCTGCTGCAGCCAGATCGCCAGTTGAACGGCGGAAAATATCAGCATGCTGTTCCTGCAGCGAAATGTCTTCCGATACCTGATCGGTTACGGTATAGCGGCGTACGCGCGTGGTCCCTTCGCTGACCAGACGCTTACCCACTTCCAGACGTTCCTCAGCAAGGCGCAGCACTTCTTCTTCACTTTCATCGCCAGTCAGAGAGGTGCGAACCGGCTCAGTCACGCCGCTGTCGCCAACGGTGTTTACGCCAGGCGCGCTATGCGCGGCAGAAACGGTATAACCGTCATCCTGTCCCAGTCCATTGCCTGTTGGCAGTTCGCCTGTGTCATGCGCATCCAGAACGCTATAAGCGCGCGGCAACTGATCTTCATTAGCGCGCAGCGTCAGTACCACGCTGCCTGAATTAATCGCATCTTCATACACGCCGCTTTGCTCTTCATCCACCGTGCTGCCGAACAGGCGCTGCCAGAAGCCAGGATGACGGGCCTCGTGTCCTTCCGATTTCAGACGTTCGCCAGAAATCACATCAATATCGTGCTCTGCGAAACCCGCTTTAATCAGGCTACGCTTCGCCCCTTCTGCCTGAGCCAGGGTACTGAACATCGTTACGATCTTTTCGTGTGCCATGATTCCTCCTGCGTGATGATGGCTTAGGTGTCGTCTTTTTTCCGGTCAATCTCGACATGCTGTTTACGTAATGAAACGGTCTCTTCCCAGGGAACCTCTTCATGCGTTCGCCGGATATGCAACTCCTCTTTCAAAACCAGCCTGCGAATCACTTCAACTTCTTCTTCCACCACCGGAACGATAAGGACGCCCTCTTCTTCCCTGATATCGGGCATAGTCACAATGCGCTCGTTTTTCGGCACATGCGTGACCTCAACGTTTTCCCGGCGTAACATCAGACTTACTGGCTCGCTGTGGGTAGAAGTCTGGCGTTTAACGGTGACATAACCATCCAGAACTTCTTCCCGCGATACGGTCAGCTTTTCTTCAGCCAGATGCAATACTTCCTCTTTTGCATGTGGATGTTCGTCATTGTTTGAAGAAGAAGCCATATTTCACCCTTTATGAAATGCCCGGTTGAAATAAACACCCTGATATAATCAAATCAAAAGCATTTACAACTAAAGAAATTTAAGTGTGAATCAAAACCCAGCCGTTGCAAGCCAGACGGCAAAAAAAATTAAAATAATTAAAAATTCGAACCAGAGGATATAAAAGCAAAATTATCGTCAGTTAAAATTTATCCTGCCCAGCCAACGACTTATTGCCTGATTAACTCGCCTGAGCACGCCCTGATAATTCAGGATAATTCCTACCCCCTAAAACAGATAACTTAGCTACGCCGCCATCAAACCAAATATAACTAGCTGATATTTATATCTTTTATATTTAAAGTGAAATAAGTCGAATAAAGAAGATGTAAAAATATGTCAGCGCGTTAATAATTACGTCTGCAGGCGAATATTGCGCTTGTTCTGGGGGCTTTATTAATGACTGGCTGATTTTTACTGGCCGAAATAGTGCCAGGGCTCAAGGATAAAGTGCGGAATACGTTGCGGTACAGATTTCTATCCAGCAGATAAAAGCGGCTTAAAGAAAAAGCAAAATGCTCTGCCGCCGGAGGGCGGTATGCGGCAGAGCGGATTAATTATTTACCGTCAAAGAAATTCTCTGGCAACTGGCCTGGCGCCTGATCAATTACGCTGTCATTATCCGGCCCTTCATTTTTCATATAGGTTACTTCGGCGAACTCAGGGATGATGACATAAGGATAGGCGGGCCCTTCGTCTCTGAAGCGATGCATATCTTCTATAAATTCATTTTGATAGCAGATGGTTTTTTCAGGGTGCTGACCTTCACCGGCAATCCACTGCGGGAAGAAAATAGTGCCGTGCAGCAATTTGCGGTTCAAATCAAAAAGCAGGCTGACGCAGGTGCCGGTTGGTTCATGCCAGTCAACCTTAAAGATGCCGGGAGCAAACTGTACGGCATTCATCTTCTGATGCGTCACCCAGCGCCCGCCTACCAGCCCCTTATGGATACGGTAATCGCAGGTCGTTTCGTTGCGTGCATACCACTCATATTTCCAGCCGTTATCGTAGGTGTAGACAAAATGCGTACCGACAAACTGCGAAAGATCGCGGGATGACTCGTTAATCGAAGCAATGGTCATGGCTTACCTCATGTTATCAGTAAGGAGAACGCTGGCCCGGCGCGCAGAGCTGCGTTCTCGTGAAACACTGGATGCTAATATTTAACCGGCTCACTTATTATTGATGAGGATCAGCTCTTCACCACTTCAGCACACGTAAGGAGGAGGGGTCAGCCAGCAAAAAGACTCAACCGCCCCTCAACGCAGCGCAACTTTATCTTCAGGCCCTGCTCCTTTTCGCTCTTTCCGCACGGCAGATGCTTGCCTGACAGCGGCAGGCTTACCATAATCGCTATCTATTTTTCTTTATAACGAGTAGGCAAATGAAAAAGTTCGCGCTTTTAGCGCTGGTTAGCGGCGTGGTCTGTAGCGCCTCGGCGATGGCAACCGATATCCGCGTCACCTACGCGGGCTCTATGGGTAAGGTGATGGATGAGAGCTTAGGCCCGGCGTTCGCCAAAGCGAACAACGGCAGCTATCAGGGGCAAGGCCAGGGCGCCTACGGCATGGCGCGCCTGCTGGCGAGCAAAAAAATGACCGCTGACGTCTTTGTCTCCATTACGCCGGGACCGATGCAGATCCTGAAGGATGCAGGCCTGATCGACAACGCCGTACCGGTCGCCAGCACCAGCATGGTGATCGCCTACAGCCCGAAAGGTCTCTATGCGCAAAAATTTTCCGCCGCGGCGAAAGCGGGCGATGCCAGCTGGCTTGATGTGCTGGCGACGCCGGGCCTGAAGTTTGGCCGCACCGATCCGGTCAACGATCCTAAAGGTCAGAATATCGTCTTCACCCTGCTGCTGGCGGAGAAGTACTACAACAAGCCGGGCGCGGCTGACAAAATTATGGGCGGCGTACAGAATCCGGCGCAAACGCATCTGGAAGGCGGCCTGCTGGCGCGGCTGGAGAGCGGTCAGGTAGATGCCGCCGCGGGTTACGAAAGCGAAGTTATCTCTGCGCATCTGCCCTATGTCGCGCTGCCGGACGAGATCAACCTGAGCAATCCGGCGCAAGCCAAAAAATGGTACGACACCGTCAGCTTTGCTATCAAAGACAGCAAAGGCGAGGAGAAAACCCTGCATACTCAACCGCTGGTTTACTATGCGGCGGTGCTGAAAAACGCGCCTCACGGGGAAACAGCGGGTAAAGCCTTTGTGGATTTTATGCTGAGCAAACCGGGTCAGGCGCTTTTCCAGCAGAATGGCTACGCCGCGCCTAAAGGGGATGCGATTTACCCCTAATGAAGCGCTCTCCTTCTTCAGCGTTATGGTTATCGCTGCCAGCACTGCTGATGCTGGCAGTACCTTTTCTGACACTGATTGCTATCACGCACTGGCGACATTTCCATCTGGCCTGGGGCGACGGCGACGCTATCGCAACGTCGACCGGGCTGGGACTTATTGCCCTGCTGCTGATTGTCGTGAGCGGCCTGCCCGTCGCCTGGTGGCTGTCGCAGGCGCGAGGTAAAGCACGGGCGGTGGTAGAACTTCTGGTGCTGATCCCGCTGCTGACGCCGCCGCTGGCGATGGGCATCCTTCTGGTTAGCGCTTATGGCCCATACGGGCCGGCTGGTTCTCTGCTGGCCCGTATGGGCATTGAGCTGGTCAATAATCCTGCCGCCTTTGTACTGGCGCAGTGGTATGGCGCGCTGCCCTACTTTATAACGGCGGCGCGCTCGGCTTTTGCCGCCGTGCCTGTTGCCATTCTGGAAGCGGGCCGCACGCTGGGCGCGTCGCCGTGGCAGCGGTTTCGTCGGCTCTCTCTGCCCCTCGCTGCGCCAGGACTGGCGTCGGCGGTGGCGCTGGCCTGGGTGCGCGCTATCGGCGAATTCGGCATCGTGATGATCTTTGCCTATTTCCCGCAGGGCATTCCGGTTAAGCTCTACAACAATTTGCAGAATGATGGCGTCGATGCGGTGTACGTGCTGCTGTGGCTGCTGTTGTTGTTTACCTTACCTTTGCCGCTGGCCTGCTTTGCGCTTGTACGCCGTTACGCGCGCGACAGGCAGCCGCGGCGCACCCGATCGGGAGTGATCTGATGTCCGTTTCGCTGGAGCAGTTAACCGATAAATATCCTGAGGCGCACGCATGGGCGTTCGGCGACTCGTCCGAACTGGCCGATCGTCTGGTTACGCTGGTGATTGCCGGTAAAAAAGTGGCGAGCTGTGGCTCGCTGCAGTCGTGGAGTGAGGACGAGGCGAAGCCGCAGCCTGGCGGCTACAGCATTGTGCTGGATGGCGCGGGTCAGCCGCGCTGCGTCATCCGCACGACGGGCCTGTTCTTAACTCGCTTTGACCGCGTGACGCCGGAAATGGCGATGCTGGAAGGGGAGGACGATCTCAGCCTGGAAAGCTGGCGCCGCGAGCATCAGCGCTTTTTCCAAAGCGAAGGAACCTTTCATCCTGAGATGGAGCTGGTGTTTGAAACTTTTCAGCTTATCGAGGTGATGTAGTCGTTACAGCGCCTGCGGCGCAGTCCGATAAATAAAAGCGGAAGAGACATAACCGGACCTCGCCTGCTATGTCTCTTTTGCTATAACCGATCGCAACGACTACCCTGCATTGCGCTGGAAATGGCTGTTAACAAAGGCACGGCAGCGCGGCGAAACGGGATCAAGGAAAACCTGCTCCGGCGCGCCCTCTTCTTCAATCATCCCCTGATGCAGAAACACCGCTTTGTTTGACACGTCGCGGGCAAAGCCCATTTCATGGGTCACAATAATCATGGTGCGGCCCTCTTCCGCCAGCCCGCGGATCACGCGCAGCACTTCGCCTACCAGTTCTGGATCGAGCGCCGAGGTCGGTTCATCAAACAGAATTGCCTTCGGCTGCTGCGCCAGCGCGCGCGCAATCGCCACGCGCTGCTGCTGGCCGCCCGACAGCTGCGACGGCCAGGCGTCGCGTCTGGCATAAAGTCCGACCTTATGCAGCAGCGCCTCGGCCTCTTCCGTCGCCTCTTTCAGGTTTCGCTTCTGTACATGCACCGGCGCTTCAATAATGTTCTGCATCACCGTCTTATGCGGCCAGAGGTTAAAGCTCTGAAACACAAAGCCGAGCTGCATGCGCATCAGCTTGATACGCTGGCGCTGCGCGCGATTAAGTTTTTCGTCGGGATTATCCAGCGTTACGCTGTTCTCGCCCACGGCGATAACGCCCGCCTGCGGCACTTCCAGAAAAGGAATACAGCGCAGCAGCGTGCTTTTGCCCGATCCGCTGGCGCCGATCAGAGAGATAACATCGCCATCCTGCGCCGTCAGGCTGATGTCGTGCAGCACTTCATGTCCCGCATAGCTCTTTCTGAGATGGCTCAGCATGATGGTTGGTTGGGTCATTAACGTGCTCCGAAATAATAGGGGGAGAGGCGTCGCTCCAGCACCGAGACGCCTTTGCTCACCAGCATGCTGAGCAGCAGATAGATCGCCGCAGCGCTGAGGAATACTTCCAGCGCGCGAAAGGTAGAGGAGACAATGGAATCGGCGATGCCGGTCATCTCCATCAGGCTGATGGTGCTGACCAGAGAGGTAGACTTAAGCATAGAGATCATTTCATTACTGTAAGCGGGCAGCGCCTGACGGATGGCGATGGGCAGCGTAATGCGGGTAAAAATCTTATGCGAAGGCATGCCGCATACTCTGGCCGCTTCCAGCGACTGGCGACTGACTGCATTCAGGCCGCCGCGCAGGATCTCCGAGGTATAGGCCGCATCGTTGAGGATGAGAGCCAGCAACCCGCACCAGTAAGGATCGCGCAGCAACGGCCACAGCACGCTTTCCCGCACCGCTGGCAGGCTGCCCAGCCCGTAATAAATCATAAAAATCTGAATCAGCAGCGGCGTGCCGCGAAACAGCCAGACGTAAAGTCGGGCGAAGTAGCTGCCGACGCGCGTCTGACGCAGCAGGTTCAGCCCCAGCGCCAGCAGGCCGCCGCCAAGCAGCGACAGCACCGCCAGGTTAATGGTCAGCGGCAAGCCTTTGAGCAGCGCCAGCAGGGTTTCCTGCAAAAAAGGGATATCCATTGGCTTTCCTTACACACTGGCGCGCTGCTGGCCGCGCATAGCGAATTTCTCGACGGCGCGGAAGACCCAGTCGGAACAGGTAGTAATAATCAGATAGATCACGGCGCCGACGCTGTAGAAGAAAAAAGACATCTGCGTGGAGTTGGCGGCTGTGGTGATCTGATTCATGGTTTCCACCAGCCCGGTCACCGACACCAGCGCCGACTCCTTGATCACCGACTGCCATTGATTGCCCATTCCCGGCAGCGCGGTGCGCAGCGCCTGTGGCACAATCATGCGGCGGAACAGCATTAGCCGCCCCATGCCCGTCACCGTTGCCGCCTCCAGCGTGCCGCCGGGAATGGCGTAAAACGCGCCGCGAAACACGCCGCTCTGATAGGCGCCTGAGATCAGGCCAATGGCGATAGCGCCGGCGATAAAGCCGTTGATATCAAAAGGGCCCTGCATGCCTGCCGCGGCGCCCGCCCAGGAGATGACCTGCCGACCGCCGAAGTAAAACAGGTAGATCACCAGCAGCTCCGGTACGCCGCGAAACACCGTGATATAGCCTGCCGCAAGACGCTGCTGCCAGCGCGAACCGGCAATCTGCATCCAGCACAGCAGGCTGCCCAATACCGCGCCCAGTAGCCAGGCGCAGAGCGAAACGGTCACCGTCACCGTGGCGGCGCTCAGCAGCACGCCGCCCCAGCCCTCGTCGCCGAAGCCAATCAGCTGCCAGTCTATTTGCATAAACATGGGCTATCAGGCTTTCGGCGCGACGTCTTCGCCGAACCACTTCACGGAGAGCTTGCTCAGCGTGCCGTCTTTGATCATCGCAGAGAGCGCTTCGTCCAGCGCCCCCTTCAGTTCAGCATTGCCTTTGCGCAGACCAATTGCCGATCCCGCGCCCAGCAGGCCGCCGCTAAAACCATAACCGCTGCTGCTGATCGCATCCGTATGCTTCTTCACAAAGGCGTTGAGGTTGGTGCGTGACGCCATCACCGCGTCTACGCGGCCATTCATCAGGTCGGCAAACGTTTCTGGCCCCGCCTGATAGGTCCGAATAGTAGCGACGTCGCCCAGATACTTTTGCAGGAAATCCGCCTGAATAGTGGCGACCTGCACCGCAATGGTCTTGCCTTTAAACGTAGTTTTCAGTTCATCGATCGCTTTCTGCATTCCCGCCGCGTCATCAGCCTTCACCACGACGCCGCTGCCGGGCAGCGTCGCCAGCGGCGAGCTTTTGGCCGTAACGAAGCTGGAGATGCTGACGGTGTATTGCTGAGTAAAGTCGATGGCTTCGGCACGTTTCGGCGTGACCGTCACCGCGTCGATAACGGCGTCATATTTGCCGTCAATAAGGCCAGGGATCAGACCTGACCACTTCTGGGCGCTGATTTCATATTTAAAGCCGACGCGCTTCGCCAGCTCAGCCACGATGTCAGGTTCATAACCGACGATCTTGCCGTTCGGCGTGGTCTGGTTAAACGGAGGATAGCTGCCTTCGGTAGCGAACTTCAGGGTACCGAAATCTTTTGCCTGGCTGAGCGTCGGCACCGCCAGTAAACCCAGCGCCAGCGTGGCCGCGAACAGGCCTTTGCGCATCATCATAGTGAGATCCTCAATTGTTATTGTTAGTAAGCAGATCGACGGCCAGGCGCACCAGCGCCTGCGTACCGACGGCAATGCTGCGCTCATCCGGCTGATAGTCGGAGTTATGCAGATGATCGTTACGGCCCGGCGTGGCAGAACCGATATGGATCTGGCAGCCCGGCGCGCGCTCGGTAAAGAGTGAAAAGTCTTCCGCGCCGAAGCTGTCGCTCGGTTTCGCGACAATGGGTTTGCCAAACTGATGGGAAAGGATGTTTTCCAGTGCATCAATCAGTCGATCGTCATTCATCAGCGGCGGCACGCCGCGCAGATAGTCAACCTCAATGCGCACGTTCATCGCCAGCGCGACCCCTTCACATACGCGTCGGAAGGAGGCTTCCATATCAGCGCGCACCTGCGGCGATTTGGTGCGAATGGTGCCCTGAAGCAGGCAGCTGTCAGGAATAATGTTATGGGTGGTGCCGCCCTGAATATGGCCGATAGTCAGCACGGCAGAGTGAGCGGGATCGCGTTCACGCGAGATCAGCGTTTGCAGCTGGCCGATCAGATACGCCGTAGCAACGACAGGATCGACGCCCATATGGGGCCGCGCGGCATGCGTAGAGACGCCATACACCCGCACGTCGAACTCGTCACTCGACGCGGTACTGCCGCCGCGCGTCAGGGCCACTTCCCCGGTCATCAGTTCCGGTTTGTTATGCAGCGTGACGGCCCAGTCAACGCCCTCAGCGGCGCCGTCGGCGATCATCGCTTCCGCGCCGCTTTCCGGCGTTTCCTCAGCCGGCTGGAAGATCAGCCGCACCCTGCCTGCTAACTGCTGGCGGTAATGTGGCAGGATGGCGGCGACGCCAAGCAGCGTCGCGGTATGCAGATCGTGTCCGCAGGCGTGCATTTTACCTGGAATAGTGCTGCTGAAAGGCAGGCCGGTCTGCTCCTGGATCGGCAGCGCGTCCATATCGGCACGCAGCAGCAGCGTTTTACCCGGCTGCGCGCCGATAATATCGGCCACCACGCCGGTTCGTCCGACGCCCGTTTGCGGCGTTAATCCGTGCTCCCGCAGCCAGGCCGTGACGATGTCAGCGGTACGCACCGTGTCGAAGCCGAGCTCTGGATGGGCATGAATATCGCGCCGTATGGCGATCAGGTGCGGTTCAATATCTGCCACTCTGGCGCTAATGTCCCCGGCCAGCATTGCTTTTTTATCAGTCATGATTCGCCTGCAGAGTGCCCTTTTGGCGGGCTGTGGGCGCAGCGGATCGGGCCGCTGGCTATGTTATTGTGTTTGCTGGCTTTATTTATTCACAGCACAAAGCAGAAAGCAACGCGCGGCTTTTTATGAAAAAGCATTTACTTTCAATAAATTAAAACAAAAAGTGGCAAATATGGATGTGAATGCAGC
The DNA here is from genome assembly GCF_003612015.1 of Pantoea piersonii. GTDB lineage: Bacteria > Pseudomonadota > Gammaproteobacteria > Enterobacterales > Enterobacteriaceae > Pantoea > Pantoea piersonii. The sequence goes on along the minus strand of NZ_RARB01000005.1, from coordinate 13,144 downwards.
GGATCAGAAAGATTATTAATAATCCCTCGCCGGTCATCACAATGCCTGATGTTGTTACTGCACAAAGCCGCTGATTTCCAGCCAACAGTGCTCTGCTGACGAACGCGGCACGGTGCGATAGCAGTATAGCCTCAAAGAATGACCGGTTTGCGGCCCACCAGATAACGTACGCCTTGCGCGCCAAAGATCTCGGAATGGGGCTGATTCAGCGCAAGATGAAAAACGTCGCCCTGCTGATAACGTTGCTCACCTGCATCAGTATGGATGGTCAGTTCGCCGTCAAGCACCAGCGCCCTGGCTTCGAACGGATGGCAATGACGTTCCAGCACGCCGTGCGGCTCACGCTTCACGATAACCAGCTCGGTAAAGCCCGCCGCTTTGAGCTGCTCACGAAATATCTGTTCTTGCATGGGATCACCCTTAAGGTAGTGAAAATGCGCTGAAACAAGCATAACTGCGGCATCCCGCTCAGGCCAGTCGGTAAAACGCCCTGTTTCCAGGGCGTTTCCAGCGGGATTCAGCCGCGACGCCAGCGGCGGGTAAGCTGCTTTTCGGTTTCGACGACAGCAAAGATCGCTGCGCCGACAATAAAGGCGATTAGCCAGTATTTAAACGGCAGCGGACGCGTACCGAACAGCGTATTCATCAGCGGCAGATAGATAATCAGCGCCTGTAACGCCACCAGCACGCCGCTTACCAGCCAGATGCCGCGGTTTTTCAGCACGCCGCGATCAAGCGAGAAGCTGTCGTTGCTGCGACAGTTCAACATATAGACCCACTGCGCGGTCACCATCGTCTGTAATAAAACGGTACGGATAAATTCCGGCTCATAGCCGCGCACCTGCAGCCAGGCTTCGAGTAGAAAAGCGCTAACTGAAATCAGCAGCCCGACAAAGACCATGCGCCAGATAGCATACCCGTCCATTACTGGCGCGCTAACGTCGCGCGGCGGTCGCCGCATAACATTCGCTTCCGCCGCTTCGAACGCCAGACCAAAAGAGAGCGTGGCGGAGGTCGCCATATTCATCCACAGGATCTGGACGGGCGTCAGCGGCAGCAAATTCCCCATTAGGATAGCGATAATAATGAGCAGTCCCTGCGCCAGGCAGGTCGGCATAATAAACAAGATCGTTTTTATCAGGTTATCGTAGACCCGGCGTCCCTCTTTTACCGCGGCCGCGATAGTGGCGAAGTTGTCGTCGGCAAGGATCATATCGGCGGCCTCTTTCGTCACCTCCGTCCCTTTAATGCCCATCGCGATACCGACGCTGGCCTGTTTCAGCGCAGGCGCATCGTTTACGCCATCGCCGGTCATGCCGACCACTTCGCCGCTGGCGGCCAGCGCCCTTACCAGGCGCAGCTTATGCTCCGGGCTGGTACGCGCGAAAATGTCGTACTGGCGCGCCGCCTCAGAGAGCTCGCCGTCACTCATATGTTCCAGATCGTGACCCGTCAGGGCTTTGTCGCTGTTGCTGATGCCCAGCATCTTCCCTATCGCCATCGCGGTTTCCTGATGATCGCCGGTGATCATCTTGACGCGGATGCCCGCCTGCTGGCACTCATCAATTGCCGCAACGGCTTCCGGTCGCGGCGGATCCATCATGCAGGCGAGGCCCAGCAGCACCATGTCCTGACGCAGATCGTTTTGATCCAGCGAGGCGATCGCTTTCGGCACGCGCTTCCAGGCCGCCGCCACGGTGCGCAGCCCTTCGCTGGCGTAGCGGGTAATGGCGGCATCCCAGTAAGCACGATCCAGCGGCTCGGGACCGCTTAAAGTCTGCTGATGCGCACAGAGCGACAGCAGCACGTCCGGCGCACCCGTCATCAATACCCAGGCCTCCCCGTCCGCTTCGCCGCTTACCGCCATATATTTATAGAGTGAGTCGAAGGGTAGCTTGCTGACGAGCTGTTGCCCCTGCGCCGCCACGCCCCCTTTCGCCGCCAGCACCTTCAACGCTCCCTCGGTCGGCCCGCCGACGATGCGCCAGCGTCCTGCTGCATCCTGCTGGATTTGGCTCTCGTTGCAGATGTCGATAGTAGCGAGAAAGCGCGCCATAACCGGATGCTGCGCTGCGGAAAGCGCGCTGTGCGGTGCTTCGGCCAGGATCTCCCCCGCAGGCTCATAGCTGTCGCCGCTGACGCGCCACTGGCTTTCCGCCAGCACGACCGCTTTCACCGTCATCTCATTCATGGTGAGCGTGCCGGTTTTATCAGAACAGATCACCGACATTGCGCCCAGGGTTTCGACCGTCGGTAGCTTGCGAATGATCGCCTGTTTGCGCGCCATCGACTGCACGCCCAGCGAAAGGATAATGGAGATAATGGCGGGCAGCCCTTCCGGCACCGCCGCGACCGCGAGGCTGATAACCGACAGCGCCAGCGAGGCCAGCGGAATATCGCGCAGCAGGTAACCGAAGATAAAGAGTCCGGCCATCATCAGCAGGATTACCGCAAAAATCGCTTTGCCCAGCTTATCGATTTGCTGCAGCAGCGGCGTTTTTGCCGTTTCGATATGGCTCATCATATCGTTAATGTGCCCCAGCTCGGTGTCGCGTCCGGTGGCAATAACCACGCCGGCGGCAGTGCCCGAGCTGACGGTGGTGCCGGAAAAAGCCAGGTTCAGCCGATCGCCCAGCGCTTTTTCGCCCTCAAGCGCATCGCTGCTTTTCGCGACCACGGTGGATTCACCGGTCAGAATCGCCTCCTCCACGCGCAGGTTATGTACCTCAAACAGCCGGAGATCCGCAGGAATGCGATCGCCGGGCCGCAGCATAACCACATCACCAGGGACGATTGCCTCGCCCTGCACCCGCATAATCTCGCCGCTTCGCATCACCACGGCGTCGTTCGAGAGCATATTCTGGATGCCCTTCAATGACTTCTCGGCGTTGCTTTCCTGAATGAAGCCAATAAAAGCATTAATGACAGCAACGCCGAGAATGACAAAGGTATCGACCCAGTGGCCCATCAACGCCGTAATCACCGCCGCGGCGAGCAGAATATAGATCAGCATATCGTTGAAGTGAGTCAGAAACTTCAGCCAGGCCGGCTGCGTTTTCTTTAGCGGCAGCGTGTTAGGGCCGTGCGCCGCCAGACGCGCCTGCGCCTCGTCTGTGGAAAGCCCCTGCGGAGAACTCTGAAACTCGGCGAAAACGTCTTCGCTTTGATGCTGATACCACGGCCGCGCTTTTGCAGCGGCATTTTGCAATGTCTTGCGGTCGTTATTCATTTTCACTCCGTACAGGAAACCGGCGATATGGGCGCAGTTAAATTAATGGGCCAGCATAGTGCGACAGGTTAAATAATCTGATACTGATTCAGGTCATATTTTTGTAGTTTTAATGTCGTGACACGGGTGGCGAATTAATTTTTCAACCATATCCGGTTCACACAGAAATTCATTCGCGTTAAATTTAATTAACTACTTAAAAATCAAAATATTAGCATTAAAAGATGTCGTCAACGGCGCCGAGAGATGGCTGACCTATTACGTCGTTGATCATTTTTTGTGAGCCAGATATTTTATTTCTGATCGCCGTTTATTTTACCGGCGCAAAGACTATTGGAAAAATAACCACACTGCTTTTGTGTATTTAAACGGGCGGGAATTTATTGCCGGATAAACAGCAGATAAACAACCTTTAAAACTCAGCGCTTTATTTACAGGAGGACCAGCCAGCTGGCTAACCCTCCTCTTTTTATTTACTAATCCCGTGAGAGATGTTGTGCCGCGCGTTCCGTTGCGCGACGTCGGGTGGCGATGAAATCCGCCATCTGCGAGCGGGCGGTCGTGAGCTGCTCAGGCGTGGCTGACTGCGGCGATCCGGCATGAAACGGCGGCTCGGGGTCGTACTCCATTTGCAGCTGAATCGCCTGAGCGACGTCGTTTCCGCGTATCTCCGCCACCAGCGTCAGGGCAAAATCGATGCCGGAGGTGACGCCCGCGCCGGTCAGCCGGTTGCGGTCGCGCACGACGCGCGCCTCGACCGGTTCGGCACCTAACAGCGCCAGCTGATCGCGTGAACTCCAGTGCGAAGTCGCGCGATAACCATGCAGCAAACCTGCGGCGCCCAGTACCAGCGATCCTGTGCAAACAGACGTAATAAACTGCGCGTGCTGCGCCTGCCGCCGCAAAAAGCTCAGTGTTTCCTCATCAGACATCAGCGCGATTTGCCCCGGTCCGCCCGGTACGCAGATCACATCAAGTGGCGGGCAGTTGTCAAACGTGCAGTCAGGCACCAGCATCAGGCCGCGATCGGATCGCACCGGCTTTATCTCTTTCCAGATCAGATGGCACACCACGCCAGGCGTGCGGGCGAAAACTTCGAAAGGACCCGTGAGGTCAAGCTGCGTCACGTCCGGGAAAAGCAGTAAACCGATATGCAGAGGCGTTGTCATGATAGCGATCCTTAGCAGAGAGCGGGTGATAAGAACAATACGCGATTTATTCCGCGCCGGAGATAATATTCAGCGTCGCATCCAGCGATGACGGCAGCAACTCGCCGTGCGTCTGACTAGGATAACGTATTTGATGCAGCCTGACGCCGCTCTTCTGTAGCCTGGCGATAAGCGTGCGGTGAGCCTTGTCAATCTGCGCTGCGTTACGCTCCTTGCCGCGATCGCTCTGCCCGTCACCCTCAATCAGATAGAGGGTTTTGCCGTTTAAAGCGCCAGGCGGCACCTGCTGCGCCAGTTCGACAATGCGCTGATGCCGCCAGCCGAGCGACGGTGCCGCGCTGAAATAGTGGGTGAATCCGCTGGCGTGATAAAGCGTATCCATGACGAACAGGCCGCCATAAGAGTGGCCCCAAAGCGCGCGTCGCTGCGGATCGCCTGGCGCCTGTTTCTCTGTCCAGGGGATAATCTGGTTCAGCAGCAGATTGCGAAAAGCATGACTTCCGCCGCCGGGATAGCGTTCCTGCCCTGGATCGCCCGGCTGCCCGCCGGGCGGCGTGTAGTCCAGCGCCCGCGCCCGCACGTCGAACGGCAGCCTGGTGTCATAGCCTACTGCGACCAGCATCGGCGGCCTGTTGCCCGCTAACTGCTTCAGGCGATCCTCACTCAGGCGCGCCATTGCCGCGTTGCCATCCAGCATAAACAGTACCGGAAAGCCTTTCGGCGGTGGCGTCTGTTTTGGCACGCCGAGCCACACTTTATAGTGGCGCAGACCGTCGGCAGAGCTAAAAGTCTTTATGCTGAACCGGTAAAACGCCGAGCCGCGATCGGCAATATTGTCGCCCAGAGGTTCCATCAGCGGTCTGCCGTTCGCCTGCGTCGCCGGGATTAAGCTGACGCCGATCGCCAGTAGCGCAGCAGAGAAAAACGTCGAGGGGATATTCAAGTAAACGCCTTCCTGAGCGGTTAAAATGATTCGCCATACTAACAAATCAACTATGCTAATAAGAAACTTTCTCAATAACCCGCGCAGCATTGCTTTATCCCTGCTTATAAGAGCCGATAGCTAAACTCTGATTTACCGGGTCGGGGATTGCGAATCGACTTCACAGATCGTTAAATTTCAGCATTCGACCAGAGTTTTATTTATTTTGATGCCGGACGTTTGTCAGCACGCGTGCGCCGACGTTCCTTTCAACCGACACCAGCAAGGCCATTAATCAGAGGTTGTGAAATGGATCGCCTTAAATACCAGATAAGGGTTGTGCGCTTTTTATGCCTTTACGCGTTGTTTCGCCTGAGATTATTCAAATTCAGCGACTTCGCCTACTCAGACAGGGATGAGAATGAGGCATTAGATATTCTCACCAGACATGACAGCGATAAAACCACCATCCCAAAAATAATCTGGATGTTCTGGGACAGTCCAAATCCGCCTGACCATATCATGGCCTTCCATAAAAAAATGAAGGCGATAAATCAGGCGCATGAAATAATTCTGCTCGACCGTCACAGCCTGAGAAAATATCTTCCTGAGCTGCACTTTGATTTTCAGGGTATCGGACTGGCGCATAAAAGCGACGTTATTCGTCTTGCTTTGCTTAAACGCTACGGCGGCATCTGGGTCGACTGCTCGACGCTGGTCTATCAGGATTTTAGCTGGGTGCATGAACGCAGCGGCTACGATATGGTGGGCTACTACAGCGAGGCGAATACGCAGGATGCGCGTTTCCCGGTGATCGAAACCTGGTTTATGTGCGCCCCGCCTGAAAATGGCTTTGTCAGCCGCTGGCTGGAGCTGATCATGCCGCTGACGAAAATCAGCGTCGATGACTATTACAATCGTATTAAAGATCGCCCAGACTTTGAGCGCATTAAACAGGGCATCCCGCGCGGCAGCTATTTGACGACAAATTATCTCTGTCAGATAGCCATGCGTGAAACGGAAAGCGTTAACCTTTATCTGAAAAAGTGTGAAACCTCGGCCTTCTATTATCAGAACGTCTTTAAGTGGAACTGCCTGAAGATGTCATTGTTTTTACTCTGTACGCGCCAGCCGACGACGCATCCAAAACTGATTAAGTTGACCAACAGCGATCGCCAGTTTTTACCGCTGGCTCGTAAACTGCGTATCCTGGATGCGGAAAGCATCCTGGGGAAATTAATGCTGGAACAGCAGAATTCTTAATCCATAAGCAGGATAATAAAAATGGAAAAGCTGAAACGACATCTCAGGACAGCGAAATTTCTTCTGCTTTATGTTTTATATAAACTTCACCTTTTTCGTTTTCCCGATCTCGCCTATTCAGAGGCGCATGAGAACGACGTGAAGGATATTGGCCGGCAGAACAGCGTGAATGCTCCGTCTGTTCCGAAAGTGATCTGGATGTACTGGGACGACATTACCCCGCCTGACTTTATCCAGGCGTTTCACGCCAGGATGGCGCAGATGAATCCTGACCACCAGATTCATCTGCTGAATCGTGAATCCGTAAAAGATTTTCTGCCGTGGCTGCGCTTTGACTACGCGCAGATTGGCATGTCGCATAAAGGCGATGTCATCCGCCTCGCCCTGCTGAAGGAGTATGGCGGCATCTGGGTAGACAGCTCGACGCTGGTTTATCAGGATTTCTCATGGGTGCATCAGCGCGGCGGTTACGATATCGTCGGCTATTACAGCGACGGCACTACGGTGGATAAAGCCTTTCCCGTGGTGGAAGCCTGGTTCCTCGCCTCCCCGCCCGGCAATGCTTTTATCACCCGCTGGCTGGAGCTGATTATGCCGCTTACGCAGATCGGTATTGATGACTACTATACGCAAATCACCCGGCGCAGCGATTTTGCGCAAATCCGCCAGGGCATCAATCGCGGCAGCTATATCATTATTAATTTTCTCTGTCAGATCGTGATGCGCGAGCAGCCCGGCTTCAGCTGCTACCTGAAAAAGTGCGAAAGTTCCGCCTTCTTCTATCAGGACGTTTTCCAGTGGGACAGCCTGAAGATGTCGTTGTTTTTGCTTTGCGTTCGCGAACCGGCTACGCATCCCAGACTGATCAAACTCACCAACGATGATCGTCGCTTTTTGCCTCTGGTGCGCAGGCTGAATATTCTTGAGCGCGACAGCGTGATGGGGAAACTGCTGCTGCAGCGCAGCGCCTCTTAACGCAGCGCGTTATAACAGGCTATGCTGATGTGCGGATGACAGCCGGTCATCGCCGTTACAGGGTTAAAAAATGCAGTTAATTTCCGAACGATTAGTCCTGCGCCCGGTTAGCGTGCAGGACAGGGATATGCTGATGCGTATTTATGGCGATCCGGCCACCAATACCTTTAATCCCGCCGGGCCGCTGGCTAACCTGGACGAGGCGCAGCAGCTGCTGGCGCGCTGGATTATGCACTGGCAGCAGCACGGCTTTGGCAATATGGCACTGACGCTGCGGTATGCGCCGTATGAGACTATCGGCTTTGGCGGTTTTAGCTTGCGCGAATTTGGCGGCAAACCGGTTAATAATCTGGGTTATCGGCTGGCGACGCACGCCTGGGGGCAAGGCCTGGCAACGGAATTTACGCGCACTATGGTGCGTTATGGCTTTGAAGAGTGCGGTTTAGAAGTGATAGACGCCGCGGTGCGGCCAGACCATCTCGCCTCGCAGCGCGTACTGGAAAAAGCGGGGTTTGCGGTAAACGGGCACGTTTACGATGTGCCCGATGCGCCCGCCAGCCTGACTTTTCAAATCACGCTGGCGCAATGGCGCGCCGCTCAGGGCACGCCGAAGTAGCGTAACGCGGCTGTCATCAGGGCCGCGCCGATGATAACGGCGATAAGCGGGGCTTTACGCCAGGCGAGAAAAACAGCGAAAGCCACGCCCAGCACGCGTGCCATGCCGGCAAAATGGGGGCCTTCAAACAGCGTGCTGGTCGACGCGACCGCCAGCAACAGTATCGTCGCCGCATCCGACAGCATGGTTTGCGTCCGTTCGGCGATCGGCAACCGATTGCCGAGCTTAACGCCTGCCAGTCGGATCAGATAAGTCCCCGACGCCAGCAGCGCGATACCCGCAATAATCAGCGCCTGATGACTCATTTGCGCATCCTCCACGTCAGTAATCCCAGCAGTGAAAAGAGCACCGGCATGCCCGCCGGAACAAAGGGCGTCGCCGCTATCGACAGCAGCGCGCCGCCTGTCGCCGGGATCAGCGTCCGGCGTTGACGCAGCGCCGGGAAGATCAGCGCAATCAAAATAGCTGGAAAAACGGCGTCAAGGCCGATGGCAGAGACATTGGGAATCAACTGACCGATGGCGGCGCCAGTAATAACCGTAAACGGCCAGATCAATGCAATACCAAGACCGCACAGCCAGAATGCGCTTCGGCGCTGCGCCAGCGTTGACTGAGAAATGCCAAATACCACGCTTTCGTCATTCATAATGTGGCAGCCGAACAGACCGCGCGCGCCTGCCCCCACCAGATCTTTGACCGCTATGCCGAACGGCAGGTGGCGCGCATTCACCAGCAGCCCCGCCAGCGCTGCGGTGATGGGGCTGCCGCCGCCCGCCACAATGCCGATAAAGAGAAATTCCGAAGCGCCCGCCATGACCAGCGTCGACAGCGCCACCGGCACCCAGAGCGGGAACCCGTCAGCACTGGCCAGCGAGCCGTAGGATAAGCCGACAATGCCATCGGCCAGACAGACCAGAATAATGGCTTTAATCACTTCCCGGCTTAACGGGATGCGACGCATCTGCATAACAAATCCTTCTTATAACGAACGAGTTTTCCATTATAATGAACGCTGCAGGATCGTTTTACAATGCGAACGATTCGTTCGATTCAGGAAACAGGAGTGAACGTGACCCCGATCACAATTATTGCCAATAGCCTGGTGCGTGAGCGTCAGCGCGCCGGCCTTTCACTGGCTGAAGTTGCCCGACGCGCCGGTATTGCAAAGTCTACGCTCTCACAGCTGGAAGCAGGCAATGGCAATCCCGGCATAGAAACGCTCTGGGCGCTGTGCGTCGCGTTGAATATTCCGTTTGCGCGCCTGATGGAGCCGGAAGAGAAGCGGATGCAGATTATCCGCCGCGGCGAAGGGCCGACCGTTACGGCGGAGCTGGCGGACTACCAGGCCGTACTGCTGGCGACCTGCCCGCCTGGCGCGCGGCGCGATATCTATCTGCTCAATACGCAGCCTGGCAGCGAGCGTAGCTCACAGCCGCACTCGCCCGGCACCATCGAACACCTGATCGTTACGCAGGGCCGCGCACTGGTCGGACCAAAAACGTCGCCTGTCGAACTGTATCCCGGCGATTACATCTGTTACGCCGGCGATGAAGAACATATCTTTCGCGCGCTGGAGCCGGATACGCTGGCGGTGCTGGTGATGGAGCACAGCTGAGCCATCACTTTTTCCTCTGACCCGCTCTGCTGTCAGCAAGCTGTCGCAGGTGTAATATGGCGCAATCAAGGTCGATTTCGAGGGTGCTATGCACATCATTCCCGCCACAGCCCACCATGTTCCCGCTATTCAGCATATTTACGCCTGGCATGTTCTTCACGGCAGCGCCACCTTTGAAACCGAGCCGCCCGACGTCGAAGAGATGCAAAACCGGTTAAGCACGCTGCTGGAAAAAGGCGGGATCTGGCTGGTGGCGCTGGAAGAGAATGAAGTGATTGGGTACTGCTATCTTGCGCCCTATCGACCGCGTTACGCCTACCGTTTTACGCTGGAAGATTCTATTTATCTCGATCCTGAATGCATCGGTCGCGGCGCAGGCCGTGCGCTTTTAACGGAAGCGATCCGTCTCGCCGAAGCGCGCGGGTTTCGTCAGATCGTTGCCGTGATCGCAGGTAACAGCAACCAGGCGTCGATTGGGCTGCATCGCGCGCTCGGCTTTCACGAAACCGGCGTGCTAAAAGCAGTAGGATTTAAGCATGGCCGCTGGCTGGATACTCACTTTATGCAGCGTGAGCTTGGTGAAGGCGACAGCACGTCGCCAGAGTAATTCTGCTTTAACCACAGACTAAAATAAAAGCCGCCATCGCTGGCGGCCCTTTAAATTTTTTTATAGCTGCACATCTGCCGCTGGCGCTTTTTATGAATCTGCCGTCGCGGTTTTCATTGCCGGACGCTGTGGCAGCAGCCAGAGAAAAGCAATGATAGCCAGCGCCAGAGTCAGTGAGGCGCTGTAGCGGCTCAGCGCAAGTCCGCCTGCTGCAATGGGCTTGTCCAGAAAATCGCCGACTACCGCGCCCAGTGGGCGGGTTAAAATAAAGGCGGCCCAGAAGAGCGCAGTACGTGAAAATGAAGTAAAGCGGCTGACGGCCCAGATAATAGTCAGGGCGCCAACAAACAGCAAAATTCCGCCGTCATAGCCCAGTCCTTCGCTGTCTGCGGTCCAGTCACCTAATGCAGTACCCAGCGTTTGTGAAAACATAATGGTGATCCAGTAGAAGATTTCCGTTACACCATTGTTCACAGAACTCACCGCGATGGTGCCGCAGGCAATGCGCCAGATAAACAGAGAGAGCATCAGTAGCGTGCTCAGCAGCAGCGTACCGCCCAGATAACCTACCCCTAATGAACGATCGGCAAAATCCGCCAGCGTGGTGCCGACGGTGGTAGTGGCAACCACAGTAAACCAGTAGATCCATTTATTAAAGTTATGGCTTTTAATCTGCACTACGACAGCGGCTAAAAAGATAATGGCGAAAATCAGTGTGCCGGTAAGGTATCCCAGATTCATCGACATGGTCACCGCATCGCCGCCGGTTTCACCCAGCGTAGTTGCAGCGATTTTGATTAACCAGAACGTAAGGGTAACAGCCGGGACTTTACTCAGGGACAGCGAGTCTGTGCTCTTATTTTGCATAGTGGTAGGCTCCGGAAAAGCCCGAAATGGGCTAACGCAGATTGCACATTATCGGAATATTCTTAAGCAAAGATTAAGCAGGATGAATGTATTGAAAAAATTGCGTTCTGGCTCTGCCCGTTATTTGTGGGTCAGCGGAAAGGTAAGTAATAAACATGAGCGACGGGCGCTGTGTTGCCCTGAAACCGTATGAAAAGAACAGAGAGCCTGGCGCTGTATTAAAAATGCGCTAATCAGCATTTAAAGACTTAATGTCCTGGCGGCCCTCTGTCATTCGTAGGCGGAGCGGGTATGCTCCGCCGTTGAGCGCGGATGCTCCACTTTTAAGGCGTAGCCGATAAAAAGGCTTAGCTCTGCTTGTTCTGGTAAAGATCCCAGCGGTTGCCGTAGAGGTCATTAAATACAACGACCGTACCGTACGCCTCTTCGCGTGGCTCCTGACAAAACTCTACTCCTTTTGCTTTCATAGCATTGTAGTCACGCCAGAAGTCATCAGTCTGGAGAAACAGGAATACCCGCCCCCCGCACTGATTGCCGATAAAGTTCTCCTGCCTCTCGTTTGAGGCACGGGCCAGAAGAATGTTGCAGTCGCTTGTCGGGTTTGGTGTAACTACTACCCAGCGTTTCCCTGGCTGCGGCGTATCCTCAACGAGGGTAAAGCCCAGCTTTTCCGTGTAATACTCAATAGCCCGATCGTAGTCATCAACTACTACGGCCACATATCCCATGCATCGCTTCTGCGTTCTCATTCTCTGCTCCGTCAGGTTTCAGGCATAGCTGTTCAGCTATCTCTTTTATCACAAAAGAGCCTTAGTCACCGTCTATTGCCTCACTGAGGCAATAGCGAAAATGACGATGCAGTCTGTCTGGAAGAATAATCGAATTTTCCCCATTCAGGGATTTTCTCTTCTATTTTGAACATATCGTTAAAAATAAGAGAACATCACATGCGCCTCTATATGCTTTACCTGGGTACTATGCAGCCGGGCAATATACCTGTACCTGGCTATTTGATTCAGACAGATAACGGAATAAATATCCTGGTTGATACTGGCTGGCCTCGTTCCTTTGTAGATACACCAGTAAATTCGCCCGGCCTTACAGTTGAAATCAGGCCTGAAGATAGAGTCACTGCCCGGCTTCAGGCTATCGGCATGTATCCAGCCGATATCCACTACCTCATTTGCACTCATCTCGATGAAGACCATTCCGGCAATCATGATTTATTCTGCAATGCAGAATTCATCATTCAAAAAAAGCATTACGAACTGGCCAAAAATGGGCACCCCCGCTTTAAAGCGAATCGGAGATTCTGGGACCATCCGGCCCTCAGGTATCGTCTGATCGAAGGAGATTATGAGCTCTTACCGGGAGTTATATTGCTTGAAACCAGCGGGCATGTTCCTGGTCACCAGTCCCTTCTGGTGCGACTTCCTGAAACAGGAACCGTTTTACTTGCCGCCGACGCTGTTATGCATCATTCAATGGCAGATGCAGCTACAAGACAGATATATATCACTGATATGGATGATGAACCGGGCATCAGAAGGAGCACGCAGAAAATTGCAGACCTGGCTGAAAGCGAAAATGTGGCGATTGTTGTTTACGGGCATGATACTGAACAATGGGCCTCGTTGCGTCTTTCTCCGGCTTTTTATAAGTAGATTTTATGTTATGAACCGCTGCATGCTTATTGAAGCACTCTATATTTGCGATGTCCGCTTCATGTACTCGTCAGTATGACACTAATGAACAGTCCGCTTTAAGCGAAATATAGTCATTCGTACCCTGAGAATTACACTTTGAAGTGATTCAGGGTATGCGCTTACTGGTTACGAATATTGAGCGAGAATCATGTGATGATCGCCGCTTTTCTTTCGA
>NZ_RARB01000004.1 GCF_003612015.1 Pantoea piersonii | reverse complement strand
TTAACCGACGGTGATTTTCATCACCTCAACACCGCATTCCGTAAGCCGTTGTGCCGTGTCGATGGAGGCGCATTATAGGGAGTCGTTCAGAGAGCGCAAGGGGCTTTTTTAAAGTTTTGTGTCGTTCGTCTGAATAATGCGCAAAACGCACGTTTTTAGCGCTTCTTAATCGCCTGCGGCAGATCGGCGAGGCTGTTAATCACCCAGTCTGCTGCTGCTTCCCCTTCCGGCGTGACCGGTTTGCCGCTACGCACCAGCACACTCGTGCCTACGCCTGCCGCTTTGCCTGCCAGTACATCTTCGGTTTTATCGCCCACCATATAAGAAGCAGCCATATCGATATTGAGATGCTTCTGCGCAGAGAGCAGCATACCGGGCTGAGGTTTACGGCAGTCGCACTGCTGACGATAGGCCTCAACCGGCGCGTCCGGCAGATGCGGACAGAAATAGATGCCGTCGAGATCCACATCGCGGTCCGCCAGCGACCAGTCCATCCATTCCGTCAGCTGCATAAACTGATCTTCGGTGAACATGCCGCGGGCAATGCCGGACTGATTGGTAATCAGCACCAGCGCGAACCCCATCTTCTTCAGCTCCTGCAGCGCCTCGATAGTGCCGTCAATAAACTGGAAGTTGTCGATTTCATGGACATAGCCATGATCGATGTTCAGGGTGCCATCACGATCAAGAAATACAGCCGGGACTTTATTCGCCACTGGGAAAACTCCTGCTACTAAAGATGCTACTAAAATTGCCGCCTAGTATTGCATGATTGCAATAAAAGAGAGAACGGCAGATAAGAGGACTTTCATTGATTTAGACGTCTGGATGCCTTACCATCCACTCAGCTTTCGCACCGGGGTTCGGCGCGAAAGGTTCCACACCACGGACAACGCAAGACGATAATAAATAACCTAATGATTAAACTTGAAAATATTACCAAAGTGTTCCAGCAAGGCTCACGGACTATTCAGGCGCTCTCTGATGTTAGCCTGCACGTGCCTGCGGGACAGATTTATGGCGTTATCGGCTCGTCCGGCGCTGGTAAAAGTACGCTTATCCGCTGCGTTAACTTACTTGAACGTCCAACATCAGGCCGCGTGCTGGTTGACGGCCAGGATTTAACCGCCCTGAGCGAGCGTCAGCTGACCCAGGCGCGTCGTCAGATTGGCATGATCTTCCAGCACTTCAATTTGATGAACTCGCGTACCGTATTCGGCAACGTGGCGCTGCCGCTTGAGCTGGGCAGCCTGTCACGTGAAGAGATTAAGAAACGCGTAACGGAATTACTGGAGCTGGTCGGCCTGGCCGATAAGCGTGACGCCTGGCCCGCCAACCTCTCTGGCGGGCAGAAACAGCGCGTCGCTATCGCGCGTGCGCTGGCCAGCAATCCTAAAGTGCTGCTGTGCGACGAAGCCACCAGCGCGCTCGATCCGGCAACTACCCGCTCCATTCTTGAGCTGCTGAAAGATATCAACCGCCGCCTCGGCCTGACCATTCTGCTGATTACGCATGAGATGGACGTGGTGAAGCGCATCTGCGATCAGGTCGCGGTTATCAGCCAGGGCGAACTGATTGAAAAAGACAGCGTCAGCGAAGTCTTCTCCCATCCGAAAACGCCGCTGGCGCAGCAGTTTATCCAGTCGACGCTGCACCTCGATATTCCTGAAGATTATCAGCAGCGCCTGTTGCCGCAGCCCGCAGCCGATCGCGTGCCGCTGCTGCGTCTTGAGTTCACCGGCAAATCCGTTGACGCGCCGCTGCTCTCTGAAGCCGCGCGCCGCTTCAGCGTGAATAACAATATTATCAGCGCGCAGATGGATTACGCCGGCGGCGTGAAGTTCGGCATTATGCTGGCCGAAATGGACGGCGCTGAAAGCGATACTAAAGCCGCTATCGCGTGGCTGCAGGAAAATCATGTAAAAGTAGAGGTGTTAGGTTATGTCTGAGGCGATGATGGCTTTACTGGCGCGCGGCGTCTGGGAAACGCTGATGATGACCTTTGTCTCTGGCTTCTTTGGTTTCGTGCTGGGCCTGCCGATCGGCGTTTTGCTCTACGTCACCCGTCCAGGGCAGATTCGCGAAAACAGCACCCTCTATCGCATCCTTTCTGCGCTGGTGAATATTTTCCGCTCTATTCCTTTTATCATTCTGCTGGTCTGGATGATCCCCTTTACCCGCGCCATCGTCGGCACCTCAATCGGCCTGCAGGCGGCTATCGTGCCGCTGACCGTCGGCGCCGCGCCTTTTATTGCGCGTATGGTGGAAAATGCGCTGCTTGAGCTGCCGACCGGACTGATCGAAGCGTCACGCGCTATGGGCGCGACGCCGCTGCAGATCGTGCGTAAGGTGCTGCTGCCGGAAGCGTTGCCGGGTCTGGTGAACGCCGCGACCATTACGCTGATTACGCTGGTCGGCTACTCTGCCATGGGCGGCGCCGTCGGCGCTGGCGGCCTGGGGCAGATCGGCTATCAGTACGGCTATATCGGCTATAACGCGACGGTAATGAATACGGTGCTCGTGTTACTGGTCGTTCTGGTGTATTTAATTCAGTTTTGTGGCGACCGCATCGTGCGTGCCGTGTCCCATAAATAAGTCAGCAATATCATTACGTCTCCATTAAGGAAGAGATATGACTTTTACATTTAAAAAGATTGCCGCTGTGGGTGCACTGATTGGCGCAATTGCGCTGGCAGGATGCGATCAGAAAGCCAAAGATCCGAACCACATTAAAGTGGGCGTGATTGTAGGTGCAGAGCAGCAGGTCGCCGAAGCGGCGCAGAAAGTCGCGAAGGACAAATATGGCCTCGATGTGGAACTGGTGACCTTTAACGATTACGTACTGCCGAACGAAGCGCTGAGCAAAGGCGATATCGACGTTAACGCGTTCCAGCATAAACCCTACCTGGATCAGCAGATCAAAGATCGCGGTTACAAGCTGGTGTCGGTCGGTAACTCTTTCGTTTATCCGATCGCGGGCTATTCCAAAAAAATCAAATCGCTGGATGAGCTGCAGAACGGCGCACAGGTCGCTATTCCTAACGATCCGACTAACCTCGGACGTTCTCTGCTGCTGCTGCAAAAAGTCGGCCTGATTAAGCTGAAAGATGGCGTAGGTCTGCTGCCGACCTCGCTGGACATCGTTGAGAACCCGAAAAACCTGAAAATTGTTGAGCTGGAAGCGCCGCAGCTGCCGCGTTCGCTGGATGACCAGCAGATCGCGCTGGCGGTAATCAACACCACCTATGCCAGCCAGATTGGTCTGACGCCGGCAAAAGATGGCATCTTCGTGGAAGATAAGGATTCACCTTACGTTAACCTGATTGTTAGCCGTGAAGATAATAAAGACGCTGAAAACGTGAAGAAATTCGTTCAGGCTTATCAGTCTGACGAAGTGGCGGAAGCCGCGAACAAGATCTTTAACGGCGGCGCAGTAAAAGGCTGGTAATTCCTTTACTGACTCTTCTGACCAGGGCGGCGCTTAGCCGCCCTTTCTTTTGCGCCGCACCTGGCGCGACTTGTTATTTCGCCTGGTCCTTGTTTCAATAACGCCACTTTTTACAACCTTGAGGATGTTGCCATGCGTTTATTACCGCTCTGCTTGTTAGCATTGATGCTGACCGGGTGCGTTCACGAATATCACCCGATAAGCAGCGCACCCGCTCATCCGCAGCCATCCCGCGAGCCAGCGCGTAAGCCTGCTCCGCGTCCTACGCCGGTAAAAGTCTATACCGACGCTGCCGATCTGGTCAGCAAGCCGTTCCGCGATCTGGGCGAAGTTGCCGGCGATGACTGTCAGAGCAGCCGACAGGATTCGCCGCCGAATATCGCCACCGCGCGCAAGCGCCTGCAGGTTAAAGCCTCTTACCTGAAAGCCAACGCCGTCCTGCTGCACAAGTGTGAAATCGTCAGCAGCACGCCGGGCTGCTATCGTCAGGCGATCTGTCAGGGCTCCGCGCTGAAAGTGAATCAATGAGTTCTTTCGCCTTTGAGCAGATCGGCGTTATTCGTTCGCCGTGGAAAGAGAAATTCGCCGTTCCGCGTCAGCCTGGTCTGGTGCAGGACGGGCATGGCGAACTGCACCTGATTGCGCCCTATAATCAGCCGGAAGCGGTGCGCGGGCTGGAGTGTTTCTCTCACCTCTGGGTGCTGTTCGTTTTTCATCAGACCATGGCGGGCGGCTGGCGTCCCACGGTGCGGCCGCCGCGCCTGGGCGGCAATGCCCGCATGGGCGTATTCGCGACGCGCTCCACCTTTCGCCCGAATCCCATCGGCATGTCGCTGGTCGAGCTGAAAGGCATTCGCTGCGAGAAGAATCAGGTGATCCTGCAGCTTGGCAGCCTGGATTTAGTGGACGGCACGCCGGTTGTGGATATCAAACCCTACCTCCCCTTCGCCGAAGCGCTGCCGCAGGCGCAGGCCGGTTTCGCTCAGGAGGCGCCCCCGGCTGATATGCCGGTGCGCTTCTCACCGCTGGCCGAACAGCAGCTGGCACAACAGCAGAAACGCTATCCTCATCTGGCGCGTTTTATCCGTGACGTGCTGGCGCAGGACCCGCGTCCCGCCTATCGCAAAGGCGAAGCGCAGACGCGCGAATATGCGGTCTGGCTGCTTGATTTTAACGTACGCTGGCGCGTCGATGAAACGGGCACCGAAGTGACCGGCATCGACCCGCGCGAAAACGCGCTTTTGAGCCCGTGAGCTCGCTGGTACACTAGCCGCCAACAAAACTTTTGTCAGTGACTTTCCGTTCAACTGGAACCTTAATCAATGCGTACTACTCAATATCTGCTCTCCACTCTGAAGGAGACGCCCTCCGATGCGGAAGTGATCAGCCACCAGCTGATGCTGCGCGCCGGGATGATCCGCAAACTTGCTTCAGGTCTCTATACCTGGCTGCCAACCGGTTTACGCGTGCTGAAAAAAGTCGAAAATATCGTGCGCGAAGAGATGAACAACGCGGGCGCGATTGAGATCTCTATGCCGGTGGTTCAGCCTGCCGACCTGTGGCAGGAGAGCGGTCGCTGGGAACAGTACGGCCCGGAACTGCTGCGCATTGCCGACCGCCACGAACGTCCTTTCGTGCTCGGTCCGACGCATGAAGAAGTGATTACCGATCTGATCCGTAACGAGCTCAGCTCCTATAAGCAACTGCCGCTTAACCTTTATCAGATCCAGACCAAATTCCGCGATGAAGTGCGTCCGCGCTTCGGCGTAATGCGTTCTCGCGAGTTCATCATGAAGGATGCCTACTCCTTCCATATCTCGCAGGAATCGCTGC
Source organism: Pantoea piersonii (assembly GCF_003612015.1). Taxonomy (GTDB): domain Bacteria; phylum Pseudomonadota; class Gammaproteobacteria; order Enterobacterales; family Enterobacteriaceae; genus Pantoea; species Pantoea piersonii. The sequence goes on along the minus strand of NZ_RARB01000004.1, from coordinate 497,648 downwards.
AGGAAACCTACGACGCGATGTACCGCGCCTACAGCAACAGCTTTAGCCGTATGGGCCTCGACTTCCGCGCGGTGCAGGCAGACACCGGCTCTATCGGCGGCAGCGCGTCGCACGAATTCCAGGTGCTGGCGCAGAGCGGCGAAGATGATGTGATCTTCTCAACCGAATCGGACTACGCCGCCAATATCGAGATGGCCGAAGCGGTCGCGCCGGCTGGCGACCGCCCGCAGCCAACTCAGGCGCTGGCGCAGATCGACACGCCGAACGCCAAAACCATCGCTGAGCTGGTAGAGCAGTTCCAGATGCCGATCGAGAAAACCGTTAAGACGCTGATGGTTAAAGCCAGCGAAGAGAGCGGCCATACGCTGGTCGCGCTGTTGGTACGCGGCGATCACGAGCTGAACGAGATCAAAGCAGAGAAGCTTGATATCGTCGCCTCGCCGCTGGTATTCGCTACTGAAGAAGAGATCCGCGCCGCGGTTGGCGCAGGTCCGGGTTCACTCGGTCCGGTGGGTCTGGCGATGCCGATTATCGCCGACCGCAGCGTCGACAAGATGAGCGACTTCAGCGCTGGCGCAAACGTCGACGGCAAGCACTACGTCGGCATTAACTGGGAACGCGATCTGCCGCAGGCGATCGTGGCCGATATCCGCAACGTTGTGGAAGGCGATCCGAGCCCGGACGGCAAAGGCACGCTGCAGATCAAACGCGGTATCGAAGTGGGTCATATTTTCCAGCTCGGCACCAAATACTCCGAAGCGATGAAAGCGGCGGTTCAGGGCGAAGATGGCCGCAACCAGGTGCTGACCATGGGCTGCTACGGCATCGGCATCACTCGCGTCGTTGCAGCGGCGATTGAGCAAAACCACGACGATCGCGGCATTATCTGGCCTGCGGCGCTGGCGCCGTTCGAAGTCGCGATTCTGCCGATGAACATGCACAAATCTTTCCGCGTGAAAGAGCTGGCGGAAGAGCTCTACCACACCCTGCGCGCGAAAGGCGTCGAGGTGATCCTTGACGACCGCAAAGAGCGTCCGGGCGTGATGTTCGCCGATATGGAGCTGATTGGCGTGCCGCACACTATCGTCATCGGCGACCGTAACCTCGATAACGAAGAGATCGAGTACAAAGCGCGTCGCGCCGGCGAGAAAGAGATGATCAAGCAGAGCGAAATCGTCGACTTCCTGCTGAAAGCGCTTAACAAGTAATGCCCTTCTCGCCCCCGCTTTCGGGGGCGTTTTTTTACAGCACTTTTCCCCGCAGCGATTTTGTCGAGCTACGCCGCGCCTTCCCTTCCAGCCGTCTCTCTTTCGACGCGCGCGTCGGCCGTGTGGCGCGACGGGCCTTCTCTACGCGAGTCAGCTCCTGAATCAAACTGACCAGCCGCTGAACCGCTGCTTCACGGTTCATCTCCTGGCTGCGGTACTCCTGCGCTTTGATAATCACCATGCCTTCCGGCGTAATCAGGTGGTGCTTCGCCGCCAGCATGCGCTGTTTGTGAAACGGCGGCAGCGACGACGCAGCGATATCGAAACGCAAATGTATGGCGGTGCTGGTTTTATTAACATGCTGCCCGCCCGCGCCCTGGGCGCGAATGGCGCTTAGCTCAACTTCGCTGTCGGGCAGCTCGACCGTACGTGAAACTTTAATCATCTGTCACCTGAGACAACGTCGCCTTGTTTAACCTGTTCATCGACTTAACCTTTTGTGCTTCCTGTTAATGGCGCGTAGCCAGCGGATTCTGTCACTTTAGCCTCTTTCGCCACTCTGATCCTGCTTTGCCCTGGCTGAAATCCTGGAAATGCCTGTGATATAGTTCCTCGGGCAACCAGAGTATTCTTGCTCTGCTGAGGAGGTGAACGTGCAAAAATATTGTGAATTGGTTCGCCAGAAGTATGCCGAGATCGGCAGCGGCGAACTGGGATATGTGCCCGATGCAATCGGATGCGTTTTGAAGGCACTCGATGATATTGCCGCAAATTCTGCGCTAAACTCTTCTGTCAGGGAACAGGCAGCTTATGCCGCTGCAAACTTACTGGTGAGCGACTATGTTGACGAATGAAGCTTATAGACCCATCAACTGTGATGATTACGACAACCTGGAACTCGCCTGCACAAAACGCTGGACGCTTGAGCTGATCCTGAAAAACGGGGAAGCGCTCAAAGCAAAAGCGACAGATATGGTTTCACGCAAAAACGTGGAATACCTCTCTATCGATCTTTCCGGTGAAACACGCGAGTTGCGCCTCGATCACATCGCCAGCTTCAGCCATCCTGAGCTGGGCACCGTTGTCGTCAGCGAAGAGTAGCGACAACGCCTCGGGCGGGATATTTCCCGCCCCCTTCCCCGTCTAGGGTTTCAGCGACCCGTAGTAAGCCGACAAATCTGCCATATCATCGTCACTCAATCCGGCCACAAAGGCTTTCATGACTTCGGCCTGCCCGCCGCTGCGCTCGCCTTTTTTATAGGCCTGCAGCGCATGGTTGAGGTAAGCGGCATTCTGTCCCGCCAGGTTGGGATAGAGCGGCACGCTGCTTTTCCCCTGCGCGCCATGACAGGCGGTGCAGGCAGCTGACTTCTGCGCGCCCGCATTAATATCGCCATCAGCCATCACCGGCAGCGCCGCCGCCAGTAGCAGAACGGACAGTAATCTCTTCATTTTTGCTCTCCAGCATTATTGTTATTTTGCCAGATCGCCTGCCAGCCATTCTCGTCAACGGCGGCGCCTTCCCGGGTAACAAACAGGCCGGGCGCGCAGACAAGCGTCTGATTGTAATAGATCAACGGAATACGTTCACGCTGCCACGGCGGGATCGCCAGCTCCTGCCACAGCTTTTTTATCTCGCGCCCGCCGGAGCGGCCTACCAGATGAACATAGCCCTGCGCATGGAAACGCACGCTGACGTGCTCATCCGCTTCAGGCTGGCGCAGCGCCGACGGTGCGCTTTGCGCACAGAGCACACCGAGCTGCTGCGGCAGCAGCAGCGGCTCGCGGCGATCGCGCCACGGCAGCTCCAGTTCCCTTAACGATGCGCAGCGCGGCAGCCAGTAGAGCCGTTCGCGGTAGCGGCGCGCTTCCGCATCGCCAAAGCGCAAACATGGCTGCGCGTCTTCACGGCTCAGCATCACCTCCTGGCGCAGACGCGCCAGCGCGGCGCGCGAGGGCATTACTGCTCCCTGCCGGGCAATCCAGCGCCGCAACAGCGCATTCGCGCGCGTTTCACTCATCTGCAAAAGCGGTGGAAAATGCAGGCTGCCGTCAGGATGCGTCAGCCCGGCCAGCTGTTCCGCCAGCAGCTCGTCCAGCAGTTGTTCCTGCTCGCCGCACAATGCCGCGCTGCGCGCGCACGCTTCGGCAAAATGCGGCCAGCGCGCCTGTAGCGTTGGCAGCAGGCGCTGGCGCAGGAAGTTGCGATCGTAGCGCGCGTCCTGATTGCTTTCGTCTTCGATCCAGCGAAGCTGGTGCTGCTGCGCATAGGCTTCAAGCTGCTGGCGCGACTGATTGAGCAGCGGACGCAGCAGCACGCGGCCATCGCGCACCCGCCGCACCGGCATTGCCGCCAGCCCGGCAGGCCCGCTGCCGCGCTTTAGCGCCAGCAACAGCGTCTCGCACTGATCGTCGAGGTGTTGCGCAGTAAGCAGCCACTCATCAGGCTGCATCGCCGCCGTCAGCGCCTGATAGCGCGCCGCACGCGCCGCGCCTTCAATGCCCTGTTCACGCGCGTCAACCTGCACGCGCAGGACCTCGCAGCCTAGCTGCCAGGCTTCGCAGATGGCGATGCAGTGCGCCGCCCAGCTGTCGGCGTTGGGGCTTAATCCATGATGAACATGCAGCGCGCGCAGGCGCGCTTGCGGATGCGTCTGCCGCCAGCTGACCAGCTGATGCAACAGCACAGTGGAATCGAGGCCGCCGCTGAACGCTACCACCAGCGCGGCATCGGCGGGCAACAGCGAGGCGAGATGAGACAAAGACATGACGCGTTCCAGAATCAGGGCCGCCGGATGCGGCCCTCCGCGCGCGCTATTTTACGCCTGATAGAGCTCCAGCGGCAAACCATCCGGATCGGCAAAGAAGGTGCACTGCTTGCCGGTCAGATCGTCGATGCGGATTGGCTCGCACGTCACCCCTTTTTCCGCCAGTGTCGCGACCGCCGCCGCTACGTCCGGCACGGTAAAGGCCAGATGACGCAGGCCGCAGGCTTCGGGATGGCTGACGCGTGCCGGCGGAGAAGGAAACGAGAAAAGTTCGATCGTGTACTGGCCGTTCAGCGCCAGATCGCCTTTCCACGAATCACGCGCCTCGCGGTAAACCTCGCTCATCAGGCTGAAGCCGAGCACATCGCAGTAAAAGGCCTTACTGCGCGCATAATCTGTGGCGATGATGGCGATATGGTGAACAGAAGATAACTGCAACATAAAAAGACTCCCTGACTGTTTTGCTTATCCTGAGACGTGCAGCAGCGGCTTGCAATGCGCAATTGTCTGAAGCCGCTGCATTTTTCCGTTATTTCAGCACGCGCACGCGATAATTCCCCTCTTCGGTCAGCGTCGCGCCGTGAATATCGGTCTCGAAGCCCGGATAGTGACGGCCAATAGTGCAGAGCATCAGCAGGAAATCGAGCACCGCGCGGCTCTCTTCGGTAATCATTTCGCCCGGCATCACCAGCGGTACGCCTGGGGGATAGGGCAGGATCATATTGGCAGAAACGCGTCCTACCAGCTGGCTCAGATCCACCGTTTCCACTCTGCCCTGCACCTGCTGCTGGAACGCCTGATACGGCGTCATTTTCATCTCAGGCAACACGTCGAACGCCTTTAACATCAGGCGCGGCAGATCGTGCTGGCGGATCAGCTGATGGATCCCCTGCGCCAGCGTCTGGATGCGCATATTGCGGTAGAAGTCGGGATCTTCGGCATAGAGATCCGGCAGCATGTTTTTCACCCGCAGATTAAGATCGTAGGCGCGCTTAAACTCGGTCAGGCCGCGCAGCACGCTCATCGCCCGGGTCTTATCGATGCCGATGCTGAACAGAAACAGCAGATTGTATGGGCCGGTCTTCTCTACGACGATGCCGCGCTCATCAAGGAATTTCGCCACCAGCGCCGCCGGGATCCCTTCGTCCGCCATCTCGCCCAGCTCGCTCATGCCTGGTGTCAGAATAGTTACCTTGATGGGATCGAGATACATATGATCGGCGTCCGCCTGGGTAAAACCGTGCCAGGCTTCATCGCCCGGCTGGATCGGCCAGCACTCCGCTTCGTCCACATGCTCCGGCTGCCAGATATCAAAGAACCAGCTGTCGGACTCCTCCCGCAGGCGCTGGATCTCCCGGCGAAAATGCAGCGCGCGCTCCACCGAGCGGTTGATCAGCCGCTTGCCTGGGTTGCCGCGCAGCATCGCCGCCGCTGTTTCAATCGACGATACAATCGCATAGTTGGGCGAGGTGGTGGTGTGCATCATGTAGGCTTCATTAAAGGTATGCTCGTCGTAGTCGCCTTTAATATGGATCAGCGACGCCTGCGAGAAGGCCGCCAGCAGCTTGTGCGTCGACTGGGTTTCATAAATCACCTTGCCGGGCGTGCGCTCGCCGCTCATACCGCTTTTCCCCTCATAGATGGGGTGAAAATTGGTATAGGGCACCCAGGCGGAATCAAAATGGATCGACGGCACCTCCAGGGTCTGCTTGATGTACTGGGTGTTATAAAGCAGGCCATCGTAGGTGGAATTGGTGATCACGGCGTGCACCGGCCAGCTGGCGCGCGCGGTATTCGCTACCTTCTGCTCAATGCTGGCACGGGTAAACTCTCGTTTGGGAATGCCGCCGAGAATGCCCAGCGCGTTACGCGTCGGCTTCAGCCAGATGGGCACCAGATCGCTCATCATCAGCAAATGGGTCAGCGATTTATGACAGTTGCGGTCGATTAATACCGTGCTGCCCGTCGGTGCCGCATACATGCCGACGATTTTATTCGAGGTTGAGGTGCCGTTGGTCACCATATAGCTCTGTTCGGCACCGAAGGTTCTGGCGACATACTCCTCCGCCTCCAGATGCGGGCCGGTATGATCGAGCAGCGAGCCCAGCTCCGTTACCGAGATAGAAATATCCGCCTTTAGCGTGTTCGCGCCGAAGAAGTCGTAGAAGAGACTGCCGACCGGGCTTTTTTGAAAGGCGGTGCCGCCCATGTGGCCGGGCGTACAGAAGGTGTACTTACCCTCTTTCACATAGGTAAACAGCGCTTTGGTCAGCGGCGGCGTAATATGGTCGATGTAGTCGTCGGTGTACTGGCGAATATGGAGCGCGATATCATCCGCGGCGCTCAGCGCGTATTCAAAGAAATGAAGCGCCATGCGCATCTCATTGATGCTGACATCCATCTGCGAATGGGTGTTGATAAAGGCGTAGAGCGGCAGGTACTCATTAAGCTGGTTGATATCCGCACAGAGCGCCGGGCTGTTATGCGCGTCCCAGTCAAAGATAACGCCGCAGATGCGTGGGTTATGCTCTATCAGCTTAAGCAGGTCGTCGATACTGGTTGGATAAATAAGCTGAAAGCCCTGCTGCGTCAGCGCCGTTGTCAGTTCGCGCAGCGGCTCGTCTTTATAAAACATGCCGTGTGAACCCATCATCGCCAGAATATTCAATGCGCACCTCCCTTTTAATGTGGCATGGCTAATCATAGCGAAGGATAGCGGCGGCGAGCTGTCGGAATGCTCTCCTCTGTTGATGGCTGGCAAAAGAAAGGCATAAAAAAAGCGGACCGAAGTCCGCTTTATCAAAGATTTGCGCTGTTAAGCGTAGCCGTAGCTCATCAGACGCTGATAACGACGGTCGAGCAGCTCTTCGGTGCTCAGCGTATCGAGATCGGCGAGATCGGCCAGCAGCTGGTTTTTCAGCGACAGCGCCATATCCACCGGCTGACGATGCGCGCCGCCCAGCGGTTCGGGGATAATTGAGTCAATCAGCTTCAGCTCTTTCAGACGGTTGGCCGTGATGCCCATCGCTTCTGCCGCCAGCGGGGCTTTATCCGCGCTTTTCCACAGAATCGAGGCGCAGCCTTCCGGCGAGATCACCGAATAGGTGCTGTACTGCAGCATGTTCACTTTGTCGCCAACGCCGATCGCCAGCGCGCCGCCGGAGCCGCCTTCGCCAATCACGGTGCAGATGACCGGGATTTTCAGACCAGACATTTCGCGCAGATTGCGGGCGATCGCTTCCGACTGGCCGCGTTCTTCCGCGCCGACGCCTGGATAGGCGCCCGGTGTGTCGATAAAGGTGATCAGCGGCATCTTGAAGCGCTCGGCCATCTCCATCAGACGCAGCGCTTTACGGTAGCCTTCCGGCGCCGGCATACCGAAGTTGCGGCGGATTTTCTCTTTAGTTTCGCGACCTTTTTGATGACCAATGATCATGACCGGGCGGCCGTCGAGACGGGCGATACCGCCGACAATGGCTTTGTCGTCGGCATAGGCGCGATCGCCAGCCAGCTCGTCAAAGTCGTCAAAAGCGTTGCGAACATAGTCCAGCGTATAAGGACGCAGCGGATGACGCGCCAGCTGCGCGACCTGCCATGCGCCTAAATCGGCGAAGATTTTACGGGTCAGCTCAACGCTTTTTTCGCGCAGACGCTGCACCTCTTCATCCAGATTAATGTGTTTATCATCCTGACGACCAATCGACGTAAGCGAATCAATTTTCGCTTCAAGTTCAGCGATCGGCTGTTCAAAATCCAGGTAATTAAGACTCATAATGTTCCTGTTTTAGTCAAACTCCAGTTCAACCTGCTCCGACCCTATCAACGAACGTAATTCGTTGAGCAGGCGATCGCTGGGCGAAATACGCCACGCTGCACCAAAGCGTAGCTTCGCTCGCGCGTCGGCTCTCTGATAGTAGAGATTCACCGGAATCGTCCCTGAGCGATGGGGCTCAAGAGACTGGCGGAGCCGGTTTAATAGCTGGTCATCAATTTGCCTGTCCGTCAGCGAGATAGCAAGTCCGCGCGCGTATTTTTCGCGCGCTTCGTCAATGTCCATGACTTCACGGGCGGTCATTTTAAGGCCGCCGCTGAAGTCATCAAAGCTGACCTGTCCGCTGACGATCAGGATACGGTCTTTCTCCAGCAACTGCTGGTATTTGTCTAACGCATCGGTAAATAACATCACCTCCAGACGCCCGGAGCGGTCGTCCAGAGTACAGATACCAATTCGGTTGCCGCGCTTGGTCACCATCACGCGGGCCGCCACTACCAGACCGGCAGCGACGGTAATTTTACCACGCTCGGTAGGATGCATGTCCTTCAGGCGCATGCCGCCCACATAGCGCTCTATCTCTTTCAGGTACTGATTAATCGGGTGGCCGGTGAGATAGAGTCCGAGCGTTTCACGCTCGCCATCAAGCTGCACCTGCTCCGGCCAGGGCGTTACGCTGGCGTAGGATTTTTCAACCTGCTCCGGCTCTTCCGCCAGCACACCGAACATATCGGCCTGGCCTATCGCCTCCGCTTTGGCGTGCTGATCCGCCGCTTTCAGCGCGTCGCCGAGCGAGCTCATCAGCGCTGCGCGGTGCGGACCAAGACGATCGAAGGCGCCGGACATGATCAGCTTCTCCATCACGCGGCGGTTGATCTTTTTGGTATCGGTGCGCGCGCAGAGATCGAACAGCTCGCGGAAATAACCATCCTGGTTGCGCGCCTCAAGGATCGCTTCGATCGGGCCTTCGCCGACGCCTTTGATCGCGCCGATGCCGTAAACGATCTCGCCATCGTCGTTGACGTGGAACTGATAGAGCCCGGAGTTGATATCAGGCGGCAGTACCTTCAGGCCCATACGCCAGCACTCATCCACCAGGCCGACCACCTTCTCGGTGTTGTCCATATCGGCGGTCATCACCGCCGCCATAAACTCAGCCGGATAGTGCGCCTTCAGCCACAGCGTCTGGTAAGAGACCAGCGCATAGGCGGCCGAGTGCGATTTGTTAAAGCCATAACCGGCGAATTTCTCCACCAGGTCGAAAATCTTCATCGACAGTTCACCGTCGATACCCATGCGCTCCGCGCCCTCTTTAAACACCGAGCGCTGCTTGGCCATCTCTTCCGGCTTCTTTTTACCCATTGCGCGGCGCAGCATATCCGCGCCGCCCAGAGTATAGCCGGAGAGCACTTGGGCGATCTGCATGACCTGTTCCTGATAAAGGATAATGCCGTAGGTAGGCTCAAGCACCGGCTTCAGGCTTTCATGCTGCCACTGGATATCGGGATAGGAGATCGCTTCGCGTCCGTGTTTACGGTCGATAAAGTTATCTACCATGCCCGACTGCAGCGGGCCGGGACGGAACAGCGCCACCAGCGCGATCATATCTTCAAAGCAGTCAGGCTTCAGACGCTTGATAAGATCTTTCATGCCGCGCGATTCAAGCTGGAACACCGCCGTGGTTTCCGCACGCTGCAGCATATCGAAGCTTTTTTTATCATCCAGCGGAATCGCGGCGATATCGATCGGCGGCAGGCCCTGCTTCTCCCGGCGCGGATTGATCATCTTCAGCGCCCAGTCGATGATGGTGAGCGTACGCAGCCCCAGGAAGTCGAACTTCACCAGACCGGCGTACTCCACGTCATTTTTATCGAACTGCGTGACCGGATGGTTGCCGTTCTCGTCGCAGTAGAGCGGCGCGAAGTCGGTGATCTGCGTCGGGGCGATCACCACGCCGCCGGCATGCTTACCGGCGTTACGCGTTACGCCTTCCAGCTTGCGCGCCATATCGATCAGCGCCTTGACCTCTTCGTCCGCGTCGTACATTTCCGGCAGCTGCGGTTCGACAGCGAACGCTTTTTCCAGCGTCATACCGGGATCGGGCGGGATCAGTTTAGAGATGCGATCGACAAAGCCATAGGGATGACCCAGCACGCGGCCAACGTCGCGAATAACCGCTTTCGCCGCCATGGTGCCGAAGGTGATGATCTGCGATACCGCCTCACGTCCGTACATTTCGGCGACGTGATCGATGACCTGGTCACGCTTTTCCATACAGAAGTCGACGTCGAAGTCAGGCATCGAGACGCGTTCCGGGTTAAGGAAACGTTCAAACAGCAGGTCGAACTCCAGCGGATCGAGATCGGTGATTTTCAGCGCGTAGGCAACCAGCGAACCGGCGCCGGAGCCGCGTCCTGGCCCTACCGGAATGCCGTTATCTTTCGACCACTGGATAAACTCCATCACGATCAGGAAGTAGCCGGGGAAGCCCATCTGGTTGATAACGTTGAGCTCGATCTCCAGACGCTCATCATATTCAGGGCGCTTCTGCGCGCGCACTTCCGGGTCGGGAAAGAGGAACTCAAGGCGCTCCTCCAGACCTTCGCGCGACTTCATCACCAGGAAATCTTCGGTGGTCATGTCGCCGGTCGGGAACTGCGGCAGGAAATATTCGCCGAGGCGTACCGTGACGTTGCAGCGCTTAGCAATCTCTACGCTGTTTTCCAGCGCTTCCGGGATGTCCGAGAAAAGCTCGCACATCTCCTCTTCGCTGCGCATATATTGCTGAGGACTGTAGTTGCGCGGACGCTTGGGATCGTCCAGCGTATAGCCGTCGTGGATCGCCACGCGGATTTCATGCGCGTCGAAATCCTCTTCATTGAGGAAGCAGACTTCGTTGGTGGCGACCACCGGTACGCCCTCGGCGATGGCGAGTTCAACCGCGGCATGGAGATAGCTCTCCTCGTCGGCGCGGCCGGTACGCACCAGCTCAAGGTAGTAGCGATCGGGAAAGTGCGTCTGATAAAAGCTCAGGCACTGTGCAACCAGCGCGCTGTTGCCACGCAGCAGGCTGCGGCCCACATCGCCGCAGCGTCCGCCAGAGAGCAGAATTAATCCTTCGCCCAGCTCCACCAGCCAGTCGCGGTCGATAACCGGACCGGCAATGCCGTAGCCGCGCTGATAGGCGCGGGAGATAAGCAGCGTCAGGTTCTGATAGCCGGTATTGTTCGCGGCCAGCACCGTCAGCTGCGTCAGCTCGTCGCCCATCAGCTCGCTGGCAACCTTAAAGTCCGCGCCGATAATCGGTTTGATCCCCGCGCCGTGCGCGCTGCCGTAGAAACGCACCAGCCCGCAAAGGTTGGTAAAGTCCGTGATAGCGAGAGCGGGCATGCCCAGCGCAGCCGCCTTTTTGACCAGCGGCCCGGTTTTCGCCAGGCCATCGACCATCGAGTAGTCACTGTGGACACGCAGATGTATAAAACGGGGTTCAGCCATATCAGTTTCCGGTTAAAACAGCGTCAGGCTATTAAAGCGTAGCTGGCTGGCCAGCGGCCAGAACTTCAGCGTCGATCAGGGCGTTGCGCACCGGCGCAAAGCTGCGGCGATGGTGCGGCGTCGCGCCGTGTTGCGTCAGTTTTTCCATATGCAGCGCGGTAGGATAGCCTTTGTGCTGCGCAAAGCCATACTCAGGAAAGAGCCGATCCAGCTCAGCCATTTCGCGATCGCGCGACACTTTAGCGATAATCGACGCCGCGCTGATTTCAGCCACCAGGCTGTCGCCTTTCACCACCGCCTGCGACGGCATCGGCAGCGCGGGAGTGCGGTTGCCGTCTACCAGCACGAAATCGGGCGTTATCGTCAGCCCCGCCACCGCACGCTGCATCGCCAGCATAGTGGCGTGCAGAATATTGAGCTGGTCGATCTCTTCCGGCTCGGCGCGGCCTAAGCTCCACGCCAGCGCTTTTTCTTTAATCTCGTCGAATAACGCGAGGCGGCGTTTTTCAGAGAGCTTTTTTGAGTCGGCCAGGCCCTGAATCGGACTGGCCGGATCGAGAATAACCGCCGCCGTGACGACCGCGCCGACCAGCGGACCGCGGCCCACTTCGTCAACGCCCGCAATCAGGCGGGCATTGGGATAGATAAAATCAGCCATTGGCGATCTCCAGTACGGCGTCCGCTGCCTGTTCATCTGCGTTCCAGCGGATCTGCTGATGCAGCTCGCTAAAGGTCGCGAGCAGCGCATCGCGTTGCGGACCGGCGTGCAGCAGCGGTTCCAGCGCCGCCGCCAGCGCGTGCGGTTCGCACTCTTCCTGCAGCAGCTCTTTCACCAGTTCGCGTCCCGCCAGCAAGTTAGGCAGCGAGACGTATGGCGTCTTCACCAGCCGCTTCGCCAGCCAGAAGGTCGAGGGCTTCATACGATAGCCGACCACCATCGGACATTTTGCCAGCATACACTCCAGCGCGGCGGTACCGGATGCAAGAATCGCGGCGTCGCTCGCAATCATCGCTTCGCGACCTTTACCATCCAGCAGGTGCATCGGCAATTCAGGCGCGACTTCGGCTTTGATCTGTTCGAACTGCGCACGACGTTTCGCATTGACCAGCGGCACGACGATCTCCAGCGCCGGATAGCGCACGCGCAGCAGCTGCGCCGCGCGTAAAAAGTCGGCGCTGAGCATCTCTACTTCCGCATGTCGGCTGCCGGGCAGCAGCGCAAGGCAGAGCGCCTCGTCGCTAATATCCAGCGCGCGGCGCGCGGCCGGCTTGTCCGGCTGCAGCGGCATCGCATCCGCCATGGTGTGGCCGATAAAGCGGCACGGCACGTTAAAACGATCGTAGAAGGCTTTTTCAAACGGCAGAAACGCGAGCACCAGATTAGTGTTGCGGCCGATTTTAAACACGCGCTTTTGCCGCCACGCCCAGACCGACGGGCTGACGTAGTGAATGGTGCGGATGCCGTTGCGCTTCAGCCGCCCTTCCAGCGTGATATTGAAATCGGGCGCATCAATGCCGACGAAAACGTCCGGCTTCAGTTCGGTAAAGCGCTGCGTCAGATCCCGGCCAATTTTCATCAGGCGCGGCAGGCGGCCCAGCACTTCCACTATGCCCATCACCGCCAGCTCTTCCATCTCATACCAGGTTTCGCAGCCTTCGGCCTGCATGCGCGGGCCTGCCACACCAACGAAACGGGCATCAGGATGACGCGCTTTCAGCGCGCGGATCAGACCGGCACCAAGAATATCGCCGGAGGTTTCTCCGGCGACCAGGGCTATCGTAAGGGGACGCACTGACATGAATTAACGAATCAACCCACGCGTAGAACGAGCAAAGAAGTCGTAGAAGGGCTGCACTTCGCTATGCTGCTTCGCCAGCGCTTCAATTTCCGGCTTGGCTTCGTCCAGCGTTTTGTTGCTGCGGTACAGCAGTTTATAAGCGTTGCGAATGGCGTGCAGCGCCTCTTTGCTGAAGCCGCGACGCTTCAGACCTTCGATATTGATGCCGAACGGCGTCGCATGGTTGCCCTGCGCGATAACGTAGGGCGGCACATCCTGCGCGACGCCTGAACAACCACCGACCATCACGTGCGCGCCGATAGTGCACCATTGATGCACCGCCGTCATGCCGCCGATAATCGCGAAGTCGTCCACGGTAACGTGGCCGCCCAGCGTGGCGTTGTTGGCGAAAATGCAGCGGTTGCCGATCACGCAGTCATGCGCAATGTGCGCATTCACCATCAACAGGTTATCGCTGCCGATGGTGGTGACGCCGCCGCCCTGCACGGTGCCGCGATGAATGGTCACGCTTTCGCGGATGCGGTTGCGATCGCCCACTTCAACGCGGGTCGGCTCGCCAGCGTATTTAAGATCCTGATTCACTTCGCCGATAGAGGCGAACTGATAGATCTGGTTATCTTTCCCGATACGCGTATGGCCATTAATGACCACGTGCGACTTCAGGACCGTGCCTTCACCGATCTCCACATGCGCGCCGATAAAGCAGAACGGGCCAATGTGAACGTTGGGACCGATAACGGCCCCTTCTTCGATGACGGAACTGGCATGGATGGTGGCGGTTGGATCAATCACAGATTATGCCTCCCGGCTACGGGCACACATCATGGTCGCTTCACAGACAATCTTGCCGTCAACGGTAGCAACGCCTTTAAAGCGCGTCAAACCGCGGCGGGTTTTTTCGAAAGTCACTTCCATGATCATTTGATCGCCCGGTACGACCGGACGCTTGAAACGGGCTTCGTCGATGCCGGCGAAATAGTAGAGCTCGCCCGGCTCCAGTTTACCAACGCTTTTGAACGCCAGAATACCGGTAGCCTGCGCCATCGCTTCGAGGATCAGAACGCCAGGGAAAATCGGTTTACCAGGGAAATGCCCCTGGAAAAACGGTTCATTAACAGAGACGTTCTTAACGGCGCGCAGATACTTGTGCTCTTCAAACTCCAGCACGCGATCAACCAGCAGAAACGGGTAGCGGTGCGGCAGCAGCTCTAAAATTTCTTCAATTTTCAGAGTATGAGTTTCAGTAGTCAAAATACTCTTCCTGTCCTAAAAATCTGATGACATCAATAACACGGCCTGCACAGATCAAAATGATCCTCCGCAGGCCGAAATCGGTTCAATGGCGCCTGGCTTACCTGCTTAACATTTTTATTAGCAAGCCGGTCGCAGGTGGGATGGCGTTTAGTCGTCTTTGCCGACCTTCCGCTCGATGGCTTTTAAGCGCTTGCTCATGTCATCGATGTTCATCACCAGCGCTGCAGTTTTGCGCCAGGTTTTATTGGGTTGTAGCGGAATGCCCGAGGAGTATACCCCAGGCTCTGTGATAGGACGCATAACCATGCCCATACCGGTCACGGTCACCTTGTCACAGATTTCCATATGGCCGTTAATGACGCTGGCGCCGCCAATCATACAGTAACGTCCAATTTTCAAACTACCCGCCATGATCACACCACCCGCAACCGCGGTATTGTCGCCAATAACCACGTTGTGTGCGATCTGACACTGGTTGTCTATGATAACACCATTGCCGATCAGAGTGTTATCCAGCGCGCCACGATCGATAGTGGTACAGGCACCGATTTCTACTCGATCGCCGATAATTACAGCGCCAAGCTGCGGGATTTTCACCCAATTACCGCGATCGTTGGCGTAACCGAAACCGTCCGCGCCAATAACGGTGCCGGACTGAATCAGACAATCCTGACCGATTTCGATTTCATGGTAGACGGTTACGTTAGCCCAGAGACGGCTATTGTTGCCGATGCGCGTCTTTTTACCGACGAAGCAGCCCGCGCCGATCACCACGTTGTCGCCCAGCACTACGTCAGATTCGATTACCGCGTTAGCGCCGACAGAGACGTTTTGCCCCAGCTTCGCGCTGGGATCGATTACCGCGCTGGGCGCGATATTTTGTGCAGGCTGCGGCGTAGTATCCAGCAGCTGAGCCATGCGTGCATAGGTCAGATAGGGATTTTTCACCACCAGCGCGGCCGTGTGACACCACTCCAGATCCGCTTCCGTCAGCACCACGGCCGATGCCTGACACTGGACGAGTTGCTCGCGGTAGCGGCTGTTGCTAAGAAATGTGATTTGGCCGGTTTGGGCGGATTGCATAGAAGCAATGCCGGAGATGGCGATATCGCCATCTCCGTGCAATTCTGCATCCAACTGCTGGGCTAAATCAGCCAGTCGAATTGATGACATCGATTATTTAACCTGTTTCAGCACGTCAGCAGTAATGTCTTTCGCGTTTGACGCGTAAGCCACAGCGTTGGCGTCGATCACCACGTCATAACCTTCATCGCTTGCCACTTTCTTCACGGCGTCCTGAATACGGCTCAGCAGTTTGTTACGCTCTTCCATCTGACGACGACGGTTATCCTGCTCAAAAGCCTGGGCTTTAGAAGAGAAAGCTTCGCGCTGCGACATAACGTCTTTTTCCATGCGGCTGCGATCGCTAGCCTTCATGGTTGAACCGTCGCGCTGCAGGCGCTGCATTTTAGTCTGCAGGTCGCGTTCCTGGCTCTGCAGCTCGGTTGCGCGGCCTTTGAACTCGTTTTCCAGCTGTTTAGCAACGGTCGCACGTTGCGGTAACTGTTGGAAAATGCTGGACACGTTTACCACTGCGATTTTGTCAGCAGCCTGAGCGCCTGCGGAAACAGCTAAAGCAAGACCCAGTCCTGCGGCACACAACAACTTTTTCACTATAAACTCCTTACCATCAACGTTTGTGTCAGCGACACAGTGTTTGCTCCGAACCACTATAGAGACCGCGGTTCGGTAGCAAGACTTCAGCTTATGCTTCCTTGCTCAGAACCTTACCAGGTTTTACCAATGTTAAACTGGAACTGTTCTGATTTGTCCCCTTCCACTTTTTTGACCGGCTGCGCATAAGAGAAGACCAGCGGTCCCAGCGGGGACATCCACTGCAGCGCAATACCGCTCGAAACGCGGATATTGTTTGGATCGCTATAGTCCGGGATGCCGGCGGCGCGGGTTTCTTCCGTATTCTGCCACTTGGTATCCCAGACGGTACCCGCATCCACGAACAGAGAGGTACGTACCGAGTTTGCGTATTTTTCGCTCAGGAACGGCGTTGGGGTAATCAGCTCCAGGCTGGCCACCGCCATTGCGTTGCCGCCTACCGCGTCGCTCGACTTACAGATGCCGTTCGGATCGGTCAGCGTACAGGTTGACGAGCCGTCATTCAGGTAAGCCGCTTTCGGACCGATGGTGTTGGAGCGGAAACCACGTACGGTACTGGAGCCGCCCGCATAGAAGTTCTCGTAGAACGGCATCTCTTTGCCGCCCAGACCATCGCCATAACCGACGCGGCCGCGCCCTAACAGCACCCATGTGCGATCGCGGTTAAGCGGCACATACTGCTGGGTATCCAGCGTCGCTTTATAGAAGCTGTTGTCCGAGCCCGGGATAGTGACTTTACCGTTCAGGTTGGTACGGTTACCCGCGGTCGGGAAGAAGCCGCGATCCAGGGTGTTATAGGTCCAGCCGTAGTTGAAGGTGAAGTCATCCGCGGAGAAGTCGCCCTTGTCGTTAAGCTCCTGCGGCTTGCCGACAGAGTCGAGATAGCGCCACATCGCCACCTGCGGCTGCATGTTGGAGAGGTCATTGTGCACATAGCCCAGACCAACGCGCAGCGTGTTGTTTTCGTTGACCGGGAAGCCCAGGGTGCCGTCTACGCCGTAACTTTTGTTGGTGTAGTCCGACAGATCCGCATCGTCCGCTTTAAAGTCGTTGTAGAAGACGCGACCGCCCAGGCTCACGCCATCCACCGTAAAGTACGGATCGGTCAGCGAGAATTCCGCGTAGGTCTGGTAGTCATTCTTGGTGCCGCTGATGCTTACCGTGTTACCGGTACCCAGCCAGTTATCCTGGGTGACGCCGACCTGGAAGCTGACGCCGCTTTCGGTGCCGTAGCCGACGCCGAAGTTAAAGGTACCGGTGTTGCGCTCTTTCACCTTGTAGACCACATCTACCTGGTCCGGCACGCCCGGCACGCGCTGCGTGTCGACATCGACCGTTTCAAAGTAGCCGGTACGGTTCAGACGCTCTTTGCCCTGCTCTACCAGATCGCTGCCCAGCCATGCGCCTTCCATCTGGCGCATTTCACGGCGCAGCACCGCATCTTTCGAGGTGTCATTGCCCTCGAAGCGCACTTTACGCACGTAGTAACGGTTGCCGGCGTCCACGCTGATATGCAGCTTCACCGTTTTATCGGCGTCGTTGATTTCAGGCTGCGTCATCACGCGCGGATAGGCGTAACCATAACGGCCCAGCAGCTTCTTGATGTCATCTTCCATCTGGGTGACTTTGGTGCCGTTATACAGCTCGCCCGATGGAATTTGCGTCAGGTGTTCAATCTCTGCCGAGTGGCCCGCCATGCTGCCGTTGACNTTCCATCTGGGTGACTTTGGTGCCGTTATACAGCTCGCCCGATGGAATTTGCGTCAGGTGTTCAATCTCTGCCGAGTGGCCCGCCATGCTGCCGTTGACGATCACACCGGCGATTTTGTACTGATCGCCCTCGGTGATGTTAACGGTGATGTAGATGCCTTTTTTATCCGGCGTCAGGCTGACCTGGGTCGAATCGATATTGAAGCGCGCATAGCCGCGGTCGAGATAGAAGCTGCGCAGCGTCTCAAGGTCGCCCGCCAGTTTTTGCTTCTGATACTTGCGATCGCCCACCACGTTCCACCACGGCACTTCGTCGCGCAGCTGGAAACGGGAGATCAGCTCGTCAGAGCTGAAGGCCTTATTACCAACGATGTTGATCTGCTGAATTTTGGCGGAGACGCCTTCGGTGAAGACCAGTTTCAGATCGACGCGGTTGCGCGGCAGCGGCGTAACCACGGCCTTCACGTTAGCGGTGTATTTACCGACGCTGTAGTAGAAGTCCTCCAGCCCCTTCTCAATCGAAGAGATGGTGGTGCGGTCCAGAGCTTCGCCTACGCGTACGCCAGAGGCCTCAAGGTTTTGCTTGAGCTGATCCTCTTTCACCGCTTTGTTGCCGGTAAAGGTAATGCTGGCAATGGTAGGACGTTCTTTAACCTGAACAATCAGCGTAGTTCCGTCGCGCAGGACCTGAACATCCTCAAAGTTGCCGGTAGCAAAGAGTGAACGAATGGTATTTTTGACATCTTCGTCATTAACCGTATCGCCAACNAGTTCCGTCGCGCAGGACCTGAACATCCTCAAAGTTGCCGGTAGCAAAGAGTGAACGAATGGTATTTTTGACATCTTCGTCATTAACCGTATCGCCAACTCGTACCGGCATGCTCAGCAGAGCCGCGCCGACGGCGACTCGCTGCAGCCCTTCGAAATGAATATCCTTCACCACGAAATCGTCTGCACCGTAAACGGTGGCGCTGCTAAACAGCAGCGACGCTATGAGCAACTTTTTCATCGCCATCGTTATTATGCGTTTTCCTAACACATCCCGCGTCTGTCTGCGTTCCAGCGATTACAGACGTGAGAAATCATTGAAAAGTGCAAGCCCCATTAACAACACCAGCAGGATTGAGCCAATGCGATAACTGAAGTCCTGAACTCGCTCGGACACCGGTCCACCTTTGATCTTTTCGATCGCCAGGAAGAGCAAATGCCCACCATCTAACACCGGCAGTGGGAAGAGATTGATGATTCCGAGGTTGACGCTAATCAACGCCAGAAACATCAGGTAGTAAATCATCCCGTATTCCGCTGACAATCCTGCACCCTGCGCAATCGAAATCGGCCCGCTCAGGTTGTTCAGCTTCACATCGCCGGTAATTAACTTGCCCAGCATGGAGACCGTCAGCTTCATCAGTTGCCAGGTTTTCGCGCTGGCCTCACCAATAGCGTCAAACGCGCCATACTGCCTTACCGTTTTATAGGCTTCTGGCAGCGGAATCACGCGTGGGATTACCCCGGCGAAACCTTCTGCTTTCGCGCCTGGCCTGGCTTCCGGCGTTAACGTCAGCTGCACCGTCTCGCCGCCGCGATCAATCTCCAGAGCCATATTTTTGCCGGGATTATCCCGTACCTGCGTCACAAAAGTCTGCCATTGCGTTAACGGCTGACCATCGACTTTAACGATCCTGTCGCCCGCTTGCAAACCGGCAACGCTCGCAGGCGACTTTGCCTGAACCTCCGCCAGCGTGGTTTCGATTTGCGGACCACGCGGACGTATGCCCAGCGCAACAACCGGATCCTCTTTGTCTGGCTCAAACTGCCAGTTGCGCAGGTCGACATCTTTTTGCTGCGTCGCCTCTTCGCCGAAGCGAGAGACGGTCAGCACCGTATGTGCGTCGCCGATTTTGCCGATCAGCGCCATACGCACGGCATCCCAGTCAGGCGTTTCGATGCCATCTACCGCCTTAAGTTCCATCCCGCTGGCAATTTGCGCTTCCGCCGCCACCGAACCGTTCACAATTTCGCCAACCACCGGACGCACGCCAGGCACGCCGTGAATAAAAACGACCCAGTAGGCGAATATGGCGAAAATGAAGTTAGCGACGGGACCAGCGGCAATAATCGAGGCGCGCTGCCAGATACTTTTATTGTTAAAAGCCTGATGACGCAGTTCGGCGGGCACGCTTTCCACGCGCTCGTCGAGCATTTTGACATAGCCCCCGAGCGGGATCAGCGCGATAACATATTCGGTGCCCTGACGGTCGCGGCGCTGCCACAGCACCTTGCCGAAACCTATCGAGAAGCGCTCAACGCGTACGCCGCAGCGGCGCGCCACCCAGAAATGACCGAACTCATGTACGGTGATGAGCACGCCAAGGGCGACGATAAAGGCGACAAAACTCCACAATATACTCAACATCTACGCCTGTCCTCAGAGAGTGCGGAACACCAGCAACAACAAACAGGCGAAAACCGGCACCGCGGCAGTCAGGCTGTCGATGCGATCGAGTATGCCGCCGTGACCCGGGATCAAGTTGCCGCTGTCTTTGATACCCGCTTCACGTTTGAACATGCTTTCGGTCAAATCGCCCAGCACCGAGGCGAGGGTCGCCAGCACGGCGCAGACGATCAGCGTACCGGCGGAGACGCTCAGCGGCGCGAAGCTGGCGAACAGCCAGGCGAGCAGCGCGGAGGAGACCAGACCGCCGAGAAAGCCTTCCCAGGTTTTTCCGGGCGATACTTTGGGCGCCAGCTTATGCTTGCCGAACATTTTACCGAACATATAGGCGCCGGAATCGGCGCCCCACACCAGAAACATCACGAACAGCAGCCACCATGCACCCGCATAGTGGTCGCTGTCGTAGTGATACTGACGCAGCGCCATCATGCCCCAGAAAAACGGGATCAGCGTGAGAATACCAAACACCAGACGCAGGGGACGCGAATTACGCCACAGGGAGGCCGATGCCGGATAGAAGAGAACCAGAACCAGCGCCACGATCCACCACGCCAGCGATGCCCAGAGTGAAGCGGCAACCTGCGGCAGATGAACATCGCGCTGATAAGGAGGAAGGGTAAAGAGCATCCCCGCCAGCAGCAGCCCGCAAATTACAGAGAGCCAGATACGCTGTTGACGCGACGCCATGCCCGCAAGCTGGCCCCACTCCCAGGCGCCCAGCATGCAGATGATAATCGTCGTAATCGCAAAACCAACGGGCGGTAACCAGAAAAGCGCAGCAATCACCAGCGGAATGAGAATAAGCGCGGTAATCAGACGAGACTTCAGCAAAGGTTACCCCCTGTTTGCTCAGGCGCCGCCTGGTGCAGCGCCGCCATAACGACGCTCCCGCAGAGAGAATGCATTCAGTGCACCTTCAAAAACGTGTTCATCAAAATCAGGCCAGAGAACATCGGTAAAATAAAACTCAGCATAGGCGATCTGCCACAGCAGGAAGTTGCTAATCCGATGCTCTCCCCCGGTCCTTATCACTAAATCCACTGGAGCCAGCCCCTGCATGCACAAATGTGCAGACAGGTTCTCCTCGGTGATCTGGTCAGGACGCAATAGACCTTCCTGAACCTGTTCAGCGAGTTTTTTCACTCCCTGGATAATATCCCAACGTCCGCCATAGTTCGCGGCAATATTGAGAGTCAGTCCACTATTTTGCTGAGTCAGTTCCTCGGCGCGACGAATACGCTCCTGAATACGGTTACTGAAACGGCTCACGTCCCCGATGATGCGCAGACGCACGTTGTGCTTGTGCAGGCTCTTTACTTCACTGTCGAGCGCCCAGACAAACAGCTCCATCAGCGCAGTGACTTCCTGAGCCGGACGGCTCCAGTTTTCACTGCTGAAGGCGTAGAGCGTCAGCGCTTCAAGATTATTGCTGACGGCGAAGCTGACGGAGCGGCGCACCGCTTTTACGCCCGCTTTATGGCCGGAAATACGCAGTTTTCCCTGATTTTTAGCCCAACGACCATTGCCATCCATAATGATAGCCACGTGACGTGGGCCCGTTCCCTGTTGGTCATCGGTTTTGTTGTGATTATTGGACGACATAACGCGTAATTAATTCCTGTTGTCAGAAATGCTGTGGTTTCTGAATACATTGCGCCCGGTACTCTCCCGCCCAAAAGGGGCGAGGCGCATCTGATGCGATGCCATACACGGAAACGCGAGCGAGCGACTATACCATTTTCGCCACAGGCGAACAAATAGCGGCGCGCGTTAACGCGAGGTCGCGAAACGCGGCAGCATCTCTGTGGCTCTGGCGCGCGCGGCGCGGTCGATATCCAGCACGGCGTCCACTGAATCCGGCTCCGCAAACGCCTGCGCCGCCAGCACTTCGCTGTTGAGCGCCGCGATGTCGGTAAAGCGAATCTGGTTATCCAGAAAGGCCGCCACCGCAACTTCATTGGCCGCGTTGAGCGTAGTGGTCGCCGCCTGCCCTGCCTCGCAGGCATCTATCGCCAGTTTCAGGCAAGGGTAGCGGGCAAAGTCAGGTTCGGCGAACGTCAGCGCGGACATGCGGGTGAAGTCCAGCGGCGTTACGCCTGCTGAAATACGCGCGGGCCAGGCCATGCAGTGTGCAATGGGGGTGCGCATATCCGGTGAACCGAGCTGAGCCAGCACGCTGCCGTCGCAGTAGCGCACCATGGAGTGGATCATCGACTGCGGATGCAGGATCACCTCCATTTGCGCTGCGCTGGCGTTAAATAACCAGCGGGCTTCAATGTATTCGAGACCTTTATTCATCATGGTGGCCGAGTCGACGGAGATTTTACGTCCCATCGACCAGTTCGGATGCGCACAGGCCTGCTCCGGCGACATGGTCGCAAGGTCGGCCAGCGGCGTGTCACGAAAAGGACCACCCGATCCCGTAAGGATAATGGACTCAATGCCATTTTCCCGCAGGTCAGCGTATCCTAACTGATGCTGGATGGAAGCGGGCAAACTCTGAAAAATCGCGTTGTGCTCGCTGTCGACGGGCAGCAGCTGCGCCTGATAGTGGCGCACCGCCTCCATAAACAAACGGCCGCAGGTGACAAGCGACTCTTTGTTGGCGAGCAGCACGCTTTTTCCGGCGCGGATCGCCGCCAGCGTCGGCAGCAGCCCGGATGCGCCGACAATCGCCGCCATGACCTGGTCGACCTCGTCAAGCGCGGCCAGCTCGCACGCGGCCTGAACGCCGGAGAGCACTTCGGTTGAGACATTGAGTGCTTTCAGTCGTTCACGCAGCGCCTGTGCGGACGCCTCGTCCGCCATCGCGGCGTAGCGCGGCTGGAACGTTTGACACTGCTCCGCCATCAGCGCGACATTCTGGCCGGCGACCAGCGCGGTAATTTGATAAAGCTCAGGATTAGCGCGGACCACCGCCAGCGTGCTGGCGCCAATAGATCCAGTGGAACCCAGCAAGGTTAATCGCTTCATTAAGCTGTCCCTGTGAAGACGTCGAATAACTCCGCTCGCGCGGAAGGCATAATGTAAAACGCCGCCAGAGCGCATTCGCAATGAACACAGCTCTGAACGGCGTTTTATACCCAAGGATATCGGGTATAGAAAGCAACTGATGGGATCAGAACTCCATCAGCTCCTTCTCTTTTTCAGCCAGCGCCGCATCTACGTTCTTGATACGCGCATCGGTCATTTTCTGGATCTCGTCCTGAGTACGACGCTCGTCGTCTTCGCTGATCTCTTTATCTTTCAGCAAGGCTTTGATTTTGTCGTTAGCGTCGCGGCGCACGTTACGCACAGAGACGCGGCCCTGCTCGGCTTCGCCGCGCACAACCTTGATCAGATCCTTACGACGCTCTTCGGTCAGCGCAGGCAGCGGAACACGGATGTCGCTTCCCGCTGAGCTTGGGTTGAGGCCGAGGTCAGAAGCCATGATGGCTTTTTCCACTGCCGGGCCCATGGAGCGGTCGAACACGTTGATTTTCAGCGTGCGTGAGTCTTCTACGGTGACAGAAGCGAGCTGACGCAGCGGCGTCGGCGTACCGTAGTATTCGACCACGATACCGTCGAGCAGTGAAGGAGAAGCGCGACCGGTGCGCACTTTGCTGATGGTGTTTTTGAACGCTTCGACGCATTTGTCCATGCGCGTTTCAGCATCTTTTTTGATGTCGTTAATCACGTTGAAACCCTTGGATTCGGTTTGACCTGGCCATTCCGGCGGGGCCGGAAGCGGTATCGCTGTTGAGCGATAATCCTGAATGGTGCGCGGTGACGTTCACCGCGCCGACAGAATATACCTTATTTTACCTTGCGTCGGGTATTAATGCGTAATCAGGGTGCCTTCTTTTTCACCCATCACTACGCGACGCAACGCGCCAGGTTTGTTCATATTAAATACGCGGATCGGCAGCTGATGGTCGCGCGCCAGGGTAAAGGCCGCCAGATCCATTACTTTCAGCTCTTTTTCCAGCACTTCGGCGTAGGAGAGCTGGTCATACAGCGTCGCATCCGGGTTTTTCACTGGATCGGCTGAGTAAACGCCGTCGACTTTCGTT
Source organism: Pantoea piersonii (assembly GCF_003612015.1). Taxonomy (GTDB): domain Bacteria; phylum Pseudomonadota; class Gammaproteobacteria; order Enterobacterales; family Enterobacteriaceae; genus Pantoea; species Pantoea piersonii. The sequence goes on along the minus strand of NZ_RARB01000004.1, from coordinate 473,461 downwards.
GCCTTCAGCACCACGTCCGCTTCGATTTCGATGCCGCGCAGACAGGCCGCCGAGTCGGTGGTAAAGAACGGGTTGCCGGTGCCAGCGGAGAAGATCACCACGCGGTTATTGCGCAGCAGGCTGATGGCTTCGGCCCAGCTGTAGTTGTCGCACACGCCGTTAAGCGGGATAGCGGACATCAGGCGCGCGTTCACGTACGCGCGGTGCAGCGCGTCGCGCATCGCCAGCCCGTTCATTACGGTCGCCAGCATGCCCATATGATCACCCACGACGCGATTCATACCCGCCTGCGCCAGCCCCGCTCCGCGGAACAGGTTGCCGCCGCCAATTACCACGCCTACCTGAATGCCCAGCTCGACCAGTTCTTTCACCTCTTGCGCCATGCGGTCAAGCACGCTCGCGTCGATACCAAAACCTTCGGCACCTTGCAGTGCTTCGCCACTCAGTTTCAGCAGGATACGTTGATATACAGGTTTTGCGTTGGTCGCCATGGTCGGTTCTTCCTGGAAGAGTTGAAAAGGAGAAGTTAAATCTGATCGATCATCCGCTTAGCGCGCGTAAATTACTATTGGGATGAGACTGAAAAGCGTCTGCTTAGCGCAGCAGACAAAAAAGAACCGCCTTTTGGCGGTTCCTTTAACAGCATTAAGACTGTTTGGACATCGCTGCTACTTCAGCAGCGAAGTCGCTTTCGACTTTCTCAATGCCTTCGCCCACTTCGAAGCGGATGAAGTTGATGACGTCAGCGCCTTTCTCTTTCAGCGCCTGGCCAACAGTTTTGCTCGGATCGATAACGAAAGCCTGGCCAGTCAGAGAGACTTCGCCGGTGAATTTCTTCATGCGGCCTTCAACCATTTTTTCAGCGATCTCTTTCGGCTTGCCAGACTGCATCGCGATGTCCAGCTGAACCTGGTACTCTTTTTCAACCACGTCAGCAGAAACGTCTTCCGGCTTAACGAATTCCGGCTTGCTGGCAGCAACGTGCATAGCGATCTGCTTGATCAGCTCTTCGTCAGCGCCTTTCGCGGAGATCAGGACGCCGATACGCGCGCCGTGCAGGTAAGAACCCAGCTGCTCGCCTTCCAGCACAGCGATACGACGGATGTTGATGTTTTCGCCGATTTTCGCCACCAGCGCTACGCGCTCTTCTTCGAATTTCGCTTTCAGCGCTTCAACGTCGGTGATGCGCTCTGCGGTCGCCGCGTCCAGCACTTTGTCAGCGAACGCCTGGAAACCAGCGTCTTTCGCAACGAAGTCGGTCTGGCAGTTGACTTCCAGGATCACGCCGTAGTTGCCGTCGATTTTGGTTTTGATCACGCCGTCAGCAGCTACGTTGCCTGCTTTTTTCGCCGCTTTGATCGCGCCGGACTTACGCATGTTCTCAATCGCCAGCTCGATGTCGCCATTCGCTTCGGTCAGCGCTTTTTTGCAGTCCATCATGCCCGCGCCAGTACGCTCGCGCAGTTCTTTTACCAGTGCAGCGGTAATTTCAGCCATTCCAGAATCCTCGGTTCGTACCCCCGTGCTTACGCACTAAGGCACCTGTTGCGGAAAATTTACTCTGTCCCGCCCGCCAGAAAAGGAGGCGTGACAGACGGAGATAAAATAAAGGGGCCAAGACTGGCCCCTTAACAGATTACATCTGATGTCTAAGGGCTCTTTGTCAGAGCGAACCTTATTAAGCGTTTTCTAAAGACGCTTCTTCAGCCTGCTCAGCCAGGTCCTGTGAACGGCCTTCGCGCACGGTAGTGGCAACAGCAGTCAGGTACAGGCTAACAGCACGGATCGCATCGTCGTTACCCGGGATAACGAAGTCAACGCCGTCTGGATCAGAGTTGGTATCAACGATAGCAAATACCGGGATACCCAGGTTGTTTGCTTCTTTAATCGCGATGTGCTCGTGATCGGCATCGATAACGAACAGCGCGTCCGGCAGACCGCCCATGTCTTTGATACCGCCCAGGCTGTTTTCCAGCTTGGCCAGTTCGCGACCGCGCATCAGCGCTTCTTTCTTGGTCAGTTTGTCGAAGGTGCCGTCCTGAGACTGAGTCTCAAGGTCTTTCAGACGTTTGATAGACTGACGAACGGTTTTCCAGTTGGTCAGCATGCCACCCAGCCAGCGGTGGTTTACGAAGAACTGGTCGCAGCTCAGTGCAGACTCTTTTACCGCTTCGCTGGCAGCGCGCTTGGTACCGACGAACAGAATCTTGCCTTTACGGGCAGAGATTTTGTGCAGCTCAGCCAGAGCGTTGTTGAACATCGGTACAGTCTGCTCAAGGTTGATGATGTGAACTTTGTTACGCGCACCGAAGATGAACGGCTTCATTTTCGGGTTCCAGTAACGGGTCTGGTGACCGAAGTGAACACCAGCCTTGAGCATGTCGCGCATGGAAACAGTTGCCATGATTACCTCTAAATTTAGATTGGGGTTGGGCCTCCATGTATCCCATGCGACCGACCTCTTTCGAAGCACCCCGGCGCATGTGTCGATACATGTGTGTTTTAGTACACATAATGAGATTGTTGCTAACGGCGGCGGATGAGCGCACTCGCTCTCATTTCGCTCACGCATTATGCAATTCGCGCTTCCTGTCGGCCATTACGGACCTGACAGAGAATCGTCGGCGCGCTTTATACCACAACCACGCTGCTGAAGCCAGAATTTGTTCAGTGCGGGGCCGCGCAACGCGAACTGTTTGGCTGCCTTGTTTTCGGCTGCTAACATGACAGCACATCGTTCATTATTGCTGAAATTTTCGGCAACTGCGGATTAATTTAATGGCAATTTCAATTAAAACCCCTGAAGAAATCGAAAAAATGCGCGTCGCGGGCCGTCTGGCCGCTGAGGTGCTGGAGATGATCGCGCCGCACGTCAAACCGGGCGTTTCTACCGGCGAACTGGACCGCATCTGTCACGATTACATTACTAACAAGCAGCACGCCATCTCCGCCTGCCTCGGCTATCACGGCTTCCCGAAATCGGTCTGCATCTCGGTCAACGAGGTGGTGTGTCACGGCATTCCCAGCGACGATCGTCTGCTGAAGGATGGCGACATCATCAATATCGACGTTACCGTTATCAAAGATGAGTACCACGGCGACACCTCGAAGATGTTTATCGTCGGCAAGCCGACCATCCAGGGCGAGCGTCTGTGCCATATCACCCAGCAGAGCCTCTATCTGGCGCTGCGCCTGGTGAAGCCGGGCATCCGCCTGCGCGAGCTGGGACGCGCGATTCAGAAATATGTCGAATCCCATGACTTCTCAGTGGTGCGCGAATATTGCGGCCACGGCATCGGCAAAGGCTTCCATGAAGAGCCGCAGGTGCTGCACTACGATGCGGATGACGGCGGTGTGGTGCTGCAGGCGGGCATGACCTTTACCGTCGAGCCGATGGTCAACGCTGGCGACTACCGCATCCGCACCATGAAAGATGGCTGGACGGTAAAAACTAAAGATCGCAGCTTGTCCGCGCAGTATGAGCATACTATTGTGGTGACCGATAACGGCTGTGAAATCCTGACCCTGCGTAGCGACGACACCATCGACGCGGTGCTGGTCAACGAAGGGTAAACGTCCCCCACTGATAAAAAGCCGGCCCTGTGCCGGTTTTTTTATGGCTCAAGAAGAGAGAAGCGGTATGAGCGCGATCCTGACGGATGAGGTCATTGACGGCCTGAAAGACTCCCCGGCGCACTGGGATGATGCGCAGTTAACCCGCGACGTCCTGAAGCAGAAGCTGGAAACCTTTAATACCTTTCTCTCCACGGCGTTCGACGCCGGCGAATCGGTTGAGGCTCTGATCGATGCGCGCACTCTGTTTATCGACCGCCTGCTGCGTCGCCTGTGGCGCTTTTACGGCTTTGACGCCCTGCCCGCTATCGCGCTGGTCGCGGTCGGCGGCTACGGTCGCGGCGAACTGCATCCGCTTTCCGACGTCGATATTCTGATCCTCAGCCGCGAGCCGCTCGACGACGCGAGCGCGCAGCAAACCAGCGAACTGCTGACGCTGATGTGGGATCTCAAGCTGGAGGTAGGCCACAGCGTGCGCACGCTGGAGGAGTGTCTGCTGGAGGGGTTAGCCGATCTGACCGTCGCCACCAACCTTATCGAGTCGCGTATGCTGACCGGCGATGTCGCCCTGTTTCTGGAGATGCAGAAGAATATCTTCAGCGAAGGCTTCTGGCCGTCGGCGACCTTCTACGCCGCCAAGATCGAAGAGCAGCAGGCGCGCCACCAGCGTTATCACGGCACCAGCTACAACCTTGAGCCCGATATTAAAAGTAGCCCAGGCGGCCTGCGCGATATTCATACGCTGCAGTGGGTAGCGCGTCGCCACTTCGGCGCCACTACGCTGGACGAAATGGTAGGGTTCGGCTTTCTTACCGAAGCTGAGCGCATCGAGCTTAACGAGTGTCAGGCGTTTCTCTGGCGCATCCGCTTTGCCCTGCATCTGACGCTGACGCGCTATGACAACCGGCTGCTGTTCGATCGCCAGCTCAACGTCGCGCAGCGCCTTAACTATCAGGGCGAAGGCAACGAGCCGGTCGAGCGCATGATGAAGGATTTTTTCCGCGTCACGCGCCGCATCGGCGAGCTTAACCAGATGCTGCTGCAGCTGTTCGACGAAGCGATTCTGGCGCTCTCCACGACGGAAAAACCCCGCCCGCTGGACGATACTTTCCAGCTGCGCGGCAATCTGATCGACCTGCGCGACGAAACGCTGTTTGAACGCGAGCCGCAGGCGATTATGCGCATGTTTTACGTTATGGTGCGCAACGAGAATATTCGCGGCATCTATTCCACTACGCTGCGCCAGCTGCGCTATGCACGCCGCCATCTCAAGCAGCCGCTGTGTCAGATCCCCGAGGCGCGTCAGCTTTTTATGTCGATTTTGCGTCATCCCGGCGCGGTCAAACGTGCCCTGCTGCCGATGCATCGTCACAGCGTGCTCTGGGCCTATACGCCGCTGTGGGGACATATCGTCGGACAGATGCAGTTCGACCTGTTTCATGCTTACACCGTCGACGAGCACACCATCCGCGTGCTGCAAAAGCTGGAGAGCTTCGCCAGCGAGGCAACGCGCCCAATGCATCCGCTCTGCGTCGAGCTCTGGCCGCGCCTGCCGCAGCAGGAGCTGCTGTTGATGGCGGCGCTGCTACACGATATCGCTAAAGGCCGCAACGGCGATCACTCTATTCTCGGTGCGCAGGATGCGCTGGAGTTCGCCGAGCTGCACGGCCTGAATTCGCGGGAGATGCAGCTGGTCGCCTGGCTGGTACGTCATCACCTGCTGATGTCGGTGACCGCGCAGCGTCGCGATATCCAGGATCCTACCGTTATCCAGCAGTTCGCCGAGGTGATGCAGAACGAAAACCGACTGCGCTATCTGGTCTGCCTTACCGTGGCCGATATCTGCGCCACCAATGAAACCCTGTGGAACAGCTGGAAGCAGAGCCTGCTGCGCGAACTCTTTTTCGCTACCGAGAAGCAGCTGCGGCGCGGCATGGAGAACAGCCCGGATCTGCGCGAGCGCGTGCGTCACCACCGTCTTCAGGCGCTGGCGCTGCTGCGTATGGACAATATTGACGAGGAGCGGCTGCACCATATCTGGAATCGCTGTCGCGCCGACTATTTCCTGCGCCATACGCCTAACCAGCTCGCGTGGCACGCGCGTCATTTAATGGAGCACGACCTTCGCCAGCCGCTGGTGCTGGTCAGCCCGCAGGCGACGCGCGGCGGCACCGAGATCTTTATCTGGAGCCCCGATCGCCCTTACCTTTTTGCTACCGTGGCGGGCGAGCTGGATCGGCGCAATCTCAGCGTACACGACGCGCAGATTTTCACCAGCCGCGACGGTATGGCGATGGACACCTTTATCGTGCTGGAGCCGGACGGCAGCCCGCTGGCGCCCGATCGCCACCTGATGATCCGTCAGGCGCTGGAGCAGGCGATTGCGCAGACCAGCTGGCATCCGCCGCGCACGCGCCGCGCGTCAGCGAAGCTTCGCCACTTCAGCGTTGATACCGAAGTTAACTTTTTGCCGACCCATACCGATCGCCGCAGCTATCTGGAACTGGTGGCGCTCGATCAGCCTGGCCTGCTGGCGCGCGTGGGCGAAGTCTTCGCCGATATGGGCGTCTCGCTGCACGGCGCGCGCATCAGCACCATTGGCGAGCGCGTCGAGGATTTATTTATTCTGGCCAACAGCGAGCGGCGCGCGCTTGACGCGGAAATGCGCAAAGCATTGCAACAACGGTTGACAGAAGCCCTTAATCCAAACGATAAAGTGTGACCGCAATCGATTTACTTACTTATTCTTTGTGTCGGGAAGTGGCCCGACATGCACCAGACAGATCAGGAAAAAATTATGCAACAGTTACAGAGCGTTATTGAAGCGGCCTTCGAGCGCCGTGCCGAGATTACCCCGGCGAGCGTGGACACCGTAACCCGTGAAGCCATCAACGAGGTCATCTCTCAGCTGGACAGCGGCGCGCTGCGCGTAGCGGAAAAAATCGAGGGTCAGTGGGTAACGCATCAGTGGCTGAAGAAGGCAGTTCTGCTGTCGTTCCGCATTAACGACAACCAGGTTATGGAAGGCGCAGAAACCCGCTTTTATGACAAAGTGCCGATGAAATTCGCCGGCTGGGATGACGCGCGCTTTAAAGCCGCTGGCTTCCGCGTCGTGCCGCCCGCTGCGGTGCGCCAGGGCGCCTATATCGCGCGCAATACCGTGCTTATGCCCTCTTACGTCAACATCGGCGCTTACGTCGACGAAGGCAGCATGGTTGATACCTGGGCGACCGTGGGTTCCTGCGCGCAGATCGGTAAAAACGTTCACCTTTCCGGCGGCGTCGGCATCGGCGGCGTGCTGGAGCCGCTGCAGGCGAATCCAACCATCATTGAAGATAACTGCTTCATCGGCGCGCGCTCTGAAATCGTGGAAGGCGTGATCGTAGAAGAAGGCGCTGTGATTTCCATGGGCGTTTATATCGGCCAGAGCACCAAAATCTACGATCGCGAAACGGGCGAAGTGCATTACGGCCGCGTACCGGCAGGCTCTGTGGTCGTTTCCGGCAACCTGCCTTCGAAAGATGGCAGCTACAGCCTCTACTGCGCGGTGATCGTGAAGAAAGTCGACGCGAAAACGCGCGGCAAAGTGGGCATTAACGAACTGCTACGCACTATCGACTAAGCTTTTCCGACGGGCCTTTCCGGCCCGTCATATTTTCTTTACACTTCTTCCTTCCCTGACCTGATTCGCGAGCCGAATTAACAGGTGCGTTTACTTTTTACCCAGGTCATAATCCGCGCCAGTTATCTCCTGTCGCGCAGTGTTCAACCCGTTTTTTGTCTACAGTTATTTTTGTGCCATGAACACAGATGCGCGCTTCTCTCTTTTTGGTGGAAAAATCGCTATGTATGACAATCTTAAAAGCTTAGGCATTAATAACCCGGACGATATCGATCGCTATAGCCTGCGTCAGGAAGCCAATAACGACATCCTGAAAATTTACTTCCGCAAAGATAAAGGCGAATTCTTCGCTAAAAGCGTGAAGTTCAAATATCCACGCCAGCGCAAAACCGTGGTAGCGGATAACATCAACCAGGGTTACAAAGAGGTGCAGGAGATCAGCCCGAATCTGCGCTACGTGATTGATGAGCTGGATCAGATTTGCCAGCGCGATCAGGTGGAAGTGGATCTGAAGCGCAAGATCCTTGCCGATCTGCGCCATCTGGAGAGCGTGGTTACCAATAAAATTAGCGAGATCGAGAGCGATCTGGACAAGCTGACCCGCAACAGCCGCTAATCGCGCCAGCGCCCAGCTTAACGACAATTTGAAGGCCAGCTGATGCTGGCCTTTTTATTGCCTTAACTCTGCTCGTCCAGCTGCAGCGCCACATAGAGCAGCAGACGATCGTCAAACTGGCTGAGATTCAGCCCGGTCAGCTCGGATATACGGTTGAGCCGATACTCCAGCGTGTTGCGGTGAATAAAGAGCGCGCGCGCCGTGGCGCTGGGCTGCACGTTATGGGTGAACCAGGCGATCAGCGTGCGCCGCAGCAGGCCGTTATTGTCCATACTCTTTAGCCTCGCCAGCGGACGTGCCAGCTCATTCGCCTGCCAGCCGCCGCGCAGGCTGTCGAGCAGCACCGGCAGCATTAAATCCTGATAGAAATAGCTGCGCAGCTCCGGCATACGCTGCTTGCCGACCATCATGGTGGTGCGCGCGGTGCGGTAAGAGCGCGCAATGCTGCCCGGCCCGGTAAAATAGTTGCCAAGCGCGATGCGCATCCGCACCTGCCCGCTCTCTTTCATACGCTGCAGTAGCTGTTCGACGCGCTTGCGATGATCGTCCTGATCGTAGCGCCCATGCGCATTGAGCGCCGGTTTCAGCACTACCATCTCCGTCAGAGAAACGATAGCGATCAGGTTATCGCGCTCCGGCGTGGTGAGCAGCGTTTGCAGCTGCTGCAGCTCAGACATGGCGCTGTCGACGCCCAGCTGACCGCTGTCGACCTCCACCACCGCCGCGACGCGCGGTTGGTTAAGATCGATGCCGAGACGCTGTGCCCATTCGGTCAGCTGCGGCGTCAGGGTTTCGCTGCGGATCAGGTTCAGCACCAGCTCCTCGCGCAGACGGCTGTCCTGCGCCAGCATATGCAGCAGTCTCGTCTGCTCCAGCATCATCTCCGCCGTCATGCAGACCAGCTCGCCGTAGTGGCGCAGCGCGACCGGATCGCCGGTCAGTCCAATCACCCCGACGATTTCGCCGTCAATGCGCAGCGGCAGATTGATGCCTGGCCGCACGCCGTGCAGATGTTTCGCCACCGCCTCGTCGATGTCCACTACCCGCCCCTGCGACAGCACCAGCAGCGCGCCTTCGTGCAATTCGCCAATACGCTCACGATCGCCGCTGCCGATAATGCGCCCGCGCGCATCCATCACGTTGACATTGCTGTCAATAATCTTCATGGTGCGCGCCACAATATCCTGCGCGAGGCGCGCATCAAGATGATAGGTTGCCATCTGTTAATCCTGACAGAGAGTAGAAGAGACAGCATACGCATGGCGGCAGGGCCAGGCATTGTGCAAATGCACAGAGCAAGAGGGGGATTTACAGGTTTTGCGGCACTGGTCACACTCTGACCAGCCTAAATAAAAAGGCGGACCGGAGTCCGCCTGACAGGGAAAATAGCGTTACTGCATCAGCAGATAGATGCTGCTGTCGCCGCGCTTAACGTTAAGCGCCAGCACCGAAGGTTTAGTATCGAGAATTTTACGCAGCTCGCCCAGGTTAGTGACTCGCTGCTGGTTAACCCCAAGGATCACGTCGCCTTTTTTCAGGCCGATACGCGCCGCAGCGCTGTTAGGCTTAACGTTGTCTACGCGCACCCCTTTATCGCTGCCGCTGTCGTTGCTCAGATCGGCGCCTTCAATGCCGGTATAGATAGTGGCCGACTGCACTTTATCCTGCGTGCTCTGCTGCAGCTCAACGGTAACACTGACCGGTTTGCCGTCGCGCAGCAGGCCGAGCTGCAGTTTAGTGCCAATCGGCAGCGAACCGACTTCAGCGCGCAGCGCGGCAAAGCTGCTCAGCGGTTTGCCGTTCATCGACACCACCACGTCGCCCGCTTTCACGCCCGCTTTCGCCGCGGCGGAGTTCGGCAGCACCTGGCTGACAAAGGCGCCGCGCTGGGCATCGACCTTCATCGCTTTCGCCAGCTCTGAGTTAAGCTCGGCACCCAGGATACCCAGCTCGCCGCGTTTCACCTGACCATACTCCACCATCTGGCCCGTCAGGTTTTTTACCATATTGCTCGGGATAGCGAAGCCGATGCCGATATTGCCGCCGTCCGGCGCGAGGATGGCGGTGTTAATGCCGATCAGCTCGCCGTTGAGATTCACCAGCGCGCCGCCGGAGTTGCCGCGGTTAATCGCCGCATCAGTCTGAATAAAGTTTTCGTAATTTTCGACGTTGAGGCCGCTGCGGCCCAGCGCCGAGACGATGCCCGAGGTCACGGTTTCACCCAGGCCGTACGGGTTGCCGATAGCGACGGTGTAGTCGCCGACGCGCAGATTATCGGAATCCGCGATTTTAATCGCCGTCAGGTTTTTCGCATCGATAAGCTGCACCAGCGCGATATCAGAGCGCGGATCCTTGCCAATCACTTTACCATCGTAGCGACGGCCATCGCTGAGCTGCACCTGGATTTTGGTGGCGTTGTCAACGACGTGGTTATTGGTCACCACGTACCCTTTTTCAGCGTTGATGATGACGCCGGAACCTAGCGCGCGGAATTTTTCCTGCTGGGTATTGCCGCCACCACCACCCGCGCCGCTCTGACACATCGGCGAACTCAGGAAAGGCGATCCCTCCTGACAGAAGGGCGAGTTATCGCCAAAGAACTGCTGAAACTGCTGCGGCAGACGCGGCGTTTTCACCGTGGTGCTGCCTTCAACGCTGATACTGACCACCGAAGGCATCACTTTTTCCAGCATCGGCGCCAGGCTCGGTAGTTGCTGACTGGTAGAAGAAGCCGATTCAGCGGCAAAAACGGCGGCAGGGCTTAACGCCAGGCCAAGACTGAGCGCCAGCGCGCTCAACGTTAAGGTGTTTTTTTTCATTCGTGTTAGTCTCATCCAGTAATTAACGTCAGACCCTTGCTGTGGTCAGTTATGAGATTTATCTTTTATCGCGAAGTTCCAGCAAAAGTTTGCGGCAAAAGTAAAAATTTATGCACGCTCTTTACAAAACTCCTGTTATTCCACCGCCATCAGTCGGCGATACTCATCCCACGCATAAAGATCGGTCATCCCGCTAATATAGTCCTGAATCAGACGAAAGCGATAATAACGCTCCCATAGCAGGCGCTGATATTTATGCTCGACCGTCAGCGTCCGCATTTTTTGCTGGTAGGCTTTACGGTGTTTACCGGAAAGCTTATGAAACAGGCGGGTTTCGATAGGGTGCTGACGGAGAAAATCTTCATTAATCAATGTGGTAAAAGCTTCAAAGGTTAGCGACATCAGAGGCTGGTATATTTCTAACAATCCCTTAATAACACGATAACCTTGTAATTCCAGCTGCTCAACCTCAGCATGGTTAAATACATGACGGCGCGCTACCGTTTTGAACATCTGCAATAAGCGCCCCTCTTCACCATCATCTTCTAATAGCGCATGATTAAAATCGCCATTGAAAATGGCGGGTAAATTATCGACAAAACGCTTAACCGCGTGGCTGACCAGCACGCTCTGGACGTTAACGCGTAATGACATAAAGAACTGATCGCTTCTGCTGCGACGCTTTTTGTTACAGGCTTCGCGCCAGGCATCGCCAACCGTTCGACTGAAAGCGTCATTATTTTTTATCGGCCCCCAGTTTTTACATAAATAGTCATAAAGAGCATCAATGTTAAATATATCTTTCTCGACGGCATCGTCCAGATCGGCAATACAGTAAGAGATATCATCCGCCGCTTCCATAATATAGGTCAGCGGAAAGCGATGGTGTTCGGCCATATTGGTCGCTTCGCGCAGTTCGGCAATATATTCCCGCTCGGAGAGATAAAAACCGGGCTTTTTCATCAGGGCGCTGAACTGCTCGGGCTTCTCGCCCTGCCACCAGGCGGGTGCGGTATATTTCAGGATGCAGGCGACCTGGGAGTAGCTCAGGTTAAGCTGCAGCAGAGTATGCACCATGCGGATCGCCTGCGCGTTGCCTTCGAAATGGCACAGATCCTGACGGATCATGGCGTTCAGCCGCTCAAAATCGGCACGCTGCTGGTCGCCTTCAACGCCTGCCACCAGCGGGTCGACCAGCTCCAGAGGAAGATGCTCTTCAAACCAGTCATTGATGGCGGCTTCGCCGAAATGGCCGAAAGGCGGGTTGCCCACGTCGTGCAGCAGGCAGGCCATCTCCACCAGGCTTTCAAACGCCCCTTCCATTTCATCCAGTCCGTACTGCGCCAGGCCGCCCTGATTCTTCAGAGTTTGCAGGATCTCTTTGGCGATATAGCGTCCCGTCTGCTGCACTTCCAGCGAATGGGTCAGGCGCGAGCGTACCGCGGCATTGCGCTCCAGTGGAAAGACCTGGGTTTTTTGCTGGAGTCGGCGAATCGCCGCCGAGTTAATAATACGGCCACGATCGCTCTCAAAGTGGCGGGTAATATAGTATTCCCCTTCCGGCTCTTTGCGCGTGTTATAAGGGCGGGTAAAACTTATCTTCTTCCTGAAATTGACCGTCGCCATCGTTACCCCTTATTACTTCGTGAATCAATCCCCTGCCAGCCATGCTAGACTATGCCTCACTTTTTACGACTACTTCCACCACATTAGCGAGACTCTTTTATGAAAGCAGGCATTATTGGCGCGATGGAGCAGGAAGTGACCCTGCTGCGCGACAAAATCGAGAACCGCCAGACCCTGACGCTGGCCGGATGCGAAATTTACACCGGCACGCTTAACGGCGTTGAGGTCGCCCTGCTGAAATCGGGTATCGGTAAAACGTCGGCGGCGCTGGGCACCACGCTGCTGCTTGAGCTGTGCAAGCCAGACCTGGTGATCAACACCGGCTCGGCTGGCGGCCTGGCCCCTACCCTCTCCGTCGGCGATATCGTCGTCTCAGACGAAGTGCGCTATCACGACGCCGACGTCACCGCCTTCGGCTACGAGCCAGGCCAGATGGCGGGCTGCCCGGCGGCCTTTACCGCTGATGCACAGCTGATTGCCGCCGCAGAGGCCTGCATCAGCGAGCTGAACCTGAACGCCGTGCGCGGCCTGGTGGTCAGCGGCGACGCCTTTATCAACGGCGCCGAGCCGCTGGCGCGCATTCGCACCACCTTCCCGCAGGCGATCGCCGTAGAGATGGAAGCCACCGCTATCGGCCATGTCTGCCACCAGTTCAAGGTGCCTTTCGTCGTAGTGCGCGCCATTTCCGACGTGGCTGATAAGGCGTCGCATCTGAGCTTTGAAGAGTTCCTCAGCGTCGCGGCGCAGCAGTCGTCGCTAATGGTGGAGAAGCTGCTGGCGCGCCTGGCGCGTGGCTAAGCTGCTCTGGCTGATCGGGCTGCTGCTGTTTTGCGGCAGCCTGTTCGCCGCCGCCCCGCGCGTTATTACCCTCGCGCCCCATCTCACCGAAATGGCGTTCGCCGCAGGCATTACGCCGGTGGCGGTCAGCGCCTGGTCCGACTATCCGCCCGCCGCTAAAGAGCTGGAGCAGGTCGCCAACTGGCAAGGCATTAAAGTCGAACGTATTCTGGCGCTGAAGCCGGACGTGGTGCTGGCCTGGCGCGGCGGCAACCCGCAGCGCCAGATCGATCAGCTAAAGCAGCTCGGGGTTAACGTCGAGTGGATCGATCCCGGCTCGCTGGATGAGATGGCGGATGCCGTGGCGGCGCTGCGGCGCTGGAGCCCGCAGCCGCAGCAGGCGCTGAACGCCGCGCAGCAGCTAAGGCAGCAAGTAACCTCTCTGCGCGCGCGCTACGCTGCGCTGCCTGCGGTGCCGCTCTTTCTTCAGTTCGGCCAGCAGCCGCTGTTTACCGCCGCGCGCGACACCCTGCAGAACGACATCATTGCGCTGTGCGCCGGAAAGAATATCTTTGCCGACAGCCGCGTCAACTGGCCGCAGGTCAGCCGCGAGCAGGTGCTGATGCGCCATCCGCAGGCTATCGTTATCGGCGGCAGCGCCGCACAGGCGCAAAACGTCTCCCGCTTCTGGCAACCCCAGCTAAACGTGCCGGTCATCGCCATCGATGATGACTGGATCAGCCGTCCAGGCCCGCGTATGCTGCTGGCGGCAAAACGGCTCTGCGCCGCCCTGCATCCGGAACAATAAAGCAGCAGAAAGCGATTAAAGATTCCGCTAATTTTGCCGTTAATTATGAAACGAGACGTTGATGCCACGTAAGCTCAGCGTCCTTTTATGCGCGCCGCGCATTTTTGCTACACCAGGAATCCAACATGACCAGAGCCTTGCTGCTGGCCTTCGCGATCGCGATCGTCGCGCCCTTTGCGACTGCGTCGACCACGGGAACGATAGGCGTTCAGCTCATTATCTTTTCGCGCTGTGAAATTAACAGCCAGCCGCAACGGGCGCTGCCGCAGATCGATTGCGGTCGCCGCACTAACGCGCAGCCGCGCGTGACGGAAAGCGTGCTAAAAAAGGATACGATGCGTAAGGAAACGGCGAAGCTGATAACCGTTGAATGGTAATGAAAAGGCCGTCGTAAGACGGCCTTTTTGCATCAGATGCTGAAGGAGGAGCCGCAGCCGCAGGTGGTTTTGGCGTTAGGGTTGGTCACGATGAAACGCGATCCTTCCAGACCTTCGGTATAATCCACCGAGCCGCCGACCAGGTACTGCAGGCTCATGGGATCCACCACCAGCGCCACGCCCTGCTTCTCAATGGTCATGTCGCCGTCATTCATTTTATCGTCAAAGGTGAAACCATACTGGAAGCCGCTGCAACCGCCGCCGGTGATATAGACGCGCAGTTTCAGATCGGGATTCTCTTCGTCGGCAATCAGGTTTTTTACCTTGCTGGCCGCCGCATCGGTAAACTGTAACGGCAGTGCTGCAACATCATCACTCATCTCATACTCCGGTAAACGTCCAGGTCATAAAACGACCTCAATTGCCGTATTATCTGCCAGCGCGATAGCGCAATCAAGTTTTGCCCTTCGCACTGTGTGCCTCCGGCCTTCAGCTAAGGTAAGTATAGCGCGCCCTTTCCGCCCTTTCTTCATGTCGTTATCTTCCCGTAGAATGGCGCAAGATTTTTTATGAACCGCTGGAGCCGAATAAATGAGTAAGTCCGAAAACCTGTTTGCCGAAGCGCAACGCCTGATCCCCGGCGGCGTTAACTCGCCGGTGCGCGCGTTTAACGGCGTAGGCGGCACGCCGCTGTTCATCGAGCGCGCCGACGGCGCCTGCCTGTATGACGCCGACGGCAAAGCCTATATCGACTATGTTGGTTCATGGGGACCGATGGTGCTGGGCCACAACAACGTCGAGATCCGCAACGCGGTAATTGAAGCCGCAGCGCGCGGCCTGAGCTTCGGCGCGCCCACCGAGATGGAAGTGAAAATGGCGCAGCTGGTGTGCGAGCTGGTGCCGAGCATGGATATGGTGCGTATGGTTAACTCCGGCACCGAAGCGACCATGAGCGCCATTCGTCTGGCGCGCGGTTTTACCGGCCGCGACAAGATCATTAAATTTGAAGGTTGCTACCACGGCCACGCCGACTGCCTGCTGGTGAAAGCGGGCTCCGGCGCGCTGACGCTTGGCCAGCCTAACTCCCCTGGCGTGCCGGCCGATTTCGCCAGACATACCCTGACCTGCACCTATAACGATCTCGACTCCGTGCGCGCCGCGTTTGAGCAGTATCCGGATGATATCGCCTGTATCATCGTTGAGCCGGTCGCGGGCAATATGAACTGCATCCCGCCGCTTCCGGCATTCCTGCCTGGCCTGCGCGCGCTGTGCGACGAGTTTGGCGCGCTGCTGATCATCGACGAAGTGATGACCGGCTTCCGCGTCGCGCTGGGCGGCGCGCAGGAGTATTACAATGTGCGTCCGGATCTGACCTGTCTCGGCAAGATTATCGGCGGCGGCATGCCGGTAGGCGCCTTTGGCGGACGCCGCGAAGTGATGGACGCGCTGGCCCCGACCGGCCCGGTCTACCAGGCGGGCACGCTCTCCGGCAACCCGATTGCGATGGCGGCCGGTTTCGCCTGCCTGACGCAGATCGCTCAGCCGGGCACCCACCAGACGCTGACCGAGCGCACCACGCAGCTGGCACAGGGCCTGCTGGCGGCGGCGCAGGCGGAAAATATTCCGCTGGTGGTGAATCACGTTGGCGGCATGTTCGGTATTTTCTTCACCGACGCCGACAGCGTTACCTGCTACGCCGACGTGACGAAGTGCGACGTAGAGCGCTTTAAGCGCTTCTTCCATCTGATGCTTGAAGAGGGCGTTTACCTTGCCCCTTCCGCCTTCGAAGCGGGCTTTATGTCGCTGGCGCACAGCGCCGAAGATATCGAGCGCACCGTTGACGCCGCGCGTCGCTGTTTTGCGAAGCTGTAAAAAAGAGAGTAAGTAAAAGACCGGCAGATGCCGGTCTTTTTTTTGCTGGCGGAAAAGAGGTCAACGCGAACGCCGCCTGTGAAAAGCTTTTACCGGGAACGTCTTAATAGCCAGATAAAGTAAGGCGCGCCGAGAAAGGTCGCCATCAGTCCCGCCGGTATCTGATCCGGGAACGCCAGCATACGTCCGCACCAGTCGGCCAGCAGCATCAGGCCCGCGCCAAACAGCCCCGCCATCGTCATCTGCGGCAGCGCGCGACGGAAGCCAAGCATACGCGCGATATGCGGTGCCATCAGGCCGATAAAGCTCAGCGGACCGATCGTCAGCGTCGCGGCGGCAGTCAGCGCGGCCGCCAGCAGCAGCAGCGCCAGACGCGAGGCGTTCAGCGCCATGCCCGCCGAGCGCGCCGTAGCGGAACCCAACGGCAGCAGCGTCAGCCAGCGGCTGGCGAGCGGCGCCAGCGCCGTCAGCACCAGCGCCAGCACGGCGCTCTGCAGCGCCGCCTTTTCGCTGACGTTATAGGTCGAACCGGAAATCCAGCTCAGCAGGCCGCCCATGCGCGGATCGCCGCTCGCCAGCAGCAGCATCAGCAGCGTAACGAAGGCGCTGTTAAGAGCCATCCCCGCCAGCAGCATACGCTCCGGCGAAAAGCCGCCGCGACTCGCCACCAGCATAATCAGCAGCAGCGTTCCCGCAGCGCCCAGCGCGCCCGCCGGCAGCAAAAACGCCAGCGCGTCGCCCGGCACGAAAAACAGCATCACTACCACGCCGAACGCCGCGCCGGAGCTGATACCCAGCACTTCCGGGCTCGCCATTGGATTGCCGGTCAGGCGCTGGATCAGACTGCCCGCCACGCCGAGCATCAGCCCCACCGCCAGCGCCGCCAGCAGACGCGGCGCGCGCCACGGCAGCAGCTGGTGGAAAAGCTCGTCGCTCGACCATAGCCAGCCGTGCGCATCGCGACCGAAGGCGAGCGCGGCCCACGCCAGCAGCGCAAGCAGCGCCAGACCGAGTAGCGCCCAGCGCAGCACCGCGTGGCGTTCAGCCGGCACCTTATCACCGCTGTCGAGCGCGGGCGGCACCGAGCCGGTGCGCAGGCGCGGCAGCAGCCAGAGCAGCAGCGGCACGCCCGTCAGGGCGGTCAGCGTGCCGGTGGAGAGTTCGCGCCAGTGCGCGGTGAGCCACAGCACGCAGGCATCCGCCAGCCACAGCAGCAGCGCGCCGATCAGCGGCGCCAGCAGCATGCGGCTTAACAATCGACGCGCCCCCAGCAGCTTCGCCAGCAGCGGCGCGAACAGGCCGATAAAGCCGATAATGCCCGCCACGCTCACCAGCTGCGCACTGAGCAGGATCGCCAGCGCCAGCGTGCCGACGCGCGCCATTGCCAGCGCCAGGCCGAGGTTCTTCGCTACGCCGTCATCCAGCCCCATCAGCGTCAGCGGACGCAGCAGCGCCAGCGCCAGCACAAAGGCGAGCAGCAGACGCGGCCAGAGCAGGCTGACGTTCTCCCAGCCCATCTGGTTCAGCGTGCCGGTACTCCACAGGAACATATTCTGCAGCTGGTCGTGATTGAATATGGCGAAGATCTGGTTCACCGCGCCGCTGTAGAGGCTCAGCACCAGCCCGGAGAGGATCAGCGTGACCGGCGACAGCCGTTTGCCCCAGGCGACGCCGAACACCACCGCGCCCACCGCCAGCGCGCCGATCAGCGCCGCCAGCTGCGACGTCGCCGCGCCGCCCGGCAGCTGCCACAGCGTGGCGACGGTAATGCCGAGCTGCGCACCGGACGAGACGCCCAGCGTCGTCGGCTCCGCCAGCGGGTTGCGCAGCGCCTGCTGAAACAGCAGCCCCGCCAGCCCCAGCCCGGCGCCGACCAGCAGCGCCAGCCCGAGCCGCGGCAGCAGGCTATAGTGAAACAGCATCTGCTCGATGTTGTTCTGATCCGGCGACAGCAGACCCTGCGACCATTGCGCCGACGGCAGCGCCGCGCGCAGATTAATAATGCTCAGCAGCAGCGCCAGCACAAACAGCAGACTCAGCAGCGCGGCAGGAAAATAACGATGGCGCATCAGCGCGTCTCCAGCGCGCGTTCCAGCACGCGAACAAAATGCAGCGCCGACAGCGTCGCGCCGTAGTACCACACCGCCGGAACCCGCTGAAAGCGTCCGGCACGAACAAACGGCAGCGCCTGCCACAGCGGGCTGCGGCCGAGCTGCACCATATCGCCGTCGTTATCATGATCGAAGCAGATGGCCTCTGCGTCACGCAAATACGCCAGCCGTTCGATGCCCGTGACCGCACTGCCCCAGAAGTTGGTTTCGCCCTGCCACGCGTTGGTCAGTCCAAGCTGCTCCATCACTTCCAGAAACAGGCTGTTTTTGCCGAAGACCAGCGCATGACGGCTGTCCATCAGCGACATCAGCAACACCGGGCGCTTCGCATGGGACGCAAGCCGCTGACGCGCGGCGGCCAGCGTTTGATCCAGCTGCTGCAGATGCGCCTCCGCCTCCGCTTCACGGCCGATACGCGCCGCCAGCGCGCGCAGCGAATCGCGCGCGGCAGAGAGCGGTTTGCCGTCGCCGCGGTTAAGATCGAAGCCCATGATCGGCGCGATGCGCTGGAGTTTTTCCGGCGACGGTCCGTAGCCGTTTGAACAGAGGATTAGCGACGGCTGCAGCTGAGTCATCAGCTCCAGATTAGGTTCGGTGCGCAGCCCTACGTCCACCGTATGCGGCGGCAGCGGCGGCTGGCCGACCCAGATGTTGTAGTTGCGGGTATCGGCGACGGCCAGCGGCGCGACGCCGAGTGCCAGCAGCAGCTCGGTCGGCAGCCACTCCAGCGCAATAATGCGCTGCTCAGGCAGGGTCGTGGCGCGCAGCGGCAAGGCGCTCAGCCAGGGCGAGACAGCCAGTGCCGCCAGCAGGCGACGACGCGTGATCTCCATGCTGACCCCCTCAGTAGACAAAACTAACCGCCGCCCCGCCCTGGGGGTGCGGCAGAATGCCCATAGGAATACCGTAAATTGCGCCCAGCACGTCGGGCTGCATAATGGCCTCCGGCGCGCCTTCAGCGATAATTTTGCCGCCGCGCAGCGCGACCAGATGGTCGCAGTAGCGCGCGGCCATGTTGATATCGTGTAGTACGGCGATGACCGTCAGGCCGCGTTCGCGGCTGAGACGCTGGATCAGCGCCAGCACCTCGACCTGATGGGCGATGTCCAGCGCCGACGTCGGTTCATCCAGCAGCAGACAGCGGCTGTTCTGCGCCACCAGCATCGCCAGCCAGGCGCGCTGACGCTCGCCGCCGGAGAGGCTGTCCACCAGGCGAGCAGCGAGCGGCTTCAGCCCGACCTGCGCGATCGCCTCCTCCACCCGAACGCGATCTTCCTGGCGAAAACGGCCCAGCGCGCCATGCCACGGGTAGCGGCCAATCGCCACCAGCTCGCGCACCGTCATGCCTTCGGCGGCGGGCAGCTGCTGCGGCAGATAGGCGACCTCGCGCGCAAAGGCTTTACTGTTCCAGGCTTCGACCGGCGTACCGTTGAGCAGTACGCGTCCCTCGCTGGCGGTCTGGTGCCGTCCCAGCATTTTTAACAGCGTGGATTTGCCGGAGCCGTTATGGCCGATAAGCGCGGTGACTTTGCCAGGCGGAAAGGTTAATGAGAGCGGATGCAGCAGCGTGCGGCCGGGCACGTGAAAGCTGACATTATCCAGCGTAAAAGTGGCTGCGTCGTGCGGAGGCTGCATGGTCATCCCAGGTTAAACGGGCGCCGCGGCGCCCGGTTGCATCAGAAACGGAAAGTGGCGGTGCCGATGATTTGTCGCTCTGCGCCCCAGTAGCAGGCGTAGTCGCGGTAACAGCTGGCCACATAGTCGCGGTCAAACAGGTTTTTCACGTTGACGCCCACTGACGAGCCCGGCAGACCGAAACGACCCAGATCATATTTCAGCGTCGCATCGACCGTGGTGTAGCCAGCGACATCGAAGTTCTGGTTGTTTTGCGTACCGCTACTGTAAAGGCCTTTGCTTTCGCCGACGTAACGCACGCCTGCACCGACAGTGACGCCGGAGAGCGCGGTCTCATGGAAGGTATAATCCGCCCACAGCGACGCCATATGCTTTGGCACCTGCACCGGCGTGCGGCCTTTCAGCTGCGTGTCGTGGGTATATTCCGCGTCGGTGTAGGTGTAGGCAGCCGTCAGGTCGATATTAGCGTTAACTGCCGCTTTCGCCTCCAGCTCTACGCCGCGCGAGCGAATTTCGCCGCTCTGCACGCTGCCGTTCGGATGGTTTACCGTGTCGGGATCGGCCGTCAGATTTTTAGTTTTGGTCAGCTGATAAACCGCAGCGGTCATGGTGATCGGGCGATCTTTCGGCACATATTTCACGCCCGCTTCATACTGTTTTGCGCGTGAAGGATCAAAGGCCTGACCTGCGTAGGTAGAACCAGAGTTGGGAATAAAGGCTTCGCTGTAGCTGAAGTAGGGCGCGATACCGTTATCGAACACATAGTTCAGACCGCCACGCCAGGTAAAGGCCTGATCGTTCTGGCGATCGAAGGTTCCGTTATAGCGATCGTATACTGACGCCATGGCGTAATCGTAGCGGCCACCCAGCGTCAGTACCCAGCGGTTCCACGCCATCTGATCCTGCGCATAAAGGCCGGTCTGACGCTGTTTATTAAGGTGCTGGAAAGGAGCGAACGGCGTAACGCTCTCATCGCCATAGTGCGGGTTAACGGCGTTCAGGCTGCTGGCGGTGCCAAATTGCGCATTGATATCGTTACGCGTGCGCTGGAAATCCACGCCCAGCAGCAGCGTATGGTCCAGCGCGCCGGTGGCGAATTTAGCCTGCGCCTGGGTATCGACGGCGAACTGATTCAGCTCTTCCTCAGAGACCGCCGAACCACGCGTAATCGACTGGGTAGCGGCATCAAAGCCGTTGCCGTAAATGCTGCGATAGTCGGTGCGCAAATCGGCGTAGCGCAGGTTCTGACGTACCGTCCAGGTCTCGTTGAAGCTGTGCTCGAAGTTGTAACCCACCATTTTGGTGTTGCGCGAGATTTTGTTGCTCTCTTCGCCTTCATCAAAATTAGTCGGCAGCTTGTATTCGCTGCCGTCCGCGCGTCTGATTGGCACCACCGTGCCCTGACGCGGCAGCCAGCCGTAATAGCCGGTTTCCGGCTCGTTCTGGAAATAGGTCAGCAGGTCGAAGCGGGTATTTTCGTCCGGACGCCAGCTGAACGAGGGCGCAATGGTGTAGCGTTTCTCTTTATTCCGCTCCTGCTGCGCGTCGGCGCTGCGCGCAAGGCCAGTCAGGCGGTAGCTGTAGACGCCATCGTCATCCAGCGAGCCGCCGAAATCGAACCCGGTAGAGAAAAGGTTGTCGCTGCCCATCTGGAACTGCACTTCGCGCAGCGTTTCCTGTGTCGGACGCTTGCTCACCAGCGCCACTACGCCGCCGGGATTGCTCTTGCCGTAGAGCACTGAAACCGGGCCGCGTAGCAGCTCGGCGCGCTCCAGGAAGTAAGGATCGATAGCGAATTCGGAATAGTTGTCGCCCTGCAGCTTCAGGCCGTCAAGATACTGGTTGGTGTTGGTTTCGCTAAAGCCGCGAATCGACAGCGCATCGATCACCTGCGAGCTGCCGCGGTTGCCGGTCAGGACGCCCGGCGTGTAATTGAACGCCTCTTTTACCGATGTTACCTGACGCTTTTCCATCTCTTCGCGCGTCACCACCGAAACCGACTGCGGGTTTTTCTCAATCGGCGTATCGGTTTTGGTGCCGGTGGCGCTCTGTCTGGCAGCGATGGTCGGCGCCGGACCCCATGCGCTCTCCTGCGCCGCGGCAGAAGCACCATCCGACGAAACCACCAGCGTCTCCTCAGCCAGCGCGGAAGCGCTTACTGAACCCAAAATGACGGCAATGCTCAAAGCCAGCGGACGGCGAGCAAGCGCGCCGCGCAGGTAACAAGGAAAAGTCGTTCGCGCATTCATAGTAGTGTCTCTTGAATAATATAGTGGGCAGGCGAATGGAAACGAGAATGATTATTATGCCGAATGGATTTTAGGCGAAACTCTTACTTCTCTGCAAGGGATAATCCCGCGCGCAGCGCCGTCTGGCGGGCATTCGCGCAGTATTGATCACGCACAAAAAAAGGGCGCCGTAGCGCCCTTTTTAACCGACGTTTTAGTTACCGCCGAACATATCTTTAATCCAGCCGGCGACGCCGTCGCTCTCTTTCTGCTGCTGCGGCTGTTGTTGCTGCTGCTGCATCTGCTGTTGATTTTGCTGCTGGTTCTGCTGCTCCTGCAACTGCTGTTGCTGCTGCTGGAACAGCTGTTGCTGCTGCTGGCAGAGCGCGTCGGGATCGAGCGCCCACACCGGCAGCGAACGCCAGGTGCTGCTGCCGTTGCCGCAAACGAAATTACCCGCTGAGTCGATGCTCATCATGGAGACATCTTCCGGCGGCGTCAGCACCAGCGGCATTGGCGCCTGGTTGTCCAGGTAGCGACGATAGATCTGCATCGCGCCGCTTGCGCCGTACAGCTTGCTCGGCTGGTTATTGTCGCGGCCCACCCAGGTAATGGCGACCTCTTTGCCGTCAACACCAGCAAACCAACTGTCGATCAGGTCGTTAGTGGTGCCGGTTTTGCCCGCCAGATGCGCTTTGGGATAACGCGCGCCCAGCGCCCGCGCCGTACCGTGATCGGCTACCTGCTGCATCGTGTAGAGCGTCAGATAGGCAGCCTGCGCTGGCTCTACGCGCTGCGCCTGCGGGAAGCTCTGATAGAGCACGGTGCCGTCTTCCGCGATAACGGAACGCACCGCCGAGAGCGGCGCGCGGTTGCCGCCGCTGGCGATCGACTGGAACGCCTGCGCCACTTCAATCGGCGTCAGGTTCAGCGCGCCGAGCAGCATCGCTGGCACCGGGTTAAGCTGATCTTTCGGCACGCCCAGTTTGGTCCAGGTATCCACCACCGCGTCCAGCCCCAGCGTCATACCGAGGTTTACCGTCGGCACGTTCATGGAGTTGGTCAGCGCATCCACCAGCATCACCTTGCCGCTGAAGCGACGATCGTCGTTCATCGGTTTCCAGACGCTGCCGTTCGGCTGTTTCAGCGCGATAGGTTCATCGGCGATCCAGCTGTTAAGACGATAGGTGTTCGGCTGGCTGAGCGCGGTCAGATAGGTGGCCGGTTTCGCCAGCGAGCCGATAGAGCGACGCGCCTGCAGCGCGCGGTTGTAGCCGGCGAACTGCGGATCCGCGCCGCCTACCATGGCGCGCACTTCACCGCTGAAGCGGTCGACTACCACCATCGCGGTTTCCAGATCTTTCAGGCCACGCTGTTTTTTCAGCGCCGGGATACCATCAAGCACCGCTTTTTCCGCTGCGTCCTGCGATACCGGATCGAGCGTGGTGAAGATCTTCACGCCCGAGAGATCCTTCACCTTATCGCCCAGCTTCGCCTGCAGCTCGTTGCGCACCATCTGCATAAAGGCGGGCTGCGGCGTGATCACGCCGCCCTTCGGCTGTACGCCGAGCGGACGCGCCGAAAGCATGTCGTACAGCTCCTGATCGATCACCTTCTGCTGCTGCAGCAGACGCAGCACCAGATTGCGTCGCTCCAGCGCCAGTTTCGGATTACGCCACGGGTTATAGAGCGAGGCGCCTTTCACCATGCCCACCAGCATCGCCTGCTGATCGAGGCTCAGTTCGTCGACCGGACGGCCAAAATAGTAGAGGCTCGCCAGCGGGAAGCCGCGGATCTGGTCGTTGCCCGCCTGGCCGAGATAGACCTCGTTCAGGTAGAGCTCCAGAATGCGATCCTTGCTGTAGCGCGCATCCATAATGACCGCCATATAGGCTTCACGCGCTTTACGCCACAGCGAGCGCTCGTTGGTCAGGAACAGGTTTTTCACCAGCTGCTGCGTCAGCGTACTGCCGCCCTGCACCGCTTTCCCGGCGGTGATATTGGCGAGGAAGGCGCGGCCGATAGAATAAGGGCTGATGCCGTCATGCTCGTAGAAATGACGATCTTCGGTGGCGATCAGCGTGTCGACCAGCAGATCCGGGAAACCGGCGCGCGGCACAAACAGGCGCTGTTCGCCGTTCGGCGACTGCAACATGGTGATCAGGCGCGGATCGAGGCGGAAGAAACCAAAATCACGACCGGAATCGATATTTTTAATTTCGCCCAGCTCATCGCCGTCGAACACCATTTGCGCGTGCACCTGCCCCTCTTTGCTGTCCGGGAAATCAAACGGACGGCGCAGCAGATCGATGGTGTTGCCTTTTACCGAGAACTCGCCGGGACGCGTAATACGCGACACCTCGCGATACTGCGTGCCTTCCAGCAGCGCAATCATCTCTTTTTTGTTGTAGGCCATGCCTGGTTCCAGGCTGACCATGCGGCCATAAACGGTCGCGGGTAGCTGCCACACTTTTCCGTCGATGCGGGCGCGGATCTCAGAGTCGAGGTAAACACCCCAGACGGCCATGACGACCACAAACACAAGGAACAGCCTGATAAGCCAGCTTAACCAGCGACGCTTCCCGCGCGGCGGACGCTTTCCTTTACTTTTACGCGGCACAGGCGCTTTCTCCTCAACCTCATCATCAAAATCATCATTATCAAAATCGTCTTCATCCCTGCGGCGACCCCGGCGCGTAGCGTTACGCGGCGGCTTGGGCTGTTTTCCTTTGCGCCCAATGGGTTCGCGATCGTTCCCAGACATTGGTTTCATTCTCCAGGCATTACGTTGGCTGCGCCGATACTCTAGCGGCTTTTACCTCTTCCGCATGGCGGAACCCTCTGAAATCGATCCAGCTGGCTCAACCTTGCGGGGAATATTTTTTGGTGCGCCTTGTGGGCAAGGCGCTGGCCGGATCGTCGGGCCAGGGATGTCGGGGATAGCGCCCTTTCATCTCTTTTTGCACCTCCGGATACGCGCCGCGCCAGAAGGCGGCCAGGTCGCGGGTTATCTGCAACGGACGCTGCGCGGGCGATAACAGCTCCAGCACCAGCGGCACGCGCCCTTCCGCCACGGCGGGATTGCTCGCCTCGCCAAACATCTCCTGAATGCGCACCGCCAGCGCGGGCGGTTTGTCGGCATGGTAGCGAATGGGCAGTCGGCTTCCGGTCGGCACAGTGTAATGAGTTGGCAGCGCACTATCCAGCCGCTGGCGTTGTGACCATGTGAGCAAATGTAATAGCGCGCTGACAAGGTTAACCGCCTGCAACGATTTCAGATCGCGCACCGCGCCCATCTCCGGCAGTAGCCACACATCGAGCGTCGCCAGCAGCGTTTCATCATCTACGGCGGGCCATGTCTCCTCCGGCAACCACTGCGCCGCGCACTGCAGCCGCACGCGCAGCTGTTCCGCTGCCTCGCTCCAGCCCAGCACTGCCAGACCCTTTTGCGCGACCCAGCGCAGCATCGCCGCGTGCAGCACCTCAGGCTGCGGACGCGCCATCGGCTGCGCCTTTAACACCAGCACGCCAGCCTGTTCGCGACGCAGCGCGCGCAGCGTGCCTTTCTCTTCGTCCCATTCGACTTCGGTGCGCACTTCCACCAGCTCCGGGCGCGCCTGGCGCAGCGCGTCGATATCAACCGGCAGCGCCAGCAGCATGCGTGCGTCCGGCGTCGCGCTGCCCTGCAGCAAAGCGGGTGCGATCAGCCATTCGTAGCGGTTCAGCCCCTCTTGCGAATCGAGCATCGCCCCCAGGCCGTTGGCGAGCTGATAGCGGCCGCCGTTATCGCGACGTCGCGCCAGCCGATCGCCGAAGCCCGCCGCCAGCAGCGCAGGAAAGCGGTCTTCATCGACGCGGCCGCCGCTGACGCCGAGCCGTGACTGCCACTGCTTTGCGCGCCGCTGCCATTGCGGCTGCGGACGGTGCAGCGCGTCACGCAGATCGGGCGTGCCGCTGCGCGGCGGATCCTCAAGAACCGCCACCAGCAGCGCGGCGCTGGCGGCCGCATCAGGATCCTGCCCGGCGGCGCACAGCATCGCGCTCAGACGCGGCTCGCCGCCGAGCTGCGCCATGCGTCGTCCCTGCGCGCTCAGCTTGCCGTTCTCATCCAGCGCGCCAAGGCGGGCAAGCAGCTGCCGCGCCGCGCGCAGATGTTTTTCTGGTGGCAGGTCGAGCCAGGTAAGCTGGTCCGGCTGGTTGCAGCCCCACTGCAACAGCTCCATCCAGAGCGCGGCGAGGTCGCTATGCGCGATCTCCGGCTCGCTCTGCGCAGCGGCGCGCGACGCCTGTTCTTCGGCGATCAGATGCAGACAGATGCCGGGCATCAGACGACCGGCGCGGCCGGCGCGCTGCGTCATCGACGCCTGGCTGATACGCTGGGTCAGCAGCCGCGTCACGCCGCTGCGCGCGTCAAACTGCGCCGTGCGCTCCAGCGCGCTATCCACCACCAGACGGATGCCTTCGATAGTAAGACTGGTTTCAGCGATATTGGTGGCGAGCACCACTTTGCGGCGGCCGGGCGGCGCAGGCAGAATTGCGCGGCGCTGTGCCGCCAGCGGCAGCGCGCCATAGAGCGGCGTGAGGTCGACATCCTCCGCCACGCGCGATTCCAGCTCGCGTTTAACCCGCTCAATCTCCGCCACGCCGGGCAGGAACAGGAGCAGCGAGCCGCTCTCTTCGCGCAGCAGCTGCGCCGTTTCGCGCGCCACCGCCTCTTCAAAGCGCAGCGTTGCGCTGAGCGAGGCAAAACGGCGCGTCACCGGGAAACTGCGCCCTTCGGAGACGATCAGCGGCGCATCGGGCAGCAGCGCCGAGAGGCGCGCGTTATCCAGCGTCGCCGACATCAGCAGGATTTTCAGATCGTCGCGCAGCCCTTGCTGTACGTCGAGCAGCAGCGCCAGCGCCAGATCCGCCTGCAGGCTGCGCTCGTGGAACTCATCGAGGATCACCAGCGACACGCCGCTGAGTTCAGGATCGCGCTGCAGCATGCGCGTCAGAATGCCCTCCGTCACCACTTCCAGTCGGGTGGCCGGGCCGACGCAGTTTTCGCCGCGCATGCGGTAGCCGACGGTTTCGCCGGGCTGCTCGCCAAGCTGCTCCGCCAGACGTTGCGCCACGTTGCGCGCCGCCAGCCGACGCGGCTCCAGCATAATAATGCGGCCCGACAGATTCGCCCGCTGCAGCAGCTGCAGCGGCAGCCAGGTCGACTTGCCCGCGCCGGTTGGGGCCGCCAGCAGAATTTGCGGCGCCGCGTCGAGCGCCTGCAGCAGGTCGGGCAGCACGGCGCTGACCGGTAAATCACTCACGGCAAACTCCCGTTCAGCCTGTGTTAAGATGGCGCGCATTGTAGCATTCATCCGTGAGGATTGCCGGAGACCGCCATGGAGACGCAACGCCTGTTTTTTGGCATCGGGCTGCCTGACGCGCTGCAGCAGCAGCTGGTGCGCTGGCGCGCCGATAACTTCGCCGACGACGCCGGCCGCCCTGTTGTTGCGGCCAACCTGCACCTGACGCTCGCCTTTCTCGGCGAGGTGAAAAGCGAGACCGCGCAAAAGCTGCAACAGCTGGCCGCGCGCATTCAGCAGCCCGCCTTCGATCTCGATCTGGACGACGCCGGTCACTGGCCGCGTCCCCGCGTGGTGTGGCTCGGCTGTCAGCGGCCGCCACGCGGTCTGCTGCAACTGGCCGATCTGCTGCGGGCCCAGGCGGCGCGCCACGGCTGCGCGCAGAGCGCCCAACCTTTTCACCCGCACGTTACGCTGCTGCGCGACGCGGCCTCGCGCATTGCGCTGCCGCCGCGCGGCTTTCACTGGCGCTTTCGCGTCGACCATTTTTCGCTGTTTTCGTCGCAGTACGCGCGGGGCCGCACGCGCTACCAGGCGCTGGCGAGCTGGCCGCTGACCTGATTCTGGAGCGCTATGCTGTTTTCACCGCCGTTAAAGCCCGCCCGACTGATCGCCCGCTATAAGCGTTTTCTTGCCGACGTGGTGACGCCGGAAGGGGAAACCCTGACCATTCACTGCGCCAATACCGGCGCGATGACCGGCTGCGCCACGCCAGGCGACAGAGTGTGGTACTCCACCTCCGACAGCCTGACGCGCAAATACCCGCACAGCTGGGAGCTGACCGAAACGCAGCAGGGCCACTGGATCTGCGTTAACACACTGCGCGCCAACCAGCTGGTGAAAGAGGCGCTGGCGGCAGACGTCATTGCGCCCTTGTCTGGCTACGACGCCTGCCAGGCTGAAGTCAAATATGGTGCGGAAAAGAGCCGAATCGACTTCCTGCTTCAGGCAGGCGGCAGACGCAACTGCTATATTGAAGTCAAGTCCGTGACCCTTTTACATCAAGGAAAAGGCTATTTTCCGGATGCGGTGACGGTCCGAGGCCAGAAGCATCTGCGCGAGCTAAGCGCCGTCGCGGCTGCCGGTCATCGGGCTGTTTTGTTGTTTGCGGTTCTGCACTCGGGGATTGAGGACGTCTCCCCCGCGCGTCACATTGACGCACGTTACGCAGACCAACTGGTCCAGGCGCAGCAGGATGGCGTAGAGATTTTGGCGTATCGCGCAGATTTATCACCGGCAGGCGTGTTTCTGAAAAAGCCGGTTGCCGTAAGCTTGTAATATCTTTTGCAAATTGTTGTGTTATGAATGTTTAACGCGCGGCGCCAAATACGCTGTTCCTCACAGGCTTGTCAAGGTGCGATCATGAATAATTGCCAACCTTGACTGCTTCTGTTATTTATAGCGGCCTGTTTTTCCCCGTAGGGGGATCGATGTACCCGTTTGCGGCAACGCGGCGAAACCCGGCAGGCAAAATGTAGCGTAATGACTACACTCAACCGCCTGACGCCTAATCGCTGGCGCTGAACCACAAAAGGTATAGTGCGTGTTATCCAGGAGAAACAACATGCAAGAAGGGCAAAACCGTAAAACATCGTCCCTGAGTATTCTCGCCATCGCTGGGGTGGAGCCATACCAGGAGAAGCCGGGCGAAGAGTATATGAATGAAGCCCAGCTGCAACATTTTCGCAAGATTCTGGAAGCCTGGCGCAATCAGCTGCGTGATGAAGTTGACCGTACCGTCTCGCATATGCAGGACGAAGCGGCGAACTTCCCGGATCCGGTTGACCGTGCCGCGCAGGAAGAGGAATTCAGCCTTGAACTGCGTAACCGCGACCGCGAGCGTAAGCTGATCAAAAAGATCGAGAAGACGCTGAAGAAAGTCGAAGATGACGACTTCGGCTACTGCGAGTCCTGCGGCGTGGAGATCGGCATCCGCCGTCTGGAAGCGCGTCCGACCGCCGATCTTTGCATCGACTGCAAGACGCTGGCTGAAATCCGCGAGAAACAGATGGCTGGCTAATGCCATGCCTCTATCACCGCACTGCGGAAGAGCACGCTGTTGTTCCGCTGTGCGGTGACTTTTAATGCCTATGTCCACGCTTCCCTGTATCGGGCGTTTCGCTCCCTCTCCTTCTGGCGATCTTCATTTCGGCTCGCTGATTGCCGCGCTTGGCAGCTATCTCAGCGCGCGCGCGCAAAAAGGCCGCTGGCTGGTACGCATCGAAGATATCGATCCGCCACGCGAAGTCGCAGGCGCCGCCACGCGCATTCTGCATCAGCTGGAGCATTACGGCCTGCACTGGGACGGCGAGGTGCTGTGGCAGTCGCAGCGCCATGAAGCCTATCGCGAAGCGCTGGCGTGGCTGCAGACGCATCGTCAGAGTTATTACTGCACCTGTACGCGTCGCCGCATCCAGCAGATCGGCGGGTTTTACGACGGTCACTGCCGCGATCGCCATCTGGGGCCGGAAAACGCCGCGCTGCGTTTACGTCAGCACGCGCCGGTTTTCAGCTTTGACGATCGGCTGCGCGGCATCGTGAACGTGGATGCGCGTCTGGCCCAGGAAGATTTTATTATTCATCGGCGCGATGGCCTGTTCGCCTACAACCTTGCCGTGGTGGTCGATGACCATTTTCAGGGCGTAACGGAGATCGTGCGCGGCGCGGATTTAATTGAGCCCACGGTGCGGCAGATAGCGCTTTATCAGCAGTTCGGCTGGCCGACGCCTGACTGGCTGCATTTGCCGCTGGCGATCAATCCCGACGGCAATAAACTGTCGAAGCAGAATCATGCGCCTTCGCTGCCCGCAGGCGACCCGCGACCGCTGCTGGTGCAGGCGCTTCGCTTTCTGGGACAGCCTGTGGCGGCGGAATGGCGCGACGAAACGCAGGAGAAACTGCTGGAAAGCGCGGTCTCACAGTGGAATATCGCTTTGATACCCCATGAGAACGCCCTGAAACCGGCTGAGCCGACAACACCATTCCTAAATGAATCGCAACAGGCTATGATTAGCCGCTGATTTTATTTACACCACTTTACGTCGCTGTCGAGGTGTCCCATTTTTACCCGAGTTGCTAATTTTTGCCGGAAAGTCCTCATGCGTGATGAGGAGGCGCCCGTCGAGGTTGAAACTGAGCGTCATCAGATGACCATTATCCCTCGTGAGAGCCATAACATCTCGCGCAAAGACATTAGCGAAAATGCCCTGAAGGTGCTCTACCGCCTGAATAAAGCGGGCTATGAAGCCTATCTGGTGGGCGGTGGCGTTCGCGACCTGCTGCTGGGTAAAAAGCCCAAGGACTTTGACATCACCACCAACGCCACACCAGAGCAGATGCGCAAGCTGTTCCGCAACTGTCGTCTGGTCGGGCGTCGCTTCCGTCTGGCGCACGTCATGTTCGGTCCCGAAGTGATTGAAGTCGCGACTTTCCGCGGCCATCATCAGGCCGAAGAGGATGTCGAAGAGGATCGCAATCTGTCGCAGCGCGCCCAGAGCGGCATGCTGCTGCGCGACAATATCTTCGGCAGCATCGAAGACGATGCGCAGCGTCGCGACCTGACGATCAACAGCCTCTATTACAACGTCGCCGATTTTACGGTGCGCGACTACGTAGGCGGCCTGCAGGATCTGCAGCAGGGCATTATTCGCCTGATTGGCGATCCAGAGACGCGCTACCGCGAAGATCCGGTGCGCATGCTGCGCGTGGTGCGCTTCGCCGCCAAACTGGATATGTCGATTGCGGCGGAAACCGCCGAGCCGATCCCGCGTCTCGCCACGCTGCTGCGCGATATTCCGCCGGCGCGTCTGTTCGAAGAGTCGCTGAAGCTGCTGCAGGCGGGCTACGGCTACAGCACCTATGTCAAGCTGCGTGAATTCCAGCTGTTCCAGCCACTGTTCCCGACCATTACGCGTAACTTCACCGACGAAGGCGACAGTTATATGGAGCGTATGGTGGCGCAGGTGCTGAAAAACACCGACAACCGCATCCATAACGATATGCGCGTTAATCCAGCCTTCCTGTTTGCGGCGATGTTCTGGTATCCGCAGCTCGAAGCCGCACAGCGCATCGCTCAGGAAAGTGGCCTGACCTATTTCGACGCCTTTGCGATGGCGATGAACGATACGCTGGATGAAGCCTGCCGCGCGCTGGCGATCCCGAAACGCATCACGACGCTGATCCGGGATATCTGGCAGCTGCAGCTGCGCATGTCGCGCCGCCACGGCAAACGCGCCTGGAAGCTGATGGAGCATCCGAAGTTCCGCGCCGCCTACGATCTGCTGGCGCTGCGCGCCGAAGTCGAGAACAACCCGGAGCTGATCCGCCTTAGCCACTGGTGGGGCGAGTTCCAGGCCGCCGCGCCGACGCAGCAGAAAACCATGCTCAATACGCTGGGCGACGATCCGGCGCCGCGCCGCAAAACGCGTCGTCCGCGCCGTCGTCCCACTGCGCCGCGCCGCGACAGTCAGAACGCCTCGTGACCCGCGTCTACCTGGCGCTCGGCAGCAATCTTGCCGATCCCCTGAATCAGGTCGACGCGGCGCTGCGCGCGCTGGACGGGCTGCCCGATACCACGCGCGTCGCCACCTCTTCTCTCTACCGCACGCCGCCTTACGGTCCGCCGGATCAGCCGGATTACCTGAACGCGGCGGTTGCGCTGGAGACTGCTCTCGCGCCGGAAGCCCTGCTGGATCATACCCAGCGTATCGAGCTTGAGCACGGCCGCGTGCGCAAAGCGGAACGCTGGGGGCCGCGCACCCTCGATATCGATATTCTGCTCTTCGGCCAGCAGCGCCTGCATACGCCGCGCCTGATCGTGCCGCACTATGATATGCACAACCGCGCCTTTATGCTGGTACCGCTGCTGGAGATTGCGCCCGACGCGGCGCTACCGGACGGGCGCCCGCTGCGCGACCTGCTGACCGGGCTCGACACCAGCGCCATTCGCTTCTGGCACGGCTGACCGCCGCACAGATTGATCGCGGGAGATTCCGCTCTCCCCTGCTATCCAGTACACTGCGCCCATCTGAAATACCTGAGTTGAGAGCGCAATGAAACCCACCACTATTTCTCATCTGCGTCAGTGGAAAGCGAGCGGACGTAAGTTCGCCACCCTGACCGCCTACGATTTCAGCTTTGCCCGCCTGTTCGCCGATGAAGGCATTCAGGTGATGCTGATCGGCGATTCGCTCGGCATGACCGTTCAGGGCCATGACTCCACGCTGCCGGTGACCGTCGCCGATATCGCCTACCACACCGCCGCCGTACGCCGCGGTGCGCCGCAGGCGCTGGTCATGGCTGACCTGCCCTTTATGAGTTACGCCACGCCGCAGCAAACCTTTGACAGCGCAGCACAGCTGATGCGCGCCGGCGCCAATATGGTGAAGCTGGAGGGCGGCGAATGGCTGGCGGAGACGGTGCGTATGCTGACCGAACGCGCGGTTCCGGTGTGCGGCCATCTCGGCCTGACGCCGCAGTCGGTGAATATCTTCGGCGGCTATAAGGTGCAGGGCCGCGACGAGGCGGCCGCCGAACGGCTGCTGGCCGACGCGCTGGCGCTGGAAGCCGCAGGCGCGCAGCTGATGGTGCTGGAGTGCGTGCCGGTCTCGCTGGCGCAGCGCATTACCCAGGCGCTGTCCATCCCGGTCATTGGCATCGGCGCGGGCAACGTCACTGACGGCCAGATTCTGGTGATGCATGACGCCTTCGGCATTACCGGCGGCCATATCCCGAAATTTGCGAAAAACTTTCTCGCTGAGGCGGGCGACATGCGCGCTGCTATCCGTCACTATATCGCCGAAGTCGAAGCGGGAACCTATCCTGCGGCTGAACACAGTTTCCAGTAATTCAGGAGCCTTACCGTGCTGATCATTGAAACGCTGCCGATGTTGCGTCGTGAAATTCGCCGCTGGCGGCAGGAAGGAAAACGCATCGCGCTGGTGCCGACCATGGGCAATCTGCATGACGGTCATCTGACGCTGGTCGATGAAGCGCGCGAGCGCGGCGATATCGTGGTGGTCTCGATTTTCGTCAACCCGATGCAGTTCGATCGCGCCGACGATCTGGCGCGCTATCCCCGTACGCTGCAGGAGGACTGCGAGAAGCTTAACCGCCGCAGCGTCGATGTGGTGTTCGCGCCTGCGCCCGCGGAAGTTTATCCTCATGGGCTGGAGAATCAGACCTTCGTCGAGGTGCCCGGCCTCTCGTCGCTGCTGGAAGGCGCAAGCCGTCCCGGCCATTTTCGCGGCGTCGCCACTATCGTCAGCAAGCTGTTTAATCTGGTGCAGCCCGATATCGCCTGTTTCGGCGAGAAGGATTTTCAGCAGCTGGCAATTATCCGCAAGATGGTCGCGGATATGGGCTTTGACATTGAGATTGTCGGCGTGCCAACGGTGCGCGCCAAAGACGGCCTGGCGCTCAGCTCGCGCAATGGCTATCTCAGCGCCGACGAGCGTCAGCTCGCGCCTGCGCTGGCGCAGGTGATGAACGGCATGGCGGCGCGCCTCGCCAATGGCGAACGCCATATCGAAGAGATTATCGAGGCCGCCGAAGCGGAACTCAGCGAGAAAGGGTTGCGCCCGGACGGGCTTGCGATTTGCGACGCCGACACGCTGGAGCCGCTGACGGTAGAGAGCCGACGCGCGGTGATCCTGATGGCGGCATGGCTGGGCAAAGCGCGTCTTATTGATAATCAACAGGTCGACCTTACGCAGTAAGCGAGGTCGTTTTCAGGCAGAACAATAAGGTCTTTCGGTTATGATTCGTACCGTTTTACAGGGCAAGCTGCACCGCGTGAAAGTGACCCAGGCGGATTTGCACTATGAAGGTTCCTGCGCCATCGATCAGGATTTTCTCGACGCGTCTGGCATCCTGCAATATGAAGCCATTGATATCTATAACGTCACCAACGGGCAGCGTTTTTCCACCTACGCTATCGCCGCCGAACGCGGCTCGAAAATTATTTCGGTGAACGGCGCGGCGGCGCGCTGCGCCTGCGAAGGCGATATCCTGATTATCTGTTCTTACGTGCAGGTTGAGGATGCGGAAGCGCGCCAGTGGCAGCCGAAAGTCGCCTATTTCGAAGGCGAGAATGAGATGAAGCGTCTGGCGAAAGCGCTGCCGGTGCAGGTTGCCTGAGTTTAACGCGCGTAGCGGAAAGCACGGTTGGACATGGCGCCTGCGCGAGCGGCATGGCCCGCTCGCAAAGACGCTATTCCAGACGTCTCAATGCTGAAGCGTGGGTAACCGGGGCCGAAGAGCAAAGCGCCCCGCGCCATGGACAGCGCGGGACGAGCGAGCAAGGATGCCTTGAGCGACTTTGCGATTGGGCCCTGTTACCCGCGCCATCTCCCAGCGCTAAACTGAAGCAGCCCTCTGGCTGCTTCTTTGCTTATCAGGTGCGCAGGCCGCGTCCGCGCTGGATCAGCGTGTAGACCAGAATATAAAACACCAGGATAAAGGCGATCAGCACCGACAGGGTAAAGACCAGCGGCACATCATTAATGCCGAGGAAGCCGAAGCGGAAACCGCTGATCATATAGACTACAGGGTTGAGCTTCGATACCGCCTGCCAGAAGGGCGGCAGCAGCGTCAGCGAATAGAACACCCCGCCCAGATAGGTCAGCGGCGTCAGCACGAAAGTCGGGATCAGGCTGATATCGTCAAAGGTACGTGCAAACACCGCATTCAGCAGACCGGCCAGCGAAAAAAGAATCGCCGTCAGCAGCAGCGTCAGCGCCACCATCGACCAGGAGTGGACGTGGAACGGCACGAAAAACAGCGAAATCGCCGTGACCAGTATCCCAACGCAGAGACCGCGCGCCACACCGCCGCCGACATAACCGGCGATGATAATATGCGTCGGCACCGGCGCCACCAGCAGCTCTTCAATATTGCGCTGAAACTTGGCGCTGAAGAACGACGAGGCGACGTTAGCGTAGGCGTTGGTGATCACCGCCATCATAATCAGGCCCGGCACGATAAACTGCATATAGCTGAAGCCGTGCATATCGCCGATGCGCGAACCGATCAGGTTGCCGAAAATAATAAAATAGAGCGTCATGGTGATCACCGGCGGCACCAGCGTCTGGATCCAGATGCGGGCAAAACGGTTGATCTCCTTGGCCCAGATACTCTTCAGCGCCACCCAGTACAAATGTGTCATGCTTTCACTCCTTTGCCCTGCACCAGGCTGACAAACAGCTCTTCCAGACGGTTCGCTTTATTACGCATGCTCAGTACCTGCACGCCCTGCGCGCTGAGCTGACCGAAAACGCTGTTCAGACCCTGCTCGCGCATCACTTCGACTTCCAGCGTCGAGGCATCCACCAGACGATACTGAAACCCTTCCAGCGTCGGCGGCGCGCTGCCCGGCGCGAGATCGAGAATAAAGGTTTCCGACTGCAGTTTGGCCAGCAGCCCTTTCATTGAGGTGTTCTCTACCAGCTCGCCGCTCTGGATAATGCCGATGTTGCGACACA
Organism: Pantoea piersonii; assembly: GCF_003612015.1. GTDB lineage: Bacteria > Pseudomonadota > Gammaproteobacteria > Enterobacterales > Enterobacteriaceae > Pantoea > Pantoea piersonii. The sequence continues at coordinate 437,572 of NZ_RARB01000004.1, read as the reverse complement.
GCATTTCCGCCTCTTCAAGATAGTGCGTCGTCAGAATAATAGTGGTGCCCTTTTCATTCAGCTCCTTGAGGAAGGTCCACATAGAGCGACGAAGCTCAATATCCACACCCGCCGTCGGTTCGTCGAGGATCAGCAGTTTCGGCTCGTGCATCAGCGCGCGCGCGATCATCAGACGGCGCTTCATACCGCCGGAGAGCATCCGTGCGCGCTCGTTGCGTTTACCCCAGAGATCGAGCTGCGTCAGATACTTCTCCGCGCGCTGCTGCGCCTCGCGGCGCTCAACGCCATAATAGCCCGCCTGGTTGACCACTATCTGCAGCACGGTCTCAAAGGGGTTGAAGTTAAACTCCTGCGGCACCAGGCCGAGCTGGCGTTTGGCATTGACGACGTCTTTCTCAAGGTCGTAACCGAACACGCGCACGCTGCCGCCTGATTTGTTTACCAGCGAACTGATAATGCCGATAGTGGTGGATTTACCTGCGCCGTTTGGCCCCAGCAGCGCATAAAAATCGCCGGCTTCGACGTTAAGATCTATGCCTTTCAGCGCCTGTACGCCGCCGGAATAGGTCTTGGTCAGCCGGGAAAGTTCCAGTGCATAAGTCATTCCGAATCCATATCCTGTTTTAATGTCGGTGTGTCGCGATGGACATAGCGAGTCGCTGGCTGACGCGATGTCGCCGCAACGTTGCTACTTATGATGAGCCACCCTGAGCGTAAAATCTTCCTGGATGGACACTTTTTTGCGGAGGTGAAGGCTGAACTCCTGAACCGGAGCACAGCCTACACCAGGCCGACGCAGTCAGCCTTGGAAGATTGTGCGGTCAGGCTCAGGATTCGAGCGGCACCACTTTGCCGATATAGGGCAGATGACGATAGCGCTGGGCGTAGTCGATACCGAAGCCGACCACGAACTCGTCAGGAATGGCGAAGCCGACATATTCTACCTTCACGTCGACTTCACGACGCTCGGGCTTATCCAGCAGCGTGCAGATGGCGAGGGATTTCGGCTCGCGCAGACGCAGGATCTCGCGCACCTTGCTCAGCGTGTTGCCGGAGTCGATGATATCTTCCACAATCAGCACATCTTTGCCGCGAATATCTTCGTCGAGATCCTTCAGGATTTTCACGTCACGCGAGCTGGACATGCCACTGCCGTAGCTGGAGGCGGTCATAAAATCGACTTCATGGGGCACCTCGACGGCGCGGCAGAGATCGGCCATAAACATAAAGGAGCCGCGCAGCAGCCCGACCAGCACCATCTCGCTGCCGCTGTCGCGATAGCGCTCGGAAATCTCTTTACCCAGTTCGGCAATGCGCGTTGCGATCGCCTCTTCGGAAATCATCACTTCAACAGTATGTTTCAAAACCTGTACTTCTCGTTGATTTTAAAGGGATCGTCCATCCTCAGCAGCGGATGAACAGAGAGAACCCGCTCAGACCTGAGCGGGTAGCGATTCGCAGGAGAGTATCACAGCTTGCCAGACGCGGCGAGATGCAGCGCCGTACCGCTGGCGGCTTCCTGATGAGCAGAGGATATAAACTTAGAACTTTCCGGCCTTTAACAGAACAAATCGCTACATGATAGCCTGTGGTCAACATATCGTTATATTACATCTGCGCTGAGCAGGAGATCCCATGTCTGACCACTCCAGTAAAAAAACCCATATCGGCGAGCGCAAGCTGCATCCGGAAACCCAGATGCTCAACTACGGCTACGATCCGCGGCTGTCGGAAGGCGCGGTCAAACCGCCGGTATTCCTGACGTCAACTTTTGTCTTTAACAGCGCCGAAGAGGGACGCGATTTCTTTGATTACGTGGCGGGACGGCGCGAGCCGCCGGCAGGCAAAAGCGGCGGCCTGGTCTATTCGCGCTTTAATCATCCCAACAGTGAAATCGTTGAAGATCGTCTGGCGATCTATGAAGAGGCGGAGAGCTGCGCCCTGTTCTCATCCGGCATGTCGGCCATCTCCACTACCCTGCTGACCTTTGCGCGTCCCGGCGACGTAATCCTCCACTCGCAGCCGCTTTACGGCGGCACCGAGACGCTGCTGAGCAAGACCCTGCACAACCTCAATATTGAGCCGGTGGGCTTCAGCGACGGCACCGATGAAGAAAAAGTACGCGCCGCCGCGCAGCAGGCGCTGAGCCTGGGGCGCGTAGCGCTGATCCTGATTGAAACGCCTGCCAACCCCACCAACAGCCTGGTTGATATTGCGCTGATTGCGCGTATCGCTGATGAGATCGGTCAGCAGCAGGGATCGCGTCCGGTTGTCGCCTGCGACAATACGCTGCTCGGTCCTCTGTTTCAGCGCCCGCTGAATTTTGGCGCCGATCTGTCGCTCTATTCGTTAACCAAATATGTCGGCGGCCACTCCGATCTGATCGCCGGGGCGGCAATGGGCAGCAAGGCGCTGATTACCCAAATACGCGCGCTGCGCAGCGCCATTGGCACCCAGCTCGATCCGCACTCCAGCTGGATGATCGGCCGTTCGCTGGAGACGCTGTCGCTGCGCATGGAGAAAGCCTGGCAGAACGCCGAGGCGGTGGCGGCCTTTTTACGCAGCCATGAAAAGGTGGCGAAGCTGCAGTGGCTGCCCTATCTCGATGAGAACAGCGCCGAAGGCCGCACCTTCCGCCAGCAGTGCAGCGGCGCCGGTTCGACCTTCTCGTTTGATATCGTCGGCGGACAGCCCGCTGCGTTCCGCTTTCTTAACGCGCTGGCGCTGTTTAAGCAGGCGGTGAGTCTCGGCGGCACCGAGTCGCTTGCCAGCCATCCCGGCAGCACCACGCACTCCGGCGTGCCGGAAGCGGTCAGGCAGCGTATCGGCATCAGCGACGCCACCATTCGCCTCTCAATTGGCATCGAGAACGCCGGCGATCTGGTGGAAGATATTCGTCTGGCGCTGGAGAAAGCCTGATCAGCCGACGCTGAAGCCCAGCATCATGCCGGTATCCTCATGCTCCAGCAGATGACAGTGCGCCATATAGGCGTGTTCGGCGGCGGCGCGGTGGTCAAAGCGCACCAGCACTTCGCTGCGCCAGCCGTTGACATTGACCATATCCTTCCATCCCTGGCGGTGCGGTGCAGGCGGCTTACCGTTTTCTGAAAGAATGCGGAACTGCGTGCCGTGAATATGGAAGGGATGCAGCATCTTGTCCCCTTCGCCGGAGATGGTCCACTTCTCCAGCTGGCCAGGCGTAACGTTGAACATCGGCTTCGTCATATTAAAGGCCTGGCCGTTGATCTTATTGCCGTTATGGAAGTCGTAGGCCGCTTTAGCGCCGTGCGCCTTGGGCATCGACATATCATGGCCGCTCATCGCCGACATATCATGATCGCCCATCGCCATCTGGTCGTGGCTTTCGCTCTTCGATGACATAGCATGATGCCCGCCCATATTGCCCATCGCTTTATCGCCGTAGCGCTGCATCAGCGCCGCCATGCCCTGCTGATCGAGCTGCGGATCCATCATCAGCTGCAGCCAGCGCGCGTTGGCGCCTTCCGCGGAGGGAACCGGCGGCAGCTGCACCAGCGTGTCGGGCAGCGTGGCGCTCGCCATCACGCGCAGCGGCAGGATCTGCACCAGCGGCAGCGGCTGATCGAACGGCGCCAGCGTCATGCCCATCTGCTCCACCGGCAGCGTCACGATATCGAAACTTTTGCCGTCGGAGGTATCGACCATCACCTCGAAACGTTCGCCCGGCAGCAGCGGCAACGACGCCACTTTCACCGGCTCCGCCAGTAGTCCGCCGTCGCTGCCGATAACATAGAGCGGCCGGTTATCGCTGGCGGCGATATGCAGAGAGCGTGCATTGCAGCCGTTCAGCAGGCGCAGGCGCAGCCAGCCGCGCGGCACCGCCTGCTGCGGATACTGTACGCCGTTAGTCAGCATCATATCGCCGAACCAGCCGACCGCGGCGCTCATGATATCGAGCTGGTAGTCGATGCGGCTGCCGTCCTGAGTGAGCCGCTTGTCCTGGAAGATCAGCGGCACATCGTCCGAGCCCCACTGCGTTGGCAGACGCAGCCTGTCGGTCTCATCGTCCTGCAGCAGGATCAATCCCGCCAGGCCTTGCGCCACCTGATGGCCGGTTTTGCCATGCAGATGTGGATGGAACCAGCAGGTCGCGGCGGGCTGATCGGGCGTAAAGCTGACCTGCCGCGTCGCGCCGGGTTCGATACGCGCCATCGGCCCGCCGTCGACGTCGCCGGGGATCGCCAGTCCGTGCCAGTGCAGCGTCGTAGCTTCCGGCAGCTGGTTATTGATATTGACCGTCGCCGTTTTGCCGCGCCGCAGCACGATGGCCGGCCCCAGCAAACTGCCGTTGTAGCCCCATGTCGCCACATCCTTGCCCTGCCACTGGCTGGTGCCGGTCATGGCGGTGATCTGGATCTGGCCGCGCGGATCGGGCTCCAGCCTTGAAGGAACCGGCAGCAGCGGGCGACTGGCCGCCATCAGGGAGCGGCTCCAGATCGGCAGCGCCCCGGCTGCGCTCAGCGCTGCGGTCAGTTTAAGAAAATGGCGACGATGCATAGCTTATTCATCCGTGTGGTAAGGGAACCACAGCCTAAACCCTTCCCCTGCGGGAGGGTCAAGTCTTGATAGCGGAAACGCCTGAAAAAAGTGCTGGCGCGGGCTCTCCACGGCAAAATAATCGGAATCCTGCCAGTCACTGTGCTATCGTCACATGATGATCAATGAATGAGAACCACTATGAAGAAAAGCATCAGGATCCTGTTACTGGCAGGACTCTTTGGCTTCTCCTCCACCAGTTTTGCCCTGAGCGAATCCGAAGCAGAAGATCTGGCCGATCTTACCGCCGTATTCGTTTATCTGAAAAACGATTGCGGCTATCAGGATCTCCCTGATGCGCAAATCCGCAAGGCTCTGGTGTTTTTCGCCCAGCAGAACCGCTGGGATTTAAGCAATTACGCCACTTACAATATGAAAGCGCTTGGCGAAGCGAGCTACAAAGATCTGAGCGGCATCGCCATCACCAACGACAAGAAGTGCAAGTCGCTGGCGCGCGATTCTCTCAGCCTGCTCGCCTACGTTAAATAAGTCGCTATCCGCCTTCTGCCGATCATTTGACCGTGCATGCACGGTCACTCCTGGTTATCATGTGCCGCTCTTTTCATGGCGAAGTCATCAGAGAGGAGCCCACCATGGCGCAAAAAGAGATGTGGTATGAAACCCTTCATGCCGGTTTCGGACAATATTTCACGGTCGACAAAACGCTTTACCGGGAAAAGACCGCGCATCAGGATTTAATTATCTTCGAAAACGCGCAGATGGGCCGCGTAATGGCGCTGGACGGCGTGGTGCAGACCACCGAGCGCGACGAATTCATCTATCACGAAATGATGACGCATGTGCCGCTGCTGGCGCACGGCGCGGCGAAGCGCGTGCTGATTATCGGCGGCGGCGACGGCGCGATGCTGCGCGAGGTGTCGCGTCACGCCCAGCTGGAAAGCATTACCATGGTCGAGATTGACGCCGGCGTGGTGACCTTCTGCCAGCAATATCTTCCTGAACATAGCCAGGGCGCTTATAACGATCCGCGTCTCAATCTGGTGATCGACGACGGCGTAAACTTCGTTAACCAGACCCAGGAAAAATTCGACGTGATCATTTCCGACTGCACCGATCCTGTCGGTCCGGGCGAGAGTCTGTTCACCTCGGAATTTTACGCTGGCTGCAAAAACGCGCTGAATCCTGGCGGCATTTTCGTGGCGCAGAACGGTGTCTGTTTTCTGCAACAAGAGGAAGCGGTCAACAGCCATCGCAAACTCAGCCACTATTTCGCCGACGTCAGTTTTTACCAGGCGGCGATCCCCACCTATTACGGCGGGATCATGACCTTCGCCTGGGCAAGCGATAATCCGGCGCTGCGTCAGCTTGATGTCGCCACGCTTCAAGCGCGTTTCGCTGCGGCTGGCCTGACGTGCCGCTACTATAATCCGGCTATCCATGCTGGTAGTTTCGCGCTGCCGCAATATCTGCTTAACGCTCTGTCCGCTGAACAGCCTGTATAAGGAGGTGAACCAAATTGCAAAAGCTTAAACTGCATGGCTTCAACAACCTGACCAAAAGCCTGAGTTTTTGTATTTACGATATTTGTTATGCGAATACTGAAGCCGAGCGCGATGGCTATATCGCCTATATCGACGAGCAGTACAACGCCAACCGTCTGACCGAAATCCTGACGGAAACCTGTGCGATCATCGGGGCGAACGTGCTGAATATCGCGCGCCAGGACTATGAGCCACAGGGCGCCAGCGTCACCATTCTGGTGAGCGAAGAGCCGATCGATCCTAAAGATATCGACAACTCGGAACATCCCGGCCCGCTGCCGAACGCCGTCGTCGCGCACCTGGATAAAAGCCATATCTGCGTGCACACCTACCCGGAAAGCCACCCTGAAGGGGGACTCTGCACTTTCCGCGCCGATATTGAAGTCTCAACCTGCGGCGTGATTTCCCCGCTGAAGGCGCTGAACTACCTGATCCACCAGCTGGAATCCGATATCGTCACCGTCGACTACCGCGTGCGCGGCTTTACCCGCGATGTGAACGGCGTGAAGCACTTTATCGACCATGAAATTAACTCGATCCAGAACTTTATGTCGGAAGATATGAAGGCGATGTATGACATGGTGGACGTAAACGTTTATCAGGAAAATATCTTTCACACCAAGATGTTGCTGAAAGAGTTCGACCTGAAACACTATCTGTTTAATACCCGTCCTGAAGATCTCAGCCCGGCGGAACATAAGCGTATTACCGACCTGCTGTGGAAGGAGATGCGCGAGATTTACTACGGCCGCAATATTCCGGCGGTGGGGTTGAAGACGTTTTAGCGATTGGGCGCGCGGCACTGGCAAGGGTACCAGGCGCGCGCCGTTTCGTTTTAGGGTTTTGCATGTTGGGCCTGGCTGCATGGATGTCGCAGAGGAAGCTCAAGGTGCTTGAGATTACCTGTGCGGCAGTACAACTAATGACGAGTAAAAAATCACGCATAACACTTTTAGGCTGCCTGTACGGCAGTGCACCTCTCTCCCTTCGCCTGCGCTTTCTCTCTCCGTTACTAAGCTGCCTGTACGGCAGTGCACCTCGCGATAGCCCTCTTCGTAATTAAGTATCTTTTCTAAGCTGCCTGCACGGCAGTGCACCCACAACATGCAGCCAGCACGACGCCCCATCATTTCTAAGCTGCCTGCACGGCAGTGCACCGTTACCTTATCAAACTAACCAACTCATTTGCCAAACAAAAACAGCAATATGAACCTTTTAACCCTTTTATTTACCCTTAACACAACCTATTATTTTTCAATGAGTTATATTTCATGCAGAAAAAAGGGTAAACGGAAGTTCTCGAAGGAGAGACAGGAGATGAAAGCCAGGGGGAAGAATTCCAGCGAAGCGTCTTTCTAAAGCCTGGAGAAGCAATGCCCGCGGCTTTCTGGTGAAAAGGCAGAATTACACTTAACAGCCAAACCCGTAAATTCTACCCATGATGAATCAACCCGCGCGGCGGACTCGTTTATCTCTTTTTATTCCAGGCGCAAGAAGCGAACGCAGCGCGTTCCATCTAAACTGCCTACCTCTACTCCGTCAGCGCCAGCGCAATGCCGCGCTCGCGCAGCGTGCGGCATACGTCGTCGTCTAAGCGGCTGTCGGTTACCACATCGGTCAAATCGTCTATCGCCGCGGCGCAGAACAGCGACCAGGAGCCATATTTGCTGCTGTCCGCCAGCAGGATGCGGCGTCGCGCATTCGCCAGCAGATCCCGCTTCAGCCCCGCCTTCTCCTCCGTCGGCGTAGTAATGCCGCGCTCAAGGCTCCAGGAGTTACAGCTGACGAAAGCGATATCAGGATTGATGCTGCGCAGCAGACGACGCCCGTGTTCGCCGACGCATGACTGGCTGGAGTCGTCGATACGGCCGCCGATAATAGTCACTTCAATCTGTTTGAATTCAGAGAGAAACAGCGCGATATGCAGATCGGCCGTGATGACGCGCAGCGGCAAATGCGTCAGCTGCCGCGCCAGTTCCAGCATGGTGGTGCCAGCGTCCAGCACCACCGCATCGCCCGACTGCACAAACGTAGCGGCGTGATGGGCGATTGCCTGCTTCTCCGCCAGGTTACGCTGCATCTTCTCCAGCGTAGTGGGCTGCGCCGGAATAAAACGGTTCAGCGTGACGCCGCCGTGGCTGCGGCTAATCACCCCTTCTTTATCCAGCTTAATCAAATCACGTCGAATGGTTGCTGGCGAGGCGGAGATAGCGCTCACCAGCTGATCAACAGTCACCAGATTATGGCTTTTCAGATAGTCCATAATCTGGTCAAGGCGACTTTGTCCCTTCATATTTCCCTATGCCAGCTGCATCGCGAGTTTAATGGAGATCGCCATGCTCTCAGACTTCGCTTTACCTGTCCATGCGATATCAAAAGCGGTGCCGTGGTCCGCAGACGTGCGGATAAACGGCAGACCGGCCGTGATATTAACGCCGTCATAAAAGCCAAGCAGTTTCAACGGGATATGTCCCTGATCGTGGTACATCGCCACCACGATGTCGTACTGTCCTTCCTGACACTGCAGGAAAACCGTATCAGGCGGACAGGGACCAAAAACCTCAATGCCCTGCGCCTTCATCGCCTTCACCGCAGGCGCGACGGTGGTGATCTCCTCGTCGCCGAACAGGCCGTTCTCTCCGGCATGCGGATTGACGCCCGCCACCGCGATGCGCGGCTTTTCAAAGCCGACGCGGCGCAAAAAGGTATCTGCCATGCCAATCACCGTTTCGATACGCGTACGGTTCAGCGTGTCGAGGAACTTGCGCAGCGCGATATGGGTAGTGACGTGAATGACCTTTAGCTTATCGGTATAGAGCACCATCGCGTAATCTTTGGTGTTGGTGAGATGCGCCAGCAGTTCGGTATGGCCAGGATAGAGATGGCCTGCCGAGTGCAGCGCCTCTTTATTCAGCGGCGCGGTGGCGATAGCCTGTACCTCGCCCGCCAGCGCCAGCTCGGTGGCGCGCTTTACGCAGCGCCAGGCAAGATCGCCCGCCTGCTTTTGCACCACGCCTGGCTTCAGCGCATCCGGCTCGGCCAGCGGCTCGTCAATAACGTTGACGATGCCCGGCGCGAAGTGCGCCTCTTTTACGCTATCCAGCACGCGCAGCTCCACCTGCGGCGTAATATTCAGGGCAAGAATGCGACGCAGCGTCGCCGCGCATCCCACCACCACCGCCGGCGCGCCGTTAAGGTCCCCTTCCGCCAGCGCTTTGATGATGATCTCCGGGCTGATGCCCGCCGGATCGCCCATGGTCACCGCAATAATTTTACTCACTCGACTTCTCCTCAATAAAACGAATGGCTGCTACCAGGGTGTTTTCGTCGCCAAAACCGCCCGCTTTGGTCATCACCGGCAGGGTAAATTCACTGTTAAGCAGGACGCCGTGCGGCACACAGCCCGCCACGATGCCCTGAATCTGAAAACCGCTGGCGCCCAGCGCCTGCGCCACCGCAATCGCCACGTCGCCGCCGGAAAGATAGAGCCCGGCGGGCCGCTGCGTGCGGCAGAGCGTCAGGGTCAGCTCGCCTAAAAAGTGGCAAATCGCCTCGCCGAGTTGCTGGCGCGTTAGCTGATGCTGCAGACAGAGCGCGTCAATCTCGTGGCGCTGATCGGCGCGCTGGCAGGTCCGAATCACCGTATGCCGACCCGCACGCAGCGCGGCAAGCGCCTGCGCCGCCCAGTGTGGGCTCTCCGGCCAGCGAGGTTGCGCAAACAGCTGACGAATATCGACATCCACCAGCGCAATATCGCGCTGTGCTGCCAGCCGGGCGATCTGCTGCTGCGCGCTGGTGCTCATCGAGCCGATCACCGCCAGAACCGGCGCGGCGGCGCGTGCGGCAAGCTGCGCGCCGAGCGCATCGCTCAGTCCGGCGGCGCCGACCAGCAGCGGCGTTTCGTCCAGCTGCGCGGCGGCGGCCAGGATGCGTGCAATATCGCTCTCTTGCTCCGCATCGATCACCACTGCGCCCTGCTGTTCGGCCAGCAGCGCAGCAAAGCGATCGCTGCGCAGCGTGGCGAGATCGATCTCGCTGCCGTCGATCCCCAGCTGCGTTAATACGTGGGCGCTGACCACCGGCGTTTTTGGATCGCTGGCGTATTCGGTCTCGGTCAGCGGCACGCCGTTTACCTGCACCTCGCCGTTGCGCGTAACGCGTCCCAGTCGGGGCACGGCGGGCACAATCAGCGCGCGTTTTTTACCGCTGGCGGCCAGCGCGGCGCGCACTTCAGCGCCGACATTGCCGCGCAGCGTGGAATCGATCTTTTTAAACAGCCAGCCCTGCGTAATAAATGCCTGGTGCCGATGCACTACAGCCTCAGTGCGTGCCGCCGCATCCTGTGCGCTGATGGCGCGGCTGTCAGTGCTGATCACCCAGACGTCGGCGGCGGCGGCATCCAGCGGCGTCTCGCTGCTGAACAGCACATGGACGCGTGCGCCCGCCTGCGCCAGGCCGCTGCCCGCGTCGTTAGCGCCGGTGAAATCGTCGGCGATAACCAGCACCGGCGTTTTCCATGACCTTTGCGTCATCTTCTCTCCTGATTCGGCTGCATGCCGCTGTGTATGATTATATTCAATCACGATTGATTATATGTGAGCAAGATCAAATTAATTGAAATCGATATGCCCTATAAATTGAGGCACAGTAAGTGACAGATATCGCACTGTAGTGAGCAAAAACAATCATTCAGTCCGACTTCGCAGTAATAAGGGTGTGAAATGACGATCAACAGCACGGTAATTAGCGGCTATCAGGCGCTGAACGACATTAGCTATTTGCTGAAAGGAAAAGCCAGCGCGCTGCTGGTCACTGACAAGAACATTGAAACCATTCCGGCTGTGCAGGCGCTAATCGCCCAGCTGAAACAGCATATCGCCAGCGTGAGCGTGATCAACAGCGTGCCGCCGGAGCCGAGCCAGCACGATGTCGCGGCGATTCTGGCGGCGCTGCCCATGCGTGAGGTGGATCTGGTGATTGGCGTCGGCGGCGGCAGCGTGCTGGATGTCGCCAAGCTGCTGTCGGTACTGTGCGTGGTTAACGCGCCATCTCTGGAGGCGCTGCTGGCGGGCGAAAAGCCGACCACGCGCACCACCTCACTGTTAATCCCGACCACCGCAGGCACCGGTTCAGAAGCGACGCCGAATGCGATTCTGGCGATCCCGGAGCGCGAAACGAAAGTCGGTATTATCTCGCCGGTGATGCTACCCGATTTCGTGGCGCTGGTGCCGGAACTGACCACCAGCATGCCGGCGCATATCGCCTCTTCAACCGGTATCGATGCGCTTTGTCATCTTATCGAATGCTTCACCGCCACGGTTTCGAATCCGGTAAGCGACAACTACGCGCTGATTGGTATGAAAAAGCTGTTCGCCAGCCTCGAAACCGCCGTTGCAGAGCCGCATAACCTGCGTGCACGCCTGGATATGCTCTGGGCCTCTTATTACGGCGGCGCGGCGATCGCCCATGCGGGCACGCACCTGGTGCACGCCATGTCCTATCCGCTGGGTGGCAAATATCACCTGCCGCACGGCGTCGCCAACGCCATTCTGCTGGCGCCCTGCATGGCTTTTGTGCGCCCTGCCGCGGTGAGCAAATTTGCGCAGGCCTACGATCTGCTGCCCGATGCCAATCCGGCGCTGGATGACGAGGCCAAATCGCACGCGCTGGTGGACTATTTCATCGCGCTGGTTAAACGTCTGAAGCTGCCAGCCAGCCTTGAAGAGCTTGGCATCGGCCCGGATCACCTGCCCTACTTAGTGGAGGCCGCGCTCGACGTTCAACGTCTGATGAAGAACGTGCCCGCTGCCGTCAGCGCCAGCGACGTCCGTGACGTCTACCTGACGCTGTTCCCGTCACACCAGGAATAAAGAGGATTGTATGAGTCAGAAAATAACCGGCGTATTGACCGCTATCGTCACCTGCTTTGATCAGGAAGGCGCCCTGAATCCCACCGCACAGCGCGAGCAGATTAAGCGTCAGCTGGCGGCAGGCAACGGCATCTTCTGCGGCGGCACCAACGGCGAATTCTTTGTGCTGAACGAGCAGGAAAAAATCGCGGTCACGGAGACCTGCGTCGATGAGGTCAACGGCCGCGCGCCGGTGGTGGCGCATATCGGCGAAATCTCGACGCGCGAAACCATCCGCCTCGGCAAACAGATTGCAAAGCTGGGCGTGGATGCGGTATCGGCGATCACCCCTTACTTCGTGCCGCTCAGGCAGGAAGAGCTGATTTATCACTATCAGACCGTGGCTGACGCGCTCGACGTGCCGCTGTTCCTCTATAACATCCCGGCGCGCACCGGCAATACCCTGCAGCCCGAAACCGTACGCACCCTGGCGTCGCATCCCAATATTATCGGCATTAAAGATTCGGCGGGCAGCTATGAAAGCCTGAGCGGCTTTATTAAAGCAGCGGAAGGCATCGATAACTTTAACGTCCTCAACGGCCCGGACTCGCTGATCCATCAGGGCTTCGTTGATGGCTGTTCCGCCTGTATCTCCGGCCTGGCCAACGCCGCGCCGAAAGAGATCAACGCGATCTGGGCGCGCTTCAGCGCAGGCGACATTGACGGTTCGCGCGCGGCGCAGGAAAACGTGACCGGCCTGCGTACCGACCTCTACAGCATCGGCTTCTCACCGGCCGCGGTGAAGAAAGCGGTCTCTCTGCTTGGCTACGACGTTGGCGAAAGCCGCTATGCGGTGCGTTTCAGCGCCGACGAAGAGCAAAAAATTCGTCAGGTCGTCAATCAGTACCTGAAGTAAGGCCGTCAGGGCGGCCGTTGCTGCCCTTGCCTGTATCACTTAAGCACCGGGAAACGTGATGAAAGTAATCTGCACCTCGCCGTCGTTCGCCAGATATGACACGACGCCGATTGAAACCCTGAAACAGCACGGCTTTGAACTGATATCCCTGCCCGCCGACGCGCCGCCGGAAGCACTGGCTCCGCATCTGCCGGAGACCGTGGCGATGATTGTCGCCTTCACCGAGGTGAACGAAGCGCTGCTTAACCAGGCGCCAGGGTTAAAAATTGTCTGCAAGCACGGCGTCGGCGTCGACAATATCGATCTTGACGCCACGCGCGCGCGTGGAATTTATGTCACTAACGTGCCGGACGCCAACAAGCATGCCGTCGCCGATTTCGCCTTTGCGCTGATCCTCAACAGTGCGCGTCAGGTGACGCAGGCAGCGACAGAAACGCGCGCGGGCGGCTGGCCACGCATTTTCGCCACCGACGTTTACGGCAAAACGCTGGGCATTATCGGGCTGGGCAATATCGGCAAGCAGGTGGCGCTGCGCGCGAAAGGCTTCAACATGCGCGTCATCGCCTTTGATTTCTACCCTGACGAGACCTTTGCCGCCGAACAGGGCGTTACTTTTGTCAGCCTCGATCGGCTGACGGAGGAGAGCGATTTCATCACGCTGCATACGCCACTGACCAACGAGACGCGCGATCTGTTCGACGCCGCGCGCCTGCGCCGCATGAAGAAAAGCGCCTTTCTGATCAATGTCTCGCGCGGCGGCGTAGTGAATGAAGCGGATCTGTTCCATGCGCTACAGGACCAGACGATCGCCGGAGCGGCGGCTGATGTGTTTGTGCAGGAGCCGCTGACGACGCACCCGCTCTTTAGCCTGCCCAGTTTTATCCCGACCTCGCATATCGCCGGTTATACCGATGGCGCTATCAGCGCCATTGGCGAACGCTGCGTGGCGCAGATTGTGCAGTGCGTCAGGCAGGAAGAGCGGCCAGTAAACGTAATGAACGGGCTGGCGTAAGCGCCGCCTTGATCTGCAAACCGATTCGAGTGGAAAACAACAATGAACCCTACGACGCGCTCGACCAGGATCCGCTGGTGGATCGCTGGCCTGATGTGGCTGGCGGTCGCTATTAACTATATTGACCGAACCGTTCTTTCTGCCGCCGCACCGCACCTGATCACCGAACTGGAGATCGATCCAGAAATGATGGGCCTGATTATGGCCGCCTTCTTCTGGTCTTATGCGCTGCTGCAAATTCCTGCGGGCTGGTTCGCCGACCGCTTCGGCCAGAAAAAAGGCCTCGGCATCGCGGTCGGCTGGTGGTCGATCGCCACCATGGCGATGGGACTGGCGACCGGCTTCAAGTCGCTGCTGGCGTTGCGTCTGGCGCTGGGCGTCGGCGAAGCGGCCGCCTACCCCAGCAATGCGGGTATCGCCGCGCGCTGGTTCCCGGATCGCGAGCGCGCCACCGTGTCGGGCCTGTTCGACAGCGCCTCGAAGTTCGGCGGCGCAGTGGCGATGCCGCTCATTGTCTGGATGATCGCCATGGTGGACTGGCGCATCACCTTCCTGGCGATCGGCGCGATCGGCCTGTTCTGGGTGATCGCCTGGTATTTTGTTTATGCCGAGAATCCGGAAGATCATAAAAAGATCGATCAAAGTGAAGTTCGCCTGATCCGCGACGGCCAGGCGCAAAATCATGGCGAAAAAGGGGTGCGCCCGATGAGGTGGTACCGACTGCTGCGCTACCGCAATATCTGGGCGATGTGCATCGGCTTTTTCACCATTAACTACACCTCTTACTTTTTTATTACCTGGCTGCCGACCTATCTGGTGAAAGATAAGGGTATGGATTTCCTGAAGATGGGCTTTGTCGCCGCGCTGCCGTTGATCTGCGGCATGCTGATTGAGGTGCTGGCGGGCTGGGCGTCGGATCGTATGGTGCATAAAAAGGTGCTGTCGCTGACCGCCACACGCAAGCTGTTCCTTACCATCGGTCTGCTAATGGCGCTGTGCATCGGCTTCGCGCCCTTTACCGACTCGGTGTTTATGACCGTGCTGCTGCTCTGTATCGCCAAGTCAGGCACCACCGTGGCCGCCTCGCAGGTCTGGGCGCTGCCGGGCGACGTCGCGCCGAAGAACAGCGTCTCTATCGTCGCTGGTTTGCAGAATACGGTGTCGAATATGGGCGGTGCGGTCGGCCCAATTATTACCGGCGCGATTGTCGGCGCGACCGGCAACTTTACCTGGGCGCTGGTCTTTTCCGCCGTGCTGGTGGTGATCGGGATCATCAACTACCTGTTCCTGATGGGCAAGGTTGAGCCTATCGTCGATGAAGAGAAGGCTCATCAGCCTCGGGCGGTCACCAGCGGCGTCTGAGGGTGGCCTGCAAAAAAGGCTCTGACCATGTTCAGAGCCTTTTCTCGTTTTGCATCAAACTAGCGCGCCACGGCGAAAATCGCTTTGCCGATACGGGCGATAGCCGCATTGCTCTGCGCGAGCGTCGCCTCTGTTTGCGTCACATAGATAGCGATAATCACCGGCTTGCCGTTTTCCGACCAGACCACGCTGATAATCGACCGCGAGCCATATTCCCCCGCCCCGGTTTTGTCAGCAATTGACCAGCCCGCCGGTAAAACCGAACGTAGCAAGGCCCCTGCGACCCGATCGTCGCGCATCCATTGCACCAGCTGCGCGCGCGAGGCGGGCTTCAGCGCCTCTCCCAGCGTCAGCTTTTGCAGCGTCTCGCTGACGGCGACCGGCGTCGTGGTATCGCGCATATCGCCGGGTATGGCGCTGTTTAGCTCTGGCTCAAAGCGGTCCAGTCGCGTCACCTTGTCGCCAAGATCAGCGAAAAAGCGGGTAACCGCCGCCTGACCGCCCAGCTTTTTCGCAATCAGATTCGCCGCCGTATTATCGCTGTAAGCGATGGCTGCATGGCAGAGCTGCTGCCAGCTCATGGTGGCGGGCGCGACAGATTTTTCAGTCACCGGTGACCAGGTGACCAGCGCAGCGCGATCGAACTGCGTACGTTCCGAAAGCATCAGCCTGCCCTTATCCTGTTGGCTAAGCAGCGCGCCGCACAGCAGCGCTTTATGCGTACTGTTGAGCGGGAAGCGCTCATCGCCGCGATAGCGCGCGACGCTTCCTGTGGCGGTATCGATTACGGCGATGCCGATACGCGCCTTCAGCGCCTGCTCCTCCTGCTTCGCGACGGTCGCCAGCGCGGCGTCGTCATTTATCGAGGCGTGAGCGGCCACAGCGCTAAGCAGCAGGGAAACAGCGGTAAGTTTTAACAGAGAAAACATGAGGGTCGTCCTTAATTTATGGGCGCGCAGCGGGTTAACCCTGGGCATGGGCGCGCTGACTCAGCGTCCCTGCAAAAACTGACGGTAGGCATTTATAACGGCCAGAAAGTCTTCAACGCCGCAGAACGACAGGCTCTCTTCATCGTAATAATTCATCCCCTCTTCCAGCCCGTCATCCTCTAATGCGAGATGGTTGGCGCGGATCATGACCTCTTCGTCATCCATCCACAGCGTATATTCATGGCCGATGCGCTGCCACTGGCGCTCGCTGCCCTTGATAGCGCGCATGGCGGCTTCTACTTCATCGAGTAGCGCCAGATCCTCTTTGACCTCATCGTTGAACCAGTGGCCCACCGCCTCGTGATCCATCGACATGCGTACTTTCACCTGCCCGGTGAGATCGCGTAAAAATTCGTATTCCATGGGCTAACCCTTTGGTTAATGACGCGAGTAATCCGCACCAAAATAGAGTGTGCGCATCATCAACGCTAAAGTGAGATCGGGGCGACATTATTGCGAGGAAAAGGCAAAAGAAAAAGGGGCGATTATCGCCCCTTTGTATTTTAGTGAGTCACTCAGACCGCAGTCTGGAAAATCACATTGTCCGCTTTATCGGTGTATTGATTCAGCTGATCAAAGTTGAGATAGCGGTAGGTGTCGCTGGCGGTTTTATCCACCTGCACCATAAACTGCTGATACTCTTCCGGCGTCGGCAGTTTGCCAAGCAGCGAAGAGACCGCAGCCAGTTCAGCCGATGCCAGGTAGACGTTCGCGCCAGTGCCAAGACGGTTCGGGAAGTTACGGGTTGAGGTGGAGACCACCGTCGCGCCGTCCTGCACGCGCGCCTGGTTACCCATGCAGAGCGAGCAGCCCGGGATCTCGATACGCGCGCCGCTTTTGCCGAAGACGCTGTAGTAGCCCTCTTCAGTCAGCTGAGCCGCATCCATTTTGGTCGGCGGCGCAACCCACAGGCGGGTCGGCAGCTGGCCTTTATGGCTGTCGAGCAGTTTACCTGCCGCACGGAAGTGACCGATGTTGGTCATGCACGAACCGATAAAGACTTCGTCGATCTTCTCGCCCTGTACGTCAGAGAGCAGACGCGCGTCGTCCGGATCGTTCGGCGCGCACAGAATCGGCTCTTTGATATCAGCCAGGTCGATCTCGATTACCGCAGCGTATTCGGCATCGGCGTCCGCTTCCAGCAGCTGCGGATCCGCCAGCCATTTTTCCATACCCTGAATACGACGCTCCAGCGTGCGGCGATCGCCGTAGCCTTCTGCGATCATCCACTTCAGCAGCACGATGTTGGAGTTGAGGTATTCGATAATCGGCGCTTTATCCAGCTTGATCGTACAGCCCGCCGCCGAGCGCTCAGCCGAGGCATCGGTAAGCTCAAACGCCTGCTCAACTTTCAGATCCGGCAGACCTTCGATTTCCAGGATACGGCCAGAGAAGATGTTCTTTTTGCCTTTCTTCTCAACGGTCAGCAGACCCTGTTTGATCGCGTACAGCGGGATCGCATGCACCAGATCGCGCAGCGTGATGCCCGGCTGCATTTTGCCTTTAAAGCGCACCAGCACCGATTCCGGCATATCGAGCGGCATCACGCCGGTCGCGGCGGCAAAGGCCACCAGGCCAGAGCCTGCCGGGAACGAGATGCCGATCGGGAAGCGGGTATGCGAGTCGCCGCCGGTGCCGACGGTGTCAGGCAGCAGCATGCGGTTCAGCCAGGAGTGGATCACGCCGTCGCCCGGACGCAGCGATACGCCGCCGCGGTTCATAATGAAGTCGGGCAGCGTATGGTGCGTATTGACGTCAACCGGCTTCGGATAGGCGGCGGTGTGGCAGAATGACTGCATCACCAGATCGGCGGAGAAGCCGAGGCACGCCAGATCTTTCAGCTCGTCGCGCGTCATTGGACCGGTGGTGTCCTGAGAACCTACCGAGGTCATCTTCGGTTCGCAGTAGGCGCCTGGACGGACGCCGTCGAGGCCGCAGGCGCGACCGACCATTTTCTGCGCCAGCGAGTAGCCGCGCGTGCTTTCAGCAACGTCTTTCGCCTGGCGGAACACGTCGCTGTGCGGCAGACCCAGCGATTCGCGCGCTTTGCTGGTCAGGCCGCGGCCGATAATCAGCGGAATACGACCGCCCGCGCGCACTTCGTCGATCAGCACGTCGGTTTTCAGCGTAAAGCTGGCAAGCAGCTCGCCGGTTTCGTGGTTGCGTACTTCGCCTTTATAGGGATAGACGTCAATCACGTCGCCCATATTCAGCTCGCCAACGTCCACTTCGATCGGCAGCGCGCCCGCATCTTCCATGGTGTTGAAGAAGATCGGCGCGATTTTGCTGCCCAGCACCAGACCGCCGCCTTTTTTGTTCGGGACGTTCGGGATATCGTCGCCCATGAACCACAGAACGGAGTTGGTCGCTGATTTACGAGAAGAGCCGGTGCCAACGACGTCGCCGACATAAGCCAGCGGATAGCCTTTAGCCTGCAGCGCTTCAATCTGCTTGATCGGGCCGACGTTGCCAGGCTCATCCGGGTTGATGCCTTCACGAGCGTTTTTCAGCATCGCCAGCGCGTGCAGTGGAATATCCGGACGTGACCATGCATCCGGCGCCGGAGAGAGGTCGTCGGTATTGGTTTCGCCGGTCACTTTGAACACGGTGACGGTAATTTTTTCTGCCAGCTCAGGGCGTGACAGGTACCACTCAGCATCTGCCCAGGATTGCATCACCTGCTGCGCATGGGGATTGCCCGCTTTCGCTTTCTCTTCAACGTCGTAAAAGCTGTCAAACATCAGCAGCGTGTGCGACAGCGCTTTCGCGGCAATCGGTGCCAGCTTCGCGTCATCCAGCGCGTCAATCAGCGGATGGATGTTGTAACCGCCTTGCATGGTGCCCAGCAGTTCAATCGCTTTTTCGGGGGATACCAGAGGAGAGGTCGTTTCGCCTTTAGCCACCGCGGCAAGGAAACCCGCTTTAACGTAGGCGGCTTCATCAACGCCGGGTGGGACACGGTTGACCAACAGATCGGTCAGGAATTCTTCTTCACCCGCTGGCGGGTTTTTCAGCAGTTCAACCAGCGCGGCCATCTGGGAAGCATCTAACGGCTTAGGTACGATCCCCTGGGCTGCACGCTCAGCAACGTGCTTACGGTATTCTACTAGCACGACGTTCTCCTCGCTCACATTGTATGGGTTTCCGGTGCACCCTGGTGACAAAGCATTCCATGAGTAGGGTAAGGTGCCCGGTTCCGCGTGGGGCAGCATAGCAGGGTTCAGGCTGTTTGTTAATCTGTTTACAAAAACACAACATAATTAACAGGGTAAAAAAGTGCGCTTTTTGAATTTTTGGGCTAGCTGGCGGGGAACGGCGTGGCGTCAGAGGTTGTTTGCAAAATGTGCTTTCGTCAGGCGGCTATCTGGTGAAGCGGCACGGCGGCATTCAGGAGGCAGGTATAACTTTTACACCAACTTTTTCCGTATTGATGCACTTCTGGGTTATGAATAAAGGCGTCTGGCGCCTCTGTTTTGCCCGCGACGCTCATCGTGGATCGGGCGCAAAAAAAAGCCCCCTTGCGGGAGCTTCTCTTTATCAGCAGAGAAAATTACTTTTTCTTCGCTTTCGGGTTTGGCAGGTCGGTGATGCTGCCTTCGAAGATCTCTGCCGCCAGGCCAACCGACTCGTGCAGCGTCGGGTGCGCGTGGATAGTCAGCGCGATATCTTCTGCATCGCAACCCATCTCGATCGCCAGACCGATTTCGCCCAGCAGCTCGCCGCCGTTGGTGCCGACAACCGCGCCGCCGATAACGCGATGCGTCTCTTTGTCGAAAATCAGCTTGGTCATGCCGTCTGCGCAGTCAGACGCGATAGCGCGGCCTGAGGCGGCCCACGGGAAGGTAGAGACTTCGTAGCTGATGCCCTTCTCTTTCGCTTCTTTCTCAGTCAGGCCGACCCATGCAACTTCCGGCTCGGTGTAAGCGATAGACGGGATCACTTTCGGATCGAAGTAGTGCTTCATGCCAGCGATAACTTCGGCCGCTACGTGGCCTTCGTGCACGCCTTTATGCGCCAGCATCGGCTGACCGACGATATCGCCGATAGCATAGATGTGCGGAACGTTGGTGCGCATCTGCTTGTCGACGCGGATAAAACCGCGATCGTCCACTTCCACGCCCGCTTTACCTGCATCCAGACCTTTACCGTTCGGCACACGGCCGATCGCGACCAGCACCGCGTCGTAACGCTGCGGTTCGGCCGGCGCTTTCTTGCCTTCCATCGTAACGTAGATGCCGTCTTCTTTCGCTTCAACCGCGGTGACTTTGGTTTCCAGCATCAGGTTGAACTGCTTAGCGATGCGCTTGGTGAACACTTTCACCACATCTTTGTCGGCAGCCGGGATAACCTGGTCGAACATCTCAACCACGTCAATCTGCGAACCCAGCGCATGGTAAACGGTACCCATCTCGAGACCGATAATACCGCCGCCCATAACCAGCATACGCTCCGGCACTTCTTTCAGCTCCAGCGCATCGGTAGAGTCCCATACGCGCGGGTCGTCATGCGGAATAAACGGCAGCGTGATCGGACGAGAACCGGCCGCGATAATAGCGTTGTCGAAGTTGATGGTGGTCGCGCCGCCTTCTCCTTCCACAACCAGAGTATTTGCACCGGTGAATTTGCCCAGGCCGTTAACGACTTTGACTTTACGGCCTTTCGCCATGCCAGCCAGACCACCGGTCAGCTGGTTAATGACTTTCTCTTTCCAGGTGCGGACTTTGTTGATGTCCGTAGAGGGCTGACCAAACACAATGCCGTGCTCTTCCAGGGCTTTCGCCTCTTCGATCACTTTAGCAACGTGCAGCAGCGCTTTTGACGGGATACAGCCCACGTTCAGACAGACACCGCCCAGGGTGCTGTAACGCTCTACCAGTACGGTTTCCAGACCTAAATCAGCGCAACGGAAGGCTGCAGAGTAACCTGCAGGACCAGCCCCAAGTACCACGACCTGGGTTTTAATCTCTGTACTCATCATGACCTCTTAGTTGTGATCCGGCGGGTCAGACGTAGAGCGTTTTTCATCAGGCTGGGAGGCCACTTGCATCCGGGCAGTGCGCGACGCCTTGCGTATCTTAAGTACGCTGCAGGTTCTGCGCGCTGGGCGTCAACAACTGACTGCGCCAGGTACGCCTGACGAAACAGGCTCACGATGTCCTTTGCTCCACCGGGACATTTTTCACCGCAAGAGTTTACAGAATTGTTAACAAACTGCAAACCGCGATGCCACGAATCTTTACAACAAGGCCGGCGATTGCCGGCCTTGATTGTACTTACATCACCAGACGGCGGATGTCGGACAACATATTGCCGATGATGGTGATGAAACGCGCACCATCAGCGCCGTCAATCACGCGGTGATCGAAGGAAAGCGAGATCGGCATCATCAGACGCGGCACAAACTCTTTACCGTTCCAGACCGGCTCCATCGCCGATTTAGACACGCCGAGGATAGCCACTTCCGGCGCGTTGACGATCGGCGCGAAGTGCGTGGTGCCAAGACCGCCAAGGCTGGAGATGGTGAAGCATCCGCCCTGCATGTCGCTCGCGGTCAGCTTGCCGTCGCGCGCTTTCTTCGAGGTCGCCATCAGCTCGCGAGAGAGCTCGGTGATGCCTTTCTTGTTCACGTCTTTAAAGACCGGAACCACCAGGCCGTTCGGCGTATCGACCGCCACACCGATGTTGATGTACTTTTTCAGCGTCAGGCGCTGCGCGTCTTCAGACAGCGAGCTGTTGAAGCGCGGCATCTGTTCCAGCGCGGCAGCGACCGCTTTCATGATAAACACCACCGGGGTGTATTTCACATCCAGCTTACGCTTCTCGGCTTCCGCGTTCTGCTGTTTACGGAACGCTTCCAGATCGGTGATATCAGTTTTATCGAAGTGCGTAACGTGCGGGATAACTACCCAGTTACGGCTCAGGTTAGCGCCAGAGATTTTCTGGATGCGACCCAGCTCCACTTCTTCAACTTCGCCGAACTTGCTGAAGTCCACTTTCGGCCACGGCAGCAGGCCTGGCAGGCTTCCGCCGCTGGCGGCAGCCGGAGCCGCCTCAGCGCGTTTCACCGCGTCTTTCACGTAGCTCTGAACGTCTTCTTTCAGGATACGGCCTTTACGGCCGGTACCTTTCACCTTCGCCAGGTTCACGCCAAATTCGCGCGCCAGACGACGGATAACCGGGGTCGCGTGCACATAGGCGTCATTTTCGGCAAAGTCGCTCTTCGCGTCAGCTTTAGGCGCGGCCGGTGCGGCAGGCGCAGCGGCTTTCGCCGGAGCCTGTGCGGGCGCAGCTTCCTGCTTCGGCGCTTCGGCTTTCGCCGCGCCTTCTACTTCGAAGATCATGATCAGCGAGCCGGTGCTCACTTTATCGCCGGTTGAGACTTTCAGCTCTTTGACGGTGCCAGCGAACGGCGCAGGCACTTCCATTGAAGCCTTGTCGCCTTCAACAACAATCAGCGACTGTTCGGCTTCCACTTTATCGCCGACCTTCACCAGCACTTCGGTGACTTCCACTTCGTCGCCGCCGATATCCGGCACCTTGACCTCTTTCGCGCCAGCGGTAGCCGCAGGTGCGGAGGTCGCCGCTTCTTTCACTTCCGGCTTCGCCGCCGCTGCCGGCGCCGCGCCTTCTGCTTCGAAGACCATGATCAGCGAGCCGGTGCTGACTTTCGCGCCGGTTTCGATTTTGATCTCTTTCACGGTACCCGCGAACGGCGCAGGCACTTCCATTGAGGCTTTATCGCCTTCAACGACGATCAGCGACTGTTCGGCTTCAACTTTGTCGCCGACTTTCACCAGGATCTCGGTGACTTCCACTTCGTCGCCGCCGATATCGGGCACATTGACGTCTTTTGCTGCGGTGGCGGCAGCAGCCGGCGCCGGAGCGGCTTCGGCTTTCTTCTCTTCCGCCGCTGGCGCCGCGTCTGCCGCCGCGCCTTCTGCGTCAAAAATCATAATCAGCGAGCCGGTTTCGACTTTGTCGCCGGTCGCGATTTTGATCTCTTTCACTACGCCCGCCTGCGGCGAGGGAACTTCCATAGAGGCTTTGTCGCCTTCTACGGTGATCAGCGACTGCTCGGCTTCCACCTTGTCGCCAACCTTCACCAGGATCTCGGTGACTTCAACTTCATCAGACCCGATATCCGGTACCTTAATTTCAGTAGCCATTACTCTCTTACCTCTTAAGCCAGACGCGGGTTAACTTTATCGGCATCGATGTCGAACTTAGCGATCGCGTCCGCCACCACTTTCTTGTCGATTTCGCCACGTTTAGCCAGCTCGCCCAGCGCAGCCACCACCACGTAGGAGGCGTCCACTTCAAAGTGGTGACGCAGGTTTTCGCGGCTGTCAGAACGGCCAAAGCCGTCGGTGCCCAGCACGCGGTAATCGCTGGCCGGAATGTAGCTGCGAACCTGTTCAGCGAACAGCTTCATGTAATCGGTCGATGCCACCGCCGGCGCGTCGTTCATCACCTGAGCGATGTAAGGCACGCGCGCTTCCTCGGTCGGATGCAGCATGTTCCAGCGTTCGCAGTCCTGGCCGTCGCGCGCCAGTTCGGTGAACGAGGTCACGCTGTAGACGTCGGAACCGATGCCGTACTCTTTCGCCAGGATCTGCGCCGCGTCACGCACGTGACGCAGGATAGAGCCTGAACCCAGCAGCTGCACTTTGCCTTTGCTGCCTTCCACGGTTTCCAGCTTGTAGATACCCTTACGGATACCCTCTTCGGCGCCTTCCGGCATCGCTGGCATGTGGTAGTTTTCGTTCAGCGTGGTGATGTAATAGTAAACGTTCTCCTGCGCTTCGCCGTACATACGTACCAGGCCGTCATGCATGATGACCGCTACTTCATACGCATACGCCGGATCGTAAGAGATACAGTTCGGGATAGTCAGCGCCTGAATGTGGCTGTGACCATCTTCGTGCTGCAGACCTTCGCCGTTCAGCGTGGTACGACCGGAAGTGCCGCCGATCAGGAAGCCGCGCGCCTGCTGGTCGCCCGCCAGCCACATCAGATCGCCGATACGCTGGAAACCGAACATGGAGTAGTAGATATAGAACGGGATCATCGGCAGGTTGTTGGTGCTGTAAGAGGTCGCCGCTGCCAGCCAGGATGAACCTGCGCCCAGCTCGTTGATCCCTTCCTGCAGAATCTGGCCTTTCTCATCTTCTTTGTAGTAAGCAACCTGCTCGCGGTCCTGCGGCGTGTACTGCTGGCCGTTCGGGCTGTAGATACCAATCTGACGGAACAGACCTTCCATACCGAAGGTACGGGCCTCGTCCGCCAGGATCGGCACCAGACGATCTTTGATCGACTTGTTCTTCAGCATCACGTTCAGGGCGCGCACGAAGGCGATGGTGGTTGAGATCTCTTTGCTCTGCTCTTCCAGCAGCGCTTTGAACTCTTCCAGCTTCGGCATGTCCAGTTTTTCAGTAAACTCCGCCTGACGGGACGGCAGGTAGCCACCCAGCTTCTCGCGCTGGCCGTGCAGGTAGTTGTACTCTTCGGAACCTTTCTCAAAGGTCACGTACGGCAGCTCTTCGATCTTGTCGTCGGCAACCGGCACATTGAAGCGATCGCGGATGTAGCGAACGCCATCCATGTTCATCTTCTTGACCTGGTGCGCGATGTTTTTACCTTCAGCGGTGTCGCCCATACCATAGCCTTTAATGGTATGCGCCAGAATCAGCGTCGGTTGACCTTTGGTCTCCTGTGCTTTCTTCAGTGCCGCGTAGATTTTCTTCGGATCGTGGCCGCCGCGGTTCAGGGCGAAGATCTCTTCGTCTGACCAGTCTTTAACCAGCGCCGCCGTCTCCGGGTATTTACCGAAGAAGTGTTCGCGCACATAGGCGCCGTCGCGGGATTTAAAGGTCTGGTAGTCGCCGTCGACGGTTTCATTCATCAGCTGGATCAGTTTACCGCTGGTGTCTTTCTGCAGCAGCTCATCCCAGCGACCGCCCCAGATGACTTTGATCACGTTCCAGCCGGCGCCTGCGAAGATGCCTTCCAGTTCGTTGATGATCTTGCCGTTGCCGGTAACCGGGCCGTCCAGACGCTGCAGGTTACAGTTGATGATGAACACCAGGTTGTCCAGCTTCTCGCGGGTCGCGATGGTGATCGCGCCTTTGGATTCCGGCTCGTCCATCTCGCCATCGCCGAGGAAGGCGTAAACGGTCTGGTTAGAGGTATCTTTCAGGCCGCGGTGTTCCAGATATTTCAGGAACTTCGCCTGATAAATAGCGTTCAACGGCCCCAGGCCCATAGAAACGGTCGGGAACTGCCAGAAGTCCGGCATCAGTTTCGGGTGCGGGTAAGATGACAGACCGTTGCCGTGCACTTCCTGACGGAAGTTATTCATCTGCTCTTCGGTCAGACGGCCTTCAAGGAACGCGCGCGAGTAGATACCCGGCGAGATATGACCCTGGAAGTAAACCAGATCGCCGCCGTCCTTGTCGCTGCGCGCGCGGAAGAAGTGGTTAAAGCACACTTCATAGATGGTCGCAGAAGACTGGAATGAGGAGAGATGGCCGCCCAGCTCCAGATCTTTCTTCGAGGCGCGCAGCACCGCTACGATGGCGTTCCAGCGAATTGCGGAACGGATACGACGCTCCAGAGACGTGTTGCCCGGATACTCCGGCTCGTCTTCAACGGCAATAGAGTTGATATAGTTGCTGACGGCGTTACCACCTGCCGCCACTTTTACGCCGCCTTTGCGGGCTGCGCTCAGCACCTGATCGATCAGATACTGCGCACGCTCAACACCTTCTTCACGGATGACCGATTCGATCGCCTGTAGCCAGTCACGAGTTTCGATCGGATCCACGTCATTCTGTAAACGTTCTGACATGGGGGGTATTCCTTATCTGTGTCTAATACGTTGAATTGTCTGGAGCCTGTCTCCATGTGCTCTGCTTGCTTCATTTGCCAGAGCACAAGGAGACAGGCCCGTCGTTGATGTCGCGCGTTCTTTGTCGCGCGTTATTCCTTACGTTGCTGTAAACGACGCAGGGAGCGTTCACGACGAGTCTGCTCCCGACTTCTGTCCAGCAAGATTTCCTCTATGAACGCCAGGTGACGATGCGAGGCCTCGCGTGCCTGTTCTGGCTCGCGAGCCACAATCGCCTCGAAAATACTGGCGCGGTGACCGCTCACTTTCGCCAGCATTTCCCGGCGCGAGTAGAGCAATTCAAAATTCTGTCGAACGTTTTGTTCCAGCATAGGGCCCATCGACCGCAGCAAATGCAAAAGCACCACATTATGGGCGGCTTCTGTGACAGCGATCTGATACTGCATCACCGCATCCGCTTCCGCGTCGAGGTCACCGCTCTCCTGAGCCTGCTGAATCTGTACGTGGCAGTGGCGGATACGCTCGATATCCTCTTCGGTGCCACGCAGCGCCGCATAGTAGGCGGCGATCCCTTCCAGCGCATGGCGCGTTTCCAGTAAATCGAACTGAGATTCTGGATGTTTAGTGATCAGGCTGACGAGCGGATCGCTCAGGCTTTGCCAGAGATTCTGCTGGACGAAGGTGCCGCCGCCCTGACGGCGCAGCAGCAGACCTTTCGCTTCCAGACGCTGTATGGCTTCGCGAAGGGATGGACGTGAGACATCGAATTGTTTGGCGAGTTCGCGCTCGGGCAACAGCTTCTCGCCAGGACGTAGCGTCCCTTCCATAATCAGAGATTCCAGCTGCTGCTCAATGGCATCAGAGAGCTTGGGTTGGCGAATCTTACTGTAAGCCATCTTCCCTTCTTATCAAGCCGTCGTCCGGAGTAAATTGGTAATACCAATTCCAAAAAGTTGGCCGTAAAGTAACAAAGTATTCACCTTGTGTCTATATGACGCCCGTCACAATCCTTGCCAGACAACAGGCTGCACAGGGTTAAGTTACCGCCGGAAAACCAGAAACGGCGCTGTACGAAAAAAGTGAGATGCCGGGATTTTTACCAAACCTTACACAGCGTTAAGGACAATTTTCCGTCGGGTCATAAGACAACCTTATTCGTCTTTGCCGCTCGTTCGTGGCAGAACAGACGCAGGCGGCAGTGTGATGGCAACGATGATTTTCAGTTAACTCCCAGCACGAAAAGAGAAAGCAGGTGCAAAGCGCACCGCATATCACTATTCTTGTCGCCAGGGTAGCATCCGCTTACAGAGAAGGCGCCTGATACCGTAAATAAAACAGTACGTTATTGTAACCACTTCCTGACAGCCATCGCGCGCTGCAAAAGAAGAATTAAAACAACACGAGGTTTGTATGGAACAACAGCACGGCGATACGCTGAAGCGCGGCCTGAAAAACCGTCATATTCAGTTGATCGCGCTGGGCGGGGCGGTGGGTACCGGCCTGTTTCTGGGCAGCGCATCGGTCATTCAGGCTGCCGGTCCGGGTGTTATTCTGGGCTACGCCATTGCTGGCTTTATCGCTTTTCTGATTATGCGTCAGTTGGGAGAGATGGTGGTCGAGGAGCCGGTTGCCGGCAGCTTTAGCCACTTCGCCTACAAATACTGGGGCAACTTTGCCGGCTTCGCGTCAGGCTGGAACTACTGGGTGCTCTATGTGCTGGTAGCCATGGCCGAGCTGACCGCCGTGGGCAAATATATTCAGTTCTGGTGGCCAGATGTGCCGACCTGGATTACCGCCGCGGTATTCTTTGTGCTGATCAACGCCATTAACCTGACCAATGTAAAAGTCTACGGTGAAATGGAGTTCTGGTTCTCTATCATAAAAGTGGTTGCGGTCATCGGCATGATCCTGTTCGGCGGCTGGCTGCTGTTCAGCGGCACAGGCGGCCCGCAGGCCAGCGTCAGCAATCTCTGGGCGCAGGGCGGTTTTCTGCCGCACGGCTTCAGCGGGCTGGTGATGATGATGGCGATAATTATGTTCTCCTTCGGCGGTCTGGAGCTGGTGGGCATTACCGCTGCGGAAGCTGATAATCCGGAGCAGAGCATCCCCAAAGCCACCAATCAGGTTATCTACCGCATCCTGATCTTCTATATCGGTTCGCTGGCGGTGCTGCTGTCGCTGATGCCCTGGACGCGCGTGACCGCAGACACCAGCCCTTTTGTGCTGATTTTCCACGATCTGGGCGACGCGCTGGTGGCGAACGCGCTGAATGTGGTCATCCTGACCGCGGCGCTGTCGGTCTATAACAGCTGCGTCTACTGCAACAGCCGCATGCTGTTCGGCCTGGCGCAACAGGGCAACGCGCCGAAAGCGCTGCTGAAGGTAGACCGCCGCGGCGTGCCGGTGGCTACGATTCTGGTCTCTGCCGTGGCGACCGCGCTCTGCGTGCTAATCAACTATCTGATGCCGGGCGAAGCCTTTGGCCTGCTGATGTCGCTGGTGGTCTCCGCGCTGGTGATCAACTGGGCAATGATTAGCATGGCGCATCTGAAGTTCCGCCGTAAGAAAGATCAGCAGGGCGTCACCACGCGCTTTAAAGCCCTGCTCTATCCCTTCGGCAACTGGCTCTGCCTGGCGTTTATGGTGGCTATCCTGGTGATTATGCTGATGACCCCCGGCATGGCGATCTCCGTCTGGCTGATCCCGGTCTGGCTGGTCATCCTCGCCATTGGCTACACCGTTAAAAACAGAACGCAGCGCGCCTGATGCGATCTTCATCCCGCCGATTCAGGTCGGCGGGCTCTTTTCCTCTGGATCCAGCTCACATTTTTCCCGCCGCGCCTGTTTTGTCCATCTTACTGACTATTTGCTCCCAGCCATCCTGCTGACTCAGCAACGATACTTCTCTGCTCATACCAAATGCGCAGGATAATAACCATGAAGGATTCCGCCCTCTCTTTTCGCGAAAAGTTGGGTTACGGCATGGGCGATGCGGGCTGCAATATGATTGGCGGCGCCATCATGCTGTTTCTTAATTACTTCTATACCGATGTCTTTGGCCTGGCGCCTGCGCTGGTGGGTACGCTGTTGCTCTCGGTGCGCGTGCTTGATGCCGTTACCGACCCGATTATGGGCGCCATCGCCGATCGTACGCAAAGCCGCTGGGGCCGTTTTCGCCCCTGGCTGCTGTGGGTCTCAGTGCCCTACGTGCTGTTCAGCGTGCTGATGTTCACCACGCCAGACTGGAGCTACGAAAACAAAGTTATCTGGGCCTTCGTTACTTACTTTTTCATGTCTCTGACCTACACCGCCATCAATATCCCCTACTGCTCGCTGGGCGGCGTTATCACCAACGATCCTGGCGAACGCGTCTCTTGCCAGTCTTACCGCTTTGTTATGGTCGGCATCGCGACGCTGATCCTCTCTCTGTCGCTGTTGCCCATGGCGGAATGGTTCGGCGGCGATGACAAGGCGCGCGGCTATCAGCTGGCGATGAGCGTACTGGCGCTGATTGGGCTGGGGATGTTTCTGTTCTGCTTCGCCACAGTGCGCGAGCGTATTCGCCCGGCGGTGCCGACCCATGACGATTTGAAAAACGATCTGCGCGACGTCTGGAAAAACGACCAGTGGGTGCGCATCCTGCTGCTTACCTTTTGCAACGTCTGTCCCGGCTTTATCCGTATGGCCGCCACCATGTACTACGTTACCTGGGTAATGGGCCAGTCGACCCACTTCGCTACGCTGTTTATCAGCCTCGGCGTCGTGGGCATGATGTTCGGCAGTACGCTGGCGAAGCTGCTTACTGACCGCTGGTGTAAACTGAAAGTCTTTTTCTGGACCAATATCGCGCTGGCGTTCTTCTCCTGCGGCTTTTACTGGATCGATCCGCACGCCACCGTCGCGATAGTGATCGCCTACTTCCTGCTGAACGTGCTGCATCAAATCCCGTCGCCGCTGCACTGGTCGCTGATGGCCGACGTCGATGATTACGGTGAGTGGAAAACCGGCAAGCGCATCACCGGCATCAGCTTCTCCGGCAACCTGTTTTTCCTTAAGGTTGGGCTGGCGGTGGCGGGCGCGATGGTCGGCTTTCTTCTCTCAATTTACGGCTACGACGCAGGTGCGAAACAGCAGTCTTCGCAGGCGGTAAACGGCATTATGCTGCTGTTCACCGTCATCCCCGGCGTGGGCTATCTGATTACCGCAGGCGTTGTCCGTCTGCTGAAGGTCGACCGCGCGCTCATGCGCACTATTCAGGACGATCTCGCGCTGCGCCGCGCCAACTTCCGCGAACTGCATGAACTGCGTCAGCGCGACGGCGCCGTCACCCAACCAGGAGAAGTGAAATGACCCTACACTGGCCGAATCCTTTTATTGAACAACGGGCCGACCCTTTTATTCTGCGCCATGAGCAGCACTACTACTTTATCGCCTCCGTACCCGCCTATGACCGGCTGGAACTGCGTCGTGCCAGCACGCTGCTGGGATTGCGCGACGCCGAACCGGTAGTAGTCTGGCGCAAACCGGAGAGCGGTCCGTGCAGCGAGCTAATCTGGGCGCCGGAGCTGCACCGCATCGACAACCAGTGGGTGATCTATTTCGCCGCCGCGCCGACGCGCGATATTAAAGAGGGCCTGTTTCAGCACCGCATGTATGCGCTGGTGAGCGACGACGCCGATCCGCTGAGCGGACGCTGGCAGGCGCCGCGTCGGGTCTTTAGCCAGTTCGACACCTTTGCGCTGGACGCCACGCACTTCGTGCATCAAGGCAAAAACTGGTATCTGTGGGCGCAGAAGGATCCGGCGATTCCCGGCAACTCTAACCTCTATCTGGCGGAACTGCTTAATCCCTGGACGCTGACAGGCGCGCCAACGATGCTGAGTCGACCTGAATATGAGTGGGAGTGCGCGGGATTCAGCGTGAATGAGGGGCCGGCGATGATTAAGCACGGCGACCGGCTCTTCGTCACCTACTCCGCGAGCGCGACGGATGAAAACTACTGCCTGGGACTGCTGTCGATCGACAGCGAGCAGGATTTGCTTAACCCCGCCAACTGGCATAAGTCGGCGCGGCCGGTTTTCACCTCAAACTGGGATAACCATCAGTATGGACCAGGCCATAACTGTTTCACTCAGGATGAGAACGGCGAGGATGTGCTGGTCTATCACGCACGCAACTATACGGAAATTGAAGGGGATCCGCTGTGGGACCCCAATCGTCATACGCGGCTGAAGAATTTTCACTGGCGCGACGACGGCACGCCCGATTTCGGCGTGCCGCCTGCGGATCAGACCAGCGTGCCGTAGATGGTCAGCAACGCCACCACGACCACCAGCACCAGCGAAATGCGTTTCGCCAGGGCAACAGCGATGCGCGGCGTTTCGACTTTATCCATGTGCGGATCGCGCTCCAGCGAAAATTGCGCCAGACTGGTCAGCACCTGATATTGCGAACGATGGAAGTCGGTCAGCGCGGCGAACCAGGCGGGCAATGCCTTCTCGCCGTGCCCCAGCAACGCGTAGGCGACGCCAGCCAGCCGCGCCGGGATCCAGTCGATAACGTGCAGCAGGCCGTCAACGCCTGACTGCGCGCGCTCAAGGGGTGACTTATGCTTCGCCAGCCAGCTCTGCCATGCGCGCAGGAAAGCATATCCCACCAGCAGCACCGGCCCATAGGGGCCGCCCGCCACAAACCAGAACATCGGCGCCAGATAGAAGCGGAAATTAATCCAGATCAGCGCGTTTTGCAGCTCGCGCAGAAACTCACGCTCGCTGCACTCCACCGGCACGCCGTGGATCATCGTCAGTTCGGCGGCCATCATCTGATGGGCCGCCACATGGTCGTGGCTCGCCGCCTTCAGATAGGCGTGATAGTGCAGGCGTGCCGAGCCGGCGCCGATGCAGAGCAGACCGACCAGGATCCAGAAAAGCAGCTGCACGACGCCGAACAGCAGGCCTTTTACGCACCAGATCGCCAGCGCCGTTAGCGCCATCGCCAGCAGGGTCATGCCCAGCGTGCGCAGCAGCGAAAAATGACGGCGACGGCGGAAGAGAGGCTCCAGCCGATGGTCGAGTTGCCAGTGCTCACCCAGCTTAAACAGGCGTTCCCAACCTAAAACCAGTAACAAGGAAAACAACGTCATACCCACTCCGGGAAAATCAACAAGAAGTCTGCGCCAACAGTCGCTGATACTGCGCCCAGTCAAAAGCAGGACCCGGATCGGTCTTACGTGTCGGGGCAATATCACTGTGTCCGGTAATGCGCGAAGGCGTCAAAGGATAGTGCTGCAGCAGTAGTCGCGTCACTGCGGCCAGCGCCTGGTACTGCGCATCGGTATAAGGCAGATCGTCGGTGCCTTCCAGCTCGATGCCGATAGAAAAATCGTTGCAGTTTTCGCGGCCCTGATAGCAGGAAACCCCGGCGTGCCAGGCGCGATTTTCGAAAGAGACATACTGCACGATTTCACCGTCGCGACGAATCAGGCAATGCGCGGCGACCTGCAGGTGGGCGATATCGGCAAAATAGGGATGGGCGTCGGGCGGCAAAGTGCCGGTGAACAGCCGATCGATCCACGGCCCACCGAATTCGCCCGGCGGCAGGCTGATATTGTGGATGACCAACAGCGAGGGCGCCTCGTCGTTGGGACGTTGATTAAAATGCGGCGACGGCACCTGACGAATGTCGGTCAGCCAGCCCTGTTCCAGTTTCATGCCGGTTTTTCCTTAGCAGAGTCGGGCTGAGAATAGCATGATTTCCACTGATTTTCGGCAGCCTAAAGGTGCTGCGCTACGGCGGTGACGCAACCATGTTAAGTATACTAAACAAAACTCAGACTTCGGCTGGTGAATTTGGCCTTTTCGATCTATTGTGGCTGCCTCACTGTTTCAGGTCATCAGGAGCGAATTCGTTATGCCAACCCGCCGTTATAATGCCGATAGCCGCCGACAGGCGCTGATCGCCCGTATTGAACAGGATATTCCCGCCACGGTCGCGCGCGCTTTGCAGGAGGATTTGGGCGGCGAGATCGATGCCGACCGTGACATCACCGCCCAGCTGCTTCCCGAAGAGAGCCAGGCACAAGCCCAGGTGATCACGCGGGAAGCGGGTGTTTTCTGTGGTAAACGCTGGGTGGAAGAGGTGTTTAATCAGCTTGGCGGTCATGTGACGCTGAGCTGGCAGGTCGAAGATGGCGACAACGTGACGCCTGACCAGCAGCTGTTTACCCTGAGCGGCCCTTCTCGTCGCCTGCTGACCGCTGAACGCACCGCTCTCAATTTCGTTCAAACGCTGTCAGGCGTGGCAACCGAAACGCGCCGTTATGTGCAACTGCTTGCAGGCAGCGACACGCAGCTGCTGGATACGCGCAAAACTCTGCCGGGCCTGCGCACGGCGCTGAAATATGCCGTGCTGTGCGGCGGCGGCGCAAATCACCGTCTCGGCCTTTCTGACGCCTTCCTGATTAAAGAGAACCATATTATCGCCAGCGGTTCGATTCAGCAGGCGGTGGAAAAAGCGTTCTGGATGCATCCGGATGTGCCGGTAGAGGTGGAAGTGGAATCGCTGGATGAGCTGGAACAGGCGCTTGCGGCGGGGGCTGACATTATCATGCTGGATAATTTCACCCTCGACGAGATGCGAGAGGCCGTCGCGCGCACGCAGGGGCGCGCGCAGCTTGAGGTTTCGGGCAACGTCACGGAGACGACGCTGCCGCAAATTGCGCAGACCGGCGTCGACTACGTCTCTGTCGGCGCGCTCACCAAGCATGTCCGTGCGCTCGATCTCTCGATGCGCTTCACTTCCCTGTAAACCAACTATGCCGTGGCGCTGCACACGGCTTTTTTGCGCGCCCGCTTCCGCTTCGTTGTTCAGAACGCTGCAACTCCGTCGCTTTATTGCGTTCCCTTTCCCGGCCTGAAAATCCGCGGCTGGGTTTAACGCCTGCGCTTTTTTATTCTGCCGCCTCTTAATCTACTCAGGAGGCGATGTAATGACTCATCAACAGGGTTTTACCCTGGTCGAGCTGATGATTGTGGTGGGGATCGTGGCGATCCTTAGCGCTATCGGCTTACCAGCCTATCAAAACTACCTGCAACGCGCAGCGCTCACCGACATGCTGCAAACGATGGTGCCCTACAAAACGGCCGTTGAGCTATGCGCTATGGAGCGAGGCGGCCCTGCGCAGTGCCAGGCGGGCGAAAAAGGCATACCGGCGGCAAAAGGCTCACGTTACGTTTCGACGCTCAGCGTCGTAAACGGCGCGATCACCTTAACCGGTCAGGAGAGCCTGACTGGACTGAGTGTCGAGATGACGCCGGTATGGGACAGTGCGGAAGGCAGCCTGAGGTGGCAGCGTAGCTGTACCAGCACCAGCGACAGCCTGCGTGATAACTGTCTGGAACAGTTCCGCTTCGATGACAAAGGAGCCAGCGATGGCAATGGCTGATTCCGCTATTCGCGCGCTGTGCCAGCGCTATCGCGCCGTCTTACTGCATCATGATGCGACGCTGCTGCGCGTCGCCGTTGCGGAACAGGTGCCGGAGGGCTTAAGCGAGGCGCTCTCCTTCGCCAGCCAGTGCCAGGTTGAAGTTGAGTGCTGGCCTCTGGCGCGCCTTGAGCTTCACCAGCACGGCAGTGCCGCTACGGATGCGCCGCGCGACGCCCTGCCGGAGTCGGCTATCGAGGCCGTTAACCAGATGTTGCAGCAGGCGCTGCGGCGACGGGCGTCCGATATTCATATTGAACCGCAGCGGGACGGCGTGCGGATACGGCTGCGCATAGACGGCGTGCTGCAGCCGCTGACGCTCCTGAGCGAAGCGCCGCCCGCCGCGCTGCTCGCCAGGTTGAAAATTCTGGGCGGTCTGGATATTGCCGAGCGACGACTGCCGCAGGATGGTCAGTTTACTCTGACGCTGGAGGGCAAGCCCGCCGCTTTCCGCCTGGCGACGCTGCCGGTGTGCAGTACGGTGAAAAAGCGGTCATTCGTCTGCTGCAAAGCGAGGATAGCGCCCTGGCGCTGGATAAGCTCGGCCTGCCCGCTGCGCAGCGGCGTCTGCTGGATGCCGCGCTGGCGCAGCCGCAGGGGCTAATTCTGGTGACTGGCCCCACCGGCAGCGGAAAAACCTTTACGCTCTACAGCTGCCTGAGCACGCTGAACCGACCGGAAATGAACGTCAGCAGCGTAGAGGATCCGGTCGAAATTCCACTGGCCGGCATTAACCAGACGCAGATCAACCCGAAATGCGGCCTCGATTTTAACCGGGTGCTGCGTGCCCTGCTGCGCCAGGACCCGGACGTCATTATGGTGGGCGAGATACGCGATGCGGAAACGGCAGAAATTGCGGTCAAAGCGGCGCAGACCGGCCATCTGGTCTTATCGACGCTGCATACCAACTCAACGGCGGAGACCCTGACGCGGCTGCGGCAGATGGGCATTCCTGGCTATCTGCTCGGCCCGGCGTTACGGCTGATTGTGGCGCAGCGGCTGGTGCGCCGCCTCTGCCCCCACTGTCGACAGCCGGCGCAGGCGATAGCGCACTTCCCGCCCGACATCTGGCCCGGCACGCTGCAAACCTGGCGCGCGCCCGGCTGCGACCACTGTTTTTCCGGCTATTTCGGGCGGCTGGCGCTGTTTGAAATCCTGCCGGTCGGCAACAAACTGCAAAATGCCATCGCCGCCGAGATGCCGCTCGACAGTGTGCTGGCGCTGGCAAAAAAGCAGGGTATGCGCACCCTGTTCAGCGCTGGCCTGGAGGCGGTCAGCCGCGGCGAAACCTCGCTGGAGGAGATGCAGCGCGTTACCGGTCTGGAAGATGTCCAGGCTTAGCCTCTACCGCTGGCAAGCGCTCAACAGCCAGCAGCAGCTGCACGAGGGGCAGAGCCTGGCGGTTGATGAAGAGAACCTGCTGCGCCAGCTGGCCGAACAGGATCTGCTACCGGTTAGCTGGCAGCGTCGTAAAGTGTGGCGGGCACGTGACTGGAAGTGGCAGCACAAAACAGACCTTGTCAGGCAACTGGCAACCTTGCTTAAAGCGGGTCTGCCGCTGGCGCAAGGCCTGGAGCTGCTGTCGCAAGGTCATCCCCATCCTGGCTGGCGGTTACTATTGCATGCGCTGCGGCTGCGCGTCTTAAGCGGCGTCCCCTTCTCCCAGGCGTTAAGCCAGTGGCCGCAAATTTTTCCACCCCTGTTCGCCGCCATAATGCAGGTGGGCGAACTGACCGGCCAGCTTGACGTCTGCTGCGCGCAGCTGGCCGATCAACAGGCACGTCAGCAACATCTGAGGAATAAAGTCATCAAGGCGCTGCGCTACCCACTCTTTATTTTAATGGTGGCAGTCGCGGTAAGCGGCGGCATGCTGCTGTTTGTGCTGCCGGAGTTCGTCTCGGTCTACGCCTCGTTCAACGCGCCGCTCCCCGCCTTTACGGCGGCGGTGTTGGCGTTCTCAGTGGGCCTGCAGCGCTGGGGCGGCTGGCTCGCGGTCGCGCTGCTGTTCGCCGCAGCGGGCTGGCGAGCGCTACAACAACGCTCGTCAGCATGGCAACGGTGGGAACAGCGTCTGATGCTGCGCCTGCCGCTTTTCTCAGATCTGTGGCGCGGCAGCCAGCTCAGCCAGATTTACGCCATTCTGCAGCTGACGCAACAGGCAGGCATTACGCTGCTGCAGGGTTTACAGGCGGCTGAAGCGACGCTGACGACGCGGTTATGGCGCGACGCCGTCATTGCGCTTCAGCAGCATATTACGCGGGGAGAGCCGCTGCATCAGGCGATGCGGGCGCATCCGCTGTTTACGCCGCTCTGTATGCAGCTGGTGCTGGTCGGGGAAGAGGCTGGTGCGCTGGATACCATGCTGGCGCAGCTAGCGGAGTGGCATGAGGCCCGAACGCTGGCGCTTGCCGATGCGCTCGCCGCCTCGCTGGAGCCAGTAATGATGGTGATTATCGGCGCTATTGTCGGCACGCTGGTGATCGCGATGTATCTGCCGGTATTTGGACTGGGAAACGTGATGCATTAGGGTGCGCGCGGCACCCTAATGCATAGACACCGTTAACGGTTGAAAACGCGGTTTTCCTGCTCGGCAACGCGAATAAAGGTGGTTCGCTTGGTCAGCTCCTTGAGCCGCTCAGCGCCGACATAGGTACAGGCTGAGCGCAAACCGCCAAGAATATCGCGCGCCGTTTCGGCAACCGGACCACGCAGCGGCAGCTTCACCGTTTTGCCTTCCGCTGCACGATACTGCGCGACGCCGCCAACGTGACGCTTCATCGCCGATTCAGAGCTCATGCCATAGAACAGCATAAACTGCTCGCCGTTCTCGTCGATCACCGTTCCCTCGCACTCATCATGCGCGGCGAGCATGCCGCCCAGCATTACGAAATCGGCACCGCCGCCGAATGCCTTGGCGATATCACCCGGCACCGCGCAGCCGCCGTCGCTGACAATCTGACCACCCAAGCCGTGCGCCGCATCCGCACATTCGATAACGGCGGAGAGCTGAGGATAGCCGACGCCCGTTTTGACGCGCGTTGTGCACACTGAGCCTGGACCAATGCCCACCTTAACGATATCCGCGCCGGAAAGGATAAGCTCTTCCACCATCTCGCCAGTGACCACATTGCCTGCGCAAATGGTGCGATCCGGGAAGATTTCACGCGCGCGCTGCAGGAAGGTGACAAAGTGCTCGGAATAGCCGTTAGCCACGTCAATACAGATGAATTTAAGATCGGCGGAGAGCGCCAGAATGGCGGTCAGCTTTTGCAAATCGGCATCGGAGGTGCCCGTCGACACCATAACGTGGTTCAGCACTGCAACAGACGAGCGCTGAATAAAGGCGCGCCACTCTTCGACGCTGTAGTGCTTGTGCACAGCCGTAAGAATATCAAAGCTCGCCAGCGCTTCCGCCATGCTGAAAGTACCGACGGTGTCCATGTTCGCCGCGATCACGGGTACGCCGCTCCAGCTCAGCCCGGAATGCTTAAAGGTAAATTGACGTTCCAGTTCGACTTCAGAGCGGCTTTTCAGCGTGGAGCGTTTAGGACGGATCAGTACATCTTTAAAACCCAGCTTTAAATCTTCTTCAATACGCATAAAAAATGTCCTGGTAAGTGGCAACGAACCGCAGTTCGGGTAGCGCGCACGGCTCCAGTGGCATAATCATACGCGCCATACGCCTGCCGACAAGACTGCGAATTTCACTTTATTTAAGCTACAATCCCATAAATTTAGCTGAGAATTTTCATTGTGATCGCGCACACAGTTCTGCGCTTCGGCTTGCCTGGCTGTGTAGCGCGCCTGAGAGAGTGATATGCCTTATACCGTGGCGCTGACCGGTGGAATCGGCAGTGGAAAGAGCACCATCGCCAATGCTTTTGCGGCGCTTGGCGTACCCATTATCGACGCGGATGTTATTGCGCGCGAAGTGGTCGAGCCAGGCTCGGCGGCGCTACAGAAAATCGCAGAGCGCCACGGCAACGGCATCCTGACGGAAGAAGGTACGCTGAATCGCGCCCGGCTGAGAGACATTATTTTCCGGTCGCCTGATGAAAAAACCTGGCTGAATAATCTGCTTCATCCCCTGATTAACGCCCGCACGCAGCAGCTGAAAGCGCTGACCACAGCGCCCTATGTGCTGTGGGTCGTGCCGCTGCTGGTCGAGAATGGCCTGCAGCGCCAGGCGGATCGCGTACTGGTCGTCGACGTCGATGAAGCGACACAGCTCATGCGCACTATCCAGCGCGACGGCATCGACCGACAGCAGGCGCAAAATATTCTGTCCGCTCAGGCGACGCGCAGCGCGCGCCTCGCCGTAGCCGACGACGTCATCAATAACAGCGGCACGCCCGATGAGGCGCTGCCGCAGGTTGCCGCCCTGCACCAGCGCTATCTGGCGCTGGCGGCAACGCAACAGGATTAACGCCATGAGTACAGTCGTTCTGTTTGAACATCCTCTGAATGAAAAAATGCGCACCTGGTTGCGCGTGGAATTCCTGATCCAGCAGCTGCAGGAAACCGTGCCGATAACCCGTACCGCCTCGGCCCTGACCTTTTTCCGCATCATCGGCGAGCTGCTGGATATTTTCGAGCGCGGCGATATGCGCACTGAACTCCTGAAAGAGCTGGAGCGTCAGCAGCAAAAACTGCGCGCCTGGGCTGACGTACCCGGCGTTGATATGGCCGTGGTCGATGCGCTGCGCGACCAGCTACGCGCGCAGGCAGTTCAGCTCAACAGTGCGCCGCGTATGGGGCAGCAGCTGCGTGAGGATCGGCTTATCGGGCTGGTGCGTCAACGGCTTAGCATTCCCGGCGGATGCTGTAGTTTCGATCTGCCAGGACTGCATATCTGGCTGCATCAGCCTCAGGAGATGCGCGACAGCCACGTCGCCGCCTGGCTGGAGACGCTGGAGCCGCTGCATCAGAGCCTGGCGATGATTCTGGATCTTATTCGTCAGTCGGGGGCATTCCGCCATCAGACCAGCCTGAACGGTTTTTATCAGGATAATGCGGAGGGTGCGGAACTGCTGCGCCTGCAGCTGCAGCTGGAAGATGCGCTTTACCCCCAGGTTTCCGGCCACAAAAGTCGTTACGCCATCCGTTTCCTGCCGCTGGACAGCGAACATGGCGAAGTACCCGCACGACTCAACTTTGAACTGGCCTGTTGTTAGAGGTAGCTATGCAAAATGAAGTGATTACCGTTCAGTGCCCGCACTGCGGTAGAGATGTAATCTGGGATGAACTCAGCCCGTGGCGCCCATTCTGTAGCAAGCGCTGCCAGCTGATTGACTTAGGCGAATGGGCAGAGGAAGAGAAACGCATTCCCAGCGAGGGCGATCTGAACGACAGCGAGGACTGGAGCGAAGAGCAGCACTGAGAGCAGGGGCGCAGCCCCTGCTGTTAAAGCTCGCCGGCGACCAGACGTGCAATCAGCGTATGGTTAGCTGGCGGGAACTCTTCCGCCACCAGCGCGCTTTGCGCCACCCAGCGCTGCGGCTGCCCTTCACGTCCCCACGGTTCGCCGTTCCAGCCTTCCACCAGAAAGAAGTTCAGCGTAACGCGCAGATCTTCGTAGGTATGATCCGCTGCGCCAATCGCTGTCGCCTGCGTCACGTCAATGCCTGTCTCTTCCAGCAGCTCGCGCTTCAGCGCCTCTTCAGCGCTCTCCCCCGCCTCGATTTTGCCACCGGGGAACTCCCACATATTCGCCATATGCGATGAGGCCGGGCGCTGAGCCAGAAAGATCTGTTTATCGGCGTTACGGATGATGCCAACGGCAACCTGCAGGTGCTTCATAAGGTTTTTCCACGTCAGGTGAGTCAATGTGCGCTGATTCTAAAGCATGGGCGGCGTAATGTTAATCACACTCCGCGGGCAAGAAAAAAGGAGCCGAAGCTCCTTTTTCTTAGCGTCTGTCAGGCCAGTCGGCCATGACACTGCTTATATTTTTTACCGGAGCCGCATGGGCAAGGATCGTTGCGTCCGACTTTATGCTCGCCGCTCTGCGCCGCCAGCGACGCCGCTGCGGCGGCTTCATCATCGACATGGCTGAGCTGCTGCTGCTGCGCCAGACGTTCAGCTTCTTCGCGACGCTGCTGCTCCATCGCTTCGACTTCTTCCGGCATACGAACCTGCACCTTGCTCAGGGTGCTGACCACTTCATACTTCAGCGACTCCAGCATCGCCGCGAACATAGCGAAAGATTCGCGTTTGTACTCCTGCTTCGGATCTTTCTGCGCGTAGCCGCGCAGATGGATGCCCTGACGCAGGTAGTCCATCGCCGCCAGATGCTCTTTCCACAGCGAGTCCAGCGTCTGCAGCATCACGCCTTTTTCGAAGTTGCGCATCATCTCAACGCCGACAACCTCTTCCTTACTGGCGTAGCTCTCACGGGCATGCGTCATGATGCGCTCGCGCAGCGTCTCTTCATGCAGATCCGGCTCTTTATCCAGCCACTCGGCGATCGGCAGATCAAGATCGAAGTCGTTGCGCAGACGCTCTTCAAGACCCGGCACGTCCCACATCTCCTCCAGCGACTGCGGCGGAATGTAGCTGTCGATGGTGGTTTTGAATACGTCCTCGCGAATGCTGTTAATGGTTTCGCTGACGTCGGCGACGTCCAGCAATTCGTTGCGCTGGCTGTAGATAGCGCGACGCTGGTCGTTCGCCACGTCGTCATACTCAAGCAGCTGCTTACGAATATCGAAGTTGCGGCTTTCCACTTTACGCTGCGCGTTGGCGATAGCTTTGGTCACCCACGGGTGCTCAATCGCTTCGCCAGGCTTCATACCCAGTTTACGCATCATATTAGAGACGC
The DNA here is from genome assembly GCF_003612015.1 of Pantoea piersonii. Taxonomy (GTDB): domain Bacteria; phylum Pseudomonadota; class Gammaproteobacteria; order Enterobacterales; family Enterobacteriaceae; genus Pantoea; species Pantoea piersonii. Next base: position 396,218 of record NZ_RARB01000004.1, on the reverse strand, counting down.
GATCCGAGGCGAAAATACGCATCAGCGCATCTTCCATCGACAGATAGAAACGGGAAGAACCGGCGTCGCCCTGACGACCGGCGCGGCCGCGCAGCTGGTTGTCGATACGGCGCGATTCATGACGCTCAGTGCCGATAATGTGCAGACCGCCTGAAGCCAGTACCGCATCATGGCGTTGCTGCCACGCGGCTTTGATCGCTTCAATCTGCGCTTCGGTGGGCTCTTCCAGCTCAGCAACTTCCGCATGCCAGCTGCCGCCCAGCATAATGTCGGTACCACGACCCGCCATGTTGGTCGCGATGGTGACCGCGCCCGGCTGACCAGCCTGCGCCACGATGTCCGCTTCACGGGCGTGGAATTTGGCGTTCAGCACGTTGTGCTTGATGCCCGCGCGCGTCAGTTCGTTAGAGACCACTTCCGATTTTTCGATGGAAATCGTACCCACCAGCACCGGCTGGCCATTTGCGGTACGCTCGCGAATATCTTCAATGATCGCGTCGATCTTCTCTTTTTCGGTCATATAGACCAGATCGGGCAGATCTTTACGCACCATCGGACGGTTGGTTGGCACCACAATCGTGTCGAGTTTATAGATGGAGCTGAACTCAAAAGCCTCGGTGTCCGCCGTACCGGTCATACCGGCCAGCTTCTCATAGAGACGGAAGTAGTTCTGGAAGGTGATGGAAGCCAGCGTCTGGTTCTCGTTCTGGATTTCTACGCCTTCTTTAGCTTCAATCGCCTGATGCAGGCCGTCAGACCAGCGGCGGCCCTGCATGGTACGGCCGGTGTGCTCGTCGACGATAACCACTTCACCATCTTTTACGATGTAATCTACGTCGCGCGTAAACAGCGCATGCGCGCGTAAGGCCGCCGTGACGTGATGCATCAGCATAATGTTGGTCGGCGAGTAGAGCGATTCGCCCTCGGCCATAATGTTCTGGCTAACCAGCAGCTCTTCGACTTTGACCAGACCGCGCTCGGTCATATGCGCCTGGCGCGCTTTCTCGTCGACCCAGAAATCGCCTTCACCCTGGAAGTTATCAGAATCTTCTTTCTCCTGACGTACCAGGCTAGGGATGATTTTGTTGACCTTGATATAGAGCTCAGAACTGTCTTCAGCCGGGCCGGAAATAATCAGCGGCGTACGCGCTTCATCGATCAAAATGGAGTCAACTTCGTCCACCAGCGCGTAGTTCAGCTTGCGCTGTACGCGCTCTTCCGGGCTGAACGCCATGTTGTCGCGCAGATAGTCGAAACCATATTCGTTGTTGGTGCCGTAGGTGATATCTGCCGCGTAGGCTTCACGCTTCGCCACAGAAGGCATGCCAGGCAGGTTAATGCCGACGCTCAGGCCAAGGAATTCAAACAGCGGGCGGTTGTTTTCCGCATCGCGCTGCGCCAGATAGTCGTTGACGGTCACGACGTGCACGCCTTTGCCGCTCAGCGCATTGAGATAGGCAGGCAGCGTCGCGGTCAGCGTTTTACCTTCACCGGTACGCATCTCAGCAATACAGCGATCGTTCAGCACCATGCCGCCAATCAGCTGCACGTCAAAGTGGCGCATGCCGAAGACACGCTTACTCGCTTCACGTACCGTTGCGAAAGCTTCCGGGATCAGGCTTTCCAGCGACTCGCCCTTTTTCAGACGCTCACGGAATTCATTGGTTTTCGCTTTCAGCTCATCGTCTGAAAGTTTCTCGAAATCCGGCTCCATCTTGTTGATGACGTCTACCACTTTGCGCATACGGCGCAGAGTACGATCGTTGCTGCTGCCAAATACTTTCGTTAACAGTTTGATTAACATATTAAAAACTTCTCAATTCAGCCGCTTTACACGGGCTGCGATAATGAAAAAGGGTATTTAAATAACGGTTTCAGACAAGCAGCGTAGACGGTCCGGCGCGAATTGCATGCGTTTTGCTGCGCCAGTCGGCCAGCGAAGTGACAGGTACGAGGGCTTCACGCGGCGCCTGCGCGACCTGCTGCGACGGCTGACGCAGAGAAGTGTGCGTGGTCAGTAACGCCTGGAGCGAATCGATAAGCGCCAGCTTATGCGCAGCCAGCGGGACAGTATCCGGTGTTTCCGCCTGCGGCGTTAAGGTAAACGAAAGGTGGCGGATAACGGTGCGGATGGCGTGCTGATGCCAGTAATCGATAGTAAAGCTGGGACGTCGCGCCGTTTCCTGCAGCCGGATCAGGTGATCGAAGCGCGCGGCGTTACCGACGAACAGGCTGCTGGAAGAGGATTCAGATGAGGTGTTAAGTTCGGCACTCTGCGCGCAGACAGGCAAACCAAAGCTGGCCGCCACCATCCCCAACAGAAGATGAGGCCAGAAATAGCGTCTGCCTAAGTGTCGCCAGCGTAGAAAAATTCCGATCACAGCTCTTCCATTGCGCATCAACGATCGCGTCGTTGTTGGGGGTTTGCCGCTCGTCTTTGAACAGCGGCGCTCAGCTTTTCAGAGCGCCTGATAGTACCATTAATGTGGGGCGACCACATCAGTGTTTAAAGTCGCTCTGGAAGAAAAGACGCCTGATTGTTCAGCGTTTCAGCAGCATGACATCATTTATTGCGAGGCGTGCCGGAAATCTCAGAGGAGCAAAACAGGCAATAAAAAAGCTGGCGCCGCTGACCGGAGAGGGGTGTCAGCATAACCAGCCTTTCAACGTTCTGGGGTAATTAAGCCAGAACCAGGTTTGGTGCCTTGAATGCCAGCGGGAGTTCCGCTTCGTCTTCGAAGGTAGCCCATTCCCAGGCTTCCTGTTTCGCCAGGACGGCCTGCAGCAGCTTGTTGTTCAGTGCGTGGCCTGATTTGAACGCGGTAAACGCGCCGATAATATTATGGCCGCACATAAACAGGTCGCCGATTGCATCAAGCATTTTATGACGAACGAATTCGTCTTCAAAACGCAAGCCTTCTTCGTTCAGCACGCGAAAATCGTCGAGGCCGATAGCGCAATCCAGACTACCGCCCAGGCACAGGCCTTTGGATTGCAGGTACTCGATTTCACGCATAAAGCCGAAGGTACGGGCGCGGCTGATCTGACGAACAAAAGAGTCGGCAGAGAAGTTCAGCTGATAGCGCTGAGAGCTGGAGTCGATCGCCGGATGGTTGAAGTCGATAGTGAAATCGAGAGAAAAACCGTTGTACGGCTTAATCTCAGCCCACTTATCGCCATCTTCCACGCGAACAGTCTGCTTAACGCGCACAAATTTCTTCGCGCTGTTCAGCTGCTCAATGCCCGCATCCATCAGCAGATAGATAAAGGGCGCGGCGCTGCCGTCCATGATCGGGATTTCTGGCGCATCCACTTCAACAATAATGTTGTCGATGCCCAGACCGGCCAGCGCGGCGTTCAGATGCTCAACCGTTGAAATACGCACGCCTTCATCATTCACCAGGCAGGTACTCAGCATGGTGTCGCGCACGTATTTTGCATCAGCCGGGAAATCAACCGGTGGATTCAAGTCAGTGCGACGATAGATGACCCCGGTATTAGCCGACGCAGGGCGTAATGTCAGTGTGACTTTCTTGCCGGTATGCAAACCGACGCCAGTCGCCTGAACAATACGTTTTAAAGTCCTTTGTTTGATCATCGTATTATCTCGCAATATTACCCATCCGACCGCTAGTATACTTTACCAGCGGGCGAACACTTTAGCACAAAGAGCGGAGAATCCCAATTCTCAGGTTATTCCTAGTCGGCCTGCTTACGCAGAAACGCTGGAATATCAAGGTAATCGGGCTCTTTGTTTGACTGCGCGCTCTGGTCGTTGACCACTTTCGCTGCCGGTTTTTGCTCCTGCGGCAGCGGCGACATGCCGTGCTGCTGATAGCGATGATCCATGACCGGCTGGCTGGCAGGCTTGTTGGTCACCAGCGTGATTTCAGGACGCTTGTCCATACCGATGCCGGTTGCTACCACGGTAACGCGCAGCTCGTCGTTCATCTCTGGATCCAGCGAGGTACCGATAACCACGGTCGCATTGTCGGAGGCGAAGGCGCGGATGGTGTTACCCACGGTTTCGAACTCATCCAGACGCAGGTCGAAGCCCGCCGTGATGTTGACCAGCACGCCGCGCGCGCCAGAAAGATCGATATCTTCCAGCAGCGGGCTGGAAATCGCCATTTCTGCCGCTTCTTCCGCACGGTCTTCACCGCAAGCGACGCCGGAGCCCATCATGGCGTAGCCCATTTCGGACATAACGGTGCGCACGTCAGCGAAGTCGACGTTCATCAGGCCCGGACGCGTAATCAGCTCGGCGATGCCCTGTACCGCGCCTTTCAGCACGTCGTTTGCCGCGCCGAAGGCGTCGAGCAGAGAGATGCCGCGACCCAGCACTTTCAGCAGCTTGTCGTTCGGGATAGTGATCAGCGAATCCACATGCTTCGACAGTTCAGCGATGCCCTGCTCGGCAAAAGCCATACGCTTTTTGCCTTCGAAGTTGAACGGCTTGGTCACGACCGCAACGGTCAGAATGCCCAGGTCTTTGGCCACTTCCGCGACTACCGGCGCAGCGCCGGTACCGGTACCGCCGCCCATACCGGCAGCGATAAACACCATGTCTGCTCCCTCCAGCGCAGAACGCAGTGCTTCGCGATCTTCTTCAGCCGAGGTACGACCAACTTCCGGATTCGCCCCAGCACCCAGACCTTTGGTGATATTGGTGCCGATCTGGATCGTCTGGCCAACCGCTGTTTTACGCAACGCCTGGGCGTCGGTGTTCACAGCGAAGAATTCTACACCTTCGATACGCTCGCGTACCATGTGCTCTACGGCGTTGCCGCCGCCGCCGCCGACGCCGATGACTTTAATCACCGCGTCATTGGTCAATTCCATCGGTTCAAACATGATTTCTCTCCGTTATGTGCCTGTCGCCTGGAGACCATAAACAGTGCCTGCATGGTCTCCTTTCTAAAATTAAAATTCTTTCTTCAACCAGCTATTAATGCGCTTGAACCAGTTGCCCACCGATGCGCGTTTTTCCGTCTCTGCATCGCCGTTCATATGGGACTCTTTGCCATAGTGCAGCAGCCCCACTGCGGTTGAGTAATAAGGTTCCTGCGCGTAATCCGTCAATCCTGTGATATTGAGCGGCTGTCCAATGCGCACCTGCGTATGAAAAACGCGTTGCGCGCAGGCGGCCAGCCCTTCAATTTGCGCAGCACCTCCGGTCAGCACGATCCCGGCAGCCAGATGATGCTTAACGCCCTGCTGACGCAGTTGTTCCTGTAGCTGCAAAATCTCGTCATTAACCAGATTCAGCAATTCGGTGTATCGCGGCTCGATCACTTCAGCCAGCGTCTGCCGTTGCAGACTGCGCGGCGGTCGTCCGCCAACGCTCGGCACTTCGACGTTTTCGTCTTTGCCGACAATCGAACCCAGCGCGCAACCGTGGCGAACCTTAATCGCCTCTGCGTCTGTCGGCGGCGTGCCGAAAGCATAGGCGATATCGCTGGTGACCACGTTACCTGCATAAGGGATCACTTTAGTGTGACGCAGCGCCCCGCCTGTATAAACAGCGATATCCATTGTACCGCCACCGACGTCGACAACACAGACGCCAAGTTCACGTTCGTCTTCCGTCAACACGGCAAAACTGGACGCCAGGCCGGCAAAAATCAGTTGGTCAACTTTCAGGCCACAACGTTCAACGGCTTTGACGATATTTTTCGCCATATCGTTGTGACATGTGATCAGGTGCACTTTCGCCTGCATGCGCACGCCCGAGAGACCCACCGGATTTTTAATGCCTTCCTGATAATCGATAGCGTATTCCTGAGGAATAACATGCAGGATGCGGTGCTCATCGCGCACGCGCACTGACTTCGCAGTGTGTACGACATTCTCCACATCATCCTGAGTCACTTCCTCTTCGGAAATCGGAACCATCCCGATTTCGTTCTGACAGCTGATATGTTTGCCCGATAAAGCAAGATAGACGGAAGAGATCTGGCAATCCGCCATCAGCTCGGCCTGATCGATGGCGCGCTGTACGCATTTCACCACCGACTCAAGGTCGTTTACGCCGCCTTTATCCATACCGCGAGACGGGCAGCTGCCCACCCCGATAATGTTGACCATGCCATCGGGCAGAATTTCCCCAACCAGGGCGGCAACCTTCGCGGTGCCAATTTCGAGTCCAACTACCAGTTTTCTGTCCGTTGCCTTGATCATTGTTTAGCCTGTGCCTGGTTCTGTTGCTGATTACTGTCCTGGAGCTCTACGGGCTCCGGCGTCCAGCCCACGGCTGCACCCGAGTCGTACCGCAAATCCACATAGCTGATACGCTTGTGCTCGTTCTGCCCTTGCTGCTGCAACGCCGGATAGAGCTCAATAAATCGGTTGAGACGTTTCATGGGTTCGCCGCGTCCCAGTTCGATGCGCACATCGTCGCTGGTGACCAGCTGCCATGACCGCCGCGCCGTCATCGACGCTACCTTCAGGGTAAATTTGTTGGCCTTCAGCACGTCGCTCATGCTGTGGTAACCCGCCAACACCTCTTTTTCACTGCCTTCCGGTCCGTACAGCATCGGCATCGTTTCTTTGCCGATGTGGCTGGCCGGTACGCTGAAGGAGACGCCGTCCGCATCCACCATATGCAGATCGTTCCAGCGCGCCACCGGCACATACTCCACCAGATGGATCTTCAGCTCGTCAGGCCACTGCTTGCGCACGCTGACCTGCTTAATCCACGGCAAACGCTCAATCTGCTGCTGCAGGATGTTGACATCCTGCGACATAAAGGTGCCCGGCGCGCCCAGCGACAAAATCGCCTGGCGAATATCATCGTGCGTGGTGTAGTGGGTTTCGCCCGTCACCACCAGTTTTGAGAGCGGCAGTCGCGACGCGTCGTTCATCCACTTCAGCACGACCAGCCCGCCGAAAATCATAATGCCAATGACCATCAGCAAAAAAACGATGCCGAAAAGTCTGGCCCCGTTGCTGCGCCCCGTGCGCACGCGCTCCTGAGGCTCGCGGTTCCGTGCGTTAAGTGCCGCCTGTGACATATCAGTCGGCCAGCTCCAGAATACGCGCCACCAGCCGGGAGAAGCTCATTCCCGCTTCTCTGGCCGCCATCGGCACCAGGCTGTGGCTGGTCATTCCCGGCGAGGTATTCACCTCCAGCAGCTGGAAATTGCCTTCACCGTCCGCCATAACATCTACGCGTCCCCAGCCGCTACAGCCCAGCGCGCGCCATGCGTCCCATACCAGTTTCTGCAGCTCCGCCTCCCGCTCCGCGCTTAATCCTGCCGGGCAGAAGTATTGAGTATCGTCAGAAATGTATTTTGCTTCATAGTCATAGAACTCGCTGGCGGTCTGAATGCGTATTGAAGGCAGAATGTGATCGCCAATAATGCCGACGGTGTACTCAGCGCCGCTGAGAAAAGCTTCGATTAACACGTTATCGTCATGACGAAAGGCTTCATCCAGCGCCGCAGGCAGCGCTTCCAGCGCGTTGACGCGGCTGATGCCGACGCTTGAGCCTTCGCTGCTCGGCTTGACGAACAGCGGCAGGCCGAGCGCCTCAACGGCGTTGCGCGTTTCCGCGGTCAGACCTGCCTGATACTGCTCGCGCGTCAGCCAGACAAAACGGCCTGACGGTAAACCGCGCCCCTGCCAGAGTAATTTGGTGCGCAGCTTATCCATAGTAATGGCTGACGCCATTACGCCGCTGCCGGTATAGGGCAGCTGCAAAAATTCCAGTACCGCCTGCAGGGTGCCGTCTTCGCCTCCGCGACCGTGCAGCGCAATAAAGGCAGCGTCGAAGCCCTGCTCTTTCAGCGTCAGCACCGAGACTTCGCGCGTGTCGACCGCGTGCGCGTTGATGCCCGCTTCGCGCAGCCCCGCCAGCACTGCCTTGCCCGACATCAGCGAAACCTCGCGCTCCGCCGAGGTGCCGCCCATCAGGACAGCGACTTTATCAGCCATGACGCTCCTCCGCTTTACGCTCCGGCTGCAGCTTGCACTCCGCCAGCTTGCGCGCCACTTTGCCTACGTTACCGGCGCCCTGCACCAGAATCAGATCGTTGCCCGACAGCAGCGGCGCCAGCATTTCCGGCAGCGCGTCATGATCCGGCACCAGTACCGGATCGACCTTGCCGCGGCCGCGAATAGAGCGGCACAGCGCCCGGCTGTCCGCGCCTGGAATCGGCGTTTCGCCCGCCGAGTAGACATCCAGCATCAGCAGCACGTCGACCTGCGACAGCACATTGGCGAAATCGTCGAACAGGTCGCGGGTGCGCGTATAACGGTGCGGCTGAAAGACCATTACCAGCTTTTTATCCGGCCAGCCGGCGCGCGCCGCCTTAATCGTGGCGTCAACTTCCGTCGGATGGTGGCCGTAATCATCTACCAGCATCGCGGTGCCCGGGTTGCCATTCACCGGCTCCGTCGGGAATTCGCCCAGCAGGTCGAAGCGACGGCCTGTGCCCTGGAAACTTTCCAGCGCGGCGAGAATGGCGTCGTCTTCAATGCCCTCTTCGCTCGCTACCGCAACTGCCGCCGCCGCGTTGAGCGCGTTATGGCGGCCAGGGGCGTTCAGCGTCACCTGCAGGCGCGGCTTGTCATGACGCACCAGCGTAAAATGCCCCTGCGCGCCGCGCTGCTCATAGTGCTCAATGCGCACGTCAGCGTCGTCGCTGAAACCGTAGGTGGTGATGTGCCGTCCGACCCGAGGGATCAGATCGCGGATCACCACATCATCAATGCACATGACCGCGCGGCCGTAAAACGGCAGGTTGTGCAGAAAATTAATAAATGTCTGCTTCAGGTTCTCAAAGTCGCCCTGATAGGTGTCCATGTGGTCAGCTTCGATATTGGTCACCACCGCCACCATCGGCTGCAGATGCAGGAAAGAGGCGTCGCTCTCGTCCGCTTCCGCAATCAGGTAACGGCTGCTGCCGAGCCGCGCGTGCGTGCCCGCGGCCTTAACCAGCCCGCCGTTGACGAAGGTCGGATCCAGACCGCCTTCGGCATAGATGCTTGATACCATCGCTGTAGTCGTGGTTTTGCCGTGCGTTCCGGCAATGGCGATGCCATGCCGAAAACGCATCAGCTCCGCCAGCATCTCAGCGCGACGGATAACGGGGATACGCTGTTCGCGCGCCGCGACCAGTTCCGGGTTGTCCTGCGCCACCGCGCTGGAGACCACCACGACGCTGGCGTCGGTGACGTTCTCCGGGCGATGGTTGAAATAAATGATGGCGCCCAGCGCCGCCAGATGCTGCGTCACCGCGTTCGGCGCCAGATCGGAGCCGCTAATATGGTAACCCTCGTTCGCCAACACTTCGGCAATACCGCCCATGCCGGCACCGCCGATGCCGACAAAGTGAATGTGCCGGACGCGACGCATCTCGGGCACAATGGAGCGCAGTTTTGCCAGTTGTTGTGTATTCATCGTTCTCAGTTACCTGTCATCTTTATCTGTGCCTGTTGCGGCACCGGCCAGCTACGCTGACCCGATTTATCACTTCGCGGCGCGCGCCACTTCTTGCGCAACCCGTTCGGTTGCATCGGGGATCGCCACCTGACGGGCTTTTTCCGCCATGTTCAATAGTGTGGGGCGATCCCAGTGGCGCAGCGTCTCCGCCACGGCATCCGCGGTAAACTGCGGCTGCTCAAAAATTTTGGCTGCGCCCGCTTTTTCCAGCGGCAACGCATTCCAGTACTGCTGACGATCTTTATGCTGAAAGGGCACGAAAATCGCCGGTAAACCCGCTGCGGCGATTTCGCTGACGGTCAGCGCGCCGGAGCGGCAAACCACCACATCCGCCCAGGCGTAGGCGGCCGCCATATCATCAATAAATTCCGTAACCTTATGCTGTGTCTGGCCGACCTGCTGATAGGCCTTAAGCACATCCTGCAGCGCCCCTTTACCGGTCTGGTGCCACAGCGTGATCGTGTCGCCCAGCGCGGCCGCGACCTGCGGCAGCGTCTGATTCAGCACGCGCGCGCCCTGGCTGCCGCCGACCACCAGCACGCGGACCGGGCCGCTGCGGTTAGCCAGACGGTGCTCCGGCAGCGGCAGCGCCAGCACATCGGTACGTACCGGGTTGCCGACGACGTCCGCATGCGGAAAGGCGCCGGGAAACGCCTGCATCACTTTGCTGGCGATCTTCGCCAGCCACTTGTTGGTCAGTCCGGCAATGCCGTTCTGCTCATGCAGCACCACCGGGATGCCGCAGCTCCAGGCGGCGAGGCCGCCAGGCCCCGAGACGTAACCGCCCATGCCCAGCACCACATCCGGCTTCCACGCCCGCATAATGGCGCGCGCCTGACGCCAGGCGTTGAAAATACGCATCGGCGCCAGCAGCAGCGCTTTCAGCCCCTTGCCGCGCAGGCCGCTGATGCGGATAAAATCAATCTCAATACCGTGTTTCGGCACCAGATCCGCTTCCATTCTGTCGGCCGTACCGAGCCAGCGAACCTGCCACCCCTGTTCCATCAGATGATGGGCGACGGCCAGACCGGGGAAGACATGCCCGCCGGTTCCGCCCGCCATCACCATCAAACGCTTCCCACTCATCGGGCACCTCGGGTAAACGCCTGCGCTTTGGTCAGGCGCGTTTCATAATCAATACGCAGCAAAAACACGATCGCGGTCGACATAATCAGCAGGCTGGAGCCGCCGTAGCTGATTAACGGCAGCGTCAGACCTTTCGTCGGCAGCATGCCCGCTGCCGCGCCGACGTTTACCAGCGCCTGGAAGCTGAACCACACGCCGATCGAGCAGGCCAGAAAGCCGGAAAAACGTTGATCGATCTCCAGCGCGCGGCGGCCAATCGACATCGCACGAAAAGCGACGAAGAATACCATCAACAACGCTAAAACCACACCGATATAACCCAGCTCCTCGCCGATGATGGAGAAGATAAAGTCGGTATGCGCTTCCGGCAGATATTCCAGCTTTTGCACCGAATTACCGAGCCCCTGTCCCCAGAACTCGCCGCGGCCAAACGCCATCAGCGACTGCGTCAGCTGATAACCGCTGCCGAAGGGATCTTCCCAGGGGTTCCAGAAGGAAGTCACGCGACGCATGCGGTAGGGCTCGGCGATAATCAGCAGCACCACGGCGAAAATGCCGGAGCCGATAATCGCCAGGAACTGCCACAGCTTCGCGCCCGCCAGGAAGAGCATCGCCAGCGTGGTGACGAACAGCACGACCACGGTGCCGAGGTCAGGCTGCGCCAGCAGCAGCACAGCCAGCACCACCATCACGCCCATCGGTTTGCAGAAGCCCCAGAAGTTATTTCGCACTTCCTCGACCTTACGCACCAGATAGCTGGCGAGATAGCAGAACAGCGACAGCTTCGACAGCTCCGCGGGCTGAATACGCAGCGGACCCAGAGCGATCCAGCGAGACGCGCCGTTCACCGAGCTGCCCACGACCAGCACGATAAGCAGCATCACTACCGAAGCCAGCAGCATGGCGTTGCTGTAGCGCTGCCAGAAATCCATCGGCACGCGTAGCGTGACCAGCGCGATGCCGAGACCCAGCGCAATATAGAACGCGTCGCGCTTGGCGAAGTAAAAGGGATCGTCGTTCAGACGCTGACCGACCGGCATAGAAGCCGAGGTCACCATCACAAAGCCCACAATCGCCAGGCCGAAGGTCAGCCACAGCAGCGTGCGGTCATAGAGCACCAGCGCGGAGTCGTCGCTTTCGCGCGCGCCCATTACCCAGTCTTTCAGTCGGCTGCCGACAAAAGCAAAAAGTCCGATTATCAGTCCGGCGCCAGGAATACGCATCAGCCTAACTCCTTCGCCAGTTGCGCGAAGCGGTCGCCACGCTGCTCGAAATTACGGAACTGATCGAGGCTGGCGCAGGCTGGCGAGAGCAATACCATATCGCCAGGCTGCAGCTGCGGCGCAATCTGCTCCATCGCCTGCTGCATCGTCTCGGTGCGCACGGCGCTGTCAGGGCGCAGCGCAGCCAGCGCGTCGCCATCGCGGCCAAAGCAGTAGAGATGAACCTTCTCGTCCTGCACGTAGCGCGCCAGCGGGGAAAAATCGGCCGATTTGCCGTCGCCGCCCAGCAGCAGCCAGAGTCGGCCTTTAACCTGCAGACCGTTAAGCGCCGCCTCGGTGCTGCCGACGTTGGTGGCTTTAGAGTCGTTGATCCAGCGCACGCCCTTCGCCTCATGCACCAGCTGAAAACGATGCGCCAGCCCGCTAAAGCTGGTCAGCGCCGCCAGGCTGGAAGCGCGAGGCAGGCCCACGGCATCCGCCAGCGCCAGCGCCGCCAGCGCATTGGTATAGTTGTGCTGCCCCACCAGTTTCATCTCGTCGGTGTTGAGCACTTTTTCGCCCTTCACGCGCAGCCAGGTCGCGCCCTGCTGGCGGTTAAGGTGATAGTCGCCAAAGTCGATGCCGAAACTGACGCAGCGCGCATCGGCGCCGCGCACCGGCATCGTCATCGCATCGTCAGCGTTGACTACGCATACTCGCGCATTTTCATAGATACGCAGCTTCGCGGCGCGATACTGCTGCATGCCGAGCGGATAGCGATCCATATGATCTTCGGTGACGTTAAGAATGGTCGCCGCCGCGGCCTTCAGGCTGAACGTGGTCTCCAGCTGAAAGCTGGAAAGCTCCAGCACATAGAGCTGCGCGGGCGACTTCAGCAGCGACAGCGCCGGCAGGCCGATATTGCCGCCGACACCAACCTGCCAGCCAGCGGCCCGCGCCATTTCGCCAACCAGCGTGGTGACGGTGCTTTTGCCGTTGGAACCGGTGATCGCGACGATCGGCGCCTGCGCTTCGCGGCAGAAAAGCTCAATATCGCCGACGATCTCAACGCCCGCATCTGCCGCCTCGCTGAGCGCCGGATGCGCCAGCGCGATGCCTGGGCTCGCGACGATAAGATCCGCCGCCAGCAGCCAGTCGCTGTTCAACCCGCCGGTATAGCGCTCTACCTGCTCAGGCAGCTTGTCGAGTCCCGGCGGCGACACACGGGTATCCATCACGCGCGGCGTTACGCCTTGCGCTAAAAAGAAATCAACACAGGAGAGCCCGGTCAGGCCCAGCCCGATAATGACGACTTTTCTGCCCCGATAGTCAGCCATAATTAACGTACCTTCAGCGTGGCCAGGCCAATAAGCACCAGCATCAGCGAGATGATCCAGAAGCGCACGATCACGCGCGGTTCCGGCCAGCCTTTCAGTTCATAGTGATGATGAATCGGTGCCATGCGGAAAATGCGCTGTCCGCGTAGCTTGAACGATCCTACCTGCAGGATCACAGAGAGCGTCTCGACCACAAACACGCCGCCCATAATCACCAGCAAAAACTCCTGACGCAGCAGCACAGCCAGCGTGCCGAGCGCGCCGCCCAGCGCCAGCGAACCCACGTCGCCCATAAAGACCTGCGCCGGATAGGTGTTGAACCACAAGAAGCCCAGCCCTGCCCCGACGATAGCGGTACAGACGATCACCAGCTCGCCCGCATGGCGTAAATAGGGAATATGGAGATACTCAGCGAACTTAACGTTGCCGGTCGCCCAGGCCACCAGCGCGAACCCTGCCGCGACGAATACGGTCGGCATAATTGCCAGCCCGTCCAGACCGTCGGTCAGGTTAACGGCGTTGCCGGTGCCGACGATAACGAAGTAGGCGAGCACCACGTAGAACAGGCCAAGCTGGGGCATGATATCTTTGAAGAAAGGCACCACCAGCTGCGTCGCGGGCGTCCCTTTACCGGCGGCGTAGAGCGCAAACGCCACGCCCAGCGAAATCACCGACATCCAGAAATATTTCCAGCGCGCGATCAGGCCCTTCGTGTCTTTACGCACCACTTTGCGATAGTCATCGACAAAGCCGATGATGCCAAAGCCCACCAGCACCACCAGTACGCACCAGACATAGGGATTCGAAGGATAAGCCCACATCAGCACCGAAACGGTGATCGAGGTGAGGATCATAATCCCGCCCATGGTCGGCGTACCGCGCTTGCTGAAGTGCGATTCCGGACCGTCGTTGCGCACTACCTGGCCGATTTGCAGCTTTTGCAGCCAGGCAATCAGGCGAGGCCCCATCCATAAAGAGATAAATAAAGCGGTCAGCAGGCTGACAATGGCGCGAAACGTCAGATACGAAAAGACGTTGAAGCCGGAATAAAAAGCGACCAGATGCTCGGCCAGCCAGACTAACATGTTCCCATCTCCTGTAGGTTCTGCACGACCTGCTCCATGGCAGCACTACGCGAACCTTTAATCAAAACGGTTAATTCCCGATGTTCGGACAACAGCGTCCGTAAACGTTCAGTCAGCGCGGTTTTTGTGGCGAAATGTTCGCCAACCCCACTGCTTTCACTAATGTGCGCGCTCAGCGCGCCGACGCTCAGCACGCGATCGACCCCTGCGGCTTTCGCCGCCAGCCCGACCTCGCGATGGCACTGCTCCGCCTCTTCGCCCAGCTCCGCCATATCGCCTACTACCATTACGCGGTAGCCGGGCATTTCGCCCAGCACTTGCGCGGCGGCCGTCATCGAGCCGACATTGGCGTTATAGCTGTCGTCGAGCAGCAGCTGCTTCTCAGAGAGACGAATCGGGAACAGGCGGCCAGGAACGGCCTGCAGGCTTTTCAGCCCGCTCTGAATGGCGCTAAGCGGCGCGTCGACCGACAGCGCCAGCGCGGCGGCAGCCAGCGCGTTAGCGATGTTATGACGACCCGGCAGCGGCAGCGTAACGTCGATGTCGCCGCGCGGCGTCTGCATGATGAAATGAGTGCCGTCTACGGTCAGACGGATATCGCGCGCGGTAAAATCGCTGTCGGCCGCCTGTGGCGAGAAGCGCCATACGCGCTTGCCGTGCAGGTTCGCCTGCCAGTGCGGCCAGTCGTTGCTGTCGGCGTTCAGAATGGCAGTGCCGTTCGCGGGCAGGCCGTTGAAGATCTCCCCTTTCGCCTTCGCTACGCCCGCCAGCGAACCGAAGCCCTCCAGATGCGCCGCCGCCAGGTTATTCACCAGTGCGCTCTCAGGACGCGTCAGCTCGGTGGTATAGGCGATTTCGCCCTGGTGATTCGCGCCCAGTTCGATAACCGCATACTGATGCTGCTCGGTCAGGCGCAGCAGCGTCATCGGTACGCCGAAATCGTTATTCAGATTGCCCGCGGTATAGAGCGTTTCGCCGCATTCACGCAGGATGGAGGCGGTCATCTCTTTGACCGAGGTTTTACCGGACGAACCGGTGAGCGCGACTACGCGCGCTTTCGATTGCTGACGCACCCAGGCGGCCAGCTTGCCGAACGCAATGCGCGTGTCGGCAACCACGACCTGCGGTACGGAGACGTGTAAATACTTACTCACTAACAGCGCCTGCGCGCCGCTGGCGATAGCGTCAGCGGCAAAGTCATGCGCGTCGAAGCGTTCACCGACCAGCGCCACAAAGAGGCTGCCCGGTGTTACTTTGCGCGTATCGGTAGTGACGTCGTTAAGCGTAAGATCGCCGCCGTGAAGCGTGCCGCCGCTGATCTCAGCCAGAGTGGTAAGGGAAACCGGGATCATGCCGTCACTCCTAATAACGCAGCAACCGTGGCGCGGTCGGAGTAATCCAGATGACGATTCCCCACGATTTGATAATCTTCATGACCTTTGCCCGCCACCAGCACGATGTCGTCAGGTTGCGCCTGCAACACAGCGTTAGTGACCGCTTGCGCACGTCCCGCCACGACGCGCGCGCGATGCGGTTCGAGCAGGCCGGTCAAAATGTCGTTAACGATGGCCTGCGGATCTTCGCTGCGCGGATTGTCGTCGGTAATCACCACAATATCCGCGAACTGCTCGGCGATCGCGCCCATCAGGGGACGCTTGCCTTTATCGCGATCGCCGCCGCAGCCAAACAGGCACCACAGCTTGCCTTTGCAGTGCAGGCGCGCAGCCTCCAGCGCTTTTTCCAGCGCGTCCGGCGTATGGGCGTAATCCACTACAACAGTCGGTTTGCCCGGCGCGCTGAAAACTTCCATGCGGCCGCAGACCGGCTGAAGCTGCGGCGCGGTCCGCACCAGATCGGCGAGCGGATAATCAAGCGCCAGCAGCGTAGCGAAAGCCAGCAGCAGATTGCTGACGTTAAACGCGCCCATCAGTCGGCTGTCGAATTCGCCCTCGCCCCAGCTTGAGCTGAAACGGATATGGGCGCCGTTATCGTGATACTTCACCTCTTCGGCTTTCACCCAGCGACCGTGACAGCCCGGCTGTAAATTATTTGCCATGGTGACGGCGACGGCGTCCGGCAGCGTCGCCAGCCAGCGGCGCCCGGCTTCGTCATCGGCGTTAAGGATCATTTCGCCAACCTGATGGTCGGTAAAAAGCAGCTTCTTAGCCGATTCGTAGGTCTGCATATCGCCGTGGTAGTCAAGATGATCGCGGCTGAGGTTGGTAAAGACCGCAGCGGCGAACGGCAGCGCGGCAACGCGATGCTGCACCAGACCGTGCGAGGAGACCTCCATCGCGGTCAGCGTTGCGCCCTGCTGCGCCAGATCCCGTAAGAGATGCTGCACCTCGACGGCCGATCCGGTCGTGTTCTCTGCGGCGGTCAGCTGCCCGAGCAGGCCATTGCCGACCGTGCCCATCACCGCGCCGGTTTCACCCAGCCGTTGCGCCCACTGAGCCAGCAGCTGCGTGGTAGTGGTTTTACCATTGGTGCCGGTTACGCCTATCAGCTTCTGCTTTTCGCCCGGCTGACCATAAAAACGCCCCGCCAGCGCGGAGAGGCGCTGCGCCAGCTGCGCCAGGTAAATCACCGGCACGCCGTGCATCTCACGAATATCGCCATCGCTGGCTTCGCCTTCAGCTTCCGCGATCACGGCGGCAACGCCCTGCGCGATCGCCTGCGGAATAAAACGCCGTCCGTCGGCGTGGTGGCCTGCGACGGCCACAAACAGATCGCCGGAGGCCGCTTTGCGGCTGTCCAGTGTCATGTCACCCAGGGGACGCGCCGGCGCGCCTGGCACCCACGGGCCCAGCAAGTCGCGCAGGTTACGATCTGTCACTTTTTTCCTCACTTCTGTTAGTCACCAGCTCGTTTTTGTCATTGGTCGGCAACGCGTCCGGCTCGATATTCATGGTGCGTAAAACCCCGCCCATAATGGCACCGAACACCGGCGCGGAGACCGCACCACCGTAATATTTACCGGCCTGGGGATCGTTGATCACCACCACCAGCGCAAAACGAGGATGACTGGCAGGCGCGACGCCTGCGGTGTAAGCAATATATTTGTTAACGTAACGGCCATCCGGTCCGACTTTTTTCGCGGTACCGGTTTTAATCGCGATGCGGTAGCCCTTAATCGCCGCTTTCACGCCGCCGCCGCCCGGCAGCGCGACGCTTTCCATCATATGAACCACGGTTTTCACCAGCGACTCCGGGAAGACGCGCTCACCCGCCACAGGCGGATCGACTTTAGTAATCGACAGCGGTCGAAAGATGCCGTAGCTGCCGATCGTCGCGTAGACACGCGCTAACTGTAACGGGGTTACCATTAGCCCGTAGCCGAAAGAGAAGGTGGCCCTCTCTATGTCAGACCACCGTTGTTTTTGAGGGTATAAGCCACTACTTTCCCCGACCAGCCCCAAATTGGTCGGTTTACCCAGGCCAAAGCGCGCGTAAGTATCTACAAGCGCTGAGGAGGGCATCGCTAACGCCAGTCGTGAAACACCGACGTTACTCGACTTCTGCAAAACCCCGGTAAGGGTCAGTTCGTTGTATCGCGCCACGTCTTTGATTTCATGACCATTAACGCGATACGGCACGGTATTAAGCACGCTGTTTTCCCGCACCACGCCGCGCTGCAGCGCCGTCATCACTACCATCGGCTTAACGGTCGAGCCCGGCTCGAAAATATCGGTGATGGCGCGGTTGCGCATGATCTCTTTCGGCGTGTTACCGAGGTTATTAGGGTTGTAAGCCGGGCTGTTCGCCATCGCCAGCACTTCGCCGGTATTAACCTCGACCAGCACGGCGGAGCCAGATTCAGCTTTATTGAACGCGACGGCGTTATTGAGCTCGCGGTAAACCAGCGCCTGCAGACGTTCGTCAATGCTGAGCGTCAGGTTATGGGCGGCGCGGCTGTCTACCGATGAGATATCTTCAATGACGCGGCCGTTGCGATCTTTACGCACCGTTCGCTCGCCAGGCGCGCCGGTCAGCCACTTATCGAAGCTCTTTTCGATGCCTTCGATGCCCTGCCCGTCAATATTGGTAAAGCCGATCAGATGAGACGTCACCTGACCGGCGGGATAGTAGCGACGTGACTCTTCACGCAGATGGATGCCAGGCAGCTTGAGCTTTTTGATGTAGTCGCTGATGGCGGGATTGACCTGACGCGCCAGATAGATGAAACGTCCTTTGGGATTGGCGTTGACGCGCGTCGCCAGTTGATCGAGCGGAATCGAGAGCGCGTCGGCAAGCGCCTTCCAGCGGCTGTCGAGGGTCACGCCGCCCGCGTCGTGCAGCTCTTTGGGATCGGCCCAAATGGCGTTGACCGGCACGCTGACCGCCAGCGGACGACCAGCGCGATCGCTGATCATGCCGCGCGCGGTGGGGATAGCCTGTACGCGCAAGGAGCGCAGATCGCCCTCTTTCACCAGCTTATCCGGCTTGATGACCTGCAGCCAGGCGACGCGAGACAGCAAGCCGAACAGCGCCAGTAAAATACAGCCGCACAGCAACGCAAAACGCCAGCTTACAAAGCTGGCTTTATCTTCCTGTTTTTTCAACTTCAGCGTTTTGCTTGCGCCGCTCATGGCGATTTAGCGTTCCTTATTTCTGTACCACAATGTTTTCCTGAGAGGGATCGACATGCTGTAGCTGCAGCTTCTCGGTAGCGATACGCTCCACCCGACTGTGATCGCCCAGCGCGTTCTCCTCAAGGATCAGGTTACGCCATTCAATGTCGAGCGCGTCGCGCTCTAATACCAGCTGCTCGCGCTGCGCGGTCAGCAGACGCGTTTTGTGCGTCGTTGTCACCACCATGATGGCCGACACCAATACGGCGATAAGCAAAATCACCGGGATTTTGCCGAATCGCAGCAGATCGCCGCCGATAACCCCAGGCAGACTGTGACGTTCGTTGCCGATCATGCGTCGGTTCTCTCCGCGATACGCAGAACCGAACTGCGCGCGCGTGGATTGTCCGCCACTTCCGCTTCGCCCGGCGTCATTTTGCCGAGCAGCTTCAGCTGACGTCCGCCCAGTGCCTTAAGCTGCGCTTCGGTCATCGGAAGCCCTGCTGGCACCTGCGGACCGCGACTCTGATCGCGCATAAAACGCTTTACCAGGCGATCTTCCAGCGAGTGGAAGCTGATAATGGAGAGACGCCCCTCAGGTGCCAGCACCGTTAACGCGCCTTTCAGCGCCTTTTCGATCTCTTCCAGCTCGCTGTTGATCCAGATACGTATCGCCTGAAAGCTGCGCGTTGCTGGATGTTTAAACTTATCTTTCACCGGCGTCGCCGCCGCGATGACTTCGGCCAGCTCTTTGGTGCGCGTCATCGGCTGCTCGCGGTTACGCTCCACGATGGCGCGCGCGATACGTTTAGCAAAACGCTCCTCGCCGTAGGTCTTCAGCACAAAGGCGATATCCGCTTCTTCGGCCTGCAACAGCCACTCAGCGGCGGAATGCCCGCGCGTCGGGTCCATTCGCATGTCCAGCGGCCCATCACGCATAAAAGAGAAACCGCGTTCGGCGTCATCCAGCTGCGGCGACGACACGCCAAGATCAAGCAGGATGCCGTCAATTTTGCCGCTTAACTCCAGCGCTTCGACATACTCGGCCAGCTCGGAGAACGGGCCATGCACAATGGAAAAGCGCGGATCGGCGATTTCAGCAGCTGCAGCGATAGCTTGCGGGTCGCGATCGATGGCGATAAGCCGTCCCTGCGCGCCCAGCTGCGACAGAATCAATCGTGAATGTCCGCCGCGACCAAAGGTGCCGTCGATGTAGATGCCGTCTTCCCTGATGTTGAGGCCGTTAACCGCCTCGTCCAGTAGCACCGTGGTATGTTTAAAATTTTCCTGCATAGCTATAGCGACAAGTCCTGCAACCGCTCAGATAACGGTTCCTGAGCCGACTGTTCTGCGTCAATGTCATCCTTAACTTGTTGATACCAGGTCTGTTCATCCCACAGTTCAAACTTATTGAACTGGCCGACCAGCATCACTTCTTTTGTCAGGCCCGCGTGCTGCCGAAGCGTATTCGCCAGCAGTAAACGGCCTGCATTGTCCATCTGACACTCACTGGCATGGCCCAGCAGCAGACGCTGTACGCGTCGCTCAACGGGGTTCATGCTGGATAAGCGAGACAGCTTTTTTTCGATGATTTCCCATTCGGGCAAGGTATAAAGCAACAGGCAGGGCTGATGAAGGTCGATGGTGCATACCATCTGCCCTTGAGATTCCCCGATCAGCGTGTCGCGATAGCGCACAGGTACGGCCAGTCGCCCCTTGCTGTCGAGATTGACTAACGTTGCCCCACGGAACATGCCAGTCTTCCCCTCAACTTCCCGTTTTCACCACTTTACCCCACTTTTTACCACGCCACGAGTTTACGGAGGCGATGAAATCGTTGTCAAGCCGAAGCGCGGCGGGAATATAACTATTTACAGGGGGGAATTTCGCTGATTGAAAAGCGACAAAGGGGTCAAAAGGTCAATTTTAAAAATTAACCTGATGAATAGTGGAATAAAAACCATAGTGCTTAAAAAAATGATTAAAAATAAACCTGATGGTCTGCGCTAATATTCTTCACTGTTTCTGAGACAGGGGCTACATTTTAGGGGATTTCTGAAAGCGGCCACACCCGCCCCAGGCACGGCGGGAGGGGTTGTCAGCCCGAAGAAATGGACAATTAACAATCACATCGCCGCTAATTTGTTAGATGAGGTGTCGCAGATTTACGCTTTTTTACCCTAAAAATTGACGAATATTAATACATAAAAATTTAAGGGCAGCGGTATTGCTGCCCGTCGGCTATTTAATTTTGCGATTTAGCTGCCCACGGCGAAATAAATTTCGCCGAATACGCGTTAATCCCGGTTTCGGTTTTCTCGGCTCATCAAGCGAAGCCAGAACTAACTCCAGCACGCGCTCCGCAACATCGCGATGACGCTGCCCTACGGCCAGCACCGGACAGTCCAGAAAGTCCAGTAATTCGTGGTCGCCAAAGGTCGCGATAGCGAGGTCGGTCGGCAGCCGCCCGTCACGTTTTAACGTCACGTCCATAACGCCCTGCAGCAGGCCGAACGAGGTGGTGAAAAGCGCCTCTGGCATATCATGATCGTCAAGATACTTCTCAAACAGCGCGGCCGCCGCCGTACGCTCGAAGCTGTTGCAGTAGATATAGTCGATGGGTCGTGGATCCTCTTTCCAGGCATCGCGGAACCCCATTTCGCGTAAAAAGCTGACGGAAAGCTCCGGCAGCGCGCCGAGGAACAGGACGTTTTTTACCGGCAGCTGACGCAATTCAGCCGCCAGGGCAAAAGCGTCGTCCTGATCGGCGCCGACGACGCTGGTGAAATGCTCGCGATCCAGCGCGCGGTCCAGCGCGATAATCGGCAGCGGATCGTTGATCCAGCGCTGATAAAAGGGATGCTCAGGCGGCAAAGAGGTAGAAACGATAATCGCATCAACCTGACGCTGCAGCAGATGTTCGATACAGCGCATTTCATTGTCGGGCTGATCTTCTGAACAGGCGATCAGCAGCTGATAGCCGCGTTGACGCGCCTGACGCTCCAGATAATTGGCGATGCGGGTGTAGCTGGTATTCTCCAGGTCGGGGATCACCAGGCCGATAGAACGCGTGCGGCCGGCGCGCAGGCCCGCCGCCACTGCATTAGGGTGATAGTTATGCTCACGCACGACCGCCATCACTTTCTCGACGGTTTTTTCGCTGACACGATACTGCCGCGCTTTGCCATTGATGACATAACTGGCCGTGGTGCGCGACACGCCCGCCAGACGCGCGATTTCATCCAGTTTCACGATAACTCCATACTTCACGGCGAGCCGCGTTGCGACAGATGTCCGCAACTAAGCTAAGGGTAACTCGTTTGTAACATCTAACAGCAGAACTCCGCGCTGAGCAACCGCTTTTCTTAGCGATCCCTGTTTAGCGCATAAAATAAAAAAACCCGGCATTACGCCGGGTTAGAGACAGTAACCTGTTGTGATTAACGCATAATGCGATCGCCGCGCGACACGCCGACGATGCCGGAACGCGCCACTTCGACAATCTCAGCGACTTCGCGCACGGTATTGAGAAAGGCGTCGAGCTTATCGCTGGTGCCCGCAAGCTGAACCGTGTACAGCGTTGGCGTCACGTCGACAATCTGACCGCGGAAGATTTCGGCGCTGCGCTTTACCTCTTCGCGGCCGTAACCGGTGGCCTGCAGCTTCACCAGCATGATCTCGCGTTCGACGTAGGCGCCCTGCCCCAGCTCGCTGACGCGCAGCACGTCCACCAGCTTATGCAGCTGCTTTTCAATCTGCTCCAGCACCTTCTCGTCACCGACGGTTTGAATGGTCATACGCGACAGCGTTGGGTCGTCAGTCGGCGCGACGGTCAGGCTTTCGATGTTGTAGCCGCGCTGAGAAAAGAGGCCCACCACGCGCGACAATGCGCCGGATTCATTCTCCAGCAGAACCGATAAAATACGACGCATAATTATGTTCTCTCCGTTTTGCTCAGCCACATCTCATCCATCGCCCCGCCGCGAATCTGCATCGGGTACACATGCTCGCTGCCGTCGACGGTGACGTCGACAAATACCAGGCGGCCCTTCGCCAGCGTATCCAGCGCCAGCTGCAGTTTCTCTTCCAGTTCGGAAGGATGCTGAATGGCGATGCCGACGTGACCGTAGGCCTCAGCCAGACGCACAAAGTCCGGCAGCGACTCCATATAAGATTGCGAATGGCGGCCTGAATAGATCATATCCTGCCACTGTTTCACCATGCCGAGGACGCGGTTATTCAGGCTCAGCACCAGCACCGGCAGATCGTACTGCAGCGCGGTAGAGAGCTCCTGGATATTCATCTGAATGCTGCCGTCGCCGGTCACGCAAATCACCGTTTCCTCTGGCAGCGCCATTTTGACGCCCAGCGCGGCTGGCAGACCGAAGCCCATGGTGCCGAGTCCGCCTGAGTTGATCCAGCGACGCGGTTTATCAAAGGGATAGTAAAGCGCCGCGAACATCTGATGCTGGCCGACATCCGAGGTGACGTAAGCGTCGCCGTTGGTCAGGCGCCAGATCGTCTCGATCACCGCCTGCGGTTTAATCGCGTCGCTGCTGCGATCGAACGCCAGACATTTACGGCTGCGCCAGCCTTCAATGCTCTGCCACCAGTCGCGCAGGCTGTCGAACTCCTGCTTCGTTTCGCTCTGCGCCAGCAGCTCCAGCATCTGCTGCAGCGTCTGCTTCGCATCGCCAACGATAGGGATATCCGCCGCCACGGTTTTCGAAATCGAGGTAGGATCGATGTCGATATGTAGCACCGTCGCGTTCGGGCAATATTTAGCCAGATTATTGGTGGTGCGATCGTCAAAGCGCACGCCGACGGCAAAGATCAGATCGGCGTTATGCATCGTCATGTTGGCTTCATAGGTGCCATGCATGCCGAGCATACCCACTGCCTGACGGTGCGTGCCGGGAAACGCGCCCAGCCCCATCAGCGACGTAGTGACCGGAATATTCAGCTTTTCCGCAAGCTGCAGCAGCTCCGCTTCGCACGCTGAGGTAATCGCGCCGCCGCCAGCGTAAATAACCGGTTTGTGCGCGGCGAGCAGCGTGTTTAAAGCGCGTTTGATCTGCCCTTTGTGCCCCTGAATGGTCGGGTTGTAGGAGCGCATGCTCACCGATTCCGGATAAACGTAAGGCAGTTTATTGGCCGGGTTCAGAATGTCCTTCGGCAGATCGATAACGACCGGGCCTGGACGCCCGCTGGCCGCCAGCCAGAAGGCTTTTTTTAGCACGGTCGGGATCTCTTCGGTGCTTTTCACCAGAAAGCTGTGCTTCACCACCGGACGGGAAATCCCCACCATGTCGCACTCCTGAAAGGCGTCGTAGCCAATCAGCGAGGAAGGCACCTGACCCGACAGGATCACCAGCGGGATCGAATCCATATAGGCGGTGGCGATACCGGTGATCGCATTGGTTGCGCCGGGACCCGACGTCACCAGCACCACGCCGACTTCGCCCGTGGCGCGTGCCAGGCCATCCGCCATATGCACCGCGCCCTGCTCATGGCGCACCAGTACGTGATCAATTCCGCCGACGGTTTGCAGCGCGTCATAAATATCCAGCACCGCGCCGCCCGGATAACCGAACACCTGTTTTACGCCCTGATCGATCAACGAACGGACGACCATCTCGGCTCCTGACAACATCTCCATTTTCTGCCTCCAGGCTTGAGGAACTGAATCCACTGACGCTCGCTGTTCCAGCGCGCCACTGGCATCCTGCCCCAGTTTCGCCAGTTAAGATCAAAACCTTATGTTTATGCGCAGACGCCGGAATTCGTTTCCGACATCCAGATACAGAGAAATCTGCTTGGTTGATTGTTTTAAGAGTTGGTCGATTACCATAACCGTAGAAAACCCGGCAGGCAAACGTCAGACTCCGCACTTATCGTTAAGCGGGCTTTAAAGCCTCTGCGCGATAAGTTGACCGCGCGCGGAATTATCTAATTCACCGGAAGTTAGGCAGAAGAAAATGCTGGAGACCAATTCATTTCCAGCGGGTTATAAGAAATAACAAAAAAATAATTCCGTATCCTTTAGCCCACAATTTTCCTGTAAAATTCATTTCTGGCGTTATTAACTCTTAAATAAAGCCGACGCGCGACAATATGCTGCCCCACAGCGGTAAAATAATTCTGGGCAGCAGGCGATAAACAATCAGTAAAAAAGATAACTTTCAAAGAGTTAAAATAAACAGCTCCTGTCATAAAGGCCGATTTACGCCCTGTTTTTTCAGGGATTACCAGTTCCACTAAGCTGGCGGTAAATCGCAGGATATTTTCCTTAGCGCGCATTGAAAATACCCTTTTGCTTATGGTTGACATCCCGACCTGATTCCAGTACCAATATGTGCAGCACAAAATTTACGAGGTTCGAATCCATGTTTCATTCATTCCGCCTACTCGGTCTACTACTTAACGCATTCAGTTTGCGCGGTAGACTCGTGGGCAGAATCAAACACTGATTCGAACCTGCTGAAAGTTAAAAACCCGCGCCTTGCGCGGGTTTTTTTATGCTCGTTGCACGGTGAAGCTAACGAATAAGGATGAATACGATGAGCCAGCAAGTCATTATTTTCGATACCACTCTGCGCGACGGTGAGCAGGCATTACAGGCCAGCCTGAGTGTGAAAGAAAAATTGCAGATCGCACTGGCGCTGGAGCGCATGGGCGTAGACGTGATGGAAGTCGGCTTTCCGGTCTCGTCGCCGGGCGACTTCGAATCCGTACAGACCATCGCGCGCACCATTAAAAACAGCCGCGTCTGCGGACTGGCACGCTGCGTCGAAAAAGATATTGATGCAGCTTATGAAGCGCTGCGCGTGGCGGAGGCTTATCGTATCCACACCTTCATCGCGACGTCGCCGATGCATATCGCCACCAAACTGCGCAGCACGCTGCCTGAAGTGATTGAGCGCGCGGTACAGATGGTGAAACGCGCCCGTAACTACACTAACGACGTTGAATTCTCCTGCGAAGATGGCGGCCGTACGCCGATTGACGACCTGTGTCGCGTGGTAGAAGCGGCAATCAACGCGGGCGCAACCACTATCAACATTCCAGACACCGTGGGTTACACCCTGCCGGGCGAATACGCCAGTATCATCAGCCAGTTGATCAATCGGGTGCCCAATATCGATAAAGCGATCCTGTCGGTGCACACCCATGACGATTTAGGCATGGCGACCGGCAATGCGCTGGCCGCGGTCCAGGCGGGCGCGCGTCAGGTCGAAGGCACACTGAACGGCCTGGGCGAGCGCGCCGGCAACTGCGCGCTGGAAGAGGTCATTATGGCGATTAAAACCCGTCAGCAGATCCTGAACGTCCATACCAACATCAATCACCAGGAAATTTACCGCACCAGCCAGATGGTCAGTCAGATCTGCAACATGCCGATCCCGGCGAACAAGGCGGTGGTCGGCTCTAACGCCTTTGCGCACTCCTCCGGCATCCACCAGGACGGCGTGCTGAAAAACCGTGAAAACTACGAAATCCTGACGCCGGAATCGATCGGCCTGCACAAAATCCAGCTGAACTTGACGTCGCGTTCCGGCCGCGCCGCGGTGAAACACCGTATGGAAGAGATGGGCTACAAAGAGAGCGACTACAGCCTGGACGCGCTGTATGACGCCTTCTTGAAGCTGGCTGATAAAAAAGGCCAGGTATTTGATTACGATCTGGAAGCGCTGGCCTTTATCAACAAGCAGCATGAAGAGCCGGAATATTTCCAGCTGAACGAGTTCAACGTGCAGACCGGCTCCAGCGTCACGGCAACCGCGTCAGTGCAGCTGGGCTGCGGCGAAGAGACCAAAGCGGATGCCGCCACCGGCAACGGCCCGGTCGACGCGGTTTACCAGGCGATCAACCGCATTACCGGTTTTGAAGCCGAGCTGATGAACTACAAGTTAACGGCGAAAGGCCACGGCGAGAATGCGCTGGGCCAGGTGGATATCGTGGTCAACTACAACGGCCGCAAATTCCACGGCGTCGGTCTGGCGACCGATATTGTCGAATCATCTGCGAAAGCGATGGTTAACGCGCTGAATAACATCTGGCGCGCCAAAGAAGTCGAAAAAGAATTGCAGCGCAAATTTCAGAAGGAAACGGTGTAACTATGTCTACCTCTTCTCATATCGCAGTATTGCCTGGCGACGGCATCGGCCCGGAAGTTATGGCGCAGGCTCTGAAAGTGCTGGACGCCATTCGTCACCGCTTTGATATGCGTATTACCACCAGCGAATATGACGTCGGTGGCATCGCCATCGACCGTCACGGCGAACCGCTGCCGCCCGCCACCGTTGCGGGCTGCGAGCAGGCCGACGCGATTCTGTTCGGCTCGGTCGGCGGCCCGAAATGGGAGCACCTGCCGCCCGCTTCACAGCCGGAACGCGGCGCGCTGCTGCCGCTGCGCAAGCACTTCAAACTGTTCAGCAACCTGCGCCCAGCCGCGCTTTATCAGGGTCTGGAAGCTTTTTGCCCGCTGCGCGCCGATATCGCCGCAAAAGGTTTCGATATCCTGTGCGTGCGCGAACTGACCGGCGGCATCTACTTCGGCCAGCCGAAAGGACGCGAAGGCAGCGGCCCGCATGAGCGCGCCTTTGACACCGAAGTCTACCACCGCTTCGAGATTGAACGCATTGCGCGCATCGCCTTTGAATCGGCGCGCAAGCGCCGCAATAAAGTCACCTCGATCGATAAAGCCAACGTGCTGCAAACGTCAGTGATGTGGCGCGAGATCGTGAATGAAGTGGCACAGGATTATGCCGATGTGCAGCTGAGCCATATGTATATCGACAACGCCACCATGCAGCTGATTAAAGATCCGTCGCAGTTCGACGTCCTGCTCTGCTCGAACTTGTTTGGCGACATCCTTTCTGACGAGTGCGCCATGATTACCGGCTCGATGGGCATGCTGCCCTCAGCCAGCCTGAACGAAGAGGGCTTTGGTCTGTATGAGCCGGCAGGCGGCTCCGCGCCGGATATCGCCGGACAGAATATCGCTAACCCGGTGGCGCAGATCCTGTCGCTGTCGCTGCTGCTGCGCTACAGCCTGAATGCAGACGCTGCCGCCGACAGCATTGAGCGCGCCATCAGCCGCGCGCTGGAAGAAGGCTACCGCACCCGAGATTTGGCCGGTGACGGCCCCGCCGTCACGACTGATGAGATGGGCAGCATCATTGCCCGCTTTATCGCCGAGGAAAAATAAAATAATGAAAACTTTATACCAGAAGTTATTTGATGCACATGTCGTTCACGAAGCGCCTGACGAGACGCCGCTGCTCTATATCGATCGTCACCTGATTCATGAGGTGACCTCTCCGCAGGCTTTTGACGGTCTGCGCGCGCATGGCCGCAAGGTGCGTCAGCCGTCGAAGACGTTCGCCACCATGGATCACAATGTCTCGACCCAGACCAAAGACATCAACGCCTCTGGCGAGATGGCGCGCATCCAGATGCAAGAGCTGATCAAGAACTGCGCCGAGTTCGGCGTGCAGCTCTACGATCTGAACCATCCCTTCCAGGGCATCGTGCACGTTATCGGGCCTGAGCAAGGCATGACGCTGCCGGGCATGACCATCGTCTGCGGCGATTCGCACACCGCCACCCACGGCGCATTCGGTTCGCTCGCCTTTGGTATCGGCACCTCGGAAGTAGAGCATGTATTCGCTACCCAGACGCTGAAGCAGGGTCGCGCGAAGACCATGAAAATCGAAGTGCTGGGCGAAGCCGCCCCAGGCATTACCGCGAAAGATATCGTGCTGGCGATTATCGGTAAAACCGGCAGCGCGGGCGGCACCGGCCATGTGGTCGAATTCTGCGGTCCGGCTATCGAAGCGCTGAGCATGGAAGGTCGTATGACGCTGTGCAATATGGCGATTGAGATGGGCGCCAAAGCGGGTCTGGTCGCGCCGGACGATACCACCTTCAACTACCTGAAAGGTCGTCAGTTCGCGCCGCAGGGCGAGAAGTGGGAACAGGCGGTAGAGTACTGGCGTACCCTGAAGTCGGATGAAGGCGCGCACTATGACGCCGTCGTCACGCTGAACGCCGCCGATATCGCGCCGCAGGTGACCTGGGGCACCAACCCAGGCCAGGTGATCGCCGTGGATCAGGCGATCCCGAATCCGGCCTCGTTTGCCGATCCGGTCGAGCGCGCCTCCGCTGAGAAAGCGCTGGCCTATATGAATCTGCAGCCGGGCATTCGCCTGACTGACGTGGCGATCGATAAAGTATTTATCGGCTCCTGCACCAACTCGCGTATTGAAGATCTGCGTGCCGCAGCGGCTATCGCCAAAGGGCGTAAGGTCGCGCCGGGCGTGGTCGCGATGGTGGTGCCAGGCTCCGGCCCGGTAAAAGCGCAGGCAGAAGCGGAAGGTCTGGACAAGATTTTCCTCGAGGCTGGCTTTGAATGGCGTCTGCCGGGTTGCTCGATGTGTCTGGCGATGAACAATGACCGCCTGAATCCGGGCGAGCGCTGCGCCTCCACCAGCAACCGTAACTTCGAAGGCCGCCAGGGCCGCGGCGGACGCACCCACCTGGTCAGCCCGGCGATGGCCGCCGCCGCCGCTGTTTCCGGCCATTTTGCCGATATCCGTGAACTGACAGGAGCTTAATCATGGCGAATAAATTTACTCAGCATACCGGCATCGTCGCCCCGCTGGACGCGGCGAACGTCGACACCGACGCCATTATTCCCAAACAGTTCCTGCAGAAGGTAACGCGCACCGGCTTTGGCGCACATCTGTTTCACGACTGGCGTTTTGACGACGACGCGGGCACCGTGCCTACCGCCAGCTTTGTGCTGAACAAGCCGGAGTTTCAGGGCACCAGCATTCTGCTGGCGCGTGAAAACTTCGGCTGCGGCTCATCGCGCGAGCACGCCCCCTGGGCGCTGACCGACTTTGGTTTTCACGTTGTGATTGCGCCGAGCTTTGCTGACATTTTCTACGGCAACAGCTTTAACAACCAGCTGCTGCCGGTTCGCCTCAGCGACGAGCAGGTCGACGAGATGTTTAAGCTTGTCGCGGCGCAGCCGGGCATTCGCTTTACCGTCGATCTTGAAGCGCAGACGGTAACGGCGGGCGATAAAGTTTATCCATTCGAGATCGACAGCTTCCGCCGTCACTGCATGCTGAACGGCCTCGACAGCATCGGTCTGACGCTGCAGCACGAAACCGCTATCAGCGACTACGAACAGCGCCAGCCTGCGTTTCTGAATTAAGGCGGATAAAGCCTCAAGCCCAGACGACACCAGAGTTAAAGCGCGGGTGCCATGGGCCGAGCGAGCATGGATGCCTTGAGCGACTTTGCGATCGGCCCATGCCACCCACGCCGGCCACGGTTCAAGCCCAGGGCGACCACTGCGTCGCCCTTCCTTTTATACGTTCTTCACGCGCGCCGACATAGCGAAGGCCGCGACAGCCAGTCCCAGCGCCAGCCAGTAGACCGCAATATGCCCGAAGCGCTCGCTTAACGTCCCCTGAATCACACCTGCCAGAATCATCCCGGTAGAAATGGAGTTGGTGAACATCGTGGTCGCCGCCCCCGGCCTGCCCGGCATTAAATCCTGAAACCACAGCATGCCGATACCGGCGATAATGCCGATAAAAACCGCGTTAAACAGCTGCAGCGCCATCAGCGCGGTCTGCGAAGCGAACATCGCCAGCCCGGCGTAAAACAGGATGCCCGCCGCCAGCGCGATCAGCATCAGATTGCGCTTGCCGACGCGCTTCGCATAGTGCCCGGCCAGCAGCATCACCGGGATCTCCAGCCCAGCCGCCGTCCCCATCAGCAGACCCGCCAGCTTCTCCGGCAGCCCCAGCGTCACGCTGATATAAAGGGGCATATCGATGATATACATGGTATTGCAGGTCCACATGGTCATCGAGGCGATAAACAGCAGGCGTACATCGCGGTCGCGCCAGCCGCTCAACGGCATACCGCCGCTCTGCATCAGCGGCGCGGCGCGCGGCACCGAAGGCAACGTAAACCTGATCAGCAGAATACAGAGCAGAAACAGCGCGGCCGCCACCAGAAAGAGCGTAACGAAGCCAAAGTTAAGCGCCAGCGCAAACGACAGCGGCGGGCCAATTACCCAGGCAAGCGAAAGCTGCGCGCGCATAACCGAGCTGAACATCACCGCTTCGCGCGCCGACTGGTCGGCATACTCGCGCGCCAGCGCGAAAATCTGCGGCATCGAGACGCTGGCCAGTGCCGAGAGCAGCACGCCAAGCGTAATCAGCGTCAGATAGTGGCGGGTAAAGGCGAACAGCAGCGCGTTACAAAAGGCCATCAGACAGCAAAAGAGGATGAGCGTGCGGCGATCGCCGCGGCTGTCGGAGCGCTTCGCCACCAGCATGCTGACGGCAATACCTGCGATGGCGTTAACGGTAAAAAACAGCCCTACCCAGAAAGGACGTGCCTGTACTTCACGGGTCAGAAACAGGCTCAGCGTCGGCGCCTGCAGCGCGCCGGCGACGCCAATCATAAAAGAGGCTGCCATAAAGGCAAGAAAGACCGGATTGATACGGCGCTTCCGGGTTAACAGCGATTTCATAGCGAAATCCCTTTGAAGTCGAAGCAGGAAAAACAAGAAGATAAATTCTAACGCAACATAAAAAAGCCAGCAGGAAAAATCTCTGCTGGCGGTGTAATTGCACCCTACTCAGAAAAGATCCCGCCGCAGCGGCATCATGGTCGAGCGCCATTCAGTCGTGAATGCCTCCCGCTCTTCCAATAGTGCTAAGTTTGCCCTTAATATGAGGCAGGAAAAACTGAGCGCTTTTCACAGGGAGTTCCTCTTTTATGTCCTCATCACGCCTCAAGCAGCAGTTCATCCGGCTGTGGCAAAGCTGTCAGGGCGAAAGCCAGCTGGTGACGCTAAACGAACTGGCCGAGCGGCTGCACTGTTCGCGTCGCCATATGCGCAACCTGCTCAATGCGATGCAGGAGGCGGGCTGGCTTACCTGGCAGGCGGAGGCGGGGCGCGGCAAACGTTCACAGCTCACCTTTTGCTACACCGGCCTCGCGCTACAGCAGCAGCGCGCTGAAGATCTGCTGGAGCAGGATCGCATCGATCAGCTGGTGCAACTGGTTGGCGACAAGGCGGAAGTGGGCCAGATGATCCGCGCACATCTTGGCCGCAGTTTCCGGCAGGGCAAACATATTTTGCGCGTGCTTTACTATCGACCGCTGCTGAATCTGCTTCCCGGTTCGCCGCTGCGCCGCTCTGAAACGCATCTTGCCCGCCAGATTTTTAACGGTCTGACGCGCATAAATGAGGAAAATGGGGAAGTCGAGGCGGATATCGCGCATCACTGGCAGGCGCTTTCGCCGCTGCACTGGCGCTTTTACGTCCGCCCGGCGATCCGCTTTCATCACGGTCGCGAACTGGAAATAGCGGATGTGATGGCAAGCCTGGAGCGCCTGCGTGCGCTGCCGCTCTTCTCCCATATCCGCCAGATCGATTCGCCCGCCCCCTGGACGCTGGATATCAGTCTCAGCGTGCCGGACGACTGGCTGCCGTGGCTGCTCGGCAGCGTCAGCGCCATGATCCTGCCGCGCGAGTGGCCGCAGATGCGCGACTTCGCACGCCATCCCGTCGGCACCGGTCCCTACCGCGTGGTGCGCAACCAGCACAGCCAGCTGAAGATCGAGGCGTTTGACGACTACTTCGGCTTTCGCGCGCTGATAGATGACGTCTCTATCTGGGTGCTGCCGGAGATTAGCGACGAGCTGGTCTATTCTGGCGTGCGGCTGCAAGGCGCCGCCGAGGATGAAAAACTGGAAGAGAGCCGCCTTGAAGAGGGCTGCTATTTTTTACTGTTCGACCAGCGTTCGGCCCAGGGGCGCGACGCGGCTATCCGGCGCTGGCTCTGTCATCTGTTTAACCCTGTCGCCCTTCTCAATCATGCCGAGACGGGCTATCAGCGCTACTGGTATCCCGCTTACGGGCTGCTGCCGCGCTGGCATCACCGCCGCGACCTGACGCCAGCGACGAAACCGCCCGGACTTGAGAGCCTGACGCTGACCTGGTACAGCCAGCACGTCGAACATGAGGGCATTGCCAACGCGCTGCGTCCGCTGCTGGCACAGCATAATGTACGGTTGATTACCCGCGCGGTCGACTACGAGACCTGGCATCAGGGCGAAGCGGAAAGCGATGTCTGGCTCGGCAGCGTGAACTTCACTCTGCCGCTGGAGTATGCGCTGTTTGCCCAGCTTTATGAGATCCCGCTGCTGCATCGCTGCCTGCCGCTCGACTGGGAAGAGGACGCCGCGCGCTGGCGACGTAAAGCGCTGCCGCTCGCCGAATGGAGCAAACGGCTGCTGGACACAGACGGTGTGCATCCGCTGTTCCATCACTGGCTACTGCTGGAGGGCCAGCGCAGCATGCGCGGCGTGCGGCTCAATACGCTCGGCTGGTTTGACTTTAAATCCGCCTGGTTCGCGCCGCCGACGCTGTGACGCTTTCCCCCTGTCGACGAAATGTCTAGAATGAGCCGTTCTCAACGGGGTGCCTGCAAAAGGCTGAGAGAAACCCGTCGAACCTGATTCGGTTAATACCGACGTAGGGATTTGAGAGGCTGCTACGCTCAGATCCTTTGCGACTCATAACAACTCTCCCCAAGGAGCGCAAAGTGGTTAAACAGATTCTCCCTCTGCTGATGTTACTGTCCTTGCCAGCGCTGGCGGCAAAACCTCTCCTGACCGTCTACACCTACGACTCGTTCTCTGCAGAATGGGGCCCCGGCCCGGCGGTGAAAAAAGCCTTCGAAGCGCAGTGCGGCTGCGAGCTGCGCTATGTGGCGCTGGAGGATGGCGTCTCGCTGTTGAACCGCGTGCGCATGGAGGGTAAAAACAGTAAAGCTGACGTGGTACTCGGCCTCGACAACAATCTGCTGCAGGCCGCACAGCAGACCGGCCTGTTCGCCAAAAGCGGGGTCGATACCCGCACGCTGGCGCTGCCGGGCGGCTGGCAGGATCAGACTTTTGTGCCTTTCGACTACGGCTACTTCGCCTTCGTCTACGACAAAAAACGCCTTAAAAACCCGCCGACCAGCCTGAAAGAGCTGGTGGAGAGTCCAGAAAAATGGCGCGTGATTTATGAAGATCCGCGCACCAGCACCCCTGGCCTGGGTCTGCTGCTCTGGATGCAGAAGGTTTATGGCGATAACGCGCCGGAAGCCTGGCAGAAGCTGGCGCGCAAAACCGTTACCGTCACCAAAGGCTGGAGCGAAGCCTACGGCCTGTTCCTGAAAGGCGAAGGCGATCTGGTGCTGAGCTACACCACCTCGCCCGCTTATCATCTTATCGAAGAGAAGAAAGAGAACTACGCCGCGGCGCCGTTCACCGAAGGCCACTATCTGCAGGTTGAGGTCGCCGCGCAGCTCGCCAGCAGCAAGCAGCCGAAGCTGGCGCAGCAGTTTATGCAGTTTATGCTGACGCCTGCCTTTCAGAACGCGATCCCCACGGGCAACTGGATGTATCCGGTAATTAAAAGCGACCTGCCGGCAGGTTTCCAGACGCTTAGCGTGCCACAAACCGCGCTCCAGTACAGCCCGCAGGAAGTGGCGCAGCAGCGCGCAAACTGGATCAGTGCATGGCAACGCGCCGTCAGCCGCTAATCCCGCTGTGGATGGTGCCTGGCAGCAGCGCCGCGCTGCTGCTGTGCGCCGTGGCGCTGCTGGCGTTCGGCGCGCTCTGGTTCAGCGCGCCGCAAGGCGACTGGCGCGCGCTGCTGCACGACAGCTATCTGCGCCATGTAGTGCTTTTCTCCTTCATGCAGGCGCTGCTCTCCGCCCTGCTCTCGCTGCTGCCGGCAATACCGCTGGCGCGCGCGCTTTACCGCAGGCGCTTCCCCGGCCGTCAGCTGCTGCTGCGCCTCTGCGCCATGACGCTGGTGCTGCCGGTGCTGGTGGCGGTATTTGGCCTGCTGATGGTCTATGGCCGCGTCGGCTGGCTGGCGCAGATCTGTCAGCTGCTCGGCATCGACTACCGCTTCTCCCCCTATGGGCTGCAGGGCATTCTGCTGGCGCACTGCTTTTTTAATCTGCCGCTGGCGACGCGTCTGATGCTCCAGACGCTGGAAAATATTCCGGGTGAACAGCGCCAGCTCGCCGCCCAGCTCGGCCTGCGCGGCTGGCACTTTTTCCGCCTGCTGGAGTGGCCCTGGCTGCGCCGTCAGCTGCTGCCGACCGGCGCGCTGATTTTCATGCTCTGCTTCGCCAGCTTCGCGACCGTCCTCTCGCTCGGCGGCGGCCCGCAGGCCACCACCATTGAGCTGGCGATCTTTCAGGCGCTGAGTTTCGACTACGATCCTGGTCGCGCCGCGCTGCTGGCGCTGATCCAGCTCGCTTTCTGTCTGACGCTGGTGCTGCTGAGCCAGCGTTTCAGCAAGGCGATCCCGGCTGGCCGGGCGCTGCTACGAGGCTGGCGCGATCCGCAGGACTCGCGGCGCGCGCAGGTCGGCGACGGTCTGATTATCGCGCTGGCGCTCTTGCTGCTGCTGCCGCCGCTGCTGGCGGTCGTCGTTGACGGGCTGCGCGGCGGACTGGGCGGCGCGCTGGCCCAGCCAGCGCTCTGGCAGGCGACCCTGACGTCGCTGCGTATCGCAATCGGCGCGGGCGTGCTCTGCGTCACGCTGACCATGATGCTGCTGTGGAGCAGCCGCGAGCTGCGTCTGCGCCAGCGCGCGCTGCCTGCGCAGCTGATGGAGACCAGCGGCATGCTGATTCTGGCGATGCCCGGCATCGTGCTGGCAACGGGCTTCTTTCTGCTGTTCAACGCCACCACGGGCCTGCCCGACTCGCCCGACGGGCTGGTCATCTTCGCCAACGCTCTGCTCGCTATTCCCTATGCATTAAAGGTGCTGGAAAACCCGATGCGCGACAGCGCCGAGCGCTACGCTCACCTGTGCGCCTCGCTGGGCATCAGCGGCTGGAACCGGCTGTGGCTGATCGAGCTGCGCGCGCTGAAACGCCCGCTGGCGCAGGCGCTCGCCTTCGCCTGCGTGCTGTCGATCGGCGACTTCGGCGTAGTGGCGCTGTTTGGCAGCGCCGACTTCCGCACGCTGCCCTTTTACCTCTACCAGCAGACTGGCGCCTATCGCGGTGCGGACGGCGCGGTCACCGCCCTGCTGCTGTTAGCGATCTGCCTGCTGCTCTTTACCCTGATGGAAAAATTACCAGGCCGCCATGCTGACACTGACTAATCTGACCTACCTCTATCAACATCTGCCGATGCGTTTCAGCTTTAGCGCTGAGCGCGGCGAGCGGCTGGCTGTGCTCGGCCCGAGCGGTGCAGGCAAAAGCACGCTACTCAGCCTGATCGCCGGATTTTTGCCGGTCAGCCAGGGCGCGCTGCGCATTGATGGCGCGGATCACACCCACAGCGTACCGGCGCAGCGCCCGGTTTCGATGCTGTTTCAGGAGAACAACCTGTTCCCGCACCTCAGCGTGCAGCAGAACATGGCGCTGGGCCTGCATCCTGGCCTGAAGCTGAACGCCGCGCAGCGGCAACAGCTGGAGGAGATTGCCCATCAGGTGGGATTAAGCGATCTGCTGACGCGCCTGCCGGGCCAGCTCTCCGGCGGTCAGCGGCAGCGTGTGGCGCTGGCGCGCTGCCTGCTGCGCGACCGTCCGGTCCTGCTGCTGGACGAGCCCTTCTCGGCGCTCGATCCCGCCCTGCGTAATGAGATGTTGCAGCTGGTACGGCGCGTCTGCGAGGCGCGGGCCATTACCCTGCTGATGGTGTCGCATAGCCTTGAGGATGCGCAGCAGATTGCGCCGCGCAGTCTGGTGATTGTGGATGGCCGCGTCTACTGGGATGGCGCGACCGAAACGCTGCTGTCGGGCGACACGCACGAGGCCGACGTGCTTGGCATTGCGCGCTCGTCAGGCAAAGAAGACGCGCCATAAAAGCTGGCGGAACATCGGCATCATCGGATGGAACTGGATCGCCGTAAAGGCGGCAAGCGCGATGGCTATTCCCAGCGGCGCCAGCCAGCGCAGACGCTGCGGCGGCAGCCAGGCCGTGGCCCAGTCGCGGCTTTTGCCGCTGCGCCACCAGCGCCAGCCGAGCCAGCAGCCCAGCCAGACCAGCAGCGCGACCAGCAGCAGCAGCCACTTGAATGCGCCGCTCTGCGCATCCTTCGGCACGTCGATCGCCACGCCCGCCAGAATGCCCGGCAGAAGATAGAGCGGCGGCCATAGCAGGCAGCCGATCAGGTTCGGCGGCAGAAACTTGCGCACCGGCAGCTCCAGCATGCCAGCCGCCAGCGGGATCAGCGGACGCGTCGGCCCGACGAACCGCCCGACCAGAACGGTGAACATGCTGTGCTGGTGCAGCGCGTGCTCGGTTTTATCCAGCAGGCCTTTATACTTTTGCAGATATTTCCAGCGGTGCAGCGGTCCCTGAAACTTCCAGCCGATGCCGTAAGAGAGCCAGTCGCCCACCAGACAACCGACAAAGCCCGCCGCCCACGCGGGATAAAGCCCGATCTGTCCGCTGCCAACCAGCGCGCCCAGGCTTGCCATCATAACGGTGCCCGGCAGCAGCAGGCCGACAAAGGCCAGCGATTCAAGAAAGGTCACCAGCGCAACGGCAATAAGCGCATACTCCAGCGACTGCGTAAACAGATGTTGAATCCAGGCTTCCATAACCTTCCTTAACAAAATTTCGAAGCTGGATTGTCCAGAGGCGGCGTGACAGCGTCAAGGCAAGAATTGTAGGGCGATGTTGACAAAAGCACGCCGCGCGCACTGGATAAATAACCATGTTATACTCTGGCTGTTTTTTCCTCTGGAGCCGACGTGAATACGCCCCGCGCAGGATTCCTGCTTACCCGCCACTGGCGCGACAGCGCTCAGGGCACCGAAATCATTTTCTGGCTGGCGACAGACAACGGCCCGCAGCGTCTGGTATTGCCGGTTCAGGAGTCGGTGGCCTTTATTCCGCGCGACTATCAGCCGCAGGTGGAAGCACTGCTGCGTGACGAACGTCAGGTGCGCCTGCAGCCGCTGGAACTAAAGGATTTTCGCCGTCGTCCGGTATTCGGCCTCTACTGCCGCCAGCACCGTCAGCTGCAGCGGCTGGAGAAGCTGCTGCGCGAACAGGGCATCCCGGTCTTTGAGGCGGATATCCGGCCGCCGGAGCGTTTTCTGATGGAGCGCTTTATCACCGCGCCGGTCTGGTTCAGCGGCGAGCCGCAGGGCGACGCGCTGATCAATGCCCGCCTGAAGCCCCATCCCGACTACCGTCCACCGCTTAAGTGGGTGTCGCTGGATATCGAGACCACCCAACACGGCGAACTCTACTGCATCGGCCTTGAAGGCTGCGGCCAGCGTCAGGTTTTTATGCTGGGGCCGCCCAACGGCGACGCCAGCGCGCTCGATTTCGAACTGATCTATTGCGATACGCGTCCGCAGCTGCTGGAGGCGCTCAACGCTTGGTTTGCGCAGCACGATCCCGACGTGATAATCGGCTGGAACCTAGTGCAGTTCGACCTGCGTGTCCTGCAGAAACATGCCGACCGCTACGCCATCCCGCTGCGCCTGGGACGCCAGAATGCGCCGCTGGAGTGGCGCGAACACGGTTTTAAGCCCGGCGTCTTTTCTGCCAGCGCCGCTGGCCGCCTGATTATCGACGGCATCGAGGCGCTGAAATCCGCCTTCTGGACTTTTCCCTCATTCAGTCTGGAAGCGGTGTCGCAACAGCTGCTGGGCGAAGGCAAAGCGATCGATAATCCCTGGCATCGCATGGAAGAGATCAACTGGCGCTTCGCCAACGATAAGCCAGCGCTGGCGCGTTACAACCTGAAAGACTGCGAGCTGGTGACGCGCATTTTCCATAAAACCGAGATTATGCCCTTTTTGCTGGAGCGCGCGGCGGTCAACGGCCTGGCGGTGGATCGCCACGGCGGATCGGTGGCGGCTTTTAGCCATCTCTATATTCCGCGTATGCACCGCGCGGGCTTTGTGGCACCCGGCCTCGGCGAAGTTACGCCGGAAGCGAGCCCCGGCGGCTACGTGATGGATTCCCGCCCCGGCCTCTACGACTCGGTGCTGGTGCTGGATTACAAAAGCCTTTACCCGTCGATTATCCGCACCTTCCTGATCGATCCGGTCGGGCTGGTTGAAGGCCTGGCCCACCCGGACGACGCCGATTCAGTGCCCGGCTTCCGCGAGGCGCGCTTTTCGCGTCACACCCACTGCCTGCCCGCTATCGTCGAGCAGATCTGGCAGGGGCGCGAAGCGGCTAAAAAACAGGGCAACAAACCGCTGTCGCAGGCGCTGAAGATCATTATGAACGCCTTTTACGGCGTGCTCGGCACCAGCGCCTGCCGCTTCTTCGATCCTCGTCTCGCCTCATCAATTACGCTGCGCGGCCACCTTATTATGCAGCAGACGCGCGAACTGATAGAGGCGCAGGGCTACGACGTTATTTACGGCGATACCGATTCGACCTTTGTCTGGCTGAAATCGCCGCACAGCGAAGCGGAGGCGGCAGCGATCGGCCGCTCTCTGGCGCAGCAGATAAATGCGTGGTGGCGTGAGCATCTGCAGCAGCAGTACGGCCTCGCCAGCGCGCTGGAGCTGGAGTATGAAAACCACTTCTGCCGTTTCCTGATGCCAACCATTCGCGGCGCCGAACAGGGCAGCAAAAAGCGTTACGCCGGGCTGATCCGCGACGGCGCGCAGGAGCGGCTGGTATTCAAAGGTCTGGAGTCGGTGCGCACCGACTGGACGCCGCTGGCGCAGCAGTTTCAGCAGGCGCTCTATGGCCATATCTTCCGCGGCGAACCCTGGCAGGATTACGTGCGCGACACGGTGGCGCGGCTGCTGGCGGGCGAACTGGACGACCTGCTGATCTATAAAAAACGGCTGCGCCGTCCCCTGGCTGACTATGAGCGCAACGTGCCGCCGCACGTGCGCGCCGCGCGGCTGGCGGATGAGCAGAACCGCAAGCTGAACCGCCCTTTGCAGTATCAGAACGGTGGCTCGATCCGCTATGTTATCGCCACGGCAGGCCCTGAACCACTGGAGGCGCGCGTCACGCCGCTTGATTACGATCACTACGTCAGCAAGCAGCTACAGCCGGTGGCCGACGGCATTTTGCCTTTCGTCGACGGCGACTTTGCTACACTGATTACTGGGCAGCTGGGGCTTTTTTGACAGGTGACGAACGGCCTGCCTTCCAGTACCATAGCGCCCTTCCTGCATCTCACCGCTCTTAAAACCTGACCAGACCTCCCTTTGTCTGGGGAAAAGGTATTGCCTGTGGCGGGGAAACATTACCAAAAACACCTTAAAAATTCGAGCTAAAAAGATATGGTTTTTACATTAGGTCAGCGCTGGATTAGTGATACGGAAAGTGAACTGGGACTCGGCACGGTCGTGGCG
Source organism: Pantoea piersonii (assembly GCF_003612015.1). GTDB lineage: Bacteria > Pseudomonadota > Gammaproteobacteria > Enterobacterales > Enterobacteriaceae > Pantoea > Pantoea piersonii. The sequence continues at coordinate 356,085 of NZ_RARB01000004.1, read as the reverse complement.
GCAGACGCGCGCATGGTTACGCTGCTGTTTCCGGCAACGGGTGAAAACCGCCTCTATGCCCGTAACGACTCCCCGGTGACTCGCGTTATCTTTAATCCGGGCGATACGGTGACCAGCCACGAAGGCTGGCAAATGCGCGTCGATGAAGTACGCAATGAAAATGACCTGATGACCTATATCGGCACGCGTCTTGATACTGACGAAAGCGAAGTGGTGCTGCGGGAAGTGATGCTCGACAGCAAGCTGGTGTTCAGCAAACCGCAGGATCGCCTGTTCGCCGGTCAGCTCGACCGCATGGACCGCTTCGCCCTGCGCTATCGCGCCCGCAAATATCAGAGCGCCCAGTATCGCCTGCCGGTCAGCGGTCTGCGCGGCATGCGCACCAACCTGATCCCGCATCAGCTGCATATCGCCCACGACGTGGGCCGCCGTCACGCGCCGCGCGTGCTGCTGGCGGACGAAGTGGGCCTCGGCAAAACCATTGAAGCCGGCATGATTATCCAGCAGCAGCTGCTGGCCGGGCGCGCCGATCGCGTCTTGATCATCGTGCCGGAAACCCTGCAGCATCAGTGGCTGGTAGAGATGCTGCGCCGCTTTAACCTGCGTTTCGCGCTGTTTGACGACGATCGCTACGCCGAGGCGCAGCACGACAGCGACAACCCCTTTGAGACCGAACAGCTGATTATCTGCTCGCTCGATTTCGTTCGTCGCAACAAGCAGCGCCTTGAACTGCTGGCGGAGGCTGAATGGGATCTGATGGTGGTCGACGAAGCGCACCATCTCGCCTGGAGCGAAGGGGAGCCGAGCCGCGAATATGCGGTTATTGAACAACTGGCGGAACAGATCCCCGGCGTGCTGCTGCTGACCGCGACGCCGGAACAGCTGGGTATGGAGAGCCACTTCGCGCGTCTGCGTCTGCTCGACCCTGATCGTTTCCACGACTTCGCGCAGTTCCTCGAGGAGCAACAGCATTTTCGTCCGATTGCCGACGCGGTCTCCTCACTGCTGGCTGATAAAGCCATCTCGCAGGATGAGATGAATATGATCAACGATCTGGTGGGCGAAGAGGATATTGAGCCGCTCCTGCAGGTCGCCAACAGCGAGCGCGACGGCAAACTCGAGGCGCGCAAAGAGTTGATCTCTATGCTGATGGATCGCCACGGCACCAGCCGCGTGCTGTTCCGCAACACGCGTAACGGCGTGAAGGGCTTCCCGAAACGCGAGCTGCATCAGATCCGTCTGCCGCTGCCCGCTCAGTATCAGACCGCCATCAAGGTCTCCGGTATTATGGGCGCCCGCAAAAGCGCGGAAGAGCGCGCACGCGACCTGCTCTACCCCGAGCAAATTTATCAGGAGTTTGAAGGCGACAGCGGCACCTGGTGGAACTTCGACCCGCGCGTCGAGTGGCTGCTTGGCTACCTGACCAGCAACCGCAAAGAGAAAGTGCTGGTGATCTGCGCCAAAGCGGCCACCGCGCTACAGCTGGAGCAGGTGCTGCGCGAGCGCGAAGGCATCCGCGCCGCCGTGTTCCACGAAGGGTTGTCGATTATCGAACGCGACCGCGCCGCCGCCTGGTTCGCCTCGGAAGAGAACGGCGCGCAGGTGCTGCTCTGCTCGGAAATTGGTTCTGAAGGGCGTAACTTCCAGTTCTCCAGCCGCCTGGTGATGTTCGATCTGCCCTTTAATCCGGATCTGCTGGAGCAGCGCATCGGTCGTCTCGATCGTATCGGTCAGGCGCACGACATTCAGATTATGGTGCCCTGGCTGGAGAAGACCGCTCAGGCGGTGCTGCTGCGCTGGTATCACGAAGGGCTCGACGCGTTCGAGCATACCTGCCCGACCGGCCGCACTATCTACGACAGCGTCCATCAGCCGCTGATTAACTTCCTTGCCGCGCCGGAAAACAGCGAAGGTCTGGATGAATTTATCGCCGAGTGCCGCAAGCAGCACGAGTCGCTGAAGTCGCAGCTGGAGCACGGGCGCGACCGTCTGCTGGAGCTCAACTCCAACGGCGGCGAAGCGGCGCAGGTGCTGGCGGCGGAGATCGCCGCGCAGGATAACGACACCGAGCTGGTGAACTTCGCGCTCAACCTGTTCGATATCGTCGGTATCAATCAGGAGGATCGCAGCGATAACCTCATCGTGCTGACGCCCTCCGATCATATGCTGGTACCCGATTTCCCTGGTCTGCCGGAAGATGGCTGCACCATCACCTTTAACCGTGACCAGGCGCTGTCGCGTGAAGATACCCAGTTCATCACCTGGGAACATCCGCTGATCCGCAACGGTCTGGATCTGATCCTCTCCGGCGACACCGGCAGCTGCGCGCTGTCGCTGCTGAAAAACAAGGCGCTGCCGGTAGGCACGCTGCTGGTCGAGACGATCTATGTGGTAGAAGCGCAGGCGCCGAAGCATCTGCAGCTGACCCGTTTTCTGCCGCCGACGCCGATCCGCATGCTGCTGGATCGCAACGGCACCAACCTGGCGGGCAAGGTCGAGTTTGAAAGCTTTAACCGTCAGCTCAATGCGGTGAATCGCCACACCGGCAGCAAGCTGGTCAACGCAGTGCAGCAGGACGTACACGCGATTCTGATGCAGGCTGAAGAGAAAGTGGTGGCGGAAGCGCAGACGCTGATCGACGCGGCGCGCGCCGAAGCGGATGAGAGGCTGGGCGCGGAGCTGTCGCGTCTTGAAGCGCTGAAGGCGGTCAATCCCAACATCCGTGAAGATGAGATTGAGGCGCTGGAGAGCAATCGTCAGCAGGTGCTGGAAAGCCTGAGTCAGGCGAACTGGCGTCTCGACGCGCTGCGCCTGATCGTGGTCACGCATCAGTAATCTCTCTCCGTCGGGCGAGAGGAACCGAAGCGGCAGCGTTCCGCATCAGAGATGAGGCGGGACGCGCCTTTAACGTCTTTGCTATAGCGCCCTCTCGCCGCGCTGGCGAAGTGAGAATATACGCAGGGGCCATCTCGCCCCTTTTCTTTGATCTATAAGCAGATATAAAAATGGAACCCTACAATCCGCCACGCGAACCCTGGCTGCATATCCTTTATCAGGATGCGCACATTATGGTGGTCAATAAGCCGAGCGGACTGCTGTCGGTACCTGGCCGTCTGGAAGAGCACAAAGACAGCGTAATGACACGCATTCAGCGCGATTTCCCGCAGGCGGAGTCGGTGCATCGCCTCGATATGGCCACCAGCGGCGTGATTGCGGTGGCGCTGACCAAAGCGGCGGAGCGCGAGCTGAAGCGTCAGTTTCGCGAGCGCGAACCTTCTAAACGCTACGTGGCGCGCGTCTGGGGTCATCCGGCTGCGGAAAAAGGCGTGGTGGATCTTCCGCTGATTTGCGACTGGCCGAACCGGCCAAAACAGAAGGTCTGTTTTGAAACCGGCAAAGCGGCGCAGACCGAATATGAAGTGCTGGAGTATCTGGCCGACAACAGCGCGCGCGTGGCGCTAAAGCCGATTACCGGCCGTTCGCACCAGCTGCGCGTGCATATGCTGGCGCTGGGTCATCCTATTCTCGGCGACGGCTTTTACGCTCATCCTGAGGCGAAGGCGCGCGCGCCGCGTCTGCTGCTGCATGCCGAGTCGCTGACTATTACCCATCCGGCGTTCGGCAACAGCATGACGTTTCGCCAGCCAGCAGATTTTTAACCTCGCGCCTGCGGTTACTTAAATCCTTTCTCGCGGCGAATCAGATCGTAAGCCGCCTGAATCTCCTGCGCCTTCTGTTTCGCCATCTCCATCATCTCCGGCGGCAGACCTTTCGCCACCAGCTTGTCGGGATGGTGCTCGCTCATCAGCTTGCGGTAGGCGCGCTTAATGGTGGTGGCGTCATCGCTGCTTTTGACCCCCAGCACGCTGCAGGCGTCCTCCAGCGTCGGCCCGCGCTGCGCCTGCTGATAGCCGCCGCCCTGGCCGCCAAACTGCTGGCCGCCCTCCATCATGCGCAGGAACTGATCGAACTGAATGCGCGAAATGCCCAGCTCTTCGGCGATGACGTAAAGCACCTGCCGCTCATTCGGGTGCAGCGAACCGTCGGCGAAGGCAGCCTGAATCTGAATTTCCAGAAACATCCGAATCAGATCGAAGCGGCCGAAACAGGCGCTGCGCAGTTCGCGCAGTTTGGTGCGTAACGGATAATCGCCCTGTTTGCCTTCGCGGAAGGCGCGCTGCGCGGCAGTACGCGCCTCGCCATGCAGCTGCATGCGATCCATTAATAAAGAAGCGATTTGAATATCGGCTTCGGTAACGCGCCCTTTCGATTTGGTAAGGTGGCCCATTACCTGAAATGTGGTCTGAAAAAACAGCGTCTGGCGGGTTTGGTTATTCGCGAACCAGGCCTGTCCTTTTGCGCTGCGAACCTTATCGATCAAATGGCCAATCAGCAGGCCGAACACAATGCCCCAAAAACCGGCGCCGGAAAGCAGCCCCAGCACCAGCCCAATAACTTTTCCCCAGTAGCGCATAAACTCCTCAATTCGCCATGCTTGCGGCTGAAAATTGCATTATCATACCTGTCATTTACCCCAGCGCCTAACGGCAACGCGGACAGACAAGGATTAACACTGGCACAACGCCGGGCAGTACGTTAGTCTCTGACCCGATTGTCGGCATGATGCCAGTTTTCATGGAATTCTCGATACCGCGTATGAATAAACGACTACCTACCCTGCTGGCCACCATGATTGGCGCAGCGATATCCAGTCAGTCTGCTCTGGCCGACGATCTTATGTCGCAGTGTATGCTGGGCGTGCCGAGCTATAATCGCCCGCTGGTCAATGGCCAGACGAACCAGCTGCCGGTCACGATCCATTCCGACGCGGCGAAGGGAAACTATCCGGACGACGCGGTATTCACCGGAAACGTAGATGTTCAGCAGGGCAACAGCCGTCTGCAGTCGGATGAAATGCAGCTGCATCAGCGCCAGCAAGAGGGGCAAACCACGCCGGTACGCACCGTCGACGCGCTGGGTAATGTGCGCTACGACGACAATCAGGTCATCCTGAAAGGTCCGAAAGCCTGGTCCAATCTGAACAGTAAAGATACCAACGTCTGGAACGGTAACTACCAGATGGTGGGACGTCAGGGGCGCGGCGACGCCGATTTGATGAAGCAGCGCGCCGATAATCGCTATACCATTCTGGAAAACGGCAGCTTCACCTCCTGTCTGCCCGGCTACAATAGCTGGAGCGTAGTGGGATCGCAGGTGATCCAGGATCGCCAGGAAGAAGTGGCGGAGATCTGGAACGCGCGCTTTAAGCTAGGCTCCGTACCGATCTTCTACAGCCCCTATCTGCAGCTGCCGATTGGCGATCGCCGCCGCTCCGGCTTCCTGATCCCCAACGCGAAATATGGCAGCAGCAAAGGGTTCGAGTTTATTCTGCCCTACTACTGGAACATCGCGCCGCAGGCGGATGCCACCATTACGCCGCACTATATGTCGAAGCGCGGCATGCAGCTGGAGAACGAATTCCGCTATCTGACGCAGTTCGGCGCCGGCCTGATGGAGTTTGACTATCTGCCGTCAGACGACCAGTACGATAAAGACAAAGCGGTACGCGGCATCGCGGAAGATAAAAGCAATGACCGCTGGCTCTTCTACTGGCGCCACGCCGGTGTCTATGACCAGCACTGGCGTTTCAACGCCGACTACACCAAAGTCAGCGATCCTTATTACTTTAACGATCTCGACTCGAAATATTACAATTCGACCGACGGCTACGCGACGCAGAAATTTAGCTTCGGCTACGCCGACACCAACTGGGACGCCACGCTCTCCAGTCGTGATTTCCAGGTCTTCGGCGACACCAGCAATAGCAACGTCTATCGCGCGCAGCCGCAGCTGGATCTGAACTTCTACCAGAACGATATGGGTCCGTTTGACGGCCGTATCTATGCGCAGGCGGTGAAGTTCACCAATGTAAATGATCGCATGCCTGAAGCAACTCGTCTGCATATCGAACCAACGCTTAACCTGCCGCTTTCCAACGGCTGGGCGAGCCTGGATACCGAAGCGAAGTTCCTGGCGACGCACTACCAGCAGGATTCGCTGGATTACTACAACGCTAATCTGGCGAATAACGAGAACAGTCAGAGCGGCCAGCTGAAAAGTTCGGTGAACCGCACCCTGCCGCAATTCAAGGTCGACGGCAGACTGGTATTCGATCGCGATATGGACTGGGCGGAAGGCTATACCCAGACGCTCGAGCCGCGCGTTCAGTATCTCTATATTCCATACCGCAACCAGAGCGACATCTATCCGTACGACTCGACGCTGCTGCAGACTGACTATACCGGCCTGTTCCGCGACCGCACCTATAGCGGCCTGGATCGTATCGCCTCGGCTAACGAAGTGTCGACCGGCGTCACCTCGCGTATTTATGATCAGGATCTGGTTGAACGTTTTAACGTTTCCGTGGGTCAAATCTACTCGTTTACCCCTTCACGTACCGGCGTAAACCAGACTAACAAAGAAGATGACACCGGCAGCCTGATTTGGGCCGGTGACACCTACTGGAAAGTCAGCGATCGCTGGGCGGTACGCGGCGGGCTGCAGTACGATACCCGTCTCGATAACGTCGCACAGGGCAATACCGTGCTGGAGTATCGTCGCGACGCCGACCGCGTTGTGCAGCTGAGCTATCGCTACAGCAGTCCGGAGTATGTAGCGACCGCGCTGAACAACTCCAGCCTGGTGAACAACCCGATCTATAAAAACGGGATTTCCCAGGTCGGCGGCACCGCCAGCTGGCCCATCGCAGACGCCTGGTCAGTGGTGGGTGCGTACTACTACGATACGCGCAACAGCAAACCCGCTTCGCAGCTGGTTGGCCTGCAGTACAGCTCCTGCTGCTACGCGATCCGCGTCGGTTACGAACGTAAGATCAACGGTTGGGAAAACAACGACAGTAAGTATGACAACCAAATCTCATTCAACATTGAGCTGCGCGGTTTGAGCTCTGGTTATGGCTTAGGCACCGAGCAGATGCTGCGTCAGGGCATTATCCCTTATCAGCGCGCTTTCTGATGTTGCGATGTTTGACTGGTAATTCCCGCTCTGCGGAAACAACTATGGAAAAAGTATGAAGAACTGGAGAATGCTGATTCTGGGTGTGGCGGTAGCCGCCAACACCGCGTTCGCAGCACCACAAGTGGTTGATAAAGTCGCTGCCGTTGTGAATAACGGCGTCGTTCTGGAGAGTGACGTAGATAATATGCTGCGCACCGTAAAAGCGCAGTCGCAACAGGCCGGCCAGCAGTTGCCGGACGACAAGACATTGCGCCACCAGATCCTTGAACGTCAGATCATGGACAACATCATCCTGCAGATGGGCGAAAAAGCGGGCCTGCAGATCAACGATCAGCAACTCGACCAGGCAATCAGCAATATCGCCGCGCAGAACCATATGAGCCTCGATCAGCTGCGCAGCCGCCTGGCCTATGACGGCGTTAACTACAGCGACTATCGCGGACAGATCCGTAAAGAGATGCTGATCGCCGAAGTGCGCAACAATGAAGTGCGTCGTCGCGTCACTATCCTGCCGCAGGAAGTCGATACGCTGGCTACTCAGGTCGGCGCGCAAAATGCCCAGGGCACCGAGCTGAACGTCAGCCAGATCCTGCTGCCGCTGCCGGAAAACCCGTCGCAGCAGCAGGTAGACGATCAGGAAGCGCTGGCTAAGCAGCTGATGGGCGAACTGAAAGGCGGCGCGGATTTCGGCAAGCTGGCCGTGACCTACTCCGCCGATCCGCAGGCGCTGAAAGGCGGCAACATGGGCTGGGGCAAGATTGAAGAGCTGCCTACCCTGTTCGCACAGGCGCTATCGACAGCGAAGAAAGGCGATGTTGTCGGCCCGATCCGCTCCGGCGTCGGCTTTCATATTCTGAAGGTGAACGACCTGCGCGGCGAGAGCAAAAATATCTCCGTCACCGAGGTGCATGCGCGTCATATCCTGATCAAACCGTCGCCGATTCTGACCGATGCCCAGGCGCGCGCGAAAGTGGAAGAGATTGCTGCGGATATCCGCAGCGGTAAAACCAGCTTCGCCGCTGCCGCCAAGCAATTCTCTGACGATCCGGGCTCTGCCAACCAGGGCGGCGATCTGGGCTGGTCCTCGCCGGAAGCGTTCGATCCGGCGTTCCGCGACGCCCTGCTGCAGTTGCAAAAAGGCCAGACCAGCCAGCCGGTTCACTCTTCCTTCGGCTGGCACCTGATTCAGCTGCTGGATACCCGTCAGGTCGACAAGACCGATGCGGCGCAAAAAGAGCGCGCCTATCGCCTGCTGTTCAACCGCAAGTTTGCTGAAGAAGCGCAAACCTGGATGCAGGAACAGCGTGCCAGCGCCTACGTGAAGATTCTGGATGGCAATGCCCAGTAACTATCGCGTAGCGATCACTCCCGGCGAGCCCGCCGGGATTGGTCCCGATCTCACCATTCAACTGGCCCAGCAGAACTGGCCAGTTGAGCTGGTCGTATGCGCGTCGCCACAGCTGCTGCGTGAACGCGCCGCTCAGCTCGGTTTGCCGCTGACGCTGCGCGACTATCAGCCCGGCCTTGCGCCGCAGCCGCAGCAGGCGGGCTCGCTTACGATTCTGCCGGTAGAGCTCGCTCAGCCGGTTACGCCCGGCAAACTCGATGCCGCTAACAGTCCCTACGTGCTGGCGACCCTGGCGCACGCCTGCGACGGCTGCCTGAACGGCGAATTCGCCGCGTTGATCACCGGCCCGGTACATAAAGGGGTGATTAACGATGCGGGCATCCCGTTTACCGGGCATACCGAATTCTTCGCCGATCGCGCTGGCGGCCATCGCGTGGTGATGATGCTGGCGACCGAAGAGCTGCGAGTCGCGCTGGCGACGACGCATTTGCCGCTGAAAGATGTCTCTGCGGCGATTACCCATGCCAGCCTGCGTGAAGTTATTACCATTCTGCATCGCGATCTGCAGCAGAAGTTCGCTATCCCGCAGCCGCATATCTTTGTCTGTGGGCTTAATCCCCATGCGGGCGAGAGCGGACATATGGGACGCGAAGAGATCGACACAATTATTCCGGCGCTCGACTCCCTGCGCGAACAGGGCATTCATCTCACCGGGCCGCTTCCGGCCGACACCCTGTTCCAGCCAAAATATTTGCAGCACGCCGATGCGGTGCTGGCGATGTATCACGATCAGGGTTTGCCGGTGCTAAAATTTCAGGGGTTCGGCCGCGCGGTGAATATCACGCTTGGCCTGCCCTTTATCCGTACCTCCGTTGACCACGGCACTGCGCTTGAGCTGGCCGGACTGGGTCAGGCGGAGCCGGGCAGCTTTATTACGGCGCTTAACCTCGCCATCACTATGATCAAGAGCAGTAATGAATAATCGCGTCCATCAGGGGCACTATGCCCGTAAACGTTTCGGGCAGAACTTCCTGAACGATCAGTACATTATCGATAGCATTGTCTCCGCCATTCATCCGCAGCGCAGCGAAGCGCTGGTGGAGATCGGCCCTGGCCTCGGCGCGCTGACGGAACCCGTCGGCGAACGTCTCGACGCCTTAACGGTGGTCGAGCTGGACCGCGATCTGGCTGCGCGTCTGCAGACCCATCCGTTTCTCGGCCCCAAACTGACGATCTATCAGCAGGATGCGATGGCTTTCGATTTCGCCGCGCTGGCGCAGGAAAAAGGCCAGCCGCTGCGCGTATTTGGCAACCTGCCTTACAATATTTCGACCCCGCTGATGTTTCACCTTTTCAGCTATACTGGTTCGATCAAAGATATGCACTTCATGCTGCAGAAAGAGGTGGTTAACCGCCTCGTCGCAGGCCCAGGCAGCAAGGCCTACGGCCGACTCAGCGTGATGGCGCAATACTATTGCCAGGTCATCCCGGTGCTTGAAGTACCGCCGCACTCGTTTACGCCGCCGCCTAAAGTGGATTCGGCCGTAGTGCGCCTGGTGCCCTATGCGGAGCCGCCGCATCCGGTAAGCGATATTCGCGTACTGAGCCGCATCACTACCGAGGCCTTCGGTAAGCGCCGCAAAACCCTGCGCAATAGCCTCGGCTATCTGTTTGAAGCCGGCGCGCTGGATGAGCTGGGCATCGATGCAGGTTTACGTGCGGAAAACGTGTCGGTGGCGCAATATTGTCAGTTAGCCAACTGGCTGGCGACACATCAAGGTGAACCGCTGGAGTAATGCATGAGTGAATCGGCCCGGATGTCTGTTCAGGTACAAAGTCTCTATATCGCTTCCCAGTCTTCGCCGGAAGAGGAGCGCTTCGTCTTTGCTTATACCATCACCATCCGCAATCTGGGCCGCAATGCCGTGCAGCTGCTGGGTCGCTACTGGCTAATCACTAACGGCAACGGGCGCGAAACCGAAGTTCAGGGCGAAGGCGTGGTGGGCGAACAGCCCGTGATCGCGCCCGGTAGCGAATTTCAGTACACCAGCGGCGCCATTATCGAAACGCCGATGGGCACCATGCAGGGACACTATGTGATGCAGGATGAAGAGGGTGAAACCTTTAACATCGACATCCCGGTGTTTCGCCTCGCTGTAGAAACCCACATACACTGATCTTTTTACGCTTCGCCCGGTTCTGCCGGGCGCGGTTTTTTATTGCGGATTATTCTCTATGAGCACATATCTGATTGGCGACGTTCACGGTTGTTACGATGAGCTGCGCGCCCTGCTGAAGCAAGTCGACTTTACGCCTGAACAGGATACGCTGTGGCTGACCGGCGATCTGGTCGCGCGCGGCCCTGGCTCGCTTGACGTGCTGCGCTACGTAAAATCGCTGGGCCAGAGTGTGCGTATCGTGTTGGGCAATCACGATTTGCATCTGCTGGCGGTGTTTGCCGGCATCAGCCGCAACAAGCCCAAAGATCGCCTGACGCCGCTGCTGGACGCGGAAGATGCCGACGAGCTAATCAACTGGCTTCGCCGTCAGCCACTGTTGCAGGTAGATGAAGAAAAAAAGCTGGTTATGGCGCACGCCGGTATTACGCCGCAGTGGGATTTAGAAACGGCGAAAGCCTGCGCGCGCGAGCTGGAAGCCGTGCTCTCCAGCGACAGCTACCCGCTGTTCCTGGACGCCATGTATGGTGATATGCCGAATAACTGGACGCCGGAACTGAGCGGTCTGGCGCGCCTGCGTTTCTCCGCCAACGCGCTGACGCGCATGCGCTTCTGCTTTCCCAACGGCCAGCTCGATATGATTTGCAAAGAGGCGCCGGAGTCCGCGCCGCCGCCGCTGAAACCCTGGTTCACTATTCCAGGCAAGCTGCCGGACGGTTATACCCAGGTCTTCGGCCACTGGGCCTCGCTGGAGGGCAAAGGCACGCCGCGCGGCGTGATTGGGCTGGATACCGGCTGCTGCTGGGGCGGCGTGCTGACGCTGCTGCACTGGGAGAGCCAGCGCTACTATACGCAGGCATCGAACCGCCAGCCGTCGGCAACTGACAGCGTCCCGCCGCAGCAGTCCGCCTGACGACGCGCAAACGAAAACGCCTTGTCAGAGACAAGGCGTGAAATGCTGCAAAGCGTGCCGCGGCGGTAGAGAGGGCGCGATCGTAAGGTTGCCCTTCTCTTAAACCTGTCGGCTGTTAGCGACGCTCAAGAATTTCGAAGCAGTAGCTATGCGAGTTCTGCTCGTCGGCATCGTGAAACTCGCTAAAGGTCGACTGCCACTCATCCGGTTCGTAATCCGGGAACTGCGTATCCCCTTCTACTTCAGCGTCGATATGCGTGAGATAAAGACGATCGGCGCGCTTCAGCATCTGCTCATAAATACGCCCACCGCCAATCACCATAATCTCCGGTACGTCGCCAGCCGCTTTAATCGCCTCATCCAGCGAGGTGACCCAGGTGACGCCTTCCGCAGTGCCCGGCTGACGGCTGACCACAATATTGAGACGTCCCGGCAGCGGACGACCAATTGATTCAAAGGTCAGACGCCCCATAATCACCGGCTTGTTTAAGGTGTTACGTTTAAACCACGCCAAATCTGCAGGCAGGTTCCACGGCATGGCACCTTCCATACCAATGACGCGATCCGCTGCTAATGCCGCGATCAGACTAATCATGTTAAAAGACTCACAGATAAAAAATTGGCGCCATCATACGTAAAGGCGAAACTTTCGTCGATAGCGGGAAGAGTCTAATTACGTAAAGCGCTTTTGCCTCCACGTTTTTATTACTCGACAGAGTTTTACACCGCTTTTTACCTGTGCAGTACCCTAAGCCGCCAGATAAAATAGGTTACCTGGCACAAGGGCAGGAATAGTGCGTTTCAGCTTGACGTAACGGAAGCTGCAGCTCGGGGTTTCATCAAAAAGGAAAATTTAAGTGCACCACTATCTGACCGTTTTAAAAATGTATGCGGTGGTCAATGGCCGCTGCCGTCGTAAAACATTCTGGCTCTTTTTATTATTCAGCACGCTGTTTTCGCTGGCATGTAGCGCGGTAGACGAACTGCTCGGACTGAAGGTTTTTTCTGACCAGGGTCTGCTTTCGCTGGTGTATTCCGTTGCTGTTCTGATCCCTTCTGTCGCCGTCGGCGTGCGCCGCCTGCACGATCTCGATCGCTCCGGCTGGTGGCTGCTGATTATGCTTATTCCCCTGCTGGGAACGCTGCTGCTGCTGATTTACTTTTGCCTGCGCGGTACGGTCGGCCCAAACCGCTTTGGTCCCGATCCGCTGGATGAGGCGGCGCCAGCCCAGTAAAAAAAACGGCTCCCTCGGGAGCCGTTTTACGCTTTTGACGATTAGAAATCGTAACGCAGACGTACCACGTTGATATCGCCCAGGTTGTCGGTGCTGGAGGTAAAGACGTGTTCGTAGTCGACGCGGAAGCCGTAGTCGAGGAACAGCGTCACGCCCAGACCGTTGTCGATGCGCTGGTAGTTGCGGCCGTTCACATACTCCAGACGATCGCCCATCACGTAAGGCTGAACGGCTTTCAGGCCGTACTGCTTGACCGGGATTTTATAGCCGGCGAAGTATTCCAGGCCCCACGCGTCGTCGGCGAAGTAGTCGTTAACATTGCTGCGTTTGGTCAGCAGGAAGTTTTGATACCAGCCACCGCCCGCAGAGAGCGTCCAGTTGCCCGGCTTCCAGCTTAATGCGGTGCCGTAGATGTTCTGGTTGTAGTCGCCGTCATCGCCGTTGCGCGGGTTACGCATAGTGGCGCGGGTATAGTTCCACGCGGTGCCCCAGGTCAGGTCATCCGTGATGTGGTAATCCACGCCCAGCGAACCGCCGCCTTTGCGCTTGTAGCGCAGGCCGTTGCCCGGCAGATATTCGTTGTCGCTGAACAGGTAAGAAGCGTAGAGATCGACCGCGCCGAAGGTGTTTTTATACTTCAGCTGTTTGCGCGAGCGGTAGGAGCCGTCATAGTCGCCGTTGATGCCGTTGCCCGGCGCCTGGCCTTTCATGTCGTAGTCCCAGATATCGGTCTTCGCGCCCACCACGTCATAGAAGACGCTGTTCTGCTGGCCGAAATAGATCTCGCCCCAGGTTTTGCTTTTCAGACCGGTATAGAGCTGGCGACGCGTGGTATCGTTGGCGCCATCTTTATAATGGTTATCCCAGTCAAATACGGCCGGAATATTTACGCCCACTTCGTAATAGCTGGCCCAGCTAATATCATCGAACAGATAATAATCAGCGGCGAAGCGGAAACGCGTACCGCCGTCGAAGCCATTACGTTTGTAAGATTTGTCGTTGACGCCGGTCTGATGTTCAAACTGCGGACGAATACTGCCGCCCACGGTGAAGTTCAGACGGCTCAGCGGATCGCCTGCCTGCGGATCTTGTTTAAGAAGAGTAATTTCAGCCTGGCTGGCAAATGGCGCAGCAGCCATTAACGCAGCAATAGCGCTTAGTGTGAAAGCACGCATTTTCATTTTTTTATAGGTCCCTGATTGGCCCGGAAGAATGGGCGGCGAAATATTACGCTGAGCCGATGCGCTTTCGCTTTATAAATTTGTGCGATTTTATCTGAAAATGTCAGCAATAGCACCATGCGCTAAGCCTAAAGACAAATAAGCAAAACTTTAATCGTTTATAGTTATTTATTATCAAATTTGGTGATAAAAAAATAAAAAAAACGGCCCAAAAGGGCCGTTTAATTATGAACGGAAATTAACCGTTAATAAGCGCGTGCATTTCCTGAACAGAAATCACTTTTTCCGTGGGATCCGCATTCAGCGACATCGCCGTGGCGAAGCCGCCATTCAGCGTAGTGTCATAGTGCACTTTATACTGCAGCGCGCTGCGACGAATGACGCGTGAATCTTCAATCGCCTGACGGCCGGCGGTCGTGTTAACGATATAGGTATATTCGCCGTTCTTCAGGCGATCCTGAATATGCGGTCGCCCTTCGTGCACCTTATTCACCAGACGTGGATTAATGCCCGCTTCGCCCAGCACCACTGCGGTGCCGTGGGTGGCGTCCAGTTCAAACCCTAACTTCAGCAGCTTGGCCGCCAGATCGACGATGCGCTTCTTGTCGCCTTCACGTACCGACAGCAGCGCACGGCCGCTCTTCTTCATATTGCTCTGCGCACCCAGCATTGCTTTAGAGAAGGCTTCGGCAAAGGTACGTCCAACGCCCATCACCTCGCCGGTGGAACGCATTTCCGGGCCGAGAATCGGATCCACGCCCTGGAATTTGTTGAAAGGCAGCACCACCTCTTTCACTGAGTAGTAGGGCGGGATCACCTCTTTCGTGACGCCCTGCTCGGCCAGCGTTTTGCCCGCCATCACGCGTGCCGCTACTTTCGCCAGCGGTACGCCGGTGGCTTTGGAGACGAACGGCACGGTACGCGCGGCGCGTGGGTTGACCTCAATCAGGTAAACCTCGTTGTCCTTCACCGCGAACTGCACGTTCATCAGGCCGCGCACGTTGAGTTCAAAGGCCAGACGCTCAACCTGCTGGCGCATGACGTTCTGAATCTCCTCGCTCAGCGTGTAGGCTGGCAGCGAACAGGCGGAGTCGCCTGAGTGCACACCCGCCTGCTCAATGTGCTCCATGATGCCGCCGATCAGCACGCGCTCACCGTCGCAGATGGCGTCGACGTCGACTTCCACTGCATCATCCAGGAAGCGGTCCAGCAGTACCGGCGCGTCGTTGGAAACAGAGACGGCGGTCTGGAAGTAGCGTTTGAGGTCGATCTCGTCGTAGACAATTTCCATCGCGCGGCCGCCCAGCACATATGAAGGACGCACCACCAGCGGATAGCCAATGCTGGCCGCTTTCTCAACGGCCTGCTCCAGCGTAGTGACGGTGGCGTTGGCCGGCTGCTTCAGATTCAGGCGATCAACTGCCTGCTGGAAGCGCTCGCGATCTTCGGCGCGGTCGATAGCGTCCGGACTGGTGCCGATAACCGGCACGCCCGCCGCTTCCAGCGCACGCGCCAGCTTCAGCGGCGTCTGGCCGCCGTACTGCACGATCACGCCTTTCGGCTGCTCGATGCGCACGATTTCCAGCACGTCTTCCAGCGTTACCGGCTCAAAGTAGAGACGGTCAGAGGTGTCATAGTCAGTTGAAACCGTTTCCGGGTTGCAGTTCACCATAATGGTTTCGAACCCGTCTTCGCGCAGCGCCAGCGCGGCGTGCACGCAGCAGTAGTCGAACTCAATGCCCTGGCCGATACGGTTGGGACCGCCGCCCAGCACCATAATCTTGTCACGGTCCTGGTTGGGGTTCGCCTCGCACTCCTCTTCATAAGTAGAGTACATATAGGCGGTATCGGTCGCGAACTCCGCCGCGCAGGTATCGACACGCTTATAGACCGGGTGCAGATTGAACTGCTGACGCAGCTTGCGGATCTCGCCTTCCGAGACGCCCGCCAGCGTCGCCAGTCGCGCATCGGCAAAGCCTTTGCGCTTCAGCGCGCGCAGGAACGGCTGGCTCAGGCTGTTGACGCCTTCGCGCGCCACCTGCTCTTCCAGACGTACCAGCTCCTCGATTTGCACCAGGAACCAGCGATCGATATTGGTCAGATTAAAGACGCCGTCGACCGACATACCGGCACGGAACGCATCGGCGATGTACCAGATACGCTCGGCGCCAGCGTCCTTGAGCTCGCGACGAATGCGGGTCAGCGCGTCGGCGTCATCAAGGTGCACTTTCGGATCAAAGCCGTTTACGCCCACTTCCAGACCGCGCAGCGCTTTCTGCATCGACTCCTGGAAGGTACGACCAATCGCCATCACCTCGCCCACTGACTTCATCTGCGTAGTCAGACGGTCATTAGCGCCAGCGAATTTCTCGAAGTTAAAGCGTGGAATCTTCGTCACGACGTAGTCGATAGAGGGTTCGAACGACGCTGGCGTCAGGCCGCCGGTAATATCGTTCATCAGCTCGTCAAGCGTGAAGCCGACCGCCAGCTTGGCCGCTACTTTGGCAATCGGGAAGCCGGTCGCTTTAGAGGCGAGCGCCGAGGAGCGCGAGACGCGCGGGTTCATTTCGATAACGATCAGACGGCCATTCTTCGGGTTAACCGAGAACTGCACGTTGGAGCCGCCGGTCTCTACGCCGATTTCACGCAGTACCGCCAGCGAGGCGTTACGCATGATCTGGTACTCTTTATCGGTCAGCGTCTGCGCTGGCGCGACGGTAATGGAGTCGCCGGTGTGAATGCCCATGGCGTCGAAGTTTTCGATAGAGCAGACAATGATGCAGTTGTCGTTTTTGTCGCGCACCACTTCCATCTCATACTCTTTCCAGCCAATCAGCGACTCATCGATCAGCAGCTCATTAGTGGGCGAGAGATCCAGACCGCGCTCGCAAATCTCTTCAAACTCTTCGCGGTTGTAGGCGATGCCGCCGCCGGTGCCGCCCATGGTGAACGAGGGACGGATAATACACGGGAAGCCAACATCTTCAGCGACCTTCAGCGCCTCTTCCATGGTATGGGCGATACCTGACCGCGCGGTTTCCAGGCCGATTGCTTTCATCGCCTTATCGAAGCGCTGCCGATCTTCCGCCTTGTCGATTGCGTCCGCCGTCGCACCAATCATGGTCACGCCGAACTCTTCCAGCACGCCCTGACGCTCCAGCTCAAGTGCGCAGTTCAGCGCGGTCTGGCCGCCCATGGTCGGCAGCACCGCGTCCGGGCGCTCTTTTTCAATAATTTTGCGCACGACTTCCCAGTGAATCGGCTCGATATAGGTCGCATCGGCCATTTCCGGGTCGGTCATAATGGTCGCCGGGTTGGAGTTCACCAGAATAACGCGGTAGCCCTCTTCACGCAGCGCCTTACACGCCTGCGCGCCAGAGTAGTCAAATTCACAGGCCTGGCCGATAACGATTGGGCCAGCGCCAAGGATCAGGATGGATTTTATATCAGTACGTTTTGGCATCTTCGGGCTCCTGATTACCTGGCTTTCGAACGGTAGGCTTCGATCAGTTCAATAAAGTGGTCAAACAACGGCGCTGCATCATGCGGGCCCGGGCTCGCTTCCGGGTGCCCCTGGAAGCTGAACGCCGGTTTGTCAGTGCGGTGAATGCCCTGCACCGTTTTGTCGAACAGCGAAATATGCGTCACGCGCAGATTCGCAGGCAGGCTGGCGTCATCGACGGCGAAGCCATGGTTTTGCGCGGTGATCATGACGCTGTTGTTGTCGAGATCCTGCACCGGATGGTTGCCGCCGTGGTGGCCGAGCTTCATTTTCACGGTTTTCGCACCGCTCGCCAGCGCCAGCAGCTGATGGCCAAGGCAGATGCCGAACACCGGGACTTCGGTTTCAAGGAAAGTTTTAATCGCGCTGATGGCGTAATCGCACGGCTCCGGATCGCCCGGTCCGTTAGAGAGGAAAATGCCGTCTGGATTAAGCTTCAGCACTTCATCGGCTGGCGTCTGCGCCGGCACAACCGTCAGGCGGCAGCCGCGATCCACCAGCATGCGAAAGATATTGAATTTAACGCCGTAATCGTAAGCGACGACATGATACGGCAGCGCCTCTGCGCTCTGCGGTTGCGGCAGCCCATATTCCAGCGTCCATGAACCCTGCTGCCAGCTGTAAGTTTCCGCCGTTGTGACCTCTTTCGCCAGATCCATCCCTTTCAGACCCGGGAACGCCTGGGCTTTCTGCAGCGCCAGCGCGGCGTCCGGGTTATCGCCCGCGATAATGCAGCCGTTTTGCGCCCCTTTTTCGCGCAGCAGGCGCGTCAGCTTGCGAGTGTCGATATCGGCAATAGCGACGATGTTATTGCGCTGCAGGTAAGCTGACAGGCTCTCTTCACTGCGGAAGTTGCTGACAAGCAGCGGCAGGTCGCGAATAACCAGGCCTTGTGCGTGAATTTGGGTGGACTCTGCGTCGGCGGCGTTAACGCCAACATTGCCGATATGGGGATAAGTGAGGGTGACGATCTGGCGGGAATAGGAGGGATCAGTGAGTATTTCTTGATAACCGGTCATTGACGTATTGAAAACGACCTCCCCCACTGCCGATCCCGTTGCCCCTATGGCCCGACCGTGGAATTGGGTTCCGTCTTCCAGAACCAAGAGCGCTGACTTAATCAAAACATCCTCCAGGGAATAAACAGTCACAATATTTGCATATTAATTCAAAATTTGGCCCTGAATCAAGGCAAAAACCGCCTGAATGGTCGATTTTTGGCAAATTGCGCGCATTCTAATGATCGCCCTGCTGATTGTCTACCCTGAACAGCGATTTTTTTACCCTTTTCGGGTCACTGAATGTTAAAACGCGACATAAGGCGTGAAAAAGAGAGATTAACAGGCGGAATAATCGGTTGCCTGACCAAAAAAAGATAAACCGGGTGTCTGAAGCCTCTTTTTTTTGACCATTTGGTCAAAATTGTTCTTTTTACAGACTGAAGAGAGGGGAAAAATCTTAATTTACAGAGATAGGATTAAAAAAAGTATAGTAAAGCTTATTTTATAACAAAATTAAGGGCGATAAAAATATCGCCCTTTCCAATCAACAGATTACAGATTGAAATAACCACATCACGAGGGTAGAAATCAATTACAAGATCGATAAATCCAGCACATCTCGCATATCATAAAGCCCGTTTTGGCGCTCTTTAAGCCACAATGCCGCCTTAACCGCCCCATTTGCAAAGGTCATACGGCTGGAAGCCTTGTGGGTTATCTCTACGCGCTCGCCAGTATCAGCAAACATTGCGGTATGTTCACCGACGATATCGCCCGCGCGCACTGTGGCGAAGCCGATAGTCTGCGGTTTACGTTCGCCGGTATGGCCTTCGCGCGCGTAAACGGCGTGATCTTTCAAATTCCAGCTCATGGCATCAGCAATGGCTTCACCCATCGCCAGCGCAGTGCCGGAAGGGGCATCGACTTTATGACGATGGTGCGCTTCGATGATTTCGATATCAGCGTAGTCGCCCATGACCTTCGCCGCTTTCTCCAGCAGCTTAAGCACCAGATTTACGCCGACGCTGAAGTTGGCGGCAAACACGATAGCGATATCAGCGGAAGCCGCCTGGATGGCGGCTTTGCCCGCCTCGTCAAAACCGGTTGTGCCGATTACCATCGCCTTGTTGTATTCGCGGCACAGCGCCAGATAGTGGAGCGTGCCTTCAGGGCGAGTGAAATCCACCAGCACGTCGAAATCATCCATTACGCTGCGTAAATCATCCGTGATGATGACACCGTTTTTGCCCACTCCGGCCAGTTCGCCAGCGTCGCTGCCTGCCAGCGAAGAGCCTGGGCGTACCAGCGCTGCGCCCAGTTCGACGCCTTCTGTCTGGTGCGTCGCTTCAATCAGGTTGCGCCCCATACGGCCAGACGCGCCTACGACGGCAATGCGGTAATTACTCATATTTATTCATTCCTGATACAAATCTATGCATGCAAAGCGTTATCAGGTTAACGGTCAGTTAACAGACACGCCACTATTAACAGGGGATAATAAGAATTTCAGGGTAGCGCTTACCGATTATCAGTAAAAGCAATTCCGTTGAAGGGACGGCGACGTTTAGCCAATAAAAAAGGCCGAACAGAGTCGGCCTTTCAGCAAGCGGATACCCGTGCGTTACTGCACGTTGCGTACTTCGACGCGCAGCTCTTTGGGTACTTCAAACACGATGTTCTCTTCGCGTCCGATCAGTTCGATCACCGCCTCGCCGCCCAGCTCGCGCAGACGCTGGATCACCTGCTGCACCAGAACATCCGGCGCGGATGCCCCAGCCGTCACGCCGATGCACTCTACGCCTTTTACCCACTCTTCCTGAATATCGTCCGCGGAATCGATGAGCTTCGCCAGCTTGCCGGCACGCTGCGCCAGTTCCGCCAGGCGATTAGAGTTTGAGGAGTTCTTCGATCCGACCACCAGCACCACCTCCGCATCGCGTGCCAGCACGCGCACCGCTTCCTGACGGTTGGTGGTGGCGTAGCAGATATCATCCTTGCGCGGGCCGATAATCGCCGGAAAACGGGTGCGCAGCGCATCGATCACATCAGAGGTGTCATCAACCGACAGTGTGGTCTGCGTCATAAAGCAGAGATTACTCTCATCCTTTACCTGCAGCTTAAACACATCTTCCGGCGACTCCACCAGATACATGCCGCCGTTAGGGTTGCTGTACTGGCCCATGGTGCCTTCCACTTCCGGGTGGCCCGCATGGCCGATCAGGATCGCTTCCACGCCTTTGCGGCTGGCGCGCGCGACCTCCATATGAACCTTGGTCACCAGCGGACAGGTGGCGTCGAACAGCATCGTCAGGCTGCGCGCCTTCGCTTCCGCGCGAACCGCCTGCGAGACGCCGTGCGCGGAAAAAATCAGTATGGCGTTATCCGGCACTTCGCTGATCTCTTCAATAAAGATCGCGCCGCGCTCGCGCAGGCTGTTTACCACGTAGCGGTTATGCACCACTTCATGACGCACATAAATCGGCGCGCCGTACATCTCCAGCGCACGCTCGACGATGCTGATGGCGCGATCGACGCCAGCGCAGAAGCCGCGCGGGTTAGCCAGCAGGATTTGCATCGTTTGCCTCCAGTACCGGATCGACTTCCAGCACGTCGATATCGAAATGAACCTGATGACCGGCCAGCGGATGATTGAAATCTACCGTAATGGAATCGCCGGAAATATCGCGGATCACGCCAGGCATTTCACTGCCGCCCATGCCGGTAAAGAGCATAATGGCGCCGATTTCCGGCTCGCCCGCATTAATGAAATCGCGGCGCGAAAAGTACTGGATCAGATCGGGGCTGACGGTGCCGAAAGCCGCTTCCGGCTCCAGCGTAAAGGCGTGCTTGTCTCCCGCCTTCAGTCCCAGCAGCTCCTGCTCCAGCGCAGCGGAAAGGCTGCCGTCGCCCAGACGGAACAGCGCCGGTTTGCCGGAAGCGGAGGTCGACTCCGCAACAGAGCCGTCCTCCAGCTTCAGCGTGAAATGCAGCAGCACTGCGCTGTCGCGCTGTACAGAGACTGTCATGGCTTACCCTTGTTTTGCCTGTTTGCCGGACGGGCTGAAAAAGCCCTCCAGCACCACTAACGCGGCGCCGATACAGATGCCGCAGTCAGCGATATTAAAGGTGGCGAAGTGCCAGTCACCAATATAGAAGTCGATAAAGTCGACGACAAATCCGTGATAAGCACGATCGAACAGGTTGCCTGCCGCGCCGCCGATAATCAGCGCGTAGGCGATATTAACGATTTTCTGGCTGGCGCGGCTGCGGTACATCATCACCAGCAAGGCCACCACGATAGCGATGGCGATGCCAGCGAAGAACCAGCGCTGCCAGCCGCCTTTATCCGCCAGGAAGCTGAACGCCGCACCGTAGTTGTGCGCGTAGAACAGGTTGAGGAACGGCATCAGCGGCTGCGTTTCATGCAGCATCATGTTGTTCATCACCCACTGTTTGCTGGCGAAATCGACCAGGATTACCGCCAGCACCAGCCATACCCAGCGTAAGCCGGTTGAGAGAATAGGTTTACGCATCAGGCAAATTTACGCTCTTCGCCGTTACCGGCCAGGTTGGTATAACAACGACCGCACACGGCAAGATGCTCCGCGTTCTGGCCGACGTCCGTAGTGTAATGCCAGCAGCGCGGGCACTTCTCGCCTTCTGCTTTGTGCAGCGCGATTTTCAGACCTTTTACCAGTTCGCTTTGCTGCGCTTCTTCGCTGGCCAGCGCGTAATCCGCCACCGTCGCGCCCGACGTCAGCAGCACAAAGCGCAGCTCGTCGCCCAGCGCCTGCAGCTTCGCCGCCAGCGCCGCATCGGCATAGAGCGTGACGGTCGCTTCCAGCGCGCCGCCGATACGCTTGTCGCTGCGCGCCTGCTCGATCGCCTTGTTGACTTCACCACGCACTTTCAGCAGCTCCGCCCAGTAGGCATCGTTCAGCGCTTCATCCTGCGACAGACCAAACAGGCCGTCATACCACTCCTCTGTGAAGACGTACTGCGCGCGTTTGCCCGGCAGATAGCCCCAGATTTCATCAGCGGTAAAGGACATGATCGGCGCCATCCAGCGCACCAGCGCCTCAACGATGTGCCACAGCGCAGTCTGACAGCTGCGGCGCGCCAGGCTGTCGCCTTTCGCGGTGTACTGGCGATCCTTGATGATATCCAGATAGAAAGAACCCATCTCTACCGAGCAGAACTGCATCAGGCGCTGGATAACTTCATGGAAGTCATAGTTTTCGTAAGAAGCGACAATATCCGCCTGCGCAGCCTGCGCGCGACCAACCGCCCAGCGATCCAGCACCACCATCTCTTCCGGTTTAACCATATCGGTCTCTGGGTTGAAGCCGTTAAGGTTCGCCAGCAGGAAGCGCGCGGTGTTACGGATACGACGATAGGCGTCGGCGGAGCGTTTCAGGATCTCGTCGGAGACCGCCATCTCGCCGGAATAGTCGGTAGAGGCGACCCACAGACGCAGAATATCCGCGCCCAGTTTGTTCATCACGTCCTGCGGCGATACGGTGTTGCCGATCGACTTGGACATCTTGCGGCCCTGACCATCCACGGTAAAGCCGTGGGTCAGTACCTGACGATAAGGCGCTTTGCCCTTCATCGCGGTAGAGATCATCAGCGATGACATAAACCAGCCGCGATGCTGGTCGGAGCCTTCCAGATACATGTCGGCAGAGTGGCCGCCAAATTCCGGACGCGCGTCGACGACGGCATAGCTGGTAGAGCCGGAGTCGAACCAGACGTCCAGCGTATCCGGCACCTTCACATAGTTGTCGGCGTCGTCGCCCATCAGGTCGCGCGGATCGAGATCCCACCACGCCTGAATGCCATCCTGCTCAACGCGCTGCGCGACTTTCTCCATCAGCGCCAGCGTATCGGGATGCAGCTGCTCGGTCTCTTTATGCACGAACAGCGCCATCGGCACGCCCCAGGTGCGCTGACGAGAGATACACCAGTCAGGACGGTTCGCTACCATCGCTTCGATGCGCGCCTGACCCCAGTCCGGGATCCACTGAACGCCTTTGATCTCTTTCAGCGACTGCGCGCGCAGCCCTTTCTGATCCATGCTGATAAACCACTGCGGCGTCGCACGGAAGATAATCGGCGTTTTATGACGCCAGCAGTGCGGGTAGCTGTGCAGCAGCTTTTCCACATGCAGCAGCGCGCCTTTCTCTTTCAGCAGCTCGACGATGACGTCGTTAGCCTTGAATACATTCAGGCCGTCGAGCGTCGGATAGGTGCCTGGCAGATAGGTGCCGTCCGGCCCCACCGGATTCGCCACCTCGATGCCATATTTCTGGCCGATGACATAGTCGTCCGGACCGTGGCCCGGTGCGGTATGCACGGCGCCGGTACCGGCGTCGAGCGTCACGTGCTCGCCCAGCACCACCGGCGACTGAATATTCACCAGGAAAGGATGCTGAAAGGTGAGACGCTCCAGCGCCGCGCCTTTGCATTCGCCCAGCACGGTCCACTCGGTAACGCCTGCGCGCTTCAGCACGCTCTCAGTAAGCTCTTTCGCAAGGATCAGCGCGCGCCCGTCGATCTGCACCAGCTGATAATCGAACTCCGGATGCAGCGAGATGGCGCGGTTAGCCGGCATGGTCCAGGGCGTGGTGGTCCAGATCACCAGCGAGATCGGGCCGTTCACCGGCGCGTCGCCAAATTTAGCGCGTACCGCGTCGCGATCCACCGCGTTGAACATCACATCGATAGAAGGCGAGGTTTTGTCATAGTATTCGACTTCCGCTTCCGCCAGCGCAGAACGGCAGTCCAGACACCAGTGCACCGGCTTGGCGCCTTTATGCAGATGGCCGTTGCCGATGATCTTGCCCAGCGCGCGAATGATGTTGGCTTCGGTCTGGAAGTTCATCGTCAGGTAAGGACGCTCCCAGTCACCCAGCACGCCAAGGCGGATAAAGTCCGCTTTCTGCCCTTCTACCTGCTCAGCGGCGTACTTGCGGCACGCTTCGCGGAATTCGGCTGGCGTCACTTTCTCGCCCGGCTTGCCGATCATCTGCTCGACCTTATGTTCGATCGGCAGACCGTGGCAGTCCCAGCCCGGCACGTAAGGCGAATCGAAGCCCGCCATGCCTTTCGACTTAACGATAATGTCTTTCAGAATCTTGTTAACTGAGTGACCAATATGAATGCTGCCGTTCGCATAGGGAGGGCCGTCATGCAGGATAAAGGTTTTTTTCCCTTTTTTGGCTTCGCGGATGATGCCGTACAGGTTGTCATCATACCAGCGTTGCAGCATTCCCGGCTCGCGTTTGGCAAGATCGCCGCGCATCGGGAACCCCGTTTCGGGCAAATTCAGGGTAGATTTATAGTCACTCATCAGATTCTCGTTTCCGTATTTTGCGGGGTTAAAGCCCAAAGAAGCGCCGGGCGGTTACCACATCTTTCGCAATTTGTTCTTTCAACGCCTCCAGTGAGGCAAAGCGCTGCTCGTTACGTATCTTATGCTTCAGCACCACATCAATGTGCTTTCCGTACAGATTGATATTGATGTCAAGCAGGTGAACTTCAAGCTGCTGACGCAATCCTTTTACCGTTGGACGCGTGCCGATATTAGCGACGCCGGGAACGGGCGCGCCCAGGCCGAGCACCTCCACCGCATAAACGCCTTTCACCGGCGAGACAACGCGGCGTAACGGGATATTCGCGGTGGGAAAACCGATGGTGCGTCCCAGTGCATCGCCGTGCACGACGCGGCCAGAGATACTGAAAGGATGGCCCAGCAGCGTTTGCGCCAGCGCTAAATCGTCATCGGCCAGCGCCTGACGCACGGCGGTGCTGCTGATACGCTTGCCGCCGTCGCAGAAGGTTTCGGTGCTGACGACATCAAAGCCGTATTCGGCACCGGCCTTCTGTAATAACAGGAAATCGCCCTGACGACCAGCGCCAAAGCGGAAATCATCCCCCACCGCCAGGTACCTGACGCCCAGCTTATCCACCAGCAGATCGGTGATAAAACACTGCGCCGACTGCGCGGCGAAGCGACGGTCAAAGCGTACGCAGAGCACGCGATCGACGCCCGCCTCCGCCAGGAATTTCAGCTTCTCCCGCAGGCGCGTCAGACGCGCCGGCGCTTTGTCTCCGGCAAACAGTTCAAGCGGCTGCGGCTCAAACAGCATCACCATCACCGGGAGCTGGCGTTTTCGTCCCTCTTCGCACAGGCGCGCCATCAGCGCCTGATGGCCGCGATGCACGCCGTCGAAGTTACCAATGGTCAGGACGCAGCCGCGATGCTGCTCGTTTAAATTATGAATACCGCGGATAAACTTCATGGCTGACTCAAACCGGTGGAAATCGGCGGATTATACCCTTGAAACCGGCGAAGGTTAACCCGTCAACGCCACCTTTCCTGGGCAGAACGCGCCATTTCTCCGGGGCTGGCGCGCGTCGCCCTCTCCTCAGAGAATTTTGTTGGGAAAGGCTGTATTCAGGGAGGGGAAGCTGGTAGAATCTTGCGCCATCAATTACGTAACCGGGCGTGGTTTGTAAAACGACGCTTATTTGCACAAATCCATTGACAAAAGAAGGCTCAAAAGGCATAGTCCTCGGCCTTTGATTTGTCCATATAGAACACATTTGGGAGTTGGACCTTGGCTAATATCAAATCAGCTAAGAAACGCGCCGTAACATCTGAAAAACGTCGCAAGCATAACGCGAGCCGTCGTTCTATGATGCGTACTTTCGTTAAGAAAGTATACGCGGCGATCGCAGCTGGCGACAAAGCTGCTGCGCAGAACGCATTTAACGAAATGCAACCGATCGTGGACCGTCAGGCTGCTAAAGGTCTGATCCACAAAAACAAAGCTGCACGTCATAAAGCTAACCTGACTGCTCAGATCAACAAAATGGCGTAAGCCTTTGTTTATCGCTTTGTAAAAAGAACCGGCGCTTAGCCGGTTTTTTTTCGTCTCAATTAAGCGGCACGTTGCGCCAGACGCAGCCTCAGAATCAGATAGCCCGCTACCGCCGACAGAATCGACCCCAGCAAAATACCCAGCTTCGCCAGCGTGATCAGCTGCGGATTGCTCTCGCCATAGGCCAGCGAGGCGATAAAAATCGACATAGTAAAACCGATGCCGCACAGCACGCCGACCGCGGCGATATCCGCGAGATGGGTGTTTTTCGGCAGCGATGCCAGCCTGAATTTTACCGCCAGCCAGCAGAAGAGCGTAATGCCTGCGGGTTTGCCAATCAGCAGTCCCGCCATAATCCCCAACGGCAGCAGCGAGAAGATATCCCCTGCGTGAACGCCATCCAGCGACACGCCCGCATTGGCGAAGGCGAACAGCGGCAGGATCAGCCAGCGCACCCAGGGATGCAGCGCATGCTCAAGATGAATAGCCGGTGAGTGTCCCTCCTCCTTTTTCAGCGGAATCAGGAAGCCCACCACGACGCCCGCCAGCGTCGCATGCACGCCCGACTTCAGCACGGCGGTCCACAGCACCATACCGACCAGCAGATAGAGCCCGGTATTGCGCACGTTGAGCAGATTCATCGCCGCCAGCACCACAATCGCCAGCGCTGCGACGCCCAGCGCCGTCATCGACATATCGCTGGTGTAGAAGAGCGCAATAATCACAATCGCGCCGAGATCGTCGATAATCGCCAGCGCCATCAGGAAGATTTTCAGCGCTGGCGGCACGCGGCTGCCCAGCAGCGCGAGGATGCCCAGCGCAAAAGCGATATCGGTGGCGGTAGGAATCGCCCAGCCGCTGCGCGTGGCCTCATCCGCGCCGTTAAACGCCAGAAACAGCAGGCCCGGCACCAGCATGCCGCCCAGCGCGGCAATCAGCGGGAAAACCGCCTGCTCGCGCTTCGCCAGCGCGCCCATCACCAGTTCGCGCTTCACTTCTAAGCCGACCATCAGAAAGAAGAGCGCCATCAGCGCGTCATTGATCCACAGCAGCAGGTTCTTGCTGATATCGAGCGAGCCAAAGCGAAACTCTACCGGCACGGCCAGCAGGTTTTGATAAGCCTGCTGCGTAGCGGCGTTATTCGCCAGAAACATCGCCAGCGCAGCCGCCAGGATCAGCACGACGCCGCTGGTGGCGTCATTATTAAGCAATTTTTTAAGCCCGATATTCACAAATCATCCTTCCCAGAAAATAAAAAACGTACAGAGTCATAATAATAACAGGTTGTAATCGCGGTTTATTATCAGGCGTGGGTTAATCGCGTAACGACGGGCAAAAAAAAGCCAGCGACAGAGCGCTGGCTTCATTTTCACTGAGTGCGGTTTAGCGGGTCAGGTCGTCAAAAAACTTCTTCACGCCGTCGAAAAAGCTTTTTGAACGCGGGCTGTTGTTCTCGCCGGTCGGGCCGCCGAAGCTCTCTTCCAGATCGCGCAGCAGCTTTTTCTGTTTTTCATTCAGATTGACCGGCGTCTCCACCACGACACGACACAGCAGATCGCCGACCGCGCCGCCGCGTACCGATTTCACCCCTTTGCCGCGCATACGGAACAGCTTGCCGGTCTGGGTTTCAGCCGGTACTTTCAGCTTCACGCGGCCATCCAGCGTCGGTACTTCGATTTCGCCGCCCAGCGCCGCCATCGCAAAGTTAATCGGCACTTCGCAGTAAAGGTTATTATCTTCACGCTCGAAGATCGGGTGTTTCTTCACCGAAACCTGAACGTAGAGATCGCCTGCTGGCGCGCCCTGCTCTCCTGCTTCGCCTTCGCCGCTCAGACGAATGCGGTCGCCGGTATCGACGCCTGCGGGGATTTTCACCGACAGGGTTTTCGACTTCTCGACGCGGCCGTGGCCATGACAGGCGTTGCACGGATCTTTAATCACCGAACCGCGGCCGTGACAGGTCGGACAGGCCTGCTGTACGGTAAAGAAGCCCTGACGCATCTGCACCTGGCCTGCGCCATGACAGGTCGGACAGGTTTGTGGCTGAGAGCCCGCTTTGGCCCCGCTGCCGTGGCAAACGTCACACTCCTGCAGCGTCGGGATGCGGATCTCTTTGGTCACGCCGCGCACCGCTTCTTCCAGCGTCAGCTCCATGTTGTAGCGTAAATCGGCGCCGCGCGCTGCGCGCTGACGACGACCGCCGCCAAAGATGTCGCCGAAGACGTCGCCAAAGATATCGCTGAAGTCCGCGCCGCCGCCGAAGCCGCCGCCGCCGAATCCACCGCCGCCCATACCGCCCTGTTCAAACGCCGCATGGCCGTACTGATCGTATGCCGCGCGCTTCTGCGCGTCGGTCAGGATTTCGTAGGCTTCCTTGACCTCTTTAAATTTGGCTTCAGCCTCTTTATCACCCGGATTGCGATCGGGGTGAAACTTCATCGCCAGGCGTTTGTACGCCTTTTTAATTTCACGTTCGTCCGCGGATTTGGAGACGCCTAAAATCTCGTAGTAGTCACTCTTCGCCATTTTTAGCCCTTAACATGCTCGCACGGGCGTGGAGAGAACTCCTACGCCCGTGCTGGTTTCAACGGCTGTCAGGCCAACCGTCGCGCCCGGTCAGGGGCAATTATTTTTTGTTGTCTTTCACTTCTTCGAATTCAGCGTCGACCACGTCGTCGTCTTTCTTCGCAGAAGCGTCGGCTGCATCCGCGCCGCCCGCCTGTGCCTGCTGCTGCGCCGCTTCCATCAGCTTGCTGGAAACCTGCATCAGCGCCTGCATCTTAGCGTCGATCGCCTCTTTGTCTTCGCCTTTCAGTGCCGTTTCCAGCTCGCTCAGTGCGGACTCGATTGGCGCTTTATCGTCGGCGGAGAGTTTATCGCCCGCTTCTTCCAGCTGCTTACGCGTGCTGTGCGCAATCTGGTCGCCCTGGTTACGGGTCTGTACCAGCTCTTCGAACTTACGATCCGATTCAGCGTTCGCTTCTGCATCGCGAACCATTTTTTCGATCTCATCCTCGTTCAGGCCGGAAGAGGCTTTGATGGTGATCTTCTGCTCTTTACCGCTGTTCTTGTCTTTGGCTGAGACATGCAGGATGCCGTCCGCATCGATATCGAAGGTTACTTCGATCTGCGGCATACCACGCGGTGCCGGCTGAATGCCGTCCAGGTTGAACTGGCCCAGCGATTTGTTATCGCTTGAACGCTTACGCTCGCCCTGCAGCACGTGAATGGTCACGGCAGACTGGTTATCTTCAGCCGTTGAGAACACCTGGCTGTGTTTGGTCGGAATCGTGGTGTTCTTGCTGATCAGCGAAGTCATCACGCCGCCCATGGTTTCGATACCCAGCGACAGCGGGGTTACGTCCAGCAGCAGTACGTCTTTTACGTCGCCCGCCAGCACGCCGCCCTGTACCGCAGCGCCTACGGCGACCGCTTCATCCGGGTTAACGTCTTTACGCGGCTCTTTACCGAAGAACTCCGCCACTTTAGCCTGCACCATCGGCATACGCGTCTGACCACCGACCAGGATGACGTCGTTGATGTCGGAAACAGAGAGTCCCGCATCCTGCAGCGCCACTTTCAGCGGTTCGATAGAACGGCTGACCAGATCTTCTACCAGCGACTCCAGCTTAGCGCGGGTCACTTTGATGTTCAGGTGTTTCGGACCCGTTGCGTCCGCCGTGATGTACGGCAGGTTAACGTCGGTCTGCTGCGCGGAAGAGAGCTCGATTTTCGCTTTCTCTGCGGCTTCTTTCAGACGCTGCATTGCCAGCGGATCGTTGTGCAGATCGATGCCCTGATCTTTCTTGAATTCCGCTACCAGATAGTTGATCAGACGGCTGTCGAAGTCTTCACCACCCAGGTGTGTATCACCGTTGGTCGCCAGCACTTCGAAGGTTTTTTCACCGTCGACTTCGTCGATTTCGATAATAGAGATATCGAACGTACCGCCACCCAGGTCGTATACCGCGATGGTGCGGTTGCCCTGACCTTTATCCAGGCCGTAGGCCAGCGCCGCTGCGGTCGGTTCGTTGATAATGCGTTTTACTTCCAGACCGGCGATACGGCCGGCGTCTTTTGTCGCCTGACGCTGCGCATCGTTAAAGTAGGCCGGAACGGTAATAACGGCTTCGGTGACCGGCTCGCCAAGATAATCTTCTGCGGTCTTTTTCATTTTTTTCAGCACTTCCGCAGAGATCTGCGGCGGCGCCATTTTCTGACCTTTTACTTCCAGCCAGGCATCGCCATTGTCGGAAGAGGTAATTTTGTACGGCATGATTTTGATATCACGCTGCACTTCTTCGTCCTGGAAACGACGGCCGATCAGACGCTTGATAGCGAACAGCGTGTTCTGCGGGTTGGTCACCGCCTGACGTTTAGCCGGTTGGCCCACCAGAGTTTCGCCATCCTGCGTATAAGCAATAATTGAAGGCGTGGTGCGATCGCCTTCGGCATTCTCCAGTACGCGCGCTTTCGTGCCGTCCATGATCGCAACACAAGAGTTGGTTGTACCCAGGTCAATACCAATAATCTTACCCATCTAAACGTCTCCCACTTAAATTCTTTGTCAATTTGGGTTGTGACCCCTTAATGCGGTCGCTTTGTTGGCTTTCAACCGCCGTGACTCGCTTTTTTTCCGGGCTCACAACGCTCGATGACAACTAAATGGGGCCGCTTCGAAGCGCATCAAGGGTTAAAAGAAAATTTTTTTTCAGACCAGCCTTTTCTGAGCCGCGCGCAGTCCGTACGTTGCTGACGCAAAGAAAAAGGCCGCGCAAAGCGCGGCCTTGTGAACGCAGTGTTGAGCAAGTACGGTGTGGAGCAGTCAGGCCAGCACAGGACTGACAAAAATATATTATCGTTATTATCGCAAAACTAAATTACTTGTCGATTTCCCTGATGTCAGCGAATATGCGGATGCCATATCCATCAAACAACTGCCGCTATCATAATATCAGCCCTTTTATTCCGCAGGGGTAATATTAGCCCTTGCGTCCGACTGAGCCACATGGTAATAATGAAAATTCCGGAAGTTTTCCATCCCTCCTGTCTCTATTCATATTTCTATCATATGGGCATTATTATATGGAAATAAAGATCGGCCATATTGAGGACCGTCAGACCGAAGAATATATTATTCAGCAGCTCTGGCAGCATAATAGCCGCTTCGCCGACGTTAATATGAAGCCGTTGAACGTTATATTGTACGATGACGATCAACATATTAAGGGCGGCCTGCTGGCTCACACCTGGTTCGGCACGCTGGATATTCACTATTTATGGATAGATGAGGCTCATCGCCAGCACGGCACAGGGCGTCAGCTGATGCAAAAAGCCGAAGAAGAGGCGCGCAGCCGTGGCTGCCATATGGCAGTGGTGGATACCTTAAGCTTTCAGGCGCGCGGATTTTATGAAAAGCTCGGCTATCGCGTCTATGGCGAACAGGATGGCTATGCGCAGCGCTTTGCCCGTTATTATCTGGCAAAAAGATTATAACCCGCACTTAATCAGCGAGGCGCTATGGGCAGCCCATATCGCAGTATCGACGATTTTCTTGCCGCCTTTGCCACTACCATGGATCTATTACCCACGCCATGGGGGTTTAAAGATGCAGCGTCGCAGCATCTATATATGAATAGCGCGGCGAGGTTATATACCGCCACGCCGAAAAACTATTCATTAGAGGGCAAAAAAGATAATGAGTTTCCCACGCCCTGGAGCGACTGCGCTGATGAATTTTGTGAGCATGATGCAAAAGCCAGAGCGCTGAACACCGGCGTTGCGGTTATAGAAACCCATTACTGGTATGGCAAAAACTATCTCACACCTTTTATCAGCGAAAAATATCCGGTATTCGATAGCCGCAACGTTTTCCTGGGCTGCATCTGGAATGCACGACCGCTGGAGAGCATCACCGCGCTGACGTTTATTCATCCGCAAAAGGCCTCTGTGCTGACGACGCAGCTCGAACACCCTCTTTTTACCCCTGCCGAACTGGATGTGATCTTTCTGCTGCTCAGGCGATTCAGTGCCAAAGAGATCGCCAGGATTTACAACCTCAGCGTGAAGACCATCGGCAATCGCATCGCCACCCTTTACCAAAAGGCGGGCGTGCACTCGCTGCAACAGTTCGAGCAGTACTGCCGCGCTGAGTCGCTGGAGAACTATCTGCCAGAGAAACTGCTCAGTAAAGGCGTCTCTTTTATTTAAACCGGCAAGGAAAACCTGTTGTGAGTAAATTTGATGACTACCCGTTGAGCCGGGTGCCTGCGGGCGAAAGGCTCTCGCTGCTTAGCGTCGCCATTGTGCATATGGGCATGCTGACCGCGCTCGATCAGTTTATGCTCGGCGCCGTGCTGGGCAACAGCATGACGCTCGGCGAAGCCTTTACCGCCATCACTCTGGCAAGCCTGCTGTTTGGCTTTCTGACTTTCGCGCTCGGCTATGCCGGGATGCGCGAAGGCTTATCAGGCACTCTGCTGGCACGCTGGTGCGGCTTCGGCCGCCACGGCTCGGTTCTGATCGGACTACTGGTCGCCGTCAGCCTGCTGGGCTGGTTTGGCATCCAGAATGCGGTTTTCGCCCGCTCGCTAAGCTACGCCCTCGGGGACAAACTGAGCTTCGCGCAGTCCGCCTCCTTGTCAGGCGCAGTACTGACCCTGCTGGTCGCCTTTGGCTTTAAGGCGTTGCGCTTTACCGCGCGCGTGGCGGTGCCGCTGTTTATCGCGCTGGTCGGCTGGATTTTCTGGCACGCGTTCCACGGTGAAACGGGAAGCGGCATACCGCCGGTCGCCGCGACGGAGACCATTACGGTGAGCGCCGCCATTACCATGGTGATTGGCGGCGCCATTCTCGCCAGCCTGATGACCCCGGATCTGACGCGTTTCTCACGCAGCGGCAAAGACGTTTTCGCCATCACGCTGTTGACCATCCTCGCAGGCGAGTATGGCGTTAACGGGCTGGCTATCCTGATAGCGAAAGAGCTGCATACCTCCGACATTATTGCCATTATTACCCAGACCACCAGCACGCTGGGGCTGTTCGCGGTGGTCTTCTCGACCCTGCGCATCAACGACCTTAACCTCTACTCCTCGGCGCTGGGCATCGCCAACGCCACGGAAGGGCTGACCGGCTTTAAACCGCGCTACAGCGTGATTACGCTGCTGCTGGGTTTCCTTGGCACGCTCTGCTCCGTGCTGGGTATTCTCGATCGCTTCGTGGATTTTCTTGAGCTGCTGGGCGTGGTCTTCCCGCCGGTGCTGGGCGTAATGATTGTCGATTACTATCTGCTGAAAACCGATCGCCAGACGCTGGCGCAGAGCCGCGACAGCAATGCGCTGCCGCCGACTTCTCGGCTCATCGGCTGGCCTGCGCTGATCGCCAGCGTCGCAGGCAGCGCCGCCGGGCTGCTGGTTGAGCGCGGCGTGCCGGTTTTCAATTCGATTATCGTTGCCTGCCTCGTTTATCTGCTGACCGCGCCGCTGATGAAGCGCGCGGCGGTTACGCCGAAAGAGAGAGCCGCCGAATAAGCGCGTAACGCGCCTGGAAACAGGCGCGTTAATTTATCGCTAAGGCATTAGCTGCGGGTCGCATACTGCGGCTATTACTGACTACAGATGCGTTTCACTCGCCAGCGCGCCCTGCCGTCCGGCACTGTGCAGCCACAGCCCGATAATCAGCCCGGTCAGCGCCAGCGCCAGCACATACCAGGCAGGCGCCAGCGGCGTCAGCCGCAGGATCAGCGTCACGAAGATCGGCGTCAGACCGCCAAAGATGGCGTAGGCGACGTTATAGGAGAATGAGATACCGGTGAAGCGCACCGCCGCAGGAAAGGCGCGCACCATCAAAAAGGGCACCACGCCCACTACGCCGACGCTCAGCCCCGCCAGCCCATAGTTAAAGAAGAGGCCGTTGGCATCCGGCGTCTGGCTGGCAAAGAAGTGCCAGCTACAGACCGCCAGCAGCAGCGAGCCGCCTGTCAGGGTTTTCGCCGCGCCTATCCAGTCCACCAGCCATCCGGCGATTATGCAGCCCACCAGCAGCATCACCGTCGCCAGGCAGTTAGCCTGCAGACTCAGCGCGGCGCTGATGCCGTGCTGTTTCTGCATCAGCGCAGGCGCCATCAGGATCACCACCACAATACAGGCGGAGAGCATCCAGGTGAGCAGCATAGAGAGCAGAACGCTACCTTTATGGCGGGTCAGCACGGTTTTCAGCGGCAGCGTATCAGCCAGCATTTTGCGTTGCTGCATCTGCTGAAAGACCGGCGTCTCATGCAGCCAGCGGCGCAGATACATCGCCAGCAGCCCAAACAGACCGCCAAGAAAAAAAGGAATGCGCCAGCCGATACTGGCGACCATCTGTGGCGTCATGCTGCTGTTGATAGCGGTCGCGACCAGCGATCCCAGCAGGATGCCCATTGTCAGCCCGGCGGTCAGCGTGCCACAGGCGAAACCGATGCGTTTTTCCGGCACGTGCTCCGCCACAAACACCCAGGCGCCCGGCACTTCGCCGCCAATAGCCGCTCCCTGCAACAGGCGCAGCAGCAACATCAGCAGCGGCGCGATAATGCCCGCCGAGTCATAGGTAGGCAGCACGCCCATCGCCAGCGTGGGCAGCGCCATCAGCAGGATGCTCAGGCTGAACATTTTCTTGCGCCCGACCTTGTCGCCGAAATGCGCCATGATCAGACCGCCCAGCGGACGCGCCAGATAGCCAGCAGCGAAGATCGCAAAGGTTTGCAGCTGGCGCAGCCAGTCAGGAATGTCAGGCGGAAAGAAGAGTTCGCCGATAACCGCGGCGAAAAAGACAAAAATAATAAAGTCGTAGAACTCCAGCGCGCCACCGAGCGCGGCCAGCGACAACGTTTTGTAATCCTGAGCGTTCAGGCGATGAGCAGCTTGTGAATCCATAAGCGTACCGGTTCCAGAGGTAAAAGAGGAATTGTAAATCCAGGCTTACTATACCGTTCATCTTTCACCACACCAGCGCCGCCAGAGGCTATGCCTGAAATGACGAATATTTAGTTATTTATCTCTCGTATCGCGCTTTTAGGGCGAAAAGCTGCTACCACATCGCGATGCGTATCAACGTAGGGACCTTCCAGCAGCTGTAAACAATAAGGTACAGCAGCAAAAATACCCGGCACTTTTACCTTGCCGTCGGCATCCTTCACCCCTTCCAGCGTCTCTTTAATCGACTTCGGCTGTCCCGGCAGGTTAAGCACCAGCGACTGTTTACGGATCACGCCGACCTGACGCGACAAAATCGCGGTAGGCACGAACTGCAGGCTAATCTGGCGCATCTGTTCGCCGAAGCCGGGCATCTCGCGATCGGCGACCGCCAGCGTCGCGTCGGGCGTCACATCGCGGCGCGCCGGACCGGTACCGCCGGTGGTCAGCACCAGATGACAGAAACGCTCATCCACCAGCTCGCAGATCGCCTGCTCAATCAGCGGCTGCTCATCCGGCACCAGCCGGGTTTCGGTGGTAAAAGGGGTCGCCAGCGCGCTGCTGAGCCAGGCTTCCAGCGCGGGAATGCCCTGATCCTGATAAATGCCATTCGCGGCGCGATCGGAAACGGAGATCAGGCCAATGCGTAAAGTATCCATGAATGTGTTACCCGGGTTGACCGCAAAGCGGTGAAAAGAGAGGAATAGCAGGAAGAATAATAGAAAGTGGCGCAAAGAGAAAACCGTGGCGGCCTGGCCGCCACGGCAAAAGATTACAGCAGGTCGGCGATCATTTTCTCAAGCTTGCCCTGATCGACGGCGAAATTACGGATACCTTCCGCCAGCTTCGCAACTGCCATCGGGTCCTGGTTATGCTGCCACAGGAACTCAGATTCGGTCATTCTCGCCGGACGCGCTTTGACTTCGCCGCTATAGCTCAGTTTACGCTCGACCGTACCTTCGCTCTCCGCCAGCTCTTTCAGCAGCGCCGGGGAGATGGTCAGACGATCACAGCCCGCCAGTTCCAGGATCTCGCCTGTGTTACGGAAGCTCGCGCCCATCACCACGGTTTCATAACCGTGCTGCTTGTAGTAGCTGTAGATTTCAGACACTGACACCACGCCTGGATCTTCATGCGGCGCGTACTCTTTCTTGTCGGTGTTATTTTTGTACCAGTCGAGAATACGGCCGACGAACGGCGAAATCAGGAAGACGCCCGCTTCCGCACAGGCGCGCGCCTGAGCGAAGGAGAAGAGCAGCGTCAGGTTACAGTTGATGCCCTCTTTTTCCAGCAGCTCCGCTGCGCGGATACCCTGCCAGGTCGACGCCAGTTTGATCAGGATACGGTCGTTGCTGATGCCCGCATCGTTGTAGAGTTTAATCAGGCTGCGCGCTTTGGCGATGCTGCCTTCGGTGTCGTAAGAGAGACGCGCATCGACTTCAGTCGAGATACGGCCGGGGATCAGCTTGAGGATTTCCAGACCAATGTTGACGGCCAGCTTATCCGACACCAGCGAAATCAGCTCATCTTTGCTGCCGTTCTGCTCGCGCGCCCAGCTAATCGCTTCGTCAATCAGCTTGCGGTATTCCGGAATTTGCGCGGCGTTAAGGATCAAAGAAGGGTTAGTAGTGGCGTCTTGCGGCTGGTAGAGCTTCATTGCTGCGATATCGCCGGTGTCAGCGACAACGGTGGTGAGTTGACGCAAGGAGGTCAGTTTGTCCGTCATGTCTCTTGTCTCTTGTGTAATGTCAGGGTGAAAAAGGCTGTTGCGATAATATCATGCGGCAACCGAGGCGCAAGGTCGCCAGATGCCGTTTACGATAGCGCTAACGAATGGCTGTGATTTGCCTGTCGCTGCGGCTTTTTTGTTACACTCGGCAGCCTGATAATTAACAGTTTCCCTGTCATGACAAGGGATAACCGAGGAAGCGACTATGTTAATGGTGATCTCACCCGCCAAAACGCTCGATTTTACCAGCCCGCTGGCGACCCAGCGTTTTACCCAGCCTGCGCTGTTAGAAAAATCACAACAGCTGATTGAGGTGGCGCGCGATCTCTCACCGGCGCAGATCGCTTCGCTTATGGGCATCAGCGACAAGCTGGCGCATCTGAACGCTGAACGTTTCAACAGCTGGCAGCCTGATTTCACGCCGGAAAATGCGCGCCAGGCCATTCTGGCGTTTAAAGGCGACGTCTATACCGGTCTGCAGGCGGAGAGCTTCAGCGAAGCGGATTTCGACTTTGCTCAGCAGCATCTGCGCATGCTGTCTGGCTTATATGGCGTGCTGCGCCCGCTCGATCTTATGCAGCCCTACCGCCTGGAGATGGGCATTAAGCTGGCCAGTCCGGCAGGCAAAGATCTCTACAGCTTCTGGGGCGATCTGCTGACGGAAAATCTCAACGCCGCGCTGCAGCAACAGGGTGACGACGTGCTGATTAACCTGGCGTCAGATGAATATTTCCGGGCGATTAAGCCGAAGCAGCTAAAAGGCCGTCTGGTGAAGCCGGTCTTCCTCGACGAAAAGAATGGCGCGTTTAAGGTGATCAGCTTTTACGCTAAAAAGGCGCGCGGGCTGATGAGCCGCTATGTGATCCAGCATCGCTTAACCACACCCGACGCGCTGAAAGCGTTCGATGTAGATGGCTATTTTTTCGATGAAGCCAGCAGCAGCGAGAACGAACTGGTCTTTAAACGCTACGAGCAAAAGTAAAGTGTTCTGGCTGCGCTTCAGCCAGAATAATTAACAGTCAGAATTGCCGGTGTTAGCCACTCTCTATAGGGCGTACCAGGTTCAGTGGCTGGCGTTCAGCGCGCAGTCTATTCAGACAAGTGAGCGGATCGAGGCAGGAAAAGCCAACAGCAGCGCGACCTTTAACCTTGTTTATAACTAAGCAGGAATGCAGCGCGCCGGTTTATGCCTGCAAAAGCCGGGTAAACCGGCGCGCTTAACAGCAGGCGCGCCGTCAGCCGTTACGCCTTCAGAAGGAACGCCCGCAGCGGCGCGAAATCAGCCTGCATACTGTGCGACAGCAGCGGCAGCCCGGCGCGATCCGCCAGCTCCTGCGGCAGCGGCAGCGCCTGGCCCAGAATCGCCTCTACGCTCTCCTTAAATTTCGCCGGATGCGCCGTACCGAGGAACAGACCAAACTCCCCTTCCTGCAGCTGATCGCGCAGCAGGCGATAGGCGATAGCCGCATGCGGCTCGGAGATATAACCGATCTCCGCCAGCTCGCGCATCGTCGCTTCGGTCGTTTCGTCGCTCACCGCGCCGTAGGCGAGATCGGTCAGACGCCAGGTCTTACGGCGGAACAGCTCCTCCACGCGCGGCCAGTTATTCGGCTGGCTGACATCCATGGCGTTTGACAGGGTGGCGACCGTCGCGTTCGGCGTCCAGCTGCCGCCCTGTAGAAAGCGCGGCACGGTGTCGTTAGCGTTGGTGGCGGCGATAAAACGCTTAATCGGCAGACCCAGCGATTTCGCCAGCAGGCCTGCGGTAAGATCGCCGAAGTTGCCGCTCGGCACCGACACCACCAGCTGATTGCGTTTTTCCTGCGGCAGCTGCGCGACCGCTTCGAAGTAGTAGCAGATCTGCGCCAGCAGGCGGCTGATGTTAATGGAGTTAGCGGAGTTCAGGCCAATCGCTTTTTTCAGCTCTTCATCGTCGAACGCCTGCTTAACCAGCGCCTGGCAGGCGTCGAAATCGCCGTCGATGGCGATGGTTTCGATATTGCCGCCCAGCGTGCAGAACAGTTTTTCCTGCAGCGGGCTGATTTTGCCCTGCGGGTAGAGGATCACCACGCGCACGTTTTCCATACCGTAAAAGGCGTGCGCCACTGCCGCGCCGGTGTCGCCGGAGGTCGCGGTCAGGATGGTAATTTGCTCGTCCGCGCCTGACACGTAAGAGAGCATCTGCGCCATAAAACGGCCGCCGAAATCTTTAAACGCCAGCGTCGGGCCGTGGAACAACTCAAGGCAGGAGATATCTTCGCTGACTTTCGCCACCGGCGCGGGAAACGCAAAAGCGGTTTTTACACGTTCGGCCAGCTGATGCGGCGCGATTTCATCGCCGATATAGGCGGAGAGAATCTTGCTGCTGCGGCTGACAAAATCCATTTCCAGCATCGCGTCGATATCGGTCAGCTCGAATTCCGGCAGCTCAAGCGGGAAGAACAGCCCCTGCTGTGAGCCCAGGCCCTGTTTCACCGCCTGCGAAAAGCTCACCTGCTCGTTATGATCCTTAAGGTTGTAGAGTTTCATGCGTTATCCCAGTTTACGTGCGCCAGCCGTATCAAGACGGCAAATATGGACGAAGCCTTCATCATTCTGCAGATAGTGCTGGCGCAGCCAGTCTGCCATCCGCTGCGCCGTTTCCATCTGATTGCAAACGGCGAAAAGCGTGGGGCCGGAACCGGAGATGCCGCAGGCCAGCGCGCCGATATCGGCGGCAGCCAGCCGCGCCTCGGCAAAGCCCGGCAGCAGCTTCGTGCGGTAAGGTTCAGCGATCACATCCTGCATCAGTTTAGCGGCCAGCAGCGGCTGACCGCTATGGCAGGCATGAATAAAGCCGGCCAGCAGGCGGCCATGTTTAATCACATCCTCTTTGCGATACTGCGCGGGCAGAATCGCGCGCGCTTCGGCAGTAGAGACCTTAATGCCCGGATAGGCCATCACCCACAGCCAGTCGTCGAATCCCGGCACAGACTGGCTGATGATGCCATTCTCTTCCAGCATCAGCTGAATGCCGCCGAGGAAGCATGGCGCCACGTTGTCATAGTGCACGCTGCCGGAAATCCGCCCTTCCAGCTCGCCCATCAGCGCCAGCAGCTGGGTGTCGCTGAGCGGTTTGCCGCAAAACTCGTTCATTGCCATCAGACCGGCCACTACCGAACAGGCGCTGGAGCCGAGGCCAGAGCCGATCGGCATATTTTTCTCCAGCGTCATCGCCACCGGCACCTCGTCGCCGATCGCCTCGCAGAAACGCTGCCAGCACTGATAGACGATATTCTCTTTGGGATCGTCCG
The DNA here is from genome assembly GCF_003612015.1 of Pantoea piersonii. Lineage (GTDB taxonomy): Bacteria > Pseudomonadota > Gammaproteobacteria > Enterobacterales > Enterobacteriaceae > Pantoea > Pantoea piersonii. The sequence continues at coordinate 315,831 of NZ_RARB01000004.1, read as the reverse complement.
GCAGTTTGCTGACGAAGCGTCCGCTGTTCTGCAACGAAAAGCGCTGCGCGGCTTCCACCGTGACGCAGTCGCCCAGCAGCGACCCATCCACCGGCGACACCGCCGCGCCCAGCACATCGAAGCCGACGCTGACGTTGCCAATCGAGGCCGGTGCGTAAATTTTTACCATCATCAAACTCCCAACTTCCACGACAGTGTGCGCAGCAGATCGGCGAATACGCCCGCCGCCGTCACATCATTTCCCGCGCCGTATCCGCGCAGCACCAGCGGAATCGGCTGATAATAACGGCTGTAGAACGCCAGGGCGTTCTCGCCGCTTTTCACTTTATAGAGCGGATCGTTGCTGTCGACCGCGTCGATCTTCACTTTGCAGACGCCGCCCTCTTCAATCGCGCCGACGAAGCGTAACACTTTTCCTTCATCACGCGCTTTGACGACGCGCGCGGCGAAGGCGTTATCCAGCTCCGGCAGACGCTGCATAAACTCTTCGACGTCAGCGATCTCATTCAGGCTGGCGGGCAGCAGCGGCTCAATCTCGATATCGCTTAGCTCCAGCTTATGGCCTGCTTCACGCGCCAGGATCAGCAGCTTGCGCGCCACATCCATGCCGGAGAGATCGTCGCGCGGATCGGGCTCGGTAAAGCCCATCTCGCGCGCCATCTTCGTCGCTTCCGAGAGCGAAACGCCTTCATCCAGCTTGCCGAAAATAAAAGAGAGCGAGCCGGAAAGAATACCGGTGAATTTGATCAGCTCGTCACCGGCGTTTAACAGATTCTGCAGGTTTTCAATGACCGGCAGGCCCGCGCCGACGTTGGTGTCGTAGAGGAATTTGCGACGCGATTTCGCGGCGGCGGCGCGCATCTGCTGGTAGTAGTTCCATGACGAGGTGTTGGCCTTTTTGTTCGGCGTCACGACGTGAAAACCGTCCGCGAGGAAATCGGCGTACTGATCGGCCACCGCCTGGCTGGAGGTGCAGTCGACAATCACCGGGTTCAGCAGATGGTATTCTTTTACCAGTCGATTGAGGCGATCAAGGTTAAACGGCTCTTTGGCCTCGCTCAGCGCGCCCTTCCAGTCGCTCAGGTCGATGCCGTGCACGTTGGTCAGCAGCGCGCGCGAATTGGCGATGCCGCAGACGCGCAGATCGATATGCTTCTGTTTCAGCCACGCCTGCTGGCGATAAAGCTGATCCAGCAGCGCCCCGCCGACGCCGCCGACGCCGACCACAAAGACTTCAATCACCTGATCGGTGGCGAACAGCATCTGATGCACCACGCGCACGCCGGTCGTGGCGTCATCGTTGCTGACCACGACCGAGATAGAACGCTCTGACGAGCCCTGCGCGATGGCGACGATATTGATATTGGCGCGCGCCAGCGCGGAGAAAAATTTGGCGGAGATGCCGCGCAGCGTGCGCATACCATCGCCGACCACGGAGATCACCGCCAGCTGTTCCATCACGCCCAGCGGATCGAGCAGCCCGTCTTTCAGCTCCAGATAGAACTCCTCTTCCAGCACGCGACGCGCCCGCGCCTGCTCGTTCTGCGGCACGCAGAAGCTGATGCTGTACTCAGAGGAGGATTGCGTAATCAGCACCACCGAAATGCCGGTGCGCGACATCGCGGCGAAAACGCGCGCCGCCATCCCCACCATGCCCTTCATGCCCGGCCCGGAGACGTTGAACATCGCCATGTTGTTCAGGTTGGTGATGCCCTTCACCGGGTTTTCGTCCTGGTCGCCTTCGCCGCCAATCAGGGTGCCGGGCGCCTGCGGGTTGGCGGTATTTTTGATCAGGCACGGGATCTGGAACTGCGCGATAGGCGCAATGGTGCGCGGATGCAGCACTTTCGCGCCGAAATAGGAGAGCTCCATCGCCTCCTGATAAGACATCGACTTCAGCAGGCGCGCGTCGGGCACCTGACGCGGATCGCAGGTATAAACGCCGTCTACATCGGTCCAGATTTCGCAGCAGTCGGCGCGCAGACAGGCGGCCAGCACCGCGGCGGAGTAGTCAGAACCGTTGCGCCCCAGCACCACCAGCTCGCCCTTTTCGTTGCCTGCGGTAAAGCCGGCCATCAGGATCATATTTTGCGGCGGGATCTGACTGGCGGCGATGCGGCGAGTCGATTCGGCAATATCAACGGTGGATTCAAGATAGTGGCCGACGGCCAGCAGCTTTTCTACCGGATCGATGACCGTGACGCCGTGTCCGCGCGCCAGCAGCAGTGCCTCCATAATAGCAATAGAGAGCTTTTCGCCGCGGCAGATAATGGCGGCATTGACGCTGTCAGGACACTGCCCCAGCAGGCTGATGCCGTGCAGCACCTGTTTTAGCTGGGCGAACTCCAGATCGACGCGGGTTTTCTGTCCGTCATAGTCGAAACCCGGCTGCGCCGCCGCCAGCCCCTGCAGCAGCTCGTCGAAAATGCGCTCGGCGTCGGTGATGTTTGGCAACGCATCCTGACCGCTGATGGTCTTTTCAATCATTGCCACCAGATGGTTGGTGATCTTTGCAGGTGCAGAGAGTACGGTGGCAACCTGTCCCTGCTGCGCATTACTTTCCAGAATGTCAGCGACGCGAAGAAAACGTTCCGCATTCGCTACCGAGGTCCCACCGAATTTCAGCACTCGCATATTAAAACTCTCCTGAATTTATGCCGAAAAAAAAGCCCGCACTGTTGAGGTGCGGGCTTATTTTTGATTTTCCTGTATGCGTCAGCCCGCACCGTTACCTGTGGTAATGGTGGTGGTAATAATGATGGTGTTCAGGCTGGTTGAGTTACGCATTGAGATTTTTTCTGTCTGTCTTTTAAAGTCTGTCTGCCTTCCAGAAGTAAAGCAAAGCGCCGGTCAAGTCAATGAATTTGTCCGGCGGACATTTTATCGCCGCTGCGCACTGCTGCGCGCTGTCGGCAAAAACGCTTGCAGAATCGTTTGCTCGCCACGCGCTTTTTACGATCAGCCGCTACGAAAGGCGATTTTTCAGGAAGATTTATCTATAAGTTTTTTTTCTACATCATGCAGCAGTCGGTGCAGCATTGCGCTGTCGCGCTGCTCCAGCAGGCCGATACGCTGATCGATCCAGTCAGCCATCTTGCGATCGTCACTGACCTCCAGCGTCTGCAACAGGCGTTCAAAGCGTTGACGCAGCGCGTCCAGCTGCTGCGCGTCGGCCTGCGGCGCGGCAGGCGGCGCCACGCGATTAAGCGCGGAGAGCTGATAGCAATAAACCATCACTGCCTGACCGAGGTTAAGCGAGGGATAATCCTGCGCCATGGGGATGCCGGTCAGCAGATCGACCTGATCCAGCTCTTCGTTAGTCAGCCCGCTATCTTCCCGGCCAAAGACCAGCGCCATGCTGTTTACCCACTGACGCTTCTCCAGCAGCTGCGCCTCAACCTGCTGCGGCGTGGCGTAGTAGCGGAACTTCGCGCGGCTGCGCGCCGTCGTGGCTACGGAGAAGTCGATATCGGCCAGCGCGTCGTTCAGGCTGTCGAAGGTGCGCAGGTTATCCAGGATATCCCCGGCGCCGTGCGCGACTCGCCGCGCGGCGGGATCCTGCCAGGCGTCGCTGGCGACGATGCGCAGTTCGCTGAAGCCCATTGTTTTCATCGCACGCGCCGCTGCGCCAATATTTTCCGCCCGGGCGGGCGAAACCAGAATAAGGGGGAAACGCATGATTATTCCATTTGTGTTTAGAAATCGCGCCGTATAGTAGCACGCGCCGCTGTTAAAGCCGGAATGCAGCAGGCTGAGAAAATAATTTGTTAAGTATGTTAAAATTTAATAAAAAACCCTGCAGAACCCTATTGCGTTACGAACGGGCAATAAATCAAATTAACAGGCGAAATAGCTTTTTAAACAGGCTAATAGAAAAAGCGTAACTACAATTTTGTTTTACGTATACATCGCGTAAATATGTAGCGAAATTGATATTTTTTGTGAGCTAAGCTTGCATTACAAGAGAAGTTTTTCACATAAGTGTTAACGTGCTACAATTGCATTTGATATAAGTCAACGAAGCGTTGTTTTTATGCTTATCGGTTGTTGTCGGTGCTGTTAGGTTGCTGTTAATGCGGTTAGGATATGCGCCAAAAGATTCTCTCCTGGGGCAGGCAATATTCATTCTGACTGGCTGAGCTAACACTGTTGTTGACGTTGATAGATGGTTTATCAAGAACATAATTTCGTACAACGGTTAAGCGCCACATAACGCGCTTTTTAGCGAGCCTGAATACCCGCGTACGCCCTGTTTTCGATTTGTTGGCAAATTTTAGGTAGCGAAACATGCAGACCCCACACATTCTTATCGTTGAAGACGAACTGGTCACGCGTAATACCCTCAAAAGCATTTTCGAGGCGGAAGGTTATGTCGTGTATGAGGCAACCGACGGCGCTGAAATGCACCAGGTGCTCACCGAAAACGACGTCAACCTGGTGATCATGGATATCAATCTGCCCGGTAAAAACGGCCTGTTGCTGGCGCGCGAACTGCGCGAGCAGGCAAACGTGGCGCTAATGTTCCTGACCGGTCGTGATAATGAAGTGGACAAGATCCTGGGTCTGGAGATCGGCGCGGATGATTACATCACCAAACCGTTTAACCCGCGTGAGCTGACCATTCGCGCACGTAACCTGCTGTCGCGCACCATGAATCTGGCGATGCCGAATGAAGAGCGCCGTCAGGTAGAAAGCTACAAGTTCAACGGCTGGGAGCTGGACATCAACAGCCGCTCGCTGATCAGCCCTAACGGCGAACAGTATAAGCTGCCGCGTAGCGAATTCCGCGCCATGCTGCACTTCTGCGAGAACCCTGGCAAAATCCAGACCCGCGCCGATCTGCTGAAGAAGATGACCGGCCGCGAGCTGAAGCCACACGATCGCACCGTCGACGTCACTATTCGCCGTATTCGTAAACACTTTGAGTCCACGCCGGATACGCCGGAGATCATCGCCACCATTCACGGCGAAGGCTACCGCTTCTGCGGCGACCTGGAAGAGTAATTCCTTAACGGAAGTCAGGGCTGGTTGAACACCGCGCTAATGCGGGTGAGACGGCCCGATCGCAAAGACGCAAAAAGCGGCATCCATGCCGGTTTGGTCCGCGCGGCTACGCACCTCATCCCTGAGGTGCGCCCCTGAACGGGCCGACGCGCTGCGTTGCTTCTCGAGCTGTCTCACGCAGGCTCGGAATTAAACGCCCTTACGGGCGTTTTTTATTCCCGCCACGGCATAATCGGCACTGCGCTCAGCGCGTTTTTCGGCGACCCCTCAACGACCCTGTCGGAATAGCTCAGGTAGATCAGCGCATGGCGTTTTTGATCGAAGAAGCGCACCACCTGCAGCTTTTTGAACACCAGCGAGGTGCGTTTCTTGAACACCACTTCGCCCTGCGCCTTACCGTTAGCAATAGCGTCGCTCAGCTCCACCGGCCCCACCTGCTGACAGGAGATCGCCGCATCGGCGGTATCCTCTGCCAGTCCTAAGCCGCCTTTGATTCCGCCGGTTTTTGCCCGGCTGATATAACAGGTTACATTTTTTACGTCGGGATCGTCGAACGCCTCCACCACGATCTTATGATCGGGGCCAAACATCTTGAACACCGTATCTACCGAGCCGATCTCTTCGGCCAGAACCGGGGACGCCAGCAGCAGCGTAGCGAATGAAGCAGCGAAAAAGCGAGATATTGTCATAGCGTTACCATTGCAAACCTAATAGACGAGCATGTAATGTACTGGCAATTGTCCGCGTTGACCAAACCAGAACCGGTTTTATCCCACATTGACATGGCACAATCTCCCAACAAAACTGCCCACGCCAGATGTGCAATTAGTGCTATTATTCGGCGACTGCGTTAGTCGCACCCAGAGAGTATGAGGATGTTTTATGGACCAAGCCGGTATCATTCGCGATTTGCTTGTCTGGCTGGAGAGCCATTTGGATCAGCCCCTTTCACTGGACAATGTTGCCCTGAAGGCGGGTTATTCTAAATGGCATTTACAGAGGATGTTCAAAGACGTAACAGGCCATGCAATCGGTGCCTATATCCGTGCCCGTCGCCTGTCTAAAGCGGCCGTGGCGCTACGCCTGACCAGCCGCCCGATCCTGGACATCGCTCTGCAATACCGTTTCGATTCACAACAAACCTTTACCCGCGCCTTTAAAAAGCAGTTTAACCAGACGCCCGCGTGGTATCGCCGTTCATCGGAATGGAATTCATTCGGCATTCGCCCGCCGATTCGTCTCGACGACAACAGCATGCCGGAGTCGACCTTCGTCACGCTGCCAGAAACCGTGCTGGTGGGGCAAACGCAAAGCTATAACTGCACTCTGGAGCAGATCTCACGCTATCGCGACGAAATGCGTATCCATTTCTGGAAGCAGTTTTTACTGGAAACCGACACCATTCCGCCGGTGCTGTATGGCCTGCATCAGGTACGCGCCAGCCAGGAGAAGGATGACGAGCAGGAGATCCTCTACACCACCGCCGTGCCGTCCGACCAGGCGGTTAACCTGCACTCCGGCCAGAGCGTGCTGCTGGAAGCGGGCGACTATGTGCAGTTCACCTATAACGGCCCGCGCAACGAGCTACAGGACTTTATCCTGCTGCTCTACGGCACCTGTATGCCGACGCTCGGCCTGACGCGTCGTCAGGGTCAGGATATCGAACGCTTCATTACCCACGGCGGCAAGAAGCGCAGCGAGCCACCAAAAGAGATCCGCTGCGAATACCTGATCCCGATTCGCCATCAGCAGGCGAACTGACCATTAAGCCGTCGCCACGACGGCTTTTTCTTTAGCGCTGCAGCTCATCCAGCGCAGGCGCGTCAAGATGCGATATATCACCCGCCGTCTCTACCACCCAGCCTTCCGCCAGCCAGGCGCTGTGCTGATGATCGACGCGCGAGATTGAGCAGTTGCGCAGGCGCAGACGACGCTCCGCATGGGCCGGCAGGCCGAGGATAGTGCTGATCAGCACGCCAAGCGCCATACCGTGGCTCACCAGCAGCGGTCGGCTGCCAGCAGGGAGCGCCAGACAGGCGTTCAGCGCCTCGTGCATGCGCGCCGCCATCTCCGCCATCGATTCGCCCTGCGGAATACGGCCATTTTCGGTGCCGTCCACCAGCGTGCGGCGCCAGCGCTCCTCTTCTTCGGTTAACCCGTCCAGCGGACGCTTCTCCAGCACGCCCATATTCAGCTCGCGCAGGCGCGGCTCCAGCGTCACCGCGCAGCCGCAGGCGTCGGCGATGATCTCGGCGGTGCGCTGCGTGCGCCCCAGATCGCTGGCGATAACATGGGTAATGCCAAGATGTTTAACGCGCTCGCCCACCTGATGGGCCTGTTGCTCTCCTTTCTCCGTCAGCGGACTGTCGGATTGTCCCTGAATGCGGCGCTCCGCATTCCATACCGTTTCACCGTGACGAACAAGATAGACCTGTAGCATGCTGAGTTTCCGTTATACTGCGACAAATTTGCCTAAAGGGTTCAATAGATTATGTACCAGGTTATCGCAGCCACCATCAATCCGGCAAAAATTCGCGCAATCTCTCAGGCGTTCAACGACGTTTTCGGCGAAGGATCCTGCCATATTCGCGGGGTCGAGGTCGATAGCGGCGTCGCGGCGCAGCCCCTGAGCGATGCGGAAACGCGAACCGGCGCACGTCAGCGCGTCGCCAATGCGCGCCTGGCAGAACCAGAGGCTGATTTCTGGGTGGCGATTGAGGCCGGGATTGAAGAGGAGTGCGCTTTCGCCTGGATGGTGGTGGAAAATGCCGAACGGCGCGGCGAGTCGCGCTCCGCCAGCTTTACGCTGCCGCAGGTGGTGCTGACCGGCTTACGCGCCGGGCGCGAGCTGGGCGATGAGATGGCGCGGCTGACCGGCGTGGAAAATATCAAACACAAAGGCGGCGCCATCGGTGCCTTTACGCAGGGCCTGCTGACGCGCTCCAGCGTTTATCACCAGGCGTTAATCCTGGCGCTCTGCCCTTTTACTCATCCGCTTTATCTGCGTTGATCCCGGCGCGTCCCAGATGCGCCTCCAGCCAGCGCCGCAGTTCAGGCGGCGCCTCTTTCAGACTGTTCGAGCCGCGCGTGATCGTCGCGATACCGACGCCCAGTTCATTTTTCAGCTCTCGCTGGCTCATGGTGCCGTTCATTAACTCTTCCACGATGCGCAGGCGTGTACCGAGCGCTTCGCGCTCATCGGCCGTCAGCATCAGCTGCAGCAAAGGCAACGCCACGTCATCGGCGTAAGCCTGCTGCATCAGCGCGATAAAACGCCGCCAGTTATCTTCAGAAAGGGAATGTTGCGCCGACCGGGCGGGAGATTGCGTCATAAAACAGGCTTCCGTACTCACTAGCGAGTACGGAAGCATAACACGCTAGTAGCGGCGGTTCCACTCGCTGTCCGACAGCACCTTATCCGGCTCGCCCATAAAATGGCGATAGTAGGCGTCGTAGGCCAGCACGTTCTTCACGTAGCCGCGCGTTTCTGAGAAGGGAATGGTTTCGATAAAGGCGACCGCATCGAGATTACCCGCGCTGACGTTCTGCCAGCTGCGCACGCGTCCCGGTCCCGCATTGTAAGCCGCGGAGGCGAAAATGCGGTTCTGCCCGAACTGCTGATAGACATACTCCAGATATTGCGTGCCTATCTGGATATTGGTCTGCGGATCCAGCAGCTGATTGCTGTTCATATAGCCGGGAATATTGTACATCTTCACGGTATGCGCCGCCGTCGCCGGCATCACCTGCATCAGACCGCTGGCACCGACCGGGGAACGCGCTTTCGGATTCCAGGCGCTCTCCTGGCGCGAGATCGCCATGGCGTAGCTCGGCGCAATGCCTTTGTCGCGAGTGTTGCTCTTATAGAAGCTCTCCCACGCCAGCGGGAAGCGCTCTTTCAGGCTGTCCCACATCTTCGCCGTAATCGTCGCCTGCACGCTGAGATCCCACCAGTCCTGCTCGTTGGCGTAGCGCGCCAGCATCTGCTGCTGCGTGCGGCTCTTGCTGGCGATCAGATTGGCCCACTCGCTGCGCGCCAGGTTATCCAGCCCCCAGAACATCAGCTCACGCACGCGCGCCAGCTCCGGTCCCTGCACCGTCGCGCTGTCCGGCTTCGGCGCTTCGTCGATCTGCATCGGATATTTCACGCCCAGCCGCTGCGCCGCCACCATGGGATAGAAGCCGCGCGCCTGCATCAGTTTATGCAGGATCTCGTCGGCCTCCTCTTTACGCCCCTGAGCGTAGAGCAGATCGGCCTGCCAGTATTGCCACTCATCTTTCTCTTTCGCCTCGAGTGGCAGTCGCGCGATCCAGGTATTCAGGCCGCGGCGATCGTTTTGCGACAGTGCCAGACGCACGCGCCGTTCAACCAGCGACGTCGACTGGCTGTTCATGATCACCGCATCACGCCAGCGCGCCTGCTCCGAGGTTAAATCGGAGCCCATCATGCGCCAGACCACAATCTCTTTCAGCGCCTGCTCGTCGTCTGCCTCCATCTTCTGCCCGCGCACCAGCAGCGGGATCATGCTGCGCGCGTTCTCCATATCGGCGCGCGCGACGCGGGTAAAGGCGTAAATCGTCGCCTGGCGGGTAAAATCGGTCGGGCCGACGGACTGCGCGAACGTCACCACCGTCTGCGGATCGTTCTGCAGAGCAAGCACGCCGTTAGCGATGGTCTGGTAATCCTCCGGCAGGGTTTTTGCCAGGAAGCTCACCAGGCTGTCGTTGCCCGCCTTCATCGCCAGGCGTATGCGCTCCAGTACGGTAATCGGCGACATCTGGCCGGAAGATTGCCAGACGGAGAAGAGACGATCGCAATCGTTGGGCAAGGAGGTGCCGCGCAGCCAGATCTCCTTCGCGCCCTCAAACGCCTGCTGCTGCGCGCCCGTCGCCCATTTGGCGTAGAGCCAGTTGCAGCGCGCCTGTACCGGGCCTGGCGCTTCCGGGCTAAAGCTCAGAATGCCCTGCCAGTCCTGGCGGTGCGCCAGCACGTTGACGAAGCGGGTTTTCAGCGAGCGCGCCGGTGGCAGCGTCGGGTATTGCTGAATAAAGTTTTTAACGGCGAGCGGCGTTTCCTGGTCGAGGTCCTGTGCCAGCAGGCGGTACTGCAAATAAGGGTATAAAGGATAATCCTGCAGCGTCGGCAGCAACTGCTCCACCGTCGCCATCTGGTTGCTGTCCCACGCCTGTTTGATCTCCTGATAACGCTGTCGCTGCTGATCCAGCGAGTCTGCCCACGCGCTGCTGGCCGCTCCGGCCAGACAGATCCCTATCATCCAGTTACGCCACTTCTCCACGAAAATCTCCTCATGTTGCTGCTCTCCGGCTGCGTGCCAGGCATTCTTCATGCTAACCAGGGGAACCGGCTCTTGCCATGTTCTTCACAAAATTTACGCAGCGCGAAGCGCAATGCAGGCTAAAGAGGCGTCGTAAGGATGGTGCTGGCTCCCGCTGGACGCGGGAGCCATCGCTTAAGCGACCGGCGTTTCGCTGAGGTTAAGCTGGAACAGGCTTACGTTCTCCATGAGCGCGCCGACCTGCTGATTGAGCGCGCGCGCCGCCTGTGCCGACTGTTGCGACAGCGTGGCGTTCTGCTGCGTGGCGGCATCCATATGCGTAACGGCGAGGTTGACCTGCTCGATGCCGGTGCTCTGTTCGGCGCTGGCTGACGAGATATCCTCCATCAGCGCGGCCAGCGCTTTGACGCTGGCGATAATCTCCTGAATAGAGACGCCAGCGCCTTTCACCAGCGCATTGCCCTGCGAGATCAGGCTGACGGAGCGATCGGTCAGGGTGCGGATATCACGCGCCGCCGAGGCCGAACGCTGCGCCAGCGCGCGCACTTCCGAGGCCACCACCGCAAAGCCGCGACCGTCATTACCGGCGCGCGCCGCTTCTACCGCCGCGTTGAGCGCCAGGATATTGGTCTGGAAGGCGATGCCGTCGATAACGCTGACGATTTCGTTGATTTCGCGTGAGAACTGATGGATCTCATCCATCGCTACCACCACTTTTTCCACCACTTCGCCGCCCTCCCCGGCGCGCTGCCGCGCCTCACGGGCGATATCGCTGGCGTGCTGTGCATTGCCGGCGTTGTTTTTCACCACGGAGGTAAGCTGCTCCATTGATGCCGCCGTCTGCTCCAGTGCGCTCGCCTGCGCCTCATTGCGCGATGAAAGTTCGCGGCTGCCGTGCGCGACCTGTTCGGTGGTCTGCGCGATAGCGTCGGTGCCGGTACGCACGCCGGTCACAATCCGCGTCAGGCTATGGTTCATATCGCGCAGCGCCGTCATCAGCTGCGCAGTTTCGTCACGGCCCGACACCTCGATATGGGCGCGCAGATCGCCCGACGCCACGGTTTTGGCAATGTCGATCGCCTGATTTAACGGTCGCGTAATGCTTTTGATCAGCCACAGCGTCACCAGGCCGCCCGTCAGCAAAATGCAGAGCATAACCGCCAGCAGCAGCAGCCGGGTCTGGTGATAGTGCGCCAGGTTATCGCTCTCAATCTCTTTATGCATCACCTGTGCGCGCTGCAGCGTGTCGTTAACCAGTCCATCGATCATCTGCGTCGGCGCACGGTCGATGCCGGTGACCAGCTTATCGACACGTCCTGCACTGTTGACGTCCTGAACGTTATAGTCGCTGAGCGCGCTCAGATAGCGCTGTTCCAGCCCGGCATGCACCTCGCGCGTCTTCGCGACGCTGGCGCCGTCGATGCCAAGCGCCGCCTGGATGTGGCTCAGCCTGGTAAGCAGCGTCTGGGTCTGGCGGCTCTCTTGCAGAAAGGCGTTTTTATATTTATTGAAGACTTCCTCGCCCTGCGTCCCGCGCAGCAGCGTGTTTTTCCACTCCTGGACCTGAATTTTGAACTGAACCTGGGCGCTGCGCGCCGTATCGATACTCTCGGCGATGAGCATCTCACGCGCCATTATCGCCTCATTATTATGCAACGCCTGCAGGTTGATCTGCAGGGCGCGCAGCCCCATCAGCAGGGTGGCGAGCAACAACAGCGTGGCGAGAAATCCCAGTCGCTGACCGATTTTGAAATGATTAAGCTTCATAAAGCCGATACCCGCAGATAATTAAGTGAGACGCCGGACGGCATCCCCCCTGGTTATCGTCCCGGCGGGCGCAGGCTTTACGCTATAAACCAATGTTTTACATGACACTTTTATGACAGTAGCCCGAAGCGGGAGCGAGCACGGCGGCGTTTGCGAGGCGATCTTATTACAGGTAAGATTGATCGCTTAGTAGACTAAACACGCAACTTATTAAAATTGCGAGAATTATCGCTGTTTATCGGCGAAGCGGCCCGATCGCCTGCATCGCATCCCTTTCGGCCATCAACCACAACAGAGACGTCTATGGAAACCCGGCGCGACGAACGCATCCAGAAACTGACCCTGGCGTTAAAACGTACCGACAAGCTACATCTGAAAGATGCTGCGCAGCTGCTGGGCGTCTCAGAGATGACCATTCGACGCGATCTGAGCGAACCGGCATCGGCCGTGGTGCTGCTGGGCGGCTACATCGTCAGCGATCCGAAAAATCATGTCGGGCACTATTTTGTCTCTGACCAGCATGGCCAGAACGCGGCGAAAAAGCAGCGTCTGGCGCAGACTGCCGCCAGCCTGATTGGCGAGAACGATACGGTCTTTTTCGACTGCGGTACCACCATTCCCTATATCATTGACGCCCTGCCTGACGATCTGCCCTTCACCGCTGTCTGCTGCGCCATGAATACCTTTCTGGCCTTAAAAGAGAAACCGGCCTGCAACGTTATTCTGAGCGGCGGCGAGTTTCACGTCGATAACGCCCTGTTCACGCCGATCGGGGCGCACACGATCCTTGACGATCTTTGCCCGTCGCTGGCGTTTATCTCGGCGGCGGGCATCGACAAAGATCAGGGCGCGACCTGTTACAACCTCAACGAGCTGGCGATGAAGCACCATGCGATGCTGCGCGCGCGTCAGCGAATCCTGGTGGCGGACAGCAGCAAATTCGGCAAGGTGCTGCCCGCTCGCATCGGCGAGCTGCACCGCTTCGACCTGCTGGTGAGCGACAGCGCGCCGGACAAAGCGCTGGCGGAGTGGCTGGCGCAGCAGCCGCTGCCGCTGCGTCTGCCCGATTCAGCCTGAGCTCGCCTTTTTCTCTTTACGCGTAACAAGCTGGCGCGCCCGGAATAATCCCGGCGCGCGGCTGGGATTAACCAGTCAAAAAGGCTAAACTTCGTCACTAATTCACCCACCAGAATCAGAGGCTCATTACAACGTGGCTCAATTCGTCTATAGCATGCATCGCGTCGGTAAAGTGGTACCGCCGAAGCGTCATATTCTGAAGAACATCTCCCTCAGCTTTTTCCCGGGCGCGAAAATCGGCGTGCTTGGCCTGAACGGCGCGGGTAAATCAACGCTGCTGCGTATCATGGCGGGCATCGACAAAGATATCGAAGGGGAAGCGCGTCCGCAGCCGGGCATCAAAGTGGGTTATCTGCCGCAGGAGCCGCAGCTCAACCCGGAACAGACAGTACGCGAATCTATTGAAGAAGCCGTCTCCGAAGTGGTCGGCGCGCTGAAGCGTCTGGATGAGGTTTACGCGCTCTACGCCGAGCCGGACGCCGATTTCGACAAGCTGGCGGCCGAACAGGGTCGTCTCGAAGAGGTTATCCAGGCGCACGACGGCCATAACCTGGAAACTCAGCTGGAGCGCGCCGCCGATGCGATGCGTCTGCCGGACTGGGATGCCAAAATCGGCAACCTCTCCGGGGGCGAACGTCGTCGCGTGGCGATGTGCCGCCTGCTGCTGGAAAAGCCGGATATGCTGCTGCTGGACGAACCGACCAACCACCTGGACGCCGAGTCTGTGGCCTGGCTGGAGCGCTTCCTGCACGAGTTTGAAGGCACCGTTGTGGCAATTACCCACGACCGTTACTTCCTCGACAACGTAGCGGGCTGGATCCTTGAGCTGGACCGCGGTGAAGGCATTCCGTGGGAAGGCAACTACTCCTCCTGGCTGGAGCAAAAAGATCAGCGTCTGGCACAGGAAGCTTCTGCCGAAGCTGCGCGTCGTAAGTCGATCGAGAAAGAGCTGGAGTGGGTGCGTCAGGGCGCTAAAGGCCGTCAGTCTAAAGGCAAAGCGCGTCTGGCCCGTTTTGAAGAGCTGAACAGCACCGAATATCAGAAACGTAACGAGACCAGCGAACTCTTTATTCCGCCAGGTCCGCGTCTGGGCGATAAAGTGGTTGAGGTGAAAAACCTGACCAAATCCTACGGCGACCGCGTGCTGATCGACGATCTCTCCTTCTCCGTGCCGAAAGGCGCTATCGTCGGGATTATCGGCCCTAACGGCGCAGGTAAATCGACCCTGTTCCGCATGATGACCGGTCAGGAACAGCCTGATTCCGGCAGCATCGAGCTGGGCGAAACCGTGAAGCTGGCGTCGGTCGATCAGTTCCGCGACTCGATGGATAACAGCAAAACCGTCTGGGAAGAGGTTTCCGGCGGTCTCGATATTATGCGCATCGGCAGCTTCGAAATGCCGAGCCGCGCCTATGTCGGCCGCTTTAACTTCAAAGGCACCGATCAGGGCAAACGCGTCGGCGAACTCTCCGGCGGCGAGCGCGGTCGTCTGCATCTGGCGAAGCTGCTGCAGGTCGGCGGCAACCTGTTACTGCTTGACGAACCAACCAACGACCTGGACGTAGAAACCCTGCGCGCGCTGGAAAACGCCCTGCTTGAGTTCCCGGGCTGCGCCATGGTGATCTCGCACGACCGCTGGTTCCTCGACCGTATCGCCACCCATATCCTCGACTATCAGGATGAGGGCAAGGTGGAGTTCTTCGAAGGCAACTTCAGCGAATACGAAGAGTACAAGAAACGCACGCTCGGCGCGGATGCGCTGGAGCCAAAACGTATCAAGTACAAGCGTATTACCAAGTAAGCATCAGGCCGCCTGCTGCTGTAAAAAGGGTTCATGCTCATGCATGAGCCCTTTTTCTTAGCCTGTGCAACCCTCTTAAGTTAAGATTATTCCGTTATTTATAATTAGCGTTCGTTAATATAAGAATAAAATGTTCGCCCCCTGCCAAATAGTGGACTTAAAATTTATGGAACCTTGCTTTCCAGTTTTTCGATAATCGCCTGTATATCAATAATAATATTTAATTTCCCGCCAGAATTTCCAGCATTATAAAAGCGAAAAATAGCGCTCTTACTTTCCTGATTGAGATAAATAACTTTAGTTTCTTATATTTGTTATTAAGAATTCGTCTGATTGATCACAGTTTTTCGTTAATGTAAATTCGCGTTTACATTTAAGACCACGATTACTGAGGGAATTATGCGCGCACGTATTACGCATCTGGACGGGATGCGCGGCTTAGCCATCCTGCTGGTCATGGGCTACCACGCCTACGCTCGCTGGCCCGATTTATTACCTTTTGTCCAGGCGACGCAGCATATTCCCCTGTTTTCTTTTGGCTGGGTGGGCGTACAGCTTTTTTTCATGATCTCGGGCTTTGTTATATTTATGTCGCTGGATAAGTCAGAGAGCTACATTAGCTTCCTGAAAAAACGCTGGCTGCGCCTGTTCCCTGCAATGCTAACTGTTAGCGTGCTACTTTATTTTACGGACGGCTTTTTTCCCGAATGGTCAGCGATGACGCCCTACGCAAAGAACCTTCTGCCGGGGCTGTTATTCTTTAACCCAGAGACCCTGACGCAGATTAGCGGTGTGGAACTCCATTCAATGGCAGGTTCTTTCTGGTCGCTGTATGTGGAGGCAATGTTTTATCTGATTATCGGGGTGGTTTACTTTACCGCCGGGAGAAAATATTGCCTGCCTGCGCTTATCGTACCAATGCTGCTGCTGTCAGCCTCATCGGTATTAAAATCGCTGGGACATCCACTGTTAATTGATGTTGTGTCTAAATTCGGCTTTATTCATTACGCCTGGTTTATGGTGGGCTGCCTGGTTTACGAAAGATTTCATGAGCGCGACAAGGGCTATCATTATGCGCTGGTGGTACTGGCGCTGCTGATTAACTTCAGTTACTACGTAAAAAATAGCGGCGTCATTAGCCTTGTGCCGCTGCTCATCGTTATGCTGTTTTTTATCGCAAGCTTTTACTCAAAGCAGATAGAGCGCTTTCTTTCGCTCCGCTTTTTTACGGCCGTTGGCTTCGTCAGTTACGCCTTCTACTTAATCCACGAGAATCTGCTGGTGGCGACGCTTATTAAGACGAACAGGTATATTAAGAGCGAGACGCTAATGCTGCTGATGCCGGTTATTATTGCCGTCGCGCTCTATTTTATCGCTTTGGCTATCACAAAATATGCCGAACCGGCGGTGCGTAACATGCTGAAAGGCAAGCGTCAGCCGGTACGGCAGGCGTAAAGCTCAGGCGCAGTTAATCACTGCGCCTGAGCAAGGCCGACTGTCAGGCGCGGACGACGCTACTGATGGACAGCAGACGAAGGGTTATGTCGTTTTGCCGTCCATCATCTCTTTCACCAGCTCAATACAGCGCAGGAAGCGCGTGTCGTAATCATCCTCGCGCACATGCACGAACGAGACGTTATTCTCGCGCAGCATCGTCACCAGCATCGACTGAAACTCGCGGCGATCCACTGAGCTGCCCAGGCTGCGCAGGCCGTCCGCCACCCAGGGCACGTTATTCTCCAGCAGGATCACCAGGTCGAAACGGTATTCGTCGATCAGTGCCTGCACAAAGGGATGCTCGCGCCCTTCATACTTCAGGCAGAACGCCTGCGTAGTGATGAAATCAGTATCGATAAAGGCGACTTTATTGGCGTACTTCACCGCGAAGTCGATGTACTGCGCCTGGCCGAGAGCGATCTTGTCGTAGTCGGAATATTGCAGCGCCATCTCGTCGCCGCCCAGGTGCGAGAAGACGTAGTCGCGGCCGTACTCCCAGGCGCTGGTGGTGTTGAAGATATTTGCCAGCTTGTTGACCAGCGTGGACTTGCCGCTTGATTCGCCGCCGAGCACGGCGACGGTGCGCACGAAAAAGGGCTTAACCTCGGTCGGAATATATTCCCAGTAGCGAAAGGGATCCTGACGGATCTGCGCACCGCTGATATTCATAAAGGATCGCGCCGGATCGACCAGCACGGTGCGCACGCCCAGGTGCTGCTGATACATCTCCGCGTCCGCGGTTTCGCTGGTGTAGATGCAGTCGGGCGCGACGCCCTGATCGCTGAGAAAGGCTTTTACGCCCTTGCTCCAGACGTCCCAGCCGTGTGGATAAGGCTCGATGCCCTCTTCATTGAAAGAGTGAATCCGGATGTTCTTCTGGTACTTGAAGGTCTGCAGCAGCCAGCGCAGCCGATCGCTGACGGTCGGCTGCTGCGACATGGCGCTGTTCTCGAACAGCTCGCGATCGCGCGGCTCGTCGTGCCCCATAATGATATGCAGCTCGTCGACCTGGCTGCAGGCGCGCTGGATCAGGTAAATATGGCCGGTATGCAGCGGATAAAACTTGCCGAACACCACGCCGACGGTTTTATCGCGGCGCGGAAACTCCAGACCCAAAAAGCGATGCAGCGCTTCCAGTTTTTGCGCGCTCGGACTTTTGATTTTGGCGTTGAGCAGCTGGCTCAGATAGCCCTTGGTCATCCCGCTGGCGTCGGCCACCTGCTGCAGGGTATGCCCCTGCTGGCGAATGGCGGTTTTCAGATAGTCGAACGACGTCATGCTGCCTCCTGCGTGGATTGAAGTTGCCTGCGAGTGTACCCGCTCAGTCTTTAAAGCTCATCCAGTATCGCCAGCGCGTCCGCCAGTTTTTTCGCGCTGTAAACTTTCATGCCGTCGATAGTTTTCTTCGGCGCGTTGCCGGCCGGAACGATGGCGCGCTTAAAGCCGTGTTTGGCCGCTTCGGAGATGCGCTCCTGGCCGCTCGGCACCGGACGGATCTCGCCCGCCAGCCCCACTTCGCCGAAGATGACCAGATCCTGCGGCAGCGGTCGGTCGCGCAGGCTCGACACCATCGCCAGCAGCAGCGCCAGATCGGCGCTGGTCTCGGTCACCTTTACGCCGCCAACCACGTTAACGAAGACATCCTGATCGGCCATCTGCAGGCCGCCGTGACGGTGCAGCACCGCCAGCAGAATCGCCAGACGGTTCTGCTCCAGCCCCACCGCGACGCGGCGCGGATTGCCCATCATCGAGTGATCCACCAGCGCCTGGATCTCGACCAGCAGCGGGCGCGTGCCTTCCCACACCACCATTACGGAGCTGCCGGAGGTAATCTCGTCGCCGCGCGACAGAAAGATCGCCGAAGGGTTGCTGACTTCACGCATCCCCTGCTCGGTCATGGCGAAAACGCCCAGTTCATTGACCGCGCCAAAGCGGTTTTTATGGCTGCGCAGCGTGCGGAAGCGCGAGTCGGCGTCGCCGTCCAGCAGTACCGAACAGTCGATACAGTGCTCCAGCACTTTCGGGCCCGCCAGCGAGCCATCTTTGGTGACGTGGCCGACCATGACTATCGCCACGCCGCGTGTTTTCGCGAAGCGCGTCAGATAGGCGGCGGTTTCGCGCACCTGCGCCACGCTGCCTGGCGACGACTGAATATCCGCCATATGCATGACCTGAATGGAGTCGATCACCATCAGCTTCGGCTGCTCTTGCTCGGCGATCTGGCAGATCTGCTCGATGCTGGTTTCCGACAGCATATTGAGATTTTCGCTCGGCAGACCGAGACGATGCGCGCGCATTGCTACCTGCTGCAGCGACTCTTCACCGGTCACATAGAGCGTTTTCATCTCCTGCGCCAGACGACACATTACCTGCAGCAGCAGCGTCGATTTCCCCGCACCGGGGCTGCCGCCGATCAGGATGGCGCTGCCCGGCACCACGCCGCCGCCCAGCACGCGGTCGAACTCTTTAAAGCCGGTAGAGAAGCGCGGCAGCGCCTCCAGGCTGATTTCCGACAGCTTCTGCACCCGGCTGACGCCCGCGCTGCCGGCGTAGCCGCTCAGGCGCTCGTTGCGCGCCGCCGCTGGCGACGCTGCAACGCGCACTTCGGTGATGGTGTTCCAGGCGTGACAGGCGCTGCATTGCCCCTGCCAGCGCGGATAATCTGCGCCGCATTCGTTACAAACGAAGGCGCGTTTTGCCGCTTTGGCCAAATCAGTACCTCTAACGCTCTTCGTGAATCAGGCTGCCGCTGAGGATGCAAAATACGCCCATCAGATCGGCGTGACGGATAGTCACTTGCGTCTGCTCATTCACTTTTGGTTTAGCATGATAAGCGATACCCAGCGCCGCGGCCTTTATCATCGGCAGGTCGTTGGCGCCGTCGCCGATAGCGACGGTTTGCTCCGGCGCGATATCAAAACGCTGCGCCAGTTTCTTCAGGGTGTCGGCTTTGTATTGCGCATCGACAATCTGTCCCAGCACCTCGCCGGTCAGCTTGCCGTCGCGCATCTCCAGTTCATTGGCGGCGACGTGCGCCAGATGCAGCGTGTCGCGCAGGTATTCCGCAAAATAGGTAAAACCGCCGGAGGCGATGGCGACCTGCCATCCCAGCGCCTGCAGCTTCTGCACCAGCTCGGTCAGGCCAGGCATCAGCGGCAGCGCGTCGCGCACCTGCTTCAGGATATTGGCGTCGGCGCCTTTCAGCGTCGCTACGCGCTGGCGCAGGCTGGCGGCGAAGTCCAGTTCGCCGCGCATCGCGCGTTCGGTCACTTCCGCCACCAGCTCGCCGCTGCCCGCCAGTTTGGCGATCTCGTCGATGCACTCGATCTGAATCGCGGTGGAGTCCATATCCATTACCAGCAGGCCTGGCGTTTTCAGATGCGGGATCTTGCCGAGCGGCGCGACGTCGAGGCCGTTGTCATGCGCCAGCTTCGTGGCGCGCGGCGTCAGGGAGCCCGCCAGTCGCACCACCTGATACTCATCGACGCGCCAGGCGCTGACGATCACCATCGCCGCGCCTAACTGGTGCTGATAGTCGGTGAGCTGCTGTTTATTCAGTTCGCGACCATACAGCAGCCAGCCGGTCCGACCGGCACGGTAGTCCAGCGGCATCACTTCATCGCCGCTAAGGGAAAGAGGTAAACCCGGCCATTCGGAGAGTTCGGCGGGCAAATCGCACCAGGTAAGACGGTTCGGCATCAGAGCTCCTGTAGGGGGACAACAAAACCACGCAAGAGGCTACCTTGTCTGCGCCGCTTCTGGCAACATAATCTCCTGGTTTCTGTTGTGACGTGACACAGGTTATTGATGGCTAAAAGGGCACTGAAATTTCGCTTACATCGCACGGTGATTGTGCTGATCTCGCTGGCGCTGTTGGTCGTCCTGATGCAGGGCGCCTCATGGTTCAGCCTCGGCCATCAGATGGCGCGTTCCGAGCAGGTCGAAGAGCTGGCGCAGACCCTGACGAAGCAGGTCGCCTTTAGCCTGTCGCCGCTGATGGACAACAGCGACGATAACCGCGGTCAGATCGAAGCCATCCTCAACCAGATGACCACCAACAGCCGTATTCTCGACGCCTCTGTCTATGCCGACGACGGCAGCCTGGTGGCGCACAGCGGCGAAAACATCAACGTCCGCGACCGCCTGGCGCTCGATGGCAAGCGCGCTGGCAGCTACTTCAATCACCAGCTGGTGGAGCCGCTCGGCAACAGCGACGGCCCGCTCGGCTTTCTGCGCGTCACGCTGGATACCCACGTGCTGGTTACCGAATCGCGTCAGGTCGACAACACCACCAATATTCTGCGTCTGATGATGCTGCTGGCGCTGGCGATCGGCATTATTCTGACCCGTACCCTGCTGCGCGATCGCCGCACCCGCTGGCAACAGTCGCCGTTTCTGTTGACCGCCAGCACGCCGGTTAAAGAGGATCGCGACGACGAGGGCGAGAAAAAAGATCCTGCGCCTTAAGTAAGTAAGATGCGCCCTACGCCTGCGGAATGCTTTCTGTAGACGGAAACGCCCGCTTCGCCTCTCCCGTCACGCTATTTACCGCCTGGTGCAACCTACATGCGGTCAAATAGTATGCTTTCAAGATGCAATCGCACATTTGCGTTGGTAAGTTCATGAAGGCGATATCCCGCCACTGCTTTGCCCGTCCATACCGACTCTCGCTTATCATGAATCGATTCTGAATGAAAAAAAGCCCGTTATACGGGCTTCTTAGCGATAAAGCTGATCGATTTATGAATAGATACTCAGGCGAGCAGCAGCGCCTTCAGTTCGCCCAGCGACGTCACCGTCCAGGTCGGATGGATATGCGCAGGCAGCGGGCGCGTGCCGTGATCGATCCAGCAGGTTTTCACGCCGGCATTCATACCGCCGAGAATATCTGACTCCGGCGTATCGCCTACCATCAGCACGCGGCTGCGATCCGGGTTGCCCATCTTCTCCAGCGCGTAGTCGAAAATAGCGGCGTCCGGCTTGGGCACCCCAACCTGTTCAGAGATCACCAGCGCTGAGAAGTAGTCGTGAAAACCGGTGCGCTCAAGACGCGCCTGCTGCAGCGCGGTAAAGCCGTTGGTGATAATGCCCATTGGCACCTTATTGTGCAGCGCGTGCATCAGGCTGACCGCGCCCTCCAGCGGCATACAGATCTCCGACATGGCGCTCAGAAAGCCGCTGTTGAGCACATCAGGCGCCACGCTCAGCTTTTCCGCCCAGCCGTTAAAGCGACGCGTCTGCAGCTGCAGCGCGGAGATCGCGCCGTTCTGGTAATCGACCCACAGCGGCTTGTTGATCGCCTGGTAGTCGGCGTAATCCTGATCGGTGAACTGAACGTCGTAACCGGCGAAGAGACGCTGCAAACCGGCAAAGGCGTCAAAATGGAAAAGGGTGTCATCGGCATCAAACAGGATGCAATCCCAGTCTTTTAACATTACAGCTCCTTAAAGCCTACAGCGTCAGCGCCATAATAATGGCGTCTTCACGTCCGCTGGCGGTGGGATAGTAGTTGGGACGGCGGCTCACCTGATGAAAGTCGAGCTGCTCGTACAGGGCGATAGCAGGATGGTTAGAGGCGCGCACTTCCAGCCACAGCGTCATCACCTCGCGCTTCTCCAGCTCGGCGATAAGATGCTGCAGCAGCTGGCGACCGTAGCCGCGGCGCTGGAAAGCGGGATCGACGGCGATATTGAACAGCGACGCCTCATCCAGCACCACCTGAGTGATGGCAAAGGCAGCCATAACGCCATCGACATCGAGGCGATAGTTAAGAAAACGCTCGCCCTGATTGCTG
The DNA here is from genome assembly GCF_003612015.1 of Pantoea piersonii. Lineage (GTDB taxonomy): Bacteria > Pseudomonadota > Gammaproteobacteria > Enterobacterales > Enterobacteriaceae > Pantoea > Pantoea piersonii. The sequence goes on along the minus strand of NZ_RARB01000004.1, from coordinate 293,594 downwards.
GCGAAAGTCTGTTCGCGCCACGGAAAAGCGTGGCTGCGGCACTCAATAGCAAAAGCCTGGGCGTTGTCCTCAGGGGTGAGGAAAGAGATCGCTGTCATGGTTACACATCTGTTGCCAGAGCGCGCGTTTCGCCGCGCCGCTGCTGGAGAGTTCATTTAAAGAGGCTGAGCGGAGCGCGACGCCGCTAAAGGGATGCGGCCCGTCGATGCCGATCAGCCAGCCCGCGCAGTCGAGCGATTCGGGCAGCATCTGCAGCTGATCGGGCGTCAGCGTCATCACCTGAGCGGGCTGCAGGCCGAGCGCGTGCAAAACGTCGCGCACCAGCGGCTCGTGGAGGCTGGGTACGACGTCGGCGACGATAATCAGCCTGGTGCCAGGCGTCAGCCGTACCGCGATTTCGCCCTGAAGCACGCGCGGGCGTCGCAGTTGATACTGCGTAATTCCCATTTGCTGTAACAGCCAGTCGCGCCTGGACGTCATGTTTTACCCTTGATGTGCTGCCGGAATGCGACGCTATGCTAGCAAACCCATCGAACATGCGCCAACAAACCACTATAATCGCCGCTCTGATCTAACAGGAGCCTTTCATGTCTGCTTTTACCCCGGCCAGCGAAGTCATACTGCGCCACAGTGATGAATTTACCGCCCGCCATGTCTTGTTCGCTGGCGATATGCAGGATGACCTGCCCGCTCAGCTGGAGACCGCCTCGTCGCGCGTGCATACCCAGCAGTATCATCACTGGCAAAACCTGAGTCGCCTGCTGGGCGAACGGGCGCGTTACGGTCTGGTGGCAACGCAGGAAGACGTTGAAGGCTGCGACACGCTGGTCTACTACTGGCCGAAAAACAAGCCAGAAGCGCTGTTCCAGCTGATGAACCTGTTATCGCTGCTGCCGCTGGGCTGCGACATTTTCGTCGTGGGCGAAAACCGCAGCGGCGTGCGCAGCGCCGAAGGCATGGTTGAGGAGTGGGCGACGCTGGAAAAAATCGACAGCGCGCGCCGCTGCGGATTCTATCACGGTCGTCTGGAAAGCCAGCCGACGTTTGACGCCGAGAGCTTCCGCGACAGCTACGATCTCGATCCGCTGACCATCTGCACGCTGCCTGGCGTCTTTAGCCGCGACGACCTCGATATCGGCAGCGCGCTGCTGCTCACTACCCTGAAGCCGCACACCAAAGGCAAGGTGCTGGATATCGGCTGCGGCGCGGGCGTGCTCTCAGCGGTGCTGGCGAACCATTCGCCGAAGGTGCGCCTGACCCTGTGCGACGTGCACGCTGCGGCGATTGAATCAAGCAAGGCGACGCTGGCGATCAACGGCTTCGAGGGTGACGTTTTCCCCAGCAACGTCTTCTCCGACGTGACCGGCCGCTTCGATCTGATCCTCTCTAACCCGCCGTTCCACGAAGGACGCGAGACCAGCCTGGATGCGGCGCAGACCCTGATCCGCGGCGCGGTGAAGCACCTCAACACCGGCGGCGAACTGCGTATTGTTGCCAACGCCTTCCTGCCCTACCCGCAGGTGCTGGATGAGACCTTCGGCAGCCATGAAGTGCTGGCGCAAAACGGTCGCTTTAAGGTCTACCGCGCCGTTTACGGCCGCGGCGCCCGAGCGCGCTAAAGAGAGGCGACGGTGAAAACGTTGCTTTTTACAGCAGTCGATTCGCCGTCGCGAAATATCTGTTGACGCCGGGTGTAAAATCTCTAGAATGCGCCTCCGTGGTTGCAATACTGTCATGTATTGCTGGTACGCGAAGGTGGCGGAATTGGTAGACGCGCTAGCTTCAGGTGTTAGTGTCTTAACGGACGTGAGGGTTCAAGTCCCTCTCTTCGCACCAACAACCACGATTTTCATCTCGCATCGCACTGCGCGAAGGTGGCGGAATTGGTAGACGCGCTAGCTTCAGGTGTTAGTGTCTTAACGGACGTGAGGGTTCAAGTCCCTCTCTTCGCACCAATGCGGCGATATGAAAACAAGATGACTCAAATGCGAAGGTGGCGGAATTGGTAGACGCGCTAGCTTCAGGTGTTAGTGTCTTAACGGACGTGAGGGTTCAAGTCCCTCTCTTCGCACCAGAGTTGTCCTTCTCTGCTTCACCTCCCTGTTTTGCCTCTTCTTTTCAAACCCCATGAAAATTCACTGCGACAGCCGCGAGTCCGCCCGCTAACGCCAGGCACGAAGGCAGCAGCAGATAGTGACGCAGCCGACTATGAAACAGCATAACCACCGTCAGCAGCAGCGCCACGATCATCACAATACGCCACTGGCTAAAGCTCGGCTCCCAGAGAGCAAAGCATGGCATCGCCGCGCAGGGCAACAGCACGCCCCAGGCGCTGTCGAGTCTCTTCCCCATCATCCAGCTAACTCCCCACAAGCCGCAGGCGGCGAACACTGCCATTAACATCGCGCTGACCTCAGATGATAATAATTACCATTATCATAATGTAATAATTCTTATCTTGCAGCCTGTTTTTTTCGCCCTCTGGCCGAAGATGACAGACCAGTTGGAAAATGCTAGATTGCGGCCGATAACACTTTTCATAACACAGCAAATTTGCTCATTTTCCGGCAAAAGAATTTATTCTCGCCGGAATGCGCTTTGATATTTCAGGGCCGTTTCGAGTATTAATAATGAAATTACAATCTTACGATGAGTTGAAACACAGTAAATATCGGCTGTCGCTGATGCTTTTCCTGTTTTTAAATGTCGCCGTATCGCTTTTTTGCCTGATCCCTTTTACCGGCAGCCCGACAGGGGAATGGCCTTTTCCGGTTATTACTGTCGCTCTTTTTAGCGCAACGACATTAATTTGTTGTTTAATCAGGCCAAAACTAAAATTACCTTTATTAAATCCTGTCGCTTTGCTGCTTGGCGCGCTTTGGGCCTGGCATATTTACCTGAAATACCATCAGGTATTCTTTTTTGACGGCAATTTTCTGATTATCAGCCTGCTCAGCGTTTTTTTTATCAGCGCCATCGCCCTGAGTGATTACCTGCTGGCATTTTGTCTGCATATCTGCCCGCCGGTGATAACGGTGCTGCTGCTGGATAATGGCGAACATCTGGCGATGCTGCTGCTGACGATCTCCCTGCCGCTGATCGGCTTTTCTCTGCAACATCTGATGCGCCGTCGCGTCGACCATTTTACCCGCCGCCTGATGCGCCAGCTTTACGAAGAGAAAGAGACGTTCAGCGATCTCAGCATGCTGGACCCGCTCACCGGCCTCTATAACCGGCGCGGCCTGAAAAACCGGCTGGACAATATTCTGGAAAACCACGCGGGCAGCCACTTCGTCCTGCTGCTGGATATCGACCACTTCAAGGCGTACAACGACAATTACGGCCACGCGATGGGCGATCAGGCGCTGGCGCGCGTATCGGTGGCGATCCGCGACGCCGTCCGTTCACGCGATGTGGTGGTGCGTTACGGTGGTGAAGAGTTTCTGGTGTTGATGACCAACGTTAACGCGTCTATCGCCATGAAGCTGGCGGAGCGTATCCGTCAGTACGTGCTGGATCTGGAGATCCCTCATCGCTTCAACGAAAAGGTCTCCACGCATGTCACCGTCAGCGCCGGTATCGCGCCGATATTTGACGATGAATTCGATCAGGCGGTCGCGAACGCTGACCGCGCGCTTTACGTCGCTAAAAATCAGGGCCGCAATACGATTCTCGCCTGGGAAGAGTTGCCTAAAACGCTGACTGTCAGCGGCGAAGCGCTTTAATCTTCGCTCAATCTTAGCGGCGATGCCCGGTAGTCGCTGAGCCTCGCCGCTTATCCTGCGCTTTCCGCCGTGCCGGTTTTCCCCTTCACCCGCCCTGCTTTTTCCTGACGCGCAATCAAAACAGCTATCTTGTGAATAGGACTAAGAACGATTATCATTCTTTCTTCTCTGCTTCCAGGACGCGTTACTCAGCATGGCGATCATCAGGCAGCACTCACAACGCTTTCAGCACGCTCAGCCAGTCTTTATGCAGCGCGATCGCACGCTGGCGCGCGCCCTGCGCGATCTGATGCATGAGCAGCACAGCTATATGCTGGACAGCATTCACCTTGATGAAGCCGCCCCTTTCGACGCCCTGACGCTGGCCGACTGGGCTCGCCCTGACCATTTCCCCACGCTGGCGCAGCGCTACAGCGATTACCTTTATCGCCAGCATCCCGACGCCGTTCAGGAGGCGAAGCCGGTTCAGTCGCTCTGGGCGCAGTGGTATTTCGGCCTGCTGCTGCCGCCACTGATGCTGGCGCTGCTGGCGGAATCGCGCGCCCTTGACTGCTCGCCACAGCATATTCACGTCCAGTTCCACGAGAATGGCCACCCCTGCGCCTTCTGGATTGCAACGCATGAAGATGAAGAGGCGCGCTACCTTAATGCGCCGCAGCGTATCGATCGCCTGATCCAGCAGCATCTCATCCCGGTGGTAAATGCTATCGCCCAGCACGGCGGCATTAATGCCCGGCTGATCTGGAACAATATGGGTTTCTCCTTCTACTGGTTCCTCGGTGAACTGAAAACGCTGCTGGATGAGGCAACCATTTTGCAGCTTGAGCAGACGCTTTTTTTCACCAGCCGCCTGCAGGACGGCAGCGATAACCCGCTCTACCGCACCATGCTGCCGCGCAGCGGCGAGATGGTGAGACGCAGCTGCTGTCAGCGCTACCGCATCCCGGACGTCGAACGCTGCGGCAACTGCACGCTCAGCGTATAAATACGCATCCCGACGCAATTTCTCTCTTTCTCTCGTTTACACTTTTTCCGCCTTGTGGCAGTTTTTACGCCTTCGACCTGCATGGAGAAAAAGATGAGTCTGGAGTCGGTACGGCAATTTTTCGCCGAACACGCACCTGAGATTGAAATTATCGAGATGGCGCAAAGCACTGCCACCGTTGAGATGGCCGCGCGCGTTCACGGCGTTACGCCGGGTCAGATAGCGAAAACCCTGTCGCTGAAAGTCAAAGATGAAGTGGTGCTGATTGTCACGCGCGGCGATGCGCGGCTCGATAACCGCAAGCTAAAAGCGACGCTGGGCGCGAAGGCGCGCATGCTGAGCGTCGATGAGGTCGTGAACTGGACCGGCCATCCGGTCGGCGGCGTCTGCCCGTTCGGGCTGGAGAATCCGCTGAAGGTTTACTGCGATGAGTCGCTGCGCCACTTCGAGGAAGTGTTGCCCGCAGCCGGCGCCATCCATAGCGCCGTGCGTATTACGCCACAGCGCATGGCCGAACTGACGCATGCGCAGTGGGTAGACGTGTGCGAAGCGGTTTAATGAGGCGGCTTCGACACCGCGCCTGAGATTTCAATGCCGCGCGTTTCGCGGCCGAAGGCGACAAACAGCGAGATCAGCACCGCTACCGTACCTGCGACAATGGCCATCCCCAGACCGTAGTTGCCGTTATGCGCCTCGGCGATACGCGACTGCAGCGTGGCGTTGACCGAGGCGATAAGATTACCCAGCTGATAAACAAAACCCGGCAGCACCGCGCGCGCGTTTGCGGGCACCAGCTCGGTAAGATAGGTTGGCACCACGCCCCACGCGCCCTGCACCATAAACTGCATCAGAAACGCCCCCAGTCCAATCGCCCAGGAGCCGCTGGAGAAGGCCCAGAGCGGCAGCACCGGCAGCGCCAGCAGCGACGCCAGAATAATCGCTTTTTTACGGCCAATGCGCTCCGACAGCGAGCCGAAGAACACGCCGCCCAGCATCGCCGCAATATTGTAGCTAATGGCGATAATGCTGACGGTGTGCGCATCAAACTGGTGCTGCACTTTCAGGAAGGTGGGATAAAGATCCTGGGTGCCGTGGCTGAAAAAGTTAAAGCAGGCCATCAGCAGCACCATATAGATACACATTTTCCAGTGCTGGCGAATAATCGGCAGCAGCGCGCTGCTCTCCTGGCGTTCGCGCGCCGCCAGCCAGACCGGCGATTCCGGCACCTTGAAGTAAATAAACGGCAGCAGCAAAATCGGCAGCGCGCCGATCAGGAACATGCCGCGCCAGCCCACCGTTTCGAAAAACAACCCGAAGACCACAGACGCCAGCAGATAGCCGCACGGATAGCCCGCCTGGAAGATGCCGGACATCAGCCCGCGCGAGCGGTCGGGAATGGTCTCCATCGCCAGCGACGAGGCGACGCCCCAGATACCGCCCATCGCCACGCCGTAAATGACGCGAAACGCGAGAAAGGCACCAAAGCTCGGCGACCAGGCGGAGAGCACCTCAAACAGCGAAAACATCACGATATTGAGCATCAGTATCGGCCGACGGCCAAATTTCTCTGCCAGACGGCCAAACAGTAGCGCGCCAATCGGGCGCACCGCCAGCGTCAGCATAATGGCGATTGAGACGTCGGAGACGGAGGTATGAAAGTATTGCGCGAGGTCGCTTAAAACAAACACCAGTATAAAGAAGTCAAACGCGTCCAGCGTCCAGCTGGCGAAGCTAGCAAACGCCACATTCCGCTGGGTCGGGGTCCAGTTAAACATAAACGTATCCTTCAGTGCCAATCGGACAACCGTCCGAAAAAGAGGGGCGCAGCCGCCGAAACGGTTACGACATTGTTAACATTTTGTTTATACCACCTTGCTAAACGTTAGCGCGTTCAAAAGCTGTTATCCCTGACGTCAGGATGTAACTAAGGGTGTCGGCAGGTTTCATGCTGGTCGAGGAGAGGCGCTTAAAAAGCGTGGGGGCAGGCAGATAAAATGGCCCGCTCGAAAAGAGGAAAAGGCGGCAACCCTGTCCGCGCGGGCAGGGTTGTTTTAATGCGGATTAGCGGCTGAGCTGCGTGAGGGCCTGTTCAATAATCGTGAGCAGCAGGCTGTTATCGACGTGGTGCAACACATGCACCAGTGCGCCGCTGTCAGCAGGAATACCGACGTCAACGCGCAGCGGCGTGCGGTAGCGCCAGCTTTTGCCGCGCGTTGCGCCGGGACGAAGCTCAATATCCACCCGATAGTCGGTGCCGTTCGCCACGCGCTGATTCAGTAGCCAGGCGACTGCCAGCGCGTCGTGGATCCAGCTGCCCGGCAGATTGCGGGTGCGGACGGAGTAATCAATCCACGGACGCAGCGTATCGCGTACAAAGTGAGAAAGGGGATGATCGCTGACGGTAATGCGCGCCAGATCCTGATGCGTCAGCAGCGTCTGGGTGGTGACGTCCATCGGCGCCAGCGTAATGGCTGCGCCGCTGTGCAGTACCTGATGCGCCGCTTCAGGATCGAGACCGAAATTGGTGTCCTTGATATAGTCATCCAGCGCGAAAACCCCGCCCATGATAACGATTTCCGCCACCGCTTCCGCCATTGCCGGATAGCGCTGCATCGCGAGCGCCACGTTGGTCAGCGGGCCGATCGCCACTAGGGTGATTTCGCCGGGATTGTCGCAAATCAGCCTGCCGATAGCCTCAGCCGCATCGTCGCCATCCACCGTCACCGGCGCAGGCGTGCGCACGCCCTGCCAGAGTTTAACCATATCGAGCTGCTGTACGCGGTTATCGAGCGCTGCTCGCCAGGGCGCCTGATCCTCTGCCAGCGCCTGCGCCGCGCCCTGCACCACCGGAATGGACGAGCCAAGGCGCACCAGCAGATCTTTCGCCACCTGCGCGCCGATATCGCTCGGCGTATTGCCTGCCACGGTAGTGATCAGCTCCACACACAGCGCTGGCGAAGCGAGGGCCAGCGCGATCGCCAGGCCATCATCGGTATTGGCGCCAGCGATGCCGTTGCCCGGATCGCAGTCAATAATTACTCTTTTCATATTGTCGTCGCGTTATTTTCTTTATGCGGCATACAGCCGCAGGATTCGCCGATTTCAAGGTAGTGCGGAAATTCCTGAAGCTGCGCTTCGCCGTTCCAGTTCTGCAGCATGGCGATGGCGCAGCGCGCCATATCACGCAGCGGCTGGCGCACGGTGGTTAAGGTCGGGACATGGAAGGCTGACTGATCGGTGCCGTTAAAACAGACCAGCGCCACATCCTGCGGCACGCGAATATTGCGCTCGGAGAAAGCGCGAATCGCGCCGATCGCCTGGCCTTCGTTACTGGCGAACAGCGCCCGCGGCGCGCCTGGACCCGCCAGCATCCGCTGCGCCGCCGCGTAACCGCCCTGTCGCGTATAGCTGGCGGGAAAAATCAGTGATTCATCGACCGGCACCGCGTGCGCCACCATCGCCTCGCGCCAGCCCTGAATCCGATCCTGCGCGTTAAGCATATCCAGCGGACCGCTGATGATGCCGACCTGCTGATAGCCGTGGCTGAGCAAGTGGGAGGTCACCTGAAACGCCGCCTGTCGCTCATCGACGCGCAGCATGCTGACGCCGGGCTGCGGCTCGACGCGATCCAGCATCACAAATGGCGTGCCGCTGGCCTTAATCACGTCGATATAGGGATGGCGATCGACGCTGTTATAAAACAGGCCGTCGACCTGGCGGTTCAGCAGGCTGTGGATCAGCTCCAGCTCGCGCTGCCGGTCGTCGCCCGCGTCGCCAAGCAGCATCACGTGGCCGTGATCCAGCGAGGCCTGCAGCAGCACGTGCGCCATGGAGGCGACGAAGGTATTGCCGATATTCGGCACGATCAGGCCATAGGTTTTGGTGCTGCCCGACGCCAGCGCGCGCGCCACGCCGTTGGGGCGATAGCCGGTCAGACGGATGGCGTCGAGGACGCGCTGGCGCGTACTTTCCGCCACCGGACGCGGACCGTTATTGATGACGTAGCTGACCACCGCAACCGATGTGCCAGCCAGTTTTGCGACGTCGCTGCGCGTCACTTTGCCTGACGGCTGTTTCAAGCTTTTCGCTCCCGATGTAAACACGAAAGGCCGTGAATCATCACGGCCTGCTCGTTAGTGCGCCAGAGATAACGCCGCACTAGATGGCGTCTTCCGGCAAATTAAGGTCGCGCCCTCGTGTTTCCGGCGCGACAAAGGTGGTAAAGAAACCGATGGCCGCCATCGCAGAGAAGTAGACCGCGATCGGCCACCAGTGGCCGCTCCAGGAGAGCATCGCCGCCGCCAGCAGCGGCGCCGTGCCGCCCGAGAGAATCGAGCCCAGCTCTTTTGCTACCGCCATTTTAGTGTAGCGATGTCTGACGCCGAACAGCTCAACGCCCCACGCAGCCTGCACGCCGTAGATGCCCAGCGACGCCAGCGCCATACCCACGACAATCACCGGAATAACAATCGCGGGCTCGCGGCTGTCGAGCAGGTAAAACGCAGGCCAGGCATAAAACATCAGCAGCAGACAAAATCCGCGGTAGGTGATGCGTCGGCCAAAGCGATCTGACAGCCAGCCCGCCAGCGGGATCACCGCGAATCCCAGCACCGAGGCGATAAAGACCGCCGTCGTCGGCACCGACTTATCGACCATCAGCACTTTCGCCACATAGCCGACCATAAATCCCTGCGCCAGATAGGAAGGGCCGTTCTCGCCGATACGCAGGCCCACCAGCGTCCAGAAGGCGCGGGTGCGCGTCCAGAATCCGCGCGTATCCGCGGCAGGCTGCCCGTCGCGCATGGCGGCGCGTTCCGCTTCCAGCTCCTGCTTTCTGCGTTCAAAAACCGGCGTTTCGCGCAAATGGCGACGGATCCACAGCGCCGCCAGCGCAATCAGCACGCTGCTGAGAAACGGAATACGCCATCCCCAGGCCAGCAAACTCTCCTGATCCATCTGCACCACCGCCAGCCACACCAGCGCGGCAAGCAGCGTGCCGCTGTTGGAGCCTAAGGCGATAACCGACGAGACCAGCCCGCGCCGTTCGACCGGCGCATATTCGCCAAGCATTACCGTTCCGCCGGAAAGCTCCGCGCCCGCGCCCAGCCCCTGGGTAAAACGCAGCAGCACCAGACAGGCGGGCGCCCATACGCCGACAGACGCATAGCTGGGGATTAAGCCGATTAAGGTAGTAGAAGCGCCCATCAGAATAATGGTGATAACCATCACCGTCTTTCGTCCTTTCCGGTCGCCAATCCAGCCGAACAGCACCGCGCCGATGGGGCGCGCGATAAAACCGACCGACCAGGTAGCGAAGCTGGAGAGCAGCGCCATCGCCGGAGTCGCCTGCGGGAAAAAGACGTCACCAAAGATAATGCCCGCCGCCAGGCCGTAGAGCGCGAAATCCGCATACTCCATCGCCGTGCCCAGCCAGCAGGATAAGGTGGCGCGCCAGAAATCTTTGCGCCCGGAAGAGGTGGTCAGCCGCTCGTCGGCGGCGGAGTGCGAACGTGTTGAATCACGCTCAACGGAGTGTCGTACCGTCATACCATTTCCCTGTTTCAGCGATTGTGAACGCCCTTCCGTGGGACGAGCCCTGATAGCAATCAGATATCCCCGGGTGGCGATGTACTGGTTGGCTAACCCTTGTCGCGGTCAGTAAAGGATTCCCTGGTGTCAGGATCTCTATCTTTGCCGTGCTCTGCCGATGTTATTCACCGGTCGCATTAAGCAGGCAAAGGACTAAACCTTCTGGGCCGTTCTCGCATCGTCCGCCGCGAGCAATCACTGGGCACCAGTTTATCTACGCGCGTAGATAAATCAAGTAAATTTAGCCATAGGCGTCAGGAATCACAGTATACCGCAAGAGCATAAAGGAAAATTTCTATTATTTTTCAATAAATTAAGCATTACTGCCTGCCTGCAGGTTAACTCTTGTCGCTAAACAAGTAACACTTTCTCTTAATAATACCCATTGGCAACCTGTCAGCCGCAGCGGACAGAGTTATCGCCTGAAATCATGACCGGAGGATGACAGCGCGTTTTATTTCTTCAGGAAAGCGCAAATTTTAACATTGCGCCGCTTTGCATTAGTCTTAAGAGAGAGCGAAGCAGGAGGCTTATGACCATTATCTTGATGCGACACGGCAAACCGGACCATCGCGCAGGCGGCCGACTCAGCGCCCAGGGCCTGGCGGACTGGTGCGAGGCGTATGACATGGCGCTGGTGTGCGATATGCCGCCCGACCGCAGCCTTGCGATTGCGCGTCAGGCGTCGGTGATCGTCTGCAGCCCGCTGCCGCGCGCGCGCTCTTCGCTGGCGCGTCTGGGCCTGCAGCCGGTCCATGTTGATGCGCTGTTCAGCGAAGTTTCCGTTCCGCTGATTGCCGCGCAGCGCCTTGAACTACCCACGCTGCTCTGGCTGGCGCTGCTGCGTATGCTGTGGCTGTGCGGCTACGCAGGCGAAAGCGAGTCGCTGCTTCTGGCGCGCCAGCGCGCCGCACGCGCCGCCGACAGGCTGATCGCGCTCTCGGAACAGGGTACGGTGCTGCTGCTCGGCCACGGCCTGATGAATAAAATGATTGCGCGGGAGCTGCGTAAGCGCGGCTGGCAGGCGGAAAAGCATGCCAGCAGCCGCCACTGGAGTTCCGCGATCTATCACCGCCCTTTTATCTGACCAGATCGAAAAAGCTCAGCACTTCGCAGCCGGTGCCGACGCGCGGCGTGGCGATGACGCGGGCCGTCGCCAGATCGATCACGCTCAGCGTGCCGTCGCCTTCGTTAGCGATCAGCAGCTGCTGATTATCCGGGCTAAAGCAGCCATCCATCGGTTTATTCCCTACCGTGATATCGCCCAGCGGATTGAGCAGATCGTCGAACAGGGTAATCACCGGCTCCTCATCGCCTATCGCCACCAGCCGCTCGCCGTCCGCGCTGAACCGCACCACCTGACAGGGCTTTTTATGTCCCGGCAGCGCCAGACGCTGGCGCACGCGATGGCTCTGACGATCGATAACGTAAAGATAAGTCGCATCCGCCGCGCTGGCTACCAGATAGGGATGCTTCGGCGACGCCGCGATCCCGGCGATGGGTCCGGGCAGCAGAATAGTATCGATAACCCGCCCTTCCGCTTCGCACAGATCCACTACGGTAATGCTGGCATCTTCCTCATTTTCGGTAAACAGCTTGCGCCCGCTGGGCGACAGCGTCAGGCGGTGGGCGTTATGCGAAGGCAGGGGAATGGTTTTCTCTACCCGATCGCTCACCGGATCGATTACCGCGACCGCCGCGCTGTTTTCGCAGCAGAGGTATACCTTGCCGTCGCGCCCCAGCTGACCGCTGTGCGGCGCGCGCAGCGGCGACAGATCGATAAAGCCGCTAATTTCGCGCTTCGCCAGATCGATCACCGCCACTTTATGACCCGGATGCGGATTGTCGCCGTGGATACCGTCGCCGTAGATGGGCACATAGGCTTTTTTCAAGACGGTCAGCATCAGCAGCTCATGCGGGCGCGGCGGGAAAGCGTTGAGTTCGCGCTCGACAGCGAAGGTCTCAGGATTAAGAAACAGCACGCGGTTGCCCTGCTTGTCGACCGCCAGCAACCCACGGGTTGGTTCAGACATAGCCACTCCTTTCTCAGTAAGCCTTCCTTAAGCGTAGACAACCGCTGTTATGCCATCATGACCGCAGAAAAACATCAGCATGATTAAACAACCTGAATAAGCCCAACGCGCGCTTAAATAATGGGCCAGCGCCTTCTGTTGCTGGAGCGCACAGGTAAAAACCAGGAATTTCTTTAGCCGCCCGGTAAAAAATAAAAATAAGCGCGTTATTTAAATATAAGGCAGACGGGAAACGGTAAGCGACAAATACCTCTGTCGCTTTCCGGTTTATCTGAAATTCAGCAAAAGACGTAGCGCGCATATAAATAATGCTTTATTAAATCGGTGAAGAGATTTTATACACAACCGTGAGGAAACCAATGCGCGTTCTGCGCTGCGCCTCACCGGGGAAATATCCGCGACAGTCATCACAATAACAGGTGCATCATGAATCAACACCGTCGACATCCTGCACATACGCTCTGGCGCAACTGGAAACGCGTCTCTTTCAGCAGTCAAATGCTGTGGCAGAAGAAAAAGCACAGCGCCCTTACCGCGCCGGAATATGACGCCAGCCAGGAGGAGAACCTGGTGATCCTGTCGGCGGAGAAGGCCCCTGCGGAGATCCCGAAAACCATCTGGATGTACTGGCATGAGGATCAGCTGCCGCTCTCTCTGCGCCTGAATATCAATCAGCTGCGTCAGGATAATCCCGACCATACGCTGCATCTGGTGACGCAGAGCACGCTGGCGCAGTGGCTGCCGGATATGGAGTTTATTTCCGCCGACCTGACGCCGAGGCATAAAAGCGAAATTATCCGGCTGGAGCTGCTTCACCGCTTCGGCGGCATCGGCATCGACTGCGGCACGCTGTTATTTGAGAAGCTCGACTGGGTCCATCAGACGCAGCAGGATAAGCCGATGGACGTTATTGGCTATTATCGCGAAAGCTGCACGCTTAATTTTCTGTCGCCGGTTATCGAAAGCTGGTTTATCGCCGCCGCGCCAGGCAACGCCTTTATTCGCGAATGGCTGAAGCAGCTGGCACCGATTAAAAACCTCGGCGCACAAAACTATATTAACGAGCTGAAGAAGCGCGACGACTATCCTCTTATCGTGCAGAAAATCCTTCATCCAGCGCAGGCGCTGTTATCGCTGGCACAGCAGGTGGCGGTCAAAGAGTACCGCCGCGTGAATCTCCATTTACGCAAAGCGGAGGCCAACGCCTGGTTTTATCAGCGGCTGCACGCCGGCAACAGCGATGCGTTCGCCTGCTCGGTGCTGTTCCATCAGCGGCCGCAAACGCCGCCGCCGGTGATCAGGCTGAGCGGCGACGAACGGCTGCATCTCGACTTTAACCTGCGCATTGGCCTCTATAACCGCGCCAGCCTGCTGGGCGAGATGATGCTGACACCCGCGCGCCCGACGCTGGCGTTGCCTTCAGGCGCCGACAAAGCGCGCGCGTAGCCAGTGCGTAAAGGTCGTTACCGCGCGCGGCACCTGCGCGGCGTAAGGCCTGACGATCCACAGCTTCTCCGCAAACGCCTCAACGGCTCGCCAGCGCGGCAGTACCTGCTGTAGCGCGCCGGAGGCGAGCGCCTCGCTGGCGCTAAAGTCCGGCAGCATGGCGATGCCCAGCCCCTGTAGCGCCGCGTCGCGTATCGACTCGCTGTTGTTGGTGGCGAAGCTGCCCTGCACCCGTACCTGCACCCGCTCTTCCTGCTCTGCGTCGGCGAAGGTCCAGCGCGGGGTTTCCACGCCGCGCGGGTAGTATAAGCAGTTGTGCTGCGTCAGCTGGTGCGGGGTCTGCGGCGCGCCGTGCGCCGCAAGATAGTCCGGCGAGGCCACCAGCAGGGTGCGCGTTTCGCACAGCGGCAGCGCGACGTGCGTTTCCGGCAGCGCGCTGCTGTGGCGAATCGCCAGGTCGAACCCTTCGCTGCTGAGCGAGACGATGCGGTCCGTCACGTCGAGCTGCAGTCGAATCTGCGGGTAAGCGCGCAGAAAATCCCCGACGATTGGCACCAGCTGCTGGCGGGCAAAGGCGACCGGCGCGGTAACCCTGACCAGACCGCGCACCGGCCCGGCGGCGTCGCGCACGCCGAAAAAGCTCTGCTCAATACGCGCGAAGGGGTCTCGCAGCTCTTCCACCAGCTTTTCCCCGGCCGCCGTCAGCCGAACGCTGCGCGTAGTGCGCTGCACCAGCGCTGTTCCCGCCGCCTTCTCCAGCTCTTTGATCTTCTGGCTCATCGCCGCTTTGCTGACGTCGAGCCGCTCCGCCGCGCGGGTAAAGCTGCCCTGCTCCGCCAGCACCAGCAGCCAGTGCAGATGCATCCAGAGCGCGTCTGTCTTCATCTCTTTCATGTTGGATTGTTCACAATATTGAATAATCAGTTTAGCGAGCGCGCTTTTTCTTTGCCCGCAGAAACGCCAGGATAGTCACCAGAGCATACAAAAATTACGCGTTCAACAGGAGAAATAGCGATGCCATTACTGCAATTCGATGTGATACAAGGCCGATCAGAGTCAGAACTGCGCACGCTGCTGGACGCGGCGCATCGCGCGGTGCTGACCGCCTTTAAGGTGCCGGAGCGCGACCGCTATCAGATTGTTCACGAAAACAAAGGCTACCAGATGGTTTTCCAGGATACCGGACTCGGCTTCCAGCGTAGCGACAATCTGGTGATGGTGCGCGTCTATACCAGCCCGCGCAGCGCCGAGCAAAAGCAGCACTTTATGGCGGAGCTGGCGCGCGAGCTGCGCGAAAGCAGCGGCGTGCAGGGCAACGATTTAATGATCAGCTTTATCACTAACGACAAAGGCGACTGGAGCTTCGCTGACGGCGAAGCGCAATACCTCACCGGTCGGCTTTGATTCCACGCAGTTTTCCCCCCGTTATCGACGGCAGCCAGGCGGCTGTCGTCCTCTTTTTTCTCTGAAAGATTACCCACTGCACAATTCGGGCGGCATATGTTGCAGCGCTATGACAGCCATTATAGATTGACGCAAATCTATTCATGCTCATCGCGGGCTGCGCAGGAAGCGCTAATTCACTTCAAGAGAGGATTTGACGTTGTCCGAATGTGTCTCAGTGGCGCTGTTTCTGGCCGCCATTGCCGTTTACTCCTGGAAAGCCGGACGAAATAAAATCTGGTTCTCCTTTGTGCTGCTTCTGCTGGTGCTGTTTGTGCTACTCAACGCCACCCTTTTCGCCAGCAACTACTTCACCGGGGACGGCATCAATGATGCGGTGCTTTATACACTGACCAACAGCCTGACCGGCGCGGGCGTCAGCAAATATGTGGTGCCCGCTCTCGCGCTGCTGCTGCTGCTCTTTTTGCTGATCTGCCTGTTGACCTGGCTGCTGCGCCGCCATGAGCGACCGCACCATCTCGGCTGGAGCCTGCTGGCGTTCGCCTGCGCCGCCGGATCGGTGCAGACAACGCCCGCGTTTCGCCAGGTCGCCAGTCTGGTCGCTTCGCATACCCGCCCCGCGGACTCCGACTTCGACGACTACTATAAAGTGCCGCAGAAGGTCATCAGCAACCCTCATCTCAACCTGGTCTATATCTACGGCGAAAGCCTGGAGCGCACCTACTTCAACGACCAGGCGTTTCCCGATCTCGCGCCGGAGCTGGGACGAGAAAAAGCACAAAGCCTGGATTTCAGCGAGACCGTGCAGTTGCCCGGCACCGATTACACCATTGCCGGTATGGTGGCCTCACAGTGCGGCATTCCGCTGTTCGCGCCCTTTGACGGCAACGCTTCCGCCGCGCTTTCCAGCTTCTATCCGCAAAACATCTGCCTCGGCGATATTCTGAAAAATTCCGGCTATGAAAACTGGTTTATTCAGGGCGCGGATCTGCGCTTTGCCGGTAAAGACCTCTTCCTGAAATCGCACGGCTTCGATCCCGCTCATATGTACGGATCGCAGGAGCTAAAAGATCGCGTTGCCGATCCCGCCTACCGCAACAACTGGGGCTACTACGACGATACGGTAATGGATGAGGTGTATGAACAATATGAGGCGCTGTCGCGCCAGCAGAAACGCTTCGCCCTGTTCGCCCTTACCGTGGACACGCACCATCCCGATGGCTTTATTTCACGGAGCTGCCAGCGCAAAAGCTACAGCTATGCAGGCAAGCCCAACCAGTCTTTCAGCGCGGTGGCCTGCTCGCAGGAGCATGTGGCGCGGCTGATTGAGCGCATCAAGGCCTCTCCGTACTTTAAAAACACCGTTATCGTCGTAACCTCAGATCATCTGGCGATGAATAACACCGCTCACCCCTATTTGATCAAGCAGCCGCGGCGCGATCTTTTTATGGTGATCCGCGGCGATCGGCCGCAGGCGGAGGTGATCGACCGGCCGCGCAGCACGCTGGATAACGGTGCGACGGTGCTGGACATCCTCGGCGGCGATAAAGCGATCGGTCTTGGCCGCAGCAGCCTGGCGGGCGCGACGCTGACCGGCCGCTTTACCGATTTCCAGAACCATATCAGCCGCTGGAAGGCGGATATTATTCAGCTGTGGAATTTCCCGAAAAAGCTCGACCGCTTCGTCATTGACCAGACGAAAAACAGCTTCAGCTTCTCCGGCGCAACGTTCAAACTGCCGATCCTGTTTCGCGTCGCCAGCAGCCACGTCGAGCCGCTGCCGGAAGGGGAATATTCCGCGCCGCTGCGCTACCAGCTGGCGGACTTCACCGCCAGCGAAAAG
Organism: Pantoea piersonii; assembly: GCF_003612015.1. Classification (GTDB taxonomy): domain Bacteria; phylum Pseudomonadota; class Gammaproteobacteria; order Enterobacterales; family Enterobacteriaceae; genus Pantoea; species Pantoea piersonii. Next base: position 276,569 of record NZ_RARB01000004.1, on the reverse strand, counting down.
TTTGTCTGGGTCGATCGCTGCTTCCGTATGGCGCGGCTGTGGAAGCCTGAACTGGCGCTCTCCACCGATTTCTGCGTGGCGATGGGGCGGCTCGGCGGCCAGCCGAGCGTGACGCGTATCGACAAAGCGCAGTGGAAAGGCCAGGCGAAATTCCCTGAGGAGACGCTGAGCGCGGCGAACTATCAGCGGAATGAAGCGCTGCTCCGCGTTGAGGATAACGATATTCGCTACGATGCTGATCGCTTTCTCTTCGCTGTGCCGGGCGCGCCGGCCAGCGTGAAGCGCTTTAGCGGTATTTCGCGCTGGGAGAACTGGGGCCGCTGGTCTAACGCCAACCTGGCGCCGGCGGTTAACATTGAATATGTCGATCCGCTGCCCGCGCACTTCGACCTGGTGATCACCGCGCGCGCTTTCGGGCCTAACGCGCACCAGCCGATTCCGGTACGCGTCGGCGATCAGCAGCAGCAGCTGACGCTGGGCGAGGAACTCACCACCACCACCCTGCACTTCAGCAACCCGACAGGGGCGCATACCTTGACGATTGCGCCGCCGCAGCCGCAGCAGAGCAATCTGGGCAATATTACCGGCCAGGACCCGCGCCGGCTGGGTATCGGGATGGTAGAGATTAAAATCGTGCAGCCGCAGAGTTAAGTCAGGAATAGTTGATGGTGAAGGTTAAGGTTCCATTCGCCGTGCCTGCGCTGACGGTGCCGGTAGAGATATAGTTGGCGTAAAAGGTATAGGCGGCAGTGCCGTCGCTATCGATGGTCGCAGAGACAGACTGATTAAGCGGCACGCGGTTTTTATCCGCATCGAGGATCTCGATCGCGATATTTTCCGCCGTGCTGTCGCTGTCTAACGCCAGTAATTCTGCCGAACTGCTGTCCTGCGTGCCGCTAAAAGTGAGCTCAGCGGTAGATGCCGAGCAATCAGTCAGCGCAATGCCAAAATAGACTGGTTGCGAACGTACTCCGCTGTCAGTGAAATTTTTTACTGCCCAGTCACCCAGCACGATAGTCTGACTATCGTCCCCTTCGCTTAGGGTACAGGAAGAGGCGACGATATTACCGTGTAGGGTGATCTCAACCGAACCTGCGTTGGTAGCCAGCAAAGAGGGGCTAAAGAGTGCAAGCGCGAGAGCCCACGCCGTTCCCCTGAAACAAAAAAGTGTTTTCATCTTTTCTCTCTCCGATTCTAGGCAAACTCAACAAGTAAATAGGCTGTCGCAGAGAAGGTGCCCTCTTCGGGTTTACTGCCCGTTACGCTGACCGGATAGGCCTTGATCGTCACGGTAGCCTGAGAGGTGCTGTCTAAGGTCGTGGTAATTGCGCTGGTGGTATCATTCGGAACAATAATATTGTCCTGGTCATCTGTAATAATAAAACCGAGATCCGGATTAGAAGAAACAATGGTATTGCCTGAGGTGGTTGAGGTTTGCAGCGTTATTTTTAACGTAGAGTTCGCCTCGCCATCTGTGCATGCAATATCAAATGACTTAGACAGCGTTGAGACATCGCTGGGTTTAACCCCTGCGCCCGCACGGCTAAAAGAAGAGGCGTTGATATCTGAAAAGTCAAAATCTATGGTTGTTCCGGCATTAACGGTACAGGTTTGCGGCACTGAGATCGTCGCGCCATTGATAACAATTTTATATACCACGCTTTTCATCTCTGGCGGGTTATAGGAGCCTATATCCGCGCCGACATACACGCTAAATATTTCGGTATAAGGAATAGTCATTGTCCCGGTAAAGGCTTTAAGCACCTTAAACTTATATATCAGGTTGCTGTCACGTACAGGGAATTCTTGAGATTTATTAACGTTACCGTGCCAGCCCATATGCACATACTCAGCGGGCGGGTAAAAACGTTTTGCGTAGTCGTCAACGATAGAGACAGCGATAGCAAGATAATCATTCACCTTCAGAAACTGATAGCTGTCTTCCGTTGAAACGGCGGTAAGCGAAGTGCGATAGCTACGGTATGTAGTGTCATCTCCTGCCCCCAGGTACCAGCTTGTATTAGGACATACGGCATTAACGCCCACGTAATCCTTGCTGGTGCTGGTTACCACCGTGCCTACGGTGGCATCACTAATAATATCGGTAGGGATATCCAGTTCTTTAAGCGTATTACCTGATGAAAACTGACAAACCCCGTTATTTATGGCGTAACTCCTGCTAACGATGCATATATTCAGCAGCACAATAAGCAGTGCGAGGAAATATTTGTTATTCATTAAATACTCTTCCTGTCTACTGGAGACAAACGGCGTCGGTTTGAATAACCGGCTGTTTTAACTGGGCTGCGGTAAAAGTGTAACTGGCGGTGCATTTATCCTGCTCGCCAGGGCCCCAGCTCACCACGATGGTGCCTTTTTCGCCAATACCGGTCAGGTAGACATGGCTGTTGTCATCAACAATGCCGGTTGCGCTGCTCGCTTTCTCCAGCGCCGTAGAGGCAAAAGGAAGGCGCTTTTTATCTGCCGTCAGCAAATTAAAGATGGCCCGGTAGCCGACTCTGGCATTGAAACTCGCCAGCGCCAGCGCGCCTTTGGTTGGCACCACGTTGACCACGCTGTCATCCAGATCCGTATGATCGTCTAAGGTTCTTGTATCCAGCGCGACACGGTTATTTCTGTAGCTGGTGGAATAAGGCACTACCGCATAACCGCGCAGGTCAGTTTTAATTCCGGTGGTATTTTGCACCTTAACGCTTTGCGCACCTGGCGCTTTAATTAATACGTTGGTATCGCCCAGCGGCTGACTTAGCGTTATGCCGTCGTGATGCGCGACGAGGCCGCCGGTTAACCGATAGTCGAGCATTTTATAACTGCGGTTATAGGAGTAACCCAGGCCAGCGTTGCCATATTCACTCATATAGTTAAGGTTGGCGCTGCCGGTATAATAACTTCTGTTGCTGTATCCCTGATTAACGCTGTATTGCAGGCGACCGTCACTGAGCGCAGTGCCGCTCACGCCTGTCTGGATTGAGGTTTTGCCGTCTGAATTATTGCTAAATGTCGAGGTGGCGTGGATATTTTTCAGCTTCTGCCGGTAAGCATTATTATTCGTTAAAAACGCCAGCGGTAAAGAGAAGCTCAGCGCGATAGCCTGATCTGATTCAGAGGTACCACGGCTTTTATTGTATGACCAGGATACGCTATAGCTCAGCGCATTCCAGTTAGAATTATAACCGGCCTGATATGTTGAGTCCGTTTCATCGGTATTCCAGTAACTCTGCTGCGTTGCGCTAAAGTAGACGGAACCATAATCGCCAAGCTGCTGAGTGACGTTGGCCTGAAACTTTCCTTTTTTGGCATTACGGGTGTTGTAGTAGTTTAATAATACCTTCTGCTTATTGCCGTTCTCATCCGTATAGTAGTCGTACTCGTAGCCTGAGCTGTTCTTATAGGTGGTATCTTCCAGCGTATAAAAGTTTTTGGTTGAGTAACGGTATCCCAGCAGCTGGAAGGTCGTCCCCCACTCGTTCAGAGATTTCGCGTATAAAAAGCGCAGGGATTGCCCTGAGTAGTCTTTATCATCTGCGAGCTTGCTCCAGGCCTGAGTCACATCTAAAGAAACCGCGCCAACATGTCCGATATTTTGCGCAATGCCGCCGACGAGCGATCTATAGCGTTCAGCGTATTGCATCCCGCCATAAAGCGTACTGCTTTTCGTAATGCCATACATGGCGGCGCTTTCAGCGAATATCGGTTTCCTGCGGTTGGATGAACCGCTGCGATACTCACCCACGTTCATGTTGTAAACCACGCGTCCCTCGCGCTGCAGGAACGGCACGGTTGAGTAGGCAACGGTAAAGGTCTGTGTTTTTCCGCTGGTTTCCTCAACCGACACCACCAGGTCACCGCTGGACGACGCAGGCGAAATATCGTTAATAACGAAGGGGCCAGGCTGAACGTAGGTAGTGTAGATAACGTAACCATTTTGCCTGATCACCACTTTGGCTTTGCTTTGCGCAATGCCTCTTACCGTCGGCGCGTATCCTTGCTGACTATTGGGATACATACTTTCTGAAGAGTAGAGTCTGAGACCGCGGAAAGAGAGGCTGTCGAATATTTTGCCGTCTGTTGAGGTATCCCCCAACACCAGCTGCGATTTCAGCGGAATAATGGCCCTTTCAGCATAGGTGCTGATGCTGTTCCATCTGTTTCGCGTATAGCTGTCGCTCTCGGAATGGGTATAGCTTCCGTTATGCCTTAATCGCCATGGCCCCCAGTTCACGCCGCCATTCAGTCCAAGGTAGATGCTCTCGCTATGGCTGGAGCGATCCCCCGTCAGGGTATAGCTGAGTAAGGAGGCTGGTACGCCTTCGTCCCACTCCTCTGGTGGAATATAACCTTTGGCGGAATTGCTGAGCATCGCCTGGGGAAGGGTAATTTTGAGCTTCAGCTTATCGAAATCGAAGTTTACCGTTGCCTCGGTAATCAGTTTTTTCAGGACGAGACACTGATTACCATCCTGACTTTGCAATTGCGGGAACTGCTTAAAATCCAGGCCAAACCGCCGCAGCCACTTCGCGCTCAGGCAGGGGTACAGCCCGGTGTTATCATCGCTTTTCGCGGCAGCGTCTTTTTCGGCGTCACGAAACTCAATATCAGAGGCGGTAATAAACTGATCGTTAACATAGATATCGACCCTGTATTTCCCTGGTGCCTGCTTGCCGCTGGTAAAGCGCGAAAGATCGGCGACGGTACTCCCATTTTCCGATAAGAATGCTGGATCAAAATACATCCCTGCCTGAACGCCTGACGAACCGGAAAAAATCGTCATGAATGGTGCGCTCCAAAAGAGTAGCTTTCGGTTCACTTTTCTCATTTTAATAATCCGTATTCACTGGAACAATGGCGGGCAGACTCTCTGTTAAAAAAGCACACCATTGTATTTTTTCGTTATTGCACCGTAATCATTCACCGCTTTATAGGTAATATCTCTTTTTATAGAGTTCCCGGTGTTAACTATTGTTTTACCTTTAGGTGCAACCAGGGTGTTAGGCTGTTCTTTTCCGCCCACATAAAACTGAACGAGCGAAACATAATAAGGAGTTGGGTTATCAATTGTCAGCTTGCTGCCGTCAAAATGGAACTTTAGCGCTTCGGGGGCGCTTTCTGACATTAAAGCAAGATCTTTCGGCCTGACGAATATCTTAATACGCGTCAGCACCGCCATTTTTAGCACGTTTTTATTTTCAAGCTTATCTTTATCGAACTCAGGGATCGCTTTGGAATTAAGGTAGTACACGGATTCTCTGTCAGTAGGCAGCGCGCCGCCAACGTAGACGATTCTGAGCGTATTTTCACTCTTGGCATTACTGACAAATAAAGGCGGCGTAATAATAAAATCAGATGATTTCTTTCCGCCTTTGTCTTCAACCCACGTCTGAATAAGGTAGCGAAGTTTATCATCCGTATTTTTAACGGCGAGAGACGCCTGTTTATCGCCCTGAGAATAAATCACCCGCGTGGCGCCAAGCAACACGCCACCCGCTACAGCTGAATAACTGTTAGCAAATACAAGCGCAAAAAAAACAAAAAGCGAAGCCATTCCTCTTCTCAGAGGAGAACTGAATAGTGTCATGTTAAAATCTCTGCGTTATCAGGGATAAAAAACCTTAAAATTCACTTCGGAGAAAAGCTCTCCGGGACGCACTTCATTTTTTAATACTTTATATTTTGCCAGAAAAGTCAGTAACCCGTCTCTTCCACGAAATTTCGAACTACTGAGTACCCTGTTGGGAATAAGCGCATTATATTCCTGGTCGAACAGAGCCAGCCCCAGGCCAACCTCTTTACTGCCCCTTTCTTCTTTCAGGGCCGAAGGCGTTTTGTCGGTATACACCCTGAACAGCGTGCTGTCTTCAGGTGCCGTTTCACCGTTAAACACTATTTCAATGTTTCTTTTAGAATCGATATTGCACTGCCCTACGTAGATCCGGAACGTGACGTACTCTTTGTCAGGATAGAAGCCAACCTCTTTTAGCTGATCGCTTCTGTAACTCCCCATATCCACAATAATATCATCTGAAGCATGGTTATTGACTGTAACAACGCATGCGCCATTGATGAGGTTACCGCGCATTTTCACCTTGCCCTGGTTATAGATGCCAATATCAGCGGAACACCACGAGCAATAAAGAAGGAGACCAGAAAAAATGAATAAAGAGATAGTCCGATTAAGCATTTTTTAGTCTCCTTCTTTAATTCAAATCACTTCACGTTAACGTCGATATTATGAGTAGTTAACGACAAAGGTGACGTCGGCGTTAGCAACACCGGCTGTTGGTGTGGCGCTGGTTGAAACATAGCGTGCGGTGTAGTGCATCGTGTTGGTGCCGTCAGCCAGGGTGAAAGAAGACGTTGCGGTGCCCGGCGTTACTTCTTTATCTGCAGTATCCAGGATCTGAATACCTACGCCAGTTGCCGTTGTCTGGTTAGAAGAGGAGTTAACCGCAAAGAGGCCGGAGTTCTCATTGTCAGTCTGACCGGTGAAGGTAACGGTAGCGGCAGTAGATACGCTGGTGTCACATTCGTTCAGCACAATTTCGAAAGGAATCAGCGCCGTTTTATCGCCAACCGCCGAGAAAGCACCGGTACGGTATTCACCCAGGGCTACAGTTTGATCCGCAGATTCGGTGGCAACCGCGCAAGCGGCATTTACCAGACTACCCGTAAAGTGAATGGTGCCGCCTGAAGCAGTCACGCTTGATGCTGCCTGAGCGCCGACGTTCGCCAGTAACAGAGAAGCCGCCAGCAGAGCAACTTTCGTTTTACCCATTTTTCTTTTCTCCAGATTATAATTACACAAAGAGTTTCCATAGGGCTGATAGAGAACAGAACCAGAGTGTATTACGCCTGTTAAGACGCGTTCTCTTCAACGGGGGCTATAATTAGTCATGAAGGGATACAAAAAAAGTGAAAATAAAACAGTTACGCGCTAAATTCACAAAACGAAAACGACTTTATTTACTTATTAGCACGCAGCAAAAAAGCATCTTAATCAAAGAGGCGTGTAAAAACGTTCGATATTAACTTAAATACATCATGGATTATAAAAACGGAACGGAAGTTAAATAAAAACGGCAGGTAAAAAACAGATCGTTATTCGCGGAAAATATCATCACTAGCTTCAGACAAGCCTGGGATTTAAATCCGTTGTTTTATTACATAGGGTGCGACAACGCTCTGCGTTTAGAAAGGGAAATTTGCTTCTGAGGAGAAGATAAGTTTGAGGCAGAGAAACATGCCCGGAGGCATGCAGTTAAAAGAAGAAGTAGATCAAGTTTTTTATATGAAAGAGCAGAGCCTTTCACAAAGACAGATAAACCGCCACGACCAGCGCGCAAACAATGGCTGCTATTATCACACCACCATATCTGGCTTTCACCTTTAAGAGCCAGGATTGACTGTTATTCTTTTCGGTTTCGCTAGCATGAAGGAGTGTCTGCTGATTGTCGTCCGGTAAACTGCTGCCGGTCATTGCGGCGCCATCGGGCGCGCTGGCTTCTTCTGCCTCAGCGCTAACAGACTCAGGGTTGAGATTGTTTTGCTTAATAACCGCTACCTCTTCTGAAAGCATAAGCCCTTTACGCGGCAAGGTAACAATAACATCGTCGTCAAAACCCAGCGCTTTTAACCTTTTCCTTAAAATAGATATGCTCTGGTAATAGGTATTTCTTGTGACAACAATACCCTTTTTACCCCATACCTCATTAATGAAATCATCATGACTCACCACCTCGCCCTGCCGCTCAATCAGTAATAAAAAGCAACGCGAAGCGGGTTTACTTAAAACAACCTCAGCTATACTGTCATCGAGCGGCTTGAGTACGTTCGTCACAGGATAAAAACAGAGGCGTCCGTCAATAAGGTAATAATTTTCCATAAGGTGATGTCTAAGTAGTCAATTTAACGAGAAACGTTACGTTAGCCACACGTTAAACAGGCATTACGCCCTGCGACGGGTTAACGTTGAGTTTTATTTTACTGATTGCTCAGGATTTGAATAGGAACACCCAGCCTGAAATGAATCGTTCTTATAACGCATTCCATTAATTCAGCCCTCACCTGGCGATAATCTTTAAGTGATTCCCTGTGCTAACCACTCAGGCACTATATACTCTCATTTTCCTGATTTGAAGATCTATTTTATTACCTTTTCCATTACATTAACCTTACAAAAAACACAATGTTATAAATTTAACAATAGCATTCAATGCGTTAGCGAAAGCGCGTTTTCTTTATTAGCCTTTAGCAGCCTTAATATATCCCTGCTCATTCTCAAATAAGAATATTGTTGTCAGGCAAGAGGTGGCCGCATTTATCTTTACGCTAATAAAATACAACGATCAAAAAATTAAAATGCGTTCCAAAATGAGAACGGAAATTTAGCAAAGACCGGTTTCATAAAGAGAGAACCCGCTATTTATGCTGACGCATCAGCAGAATGAAACGTCAGCATTTAGCCATTTTATATACGTAACGTCTAAAACCTAGAGGGTCTGCCGCAGCGTCTCCAGCCGTTCCCGCTGCTTCTGCCCGGCATCAAAGTTCTCCACGGCCAGCCAGCGCTCAAAGCCCCTTTTCACCTGCGGCCACTCGCCGTCGATAATCGAGAACCAGCTGGTGTCGCGCGTTCGCCCGCGATACACAATCGCCTGGCGGAACTCGCCCTCATACTGAAAGCCCAGCCGTGCGGCGGCGCGGCGCGAAGGCGCGTTCAGGCTGTCGCATTTCCACTCATAGCGACGATAGCCGAGCTGCTCAAAGGCGTAGCGCATCAGCAGATAATGGGCTTCGGTCGCCTGCCGCGTCTGTTTCAACAGCGGCGAAAAGGCGACGTGCCCGACTTCGATCACGCCATGTTCCGGCACGATGCGCATCAGCGCCAGCGTGCCCACTGCGCGCCCGCTTTCGCGATCAACCACGGCGAAATGCAGCGGATCGCGGCTGTTCTCCATCTGCTGCATATAGCTGAGCCATTCAGCCCGGTCGTTAAAAGGCCCGGCGAACAGATAGGTCCAGTCGCGGCCATCCTGCGCCAGCGCCCAGGCGGCAAACAGATCGTCGCTGTGCTGCGCCAGGCTTAGCGGCTCCAGCCGACAGTAGCGTCCCTCCAGCGTCTCGCGCTGCGGAAGCGGGCGCGGCTGCCAGCCCGGCAAAGGCTGGCCCACCGGCTGGCCATATTCATTGATGGTGTGTGACATAGCATCTCCTTGTTGTGGTCATCCTGAGATTGCCGCTTTTCTGGTAGGCTAAAAAGCGCCACCGCCAGAGAGAATGATGGATCCATGATGCCTGATGCCCGCCCCTTCCCGACCGGCCAGCTGCTCTCCGCCCCGCTCGCCTTGCGCGACGGCGAAACCCTTCAGCAGCAGCTTTTTCTGCGCGTGAAGCGCGCGATCCTGACGGGCCAGCTTCCGGCAGGCACGCGCCTGCCCGCGACGCGCCAGCTGGCGCAGGATCTGCGGATTTCGCGGAACACGGTTATCAATGCCTGGATGCAGCTGCAGGCGGAAGGGTATCTGATTAGCAATCGTCAGGGCAGCCGCGTCAGCCCGATTGCGCTGCCCGCCCCGCCTGCCCCCTCCGTCGGCAGCGAAGCGCCGGTGGCCGACCGAGTAGCGCTGCTGCGTTCCGGCCACCGCTACAGCAGCGAAGAGATGCCGCTGCGTCCCGGCGTGCCGGCGCTGACGCACTTTCCTTTCGCCGCCTGGCGTCGCGCGCTTAACAGGGTGCTGAGCGACACGCCACAGCGCCTGCTGGGCTATGGCGATCCGCTGGGCGAAATGGCGCTGCGCGTTGCGCTGGCTCAGCATCTCAGCCTGACGCGCGGCGTGCGCTGCCAGCCGCAGCAGATCGTTATCACCGAGGGCGCGCAGCAGGCACTGTCGCTCTGCGTCACGCTGCTCAGCAATCCCGGCGATACCGGCTGGGTGGAAGAACCCGGCTATCGCGGCGCGAAAGCGGCCATGCTGGCCGGTAGCCTGCGCGTGCAGCCGGTTGCGGTGGATGAGCAGGGATTAGCGCCCGACGCCCGGCTGTGGCAGAGCGCTCCGCCGCGCCTGATCTACTGTTCGCCAACCCATCAGTACCCAACCGGCGCGGTGATGAGCGCGGCGCGCAGGCTGGCGCTGCTTGCACAGGCGCAGATGCATCAGGCGTGGATTATCGAGGATGATTACGACGGCGATTTTCGCTACGTTGGCGAACCGATCGGCGCCATGCAGGGCATGACGTCCGGCGCACCGGTTATCTATATCGGTTCATTCAGCAAAACGCTGTTTCCCGCGCTGCGCCTGGGGTTTATGGTGCTGCCTGCCGCGCTGGCGACGACGCTGCGTCCGGCGCTGCATGAGCTGCTGCGCGGCGGCAACCGCCTTGAGCAGCAGGCGCTGGCCGCTTTTATCGCCAGCGGCGACTTTACGCGTCACCTGAGCAAGATGCGCCGTCTTTACCGTCAGCGACAGCAGACGCTGCGACAGGCACTGCGCGAGACGCTGGGCGAAAACGTCAGGCTGCTGGGCGGCGAATGCGGCCTGCATCTGGTGCTGCGGCTGGCTGACGAGATCGACGACGTTGCGCTGGCGGCGCGGCTGTGGCAGGCCGGTTACGCCCCTGGCGCGCTCTCCAGCTACTGCACTGGCGATGCGCCGCCGCGCGGGCTGGTGCTGGGCTACGGCAATACCGGCACCGCGCAGCTTAAGGCGGGGGCGCGACAAATCCGTCGGCTGCTGGACGCTGCGCCGTCCGCTACGGAGCGGGCGCGGCGACAGAGTGCCGCAGAATAAGCTCGGCGCCGAAGGCGGGCAGCGGGCCGACCGGCTCGCCGCGAATGTCGGCAATCAGGCGACGCGCCGCTTCGCGGCCCATCTCATAGACCGGCTGCGCCACCACCGTCAGCGGCGGCGCGACGATTTCGCTCCAGGGAAAGTTATCGTACATGATGAACGAGAGATCCTGCGGGATACGCAGCCCGCGCTGCGCCACGGCGCGCAGCAGCGACATGGCGACCAGGCTGTCGGAAGCGATCAGCGCGGTCGGCGGCGCGCTGCGCTGCCACAGCGTCTCGACGATGCGCGCGATCTGCGCGTCGCTACCGGCATTCGCCTGGATTAGCGAGGTGTCATAGCGACGACCGGCGGCGGCAAAAGCCGCCATCATGCCGCCTACGCGCTGCGCCACCGGCGTCAGGCCAAAGTCCGCCGCTTCGCGGTACTCCCCCTCCAGCTCCATGCTGGTGATATAGGCGATGCGTTCATGACCCGCCTCCAGCAGTTGCTGCGTCGCCTCGCGCGCCACGGCGGTAAAATCGCAGCAGATCGCTTCGACATCCAGATCAATTACTGCACGATCGAACAACCTGAGCGCGCGTCCCTCTTCCAGAACCTGTAGCAGATGGCCGTTTTTCTCCCGCGACGAGTGGCTGGGAGCGACGATAATGCCGTCGACCCGCTTCTCCAGCATTACCCGCACCGCATCCTGCTCGGCCTGCCCTTTCTCATCGCTGTTGCCCAGCAGCAGATGAAAGCCCGCCTGGCGCGCCACGTCGGCCATGCCGCGCAGCGCCAGACCAAAATGCGGGTTCTCGATATCGCCGACAATCACGCCGATCGTGTTAGATCGCCCGGTGTTCATGGTGCGCGCCACCTCGTTAGGCCGGTAGCCCAGCGATGCCGCCGCGCGGTTGACTCGCGTCTGTACCTCTTCACTGACGGCGCCGTAGCCGCCGAGCGCCCTGGCCGCCTGCGCTTTTGAAACGCTGGCCGCCCGGGCGACGTCAGCAACGGTAGGCGCTTTGGATCGCATTTTTTGAATGGTCATAATTAATTCGAATCACAGGTTGATGACAGGAAGATTGACGTCGAAAAAAGGCTGTGCTTAAACTCATTGTAACGCCTTGAGACCGGTCTCACAACAACTGTGCTCTTGTCGTCACCTGCGTTGAGACCGGTCTCATAACTCTATTACTACCGGCTCGACTGTCTCTGATGTTTAACCTGCAAAAACGGATGAGCTATGAAATCGCCAATTCACCTGAGCGCCCTGTGCGGCGCCGCAATCGCACTCTGTTCACTCTCGTTCAGCACGCTGGCGGCCAGCAGCGATAACCCCTACGGGCTGCTGGAGCCGGGCCACCTGCGCATCGCCAGCGTGGGCGACTCTAAACCCTATACCTTTACCGACGCCAGCGGCCAGTTCACCGGCTTCGACGTGGAGTTCTTTAAAAATGTGGCGCACCGCATGGGCATCGATCAGGTGGATTTCGTCGGACAGGATTTCTCCGCCATCCTGCCCGCCGTTGCCAACGGTCAGTTTGACGCCGCGGTCGCCGCTATCGGCATCACCCCGGCGCGCGAGAAGACGGTGGACTTCTCTACCGGCTATCTGGCGGGCTACCTCACGGTGCTGACGCGCAGCGACAGCGGCGTGAAAAACGTTGAGACGCTGGCGAAGCATCGGCTCGGGGTGGTTCAGGGCACGCTGCAGGAGAACTACGCCGTCCAGCACTTCACTCAGAGCGACGTGGTGCGCTTTCCTGACAATAACGCTGCGGTCTCCGCGCTGAACAACGGCACGCTGGACGCGGTATTCCTCGACTATGAAGCGGCCAAAAGCTACGCCGAACGCTTCAAGCTGATCTCCGCCGCCGATATTCCGTCGTTCGATGCGCCGGCGGGCGTCGCCATCGCCAAAAATAAACCGGCGTTTAAGGCCGCGCTCGACAAGGCGATCAAAGCCGCCATGCAGGACGGCACCTGGAAACAGCTTTATCAGAAGTGGTTTCCCGGCTCGCCGATGCCTGAGCAGTATCTGCCCGGCGGCCAGTAATGCGTGAGCGCTGAGCGTTCGGCTTTTCACCAGTGACGGCATCGTCCGTCACGCGTACTGATGGAGTACGGCGATGGATCTTCTGACAATGCTTTCCCGCACCTTCTTCGATTTCGACTCAATGAAGGAAGTGCTGCCGCAGCTGTTGGCGACCGGGCTGGTCAACACTCTGATCATCTCAGTCGCCGCCACGCTGCTCGGCACGCTGTTCGGCCTGTTGCTGGCGCTGATGGGCATTTCGCCGTCGCGCTGGCTGCGGCTGCCCGCGCGTCTTTATACCGACCTGTTTCGCGGCCTGCCGTCGATTCTGACCATTCTGCTGATTGGGCAGGGCCTGGCGCGCTTCAGCTATCAATTGTTCGGGCCGACGCCCTACCCGCTCGGCATTTTCGCCCTCAGCCTGATCGCCAGCGCCTATATGGGCGAGATTTTCCGCGCCGGTATTCAGAGCGTGGAGCGCGGGCAGATGGAGGCGTGCCGCGCGCTGGGCATGAGCTACGGCCGCGCGATGCGCCAGGTGGTGATCCCGCAGGGCATCCGCCGCGTGCTGCCCGCTATCGTGAACCAGTTTATCGCCATTATTAAAGACTCGTCGCTGGTCTACCTGCTCGGCCTGATGACCGGCCAGCGCGAGCTGTTCCGCGTCGGACAGGACGCGGCGGTGCTTACCGGCAACCTGTCGCCGCTGATGCTGGCAGGGCTTTTCTACCTGGTGATTACCGTGCCGCTGACCCATGCGGTGAACTATATCGACGTGCGCTACCGCACCGGTCGTCGTCGCCTCACCGCGCCGCAGAGCGGCCTGAAAGAGGTCGAAGAAGTGCTAAAGCGCCCCGAGGGCGCGCTGACCACACCATCCTTAACCAGCAATCGGGGGCAATAATGAGCGTTGCAATGAAACTGAGTGAACCGCCCGCTGCGGCGAGCTGGAAAGGATCGAGCCTGGAGCTGCGCGATCTCTCGCTGGCCTACGGACCGATCGAGGTGCTGCGTCGCGTGTCGCTGCGCATCGCACCCGGCACCACCACCTGCATTATCGGGCCTTCCGGCTCCGGCAAATCGACCCTGCTGCGCGGCATCAACCGCCTGCATGAACCTAAATCGGGCGACGTGCTGCTGGCGGGACGCTCGGTGCTGAAAGACAAGCCCGACGCGCTGCGGCTGCGTATTGGTATGGTGTTCCAGCACTTCAACCTGTTTCCCGACCACAGCGCGCTGGAGAACGTGGCGCTGGCACCCTGGAAGGTAAAAGGCCTGCCGAAGGCGCAGGCGATGGCGATTGCACGCCAGCGGCTTGAGGAGGTGGGCTTAGGCCAGCGCGCCGATCACCGCCCGCGCGATCTCTCCGGCGGCCAACAGCAGCGCGTGGCGATTGCCCGCGCGCTGGCGATGGACCCCGAGGTAATGCTGTTTGACGAGGCGACCTCGGCGCTCGATCCCGAGCTGGTAAAAGGAGTGCTGACGCTGATGGCCGATCTCTGCCGGCGCGGCATGACCATGGTGGTGGTCACCCATGAGATGGGCTTCGCCCGCAAGGTCGCCGATCAGGTGGTGTTTATGGACGAAGGGGAGATCGTTGAAGCGGGCCCGCCCGCCGCACTGTTCGATGCGCCCCAGTCGCCGCGCCTGCAACGTTTTCTGTCGGAAGTGCTGTAAGCCTTCTCTCTTTCGTAATGAACAAGGAACCGAATCATGGCTTTTGAACAACTCTCTCGCGTAGTGGTACTGGGCGGCGGCGCGCTTGGCGTCTCCAGCGCGCTGCAGCTGGCGAAACGCGGCGCGGCGGTCACGCTGGTGACTGAGGCAGAACTCTGTTCCGGCGCCTCTGGCCGTTCGCTCTCGTGGCTGAACTCCGCGGGCGAACGCTCCACACCCTATCACGCGCTGCGCATGGCGGGCATCGATCGCTACCGCACGCTGTTCGCCGACGATCCCTCGCGCGACTGGCTGCGTTTCGACGGCGGCCTGTACTGGGCGGCGGACGACCTGAGCGGTACGCGCGCGCGCCATACCTATGAGAAGGCACACGGCTACGACTCACGGCTGGTCACGCGCGACAGCCTGGCGCAGGCGGATGCGCAGGTAGAGGGCGAGGCGCTGGCGCAGGAGGCGATCTTCAACCCTGGCGAAGGCTGGGTCAGCCTGCCGCACCTGGTGGCGCATCTGGCGCATCAGCTGCGCGCGCTGGGCGGCGAGATCGTCGAGCACGCCGGGAAATGTGAAGTCGTGCGCAGCGGGCAGCGCGCCAGCGGCATCAGGCTGGCGAGCGGGGATATCCTGCACGCCGACGCGGTGCTGGTCGCCTGCGGCCCCGCCACGCCGGATGTGGTCGCGCCGCTCGGCGTCACTATCCCCAACGGTTCGCCCGTTTCTATGCTGGTGATCACAGCACCCAGCGCGCACGGGCTGAAGGCGGTGCTGAATACGCCACGCGCGGCGGTACGCCCCAATCCGGGCAATACCTTCGCGCTGGATCACGACTGGTACGAAGAGGATATTCAGCAACAGGCTGACGGCAGCTATTCCATTGATGAGCGCGTGGTGGCGCAGCTCGCCGCCGAGGCGAGCAAGTTAATGAAAGGCGAGCCGCTGCGCGCCGCGAGCTGGAAGCTGGGGTTAAAACCGATCCCCGGCGACGGCGAACCGGTGCTGGGCGAGCTGGAGAGCGTGCCGGGCTGCTTTGTCGCCTTTACCCATTCTGGCGCGACCCTGGCGCTGATTGCGGGCGAGCTGCTGGCGGAGGAGATCCTGACGGGCGAGAAGCAGCCGATGCTGGAGAGCTTCCGGCCTGCCCGTTTCGCATAAAAAAGCCGGTCACGCTGACCGGCTGTAAACTGCTGGTGCCCGTATATGGCACGCGGGCGCGCTGGCCCGGCGACAGGCGCACCTCAGGGATGAGGTACGTATACGCGTGGTTAGCGCTGCCTTCTTAGCCGCGTTCGCACTTAGCCGCGATAGTAGATATCGCCTGTTTCTGCCTTGAGGATTTTGCCGACGTCATTGGTGATCAACAGATAGTTGCCGCCGATATAGGTCCAGTGGCTGCCGGTTTCCGGCGCAGGCAGGTTACGCTTCTGCCACTCAACGATGGTGTAGGTTTTATCCAGATACTGCTGCGGCACGCTGTCGCCGACCTTGTACTCTTTGTAGTCGATGATGATGCGGTCGAGATCGTATTTTGACTGCGGCTGCGAAGTGCCGGCGTTAGCGTCTGGCGCTGGCGAGGGGGTGCTGCCCGCTTCCGGCTCTTCCGCGTTTGGTCCCAGCGGCGGCTGGCCGTTGCTGTCGGTGCTATCGCCCTGCGGCTGCGCATCGGCAGGTGCCTGCTGCTGCACCTGCGGCGGCGGCGGAACGGTATCGGTGGCGTCGCCTTCCGCCTGTGCGGCGGGAACAAGGCTCAGCGAGCCAAACAGTAAACCCGCTAAAAAGAGTGCGTTCTGAGTCCTGCGCATAGTGTTTTCCACGTTGATTGATTTTGTTAACAGTAGACCAGGATAAAGACAATCTGTACAGCCTCTCAGTTCCGCATGCGAGGCAGGTAAATGTAAAGAAACGCGTCGCGCCGCTCCCGATCCGCCTAGCCGTCGGGAACAAATCTTTATCACCTCCCCGACGGGGAAATCCGTCGCCATGCCGGGCTATGCACGACTGCTCCAGCACATTACTTGCTGCGCGGCATTATCTGTATCGCTAATCTGGCGGTATCTTAAAGTTTTCTGTAATTAGAAATCCATAAACAAAATAACCGTCAGCCCGCTCATCATTTATTTTAAACACATCTCTCTTACATAAAGGCATTAATGGTTTAGGCAATTAAATTGCGGAATTTATAGTAATTTGAGAATCTCAGAAGCAACAGGCTATATAGTTTTGATGCCGATCAATAATCATTCTCAACTGGAGGGGTAGCGTCAATGCTCTTTTAATGAAAAGGATTTTTTATCATGGCTATCCCTGCTTATTTATGGCTAAAAGATGACGGCGGCGCAGATATTAAAGGTTCGGTAGATGTACAAGATCGGGAAGGCAGCATTGAGATCCTTAGCTTTATGCATGGTTTGAGTATTCCTACCGATCCTCATACCGGAAAGCTAACGGGTACACGTATCCACAGTGCGCTTGAGTTTGAAAAAGAATTTGATTCATCCAGCCCTTATCTTTATAAGGCTGTAGCCTCCGGCCAGACGCTAAAAAGTGCTGAAATAAAGTGGTATTGCATCAATTACGCTGGCCAGGAAGAGGAGTACTTCAACATGTTGCTTGAAGGCGTAAAGGTCGTCTCTGTTAACCCTCTGATGCATAATATTAAAACCATCGAAAACATGAACCATCTCGAGTCTGTCACGCTGCGCTACGAGCGAATCACCTGGAAATATTGCGATGGTAATATTCAGCATTCCGACAGCTGGAAAGAGCGAGCATAAGGTTGAGTTTGCATGGCGCAGGTTTGCGCCATCCATCACAAGGAGAAGAGTGATGACATGGGTTTATGATGTCAGAAAAAAGACATTCACGCATAACGGTGTGTATCAGTTTAGCGCACGCTATGCGGGCGCGCCGGGCTATAAAGACAATCCTGATTATGAGTGTTTGAAAAATAAAGGGCCGCTGCCAAGAGGTAAGTATCGAATCGTAGGAATTCCTTTCACCCATGAGATCGCAGGTGCTTTTACATTGAGACTTGAACCTTATGCAGAAAATAACATGTGCGGCAGAGCCGGTTTTCTTATCCACGGAGACAGTAGAAAAAACCCCGGAGCGGCATCAAATGGTTGCATTATTTTAGCGCCTCGATACAGACAACAAATTTTTGAATCGCGAGATCGTGAGGTTATCGTCATATGAAAAAAATTTTTATTTTAACAATATTCTTCATTAGTTTTAGCGTTGTCTCCTCTGTAAAACCTGAACAATGCATACCAGTTAAAAACCATGTAGGCATAGCTACGCTTTTTACTATGGTAGAGGATTTTGATATCCCAATTGCTCAAGTAGACCGGAGCAAAACCAAAACAGAGATACTCTATACAGAGCCTGTAAATCATGAGCTTGCCATGCTCTATGGTAAAAAAGAGAGAATCCTTAGTGGCGGAGAAATGAGTGATGACAAAACCACCGCAGAGCAATACGCAGAAGGATTTATGCGGAACAACGCTAAAAATATAATAGTGAAATATAATTTTTATAATCATCAGGGAAAGGAGAATATTTTAATTATCTCTGCATTCGTCAGTGATACCGACTGCGCGGTGCGCTGGAATGGATACGTGGTGGTGAAGCGAGAGTTTTAATAGCTGTTAGTTAAAAACTTCCTGTGACAGTATTAACGATCCCGTGTAACGCAATCTGCCTTTAATTTTTAGGCGATAGCCAGCATTGAACACGCAACATCAACCTTCTCTGTCGACTGCATGAACAGCCAACGGAGCCGTAAGTATCTCGCAGCGCTTATCTAATAAAGATTCCACCGAGGCGCGGTTGCCCCTATCCCAGCCACGGCGGGTGGTCAGCAGGATAAACCCTTTTTCTCCCGAGAAGGTGGCTGGTATCAACGCTATGCCATAGTCAGCCAGTTCAGGCGACGATAAGCGGAAGTCGCGCGCCACTAAGGCGATGGGATAGATGCCCATCGCCGTCGGCTGCATTACGCGGCGGGCATAATAAGTATGGTTCAGCAGCCGGTCAGGCAAAGGACGCCACTGCTCATCTATGAAGGGTCGCTCAGCCTGAAGCTGACGACGCACATCTTCCCGCAGACAGGTGAGATGAATATGCAGCTGGTTCTGGCTGCGTCCCCAGGCGGAGTTAATCGCCAGCCCCAGCATATCGTCGGGAACATCTGCGCCATAGGCCGACATTAAGCGATAACGCATCAGCCAGGCATAGCCAAAGTAGTCGGTGCGGCCCGCGCGCGATAGCGAGATGCTCTCGATACCGGACATCGCCAGGTTTGGCACCAGGATAAAATGGTATTTGTAGCGGGGATTTTGCAGGATGCTGAAGCCCTGCTCTTTATTCTGCGGCTGATAGATTTGCTGACATGGCGCGGGATCGTGCCGGTAGTGGTAGTTGGTCATGCAGAGATCCTGTGTGACCATCCACAGCGCGTCAGAGCGCGCGCATCCGGTTAGCAGGAGCGTAATAGCAGAGAGTAATAACCCTCGATAGATCCTTAATCGCATAAAAGTCAGCCGGTAGTTGCCATTAACGCAGTCAGGCTCATACAAGGTAAGACGGGCAGCCTGATTATGCTGTCTGACAGCATAGTGTTATCTTTCAATGGATTTTAACTCAGGCATAGCGGGTTGGGTCATTCTTTCTCGTTACCTCAAGCGCGTGCTGCGCATAGCGCCATACAGCTGACATATTCAGGACGAAGCACAGAACGGAGCAGCGATGACGAACGCGCTGCCCGACTGTTCCCTGTTTCACTTACTCGGGAGAAAAGGATTTATGAAAAAACTTCTCGTATCGGCGCTGATTACCTGCGGCTTATCAGCCTGTAGTTACGATAACAGCGGGACGAGCAGATCGCCGGAAAAAGCAGGACGCACCATGCCGGATATTTACCAGTCGGTCTCCCCTTCTCAGCAACGAGCAATAATGTCGGGTGAACGTCCCGACTGGACAGAGATTCAGCCAACACATTTCCCTCGACGCATGTAGGAAATTTACGCTGTGACGCCAGCTGAATGAGGTGTGGTCGGTGAGCGTTCGTTTTGTAAGGGTGATGTTTGGTTTCGCTGATGACGCGCTGCGGCAGATCCTGCATTGGTAAGCAGAGCGTGGCGTGTTTTTAAGAAGGGATGTCGGGGGCTGCCTTTGTGCTAATAAAACGCGTCGGGAAACAGGTAAAGACTGTTTGTTATCACAAAGGGTTTTTAGAGGAAGTTGGGAAAAGTTATACAGGGTTGGAATTAGAAAAAGGGGCGAGATGCATTTCTTTACCTGTTATGCAAAGCTGTTACTTGTTTCGTTAATCTGGAAGCCAGTTCGCAAATCGGCTCCGTTCAGGACAAGGCAACATGCTTTTTTACCAGGCCGATCCCACGCTGGAAAACTACTGGCGCGGCGTCATTCTGTTTGGCAACAACGTCGCATCCTACAAATTCGCCCTGGCGCATGCGCTTTACGATCTGCATACACAGGGCAACGATCTCATCTCTCTGGAAGCGCTGGCGCGTCCTTTCAGCCAGCATTTGTGCCGCCATCTAGAGCAGGCCCCAAAGCAGATCACCACCAAAAGCAGTCAGTTCCTCGACGCCTGTACGCAGTTCAATCATGGCGACATCAGTGAAGAAACACTGCTGGCGTTAACCGTTAAGCGTGGCTTCGCTAACGTGATTGATGCCTTTCACAACGTGAACCGCGCTGAGATTGACGTGCGTTTTTTTCTCGATGAACGTAAAACGCATAAGGGTATCCGGCTCACCGAAGCGTTCTTCCGGCTGACCGAGACCCAGCAGTTTCAGAACCTCATCCATGAAACCGATGCGCGCTGGCGGCTGGTCGAACAGGCCTGGTCGATGGGCGTATCACGTAATCTGGTGGCGGTGGAGTATGACAGTGAGCAGCAGATTCTGTTTACGCGCCAGCGTGAGCGGCGCGTCGATATCACCAGCTGTCGCAACAGCCTGAACGGTTACCAGAAAGGCCGCTGCTTCTACTGCTATCGGCCGGTCAGTCTTGAGCGGGGTCACGCAGATCTCACCGACGTCGATCACTTTATTCCCTGGGCGGCGCGTGACCAGGTGCCGAACCTCAACGGCGTATGGAATCTGGTGCTGGCGTGTCAGAGCTGCAATCGCGGCAAGGAAGGTAAGTTCGCCCATATCCCGTCGCAACAGTTGCTGGAACGGTTGCATAAGCGCAACGAGTATTTTATTAACAGCCATCTGCCGCTGCGCGAGACGCTGATTCAACAGACTGGCAGTAGTGAAGCCATGCGTCGCAGCTTTTTGGCATCAGGCTGGCAGGCGGCGCGCAGTATGCTGTTCCATATCTGGCAACCTCAGGCCTGTGGAGATGCCTTATTTTGAGCACACAACACTATTATCAGCACAATGCACAGCAGTTCTTCGAGAGCACGGTCGCAGTTGATATGGCAGAGATCCGCGATCGGTTCACTGCCCTACTGCCTGCGCATGGCTCTGTTCTGGATGCGGGTTGTGGTTCTGGACGTGATGCTAAGGCCTTTGCTGAACAGAGATTTCAGGTAGAGGCGTTTGACGCCTCGCCTGAACTGGCTGAGCTGGCGAGTCAGCATAGCGGCTTGCCGGTTAAGGTGATGCGGTTTCAGGAGCTGGAAGTATCTGCGCGCTATGACGGGATCTGGTGCTGCGCATCGCTGCTGCATGTGTCGCGGGCGGAGCTGCCGGAGGTGTTCAGGCGGCTGGCGAAAGCGTTAAAGGCTGGCGGCGTACTGTATGCGTCCTTTAAATATGGTAAGGGCAAGCGGGAGGATAATGGGCGGGTGTTTACGGATATGCGTGAGGGGGAGATTGCGGAGATTTTGAGGGAGAATGGCGTTGCTGGGTTGACAGTGATGCAAGAGTGGATGAGTGAGGATAGGCGTAGGGAAAGAAGCGATCGGTGGGTGAATGTGTTAGTGGGGAAAATGGGATAGCGGGTTTCCGATATTTAACCGCCCCCGATGCTGTATCAGGAGCGGTTTTCTATTCATGCGGCTTTTTGTTTACCGGCAATGACTTTAATAAACTCCAGTACCTGCTTTTGTTTCCGCGCCGACAGCTTGCATGCCTGGCGTAGCGACTGCATTAGCTCGTTCTCTTGCTGTTGGGCTGTGAGCACAATGCAGCCTTTCATTACTTTCACCTCAACCGTCGTGCCAGTGGTAAAACCTGCAGCCTCCAGCCACTGTCCTTTCATGGTAATAGCGGGAGTTCGGTGGTAATCCGGATAGCGACTCGCATAGCCAACAGTTATTTGGCGATTGTTTGACGCGAAGACTTCTGGTTCAGACGGTTGTGCAATAGAATGCGTGTCAGTCATGATTACTATTCTCTCTTAATAGTAGTTGTGATTAGCGGCGCGGAGGTGTTGCAGCACATCCGCGCCGCGCTAAATACCTGTATATATCATCAGAAAAGGAAAATAAGTCCAGATTGAAACAGGTTAAAATATGGTATGCCTGAAACGATTTTAATATATAAACGAGCAATTCCTCTAGACTTAAAGAATAAAAAATCGCTCGTGAAATTTCGCCAAAAAGTCATTATTTTTTATTTCAAGCTATCCATACTAAAACCTCATATTAAATAAAACCCTTACTTGGCTGCTGACGGCCTTGTCGCGTAGGCTCATCGATCTATTCATCCTGGCTTTCAACATATCTCTACGTAATGCCGTTCTTATCGGTTACTCATTTACTGTACATATAATCGCCATCACTTGATTCTGATCAATTCTGACAGCCGACTGACGTGTACATTTAGAAGGTTTATTCACCAGACAGGGAGTTCAGGTTATGGCAATACCCGTTTATCTGTGGCTTTACGATGAGGAAGATAAGTTGGTCAGAAGTGGCGTAGACGTTAATGGGCGTGAGGGCAGCATTGAACTTGTAGGCATGCAGCATGAGGTGTTTATACCCACTGACGATTTGACGGCGGCAACGACTGCAATGCGCCAGCATGAGGCATATACATTCGAAAAAGAAATTGACCGCTCTTCGCCTCTGCTTTACCGCGCCCTAACAATGGGCAGATCGCTGAAAAAAGCTATCTTCAGGTATTACTGCATCAACTATAACGGCATCGAAGAAGAATATTTCAATGTTGTACTCGAGAACGTAAAAATATGCCACGTTGTGCCCATCATGTTTGATATCAAGGATGCAGACTTCGAAAAGCATGGACATATTGAGCACGTTGGCCTGCGCTACGAAAAAATTACATGGAACTATGTAGACGGCAACATCCAGCACACCGACAGCTGGAAAGAGCGTAGAACCGCATAAGGAAATCACTATGGCACACTGGACTTATAAGCAAAGCACAGGCGAACTCTTCAAAGACGGTAAGCTTATCGAGAAAGGTTATTCTGGCGTCTTAACTAACAAAAATAATCCCGATCGTGAACAGGTCAGAGGAATGGGCCCTATTCCTCGTGGAAAGTGGCGGATTGGCCGACATACTAGCAGCAAAGGTCCGCTGACTATCACCCTGATCCATGTGAGCGGTAATACCTACAGGCGTGATATGAATACCTTTCGCATGCACGGGGAAAGAGTTCATGGCGTCCCTGGTTTCGCATCAGAGGGCTGTATCATTATGGGTCATGCTACACGGTTACTTGTAAGCAAAGATATCGGGGCAACGTTGGAGGTTGTGCGATGATTAAAACAGTATTCCTGGCTTTAGCGTTTGCGCCATCGTTAAGCCATGCGGTGGATCTGCCAGGCAGTGAATGCGCAGCTCCGGGGCATTATGTTGAAGGAATGCTTCTTGCAAGCATTAAAAACGACCTGGGTATTGACCTGACCACAATTGACTATAATAAAACTTCTTTTGAAATATTAAGTATCAAACCAGTATCTGAGCTGTTTGCCAGGAAGCTTGCTATTGCCGACAGCAAGGAGAATCCAGAGCTTGCTGAGAAAGATTACTACGACATATACCGGAATGGTCATGTACTAACCGTAACGGCCAAATACATATTTACTGACAGGAATAATAAACGTGACGAATTTATCTCTTCGGCATTCGTAAACGATGATGAATGCTCGGTAAAATACAACGGCTATATAACACTATCTCGGGAATTCTGAAACATGGACTTTCTCCTTCCTTTGAGAATATTTTATAACCGACATACCCCTTGCTATTCTTACCAAGTAGCAATACCTTGGTAAGCATAAGGTATAAAATTTCAAAACCCTTATTTTCTTTCATTAGAGCGGTAGCGCTCAAATCGGATCAGATACTCGATTTGAGCGATGTTAATCATCGAGACATACGTTGTTTGATTACCCCCAAGAACATTTCCCAGAGGTGTTTTGACATCCCATCATTCGTTAGCAGTTCTTCTCGTGTGTTTCCACTACGTAATCTCCCCATCAAAGGACGAAAACCAAGATTTTGAGCATTATCAGCAAGGTTCAGGCTTTCATTAAAGCTATTTCGAACAACATTATCCTTGCTATAACAGATATCTCCTATCCCATGATGTTCATTGCCACGCCAGACGCCACATTGCCCTATATTGCTACCGTTGTAATACACGGCACAAGTGAAAGAATCTGCATTAAGAAGATGGAAGCCTACATCTAACCCAACATGGCGCTTTTGAGTTTGTCTAATGAGTTTTCAAAATAACGAGCGACATACTCAAACCTCTCACGGCGGCGCGATCTTGATCAAGGTCAGTAACGCTCATTGGTAGAGAAAGGTTGCTGGAGCGCGAAGTGAAAACTGTATTCTCCGCCTGAAACAAGCGAATCATTACTTGGCGGAAAACTTCTATACAGAAGCGCATTAGCTTTTGTACAGGCCTGGATCGCATTAATACCTCCTGGAAAAACACTGGTATTAGATGAAATCACAGATGCACTACGCAAACGCTATATTCATCTTGAACAATTAGATCGTTCTGACTTACGAAATGCTTTATCCTACGCACTGTCAACCTGCTATAATAAAAAACCACTCTTTAAAGTTGAAAAGGGAAAATACTCACCTATTGAAGACTAAGGATCTTATATAAGTTTTATATGGAACTTCACAACAATCAATCATTCTTTAAATTATGGCTGCGAAAACCTTGCGGATACTAAATTCCAGACACAAAAAAAGTCGCCCAGAAGCGACTTTTTCCTTTTCCGTGGTGCGAAGGCCGGACTCGAAAGGCAATACAACCACCTGTATAACAACACAAAAATAAAAGCAAAACCTTTAAGTGCCCCTTTTTGTGCCCCCAAATTATTTTTCATATTTCGCCCGAATCGCTGCCAATCGTCTTATGTAACTTCCATTGGAAATCTATTCCGGTTAGGTTCCGTAAAACGGAACCTAACCGGAATAGCCAAATAAAAAAGATTTTATAAATAATCCTTCACACTCTACACCTTTCATTTTTATTCTTATTAAACAGTATCTTAAGTGGTGATGAGTGGGTGAATGGTGATGCATATCCTTCACCGGCGATGAAGCATGGGCGTAAAAAAACCGGCTTTCGCCGGTTCGGGTCAGTCAGGCTGCTGCCGGGTCGTCGCATTTTGGCAGCCAGTCGGCGCTGCTTTCATCGGTCAGGTCGAGGTTGGTCTGGATGCCTGACTTCGTGCGGCGCTTCAGGTAGTTCAGCCCGTACTCGCGCAGGATGCTCTCCAGCGCCTGGCTGAACGACTTCATGCTGAGCGGGTTGCGGTAGCCGTTCGCCTCCATGTAGGCCAGATAGGCGTGATACAGGTAGCGCTTCGGCTGCAGCGGCCGGATGCTGGCGTTGCCCATGTGCAGGCCGGTCGGCTCAGCGGTGGCAAACAGGTAGCCGCAGAAGTCCACCATCGGGTCGGCGTCGCGCTTGATGCGCATGGCCTCCCCGGAGTTCTGCTGCGACTGAAGCAGCGCGCGGGCGTCCTGCGGCTGGCTGAACCGCTGCATCAGCTGGCGCACGATAACGGCCAGCTCCGCCTGTATCTTTTCCTTCAGCTGCGGGTCGCGCTCGTTCGCCGGAATGATTTCCGGGAGTGCAGGATCACCCGGCGACGGGACACGCCACCGCTGCGGTCGGTGAAGCGCATCGGGTTGTTGTTGACGGCCAGAATCACCGCCGGGATGTGGGTTGAGTAGGCGTCCTTATACTTCGGGTCCACCGACACCGCGTCGCCGCCGGTAATCGCCTTGATGCCCGCGCCGTCGCCGCTCCACTTCTCCTGGTCGGGCAGGCGGATAAGCGAATACGCTGCATGAAAACGCATGAGTCCCAGGCACTCAGGAACGGCATTTCGGCCCAGTCGTGGCGCGGTATAAGCCCCTTCATGCATGTGCATGAAAACCATTCCATGAAGCGGGCAGGCGTGGCGGGGGTACGAGCGCGCGCAACCGCGCAACACAGTTCAACACAACGCAAATCTTTTTGTTGCTTGCAATTAATAACCATTGCATTTCAAAAAAGTCAAACATCCATTTCAATTTTTTTAATAATGTTGTGTTCAAAATGAATCATGTTAACTTTGATACCTTCTATCATCTTAATGAGGTCTTCAAACTTTTCACTTGTCCCAAAAATAATTTGCTTATTAAAAGATTCAGCCTCAGAAGCCTTCTTAATAAATTTTTTAAAGCTTATATCTTTAGTTTCTTGCTGCCGAGGCTCATCCATTATTAATAATCCGAGATGATTGGTGGTTAAACCATCCAAAACAGTATCCAGCATTAATAAAGAATAAAGATATGACCAAATCACCCTAATATTATCACTAGCTGACGCCTCTGAACCTATATCGACATCATCTAAAGAAGGCTTATATGTATTCATGGATAGATCAAAGTCTTCTATCTCTGTACTTTTATAGCCAAAGTCCTTCAGATTCTCCTTAAAGGAGATCTTTAATTTATTTAATTTCCTTTTGTCCTCATAAGTAAATCCATCATATGGTAACTTGCTTAGTTCATTGTTAATTTTCCGCCATTCAATCAGTACAGCACTAAGAGTTGTTTTAATGTTTTTCTCAAAATCCAATAATGAATATAATGTCTCAATATTTTTTTCCAATATTACTTCTTGGCGAATCTGTTCTCTCACACTAGCATCGCCAGGTGACATTAAGCTACGTTGAATTGCTCCCAATTCAGAACGGAGCTCTCTTACTTTAGAGTTGGATATTTTTATTAGTAATTCTTTATCTTCTATCTTTTTCCTTTCACTTTTAGACAGGCTTTCAAATACGGCTTGCGTTTTTTCTAAATACTTAATATTCTCTTCGATTGAAAGCGCCTGCCTTTCTATTGTGTTAGGAAGTAAGGTTCCCTGAAGAGGCTGGCCACAGGTTGGGCAATTATCTTCAGAGAAATTAAACTGCTCTTGTGATCCTAACTGTTGTAGTTTTTCAATATCTTTATACTTCCTAAGACTTTCCTTTGTATTAGTTAAACTCTTTGTTATCGACTTGAGATAGTCATAATTTATATCGAGATCGGAAACTAAAACCCCTAATGCGTTTTCATGATTTTTTAATGCCAACTTGATAGCATCTAATGAATCACTTATATCTTTGCTATCTTTATCTAAAGCACTAATGCGGTTATTCTGCAATGAGATTAGCGCATCTTGTTTTAAAACTATATCATTAGCAAGGGAAACCTCCATCTGGCTATCATTAAAAGTATATAAATCACTATCCTGCATCACCTCTATTTTATTTCCAATATTTTCAGGCAAGCGGTTAGAAACAAAAAAACCATGAGTTTTTGCAGTAGCGATTAAATCACCTAGAGTCGCAGTCCATTTTGCCTCGTGCCTTTTTTTGGACTCGAGATATGATTCTCTTTTTCTTCTGATTTCGCGGACATCTAAATCAAGAGTATATTCTAAAATATTTTGCGAAAGATCTTTTATCCCTAAATAGGTTGGTATTACATTGAGGATACCGCCCCAACCTCGAGTTTGCTCTACATAGTTGACAGTAAAAATCGATTCCAGATAAAGAATACTTTTAGAGCCATCGTATTTCATAACTTGTGGTTGTTTTATACCCAGAAACTCACTTAAAAAAAGATGAAAGCCTCTTTCACGCTGTGCGGAGCCTGGATCTTTCAGAAAAAAATCAGTAAATTTATTTTTCTGAATACTGTCAAACTCAGAATTGAAAACAGTTATAATTTTAGAAGCTTCAGTATCACTTTTTCTAAGGAGAGTGATAACATCCCCATGCTGATTTGATATCTCTAGATAAACTTCCGTTTTTTTAACAAATACCTCTTTATCACTCTCATCTCTAAGTTTAGTGGTAAGAGCAGACTTTAGCGGGTTATTTCTTGAAGGACCAAGCACTCCTTCCAACCCTAAGGCAAAGATGATTGACTGGATACATGTAGACTTTCCAAAAGAGTTCTCAGCACTGATGACATTTAGTCCTGAAGAAAATTTCAAATCAGCACCAAATAAACCTGAATAAGTATCAGTTTTTATAACCAAACGGTTAATATTAAGCTTGCTCATATTAGACCTTTATATAAAAGCATATCAATTTTTTCATCAGAAAATTCAGTCTTATTGAAGTTATCTAAGAATTTTTTTTCATCAACAAAAAGCTCTGCACATTTATATATATATGATGAAAAGCTCTGCCCTTTTTTTGTAAGAGTTACACTTTTAGCAGAGTTAAACTCGAAAAGGCCCTCACCAATCCCGATTGAGATTGCTCTATCTAGCAACGGATCGAACCTTACATTAATTTCCGCATTCAGCCTTTTGAAAAGATAACTCTCTCTTTTATCGTGGGAGGATATGATTGCATAAATGACTTGTAATTTCTTTAAGCTTGCCGTTGATCCTCGACAAAGCTTACTCAAAATTATAACTAATATCGAAATCCGCCAAATGGGCCTTAACTCAGGCTCTACGGGTGTACCTGAAGATTTAAAGCTCATTTTTATAGGAGTTTCATTAAGAATATCCATTATTAGAAATCCAAATTGCAACGCATGAGCCAGTCACCGACGACACCTGTAGCTATACATTTTAAATTATCTTTATGAAGGTTGCTAGTTTCTGAAAGGTTATTTTTTAATAGCTCTATTTGCTTCAGTGGAGGTGTTATATCTGTGCTAAAAACATCTAAGTCCAGCTCTTGCTCTCGATTAAAGATGCCTTTAGTAATTTCTTCATGTAATGAAGGATAATTTTCCTTTAAATCCGTCATTGTATTTTTATAACTAACTATGTTATTAAGCAGTTGGCTTGCCGCATTGGTAACTTGAGTATCATTATCTCTTAGCTTTCTAAGCTTCCGAGAAATATTATTAACAAACTCACTCTCACTTTGTTTTAATGATTCGATTTCTTCTGAAGAAACTTCCGGTATATCGATCTTCAGGATTCGCATTCCACGATTTATTAAGTCGCTCTCTTCATTTTTAAGCGTTTCACGGTCCCAGATTAATACTTTAAAATCTTCATTATCTACATATGGTAATCCTGCGGCGATGACTTCGCTTTCTTTATTAGCAGCATGTACAACAAGATGCTTAGATACATGTCTAGGAACTACTAACACCCAGCGTCTAATTTTTGTATTCTGTAGAATTTTCTTTAAATACCCGTTCTTATCTTCTATGAACTTAGCAATATCAGTAGTCATTTTATCTCTTTGCTTTTCATAGAGCTTATCAGTTGGGCAAGCTTCATCTGGGCAATAAGATTGGAATGCATTTCCTTTAGTGCAATAACCTTCGATACCAGCATCCCCGTTATGAATATCGGGGATAGGAATATAATTATCTTCTCCATATCTATTTCTCAATAAATCATTGACATGGGCTTCCCATTCCTTGCTTTCCCAGACTTTGTTTCTTGAAATTTCCATAATTTCGCCAATTAGCAAGATAAAAATTAATAATTTTTTTTAATCAATATCATTTTATCGGACATCATTCAAGATTAATCTTATTCAAAAAGAAAGTTTCATATAAAAAAACAAAAAAACCATATAGTTACATTACTTTGGCGAAGTCATAGGGCATGATAAATTCAATTTTGTTTGCATCCAAAAAATCAGCCCACCACTGAATCATAAGCAGTCGCTCTTCTAGATGCTCAGACGTATGAATGTAGGCTGCACGCACGTTATTCCTTTCGGAATGGCTGAGTTGCCTTTCAATAGCATCATCACTCCACAATCCAGATTCGCCGAGAGCACCACGCGCCATGGTTCTAAAGCCATGGCCACAAATCTCAGTTTTAGTGTCATATCCCATCGCACGCAATGCGTTATTGACCGTGTTTTCGCTCATCACTTTTTTAGGGTCATGGTCACCGGGAAACAAACGTGGGTTATCACCGCTAAGCTGTTTTAACTTGTCAAGTAAAACCAGAGCCTGACGGCTTAACGGAACGATGTGCTCTTCTTTCATCTTCATACCGCGATGCGAGTAACGCACGCCTTCTATTTCTTCACGCTTTGCAGGTATACGCCACAGGGCTCTTTCAAAATCAAACTCATCCCATCTGGCAAAGCGCAACTCACTGGAACGGACAAAGGTTAGCAATGAAAGCTCAACTGCAATACGCGTCATAGCACGCCCACGATATGCGGCCAAGCGTTCAAGAAATTCAGGAAACCGGCTAAATGGTAAGGCGGGATAGTGACGTGCTTTAGTAGTAGATAGTGCTCCTGCCATGTCTATGGCTGGGTTAGATTCGATGTAATCGTTCTGCACGGCATAGCGCATGATTGCAGTTACGCGTTGTTGCAGACGCTGAGCCACATCATGTTTGCCAGCCGTATCTACTTTCTTGATTGGTGCTAGAAGATGGCTGGTTTTGAGCTGCCGAATGTCAGCCGTTCCGATGTAAGGGAAAATATAGAGTTCAAGATAACGGAGTACGCGTGAGCGGTGATCGTCACTCCAGCGTTTATTGTTGGCATGCCATTCGCGGGCGATCTTTTCAAAGGAGTAAGCGGCGGAGACTTCTGCCTTTGCTTCTTTCTGCTCTGCCTTGGGATCTATACCCTGCACTAACAGCTTTTTAGCTTCATCACGCTTTGCTCTTGCCTGAGCAAGCGTCACTGTAGGCCAAACACCAAAAGCGAGGCGATCCTCTTTTTTGTCAGAGGGGCGTCTGTATTTCATGCGCCAGTATTTAGAACCCTTGGCCGAAACCTCGAGATACAAACCACCGCCATCGGCCATTTTATAGGTTTTGTCTTTTGGCTTTGCGGTCTCTACCTGTCTGGCGTTGAGCTTCATTTGGGGGCACATTTCTAATCGAAGTTAAGATGCCCCCAATTATGCCCCCAATAGCATCCGGATTTCAACGGACCACCTCGGACGGCTTAGGACGTAAAAATCGCTATAAACCTTGATTTTAAAGGGATAACTGGAATTTCTCGGATGGTCTTGGAAGAGTACTTGGTGCCGAAGGCCGGACTCGAACCGGCACGTATTTCTACGGTTGATTTTGAATCAACTGCGTCTACCGATTTCGCCACTCCGGCACGGAAGGGTATGCGGAAAACGTCGATGATTATACCGGCACAGGACAGAGGCGCAACAGGAATCACCCTCCCCTCACGCTAAGCGCTGAAAAAAGCACCATTTGCCAGAGCAATGCTCAAATGATTACGGCCTCTTCTGGTCAAGGAGCGTTTAGAACTGTTGCTTTTAGGCCTTCTCTAAAAAGCAAAATGCGGAATTACAAGACCTATCAAAGAGATACTCAATGGTTATCTCATGTTCAGACATAAGGTTGATGACATAGACTAAATTTTTACATTAGTTGCTTAACGTTTCACGGAAAACCTTCTTCCTTCTAATAATCCCTGAACAGAGTCGTCATAATCGGCTAAAGCTCCATTCAAGCCTTTTATACCGATAATCCTAATTAAATAAGATAACCGCTCCCAAGCTTTTGCTTAAAATCATTACTTGTATCTTTTACATCTACCACCAAAACAATACCGAACCGCAAAAAATATCACACCCAACCAAATAATAACCAAACCTTCACAAACCTTCTTTTTTCACAATAATTTTATTTTTTCCCTTATATTTCACTAAAAGGATTTTTACGTAACCTTAATGTCAGACAGAAATCGCTCTCATGTTCACCTGAAGCAACTGCACATTATTTAAGAGAAAAAGTAATGTATCATAGTGAAGGAATAATAAAGCAACTACAGGATAACAACATCCTGGCGGCTAACGCATTAGACCGGGCTGTTGCTGGTGTACGCGATGCTGTAAGAGATCAGGTTGGGAAAATCGACGCGGGAAAAACGCGACTCATAAACTACGGTTCTTGCTTCACGACCGAATTTTACGAGAAATGCACAGAACAAAAATCCGAAGACCAACGGTTTATTGCAGGTATCTATCACCTCCTTAAGAACAAAGCCATTTTTACAGAAATGCTTGAGGTATATTTTGAAGTTGTATTTAAAGGCAGAGATATTCGGCAATTGCAAAATATCAAGCGAATGCTGATGCAGTTAAATATTCACATCGCAGCGAGTACACTAACCAGCAGGACCTTCGCACTCGGCGTAGCAATGGCTGTATCTATGTCATTAAATGCCAGTCTTCCATTCAGCCGCTTAACTGGAACCACTATTGGGGCAGCTGCATCTATTTTAGGCGTTTACGGCATCGTTCAGCAAGCAGCGGACAGTGCAAATCACTTAAAAGTAATACATCCAGATTATTATCAGGCTCTCTATATCGTTGAACTGGAAATGATGTTTTTCCTGATTGAGGATAAGCTTTTAAGAGCTGGAGCCTTGCAAAATAGATGGTTAGCCGATGATCAAGTTGCAGATATTATCTATAAGCTAGTGAGACTATCGTGATTAAATTTTTAAAACGGATGTTAAAATTTGAAGCGCAGCTTACATTCTGGTCATGGTTTCCTAACATCACAACAATCATATTCTTTTTTATTGCGGCCCGCTTCTTTCCTGACTATATGATCTTGCTGACGTTGCTTTTTTGGATTGCCATGGTCTTTTTAGCTTACTTCCTGTGGCCACCAGGAAAGTGAGCCTTTCACTCAACTGTAATTCCTTTGTTTTAGAAAAATTAAAGCTGAGTTTCGTTGAAATTATCCTTCGTTTCAATACTGAATTTATTGTCTTACTTGTATCTTAAACAAATAAAAGGAGTTCACTATGTCTACACCTGCTCACCTCTGGCTCACTGATGAAAATGGTTCACCTGTAGTCGGTAGCTGCCTGATGCCCTCCCGTATCGGATCCATCGAACTGAAATCACTCTCTCACAACGTCACCATTCCTGTCGATCCTCACTGGGGAAAGCTTACAGGCACCCGCGTACATTCACCCATTGTTATGCAAAAGGAATTTGACCAGACGACACCCATTCTCTTTCGTGCCCTCTGTGAAGGCCGTATCCTAAAAAAAGCCACAATTAAAATGTATCGCACTCTCGATGCTGGCGTTGAAAGTGAGTATTTTAATATCATCCTTGATAACGTGAAGATCTCTGCTATTTCACCTGTCCTGCGTCCGGGCGGGCTGGCAAGTACACATTTAGAAAATATAGAATTGCGCTACGAGTCGATCATCTGGAAATATACCGAAGGAAATATCATTTACCGTGACTCATGGAACAATATGGCCACCGCTTAGCCTCACTGGTTTAATAAACTTTATGGCATCATGAAGAACAATATTATGTTTAAGACTTTCCTGTCACTTATCTTCAACGAAGGGATTATTCTGGCCTGCCTTGTCGCTTTCGGTTTCTTTTACCTCGAATTCGTCCCGGATTACTGGTTAGTCTTAACAGTTGTGTCAATAATAGTAGTTTTTATTGTATTACCTAAAATCACAGGGAGATTTGATAAATACGATAAATGATTTTTTGAATAAGATTATATGACTAACCCAGCTTGTATATGATTAACAGATGAAAGCGTTTTGCCCACTATTATTTATCGCAAATCATGAAAAGCTATAGCCAGGCTTCTCCTTGTTGGCTTTAAAAACATTCCATTCACGCCTGAAAAGCCTCTGTGATAGCACCCGCCTATAGGATCTGCGGTAAACAGATATCCATCTTCGGGGCTGGATAAAGCTCTAAGCGCCATTGCTTACAGGCGTGCATCGAGCCTTTGCTGGCCTCAGGCGCCTTAATCCGTCTTACCTGCGCGCTCCCCTTCCCCCTACAGAATCCTCCTATTCCTCCCGACACTCTTCCCTTCCCCGGAACTTTCCCACCTCAGATTCCTCTTAGCAAAACTGGCGCAGCAACGCATCGCGCGCAGGCCGAACATAAACGAGGTTGAGATGAATAAAGCCACACAACGCACTATTTTGGGGATGGGGTTCAGCGCGCTGCTGCTGGCAGGCAGCGCATCGGCGGCAAGCTGGCAGGATCAGCTGAGCAGCGCGGCGTCGCAACTGAGCCAGCAGAACAACAGCAACAGCAGCGCGACCAACAGCACCGCGCAGAACGGCGGACTCTCGCTCGGCTCGCTGACGGGCCTGCTGAACGGCGGCGACAAAGCGGTCAGCGCTAACAGTATGACTAACGCCGCAGGCGTAATGCAGTACTGCGTGCAGCACAACGTCGTGGATAACAATGTGAAGTCGGTGAAAGAGCAAGTGCTGGACAAGCTCGGTCTGAGCAGCCAGACGGCGCAGACGCAAAACACCGACTACCAGCAGGGCATCGCCGGCCTGCTCAATACCGGCAACGGCCAGCAGCTTAACCTGCAAAGCCTGAGCAACTCGCCGATGGGCGAGAAGCTGAAAACCAAAGCCTGCGACGTCGTACTGAAGCAGGGCAAAAAATACATCGGCATGTAATCCGCCGCTGTTCAGGCGCGAGCTGTCCCTCGCGCCTCTCTTCACCGCCTGCGCAACGGCCTTCTAACCCGTAGGTCGCGCCCAAAGCGCCCTCGTCTCCTCTTCCACCCTTTGCAGCAGCCCCATCGCCTGCTCATACGACTGAATATTGGTGTAGCCAATCACCAGGCCGTAGCGCTTCTGCGTCTGCATATACCAGCCGGAGAGCGGCAGCACGCGCAGCTGATGTTGCTGCCACACCTCCGCCAGCGCCGCATCCTGGGTGCCGCGCCGCAGAAAGGCGACGATATGCATGCCGCCGTCGGTCAGCTCATACTCAAACAGATCCGGAAAGCAGGCCTGCAATGCGTCGAACATCATGCGTCGCCGCTGCTGGTAGAGAATGCGCATCTTTTTAATATGGCGATAAAAGTGCCCTTCGCTGAGAAACTGCGCGAGGATTTTCTGCGGCAGCAGCGGCAGCCCGTTCTCCAGAATCTCGCCCAGCTCGCGAAAGCGCGCAAGCGTCGCTTTGGGCATTACCAGATAACCGATGCGCATCGCAGGCATAATGGTTTTACTGAAGGTGCCGGTATAGATCACCCGATCGTGCGTATCGAGGCTTTTTAACGCCGGGATCACCTTGCGCGTGTAGTGAAACTCCCCGTCATAGTCATCCTCAATGATCCAGCTGTTGTTCTCCTGCGCCCACGCCAGCAGCTGATGCTTGCGCGGCAGCGACAGCGTGACCGCCAGCGGGCTCTGATGGGTCGGCGTCACCACCGCAAAGCGCGCATCGGCGTGATAGCGCAGCAGATGATCGACGTTGATCCCGTCGCGATCGACCGGCACGTAGTGCAGGTTCGGCGCGATCCGCTTCAGCAGCTTCTGCCCGAAGAAGTAGCCGGGATCTTCAAACAGCACCTTGTCGCCCGCCTGCGCCAGCACCGCCAGGATCAGCCGCAGGTTGGCGCGATAGCCGCTGGTAATAAAAATCTGCTCCGGCTGGCAGTCGAGCCCGCGTGAGATGTTGAGGTAGCTGGCAATGGCCTCGCGCAGCGGCAGATAGCCCATCACCGGCGGTATCAGCATCTCGTCCGGGCGCAGGCTGCGCGCCGCTTTACCGGCGATCAGCAGCCACTTCTTCAGCGGGAAGGCGTCCAGCGACGGAATGCCGAGCCGCATCTCCCCTTTGCTCTCCCGCTGGGCGATGCGCTGCGGCAGATCGCTCTCCTCAGGCTGCCATAATGGCTCTTGCTTAACGATCGCGGCAGGCGTAAGCGCAGGATTAACGCGCGTGCCCTTCGCGCCCTGGCTGACGAAGTAGCCTTCGCCAGTCAGGATCTCATAAGCGGCCTCGACCGTTTTGCGGGCGACGCGCAGCTCGCTGGCAAGCACGCGGATCGCCGGAACGCGATCGCCTGGCTTCAGCACGCCAGCCAGGATCTGCTGACGATAGCGCGCGTAAATCTCTCTGTATCCCACCGCTATGTCCTACCTTTTTTCACGTTTTATGACCCTTTTTACTCTGACATAGCACTCTATGATGACTTCATCGACCCGGCAACCGTGAACACGCCATGAAGATTGAACACTACACCTCGCCTGAAGAGCTGCTGCGCTGCTTCCCGCTGATGCGCGAACTGCGCCACAGGCTTGAAGATGAAGCGCAGTTTATTGCGCAGGCAGAGCGCCAGCAGGCACAAGGGTACCGTCTGGCGGGCCTGGCCCGCGAAGGCAGGCCGCTGGCGCTGGCGGGCTACCGCCTGCAGGAGAACTTTATCCACGGCCGTTTTTGCTACGTGGATGATCTGGTCACCGCCGAAGCGCTGCGCAGTCAGGGACTGGGCGAACGCCTGCTGAACGAGCTGGCGACGCTGGCGCGCGAACAGGGCTGCGTGCGGATGGTGCTGGATACCGCCGTCAGCAACCGCCAGGCGCAAAAGTTCTACAGCCGCGTCGGCTATCTCGCTCTGGGCCTGCACTACTACCGCCAGCTTGTCTGAAGGAGCCATCAATGAAGCTATTGCATATAAAAGTCAGCCCCGACATCAGCGGCTCCGCCTCGCGCGCTGCCTCTGCACATCTGGTAGCGCGGCTGCGCGCCCGGCATCCGCAGCTGGAGGAGAGCGTACTGGATCTGGCACAGCATCCGCTGCCGCATCTGGATGCTTTTACCATCAACGCCTTTTTTACACCGCCGGAAGCGCGCACCAGCGCCCAGCGCAGCGCCATCGCAACCTCAGAAGAGCTGGTCGATCAGCTGTTCGCCTGCGACACGCTGGTTATCTCATCACCCATGTGGAACCTCGGCCTGCCTTCGGTGCTGAAAGCCTGGTTCGATCATATTACCCGCGCTGGCCGCACCTTCGCCTTTACCGCCGACGGCAGCAAAGTCGGGCTGGTGCAGGGCAAGAAGGTCTACAGCGTGGTCGCCAGCGGCAGCCGCTTCGCCCAGGGCCCCTTTATGCAGGATGACCAGTTCACGCCCTATGTGCGCGTCGCGCTCGCCTACATCGGCATTGAGGATGTGGAATTTATCCGCGTTGACGGCACGCACGACCCCGTCAGCCGCGCAACCGCTCTGCCCAATGCGTTAAACACCATCAACCATTTATTGTGAATAAGGAAAAGATCATGACGTCACGCGTTAATCATTTTAAAACCGTCCCGACGCTGGCCAAAAGCCTGAGCGATATCTCAATGGCGTTACGCAAAACGTCGCTGGATACCACCCTGAAGCATCTGATGGATATCCGCGCCTCACAGCTCAACCACTGCGCCTTCTGTCTGGATATGCACGTGAAGGAGGCGAAGTTGCACGGCGAGCGTGAACTGCGTCTCTATCATGTCGCTATCTGGCGCGAGTCACCGCTGTTTACCGCCCGTGAAAAAGCCGCGCTGGCGCTGACCGAGGCGCTGACGCGTATCGACGAGCACGGCGTAAGCGAGGCGCTGTACGGCGAGCTGCGCGAGCACTTCTCAGAGGTGGAGATCAGCGAGCTGACCTTCGCCATCGCGGTCATCAACAGCTGGAACCGCGTGCAGATCCTGTCGCAGATGGCGCCCGGCGCGCTCGACAGCGCTTACGGGCTGGATCGCGCTGAACTGCATTAATTTTTATCGCCAGCAGCACAGGCTGCTGGCCTCCCCATGTTTTTCTGCGCGCCCTGAGGCTATAGTGAGATTTTGCACTACAAAGGACAGCACGCATGAAAGGCATCAACATTGCGATTTACTTCGATCCCGATCTCATTTTCGCCACCGTGCATCAGCCGGACGGCAGTTATCTGAGCAAAAATTTTCAGTACGACGATGCGGTGATTGAAGAGATCTATCAGTGGCTGGAACAGTTCACGCCGAATCGCACCCATATCTGCCTGCTTGAGCATGACACCGCCGATATCCTTGCCGACGAACTGGTGGATAACGGCTATCACGTCCATCGCGTCAGCACTCATCTGCTGCTGGAGTGGTTCACCTCTTCGCCCCCCGCCACGCCGGATGGTACGCCGGTGCGCGCGCTGCTGCGCTATCTGGAGGAAGAGAAGCCAGACGAGTATGTGTCGCGCACGCCGCAGATCGAGGCGCTGCTCGATATGTTCGACGACCTGGATGCGCTGGAAGAGGTGGAAGAAGAGGATGACGAGGACAGCCTGCCGGATGACGTGCTGCGCCTGGTGAAGAAGAAAAAGATCACCGCCCTCGCCGCCGCGCAAAGCCTGATCCCGGAGCTGAACGAACGCATCCGCGAACATCTGATGCGCTATCCTGAGCTGATGACGCCAGAGCTGCTGGAAGATTTTTTCCCGGAGCTGCTGGAAGCGATGGAGCGCCAGAAACATTAACCCTTCCCGACCGCGCCACCCAAGAGGACGCATATGCAGGCGTTATTAGAAGCTGTGGGGTTAGGGCTGATCGTGCTGCTGCCGCTCGCCAACCCGCTTACTACCGTCGCGCTGTTCCTCGGGCTGGCGGGCGAGATGAACTTCAGCGAGCGCAACCGTCAGGCGTTGCAGGCTTCCATCTATGTTTTCGCCATTATGATGGTCGCCTGGTACGCGGGCAACGCAGTGCTCAATACCTTCGGCATCTCCATTCCCGGCCTGCGTATTGCGGGCGGCCTGATTGTCGCCTTTATCGGCTTTCGCATGCTGTTTCCGGCGCAGCCGGTTGGCCACTCGGTCGAGGCGCAGCACAAGCAGGATGAGCTGGAGAAAAGCGACGCGCATCAGGAGCCGGTCAATATCGCCTTTGTGCCGCTCGCGATGCCGAGCACCGCCGGTCCCGGCACTATCGCGATGATCATCAGCTCCGCCTCGACAGTGAAAAGCGGCGTCAATTTTCCCGCGTGGGTGATCGCCACCGCGCCGCCGATCACCTTTCTGCTGGTCGGCCTGATCCTGTGGATCGCGCTGCGCAGTTCAGGAAGCATTATGAAGCTGGTGGGGAAAGGCGGGATCGAGGCGATCTCGCGCCTGATGGGCTTTTTACTGGTCTGTATGGGCGTGCAGTTCGTGATTAACGGCGTGCTGGAAGTGGTGCATAACTTTCATTAAAAAGGGCGCCGAGGCGCCCTTAAAATGGCAGGTAAGGTGCTAACGCGGGTAAGAAGGCCCGCTTGCAGACTATTCAGCCGTCTGAAAGAAGACGCAGTGCCCTTTAGTCGTGCTTCAGCGACTTCCGCACGTCCGCAACCTGATCCTTGCTCACCGCTGGCGCGTTGTTGCTCCAGCCCTGACGAATAAAGGTCGCGAGCTGCGCTACTTCGTCGTCGCTCAGGCGCTTGCCGAAGCCCGGCATCGCCAGCGTTGACGGCGCTTTCTCCGTCGATGGCTGCTGCGCGCCTTCCAGAATGGTGTGGATCAGCCCGGTCGGATCTTTGGCGTTAACAATCGTCGCCTGATCCAGCTCCGGGAAGACGCCTGGCGCGCCCTTGCCGGTCACAAAGTGGCAGGCGCCGCAGTTGTCGATATAAAGACGCTCGCCCTCGGTCAGGTTCTTCGCCGCCGTCAGCTTCGCTTCAGTCTTCTGCTGCGCCTGGACGTTGTAAGCCTGCAGCGGCGGGTTGCCGCCAAGGAACTTCAGATACGCCGCGACCGCCTTGAGATCGGCGTCGGTCATGTGCGAGCTGCTGTGCTCAATCACCGACTTCATCTCGCCGCCTACCGCCGCTTTATCGTTGCGGCCGGTCTGCAGGTAATCGACGATCTCCTGCTCGCTCCAGCGCGGCAGACCGCGCAGCGACGGCACGTCCCAGTCGTTCAGGCTACCGCCCGCGAGGAACTTCGCATCGCCGCTGTCCAGCGCCTTCTCGTTCATGCCGATGCCGCGCGGCGTATGGCAGCTGCCGCAGTGGCCCAGGCTCTCGACGATATAGGCGCCGCGGTTGATCTCTTCAGAGGCGCCGCCGATCGGCTGGAACGGCTTGTCGCTGGTAAAGGCCCAGTTCCAGAAGCGCATGCCCCAGCGCTGGCTGAACGGGAAGCTGAGGCGGGTTTCCGGCGGCTGCTCGGCGCTCGGCTTCACGCCCTTCATAAAGTAGACATACAGCGCGTGCATATCTTCATCGCTGATTTTGGCGTAGTCCGGGTAAGGCATCGCCGGATAGAGGCGCGAGCCGTCCGGCAGCACCCCTTTGCGCACCGCGTCAGAGAACTGTTGTTCGCTGTAGTTGCCGATGCCGTGCGCTTTGTCCGGCGTAATATTGGTCGAATAGATGGTGCCGAGGTTGGAATCAATCGCCAGGCCGCCGGAATAGTCCGGCTTGCCCGCGAGCGAGTGACAGGCCATACAGTCGCCGAGGCGCGACAGGTATTCGCCTTTCTTAATCAGCTGGGCCTCATCTTCCGCGTGCGCAGGAGCAGCCATGCATCCCAGCAGCACGGCGTTGGCGAGTAACAATGATTTCAGTTTCATATGCTTATGCCTGTACCAGTGGACCGGGGTTTTTCAGATACTGTTCCTTGATCGCCTGCGCCGCCATCAGGGTAATCGCGCCGATGGTATCGGTCGGGTTCGCCTGGAAGTTCTGCGGGAAAGCGTTGCCGCCCGGTACAAACACGTTATGCACGTCCCAGCTCTGCAGATACTTGTTCAGCGCAGAGGTTTTCGGGTTGTCGCCCATTACCGCGCCGCCCACGTTGTGGGTAGAGACGTACTTGGTCAGGTCGAAGTTGGCATCCATCGGCAGGAAGCTCATGCTCATGCTGTCCGGGTTCAGCTCTTTGCCGATATTGCCGACGATGCCTTTCAGGTACTGCTGCAGCTTGAGCTCGTTCTGTTTCCAGTTAAAGGTCATGCGCAGTAGCGGCTGGCCGCGGTGGTCGGTGTAGTTCGGATCGAGATCCAGGTAGACATCGCGGTACGACTGGCAGGTCGTGGTGATGCTGATCTTCATGGAGTGGCCATACCACTCTTCCAGCCCCTCTTTGTAGCCCATGCCCCAGCTCGGCGTGCCTTTCGGCAGCGAGGTGGCGATTGGCGTACCGGTGGCCTGCGAGCTGTGGATCTTCGCACCGCCAAGGAAGCCGAGTCCAGGACCGTCGAAGTTGCCCGGAGAGATGTCGTTGAACATCTGGCCGGTGGCGCCTGCGGTGGCGTACGGGTTGAAGTTTTTGTCTTTGAAGAACAGGGTCGCGCCGCCGTTCGACAGGAAGGCGTAGTTACGCCCTACCACACCCTCTTCGGTAATCGGGTTATAAGGCTTACCGATGCCGGAGAGCAGCATCAGGCGCACGTTATAGAGCTGGAAGCTGGAGAGCACGACGATCTTCGCCGGCTGGAACACTTCGTTGCCGTCCACGTCGTAGTAGATCACGCCTTTGGCGGTCTTCTTGTCGTCGTGCAGCACCACTTTCACCACTTCCGCGTGCACTTCGTAGGAGAAGTTCGGCATGCGCTTCAGCGCATCCATCACCGCGGTCTGCGGCGACGCTTTGGAGTAGTTCAGGCACGGATATTTGGAGCAATAGCCGCAGTAGTTGCAGGGCGCGATCTGGTTGCCGTACGGGTTTTTCCACGCGCGGGAGACGCACGCCGACGGGTTCGGGAACGGATGGTAGCCCAGCTTCGTCGCCGCTTCTTTAAACATCACGTTGTTCAGCGTGTCTTCCAGCGCCGGCAGCGGATAAGGCTCGGAGCGCGGGCCTTCAAACGGGTCGCCGCCTTCCAGAATCTGACCGCGCAGGTTGCCGGTGTTGCCCGACTGGCCGCAGATCAATTCGAACTTGTAGTAATAGGGCTCGATCTCATCCCAGGTGAACGGGAAGTCCATCACGCGCATATCTTCCTGCAGGATACCCGGCTTGTAGGCCTCGTCCACGTAGGTTTTCAGCTTGATGTCGGTCGGCGTCGGACGGATCAGTACCGCCGTCCAGTGCATGCCTGCGCCACCCACGCCGGTGCCCGGCGCGAACGCGCCCCATTTACGAGTCGGCAATGCGGTCTGGGTGGTGTCGTAACGTACGGTGACCGCCACTTCTTTCGGCGTGGCGAACACTTTGTTGCGTACGTTATAGGCGTATTCGTCAGCCGGTTTCGGGTAGGCGAAATCGGGGTAGTCGCGCTCGCCGCCGCGCTCTAAGGCGCGCACTTCGAGGCCCGCCAGCGCCAGTTCGATACTCATCAGCGAGCCGGCCCAGCCGAGGCCGCAAACAACGACGTCGACTTCTTTTTTAGTAATCTGTGCCATGATAATCCTGTCTCAAATACCTGATTCAACGCCGTTAAGCGCGTTCACCCAAAAGGCTGACCGGTCCCAGCGGATAAGGCACGTTGTGCTGCTTCACCCATTCGGTAAAGCTGGCGCGCGCGCCGGGGAAGCCGATGGCGATCCAGGCTTTCATGCCTTTGTTGCCGCCGTACATCGGATCCGCGAGATAGCCATGTTTGGTATCAGAGAGCAGCTGGCTGAAGAACTGCGACGCTTTCATATTGGGTTCGCCCAGCGCGGCGAAGTCGATGCCGTTCTTGTTGAGTTTGGTCAACACGTCATCTTTCTCTTCCAGCGTGAGCTGCTGGAACGGCTTGTTGTAGGTGGTCTGTACCCACTGCGTCACCAGCTTGATAGCGGTGTGGTACATCTGCTGCGGGGTAAACGGGATCTGGTAGCCGAAGGTTGGGTCGGCATGGACGTTGAACGGGCCCTGCAGATAGATCTCGTCGCCGAACTCGCTGGTTTGCAGCTGCTGGTCGATAAAGATCGGCACGTTGGTTTCCAGCGCGCCTGGCGCTTTGCCTTTGCCGCCTGCCGGGATCAGGCGATCGGTCGCCGCCAGAATAAACTGCCATTCGTCCGCGCTAAAAAAGCCCGGTTTATAATCAGCCAGCTCCGGCGCGGCCATTTCTGCAGCCTGCGCTGCAGTCAGCCCTTTTAATACCAGGTCACTTAGCGGCAACGCCAGTAAAGACCCGAGCAAAAACTTTCGTCTGGTGGTGGGTTTTTCAAGAAGCATAGCGGCACGACTCTCACTTGCTGTAAAAGTAATATATTTGTTAAACACAAATCTTATCGGTTAATTACGCGGCAATATTAGGGATATAGATATTTCTAAATGTAAAAATGCAATTTGAAATGTTTTTTAGTGAAAAATTATCATTGTGTTACTGAAGGGTTACGGGCGGGTAACAGGCTTTACAGGCGGAAATTTTGTTTAAAACCGCACAATCGTTGGTTATTTAGCCAGATATTTTGTGCGCAGCACCAGTTTTATTTACGGTAAGTGACAGTTGCCGAAAATAATCAATCAAAAAAAATCATACTTCCATACAAGAGAGTCATTCTTATTAGCAACAATATATTCACCTGTTTACAGCAGCAATGAAATATAGCTGAAAATGTGATCGCTATTGAATCTCACCCCTGTT
Organism: Pantoea piersonii; assembly: GCF_003612015.1. Taxonomy (GTDB): domain Bacteria; phylum Pseudomonadota; class Gammaproteobacteria; order Enterobacterales; family Enterobacteriaceae; genus Pantoea; species Pantoea piersonii. Next base: position 233,371 of record NZ_RARB01000004.1, on the reverse strand, counting down.
TCGCACCCGCACACTATTTCTCCGATTTATTTCGAAAACAGCAGCAGGCCGTTGGCGAATAATGCGGCAATCGCAGACGATTTTTTTCTGCAAAGCTCATAACAAAGCGGCATTTTGACTCTGCCCTGCGACGGATAAAGTAGGTTTATCAACCACTCAGGATAGTCCTCTATGCGACGCATATTGCTTTTAATCTCAGGCGCGCTGTTGCTGGCGCTTCAGGTACAGGCCAGCACGCCGAAAGATACGCTGATTATCGCCGTGCCGCTCGACGGCATTATCAGTTTCGATCCGGCAGAGAGCTTTGAAACGGTCAGCAACAGCAGCCTGCGTAATGTTTACCAGACGCTGGCGGAGCCGGATCAGGATGACCCGCAGAAGCTCTCGCCGCTGCTGGCGCGCAGCTGGCAACAGGGCGCGACGCCGCACAGCCTGGTCTTCAACCTTAATCCCGACGCCCGCTTCGTCAGCGGCAATCCGGTGACCGCGCAGGATGTGGTCTTCTCCCTGACGCGCGCGGTAAAGCTGAACAAAGCGCCCTCGTTTATTCTCGGCGAGTTCGGCTGGACGCCTGACAATATCGACAGCCAGTTTACGGTAGCCAACGACCACCAGCTGACAATCCACTGGCCCGCGCAGATCGGCCAGGATCTGGCGCTGCGCCTGCTGACTGCGCCGGTCAGTTCGGTGGTCGACAGCAAAACCGCGCTGCAGCACGCCAGCAATAACGACACCGGCAACGGCTGGCTGAAAACCCACTCGGCGGGCAGCGGCGCCTTCTCCATTAAGCAGTTTGTCCCTTTGCAGGCGCTGGTGCTGGAGGCCAGCCCCTACGCCGCGCCGCAGCCGCACCTGAAGCGCGTGCTGCTGAAGGGCGTCGCTGATGCCAGTACGCGTCGCCTGCTGGTACAGCAGGGCGATGCGGATGTCGCCTACCAGCTCGGCCCCGATCAGATTGCGGCGCTGAAGAGCGACGCGAATGTGCGTATCGACGCCTTCCCGTCGAGCCTGGTTTACTACCTCGGCTTTAATACCAAAAACGCGAAGCAGCCTGCACTCGGCAATCCGGCATTGTGGCAGGCGGCGCGCTGGCTGGTGGACTACGACAGCATCGCCAGCCAGCTGCTGAAAGGTCAGTACCGCATCCACCAGAGCTTTCTGCCGGACGGCTTTGACGGCGCGCTGAACAGCACGCCCTTCTACTACGACGTCGACAAAGCCAAAGAGATTTTAACGCGCGGCGGCATCGCGCCGGGCGCGCATATCGCCCTGACGGTGGTCAATCAGCCGCCCTATATCGATGTGGCGCAGGCCCTGCAGGCGAGCTTCGCGAAGGCGGACGTCAACCTGGATATTCAGCCGGTGGCGGAGTCGGAGCTGTGGAGCAAGATGCGCGCGCGCGATTTCCAGTCAATCTTTATCTACTGGGGCGCGGACTATATCGATCCGAACACCAACGCCAGCACCTTCGCTTATAACGTGCCGGGCGGTGCTAAAACGCTGGCCTGGCGCGTAGGCTGGGAGATCCCTGAACTGAGCGCCGAGACGCGTAAGGCGGCGGGCGAAAGCGATGCGACGCAGCGGCGCGCGCTCTACACCCATTTGCAGACCGAGGTGCAGCAGAACTCGCCGTTCGTCACTATTCTGCAGGGCGCGCAGCAGGTGGCGGTGCGGAAGAACCTCAGCAACGTCAAACAGGGCATCGGCGTCAGCATGCTGCGGATGGATGCGGTGCGGAAATAATCAACGCCGCGCGCGGCCAGCCTGCCGCGCGCTTTAAGCGGCATGCAGAGCGTCCAGCCGTTTCAGTGCAATCTTCTCTCTTTCCCCCGCCCCGCTTGCTATCCTTCAGACACTGTCCCTTGCAAGAGAATAAAACTATGGCTGCCCCGCTGCTTATTGCCCAGACGCCCGATGTGAAACTGCATCTTCTGCCCGCCATGGCGAATCGCCACGGTTTGATCACCGGCGCGACCGGCACCGGCAAAACCGTCACGCTGCAGAAACTGGCTGAATCTTTCTCCGCTATCGGCGTGCCGGTTTTTATGGCGGACGTGAAAGGCGATCTGACCGGCATCGCAGCGGAAGGCGCAGCGAGCGAGAAACTGCTGGCGCGGCTGGCGGCAATCGGCGTCACCGACTGGCAGCCGCAGCGCAATCCAGTGATGCTGTGGGATATCTTCGGCGAACAGGGCCATCCGGTGCGCGCTACCGTTTCCGACCTCGGTCCGCTGCTGCTGGCGCGCCTGCTTAACCTCAACGAGGTCCAGAGCGGCGTGCTGCAGATTATCTTCCGCGTCGCCGACGATCAGGGATTGTTGCTGCTCGACTTTAAAGATCTGCGCGCCATGACGCAGTATATCGGCGACAACGCCAAAAGCTTCCAGACGCAGTACGGCAATATCAACAGCGCATCAGTGGGCGCCATTCAGCGCGGGCTGCTGGCGCTGGAGCAGCAAGGCGCGGAGCACTTCTTTGGTGAGCCGATGCTCGATATCCGCGACTGGATGCGCGTCGACGCCGACGGCAAAGGCTTTATCAATATTCTGGCGGCGGACAAGCTCTGTCAGCAGCCGAAGCTCTATGCCACCAGCCTGCTGTGGCTGCTGTCGGAGCTTTATGAGAATCTGCCGGAAGCGGGCGACCAGGAAAAGCCGAAGATGGTCTTCTTCTTTGACGAGGCGCATCTGCTGTTCAACGATGCGCCGCCGGTATTGCTGGAGAAAGTGGAACAGGTCATGCGCCTGATCCGCTCGAAAGGGGTCGGCGTCTGGTTCGTCACCCAGAATCCCGCCGATGTGCCCGACAGCGTGCTCGGCCAGCTCGGCAACCGCGTACAGCACGCGCTGCGCGCCTTCACGCCGAAGGATCAGAAGGCGGTGAAGAGCGCCGCCGATACCCTGCGCGCCAACCCTGCGATAAATACCGTCGAGGCGATTCAGTCGCTGGGCACCGGCGAAGCGCTGATCTCTTTTCTGGATGAAAAAGGCAGCCCGTCGGTCGTCGAGCGCGCCATGGTGATTGCGCCCGGTTCGCGCATGGGTCCGGTCAGCCTCGACGAGCGCAACGGCCTGATTAACCACTCGCCGCTGGCGGGCAAATATGATGAGGCTGTCGACCGCGAGTCCGCGTTTGAGAAGCTGCATCAGGACGTTGCAAGCGCCAGCGAGCGGGCCAGTGCGCCGCAGGCGAAGGGCAATAAGGTCGCGGTTGATGAAGGTGTTCTGGGCGGGCTAAAAGAGGTGCTGTTCGGTTCGACCGGCCCGCGCGGCGGCAAGCGGGACGGCATCGTGCAGAGCGTGGCGAAGAGTGCTACGCGGCAGATCGCCAACCAGATTATTCGCGGCGTGCTCGGCAACCTGCTGGGTGGTCGTCGCCGCTGAGACGGTTTCCGCAGCGGTTTGGCCTCTGCTAAGCTGTGAGCATGGATAAATTACGCGAACTCAAACGGACAAAACGTCTGGCGCTCGGTCTGCTGCTACTGGCCGCCGCCATCTTTATCACCACGCTTTTTCTGCCGCCCAACTTCTGGGTGAGCGGCATCAAGGCGATCGCTGAAGCGGCGATGGTCGGCGCGCTGGCGGACTGGTTCGCCATAGTGGCGCTGTTTCGCCGCGTGCCGGTGCCTTTTATTTCGCGCCATACGGCGATTATTCCCCGTAATAAGGAGCGTATCGGCGACAACCTTGGCCGCTTCGTGCAGGAGAAATTTCTCGATACCGACTCGCTGCTGGCGCTGATCCGCCGTCACGATCCGGCGCAGATGCTGGCGCAGTGGCTCAACGCGCCGGGCAATGCCGATCGCATCGGCCATCATCTGCTGCAGGTGATGCGCGGCTTCCTCGATCTTACCGACGACGCGCGCATCCAGGCCTTTATGCGCCGCGCGGTGCATCGCGCCATCGACAAGGTAGACCTGTCGCAGACCAGCGCGGTGCTGCTGGAGAGCCTTACCAAAAACAACCGTCATCAGGAATTGCTCGACGCGGCGATAGAGCAGCTGCTGCGTCTGCTGCATAAGCCCGCCACGCGCGATTTTATCGCTATGCAGATCGTTCGCTGGCTGAAGCGCGAACATCCTATTAAGGCCAAAATGTTGCCGACCGAGTGGCTGGGCGAGCACAGCGCGGAGCTGGTCGCCAACGCGGTGGATTCCGTGCTCGATGACGTAGCGGCCGATCAGGGACACGAGCTGCGCCTCGGCTTTAACCGCGCGGTGGATCGGCTGATTGAGAAGCTGAAGCACGACCCGGAGATGGCGGCGCGCGCTGAAGAGATTAAACACTGGATAAAAGAGGACGCCTCGCTGAACCGCTATATCGGCGAGCTATGGAATGACCTGCGCACCTGGCTGAAGAGCGATCTCAACAGTGACGACTCACGCGTGCAGGAGAAGGTGCGTCAGGCGGCGCTGTGGCTGGGCGAGAACCTGGCGCGCGACGACGCGCTGCGCGCCTCGATGAACCGTCACCTGGAGGACGCCGCGCGCAGCGTTGCGCCGGAGTTCGCCGCCTTTCTGACGCGTCATATCAGCGATACGGTGAAGAGCTGGGACGCGCACGAGATGTCGCAGCAGATTGAGCTGAATATCGGCAGGGATCTGCAGTTTATCCGCATCAACGGCACGCTGGTGGGGGGCACCATTGGGTTGATTCTCTATCTGCTGTCGCAACTTCCGGCGCTCTGGCCGCTGGTGATGCGCTAAGGCGCAAGGTAAAGAGGAGCAAGGCAAAATCGGTGGCCGCGTCTCAGCTTATATGCTGCCGGTTTCAGCGGGCGCGACACCACCAATAAAAAAGGCCGCTTATGCGGCCTTTTTATGCTGAGACGGTTAACGTCGCTTAATCAGTAAGAACAGACTAATCGCGAAGAACGCGGCGCTGGGAAGGATAGCGCCCAGCACCGGCGGCAGGCCGTAAACCAGGCTCAGCGGACCAAAAATCTGATCCAGCACGTAGAACAGGAAGCCGAAGCTAATGCCGGTCACCACGCGCACGCCCATCGACACGCTGCGCAGCGGGCCAAAGATAAACGACAGCGCCATCAGCATCATCACCGCCACCGACAGCGGCTGGAAGATTTTGCTCCACATATTGAGCCGGTAACGACCCGACTCCTGGCCGCTCTGCTTCAGGTATTTGCTGTAGTTATAGAGCCCGCGAATCGACAGCGCGTCGGGATCGAGCGCCACCACGCCGAGCTTGTCCGGCGTCAGGTTGGTTTTCCATTCGCCGCTCAGGCTCTGCGAGCCGCTAATCTGCTTCGGATCGTTCAGGTCCGACTCATCCACCTGCGCCAGATTCCAGCGCTTGTTGTTCTGATCCCAGGTCGCGCTGGCGGCGTAGCGCACGCTCTTCAAACGGCGGTCGTCGCTAAAGCTGTAGATGCTGACGCCATCGAGCTGGTTATCGCCGCGCACCCGTTCGATATAGATAAAGTTATTGCCGTCTTTCGCCCACAGGCCGTTCTGCGTCGACACCAGCGCGCCGCCGTAGAGCTGCGTCGCACGATAGTTACGCGCCATCTGCTCGCCCGCTGGTGCAAGAAACTCGCCGATCGCCATGGTGAGCAGCACCAGCGGAATAGCGGTTTTCATCACCGACAGCGCGACCTGCATGCGGGTAAAGCCCGCCGCCTGCATAACGACCAGCTCGCTGCGCTGCGCCAGCGTGCCCAGGCCGAGCAGCGCGCCGAGCAGCGCCGCCATCGGGAAGAAGATCTCAACATCCTTCGGCACGCTGAGCAGCGTGTAGTAACCGGCGGCGAGCGCGGTATAAGCGCCCTGGCCGGTCTTACGCAGCTGATCGACGAACTTGATGATGCCGGAGAGCGACACCAGCATGAACAGCGTCAGCATGATGGTATTGAAAATGGTTTTACCGATATAACGGTCGAGAACACGAAACATCAGACGGAACCTCCGCGGCTGAAGCGGGCGCGCACGCGACGCATCGGCACCGTATCCCATAGATTAAGCACTACCGCCAGCAGCAGATAGCCGACATTCACTGTCCACATCCAGATAGCGGGATCGAGCCGCCCTTTCGCCGCATTCGACCTCAGCGAGCTCTGCAGCAGGAAGAAGATGAGATAGAGCAGCATCGCGGGCAGCATCGACAGCACGCGACCCTGGCGCGGGTTGACCACGCTAAGCGGCACCACCATCAGCGCCATTACCAGCACGGCGAAGATCAGCGTAAAGCGCCAGTGCAGCTCCGAACGGAACGCTGGCGTATCATTGCTTAACAGCGTGGTGAGATCGGACTGTTCGGCGTCGTTCGGATCGAGCGTCGCCTCTTTGTAGCCGACTCGTGCCTGGTAATTAGTGAAGTCAGTAATACGGAAGTCGCGCAGCATCGCCGTGCCTTCGAAACGCGTGCCTTTATCCAGCGTCACGACCTGCGAGCCATCTTTATGCTGCTCCATATGGCCGCTGTCTGCCAGCACCACGGAGGGACGCGCGTTGCCTTTGGCGCGCAGCTGCGCCAGGAAGACGTTGCCGAACTGGTTGCCCTTTACGTTTTCGATAAAGAGTACCGAATTGCCGTCGCTGGAGCTCTGGAACTGCCCGGCCGCCAGCGCCGCCGCGCCAGGGTTGGCTTTGGCGTTTTGCGTCACCTCATCCTGATAGCGCGAGGACCAGGGGCCGAGCCAGATAACATTGACCGCCGCCACGGCAGAGGTGAGCAGCATCAGCACCATCGCCGCCTTCACCAGCACGCTTTTGCCTAACCCGCAGGCGTGCATTACGGTGATTTCGCTGTCGGTATAGAGCTTGCCCAGCGTCATAAGGATCGCCAGAAACAGGCTTAACGGCAGAATAAGTTGTGCCATTTCAGGCACGCCAAGCCCTAACAGAGTCAGAACGAGATTTGTTGGGATTTCGCCGTCCACCGCAGCCCCTAAAATCCGCACTAACTTCTGACAAAAGAAGATAAGCAGCAGGATGAAAAGGATAGCCAGCTGGCTTTTGAGCGTTTCCCGAACCAGATATCTAATGATGATCACGCTTAGTACGCCTGTGATAACTTGTCTTTTTGCAGGAAAATCGCTAGTTTCAACGCTTATCAGCCATTTTTCTTCATCAATGGCCCACGTCGCAGCTAAAATGGTATGACAAATGCGTCAGGGTGGTGAAAATTAACGCGTTGCCACACTAAACGTAGTTCGAACGTTGATTACCACCAAACTTTTTACCTCTGTGGTATCAAGCGGACCATTCTAGCGACAGCCGCGGCCGTTGTCTTTAAGATTCAGGAGAGTGCATGGAGTTCAGTGTAAAAAGCGGAAGCCCGGAGAAACAGCGCAGTGCCTGCATTGTTGTCGGTGTTTTCGAGCCGCGTCGTCTGTCGCCGATCGCCGAGCAGCTAGACAAAATCAGCGATGGCTACATCAGCGCCCTGTTGCGCCGCGGCGAGCTGGAAGGCAAAGTAGGCCAGACCCTGCTGCTGCATCATGTACCCAATATTCTTTCCGAGCGCATTCTGCTGATTGGCTGCGGCAAAGAGCGCGAGCTGGATGAGCGCCAGTACAAGCAGGTGATCCAGAAGACCATTAATACGCTGAACGACACCGGCTCGATGGAAGCAGTCTGCTTTCTGACCGAGCTGCATGTAAAAAGCCGCAATACCTACTGGAAAGTGCGTCAGGCGGTCGAAACCTCCAAAGAAGCGCTTTATAACTTCGACCAGCTGAAAAGCAACAAAACCGAGCCGCGGCGTCCGCTGCGTAAGCTGGTGTTCAACGTGCCGACGCGCCGCGAACTCACCAGCGGCGAACGCGCCATCCAGCACGGCCTGGCGGTCGCGGCTGGCGTGAAGGCGGCGAAAGATCTCGGCAATATGCCGCCAAATATCTGCAACGCGGCCTATCTCGCCTCGCAGGCGCGCCAGCTGGCGGACGCCTACAGCAAAAACGTCACGACCCGCGTCATCGGCGAGCAGCAGATGAAAGAGCTGGGCATGAACGCCTATCTCGCGGTAGGCGCGGGCTCGCAGAACGAGTCGCTGATGTCGGTCATCGAGTACAAAGGCAATCCCGATGCGGAAGCGCGCCCGATTGTGCTGGTGGGCAAAGGGCTGACCTTCGACTCCGGCGGCATCTCCATCAAACCCGCCGAATCGATGGATGAGATGAAGTACGACATGTGCGGCGCGGCGTCGGTCTACGGCGTGATGCGTATGGTGGCCGAGCTGAACCTGCCGCTTAACGTGGTCGGCGTGCTGGCGGGCTGCGAAAATATGCCGGACGGTCGCGCCATGCGTCCGGGCGACGTTCTGACCACGATGTCGGGCCAGACGGTGGAAGTGCTGAATACCGATGCGGAAGGCCGCCTGGTGCTGTGCGACGCGCTGACCTACGTCGAGCGCTTCGATCCGGAAGTGGTGATCGACGTGGCGACCCTGACCGGCGCCTGCGTCATCGCGCTGGGCCACCACGTCAGCGGCCTGCTGTCGAACCATAACCCGCTGGCGCACGAGCTGATCGGCGCCTCTGAGCAGTCCGGCGACCGCGCCTGGCGTCTGCCGATGGCGGACGAATATCAGGAGCAGCTGGAATCGAACTTCGCCGACATGGCGAATATCGGCGGCCGTCCCGGCGGCGCGATCACCGCGGCCTGCTTCCTGGCGCGCTTTGCGCGTAAATATAACTGGGCGCACCTGGATATTGCCGGCACCGCCTGGCGCTCCGGCAAAGCCAAAGGCGCAACCGGTCGTCCGGTGCCGATGCTGTCGCAGTTCCTGCTGAACCGCGCCGGTCTGAACGGCGACGACTGACGGCTCGACGCGCGCCGCTCTCAGGAGCGGCGCGTACGCCGCAAATTGATTTAACACGCCGCCGCCCCTAGATCCACCTTATCGGGAAGTGCTACCGCGCGCCTTAGCTGGTAACATCGACACCTCTCACCCACAAGGCCTTTCCATGAAAAACGCAACCTTCTACGTAATGGAATCGGACTCGCACAGCGAGGAGCTGAGCGCCATTGAGGCGCTGGTGTGCGATCTGGCGGAAACGCGCTGGCGGGCGGGCAAACGCATTTTGATCGCCTGTGAAAACGAGCAGCAGGCCATTCGTCTCGACGAGGCGCTCTGGCAGCGTCCGGCCAGCGCCTTCGTACCGCACAATCTGGCGGGCGAAGGTCCGCGCTACGGCGCGCCGGTCGAACTGGCCTGGCCGCAGCGCCGCGGCAGTTCGCCGCGCGATCTGCTGATCAGCCTGCTGCCGCAGTTTGCAGATTTTGCTACTGCTTTCCATGAAGTGATAGACTTCGTACCCTACGAAGAGTCTCAGAAACAGCTGGCGCGCGACCGCTATAAAGCGTACCGCAGCGTTGGTTTCCAATTGAATACGGCCACGCCGCCACAGCCGCAAACGACATAGCAGAAATGGAAAAAACATATAACCCGCAAGATATCGAGCAGCCGCTTTACGAGCACTGGGAAGAGCAAGGCTATTTCAAGCCTAACGGCGATACCAGCCAGGAAAGCTTCTGCATTATGATCCCGCCGCCGAACGTCACCGGCAGCCTGCACATGGGTCACGCCTTCCAGCAGACCATCATGGACACCATGATCCGCTACCAGCGCATGCAGGGCAAAAACACGCTGTGGCAGGTGGGCACCGACCATGCGGGTATCGCCACCCAGATGGTGGTGGAGCGCAAGATCGCCGCCGAAGAGGGCAAAACGCGCCAGGATTACGGTCGCGACGCCTTTATCGACAAAATCTGGCAGTGGAAGGCGGAATCAGGCGGCACGATTACGCGCCAGATGCGTCGCCTCGGCAACTCCGTGGACTGGGAGCGCGAGCGCTTCACCATGGATGACGGCCTCTCCAACGCGGTGAAAGAGGTGTTTGTTCGCCTCCATAAAGAGAACCTCATCTATCGCGGCAAGCGCCTGGTGAACTGGGATCCGAAACTGCGCACCGCGATTTCCGATCTCGAAGTGGAAAACCGCGAGAGCAAAGGCTCGATGTGGCACATCCGCTATCCGCTGGCGGACGGCGTGAAAACCGCCGAAGGCAAAGATTATCTGGTGGTCGCCACCACCCGTCCGGAAACCCTGCTGGGCGATACCGGCGTGGCGGTTAACCCGGAAGATCCGCGCTACAAAGATCTGATCGGCAAAGAGGTGATCCTGCCGCTGGTGAACCGTCGCATTCCCATCGTGGGCGACGAGCACGCCGATATGGAGAAAGGCACCGGCTGCGTGAAAATCACGCCGGCGCACGACTTCAACGACTATGAAGTCGGCCGCCGCCATAAGCTGCCGATGATCAATATTCTGACCTTTGACGGCGATATCCGCGAGCGCGCTCAGGTGTATGACACCAACGGCGAAGTCAGCGACGCCTGCTCAGACGAGATCCCGGCGCAGTTCCAGAAGATGGAGCGTTTCGCCGCGCGTAAGGCGATTGTCGCCGCCGTGGACGAGCTGGGCCTGCTGGACGAGATCAAACCGCACGACCTGACCGTGCCTTACGGCGATCGCGGCGGCGTGGTGATTGAGCCGATGCTGACCGATCAGTGGTACGTGCGTACCGCGCCGCTGGCGAAAGTCGCGGTCGAGGCGGTAGAGAACGGCGATATCCAGTTCGTGCCGAAGCAGTATGAAAATATGTACTTCTCCTGGATGCGCGACATTCAGGACTGGTGTATCTCGCGCCAGCTCTGGTGGGGCCACCGCATTCCGGCCTGGTACGACAACGACGGCAACGTCTATGTCGGCCGCAGCGAAGAAGAAGTGCGCAGCGAGAACAACCTGGGCGCGGACGTGGCGCTGCGTCAGGATGAAGATGTGCTCGACACCTGGTTCTCCTCTGGCCTGTGGACCTTCTCTACGCTCGGCTGGCCGGAGAACACCGAAGCGCTGCGTCAGTTCCACCCGACCAGCGTGCTGGTCAGCGGCTTCGACATTATCTTCTTCTGGATCGCCCGCATGATCATGCTGACCATGCACTTCATCAAAGATGAAAACGGCAAGCCGCAGGTGCCGTTCAAGACTGTCTACATGACCGGTCTGATCCGCGACGAAGAAGGCCAGAAGATGTCGAAATCCAAAGGCAACGTTATCGACCCGCTGGATATGGTTGACGGCATCTCGCTGGAAGATTTGCTGGAGAAGCGCACCGGCAACATGATGCAGCCGCAGCTGGCGGAGAAGATCCGCAAGCGTACCGAGAAGCAGTTCCCGGCGGGCATCGAGCCGTCAGGCACCGATGCGCTGCGCTTTACCTTGGCGGCGCTGGCGTCGACCGGCCGCGATATCAACTGGGATATGAAGCGTCTTGAAGGCTATCGCAACTTCTGCAACAAGCTGTGGAACGCCAGCCGCTTTGTGCTGATGAACACTGAAGATCAGGATTGCGGTCAGAACGGCGGCGAAATGACGCTGTCGCTGGCGGATCGCTGGATCCTCGCCGAATTCAACAGCACGGTGAAAGCATACCGCGAAGCGCTGGACAGCTATCGTTTCGATATCGCCGCCAACCTGCTCTACGACTTCACCTGGAACCAGTTCTGCGACTGGTACCTGGAGCTGACCAAGCCAGTGATGAACAGCGGCAGCGAAGCGGAGCTGCGCGGCACGCGCAACACGCTGGTAACAGTGCTGGAAGCGTTGCTGCGTCTCGCCCACCCGATTATTCCGTTTATCACCGAAACCATCTGGCAGCGTGTGAAAGTGCTGAAAAATATCAGCGACGACACCATTATGCTGCAGCCTTTCCCGCAGTACGATGCGGCGAAAGAGGATGCGGAAGCGATGGCGGATATCGAGTGGATGAAGCAGGCGATCGTCGCGGTGCGTAATATCCGCGCCGAGATGAATATCGCCCTGAGCAAACCGCTCGACGTGCTGCTGCGTGACTGCTCTCCGGCTGCGCTGCGCCGCGTGGAAGCGAACCGCACCTTCCTGTCGCGCCTGGCGCGTCTGGAGAGCCTGACCGTCCTGCCGGCTGGCGAAAAAGGTCCGGTTTCCGTGACCAAAATCGTTGAAGGCGCCGAGCTGCTGATCCCGATGGCGGGCCTGGTGGACAAGGCGGCGGAGCTGGATCGTCTGGCGAAAGAGCTGGGCAAGCTCGACGTCGAGATTGAGAAGATTCAGGTCAAGCTGGCGAACGACGGCTTTGTTTCGCGCGCGCCGGAAGCGGTAGTGGCGAAGGAGCGCGAGCGCGTGGCCGAGCTGGAGCAGTCAAAAGCGAAGCTGATTGAACAGCAGGCAGTGATCGCGGCGCTCTGATTTTACGTCATCCCCGTAAAAAAACCCTGCGCCCCGGCGCGGGGTTTTTTATTGTCTGACGTCGAAGATAACTTAACGTGGTTTGACGTTAAACAGCGGGACGAGCGCCGCGCTCGATCTGAGCTGATCGCTTTTCGCCAGCAGACAATACTGACTCATGGCCGTCAGTTCCGCTTTCGCTTTTTCATCGGTCTGCCAGGTGAAGGCGTTATTTTTTAACGCGGTTTCCCTCAGCGCTTTGAGCACCCTGGGGCAGATAAGGTGCGTTTCGCCATTCGAAAAAGCTTCAATGCCTGCAATCAACCGTTCTCCTCTGGAGGTGATTTTGCTCGCTCCCCAGATCTTTTTTGGAAAATAATAGTCGGGGAAGCTATCCGCTTTAAAAGCGAATAACCGCTCATGCCATGAAGCCATGCCGACTATTTCAATCGAGCGTTGATTGATCTGAATAAGCTGAACGGAAAAGAGAGAAAAAACGGCAATCACAATCGCGGGAGAAAAAGCCATAACCGGTTTTATACCGTAGCGCGTCTTATTTTGGTTAGTGAATAACGACAGCAACACCGGCAGAAAGAGAAAGATATACATAATCACAATTACAGCATACTGGAGCAGCAGATCGCGGTCTGAAAAATAGAGGTCCGCCTGCAACAAAAAAAACAGCGGTAAAAAAGAGAGGCCCGCGATAAGGACTGCAAACAGGGTATAACGGAGATTAATAAACGCCGTCCGGTTCGCTGTTTCTGCTATCAGAAATGCCCATTTCCGCTTGCCTGTCAGACCGCCTTTCCCGGTCTGTATCTGCTTTAAGCGTTTGATAAGCTCACGATGGTGATTTTGCCGCTGATGGTTAAAGCGATAGTTTAAAAGGGCATGAATAAAAAACACCACAATGCAGGCTAAAACAGCACCCCATGCTGAGATCTTTTCCTCCGTGAACATAAGCGTGAGCGCTGCCACAACCGCCGCTAAAGCGGTAGCCGCACAGCATCCCTCATTATATCTTATCTTTAGCTTTGTCTTTTTATTGCTCTGCTCGCCTGTCAGAGAGGAAAATGCCGAAGGGATCAATAATGTTATAGCAAAAGCGCTAAAAAATATTAACGAGGTGATTAACACTGCAATAACGCCCGAGACATTATTAATAATCAGCGGAAAAATGTCCAGCCGGCCTATCCACTTCAGATAACCCCATATATTAATAAATCCCGCAAAAATAAATAATGGAAAAAGCTCCTTAATCGTTTTGAAAATACGAGAGTACACTGTCGCCAGCCTCCATGCGCCATAATGAATATTGCTTTTGCCCAACGATAATGCTATTTCTGGTGAATGTCTAACCGATGTTAACCACGTTATTTCGCTATGATCCCTGCAACTCAGCCTTTACTGACGCTGCGCGCCATTAGCGCTGCCGACAATCCCCATATCGCCCGGGTGATCCGCACCGTCTCCGCGGAGTTCGGCCTGACCGCCGACAAAGGCTATACCGTGGCCGATCCGCAGCTCGACAGCCTGTACGAACTTTACAGCGCTGAACACAGCGCCTACTGGATTGTGGAGCAGCAGGGAAAGGTCATGGGCGGCGGCGGTATCGCCCCGCTCGCCTGTAGCGCGCCCGATATCTGCGAGCTGCAAAAGATGTATTTCCTGCCAGAGGTGCGCGGCTTTGGCATGGCACGCGAGCTGGCGCTGCGTGCCATGGAGCATGCGCGTCAGCGCGGCTTCCGCCGCTGCTATCTGGAAACCACCGGCAGCTTAACGCGCGCTATCAAACTCTATGAGTCGCTGGGATTTGAGCGCATCGACAACGCGCTGGGCTGTACCGGCCATGGCGACTGCGAATACAGAATGTTGAAAGCGCTGTAGCCGCGCTTTGCCTGTCAGAATGCCGGCACGCCGCTGTGAAAACGCAACTCCGGGTCCGGTTCGCTAATCAGCTTCGCCTCCGCTTCGCCAATGGCGCGCACGCGCGGCGTGATATCCTTCGGCGAGATCTGCGCCGCCAGGGCTAAATAGTCCTGATAGTGGCGCGCTTCCGAACGCAGCAGCGAGATATAGAACTTCTCCAGCTCTGCATCCAGCCAGGGCGCCAGGCTGGCAAAGCGTTCGCAGGAGCGCGCTTCGATATAGGCACCGCAGATAAGCTTGTCCACCAGCGTATCGGGCTCGTGGGTAGTGATCTCGCGCAGCAGTCCTTTGGCGTAGCGGCTGGAGGTAATCTTTTTATAGGGCAACCCGCGCGCCTGCATAATCTCCCACACCTGATAAAAGTGGTGCAGCTCCTCTTTAATCAGCAGCACCATTTTCTCTACCAGATCGTCCGCCCAGGGCAGCTCGTTGCGCACGATAATGCTTTTAGACAGATTCTTATGGGCCTGAATAAACTGGCTGTCGGGGTGCTCGCGGAAAATAAAATCTTCATAGGGCTTAAGCCAGGCGAGGATCGCCTCGCCGCTCGGCTTGTCGGCGACATATTTACGGATCAGCCAGGTGGCGGTCTGCGCCGCTTTCAGCTCGCAAACCAGATGGTCGGTCAGCAGCAGCGTCAGGTTTTCCGGTTTGCGCGCCTCGTCAATCCAGGCTTGTGGCGTGCGGCAGAGTAAAAACTGATAGACAGGCTCAAGCAGCGGTGCGTAGTTCATGGCAGTTTAAAAGGCAGAAAGCAGAAAACAGAAAGGCGGAGCGCGAGGCTCCGCCAGGAAAATCAGTGACGTACGCCGGTATCTTCGTCGCCGTCGATAATGTCGCCCTCTTCGTCGTCATCTTCGTCTTCGGCGTCGGGATCTTCAAAGTAGGTGCCCCAGCCGTCGTAGTCGACATTATATTTGCCCACCAGATTAACCAGCTGCTCTACCTGCGCATCGATCAGCTCAGGCTTCAGCGCCGATTCACTGAGGATATCGACGCACATTACCGTGGTACCGTCCTCCAGCTCCAGCTCTTCCGGCTCGGTCACTTCATAACCCAGCTTGAACGCGTCGACTGCCGCTTTCTCCAGCGAGTCGAAGTTGTTGCAGGAGAGATGATGTTCAATGGTATAGAGCGCATCCGGATCGCTGCCATCTTCCAGCAGCTCATCAATGATCAGGCGTGTCTCTTCACGCTGCTCTTCCAGCAATGCTTCATATGCCATGGCGAATTCCCCTCAGTGTTCGGCAATAAACAAGTATTTTCCCACACTGCCCGGCGCGCCACTACTCAAAACGGAAAGTTTCTTTACGCTGGGGTTGAAAATGAATATTCATACGTTTAAATTGAATTTTCATTCAATCAGAATGGATGCACTGGAGCCCGTTATGAGTCAGCTTTTTCAACGCCACTTCCTTCGGCTGCTGGATTTCACCCCGGCCGATATCACTTCCCTGCTCGACCTCGCCGCTGAATTAAAACACGCTAAAAAAAACGGTAACGAAACGCCGCGCCTGAAAGGTAAAAACATCGCGCTCATCTTCGAAAAAGACTCGACCCGTACCCGATGCTCTTTCGAAGTTGCCGCATACGATCAGGGCGCTAACGTTACTTACCTCGGCCCGAGCGGCAGCCAGATCGGCCATAAAGAGTCGATGAAGGATACCGCGCGCGTGCTGGGGCGCATGTATGACGGCATCCAGTATCGCGGCTACGGCCAGGCGCTGGTGGAGACGCTGGCGAAATTTGCCGGGGTGCCAGTATGGAACGGCCTGACCACCGAATTTCATCCTACTCAGCTGCTGGCCGACCTTCTCACGATGCGGGAGCACCTGCCGGGCAAAGCGCTGCATGAGATGACGCTGGTCTACGTCGGCGACGCACGCAACAACATGGGCAACAGCATGCTGGAGGCTGCGGCGGTAACCGGGCTGGATCTGCGTCTGGTCGCGCCAAAGGGCTGCTGGCCGGAGCAGGAGCTGGTCGAGGCCTGCCGCCAGGCGGCGCAGAAAACCGGCGGTAAAATCACGCTGACCGAAGATATCGCCGAAGGCGTCAAGGGTGCGGACTTTATCTATACCGATGTCTGGGTCTCTATGGGTGAGGCGAAAGCGGTATGGGAAGAGCGCATCGCGCTGCTGCGCGGCTATCAGGTGAATCAGGCGATGCTGCAGCTGACCGGCAATCCGCAGGTAAAATTCCTGCACTGTCTGCCTGCGTTTCATGACGATCAGACCACGTTAGGCCGCCAGATGGCCGAACAGTATGGCCTGCACGACGGTATGGAAGTCAGCAACGCGGTCTTTGAATCAGAGCACAGCATCGTGTTCGACCAGGCGGAAAACCGTATGCACACCATCAAAGCGGTCATGGTGGCGACGCTTAGCCAGGCATAAGTCAGCAGGCGCCCCGCAAACGTTTTCGCTTGATGCAAAATGCCGGACGGGTATAATGCGCCCCAATTTGCCGGAGGAAGCATGCAACAGCGCAGCGCAAACATTCACGCGACATCACGCCTGAACGCAGGCGGTGCCCCTGTTTTTTCCGTCATCAACCCGATCGTAAAAAAAGCCCCTTAAGCAGGGGCTTTTTTTTGTCCGCAATTCGGTAGCGCAGAGGAGCGAGCTATGGCTAACCCGTTATATCGCAAGCACATTATTTCCATTAACGATCTCAGCCGCGACGAACTGGAGCTGGTGCTGCACACCGCCGCGCGGCTGAAAGCCAGTCCGCAGCCGGAGCTGCTAAAGCATAAGGTTATCGCCAGCTGCTTCTTTGAAGCCTCGACGCGCACGCGCCTGTCGTTTGAAACGGCTATTCACCGTCTGGGCGCGTCGGTGGTGGGCTTTGCCGACGGCAGTAATACCTCGCTCGGCAAGAAGGGCGAAACCCTGGCGGATACGATTTCCGTTATCGGCACCTACGTTGACGCCATCGTAATGCGTCATCCGCAGGAGGGCGCGGCGCGCCTCGCCACTGAATTTTCCGGCGGCGTGCCGATCCTCAACGCCGGGGACGGCGCCAACCAGCATCCGACGCAGACGCTGCTGGATCTCTTCACCATCCGCGAAACGCAGAGCCGTCTGGATAACCTGAGCATCGCCATGGTCGGCGACCTGAAATATGGCCGCACGGTGCACTCACTGACGCAGGCGCTGGCGAAGTTTGACGGCAATCGCTTCTACTTTATCGCGCCCGACGCGCTGGCGATGCCCGCCTATATCACCGATATGCTGGACGAACGCGGCATCGTCTGGTCACGCCACGACAGCATCGAAGCGGTGATCCCGCACGCCGATATTCTCTATATGACCCGCGTGCAGAAAGAGCGTCTCGACCCGTCCGAATACGCCAACGTTAAGGCGCAGTTTATCCTGCGCGCGGCGGATCTGGCTGGCGCCCGCGACAATATGAAAGTGCTGCATCCGCTGCCGCGCGTTGACGAGATCGCCACCGACGTGGATAAAACGCCCTACGCCTGGTATTTCCAGCAGGCGGGCAACGGCATCTTCGCGCGTCAGGCTCTGCTGGCGCTGGTACTCAACAGCGAACAGGATCTGTAAGGAGCAATCGCCATGACTCACGACAACAAACTGCAGGTAGAAGCGATCAAGCGCGGTACGGTCATTGACCATATTCCGGCGCAGGTCGGGTTTAAATTGCTGTCGCTGTTTCGCCTCACCGAAACCGACCAGCGCATCACTATCGGCCTTAACCTCCCTTCTGGCGAGATGGGGCGCAAAGATCTGATTAAGATTGAAAACACCTTTCTTACCGAGGATCAGATCAACCAGCTGGCGGTCTATGCGCCGCACGCGACGGTCAACCGTATCGACGACTATGAAGTGGTCGCGAAAATCGCCCCGACGCTGCCGGAGCGCATCGAGCGCGTGCTGACCTGTCCAAACGGCAACTGCATCAGCCGCAGCGAGCCGGTTTTCTCCAGCTTCGCGGTGAAAAAGCGCGACGAAGAGGTACAGCTGACCTGCAAATATTGCGAGAAAGCCTTTGCCCACCACGTGGTGCTCGGTCACTGGTAATCGCCCTGCCCGCCCCTATAATGGGGCGATGTTTCCCGCCAGCGGCGGCACGCCGCCGCTGCGTCACTCTTAAGGAGCAAGTATGTCTCGCGAAATCAGTACGGAAAAAGCGCCAGCGGCGATCGGGCCCTATGTGCAGGGCGTCGATCTGGGCAATATGATCATCACCTCCGGCCAGATCCCGGTCGATCCGGCGACCGGCACGGTGCCGGAAGCGATCGACGCGCAGGCGCGTCAGTCGCTGGAAAATGTGAAAGCGATCGTCGAAGCGGCTGGCCTGCAGGTCGGCGACATCGTGAAAACCACGGTGTTCGTTAAAGACCTCAACGACTTCGCTACCGTTAACGCTACCTATGAAGCCTTCTTCACCGAGCATAACGCCAGCTTTCCGGCGCGTTCCTGCGTAGAAGTCGCGCGTCTGCCGAAAGACGTGAAGATTGAGATCGAAGCGATCGCCCTGCGCCGCTAACGATCGGCTGCGCGCGGCGACCGCAGCGCGCAGTTTATTTGCCCCTCTCCTTTTCGCCATTTTCAGTCAAATTTTCCTCTTCGCCTGGCTTTGCGTCGCGACCTCCTCTTCTTTGTTTCAGGTCAAAACAGCTGCGATTAAATTACCCATATATCCATATATAGTGGTTAAAATCTCGATAAGCACAACATGTAGGGAATGGAGAGAACATGGCAAAGGTAGTGGTGAAGCGCGACGGCTGTCGCTCGGCGTTTGACGCCGCGAGAATTGAGGCGGCGGTGTTGGCGGCGGCGCGTGCGGCGCAGGTCGAAGATGCGCAGTGGTGCGCCACGGTCGCCCGATGCGTCAGCGAGAAACTGGCCGACCGCGTCGAAGTCGATATTCGTGATATTCAGTTCGCGGTTGAAGAGACGCTGATGGGCGGCCCTTACCCTCAGCTGGCGCGCGCCTATATCGAATACCGTCACGATCGCGACGTGGCGCGCGAGCAGCGTGGCAAGCTGCATCACGCTATTCGCGGCCTGGTCGATCAGACCAACGCGGCGCTGCTTAACGAGAACGCCAACAAAGACAGCAAAGTGATCCCGACGCAGCGCGATCTGCTGGCGGGGATCGTGGCGAAGCACTATGCGCAGCAGCAGCTTCTGCCGCGCGACGTGGTACAGGCGCACGAGCGCGGCGAAATTCACTACCACGATCTCGACTACTCCCCCTTCTTTCCGATGTTCAACTGCATGCTGATCGATCTGAAAGGGATGCTGACCAACGGCTTTAAAATGGGCAACGCCGAGATCGAGCCGCCGAAATCGATCGCCACCGCCACCGCGGTAACCGCGCAGATCATCGCGCAGGTCGCCAGCCATATTTACGGCGGCACCACCATCAATCGCATCGACGAGGTGCTGGAACCCTTTGTGCTGCTCAGCATGGAGAAGCATCGCGCCATCGCCGCCGAATGGCAGATTGCCGATGTGGATGCCTACGCGCGGGCGCGCACCGAGAAAGAGTGCTACGACGCCTTCCAGTCACTGGAGTATGAGGTCAACACGCTGCACACCGCCAACGGCCAGACGCCATTCGTCACCTTCGGCTTCGGGCTCGGCACCAGTTGGGCGGCGCGGCTTATCCAGCAGTCGATCCTGCGCAACCGCATCGCCGGACTGGGCAAAAATCATAAAACCGCGGTCTTTCCCAAACTGGTGTTCGCTATTCGCGAAGGGCTGAATCGCCGTCCGGGCGATATCAATTACGATATCAAGCAGCTGGCGCTGGAGTGCGCCAGCAAGCGCATGTATCCCGATATCCTTAACTACGACCAGGTGGTAAAGGTCACTGGCTCCTTTAAAACGCCGATGGGCTGCCGCAGCTTTCTTGGCGTCTATGAGGAGAACGGCGTCGAAATCCATGACGGCCGCAACAATCTGGGCGTAATCAGCCTCAACCTGCCGCGCATCGCGCTGGAGGCGCAGGGCGACGAGGCGCGATTCTGGGCACTGCTCGACGCGCGGCTGGCGCTGGCGAAGCGCGCGCTGATGACGCGTATCGCCAGGCTGGAGAAAACCAAAGCGCGCGTGGCGCCCATTCTCTATATGGAGGGCGCCTGCGGCATACGTCTCAATGCCGATGACGAAGTAGGGCCGATTTTCCGCAACGGCCGCGCTACCCTTTCGCTGGGCTATATCGGCCTGCATGAAACCCTTAACGCCCTGAGCGGCGGCGCGCGCCATCCCTATGACGATCCTGCGCTGCGCGCCAAAGGGATCGCGATTATCTCTCGTCTGCGCGCCGCGGCCGACGCCTGGAAAGCGGAAACCGGCTACGGCTTTAGCCTCTACAGTACGCCGAGCGAAAATCTTTGCGACCGCTTCTGCCGCCTCGACGCCGCACAGTTCGGCGTGGTGCCTGGCGTAACCGATAAAGGCTACTACACCAACAGCTTCCATCTCGACGTCGAGAAGAAAGTTAACCCCTATGAGAAGATCGACTTTGAAGCGCCCTATCCGTCGCTGACGAACGGCGGCTTCATCTGCTACGGCGAGTACCCCAACGTGCAGCACAACCTTAAGGCGCTGGAGGATGTGTGGGACTACAGCTACGATCGCGTGCCCTATTACGGCACCAATACGCCGATAGACGAATGCTACGAGTGCGGCTTTACCGGCGAGTTCAACTGCACCAGCCGCGGCTTTACCTGCCCGAACTGCGGCAATCACGACCCGGCGCGCGTATCGGTAACGCGCCGCGTCTGCGGCTATCTCGGCAGCCCCGACGCGCGTCCGTTTAACGCGGGCAAGCAGGAAGAGGTGCAGCGCCGGGTCAAACATCTGGAGAGCGGACCGCTGGGATGATGCGCTTTCATCGCTATTATGAGGTCGATATCGTTAACGGCCCCGGCACGCGCTGTACGCTTTTCGTGGCCGGATGCGAGCATCAGTGTCGCGGCTGCTACAACCAGAGCACCTGGCGACTCGACTCCGGTGCCCCTTTTACGCTGGAGATGGAGGAGCGCCTGATCGCCGATCTGCAGGATACCCGCATTCCGCGTCAGGGACTCTCCCTGAGCGGCGGCGATCCGCTGCATCCGCATAACGTGCCCTATATCCGTCAGCTGGTGAAGCGCGTGCGTACAGAGTGTCCAGGTAAGGATATCTGGCTCTGGACCGGCTATAAGCGCGCCGAGTTGAGCTGCCCCCAGCGTGAGGTGCTGAACTATATCGATGTGCTGATCGACGGGCGCTTTGTAGAAGAGGAAAAAGATGCCACGCTGCTGTGGCGCGGCAGCCGCAATCAGGTTATCTGGGATCTGCGTAAAGAGCGCGGCTAGCGCGGGATTTGACCCGATTCGATGATCTCCACGCTGTCGCCGCCAGGCTGAAAGGCGCGCGCGAGCATGCACTCTGCCACCGCCTGTGCGGAGACCGAGCGCCAGTTGCCGGGCAATATCCCAAAGAGCGGCGCCATCAGGCTTTCGCCGGTACGCTGGCGCGTGCGTTCGCCCACCAGCAGAGAGGGACGGACCAGCGTCAGGCGAGGCCAGCCCTGATGGCGCAGCGCCGTCTCCATCTCGCCTTTTACCCGGTTATAGAAAAAAGGCGAATGGCGATTCGCGCCGTGGGCGCTGACGGCCACCATCTGTTTTGCGCCCAGCCGCAGGCCGTTCAGGCCGGTATCTACCACCAGCGTATAGTCAACGTGCAGAAACGCCTCTTTACTGCCCGCCTCTTTCCGCGTGGTGCCGAGACAGCAAAACACGCTGTCGATGGCGACGTTAAGCGGCCGCAGCACGTCGGTCAGATCCGCCTCGACCGGATTCACCACCTTATTCATCGGCGGCAGCGGACGGCGCGTCGGCGCGATAATTTCGTCAACGCGCGTATCCGCCACCAGCAAACGCAGCAGATGCGCGCCCACCAGGCCCGTCGCGCCGGTCAGTAATACACGATGCATCTCGCCTCCCGCTAACCTGTTGCCATTACTCTGAAATATAGTCAGCTTTGGCCGCCCGGCTTGCATTTTCAGCACAAACAACCAGGCTTAACCTGTTCACCAGGAGAGCGCATCGTGCGCAAATCATCATGAGGAGGGGAAAATGAGCAAGAAGATTGCGGTACTGATTACCGATGAATTTGAAGACTCAGAATTTACCTCACCGGCTGACGCTTACAAGCAGGCGGGCTTTGAGGTGGTCACCATCGAGAAAGAGGCGGGTAAAACCGTTACCGGCAAGCAGGGCGAAGCGCAGGTGAAAATTGACCGCGCCATTGACGAAGTAAGCCCGGCCGAATTTGACGCGCTGCTGCTGCCCGGTGGTCATTCGCCCGATTCGCTGCGCGGCGACGACCGTTTTGTCGCCTTTACCAAAGAGTTTGTTGCCAGCGGCAAGCCGATTTTTGCTATCTGCCACGGCCCGCAGCTGCTTATCAGCGCGAACGGCGTGCGCGGCCGTAAAATGACCTGCGTGAAGGCGATCGCTATCGACCTGCGCAACGCCGGCGCAGACTTCTATGATGAAGAGGTGATCGTGGATGACGATCGTCTCGTTACCAGCCGTACGCCGGACGATCTGCCCGCCTTTAACCGCGAGTCTCTGCGTATTCTGCAGGCGTCGTAACGCGCTGTTCCCTTTCCCTTACGGGAAAGGGATTTCACTCTCTTCCCGCCGCCAGACAATTTTTTTACCAAAGCCCAGCGCATTATCGGTCATCTTGACCTCATCTAGCCGGATCTCCCACAGCGGCGCAGAGACTTTGCGCGCCACCGGAAAACGTTTCTGATAGACCGTGCGCGCCTGCGCTGCCGCTGCGTCGTCAAGCCGCGCGATTTTTCCGCGATACTGCACACCTTTAATCAACAGCACGGTTTTCGGCTGGCCGTTTACCGTGCCCGCTACCTGCGGATTCGCCTGCAGCAGCGCGCCATGACGCGTATCGGGTTCGGTCATCAGCCAGAATGCCATGCTGGCTTCGTCAAAGACGTAAAAACAGTTGGCACACCAGAGGTCGCCGTCAGCCTGACAGCAGAGAGAAAGCACATGCTGTTTTTTCAGGTAACGCACCAGATGAGAATGGTCAGACACGTTCTATTGCTCCGTGCAAAAATCGCCGGATAGCCGCCGCGTCGCGGGCGCGCTACACTGCCCGGCAGTAAAGATTCAGGGATTCAGTTTATGAATAAGGCGTGGCAGCTCTATATCGTCCAGACCGCCGCGGGCGTGCTCTATACCGGCATCACCACCGACGTGGCGCGGCGCGTAGAGCAGCATGAGAGCGGACGCGGCGCGCGCGCCCTGCGCGGCAAAGGCCCGCTGGCGCTGGTCTATCACTGCGACGCCGGCGACCGCGCCGCGGCGTCGCGGCTGGAGTACCGGGTCAAGCAGCTCAGCCGCCAGCAGAAGCTGCGGCTGGTGGCGCAACAGCCGGGCTGCCTCGCCAGCTGGCTTACGCAAGCCGGTTAAACGGCTCGGCAAAATCGATCTGACCCTCGGCGCCGACAAAAGCGTCATCCGCCAGTCGGTAGACCTGGAACGCCGCTTCGGCACCCGGCCAGCGGCACTGTAGCCCGTGACGCGCCGCAGGTTCGAAGCCGAAGCGGTTGTAGTAGGCGGGATCGCCTACCACCACCACCGCGCTGTAGCCGAACTCATTCAGCGTATCCAGCCCGGCGTAGATCAGCTGTTCGCCGATTTTCTGCCCGCGCATGCTCTCATCAACTGCCAGCGGCGCCAGGCCGACCCAGTTACGGTCTTCGCCCTGCAAAGTCACCGGACTGAACGCAGCGTAGCCCAGCACCTGGCCTTCATCGTCTGTCGCCACCACGCCCAGCGTCAATAACCCGTCTTCCCGCAGCTGTTGAACCAGTTCCGCTTCCGCTTCGGTCTTGAAGCTGCGCCGTAACAAGCTGTCGATGCTTGCCGCATCCAGCCCTATTTCTGTGCGAATTAACATACACTCTCCGCGCGCGCCTGTGCGGCCTTCGCGTCCTGTTTCATTCCCGCCTCAACAAACGCAGCCAGCTGCTGCAGTCCCGTGCGCAACGCCGTGGGCATGGCCTCAAGTTCCAGAGCATCCATCAGGTTTTTCACCTCCAGTCCCAGCTCCGTGTCGCCTTCGATCACCAGACGACGCTGGAAAAACAACATATCCGGATCCGCTTTACGAGCGGCGACCAGCAGCAGATCGTTAGCATTGCCGCGAAACCAGACGTCCGCTTCCGCATGCTGTACGACCTTTAGCTGGCCCTCTTCAATGGTGGTAATCCAGCGTAAACCCACATCCGCGATCTCGATACCCAGATGACGCGCCTGCAGAAAGTCTAACTCACCTTCCGCTAAAGCATGGCGAAATTGCCAGTTTAAGAGTTGTTGCAGAAAGGCCTTTTTTAACGGGAACGGCGTCAGAAAAATCGGTAAGGCAAGGAATCCTGGGCCTTTTTTCACTAACTCAGCACGTAACTGCTCGAACACGGGCGTCTCTCCCTTTAGAAAATTTCAGGTATATTGCCACATTCGCCGCCGCACGCCGCAGCCGAGATCAATAATTTCGCCGCTCCTTTGCGCGAATTTTCCGCTATCCGCCTTATCAACTGGCGATTCACTGTACCAAATCAACATTTAGCGCTGGCCGTTTGCCTAGACTCGACGCCTTATCCTGTCGACGAGGGATCACTATGGAACTGCTGTGTCCGGCCGGTAATTTGCCCGCCGTACGTTCAGCGGTGGAGAATGGCGCCGATGCGGTGTATGTCGGACTGAAAGACGACACCAACGCACGCCACTTCGCCGGGCTGAACTTTACCGATAAGAAGCTGGCGGAAGCGGCCCGCTATCTGCACCAGCATCGCCGTAAGTTACATGTCGCCATCAACACCTTCGCCCACCCTGACGGTATGGGCCGCTGGCGACGCGCCATTGACGTGGCGGCGCAGAACGGCGCGGACGCGCTGATCCTTGCCGATATCGCCACGCTGGAGTACGCCACGCAGCGCTACCCTGAGATTGAGCGCCATCTGTCGGTGCAGGCTTCCGCCACCAATCTGGAAGCGGTGCGTTTTTACCACCGCCACTTCGCGCTCAGCCGCGTGGTGCTGCCGCGCGTGCTCTCGCTGCATCAGGTCAGGCAGCTGGCGCGCGAGACGCCGGTGCCGCTCGAGGTGTTCGCCTTTGGCAGCCTCTGCATTATGGCGGAAGGCCGCTGCTATCTCTCCTCCTGGCTGACCGGCGAGTCGCCTAACAGCGCGGGCGCCTGTTCGCCCGCGAAGTTTGTGCGCTGGCAGCAAACCTCCAGCGGTATGGAGTCTCGCCTGAACGACGTGCTGATCGACCGCTATGCGCCGGATGAGAGCGCAGGCTATCCCACGCTGTGCAAAGGACGCTATCAGGTGGACGGCCAGCGATATCACGTGCTGGAGGAGCCCACCAGCCTTAATACCCTGACGCTGCTGCCGGATCTGCTGCGCGCTGGCGTCGCCTCGGTGAAGATTGAGGGACGTCAGCGCAGTCCCGCCTATGTGGCGCAGGTGGCGCGCGTATGGCGTCAGGCGATCGATCGCTGCAAGAGCGCGCCGGAGAACTTTGCGGTCAGCGACGCCTGGACGGCGGCGCTGGATGAGCTTTCCGAAGGCTCGCAGACCACGCTTGGCGCTTACCACCGTGAATGGCAATAAGGAGAACAGGATGCAATACGCAATCGGTCCGGTGTTGTGGTACTGGCCGACAGAGCAGCTGGCGAGCTTTTATCAGCAGACGGCGAACAGCAGCGCGGATATCGTCTATCTCGGCGAAGCGGTGTGCAGCAAACGGCGCGCGACCTCTTACCAGCGCTGGATGGAGCTGGCGCGCGAGCTGGCGGCCAGCGGCAAACAGGTGGTGCTGAGCACGCTGGCGCTGCTGCAGTCGCCTTCAGAGCTGAAAGAGCTGAAGCGCTACGTCGACAACGGCGAATTTCTGATTGAGGCGAACGACATCGGCACGGTGAATATGGCGGCCGAGCGCAAGCTGCCGTTTGTCGCCGGGCCTACGCTCAACGTTTATAACGTCGAGACCCTGCATCTGCTGGTAAAAGAGGGCATGACCCGCTGGTGTATGCCGGTGGAGATGTCACGCGACTGGCTGCTGCAGCTGCTGCAGCAGAGCGAGGAGCGCGGCATTCGCGGCCAGTTTGAAGTAGAGGTGCTGGGCTACGGCTATCTGCCGCTGGCGCTGTCGGCGCGCTGCTTTACCGCCCGCGCCGAACATCGCGCCAAAGATGACTGCCAGACCTGCTGCATCAACTACCCTAACGGGCGGCGCGTTCACTCGCAGGAAGGCCAGCAGGTGTTTGTGCTGAACGGCATTCAGACCATGAGCGGCTACTGTTACAACCTCGGCAATGACTTAACCGGCATGCGCGGCTGGGTCGATATTCTGCGGCTGTCGCCGCAAAACAGCGCGACCCTGAACGAGATCGCCCGCTTCCGCGCCAACGAGGAGGGACAGTCGCCGCTGATGATGGCGCAGGGTAATGATTGCAACGGCTACTGGCGTAAAGTCGCCGGTATGACGCTGTTGCCCTCCTGAAAGGCACATACAGGCTAGTCGCCTGTCGTTGTTAGCAGTTTTAATATGGGCATTATTACGTAATACTGGTTGGTGCAGGTTAATCATCACCTGCGCCATACCCAACTGGAGTGCCCATGTCTGAGAAAAAACCCCTTCGTCTTTCCGTGCTGGATTTGGCACCGATTCCTCAGGGCTCAACCCCGCGCGATGCGTTTCACACATCGCTGGCGCTGGCGCGTCAGGCGGAAGCGTTGGGCTACGAGCGTTACTGGCTGGCCGAGCACCATAATATGACCGGCATCGCCAGCGCGGCGACATCGGTATTGATCGGCTATCTGGCGGCCAACACTACTACCCTGCATCTGGGATCGGGCGGTATTATGCTGCCTAACCATGCGCCGCTGGTGATCGCCGAGCAGTTCGGCACCCTGGCGTCTCTCTATCCCGGCCGTATCGATTTAGGCCTGGGCCGTGCGCCGGGCTCCGATCAGCGCACCATGATGGCGCTGCGCCGTCACCTCTCCAGCATCCATGCGGATACCTTCCCGGACGATGTGCAGGAGCTGATTAGCTGGTTTGACGCCGACGAAGATGCGCAGCCGCCCGTTCAGCCGGTGCCCGGACTGGGCATGAAAATTCCGGTCTGGCTGCTCGGCTCCAGCCTCTACAGCGCCCAGCTGGCGGCGCAGCTCGGCCTGCCGTTCGCCTTTGCGTCGCATTTTGCGCCCGATCTGCTGCTCCAGGCGCTGCACCTGTATCGTGAAAAATTCCAGCCCTCGGCGCGTCTGGACAAGCCTTACGCGATGGTCTGCATTAACGTTGTCGCCGCCGACAGCGAGCGCGACGCACGCTTCCTGTTTACCTCGCAGCAGCAGCAGTTTATCAACCTGCGCCGCGGCAAGCCGGGCCCGCTGCCTGCGCCGGTAGAGAATATGGACAACCTGTGGTCGCCGTCGGAACAGTATGGCGTGCAGCAGGCGCTGAGCATGTCGCTGGTCGGCGATACCGATAAGGTGCGCCATGGCCTTGCCGCGCTGATGCGCGAAACCCAGGCTGACGAGATCATGGTCAACGGTCAGATCTTCGATACCGAGGCGCGCCTGCGTTCCTTCGCCATTGCGATGGAAGCGGCCCGCTCGCTCTAGCGTGGGTGCGGTGGGCGCTACGATTCTGGCCCCACCGCCAGCTGGCGAACGTCGCGCGCGGGAGACTGGCCGTAAAAGCGGCTGTACTCGCGGCTGAACTGCGACGCGCTCTGATACCCCACGCGATACCCCGCCGTTCCCGCATCCAGTTTATCCATCATCATCAGGCGGCGCGCTTCATTAAGCCGAAGCTGCTTCTGATACTGCATCGGCGTCATCGCGGTTACCGCTTTGAAATGATGATGCAGCGAAGAGGGGCTCATGCCGACGCTGCTGGCGAGTCGTTCGATTTTCAGCGGCTGATGGAAATTCTCACGCAGCCAGCGCGCCGCGCGCGCCACCTTGTTGCCGGGCCGCTCCGCCAGCGCCATATTGAGGATGCGGCCACCTTCCGGCCCGGTCAGCAGACGATAAAAGATCTCCTGTTCAATAAGCGGCGCCAGCGCGGCGATATCCTGCGGCTGATCCAGCAGGCGAATCAGACGGATCACCGCATCGACCAGCAGCGGCGAGACTTTGTGCGCGGCGATGCCGCGTTCGGTGCGCGCTTCCGCCAGCGATGAAGCCAGCGGAAAACTGTCAAGATAGCGCATCAGGCGCGGCTCGTTGATAGCGATGCCGATGCCGAGATTCGGCTTATCCGGCGTTGCGACGGTTACGCAGGAGCGCACCGGCATATCCATCGTCACCAGCAGCAGATCGCCAGGTCCGTAGTGAATCACCTCTTCACCCATGCGCAGCGCTTTTCCCCCCTGCGCCACCAGCGCAAAGCTGGCCCACTGGGCATGGGAAGCGGGTTCGGTCGGTCTTGAGCTGCGGCCAAAAAAGAGAAAATCAATCGCGCTGTCGTGACGGCCATCTTCGGCCGCATGACGGGCAATAAGCTGCGCCAGATGCTGTAGCTGCGCCGGTTCCGCCATATCCTCTCCTCGTTCTTCACGCGTGAGTTGTCCAGAATATGTTACCTGAACCATTCTCAGACGCAGCCGCCTTGCCGCCAGATTTGCAGGATCGTGCAAGAGACTTGCAGGATTGCGCTACCGCCCGACTGGAGCAAAAGCGCATATTTTGCAAACGCGATATTCAGGTGGAGAGACAAGATGAAAGCACTTGATGGAAAAATTGCGCTGGTGACGGGCGCCTCGAAAGGCATCGGCGCAGCAATCGCTATGGCTTTCGCCGCGGCTGGCGCACGCGTTGTCGTGAACTATCGTCAGGATGAGGTGGGCGCGGCCGATGTGGTCAGCGACATCCGCACGCTGGGCAGCGAGGGGCTGGCGGTACAGGCGGATATTTCCCGCGAGGCAGATGTCGGGCGTCTGTTTGATACCGCAGAGGCGCACTTCGGCACGCCCGATATTGTGGTCAATAATGCCGGCCAGTTTCATCACGGCGAGTTTAGCGCCCTGAGCCTGCTGGAAATGCAGCAGCAGCTCAACGTGAATCTGCTGGGTACGCTGCTGGTCTGTCAGCAGGCGGCGCGGCGCTTTCCAGCGCAGGGCGGCTGTATCATCAATCTGAGCGCGCTAAACAGCCAGCAGAGCACGCCGGGTTCGGTGCTCTGGGCAACGACGAAAGGCGCGATCGATACGCTGACGCAGGGGCTGGCGCGCGAGCTCGGCCCGCGCAATATTCGCGTTAACGCGCTGGCGCCGGGCATCATTTTGACGGAAGGATTGCTGGCGGCGAAGAAGCTCAATCCGCAGCTGAAAGCGCAGCTGCTGGCGGCGACGCCGCTGGGTCGTTTCGGGCTGCCGGAAGATGTGGCGCAGGTGGCGCTGTTTCTCGCCTCTGAGGAAGCGGCCTACATTAGCGGCGAGCGCGTATTGATCGCTGGCGGCGCGTAAGGCAAAAAAAAGGCGCGTCACCATAACGCGCCAGTAAAAAAGGGAAGCCCGAAGGCTTCCCTTTTTATTCATCAGCGAGGCTGATTATCAGAACTCGCGACGACGCGGTGCTGCTGCAGCGCCTTCTTCGCGACGCGGACCGCGACCGCCTTCACGGCTG
This sequence comes from Pantoea piersonii, assembly GCF_003612015.1. GTDB lineage: Bacteria > Pseudomonadota > Gammaproteobacteria > Enterobacterales > Enterobacteriaceae > Pantoea > Pantoea piersonii. The sequence goes on along the minus strand of NZ_RARB01000004.1, from coordinate 203,522 downwards.
AAGCTGCTACGTCCGCCTTCACGACCGCCTTCGCGACGCTCGGAAGAGAAACGACGTCCGCCTTCACGACCAGCCTCACGGTTGCCGCCACGACGCTCGCCGCCGAAGTCACGACCACCGCTGCGACGTTCGCCGCCGCGCGCATCGCTCTGCGGCTGCGCATCGCCCAGCAGCTGCATATTCATCGGCTTATTGAGAATACGCGTGCGGGTGAAGTGCTGCAGGATATCGCCCGGCATGCCTTTCGGCAGCTCGATAGTCGAGTGGGTGCCGAACAGCTTGATGTTGCCGATGTAGCGGCTGCTGATATCGCCTTCATTAGCGATAGCGCCAACGATGTGACGAACTTCAACGCCGTCATCACGGCCAACTTCAATGCGGTACAGCTCCATTTCGCCAACGTCGCGACGTTCGCGACGCGGACGTTCGCCGCCTTCGCGGTTGTCACGCGCTTCACGCGGGCTGCGGCGGTCGTCACGACGATCGTCACGATCGCGGAACTCACGGCGCTGCGGACGCGGCGCATCCGGCTGCACGATCAGCGGACGTTCGCCCTGCGCCATTTTCAGCAGCGCAGCGGCCAGCGTTTCCATATCCAGCTCGTCCTGCGGAGAAAGTTTCTCCAGCAGCGCACGATACTGGTCCAGATCGCTGCTTTCCAGTTGCTGCTGTACGCGTCCGGCGAATTTCTCCAGGCGACGGGTGCTCAGCAGTTCGGCGTTCGGCAGTTCCACTTCCGGAATAGTCAGCTTCATGGTGCGCTCAATGTTGCGCAGCAGACGACGCTCACGGTTCTCGACGAACAGAATGGCACGGCCAGCGCGGCCCGCGCGGCCTGTACGACCGATACGGTGCACGTAAGACTCGGCATCCAGCGGGATATCGTAGTTAACGACCAGGCTGATACGCTCAACGTCCAGTCCACGCGCCGCAACGTCGGTTGCGATCAGGATATCAAGACGGCCATCTTTCAGACGTTCCAGCGTCTGCTCGCGCAGCGCCTGGTTCATGTCGCCGTTCAGCGCCGCGCTGTTGTAACCGTTGCGCTCCAGCGCTTCGGCCACTTCCAGCGTCGCGTTTTTAGTACGCACGAAGATAATAGCGGCATCGAAATCTTCCGCTTCCAGGAAACGCACCAGCGCGTCGGTTTTACGACCGTAGGCCGTCCAGTAAGACTGGCTGATGTCCGGACGCGTCGTAACGCTGGACTGAATGCGTACTTCCTGCGGATCTTTCATGAAACGCTTGGTGATGCGACGGATCGCTTCCGGCATGGTCGCTGAGAACAGCGCGGTCTGATGACCTTCCGGGATCTGCGCCATAATGGTTTCAACGTCTTCGATGAAGCCCATACGCAACATTTCATCAGCTTCGTCCAGCACCAGGCCACGCAGGCTGGAGAGATCCAGCGTGCCGCGTTTCAGGTGGTCGAGCAGACGACCCGGGGTGCCCACCACGATTTGCGGGCCCTGACGCAGCGCGCGCAGCTGCACGTCATAACGCTGGCCGCCGTAAAGGGCCACGACGTTGACGCCACGCATATGTTTAGAGAATTCGGTCATCGCTTCTGCAACCTGCACCGCCAGCTCGCGAGTCGGCGCCAGCACCAGGATCTGCGGTGCGCGAAGAGAAGGATCAATGTTGTTTAACAGCGGCAGCGAGAACGCTGCAGTTTTACCACTGCCGGTCTGCGCCATGCCCAGTACATCACGGCCCGCCAGCAGGTGAGGAATACACTCAGCCTGGATCGGAGAAGGCTTAACATAGCCCATGCCGTTCAGTGATTCGAGGATGTCGGCGTTCAGGCCCAGGTCAGCAAAAGTGGTTTGAATATCAGTCATGTAGTACACGTGCCTCTTAGATTGCGGCGGCCAGTCTACATAACTCGTCGTGAAAATTTTCAGTCATTTTCATCAAAAAGTGTGAACCGGCTCAAATTAGAAGTTTCGACGAACAGAAAAGCCTTCATCCCGGAAGATGATGACTTAACGGGTAATTCAGGCAATAAAAGTTCGTCAGCTATTGCTGGTCAGATTCTGATAAATCGTCTTGTGTCTGGCCGAGTTGCGCCAGTTCCAACAATGCGTATCGGTGTTCAACAAAGTTATTGACGTTGTTGGCCACCGCCAGTTTGAACAGCGCTTTCGCGTTGTCCTTCTCCCCCAGACTTAGGTAGTGCTTACCTAAATAGAAGTTGGTTTCACTGAGATGTTCAGCGAGCGAGGTGTTATCCGTTGCGTCTGCCTTGAGACGTTCCATCAGCGTGCTTTCACTGATGTCGCCAAGGTAGAATTCGACAATGTTCCATCCCCATTGATCACGGGCCGCTTTATCGTAACGCTGCTGCAGCGCAACTTTCGCCTTGTCAGCGTCCATCTCACGTTCGTCGAGATAGAGCCACAGGCTGCGGAAAGGATCGTTGGGATCGTCTTGATAAAACGCCAGCAGATCATCTTGCGCTAACTTGTATCGACCGCCGTAATAGAGGGCGATACCACGGTTTAAATGCGCATAATTGTAAGTTGGATCAAGCTCAAGTACAGAATCAAACGCTTCATAGGCAGCATCAAAATTGCCTGCCTGCGTTAAATATATGCCGAGATAGTTAAACACTTCTGGCATATCTGGTCTTATAGACAGCGCTTGCGAGAAATCGTTCCGCGCCAGTGCTCTCAGACCGAGACTATCATACAACACTCCGCGCTCATATAACAGCTGTGCGCGTTCATCATCGGTAAGGGCGCGACTGGCAAGAATTTGTTCCATGCGCGCCAGAATCACTTCCTGCTGCAGTGTGGGTTGTAGAGGTACTGCAAGAACTTCGTTCTTACGCCAATTGGAGTTGCTGCATCCTGCCAGCGTGATAGCTGTCGCAACAAAACACCAGCGCAAAAAAGGCTTCATTTCCCACTCCCGAATACAAACATTAGGATAACGCTCCTGTCATCCGCCTGCTGTGCACAAGGATTCCCGCCCTCGCGATGACACAAACGCCTCTCCCATCCACAATGGGATAAGGAGAGGCAAACAGGGAATTACTCTGCGTCTGGCATGCTGGTCACGGCAGCTTCTTCGCCCTGAGGCTTAGACTCTGTCGCTTCTTTGATGCTCAGACGAACGCGGCCCTGACGGTCCACTTCCAGTACCTTAACCGGTACTTCCTGGCCCATCTGCAGGTAGTCAGTCACTTTCTCTACGCGCTTGTCCGCGATCTGAGAAATGTGTACCAGACCTTCCTTGCCGCCGCCGATAGCGACGAAGGCACCGAAGTCAACGATACGGGTGACTTTACCGCTGTAGATACGGCCCACTTCGATCTCGGCGGTGATCTCTTCGATGCGACGAATCGCCTCTTTCGCCTTCAGACCGTCGGTTGCCGCGATTTTCACGGTGCCGTCGTCTTCGATTTCGATGGTGGTGCCTGTCTCTTCAGTCAGCGCGCGGATAACGGAACCGCCTTTACCAATCACATCTTTGATCTTGTCTGAATTGATCTTGATGGTGTAAATGCGCGGCGCGAACTCAGAGATTTCCTGACGCGGCGTGCTGATCGCCTGCTCCATCACGCCCAGGATGTGCAGACGCGCACCTTTGGCCTGATTCAAGGCAACCTGCATGATTTCGCGGGTGATGCCTTCGATTTTAATGTCCATCTGCAGCGCGGTGATGCCTTCACGGCTACCGGCTACTTTGAAGTCCATGTCGCCGAGGTGATCTTCGTCGCCGAGGATATCGGAGAGGACCACGAACTTCTCATCTTCTTTCACCAGGCCCATCGCGATGCCTGCAACGGCCGCTTTGATCGGCACGCCGGCATCCATCAGCGCCAGAGAAGCGCCGCACACGGAAGCCATTGAAGAAGAACCGTTTGATTCGGTGATTTCAGAAACCACGCGAACGGTGTACGGGAACTCTTCCTGCTTCGGCATCACTGCCAGCACGCCACGCTTCGCCAGACGGCCGTGACCGATTTCACGACGCTTCGGCGAGCCGACCATACCGGTTTCGCCTACCGAGTAAGGGGGGAAGTTGTAGTGGAACAGGAAGCTGTCGGTACGTTCGCCCATCAGCTCATCCAGGTTCTGCGCGTCACGCGCGGTACCCAGCGTCGCGGCAACCAGCGCCTGCGTTTCGCCACGGGTGAACAGCGCCGAGCCGTGAGTACGCGGCAGCACGCCGGTGCGCACGTCCAGACCACGGATCATATCTTTTTCACGGCCGTCGATACGCGGTTCGCCGTTCAGGATACGGGTACGCACCACGTTCTTTTCCAGGCTGTGAACGATGTCGCCGATTTCAGCGTCGTCCAGCGTTTCATCTTCGGCCAGCAGCGCAGCGATGGTTTCGTCTTTGATGACGCCAACCTGTGCGTAACGCTCTTGCTTGTCGGTGATGCGGTAAGCGTCGCTGATGCGCGCTTCAGCCAGCGCGGCAACGCGTGCGATCAGCGCGTTGTTAGCCGGCTCAGGCTGCCAGTCCCAGCGCGGTTTGCCCGCTTCTGCAACCAGAGAATTGATGTTTTCGATCACTACCTGCTGCTGCTCGTGGCCGAAGACCACTGCGCCCAGCATCTGATCTTCGGTCAGGATGTCCGCTTCGGACTCAACCATCAGTACCGCGTTCTGCGTACCGGCAACCACCAGATCCAGACGAGACTGTTTGATTTCGTCAGCGGTCGGGTTCAGCACATACTGGTCGTTGATATAACCGACGCGCGCGGCGCCGATCGGACCGTTGAACGGAATGCCTGACAGCGACAGCGCGGCAGAGGCGCCGATCATCGCGACGATATCCGGGTTAACCTGCGGGTTAACGGATACTACGGTTGCGATAACCTGAACTTCGTTCACGAAGCCTTCCGGGAACAGCGGACGAACCGGGCGGTCAATCAGACGCGCAATCAGGGTTTCGCCTTCGCTTGGACGGCCTTCACGACGGAAGAAACTGCCCGGGATACGGCCAGCGGCGTAGGTACGCTCCTGGTAGTTCACGGTCAGCGGGAAGAAGTCCTGACCTGCTTTCGCTTTTTTCTGGCCGACAACAGTAACGAATACGGCGGTGTCGTCCATGCTGGCCATAACGGCTGCGGTGGCCTGGCGCGCCATCATGCCGGTTTCCAGCGTGACGGTATGCTGACCATATTGGAATTTACGTACGATCGGGTTCAGCAAAATGAATTCCTTAACTTCGGGGCAACGCCTCTCTGGCGAGCCATGGATTACCGATCTTCAGCTGCATCCTCGCGACTAATGACAACCTTTAACCGAATCTGCGGTAAAGCCTCTCATTAGCCGCGCGAACCTCTGCAAACGAAGATCACTCACTGCAACAATACATGAGTTTGGTCCGGATTGCTGCGCATTGCTCGAAAAAAGGGGCCGTAAAGGCCCCCTTTTCGCGAAACTCGCAGGAATCTGATCGCAAGACGCGTTTTTTGCAAAGTCTCTGCACTACATCTTTGATCAGATTCTTCAGACTTAGCGACGCAGACCCAGGCTTTCGATCAGGCTGGTGTAGCGAGCAACGTCTTTACGCTTCAGGTAGTCCAGCAGCTTACGACGCTGAGATACCATGCGCAGCAGACCGCGACGGCTGTGGTGGTCTTTTTTGTGCTCAGAGAAGTGACCCTGCAGGTGGTTAATCTGAGCAGTCAGCAGTGCAACCTGAACTTCAGTTGAGCCGCTGTCGTTAGCGCCACGACCGTATTTGGCAACGATCTCTGCTTTAGCTTCTACGCTTAGAGACATAATAAACTCCAGTAATAAATGAATGTATGGGTGCCGATCTCTAATTCAGCTACCCGCTTTAAAGCCGCGCTATTCTACTCTTCGCCCGATAGCAACGCAAATGCGGCGTTGAGCAATGATTACGCGGGGTACTCCACTACCAGACGACGCGGCGCCACGCGCCCGTCATCGGCGATTTCCGCCATCCCGATAAACTTATGCGCATCCCCTTCGGTGACGCGCACCAGTCCCTGCTGCGGCGCATCCGCCGCCTGAACCGGCATGCCCTGTTTGAAAAAGGCGGCAACGGCGGAGGGCAAATTCACCAGAGGGAACGCTTCCGCCGGGCTATCCATTGGCAGCAAAAGCGCGTCGAGCGGCGCGTAATCGGGCGTTTCCGCCGCGTTTACCGTCGCCGCTATGGCCTGCAGCTGCTCCAGCGTCATCATCTTTTCGATCGGGTAGCGCGCCACCTGCAAACGACGCAGCATAATGACATGCGCGCCGCAGCCGAGCTTCTCGCCCAGATCGTCGATAATGGTGCGGATATAGGTGCCTTTGGAAACGTGAATCTCCAGCTCCAGTTCATCGCCTTCCCAGCGGATAAACTGCAGTTCGAATACGGTAATCGGACGCGCTTCGCGCGGCACGGTGACGCCTTCGCGCGCGTACTCATACAGTTTCCGGCCCTGATACTTCAGCGCCGAAAACATGGTCGGCACCTGCATCGTCTCGCCGCGGAAACTCTCAAGCGCCGCATCGAGTTCGCTCTGGCTAAAGGTCACCGGACGGGTTTCGACGATATTGCCGTCAGCGTCGGAGGTATCGGTACGTTCGCCGAGGCGCGCGATCACGCGATAACGCTTATCCGAGTCGAGCAGATACTGTGAGAATTTGGTGGCTTCGCCGAAGCAAATCGGCAGCATGCCGGTCGCCAGCGGATCGAGCGCGCCAGTATGGCCCGCTTTGTTGGCGTTAAACAGACGCTTAACTTTTTGCAGCACATCGTTGGACGACGCGCCCTGCTGCTTATCGAGCAGAAACACGCCGTGGACGTCGCGGCCGCGACGACGAGGACGACTCATCAGTCCTCCTTGTCATCTTCCGTCGGGTTTTCACCGCGACGCTCGACATCGTTCCTGATAACGTTAGAGACCAGGTTCGACATGCGCATACCTTCAATCAGCGAATTGTCGTAGAAGAAGGTCAGCTCCGGCACGATGCGCAGACGCATCGCCTTGCCGAGTAGAATACGGATATAGCCAGACGCCTCTTTCAGCGCCTTCAGACCGTTTTTCACCGCATCCTCGTCTTTATCGTTGAGGAAGGTGACAAATACTTTGGCATAAGCGAGATCGCGCGAAACTTCCACGCCGGATACCGTCACCATCATGCCGAGACGCGGATCTTTAATCTCGCGCTGCAGAATGATTGCGATCTCTTTTTGCAGCTCCTGCGACACGCGCTGTGGGCGGCCAAATTCTTTCGCCATAATCAACTCTCCAAAATAATTCGGGAGGCCAGCGGCCTCCCAAATTGCAACACATCGTCCAGTGCTTAGTCGATGGTGCGCTTAACTTCAATCACTTCGAACACTTCGATCATGTCGCCAACGCGAACGTCGTTGTAGTTCTTCACGCCGATACCACACTCCATGCCGTTACGCACTTCGTTGACGTCATCTTTGAAGCGACGCAGAGATTCCAGCTCGCCTTCATAGATAACCACGTTGTCGCGCAGTACGCGGATCGGATTGTGACGCTTGATGTTACCTTCGGTGACCATACAGCCAGCGATCGCGCCGAACTTCGGTGACTTGAACACGTCACGAACTTCAGCCAGACCGATAATCTGCTGTTTGAACTCCGGTGCCAGCATACCGCTCATCGCTGCTTTTACTTCGTCGATCAGATTATAGATGACGGAGTAGTAACGCAGGTCGACGTTTTCAGCATCAATGACGCGACGCGCAGAGGCATCGGCACGCACGTTGAAGCCGAGGATGATCGCGTTGGATGCCGCAGCCAGGGTTGCGTCGGTTTCGGTGATACCGCCCACGCCAGAACCGATAATCTTCACCTTCACTTCGTCGGTGGAGAGTTTCAGCAGCGAGTCGGAGATCGCTTCCACAGAACCCTGGACGTCGGACTTCAGCACGATGTTCAGCTCGGAAACTTCGCCTTCGGTCATGTTGGCGAACATGTTTTCCAGCTTCGCTTTCTGCTGACGCGCCAGTTTGACTTCGCGGAACTTGCCCTGACGATACAGCGCCACTTCACGCGCTTTCTTCTCGTCACGTACGACGGTTGCTTCATCGCCCGCTGCCGGCACGCCGGAGAGACCGAGGATTTCCACCGGAATGGACGGACCCGCTTCCAGCACTTCGCGACCCAGTTCGTCACGCATCGCGCGCACACGGCCATACTCGAAGCCGCACAGCACGATGTCGCCTTTGTTCAGGGTACCTTCGCGCACCAGAACGGTCGCTACCGGACCGCGACCTTTATCCAGGAAGGATTCGATCACGACGCCGCTCGCCATACCTTCACGGATAGCGGTCAGCTCCAGCACTTCCGCCTGCAGCAGAATCGCGTTCAGCAGGTCGTCGATACCGGTACCGGCTTTCGCAGAGACGTTGACGAACATGTTTTCGCCGCCCCACTCTTCCGGGATGATGCCGTACTGCGTCAGCTCGTTCTTCACGCGATCCGGATCGGCTTCTGGCTTATCGATTTTGTTGACGGCAACCACTACCGGCACACCCGCCGCTTTCGCGTGCTGGATCGCTTCGATGGTCTGTGGCATCACGCCGTCGTCAGCCGCTACCACAAGGATAACGATATCGGTCGCCTGCGCACCACGTGCACGCATCGCGGTAAACGCGGCGTGGCCCGGGGTGTCCAGGAAGGTGATCATGCCGTTGTCGGTTTCGACGTGGTAAGCACCGATGTGCTGGGTAATGCCGCCCGCTTCGCCAGAGGCGACTTTGGTCGAACGAATGTAGTCCAGCAGTGAGGTTTTACCGTGGTCGACGTGACCCATGATGGTGACGACCGGCGCGCGCGATTCTTGCGCAGCATCGGTATCGCGATCGCTCATTACCGCTTCTTCCAGCTCGTTCTCGCGGCGCAGGATCACTTTATGACCCATCTCTTCCGCTACCAGCTGAGCTGTTTCCTGATCGATAACCTGGTTGATGGTCGCCATCGCGCCCATCTTCATCATCGCTTTGATGACCTGCGAACCTTTCACCGCCATTTTGTTAGCCAGTTCGGCTACGGTGATGGTTTCGCCGATGATGACGTCACGGTTAACAACCTGAGCAGGTTTGTTGAAGCCTTGCTGCAGCATGCTTGGCTTGCGGTGTTTGCCGCCTTTGCCGCCGCGAATCGCCGCGCGCGCTTCTTCGCGATCGGTTTTGGCTTCGGAATGCTTGTTGCCTTTTTTCGCCGGACGCGCCGCTTTAGCGGTGGTGCGCGCACGTGCGCGGCCCGCTTCAACCTGACGGTCGTTTTCGTCTTCAGCCTGACGGGCATGAGTCGAGGTAGTGACGTGATAGTCGCCTTTATCCTCTTCCTCAGGTTTTTCCCATTCAGCCGATTTCTCTTCAGCCAGGCGGCGCGCTTCTTCAGCAACGCGGCGTGCGTCCTCTTCCAGCTTACGGCGCGCTTCTTCTTCCGCTTTACGCTTCAGTTCAGCCGCTTCCGCTTCGCGACGGGCTTTGTCGGACTGCGCAGCCTTGGTCATATCGTCGGTTTGATGATTCGTCACTTTTTCTTTTTCCGCTGCTTCACGCTTCGCCTTTTCAGCGGCTTCGCGCTTGGCTTTCTCTTCGGCTTCACGTTGCGCTTTTTCTTCAGCTTCGCGACGGGCTTGTTCTTCAGCCTCGCGTTGCGCCTTTTCTTCCGCTTCACGCTGAGCCTGGGCTTCTGCTTCTGCCTGTTCAGCTTCCGCATCACCTTTTACGTAGGTGCGCTTTTTGCGGACTTCGATTTGCACCGATTTACTTTTACCCCCGGTGCCTGGGATATTCAAGGTACTGCGTGTCTTACGCTGCAATGTTAACTTGCTTGAGCCGGTCTGACCATGCTCGCGATTGAGGTGAGACAATAAAGTTTCTTTCTCTTGCTGCGTGACCGCGTCGTTCTCCGACTTGCGGATCCCTGCGTCAGCGAATTGCTGAACCAGGCGATCGACCGGGGTCTGAATCTCTGCGGCCAGCGATTTTACGGTTACATCTGTCATGCTGTTCCTTCCTGTTATTACGCGTCATCGCCGAACCAGCAGATATTTCGCGCGGCCATAATCAGCGCGCCGGCTTGCTCATCATTCAGCCCTTCAATATCCGTCAGATCGTCGACACCTTGCTCGGCGAGATCTTCCAGCGTGCAAACGCCTTTCGCCGCCAGGCGGTACGCCAGCGTACGATCCAGGCCGTCGAGATTCAGAAGATCCTCAGCGGGCTCCTGATTACCACGGCTCTCTTCTTTCGCCAGCGCCAGGGTGGTTAACGCATTTTTGGCTCGTTCACGCAGGGCTTCTACGGTCTCTTCGTCCAGACCATCAACGTCCAGCAGCTCGTTGATCGGCACGTATGCCAGCTCTTCCAGCGAAGAGAAGCCCTCTTCCACCAGTACGGTGGCGAACTCTTCGTCGATGTCGAGATGTTTAGTAAACATATCAATAGCAGCATGCGCTTCGGCCTGGTGTTTCGCCTGCAGATCATCGACGGTCATCACGTTCAGCTCCCAGCCGCTCAGCTGGGAAGCCAGACGCACGTTTTGGCCGTTACGGCCGATCGCCTGAGCCAGATTGCCGGCTTCAACAGCGATATCCATGGTGTGGTTATCTTCATCAACCACGATTGACGCCACGTCGGCCGGCGCCATGGCGTTAATAACAAACTGCGCCGGGTTATCGTCCCACAGCACGATATCGATACGTTCACCGCCCAGCTCGCTCGATACGGCCTGTACGCGCGCGCCGCGCATACCGACGCAGGCGCCGACCGGATCGATACGTTTGTCATTCGTTTTCACCGCAATTTTAGCGCGTGAGCCCGGATCGCGAGCCGCCGCTTTAATTTCGATGACTTCTTCGCCGATCTCTGGCACCTCGATGCGGAATAGTTCGATCAGCATTTCGGGTTTAGAACGGGTCACGAACAGCTGCGCACCGCGCGCTTCCGGACGTACGGCGTAAAGTACGCCGCGAATACGGTCGCCCGGACGGAAGTTCTCACGCGGCAGCATGTCTTCGCGCAAAATCACCGCTTCGGCGTTGCTGCCGAGATCGAGAGTGATATTGTCGCGATTCACTTTTTTCACCACGCCGGTGATGATTTCGCCTTCGTGCTGGCGGAACTGATCGACCACCATCGCACGCTCAGCTTCGCGCACTTTCTGCACGATAACCTGCTTCGCGGTCTGGGTGGTGATGCGGTCAAAGGTGACCGATTCGATCTGATCTTCAACGTAATCGCCCAGATTGAACGCTTCATCCTCGAAGCGGGCTGCTTCCAGCGTGATCTCGCGCGTCGGCTGCGTGACTTCTTCTACGATTTCCCAACGGCGGAAGGTGTCAAAGTCGCCGCTTTTGCGATCGATGCTGACGCGAACGTCAATCTCTTGCTCATACTTCTTCTTGGTCGCAGTTGCCAGCGCGCTCTCCAGCGCTTCGAAGATTTTCTCACGCGGCAGGGCTTTTTCGTTAGAAACGGCTTCTACAACAGCTAAGATCTCTTTGTTCATCCTGGTTAGCCTCAATCCGGACTTTTAAAAGTGGGGGACCAGGTTCGCTTTCTGAATATTACTCAGCGCGAACACCTCATCTTTACCCTCAACGGTCACCGTCACCATCTCGCCTTCGACCGACTTGATGATGCCCTGCCATTTGCGACGGTTCTGTACCGCCATGCGCAGGACCAGACTGACTTCTTCGCCTGTAAACCGTACATAGTGTTCCGCGGTAAACATGGGGCGATCCAGTCCCGGTGAGGAGACTTCAAGGTTGTAAGCCACGGTGATGGGATCTTCCACATCCAGCACTGCGCTTACCTGGTGGCTGACATCCGCGCAATCATCGACATTGATGCCATCTTCACTATCAATATAGATGCGCAGGGTTGATGTGCGACCACGAACGAATTCAATACCGACCAGTTCATAGCCGAGCGCTTCTACTGGAGCCGATACCAACTCTGTCAATTTTTGCTCTAATGTGGACAAGCCCACCCCCAAGACATAAAAAAAGGGCTTAATAGCCCAGTGTTGCGATTTCCTGATAACAAAAAACCCCGAAAATTCGGGGCTTTTTGTGACTGGACCCTGTACGCCGCTAAGCGGCTCGGCACCGTCCAGAAGAATTTTTTTCAAAACTCGCTGCGATGCGCCCGTCGATGCACACAGTATATTTGAAAAAGAACTCTAAGGGAAAGTGGTTGCGGGGGCCGGATTTGAACCGACGACCTTCGGGTTATGAGCCCGACGAGCTACCAGGCTGCTCCACCCCGCGTCCGAAAACGTGACGAATGTTACGCCGATCTTGCGATTTTTGCAAGTAAAACTCAGATTTGGTACCGAGGACGGGACTTGAACCCGTAAGCCCAATCGGGCACTACCACCTCAAGGTAGCGTGTCTACCAATTCCACCACCTCGGCACTTTTCAGACCGCGACTTGAATCTGTCGCGTCGCAAGCATGACGAACTTATTTCGGGATATCATTACCCGGCGTTGCCGGTTGTGCAGGCTGAGTCGATTGCGTTGACTGAGCCGGCGCTGACAGATTTTCCCACTCGCTTCCTTTTGAAGTCTTATTGGTGTTCAGGTTACCCAGAACAAGGCTGATGATGAAGAACAGCGCCGCCAGAATGCCGGTAGTGCGAGTCATAAAGTTACCTGAACCCGTAGAACCGAACAGCGTTGCGGATGCGCCTGCACCGAATGAGGCTCCCATATCAGCGCCTTTACCTTGCTGCAGCATAATCAGACCCACAAGGGCGATGGCCACAATAAGGAAAATAACTAAAAGAGCTTCGTACATAATCAACCTGTTTCCTTGCGCGATAACCGCACAGTTAAGCTTCAGCCAGTATAGATGGGCCGTGTCGTCATCACCCATCAGAAGCGGGTGTGAATACTAACCAAAGGCGCATACCTCTGCAAGTGCAATTTTCTTTAACGCGACTGACTGCGGAAAAAAGCGCCATCATGATGATTTTAACGGCGGATCGGCGTAAAAACCGACGCCGTCAGCCGCTTAAACCGCTTTTACCTGCTCGGCGATCCGATGCGCCAGCTCGGTGACCTGCGCTTCATTTTCCCCTTCGACCATAACGCGAATCAGCGGCTCGGTGCCCGATTTACGCAGCAGCACGCGTCCGCGTCCGCCGAGCGTCTTCTCGACCTCCGCCGTTACGCTTTTCACCGTTTCATTCTCCAGCGGGTCGCTGGAGCCGCTGAAGCGCACGTTGACCAGCACCTGCGGCAGCATTTTCATGCCGCTGCACAGGTCGTGCAGGCTCATATGGTTGCGCACGATTGCAGTGAGTACTTGCAAACTTGCCACAATGCCGTCGCCGGTGGTGGTTTTATCCAGCAGAATAACGTGCCCGGAGTTCTCCGCGCCGAGACGCCAGTTTTTCTCCTGCATCTTCTCCAGCACGTAGCGGTCACCCACTTTCGCACGCGCAAAAGGAATGCCGAGCTGCTTCAGCGCCAGCTCCAGGCCCATATTGCTCATCAGCGTGCCAACCACGCCCCCGCGCAGCTGGCCCTGACGCAGCCCCTCGCGCGCGATAATATAAAGGATCTGGTCGCCATCGACTTTTTCGCCCAGGTGGTCGACCATCATGATGCGGTCGCCGTCGCCGTCGTAAGCAAGGCCGAGATCGGCTTTCTCCGCCAGCACGCGTTGTTGCAGCATACGCAGATCGGTCGCGCCGCACTCTTTGTTGATATTCATGCCGTCGGGCTGCGTGGCGATAGCGATAACGGTCGCGCCCAGCTCGCGCAGCACGTTCGGCGCAATGTGATACGTCGCGCCGTTGGCGCAGTCGACCACGATTTTCAGGCCGTTGAGGCTCAGCTCGCTGGGAAAAGTGCCCTTGCAGAACTCAATGTAACGACCGGCAGCGTCCACGATACGGCTGGCGCGGCCCAGTTCGGCGGACTCCACGCAGGTCAGCGGCTTCTCCATCTCCAGCTCAATCGCCTCTTCGACTTCATCCGGCAGCTTAGTGCCTTCAGCAGAGAAGAATTTAATGCCGTTGTCGTCAAACGGGTTGTGCGAGGCGGAAATAACAATGCCCGCTTCGGCGCGGAAGGTACGCGTCAGATAGGCGATAGCAGGCGTCGGCATCGGGCCGGTAAACGCGGCGGAGAGGCCTGCCGCCGCCAGACCCGCTTCCAGCGCCGACTCCAGCATATAGCCGGAAATGCGCGTGTCTTTGCCGATCAGCACCTTTCTTGAGCCATGGCGCGCCAGCACTTTGCCTGCCGCCCAGCCCAGCTTCAGGACAAAATCAGGGGTAATCGGCGCTTCGCCAACTTTGCCGCGAATGCCATCTGTACCGAAATATTTACGATCACTCATGCCTTAATTATCCTTTTGCTCTCCGTGTCGCTTCGACAACGCGCATCGCCTCGACTGTCTCTTTAACATCATGTACGCGAATGATCTGCGCGCCCTGCATGGCGGCGATCACGGCGCAGGTCAGGCTGCCTGTCAGGCGCTGCGACGGCCCGACGTTCAGCAGCTGACCAATCATGGATTTACGCGACATACCCACCAGCAGCGGCAGTTCAAAACGGTGAAAATGGCTGAGGTGGGCCAGTAGCGCATAGTTGTGGCTGAGATTCTTACCGAAACCGAAGCCAGGGTCGAGCAGCAGATGCTCTTTTTTAATGCCCGCGGCCTGGCAACGCGCAATTTGAGCCTCGAAGTAAGCGTCCACTTCGCTGACGACATCGTGATACTCAGGCGCCTGCTGCATGGTACGCGGCTCGCCCTGCATATGCATCAGGCAAACCGGCAGGTTAGCCGCCGCGGCTGCCTCCAGCGCGCCAGGCTCAGACAGCGAACGAATATCATTGATGATGTGAGCGCCTGCTCGCGCCGCTTCACGGATGACTTCAGCTTTTGAGGTATCGACCGAAATCCACACTTCAAAGCGCTGCGCAATCGCCTCCACGACCGGGATCACGCGCGCCAGCTCCTCTTCGACACTGACTTCATCTGCGCCGGGTCGGGTCGATTCGCCGCCAACGTCGATAATCGTCGCGCCTGCGTTAACCATCTCATTGGTGTGCGTCAGCGCCTCTACCAGAGAGTTATGTTTTCCACCATCGGAGAAGGAGTCCGGCGTGACATTCAAAATACCCATCACATGGGGAAACGATAAATCGAGATGGGCATCACGGGCGTACAACTTCATAGGGGAAATCTCCTCTGATTACCTGATAACGGATGTAAAAAACCCCGGACCAGCCGGGGTTTTTGCAAGGGTGAACAGAACCCTGTTATTTATCGAACTGCTCTGACATGGTGTTGCCAGGATTCGGCGTGCGCGGTTCATCAACCGGACGCGGTGCTTTCGGCGTACCGTTGCTGTCGGAGTTGCTGCCTGGATCTTCCCAACCCGCTGGCGGACGCACTTCGCGGCGCGCCATCAGGTCGTCGATCTGCGGAGCGTCAATGGTTTCATACTTCATCAGCGCGTCTTTCATCGCGTGAAGGATGTCCATGTTTTCGCTCAGGATACGGCGAGCGCGCTGGTAGTTGCTGTCGATCAGATGCTTAACTTCCTGATCGATAATACGCGCGGTTTCGTCGGACATGTGTTTCGCTTTCGCCACAGAGCGGCCCAGGAATACTTCGCCCTCTTCTTCCGCATACAGCAACGGACCCAGTTTTTCTGAGAAGCCCCACTGCGTCACCATGTTGCGCGCCAGGTTAGTGGCCACTTTGATGTCGTTAGAGGCACCGGTGGAAACGTGTTCCGCACCGTAGATAATCTCTTCAGCCAGACGGCCGCCGTACAGGGTCGAAATCTGGCTCTCCAGCTTCTGACGGCTGGCGCTAATCGCATCGCCTTCAGGCAGGAAGAAGGTTACGCCAAGCGCACGTCCGCGCGGAATAATCGTCACCTTGTGCACCGGATCGTGTTCCGGCACCAGACGACCGATAATCGCGTGGCCCGCTTCGTGATACGCGGTGGATTCCTTCTGCGCTTCCGTCATCACCATGGAGCGGCGTTCCGCACCCATCATGATTTTGTCTTTCGCTTTCTCGAATTCAACCATCGATACCACGCGCTTGTTGCCGCGTGCAGCAAACAGCGCCGCTTCGTTCACCAGGTTAGCCAGATCCGCACCGGAGAAGCCCGGCGTACCGCGCGCGATGATGCCTGCGTCGATATCGGTCGCCAGCGGTACGCGGCGCATATGCACTTTCAGAATCTGCTCGCGGCCACGCACGTCCGGCAGACCGACGACGACCTGACGGTCAAAGCGACCGGGACGCAGCAGCGCCGGGTCGAGAACGTCTGGACGGTTAGTCGCAGCGATGACGATAATGCCTTCATTGCCTTCAAAACCATCCATCTCAACCAGCATCTGGTTCAGGGTCTGCTCACGTTCATCGTGACCGCCACCGAGACCTGCGCCGCGCTGACGACCGACGGCGTCGATCTCATCGATAAAGATGATGCAGGGAGCGGCTTTCTTCGCCTGTTCGAACATGTCACGCACGCGAGATGCACCGACGCCCACGAACATTTCCACGAAGTCAGAACCGGAAATGGTGAAGAACGGCACTTTCGCTTCGCCTGCGATAGCCTTCGCCAGCAGGGTTTTACCGGTACCCGGCGGGCCCACCATCAGCACGCCTTTGGGAATTTTACCGCCCAGCTTCTGGAAGCGGCTCGGTTCGCGCAGATACTCGACCAGCTCACCGACTTCCTCTTTCGCTTCGTCGCAGCCTGCCACGTCAGCGAAAGTGGTTTTGATCTGATCTTCCGTCAGCATACGGGCTTTGCTCTTGCCAAAGGACATCGCGCCTTTGCCGCCGCCGCCCTGCATCTGGCGCATAAAGAAGATCCACACGCCAATCAGCAGCAGCATCGGGAACCAGGAGATAAAGATCGAAGCCAGCAGGCTCGGCTCTTCCGGCGGTTCGCCAACTACTTTGACGTTTTTGGTCAACAGGTTATCGAGTAACTTGGGATCATTGACAGGAATGTAGGTCGTGTATTTATTACTGTCTTTCTTGATTACGTTAATCTCACGCCCGTTAATACGTGCCTCGCGGACCTGATCCTGGTTCACTTCCGACAGGAAGGTTGAATAATCAACCCTACGGCCATTCGACTCGCTGGGCCCAAAGCTCTGGAATACTGACATCAGCACGACCGCGATGACTAACCAGAGAATCAGGTTTTTCGCCATGTCACTCAAGGGATTAACCTCATATTACAACGGTGTTAACAGACAGCGTAGGGTACTATATATCCTTCATACATGGAATCGCGGCTGGTGGGCTGCAACTTCATCAATTGGGCTATAGTTTGCGCCCTGTCGCCACAATGTACACTTCGCGCGAACGTGATCGCGAAGCGTCCGGCTTACGAATTTTCACTTTCGTAAACAGGGAGCGAATTTCCCGCAGGTATTCATCGAAGCCATCTCCCTGAAACACTTTCACTACAAAACTGCCGCCCGGCGCCAGGATATCCCGACACATTTCGAGCGCCAGTTCAACCAAATACATCGACCGGGGAATATCTACGGCCGGCGTCCCGCTCATGTTGGGCGCCATATCCGACATGACCACCTGCACTTTTTGATCGCCTACGCGATCAAGCAGCGCCTTAATCACCGATTCTTCACGAAAATCGCCCTGAAGGAAATCGACGCCGACGATAGGATCCATCGGCAGAATATCGCAGGCGATAATGCGTCCCGAAGAGCCAATTTGCTGCACCACATACTGTGACCAGCCGCCGGGGGCCGCCCCCAGATCTACCACGGTCATACCGGGTTTGAAAAGCTTGTCACCCTGTTGTATTTCATCAAGTTTAAACCAGGCGCGCGAACGCAACCCTTTTTTCTGTGCCTGTAGCACATATTTATCGCTAAAGTGTTCCTGTAACCAGCGGCTGGAGCTGGCCGAACGCTTTTTACCCGTCATAATTTTCTCAACTAAATCGTCATCGCAGCGATAAACCTGCACGCAATGGGTTGCGTTGATTTGGTGATAACCCCGAGATGGCGGTAGAATGAACCGTTTTCAATCCCTGAGTAAGCAAAAAATACGATGAATCTAAGTACCAAACAAAAACAGCACCTTAAAGGCCTCGCCCATCCACTGAAACCGGTGGTGATGCTGGGCGGCAACGGCCTGACCGAAGGCGTGCTGGCCGAAATCGAATCCGCGCTGGAACATCACGAACTGATTAAGGTGAAAATCGCCTCGGAAGATCGTGAAACCAAACAGCTGATCGTTGAGGCTATCGTGCGTGAAACCAAAGCCAGCAACGTGCAGGTAATCGGTAAAACGCTGGTGCTGTATCGCCCTTCTAAAGAGAGCAAGATCTCTCTGCCGCGCTAATGCGCACGCCGTAAAAGCGGCCAGAGAAAGTGCCATGCTCCCGCATGGGTTAAAAGGCCGCATCGCGGCCTTTTCCATTCTTTACATAATGCTTCCACGCTTTTCAAAGCGTAGCTGTCCCTTAAAGGTATTCCACTTTAAGGATTTCATACTCAACATCGCCGCCCGGGGTTTTGATGATGGTCACATCGTCCACCTCTTTTCCTACCAGACCGCGCGCCATCGGCGAGTTAACCGAAATCAAATTTTGCTTAAAATCCGCTTCGTCATCGCCCACGATGCGATAGGTCGACTCTTCGTCGGTATCGGTATTGAGCACGGTCACGGTCGCGCCGAAGATCACGCGGCCATTGTTCGGAATGGCGGTTACGTCGATAACCTGCGCGTTAGAGAGCTTGGCTTCGATCTCCTGAATACGGCCTTCGCAAAACCCTTGCTCTTCGCGAGCGGCATGGTACTCGGCGTTCTCTTTCAGATCGCCGTGCTCGCGCGCTTCAGCGATTGAGGCGATGATACGCGGGCGTTTGACGGTTTTCAGTTCGTTCAGCTCTTCGCGCAGCTTTTCGGCGCCCCTTAACGTCATCGGAATCTGATTCATTTAAGCTCCTCGCTCTCTTTCCTGTTTTAACGGCGTCATCCTGACCAGTGTCCACAGAAAAACCGGTTCTGCAGGGCCTGACCCTCGTTTTGCAAATAAAAGAATCCTGACCCGGAAAAGGTTCCAGGCCAGAAAGTGGTTTTGCATTTTGATACGTATTTTAACCCAGAGTTCCCTGCTGGTCATCGTTTACTTTGCACCACTGCGGGACGTAGTATTGACGGCTTCACCTGCCAGTTACCGCGAGATTATGCGATTTTCACGACTTGTTACCGGACTAACCTGTGCGTTTATGCTGCAGGCACAAGCAGCGCCCGTAGATGAATACATGCAGTATTTGCCTGATGGCACCAATCTGGCGCTGATGGTGCAGAAAGTGGGCGCCAGCGCCCCGATAATCGATTATCACGGCAAACAGATGGCGTTGCCCGCCAGTACCATGAAGGTGATTACCGCGCTGGCGGCGCTGCTGGAGCTGGGCGGCGACTACCGCTTTCAGACCACGCTGGAAACCAAAGGCGCCATCAGCGACGGCACGCTAAACGGCGATCTGGTCGCGCGCTTTGCCGGCGATCCTACGCTGGGCCGTCAGGATCTGCGCAATATGGTCGCCGCGCTAAAGAAGCAGGGCGTGACCCATATCAAAGGCAACCTGGTGATCGACACCTCGGTGTTCGCCAGTCATGACATGGCGCCGGGCTGGCCGTGGAACGATCTGACGCAGTGCTTCAGCGCGCCGCCGGGCGCGGCGATTGTGGATAAAAACTGTTTCTCCGTCTCGCTCTATAGCGCCAGTGCCCCGGGTGAAACCGCCTTTGTGCGCATCGCCTCTTACTATCCCGCTCATATGTTCAGTCAGGTGCGTACGATTGGCCGCAACAGTGGCGAAGGGCAATATTGCGAACTCGACGTAGTGCCGGGCGAACTTAACCGCTATACGCTGACCGGCTGTATGCGCCACCGCGCGGAGCCGCTGCCGCTGGCGTTCGCCGTACAGGACGACGCCGCCTGGGCCGGCGAGATCCTGAAACAGGAGCTGCGTCAGGCCGATATCGATTACAGCGGCCATCTGGTGCGCCAGACGCAGGTCACTTCGCCGGGCACCGTGCTGGCCTCGACCCAGTCGGCGCCGCTGCATTCGCTGTTGCATACTATGCTGAAAAAATCGGACAACATGATTGCCGATACGGTATTCCGCACCATCGGCCATCACTATTTCAACGTGCCTGGCACCTTCCGCGCGGGTTCGGACGCTGTTCGCCGCATCCTGCGCGAGAAAGCCAACATTGATTTAGGCAACAGTATCCAGGTTGATGGATCGGGGCTGTCGCGCCACGATCTTATCGCGCCGGATACCATGATGCAGGTGCTGCAGTACATTGCGAAGAACGACGCGACGCTGGATTACATCTCCATGCTGCCGCTGGCGGGCCATGACGGCACGCTGCAATATCGCGGCGGTCTGCACGAGGCGGGCGTCGATGGCAAAGTTTCAGCTAAAACCGGCTCGCTGCAGGGCGTCTATAATCTGGCGGGCTTTATTACCACCGCCAGCGGCGCGCGCGTCGCCTTTGTGCAATACCTGTCAGGCTATGCCGTACCGCCGCAGGATCAACGCACGCGGCGCGTTCCGCTGGTACGCTTTGAGAGCCGACTCTATCGGGATATCTATCAGAACAATTAGCGCATGAAAATATTGATCGTTGAGGACGATGTACTGCTGCAGGCGGGCCTGACTCAGGCCCTGAGCAGCCAGGGTTACGCCGTTGACTGCGCCGCCAGCGCCGCCGAGGCGGATGCGTTGCTGCACAGCGCGCAGTACAGCTTGATCGTGCTGGATCTCGGCCTGCCGGATCGCGACGGCGGCGATCTGCTGCGTCAGTGGCGGCGATCCGGCGTCGATCTACCGGTACTGATCCTGACCGCGCGCGATGCGCTCCAGGATCGCGTGGAAGGACTCGACGCCGGTGCCGACGACTATCTGATTAAGCCGCTGGCGCTGGCGGAGCTGCAGGCGCGCGTGCGCGCGCTGATCCGTCGCTATCAGGGCCACAGCGATAACATGCTGCGCCAGGGCGATCTGACGCTCAACCTCTCTTCGCAGCAGGTATTGCTGGAGAACCAGCCGCTTGACGTCACGCCCAAGGAGTTCGCGCTGCTGACGCGTCTGCTGATGCGCATCGGACAAAATGTGCACCGCGAAACGCTGCAGCAGGATCTCTACAGCTGGCAGGATGATACCGGCTCTAATACCCTGGAAGTGCATATTCATAATCTGCGCCGCAAGCTGGGCAAGGACCGGATTAAAACCGTACGCGGCGTCGGCTATCGTCTGGAGAACCGCGAATGAACAGTATGCGTCAGCGCTTACTGATTATGCTGGCGCTGATTCTGCTGACCTGCCAGATCATGAGCGCGTTCTGGCTGTGGCATGAGAGCCGTGAACAGATCGGCTTTCTTGTTAACGAAACCCTCTCCGCCAAGGCGCGCAACGATCGCGTCGAAAATGAGATCCGCGAAGCGATCGCCTCGCTGCTGCTGCCCTCTGTGGTGATGGTGGGCCTGACGCTGGTGCTCTCATTCTGGGCGATTAGCTGGATCGTGCGTCCGCTACGCGCGCTGCAGACCAGCCTGGCGCAGCGCTCCGCCGATAATCTCACGCCGCTCGACATTCAGTCCGATATGGAAGAGATCGTCTCGGTTACCGGCGCGATTAATCAGCTGCTGGCGCGCCTTGACCATACGCTACAGCAGGAACGTCTGTTTACGGCAGACGCAGCCCATGAGCTGCGCACGCCGCTCGCCGGGCTGCGCCTGCACCTTGAGCTGTTGCAGCAGCAGGGCGTGCCGCACAGCGAGATGCTGGTGGCGCGCATCGATCAACTGATGCATACCGTTGAACAGCTGCTGATGCTGGCGCGCGCCAGCCAGGCGCTGGCCAGCGGACTCGCGCAGCCTGTTCACTGGCTGACCGAAATACTGCATCCGCTGCAGCCGGAGATGCGGGAGCTGGTGGAACAGCGCCAGCAGCAGCTTACCTGGCCGGAAAAAGCGGTAGCGCAAAGCCAGGGCGAGCCGGTACTGCTGCGTCTGCTGCTGCGCAACCTGCTGGAAAACGCGTCGCGCTACAGCCCGGCGGGCAGCCAGATTGCAATAACCCTGGAAGAGAGCGACAGCCACATTATTCTCAGCGTTATTGATGAGGGGCCGGGCATCGATCCCGAGGCGGCGGAAGAGTTGACTAAAGCGTTTCGCCGTCGCGATCAGCGCTACGGCGGCAGCGGTCTGGGGCTGAATATTGTCCTACGCATCTTGCAGATGCACTACGGCGAGCTGAAGTTAATCAATCGCAGCGATCGCAGCGGGCTGATTGCCCGCTGCGTACTGCCGCTGCGTCTTAACTGATTAGAAATGGGTATTCAGGCTGACATAATAAGTACGGCCTGATTCATTGTAGGTATTCGCGCCTGCGCCATAGAGATAAGCGCCCGTCGTGGCATTGCCGGTGGTCTGCGCGTTGCCCTGGCGGTAGTGACGCTTGTCAAACAGGTTGTCGACGCCGACCGTTACGCTGGCGTATTTATTTACGTCATAGGTGCCGCTTAGCCCGATGATGGAGTAAGGACTTACCTGCTTCGTCGCACTGCCGGTCACGGCATTACCTTTGTAGTCATACTTTTTCGGCACCTGTTTGCCGTACCAGGTGAAGGTGGTTTGCAGCGACAGATCCTGCGTCGCCTGCCAGCTCAGCGTAGAATTCAGCGTGTATTCAGGAATAATCGACAGGCGATCGCCGGTCTCTTTATTCTTGCTCTGCAGCATGTACGTGAAGTTGTTATTCCACGCGATACTGTCAGTCACAGGAACGTTCACCGTTCCCTCCAGCCCCTCTACCACCGCTTTCGGCACGTTCTCCCACTTATAGATGTCAGTGGTGCCGTTAGAGGCTTTGCCGGACGGCGCATAGCCCGCCTCAATCTTGTTGCGGTAGTCGTTGCGGAACCAGGTCAGCCCCGCCTGATAACCTTCATGCTTCCACTCCAGCCCAATCTCTTTGTTGATGCTGTTTTCCGCTTTCAAGTCGCTGTTGCCCTGTAAATAGCAGGAGCCGGTGCTGGCGGCGCAGCCCTGGCCTTTGCTGTAGAGCAGATAGTTCGGGTTGGTCTGGTAGAGACTCGGCGCTTTATAGGCGCGGCCGATGCCCATCTTCAGCGTAAAGTCATCTCCCAGGCCCTGGGACAGGTTAAGCGACGGGCTCCAGTTATCGCCGACGATAGAGTGGTGATCGAAGCGCAGGCTGGGCGTCAGCATGGTGCTGTCGGTCAGCTCCAGATTGTCTTCGGCGAACATCGAGAAGATCTCCGCCTGCGAATAGGGGCTGCGCCCGCTGCTGGAGATGCCCGGCACCGCGCCGTCAGAGGCGGCCTGAGTGGTAGATGAGGGATCTTTCATACGCTGCTGGTTCCACTCGACGCCGAGGGTGGCGGTCTGATTCACCAGCAGCTCGAACGGCACGCTGATTTCGCTATGCAGCAGCACATCGTTCAGCTCAATCGTATTGAAGCCGCTATTAGAGAAGATGCCTTCGGTGCCGCCGGCCAGCCCTTCGTTAATGCGTGAGTTGCGCGTGTTTTCATAGCGCGCGTAGCTGTTGGTGCTGATGCCGTTATCCCAGGCGCCGGACCATTTCACCGCAAAGTTCTGGCGGTAGAGCCGGTTGGTCTCTTTGCCATAGAGGCTCTTCACCAGATCGCTGGTATTGGTGTTCTGGGTGTCGCCGGAGTAGAGATTGCCCTGGCGGCTGTAGCCCGCCTGAAACTCCAGCGCCTGCATCGGCGCAAACGCCCAGCGCAGCATGGCGTTAATGTCTTTATTGATCACCCCTTCGCGGCCTGCCGGGTAGCTTCCGGCATAGGTTCCGGTACGTTCCGCTGCATGTCCTTCGTTGATGTTGTAAGCGTCCGCCTGGGTTTTCGCCAGATTGCCGTAGAGACGGAAGCTGACGTCATCGCCCAGCGGCCCTTCCAGACTGAAGTTAGTGCGCCGCGTTGCGCCCTCTTCTTTATGCTCAGGCACGTTGTAGTAAGCGTTCCAGGAACCATGCCACTGCTGGTCCTCATTTTTTTTGGTGATGATATTCACTACGCCACCCGCCGCGCCGTTGCCGTAGCGCACCGCCGCCGGCCCGCGAATAACGTCGATGCGTTCGATCATCTCCGGCGGCACCCAGTTGGTATCGCCGCGCGTGTCACGTTCGCCGCGCCAGCCCAGCCGCACCGAGTTGCGGCTGGAGATCGGCATGCCGTCTACCAGAATCAGGGTATTTTCCGGCCCCATGCCGCGAATATCGATCTGGCGGTTGTTGCCGCGCTGGCCGCTGGTGGAGTTGCCGGTCAGGTTGACGCCCGGCATGGTGCGAATAATTTCCGACACGTCGCGCGCAGGCGGGCGCTTTTTAATCTCGTCGGCGGTGATAGTCGAAACGCCCGGTGCCTGCAGGTTCTGCTGCGCCGCGCTGACCACCAGCGTGTCGCCGCTGCTGGAGGCAGAAGTGCTGCTGCTGTCTGCAGCCTGTACGCTGGTGGCAGTCAGGCCGAGTTCAATCAAAATGGCTAAGGACAAACGGAATAATTTACGCATTTTTATGTTCCTGGATTGCCAGCGGAAACCTGTTCGTCTCCTGCGGGCGCGCCGGTGAAAGAGTCTTTCCTTGCAAGCAAGCATTCCAGCCGCACCCAGGCTTTCCATCGCGGAACATCCGTCTGACAACACAGGCTGATGAGGCTGGCGGAACGCGCGCGCTCCTGATATCGGAGCGGGAAACACCCTATTGCAAATGCAAATAATTATCAATAGTATTCTTCATAACATCTGTGAAACTTTGCGCGCATCAGGCCCAGTAAATACTCTATTTATGACATGGTTAACCAACGAAACCGGCAGTGAATCCTGGTGGCATACCTTAAAGCAGCAGGGGCTTCCTTTAATTGAACTGGTCGGTAACGGCGAATGCGGCGTGACCTTTTTCTGGCGCGATCCGCAGGGGAACGAAGCCACCTCTCCCATCCGCCGTGTCTGGATCAATATAACCGGCGTCACTGACCATCATCAGCGCGCCGCGCCCCGCTCGCTCAGCCGCATTGCAGGCACCGACGTCTGGTTCTGGCGCACGCAGCTGCCTGCCAGCTGGCGCGGCAGCTACTGCCTGATGCCCGACAGCGATCCCGCCTCATTTGCGGGCGAACCAGATATGCAGACTCTGCGCGCCTGGTGGAGCAAAAAATTTCCCACCGCGCAGAACGATCCGCTAAACCCGCTGCGCGGCTGGGCGGGCGGACGCGGCATGCGCGTGTCGCCGCTGCATCTCCCTGAGGCACCCGATCAGCGTGTCTGGCAGGCGGTCGACAGCGGCTGCGCGCCTGTGCTGCCGCTGCAGCACCATATCTGGCAGAGCGCGCGCCTCGGCAATCGTCGTTCGGTGTGGGTTTACGCTACCGGCGACGCACAGCCGAGCGCGCGTCCGCTGGCGCTGCTGCTGGACGGTCAGTTCTGGGCCAACAGCATGCCGATCGCCTGGCCATTACAACAGCTTACCGACGCGGGCGAACTGCCGCCGGCGGTCTATGTCATGGTCGATATCATCGATCGCGAACATCGCAGCCGCGAACTGACCTGCAACGCCGATTTCTGGCTGGCCCTGCAGGAAGAGCTGCTGCCGCAGCTGCAGGGTTGGGCACCGCATCGCGCCAGCGCCGCCGAGACGCTGGTGAGCGGGCAGAGTTTTGGCGGGCTCTCCTCCGTCTGGGCGGCGCTTAACTGGCCACACCATTTCGGCGGCGCCATCAGCCTTTCCGGCTCGTTCTGGTGGCCGGAGCGCGGCCAGGCCAACGGCAGGCTGATCCAGCAGCTGCAGCAGGGCGAATACCGTCTTTCGCCGTCGCGCTTCTATCTGGAAGCCGGACGTCGCGAGCATCTGATCTTCAAAGCAAACCAACAGCTTAAACAAGACCTCTCCGCAGCGGGACATCAGGTCATTTTCCACCCGGTCGACGGCGGCCACGACGCGCTCTGCTGGCGCGGCGGCCTGCTCAACGGACTGAAAGCAATGTGGCAACATCTTCTTTAAATCGCCTGGCTAGCCCGGCTGGTGCGGGCAGGAGACCGATATGCAACCTAATCCCTTTGACGATCCGCAGCAGGATTGTCTCGTGCTGATAAACGCTTATCAGCAATACAGCCTCTGGCCTGCTTTCCGCGCGCTGCCCGCCGGCTGGCGCAGCGTATTCGGCCCCCGGCCGCAGGCGGAATGTCTGAACTGGCTCAATGCGAACTGGCGCGATATTCGCCCCGCTCACCCGACTGCGAACCGGAGCGACCATGTCTGAGACCCTGATGAATTCCCTTCATACCGACCAGAAAATCCTGCCGCTGGTTGCGGCGCAGCCCGGCATCTGGATGGCCGATCAGCTGTCGCAACAGGCTAACGCCTATGCGGTCGCGCATTTTGTCGAGTTGCGCGGCGAGCTGGACAGCGCGCTGCTGCGCAAGGCGATCGTCGCCGGAATGCAGGAGGCCGACACGCTGAATATGGCCTTTGGCGAACGTGAGGGCGAAGCGGTGCAGTGGCTGTCGCCGCAGACCTTTACGCTGCCTGAGGTTGTCGATCTGCGTCAGGAGGCGGATCCGGAAGCCGCCGTGCGCGCCCTGATGCGCGCCGATATGTCCGGCGACCTGCGCGTGCTGAGCGGCGCGCCGCTGTGGCATCACCAGCTGATGCGCCTCGGTGAGCAGCACTGGTTCTGGTATCAGCGTTATCATCACCTGGTGGTAGACGGCTTTAGCTTTACCGCCCTGACGCGCCGCATCGCCAACCTCTACAGCGCATGGATGCGCAACGAAACGCCGGAGCCGACCCCGTTTGTCCCTTTTAGCGACGTGGTAGAGGAGTACCAGCGCTATCAGGCGTCGCCGACCTGGCAGCGGGACCGCGACTTCTGGCGCGAGAAGAGCGCGCAGCTGCCGCCGCCCGCCACCCTCTCCCCGCTGCCGCTGGCTGGACAGAGCGCCAGCACCGCGCTGCTGCGCCATACTCTCTCGCCGGACCGCGCGCTTTTCCAGACGCTGACGCAGCAGATGGACGTCAGTGCAGCCGACGCCGCCTTTGCGCTGGTGGCGCTCTGGCTGGCGCGCCTGAGCGGCCAGAATGATTTCGCCGCAGGCTTTATTTTTATGCGCCGCATCGGCTCAGCGGCGCTCTGCGCCACCGGCCCGGTGATTAACGTGCTGCCGATGGCGGTGCACTACGATCCCGCTCAGCCGCTCAGCGCGCTGGCGCGCCAGCTGGCCGCCGAAGTGAAAAAGATGCGCCGCCATCAGCGCTTCGACGCCGAGCAGGTTCAGCGCGACGCAGGCCGCCTCGGCGATAGCGATCCGCTCTACGGTCCGGTTATCAACCTGAAGATGTTTGACTATCAGCTCGATTTCAACGGCATTGAGGGCATAACGCATCAGCTCGCTTCCGGGCCGGTGCGCGATCTGGAGATCGCTATCTATATCAGCGAACAGGGCGAGCTTACGCTGGAGCTGCTGGCCAACGCTGAACGTTATCAGGAGAGCGTACTGGCGCAGCACGCCAGCCGTTTCGATCTGCTGCTGCGCCAGCTGGCGGCGCAGCCCGAGCGTCCCTGCGGCGAGCTGGATCTGCTCACCGAGGCGGAGCATCAGCAACTGGATCGCATCAACCAGACCGCCCTAATGCTGCCGGAAGCGACGCTCAGCAGCCTGCTGCAGGCGCAGGCGCTGCGCACGCCGGACGCGCCCGCGCTGGCGGACAGCCGTCACCAGCTGAGCTACCGCGAGATGCGTCAGCAGGTCGAGGCGCTGGCGCAGCAGCTGATCGCCAGCGGCGTGCAGCGCGGCGATATCGTCGCCGTGGCGCTGCCGCGCTCGATCTTTCTGTCGCTGGCGCTGCAGGCGATCGTTAGCGTCGGCGCAGCATATCTGCCGCTTGATACCGGCTATCCTGACGATCGCCTGCGAATGATGCTGGAGGACGCCGCGCCGAAGACCTTGATCACCAGCCGCGATCTGGCAGCGCGTTTCGCCGTGCTTTCTTCTGTCGCCCCGCTCTTTTATGACGCGCTGCTGCCAGCTGCGGCCGCGGGCGAGCATGCTCAGCATCCGCGTCCGCAGGACGGCGCCTATATTATCTATACCTCCGGCTCGACCGGACGACCGAAAGGGGTGCTGGTCGGCCATGAGGCGATCGTCAACCGGCTGCTGTGGATGCAGCAGAGCTATCCGCTCTCCGCCGACGACGTGGTCTTGCAAAAGACCCCCAGCAGTTTCGACGTCTCCGTCTGGGAGTTTTTCTGGCCGCTGCTGACGGGCGCGCAGCTGGTAATGGCGCCGCCGGACGCGCACCGCGATCCCGACGCGCTGCAGCAGCTCTTCGCGCGCTGGCGCGTCACCACCACGCACTTTGTTCCCTCGATGCTGGCGGCGTTCGTCGCCTCATTGCAGGACGACGAAGCTGTTACGCGCTGCGCCAGCCTGCGCCGCGTCTTCTGCAGCGGCGAAGCGCTGCCTGCCGGGCTGTCTCGTCAGTGGGAAGCCCTGACCCGGGTGCCGCTACACAACCTCTACGGCCCGACCGAGGCGGCGGTAGACGTCAGTTACTATCCCGCTTTCGGCCCCGAGTTGGCGGCGGTAGAAGGCGCCAGCGTGCCGATCGGTTTCCCGGTCTGGAATACCGGCTTACGCATTCTTGATGCGCGCCTGCAGCCGGTTCCGCCGGGTGTCGCTGGCGATCTCTATCTCACCGGCGTGCAGCTGGCGCACGGCTACCTCGACCGCCCCGACCTGACCGCCAGCCGCTTTGTCGCCGATCCCTTTGGCAACGGCACGCGCATGTACCGTACCGGCGACGTTGCGCGCTGGCTCGCTAACGGTGCGGTGGAATACCTTGGCCGCAGCGACGATCAGCTTAAGATCCGCGGCCAGCGAATTGAACTGAATGAGATTGACCATGCGCTGGCGTCGCAGCCAGGCGTTCTGCAGGCGGTGACGCATGCGGTGGTGCTGGGCAACGCCGGCGCGCAGCAGGGCGATGCGCGCCAGCTGGTAGGCTATGTCGTGGCAGATCGGCCGGTTGATGCCGAGGCGATACGCGCCGCGCTGGCGCAACAGCTGCCCGCGCATATGGTGCCGGCCGCGATCGTCGAGCTGGAGGCGCTGCCGCTCAGCAGCAACGGTAAGCTGGACCGCAAAGCCCTGCCGCTGCCGCAAAGCCGCGCGAACGACGCGGGCCGCGCGCCGCTGCCGGGACTGGAGACGCAGCTGGCGGAGGCGTTCGCCACGCTGCTGGCGCGCGACAGCGTCGGCGCGCAGGAGGACTTTTTTGCGCTGGGCGGTCATTCACTGCTGGCGATGCGCCTGGCAGCGCAGCTGCGGCGCGAACTGCAACTGCCGGTTTCCGTCGGTCAGATTATGGTCGCCGCTACGGTTGAGAAGCTGGCGGCCCTGCTGAGCGACGCGCAGGCGGCGCAAAACGCTGGCTTCGAGCCGGTACTGCCGCTGCGCCAGGGCAGCGGGCCGACGCTCTTCTGCTTCCATCCGGCGTCGGGCTTCGCCTGGCAGTTCAGTGTTCTGCAGCGCTATCTTGACGCACGCTGGTCAATCGTCGGCATCCAGTCGCCCGACGCCAGCGGCCCGCTCAGTCAGGCGGCGCATCTGGACGCGGTCTGCGACGCGCACCTCGCCACGCTGCGCCAGCAGCAGCCGCACGGTCCTTACTACTTCCTCGGCTATTCGCTGGGCGGCACCCTGGCGCAGGGCATCGCCGCGCGGCTGGAGGCGCTTGGCGAAGAGGTAGCGTTCCTCGGCCTGCTTGATACCTGGCCGCCTGAGACGCAGAACTGGGATGAGAAACGTGGCGAGAACCAGCTGGATCCGGCGGTGCTGGATGAGGTTAACCGCGAACGCGAACAGTTTGTCGCCGCGCAGCGTCAGCAGGCGGGCGAAGGGCTGGAAGCGATGTTCGATGCGATTGAGGCCAACTACGCCAGTTCGGTACGCCTGCTGGCGACGGCACGCAGCGCGCGCTTCAACGGCCGCGCCACGCTGTTCCTCGCCACCCAGACGCAGCAGCCGGGTCAGGATGCGCGCCGCGCCTGGGCGCCCTATGTAGGCGAGCTTGAGGTTCGGCCGCTGGCGTGCGCCCACGTAGAGATTATCTCGCCGCGCATGTTCGCGCAGATCGGTCCGCAGTTGCAGCAGTTGCTGGCAAAGTTTGCCTGATTCCAGAGTAAGGTGCGGTCACGGGTAGTCTGGTCCGATCGCAAAGTCGCTCAAGGCATCCATGCCCGCTCGGCCCGCGCCATCCATGCCGCGGGACGCTTTGCTCTTCGGACCAGACTACCCGCTCTGCCATGTTTAGTGCGGTTTTTGATTCGTCCTTCCGCTTCCGCCGCGCCCCAGCGGCACAATCATCGGCGTGTGTGCCACCGGGTCCTGCACGATCATGCAGCGCAGCCCATACACCGCCTCAATCAGCTCCGGCGTAATAATCTCAGACGGCTTGCCCTCGGCGACAATCTGGCCGCTGCGCATCGCAATCAGGTGGGTGGCGTAGCGACACGCCTGATTGAGATCGTGCAGCACCACCACCAGCGTGCGGCCATGCTGCTGATTAAGATCCTGCATCAGCTCCAGCAGTTCAATTTGATGGGTAATATCGAGCCAGGTCGTGGGTTCGTCCAGCAGCAGCAGCGGCGTTTGCTGCGCCAGCACCATAGCGATCCAGACGCGCTGACGCTGCCCGCCGGAGAGCTGCTCCACCGGCTGCGCAGCGATATCCGCCACGCCGGTCGCCTGCATCGCCTGCTGTACCGCCGCTTCATCCTCATCGCGCCAGCGACCAAATAAAGGCTGATGCGGATAGCGGCCGCGCGCCACCAGTTCGCTGACGCTGATGCCCGACGGCGCCTGCGAGCTTTGCGGCAGCAGACCGAGACGCCGCGCCACCTCTTTGGTAGAGAAACGCGAAATCGCCTCGCCGTCGAGCAGCACCTGCCCCTTGAGCGGCGGCGCCAGGCGGCTCAGTGCCCGCAGCAGCGTCGATTTGCCGCAGGCGTTGGGGCCGATAATCACCGTCAGTTCGCCATCCGGAATCGTTACCGACAGCGCCTCCGCCACAATTTTTTTCTCGTAGCCCAGCGTCAGCGCATCGCCCTGCAGGCGGGCAATCTTCTCTGTCATTGGCGTCGTGCCTCCCGAACCAGTAGTGTAATCAGATAAAGCCCGCCGAGGCTGACGGTAATCACGCCGACCGGCAGCTGATAAGGCAGGAAAAGGTGCTGCGCCGCGTAGTCCGCCGCCAGCAGCAGCAGCGCGCCGCACAGCGCCGCCAGCGGCAGCGCGCCTTTGATGCCGCCGCACAGGCGACGGGCGATCTGCGGTGCCAGCAGCGCGACGAACGAAATGGGGCCAGCCAGCGCGGTCGAGGCGGCGGTCAGCACCACGCCGAGCAGCATCAGCCACAGCCGACTGCGCTCCACCGGCACGCCCAGCGCGCAGGCGGTATCGTCGCCCATCTCCATCAGACGCATACGCCGCGCCATTAGCGCGGTCATCAGCAGCGCCGCCAGCAGCACGACGATCACCGGCGTCGTTTTCGCCCAGGTGATGCCGTTGAGCGATCCGGCGCTCCATAGCCCCGCGCTGAGCGCCGCCTCCAGCGAGGCGCTGATAATCAGCCAGCCGTTGAGCGCCATCAGCAGCGCACGTACGCTGATACC
Source organism: Pantoea piersonii (assembly GCF_003612015.1). Taxonomy (GTDB): domain Bacteria; phylum Pseudomonadota; class Gammaproteobacteria; order Enterobacterales; family Enterobacteriaceae; genus Pantoea; species Pantoea piersonii. The sequence continues at coordinate 171,793 of NZ_RARB01000004.1, read as the reverse complement.
GACGATAATCAGCCGGAAGGTCTCAACGCCGTTGCGCCAGGCGAAAAGATAGACCACGCCTGCGGTAAGTACGCCGCCCAGCAGCGCCGCCAGCGTTATCGCTTCGCTGTGCTGGTGAAACAGCACCAGCGCCACCAGCACGCCGCTGTAGGCGCCGGTATTGAAGCCGAGTATGTCGGGGCTGCCGAGCGGGTTGCGCAGCAAAGACTGAAAAATCGCGCCGCTGACGCCCAGCGCTGCGCCGATCAGCAACGCCATTGTCACGCGCGGCAGGCGCCACTCCAGCACAATCAGCTGAACGTTGCGCGCCGCCTCACCGGTGATTAACTGCCAGAGCTGCGCGCCCGTAATCGGCAGCGCGCCGCGGGTGACGCCAAAAAAAGCCAGCAGCGCGCAGGCTGCCAGCAGCCAGATTGTATGCCTCATCGCCCGGCTCATACCTGCCCTCTTCCCAGCTTGCGGCGCACCAGCACAATCAACATCGGCGCGCCGATCAGTGCGGTAACGACGGCGACGCGCAGCTCGCCGGGCACCATCAGACGCCCGAGAATATCGGCGGCCAGCAGCAGACAGGGCGTAATCAGCAGCGTGCCAGGCAGCATCCAGCGATGCTCGTTGCCCCACAGCCAGCGGGCCAGATGCGGCGTCATCAGCCCGACAAAGGCGATGGGGCCAACGGCGGCCGTCGCGGCGCCGCTCAGCAGGGCGATAGCCAGCAGTCCCAGAATCTGCGTTCGCGCCACGCGCGTGCCGAGCGCCGTCGCCAGATCGCCGCCCATGCTCAGGCTGTTGAGCGAGCGCGACAGCAGCAGCGCAATCAGCACGCCCACAGCCACAGCCGGATACGTCACGCGCAGTACAGCAACGCTGCGAATATCCAGCGAGCCGCTGTGCCAGAAGCGCAGATGATCGTAAATATCGGGGTTCAGAAGAGAAAGGCCGGAAGTCAGCCCTTCCAGCACCGCGCCCAGCGCCACGCCCGCCAGGGTCAGGCGCACAGGATTTACGCGGCCGCCGCCGAGCGCGCCGGTCAGCGCCACCAGCAGCGACGCCAGCAGCGCGCCGCCAAAGGCGAAGCCGAGCCAGTCGGCGGGCGAATCCGCGCCGAACAGGGCGATGCCGAGCACCACGGCAAAACCTGCGCCCGCATTAACGCCCAGGATGCCGGGATCGGCGAGCGGGTTACGCGTCAGGCTCTGCATCAGCGCGCCCGCCAGCCCCAGCGCGCAACCCGCCATTAAACCTGCGAGGGTACGCGGCAGGCGCGCTTCGCGCACAATTATGCAGTCGGCGCTGTCGCAGCGGGTAGTCAGGGCAAGATAAACATCATGGATGGCGATTGATTTGGCGCCGAGCATCAGGCTGAGCGCGAGCAAGAGCAACAGCAGCATCCCTGAGGCGGCTATTGCGGTGAGTTGGCGCATAACGTTCCGAACCTTCACTGTTCACTGACGCGTCTGGCGCATCAATTTGATAATGATACTTGTTATCGTTATTACTCGTATTTTGTATGTTACCATGATTCTCCTCGACCATAACGAGGAAAACCGCAGCAAAAGGCACAGAAATGACCAAACCCTCCCATCTGATCGACCTCAGCCTGTTGAAGACCCATCCCGCTTTTCGCGCGGTTTTTATCGCCCGCTTTATCTCTATTGTCGCGCTCGGCATGCTGGCCATTGCCGTTCCGGTGCAAATTCAGCAGCTGACCCGCTCTCCTGCGCTGGTCGGGCTGGCGGTCACCCTGGCGGGCGCAGGCATGTTTATCGGGCTGTTGACCGGCGGCGTGCTGGCGGATCGCTATGAACGCAAGCGTCTGATCCTGATGGCGCGATCCACCTGCGGCCTCGGCTTCGTGGCGCTGGCCATTAACGCTTCGCTGCCGACGCCTTCGGTCAGCGCGGTTTTCCTGCTGGGTTTATGGGACGGTTTTTTCGGCGCGCTCGGGGTCACCGCGCTGCTGGCGGCGACCCCGGCGCTGGTGGGACGCGAAAATCTGATGCAGGCGGGCGCCATTACCATGCTGACGGTACGCTTCGGCGCGATCCTCTCGCCCGCCATCGGTGGCGTGGTGCTGGCGCACGGCGGCGCGGCGTGGAACTACGCGCTCGCCGCCTTCGGTACGCTGCTCACCGTGTTAACCCTGCTCAGGCTGCCCGTGATGCCGCCGCCGCCCCAGCCGCGCGAGCATCCGCTCAGGGCGCTTGCCAGCGGCGTGCAGTTTCTTTTCGCCGCGCCGGTGGTCGGTATGGCTGCGCTGATCGGCGCGCTGGTAACGCTGGCGAGCGCGGTGCGCGTGCTCTATCCGGCGCTGGCGCCGCACTGGCAGGTCAGTCTCGATGAGCTGGGCCTGATGTATGCCGCCGTGCCGCTCGGCGCGGCGCTGGGCGCATTGACCAGCGGACGCCTGACGCAGTCGCCGCAGCCTGGGAGATTGATCCTGGGCAGCGCTATCGCCGCCTTTCTCGCGCTTGGGCTGTTTAGCCTGATGCCGCTGTTCGCGCTCAGCCTGGCGTGTCTGGCGGCGTTCGGCTACTTCAACGCCATTAACAGCCTGGTGCAATACACGCTGATCCAGTCGCTGACGCCTGATGCGCTGCTGGGGCGCATCAACAGCCTCTGGACGGCGCAGAATGTTACCGGCGATGCAGTCGGCGCGGCGCTGATTGGCGCGATGGGGACATGGCTGCTGCCGCAGCAGGCCGCCGCGCTTTTCGGTTTCGGCGCGGCGCTGCTGGGGTTAGCGATGTGGATCCTGATGGCGAGGCTACGACGCTATCAGCCGCCAGCGCCGACGCTGGCGGACGAAGCGTTATGACTTAACGAACAGCTGCTCCAGACGCGCCAGCAGGTGGCTGGCGCTGTAGTAGTCAAGACGGAAGGTATCCGCGCCCAGCGCATAAACCTGCCGCTGTTTCACCGCTGCGGTCTGCGCCAGGAAAGGGTTTTGCATCAACTGCTGCGCGGTCTGATCTTCTGCGGCGAACAGCAGGAAGCTATTGCCGTTCAGGCCACTGGCGACATTTTCGCCAGAGAGCTGAATAATATCTTTGCGCTGGCCCATGCTGTGCATCTGCTGCAGGTTGGCGGGCGGCACGGCGAGCGTAAAGCCGAGCTGCTCCAGCAGCTTGCCCTGCGCCGATTCGCTGGTCCAGAGGTTCACCGCGCGGCCATCGCCGTTAAATACCATCGCGGAAACGGGCTGCGGCGGCAGCGTAATTTTCTGCTTCAGCGCCGCCTCCTGCTCATCAAACGCCTTAACGCGCGCCGCCGCATCAGCTTCGTGGCCGGTCGCTTCGCCAAGCAGCGTCACCAGCTGCTGCCAGCTTTTGTCGTCATAGTTCACCACCAGCGTCGGCGCAATGGCCGAGAACTGATCCACCAGCTTAATGGCGGAATCGTTGCCGGTGGCGCTGACGATAATCAGGTCCGGCGCTTCGGCGGCCACTGCTTCGGCGCTGGGTTCGCCGATATAGAGGCGCTTAACGTTTTTACGCTTCGCTACGTCGCCCCACTGACGAAAAAAACCCTGATCGTCGGCCAGACGGCTGCCTGGAGCGGTTGCGCCGCTGGCGATTACCGGCGCGTCGATCGCCAGCAGCGAGCCGGTCAGCGTCATGCTGGTCGAGACGATACGCTGCGGCGCTTTTGGCAGCGTCACGCTGCCGTGGGCGCTTTGCAGCGTGCGCGGCCAGCCGCCTTCGGCCCGCGCGTCCGGGTTAGCCAGCAACGTGACGAAAAGCAGCGCGGCCACCGTCATAAAAGTCCGCTTAAACATAAGATTCAGTCCACCTTTTACTGTAAGACAAAGCCCTGCCACCTTTCTGAAACACGCTGAGATCGCGCGCTGAACGCCGCGAATTTATTGACACTCCGGCCCAATCAACGTAGGTTACAGAACCACAATACAAATGATAATCATTATTAATTATCTTATCATTTATAGGTGAAAATTATGGTTGAAACGTTGACGTTTGGAAATCCCCAGCTTCAGGATTTCTCCGCGCTGTGTCGGGGTTTTATCTTCACATCTCCGTGGCGCAGTATCGCTACGCAAGGCTGCTACACCACCGTCACCACCCCGGTGACCGATGGCGATGCGCTAAACGGCGATTTTCAACAGCAGTTGCGCCGCCACTTCGCCGCGGCAAAAAAACAGGGTATTGCCCATCCGATCCTGGTCGGCGCTATCCCCTTCGACGTCACGCAGCCCGCCGCGCTGTTTATCCCTGAATCGCATCAGACCTTTGACCGCGCCGATTTACAAGGTGCGCTGACGGCGGTTCAGGCGCCGCTGCCGCAGGTGCGTCGCCGCGCCGCCGTGCCGGAGCACGATGCTTTTACCGCGATGGTGGCGCAGGCCGTTATGGCCACGCAGCGCGGCGAGCTGGATAAAGTGGTGCTGTCGCGCCTGATGGATATCGTGACGGAACAGCCGGTGGATATCGCCGCACTGATGCAGCGCATCGTGGCGCAAAACCCTGACAGCTATCACTTTCACCTGCCGCTGCCGCAGGGCGGCTCGCTGGTCGGCGCCAGCCCGGAGCTGATGCTGCGCAAAGAGGGGCGCGATTTCAGCTCCTGTCCGCTCGCCGGATCTGCGCGTCGCGACGCCGTCGCAGCGCGCGACCGGGCCGCCGGCGACGCTCTGATGCAGTCGGCGAAAGATCGCCACGAGCATAAGCTGGTGACAGATGCGATGCGTGAGGTGCTGCAGCCGCGCAGCCGCCTGCTCTCGGTTCCCGCCACCCCTTCTCTGCTGACGACCGCCACGCTGTGGCATCTGGCGACGCAGATCGACGGCGAAGCGCTCGACGAACAGGAGAACGCGCTGTCGCTCGCCTGTCTGCTGCATCCGACACCAGCCCTGAGCGGCTTCCCGCATCAGCGCGCGCAGCAGCTGATCCAGACGCTGGAGCCGTTTGACCGTCGGCTGTTCGGCGGAATCGTTGGCTGGTGCGACGATCAGGGCAACGGCGAATGGGTCGTGACCATCCGCTGCGGCACCGTACAGGGCGCGCGGGTGCGCCTGTTCGCTGGCGCGGGCATCGTGGCGGATTCGCAACCGGAATCAGAATGGCGCGAGACCGGTGTCAAGCTCGACACCATGCTGCGCGCTTTTGGACTGCAATAAAGGAAATACCATGTCGATCCCCTACCACCGCTGGCCAGACGATCTGGCGGCGCGCTACCGCGAGAAAGGTTACTGGCTGGATGTGCCGATGACCGATATCCTGGAGCGTCATAAAAACAGCGACGCCATCGCCATTATCGAGGGCGATCTGCAGCTGAGCTACCGTCAGCTGGCGCAGCGCAGCGACAACCTGGCCGCCGCGCTACAGCGCCGCGGGTTGAAAAACGGCGATACCGCGCTGGTGCAGCTCGGCAATGTCGCTGACTTCTACGTCACCGTTTTCGCCCTGTTTAAGCTGGGCGTCGTGTCGGTCTATGCGCTGTTCAGCCACCAGCGCACCGAGCTGCAGGCCTACGCCGCGCAGATCGAACCCGCGCTGCTGATCGCCGATCGTCGCCATGCGCTGTTCGCCGACGATAGCTTTATCGACGCGCTGTGCGCCGCCCAGCCCTCGCTGCGGCAGGTGATCCTGCGCAATGACAGCCAGCCGGACACTACCCTGGAAGCGCTGATGGCCGAAGCGGCGGGCGACTACCGGCCAACGCCGACCGCCGCCGACGACGTGGCTCTTTTCCAGCTCTCCGGCGGCAGCACCGGAACGCCAAAGCTTATCCCGCGTACTCATAATGACTACTACTACAGCATTCGCGCCAGCGACGAGATCTGCGCAGTCACGGCCGAAACGCGTTACCTGATCGCCCTGCCCGCGCCGCATAACTTTGCAATGAGTTCGCCCGGCTCGCTGGGCGTCTTCTATGCGGGCGGCCAGGTGATTCTGGCCGAAGATCCCAGCGCGACGAACTGCTTCCCGCTGATCGAAAAGCATCAGGTGACCGACACCGGCCTGGTGCCGCCCGCCGTCAGCCTCTGGCTGCAGGCGATCAATGAGTGGGGCAGCAATAAGGCGCTGGCGTCTCTGCAGCGTATGCAGGTCGGCGGAGCGAAGCTGAGCGAAACCATCGCGGCGCGTATTCAGAGCGAGATCGGCTGCCGGCTGCAACAGGTGTTCGGCATGGCTGAAGGCCTGGTGAACTACACCCGCTTCGACGACGACGAGAAAACCATACTCACCACGCAGGGCCGTCCAATTTCACCGGACGATGAGGTCTGGGTGGCAGACGAAAACGGCAATCCGCTGCCAACCGGCGCTATCGGCCGACTGATGACGCGTGGCCCTTATACCTTTCGCGGCTATTACAAAAGCCCGGAGCACAACGCGGCCAGCTTCGACGCTGAGGGTTTTTACTGCTCGGGCGATCTGATCGAGATTAACCCGCAGGGCTACATCACCGTACAGGGCCGTGAAAAGGATCAGATCAACCGCGGCGGCGAAAAGATCGCCGCAGAGGAGATTGAAAACCTCCTGCAGCGCCATGCCGACGTGATCCATGCGGCGCTGGTGTCGATGCAGGATGAGCTGATGGGCGAAAAGAGCTGCGCCTTTATCGTTTCCCGTCAGCCGATCAAGCCGGTGGCGCTGCGACGCCACCTGCGCGAACTGGGCGTCGCCGACTATAAATTGCCCGACCGTATTACCTGCGTGGATGAACTGCCGCTGACGCCCGTCGGCAAAGTAGACAAGAAACGCCTGCGCCAACAGCTTGCCGATCAACAAGCACAAGCCTGACCTGTTCCGGAGATTTTATGGCTATTCCAAAACTGACCTCATATCCGCTGCCTGCCGCCGCCGAGCTGCCCACCAACAAGGTGAAATGGACGCTGGAGCCGCAGCGCGCCGCGCTGCTTATTCATGATATGCAGGCCTATTTCCTTAACTTCTGGGGCGAAAACAGCCCGCTGGTTAATCAGGTGGTGGAGAATATCGCCCGCCTGCGCGCCTGGTGTAAGGCGCAGGGCATTCCGGTGTTCTATACCGCGCAGCCCAATCAGCAGAGCGATGAAGATCGCGCGCTGCTCAACGATATGTGGGGGCCGGGCCTGAACAAACATCCGGATCAGCAGAAGATCGTGGATGCGCTGGCGCCCGATGCGGAGGATCAGGTACTGACCAAGTGGCGTTACAGCGCCTTTGTACGCTCGCCGCTGGAGTCGATCCTGCAGGAGATGGGTCGCGACCAGCTGATTATTACCGGCGTTTATGCGCACATCGGCTGCCTGACCACCGCCACCGACGCCTTTATGCGCAATATTCAGCCCTTTATGGTGGCGGATGCGCTGGCTGACTTTAGCCGCGAAGAGCATATGATGGCGCTGACCTATACCGCCGGACGCAGCGGCAAAGTAGTGATGACCGCCGATCTGATGCCGCTGCCGCTCAGCAAAGACGATCTGCGCGCGCTGATCCTGCCGCTGCTGGAGGATGACGACGTGCCGGAAGATAGCGAGAACCTGATCGACTACGGTCTGGATTCCGTTCGCATGATGGCGCTGGCGGCGCGCTGGCGTCAGGTACACGGCGATATCGACTTCGTTAGCCTGGCAAAAAACCCGACCATCGACAGCTGGTGGACGCTGCTGTCGCGGGAGCCTGCACAATGAGCCAGCACTTTGATTTCAGCGGTAAAATCGTCTGGGTAACCGGCGCAGGCCAGGGCATCGGCTATCACACCGCGCTCGCTTTCCATGCGGCGGGCGCGCAGGTTCAGGGCTTCGACCTGCGCTTTCACGACCATGACTACCCTTTCGCCTGCCACAGGCTGGACGTTGCGGACCCGGAGCAGGTGAAAGCGACGTGCCAGCCTCTGCTGGCGCAGCAGCCGCGGCTCGACGTGCTGGTAAATGGCGCGGGCATCCTGCGCATCGGCGCGACCGATGAAATCTCATTTGAAGATTTCCAGGCCTGTCTGGCGGTCAATGTCGGCGGCGCCTTTAATATGTTTCAGCAGACGCTGCCGCTCTTTCGCCAGCAGCGGGCGGGTGCCATCGTTACTATCGCCTCTAACTCGGCGCACGCGCCGCGTATTGGCATGTCAGCTTACGGCGCGTCGAAAGCCGCGCTGCGCAGCCTTGCCCTGACGGTGGGCCTGGAGATGGCGCCTTATGGCGTTCGGTGCAATATCGTTTCGCCCGGTTCGACCGATACCGAGATGCAGCGCAGCCTGTGGCATACGCCGACCGCCGAACAGGAGATGATCGACGGCTTCCCGGATCAATATAAGCTTGGGATCCCGCTGCGTAAGATCGCCAGACCGCAGGAGATCGCCCATAACGTACTGTTCCTCGCCTCGGATCTCGCCAGCCATGTCGTACTGCAGGATATCGTGGTCGACGGCGGCGCGACGCTGGGAGCCTGACCGATGGCGATCTGGAAACGCGAAACCGATCTCGACGCGCTGAACGCTATCGGCGAGAACTCGCTGGTGGCGCATATCGGCATCCGCTTTACCGCGATCGGCGACGACTATCTGGAAGCGGTAATGCCAGTTGACGCGCGTACCCATCAGCCTTTCGGCCTGCTACACGGCGGCGCGTCGGTGGTGCTGGCGGAGTCGATGGGATCGATCGCTGGCTATCTCTGCACCGAAGAGGGAAAAAGCGTGGTCGGCATTGAGGTGAACGCCAGCCACCACCGCTCAGTCTCCAGCGGCGAAGTGCGCGGCATCTGCCGTCCGCTGCATATCGGCTCACGCAATCAGGTGTGGCAGATAGAGATCCGCAACGCGCGCGGCCAGCTCTGCTGCTCGTCGCGTCTGACGGTGGCGGTGCTGGGATAAACAAAAAGGGACAGCTTTCGCTGTCCCTTTTTTCCGGCATTAACGCTGGTAGATGATTTCGACGCCTTCGTCGTCATCTTCGTCCCAGTCGTCATCCCACTCTTCATCTTCTTCTTCAACCGCGCTTTCCATCGCTTCACGGTGGTAATCATCCCACATGAATTCGACTTTCTCGGGTTTCTTCTCTTCTTCTTCCGCTTCTTTCGGGTTGGCGTTGATGAAACTCATCACGTCCCAGCAGAGATCCTGAACGCCCTGGCGGCTTGCCGCAGAGATCAGGTAGTACTTCTCTTCCCAGCCCAGTGCCTCAGCAATCGCTTTGGCGCGCGCCTGCGCTTCCTCTTCGCTGATCAGGTCAACTTTGTTGAACACCAGCCAGCGCGGCTTGTTGAACAGCTTGTCGCTGTATTTTTCCAGCTCGCCGAGAATAATACGCGCGTTTTCCACCGGATCGGACTCGTCAATCGGCGCGATATCGATAAGGTGCAGCAGCACGCGGCAGCGCTCCAGGTGCTTCAGGAAGCGGATGCCGAGGCCAGCGCCTTCGGCAGCGCCTTCAATCAGGCCCGGGATATCGGCAACCACAAAGCTCTGCTCGCTGTCCATACGCACCACGCCCAGGCTCGGCACCAGCGTGGTAAACGGATAGTCCGCCACTTTTGGCTTAGCCGCCGATACGGCGCGGATAAAGGTCGATTTGCCGGCGTTCGGCAGGCCCAGCATGCCGACGTCGGCCAGCAGCATCAGCTCCAGCTGTAAATCGCGCTTCTCGCCCGGCGTACCCATGGTTTTCTGACGCGGCGTACGGTTTACCGAAGACTTAAAGCGGGTGTTGCCCAGCCCGTGCCAGCCGCCTTTGGCGACCATCAGCTTTTGCTCGTGGCGCGTCATGTCGCCCAGCGTTTCGCCGGTACCCTGATCGATCACGCGCGTGCCGACCGGCACCTTGACGATGATGTCCTGACCGCGCTTGCCGGTACAGTCCCGGCTCTGGCCGTTCTGACCGCGCTCGGCGCGGAAAGATTTTTCAAAGCGGTAGTCAATCAGGGTATTCAGGTTTTCGTCGGCAACCAGGTAAACGTCACCGCCGTCGCCGCCGTCGCCGCCGTCCGGGCCGCCTTTAGGAATATATTTCTCACGGCGGAAGCTGACGCAGCCATTGCCGCCATCGCCGGCAACCACCAGGATTGTCGCTTCATCAACAAACTTCATTTTATTTCTCCGTCACACAGTCGTCCGCGCTCCTGAGAGAGCAGCGGACGGGTCCGCCAGGGTCTGTCTGCGCTGACCGGCGGCGGATAAATCAGGACTGATTTGCATCAGGCGTACATAAAGTGTACAGCAATACAGAACGACAGGTCGCAGAATGTAAAAAGCCCCGCAATGGCTGCGGGGCTTTTATTCGTGCGTTCAGACAGTCGCTGTCTGCGTCACGACAACCTTACTCAGCAACGATGCTGATGTATTTACGGTTGTTCGGACCTTTCACTTCGAATTTTACTTTGCCGTCTGCGGTAGCGAACAGAGTGTGGTCACGACCACAACCTACGTTGTTACCGGCGTGGAATTTAGTGCCACGCTGACGAACGATGATGCTACCTGCCAGAACAGATTCGCCACCGAAACGTTTTACACCCAGACGTTTTGCATTGGAGTCACGACCGTTACGAGTCGAGCCACCAGCCTTTTTATGTGCCATTTGTCAGATCTCCTCTTAAGCGCTGATGCCAGTAATTTTCACATCAGTGAACCACTGACGGTGGCCAGCCTGCTTACGGTAGTGCTTACGACGACGAAACTTAACGATTTTAACTTTCTCGCCACGACCGTGAGCAACGATTTCAGCCTTGATCACGCCGCCTGAAACCAGTGGCGCGCCGATTTTCACGTCTTCGCCATTTGCGATCATCAGCACCTGGTCAAACTCAATGGTTTCACCGGTTGCGATGTCCAGCTTTTCCAGGCGAACGGTCTGACCTTCGCTTACTCGGTGTTGTTTACCACCACTTTGGAAAACCGCGTACATATAAAACTCCGCTTCTGCGCATGCCTTTCGTTCATCAGGCGGCGCGATAAATATTCACAATAGGGCGCGAATTCTACGCAAAACTCCAGCAGAAGACAAGTGCACTTTGCACTCTCTTGCAGAAAAAAAACACAGGCCGATCGCAAACGTTTCTCATCCGGAAAATTCAAGTACAATCAGTAACAGATTACCTGAACTCAGGCTGGTTAAAGCACGTACCATGAGCCGTTGAAACGAGTCAAAGCTGAACAGACGAATGAACTTAGAACAAATTAATGAATTAACCGCGCAGGATATGGCGGCCGTCAACCAGACCATCCTCGACCAGCTGAATTCCGAGGTCTCGCTGATTAATCAGCTGGGCTATTACATCATCAGCGGCGGCGGTAAGCGCATCCGTCCGATGATCGCCGTGCTCTCAGCACGCGCGCTGGGCTATCAGGGCGAACTGCACGTCACTAACGCGGCGCTGATCGAATTTATCCACACCGCGACGCTGCTGCATGACGACGTGGTGGATGAATCCGATATGCGTCGCGGCAAAGCCACCGCGAACGCGGCGTTCGGCAATGCGGCCAGCGTGCTGGTCGGCGATTTTATCTACACCCGCGCTTTCCAGATGATGACCAGCATGGGTTCGCTGCGTATCCTGGCGCTGATGTCCGAAGCGGTGAACGTGATTGCCGAAGGTGAAGTGCTGCAGCTGATGAACGTCAACGACCCTGACATCACCGAAGAGAGCTATATGCGCGTGATTTACAGCAAAACCGCGCGTTTGTTCGAGGCGGCGTCGCAGGCATCCGCCATTCTCGCCGAAGCGACTCCGGCGCAGGAAAAAGCGATGCAGGATTACGGTCGCTTTCTCGGCACGGCTTTCCAGTTAATCGACGATCTGCTCGACTACAGCGCCGACGGCGCCACGCTGGGCAAAAATACCGGCGACGATCTGAGCGAGGGTAAGCCGACGCTGCCGCTGCTGCATGCGATGCATAACGGCACGCCGGAACAGACGAAAATGATCCGCGAAGCGATCGAACAGGGCAATGGCCGTCATCTTCTCGAACCGGTGCTGGCCGCGATGCAGCAGTGCGGCTCGCTGGAGTGGACGCGCAAGCGCGCCGAACAGGAAGCGGACAAAGCGATTGAGGCGCTCAGCGCGCTGCCGGAATCCCCCTGGCGCAGCGCGCTTGAAGCGCTGGCGCATATGTCTGTACAGCGCGATTTCTGATATCCCCCGGAGCTGCCTGCGCAGCTCCGCTCTCTTCTTTCCTCTCTGCCTCGACTTTTTCAGCAATACATTCTGCCTGTTGCCGTACTTTTGCGTAGTGGTGCGCACTTCTCGGGACTGCTCCAAAAATTACTGGAAAGAAATGGAACGTTTCTGTTATAAAATTTCTATAAATTTCCAGATAAGAGAAACCGATAACGCCCCCTGGCTATACAGGGAACAGACATGCAAGGAACAAGGAGAATGCGATATGCAAAAAAGGAATAAAGACTGGCATCCAGCCGATGTGATAGCCGCGCTGCGCAGACGCGGTACAACGCTGGCGGCATTATCACGCCAGGCAGGATTAAGTTCATCCACGCTGGCAAATGCCCTGTCGCGTCCATGGCCAAAAGGCGAATGGCTGATTGCCGACGCGATTAACGTCCATCCCGCTGAGATCTGGCCAAGCCGCTACTACGATCCGAAGACGCATCTGCTGCTGGATCGTAAAAAGCGTATTCGATCCCCTTCAGGGCATGAGAAGTGCAAGCAGGATCCCACCAGCACCTGAAGATCGTTCAGGCACAAAAAAACCAGCCGCGCGAACGTGGCTGGTTTCAGTAAAGATAAAAGTCGCGATTACTCGCCGCTTACGCGCTCAATCTGAGCGCCCATCGCCTTCAGCTTGTCTTCGATGTGCTCATAGCCGCGATCGATATGGTAGATGCGATCCACCAGCGTCGTGCCTTCAGCGATGCAGCCCGCCAGCACCAGACTCGCCGATGCGCGCAGGTCGGTCGCCATTACCTGTGCGCCGGAGAGTTTTTCCACGCCGTGACAGATAGCGGTGTTGCTCTCGATCTCCGCGTGCGCGCCCATACGAATCAGCTCAGGAATATGCATAAAGCGGTTTTCGAAAATCGTTTCGGTGATCACGCCCGTCCCTTCCGCGACCAGGTTAAGCAGGGTGAACTGCGCCTGCATATCCGTCGGGAAGCCAGGGTGCGGCGCGGTACGCACGTTTACCGCTTTAGGGCGTTTGCCATGCATGTCCAGGCTGATCCAGTCATCGCCGGTTTCAATGTCGGCGCCCGCGTCGCGCAGTTTCGCCAGCACCGCGTCCAGCGTGTCCGGCTGGGTGTTGCGACACAGCACTTTACCGCCTGAGATCGCCGCCGCTACCAGGAAGGTGCCGGTTTCGATACGATCCGGCAGCACGCGGTAGACGCCGCCGCCCAGACGCTCAACGCCTTCAATGGTGATCTTATCGGTGCCTGCGCCGCTGATCTTCGCGCCCAGCGTAATCAGGAAGTTGGCGGTATCGACAATTTCCGGCTCGCGCGCTGCGTTCTCAATGATGGTGACGCCGGTCGCCAGCGTCGCGGCGCTCATGATGGTGACCGTCGCGCCGACGCTTACCTTATCCATCACGATATGCGCGCCTTTCAGACGGCCGTTGACAGAGGCCTTAACGTAGCCCTCTTCCAGCTTGATTTCCGCGCCCAGCTGCTCCAGACCCGTAATATGCAGATCGACCGGACGCGCGCCAATCGCGCAGCCGCCCGGCAGAGAAACCTGTCCCTGGCCAAAGCGCGCCACCAGCGGGCCCAGCGCCCAGATAGATGCGCGCATGGTTTTCACCAGCTCATACGGTGCGCAGTAAATATCGACTTTGCTGGCGTCAACGTGGACGGAACCGTTGCGCTCAACCTTCGCACCCAGCTGGCTCAGCAGCTTCATAGTGGTATCGATATCGCGCAGCTTCGGCACGTTCTGGATCTCGACCGGCTCTTCAGCCAGCAACGCAGCAAACAGAATCGGCAGCGCGGCATTTTTCGCCCCGGAAATGGTCACTTCACCACTCAGACGGGTGGGGCCTTGCACACGAAATTTGTCCATTAACACGGCTCTCAATTAACTAAAGACGGGTAGAGCTCGCCAGCGGCGAGCGCCCATGATGCAGGCTCAGAAACCGTTGAGTTTACGGTCACGCGCCCATTCAGCAGGGGTATAGGTTTTAATGGAGACGGCATGAATGCGGTTGTCGGCAATGTATTCCATCAGCGGCGCGTAAACGGCCTGCTGTTTCTTCACACGGCTCAGTTCGCCAAACATTTCACCTACGGCAATCACCTGAAAGTGGCTACCGTCGTTGCTCATCACATGCACTTCTTCCAGCGGCAGCGCTTTCATCAGCACAGCCTGAATTTCACTGTTTTCCATTGCTCATTACTTAAGTTGAAAATAATAAAGGGTAACATCTTAGAGGAAAGCGGCGGACTCTTAAACATGCAAAAGCCCCTGCGAAAAACAGGGGCTTAACAGAGCAGAAAGCGATCAGCTGCTTTTTTCCGCAGAAACAATAATCTGCTGAAGATTGTAGAGAGTAATCAGCGACTGCAATTTATCGCTGATGCCGCTAAAACGCGGCGTGATGCCCTGCGCGCGCGCGATTTCCCGCAGATGCACCAGCAAAGCCAGACCGGCTGAATCGACGCGCGCCAGTCCAGAGACATCAATAATCTCCGCTTTGTCGATCAGCGTGTCGCGCTGCTGCCACAGCGCCAGCAGCGTATCGCGGTTCAGTTCGCCGTACAGCGACAGCGTGCTGGCGTCACGCTGCCAGCGTAATGACTCATGCATCGTTACTGTTTATCCAGCGTAATCGGCTGCGCCGCGTAGGTTTTAAGCTGTGCGGTCAGGCCGTCGATGCCTTTGGTGCGCAGCAGGTCGCTCCATTCGTTCTGTTTGGTGGTGATCATGCTGACCCCTTCCGCCACCATATCGTAAGCCTGCCAGTTTCCGGTCTGGCTGTTCTTACGCCACTGGAAATCCAGACGTACCGGCGGGCGACCGTTGGGATCGATAATGGTCACGCGAATCGCGATGATATTGGCGTTGCCCAGCGGCTGCTCCGGCTGGATCTGATAAGTCTGGCCGTGATAGAGCGCCAGCGCCTGGCCGTAAGCCTGCGCCAGATAGTCGCCGAACGCGCTGAAATAGGCTTCACGCTGCGCCGGCGTCGCTTCCCGGTAGTAGCGGCCCAGCACTAACGCGCCGGCATATTTGATCTGCACGTAAGGCAGCAGCTCCTGGCGCACCACGTCGCGCAGGTAGTTGGGGTTCTGCTTGATTTTCGGCTGCTCGTTTTTCAGGCGGGTGAAGGTTTTCGCCGCCGCCTCGTTCATCAGCTTATAGGGGTTGGTTTGATCGGCTGCATTCGCCGCAGCCAGCGGCGCGATGACCAGCATGGCAACCATTAGTAAACGCTTAAACATCAATTTTTACCTCTCAGGGTTGGGCCGGGGCCGCAGGCGCGCTGTCGGCGCTCTGCGGATCCTTGTTATTCGTGCCATTTTTATTGTCGCCGCCGCTCTTATACAGGAACTGACCAATCAGGTCTTCCAGCACGATAGCCGACTTGGTATCGCGGAGCGTATCGCCGTCTTTCAGCATCGCCGAACCCAGCTCGGGATCGTCGAAACCTAAATTCAACGCTAAAAACTGCTCGCCGAGTAAGCCTTGCGTGCGGATCGCCAGCGAGCTGGTGTCGGAAATCTTATTGGCGTACTCATCGCTGATCGCCATAGTAACGCGCGGCAGCAGGGTTTTAGGTTCAAGAGAGATGTCGGTAACGCGGCCAATGACCACGCCGCCAATTTTGACCGGCGAGCTCACTTTCAGCCCGCCGATGTTATCGAAGGTAGCATAGAGCTGCCAGGTCGGCTGCGTGCCGAGCGACTTAAGATCCGCTACGCGCAGGCAGAGAAACAGCATCGCCACCAGCGCCAGAAGCATAAACACGCCAACCCAAATTTCGCTTTTTTTGCTTTGCATTGCTTTAGTTCCCAAACATCAGTGCTGTCAGCACAAAATCCAGACCGAGCACCGCCAGTGAGGCGTGCACCACGGTGCGCGTCGTCGCGCGGCTGATCCCTTCAGAGGTCGGAATCGCGTCGTAACCGTTAAACAGCGCGATCCAGGTGACCGTCACGGCAAAAACGGCGCTTTTGATAATGCAGTTGATTACGTCAGTGCGGAAATCGACCGCGTTTTGCATCGCCGACCAGAAAAAGCCGGGATCGATGCCCTTCCAGCTCACGCCTACCAGCGCGCCGCCTGCGATACCGACGGCGGTAAAGATCAGCGCCAGCAGCGGCATGCTGATAAAGCCCGCCCAGAAGCGCGGCGAAACGACGCGACGCAGCGGATCCACCGCCATCATTTCCATGCTGGAGAGCTGCTCGGTCGCCTTCATCAGGCCAATCTCCGCCGTCAGCGCCGATCCGGCGCGGCCAGCAAACAGCAGCGCCGTGACCACCGGTCCCAGCTCGCGCAGCAGCGACAGCGCCACCAGCATGCCGAGACTGGTTTCCGCACTGTAGGTCGTCAGCACCAGATAGCCTTGCAGCCCCAGCACCATGCCGATAAACAGCCCGGAAACCACGATGATCAGCAGCGACAAAACGCCGACGCTGTAAAGCTGCCTGATAAGCAGCGGCGCGTGTTTACGAAAGGCAGGTTTGCCCACCAGTGCGTGAAACAGCATTAAGCCTGCCCGGCCAAAGGTGGAACAGGTATTGATTCCCCGACGTCCCAATGACGCCAGCGCCTTTAACAACATTGGCTTACATTCTCCCTGAGCCGGTTAAATCGGCAAGATAGTCTCCGGCGGCAAACCGGAACGGGACAGGTCCGTCCGCAATCCCATCCAGAAACTGGCGCACGCGCGGATCGGGGTTTTCCCGCAGCTCCGGCGTGCTGCCCTGAGCGATGATTTTCTGCCCGGCTACGATATAGGCCCTGTCGGCGATGCTGAGTACCTCAGGCACATCGTGCGATACCACAATGCAGGTCAGACCCAGCGAGTGGTTCAGTTCGTCGATCAGCTTTACCAGCACGCCCATGGTAATGGGATCCTGGCCGACGAACGGTTCGTCAAACATAATCAGCTCTGGCTCAAGCGCGATAGCGCGGGCCAGCGCCGCACGCCGCGCCATACCGCCGGAGAGCTCCGCCGGTTTTAGCTGCGCCGCGCCGCGTAATCCCACCGCTTCCAGCTTCATCATCACCGTGCTGTGCAGCAGCGGCGCAGGAAGCTGAGTATGTTCACGCAGCGGCCAGGCCACGTTTTCATAGACGGTCAGATCGGTGAACAGCGCGCCGGACTGGAACAGCATGCTCATCTTTTTACGGGTTTCATAGAGTTTCGCGCGGGACAGCCGAGGAATGTTTTCGCCGCGAAACCAGATCTCGCCCCGATCGGGCTGCAGCTGGCCGCCAATCAGACGCAGCAGCGTAGTTTTACCTATGCCCGACGGTCCCATAATGGCCGTGACTTTTCCCTTTGGCACCGTCAACGAAATATCGTCGAAAATCGGACGATCGCCGCGTGAAAAACTGACGCCACGAACCTCAACCAGGTTCGTTTCCTGTTGGTCCATTATTACCTCTTCTGTGGAGCGGGCGTTATAAAGCGTACGATGGTAGCCTGTAACACGCCAGTGCACGATAGCTTTACAGAAACTTACCGCCTTCATTTGGCTAAAGCGGGCATAAAATTTACTTTTGCCGCTCAGACGGTCAAAATCAGCGCCTGTTTATGATGACAGAACCTGAAACCTGCCGCACAAGACGTGCCGGCAACGCATTTCATCCAAGGATTTTCCATGTTCGTAGCCTCTGCCCTGCTGATCATCGGTTTGATTTTACTGGCTTATGGTGCCGATCGCCTGGTGTTTAGCGCCGCGATCCTGTGTCGATCCTTTGGTATCCCGCCGCTGATTATCGGCATGACGGTCGTCAGCATCGGCACATCGCTGCCGGAGATGATCCTCTCTTTTTCAGCGGCGCAGCATGGCCAGATGGATCTCGCCGTAGGCACCGCGCTGGGCTCCAACATTACCAATATTTTACTGATACTCGGCGGCGCGGCGCTGCTGCACCCTCTGAACATATACTCCAACCTGGTACGACGCGAGCTGCCGCTGATGCTGCTGGTTTCGCTACTCAGCGGCCTGATGCTGTTCGACAACTACCTGAGCCGTCTTGACGGGCTTGGCCTGATCGCTATCGCCATCGTCTATTTGCTGGTGGCAATCCGCTTTGCCCGCCGCGCCGAACGCGACAATAGCGACACCCTGACGCGCGAACAGCTTGCGGAGCTGCCGCGTGAAGAGAGCGGCAATACAGTAGCCTTTCTCTGGCTGGCGGTCGCGCTGATTATTTTGCCGATGGCGACGCGCATGGTCATCGATAACGCTACCGCCTTTGCCGATTATTTCGGCGTCAGCGAACTGGTGATGGGCGGGACGCTGATCGCGGTAGGCACCAGTCTGCCGGAGCTGGCGACCGTGCTGGCAGGCGCGCTGAAAGGCGAAGATGATATCGCTATCGGTAATTTAATCGGCGCCAATATTTATAATATCGCCATCGTGCTGGGCTTACCGGCGCTGATAAATCCCGGCAGCGTCGATGAACACGCTTTTGCGCGCGATTACTGGGTGATGCTGGGAGTCAGCGTGCTGTTCGCCCTGCTCTGCCTGCAGCGCAGCCGCCGCATCGGCCGCGTTGCGGGAGCATTCTTACTCTGTGGTTTCATCGTCTGGGGCGCGCTTTTGTGGATTCAGCCCGCTTTCATCGACGGATAACAAAGGACCGATTTGCCATGTCAACTCAGCTTTCAATTGCGAATTTCGACTTTCAGACGGCGGGAAAAGCGGTACTGCGCATAGAGCGTGAAGGTCTGGAGCAGCTGGACCAGTATATTAACGACGACTTCACGCGCGCCTGCGAGATGATCTATCGCTGTCAGGGCAAAGTCGTCGTCATGGGCATGGGCAAATCGGGCCATATCGGCAAAAAGATGGCCGCCACCTTCGCCAGTACCGGCACGCCCGCCTTTTTCGTGCATCCCGGCGAAGCCAGCCACGGCGATCTCGGCATGGTCGGCCGCAGCGATATCGTGCTCGCCATCTCCAACAGCGGCGAGTCCAATGAGATTCTGGCGCTGATCCCGGTGCTGAAGCGGCAGCATGTGAAGCTTATCTGCCTTACCAGCCGCCCCGACAGCGCGATGGGCCGCGTCGCGGACGTGCACCTGTGCGTGAAAGTGCCGCAGGAGGCCTGCCCGCTCGGACTCGCACCCACCAGCAGCACCACGGCGACGCTGGTGATGGGCGATGCGCTGGCGGTCGCGCTGCTGGAAGCGCGCGGCTTTACCGCAGAAGATTTCGCGCTGTCGCATCCGGGCGGCGCGCTGGGACGCAAGCTGCTGCTGCACGTCAGCGACATTATGCACAGCGGCGACGAGATCCCGCACGTTACGCGCGACGCCTCGCTGCGCGACGCGCTGCTGGAGATCACGCGTAAAAATTTAGGGCTGACGGTAATTGTCGACGATCTGATGAAGATCGAAGGCATCTTTACCGACGGCGACCTGCGCCGCATCTTCGATATGGGCATCGACTTCCAGAAAGCCACTATTTCAGAAGTGATGACGCGCGGTGGCATTCGGGTTCGTCCCAATATGCTGGCGGTAGAAGCGCTGAACCTGATGCAAAACAAAAACATTACCGCGCTGCTGGTGGCCGATGACGATCGTCTGCTCGGTGTGGTACATATGCATGACATGCTGCGCGCCGGCGTAGTCTGAACAGGAAACGAGAATGTCGGTAAATACTTCCCTGGTGGAAACCTGCTACGGCCCGGTCAGCGCGGAGGTGATGGCGCGCGCCAGCCAGATCCGTCTGCTGATTTGCGACGTCGACGGCGTTATGTCGGACGGCGTGATCTATATGGGTAATAATGGCGAAGAGCTAAAAGCCTTTAACGTGCGCGACGGCTACGGCATCCGCTGTTTGCTAACCTCTGATATAGAGGTGGCGATTATTACCGGGCGCAATGCGCGCCTGATGGAGGATCGCTGCAAAACTTTAGGCATTCGTCATCTTTACCAGGGACAGTCGGATAAGCTTTTGGCCTATCGCGAACTTCTGGATAAACTGTCGCTTTCCGACGAACAGGTCGCCTATATCGGCGATGACCTTATCGACTGGCCGGTGATGGCCCGCGTAGGGCTGAGCGTGGCGGTAGCGGATGCGCATCCGGTATTGCTGCCGCGCGCCCGTTACGTCACGCGCATTGCGGGCGGACGCGGCGCAGTGCGCGAACTGTGCGACCTGATTTTAATGGCGCAGAACAAATTTGAGGATGCCAAAGGGCAATCAGTATGAGTAAAAGCAGGCGTTGGATAACGCTGATTCTGGCCTTGATTGCGCTGGTGCTGATCGGCTGGAACCTGACCAGCCAGGATGACAATAGCGCGCCGGTCGCCGCCAACGATCAGGAGCCGACCTATACCAGCGCGAATTCGAATACCGTGGTCTACAACCCGCAAGGGGCGCTGGCCTACAAACTGGTGTCGGAAAAAGTGACCTATTTCTCGGCGGATGAGGTGAGCTGGTTCGATAAGCCAGTCATGACCACCTACGACGAAAATAAAGTGCCGACCTGGTCCGTGCGCGCCGATAAAGCCAAATTAACGAAAGATCGTATGCTGTATCTGTATGGCCATGTCGAGGTGAATACCCTGACACAGGATTCGCAGCTTCAGCGCATCAAAACTGACAACGCGCAGGTCAACCTCGTCTCGCAGGATGTGACGTCCGACGATCAGGTAACCTTATTCGGGCGCGGTTTTAACTCTACCGGCATGAAGATGCGCGGGAATTTACGGACGAAAAACGCCGAGTTGATTGAAAAGGTCAAAACTTATTATGAAATCCAAAATGCACAACAACAGCCTTAAGTTTTTCCTGGTCGGCGCGCTGCTGGCGGCCAGTTTGCCCGCGCTGGCGGTGACCGGCGACTCGGACAAACCCGTCAACATCGATTCCGAGAACCAGGCGCTCGACCTGCAAGGCAATGTGGCGACCTTTACCGGCAACGTCATCGTGACCCAGGGAACGATCAAAATCACCGCCGATAAAGTGGTGGTGACGCGTCCCGGCGGCGACAGCAACAAAACCATCGTCGATGCCTACGGCAATCCTGCCACCTTCTATCAGATGCAGGACAGCGGCAAGCCGGTTCAGGGCCACGCCGCCAAACTGCACTATGAGCTGGCGAAAGATTTCGTTGAGCTGACCGGCAACGCCTACATTGAGCAGCAGGACAGCAATATTAAAGGCGACCGCATCACCTATCTGGTCAAAGAGCAGAAAATGCAGGCCTACAGCCAGGGCCAGAGCAAACGCGTCACCACCGTGCTGGTGCCGTCGCAGCTGCAGGACAAGAACGCTAACAGCCCGAAAAAGAGTAACTGATCGCTATGGCCACATTAATCGCAGAAAACCTGGCGAAGGCCTATAAAGGCCGTCGCGTGGTGGAAGATGTCAGCCTGCAGGTGAAATCCGGCGAGATCGTCGGCCTGCTCGGCCCCAACGGCGCGGGTAAGACCACCACCTTCTATATGGTCGTCGGCATCGTGCCGCGCGACGCTGGCCGCATCGTGATCGACCAGGAAGATATCAGCATTCTGCCGCTGCACGCGCGCGCGCGGCGCGGTATCGGCTATCTACCGCAGGAAGCGTCGATTTTCCGCCGCCTGAGCGTCTATGACAATCTGATGGCGGTACTGCAAATCCGCGACGATCTTACCGAAGAGCAGCGCCAGGATCGCGCCAACGAGCTGATGGATGAGTTTCATATCGCTCACCTGCGCGACAGCATGGGTCAGGCGCTGTCGGGCGGTGAACGCCGCCGCGTAGAAATCGCCCGCGCGCTGGCCGCTAACCCTAAATTTATCCTGCTTGATGAGCCTTTTGCCGGCGTCGATCCCATCTCGGTTATCGACATCAAAAAGATCATCGAGCACCTGCGCGACAGCGGCCTCGGCGTCTTGATCACCGACCACAACGTGCGTGAAACCCTGGCGGTTTGCGAACGCGCTTATATCGTCAGCCAGGGGCGCCTTATCGCTCACGGCACGCCGAACGAAATTCTTGCAGATGAGCAGGTTAAACGGGTTTATTTGGGCGAAGAGTTCAGACTCTGATAAGGTGTCGTTAATACGATGTTTGCTTAGGAAATTCCGTCCTGAATATGAAGCAAGGTTTGCAACTCAGGTTCAGCCAACAGCTGGCAATGACTCCGCAGTTGCAGCAGGCAATCCGGCTGCTGCAGCTCTCTACGCTTGAGCTGCAGCAAGAGCTGCAGCTGGCGCTGGAGAGCAATCCGCTGCTGGAGCAGGCTGAAGTGCATGAAGAGATCGACAGCCGCGACTATCAGGAAGATGAGGTGCTGGACACGCGCGAGGCGCTTGAACAGAAAGAGATGCCGGACGATCTGCCGCTCGACGCCACCTGGGACGAAATGTACACCGCAGGCACGCCTTCCGGCACTGGCACTGACTATCAGGATGACGAGCTGCCGATCTATCAGGGCGAAACGACCCAGTCACTGCAGGATTACCTGATGTGGCAGGTGGATTTGACCCCTTTCACCGATACCGATCGCGCTATCGCCACCTCGATCGTCGATGCTATCGACGATACCGGATACCTTACCGTTTCGCTTGACGAGATCCTCGACAGCATGGGTAATGACGAACTGGCGCTGGATGAAGTCGAGGCGGTGCTGAAGCGCATTCAGCGCTTCGATCCCGTCGGCGTCGGCGCGCGCGATCTGCGCGACTGCCTGCTGGTGCAGCTTTCTCAGTTCGCGCCGACCACGCCAATGCTGGCCGAAGCGCGCCTGATTGTCAGCAACCACCTCGATCTGCTGGCTAACCACGATTTCCGCAGCCTGATGCGCGTAACCCGTTTCAAAGAAGATGTGCTGAAAGAGGCGATGCTGATGATCCAGTCGCTGGATCCGCGCCCTGGCCAGTCGGTACAGACCGGCGAGCCGGAATATGTCATTCCCGACGTGCTGGTACGCAAGATCGGCACGCGCTGGACGGTTGAACTGAATGCCGACAGCGTGCCGCGTCTGAAGATCAATCAACACTACGCCGCCATGGGCGGCGCCGCGCGTAACGACAGCGACAGCCAGTTTATCCGCAGCAACCTGCAGGAGGCGCGATGGCTGATTAAAAGCCTGGAAAGCCGCAACGATACGCTGCTGAAAGTAACGCGCTGCATCGTTGAGCAGCAGCAGGCTTTTTTCGAGCAGGGCGAAGAATTTATGCGTCCGATGGTGCTGGCGGATATCGCGCAGGCCGTCGATATGCATGAGTCCACCATTTCGCGCGTAACCACGCAGAAATATCTGCACAGCCCGCGCGGCATCTTTGAACTTAAATATTTTTTCTCCAGCCACGTCAATACCGAAGGCGGCGGCGAAGCCTCCTCAACGGCTATCCGCGCGCTGGTGAAAAAATTAATCTCGGCGGAGAATCCCGCTAAACCCTTGAGTGACAGTAAGCTTACCTCCATGTTATCTGAACAAGGCATCATGGTGGCGCGCCGAACCGTCGCTAAATATCGCGAGTCTTTATCTATCCCGCCCTCCAACCAGCGTAAACAGCTGGTTTGACAGAAATGAGAAGGAAGACCTATGCAGCTAAACCTCACTGGGCAAAATGTTGAAATCACCGAAGCGCTGCGTGAATTCATCAGCAACAAATTTGCCAAACTGGAACACTATTTCGATCGTATCAATCAGGTTTATATTGTTCTGAAAGTGGAAAAGGTCACCCAGGTTGCGGAAGCGACCTTGCATGTCAACGGCGGCGAGCTGCACGCCACGGCGGAAGCGGAAGATATGTATGCGGCGCTTGACGGGCTGGTCGATAAACTTGCCCGTCAGCTAACCCGGCATAAAGACAAACTGAAAAAACACTAACCTTCACGCTTGCAGAGCGCGCGCCGCGCGCTCAGGGCGGTCTGGATGGGGCGGATTTACCGCCCCGTTTTGCCATCTGTGCAAGCGCCACGGGATACCGCGCGGTCGTTAAGCGCGGCAGGCCCGCGGCTCTGTGAACTCGCAAGTGAAACGACAATGAACAACGATCTGACACTGGAACTGAGCACCGTGCTGACGCCGGACTGTACGCGCAACGGCGTACACTGCCAGAGTAAAAAGCGCGCGCTGGAAATTATCAGCGAACTGGCAGCGAAGCAGCTTAATCTGCCGCATCAAACGCTGTTTGAAGCGATCCTGACCCGTGAGCGCATGGGCAGTACCGGTATCGGCAACGGTATCGCTATTCCGCACGGCAAGCTGGAAGAGGACACGCTGCGCGCCGTAGGCGTCTTTATCAGCCTTGACCAGCCTATCGCATTCGACGCGGTGGACAACCAGCCGGTTGATCTGCTGTTTGCGCTGCTGGTGCCCGCGGACCAGTGCAAAACCCACCTGCACACCCTGTCTCTGGTCGCGAAACGTCTGGCGGACAAGACCGTGTGTCGCCGCCTGCGCGCGGCACAAAGCGATGAAGAACTCTACGCCATTATTACAGAAGCTCCAGAGGAGCAGTAACGCGCGCTGCGCTTTTACCGGCGTGCGTGCCGGTTTAAAACGGGAGAGAAGGTCATGGTGCTGATGATCGTTAGCGGTCGGTCAGGCTCAGGAAAATCGGTGGCGCTACGCGCGCTTGAAGATATGGGTTTCTACTGCGTCGATAACCTGCCCGTGGTGCTGTTGCCCGAGCTGGCGAACTCGCTGGTAGAGCGTAATATTTCGGCTGCCGTCAGCATCGACGTGCGCAACATGCCGGAGTCGCCGGAAATTTTTGAAAATGCGTTGAACAATCTGCCGGACGCCTTTTCACCGCAGCTGCTGTTTCTGGACGCCGATCGCAATACGCTGATCCGCCGCTACAGCGACACGCGCCGCCTGCATCCGCTCTCCAGTAAAAACCTGTCGCTGGAAAGCGCTATCGACGAAGAGAACGATCTGCTGGAGCCGCTGCGCTCACGGGCCGATTTAATTATCGATACGTCTGAAATGTCGGTTCACGAGCTGGCGGAGATGCTGCGCACGCGGCTGCTGGGCAAGCGCGAACGCGAGCTGACGATGGTGTTTGAGTCATTTGGCTTCAAGCATGGCATCCCTATCGATGCCGACTACGTTTTCGACGTGCGCTTTCTGCCTAACCCGCACTGGGATCCCAAGCTGCGCCCAATGACCGGCCTCGATCGCCCCGTAGCGGCGTTTCTCGATCGCCATACCGAAGTGCACAACTTTATCTACCAGACGCGCAGCTACCTCGAGCTGTGGCTGCCGATGCTGGAAACCAACAACCGCAGCTATCTCACCGTCGCTATCGGTTGTACGGGCGGTAAACACCGTTCGGTTTATATCGCTGAGCAGCTGGCTGACTACTTCCGCTCACGCGGCAAAAACGTACAGTCTCGCCATCGCACGCTGGAAAAACGCAAATCATGACCGTCAAACAAACTGTAGAAATTAAAAATAAGCTGGGCATGCATGCGCGTCCGGCCATGAAGCTGTTTGAACTGGTGCAGAGCTTTAACGCTGAGGTTCTGCTGCGTAATGAGGCCGGGACCGAGGCGGAGGCCAGCAGCGTTATCGCGCTGCTGATGCTCGATTCGGCAAAAGGCGGGCATATTGAAATCGAAGCCAGCGGCCCGGAAGAACATCAGGCGCTGGCTGCCGTTATTGAGCTTTTCGAGGCTGGTTTCGACGAAGACTAATCGCTAGTTAAGATGATTACGCAGCAGGAAGCCTTCACCGCCCAGCTGGCGCATCTGGCGCATAATCCATTGCTGACGCTGGCGTATGTAGCCTGAGGGCGCATCGGCGCGAAACCGGATGGGATTAGGCAGCACGGCCGCCAGCAGCGCGGCTTCTGCTATCGTCAGGCGGCTGGCCGGTTTATGAAAATAACGCTGCGCCGCCGCTTCTACGCCAAAGGTTCCCTGACCAAATTCGGCGATATTAAGGTAGACCGTCAGAATGCGCCGTTTGGTCCAGACGGTTTCAATGCCGACCGTTAATCCCGCTTCCAGCCCCTTTCGCACCCAGCTGCGTCCATCCCAGAGAAAAAGATTCTTTGCCGTTTGCTGCGACAGCGTCGAAGCGCCGCGCATGCGCTCGCTTTCGCTGCCCAGCGCCGTTTCAATCGCATTGACGTCAAAGCCCCAGTGCTCTGGGAATTTCTGGTCTTCCGAGGCGATAACCGCCAGCCCCATCCAAAGAGAGATCTCGTCGTGCCCCACCCAGTCGGAATGCGCTACGTAATGAAAATCGCCGCGCAGCCAGGCACCAATCTGCCGTTCCGCCATCACCGCTGAAAACGGCACGGGAAGAAAGGCAAACAGGGCAATTCCAGCCGCCCAGATACCCAATATAACGACAACAGCGCCGATACCGGCTCGTTTAATGCGACGCCAGCGGCTCCCTTTATTCTTGCTCATGCAATGTTCTCTTACCTGTTCCCTGCATTAATCAATTACCAGCGTGATGAAAGCCCGGTCTTGGTCAAAATCGCTGAAGAAGCGCAATAAGATGCGTTTTTTTTAATCTCAGCAGCGACATTCTACCCTCTAAATATTAAGACAGATCGAATGACATCAAGCACTTCCGTCAAAAAGGAATCGGTTCCATACTTGTTTATCGCTTATCCCTTTCCACACCATATACTTAACCATTTGTGATAAGGATCGTTTTGAATCATTCACCTTTCTAAACTGTGCCTTTTGGCGCGCTGTTCTGCTTTTCACCATTTGACTATGATGGTTACACAATATACACCGTCAGGCTGCTAATTTGATCTTTCTGGTGGCCTCTCAGGCGCTCAGTTTCCCGGCTGAAACCCTGCAAATCAACAGGACTTAAATCAAATCTGGAACTTTAGGGTCATGCTTTCCAAAACGTTTTGGATAAAGTGAGGTTAATACCCTGTTATCCCATAAATTTCATTGTGTTACATTGATAAAAAGCGGCCCTGGCGGGTCAGACTCATTTTCCCGTGTTTGAGACCATGTTCCGATCGTTCAGGCAAACAAAAACCGCACAAAAAATAGAACAATTGGTCAAAATAAGCGCAATGCAACGCAGAAATTAATTCCTTGCTTGACTGTGTTGCCAAATTAATGTTTTCTGTATTTAAACGCTGCTCAACATCACACATTTTAATGAATCTTTCCCTGGTCATTAATGAATTTGCTAAGGTGATGACAGACGTTAACCAATACCACGCTGCTGCACTTTAACTCCTCTAAGTATAGCAACAGCGCCTTTTTCCCTGGTGTTGGCGCAGTATTCGCGCACCCCGGTCTTCGACTGGGGTCATTTTTTTTAAGCCCCTGGCTTTTCTCTTTCCGCTACCCAGTCACGCAGCACCTGAACGTCATGACGCCACTCCTGTTTTAGCTCTTCAATCCATTCGCCTACGTTGTCCCACCATGCCGGCAGTTCCGGGCTCTGGATCTGCTTAGCCACCTGCTGTAGATGCTGTAACCCGACCGATCCCGCCGCGCCTTTGATTTTGTGCCCCTCTTCCGCAATGCCTTTCTGATCGCGCGCCATCAGATTTGAATCCAGCACCTCAAGATAGCCAGGCATCATCTGTTCAAACATCGTCAGGCTCTGCGTAATCAGGCTGGGGCCCACCAGCTCGATATATTGCTCCAGCATCGGCACATCAAGCAGCGTGCGCGTCTTGTCATCGCTTTCGGGACGGTCAGCCTCGCTCTCTTCGCTCTGATGATCCCAGAACTTTTTAATCATGGCGGTCAGCGCCGGCACGGATAGCGGCTTGCTGAGCACATCGTCCATGCCGGCATCTAGATACTCTTTCTTATCCTTGAGCACGTTGGCGGTCAGCGCCACCAGCGGCGGCAGGCTGGCGCCTGGGTAGCGCTGATGAATAGCGCGCGAGACGTCGAGACCGGTCATATCCGGCAGCTGGATATCCAGCAGGGCGAGATCGAACTCCAGCGGGTCGAACATCTCCAGCGCAGCCTGGCCGGTCATGGCGACTTCAACGCTACAGCCAAGCTTCTCCAGCACCGAGCGCGCCACGATCACGTTCAGCTCGATATCTTCTACCAGCAAGACGTGCAGCGCCGGCAGCGGCATGCTGTCGTCTCTGTCGTCATCCTCCACCTCTTCCGCCACGCGTGGCGCTTTGATCAGCACGGTAAAGCAGGAGCCTTGTCCCGGCGCGCTGCGCACGCTGATATCGCCGCCCATCGCCTGCGCCAGTCGACGCGATACCGCCAGTCCGATGCCGGTGCCGGTCGCCGGTTTGCCGCCGTGCTGATCTTTCACCTGATAGTACATGGCGAAGATCTTGTCCTGCTCCTCCTGCGGAATTCCCTGCCCGGAGTCCTCAACCTCAAAGCGCAGCGTCTCGTTCTGCTCATAGGCGACGCGCACTACGATCTCCCCATGCTGGGTAAACTTCACTGCGTTGCCGATGAGGTTCCACAGAATCTGACGCAGGCGCGTGCCGTCGGCGCAAATCTTATGCGGCAGCGGCAGGTTCGGTGCCATAACGAACTTAAGTCCCTTCGGCTGCGCCAGCAGTCCGGAGAGGTTCTCCAGATCCGCGAGGAAGCCGGTGAAGTCGAGCGGCTGGTTATCCAGCTGCACCTTGCGGCGCTCGATCTTGTCCACCTCAATGACGTCGTTAAAGATATTGCCCAGCGTAATAGCGGAAACATGGATAGTTTTCAGGTATTTCAACTGCTCCTGATTGAGATCGGTATCAAGCAGAATACGGCTCAGGCCGACAATGCCGTTAAGCGGCGTACGCAGCTCATGGCTGATAGTAGAGATAAAGGTGGTTTTCTCCCGGCTGGCGTTCTCCAGCGCGTCCTGATAGCGCTTACGCTCGGTTATATCGCGGCCGAAGCCCATCAGTCCGCTGCGTTTGCCGACGCGGTCGTAGTAAGGCACTTTGCGGATTTCAAAACAGGCTTTGCGCCCGTCAGGGTATTGCAGCCACTGTTCGTAGGTAAGCGAGACGTTATGACGGAAGACCTTCTCATCCGTCTCCAGCACTTTGGTGGCGGCATCCTCGTCGTAAATATCGCGCGGCGTCAGGCCAATCAGCTGTTTTTCGCTTTTTCCGGTCAGCAGCTCCATGGCGCGGTTACAGCCGGAGAATTGCTTGTCGATATTGCGGTAGAACACCAGATCGGGGGAAGCATCGAGGAAAGAGCGCAGAAATGAGGATTGCTGTTCCAGCTCGATCTGCGCCTGTTCGCGGCGGGCCATCTCTTCGCGCAGCTTATCCATCACCTGCTCGCGCGCCTGCTCCGCTTTAATACGATCGCTAATTTCCTGGTTGAGCTGCGTGATGGTCTCTTTCATCTGCTGGTTTAGCTCTAAATCGCGGGTGCGCATCTCCTCCAGCTTATCCACCAGCCGCGACAGACGCTGGCGCGACTCTTCCAGCTGATCGACCACCACGGAGAGAAAGTAGACCGCCCAGGGCGTAATCAGCAGCCCGAAGAAAACCGAGCGGACGACGTCAATGCTCTCGACATGTCCGCGCAGCACCATGGTCACCGCCATCTGCACGACCATCGCCAGCACCACCAGCGCCGACGCCAGCAACAGCGAAAAACGCACCAGTCCCAGCTTAACCATTAAATCAACGTAATACTGCGCCAGCAGGCGAATCTGTTTCATACGAACTCCCTGGAAAAGAACAGGCTCATCATAGCGTAATTACCCTGCCGTTGGCGCGACGACGCGCAGGAAAGCGCGCGTTATGCCCTGTTATGGTGCATCTGACGCCACGATCGGCGACGATGTCCGCGCAGACGCTAAATCACTTGACTAATTGTGCCAACCGAATAATCTGGAGGGCCGCCTGTTTACCGGCGATTGTGATCTAAGTCTTTCATTTCTCTCTTTGCCGACAGCGTTCCGTTGTCCCGGCACCTCTTTATTCTTTTGAATAGAAATTCATTTTAACTGCGTGGATAATCGAACCTGTTCTGATTAATTTTACTTATGGCGACCCCGCGTTTGATTCAAATATGCCGTTATAAGAAAAACAGATACATGATGTGCGGGTAATCTGCTATGTAGCAGATTCTGCTGTTAAAGCCCTTCTAGCCAGCACGGGAAAGGGATATGACCGCTTCATGACAGTGAGACAGTTCACATTTCCGCCGGTCCTGCTAAATGGCCAACCGACAGTTTTTTAGGGTTAAATTCAATTAAATTCAATAAGTTAATTCATTTAACCTTGATAAAAACACGACCAGGAACGCTATTTGACGTAATTCCGCTTTCCCGATAAGTTGGAAATCCGCTGGAAGCTTTCTGGACGGGTGCTCAACTCGTCATATTTATGCAGTAACAGAGATTCCCCCTGTAACAAGACCACGACGCTTGTGACAACGACGCCAACGGCCAGACAGATGGGGCGACACAGGAGTGCAGCGCACGATGCGCATCAGCCTGTCGCTTAGCTCTTTCTGCGCCCGTAGCCCGACCAAAGGGAATCCACAGAGCCTGGGGAGGTTCACTGAAATGTTGTATGACAAATCCCTTGAAAAGGATAACTGTGGTTTCGGCCTCATCGCCCATATAGAAGGCGAACCTAGCCACAAGGTAGTGCGTACCGCCATTCATGCACTGGCCCGTATGCAACACCGCGGCGCGATCCTTGCCGACGGCAAGACCGGCGACGGCTGTGGTCTGTTATTACAAAAACCTGACCGCTTTTTCCGTGTAGTGGCGGAAGAGAAAGGCTGGCGCCTGGCGAAAAATTACGCCGTGGGCATGCTTTTCCTCAGCCACGATGAGGAAGAGGCTCAGGCGAGCCGCCGCATCGTGGAAGAGGAAGTGGTCCGTGAAACCCTCTCTGTGGTCGGCTGGCGCGACGTGCCCGTCAATCAGGATGTGCTGGGAGAGATTGCTCTCTCTTCTATGCCGCGCATTCAGCAACTTTTTATCAATGCGCCGGCTGGCTGGCGTCCGCGCGATATGGAGCGTCGTCTCTATATGGCTCGCCGCCGCGCGGAAAAGCGCATTGAGCAGAGCGACGATAAAGCGTTCTACATCTGTAGCTTCTCAAACCAGGTCAATATCTATAAAGGCCTGTGTATGCCGGCCGACCTGCCGCGCTTTTATCTCGATCTGGCGGATCTGCGTCTGGAGTCGGCGATTTGCCTGTTCCATCAGCGCTTCTCCACCAACACCGTGCCGCGCTGGCCGCTGGCGCAGCCGTTCCGCTATATGGCGCACAACGGCGAAATCAATACCATCGCTGGCAACCGGCAGTGGGCGCGCGCGCGCGCCTACAAATTCAATACGCCGCTGATCCCCGATCTGCAGAACGCCGGACCGTTCGTTAACGAAACCGGCTCCGACTCCAGCTCAATGGATAACATGCTGGAGCTGTTCCTGAACGGCGGCATGGATTTAGTGCGCGCTATGCGCCTGCTGGTGCCGCCCGCCTGGCAGAACAACCCGGATATGGATCCGGAGCTGCGCGCCTTCTTCGACTTTAACTCGATGCATATGGAGCCGTGGGACGGCCCGGCAGGCATCGTAATGTCCGACGGCCGCTATGCCGCCTGTAACCTTGACCGTAACGGCCTGCGCCCGGCGCGCTACGTGATCACCAAAGACAAACTGATCACCTGCGCCTCCGAAGTTGGCATCTGGGATTACCAGCCGGACGAAGTGGTGGAGAAAGGCCGCGTTGGGCCTGGTGAACTGATGGTGATCGACACCCGTATCGGACGCATTCTGCATTCGGCGGAAACCGATAACGATCTCAAGAGCCGCCACCCCTATAAAGAGTGGATGGAGAAAAACGTTAAGCGTCTGGTGCCGTTCGAAGATTTGCCCGACAACCAGGTCGGCAGCCGCGAACTCAACGACCCGCTGCTGGCGACATACCAGAAGCAGTTCGGTTACAGCAGCGAAGAGCTCGACACCATTATTCGCGTGCTGGGCGAGAACGGCCAGGAAGCGGTCGGCTCTATGGGCGACGACACGCCGTTCGCCGTGCTCTCCAGTCGTCCGCGCATCATTTATGACTATTTCCGCCAGCAGTTCGCGCAGGTGACTAACCCGCCGATCGATCCGCTGCGTGAAAACCATGTGATGTCGCTGGCTACCAGCATCGGCCGCGAGATGAATGTATTCTGCGAGGCAGAAGGCCAGGCGCACCGCGTCAGCTTTAAGTCCCCTATCCTGCTGTGGTCCGATTTCAATCAGCTGACCACGCTGGAAGGCGAATATTATCGCGCCGATACGCTGGATTGCACCTTTGACCCGGCGACGCAGACGCTGGAGCAGGCGATGCATGCCCTGTGCGACGAGGCAGAGCGTATGGTGCGCAACGGCACTGTGCTGCTGGTGCTCTCCGATCGCGCTATCAGCGAAAACCGTCTGCCGGTTCCGGCGCCGATGATCGTCGGCGCGGTGCAGACGCGCCTGGTTGAGAAAAACCTGCGCTGCGACGCCAATATCATCGTCGAGACCGCCAGCGCGCGCGATCCGCACCACTTCGCCGTGCTGCTCGGCTTCGGCGCGACCGCTATCTATCCTTACCTCGCCTATGAATCGCTGGCGAAGATGGTCGACAGCAACGTCATTGAGAAAGATTATCGCGCGGTGATGCTGAACTACCGTAACGGCATCAACAAAGGTCTCTACAAGATCATGTCCAAAATGGGCATCTCGACTATCGCCTCCTATCGCTGCTCGAAACTGTTCGAGGCGGTGGGCCTGCATGCCGATGTGTCGAGTCTCTGCTTCCAGGGCGTCGTCAGCCGCATCAGCGGCGCGAACTTCGCCGACTTCCAGCAGGATCTGACCAATCTGGCGAAGCGCGCCTGGCTGCAGCGTAAACCGCTGGACCAGGGCGGCCTGCTGAAGTACGTGCACGGCGGCGAATACCATGCCTACAACCCGGATGTGGTTGCTACGCTGCAGCGCGCCGTACAGAGCGGCGAATACAGCGACTATCAGGAGTACGCGAAGCTGGTGAACGAGCGTCCGGTAGCGACGCTGCGCGATCTGCTGGCGCTGCAGCCGGGCACCGAATCGATCCATATCGACGACGTCGAGCCGGCCAGCGAGCTGTTTAAACGCTTTGATACCGCAGCGATGTCAATCGGCGCGCTCAGCCCGGAGGCGCATGAGGCGCTGGCCGAAGCGATGAACTCGCTCGGCGGCTACTCTAACTCCGGCGAAGGCGGCGAAGATCCGGCGCGCTACGGCACCAATAAAGTGTCGCGCATCAAACAGGTCGCATCGGGCCGCTTCGGCGTTACGCCAGCCTATCTGGCCAATGCCGACGTGATTCAGATTAAAGTGGCGCAGGGCGCCAAGCCTGGCGAGGGCGGTCAGCTGCCGGGCGATAAAGTAACGCCTTACATCGCGAAGCTGCGCTACTCCGTACCGGGCGTTACGCTGATTTCGCCGCCGCCGCATCACGACATCTACTCGATTGAGGATCTGGCGCAGCTGATTTTCGACCTGAAGCAGGTAAACCCGAAGGCGATGATTTCGGTGAAGCTGGTCTCTGAACCGGGCGTCGGCACCATCGCTACCGGCGTGGCGAAAGCCTATGCCGACCTGATCACTATCGCAGGCTATGACGGCGGCACCGGTGCCAGCCCGTTAAGTTCGGTCAAATATGCGGGCTGTCCGTGGGAGCTTGGCCTGGTGGAGACGCAGCAGGCGTTAGTCTCCAACGGTCTGCGCCACAAGATCCGTCTGCAGGTAGATGGCGG
Source organism: Pantoea piersonii (assembly GCF_003612015.1). GTDB lineage: Bacteria > Pseudomonadota > Gammaproteobacteria > Enterobacterales > Enterobacteriaceae > Pantoea > Pantoea piersonii. The sequence continues at coordinate 138,066 of NZ_RARB01000004.1, read as the reverse complement.
CCTGAAGACCGGCCGCGACATTATCAAGGCGGCAATCCTCGGCGCGGAAAGCTTCGGCTTCGGCACCGGCCCGATGGTGGCGCTGGGCTGTAAATATCTGCGTATCTGTCACCTTAACAACTGTGCGACCGGTGTAGCGACCCAGGATGACAAGCTGCGTAAGAACCACTATCACGGCCTGCCCTTCAAGGTAACTAACTACTTTGAGTTCATCGCGCGTGAAACCCGCGAGCTGATGGCCAGCCTGGGCGTAAAACGCCTGACCGACCTGATTGGCCGCACCGATCTGCTGAAAGAGCTGGATGGCTTCACCGCCAAGCAGCAGAACCTGGATCTCTCGTCGCTGCTGAAAACGGCGACGCCGATGCCGGGCAAAGCGCTGCACTGCACCGAAGGCAGCAACCCGCCGTTCGACAAAGGCGAGCTGAATAAGGCGCTGCATGACCAGGCGATGCCGTTTGTGGAAGCAAGACAGAGTAAGACCTTCTTCTTCGACATCCGCAACACCGACCGCTCCGTAGGCGCGACGCTTTCTGGCGCTATCGCGGCGATCCACGGCGACCAGGGGCTAGCGGCGGATCCAATCCGCGCGCACTTCTCCGGCACCGCCGGTCAGAGCTTCGGCGTATGGAACGCAGGTGGCGTCGAACTGACGCTGACCGGCGACGCCAACGACTACGTCGGCAAAGGGATGGCTGGCGGTATGCTGGCGATCCGTCCGCCGGTCGGCTCCGCGTTCCGCAGCCACGAAGCGACCATTGCGGGCAATACCTGTCTCTATGGCGCGACGGGCGGCAAGCTGTTCGCCGCAGGCCGCGCAGGCGAACGTTTCGCAGTGCGTAACTCGGGCGCGATTACGGTCGTTGAAGGGATCGGTGACAACGGTTGTGAGTATATGACCGGGGGCATTGTCTGCGTACTGGGCCGCACCGGCGTGAACTTTGGCGCTGGCATGACGGGCGGCTTCGCCTACGTGCTGGATGAAGACGGCGAGTTCCGCAAGCGCGTCAACCCGGAGCTGGTGGAAGTGCTTAACGTCGACGAGCTGGCGATCCACGAGGAGCATCTGCGCGGCTTAATCACCGAGCATGTGCAACACACCGGCTCCAGCCGCGGCGAAGAGATCCTTGCCAACTGGCCGCTCTGGTCGTCGCGCTTCGCCCTGGTTAAACCCAAGTCCAGTGATGTTAAAGCGTTGCTGGGTCACCGCAGTCGTTCCGCAGCCGAGCTGCGTGTGCAGGCACAGTAATAGTTCGCCCCGTCTGGCGCGCCGCGCCGGACGGGATAGCCGTAAGAGGTTACGATGAGTCAAAACGTCTATCAATTTATCGACTTGCAGCGCGTTGACCCGCCAAAGAAGCCGCTGAAAATTCGTAAAATTGAGTTTGTGGAAATCTATGAGCCCTTTTCCGAGAGCCAGGCGAAGGCGCAGGCCGATCGCTGTCTCTCCTGCGGTAACCCTTACTGCGAGTGGAAGTGTCCGGTTCACAACTACATTCCTAACTGGCTGAAGCTGGCGAACGAAGGCCGCATTATGGAAGCGGCGGATCTGTCGCATCAGACCAACAGCCTGCCGGAAGTGTGCGGACGCGTTTGCCCACAGGATCGTCTGTGCGAAGGCTCCTGCACCCTGAACGACGAGTTCGGCGCGGTCACTATCGGCAATATCGAGCGCTACATCAACGATAAAGCGATGGAGATGGGCTGGAAGCCGGATATGTCGCACGTTAAACCGACCGGCAAGCGGGTGGCGATCATCGGCGCTGGCCCGGCGGGCCTCGCCTGCGCTGACGTGCTGACGCGTAACGGCGTGAAAGCGGTAGTCTACGATCGCCATCCGGAAATCGGCGGCCTGCTGACCTTCGGCATTCCGTCATTCAAGCTGGAAAAAGAGGTGATGGTCAAACGCCGTAAGCTCTTTACCGAAATGGGCATTGAGTTCCAGCTGAATACCGAAGTGGGTCGCGATGTACAGATGAGCGACCTGGTGAACGCCTATGATGCGGTTTTCCTTGGCGTCGGCACCTATCAGTCGATGCGCGGCGGACTGGAGAATGAGGATGCGCCAGGCGTCTATGACGCGCTGCCGTTCCTGATCGCCAACACCAAACATACCATGGGCTTTGCACAGCAGGACGACCAGCCTTACGTCAATATGGAAGGCAAGCGCGTCGTGGTGCTGGGCGGCGGCGATACCGCGATGGACTGCGTACGTACCTCTATCCGTCAGGGCGCGACGCACGTGACCTGCGCCTATCGTCGTGATGAAGCGAATATGCCGGGCTCGAAACGTGAGGTGAAAAACGCACGTGAAGAGGGTGTAGAGTTTCAGTTCAACGTGCAGCCGCTGGGCGTCGAAATCAATGCCAGCGGTCGCGTCAGCGGCGTGAAAGTGGCGCGTACCGAGATGGGCCAGCCCGATGCGGCAGGACGTCGTCGCGCTGAGATCGTGCCCGGCTCCGAGCATGTGTTGCCCGCAGATGCAGTGGTTATGGCGTTCGGTTTCCGTCCGCACAAAATGGAATGGCTTGCCGACTTTAGCGTAGAGCTGGATGGACAGGGACGCATTATCGCGCCGGAACACGCGGAGAGCGCCTTTCAGACCAGCAATCCTAAAATCTTCGCCGGCGGCGATGCGGTGCGCGGTTCAGATCTGGTGGTGACAGCGATTGCCGAAGGCCGTAAAGCCGCAGAAGGCATTATGGACTATCTGGAAGTGTAAGATTCAACAGCGACAAAAAAGCCGGCTATCGCAGCCGGCTTTTTTTATCTTTTATTTCACCACGCGCAGCGACGGGCGATTGCCGCGCGGCGGCGGATCGTCATCCGGCGAGTTATCTTCTTCGGTGGCGTCGTCCGGACGATCGCCATCAATCACTGACATCACAGGATCGGCCGAGGTCTCTTCTGCGTCCTGGCCGCCCAGCTCATAGGCCGGTTCTGGCTCGAACATTGTGCCCGCGCCATTTTCACGCGCGTAGATCGCCAGAATGGCGGCCATGGGTACAGAAACCTGACGCGGCACGCCGCCGAAACGCGCATTGAAACGCACTTCGTCGTTGCCGAGTTCCAGATTGCCGACCGCGCGCGGCGCAATGTTCAGCACAATCTGGCCATCACGCGCGTACTCGAGCGGCACCTGAACGCCTTGCAGATTGATGTCGACCACCAGATGCGGCGTTAGCTGGTTGTCGAGCAGCCAGTCGTAAAACGCACGCAACAGGTAAGGACGACGGGCTGAGAGTTGCGACATTTCCATAGATTAGCCCCGGGCTTGCAGGCGCATTTCACGTTCCGCTTCCGTCAGTGAAGCGAGGAAAGAGTCACGCTCGAATACGCGATTCATATAGCCTTTCAGTTCTTTCGAACCGGCACCGGCAAGATCGATGCCCATAGACGGCAGACGCCACAGCAGCGGCGCCAGATAGCAATCCACCAGGCTAAACTCTTCGCTCATAAAGAACGGGGTGCGGGCGAACAGCGGCGCAATCGCCAGCAGCTCTTCACGCAGCTGTTTACGCGCGGCTTCAGCTTCCTGGCCGCTGCTTTTTTCAATGGTGTGCATCAGGCTGTACCAGTCCTGCTCGACGCGGTGCATCATCAGACGGCTTTCGCCGCGCGCAACCGGATAGACCGGCATCAGCGGCGGATGCGGGAAGCGCTCGTCCAGGTATTCCATAATGATGCGGGATTCATACAGCGTCAGTTCGCGATCTACCAGCGTCGGCACAGTGCGATACGGGTTGAGGTCAATCAGATCCTGCGGCAGGTTATCCATTTCGACCTGCTCGATCTCTACACTAACGCCCTTTTCAGCCAGTACGATGCGTACCTGATGACTGAAAATGTCAGTAGGACCGGAAAACAGCGTCATTACCGAACGTTTGTTGGCAGCGACAGCCATGAAAACCTCCAAGTTTGTTCACAAAAAGTTACTGCGAATAGCCAACCACACGGCGACTCACCTGCTCAATCGTTCGCTCACAGCCTGCGCTAGCCTTGTCTCTCCGACATCCCGACGGTTGACCGACATAACACGCCGACTTATGGGCGCAAAGTGACACAGAGTTTACCAGATTTTGGGCAGCTTGTGGGCGAGGATTCAAGATTTGCGGGGAATTTGCGAGCAGCGCAGGGATTTTATCGCTATTCAGACGCGCCGGAGAAGAAAATAAAAAACCCGCCGAAGCGGGTTTTTTGTGCCAATCGTAGCAGCCGGAGCCGCAAACAATTAACGCTTGGAGAACTGCGGACGACGGCGTGCTTTACGCAGACCGACTTTCTTACGTTCAACCTGACGTGCGTCACGGGTAACGAAGCCCGCTTTACGCAGTTCAGCACGCAGAGATTCGTCGTACTCCATCAGAGCGCGGGTGATGCCGTGACGGATCGCACCTGCCTGACCAGAAATACCACCACCTTTAACGGTGACGTACAGATCGAATTTACCAACCAGGTCCAGCAGCTCAAGCGGCTGACGAACTACCATGCGGGCAGTTTCGCGACCGAAATACTGTTCCAGAGAACGTTGGTTGATAACGATGTTGCCACTGCCCGGCTTAATGAATACGCGAGCGGTGGAGCTTTTGCGGCGACCAGTGCCGTAGTTTTGAGTTTCAGCCATTGCCTGTAATCCCGATTAAATGTCAAGAACTTGCGGTTGCTGTGCCGCATGGGTGTGCTCGTTGCCCGCGTAAACTTTCAGCTTACGGAACATTGCACGGCCCAGCGGGCCCTTCGGCAGCATGCCTTTAACCGCGATTTCAATCACACGCTCAGGACGGCGAGCAATCATCTCTTCAAAGGTCGCCTGTTTGATACCACCGATGTGGCCGGTGTGGTGATAGTAAATCTTGTCAGTACGCTTGTTGCCGGTAACGGCGACTTTGTCAGCGTTCAGAACGATGATGTAATCACCAGTATCAACGTGCGGAGTGTACTCCGCTTTATGCTTACCACGCAGACGGCGCGCCAGTTCAGTCGCCAGGCGACCCAAGGTTTTGCCAGTTGCGTCAACAACATACCAGTCACGCTGTACGGTTTCTGGTTTAGCTGTAAAAGTTTTCATCGAAAAGCTTACCCAAATTAAGTTACACGTTGGTGAAAACCCAAACGCTTAAGTAAACGGTTGAGGCTCACACGACCATTTTGACCAGCAAGCCCACCCCTTCGGATAGAGTTACCGGAGCACAACGGATTCGGGAAATAAATCCAGTTGCTGTAACGTGGGGTCGCAAGATTATAGAGAAGTCGATTACAAAAATCGAACTCTATTTGATCTTTTTATTGGGCGCGATCAGGGCAGATGCGGCAGCCGCAGATACTCTTCACTCTGCATCTCCTGCAGGCGCGACAGGCAGCGCTGATACTCAAATTTCAGTCGCGTGCCCTGATAGATTTCGTACAGCGAGGTCTCCGCCGCGACCACCAGTTTGACGTGGCGCTCGTAGAACTCATCCACCAGCGCGAGGAAGCGTCGCGCCTGATCTTCGGTTTTATAAATCATCACCGGCACGTCATAGAGCAGCACGCTGTGGAAGCGGCGCGACAGTTCGATGTAGTCATGCTGGCTGCGCCCTTCCCCGCACAGCGTCAGGAAGTCGATTGCCAGCACCCCTTCGCTGACGCCCAGCGTCGCCATCTGGCGATGGTTAATCTCCAGCACCGGCGCGTCGTCGCGCGCGCTGCCCGCCAGCGCCTTAAACATGCGTTCCATCTCGGCGTGTGTCGCCTCATTCAGCGGCGCGTTCCACAGGTGCGCCGAGGTCAGCGTGCGTAGCCGGTAGTCGATGCCAGCGTCGACATTCATCACGTCGCAGTGCTGTTTGATCTGCTCAATCGCCGGCAAAAAGCGCGCGCGCTGCAGGCCGTTGCGATAGAGATCGTCCGGCGGAATATTCGACGTCGCCACCAGCGTGATGCCGCGCGCGAAGAGCGCCTCCATCAGCGTGCCGAGCAGCATAGCGTCGGTAATATCGGAGACGAAGAATTCATCGAAGCAGAGAATATCCGTTTCAGCTTTAAAACGGTCGGCGATCGTCAGTAAAGGATCGCTCTGTCCCTGCAGTTGGGTCAGCTCTTCATGCACGCGCAGCATAAAACGATGGAAGTGCAGGCGCAGCTTGCGGTTGCCAGGAATAGACTGAAAAAACAAATCCATGACCCAGGTTTTGCCGCGCCCTACGCCGCCCCACATATAGAGGCCGCGTACCGGCGCCTGCGTTTCGCTTTTCTCTTTGCCCATCAGTCGGGACAGGCGGCCGAATAATCCTTTGCCGCTCGCAGGTTGCTCAGGCTGACGCGCCATCAGCGCCCGCTGAACAGCGTCCAGTCGGGTGATCGCTTCGCGTTGTACATCATCGGGTTTAAAGTCGCCCTGCGACAGCGCCTGCTCATAGCGCGCAAGCGGAGATGAGGTTTGCATGGTTCTCTCAGAATCCCTGATAAGGTCTTATTCACAGTTCGGTTGATGAAAAAAAGGCCGCTCTACACTAAGGCATGCCGCCTCAGAGTTCCACATCCATAAGATTAACGGGTATAGTGGCTATTATTGAAATGGTGGATGCCCTACAAGCAACGGAAATTACATGGGAGTCATTATGACCTGGGAATACGGGCTAATTGGTTTAGTAATTGGCATTATTATCGGCGCGGTTGCCATGCGTTTCGGTAACAAAAAGCTGCGTGAGCAGCGCAGCATGCAGTACGAGCTGGAGAAGTCCAAAGCGGAGCTGGCGGATTACCGCGAAGAGCTCACTAACCACTTCGCGCAGAGCGCAGAGCTGCTGGATAATATGGCGCGCGACTATCGCCAGCTTTATCAGCATATGGCGAAAGGATCGAACGATCTGCTGCCGAACCTGCCGGGCGAAAAAAATCCTTTTGCCTATCAGCTGACTGAAGCGGAAGCGGATAACGATCAGGCGCCGGTTCAGATCCCGCGCGACTATTCTGAAGGCGCTTCCGGCCTGCTGCGTGGCGAACGCGCCGCGCGCGACTAATCTTATTGGGGCGCAATCACGTTGCGCCCCGCATTTTTGCGAACCCGACCCTGAATCAACTGTCACATACGTTTACTCCCCCACTTTTCGCAGCGAGAGCGTTGTAGCAATGAAAAAACAAGCACGACTGTTAAGCGCATTAGCCTTGAGTATTGGGATGAGCCTTGCCGCAGCGCCTGCTGCGATGGCGACATTGCCCGCGCAGATTCAGGGCCAGCCGTTACCCAGCCTGGCGCCGATGCTGGAAAAAGTGTTGCCGGCGGTAGTCAGCGTCCACGTTGAAGGTACGGAAGCGGCTAGCCAGGCGCAGGATATTCCCGAACCGTTAAAACGCTTCTTCGGTCAGGGACCGGGCGGCGATCAGGCGCAGCCGTTTGAAGGCCTGGGCTCCGGCGTGATTATCGACGCCGCTAAAGGCTATATCCTCACCAACAACCACGTGGTTAACGGCGCGGACAAAATCAGCGTGCAGCTTGGCGACGGCAGCGAATATGACGCGAAGCTGATTGGACATGACGAACAGACCGACATCGCCCTGATTCAAGTTGAAGGCGCGAAGAACCTGACTCAGGTGAAAATCGCCGATTCCGATCAGTTGAAAGTCGGCGACTTCGCCGTGGCGATCGGCAACCCGTTTGGTCTGGGTCAGACTGCCACCTCCGGCATTATTTCCGCGTTGGGCCGCAGCGGGCTTAATCTGGAAGGCCTGGAAAACTTTATCCAGACCGACGCCGCCATTAACCGCGGCAACTCCGGCGGCGCGCTGGTCAATCTTAATGGCGAGCTGATCGGCATCAACACGGCGATCCTGGCCTCAAGCGGCGGCAATATTGGTATCGGCTTCGCTATCCCCAGCGACATGGCGATGAATCTGGCGCAGCAGCTGATTAAATATGGCGAAGTGAAACGCGGCCAGCTCGGTATCAAAGGTACCGAAATGACAGCGGATATCGCCAAGGCGTTTAACGTCGATGCGCAGCGCGGCGCGTTCGTCTCCGAGGTGCTGCCGCAGTCCGCCGCCCAGAAAGCGGGGATTAAGTCAGGCGATATTATTACCTCGATTAACGACAAGCCGATCACCAGCTTTGCTGAACTGCGCGTGAAGGTGGGTACCACCGCGCCGGGCGAAAAAGTGAAGCTCGGCCTGCTGCGCGACGGTAAGCCGCTCTCGGTCGAGGTAACGCTGGAGCAAAGCGCGCAGAGCACTGCAAGCGCGCAGCTGATGTCGCCTGCGCTGCAGGGTGCAATGCTGAGCGACGGCGCGACGAAAACCGGCGACAAAGGCGTGAAGATCGACAGCATTGAAAAAGGCACGCCTGCTGAGCAGGTCGGTCTGCAAAAAGAGGACGTGATCGTCGGTGTTAACCGCACGCGCGTTACCAGCCTCGCCGAAATGCGCAAGGTGCTGGAAGGCAAACCGCCGGTGCTGGCGCTGAACGTCGTGCGCGGCGGCGAATCTATCTACCTGCTGCTGCGTTAATCTTCTCTACAGGCGAACAACACGATCGCGTGTTTGTTCGCCTTTCTCGTGCTATTCTGCCCTGCGATCTCCCCCTGGCGTAAGTTAACACCATGTTTCCTAAACTTTTGCGTTCGGTGGTGTTGGGCCTGATAGTCGCGGGCATTTTGCTTGCGGCGCTGCCCGCACTGCGTATGGGCGGCACCAGCGCCCTTCTCGACCATGACGACAGCAACGATAAGACGCCATTCAGCTTTAATGCCGGCGTCCGCCGCGCCGTGCCCGCGGTAGTCAACGTCTACAACCGCAGCGCCCACGGCAATAACAACCGCGGCATTACCACGCTGGGTTCCGGCGTGATCATGAACGCTAAAGGCTACATCCTTACCAACAAGCACGTTATCAACAACGCCGATCAAATTATCGTCGCGCTGCAGGATGGCCGCTTCTTTGAAGCCAACCTGGTGGGCTCGGATGCGATGACCGATCTGGCGGTGCTGAAAATCACCGCCTCCAGTCTGCCGGTTATCCCGATTAACCCGCACCGCGTGCCGCATATCGGCGATGTGGTGATGGCGATCGGCAACCCCTATAACTTAGGACAAACCGTTACGCAGGGCATTATCAGCGCCACTGGCCGCATCGGGCTGAGTTCATCGGGGCGCCAGAACTTCCTGCAAACGGACGCCTCCATCAATCAGGGCAACTCCGGCGGCGCGCTGATTAACTCGCTGGGCGAGCTAATGGGCATCAACACCCTGACCTTTGATAAAAGCAATGACGGCGAGACGCCGGAAGGCATTGGTTTCGCCATCCCTACCGCGCTGGCGAGCAAGATTATGGATAAGCTGATCCGCGACGGTCGCGTTATTCGCGGCTATATCGGCATCACCGGGCGCGAGCTGCCTGCGCTGCATAATCAGGGCAGCGGCATCGATCACGTTCAGGGCATTATCGTTAGCGTGGTAACGCCAGGCGGACCGGCGGAGAAAGCGGGCATTCAGGTGAATGACGTGCTGCTGAGCGTCAACGGCAAACCGGCCGTTTCCGCTCAGGAGACGATGGATCAGGTCGCAGAGATCCGCCCGGGCTCGGTGATTAAAGTCGACGTGTTACGCAACGATCAGAAGCTGACGCTGCCGGTCACTATTCAGGAGTTTCCTGACAGCGAGAACTGATTCTGAGCTGCCAGGAGGGTGCCGTCGCGGGTAGTATGGCCCGATCGCAAAGACGCAAAAGACGGCATCCCTGCCAGCTCGGCCCGCGCCATCCATGGCGCGGGACGCTTTGCTCTTCGGTCCATACCACCCACTCCTTAGCTTTGGCTGCCGTTTGCCAACAGCAAAAAGCCGCTTCTAACTGCGATCTACCGGGAAAGCGATAACCTCGCTCAGCGAATCCGCCTTCAGCGCCAGCATAATCAGACGATCTACACCGAGCGCCACGCCGGAACAGTCAGGCATGCCATGCGCCAGCGCATCCAGCAGAAAATTATCGACCGAATGCTGCGGCAGCCCGCGCGCCGCGCGCCGACGATTATCCTGCTCGAAACGCTGGCGCTGCTCGCGGCTATCGGTCAGTTCACGAAAACCGTTCGCCAGCTCCACGCCTTTGTAATAGACCTCAAAACGCTCTGCGACGCGGTGATCTTCAGTGCTGATCTCGGCCAGCGCCGCCTGACTGGCTGGAAAATGGTAAACGAAGGTCGGCTTATCGATACCAATCTTCGGCTCTACGCCCAGCATAAACAGCAGCATCAGCAGCGTATCACGATCCTCTTCGCGGTTTGCCAGCTCGCCTTCGCCCAGCTTCTCCGCCGCTTCGCGCAGCTGCGCTTTATCGGCAGACAAGGGGTCGAGATCGAGATGGCGAATAAACGCCTGCTGGTAGGAGAGCGACTCAGCGCTGTCGCACTCCAGCACCTGCTGCAGCAGATCGTCGACCTCATTCATCAGGCGGTACATATCGTAATGCGGACGATACCACTCCAGCATGGTGAATTCAGGATTGTGGTGACGACCCGCCTCCTCGTTACGAAAGCAGCGTCCCATCTGATAAATGGGTCCGCTGCCCGCGGCAAGCAGGCGCTTCATATGGTATTCCGGGCTGGTCATCAGCCAGAGATCGCGTCCCTGCGTCGCGCCGGGGCCAACAAAGCGCGTCTGAAAGGGCACCAGATGGATATCGGTGACGGTCGCCTGGCTCATCGCCGGCGTATCGACCTCAAGCACGCCGCGATCGGCAAAGAAACGTCGAATTTCCGCGAGGATAGCCGCACGTTTCAACAAATTGGCAATGGGTGCGCTCGGCTGCCAGCTTGCCGTTTCGCTCATGGTGATGACTCCGTATACAAATAAGGGGTGGAAGTCTACCTGCAATGCCCTCGGCAGACAATGAGCCGTCCGAACCCAGAGAAAAATCGCAGCGGCAACTATACTTAATCTGTTCAGCTAAAAAGGAATCGCGTATGTCCCCATGGAAAACCTTTATCGCAGGCCTGAGTTCAGTGCTGTCAGTAGCCTGCTCTACCACGCCGCCGAAAAACGTTACCGTTGTCGAAGGGTTCGACAGTCAGCGTTATCTCGGCACCTGGTATGAAATAGCGCGTCTCGACCACCGCTTCGAGCGCGGCCTGGAACAGGTTACTGCAACCTATAGCCCGCGCGATGACGGCGGTATCAAGGTGGTTAACCGCGGCTACAAGCCGCAGAAGCAGAAATGGCAGGAGAGCGAAGGCAAGGCGTACTTTACCGGCGATCCGCAGCGTGCCGCCCTGAAAGTCTCGTTCTTTGGTCCTTTCTACGCCGGATACAACGTTATCGCGCTGGATAAGGATTACCGCTACGCGCTGGTGTGCGGTCCCAATCATCACTATCTCTGGATATTATCGCGCACGCCGCAGCTGGAAGAGGGCGTGAAGCAAAAGCTGGTAGATCAGGCGCGGCAGGCCGGTTTCCCGGTGGATGAGCTTATCTGGGTCAAACAGAAATAACCGGTACGAAGAGATCGTACCGGCTTGAAGGAATTACTGCGCAGTACGCTGAATAGCCTGGCCGCCCGCTTCTACGTCCTCGCCGACACCACGGGTGGTGTTACAGGCGGACAGCAGAGAAGAGAGCACCAGCACTGAGAAAATCGCAACAATACTTTTCTTTAACATGGCAATGTCCTTTTTGTGGTTGCAGTCAAGTACAGCGCTTTAAGCATAGACTGCTTATGGCCAAACGTACTGAAACGCACAGAAAAAGGTTATCTACCGGGTCTATTTTGCCGCGCGCGAGATGGCGCCGCCAAGGTGGGAAACATCTTCGCCGAAGCCATGAAAAGTATTACAGGCGCTGAGCGCGGAACAGGCCAGCAGCACAAGAGTGAAAAGCGTTAGCTGTTTTTTCATTCTTCTTTACTCACCAAAGAAAAAGGCGCATCCCAGGATGCGCCTTCGCACTTATTTTACGCGTGACACGTATTCGCCGGAGCGGGTATCAACTTTAACCACTTCGCCGATCTGTACGAACAGCGGCACTTTCACCACGGCGCCGGTCGCCAGTTTGGCAGGCTTGCCGCCAGTACCAGCGGTGTCGCCTTTCAGGCCTGGATCGGTTTCAATGACTTCCGCTTCGATAAAGTTCGGCGGCTGAACGGCGATGGCTTTGTTGTTCCACAGCGTGACGATACACTCTGAGTTGTCCTGCAGCCACTTCTGCACGTCTTCCAGGATCTTCGCTTCGACCTGGTACTGTTCGAAGGTTTCCGGGTGCATAAAGTAGAAGAAGTCGCCGTCGTTGTAAGAATATTGCAGCGTCATATCAACAACATCCGCACCTTCAGCTGAGTCGGTAGACTTGAAGGTTTTCTCAACGCGCGTACCGGTCAGCAGACGACGCATTTTAACGCGTGCGAATGCCTGGCCTTTACCTGGCTTAACGAATTCACTGGATTCGATGGCATAAGGTTCGCCTTCGAACATGATTTTAAGACCGGAACGAAAATCGTTGCTAAGATAAGTCGCCATAAAGGCCCTCTGTAAATATTGAACTGGTAATAGCCAAAAAAATGGCACACATTGTAACCCTAAAAACCCCTTCCAGAGAAGATTGGTTGCAGCAACTTGCTGATGTTGTCACCGAACCTGATGAATTACTGCAACTTTTAGGCCTCGAACGGCATGCGGAACTGGCAGCTGGTCATGATGCCCGCCGGCTTTTCGCGCTGCGCGTGCCGCGCGCCTTTATCGCCCGCATGAAACCAGGCGATGCGCAGGATCCTTTGCTGCTGCAGGTGCTCACCCAGCGCCAGGAGTTTATTCAGGCGCCAGGCTACAGCGCCGATCCGCTCGACGAACAGAGCAGCGTGGTGCCGGGCTTATTGCATAAGTATAGAAACCGCGCGCTGCTGCTCGTCAAAGGCGGCTGCGCAGTCAACTGTCGCTACTGCTTCCGCCGTCACTTTCCCTATCAGGATAACCAGGGCAATAAACGCAACTGGCAGACGGCTATCGACTATATCGCGGCCCATCCCGAGCTGGACGAAATCATCTTCTCCGGCGGCGATCCGCTGATGGCGAAGGATCATGAGCTGGCGTGGCTGATCGACGCGCTGGCGCAGATTCCGCACCTGAAACGCCTGCGTATCCACAGCCGTCTGCCGGTCGTCATCCCGGCGCGTATTACCGACGGGTTGTGCCAAATCCTCGCCGAAACGCGTTTACAGGTATTGATGGTGACGCATATCAACCATGCGCAGGAGATTGACGAACCGCTGGCGGCCGCGATGCAGCAGCTTAAGCGCGGCGGGGTCACCTTGCTGAACCAGAGCGTCCTGCTGCGCGGCGTCAATGACAACGCGCAGACGCTCGCTAACCTCAGCAACGCCCTGTTCGACGCGGGCATCCTGCCCTACTACCTGCACGTTCTGGATAAGGTGCAGGGAGCGGCGCACTTCTTTGTCTCCGACGAAGAGGCGCGCGCGCTGGTACGCGAGCTGCTGACGCAGGTGTCCGGATATATGGTGCCGAAGCTGGCGCGCGAGATCGGCGGCGAGCCGAGCAAAACGCCGCTCGATTTGCAGTTGCGTCAGGAGTAGAGGAGAAGGGATATCGGGCTGCCGTCCCCTTTTCAGGCCAGGTGAAACGGCGCGAAGGGCAAAGCCGCTATCTCAAGCCGGGCTTTGCGCCTTCTAAAAATTTACGGCCGGTAAGACCGGCCGTTATCAATAAGCTTGCGAACGCGATTAGCCTTTCGCCGGGCACTTATAGACCTGCCCATTCATTTTGCTGTCCAGCGGCGCGAAAGCGGACCACAGGTTTTGCGTCGGGCTGGTCGCGCCATAAATCACGTTGCCGCCCATTTCCGCCGCGCGGTTGCGCAGATCGTTGGCCGCGCCGCGCAGAGAGCTGCCCTCGCCGCCGGAGCCGCTCAGCCAGTTACTTTGTGAACCGGTGACATTTCCCAGAAGCTGACATTCGCTGCCCGGTTGTTGGTCGGTGAAGGTGACACGTTCGCCGCCAGCGCTCAACTGGTGAGAGCTGCTGCATCCAGCCAGCAATAAAGTACCGACCGCCAGTCCGAGCAAGAGGTTAATCCGCATTGTAATCCCCATTTATTATCATCAGTATCGGGCGGCAGCGTAGCAGAAAAATGTCTCTTTTTTCTGAACATTCATTGCCCTGAACCCGCAAAGCCGAAGTATTGCGCCCTTACTTATACCCTTTTCATCTGCAAAAGAAAAACCCCCGACCGTTTCCGATCGGGGGTTTTTCAGATGACGAAAGCGTCAGGGCAATTACATCATGCCGCCCATACCGCCCATGCCGCCCATGCCGCCAGCGCCAGCACCTAAATCAGGCGCGTCGCCTTTCGGCAGGTCGGTCACCATGCACTCGGTGGTGATCATCAGACCGGCAACAGAGGCCGCGTACTGCAGCGCAGAACGGGTCACTTTGGTCGGATCCAGGATACCGAAGTCGATCATGTTGCCGTATTCTTCGGTCTGCGCGTTGTAACCGTAGTTGCCGTCGCCGTTTTTCACGTTGTTGGCAACAACAGACGGCTCTTCGCCTGCGTTGGAAACGATCTGACGCAGCGGTGCTTCCATCGCGCGCAGCGCGACTTTGATACCGACGTTCTGATCTTCGTTCTGGCCAGTCAGGTCAGCAAGCTGTGCCGCTACGCGCACCAGCGCTACGCCGCCGCCAGCTACCACGCCTTCTTCTACCGCAGCACGGGTTGCGTGCAGGGCATCTTCAACGCGCGCTTTCTTCTCTTTCATTTCAACTTCAGTTGCTGCGCCCACTTTCAGAACGGCAACGCCGCCTGCCAGTTTCGCTACGCGCTCCTGCAGTTTTTCTTTGTCGTAGTCAGAGGTCGCTTCTTCGATCTGCTGACGAATCTGCGTCACGCGGCCAGAAATAGCAGACTCTTCGCCCACGCCATCGATGATGGTAGTGGTGTCTTTGTTGATCACTACACGCTTCGCCTGGCCCAGATCTTCCAGCGCCGCTTTTTCCAGCTCCATACCGATCTCTTCAGAGATAACGGTACCGCCGGTCAGAATAGCGATATCCTGCAGCATAGCTTTACGACGGTCGCCGAAGCCCGGCGCTTTCACTGCAGCCACTTTCACGATGCCGCGCATGGTGTTGACCACCAGCGTTGCCAGCGCTTCGCCTTCTACGTCTTCAGCGACGATCAGCAGCGGTTTGCCTGCTTTAGCAACGGCTTCCAGCACCGGCAGCATTTCGCGGATGTTGGAGATTTTTTTGTCAGCCAGCAGAATGAACGGCGATTCCAGCTCAACGGCGCCGGTTTCCGGCTTGTTGATGAAGTACGGAGAGAGGTAGCCGCGATCGAACTGCATACCTTCAACCACGTCCAGCTCGTCCTGCAGACCGGTGCCTTCTTCAACGGTGATCACGCCTTCTTTACCCACTTTTTCCATCGCCTGCGCGATCAGGGTGCCGACGCTTTCATCGGAGTTAGCGGAAATGGTGCCGACCTGAGCGATAGCTTTAGAGTCAGAGCAAGGTACGGACAGCGCTTTCAGCTGCTCAACAGCGGCGATAACCGCTTTGTCGATACCGCGCTTCAGATCCATCGGGTTCATGCCTGCAGCTACAGCTTTCAGACCTTCGTTAACGATAGACTGCGCCAGTACGGTTGCGGTGGTGGTGCCGTCGCCCGCTGCGTCGTTAGCTTTAGAAGCGACTTCTTTCACCATCTGCGCGCCCATGTTTTCGAACTTGTCTTCCAGCTCGATTTCACGCGCTACGGACACGCCATCTTTAGTGATGGTCGGTGCACCAAAAGATTTATCCAGAACCACGTTACGGCCTTTCGGGCCCAGGGTAACTTTTACTGCATCTGCCAGTACGTTCACGCCGCGCAGCATTTTTACGCGAGCGTCATTACCGAATTTTACGTCTTTAGCTGCCATTTCAATTGTCCCTTAAATTCGTTTCGTTCAGTGAATTTCGCGTAATTACGCTTCAACAATCGCCAGAATGTCGCTTTCAGAGATGATCAGCACTTCTTCGTTGTCGATCTTTTCGGTTTTTGCGCCGTAACCTTCGCTAAAGATCACCAGGTCGCCCACTTTGACGTCCAGCGGCTTCACATCGCCATTTTCCAGGATGCGACCATTGCCCACGGCCAGTACTTCGCCACGGGTTGATTTGCCTGCTGCAGAGCCGGTCAGAACGATGCCGCCAGCAGATTTAGCTTCAACTTCTTTACGCTTGACGATAACGCGATCGTGCAACGGACGAATTTTCATTAGATAGCTCTCCTTTGAGAAGTCCAATCATTCATTTTTGGGTTGAACGCCGGGCTGCAGGGCTTCCGGCCTCGTGGTGCAAGAGATAGGGTCGGACAAAATCGCTTTCAAGGGGCGGCAGGACAATTTTTTTTACCTGGTTATGACAACTGCCTGTTTTTTGCGCAACAGCGGCGCTTTTAGCGCCGCGCATAAAAAAAGCGTGGCCCGCAGGTCACGCTTCTCTTTAGGGCGCCTTTAACGATCGCGACGATCGTCATGGCCGATACGATCGCTCTCCTTACGTTCATATTCGCCATCAACGGTAAATCCGCCGTCAGGGCCAGCGCCCGGCCCGCGCCAGACGCGCAGGTGCGGCATCAGTTTAAGCGTCAGATGTTTCTGCACTGGCGGCAACAGCAGCAGCAGGCCGAGAAAATCGGTAAAGAAACCGGGCAGCAACAGCAGGAAACCGGCGATAATCAGCGATACGCTTTTGATCATCTCTTCAGCCGGACTCTCGTTGCGCGCCAGCTTCTCCTGCATCAGCATAAAGTTTTTCATGCCCTGGTTTTTCACCAGCGACACGCCAATCGCCGAGGTGAAAATCACCAGCAGCATGGTCAGCAACACGCCCAGCGCGTGAGCCACCTGAATAAACAGCGTGATCTCAATCCAGGCGAGCGCAAAAATAATGATTAACGGTAACCAGCGCACCGTATTCTCCTTTTAGTCGGGCTGCTCTGCGTCAGGCAGACAGCGAAAAATGCCCTGTTAAACGGCATAGCCATGAGATGGGCCTGTGGCGCGGCGAATTCAACCGCTGTTTTCAAATATTTACAGTAGGGTTAAATTTGTGCGCGATATCACATATCGCGGTTATTGCGACGATAATTGGTGCACGGATACGTATCCAGGCTCGCGCTTTAGCCCGACGGCAGCATATGATCGTGCGCGCCGGTGGCGAGGCGGATACACTGTCCGCTCCGGCTTTCCACGACAAATCAATACATCACCTGTGATGGATGGCGCCAGCGCAAGCGGCCAATAACAAGAAGGTTATCATGGCGAACAACATTCGTATCGAAGAAGACCTGCTAGGCATGCGTGAAGTCCCCGCCGATGCCTACTATGGCGTTCATACTCTGCGTGCGATTGAAAATTTCCGTATCAGCAACAGTAAAATCAGCGATATTCCCGAATTCGTGCGCGGTATGGTGATGGTGAAAAAGGCCGCCGCGCTCGCCAATAAAGAGCTGCAGACCATCCCGCGCAATATCGCCAATACCATTATTCAGGCCTGTGACGAGGTGCTGAACAACGGCAAGTGCATGGATCAATTTCCGGTCGACGTCTATCAGGGCGGCGCGGGCACCTCGGTCAATATGAACACCAACGAAGTGCTGGCTAATATCGGGCTGGAGCTGATGGGCCATCAGAAAGGCGAATACCAGTTCCTCAACCCGAACGATCACGTCAATAAGTGCCAGTCCACCAACGACGCCTACCCCACCGGTTTTCGCATCGCGGTCTACAGCTCGATCCTGAAGCTGCTGGACGCCATTAAAGAGCTGGGTGAAGGCTTCGAGCGCAAAGCGGCGGAGTTCGAGACCATTCTCAAGATGGGCCGCACGCAGCTGCAGGACGCGGTGCCGATGACGCTGGGCCAGGAGTTTCACGCTTTTCACGTCCTGCTGAACGAAGAGACGCGCAGCATTCTGCGCACCGCCGAGCTGCTGCTGGAAGTGAACCTCGGCGCTACGGCGATCGGCACGCGTCTGAACACGCCGGACGGCTATCAGCAACTGGCGGTCCAGCGTCTCGCCGAAGTCAGCAACCTGCCGGTGGTGCCGGCGGAAGATCTGATCGAAGCGACCTCGGACTGCGGCGCCTACGTGATGGTGCACTCTTCGCTGAAGCGTCTGGCGGTGAAGCTGTCGAAGATCTGTAACGACCTGCGCCTGCTCTCTTCCGGTCCGCGCGCGGGCCTTAACGAGATCAATCTGCCAGAGCTGCAGGCTGGCTCCTCGATCATGCCCGCTAAGGTCAACCCGGTAGTGCCAGAAGTGGTTAACCAGGTTTGCTTCAAGGTGATCGGCAACGACACCACGTTGACCATGGCAGCGGAAGCGGGTCAGCTACAGCTCAACGTAATGGAGCCGGTGATCGGCCAGGCGCTGTTTGAGTCAATCAGCATCCTGACCAACGCCTGCTACAACCTGCTGGAAAAATGCATCAACGGCATCACCGCCAACAAAGCGGTATGCGAAGCCTATGTCTTCAACTCTATCGGCATCGTGACCTACCTCAACCCGTACATTGGTCACCACAACGGCGATATCGTTGGCAAGATCTGCGCGGAGACAGGTAAAAGCGTGCGCGAAGTCGTGCTGGAGCGCGGTCTGTTGACCGAAAGCGAGCTGGACGACATTTTCTCGGTGCAGAACCTGATGTACCCGGTTTATAAAGCCCGTCGCTACACTGACGAAAACGAACAGTAACTCTTTTACGTAATAATAAGAAAGGCGCGCCGCGATCAACACGGCGCGCCTTTTTATTTGGTACATAACCGGCTCTTTTCATTCTGATGAGGTGACGAATGATCGTCGTTGAATTAGCGATCGTCCTGCTGGCGATCTGGTTGGGCGCGCGTCTGGGCGGGATCGGTATCGGCTTCGCGGGCGGTCTGGGCGTGCTGGCGCTGACGCTGGTCTGTGGGCTGAAGCCGGGCGCGATCCCTTTTGATGTCATTGAAATTATTATGGCGGTGATCGCTGCTATCGCCGCGATGCAGGTAGCGGGCGGTATGGATTATCTGGTCAGCCTGGCAGAAAGGCTGCTGCGCCGTCATCCGCGCTACGTCACCCTGTTGGCGCCGCTGGTAACCTATATGATGACGCTGCTGGCTGGCACCGGCCATACCGCCTTCTCGACGCTGCCGGTCATTGCCGAAGTCGCGAAAGAGCAAGGCGTTCGCCCGTCGCGTCCGCTCTCTATCGCCGTGGTCGCCTCGCAGATCGCCATTACCGCTTCGCCGCTCTCCGCCGCGGTGGTCTTCTTCGCCTCCCTGCTGGAGCCGCGCGGCGTCGGCTATATCTCCCTGCTGGCGGTCGCGATCCCCTCGACGATGATCGGCCTGTTTCTCGCGGCGCTGGTGACCAACTTCCTCGGCAAAGAACTGCATGAAGATGAGGTTTACCAGGCGCGCCTCGCCAAAGGCGAAGTGCGCCTGCGTGGGGCCAGCCGTTATGAAGAGAAGCCGGGCGCAAAACGGTCGGTGCTGCTATTTCTGGTCGGTATCGTCGCCGTGGTGCTCTACGCCACCGCTATCAGCGATGGAGTGGGATTAATTGCCGATCCGCCGCTGCCGCGCAACGAAGCGATAGTGGTGTTTATGCTGACCATCGCAACGCTCATCTCGCTGAGCTGCAAAATCGACACCAGCGCCATCCTCAGCGCCAGCACTTTTAAGTCGGGCATGAGCGCCTGCGTCTGCGTGATGGGCGTCGCCTGGCTCGGCGACACCTTCGTCAAAGCGCATATCGGCGAGATCCAGCAGCTGGCGGGTGGTCTGTTGCAACAGGCGCCCTGGCTGCTGGCGGTGGCACTCTTTTTCGCCTCAATGCTGCTCTATTCGCAGGCGGCGACCACCAAAGCGCTGATGCCCGCCGCGCTGCTGCTGGGCGTTTCGCCGCATACCGCTATCGCTTCCTTCGCCGCCGTTTCCGCGCTGTTCGTGCTGCCGACCTATCCGACGCTGCTCGCCGCCGTCGAGATGGACGATACCGGCTCGACGCGGATCGGCAACTATGTTTTCAATCACGCCTTTATCGTGCCCGGCGTGCTGGCGATTGCGCTTTCGGTGCTGTTTGGCTTTTTGATTGGCGGTCTGGTGCTGTAGCGCCGTTACAACCTGTAAAGCCTGAAGCGCCGCGCGCGTGCTATCATCCTCGCTTTCCGCAACAGGAGCGACGCAATGAACGCCGTTGTGATTCTTTGTACCGCGCCGGATGAAGCCTGCGCGCGTCGGCTCGCCGCCCAGGCGCTGGAAGCGAAGCTTGCCGCCTGCGTTACGCTGCTGCCCGGCGCAACTTCGCTTTACGTCTGGCAAGGCAAACTTGAGCAGGCTAGCGAAGTTCAGCTGCTGTTAAAAAGCGATACGACGCACCAGCAGGCGCTGATGGATCTGCTTAAGCGCGAACATCCTTATGATGTGCCTGAGCTGCTGGCGCTACCGGTTCAACATGGAGACAGTGAATACTTGTCATGGCTGCACGCATCTCTTGCCTGATCGCCTTTGTGCTGGCGCTGTTTATTGCGCTGCCGACGCAGGCGTCGATTTTCACCTCTAACGGCAATAGCCGCTTTGTTCCTGTGGAGCAGGCGTTTGCCTTCGATTTCAGCCAGCAGGGCCATCAGTTGACCCTCAGCTGGAAAGTCAAAGAGGGTTACTACCTTTACCGACAGCAGATTCATGTCAGCGCGCGCCAGGCACAGATAGCGCCAGTGGCGCTGCCGCCAGGCCAGCCGCATGAGGATGAGTTCTACGGCAAAAGCGAAATCTATCCGCAGGATCTCCGCGTGCCGGTACAGCTACAGCAGGCCGCCAGCGGCGCCAGCCTTGTCGTGACCTATCAGGGCTGCGCGGCGGCAGGCTTCTGCTATCCGCCGGAAACGCGCACCATTCCGCTAACGCCGGTGGCCGCCGACGCGGCGCCGTCAGCGGTCAGCGCCTCGCCCGCTCCCGCAACGCCGCTGCCCTTCTCGCCGCTCTGGGCGCTGTTGATTGGCATCGGCGTCGCCTTTACCCCCTGCGTGCTGCCGATGTATCCCCTGATCGCCGGGATTATCCTCGGCGGCCAGCGCAGCGGCTCTCTGCTGCGGCTGTTTAGCCTGGCGTTAGTCTATGTCCTGGGCATGGCGCTCACCTATACGCTGCTGGGCGTGGTGGTTGCGGCGGCGGGCCTGCGCTTTCAGGCGGCACTGCAGCATCCCTATGTCCTGATCGGTCTGTCGCTGATTTTCACCCTGCTGGCGCTTTCGATGTTTGGTCTGTTCCAGCTGCAGCTTCCCGCCAGCGTCCAGACGCGCCTGACGCTCTGGAGCAATCGCCAGCAGGGCGGTTCGCTGCCCGGCGTCTTCCTGATGGGCGCGCTGGCGGGGCTGATCTGCTCGCCCTGCACCACTGCGCCGCTCAGCGCCATCCTGCTCTATATCGCCCAGAGCGGCAATCTCTGGGCCGGTGCGGGCACGCTGTGGCTCTACGCGATGGGCATGGGCCTGCCGCTGATTGCGGTGACGGTATTCGGCAACCGCCTGCTGCCGAAAAGCGGTCCCTGGATGCAGACGGTCAAGCAAGGCTTTGGCTTCGTTATTCTTGCGCTGCCGGTCTTTTTACTGGAGCGCGTACTGGGCGATCTCTGGGGAGCGCGGCTCTGGAGCGCGCTGGGCGTCGCTGGCTTCGCCTGGGCGTTTTGCAGCAGCCTGCGCGGCCACGGCGGCAAATGGCGTATCCTGCAGATGGTGATGCTGGCCGCGGCGCTAATCAGCGCCCGCCCGTTACAGGAGTGGGTCTGGAACGCGCCTGCCGCCTCGCAGACGGCAGCGCAGCTACCCTTTCAGCGCATCGCCTCTGCGCCGCAGCTGGACGAGGCGCTGCGGCAGGCTAACGGCCGCGTCACCATGGTCGATCTCTATGCTGACTGGTGCGTGGCATGCAAGGAGTTTGAAAAATACACCTTTAGCGATCCGGGCGTGCGCGAAGCGCTGAGTCATTTTCAGCTGTTGCAGGCCAACGTAACCGCGAATAACGCCACGGATAACGCCCTGTTGCAGCATCTTCAGGTGCTCGGCCTGCCGACCATTCTGTTTTTTGATGCGCAGGGCCGTGAGATCCCGGATTCTCGCGTGACGGGCTTCCTCAACGCTGAGGATTTCCGCGCGCATTTGCAGAATCGGACGCGCTAAACGACACTGGAGTAACTCCGCCACAGGCGGACTCGTACAGAGAGGAGACGTCACTTGCAGCGTGAACAGATACTCGAGCATACGTTGAACGTGCTCGAAAAAAATGGACTGGCGGCGACGACGTCATTACTACCGCAGCTGTCTGCCGACAGCGAACTGTCGCTGGCGCAGCTAGAGAAATTCTGGCCCGATAGCGATGCCCTGCTCTACGATGCGCTGCGCTATCACGGCCAGCAGATCGACAGCTGGCGGCGCCAGGTTTTGCTCAGCGATAAGTTCGACGGCGAGCAGAAGCTGCTGGCGCGCTATCAGGTGCTGAGCGAACAGGTGCAAAAGGGGCGCTATCCTGGCTGCCTGTTTATTGCGGCCTGCAGCTTTTATCCGCAGCCGGATCAGCCGGTGCATCAGATTGCCGAACAGCAGAAACAGGCCTCCTGGCACTTCACCCATAGCATTCTGGTGGAGCTGGGGCTGGATAATCCGACGATGGTGGCGGATCAGCTGGAGCTTATCCTGGAAGGCTGTCTCAGCAAGCTGCTGGTGAAGCGTAATGTACAGGATGTCGCTACAGCCAAACGGCTGGCGGAAGATGTGCTGCGCATCGCGCTGTGCCGCGCCAACGGCGCGCTGGCTTAGGGTTTTGCCGCTTCTGCCTGAAAATCAGGCAATCAGTCACGTTTTCCCGCTTTTTTACCGGAAAGGCGTTGACGCGAAGCGGCCATTACGGTTTAATGCGCCCCGTTGCCCGAATAGCTCAGTCGGTAGAGCAGGGGATTGAAAATCCCCGTGTCCCTGGTTCGATTCCGGGTTCGGGCACCACGAATTTGAAACCCTCGCTTCGGCGGGGGTTTTTGCTTTTGTGCGGAACCCGTTATCGAAATATCCTCGCCACATCGGGATCCGGATAACGGCGCGCGCCAGAGAGCCGCTAACACTCAATCCAGACCGCGCCCGCATCCGCCGATTTAACGCACTGCTCGACCCAGCGCACGCCCGCTAAACCGGCATGAACATCGGGATACCAGAAGGTTTGCAGAAAAGCGGTGTCACCGCGATCGCTGGCGGCGAATGCCTGGGCAAAACGGCGATAGAGATTCGACCAGGCCTCAAAAAGGCCTTCAGGATGGCCGCCGCCAATGCGGTCCTCTTCCAGCGCGCGCGGCGTCAGGTACGGCATGCCGCGCTCAAGAATACGCACCGGTTCGCCCTGCACTTCGTAGCGCAGCTGATTAGGCTGTTCGTCCCACCACTCCAGACTCGCCTTCGCGCCGACAATACGGATCTTCTGGCCATGCATCGACCCGCAGTTTACTGCCGACGCCCAGAGCGTGCCGACCGCGCCATTGTCGTACTCCATCATTACAAAGGCGTTATCTTCCAGCGGCGCGCGCGAGGCGATAAAGCTCTGCCGCGAGCAGAGCAGCCGTTTGACTTTCAGCTGCGGCGCCATGGTTTCAGCGAGAAACAGCGGATGGGTCGCCAGATCGCCCAGTACATAGCTGGGCCCGACAAATCGGGGATCGACGCGCCAGCGCGTGCTGGGATTTTGCAACTCCACGGCTTCATGATGAAAGCCGTGGGCGAACTGCATATTGACGATGCGGATCTCTCCCAGCATTCCCTGCGCGATCATCTCCCGCGCCTGCTGGATCAGCTGGTGTCCCGCGTAGCCATAGGTCACGCCGATCAGCTTGTTTTTCGCTTTGCATAGCCGCTCCAGCTCGTCCGCCTCCTGCGTGGTAAAGCAGAGCGGCTTTTCGCAGACGACATGCAGTCCGGCATTGAGCGCTGCGCGGCAGATGGCGAAGTGGGTGTTATTGGGCGTGGCGACAGAGACCGCTTCAATGCCATCCTCGCGCGCCGCTTCCGCGGCGAACAGCGTTTCATAGTCGGGATAGCAGCGTTCGGCCACAACGCCCAGCGAGGTGCCGAAAGCGCGGCCCCGCTCGGCATCGATATCGAACGCGCCCGCCAGTAGCCTGAAGTTGCCGTCGCGCAGCGCCGCAGAACGATGAATATAGCCAATCTGGCTGGTGCCGCCGCCGCCAACCATGCCCCAGCGCAGGGCGCGATCCACTGCTTTTGTACCGTTAATCATCCTCTGCTCCTTAAAAACCCACGGATTTGAGATAGCTCAGGCTGGCACTGACGTCGCGCAGGCTGGTGTCGGACTGGCGTGGATCGCGTTCCTGCTCCAGGGTAATCCAGCCCTGATAGCCCTGCTCGGCCAGAAAAGCGCGCACTGCCGGATAGTCGATAGCGCCCTGCCCGATGGGACACATCACTCCTTCGGCGCAGGCGCTGAAAAAATCGATACCGCGCGCCAGCACATCGCGCCACACCGCGTGGTTGACGTCTTTAAAATGGAGATAGTCGATGCGATGCCAGTAGCGCCGCAGCGCGGCGATGGGGTCCATGCCCGCATAATAGAGATGGCCGGTATCGAGGCAGAGTCCCGCGACCTGGTGCGGAATGTCCTGTTCCAGCTGCGCCAGCTCGTCGGCGAACTCAATGCAGCCGCCAGCGTGCGGATGGATCACCGGTCGCACGCCGTAGTCGCGCCAGGCGATCTCGCTGATTTCCCTGATATGGCGCATCAGGCGCTGCCACTCCGCCGCGCCGAGACGCGGGGCGCGCTCAAACTGTCCGGCCAGCCTGGCGCGTTCAGGGTTGCCAAAGTCGATTATCACCAGATAGGGCGCGGGCGCGTTGTCGCCGTGGGTCTTCTCTGCGGTCGGGATCTGGGACAGGGTTCGACACAGCTTATGCGTCAGGTCGACCATCGCGGGGAAATTCGCCTCGCTGACCAGATCGTCAAACAGCGTAGCGGCGACGATCGACAAGCCGTGCTGGTTCAACGCGCGGCTGAGTTGCTCAGGATCACTGGGCAGATAGCGCCAGGGGCCCAGCTCAATGCTGCGGTAGCCCGCCTGCGCTGCTTCACGTAGTACGGTCTGCCACGGCGGCAGAAAGGGATTATCAGGGTTATCGACGCCCCAGCTACAGGGCGCATTGGCGATATGAATGGTCACGATCACTCTCCTGGCAGGTAGCTTTGCCGCGAGTATCGAATATTTTTTCCGCAACAAACAACTGTGGAATTTTTATTCTTTGATAGCGATCATAGTTATTTTTAACTTCATCATGCCATTAAATTTCCTATTTAAATCATTAACTAACTGATTTAGCTCTTTTCACGATGCCAGCATGCAGAGTGCTGTCGCCACGCCCGTTCCAGCGTCGCGCCCCTTGCGCGCATGACAATTTTCATCGCTGGTATCCCTTGTGACAGCGATTTCCCCCGCCCGGCTGACGCTGAAATTTCGCTGTTGCTCTCCTCTCTACGCGGCGGCCGCTGCCTCTTCTTTAATAAAAAAGCGCTTATAAATTTGATCCTCTTCGCATAATGAAATATTTATTTCTAAACGTGTTTCATTTGGAAAATACATTTGTTAAAAATTTCCCCGTTCTGCCAGCAGAAGGGTTGATGGGATTCCATCAGCAAAGGGTTAGAGAGGGCAGCAGCAGGCTTTCTATAGTGAAAGCCTGGCGGACGAAGCGGTTAGCCGCCGCGCTCCATTAACACGCGAATAAATCTGGAGATATTATGTTTCCCTCTACCTTACCTGCTCCGCGACTGCCCGATGCGCAACAGATCCCTGCGCTGCGCTGGGGCATTGTCGGCCCCGGCTGGATTGCCGATCACTTTGCCAGCGCGCTGCGCCACCACACCGGCCAGCAGCTGATTGCTGTTTCATCACGCAGCCGTGAGAAAGCGCAGGCGTTCGCCGATAAATGGTCCATTCCACATGCGTGCGGCGGCATCGATGCGCTGCTGGCGCGCGATGATGTCGACGCGGTTTATATCGCCACGCCGCATAACCACCATTTTCCCGATGGCCTGCGCGTGTTGCAGGCAGGAAAACATGTACTGATTGAAAAACCGCTGGCGCTCAACGCGCGTCAGGGCGAAGAGCTGCAGCAGGCGGCGCGGCGAGCACAGCGTCTCTGCATGGAGGCGATGTGGTGCGACTTCGCGCCGAAATATGACGTTATCCGTCAGCTGCTGGCGGATGGCGCGCTGGGCGAAGTTCACAGCCTGATCGCCGACCACGGCGAATTTTTTACCCCGGATCATCGTATTTTCAACGCCGATCTCGCCGGCGGGCCGATGCTCGATCTCGGCAGCTATCTTGTCGCCTTTAGTATTCTGGTCGGCGGCGCGCCAGAGCGCATTATTGCGCAGGGCGAACCCGCACCGGGCGGCGTCAACGGCCAGACCGCGATGATCTTTACCCATGCGCAGGGTATGCAGTCAGTGCTGCACACCACGCTGTTCAGCAACACGCCGGGCACGGCGGTGATCGCCGGTCGCGACGCCACGCTCTACCTCGACGGCCAGTTCTACGCGCCTGGCAACTTCCGTCTGGTTTCCAGCGACAGGCGTCACACGCTGCACTGGGAAGAACCCGCTAACCGCTACCAGCAGCTCTGCCATGAAATCAACCATTTCGCTTGGTGCGTCGGCCAGGGCCTCGCTGATTCGCCGGTTCGCTCGCTGGCGACGTCGCTGTTGACGCTGCGCGCGATGGATGAGGCGCGTCGGCAGATCGGTGTGGTATTTAACGAAGAACGCTAACTTAAGCCTGGAGTAGTTAAGATGAAAATCGCTTTTGATGTGGATGTAATCAGGGATATGGGCATCACCCGCATGGTGCACCAGGTGGCGGAGTGGGGATATAAATATATCGAGCAATCGCCCCATCCGCAGATCAACCCGTTCTATAAGCACCCGAAGGCCAGCCGCGAAATCATGCGCGAATATAAGAACGCGCTAAACGCCACCGGGGTAGAGATCTCCTCGTTTATCGTGGTTTATCGCTGGTCCGGCCCGGATGAGCTGCGTCGTCAGGCGGCGGTGAAAAACTGGAAGCGCATGATCGAAATCGCTGTTGAAATGGGCGTGCAGGTGATCAACACCGAACTGTCCGGCAACCCTAACGAGCCGGAGATTTGCGAAGAGATGTTCTACCGCTCGATGGAAGAGCTGCTGCCGATTTTTGAACGCGAGAACATTCGCGTTGAAATCCAGTCGCATCCTTGGGATTTCTGCGAGAACAGCAACGAAACCGCCGATATGGTGAAATCGTTCCGCAGCGACAACGTGAAATATGTCTACAGCGTGCCGCACACCTTTTTCTACGACAACGGTAAAGGCGACGTCAGGCCGATGCTCGAGTATGCCGGTGACGATCTTTCCCACGTGCTGATCGCCGATACCATGAACCATACCAAGCACTGCCGCTATATCGTTAACCCGCCGGGCGTGGACGCCACGATCCACCAGCACGTCGGCGTCGGCGAAGGCGAAGTCGACTTTGATACCCTGTTCCAGACGCTGCGCGAGATGGACTTCGCCAACCGCACCTATAAAGTGGGCGGCGAATCCATTATCGCCTCCGCGCTGTTCGGCTATCCGGAGAAGATGAAGGTGCAGGCGGTAGAGACGCGTGAGCTGATCGAACGCGAGCTGCTGAGCCGGTAATCGCTTTACACCAGCCGCTCCACCTGAACGAAACGCCCGCTGGCCAGCGATTCACAGGCCGCTTCGGCAATCGCCTGCGCCTGTAGACCATCCATCAGGCCAGGCAGATCCGCCACCGTTTCGCCGCCGAGATGGCGCAGAAACGCATCCAGCTGGGCGTAGTAGGTGTCGCGCACGCGGCTAAACCAGTCCGGGAACAGGCCGGGCTGAGTGATGCCGCTTGCCTGATAAAGCGTCGCGCCGCGCGTCGCCTGCGGCTCAGACGCCAGCATCCCTTTCGATCCCACCACGCTGATGCGCTCGTCATAGCCGTAAGCGGTGCGCCGCGTGTTGTCGAGCTGCGCCAGCGCGCCGCGTTCAAGCCGCATAATCAGCACCGAGGTATCGACATCGCCCAGTTCGCGCAGCGCAGGCTGCGCCAGCGTCGCACCCAGCGCGCCGATGGCCTCTACCTCATCGCCGGTGAGAAAACGCAGCAGATCGAAAAAGTGTATCGCCTGGTCGCGCATCTGACCGCCCGACGCGCGCAGGTATTCTAGCGACGGCATTTCAGACGCGCGGCACGCCATCTGGATCAGCTCCGGCACGCCAATCGCGCCCTGCTGAATCTGCTGCTTAAGCTGCTGGTGACTGCGGTCGAAACGGCGATTGAAGCCGACGGTAACCGGCACCTTCAGCGGCGTGATGCTTTCCACTACCGCGCGCGCCTTCGCCAGCGACAGGTCGATAGGCTTTTCGCAATAGACCGCCTTGCCCGCATTCACCGCCTGCGCCAGAAAGTCGGCGTGGGTCGGCGTCGAGCTGGCGATCAGCACCGCGTCGATATCGTCGCGACTAAGCGCCTCGCTGACGCGGCCAGCACGCGCGCCATACCGCTGCGCCAGCGCGTCGGCGCGCGTCGCGTCGAGGTCACACACCAGCGCCAGATGCGCGCCAGGGTGCGCCGCCAGATTCGCAGCGTGAACCTGGCCGATAAAGCCGCTGCCAATCAGGGCAACGCGTTGAGTTACTGGCAACATTTTCGGTTTCCTCTTCACAGTTCAGGATGGTTGGCCTTGTCAAAATAGCCCCTTCTGTCAGGCTGACTGAACGCAGAAATTGATGGAATTCACTCAGCATGAAGCGAATGACGCTCAGCAACCTGGCTCGCGCCGCAGGCGTTGGCGTAGCGACCGTGGACAGGGTGCTCAACGAACGCGGCGGCGTGTCGCCAGCGATGACGAAAAAGGTACTGGACGCAGCGCGCGCGGCGGGCCTTAACCGCATCCTGCCGGAAGAGCACCGCCAGCCGTGGCAAATCGAAGTGATCCTCAGCGGCAACGACTCCTTTTTCTTTCAGCAGATGGCGCAGGATTTTCAGCAGTTAGCCGACGCGCTCGGCTATCGCCGCCTGCGCCTGCAGCGCACCTTTATCGCCGAAAACGCGCCGGAGAAGCTGGCAGCACATATTCTCGCCAGCAGCCGCAGGATGGATGGGCTGATGGTCTTTGCTCATGAACATCCTGCGATTTATCAGGCGCTACGCGACTGCAAAGCGCGCAACGTGCCGGTGATTACGCTGGTTTCCGATCTGCCCGATGCCGAGCGGCTGCTGCATGTAGGCATCAATCAGCTTAAAGCCGGACGCACCGCCGGGCTGATGATGGGCAGCATGCTGGCCCGCGCGGGCGAGGTGCTGATGATCAGCGGCCGCGTCGACTATCGCGCGCATCGCCAGCGTATTGAAGGCTTTCGCGACGTTTTGCAGCAGCGCTTCCCGCATCTGGCGCTGCGCGAAGTGCTGGCCGGACAGGAGGAGCGCGAGCGCATCAGCAAACTGCTGGAGAAGGCGCTGGTGGAGTCGACCGCAATTGTCGGCATCTATAATACCGGTCTTGGCAACAGCGAGATTTCGCAGGCGCTGGCGCGTCACCGTCGCGAACGCGACGTGGTTTACATTACGCATGAACTGTACGCCACCACGCGCCGCCTGTTGCAGCAGCGCATCCTCACCTTAACGCTCGATCAGAACACCCAGCGTCACGCCCAGCTGGCGCTTAACCTGCTTTTGCAGCAGCTGGAAAAAGGCGGAAATTTTTCTACTTATGAGGAGGGGCGCGTCGACTTTATGCTCTATACCCAGGAGAACGTCGATTAGCGAACGCCAGCAGAGTTAAACCGCAATTATCCGCCCTGCTACACTCAGAGACGTCTGACAAACTCTCATCAACAAGGCGAACCCACACTATGTCGGAAAACAGTTATCAGCCCGCAACAGTCTGGAAATGGGATCCGGAAGCCAAAGGCAACGGCGCGAAAACCAACCGTCCCATCGCAGGCGCGACCCATGAAAAAGCGCTGCCGGTCGGCAAACATCCACTGCAGCTCTACTCGCTCGGCACGCCGAACGGCCAGAAAGTAACCATCCTGCTGGAAGAGTTGCTGGCGGTCGGCGTCAGGGAAGCTGAGTATGACGCCTGGCTGATCCGCATCGGCGAAGGCGATCAGTTCGGTAGCGGCTTTGTTGATATCAACCCGAACTCAAAAATTCCGGCGCTCAGCGACCATTCGGTGAACCCGCCGCTGCGCGTGTTCGAGTCCGGCAATATCCTGCTTTACCTGGCGGATAAGTTCGGCCATTTCCTGCCTGAAGACCTGGCAGGCCGTACCGAAGCGCTGAACTGGCTCTTCTGGCTACAGGGCGCAGCGCCCTTCGTCGGCGGCGGCTTCGGCCACTTCTATCACTACGCGCCGGAGAAAATCGAATACGCCATTAACCGCTATACGCTTGAGACCAAGCGCCTGCTCGACGTGCTGGATCGCCGTCTGGCGGAGAGCCGCTTCCTCGGCGGCGACGCCTATACCATTGCCGATATCGCGACCTGGCCGTGGTTCGGTGGGCTGGTGCTGAACAACCAGTATGGCGCGACCGAGTTTCTCGATGCGAAATCCTATAAAAACGTGGCGCGCTGGGCGCAGGAGATTGCGGAACGTCCAGCGGTGATCCGCGGGCGCAAAGTAAACCGCGTGATGGGCGAACCGGCTGATCAGCTGCACGAGCGTCACGACGCATCCGATTTTGATACCAACACCGAAGATAAACGCCAGGCGTAAAGGAGCCGACAATGAGCGCATATGTAATCTTTATTCGCGACAAAATTACCAACCCTGAAGAGTTCGCTATCTACGGCGAAAAGGCGGGCAAAGCGCGCGGCGATCACCCTGTTACGCCGCTGGCGTTTTATGGTGAGCTGGAGACGCTGGAAGGGCCAAAAGCGGACGGCGTTGTGGTGCTAGAATTCCCGACGGTAGAAGCGGCACACGGCTGGTATGACAGCCCGGAATATCAGGAAGCCAAAGCGCACCGCCTGAAAGGCGCGGAGTATCGCGTGGTGCTGGTGCAGGGCGTCGAGAAGTAAAAAGGGACGCCTGACGGCGCCCCCTTAAAAGCTGACAGCGTGCCGACGCGGGTTGCATGATCCCGTCGCAAAAAGGCGAAAGTCAGCATTGATGTCAGCGCGTCCCGCGTTATCCATAGCGCGGGACGCTTTGTTTTCGGGCACCCGCTGCGCCCGCCATGGCTATTCCGTACGACGCTTTGCTTTAGTTCAGCTGAATACGCGCCACGCTGTCCGGACCTTTGCTGCTGTGGTCCTTATTGAAGCCCTGCTTGACGGTGACATAGAGCGTCTGACCATCCGGCGTGACCAGCAGGCTGTTGGGATGTCCCTCGAACGACCAGCTGTTTTTCACCGCATAGGTGGTGGCGTCAAGCTGCAGCACCTTTTTCGATTCGCGCTGGCTGATATAGATCTCGTTGCGTTTCGCGTTGAATTTAATCCCCAGCGCGTCGCCGTCGATACGTTTGATCACCTTGCCCGTACGCTCATCGAACACCAGCGTGGTCTTCGCTTTGGAGTTGTCGGTGACAAACAGACGGCCCGTCGCCGGATCTTCCGCCATATTCAGCAGCAGATACTCTTTGCCGTCGCCTGCGGTCAGGCGCTTCTCGATCTTATGGCTGCGCGGGTTGATCGCCAGGATCTCTCCGCCGCCGTTCGCAGCGTAAATACGATCGGTGACGGGGGAATAGATAATGCCGGTGACCCACTTGCCTGCGTTTTTAATACGGGTTTTCAGCTTCATGGTCTGCGCGTCTACCACCCAGATCACGCCGGGATCGCCCACGCCACCGATATAGAGCAGGCCGTCATGCAGAAAGATCTCGCGCGCGCCGAACGGGGATCCCTTCTCGTTGCGCTCGCTGAACAGCGTGCGCGCCAGCACCTTGCCCTTCACCGGATCGATCTTCGAGACGCCGCCATCCAGCGTGTTGGTCACGTAGAGCAGGCTGCCGTCATCATTCATGGTCATACCGAAGTTTTTCAGATCGGTATAGCCTTTGCCGGTGGTCTCCAGCGTGGCGGGATCGAGGCGATAGATGACGCCGCCGCTGACATCCTTAAAGGCGTCAGCGCTGGCGACGTAAAGCGCTTTGGCGCCCGGCGCGTAAGCCATCTCATAGAGGCCGAAGGCGAGTTTGCGCTGTTTCACCTGAGAAGCGGCGGGCTGCGCGGCGACGGTTGGGGCTTCGACTTTTTTCGCCGGGGCCTGACAGGCTGTCAGGCCGAAAGCGGCGGCAATCGCCAGAGCAAGCGCGGCGTTGCGCGGACTGAACAGAGGTTTCATGCATGACTCCCTTAGCAAATGAGTCGCCTCCGCCCGGTTAATCCGCAGCGGTTAGCGCTCAAAAAGAATGAGAATCATACTCATTAACAATCAATGTGTAAATATTAACCCGCCGCGGCGACAGCGTTACGCCTCCTGCTGTAAACGCGCCTGTAAAAAATCGACAAAGGCGGTAATACGCGCCGGAAGCTGACGCTGCGCCTGCCATACCGCAAAAATATCACCGTCAGGCGCCTGCCATTCCGGCAGAACGTGCAGCAGCTCGCCCCGTTCAATGGCGTGCTGCGCATCCCACCACGAGCGCAGCAGGATGCCGTGACCGTCCAGCGCCATGCGCATCGCCACCTCGCCGTCATTAGTGAGCAGGCTGCCACGAACCTTCTGGCTGCTGCTCTCATCCCCCTTAACAAAGCGCCACAGGGTAAAATCCCCTTCATGCTGGCGCAGCAGAATGCAGTTGTGCTGCGCCAGTCCATGAATATCGGCGGGCAGTCCGCAGCGGGCCGCGTAAGCGGGTGAGCAGCAAAGGATGCGCGGATTGGTGCGCAGCCGACGCGCCACCAGCCGTGAATCGGGCGGTTCGCCGACGCGCACATCGATATCCACGTTAGCATCGAGAAAATTGAGCGGCTGGCTGCTGAGCTGCAGCGAAAGCGACAGATCAGGGTGCAGAGCCGCGAACGCCGAGACGCAGGCGGCGACGTGGCGGCGGCCGAAGCCGAACGAGGCGTTAATATTCAGCGTGCCGCGCAGCGTCTGCGTCTGGCCGCTTACCGCCTCCTCCAGCGCCGCCAGCTGATCGAGCAGCGGACGCGCGCCGTCCAGATAGCGGCGTCCTTCTGCCGTCAGCTCCAGACGCCGCGTGGTGCGCCTGAGCAGCTGCACGCCGAGCCGTCGCTCAAGCTGGCTGAGACGCTTGCTGACCGCCGCCAGCGATAAACCGAGATCGCGCGCCGCCGCCGTCAGGCTGCCAAGGGTAGCGATACGCACAAAGAAGGCGAGATCGTCGGTCGAAGTGCGGGATTCTTTACTTTGATTCAACATTGGCTTGCGTTTCAGGCTAATTATTTCCCGGTGATGCAAAGTTATACTGCGGAGACAATTCGAACATCAACCCTGTGAGGTGCCCTGTGACTGAAAAAATCCATCGTATTGCCGTGATCCCCGGCGACGGTATCGGTAAAGAGGTGATGCCGGAAGGCATCCGCGTGATGAATGCGGCGGCAGAGAAGTTTGGTATCGCGTTGCGCTGGGAGTGGTTCGATTTCGCCAGTGCCGAATACTGGCAGCAGCACGGCAAGATGCTGCCCGATGACTGGTTTGCGCAGCTGAAAACCTTCGATGCGATCTACTTCGGCGCGGTGGGATGGCCTGAGATCGTGCCGGATCACGTCTCGCTGTGGGGATCGCTGCTGCAGTTCCGCCGCGAGTTCGACCAGTACGTTAACCTGCGGCCGGTGCGCCTGATGCCCGGCGTTAAGGCACCGCTGGCGAACCGCAAACCGGGCGATATCGACTTTTACGTGGTGCGTGAAAATACCGAGGGCGAATACTCCAGCGTCGGCGGCACGATGTTCCCCGGCACCGAGCGTGAAGTGGTGATCCAGGAAACCGTGATGACGCGCACCGGCGTCGATCGCATCCTGAAATTTGCCTACGAGCTGGCAAACAGCCGCCCGAAAAAGCACCTGACCTCCGCCACGAAATCCAACGGCATCGCCATTACTATGCCTTACTGGGACAAGCGAGTTGAGGCGATGGGCGAGCACTATCCGCAGGTCAAAGTCGATAAGTATCATATCGATATTCTTACCGCCAATTTCGTGCTGCATCCTGACTGGTTCGACGTGGTAGTCGCCAGCAACCTGTTCGGCGATATCCTCTCCGATCTCGGCCCGGCCTGTACCGGCACTATCGGCATTGCGCCCTCCGCTAACATCAACCCTGACCGCACCTTCCCCAGCCTGTTCGAACCGGTACACGGCTCCGCGCCCGATATCGCCGGTAAAGGCGTGGCGAATCCCATCGGCCAGATCTGGTGCGGCGCGATGATGCTGGAACACCTGGGTTATAAAGAGGCGGGCGACGCGGTGCTCGACGCTATCGAACGCACGCTGGCGCAGGGCGAATGCCTGACGCGCGATCTTGGCGGCGACGCAGGCACCGAAGCGCTTGGCGCCGCGATCGCCGCCGCGCTCAACGCTTAATCCACGTCGAACAGCTCTGCATGCCAGCCTGGCGGCAGCGGCTCAGGCCGCTCAACCGCCAGGTGATGCCAGCGCAGGTTCTCAACGCCGCGCGCGAACAGCGCGGGCAGGCCGTCAGGATAACGCTCTACGCCGTACGCTTCGCCGGTTCTGGGGTCGAGCTTATACGCATTATCCAGGCCCATGCCGGTCGGCGCGTCCGGGTTGCACGGCGGCCGAATATCATACTGTCCCTGCGCGCTATCATGGCTCAGCGTCTGGCGCAGCTGCACGCTGGCGATCAGCACGTCGCGGATATCGCCCGGCCGCGCCGCATGCAGGTTGATCGCCCCTTCCGCCACGCCGACGATATTGCTGAACTGCACCTGCTCAACCCTGCCAGGCATAATGTCAGGGCGACGGCTGCGTACTGAAATAAACAGCGGGTCGGCCTTTCCCCAGTGGCACGGCGGCGCATAATGGCAGACAAAGGTCAGCTGGCTGAACAGCAGACGCCGCAGGGTGCCGCCGTCGCGAGACAGGATGCCTACGGCGCGATTGGAGTCAAATATGGTGCAGCCGGTGACCGTCACATCTTCCACGTCATCCCAGGTTTCGGTGCCGATCTTAAAGGCGCAGCTGTAACTGCGCAGCTGGCAATTGGTAATCATAATCTGCCGTGCCGGACGCCGCAGCGCCGCTGGTTTGTGGGTGGTTTTAATACAGATTGCGTCATCGGCAGCGCTGAGGTAGCAGTTGCTGACAAACACCGTCTCGCAGCTGTCGATATCCAGCGCGTCGGTATTCGGCATAGTCATGGCGTTGTCGATGGTGAGATGGTCGATATGCACATGCCGGCAGCTCACCAGATGCACGGTCCACATCGGGGCCTGCACAATGGTAACGTCCTCCAGCCGCACCTGTTCGCAATCTTCAAACACAATGATGCGCGGCCTGTCGGCGCGCGGCAGCCGGTAGCCCTGCTCGTCACGCCCGGCGGCGAACCAGGCTTCGCCGTCGCCGTCAATGCGGCCAGTGCCGCTGATGGTGAGATTGCGCTGGCCAAGGGCGTAGAGCAGCACATTGTGCGACTTCTCGGCGCTGCTCAGCGCCTGGAACGGCTGGTAATCGGCCAGCCGCTGACTGGCGATCAGCACTGCGCCCGCTTCAAGGTGCAGTTCAAAATCAGAGGGCAGATTCAGGCAGCCGCTGCGGTAACGCCCGGCAGGCACCGTCAGGCGTCCTCCGCCCGCGGCAGCGATCTGATCCATGGCGTATTGCAGCACCGCCGTATCCAGGGTTTCGCCATCGGCGGCAGGATGAAAATCAGCAAGGGAAAGGTGCATTATGCGGCTCCCGCAACAGTGAGGAGGAAGAATTGCAGCACGTTCTGGCGTTGCAAACCTTTGTCTGGCCGCCACTTCGCCGCGCCATATGACATCTTTCGCATTACTTCACGGCGCCTTCGGTCACGCCACTGATAAATTTCCGCTGGAAAATCAGGAACACCGCTATCAGCGGCATAATGACAATCATCGCGCCCGCCATCAGTACCGGAATATCGATGGTGTTTTTGTTCTGAAAGAACATCATGCCAATCGGCAGAGTGCGCAGTTCATCTTTGTTGACCAGAATGAGGGGAATAAGGAATTCGTTCCAGGTCCAGATAAAGAGTAATAGACCAAGCGTCGACAACGTCGGCCAGATCGCCGGTACCAGAATACCCCACAGGATTTTGACCCGCGACGCGCCATCCATCACCGCAGCTTCTATCAGCTCTTTCGGCACCTGCTGAAAGGCGCTGGCGATCATCAGCGTGGTAAACGGCAGCGACAAGGCGATTTGCGGCAGGATCAGCGCCAGGTAGGTATTCGTCAGCCCCATCCAGCGCAGTTCATGATAGAGCGGAATGATAAACGCCTCGCTCGGCAGCACCATACCGAGCGCCAGCAGCGCCGCAATCCCTTTTTTACCGGGAATTTTCAGCCAGGCGAAGCCAAACCCCGCCAGAATCCCAAGCAGCACGCTGCACAGCACCACAGGAATGACCACCAGCACTGAGTTAAGGAAGTAGATGTTAAAATGCCCCTGCTGCCAGGCGGTAACGTAGTTTCTGATGCTAAACGAGGCGGGCAGCGTGAACACGCCCTGAAACAGCTCCATCTGGGTTTTGAAGGAGGTCATCAGCGCCATCAGAAACGGCAGGATGGTCATCAGCGCAACAATCCAGATCAGCGCGCGTGAAATCACCAGCGTACTTCGCATCAGTAACGCTCCTTTAAAGCCAGGTGTATCAGGTAGTTAATCCCTAACACGATCAGCATGCTGAACACCGCTACCGATGAAGCATAGCCAAAGTAGTGCAGGTCAAAGCCCTGCTTATACATGAAGATATTGGTGACCATGGTCGAGGTGCCCGGCCCGCCCTGGGTCATCACATAGACCAGATCAAACGCCTTCAGGCTGGCGATAACCGTCAACAGCAGCGCGATCCGCAACTCGGGCCGCAGGCCCGGCAGGGTGATTCGCATAAACTTCTGGCGACGCGAGGAGCCATCCAGATCGGCCGCCTCCAGCAGAGAAGGATCCATCCGCTGCAGCCCCGCCATAAACAGCACCAGACAGAAGCCGAAGAAGTACCAGGTAGCGACTAAGCCGACGGCGGGCAGCGCCCAGGTAAAGTCACCGAGCCACGACATCGCCAGCTGCGGCAAGCCGATAGCACGCAGTACCTGATCGATCGGACCAAACGCCGGGTTATACAGCCAGCGCCATACGACCCCCAGCACCGCCATCGGCATGATATAGGGCAGAAAGAAGAGAATACGCAGCACGCTTCGTTCGCTGTTACTGCGCGTGTCATACAAAAAGCTGCACAGCAGCAGGCCCACGCTAATGGGCAACAGGGTATAGAACAGCATCAGGATGGCGTTATTACCCAGCGCAATCCAGAATACCGGATCGCTGAACATGCGCAGATAGTTGCTGACACCGCTAAACAGCGGCAGCGAGGTGCCGTCCCACTCGGTAAAGCTGATGCCCAGCGAGGCCAGCAATGGAAAGAGCAGAAATACCGCGTAGACCAGTACTGCAGGCAGAACATAGAGAAAATTACGCCAACCGCTTAGATTCAACATAACCGTACTCGTGGCTCAGAACGACACTCAGGCCCGGCAATAGGCCGGGCCACCGGCTTAATGTTTCAGGGTTTTCAGGTAACGCTGATAGTTGTCGTCAAAATTAGCGATCATCTGGTCGGCTGTCTGCCGGCCGGCCAGCAGCAGCTGAACGTTCTGATTCAGCTCGGCATTCATGGTCGGCGTCGCCCAGTCAACGTAGTGGCCCAGACCGTCATAGTCGTTGAGCGTCAGCCACACCTGATACGCCTCCGCCAGCAGCGGATTGTCCGTCGGCATTTTGGCCGTCTTATTGGTGCTGGCAGGCAGGAAGCCGATCTTCAGCCAGCGGTCAGCCATCTCATCCGATACCATATAGTTAATGAATTTCGCCGCCGCATCCTGCTGCTCTTTACTCTTCGCGGTGCTGGTGACTGAGAAGGCCAGGTCGGTACCGCCCACCATCAGCGGCTGCTTCACGCCGTCACCGGCGGGCATGGCGGCAAAGTGAATATCTTTATTGTCTTTAAACTGGCCGAGGTACCAGGTGCCGCTCACCAGGAAGGCCGCCTGATTGTTCTGGAACAGCGTCGCGGCGTCATCGTGACCGATCCCCTGGAAGCCCGGGAAAAAGTAGCCGTTGTCTGTCCAGCGCTTCATCATGGTGGCGGCCTTCACCAGCTTGTCATCCTTAAAGCTGCCGCCGACATCGTAAATCAGATTGTCCAGCGCCTTACGGTCGTGGCTTTCTATTTGCGCCTGCCACAGGGTGCTGAGCAGCTGTTGGCCCATGTTGCCATCCAGCAGGCCGAGCATCATCGGCGCGGTGCCCTGCTGTTTCAGCTTCGCCATGGCGCTCTCCAGCTCAGCCAGGGTTTTGGGAACCGCAATGCCCGCTTTATCCAGCAGCGCTTTGTTGTAGTAAAGCCCAACCATTTCACCGAGGCTGGCGACGCCGTACAGTTTGCCGCTGCCGAATTCGCCGCTGTCTGACCAGCGGTTACGTTTAAGAATCGAGTCGGGGAAGCGTGTGGTCCAGCCGTCGGCGCTGGCATAGCTATCCAGCGGCACCAGCAGTTTATCTTTCACGAGGGAGCCCATATCGCCGCCGCCCTGATTCACCTGGGCGATCTGCGGCCCGTCGCCAGCGGTGAGCGCCAGCTTGAGCGGAATACGCGTATCTTCAAACGAGTGTACCGACCGGTTAATCACAATGCCTGGATTCTGCTGCGAAAAGGCTTTAATGCCCTCGTCCACGGCGGCTGTCTGCTGCGGATAGTTATAGATATCCCACTCATTGAGGGTGACGGCGGCCTGCGCGACGTGCGCGACGCTGCCCGCCAGCAAGCCCGCCGCCAATAGCCGACCCACATTGCGAATACGGAACGAACGAACTGAGGAAACAGACATTATGCTCACCTTCTCCAGACCAGGGTCGGCATCCTTTCATCTCACCGCCCGCCATCCCGCAGGCTGAAGCCTTTTACATCACACGCTTATCCATACTTACTTTAATAGAAAAATAAAGTCAAACAGCCAGCCGGTGAAATTGCAACGCTGTGAGCACGCGCAAATAAACAGCATTGTGGCGGCAAAATCAGCATGCCGCGCTGGCTATCCGTGACCTGACCGCAGCGGAACGCCACCCGAACGTCTTTCCTCAGCACAAAATATCAACGTCACCATTGCAAAATAACCTCATGATAAAACATATGAAAATCCTATCACGCTCACATTTTTCCGTTTTTCCAGTTCTGAAAGCCAGCCTCAGACGCCGCCTGTCGTGCGTGTTGGCGATCACAGTTGTGAAAGGTGATACCGGTAAAGATTGCCGAACCCGATGCGTTAGTGCGATAAGATAATTATTCTATCTTGAAAACTAAGTCCGCTTTCACTAACGTAACTTTTCATCTGCGGGCCGGTTCATCGACTGCCCCTCTCACCCACTTATGAGAATGCATTATGGCGAATCAAGGTGTCATTCGTCCGGCCACCCCGGCGGACTATCCGGCGCTCTACCGCATCTGTCTGGAGACAGCCGATGCCGGAGGCGATGCCCGCGCGCTTTACTCTGATCCGGACTATCCCGGCCAGCGGTTTGCCGTGCCCTATGCGCGCTTCGCGCCTGATTTTGCCTTTGTGCTGGAGATCGGCGGCGAGGTAATGGGTTATGTGGTAGCCGCGCCCGATACGCGTGCCTTCGAGGCGCAGCTGCAGGCGGAATGGTGGCCGTTATGGCAGGAGAAATATCGCCAGCGTACCGCCAGCGCGCCGCTTGATAATAAAGTGCTCGACGCCATCCGTCAGCCCGACAGTGCGGCTGACGCGCTGGTGGCGCAGTGGCCAGCGCATCTGCACATCAACCTGCTGCCAGCGGCGCAAAAAGGGGGCTGGGGACGCAAAATGATTGAGCATGAACTGGAAGCGTTACGGGCGGCAGGCGTCAGCGGCGTACACCTTGGCGTGAGCCTGCAAAACGAGCAGGTCTGCGCGTTCTATCAGCGCATGGGATTCACGCCGATCATGCGCAGCAACGCCATTTACATGGGCCAGATACTCTGAGTGAGGTAGCCGATGACCAGCCTGCGCTTGCAGAATGTGAAGAAGTCTTACGAGCACGTCAGTGTCATTCATGGCATCGATCTGACGATCAACAGCGGTGAGTTTGTCGTATTTGTCGGGCCTTCCGGCTGCGGTAAATCAACGCTGCTGCGCATGATCGCCGGGCTGGAGGAGATCAGCAGCGGGCAGCTGCTGATTGAGGAGCAGGACATGACGCAGCAGCCCGCCACCGAACGCGGCATCGCCATGGTCTTTCAGTCTTATGCGCTCTACCCCAATATGACGGTGCGCGGAAATCTGGCCTATCCGCTTGAGGTGATGAAAAAATCAAAGGCGGAGATTGCCGAGGCGATTGAGCGGACGGCGGCGCGTCTGCACCTGACCGAACTCCTTGACCGCCTGCCGCGCGCGCTCTCTGGCGGGCAGCGGCAGCGCGTGGCGATTGGTCGGGCGATCATTCGCCGTCCGCGGATTTTCCTGTTCGATGAGCCGCTCTCTAATCTTGATGCGGAGCTGCGGTTGCAGATGCGGATTGAGATTGCCCGGCTGCACGCCTCGCTAGGCAACACCATGATATATGTCACCCACGATCAGCTGGAGGCGATGACCCTGGCTGACCGCATTGTGGTGCTGCGTCAGGGCCGCATTGAACAGGTTGGCGCGCCGTTAACGCTCTATCACGATCCCGATAACCTTTTCGTCGCCGGCTTCATCGGTTCGCCCAGGATGAACTTCCTGCACGCTGAAATCAGCGCGGTTGGCAAAGGCGAAGTGCAGCTGCGGGTGCCGGAGCTGAAGATTAACAGCCTGGTGCTGCGCGTTGCTGCGCCCTGCCGCGAGGGGCAAGCGGTAACGCTGGGCATTCGGCCGGAGCATTTTCAGGCGGTGATGCAAACGCCAGAGGCGTTGCGCTTTCAGGGTGAGCTGTCGTTTAGCGAAATGCTCGGCCACACCAACTATCTCTATCTCGACATTGGGCGTGAACAGATGCTGGTGGTTGAGGAGCGCGAAGCGCATGCGCGCGAGCTGGGCGCACAGGTAGAACTGGGCATTTCCGCCGCTCATTGCCTGCTATTTGACGAGCGCGGAGAACGGCTACGTTAAGAGAAGCGAACAGGATTTTCGGGCGCTGCGGCGCCCGTTTTCTTTGACAGCCGGTATCAGGTTACCGGCTCTTCATCGGCCTGCGCCGCCAGCAGGTCAAGCAGGCGGTTAACGGCAAAACCCGCCGCCCCCAGCGCCCACATGCGGTTTGACTCGGTCAGGAACTGCAATGGCGTCATATGCGGCGTCAGCTTCAGCCGGTAAGCCTGGAAGCTCTGGGTGATGTGATCGAGGAGAATGCGCGACGCCATATGCGGCTCCATCGCCAGATACACCACATCGGGATCGTAGGCCACCGACAGATTTGCCAGCGAGATCCCCAGCTCACGCCCCGCCTCTTCCAGCGCTGCCAGCACCTCTGGCGTCGGACGCTGATCCAGCGACTGCAGTGTGGTTAGCGCAGTTGGCTCGTGCTCCGCCACCCGCTGCAAAATAGCGCGGGAGGAGGCCACGTCCTCCAGCAACCGCAGCGAGCCGTCGCCGACCAGCCCGTTACCAATCTCGCCCGCTTTGCCGTGGCGCCCCCGGTAGAGCTGGCGATTGAGGATGATCCCGGCACCAATGCCCTTGCCGTAGGTGGCGATAACCGCCGACTGAGCCGTGCCGAGCTGGCCAAATACCAGCGCCGCCATCGCCATCGCGTTGGCATCATTCTCAATAAAGACCGGCAGCGAGAAGCGTTCCTCCAGCTGACGCGCGACCGGCACGTTCTCCCAGTCGAGTACTTTCGAGCGGATGCAGTAGCCGTTTTCAGCGTCTACCAGCCCCGATAACGCCAGACCGATGGCGCCGACCCGCTTCTCTTCAACGCCGCGCAGGAATTTTGCCAGCGCATCGCCGAGCTGGCGCGGCGTCAGGGGACCAGAAGGCATCTGCTGTTCGCCCAGCAAATTGCCGCTGAGATCGGTCATCACGATGAGGTTACGTTCAGCGTTGAGCTGGATGCCGATTACGCTGGCGCGATCGGGGTTGAGCCCCAGCAGCGTTTTGGGCCGTCCCATCGACACGCGACGCAGCCCCAGCTCCTGCACAATCTCTTGTGCCAGCAGGCGATTGGTCGCCTGCGAGACCGTCGACATGCTCAGGCCGCTGCGGACTTTAAGATCGGACTGGCTAATCGGCGCGTTTTCAACAATCAACCGCAGAATGCGCGCGGTCACGTTGGGAGCGGTCATAAATTCCTCGGGTTATATCCCTGTCGTTAACCAGCAGGCTTCCGGTCAGTGACTGGGTAGCTGTGCCGGAGTGACGTTATCGGACGATAAAGCAGGATGCGCGCGGGCAAGCGTCAGCGCTCCGCTTAACGCGTCACCCTGCGGCATCACCAGCCGGGCCTGGATATCGGCGGCCAGCCAGCGATAAATCGGCGCCGCCAGGCCGCCCATCAACGCCACGCGCCCGGAGCTTAGCGCCGTAAGTCGACGCACCATCAGGCCGATATCTTCAGCCGTCTGCCGCAACAGGTCCTGTGCATGATGGTCACCGGCAGCAGCGGCGGCGAAAATCTGCGGCACCACTCGCGCCCAGTCAGCGGGCGCGGCCGTACGGGTCCACAACAGCATGGTTTCCGGACTGTGATCAAATTGCGCCATCAGCTGATAAGTAAAATCGCTTTGCCCGACAATCGCTTCGTGAGCCAGCAGCGCCAGGCGCAGCGCACGGCGGCCCAGCTCCGCGCCCGATCCGTGATCGGAGAGGGCAAAGCCCCAGCCGCCCAGCAGCGTGAAGCGTGCGCCATCCCAGGCGGCGCCCTGGCTACCGGTGCCGGTAATGAACACCGCACCAGGCTGCCCGCCGTGGGCGCCCGCGCAGGCGATCTCTACATCGCTGACCACCTGTAAAGCCGCACATACTGGCTGCCAGCTGGCCAGCCGCGCCTGTACCGACGCGACGTTAGCGCCAGCTAATCCGGCGACCAGCGAGGTCTGTGCCAGCATCTTTGGTGACAGTCCGGCCTGTACAAATACCGTGTCGATCAGCTGCCCGACGCTGGACAGAGCGGCCTCATACTGTGACCAGACGTTAGCAGGCCCGCCAGCGGCTTCCGCCAGTACCGTACCCTGAAGGTCGGTTAACCGCGCGCGACACTGGGTGCCGCCACCATCAATGCCAAGAAGATAGTGTGATTGCACGCGTTTCCTCCCGCCTCCACTGGTTAAGAGTTGTAGCCATAATGAGCGAACGATAGGGTAAAAAAACTTAAATCGCAATAACAAATAAATATCGCAAAAAAATATCCGGATTTTCATCTTAATTTACATAAAGATAAATAAAACCTCCTTTGCAAATATTGCAGCGCGATATTGACATTAGTTTTTCTACCGTAATAAGTTGGCGTTCAGATTATCAACAGTCGCGCCTGGCTATGAGCGGGCTCTGCGCTATCCGATTTCAGGATCAGGGGTTTAACATGAAAGTAGGCATTATCGGTCTTGGCTTTCGTCTGTCCCACGTCATCAAAGAGTTCAATAACGCTGACGACGCCTTCTCAGTGGTGGGCTATTACGACCCGGCTCCCGCCGGGCTGCCTAATCTGCATAGTTTTGGTATCGATCCGGGAGAGGCGTTTGACTCGGCTGAGGCATTACTGCAGCACGGCGGTATGGATGTGGTGCTGGTGGGTTCACCTAATTTTCTCCACCTTGAGCATGTGGGCCAGGCGCTGGCGGCGGGCTATACCGTCTTTACCGAAAAACCGGTGGTGATCAACGAACAGCAGACCATGGAGATGGCGAAGCTGGTGCGTCAATATGGCGAGGCGCGCATTCTGGTTGGGCTGGTACTGCGCTATTCGCCGCTCTATCACGATCTGCTGGCCGCACGCGACGCCGGTCAGCTGGGCGAAATCACGTCAATTGAGGCGACAGAGCATATCAAGCCTTACCATGGCGCATTCTTCCAGCGCGACTGGCGGCGGCTGGAAAAATATGCCGGTCCCTACATTCTGGAAAAATGCTGCCACGACATCGATCTTTATCAGGGGCTGATGCAGCAACGACCGGTGCGGGTGGCCAGCTTTGGCGGCCGTAAATCCTTTACCCCGGCGCATGCCCCGCAGGGGACGGTAACTGCTGACTCCGAGGTCTACCATATCAAGCCAAGCGGCTGGTCGAGTACTGATGCGGTGTTTGACAGCGATGCGGATATTGTCGACTACCAGACCGCCCTGATTGAATACGCGGGCGGAGCGACCCTCGCCTTTCACGCCAATCTGAACGTGCCGGATGAGTTCCGTCGCTTCTGCGTCATCGGTACCGACGGGATGGCGGAAGGGGATTTCGTTCGCAACTATTTCCGCGTCCACAA
Source organism: Pantoea piersonii (assembly GCF_003612015.1). Classification (GTDB taxonomy): domain Bacteria; phylum Pseudomonadota; class Gammaproteobacteria; order Enterobacterales; family Enterobacteriaceae; genus Pantoea; species Pantoea piersonii. The sequence continues at coordinate 93,403 of NZ_RARB01000004.1, read as the reverse complement.
TGCGCGCAGCGGCGAGAAAGAAGTCGATACCGCCTACAGCGGCAACGCTTACGATGGCCACTACGGTGCCGACGCGCTGATGGCGGAAGAGATTGTAAAACACATTAAACAGGGAACACCGCTGAAAGTTTCAGTTGTGGACGCGCTGGAAGCGGGCCTCACCGCCATAAAAATCGATGAGGCGCGCAAAACCCGCAGCGTAGTGGATATGCGCGAAAGCTGGCAAACCTTTGACGCCAACCTGGGAAAAACAGGGGCCTGATGGCCCTCTCCTGAGGCGCGCCGTCCCCCGTCGCGCCTTAGTCTGTGATTAGCGGTATGACTGGAAGCTCACTGTCGCCGGCCCCCATGGGCCGGTTTTTTTATGCGGCATCGACATCGTTCTCCAGCTTCTGGCGCTTACGTAAATGCGGGAACAGCGCCATCCACAGACCCACCACCACCAGCGTGCCGATACCGCCAATCGCCGCGGCAGGTACCGCGCCGAACCAGGCGGCCAGCATCCCTGACTCGAACTCGCCGAGCTGGTTTGAGGTGTTGATAAAAATGGCGTTGACCGCGTTAACGCGGCCACGCATATCATCGGGCGTATCGAGCTGCACCAGCGCGCCGCGGATCACCATGCTCACCATATCGAATCCGCCAAGCGCGGCCAGCGCCAGCAGCGACAGCCAGAGCTGGGTGGAGAGCGCAAACACCAGCGTCGCGATGCCGAATCCCGCCACCGAGCCGAACATGATCATACCGACATGTTTCTCCAGCTTATTGCGGCTCAGCCACAATCCCACCAGCAGCGCGCCTACTGAAGGCGCGCCGCGCAGCAGACCAAGCCCCCAGGGACCCGTGTGAAGAATATCCTGAGCGAAAATCGGCAGCAGCGCCGTCGCGCCGCCGAGCAGGACAGCGAAAAGATCCAGCGAAATCACGCCGAGCACATCTTTACGATCGCGGATAAAGCGCACGCCGGCAAAAAGGTTCGGCAGATTCATCGGCAGACGCGTCTGCGGCGGACGCTCATAATGCAGGCGGGCCACCAGAAAAAGCGACAGCAGATAAAAGGCGGCAGAGACGCCATAGACCACGTCCGGTCCGGCGACATAGAGCAGACCGCCCAGCGTGGGGCCGACGATAACCGCCGCCTGGCTGCCGACTGACGTCGAGGCCATGGCGCGCGCGAGAATAGCGGGCGGTACCAGCGAAGGCAGCATCGAGGTAATGGCGGGCCACTCCAGCGCTTTCGCCACGGAGATAAGGAACACCAGCCCCCAGATTTCTATTTTGCCTGCCCACTGAAACAGGGTTAACAACACCAGTGCGCCCAGCGCGACAAACTCTATCAGCTGACCCAGCAGGACGATGCGCCGACGGTCGTACTGATCGGCCAGATGACCGGCAGGCAGCGCCAGCAGCACCGACGGCAGAAACTGCATCAGGCCAATAATGCCCAGCGCCATAGCGCTGCTGGTAAGGGCGTAGATCTGCCAGCTAATGGCGACGGAGAACATCTGAAAGCCAAACGATGAGCAGGTGCGTGCCAGCCAGAAAGCGACAAACGCCCGGTGTTTTAACAGCGAATCATCCGCTGTCGATGCCATAGAATCCATAATATATCCCGTTGATCACTCTGCCGACTCACGTCATAGCATGAGCCTCTCTTTTTTATCCGCGCAGGCGAATGCGTAGCACAGCGTGCTTGATTTCCCGTCGCCTGGCAATGTCGGGATGTGCTTTGTCAGGCGGGTAAAATGGCACGCCTGTTATTGGGTTAATTACTGACTATTATCAGACTATTTATTTCCAGAAACCCAAAATCAGGACCAGTAAATTATTAAAGGTTTCATTATAATGGCTGCTAATAGCCGCGCAACAAGGCGCATAAAAAGGGTGACGCCTTTAATAATTCCGTTTTATATTGAGTCCAGCAGTAACCTGAGCGTTACCTTGAAAATCAATTTTCATTTTTGTCCGACTTTTTCTTTTAACCAGAGATGCATGGAAAATAGCTTGTACAATCCATATGTTACTGAAAATATTCTCTGCCCTGCAGGTACGCTGCTGGGTTTTTGTTATTCCAAACCTTACTTACTGGATGATGTTGAGGGAATCAATAATAATACCGACATAGTTGCGTGGACGAATCATTCTGCAAATGAAGCAGCCTTAATGATTATTCCCGTCACGGTAAAGCAGCTTAAACAAATCATTGCCGCACCGGAGCAATATCGCTTATGGCAAAATTCACGGATCCGTCTTGCCATTAACTATGACGCCCTGAAAGAGTGCCGCCTCGCTTTGCCTGAAATAACAAATATTTTCCACTTCTGGCTACTCGATTTCGCCCCGCCCGGCGCTGACTGGCGGCTGATTGACTCTTTTCCTTTTTCCGGCATCGTGTTAAGCGAAGATTTCTTTAACGCTAATTATCAAAAATTCACCTTCCCCTTTTTATTATCTTCATTTGCTGAAAGAGAAATTAAGGTTATTGTCCGCAGCGCTCAGCCCGCGCCGCCCGCCGAGGTGATGAAGGCGTTGAATATATCTGGCTGGCAGCAGCAGCGATGCGCAGGCTCTCTGTTTAGCTGAATCGCCGAGGAAAAACCCAACCGCTGGCGTTATGGGCGCAGGCTTCGCGCCATAACGCAGCGTAAAACCCCATAAAATGTCGTCCTAATTACGCGCTCAAGCGCAAAGCGCTAAAAAAATCAAACCTCTTAACGTTTTTGCTATAAAATTTAACTCACATGGACAGCGTTGCTCACGGAAAGAGCGGCATTGAACACCTGCTTTCTTACGTACTTTATGACGTGAAAACAGCCTAATTCGTTGTTTTCTGTGTTTTTATGGCAAAAAAACGAGGTCGACATTATGGGGAAAAGTTCCTCATCTTTTGGCGTAATTCGTTTCCTGACGGTGCTGTTCGCATTCCTGACGGGCGCGTTTATGCTGATTGGCGGTGGTTGGTTAGCCGCTATCGGAGGTTCCTGGTATTACGTTATCGGCGGTGTGGTTATGCTTATCACCGCTTATCTGCTGTCACGTCGCAAAAGCACCGCGCTGGTTCTCTATGCGCTGCTGCTGATCGGCACCCTGATTTGGGGCGTGTGGGAAGTCGGCACTGACTTCTGGGCCCTGGCGCCGCGCACCGACGTGCTGGTGATCTTCGGCGTCTGGCTGATCCTGCCCTTCGTTTACCGTAGCGTAAACGCTGGCAGCAAAGCCGCGCTGGGCAGCATGGCTGTCGCGCTGATCGCCAGCGCTCTCGTGCTGGCCTATGCGGTGTTTAACGATCCGCAGACGGTGAATGGCAAGCTGCCGGAAACCGCGCAGAACGCCACGCCAGCACAGCCGCTGAGCAATATCGACGATGCTGACTGGCCCGCCTATGCGCGTGACCAGCAGGGTACTCGCTTCTCGCCGCTGAAGCAGATCAACGAAGGGAACGTGAAGAACCTGCAGGTTGCCTGGCAGTTCCAGACCGGCGATCTGAAAACCCCGAACGATCCGGGTGAAATCACCGACGAAGTGACGCCGATTAAGGTTCGCGACACCCTCTACCTCTGCTCGCCGCACCAGATCCTGTTCGCGCTCGACGCGACCACCGGCAAGCAGAAGTGGAAATTCGATCCGGGCCTGAAACCGAACCCGACCTTCCAGCATGTCACCTGTCGTGGCGTCTCTTACCACGAAGTGCCTGCTGCGGCCGATGCCGCTAACAGCCAGCCTGCGCTCTGCTCGCGCCGTATTTACCTGCCGGTAAACGATGGTCGCCTGTTCGCGCTGGATGCGGAAACTGGCGCACGCTGCCCTGCCTTTGGCAACAACGGCGAGCTGGATCTGCAGCACAAGCAGCCGGTCACTACCTCAGGTCAGTATGAGCCGACCTCGCCGCCGGTTATCACCGATACCACTATTGTGATTGCGGGCGCGGTAACCGATAACTACTCGACCCGCGAGCCGTCAGGCGCGATCCGCGGCTTCGACGTTAACACCGGCAAACTGCTGTGGGTCTTCGATCCGGGCGCGAAAGATCCTAACGCGATCCCGTCTGACGAACACACCTTCACCATGAACTCGCCGAACTCCTGGGCGCCGGCGGTTTACGATCCGAAACTGGATACCGTTTACCTGCCGATGGGCGTTTCTACCCCGGATATCTGGGGCGGCAACCGTACGCCGGAGCAGGAGCGTTATGCGAGCAGCGTGCTGGCGTTGAACGCCACCACCGGTAAGCTGGTATGGTCCTATCAGACCGTACACCACGATCTGTGGGACATGGACCTGCCGTCGCAGCCGACGCTGGCCGATATCACCGATAAAGACGGCAATACCGTTCCGGTGATCTACGCCCCGGCGAAAACCGGCAACATCTTTGTGCTGGATCGCCGTACCGGGAAGCCGGTTGTGCCTGCGCCGGAGACCCCGGTTCCGCAGGGCGCAGCGAAAGGCGACCACGTTTCGCCGACGCAGCCTTACTCCGAGCTTACCTTCCGTCCGAAGCAGAATCTGACGGACAAGGATATGTGGGGCGCGACCCTGTATGACCAGCTGGTGTGCCGCGTGATCTTTAAGCGCCTGCGCTACGAAGGTCCGTTCACTCCGCCGTCCGAGCAGGGCACGCTGGTGTTCCCGGGCAACCTGGGCATGTTCGAATGGGGCGGTATTGCGGTCGATCCGCATCGCCAGATCGCTATTGCCAACCCGATGGCGCTGCCGTTTGTTTCTAAACTGGTGCCGCGCGGTCCGGGCAACCCGATCGAGCCGCCAGAAGGCGCGAACGGCGGTTCAGGCACCGAAACCGGTATCCAGCCGCAGTACGGCGTGCCGTACGGCGTTGAGCTGAACCCGTTCCTGTCACCGTTTGGTCTGCCGTGTAAACAGCCGGCCTGGGGCTACGTTTCTGCCGTCGACCTGAAAACTAATGAAGTCGTCTGGAAGAAACGTATCGGCACCACGCGCGACAGCGCGCCGGTTCCGCTGCCGTTCAAGATGGGTATGCCGATGCTGGGCGGCCCGATCGCCACTGCCGGTAAGGTATTCTTTATCGGTGCGACCGCAGATAACTATCTGCGCGCTTTCAGCACCGAAACCGGTGAGCAGCTGTGGCAGGCGCGTCTGCCGGCTGGCGGTCAGGCGACGCCGATGACCTATGAAGCGAATGGCAAGCAGTATATTGTCATCGCTGCAGGCGGTCATGGCTCCTTCGGCACCAAGCTGGGCGACTACGTTATTGCCTATGCGTTGCCCGATGAGAAATAAGCCTCGTTGAGGTGATTAAAAAAGCGGACTTCGGTCCGCTTTTTTTATTGCTGTTCCTTCCGGCTTTTCCACCCGTTCACTGCCCCGCACAGCACCATTACCGCCGCCGTCAGCAAAAATACCGGCCGCATGCCGTACGCCCCGCCAATAATGCCGCCGAACAGCGGGCCGCTTACCTGACCGATATACTGCGCAGAGGTGGAGTAGCCAAGCATACGGCCAACCTGCCCTTCCGGCACGCTGTGCCGAATAATCGCCGTGATGCAGGGCAACAGGCCGCCCAGCGCCATCCCCATTAAAAAGCGCAGCACCACCAGCTGCCACGCGGCGGTAATAAACGCCTGAGGAATAAGCAGCATCGCGCAGACCAGCAGCCCGGCACTCAGCACGCGCCAGTGGCCGATACGGTCAGCCAGTTTGCCCAGCCGCGGCGCAGAAAGAATGCTGCCCAGCGCGGCTGCGGCCATCACCAGCCCGGCGGTAACGGTGACGGTGTGATCCCCCTGAACAAACTGCCCGACATAGAGCGTGATAATCGGCTCAATCGACATATTGGCGAAAATCAGCAGCATTCCCGACAGCCACATCAGCCTTACTACGCCGTGATTGACGCGGCCCGACCCGCTGTCGGCGCGATGCGTCGCCGCAGGCTGACGCGGCAGCTCTTTAAGCAGAAACGCGGTCGCCAGGAAGGCGAGAAAAATCACGCCGCCGGTCAGCCAGAAGGTATGGCGGATGCCAATCAGCGGCGGCAGCACGCCGCCCAGCAGCGGGCCGACGACATTGCCCGCCATAATCCCGGATGAGAGCACGCCGAGCGCCCAGCCGGTCTGCGCCTTCGGCGTCTGGGACGCCACCAGAATGGTTGAGCCGGAGGCGTAGCCGCCAAGCAGCCCCGCCAGCAGGCGCAGCGCCACCAGCTGCCAGGGCGCGCTCGCCATGCCGATCAGAGCCATCGCGATTGCCATGCCGAGACTGGCGCGGATCAGCATCAGCTTGCGGCCATAGCGATCCGCCAGCCTGCCCCAGAGCGGCGCGGTCAGCGCGGCGCTGAAGAAGGTCGCGCCATAGGCCAGCCCGGACCAGCGCGCAATCGCCGCCGGTTCCGTCACGCCGAGCTGACGCACATAGAGCGGCAGAAACGGCAGCAGTAGCGTCATCGCCACGATAGTGCTGAACGAGCCCAGCACGCAGACCCATAAGTTACGTTTCCAGATTTGCGCATCTGGCGCGGCGATCGCTTCCATAAAGCCCTCCGTCTTATTTGACCTTCAGGCTAGCGGCGTTGATGCGTGAACAACAGTCCCGCCGCGATAATTACTCAGCGCCGCCCGCTGTTGCCAGACAGCAACAATCAGCTATTCAGCGCGGCGATAAGCGTGTCACACAGCAGGCTGACCGGCGCGGCGGGCTGCGCCTCCTTCAGCAGCAGATAGCTTTGCAGGCGATCCATCTGCCACTCCGCCAGTAGCTGGGTGATTTCGCCGCGCGCCAGCGCCGCCTGCGCCATATAGGAAGGCAGATAGGCGATGCCGCTGCCCGCCTGCGCGGCGTTGAGCAACGCCATGCTGTTGTTGGCGCGAAAGCGGCTGCGCACGTCGATCGCCAGTCGTTGCTTATCGCGACGAAAAGGGAGCGCGGCGGTATGCGCCGGACCGTGAAACATCAGCAAATCGTGGCGCGGCAGCATATCGGGATGGGTAACGGGCGGGCGCTGCGCCAGATAGTCCGGCGCGGCGTAGAGCCCCCAGTCGATATTACCTAACACCCGAACGTGCGCTCCCTGCGGCGCGCGGGCGCGAATAACGATGGCGATATCGACCTGCTCTTCCAGCCGATCGCTGCCGCGATCGGTCAGGTCGAGATCGACGTTGATATGGATATGGCGCCGCAGAAAAGGATTAAGCGCGGGCACCACACACTGGCAGCCGTAGGTGACCGGCGCCTGCAGCCGCACGTTGCCCGCAACGTTCTGATGCAGCTGCTGGACAAAGGCGTCGGCGCGATGCATCTCCGCCAGCATACGGGTGCAGAAAGGATAGTAGGCCTGACCCAGCTCGGTCAGCGCCAGTTTGCGTGTGGTGCGCTGCAAGAGTTTAAATCCCAGCCGCACCTCAAGCCGGGCGATCTCCCGACTGACGTGGGATTTTGACAGGCCGAGCGCGCGTGCGGCCTCGCTGAAGCTCCTGCACTCCACCACGCGGGCGAACATCATCATCGCCGTTAAGTTTTCGCTGTTATCCATGATTGTCTTTGTCCGCCGGAAAAAAGCAGACTAAACAATTCAGCCATCTGTTACACCTGTTTGCTGACTTAGCCCGCCATCGCCAGCGGGAACAGCAGCCGGTCCGGCTCGACGCGCCGTTGGCGGCGCAGCTGCCCTGGAGTGACGCGGAAATAATTTTTAAAAGTGCGCGTATAGGCCTGCTGGGTATCGAAACCGTAGTTCATCGCCACCTGCAGAATCGCCTCGTTGCTGTTCAGCAGCAGCAGAGCGGATTCGGTCAGCCGGCGCTGGCGAATATACTCCGCCAGCGAAAAGCCGGTATGCTGACGAAACAGACGCTGCAGGTGCCAGCGGGAATAGCCCGAGCGGCGCGAGACCTCATCCAGATGCAGATCCTGACCTAAGTTGTTTTCAATCCACTGCAGCAAACTACGAATAAATTCGCGCTGATTCATGAGTTTCTCCTGATACGGCATGATCTTCAGTGAACCCACTTTAACGCAGGAAATTTATCCCTTAATTAGCGGAAAATTAGCGCAGAATTAGCATTGCGCGCCGCAGGGTGCGCTGTGCGGCAGCTTTAATTCTGTGCTAATAATCCCGGCGTAAACTGCGGCTACTTATCAACGAGGAGATTTTTCATGCGCGTGCTACTGGTGGAGGATGATGAAATGATCGGCGCCAACCTGCAGCAGGCGCTGGAAGCCACAGGCTGGTCGGTTGACTGGGTGCGCGACGGCGTTTTCGCGCATCACGCCTGGAGCGAAGGTGACTATACCTGCGTGCTGCTCGATCTCGGCCTGCCGCGCGACGACGGCCTGCAGGTGCTGAAGCGCGCGCGTGGACGCGGCGATACCACGCCGGTGCTGATTTTAACGGCGCGCGATACTGTGGCGCAGCGCGTGCAGGGGCTCGACAGCGGCGCCGATGACTACCTTCTGAAGCCTTTCGATCTGCAAGAGGTGCTGGCGCGCATGCGCGCCATCACCCGGCGTCGCCACGGCGCAGCGGACTCGCTGCTCGGCAGCGGCGACGTACAGCTGGATATGATGACGCGCGAAGTGCTCTATAAGGGGCAGCGCGAGCAGCTTACCGCGCGCGAATATGCGCTGCTTTACGCTCTGCTGGAGCGTCCCGGCGCGATACTGTCGCGGGAACAGCTGGAGAACCGCATCTACGGCTGGGGCGAAGAGGTAACCAGCAACGCGGTCGATGTGCTGATCCACGGCATGCGCCGCAAACTCGACAATGACGCCATCCGCAACGTGCGCGGACTCGGCTGGCGCGTGCCTGCATTATGAAACCTTTTACCTTTATGCGCTCCCTGCGTAATAAACTGCTGAGTACGCTGCTGATTATTCATCTGCTGATGATTGGCGGCGTCACCTGGTACTTCTTCAGCTGCTACGGCGAGATGATTGGCACCATGAAGGATGACCAGCTGTCGAAAATCGCCGACGCCTGGGCGACCAATAAAGAGATCCCGGCGCTGATGCCGCTGATGCTGCACGCCGACAAGGTCAAAAGCGCCTATGTGGTGCAGCTGTGGGACAGCAACGGCAAACTGCGTGCCAGCTCCTGGCCGGAGCTGCATGCGCCGCTGCAGGCGGAAAAAGGGTGGCATGATATCGACGTCGGCGACTGCAACGAGTGCGCCTGGCGTATCTATACGCGCCCCGGCGAGCCGGGCAGTGAGATCAAGACCATCCAGGTTATGCATAACCTGAGCTATATGCGTTCCGTAATGGTGCAGCGCGCGCTGTCGGCCATTATCCCTATGATTTTAATGATGCCGCTCTCACTGCTGGTCATCTGGCTGGTGGTGCGCAAAATCACCCGCGATCTGCGCGTCGCGTCGCGTGAAATCGCGGCGCAGGAGACGCTGCATCCTCATCTCGTCTCGCCGGAGGGACTGCCGGACGAGATCCTGCCGCTGGTAGAGGCGTACAACTCGCTGCTCAATAAGCTGCGCGCCGCCTGGTCGTCGCAGCGCCAGTTTCTTGAGGACGCCGCGCACGAGCTGCGTACGCCGGTGACCGCGGTAACGCTGCAGCTGGAGAACCTGCGTCAGCATATTCAGCCCGGCGAAGCGAGCCGCCAGTTCGATCAGCTGGAGGCGGGCGTCACGCGCACGCGCCATCTGGTGACGCAGCTGCTTAATATCTCTCGCCAGGAGGATAAAACCGTCGTTGCCTCGATCGAGCATATTGAGCTGGAAGATCTGCTGAAAGAGAGCATTGAGCAGCTGATGGTGGTGGCCGATAAGCGCGGCATTGATATCGGTTTTAATGGCTCGACCCACTATCGTCTGCAGGCGAGCCGCTCCGAGCTGCGCAGCCTGTTCGATAACCTGATCGGCAACGCCATGCTGCACACGCCGGAAGGCAGTCTGGTAGACGTGCTGCTGCACCGCGTCGGCGATCGCACCGTGGTCGATATCGTCGATAACGGACCCGGCATGCCAGAAGCCTTTATCGATCGCGCCTTTGATCGCTTTACCCGTGCCCCCACGGTGAAGGCGCAGGGCAGCGGTTTAGGGTTATCAATAGTGCGCAGCGTGGCGCAGAAACACCATATCCAGGTAGCCCTCTCCAACTGTCTCAACCCACAAGGCGTTATCTGCGGTTTGCAGGTTCGCGTCACCCTACCCTGAATTTCACGTTCGAGCGCGATGCCGACAACGTAAACGGTTGCGGCGTTCCGTTCGCTGCCGCTTATTTTCGTGACACGCTTCACATTTTCACGTAAATGCAATGCAACACATTTTGACAAACGTGAGCAAAATCTATTTTCTATCGCCCTGTAACGGTCAGGCTACGCAGGCTAGAAACCGGCAGTAAAAAACGGTTACATCTTCGCCGCCCTACTCTGGGATTGATTTCACCTTGACTGCGTCCAGGCGTGGTCGAAAGCATGTGGTTAATGAGAATGACATTTAAAACCTTGATAGCAGGAGCCTTGCTGGCGACCTCTCTGGCTGGCAGCGCGCAAGCCGCCGAAAGCGATCCGCAATATCTTTCCGACTGGTGGCACCAGAGCGTTAACGTGGTAGGTAGCTATCACACCCGCTTCGGACCGCAGTTCAATAATGATGTCTATCTGGAATATGAAGCCTTTGCCAAAAAAGACTGGTTCGATTTTTACGGCTACCTCGACCTGACCAATTTCTTCGGCATGGGCAACAGTAACGCCAACGGTATTTTCGACCACGGTTCGCCGATGTTCATGGAAATTGAGCCGCGTTTCTCTATTGATAAGCTGACTGGCACCAGCCTGGCTTTCGGTCCGTTCAAAGAGTGGTATTTCGCTAACAACTATATCTACGATATGGGCCGTAACAGCGATAACCGCCAGAACACCTGGTATATGGGTCTCGGCACCGACATCGATACGCACAGCGACGTCGGCCTGTCGCTTAACGTTTACGCCAAATACCAGTGGGAAAACTACGGCGCGGCGAATGAGAACAGCTGGGATGGCTATCGCTTCAAGGTGAAATACATGGTGCCGATCACCACGCTGTGGGGCGGCAACCTGAGCTATATCGGCTTTACCAACTTTGACTGGGGTTCTGACCTGCGCGACAAGTCAGACGCTTCGCGTACCAGCAACTCCATCGCCTCCAGCCATATTCTGTCGCTGGGTTACGATCACTGGCATATCTCCGCCGTGGCGCGTTATTTCCATAACGGCGGACAGTGGGCGGACGGCCAGGAGCTGAATTTCGGTCGCGGACCCTTTGAAGTGAAATCGACCGGCTGGGGTTACTACCTGGTGGCGGGCTATAACTTCTGATAAAACAGTCAAGCGCACCTCACTGACAAAGTGGTTAGCCTGAGCCGAAGAGCAAAGCGTCCCGCGACAAGGATGTCGCGGGCCGAGCGCGCAGGGATGCCTTGAGCGTCTTTGCGATCGGATCAGGCTAACCGCGTGAGCACTTATATAACTTAATGCTGCGGCTTCACCACGTTAATACGCCACGGGATGCCGAATTTATCAATAAACATGGCGAATCCGTTCGACCAGAAGGTCTCCTGCCACGGCGTCGTCACTTTCCCGCCAGCCGACAGTTTCTCAAACCAGGCTTTACCCTGCTCCGCATCGGTAGTCGAAAGGCTTACCGCATAACCGGCGTGCTCCGATGCCGGGGGCTGATCGGTATTGCCATCGCTCAGCATCAACTCGCCCTGACCGATACGCAGATGAGCATGCATAATCTTCTCCGGCGGCAGCGGCGGCGCAGACTGGTCGCCCACCTGTTCGCCCTGATCCGGCATATCGCCGAACGTCATTTTATAGAGCAGCTCTCCCTCGGTGGCCTTCAGGTAAAAGTCGATAGCCTCTTCACAGCGGCCGTAGAGAAACAGATAAGGACTGACTTGCATCTTCACCTCCATTTGTCGGTTGGATTTTTTACAGCACCTTAATAGTGTAGACGACAGGGCTTACCTGCTGTTTTTACTGGCAATAACGGCGGAACAGCTGCGCCATATAGGCGCTCATCGGCGTCAGCGCGGTATCCTTTCGCTGGATCAAATAGAAGGTCGCTTTCGGCAGCGGATCGTCCAGCTCCAGCGCCACCAGCTGATGGCCCAGCACCGGATCGTTGATCACGTCCACCGATAAAATGCTGACGAAATCGCTCTGCGCCACCAGGCTGGTACAGGCCATAAACGTCTCGCAGGAGACCACAATTTTTGGCGCCATGCCGCGCTCGCTAAAGAGATCGTGCAGCAGGCGGTAGTAGCTGCCTTTCGGCGTCGGCATGGTCCAGTTGCACTGCTGTAGCGCCGCCAGCGAACGCGCCTTCTCCATGGGATGCCCTTTACGCACCACCACCCGATATTCGCGCTGCATCATTTTCTCAAAGCTCAACTCCTGATCGAGATGGCTTTGATCGTAGGTGTTGATGGTGAAATCAAGCTCGCCCTGGCGCAGCTCTGGGATCATCGACACCAGCTGTCCCTCCACGATACGCACTTTGACCAGCGGGTATTCGCGGTGAAACTGCGTGATCACCTGCGGCATGATGGTGCGCGCCACGCTGCCGCCGACGCCGATATTGACTCGTCCGCCCGCCAGCCCAAGCCGCTGCTGAATATCCTCCTGCGCCACACGTAATTCTTCTAAAACCAGGCTGGCATGGCGAAAAAAGTTATCACCCACGTCGGTCATCATCACGCCCTGCTGACGGCGAATAAAGAGCCGAGCGCCTAATACCTGCTCAAGTTCCTGAATCGATTTAGTCAGCGCAGGCTGGGAAAGCCCGGAAAGACGGCTTGCAGCGCGAATGCTTCCCTGGCGCGCGACCTCAACGAAGGCGCGCAGCTGATGCAGCTTAAGCTGTGACGGCATGATAACCACTGTTTATCAGGAGAAAGATATTTGCATCTTATGCGGCCAGAGAGGCTTGTGTAAATTCGGGACTGTGCATAAAAAACCAACAATAAGGATTTCCTATGACAACCCTCTCTGAACAGGTCCAGGCGCTGGCGCCGCAAATGCAAAACTGGCGGCGCGATCTTCATCAGTTCGCCGAATCCGGCTGGCTGGAATTCCGCACCGCGACGCGGGTGGCCGATGCGCTGCATAAGCTGGGTTATCAGCTGCAGCTCGGCCGCGAGGTAATCAATGCCGAGGCGCGTATGGGGCTGCCCGACGCCGACACCCTGAAGCAGCAGGAGGCGCGCGCGCTGCAGCAGGGCGCGCTGGCGCAGTGGATGCCCGCTTTCTCCGGCGGCTTTTGCGGCATCGTCGCCACGCTGGAGACCGGTCGTCCCGGCCCGGTAATGGGTTTCCGCGTCGATATGGACGCGCTGGATCTCAATGAGAGCCAGGCGGCCGACCATCTGCCGCAGCGCGAAGGCTTCGCCTCCTGCAACGCCGGCATGATGCACGCCTGCGGCCACGACGGCCATACCACTATCGGGCTCGGGCTCGCCAGCGTGCTGATGGCGATGAAGTCGCAGCTGAGCGGCACCATTAAGCTGATCTTTCAGCCTGCCGAAGAGGGCGTGCGCGGCGCGAAGGCGATGGTGGAAGCAGGCGTGGTGGACGATGTCGATCTCTTTACCGCCATCCATCTCGGCACCGGCGTGCCCGCTGGCGAGCTGGTGTGCGGCAGCGACAGCTTCCTCGCCACCACCAAGCTGGACGTGCATTTTACCGGCGTCGGCGCGCACGCGGGCGGCAAGCCTGAAGAGGGTCGCAACGCCTTACTGGCGGCGGCGCAGGCCACGCTGGGTCTGCACGGCCTGCCGCAGCACAGCGGCGGCGTAGCGCGCGTCAACGTCGGCGTACTGCAGGCGGGAACGGGCCGCAACGTGGTGGCCGATACGGCGCTGATGAAGGTGGAGACACGCGGCGTCAGCAATGAGGTTAACGACGATATCTACCAGCAGGCGCTGCGTATTATCGCTGGCGCGGCGGCGATGTACGGCGTGGAGTATGAGGTCAAACTGATGGGCGCGGCGCGCAGCTGCACGCCGACGCAGCCCTGGGTCGATTTCCTTCATCAGCAGGCGGAGGCGCTGGGCATCTTCGACTCGGTGGTGGATAGCAAAGCGCAGGCCGCCGGATCGGAAGACGCCACCTGTATGATGGAGCGGGTAAAACAGCGCGGTGGTCAGGCGACCTACGCGATTTTCGGCTGCGAGCTGGCGGCGGGCCACCATAACGCGAAGTTCGATTTTGACGAAAGCGTAATGGGTAAAGCGGTGCAGATGCTGGCGACGCTGGCGCTCAATCAATCGCAGTTTGGAGGCGGGTGATGAACGCTGATTTCCTCGGCGACTATATCGACGCTAACCAGGCGCGCTTTACCGCTCTCAGCGACGCCATCTGGGACACGCCGGAAACCCGCTTCGCCGAAACCCGCTCCAGCGCGCTGCTGGCCGATGCGCTGGAGCAGGAAGGCTTCGCCGTGACGCGCGGCGTCGGCAATATTGAAACCGCCTTTATCGCCAGCGTGGGCGAAGGCAAACCGGTTATCGCCATTCTTGGCGAGTTCGACGCGCTGGCGGGGATGAGCCAGCGAGCGGGCTGCGCGCGGCCTGACCCGCTGGAGGAGAATGGCAACGGCCACGGCTGCGGCCATAACCTGCTCGGCACCGCAGGGCTGGCGGGGGCGTTCGCGCTTAAGGCGTGGAGGGAGCAGCACGGCGGACGCGGCACGGTTCGCTTTTACGGCTGCCCCGGCGAAGAGGGCGGTTCCGGCAAAACCTTTATGGTGCGCGAGGGGCTGTTCGATGATGTCGACGCCGCCGTGACCTGGCATCCCGAAGGCTTCAGCGGCCTGTTTAACCTCAGCACGCTGGCGAATATCCAGGCGGCGTTTCACTTTAAAGGGGTGGCGGCGCATGCCGCTAATTCGCCGCACCTCGGACGCAGCGCGCTAGACGCCGTGACGCTGATGAACACCGGCGCGAACTTTCTGCGCGAGCATATCGTGCAGGAGGCGCGGCTGCACTATGCAGTCACCAACAGCGGCGGCGTCTCGCCTAACGTCGTGCAGGCCGATGCTGAAGTGCTCTACCTGATCCGCGCGCCGGAGCTACCGCAGGCGCAGGAGATCTACCAGCGCGTTATTAATATCGCCCAGGGCGCGGCGCTGATGACTGACACGCACGTCACCGTTCGCTTCGACAAGGCGTGCTCCAACTACGTGCCGAATCGCGCGCTGGAGGCGGTGATGGAGCGCTATTTGCATCACTTCGGTCTGCCGCACTACAGCGACGAAGAGCGCGCCTTCGCCGCCGAGATCCGCGCCACGCTCAGCGAGGACGATCTGCGCAATGCCCGACTCAATGCGGCGCGCACCGGCGGCGAGGCGGGCGCGGCCTGGATCGAGGCGCACGGCGACAAGCTGCTGATGGACGAGGTAGCGCCCTGCGCGGCGACGCGCGAGCTGCTCTACGGCTCTACCGACGTCGGCGATGTCAGCTGGGTCACGCCTGTCGCACAGTGCTTCGCGCCCTGCTTTACCTTTGGCACCCCGCTTCATACGTGGCAGCTGGTGGCGCAGGGCCGCACCTCTATCGCGCATAAAGGCATGTTGCTGGCGGCCAAAGTGATGGCCGCCACCGTACTGGAGCTGCTGAACGATGACCAGGCGCTGGCACGCTGTCGCGCCGAATTTGAGCGCGCGCGCCGCGCCCAGCCCTATCGCTGTCCGATACCTGAAGGCGTCACGCCTTCAAAACTGGCCAACTGAGCCACGGCCGCGCCTCAGGCGCGGACCGATAACACAATAAAAAACGCAAACACGACCATACAAGACGAGGAATAACATGACCGTAATGTCGGAGAATCGCAGCCCTGGGAAAGTGTTCGGCTGGATTGAGCGGGTCGGCAATAAAGTCCCCAATCCTTTCCTGCTGTTTGTTTATCTGATCCTGGTGCTGATGGTGGCGACCGCCATTATCAGCAGCCTCGATCTGGCGGTGAAAAACCCTGTCAGCGGCGAGCTGGTGCGCGTCAACAATTTACTGAGCGTAGCGGGCCTGCAGTGGATCCTGCCCAACATCATCAAAAATTTCAGCGGCTTTACGCCGCTCGGTTCGATTCTGGCGCTGGTGCTCGGCGCGGGCCTGGCGGAAAAAGTCGGCCTGCTGCAGTCGCTGATGGTGAAGATGGCGTCGCGCGTCAGCCGCCGCTACGCCAGCTATATGGTGCTGTTTATCGCCTTTTTCAGCCATATCTCCTCTGATGCCGCGCTGGTGGTGATGCCGCCGCTCGGCGCGCTGATTTTTCTCGCCGTGGGCCGCCATCCGGTCGCGGGCCTGCTGGCGGCGATTGCGGGCGTCGCGTCCGGCTTTACCGCCAACCTGCTGATCGTCACCACCGACGTGCTGCTTTCCGGCATCAGCACTGAGGCGGCGAAGGCGGTGAGCGATACGGTACACGTGAGCGTGATCGACAACTGGTTCTTTATGGCCACCTCCGTGCTGGTGCTGACCGTGGCGGGCGCCCTTCTGACCGACAAGTTTATCGAGCCGCGCCTGCCGCAGTGGAAAGAAGGCAGCAGCGAGCGGCTGGCGGCCCTGACGCCGCTGGAGAATCGCGGCCTGCGCGCGGCGGGCATCGCGGCGCTGCTGTTTATCGGCGTGATGGCGCTGCTGGTGGTGCCGGAACATGCACCGCTGCGCGATCCAGTAACCGGCGGTATCGTGCCGTCGCCCTTTATCAAAGGCATCGTACCGATCATCATCCTGTTCTTCTTTGTCGTGGCGATCGTCTATGGCGCGGTCACGAAGCAGATCCGCCGTCCGGATGATATTCCGCAGCTGCTGGTGGAGCCGATGAAAAGCATGGCGGGCTTTATTGTGATGGTGTTTCCGCTGTCGCAGTTCGTGGCTTTTTTTAACTGGAGCAACATGGGCAAATTTATGGCCATCGGGCTGACCGATGTGCTGGAGAGCGCGGGCATCAGCGGCGCGCCAGCCTTCCTCGGCCTGATGTTCCTGTCAGCGTTTCTCTGTATGTTTATCGCCAGCGGTTCGGCGATCTGGTCGATTCTTGCGCCGGTATTCGTACCGATGTTTATGCTGCTCGGCTTCCACCCGGCCTTCGCCCAGATGATCTTCCGCATCGCCGATTCGGCAGTGCTGCCGCTGGCGCCGATGTCGCCCTTTCTGCCGCTGTTCCTCTCCTTCCTGCAGCGATACCAGAAAGATGCGCAGCTCGGCACCTATTACGTGCTGATTTTCCCTTATCCGGTGCTCTTCTTTATCACCTGGATCGCGCTGCTGCTCGCCTGGTATGCGCTGGGATTGCCTGTCGGTCCCGGGGTCTATCCGCAGATGCCGTAGCGGGCTTGCCAGGGACGGCTAAAACTGCAACGTACGTTGCTAAAAACTCACCAACAACCCTCTCGGCAAGGATCGCCGAATTGATTATTCTGCTATCTCTTCGCTTGCTAACGGTTAATTATTTTTACAACGTCGCCACGCCGTTAGCAGGACAGGCAAACACCGTCACACCGAGGTTTATAAAATAATGACAACAACCTGCCCTTCAGGGATAGCGCCGGCGTTCGCTGCGCCGACGCCGCATAACAACAGTTTAGCGGGGCGCATCGACGCCCTGCCGTCATCGCGAGGCCTGTGGCGTTTTATTACGCTGCTCGCGCTCGGCGGCTTCTTTGAACTCTACGACTTGTTCGAGACCGGCTATATCAGCTCGGGTCTGCTGGCCGCTGGCGTTTTCCACACCGGCAGCGCAGGCGTGTTCGGCATTGCCGATCAGGCCGCCTTCGCTTCCGCGACCTTTCTCGGCTTGTTTGTCGGCGCCAGCCTGCTGGCGCCCTATGCTGACCGCTTCGGCCGCCGCCTGACCTTTATGTGTGCGCTGGCGTGGTATGGCATTTTCTCCCTGCTGATGGCTTTTCAACAGAGCGCGGAGATGATTATCCTGTTCCGTTTTCTGGTGGGCATCGGCCTCGGCATCGAACTGGTCACTATCGATACCTATCTCTCGGAATGGGTGCCGACGCATCTGCGCAGCCGCGCCTTCGCCTTCTCTTTCTTTGTGCAGTTCCTTTCCGTGCCTGCGGTGGCGCTGATGTCATGGTGGCTGGTGCCACAGACAGTGCTGAGTCTTGAGGGCTGGCGCTGGGTGGTGATCGCGGGCGCGATCTGTTCGCTGGCGATCTGGTTTATCCGTAAGGATCTGCCGGAGTCGGCGCGCTGGCTGGCGCAGCAGGGACGCCATCAGGAGGCGCATCAGGTGTTGAGCGCCATGGAAAAACGCTGCGGCGTCGCTCCCGGCGCGGATTTCCCGCCGGATGACGCGGCGGCGCAGCTGCCGAAACGCGGCCGGTTCAGCGAGATCTGGGCGCCAGCTTACCGCAAGCGCACCCTGATGCTGGTGGTGATGAACCTCTTTCAGGCGATCGGCTTTTTCGGCTTCGGCAACTGGCTGCCGGCGCTGCTGTCGGGCAAAGGGGCCACCGTCACCCACAGCCTGCTCTACGCCTTTTTCATCACCCTTGCCTACCCGCTCGGCTCGCTGATCTCCAGCCGCTACGCCGATAAGCTGGAGAACAAATGGCAGATCGTTTTGTCCTGTCTGATGACCGTGGTATTCGGCACGCTGTTCGCCTTTCAGACCAGCCCGGCGCTGCTGATTGTCTGCGGCTTCCTGATCACCTGGTCCAACGCCTGGCTGACCTTTAGCTATCACGCCTATCAGACAGAGATTTTCCCGACCCATATCCGCGCCCGCGCGGTCGGCTTTTGCTACTCCTTCAGCCGCCTCTCGACGGTATTCAGCAGTATTCTGATCGGTCTGATCTTGCAGTATGCGGGCAGTCAGGGCGTTATCGCCTTTATTGTGGCAAGTATGCTGATTGTGATGCTCTCGGTAGGGATTTACGGGCCGAAGACGCGCGGCATCGATCTGGAGAATATTTAAGCGCCAGCGCGCGATGAAAGGCTAAAGAGGCGGGAAAAGGCGCCCGGTGTCAGCCGGGCGCCTTTGAGCATTACGGGTTTTCGAGCTGATGAATATCCGCGCTGCCCTGATAAGGTTTTATCGTCTTATCTTCACGCAGCTTCGCCACATCCTTCGCCGTGACCTTCGACTGGCTGCCGTTGCCCCAGCTGGTGCGGATAAAGTTCACCACGTCCGCGACCTGCTGATCGTTGAGCCGCCAGCCGAACGCCGGCATGGTGATGGCCGACGGCGCGCCTTTTACGCCAGGCAAGGTACCGCCCGCCAGCACGATATGGATCAGCGAGGTGGGATCGTCAGTCATCACCACCGGGTTGCCGCGCAGCGCCGGGAAAAAGCGCTGGTAGCCGCTGCCGTCGGTTTTATGGCAGGCCGCGCAGCTATCGACATAGACCGATGCGCCGGTCGCGCTGTCGTCGCCTTTCCATAACGCTTTCGCCGTGGCGTCGTCCTGACTAAAAGCCGCCTGGCTCGGATCTTTCGCGCCGAGCGACTTCAGGTAGCGCGCAATCGCGGCGATATCTTCATCGCTGAGATGCTGCAGGCTATGCTCCACCACCTCGGTCATGCCGCCAAACGCGGCGGTATGATCGTTACGGCCGTAGCGCAGGAACTGGCGCAAGTCGTTCTCGCTCCAGCGCCCCAGCCCGTCGCGGTTGTCGCCGCGCAGGTTGCTGGCGGTCCAGCCGTCAATCGGCGCGCTGCTGCCCGCCAGATAGTCGCTGCCTTCGCCGTTGTTCAGCGCTTTTTCCTGCATGGTGATGCTACGCGGCGTATGGCAGGCACCGCAGTGGCCCAGCCCCTCTACCAGATAGCGACCGCGCGCCAGTTCAGGATCCTCCTGCGCCGCAGGCTGGAACGCTTTTACGTCCGGCGCGAACAGTGAACGCCAGATCGCCAGCGGCCAGCGCATCGACAGCGGCCAGGGAATCGCGCTCTCTTTATTAGCCTGCTCAACGGGCGCAACGCCATGCATAAAGTAGGCGTAAAGCGCCTGCATATCGTCGTCGCTCACCACCGCATAGGAAGGGTAAGGCATCGCCGGATAGAGGGTATCGCCATTTTTCGCCACGCCGTGACGCACCGCCTTCTGGAAGTCGTCGTAGCTGTAGTCGCCAATGCCGGTCGCCTTATCGGGCGTGATATTGGTGGAGTAGATGGTGCCGATCGGCGTCGCCATCGGCAGGCCGCCCGCAAAAGGTTTACCATCCTTGCTGGTGTGACAGGCGACGCAATCGCCCGCGCGCGCCAGATACTCACCGCGTTTTACCCGATCGCCGCCGTTATCGTCCGCCAGCGCGGCAAAGGTCATCGTGCCCAGAATCAGGGCCAGTAAGCCGTTTTTCATCGCCATTTCCTTATGCCTGCACCAGTGGACCCGGGTTTTTCAGATACTGCTCGCGGATCGCTTTCGCCGACCAGTAGGTCAGCGCCGCCACCATCCCCGTCGGGTTATAGCCGAGCCCCTGCGGGAACGCGGATGCGCCCGGTACAAAGACGTTCGGCACGTCCCAGCTTTGCAGGTAACGGTTCACCGCGCTGGTGGCGGGATTGTCGCCCATAATGGCGCCGCCGCTGATATGCGTGGTCTGGTACACCGTGGTGTCGAAGTGGGTACCCGGCCCTTTCGCGCCGCCGATAATCATCTTCGGGCTCATCGCTTCGGCGATTTTACGCATCTTGCCGACCATAAACTGCGCCATTTTGATGTCGTTATCCTGCCAGTCAAAGGTCATGCGCAGCAGCGGCTGGCCGTAGGCATCTTTGTAGTTAGGATCGAGGTCGAGATAGTTGACGCGGTAAGACTGATGCGCGCCGTGGGCGTCCATGGAGATATGGTGCGTATAGGTATCCGCGACCGCCGCTTTCCACTTGCTGCCCCAGTTCGGCGTGCCCGTTGGGGTCGGCAGGCCAGAGATCGGCTTGGTACCCGCCTGGTTGACCCAGAACGGCGAACCACCGACAAAGCCGTGCGGCCCGTGGTCGAAGTTGTCGGCGTTGAAATCATCTACGCCAACGCCCGCGCCGCCCGCGCCAATGAACGGGTTAGTGGTGGTGTTTTTATCGAACAGCGCCTTCAGGGTCGAAATATTCTGGTAGGCGAAGTTGCGGCCGATGGTACCTTCGTTGGTAATCGGGTTGTAAGGCTTGCCGATGCCGGAGAGCAGCATCAGGTGCACATTGTGGAACTGGAACGCTGAGAGGATCACCAGATCCGCCGGCTGCACCACTTCACGCCCCTGCGCATCGACGTAAGTCACGCCGGTAGCGCGCTTTTTATCCTCAGTCAGGTTAACGCGCAGCACATAGGCGTTGTTGCGCAGTTCGAACTTCGGCTCCTGACGCAGCGCAGGCAGAATGTTTACGTTCGGCGATGCTTTCGAGTACATGTAGCAGGCGTAGCCGCTGCAGTAGCCGCAGAAGTTGCACGGCCCCATCTGCGCGCCGTAGGGGTTGGTGTACGGGCCGGACGTGTTGGCCGATGGCAGATCGTAGGGGTGATAGCCCACCGATTTCGCCGCCTCGGCAAACAGCTGCGCCGACCAGGTGCGTTTCTGCGCAGGCAGCGGGAATTTATCAGAGCGATCCGGCGCGAACGGGTTGCCGCCGCTATCCTTGCCGATCACCTGGCCTTTGATGCTCCAGGGGGTACCGGAGGTGCCGAAGACCTTCTCCGCCTTGTCGAAGAACGGCTCCAGTTCGTCATAGGTGACGCCGAAGTCCTGAATCGTCATCCCTTCCGGAATAAAGTTTTTGCCGTAGCGCTCTTCGTAATGGCTGCGCTGGCGCAGCTCGGTGGGATCGACGCGGAAGTGTACGCCGGACCAGTGCAGTCCCGCGCCCCCGGTGCCGGTGCCCGGCAGAAACGCCGCCAGCTGACGATAGGGAACCGCCGTCTGCGAGGCGTCGTGGCGGATAGTCACGGTGCTTTTCGACAAATCCTGGAACAGCTTTTTACGGATGTTATAGGTCAGCTCGTCAATCGACTGCGGATAGGAACCGTCAGGATAGGTATCGCGGTGCGGGCCGCGCTCCAGCGCCACCACATTAAGTCCAGCTTCGGTCAGCTCTTTGGCCATGATCGCGCCGGCCCAGCCGAAACCTACGATCACCGCATCTGCTTTTTTCATTTCGTTTGCCATGGTTACGCGCGCTCCCCGCGAATAGAAACTGACGGGAAGGGATAACGCTCGCCGCGTTCAACCCAGTCCATAAAGTCGGCGCGCGCGCCGGGAAAGCCGATCAGCTTCCAGCCCACCATATTCTGGTTGCCGCCGTGAATCGGGTCGCTAAAGAAGCCTTCGCGGGTATTCTGGATCAGGAAGGCGAAGAAGGTTTTCGCTGGCAGCTGGCGAAAATCGGCCTGGCCGCTCTCCATCGCCTGCAGCAGCGCATCCTGCTGCTCGCCGCTGAGATCGGCGAACACCTTGCCATGCTGACGCTTGCTGTAGTCGTCGGCGTCCGCCAGACCCAGACGGTAGATCTGCTGCGGCACCAGCGGCAGCTGATAGCCCAGCTCTTTAGGCAGATCCGGATTGAACGGTCCCTGCATATACCAGTTAGCGCCGGTGGCGTAAGGGGTATTCATCTGGCGGTCGATAAACTCCGGCACGCCCGCTTCCAGCGCGCCGGGGCCACGCTCGTCATTTGGGATCAGGCGTGCAACGGCTGCTTTGATAAAGGCGAACTCTTCTGCGGTAAACCAGCTCGGCTGATAGTCGCGCGCGGGTTGCGCAGCAGCGGGATCGGCGGCCTGTACCGCAGGCGCCACGCTGAAGCCCCCGACGACGGCGCTACCTGCCGCCATGGCGGGTGCCAGCGCAATGGTCTTTAACAGAAAATCCCTGCGTGTCTGGCCACGTTTTTGTTCTGACATGACATTGCCTCAGTACCGCTTATAATGCGGCATGAAAGTTAAACAGTTGCGTTGTAATGATTTTTTTATGCGGATTAAGGGTTACAGCAGCACTGTTACCGGTAACAGCGGGCGCTAGTGTAACACCGTTGTGGCGAAACATTTAGTTCGTCAAAACAAATTCGCACAAATTCATTAACATCTCGTCGGAATGCTTTACCTGACGTGGGCGAACGCTGTCACCTTCAGAAACAACACTCAGCAGACAAATAACGCTAAAAAACGTTATAAAAGGATGCATACAACAGCGGAGAGCCTATGTTTAAGTCTTTTTTCCCCCGGCCAGCGCTGTTTTTCAGCACGGCGGCGATCTGGAGCCTGATCGCGATTTTTGCCTGGTTCGGCTTTGCCGACGATCTGCCGTCACGCTGGTCAGCGCTACATGCTGCGATGCAGCAGCAGCTGCCGACCACGGCCGCGCGCTTTATCGCGCCCAGCCAGCTCTGGTTTTACAGCTATTACTGGATTGTCGTGGCGCTATTCGCCCTGGCCTGGCGCGCTATTGATAACCATCCGTGGCAGCGCTGGTCGGTCTGGGGCTCAGCACTGATTATTTTCGTCACCTGGTTCGGCGTACAGGTCGGCGTCGCGATTAACGCCTGGTACGGCCCGTTCTACGATCTGATTCAGCAGGCGCTGACTAAAGCGGGCTCAGTGCAGATAAACCGTTTTTACGCCGAAGTGATGGCCTTTCTCGGCATCGCGCTTATTGCCGTCGTCATCGGCGTGATGAACTCATTCTTTATCAGTCACTGGGTGTTCCGCTGGCGCACCGCGATGAACAACTACTACATGCATAACTGGCAGCGTCTGCGCGAGGTGGAAGGCGCGGCGCAGCGTGTGCAGGAAGACACCATGCGCTTCGCCAGTACGCTGGAGAGCTGGGGCGTGAGTTTTATTCAGGCGATTATGACGCTGGTGGCCTTTTTACCGGTGTTGATTAGCCTGTCGCACCACGTGAAAGACGTGCCGATTCTCGGCAATATTCCCTACGCGCTGGTGGTTGCGGCGCTGCTCTGGTCGCTCTTCGGCACAGCGCTGCTGGCGCTGGTGGGCATTAAGCTGCCGGGCCTGGAATTCCGCAATCAGCGGGTTGAAGCGGCTTACCGTAAAGAGCTGGTGTATGGCGAGGACGATCCCGATCGCGCGACGCCGCCGACAGTGCAGGCGCTGTTTAGCCGCGTGCGGGTTAACTACTTCCGCCTCTACTTTCACTATCTCTACTTTAATATCACCCGCATTCTCTATCTGCAGGTCGATAACGTTTTCGGTCTGTTTGTGCTGTTCCCGTCGATCGTGGCGGGCACCATTACGCTCGGTTTGCTGAACCAGATCACTAACGTGTTCGACCAGGTGCGCTCCTCGTTCCAGTATCTGATCACCTCCTGGTCGACGCTGGTGGAGCTGATGTCGATCTACAAACGTCTGCGCAGCTTTGAGCAAATCCTGCAGGATATTCCGCATCAGGAGATGATGCGCGAAGCGGCGGAAAACGAGTAGCGCGGCAGGATCCCGGCAGCAAAAGGTCCCGCGCAGCCGGTGCGCGGGACAGCGAGGAAAAGGTTAAACCAGCGCGGCGAAAACCCGCTCCACGGCGTACGCGCCAGGATCTTTCACCCCATCCAGCGTCTGCTGATTCAGGTAAGAGGAGCGCCCCGCTCTGGCGCTCTGCATCTGCGCCGTTGATTCAGCGCCCTGCGCCGCGGCCTCTGCCGCCTCCGCCAGGGTATTGCCCGCGACCAGCGCCTCCAGCGCCGGTTCCAGCGCATCGATCAGCGTGCGATGGCCAATCTGCGCGCCGCCGTAGTGCTTCATCTGCGCCAGCCCCTGCTGTAACGCCTCCGGCAGCGTGCCGCCCTGCGCCAGCTGCTGGCCCGCCGCGGTAAAGAGGATCGACATCAGCACGCCGCTCGACCCGCCCATCACCGTCGCCAGCTGTTCGCCCACCAGCGCGAACAGCGACGGCAGATCCGCCAGCGGCAGCTGCTGCGCCTCCAGCGCGCTTTTCACCTTGCGCGCGCCCGCGGCAAAGGTCGAGCCGGTATCGCCATCGCCAACTTTTGCGTCCAGCGCGTTCAGCTCAGCTTCAAGATCGATCAGCGTCTGCGCAACGCGGCTCACCACCCGCGCCGTCTGCTCATCCTGCGAAGGCGTAAACTCCAGCTTGCTGACCACGCGCTGGCTGCTCAGCGTCGTCACCTGCTCTACTGCATGGATCGGCGCCCAGCCCAGCACCTCAACCGGCGCTTTCAGCGCTTCAAGAAACGCCGCCTCGATCTGCAGCACCGTCAGCGAAAATCCTTTCATGTCCAGCGCGCTCACCAGCGTCGCCGGGCCGATCAGATGGCTGATTTGCGCCGCCAGCGGGCTTTTCAGCACCTCGCGCGTCACCAGCGCCAGCTCCAGCATAGAGAAGCCGCCGAGATTGTTGACCAGCAGCACCGCTCTGGTGCCGGAAGAGAGGCTGTTAGCCAGTTTCTCCGTCATGATACTGACCAGCTTTTCGCTGTTCTGTGTGTCCAGCGTAATGACGCCCGGCTCGCCGTGAATGCCCATGCCCAGCTCGCTCTCGCCCTCTTTAACGCGGTTGTCGCGCTTTTCGCCGGGAATATGACAGGTCGAGAAGGCGACGCCGATGCTCGCCGTACCCTTGATGGCACGCTGCGCCAGCGTTTTTACCTGCGCCAGCGACTGCCCCTGCTCTGCGGCATAACCGGCGATTTTATGGATCAGCGCGGTGCCTGCGATGCCGCGCGGCTGCGGGTTATCCGGCAGGGCGATATCGTCCTGCACCATTACCATCTCGACCTTATAGCCCTGCGCCCGCGCCTTCTCCGCCGCCAGGCCGAAATTGAGGCGGTCGCCGGTATAGTTTTTCACGATGAGCAAGCAGCCCGCGTCGCCGGTGACGTTAATGATGGCGCTCAGCACCGCGTCAACGCTGGGCGAGGCGAAAATATCGCCGCAGACTGCGGCGGTCAGCATCCCTTTGCCGACGAAGCCGGCATGGGCCGGCTCATGCCCTGAACCGCCGCCCGAAATCAGCGCCACCTTGCTTTTGTCCCAGTCGTTGCGCACCACGACCCGAATGTCGTCGCCTAAATCCAGGCGGCTGAGGTTGTGCCAGGGCGTGCTCAGCAGTACGCCCTCTATCGCTTCGTTGACCAGATTATTTTTTTCATTCATCAGGAACTGGCTCATTGCATCCTCTCCAATGGTGTTGATGCCGCCAGGCAGCGGCACGCTTTTAAAGGTAGCCGAAGAAATGCAAAGGGCGGCCCGCAGCCGCCCCTGAAACTAACAGTGAAATCAAAGCGCGATGCGCATCACGCTGTCTGGATCTTTCGGCGGCTCTTTGCGCGAGCCTGGCTGTTTGACGCTAACGAACAGCGTCCTGCCGTCGGCGGAAAGCGCCAGGCTGTTAGGCAGGCCCGGCGTTTTAACCCTGCGTTTTACCTGATAGCTGGCAGCGTCAATGATGCTTACCTCGCCCGCTTTGCGGTGCGTGACGTAAAGCGCATTGCTGTGGGGATTAAACAGCACCGCCAGCGACTCCGGAACGGCGATCGACTGGATCACCTTTTGATCGCGCAAATCGATGACCAGCACCTGCGGCTGCTTCGCGTCGCTGAGGAAGGCGCGCTGGCCCTGGGTATCGAGCGCGATATTCAGGAAGAAATGCGCGTTATCGCCGTCGATTTTCTGGCGTTTTTCAATGGCGTTGGTGCGGGTGTTGATGGTGACCAGCTCGCCATCACCGTTGGTAACATAGAGTTTCTGCCGCTCGCTGTCGACCGCCAGGCCGGTGCCCATTTTGCCGGTATTCGGCACCACGCTAATCAGCCGCAGCGTTTTGCCGTCCACCACCCAGACCACGCTTTGCGGGCCGATCCCGGTCACGTACACGCGGTCGGTTTTCACGTCGACGGCGATCTCGCGCGGCTGCAGCGGACGCACGTTTTCGCTGCGCTTGCGGCCATCCAGCACCAGCGTGTTGATAACCTTGCCGCTGGCGGCATCAATGGCGGTGAGCGCGCCGTTCAGGGTATTGCCGACGTAAAGCACGTTGGTTTGCGGATTAATGGCCGCGCCGAAACTTTTCAGCTCGGTAGGAAGGGTTTGCTTAACGGCCAGAGTCTGCGGATCGAGGCGGAATACCGCGCCGCCCGGCGCATCACTGCCCTGAGACGCGGCGAGAAAAAGCGCATTGTCGCTGGGGCTGAAGGCGAGTTCATAAGCGCCCTTACTGACGGGCTGGTTGAGTTCGTCTGCATGCGCCAGCATGCCGGAGGCGGAAAAGAGCGCGGTAGCGAGCAGCGCAAAGGATAAGGATTTCATGATCTCTCCATAGTAAAGATTCACCGCCGTCAGGCAGTGCTGGAAAGCTCACATTGCAAACCCTGCAAAAAGAGAAGCGGCCCTGAAGCCGTCAAAGATATGTTTTTTAGCAAATGATAAGGATTTAACGCCGAAAGGGAAGCGGTTTCCCGCGCTTACAACGCCGCCAGGACGCCCGAGGGCGTCCTGTCAGCAACAGCCGGTCAGACTTATTTCAGCAGTTCAGCAGTCATATGCACGCCGTTGTTGGTGTAGGCTTCGGTCACTTTATATGATGCGCCCGCGTCTTTCGCCTGCGCCGCGATTTTTGCTTCCGCGCCGTCCAGCGTCGAGTCGGTAGCGGTTACGCTCTGCGCGAAGCTGGTCAGCGGAAGAACAGAGAGAGCGATAACAGCAGCAAAAGTTTTGATGGTTTTCATGGTCAATTCCTTGGTAGATGTTTAGTAAGGTAAGGCGTTTCGCCTTGTTGATATGAATAATAGACCGAGGTTGATGCAGCGGATAGCGGAGATAATTGCCGTTCTTTATCAAATTTACTGACGATGAAAGCGCACAATTGGTGTAGCCGCGCCGCAAAAGGTTAACTCTCTGGGATAATAAAAAAGGGCAGCATATTTCGCTGCCCTTAAGCCTTTTAGCCGTGATGACGCACTCGGGTAAATATGGTGATGGAGGCGAGCAGCATCAGCACGCCGCTGGCGAGAAAGACGCCGCCTGCGCCCTGCAGATCGAACATCCAGCCGCCCGCCGCCGCGCCTGCGGTAATCGCCAGCTGGATGGTCGCCACCAGCAGACCGCCGCCCGATTCGGCATCGTCCGGCACCGCGCGCGAGATCCAGGTGGACCAGCCGGTCGGCATCGAACCAAAAGCGAGTCCCCACAACGCCACGCCCGCGGCGACCAGCCAGGAGACCTCGGCGAAACTCACCAGCAGCAGCGCGGTCGCGCTCATTACCAGCGCCATCACGCTCAGCGTCAGCGATACGCTGCGCGTCACCAGATAACCCGCCAGCGAGGTGCCGAAAAAGTTAGCCACGCCAAACGCCAGCAGCACCAGCGACAGCTGATTCAGGCTCAGCTGCGCGCTGCTCTCCAGGAAAGGACGCAGATAGGTAAAGAAGGCGAAGTGGCCGGTAAACATCATAATTACCGCCAGCATGCCCCAGCGCATCAGCCCGCTGCGCAGCAGATCGAGTACCCCGCCGCTACGCGCTTTGTTCTCTGGCGGCATGGCAGGCAGCGTAAAGCATTGCCAGATGAGCGCCAGCACGCCCAGGCCTGCGGTGAGCATAAAGATATTGCGCCAGCCGATCAGGCCGCCGAGATAGCTGCCGAGCGGCGCGGCGATGATGGTCGCCAGCGAAATCCCGCTGAAAACGATCGACAGCGCGCGCGGCACCTGAGCGCTCGGCACCAGGCGCATGGTAATCGCGGTCGAGAGCGTCCAGAAACCGCCAATCGCCATACCAAGCAGCACGCGCGCCAGCAGGATCAGCGTCAGATTACTCGCCAGCGCCACCAGCAGTGCCGAGGCGACCAGCAACAGCGTAAAGGCCAGCATCACCACGCGACGATCCAGCCGCCGCGTTACGCTGCCCACCACCAGGCTGGTCAGTAACGCCACCAGCGCGGTCACCGTCACCGTCTGGCCCGCCTGCCCTTCCGACACCTGCAGCGAAGCCGCGATCGGCGTCAGCAGGCTAACCGGCAGAAACTCGGCGGTGATTAACCCGAATACGCCAAACGCCATTGAAAACACCGCGCCCCAGGCGGGACGCGCGGGGACGGAAACCTCATCAGCCACTTCTGTGCTCAGACTCATGTAGCTTCTCCAGAGAAAAAATGATTAAGGCTGGAGCATAGAGATTGCGGGCAAGACGATCTATGATGACGACACCTTCATTATTGATAATTCGTCTGGAATGCCATGAGCCATTATGAAGATCTGACCAGCGAGCTGCTGATGGGAATGCGGCTGCACGGCGTGACCTATCAACGCATTCAGCTCGCCGCGCCCTTCGGGCTGCGCTATGAGCAGGCGCCAGGCCGCGCGCAGTTTCACTTTGTCGGACGCGGGCCGCTGCTGGTGCGTGGCGCGTCGGGTGCGATTTTCACCCTGAATACCGGTGACGCGCTGCTGATCCCGCATGGCAAACCGCACAGCCTGCTCTCGTCACCCGACGCCGCCAGCGAAAACATCGCCGCCTTCGTCAGCAAGCCGATCTGCGACAGCGTGTGCGCCATCGGCGCGCCCGCCGACGCCTGCGACGATGAGGAGAGCGTGATTTTATTCAGCGCCTGCATGAAATTCGAGCTGGGCGGCATGCAGCCGTTGATCAACACCATGCCGGATATCATGCTGGTCAGCACGCTGCTGTCGAAGTACCCGGAGATCCAGCCCATTCTCGACGCGATGGAGCGCGAGTCGCGCACGCGGCACGCCGGGTTCGCCGGTATCCTGTCGCGGCTGGCGGACGTGGTGGCGGCGCTGATCGTACGCGGCTGGGTAGAGAATGGCTGCGGTCAGGGCAGCGGGCTGGTGCAGGCGATGCGCGATCCGCGTCTGAGCAAAGCGATCGCCGCGATGCACCGCGAGCCAGGAGAGAGCTGGACGGTTGAAAGACTGGCGCGGGTGGCGGGCTGCTCGCGTTCGGTATTTGCCGAGCGCTTTCAGAACGCCACGACCATGACGCCGCTGCGCTACCTGACCGAACTGCGTATGCGGCTGGCGGTGCAGCGCATCGTCAATAACGGCGAGGCGGTGGAGGTAGTGGCGTTCCAGCTCGGTTACGGCTCGCTGGCGGCCTTTAGCCGCGCCTTTAAGCGTATTGTCGGCCAGCCGCCCGGCGCGCTGCGCGCCGGACGAGATGAGAGCCGCGTCGCCTCTTAGCGGAAGACGCTGATAGCTTCCACCAGTCGGTTAGCCTGATGCGTCATACGACCCGACGCCTCCGCGCTCTCCTGCACCCGTGCCGCGTTGCGGTGGGTAATATCGTCGAGATCCTCGACCGCCGTAGAGATTTCGCCCAGCGCGGTGGACTGCTCGGCGGTGGCGGCGCTGATCTGCGCAATCAGTGAAGAGACGTTCTGCACCTGCGCGACAATATCCTGCATGGTGCGGCCCGCCGCGTCGGCATGATTGCTGCCAAGCTGGACGCGGCTGGCGCTGGTTTCCACCAGGCTTTTAATTTCGCTGGCGGCCTTCGCGCTGCGCTGCGCCAGGCTGCGCACTTCTCCTGCCACCACCGCAAAGCCTTTGCCCTGTTCGCCCGCGCGCGCCGCTTCCACCGCGGCATTAAGCGCGAGGATATTTGTCTGGAAGGCGATGCCGTCGATTACGCTGGTGATATTGGCGATGCGCTGCGAGCTTTCGGCGATTTCCGCCATCATGCTCACCATCTCCTGCATGACTTCGCCGCCCTTGCTCGCCGCCTGGCTGGTATGCGCCGAGAGCGTATTAACCTCGCCCGCCGTTTCGGTGTTGCTCTTCACCGTGGCGGTCATTTCATTCATGGTGGCGGCGGTCTGCTGCACATTGGCGGCCGCCTGTTCGGTACGACGGCTCAGCTCGTTGTTGCTGTTAGCGATAGCGTCACTGGCGCTGAGGACGTTAATCGCCTGACCGCTAACGTCATCCACCAGCCAGCGAAACATCAGGCCGAGCTGGCCGACGGCGCGCAGCGTCATTCCGACTTCATCAACGCGCTCCATCTCTTCGACCTTATGGCTGGCACCGGTCGCCACGCTTAGCGCCTGCTGGCAAATACGTTCAACAGGCCGCGAAATTTGCTGTTCCATCCACAGGCTGGTCAGCAGCAGCAGGATCGCCATGCCGCCGGTAAAGCAGCCGAGCGACGCGGGCGTCATGCCGAGCAGCGCGGCGCTGAGCGCCGCCAGCGGCAGCAGCGTCATCAGCGGCAGGTGAATACGCCAGCGCAGCGGCAGCGTTTTCAGCAGCGAGCCGACGCGTCGCCAGCCGGTACGCACAATCAGCCCTTTATGGAAGCGGCGTCCCTTTGCCCGCCCTTCGCGGAAATCACGATAGAGCGCCTCGGTGGCGCGAATTTCCGCCTCGCCGGGCTTGGTGCGCACCGACATAAACCCCTGCACTTTGCCGTCGCGCACGACCGGCACCGCATTGGCGCGCACCCAGTAATGATCGCCGTTTTTACGGCGGTTTTTGACCAGCGCCGACCAGGGCTCGCCCTGCTTCAGCGTCGCCCACATATCGGCAAACGCCTCTGGCGGCATATCGGGGTGGCGCACCATATTGTGCGGCTGTCCGTTGACCTCTTCCGGCGTAAAACCGCTGACTTCAATAAAGGCGTCGTTGGCGTAGGTGATATAGCTGTTGATATCGGTGGTCGACATTAATGTCGCCTGGTCGTCAAACACGAATTCGCGCTGAGTGACTGGCTGGTTATTGCGCATGGCGGGTCCTTGAAAGAGCTGCTGAGAGTAAGGTGATTATCAGTTATGTTTTTTTATCTTTTCGGCAGCAAAAGACCCTGGCTTTAGTGGCAGCAATTAATTTTCCCCGCTAAAAAAGCGGACTGGCGAGCAATTAACCCGCCAGCAGGGTACATATAATCGTTTAGCTCTTTTTAATAATCGATCCTCAGCCTTGTAAGGCCCGACGGATAAAACCCTGGTGCCTGGCGAGCAGCGTGCGAGCTTCGGCGGCGTCGATACCGGCCAGCAGCATCAGGATGGCGGTTTTGCAGTGGCCGCCGCAGGCCGCCAGCGCGTGACTGGCGCTCGCCTCGTCGCAGTCGGTGGCCTGCATAACGATATTGATCTGTCGCTGCACCAGCTTCTGGTTGGTGGCTTCCACGTCGACCATCAGGTTGCCGTAGACTTTGCCGCTGCGGATCATCGCGCCGGTAGTCAGCATATTGAGCACCAGCTTCTGGGCGGTGCCCGCTTTCATACGCGAGGAGCCGGTAACCACCTCCGGGCCGACCACCGGCGTGAGCGCAATCTCCGCCGCCTGCGCCATGGCGCTGTTGGGGTTGCAGGTCAGCGCCGCCGTGGTGGCGCCAAGCGAACGGGCATACTCCAGCGCGCCCTGCACATAGGGCGTGCGGCCGCTGGCGGCGATGCCCACCAGCACATCTTTCGCGCTGAACTGGATGTCGCGCAGATCCTGCGCGCCCTGCTCGCGGTTATCCTCTGCGTTTTCCACCGCCTGGAGTATCGCCTTATGACCGCCCGCAATCAGCCCCACCACCTGGCCGCGCGGCGTGCCGAAGGTGGGCGGGCATTCGCTGGCGTCGAGAATGCCAAGACGGCCGGAAGTGCCTGCCCCGCTGTAGATCAGCCGACCGCCCTGTGCGAAAGCGGCAACGATGGCGTCAACCGCCTGCGCAATCTGCGGCACTATCGCTTCGACTGCCAGCGCCACCTTTTTATCTTCGTTATTAATCACGCGCAGCATCGCGTCGGTAGAGAGTTCGTCAATGTTCTGACTGGCCGGGTTGCGGCCTTCGGTAATGAGCTGGCTGAGGTCGATAGTCATGGGGCATGCTCCGGGAAAGAGTTGATTCAGGCCCGTTTTTATCATACTTGCAGGATAAAAAAAGGGTTCAGACGCTGTCTGAACCCTACGTTGGTTAGCAAGGCGCTAACGCGAGAGAGAGGAGCCGATCGCAAAGACGCAAAAAGCGCTATCCCTGGCAGCTCGTCCCGCAACATCCATGTTGCGGGACGCTTTGCTCTGCGGCCCTTCTCTCCCGCTTGTCGGCTTTAGATGCCGCCTGATGGTCAGGGCAAAAGAAGGGCTAGTTCGCCGTTTGCGTACGCAGCGTCAGCTCGTACGCTTTCGCCTGCTCGGCGTCGAACTGATTCTCCCAGCGGGCGATAACCAGCACCGCCAGCGCATTGCCAATAACGTTGAGCGCGGTGCGCGCCATATCCATGATGCGGTCGACGCCCGCGATAAAGGCCAGCCCTTCCAGCGGAATGCCGACGCTGCCCAGCGTCGCCAGCAGCACCACAAAGGATACGCCCGGCACGCCCGCGATACCTTTCGACGTCACCATCAGCGTCAGCACCAGGATAATCTCATCGGTCAGCGACAGGTCTATGCCGTAAAGCTGCGCGATAAAGATAGCGGCGATACTCTGATAGAGCGTTGAACCATCCAGGTTAAACGAGTAGCCGGTCGGCACCACAAAGCTGGTGATCGCCTTCGGCGCGCCGTAGGCCTCCATCTTCTGCATAATGCGCGGCAGGACGGTTTCCGAACTGGAGGTTGAGTAGGAGAGGATCAGCTCATCTTTCAGGATGCGCATCAGGGTCGTGATGCGCAGCTTGCAGAAGCGCGCCACGCCGCCGAGAACCACGAAAGCGAAGAAGAGAATCGCGGCATACACCAGCAGCACCAGCTTCGCCAGCGGCCACAGCGAGGCGAAACCAAAGTTGGCGATAGTCACAGCGATCAGCGCAAAGACGCCTACCGGCGCGTAACGCATGATCATATGCGTCACCTTAAACATGGTTTCCGACACGCTGCGGAAAATGTTTACCAGCGGATCGCGCTGCTCCGACGGCAGCGCCGACAGGCCCATGCCGAACAGCACCGAGAAGAAGATAATCGGCAGCATGTCGCCCTTCACCAGCGAGGCGAAAATATTCTGCGGGATCAGCGACAGAATAGTGGCGACCAGGCTGTGCGGCCCGTTCTGCACCGCTTCGGTCGTGGCTTCATACTTAGAGATATCCACCGTTGCCAGCGTTGACATATCAATGCCGGTGCCGGGTTGAAACACGTTAGCCAGCGTAATGCCGACCACAATGGCAAGGGTGGTGATCACTTCAAAATAGACGATGGTTTTGACACCAATACGTCCCAGTTTCTTCGCATCGCCTACGCCGGCAATGCCGACAATCAACGATGAAATCACGATAGGCACAACGATCATCTTGATCAGGTGAATAAAGATGTCGCCCGCCGGGCTGAGAATGTTGGTGATTAACCATTCACGATCGTCTGGCTGATTATGCAGCACTGAACCAGCGATGATGCCGAGCACCAGTGCAATCAGAATCTGCCAGGCCAGGCTTATTTTAAAACCTTTCATAACGCGTTATTTCCTCAGTCAAAACCCCTATTGCTACGCTGCGAAGGTGCAGAGAAGGATACACACAGGGAAGTGAGCAAAAGCCCGGTAAATTAGAGGGTTATTGAGGACAGCGTCCTCTACGAAAATGCGAAAATTCCCGTACTTTTTTCAGACGCCGTCTGGTTGAGTCCTGCTGAGCAGGGGCGAGATAAGTACCATTTTCACTGTGGTAAATGCAACCCCTGGCGTCTTCGGTTAAAGATTAGCCACTCTTATAGCATAAAATGCTGTTTAGTTATCAAAACCCTAACTTGCTGTTCTGAAAAGTAATAGTTCTCACACTGCGCGCATAGCTATGCAGCGTTGCGCAAAATAGCGGCGGGTTTGTTTGCTGCATTTTTCACCAGGCGGACAGGGGTATAACGGAGAATGTTCACGCGATTTTGCAAAGGATTACACGCTTGTGTCTGCTCTCGTGATCTGTGGCGCAAAAAAGAAACAAAGCGATGGCGTAGGCTTCACTTAACCTTTGATTGACATATTATTAACATCTTCAAGGAGATCCGCCATGAGCCAACAACATAAACACCCGATACCCGCCAGCATTGCTGCGAATGCGCTGATTACTGCCGAGCAGTATCAGACAATGTATCAGCAATCCGTCAGCGACCCGGATGCGTTCTGGGGCGAGCAGGGAAAAATTCTCGACTGGATCAAGCCCTACAGCAAAGTGAAAAACAGCTCTTTCGCGCCGGGCAATATTTCTATTCGCTGGTATGAAGACGGCACGCTTAATCTGGCGGCCAACTGCCTCGATCGTCATCTGGAAAAGCGCGGCGATCATCCCGCCATTATCTGGGAAGGCGACGACGCCAGCGAAAGCAAAACCCTGACCTTCCGCCAGCTGCATAACCAGGTGTGCCGTTTCGCCAACGTGCTGCTGTCGCTGGGGGTGAAAAAAGGCGACGTGGTGGCGATCTATATGCCGATGGTGCCGGAAGCGGCGGTCGCGATGCTGGCCTGCGCGCGTATCGGCGCGGTGCACTCGGTGATTTTTGGTGGCTTCTCGCCGGAAGCGGTCGCAGGACGCGTGGTGGACTCCAGCGCCAGGCTGGTGATTACCGCCGATGAAGGGGTACGCGCCGGACGTCCCATTCCGCTGAAGAAAAACGTCGATGAAGCGCTGAAAAACCCCGGCGTGAACAGCGTGAAAAACGTGGTGGTGCTGAAACGCACCGGCCAGCAGATTGACTGGCAGGATGGCCGCGATCTCTGGTGGGCTGACTTAATGGATAAAGCGAGCGAGCAGCACGCGCCCGCCGAGATGCAGGCTGAAGATCCGCTCTTTATCCTCTATACCTCCGGCTCGACCGGCAAGCCGAAAGGGGTGCTGCACACCACCGGCGGCTATCTGGTTTATGTGGCGACCACCTTCAAATACGTTTTCGATTACCATCCGGAAGATGTCTACTGGTGTACCGCAGATGTCGGCTGGGTAACAGGCCACAGCTATCTGCTCTACGGGCCGCTGGCGTGCGGCGCGACGACGCTGATGTTTGAAGGCGTGCCGAACTGGCCGAAGCCGAGCCGCATGGCGGAAGTGGTGGACAAGCATAAAGTCACGCTGCTCTACACCGCGCCGACGGCGATCCGCGCTCTGATGGCGGAAGGCGATAAAGCGATTGCCGGCACCAGTCGTAAAAGCCTGCGCATTATGGGCTCAGTGGGCGAACCGATAAACCCGGAAGCCTGGGAGTGGTACTACAACAAGATTGGCGACGGCCGCTGTCCCATTGTCGATACCTGGTGGCAGACAGAAACCGGCGGCTTTATGATCACGCCGCTGCCGGGCGCTACCGAGCTAAAAGCGGGCTCCGCGACCAAACCTTTCTTCGGCGTACAGCCCGCGCTGATGGATAACGAAGGCAATCCTCAGGAGGGCGCGGCCGAGGGCAACCTGGTGATCACCGACTCCTGGCCGGGCCAGGCGCGTACCCTGTTCGGCGATCATGAGCGTTTCGAGCAGACCTACTTCTCTACCTTTAAAAACTGCTATTTCAGCGGCGACGGCGCGCGCCGCGACGAAGATGGCTACTACTGGATCACCGGCCGCGTTGATGACGTGCTTAACGTCTCCGGCCACCGCCTCGGCACCGCTGAGATCGAGTCCGCGCTGGTTTCCCATCCAAAAATCGCCGAAGCGGCGGTGGTGGGCATCCCGCACAGCATTAAAGGCCAGGCGATCTACGCCTATATCACGCTGAACCACGGCGAAGAACCCTCGCCGGAGCTCTACAGCGAGGTGCGCAGCTGGGTACGTAAAGAGATTGGCCCGATCGCTACGCCCGATATTCTGCACTGGACCGATTCGCTGCCGAAAACCCGCTCCGGCAAAATTATGCGCCGTATTCTGCGCAAGATCGCCGCGGGCGATACCAGCAATCTGGGCGATACCTCAACGCTGGCCGATCCCGGCGTAGTGGACAAACTGCTGGAGGAGAAGCAGTCGATTCGAATGCCTTAAATACCTTTACTTCCCGGCGGGAACTCTCTTCTTCCCGCCCCCCTTTCCTTACGCAGTGTGTTTCTGAAGTCACATAAAAATAATTGACCGGGCCTTTCTCGCGCATCGACGTGAGGCTGCCGCCTGCATAACCTCTGGAGAAACTGTGATGAACGACGCCCTTTCTACTCAGGAGGCGCTCAATCAACGGATTGAACGTCATCCACGCTTTCAGGAGCTGGTACATAAACGCCAGCGGTTTGCCCTGATTCTGTCGCTAATTATGCTGGTGCTTTACGTCGGCTTTATTCTGCTGATCGCTTTTGCGCCCGGCTGGCTTGGCACGCCGCTGCACGCAGGCACCAGCGTCACGCGCGGCATTCCCATTGGCGTGGGACTGATTGTTATTTCCTTCGTGCTGACCGGCGTTTATGTCTGGCGCGCCAACGGCGAGTTCGATCGCCTGACGAAGCAGATCCTCAGCGAGGTGACACCATGAAACGTCTTTCTCTCTGGCTGCTGGCGCTGCTGCCTGCCTCCGCGCTGGCGGACGCCCTGACCGGCGCGGTACAGAAGCAGCCTACTAACTATCAGGCGATTATCATGTTTGTGGTTTTCGTCGCCGCTACGCTGGGCATTACCTGGTGGGCATCGAAACGCACCCGCTCGCGCAGCGACTACTATACGGCGGGGGGCAATATTACCGGCTTCCAGAACGGGCTGGCGATGGCAGGCGACTTTATGTCCGCCGCCTCCTTTTTGGGCATCTCCGCGCTGGTGTACACCTCCGGCTACGACGGCCTGATCTATTCGCTGGGTTTCCTGGTGGGCTGGCCGATGATCCTGTTTCTTATCGCCGAGCGCCTGCGCAACCTTGGCCGCTACACCTTCGCCGACGTCGCCTCCTACCGCCTTCAGCAGAAGCCGATCCGCACCCTCTCCGCCTGCGGCTCGCTGGTGGTGGTGGCGCTCTACCTGATTGCGCAGATGGTGGGCGCAGGCAAGCTGATCCAGCTGCTGTTCGGCCTCGACTATCATGTCGCTGTGGTGCTGGTCGGCATTCTGATGGTGCTCTACGTGCTGTTCGGCGGCATGCTGGCGACTACCTGGGTGCAGATTATCAAAGCGGTGCTGCTGCTGTTCGGCGCCACTTTTATGGCGGTTATGGTGATGAAGGCCGTCGGCTTTAGCTTCAATAACCTCTTTACCCAGGCGATGGCGGTCCATCCGAAAGGCGCGGCCATTATGCAGCCGGGCGGGCTGGTGAAGGATCCTGTCTCCGCGCTCTCGCTCGGGCTG
The DNA here is from genome assembly GCF_003612015.1 of Pantoea piersonii. Classification (GTDB taxonomy): domain Bacteria; phylum Pseudomonadota; class Gammaproteobacteria; order Enterobacterales; family Enterobacteriaceae; genus Pantoea; species Pantoea piersonii. The sequence goes on along the minus strand of NZ_RARB01000004.1, from coordinate 55,349 downwards.
GGGCTGATGTTCGGTACCGCTGGCTTGCCGCATATCCTGATGCGCTTCTTTACCGTGGCGGATGCACGCGAAGCGCGTAAAAGCGTCTTCTGGGCCACCGGCTTTATGGGCTACTTCTACTTCCTAACCTTTATTATCGGTTTCGGCGCGATTCTGCTGGTGGGCGCCAATCCCGCCTTTAAGGACGCCAGCGGCGCGCTGATCGGCGGCACTAACATGGCGGCGGTGCATCTGGCGAATGCGGTCGGCGGCAGCACCTTCCTCGGCTTTATCTCCGCCGTGGCCTTCGCCACTATCCTGGCGGTGGTGGCGGGCCTGACGCTGGCGGGCGCGTCGGCGGTGTCGCACGATCTCTACGCCAGCGTGATCCGCAAAGGACAGGCGACCGAGCGCGAAGAGCTGCGCGTGTCGAAGATTACCGTGCTGGTGCTGGGCGTAGTGGCGATTGCGCTGGGTATTCTGTTTGAGAAGCAGAACATCGCTTTTATGGTCGGCCTCGCCTTCTCTATCGCCGCCAGCTGTAACTTCCCGATTATCCTGCTGTCGATGTACTGGTCGAAGCTGACCACGCGCGGCGCAATGATCGGCGGCTGGCTCGGGCTGATCACCGCGGTAGTGCTGATGATCCTTGGCCCGACGGTCTGGGTACAGGTGCTGGGCCACGCGTCGCCGGTTTATCCTTATGAGTATCCGGCGCTCTTCTCGATGATCGTCGCCTTTGTCGGCACCTGGCTCTTCTCCGTAACTGATCATTCGCCGCAGGGCGCGCAGGAGCGCGGCCGCTTCCGGGCGCAGTTTATTCGCTCGCAGACCGGCATCGGGATTTCGCAGGGCAAATCGCACTAACTTTACGCTGTACTACACAATAAAAAAGGCGGCTCATCAGCCGCCTTTCTCTTTTCTCTGAACCCAATCAGAAGCGCAGTGAAGCGCCGACGTACGGGCCATCGACCAGCACGTTATCTTTACGGCCGCCTTTATTGTTCAGCTCGATATACTGATAACCCACGCGCAGGTTAACCAGGGAGATCGGGGTGAAGCTCAGGCCGCCAGCGGCTTCCTGATAGCTGTCGAGATGGTCGGTCAGACCTTCCGGCGCGTAGTAGTATTCGCCGTACAGGCCCCACATATTGTTGAAGCTGTACTGTGCGCCGCCGCCCAGCGCCACGGCGAAGCCATTTTTACCATCTTCCGGATGGGTGAAAATGGTCTTGGCGGTCGGCGCCAGACGCAGTCCGCCGATATCGACGTTGTAACCCAGTCCCAGACCGTAAGTGCTGCCGTCGTGATCGCTGCGCAGCCAGTTGCCTTTAAGGAACAGGCCCGGCGAGGTGGTGCCCAGACCGACGTTCAGATTAGTGTTGTGCTCGCCAACATCCACGCTGCCTTCGATAGCCTGCGCCGCGCCGCTCAGCAGCACCAGACCCAATGCGCTCCCGGTAACAAGTTGCTTAAACATGATTCCACTCCGTGAAAGGACAATAATTTCGGCGCAAAGGTTAACAGCCTGAAATCCTCTGACAACTCTATTTGGCAACCTTTACGTAAACAGACATGTCGTCAGCGCGCGGTCGTTCTTCAGACGCTCCACATCAGCTGGCCGATAAGCGGCGCCAGCACCACCGTCACCACGCCGGAAAGCATCATTACCAGACTGGCGACGACGCCCTCCTGCTCGCCGAGCTGATAAGCGCGCGCCGTGCCTGCGCCGTGCGACGCCGCACCGAATCCCGCCCCTTTCGCCACGCCCTGGCGAATGGCGATGCGCAGGAACAGGACGTCCCCGACCGCCATGCCGAACACGCCGGTAATAACGACAAACAGCGCCACCAGATCCGGCTGGCCACCGATGGGCTTCGCAGCCGCCAGCGCGAACGGCGTGGTAATGGAGCGCACCGCCAGGCTGCGCTGGATCGACTCGGGCAGCGTCAGCAGCCGCGCCAGCCAGACTGAGCTGCACACCGCGACCAGCGTAGCGGTCAGCACCCCCGCGCTCAGTGAGAGCCAGTGGCGACGAATAATCGCCATGTTTTCATACACCGGCACGGCAAAGGCCAGCGTCGCCGGGCCAAGCAGCCAGAGCAGCCAGTGGCTTTCGGCAATATAGTCCTGCCAGGAGACGTGCGTAATAAGCAGCAGCCCGACCAGCAGCAAGGGAGTCGCCACCAGCGGCATTAGCAGCAGCGTGCGCCAGCGGCGATAAAGACGTTTATTGAGAAAGTAGATCAGCAGCGTGACCGCCAGGCAGAGCAGGCTAAGGATAAAATCACGCATCGCGTTGCTGCCTGCGCGCCGCGCGCGCCACTTCATAGCGATAGAGACGATCGACCACCAGCGCAGTGGAAGCCAGCACCAGCAAAGTGCTCAGCGCGATCACCACGCAGATACGCCAGCCGTCGACGCGCAGCAGATCGCCGTAGTTCACCACCGCGACTACCGCCGGAATAAAAAACAGCAGCATCTCCGCCAGCAGCCAGCGCGAACCCGCTTTCACCCAGCGCAGCGGCAGCACGCGCGTGACGATAAGCGCCAGCAGCAGCAGCATACCGACGATATTGGCGGGCAGCGGCAGGTGCAGCCAGCTCACCAGGCGATCGCAGGCGATAAACATGCCCACATACAGCAGCAGCTGTAGCGGCAACCAGAGTCGTTGCAGCCTGCCCGTTCTTTGCGGGCTGAGCGCTAACGCCATTTTCTTCTCTCCTCTAATGCAATCCGGCGCTTAGTATAAATCCGCAACAGAAGGTGAAAAAAATGAATTAAAATCATTCCAGTCATGCCAAAAGGGAATAGTTATGGACGTTCGCGCTTTACGCTACTTCACCGAGGTGGTGCGCCAGCAGAGTTTTACCCGCGCCGCCGAGAAGCTCTACGTTACGCAGCCCACCATCAGCAAAATGCTGCGCCAGCTGGAAGAGGAGCTGGGCTGCACGCTGCTGCTGCGCGACGGCCGCAAGCTGCATCTTACCGACAGCGGCCAGGCAGTCTACCAGCGCGGCCTGGCGATTTTGCAGGAGTTTCATCAGCTGGAGGCGGAGATCGGCGATATTAACCAGCTAAAAACCGGCGAGCTGCGCCTCGGCATTCCGCCGATGGTCGGCATGCAGATCGCCGGGTCGATCTCGGCGTTTCGCCGCCGCTATCCCGGCGTAGAGCTGAAAATTTCTGAGTTTGGCGGGCTGACGGTGCAGCAGGCGGTGCTGGCGGGCAGTCTGGATATCGCGCTGACCGCCCTGCCGGTCGATCCCGATCTGCCGCTTAATACGCTGCCGCTGATGCATCATCCTCTCTGCGTGCTGGTGCCGCGTCAGCCCGTCTGGCTCAACCGCAGCCATATCGGACTGACGGAGCTGGCGTCGCATCCGCTGCTGATCTTCAACGAAGAGTTCTCTCTGAACCGTCAGCTGATGAAGGCATTTCAGCGACTGGGCGTCACGCCGCATATCGCGGTGCGCAGCGGACAGTGGGATTTTCTTGCGGCGATGGTGCAGGCGGAGATGGGGCTGGCGATTCTGCCGGAGCCGATCTGTCAGCGGCTGGATAAGCAGTCGCTGCTGTGGCTGCCGCTGGAGTCGGATCTGAAGTGGAGTCTGGGATTGATCTGGCGGGAGGGAAGCTATCTGTCGCGCAGCGCGCAGGCCTGGATCGCCTGCTGTCGCGAACACTGGCCGGATGAAGCGCCGCGCCTGTCAGTTTAGGCGCGGCGCGCGGCTTACTCTTCTTTTTCGATCAGCAGCGCTTCCAGCAGGTCGAGATCGCGCAGCAGCCGCTGCATGCTCTCACTGGAAATCTGCTGGGTCGCGCGCAGATGATAGACCTCGGCGCGTTCGGCGCGCAGCGCGGTCAGACGGAAGCGACGCTCCAGATTCTCGGCGAACAGCGCCTGCTCCAGATCGCTCTTGCCGTCAGCACGGCGCCGCAGGTTGCCGATCACGCGCAGGCTTACCTCTTTAAGCAGCTCGGGATCGATGTTCTCTTCGGTGTCGTTCTCCAGCCGCGCTTCCATTTTATGCAGGCTTTCGATCGCCACGCTCGCCATTACCGCGCGGGCATTTTGCAGCTCGCGACGATGCCCGGCTTTATCGATGCCGTCCACGCCGCGCAGCAGCAGCGGCAGCACCACCACGCCCACCAGCAGCGAAAACAGGATCACGCCGGTGGCGATAAACACCAGCTCATAGCGCGCCGGGAAAGGCTGGCCGTTAGTGAGAAACAGCGGAATAGAGAGCACGCCCGCCAGCGTAATCGCGCCGCGCACGCCGGCGAAAGAGGCGATAAGCAGCTCGCGCAGCGAGTAGTTGGCGAACTCCATCGGCTTTTTCTTCAGCACGCGCTTGCTGAGACGCTGCATAATCCAGAGCCAGCCAAAACGCACCACCATCAGCGCACCGTAGACCAGGATAATGTCGGTAAACAGCATCCAGAGCTCGACGTTGGGATCGGCGTTAGCGGCGTCAATCGAGGTGCCGATAATGTCCGGCAGCTGCAGGCCGAGCATCAGGAACACCATGCCGTTGAACACGAATTCCAGCATCTGCCAGACGCTGTTGGCGCGCAGGCGCATCGCCAGCGGCGCCTGACGGATAATGCCGGATCGGGTAATCGTCATGCCCGCCGCGACCGCCGCCAGAATGCCGGAGACACCGAGGTGTTCGGCGATAAGGTAAGAGGCGAACGGCAGCAGCAGCAGCAGCACGGTTTGCGTCGCCGGATCGTCGCCGCTCCAGCGGCTCAGCAGACGCAGCGATTTCCCGTAGAGCCAGCACACCGCAACGCCCGCAATCAGACCGCCGATTGCCACCTTAAGAAACTCGATGCTGGCGCCGCCCCAGGTAAACACCATGGTGCCCATCGCGACCGCAACGGCAAACTTCAGTGAAACCAGGCCGGATGCGTCGTTCATCAGCGCTTCGCCCTGCACGATCGACATGATTTTTTTCGGGATACGTCCCTCGCCGACAATGCCGGAGAGCGCCACGGCGTCCGTCGGCGACAGCACGGCTGCCAGCGCGAAGGCGGGGATCAGCGGGATACCCGGCACCATCCAGTAGATGAGATAACCGATGCCGACCACGGTAATCAGCACCAGCACCAGCGCCAGGCCGATAATTTCCCGGCCATGATGCAGGAATTCGCTGATCGGTGTCTTCCAGCCATCGGCAAACAGCAGCGGCGGAATAAACAGCACAAGGAAAAGTTCAGGGTCGAAATCGACATGCAGGCCGAAGGTCGGCCAGGCGAGCAGCGCCCCGGCGAGTATTTGCACCAGCGGCAGCGGGATCTGGAACGGCAATATGCGCGCGGCCACCCCCGAGAGCGATACCACCAGCGTCATGATGAGAATAGTAAAAAAGATTTCCATGCTTTCCTTAGGCGAATCGTAAAGTCAGAAAAAATGTTGTGAGCGCTAAAGTGTAAAGCAAAGTGCGCAGAGAATGACAAGTCACACGTGCGGCGCGGCAGAAATTCAGGAAAAAGTTCCGGACGAGACGGCGCTCGCCCGGTTTAGCAGTTAGATCGCCCAGCCGCCAGCGTAAAAAATCACCAGCGCGGCGGCAATCACGACGGTGCCGAGGTTCAGCTTGCGCCACTCTCCGGCGAACAGGCGCCCCACTACCAGCGTGGCGAAACCGAGCATGATGCCGGTGACGATATTGCAGGTCAGCACGATAAACACCGCGGTCAACAGCCCGGACATCGCATCCACAAAGTCGCCGAAGTCGATTTTCGCCACGTTGCTGAGCATCAGCAGGCCGACATACATTAGCGCAGGCGCGGTCGCATAGGCGGGCACCAGCCAGGCCAGCGGCGACATAAACAGAATAACCAGAAACAGCAAGCCGACCACAATCGCCGTCAGTCCGGTTTTACCGCCTGCCGCGGTGCCGGCTGCGGATTCAATATAGACCGCCGCTGGCGATGCGCCGACCAGACCGGCAAAGAGGCTGCTGACGGAGTCTGTGGTCAGCGCGCGCCCGCCGTTAATGATCTGCCCCTTCTCATCCAGCAGGTTCGCCTGTCCAGCGACCGCACGGATGGTGCCGGTCGCGTCAAACACCGCCGTCATGACCAGCGCCAGCACGCTCGGCAGCACCATCGGCTGTAGCGCGCCCATAATGTCGAGGCTGAAGAGCAGCGACTGCCCCTGACTGTCGCGCAGGCTCGGCAAGGCGAACAGACCCTGGAATTTTACTGCGGGATCGAAGATCAGGCCGAGAATCGAGATAGCGATAATGGTAAGCAGGATGCCGCCCGGCACTCGACGCTTCTCCAGCCCGAAAATCGCCGCCAGACCCAGCAGCGACATCATCACCGGAAACGAGGTGAAGTGGCCCAGCGCCACCGGCATGCCTGGTGCAGGGTTCTTCACCACCAGTCCGATGCCGTCAGCGGCGATCAGCAGCAGGAACAGGCCGATCCCCACGCCGGTGCCGTGGGCCACGCCCATCGGGAGATTACGCAGAATCCAGGCGCGGATGCCGGTTACGGAGATCAAGGTGAACAGCAGCCCCATCAGGAAGACCGCGCCAAGCGCCACCGGCACGCTGATGTGCTGGCCGAGCACCAGGCTGAATGCGGTAAAGGCGGTCAGTGAGATGGCGCAGCCAATCGCCAGCGGCAGGTTGGCCCACAGCCCCATGACGATAGAGCCGACGCTGGCGACCAGGCAGGTGGCGACAAAAACGGCGGTGGGCGAAAAGCCCGCCTTGCCGAGCATGCCGGGCACCACGATCACCGAATAGACCATCGCCAGGAAGGTGGTCAGTCCCGCCAGGATTTCCTGCCGGATGCTGCTGCCGCGTGCAGAAACAGAGAACCAGGCGTCCAGCTTGCCAGCGGACGAGCGTGATTCGTATGACATAGTTGAGCCTCAAGAAATTTTTGTTGTGTAAAAAGCCCTGCGTCGTTGCCCGCAAGATCCCTGGTTGTCACCCTGGCGCAAAGGCGCCACAGGCGGCAGGCAAACGTTTACTTCGCGGCGAATAACTGTCCGCTATGCGGCCAGATAAAAAGGCAGGGGATTATCCGGCGTTTGGCAGCCGATTTTCAACCGCTTCCTCGCCTTAATTCAGGATAAAGCAGAGCGCTTGCGGCGGTTCCCGAAGGCGTGTGCGACGGCGGCATCAAGGCAGACGCCGCGCTACGTTTTGATATTTCTGGCGTTTTCCACTGTTCAGCCGCCCGGCAGCACTTCGCCGCCCTGCTGGATGGCGCGCTGCCAGGCGGCGCGCTGCTGAACGGTAGCCAGCCATGCTGCCGTGGCGGGCATATCGGCCAGGCCGCCACGCGACTGCATCGCCAGCAGCGGAAAACTCATCTGGATATCGGCAATGCTGAAGCGCTTGCCGGCAAACCAGGGGTGAGCAGCCAGATGCTGCTCAATCATCTGGCGATGCGGCACCAGCTGCTTATCAAGCCAGGCTTTCTGAATACCTTTGCCCAGCGCCGCGCCCGCCGGACGCAGCAGCCAGGGCACCGGCGCCTGCCCCAGACGGCCGAATACCAGCTTCATCAGCAACAGCGGCATCAGCGAGCCTTCGGCGTAGTGCAGCCAGTAGGTTGCCTGCAGACGCGCCTGCTCATCGGTGGGCGCCAGCCGCTGCTCGCTGTCATATTTGCCTTCCAGATAAGAGAGAATGGCGCCCGATTCGGCAATCACCTGATTACCGTCGGTAATCACCGGCGACTTGCCCAGCGGATGCACTTTTTTCAGGGCTTCCGGCGCCAGCATCGATGCCTCGCGCTGATAGCGTTTGATTTGGTAAGGCACTTCCAGCTCTTCCAGCAGCCACAGCACGCGGTGCGAGCGCGACCGCTCAAGATGATGGACGGTAATCATAGAGCACTCCTGTTATGCGTCTCAGGCAAGTATAGCTTCCAGCATCTTTAGCGCGGCGGCTCGCCTTTCTCATCCTGTTCGGGATCAAGCAGCACTGCGCCAGAGCCCTGCTGCGCCAGCCGGTCGCCGGGATTGCGCAGCGGACAGTCGCGCATCGATAGACAGCCGCAACCGATACAGCCGTCGAGATCGTTGCGCAGGCGCGTCAGGGTTTCAATGCGCTTATCCAGCTCCTCGCGCCAGTGCTGCGTCAGGGCGTTCCACTCCTGCGTCGACATACGCTTGTTGGCGGGAATATGCATCAGGCTGTCGCTGACCGTCGCGAGCGGTATGCCGATGCGCTGAGCAACCTTGATAATGGCGACGCGCCGCAGTACGTCACGGCTGTAACGCCGCTGATTGCCACCGTTGCGCGTGCTGGAAATCAGCCCTTTGCTCTCATAGAAATGCAGCGCAGAGACCGCCACGCCGCTACGGCGCGCGACTTCGCCCGGCGTTAAAACCGGTTTCGGGTAGTTGCGATCTTTTTTCATCTGGCTCTTTACCTCAAGTTAACTTGAGGAATTATACTCGCCTCCGTTAAATAACGAATCCCTCAGGACTAAAGGACGAGATTATGATGCAAGAAGAGATCATTCACTCCCTGACGCACTGGATCGATCAAAACCTGGATAAGTCGCTGTCGATCGATGAAGTGGCGGCTAAATCAGGTTATTCAAAGTGGCACCTGCAGCGTATGTTCCGTACCGTGACGAAACAGACGCTGGGTGGATACATTCGCGAACGTCGCCTGACGCTGGCGGCAGAAGCGCTGCGCCAGACGCAACGGCCGGTATTTGATATCGCGATGCAGTATGGCTATGACTCGCAGCAGACCTTTTCCCGCGTGTTCCGCCGTCAGTTTTCCCAGACCCCGACCGCCTATCGCCATTTTATGCGCCGTCAGGCGCTCCAGCGTCCGCGTAGGGTGAACTTCGACTGTAGCGAAGCTGCGGCCAGTTTTACTCAGCGCACCACCGGCGAATGCTGCCCGATTTGCTAAGCCTCAGGCGCCCTTAACGGGCGCACCTTTTCTCTTTTCCTTCCCGCTTTACGCCCCGGTTTTCTCTTCGACGTTTCGATAAAAATTTCTCTACCATACCAGGTACAAATTTTGTTCATAAATTCAAATCCAGTGATATAATGTGACTCAGGTCACACATTACACTCTTTTTGACGACGGAAAGCCTTTCCCTGACCTCGCTTTTCGTCGCCGGTGATGTCCAGTAACTGTCAGGGATAATCACTTAGATTCAGAGGCTTAAGTCGATGGCGACGATAACCACCAGCTTGATTGTCATGCGTTGGGAACTGCTCAGCGCAATTATGATGTTTTTTGCCAGCACCCTTAAAATCAAATTCCGCCAGAGCAGCCATCATGTGATGGCGTTTATGTGCGGCGGCCTCGGTCTCGGTATGACCTGCTGGTTTGTTATGGGTCTGCTGGGCATCTCGCTGAGCATGGAAAACGTGCAGCACTTTATGCTGGTTACCAAAGACACCTTTATCCAGGTAATGAGCCAGACGCCGCCCGACTGGCCGATGCCTTAATATCCAGCCAATAAAAAACCCCGCGAAGCGGGGTTTTTTATTTTGCTGTGTGACTCAAACTTTCTTCAACAGCGCAGGAATATTAACATCCTGCACCGAAACGCCCGGTCTCTGCGTGCCGCGGCGATCCTGAATCCACATATCTCCCATCATCTGATTAAGCCCGCGATCCAGACCTGTCACCAGACCGGCGCCCGGGGTAAAGGTCAGTTCGCCGAAGTAGATGTGGCCCTCATGGATATACCAGTCAACGCGCACATAGTCGAAATCACTCGCCAGCTTCTTGCTCAGATCGAGCGCGTGCTGCAGCGACTCGGCGATTTTCGTCACGTCGAGGCCGGTGTCGCGAATCTTGTGAAAAGCTTCGGTCAGATTGTTGACGTAGAAGTTCATCGACAGCTGCGGCTGGCAGCGGTTGTAGATCACCTGCAACACATATTCAAAGCGGCCGTCGCGCTTGTTGAACATATGAAACTTGTAGTCGATGGGCGCCGTTTTGCCGTCGCCGATATATTGCTCGACCAGAATGCGCGGCTTGATATAGCGATAGTGGATCTCGCGCGCCTCGTTAGCGAAGTCGGTCTTCAGCCACTTATAGCAGCTGTTGATAATCTGCTGTTTGCGCAGCGCATCCGGCTCTTCCAGCAGAATCTCCACCATATTGGAGGCGTGATTCGGCTTGATCACCGTGCCCTTCCAGCATGGCAGGCTATTCAGCGACGCCGGATCGGTAGTCTCGTGCACCAGCGGAATCAGGTATTCGTTGCCAATCTTTTCGGCGATATAGTCGCGCACCGAATACTTGTCTGAAAGGCGGCCGTAAATCTGGTAGTCGCCATAGACGAATTTGCGATACAGCACCTTTTCGTTGAAAACTTTGGGCTGACGCAGATTGGGCAATTTTCTGAACTTATGGAAGTAGTAAATGCGGTCCTGGTATGCCCAGGGCATCTTCTTAATGAAGTACTGCACACTTCTTCTGAGTTCATCTTTCAACTTAAACATATCTGACCTCATTTGTAGGTTTTGTAGTTGAGTGAGGAAACTTGAATTCTTTGAATGACGCCGTTTTTGAAGAAGTAATTCATTACGGTAAGGGACAAGAGTTCCGACACAAAGACGCTCCAGGCGGCGCCCATAATGCCGTAGCCCTGGATCAGCCACCACGAAAGCGGCAGGCTGATCACCATCAGGCAGATGATTTTCTTCAACAGATAGTTGAAACCACCCTCTTTCACCATGTAGCGGTAGGCTACTGTGCCCATGGCGGAGAAGCAGGTCGCCATTGACAACAACGTAATGAGACTTCCTGACTGTGTGTATTCTGAACCATACAAAGCGATGATGATTTTCTCGCCGAACAGCGCGATGACCAGCAGCATCATCAGTGATACTCCCATGACATAGCCATTGAGCCGCGCTGCCAGCTTAATAGCCACTTCGCCGCGTTCCCTGAAAATTTCAGTGAAGCATGAAGTTATGAGCGCCACGGGGATAAAAATCCACGAAGCCGCGATAGTGTTGGCCGCCGCAAACAGCCCGAGATCGCTTGCCGAAGCGATGCCGGCTAAAAACATCTGCGCGGCTTTAACCTGCACTGAAATAAAAATGCTGGAAATAGCCAGCGGCAGACCGGCATACATCAGATAGCGCAGATAAGCGCTGCGTTTCTCCTGCGGCGGCGCGACATCCTGTGTTTCGCGGTAGAAGTTGTAGCGCTTGATAACGTAAGGCACCAGCGTTACGGCCACGATAGAGAGCGTCAGCCATGCCGGATTAAGGCGCAGCCAGGCGATAGTGAAGCTGATGCCGAAGCTCAACAGCATGCCGAGCGAGTTCGCCACGGTATTAAGCCGGGAAGCGAGACGGGCGTTGTTGTAAACGCTGAAGGTGTCCTGGGTAACGAATACCGAGGCGACGAATGACGCCAGAGTGAAAGCGAGGAAATTTTGCGGCATGGTGAACCACACCCAGGCCAGCACCGGCACCGCGGTGAGCAGCAGTAAAATCATGCGCAGGGTACGCGCCACGTTCATCAGGCGCAGTCCTTTCGGCGCGCTTTTGCTGATCCGCTTAAACAAGATAGTCTCGGTACCGAAGATGGCGACGGTCTGGACCATTGAAAATAAAGAGGTAGAAAACGCCATCTGGCCGAATACGGTTGGCCCGAATGATTTCGCCACGTAGGAGGTCACAAATATGACGCCAAAAACCGAGACGATCTTCTCAGACATCATCCAGGCGGCATTAGACATTACGCTTAATTTCATTGACTCATCCTTTGCATTACTTACTTCAACCGCTTCGGTACAACATCCCTGTAACGAATTAACAAGCGCTCAGTGGGCCTGGCGTTATTTAAAGATTTCAAACCAGGCTGGTCCGAAAAATGAGAATCAGAACACGATTCGGTGAATATTTTCAGGATAATTCTGATTAAATTTGGCTCAGAAGGGCTAATCTGGAATCGATTTCACACGGAAAACAGACCCCATTCACAAGCCATTTCCCTGAGAATTTAGCAAGCACGTTATGCTAAATATCAAATGTACGTAGAAATTTTTCGTATTTGGGATGGGAAGAATCTATAACAAAAATCCCTGACCAGGAAGGTGCGCCCATCCGATAAGAATAAAATAAGATTTATCCCATGATGATATTTATTCTAAATATCTTAATTTAACCCACGCAATTCTAATCGCGCACTTTAATACTGCATTAATAGATTATTTACAGTGCCAGATATTAATACAGTACATCTCATCCATTAATCGATAAGAAAGGTAAGAGCATTTATGAGAAAGTCACGATATAGCGAAGAGCAAATCACAAATGCCATTAAAGCTTCTGAATCAGGGGTTAAAGTCAGGGAGATTTGTGACGAGCTGGGGATCTCTGAGGCCACCTTCTATAGCTGGAAAAAGAAATTTTCCGGCCTTTCCTCAGAGGAAGGAAGAAGAATCAAGGAGTTAGAGGATAAACTACAAGCACTTACCCGTGAACTGCAAACGCTCAACTCAGATAAGGAGATGCTGCAAAGCGTACTGAAGAACTTCTTTACCACTAACGAAAAGCGCCAGGCGGTCAACTTCCTGCAGAGCACTTTCGACATCGGCACGCGCCGCAGCTGCCGCCTGCTCGATATTAGCCGCAGCGTTTACCACTACCCGTCAGGATCGGAAAATCGATAAAACCAATAATACTGCCTTAAACTGACTTAGCGCTGAGATTGTTCTTACCAGAAGAGATGATGACACTTTAAGATACCATTCGTGGCTTTAATTTTCGCTCCATGCATTCCTGATGAGTTTGCCAACGGATCGATTTTCATTTTTTGCGGTAATATTGATAAGCACCAGCAAAAGTCTCGCATTTCTCGCTACTTCTCCTCTCGCCCAATCTCATTTCGATGAGATTGGTGCTTCTTACTTTTCATCAGACTCGTTAATGCCCGGCGCTAAAGCCCTGGTTTTCTATTAAGCCGCGCTGAACGGCCGTTCTAATTCACGCTTCGGTTACCGCAAGAAATGGTGGTACTAAGTTTACATCCAGCGAAGAATATTTAATCAGCCGCAAATAAGCGAACCGTAAAAAAAATGCCAGGAATTTTCCTGGCAGAATGGTTTATCAATGCTTATCGCTTTTCTTATTCCGGGTTAATCACATATAAGATAAATCACTTTAAAGATCGCCCCGGCTAAAGTTTCGTAATTTCCTTCATTGGGAATTATTCTTAATAGCCTGACCATTTCTGGAAAAAACGGTGGTTTATCAGACGCCATTCTCAGGACCAAACGCCAATAAAAACGCAGCGGTACGCGATAAATATGCAGTAAAGTGGCGAATTGCTCGCCACTCACAAAGCCTTAATGCTTCTTTAAGGTGGAATATAAGCCGTCAGAGAGAAGAATTTCCGCCGGACAAAGTCGATGAGCGCCAACGCGCGGGCGAAAAAAATGAGATCTTGATCGCTTTTTATGGCGATTCGCCGTTCGGCTTTAGCGGCTAATTAGCTAAAGAGCGGCAAAATTTGCCGCTCCGCTCTGCGCATTATTCCTAAAACAGTGTGAAATCAGCGGGTCAGCACCTATTTAATTGCGCGACAGAGTGGGAGATTACTGCTCAATTGATGTCAGCAACGGTTCAGGCTTAATACGCATCGCCCAAAGCACGCCGAGGATCAGGCAGAAGATGCCCGTCAGCGTCAACAGCGGCGGCCAGCTTTGTCGCCAGAGAAAGGTCCACAGCAGGCCTGACAGCGTTTCGAATACGATAAGCGGTCCCATAAATACCGTAGGCAGCCGCTGGCTGGCAGCATTCCAGCAGAGCGCGCCGAGCCAGGAGCAAAGTAGCCCAATCACCAGCATCAGCGGCAGAAACAGCCGCGGCTGCGGGCCAAACGGCAGCGCGAAGGTCGGGCTCTGCCACGCCAGCTGTGCGCTTACCACCGCATACATAACCAGCGCCAGCGGCAGCGTCACAATCCCCTGCGCCGTCGCCCAGGTGGCCGGTTTATGCTGCGGATGGGTACGTAACCAGCGCGCATTGCGCAGCGGATACCAGGTCCAGCACGCCACAGCCAGCACCGCCAGTGCAATGCCGCTCAGGTAGCGCATCACATCCCAGCCGCCGCTCTGCCCGCGCAGCTCGGCAATATTTACGCACACCAGACCTGCGCCGATCGCCAGCAGCGCTGGCGTCAGCCGGCGCCAGGCCAGGCGTCCCTCAAGGTGGCCGTAACAGAGATTGGCGGTAATCGCCATCACTACCGGCAGCGTGCCGATAATCATGGTGGATACCGGCGCGCCGGTGCGCTGAATCGCGCTGGCGAGAAAGGTGTAATAAAGGAGGTTACCCACCAGCGAAAGCTTTAGCGCCTCCTGCCAGTCGGCAGAGAGCAGCTTGCGCAGACGGTGGCGATCAAACCAGGCCAGCGGCAAGGCGATCAAACCAAACGCGACGTAGCGTCCGGCAGACTGGAGCGCGCCCGGATAGTCCGGCACCAGCAGCGGCCCGACAAAAATCAGTCCCCACATCAGCCCTGCGGCAAGGGCAAACAACACGCCAGCTAACATCGTCTCTTCCTTTATTAAAGTGCATAAGGAAGTGTGGCGGAAAAAGCGGGGAAAAATCTTGTAGCAGATTGCGGTTCGCCCTAAGCGCCACGCACCTGTTTCTGATAGCGCACCGGCGTAATGCCGTAACGCTGAGCGAAGGCGCGCGTCAGATGCGCCTGGTCGCTCAGGCCGACGCTCGCCGCCACGCTGGCCGCCGGCAGGCCGCGTGCCAGCAGCTGCTTGGCCTCATATAACCGATACGCCATCAGCATCTGATGCGGCGTAACGTGAAAATGCGCGCGGAAAGCGCGCAGGAAATGCCATGGCGAAAGCGAGGCCAGCGCCGCCAGCTCCTCCAGCCTTACCGGCTCGGCAAGATTGTCGCGCAGATAATCACGCACCTGGTCGAAGCGATGCCCTCCCTCTTCCTTGCCTCTTTCCGCCATGCGCGCCAGCGGCCGCAGCTGCGCCAGCACTTCACCTAACAGACTTTGCCGCGCCAGCGGGCTATCGGCCTGCCACAGCGCCGCCAGCGTTTGCGATAACGGCAGCGCCAGCCGTGAATCGGTGCGCAGCGCTTCGCTAAACCACCAGCCGCCATCGCCGGTGAGCTGCCTCATGTCGTCAGGGTGGATATAGATCATCTGATAACGCCAGCCCTCTTCGCAGGCCGACTCGCCGGTGTGCAGCTCATCTGGATTCATCATCACCAGCGAATGCGTCGGCGCAGTGTACTGCGCACCGCGATAGCGGAACCGCTGCGCGCCCGACTCGATGGTGCCGATGCCGAAGGCTTCATGCATATGCGGCTCGAAGGCATAGCGGGAGATATGTGCCTGATAAAGCTCGACGCCGGGCAGCTCATCAAACTGGCGAAACTGCGCGCGATCTTTTTCGCAGGGAAAAATAGCCGGAACGCCCTCCACCTCAATCTCCTCGTTATCAGACAGGCTTTCAGCATGCCAGCGATGGCGGGCGGATTGCAAAACAGTTTTGCCATTTCGCCGCGGCGCGGTGAAACTGAAGCGCAGAACAGAAAGAAGAAAGTGATGACCCAACGAGCCGTTGTGGTGGTGGGATATGCAAAACGGTGTTTTCGCTACGCCGCGCTTCGATCGTGCCGGATGCGCGGCGCGGATCAATCAGCTGACCGCGGCGGCTGACAGTACAGTCTTTATTACGCACCGCGAAGGCGAGATGCAGCCCGGGACGCAGGCGTTTGAACTGCTGCCGGAGCTGCATCAGCCCGCCGGTAGTTTTTTCGTTACTAAAACCACCTGCGACAGCTTCTGGCAAACCGGGCTGGCCGCCACGCTGGCGCGGCTGAAAGCCGACGCTTTTGTTATTTGCGGCTGCGCGACCGATTACTGCGTCGATACCACGATTAAGGTCGGTGCGAGTTTGGGCTATCGCATTACCGTCGCCGCCGATGCGCATACTACGGCGAATCGCACCTGCGTCAGCGCGGAGCAACTGACTGGACAGCATAACGAGATCTGGGCAGGCCTGTCGCTGCCGGGCAATGTGCCGCAGGTGCTCAGTACGGCGGAGATAGTGTCAGGCTGGGCTTCTCCGCCTGAACGGAAGACGAAAAAAAGCCCCGCCTGAGCGGGGCCTGAGAGACAGTGCCGACCCAAAGAGGATCAGAACGGAATATCGTCGTCGAAGTCCATCGGCGGTTCGTTGTTGTTGCTCGCCGGGGCGCTCTGCGGCTGAGGACGCGACTGCGCGCCGCCGCTGAACTGGTTGCCGCCCTGCGGCTGCTGTGGCTGACCCCAGCCGTTATTGTTGCCGCCGCCCTGACCGCCGCCCATCGGCGCGCCGCCAGCGCCAGCACCCTGCTGACGTCCGCCCAGCATCTGCATGGTGCCGCCGACGTTGACCACGACTTCCGTGGTATAGCGATCCTGGCCGCCCTGGTCCTGCCATTTGCGGGTGCGCAGCTGACCTTCGATATAAACCTGAGAACCTTTACGCAGATATTCGCCAGCGACTTCCGCCAGCTTGCCGAACAGCACGACGCGGTGCCATTCGGTGATCTCTTTATTTTCACCGGTCTGCTTGTCACGCCAGCTTTCCGACGTGGCCAGCGTAATGTTGGCAACCGCGCCACCATTCGGCATGTAGCGCACTTCCGGATCCTGACCCAGATTCCCGACAAGAATCACTTTATTTACGCCACGACTGGCCATGTTGCTCTCTCCCGATGAGTTAATGCTAAGAGTCTAAACGATCAATTCTATCACGTCCTGCTATGCGATCCCACTTTAGAGCCGGCTCGCAGAAGCGCTCATTTTACACCCAAAACACAAAAAATACTGGATATTTAATCAGTCTATTTTTTGTGCCATAATACCCTGTTTACGCTAATCGTGTCCGTCAGGCACGGGGCGTGCTGCTCAATCCGGGAAAGGTGAATGGATAAGATCGAAGTTCGTGGTGCCCGCACCCATAATTTGAAAAACATCAACCTGATCATCCCTCGCGACAAACTCATAGTGGTCACCGGCCTCTCAGGCTCCGGTAAGTCCTCTCTGGCGTTTGATACGCTCTATGCGGAAGGTCAGCGCCGCTACGTAGAGTCGCTCTCTGCCTATGCGCGTCAGTTTCTTTCTCTGATGGAGAAGCCGGACGTCGACCATATCGAAGGTCTGTCGCCCGCTATTTCTATCGAGCAGAAATCCACTTCACACAACCCGCGTTCTACGGTCGGCACCATCACCGAGATCCACGACTATCTGCGTCTGCTGTTCGCCCGCGTCGGCGAGCCGCGCTGTCCGGATCATGACGTGCCGCTGGCGGCGCAGACCGTGAGCCAGATGGTGGACAATGTGCTGGCCCAGGAAGAGGGCCGTCGCCTGATGCTGCTGGCGCCAGTGGTGAAAGACCGTAAGGGCGAACATACCAAAACGCTGGAAAATCTTGCGGCGCAGGGCTACATCCGGGCGCGTATCGACGGCGAAGTGTGCGATCTTTCCGATCCGCCGAAGCTGGAGCTGCAGAAAAAGCACACCATTGAAGTCGTGATCGATCGCTTCAAAGTACGCGAAGATCTGGCGACCCGCCTCGCTGAATCCTTTGAAACCGCGCTGGATCTCTCCGGCGGGACAGCGATCGTCGCCGATATGGATGACGCGAGCGCGGAAGAGCTGCTTTTCTCCGCTAACTTTGCCTGCCCGATCTGCGGCTACAGCATGCGCGAACTGGAGCCGCGTCTCTTTTCGTTCAATAACCCGGCCGGCGCCTGCCCTACCTGCGACGGCCTTGGCGTACAGCAATATTTCGATCCCGATCGCGTGGTGCAAAACGGCGAGCTTTCGCTGGCTGGCGGTGCGATCCGCGGCTGGGATCGCCGTAATTTCTATTACTTCCAGATGCTGCGCTCGCTGGCCGAGCACCTCGATTTCGACGTCGAAGCGCCGTTCAACACCCTGAACGATAAAGCGCGCCAGGTGATCCTGTACGGCTCCGGCAAAGAGAGCATCGAGTTTAAGTACATCAACGATCGCGGCGACACCTCTGTGCGTCGCCATCCGTTTGAAGGCGTGCTGCATAATATGGAGCGTCGCTACAAAGAAACGGAATCCGCCGCGGTACGCGAAGATCTGGCGAAATTTATCAGCAATCGCGCCTGCGCCACCTGCGACGGCACCCGTCTGCGTCGCGAAGCGCGTCATGTTTTTGTAGAAAACACCAATCTGCCGACCATCTCAGATATGAGCATCGGCCACGCGATGGATTTCTTCCGCAACCTCAAGCTGAGCGGCCAGCGCGCCAAAATCGCTGAAAAGGTGCTGAAGGAGATCGGCGATCGCCTGAGCTTCCTGGTTAACGTCGGCCTGAACTATTTGTCGATGTCACGCTCCGCAGAGACGCTTTCCGGCGGTGAAGCGCAGCGTATCCGTCTGGCGAGCCAGATCGGCGCGGGCCTGGTGGGCGTGATGTATGTGCTGGATGAGCCGTCTATCGGCCTGCACCAGCGCGACAACGAACGTCTGCTCAGCACGCTGATCCATCTGCGCGATCTCGGCAACACCGTGATTGTGGTCGAACATGACGAAGACGCTATCCGTGCAGCCGACCATGTGATCGATATCGGTCCCGGCGCAGGCGTGCACGGCGGCCAGATCGTGGCGGAAGGTACGGTTAACGAGATTATGGCGGTGGAAGCGTCGCTGACCGGCCAGTTCCTCAGCGGCAAGCGAGAGATTGCGGTGCCGAAGGAGCGTGTGAAAGGCGATCCGACGAAGACGCTGAAGCTAAGCGGCGCGCGCGGCAATAACCTTAAAGACGTGACGCTGACACTGCCGGTCGGTCTGTTTACCTGTATCACCGGCGTCTCCGGCTCAGGTAAGTCGACGCTGATTAACGATACGCTGTTCCCAATCGCGCAGCGCCATCTGAATGGCGCAACCACTGGCGAAGCGGCCCCTTATCGTGAGATCAACGGACTTGAGCACTTCGACAAGGTGATCGATATCGATCAGAGCCCGATCGGCCGTACGCCGCGCTCTAACCCGGCGACCTACACCGGTATCTTTACGCCGGTGCGCGAGCTGTTCGCCGGGGTGCCGGAGGCGCGTTCGCGCGGCTATAATCCGGGCCGCTTCAGCTTTAACGTGCGCGGCGGCCGCTGCGAAGCCTGTCAGGGCGACGGCGTGCTGAAGGTAGAGATGCACTTCCTGCCCGATATCTATGTGCCCTGCGATCAGTGCAAAGGCAAGCGCTATAACCGCGAGACGCTGGAGATCAAATACAAAGGCAAGAGCATCCACGAAGTGCTGGAGATGACCATCGAAGAGGCGCGCGAGTTCTTTGACGCCGTCCCGGCGCTGGCGCGTAAGCTGCAGACCCTGATGGATGTGGGCCTCTCTTATATTCGTCTCGGCCAGTCGGCTACCACCCTTTCCGGCGGCGAAGCACAGCGCGTTAAGCTGGCGCGCGAGCTGTCGAAACGCGGCACCGGCCAGACGCTCTATATCCTGGATGAGCCCACCACCGGCCTGCACTTCGCCGATATCGCCCAGCTGCTGGAAGTGCTGCATCAGCTGCGCGATCAGGGCAACACCATCGTGGTGATTGAGCATAACCTTGACGTGATCAAGACTGCCGACTGGATTGTCGATCTGGGTCCGGAAGGCGGCAGCGGCGGCGGCGAGATCCTTGTCGCCGGCACGCCGGAAACCGTGGCGGAGTGTGAAAAATCGCATACCGCGCGCTTCCTGAAGCCGCTGCTGACGAAATAGTTCGCTGTCAGCAGTGCTACACTGACATTGCGTTAAACCTCTCAGGCCCGCTGCAAGCGGGCCTTTTTCATACTGCATATTCCATCCGATAAAAACAGAATCAGGCAAGATTCAGGCATGTATAGGCATAGCCGCGCTGGCGTTCTGTGACTATCCTTTTAAGCGTTCCTCATTGGCGCGCCCCGTTGGCCTCGCCCTCTTGCCGGGCGCCCTGCGCGCCGCACTCATCATTATTCTCACGACACAACGAACCTGGAGACACCATGAATATTACGCACGCCTATGCCGCTCAGGACGCGAAATCCAGACTAGCACCGTTCGATTACACCCCGCGCGAGCTGCGCGCGCATGATGTACAGATTGAAGTGTTGTTCTGTGGCGTTTGTCACTCTGACCTGCACCAGGCCCGCAACGAGTGGAAAAACACCCTTTTTCCGGTCGTGCCGGGACATGAAATCGTTGGCCGCGTAACTGCGGTCGGCGATCACGCCAGCAAATACAAACCAGGTGACCTGGTCGGCGTCGGCTGTATGGTCGACTCTTGCCGCAGCTGTCCGAGCTGTCAGGAAGGGCTGGAGCAATATTGCGAGGTCGGCTTTGTCGGCACCTATAACGGACAGGATCGCGAAACCGGCGACGTCACCTACGGCGGTTACTCAACGTCGGTCGTTGTCGATGAGAACTTCGTGCTGCGCGTGCCGGAAAACCTGGAGCTGGCGGGCGTCGCACCGCTGCTGTGCGCAGGCATCACCACCTATTCGCCGCTGCGCCACTGGAACGTCGGCCCGGGCAAGAAAGTGGGCATCGT
The DNA here is from genome assembly GCF_003612015.1 of Pantoea piersonii. Taxonomy (GTDB): domain Bacteria; phylum Pseudomonadota; class Gammaproteobacteria; order Enterobacterales; family Enterobacteriaceae; genus Pantoea; species Pantoea piersonii. The sequence continues at coordinate 34,808 of NZ_RARB01000004.1, read as the reverse complement.
CGGCCTCGGCGGCCTCGGCCATATGGGCGTGAAGATTGCGCACGCGATGGGCGCGCATGTCGTGCTGTTCACCACCTCGCCGTCAAAAATTGAAGATGGCAAGCGCCTGGGCGCGGATGAGGTTGTGGTATCGAAAGATGCGGACCAGATGGCGCAGCACGTTAACAGCTTTGATTTCATTCTGAACACCGTGGCGGCGCAGCACGATCTCAACCCGTTTATCGCCCTGCTGAAGCGCGACGGCAATATGACGCTGGTTGGCGCGCCGGAGCACGATCACCCGGCACCGCAGGTCTTTAACCTGATCATGAAACGCCGCAGCATTGCCGGTTCGCTGATCGGCGGCATCGCCGAAACGCAGGAGATGCTCGATTTCTGCGGCAAGCACGGCATCACTTCTGATATCGAAATGATCGCGATGAATCAGATCAACGAAGCCTATGAGCGTATGCTGAAAAGCGACGTGAAATATCGCTTTGTTATTGATATCAATACGCTGCGCGACGAAGCGGCGGCGTAACGGCAACCAGGCGCGCGGCGCAACGCCGCGCGCTTCTTTCAGACGCCCGCCGCCCGGGTAGCGCCCGCCTGCTGATAAGAAGCATCCACCAGATAGTAGATTTGCGAATCCTTCAGCGACCCGTCCAGCAGCAGCGTGCTCCAGTGCGTCTTATTGAGATGCTCGCTGGGGAAAACGTCGCTGTGCTCCTCGCGCAGCAGCTCCGCCAGCGCAGGCGTGGTTTTGAGCGACACCGCCGGACGTCCGTTTACCTCATGCACCATGGCGAACAGTACGCCGCCGCTTTTGATTTGCGTCGCTTTCCAGTCGCTGTGAACGCTCTGCTCCGCGTCCGGTTTGTTCATACAGTAAGTCAGTAGATCTGACGTGTTCATTTCGACTCCCCTTGTAAAGTGGCGACAATGCGCCGCGCGCCGCCGTGAATGCGGTGTTCCCCTAACCAGATACCCTGCCAGGTGCCCAGCATCAGCTTGCCGCGCTGGACCGGCAGCAGCAGCGATACGCCCAGCATGGAAGATTTGATATGCGCCGGCATATCGTCGCGGCCTTCGTAATCATGCTGGTAAGGCGCCTCTTCCGGAACGTGACGCATAAAATGATTTTCCATATCGCTACGCACCGTGGGATCGCAGTTTTCATTCAGCGTCAGCGATGCTGAGGTGTGCTGCAGCAGCAGATGCAGCAGGCCGGTCTGCACCTGCCCCAGCGCCGGGATTTGACCGAGGATCTCTTCGGTGACCAGATGAAAGCCGCGGGGTTTCTCACCCAGCGTAAGCGTTTGTTGATGCCACATGCCTTTTTCCTGAATTGGTTACACCGTTTAAGTGTGCAATAAGTCGTGGAAAGGTAAACCTGAAGGCAAAAAAAAACCGCCAGCCTGAGCTGAGGGTTTCAGTTTACTGAAGAGAGGGGGTTCGACCGCAGTGACGCGAAGGCTGGCCTCCCGGCCAGCGCGACCCGCGCAGATACGCCTCTTATCCCTGAGGCGCGCCCGTCGCCGGGCGAATGTTCTGCGCTTCTGTCTCAGTCGCGGGACGCTTTACGCGTCGGGTGCTCACCCGCTTGCAGATCTCATCCGCGCGATTACATTACCGCGGCAAACGCCTGCGCCACCTGCTGCACATTATTGCTGTTGAGACCGGCGACGCAAATACGGCCGCTGCCCACCAGATAGATGCCGAACTCATTGCGCAACCGCTCCACCTGCTGCGCGCTAAGGCCGGTATAGCTGAACATGCCGCGCTGCTTCAGCAGATAGTCGAAGTTTTTGCCAGGCAGCGCGGTGCTGAGCACATCCACCAGCGTTTTACGCATGGCGATAATACGCAGGCGCATCGCCTCCACTTCGGCCAGCCAGTTGGCTTTCAGCGCATCGTCATTCAGCACGCGCGCCACCACCTGCGCGCCGAAGTTCGGCGGGCTGGAGTAGTTGCGGCGCACCGTGGCTTTCAGCTGGCCGAGCACGCGCCCGGCTTCGTCGGCGCTGTCGCACACCACAGAGAGGCCGCCGACGCGCTCGCCATACAGCGAGAAGATTTTCGAGAAGGAGTTGCTGACCAGCGCCGGCAGACCCGCTGCGGCGATAGCGCGGATCGCATAGGCATCCGCTTCCATCCCTGCGCCGAAACCCTGATAGGCGATATCCAGGAACGGGATCAGCTCCTGCGCTTTTAGCACCTCAACGACGTGATCCCATTGCGCGTCAGTCAGATCGGCGCCGGTCGGGTTGTGGCAGCAGGGATGCAGCAGCACGATGCTCTGCTTCGGCAGCGCCTGCAGCGCGGCGAGGAAGGCGTCGAATTTGACGCCGTTGGTCTCTGCGTCGTACCACGGGTAGTGGTTAACGTCAAAGCCCGCGCCGGTAAAGATCGCCACATGGTTATCCCAGGTCGGATCGCTGACCCAGACGCCGGAATTGGGGAAGTAACGCTTGAGGAAATCTGCACCGACCTTCAGCGCGCCGGAGCCGCCCAGCGTCTGAATCGACGCGATACGGCCCGCTTTCAGCATCGGGTGCTCCGCGCCGAACAGCAGCGGCGCAATGGCGTTGCGGTACGCGTTGAGGCCTTCCATCGGCAGATAAAGCGACGCCTGCTGCGGCTCAGCCTTCAGCTGCTCTTCCGCGGCGGCGACCGCCTGGAGCTGAGGAATGATGCCCTGCTCGTCGTAGTAGAGGCCGATGCTGAGGTTCACTTTATTTGTGCGCGGATCCTGTTTGAAGGTTTCCATCAGCGACAGAATCGGATCGCCGGCGTAGGCATCAACGTTTTGAAACACGGTGCAGATCTCCATGAGTGGTCGTAAAAAACAGAGGTGTATGCAGCATTAAACCATGTACCGTCCGGGACGATGGTTCATGGCGATAATCAGATTAAGGATCACTGCGCCCGCTACCGACGCCAGCAGCATCGGTACGCTGACGACAAACAGCGACGCCAGCACAACGCAGGTATCGACGGCCATTTGCAGTTTCCCGGCGCGTAGCCCGATGCGATCCTGCAGCCACAGCGCCAGAATATTTATTCCGCCCAGGCTGGCTTTGTGTCGAAACAACACTATAAACCCAATGCCCATGATCACGTTACCGAACAGTGTCGCATAAAAGGGATTGAGCGCGGAAAAGTGGACGAACAGCGGGTGCAGATGGGTAAACAGCGATACCAGCCCCACCGCGCAGAAGGTTTTCAGCGTGAATTCCCATCCCATGCGGCGCACCGCCAGCCAGTAAAACGGCAGGTTGATCAGAAAAAAGGCGCTGCCGAAAGAGAGCGGCGACAGATAGCTGATTAAAAATGCGATGCCGGCGGTACTGCCGGTCAGCGCGCCCGCCTGCTTTAGCATAATGACGCCGAAAGAGACCATCAGCGTGCCGAGCAAAATCGCCAGCGCATCTTCAATGCGCGAATGAGGTATTCGGGTAGGTTCTACGACGTTATCCATGGGTCATCTCATTGCAGTCAAAGCCGAAAAAAACGTACCGCTCAGATGCAAAAAACGCACCATACCGTCAGCCCGTTGCTGCCTTCGGCAGGTGCCAGTGATTATCCAGTTGATAACTAAGGCGCTTTTGTTGCGTGGTTTTGCGCACGTTTTACGGCCAGGCCGTCAACCCATGCACAAATTCAGGATATTGTGCGTATCTTTTGCATAAATGGCGTCCGGATGCACCAAATAAGCACATCATGCACTCTTTTGGCGCACTTTGCGCTCGGGGAGCATCATCAGGCCATTCTCTTTCAAACGACCTAACACCACCGATGTTTTCACATGAGACACGCTTTGATGGCCCGCCACCAGCTGGCTTATCAGCGCGCTCAGCGAAGCGAGGTCGGCTACCGCCACTTTCAGCAGATAATCCGCGTCGCCGGTGGTTTTGTACGCGTCGACGATCGCCTCCTCCTGCTCTACCATGCGGTGAAAGCTATCGACATATTCAGCGGTGTGGTTAATCAGCCGCACCTCAATCAGACCGACCATGCCCAGGCCAATCGCATCGGGCGAAAGACGCGCGTGATAGCCGAGGATTAAATTCGCCTGTTCAAGATTGATGCGGCGTCGCGAGCATTGCGATGCCGACAGGCCAACTAAATCGCTCAGCTCCTGGTTGGTTAAGCGGCCGTTGGATTGTAATAAGGTCAGTATTTTCAGGTCGTAATCGTCTACGTGAGTCATGCTGCTTCCAGTGCTTAAACATGCGCTGTGATACAGATAACCCGATTAAAGGCGAGGTTGTCCAACACTATTTTCTGATGATGCGAGGCGGCATGCACAGATTGTGCATGCCGAAAAGAGAGGCTATTCGTCGTCGTAAGCCGGGCCGGCATAGTTGTCGAAGCGCGACCACTGGCCGTTAAAGGTCAGGCGAACCGTACCGATAGGGCCGTTACGCTGCTTACCCAGAATGATCTCTGCGATGCCTTTAAGGTCGCTGTTTTCATGATAAACCTCGTCGCGGTAGATAAACATAATCAGATCGGCGTCCTGCTCGATAGAGCCTGATTCACGCAGGTCGGAGTTAACCGGGCGCTTATCGGCGCGCTGCTCCAGCGAGCGGTTCAGCTGCGACAGCGCCACGACCGGTACGTTGAGCTCTTTCGCCAGCGCCTTGAGCGAGCGGGAGATTTCGGCGATCTCCAGCGTGCGGTTATCGGAGAGCGACGGCACGCGCATCAGCTGCAGGTAGTCGATCATGATCATGCTCAACCCGCCGTTCTCGCGGAAAACGCGTCGCGCGCGCGAACGCACTTCAGTCGGCGTCAGGCCGGAAGAGTCGTCGATATACATATTTTTCTTCTCCAGCAGGATACCCATGGTGCCGGAGATACGCGCCCAGTCTTCATCGTCAAGCTGGCCGGTACGGATGCGCGTCTGGTCTACGCGCGACAGCGACGCCAGCATACGCATCATAATCTGCTCGCTGGGCATCTCCAGGCTGAAAATCAGCACTGGCTTGTCGTGCAGCATCGCGGCGTTTTCGCACAGGTTCATGGCGAAGGTGGTTTTACCCATCGACGGACGCGCCGCAACGATAATCAGATCTGACGGCTGCAGGCCGGCGGTCTTTTTATTCAGATCCTGATAGCCGGTATCGACGCCGGTTACGCCGTCGTGCGGCGTCGAGACAAGGGATTCAATGCGCGAAACCGTGGCTTCCAGCACTTCCTGAATATTTTTCGGCCCTTCATCTTTACTGGCGCGCGACTCGGCGATTTTAAAGACGTTGGATTCAGCGAAGTCGAGCAGTTCGTCGCTGTTGCGTCCCTGAGGATCGTAACCGGCGTCGGCGATCTGATTCGCCACCGAGATCATCTCGCGCACTACCGCGCGTTCGCGCACGATGTCCGCATAAGCGCCGATGTTCGCCGCGCTGGGGGTATTTTTCGCCAGTTCCGCCAGGTAGGCGAATCCGCCCGCCATTTCAAGCTCGCCGCGCGTTTCCAGCGACTCCGACAGCGTGATGAGGTCGATGGGCTGGCCCGCTTCCAGCAGGCGCTGCATCTCGGAAAAAATCAGACGATGCGAACGGTTAAAAAAATCTTCCGCCACGACGCGCTCGGAGACGTTATCCCAGCGTTCGTTATCCAGCATCAACCCACCCAGCACCGACTGCTCCGCTTCAATCGAATGCGGCGGCATTTTGATACCTTCCAGCTGCCGGTCGGGCGTGTCGTTCGATTTGTTGGTGGGTTTATTTCCTGCCATAGTGAATGCAATACCGATCTTCTGAGGGGACGCGCCAGTATACCTTATGGCGACGCGCCTCTCACGCCTCATATTGAACAATCACAGGAGTAAAAATGGCAAAGCGTATTCAGTTTACCGCGCAGGGCGGGCCTGAGGTATTGCAATGGGTGGACGTCGATCCTGCCGATCCTGCTGAACACGAAGTGCAGGTGGAGAATCGCGCCATCGGCATTAACTTCATTGACACCTACGTGCGCAGCGGACTTTATCCGGTTCCTGCTCTGCCTTCGGGTCTCGGCACCGAAGCCGCGGGCGTGGTAAAGCGCGTCGGCAGCGCGGTGACGCGCTTTAAGCCGGGCGACCGCGTGGTCTATTGCCAGGCAGCGCTGGGCGCCTATAGCGAACTGCACAACGTGGCGGAAGATCGCCTGATGCCGTTACCGGACGCCATTAGCTTTGAGCAGGCCGCCGCCAGCTTTCTGAAGGGCCTGACCGTACACTATCTGCTGCGCCAGACCTATCAGGTGAAGCCGGACGAAACGTTTCTGTTTCACGCGGCGGCGGGCGGCGTCGGCCTGATCGCCTGCCAGTGGGCGAAAGCGCTTGGCGCGCACCTGATCGGCACTGTCGGGTCGGCGGAAAAGGCTAAGCTGGCGAAAGAGGCAGGCGCCTGGGCGACCATTAACTACCGTGAAGAGAACATCGCTGAACGCGTCAGCCAGCTGACTAACGGCAAAAAAGTGGCGGTCGTGTATGACTCAGTGGGTAAAGATACCTGGGAAGCGTCACTGGATTCGCTGCGTCGTCAGGGGCTTATGGTGAGTTTTGGTAATGCTTCCGGCCCGGTCACCGGCGTGAATCTCGGCATCCTTAATCAGAAAGGCTCGCTGTTTGTGACGCGCCCATCGCTTTACGGCTACATCACCAACCGCGAAGAGCTGGAGCACGCCAGCAACGATCTCTTCTCGCTGCTGGCCAGCGGCGCAATCAAGGTTGAGGTGCCGGAACAGCAGAAATTCCCGCTGAAAGAGGCGGAGCGAGCGCATCGTTCGCTGGAAAACCGCAGCACGCAAGGCTCCAGCCTGCTGATTCCCTGATTCCAGAATGCAAACGGGGCTTCCCGAAGGAAGCCCCTTTTCTTTTTATCGTTCGCGCTGGTGTAGGGACAGCGGCGATGAATTCATGTCGACTCAACGGCGAACATCCTGGCAGAAAACATAAGTAAAAAATATGTTTAATTGCAAAACTGGCATAAGCAATCTTTCAGTCTGTGATCGCCTCCGCAATTAATAGCCGCGACGTCGCTCTAACTTGCTGATTTTGCGGCGTAGCCTGCGGCGTGCACGCTCACGACCATCGCCAGAAAAGGCGCGATAAGCCCAGGCGGCAACCAGCGCCAGCACCAGCCATGGCAACAATTTGATTACAAGCGCAAACAGGCCGCCGACAAACATGACCACCGTGGCAACCACCAGCGCCGCCAGCACGCCCAGCAGCGAGACGCCGGTCACCAGCAGCATCAGAAAAAAGCCCAGCACGAATAAAATTTCCACTTCGTTACTCCTCTTGTTAGTTCTACACTTTTATTTCATGAGGTTATTTCAAGAAGCGTGCCACAATATAATCTGTTGATTTTATTATAAATACCTCTGAGACAAAGTCTTGCTCATAGTGAAATTCGCCGATTTATGGCGTAAAAAAAACCAGCGCTCAGGCTGGTCTTTTTATGTAGTGAAAAGCCGTCACGCTTCCTGTGGGATTTTATCCGCCACCAGCGCCAGCGCAGCTTCCAGCACGCGTACGTCTGCGCCCGGCTTATGCGCATTCTCGCTCAGATGGCGACGCCACTGGCGCGCGCCTGGGATGCCCTGGAATAAACCCAGCATATGACGCGTGACATGGCCCAGATAAGTGCCCTTCGCCAGCTCCGCCTCAATATAGGGATACATGCTGCGCACCACCGCCACCGGGTCGACAGCCGGCGCGTCGCGGCCAAACAGCTCGCGGTCTACCTGCGCCAGCAGGCCTGGATTCTGGTAGGCCTCACGCCCCATCATCACGCCGTCGAGATAGTGCAGATGGGTTTTCGCCTCTTCCAGTGACTTTACGCCGCCGTTAATAGCAATAGTCAGCTGCGGAAAGTCACGCTTCAGCTGGTAGACGCGCGGATAGTCGAGCGGCGGGATCTCGCGGTTCTCTTTAGGACTCAGGCCGGAGAGCCAGGCTTTGCGCGCATGGATAATAAAAGTGTCGCAGCCGCCGCGCTGCGCCACGGTGCCGACAAAGTCAGTCAGAAAGGCGTAGCTGTCCTGCTCGTCAATGCCGATACGGGTCTTTACCGTCACCGGAATCGAAACGACCTGGCGCATGGCGTCGATACATTCGGCCACCAGCGAGGCTTCCGCCATCAGGCAGGCACCGAACCGACCATTTTGCACCCGATCGGAAGGACAGCCGACGTTGAGGTTTACCTCATCGTAGCCGCGCGCCTCCGCCAGTTTCGCACACTGCGCCAGCGCCGCCGGGTCACTGCCGCCGAGCTGCAGCGCAACCGGATGCTCCGCCTCGCTGTAGGCCAGATAGTCGCCCTTGCCGTGAATAATGGCGCCGGTCGTCACCATTTCGGTGTACAGCAGCGCATCGCCGGTCAGCTGGCGATGAAAATACCGACAGTGTCGGTCGGTCCAGTCGAGCATTGGCGCGATGGAAAAACGTTGCGGGGAAAAAGAGTTGCTCATGAAGCGCAGAAAATCCGTTAAGGGTGATGATAATCTGCGCAAGGATAACACATTAACAGGATGCCGGGCGACTCTGCGTCGCCCGGTTTACAGAGGGCTGGAAACGCTGATCAGAAGTTAAAACCGAGCTGCATCATCGCACCCCAGGTGTTGTTGTCGCCCACCGAGCCCGCCAGATCCAGATGGACCTTGTTGTTGAACGGCGCCAGGCCGAAACCCGCGGTAAAGACGTTTTCATCGTTGGATTTCATATCCGCGCGGTAACCGGCGCGCAGCGCCAGCCAGTCCAGCACGCGATATTCACCGCCAATCCCAGCGTACTGGCTGCTCTCTTCCGATTTGAAACGCTTGGTTTCGGTCAGGTCTACATCCAGCGCAGCGGTAAAGGGACCGCCGGTCCATGACAGGCCAGAGGTCACCAGCGGACGGATCTGATAGGTATCGCGATAGCCGTTGGTCTCTTTGGTCTTCAGATCGCGCGATACCAGGTTCTGCCCGGTGACGCCCAGCGTCCAGTTGTCGCCCAGCGGCGTCGCTAAACCGGCATCGATGTTGAAGCCAGTATTATCGTTGCGGTAGCGGCTGCCGTTGAGGTCGTTTTTATCGTAGTTATAGATGCTGGCGGTGTAGTTATAGAGCCAGGTTTTCTGGATCTTCGGCGTAACGCCCAGCGAAACCGGATGGCCCGCCACGTTGAATTCATGCGCCACGGAGATGCCATAATCAGTTACCAGTGCCGCGAGTCCGTTTGCGCTGGAGCGTAAGTTATTTTGATCGCCCGGCACGGGAATCACTGTACCGTTCGCCACACCGTCAAGATAGGCGATGTCGCTCTGCGCCACGTTGGCGCGCAGGTGCACCGTGCCGTAAGCCTTGGTGATAAAGGCGAATGGCAAGGTTTCATTGGGTACGGTTACTGCCAGCGCGACGCCCGCCGTGGCGTTAGCCTTATTGCCGCGCAGATCGCGCAGCTGATTCGCTACGTCTTTTGACGCCGTCTTCAACTGCGGGTAGCCGTTAAGATAGTCACGGAAGGTCAGGCCATTAATCACGTCACGATAGCGATCAACGGTATCGCTGATGTCATCGACTTTGTCGACCATCTTGTCTTTATCAGTAATCTGCAAGCCCGCAGACGGGAAAATGATGCCGACATTATCATCCGGCTGCGCGCGCGTCATCAGCGCCGGGTTCGCCAGTACGGCTGAGCTCCACGTAGAGGAAGCGACACCTGTACCGCCCATCGCGTCGTTACGCGCGTCATACCAGGTACCCGCAGCCATTGCGGAAGAGGAGATAAAAAGCGCATTTAAAACAGCAGGATATAAAAGCGCGGAGCGCCGGGTGGTTTTGTTCGCCATTTGTCTGCCATCACCTTGATCAGGAAAACATTCATCATCGGAATTTGTCGTTAGCGCTATTGTGAACGGCGGCTAACGGTTCATTGCTGTGAATTCAGTCGAAACAGCACTGTTATTCGCCGGATTGGATGTTTTAGCTACAAATCGGCGCTTTTATTATTTAGCGGGATAGTTAAAAAAGGGTATTAAGGCCAGCGGTTTCTTAAGGCCTCATGAACATTAGTGCTTAACCTGGTGAGTTGTAAAGCGAATCGTTAATTTTGTTGCTTTATATCTCAGTAAGGCTGGCACTGCTAAGCCGCTTTGCGGTATAGCTGGTCGCTGAATACCTATTTAATTTATTGATATTTAATTGGAAATCAGCAAAGAAGAGATAACAACCGCAACTCCAGCGCAAGCGATTTTAGTGTGATAAAATAACATCTCGTTTTTAGCGGAGAAGCACCATGTCGACAATGACGCCCGAGCAAATCATGACCCAGGCTGAAAAACTCTGCCTGCAACGCGGGGTGCGCCTGACAGCGCAGCGCGCCGAAGTGTTACGTCTGATGGCTGCGCAGCATGGATCGATTAGCGCTTATGACCTGCTGGACCAGTTACGCGCCAGCGAGCCGCAGGCGAAACCGCCGACGGTCTATCGCGCGCTCGATTTTTTGCTGGAACAGGGCTTTATTCACCGCGTAGAGTCAAACAACAGTTATGTCATTTGCCATCACTTTGAAGCGCCCGCCCATACCTCGGTGATGCTGGTATGCGATCGCTGCGCGGCGGTGACGGAGAAACAGGCGCAGGGTGTAGAGAAGATTATTGACGATCTCGCTGGCGAAGCGCGCTTTGTGCTGCGACATAGCGTGATTGAGGCGCATGGGCTTTGTGTGGACTGTGCTGAGGTAGAAGCCTGCATGGAGCACGATAGCTGCGATCATGACCATGAGACAGAAGGGAAAAAACGCGGGAAAAGAGGGTAACCGGCACCTCCCTGTGCCGGGCGTTCAGACAAAAGCTGAACGGGGAGATTACCAGCGGTAATCTTTGTTCTGGGTTTCCCAGTCTGAGACTTCTTTCTCTGCCTCATCCTTAGCGTAACCGTAGCGTTCCTGAATTTTGCCGACAAGCTGATCGCGTTTACCTTCGATAACCTGCATATCATCGTCGGTCAGCTTGCCCCATTTTTCTTTGAATTTGCCTTTGAACTGCTTCCAGTTACCACTCGCTTCGTCTTTATTCATTTCAGACCTCCACGTCATCCTTAGTTTTACATACCACCATGTAATGGCAGTACGACAATACAAAGCGCTGCTGTGTCGCGCTGTTGTAAGGTAATTATAGTAGACGAATCGGCAACTGCGGGATAATTACAGAATAATCTGTTTAACGAGCCGTAAAACAGACGCGAGCGCAGAGGCTAATTAGCAGCTAAACCAGCGGTTTAGACGCCATTCACGCCGCCAGATTAGCCAGAGCGAGACGCCGCGCAGCGCGAGAAAGACCGTCACCGCCAGCCATAAACCGTGGTTACCCAGCCAGGGCAAGGTCAGCAGCGTCAGGAAATAGCCGAGCGCGGCAACCGCCATACTGTTACGCATTTCTCGCCCGCGCGTTGCGCCGATGAACAGGCCGTCCAGCAAATAGCACCACACCCCCGCCAGCGGCAGGATGATTTGCCAGAACAGATAGCGATCCACCTGCTGCCGCAGCGAATCCAGCGAGGTGAGCGTCGCCACTATAGCTTCGCCGCTCGCCGCGTAAATCAGCGCGAACGCCAGCGCCACCATTCCTGCCTGACGACAGGCGGCGTGCCATACAGCCAGCAGCCTGTCGCCGTCGCGCGCGCCGTAGGCTTCGCCAGAGACAGCTTCCACCGCGTAGGCGAAACCGTCGAGCGCATAGGCGGTAAAGGTGATAAACATCAGCAGAACGGCATTAGCGGCGACGATCTCAGGACCCAGACGCGCGCCGATCAGGGTGAGCGAAGCAAAGCAGAGCTGCAGCAGCAGCGAGCGCAGCATGATGTCGCGATTGAGACGCAGCAGACGGCTAATATCGCCGCGCCAGCTCTGTTTCAGCACCGCCATGGAGATGCCGCGTATTTTCAGCACGCGCCACACCATCGCCAGCCCTACCGCCAGCGTGACATATTCCGCCACCGCCGTTGCGGTCGCCGCGCCCGCGACGCCCCACTTCAGCCCCGGCACCAGCCAGAGATCGAGCAGGATATTTACCGCGTTGCCCACCACCAGCAACACAACCGGCGCGCGGGCATACTGCACGCCCAGCAGCCAGCCGAGGATCACCATGTTCGCCAGCGTCGCCGGCGCGCTAAGCCAGCGGATATGAATGAAGAGCGCGGCCTGTTCCAGCACCTGCGGATTGCCGCCCGCCAGCCGACTCGCCAGCGAACTTAACGGATCGCGCAGCAGCACAAACAGTCCGCCAGCAAGCAGCGCCATCAGCAGCGGCTGCGTCAATGCTCGCGCCAGCGCCTGCGGGTCGCGTGCGCCAAAGGCCTGAGCGGTAAAGCCCGTGGTGCTCATGCGAAGAAACAGGAAAAGCATAAAGACGAAGCTGGTGGCGGTGGTGCCAATCGCCACGCCGCCAAGGTAAACCGGACTGTTGAGATGGCCGATAACGGCGGTATCCACCAGGCCGAGCAGCGGCACGGTAATGTTAGAAAGGATCATCGGCAGCGCCAGCCGCCAGAGGTGTCGGTCGTCTGTAGAGAAGAGACGCATCAGCCGGTCCATGCCTGAAAACGTAAAACAGAAAGGAGCGGCGTTAACCGCACTGAGAGCGCTTTAACAGCTTATCGTACAGACGCCTGACGAAACGATGCAGGCGTCTGAAGGCAACCGGTCAGAGCCACTCGCCGTTGCGCACCACGCCCACCGCCAGACCTTCAACGGTTAGCGACTGCGTGCGGGTATCAACGATAATCGGCTCGAAGTCGTTGTTTTCCGGCAGCAGATGCACCACGGTGCCCTGCTTTTTCCAGCGCTTTACCGTGACTTCGTCATCGATGCGCGCCACTACGACCTGGCCGTTACGCACATCCTGCGTTTTATGTACCGCCAGCAGATCGCCATCCATAATGCCGATATCTTTCATCGACATTCCTGCGACGCGCAGCAGAAAATCAGCAGAAGGCTTAAACAGGTCGGGATCAACTTTGTAATGCGTTTCAATATGTTCCTGCGCCAGCAGCGGTTCACCGGCGGCGACGCGGCCGATCAACGGCAGCCCGTTAGACTCTTCCTCTTCCATCAGCAGGCGAATGCCGCGTGATGCGCCGGAGACGATCTCGATAACGCCTTTACGTGCCAGCGCTTTCAGATGTTCTTCGGCGGCGTTGGGGGAACGGAACCCCAGCTGCGAGGCGATTTCCGCACGCGTCGGCGGCATGCCCGTCTGGTTGATATGGTCGCGAATCAGGTCATAAACCTGTTGCTGCCTGGTGGTTAATGCTTTCATCCCGCCCCCTGGTTGTTTATACAGTCGCTGTGAGTATATACAGGTATTGGCGAAATGAAAACCAAAACCCAGGGAAATAACAGCCATTTGGGCAATTGTGGAAAGCCTAGCGCAAATGGGACCAAAGCAGCGCGATCCAGACAAACAGCGCCAGTATGATAGCCAGCAAGACGGCGGCCGAGCCCATGTCTTTCGCCCGTCCGGCCAGCGGATGACGCTCCTGACCAATGCGATCGACCACCGCTTCAATCGCGCTGTTAAGGATCTCGACGATTATCACCAGCACCACCGATCCGATCATCAGAATGCGCGCGACGGTATCGACATCCAGCCAGCAGGCGATAATAACGGCGATGATGGCGGCCGTGGCTTCCTGACGAAACGCGGCCTCATGCTGCCATGCGGCGCGCAGTCCTTGCCAGGAGTAGCCTGCCGCTTTCACAATCCTGAGCAAACCGGTGGTATTACTTGCCATTGCGAGGGAACCCTTTTAGTTGTTTGACGTCAATGTCTGGGCCAGGTGCGTTTGGCACCACACAGATCTTCGCAGCACTTTCTGATATGCTTGCGGCGCTTTGCTAACAAGAGGCTTCATGTTGTCTATGTCAGGTTGGCGTAAACTCTATTATAAATTGTTGAATTTACCACTTTCCGTTCTGGTAAAAACTAAGGCTATTCCGGCCGATCCCGTTTCCGAACATGGACTCGATCCGACGCGGCCGATTATGTACGTGCTGCCATACGATTCCAAGGCGGATTTGCTGACGCTGCGTCAGCAGTGTCTGAAGCATAATTTGCCCGATCCGCTGGTGCCGCTGGAAATTGACGGCACGCTGCTGCCGCGCCACGTGTTTATTCACAATGGCCCGCGCGTGTTCCCCGCTTTCGGGCCGAACACGGAATCGGTGAAAATTTTCCACGAATATCTCGATCTGCACCGCAATAATCCACATCTGGATATCCAGATGCTGCCGGTATCGGTGATGTTCGGCCGTGCGCCAGGTCGTGAAGTTCAGGGCGACGATACGCCGCACCTGCGCGAGCTTAACGGCGTAGAGAAGTTTTTCGCCATCGTCTGGCACGGCCGCGACAGCTTTGTGCGCTTTTCCCCGACCGTCTCGCTGCGCTGGATGGCGACGCAGCACGGCACCGATAAATCTATCGCGCAGAAACTGGCGCGCGTGGCGCGCATTCACTTTGCGCGTCAGCGGTTAGCGGCGGTCGGCCCACGTTTGCCGGCGCGACAGGATCTCTTCAACAAGCTGCTGCAGTCCAAAGCGATTGAAAAAGCGGTGGAAGAAGAAGCGCGCAGTAAAAAGCTCTCTCATGAGAAGGCGCAGCAGAACGCTGTCGAGATGATGGAAGAGATCGCCGCGGACTTCTCTTATGAGGCGATCCGCGTGACCGATCGCGTGATGGGCTGGCTCTGGAGCCGTCTCTATCAGGGCATCAACGTCAACGGCGGCGAGCGCGTGCGCCAGCTGGCGGAAGATGGCCATGAGATTGTCTATGTGCCCTGCCATCGCAGCCACATGGATTATCTGCTGCTCTCCTATGTGCTTTATCATCAGGGCCTGGTGCCGCCGCATATCGCCGCAGGTATCAACCTTAACTTCTGGCCCGCCGGGCCGATTTTCCGCCGCCTGGGCGCATTCTTTATTCGTCGCACCTTTAAAGGCAACAAACTCTACGCCACCGTATTCCGCGAATATCTCGGCGAGCTGTTTAGCCGCGGCTATTCGGTCGAATATTTCGTTGAGGGTGGGCGCTCACGTACCGGCCGTCTGCTCGACCCCAAAACCGGCACGCTGGCGATGACGCTGCAGGCGATGCTGCGCGGCGGCAAACGTCCGATTACGCTGGTGCCGATCTATATCGGCTATGAGCACGTTATGGAAGTGGGCACTTACGCCAAAGAGCTACGCGGCGCGGCGAAAGAGAAAGAAGGCTTTATGCAGATGGTGCGCGGTCTGCGTAAGCTGCGCAATCTGGGTCAGGGCTACGTTAACTTCGGCGAACCGCTGCCGCTGGTGAACTACCTGAACAAGCAGGTGCCGGAGTGGCGCGACGCTATCGACCCGATTGAACCGCAACGTCCCAGCTGGCTGACGCCGACGGTGAACGATATCGCGGCGCGCCTGATGGTGCGCATCAACGAAGCGGGCGCCGCCAACGCCATGAACCTGTGCGTTACCGCGCTGCTCGCCTCACGCCAGCGTTCGCTGACGCGCGAGCAGTTGATCGAGCAGCTTGAGTGCTACATCGAGCTGCTGCGTAACGTGCCCTATTCTCCGGAATCGACGGTGCCGCCGCTTTCAGCGGAAGAGCTGCTGAACCATGCCATGAGCATGAATAAGTTCGAAACTGAACAGGATAATATCGGCGACATCATCATTCTGCCGCGCGAGCAGGCGGTGCTGATGACCTATTACCGCAACAATATTCACCATATGCTGGTGATGCCGTCGCTGATTGCCGCCATTATTCAGCAGCATCCGAACCTGAGCGAAGCCGAGCTGCTGCGCCAGGTCCGTCTGATCTACCCGATGCTGAAAAGCGAACTGTTCCTGCGCTGGGAAATCGACGCGCTGCCGGCGCTGCTGAGCGCGCTGTGTCAGGAGCTGGCGCGTCAGGGCCTGATTACCCTGCAGGATGGACAGCTGCGCCACACCGCGGCGCGCTACCGCACGCTGCAGCTGCTGGCCGCAGGCATCCGCGAGACGCTGCAACGTTACGCCATTACTTTCTCTATCCTCAGCGCGAAGCCGACCATCAACCGCGGCACGCTGGAGAAAGAGAGCCGTATGCTGGCGCAGCGTCTTTCGGTGCTGCACGGCATTAACGCGCCGGAGTTTTTCGATAAGGCTGTATTTACTACGCTGGTGCTGACGCTGCGTGATGAGGGCTATATCAGCGATACCGGCGATGCCGACGTCGAGCGTACTCAGGCCGCCTGGCATATTCTGGCCGATCTGGTGACCAGCGATGTGCGGTTAACTATCGAAAGCGCAGTCGCGCATGAGTAAATAGCCGCAGGCAGATAAAGCAAAGGGCGACAGAGATGTCGCCCTTTTTTTCAGGCAGCTGATGAGTCTAGTCGGCGGGAGAGAGGGCCCGAAGAGCAAAGCGTCCCGCGACAAGGATGTCGCGGGCCGAGCTGGCAGGGATGCCGCTTTTGCGTCTTTGCGATCGGGCCCTCTCTCCCGCATGGGCACCTTGCCAGCAAACTCGAAGGGCGACAAAATTGTCGCCCTTTTGCTTTTAAAACAGCTGGCTGAACGGCGGCGTATTCAGTACCACGCCGATAAAGATCACCAGCCCGACATAGTTATTGTTAAGGAATCCCTGAAAACAGGCGTCGCGCTCACGGTGGACAATAAGTTTTTGCTGGTAAACAAACAGCACGGCGGCACCCAGCAGCGACCAGTAAAACAGCGCGTTAAGCTGCATCAGCGAACCGACCAGCGCCAGCAAACCCAGGGTTGCAAACTGCAGCAGGCCGATAATCAGCTTGTCGTAACGGCCAAACAGGATCGCCGTTGATTTGACGCCGATTTTAATATCGTCGTCGCGATCCACCATCGCGTATTGCGTATCATAGGCGACGGTCCAGCAGATATTAGCCAGAAACACCAGCCAGCATTCTAGCGGTAAGGACTTACTAACCGCCGCCCAGGCCATAGGGATCGCCCAGCCGAACGCTGCGCCCAACACCACCTGCGGCAGATGGGTATAGCGCTTCATAAAGGGATAAGACCACGCCAGCGCCAGACCGCCCAGCGAAAGCAGGATGGTCATCAGGTTCATGGTGAGGACCAGCGCGAACGCCAGCAGCCCCAGCAGCACAAACAGGATTTTTGCCTCTTTCTCACTCACCGCGCCGCTGGGTAGCGGACGACCGGCGGTACGCTTTACGAAACCGTCGACCTTGCGATCGGCAAAATCGTTGATGACGCAGCCCGCCGCGCGCATCACAAAGACGCCAAGCACAAACACCACCAGCACCCGGAACGGCGGAACGCCCATATCCGACAGCCACAGCGCCCACAGCGTCGGCCACAGCAGCAGCAGCGTGCCGATCGGTTTATCAATACGCATCAGGCGGCTATAGGCCTGAAACTTGCTCATCTCTACGCTCTTTTGCACGTTAAATCTTCCTCAGGCCAGGTCGCGATAGAGCGGCGAGGCAGGTAAAAACAGTTCCGTCAGCAGCAGCGGCTTGCCCGACAGCCGCAGCCGCGAGCGCCGTCCCCAGAGCGCGCCGACGCTGCCGGGTTCGATAAAGTCGCGGCTTAAGGTCGAAGAGGAGAAGAGATAGCGGCCAAGCGGGCGCGTTCCCAGCTGTTGCAGCATCTGCTCCGGGCCGTTGAGCGTGCTCTCCGGCACCAGCGTGCGGCCAATCAGCCAGGGCTCGTCGTCACCGCACAGCACGATCTCGCGCAGCCAGAAGCGCGTATCGTCAGGCAGAAGCGCCCTTTCATCGGTAAGCTCATCGGCGTTAATAAAACCTTCGCGCATCGGCCGCACCGTCACTTCCTGACAGTGCTGCTCGAAACGGCGCGTCATGGAGTCCTCTTCCATCAGCCAGTCCAGCAGCGGCGCGGTCAGCGTCGGATGCGTGGATGGCAGCCAGTTGAGCGCGCGTAATAAGCTGAGCGCCTCTTGCGACATATCACCACTCCCGTCAATTTTGAGGGCAACAGTGTAGCGCAGAGGCGCGGCGGGCACACCTGGCGACGTTTATTCGCGCTTCAGGCGGTTACTGTTGGCCAGCCACAGCGTCACGACCAGAATCAGAATGGCGCCGGAGTAGCAGAGCGTATCGAAGGGATTTTTGTGATCGACGATAATCAGCCGGATAATCGCCGTAATGCCGATATAGACAAAATAGCGCAGCGGAAAGTGATAGCCCGACTGGAAGTACTTCACGATCAGGGCGATAAATTCGAAGTAGAGGAAATAGATCACAATTCCCTCAATCAGCAGATAGGACGACGCCTGCTCGCCGGTGTTCAGCAACACGTTAGCAAGGTGCAGCGTCTCTTTGCCAAGAAACACCGCCAGAATCACCGCCAGCGCCAGCAGTCCCAGATTCAGCACCCATTGCAGCGCCAATGCGATGTACTGACCGCCGGTGGGTTTAACGTTCATAACTGGCCTCCATAATGGCTTTCCGTAAAAGATCGCCATCATGCTGTAATGTGATGCAGATCACAAGATTCCCTGCTCTGGCCTTGCGGCCGCTGCGGTTAAGAAGCCAGCATTTATCCCCCTCCTGCCTCAGAGAACTGGTCTACAGTTAAAGAGTCGGCAGCGTGCGCAGGTCCCTTAAAACTCAGGAAAAATTGCGCCCCGCCCGACGGCTCTCTTTGCAGATTGCTCTTACCGTCAGGCTGGCTCTCTGCTGCTTTTTAGCCTGACGGTTATGGAGTGGCGTGACGTGTTGACCTTGCTCAATCTTCTCTCTGCCGTCGCCCTGCTGGTCTGGGGCACCCATATCGTGCGCTCCGGCATTATGCGCGTCTTCGGTGCCGATCTGCGCCGCGTGCTCAGCCGCAGCATTGAAAAGAAACCCATGGCGTTTCTGGCGGGCATCGGCGTGACGACGCTGGTGCAGAGCAGTAACGCCACCACGCTGCTGGTCACCTCTTTCGTGGCGCAGAAGCTAATGCGCCTGGCGCCTGCGCTGGTCGTGGTGCTGGGCGCCGACGTCGGCACCGCCATCATGGCGCGTATCCTGACCTTCGATCTCTCCTGGCTGTCGCCGCTGTTTATCTTTTTCGGCGTCATCTTCTTTCTGTCGCGCAAGCAGACGCGCGTCGGGCAGATGGGCCGCGCCAGCATTGGGCTGGGACTGATTCTGCTGGCGCTGCAGCTGATTGTCAGCGCCGCCAGGCCTATTACCCAGGCGGCGGGCGTGCAGGTACTCTTCTCCAGCCTGACCGGCGATATCATGCTGGATGCGCTGATCGGCGCGCTGTTCGCCATTATCAGCTACTCCAGCCTGGCGGCGGTGCTGATTACCGCTACGCTGTCTGCTGCAGGCGTCATCTCGTTTAAAGTGGCGCTTTGTCTGGTAATCGGCGCTAATCTCGGCAGCGGTCTGCTGGCGATGCTCAACGCCAGCGGCTCCAATGCCGCAGGCAAACGGGTGGCGCTCGGCAGCCTGTTGTTTAAGCTGCTCGGCTCGCTGGCGATGCTGCCCTTTGTCAATCTGCTGGCGCCCTGGCTGGATAAGATGCCGGTCAATGACGAAGAGCTGGTGATCTTCTTCCACGTCTTTTACAACCTGATCCGCTGCCTGGTTATGGTGCCCTTCGCCGAACCGATGGCGCGGCTCTGTACTCGTCTGATCCGCGATGATGCCGAAGCGGATATGACGCTCAAACCGCGCCACCTTGACCGCAGCGCGCTGGATACGCCTGCCCTGGCGCTGGTCAACGCCGCGCGCGAGGCGCTGCGCATCGGCGACGTGCTGGAAATGATGCTGGAGGCGTTCAGCAAGGTGGTGCACGGCGAAGTACGCGAAGAGCGTACGGTGCGGCGGCTGGATGATGATGTGGACGTGCTCTATACCGCCATCAAGCTCTACCTGGCGCGTATGCCGAAAGAGGATCTGTCGGAAGAGGATTCGCGCCGCTGGGGCGAAATTATTGAAATGTCGTTAAACCTGGAGCAGGCGGGCGACATTATTGAGCGCATGAGCGCCGACGTCGCGGATAAGGCGCTGATGCCGCGCCGCGCTTTCTCCCCGGAAGGCATACAGGAGTTAGAAACGCTGCACGAACAGCTGCTGGCGAACCTGCGCCTCAGCCTGTCGGTTTTTCTTTCCCGCGACATCACCAGCGCGAAACGGCTGCGCCGCGCTAAACATCGCTTCCGCATTCTGATTCGCCGCTTCTCGCATGCGCATGTCGAGCGGCTGCATCAGAAGAACGTCCAGAGCATTGAGACCAGCTCGCTGCATCTGGGACTGCTGGGGGATATGAAGCGCCTGAATTCACTGCTGTGTAGCGTGGCCTATACGGTGCTGGAGCAGCCGGAGGACGAGCGGGATTATGAGTGAAACGGGGGCGCGCGGCCCCCGCTGAATTACTTCTTGTCGATCGGTTTGCCTGACCAGTATCCAGCCAGCAGCGAACCGGAAAGGTTATGCCAGACTGAAAAGAGCGCACCCGGCAGCGCGGCCAGCGGCGAGAAGTAGAGTTTGCCCAGCGTCGCCGCCAGACCGGAGTTCTGCATCCCTACCTCCAGCGCCAGCGTGCGGCAGGTCGACTCGTCAAAGCCGAACAGCTTGCCGCCCCAGTAGCCGCCCAGCAGACCGATGGCGTTGTGCAGTACCACGGCGGCGATGACCACCAGCCCGACCGATCCGATAAAACCCTGGCTGCCCGCCACCACGGCGCTGATGATCAAAAGAATGCAGATCATGGAGAAAGCGGGCAGGTAAGGCTCCACGCGGCGCACCAGACCGGTCAGGCTGTGGTGAATGATCAGCCCCAGGCCAATCGGGATCACGACGATCTTCACGATGCTGAGCAGCATGCCCACGACATCCACCTGAATATGCGTGTCGACATAGAAACGCGTCAGCAGTGGCGTGGCGAAAACGCCCACCAGCGCGGAAACCGAGGAGATAGTCACCGAAAGCGCGACGTCGCCCTTCGCCAGATAGATCATCACGTTCGAGGCGGTGCCGCTGGCCACGCTACCCACCAGAATCATGCCCGCAGAGAGATCGGGCGGCATGTGGAACAGCTTCGCCAGCCCCCAGGCGGCGAGCGGCATCACCAGATAGTGCAAAAAGGTGCCCGCGATCACCGGTGCCGGGCGCACCAGCACGCGTTTAAAATCGTCGATATTAAGCGTTACGCCCATGCTAAACATAATCAGCATCAGCAGCCAGGTGACCCAGGGCCCGATGCCGAGAAAGACGCCGGGCGAATACCAGGCGGCGGCGGAGAGCAGCACGGCCCAGAGCGGAAACAGACGGGTTAATTTGGCGAGCATAGCCGGACTTCCTTCTTCGAATGTTGTGTTTTTAAGCAGATGCCACAGAGAAACGCGACGCAGGAACGGGTGCGTCGGCGGACCGGGATCATAACATTTCGTTATCGGAGCGTAAGGCGGAGTAAGAGCCAGAAAGGAAAATGCGGATCGACTGCTGCCGATCCGCAAGATAGTGTCGGAGATACGCTGGCTTATGCGCTAAAAGGCGGTGGATCGCACCAGAGAGATCCGATCCCGCCGGGCGGATCGTTATTCAAACAGGTTTTTATGCAGCGCGCGCACTACGCTCTCCGCATCTTCGCCCGGCACCAGGAAGCAGAGATTGTAGCTGCTGGCACCGTAGCAAATCAGACGCAGGTTAAAGGGTTCAAGCGTGCCGAAGACCTCTTTGCCGACGCCGCGCGCTCTGGAAAGGTTATTGCCGATCAGCGCCACCAGCGCCAGATTCTCTTCCACCTCGACGCGGCAGAGCGACGAGAGCTCCGTCAGCAGCGCCTGGGTCAGCAGGCTGTCGCCGGTTGAGGTCGAGCCGGTGGTGTCGAGCGTCAGCGCCACGCTCACTTCCGAGGTGGTGATCAGATCGACGGAAATATTATGGCGCGCCAGAATAGTGAACACTTCAACGAGGAAACCACGCGAGTGCAGCATGTTCAGGCTGTGCAGCGTCAGCAACGTCTGGCGACGACGCAGCGCCAGCGCGCGGAACAGCGGCGGGTTGGCGGTTTCGCGATGGACGCGCGTGCCGCCAGCAGCCGGATCTTTGCTGGAGCCGACAAACACCGGGATGTCGCTGCGCACCGCAGGCAGCAGCGTCGCCGGATGCAGCACTTTTGCCCCGAAGATCGCCATCTCGGTCGCCTCTTCGAAGGTAATGTCGTCGATACGCTTGGCGGACGGGACAACGCGCGGATCGGTGGTATAGATACCCGCCACGTCGGTCCAGATATCCACGCGCGCCGCTTTCAGCGCTTCGCCCAGCAGCGCAGCGGTATAGTCGCTGCCGCCACGCCCCAGCGTGGTGGTGCGGCCCTTTTGCTCGCTGCCGATAAAGCCTTGGGTGATCACCAGCGACTGATCCAGACGCGGCTTCAGCAGCGCGGCGGCCTGCTCGGCCAGCGTCGCGATCTCCGGCTCGGCGCGACCGAAACGGTCATTGGTGCGCATCACTTTACGCACGTCGAACCACTCCGCTTCGACCTGACGCTCGCGCAGGATCTCCACGAACAGCAGCGTAGACATCAGCTCGCCGTGGCTGACCAGTTCGTCGGTTAGGGCGTTAGAGGTCGCCAGCGAGGCGGCGTCGGAAAGCATGGTGATGTTTTCGATCATGCGGTCGATTTCATCACGGATAACGGCGGGATTTTGCAGACGCTCGACAATCGCATACTGGATGCGGCGAATCTCGTCCAGCAGGTAAGCGCGCTGCGCCTGCTCCTGGCCTTCCGCCAGCGAAACCAGCAGGTTGGTCACGCCCGCTGATGCGGAGAGCACCACCAGACGCGTGTCAGCATTGGCCAGCACCACATCGGCGCTGCGGTTCATAGCATCGAAATCGGCAACGCTGGTGCCGCCAAATTTCGCCACGATCAGAGTTTGAGACATGTACGACCTCGTGTCAGGTTATCTTCTCCCGCGTGTATGGGACGGGAGACATTGTATCAGCCTTGGCACAAGGGAAGAGCAGAATTGGGCAGACAAGATCAGGAGACGAGTCACCCAGAAGCACTTCACCTTGCGAAGCGACCGACTGTGGACGCCTCTGGTGACAACCCAGGGGATTCAGCCCCTGCAGCCGACAGGCAACACTCCGTGTGTTGACCACCTCGGCGTCGCTCCCCCTGATGTGTTATCCCCGGATACGGTTCCTCCAACACACTGCCTGGGCGACGCGCCTCTTCTGGCTTGCGCACGGGTGCGCAAGTAGCCGCATAAAAATACCGGGTCATAAGCTTGCTGTCTACGTCTGTCGGCGATTTGCTGCGCTCTGAGCGTTAAATGGCCCGCCCGGGACCAGTTTATTCTGATTCGGCACAAGGTTCAGACGCTAAGTTCGCGGCACAATACGCGCCGCCGGGTCTGAAAAACCCCCGCAGCGACAGGCTGAAGCGGCGCGCGTTTTCAGGCGCGGAGGTTGCTGACGCCAGGCGCAAAGGTGATAACGCCGACAAAATTTTTCCTTTCAGTGGACACTGTTGTCATACTGAAACGCTATATGGGTGTGGTTACCCACGATGGAATGACGGTTCTTAAATCAACAAGAGTGTTGCCATGAAAAATATCAATCCGACCCAAACCGCAGCCTGGAAAGCGCTGCAACAGCATTTTGAACAGATGAAATCGGTGACTATCGCCGAGCTGTTCGCTCAGGATGCCGATCGTTTTGCTAAATTCTCCGCCACCTTTGACGACCAGATGCTGGTGGATTTCTCGAAAAACCGCATCACCCAGGAAACGCTGGACAAACTGCAGGCGCTGGCGAAAGAGACCGACCTGAGCGGCGCAATTAAATCGATGTTCTCCGGCGAGAAGATCAACCGCACCGAAGATCGCGCCGTGCTGCACGTTGCGCTGCGCAACCGCAGCAACACGCCGATTCTGGTAGACGGCAAAGATGTGATGCCGGAAGTCAACGCGGTGCTGGAGAAGATGAAGCACTTCTCAGAGCGCATTATCGGCGGCGAATGGAAAGGCTATACCGGCAAAGCGATCACTGACGTGGTGAATATCGGCATCGGCGGTTCGGATCTCGGCCCGTTTATGGTGACGGAGGCGCTGCGCCCTTATAAGAACCACCTGAATATGCACTTCGTCTCTAACGTGGACGGCACGCATATCGCGGAAACCCTGAGAGATCTCAGCCCGGAAACCACGCTGTTTTTAGTGGCGTCAAAAACCTTTACCACCCAGGAAACCATGACCAACGCCCATAGCGCGCGCGACTGGTTCCTGAAAACCGCTGGCGATCAGCAGCATGTCGCGAAGCACTTCGCCGCGCTCTCGACCAATGCGAAAGCGGTGGGCGAATTTGGCATCGACACGGCCAATATGTTTGAGTTCTGGGACTGGGTCGGCGGACGCTACTCGCTGTGGTCGGCCATCGGCCTGTCGATTATCCTCTCTATCGGCTTCGATAACTTCGAACAGCTGCTGAGCGGCGCGCATGCGATGGACCAGCACTTCTCCACGACGCCAGCTGAGCAGAACCTGCCGGTGCTGCTGGCGCTGATTGGCATCTGGTACAACAACTTCTTCGGCGCCGAGACCGAAGCGATCCTGCCCTACGATCAGTACATGCATCGTTTCGCGGCCTACTTCCAGCAGGGCAATATGGAATCTAACGGTAAGTACGTCGATCGCGACGGCAATCCGGTGGATTACCAGACCGGCCCCATTATCTGGGGCGAGCCGGGCACCAATGGTCAGCACGCGTTTTATCAGCTGATCCATCAGGGCACTAAGCTGGTTCCTTGCGACTTTATCGCGCCGGCTATCACCCATAACGCGCTGGCGGACCATCATCAGAAGCTGCTCTCTAACTTCTTCGCCCAGACCGAAGCGCTGGCGTTCGGCAAGTCACGCGACGTGGTAGAGAAAGAGTTTACCGATGCGGGTAAATCTGCTGAGTCCGTCGCGCACATTGTGCCGTTCAAGGTGTTCGAAGGTAACCGCCCGACTAACTCGATCCTGCTGCGCGAGATTACACCCTATAGCCTCGGCGCGCTGATTGCGCTCTACGAGCATAAGATCTTCACTCAGGGCGCTATCCTGAATATCTTCACCTTCGATCAGTGGGGCGTAGAGTTAGGCAAACAGCTGGCTAACCGTATTCTGCCTGAGCTGGAAAACAGCGCGGAGATTAACAGCCACGACAGTTCCACCAATGGCTTAATTAATCGCTATAAGTCCTGGCGCTAATTAGCACTGAATCTCTTTATGGCGGCCATACGGCCGCCTTTTTATTGCCGCGGCGAAGAAAATAAACGCTTTTTGGCTGATAATATGCGCAAGCCAGACGGGATAATTCTTAAATTGAGTTGAGATTGCTCTGAAGATGCAGTTAAAAAGCCAGTCCCTCTCGCGTTTAAAATGGCCCTTATTTCCCCTTCACCTCTCCCCTTCCTCCTGTTTTTAAAAGGAATTTTATTTTTAGCTCGCCAGGTAAAATCTGATAATAGCGTTTCAGTCCCATTTATTACTAAAAAAGTAAAAAACGCTTTGCATGTAATTCCATGACAGCAATTAATTCCGTCCTGCCGTAAATATTAAGAAGAAAAAAGGGGTTATTGCTGTTTAGTCTCCTTTTTAGCCAAAACAGGGGGGCCGTTTCGACCGCTTTTTCCCACGCTGAACTCTGGTAATTTGTTGCCCTATACTGAACACGCCCGAAATGGGTACATCCTTCATTCACTCAATGCAGGACAAGCTGTATGAAAAAAATCATGGTTGCCGGAGCAGCCGTACTATACGTCGCAGCGCATTCCGTGGCTTTTGCCGCTCCGGAAGAAGCGGGTGCCGCAGCGGGTGCGCAGGCGGGAGCAATCTCCGCCGGCACTTCAACCGCTGTCGGTATCGGCGCGCTCGGCGCATTAGTCGGTGTCGGCATCGCTGCCTCTGGCGGTGGTGACGGTGCGAATACCGGTACAACAACCACGACGACAACGAGCACCACTCGTTGATGTAGCACCTTTAAACATAACCACACAGTCGTGTGGTTATTTTTTGCTTTGGCTTCTTTTACAGGGACATACAGTGCGCCAACTTCCTTTTTTGCTGGCTTGCCTGCTGCTGCAGGCCTGCACGCAGACGCAAAAAGGGCTGGAACAGACCGTCATGATGGCGGTGTCTGGCCCCGATGACGTGGTTAAAACCGACCAGCAGATCGCCGATCTGCCCTATGCCAGCCTCTATGCCCGTATTAATGAAGGTCCACAGATTTTCGTCGTGCTGGGCTATAACGAAAACGGCCAGCAGAAGTGGATTACTCAGGATAACGCCATGCTGGTGACCCGACACGGCCGCCTGGTGAAAACCCTGGGCCTGCCGGATAACCTGCAGCAGGTCAGTAATCTGCCGCAGGACCCGCTGGCGGACGCGCTGCATCTGCGCGACGGCGCTAACTGGACGCGTATCGTGCAGTGGACCGAAAACGGCAAGACGCGCGCCGCTACCGTGAGTTCCCGCTTTGCGCGCGGCACAGACGAGGTGCTGACGCTGGCGGGTCGCCGCGTCGCCTGTCGCGTCTGGACCGAGCAGGCACGCATCGCGGCCACTGGTCGCGCCTGGGAAAACACCTTCTGGATCGATAACAGCAGCGGCGAAGTGGTGCAGGCGCGCCAGATGCTGGCTGCGGACGACTTCCCTGTTGCCACTACCCTTCTGAAGCCGGCGAAATCATGAAAACAACACTCTCTTTGCTGGTCGGGCTGATGCTGGCTGGCAGCAGCGCCGCGTGGGCGGCGGGACAGGTGACGGTGCATACCGCGCAGGGCAGCGCCACGCTCGACAACGTACAGAACCTGGCGCAGCTGGTGACGCAGCCTGCGCTTATCGACAAAGCCTGGTGGGACGGCGCGGTAATTGCCGAACGAAACGCCAGCGCGATCGCGCAGCGACAGCAGCAGCAAACGCTGGCGGATCTGCGCGCCTGGCAGGCGCAAAGCAGCGGCGATCGCGCCGCCGCCATCGGCGAAGTCGTACGCCAGCTCAGCGCGATCGCGGTAACGGGTCGCCAGTCCGTCTCGCTCGATCCCGACTGGATACGCCTGCATGCCGATGCCAACCGTCGTCTTGAGGGTCGTTACGATCTCTGGCTGACGCCGCAGTCCGACAGCGTATGGCTGCTGGGCGCGCTAAGCGGCGCAGGCAAGGTCAGCTGGCAGCCCGGCCAGACGGTACGCGGCTATCTGGCGGGACACGAGCATCTTTCCGGTGCGGAAAACAGCTACGCCACGGTGATCTCACCCGCCGGTGAGACGCAGCGCGTGCCGGTGGCTTACTGGAACCAGCGTCATACCGAGGTCGCGCCCGGCAGCATTATCTGGCTTGGCTTCTCCTCATGGAGCCTGCCTGACGCGTATGACGATTTAAACCAGCGCATGATTTCTGTTCTGACTCACCGGGTGCCAGAGTGATGAATAAACGACTTCTTTTCAGCCTGCTGGCTGTTTCCGTGGCCGCCGCGTGCCAGGCGCAGGCCGATACCTTTCCCGATCCGGTGGGTCCGTCGCAGTCAGATTTCGGCGGCGTCGGCCTGCTGCAGGTGCCGACCGCGCGTATGGCGCGCGAGGGGGAATTCAGCCTTAACTTCCGCGACAACGATCAGTACCGCTACTACTCCGCCTCGCTGCAGCTCTTGCCCTGGCTGGAGACTACGGTGCGTTATACCGACGTCCGCACGCGTCGCTACAGCGCCGTAGAGAGTTTCAGCGGCAACCAGAGCTATAAAGACAAGGCGTTCGACCTCAAGCTGCGCCTGCTGAAAGAGAGCTACTGGCTGCCGGAAGTTGCTTTCGGCACGCGCGATCTCGGCGGCACCGGCCTGTTCGACAGTGAATATCTGGTGGCGAGCAAAGCCTGGGGACCTTTCGACTTTACGCTCGGACTCGGTTGGGGCTACCTCGGCAACAGCGGCACAGTTAAAAACCCCTTCTGCTCTTACAGCGACAGCTACTGTCAGCGTCCTGGCGTGGGCGAAGCGGGCTCCATCAACGGCTCGCAGATGTTTCACGGCCCCTCGGCGCTCTTCGGCGGCGTAGAGTATCAGACGCCGTGGCAGCCGCTGCGCCTTAAGCTGGAGTATGAAGGCAACAACTATCAGGATGATTTCGCTGGCAGGCTCGACCAGCGCAGCAAGGTCAACGTCGGCGCGATTTACCGCGTCACCGACTGGGCTGATATCAACGCCAGCTATGAACGCGGCAATACCTTTATGTTCGGCGTGACGGTGCGCACCAACTTCAACGACCTGCATCAGGCGCATATTGACAGCGCGAAGCCCGATTACCGCCCTCATCCGCAGGAGCGCATGCTGGAGCCGACCGTCGTCGCCAGCCAGCTGACCGACCTGAAGTACAACGCCGGGCTGAACGGGCCGCGCATTCAGACCAGGGGCAGCACGCTGTTTGTCTCCGGCGAGCAGACCAAATATCGTGACACGCGCGAAGGGGTCGATCGCGCCAACCGCATCATCATGAATAATCTGCCGGCAGGCATCGATACCATCGAGGTCACCGAGTCGCGTTTCAATATGCCGCAGGTAACGACGCGCACCGACGTAAGCAGCCTGCGCAATCAGCTGGAAGGTTATCCGCTCGGCCAGGAGCAGCCGCTGCGCCAGACGCGTGAAAACCCGGTCGATGCGGGCGAGACCGAGCAGGGATTCTTTATTCGTAAAGAGCGGCTCAACTACAGCCTGTCGCCGGTGCTGAACCAGTCGGTCGGCGGACCGGAAAGCTTTTACATGTATCAGGTCGGCGTGATGGGCAACCTGGATTACTGGTTTACCGATCATTTGCTGGTGGGCGGCAGCCTGTTCGGCAACCTCGCCAATAACTACGACAAGTTCAACTATAACGGCGCGCCCGCCGACTCCACCCTGCCGCGCGTGCGTACCCATATCCGCGACTATGTCGAGAATAACGTCTACGTAAACGATCTGCAGGCCAACTACATGGGCTACCTCGGCAACGGCTTTTACGGCCAGATGTACGGCGGTTACCTTGAGACGATGTATGGCGGCGTCGGCGGCGAGCTGCTCTACCGTCCGGTCGACAGCAACTGGGCCTTTGGCGTTGACGCCAACTATGTGCGCCAGCGCGACTGGGACAACATGATGCAGTTCACCAACTACAAGGCGCCGACTGGCCATGTTACGGCTTACTGGCGGCCGTGGTTTATGCAGGATCTGCTGGTGAAGGCGAGCGTCGGACAGTATCTGGCGAAGGATAAGGGCGTCACGCTTGACGTTTCGAAGCGCTTCGACAGCGGCGTAATGGTTGGCGTCTATGCCACCAAAACCAACGTGTCGTCAGAGCAGTATGGCGAAGGGGATTTCACCAAAGGTTTCTATCTGTCGATTCCACTGGATCTCTTTACCGTTACGCCGACGCGCGGCCGCGCGCAGGTCAACTGGGTGCCGCTGACGCGTGACGGCGGACAGATGCTGGGCCGCAAATATCAGCTTTATGACCTGACGTCCGATCGCGACGCGCGCTTTAACTAATCAGGCAGAGGGCACCGCAGCTAAAGCGGCTGAAAGGAGCAGAACGCGCCAGGGCTAAAAACGCCAGGCGCGTTTTGAACAACGCAGCGCGCTGGCCCGTTCAAGGACGCACCTCAGAGATGAGGTGCGTCTCTGCGCGGAGCGAGCAGGAATGCCTTGAGCGACTTTACGACCGGCTACCGTTGCCCGCTTCCAGCACCCTTTTTAATCCGCGTCATATCCCAGGTTCGGCGCCAGCCAGCGCTCTACCTCGCTTACCGCCATACCTTTACGCGCAGCGTAATCTTCCACCTGATCGCGCTGTATCTGCGCCACTGCGAAATAGCGGCTGTCGGGATGACTGAAGTACCAGCCTGAAACCGACGCGCCAGGCCACATGGCGAAGGATTCGGTGAGCTTCATGCCGGTATGGGTTTCCACATCCAGCAGCTGCCAGATGGCCGCTTTCTCGGTATGCTCCGGACAGGCCGGATAGCCCGGCGCGGGACGAATGCCCTGATAATTTTCGCGGATTAGCTCATCGTTGCTCAGGTTCTCATGGGCGGCGAAGCCCCAGATCACCTTACGCACCCGCTCATGCAGATACTCGGCGAAGGCTTCGGCCAGACGATCGGCCACCGCTTTAACCATGATCTTGTTGTAATCGTCGTGCTGCGCGTCATACGCCTCCGCCAGTGCGTCCTCCTCAAGGCCGCCGGTCACGGCGAAAGCGCCCAGATAGTCCGCCTTGCCGCTCGACTTCGGCGCGACATAATCCGCCAGACAGTAGTTGGGGAAATCGGTTTTCTCCGTCTGCTGGCGCAAATGATGGCTGACGGCAATCACCTCGCGACGGCTCTCATCGCGGTAAATCTCAATATCGTCCCCGACGCGGTTGGCCGGGAAGATGCCCACCACACCGCGCGGCGTCAGCGTTTTTTGCGCGCTGAGGCTGTCCAGCATAGCGTTGGCGTCGGCAAACAGACGCTTCGCCTCTTCGCCTACCACTTCATCTTCAAGAATGCGCGGATATTTGCCCGCCAGCGACCAGGTCATAAAGAACGGCGTCCAGTCGATGTAGTTGCGCAGCGTATCGATGCCAACCGATATCTCGCTGACGCCGAGACGATGCGCCGATGGCGGCGTATAGCTTTCCCAGTCGATACGGACCGCGTTATCGCGCGCCACCTGTAGCGAAACCGGCGGCGTGCGCGGTTTTTTACGCGCGTGCTGAATACGCACGGTGTCATACTCTTTACGCGTACGCGCCACGAAATCCTCTTTCAGCGTCGGCGACAGCAGCGATGACACCACGCCGACGGTGCGCGAGGCATTCTGCACGTAGACCGTCGGGCCGCTGTAGTTCTGCTCGATCTTCACGGCGGTATGCGCCTTTGAGGTCGTCGCGCCGCCAATCAGCAGCGGCAGCGTAAAGCCCTGACGTTCCATCTCTTTCGCGACGTTGACCATCTCATCCAGCGACGGCGTGATGAGACCCGACAGCCCGATAATATCCGCCTTCTGCTCTATGGCGGTTTTCAGGATCTTGTCGCTCGGCACCATCACGCCGAGGTCGATAATCTCGTAGTTATTACACTGCAGCACAACGCCGACAATATTCTTACCGATGTCATGCACGTCGCCTTTGACCGTGGCCAGCACGATTTTGCCGTTACTGCGGCCCGCCTCTTTGCTGGCCTGAATATAGGGCTCAAGGTAAGCCACCGCCTGCTTCATGACGCGCGCCGACTTTACCACCTGCGGCAGGAACATCTTCCCTTCCCCGAACAGGTCGCCTACCACATTCATTCCCGCCATTAACGGGCCTTCAATCACCTCAATGGGACGCGCTGATGCCTGACGCGCCTCTTCGGTATCCTGCTCGATAAATTCGGTGATGCCTTTAACCAGCGAGTACTCCAGACGCTTCACCACGTCCCAGCTACGCCATTCCGCCTGCTGCTTATCCTCTGCACCGTCGCCTTTGCTGGCGCGATATTTCTCCGCCAGCTCAAGCAGACGCTCGGTGCCGTCAGCGCGGCGATTGAGAATCACGTCCTCTACCGCGTCGCGCAGTTCGGCAGGCAGATCGTCATAAATCGCCAGCTGCCCGGCGTTGACAATCCCCATATCCATACCGTTGCGGATAGCGTAATAGAGGAACACGGCGTGAATGGCTTCGCGCACCGGATCGTTGCCGCGGAAGGAGAAGGAAACGTTAGAGACGCCGCCGGAGATCATCGCATGCGGCAGTTCACGCTTGATATCTTCGCAGGCGCCGATAAAGTCCATCGCGTAGTTGTTGTGCTCATCGATACCGGTGGCGACCGCAAAGATATTCGGGTCGAAGATAATATCTTCCGGCGGGAAGCCGACCTGCTCGGTAAGGATTTTATAGGCGCGGCGGCAAATCTCGATTTTGCGCGCGCGCGTATCTGCCTGGCCCGTCTCATCAAAGGCCATTACCACCATCGCCGCGCCGTAGCGGCGTACCAGTCGCGCATGGTGGATAAAGATCTCCTCGCCCTCTTTCATTGAGATCGAGTTAACGATGCCTTTGCCCTGAATACACTGCAGGCCTTTCTCGATCACTTCCCACTTAGAGGAGTCGATCATAATGGGTACGCGCGCAATATCCGGCTCGCCGGCGATCAGGTTAAGGAAACGCACCATCGCCGCTTCGGCGTCGAGCATTCCCTCATCCATATTGATATCGATAACCTGCGCGCCGCTCTGTACCTGCTGCAGCGCGACTTCCAGCGCTTCGTTGTACTTCTCTTCTTTGATCAGTCGCTTGAACTTAGCCGAGCCGGTGACGTTGGTGCGTTCGCCTACGTTGACGAACAGCGTCTCGCTGCTGATGTTGAGCGGCTCAAGCCCGGAGAGGCGACAGGCGACCGGAAGCTCAGGCAGTTTGCGCGGCGCAACGCCTGCGACAATATCCGCCATCGCCTTAATATGCTGCGGTGTGGTGCCGCAGCAGCCGCCGATAATGTTGAGGAAACCGGCGCGCGCCCATTCGCCAATCTGGTCGGCCATCACGTCGGCATCAAGATCGTATTCGCCAAAGGCATTGGGCAGCCCGGCATTGGGGTGCGCCGTGACGTAGCATTCGGCGATACGCGACATCTCCGCCACATACTGGCGCAGCTCATCCGGGCC
This sequence comes from Pantoea piersonii, assembly GCF_003612015.1. Taxonomy (GTDB): domain Bacteria; phylum Pseudomonadota; class Gammaproteobacteria; order Enterobacterales; family Enterobacteriaceae; genus Pantoea; species Pantoea piersonii. Next base: position 2,165 of record NZ_RARB01000004.1, on the reverse strand, counting down.
AAGGGCGCAGTTGAGGCCAAACGACAGCGGTTCGGCGTGACGCAGCGAGTTGTAGAAGGCTTCCGTCGTCTGGCCGGAGAGCGTACGGCCTGAGGCATCGGTAATTGTGCCGGAGATCATCAGCGGCAGATTGACGCCCAGCGCTTCCATCTCGGTCTGCACGGCGAAGATCGCCGCTTTGGCGTTTAGCGTATCGAACACCGTTTCGATCATGATGATATCCGCGCCGCCCTCAACCAGCGCGCGCGTCGATTCGCGATACGCCTCTACCAGCTGGTTGAAGGTGACGTTGCGGTAAGCGGGATCGTTCACGTCCGGTGAGATCGAACAGGTGCGGTTGGTTGGGCCAAGCACGCCAGCGACGTAGCGTGGACGATGCGGCGTTTTCGCCGTCCATTCGTCGCAGCAGGCTCGCGCCAGCCGGGCGGCTTCGTAGTTAATCTCTGCCGACAGCGCTTCCATCTGGTAATCCGCCATGGCGATCCGGGTGGCGTTGAAGGTATTGGTTTCCAGAATATCCGCGCCCGCTTCCAGATAAGCGTGGTGGATCTCGCGGATCACCTCGGGCTTGCTGAGCACCAGAAGATCGTTGTTGCCTTTAAGATCGCAGGGCCAGTCGCCGAAACGACTGCCGCGAAAATCCTGCTCGTCCAGTTTATAACTCTGGATCATGGTGCCCATGCCGCCGTCCAGCACCATGATGCGTTGCGCGAGCTGCTGATGCAGCGCTTCGATTCTGTTGCTCACTCTTGCCTCATTCAGCTCAGTCTGCTGGCTAAAATACCAGCGCGTCATACTGGCATAACTTTCATAAGGGAGGAAGCCGCGACGAATACGCGGCTGGGACGTAAAAACTTTTGCGAACGATCCTGCTACCAGATTACTCCAGCGTAGGATTCATGCGGCGCAGATCGAATGGCGTAATCTGGTAAACATAATAGTTTAGCCAGTTGGAGAACAGCAGGTTGCCGTGGCTGCGCCAGGTCGCGCGCGGCGGCAGTTCCGGATTGTCCTGGGGAAAATAGTTAAAGGGCACTTCCGGCTGCAGGCCCGCCTCGTAATCCCGGTGGTATTCGCCAGACAGAGTGAGCGCGTCATATTCAGGATGGCCGGTAACAAAAACCAGACGTTTGTCTTTACTGGCCATCAGATAGGCGCCGGTCTGCTCAGATTCGGCGAACAGCTCCAGGTCGGTATAATCCGCGATCAGCTGCGTCGGGAAATCGGCATAGCGCGAATGCGGCGCGAGAAAGTTATCGTCAAAGCCGCGCGTCAGCAGTGCGTGGGGATGCAAAATATGATGTTCATACACGCCCGACAGTTTGTTCTGACGCGTCTGCTTGGGAATGCCGTAAAGAATATTCAGCGCCGCCTGCACTGCCCAGCAGACAAAAAGCGTTGAGGTTACATGCTCTTTCGCCCAGTGCAGCACGCGCTGGATCTGCGGCCAGTAAGCGACATCGTTAAAATCTACCAGACCAAGCGGCGCGCCAGTGACAATCAGCCCGTCAAAGTTATCGTGCTGAATATCATCAAAGTTGCAGTAAAAGTTGTTGAGATGCTCCGTCGGCGTATTGCGCGATTCGCGGCTGTCGATACGCAGCAGCTGTATGTCGATCTGTAAGGGCGAGTTGGAGAGCAGTCGCAGGAACTGGTTTTCCGTCTCGATCTTTTTCGGCATCAGATTGAGCACCAGAACTTTTAACGGACGGATTTCCTGAACACTGGCGCGCGATGAGGTCATCACAAAGACGTTCTCATTACGCAAGAAATTTACTGCCGGTAATTCGTCGGGAACCCTGATTGGCATGTGCGGCTTTCCTCTTCACAACCGTATATACGTTTAGACATCCAGATGCCCAACCATAACCTGGCGACATGATGATGTCGAGTCTTCATGCGATAAATGAAAATGTTTCAGCTAAAAACGGCAAACAGAGCGTAAGAGGCAAAAATCAGGTGATAAAAAGGCAGGTTAAAGCATATTGAGAGATAAATTTCAGCGATCGACAGACGTAAAAAAGCCCCCTGCGTCAGCAGGGGGCTTTTCTGTATGGATGCCTGGCAGTTCCCTACTCTCGCATGGGGAGACCCCACACTACCATCGGCGCTACGGCGTTTCACTTCTGAGTTCGGCATGGGGTCAGGTGGGACCGCCGCGCTAA
>NZ_RARB01000003.1:519690-522655 GCF_003612015.1 Pantoea piersonii | reverse complement strand
CCGCACGTCGCAAGACGCCTGTGGGTTGTGAGGTTAAGCGACTAAGCGTACACGGTGGATGCCCTGGCAGTCAGAGGCGATGAAGGACGTGCTAATCTGCGAAAAGCGCCGGCAAGGTGATATGAACCGCTACAGCCGGCGATGTCCGAATGGGGAAACCCAGTGTGACTCGTCACACTATCATGTCATGAATACATAGTGGCATGAGGCGAACCGGGGGAACTGAAACATCTAAGTACCCCGAGGAAAAGAAATCAACCGAGATTCCCCCAGTAGCGGCGAGCGAACGGGGAGCAGCCCAGAGCCTGAATCAGCTTGTGCACTAGTGGAAGCGTCTGGAAAGTCGCAGGGTACAGGGTGATACTCCCGTACACGAAAGTGCACATGCTGTGAGCTCGATGAGTAGGGCGGGACACGTGGTATCCTGTCTGAATATGGGGGGACCATCCTCCAAGGCTAAATACTCCTGACTGACCGATAGTGAACCAGTACCGTGAGGGAAAGGCGAAAAGAACCCCGGCGAGGGGAGTGAAACAGAACCTGAAACCGTGTACGTACAAGCAGTGGGAGCCTCTTTTATGGGGTGACTGCGTACCTTTTGTATAATGGGTCAGCGACTTATATTCTGTAGCAAGGTTAACCGTATAGGGGAGCCGCAGGGAAACCGAGTCTTAACTGGGCGTTAAGTTGCAGGGTATAGACCCGAAACCCGGTGATCTAGCCATGGGCAGGTTGAAGGTTGGGTAACACTAACTGGAGGACCGAACCGACTAATGTTGAAAAATTAGCGGATGACCTGTGGCTGGGGGTGAAAGGCCAATCAAACCGGGAGATAGCTGGTTCTCCCCGAAAGCTATTTAGGTAGCGCCTCGTGAACTCATCTTCGGGGGTAGAGCACTGTTTCGGCTAGGGGGCCATCCCGGCTTACCAACCCGATGCAAACTGCGAATACCGAAGAATGTTATCACGGGAGACACACGGCGGGTGCTAACGTCCGTCGTGAAGAGGGAAACAACCCAGACCGCCAGCTAAGGTCCCAAAGTCATGGTTAAGTGGGAAACGATGTGGGAAGGCCCAGACAGCCAGGATGTTGGCTTAGAAGCAGCCATCATTTAAAGAAAGCGTAATAGCTCACTGGTCGAGTCGGCCTGCGCGGAAGATGTAACGGGGCTAAACCATGCACCGAAGCTGCGGCAGCAGTAGCGATACTGTTGGGTAGGGGAGCGTTCTGTAAGCCGTTGAAGGTGGCCTGTGAGGGCTGCTGGAGGTATCAGAAGTGCGAATGCTGACATAAGTAACGATAAAGCGGGTGAAAAGCCCGCTCGCCGGAAGACCAAGGGTTCCTGTCCAACGTTAATCGGGGCAGGGTGAGTCGACCCCTAAGGCGAGGCCGAAAGGCGTAGTCGATGGGAAACAGGTTAATATTCCTGTACTTGGTGTTGCTGCGAAGGGGGGACGGAGAAGGCTATGTTGGCCGGGCGACGGTTGTCCCGGTTTAAGCGTGTAGGCTGACTATCCAGGCAAATCCGGATGGTCAAGGCTGAGGCGTGACGACGAGGCACTACGGTGCTGAAGCAACAAATGCCCTGCTTCCAGGAAAAGCCTCTAAGCATCAGGCAACACGAAATCGTACCCCAAACCGACACAGGTGGTCAGGTAGAGAATACCAAGGCGCTTGAGAGAACTCGGGTGAAGGAACTAGGCAAAATGGTGCCGTAACTTCGGGAGAAGGCACGCTGGCGCGTAGGTGAAGGGACTTGCTCCCGGAGCCGAGGCCAGTCGAAGATACCAGCTGGCTGCAACTGTTTATTAAAAACACAGCACTGTGCAAACACGAAAGTGGACGTATACGGTGTGACGCCTGCCCGGTGCCGGAAGGTTAATTGATGGGGTTATCCGTAAGGAGAAGCTCTTGATCGAAGCCCCGGTAAACGGCGGCCGTAACTATAACGGTCCTAAGGTAGCGAAATTCCTTGTCGGGTAAGTTCCGACCTGCACGAATGGCGTAATGATGGCCAGGCTGTCTCCACCCGAGACTCAGTGAAATTGAAATCGCTGTGAAGATGCAGTGTACCCGCGGCAAGACGGAAAGACCCCGTGAACCTTTACTACAGCTTGACACTGAACACTGGTCCTTGATGTGTAGGATAGGTGGGAGGCTTTGAAGCGTGGACGCCAGTCTGCGTGGAGCCATCCTTGAAATACCACCCTTTAATGGCTGGTGTTCTAACGTAGGCCCGTTACCCGGGCTGCGGACAGTGTCTGGTGGGTAGTTTGACTGGGGCGGTCTCCTCCCAAAGCGTAACGGAGGAGCACGAAGGTTGGCTAATCCTGGTCGGACATCAGGAGGTTAGTGCAATGGCATAAGCCAGCTTGACTGCGAGAGTGACGGCTCGAGCAGGTGCGAAAGCAGGTCATAGTGATCCGGTGGTTCTGAATGGAAGGGCCATCGCTCAACGGATAAAAGGTACTCCGGGGATAACAGGCTGATACCGCCCAAGAGTTCATATCGACGGCGGTGTTTGGCACCTCGATGTCGGCTCATCACATCCTGGGGCTGAAGTAGGTCCCAAGGGTACGGCTGTTCGCCGTTTAAAGTGGTACGCGAGCTGGGTTTAGAACGTCGTGAGACAGTTCGGTCCCTATCTGCCGTGGGCGCTGGAAAACTGAGGGGGGTTGCTCCTAGTACGAGAGGACCGGAGTGAACGCACCGCTGGTGTTCGGGTTGTCATGCCAATGGCACTGCCCGGTAGCTAAGTGCGGAAGAGATAAGTGCTGAAAGCATCTAAGCACGAAACTTGCCCCGAGATGAGTTTTCCCTGAGCACTTGATGCTCCTGAAGGGACGTTGAAGACGACGACGTTGATAGGCCGGGTGTGTAAGCGCAGCGATGCGTTGAGCTAACCGGTACTAATGACCCGTGAGGCTTAACCTTACAACGCCAGAGGCGTTTTGTGAGACGCGA
>NZ_RARB01000003.1:22022-519672 GCF_003612015.1 Pantoea piersonii | reverse complement strand
TTAGCGCGGCGGTCCCACCTGACCCCATGCCGAACTCAGAAGTGAAACGCCGTAGCGCCGATGGTAGTGTGGGGTCTCCCCATGCGAGAGTAGGGAACTGCCAGGCATCCAAATACAGTGTGCTGATATGGCTCAGTTGGTAGAGCGCACCCTTGGTAAGGGTGAGGTCCCCAGTTCGACTCTGGGTATCAGCACCAGTTACGTAAGAGTTCGGCGAATAAAGAATTTGCCTGGCGGCTTTAGCGCGGCGGTCCCACCTGACCGGTCCCACCTGACCCCATGCCGAACTCAGAAGTGAAACGCCGTAGCGCCGATGGTAGTGTGGGGTCTCCCCATGCGAGAGTAGGGAACTGCCAGGCATCAAACAAGAAAAAGCCCTTTGCATACGCAAAGGGCTTTTTTCTTTTCTGCAATTCACCGTTTGCGCGCATAAAAAACCCCGGAACCTGTCCGGGGCGTCGATCTGTTGGCCGTCGTTAATGAATAACCTGCGATAAAAACGCACGCGTACGCTCGGACACAGGGTTTGAGAAAAAGGTCTGCGGCGGCGCCATTTCCACGATCTCGCCGCGATCCATAAAGATCACGCGATCAGCGACGGTGCGGGCAAAGCCCATCTCATGAGTAACGCACAGCATCGTCATGCCATCTTCCGCCAGCCCTATCATGGTATCCAGCACCTCTTTAACCATCTCCGGATCCAGCGCTGAGGTTGGCTCATCAAACAGCATAATTTTCGGCTTCATACAGAGCGAGCGCGCGATCGCCACGCGCTGTTGCTGTCCACCGGAGAGCTGCCCCGGAAACTTATGCGCATGTTCTGCAATTCGCACGCGCTGCAGATAATGCATCGCCAGCTCTTCAGCCTCTTTTTTCGCTGTCTTGCGCACCCAGATGGGGGCCAGAGTACAGTTCTGTAAAACGGTCAGATGTGGGAAAAGATTAAAATGCTGAAACACCATACCGACTTCAGTCCGTACGCGCTCAATATTACGCACATCATCATTAAGATGGATGCCGTCGACCACGATACGTCCTTGCTGATGCTCTTCCAGATGGTTGATACAGCGAATCGTCGTGGACTTACCGGAACCGGAAGGACCGCATAGTACGATGCGTTCTCGCGGTTTCACCTGCAGGTTAATGTCTTTCAGAACATGAAACTGCCCGTACCACTTATTCACGTTCTCGAGCGAAATCATTAAAGCTGAATCGTGATGCAAATTTTGTGTCATGGAAAACCTCAGTGCGATTTACGCCCGGTGTGAAAGCGCTTCTCCAGATGCTGGCTATAGCGCGACATGCTAAAACAGAAAATCCAGTAGACCAGCGCGGCAAAAACATAGCCTTCCGTCGACATGCCCAGCCAGGCGGGATCGACAGTGGCCTGCTGCACGCTGCTGAAAAGGTCGAACAGACCGATGATGATCACCAGGCTGGTATCCTTAAACAACGCAATAATGGTGTTCACCAGGCCAGGAATAGTGAGCTTCAACGCCTGCGGTAAAATCACCAGCACCTGGGTTTTCCAGTAGCCAAGCGCCAGCGATTCCGCCGCCTCATACTGGCCTTTCGGCAACGCCTGTAAGCCGCCGCGTACCACTTCGGCCACGTAGGCCGACTGGAACAGAATCACCCCAACCAGCGCGCGCACCAGCTTATCGATACTGGTTCCTTCCGACATAAACAGCGGCAGCATGACCGATGACATAAACAGCACGGTAATCAGCGGCACGCCGCGCCAGAACTCAATAAAAATGATCGATAGCGTTCGCACTACCGGCATCCGCGAGCGGCGTCCCAGCGCCAGCAGAATACCCAGCGGCAATGCGCCGGCGATCCCGACGGCGGCGATAATCAGCGTTAATGTCAGTCCGCCCCACTGGCGTGTTTCGACATGCTCCAGCCCCAGAAGGCCGCCAGACATCAGCACCCAGACGGTGAGAGGATAAAGCACCGCCCAGCAGGCAATGTAGCGGCCACGTTGCGGCAGAGATTTCATAAACATTGGGATAAGAGAGGCTACGCCAGCTATCAGCGCCAGATTAATACGCCATCGCAGCTCGTGCGGATAGAGTCCATACATAAACTGGCCGAAACGCGCATGGATAAATACCCAGCATGCGCCCTCTTTGGTGCAGTCGGCACGCGTCTCACCCACCCAGTTCGCCTGGAACACCAGCCACTCCAGCGCGGGCGGGATCACCTGCCACATCAGCCAGAGGCAGAACAACGTCAGCAGCGTATTGAACCAGCTGGAAAAAAGATTTTTACGCGCCCAGCCCCAGGCGCGTCTCAGCGGCGACGTAGCAACCGGCGAGGTTTCGTGTGTGGTAACAGACATCGTCATCCCGTTCTCTTAGCGCTCAACCAGCGCAATTTTGCGGTTATAGATATTCATCAGCAGTGAAATTACCAGGCTAATCACCAGATAGACCCCCATGGTGATGGCAATGGTTTCGATCGCCTGGCCGGTCTGGTTCAGCACCGTACCGGCAAACAGCGACACCATATCGGGATAGCCGATGGCCGCGGCCAGCGAGGAGTTTTTCACGATATTGAGATACTGGCTGGTAAGCGGCGGAATAATAACGCGCATCGCCTGCGGGATAATGACCTGGCGCAGCGTTACCGGATTAGGCAGCCCCAGCGAGCGAGCGGCTTCGTGCTGGCCGTGCGGCACGGACTGGATGCCGGCGCGGATCACCTCAGCGATAAACGAGGAGGTATAGACAGAAAGCGCCAGGGTAAGCGCCGCCAGCTCAGGGATCATCACGAAGCCGCCGCGGAAGTTAAAACCGTGCAGCGTCGGCAGGTCCCAGTGCGTGGCCGCGCCAAAACCCAGATGCGCCACAGCAGGAAACAGCACCAGCATAGCGATAGCCGCAGGCCAGGTACGGCGCAGCTGGCCGGTCTTGAGCTGATACCGGCGGTGATAGCGGAACAGCGCATAGCTGCCTGCGGCCGCCAGCGCCAGCGCGATGATAAACGGCCAGGAGCCGGGCGCATATTGCGGGCAGGGGACGTAGAGGCCGCGATTGCTGATAAAGGCGAGATCGAACGCGCTTAACGCCTGACGCGGGCCGGGAAGGTTACGTAATACCGCGAAGTACCAGAAGAAGATCTGCAGCAGCGGCGGAATATTGCGGAACGTTTCGATATAGATAGTTGAAAGCTTGCGCAACAGCCAGTTATCCGACAGACGCGCCAGGCCAATAAAAAAACCCAGCAGCGAAGCGAAAACGATGCAGAGCGCAGAAACCAGCAGGGTGTTGGTCAGGCCAACCAGGAAGACGCGTGCGTAGGTATCGCCTTCGGTGTAGTCGATCAGATGCTGAATAATGCCGAAACCGGCGCTGCGTTCAAGAAAGCCAAATCCGGACGTGATGCCGCGGCTGGCAAGGTTGATTATCGTGTTGTGGATCAGATAACCCACCACGGCCACTACCGCGACGACGGCGATAATCTGGTAAAGCCAGGCGCGAACCGCGGGATTACCGAATGAAATGTCCCTTTTCACGCTTGGGCGTTGTGACATGTTGAAACCTCAGAGACAAAACGCAGGCAGGACGCCGCGCGGCGCGGCGTCCCGTTAACATCGTTGATTAGCGGACCGGCGGGGCGTACTGAATGCCGCCCTGATTCCACAACGCATTCTGACCGCGCGCGATCTTCAGCGCGCTATCTTTGCCCACGTTGCGGTCGAAGACTTCCTGGTAGTTGCCGACCTGCTTAATGATGTTATAAGCCCACTTGTTGTCGAGCTTCAGGTCTTTGCCAAAGTCGCCTTCCGCGCCCAGCAGGTGTGCCATATCCGGCGTGGTTGGCTTAGCCGTCATCTGGTCGACGTTCTTCGAGTTGATGCCCATCTCTTCAGCGTTCAGCATGGCGTAGAGCGACCACTTAACAATGGTGAACCAGTCATCGTCGCCGCGACGTACGACCGGGCCCAGCGGTTCTTTCGAGATGACTTCCGGCAGAACGATAAAATCATCCGGCTTACCGAGTTTGATGCGCAGCGCATAGAGCTGAGACTGATCGGAAGCCAGGGTATCGCAGCGGCCGCTGTCCAGCGCTTTGGCGGATTCATCAGAGCGGTCGAAAGTCACCGGGGTATATTGCATCTTGTTGGCTTTGAAAAAGTCAGCCACGTTAAGTTCCGTATCGGTGCCCGCCTGAATACAGACGGTCGCGCCGTCCAGCTCTTTCGCGCTCTTCAGGCCTGCTTTCTGGTGAGTCAAAAAGCCGATGCCGTCATAGTAATTCACGCCGGCGAACAGGAAGCCCATTCCGCCGTCGCGCGACGAGGTCCAGGTAGTGTTGCGTGACAGGATGTCTACTTCGCCTGACTGCAGTGCGGTGAAACGCTCTTTCGCGGTCAGCGGCGTATATTTCACCTTACTGGCGTCGCCGAAAACAGCGGCCGCGGCCGCGCGGCAAACGTCGACGTCAATGCCGGAGAATTTGCCGCTGGCGTCGGCGTAGGAGAAGCCCGGCAGCCCATCGCTGATACCGCACTGCACAAAACCTTTCTTCTTAATTGCATCCAGCGTGGTGCCGGCGTGCGCCTGCTGAGTTACCGCGAAGAGCGCAGCGGCGGCGACCAGCGTAGAGAGCATCATCTTTTTCATAAAGCATCCTGTGTGGCGTAATTATTTTGTTATGTTTGATGCGCACTCTGCAGCGCGCTATTACCTGTCTGTGGCGGTCAGCCACGCATAGCTCTGCAAAGCTGGTGCCAGGTTTGCAGAAACTCGAGTGGGCTTGAGAGATCTCTTATTAATCTGAAGTAGTGGGAGAGCAGCGCTACTATCGCGCACCAAAAGGAAGCAAAGCGAGTCGCCTCGATCACAATTAGTGCAAATAGTTTCACTATATGGAAGCAATGTGAGCCAAAGCTCAGGACAGAATGTAAGCCAGAAACACGTTACGTTTTTCGCGAACGCAGATCACTGGGCTGGCGTCAGCGCTGGCGTGGCGGCAAAGGAGGCCGGAGAAAAAGCAGGCTATCGGAGAAATAAGAGGGAATAAATACGCGGGTAATTTTCACTGGCGCGATTGCAACTAAGGTTACCATCCTGCGGCATTTGTTTCACCGCTTCAGGCGCTACCGCAAAACCTGTACCAATAAAAACGCCAGCACTCAGGCTGGCGTCATTTACCGCATCAACTAAAAATCAGTTCATGCCGTATTTTTTCAGTTTCTTACGCAGAGTACCACGGTTGATACCCATCATCAGCGCAGCACGGGTCTGGTTGCCACGGGTATACTGCATCACCATGTCCAACAGTGGCTGCTCGACTTCAGCCAGTACCAGCTCATAGAGGTCATTAACATCCTGACCGTTCAGTTGAGCAAAATAGTTCTTCAGTGCCTGTTTAACCGAATCACGCAGTGGCTTTTGCGTCACCTGATCCTGTGAGTTAACGGTAGAAACGGTCAGTACGTCAGAATTTACGCGTTGTTCGAACATAGTTCTTTCAGCTCTTTATTTCGTTTACGCAAGATTTTCGAAGTATGCCTCCAACGCCTCCAGCTGTTCGCTGGCATCCTCTATGGCGTTGAATGTGCGCCGAAACTGGTCATTAGGGGCATGCTCCTGCAAATACCAGGAGACGTGCTTTCGCGCTATACGGTATCCCTTGCCTGGACCATAAAAGTCGTGCAGCTCACGTATATGCGTAACGAGCATACGCTTCACCTCTGCCAGCGGCAGCGGCGCAAGCAGCTCCCCAGTGTCCAGATAATGCTGGATTTCCCGGAAGATCCACGGTCTTCCCTGAGCCGCGCGGCCTATCATCAGGGCATCCGCCCCCGTATAGTCAAGCACGGCTCTGGCTTTATGCGGGTCAGTTATGTCGCCATTCGCGATAACGGGAATGGTGACACTCTGCTTAACTGTCCGAATGCTGTCGTATTCAGCTTCCCCGTTGAACAGGCAGGCACGAGTGCGTCCATGTATCGTCAGGGCCTGAACGCCACAGCGTTCAGCCAATTGGGCAATCTCTACACAGTTACGGTTTTCCGGATCCCAGCCGGTGCGAATCTTCAGCGTAACGGGCACATCCACTGCGTTAACCACGGCGGTGAGAATAGACTTCACCAGCTCGGGATACTGCAGCAGCGCTGAGCCTGCCATCTTACGATTCACTTTCTTGGCCGGGCAGCCCATGTTGATATCGATGATCTGCGCGCCAGACGCCACATTAATGCGCGCGGCGGCGGCCATATCATCAGGATCGCAACCTGCAATCTGCACGGCGCGAACACCGGGCTCGTCACTGTGCACCATACGCAAACGGGATTTGTCACTCGCCCAGACTTCAGGGTTAGATGACAGCATCTCGGAGACCGCCATACCGGCGCCGTTCTCAAAACAGAGGGTGCGGAATGGCTTATCGGTGATCCCGGCCATCGGCGCAGCAATGAGTCGATTACGAAGCTGGTGGTGTCCAATGCGCATGAAGAAGAAGTGACCGTAACTGTTCGCAAGGCGGCGTATATTACGCATTTTTTACCGAAGATGAAAGGCCAAACTTTGAACAATTCGCCGTAAATAATGGAAGAAAGCAGGTCAAACAGCGGCCAATTTTTTAATTTCCATTAAAATTCAATGCATTAAAAAAATACGCTGAAATTGTGAACAAAAATTTTTCTTAAACCATGCCGTAAATCACAACATAAAAAGCGCCACATCAGGTAATTAACCAGAGATATGACGCCCAGATGGCGCTTTATTGCGCTAACATCGTTGCGGCCTGAACGTAATTACCTCGCTTTATACCGTCATGTCGCGTGCTCCGCCTGATAGCAGGCCAGCGGCAACTGGCCTGTCAGCCCGCTTAACGACGTACGCCGGTAATGCGGCACCACTCCTCTTTTTCCGCCACCGGATCGAGAGTGAAACAATCGGCATAGGCCTCGCAAACCCCATCCGCCTGGCTGGCCAGCACGCCTGATAGCCCCAGATGTCCGCCTGTTTTCGGCAGTACGCTAATCAGCGGCGCCAGCTCGCGCAGCGGACCGGCAAGAATGTTGGCGACCACTACGTCAGCCTGCAGGTTCTCTGGCTGCTGGTGCGGCAGATAGAGCGACAGACGATCGGCGACGCCGTTGCGTTCCGCATTATCGCGGCTCGCCTGGATCGCCTGCGGATCGATATCGATGCCAATCGCCTGCGCCGCGCCCAGCTTCAGCGCCGCAATTGCCAGAATGCCGGATCCGCAGCCGAAATCGATCACCGTTTTACCCGCCAGATCCAGCCCGTCAAGCCAGCTCAGACAGAGCGAGGTCGTCGGATGGGTGCCGGTGCCGAACGCCATGCCCGGATCGAGCATGACGTTAACGGCGTCAGGATCCGGCACGTCACGCCAGCTTGGGCAGATCCACAGCCGCTCGCCGAAGCGCATGGGATGGAAATTATCCATCCATTCGCGCTCCCAGTCTTTATCTTCGATCTGTTCGATCTTATGGCGGAAGCCGGATCCCAGCAGCGGATGCTGGCTCAGCTCCGCCACTACATCATCCATGTCCGTTTCTGCGTCAAAGAGGCCGATGACATCGGTATCGCCCCACAGGCGGGTTTCGCCAGGAAGCGGCTCATAGACCGGGTTATCGTGCGTATCCTGAAAGGTCACGGAGACTGCGCCGCTCTCCATCAGGGCATCGCTGAGCGTTTCGGCGTGTTCGCCGGTGCTGTTAATTTTGATTTGAATCCATGGCATAGCGTTTCTCTTTATTCCAGCGCAGCATCAGGCGCGCGGCCAAACAGATTACCGACCAGAAAAGCCAGCAGGCTTAAGGTCAATGACGGAACGATAGGGTGGAAGCCACCCCATTGAATATTCAGGCTGGCAAGCAGCGTGTAACTTCCCGCGCCCACCAGCATACCGGAAATGGCGCCCGCGGCATTGGCGCGCGACCAGTAAAGGCCGAGCACCAGCGGCCAGAGAAAGACGGCCTCCAGACCGCCGAAGGCGAGCAGGTTAAGCCAGATAATCATATCCGGCGGATTCCATGCCGCCAGCAGCAGCAGCGCGCCTAGCACAAAGGTGATGGTGCCGGACAACATACGCAGACGCTTTTCGTTTGCGCTCTGGCGCGGCGCGATGCGCAAATAGAGATCTTTGATCAGCGTAGCGGAGGCCTGCAGCAGCTGCGCGTTGATCGTCGACATGATCGCTGCCATCGGCGCGGCGAGAAACACGCCCGCGGCCATCGGTGGCAGAACGGTAATCATCAGCGTCGGGATCACACGATCGGGAATTGCCAGATCCGGCAGGATCGCCCGGCCGAGCGCGCCGGCCAGATGCATACCGAGCATGAGCACGACGACTACGATCGTGCCGAGGATAATGCCCCGATGCATCGCTTTGCTGTCTTTATAGGAGATACAGCGCACGGCGGTATGCGGCAGGCCAATCACGCCGAAACAGACCAGCACCGCGAAGGAGCTGAGAAAGGTCGGATTGATCACGTTACCGACGCCTTCCGGCGTGACCAGCTGCGGATCGATAGCGCGCAGTTTATCTACCGCGGTGCCGAGCCCACCCGCCTGATGGATCACGGCGAACAGCAGCAGAAAGGTGCCGACCAGCATCACCAGGCCCTGCATGGCGTCGTTGAGCACGCTGGCGCGAAAGCCGCCGAAGGCGGTATAGAGCGCGATGGTGCCGCCGAAAATCAGCAGGCCGGTATCGTAGGGAATACCGGCGGCGGTCTCCAGCAGACGCGCGCCGCCAATAAACTGCACCGTCATCGCGCCGATAAAGGCCACCAGCAGGCTAACGCTCGCCAGCCAGATCAGCAGCGTGCTGCGGTAGCGGGCGTAAAGCATATCGTTCAGCGTCACCGCGTTATAGCGGCGCGCCAGAATAGCGAACTTTTTCCCTAATACGCCGAGCGACAGCCAGACCGCCGGCACCTGGATCATCGCCAGCAATACCCAGCCGAGACCATATTTATAGGCCGCGCCGGGACCGCCGATAAAAGAGCTGGCGCTGATATAGGTGGTGGTAATGGTCATCGCCAGGACGAAACCGCCCATGGATCGGCTGCCAAGAAAGTATTCAGTGAGAAAATTGCCCTGACGCTGTTTGCGCATGGCAAAAACCGACAGCCCGGCGATCAGCACCAGGTAAGCCAGCAGTGGAAGAATGATTTCATTTTCCATCGTTATCCTCCAGCGGCATATCGCGGAATACCAGACGTACCATCAGCCAGCACAACACGATAAACAGCAGCGGGGCAAAAACGCAGGAGAGTTCAAACCAGCGCGGCAGGCCGGTGACGCCGGTTTCATCGCCACCCAGCCACGCTGAGAGGCCCCAGACGGCCAGATAGGCCAGCGTCAGGTAAAGCGCCCAGCGCGCCTCTTTATTCGCTTGCAGAAAACGCCAGTCCATTATGCAACCTCTACGGCGACAAAAATGAAAAAGGCCGGTATCACCGGCCTCGCTATTAGTCAGCGCTGTGCTTACTTATCGTACAGGCCGAGTTTCTTCTCCAGATAGTGGATGTTGGTGCCACCCTGCTGGAAGTATTCGTCGGACATGATGCGCATCTGCAGCTCAATGTTGGTCTTGATGCCGTCGATGATCAGCTCAGCCAGCGCGTTCTTCATGCGGGCAATCGCCACGTCGCGGGTTTCGCCATAGCAGATCAGCTTGCCGATCATGGAGTCATAGTACGGCGGCACGCTGTAGCCGGCGTAAATATGCGATTCCCAGCGGACGCCAAAGCCGCCCGGCGCGTGGAAACGGGTGATTTTGCCCGGGCTCGGCAGGAAGGTATTCGGATCTTCCGCGTTGATACGGCACTCGACCGCATGGCCGCGGATCACCACATCTTCCTGCTTGATTGAGAGCGGCTGACCGGCAGCGATACGCAGCTGCTCTTTAATCAGATCCACGCCGGTGATCATCTCGGTAACCGGATGCTCAACCTGAATACGGGTGTTCATCTCGATAAAGTAGAACTCGCCGTTTTCATACAGGAACTCGAAGGTGCCTGCGCCGCGGTAGCCGATTTCGATACAGGCGTTAGAGCAGCGTTCGCCGATATAGCGACGCAGTTCCGGCGTAATGCCCGGCGCTGGTGCTTCTTCGACCACTTTCTGGTGGCGACGCTGCATAGAGCAGTCGCGCTCAGCCAGATAGATGGCGTTGCCCTGGCCGTCGGCCAGCACCTGAATCTCGATATGACGCGGATTCTCGAGATACTTCTCCATGTACACCATGTCGTTGCTGAAGGCCGCTTTGGCTTCCGCTTTCGTCATGTTGATGGACTGCTCGAGCTCTTTGTCGCTGCGCACGACGCGCATACCGCGACCGCCGCCGCCGCCAGACGCCTTGATGATGACCGGATAACCGATACGCTTAGCGATAGCGCGGTTTTTCTCCATGTCGTCACCCAGCGAACCGTCGGAACCGGGTACGGTCGGTACGCCCGCTTTCTTCATCGCGTTAATGGCGGAAACTTTGTCACCCATCAGGCGAATGGTGTCCGCTTTCGGGCCGATAAAGATAAAGCCGGAACGCTCAACCTGCTCGGCAAAATCGGCGTTCTCAGAAAGGAAGCCGTAGCCGGGATGGATGGCGACCGCGCCGGTGATCTCGGCGGCGGAGATCAGGGCAGGGATGTTGAGGTAGCTTTTCACTGACTGAGCGGGGCCGATGCAGACGGTTTCGTCCGCCAGCAGCACATGCTTCAGATCGCGATCTGCAGTGGAGTGCACCGCCACGGTCTTGATGCCCAGCTCTTTACAGGCGCGGAGAATACGCAGCGCGATTTCACCGCGGTTAGCAATGACAATTTTATCCAGCATGGTTCGCCTCGTTATTCGATGACGACCAGCGGCTCGTCAAATTCAACCGGCTGGCCGCTTTCGACCAGAATGGCTTTTACGATGCCAGATTTGTCGGCTTCGATCTGGTTCATCATCTTCATCGCTTCAACGATGCAGAGCGTGTCGCCGGCGTTGACTTTCTGTCCGATTTCAACAAAAGCTTTCGCATCCGGGCTTGGGGTGCGATAGAAGGTACCGACCATCGGCGAGCGTACGATATGGCCGCTGATTTCAGCAGGTTTGGCGGACTCAACTACCGGCGCTGCGATCGGCGCAACGGCAGTGGCCAGCGCAGGCTGCGGAGCCGGCGCGGCGAAAGCCTGCTGCATGACAGGGTAACCCACATTGGCAGGTGCACGGCTGATACGAACGGACTCTTCGCCCTCAGAAATTTCCAGCTCAGCAATGCCGGATTCTTCAACCAGTTCGATCAGTTTTTTAATTTTACGAATATCCATGAGTGTGGTTCCGTACTCTGTTTAATTGGAGTGAGACAGGCGTTTTACTGCCGTTTGTAAAGCCCATGAGTAGCCGTCGGCGCCTAAACCGCAAATGACACCGGCGGATACGTCAGAAAGATAGGAGTGGTGGCGGAAAGGTTCACGCGCGTGCACGTTAGAGAGGTGCACCTCGATAAAAGGAATGCTTACCGCCAGAAGGGCATCGCGCAATGCTACGCTGGTGTGCGTAAATGCAGCGGGATTAATAATGATGTAATCCACATTGCCTCTGGCCTCATGAATGCGATCGATCAGCTGATATTCCGCATTAGACTGCAAATGGCTCAGTTCCACATCAAGCTGGCTCGCCTGCGCTGTCAAATCGCTGACGATCTGCTGCAGCGTGGTGCGCCCATACTTTTCCGGCTCGCGGGTTCCCAGCAGGTTAAGGTTGGGACCATTCAAAAGCAGAATGTGAAATTTATGCGCCATCTTGCTGCCATCTCCCGCAATCATTGAGGCATCGCGTAAAATACCTTGCTATCTTCCGTTTGTCACCCGTCGCGCCCAAAAAGGCGACACCGCGCGCAACAAAGCCGGGCATTATATCCGTTTCGGGGCAATTCGCAGCAAAATACTGGTCTTATCTGCGAAGTTGATCCAGCGTGGCCCGAAGGCCACACCTTTTATCAGAAATGATGGGGAGAAGACAACTTAGCGCGGCAGCCAGTGACGAAACTTTTTGTAACGCCACGCTAACAACACCAGCGCCGCCAGCGCGTAGAGCAGCGGCTGCGGCGAGAGAACTTTCACCGACCAGAGATAGTGAATGGGAGCGAGGATCGCCGCCAGATAGATAAAATTATGCAGCGTTTGCCAGCGGCGGCCGAGTTTGCGCTGGGCGCGCTGGAAGGAGGTCACCGTCAGCGCCAGCAGAATCAGCCAGGTCAGAATGCCCAGGGTGAGATAGGGGCGCGAAACCAGCTCGCGGCCCAGCAGCCCCAGGTTATCGACGCCCAGCTCCAGCAGGTAGTAACTCAGCAGATGGAGAGAAGCCCAGACAAAGGTCCAGACGCCAAGCAGGCGGCGAGTGCGAATCAGCAGCGGCTGCTTCATATAGCGCGTCAGCGGCGAGACCAGCAGCGTGCCCAGCAGCAGCTTCAACGCCATTCTGCCGGTGAAGTGCTGAATATCCTTCGCCGGATCGGCGCTCAGCCACCCCTGGCTCGCCGCTATAAAGAGGTAAGCCAGCGGCAAAAAAGCCGCCAGATGCAGGACCGCCTTCAGCCAGACGATCTGTTTCAGCGTCAGGCGCACTCAGTAGTTCTCCCGCAGATCCAGCCCGCGATAGAGCGAGGCGACTTCATCGGCGTAGCCGTTAAACAGCAGCGTCGGCTGACGCTTAACGCTGAGGGTGCCGCCCGGTCCGATAAAGCGTTCGGTCGCCTGTGACCAGCGCGGATGGTCGACGTGTGGGTTAACATTGGCGTAAAAGCCATATTCGTTTGCCGCGATCTGGCTCCAGGTCGTCGGTGGGCGATCGCGCGTCAGGGTGATTTTGACGATCGACTTAATACCTTTAAAGCCATATTTCCACGGCACGGTCAGGCGAATCGGCGCACCGTTCTGCGGCGGCAGCGCTTTGCCGTACACGCCGGTGCTGAGCAGGGTCAGCGGATGCATCGCCTCATCCAGGCGCAAACCTTCCACATAGGGATAGTCCAGTCCGCCGCCGATAAAGCGGTCTTTCTGGCCCGGCATCTGATCGGGCGCATAGAGGGTCTGAAAGGCGACGAAGCGCGCATTGCTGTTGGGCTCAGCCAGCTTCAGCAGCTTATTGAGTTCGAAACCGACCCAGGGCACCACCATCGACCAGGCTTCCACACAGCGCATACGGTAGATGCGCTGCTCCATGGCGAACTTTTTGAAAATATCATCCATGTTCAGCGTGATTGGCTTCGCCACTTCGCCGTCGATCGTCAGCTGCCAGGGATCGGTTTTCAGCGTGCCGGCGTTGGCGGCCGGATCGGCCTTATCAAGCCCGAACTCGTAGAAGTTGTTATAGCCGGCGACTTTATCTTCCGGCGTCAGCGTCAGGTTCGCCTGATATTTCTCCGGCTTGCTGAAATCCAGCGCGCGGCCGGCCGGCGCGGCGGGGCGATCGTTACCTTTAAACCAGCTCAGCACGTCCGCCTGCGCTACGCCAGGCATGCTCAGCGCGGCGGCACTCAGGCCGAGGGTTTTCAGCACCTGGCGCCGCCGCATATTAAAGACGCTTTCCGGCGTAACGTCGGCTTCAGTCAGATATTTTGTGGGTTTCATCGCTCACCTCCCGGCTCGAATATGCTTTTCAGCATGATGACTATTGCCGATCGGCGCGACTTTCGCCGCTAAAATATGAAATTTCCTGGGCCGGCTCGCCGATGAGAATGCGCCGAAAAGGTGAACGACGAAGAATAACCGTTGTCTGGTACGGATATACTTGCTCATCTTACGCAGCGGCGCTGCCGCATAGCGAAATTTGTGCTATTTTGCTCGCGCTTGCGTCAGGCGCGGCGCAGGGCGGGCAAACGGGTCACTACCGCAGCGAACAGGCACAGGGATGCGAATAACCACGAAACTATCTGCGTTTATCACCTCTTTAAGCTTACTGGCCATGTTTCTAATGCTGGTGGGCTGCGCTTTTAGCGTTTACTGGCTAACGCACCAGCGTGTTGAAGAACGTGTACAAACGCTGGCGACCGAAGTGGATCAAGCGCTGCTGACGCAGCCCACTGACGCACTGCGCAGCTGGATGCTGCACACCATGACGGTAATTAATGCCGAACGGGTCGAGCTGCGCAACGGCAGGGAGGTCACGTTCAGGCTTAACCGGCATGAAAACCCGATGCTGGAAGATGAAACCAACCGTTTTATTCAGTTTGACGTGCCGCTGCTGCATCAGCAGGGCGTCACGCTGCGCGTCGTCGTGCTCGATCCCGCCAGAACCTGGTTCCAGTCCTTTACCGGCGTCTATACCCTGGCGGCCATTCTCTTTGTGGTGCTGGTGATGAGCCTGCTGCTGTTTATGATGCACTGCTGGCTCAACCGGCAGTGGCGCGGCATGGAACGACTGGAAAAGCGCGCCGAGGCGATTCTGGCGGGCGAACGAACGCAGCTGCGCAAGGGTGACGTCGATGAATGGCCGCCGCGCGCCAGCAGCGCTATCGATCTGCTGCTGAACGATCTCCAGGAGGCGGGCGAGCAGCGGCTGCGCATCGACACGCTGATCCGCGCCTTCGCCGCGCAGGACAGCCGCACCGGCCTGAATAATCGGCTTTTTTTCGATAACCAGCTGGCGACGCTGCTGGAGGATCAGGAAGATGTCGGCACGCACGGCGTGGTAATGATGGTGCGCCTGCCCGATCTCGATATGCTCAATGAAACCCTGGGCACGACGCTGGTGGATGAGTATCTCTACGATCTGGTCAATATGCTCTCTACGTTTGTGCTGCGCTATCCCGGCGCGCTGCTGGCCCGCTATTTTCGCAGCGATTTTGCGGTGTTGCTGCCGCATCGCAGCCTGAAAGAGGCCAACGGCATCGCGGACCAGCTGATCAATGCGGTGGATTCGCTGCCGCCGATGCGCATGGTGAACCGCGACGATCTGATCCATATCGGCATCAGCGCCTGGCACAGCGGCCAGAGCGTGTCGCAGGTCATGGATAACGTAGAAATGGCGACGCGGCGCGCGGCGCTGCTGGGCGGCAACAACTGGTCCAACGGCGAAGGCAATCCGCTGGACGCCGGGCGCGGCAGCGTGCGCTGGCGAACGCTGCTGGAAAATACCCTGAGCCGCGGCGGCCCGCGTCTCTATCAGAAACCGGCGGTGCTGCTGGACGGCAGCGTCCATCACCGCGAGCTGCTGATGCGTATCTTCGACGGCGATAAAGAGGTGCTGGCGGCTGAGTTTATGCCGCTGGTGCTGCAGTTCGGCATGGCGGACGGCTGGGATCGCCAGCTGGTCACGCGTATCGCCGCCTTATCTGATGTCTGGCCTGACGAAACGCTGGCGCTGCCGATTAATATCGACTCGCTGCTACAGCGTCCTTTTATCAACTGGCTGCAGAATATGCTGTTGCAGTGTACGAAAGGGCAAAGAAAACGATTTTTATTTGAACTTGCTGAGGCAGATGTTTGTCAACACATCAACCGCTTAGCGCCAGTATTCCGCGCGCTGCAGGCGTTTGGCTGTCGTATCGCTGTCGATCAGGCCGGTTTAACCGTGGTGAGTAGCGCCTATATCAGGCAATTCCCCATCGATTTGATCAAGCTCGATCCCGGCCTGGTGCGCAATATCGATCGGCGTACCGAAAACCAGCTGTTTGTGCAGAGCCTGCTGGAAGTGTGCAAATCCGCCCAGACGCAGGTTTTCGCGACGGGCGTGCGGACGCACGCTGAATGGCAGACGCTTATCGGCCTGGGCGTATCGGGCGGGCAGGGCGATCTTTTTGCGCCGTCGCTGCCGGTAAACAGTAATGTGAAAAAGTATTCACAACGCTATCATATTTAGCCCGTTCCGAGGGCGGCCGTCTAAAGCAGGCTTTTGCCGACAGGCAGCGGCGGTGGCATCGCCAACATCCTGTAGCGGAAATGTTAGATTTTATGTCGAACGAGCGCGCCAGAACCGGCGCAGAAAGCGGGTAAAACGGGTGAATACCGCTGTTTTACTCCCGTTAATTCTCGCTGACGATCGTATTAAGTCAAAATGGTCTATTTTTTCACCGAAGCAGAACGTTTTTGCGCCTTGTGGCGGCTTCGCGTGGTTGGTAAAGTAAGCGGATTTTATTTTCCGCCCCCAGCTTGCAGGATTATCCTTTAGATATGTTTAAAAAATTTCGTGGCATGTTTTCCAATGACTTGTCCATTGACCTGGGTACCGCGAATACCCTGATTTATGTAAAAGGACAAGGCATCGTGCTGAACGAGCCTTCCGTGGTTGCCATTCGCCAGGACCGTGCCGGGTCCCCAAAGAGCGTGGCGGCCGTTGGCCATGATGCAAAACAGATGCTCGGCCGTACGCCAGGTAATATTGCAGCGATTCGCCCGATGAAGGATGGCGTGATCGCGGATTTTTTCGTTACTGAAAAAATGCTGCAGCACTTTATCAAACAGGTGCACAGCAACAGCTTTATGCGTCCGAGCCCGCGCGTGCTGGTATGCGTGCCGGTCGGCGCGACTCAGGTAGAGCGTCGTGCTATTCGTGAATCCGCGCAGGGTGCGGGCGCGCGCGAAGTCTTTCTGATTGAAGAGCCGATGGCGGCAGCAATCGGTGCTGGCCTGCCGGTTTCAGAGGCGACCGGCTCAATGGTCGTCGATATCGGCGGCGGTACCACCGAAGTGGCGGTCATCTCCCTGAACGGCGTGGTTTACTCCTCGTCGGTCCGTATCGGCGGCGACCGCTTCGACGAAGCCATTATTAATTATGTGCGTCGTAACTATGGCTCGCTGATTGGCGAAGCGACGGCGGAGCGTATCAAGCATGAGATCGGCTCAGCCTATCCGGGCGACGAAGTACGCGAAATCGAAGTACGCGGTCGTAACCTTGCGGAAGGGGTGCCGCGCGGCTTTACGCTGAACTCAAATGAAATTCTTGAAGCGCTGCAGGAGCCGCTGACCGGCATCGTGAGCGCAGTAATGGTCGCGCTGGAGCAATGCCCGCCGGAACTGGCGTCGGATATCTCCGAACGCGGCATGGTGCTGACCGGCGGCGGCGCGCTGCTGCGCAACCTGGATCGTCTGCTGATGGAAGAGACCGGTATTCCGGTGGTCGTCGCAGAAGATCCGCTGACCTGCGTGGCGCGCGGTGGCGGTAAAGCGCTGGAAATGATCGACATGCATGGCGGCGATTTGTTCAGCGAAGAATAATCGCCTCAATCGGCTGAGACCTGAATCGAAATGCGCAGGGAGTCGCGTGGAAGCTAACGCCGTGTGCGTTAGCGTCAGACGTCCAGCCCAGGGAAGTACGGCGATGGCCGTACTTCCTTACCTGTTGTCGAGGAACACGCAGAATATATGAAGCCGATTTTTAGCAGGGGACCTTCCCTGCAGTTGCGCCTGTTTTTGGCGGTGATAGTAGCCATCGCGATAATCGTCGCCGACAGCCGCCTGGGGTCGTTTACCCAAATTCGCAACTATCTGGACACATCGGTCAGCCCGTTTTATTTCCTGGCCAACGGCCCGCGACAGATTCTTGACGGCATTTCCGGTTCGCTGGCGTCACGTCAGCAGCTTGAGCTGGAAAATAAAGCCCTGCGCCGCGAGCTTTTCCTGAAAAACAGCGACCTGCTGATGCTGGGGCAATATAAGCAGGAAAACGCGCGCCTGCGCGAACTGCTGGGCTCGCCGCTGCGTCAGGATGAGCACAAGATGGTGACGCAGGTGATCTCCACCGGCACCGATCCCTACACTGATCAAGTAGTTATCGACAAAGGCAGCGTTAACGGTGTCTACGAAGGCCAGCCGGTCATTAGTGACAAAGGTGTGGTTGGTCAGGTGATCGCCGTCGGCCAGGTGACCAGTCGCGTTCTGCTGATTTGCGATGCGTCGCACGCGCTGCCGATTCAGGTGCTGCGCAACGACATTCGCGTCATCGCGGCAGGTAACGGCTGTACCGAAGATCTGCAGCTGGAGCATCTGCCGGGCAATACCGATATTCGCGTCGGCGATATGCTGGTGACGTCCGGGCTGGGCGGTCGTTTCCCGGAAGGTTATCCGGTCGCGGTTGTCTCTTCCGTGAAGGTGGACACGCAGCGGGCTTATACCGTGATTCAGGCGCGGCCAACCGCCGGTCTGCAACGCCTGCGCTATCTGCTGCTGCTGTGGGGCGCGGACAAGAACGGCGATATGCCGATGGCGCCGGATGAAGTCCATCGCGTCGCTAACGAGCGCCTGATGCAAATGATGCCGCAGGTGTTGCCGCCAGCGGGCGAGATGGGCCCGCCTGCGCCATCCGCGCAAATGGGACCGCCTGCGCCGACCAGCAGCGGCAACGGCGCGCAAAGCGCGCCTGCGAACGGGCACGGAGGCCAGCCTTGAGTCGTTACCGCAGCCAGGGGCGTTGGGTCATCTGGCTGTCCTTTCTTGCCGCTCTCGTATTGCAGATTATGCCGTGGCCGGAACAGCTCTATATATTCCGGCCCTCATGGATCCTGCTTATCCTGGTCTACTGGGTGCTGGCGCTGCCGCACCGCGTCAACGTCGGCACCGGCTTTGTGCTGGGCGGCGTAATGGATCTGATTGCCGGGTCCACCCTTGGCGTGCGCGCGCTGGCGCTCAGCATCATCGCTTACCTGGTCGCTTTTAAATTCCAGCTTTTCCGCAACTTAGCGTTGTGGCAGCAGGCTTTAATGGTTATGGTGCTGTCACTGGCGGTGGACGTGATTGTCTTTTGGGCGGAATTTTTGGTGATCAACGTTTCATTCAGGCCTGAAATTTTCTGGAGCAGCGTTATCGACGGGATTCTCTGGCCCTGGCTATTCTTATTGATGAGAAAGATTCGTCGTCAGTTCGCTGTTCAGTAAGGAATTTTATGCTATCCCTCTATCTGGCTTCCGGTTCACCGCGTCGACGTGAGCTGCTGACGCAGCTTGGCCTGCAGTTTGAACGTCTCCATACCGATGTTGAAGAGCAACGCCGTCCTGATGAAGCGGCGGAAAACTATGTGCGCCGTCTGGCAAATGACAAAGCGCGCGCTGGCGTCGCCGTGGCGGAGCAGGACCTGCCGGTGCTGGGCGCGGATACTATCGTCGTGCTCAACGGCGACGTGCTGGAAAAACCGCGCGACGCCGCGGATGCCGCCGCAATGCTGACGCGTCTGTCCGCTCAGACGCATCAGGTGATGACCGCCGTTGCGCTTGCCGATCGCGAACGCTCGCTCGACTGCCTGGTGACGACGGATGTCACGTTTCGACTGTTAAGCGCGGCGGACATCGCCGCCTATATCGCGACCGGCGAGTCGATGGATAAAGCCGGGGCATACGGAATTCAGGGCATGGGTGGAAACTTTGTCCGCAAAATTAATGGAAGCTATCACGCGGTTGTCGGATTGCCGTTGGTTGAGACAGGCGAGTTATTCAGCCATTTTCAGTCACTGCGTGCCGTAAGGGGATAACATGACGGCTGAATTACTGGTCAACGTCACGCCTTCCGAGACGCGCGTTGCTTATATTGACGGCGGCATTTTGCAGGAAATCCATATCGAGCGCGAAGCGCGGCGCGGTATTGTCGGTAATATCTACAAAGGACGCGTCAGTCGCGTGCTGCCCGGCATGCAGGCGGCTTTTGTCGATATCGGTCTGGAGAAAGCCGCTTTTTTGCACGCCTCCGATATTATGCCGCACACCGAGTGCGTGGCTGGCGATGAAAAGAAAAACTTTATCGTGCGCGATATCGCCGAACTGGTGCGCCAGGGTCAGGATCTGATGGTGCAGGTGGTCAAAGATCCGCTCGGCACCAAAGGCGCGCGTCTCACCACCGACATTACGCTGCCGTCGCGCTATCTGGTATTTATGCCTGGCGCTTCGCACGTCGGCGTCTCCCAGCGTATTGAGAGCGAAAGCGAGCGCGAGCGCCTGAAAGCGGTAGTGGCGGATTACTGCGACGATCTTGGCGGCTTTATTATCCGCACCGCGGCGGAAGGCATCGGTGAAGAGGAGCTGGCGCAGGACGCCGCTTTCCTGAAACGGCTCTGGACCAAAGTCACCGAGCGTAAAAAACGCAACCAGACCCGCTGCCTGCTCTATGGCGAACTGGCGCTGGCGCAGCGCATCCTGCGCGATTTCGCCGGCGCGGCGCTGGATCGCATCCGTGTCGATTCACGCCTCACCTGCGAACTGCTGGTGGAGTTTACGCGTGAATACATTCCAGAAATGGCCGACAAGCTGGAGCTTTACGCCGGCAAACAGCCGATCTTCGATCTCTTTGATGTTGAGAATGAGATACAGCGCTCGCTGGACCGCAAGGTAGAGCTTAAATCAGGCGGTTACCTCATCATCGATCAGACCGAAGCGATGACCACTATCGACATCAACACCGGCGCCTTTGTCGGGCACCGCAATCTGGATGAAACGATATTCAATACCAACGTCGAGGCGACGCAGGCGATTGCGCGCCAGCTGCGACTGCGCAACCTCGGCGGCATTATCATCATCGACTTTATCGATATGAGTAATGAAGAGCACCGGCGCCGCGTGTTGCACTCGCTGGAGTCGGCGCTGAGTAAAGATCGGGTCAAAACCGGCATCCACGGCTTTTCGGCGCTCGGGCTGGTGGAGATGACGCGCAAGCGCACGCGCGAAAGCATCGAGCATGTGCTGTGCGAGGATTGCCCGGTCTGCAAAGGGCGCGGCACGCTGAAAACCGTAGAGACGGTCTGCTACGAAATCATGCGTGAAATCGTCCGTGTCCATCACGCCTATGATGCCGATCGTTTTCTGGTTTATGTTTCTCCTGCGGTCGGCGAAGCGTTGAAAAGCGAGGAGTCGCACGCGCTGGCAGAGGTGGAAATTTTCGTCGGCAAACAGGTCAAGGTACATATCGAACCGCTCTATACCCAGGAGCAATTCGACGTTGTGATGATGTAATCCCGCGCGTTCGGGCGTAATCGCTCGCCGCCGGGCTAAAAATGCGGCCTTGCTTAGGTTAAAATGCGCATTCATACCGATAATTGTCTGGCGACGGTTGAGTATGAAGATAACCATCCGTCAAACACGGAAGACAAGGAGAGGTGTGTGAGGCAGTTGCCGAGGATTTTGTTACTGCTGGTTGCGACCGCAATTGTGATTGTGGCGCTGCTGGTCAGCGGGCTGCGTCTGGTCATGCCGCACCTCGACAGCTACCGCAGCGAGATTCTGGCGACGGTGTCGCGCGCCATCGGCGTCAGCGTTACCGGCGAAGAGGTGCGCGGTCGATGGGAAACCTTTGGTCCGACGCTCCAGATCCGCGACCTGCGTATCGATATGCAGGAGAACGGCAAGCTCGATATCGCCCGCGTTACGCTGGCGCTGGATGTCTGGCAGTCGCTGCTTCACTGGCGCTGGCAGTTTCGCGATCTCACCTTCTGGCAGCTGCGTCTCGACAGCAACCGTCCGCTTTTTTCCAGCGATGAAAAGAAAAACAGTTTCAAACCCGGACGCATCAACGAACTCTTTCTGCGTCAGTTCGACCACTTCGATCTGCGCGACAGCTCTATCTTTTTCCGCACCCCTTCTGGCCAGCGCGCCGAACTGGCGATTCCCAAACTTACCTGGCTGAACGAAAAAAACCGTCATCGCGCAGAAGGCGAGGTGAGTCTTTCCAGTTTTACCGGCCAGCACGGCGTGGTGCAGGTGCGGCTCGATCTTAACGACAACGAAGGTTTGCTCAACGACGGACGCATCTGGATGCAGGCGGACGACGTCGACGTGCGGCCATGGCTGGGACGCTGGATGCGTGACAACACGCGACTCGACAGCGCGCGCTTCAGCCTGGCGGCCTGGATCAACCTGCGCGACGGCGATCTCTACGCGGGCGATCTGCTGTTGCGCGAAGGCGGCGCTAACTGGCAGGGCGAGGATGGTTCGCATCATCTGCAGGTAGATGGCCTGACCGCGCATCTCTCGCGCTATCAGAACGGCTGGATGGTTAACGTGCCGCAGACGCGTCTCAGCACCGACGGCCAGGCCTGGCCTGCGGGCCACTTTGCGCTGCTCTGGACGCCGCAGGATAAACAGCTGCTCGGTCCCGATCATCAGGGCGAAGTGCGCGTCAGGGCGACGCAGCTGGCGCTGAACCGCATTGCGCCGCTGGTGCCGCTCTTCGCGCCGCTGTCGCCGTCGCTGTTTGAAAACTGGCGCGCGCTCCAGCCGCAGGGCACCGTGGAAGGGCTGGCGCTGGACATTCCTTTGCAGCAGCCGGATCAGACGCGCATGCAGGTAAAGTGGCGCGATTTCCGCTGGCAACCCTGGCAGCTGCTGCCAGGCGTCAGCAACCTCAGCGGCGAAGCGCGCGGCAGCCTCAGCAACGGCCAGCTGACCGTCGAGATGGGTCGCACTGATGTGCCCTATAGCGCCATGTTCAATGCGCCGCTGGAGATCCATCAGCTGCACGGCTCGCTGAGCTGGCTACGCGATGGCAACGGATTAACGCTTGATGGCCGCAATCTTGATGTGCAGGCGCGTTCGCTCTGGGCGCGCGGCGATTTTCGCTATCAGCAAAACCTCGGGCGCGAGCCGCGCCTCGATATTCTCGCTGGCATCCGCGTTACCAACGCGGGGGACGCCTGGCGCTACTTCCCGCAGCCGTTAATGGGCAAGGCGCTGACGCACTATCTGAGCGGCGCGATTAAAGGCGGTCAGGTCGATAACGCCACGCTGCTGTTTGCCGGCAATCCAAAGCTGTTCCCGTTCCGCCATAACGACGGCATGTTTCAGGTATGGGTGCCGCTGCGTCAGGCGACCTATGCATTTCAACCCAACTGGCCTGACGTGACGCAGCTGGATATCGATCTCAACTTCATCAACGACGGGCTATGGATGAAGGCGCCTCACTTCAGGCTGAGCGATGTGGATGTCAGCAACTTCAGCGCGGTCATCCCGGATTACCTGAAAGAGAAGCTGCTTATCGACGGCGATATCAGCGGCGATGGCGATGAGATCGGACATTATTTCCAGGATACGCCGCTGAAAGCGTCGCTGGGCGCGGCGCTGGAACAGCTGCAGATTAAGGGAAAAACGCAGGGACACCTGAAGCTTGATATTCCGCTCGACGGCGAGCTGGTGCACGCCAGCGGCAATGTGGATCTCAACAACAACGGGCTGCACATCAAGCCGCTCGGTACTACTTTAGAGAACCTGACCGGGCGTTTCCGCTTCAATAACGGCAATCTGGATAGCGACAGGCTTCAGGCGAACTGGTTCGGTCAGCCGGTCAACGTCAGCTTTAGCACTAAAGAGAATCCGCAAGACTTCGGCATTAACATCAAACTCGACGGCGACTGGCAACCGGCGAAACTGTCGAAAGTGCCTGCACAGATCGCCAGTCAGCTTAGCGGACATCTGCCGTGGCAGGGAGACGTTAACATTACGCTGCCGCATCAGGGCGGCGCGCGATATGACATCAACCTCAAAGGCGACGCGAAAGAAGTAAGCAGTCGCTTACCTGCACCGCTTGATAAAGCGAGCGGCGCAGCGATGCCTGTCGAAGTTAACGCCAGCGGCGATCTGAAACAGTTCGAACTCAGCGGCAGCGTGGCGCATCGCCATCGTTTCAACAGCCGCTGGATACTGGAGCCGCAGCTGCGTGTCGATCGCGGTATCTGGCTTAACGATACGCGCAGCAAACCTGCGCTGCCCGATCGCGCCGGCATGGTGTTGAATCTGCCGGCGCTGGACGGAGAAGCCTGGGCAGGATTGATGATGGCGGGCGGCGCCGGTAACGGACGCGGCGCGAACGAGATGGGCGGCGTCGCCTTACCGGGCGACTTCACCTTGCGCAGCCCGGCGGTCACGCTGGCGGGGCAGCAGTGGCATGACGTGGACGCTACCCTTGAGCAAGGCGTCAACGGCAACAGCAGCGTCGCTATCAAAGGGCGCGAAATTCGCGGCACGCTGGCGATGGCGCAAAACGCCGCGTGGCGCGTGGCGCTCGACTACCTTTACTACAACCCCGAATGGCAAAGCGGCGACAGCAGCAGCGCGGAGCGGCAGCAGCAGGCCAGCAAAATTGATTTCAGTCGCTGGCCAGCGCTGCAGTTAAGCTGCGCCGAGTGCTGGCTGCGCGGACAGAAATTTGGCCGAATTCAGGCGCAGGTTGCGCCGAAAGGTGATACGTTAGCGCTTACTAACGGGCTGGTCGATACGGGCAGCTCGCGTCTTAACGTCTCCGGCGAATGGGTCAACAGCCCCAACGCCCCGCGCACCTCGCTGAAAGGCACGCTGAGCGGCAGCAATATCAACAATGCCACCAACTGGTTTGGGGTCAACACGCCGCTGCGCGACGCCTCGTTCAGGGTCGATTACGATCTACACTGGCGCTCGGCACCGTGGCAGCCTTCAGAAGAGACGATGAGCGGCACGCTTAAAACCCATTTCGGCAAAGGACAGATTGCCGACGTCAATACCGGGACGGCGGGACAGCTGCTGCGTCTGATGAGCTTCGATGCGCTGCTGCGTAAGCTGCGTTTCGATTTTAGCGATACCTTTAATAATGACGGCTTCTATTTCGACTCCATCAATGGCACCGCGTGGATTGAAAATGGCGTGATGCGCACAGATAACCTGCTGGTGGATGGCCTGGAAGCGGATATCGCTATGCAGGGCAAGGTAGATTTAGTGAAGCGCAATATCGATATGGAAGCGGTCGTCGCGCCGGAGATCTCCGCCTCTGTAGGCGTAGCGACTGCCTTCGCCATCAATCCGGTTGTGGGCGCGGCGGTATTCGCGGCCAGCAAAGTGCTGGGGCCGCTGTGGAATAAAATCTCACTGCTGCGTTACCACATCGACGGCCCGCTGGATAAGCCGCAAATTAATGAAGTGCTGCGCAAACCGCGCGAAGAAGAGAAGAAGTGAATTTGACGCCGTCCGGGAATTGCCGCAGGCTAGTAAAATCTGACTTTATCAGCGCAGGGCCAAAAGGCTCTGGCGCAGAATGAGTGCGACACCCTCATTATCCGAGCATAAAACGAGCGAGATACGATGACTCTGAACCTGGTAAGTGAGCAGTTGCTAACTGCTAACAATATTAATCAGCAGGACCTGTTTTCCCTGTTAGGGCAGCTTTCAGAACGTCGTCTGGATTATGCCGATCTCTATTTTCAGTCCAGCTTCCATGAGTCCTGGGTGCTGGAAGACAAAATCATCAAAGACGGCTCCTGGCATATTGACCAGGGCGTTGGCGTGCGCGCCGTCAGCGGCGAAAAAACCGGCTTCGCCTATGCCGACCAGATCACCCTGAACGCGCTGCGCCAGTCGGCGGAAGCGGCGCGCAGCATTGTGCGCGAACAGGGCAACGGCAAGGCGCATACGCTGTCGAACGTAATGCATCGCGCGCTCTATCAGCCTATTAACCCGCTCGACAGCCTGACGCGCGAGGATAAAATCGCCCTGCTGCAGCGCGTGGACAAAGTGGCGCGCGCCGCAGACGCGCGCGTGCAGGAAGTTAATGCCAGCCTGAGCGGCGTCTATGAGCAGGTGCTGGTCGCAGCGACCGACGGTACGCTGGCGACGGATGTGCGCCCGCTGGTGCGGCTCTCTGTCAGCGTGCTGGTGGAGGATCAGGGCAAACGCGAGCGCGGCGCCAGCGGCGGCGGTGCGCGCGTCGGCTACGAATTCTTCCTCGCCGATGAAAATGGCGACGTGCGCGCCGACGCCTGGGCGAAAGAAGCGGTGCGTATGGCGCTGGTCAATCTCTCCGCCGTCGCCGCGCCAGCGGGCACGTTGCCGGTAGTGCTGGGCGCTGGCTGGCCGGGCGTGCTGTTGCACGAAGCGGTAGGCCATGGTCTGGAGGGCGATTTCAACCGCCGCGAAACCTCGGTATTCAGCGGCAAAATGGGCCAGCTGGTGGCGTCAGAGCTTTGCACCGTAGTCGATGACGGCACCATTGAAGGGCTGCGCGGTTCGCTGGCGGTGGATGATGAAGGCGTTCCTGGCCAGTACAACGTACTGATCGAAAACGGCGTGTTGAAAGGCTATATGCAGGACAAACTCAACGCACGTCTGATGGGCGTCGCGCCGACCGGCAACGGCCGCCGCGAATCCTATGCGCACCTGCCGATGCCGCGTATGACCAACACCTATATGCTGGCAGGCAAATCGACGCCGCAGGAGATTATTGAAAGCGTCGAGTATGGCCTTTACGCGCCTAACTTTGGCGGCGGCCAGGTGGACATCACCTCCGGCAAGTTTGTCTTCTCCACCTCAGAAGCCTATCTGATTGAGAACGGCAAAGTGACGAAACCGGTGAAAGGCGCCACGCTGATCGGTTCCGGCATTGAGGCGATGCAGCAAATCTCTATGGTTGGCAACGATCTGGCGCTGGATAAAGGCGTCGGCGTATGCGGCAAAGAGGGGCAGAGCGTGCCGGTTGGCGTCGGCCAGCCGACGCTGAAGCTGGATAAGCTTACTATCGGCGGCACCGCCTGATACTCCTGACAGCCTGCCATCAGGCGGGCTGTCAGCTTGCGCGGTGCTGTTGATACTGCTCCGCCACCTGCTGGAAATATTCAGTCAGATAGTCTATACAGACCTGTACCTTAAGCGGCAGCTTATCTTTTTCGGTATAGAGCGCATAAACCGGACGCGGATCGGACTGATACTGCGGGAAAAGGATGTCGATTTCGCCCGCATTAATCTCTTCAATCACCCACATCATCGGCACATAGGCGATGCCGTTGCCGGCTTTCAGCCAGCGGATCAGCGTCAGCGAGTCGTTGGTGACGAAACGGCCCTGCGGCGACAGGCGAGTAACCAGCCCTTCGGGCGCGATCAGCTCAAAGTTATTATCCGGACGAACGCTATATTCAAGCCAGGCGAAGTTATCGACGTCGGCCGGTTTCTCCGGCGTGCCGTGCTGCTGCAGATAGCTTTTCGCCGCGCATACCACCATCGGCATCGCGCCGAGGCGGCGAGAAAACAGGCTGGAGTCTTTCAGCGCGCCGACGCGGATGACCAGGTCCAGCCCGTCGGCGATCAGATCCGGCGCCGGGATGCCCGCAACCAGATTCACGCTCAGACCAGGGTACTCACGCAGCATATTGCTGGTCATCTCCGCGAGGACGTTTTGCGCCATCGTCGAGGAGCTGCCGATACGCAGCGTGCCAATCGGCGTGTTGTTGAAAGCGTAGAGCTGCTCATGCACCTGCGAGGCTTCAGCCAGCATACGGCGACAGCCCTGATAGTAGATTTTACCCGCCTCGGTCAGGCCGATACTGCGCGTGCTGCGGTTAAGCAGCTTAACCTGTAGCTCATCTTCCAGTTTCGCCACAATCTGACTGATAGACGAAACGCTGAGGTGAAGCTGGCGCGCGGCGGCGGTAAAAGACCCTAATTCAACCACTTTGGCGAAAATGGACATGCCCTTCAGTCGTTCCATTGTTTACTCTGATTAAAAAGTGATTTAGCTCACATTCTGTAGAAAACGTATAGTCAGGCGCGTTACTATATGCGCGCCCGGGTATTTCCCGGTGATTCGCTTTTGTCCGGGAAGGGTTAAGCCGGTCTGCTGTAAAACGTCTGTTGCTGCCCGATGATACGCTATTATTTACTCAGCAGTGGTTCGGATGCTGCCATCCGCCACCAACTCGTTGCGGCTTGCAGCCGGGCAGGCTAAGGATCATCCCGGCAAGGTCGTACTAAGGATCCCTGATGAGTGTGCTTCCGGTTTTTGTCGTGTTTGGGCTCTCTTTCCCGCCCATTTTCATTGAGTTAATCGTCTCGCTAATGCTGTTCTGGTTAGTGAAACGCCTGTTGACGCCGAGCGGGATTTACGATCTCGTCTGGCATCCGGCGCTTTTTAACACGGCGCTCTATTGCTGTGTGTTTTACCTGGTATCCCGTCTATTCGTCTGAGGTTTAAGTGAAATCGCTAATAAGAAAAATCGCGCGTTACGCGATTACTATCCTGCTGGTCATCATCGCTGTGGTTATCATCTTCCGCGCCTGGGTGTTTTACACCGAGTCGCCGTGGACGCGTGACGCTAAATTCGCTGCGGATGTCGTGGCTATCTCGCCGGATGTGACAGGCCTGATCACTGACGTGCCTGTACATGACAACCAGCTGGTGAAGAAGGGTGACACCCTGTTTGTGGTGGATCGTCCGCGTTATCAAAAAGCGCTGGATCAGGCGCAGGCCGATGTCGAATATTATCAGGCGCTGGTAAGTGAGAAACGCCGTGAAGCGGCGCGCCGCAACCAGCTGGGCACCTCGGCGATGTCGCGCGAAGCGATCGACCAGGCGAACAACGACCTGCAAACCACGGAACATCAACTGGCGAAATCGATCGCCACGCGCGACCTGGCGAAAATCGATCTGGATCGAACCGCCATCACCGCGCCATCCGATGGCTGGGTGACCAACCTCAACGTCTATGAGGGCGAATTCATTACGCGCGGTTCGGTCGCGGTGGCGCTGGTGCAACAGCACTCCTTCTATGTGCTGGCCTATCTTGAAGAGACCAAGCTGCACGGCGTCGAGCCTGGCTATCGCGCGGAAGTGACGCCGCTCGGCAGCAATGTGGTGCTGCGCGGCACCGTCGACAGCGTCGCGGCTGGCGTGACCAACAGCAGCAGCTCGGTCGACAGCAAAGGCATGGCGACCGTGGACTCTAATCTGGAGTGGGTACGACTGGCGCAGCGTGTGCCGGTGCGCATCCGTCTCGATCAGCAGCCTGGCAACCGCTTCCCGGCGGGCACCACCGCAACGGTAGTGATCACCGGGCAAAACGACCGCGCCGATACGCAGACTTCGCCAATGGCGCGTCTCTTTAATCGCCTGCGTGAGTTTGGTTAAGCGGGGCCGATATGATCGAGTTCCTGCGTTTCCCGGTCAAGCTGACCTTCGCGCTGGTAGCGGCGCTGCTGATCGGCTTTCATCTCAACCTTGAAACGCCCCGCTGGGCGGTGATGACCGCTGGCATCGTCGCCGGCGGCACCGCTTTTGTCGCCGGCGGCGATCCCTATTCCGGCGCGCTGCGCTACCGCGGCATTTTGCGTATTATCGGCACCTTTATTGGCTGTATCGCTGCGCTGACCATCATGATCGCCACCGTGCGCGCGCCAGTAGTCATGCTGTTGCTCTGCTGTCTCTGGGCGGGCGTCTGCGTCTGGCTCTCCTCGCTAATCAAAGTTGAAAACTCCTACGCGCTGGGCCTGGCGGGCTATACCGCGCTGATTATCGTCGTGACCTCAGACGCCAGCGGCGGGCTGACGCTGGCGCCGCAGTTTGCGGTGGAGCGCTGTAGCGAGATTGTGCTCGGCATCCTCTGCGCCATCCTGGCTGATATGATCTTCTCGCCGCGCTCCATTAAAAAGGTGATCGACAATGAGGTCGATTCGCTGCTGGTCGCGCATTACCGCCTGCTGCAGCTCTGCGTTGCGCATGAGGACAAAGAGGAAGTCGACAAGGCGTGGAGCGCGCTGGTGCGTCGCACCTCGGCGCTTGGCACCATGCGCGGCCAATTGATGATGGAATCCTCGCGCTGGCAAAACGCCAACCGCCGCCTGCAAATGCTCAGCACGCTTTCGCTGACCATGATTACCCAGGCGGCGGAAACCTTTCTGATCCAGAACGCGCGCCCGGAATATATTCCGCCTCAGTATCGGCTGCTGATAGAAAAGGATGTGGAAAACGTCGCCGACGTGCACAGGCGCATGAAGGTCATGCGACGGGTCATCGGCGCCAGCAGCGACGGCAAAGCGCCCGTGACGCTGGCCAGCTGGGTCGGCGCGGCGACGGAATATTTATTGCTGCTGAAAGGCATTAAAAGCAACAGCCGCATCACGTCGCTGGAAGAGGGCATTCTTGAGCGCGAAGTGGTGATTCAGGCGCGTTCCGCTGAAACGCACCACGCGATGATTAACGGCATCCGCACCTTTGTCGCTACTGCGCTCGGCTCGCTGTTCTGGCTCTATACCGGCTGGACATCCGGCAGCGGCTGCATGGTAATGCTGGCGGTGATCACCGCGCTGGCGATGCGCGTGCCCAATCCGCTGATGATGGCAAAAGACTTTCTCTACGGCATGACCGTAGCGGTGCCGCTCGGCGCGCTCTATTTTATCTTTGTGCTGCCGAATACGCAGCAGAGCGCGCTGTTGCTCTGTATCGCCATCGGGCTGCTCGGTTTTGTCGGCGGTATTTTCGTACAGCGTCGCCAGATCGGTACCCTCGGCGCGCTGATCGGCACCCTGAAC
This sequence comes from Pantoea piersonii, assembly GCF_003612015.1. GTDB lineage: Bacteria > Pseudomonadota > Gammaproteobacteria > Enterobacterales > Enterobacteriaceae > Pantoea > Pantoea piersonii. Next base: position 489,462 of record NZ_RARB01000003.1, on the reverse strand, counting down.
GTGCTGGTGCTCGATAACCCGATGAAATTCCAGTTCAACGTTTTTCTCGACAACGTGCTGGGGCAGGTGATCGGCTGCTTCGTGGCGATGATGGTGATCCTGCTTATCCGCGACAAATCGAAAGCGCGTACCGGACGCAAGCTGCTGAACCGCTTTATGTATGCGGCCGTTTCGGCGATGACGACCAACCAGGCGCGCCGCCGCGAAAACCATCTGCCTGCGCTTTATCAGCAGCTGTTTATGTTGCTGAACCTGTTCCCTGGCGATATCGATAAATATCGCATCGCGCTGACGCTGATTATCGGCCACCAGCGGCTGCGTAACGCGGCTGTGCCGGTCAATGCCGACCTGTCGGCCTTTCACCGCCAGCTGCGCTACACGGCAGATCGGGTAATTTCGGCGCGCAGCGATGAGAAACGTCGACACTATTTCGAACAGCTGCTGGCGGAGTTCGATGTCTATCAGCAGAAGCTGGTGCAGTATGACGCGCCGCTTAGCGTTACCGAGCCGGTGAAGCGTCTCGCCGATATGCTGAGCAAATACCAGAACACCCTCATCCAAATCTGAATCTGGCCGCTGCCCGGCGCAGCGGCCTCTCAATGCCACGCCTTCACTAAAACGCCTGCTTTTGCCATCTATACTTTTCTGACAGGAAAAGAACTGACAGGAGCGAACCTATGACGACCCCACTGCACGACAGCGAGCTTTTTCAGACCGGCTATCTGGCCGACGGCGAGTGGCGCCGCACCGCCGCTACCTTTGATGTGTTAAACCCGGCTACGGGCGAGGTGCTGGCCACCGTCGCGAAAGCGGGAAAAGCCGAAACCGAGCAGGCGATTGCCGCAGCTGAACGCGCCTTTCCCGCCTGGCGCGCGCAGACAGCCAAAGCGCGATCGGAAATCCTTTATCGCTGGTATCAACTGATGATCGAGAACAAAGCCTGGCTGGCGCAGTTGATGACCGCCGAGCAGGGTAAGCCACTCAAAGAGGCGGAAGGCGAAGTGGAATACGCTGCCAGCTTTATTCAGTGGTTTGCCGAACAGGCGAAGCGCGCTAACGGCGAAATTATCCCACCCGCCAAACCCGGCTCGCGCATCCTGGCTACGCGCGAACCGATCGGCGTGGTAGCCGCGATTACGCCATGGAATTTCCCCATGGCGATGTTAACGCGCAAACTCGGCCCGGCGCTGGCGGCGGGCTGCACCGGCATTATCAAACCAGCCAACAACACTCCGCTGAGCGCCTTCGCCCTGCTGGCGCTGGCGAAAAAGGCAGGCGTACCGGATGGCGTGCTTAACGCGGTGGCTGGCGATACGCACGCGATCAGCGATGCGATTATGGCGAGCAAGGCGGTACGGAAAATCTCCTTTACCGGATCGACCCAGGTTGGTAAGACGCTGGTGCGCAACGCCGCCGAGACGATGAAAAAGGTATCGATGGAGCTGGGGGGCAATGCGCCCTATATCGTCTTTGACGATGCGGATATTGACGCAGCGGTGAAAGGCGCGATTGCCAATAAATTTCGCAATGCCGGTCAGGTCTGCGTCAGCGTTAACCGCTTCTATATTCATGATGCCGTTTACGATCGATTCGTGAATCAGCTGGCTGACGAAGTGAAAAAGCTTAAGGTTGGCAACGGCGCAGAAGAGGGCGTGGTGGTAGGCCCGCTGATCGAGGCTTCCGCCGTGGATAAAGTTGAAGAGCACGTTAAAGACGCGAAAGCCAAAGGCGGCCGGATCGTCACCGGCGGTGAGCGTCACGCGCTGGGCGGCAACTTCTGGCAGCCGACGGTCATTGCCGACGCGCACGAAGAGATGAAGCTGGCGCAGGAAGAGACGTTCGGACCGGTAGCGGCCTGTTTTCGTTTTAGCGATGAGGCGGAGGTCATTCGCCGCGCCAACGATACGGAATTCGGACTGGCGGCTTATTTCTATACCCAAAACCTGCAGCGCGTCTTTCGCGTTTCGGCCGCGCTTGAAAGCGGCATGATTGGCATCAACGAGTGTGCGGTATCGACCGAGCTGGCGCCGTTCGGCGGCGTCAAAGAGTCGGGGCTGGGACGAGAAGGGTCAGTGCTTGGCCTGGAGGAGTATCTGGAAGTCAAAGCGCTGCATATTGGCGGCCTGAGCGAAAATTAACGCGCGGGCGGCTCCGGCCGCCCGGTAAGGAAGGACAGGAGCCTTCACTATGAAAACCGAGCGTTTCGACTTTAACGAGATTGTCGACCAGTCGCATTTTTTTCGTCAGTTTAGCGAGCGCTTCGCTCTGAATGCGCACCGCATCAGCGATCTGGACGCGTTATGGGACGTGCTCACCGGCGAAGAGCTGCCGATGCCGCTGGAAATTGAATTTATTCATCTTGGAAAGGGGCAGAAGCGGCGCTATGGCGCGCTGATACTGCTTTTTGACGAAGCGGAAGAGGAGCTGGAAGGCCAGCTCCGCTTTAATATTAAGTAACCCGAAAAAGGGCCCCGACAAGCGGGGCCAAGGGGTTCGTCAGTAGTTGACGAGGAATTACTTATAAAGTTCGGCAGTGAAGTGGTAGCTGTCGCCGGTGCGCGCTTCGATCACTTTATAGGCGCTGGCGCCTTGTTCATCGGCTTTCTGAGAAAGCTGCGCGCGATAATCCATCGGCGAGCCGGCTGTACCGCTGATGGTCACTGTTCCCGCAGGCTGCATAGTCTGCGCCTGATCGCCAGTAATCAGCTGCGCTGCCTGAGCGCCAAATGCGATTACGGAAAGCAGACTAACGGTTGCGATGGTTGTTTTGATTTTCATAATTCATCTCCTCATTACAATCAACAACCTGCGGTTGGCATCAGAGTGCGGGTCGTCGATATAGCCAGGCGTCGCATGGGCGCCCGATCGGTTAATTATTTATAAAGCTCAGCCGTGACGTGATAGGTATCGTCCTGGTTATTCTCAATGATGCGATAGTGGCTGGCGCCCTGCGCATCGGCTTTCTGAGAAAGCGCCTGACGAATATTGGTCTGGTCGCCGTCATGGCCGCTGATGCTGATAGTCTGGTTCAGCGGCTGCAGCGTTTCAGCCTGTTGATTTGATACCAGGCTGGCTGCACTGGCACCGAACGACAGAACGGCAGTTAAACTTGCTAAGGCGATAATGGATTTGGTTTTCATGGTCTACTCTCCTGAATTCATCGATTAGGCACCCGATGCGCAATGCGCGCTTCAATAAGGTCGCCGTTACAACGTTGTCTGGTTAACGAACTTATTTATAAAGCTCAGCAGTCGCGTGGTAGTTGCCATTGTTATAGGCCTCGATAACACGGTACGCGCTGGCACCCTGCTGCTCTGCTTTCGCATTCAGTTCGTCATTGATTTGTGCAGGAGAACCGGCTACGCCGCTTACGCTTACTGAACCGATAGACTGCAGATTTTGCGCCTGCTGCGAGTTAACAGATTCTGCTGCAAATGCGCCGAATGACAGTGCTGATAGAATACTCAGGGTTGCGATAGTAGTTTTAACGTTCATATATATTTCCTCGTCGTCTGTTTTTGTCTTTTTGTTTGATGTGATTTGCGTCACGAAAAGAAGTATAGAACTAATAACGCCTGAAATTAATACCTGCCTAATAATGTTTAGTTGTTATTCTTTATCCTTATGACTCATTTTTATTCTTTATAGTTATAAAAAACGGATAAAAAATAGCCTTTCAGCCTTAAATTCCTTTAAAAACATAATGGTAAGTGACTTTATCTTTTTGTGCGAAAGAACGTGGTGAATGTGGCTGGTTATTGATTTGGATCTGGGCGTTGCCGCTAATTGCGTAGTGTAAAGCAGCGTAAAATAGCGCGAAAGGGTAAGCAGGCTAAAAGGTATGACCAACATCAGCAGCGAAAACAGCAGGGAAATGAATAAGGCAACTAACAGAATTAGCAGGGAATAGAGGGATGTTGTCGTCAGAGAAGCGACCAGCAGCGCGGAGTGCCGGTCGCGTAAAGCGGTTAAAGTTCCTGTTCAAACACCGTCAGAAGCGCGCTATGCAGCTTCCTGACGGTAAAAGCGCGCGCTGGCGTAATAAAAATCGTGTCGTCGCCAGCGATAGTGCCGAGAATGCCTTCCGCTTTGCCCAGCGAGTCGAGCAGGCGAGCAATCAGCTGCGCTGCGCCAGGGCTGGTGCGGATCACGATCAGCGCATCGTTATAGTCGATATCCAGCACCAGGTTTTTTAACGGGCTGGTAGTGGTTGGCACGCCAAGTTCCGCAGGCAGACAGTAAACCATCTCCATCTTGGCGTTGCGCGTGCGCACCGCGCCGAATTTAGTCAGCATACGAGAGACCTTCGACTGATTGATATTGTCGAAGCCTTCTTCCTGCAGCGCCTGCACAATCTCGCCTTGAGAACTGAATTTCTCTTGTTTCAATAAGGCTTTAAACGCTTTGATCAATTCGTCTTGTTTTGATGGGTTTCGCATAAGCTACCAGTAAAGAAAAATGCCGAACGCCCGCCGACGGCAGATAAATTATTATGCATATGAATGAATTTTTATGCAATTGGTCGATGAAGCAGGCAGGCGCCGCGTATTGCGGGCGCTCATGATAACAAAATTTTCTGCGCAGACCAAAAACGGTGCGGGCGGGGTAAGCGAAGGTTGCGGAATTGTTATACAATTGAGGTGTACTGAATGTATAGCTATCGCGGCCGTGCTCTATCTGCTATCGACATCGTTGTCGGTCATTCAGGCGCGTTGTGCTGACAAAGTAGCAACCCATAAGATTAAGTGCTGCGGCACGCATAATGAACAGTGGGTTTGTCATCGTCTGAGAAGTTGATTCAGGTCTGGACACAGATGGAAATTCGGCTCTACTCTGCCCCACCTTAATAAGGAGTACAGAATGAAAGTTGCCGTTCTTGGCGCTGCTGGCGGAATCGGTCAGGCGCTCGCCCTTCTGTTAAAAACCCAGCTTCCTGCGGGTTCCGAACTCACGCTCTATGATATCGCGCCGGTAACGCCTGGCGTGGCGGTAGATCTCAGCCATATCCCCACCGCAGTCAAAATCCAGGGCTTTAGCGGCGAAGATGCGACGCCTGCGCTGCATGGCGCGGACGTCATTCTCATCTCGGCGGGCGTGGCGCGTAAGCCGGGCATGGATCGCGCCGATCTGTTTAACGTCAACGCAGGGATTGTGCGTAACCTTATCGAGCAAGTGGCACAAACCGCGCCTGAAGCGCTTATTGGCATTATCACTAACCCGGTTAACACCACGGTGGCGATCGCGGCTGACGTGCTGAAAAAACATGGGGTGTATGACAAAAATCGTCTGTTCGGCGTCACAACGCTGGATATCATCCGCGCGAATACCTTTGTCGCTGAACTGAAAGGCAAACAGCCGAATGAGGTTGAGGTGCCGGTGATTGGCGGTCACTCCGGCGTCACTATCCTGCCTCTGTTATCACAGGTGAAAGGGGTGAGCTTCAGCGACGAAGAGGTCGCCAGCCTGACAAAACGTATTCAGAATGCTGGTACGGAAGTGGTTGAGGCGAAAGCGGGTGGCGGCTCCGCGACGCTGTCGATGGGCCAGGCGGCGGCGCGCTTCGGCTTATCGCTGGTACGCGCGCTACAGGGCGAGGCGAACATCGTCGAGTGCGCCTACGTAGAAGGAGATGGCGAGTATGCCCGCTTCTTCTCGCAGCCGCTGCTGTTGGGCAAAAAGGGTATTGCGGAGCGACGCGCTATCGGCTCGCTCAGCGAGTTTGAAAAGCAGGCGTTAAACGGCATGCTGGAGACGCTGAGAAAAGATATCGCGCAGGGCGAAGAGTTTGTGAAGCAGTAAGCGTGCCGGTTTAGCGCTATTTCTCTTCTGACGAGGCCCGCATTCGCGGGCCTCTGTTTACCGGGCAGAATATAAGCCTGACTGCGCGCGGTTATGACGTAGCGCGGCGTTTCAGTTAAAGCCCACCCGATTTAAACGTACGCGATGACGGCGAGCCGTTGCTGGCGGGCGACTTTTTACCCAGCGTCTCCATACGGACCTGGAAAGGCGGGAAGGGCATTTCGATGCCGTGCTCGGCAAAGCCTTTCAGGATCAGCTGGTGCAGCTCATGACGCAGCGGCATGCGGTGACCCATCTCCGCAGCATGGATACGCAGCTCGAACAGCTGGATACCCTGCTGCAAATCAACCAGGAAGACGTCCGGGGCCGGCACATCCAGCACATAACTACAGCGCTCGCACGCCTGCCTCAGTACCGTTGTCACCTCTTCGCTGTCCACATGCGCGGGCGCAGGAATCGTCAATACTACGCGTGTCACCGAGTCGGAGAGCGACCAGTTGACGAACTGTTCGGTGATAAAGGCTTTGTTCGGAACAATGATCTCTTTACGGTCCCAGTCGATAATGGTGGTAGCGCGCGTATTGATGCGCGTAATGCTGCCGGTAAGATCGCGGATCGTCACCGTATCGCCGATACGAATCGGCTTTTCAAACAAAATAATCAGGCCGGAGATAAAGTTGGCGAAAATCTCCTGCAGGCCAAAACCGAGTCCCACACCAAGCGCGGCGACCAGCCACTGCAGCTTCGACCATTCAATGCCGAGCATTGAGAAGCCAATCAGGCCGCCGACCAGCATCAGTACATATTTGGTCAGGGTAGTGATGGCGTATCCGGTGCCCGGCGTCAGATTAAGGTGCTGCAGCAGCGCCAGCTCCAGCAGCGCCGGCATATTGCGCACCAGCTGCGTGGTGATAATCAGCACCAGAATCGCAATCAGTACCGAGCCCAGCGTAATCGGCTGAATGCTCTCAACGCCCTGTACCGTGGTGCTGACGTCCCACAGGCGAATGTTCTCCAGGAAGCCGAACGCGGAGTGAATCTCCGACCAGAGCACAATCACCGACACCAGCGCAATCAGGGTGAGGATAGAGCGCACCAGCCGCAGCGACTGCGCGCTGATGGCGTCGAGGTCGATAATCGGCTCATCTACCTCGACCTCGCCGTTCTGCGCGGCCGAGTCTTTCTCATCTTCGTGACGCGCGCGGTTCGCCAGCATATCGGCACGGCGCTGACGCGCGCGGTCAAAGGCGATGCGGCGGCGCTGAATCAGCATCCAGCGCCGGATGATGTGGTAAATCACCAGCAGCAGGAACCAGATGGCGACAGAGGTTTCCAGCCGCGCCAGCAGCGCCTGCGCGGTTGCCAGATAGCCGATCGCCGCGGCGAGGGCGGCCGCCAGCGGAATAGCGATCATCAGGTTCCACAGCACGCGGTTCACGAGGTTATCGCCGTTGCCCTCTTTATCCAGATAGAGCGGGATACCGGCGCGTTTCAGGCTGACGGTGACAATCGACAGCGCGCCGCAGATCAAGATAAAACAGAGCCGGCCGAGCGAAGCGGAAAACTGGCGATCTTCCATATTGGCGAAGGCGATCAGCAGCATAATCAGCGGCACAATCAGACCAATAGTCAGCGTGTAGTAACGGGTTGCGCGCGCTACGCGGGTTTGCGGCCAGCGAAAATGCACCACAAACAGGCCGTTTGGGCGGGCGAACGCCGCGCTGATCATAAAGGCCCACAGCAGCGGCAGTGTCGCCGTAATGCCGTCGCCGAAGGCCACCGCTATCGGGTAGGGCCAGGCGTGCTGCAGCCCATAGCCGAGCGCGGCCCATAATACCGGCAGCGGCAGCGCCACCAGAATCGACCAGAAAACGGTGCGCACCGTCAGGCGGAAGCGATCCTGCGTCACTTTGCCCACCTTGCTCGCCGAGCGCGCCAGGAAAGCGTTGAAGTGACGACGCGTTCTGATGCTAAAGCCGACCAGCAGCACCGCGCCGAGCAGCGGCAGGACGGTCTCGCGGCTGGTAACCATCATCGCCAGCGCTTTGCCCAACTGGCCCAGAGTATTGAGCGACAGCAGACGCGTCAGATCGCGCGCCACTTCGACCGGATAATTGAGGCCGATGGGCGTGATATCTGCCGTCCAGAAAAGATAGCGATGGGTGGCATCTTTTACGTCGGTCAGCGCATCCTGCAGCTGGGTATTGGCGACCTTGAGTTTGGTGATCTCCAGAATCAGCGTATCGCAACCGGAAATCAGCGAATTAAGCAGCTCGCGCTGGGTTTTGAGCTGCGCATCCAGAATACGGCGCTGTTCCGCGGTAAAAGGCTGCCCGTCGGGCTGATGCTCCTTGCGCAGCGTATCCTGCATTTGCAGCAGATCTTCGAAGTGCAGGCGCTGTACGCGCAGCTGCGCCATCTCATTATCAATCTGCTGCGATTTAGGCATTTCAGGCAGGCGCGCCACCTGCGCGCGCAGCGCTTCGCCGAGCAGATTCGACGCGCCGAGCCACTGCGACTGTTCGCGCAACGTGCCCAGCGCCTGGCGGACCTGGATAATTTGATTGGTCGCCAGCCGCTGCTGGGAGGCGACCAGATCCATGCGCTGCGCCTGCTGGTTCAACGCGCCGGAAAGCTCGCGGTTGATGTGAAACTGTTTGCTGATAACGGGCGGCAGGTCGCCGCTGTTTTCCGCCAGCTGCTCAGTGCGCGCCAGCGCCAGTTCCGCTTCGCGCTGACGCTGTTCATTGAGCTGGTTGCGCAGAGCCTGTAAGTAATTATCGAGCTGCGTCGCCTTGCGCTGATGAAGATCGGCGCGCATGCGCGCCAGCTCCTGACGATTGTTGGCAGAGAGTTGCGCCAGCTCCAGCTCATCAACGCGCGCTTTATTCACCGCGTTTTCCGCCTGGCGCGCCCACAGCTGCGCCTGCGTCTGCGGCGAAGCGGCGGTGGTTCCGTTCTGCAGACGGCGATCGCTTTCGGTCATCGCCCGGCGTGCCTCGGTTTGCTGCTGCGGAAGCTGCGACAGGGAATCGCTGATCTCGCGGGCGCGATCCTGCTCCTGCTGCGCCTGACGGCCTTCCTCCAGCAGCTGGCTGCTGACCTGCAGGATCTCCTGATCGAGCTGGGCGCTGCTCATGCTGCTGCGTACGCTTTTGCTGTTGTCGTCTATTGAGGTGATTTGCTGGCGCAGTTCGCGCGCGAGGCGGGGAAAGTCATCGATGACCTGTTGATACTGCTTTGCGCGCTCCAGCGACTCATCGCGTTCGGAAAGATAATTGAGGGCGGCTTCAAGGGACTGCACCTGTTCCGCCTGCGCAGGCGTGCTTTTTGCCGCTTTCGCTTCGTCCAGCGCCTGTTTGATTTGGCTGGTATCCGGCACGGTGGCCGCCAGCGCTGAGGTGCTGAGCCAGAGGCTCAGCACCAGGATGAGAAACGATCGCACAGCAAAAACACTCTCAGCGGTTAGTCGGCGATAACGTCGACGGGGTCAGTCTGCGGCAGCGCCATCGCCAGCGGCTGGCCAAGACGGGTTTTGCTTTCGGCTTCCAGACTCTCCGCCAGCTTGACGCGTCCCGGCGCGAACAGATTGATAACGGTGGAGCCCAGCTTAAAGCGCCCCATCTCCTGGCCTTTCAGCAGCACGATCGCGCCTTCACTCTCCGCTGCCGGGTAGTGCCAGCGTTTAATCACCCCTTCACGCGGCGGCGTAACGGTGCCAGCCCAGCTGGTTTCGATGCTGCCGACGATGGTGGCGCCCACGAGAATCTGCACCATCGGTCCGATATCGGTATCGAAATAGCAGATGACGCGTTCGTTGCGCGCAAACAGGTTGGGAATATTGCGCGCCGTCAGCGGGTTCACCGAGTAGAGATCGCCCGGCACATAGATCATCTCACGCAAAATACCGTTACACGGCATATGCACGCGATGGTAGTCGCGCGGCGCAAGGTAAGTGGTGACGAAATGGCCGTCGCGGAACTGTGCCGCCATCTCTTCCTGACCGGCCAGCAGCGCATCCAGCGTATAATGGTGGCCTTTCGCCTGGAAAATCTGGTCGCCTTCGATGCGGCCCAGCTGGCTGATGGCGCCATCGGCAGGCAGCACGATCAGATTCGCGTCGGGATCGACCGGACGCGCGTCGTCCTTCAGCGGACGGACAAAGAAGTCGTTGAAGGTGCGATAGCTGGCGGTATCGGACTTACGGGCTTCCGACATATCCACCTTGTAGAACCAGACGAAGATATCAATCACCAGTTTGGTCAACCAGCCGCCACGACGGCTGGCACCCCAACCCGCAAGTTCCGTTAACCATTTTTTCGGCAGTACATGATTCAGGCCGAGTTTTACACGATCAAACACCTTAGCCTCCTGGCTTTGTTTCGCGTCAATCAAAAGGGGGCGAATCATATCAGCGCCCCGGTCAGATGGCGAATTTCCCCGTGATCCCTTCCGTTATAAAGGCGATGCAGGGTCAATGCCGTGATAAGAAGCGATCATCACTCGCTGGAGGAGAAATTTTTGCGCGTTTTTACCTGCGCCATGCTCTCCAGAATACGGTGATAGTTGTCGAAGCGCGAAATGTCTATCTGGCCCGCTTCAACGGCGGCGCGGATGGCGCAGCCGGGATCGCTGCCATGCTTACAGTCGCGGAACTTACAACTGCCGAGAAATTCACGGAATTCGACAAATCCGCGCGTAATTTGTTCCGGTTCGAGATGCCATAAGCCGAACTCGCGCACCCCCGGCGAATCGATTACATCGCCGCCGTGAGGGAAGTGGTACAGGCGCGACGCGGTAGTGGTGTGCTGGCCCAGACCGGAAACGTCGGAAACATCATTGGTGACAATGGCGGTTGCCGCCGTCGCGTCAAGGCCGAGCAGGGCGTTCAACAGGCTCGACTTACCGACGCCGGACTGTCCGGCAAAAATGCTGATACGATCGGTCAGAGCAGCTTCCAGCTCCGCCAGACCCGCTTTCGCATGGCTGGAGACCATCAGCACGCGATAGCCGATACGGCGATAGATATCCATCTGCTCATCGACGAACGCGCGCGCCTTGTCATCCAGCAGATCGGTCTTGTTCAGCACCAGCAGCGGTTCGATGCCCAGGGTTTCGCTCGCTACCAGATAGCGGTCGATAATATTGAGCGACAGCTCGGGTAAAATCGCCGACACGATAATAATCTGATCGATATTAGCGGCGATAGGCTTCAGCCCGTCGTAGTAATCAGGGCGCGTCAGCACGCTGCTGCGCTCATGAACCGCTTCGACAATGCCTTTGCCGCCGCCGAGCGCCGGACGCCAGACAACGCGGTCGCCGGTAACCAGCGAACGGATAGTGCGGCGCAGGTTGCAGCGATGCACCTCGCCCTCGCGGTCTTCAACGTCTGCGTGCATGCCGAAGCGGCTGATCACTACGCCTTCCGCCGCTTCACCAAACAGATTATCGTCAGCTTCCGGCGCTTCGCGCGGGTTCAGACGACGCTGATGGTTAGCGCTGACGCGACGTTGTTGACCTTTCGACAGTTTATTTTTGCTCACGCATCCTCTCAGGCTTTCGCCAGACTTCGCCCGGCTGGGCAAAACGTCTATGATACACCTTATTCACTATTGATGACGACTACGGCTACGGCGGGAAACAGCATGGCAACAGGAAATGAAAATAATCTGATTTGGATCGATCTGGAGATGACCGGGCTGGATCCGGAGCGCGACCGCATTATTGAGATAGCCACGCTGGTGACCGACGCGAATTTAAATATCCTGGCGGAAGGGCCGGTGATGGCAGTGCATCAGTCCGACGCGCAGCTGGCGCTGATGGATGAGTGGAACGTACGTACCCATACCGCCAGCGGGCTGGTCGAGCGCGTGAAGGCCAGCGAATTCGACGATCGCCGCGCCGAACTGGCGACGATTGAATTTCTCAAGCAGTGGGTGCCCGCCAACAGTTCGCCGATTTGCGGCAACAGCATTGGTCAGGATCGCCGCTTCCTTTTCAAATACATGCCGGAGCTGGAAGCCTATTTTCACTATCGCTATCTGGACGTCAGCACCTTAAAAGAGCTGGCGCGTCGCTGGAAGCCGGAGATTCTGCCAGGCTTTAAAAAGGCGGGCACGCATCAGGCGCTGGATGATATTCGCGAATCTGTCGCCGAGCTGGCATACTATCGCGAGCACTTTTTGCAGCTTTAGCGTTGAAAGGTGCGCAGGAAAACAGCAGGTTGCTGCTTTAATCGGCAAACGAATCGAAAGCGCAAAATTTTGCTTTTAGACTCTTGCAGCAGCAATAATTTCTCGTATAATGCGCACCCCGTACCGATGAAGAATTTATGCAACGGTACAAGGCGCGGGAATAGCTCAGTTGGTAGAGCACGACCTTGCCAAGGTCGGGGTCGCGAGTTCGAGTCTCGTTTCCCGCTCCAAAATTTGTTTGCAGTACCTTTCCTAAGCGGGAATAGCTCAGTTGGTAGAGCACGACCTTGCCAAGGTCGGGGTCGCGAGTTCGAGTCTCGTTTCCCGCTCCAAAATGTGTTTAGCAGTACCTTTCCTGTGCGGGAATAGCTCAGTTGGTAGAGCACGACCTTGCCAAGGTCGGGGTCGCGAGTTCGAGTCTCGTTTCCCGCTCCAAATTTTACATCGCTAAAAATCATACGCTTAGCTTAAGCCGTTGATGATCGCCGCGTAACGCTGCGCTTATCAGGTTATCCACAGCGCTTCAGCCGTGTTTTTCCGCTGCTCTGGGCGATCTGTAAAACTATTTTAAACAGAGTTATCCACAAGTTGCCCTGCGCTCTGCTGCGCTATCCACATTATCATTTATACACATTCTCTATTTAACTCATTGAATTATCATGTAATGAGTATATTTCATTTTGTTAAAATCAGCCTTGACTCGCTCTGTGTCAGTTGAATGACAACAGCTTTTTATTTTTATACACAGCTTGTGGAAAAGTAGCTGACGATTTGCATTGATTAATCATGCATCGCGCGGCAAACCCTTCTCAATGGCGCGTACCAGCCGTTTTTGCTGCGCGGGCTGCACATCAATCGACAGCGCCTGCCGTTTCTCCTGCTGCTGAACCAGCGCCCACTCAATATGTTCATCAAGCAGCGGGTTTTCGCCCAGCCGCTTCTTCAGCACCTCTGCGATTTCCGCACGCCAGGGCGCATTGCCCAGCGCCACGGCGATATTGCGCAGCCAGCGCAGATGGCCGATACGGCGTATCGCCGAGCCTTCCGTCACGCGTAAAAAGGTTTTTTCATCCCACTGGAATAGCGTCATCAGCTCCGGCGCATGCAGCGCAGCGCGCGGCGAGAAGTCCGTTTCATCGCTGAGTTGCCCGTAGCGATTCCACGGGCAGATCAGCTGACAGTCGTCGCAGCCGTAAATACGGTTACCCATAAGCGGACGCAGCGCTTCCGGAATGGCCCCTTCAAGCTCAATGGTGAGATAGGAGATGCAGCGGCGCGCGTCTACCACGTAGGGTTCGACGATAGCGTTGGTCGGGCAAATCGTCATACAGGCGACGCAGCGGCCGCACTGCTCTTCCTGCGGCGCGTCAATCGGCAGCGGCAGATCGATCAGCAGCTCGCCGAGAAAAAACCATGAGCCTGCTTCGCGGTTCAGGATCAGCGAATGTTTGCCGGTCCAGCCCAGGCCCGCTTTGGCCGCCAGAGGCCGTTCCAGCACCGGCGCAGAGTCGACAAAGGGGCGAAAATTGAGCTCGCCGCACTTTTCCTGAATCATTTCTCCGAGCTTTTTCAGACGATTGCGCAATACTTTGTGGTAATCACGTCCCAGAGCGTAGCGGCTGACATAGCCGAGTTGCGGGTTTTTCAGCGTGCTGGCAAAGGCGGCTTTCGCCGGAAGGTAGTTCATGCGTACGCTGATCACGCGCAGCGTGCCGGGCAGCAGTTCATGTGGACGCGCACGCATCATGCCGTGGCGCGCCATCCACTCCATTTCGCCGTGATACTGTTTGTCCAGCCACGCCTGCAGACGCGGTTCTTCCGCGCTGAGATCGGTGTCGGTGATGCCGACCTGCTGAAAGCCGAGATCCTTGCCCCACTGTTTAATCTGTTGAGCAAGCTGATGAAGATCGAGAGGGTATGACATGAGTAACCAGGAATCGAAAGCAAACGGCCGCAGTTTACCATATTCCGTCTGGCCTGCGCAGGCTCTGCGCCAGCTGGAGCGCGATGGCGCCGACGCGCTGGGCATTACTCTGTACGAGCTGATGCAGCGCGCGGGGCAGGCGGCGTTCGGGCTGGCGCGCGCGCAGTGGCCGCAGGCGAGCAACTGGTTAATCCTCTGCGGTCACGGCAATAACGGCGGCGATGGCTATGTGGTAGCGCGGCTGGCGCAGGCGGCGGGCTGTGCGGTGACGCTGCTGGCGTGCGAAAGCGATAAGCCGCTGCCGGATGAGGCGCAGCGCGCGCGCGAAGCCTGGCTCGAAGCGGGAGGCGATATTCATGCCGCTGACGCCGCCTGGCCGGAAGAGGTTGATCTCATTATCGATGCGCTGCTCGGCACCGGCATTAATCGCGCGCCTGCCGAACCTTACCTCAGTCTGATCAAGCTGGCGAACGCGCACGCCGCGCCAGTGCTGGCGATCGATATGCCGTCGGGGCTGTCGGCGGCGACCGGCTGCGCGCCGGGCGAGGCGATTAACGCCACGCAGACGCTAAGCGTCATTGCGCTTAAGCCTGGCCAGATTACCGGCAAAGCGCGCGATCTTATCGGCGAGCTGCGCTATGCCGATCTCGGATTAGGCGCTTTTCTTGCCGGTGAAAACGCCCCCATGGCGCGCTTCGACGCCAGCTTTTTGTCGCACTGGCTAAAGCCGCGAAAGCCCACGTCGCATAAAGGCAATCATGGCCGTCTGCTGGTAGTGGGCGGCGATACCGGCACCGCAGGCGCAATTCGCATGACGGCGGAAGCGGCGCTGCGCAGCGGATCGGGGCTGGTGCGCGTACTGACGCATCGCGATAATATTGCGCCGATATTGACGGCGCGTCCGGAAATCATGGTGGACGAACTGACCAACGAGGCGCTGCAAAGCGGGCTGGAGTGGGCGGATGTTATCGCCATTGGCCCGGGACTGGGCCAGCGCGAATGGGGACAGAATGCGCTGAAAGCAGTCGAAGCCAGTGAAAAGCCGATGCTTTGGGACGCGGATGCGCTTAACCTGCTGGCAATAAATGCGCAGAAACGTCAGAATCGCATCATTACGCCACACCCAGGCGAAGCGGCGCGACTGCTGGGTATTAAGACCAGCGAAGTCGAGAGCGATCGCCTTCTTGCCGCGCAGAAGTTAACGATGCGCTACGGCGGGGTAGTGGTGTTAAAAGGCGCTGGCACGATTATCGCCAGCGAGCAGGGCGAAATGGCCTTCGCCGACGTCGGCAATGCCGGCATGGCCTCCGGCGGCATGGGTGACGTATTGAGTGGTATTATCGCCTCGATGATGGGGCAGCAGCTTGCGCTGTTCGATGCGGCCTGCGCAGGCTGCGTGGCGCACGGCGCGGCAGCGGACGCAGTGGCGGCGCGACGTGGTACGCGCGGCATGTTGGCAACAGATTTATTCGAGCTGCTTTGGCAGTTTGTTAATCCAGAGATGACCCAATAATAAAGCATGAAGACCTGTGTTATTTCCTTGCCCGATGAGGCGGCGACCCTCGATCTGGGCGCTCAGCTGGCCCGCGCCTGTACCGGCGCGGCGGTAATCTATCTCTATGGCGACCTGGGCGCGGGTAAAACGACCTTCAGCCGTGGATTTTTGCAGGCGCTCGGCCACCAGGGCAACGTTAAAAGCCCGACCTACACGCTGGTAGAACCCTATCAGCTCGGTGAGCGCGCGCTTTATCACTTCGATCTCTATCGGCTGGCCGATCCGGAAGAGCTGGAATTTATGGGCATCCGCGACTACTTCACCGGTGACGCAATCTGTCTGGTCGAGTGGCCGCAGCAGGGCGCTGGCGTCTTGCCCCCGCCCGATCTGGCGCTGACGCTGAGCTACGTCGGCGCTGCGCGCGAGGCGCGTCTTGAAGCGCACTCTGCGCTGGGTGAGACCCTGACAGAGCAGGTGGCGCAGGCATGATCGCAAGGATGAAAAGCGCGCTGCTGCTGCTACTCTGTCTGGCTGCGGCGCCTGCGCTGGCCGCCAGCCTTTCCGATATTAAAGTGGAGAACGGCGACAGTCAGGCGACGGTTACCCTGAGCTTCGCCGGACAGCCGGTATACGGCTACTTTCCGCTGCGCAATCCGGATCGCGTGGTGCTGGATATTCGCCAGAGCGGCGTGATTCAGGGATTGCCGCTGAACTTCAGCGGCGAAAATATCGTCAGGCGCATTCGCACCAGCACGCCAAAAGATAAGCAGAGCATTCGGCTGGTCTTTGAACTGACGCAGCCGGGCAAAACCCGCGCGGTCACCCAGCGTAACGGCAGCAGCTATAACGTGGTGTTTACCATTCAGGGCAGGCAGCGTGTCACCCGCGCCGCGCCCGTGTCGACCGCAGCAACGGAGACGCCGGGCCGCGTAACGCCGCGCCAGGGCGCCGCTAACCCGTTTAACGCCAACCAGGTCACCGCGGTCAGCAATTCCAACACCACGACGCGTCCAGGCAATGCGATGCCCACCAGTAACGATACGGTGATTGTCGCGATCGACGCGGGCCACGGCGGCCAGGATCCCGGCGCGACCGGACAGCGCGGCCTGCATGAAAAGAACGTGACTATCGCTATCGCGCGCAAGCTGAAGGTGCTGCTGAACAACGATCCGATGTTCAAAGGGGTGCTGACGCGCGACGGCGACTACTTTATTTCGGTGATGGGCCGTTCCGAGGTAGCGCGTAAAGAGAATGCCAACCTGCTGGTCTCTATTCACGCCGACTCGGCGCCGAGCCACAGCGCTACCGGCGCCTCAGTATGGGTGCTCTCTAACCGCCGCGCCAACAGCGAAATGGCGAACTGGCTGGAGCAGCGCGAGAAACAGTCCGAACTATTGGGCGGCGCCGGGGATCTGCTGGCGAACAGCCAGGCGGATCCCTATCTCAGCCAGGCGGTGCTTGATCTCCAGTTTGGCCACTCGCAGCGCGTCGGCTATGACGTCGCGGTGAAGGTGCTGCAACAGCTGCGCGGCGTTTCGCCGCTGCATAAACGTTTGCCGGAGCACGCCAGCCTCGGCGTGCTGCGTTCGCCGGATATTCCCTCGCTGTTAGTAGAAACCGGCTTTATCAGTAATGCTTCGGAGGAGCGACTGCTCGGCAGTAGCGCTTACCAGGATAAAATTGCGATGGCTATCTACAAAGGCCTGCGCAATTATTTCCTGGCGCACCCGCTACAATCGCTCCCAAAGGAGGAAAACCGTCCGCTCGGCTCATCGCCGACGGTGAGCGTCGCCAGTAATCCGGCGACCGGCACCACGCAGTATACCGGCGCGGTGCAGCGTCATACGGTGACCCGCGGCGAAACGCTCTCCGGCATCGCCGCGAAGTATGGCGTCAGCATGGGCACGCTGCGCGACATGAACCGGCTTAAGCGCGATGTGGTCTGGGTCGGACAGCGCCTGAAGGTGCCGGCCAGCAACAGCGTGGCCGCGCGCGCGCCGACGCGTCATAAAGTGGTGCGGGGCGACTCGCTGACGGCAATCGCCGCGCATTACGGCGTCAGCCCGCAGGCGATCATCCAGGCGAACAATATGAAGTCCTCGAATGTTATGTTGGGGCAAACCCTGAAAATCCCCGCCTCCTGACGGTCAGCCCGGCCAGGCGCCGGGCCAGCTCAACAAGGATAATCACCATGCCCATTCAAATTTTACCGCCGCAGCTGGCTAACCAGATTGCGGCGGGCGAAGTCGTCGAGCGCCCGGCCTCGGTGGTAAAAGAGCTGGTGGAGAACAGTCTTGACGCCGGCGCGACGCGTATCGACATCGATATTGAAAAAGGCGGCGCGAAACTCATCCGCATTCGCGATAACGGCTGCGGCATCAGTAAAGAGGAGCTGGCGATGGCGCTGGCGCGTCACGCCACCAGTAAAATCGCCTCGCTCGACGATCTTGAGGCCATTATGAGCCTGGGTTTTCGCGGCGAAGCGCTCGCCAGCATCAGCTCGGTTTCACGCTTAACCTTAACCTCGCGCACCCAGGCACAGAGCGAAGCCTGGCAGGCTTACGCCGAAGGCCGCGAGATGGAGGTGACGGTTAAACCCGCGGCGCACCCGTGCGGTACCACGCTGGAAGTGCTCGATCTCTTCTACAACACGCCCGCGCGCCGAAAATTCATGCGCACCGAGAAAACCGAGTTCGGCCATATCGACGAGGTCATCCGTCGTATCGCGCTGGCGCGTTTTGACGTTTCGATCTCGCTCAGCCACAACGGCAAGCTGATGCGGCAGTACCGCGCGGTCAGCGACGAGGCGCAGCGCGAGCGGCGGCTGGGCGCGATTTGCGGCGCGACCTTTATGCAGCATGCGCTGCGCATCGACTGGCAGCACGACGATTTGCTGCTGCGCGGCTGGGTGGCCGATCCGGCCGGATCGCGCCAGCTGACCGATATTCAGTATTGCTACGTCAACGGCCGTATGATGCGTGACAAGCTGATCAACCATGCGATACGCCAGGCTTTTCAGACCCAGCTTCAGGCCGACCAGCAGCCTGCTTACGTGCTCTATCTGGAAATCGATCCGCATCAGGTAGACGTCAACGTCCATCCCGCCAAGCATGAGGTGCGCTTTCATCAGTCACGGCTGGTGCACGACTTTATCTTCCAGGGCGTAATGAGCGTCCTGCAGGCGAGCAGCGCGCCGACCCTGCCAGCGGTAGAGACGCAAGAGCCTGCGCCGCGCTGGCAGCCGGAGAATCGTCAGGCGGCAGGCGGCAACCACTTTTCTCAGCCCGCCGCGCCGCGCCGCAGCGAAGGCGGAAGCGGGAGTGGAAGCGGAGGCGGCGGCGGAAATGCGCAGCCGGGCTGGCAAAATAAAGAGAACAGCTACAGCAAGCGCGAAGGCGCGGTCTATCAGCAGCTGCTGAAAACGCCGGCGTCGGGCCAGCGCACACCGGCTGAACCGGTCGCGCCGCCTGTCGCGCCGCCTGTCGCGCCGCGCGCGCAGCCTGTCGACGCGCCGCTGACGTCGCATGCCCAGAGCTTCGGCCGCGTATTGACGGTGGTGCGGGAGCGTTATGCGCTGCTGGAACAGGAGCAGCGACTGCAGCTGCTTTCGCTGCCGGTGGCGGCGCGCTGGGTACGGCATGCGCAGCTACAGCCAGGCGAGACGGGATTGAAGCCGCAGCCGCTGCTGATCCCGGTGCGCATGAAGGTTGCCCGGCCGGAGCGCCAGATCGCCGCAGATAAGCAGGGCCTGCTGCAGGAGATGGGCATCGATCTGCAGCCGGAAGGCGATCACGTTACGCTGCGCGCGGTGCCTTTACCCTTACGCACGCAAAATTTACAAATCCTGATCCCAGAGCTGTTAGGCTACCTTGCACAGCAGCCGGAGAGCGATGCCCCGCAGCTGGCTCACTGGCTGGCGCGACGTTGCGAGACGGAAACCTCCCTCTGGAATCACTCGCAGGCGATTGCGCTGCTGACAGATCTCGAAAGGCTCTGTCCGCAATTGTTAAAATCGCCGCCTTCAGGCCTGATTCAGACTATAGATATTGAGAGCGCGCTTGCCGCATTTAAGCATGAGTGAACAAAACCAGGCTGGCCGACCGAAGGCTATATTTTTGATGGGGCCAACCGCCTCGGGCAAAACCGCGCTGGCAATTGCATTAAGAAAGCAGCTGCCGGTGGAACTTATCAGCGTTGACTCTGCCTTAATCTATCGCGGGATGGATATCGGCACGGCTAAACCCTCGGCTGAAGAGCTGGCCCAGGCGCCCCATCGCCTGCTGGACATTCGCGATCCGTCGGAAGCCTATTCAGCCGCCGACTTTCGTCGCGATGCGCTGGCGGCCATGGAGGAGATCGTTCAGAACGGCCGTATACCGCTGCTTGTTGGCGGAACTATGCTCTATTTCAAGGCATTACTGGAAGGATTGTCGCCGCTCCCCTCGGCCGATCCGGAGGTGCGTCAGCGCATAGAGCAAATGGCGCGTGAAAAAGGGTGGGATGAGCTGCATCGTCAGCTGTGTGAAATCGACCCGGTGGCCGGGGGGCGTATTCATCCGAATGATCCGCAGAGACTTTCGCGAGCACTGGAAGTTTTTTTTATTTCGGGTAAAACTTTAACGGAACTGACAAAAACATCCGGCGAAGCGTTACCCTACGATGTGTATCAGTTCGCCATCGCCCCCGCGACCCGTGAACTGCTGCATCAGCGTATCGCACTGCGCTTTCAGCAGATGCTGGCGTCGGGATTTGAAGCGGAGGTTCGGGCCCTGTTTGCACGAGGTGATTTGCATACGGATATGCCTTCCATTCGCTGTGTCGGTTATCGTCAGATGTGGTCATATCTGGCTGGCGAGATCGATTACGACGAGATGGTTTATCGAGGAATTTGCGCGACCCGGCAGCTCGCTAAACGCCAGATGACCTGGTTACGCGGCTGGGAAAATGTCCGCTGGCTTGACAGCGACAGCCCAGAATCCGCGCGTAACGAGGTGCTTCAGGTTCTTAGTGCGAAGCATGGGTGATTGTGTACAATTGGCTGGTTATCGTGCGCAAATTTTTACGCAGTATTTTCAGGACTTCGGTTCTACAAGTAATAAACAACAAGCATATAAGGAAAAGATAGAATGGCTAAGGGGCAATCATTACAAGACCCGTTTTTGAACGCACTGCGTCGTGAACGTGTTCCGGTTTCGATTTATTTGGTCAACGGTATCAAGCTGCAGGGACAAATTGAGTCTTTCGATCAATTCGTGATTTTGTTGAAGAACACGGTAAGCCAGATGGTTTACAAGCACGCCATTTCTACCGTGGTTCCATCACGCCCGGTTTCTCACCACAGCAACAATGCTGGTGGCGGCAGCAATAACTACCATCATGGCGGTAGCAACGCTTCTGCACAGTCGCAGCCACAACAAGACGGCGATAACGCGGAATAACGCGCTACCCGTACAAGCCAGGGCGGGAGAACGCAGAACGTTTTCCGTCCTGGTCTTCTATTTTATAAGCGAGGTTATAGCTTGTTTGACCGTTATGATGCCGGTGAGCAGGCCGTACTGGTACACATCTGGTTCTCCCAAGACAAAGAGATGGAAGATCTGCAGGAATTTGAAACCCTGGTTTCTTCTGCGGGCGTAGAAGCGCTGCAAGTGATTACTGGCAGTCGCAAAGCGCCACATCCCAAATATTTTGTCGGTGAAGGAAAGGCAGCTGAAATTGCCGATGCGGTAAAATCGAGTGGAGCATCGGTCGTTTTATTCGATCATGCCTTAACCCCTGCGCAGGAACGTAATCTGGAGCGCCTGTGCGAATGCCGAGTCATTGACCGTACTGGTCTCATCCTGGATATTTTTGCCCAACGCGCCCGCACGCATGAAGGTAAGCTGCAGGTCGAGCTGGCCCAGCTGCGCCATCTTGCTACCCGTCTGGTACGCGGCTGGACGCACCTTGAACGCCAGAAAGGCGGTATCGGCTTGCGCGGTCCGGGCGAAACGCAGCTGGAAACCGACCGCCGTTTGCTGCGTAATCGAATCAGCCAGATTTTGTCCCGGCTTGAGCGCGTAGAAAAACAGCGCGAGCAGGGACGTCAGGCGCGCGCTAAAGCGGATGTGCCGACCGTGTCGCTGGTCGGCTATACCAACGCCGGTAAATCCACCTTATTCAATGCCATTACCTCCGCGAACGTCTATGCGGCGGACCAGCTGTTTGCAACCCTTGATCCGACCCTGCGCCGTCTGAACGTCGTAGATGTCGGCGAAGTAGTGCTGGCCGATACCGTCGGCTTTATCCGTCATCTGCCCCATGACCTGGTGGCCGCGTTTAAAGCGACACTGCAGGAAACGCGTCAGGCGACGCTGCTGCTGCATGTGATCGACGCCGCCGACGTGCGTGTAAACGAGAACATCGAAGCGGTCGATGCGGTGCTGGAAGAGATCGAGGCGGATGAGATCCCCACGCTGCTGGTAATGAACAAAATCGATATGCTGGACGGGTTCGTGCCGCGCATCGACCGTAATGAAGAAGATCTGCCGATCCGCGTCTGGCTTTCAGCGCAGAGCGGCGAAGGCATACCGCTGCTATGGCAGGCGCTTTCTGAGCGGCTGGCGGGCGAAATCGCACAGTTCGAGCTGCGCCTGCCGCCGGAAGCGGGCCGCCTGCGCAGCCGCTTCTATCAGCTGCAGGCCATTGAAGATGAATGGAATGAAGAAGATGGCGGCGTCGGGTTACGCGTGCGTATGCCGATGGTTGACTGGCGACGCCTGTGCAAGCAGGAACCGGCGCTGCTCGATTACATAGTTTGACACGTTGCCCAAACGTCCTTACGCAATAGCGTGTATGGTGTAGCAGGCGGCTGCCGTTTTTCTGGGATGATTCTCCCTGTCCGTTTACGCCGGTAAATAGCGGGGTGAACGAAGGCAGCCAACAACAGCTACAGCCTGAAAGCTGCAGGGTAAACAGCGCACTAACAATAAATGGAGTAGAACATGGCGTGGAATCAGCCCGGTAATAACGGACAGGACCGCGACCCGTGGGGAAGCAGCAATAATAAAGGCGGCAACTCTGGGGGAAACAAAGGCGGTCGTGAACAGGGACCTCCGGATCTGGATGATATCTTCCGTAAGTTGAGCAAAAAGCTCGGCGGACTGGGCGGTGGCAAACAGGGTGACAATGGTCAGCGCAGCGGCGGCGGCGGTGGCAAACTGGTTGGTATCGTCGCTGTCGCGGCGGTGGTTATCTGGGCCGCCAGTGGATTCTACACCATCAAAGAAGCGGAGCGTGGGGTCGTTACGCGCTTCGGCAAGTTCAGTCATCTGGTTGAGCCAGGCCTGAACTGGAAACCCACCTTTATCGATCAGGTGCGTGCAGTGAACGTTGAAGCGGTGCGCGAGCTTGCCGCATCGGGCGTGATGCTGACCTCCGATGAGAATGTGGTGCGCGTCGAGATGAACGTGCAGTACCGCGTAACCGATCCTGAACGTTACCTGTTCGCCGTCACCAGCGCGGACGACAGCCTGCGCCAGGCGACCGACAGCGCGCTGCGCGGCGTTATTGGCCGCTCCACTATGGACCGTATCCTGACCGAAGGACGTACCGTCGTGCGTAGCGATACGCAGCGCGAAATTGACGAAACCATTCGTCCTTACAACATGGGCATCACGCTGCTGGACGTCAACTTCCAGGCGGCGCGTCCGCCGGAAGAGGTGAAAGCCGCATTTGACGATGCGATCGCCGCGCGCGAAAACCGCGAGCAGTATGTGCGCGAGGCGGAAGCCTACGCGAACGAAGTACAGCCGCGTGCGAACGGCCAGGCGCAGCGTATTCTCGAAGAGGCGCGCGCTTATAAGGAACGGACCGTGCTGGAAGCGCAGGGCGAAGTGGCGCGCTTCGCTAAGCTGCTGCCTGAGTACAAGGCGGCACCGGCTATTACCAAAGAGCGTCTCTATATCGAGACCATGGAACGCGTGCTGAGCCATACCCGCAAAGTGCTGGTTAACGATCGCAGCAATAACCTGATGGTACTGCCGCTCGACCAGCTGATGCGAGGCGCAAGCAGCGCGGCGCAGGGCGGCCAGAAAGGCGCGAGTCTGACTACGCTGCCCGCTTCGCCCGGCAGCACTGCCAGCCGCAGCGACACGTCAGCCTACAGTCCAGACAGCATCATGGATCAGCGTCGGGCCAATGCTCTGCGCAACGATACCCAGCGCGAAGGGAGAGAGTAATCGATGCGTAAGCCCATAATTGTAGTCATTATTGTTGTACTGGTGGCGCTCTACGCTTCACTGTTCGTGGTACAGGAAGGCGAGCGCGGTATCGTCATGCGCTTCGGTAAAGTGCTGCGCGACGATGAAAACAAACCGCAGGTGTTCGCGCCGGGTCTGCATATGAAAGTCCCTTTCCTTGAGACGGTAAAAACGCTGGACGCGCGTATTCAGACCATGGACAACCAGGCGGATCGTTTCGTTACCAAAGAGAAGAAAGACCTGATTGTTGATTCCTATATCAAATGGCGCATCAGCGATTTCAGCCGCTACTACCTGGCGACGGGCGGCGGCGACGTATCACAGGCGGAAGTGCTGCTGAAGCGTAAGTTCAGTGACCGTCTGCGTTCCGAGATGGGGCGTCTTGACGTTAAAGACATCGTGACGGACTCCCGCGGCCGTCTGACCACCGACGTGCGCGATGCGCTGAATACCGGCAGCGCCGGCAACGACGACGACGTGCAGACGCCAGCGGCTGATGACGCTATCGCCAGCGCGGCGGCGCGCGTCGAGCGCGAAACCAACAGCAAAGAGCCGGCAATCAATCCAAACAGCATGGCGGCGCTGGGTATTCAGGTTGTTGACGTTCGCATTAAGCAGATCAACCTGCCGACCGAGGTTTCGGACGCGATTTACAACCGTATGCGCGCCGAACGTGAAGCGGTAGCGCGCAGCCAGCGCTCGCAGGGTCAGGAAGAGGCGGAAAAACTGCGTGCTCAGGCGGACTATCAGGTTACCCGCACGCTGGCGGAAGCGCAGCGCAGCGCGCTGATTACGCGCGGCGACGGCGATGCCGAGGCGGCGAAACTCTTCGCTGACGCGTTCAGTCAGGATCCGGACTTCTACGCCTTTATCCGCAGCCTGCGCGCCTATGAGAACAGCTTCGAAGGCAATCAGGACGTGATGGTGCTCAGCCCGGATAGCGATTTCTTCCGATATATGAAAGCGCCCTCTAACGCGACGCGATAAGAACTGCTATAACCTACGGGCCGACAATAATGTCGGCCTTTTTTTTGGAATGGTAAATGAATAAAACCATATGGATGGCGCTGGCGCTGGTACTGGTGCTGGAAGGCCTGGGTCCGATGTTTCTGCCGCGCATCTGGCGCCGTATGATCCTCAGCATGGCGCAGCTGCCGGATCGTCTGCTGCACCGTTTCGGCGGCGGGCTGGTGGTCGCGGGCGTGGTGATTTATTACATGCTCAGCGTACACAGCGGTGCCTGAATCTTTTATCCGTCGGCTAAATTGTGCCTTTTGCGTTCCGTTTCCCCAGGATGTTGTAGTGAGCAAAATTCGGGCGAAAAATGCGCGCAAACGTATGCTAAAAGTGCTGAAAGCAGCAAGATCAGATGGTAGAATCCATTTTTAAGCAATCGGTGATTTTGAAAATGGGTAAGAACGTCGTCGTACTGGGCACCCAATGGGGTGACGAAGGCAAAGGTAAAATTGTAGACCTTCTGACTGAACGCGCTAACTATGTTGTGCGCTACCAGGGTGGCCACAATGCAGGCCATACGCTTGTCATCAACGGTGAAAAAACCGTCCTCCATTTAATTCCATCCGGCATCCTGCGCGAAAACGTAACCAGCATTATCGGTAACGGCGTGGTGCTTTCGCCTGAAGCTCTGATGAAAGAGATGAAAGGCCTGGAAGAGCGTGGCGTACCGGTACGCGAACGTCTGCTGATTTCTGAAGCCTGCCCGTTGATCCTGCAATACCATGTCGCGATGGATCTGGCGCGCGAAAAAGCGCGCGGCGCCAAAGCTATCGGCACCACCGGTCGCGGCATCGGCCCGGCCTATGAAGATAAAGTGGCGCGCCGCGGTCTGCGCGTCGGCGATCTCTTCAATAAAGAGACCTTCGCCGTCAAGCTGAAAGAGATTGTTGATTACTACAACTTCCAGTTGGTTAACTACTACAAAGAAGATGCGGTCGACTACGACAAAGTGCTGCGCGACGTGCTGGCGGTTGCCGACGTGTTGACCAGCATGGTGGTTGATGTCTCTGACCTGCTGGATACGGCGCAGAAGCGCGGCGACCTGATTATGTTCGAAGGCGCGCAGGGCACGCTGCTGGATATCGATCACGGCACCTATCCCTATGTGACGTCCTCTAACACCACCGCTGGCGGCGTGGCGACCGGTTCGGGCATTGGTCCGCGCTGCGTCGATTACGTGCTGGGCATCGTTAAGGCTTACTCAACGCGCGTCGGTGCGGGCCCGTTCCCGACCGAACTTTTTGACGATATCGGCGAGTTCCTGTGCGCCAAGGGCAACGAGTTCGGCGCGACCACCGGTCGTCGTCGTCGCACCGGCTGGCTGGATGCGGTCGCGGTGCGTCGCGCGGTACAGATCAACTCCCTGTCAGGTTTCTGCATGACCAAGCTGGACGTGCTGGATGGCCTGAAAGAAGTAAAAATCTGCGTAGGCTATCGCCTGCCGGATGGCCGCGAAGTTACCACCACGCCGCTGGCGGCGGAAAACTGGGAAGGCATTGAGCCGATCTATGAAACCCTGCCGGGCTGGAGCGAAACCACGTTTGGCGTGAAAACGCTGGAAGGTCTGCCGCAGGCCGCACGCGACTACATTAAACGCGTTGAAGAAGTGACGGGCGTACCGGTTGATATTATCTCTACCGGCCCGGACCGTAGCGAAACCATGATTCTGCGCGATCCGTTCGACGCATAATCCTGCACAGGCCGGAGCTGCTCCGGCCTCTGTTTCCCCGCTTAGCAAGCCGCTTATCATCCCTTCGCTTTATCACATCGCCGTTCGGCTGAAAAAAACACACTCTGGGTTCGACTCTGGTTTATCATCTAGAGTAACCGCAAGCCGGTTTACTATTAAAATCAACCGCAACGCGAACGAAGTTAATCAACACGCCATGGGTGATTCACTGAGGTAATTGTGCAGCTGACAAGTTTTACCGATTATGGTCTGCGAGCTTTAATTTATATGGCCAGTTTGCCGGAAGGCAGAATGACGAGTATTACTGAAGTCACTGAGACCTACGGCGTGTCGCGCAACCATATGGTTAAAATCATTAATCAACTCAGCCGTGCGGGTTTTATCGCCGCGACGCGCGGCAAAAATGGCGGCATCCGTCTTGGGATGGATCCGCATGATATCGTCATCGGTGATGTGGTGCGCAAAATGGAGCCGCTACAGCTTGTAGACTGCGGCGCCTGCGCCATCACGCCAGCCTGCCGCTTAAGAAAAGCGCTAAACGACGCGGTACAGCTGTTTCTGCGGGAACTGGACAGCTACACGCTGGCAGACTTAGTCGAGGGCAACGAACCCTTATACCAAATTTTATTGTCCGAACCGCCGGTGGCAATGAATCTGAAATGACATCGGAGGAACCGCTATGTCAAACGATCCTTTTCAGCAAAGAGAAGCTGAAAAATATGAAAACCCTATTCCGAGCCGTGAATTTATTCTGGCTCATCTGGAAAAACGCGAAAAACCTGCCAGCCGCGACGAGCTGGCGCAGGAACTGAACCTCACCGACGAAGAGCACCTGGAAGCGCTGCGTCGTCGTCTGCGCGCCATGGAGCGTGACGGCCAGCTGGTCTTTACCCGTCGCCAGTGCTATGCGCTGCCGGAACGGCTTGATCTGCTGCGCGGCAAGGTCATCGGCCACCGCGACGGCTACGGCTTTCTGCGCGTAGAGGGCCAGAAGGATGACCTCTATCTCTCTGCCGAGCAGATGAAAATGTGTATGCACGGCGACGTTATCCTGGCGCAGCCGCTGGGCGCCGATCGCAAAGGACGCCGCGAAGCGCGCGTCGTGCGCGTGCTGGAACCGCGCAACAACCAAATCGTCGGCCGTTACTTCACCGATGCGGGCGCGGGCTTTGTTGTGCCGGACGACAGCCGTCTCAGCTTTGACATTCTTATTCCGCCGGAAGAGACGATGCAAGCGCGTATGGGCTCGGTCGTTGTGGTCGAGCTGATGCAGCGTCCGACGCGCCGCACCAAAGCCATTGGTAAAGTCGCGGAGATCCTCGGCGACAATATGGGCACCGGCCTCGCGGTCGATATGGCCTTGCGCACCCATGAAATTCCGCACAGCTGGCCGCCTGAAGTAGAGAAACAGGTCAGCAAGCTCAGCGAAGAGGTGCCTGAAGAGGCGAAAAGAGGGCGTATCGATCTGCGTAAGCTGCCGCTGGTCACTATCGATGGCGAAGATGCGCGCGATTTCGACGATGCGGTCTACTGCGAGAAAAAACGCGGCGGCGGCTGGCGCCTGTGGGTCGCCATCGCCGACGTCAGCTACTATGTGCGTCCCGGCACGCCGCTGGATGACGAAGCGCTTCAGCGCGGCACCTCAGTCTATTTCCCGTCGCAGGTGGTCCCCATGCTGCCGGAAGTGCTCTCCAACGGGCTCTGCTCGCTGAATCCGCAGGTCGATCGCCTCTGCATGGTGTGCGAGATGACTATCTCCTCCGCGGGCAAGCTGACCGGCTTTAAGCACTATGAAGCAGTAATGAACTCGCACGCGCGTCTGACTTACACCAAAGTGTGGAATATCCTGCAGGGCAACCCGGAGCTGTGCGAACAGTACGCGCCGTTGCTGAAGCCGCTGGAAGAGCTGCATAGCATGTATAAGGTGCTGGAAAAAGCGCGCGAGTCGCGCGGCGGCATCTCGTTTGAGACCGAAGAAGCGAAGTTTATCTTCAATGCGGAACGTCGTATTGAACGCGTAGAGCGCACCGTGCGCAACGACGCACACAAGCTGATCGAAGAGTGCATGATCCTCGCCAACATCGCCTCGGCGCGCTTTGTCGAGAAACATCAGGAACCAGCGCTGTTCCGCGATCACGATCGTCCCAGCGACGACAGCATTACCAGCTTCCGCACCGTGCTCAACGAACTGGGCCTCTCGCTGCCAGGCGGCACCAAACCGGAACCGATCGACTACGCCGAGCTGCTGACGCAGATCGCCGATCGTCCAGATGCGGAAATGCTGCAAACCATGCTGCTGCGCTCAATGAAGCAGGCGGTCTACGATCCGGAAAACCGCGGACACTTCGGTCTGGCGCTGCAGTCATACGCGCACTTTACCTCGCCGATCCGTCGTTATCCCGACCTGCTGCTGCACCGCGCCATTAAATATCTGCTGGCGCAGGCCGAAGGCGAGGTGAAAGGTAACACCACGGCGACCGGCGGCTACCACTATGAGATGCAGCAGATGCTGCAGCTGGGTCAGCACTGTTCCATGACGGAGCGCCGCGCTGACGAGGCCACGCGCGACGTCGCCGACTGGCTGAAATGCGACTTTATGCAGGATCAGGTTGGCAACACCTTTAACGGCGTGATCTCCAGCGTGACCGGCTTCGGCTTCTTTGTGCGCCTGAACGATCTCTTTATCGACGGACTGGTGCACGTCTCTTCGCTGGACAACGACTACTACCGCTTCGATCCGGTGGGGCAGCGTCTGATCGGCGAGTCGGGCGGACGCACTTATCGTCTGGGCGATGCGGTTGAAGTTCGGGTCGAGGCGGTGCATCTGGACGAGCGTAAGATCGACTTCGCGCTGATCTCCAGCCAGCGCCAGCCGCGCGGCGAGGGCAAAACCGCGCGCGACAAGGCGAAGCGCGAAGGCAAAGCGCCGCCGAAGCGTCGTCGTCAGTTAGGTAAAAAAGGCAACTTCGAACCGAACGAAGCTTTCCGCGACGGCAAGTCGACGCCGGAGAAAGGGAAGAAAGAGAAAAAAAGCAAAACCCCGTCGGAAAAAACCCGTAAAATCGCCGCCGCCACAAAGGCGAAGCGCGCCGCGAAAAAGCAGGCCTGATTCGGCCTGATGCGTTAACGGACGCTTTCTGCGCAGCAGAAAGCGTCCGCTGAAGTCCATTCAATTCTTAACTGAGCAGATCGATGAGCGAAATTATTTTTGGTATCCATGCCGTGCAGGCGCTGCTGGAGCGCGATCCTCAGCGCTTCCAGGAAGTCTTTATCCTCAAGGGCCGTGACGATC
The DNA here is from genome assembly GCF_003612015.1 of Pantoea piersonii. Classification (GTDB taxonomy): domain Bacteria; phylum Pseudomonadota; class Gammaproteobacteria; order Enterobacterales; family Enterobacteriaceae; genus Pantoea; species Pantoea piersonii. The sequence goes on along the minus strand of NZ_RARB01000003.1, from coordinate 459,811 downwards.
GTCGCCTGCAGCCGTTGGTGGCGGCGCTGGAAGCTCAGGGCATCGTTATCCAGCTGGCGAACCGCCAGTGGCTGGATGGTCAGGTTGAAGGCGGCGTGCATCAGGGCATTGTGGCGCGCATTAAACCTGGCCGTCAGTACCAGGAAGGCGACCTGCCGGATTTGCTGGCGAGTCTGGAAAAACCGCTGCTGCTGGTGCTGGATGGCGTTACCGATCCGCATAACCTTGGTGCCTGCCTGCGCAGCGCCGACGCCGCAGGCGTGCATGCGGTAATCGTGCCGAAAGATCGTTCCGCCTCGCTCAACGCTACCGCGAAGAAAGTCGCCAGCGGCGCGGCGGAGAACGTGCCGCTGATCCGCGTCACCAACCTGGCGCGCACGCTGCGTCTGCTGCAGGAATACAACATCTGGGTAGTAGGCACCGCTGGCGAAGCGGATCATACGCTCTATCAGAGCAAAATGACCGGGCCAATGGCACTGGTGATGGGCGCAGAAGGCGAAGGCATGCGCCGTCTGACGCGCGAGCACTGCGACGAGCTGATCAGTATCCCGATGGCGGGCAGCGTTTCATCGCTTAACGTCTCTGTCGCGACCGGCGTCTGCCTGTTCGAAGCGGTACGCCAGCGCGGGGCGTGATCGCCGCCGCAAAACCTTTCAGATCCAGGCATAACCACGCAGCGCTCTCCCATACTTATCGGGACACGCATTGCGAGGAGTGGTTATGACCTGGACAACCCACACCGTTTTTAATCAGCCGCAGCCCCTTAGCAACAGTAATCTCTTTCTCTCCGACACGCCGCTGCGCGAAGCGCTGGCGCGCGAAGGCGCGGAGTGGGATCGCGAGTGGCTGGCGTCGGTAGGCGCGCAGCTTGGGGGCGCCGAGTCGCTGGAGCTGGGGCGGCTGGCCAACGCCGCGCCGCCGGAGCTGCAGCGCTACGACGCACGCGGCGTACGCATCGACGAGGTGCGTTTTCATCCCGCCTGGCACCTGCTGATGCAGGGCGTCTGCGCCAGCCGCCTGCACAACCTCAGCTGGCAGCCCGACGTGCTCGATCGCGCCATGGTGGCGCGCGCCGCGCGCTTTATCCTTCACGCTCAGGTCGAGGCGGGCACGCTCTGTCCGGCGACCATGACACACGCCGCCATACCACTGCTGCAACGCTGGTTGCCCGACGCCTTCAGCGACTGGCGCGACCCGCTGCTCAGCGATCGCTACGACACCCACGCGCTGCCGGGCGATCAGAAGCGCGGTTTGCTGATCGGCATGGGCATGACGGAAAAGCAGGGCGGCAGCGACGTCACCACCAACACCACGCGCGCGGAGCCGCTGGCGGATCGCGCGCCCGGCTCACTCTGGCGCATCACCGGCCATAAATGGTTCTTTTCCGTGCCGCAGAGCGACGCACACCTGATCCTGGCGCAAAGCGGCAGTGGATTAAGCTGCTTCTTCCTGCCGCGTCTGCTGCCGGACGGCACGCGCAATGCCATTCGCCTTGAGCGGCTAAAAGATAAGCTGGGCAACCGCGCCAACGCCAGCAGCGAAGCGGAGTTTCAGGACGCTACCGGCTGGCTGCTGGGGGAAGAGGGCGACGGCGTGCGCATGATACTCAAAATGGGCGGTATGACCCGTTTCGACTGCGCCCTCGGCAGCCATGGTCAGATGCGGCGCGCCTTCTCCGTTGCGCTTTACCATGCGCACCAGCGTCAGGTTATGGGTAAAAATCTGGTGGATCAGCCGCTGATGCGCCAGGTGTTAGCGGCGCAGGCGCTGCAGCTTGAAGGACAAACGGCGCTGCTGATGCGGCTGGCGCGCGCCTGGTCGCAACCGGCGCAGCCGCTGGAAGGCGTGTTCGCGCGGCTCTTCACCCCAGCGGCAAAATACGCCGTCTGCAAAGCGGGAATGCCGTTTGTGGCTGAAGCGATGGAGGTGCTGGGCGGCATCGGCTACTGCGAAGAGAGCGAGCTGCCGCGTCTCTATCGCGATATGCCGGTCAACAGCATCTGGGAGGGATCGGGCAACGTGATGTGCCTGGACGTGCTACGCGTGCTGCGTAAGCAGCCGGGCGTAATGGAGATGCTGAATCAGGAGTTCGACGCGGTCAGGGGCGTCAATCGTCTGTTTGACGCTGGCTGGCGACAGCTAAAACTGCGCCTGAACCGGCTGCAGGAGAGCCAGGCACGTGACACCGCCCAGCGCCTGTTTCTGCTGGCGACGGGCGCGCAGCTGTTGAAATATGCCGAGCCGCCGCTGGCGGATGCATGGTGCCGGCAGTGGCTCGACAGTCGCGGCGTCCGTCCGCTGGAAAACCTGGTGGCTGAGCGCTTACTGATGCGCGCCAGCGGTGGGTGATGCGCCGTACAGGATCGCCGTGCCGTACCAGTATCCCGGCGTCACCGTTTCGTCCAGCATAATCACCTGATAGTAAACCGCGCCGCGCTGATTGGCCTCCGCCGCCAGCGAACGCTGCGCGTCATCCGGCGAACCGCGTACCTGCGTGGTGATGCTGCCGAGCCTTGGCAAACCGGCGCTCTGCGCGCGCGTGATCTCCTGCGCCTGGTGAGTGGGCGCAGGCGGCGGTTGCGGCGTGGTTTTCATCGCCGAGCAGCCGCTTAACAGCAGCGCCATTGTCAGTAAGTAAGCGTAACGCATAACGTTTCCTCCAGAGGGACGGTGCAGTAAGTGTAAGCCACCGTCCCAAAAGAGGGTCAGGATTTCAGATGAAATACGCTGACTAACTGCGTCAGATGATGACCTTTGTGGCTCAGGTTCTGCGCCGAAGCATCCGCCTGCGCCATCAGCTCGCTATTTTCATGGGTCGCCTGACTAATCTGATTCATCGCCAGGTTGACCTGCCCAATGCCTGCCGCCTGCTCCTGCGCTGCGACGTTGATTTCGCTCATCAGCGCCTGCACCTGTTCGATATGCGACACGATATGGGTCATGGCGTCGTGGGTCTGCTGCGACAGCTGGTGACCTTCTGAGACGTTGCGGATCGAGGTGGCGATCAGGCCGTCGATCTCTTTCGCCGCCTGCGCGCTGCGCTGCGCCAGCGCGCGTACTTCCGCCGCCACCACCGCGAAGCCGCGTCCGTGCTCGCCCGCGCGCGCCGCTTCTACCGCCGCGTTAAGCGCGAGGATATTGGTCTGGAAAGCGATGGATTCGATAACGTGCGTGATATCGGCAATGCTCTTAGAAGAGACCTGGATCGCCGACATGGTATTCACCGAACGGCTCACCGTCTGGCTGCCGTGCGTCACCAGGCCGCTCGCTTCCGCTACCAGCGTCATCGCCTGACGCAGGTTATCGGCAGTATGCTCTACCGTCGCGCCGAACTGTTCCATGCTGGCTGAAGTCTCTTCGACGCTGCTCGCCTGGCGACCGATCTGCTCGCTGATATTGAGGCTGCTGGCAGCGATGGTATCGGTGCCGTCGCTGATCTCCTGCGCGGCGACGCGTACCTGGCTGACAATCTTTTCCAGCCCGTCGCCGATGCCGTTAATCGCGCTAATCAGCTGGCCGACTTCGTCATGGCGTTGGGTGTCCAGATGCACGCGCAGGTTACCCGCCGCGTACTGCTCGGCCAGGTGGATCACCTGCTGCAGCGGTCGGGTAATGGCGCGGCGGCTGTACAGCACGAAGCCCAACGCAAAAATCAGCACCAGCGCCAGGCCGGTCAGCATAAACAGGTTGCGGCTGTGGGTAATCGGCGCCAGCAGCGTGTCGCGGCTCACTTCGCCGACGATAATCCAGTTCCAGCCCGGAAGCTGTTGCCATGCCAGCATTTTGCTTTCGCCATCCAGCTCGACTTCCTGCACGCCCTGCGGCTGGCTCAGCAGCGCCTGCTGCACGCTGGCGTCCCAGACTGGCTGCTTGCCTTCATTTTGCGCGGCAAAGAGATACTGTCCCTGTGCTGCGCCTGGCGCGCCGTTCAGCACGTAGAAATGGCCGCTGTCGCCCAGCTTGCGCGCCAGCACTTTGTCGCGCATCAGCGCGTATTGCTTATCGATTTGTACGCCGACGAACAGGATGCCGATAACTGTACCGCCCTCATCTTTAACCGGCTGATACTGCGTGATGTAACGGTGGCCGAACAGCGTCGCCAGCCCGCGATAGATCTCGCCACGGCTCACGCTTTTCCACGCCGCGCTGCTGCGGTCGAGGCGGGTGCCGATGGCGCGGCTGCCGTCCTCTTTTTTCAGCGAGGTGGAGACACGGTAATAATCATCGCCGTCGCGTACGAAGATGGTGGAAACGGCGGTAGTACGCTGTAAAAAGTCATCGACCGCGACCTGATCGAGGTTCAGGGTTTTGAGTCCGGCGCGCAGGGTCGGGGTCGAGAATTCCCCTACCTGAATGCGCGAGCTCTCGTCGCGGCTAAAGCGCTGCGGTAAAAAGCTGGCGAACAGCTGGGTATAGTTGTCCACCTCTTCGGTGAGGGTGGCGTTAAACATCGTTGCCATTTCGCTGATGCCTTGCACCTGATTGTGCATGTCGTCCGTGGCCAGGCTTTGCAGCTGGCGGGAGGCGTTGTGACTTTGGGTCAGTGTCAGGGCGAACAGCAACAGCGCGACGCTGAGAGACGTCAGTACAGACAGCTTAACTCCAAGACTCATGGGGCTGAGAGAGAGACGCTTCATAAGATACCTTTGGATGGGATTTGGGGGATATACGATTAACGGCATCGGCAGCAAAAGGTTTACCCCCTAAATCTTGTAAAGGATTTGTGAAGTTGTTCGCAGATTAAGGTTGGGGCACGTAAACTCAGCGGAGTCGACATCCACAGCGGGGCGAGCATGATTGAACTGAATACAGAACGGCTGGCGGGCATTCAGGTGCTGCACGCCGCGCCAGCGGGCCAGCGCGACGCGGCGCTGCCGACGGTGCTGCTTTACCATGGGTTCACCTCGTCTAAAGAGGTTTACGCTTATCTGGCCGTGGCGCTGGCGCAGGCGGGATTTCGCGCCGTGATGCCTGACGCCGACCTGCACGGCGCGCGCGATAATGGCAACGACGCCGTACGACTCGCCCGTTTCTGGCAGATTCTGCAGCGTAATATTGACGAGATGCCGCAGCTGGAAAACGCGCTGCGCGCCGCTGGCCTGATTGACGGCGACCGCTTCGGCGTGGCGGGCGCGTCGCTGGGAGGCATGACCGCGCTGGGCGCGATGGCGCGCTATCCGCACATCCGCAGCGTCGCCTGTCTGATGGGCTCCGGCTACTTTATGCAGCTGAGCCGGTCGCTCTTTCCGCCATTGCAGGTGAGCACGCCAGAGGAGCAGGCGCAGTTCGATCGGCTTATGGCGCCGCTGGCGGTTTACGATCCCTGCGAAAAGCTGGAGGCGCTGGCGAACCGGCCGCTGCTGCTGTGGCATGGGGAAGCGGACGACGTGGTGCCTTTCGCCGAAACGGCGCGGTTAGTGGAGGCGCTGCGGGCCAGCGGCGAGGCGGACAATATGACCTTCCTTTCAGAAAAAGCAATTGGCCATAAAATTACCCCTTTCGCTCTGCGCGCGCTGACGGATTTCTTTAAACAGCATCTGTAACGCAGCCGGGCTGGCGGAACCCCGTCAGCCCGTTGCCCTGCAGGTATTACAGCTGATTCGACAATCGCTCCGCCGCGCTGGTGGTGGCGCTGGCGTGCGTATTGCCCGGCGCGTCCAGTCGATTGACGTAGACATAGCCTGAAGCCGCTTTGCTGCTGTTACTTCTTATCTGCTGCGCACAGTCAGTCTGGCTGGCAAGGGCGGGTGGAGACAGGAAGAGACCCAGTAAAGTGGCGATGACGAACGTTTTCATGCCCGACTCCTCACTGATGGGAACACACTCTGCGACGCCGCGAAGCAATCTCGCCGCGCCATGATTAAGTTTAGTGCGCGCCAGCGCCGATACCAGACGGCAGCGCTGAACGCCTTTATCAGAAAAACTGATGGAGTGAGGCGCAACCCGATGAATTTCAGGGGTTAGCACATAAAGCCTCTTTAATGACGATTTAATGAAATGTGCGCTTGAGTTTAGCGCCCGGCGTCAGTATGATTACGCGTCAATTTTTCAGCTGCATTCAGGGGCGCGTTACATTCATCGAATGTTTCACGACCTATAACGTTCCTTGCTTCCGTGGGCCGCAGCTGACCCTGACAGGAGGCTGAATAATCCGTAAGGAGCAATTTCGATGCGTCATTACGAAATCGTATTTATGGTCCATCCTGACCAGAGCGAACAGGTTCCGGGCATGATCGAGCGTTACACTGGTGCTATCACTGGTGCAGAAGGCAAGATCCACCGTCTGGAAGACTGGGGCCGCCGTCAGCTGGCTTACCCGATCAACAAACTGCACAAAGCTCACTACGTTCTGCTGAACGTTGAAGCGCCGCAGGAAGTGATCGACGAGCTGGAAACGAACTTCCGCTTCAACGACGCCGTTATCCGCAGCATGGTTATGCGCGTTAAGCACGCGGTAACCGAAGCATCTCCGATGGTTAAAGCGAAAGACGAGCGTCGTGAGCGCCGCGAAGACTTCGCTAACGAAACCTCTGACGAGTCAGATGCTGGGGATTCTGAAGAGTAATCATTCGTGACGGCCAATCGACTGCGCCTGTCTGGCACCGTGTGCAAGACGCCGGTTCGAAAAGTGAGCCCGTCAGGAATTCCTCACTGTCAGTTCGTGCTTGAGCACCGCTCAGTGCAGGAAGAGGCCGGTTTCCACCGGCAAGCCTGGTGCAGAATGCCCGTGATTATCAGCGGCACGCTTCATCAGGAGATTACTCAACATATAACGGTCGGCACGCTGCTCACCCTCGAAGGCTTCATTAGCTGCCATCAGGCGCGAAATGGACAGAGTAAAATGGTGCTGCATGCCGAGCAGATTGAATTGATAGATTCTGGAGACTAGCCAAATGGCACGTTATTTCCGTCGTCGCAAGTTCTGCCGTTTCACCGCGGAAGGCGTTCAAGAGATCGACTACAAAGATATCGCTACGCTGAAAAACTACATCACTGAAAGCGGTAAGATCGTACCGAGCCGTATCACCGGTACTCGCGCAAAATACCAGCGTCAGCTGGCTCGTGCTATCAAGCGCGCGCGTTACCTGTCTCTGCTGCCGTACACTGATCGTCATCAGTAATCGGCAACTGTCCATTAACGACTTTAAGAGGATAAGGTAATGCAAGTTATTCTGCTTGATAAAGTAGCAAACCTGGGCAGCCTGGGTGACCAGGTCAACGTTAAAGCGGGCTACGCGCGCAACTTCCTGGTACCGCAGGGCAAAGCTGTCCCGGCTACCAAGAAAAACGTTGAATATTTCGAAGCTCGTCGCGCTGAACTGGAAGCCAAACTGGCTGACGTTCTGGCTGCTGCCAACGCACGCGCTGAGAAAATCAATGCACTGGGTTCAGTGACCATCGCCTCTAAATCAGGCGACGAAGGTAAACTGTTCGGTTCTATCGGTACTCGCGACATCGCTGACGCTGTAACTGCAGCTGGCGTTGACGTGGCTAAGAGCGAAGTTCGTCTGCCGAACGGCGTTCTGCGCACCACCGGTGAGCATGAAGTTGACTTCCAGGTTCACAGCGAAGTTTTCGCTAAACTGGTTGTGAATGTAGTTGCTGAGTAATTTTACTCGGTAATGCGAAAAAGCCGGCCTTGCGCCGGCTTTTTTGTATCTGGCGATCGGGCCCGACAGGAAAAGCGGCCCGTTCGTAAAACCAGGTTTTTACTGCGCGCGGATAAAAGTGCCGTCCGGCTGGCGAGTAAAGAGCACCGGGCCGTTAGCGCCGTCCACGGTCAGTCCCGTCACCACGCCTTGCGCATTCTGTCGAATCTTCACCTGCTGCCCGCTCTGCAACGCACTCAGCGGCTGATCGTTGCCCTCTACGCGCGCCATGGCGAACACGTCGCCCACCGGCAGATTATTGTCGCGAAACAGCTGCGCCAGCGTCTGGCCTGAGGCGATGGTATAGTTGTGCCATTCACCCTGTGAATCCGCTTTCGGCGGCTGCGTATTCTGCTGCGGCGCTTTCTGGTCGTAAATCTCCGCCTGCATCGGCACCTCTTTTTCCGTGCTTTGTGTCTGCGGACGTTCGACAGGATATTGCGGCGAGCTAGACGGCCATAAAAACGCCAGCAGCATTACCAGCAGGGCGATAATGATACCGCGCCGGTGCGCAGGCGGCAGCGGGGCCATCCAGCGGATGTGATCCGTATAGTGCCAGACTTTACTGATCCAGGCGGGCAAGCGGGAAGGCGCGTCTGAAGCCATTCGTGAATCCTCCTCATCGCCAGCGGCGCGCGGCGGTTTAACAGACCGCCAGGCGAAGCGTTGGCGCAATGTGCGCAATGTGCGTGGCGCGCGCGTCCTGCGGCGTTGTGGGGCGATTTGACCCATGTATCTTCTCTTCTTTTCAGTGCTCTGGAAAAGTTGCCCTCGTCCAGATTTATAGTATGGGCAATACGGGCGCGACGTGCCTGCCAGCCTTTAGAAATATGACCTGCGTATTGTTTCTGTTTCACCGCGAAAAGTCACCTGCGCGGCGTGGGATTTTACGCCAGCGGCCCGCGCTGATATGCTTCCGGTTCAAATTAGCGAAAGAGACAGGTATCAAGATGACGACCCCTTCATTCGACAGCGTCGAATCACAAGCAAGTTACGGAATTGGTTTACAGGTTGGCCAGCAGTTGCTGGAGTCTGGTCTGCAGGGACTTCAGCCGGAAGCGCTGCTCGCGGGCCTGCGCGACGCGCTGGAAGGGAATTCGCCGGCGGTGCCGGTTGACGTCGTGCATCGTGCGCTGCGTGAAGTGCACGAGCGCGCTGAAGGCGTGCGTCGTGAGCGCGTGCAGGCGATGGCTGCCGAAGGTCAGACTTTCCTGGCTGAAAACGCGCAGCGCGAAGGCGTCAACAGCACCGAATCGGGCCTGCAGTTCAGCGTGATCAAGCAGGGCGACGGTCCAGTCCCGTCACGTCAGGATCGCGTGCGCGTCCACTACACGGGCAAACTGATCGACGGTACGGTATTCGACAGCTCGGTCGCGCGCGGCGAACCGGCAGAATTCCCGGTGACCGGCGTGATCGCAGGCTGGATTGAAGCGCTGACGCTGATGCCGGTCGGTTCGAAGTGGGAACTGACGATTCCGCACAACCTTGCCTACGGCGAGCGTGGCGCTGGCGCATCAATTCCGCCATTCAGCACCCTGATCTTCGAAGTTGAGCTGCTGGAAATTCTGTAAGCAACGCCTGCGCGATTAACGAGGCGCACACCCGGCAATTGCGCAGCGTATCAGAATGATGAAGCCAGCCTGCAGGCTGGCTTTTTTACGCCCTTATTTCTGCTGTAAATCTAGCTTCCATATAGCAAAACCGATCTCATCGTTGCCCTGCGGCTGCATCGGGTACTGCGCATGGCTGCGGATAAAGGCGGTTGCCTTCTCGCCCGGCGCGGTCTCAAAACGGATATCGAGCGGGGTGCTGCTCTTTATCGGCGCCAGTCGCCAGTTGTTGTCCGCCTGCGGACGTACTTCGCCCTGTTTTTTGGTCTCCGCGCTGATATAGGCCGCGACGACCGCGCGGTTCTCATCGGGCGCGGCGAAGGCGATAAATTTATCTCCGGTGCCTGCGAATTTGCCGCCGTAGGCGCGATAGTTATTGGTGGCGACCAGGAAGGTGGCGTGCGGATCGACCGGCTTGCCCTGCCAGGTGAGGTTTTTAATACGCGAAGCGTCGGGATGGATGAGCTGGCATTCACCGTCGTAGCGCGCCGGTTGAGTCACATCGATCTGGTAATTAACGCCGTCGATCACGTCGAAATTATAGGTGCGGAAATCCCAGTTGATCAGCGACTGCGCGCTGCTTCGCTGCGGATCGATCTGGTTAAACTGACCGGCGGAGCACTCCAGCCACTCTTTTACCTGTGCGCCGCTCACTTTCATGACGACCAGCGTATTAGGATAGAGATAGAGATCGGCGGCGTTACGGAAGGTCAGGTCGCCTTTCTCTACTTCGGTATAGCTGGCGGGATCGTTCTTGCGACCACCCGCTTTAAACGGCGCGGCGGCGGAGAGCACCGGCAAACGACCCAGATCGGGATCGCCCTGAATAAAATGCGCTACGTAAGCGCGCTGCGCGTTATTGACGATTTGCACGGTCGGATCGTCCTGTACCAGCGAAAGGTAGCTGTACATCACGTCCGCAGACTTACCGATCGGTTTCGCCACAAACTCCCGCGTGGCGCGGTGATCTTCCGCCAGCACTTTAACCAGCGCCGGATCTTCCGCTGCCAGCGACTTTTTCTGCACCGCATCGTAAATCGGGCGCGCTTCCGCTCGACTGTCGCTGACCTGCCAGCGGCCACCTTCATGGGTCAGCACCAGATCCACGACGCCGAGATGATCGCCCCACATGCCGGGCATCACCGCTGCAACGCCGTTCAGCGTCCCTTTTTCAATATCGGCCCCTTTGATGGCGGCGAAATCTTTACCGGGAAAAACCGCATGGGCGTGGCCAAAGAGAATAGCGTCAATGCCTGCAACCTGGCTCAGGTAGTAGACCGAGTTCTCCGCCATCGCATGGTAAGGCTCGCTGCTGAGGCCGGAGTGGGGAATAGCCACCACCAGATCCGCACCTTGCGCGCGCATCTGCGGCACATAGCGCCGTGCGGTTTCGGTGATGTCCTCTACGCGCACTTTGCCCTGCAGGTTGACTTTATCCCACACCATAATCTGAGGTGGTACGAAGCCGATAAAGCCGATCTTCAACAGCTGGCTCTTGCCGTCGCGATCCGTCACCTGAACAGGCTTAATCAGCCAGGGCGTAAACATGGGGCGGTTGGTCTTAAGATCGATGATATTGGCGTTCACATAGGGAAAACGCGCGCCCGCCAGCGCCTTGCGCAGGTAGGGCAAACCGTAGTTGAACTCGTGGTTGCCAAGGTTGCCGACGCTGTAATCCAGCGTATTCAGCGCCTTATAAACGGGATGGATCTCGCCCTGCTGTAGCCCTTTCGCCGCCATATAGTCGCCAAGCGGACTGCCCTGAATAATATCGCCGTTATCCACCAGCACGCTGTTCTTCACTTCCTGACGCGCGGCATGGATTAGCGACGCGGTACGTACCAGTCCGAATTTCTCGGTCGGGGTATCTTTGTAGTAGTCGAAGTCCATCATATTGCTGTGCAGATCGGTGGTTTCCAGCAGACGTAAATCAACGGTGGCGGCGTGTAGGCTCATTGAAAGGCTCAGCGCCAGAAAGGTGATAGTGGGTTTAAACATGCGTGCTCCTGCTGCAAAAGAGTAAGTCTCTCAAATTAATGTAAAAGAATGATGATGTGTCAGAGGAATACGTGATGGGTTTAACGTTTTACAGGTTGAAAAGGGTGATTACTGTACGGCATAGCGGCCAGGCGCAATCTATGATATTGATATTGTTAAAATATTGAGAGAAAAGCGCCCGGAAGCCCGGGCGGCGGCGCAGTAGCTGCTAAAATTTAACCGATGTGGCGCACGATGACGTCGTGCAGTCGCCACCGATGAGGAGGTGAAAGATGTTAGAGCAAATCTGCCAGCTGGCGCGCGAAGCGGGCAACGCGATCATGCTGGTTTATGAAAAGGAAACGCCGGTAGACGTTTCCCGCAAAGCCGACGACTCCCCGGTGACCGCTGCGGATATTGCCGCGCACGATATTATTCTGCAGGGGCTGAAACAGCTGACGCCGGAAGTGCCGGTGCTGTCGGAAGAGGATCCACCTTCATGGAGCGAGCGGCAACAGTGGCAGCGCTACTGGCTGGTCGACCCGCTCGACGGCACCAAAGAGTTTATCAAGCGCAACGGCGAGTTTACCGTCAATATCGCCTTGATCGATCAGGGCAAACCGGTGATGGGCGTGGTATATGCGCCTGCGCTCGGCGTGCTTTACTCCGCCGCAGAGGGCAAAGCCTGGAAAGAAGAGGGTGGCCATAAGACGCCGATCCACGTGCAGGAGGCGCGACCGCCGCTGGTCGTGGTCAGCCGTTCCCATGCCGATGACGAGCTGAAAGAGTATCTGCAGCAGCTGGGCGAGCATCAGACCGTCGCCATCGGCTCTTCGCTGAAGTTCTGTCTGGTGGCGGAGGGCAAAGCGCAGCTCTATCCCCGCTTCGGGCCGACCAATATCTGGGATACCGGCGCGGGGCACGCCGTCGCCGTTGCGGCTGGCGCGCACGTCCACGACTGGCAAGGCAAAACCCTGGACTACGCGCCGCGTGAATCTTTTCTCAATCCCGGTTTTCGCGTGTCGCTGTTTTGATCAATAAGGGAGGCGAAAGCCTCCCGTTTTCATTCATGGTTTAAGCAGCGTGCGCACCAGCGTAATGACCTGCGTCACTTCCTCCTGCGTCAGCGCGCCGTCTTTAACAAAGCGGACATGACCGCTCTTATCCAGCACCACAATGGCCGAACCGGCATCTGCAAGCTGCCAGGCATGCTTTACGTTGCCTTTGCTGTCGACGATAAACTGCGACCAGGGGTACTGCTTTTTGTTGCTCTCAATGCTGCTGCGCACAAACATGCCGGTACCGGGAATAGCATCATTGGTGTTAACGATAGTCGTGGTCTGATAGCGATCGTGCGGGAAGGCCGCGGCTTTGATCGCCTCAACCACGGCGGCGTTTTTCTCTTTAGCGGATGAGCGACCGGCGATGTGCTGAATAACGCGCACTTTGCCCGGCAGCTGCGCGCTGTTCCAGCGTTTGTAGCTAAAGTCATCCTGCTGGTAAAGCAGCTCGCCTTTATCGTCGACGCCGACCGCAGGCACGCGCTGATCTTCTTTCAGGCTATGGGCGAAAACCGCGCCGGGTAATAAAACCAGCGCAAACAGGGCACAGGCGAGTCGCATTGTGAGTCTCCTTAGTGATCGGACCAGTTGGTCATTTTTCTGCAATAGTAAGCAGGGATGATGCGCCTGTCTTGTTAAGGTGTCAGGTTTGTTATTCATGCCACAATTTCTTAACAAGTTTGGATTTATACTGTGTTGGTAAAGCGTGATAACAGACTATTCTGTAATGATGTGTCAATTCAGTAAAAAAGTTCAGTTTTCGGAACATTATCCCAGCTGAGTGTTCTATAGTTTACCGGCACTTTGCGCTTCATGGGCTCGTACCGAACTTGGAAACGGCGAAGCGTATTTATAAATGTACAGGAGTTAGACAGCATGAAGATCTTCCAACGCTATAATCCACTGCAAATAGCGAAATATGTAAAAACGCTGTTCAAAGGAAGGATGTATATCAAGGACGTTGGCGCGTTCGAATTCGACAAAGGGAAAGTGTTGATCCCGCGCGTAAAGGACATCCAGCACCTGAGCGTGATGTCCGAAATTAACCGTCAGGTTCTGCGCCTTCAGGCGGAGTTCAACTGATAAAAAAGGGCGCCGTCGGCGCCCTCTGATTTTCTACTCTTCAGCTTCCGTGGTTTTTGCCACATTCAGCACCGGCGGACGATCGTCAATCCGCGTCACCAGCAGCTGATCGATACGATAACTGTCGATATCCACCACTTCGAACTTAAACCCGGCGAACTTCACAAAATCGGTGCGTTTCGGGATTTTGCGCAGCATATACATCATAAAGCCGCCGATGGTTTCGTAGTTGCCCGACTGCGGAAACTCGTCGATATGCAGCACGCGCATTACGTCGTCGATCGGTGTGCCACCCTCTACCAGCCAGGAGTTTTCGTCGCGCGCCACAATCTGCTCTTCCAGACCCTGGCCGACCAGATCGCCCATCAGCGTCGTCATCACGTCATTCAGGGTAATTATGCCCACCACCAGCGCGTATTCGTTCATGATCACCGCGAAGTCTTCACCGGCGGTCTTAAAGCTTTCCAGCGCTTCAGAGAGCGTCAGCGTATCCGGCACAATCAACGCCGAGCGGATCTGCACGCCGCTGTTGAGCGCCATGCTCTGATTGGCCAGCACGCGCAGCAGCAGCTCTTTAGAGTCGACATAGCCGACGATATGGTCGATATCGCCGTCGCACACCAGAAACTTAGAGTGCGGATGCTCAGCGATTTTGCTTTTCAGCATGGTTTCGTCTTCGCGCAGATCGAACCAGACCACGTTTTCGCGTGAGGTCATGGAGGAGGGCACGGTGCGCGATTCCAGCTCAAAGACGTTTTCAATCAGCTCGTGCTCCTGCTTACGCAGCACGCCCGCCAGCGCGCCCGCTTCCACCACCGCGTAGATATCGTCGGAGGTAATGTCGTCTTTACGCACCATCGGCAGCTTAAAGACGCGGAAGAAGACGTTCGCCAGGCCGTTAAACAGCCATACCAGCGGGCTAAACACCAGCAGGCAGAAACGCATCGGGTTAATAATTCGCAGCGCCACCACTTCCGGCGCGATCATGCCGACGCGTTTCGGCGTCAGATCGGCGAACAAAATAAACAGGCTGGTGACGATAACGAAGGAGCAGATAAAGCTGAGCTGATCGGCGAGCGCCGGCTCCATAAAGCGGTTAAAGAGGCTACGGAAGGCTGGCGAGAACGCCGCGTCGCCGACAATACCGCCAAGGATGGCGACCGCGTTCAGGCCGATCTGCACGACAGTAAAGAAAGTGCCGGGCGTTTCCTGCATTTTCAGCACGCGTTGCGCGTTGATATTGCCTTCATCGGCCAGCAGTTTCAGTTTGATCTTGCGGGCGGCGGCCAGCGAGATTTCCGAGAGAGAGAAAAAGGCGCTGATCACGATCAGCAATAATATGACAAGCAAGCTATCTAACATAGGTTATCCAAAAGGTTATCCACTTGTCATTTTTGGCCTGGGCAGCGCACGCAAAGGGCGTACCGATTGTACTCACCTCGTAGTCTGGGCTATCCGTGCCAAAAATGTCTGCGCCTTATCGACGGTGCGGAGCAGCGCCGGGGCAGAAATAGAGCAGGCGTAACCTGCGCCGCTGATTATAGCAGCAGCGCCCTCAACGCCGCCAGAGATCCCGGTGACGCCGTTTCGCTCAGATTAATCCGAGTGGCGAGCGCTTATGCTGCGCAGCGGTTGTATCAGTCCGGTCATTTGCTGACAATAGGGCGCTATTTGGCTTTGTTAACGTTTTTTCGCAGCCGCAGGCCGCTTTATACGGCTATGATGATGACTGCGCCGCTGCGATGTTCTTATATCAGGGATATATCACGCCCCGCGGAATAGGGGGCGGCATGATTAACAGGAGTACGCGTGCCACGAATTCACGTCTGTTTTATGACCTGCCTGTTGGCCGCCGCGCCAGTCGCTGAGGCAGCGAAAGTGCGCCTTGAAGTGCAGGGCTTAACCGGGGATCTCAACAAAAACGTGCGTGCTCGCCTTTCGACCATCGGCGCCGATGAGGTGTCGAACGATGGCCGTTTTCGCGCACGTGTTTCAGAGGCGATCCAGCAAGGGCTTAAGGCGCTCGGCTACTACGAGCCCGACATCGATTTTGAATCGCGTCCCGCGCCGCCGCACGGCGGACGACCGGTGCTCATCGCCCATGTCACACCCGGCGAGCCGGTAAAAATCGCAGGCAGCACCATCGTGCTCGAAGGCGACGCGCTGCGCGATCCCGACTACCGGGCCTGGGTGAAAGAGGGGACGCCGAAAAAAGGGCGGCAGCTCAACCACGGCGAGTATGACAAATTCAAAAGCGGCTTTTCGAACCTGGCGCTGCGCAACGGCTATTTCGACGGCGATTTTAAAAAGAGCCAGCTCGGCGTCTCCGTCGAACGGCGCGAAGCCTTCTGGGATATCGACTATGACAGCGGCCAGCGCTATCGCTTCGGCGACGTCAGCTTCTCCGGCTCGCAGATCCGCGAAGAGTATCTGAAAAACCTGGTTCCCTTTAAGAAAGGCGACTACTACAGCTCGCGCGATCTCGCCGAGCTGAACCGGCGTCTCTCGGCGACGGGCTGGTTTAACTCGGTGGTGGTCGCGCCGGAATTCGCGCAGGGGCGAAAAACCAAAGTGCTGCCGCTGAGCGCGGTGGTGTCGCCGCGCACCGAAAACACCATCGAAACCGGTATCGGCTACTCGACTGATGTCGGCCCGCGTCTGAAAGGCAGCTGGAAAAAGCCCTGGGTCAACGATCGCGGCCACAGCCTGACGGCGGACGCCTATCTCTCCGCGCCGGAACAGCAGCTCGACCTCAGCTACAAAGTGCCGCTGCTGAAAAGCCCGCTGGAGCAGTATTACATCTTCTCCGGCGGCCTGAAGCGCACCGATCTGAACGACACCAAAGCTGACACCTCGACGCTCGGCGTATCGCGTTACTGGGAGAACAGCTCCGGCTGGCAGAAGGCGATCAACCTGAAATGGAGCCTCGATCACTTTACCCAGGGCAGCGTTACCAACACCACGATGCTGCTCTATCCGGGCGTCAGCCTCAACCGCACCCGCTCGCGCGGCGGCCTGATGCCGACATGGGGCGATTCGCAACGCTACTCGGTGGATGTCTCCGACACTACCTGGGGCTCAGACGTCGACTTCCTGATCCTGCAGGCGCAGAACGTCTGGATCCGCACGCTGGCGGATAAACATCGCTTCGTGGCGCGCGGCAATCTCGGCTGGATCGAAACCAACGACTTTGAAAAGGTGCCGCCTGACCTGCGCTTCTTCGCGGGCGGCGATCGCAGTATTCGCGGCTACAAATACAAAGATATTTCCCCGCGCGACGAGGACGGCAAGCTGACCGGCGCCTCGAAGCTCGCCACCGGCTCGCTGGAGTATCAGTACAACGTGACCGGCAAATGGTGGGGCGCGGCGTTCATTGACTCGGGTGAAGCGGTCAACGACATCAAACAGAGCAATTTTAAAACCGGCGCGGGCTTCGGCGTGCGCTGGGCGTCGCCGGTCGGGCCGATCAAACTGGATATTGCCCGGCCGATTGGCGACAGCGAGGAGCATGGTTTGCAATTTTATATCGGACTGGGGCCTGAACTATGAAGCTGTGGAAAAAGGTCCTGATCGGCATCCTGATTTTTCTGGTAGTGCTGCTGGGAGGCGTGGCGTTTTTAATCGGCACGACGCCTGGCTTGCATCTGGTGCTGAACGGCGCGGCGCGCTGGGTACCGGGTTTATCGATCAAACAGGTCGAGGGCGGCTGGCGCAACCTGACCATTAGCGGGCTGCGCTATGAAATGCCCGGCGTCAGCGTCGACGCCGGCACCTTTCATCTGGCGGTCGATCTCAACTGCCTGCTGCACTCTTCGGTGTGCGTTAACGACATCGCGCTGAAAGATGTCAGCGTGGTGGTCGACAGCAAAAAGATGGCCCCCGCGCAGGAGGCGCCGCAGGAAGAGGATAATGGCAGCGGCGATCTCAGCACGCCTTATCCCGTTACGTTGCGCCATCTCGGCCTGCATAACATCAATGTGAAAATCGACGATACTGCCATTTCGCTGCTCGATTTCACCACCGGATTGCAGTGGCAGGGGCGCGCGCTGACGCTCAACCCGACGCATATCCAGAGTCTGCTGGTGGCCCTGCCGAAAGCGGCACAGGTCGCCAGCGAAGAGGTGGTGCAGCCGAAAGTGCAGAAACCGCAGCCGGACGAAAAGCCGCTGGGCGAAACCCTGCAGGCGATGTTTGCGAAACCGCTGCTGCCGGAGCTGCCCGATTTTCGTCTGCCGCTCGATATTGACGTGCAGGAGATCCTTGGCGAGCAGCTGCGTCTCACTGGCGATACCGATATTGCGGTAAATCGCCTGCTGCTGAAAGCGAAAACGGCCGACCGACGATTGCAGCTCCAGACGCTGGACGTCGACTCGACGCTTGGCCAGCTTAACGGCAGCGGCGAAGCGACGCTGGCGGACAACTGGCCGGTAAATTTCACGCTCAACGGCACGGCGAACGTCGATCCGCTGAAAGGAGAGAAGATCAAGCTCGAGCTGGGCGGCGCCATGCGCGACGAGCTGAAGCTGGGCCTCAACCTCTCCGGTCCGGTCCGCGCCCGGCTCGACGCCGCCACCCAGCTGGCGGTGGCGGGCCTGCCGCTGTCGCTGCATCTCACCAGCCCGCAGCTGCGCTGGCCGCTGACCGGCGCGGTGCAGTATCAGGCGGATAATCTCGACTATCAGTTCAAAGGCAAAGCCACTGACTACGTGATGTCGCTGCGTACGGCGGTGAAAGGCGACAGTGTGCCGCCCGCCACCGTGGCGCTGGACGGCAAAGGCAACGTCGAGCAGTTCAACCTCGACAAGCTGCGCATCGGCGCGCTGCAGGGCAACGTCGATCTCACGGCGCTGGTGGACTGGAGCAAAGCCATTAGCTGGCGCAGCGAGCTGACGCTCTCCGGCATCAACACCGCGCGCCAGTATCCTGACTGGCCAGCGAAGCTGGACGGTAA
This sequence comes from Pantoea piersonii, assembly GCF_003612015.1. Taxonomy (GTDB): domain Bacteria; phylum Pseudomonadota; class Gammaproteobacteria; order Enterobacterales; family Enterobacteriaceae; genus Pantoea; species Pantoea piersonii. Next base: position 441,480 of record NZ_RARB01000003.1, on the reverse strand, counting down.
AATCACCACGCGCGGCAGCCTCTACGGCGGCAGCTGGCAGGTGAGCGTGCCGCAGCTGCAGCTGAAGGGCAACGTTAAGCAGAATGCGGTAAGCGCCGAAGGGTCGCTGAAGGGCAACAGCTATAACCAGTGGGAGATCCCGGGCGTGAAAATCGCCCTGGGCCGCAATAATCTGGATGTGAAAGGCTCGCTGGGCGACGCGCTCAATCTTGACGCCACCATCGACGCGCCCCATCTCGATAACGCGCTGCCGGGGCTGGGTGGCGTTGCTAAAGGCACCATCAAGGCGCGCGGCACCTTGCAGGCGCCGCAGCTGCTGGCCGATCTTAACGCCACCGGCCTGCGCTGGCAGCAGCTGCAGATCCGGCGCGTAACGCTGGACGGCGACGTCCGCTCCAGCGATCAGATCGCCGGCAAGCTGCAGCTGCGCGTCGAGCAGCTGAAACAGGATGCGCTTACTATCAGCCTGCTGACGCTCAACGCCGACGGCAATGAAAAACAGCATCAGCTGAAGCTGCAGGTGCAGGGCGAGCCGGTTTCTGGTCAGCTGGCGCTTAGCGGCAGCTTTGATCGTCAGCAGCAGCGCTGGAAAGGGGCGCTTAACGACACGCGCTTCGATACGCCGGTTGGCGAATGGCGACTGACGCGCGCGATGGCGATCGACTACCTGAACGCGAAGCAGACCGCCACCATCGGCCCGCACTGCTGGCAGAACCCCAACGCGCAGCTCTGCGTGCCGGAGCCGGTCGAAGCTGGCCCGAGCGGTCATGCGCATATCGCGCTTAACCGCTTCGACCTGGCGATGATCAAGCCGTTCTTGCCTGATGCCACCCAGCTGGCGGGCGTATTCAGCGGCGACGCGCGCGTAAACTGGACGGCGGACGGCGCGCTGCCGACCGGCACCGTCTCGCTGAAGGGCAGCGGCGTTAAGGTCAGGCAGGATGTGCAGGGCAATACGCTGCCTGTCGACTTCAACACGCTGAACCTCAACGCGGCGCTGCGCAACGGCCGCGCCGATCTCGACTGGCTGATCCGCATTGCCAACAATGGCCAGCTCGATGGCAACGTGCAGATCAGCGATCCGCAGAACCGTCGTACGCTGGGCGGCAACGTCAATATCCGCAATATCTCACTGACGATGCTCAATCCAGCGCTGGCGCAGGGCGAGAAGATCAAAGGCAACCTGAACAGCAGCCTGCGCCTCGGCGGCAGCGTGAAGCAGCCGCAGATCTTCGGCCAGCTTGGTTTGCAGGGTGTCGACGTCGACGGCAACTTTATGCCGGTCGATCTCACCGCCGCTAACCTGAACATGGTGTTCAACGGCATGAGCTCAACGCTCAATGGACTGGTGCAAACCGCGCAGGGCAATATCAACCTCAACGGCAATGCGGACTGGAGCCAGCTCGACAACTGGCGCGCGCGTATTGCCGCGCAGGGCAGCCGCGTGCGGGTCACCGTTCCGCCGATGGTGCGCATGGACGTCTCGCCGGATCTGGTCTTCGAAGCGACGCCAGCGGCCTTCAGTCTGGATGGCAGCGTAGATATTCCCTGGGCGCGCATTACGGTGCAGGAAGTGCCGGAGAGCGCCACAGGCGTCTCGTCGGACGAAGTGCTGCTGGATAAAAACCTGCAGCCGATTCAGCCGAAAACCGCCGCGATCCCGATTAACAGCAATCTGGTCATTCACGTCGGCAACGATGTTCGCCTGTCCGCCTTTGGCCTGAAAGCGAAGCTTAACGGCGACCTGAAAGTGGTGCAGGATAAAACCGGGCTGGGCCTCAACGGCCAGATTAATATCCCGTCCGGCCGCTTCCATGCTTACGGCCAGGATCTTATCGTGCGTAAAGGCGAGCTGCAGTTCGCCGGGCCGCCGGATCAGCCCTATATCAACCTTGAGGCGATCCGTAATCCCGAGGCGACAGAAAATGACGTGACGGCTGGCCTGCGCGTCACCGGACTGGCGGACGAGCCGAAAGTCGAGGTCTTCTCCGATCCGGCGATGTCGCAGCAGGAAGCGCTCTCCTACCTGCTGCGCGGCCAGGGACTGGGAACGGACGGCGACAGCAACGCATTAACTTCTGCCTTAGTGGGTCTGGGGGTTGCACAAAGTGGGCAGGTTGTGGGTAAAATCGGCGAGACGTTCGGCGTCAGCAATCTTGCCCTTGATACTGCCGGCGTTGGCGACAGCCAGCAGGTGCAGGTCAGTGGCTATGTGCTGCCGGGTCTACAAGTAAAATATGGTGTTGGCATATTTGATTCACTGGCGACGTTAACCTTGCGTTATCGCCTGATGCCCAAACTCTATTTGGAAGCCGTGTCCGGTGTGGACCAGGCTCTTGATTTGCTCTATCAGTTTGAGTTTTAGCAATGCGAATAATTGTCTACGGCAGTTTACGGCGCAAACAGGGAAACAGTCACTGGATGACGAATGCGCAATGGCTGGGGGATATGCAGATTGAGGGCTATGAGCTCTACAGTCTTGGCCATTATCCGGGCGTGATCCCGGGCGAAGGAACCGTCTATTGTGAAGTTTACCGCATCGATGCCACCACGCTGGGTGAGCTGGATGCATTGCGCACAAAGGCTGGCGAATACAAACGCCAGCTGATGCAAACGCCTTACGGCAGCGCATGGCTCTACGTCTACCAGCGCCCGGTTAAGGGGCGTCAGCGCATCGCCAGCGGCGACTGGCTACGGCGCGACGATCCACCGTCAGACGCATAAACAAAAACACCGTCCAGAGGACGGTGTTTTTTTACCGGAAGCGTCTGCAGGCGGGCATATCGCCCACTGAACCCTAACCGCTGTAAACAAAAACACCGTCCAGGGGACGGTGTTTTTATATCGGTCGGCGACAGATTACTTCTTCTGCGCACGCTCGAAAGAGGCAACGATTTCAGCTTTCGCCGCTTCGGCGTCTGCCCAGCCGTCAACTTTCACCCACTTGCCTTTTTCCAGATCTTTGTAGTGCTCAAAGAAATGGGTGATCTGCGCGCGCAGCAGTTCCGGCAGGTCGTTCACATCTTTGATGTGATCGTACTCTTTGGTCAGCTTGGTGTGCGGCACGGCGACCACTTTCGCATCCTGACCCGATTCGTCGGTCATGTTCAGCACGCCAACCGGACGGCAGCGGATCACGGAGCCCGGCTGCAGTGGATAAGGGGTTGGAACCAGCACGTCAACCGGATCACCATCCAGCGACAGCGTGTTGTTGATGTAGCCATAGTTGCACGGATAGAACATCGCCGTGGACATGAAACGGTCCACGAACAGGGCGCCAGACTCTTTGTCGACTTCATATTTGATCGGATCGGCGTTAGCCGGGATCTCAATGATAACGTAGAGATCTTCTGGCAGTTCTTTACCTGCAGGCACCTGGTTCAAACTCATCGGGCATTCCTTCAATAGTCACATGTTGAGTGTCGGCTATTATAGCCAACTGCCTGTGAAAGTATGCCCCAATTTTGACCTTTCGGAATGCTCCTCGCCTTACTTCGCGACCACAAACAGCGAGACGATCCCCGCAGCAATCAGTGGTCCGACCGGCACGCCGCGAAAGAAGGCGACGCCAATCACCGTGCCGATTAATAAGCCACCGATCACCGACGGCTGCACGCTCATAAAACTGACGCCGCGTCCGCCCAGCCAGGCGACGAAAATGCCCACCAGAATCGCCACGATCGACTGCCAGCTGGCAAAAGATTTCAGCAGCGAGGAGGCGGGAAGCGAACCGCTGGCGAGCGGTGCCATGACCGCGACCGTCAGGATAATAATGCCGAGCTGGATGCCCTGTTTCTCAACGTAGGGAAAAAACTGCGACAGCGGCGTGAGCTTGATTGCCAGCAGGATCAGAATAGAGATAGTGACCGCGCTGTTGTGAACGAAATAGCTGAGGACCGCGAGGCCGATAAGAATAAGGGTAGAGGCATACGCAGCCATGATTTCTCCCTGAAAAAAAGACGGATGCGCTGGCCAGCGCCAGCGCGTGAGTAAGAGATACCCCCCATTAATCAACAATCGGCGTCGCGGGTGCAACTGCCTTTATTCAGCGACCGCAGCATCAGCGCCTGATTGCGCACCAGATCGACGCCCTGCGCCGCCAGCGAAACCTGCGCCAGCGAGCCCTGTGTGTGGGTGAAATAAGCCGCACTCGCCGCCTGCCAGCTGTCGCGGTAAGTCAGCCACTGCCGCTGCGCGCGGCGCAGTTTCTCTTTCGGCTCGCCGCTGAGCTGCTTTATCAGCTGCGCATACTGCGCGTTCATCTCGCTGTCCCACGCCTGGCTGGCGCGGCCGTAGCAGTTCACTATCGCCAGGGTAGTGGAGGCGTCATTCAGGCAGTGCTTAAGCGCCTCGTCGACGGGGTTCTGCTGCGCCTGCGCGGAGGCGCATACCAGCAAGCCTGCGGCGGCAATCCACATTTTCATTCTTGCGATCCTTTTTCTGAAGGGGCTAAGCCTGGGTGATGATCAGGCTAATGACCATCAATAGCGATAAAGTTTCCCTGCGCAACTGCCGATAACTTGTACGTTTTAGGGCTGCTGGATTCTCTGCCTTTATATAAGCAAACGGAAAACAACATCATGAATAAGCTCTCACTACGCACAGGACTATTAGCTTTACTCGCCTTTATGACTCTGCTGCTGTTGGCGGTCAGCGTCATGGGGATTATTGCCATTAACAAAGGAAACCGATCGCTGGATGTTATCAACCGCATTCAGGGTATCGAACTCAACGCGCTCTATCAAAGCAACGGCGATCTGATGCGCGCGCGCGCCACCGCCGCGCTGGCGGTGCGCAAAATCGAGATCGGCCTGCTGGATGAGGGCACCGCCTCGGTGAAGCAGGCACAGGCTGACGTCCAGGCGTCGCAGCAGAGCATGAAAGCCTTTATTGCAGCCGGGACGGTGACGGAGCAGGGCAAAAAGCTGGCCGACGAGGTGGTCGCCACCTGGAACGCCTATCTGGCGCAGGGCATCACACCCATCATGAGCGCGCTGGAAAAACAGTATACCGATGAATATTACAGCGTACTGGAAGGCAATCTCGCTAAGCTGGCGCTTAACTACAGCAACGCGGTAGGGGCGTTTGGCAGCTACGCCGATCAGGTCACCGACGCGCAGCTGGCGCAGGCGGCCAGAAACGAAGCCTTTATGAAGGCGCTGATCGGCGCAGCGGTGGCGCTGACGCTGCTGCTGTTCGTGCTGGCCTGGGTGCTGATGCGTCGCTTGCTGCTGCTGCCGCTTAACCGTGCCATCGCGCATCTGGAACAGGTTGCGGCAGGGGATCTCTCGCAGACGCTGCCGCCTCCGGGCGACAACGAGCTGGGCCGCCTTAACCGCGCGCTCGGCGAGATGCAGCAGGCGCTGCGCGTGCAGGTGAGTCAGGTGCTCGACGCCAGCCAGCAGATCGACGTCGGCAGCCGCGAGCTGGCGGCGGGCAACGTGCATCTTTCCCAGCGCACCGAAGAGTCGGCGGCGTCGCTGGAGCAGACGGCGGCCAGCATGGAACAGCTTACCGCCACGGTACGCCTTAACGCCGCCAACGCGCAGCAGGCGCATAAGCTGGCGAACAGCGTCTCGGACACGGCCGATCGCGGCGCGGAAGTGGTCTGCTATGTAATGGAAAAAATGCAGGAAATTACCGACAGCGCGAACCGCATCGGCGATATTCTCGGCGTTATCGACGGCATCGCCTTCCAGACCAATATTCTCGCGCTGAACGCTTCGGTAGAAGCGGCGCGCGCGGGCGAGCAGGGACGCGGTTTCGCCGTAGTCGCGAATGAAGTGCGCACTCTGGCGCAGCGCAGCGCCAACGCGGCGAAAGAGATCCGCGGGCTGATCTCCGAGTCGCAGACGCGGGTGAAAGAGGGCAGCGATATGGCGACGCGCGCGGGCGAAACCATGGATGAGATCTCCAGCGAGGTGATGCGTGTCACGACGCTGATGAAAGAGATCTCCATGGCGTCGGATGAGCAGAGCCGCGGCATTGAGCAGGTTAATCAGGCGGTGACGCAGATGGATGAGGTGGCGCAGCAGAACGCGGCGCTGGTAGAGCAGGCCACGGCGGCTACGCAGTCGCTGGAGGCGCAGTCGCAGCATCTGCAGTCCACGGTCTCGCTGTTCCGTCTGGAAACGGCGTAAAAGAAAAGGGCGCGATATTCGCGCCCTTGTCGTTCCGCGTCAATCAGCACGCGGAACGCAGTCTGTTTTACACGTTTGCGAACTTACTGCGCCGCGTCCGGGTACTCGCGCAGGAAGCGCTCAACGTCATCCACCATTGCGTTGTTGCCGCAGAAGAACGGGCAGCGCTGATGCAGGGTTTCCGGCTGGATGTCGAGGATACGGTTCGCGCCGTCGCTCGCCTTGCCGCCCGCCTGTTCGGCGAGGAACGCCATCGGGTTGCACTCATAGAGCAGGCGCAGCTTGCCGTTCGGGTGGCTGGCGGTGCTCGGATAGAGGTAGATGCCGCCTTTCAGCAGGTTGCGATGGAAATCTGCTACCAGCGATCCGATATAGCGCGAGGTGTAAGGACGATGCGTGGCATGATCCTCTTCCTGGCAGAACTTCAGGTATTTCTTCACGCCCTGCGGGAAACGAATATAGTTGCCTTCGTTAATGGAGTAGGTGTAGCCCGTCGGCGGGTAGGTCATGCGCTCGTGGCTCAGGCAGAAGACGCCGAGCGACGGATCGTAGGTAAAGGCGTGCACGCCGCAGCCGGTGGTATAGACCATCATGGTCGAGGAGCCATATACCACGTAACCTGCCGCCACCTGCTTGTGGCCCGGCTGCATAAAGTCCGCTTCGGTTACCGGCGTACCAGGGGCGCTGACGCGATGGTAGATAGAGAAGATGGTGCCGACAGAGACGTTAACGTCGATATTTGAGGAGCCGTCCAGCGGATCCATCAGCACCACATATTTACCGTGTTCTACTCCTTCGAAGATTACAAACTCGTCCTCTTCTTCCGAGGCGATCCCCGCCACGATGCCGCGCGCTTTCAGCGCCGCTTTAAGCTTCTCGTTCGCGAAGAGATCGAGCTTCATCTGCTGCTCGCCCTGGACGTTTTCAACGCCGCTTGCGCCGAGAATATCCACCAGGCCAGCTTTGTTAATGTCGCGATGGATAATTTTCGCGCCCAGCTTGATAGCGGAAATCAGCGCCGTCAGTTCACCTGTAGCGTGAGGAAAGTCGTGCTGTTTCTCGACGATAAATTCGCCTAACGTTTTCATAACACATTCCCTGAATCTTCGATGGAGTGGCAGCCTGCCTGTCAAACCGCCAACGTTTGCGTACGCAGTTTAGCCGATTGAACTTCAAAAACCATAGTCCTAATCCGTTTCTTAACTCTGCGAGCGGGGTTACACTGTGCGCCGAACTTTTGAGTAATGGATCTTGTTATGCGCATTCATATCCTTGGGATTTGCGGCACGTTTATGGGCGGTCTGGCGATGCTGGCACGTTCCCTGGGCCATCAGGTGACCGGTTCGGACGCCAACGTTTATCCGCCGATGAGCACGCTGCTTGAGCAGCAGGGCATTAAATTAACAGAGGGTTACGACGCCTCTCAGCTCGATCCCGCGCCGGACCTCGTTATCATCGGCAATGCCATGACGCGCGGCAACCCCTGCGTAGAGGCGGTGCTGGAGCGCAATATTCCCTACCTCTCCGGCCCGCAGTGGCTGCATGACTTTGTACTGCGCGATCGTTGGGTGGTGGCGGTAGCAGGAACTCACGGTAAAACAACCACTTCTGGTATGGTAGCCTGGATTCTGGAGTCGTGCGGACTGGAACCTGGCTTTATCATCGGTGGGGTGCCCGGCAACTTCGACGTCTCGGCAAAATTAGGAAAAAGTCCATTCTTCGTCATCGAGGCGGATGAATATGACTGCGCCTTCTTCGACAAGCGTTCCAAATTCGTTCACTACTGCCCGCGCACCCTGATCCTCAACAATCTGGAGTTTGATCACGCGGATATCTTCGACGATCTGCGCGCCATTCAGAAGCAGTTCCACCATCTGGTGCGTATCGTGCCGGGCCAGGGCAAAATCCTGCTGCCGGAGCACGATCACAATATCCGCCAGGTGATGGCGATGGGCTGCTGGAGCGAGCAGGAGAGCGTCGGCGAAGGCGGTCACTGGCAGGCGAAGAAACTGACGCCGGACGCTTCGCGCTGGGAAGTGCTGCTCGACGGCGAGAAAGCTGGCGAGGTGAACTGGTCGCTGGTCGGCGAGCACAACATGCATAACGGCCTGATGGCGATCGCCGCCGCGCGTCACGTCGGCGTCAAACCGGAAGACGCGGCGCAGGCGCTGGACAGCTTTATCAACGCGCGCCGCCGTCTGGAACTGCGCGGCGAAGTGAACGGCATTAAGGTCTATGACGACTTCGCGCATCATCCGACGGCGATTCTGGCGACCTTATCCGCGCTGCGCAGCAAAGTCGGCGGCAGAGCGCGTATCCTGGCGGTGCTGGAGCCGCGCTCCAACACCATGAAAATGGGCGTGAGCAAAAACGATCTGGCGCCGTCGCTGGCGCGTGCGGACGAGGTCTTTCTGTTCCAGCCGCACCATATTCCCTGGCAGGTCTCTGACGTTGCTGAAGCCTGCATGCCGCCGGCGCACTGGAGCGCCGACATCGATACGCTGGTCGAGATGGTGGCGAAAGCCGCTCAGCCGGGCGATTCGATCCTGGTCATGAGTAACGGCGGATTTGGCGGCATCCATCAGAAGCTGCTGGATCGCCTCGCCTGAAAGAACAAGCGCCCGTTTCAGGGCGCTTGTTTATGCGGTTATCTGTCTGCTGCGTTGGCGTTCGCCTTCGGACGGGCAGCTTCGCCCGCCTCTGAGCGCCGCTTAGCTTTCCGCCAGCTCGCGCAGATACTGGAAAATCTGACGTGACGATTTCGGCGGTTTGTTGCCCGCTTTCTCTTTCTGCGCGTTGCGGATCATGCTGCGCAGCTGCTGACGATCGGCGTGGGGATAGAGGGTAATCACCTCGTTCATCGCCTCGTCGCCCTGATCGATCAGACGATCGCGCAGCGCTTCCAGCTTGTGAAACAGCGCAACCTGCTGGTTATGGCGGTTCTTCAGCTTATCGAGCGCCTGACGGATCGGGTCAACGTCGCGGGAGCGCAGCATTTTGCCGATCAGCTGCAGCTGACGACGGCGGCCCTCTTTTTTGATGCGCTGCGCCAGTTCGATAGCGGCCAGCAGCTCTTCATCCAGCGGGATCTTCTCCAGGGCGTTCTTGCCCAGATCGACCAGTTCGGCACCCAGGCGTTTCAGCTCTTCAGCGTCGCGTTTAATTTCGCTTTTACTGACCCAGATAATCTCTTCATCATCTTCTTCCTGATTATCCGGCACATCGTCGAGCCACTCATCGGGCTGTTTGGTCATTTTCTGGGCTCCCCTAAAAAAAGAGGCTAATCCTATCAGTTTATCGGGTGACTGCGAAATTGTTCTCTGACTCTGATAGACTCAAAACTTTCATACATAAGATTAGACGGCAGGCCGATGAACGTATCTACTCAGGTTGCAGAACAGCGAAAAGTGTTGGAACAGGCAGTGGCGCAGGCGCTCGATCTGGCAAAAGCCAGCACCGACGGCGCGGAAGTGGCAGTGACCAAAACCACCGGAATCGGCGTCAGCACCCGTTACGGCGAAGTGGAGAACGTCGAGTTCAACAGCGACGGCGCGCTCGGTATCACCGTTTATCACCAGAACCGCAAGGGCAGCGCCTCCTCCACCGATCTCAGCCCGGAAGCGATCAAACGCACCGTGCAGGCGGCGATCGATATCGCGCGCTATACCTCGGCGGATCCTTACGCCGCACCGGCGGATGCCGATCTGCTGGCGTTCGAGGCGCCGGATCTCGATCTCTATCACCCCTGGGAGATCGACGCCGATCGCGCCATCGAGCTCGCCGCCCAGGCGGAGCAGGCGTCTCTGAAGGCGGATCCGCGTATCACCAATACCGAAGGCGGCAGCTTCAACAGCCACGTCGGCATTAAGGTATTCGGCAACAGCCACGGCATGCTGCAGAGCTACTGCTCCAGCCGTCATTCGCTCTCCAGCTGCGTTATCGCCGAGCAGGACGGCAATATGGAGCGCGATTACGCCTACACCATCGGCCGCGCTTTTGAAGATCTGAAAAGTCCCGACTGGGTCGGCGAAGAGTGCGCGCGTCGCGTGCTGTCGCGCCTGGCGCCGCGCAAGCTCTCCACCATGAAAGCGCCGGTTATTTTCGCGCCGGAAGTCGCCACCGGCCTGTTCGGCCATCTGGTCGGTGCCATCAGCGGCAGCAGCGTCTACCGTAAATCGACTTTCCTGCTCGATGCGCTGGGCCAGCAGATCCTGCCGGAGTGGCTCACGATTCAGGAGCATCCGCATCTGTTAAAAGGCCTGGCGTCAACGCCGTTCGACAGCGAAGGGGTACGTACCCAGGCGCGCGACATCATTAAGGATGGCGTACTGCAAACCTGGCTGATGACCAGCTACTCGGCGCGCAAGCTGGGCCTGAAAAGCACCGGTCATGCGGGCGGCATTCACAACTGGCGCATCGCCGGGCAGGGCAGCAGCTTTGACGACCTGCTGAAGCAAATGGGACGCGGCCTGGTCGTTACCGAACTGATGGGACAGGGCGTCAGCGCCATTACCGGCGACTATTCGCGCGGCGCGGCCGGCTACTGGGTCGAGAACGGCGAGATTCAGTATCCTGTGAGCGAGATCACTATTGCAGGAAATCTCAAGGACATGTGGCGAAATATAGTCACGGTCGGTAACGACATTGAAACCCGCAGCAACATACAATGTGGCTCGGTGCTGCTGCCGGAGATGAAAATCGCCGGACAATAAGAAAACTCGCTTCCTGAAAGCAGCCGCTCTGGCTGCTTTTTTTTACCCACAATAAAAAAGGATATACCGATGCGTAAGCATGTGATTGCTATGTTGTCTCTCTCTTTGCTGTTCGGAAGCGCCAGCCTTTACGCGGCGGATTTAGAAAATGATATGGATACCCTGAAAGACGGGCTGAATACCGTTATGAAAACCAGCGACGCGCAGACGATGCAGAAAGCGCTGGGCGAGATGCGTCAGGCTGCGCAGGACGCTAAAAAATCGACGCCGGAGAAGCTTGAAGGTCAGCCAGCCGACAGCGCGCCGATCAAAGATTACCACGCCGGGCTTGACTCGCTGATTGCGCAGATTGATGTGGTTAACGAGCTGGCGAAAGCCAACAACCTGGACGGCGCCAGAGCCGAAGCGAAGAAGCTGGCGGATATCCGCAACGCCAACCATAAAAAATTCCGCTGATCTATCGGGCCGGTCCGCGCGACCGGCTTCGCATCGTCATCATATTTTCTTATCTGAATCCGCTCCTGATGCGCGCCGCGCCGCAGGACGTGCGCACATTTCTTCTTTAATGGCGCAATCGGGCGCAATCCACGCATAACGCGGCCTCTGTCACACAATCCATGCGTCCTGCGATCTGGCGCACAGCCTGCCCTGTGATTTCCACTTCCATGCGGAAAAAGTGCGTCTGCACTTCCGCCGCGGCACGCCGTAATTTATTCGTAACGCGAATTTTCGTGAACAGGAGTAGCAAGGTGAGCAGCAACGGAGCTTCGGTACGGCAGGCAACGCCGGAAGAGATTCAGGCCCTGGCCGACAAGGTCATGGCGCAAATCGCGGCGATCTATGCCCGACACGATATAGAGCCGAACGCGGTGCAGCAGCAGATGCTGGCTTCGCACGTCCGCGCCATGGCGCAGCGCTCGCTGACTGGCGAACCGCTTCCGGAGGTGGAAGAGGAGCTGTTTGAGGATATTTCGCCGGAAACCATGCAGCTGGCGCAGCAGATCGTCGATCTGTTCGGCAATCTGCCGCGCGAAGAGGCCTGGCTTCTCTCCGTCCATATAGAAGTGGCTCGTTCTAACTAATTGTATAAAGAGGAAATAACCATGGTGACCGTAGTGATTGGCGATCGTTTAGGTAAAGGACAGAAAGTGGCCGCAGGCGTAGAAAAAGCGGGCGGGCGCGCCGTCGTCGTACCGGGCGTCGCAGCGGACATGAAGCTGGGCGACGTGATGAAGGCGGAAAACGCCGACTTCGGTATCTCCTTTTGCGGCAGCGGCGGCGCGGGCGCCATCACTGCCCAGAACAAATATGGCTACAAAGCGCGCCACGGTATGCGCTCCGTTGACGAAGGCGTCACCGCCATCAACGAAGGGGCCAACGTGCTTGGCTTCGGCTTTATGGACAAAGAAGAGTTAGGCGAGCGGCTGGTGCAGGCCTGGAACAAGAAGCACGGCAGCTGATTATGAAAGAACAATACGTTACTCAGGTGACGGTGCAGGGCAAAGGCGACAGCAAAGAGAAGGCGTTTGCCGATGCCCTGAGTCACGTGCAGAACCAGGTTCTGCGCGCGACGCAAAAAATTCTGCTGCGCATTGAACCCCTGGATGTTCGGGTGCTGCGCGCGCAGGAGAGCGTCAGAACGGAGAAGTTTTTGTTCTTCTTTCTGGCGCGCCAGCGGCGGAACTACAGCGTTGAGCTGGAGATTTCCGTCAGCGTCACCGTGATTGATACCGGGCAGGTGACATTCACGGCGGCACCGTAAAAACAGACGACAACAAAGGTAAAAAAACATGTTTTTAATTATTTTGTTTAAGTCGTTGATCATTGGGGGGCTGGTCGGTGTGGGCGTTGGCGCCGGTGCGGCGCGCATGTTCCACGCGCCGACGTCGCAGGGCATGGGCGCGTTCCGTACGCTGGGCGAGCTCAACTCCTGCGAGGGCGATCCCGCCTCGCATTTCTCCTTTGGTCTCGGCTTTTTCTTCAATGCCTGGGCATCTTCCGTCGCAGCAGGCTCCTTCACTCAGGACGTCGACCACCGCATCATTCCCAACTGGGGCGCGGCCGCGCTGATGGTTAAAAACCGCAACCTGGCCGAAACCCTGCATGACCCGAAAAAGATGGCCGTCGCCTGCGGCATTATCGGCATGATCGTCGTGGCCTTCCTGAACTCCACCGCGTCGGCCGTCCCCGCCGCGCTGCAGGTGACCGCGGTTAAAGTGCTGGTGCCGGCGGCTAACCTGCTGGTTAACACCGTCATGCCGGTGATCTTCTGGCTGGCGGCGATCGACGCCGGAAAAAAATCGGGCTTCTGGGCGACGATTTTCGGCGGCCTGGCGCAGCTGATCATGGGCAACGCCGTACCGGGGCTGGTGCTTGGCATTCTGATCGGCAAAGGCGTCGAAGAGAGCGGCTGGAACAAAGTCACCAAAGTAATGATGGTGGCGATCGTGCTGCTGTTCGTGCTGAGCGGCTTCTTCCGCGGTTTCGATATGAAGCTGTTGCAGTCGTTCCAGTTAGGCATTCCCGGCTGGCTCGACATGATCCACAACTCTCTGAGCGGCAAGTAAGGCTAACGATATGACTGAAAATAAAGGCTTCTGGTACGCCGACTGGTCTTTCCCGATCTTCGTCGGCCTGCTCTCGGCGGGCGTATTCGCCGGTACGCATATGTACTACCTCTACGGCATCGGCGCGTTTAATGAAGTGGCGTTTGTTTCTATGCTGCGCGCCGGCATGGAAACCGGCGTCTATGGCGCGGTAGCGGCCTTCGGCGCGAGTTTTCTCTTTGCGCGCATCATCGAAGGCTCGCTGGTGGGCATCCTCGACATCGGCGGCGCCATCCAGACCGGCGTTGGCCTGGGCGTTCCGGCGCTGCTGCTCGGGGCGGGCATCGTCTTCCCGGTAGCGAATTTCGCCGCCTCGCTGGCGACGGGCCTGGTGATTGGCCTGGCTATCGGCTACATCATCATCCTGGCGCGCAAGTTCACCATTAACCAGAGCGACTCTACCTACGGTGCGGACGTCATGATGGGCGCAGGCAACGCCTCCGGCCGCTTTCTGGGGCCGCTGATCATCCTTTCCGCGATGGCGGCTTCGATTCCAATCGGGCTTGGCTCGCTGCTCGGCGCGCTGCTGTTCTATCTGTGGAACAAGCCGATCACCGGCGGCGCGATCCTGGGCGCCATGATCCTCGGCGCGATCTTCCCGATCGCTATCTGAAACCGGCGGCGGCTCGTCAGCGGGCCGCCGCGTTAAGGAGGTGCTATGTTCGATCTGATTCTTCGTCGCGCAAGGCTGGCGGATGAGCGGCGGGTGGATATCGCTCTTCAGGACGGGAAAATCGCCGTCGTTGCCGACAGCGTGCAGGGCGAAGCAAAAAGCGAACGCGATCTGGCCGGGCGCTATTACGTCAGCGCAGGCTGGATCGATTCTCATGTGCACTGCTACCCCAAATCGCCGATCTATCATGACGAGGCGGACGCCATCGGCGTCGCCACCGGCGTTACCACGGTGATCGACGCAGGCAGCACCGGCGCAGACCATGTTGATGATTTCTATGCCATTACGCGGGCGGCCAGTACGCAGGTTTACGCGCTGATCAATATCGCGCGCACCGGCATCGTGACGCAGAACGAACTGGCGGATATGCGACAGATCGACGGCGATGCGGTGCAGAAAGCCGTCGAGCGGCTGCCTGACTTTATCGTCGGCCTGAAGGCGCGCATGAGCAGCAGCGTGGTCGGCGAGAACGGCATTCAGCCGCTGATCGAAGCCAAAGCGATCCAGAAGCGGGTCGGGGATCTGCCGCTTATGGTGCATATCGGCAACAACCCGCCGGATCTGGCGCAGATCGCCGACCGGCTCACCGCAGGCGATATCATCACCCACTGCTTTAACGGCAAGCCCAACCGCGTACTGACGCCGCAGGGCGAACTCAAGGCGTCGGTGCAAAAGGCTATCGCGCGCGGCGTGAAGATGGACGTCGGCCACGGCAGCGCCAGCTTCAGCTTCGAGGTGGCGCGCGTCGCCATCGCGCAGGGCATTCTGCCTGACACCATCAGCTCGGATATCTACTGCCGCAACCGCCTCAACGGCCCGGTGCATAACCTGGCGCACGTCATGTCGAAATTTTTCAGCGTCGGTATGACGCTGCCGCAGGTGATCGACTGCGTTACCTGGAAAGCGGCGGATGGGCTGCATCTGACGCGAAAGGGGCGTCTGGAGGCGGGTTTCGACGCCGATCTCACCATTTTCAGCGTCACAGAAGCACCCCGCCTGTTTGTTGATTCCGAAGGCGAACAGGTCACCGGGGAGAAACATCTTACGCCGCTGGCCGCCGTGGTGGCGGGCGAGTGGTTCCTGACAGAAGAAGGGAAAGCCAATGTCTTCGATCTATGAAAAATATGGCCTGAAGCCGGTTATCAACGCCTCGGGCCGCATGACGATCCTCGGCGTCTCTACGCCCTCTGCTGAGGTGGTCGATACCGTGCAGACCGGCCTCAGCCACTATTTTGAAATGAAAGATCTGGTCAACAAGACCGGCGCGTATATCGCCCGGCTGCTGAATGTCGAAAACGCGGTAGTGGTCTCCTGCGCCTCGGCGGGCATTGCGCAGTGCGTCGCAGCGGTCATCGTGAAAGAGAGTGACTGGCTGCTGGATAACCTGCACGCCGCGCCGCTCGAGGTGCCGCACGACATCGTGGTGCCGAAAGGCCATAACGTCAATTTTGGCGCGCCGGTCGGCAGCATGGTGGCGCTGGGCGGCGGCCGTCTGGTGGAAGCGGGCTACAGCAACGAGTGTTCACCTGAGCAGCTGGCGGCGGCGATCACGCAGCAAACCGCTGCGATCCTCTACGTTAAATCTCACCACTGCGTGCAAAAAAGTCATTTAAGCGTCGAGCAGGCGGCGGTGGTGGCGCGCAAGCACGGCGTCCCGCTGATCGTCGATGCGGCCGCCGAAGAGGATCTGCAGTGCTACTACCAGTACGGTGCCGATCTGGTGATCTACAGCGGCGCGAAGGCGATTGAAGGGCCGACCAGCGGGCTGGTAATCGGCCGACAGCAGTATGTTGAATGGGTGAAGCGGCAGAGCAGCGGTATCGGCCGGGCGATGAAGGTGGGCAAGGAGGGGATCCTTGGCCTGACGCAGGCGATTGAAAACTATTTACGGCTGGAAAAGGTGAGCGGCGCGCAGATGGTAGAGAAGATGACGCCCTTTATCGACCATCTCAACCAGCTGCACGGCGTTAGCGCCCGCGTAGTCTGGGACGCGGCAGGGCGCGATATCGCCCGTGCCGAGATCAAATTCGACGAGGCGGCTATCGGTCAGCGTACCGGCGATATCGTACAGGCGCTGAAGAGCGGCGAGACCGCTATCTATTTTCGCGGCTACAAGGCCAATGAAGGCATTATCGAGGCGGATGTCCGCAGCGTCAGCGCTGAGCAGCTGCACACCATTTTCACCGCGATCCAGGCGCTGTTGAACGGAGAAAAAATCGCATGAAGCTGACCCCAAATTTCTATCAGGATCGTCTGTGCCTTAACGTGCTGGCCGGATCGAAAGCGAACGCGCGCGCCATCTGGGAAGCGGCGGAAGGACATGTGCTGGTAGGGGTGCTGTCAAAAAACTACAGCAGCAACGAGGCGGCTATCGCCGATATGCGCGAATATGCCGCGCTGATCGATAACGCGCTCTCGGTCGGACTTGGCGCGGGCGACCCGAACCAGTCAAAAATGGTGAGCGAAATTTCCGCCGTGCTGCAGCCGCAGCACGTTAACCAGGTATTCACCGGCGTCGCCACCAGCCGCGCGCTGCTCGGTCAGTCACAAACCGTGGTTAACGGGCTGATTTCGCCGACCGGCACGCCGGGTCTGGTAAAAATCTCTACCGGCCCGCTAAGCTCGCAGGGCAGCGACGCCCTGGTGCCGATCGACAGCGCCATCGCGCTGCTGAAGGATATGGGCGGCAGCTCGGTGAAATATTTCCCGATGGGCAGGCTGAAGGCGGTCGACGAGTATCGCGCCGTCGCCCAGGCGTGCGCGGCGCATGACTTCTGGCTGGAGCCGACCGGCGGCATCGATCTCGATAACGTCGAAGCGATCCTGACGATCGCGCTGGAGGCAGGCGTCAGTAAAATCATCCCGCACGTCTACAGCTCCATTATCGATCCCGCCAGCGGCGATACGCGGGTGGAAGATGTGCGCCAGCTTCTGGCGATTTGCAAAAAACTGCTGCCGTAACGACCACCACGCCGGCGCGCTTCACAGGGCGTCGGCGCTTGCCTGGACGTAACGCGCCGTTCGCTTTAGGCTGCTATTTTTCGACATGATGCCGCTGAATGCATGCCAGCGCCGTAACAGGTAGACCGCTTTGAGATTTCCTAATCAACGCCTTGCACAGCTGTTTGACGCCCTGCAAAACGAAACGCTGCCTCAGGATGAGCTGGCGCGGCGCTTCGCCGTTTCAACGCGCACCGTACGCGCCGATATCAGCGCGCTCAACGCGCTGCTGGAGGAGTATGGCGCGCAGTTCGTGCTCAGCCGCGGCGAGGGGTATCAGCTAAAAATCGAGGATGCGCAGCGTTTCCAGCGGCTGGAGCTGCAAAAACGCTCGCCGCTGCGCGTGCCGCGCACTTCCGCCGAGCGGGTGCGCTATATGCTGACGCGCTTTCTGACCGCCGCCTGGTCGCTCAAGCTGGAGGATCTGGCGGATGAGTGGTTCGTCAGCCGCGCCACGCTGCAAAACGATATGACCGAGGTGCGTGAATGGCTGGCGCGCTATCACCTGAATATCGAAAGCAAACCCCATTACGGCATGAAGCTGTTCGGCAGCGAAGTGGCGATCCGTACCTGCTTAACCGATCTGCTGTGGCAGATCGATCAGGAACAGGCCGACAGCCCGCTTATCACTATCGAAGCGCTGCACAGCAATATTCTGGAGACGCTGCGCCCACTGCTGCAGCAGTGCCTGTCGCGCCACAACGTTCGCCTCAGCGATGAGGGAGAGCGCTATCTGCGCCTTTACTGCGCCGTGGCGGTGCGGCGCATCAGCGAAGGTTACCCGCTCAGCGATCCCGGCGCGGAGGATGTCGGTCTCGACGTGCGCGAGGCGGCACACGAGCTGATTAATCTGCTGCGGCCGCTGGTGGGCAAGCCGGTATCGCCGGCGGAAGAGGGGTGGCTGCGCGTCAATATCGCGGCGCGCCAGATGCAGGAGGTCGCGCCGAGCGCCATCAACGCCGATGACGCCGACGCGCTGGTGGACTATCTGCTCAGCTATATTAATACCCACTATAACTACAACCTGCAGGGCGACGAGCAGCTGCGCGCCGATCTGTTAACGCATATTAAGACGATGATCACCCGCGTGCGTTACCAGATCCATATCCCAAACCCGCTGCTGGGCAATATTAAACAGCACTACCCTATGGCCTATGACGTCACGCTGTCGGCGGTCTCCAGCTGGGGCAAATATACGCCTTACGTTATCAGCGAAAACGAAATCGGCTTTCTGGTGCTGCATATCGGCGTCGGGCTGGAGCGGCATTACGACGTCGGCTACCAGCGCCACCCGCAGGTGCTGCTGGTGTGCGACAGCGGCAACTCGACGCTGCGGATGATTGAGGCGATGCTGCTGCGCAAGTATCCGCAGCTGCAGGTCACGGGGCGCCTGTCGCAGCGCGAATATGAGGAGCGCACGCGCATCGACGAAGATTTCGTTATCTCCACCACGCGCCTGAGCGAGAAGGATAAGCCGGTAGTGGTGATATCGCCGTTCCCCACCGGCTTTCAGCTGGAGCAGATCGGCAAGCTGGTGCTGGTGGATCGCACCCGGCCCTATATGCTGGAGAAATTCTTCGACGCGCAGCACTTCCTGATTGTCGATAAGCCGATGACGCAGTCACAGCTGTTTCGTCAGCTGTGCGATCGGCTGGAGGCGGAAGGCTTTGTCGACGCGAGCTTTTATCCCTCGGTCGAGGAGCGTGAGGCGATCGTCAGCACCATGCTGGGCGAAGGCATTGCGCTGCCGCACTCGCTCGGCCTGCTGGCGAAGAAGACCGTGGTTTACACGGTGCTGGCGCCGCAGGGCATTGCGTGGGGAGAGGATACCGCCTCGGTGATCTTTCTGCTGGCGATCAGCAAAAGCGAGTATGAAGAGGCGATGGCGATCTACGACCTGTTCGTGACTTTTTTACGCGAAAGGGCTGTAGCCCGGCTGCGCGACAGCAAAGATTTCGCCGAATTCAAGGCGGTGGCAATTGAGTGTCTGGGGCGGCTGTAAGATAAGGCTCCAGCCTGCTGAGGGCCGACTGGAGCAGGAACGCGTTTAGCTTTTTTTCGCCAGCAGACGCGGGATCTCGCGCAGGCACCAGGCTTTGGCTTCGCCCATGCTGTCGCGTCGCCACGCCATAATAATATCCACTTCGCGGGTATATTCCGGGCTGACGACGCGCAGCCGACCTTCCGCGATATCTTTCTCCACCAGCGAATAGGGCATAGTGGCGACGCCAAGGCCCGCCAGTAGCGCGCGGCGTTTGTCGTCCATGCTGCTCACCGTCAGGCGCTGCTGTTTATCCAGCAGCTGCACTGTCAGAACCGGGCGCTCGCGCGCCGTATCGGCTACCGCGATGCCGCGATACTTCACGCGCGTCACTTCCGACTGCGGTTCCGGCTCGTTATGAATAGGGTGGTCGGCGCTGGCGACATAGACGCTCATCATGGTGTAGAGCTTACGCGTATTGATTTCGGTCGAGGCGCGGAAGTGCATATCGGGTGCGATAACGATATCCGCGCGACCCTGCTCCAGCCGTTCCCACGCGCCCGCCAGCACCTCAGTCACCAGCGAAATCTGGGTATTGGCTTTTTCCGACAGCTTCTCCACCAGCGGAAAGAGCGCGTCGGTCGGCACCAGCGCCTCGGTAACGATAGTCAGATGCGTTTCCCAGCCGCGCGCCAGCGCTTCGGCGTCGGTGGTGAGCTTGTCCGCCGCCTCCAGCAGCACGCGTCCACGCTCCAGCAGCATGCGCCCGACGTTGGTGAATTTCGTCCGGTGGCCGGAGCGGTCGAACAGCACCACGTCCAGCTCCTCTTCCAGCTTTTGCATGGTGTAGCTGAGCGCCGATGGCACACGCCCCAGTTCATCCGCGGCCGCCGCAAAACTGCCGCGACGATCGATCGCATCCATCACGCGCAACGCTTCCAGGGTTAAGGCACGCTCTTTAGCCATCCGAACTCTCTTTCAGGAAATTTGAATATGCACGGCAGATTAACTGGCTAACAATACGGCGTCCAGCCTTTTACCATAATGGGTATCAGGTCTGCGGCCGCTCTCTGCCGCAGCGAGCTGGAGGTAAATTATGATAACGACGCGCAGCGCGTCCGCGTGCGGTCAGGCCGATTTCGGCTGGTTGCAGGCACGCTACAGTTTCTCTTTTGGTCACTATTTCGATCCCAAACTCATGGGCTATGCCTCGCTACGGGTGCTGAATCAGGAAGTGCTGGCGCCAGGGGCCGCCTTTCAGCCGCGCACCTATCCGCAGGTCGACGTGCTGAATATCGTGCTGCAGGGCGAGGCGGAGTACCGCGACAGCGAAGGCAATCATATCGTCGCGCGCGAGGGCGAAGCGCTGTTGCTCGCCACGCAGCAGGGCGTCAGCTACAGCGAAATCAACCTGCGCAAGGACCAGCCGCTGACGCGTATGCAGCTCTGGCTGGCTGCCTGTCCCGAGCGTGAAAACCCGACCTTGCAGAAGATTGCGCTGTCGGAGCGCGGCAAGCTGCAGCTGATCGCCTCGCCGGACGGCGCGGGCAACAGCCTGCAACTGCGTCAGCAGGTGTGGGTTCACCAGCTGCTGCTGGCGCCAGGCGAAGAGCAGTCGCTGACGCTGCGCGGGCCACGTGCCTATCTGCAGTCGATTCACGGTTCGCTGGAGGCGGCAACTTCAGGCGAGCGGCAGGAGAAGCTGGGCTGCGGCGACGGGGCGTTTTTGCAGGAGGAGCAGCAGATCCGGCTGCGGGCGAAAACCGCGACGCGGGCGCTGGTGATTGATATACCGGTATAAAAAAACGGGCGGCTCAGGCCGCCCGTTCCGTTTCTTTGCCTGTTACTTCAGCATGGTGAATGCGGTAGTGACGTGCTTCACGCCGCTGACCCGGCTGGCGATATCCGCCGCTGCTTTCGCCTCTTCCTGCGTCACCAGACCTAACAGGAACACTTCGCCGTTCTCGGTCGTCACCTTCACGTTCGACGATTTCACCTGATCGCTGCCCAGCAGCTGCGAGCGGATTTTGGTGGTGATCCAGGTATCGGACGACGAAGTGCCCAGGCTCACTTTCTGGCCGATGCGAATTTCGTTATAGACCTCGGTCGCGCCATCTACGCCCATGGCGATCTGCTTAGCGCGGCTGGCGATATCCTGCGACGGTGCCTGGCCGGTCAGCAGCACTTTGCCCTGATAGGCGGTGGCGATGATGCGCGCGTCGGTTTTAATCTGCTGATCTTTTGCCAGCGCGTTGCTGACGCGCAGCTCCAGCGTGCCGTCGTCTACCTGGGTGCCTACGGTGCGCGGATCGGTGGCGGTTTTGGTGGCGACGGCCGCGCCGCCGGCGACAACGGCGACGCAGCCCTGCAACAGCATGGCGGTTAACAGGATGGCGACAGCATTCAATGCTTTCATGTTTGCTCCTTCAGTCATTCCTGGTGTGGAAACAGGGTGTTATCAATCAGGTCGCACAGACAGTTCAGCGTCAGCATATGCATCTCATGGATGCGGGCGCTACGGTGCGACGGGATGCGAATTTCCACGTCGTGCGGACCCAGCAGGCCCGCCAGCTCGCCGCCGTCATAGCCGGTGAGCGCAACGATGGTCATATCACGGGTAACCGCGGCTTCTACCGCTTTGACGATATCTCGCGTGTTGCCGCGGGTGGAGATCGCCAGCAGGACGTCGCCGGTCTGACCCAGCGCGCGCACCTGTTTGGCGTAAATTTCATCGTGTTGACGATCGTTGCCGATCGCCGTCAGCATCACGTTATCCGCGCTGAGCGCCAGCGCAGGCAGGCTGGGACGCTCAGTCTCGAAGCGGTTAATCATGCTGGCGGCGAAATGCTGCGCGTTGGCGGCCGATGCGCCATTGCCGCAGCTGAGAATTTTATTGCCGTTAAGCAGGGACTGCACCAGCGTCATCGCGGCGCGGGAAATGGCATCCGGCAGCGCTTCCGCGGCGGCAATCTGGGTTTGGATACTTTCAGTAAAACACGCTTTAATTCTGTCCTGCACACGACCACCTGGTTCTATACGTCTGCATTAAAGGCATTGGGCAGCCACTCCAGCGCCGTACCGGTAATGGCGATGATGTCGAAACGGCAATCCACCGTATCAAAACTGCCGCCGCGCTGCGACAGCCAAAGGGCGGCGGCGCGCAACAGTTTTTGCCGCTTGAGGCGGGTGACGCTGGCCAGCGCGCCGCCGTAGCGCGCATCGCGCCGGTAGCGCACCTCCACAAACACCCAGCATGCGCCGTCGCGCATGATGAGATCCAGCTCGCCGCCGCGATAAGTCACGTTGCTGGCGATCCAGCGCAACCCGGCGCGCTCTAAATAGCGCCGGGCGCGCTGTTCCTGTTCAGCGCCAAGGCGCCGCGAGGTCAGGAGGCGGGAACGATCGCGCCCTGACGGTACTGGCTCCATGACAACGCCCTGTTGATCACGCAATCCTGATTCGCGCTCAGCTTGCCGGTATTGCCGTCAATGGTGAAGCCCGGCATCTGGCGCATCTGATTAAAACTGTTCGCCAGCGTCCAGGCGTCAATGCCCATTGCATAAAGGCGAACCAGCGAATAGTCGTTGTTGAACGACTGCGCTGCCCGCTGCATCAGCGCCGGATTACGACCTGAAAGCAGCGGAATATCGCTGAACTGCAGTCCTTCCATCTCCAGGCGGAAATCGGGGCCTGCGCCAGCCTGATAGCTGCGCGAGCTGGCGTAGAGCGACGCTGCGCTACGGCTGCCGGTGCGCATGGCGATCATCGGCTTGATCAGCTGCAGCTCATCCTGCGTCGAAACGATATAGACCGAATCGACGTTGCCGCCGCTGCTCGCCGCTGGCGGCGCGCTCTGCTGCGGCGAGGGAATGTTCAGCCCGGCGATGGCAACGCCCTGCGGTTCAGCCGGCTGCGTAGTAACCGGTGTGCCGCTCAGCGTAATGCCTGCGCCGCTGTTGATGCCCTGTTTCAGCTCAGCAGTCGAGCCGAAGCGCTGTTGCAGCGGCGCACCGCCGCCCAGTTTCTGCCACTCCTGCGCAAACGCATTAACCACGCGATCGCCGAAGCTGCTGCGCGGCACCAGCAATAGCGGCTGGCGTTTGCCCTGATCCCACATATGGTGCGCGGCATCGCGCGCTTCGTCTTCAGGAGAAAGCGCAAAGTAGCAAACATTCGGATGGTTCTGGATCTGCTCCGGCGCGTTAAGCGCCAGAACGTTGAGCGGCGTCTGGCTGTTAGCGACCGCTTCAACGTTGTTTTTCAGCAGCGGACCGACCACGAGGGTGGCGCCGTCCTGCTGCGCCTGCTGCATCACCTGCTGAATCGGCTGGCTGCTGGTGTCATACACCTTGACCTGCGCGCTGCTGGAGGGAGCGCTGGCTGGCTGCTGCTGCTGCTGCTGCTGCTGCTGCGCGGCGGGCTGCGGGGACTCGGCTGGCGTGATCGAGGCGGCTGCCGGGCTGACCACCGCGTTAGCTGCGCCGGTTGGCGCAGGCTGCGCGCCTGTTGCTGCGGTCGGCGCGGTCGGCTGCGGCGCAGCGTTCAGGGCGCCGTTTTTCGCATCGTTGAAACCTTTCTCAATCGCGCTGGCGAAGACCTGCGCCTGACCGTTCAGCGGCAGCAGCAGCGCGATGGTGCTGGTTGACGCTTTGGTAAAGTTCTGCGCCTGGCTTAACGGCGTCGGCAAGGTTTTAGCCGCCGGGTTTTGCGGATAACGCGTCTGCCAGTCTTTAAGTGCGGACTTCAGCATCTCGCCGTCCTGCGCGTTGGCGCGCCAGACGTTAAGCAGATCCAGCCAGCCCTGCAGGGTATTTTCACTGGCGTTGATCACCAGGCTGCTGGCTTCCTGCGGCGTCATCTGCGTCAGCGCCTGCCAGGTGGCATCGATATTTTTCTGATGATCGTCGCCGGTCAGCAGCGGCTCCTGCGCAATATAGGCGCGCAGCAGCGCCAGCGAGGTTTTACCCTGCGCGGCGGCGATCTGCAGCCCGTAGTAGCGCGCCTGCTGCTCTTTCGACAGGTCGTCGACTTTCACCTGATTCAACAGCTGCGTCGCACCCGGCACGTTCTGCTGGCTAAACAGGAACTGCGATTTAAGCAGCAGCAGTTCCTGCTGTTGCGTGTCGCTGAGGCGGCTCGGCAGCTGGTTAAGCTGCTGGCCAGCCTGTGGATACTTTCCTTCTTTCATCAGGGCACGGATGGCAAGTAATTGCCAGTCTGTCCTGCTATCATCGCTGCTTTGCTGCACTTGCTGCAGATAGTAATCAGACCCGCCGGTCACGGGTCCCTGAATATTAACGTTTGAGGTTTGCGGCCCCTGACCGCTACAGGCGGCTAAAATCAGCCCAGCAAGAAGGACAGGCACAAAGCGTCCTGCTTTATGACGAACGACTTTTGAAGGAAGCATACTGTATCCAGTGATGTTTTTTTCAAGATGCTCAATATTAAATCGGCAATTCGGATGAAACAATGAAACAACTCGATCGGGCAGAGATTTCTGCCAGCACGCTCTACATCGTTCCAACCCCGATTGGTAATTTGGGTGATATCACCCAGCGGGCGCTGACGGTGCTTTCGGGCGTCGATCTGGTCGCAGCGGAAGATACACGTCATACCGGACTGTTGCTACAACATTTCGCCATCGCTGCGCGGCTCTTCGCACTTCACGACCACAATGAACAGCAGAAGGCCGAACTGCTGCTGGCGAAGCTGCAGGAAGGGCAGAGCATCGCGCTGGTCTCGGATGCCGGGACGCCGCTGATTAACGATCCGGGTTACCATCTGGTACGCCGCTGCCGCGAGGCGGGCATTCGCGTGGTGCCGCTGCCAGGCGCCTGCGCCGCCGTCACAGCATTAAGCGCCGCCGGGTTACCGTCCGATCGTTTCTGTTACGAAGGGTTTCTGCCCGCCAAAACCAAGGCGCGCTGCGACACGCTGCGCGCGCTGGCGCAGGAGCCGCGCACCCTTATTTTCTACGAGTCTACTCATCGTCTGCTCGACAGCCTGCAGGATATGGCGAACGAGCTGGGCCCCGGGCGCTATGTGGTGCTGGCGCGCGAGCTGAGCAAGACCTGGGAGTCGATTCATGGCGCGCCGGTGGGCGAGCTGCTTGCCTGGGTCAAAGAAGATGAGAATCGTCGCAAAGGGGAGATGGTGCTGGTCGTCGAAGGGCATAAGCCGGACGAAGAGGCGCTGCCCGCCGAAGCGCTACGCACGCTGGCGCTGCTGCAGAAAGAGCTGCCGCTGAAAAAGGCGGCGGCGCTGACCGCGGAAATCCACGGCGTGAAGAAAAATGCGCTCTATCGCTTTGCTCTTGATCAGCAAGAGACGTGACAATTGCGGGCGAATGCCCTATCATCCGGCGCCGAAGCTGACCAGACAGTCGCCGCTTTGTCGTCGTCCCTCTTGTAGGGAGACGGGCAGAGGGGAGGAAAGTCCGGGCTCCATAGGGCAGGGTGCCAGGTAACGCCTGGGGGGCGCAAGCCTACGACCAGTGCAACAGAGAGCAAACCGCCGATGGCCCATTTATGGGATCAGGTAAGGGTGAAAGGGTGCGGTAAGAGCGCACCGCGCGTCTGGCAACAGTTCGCGGCACGGTAAACTCCACCCGGAGCAAGGCCAAATAGGGGTTCGCATGGTACGGCCCGTACTGAACCCGGGTAGGCTGCTTGAGCCAGTGAGCGATTGCTGGCCTAGATGAATGACTGTCCACGACAGAACCCGGCTTATCGGTCAGTTTCGACTTTTCAGGTGAAAACCCCGCGCAAGCGGGGTTTTTGCTTTCTGGAGCAAGCTGCCGCCCGCGTTTGCGCCACGCTCGCTGCGTTTGGGGCTTCCCCGTTGCCTCAGGACCTTGCCATGCTAAACTGCGCGGCGGCAACGAAAGGAGCAGCCCGTGGCGAAATACCAGCAACTGACGGATGAGATTCAGCAGCAGATCGAGGCGGGTATCTGGCTGCCAGGCACGAAGCTGCCGTCGCTTCGTCAGCAGGTGGCGCAGCACGGGCTAAGCCTGATGACGGTGATGCACGCCTACGAGGTGCTGGAAAGCCAGGGCTGGATTGTCTCGCGTCCGCAGTCCGGTTACTACGTCGCGCCGCGCGCGCTGCAAACCGCGCCAGCGCAGGTGGCGCTCAGCGAGCAGGTCGATATTAACGATTTTGTCTTCGACGTGCTGCAGGCGATCCGCGATCCGGGCATTGTACCTTTTGGCTCCGCCTTCCCCGACCCCGAACTCTTTCCTCAGCGTCAGCTGATGCGCTCACTGACCAATGTCTCACATCAGCTGACGCCGCTCGACGCGCTCAATAATCTTCCACCCGGCAATGCGGCGCTGCGGCAGATGCTGGCGCAGCGCTATGCGCGGCAGGGCATTACGCTGTCGCCAGATGAAATCGTGATTACCAACGGTGCGCTGGAAGCGCTCAATCTCAGCCTGCAGGCGCTTACCGAACCAGGCGATTATGTGGTTATCGAGCAGCCGACCTTTTATGGCGCGCTGCAGGCGATCGAGCGGCTGAAGCTGAAAGCGCTCGCGGTGCCGAGCGACGCGCAGCAGGGCATTGATATGCAGCAGCTGGAAGAGACGCTGCAGCGCTGGCCGGTGAAAGCGTGCTGGCTGATGACTACGCTGCAAAATCCGCTTGGCGTTACCCTTTCGCCCGCGCGCAAAGCGCAGCTGGTAGCGCTGCTGGCGCGCTATCAGGTGCCGCTGATAGAAGATGATGTTTACGCTGAACTCTGGACAGGCGATGAACCGCCGCATCCGGCGAAATACTGGGATCGCGGCGGCGACGTGCTGCACTGCGGCTCCTTTTCCAAATGTCTGGTCGCCGGGTTCCGCGTCGGCTGGGTCGCGGCGGGACAGCACGCGCAGCGCATCCAGCGCCTGCAGCTGATGAGCACGCTCTCTACCAGCGCGCCGATGCAGCTGGCGCTGGCGGATTTTCTCGCCACGCGCCGCTACGATAGCCATCTGAAAAAACTGCGGCAGACGCTGGCGCGGCGTAAAGAGTGGGTGCGTCAGGCGCTGCGCCGCGTGCTGCCGGACGGCGCCAGCGTGAGCGATTCGCCGGGCGGCTTCTTTTTGTGGGTAACGCTGCCGCGCGGCTATGACACGACACAGCTTTATCAGCAGGCGTTACAGCAGGGGATCAGCATCGCGCCGGGGCGGCTGTTTTCAGCGGGCGAGGAGTTTACCCACTGTTTTCGCATTAACGCCGCCTGGCCGTGGGATACACGCGCCGAAGCGGCGGTCGAGACGCTGGGAAGGCTGATTGCCGAACAGCGTAAGATTTAAACCTGCGCTGCCTGCTGGTGGCCCCAGGTCAGATAGTAGATGTCATAGAAATCGACTTCGCCTTTCTGCTGTAGCAGACGATGAATGCCGCTTTTCACCTGCTCCGGCGCATCCGGCAGATTCAAAATCTTCTTCACGCCGCCTTCAGAAACCGGCTGCACGTAGTACCACTCGCCGTTATAACAGACGCGCAGATCCAGCGCGTCGATATCCTCGAAGCGGTATTTCGGGTTGATATCCAGCAGCATCAGAAAGCTCATGACCAGTACGAAAATGGTAGCGAACCAGAAGGCGGGCCAGCCCAGCATTTCGGTAGAAAAAATCAGCGCCACGCACAGGGCGTAGCAGAGATACATGACTGCCCAAAGCCCGGGATGGGTTTTCAGAAAAGAGAAGCTAAAACGCGGGCGGTTGTCGCGGCGTTCCTCACGATTAAGCGTAGCGATCTCATCGATTAAGATTTGTTTAATGGCGTCCATTGTTCACCTCACCGTCACTTTTCTGCTCAGTAGAACAGATAACAGTGAGCCGGAGGAGACACAGAACCGCGCAGAATTTTTATAACAGTTCAGACGCACGCCGTCCCGGCAAGGAGACGGCGCGAACGATTAACCGCGGCCGTGCGGCTCATCCCAGTCAAACGCCGGACCCAGCGAAATGACGCCGTTCGGGTTGATGGTTTTATGGCTGACGTAATAGTGATGGCGGATATGGGGCAGATTCACGGTATCGGCGATGCCCGGCATCTGATAGATATCGCGCAGAAAGCCGCTCAGGTTGAGGTAGTCGCCGATGCGATGACGGTCGCACTTAAAGTGGGTGACGTAAACCGGATCGAAACGCACCAGCGTGGTCCAGAGGCGCAGATCCGCTTCGGTCAGCTGATCGCCGGTCAGGTAGCGGTGCTGGCCCAGAATCTGCTCCAGCCGCGACAGCGAGTGAAACAGCGCCGTCACCGACTCGTCATAGGCCGCCTGCGAAGTCGCGAAGCCCGATTTGTAGACGCCGTTGTTAACCGTGTCGTAAATCCAGCCGTTCAGCTCGTCTATCTTCTCGCGCAGGGCGGGAGGATAGTAATCCCCGGCGCGGGCGCCGACAGCGTCAAAAGCGCTGTTGAACATGCGGATAATATCCGCCGATTCGTTGCTGACAATGGTGCCCTGCTGCTTATCCCACAGAACCGGCACGGTGACGCGTCCGGTGTAGTGGGGATCGGCATGCAGATAGAGCTGATAGAGAAATTCGTTCTGATAGAGCTTGTCGCCGGTGGCGTCGGGAAAATCGTCGTCGAATGTCCAGCCGTTTTCCAGCATCAAAGGATGCACCACGGAGACGTCGATCATCGACTCCAGCCCTTTCAGCTTACGCATCAGCAGCGTGCGGTGCGCCCAGGGGCAGGCGAGAGAAACATACAGATGATAGCGATCGCGTTCAGCTTTGAAGCCCGCTTCGCCCGTTGGGCCAGCGCTGCCGTCCGCTGTTACCCAGTTGCGCCAGACCGCTTCAGTGCGCTTGAAGCGTCCGCCGGTTGATTTGGTATCGTACCAGGTGTCATGCCAGACACCTTCGATCAGTTGGCCCATATCGCCTCCAGTGCAAACAGGGCGAGGAGTCTCCTCGCCCTGCTAAGTATATGCGGCATTACGCCAGATGTGTGCTTAGCGAAGTGCGCCCACCGGCTGCGCTTTTTTACGCAGCAGACGATCAAGGCTGTACGCGCCTGGACCCACCAGGCCCAGCACCAGGAAACCGCCCGCGATAGAGAGGTTTTTCATAAACATCAGCTGGTTGACACCTTCCGCGAAGTTACTGTGGAACAGGAACGCCGTCAGGATGGTGAAAGCCGCGGTAAAGAGCGCGGTAAAACGGGTCAGGAAGCCGAACAGAATCGCCAGGCCGCCGCCGAACTCCAGCAGGATAACCAGCGGCAGGAAGAAGGCGGGTACGCCCATCGCTTCCATATACTGCTGCGTGCCCGCATAGCCGGTGATCTTGCCCCAGCCGGCAGTGATAAACAGGATCGGCATTAAAATGCGCGCCAGCAGCAGGCCAGTATCTTCGAATTTTTTCATCATTTACTCCAGGCTAATTTTACGGCAGGACAGCAGCGCCTGCGTTATATAGTTCCCAGCATAAGGCGGTTTAGCCGTTTGCTGAGCTGATAGCTGGAGATAATAGTCGCGGAGGGGAAAGGTTGTAAGCGAGATATTCTGTAGGTGTTATTCAGGAAATCTGATAAAGAAAAGCCGGCGTTTTCGCACCGGCTACAGGAAGAGAAAAATTAGCGCTGCGGCAGGGCCGCTTTCAGCATGCGCCAGGTGCTCCAGACGCCAAAGCCGCGCTTGAGCAGGCGCATAAATTTATTCGGGCTGCGCACCGACCAGATAGCCAGCGCGCTGCTGCCAATGGCCAGATAACGCCGCATGCTGAGGAACGTCAGCCAGCCGCGGTCATACTGCGCGGTGCTTAGCAAAAAATCACGGCGGCTGGCGCTCAGATCGAGCCGCTGCTGTTGTATATCGCTCAGCAGCGCATGAATGCGCGCTTCACGTTCCTGTTTGCTGCTCATGCGCGGTTATCCTCCAGCAGCTGACGGTCATTCTCCAGCTCTTTGCGCGTATGGTGCAACAGCGTGGACTGACGCGATTTGCGCAGGCTCCACAGGCCGAAAATAATCGCCAGAAGAAAGAGTACGCCGGTCGTAATGCCAATCGCCATCAGACGATACTGCGCGTCGACGGCCCAGATAATCAACACCATCAGGCTCATCAGTCCGAAGGCGGTGAACAACATGGTCAGGCCAACCATCAGCAACAGCTGAATCAGGTTGGCCTTTTCCGCTTCCAGCTCGACCACCGCCAGACGTACACGGGTCTCGACCATGCTGACCAGCGTAGTGACGATGCGCTGACCGATGTTGATGACCCCTTTGCCGGGGCCGTGGCTCTGCTGAGAATCCGCCATAATTAACGCCGTGAAATCAGGATGCCGATCGCCACGCCAATTGCCGCACCGATGCCAACGCCATGCCAGGGGTTTTCACGCACGTAGCCGTCTGCTTTCTGCGCGGCTTCACGCGTGGTTTGCGCCAGATATTCACCGGAATCGCCCAGCTTCTCGCGTGAGCTGTCGAGCGCTACGCGCGCTTTCTGACGCAGCTTATCCAGTTCGCCTTTAGACTTATCCGTGGTGCTGCTCAGCACCTCTTCCAGCGTATCCGCCAGATTTTTTAACTCAGCACGCAAATGTTCTGATGAAGTGTCTTTTGACATGTAATGTTCCTTTTAGCTTCAGTGATTGAGTCCGGATTAATAAGGCTCCGCCTGTAACTTTTTCAGATCCTGGCGGGCTTCTTCCAATTTATGTTCACGTCTGGCAATTTTTTCCCTGTCGTCGCCCTCCTGACGCTCTTCTTTTAGCTCGCGTTCGCGCTCTGCGACTTTTTCTCGCTGCGCCTTGATGCGCGCCTGGTGAGAGGCTTTCAGTTTATTGTCGCTACAGCTGGCGCGTACTTCGGTTAAGGCGCGCTCCAGTCCATTGACGCGACGCTGATTGTTATGCTGTTTCGCCATCGCAATTTCATGCTGAATGTCCTGCTCTTTCTGCTGACAAAGCGATTCCGCCGCCATCAGCGAACCCGAGAGAGAAAACAGCGCGAGGCCAAGAAGTAATTGATGTTTCATCAGGCTTGTTACCTTCCATTGTTACTGACCTGCCGTGACCAGACAGCGTCATCTCCTGGCGTGTCAGATAGCTGAGCCATCCACTAAGCATAGACAGCGCCTGTAAAAAGTTCAAAAAAGACGGGGGGATACAGATTATTCTGTTGCCGTCCTGTCAGCGCAAGACGGCAACAGCGGGTCAGGAAATATTCAGCATGGTTGAGGAGGCGGAAGCCGAATCGGGGTGTCTGGCGACGACAAAGCCGTCCGGCAGCAAACGACGCAGCACTTTTTGCGCGGCAAGGCTCTGCTCTTCGTTTTCGAAATGAATAATCAGCGCATCGCCTGAAGGAGTAATGCTTTTGATGCGGATGCCCTGCGCCGTCAGCTGTTGATAGAGATAAAACCCGTCAGGCAGCGGGCCGCCGGCATGAGAAACGCGGATCTGCACCACGCTTTCATGCTGCAGCAGCATCGGCGTCAGGCCGATCGCCAGCAGCAGCAGCGCGGCGATCGCCAGCCAGGGCAGCATACGGCGGGGAATGGGGCGATAAATTTTCATGATTCGCCCTTACCATTCTGATTCGCCTGGCGCTTGCGCCACAGCACCACCAGCGAGCCCACCAGGCCGATAACCAGCAACACCAGCGGCAGCAGCATCAGACAGAACATCATTTCATCTTCATAGCGACGAAAGATCGGCGTTTTGCCCAGCGCAAAGCCGAGTACGGTGAGGATCACTACCCAGAGCAGCGCGCTGACCCAGTTAAAAAACTGGAAGCGGGCGTTATCCAGGCCAGAAAGACCGGCAATCGTCGGTAACAGGGTGCGCACGAAAGCGATAAAGCGGCCAATCAGCAGCGCTGACAGGCCGTGGCGATGAAACAGGCTGTGCGCGCGAGCGTGATATTGTGCAGGAAGATGAGAGAGCCACTTCTGTACCGTCGGCGTATTGCCGAGCCAGCGGCCCTGAATATAGCTGACCCAGCAGCCGAGGCTGGCGCCGGTAGTCAGTACCAGAATTGTCAGCGGGAAGCTCATGGTACCTTTGGCGATCAGCACGCCCACCAGAATCAACAGGCTATCGCCCGGCAAAAACGCGGCGGGCAGCAGACCATTCTCCAGAAAGAGGATCATGAACAGCACGCCGTAAATGGCCCATACCAGCGTCGGATCGGAAAGGGTTTCGTAATCCTGTTGCCACAAGGCCTGCAGCAACGCATGCAAAATATCCATCAATCATTCCTGAACATCATTGTTTAACGCGTCTCAAAGGACATAAGCGCAGACCGGCGTTTGGTTATCTGTTTTAGGAGCACAGTCTGGGCAGAGTTTTCCGGATCCTTCCAGAACAGATTGTTTAACCAGCGAATTTTTAAACCCTGTCGCAAAGGGTAAAAAAGGGGCGCTAACTGTAACAAAAACTACAGGGCTGAGACAGGGGGATGTGTCCGTCGCACAGGAGTTTTACCCTTTGACAAGGTCCGTCAAAAGGAGCTTTACACGACCTGACACTATTGCAGATTAACTGACTTTCCTGCGCGAAAACGCAGCAGAATCAATGTGAATGGCTAGAGCCGTCCGGCAGGATAACGGGATTCTCGGCAAACATATAACGATCCACATTAAATTCAAAATCATCGGCGGTCGCGTTAAACAGCATCTGTTTAGTATTTTCCAGATGTTGCCACATCGCCAGTTTGCTGGCGGCGGGATCTTTGCGCATCAGCGCCTTGAGGATCTGATCGTGGTCGTCGCACCAGCTGAGAATGCTGCGCTGGTCGATATGTTCGTGGAGTTTAAGCCAGTAGGGATTGTGCAGGCGATGCAGCCACATCTTTTCGACAATGGCCGCCAGCGCGCTGTTTTGGGTGGATTGCGCAATGCGCACATGAAACTGCATGTCCCACTGCGAGTCGCGGAAGTGATCTTCCTGACGCGCTTTTTCCTGAATCGCCATCAGCTCGATAATGTCCTGCCGCGTCACCTGCGTCGCCGCGAATTCGGCGACGTTGCTCTCAATCAGCTGACGCGCCTGCAGCAGTTCGAAGGGGCCAAAAGTGGCGAATTCGAGCTGGCTTGAGGTCATCACGCGGTTTTGCTGCTGGCTGGCTATAACGTGAATACCGGAACCTTTGCGTACCTCAACGTAGCCTTCTACCTCCAGCATGATAATCGCTTCGCGCACCACCGTGCGGCTGACGTTCATCTCTTCCGCGATCAGGCGTTCGGCAGGCAGCTTATCGCCTACAGGATAAGCGCCTGTTTCGATACGGCTTTTCAGATCGCTGGCGAGCTGCTGGTAAAGTCGACGAGGTTCGGTCAGTTCCATAGCGTATTCCCGTGTCGCAAATAAAGTTGTTATACCACTTTGCGGCCGCTAAATAAAAGGTCCCGCGTCATTATGACGCGGGACGCTTGTTTTCCCACCTGGCGGGCGTGTCAGCAGCTGGCTGCCTCAGCCGCGTACGGTTGCTCCCTGCGGCGGCACGACCTCTTTCTCCAGCTCAGAGACCGGCTGATTACGCAGGACCGTCCAGATCACCACGGCGCCTAACAGATCGAACACCGCCAGCGCGGCGAACAGCGGGCTGAAGCCCAGCGTATCGGCCAGTGCGCCAACTACCAGCGCAAACATGGTGCTGGCCGTCCAGGCCGCCATGCCGGTCAGGCCGTTGGCGGTGGCTACTTCGTTACGGCCGAAGACGTCGGAAGAGAGCGTAATCAGCGCGCCGGAGAGCGCCTGATGGGCAAAGCCGCCGACGCAGAGCAGCGCGATAGCGACATAGGGGCTGGTGAAGAGGCCGATAGTGCCGGGGCCAATCATCAGCACCGCGCCCATGGTCACCACCAGCTTGCGCGAAACGATCAGGTTGACGCCGAACCAGCGTTGAAACAGCGGCGGCAGATAACCGCCGAGGATGCAGCCGAGATCGGCGAACAGCATCGGCATCCAGGCGAAAAGCGCAATCTCTTTCAGGTTGAAGCCATACACCTTGAACATAAACAGCGGGATCCAGGCGTTAAAGGTGCCCCAGGCGGGTTCCGCCAGGAAGCGCGGCAGGGCGATACCCCAGAACTGGCGGTTGCGCAGAATCTGACGCGCCGACATTTTTTTAGTGTTGCCGGTCTGATGCTGCGCTTCCTGGCCGGAAATAATGTACTGACGCTCTTCGTCGCTGAGTTTGGTCTGCTGTTTGGGATGCTTATAGAAGATCAGCCAGCAGAGCGCCCAAATCAGGCTCAGCACGCCAGTGATGATAAATGCCATCTGCCAGCTGTGCGCCACAATCGCCCACACCACCAGCGGCGGTGCCAGCATAGCGCCGATCGAGGAGCCGACGTTGAAGTAGCCCACGGCGACAGAGCGCTCTTTAGCCGGGAACCACTCGCTGCTCGCTTTCAGGCCCGCCGGGATCATCGCCGCTTCCGCCGCGCCGACTGCGCCGCGCGCCAGCGCAAAGCCGCCCCAGCTGCCTGCCATCGCCGTCGCGGCGCAGAAAATCGCCCAGAGTACGGCAAACACGGCATAGCCGACTTTGGTGCCGAGCAAATCGAGCACGTAGCCCGCGACCGGCTGCATAACGGTATAGCAGGCGGAGTAGGCCGCCACGATGTAGGAGTACTGTTGGGTGGTGATATGTAAATCGGTTTGTAGCGTCGGCGCGGCGACGGCGATGGTATTACGGGTGAGATAACCCAGCACGGTGCCCAGCGTCACCAGCCCGATCATATACCAGCGTAGCCCTTTAATCTTACGCATCATTTACCTCTTCCAGTGTTCTGTCTGCGGTCTTGCCGCTGTTGTTATCTGGAGCGGGACAACCGTGATTCGGCTTACCTCACGCCCGCAGGCCACGCGAATGCGGCCCTGTGTTTACCTTGCCATTACGGGTCGAGAGCGTAACTTGTTATACAACTTTAAAAGTTGAGAGCCATCACAAAAGCCCCTTTTGCAATATGGGATACTTTAAATCTGCGTCAGGACAGCCATTTAGCACGCTACAGAGAGCAAAAACGTCCATGAGGACAGGGCGTTGCTGCTATTTATGTGAGCGAGATCTCAAAGAATTCTGTAGCTGACTAAAATTGGTATGATAACTTTGAGCGCATTCAGGCTCTATCAAGAGGAAGCAAGTATGTCGCGTTTTATGACCGAGGATTTTTTGCTGGATACCGAATTTGCTCGTCGCCTTTATCACGACTATGCAAAGGATCAGCCGATTTTCGACTATCACTGCCATCTTCCGCCGCAGCAGATTGCCGAAAATTACCGCTTTGCCAACCTCTATGACATCTGGCTGAAGGGCGATCACTACAAGTGGCGCGCTATGCGCGCTAACGGCGTGCCGGAAGCCTTCTGCACCGGCGACGCCAGCGACCGCGAAAAATTCGACGCCTGGGCGCGCACCGTACCGCACACTATCGGCAATCCGCTCTATCACTGGACGCACCTTGAACTGCGTCGTCCTTTCGGCATAACCGATACCTTGCTCTCTGAAAAAACCGCCGACGACATCTGGGAGCGCTGCAACGCGCTGCTGGCGCAGGATGACTTTACCGCGCGCGGCATTATGCAGCAGATGAATGTGAAGATGGTCGGCACCACCGACGATCCGCTGGATGACCTGCAGCACCATCGCGCGCTGGCGCAGGATGGCAGCTTCAGCGTCAAGGTGCTGCCGAGCTGGCGTCCGGACAAAGCCTTTAATATTGAGGCGGAAGGCTTCCTGGCATGGATCGAGAAGCTGGAGTCGCTGACCGACATCAGCGTGCGCCGCTTTGACGATCTGCGCAGCGCACTGAGCAAACGCCTCGACTATTTCGCCGATCACGGCTGTAAGGTTTCAGACCACGCGCTTGACGTCGTGCTCTACGCCGAAGCGGACGACGCGACGCTGGACGCCATTCTGGCCGCTCGCCGCGCAGGCAACGCGCCGGACGCGCAGGCGATTGCGCAGTTTAAAACCGCCGTGCTGGTGTGGCTGGGCGGCGAATATGCGCGTCGCGGCTGGGTGCAGCAGTACCATATCGGCGCGCTGCGCAACACCAACCGCCGCCAGTTTGAACTGCTGGGCCCGGACGTCGGCTTCGACTCGATTAACGACCAGCCGCTGGCAGAACCGCTGGCGAAGCTGCTGGGCGCGCAGAACCTGCATAACGCGCTGCCGAAAACCATTCTCTACTGCCTGAACCCGCGTGACAACGAGGTGCTGGCGACCATGGCGGGCAATTTCCAGGGAGAGGGCGAAGCGGGCAAAATGCAGTTCGGCTCCGCCTGGTGGTTCAACGATCAGCTCGACGGCATGCAGCGTCAGATGACGCAGCTGGCGCAAATTGGCCTGCTTAGCCGCTTTGTCGGCATGCTGACCGACAGCCGCAGCTTCCTCTCTTATACGCGTCACGAATATTTCCGCCGCCTGCTGTGCCAGATGATTGGTCGCTGGGTAGAAAACGGCGAAGCGCCGGGCGACGAGGCGCTGCTGGGCCAGATGGTGCAAAACATCTGCTTTAACAACGCGCGCGACTACTTCGGCATAGAGCTGGGAGCCTGATAATGCAGCGGCTAAATCGCCACGATTTTCCCGGCGCGATCTACAGCGAGCGCGTCATCCAGTTCGGCGAGGGCAACTTTCTGCGCGCCTTTATCGACTGGCAGCTCGACTGGCTGAACCAGCATCAGGGCACCGACGCGGGCGTCGTGGTGGTACGGCCGCGCAACCGTGCCGTCAGCGACAGCCTGAACCAGCAGGATGGACTTTATACCACGCTGATCCGCGGTCTGAACGAACAGGGCGAGCGCGTCAGCGAAACGCGCCTGATCCGCAGTCTGAATCGCGAGATCCAGCCTTATCTCCAGCATGACGACTTTCTGGCGCTGGCGCGCGCGCCGCAGATGCGGTTCGTCTTCTCTAACACCACCGAGGCGGGCATCGCCTTTGCCGAGCGCGATCGCCTGACGGATGCGCCCGCTTCCAGCTTTCCCGGCAAGCTGACGCAGCTGCTATGGGCGCGCTTCGAGCACTTCAGCGGCGCCAGCGACAAAGGCTGGCTGATTGTGCCCTGCGAGCTAATCGACCATAACGGCGACGCCCTGCGCGAGCTGGTGCTGCGCTATGCGCGACACTGGCAGCTGCCAGAAAGTTTTACCGCCTGGGTAACGCAGCACTGCATGTTCTACAACACGCTGGTGGACCGCATCGTGACCGGTTTCCCGCAGGAGAGCGAGGCTCTCGCCGCTCAGCTGGGCTACGAGGATCGTTTTCTGGTGGCGGGCGAGGTGTATTACCAGTTCATTCTGCAGGGACCGCGCGTGCTGTTCGACGAGCTGAAGCTGGATGCGCTGGCGCCGCAGGTGCGGCTGGTCGAGGATATCGCGCCGTGGAAGGCGCAGAAAGTGGCGATCCTCAATGGCGCACATACCGCCATGGTGCCGGTGGCGTTCCAGGCTGGGCTGGAGAGTGTCGGCGAAGCGATGGCAGATCCGGCTATCTCAGGTTTTGTCGATCGTCTGCTGCGCGAGGAGATCATTCCTACGCTGGACCTGCCGCGCAGCGAGCTGCTCGCCTTCGCCGATGCGGTAGAGCGACGCTTCCGTAATCCCTTTATCCGCCATGCGCTGCTCTCCATCGCGCTGAACGGCATGACCAAGTTCCGCACCCGCCTGCTGACGCCGCTGCTGGCGTCGCACGCGCAAAACGGCGTCTGGCCGCCGCGTCTGACCTTCGCGCTGGCGGCGCTGATCGCCTTCTATCGTGGCGCGTCGGGGGAGAAAAGCTGGCCGCTACAGGATGACGCGCACTGGCTGGCGCGCTTTGAAAAAAACTGGCAGGCACTCAATAACGACCAGATTTCCCCGGAACAGCTGGTGCGCGAGGTGTTAAGCGACGCGCAGCACTGGGGCGAAGATTTGACCCGGCAGCCGCAACTGGCGGCCGAGGTCAGCCGACACCTGCAAAATATCATCGTCCACGGCATGCGTGAGGCGTTGAGCACACTGGGATAATGCTATGCAAGACGCGATTAAGATTCACTCTCAGGATAACGTCGCGGTAGCGCTGCGCGACTTAGAAGCGGGGCAGACTATCGACCTGCAGCAGACGGCGGTGCAGCTGCTGCAGGCCGTTACGCGCGGCCATAAGTTCGCGCTGCGGCCCATCGGTGAGGGCGAACTGGTGATCAAGTACGGCTTGCCGATCGCCCACGCCACGCAGCCGATCGCCGCAGGCGAGGTAATCCACTCCAGCAACGCGCGCACTAACCTGAGCGATCTGGATGAGTACGACTATCAGCCGGCGTTTGTCGAGGTGCCGCCGCAGCCTGGGGATCGCGAGGTGCAGATCTATCGCCGCGCCAACGGCGATGTCGGGATCCGTAATGAGCTCTGGATCCTGCCGACCGTCGGCTGCGTCAACGGCATTGCGCGTCAGATCCTGCAGCGCTTTCTTAAAGAGACCGACAACGCGGCGGGCACCGACGGCGCGTTTCTGTTTAGCCACACCTTCGGCTGCTCGCAGCTGGGGCAGGATCATGAGAACACCCGCACCATGCTGCAAAATATGGTGCGTCATCCCAACGCTGGCGCGGTGCTGGTTATCGGCCTCGGCTGTGAAAACAACCAGGTCGACGTCTTCCGCGAGACGCTGGGTCTGCCGGAGAGCGATCGCATCCAGTTTATGGTGTGCCAGCAGCACGACGATGAAGTAGAGGCGGGTCTGGAGCGTCTGCATGCCCTGTATGAGGTGATGCGTCACGACAAACGCCAGCCGGGCAAGCTAAGCGAGCTGAAGTTTGGTCTGGAGTGCGGCGGTTCCGACGGTTTTTCCGGCATTACCGCCAATCCGCTGCTGGGGCGCTTTTCCGATCAGATGATCGCTAACGGCGGCACCACGGTGCTGACCGAGGTGCCGGAGATGTTCGGCGCGGAGCGTATCCTGATGAGCCGCTGTCGCGACGAAGCGACCTTCGGGAAAACCGTGGCGATGATTAACGATTTCAAGCGTTATTTTATCGACCACCAGCAGCCAATTTACGAGAATCCCTCGCCGGGCAACAAGGCGGGCGGTATTACCACGCTGGAGGAGAAATCGCTGGGCTGCACCCAGAAAGCGGGCTCCAGCCAGGTGGTGGATGTGCTGAAGTATGGCGAGCGGCTGAAAACGCCGGGGCTGAATCTGCTGAGCGCCCCTGGCAACGATGCGGTCGCCACCAGCGCGCTGGCGGGGGCGGGTTGCCATATGGTGCTGTTCAGCACCGGGCGCGGCACCCCTTACGGTGGCTTTGTGCCGACGGTGAAGCTGGCGACCAACTCGCCGCTGGCAGAGAAGAAGCCACACTGGATCGACTTTAACGCTGGCCGTCTGCTGGAAGGGATGAGCATGGATGCGCTGCTGGAGGATTTCGTCGACACCATCGTGGCGATCGCCAGCGGCAAGCTGACCAACAACGAGAAGAACGATTTTCGCGAGCTGGCGATTTTTAAAAGCGGCGTGACGTTATAATTTGTCAGACAAAAATGGCGACCTTGAGGTCGCCATTGTGGTCGATTAGTGCTGTGCCCTTCACGGGTGGCAGGGTCCGATCGCAAAGTCGCTTAACGCATCCATGCTCGCTCGGCCCGCGCCTTCCCTGGCGCGGGACGCTTTGCTCTTCGTACCCTGCCACCCGCTCTTCAAGCTACTGAGCTGTCTGCAAGATCAAGCCCGGCTGGCTTCGCGCTCGGCTTCAGCCTGGCAAACCGCGGCGGTAAACAGAATATCGGTAGAGGAGTTCAGCGCCGTTTCGGCGGAGTCCTGCAGCACGCTGATAATAAAACCGGCTGCCACCACCTGCATTGCCAGCTCGTTCGGTATGCCGAACATATTACAGGCGACCGGGATCAGCAGCAGCGAACCGCCCGCCACGCCCGACGCGCCGCAGGCGCACAGCGACGCCACCAGGCTCAGCAGAATCGCGGTCGACACGTCAACCTGAATACCCAGCGTATGCACCGCCGCCAGTGTCAGCACGGTAATGGTGATGGATGCGCCCGCCATACTGATGGTCGCCCCCAGCGGAATAGAGACCGAATAGGTATCCTCATCCAGATTCAGGCGTTTCGCCAGCGCCATATTCACCGGAATATTGGCTGCCGAGCTGCGGGTAAAGAAGGCGGTTACGCCGCTTTCGCGCAGGCAGGTAAAGACCAGCGGATAGGGGTTGCGACGGATCTTGCTGTAGACCAGCAGCGGGTTCACCACCAGCGCCATTAACGCCATACAGCCCAGCAGCAGCCCCAGCAGATGCGCATACTGCCACAGGGCGCCAAAGCCGGTAGAGGCCAGAATCGACGCCACCAGACCGAAAATGCCGACCGGCGCGCAGCGAATTACGCAGCGCACCAGCCAGGTCACCGCATGTGAGACATCGTTAAGCAGGGCGCGGGTGCCGGGCGAGCTGTGGCGGAACGCCAGGCCGAGGCCGATCGCCCACACCAGAATGCCGATGTAGTTTGCTTCCATCAGCGCGGTAATCGGGTTCGCTACCATATTCATCAGCAGGCCGCGCAGCACCTCAGTTATGCCCGACGGCGGCGTAATTTCGGTTTTGCCGACCGCCAGCGTCAGCGTCTGCGGCATCAGATGGCTCAACACCACCGCGATCGCCGCGGCGAAAAAGGTGCTTAACAGATAGAGCGCGATAATAGGTTTGATATTGGTCTTCTGACCCTGTTGATGGCTGGCGATAGAAGCGATCACCAGCACCAGTACCAGCAGCGGCGCAACGGACTTCAGTCCGCTGACGAAGAGTTCGCCCAGCAGGCCGACGGCCAGCGCGGCATCCTTCGAGACCCAGGCCAGCGCCACACCGGCCACCAGCCCTACCATGATTTGTTTTACCAGGCTTCCTGCGAGTAACGCGCCCAGACGACCGGAAAGAGAGTTCTGCATAATTGTTCTTTAGGTTGTAGCGGGATGTGGCTTCAGAGGACGTCGATTAACGCGCCTGAAGCGGTTTGCCCGGCGGAGTATAAGGAAAAGAGCGGGCGAGGAAAGAGATAATTCTGTCTGTGCGAGGGGGATCGGATTTCTATTATGCTGGATGAAGGAAGTGTGACAGAGCGATGAAATGTCGCACCAGTGACTGGCAAAATAAAACAGGGGCATTACCTGCCCCTGTAGCGGATTATTGCGAGCGCTGTTTTTGGTCGCTTTTGCGATTCACCCAGGCGTTAATCAACAGGGTTGAACCGAGGATGGCGCCGACCACGCCCAGCGAGATCGCCACCGGGATATGGTAGAACTCGACGATCAGCATCTTGATACCGATAAAGACCAGCACGATTGCCAGACCATACTTCAGCATGGAGAAGCGCTCGGCGACGTTAGCCAGCAGAAAGTACATGGCGCGCAGGCCGAGGATGGCGAACAGGTTAGAGGTCAGCACGATAAAGGGATCGGTGGTCACGGCGAAAATCGCCGGAATGCTGTCAACCGCGAAGATCACGTCGCTCAGCTCCACCATAATCAGCACCAGCAGCAGCGGCGTCGCAAACAGCACGCCATTCTTGCGGGTAAAAAACTTCTCACCCTCCAGCGCGTCGGTCATACGCAGGTGTTTACGCAGCCAGCGTACCACCGGCTTGTCGCCCACCGCGTTTTCATCATCCTCTCTGGAGAAGGCCATCTTGAGTCCGGTCAGCAGCAGGAAGGCGCCGAACAGATAGAGGATCCAGCTAAACTGCGTTACCAGCCAGCTGCCCGCAAAGATCATAATCGTGCGCAGCACAATCGCGCCCAGCACGCCGTAAATCAGCACGCGGCGCTGCAGCGCGGCGGGAATCGAGAAGTAGCTGAAAAGCATCAGCCAGACAAAGACATTATCGACCGCCAGCGCTTTCTCCAGCACATAGCCGGTTAGAAACGCCAGCGTCTGCGTCGTGGCGACTTCCCGACCGGCGCTGCCCTCGAGATACCACCAGAAGGCGGCGCTGAACAGCAGCGACACCGATACCCAAATCAGCGACCAGACTGCCGCCTGTTTAAAACTCATGGTCTGCGCGCCGCGCCGTCCCTGTAAAAAGAGATCGATCGCCAGCATGACGAGCACCACTACCGCAAAGCTGCCCCAGAGAAGAGGCGTTCCTACCGTCTGCATAACTTTTCCTGCCCTGAAATAAAAAACGGCTGAGGTCAGAAGACATCAGCCGCTTTACAGGGATGTAAGCAAACCTTGCCTTCCGGCAAGGTCTCACTTACAACGCAGAATCAGATTCCGGGTTGCCTGACGACCGGATGCTTGCGCATCGTAATGACGATCGTTCAGCTTACAAGTTACTCCCCTTTGCTGGCAGTTAAGATAGGCGCTGACCCTGCAAGAGGCAATAGCGGGCCATTCATATTTAGACATATTTACACAGACTGTCCGTCGGCGGGAAAAACCACGCCGGTCTGGCGACGTATCTCGGTCAGCAGCGCGGCGGTGATACGC
The DNA here is from genome assembly GCF_003612015.1 of Pantoea piersonii. Classification (GTDB taxonomy): domain Bacteria; phylum Pseudomonadota; class Gammaproteobacteria; order Enterobacterales; family Enterobacteriaceae; genus Pantoea; species Pantoea piersonii. The sequence goes on along the minus strand of NZ_RARB01000003.1, from coordinate 398,938 downwards.
GATGTTTCCAGCCCCGGATGATCGACGCGGCGCTGCCGCACCAGCTGCACAAAGGTCTGGGCTTCATAGAGCATGGTATTGATATGCTGCGGCTGGCTGAGATCCTGCGGCTGCGTGGCGGTCTGGCGCGGCACCAGGCTAACCGACTGCATCTCTGACAGCTTTTCGATCAGCAGCGAGCCCGCTTCGCCCTGAATTTCACTGGGAATACGCGAGTCGCTGACTTTGGAGTGCAGCAGCGTGACGTCAAAGTCGCCATAGTCGAGCAGCACGCTGCCGTGGCCGTCAACGCCGCTGGCCAGCAGTGCGGCGCTGGCTTTTACCGCCCGCGGCGCGCCCCACAACGCCACCGCCGTCGCCAGACAGTAGTAGCCGATATCCATGATCGAGCCGTTCGACCAGCGCGGATTAAAGGTATTGGGATTTTCACCGTCGAGGTAGCGCTGATAGCGCGACGAGTACTGGCAGTAGCTGAACAGCGCCTTGCGCAGTGGACCGATAGCGGGCAGCGCCTGCTGCAGCTGCGCGAAGTTGGGCAGGCTGGCGGTTTTAAACGCCTCAAACAGAATCACCTGATGCTGCCGGGCGCAGGCGATCATCTGCTCCGCTTCACGCAGGTTAGAGGCGAGCGGCTTTTCGCAGATAACATGTTTACCATGAGCCATAAACAGCAGCGCCTGCTCGCAGTGCAGGGCGTTCGGGCTCGCCAGGTAAACCGCGTCGATAAGATCGCTGGCGGCCAGCGCCTCCAGCGAGGTAAAGAGATGCGAGCAGGGATAGGCTTCGGCGAAGCGTTCCGCCTGCTGCTGCGTACGCGAAAAGATGGCGTTCAGGCGCATATGGCCGGTTTCGTGCGCGGCCTCGATAAACTGGCGCGTTATCCAGTTGGTTCCCACAATAGCAAAACGGATCACGTCGACTCTCCTGCGGCAAATAGCGGCAGAGTAGCACGCCGCAGAGCGGGAGCAAGCGCCGGAAAGAAAGGGAATTTGATCCTGCGATCCGCCTTCCAATATAGTGATGACGCAACGGCGACAGGCTGAAAAAAGTGGAGAAAGCGCTTGAAAGGAAGTAAACACGCACTGAACTGGACCACGCTGCTGGTCGCGATCCCGGTAGGCCTGGCGGCGTCGCTGGTGACGCTGGCGTTTCGCGGCATTATCGAACTGATTAACCGTCTGCTGTTCGGCAGCAGCAATGAGATCACCGTGGCGATGCACGCCTGGCCGTGGATCTTCTGGCCGCTGCTGGTGGGGGCGGGCGGTGTGCTGGCGGGTTTTTTCCTGCGTTATGCGGTGAGCATCGAACAGCAGCAGACGGTAAAGACTGATTACCTTGAGGTGATTAACGCGCGGCTCGACGCGGTACCGACCCGCACCTCGCTGTTCCGCGCGCTCTCTTCGATCGCCAGTATCGGCTCGGGCGCCTCGATCGGTAAAGAGGGACCGATGGTGCAGCTCTCCGCGCTGTGCGGCAGCGTGCTGGGGCGCTGGATGCCCGCCTCGCTGAATATGAAAAACAGCGACGTGGTGGCGATGGCCGCCGCCGCCGGACTCTCGTCGGTCTACCATGCGCCGCTGGCGTCGGCGATCTTCGTCGCCGAGATCGCCTTCGGCATCTCGGCGCTGCAGCGTCTGATCCCGCTGGTCATCGCCTCGTCTGTCGCCGTGATGACCATGTGGTCGCTGGGCTTTCGCAACGCGCTCTATCCGCTGGCGGACGCCAGTTTTCAGATGGACATCAGCAGCCTGGTGGTGACGGTGGCGATAGGTCTGATCGCCGGGCTGGCGGGCTGGCTGCTGATTAAGCTTATCGCGCGCAGCAAGGCGCTGTTCAGCCATATCCGTTCGCTGCCGCTACGGCTGGGCGCGGGCGGGCTGGCGGTGGGCGTGCTGGCGCTCATTTCTACCGATATTCTCGGCAACGGCTACGAAGTGATCGTTAAAATCATGGCGGGCGATTATCTGCTGCCGGGTTTGCTGCTGCTGCTGGTGCTGAAGACGCTGGCGACGACGCTGTCGGTCGGCTCCAACGCGGTGGGCGGGCTCTTTACGCCATCGCTGTTGATCGGCGCGCTGCTCGGCGTGGCGCTGGCGACGCTGGGGGCGGCGCTCCATCTGCCGATCGGCAACGTGCTGCTCTATGCCGCCATCGGCATGGCCGCGGTGCTGGCCGCCGTCAGCCAGGCGCCACTGATGGCGATCCTGATGGTGCTGGAGATGACGCTTAACAGCACGCTGCTCTTTCCGGTGATGATCGCCGCCGTACTCGCCTCGATGGTGGTCTATCGCCTGCAGTCCGCCAGCACCTACCCGGTGGTCGGCAATCACTTTAACCGCTCAGAAGCCAAATATGACTTCGACAATATGCGCGTGGCGGAGCTGATTATTCCCGGCGCGGCGCTGCAGCCGCAGGAGTCGGTCGGCCAGGCGCTGGCGGTCAGCTCGCTGAAGCGCGAGCGCTACGTCTACGTCATCAACGCGGCGGGTGCCTTTCTCGGCGTGGTCTCGATTCACGACATCGCACGTAAGGTGCTGGCGCAGGAGATCACGCTGAATTCGCCGGTCGCCACGGTGATGGACGACAACTTTCCCGTCGTCTACCAGAATCAAAGCATGCGTGAAGGATGGGAGGCGTTCGCCCGCGTAACGCTGGAGCGGCTGCCGGTGCTCAACAATCCGCAGGAGAAACGCTTTCTCGGCGCGCTGACCAAAACCAGCCTGATCCAGAAAGCGCAGGAGTTTCTCTAGGCCGCGTTGCCGCGCATCGCCTGATCCGTCATCCAGAGCCGGGCGTCAAACTCCAGCTGATGGTAGTTCGGCTCCATATGGCAACAGAGCTGATAGAAAGCCTTGTCGTGATCCTTCTCTTTCAGGTGCGCCAGCTCGTGCACCACGATCATGCGCAAAAAAGGCTCCGGCGCGAGGCGGAAAAAGGTGGAGACGCGGATCTCCGCTTTGGCCTTGAGGTTGCCGCCCTGGACGCGCGACACCGCCGTATGCAGGCCCAGCGCATGTTTCATGACCTTGATTTTATTATCCCAGATCACTTTACTGATCGGCGGAGCGTTGCGCATAAAGCGATTCTTCAGCGCCTGGGTATAGTCATATAACGCTTTATCGCTGACGATATCGTGCGTGTCGGGGTAGCGCTGCTGCAAAAAAGCGCCAAGCTTTTCATGGTCGATCAGCGTCTGAACCTGCTGAAGGATGTTCTCAGGATAACCCTGCAGATAGATAAGTGAGGACATTAGGGATTCCCGGCGAAAGACAGTATACTGCGCCCCCCTTTTGGGGCGTAAAACAGCCAGATTGTACCAGCCGGAGAATTCATGAGCCAACTTGAACTAGTCGATCGCACCCTGATCCTGCATCGTTTCCCGCAAATGCGTGAAGAGAGTCCGCTTCAGGCGTGGGACGCGGCGGATGAATATCTGCTGCAGCAGTCGCTGCCGGAAGGGCCGATCCTGGTGTTCAACGACAGCTTCGGCGCGCTCACCTGTGCGCTTAATCCGCGTCCGGTCTGGCACGTCAGCGACTCCTGGCTCAGCCAGCAGGCGACGCGGCAAAACCTGCGTCTTAACGCGCTTGACGACGGCGAGGTGCATTTTCTCAGCAGCCTCGATGCGCTGCCCGCCGCGCCAGCCGCCGTGCTGATTAAGGTGCCGAAAACCCTGGCGCTGCTGGAGCAACAGCTGCGCGCTCTGCGAGAGGTCGTGACCGCCGATACGGTGATCCTGGCGGCGGCGCGCGCCAAAGAGATCCATAACTCCACGCTGCAGCTGTTCGAGAAGATCCTCGGCGAAACCCGCACCTCGCTGGCGTGGAAAAAGGCGCGTCTGATCTATAGCCACTTCAGCGCGCCCGCGCTGGCACCGCAGGCGGCGACCACCGTCTGGCCGCTGGATGAGACGCCCTATCAGATCCACAACCACGCCAACGTCTTCTCCCGCACGTCGCTGGATATCGGCGCGCGCTTCTTTATGCAGCACCTGCCGGAAAATATCGAGGGCGAGATTGTCGATCTCGGCTGCGGCAACGGCGTGATCGGCCTGATGGCGCTGGAAAGCAATCCGCAGGCTGAAGTGCATTTTCTCGACGAGTCCTATATGGCGGTGGCGTCGAGCCAGCTTAATGTTGAGGTGAACCGTCCGCAGGACCTGACGCGCTGCGTATTCCGCGTCAACAACGTGCTGAGCGGCTACCCTTCAGATCGCCTGCACGCAGTGCTCTGCAATCCGCCTTTCCACCAGCAGCACGCCGTAACCGATCATCTGGCATGGCAAATGTTCCGCGACGCCAAACGCTGCCTGCAGTATGGCGGCGAGCTGCGCATCGTCGGCAACCGCCACCTCGACTATCATCACAAGCTGAAAAAGCTGTTCGGCAACTGCACGCTGGTGGCGTCGAACCAGAAGTTCGTGGTGCTGCGCGCGGTAAAGATGCGCTGATCAGATAGTCAGCGCCAGCTGTACGGCCTGGGCGATTGCCCGGCGCGCGTCTAGCTCCAGCGCCACGTCGGCGCCGCCGATAAGGTGAACGGCTTGGCCGCGTGCGCGCAGCGCGGCTTCTAGCTCGCGCTGTGGCTCCTGCCCAGCGCAGATAACGACGTTATCCACCGGCACGCACGTCACCGCGCCGTCGCGGCGCAGGTGCAATCCCTCATCATCAATCGCCAGATACTCTACGCCGCCCCACATGCGCACGCCGCGCGCCTGCAGCGTGGCGCGATGGATCCAGCCAGTGGTTTTACCCAGCCCCGCGCCCGGTTTGCCCGGTTTACGCTGCAACAGCCAGATAGCGCGCGTAGCGGGCAGGGGCTGCGCGGGCTGCAGGCCGCCGCGCTGCGTCAGCGTCAGGTCGATGCCCCATTCGCGGCAAAAGCTTTCTGTCGTCTGCTGCTCCGCAGGCTGAGAGAGATACATGGCGGTATCGAAGCCGATGCCGCCCGCGCCAATAATGGCGACGCGTTGGCCTACCGGTTTTTTATCGCGCAGCACCTCGAGGTAGCTGAGTACGCTGGGGTGATCGATACCCGGAATATCCGGCGTGCGCGGCTGGATGCCGGTCGCCAGCACTATTTCGTCGGCATCCTGCAGGCTCTCCGCCGTCGCGCGATAGCCGGTACGCACCTCGACGCCGGCGGCGGCGAGCTGGTGGGCGAAATAGCGTAAGGTTTCGCTGAACTCAGCTTTGCCAGGGATCTGGCGCGCGATATTAAACTGGCCGCCGATCTCTGCAGCGGACTCATAGAGCCGCACGCGATGACCGCGCTGCGCCGCCTGCAGCGCGAAGGCCATCCCCGCCGGACCCGCGCCCACTACGGCGATCTGCTTCGGCGTTGCACAGGGCGTAACCGGCATCAGCGTTTCATGACAGGCGCGCGGGTTCACCAGACAGGAGGTGATCTTGCCGACAAAAATCTGGTCGAGACAGGCCTGGTTGCAGGCGATACAGGTATTGATGCTCTCCGCCGCGCCACGCGCGGACTTACTGACGAAGGCGGCATCGGCGAGAAACGGACGCGCCAGCGACACCATATCGGCACAGCCGCTCTGCAACAGCTGCTCGGCGACCTGCGGGTGGTTGATGCGGTTGGTGGCGATCACCGGCGTCGAGACATGCTGGCGCAGCCGCTGCGCCGCCGAGGCGAAGGCCGCGCGCGGCACTGAGGTGGCGATAGTGGGAACGCGCGCTTCGTGCCAGCCGATGCCGGTATTGAACAGGGTAACGCCGCACTTCTCCAGCTCCTCGGCCAGCGCCAGCGTCTCTGCCAGCGAGCTGCCATCTTCTACCAGATCCAGCATCGACAGGCGAAAAATCACAATAAAGTCGCGGCCCACGGCGTCGCGTATCGCCCGGGTAACGGAGAGGGCAAAGGCCTGACGGCGCTGTGCGTCGCCGCCCCAGCGGTCGCTACGCTGGTTGGTGCGCGGCGCTAAAAACTGGTTAATCAGATAGCCTTCAGAGCCCATGATCTCCACGCCGTCATAGCCTGAAAGCTGGGCGAGCCGTGCGCAGCGGGCGAAGTCGCTGATGGTTTGCAGGATCGCCTGCTCATCCATCTCCTGCGGCAGAAAAGGGTTAATGGGTGCCTGGATCGCCGAGGGCGCGACCAGATCTTTTTGATAGCTGTAGCGGCCGGTATGCAGGATCTGCAGGGCGATTTTGCCGCCTTGCGCATGTACGGCGTCGGTAATCTGGCGGTGCCAGCCGCACTGGTCAGGCGAGATGAGCATCGCGCCATGCTTCATGGTGACGCCCTGCGCATCGGGCGCTACGCCGCCGGTAACAATCAGTGCGACCCCTTCGCGCGCGCGTTCGCCATAAAAAGCGGCGAGACGCTGCGCGCCGTCGGGATGCTCTTCCAGCCCGGTATGCATCGATCCCATCAGGAAGCGGTTGCGCAGCCGGGTAAATCCCAAATCGAGCGGGGCGAACAGGGCAGGGTAGGCGTGACTCTTCACGGCGGCATCACTCAGGTTAAGTGGTCGGATGAGTGTAATGTAGCTGCCGTGATGTTAAAAAAAAGTGAAAGTTTACCGCGCTGTGAGGCGCATCAAAAAAGCGGGCCTTAGCCACCCCGACGGCGTATCCATGAAAAGCGCGACTGATAGCCGCTGTTAAAGTGGGTGTTGCGGCGATAGCTGGCGCCGTTTTCCGCCATGCAGTAGGTGCAAAAACCGACGTTTTCGATATGTGCCGCCGGCACGCCTGCTTTCAGGAGTATTTCCGTCGCCAGCTGTGGCAGATTGAACCAGATGCCATGCTGCGTAGCCTTCGCCTGCGGCCTGACGGCGAAAGGATTATGCGGCTGCTCGCGGTGCCAGCAGTGTGACAGCGAGCCAGAGAAGCTTTGCGCGATCGACGACAGCATCTCCTCGCCCAGTTCGTAGCAGCAGGGCGCGATGGCCGGGCCGATGGCGACATACAGGCCATCCGGCGAGGCGCCATCTTCGCATAGCCGCTCCACGGTGCGATCCAGTATGCCCGCCAGCGTGCCTTTCAGGCCCGCGTGTACCGCCGCCACGCGCCGTTGCTGCGTATCAGCGATGAGCACCGGCAGGCAGTCGGCGGTGTAGACCGCTACCGGCCGCTCGCCAAAGCCGATAATGCCATCCGATTCGCAGCTTTTCGGCGGCACGTTGGCCGCGTCATCTACCACCGTCGCGCTGTGGCGCTGATGGCCGTAAGCGACATCGTCGGGCGGCGCTTCGCCTGCGGGCTGGAAGGCATATTCAACCCACTCCAGCGCATCAAGCAGGGTAGAGCGTACGCGGATTCCCATATGAATCTCCTCTGAGGCGTTTGGCTGCATTCAGCTTAGGTTAACTGCTACATTTTGAAAGCGTTACCCTCTTCTACTTTTCCGGCTTAAGGATAACAAGATGAAAATGACCGCAACGCTGCTGACCAGCGGCCTGATGGCGCTGATGCTGTCGGGCTGCGCCTCGCAGTCGGCGCAAAATGCGCAGCAACAGCTCGGCCAGCAGTCAGTGATGGCACTTAACTGGTTTCAGCAGTCCGGCGAGTATCAGGCCCTGACGTGGCAGGCCTTCAACGGCGCGCGTCTCGCCTTTGACGCCGCCCCGTCGCTGACCGGCAAGCCTAAGGCGGTGATCGTCGATCTGGATGAGACCATGATCGACAACAGCGCCTACAGCGCCTGGCAGGCGAAAAACGGGCAGCCGTACAGCGCGCAAAGCTGGTCGGCATGGACCCGGGCGAAGCAGGCGCTGGCGGTGCCCGGCGCGGTCGATTTCGCCCGTTACGTTACGTCACATGGCGGCACGCTATTCTATGTGTCTAACCGCGACCAGAAGGATTATGACGCCACGGTTGCCAACCTGACGCAGCTCGGATTCCCGCAGGTTAACCCGCAGACCGTACGTCTCAGCAGCGGCAGTTCAAACAAGCAGGCGCGTTTCGACGCTATCAAAGCGGCGGGCTATAACGTCGTGCTCTACGTCGGCGATAACCTGAATGATTTCGGCGAGGCGACCTGGCATCAGGACAATGCGCAGCGTCGCGCCTTTGTCAGCCAGAATCACACGCTTTTCGGCACCCGGTTTATCGTCTTGCCGAATCCGCTCTATGGCGACTGGGAGAGCGGCATGGCGGAGAATTACAATAAGCTGACGCCGCAACAGCAGCTTTCAACGCGCGATGCGCGGCTGAGGGCATGGAACGGTAAATAATTCGTCAAGCGAAAGAGCCTGCAATAACAGGCTCTTTATTTTTGCCGCTGATATTTACGTTCAGGAGGGATTATTTCACTGCAAACTAATTTAATTATCTCTTACTTTTAAAGCGGCGCTTATTAAGCGCATTACACTGCTTTTTTTGCTGATCGCCAGTTTTAATCGCTACTGGTTAAGAAATTAATTCGGAATTTTCCGTAATAAAGTGCCGTTGCTAATTGAGTGCGGGCAACAGTCCAGCAAAGCTAAGTGTAATTATTTGTCATTGAGAAAGGCTTTTTAATTATGTTGTTATTTTAATGGATTGATATTTATAAAATTTATCAATTGATATTTAGCGTCGTTAATTTTATCAGCTTAATCAGTTTTACCTTTAATTTACCGTAACTGAATTAATGCTTACAAACCTCGTGCCGTTCTGGCTTATAAAAAATTACGCATGCTTAATTAAGCATAAAGAGCTATAAACAATTTCTGTGATGAACTGCGCTCTTTTCCTGACAGCCAGTCGTTAACTGTGAGCCGGTTCACTCCTTTGTTCGCCTGTGTATTTCCTTCCCGGTTGTTGAGAGAGACGAATGTGACGACACTGAAACCTTTATTAGCGAAAAATCGCAGCTGGGCGCTTCAGCGCCGCGAACGTAATCCTGACTATTTTGCACAATACCTCCATCAACAAAAACCACACTCACTCTGGATTGGCTGCTCAGACAGTCGCGTACCGGCCGAGGTTCTGACCGGTTCCCATCCTGGCGAACTCTTTGTCCATCGCAATATCGCCAATATGGTGGTCGACGGCGACGACAACCTGATGAGCGTGCTGCAGTACGCCATCATTTATCTCGGCGTAGAACGCATCGTGCTGTGTGGCCATTACGGCTGCGGCGGCGTTCAGGCGGCGCTTACCCTGCCGCAAAGCCCGCTGGCGCAGGAAACCTCAGCGCTGGCGCGGCGTATCGCCACGCTGCGACAGGCGCTGGGCGCCAGTTTGCCCGATGAACAGGAAGCAGCAGCTGAGACGTTAAACCAGCTGGTTGAGGTAAACGTGTTAGCGCAGTTCTCCCGTCTGGCCGCTACCGCGCCGGTGCGCGACGCGTGGCGAGCGGGCCAGACATTAGATCTCTTCGGCTGCGTTTACGATCTGCAGTCGGGCCATCTCAAAGAGTTAATCCAGCAATCTGCAGAGGAATCTTCGCCATGAATGTGAATACGCTTCGTCAGGATATTCCTGCCGGTCTGGTGGTCTTTCTGGTGGCGCTGCCGCTCTGTCTCGGCATCGCGCAGGCGAGCGGGCTGCCGCCGTTTGCCGGCTTGCTGACCGGCGTGATCGGCGGGCTGCTGGTCACCGCGTTAAGCCCTTCACGCTTTGCCGTGAGTGGCCCGGCGGCGGGGCTGGTCACTATCGTCGTCGCCTCGATTGAAACGCTCGGCAGCTTCAGCGCTTTTCTTACCGCGCTGGTGCTGGCGGGCCTGATGCAGTGTGGCCTGGGCCTGCTGCGCGCCGGCCGGTTTATCTCGCTGGTGCCAGGCAGCGTGATCAAGGGAATGCTGGCGGCCATCGGTATTCTGCTGATTATCCAGCAGATCCCGGTGGCGTTCGGCATTGAGGGCGATGCGGGGCTGGCGGGGTTCGCCAGCGGGGCCGCTGCCTTCTCCGCGCCTGCGATGCTGGTTGCTGGCGGCAGCCTGGCGATCCTGTGGTTATGGACCACGCCGCTGATAAAGAAGGCTGGCGCGCTGGGCTGGATACCCGGTCCGCTGGTCGCGGTGCTGTTTGGCTGCGCCGCGACGCTATTCGGCGGGCGGCTGATGCCGGAGAGGGCGAACGAGCTGTCGCGCATCGCGCTGCCGTCGTTCGACAGCCTCTCAGCGCTGACGGCTCAGCTGGAGAGTCCAGCCTGGACGGCGTGGCAAAACCCGTCGGTCTGGGTAGTGGCGGTAACGCTGGCGCTGGTCGCCAGCCTGGAGACGCTGCTGAGCCAGGAGGCGCTGAAGAAGCTGCGCCCGCAGAACCCGCCGCCATCGCCCAACCGGGAGATGTTCGCGCAGGGCATCGGCAATCTCAGCGCCGGTCTGCTGGGCGCCATGCCGATTACGGCGGTGATCGTGCGCAGCTCGGTGAACGTCAGCACTGGCGCGCAGAGCAAACTCTCTGTTCTTATTCACGGCGTGCTGCTGTTGATCTGCGGATTGTGGTTCAGCAATCTGCTGAACGCCATTCCGCTGGCCAGCCTGGCGGCGGTATTGCTCTATACCGGCTATAAGCTGGCGACACCGCGCCTGTTCGTTGAGCAGTTCCGCATGGGGGCGCAGCAGTACGTGCCGTTCCTCGCCACCATCGGCGGCATTATTCTGTCTGGCATGCTGATGGGCATTGGTATCGGTCTGGCGACGCAGATGCTTATTAGCCTGTATAAGAGCCACCGCAATGCGCTACAGCTGACCCGCTATGACGATCACTATGTGCTGCGCTTCCAGCAGAATCTGACCTTTCTGCATAACCCGAAGCTACAGGGGCTGCTGGCGGAGATCCCGGAAAACAGCGTGGTGATTGTGGATCACGATAACGCCGAGTATCTGGATCCAGACGTAAAAGCGGTGCTGAAAGATTTCGGCGACAGCGCGGATAAGCGCGGCATTCGCCTCAGCCAGTGGCCGGTAGCGGTCAAGTAAGGGGGGGAGCCTGCCAGTCAGGTGCTTACGCGGGTGACATGGCCCGATCGCAAAGACACAAAAGACGGCATCCCTGCCAGCTCGTCCCGCGACATCCTTGTCGCGGGACGCTTTGCTCCTCAGTCCATGTCACCCGCCAGTTGACTCCTTAACCGTCTGAAAATCAGATATCTCGGATGGCCGTTTTTTTTATTTAGGGCATAATTGGCGCGCCGAAAGCCAGACGGCGTAACCCAGATGATGAGTAGCGTCGATCCCTGCCGTTTATTCGCTGAATTGCCCGGACGGCGAATGCGGTTTAATGGCGTGCGGCGATCGTCCGGGACGGGCAGGGAGCGGAGAATTTACAGGCTACAGGGTTCAGACCTATGCGCGTTAAGCTGTTTGCAGAGCACAAGGCTACAAAGAATGTCTTATCGCTGTTTCTGATCACCCTGCTGTTTTGCTTTTTAGGCAGTCATCTGCGTATTCCCGCCGAGCTATCGCTATTCTGGCCGGTGAACGCCATCGTCGCCGCCGTTATCGTCCGTCATCCTTTTCTGCATCGCTTTCGCTACTACCTCACCAGCTTCGCCGCCATGGTGGTGAACGACACGGTTTTTTCCGGCTGGGCGTGGCCCGCCGTCACGCTGAACGTCGCTAACCTGCTGTTTATCTTTATTTCTGTCTCTATGCTGGTAAAGCACTACCTGCGCGACGCCGACCGCAGGCAGATCAGCAACGCGCTGCGCATCTTTCCCGCCTGTCTGCTCGCCGCCTTCGCATGCGCCACCTGGGGTGGGCTGGCACAGAATATGAGCTTCGATGCCCGCTTCGCCACCGCCTGGAGCGACTGGTTCAGCGAACAGTTATCCACCGGCCTGATGCTGCTGCCGTTTTTACTGACGCGCAGCTGGCGCAGCCTGTCGGTCGCCGCGCCGCTCTCACCGGGCAAATGGCTTCCGCTGCTGAGCGTCGTGCTGTCACTGGTGGTCGGCGCCATGATCGGCGGCGCGGGCAGCCTGACGTTTCCGGTTCCGGCGCTGATCTGGTGCGCCATCGTGTTGCCGATCCCGGTAACCAGCCTGGTGATACTCCTGGCCGGCATCAGCGAAATCGTGCTGGTCTCGCACGGCGTGATGAATATTCAGGGCAACGACAACCTGCTGCCTTTAAGCCACCTTACTTCGGCGCGCCTCGGCGTGGCGACCGTCGCCATCAGTCCGCTGATCGTCGCCGTCAGTATGGATGCGGTGCGCCAGCTTAACCAGCGGCTCGCTTTGCGCGCCAACTACGATTTTCTGACCCAGCTGCTGTCGCGCTCCGGGCTTTACGAGAGCCTGAAAGAGGAGCCGTTCTCTGCCGGGCGTAGCGTCGGCGTGATCCTGCTTGATATCGACTATTTCAAAACCATCAATGACAACTTCGGCCATGACGCTGGCGACGGCGTACTGGAGGAGATCGCGCTGCGGATGCAAAAAGTGGTGGGTAAACAGGGCCTCATCTGCCGTTTCGGCGGCGAAGAATTCGCTATCGTGCTGTTCGACGCCCGGCCTGAACAGCTTTACCGGCTGGCGGAGGCGGTGCGGCAGGCGATAGGCAAAGAGAAGTTCTGGCTGCAGGGCAATACCGTTACCGTAACCGCCAGCCTGGGGCTGGCGCAGGGAAGGGCGGGTGAAGAGCGCGGCTGGCACAGCGTGGTGAATAAGCTGATCTCCGCCGCGGATAAAAATCTCTATCTTTCCAAACGCAACGGGCGCAACCAGACTTCGCCCGCCTGGCGCACCCTGACGCTGGCCAGCGACGTGGCGTAAATCACCCCGTCGCGCTCACGCTTACACGCTGCTTTTTAACTGGCTGGTCTGCTGATGACGCTCCAGCGCCAGCTCAATCAGGCGAGTGATAAGCTCGCGATACTCTAGTCCCGCCGCCTGCCACAGCTTGGGATACATGCTGATGTTGGTAAAGCCGGGCAGGGTATTCACCTCGTTGACGATAATCTCGCCTGCGTCCGTCAGGAAGACGTCGACGCGCGCCATGCCGCTGCACTCCAGCGCCTGAAACGCCTTGATCGCCACGGCGCGGATCGCCTCGCTGCGCTCAGCGTCAATGGCTGCAGGCACCTGCGTCCGCGCGCCGGTTTCGCTGATATATTTGGTCTCGTAGGAGTAGAAAGCGTCGTGCACCACTATTTCGCCGCACGGGCTCGCCTGCGGTTCATCATTACCCAGCACGGCGCACTCGATTTCACGGCCTTTGATTCCTTTTTCAATCAGCACCTTGCGGTCAAAGGTGAAGGCGAGATCCAGTGCGCTATCGAACGCTTCGACAGTGTCGACTTTGCTGACGCCGACCGATGAGCCCTGATTGGCCGGTTTGATAAACAGCGGCAGGCCCAGCTGCGCGACTACCTCAGACGCCTGGATGCGCGACCGCTGCGCCTGCGTCACGCTAATCCAGGGCGCAACCTGCAGCCCGGCGTCGCGCAGCAGACGTTTGGTGACATCTTTGTCCATGCTGACCGCCGAACCCAACACGCCAGAGCCGACAAAGGGCAGCGACGCCATACGCAGCAATCCCTGCAGCGAACCATCTTCACCGAGCGTGCCGTGCACGATAGGAAAAATAACATCGATCTGCGACAGCGCGTGGCCGCTCTGGCGGGCGATCACCTGCTGCTGCGACTCGCCCGGCACCAGCGCCACGCTTTCGCCGCCGCGGTTGAGCGCGATAAGCGCCGGATCCTGTGCGTTGATCAGAAAGTTCGAGGCGTCATTCAGATGCCACTGACCCTGTTTATCAATGCCTAACAGCACCGGCTCGAAACGCGTTTTATCAATCGCATCAAGGATATTTTTAGCTGACTGTAACGATACTTCGTGCTCGGCCGATTTGCCGCCGAACACAATGCCTACCCGCAGTTTTGTCATTAGAGCTTGCCTGAAAGATGTTGCGAAACCCACAAGATAACACGCGGATTTCGCCCTGTAACGGCATCGCGCGGGGCGCTTACTTTAACGCATCAGCGAGCAGGTTGCGGCACTGAGTGGCGTCGGCGCTGGCCTGCGTCTTTTGTTCTGCGCTCAGGCTCTGCCAGGCTTTGACCACCTGTTCGCCGAGGCGCGGCTGGAAATGGATTTTCTGCAGGGCGTAGTCGGAGTTACCGCCTTCAATAACGGTGCGCATATCCGCCACAAAGCGGCTGCTCTCTTCATGGTGAATGGCGCAGAACACCGAGACGTAGTAGGCCTCGTCCTCTTTGCTGTAGTGCGGCGTAAGCCAGTACCAGGCGGCGGCTACGAAGAGAATAAGAAGCGGAAGAATGATTTTAAGTCTGGAAGTCATGGCTATGAATTATGCTCGCTGGTGCAAAGCGGGGGAGTATAACGCGGATCGCGGGGCCTGAGATCGGTACGGTAAAGGGCTGCGCTTATCGACTGGGAAAGCGCACCGCTTTTAAATCAACGTCATCACGACAATTCCCGTCGCGGAGATCTCATTCAGCGCGCATTCAAACTCTGCATCGCCGCCGCTAATCCTGACGCGACCGCCGGGCAGACGAGAGAGATTGCGCAGGCTGGCCATGCCTTCAATATCCAGCAGCCATTTCCCGTCCACGACCGTCTTATAGCTGCGGTTAATGATGTACTGCTGCTCGCCTTCGATTACCGCCAGCAGGTCGCTGTTAGCGGCCACCTTACCCAGAAAAAGTTTGTTTTCCAGAGTCACAAAATCAACAGGCCTGAGTTCACCATTTGTTAATTTTACCCGCTCAATGTCCGTCAGACTTTTTAGCGGGCGATTTTCATTGCCCTTTTCCGCTGCCAGCGATTGTACTGCACTTGGCGGGTTGCCCTGACCATAGAGGATCCAGTTCAGCTCGGCATCTGTGTCAATCAGGCATTGCACCACCAGATCGGCGGGGAAAGCGTCTCTTTTATAACGCATTGCCAGGTTGCTTGAGGAGAGGCCGACATGCTCAGCGTACTGTGATTTTTGTTTAAACCCATAGGCCTGAATCAGTCTGTCGAGGATAGCCCCGCCGCTCCCGTTAAAATTAGTGACTAACATTTTTGAGCTTCCTCTTGTGTTACTAACATATTTGAATTAGCATCACTGCGTTGTGAATGTTATCGCATATGAGTGACATTACGTTAACTGGAGATGATGCCCTATGAGGCCTGACATTACAAATGCCATAGCTGTCCTCCTTTTATTACGGACCGGCGTAAAACGTCCTGTTTCAGCGCTTTTTGTTAAGGCATACCGCGCGTTAACAGAAGTTTTCGCCGCCGCATGCAGCCGTGCTGCGGCGAAAAAAAGCGTGCTGAAAGGATCGTACCGGGCGACGAAAGGGAGATATTCTTTTTCTGTTAATTTTCAGCCGGTCTGACTCACTTATGATGAATAGCCAGCCTGAACCTGTTGCAGCAATGAGCTTTGACGAGTTTCGTAAAAGCTGGCGTCAGATGCGCAACAACAGCCGTAACCCGGCGCTGGTCGCCTTCAACCGGCAAAACGATGATTTTAAGTTCTGCGTGCTGACGCTGGCGAACCGGGAAAGACCCGGCAGCTTCCGGCTTCACGAGGTCGGCAACCCCTTTGAATCCTTCGATGAGGCCCGGCGTGAGCTGATCATTGCCGCAATGAACAAAATGGTGCGCTGGGGCAGGCTGTTGCCTCGCTCTTTTTCTGACGCAGACCAGTATCTGTCTGAATAACTGACCTTAACCGCACATTGATGACGTCAACCCGTCGGGCCTCGCTTTACCCAAATTCAGGAGAGATGAAATGAGACACCCTAACCCTGACCTTGAAACCGATGCGCTGAGCGCCTTGTTAACCGCTGCGCGTTACGACGAACGCAGAGGCCGCGCGCAGGCCGTCGCCGATCGTCTGGCCGCGATGGCGATGCATATCAGCCGCCAGGGACTAAACGGTATTGAGGCCGCCGAACTGATTCGCCATGAAGCGCAGCGCTACCGCGATGAATCACAGGAGCTGCACTGATGGTCGATACCATGGATATAGAGCAGCAGCGTCAGGCGGAGCAGCTGGTGCTGGATATCGCTGCCGTTACCCAACGGCCCAAAGGCATAAGCGCCTTTTTCTGCGAGGAGTGCGACAGCGCCATTCCCGAAGCACGTCGACGCGCCGTCACCGGCGTTTCCCGCTGCGTCGCCTGTCAGGAGATCGCTGAGCTGCGCGGTCGGCACTATCAGGGCGGCATATAATGCAGCGCTACAGCTGGCCCTGGAACGCGCCGCGTAAGGCTATCGCCTCGCCTTATCCCACTCACGCCGAGATGCAACAGCGCAGCCGCCAGATGGCTGCGCTATCACAGGCATGGATCGCGCTGGAGCAGCAGCCAGCGCTGGTGCAGCGCGCCATCAGGCTGCGTCACGCTCAGTTGGAGAGCGGACGAGGCATAGTCTCTGCCGCGGGCTATCTGACGACGACCTTCGCCGATCGCCTGCTGCCGCGTATTGAACAGGTCAGTGCACAGTATCGGCTGGGCGAGATGCGTCGCGGCACCGTCACGTTGCTGAGCGGCCACGCCGTACAGGAAAAAGGCGCCGCCGCTGCGGCAGGTGCGCTGTGGGAACTGATGCGACGTTTTAACCGGCTACCCGATATGTCGCGCGCCGATGTCGATCTGCTGGCGGGCGATATCGCCAGCTTTATCTTTGCCGAGCTGGTACAGCTGCATGCGCAGAACGGCGCGGAATCGGACTGGCGCTATAGCCACCGTCTCTACCTCACCGCCGCAACCATTACCCGTGAGTTCCGCCAGACGCCGCCGCTGTGGCAGAAAGTCACGACGCGCCTCTTCGCGCCGGAAGAGGTTACGCCAGCCATTATGCGGATGCAGGGAGAAACCTGGTGGAAAGGGCGGCTGCGCCGTATCGCCGCCGCCTGGCGCGAGCATCTGCAGATTGCACTGGCGCACGTCAGTAAAAAAAGTTCGCCTTACGCCAGCCGCACGACCATCGCTGAATGGCGCGAGCAGAAGCGCCGCACCCGCGATTTTTTACAGGGCATGGAGCTGGAGGACGAAGAGGGCAACCGCATCAGCCTGATCGACAAGCATGACGGCAGCGTCGCCAACCCTGCGATCCGTCGCTGCGAGCTGATGACCCGTATCCGCGGCTTTGAAAATATCTGCAATGAGATGGGCTACGTCGGTGAGTTCTGCACCCTGACCGCTCCGGCGCGCTATCACGCTACGCTCAGCAGCGGCCAGCATAACCCGAAATGGCGCGGCGCCAGCCCGGCTGAGACGCAGCGCTACCTCTGTCAGCTCTGGCAGAAGGTGCGCGCCAGACTGCATCGCGAGCAGATCCGCCTGTTCGGCATCCGCGTCGCTGAACCACACCATGACGGCACGCCGCACTGGCATCTGCTGCTGTTTATGCGCCCACAGCAGGCCGCGCAGGTACGCCAGATCCTGACAGAATACGCCTGCCAGCAAGACCACGAAGAGCTGACCAGCGAAAAAGCGCGCAAGGCTCGCTTCCACACGACGGCGATCGACCCGCAAAAGGGCAGCGCTACCGGCTATATCGCCAAATATATCGCAAAAAACATCGATGGCTACGCGCTGGACGGCGAGCGAGATAACGAAAGCGGCGAGAGCCTGCGCGACTGCGCGGCAGCGGTTTCCGCCTGGGCGGGACGCTGGCATATTCGCCAGTTTCAGTTTGTCGGCGGCGCGCCGGTGACCGTCTGGCGTGAGCTACGTCGCCTGACGGAGGG
This sequence comes from Pantoea piersonii, assembly GCF_003612015.1. Lineage (GTDB taxonomy): Bacteria > Pseudomonadota > Gammaproteobacteria > Enterobacterales > Enterobacteriaceae > Pantoea > Pantoea piersonii. Next base: position 381,330 of record NZ_RARB01000003.1, on the reverse strand, counting down.
AGAGAGCCTGCGCAGTCTGAGCGAGGAGCTGGCCGAGGCGCGCGAGGCGGCGGACAACGGCGACTGGGCCGCCTACGTTAACGTGCAGGGAGGGCCGTTCGTGCGCCGCGACGAGCTGGCGGTGCGCGTCTGGTATCAAAACGCCGAACAACCTAATAGCTGGGGCGAAGAGATCGCGCGCATTAAAGGCGTTTACAGCACCGAAGCGGGCGAAGAAAAACCGCTGCTGACCCGACTGGTGAGCTGGAAGCTGGTGCCGAAGCGTCAGCCAGAGATCGGGAATGTTGAGCCGGAGGCGTCAGCTTGGAGTTCTGTCATTAACTGTACGCGGACGTTAAGTCGGCAAGGCGTATTAGCGCGGTTAAATCATTATGCCGCACCGGCGCCTCAAAAGCGGACAAAACCGCTTCGCAAGGGCGCGTTATGCGAACAAAATGCGCCGCCATAAGGCGCTTTTTCTGCTTTTTTTACCCATTTGACTTAGTGGCACGATCGCTAAAAAAGTCGCTATATCAATAGCCTAAGCAGACGTCATTCAGAACTTAATTTTCTTTATATCAGATTGCATGCTGTGCTACTGTATAGATATACAGTTATAAATTGGGGGAGGGAAAGTGGATACTGATTTACAAGAACAGGTAATGCTTGAGCGTGTTGAGCTCATTGCACGTCTGACCACTGAAGGAGTTTGCAGGGAGCGCGACCGGGAAGTGGCCCTCGCTTTAATCGCCGAGATAGCTGGCGACATGATGATAAAAAACAAGGAATTTGCCGTTTCGTTTGCCGCTATATCCACCAATAAATAACAATGCAGGTATGGCAATGAGATGCGATCGTTTGACTCATAAAAAGCAGCAGATCCCGAACCTTTCCCCTTGATGCTTGCGCCGTCCGGCGACGGCTGACCAGAAGCAATAACGGCACCCTGTGGGTGCCGTTTTTTTTTGCGCTGCGACCTCCCTGTTTACCCATATTCCAGCAGGCGGGCTGGCGTTGAGCCATCGCCCCGTAGCGGAGAGACTGGCTCTGCCGGATGACGAATTCAACGGCGGAGCAGGCTCGAGCCTGCGTTTGCCAACACCACCTTCAACGGGGAAAAGCACAGTGACGCACCATTTTTGCGTACCCGTCAGCGGGCCTGACGGGGAGTTATCGCTATGAATATCTATGCGCTCCAGGGCGATACGGTCGATGAGATCTGCTATCGCTACTACGGCCGTACGCAGCAGGCGGTTGAGCAGGTCTACGCGGCCAATCCCGGCCTTGCCGATCGCGGCGTCATACTGCCGCACGGCTATGCGGTGACGCTGCCGGAGCTGCCGGAGGCCGCTACAGGCGAAACCGTGAATCTGTGGGACTAACGATGGAGAAAACCAGCTCGCTGATTAACTACCTGGTCAGCCTGTTTTTGATGTGGCTGGGCCGTCACACCATCCAGGATATCGCTTTTCTGGTCGGTTCCGGCGTGGCGGTGATCACCCTGATCGTTAACGTGGCGACCTTTTTCATTAACTGGCACTACCGCCGCAAAACCTATGAGCTACAGCGCCAGCGCGCAGGGAGGCACTCTTGAGCCAGACCGCGAAACGCTGCGCCGTGGTCGCCGTGGTGGCGATCGCCGCGCTGCTGCCGCAGTTTTCTACCCTGAAAATCTCCTCTGGCGGGCTACAGCTGCTGGCGGATGCGGAAGGCTGTCGCACCTCGCCCTACCAGTGCAGCGCTGGCGTCTGGACCAACGGTATCGGCCATACCGCCGGCGTCACGCCGCAGAGCGTGGTCAGCGAGCGCCAGGCGGCGGTTAACCTGGTGGACGACCTGATACGGGTCGAACGCCAGCTCTCTCTCTGCGTGCCGGTGAAGATGCCGCAGCCGGTCTGGGATGCGCTGGCGAGCTTCGCCTTTAACGTCGGCGCTGGCGCCGCCTGCCGTTCGACGCTGGTGAGCTACCTCAACCAGCAGCGCTGGCGCGCGGCGTGCGATCAGCTGCCGCGCTGGATCTACGTTAACGGCGTGAAGAGCGCCGGACTGGCGGAGCGGCGCATGCGGGAGCGCGCCTGGTGTCTGCGAGGCGTCGCATGATGCGCCTTTGCGCTGCGCTGCTGGCGCTACTGCTGCTGTTACTTGCCTTCGCCAGCTGGCGCGGCGCAAAGGTCGGCGACCAGCTGCGCGAGGCAAGGCGCGCCAACGCCGCGCTCTCCGCCGATCTCACCAGCCGCGACCAGATTATTGCCCGCCTGACGACCCAGGCGCAGGCGAACAGTAAACGCGAAGCGGCGCTGCGCCTGCAGCAGGATCGCGCCAGCCGCATCGCCCTCAGCCGTGAAGTGCACATAGCGAGAGAAACCGATGCCAGTCAAGCGTTACGCGAGTGGTCTGCTGCCGCTCTGCCTGATGACCTTATCCGGCTGCACAGCCGTCCCGCCTTCGACAACGCCCGCGATTATCTGGGCTGGCTGTCCGCGCGTGAACAGCTGCCCGCTGCCGGGCAACAACCTGCAAACGCAGGGCGATCTGGCGGCAGATAACCGTCAGTTAGAGGCTGCGCTCGTTTCTTGCGGGCTGCAGATTGAAATCATTAAAGAGTGTCAGGAGCAACAGAATGCAGAAACCTCAACAGCTACGCGCGGCGCTCAACCGCAGCGTGCCGCTGCTACAGCAAAACCCTGAGCGGCTGAGCATGGCGATCGCCGCCGGAACAGTGGTATCGACCAGCGCACCGTCGCTCTCTTTCGAGTATCGCTATCAGCTTGCGTTAACGATTGCCGACTACCAGCAGGATGTCGAGGCCGTCATTGTGCCGCTGCTTGTCTGGCTGCGGGATAACCAGCCGGAAATGATGGGCAACGCCGATAAGCGGCGCAGCGATTTTACCTTCACGATCGACGCGTCCGGCGCCCTCAGCATCGGGCTGACGCTGAGCGAGCGGGCGCGGGTAGTGCAGACGGATGACGCGCTGCAGGTCACCTTTCCCGGCGAACCGACGCCGCCGGCTAACGACTATGCGCCGCTGCAGCTCTGGGTGCACGGCGAGCTGGTCAGCGAGTGGCAGCGCTAAAGCTGTCCTGTCATCTCTCAGCGGTCGGCGTCGCGTTGCTGGCCGCATGCACCAGAGGTAACACTAGCGACATGAACGAACATATCAGCGAAATCCTGCGCCTGCTGCGCAACCTTATCCGTATCGGCACCGTCTCGGCGGTTGACCCGCAGAGCGGGCGCTGTCGCGTACGCAGCGGCGACAACGAAACCGGTTGGCTGCCATGGCTCAGCGCCCGCGCCGGACGATCGCGCGCCTGGAGCGCGCCGTCGGTCGGCGAACAGGTGCTGGTACTGAGCCTGGGCGGCGAGCTGAACACCGGCTTTATTCTGCCGGGCATCTTTTCTGACAGCCATCCCGCGCCTTCCGCCTCGGCTGACGCGCTGCACTGGTCGTTTCCCGACGGCGCGGCTATCGAGTACGAGCCGCAGAACGGCGCGCTGAAGGCGAGCGGCATTCAGAGCGCCAGAATTCAGGCGGCGACCAGCATCGTATTTGATGCGCCGCTGGTGGAGTGCACGACAAAGCTGAAAACCGCCACGCTGGAGGTCACCGGTGGCGGGACGTTGCAGGGCACTGTTACGCACAGCGGCGGCAGCCTTAGCTCTAACGGCATCGTGGTCGATGCCCATCAGCATGGCGGCGTGAAGTCGGGCGGCGATCTGTCGGGAGGGCCTCAGTAATGAGTGAAAAATATAGCGGTATGAGCCGCGACAGCGGGGCGGCGCTGGCGGACCTTGAGCATATCCGGCAGTCGGTGCGCGATATTTTGACCACGCCGCTCGGCTCCCGCGTGATGCGTCGTCGCTATGGTTCGCTGCTTTCGGCGCTGATTGACCAGCCGCAAAACCCGGCGCTGCGTCTGCAAATTATGTCCGCCTGTTATATGGCGATTTTGCAGTGGGAACCGCGCATCCAGCTGAGCGCTATCAGCTATGAAGCGTCCTGTGACGGCGGCATGACGGTAGAGCTTACCGGCAGCCGCAGCGATACGACGCAAGAATTTTCCCTGACTATTCCCGTGAGCTGAACCTATGGCAACCATTGACCTGAGCCAGCTGCCTGCGCCCGACGTGGTGGAGACGCTGGATTATGAAACCTTGCTGGCCGAGCGCAAGGCGACGCTGATTTCTCTTTACCCGGCCGAGCAGCAGCAGGCGATAACCCGCACGCTGGCGCTGGAGTCGGAGCCGCTGGTTAAGCTGTTGCAGGAGAACGCCTATCGCGAGCTGATTCTGCGTCAGCGCATCAACGAGGCGGCGAAAGCCAATATGGTGGCGTGGGCGACCGGCAGCGATCTCGACCAGCTGGGCGCCAACAACGGCGTGACCCGACTGACGCTGAGGGCTGCGGATAACAGCACCATTCCGCCGACCGCGGCGGTGATGGAGAGCGACGATAACTTCCGCATGCGCATCGCCGCCGCCTTCGAAGGGCTGAGTGTGGCGGGGCCGAGCGGCGCCTATGAGTATCATGCCAAAAGCGCCGACGGGCGCGTGGCGGACGTTTCCGCCACCAGCCCGGCGCCGGCGGAGGTCGTGATTACCGTCCTGAGCCGCGAGGGTGACGGCACGGCGCCTGCCGATCTGCTGACGATCGTAGCGAACGCGCTGAACGATGAGGATGTGCGCCCGGTCGCCGATCGCGTCAGGGTGCAGGCGGCCGCCATTGTCGATTACCGCGTCGACGCGACGCTCTATCTCTATCCCGGCCCGGAAGCGGAGCCTGTCCGCGCCGCCGCGGAGGCGAAGCTAATCGCCTTTATCAACGCACAGTCACGCCTGGGACGCGATATTCGCCAGTCTGCGCTCTATGCCGCGCTGCATGTAGAAGGTGTGCAGCGCGTTGAACTGGCGCAGCCGACTGAAGATGTGGTGCTGGATAAAACCCAGGCCGCGTACTGCAGCGGCTACAGCATCGCGGTGGGAGGCTCCGATGAGTGATCGGCTGCTGCCGACCGGCTCCTCGCCGCTCGAGGTCGCCGCCGCCGAGGCGTGTGCGGATATCGAAAAGATGCCGGTGCCGCTGCGCCAGTTGTGGAACGCGCAGACCTGTCCGGTCGCGCTGCTGCCTTACCTCGCCTGGGCCTGGTCGGTCGACCGCTGGGATTCCGGCTGGAATGAGGCGACGAAACGCAGCGTTGTTGCCGCCTCGGAGTATGTGCACCGGCATAAAGGCACCATCGGTTCACTTCGGCGCATCGTCGAGCCGCTCGGCTATTTGATCCGTATTACCGAGTGGTGGAAAACCGGCGAAGCGCCCGGCACCTTTCGCCTCGATGTCGGCGTGCTCGATACCGGCATTACCGAGGCGATGTACAACGAGCTGGAGCGGCTGATCGCCGATGCGAAGCCGTGCAGTCGGCATCTGACTGGCCTCTCTGTCAATCTCGATTCCAGCGGAACGCTGCCGGTGGCTGCTGCCAGCTACAGCGGCGACGAGCTGACGGTTTATCCCTACACCCCTGAAATCATCACCGTGAGCGGGCCGGGCTATACCGGCACAGCGGTACATTTAATTGACCTGACGGAAGTGCGCACATGACAACGAAATATTATGCCCTGCTGACTAATCAGGGCGCGGCAAAGCTGGCGAACGCCACGGCGCTCGGCACTAAGCTGCAGATCACGGAAATGGCGGTAGGCGACGGCGGCGGCGCGCTGCCGACGCCGGATGCCTCGCAGACAAAGCTTATCGGCGAAAAACGCCGCGCGGCGCTTAACTCGTTAAGCATTGATGCGGCCAATAGTAGCCAGATTATCGCCGAGCAGATTATTCCCGAGAACGAAGGCGGCTTCTGGATCCGCGAGATCGGCCTGTTCGACGCCGATGGCGTAATGATTGCCGTCGCCAACTGCGCGGAAACCTATAAGCCGCAGCTGCAGGAGGGCAGCGGCCGCACGCAGACCGTTCGCATGATTATCATCGTCAACAGCGCCTCGGCCGTGACGCTGAAGATCGACCCGTCCGTGGTGCTGGCGACGCGTCAGTATGTGGATGACGGGGTGATTGAGGCGAAACAGTACGCCGATAAAGGGCTGGCTGACCACGTTGCGGCGGCAAATCCGCATAAGCAGTATTTGCAGATTGCGAATGCGCTGGCGGAAATTAAGAGCGCGGGGAAGGTGGCGGATGTTCTACAAAACCTTGGTTTAGGAGAAGGCTCTGCGCTGCCGGTCGGCGTACCGGTTCCCTGGCCGTCAGCGACGCCTCCAAACGGGTGGCTAAAATGCAATGGCGCTGCGTTTAATGCTGCGACTTACCCCGCTTTGGCAAAAGCGTATCCTTCACTGAAGCTTCCCGATCTGCGCGGCGAGTTTATACGTGGCTGGGATGATGGGCGTGGAGTTGATGCAGGACGAGCTCTGTTAAGTAACCAGTCCTCCACTGCTATCCGATCAGCGATTCTCGATTATGTAGGCAACGATACCAATGAAGCGGCGTCACTAGCGATTGGTGTCGCTTTTGATAACGCAGATATGACGACAACCACCCAGCCAGCTACGGGGAAAACCCCTAGCAATCAGGTCATTCCTGCGGGCAACCCAGATTCGGGTATACCGGGTACGGTATCAACAGCCGCAGTGAGTACAACTACGGGCTGGTCATGGTGGTTTTCCGTCCGTCCGCGCAACATCACCTTTAACTACATTGTGAGGGCTGCATAATGGCCAAATTAATTTTAGATGAAAACGGCCTGGCAAACGAAGCCGGTATGCTGAACGTTTATAACTATGACGCAAAAAGCGGCGAATTAATCAGCATCACTGAAGAATATTTACCACAGGGCGTAGGGCTGCCGGCAAATGCGACTACCGCTGCGTTGCCAAATTTGACGGCGGGCAGTGTTGCGGTTTTCCGCAACGGTGGCTGGCAAAAAGTTGCTGATCATCGTGGCGAAATAGTTTACGCAACGGCAGATGGTGCTGCCAGAGAGGTGATTGAACTCGGCGACTACCCGGCCAATACTACGTTGCTAAAACCAGCCACTGCCTTCGATAAGTGGAACGGCAGCAAATGGATAACCGATGAGGCGCAACAGCAGGCAGCAGCAGTGCGGAAAGCCGCAGCTGAAAAAACGGCGCGCATCAGCGCGGCGAATACGAGGACCCAGGCATGGCAGACGCAGCTGCTGCTCGGCATCATCACGGATGCAGACAAAGCCACTCTCACGGCGTGGATGAAATATATTCAGGCGGTACAGGCAACAGACCTAACGTCTGCACCCGCCATCAACTGGCCGGAGAAGCCGGAATAAAATAAGCCCGCAAATGCGGGCTTTTTATTATGCGGGCTGTTCGGGCCATGTGATATTTTCAGGCTCTTGCGTATTCACTCGCATCAGCATTACGCGGTATTTTTTCCAGACGATAAGCTGGCTTGCCTCACCTTCTGTTGCTATTCCTAAATCGGCCGCATCCTGCAGGGGCTGAATAGCTGCATCGGCTTCCGCCCTAAACTTACTCCGTTTGCCTTCTGCCAGATTTACCAATTGCTCAGCTGTCGGTGCAGGCTGCTCTATAAGACACGGGTGATGATCAGGCCCGCAAGTTATTGCCTTACCGCTTGCCTGTCCGTCCAGCAAATCAGACCACTCATTTTCTGTGATATTGAGCGCATCATCAGGGATAACCTCATTGATAGAGGTATCGTAAAAAGCATTTTTTGAAGGGGAATATTTTTTCATTTAATGGCCCACCGCCAGCCACCAAACACCCTGTTGTGTGCTTCCGGGACCGGTACATGAAAGATAAAAAGATGATTTATCGCGAAACTGCACGCCAACGGTATATTCGCCGTTAAGTGGGACCGAAGAACCTTTATTCGCAATAACCGTAAACCCGGCATTAGGAAAGGCGATAGGCAGTGTCACGGCAGTGGTAGTTTGCTGGGCAAAGCTGCCATAGCCCCACTGAAAAATTATGCCGTTAGGTAGCTTGAAGTATCCATTCCCATTTTTAACAGCAGTGAAAAAGGTCATATCAGGCAGTTGCCCAGCGTCATTGCCTACTGTCTTTTTGGCCGCTTCTCCTAAACCAAGGTTTTTGATAAAGCCGTCTCGCATGGCAAAATCCGCCAAAATCCGTCTTCGGGAAGCTAAAGAGAAAAATTTATGGCCGTAATTGGTTATATACGCGTATCAACAATTGACCAGAACTGCGACTTACAGCGAAACGCGCTGCTAAGCGCAAACTGTGACCATATTTTTGAAGATCGTATCAGCGGCAAAGTGGCCAGCCGTCCTGGACTTAAACAGGCCCTCAAACGCATCAGAAAGGGCGACACGCTGGTTGTATGGAAACTCGACAGGCTTGGGCGCAGCGTAAAAAACCTGATAGCGCTGATTTCAGAACTGCACGAGCGCGGCGCGCATTTCCGTTCGCTAACAGACAGCATTGATACCAGCAGCGCAATGGGACGCTTCTTCTTTCACGTTATGTCCGCGCTCGCTGAAATGGAGCGTGAGTTAATTGTCGAACGTACTCTGGCCGGACTGGCTGCAGCCAGAGCGAAAGGGCGAATGGGCGGAAGACCCAGAGTTTTAACGCCGGATGAAGTTGAGCAGATTAGCCGGCTGCTGGCAAAGGGACATACCCGTCAGCAGCTGGCCATCATCTATAACGTCGCGCTATCGACTCTCTATAAATACTTCCCTGCGAAAGCGTCAAAAAGCCGCAAGCCTGACCTGATGACCGAGGCGGAAAAAAGCGCGCATAACCATCTGTGAAAAGCCAATGTCCACTCATCCCTCAGCAAACCGCAACCGCATGATTTCCCTCATCTGACCTGACAATCTGAGCGCACCCTCAACACGGAGTGCATCAGATGTCTGATTATCATCACGGTGTACGCGTTGTCGAAATTAATGACGGCACGCGCACCATTTCTACCGTATCCACCGCCGTAGTCGGCCTGGTCTGCACCGCAGACGACGCAGACGCAACGGCTTTCCCGCTCAACACCCCGGTGCTGCTGACTAACGTGCAGGCCGCTATCGCTAAGGCTGGCAGCAAAGGCACGCTGGCCGCGTCGCTGCAGGCGATCGCCGATCAGGCGAAACCGGTCACCGTCGTGGTACGCGTCGCGAAAGGCGCAACCGACGCGGAGACTATCTCCAATATCATCGGCACCACTGATGAAAAAGGCCAGTACACCGGCATGAAGGCGCTGCTGACCGCGCAGACGCAGCTCGGCGTGAAGCCGCGTATTCTCGGCGTGCCGGGGCTCGACTCGCAGGAAGTGGCGACCGCGCTGGCGAGCATCGCTCAGCAGCTGCGCGCCTTCGCCTATGTGTCAGCCTGGAACTGCAAAACCATCAGCGATGCGATGAGCTACCGCAAAAACTTTAGCCAGCGCGAGCTGATGGTGATCTGGCCCGACTTTATTGCCTGGAATAGCGCGACCAGCGTTGCCGATACCGCCTGGGCGACGGCGCGCGCGCTCGGCCTGCGCGCCAAAATCGACAACGACACCGGCTGGCATAAAACCCTGTCGAACGTTGGCGTCAACGGCGTCACCGGCATCTCCTCATCAGTATTCTGGGATTTGCAGCAGAGCGGCACCGACGCCGACCTGCTGAACGAAGCCTGCGTGACCACGCTGATCCGCAAAGATGGCTTCCGCTTCTGGGGCAACCGCACCTGCAGCGACGATCCACTCTTTGCTTTTGAAAACTACACCCGTACCGCGCAGGTACTGGCCGACACCATGGCCGAAGCGCATATGTGGGCCAACGACAAACCGCTGACGCCGGTGCTGGTACGTGAAATTGTGGCGGGCATCAACGCTAAATTCCGCGAGCTGGTCAACGCCGGTTACCTGCTGGGTGCCTCCTGCTGGTATGACGAAAGCGCTAACGACGTCGCCAGTCTGAAAGCGGGCAAGCTTGCTATCGACTACGACTACACGCCGGTGCCGCCGCTGGAAGACCTGACGCTGCGCCAGCGCATCACCGACACCTATCTGGCGAACTTCGCCGCATCCGTTAACAGCTGAGGAGCCGGATAAATGGCACTACCCCGCAAACTGAAAGGGCTGAACCTTTTCAATGATTCAAACAGCTATCAGGGCGTTGTCTCTTCCGTCACCCTGCCGAAACTCTCCCGCAAGCTGGACGCCTACCGTGGCGGCGGCATGAACGGCGCTGCCTTTATCGACAACGGTCTGGACGACGACGCGCTCGATATGGAGTGGACTATCGCCGGCATGGACGATCTGGCGCTGTCGCAGTGGGGCGGTTCCGCCGTACCGCTGCGCTTTACCGGCTCCTACCAGCGTGACGACACTGGCGAAGAGATCGCGGTAGAGATTGAGGTGCGCGGCCGTCATCAGGCGTTCGACTTTGGCGATGCCAAACAGGGCGAAGACACCGAAACCAAAATCACCACCAAAAACACCTATTTCAAACTCACCTGGAACGGTAAAGAGCTGATTGAGATCGATACCGTCAACATGGTCGAGAAGGTAAACGGCACCGATCGCCTTGCGCAGCGCCGTAAAAACCTCGGCCTGGCTTAACCCTGACGCCAGCGCCTGGCGCTGGCCTTTTATCCTGTCAGAACGCGGAGAGAAACATGGAACAGAAAGAGAATATCGTTGAATTTGAAACCCCGCTAAAACGCGGCGATGCGGAGATCGCACAGGTTGAGCTGATTAAGCCGAACGCGGGTTCGCTGCGCGGCGTGCGTCTCGCCGATCTGGCCTCTTCCGACGTCGATGCGCTGTTAACGGTGCTGCCGCGTATTACGCTGCCTGCGCTGACCAGGGCGGAATGCCACAGCCTCGACCCGGTGGATCTGATTGCGTTAGGCGGCAAGGTGATCGGTTTTTTGCAGTCGAAGTCGGCGCCGTCGAATGGCCTGACGGACTGACGGTCAATGACCTGATGGCTGATATCGCCGCCATTTTTCACTGGCCCCTTTCCGAACTGAACGACCTGCCGCTGGCCGAGCTTCTCGACTGGCGGCATAAAGCCCTGATCCGCAGCGGAGCAAATACGGATGAGTGAAGACCTCAAACTGCAGGCGCTGCTGAAAGCGGTTAATCAGGCGCTGCGCCCGCTACAGAGCCTCCAGAACGAAACGCAAAAAGTCACCGACACCATTACCGACACGCGCCAGAGCCTGGCGGCGTTACAGGCGCAGTCAGCGAAAATCGATAGCTTTCGCGCCACCAGCCGCCAGCTGAGCGACACGCAGCAGAAGCTGAAAGAGGCGAAGGCTGAAACGGCTTCGCTGGCGCTGGCGATGCGCAGCAGCAGCCAGCCCGCCGACGAACAGAGCCGCGCGCTGGAGAAGGCGCGTCAGCGGAGCGTCGCGCTGCAAAGCCAGGCGCAGAGCCTGCGTCTTTCCGTGCAGCAGCAGCGTGAGAGCCTCAACAGCGCGGGCATCGCCACGCGCAGCCTGAGTAGCGAACAGCTGCGGCTGAAAGCGGCGACGGCGCAGACCAGCCTGAATCTGAATGGCCAGCAGCAGCGGTTGCAGCAGCTGAGCCAGCAGCAGGCACGCCATAATCAGGTAACGGAGCGCTATCGCGCAGGCCAGGCGCTGGCGGGCAAGATCCGCAGCGCTGGCGCAGCTGGCCTCGGCATGGCGAAAACAGGCTTTACCGCCGGCGCCGCGCTGCTGCGTCCCGGCTACGAGCTGGCGCGCACCGAAGCCGCGCTGCAGGCTAAAACCGGCCTGCAGAAGGGGTCGCCGCAGGCGGCGGCGCTGGATAAACAGGCACGCCGCGTCAGCGTGCAGACGGGCATCCCGGCGCAGGACGTTGCGCAGACCCAGCTCAATATCGCTCGGGCGGACGGGTCGGTTGACGACATTACCGCCGCGACGCCGGTCGCGCTGAATATGGCACAGGTAAACAGCCACTCAGCGGAGGATAACGCCGGTCTGCTGATGGAAACGAAAACCGCTTTTGGCCTCGACAGTGGCGATATCGCCCATCTTGGCGATGTGCTGAATGCCACCCTCGACCAGACCGGCATGAAGTTCGAAGAGCTGAGCAGCGCGCTGAGCAGCGTCGCGCCAGTGGCGAAAAGCGCAGGCGTCGGCGTTGAGCAGACCTCCGCCATACTGGGACTGCTGGCGAAGAACCACATTACCGGCGCGGCGGCGGGCGAAGAAGCTGGCGCGGTCATGACGCGGCTGCAGATGCCCGGCGCCCAGCATAGTATCGCCGCACTCGGCGTCCAGACCCGTGATGAAAACGGCGACACGCGGCAGGTATTACCGCTGCTGAAAGATATTCAGGCCGCCTTCGCCAGGAAGGGCATGGGCGCGGCACAGCAGGCTGACGTGCTGAAAAACATTTTTGGCGAGAAGGCGGCCTCGTCAGCGTCGCTGCTGGCGCAGGGCGCGTCCAGCGGTGAGCTGGAGACGCTCACCACCTCGGTGCAACAGTCAGATGGCGGTACGGCGCGCATGGCGCAGGCGCAGCAGGATAATCTCGGCGGAGATATGCAAAAGCTGGACGCCTCAAAAGCGGCTATCGGCATCGATCTCTACGCGCCGCTCGACGGCACGCTGCGGACGCTGACTCAGGATGCGACGCAGTTCCTGCAGACGGTCGACCAGTGGCTGCAGGATAACCCGACGCTGGCCAGCGGCATCGCCACGGCGGCGGCTGTGGCGCTCACCTTTGTCGGCGCGCTGGGCGCCATCGGTATGGCGGTCTGGCCGGTGGTGAGCGGCGTCGGCGCCATTATGGCGGGCGTTGAAATACTCGGCGGGCTTTTCACCGGGGTGGGTAGCGCCATCGTGACCGCCATCGGCGCCATTAGCTTGCCAGTGGTGGGCGTCGTCGCGGCTATCGTTGGCGGCGCGCTGCTGATCCGGCGCTACTGGGAGCCGATCAGCACCTTTATCAGCGGCGTCGCGCAGGGGTTTTCTGATGCGATGGGACCGATTAGTGCTGCCTTCACGCCGCTGCAGCCGGTCTTTAACTGGGTCACGGATAAGGTCAAATCAGTGTGGAGCGCGTTTACGCAGCTGCTGGAGCCGGTTAAATCGACCCAGGAACAGCTGACTGCGGCAGGCAATATGGGGAAAAGCTTCGGCAATATGCTCGCCGAGGCGCTAAAGGTCCCCGGCCATGCGCTGGATCAGCTGATGAGCGGCATCGACTGGGTGCTGAATAAGCTCGGTATCGCCAGCAGCAAAGGCAAAGAGCTGAAAGCGGAGCTGCCGCCAGGCGAGACAGCCGCGCCGGACGGCACTGCGACCGCAGCCGACGGGCTGCAAAAGAGCCTGCCCGTCAGCGGCATGCCTTACCGACCGGTGGTAACGCCTGCTGCTGGCGGCGGCGCGGTGCAGCAGAACAGCTACACCAGCAATATCACGGTCAATACGCAGTCCAGCATGGATGGCAATGAGATTGGACGAATAGTGCAGCAGCAGATGGATCAGTATCGGATTGAACAACAAAACCGGCAGCGCAGCGCCATGACAGGAGAATTTTACTCATGATGATGATCTACGGCATGCTGCCCTTTATGCGGCAGACGCTGCCCTACAATCAGATGTCACATGACAGCGGCTGGAACTGGGCCAGCAACAACCGCGTCGGCAAACGTGCCGCAGTGCAGTTCACCGGCAAAAGCAACGAAAAGATTTCCCTGAGCGGCGAACTGCGCCCGGAGATTACCGGCGGCCCGGTTAAGGCGCTGGCGTTTCAGCTGCTGGCTGACGAAGGGCGCGCCTGGCCGCTGATCGGCGGCGACGGCACTATCTATGGCATGTATGTCATCGAAAGTTTTAAGACGACGCACAGCGACTTCTACGCCGACGGCAGCGCGCGGGTTATCACTTTTACTCTGGGGCTGCTGCGCGTCGATGATTCGCTGGTCTCGATGTTCGGCGACCTGCAAAAACAGGGCAGCGAGCTCTGGACGAAGGCGGAAGCGGCGGCGGGCAAGCTCTCTTCTGGCATCAGCAGCGTTGTTGCAACGGTGGGGGGCTTATCTCTGTGAGTGAACTCAGCACGATGGCGATTAAGGCAGGCGGCCAGCTGGCACCCGATTTTATGTTGTGGATCGGCAGCAAAGACGTAACCCCTAACCTGCGCGAGCGTATGGTCTCGCTGTCGCTAACCGACAACCGCGGCTTTGAAGCGGATACGCTGAGTATTACGCTGGACGACAGCGACGGCCTGCTTCAGCTGCCGCAGCGCGGCACAGTGGTGTCGCTGTTCCTGGGCTGGGTTGGCCAGCTGCATAACAAGGGCGACTATACGGTCGATCAGGTGAGCCATAGCGGCGCGCCCGACGTGCTGACTATCACCGCGCGCAGCGTCGATTTTCGCGGCGAGCTGAACAAGGCGCGTGACGTCTCCTACCATGACGCCACGCTGGGCAGCATCCTGACGCAAATAGCGCAGCGCTGCGGCCTGATTTTGCAGATGGCGGAAGGGTTCGCCGGGATCAAAATCGATCATATCGATCAGACCCACGAAACCGATCCCAGCTTTGTTACCCGGCTGGCGAAACGCTATGGCGCGGCAGCGATTATCAAAGCGGGGCGCCTGCTTTTTTTGCGGCCCGGCAGCGGGGAATTAGCCAGCGGCAAAGCGATCCCAACGGTATTACTGACGCGCCAGCAGGGCGACAAGCACAACTTTATGGTTGCCGACCGCACCAGCTACAAAGGCGTTCAGGCGAAATGGCTCTCTACTCAGGAGGCGAAAACGCATATCTTCCAGATGCAGCATAAGGCAAAGGCCTCGAACGCCACCGCTGTCGCCCATCCAGATGCGAAAAGCCCGCCAAAACAAGCGGATGATAACGAAGGCGAATATACCGCAGGTCAAAAAGAGAGCCTGCTGGTGCTGCCGGAGGTCTTTGACAGCAAAGAGGCGGCGAAGCAGGCGGCGGAGGCTAAGTGGAGCGAGATACAGCGCGGCGTGGTTCACTTTACCTTTCAGCTGGCGACAGGACGCGCGGATCTTTATCCTGAAACGCCGGTGCAGGTCAGTGGCTTTAAAACCGTGATTGACGCCAGCGCCTGGATCATTAGCAAGGTGACGCATAACCTGAGCGTTAAAGACGGCTTTACCACCACGCTTGAGCTGGAAATAGACATCTCAGATGTTGAGTATGAAGAAATTAACTAACTAATAGTTAATTAATTTGCTTTTTGTGAGTAGTTGAGGCGATAATTGCCTCGTTAACCATCGAGGAACTCACAAATGATGCATTGCCCGCTGTGTCAGAGCGCTGCCCATACCCGCAGTAGCCGTTACATCTCTAACGAGACCAAAGAGCGCTATAACCAGTGCCAGAACATTAACTGCAGCTGCACTTTTAAAACACACGAGAGCGTGACCGGGATGATCGTGACGCCCGGTAAAATCGAGAAGGTCGCGACTGGCAAGAAGCAGGCCGAAGCCCGCGCCTGAGCATTTGATGAGCAAAGCCCGCGTAAGCGGGTTTTTTTATGGCGGCAGCGCCGCCTCTTGGAGTTCTGTCAATAAGTGTACTGGCGGGGAGGGGGTAGCTTGCCGCGTTGGCAATAACTGTACCCGCTGGCTTTGCGCATAAAAAAACCACCTGTAAAAGGTGGTTTGCTTTAGCTACCAGCTTAGTTCTTGCTTAGTGGCTTTAACGTTCTGTTTATACATTATTTCGAGCGTGGTATAGGTGCACATATCCAGCGCGCCCTGACAATAATCTTTAATGACGCGATCCAGTATCTTCCTGTCGCTCACTTTTGTTAATTTCTTAAATGCTGTCAGGTTTTGCTTTTCCATTATACGCAAGGTGGTCGGCTGGCACATATCAAGCTGACCGTCACAGTAATCCGCTTTTACTCGCGCTTGAATGTAGCTGATCACTTCCTGCTTCTGGCTTTCTGAGCCATCAAAGTCCAGTGGATGAATAAAGCCTGCGTTTGCAGTGGCGGAAACGAGTAAAACGGCAGCCCCAAAAAGTAACTTCATGAAGAAATCCTTATCAAAAAAGTAAGCGCTAAGATTAATCCGAATCGATTTAGAAGTGAACTGTTGAAGCGACACAAGCTATGGGTATTGAGAAATTATTGAGCCAGGCCCTGCCTGATGCAGGAGAAAGCTTGTGCAGGCACGCTGAATGAAGGGAAGCGTCTGAAGGAAGATTGAAGTTTTATATTCAGTGCGGCGATGCGGTGAGATAAACGGGGACGGTATAAATAATATCGCCAACGCGGCAGGCGGGCGCATTGGTAAAGCGGTACAGGGTTCCTTTTGTCGAAAGATAAATCGCGCCATTTTCAACTTTCTGGAAGGCGTTACGATCGCTAGTAATCATAAAGGGTTCGTTGTCATGCTGTAGAGCCGCCATAACGGCGCGCTCGTCTTTACTGGCATCGTATAAATAGAAGCGGTAAGAGAAGGCTGTTGTAGCGCCTGCGCTGGCTTCTGTAATGTAGAGGCTTACCTGCCGGGTAACGGGGATCTTTTGCAGTAAGGTTTGTTCTAGCGGAGAGAACTGAGTAATTTTAAAAGCTATCCAGATAAAAACAGGCAAAAGTAATAAAAGCAGATAGCGTTTCTTAAAAACCTGCACGTTTCGCATATTCGATACCCATTCTTATCCAGGCCTGATCGTCTGGATCGTCGCCATAAGGGGCTGATCTATACCAGTCGCCAAAGGCAGGCGAACTTGTGCCCGCTCGGCTTTGCGCCCATCCCGCAGCCCTGAGCAGAACCTCTGTGGTAATGCCAGCAGCATGTCCAACCGCCCCATAATGAAAGTTACCAAAGGTAGCATATTGCTTGCCGCATTGGTTCTTATAGTCCCAGGGGCCATGGTTTTTTACCTGCTGATAAAACCAGATATAAGTTAATGCCGAAGGGCCACGATGCAGTCTTGCCAACATCATATTTTGTAAAATGTTAACTCCCGGTGGAGCAAAAGAGGAGACATCATCATAGGGAGGATGTGGCGAGGCTGCTAATGTTGGATATCTCACGCTTGCGCTCGCTCATTCCAGCTATCCGCAAAAAGTAAATTCCCATCGCAATGCTTCCAGGTAATCTTTTCATAGCGAAGCTCAATACATTCAAGGTGGTTATGCTTTTCTTTACTTGCATCCTTAGTATCATGCATAACAGGTGATTCCCCCACGATCCTGGCACCTTCAAGCAATATATTGAAATACTCTGCTTCTTGTCCCGCATAGTCGATGTGGTACCACTTGAACTCAGCAGATTTTAGCCTTTGTCCAGTGGCTACCGCTTTATAAAGATACGGAGAGGAACTATCAAATTCTTTTTGTATTAAGACCGGCGAATGTTTACGTGTTCCGGTAATTTTACCTGTCATTGCATCAACAGGAAGACTCAAATTATGAGAAAGTGCGGTGACTTCAATACTGTCTTCACGGTCATTAACATCAACTGAACCTCGAATAATAGAACCGCCATCATCCTTTATCCATAAGTAAGCCGGAATAGCCATTTGAACTCCTTTTTCGCCCTAGTCGATAAACAGAACTCCTATTTCTAAAAAGTAAATTATTTAAAGTCAAGTTTAAATGCAATTGGCAAATTGTTTTTTTTGGATGTTAATACACGCTCTAATAAAAGGTTCAATGTAAATTTAACATATATTGATGGCTTATTTTTTTAGTAGGAGTATTCATATTAGGAATGATTCTAATTACAGCTTCGCTTAAATAAGGTGGGTACTCTAGGGGAGAGCAGTTACAATAACGATTAATTCAAAAGTAAAAATCTCTCTTTTGATGAGATTAAAAGATGTGTCATATGCTGTTTACCTCATCATGATTTGATTATAAGCTTATAATTCAGGTATAGGTGAAGAATATATAGCCAACGAGATGGAAGGATAGGTGGCCGAGTTTTACGATATTCATATGTTGTTACTTGCAGGATGCTTGTGATTTGGGGAGGGCTACAAATGAAGAAGCAAACCGCCTTATTTCATGGAAGAAATATCGCGTTATGTTGATGCGGGTCAATATGGAAGAAGTCCAAAATATTAAGTGGCCGGAAACGCTCGAGGAGTAAAAAGGTCTGCCGATCTTTTTATAACTTAACATACCGTTCAACATGGCTTGCGCTGGTAATATCCTTTTTCTACTAAGGTTTTTTACCAGCTGACTTTGATTTTTTCCTTTCCTCGAGAAAACTTTGTAGCTGCTTATCATTTTTGATAACCAAAGAGAGAAACTTCATTTTTATTTGATATTTTAGCGCATCATCTTTATATTTTAGGATGCTGGTCTCCCCTTCAAATTCAAGTGTTGGAGCTTCAAAAACTCTTCCTTCGGCAAAAACAAAAGGTAAAGCTTTATCTTTATATTCAGTATCTGATTTCCTTTTAACTAGCTCTGGCAACTCCTTAATTGTTTTTTCCATGTCTGTTGTAGCATCAAGGCCCAAAGATAAACGAAACTGGTAGTTGAAGTATTGTTCAAGACCTCTAATCACTGGCATCTGATTTAAACTTGTTACATAATAAGTACGATTTTCATCTTGAATCATCCTCTCAAGATCCGCATCAAGTGATTTATTTATTGTCTTAAACCAATCACTGTCAGGATCGTCTGCATGCAATAATTCACGCGATCTATTTTGAACTTGCTCAGCTAAGTCATATTGCATTTTAAATTGTGCATAGATAGCCCATATCCATTCATTTAGATTTTTCGCGACTTGAACCTGACTAGAGTTGCCGTAACGCTCAAGCTCATCTAAGTATCTTTGATAGGATTCAATAGCCTTTTTGAAATCTTCATACTTCGGGTCTAATTCATAGGTAGTCAAACCATAACCTTTGCTAAAAAGGGAATGTAATTCTGAATATGCCTTATTGAAGTTATCAAGCTCAGATGCGCCTTTATTATAAAGTTCTTTGTGAAGCTCCATTACAAATTGTTCTTTTCTATTTTTTTCGTCATAAAGCTCCTTGCCAAAAAAACCTACAGCAGTTAGCGAAGCAGTTACTATGGCTGTAATGATATTATTCCTTAATTCTTTACCCATATTGTTCCCAATAAGTTAATTTGAAAGTTCCGGATGGATACTGATTATATTAATATTTGTTTCATCGGTTGTATTGATACGTTTAATCATAATGGATGGTTTGTCAATAACAAAGCTTCGACAATCACAATTAGTCCCGCAGCTTGATAATTAGCAAACATTTATATCAACTGAATAAGTTTATCCATTGGATATGATTTGCTCTTAAGCTAGGGTCTTGTGTGATTATCTGCACAATGCCCGCAGGATGCTCTCGCACCCGCCACCTTTCACCATAGCGGAACCCCTTTACAGGAGAACCGCCACATGACTCAGGATTATCACCACGGCGTGCGCATTGAGGAAGTCAACGAGAGCACCCAAACTATCACCACCCTCAGCACGGCAATCATCGGTCTGGATCTGCACCGGCGGCGACGCCGACGCGGCAGCAGATACGTTCTATGACCACGTGGAGAGTATTGGGATGTGCGATTCAAGCATATAAAAAACAATAAACTGGAGCAGCTTCCTGTGGCAGACAAGTCTTTTGCGAATGAAAATGAGGCATGGTAGGCCGCTTACGCTGACTGGGAGCACAAGCTAAAGCGGCTGGAATCGTATAAGTGATATTTATCTCGATGTGATTTTTGATAGAACGAAACTTATTATCGAGGTGTGGAATGTTTTTTCTTTTCAGCGACAAAAATTAGAAAGAAGCTATAAGCGTAAGCAATGCAGAAGGCAAAATAAAGCATTGATAATGGATTTGTAAAATTATTATAAGCTGTAGAGTAGAGCTTTGATTGTTCAGGAGAAAGATTCAATCTAGTCTCCGCATAATTGTGGCTTAAATATAAGCCAACCCAAAGTGAACCTGTCGTAAGCAATAAATAAAAAGATAATTTGGAAATTATTTTTTCAAGAAACTCCATATAAAATGTGGGGTCAGAATATGCAACTTTTGTGAATATGCTCATGAGTACAACAAATCCACCAGTCATCCACATGTATAAAGCTTCACTCATAATTACCCCAAAATTTTTCGATATTTGAACAAGTTTAAAAGGATTATTGTAAGCGGAAAAGTACTTTTGCATAAAAATATATTGGAGCATCTAGTAGGAAAGGCAGGTTTAACCAGGTAAATAGAACTTTGACACTCTTCAACAAAGGTATACGCCCTTCAGATGAGAGGGGTCGGCATTTCACGTTTCATCTGTTCAGCTGGTATGCAGCTAAGCCCGGGGAGACAAAAAGGGGGCAGCTGACTATCAGAAACAAAAAAGCCACCTCTGAAAGGTGGTTTAATTGCATGATTTTAGTAAAAAATTTGGTGGCCCCTGCTGGGTTTGAACCAGCGACCAAGCGATTATGAGTCGCCTGCTCTAACCACTGAGCTAAGGGGCCAGCGGAGCGGGGATTATAATGTATCTGTTTAGAGCGATCCAGCACTCATCCGCCAGATGCTGAAAAATTCTCCAGCGCATGAGTGCTTGATAAAACTAAACATTTCCAGAACATGCGGCCCGTTTTTATTCAGCCCCGCACGCTAGCCAGGCAATCAAACCCGTTGTTACCCACAACCGCATCGGCAAACTGCCATCCTCAACTGCGGTAGCGCGACGCTGGCTGGCTCAACGATAAAAAGGGTACCATCGCGCCGCGCGCGCGATCGTAATCCTGCCACAGCGCGACCTCTTCCAGAGCCGGAATGGACACCGCTTCGCCCGCCTCCAGGCCCGCCAGCGCGGCATCTACCATATCCTCAACTTCCATAATCATCTGCGGTGGAAGCTCATCAATTGACTTGCCGGAGCGGTCAAAGATCTCGGTACGCGTTGCACCAGGCAATACCGCCTGCACCTGCACGCCGCTGTTTTCCAGTTCGCGCTGCATAGAGCGGGTCAGCGTCAGAACAAAAGATTTGCTGCCGTTATAGGCGCCGTTGAACATCTCATGCATCAGCGAGAGCACCGAGGCGACGTTAATAATCACGCCGCGTCCGCGCGCGCGAAACGCATTGGCCGCCGCATGCGCCAGACGGGTTGGAGCGATAATGTTCAGCATGAGCATGGTCTGAATGCGCTCGATGTCGGCATCAATAAACTCGCCGTCTACGCTCATGCCAGCGTTATTGGCCAGCAGCGTAATCGCCGTGTTGCTTTGCAGCTCCTGCTCGACGCGTTGCAGATCCTCCGCCTTGGTCAGATCGGCGCGCAAAATACGCACCTCAGTCTTATGCTGCTGTCGCAGCGTCTGCGCCAGCGTCTCCAGCCTCGCCTGGTCGCGCGCCACCAGTATCAGGTCATAATCGCGCGCCGCCAGACGTCTTGCGTAGGTAGCGCCGATACCGCTTGATGCGCCGGTGATTAAAGCAAAACCTTTTGATGCTGACATAGTAAGCCTCTCTTGTATGATGGTTGTCATATGTGTTGTTAATATGACGATCATCATATTCATCGTCAAGGTAGAATATGATGGTCATAATAATTACTATGAATGGCAGAACGTATCAGCAGGAAAAGAGCGATGGATAAACTAAGCCATAAAGCGCGGACGCGGCAGCGTATTCTGGATGAAGCGGCGCGGGTAATGCGAGAGTGCGGTACTGAGAGCATCGGCGTAGCGTCACTGATGAAGCGCGTCGGGCTGACGCACGGCGGCTTCTATGCGCACTTCGACTCGCGTGAGGCGCTGGTGCAGGCGGTAATCGCCGAGATGTTCACTGACTCAACGCAGCGCATGCAGCCGTTGTGGCAACAGTCCGATCCGGCTGAACGGCTGAACACGCTTATCGACTACTACCTGTCAGAAACGCATCGCGACTCGCCCGCGGAAGGCTGTCCCATGCCCGCGCTGGTCAGCGAAGTGGGCCATCTGCCGGACGAGGCGAAAGCCATCTTTACCCAGGGCGTAGCGTCTATGCTGCAGCGGCTGAGTGAACTGCTCGCCGAGCTTGGGCTGCGCGACGCTGAGGCACTGGCCAGCAGCCTGCTGGCAGAAATGGTCGGCGCGCTGGCGCTGGCGCGCGCCTGCCCTGATAAAGCGCTCTCCGCAATAATGCTGGCGCGCAGCCGACAGGCGCTGAAACGTCGCACCGGACTGGAGCGTGCAGCATGAGCGAGCACAACATAACTGATATTATCGCGCCCGGTCTCGACGTGCTGTTCTGCGGCATCAACCCAGGCCACTCCACGGCGCATACCGGCTATCACTTCGCCCATCCTGGCAACCGGTTCTGGAAGGTGATCTTTCTTGCTGGCTTTACTCGCCAGCAGCTTAAGCCCGAAGAAGAGCAGCGACTGCTGGAGACCGGCTGCGGCATCACTATGCTGGTCGAGCGTCCCACCGTGCAGGCGAATCAGCTGGCTGCTGAAGAGCTGCGCGACGGCGGCGCGCGTCTGACCGATAAGGTGCTTAACTACCAGCCGCGCGTGCTGGCTATCCTGGGCAAAGATGCTTTCAGGCGCGCCTTTAACCAGCGCAAGGTGGAGTGGGGTTTACAAGGGATCTTTATGGGCAAGACTCAGGTCTGGGTGCTGCCAAATCCCAGCGGGCTTAACCGCGCCTCACTGGATGAGATCGTCGAGGCATACCGGCAACTTCATGATGCGTTACATAAAAGTCTCTAATAAAACGTGAGCAGGCTCGGCTTACCGCTGACTGGCAATTGTTCCCCGGCACCATCCTGGCTAAACCAGGTACTGGCTTATAAAAGGGGAGTGGAATGAAAAAGTACCTGATTATGCTGATGGCGCTGCTGTTTGCTGCGCCGGGCTGGAGCGAAACCCTGCGCGTGTTCTGTTCCGGCGGGATGTACCCCGTCGTGGAGAGCCTGAAGGCCGATTATGAAAAGCGCAGCGGCAATCAGCTGACGCTGGAGGCCGCGCCATCAATGGGCGACACGCCGCAGGCGATCCCGAACCGCCTGAAGCGGCACGACGACGCCGACGTGCTGGTTATGGTTGATTACGCCATCAAACCGCTGGCGCAGCAGGTGAAAAGCGACACGCATCAGGTGCTGGCGCACTCCTGGATTGCGATGGCGGTGAAGCAGGGCAGGCCGGCGCCCGATATCAGCAGCGTCGCGAAGTTCAAACAGGTGCTGACCGAAGCCTCAACTATCGCTGTCTCAGACAGCGCCAGCGGGCGGTATATCCGCAGCGAAATGCTGAAAAAGCTAAACCTTGGCGAGCAGACGGCGAAAAAGGTGAGGGTGATCCCCGCAACGCCGGTTGGTGAAGCTGTCGCGGAGGGCAAAGCGCCAATCGGTTTTCAGCAGAACAGCGAGTTGAAAGCGGTGAAGGGCATTACCATTGTGGGCCTTATTCCACCCGCGGTGCAGCAGGATACCCTTTACGGGGCGGTTGTAACTGCCTCCAGCAAACAGCCGCAGGCGGCGGGCGACTTTGTGCACTATCTGCAAAGCGATCGGGCGAAAGCGGTGATGCGTGACAAGGGGCTGACGCCGTTTTAAAGGCAATAAAAAACCCCGGCGAGCCGGGGTTTTTAACAATGGAGCGATTAGCGATTAGCGATTAGTCGTCCAGGAAGCTGCGCAGCACTTCTGAACGGCTCGGGTGGCGCAGCTTACGCAGCGCTTTCGCTTCAATCTGACGAATACGCTCACGCGTTACGTCGAACTGTTTGCCCACCTCTTCCAGCGTATGGTCGGTGTTCATATCGATGCCGAAACGCATACGCAGCACTTTGGCTTCACGCGCGGTCAGGCCCGCCAGCACGTCGTGGGTGGCTGAACGCAGGCTCTCAGAGGTAGCAGAGTCAAGCGGCAGCTCCAGCGTGGTGTCTTCGATAAAGTCGCCCAGATGCGAATCTTCGTCGTCGCCAATCGGCGTCTCCATAGAAATCGGCTCTTTGGCGATCTTCAACACTTTGCGGATCTTGTCTTCCGGCATCAGCATACGCTCGGCCAGCTCTTCCGGCGTCGGCTCGCGGCCCATCTCCTGCAGCATCTGGCGCGAAATACGGTTGAGCTTGTTGATGGTCTCAATCATATGCACCGGAATACGGATGGTACGCGCCTGGTCGGCGATAGAGCGGGTAATCGCCTGACGGATCCACCATGTGGCATAGGTAGAGAACTTATAACCACGACGGTATTCAAACTTATCAACCGCTTTCATCAGGCCGATGTTGCCTTCCTGAATCAGGTCGAGGAACTGCAGACCGCGGTTGGTGTATTTTTTCGCAATTGAAATCACCAGACGCAGGTTCGCCTCTACCATCTCTTTCTTCGCACGACGCGCTTTCGCTTCGCCGATAGACATACGACGGTTGATATCTTTAACCTGCTCGATGGTCAGGCCGGTCTCTTCTTCGATCTGATGCAGTTTCTGCAGGCAGCGCATCACATCTTCTTCTACTTCTTTCAGCTTCTCTGACCAGGGTTTATTCATGGCCAGCGCGGCTTTGAACCAGCTCTCGCTGGTCTCGTTGCCGGTGAACAGTGTGATGAAGTTTTTCTTCGGCATTTTGCACAGTTCAACGCACAGCTTCATGATGATGCGCTCTTGCGTACGCACGCGCTCCATCATCTCGCGCATGTTGTTGACCAGGTAGTCGAACTGCTTCGGCACCAGGCGGAACTGCTTAAAGACGTCAGAAAGGTTCTGAATCTCTTTTACTGCGTCAGCATGGCTGCGACCTTTGCTCTTGATGACGGTGCGGGTCGTTTCATACTGCGTGCGCAGCTCGACGAATTTCTCGCGCGCCAGTTCCGGATCGATAGAGTTATCGTCGTCGGAATTGTCGTCTTCGCTCTCTTCGTCTTCTTCTTCGTCGTCGTCGCGGTCTTCTTCAGACAGCTCTGAGCCGACGTGGGTGGCGGTAGGCGCCAGATCTTCTTCAGCGTTTGGATCCACGAAGCCGGTGATCAGGTCGGAGAGGCGAGACTCGCCCGCTTCGACTTTGTCGTACTGCTCCAGCAGATAGGTAATGGCTTCCGGGTATTCCGCAACCGAACATTGTACCTGGTTGATACCGTCTTCGATGCGCTTGGCGATGTCGATTTCGCCTTCGCGCGTCAGCAGCTCAACGGTACCCATTTCACGCATATACATGCGCACAGGGTCGGTGGTGCGGCCAATTTCAGATTCTACGCTGGATAACACCTGAGCGGCGGCTTCCGCGGCATCTTCGTCAGTATCGGCGCTGTTTTCGTTCAGCATCAGATCGTCGGCGTCAGGGGCTTCTTCCACCACCTGAATACCCATATCGTTAATCATCTGGATGATGTCTTCGATCTGATCGGAGTCGACGATATCTTCCGGCAGATGGTCATTGACCTCAGCATAGGTCAGATAGCCTTGCTCCTTACCACGGGTGACAAGCAGCTTAAGCTGTGACTGCGGGTTTTGCTCCATAAGACGGTATCCACACTTCTGTTAATTAGATTGGTGTCGGTCGGCAGCGAGCCAACTATAACAGTGAAGGCGTTGTGTTATTGCCGCTGCCTTCGTCGCGGCCAGGGCTTTTGCCCATTGTATATCGGCACTTAAGCCGCTTTGAATATGTTCCGGGCCTGGCGTGTTCGCCCTTTTCACCCCCGGCAGTGCTCGCACTCCTCACGTATTTCCGTACGCTCCGGGTGCTGCGCGCTGGCGGTGATAGAAATGACTTCGCCGCCAACGGTCCTGCAATTATTGCGCGCTGCTCGGACCTGGCATATTCGCCCTTTCAGCCCTTACAGGTTTACGTCTCCGGCTTGGCTTATCGCGTCACTAAGCCTCGGCTTGCGGCGCTGCGCCCCAGAAACGAATGGGTCAGACATGCGCCTTTGACTACGCGCAACAGTCTGACCCACTGTAAATTCTACTTTTTCGCCAGCGCCTGGCTTAACGTCCAGAATTCGCGGCGTTCTTCCGCGCTTAAACCCTGAGTGCGATCGCGGGCGATCAGCTCTTCCAGACGCTGCTCCAGCGCGGCGTCGTAAATGCTCGCCAGCGAGTCATGGAACACCGCTTCAACTTCCTCATCCACTATCATGTGGTTCCATGTGGCTAAGGTTTCAAGCGTCTGACTAAAATTTGTTCCGCGATATAACTCTAGTAGCTGTCCGGTAGTCAATCCAGGATTCTCGTTGCAACGGCTGACTAATTCAGCAAACAGCGGCAAACCCGCCATTTTTACCTGGTCAAGCCCGTCAAGCGTCGGCACCAGCGTCGCCAGCTGCGGATTTTGCACCAGCAGCGCTACCAGCACGCGCATTGTGGTGCGCTTCAGCGGCGGTGCCGTCGGCGCCGCGCCGCCGGGTGCCAGCTTCGGCATCAGCTTCTCTAACTGGTTATCGTCAAGAATGCCGAGTTTATTACCCAGTTCCTGACGCATATAGATGCGCAAGGTCTCGCCTGGAATCTGGCTGATCAACGGCAGCGCCAGCGTACTCAGGCGCGTTTTACCGTCGCGTGTGCTCAGGTCCACCTGTGGCAACAGCGAGTCGAACAGAAAAGAGGAGAGCGGCATTGCCTGCTCCATACGCGCTTCAAACGCGTCTTTACCCTCTTTACGTACCAGCGTGTCCGGATCTTCGCCGTCAGGCAAAAACATAAAGCGTAGCTGACGTCCGTCATTCATGTAAGGCAATGCGGTTTCCAGCGCGCGCCACGCGGCTTCCCGACCCGCGCGATCGCCGTCGTAACAGCAGATCACGGTATCGGTGCTGCGGAACAGCAGCTGGATATGCTCCGCCGTCGTGGAGGTACCCAGCGACGCTACTGCATAATCAATGCCGAACTGCGCCAGCGCCACCACATCCATATAGCCTTCTACTACAAGCAGGCGAGCAGGCTGCGGATGATTCTTTTGCGCTTCATACAGGCCGTAAAGCTGACGACCCTTGTGAAAAATGGGCGTTTCCGGCGAGTTCAGGTACTTCGGCGTATCGTTGCCCAACACGCGGCCGCCGAAGCCAATCACGCGTCCGCGCTTATCGCGGATGGGAAACATGACGCGCTCGCGGAAGCGGTCGTAGGTGCGGCCCTTGTCGTTGGAGACCAGCATGCCGGCTTCCATCAGGGATTCGCGATCGTCCTTATTGCTGCCGAAACGTTTTAACACGTTATCCCAGCCCGCCGGCGCGAAGCCGATGGCGAAATGCTCGATGACCTCGGCGCTTAAGCCGCGGTTGCTGAGATAGTCGCGCGCCGCTCGGGCGTGAGACTGCGTCAGGCTTTGCTGATAAAAACCGTTGAGGTTCTCCATCAGCTGATACAGGCTCTGGCGCTGATGGCGTTCCATCTGGCTCGGTCCGCTGCCCGCTTCATAGGGCACTTCCAGACCGTGCTGCGTCGCCAGCTCTTCGATGCTCTCGACAAATTCCAGTCGATCGTAATTCATCAAAAAGTCGATGGCGTTGCCGTGCGCGCCGCAGCCAAAGCAGTGATAAAACTGCTTCTCGCCGTTTACGGTGAAAGAGGGGGTTTTCTCATTGTGGAAAGGACAGCACGCGTGGAAGTTCTTACCCTGCTTTTTCAGCTTAACGCGGGCATCGATCAGATCCACGATATCCGTGCGGGCAAGCAGATCATTGATAAAAACGCGTGGGATTCTTCCAGCCATAAGCCCCAGATTTTCAGCTCATAAACGGCAACAAGCCGCGCTTCCTTTCGGAAAGCACGGCCTCTTACGTGACTCTGTCTGCGTTTAACACGCGGTGGAGGCGAACCTCCGGAAGAACTTAGTACAGACGAGTGCGGCGTGCGTTTTCGCGAGCCAGTTTTTTGGCGTGACGCTTAACTGCTGACGCTTTAGCGCGCTTACGTTCTGTGGTCGGTTTTTCATAGAACTCACGACGACGAACTTCAGCCAGAACGCCTGCTTTCTCGCAGGAACGCTTGAAGCGACGCAGTGCTACGTCGAATGGCTCGTTTTCACGTACTTTAATTACCGGCATGTAACTCTCACCTCGATAAAATTCGGTTTTTGCTGCTGACTGCGGCGCCAGCACTTTTCAAAATGGTGCAGCATTTTACTCCAACGCGAGTCGGTTTGTAAAGCACCATGGACAATTAAGAACCAACAGGAGCGTTTGCCGATGCGGCTGCCGGTTTTTTTCAAGGGTGCGGAGTATAGCGCACTCTTTGCGCGCCACGGAATCACTTTTTACAGCGAAAGCGTCGACGAACGAAGGCGTTGCTATGCTACACTGCGCGCCGCAAGTAAGAGGTAAGCGCTATGCGAATTCTGGGTATTGAAACATCCTGCGATGAAACCGGCATCGCAATCTATGATGACGAAGCGGGTCTGCTCGCCAATCAGCTTTACAGCCAAGTGAAACTGCACGCCGATTATGGCGGCGTGGTGCCGGAACTGGCGTCGCGCGATCACGTGCGCAAAACCGTGCCGCTGATTCAGGCGGCGCTGAAACAGGCGAACCTGCAGCCGCAGCAGATCGACGCCGTCGCCTATACGGCGGGGCCGGGTCTGGTGGGCGCGCTGCTGGTCGGCGCCACCATCGGACGCGCGCTGGCCTTTGCATGGAAGGTGCCTGCGGTGCCAGTACATCATATGGAAGGCCATCTGCTGGCGCCGATGCTGGAAGAGAACCCGCCGCAGTTTCCGTTCGTGGCGCTGCTGGTGTCCGGCGGCCATACCCAGCTGATTAGCGTAACCGGCATCGGCGAATATGCGCTGCTGGGCGAGTCCATCGACGACGCCGCAGGCGAAGCTTTTGATAAAACCGCCAAGCTGCTGGGGCTGGACTATCCCGGCGGCCCGATGCTGTCGAAAATGGCGCAGCAGGGCGTTGCGGGACGCTTTACCTTTCCGCGTCCGATGACCGATCGTCCCGGGCTGGACTTCAGCTTCTCCGGTCTGAAGACCTTTGCCGCCAACACCATTCGCGAAAATGCGGACGACGCGCAAACCCATGCCGACATCGCGCGCGCGTTCGAGGATGCGGTGGTCGATACCCTGATGATCAAGTGCAAACGCGCGCTGGAGCAAACCGGCTTTAAGCGGCTGGTGATCGCGGGGGGCGTCAGTGCCAACCGCACGCTGCGCGATCGTATGGCGCAGATGATGCAGGCGCGCGGCGGCGAAGTTTTCTATGCGCGTCCGGAATTCTGCACCGACAACGGCGCGATGATCGCCTATGCGGGCATGGTACGGCTGAAAGGCGGCACGCGTGGCGGGCTGGGAGTCAGCGTACGGCCTCGCTGGCCGCTGGCGGAGCTGCCCGCTATCTGATGTAAAAATGGGGTTTTCTAATCCCTAACAGAGCCGACAGCCTCGGCTCTGTTATTCCTCTTTGCGCGCTTTTTTGCGCTTCCAGATTTTACTCTCCTGACCGCGCCATAAACGCTGAATATTGTCGTGATGACGCAGCAAAATCAGGCATGACAGCATCGACACCGGAAAGGTGAACTGCGGCTTAAACCACCAGACGTAGAAGGGCGCAATCAGCGCGCTGACAATCGCGCCTAGCGACGAGTAGCCGCTCAGCAGCACCGTCAGCAGCCAGGTGCCGGTCATCAGCCCGGTCAAATCCCAGCCGATCGGCGCGATGGCGCCCAGCGCGGTCGCGACGCCTTTGCCGCCGCGAAAGCGGAAAAACACCGGATAGATATGGCCAAGACAGGCCGCAATAGCGGTAAGGCCAAGATAAAGCGGGGCGAGATGCAGCAGATACGCCAGCCAGACCGGCACCATGCCTTTGAGGATATCGAAAACCAAAACGCAGGCCGCTGCGGCTTTGCCGCCGATGCGCAATACGTTGGTCGCGCCAGGATTACCTGAACCCTGAGTGCGCGGATCGGGCAGTCCGGCGATTTTGCAGACCAGAATGGCGCTCGAAATCGAACCGCAAAGATACGCGAAAAAAATCATACCAGGCGCGATAGCACTCATATTACCGTACCGTTTCCTTTAGGGTCGTTTTGTCTTCGTTAACCGTGGATAATACGCATTATACGCCGGAAGTGGTATCCGGCTTAGCCAAAAACAGAGACTGTCATCATGGATATCGTTTTTATCGAACAACTCACGGTGTTCACCACCATTGGCGTTTACGACTGGGAACAGGGCATTCAGCAGAAGCTGGTGCTCGATGTCGAAATGGCGTGGGACAACCGCCAGGCGGCGCGCAGCGACGATGTGAACCACTGTTTAAGCTATGCCGACGTCTCTGAGGCGATCCTGACGCACCTCAGCGGTACGCGCTTCGCGCTGGTAGAGCGCGTAGCGGAGGAAATCGCGGATCTGCTGATGACGCGTTTCGGTACGCCAGGCGTGCGTATCAGGGTCGCCAAACCGGGCGCGGTTGCGCAGGCAAACCAGGTCGGCGTGCGCATCGAGCGCGGGACTATTCCTAAATGAATACGTTGTGATTGCCATCACAGTGAAACCAAACCAAATTATTGTCTGCCATACGCTGTGCCGGTGCGTTGTGAAACGCAAAGGGCACCGAAAGCCTTAAGGTTTCCCTCAGGCTGGCGATGGCAGAATTTCAGGCGGAAGCAAAATCGCGACCGCCTTTTTAATGGGTTTGAAACGGACATAAGGAAAATTTGATGGCAGATATTCATCAGCTTTGGGTAGCTGCAATCCTGGGCGTCGTGGAGGGGCTAACGGAATTCCTGCCTGTCTCTTCCACGGGGCACATGATTATTGTCGGCCACCTGCTGGGCTTTGAGGGCGATAAAGCAGAAACCTTCGAAGTGGTGATCCAGCTTGGATCCATACTTGCCGTGGTGGTGATGTTCTGGCGTCGTCTCTTTGGATTAATCGGTATTCATTTTGGCGAAGTAAAGCATGAAGGCGTGGGCCGCGGGCATCTGACGCTGATCCATATCCTGCTGGGAATGATCCCGGCGGTCGTCATCGGGCTGGTGCTGCACGACCAGATCAAAACGCTGTTCAACCCGATTAACGTCACCTACGCGCTGGTGGTCGGCGGCCTGCTGCTGCTGGCGGCGGAATACCTGAAGCCGAAACAGCCAAAAGCGGTGGGGATTGACGATATTACCTATCGCCAGGCCTTTATGATCGGCTGCTTCCAGTGCCTTGCGCTCTGGCCGGGCTTCTCTCGCTCCGGCGCTACCATTTCCGGCGGCATGCTGATGGGCGTTAGTCGTTACGCAGCGTCAGAGTTCTCTTTTATTCTCGCTGTGCCGATGATGATGGGTGCTACCGGCCTCGATCTCTATAAAAGCATCGGCTTCCTGACGATGAGCGATTTTCCGATGTTCGCCGTCGGTTTCGTGACCGCGTTTATCGTGGCGCTGATTGCGATTAAAGCCTTCCTTGAGCTGATTAAACGCATTTCGTTCGTCTCTTTCGCCATCTACCGCTTTATCGTAGCGGCAGCCGTCTACGCTATCTTTATGTAATGCCTGCGCGGCCAGCCATCAGGCTGGCCGCATCTCCGCAATTCCTTGCGCCACGGCGGCAATACGGCGTCGCGTCAGCTCTTCTCTTACCTTAGCGCCTTTGAAACCCGCCTCGATGACCGCTTTGGTCGGCACCGATTGCGCCAGCGCGAACGCCTGACGCAGATAATCGCCCTGCGGATAGGCCATGCTCTCGAGTCCGGCGCGGCCGCGCGCGTCCGCTTCGCTGGTCAGCGCTATTTGCTCTACCCGATGGGGTTTGCGCCAGGCGTCGATACGATCGAACAGCGCCACTAAGGCCTCGGCGGACTGACGTTCAATGGTATGCACGACGTCGTGGTATTCCGTGACGATCAGCGCCAGATCGCGAATAGCGTTCGGCACGCGCAGACGCTGACAGAGCGCCTCAACCAGCGGCACGCCTGCCGCGCCGTGCCCGTGATGGCTCGGCCACTTCTCTGGCGGTGTCAGCGCTTTGCCGACGTCGTGGAACAGCGTAGCGAAACGCACATCGACCTCATCCGACAGCGATGCCGCCAGCGTCAGCGTCATCAGCGTATGCACGCCAGTGTCGATCTCCGGATGCCACTTCGCCGGCGCGGGAATGCCGAACAGCCTGTCGAGCTCCGGGAACAGCACTTCAAGCGCGCCGCAGTCGCGCAGCACCTGAAAATAGACCTGCGGATTGCGCGAGGTTAGCGCTTTCTCCGTCTCTTTCCAGACGCGCTCGGCGGTGAGATGGCCCAGCTCGCCGCTCTCCGCCATCTGACGCATCAGCGCCTGCGTCTCTTCGGCGATACGGAAATTAAGATGCGCGAAACGCGCGGCGAAGCGCGCCACGCGCAGTACGCGCAGCGGATCTTCATTAAAGGCGTCGGAAACGTGGCGCAGCAGGCGCGCCTGCAGATCGCGCTGTCCATGAAAGGGATCGATCAGCTCGCCGCTCTCCGTCTGCGCAATGGCGTTGATAGTCAGATCGCGGCGCTGCAGATCCTGCTCCAGCGTCACGTCGGGCGCAGCCCAGGTGACAAACCCCGTATAGCCATTGCCGCTTTTCCGTTCGGTGCGCGCCAGCGCGTATTCTTCGCGGCTTTTCGGATGGAGAAATACCGGGAAATCACGGCCGACCTGCTGAAAACCCTGCGCCAGCATCGCTTCAGGCGTCGCGCCGACTACCACCCAGTCCCGGTCCTTGACCGGCAGTTTTAACAGCGCATCGCGAACGGCGCCGCCTACTAAATAGGTCTTCACTCAACAACTCCAGAGGTAATAAATAAGGCGCGCCGCAGGGCAAATTCGCCGCTGAACATTCAGCACGCTTGTTGCTCTATTGTTGCACACAATGGCCAGATTGCAGGCATGACAGAAAGGACATCAAAGGATGCCCTTAAAATAGTGGCCTTACAGCGGGCCTTGTCACCCGCGCCGGCCCGGTCGCTGATGACGAGAAAGCGCGGGAGAAGGCTTAGTTCATCCAGCGATCTTTTTTCTTGCGGCGCGGCACCATATGCGGCAACACCAGCCCCAGCAGCAGACCAACGCCCAGCACGCCGCCGCCATACATAAACCACTGCATGATGATGGTGCGCTGTTTGTCATCCAGTTGAACGTTGGCGGCGCTGACCTTTTTCTGCGCCACGATCAGCTCGTTTTTCAGCTTCTGGTTTTCTTCTTTCAGCCCGTTGATCACGCTGTCGCTGTTGGCGACTTTATTCTGCATTTCCGAGGTGCGCTGGTTCCAGCTGTTATCGATGTTGCCCAGCTTAGCGGTAAGATCTTTTACCTGCTGCTCCAGCTGCGGCACGCGCGTGCGCAGGCTGGGTTCGGCGCTGAGCTGCGAAAGCGGGATCCAGACGGTACGGCCTTCCGAGTCGCGGATCTGGCCGTAATTCGTGTCGTTGTTAGTCTGCACCAGCTGCACTTCTTCGCCCGCGTTCAGCTTGCCGAGCAGGCGAAACTGGTCGCCCGGTCCGCTGCGAACCCAGGTGGATAATTCGTCGGAGATGTAGCGTTTTTCGTCTGCATGGGCTGGCGCGAGCGTGCTAATAGCCAACAAGGTAAGGCCTGCGATTACAATTTTTTTCATTCGATGTCGTTTTAGCTTGGGGGTCTGTAAATTTACCGGCACAGTCTGGAACCGCCTCGCATAAATCTGAATGAGAACTATCCTGGTCTCATTTCCCTGCGAAAAGGGTAGCGAAAGCGCAAAGAAAGCAGAGACAGCCCGCCTTCTGTGCATTAATCTTCGCCAGATAACCCTCGTAAGTGCCAGCAGCGTATTGAATAAAAAATTATGACCATCGAAATCGAGCTAAAGTTCATTGCCACACCTGACGCCGCCAGCAAGCTGGCGCAAACCCTCGCCGGTTTTCCCCACCAGCATCAGGCCGCGCGCGCGTTAAGCAACGTCTATTTTGAGACGGATGACAACCAGCTGCGTCGCTGGGATATGGGCCTGCGTATTCGCGGCGTTGACGGTCATCACGAGATGACGCTGAAAACCGCCGGAAAAACCCTCGGCGGCCTGCATCAGCGCGCGGAATATAATATCGACCTGCCTGAAGCGAAACTGGATATCGCGCGACTGCCCGCCGAGGTCTGGCCGCAGGGCACCGACCTCGCTGCGCTGCAGCAGCGGCTGCAGCCGCTCTTCAGCACCCATTTCCAGCGCGAAACCTGGCTGGTTCAGGTGGGCGAAAGCGAAGTGGAAGTGGCGTTCGATCGCGGCGCAGTCGCCACAGAGACGCTGAGCGAAGATCTCTTTGAGGTCGAGCTGGAGCTGAAAAGCGGTCAGCGTAACGACATGATGACCTTCGCCCGGCAGCTTATCGCAAACGGCGGCCTGCGTCTGGGGAGCCTGAGCAAGGCGGCGCGCGGCTATCAGCTGGCGCAGGGCAATCCGCCGCGTCCGCTGCGTCCGTTCCCGCTGTTAAAGGCCGCGCCGAAAGCGACGGTGGAAGAGGGGATGGTCACCGCCATGTCCAGCGCCCTCAGTCACTGGCAGTATCATGAAGAGGTCTGGCTGCGCGGCAATCCCGAGGCGCAGCACAGCGTCGTCGAGGCGCTGGAAGCGCTGCGTCAGGCCTTTTCTCTGTTCGGCGCGCTGGTGCCGCGTAAGGCGAGCAGCGAGCTGCGCCAGAAACTCACCACGCTGGAAGAGATCCTCGCCGAACCGGTAAAAGATGCGCAGGCGTTGAGCTTTTCAGCGCTCTCCGTCGAAACCCAGTTAGCGCTTACTCACTGGCTGGTGGAGTCGCAGTGGCAGCCCTGGATCGATGCAAAGAACCAGGCGAAGCTCGACGGCTCCTTTAAACGCTTCAGTGACATTATGCTGAGCCGTATCGCGGCCGATCTGAAAGAGACCTTCAGCGATGTGCAGCAGGCGAACGAATATCACGACAAAGCGACGCGTCTGACGCGCCAGCTGCTGGCGGTGCATTTGCTGGCGGGCGCCTACGCGCCGGAAGCCGTTGCCGTCTGGCTGTCGCCGTGGCAGCAACTGCAGCAGTCTATTGCGCAAAATCAGGATCGCTGGCTGAAATCACTGGCGGCTCAGGCGATTCGCCAGCCCGCCTTTTGGCTGAACAGCAGCGCGCCACGATGATCTAATCCATCAGGGAGAGAAGATGTTGCCGCAGTTACCCGCAGAGTTACAGGCGCAGGCGGCCAGCGTGGCTGAGCGCCTCGGCCTCGCCGCTGATGCCCTGACCGACGCGCCGCGCGCCGCGCTGGCCTTCAGTGATTTCATTGCTGAAAACCTGCAGCGTCAGCCGGAGTGGTGGCTGGCGCTCCAGCAGAAACCGCCGCAGCCGGATGAATGGCAGCACTACGCGCGCTGGCTGGATGACGACATCGCCGCGGTCGACAGCGAGGCAGCGCTGATGCGCGCGCTGCGACTGTTCCGCCGCCGCATGCTGGTGCGCATCGCCTGGATGCAGTGCCTGCACGACGCGAGCACCGAACAGAGCCTGAAACAGCTTAGCGTGCTGGCGGAGGTGCTGATCGGCCGCGCGCGCGACTGGGTGTATCAGGCGTGCTGCCAGGATTTCGGCACGCCCTGCAACAGCGCGGGGGAGCCGCAGCCAATGCTTATCCTCGGCATGGGCAAGCTGGGCGGCGGCGAGCTTAACTTCTCTTCCGATATCGACCTCATCTTCGCCTGGCCGGAAAACGGCGTGACGCGCGGCGGCCGACGTGAGCTGGATAATGCGCAGTTTTTTACGCGCATGGGACAGCGGCTTATCAAGGTACTGGATCAGCCCACCATGGACGGCTTTGTCTACCGCGTCGATATGCGGCTGCGCCCTTTTGGCGACAGCGGCCCGCTGGTGCTGAGCTTCGCCGCGCTGGAGGATTATTATCAGGAGCAGGGCCGCGACTGGGAGCGTTATGCGATGGTTAAGGCGCGCCTGATGGGCGACGATCAGGATCGCTGGAGCCAGGAGCTGCAGCAGATGCTGCGCCCGTTTATCTATCGCCGCTATATCGACTTCAGCGTGATCCAGTCGCTGCGCAATATGAAGAGCATGATCACGCGCGAAGTGCGGCGGCGCGGTCTGACCAACAATATTAAGCTGGGCGCGGGCGGCATCCGTGAAACCGAATTTATCGTGCAGGTGTTTCAGCTGATACGTGGCGGACGTGAGCGCTCGTTACAGCTGCGCTCCCTGCTGCCGACGCTCTCAGCCATTGGCGAGCTGGCGCTGCTGACGGCAGAGCAGGTCGCCACGCTGCGCGAGGCTTATCTTTTTCTGCGTCGTCTGGAGAACCTGCTGCAAAGCATTGCCGACGAACAGACCCAGACGCTGCCGACCGATCCGCTCGATCGCGCGCGGCTCGCCTGGGCGATGGGCGCAGAGAGCTGGCCCGCCCTGACGGCGCAGCTTGAAACCCATATGGCGGCGGTGCGCGCTATCTTCGACGAACTGATCGGCGAAGATATTCCGGAAATCAGCGATCAGCCTGAGCTGCAGGAGTTCAGCAGCATGTGGCAGGATTCGCTGGAGGATGCGGAGCTGGCGCCGCTGGTACCGCAGTTAGGCGATGACCAGCGACGTTCGCTGCATCGTGCGCTGGAGGATTTTCGTCAGGACATTAGCCGTCGCACTATCGGTCCACGCGGGCGGCTGGCGATCGACCAGCTTATGCCGCGCCTGTTGAGCGAAGTGTGCCCGCGCGACGACGCCGCAGTAACCTTCAGCCGCCTTGTTCCGCTGCTGCTGGGCGTGCTGACGCGCAGCACCTACCTTGAACTCCTTACCGAATATCACGGTGCCCTGCGGCATCTGATCCGCCTCTGCGCGGCGTCGCCGATGATCGCCAGCCAGCTGGCGCGCTATCCGCTGCTGCTGGATGAGCTGCTCGATCCCGCTACGCTCTATCAGCCGACCGCTACCGACGCCTACCGCGACGAGCTGCGCCAGTATCTGATGCGTATTCCCGTTGATGATGAAGAGCAGCAGCTTGAGGCAGTGCGCCAGTTTAAACAGGCGCAGCTGCTGCGCATTGCGGCGGCGGATATCGCAGGAACGCTGCCGGTGATGAAAGTGAGCGATCACTTAACCTGGCTGGCGGAAGCGATTATCGAATCGGTGGTGCAACAGGCGTGGCTGATGATGGTACAGCGCTACGGGCGGCCGGGACATCTGAAAAGCGAGAGCGATCGCGGCTTCGCGGTGCTGGGCTACGGCAAGCTGGGCGGCTGGGAGCTGGGCTATAGCTCCGATCTCGATCTGGTGTTCCTCCATGACTGTCCGGCGGAGACGGTCACGGACGGGGAACGCAGCATTGATGGCCGCCAGTTCTATCTGCGTCTGGCGCAGCGCATTATGCATCTCTTTAGCACGCGCACCGCCTCGGGCATTCTCTACGAGGTGGACGCGCGGCTGCGGCCTTCCGGCGCCGCGGGCATGCTGGTCAGCACTTTTGACGCCTTTGACGACTATCAACGTCATGAAGCCTGGACCTGGGAGCATCAGGCGCTGGTGCGCGCCCGCGTGGTATTTGGCGATGACGCGCTGGCCGGACGCTTTAATGCGATTCGCCGCGCTATTCTCTGCCTGCCGCGCGCGCCTGAGGCGCTGCAAAAAGAGGTGCGGGAAATGCGTGAGAAAATGCGCGCGCACCTCAGCAACAAGCATAAAGGGCGCTGGGAGATTAAAACCGACCAGGGCGGCATTACCGATATTGAATTCATCGCGCAATATCTGGTCTTAGCCTGGGCTGCCGAACAGCCCGAACTGACGCGCTGGTCCGACAATGTGCGTATCTTCGAGCTGGCGGCGCGCTATGACAAAATGCCGGAAGAGGAAGCGCAGGCGCTGACGCGTGCCTATGTCACGCTGCGCGACGCGCTGCATCATCTGGCGTTGCAGGAGCTGCCCGCCCATGTCGAGCCTGAAGCCTTCGCCGCCGAGCGGCAAACCGTAATGGCGAGCTGGCAGCGCTGGCTGGCGTCGTCGCTAACACCTTAAGCGCCTGTTGATAGCGCGGATCGCATCTGTGCTATCATCCGCGCACTATTTTTACTGCAGTCTGGAGTGTCTGGAATGAAAGTTACTTTGCCCGCGTTCGACCGTGCTTCGGTGCTGGTCGTAGGCGATGTGATGTTGGATCGCTACTGGTATGGCCCAACCAGCCGTATCTCTCCTGAAGCGCCGGTGCCGGTGGTGAAAGTGGACGCTATTGAAGAGCGTCCCGGCGGCGCGGCAAACGTGGCGATGAACATTGCAGCGCTGGGCGCCGCTTCGCAGCTGATCGGCTTAACTGGCGAAGATGATGCGGCGCGCGTGCTGAGCGAAACGCTGAAAAACGTCAATGTTCGCTGTGACTTCGTTGCGGTCAAAACCCATCCCACTATCACCAAACTGCGCGTATTGTCGCGCAATCAGCAGCTGCTCCGTCTCGATTTCGAAGAGGGTTTTGAGCAGGTCGATCCGGAACCTATCCATCAGCGGCTGCGTCAGTCGCTGGCCGCCGCCGGCGCGCTGGTGCTCTCCGACTATGCGAAAGGCGCGCTCTCCAGCGTGCAGACCATGATCCGGCTGGCACGCGAGGCGAATGTGCCGGTGCTGATCGATCCTAAAGGCACCGACTTCGAGCGCTATCGCGGTGCGACGCTGCTTACGCCGAACCTGTCGGAGTTTGAAGCGGTGGTCGGCAAATGCAAAAACGAAGAAGAGATTGTCAGCCGTGGTATGCAGCTGGTGGCGGATTATGAACTCTCCGCGCTGCTGGTGACGCGCTCTGAAAACGGCATGACGCTGCTGCAGCCTGGCAAAGCGCCGCTGCATCTGCCGACGCAGGCGCAGGAAGTCTTTGACGTAACCGGCGCGGGCGATACCGTTATCGGCGTGCTGGCTGCGACGCTGGCGGCGGGCGATTCCCTTGAAGAGGCGTGCTTTATGGCGAACGCGGCGGCGGGCGTCGTGGTCGGCAAGCTGGGTACCTCTACGGTCAGCCCGGTCGAGCTGGAAAACGCCATTCATGCGCGTCCGGACGAAGGCTTCGGCATCATGAACGAAGCGCAGCTTAAAGTCGCGGTAGAGCAGGCGCGCAAGCGCGGCGAGAAAGTGGTGATGACTAACGGCGTGTTCGATATTCTGCACGCGGGCCACGTCTCTTATCTGGCCAATGCGCGCAAGCTGGGCGATCGCCTGATCGTGGCGGTCAACAGCGATGCCTCGACGAAACGTCTGAAAGGCGACAGCCGTCCGGTGAATCCGCTGGTCAATCGTATGATTGTGCTCGGCGCGCTGGAAGCGGTGGACTGGGTAGTGGCGTTTGAAGAAGATACGCCGCAGCGTCTGATCGCAGGCGTTTTGCCCGACCTGCTGGTAAAAGGCGGTGATTACAAACCTGAAGATATCGCAGGCAGCAAAGAGGTGTGGGCGAACGGCGGCGACGTGCGCGTGCTTAACTTCGAGGACGGCATCTCTACAACTAACATCATCAAAACCATTCGCGGCGAGTAATGATGCGGGCGGGCGCGTCGCGCCCGCCGTAACATGCTTACTGCGGCGTGTCGATTTTACCTGCCGGATCGGGCGTAACGACTGCCGGGGCTGGCGCGGAAGGCTGATGGCTTTCCAGCTGCGCCAGGCGCTGTTCCAGCGCGGCCAGCTTTTCACGCGTGCGCAGCAGCACCTGCGTCTGCACGTCGAACTCTTCACGATTAACCAAATCCATACGCGTCAGCTGCGCCTGCAGAACCTGGCGGATTTTCTTTTCGACATCGTCGCCAAATTCACGAATCCCTTTCGGCATCGCCTCGTGCACCTGACGCGCAAGTTGTTCAATTTTTTTCGTGTCGATCATGATGATTTCCTGGTTTCGTGTTGCTGGTGACAGCAGGGGTTGGATCCTGATAAGGGTTAAGTGTAATGCCTGAAACGAAAAGGTTAAACCCGAAATCGACACGGCGGGAAGGGCAAAACGCTCCCGGTGATGATTAACCTGTCTGTGCGCCAGAGAGCGTCCGAGCACAAAAGCGTAAAACCCGGCCTCCTTGCCTGCTCGCCCCGCCATTTTCCTGACGCGCGGCTTGCACTCTCTTTGCCGCTGATGAGCACCCTATACAGCCTGAAATGCAAAAGCATTTGCGGTTTTGTCGATTGCCCGGCCTGTGGATTGGCGCTATAGTAATTTTGCTTATTCTCAGGGCGGGGCGAAATTCCCCACCGGCGGTAAATCAGCAATAGCTGAAAGCCCGCGAGCGCTTCCCGGCAACGGGAAGGTCAGCAGATCCGGTGTAATTCCGGGGCCGACGGTTAAAGTCCGGATGGGAGAGGGTAACGACATCTGCCGGGCTACGCCCGCTTCGCGTTATTGCCATGTCTTAATGACATCACTCCTAAGCTCGCCCTGATTCTGGTAACTCATATATTTTATAAGGCTTTATTACCATGAATCAGACGCTTCTTTCTGAATTTGGCACGCCGGAACAGCGTGTAGAACGTGCAGTGGCTGCGCTCCGTGAGGGACGCGGCGTAATGGTGCTTGACGACGAAGACCGCGAGAACGAAGGCGATATGATCTTCGCAGCGGAAACCATGACCGTTGAGCAGATGGCGCTGACCATCCGCCACGGCAGCGGCATTGTTTGCCTTTGCCTGACCGAAGAGCGTCGTCAGCAGCTTGAGCTGCCGATGATGGTGGAGAACAACACCAGCTCTTATGGCACCGGTTTTACGGTTACTATTGAAGCTGCTGAAGGCGTAACCACCGGCGTCTCGGCTAAAGATCGCATTACGACTATTCGCGCGGCGATTGCTGATGACGCGAAGCCGAGCGACCTGAATCGTCCGGGCCATGTTTTCCCACTGCGCGCGCGCGACGGCGGCGTTCTTACACGCGGCGGCCATACCGAAGCGACCATCGATCTGGTGACGCTGGCGGGCTTTAAGCCAGCAGGCGTGCTGTGTGAACTGACCAATGACGACGGCACTATGGCGCACGCGCCGGAAGCTATTGTCTTCGCCAAAGCGAACAATATGCCGGTGGTCACCATTGAAGATCTGGTCGCTTATCGCCGCGCGCGCGAAACGCGCCAGGCCAGCTAAGCTGAGCAGCTAATCAAAAAAAAAACGGGCCCGTTAGCGGCCCGTTTTTTTTAGCCGCTGGCGCTTAGCTTAAGTCACTTACCTGCAGCAGCGCGAGGCTTGCGCCCATCACCGTCATGCCACACAGCACGCCATAGCTCGGATTGTTATGGGGATCGATCTCTCGCGCCAGCGGCATTAGCTCATCCACCGACAGCGCCACCATAATGCCCGCGACAGCCGCCATCACCGCGGCGATAACCACTGGCGACATCAGTGGGCCGAGCAGCAAAAACGCCAGCACTCCGCCGAGGATCTCCGCCATGCCGGAGACGCACGCCCAGAACAGCGCTTTGCTTTTCGAGCCGGTGGCGGCGTACATGGGACCGGCTACCGCCAGACCTTCAGGAATATTGTGGATCGCCACCGCCAGCGCGATGCCCAGTCCCAGCTCCATATC
Organism: Pantoea piersonii; assembly: GCF_003612015.1. GTDB lineage: Bacteria > Pseudomonadota > Gammaproteobacteria > Enterobacterales > Enterobacteriaceae > Pantoea > Pantoea piersonii. The sequence continues at coordinate 339,990 of NZ_RARB01000003.1, read as the reverse complement.
GCTGCTGGCGGTGACATAGGTTGCGACGCCTTCGGGAAAGTTATGCAGGCTGATGCCCAGCGTCAGCAGGATAGCCGTGCGGCGCAGTTTCGCCGGTTGACGTTGCGCCGCCATCAGATCCTGCGGATGCTGGTGCGGCAGCAGGCGGTCCAGCGCGAAATAACCGAGCAGGCCCAGCATAAACATGCCGTAACCGAGTATGGGCGATATTCCTTCAGTACGCAGCGCGGTCGGCAGCATCTCCATTAGCGAAATCAGCAGCATAATCCCCGCCGCAAAGCCGAGCGCAAACGCCAGCATGCGGTTGGACGGCTTCTGTCCCAGCACGCCGAATATCGCGCCGATAAAAGTGGCGCCGCCAGCCAGCACGGTGAGCAGCAGAGGTACCGACATCGCATTCTCCTTAATGATAATCATTCGCATAAAATTAGCGATAACCCTACGAAACGTCGAGTTAATTTTGGTAAAGATGTGTCGGTTTGCTGTTATTCAAAAACACTGATGGACTTCATCACGTTTATGCGCGTTTCCGCCGCAGTTAAAGGGCGTATCGTTATTCGACAGAGAATGTGTGAGGATTAATGATGCAAACACGTATGCCCGCGCTGTTCCTGGGACATGGCAGCCCAATGAACGTGCTGGAAGAGAACCGCTATACGCAGGCCTGGCGTCAGGCGGGCGATACGCTGCCGCGTCCGCGCGCCATTATCGCGGTATCGGCACACTGGTACACGCGCGGCACGGCGGTCACGGCGATGAAAGATCCGCGCACGATCCATGACTTCGGCGGTTTCCCGCAGGCGCTGTTCGATACGCGCTATCCCGCGCCAGGTTCGCCAGCACTGGCTGAGGAGATTGCAGATACGCTCGCGCCGGTAGAAGTGCATCTCGACCATGAGTGGGGATTCGATCACGGCAGCTGGGGCGTGCTGATCAAGATGTATCCTGACGCCGATATTCCGGTGGTGCAGCTCAGCGTGGATGCGACGCAGCCGCCTGCCTGGCACTTTGAGCAGGGGAAAAAGCTGGCAGCGCTGCGTGATAGCGGTGTGATGATCGTCGCCAGCGGCAACGTGGTGCACAACCTGCGTAAGGCTCGTTGGGACGAAACGGCGGAGGCTTGGCCGTGGGCGCAGCGCTTTAATCAATTCGTACAGGATAATCTGACCTTTCAGGGCGACGCCGCCGCGCATCCGCTGGTGAACTTTATGCAGCATCAGGACGCAGCGCTGTCGAACCCAACGCCGGAACACTATCTACCGCTGCTCTATGTGCTGGGCACGCGTCAGGCTGACGAGCCGGTGACCGTGCCGGTAAATGGCATTGAGATGGGGGCTATCAGCATGCTGTCGGTACAGGTGGGCTAAAAGAAAAGCGGGCCAGTGCGGCCCGCCTGGTTTACTCGATAAAGGCGTGAGGATAGAAGCGCGAAAGATCCTGAGTGATCAGGTCGCGATCCTCGCGCAGACCGATGCCAGCTGGCTGATCGTCAATCAGCCAGCTGCCGATCAGCGTATAGCTGTCGCCGAACTTCGGCAGCGGGCAGAACTGCTGCACGATCATACCCTCTTCGCCATAGGGCCCGTCGACGCGCGCGATCTCCTGACCGTTTTCTACGATGCGAATATTGGCACCTTCGCGTGAGAAGAGCGGCTTAACCACATATTTATCCATGTGCGGCACGTTGTCTTCGGCGAAATAAGCGGGCAGCAGGTTGGGGTGGTTGGGAAACATCTGCCACAGCATCGGCAGCAGCGCCTTGTTGGAGATGATGCTCTTCCAGGCGGGTTCCAGCCAGCGTACGCCCGCATCCGCCAGCTTGGTAGAGAAGATCTCGCGCAGCATAAACTCCCAGGGATAGAGCTTGAACAGGTTGCTGATTACCTGATCCTGCACGTCGGTGAACTGCCCTTTATCGCCGAGGCCGATGTCGTCAATGTAGAGAAACTCGTTCGGCAATCCGGCTTCAGTGGCGCAGTCCTGTAGATACTGCACCGTGCCGCGATCCTCTTCGGTATCGCGGCAGCAGGCGAAGTGCAGCCACTGGAAGCCGTGCTGCTGATGCAGCGCAGCGAAACGCTCGATAATCTTCTCCTGCAGACTGTTGAACTGATCGCTGCCCGCGGGCAGTTGCCCGGCGTTAAGCTGATCCTCCAGCCAGATCCACTGAAAAAAGGCCGCTTCATAAAGCGAGGTCGGCGTGTCCGCATTGTTCTCCAGCAGCTTTGCGTCGCCCTTGCCGTCCCAGGCGAGATCCAGGCGCGAGTAGAGCGACGGCTGGCGCAGCTTCCAGGAGTCGCGTACGAAATCCCAAGTGTGTTTCGGAATGCGGAATTTTTCCAGCAGCTGTTCGCTGCTGACCACTTTTTCCACCACCTGCAGACACATCTGGTGCAGTTCCGCCGTGGTCGCTTCCAGTTTATCTATTTGCGCCAGGGTGAACTGGTAGTAGGCATCTTCACACCAGTACGGCTCGCCGTGCATGGTGTGAAAATTAAAGCCATATTCCGTCGCTTTTGCGCGCCAGTCAGGACGCTCGTTAATCGCGATGCGTTGCATATCGGCCTTAGCCTCCCAGCGAGCGGCTGGAGGTGCCGCCGGCGCTGCTGCGCGCCATGCTGTTCTGCTTCGCGACCGTTTCGCCGAAGCCGCCGCGTGCGGTCGTCGTGGTGGTGGCCGGTTTCGGCGCCAGCGCGGTTTTCGGCACGTTCATGGTGCGGCCGGACGTGGCGGGGCCGTAGTTTTTACCCGACGCGTCAACAAACTGACCGTTTGCCGGGCTGTTCGGCGTACGCGGAGAAAAGAGCGGCTGCTGAGCGACGCCTGCGCCGCCGCCCATCAGGCGGCCCATCATGTAGCCCGCCATCAGCGGCATCCAGAAACTGCCGCTCTGCTGCGCTTCAGCGTTCTGCGTCGTGCCCGTACCTGCCTGCGCTGGCGCCTGCTGGCACTGATTCTCGCCAAACTCCGCCACGCAGTCTTCGCGCGAGGCGTATTTCGGCGCGGTGCGTTCCGCTTCTTTCCGCGCGTTATTGTACGCCGTGGTGCACTGCGCGCTCTGGCCTGGATTGGCCTTGCTGCAGTCATCTGCGTTTTGATACATGGAGACCGTTTCATCGCTCTGCTCGCAGCCCGCCAGGGTAAATACCGCGGCAATGGCCAGTGCGACAGGCGTTACATGTCGGGCCTGCCAGCTTTTACGAAAAGCGGCATGGCGAATATTTTTTGTCCGTTTCATATTTATCATCCTGTGCCCAAAGGTGATGCTCAGAATAGGGGATCGCTAGTGGAAAATGAAGCTGAGGGCCTGATGAGGAAAGGATCTTTACGTTGTTATACGTTTAACGGGGAGACGGGCCGCAAAGCGGCCCGTAGAGGATTAATTGCGGAACGGATTCGCACTGCTGCGTCTGGCGGCAGGGCGCGCCGCAGGGGCCGCTGGCTCTGCTGACGGGCCGTTATCGACGCGTGCGGTCTGCTGCGGATTTTCGGGCGCAACACTTTCCGGAGACGTAGAGATCTCTTTGCCGAGCTGGCTGTTAAGCTGCTGCAGATCCTGCTCGTTCAGCGTACCCAGTGCATATTTGATATTGAGCTGGTTAATCAAATAGCTGTAACGCGCGTCGGAGAGCTGCTGCTTGGCGTTATAGAGCGTAGTGGTCGCGTCCAGCACGTCGACAATGGTGCGCGTACCGACCTGATAACCCGCTTCCATCGCATCCAGCGAGCTTTGCGCGGAGACTACCGCCTGTTTGTAGGCGTCGATGCTGCTCACTGAGGCGTTCACGTTGTTATAAGAGGAACGCACGGTCTGCACGGCAGAGCGATGCGCGCTCTCAAGCTGCTCACTGGCGCTGACGTAGTTATACTGCGCCTGTTTCACCTGCGAGGTGACCGCGCCGCCGCTGTAGAGCGGCAGAGAGAAGCTCAGGCCCACCTGGTTGGTGCCGCTGATAGAGTCGGTGCTGCCTGCGCTCTGGTTAGCGCGGCTGCCGCCATATTTGCTGTTCGACAGGCCGGTTGACGCCGTCAGATCCAGCGTCGGCATATGGCCGGTTTCAGCGGAGCGGATCTGCTCGCGCGCCAGATCCTGGTTCAGACGCGCCGACAGCAGGTTCAGGTTACGGCTCTCCGCCTGTTTCAGCAGCGCGCTGACCGCATCCGGTTTGGTGGTTTTAAAGCGATCGATATTCAGCGAAGCCAGCGAAAGGTACTCATTGCCGGTAATCTGACGCAGCGACTCGATCATATTGTCGAGGTTGTTGCGCGCGGTCACTTCGTTCGCCAGCACGCTGTCATACTGTGCGCGGGCGTTCTGGACATCGGTAATCGCCACCAGGCCGACGTTAAAACGCTGGGTGGTTTGATCCAGCTCGCGATAGATCGACTGTTTTTGCGCTTCGGTGTATGACAGGGTGTCGATCGCCTTTAATACATTGAAATAGGCGGTAGCGGTATTCAGGATTAAATCCTGTTGCGCGACCTGATAGGTCACATCCTGAATACCGGCGGCTTTTTCCTGCAGCGTCAACGCGCGCCATTTTGACATATCAAAAATGGTCTGGGTTAATTGCAGCGATCCGCTGGTCGTGTTGGAATGAAGACCACTACTGTCGCGATAACCATTGCTGTAGGTGTAATCCGCGCCTAAACCTAACTGAGGCAACAAAGGACTGCGCGCTTCATTGATCTTTTCAAAGGCAGCGTCACGGGTGGCTGCGGAGCTACGTAAATCCGGGTTGCTCAGACGCGCTTGTTGATAGACCTGCAGCAGGTCCTCTGCCTGGCTAGCGAGGCTGAAACCGGCCAGGCTCAGCCCAATGAGAAGTGGGAGCAGTTTTTTCATTTGCATTCCTTTTGTTGCAGCAAATAACAGGGGTAGCGCTGCCGGATAAGCCAAAAAATAATCGCAGATTCTAGCAGAGTGCGACTGTGAGATAAGTTGGCTGAACGTGCCTTCTCTCCCTAATTTACGTAAATAATTCAGAAAGAACCACTCGGATGGAGCCTGTGGGTTGGCTTTTTGCCGCTCCGTCCCAATCTGCATAAGGAGTCCGACGATGAGCGGCGAAAAAAAATCCCCAGTGACTTTTACAAAAAACGATGTAGAAATTATTGCACGCGAAACCGCCTGGAAAGGTTTTTTTTCCATTGTTCGTTACCGGTTTCGTCATCGCCGTTTTAATGGCGAAATGAGCAACGAAGTGGTGCGCGAAGTTTTCGAGCGTGGACACGCTGCCGTGCTGCTACCCTATGATCCCTTACGTGACGAAGTGGTGCTGATCGAACAGATCCGCATTCCCGCCTTTGACGTCAGCAAAACGCCCTGGCTGCTGGAAATGGTGGCGGGCATTATCGAGCCCAACGAAAGCGCCGAAGATGTGGTGCGACGTGAAGCCGTAGAAGAAGCGGGGCTGACCGTCGGTCGCGTTAAACCCGTGTTAAACTACCTCGCCAGCCCTGGCGGCACCAGTGAGCGTTTATCGATCCTGGTGGGAGAAGTGGATGCCAGCCTGGCAAAAGGATGCCACGGCCTGGAGGAAGAGAATGAGGATATTCTTGTGCATGTGGTGAGCCGCGAACAGGCTTACCGCTGGGTGGAAGAGGGGATTATTGATAACGCGGCGTCCGTCATCGCCCTGCAATGGCTGGCGTTGCACTATGAAAAACTACGAGAAGAGTGGAAGCTAAAATGAAACAGCGCTATATCCCTGATTTCCCTGAAATGATGCGGCTCTGCGAAACCAATTTCGCCCAGCTGCGTCGTTTGCTGCCGCGCAGCGACGAGGCTGGCGCGTCGGTGGTCTATCAGGTAAACGGCGCCCGCTATCAGTTGACCATAGAAGAGTCCACGCGCTATACCACGCTGGTGGAGATCCGCCAGGTGGCGCCTACCGTCAGTTACTGGAGTTTGCCGTCGATGTCGGTGCGGCTCTATCATGATGCGCTGGTCGCCGAAGTGTGTTCAACACAGCAGATCTATCGCTTTAAAGCGCGCTATGATTATCCCAATAAAAAATTGCATCAGCGCGACGAAAAACATCAGATTAACCAGTTTCTGGCAGACTGGTTGCGCTACTGCCTGGCGCAGGGCGCGATGGCAGCGCCGGTCTGCTGATCGCACAGATAATGCATTATGCGGCGTGGAGACGAAGGAAACGCTTTGGATAGCCTGCTAACACTTCCTGCGGCGAATGGGGCCGGGATCAGGATTTTGCAAATCACGGACACCCACCTTTTCGCTGGAAAAAATGAATCGCTGCTGGGAGTCAATACCTGGGCGAGTTATGACGCGGTGCTGGACGCCATAGCGGCGCAGCAGCGCGAGTACGACCTGATTATCGCCACTGGCGATCTCGCTCAGGATCACTCCGTCGAAGCCTATCAGCACTTCGCTGAGGGTATCACACGTCTGCCGAAACCCTGCGTCTGGCTGCCGGGCAATCACGATTTCCAGCCGGCAATGGTCGATACCCTGGCCGAGGCGAAGATCGCCGCGTATAAGCACGTTCTGCTTGGCGAGCACTGGCAGCTGGTGATGCTCGACAGCCAGGTATTCGGCGTGCCGCACGGCATGTTGAGCGACTACCAGCTGGAGTGGCTGGAGAAGACGCTGGCGGCCAGGCCGCAGCGCCACACGCTGGTGGTGCTGCATCATCATCCGCTGGCCAGTGGCTGCACCTGGCTCGATCAGCACAGCCTGCGCAATTCCCATCAGCTGGACGCGGTGCTGCAAAACTATCCTTTAGCACGCACCCTGGTGTGCGGCCATATTCATCAGGAGCTGGATCTTATCTGGCGCGATCGCCGCGTGCTGGCGACGCCCTCTACCTGCGTGCAGTTCAAACCGCACTGCACCAGCTTCACTATTGATACCGTCGCGCCCGGCTGGCGCTGGTTTACGCTCTACCCGGACGGCTCTTTCGATACCGAAGTGGAGCGGTTGCAAACCGACGCTTTTCGGCCGGACCTGGATTCGGACGGATACTGACGCATGGCGGCGCTGCTCTATCTGCACGGGTTTAACAGCTCGCCGCGCTCCGCCAAGGCGACGCAGCTGCAGCAGTGGCTGGCGGCGACGCATCCGCATATCGACGTTATTGTGCCGCAGCTGCCCGCTTTTCCCGCCGACGCCGCCGCGCTGCTGGAAGAGAAAGTGATGGCTCTGAGCGGCCAGCCGCTCGGCTTAATCGGCTCTTCGCTGGGCGGCTATTTCGCCACCTGGCTATCCCAGTGCTTTATGCTGCCGGCCGTGGTGGTCAATCCGGCGGTGCGCCCCTTTGAGCTGCTCACCGATTATCTGGGGGTGAACCGGAATCCCTACACGGGCCAGCAATATGTGTTAGAGTCACGCCACATTTACGATCTGAAAGTCATGCAGATTGACCCGCTGGAAGCGCCCGATTTACTCTGGCTGCTGCAGCAAACGGGCGACGAAGTGCTGGATTACCGCCAGGCGCTCGGCTACTACAGCGCGTGCCGACAAACGGTGGAGCAGGGCGGTAATCATGCGTTTACCGGATTCGAGCGCTATTTCCCGCAGATTCTGGACTTTCTGGGTCTGAATCACGACTAACTCGCGGAAATTGCACATAATTTCACGCTTCTGATTAGAAATTTATCATGAGTCAATCAAGCTATAACGCGGATGCTATTGAGGTTCTGACCGGCCTTGAGCCTGTTCGCCGTCGTCCCGGCATGTACACCGATACGACGCGTCCTAACCATCTCGGTCAGGAAGTCATTGATAACAGCGTCGATGAGGCGCTGGCGGGCCATGCGAAACGGGTCGAAGTGATTCTGCACGCCGATCAGTCGCTGGAAGTAATCGACGACGGACGCGGCATGCCGGTGGACATCCATCCGGAAGAGGGCGTTCCCGCCGTTGAGCTGATCCTGTGTCGCCTGCATGCGGGCGGCAAGTTTTCCAGCAAAAACTACCAGTTCTCGGGCGGCCTGCACGGCGTCGGCATCTCCGTGGTCAACGCCCTGTCGAAGCGGGTGGAAGTCACGGTGCGCCGCAACGGCGAAGTGTATGACATCGCGTTCGAAAATGGCGAAAAGGTGCAGGAGCTGACCAAAACCGGCACGGTAGCGAAGCGCAACACCGGTACCAGCGTTCACTTCTGGCCTGATGAAAGCTTCTTCGATAGCCCACGCTTCTCTGTGTCTCGTCTGACCCATCTGCTGAAGGCAAAAGCGGTGCTCTGTCCCGGCGTTGAGATTGTCTTTAAAGACAAGGTCAACAATACCGAACAGCGCTGGTGCTACGAAGATGGCCTGACCGACTACCTGTGTGAAGCGGTTAACGGGTTGCCGACGCTGCCGGAAAATCCCTTCGTCGGCAGCTTCTCCGGCGAGACGGAAGCGGTGGACTGGGCGCTGTTATGGCTACCGGAAGGCGGCGAGCTGCTGACCGAAAGCTACGTCAACCTGATCCCGACCATGCAGGGCGGCACGCACGTCAACGGCCTGCGTCAGGGCCTGCTCGACGCCATGCGCGAGTTTTGTGAATACCGCAATATTCTGCCGCGCGGCGTGAAGCTGTCGGCGGAAGATATCTGGGATCGCTGCGCTTACGTGCTTTCGGTGAAGATGCAGGACCCGCAGTTCGCCGGACAGACCAAAGAGCGTCTGTCGTCGCGCCAGTGCGCCGCCTTCGTTTCGGCGGTGGTGAAAGACGCCTTCAGCCTGTGGCTCAATCAGAACGTGCAGGCGGCAGAACAGCTGGCGGAGCTGGCGATCTCCAGCGCGCAGCGCCGTATGCGCGCGGCGAAAAAAGTGGTGCGTAAAAAGCTCACCAGCGGACCGGCGCTGCCGGGCAAGCTGGCCGACTGCACCGCGCAGGACCTGAATAAAACCGAACTGTTCCTGGTGGAAGGTGACTCCGCAGGCGGATCTGCCAAGCAGGCGCGCGATCGCGAATATCAGGCGATCATGCCGCTGAAGGGCAAGATCCTTAACACCTGGGAGGTCTCCTCCGACGAAGTGCTGGCGTCGCAGGAGGTGCATGACATCTCCGTGGCGATCGGCATCGATCCCGACAGCGAAGATCTTAGCCAGCTGCGCTACGGCAAAATCTGCATCCTTGCCGATGCGGACTCGGACGGCCTGCATATCGCCACGCTGCTGTGCGCGCTGTTTGTGAAACATTTCCGTTCGCTGGTGAAAGGCGGCCACGTTTACGTCGCGATGCCGCCGCTCTACCGTATCGATCTCGGCAAAGAAGTCTATTACGCCCTCGACGAAGATGAGAAAGAGGGCGTGCTGGAGCAGCTCAAGCGCAAGAAGGGCAAACCGAACGTGCAGCGCTTTAAAGGGCTGGGCGAGATGAACCCGCTGCAGCTGCGCGAAACCACGCTCGACCCCAACACGCGCCGCCTGGTGCAGTTAACGGTGGATGAGAGCGACGTCGAGCAGACGCTGCGGGTAATGGATATGCTGCTGGCCAAGAAGCGCTCGGAAGATCGTCGCAACTGGCTGCAGGAAAAAGGCGATATGGCCGATATCGAAGTGTAATCATCGCGCTGCGGCGTCGTGCATCACTCAGGGCTGCGGCCCTGTTTAGCGCGTCCGCCGCGCAACGGAGTAGATGATGAAAGTCACGCTGGAAGAGCTGCGCGTGCTGGTAGCGGTGGCGGACTGCGGTTCAATCACCTCGGCGGCGGAGCTGCTGGATCAAACCAGTTCAGGCGTGAGCCGCGCCCTGAGCCGCCTCGAAGCTAAACTCAACAGCACCCTGCTGCACCGCACCACGCGGCGGCTGGCCTTAACCGAAGAGGGCCAGCTTTTCCTTACCCACGCGCGCCAGATACTGCTTTCCGTCGAGCAGGCGGAAGAGCAGATCGCCCGACGGAGAGAAACGCCGTCAGGCCGCCTGCGTATCAACGCCGCGGCCCCTTTCATGCAGCACGTTATCGTGCCGCTGATCGGCGCGTTCCGGCAGCGCTATCCGCTGATCCAGCTGGAGCTCAATACCGACGATATCGTTATCGATCTGCTGGAGCAGCAGACCGATATCGCCATTCGCATCGGCGAGCTGCGGGATTCGACCATGCGCGCCCGGATGCTCGGCAGCAGTAAGGTGCGGCTGCTGGCCAGCCCGGACTATTTGCAGAAATATGGCGAGCCGCAGAGCGTCGAGGCGCTGGCACAGCATCAGCTTATTGGCTTCAGCCAGCTGGAGATGCACAACGTCTGGCCCGTCTGGCAGCGCGAAGGCGAGCTGCTGCGCATTCAGCCGACTATCGCTGCATCCAGCGGCGAAATCATCCGTCAGCTCACCCTGGCGGGACAGGGCATCGCACGCATATCTGACTTCGTTAGCCATCAGGATCTCGCCGAGGGCCGGTTAAAAGAGGTGCTGGTGCAGCAGACGCACGACATCAGACTGCCGGTGCATGCCGTTTACTACCGCAACGCGGAGCTGGCGTCGCGCATCACCTGCTTTCTTGACTTTCTCCATGAGGAGATCGCTTTGCAGGCGCGTTTCTGACAAAAAAAAGCCGCGAGCCAGCAGGCGCGCGGCGCGTGTCAGCGCGTTAAATCAGGCCGTAGGCTCCAGCACCAGAATCTTCACGTCCAGCACGTCATCTTTGATCTTTTCGCGATGCGCTTCCATATGCGGCATCTGCTGATGCTGCTCCAGATGGCGCAGCGACTCCCACTGCTCCAGCATAAAGATGGAGTCGGGCGAATTATGCTTCCATGGCACCTGCGCCTGGTGATCGACCAGCGCGTCATACTGATGGCAGCCCTCTTCGGCCAGCACCATCGGGATAAGCGAAGAGATCGCCTCTAGCACTTTATTGCGATGTCCTGGTTTAATACAAATCTCAGCAACTACCGTTAGCATTTACGTCTCCTGTTTGCGGGCACGCTTTCAGTTAAGCAAAGATCTCGCTGAGATGTGTCCGATAACGTGCAATATCGCGCGGCACGTCCGGCATCTTGATGACGTCGTTACAGATAAAGGTCGGCAGCGCCTCCATTCCCAGGAACTGGTTCGCTTTATGGAAGTGCAGATAGAGGCCGTCGACGCCGACGCCTTCAAAGAACTGATCCGGATCGGTAAAGGCTTCCAGCGGCGCGTTCCAGGTCAGCGACAGCATATATTTTTTGCCCTGCAGCAGACCGCCCGAACCATATTTTTTGCTGGCGTCGGCGCGTGAGCGGCCATCGCTGGCGTAGAGCACGCCGTGACCTTCGGTAAAGATCTCGTCGATATAGCGTTTCACCGTCCAGGGCTCGCCCATCCACCAGCCCGGCATCTGATAAATAACCACGTCGCTGTCGCGATACTTTTGCACTTCTTCCGCGATTACGTAGTCGCTGTCGGCAACAGTGACGCTGACCTGATGCCCCAGGTCGCGCAGCTGGCTGGCCGCTACTTCGGTCAGGGTGTGGTTCAGTTCGCCTTTGGAGTGGGCGAAGGTTTTACCGCCGTCGATAATAAGAATGTTGCTCATTGATAATCTCATGTGTGTTGCAATAGACGGCTACTTTACGCGCTCAGCAGCGGCGGAAAAATGGGATTCGGATCACAAGACTTTTGCGCTGGAAGCAATAATCGGGCGGGTTATGACACACTCTGTCCACACTCATCACGCCATACAGAAGAAGAACAATGCGTAAATACCTTTTCAGCGCGCTGCTGCTGGCCAGCGGCATTGCGCAGGCGGACGCCCGTCTGGATCAAATTCTCGCCAGCAAAACCCTGAAGGTCTGCACCACCGGCGACTACAAGCCCTACACTTATCTGCGCCCGGATGGCCAGTATGAGGGGCTGGATATCACCATGGCGCAGTCGCTGGCCGCCAGCCTTGACGCGAAAATCAGCTGGGTGCCGACCACCTGGAAAACCCTGTCGCAGGATTTCAAAGAGAAGCAGTGCGATATCGCGCTGGGCGGCGTGTCGGTGACGCTAAAGCGCCAGCAGATCGCCTGGTTCGCCCAGCCGCTCGGCGTCGATGGCAAAATCCCGCTGGTGCGCTGCGCCGATAAAGCGAAGTATCAGCGGGTTGAGCAAATCAACAAGCCGGAGGTACGGGTGATCGAACCGGCCGGCGGCACCAACGAAGCCTTTGTACACAGGCTTCTGCCGCAGGCCAGTCTGCAGCTGGCGGAAAATACCACCATTTTCCAGCAGCTGGTGGATAAGAAAGCTGACGTAATGATCACTGACGCCTCCGAAGCGCTGTTCCAGCAGCAGCACTATCCGTCGCTGTGCGCCATTAATCCGCAGCAGCCGATGCAGTATGGCGAGAAGGCTTACATGATCCCGCGTGATGATATGAGCTGGAAGCTGTATGTCGATCAGTGGTTGCATCTCAGCACCGCCACCGGCGAATATGCGCAGATCGCGCAGCAGTGGCTGGGCGTGATGAAGTAACAGCGCGCACGACATACCCCTACCGTAGCAGCGTGTTGTATTGCGGCGCCGCTACGGATGGGGCAGCTTTTAGCGATATAACCCTGCTTTGCCCAGCCCGCCAAACAGATTCATTTTGTAGCGGATCACCGCTTTGGCGGCGGCGATGGCATCCGGATAAATCACGTTGGGATCCCACCAGCTTTCACGTGCCAGAATCTCGCGCAGCTTAGCGAAATAGGCGTACTTCATGTCGCTGGAAATATTGATTTTGCCGACGCCAAGCGTCACCGCTTCGGCAATCTCAGCGTCCGGGTTGGCCGAGCCGCCGTGCAACACCAGGGGAATATCCACGCGCTGGGAAATCTCCTTCAGGATGTGCATCTGCAGCTCTGGCTTCATATCTTTCGGGTAGATGCCATGCGCCGTACCAATTGCCACGGCCAGCGTATCAACGCCGGTGCGCTGCACGAAATCTTCTGCCTGCGCCGGTTCGGTGTAAATCACCTTGCTTACGCCGCCTTCCACCGTAGTGCCGGTATCGCCGATGGTGCCAAGCTCGCCCTCTACCGACACGCCGACTGCATGCGCCAGCGTTACCACCTCTCTGGTCAGCGCCACGTTCTCTTCATACGGCAGCAGCGAGCCGTCAATCATCACTGACGTAAAACCGCACTGAATAGCGCGCAGCACCTGAGCGATGGACGCACCGTGATCGAGATGCAGGGTAAACGGCACTTTGCTTTTCAGCGTGCGCTCACGCACGTAACCAAAGAACGCGTCGGTAACGAACTCCAGCTCGCTCGGGTGAATGGAGATAATGGCCGGCGTGCTGGTGGCTTCCGCTTCCTCGACCACCGCGCGGATAAAGCAGCTGTCAGCGACGTTAAATGCGCCGATGGCAAAGCGATGTTCACGGGTAGGTGCTAACATTTCTTTCATTGAAATCAACATGTTAATTTTTCCTTAACGTGAGTTTAACCAGAGCCGACGCGCGCGCCGACCCGATGATGGATAAAGTGGGAAATCTTCTGCATTCCGTAGCGGCGCAATAAAACACGCCGCTACGATAAGGTGTAAAACGTCAAGCCCGGTTCGCCGACCCCGACCAGCCCAGATACTCAGCCACCACTTCGCGACAGGCGGACTCCATCAGCCCGAGCAGATCGGCCAGCTCGGCGTGCGGATGCTGCTGCAGCGCCTGCTGCACTGCGCGCTTACCGGCGTCAAACACTGCGGCGCCCAGGTTGATTTTGGCGACGCCATACTCGCTGACGCGACGAATATCCTCTGCCGGGGTGCCGGAACCGCCGTGCAGCGCCAGCGGGCGTGTCGATACGGCGTGCAGTTCCTGCAGCCGCTGAAAATCGATCTTCGGCTTCACACCCGGCGGATAGAGCCCGTGCGCGGTACCGACCGAAATAGCCAGCAGATCGATATCGGTCTGCTCAATGAACGGCAGCACATCCTGGACCTGGGTCATCTTCACCGAGGCATCGGCCAGCTCGTAGGTAGGTGCATCGGCGATATGCCCCAGTTCGCCCTCGACGCACACGCCGGCGGTGTGCGCCATCCTCACCACCGCCGCGGTCTGACGAATGTTATCTGCCAGCGGGTCGGCTGAGGCGTCAATCATCAGCCCGGTAAAGCCGGCGCGAAACGCCTGACAAAGCAGTGAAAAGGCTTTGCCGTGGTCAAGCGCCAGCGCCACCGGCACCGTAGCGTTACTGGCCAGCGCCTGCACCAGCGGCACCGCCACCGTCGGTGGAAAATGCGCACTGTGGCCCTGATAGACATTCAGGATCAGCGGGGCGCGCTGCTGTTCGGCCGCCTGAATCGCCGCGCGGGCGGTTTCCAGGTTGAAGCAGTTGATCGCCAGCACTGCATATCTGTGCTGAAAGGCGGCCTGAATCAGATCGTTCATCATGGCAAACATGACGGCTCCTTATTCCAGAGTGAATTTAATCTCTTCATCGCGGACGCCCGGCGCTTCCACGTCATCAAACTCTTCATCCTGCTGGGTGACCGGTTTCTTGATCACCGAGAGCATCACGCCGCACACCAGAGTGCCGATGCCCAGCGCCAGGCAGAACAGCCAGGGTTTGGTAAACAGCGGCACCACAAACATGCCGCCGTGTGGCACCGGCGCTTCCACGCCCCACGTCATAATCAGCCCACCGGCCAGAGCGGAGGCCACCACGCAGCTGGCCACTACGCGCAGCAAATCGCGTGCGGCAATCGGGATCACTCCTTCGGTAATCATGCAGATGCCCATTGGGAAGGCGGCTTTCAGTGCCTCTTTCTCCGCTTTGGTGTACTTATGGCGCGTCAGCAGATAAGAGAGGGTGATACCGAAAGGCGGAATGATCGATCCGACAAACTTCACCGCTTCCGGCCCGTAAATGCCGTCCACCAGCATGCCGTCGGCGAACAGCGACATGGTTTTATTGATCGGCCCGCCGAAGTCGAAGGTGGCCATCGCGCCGAGAACCGCGCCCAGCACGAACTTTGAGCCGCCCTGCATGGATTCCAGCAGATGAATCAGCGCTTTCTGCAGCCAGACGATCGGCTGGCCGATAAAGGTCATCATCAACAGCCCGGCAATAATGGTGCTTAACAGCGGCAGCACCATTATCGGCATCAGTCCCTGCATCGACTGTGGCAGTTTGATCGCCCGGCGCAGCAGCAGGACGGTATAGCCGACAAGGAAACCGCCCAGGATGCCGCCGATAAAGCCCGTGCCGATCTGGCCGCAGATAAAGCCGACGATCAGACCGGGGGCGAAGCCGGGACGATCGGCAATCGAGTAAGCAATGGCCGCGCCGATCAGCGGCACAATCAGCCCCATGCCCCAGCCGCCGATCTGGTTCAGCATCCATGCGACGCTGCCGTCCTGCTTGCCGACGTCCGGCCCGCCAATCACCTGGCCGAGCGCGATACAGATCCCGGCGGCGACGATCAGCGGAATCATCCATGAGATCCCGGTAAGCAGATGGCCTTTAATCTCCTGGCCGTACTGACGTTTGTGATCGTTCATGATCGATCTCCTCAGGCGCGCGC
Source organism: Pantoea piersonii (assembly GCF_003612015.1). GTDB lineage: Bacteria > Pseudomonadota > Gammaproteobacteria > Enterobacterales > Enterobacteriaceae > Pantoea > Pantoea piersonii. The sequence continues at coordinate 324,560 of NZ_RARB01000003.1, read as the reverse complement.
CAGTGAATCCGCCACTTTTTCGAGGAATTTCACCGGTGACTTGATCACCACTTCGGTTTTCACTCGCACGATGGGCTTGCCCTGAAAGCGCTCTTCGCCTTTGATCTTGACGTCAACGGCGAGGATCACCACGTCAGCAGCGTCGATCTGCTCGCGCGTCAGCGGTGTTTCGGTACCGATGGTGCCCTGCGTTTCGACGTGGATGGTATGGCCCAGTGCGTGAGCCCCTTTAATCAGTTTTTCGCGCGCAATATAGGTATGCGCGATGCCTGCGGTGCAGGCCGCTACACAGACGATATTCATGTGGCACCTCAGAGTAGTAGGGTGTTAACAGAGGTCGGTTTCGGCGTACTGACTAAACAGCCGGATAATATTGCCGGGGTCATTTTCCGCCAGCAGTTGGGCTATCACCTCATCATCGGCCAGCGCGCTGGCCACCTGCGACAACAGGCGAATATGGGTGGTGTTCTGATCCTCCAGCCGCACGGCGAACAGGATGATGCAGCGCACCTGGCTGCCATCAAGCGTTTCCCACGGAATATCCTGTTGGGTGCGGCCAATGGCGAGCGTGGTTTGTTTGACCGCCGACGACTTGCCGTGCGGGATAGCGATATGGTTTTCGAAGCCGGTCGAGCCTTCGGCTTCACGCAGCCAGACATCCCTGATAAAGGCCGCGCGATCGCTGATGGTGCCGTCGCTCACCAGCAGGTCGGTGAGTTCGTTAATCGCCTCCTCTTTACTGGTGGCGGTCAGCGCCAGGTTAACGCGGCGCGGCGTCAGAATGCGGGAAATATCCATCGTTGTTCCTCATTCAATCAATGTGTGGTCAACGCGCAGGGCGCGCCGTTGGGCAGCTGGCTGCCAATCATGGCGTCGGTGACCCGCCGGATATCGTCATCATTAAAAAAGGCACTGACATACACCGCCGGAATGGTGCCGGCGTCGAGATGGATGGTGGTGATGACCAAATCCACCCTGTGGTGCTGGCAAAACGCGGCCTGATTGCTGGCTGAGACCACGCCAGCAATTTCCCAGTCAGGGAAGGCGCGCAATATGCGGCTCTTCAGCAGGTGTGATGTGCCGACGCCGCTGGAGCACACCACCAGAATGCGTTTGTGAGCAATTTGCCGCTCCAGCGCCGCCTGGAAATGTACGCACAAATAACCAATTTCATCGTCGGCCACCGGCGAAAGGGCAAATGTTTGCGCGGTTTGCTGCATTGCCTGCTGCGTCAGGAAAAATATCCTTTCCATCTCCTGCTTAATATCGTCCAGCAGCGGGTTACGAATATGAATATGGTATTTGAGCCGGTTTAATAAAGGCTTTATATGTACGAGTAAGCCTTCAAATAATAAACGGTCGTGCGCTAAGTCCTGCTGAATAAAATCTGAGAAGCGATCGATTAATTCGCAGGTTATTTTAACCGACTCAGCGGTGGAAAATTGATTATGTAGCAACACCTGATCGCCACGCTCTTCCACCACAATGCCGGAGGAAACGATATATTGATAAATAAAGCCGACCTCATCCGCCGGTAATGTACAGCCGATACGCTGTTCAATACGCGTCACCATCTGCCGGGCGATAGCGAGAATGGGCTTATCCAGATCCTGTACAGAGGTCAGCGCTTCCAGCGCCAGCGCGTTGCCCTGCGCCATGCGGTGCATCATGATCAGGATGTGCGTGCACAGATTGAGATACCAGGCGTCGCCAAGCGGGTAGCTGAGTTGCTGCTCCATCTGCAGCAGCAGCGCCTGCACAAAGGCGACATCTTCCTCGCCGAAGTAGTGCACCAGCGCTTGCTGGCTGCCGGGATCGAGTCTGGGCAGCAGCGGCGCGCCCGCGACGTTTTGCTGCATCACATCGTTGATCAGCGACACCATCGCCTGGCGCAGCGTCTGCTCATTACCCTCAATATGGGTGCCGCCGGGCCCGCGCTGCAGCGTTAACCCCAGCGGCTGCAGCCACTCCTCAATTACTTTCAGGTCGTTCACAATCGAGGCGTGGCTGATAAAGTAGCGCTCGGACAACTTGCTAATCGAGGTGGCGCGCGGGGCTTCGCTCAGCAGCTGCGAGGCGATTTTTACCCGCCGGCTGTTGTGGCTGAGCGCGTCAGCAGCCGCATCGCCGCCGTTCAGCTGCTGTTCCAGCTGCAAACGCTGCTGGATATTATCTACCCGTAACCGAACGCCGCGGCCGGGCGATTTCTCCAGCGTCAGCGCCCAGTTGCTGAGCCAGCTCTCCAGCCCCTGCAGGTCACGCTGAATGGTTTTTCCAGAGACGCCAAGCTGTAACGCTAACTGCCCAATCGGCTGCGGCGCCGCCTGGTGCAACAGTAATTTCATTAACCGGTGTTGTCGCGAAGTCAGTATTTGCATTCGGTCACCCTTTATTTTGGTGAAACGTCTCGGGATTATTCCTCGTTCTGTTTATTCTGGTGCCAGCAAGCCGTCGCAAAAAAAGGTGTCTCTTATGAAGTATGAATTTAGAAAAGGAGGGCGGCAGCAACAATACTAAATGTTGTCTCCGGGCGCGGACAGAATTAATACGGCAGCGCTGAGGCGGATTAAATGCGAGTTTGCTCACATAAAAGCTCGAAAAATAATTGTGATGGCGCTCCCAATCCGTTTTATTTTTCCAGCCAATGTCACGTTATTTATTGCCAGACGATTCTCATCCTCCCCAACGGCTTCCCTGTGACTAAATCCTGCGAATAAGGTACTATTCTCGCCAAATGACCGCCGGATGACTCGCCGTTGCGGGCCACGAAGTGAGGATGCCAGCTTAATGAGCGAAATGACACAGGATGGGGCAGAGCGTCTTGCCCTGCACAAATTTACCGAAAACGCGTATCTGAACTACTCGATGTACGTGATTATGGACCGCGCCTTGCCTTATATCGGCGACGGTCTTAAGCCGGTACAGCGCCGTATCGTTTACGCCATGTCGGAACTCGGTCTGAGCGCCAGCGCTAAATTCAAGAAATCAGCGCGTACCGTGGGCGATGTGCTGGGTAAATATCATCCGCACGGCGACAGCGCCTGTTATGAAGCGATGGTGCTGATGGCGCAGCCGTTCTCCTATCGCTATCCGCTGGTGGATGGCCAGGGTAACTGGGGCGCGCCTGACGATCCGAAATCCTTCGCGGCGATGCGTTACACCGAGTCACGCCTTTCAAAATATGCGGAAGTGCTGCTCGGCGAGCTGGGCCAGGGCACCGTGGATTTCGTGCCGAATTTCGACGGCACGATGCAGGAACCGAAAATGCTGCCCGCGCGGCTGCCGAATATCCTGCTGAACGGCACCACCGGTATCGCCGTCGGCATGGCGACCGACATTCCGCCGCACAACCTGCGCGAAGTGGCGCAGGCGGCGATCGCCCTGATTGATAAGCCGAACACCAGCCTCGACGCGCTGCTGGATATCGTGCAGGGGCCGGATTACCCCACCGAAGCGGAGATCATTACGCCGCGCGACGAAATCCGTAAAATTTACCAGAACGGTCGCGGCTCCATCCGCCAGCGCGCCGTCTGGAAAAAAGAGGACGGCGAAGTCGTGATCACCGCGCTGCCGCATCAGGTTTCCGGCGCGCGCGTGCTGGAGCAGATTGCTGCGCAGATGCGCAATAAAAAGCTGCCGATGGTAGAGGATCTGCGCGATGAATCGGATCATGAAAACCCGACGCGGCTGGTGATTGTGCCGCGTTCAAATCGCGTGGATCTCGATCAGGTCATGCATCACCTGTTCGCCACCACCGATCTTGAGAAGAGCTATCGCGTTAACCTCAATATGATCGGCCTCGACAACCGTCCGTCGGTGAAAAACCTGCTGGAAATCCTGTCGGAATGGCTGGTATTCCGTCGCGATACCGTCAAGCGCCGTCTTAACCACCGCCTTGAACGCGTGCTGCGTCGTCTGCATATCCTTGAGGGCTTGCTGGTCGCTTTCCTCAATATCGACGAGGTGATCCATATCATCCGCAGCGAGGATGAGCCTAAGCCGGTGCTGATGTCGCGCTTCGGCATCAGCGAAACCCAGGCGGAAGCGATCCTTGAGCTCAAGCTGCGCCACCTGGCGAAGCTGGAAGAGATGAAGATCCGCGGCGAGCAGAGCGAGCTGGAAAAAGAGCGCGATCAGATTCAGGCGATCCTCGCCTCTGAGCGCAAGATGAATACCCTGCTGAAAAAAGAGCTGCAGGCCGACGCCGCCGCCTACGGCGACGATCGCCGTTCGCCGCTGAATGAACGCGAAGAGGCCAAAGCGCTGAGCGAGAACGAGCTGGTGCCGTCCGAGCCGGTCACCATCGTGCTGTCGCAGATGGGCTGGGTGCGCAGCGCCAAAGGCCATGATATCGACCCGTCAGGCCTGAGCTATAAAGCGGGCGACAGCTATCTGGCTTCGGCGCGCGGCAAGAGTAACCAGCCGGTCGCCTTTATCGACTCGACCGGACGCAGCTATACGCTTGATCCTACCTCGCTGCCGTCGGCGCGCGGGCAGGGCGAGCCGCTGACCGGCAAGCTGACGCCGCCGCCGGGCGCGGTGGTAGAGCAGGTGTTGATGGAAGCGGAAGAGCAGAAACTGCTGATGGCGTCTGATGCGGGCTACGGCTTTATCTGCACCTTCGCCGATCTGGTCTCGCGCAATCGCGCCGGTAAAGCGCTGCTGACGCTGCCGGATAACGCGCGCGTAATGACGCCGATGGCGGTGCATCATGAAGATGACATGCTGCTGGCGATTACCCAGGCGGGCCGTATGCTGATGTTCCCGGTCGGCGAGCTGCCGCAGATGTCGAAAGGCAAGGGCAACAAGATTATCTCTATTCCTGCGGCGGACGCCGCGGCGGGCAACGATAAACTGGCATGGCTGCTGATTCTGCCGCCGGGCAGCGCCGTCACGCTCTATGTTGGCAAGCGTAAGCTGGTGCTGCGCAGCGAAGAGCTGCAAAAATTCCGCGCCGACCGCGGACGCCGCGGCACGCTGCTGCCGCGCGGCCTGCAGCGTATCGACAAGGTAGAGCTGGATACCCCAGCGCGTGCCGTCAGCGAAGACGGCGAAGCCTGAGCAACGCGGCGGACCCTTTGCTCCGCCGCGCCATAATGAGGGATTTATGTTACTCGTACTACGTACTATTTTTGTGGTGATCTACTCGATTCTGGTCTGTGTTTTCGGCTGCATCTGGTGCCTGTTTTCGCCGCGTAACCCGCGCCACGTCGCTACCTTTGGCCACCTGTTTGGTCGTCTTTCCGGCGTGTTCGGCGTTAAGGTAGAGCTGCGTAAACCCGCCGGCGCGGAAAACTACGGCAATGCCATCTATATTGCCAACCACCAGAACAACTTTGACATGATCACGGCGGCGAAGATTGTGCAGCCGACGACGGTCACGGTCGGGAAAAAAAGCCTGCTGTGGGTACCGTTCTTCGGCCTGCTCTACTGGCTGACCGGCAACCTGCTGATCGACCGCGATAACCGCACTAAGGCGCACAGCACCATCGGCCAGCTGGTCGATCAGTTTAAAAAGAAGCGCATCTCGTTCTGGATGTTTCCGGAGGGCACGCGCAGTCGGGGTCGCGGTCTGCTACCTTTTAAAACCGGCGCGTTCCATGCGGCTGTGGCGGCAGGCGTGCCGGTGATCCCGGTGGTGGTTTCCAACACTCACGGCAAGATCAAGCTTAACCGCCTGAATAACGGTCTGGTAATCGTCGAGATGCTGCCGCCTATCGATACCAGCGGCTACACCACGCAGTCGGTGCGCAAGCTGGCCACCCATTGTCGTGAAGTGATGATGGAAAAACTGGAAGCGCTCAACGCCGAAGTCGAGGCGCGCGAAAAAAGCGGTAAACTCTGACCGGCCTGCGTCTCGCCGGCACCCGCATGGATGCACGCGGCGCGCTCTGGCCGCCGCGACGCAACACAGCAATAAATCAAGAATAACAATCGACTGGCGCGCAAGCGCCACGCGTAAAGGGTTTGACGTTCTATGTCTTTCAGCAGACGACAGTTTATCCAGCTTTCTGCTGGCGCGGCGCTTAGCGCAGGTCTCTTGCCTTCAGCGGCGCGCGCCGCCTCCGCTCCCGGCGGCGATACGCCGCTGCCGGTTCCTCCGCTTATCGAGTCGCGCCGCGGCCAGCCGCTCTTTCTGACGCTAATGCGCAGCCACTGGTCCTTCCGCGGCGACAATAACAAAGTGCCGGTATGGGGCGTAAACGGCCTCTACCTCGGCCCGACGGTGCGCGTTTACAACGGCGACGACGTCAAGCTGATTTACAGCAACCGTCTTAACGAACCGGTGGCGATGACCGTTAGCGGCCTGCAGGTGCCGGGCGCGCTAATGGGCGGCGCGCCGCGCATGATGTCCGCTGGCGTCGACTGGGCGCCGGTGCTGCCGATCCGCCAGAACGCCGCTACCTGCTGGTACCACGCCAGCACGCCGAACCGCATGGCGCCGCACATCTATAACGGGCTGGCGGGCATGTGGCTGATCGAAGATGAGGTGAGCAAGCAGCTGCCGCTGCCGCGTCACTACGGCGTAGATGACTTCCCGCTGATTATTCAGGACAAGCGTCTCGATAACTTCGGCACGCCTACCTACGATCCGCCGCATGACGGCGGCTTTCTTGGTGACGTCCTGCTGGTCAACGGCGTGCAGAACCCTTTCGTCGAGGTATCGCGCGGCTGGGTGCGCCTGCGTCTGCTTAACGCCTCGAACTCGCGCCGCTATCAGATGGCGCTGAGCGATAACCGTCCCTTTACCGTTATTGCCAGCGATCAGGGCTTTCTGCCCGCGCCGGTGGCGGTACAGCAGCTTTCGCTGGCGCCGGGCGAGCGTCGTGAAGTGCTGGTGGATATGTCGCAGGGCGATGAGGTATCGATTACCGCAGGCACGGCAGCAGGCATCATGGACCGGCTGCGCGGCCTGTTCGAACCCTCTTCCATTCTGACCAATACGCTGGTGCTGACGCTGCGTCCGACCGGCCTGTTGCCCCTGGTGACCGATAATCTGCCGATGCGCCTGCTGGCGGATCAGATCCTCGACGGCATGGCGACGCGCACGCGCGAATTCCGCATCGGCGACGATATACCGGGCATCAACGGCGCGCGGTGGGATATGAACCGCATCGATACCACCGTGCAGCAGGGAACCTTTGAGCGCTGGATCCTGCGCGCGGATCGGCCGCAGGCGATGCATATTCAGGGCGCGATGTTCCTGATTAAGAGCGTTAACGGCGCGCAGCCGATGGGCGAAGATCGCGGCTGGAAAGATACCGTCTGGGTAGATGGCGAGGTCGAACTGCTGGTGAGTTTCCCGCAAAGTTCGTCCGATCATTTCCCCTTTGTCTACTACAGTCAGACGCTGGAGCTGGCCGATCTTGGCACCGCCGGGCAGCTGCTGGTGCAGCCGACGGCGTAAAGCGGTTGCAGGGAAGGGCGCGCTGCCCGTCAGGACAGCGCGCGTAGTGGTTAGCCGTTGAAGGTCTCTGGATCCGGCCCCAGACGATTGCCGCGGTCCAGCTTCGCGATTTCGCTCAGTTCGGTTTTCTCCAGGCGGAAATCGAATACCGCGAAGTTTTCGGCGATACGCTCAGGCGTTACCGATTTCGGGATCACCACCAGGCCGCTGTCGAGATGCCAGCGGATCACGATCTGCGCCGGGGTTTTGCCATATTTTTTCGCCAGCTGACGAATAATGTCCTGATCGAAGACGCCTTCGCCGCCCTGCGCCAGCGGGCTCCAGGACTCAGTCTGGATCTGATGCATGGCGTTCCAGGCGTGCAGCGTGCGCTGCTGCAGCATCGGGTGCAGCTCGATCTGGTTCACTACCGGCGAAACGCCGGTTTCGTCCAGCAGGCGTTTCAGGTGCGCTTCATGGAAGTTGCAGACGCCGATGCTTTTGGCCAGCCCCTGCTGCTGCAGTTCAATCATCGCTTTCCAGGCGTCAACGTAGTGATCTTTCTCCGGGCACGGCCAGTGCATCAGATAGAGATCAACCTGCTCCAGCTGCAGTTTTTTCAGGCTGGTTTCCATCGCCTGCTGCACATTCTGCTGATCGTCATTCCACAGCTTGGTGGTAACGAAAATATCTTCGCGCGGCACATCGGTATCCTGTAACGCCCGGCCGATCGCCTCTTCGTTTTTGTAGGCGGCGGCGGTGTCGATCGAGCGGTAGCCGACCTCCAGCGCCTTAAGCACGGCGCGGTGGGCGTCTTCATTGCTCGCCTGCCACACGCCAAGCCCCAGCTGTGGCATCATATTGCCGTCGTGCAGTTTGATAATCGGTTGATCTGCCATAAGTGCTCCTTTCTGTTGCAGTGAACCTGTGAGGCTTAAGTCTAGTCAACAAACCTGACCCTGTTTTCATTGTGGTCGGCAATTCCGTTTCCCGCCCTGCCTGATCCTGCGGAAGTCTTGCCTGTTTCTCCATTTCAGTGGCGAATTTCGCAGCAGCCTGGCAGACTGGTTTCTTTACCCTGCGAGAGAAATGCATGGCGCACGAAGCTCTGTGTCAGCACCTGGCAAACCAGGTTGTGACCCTAATGACCCATGGACGCAACCGCCTTTGCCCGGTGGAAAACGTCAATCTGATTTACCTTAATCAATATCAGCCGCGCACGCCGGTGATGTATCAGCCCGGTATCGTTATTCTGTTTCAGGGCAGCAAAACCGGTTATCTCGGCAGCACCGTTTTTACCTACGACGCCACCAAATATCTGATGCTGACGGTGCCGCTGCCGGTGGAGTGCGAAACCTGGGCGTCGCCGGAAGAGCCGGTCGCGGGCATGTGTCTGACGGTCGATACCGCCAGCCTGCAGGATCTGCTGATAGAGATTGGCGACGATGAGGATTTTCAGCCACAGCCGCAGACCTCGGGCATTCACTCAGCCTGGCTGACCGAACCGATGCTGTGCGCGGCGGAGCGCCTGCTGGACGTGATGGCGAATCCACGCGACGCGCGCGTGCTGGGGCCGCAAATCGTGCGCGAGATTATCTATTACGTGCTGACCGGACCGACGGGCGGCGCGCTGCTGTCGCTGGTGAGCCGCCACACCCAGTTCAGCCAGATCGCCCGCGCGCTGCGCCGTATTGAAAACCACTATGCGGATAACCTCAGCGTCGATGCGCTGGCGGCGGAAGTGAATATGAGCGTCTCGGCGTTTCACCATAACTTCAAGGCGGTAACGCAAACCTCGCCGCTGCAGTATCTGAAGCGCTACCGGCTGCATCAGGCGCGGCTGCTGATGTTGCATGACGGATTAAAAGCGAGTGCGGCGGCAGTACGCGTGGGCTACGAGAGCCCATCACAGTTTTCACGGGAGTTTAAGCGCTATTTCGGCGTGACGCCGGGCGAGGAAGTTAGCCGCGTGCGTCAGACAGTGGCGGAGCCGCAGGCCTGACGCAGCGCGATCAGGCCTGTTTTTGCCGACGTTTTTTCCAGATCACCACAATGCTGCCTGCCAGGCCAACAAACAGCAGAACGACCGGCAGCACCATCAGGATCGCCATGACCTGATCTTCATGGCGTTTGATAAAGGGCACCTGGCTGATGCCGTAGCCAAACGCCACGACAATCGCCACCCACAGCAGCCCGCTGAGCCAGTTAAAGAGCTGAAACCGGCCGTTCTGCAGGCCGGAGATGCCCGCCATGGTAGGCAGAATGGTACGGACGAACGCCAGAAAGCGTCCCACCAGCAGTGCCATCAGGCCGTGACGGTTAAAGAGCTGCCACGCGCGCTGATGATATTGCGCTGGCAGGTGCATCAGCCAGCCCTTCACCAGACGCGTATTGCCGAGCCAGCGTCCCTGCAGGTAACTGAGCCAGCAGCCGAGGCTGGCGGCGGTGGTCAGGATCACCATGGTCGGGAAAAAATCCATCACCCCTTTGGCGACCATCGCGCCCGCCAGCAGCAGCAAACTGTCGCCTGGCAAAAAAGAGGCGGGAAGCAGGCCATTTTCCAGAAACAGCGTCAGAAACATGACGCCGTAAACTACCCAAACCACATTAGGATCGGCCAGCGCGGCAAAATCCTGATGCCAGAGCGCGTGAACAATCTCGTGTAAAACACTCATCTGCTATCCCATCGAGTCACAAGGAATCTATTTTAGCGGCAATCCGGTACAGAGATTTGATCTGCGGCCGGTCGCCATTCTGTGGTTGAGGTTCTGTTTAAGTTATTACTGCGTCAGGCGGTTAAAGCCCGCCGTTAAATCGTCAATCAGGTCGTCAACGTGTTCCAGACCAATATGCAGACGCACCAGGGTTCCGTCAAAGTCGACGCCCCCCGCCGGTCGGATTGCCGCCAGCTCTTCCGGCTGGTTCGCCAGAATAAGCGACTCGTAACCGCCCCACGAATAGGCCATGCTGAAATGGTGGAAGCGATCAAGGTAATGTGCCAGTTTTTCGTCGCTGAGTTTTTCATGCAGCACAAATGAAAACAAGCCACTGCTGCCGCTGAAGTCACGTTTCCAGAAGGTGTGGCCTTTGCTCTGCGGCAGCGCCGGATGGTTGACGCGCGCCACTTCCGGACGCGTCGTCAGCCACTCCGCCACCTGCAGCGCGCTCGCCTCATGCTGACGCAGGCGCGTAGCGAGGGTACGCAGGCCGCGGCTCGCCATATAGGCGCTGTCGGCGTCCACCGTCTGGCCCATCAGGTAGGAGTTCTCGCGCAGCTGCTCCCAGCAGCGCGCGTTCGCCACCGCGGTGCCGATCATCGCGTCGCTGTGGCCAATCAGATATTTGGTACCTGCCTGAATTGAAATATCCACGCCGTGCGCCAGTGCATTGAAGAAAAAGCCCGCCGCCCAGGTATTATCCATCATGATCACCGCGTCAGGCGCCTTTGCGCGCACCGCTGCGACAATTGCCGGAATATCCTGTACCTCCATGGTGACAGAGGCGGGGGACTCCAGAAACACCACGCGCGTTTCCGCACGCACCAGCGCGCCAATTTCGCTGCCGATAGTGTGGTCGTAGAAGGTAGTGGCGACGCCGAGTTTGCTGAGGATTTTGGTGCAGAAGTCTTGCGTCGGCTCATAGACCGCGCCGCACATCAGCACATGATCGCCCGCGTCGACAAAAGAGAGAATGGCGTTCGCAACTGCCGCCGCGCCGCAGGGGTAGAGCACGCAGCCCGCGCCGCCTTCCAGCTCGGTCATCGCATCCTGCAGCGAGAAGTGAGTCAGGGTGCCGCGACGGCCATAAAAGAGTTCCCCGGTAGCGCGTCCCGCCGTGGCGCGTTTTTTATCGGCGACGGTGTCAAAAACCAGGGAGGAGGCGCGCTGAATTACGCTGTTGACCGCGCCCTGAGTGTAACGTTTGCTGCGTCCCGCGCTGACTAAGGTGGTATCTATTTTTTTGGTCGTCATTCGTGTCTGCTCTGCCGCCTGCTACAAAGCCTTCACGTTACCACGAATTACCGTTCAGGGTTGACCCCAAATCCTGATATTCAGAACCTGTCCGACAGCGGACAGGGCGCGGCGGCGCGGTGCGCGAGAAGGCCACGCCGCCGCGCCTTTCAGCGCGTTACATCACTCCCATCAGATGCGGCAGCCACAGCGAGAGGGCGGGTATATACGTGATCAGCATCAGCACCAGAAACAACATGACGTAGAAAGGCATCATCGCGCCTACCACTTGCTCAATCTTCTGCTTGCTTACCGCGCTGGCGACAAACAGCACCGTCCCCACCGGCGGGGTAATCAGCCCGATGCCGAGATTGGTCATCATGATCATGCCGAAGTGCACCGGATCGATGCCCAGCGTGGTCGCCACCGGCAGCAGCACCGGCGTCAGGATAAGGATAATCGGCGCCATATCCATCAGCGTGCCGATCACCAGCAGCAGCAGGTTGATGCACATCAGAATGACGTACTTGTTATCCGACAGGCTGGTAAAGGCGTCGGTGATAATGGTCGGCAGCTGCATAAAGGTCATCACCGCGCCGAAGCCCGCCGCAAAGGCGATCAGCACCATCACGATAGTCACCGTCTTGATGGTGCGGAACAGCAGAATATGCAGCTGGTTCCACTTAAAGTCGCGGTAAATAAACATGGTGACGAAGAAGGCCCAGAGGCAGGCGATGGCGGCTGATTCCGACGCGGTAAAGATGCCCGACAGGATGCCGCCCAGAATGATCACGATGGTAAAGAGACCCCAGAAGGCGTCAAAGAAGATCTTCACCGCCTGGCGAAACGGAATGCGTTCCCCTTTGGGGTAACCCCGCTTGCGTGCGAAAGCGAGACACATCACCATCAGGCAGAAACCCAGCAGCAAGCCGGGAAAGATGCCAGCGACGAACAGCGAGGAGATGGTCACCACGCCGCCGGTCGCCAGCGAATAGATCACCGAGTTATGACTGGGCGGCGTCAGCACCGCCTGCACCGAGCCGCTGGCGGTGACCGCCGCGGCAAAGTCGCGTGGATAACCCTTCTGCTCCATTTGCGGAATCATCACCGAACCAATCGAGGCGGTATCCGCCACCGACGAGCCGGAAATCGCGCCGAAAAAGGTTGAGGCGACAATATTTACCAGCGACAGCCCGCCGCGAATAAAGCCGACAAAGATATAGGCGAAATTAACCAGCCGTCGCGCAATGCCGCCTTCCGCCATAATCGCGCCCGCCAGAATAAAGAAGGGAATGGTGAGCAGCGAAAACTTATTAACGCCGTTGGTGATCTGAATCACCACCGCCTCCAGCGGCAGATCGATCCACCATGCGCCGATAAAGGCGCTGAGGCCCACAGCGAAGGCGACGGGAAAACCCAACAGCAGCAGCACAACCAGGCTGCCGATTAACATCAATGCGTCCATGGTCGCTCCTTAATGGGTGCCGCCTAAAATCACCACTGGCCGCTGGCTTTGATCGCCATTCAGCAGCCGCTCAATCACGAACAACAGGGTAAACAGCGCGCCGATGGGGATCGGCAAATACATCTCGCCGTAGGTCACCGCAGGCAGCGAGGCGAGCGGCTGGATCCACATCGCCAGGCAGAGGTTGTAGCTCGCCTGGAAGATCACCAGACAGGTCGCCACCATCAGCAGATCGCACAGGCGCAGCATCAGCCGCTGCGCGGTAGGCGGCAGGCGATCCGTCACCATCGAGACGCAGATATGCGTACCGGCGCGAAAACCCACCGGCGCGCCGATAAAGGTAAAAATGATCATGCAGACAATGGCGACCGGCTCGGGCCACGCCAGCGCGCCGTTTAATACATAGCGGGCGAAAATGCCGATGGGGATCACCGTCACCATCACCAACAGCGCGACGGCGGCGATGCCCATGCACAGCAGATAGAGCCCATCCATCAGACGAGAGTATCGGGTCATATGCGTTACCTGAATAACGCCGCGTCGAATGCGCGGCGGCGGTGGGTTATTTAACGTCGGCTATTTGCGCCATCAGTTCGCTGTATGCGCCGCCAAACCGATCGCGAACCGGCTGCGTGGCTTTCATAAAGTAGTCTCTGTCGGTCTCCTGAAAAGTGACGCCGCCCGCTTTCATCTTCTCGATCGACTGTTGGGTGTAGGTTGCCCACAGCTGACGCTCTTCATCCTGCGCCTCTTTGCCGAGCTTCTTCAGCAGCGTCTGATCCTCCGGCGACAGACGCGCCCACGAGGTTTTTGAGAAGAGGATCATCTCCGGCTGGATAAAGTGGCCGGTCAGGGTGTAGAACTTCGCTACCGGTAGGTAGTTATGCGCGACGAAGGTTGGCGGATTGTTCTCCGTACCGTCCACCACGCCGGTCTGCATGGCGCTAAATACTTCGCTGACCCCCATTGCCACCGGGTTCGCTCCCATCGCTTTCAGGGTCGCCAGCGAAATGGCGCTGTTCTGCACGCGGATCTTCATGCCTTTGAGATCCTCTGGTTTGCTGAGCGGCTTTTTGGTGATCATGTTGCGCTCGCCCGCGTCGGTCCAGCCGAGAAACACCATGCGCGCGTTGGCATCGGCGTCGAACTTGTCGACAATCTGTTTGCCGACTTCGCCGTCCAGCACCTTATGCATATGGTCCACGTCGCGAAAGATATAGGGCAGCGTCAGCACGCTGGTTTCGGGCGCGATGGTGGTGACCGGCGCCAGCGAGACGCGGATCATATCGATCGCGCCGAGCTGCACCTGCTGCAGCGTTTGATCTTCATCGCCCAGCACCCCGCCTGCATAGACTTTCATCTCCAGGCGTCCGCTGGTGGCCTGTTTCAGCTTGTCGCCCATATGCTGCAGGGCCACGACGGTGGGGTAGCCGGCGGGCTGAACCTCCGCCACTTTTAATACCTTCGCCGACGCCGATGTCGCGTTCAGGGCGAGCGCCGCAGAGACGGAAGCGGCAAGGATCCATTTATTCATTCTCATTATTTTTCTCCAGGCAGGTAGAGGAGGGCACAGGTATTGTGCGGCAGAGGAGGCGGCCCGCGTGTTGCCAGAATAGGCAAAACGCGCTGGCTGAAAATGCGGCAATGTGAATTGAATGAACAAGCTCACATTTTGAAACGATGTTTTAATAAATTTATACAGGAAATCACATTTCTGAAATCGACCCGAAAAGTGTCATAAAATGTCAGTAACGATCGGGTATACCGTCCCTGTACTTTGTAAATAGTAATGAGAACTACTATCAATTCGCTCGTTTTTTGCTATTATTCGCGCTTATCCATTATTCCTGCATATGAAGTTGGAGACGCAGCGTGGTAGCCAGTGACTTGATGCAAACGGATCTCTCTGTTTGGGGCATGTATCAACATGCTGATATCGTGGTAAAAGTGGTAATGATCGGCCTGTTGCTGGCGTCGGTCGTGACCTGGGCGATTTTTTTTGGAAAGTATGCCGAGCTTAGCGCGGCAAAGCGCCGATTAAAAAGTGAGCAGATGGCGCTGGGCGAAGCCCGTAACTTAGGCGACGCCGCCCGTGCCGCCGCGCAGTTCAAAAGCCACAGCCACAGCGCAGTCCTGCTTAATGACGCGCAAAACGAGATTGAACTCTCCGCGGGCGCAGAAGATACCGACGGTATTAAAGAGCGCACCAGCTTCCGCCTTGAGCGCCGCGTCGCCGCCTTCAGCCGCCACGCCGGACGCGGTAACGGCTTCCTCGCCACTATCGGTTCCGTCTCACCCTTTATCGGCCTGTTCGGCACGGTATGGGGCATCATGAACAGCTTTATCGGCATCGCGCAGACGCAGACCACCAACCTGGCCGTTGTCGCCCCCGGCATTGCCGAAGCGCTGCTGGCAACCGCCATCGGTCTGGTCGCAGCGATCCCTGCGGTAGTGATCTACAACGTCTTTGCACGCATGATTGCGGGCTATAAAGCGTCGCTGGGCGACGTGGCCGCGCAAATCCTGCTGCTGCAGAGCCGCGATATCGACCTGGGCAACCTTAACGCGAAAAGCGCTGACGCTCGCCCGACCGCTCAGAAATTACGCGTAGGTTAAGTCATGGCGATGCGATTAAACGACGACCTGGAAAGCGATGGCGAAATGCATGAAATCAACGTAACGCCGTTTATCGACGTTATGCTGGTTCTGCTGATCATCTTTATGGTGGCCGCGCCGCTGGCAACCGTGGATGTTCGCGTTAATCTGCCCGCCTCGACCAGCGCGCCGCAGCCGCGGCCGGAGAAGCCAGTCTATCTGTCGATTAAGGCCGACAAGCAGCTCTTTATCGGCAACGATCCGGTCACGCCGGAGACGCTGGTCAACGTGCTGAACAGCCAGACCGCAGGCAATAAAGAGACGACGATCTTCTTCCAGGCCGACAAGTCGGTGGATTATGAAACCCTGATGAGCGTGATGGATAAGCTGCGCGCCGCGGGCTATCTCAAGATCGGCCTGATGGGCATGGAAACCGCCGCAAAATAAGCGGGCAAGCAGATGCAAATTGAAAAGGGTAGCCAGACGGCTGCCCTTTTTGTTTTTGGCGGCGAGGGCGCTGTTTATGGTTTTGCGGCTGCGCAGGCGAGCGGCCTCTGGAGGCTGCCCGTCAGAGAGGAGAGAGGGGGAGTGCGGCATTTAATGGTGAATTATGCTGCATAATTGCGGGGTTAATTATTTGTTACTTTTGGTTTCGCGATTGTAAAGTGCAATGGTGAGGTATGTCACATTATTCCCGGCTCAGGCAGGCTAAAAGGGGAAAAAAACGCAGGAAGCCACTATGAGTCACACTTCACCTTTACAAAAGCCTCAGGGCAGCGCTCGAACCATCTTTAACGTTACCAGCGGTAACTTCCTTGAAATGTATGACTTTATGGTGTTTGGCTATTATGCCACCGCCATATCGAAAACCTTTTTCCCAGGCGACGACCCATTCGCCTCTCTGATGTTAACCCTGATGACCTTCGGCGCTGGCTTTTTAATGCGGCCGCTGGGCGCCATCGTGCTTGGTGCCTATATCGACCATCATGGCCGTCGTAAAGGGCTGCTGTTAACGCTGGGGCTGATGGCGATAGGCACGCTCACCATCGCGGTAGTGCCGGGCTACGCCACGCTGGGCGCCGCCGCGCCGATCCTCATCCTGCTGGGCCGTCTGCTGCAGGGCTTCTCTGCTGGCGTGGAGCTGGGCGGCGTCTCGGTCTATCTGGCGGAGGTTGCGCCGAAAGGACGTAAAGGCTTTTTCGTCAGCTGGCAGTCGGGCAGTCAGCAGATCGCGGTGATCTTCGCTGCGCTGCTCGGCTTGCTGATCAACCATCTGCTGGCAAAAGAGGCGGTGACGGACTGGGGCTGGCGTATTCCTTTCTTCATCGGCTGTATGATCGTGCCGTTTCTGTTCTGGATCCGCCGTATGCTGGAAGAGACCGAAGCCTTTAGCCAGCGCAAACACCATCCCAGCATGCGGGATATTATGCGCTCGCTGGCGAGCAACTGGGCACTGGTGCTGGCGGGAATGCTGATGGTGGTCACCACCACCGTTATGTTCTATATGATCACTGCCTTTACGCCCACCTTCGGCAAAACCGTGCTGATGATGAGTGACAAAGAGAGCTTTCTGGTCACGCTGTGCATCGGCATCTCCAACCTGTTCTGGCTGCCGGTAATGGGCGCGCTGTCGGACCGTATCGGCCGCCGCCCGCTGTTGATTACCTTTACGCTGCTGATGATCGTCACCACCTGGCCGGTGCTGCACTGGCTGGTAGGATCGCCGACCTTCGCCCATCTGATGGAAGCTGAGCTCTGGCTCTCGTTCCTCTACGCCAGCTACAACGGCGCAATGGTGGTCTATCTGGCGGAAATTATGCCTGCCGAAGTGCGCGCCTCAGGTTTCTCGCTCGCCTATAGTCTGGCGACCGCGCTGTTCGGCGGCTTTACGCCCGCTATCTCCAGCTATCTGATCCACGCCACCGGCGATAAAGCGATGCCCGGCGTATGGCTCACTTTTGCCGCCGTTTGCGGTCTGATCGGCACGCTGCTGATTGGACGCATGGTCAAACAGTATCGCGCGCGACGCAGCAGCACCGCCGCCGCTGGCGCCTCCGTTTAAAACGACACATCCACCACCACGCTGTCCGTGTAGTTTCCTGCGGGCGGCGTGGTCTGCGTGGTGAGTATGCGCGCGGTGTAGTTATAGCCGCGCGTCACTCCATCCGTACTGACGCTGGTGGCGCTGGCGCTGCTGTAGCGATCGGTGCCGCTCGGCCCCCAGCGGTTGCTGCTGGTCCCCTTGTAAATCTCATAGCTCAACCGGTTCGCGCCGCTCGCCATCTGGCGCTGCGTGCCGTTGACATAGCTGCCGTTGCTTAATCCCACCGTGTAGGTGCTGCCTTTGCTGCATACCACGTTAATCGTCTGCGAGACGGCGGAAAAACTGCCGACCAGCGGCGCGCTGCCAAAGCTGATATTGGGCGCGGTAATGGTGGTGCAGTCATTGGTGACGACCAGGGTGACGGCGATGGGGATCACGCCGCTGCCGCTCTGCGGCGTCAGGCAGAGATTGCCGACGCCGATGCTTGTGCAGACGTTATAGGTTACCGCCAGGTTAAGCGTGGTGGTATAGGTGCCGGCGGCGACCGTCTGACCCGGTACGGTGCGCAGATAGACCGGAATGGCGAAGTTGAGGCTGCCCAGCAGTCCGGCGAGATTAACCAGCACCGACTGGCTGAAGACATGGGCGGCACCGCCGATAGTCAGCTCCGTTGCGCAGGCGCTGTCGACGCAGAGCTGGACGGGAATATTGTCCGTGCCGGTATCGCCGCTGCGCTTAAGGATGCCGCGCGTACCGCTGACGTTGGTGGCGCCGGTAAGCTGAAAGGTGATCTGGTTATTGCCCAGCAGCGAGAGTGACGAGCCGGCCCCACAGTTGACGTTGGCGTTGGTCGAGGTCGCCTCTGTCGTGCTGTTCACCACGAAGGTCGTGACTGAGCCAAAGCTGGCGGTCGAGCTGGGCAGGGTGCAGGCGGCGCGCGACAGCGTCGGGAAAAGCATCAGCAGCATCAGCAGCAGCATTTTTTTCATGGTGTGATCCCTGAGGTGGCGTTATCGGGGTTGGGAGTCGGCGCGCCCGCCGGTCGCGGCGGCAGCGGACAGGTAATCGGGCCATAGGTTTTCAGCGCCTGCGGCTGGCCGCTGGCGATAGTCAGCTCGGCGCTGCAGGTGCGGCCGTCCGGCGTGGCGACGCGAAGGGGGTTGCTGGCGCGCAGGTTTTCCAGCCAGGCGATGCCGTCCCAGCCGACATACTCGGTCGCCTGGCCCTCGCGCAGCACCTGGCTGGAGACCGGCAGCGGCTGACCCTCGGCGTCCTGCAGGATCACGCTGGCGGAGCGCAGCTTCTCTACCGGAAAATGGAGCAGGTAGCCGCTCTGGCGTTTCACCGCGAAGCGCTGTTCAACCTGCGGCGTCGTCATATCGGCGGGCAGATCGAGCGTATCGATATCATACTTCGCCGGATAGTAGCTGCTGACCGAGGGCACCAGCAGGTAGCCGCTGCGGTCAGTGCGCCCCATCGACTGGTTTTCATAGCGCACATTGACGTCGGGGTAGCTGGTTTTCACTACCACAAAGGCGTCGTTGATACCGTTGGCGGCAAACACCTGGCTGTCCATTAACACCAGCGAACCCGTGAGATCCGCCCACTGGGTGTTGTAGTCGTCGTCGCCGTAAAAGCCTGCGGAGGTGTCGATTTTATTATTGCGCCAGCGCAGGCTCGCCTGGCGATAGTCGCCGCTGTCGCCGCCCTGATTAGCCCAGGAGGCATCCCAGGCGAAGCCGCCGTCGCTCGGCATCGAGCGCGACAGGTAGAGGCGCTGATTGTTTTCGCCCTGCTGGTCGCGCTCCATGCTGACCGAAGCGCTGCCGTGTTCGCCGAACGGGATCACCAGCGACATCGCGCCGCTCCATGCGCCCTGTTGCTGGTCGCGACTGGCGGAGAGGTAGAGGCTGGCGTTGCCCCACAGCGTTTTGCTCCACGAAAGGTTAAGCAGCCGCGTATGCTGGCCGTCGCCGCCGCTGATATCGATGTAGGCCGCACCGAGGCTGCCGTACTGGCTCAGCGACACGCTGGCGTTGTACTGGGCGCTGCGGCGCGCCAGGCTGTAAGTGGTATTGCTGGCGTTGCTGTTGCCGGTACGACTGTTGAGCAGCGCCAGGTTGCCGAATTCACGGCTGCGCAGCGTATGCTGTGTGCCGATGCTGAACCAGCTGTTGTTGTACTGGTAGCCCCAGCTGTACTGCGTTCCGGCTGCGCCGCTCATCTGGCTCTGCGCCAGCGCGCCGTTTAGCACACCCAGGCTGCCGATGCGAAACATCGCTCCCGCGCCGCCCATCGCCAGCGAGTCGCTGCCTTCGGCATGGGTCTCCAGCGTTAGCCAGTCGGTCGCGCCGTAGCGCAGCGAGCCGCTGGCCGCCGCGTTGCCGTAATCGACGTTCTTAATACCGTAGTTTTCGCGGAACGCGCCAGCGGAAAACGAGTAGTCGCTCAGGCCCGCTTTCAGCAGCGTGCTGGAGACATAAAACGGCAGCGTCGTCGTCACCCGGCGTCCCACCGCGTCGGTGGTGGTAATGACCGCATCGCCTGCGCCGTTGACAAAGGGCACGTTAGTCAGCGACCAGGGACCCGGCTGCACGTTCGCCTGGCTGGACTGGTAGCCGTTGATAAAGAGATCGACGGTGGAGGGCACCGCGGCCTGACCGGAAAAGGCCGGTAGCGGGTAGGTCACGAGATCGGGCCGCACGCTAAAATCGCGGCCGATCTGTATCCCGCCGAGACGCACGCTGTTGCTCCAGCTCAGCGCATCGGTGGTGAGATCGCCGACGCGCCAGCTGATCACCTTGTTCTCATCCTCATTGCTCCACCAGGTGTCGTAGCGGATATAGCCGTCGTCCTGCGCGGGAGCGCGGCCTTCCATCTGCTGCTGCCAGACGCCATTGCTGGAAAACTGGCCTGCGGAGCCGAAGAGGCGCAGCTCGTTCCAGGCCGACAGCCGCGTGCCAGCGTTGGCGGTGCGGGTGGCGTAGAGGTCGTAATTGAACAGCGCCCCCGTGGAGGTGCGGCCAGGGTAGCGCGGCCCGTTTTGCGCTGCGCCGATTACCTGGCCTGGCAGCCACGCGGGCGGCACCGTTAACAGCAGGCGCTGACGCCGATCGTCATAGTCCGCTTTTACTTCGTTCCAGCGGGTAACGTCGACCAGCTGCGGGTCCGGCAGCTTCTCGGCCGGGATGCCGGCGCGCTGCAGATCGCCCGCGCGCACCAGCAAGCGGCCATCGCGTCTTTCTACCGGTACGATAGCGCCGTTTTCACGCTGGTTAATCACCAGTTCCAGCATATAACGCTGCTGTTCGCCGCTGCTCTCCAGCGACGGCGGCGGCGGCAGCGACGAAAAGGTCTCCGCCAGCGCGGCGGCCGGCGTCAGAGAAGCGCAGACGCTGGCCACCGCCAGCGCGCAGGGATGGAGAGAGCCTGGCATTTAGCGGCTGGGCGCGCTGCGCCATTCACCGGCGTTGGTATCCGCCCTCATCTGGCCGCTAACCGCATTTTTTAGCGGCCAGCGATTTTCGCTGTGCGCCAGCACGTAGCCGAACAAGCCGTCGCCCAGTTTGCGTCCGCCGAGGGTGACGTTGCTAAGGCGCGCGTGGCCGCTGCCCCGGTTGGTGAGCAGCAGCCAGGACTTTCCACCCTCGCTGACCTGTCGCCAGCTCAGTTCTGGCTTCGCTGCGTCGCGCGTCAGCCCGTCGCCATAGACAAACAGCGGCACTGAGTAGCGCATCTGAAAATTAAGGCCCGCCTGGTTTTCGCCCGGCGTGCGCGGTGTCGGGATCTCGTCGAGCACGACGCGGTACGCCAGCTCCTGGCCCGCGCCAGGCGGCGTCTGCTTAATCAGGCGTACCAGCTGCTTTTGCCCAGGCTCAATACGCACCAGCGGCGGACTGGCGACGACGCTCTGCTGCGTGGCGTACTGCTCTTTGCCACCGACCTGCTGCCAGCTGAAGATGCGTACCTGCATCAGCGTAGTGGCGTTGCCGCGATTCTCCAGCCACAGCTCGCTGGCTTTTTCATCGGGGTTGATGCTGGGATCGATAGGCCAGATCATCAGCGAATTCGCTGCCTGGGCGCTGGTCGCCAGCAGGGAAACAAGGAACAACAGGGCGCGCATCATCATCTTTCTCCTTTAAGCATGCGGCTACCAGCTCAGCGTCACGGTCAGCGTGTCGGTGTAGACGCCAGCGCGCGTCGGGCCGGGCAGCCGCAGCAGGCCATAAATCGGCAACGTAATGTTGCTGGCGTTGCTGTAGCTCAGCGCGACGGCGCTGTTTACCGGAATGGCGGTGGTATGGCTGGCGTTGGTATAGAGGGCATAGGCCACGGTATTGGTATTGCTGGTGTGTTTCAGGTTGCGCGTCGTGGTGTAGTTGCTGCCGCCGTTAATGCTCATGCTCAGCGTCGTGCCGGGGGTACAGGCGAGCGTAATGGCGGTGCTTTGCACGAAGCTGGCGCTGACGCTGCTGCTGGCGACGCCTGACTGCGAGCCGAAATCAAGCGTGCCGAAAACGCCGGTATTCGTACCGGAGACGACGCAGCCCGCCACAATGGAAGCAGAGACTTGAAACGTGCTGGTAGGCAGGCTCCAGGCGCTAAGACTTCCTGTCAGCAGGGGCAGCGTGCAGATCAGCCTGCGCAAAGCGCGCAGCGCAGCCACCCGAATGCTCCTGAACGCGCGATCAGTAGTTCACGGCGACGTTAATGGTGTCGGTATAGGTACCTGCCGGAATAAGCGGGTTGAAGCCGCCGCCCACGACGCGCCCGTAGATGGCGTAGTTGGTGCCAAGCGTAGGGTCAGTGGTATCGGTGGCGGGGATATTGGTGTTGTTGGCGATAGCGGTGGTAAAGGCCGCGTCGCTGTACAGCGTGTAGGCGATCCCTTGCGTATTGTTGGAGCCGAGGATCAGGTAGCGCGGCTGGCCGGAAACCGTCCCAAAGACAGTGGCAGGTGCTGCGTTACTGCTGGTCACCTGCACGTTGTAGGTCTGACCGGTGGTGCAGCGCACGTAAATACCGTTGCCGGCCGCACCGACCAGCGTGGCGTTCAGGGTGTCGAAGGTCGCCGCGCTGCTGCCGAAGTTCAGGGTACCGAAGTTAACGCCGCTGGTGGCGGACTGGCCGTTCACCAGGCAGCCCGTGGTCAGCGTCAGGGTAGCGTTAATTGTCCCTGTCGTGGTGGCGGCAAAAGTAACAGAGGATAATGCCGAGGTCAGGCCCGCAGCGGCAAACAGAAAAAGCTTGAATTTCATAATTAATCCTTACCGATTATGTAGAGTCAGTGCTTTTTCGCCCGGTGATTAATTAGTAACACAAGCAAGATCTGGCGTAGCGGCCCCGGCCAGGCCAGAGATTACGCCTCATCCTGAGGAAAATCTTAGCTTTAAGCTAAGTGCTTTTTATAAATTTTACTTAATATAGAACAGCGCACAAGCTCCGGTGAAGCGATACCGCAACTTTTCATTAATCAATTAATTTATCCGGTCGATAAACCTGTAATACCAAGGCGTTGGGCGAGCCAAAAAAAAAGCAAAGCGGGGGACATTTTGCCCTCTACCGTCGCTTCGCTAACAGTGATATGTTCATACATTAATCAGAACCAGTTACGCTTTAACAGGCTATGCCAGGAAAAACCTTAATCGCATGTCGACCTGACCGGTACAGCGTTATACGGCCCTGAAAATAATAAACTGCACGGCTGACCGCTATTTATCCGTCTGTTTTTTGAAATCTTTGTTGATTACAACACAGCGCCTGCTCATGGGCGGGGTGTGAGGAGTTGCACATGCTGCTGGTCACCTGGGATAGCGTTCTGGTCGGCGTTTCGCTGATCGTCGCTTTTATTGCCGCGTTTACCGCGCTGGACACGGCAGGGCGCGTCGCGGTGTCTCACGGCTGGATGGCGCGCGTGTGGCTGATGGCTGGCGGCATGGCAATGGGCATCGGCATCTGGGCGATGCACTTTATCGGTATGCTGGCGATGGTGATGCCGATGCGCTACGACATTGGCCTGACGGTCTTTTCCCTGCTGGCGGCCTGCGTCGCCTGTATGCTGGCGTTTGCCCAGACTCAGGGCGGGCAGTTTAGCCGTCGCCGCTGGCTTATCGGCAGCGCCATGCTCGGCAGCGGCGTGGTGGCGATGCACTATACCGGCATGCTCGCGCTGCTTATCACGCCTGCGCCACACTGGCGCCTTCCGCTGGTTGCGCTCTCCGTCGCCATCGCTTACTGCGCCTCCGCCGCCGCGCTCTGGCTGGCTTTTCACCTGCGTCAGGGCGAAAAAAATCTGCTGACGATGCGCGCGCTCGGCGCGCTGGTGATGGGCGTCGCCATCGCGGGCATGCACTACACCGGCATGGCGGCGGCACAGTTCGATCGCCACAGCATGATGCTGGCGCAGGGCGTCAGCGGGCAGGGCCTGGCGGTATGGGTCGCGCTGGTGACGCTCTCTATCCTCGGCTTTACGCTGCTCGCCTCAATGCTGGATGCTCAGCTGCGCGCCGCGCGTCTGGCGCAGCGTCTGAAACAGGCGAATCAGGAGCTGCATCAGCTGGCGATGCACGACAATCTCACCGCGCTGCCTAATCGCGTGATGCTGGAGCAGCGGCTGGAAGCCGCCCTTAGCCAGGCGTTGGACGACGATAGCGGCTTTACCCTGATGTATATGGATCTCGACGGCTTTAAGGCTGTCAACGACACCTGGGGTCACTACGTCGGCGATCGCTTGCTGATTGCCGTCGCCGAGCGCCTGCGTGGCCAGCTCAGCGACGACGGGATGCTGCTGGCGCGGCTCGGCGGCGATGAGTTCGTACTGCTGACCCAGGGCAATGAAAGTCGACACGCCGTGGCGCTGGCGCAGCGGCTGGTCAGGGCGATCGATGCGGCGTTTGAGCTGGATCGCTACCTGTTGCGCGTCTCGCTCAGCGTGGGCATCGCTTTTTATCCGCAGCATGGGCGCAACAAGCAGGAGCTGATGTTCAACGCCGATTCGGCGATGTACCACACCAAACACAGCGGGCGTAACGGCTACTGTCTGTTCGAACCGGCGATGAGCGCCAGCGCGCAGCATCAGCTGGCGCTGGCCAACGATCTGTGGCTGGCGCTGGAGCGTCAGGAGATGCGGCTGTTCTATCAGCCGAAGTTTCGTTCCAGCAGCAGCGAGCTGATCGGCTTTGAAGCCCTGCTGCGCTGGCAGCACCCGACGCGCGGTCTGCTGATGCCCGACATTTTTTTGCCGCGCGCGGAAAAGACCGGGCAGATCGTCGCGCTGGGTAACTGGGTGATCAACGAAGCCTGCCGCCAGCTTAAACAGTGGCACAGCGACGGACACGCGCGCTGGACGGTTTCCGTTAACCTGTCAGCGCTGCAGTTTCACCAGCGCGATCTGCTGGAGACGGTGCGTCAGGCGCTGCTGCGCCATCAGCTGCCGGGCGGGTCGCTGACGCTGGAGATCACAGAGAGTATCGCCATGCGCGATCCGCAATTCAGCCAGCAGCGCATCAGCGAGCTGCAAAAAATTCAGGTCAGGGTGGCGATCGATAAGTTCGGTATCGGCTACGCTAATCTGCTGCATCTGAAAAACCTTGACGCCAGCGAGCTGAAGATTGACCGCAGCTTTATCAACAGCCTGCGCGCCGACAGCCAGGATGCCACCGTGGTAAGCGCAATGCTGGCGCTGGCACAGACGCTCAACCTGCAAATGGTGGCGGAAGGAGTCGAAACCGAAGAGCAGCAGACGCTGCTGACCCGGCTCGGCTTTGACGCGCTGCAGGGTTATCTTCTGGGTAAACCGACGCCTGCCGAGCGCATTGCCGACTTCGCCGCCGTTTGACGATAGATTTTAACGCTCACAGACATCGGAAGCTTTCATCGATGTGAGCTAATTACCTTTTGCCTTTTGCCGATAACCTGAGCAAATAATTCATCCGCGTGACTTTTTCATTACAACTCCATGGCTGCGTTTTTGCGCTTTAACGGGACTTCACTATGTTAGTGACCTCATACGATTCGTTTACCGTCATCGTCTCCATTCTTGTTGCGATGCTGGCGTCCTTTACCGCGCTGGATATGGCGGGCCGCGTGGCCACTTCAACAGGAAAAGTCGCGTTGATATGGCTGTTTGGCGGCGGCTTCGCCATGGGCGTCGGCATCTGGGCGATGCACTTTATCGGCATGCTCTCTATGACCATGGAGATGGTGATGAGCTACGACGCGTCGCTCACCGGCATCTCGATGGCGATTGCCGTGATCGCCTCGATCTTCGCGCTCTGGCTGGTCTGCCAGGGCGAATTACCGATAAAAAAACTGCTGGGCGGCGCGCTGGTGCTGGGCAGCGGCGTGGTGGCGATGCACTACACCGGGATGGCGGCGCTGATGCTTTCACCCGGCATCAGCTGGAACTGGAACTGGATTGCGCTCTCGGTGGTTATCGCGCTGGTGGCGTCTGGCGCGGCGCTGTGGCTGGCGTTTAACCTGCGTGACGGCACCACGGGCCGTACGACGCTGCTGCGTCTCGGCGCTTCGGTGGTGATGGGCCTCGCTATCGCGGGCATGCACTATACCGGCATGGCGGCGGCCAACTTTCCGGCGCACAGCCATACGATCAAGATGGGCGTCAACAGCAACTGGCTGGCGATCCTGGTGACGGTGGTCACGCTGGCGATCCTCGGCATTACGCTGCTGGTGTCGATGCTCGACGCGCGCATGCAGGCGCGTACCGCGATTCTGGCGCGCTCGCTGGCAGAGGCGAACCGCGAACTGGCGCAGCTGGCGCTGCACGACAACCTGACGCGCCTGCCGAACCGCATTCTGCTGGAGGATCGTCTGGAGCAGGCGATCAATAAAGCCAACCGCGAACGCACCCAGTTTGCGCTGATGTTTATGGATCTCGACGGCTTTAAGGCGGTAAACGACGCCTTCGGCCATCACGTCGGAGATAATCTGCTGATCGCCGTCACCGAACGCATGAGCGATCAGATGAAAGGGTATTACACGCTGGCGCGCATGGGCGGCGATGAGTTTGTGCTGCTGATTGAAATTAACGATCCCAACGACGCCGCCACGGTGGCGGATACGCTGGTCAAGGCCATTGAGCGCCCGTTTGCTATCTCCCGCTATGAGCTGATGGTGTCGCTGAGCATCGGCATTGCGGTCTACCCCGGCGACGGCAAAGATGAGCGCGAGCTGATGTTCAACGCCGACGCCGCGATGTACCACACCAAAAATAACGGGCGCAACGGACATAACTTCTTCCAGCCCTCAATGAATACGCTGGCGCAGACCCAGCTGCAGCTTAATAACGATCTGTGGCACGCCCAGGAAAACGGGGAGCTGCGCCTGTTCTACCAGCCGAAATATTGTGCGCCGCGCGGCCCGATTATCGGTTTTGAAGCGCTGCTGCGCTGGCAGCATCCGACGCGCGGCCTGCTGACGCCCGATATCTTCCTGCCGCTGGCGGAAAAGACCGGCATGATCGTCAATATCGGCAGCTGGGTCATCAACGAAGCGTGCCGCCAGCTGCACGAATGGCGTCAGCAGGGGCACAGCAACTGGTCGGTGGCGGTGAACCTCTCGGCGCTGCAGTTTGAGCAGAGCAGTCTGGTGGAAACGGTGATGGCGGCGCTGGCGACGCATGACATTCCGCCCGAGCTGCTGACGCTGGAGGTGACGGAAACCACCGCGATGCGCGATCCGGACGAGAGCGTGCGTATTCTTACCGAACTGACGCGGCTGGGGGTCAAAGCCTCGATTGACGACTTCGGTACCGGCTATTCGAGCCTGCTCTATCTCAAGCGCCTGCCGGCCAGCGAACTCAAGATCGACCGGGCGTTCGTCAATGAGCTACAGCATCACTCCGAGGATGCCACCATCGTCTCCGCCATCGTCGCGCTGGCGCAGTCGCTGGATCTGAAAGTGGTGGCGGAAGGGGTGGAAACGGCTGAACAGCAGGCGTTTTTAACCGGTTTAGGCTGCAATACGCTGCAGGGATATTTACTGGGTAAGCCTGTGCCGCCGGAGAAAGTCGCTGAACTGCCTGATTTCGCGCCGCTGTCGGAGCAGAAAAACAGCGTCACGTCGCCTCATACCCTTTGCGAAGCGCTGCCGGGATAAACCGGCAGCACAAAGTGACAGGATTGTTGCGTTGTTATTTGTGTTTGGTTAGCAAATACCTGCTTTTATGGTGTTTTTGCTGGCGCGCGCACATTGCAACGGTCATGAGGTTTGCCACACTTAGCTGAAAGCTAACCGGAGAACCTGTATGACTGCCCCCTCTTCCAGTCTGTTGTTACTGATGTCCTTCGCGGCGGGCACCTTTGCCGCCGGTTCGTCAAATAACCCGCAGCATCTGATGCTCGCCAGCCCATCGGGCGGCGTGCCGAACAATCCGCTGCCGCTTATCATCTGGCCGAGCATCGCGCTGGATGAGATGCAGGATGAAATGCAGAATGATGCGCAAAATGAAACGCAGGAGGAAGAACCCGACTTTGCCGGCTGGTTTGAACAGACCTTCGCGCGTAACGGCTGGCCGCCCTCATGGCGCTACGACATCTTTCCCTATACGCATTTCCATCCCAATACGCATGAGCTGCTGGGCGTGGCGCAGGGCTGGGCGGAAGTGCTGTTCGGCGGCGAAACGGGCCGTATGGTAACGCTGCGCGCGGGCGATGCGGTGCTGATCCCGGCGGGCGTCGGCCATAAGCAGGTCTATGCCAGCGAAGACTTTATGGTGGTCGGTGCTTACCCGGAGGGCTTTGCGCCAGAGACGCAGCGCGATGAGCCGGACAAGCTGCACGTGGCCCAGCAGCAGGTGAAGGAGGTGCCGCTGCCAACGCGCGATCCCTTTACCGGCAAAGAGGGCGCGATGACCGATATCTGGATGCCGATCGCCGACCGTTTCTGAGCCGCGCCGCGTCATAAATTTGAAAACATCTCGTCTTATTTTTGGCGTCACCATCGTCGAAAAAAGGCGCGTTATGTTCTCTGTCGATCAGGTTGTCGAACGCTTCTGGCCACAGGCTCACCCCACTGGCTGGCAGCGTCGGGTATTGCGCTGGGCCCTGCATGAAGAGGAGTTCCAGCGCTTCGCCGCGCGCTATCCCCATCTGAAAGGGCTCGATATGATCGAGCAGGTGCTGGAGCACCTCGACGTGCGCTGCGAGCTGAGCGAACGCGATCTGGAGCAGATCCCGCCGCGCGGGCCGGTCGTTATCGTCGCCAACCATCCCCTCGGCGCGCTCGACGGTCTGGCGCTGCTGTCAGCGGTGGCGCAGGTGCGGCGCGACGTGAAAATCGTCGCCAACCGCATGCTGATGATGGTGGAGCCGCTTAATACGCTGATGCTGCCGGTAGACAATATGGGCAACCGTACCAGCCGTGACCAGCTTCAGCGCATGCAGCAGCACCTCAGCAATGATGGCGTGCTGATTATCTTCCCGGCGGGCGAAGTGTCGCGCCTCAGCAGCCGCGGCGTGCGCGACGGCCGCTGGCACCACACCTTTCTGCGTCTTGCCGCCCGCGCCCGCGCCCCGCTGGTGCCGGTATTTATCGACGGGCGCAACAGCGGACTCTTCTACGCGGCGGCCAAAATCGCTCAGCCGCTGGCGCTGCTGATGCTGGTGCGCGAGATGTTCCGCCAGCGCGGCACCCGCATCAAGCTGCATATCGGCGCGCAAATTCCCTTTGCGCACTGGCATGACGGCCATACGCCGGGCAAAGCGCTGGCAAAACGGCTGCGCAAACACCTCTACCGTATCGGCCAGCAGCGTCCCGGCCTGTTCCAGACTGAAAAAGCGATCGCCCGCGCCGAGGATCGCGCGGAGCTGAAGCGGGCGCTGCGCGAGAGCGAGCATCTCGGCACCACCGGCGACGGTAAACAGATCTATCTGTGGCGGCGCAACGGCGCGACCTGGGTACCGCTGCTGCGCGAGCTGGGGCGACTGCGTGAAATCGCCTTTCGCGCGGTGGGCGAGGGCAGCGGCCGCCGTCGCGATCTGGATAACTACGACGACGACTATTACCACCTTATCCTGTGGGATGACGCGCAGCTGGAGATCGTCGGCGCCTACCGCTTTATTCCCGGTGACGAACAGCTCTCCAGACGCGGTCTGGAAGGATTTTACAGCCACAGCCTGTTCCACTACGACGAGCGCATGATGCCAATTTTGCAGCAGAGCATTGAACTGGGGCGCAGCTTTATTCAGCCTGCCTACTGGGGCAAGCGCGGGCTCGATTATCTCTGGCTCGGCATCGGCGCTTATCTGGCGCGCTATCCTCAGACGCGCTATCTGTTTGGACCGGTTTCCATCTCGGGTGGCATGCCGCTGGCGGCGCGCGATCTGCTGGTGGCTTTCTACCGGCTCTATTTCCCCACCGAACTGCCGCTGGCGACGTCGCGTCGGCCCTATCCCGCTTCGCTGCCGGACGTGCTGGCGCAGTTCAGCGGCGACGACTATCAGGAAGATTTGCGCAGGCTCAAGCTGCTGCTGAGCAACCTCGGCTGCGCTATTCCGACGCTCTATAAGCAGTATTCGGAGCTGTGCGAGCCTGGCGGCGTGCAGTTTATCGATTTCGGCAGCGATCCCGAGTTCAATCACTGCATCGACGGACTGGTACTAGTGGATTTAACGCGGCTGAAGGCGTCGCGCTACGAACGGTATATTGCCGTGCATCAGGTAGCGGCGGAGAAGACGGAAGGGTAAGCCTCCAGGCGTTTTGCCCACGCCGCGGCACAGGTGACTGATTTTATTGAGCGTTAAGCCCGACCCTCGGCGTCGGGCTTTTCGTGCATTTTCGCTTTTACCTGCTTATTCTTTACCGTCTTAAACCCGCCATTACACACGTTTATTTACAGTTGAACATTTTCTCGCCACTGCCGATAAAACACCTACTAACTTTCGTCATCCGCTTATTAGTGCTTGTCAAAACAGGGCATTTCGGATGTAGTCGGGGCCTCATTAAGAGCTTTCTTAATTTTTGGGGACAACCTCAGACAGCGCAGCAACAGGCTAATAACAATGGATAAAAATGCAGATGTCATGTATCGGTTACTGGTACAAAGCGTGATCGATTACGCCATCTATATGCTTAAACCAGACGGCACTGTCGCTAACTGGAATGCAGGGGCGCAACGGGCGAAAGGCTACACGCCAGATGAGATCGTCGGTAAGCATTTCTCGCTGTTTTACAGCGAAAGCGATCGGCAGAAGGGTGTGCCGCAGCGCGGCCTGGATACCGCCGCGCGCACCGGCAGCTTCGAAACCGAAGGCTGGCGCTACCGTAAAGATGGCAGCGCATTCTGGGCGCATGTGGTTATCGACGCCATCCGCGACCCCCACGGCGAGCTGATCGGCTTCGCCAAGATTACGCGCGACTGCACCGAACAGCAGGCGCAGCAGCGCAAAGAGCGTGAACAGGAGGCGCGTTTCCGCCTGCTGGTGGAGGGCGTAACCGACTACGCCATTTATATGCTGGATCACGACGGGCTGGTCGTAAACTGGAACGCCGGGGCGCAGCGCGCCAAAGGCTATGTTGCCGAAGAGATTGTCGGCCAGCACTTCTCCCGCTTCTATAGCGCCCAGGATCGCAAGGCGCTTATTCCACAAAAAAACCTGCAGACAGCCTATCGCACCGGCCGTTTCGAAGATGAGGGCTGGCGCTACCGCAAAGACGGCAGCGCGTTCTGGGCGCACGTTATTATCGACGCCGTGCGCGACGACGGTGGCAAGCTTATCGGCTACGCCAAAATCACCCGCGACTGCACCGAGCAGCAGGCGATGCTGCGCGCGCAGCGCGAGCAGGAGCAGCGCTTTCGCCTGCTGGTGGAAGGCGTCACCGATTACGCCATCTATATGCTGGATATCAACGGCTGCGTAGTGAACTGGAACGCCGGGGCGCAGCGCGCCAAAGGCTATGTCGCCGAAGAGATTGTCGGCCAGCACTTTTCGGTGTTTTACAGCGCGCAGGAGCGTTTGCAGCGCGCCCCGGAGACAAATCTGGCGACTGCACTGAAGAACGGCCGCTTCGAGGATGAGGGCTGGCGCTACCGCAAGGACGGCAGCGCCTTCTGGGCGCATGTGGTCATCGACGCCATCCATAACGACGAAGGAAAGCTGATCGGCTTCGCCAAGATCACCCGCGACATTACCGAGCGCCGCGAGCAGGAGCAGCAGCTGCTGCGCGCCAAAGACCTGGCCGAAGCGCAGAGCGCAAAAATGTCGGCGCTGTCGAAATTCCTCGATAATATCATCACCAATATTCCCTCCTGCGTGGTGGTCGAAGACGCCATTACGCGCGAGATCCTGCTGGTCAACGATCGGTCGGAAAAGCTGTTCGGCCTGTCTAAAGCGCTGCTGGTCAACAAAAAGCCGCACGAGTGCATGTCGGCTGAACTCAGCGACTACTTCAACAGCCTGGCGGATATTGCGCTGCGCAACGAGGGCATTCACCAGCGCGAGCAGCTATTGCTCACCGCCAGCGGCGAACGCATCCTGCATACCCGCGCCACCACCATCGCCGGACAGGATGCGCGCCAGAACTACATTATGCTGATCGTCGAGGATGTCACCGACCAGCGCGCCGCCGATGCGCGCATCCACCATATGGCGCATCACGATAACCTCACCAGCCTGCCGAACCGCATTCTGTTCCGGCAGCGGCTAAGCGAGGCGCTGCGGCATGATGCGCAGGGCAGCCGACAGACCGCCACGCTCTGTCTGGATCTCGACAATTTCAAGAACGTAAACGATGCGCTTGGCCACCAGATCGGCGACGAGTTGCTGCGCGCGGTCGCCAAACGGCTGCGCGCCGCGCTGCGCGATCGCGACACGCTGGCACGTATCGGCGGCGACGAGTTCGCTATCGTCCTGCCGTCCGTGGGGAATGCGGAGGAGGCGGCGCTCGTCGCCCAGCGCCTGATCGAAGCGATACGCCCGCCGGTTAACGTCGAAGGCCATAACCTGAGCGTCGGCCTCAGCGTCGGCATCGCCCTGAGCGGGACTATCACCAATACGCCGGAGCAGATGCTGCGCTGCGCCGATATGGCGCTTTATGAGGCCAAGCGTAACGGGCGCAATCGCTATGAGCATTTTACGCTGGTGATGGATGACGTGGCGCGCAGCCGCCGGGTGATAGAGAACGATCTGCGCGAGGCGATCGGCGGCCATCAGCTTAAGCTCTACTACCAGCCGATTACTGACGGCGAGGCGGTACAGTCGATTATCGGCTACGAGGCGTTGATGCGCTGGCACCATCCGGTGAAAGGGCTGATTATGCCGAACGACTTTATTCCCATTGCAGAGGAGAGCGGCCTGATTCATATGCTCGGTGCTTATGCGCTCTACGAAGCCTGCCGCGAGGCGACAAGCTGGGAAGGCAAGCAGACGGTGTCAGTAAACCTCTCGCCGCTGCAGTTTAAAAACAGCTCGCTGGTATCGGTCGTAGAGGCTGCACTGCGTGACTCCGGGCTGGAGCCGAACCGGCTGGAAGTGGAAATCACCGAGTCGGTGCTGCTCGACGACTCGCTCGGTAATATCCGCACGCTGGAGAGCCTGAAAAAACTCGGCGTGCAGATTGCGCTGGATGACTTTGGCACCGGCTATTCGTCGCTCAGCTATCTGCGATCCTTCCCGTTCGATAAGATCAAAATCGACAAATCCTTTATCAGCGATATGGGCGACAGTCGCGAGGCGCTGGCGATTATCCGTGCCATTACCGGCATGAGCCGCAGCCTCGATATTCAAATCACTGCCGAAGGGGTGGAGAGCAGCGAACAGTTCGCGAAGCTGCGCGAAGAGGGCTGTACGCTGTTCCAGGGCTACTATTTTGGCCGCCCGCAGCCGTCGGAGCTGCGGCTGAAAGCGCTACACACCCCGGCCTAATCATAGAGGCCGTGCTGCTGCACCGGCGCGTGGCTGGGGTTGTCGCGAATGCGGCGTACCGACTCGCGCACCACCAGCTTGCCGTGCAGCAGCAGCGTGCCGGGCAGCGCCTGCGCGTTCAGGCGCATGCTCTGCACTATGCGTACCGCCTCTGCGCCCAGCTCGTCGCGCGGCACCTGCACGGAGGTCAGCGGAATATCGTGGATGGCGGCAAGGTTAAAGCCATCCATGCTCATTACCGAGACATCCTGCGGCACGCGCAGTCCCGCCTGCTGCAACGCCTCCACCGCGCCAGCGGCGATATAGTCGCCGCTCGCCAGAATCGCCGTCGGCCGCTGGGCGAGCGGGCAATGCTTCAGGTATTCGCCCAGCCTTTCCGCCGCCTCAAGACGGCTGAAGCTGGTCAGCGTCAGCAGATGCTGACGGCTGTCGAAGCGCAGATTCATGGCGTGCCAGGCGTCGCGCACCCCCTGTAAACGCTGCTCCATGGTGTAGCGGCGCAGGCAGTGCAGCGACAAAATCTGGCGGTGTCCCTGTTCAAACAGATAGCGCGCGGCGCTTTCGCCAATCAGCTGATGATGTGGAGAGACTGAAGAGAGCCGCATACGGCGGTCCATCGCATTAATCAACACGCACGGCTTGTTTATCTCCGCCGCAAGCTGGTGGATATGATCGTCGTCGATACCCACCAGCAGCGCGGCGTCGGTCTGCTGCATCTTCTCCAGAAACAGCGACGTGTCGCTCTCATTCTCTTCCAGCGCGCAGTAGCGTAAACGCACCTCGTGCGGCGCGATCGCCTGCGCGATGCCCTGAATAACCTTGTAATAAAAGATATCGCTGCGCACGTCGAAGGCGCGCGGCGGCGCAAATACCATCAAATTATTCAGCAGCAGGCGCCCGCTGTGCAGGTTATCCAGCACCCCCTGCTGTTGCGCCACTGCCAGTACCTTGTCGCGCGTGCTGGCGCGGGTATTGGCTTTGCCCGCCAGCACGCGCGAAACGGTGCTGATCGACACGCCGCTGAGCGCCGCAATTTCGCTGATTTTCAGCCTTTGTTTCATTTTGTGATCGTCCTCAAATCTGCCAATGAAAAATTTTTCATTGCATGCTGAATCGCGTCAGATAAGGCAAAGAAGCAGCTTTAAACGCGTCGAAAAGTTTGCCATGAAAAAAGTTGCAAAAAAGAGGCTATACCGACGTTTCGCGCTTTTTTAAGGTGCCAGACAGGTACACGCGGTACGCCAGAGGGCGGTGTGAAGGATCAATCTGGCCGTTAAAAGCCTGCACAGGAGCTGACAAATGAGCCTTGAATCAACAACTAAGCCTATCGGCGCGACGCGTACGATGCGCACAATCAAAAATCTGCGCTGGTGGATGCTGGGGCTGTTTTTGCTGGGCGTGACCGTTAATTACGTGACGCGCAATTCGCTCGGCATTCTGGCGCCGGAGCTGAAAACCAGCCTGAATATGAGCACCGAGCACTACTCCTGGGTCGTCGCGGCGTTTCAGCTCGCCTATACCCTGTTTCAGCCGCTCTGCGGCTGGCTGATTGACCTGATCGGCCTGAAGATGGGCTTCCTCATCTGCGCGCTTGTCTGGTCGGTAACCTGTCTGCTGCACGCGGGCGCAGGCAGCTGGCTGCATCTGGCGCTGCTGCGCTTTGTGATGGGCGCGTCGGAGGCGGCGGCGACGCCCGCCAACGCCAAGGCGATCGGCGACTGGTTCCCGAAAAAAGAGCGGCCGGTCGCCGCAGGCTGGGCGGGCGTCGGTTTTTCGGTCGGCGCGATGCTGGCGCCGCCGATTATCTATGTGGCGCATATTACATTCGGCTGGCAGGGCGCCTTTCTGCTGACCGGCGGGCTGGGGCTGCTGTGGGTCGGTCTCTGGTGGTGGGGCTACCAGTCGCCGGAAAAACATGGCCGCCTCTCTGATGAAGAGCGCGCCTGGATCACCCAGGACAATGAAGCCGTGGGCGAAAAGCTGCCGTTCTTTCAGGCGCTGAAAACCATCGGGAAAGAGAAAAAGTTCTACGGTATCGCCATACCGGCGTTTCTCGCCGAACCCGCCTGGGCCGTGCTCAGCTTCTGGGTGCCGCTCTACCTGGCTAACGAACGCGGCATGGATCTCAAGCAGATCGTGATGTTCGCCTGGCTGCCGTTTCTGGCCGCCGATCTTGGCAGCGTCGCCAGCGGCTATCTGACCAAAATTTACGTGAAGTGGTTCGGCCTGACCCGCGTCAACTCTATCGTTGCCAGCTCGATCACCGGGGCGGCGCTGATGATCTCGCTGGCGCTGATGACGCTCGTTAAAGATCCCTATCTGGCGATCGCCCTGATCTCTATCGGCGGCTTCGGCCACCAGGTTATCTCCTGCATGCTCAGCGCGCTGGTGGTAGAGCGTTTCGATCGCCGTCAGATGGCGACGGTTAACGGCATGCGCGGCTCCTGCGCCTGGATCGCCAGCTTTATCTTCTCTCTGATTATCGGCGTGACTGCCGACACCATTGGTTTTAACCCGCTGTTTGTCGCCATGGGCTTTTTCGACCTGGTGGGCGCGATTTTCCTGGTGATGTTTATCGCCGAACGTCGTCAGCGCAGCGCTGAACAATAAGGACACTTTGATGAAAACCCTGAAGAACTGGACGCTGAGTCAGCACGCGGATCATTTTGTTGAGCTGAAAGTGGATAACCGGCATCTGCTGCGCCTGTACGTGCTGGAACCGGGTCTGATACGCGTGCTGCTGAAGCGCGACGGCAAGCTGGCGTTAAACCGCACCTGGAGCATCGCGCCGGGCGACGATGTGCCGTGGGAAGGGCGCGATCGTGAATCCCTCGACGGCTTTACGCTGCCCGCGTTTCAGCTGGAGCATGAAGAGAACCAGCTGCGTATCAGCACCGACCGTTTGCGCGTAACGGTGCATCATCCGCTTTGTCTGAGCTGGGATCATTTTCATCAGGGACAGTGGCAGCCGCTGGCGGCCGATCGCCATACCGGTGCCTATTTGCTGAACGCGCACGGCGACGGCGTAGAGCACTACCAGCGTCGCCAGCCGCAGGATCGCGTCTACGGTCTCGGCGAAAAAACAGGCGATCTGAACCGCAGCGGCCGTCGCTTCGAAATGCGCAACCTCGACGCCATGGGCTATAACGCCGCCAGCACCGATCCGCTCTATAAACACATTCCTTTTACCCTGACGCAGCGCGACGGCGTCAGCTTCGGCCTGTTTTATGACAACCTGAGCAGCAGCTGGCTCGATCTCGGCAACGAGCTGGACAACTACCATCTGCCGTATCGACGCTACCGCACCGAAGCGGGCGATCTCGACTACTACCTGATGCTGGGGCCGAAGCTGCTGGATGTGACGCAGGCTTTTGTGCGCCTGACCGGCCGGACTATTTTTCAGCCGAAATGGAGCCTGGGATACAGCGGTTCGACCATGCACTACACCGACGCGCCCGACGCGCAGCAGCAGCTGCAGGGCTTTATCCGTCTCTGCCGCGAGCACGAAATTCCCTGCGACTCGTTCCAGCTTTCGTCGGGCTACACCTCCATCAACAACAAGCGCTATGTCTTTAACTGGAACTACGACAAGGTGCCAAATCCCAACGGCATGAGCGAGGCGTTCCACGCTGCGGGCATGAAGCTGGCGGCGAATATCAAACCCTGTCTGCTGCAGGATCATCCGCGCTATCAGGAAGTGGCGTCGCAGGGGCTCTTTATTCGCGACTCGGAGCAGGATCGTCCGGAGCGCTCGGTGTTCTGGGATGATGAGGGATCGCACCTCGATTTTACCCATCCGCAGGCGGTGCGCTGGTGGCAGGAGAACGTGACCACGCAGCTGCTGGAGAAGGGTATCGACGCCACCTGGAACGACAATAACGAATATGAAGTCTGGGACGGCGAAGCGCGTTGCTACGGCTTCGGCCAGAGCATCGCCATTAAGCATATTCGTCCGGTGATGCCGCTGCTGATGATGCGCGCCTCGCTGGAGGCGCAGCAGCGGTTCGCGCCGGAGAAGCGTCCCTATCTGATCTCCCGTTCCGGCTGCGCCGGCATGCAGCGCTACGTGCAGACATGGAGCGGCGATAACCGCACCAGCTGGCAGACGCTGCGCTACAACATCCGCATGGGGCTGGGCATGAGCCTGTCCGGGCTGTTTAACGTCGGCCACGATGTGGGCGGCTTCTCTGGCGACAAGCCGGACGCCGAGCTGTTTGTGCGCTGGGTGCAGAATGGCGTGATGCATCCGCGCTTTACCATCCATTCGTGGAACGACGATCACACCGTGAACGAGCCCTGGATGTATCCGGAGGTGACGCCGCTGATCCGCGAGGCGATCCGTCTGCGCTATCGTCTGATGCCCTACCTCTACACGCTGCTGTGGCAGGCGAGCACGCAGGATGAGCCAATGCTGCGCCCAACCTTCCTCGATCATGAAGAGGACAGCGAGACTTACCGGGAAAATGACGACTTTCTGCTGGGCCGCGATCTGCTGGTCGCCAGCGTGGTGGAAGAGGGCAGCCGCGAGCGCGAGGTCTATCTGCCGCGCAACGCCCACGGCTGGTATGACTGGCACAGCGGCCAGTGGCTGGCGGGCGGACAAACCGTCACGCTGGACGCGCCGCTCGACCGCTTGCCGCTGCTGGCGCGCGCCGGTTCCGCCATGCCGCTGGGACGCTGCGAAACCACCACCGATGCGCGGCTCGACAGGGTGCGCGAGCTTCAGCTGTGGCCTGCGCCGGGCGAGGCGCGCACGGAGGGCGAATTTTTCGATGACGACGGCGAAAGCCACGGCTGGCAGCAGGGCAACGCACTCTGGATGCGCTGGACGCTGCAGAGCAGTCGCGAACGCCTTGAACTGACGCTGGAGAAGCGCGGCGATTATCAACCCGCGTGGCGTGAAATTGAGGTGTTGCTGCCCGATGGCGAGACGCGCGAGCTGTGGATCAACGGCGAGAAAAAGGCGCGGTTTAGCCTGTAAGGCGCAGCGTTCCGCGAAGGAAACCCGGCTGCAATGAACAGAAAGCGCAGGCGGAACGGCCTGAAAAGCAAAACGGCCCGCACCAAGGATGGCGCGGGCCGAGCAAGCATGGAAGCCTTAAGCAACGCTGCGATTGGGCCGTTTGGCCCGTGCCGGCACCTTAGCCGTTAGCGCCGTGGCTTTCCGTATTCATACGTCCCAGATCTTTGTCGACCAGGAACAGGCCTTCGCCTTTGTTGCCTACCAGCGCCAGCTTATCCAGTACGGTTTTGAACAGCTTCTCTTCTTCATGCTGTTCTGCAACATACCACTGCAGGAAATTAAAGGTGGAGTAGTCGAGCGACGTGATAGCCGCATGCGCCAGCTCGTTGATTTTTCGCGTGATCAGCTTTTCATGATCCAGCGCCTGCTCCAGCAGTTCCGTCAGCGAGTTATAGGCGACCGGCGGCGCGGCGATGGTGCCCAGCACCGGCATGGCGCCCGTATCGCTCAGGTATTCAAACAGGCGCTGCATGTGCTCCATCTCTTCACGGGAGTGCTCTTTCAGAAATGCCGCTGCGCCTTCCAGACCTTTATCGCTGCACCACGCGCTCATCTGTAAATAGAGATTAGCGGAGAAAAATTCGAGGTTAAGTTGATCATTAAGACGCGAGGTCATTTCAGCAGTCAGCATGGTCGATTCCTTTAAAGAGGCAAAATAATTAGCAGGGGAGAAGTGGTGAATTATGCACCATGATGCCGGACAAAAGATAGCTTTTTACTAAAAAATTACATTTTATCCAATTGATTTAAATAGAATTATTTAGTTATTTGAATACGAGCGATTATCATTCTTCGGTACGTTTCCCGCTACGCCCAATCGGTGCGGCGCATCTGCACACTATCGGTGCAGTACCGCCTGCATCGCCGTTCGATAACAGAAGCAGAGCGATATTCGCTGCGTCATCAGGTCGCTGAGAAATATAAATCGGCGCAGATTTAATCGATTATTTATTTAAAACGCAGGGAGAGAAGAACTTTATTTTCAAAAGAAAGGTTTTAGGGCGGTTGGCATAAAACCTGCAATCAACAGAGTTCCATATATTGCAACTAATAAACGACTTCGCGGGAATAATCATGTCTGACGAAAAAATAGCGCTGAGAAGCGAGCGCGTCTCAGCCAGCAAAGGAAGTTATCTGGCGCTGTTTGTCGCGGTCCTCTTTTTTTCAGGATTGCTCTATAAGGTCGACGGCTTTCGCTGGCTGGGCGCCTTTGACTTTACCACGCTGGGCGGCAGCTTCGGCACCATGAAAGATCCCGCCAGCAATACTTTTCTCGGCGCGGGCGGACTGAGCGCCAAAGCGGGTTTTCTGTTCGCACTCTCGCTGACGCCGACCGTGATGCTGGCGCTGGGCGTGCTGGAGATTTTCACCCACTACGGCGCCATGCGCGCGGCGCACAAGCTGCTGACGCCGCTACTGCGCCCGTTGATGGGGCTGCCGGGTCGCTGCGGGCTGGCGCTGATCACCGATCTGCAGAGCACTGACGCGGGCGCGGCGCTGACGAAAGAGATGTATGACCGCGGCCAGGTCAGCAAAAAAGATATTGTGGTCATGAGCGCCTGGCAATATTCCGGCGCGGGATTAATCAATAACTATTTCGCCATCGGATCGGCACTGTTCGCCTCGATGACGCTGCCGATTATTATTCCGCTCGCGTTAATGTTCGTTCTTAAATTTGTCGGTGCGGCGCTGACGCGTTGTGTGTTAAACAGTGTTTATAAAAAGGACTTCGACCATGGAAAATAACGGCGCGGTAAAAGTCAGCCAGAATCCCTTTGATATTTTCGTTACCGGCGCGCGCAAGGGTTTCCACATCGCTATTCATAACCTGATGCCTAATGTGGTGATGGCCTATGTGCTGGCGGAAGTGCTCAACCTGCTCGGCATCATGCCGTTTCTCGGCACGGTTTTCGCGCCGGTAATGGGGCTGTTCGGCCTGCCGGGCGAAGCCATCACCGTGTTGTTGACCGCCTGGCTCTCTTCCTCGGCTGGCACGGGCGTGGCGGTGAGCCTGCTGGTTAAAGGCGTGTTGACCGGCGCGGACATTACTATCCTCGCGCCCGCGATTTTCCTGATGGGATCGCAGCTGCAATACATGGGGCGTCTGCTGGGCGTGGCCGATGTGCCGAAAAAATACTGGCCGCTGCTGATGCTGGTAAGCGTTATCAATGCGGCGATCGCAATGGTCGTTATGCGTCTTTTTATTTAGGAGAGAAGCGGTGTCAAAGGTCTTAGAGCATTATCACAACCTGCATGAAATCCCGGAGCTGGGCTTTCAGGAATTTAAAACCTCTGCTTATATCGCCGAACAGCTGGAAACGGCGGGGCTGAAGGTGACGCGCAATATCAACCAGACCACCGGCATCGTGGCGGAGATCGACAGCGGCGTGCCCGGGCCGGTGCTGGCGCTGCGCGCCGACATGGACGCGCTCGGCCATATCATCGACGGCGTGGCCTGCGCGCGTCATACCTGCGGCCATGACGGCCACTCTTCCGTGGTGCTGACCGCCGCGCAGGAGCTGCTGGCGGAAGGCGCGGTCAAAAAAGGTCGCCTGAAAATTTTGTTCCAGCCAGCCGAAGAGCTGGGCGCTGGTGCGCTGGCGATGGTTGAAGGTGGCGCGCTGGATGACGTAGAGATGATCTTCGGTTTCCATCTGCGTCCGCTGGAGGAGTGCGTGGTCGGCCAGGCAACGCCTGCCGTGCTCTACTCCGCCTGCTCGACGCTGGAAGCCACTATCAAAGGCGCGCCCGCGCACGCCGCGCGCCCGCATCTCGGCGTTAACGCGCTGGACGCGGCGGTACAGGCGGTCAATGCGGTAAACGCTATTCATCTCTCGCCGGGGCTTAACTGGAGCGTGAAGGCGACCCGTTTTCTCTGCGATGCAGGCGTCACCAACTCGGTGCCTGACGAGGCGCGGGTGGTATGGGATCTGCGTTCGCAGGAGAACGCGCCGATGGAGGCGCTGAAAGAGAAGGTCACGCAGGCGATCCAGCACAGCGTCGCGGCGCTGGGCGCCACGGCGAATGTCGTGATGCTGAAAGAGATGCCTGCGGCGGAGATCGATAATGATGCGACGGAGGTGATCCGTGCGGCGATTACCGAGGTGCTGGGCGCAGAGGGGCTGCTGGAGGCGAAAACCACGCCGGGCAGCGAAGACTTCTTCTTTTATCCGGTGAAGCGCCCGAACGTGAAGGCGGGCTTCTGGGGTCTTGGCACTAACCTGGTGCCGGGCCTGCATCATCCCGATATGCACTTCGATCTTAACGCGCTGGAAAATGGCGTGAATATTTTTAAATCCTGCGTAAAAAGAGTGCTGGGGTAACCCGGCGAATGCCCGCCTGAGGGCGGGCTGTGCTGAAATTTTCCCTGCCGCTGTTCGCCGCCGCGCGCAAAATATTGTATGCTATGCCGCCTTAACGAAGACTGGGTAACCGGAATCGCCGCCAATGTAGAACGCGCATCAACCACCGCCTTCTGACGCTGTTGCGTCACGCCTGGCTCCGTTTACCTGCCGGATTTCCGGCCATCATGATTACTCTGCAGCGTCCTCTCGTGTGACGTTGCCTCGATGAGAAGAACTCACTCATGTCTAATTTCATGCAAGAGGTGGCGCGCCGCCGCACCTTTGCGATCATTTCGCACCCCGATGCCGGTAAAACCACCATCACTGAAAAAGTGCTGCTGTTCGGACAGGCTATCCAGACTGCCGGTACGGTAAAAGGCCGCGGCTCCAGCCAGCACGCTAAATCGGACTGGATGGAGATGGAGAAGCAGCGCGGCATCTCTATCACCACCTCGGTAATGCAGTTCCCCTATCGCGAGAGCCTGGTCAACCTGCTCGATACCCCAGGGCACGAAGACTTCTCGGAAGATACCTACCGCACCCTGACGGCGGTGGACTGCTGCCTGATGGTGATCGACGCGGCGAAAGGCGTCGAGGATCGCACCCGCAAGCTGATGGAAGTAACCCGCCTGCGCGACACGCCGATCCTGACCTTTATGAACAAGCTCGACCGCGATATCCGCGATCCGATGGAGCTGCTGGATGAGGTGGAGAGCGAGCTGAAAATTGCCTGCGCGCCGATCACCTGGCCTATCGGCTGCGGCAAACTGTTCAAAGGGGTTTACCACCTCTATAACGACGAAACCTATCTCTACCAGACGGGACAGGGCCATACCATTCAGGAAGTGCGCATTGTCAAAGGGCTGGATAACCCGGAGCTGGACAACGCGGTCGGCGAAGAGCTGGCGGCGCAGCTGCGCGAGGAGCTGGAGCTGGTAAAAGGCGCTTCGCACGAATTCGATCGTGAGCTGTTCCTGAGCGGTGAAATCACGCCGGTCTTCTTCGGCACCGCGCTGGGCAACTTTGGCGTCGATCATATGCTTGACGGCCTGGTCTCCTGGGCACCTGCGCCGATGCCGCGCGCGACCGACGTGCGTACCGTTACCGCGCAGGAAGAGAAGTTCACCGGCTTCGTGTTCAAGATTCAGGCCAATATGGACCCGAAACACCGCGACCGCGTCGCCTTTATGCGCGTCGTTTCTGGTAAATATGAGAAGGGCATGAAGCTGCGCCAGGTGCGCACCGGCAAAGATGTGGTGATCTCCGACGCGCTGACGTTTATGGCGGGCGACCGCTCGCACGTAGAAGAGGCCTGGCCGGGCGATATCATCGGCCTGCACAACCACGGCACCATCCAGATCGGCGACACCTTTACTCAGGGCGAGAACATGAAGTTCACCGGCATTCCGAACTTTGCCCCTGAGCTGTTCCGTCGTATCCGCCTGCGCGATCCGCTCAAGCAGAAACAGCTGCTGAAAGGGCTGGTACAGCTGTCGGAAGAGGGCGCGGTACAGGTGTTCCGTCCGGTGCACAACAACGACCTGATCGTCGGCGCGGTGGGCGTGCTGCAGTTTGACGTCGTCGTGGCGCGTCTGAAAAGCGAATATAACGTCGAGGCGATCTACGAAGCGATTAACGTTTCCACGGCGCGCTGGGTTGAGTGCAGCGATGCGAAGAAATTCGACGAGTTCCAGCGTAAAAACGAGGTCAACCTCGCGCTGGACGGCGGCGACAACCTGACCTACATCGCACCGACCATGGTGAATCTGAACATCACGCAGGAACGCTATCCTGACGTGATCTTCCGCAAAACCCGCGAGCATTAATCCGCGCTACAACAGGGCCGCCCAGCTTTGGCTGGCCCTGTTCTCCCTCTCCAGACTCCTCCTAAAAATGCTGTTTTTTCTCTTAACTGGCGTGTGATCAACCAGTTATTCAAGCAGAACGCGAAACACCGACTATGATTATTCTGTCGGACGGCAAAAGAGAAGTTGCTTCTTAATGACGTCCAACGATGCAGCAGCGCCGTTTGCTGCTGTTGCGCCCACGGGTGTGGGTGAGCTCACTGACAGAAGGAAGATATCGATGAATAAGACTAAGATTGCCCAAACGCTGATGGCGGTAATGGTTGGTTCCGCCCTGTTAAGCGGCAGCGCCCTGGCTGACGACTCGCTGACGCAAAAAGCGCAGCAAAGCGCGGATAACGCCGGTGCGAAAATCAATAGTTCTATGAAAAAAGTCGATGGATTTATGGATGACAGCGCCGTCACCGCAAAAGCCAAAGCGGCTCTGGTGGATGACAAGGCAATAAAAAGTACGGATATCTCCGTGAAAACGCACGATGGCGTAGTGACCCTGAGCGGTTTTGTCACCTCGCAGGATCAGGCTGAAAAAGCCGTCGCCGCCGTGAAAAAAGTGGAAGGTGTGAAATCCGTCAGCGACAAACTGCACGTTAAAGACAGCAAATCACAAAGTATGAAGGGATATGCCGGCGATGCGGCAACGACTAGCGAAATTAAAGCTAAACTGTTAGCCGATGACATTGTCCCGTCGCGTAACGTCAAGGTAGAAACCACCGACGGCGTCGTCCAGCTTTCAGGAACCGTCGCGACTAAAGCGCAGTCGGATCGCGCTGAAAGCATCGCGAAAGCCATTGAAGGCGTTAAAAGCGTTAAGAATGACCTGACCGTGAAGTCTTAACGTCGTGAGCGCGGCGTCTTCGTGACGCCGTGCTGACAAAACAAGACCCAAACTGGGAAGAAACAAGCAGTTCGATTTCACTATGGTAAGGAGAGGCTTATGTTTCGTTGGGGTATTATTTTTCTGGTAATTGCACTTATCGCGGCGGCGTTAGGATTTGGCGGCCTCGCCGGTACGGCAGCATGGGCGGCTAAAGTTGTCTTCGTTGTCGGTATTATCCTGTTCCTCGTGAGCCTGTTTACCGGCCGCAAACGACCCTGACCGGTTGTGTCATTCTGATTTTTGCAGCGAGCTTGCATAAAGCGGAGGCCAGCCAGCTGCCGTGCGGCGTTAAGGATAACGCACTACGCGCGGCAGCCGTCGCCAGAGAGACTGGCGGCGGGTCGGGAGAAGAACATGGCTGGTTCTCCGGGATGCCGTTGCATGAGTGGACTGATGCGACAGTAAACCTCAGAACCCTTCTGAGGAACAGAAGTGGGTATCAGGATCCCTGTAACGCTGGGCGCAACAGAGCCCTTAGCACAATCCC
Source organism: Pantoea piersonii (assembly GCF_003612015.1). Lineage (GTDB taxonomy): Bacteria > Pseudomonadota > Gammaproteobacteria > Enterobacterales > Enterobacteriaceae > Pantoea > Pantoea piersonii. The sequence goes on along the minus strand of NZ_RARB01000003.1, from coordinate 279,642 downwards.
CGTTTAAAGCGCGCAAAATCGCCCTGGTCTGCGAAGGCGGTGGTCAGCGCGGCATTTTTACCGCAGGCGTGCTGGATGAGTTCCAGCGAGCGAAATTCAATCCCTTCGATCTTTTTATCGGCACCTCGGCGGGTGCGCAGAATCTCTCAGCCTTTGTCTGCGGGCAGCAAGGCTACGCGCGACGCGTTATCACGCGCTATACCACCAGCAAACTCTTTTTCGATCCGCTGCGTTTCGTGCGCGGCGGTAATCTGATCGATCTCGACTGGCTCATCGACGTTACGCAGCGCGAATTCCCGCTGGCGCTGGAGAGCGGCAGACTGTTGTTCGATGGCGGACGCGAGTTTTACATGTGCGCCTGCCGCAGCGACGACTACACGCCCGGCTACTTCGCGCCCACCAGCGCCAACTGGCACGATCTGATTAAAGCCTCAAGCGCCATACCCGGCTTCTACCGGCTCGGCGTCGATCTGGAAGGCATCAGCTATCTCGACGGCGGCATCAGCGACGCCATTCCGGTGCGGGAAGCCGCGCGACGCGGCGCAGACACCATTGTGGTGATCCGCACCGTGCCGTCGCAGATGTTCTACACGCCAAAATGGGTGAAGCGTATGGAACGCTGGCTTAGCGCCAGCGCGCTGCAGCCGATGATCAATATCCTGCATCATCACGAAGCGAGCTACCGTGAAATTCAGCAGTTTATTGAGCAGCCGCCCGACGACCTGCGTATTATCGAAATCTATCCGCCGCATGTGCTGGCGAGCATGGCGCTGGGCAGCCGCATCTCCTCTCTAAATCAGGATTATCATCTGGGACGACGCTGCGGCCGCTACTTTCTCGCCACGCTGGGCAAGTGGTTAAGCGACGCCGAGCCGTTCACGCGCTATACCACCGTCACGCCGCCCGCACCTGTGGCTAATGCGCCTGACAACCGGCCAATCATGACGCCGCCGGTCGCGGGCAACGACGCAGATTATGATGAAGGTTCGCTGGCATGAGATTTACCGATACCCACTGCCATTTCGATTTCCCGCCCTTTGTCGGCGATGAAGCGGGAAGCATTGCGCGCGCCGCCGAGGCGGGCGTGGAGCGCATTATCGTACCGGCGGTCGATGCCAGCCGTTTCGCGGGTATCGCCGCGCTGGCGGCGCAGCATCAGGCGCTTTACGCAGCGCTCGGCCTGCATCCCATCGCCATCGATCGCCACGAGGATGCGCATCTCGACCAGCTGGAAAGCTGGCTGCAACGCAAACCGGCGAAGCTGGTGGCGATAGGCGAGATCGGCCTCGATCTCTATATGGAAAATCCAGCGTTTGCGCGTCAGGAATTCCTGCTGGATGCGCAGCTGCGGCTGGCGAAGCAGTATGAACTGCCGGTGATCCTGCATTCGCGCCGCACCCACGACAAGCTGGCGCTGCATCTGCGCCGTCACGATCTGCCGCGTCGCGGCGTGGTACACGGCTTCGCCGGCAGCCTGCAGCAGGCGCAGGCTTTTATCAGGCTCGGCTACGCTATCGGCGTCGGCGGTACCCTGACCTATGCGCGCGCCAGCAAAACCCGCAACACTCTGGCGCAGCTGCCTCTGGAAGCGCTGCTGCTGGAAACCGACGCGCCCGATATGCCGCTGCACGGTTTCCAGGGGCAGCCGAACCGGCCGGAGCGCGCGCGGCTGGTGTGGCAAACCTTGTGCGAACTGCGCCCGGAGCCGCCGCAGGCGATCGCCGAGGCACTGTGGCGCAACACGCAACGCCTGTTCAACCTGCCTGATTAATGCTCTCCTGATGTGATAATAGTAACATCGCGCTTCTCTGCGTTATAATTACCATTACTGCTATCTGTTCATGGCGGCAGTGTGATGAATCCCACATAAACAGCCGCTTTGTATTGTTAGAATTATCACATTCAACCGGCGCTTTAACGCCAGTTTGTTATCTGGAGAACACCATGACCGATATTACCGCTGCAGCGCAGCGCGCGCTGCAACTGATGGATCTGACCACCCTGAATGAAGACGATACCGACGAAAAAGTGATCGCGCTCTGCCGCCAGGCGAAATCGCCAGCGGGCAATACCGCCGCGATTTGCATCTATCCGCGCTTTATCCCGGTCGCGCGTAAAGCGCTGCGCGAGCAGGGCACGCCCGATATCCGCATCGCCACCGTGACTAACTTCCCGCACGGCAACGACGATATCGATATCGCGCTGGCGGAAACCCGCGCGGCCATCGCCTATGGCGCGGACGAAGTGGACGTGGTCTTCCCTTATCGCGCGCTGATCGCCGGCAACGCCCAGATCGGCTTTGAGCTGGTGAAAGCCTGTAAAGAGGCGTGCGCGCAGGCTGACGTGCTGTTGAAAGTGATTATTGAAAGCGGCGAACTGAAAGATGAAGCGCTGATCCGTCAGGCTTCTGAAATCGCTATCGACGCAGGCGCGGACTTTATTAAAACCTCCACCGGCAAGGTGCCGGTCAACGCCACGCCGGAAGTGGCGCAGATCATGATGAGCGTGATCCGCGATAAAGACGTGAAAGAGAAGGTCGGCTTTAAACCGGCGGGCGGCGTGCGCAGCGCGGAAGACGCAGCTATCTACCTCAAGCTGGCGGACGATATCCTGGGCGAAGGCTGGGCCGACGCGCGCCACTTCCGCTTTGGCGCGTCCAGCCTGTTAGCCAGCCTGCTGAATGCACTGGGCCATCAGACCGCTTCCAGCAAAGCGGGCTACTGATTGCGTGACGGCGGCCGCGGGCCGCCATTCTCATCACAACCCTGATTAAGGGGGCGACTTTGTTTCTGCCGCAAGAAATCATTCGTAAAAAACGCGACGGCCAGACGCTGAGTGAAGAGGAGATCCGCTTCTTCATCAACGGCGTGCGCGACAACAGCGTTTCCGAAGGACAGATCGCCGCGCTGGCGATGACCATCTTTTTTCACGATATGTCGCTGCCGGAGCGCGTGGCGCTCACCATGGCGATGCGCGACTCCGGCACCGTGCTGAACTGGCAGTCGCTGAATCTCAACGGGCCGGTGGTGGATAAGCACTCTACCGGCGGCGTCGGTGACGTTACCTCGCTGATGCTGGGCCCGATGGTGGCGGCCTGCGGCGGTTATGTGCCGATGATCTCCGGACGCGGCCTCGGTCATACCGGCGGCACGCTGGACAAGCTGGAGGCTATTCCTGGCTTTGATATTTTCCCGGACGACGAGCGCTTCCGTCAGATCATCAAACAGACCGGCGTGGCGATTATCGGCCAGACCAGCTCGCTCGCGCCGGCGGATAAGCGCTTCTACGCTACGCGCGATATCACCGCGACCGTGGATTCTATCCCGCTGATCACCGCCTCTATCCTGGCGAAAAAGCTGGCGGAAGGGCTGGATGCGCTGGTGATGGACGTTAAAGTCGGGTCAGGCGCCTTTATGCCGACCTTCGACGCCTCGCTTGGACTGGCTCAGGCGATTGTCGGCGTGGCGAACGGCGCGGGCTGCACGACCACCGCGCTGCTGACCGATATGAATCAGGTGCTGGCTTCAAGCGCGGGCAATGCGCTGGAAGTGCGCGAAGCGGTGCGCTTCCTCACCGGCGCGGAGCGCAATCCGCGCCTGCTGGAGGTCACGCTGGCGCTGTGCAGCGAAATGCTCATCTCCGGCAAGCTGGCGGCCAGCGAAGAAGAGGCGCGCCGTAAGTTGTTGCAGGTGCTGGAAGACGGCCAGGCGGCGGACGTATTCGCGCGGATGGTCGCGGCGCAGGGCGGCCCGGCTGATTTTATCGAGCGCCATGAGGCTTATCTGCCGCAGCCGATGCTCAGCAAGGCGGTCTACGCCGATCGCTCCGGCATCGTCAGCAGCATGGATACGCGCGCGCTGGGAATGGCGGTGGTCGCGATGGGCGGCGGGCGCCAGCGCGCCAGCGACGCTATCGACTACAGCGTGGGGCTCAGCGACATGATTACCCTGGGCGAACGCGCCGATACGCAGCGTCCGCTGGCGATCGTGCATGCCAGCAGCGAGGCGGGCTGGCTGCAGGCGGCCGCGGCGGTGAAGGCTGCAGTCACGCTGAGCGACAGCGCGCCGGAAGCCACGCCCGTGGTCTATCGCCGGGTTAGCGCCAGCACCTGACCTTAACAGGCCGCAAAAGTGCGGCTTTATGCTGCCTCTGAGCAGGCATTCGGGTATACTGATCTGATCGCTTTTTTTTGACTTGTCACGCGCATATGCGCAGGAGACTTGCATGAAACGTGCTTTTATTATGGTGCTTGATTCCTTCGGAATCGGCTCAAGCAAAGACGCCGATAAATTCGGCGACGCAGGATCGGACACGCTGGGACATATCGCCGAGGCGTGCTTTAACGGCGAAGCGGACAAAGGCCGTAAAGGCCCGCTGCATCTGCCGAACCTGACCGCGCTGGGGCTGGGTAAAGCCGCCGAGCTTTCGACTGGCCGCTTCCCGCTGGGCCTCGATCCCAATGCGGAAATCAAAGGCGCCTACGCCTACGCCAGCGAACTCTCTTCCGGTAAAGATACCCCCTCTGGCCACTGGGAAATTGCGGGCGTGCCGGTGCTGTTCGACTGGGGTTACTTCAGCGACAAAGAGAACAGCTTCCCGCAGGAACTGCTCGACAAGCTGGTCGAGCGCGCGAAATTGCCGGGCTATCTGGGCAACTGCCACTCTTCCGGCACGGTGATCCTTGACCAGCTGGGCGAAGAGCATATGAAAACCGGCAAGCCGATTTTCTACACCTCGGCGGACTCGGTGTTCCAGATCGCCTGTCATGAAGAGACCTTCGGTCTCGATCGCCTTTATGAACTGTGCGAGATCGCCCGCGAAGAGCTGACCGAAGGCGGCTACAACATCGGCCGCGTTATCGCGCGTCCGTTTGTCGGCGACAAAGCGGGCAGCTTCGAGCGTACCGGCAATCGCCATGACCTGGCTGTCGAACCGCCTTCGCCGACCATGCTGAAAAAGCTGGTGGACGAGAAGGGCGGCGAAGTGATCTCGGTAGGTAAAATCGCCGATATCTATGCTCACCAGGGCATTACGCAAAAGGTCAAAGCCACCGGTCTGGACGCGCTGTTTGATGCCACTATCGAGCAGATGAAAAACGCGCCTGACCAGTCGATCGTCTTTACCAACTTCGTCGATTTCGACTCGACCTGGGGACACCGCCGTGACGTTGCTGGCTACGCGGGTGGGCTGGAGCTGTTCGACCGTCGTTTGCCGGAGCTGATGGCGCTGGTAAAAGAGGATGACATTCTGATCCTGACGGCTGACCACGGCTGCGATCCAACCTGGCAGGGCACCGAGCATACGCGCGAGCATATTCCGATTCTGATCTACGGACCGAAAGTTAAACCCGGCTCGCTGGGCTATCGCGAGACGTTCGCCGATATCGGTCAGACGATTGCGCACTATTTTGGCCTGTCCGATATGGACTACGGCAAGAGCATGCTGTAAACAGAGCCGCTGAATTTAAAAAGGATAAACAACAATGGCAACTCCTCACATTAATGCAGAAATGGGCGATTTCGCTGACGTCGTGCTGATGCCTGGCGACCCGCTGCGCGCGAAGCACATCGCGGAAACCTTTCTGGAAAATCCGGTTGAAGTAAACAACGTGCGCGGCATGCTGGGCTATACCGGCACCTATAAAGGCCGCAAAATCTCCGTTATGGGCCACGGCATGGGCATCCCGTCCTGCTCGATCTACACCAAAGAGCTGATTACCGACTTTGGCGTGAAAAAGATCATCCGCGTCGGCTCGTGCGGCGCAGTACGTGCAGACGTTAAGCTGCGCGATATCGTTATCGGCATGGGCGCCTGCACCGACTCTAAAGTCAACCGCATGCGTTTCAAGGATCACGACTTCGCGGCGATTGCTGACTTCGACATGGTGCGCAACGCGGTTGACGCGGCTAAGGCGCTGGGCGTGGACGCGCGCGTCGGCAACATCTTCTCTGCTGACCTGTTCTATACGCCAGATCCGCAGATGTTCGACGTGATGGAAAAGTACGGCATTCTGGGCGTAGAGATGGAAGCGGCGGGTATCTACGGCGTGGCGGCAGAATTCGGCGCGAAAGCGCTGACCATCTGCACCGTTTCTGACCATATCCGTACCCATGAGCAGACCACCTCTGCCGAGCGTCAGACCACCTTCAACGATATGATTAAGATCGCGCTGGAGTCGGTGCTGCTGGGCGACTAAGCCTGCGCTTGCCTCTCCCCGTCTCGTCCGTATAAAGCACGAGACGGGGAATATCAGGCGATTTTCGTAACATTCTCACCAAATGACACACTTTTCACCACTCCTGTGCATCTTCCTGCTGGTGCTCACCTCTTAGCTGCCTATCATTAGCGCGACAACAAAAAATAACCTGTCCGCCAATGCCGCCTAATGAATTTTCGTAATTTCGAAGCTGAAGAAAAGCTCTTCGCGCGTCGCGCGCTGGTCGCCTTTGCGCTGGTCGTTATCTGTTTCACTATTCTCGCCGTTAACCTCTATCGACTGCAGGTGCGCGATCACGGCTACTATCAGACGCGATCTAACCAGAACGATATTAAAATGATCCCAGTCGCGCCGACGCGCGGGCTGATCTACGATCGCAACGGTATTCCGCTGGTGCATAACGTCACCTGGTATGACATTACGCTGACGCCGTACAAAATCGACGATATGCAGGCGACGCTGAAAGCGCTGACGCCGATCGTTGACCTGAAGCCGGACGAGATCGACGCCTTTACCCACGCGCTGAAGCAGAGCAGCCGTTACAAACCCGTGATGCTGAAAGAGGAGCTGACCGACGAAGAGGTGGCGCGCTTCTCGGTGAATCAGTATCGCTTCACCGGCGTCAGCATCGATACCTATCAGGATCGCGAATATCCTTACGGCGCGGACTTAGCGCACGTCGTCGGCTACGTCTCCAAGATTAACGACAACGACTATAAGCGTCTGAACGCCGCGGGCATCGCTGAGAACTACGCCGCCGACCATAATATTGGCAAGCAGGGCATTGAGGGCTATTACGAATCGCTGCTGCACGGTAAGCCCGGCTATCAGGAAGTGGAAGTGGATAACCACGGCCGCATCGTGCGCGTGCTGAAAGAGGTGCCGCCGGTCGCGGGTAAAAATATTACCCTGACCATCGATCTGCATTTGCAGCAGTATATAGAGAGCCTGCTGGCCGGGCAGCGCGCGGCAGTGCTGGTGGAGGATCCGCACGACGGCTCGGTGCTGGCGATGGTCTCCAGCCCCAGCTACGATCCTAATCCCTTTGTAAAAGGGATCAGCTATCAGTCCTACAAGACGCTGCTGCAGGACAAGAATCTGCCGCTGATTAACCGCGTCACTCAGGGACTCTATCCGCCCGCTTCAACGGTGAAGCCCTATATGGCGATGTCGGCGCTGCTGACCGGCGTTATTACGCCGCAGACCACTTTCTTTGGCGCGCCGACCTGGACGCTGCCGGGCACCGACCGCCGCTACCGCGACTGGAAAAAGAGCGGCCACGGCATGCTGGACGTCACCAAAGCGATTGAGGAGTCCGCCGACACCTTCTTCTATCAGGTGGCGTTTATGATGGGCATCGACCGTATTCACAGCATGCTCAGCCAGTTCGGCTACGGCAAATCAACCGGCATCGACCTAAACGAAGAGTACAACGGCCTGCTGCCGAGCCGCGACTGGAAGCTCAAGGTGCATAAAAAAGGGTGGTATCAGGGCGACACGGTCTCGGTGGGTATTGGGCAGGGCTACTGGATCGCCACGCCGATTCAGATGGTGAAGGCGATGGTGGCGCTGATCAATAACGGTAAAGTGATTGCGCCGCATCTGCTGGCGAAAGCGGAGCGCGGCAAATCGGTGGAGCTTTATCAGCCTGCGCTGCCTCAGCCGCAGATCGGTGACGCGCGCTCGCCTTACTGGGCGCTGGTGCGCCGCGCGATGTTCGGCATGGCTAACGCGCCGAACGGCACCGGCTATAAATATTTCCACACCGCACCTTACGGCATTGCGGCGAAGAGCGGCACCTCGCAGGTGTTCAGCCTGAAGCAGAACCAGACCTATAACGCGAAGATGATCCCGGTGCGCCTGCGCGACCATATCTTCTATACCGCGTTCGCGCCTTTTAACAATCCAAAGGTCGCGGTGGCGCTGATTCTGGAGAACGGCGGCAATGAGGGCATAACCGCCGCGCCGGTTATGCGCGAGATCCTCGACCATATCTTCCTGCCGCCGCCGACCCCGGCGCCGGTCGAGACGGTGCATCAGCCGTAAAGCAGCGGCTTATCTGCCGTGGCAGAGCGTTACCGAAGTCCTCTCATTTGCGCCCGCGCTGACGCAACCTTTGTTTATCTGTTCACCCGCCGCCAGCCAGACGAAGCATCTGGCTGGCGGTGCGCGGCAGCGCGATCAGCGGAAAAATACCCGGTTGCGACCATGCTTTTTCGCGTCGTAAAGCGCGGCGTCGGCGTTGTAGTAGAGGGTTTCAAAATCGCTGCCGGGCGCGCAATAGCTGACGCCCAGGCTGGCGGTCACCAGACGCTCCGGCAGCGCATTAAGCGGCGAAGCGTTGAGCGAGGCGAGAATCGCGCCCGCTACTATTACCGCATCGGCCAGCCAGGTATTGGGCAGCAGCACCGTAAACTCTTCGCCGCCGATCCGACCGATACTGGCAAGCGGCGGGAGGTTGCGCTGAATACGCGCCACCATTTCGCAGATGACTCTGTCGCCAACCGGATGACCATGCTCATCGTTGATGCGCTTGAAGAAATCGATATCCAGAATAATCAGCGCCGCCGACGAGCGGGCCAGCGTCTGCGTAATGCGCTGAATAATGGCGCTGCGGTTCCAGACATCGGTCAGCGGATCGTGCGTCGCCTTATACTCCAGCTCGCGCGCCAGCTGCGCCAGGCGTTCATTGGCGCGGTTAAGCTCGCGTTCGGCGCGGTCGCTGCGCGAAATCATGCGCCAGGTTTCGCGCATCAGCCGCTGATAGTGCTGATTTAACTGCTGCAGCGCGGCGCGGTAATCCTCCGCCTTCAGGCTGGGCTGCGCCGCCACGTCGCTGGCGCGGTTGAGCGCCTGGGTCTCTTCACTGAACAGCTCTTTCAGCTCCATCATTGCGGCGTTTCCGCATGCAGCTGCACCGTCAGCGCGTCGAAATCGAGCTGCAGTTCCTGACCAAACTCTTCAGAGACGTCATCTTCCTCGTCGTAATGCCAGTTCAGCAGAATGGTATTGCCGCGCTGCGCCAGCTGGTTGAACTGGTCAAACAGCCCAAACAGCATCTTGGTGCTGGAGCTGTTGAAGTAGCTCAGCGCGATCTCCACGATGACCGGCTCGTCCTGGCGCGGCTGCCAGCTCTCCAGCGCGCTCTGTAACGGGCGATAAAACGCGGCGGCGTTCTCCGGCCAGGATTCCCCTTTAAGGGTAAAACGCTGCGCGTCGAAGTCGAAATCGACGTGGGGCGTGCAGTCGGTGGCAGCAAGTTGAATGGTTTGCATAGAGGGATCTTTAATCATGACAGATGGTGGCCTTAAGCCAGAAAGCGGAGAATTCGCCAGCTTCCAGCGGACGCAGGTCATACTCCAGCGGTTCGCTGACGTCGCGCGCCAGGGTTAACAGACCGATATTGGCGCCTTTGCTCCAGGCGGGGCTTTCCGCGCGCAGACCATGGCGATAGGCCTGTTTAATCTCCTCGCTGCTCATTACGCGCAGCGATTCCAGATTGTCACGCAGCCGATCGCAGGCGTCGTGATCGACCAGATTGGTGCTTTCCAGCGTATACTTTCCCGCGTCATAGCGTAGACAGACCGAACCGAAGCGGTAAAGCTGCTCCTGATGCGGCAAGGCGCGGCTGTCCTGCGAATAGCGCAGGATATTCTGTGCGATTTCAACAAAGCTGGAGAAGAGGCGGCGGCGCACTTTGGCGGACCCTTCGTGATTCTCCAGAAACAGCCTGACGACTTCGCCCATTGCCGTAATATTCTGCGGCGAGAAAAAACCTGTGTATTGAAGCGCGACCAGACTCTGCGATCCGGCGACACAGGGCGCTTCCCTCAACGACCCGTTGTTCATACTTTTCCCGGTGCGGTTAATAACGCAGGCCGAACCAGGTCACATCGTCGCGACGCGCCTGATTACCCTGCCACTGTAAATAGTCCTGCTGAAATGCCTGCGACAGCTCGGGCATCGGCAGATGCTGATACTGAGTAAGCAGCCGCTGAATGCGCTTTTTACCGAACATAATGTTGCGTTCGCCGCCGAGCTGATCGCTGACGCCGTCAGTAAAGATAAACAGCATGTCGCCGGGCTGTAGCGGCAGCACATATTCGCGCCACGCATAGGCTTCCGGCGTATCGGTATAGCCGACGCCGACGCGATCGCTGTTGAGCGAGATGGCGCCGTCGCTGACCTGTCCCAGCAGAAAGGCCTGGGTGCGTGCGCTGGCCCAGCGCAGCTGATGCTGTTCGGTATCCACCGACAGCACCATTGCGTCGCAGCCGTCGTTCGACAGCGAGGTTTGCTGCGACGCGCTCAGCTGACCGAGGGTTCGTTTTATATGGTGGTTCAGCGCCTGCAAAATAGCGGCGGGCGAGGCGAGATCGCCTTGCTTCATCGCATTCTCCAGCGCCGACTGCAAAATGACCGTCATAAACGCGCCCGGGATGCCGTGGCCGGTACAGTCGGCAATCACCGCCATCCAGCCGGTCTCGTGGCGGTGAAAGGCGTAGTAGTCGCCGCCGACGCCGTCGCGCGGCTGCCAGTGCAGACACCAGTCGTTCAGCATGCGATCCATCAGGCGAGTCGAACGATCCAGCATGGCGTCCTGGATCACGCGAGCGTAGTCGATGCTTTGCAGGATCTGCTGATGCTGCTGCGCCTGCAGATCCGACACGCGGCGGATCAGATCGACGCCTAATCCAATGCCGACGTAGCGCTCTTGCTCGGTAAGAATAAAACCGTCCGCAACCGATTTGTCGCCGTTTTCCACTACCTGCTGCGCGACGCTCTCCAGCGAGCTGTCGATATCAATCACCAGTGGAAACTTGTCCATAAAAGCGATGCAGCTTTTTCGGTCATACAGCTCGCGGAAAAAGGGACGCGCCATCTGCGACAGAAAAATATGGCGGTTGATCATGCCGAAGGGCTTGCTCGCTTCCACCACCGGCAGGCCAATCAAATCCTTATGCTCCGTAAACAGTGCCATCACCGCGGCGTTGTCGGTATCGGGCGTGACGAAAGGAACGCTGATGCAAAGCACGCGGGCGCTGTAGCGGCTGGAGGCGGACGTCATCGCCGAAAGGCTGTCGGGCAGCTGCATGATGACCAGAACAGGTTGGTTAAGATTAATCCTAGATTAAAGGCGCTTGATGACGCTTTTATGTCAAAAAAGAAGGCAGATAAAAAGAGTGGGTTTATCGTGCGCTAAGGCAAATTCCCGCGGAAAAGCCGGCAAATGCCGGCTTCACTGACTACGCCTGACTGAGCGTTTCGGTGACGTGGCTGATGGCGCGCACCACTTCCGACGAGCTGTCGCGCAGCTCGCTAATGACGTCGCCAGCCTGCTGGGCCAGTACCACGCCCTCATCGGCACGCTTCATATTGGACGCAATGCCCTGCAGCGCTTTGGTCGCCAGCAGTTGATTCTGCTGCATCCGACTTTCGATCTCGCTGGTGGCCTGATTGATATTGGCTGCCAGCGTGCGTACCTCATTCGCCACTACGGCGAAGCTACGTCCGTGCGCGCCCGCGCGCGCCGCCTCCACCGCGGCGTTAAGCGCGATCAGGTTGGTCTGATCGGCGATGCGGCGAATGCTGGCGACAATTTCGCCGATACGATCTGAGGAGTCGCTGAGATCGGAGATATCGTCTGAGATGCCATGCAGCTCGCCCGCCAGCGCGTTAATCGTCTGCACGCTATTTTCAATCACGCTGGCGCCGTGACGGGTGCTCTCGCGGGTCTGCAATGCCGTCTTATAAGCCTGCTGCGCGGCGTCGCGCTCCTGCTGGTTTTTCTCGACCTGCGCCGTCACATCGGTGGCGAACTTCACCACCTTATAAAGGATGCCCTCTGCATCAAAGACCGGGTTATAAGTCGCGCGCAGCCAGACGGTGCGGCCCTGTTTATTCACGCGCTGGAACTGGCCGGAGATAAACTCGCCGCGATTGAGCTTTTCCCAGAACGCTTTGTATTCGGCGCTCTGACGCAGCTCCTCGGAGCAGAAGCGGCTATGCGGCAGGCCGATCACCTCATCGGCGCGATAGCCCATGGTGTTGAGAAAGTTAGCGTTCGCCTTCAGCACCTCGCCCTTGAGGTTGAAGGTGATAACCGCCATCGAGCGATCGATGGCGGTAGTCATGGCACGCTGCTCCTGAGCGTCGGTAATGCGCGCGGTAATATCGGTGGCGAGCTTAACGATTTTCACCACGCGACCGACGCGGTCCCGTACCGGCACATAGTTCGCCTCCAGCCAGACCGGACGGCTGTTTTTCGCCAGGCGTAAGTACTTGTCGCTAAAGCTTTCGCCGCGCTTCAGGCGCAGCCAGAAGTCACGGTATTGAGACGACTGCACAAAGTCGGCGGTACAGAACAGGCTGTGGTGCTGGCCGATAATCTCGTTCAGCGCGTAGCCCATTCGGTCGAGAAACAGCGAGTTAGCGTTAAGAATGATGCCTTCCGGCGTGAACTCGATCATCGCGATAGCGTCGTTGAGCGAGTTAAGCGTCGCCGAGGGGCGCGTTTGTTTTTGCCACGCAAGGCGTGACAGAAGACCTGATGAAATAGTGGAAAACATGGTGCACCTTATTATGAGTATGAAGTGTCGCTATCGTTATCGGCAAAAGTGGTGAATAAGTCAGCGCAGCGGCACGCGAGTGCGCGTTTTTTTGTCAGCCGTTCGGTGGGTTGCTATAAAACTCAGCAGTCAGTGACAATTTGATGAAAAGCGTTTGACGCTGTGAGGGCATTAAGGTTTAATGCGCCCCGTTGCCCGAATAGCTCAGTCGGTAGAGCAGGGGATTGAAAATCCCCGTGTCCCTGGTTCGATTCCGGGTTCGGGCACCACAAATTTGAAACCCTCGCTTCGGCGGGGGTTTTTGCTTTTGTGCGGAACCCGCCCCAGTTAGCGCTCGTGCGCGCCCGGCAGCACTACCACCATCCCCAGCGCCAGTGCGGCAAAGCCCAGTAACGCCGCGCTTGCGCCCAGTCCGGCAGAGGCTAAGCCAAACAGCGCCGAGCCTGCGACCTGTCCGGCCGCCAGCATAAAGAAGGCGATGCCAACGCCCGATGCCGTCGAGGCGGGCGTGGCGGCCGCGCCATAGACCAGCAGCACGCCGGAAAGCGTCACGTAGCCCGCGCCGCCCAGCGCTACGGCGGGAAACAGCCACCACGAAAAGCCATCCAGACTCGCCAGCAGCAGCAGCGGCAGCGCCATACAAATTTGCGACAGACGATAGATTTGCACCAGGCTGAGCGCGCGTCGCGCTACACCGGTCAGCGCGCCCGCAATCCCCGCGCCGCCGCTTATCAGCCAGAGCAGACTGCTGGCGCGCGCATCCAGGTGAAGGTGATTACGCAGCATATCCGGGCCAAAGCTCCACCAGGCCGCGCTGGCGGAGCCGCTAATAAAAGCCACGATCGCCAGACGTATCAGCGATCCTTGCCGCGCCAGATCGCACCAGCCAGCACGATCCGGCTCTCGGGCGCGACGATCGGCGGGCAGATAGCGGCGCGCCGGAAGCAAACAGATCAAGGCGAGCAGCGCAAAGGCGACGCAGGCCGCGCGCCAGCCGCCGGGCAGCATCAGCAGCACCGGCACGGAAAGCATAATGCCCGCGCTGGTACCGGCATTAATCGCCGTATTGGCGGACTCCTGCTGCGCAGGCGGCAGCGTGTCGCCGACCGCGCTGGCGATGGCAGGCGAGGCGACGCCCGCGCTCAGCCCGGCGATAAAGAGTCCGGCGGCGAGCATCAGCGGCGAAAAAGCGCAGGCGAGCAGCAGCAGGCCGCCAGCGGCGCAGAGCGCGGCGAGGTAAGCCGAGGCTCTGGCACCAAAGCGCGCCACCAGCCAGGGCGCGGCGGCGGTAGAAAGACAGTAGGAGATATAGCTACAGGCGGTGACAATCCCGGCGAGATGGATGCTGAACGGAATTTCCTGCATTACCGCAGGCATCATCAGGCCCCATGAAAAGCGCGCCATACCGTAGGTAACGGCAATCAGGGAAAAGCCGGTGACGCCCAGCGCCACGGAAGATCTCACGGCTGCTCCTCGCGCGGCAGCAGCAGCCGTGCGGCGGCATCGCCCGCGTGTTTCGCCGCGTCCGGCCCCAGCATTAGCGCCGAGATCACCGCTCCTTCAAACAACATCCAGACCGCATTCGCCATGCCCTCATCCGGCACGCAGTCGCCGATATAGCGGCGCAGCGCATAGCGATAGTCGAGCGCATGTGCCGCCAGCATCGGCTCTTTCTCCGCATATTCGCCCCAGGCTTTGATGAAAAAGCAGCCCTGCGCCCCATACTGTTCCGTCCATTCGCCTAGGGTCTCAAACAGCCGTCGCAGCGCCTGCGGATGCTGCGCAGGCAGGAGATCGCCGAAAAACCGCGCCCGGCGCGCCGCCATCACGCTGAGGGTCAGCGCTTCGCGCGAGGCAAAGTGATGATAAAGCGTGCGCGTTGAGACGCCCGCTTCCCGGCACAGCTGGTCGGTGCTGGTAGCGTGAAAACCGTTGGTGTAGAACAGCCTTTCAGCCGCCTGCAAAATATCGTCGCGTTTGTTCATACCATTAAAAGTAAACCGATCGTTTTACTTTTGCGTAGTGGCGCAGACGATTTATTTTTTGGGCGGCGCGAAAATTACCCCAGACAGTGCAGATAGCGCGCCCCGGAGCGCATAACGACCTCCTTCGCCTCTTGCGTCACATCCTGCCCTTCAAACGCGCCGTAAAGCCGCGAAAACGTCAGCGCGTCGCAGCGGCGCAGCATCTCGCTCACCGTCGCGGCGGAAAGCGGCAGCATATTGGGGTAGCTCCACATAAACGAGACCGCATCCTTCCCCGGCGCGACCTGAATAATATCGCCTGCCAGCACTACGCCGCCGTTGGCTTTCCAGTGCAGCACGCTGCCGCCGGCGAAATGCCCCCCAAGCCGCACGATATCAACCTCCTCGTTTAACGGCAGCGTCTCGCCCTGCCAGAACTGAATGGCGGGGCTGTCACGCATCACCCATTCGGCATCATCAGCGTGCAGATAGATCGGCGCGTTAAATTCCGCCGCCCAGTCCTGCATGGTGGTGTAGTAGTGCGGATGCGAGATAGCGATGGCGGAGATACCGCCGAGGGCATGGATGAGCGCGATAGTGGCGGGATCCAGGCTGGCGATGCAGTCCCAGAGAATATTGCCGCCGCTGCTGCGCAGCAAAAGGGCGCGCTGCCCAATGGCGAAGCTCGGCACGGTTTTAATACTGAGCAGACCCGCCTCAAGCTGCTGCCATTTGTTCTGATGACTGCGGGTTAGCGTGGCGAAATCGATCCACTGCTGCCCGGCGGCGGGCACCCACTGCCGTTCGTCCTCGCAGATTTTGCAGCGCTGCGGCGAGACCTCGGCATATGACGTGCCGCATGTGGCGCAAAGTTTCATTATTACCTCCTCCAGGGTTAACCTTACTCTGACTATAGCCGGTGACCGCGCAGGGAAACGATCGTCCTGCATAGAGGGGAAATATGACGCGCTGCCGCTGAGTATGCGGAAAGCCCGATTTAAACCGGATAAAATCTTGTGGTTAAGCGGATAAAGCGCGGCTCATCATGTTTCCAGCGCTTCTCTTTACAGGAATATCCGCACAGGCAAAATACATCTTATTTCTTAACGTCCGCGTGCCATGTCTGACGAAGCGTTACGCCAGCAGATACAGATTTTGAAAAAGCATAATGCGCGGCTCAAGCGTATAGCGCATGACGCCCGCAGCAAGCTCGACGCGGCGCTGGACGGCACCGGGCTCTGCCTGTGGCAGCTTGATATCCCCAGCGGCAAGCTGGTGATCTTCAACCGGCGCTGGGGCGCGATGCTGGGCTATCAGCCGAAAGAGAGCAGAGCGCTCTTCTCCGAGTGGAAAGAGAGCCTGCATCCTGACGATGCCGCAGAGGTGCTGAAAGCGTTCTACGACCATATCGATGGCAAAGCGCCTTACTATGAGGCACTGCACCGGATGATCGCCAAAAACGGCAGCGTGACCTGGGTACTGGATCGCGGCCGTATCAGCGAATGGGACGAGCAGGGCAGGCCGCTGAAGGTAACCGGCACCCATATCGATATGACCAAAGAGAAACAGTACGAATCGCAGCTGGCGATGCTGGCGAATCACGATCCGCTGACGCAGCTCGCCAACCGCCATGCCTTGCGTAACGCCTACAGCCAGATGCGCAAGGAGAACGCGCTCTGCGTCGCCTTTATCGATCTCGACGATTTCAAACATGTCAATGACACCTTCGGCCATCGCAGCGGCGACCGTTTGCTGATCCAGCTCAGCCAGCGGCTGTGCGACGCTTGTCCGGAGCCGGTACTGGCTGGCCGACTGGGCGGCGATGAGTTTGTGCTGCTGATGCCGTTCGGTCAGGACGACGCTCGGGTGGCGCAGGTGAGTCGCGCCTGTCTGCAGGCAGCGCTCACGCCTTTTGAACTGGAGAACGGGACAGCGACCATCGGCGCTTCTATCGGGATTGTGCAGGCGCAGCCGCATGAAGGGTTTAACGCGGCGCTGAGCCGCGCCGATGAAGCGATGTACCGCATTAAGCGCAACGGGAAAAACGGTATCGGGCTGGGATAATCTGCCTGGCGTCGCTTCCGCCCCGGTTTATCTCTCTTCTCTCGAGCCGTTATCCACGCGGGATTAGCCAGTTTTTCAGTAAACGCGTCAGCAGCGGCATCCACAGCCAGACCACCAGCGCGACCACGGTCGCATCACCTAAAAAATGTCCCCACAGCGTACCGTGGCTGGCGGGCAACAGGGTGCTCCAGAGCGGCGGGATCAGCAGCGTTGAAGGGAAAATCACTCCCAGCGTCAGCAAGTACTGTTTCCATTTCGCCGGACGCGGCGCTGTCTTAGCGGTGGGCGTAAACCAGAACGCAGCGCCGGGACGCACGTCGATATGCTCCGGGCCGGAGAGCAGCAGCGGCAGTTCGGCGATCAGCTTCTTGCGTGCGTCGGATTGCGTCCAGTTAAACAGGTTATCGAGGCTGTCGAAGCGAATCAGGACGGTGTAGACGCTTTCGCCATGCACCGGGCGCAATACATTCACCCCAAGATGACCGGGAAATTGCGCCGCCTGCGGCATGATCTGCTCCAGCCATTGCTCGTAAGCCTGCTGTTTCTCCGCCTGCACGCTGTGGGTGATCACCAGCGTAACGTGGCTGGCCTGATGCGGATTATTCATATCGCCTCCCGGCGCGCTAAAAGTGATTTACAGCAGTGGCGCTGTTGGATACAAAAATACGAGATGAGAACATTTATTGTTAGCGGAATGATTTTGGGTTGTTGTTCAACAATTTTTGGGGAGAACTGAGGAATGCGATTAAACCTCGAGGCGCTGCTGATTCTGGATGCGCTCGACCGTCACGGCACCTTCGCGGCTGCGGCGGCGCGGCTGTTTAAAACCGCGTCGGCGTTAAGCTATACGGTGCAGAAGATGGAAAGCGACATGAAGATCACGCTGCTCGATCGCTCCGGTCATCGCGCTACCTTCACCCCAACCGGGCGGCTGATGCTGGAAAAAGGACGCGCGCTGCTGCGCGCCGTAAACGAACTGGAGCAGCAGGCGCGCTACGTCGAAAGCGGCTGGGAGAGCAACCTGACCATTAGCGTTGACGCCTCGGTGCCGTTTTCGCTGCTGTCTCCGCTGATTGACGAGTTTTATCAGCAGCATCCCCATACCCAGCTGCAGTTTCGCCAGGATGTGCTGGCGGGCTGCTGGGAAGCGCTGAGCTACGGCGAGGCGGATCTGGTGTTCGGCGCGGTGCAGGAGCCGGCGACGCGTAAAGATATCGGCTGCGTGGCGCTGGGCTGGCTCGACTATGTGTTCGCCGTCGCGCCAACCCATCCGCTGGCGCAGATGCCGGAGCCGCTGCTGCGCGAACAGATCCGTCAGTATCGCGCGGTTACGGTGCACGACTCGTCACGCCACGGCGCCGGTATGGATTTGCGCGTGCTGGATGAGCAAAAAACGCTGAGCGTGCATGATTTTCATGCCAAGCTGCAGGCGCAGCTGGCCGGGCTGGGATGCGGCTATCTGCCGTACTATCTTGCCGCGCCGCATCTGGCGAACGGCACGCTGGTGGCGCGCCAGCTCGACAGCGAAACGCGGCGCGACATGGCTTACCTGGCCTGGAATGAGAGCGCCAGCGGTAATGCGGCGCGCTGGTGGCGCGACAGGCTGCAAACGCTGGAGGGGCTGCGCGAGATCTACGCCGCGCCTTAAGCCAAAAGCGCGCGGCCGAAGCACCGCGCGCCTGAGGTTACAGCGAGATAAAGTGGTGCGCTTTGGGCGCGCCTTCGCCCTGATGGAACGCCAGCACTGCCGCCTGCAGCTCGGCGTCCGCTTTCGACACGCGCTGATGCTGACGCAGATGCTCCTGCCACGACTCGACTAAAAACCACTCCTGAATAAACGCCGCATCTTCGGTGTGCGTCATCACCCCCCAGGCGTAAGCACCATCGCGACGGCGCGCCAGCGCCAGCTTATTGATCGCCGCCAGAAAAGCCGGGCGATCTTCCTCCGCTACGCGGTAGTGGATCTGCACCATCACCGGACCGCGACGCCCATCAATGCTTTGCGCCACCGCCGGTTCCTGCCAGTGCAGCGCGGGCTGCAGATCCGCCTCGCCCTGCGGCAGCGCTTTGCGGCGCAGCAGCAGCGCGCTCAGCATCAGCGCCGCCGCCGCGATAACCAGCGTCGCCACTACGCCCGCCTGCTGCGCCACCAGGCCCCACAGCAGGCTGCCGCCTGCCAGCGCGCCGTTAAACACCATCAGATAAACCGCCAGCCCGCGGCCGCGCACCCAGTCCGGCAGCACCGCCTGGGCGACGCCGTTCAGCGTGGTCAGCGCGATGATCCAGCCGCTGCCGAGCACCAGCATCAGCACCAGCGCCAGCCACTGCGGCGGTGTGAGCGCCAGGCCGAGCATCACCAGGCCGTTGATGGCGGCGGCAAGCAGCAGCAGCGCGTCGGCGCGCATCCTGGCGCGCAGGCGCGGCAGCAACAGCGCGCCGCCAATGGCGCCGATCCCGACGGCGCCGAGCATCATGCCGTAGAAACCGGCCGTGCCCTGCAGCAGCTGGCGCGCTATCAGCGGCAGCAGCGCCCAGAGCGCGCTGGCGAAGATAAAGAACATCGCGGCGCGAAACAGCACGCGGTGCAGCTCGCGACTCGCTTTGACGTAGCGCAGACCGGCGCGGAACGCACCGAAGAAGTGCTCGTTCAGCTCATCCTGCGCTTTTGCCGGACGCTTCCAGGCCAGCAGCGCGGCAATCACAATGAAATAGCTGGCGACATCCGCGCCGTAAGCAGCCATGGCGCCGAGGCTTGCCAGCAGCAGGCCGCCGGTCGCCGGGCCGATAGCGCGTGCGATATTAATGCCGAGTGAATTGAGCGCGACGGCGTTTTTCATCTCCTGACGCGGCACCAGTTCCGGCACGATCGCTTGCCAGGCGGGGCCGAACAGCGCCGCGCCGATGCCGCCGACAAAGGTCAGCCCAATCAGCCACTCCGCCGTCAGCCAGTTATTGTGGGAGAGGATCAGCAGCGTGCCGCTGACGCTGGCCATCAGTATCTGTATCGCAATCAGCAGGCGGCGGCGGTCAAAGATATCCGACAGCACGCCCGCTGGCAGCGCCAGCAGAAAGACCGGCAGCGTGGCGGCGGTCTGCATCAGCGCGACCGCCGTGGGATTGTCCGAGAGGCCGGTAATCAGCCAGGAGCTGGCGACGTCGCGGATAAAACTGCCGGTATTGCCCAGCACCGACGCGCCCCATATCAGGGCGAACATGGCGTAGCGAAAAGGGGAGAAAGCGCCGCCCGCAGGCGAGGGGGTCATGTTCTGGCTCATCTTCTGTCTCCGACCGCGCCGGTTAGCGCAGCGTTATTTAGTGGTGATGGCTGGAACATTACGGGCGCTCTGCCAGGCTTGATAGCGGAATATCTGCGGCAAGATGCCCAGGATTTTTTCACAACTTTCGATCGCTAAAATCCTTTAACGTCTTATCAAAATTTCTGCTTTAGGTTTTATCTCGCGTCCAGGTTAGCTTGATTAACAAGACACAACATCACTGATAACGGAGACCAGACATGAGCACCTTAACGACAAAAGATGGCGTACGCATTTACTTCAAAGATTACGGTAAGGGAGAGCCGGTGCTGTTCAGCCATGGCTGGCCGCTGGATGCCGATATGTGGGAGAGCCAGCTGGTTCACCTGGCCGAGAACGGCTACCGGGCAATCGCGTTCGACCGTCGTGGTTTTGGTCGTTCCGATCAGCCGTGGGAAGGGTATGACTACGACACCTTTGCCGACGATATTCACGGCCTGATTGAGCATCTGGGGCTGAGCGATATCACGCTGGTGGGCTTTTCAATGGGCGGCGGCGACGTAACGCGCTACATCGGCCGCTACGGCACGGAAAAAGTAAAAAGCCTGGTGCTGCTTGGCGCGGTCACGCCGATCTTCGGTCAAACTGCCGACCACCCGGAAGGACCAGAAAAAGCGGTATTCGACGGCATTATTGCCGGACTGCGTAAAGATCGCGCGCAGTTCATTAAAGAGTTCGCCACGCCGTTCTATGGCATTAACGCCGGGCAGACCGTTTCCGACGGCGTACTGACGCAGACGCTGAACATTGCGCTGCTCGCTTCGCTGAAAGGCACCATCGACTGTGTTACCGCCTTCTCAGAAACGGACTTCCGCGCCGACGTGGCGAAAGTGGACGTGCCGACGCTGATCATTCACGGCAGTAATGACCAGATTGTGCCGTTTGAAGCGACCGGCAAGCTGGCGCACGAGCTGATCGCCGGGTCGGAGCTGAAAGTTTACGATAACGGCCCGCACGGTTTCGCCGTCACGCATCAGGATCAACTCAACCAGGATCTTCTGACATTTTTACAACAGCATTAATACCGTTTTCTGTAAATCTCGCTGCCAAACGCCCTCAGGGGCGTTTTTTATTTTCACTTCACCCGCTTTATCACGTGGAATATAAAACAGGGAGCAAGGTTTCTCTGAAATCAACCTTCTGATTATTTATTGATCACATCTGACGACATCAGGAATGAAATAACGCTTTCAGCCGCTTCGCTTTATTAACTATTCACGGTTCGCTTATTTATTGAGGAATTATCTTATTTTTCAACAAAAAGTGATCGTTTTATGATCAGCGGCTTCGCTTATAAAAATTCTCTTTCTTTTCTTACCGCTCCGCTTAAATGATCCCATTCGTCCAGAATAACGGTTAAATAGACTCGTTTTGCGCCGTTATAAGGATAAATAAGGGATTGCCGTTGAGGTTTTTTACACGCTGATAACGTGAACGCATGATTTCCTCCAGAAACAGTTGGCTTGTTGATTTGTTTGCTATTGCGAGCGATTTTGCTAAACACAAAGGCACGGAATACTTGATTCATTATTTTTAAAAGCTACATTTAACCCTGCGCTATCAAACTTGATGAAGCGTAGGCTGTGATATTTTTATTATTAATCCTTAAGAGGAACACAGTATGTCTCAATATCGTGGTGGAGCTGGAAACTTTGCGGTTGATCGTGAGCGAGCAGCGGAGGCGGGTAGAAAAGGCGGCCAGAAGAGCGGCGGCAATTTCAAAAACAACCCTGAACGCGCTATCGAAGCCGGGAGAAAAGGAGGGAAGATTAGCCGTCGTAGCTGAAATATCAGCAAGTTAGATGGATAAGCTGTCAACATTTGACCGCGGGTGAGTCATATTTTTTCTCTTTTAGTTCTCCTTGCGAAACTTCCCTGACAATAGCATGTTCCTGTCTTTTTTTAAGAACCAGGATCGCCCTAATTAAACCGGACTCGGTCTGTTCCTTGTCCGGTTTTTTAAAGCTCGTTTATAAAAATGGAAAATTCACAAGCTTTAGTTTGAGATTTACATCTTCTGACACTGACGTGTGAAGCAATTCAACTCTGTTTTAATTTATACAACAACATGGTGAGTTGTACAATTTTTCAGAAAGAAATAACAATTAAATTGTACAGCAACTATGAATAAATTTTTAGCTAACCCTTTGGTATAAATAGGAAAATGCATTTTACATGCCACTTTTTCTTTAACAGCGTTAATTTTTTATGATATTGCCTCAGAAAAGAGAGGGCTTTTTATCTGGGCGCCTGAAAGTAGACAGAAAAAGTGGAGACCATCACTTTCTATCCAGGAGAAAAGGAAAGGTTTCGTACAACAGGCGGCAGTTTGAAGCAGGGAAGGGAGCAGGCGGTCTCCACGGCATCTGGCCACAGAGGGAGGCACTACAACTCACCTTCTCCAGGATGCTATGAACGTCACGGCTGGCTATTACCTGTTCATTTAAATAAAAGTGGCCTTAAGAACGCGCGGGGCGAATAAGAAAAACGTAAAGGACATAAATTAAGCTACAGCACACATTCAGAGATAGCGGTAATCAAAATGAAAGTGTGTGCTTACTATATTGGAGAGGCTGGGGATTAAGACGCTGGCCCTGGTGAGCCAGCGATATTTTCAAGGCGTGGTGGGCTGCCAGGTATTGAGCGCTTTAGCATCAATGCGCTTCGGCAGGAGTTTCGCGTCATAAAACGCGTCCGCAATGGTTTGCTGTTCCGACAGATCGCTTTTCTTCACCGGTTCGACCTGATAGCTGCGCTGCGTATTGGCTTTCTCAATGGTGGCTACCGGCAGCTTGCCCCATAACGGCGAAAGCAGCGCGGCCGCATCGGCCGGATGCGCTTTTAGCCATGCCGCTTCCTGCGTCAGCGCCTGATAAACGCTATTCAGCACCTGCGGATGCGTGCTGGCGTAAGACGTCGAGGCGAGATAATAGCGCTGATAGCTCGCCAGGCCTTCGCCGCTCGTCAGCACGCGCGCATGCTGCTCTACCTGCGCGCTGGTAACGTAGGGTTCCCATGTCACCCATGCCGCTACGCTGCCATTCTCCAGCGCCGCGCGTCCGTCAGCGGGCGTCAGCCAGGCCGGGGAAATGTCGCTGAACGTTAAACCCGCCTTTCTGAGCGCAGCGATCAGCAGATAGTGGCTGCCTGCCGCTTTGGTGACGGCGATCTTTTTCCCTTTGAGATCCTGCAGTGTTTTTACTGGCGAGTCGGCGGGCACCAGAATCGCCTGCGCCTGCGGCGATGGGGTTTCACGCGCATAATAAGTGAGGTTCGCTCCCGCCGCCTGGGCAAACAGCGGCACGGTATCCGCGACGTCGGCTGAAAGATCGATGTTATTGAGGTTGAGCGCTTCCAGCAGCGGCAGCCCGCTGGAGAACTCATGCCAGCTCACTTTTACCCCTTGCGCGGCCAGGGATTTGTCGAGGTCGCCGCGCTGTTTGATTAGCGTAAGCAGCGTCGAGGATTTCTGGTAGCCGATACGGAGCGTTTCATCTGCGTGCGCAGAGAAAGCGAAAAGGGCAGTGAGCAAAAGCGCACTGCCCGATAACGAGCGGAAAGGTTTCATGGGCGTTTCCCGGGGAAGGTTAATCATCAGATGATGATAAAAGCGCATCAGGGACGCGCTAAACGCCTTTTTTGCATAAGCTTTGCGGCAGAGCGGGAAAGGACTAGTTCGCCATCAGATGGCCATACATCGCCATCAGGCGACGCGTCACGCCGTTGGTCCAGCCGAAACCGTCCTGCAGCGGGTATTCGCCGCCGCCGCCAGGACGCGCGCGATCGCCGCTGATGTCATATTTTTCCACCAGCTTATGGTGCAGCTGATAGAAATTATTGACCGTCGTTAGCCAGTTCACTGCGATTTCCGTCGCCAGCGTCTCTTCACCGTACTGATTGAGGCCGATAATCGCCATCCACTGCAGCGGCGCCCAGCCGTTGGGTTTATCCCACTGTTCGCCGCTTTCGACCATAGAGGCGACCAGTCCGCCGCTGGTCAGCAGCAGCTGACGCAGCGCGATAGCCTGCAGATGCGCCTGTTTCGGCGTTGCGAGACCGACAAACAGCGGCACGACGGCAGCGGCGGTAAATGCGCCAAAGCGCTCGCGTCGCCAGTCATAATCGCGATATACGCCTGCCGTGCTGTCCCACAGGTAGCGGTTAATAGCGCGCTTACGCGCTTCGGCTTTCTTCTGCCACGCCAGCGCCGTCAGCTCTTCTCCTTTAGCATGAGAAAGCGTGGCGATCATCAGCTCCAGCTTGTAGAGAAACGCGTTCAGGTCGATCGGGATGAACTGCGTCGTACGGATGCTTGCCAGACGCTTAGGATCGCGCAGCCAGCGGGAGGAGTAATCCCAGCCGGATGCGGCACCCGCGCGCAGATCGCGATAGACTTCGCTCGCCGGACGGCTGGAGTGACGCGCCGTCTCGACATCTTCAATCCAGGATTCATCGCGCGGCGTATCGCGGTCGTCCCAGTAGCGATTCAGCAGCGAGCCGTCGGACATACGCACCACGTGGCGATACGCCTGACGTGGCATCAGCGCGCCCGCGCCATCCATCCAGAACTGATACTCTTTCATCAGCTGCTCGAGATAGCGTTTTGCGCCGCGCACGCCATCTTCTTCAAACAGCTCAACCATCAGCGCGAAGACCGGCGGCTGTGAACGGCTCAGGTAGTAGGTGCGGTTGCCGTTGGGAATGTGACCGTAGTTATCGATCAGCCATGCGAAGTTATCCGCCATATGACGCAGCAGATCGTCGCGTCCGCTCTCCGCCAGGCCGAGCATGGTGAAGTAGGAGTCCCAGTAATAGGTCTCGCCGAAGCGGCCGCCAGGCACCACGTAAGGTTTCGGCAGCGGCAGCAGCGATGAATGCGGCAGATGCTGCTGCGGCATTTTCGTTAATACTGGCCACAGGGCGTCAATATGTTCGTTAAGCGTTTTATCCGGGTTTGAAACGTAAAAACTTTCATTTATCGCCGGTAAATAAAAATGGTCCGCCACAAAGCGCGCCAGATCAAAATCGCGGCTGCGTTTCTGACGGCGATAACGCATCAGTACGTCCAGCGGATCGTATTTAGGCGAGCAGTCTGGAAACGTTTTGCTGTCTTCAAAGATGCGCGACATCTGCACATGCTCGAACAGCTCCATGTAGCGATCGGCAGGCGTGAGCGCATCGGGCGCCGGCAAGCCTTCAATCAGCTCCGGTTCCGGCTCGGAATCCTGCATACGATCTAGCTTGAGCTCGTGGGGATCGTATTGATACTCAACTTCCGCCCCTTTGCGAACCTCATCGAATGCGTTGAGTTGCTGGCGATAAGTATTAATAGCGGCCTCCTGGAGTCTGAGGGTTTCATAAAAGAAAAATTATAGACTTATGGCTGGCCCAAACAACAATGCAGAATATCTATGAACGTAATAAAAATTGTCTATCAATAGCTTATTTAGCGGAATTGCTCTGGTTATCAAGCAAATAACGCGTGCGCTTGAAACATTTATTTAGGAGTAATCTTTGAAGAAAGAAAATAACTAGCGGAGAGTTGAAAAAAAGCGGCAAAAATTGACAAAAACCGACGTTGTCGCCGCGCTGTGGAATGAGCTATTTGTGGCATTTTTACGCAGCTGTAAAAAACGCCCGGTAAAGGGCGTCTGAAAATGGCGGGTCAGGTGCCAGCGCGGCGGGCAGGAGCCGGGCGCAAAGATGCGCGGGGCATCCATGCGCGACCGGAGTATGCCAGCCGCTTGCGGCCTGAGGCCTTATTCGCTGACGCGGTAGCGCTCCAGCCAGTGCGCGTAGGGAGCAGGCAGCACCCATGACGGCTGCGGCTTGTCGAGCGCCAGCGCGGCCTGGTAAGGCCAGTGGGGGTTTTTCAGGTGAGCGCGGCCTACCATCACCAGATCAAGCTGACCCTTTTCAACGGTGGCGTTGGCAATAGCTGGCGAATCAATGCCCCATGCGGAAGCGACCGCAATATCCGCCTCGCGGCGTACGCGTTCGGCAATCGGCGCCAGGAAAGCAGGCGTGCCCCACGGAATATTAGCGTCCGGCGTAGAGAAGCCAATGCTGACGCTCAGCAGATCCAGACCGTTGGTACGCCAGTAGCGCGTCAGGTCGATCGCCTCTGACAGCGTCTCTTCGTCGCGACCGTCATACTCCAGCACGCCGAAACGGGCGGTCAGCGGCAGATTTTCCGGCCAGACTTCACGCACCGCGTCAAAGGTTTCGCGCAGGAAGCGGCTGCGGCCTGCGGCGTCGCCGCCATACTGGTCGGTACGCTGGTTGGCGTGCACCGAGAAAAAGCTCTGCGCCAGATAGCCGTGAGCGAAGTGCAGTTCCAGCCACTCATAGCCGGCATCGCGTGCGCGGATAGCCGCCTGCACGAAGTCGTTGCGGACGCGCGCGATATCGTCGAGCGTCATGGCGCGCGGCACCTGCGGCAGATTGTTGCCGAAGGCGACAGCAGAAGGAGAGAGGGTCTCCCAGCCGCGTCCGTCGTCCGCTGCGATGTGATCGTCGCCTTCCCAGGGTTTGTTTGCGCTTGCTTTACGACCGGCATGGCCGATCTGGATGCCCGGCACGGCACCCGCCGCTTTGATCGCCTGCGCGACCTGCGCCAGGCCTTCAGCCTGCGCATCATTCCATAAGCCAAGGCAGCCGGGAGTGATACGGCCTTCCGGTGAAACGGCGGTCGCTTCAACGATCACCAGGCTTGCGCCGCCGCGCGCCAGCGCAGCGTAGTGGACGTGATGCCAGTCATTGACCAGGCCCTGTTCAGCGCTGTACTGACACATAGGCGGCACCGCGATGCGGTTGCGCAGCGTAACGTCTTTCAGACGGAATTCAGAAAACAGAGACATAGCACCCTCTTAATCATTGATCAGTTCGATCGCCTGCTTGCCGCAAGGCTACGGCGCTGTTGCGTCGTGCAGCGGCAACCAGAAGCGATTCGCTGTGCAATGTACCCTGAGAGCTTTCCCGCAGCCTACGCTCCCTGTGCTGCGCGGGGCAGACAGCGAGGGAGCGCGACAGGCGGGGAAGGCCGCCAGGCGCCCGCCTTGGGCTTATTTCGCCAGCGTCGCCTTAATCACCTCTTGCCAGGGTGTGGTAGCGCGCCCGATCAGTTTGCTCAGGCTGCGGGAGTCATCAAACAGGCCGCCCTGCGACGCGCCCTTGTCGGAATCCGCCAGCATCTCCGCCAGGCCATCCGGCAAACCGGCGCCTTTGAGCGCGGCGGCGAACTCGGCGGGGGAAAGATTGACATAGTCCACCTGCTCGCCGGACTGACGCGCAATTTCAGCGGCGAACTCCGCCAGGGTGTAGCTGTCGTCGCCCGCCAGCTCATAAATTTTGCCTGCCTGATCGTCGCGGCTAATGACCTCTGCCGCGGCATCGGCGTAATCCCGACGCGCCGCCGAGGCGATACGTCCCTCGCCAGCCGATCCGATAAACGCGTGGTGCGTCAGGGCAGGGGCGATGCTGGCCGCATAGTTTTCGGTGTACCAGCCGTTGCGCAGCAGCGCGAAAGGAATGCCAGACGCCTGCAGCAGCGCCTCGGTGGCGCGGTGTTCGACGCCAAGGCCCAGCGGCGAGCTGTCCGCATGCAGCAGGCTGGTATAGGCGATAAATTTTACGCTGGCCGACTTGGCTGCGTTAATGACCGCCTGATGCTGCGCTTCGCGCTGGCCCACCTCGCTGCCGGAGATCAGCAGCAGCTTATCCACGCCGGACAGGGCTGACATCAGGGTCTCGGGCTGGCTGTAGTCCGCTTTACGCACCGTTACGCCCTTTGCCGCCAGATCGGCGGCTTTTTCCGGCGATCGCACGGCGGCGATGATTTGCTCCGCCGGCACTTTTTTCAGTAATGCTTCAATGACCAGACGGCCTAGCTGGCCGGTTGCGCCTGTTACTGCAATCATTTTTCGCTCCCTGGTATTTGTGGTTGTCGAAAGCCAGAGTAGGATAAAGGCTAACTTTTCGTAAGTACTTACAACTTTGTTAGTTTGGAAGAAACAAGTTAAATGTCTGAAAAAATAAGTGAAAAATTTAGCCGCGGTGAGCTGTTAAACGTTAACTGTCCGTCGCGCGAGGTGCTTAAACGGGTCACCAGCCGCTGGAGCGTGCTGATTTTCCTCGCATTGCGTAACGACAGGCTGCGCTTCAGCGAGCTACGCCGCGCCGTTGGTGGCATCAGCGAACGTATGCTGGCGCAGACGCTGCGCCACATGGAGGAGGACGGGTTCGTCGAGCGCATCGCCTACAATGTCGTGCCGCCGCATGTGGAATATCGTCTGACGCCGCTTGGTCGCGAGCTGGAAGGGCAGGTGGTCGGCCTCGCGGACTGGCTGGAACTTAACGTGAACCGTATTCTGGCGCAGCGCGAGAAAGCCTGACGGCGCGCCGTTACGCTACAGCGCGCATTCTGAATCGGCCTCATCCCCTGCAGCCTGCTTTCCCGGCGGGCTTTACCGCTTCGCTTTCGCGGCGCGGCTTTACATCCTTATCAAAACAGAGGCCCGCGCGAGAAGGGATCCAGAGGTTCTGTTCCCCCGGCTCTCATTCAGCGTCGTACCAGCAGGCGCTAAACAAAAAAGCGAAAAGCAAGCGGCCAAAACGAGGCGCGCCAATATCCGCCTGAATAAAAAGCGTCGCTGCATCGGTTATTACCGCTGCGCCATGTTAGATTTTTATTAACAACTTTATCTCATCTTTTTGTGACGGATTAATTAAGCGTGACGGAATAGCGAATAATGGCTGTGTGTCATAAATCACGCTTTTTAAACGTAACGCCTTAAAAGGGGTTCTTAAGGGCCTAAATGCTTAATTTGCATTAATTAAGGCCTGTACTAAACTAAAGAATTGCCCGTTTTTCTGCTGTGGGTATAGGGAAAATAACACGCCAAAACATGGCGTTGCGTATGTAAAGAATTGCTATGTGACTTTCGTCACTCCCCTCACATAATCACGCAACAATAAATAACAAAGATGTCACATTAAAGCCTGTGAATTAACCTAAAACCTTGCGTTAAAATAGGTAATTACGGACAAAAACAATGACCAAAATCAAAAAACGCTGTTATAGTTTTCGCATCCCAGACTGTTTCTGTTTGTCAGGCGCGAGTTCCTATAAATTCGCGTCAGCAATAGGCTTAAGCACAGCGTAAATATTAACGCTGTGCTTTGGTTGTTAACTATAAGTAAATATATGGTGTTATATGTGGCAACGAGGTAAGCAATGTTCGGATTAGACGCCTTTCACCTGGCCAGGATACAGTTCGCGTTTACTGTCTCCTTTCATATCCTTTTTCCCGCCATTACCATCGGCCTCGCCAGCTTTCTGGCAGTGCTCGAAGGCATGTGGCTGAAAAGCCGTAACGAAACCTACCGCGATCTCTATCACTTCTGGTCCAAAGTCTTTGCCGTTAACTTTGGTATGGGTGTGGTATCAGGTCTGGTGATGGCCTATCAGTTCGGCACCAACTGGAGCGGCTTCTCGCAGTTCGCGGGCAGTATTACCGGTCCGCTGCTCACTTATGAAGTCCTGACCGCATTCTTCCTGGAAGCGGGCTTCCTCGGTGTGATGCTGTTCGGCTGGAACCGCGTCGGACCGGGGCTGCACTTCTTCGCGACCTGTATGGTGGCGCTGGGCACCCTGATCTCTACGTTCTGGATCCTCGCCTCTAACAGCTGGATGCATACGCCGCAGGGCTATCTGATCCAGAACGGGATTGTGGTGCCGCAGGACTGGCTGAAAATTATCTTCAACCCGTCGTTCCCCTACCGTCTGTTCCATATGTCGGTCGCCGCCTTCCTTGCCAGCGCCTTCTTTGTCGGCGCGTCCGGCGCATGGCATCTGCTGCGCGGCAACGATAACCCGGCTATCCGCAAGATGTTCTCTATGGCGCTGTGGATGGCGCTGATCGTCGCGCCGATTCAGGCGATGATTGGCGATGCGCACGGTCTGAACACCCTTGAGCATCAGCCAGCGAAGATCGCCGCGATTGAGGGACACTGGGAAAACCCGCCGGGCGAAGCGACGCCGCTGATCCTGTTCGGTATCCCGGATATGGATGAAGAACGCACCAAATATGCGGTGGAGATCCCTTACCTCGGCAGCCTGATTCTGACGCACAGCCTGGATAAGCAGGTGCCAGCGCTGAAGACGTTCCCGAAAGAGGATCGTCCTAACTCGCTGATCATCTTCTGGTCATTCCGCGTGATGGTGGCGATGGGGCTGTTGATGATTACGCTTGGCGTGGTCAGCCTGTGGCTGCGTTATAAAGGGCGTCTTTATCAGTCGCGTCCGTTCCTGTGGTTTGCCTTGCTGATGGGGCCTTCTGGTCTGATCGCACTGCTGGCGGGCTGGTTCACGACGGAAATTGGTCGTCAGCCCTGGGTCGTTTACGGCGTGCAGCGCACCATTGATGCGGTGTCTGGTCATGGCGATCTGCATATGAGCATCAGCCTGCTGGCCTTTATCCTGGTTTACTCCGCGGTGTTTGGCGTAGGTTATATCTATATGATCCGTCTGATTAAGAAAGGCCCGCTCACCGGCGAAGGCAAGGATGTGCGTCACGGCGGTCCAGGCCATGGCAAAACTCCGGCTCGTCCGCTCTCTGCGGCACATGAAAGTCTGAACGATCCGCAGGAGGGAAAATAAGATGATCGATTTTTCCATTATCTGGTTCGCGATTATTGTTTTCGCCACCCTGATGTATATCGTCATGGACGGTTTCGATCTCGGTATCGGGCTGCTGTTCCCCTTTAATAAGGATGCGGTCGAGCGCGACATGATGGTTAACACCGTCGCGCCGGTATGGGATGGCAACGAGACCTGGCTGGTGCTGGGCGGCGCGGGTCTGTATGGCGCTTTCCCGCTGGCTTATTCCGTGATCGCCGATGCGCTCTCTATTCCGCTGACGGCGATGCTGATTGGCCTGATCTTCCGCGGCGTCGCCTTTGAGTTCCGCTTTAAGGCGACCGAAACGCACCGCGCGTTTTGGGACAAGTCTTTCGTGGCGGGCTCTATTCTGGCGACCTTCAGCCAGGGCGTGGCGGTTGGCGCGATGCTTGACGGCATTCAGGTAACAGGTCGTCATTTCAGCGGTTCCGCAATGGACTGGCTGGCGCCGTTCCCGCTGTTCTGCGGCGTGGGTCTGGTTATCGCCTATGCGCTGCTGGGCTGTACCTGGCTGATTATGAAAACCGAGCATGAGCTGCATCGTAAGATGTCTGCGCTGGCGACGCCGCTGGTGATCGCGCTGCTGGTAGTGGTCGGCATTATCAGCCTGTGGACGCCGTTCAGCCATGACGCTATCGCGCAGCGCTGGTTTACCCGTCCGAACCTTTACTGGTTCCTGCCGGTACCGGTGCTGGTGCTGCTCTGCTCGTGGGGCATTATTCGCGCCATTAAGCGCGAGGCGCACTATTCGCCGTTCCTGCTGACGCTGGCGCTGATTTTCCTCGGCTTTTCCGGTCTTGGCATTAGCGTATGGCCGAATATCATTCCGCCTTCCGTTACGATCTGGCAGGCAGCGTCTCCGGCGATTAGCCAGGCCTTTATGCTGGTGGGCAGTTTGTTGATTATTCCGATGATTCTTGGCTACACCTTCTGGAGCTACTACGTGTTCCGCGGGAAAGTCAAAGCAGACGAAGGATACCATTGATATGCGAACCGAAGTCGACAGCATGAAAAACCACAATGAAGCCAAAGCCCCGTTGTGGAAACGCATTCTGTGGCTGGTGGTGATCTATGGAGCAAGCGTGCTGGCGCTCGGTGTCGTGGCCATGCTGTTCCGGATGATGATGACCGCAGCAGGTATGCGAAGTCACTAACAGTTTTGGTTGATATAAAGGCTGGCGTTGCCAGCCTTTTTTTATGCCTTTATATGGGCAAGGGCAAGGGCAAGGGCAAGGGCAAGGGCAAGGGCAAGGGCCGGTGCTGGGGCAGGGCCGGTGCTGACGCCAATGGCATGGGCCGATCGCAAAGTCGCTCAAGGCATCCATGCTCGCTCGGCCCGCGACATCCCTGTCGCGGGACGCTTTGCTCTTCTGCCCATGCCATTAGCGTTTCAGACACGGGTGCGATTGCGACTTTGTTTTAAACAGTTTTGTTGCGGGGGCTTTGCTCTTCTGCCCATGCCATTAGCGTTTCAGACATGGGTGCGATTGCGACTTTGTTTTAAACAGTTTTGTTGCGGGGGCTTTGCTCTTCTGCCCACGTCATTAGCGTTTCAGGCGTGGGGCGAGTGCCATATTGTTTCAAACAGCTCTTCGCGGGACGCTTTGCTCTTCTGTTGATGCTCTCGGCGTTTCATTTCTTAGCCTCTCCCCTGACAGGCTAAACATTAAATGCCTTTTACCGCCGCTTTGCTTGCGCTTTCTTTACCCTTTCTTACATGCGTAAGACGTTTTTGTTATGATTATGTGACTAATCTCGCACTACTTTCTACGATCTTCACAGAAATGCTCAGCCTGAACGTAAAAAAACAGTACATCAGCGATCTGGTGGACTGGATTGAGGCGAATCTGACCGACGATCTTAATATCGATCTGATTACCCTGAAATCCGGCTACTCCAAATGGCACATGCAGCGCATGTTCAAAGAGATGACCGGCCAGACGCTGGCGGCCTATACGCGCAAGCGTCGCCTGACGATGTCCGCTATGGCGCTGCGTCTGACCCGCATGCCGCTAATCGATATCGCGGTGCGTTTTGGTTTTGATAACCAGCAGAACTTCACCCGCGTCTTCAAGAACCATTTCTCCCTCACGCCAGGTGCTTTCCGCCGCGTGCCCGACCTGCAGCTGAAAAGCTTCCACGGGCCTATCTCCATTCACGGCGAAATGATGCAGGCGCAGCTGGTAGAGCGCGATGAGCTGCAGCTGCGCGGCGAGCTGATCGAGTGGGAGTGTAAATTCGGCGACTACGTGCGCGACCATGCGCAGACCGTCGCGCAGCAGGCGCGCAACTTTGTTCGTCTGGCTGGGCAGCAGGTCGATCGCGGCTGGCTCGGCTTTCAGTATGGCCCCGGCAACTCGGCGGAACAGCAGCATATCAGCCTGTTCCAGGCGCTGGAGAGCCAGCACGCCGATATCCTGGGACCGAATATCGTCAACTGGACGTCGGCGCGCGGCCTTTACGCCACCATCCCCTGGCAAGGCTCGCCGGAGCAGCTCACGCGCTTTATCGCCGATCTTTACTATGTGCATCTGCCTGCGCTGGGCGTCGCGCGCCGTCAGGGAAAAGATCTGCTGCGGCTGGATATGAAGGCCTCCACCCCCGATGCGCTGGTCGGCCTCTTCTCTGTGCCTGTCACCCAGTGCTGACAGCGGCTTTTCGTGCGGTGAAACGTGATAAACCGCACGATTCTATAAAACAGATGCGCTTTCTGGCGTAAAATTCCTGTCTTAACCCGGAAGCCATGCGGATATCGTGCATAAGGCTGGCCGGACTGGATATTCATCTGCCTTTCAGGTTCTTTCCGAACCAGATATAAAACGACGACAACCATGAAACTTTCTTCGCTGTTACTTACTACGGCGCTTGCTGCTTTGCCGCTTTTTGCCGGCGCCCAGATGGCTGAACCCTTTACGCCGCCTGCTGGCCTGCATCCGCACGCCCAGCCGACCCAGCACGAAATCCAGGGCGACAACGCGCTGCCGCAGCAATCGCAGAAGCACTTCAGCTCAGATACCTTAAACGACAACGTCTGATCGTTGCGCGCGCCGGTTCAGCGCGCGCCTTCGCTTTACCCTTTCTCCTTAACGCGTGCAGGCGCTGGCCTGTGCGCCTGTTCGGCTGCGCGGAAATAGCACAATCGATCCTTGCGCCTAAGATATATCATGAGTAATCTGAGCCTCTCAAATGAGAATCATTTCTGACATTCTTACGCATTGACGTCCGCAGCCGGCGACGCTGACCGGCTTCGTAAAAGGAGAACCTATGCATTCCGACAACAGAGCGTCCCGAAGCCGCGCGCCGCAGCGCGTGCGCAACGAGCTGCGTTTTCGCCATATCACCGTCGCCAGCAAAACGCTGGTTGCGGGTGAATTCTGGCGCGTCACCTTTCACGGCAGCGATCTGGCAGGCTTTAATTCGCCGGGCTTTGACGACCATATCAAGCTCTTTTTCCCGCAGAACAGTGACGACGCGCTGCAGTTGCCGCAGATGACCGATGAAGGCATCGTCTGGCCGAATGGGGCGCGTCCGCCAGCGCGCGACTATACGCCGCTCGCCTTTGACGGCGAAGCGTTGCTAACGCTCGATTTTTACATCCACGACGGCGGCGTCGCCAGCAACTGGGCGCAGCAGGCGAAAGAGGGCGATCGGCTCATTATGGGCGGCCCGCGCGGCTCGCTGGTGGTACCGACCGACTACGGTTTTCAGCTCTATGTCTGCGATGAAACCGGCCTGCCTGCCTTTAAGCGCCGTCAGGCGACTATCGAGGCGCAGGAGCTGCATCTGTTCGCCTGCGTAGATGAAGCGACCGGGCGCGACTATCTGCCGGATCTGAGCGGGGTGAATGCCCACTGGCTTGGTAGCGGCGCGGCAGAGGCGAATAAACTCGACGCGCTCATCGCCGCGCTGGATAACATCGCCGTTCCGTCGTCAGATTACTTTATCTGGCTGACCGGCGAAGGCGACTTCGCGAAAGCGCTCGGCGACTACTTTGTCGAGCGCCGCGGCCTGGATGGTACCTTTGTGCGCGCCGTCGCTTACTGGCACGCGAAATAAGCTGCCGCCGCCGCCCGTGTTGAATTTTGCCAGGCGGCGGACTACTATCTTCCTCCCGACCATACTCCCCCTTCAGGCAGGCAATGAAACAGGATCCGGCTTTCTCGTGTCATCAGGATTCCCCCGCGCGCGGTGGCTGCGGCGGTCGCCGTAAACGTCGTGAGAAGATGCTGGATGCCAGCGATATCCGCCTGTTAATGCTGCACTTTCTGGCGCAAAACGATGCGCATGGCTACGAGCTGATCAAATCAATCGAAGAGCTTTCCAAAGGGGAATACTCTCCCAGCCCCGGCATTATTTATCCTAACCTGACGCTGCTGGAGGAGATGGACGCTATCCGCGTGGTGGATTCGCAGGCGTCGCGCAAAGCCTATACGCTGAATGCGGCGGGACGTGCGCTGCTGGCAGAACAGCAGGCATCTGTCGAACATATTATCGAGCGTCTCTCCTCGCTGGCTATCCTGGTCAATAACCGCAGCATTCCTGATGTAGATCAAGCAATCCATCGAATTCGTACCGCACTTAATAGCCGTTTGTCGCAGGAAAATATTTCTTCTGAAACACTGGAACAGATAACAGATGCGCTTAACAATGCGGCCGAAAAGATAATAAACATTTGATTTCAAATGTTTTTTAATTTAAAGGTATCGTTAATTCATTGTGTTTCAATATTTAAATAATAAAGTTAAAAATGTTGATAAATATTTGATAAACCAGAATGGTATAGCCGATAAATATAAACGGTAGTTTTCCCTTCTTCATTTCCAGCGCAAAGTTCTCCGTATCGCTTAGTTGCAACACTGGAGAACAACAATGTCTGAAAAACACCATCCTGCTCGCCATGATCTGCGTTCGGCCATCGCGCTATTGCAAAACCTGAAAGGGGAGTTCGTCAGTACCGACACAGAGGTCGATCCGCACGCCGAGCTCTCTGGCGTCTACCGCTATGTTGGCGCAGGCGGCACCTGCGAACGCCCAACGCGTAAAGGGCCCGCTATGATGTTTAACAACATCAAGGGCTTTCCTGGCGTGCGTGTAGTCACAGGCATTATGTCCACGCGTGAACGGGTAGGTCATTTGCTGAACTGCCCGCCGGAAAAACTCGGCTTTCTGCTGCGCGACTCGGTGCATCACGCTGTGGCGCCGGTCATGACGCAGGAAAAACCGCTTTGTCAGGAAGTGGTTCACTATGCTGAAGATCCCGCTTTCGACCTGCGCACGCTGCTTCCTGCGCCGACCAATACCGAAGAGGATGCTGGTCCCTATTTTACTATGGGCATGTGTTACGCCTCGGATCCCGTAACGCACGAATCAGATATCACTATCCATCGTCTCTGCATTCAAAGCCGCGACGAACTGTCGATGTGGCTGACGCCGGGCCGTCATATCGACGCCTTCCGCGAGAAAGCGGAGAAGATGGGGCAGCCGCTGCCGATCTCCATTAGCATCGGCGTCGATCCCGCCATTGAAATCGCGGCCTGCTTTGAACCGCCCACGACGCCGCTTGGTTTCAACGAACTGAGCATCGCCGGTGCGCTGCGTGGTCAGCCGGTAGAACTGGCGCAATGCGTCAGCATCAACGAACGCGCAATTGCCCACGCTGAAATCGTTATTGAAGGCGAACTGCTGCCAAACCTGCGGGTGCGGGAAGATCAAAATACCGATACAGGCAAAGCGATGCCGGAGTTTCCCGGTTATACCGGCGAAGCCAAAGATGCTCTGCCTGTGATTAAAGTGAAAGCGGTGACGCACCGTAAGCAGCCGATTCTGCAAACCACGCTGGGACCGAGCGGCGAACATGTCAGTATGGCGGGTATCCCAACCGAAGCGAGCATTCTCGATATGCTGGATCGCGCTATGCCCGGCCGCGTGCTGAATGTGAATGCGCACACCTCAGGCGGCGGCAAGCTGCTGGCGGTGATTCAGTTTAAGAAATCCTCTGCGGTGGATGAAGGGCGCCAGCGTCAGGCCGCGCTTATCGCCTTTGCCGCGTTTTCCGAACTGAAGCATGTGATCCTGGTCGATGAAGATGTCGATATTTTCGACACGGATGACATTCTGTGGGCGATGCAAACACGCTATCAGGGTGATGTTGACACGCTCACCATTCCCGGCGTGCGCTGCCATCCGCTCGATCCGTCGCAGGTGCCGGCATACAGCCCCACTATCTCGCAGCAGGGCGTCACCTGCAAAACCGTTTTCGACTGCACTGTGCCCTGGCATCTCAAGGCGAACTTTGAGCGATCGAAGTTCAAAGCAGTGGATGTGAAGCGCTTTTTACCCGACTTCGTATAAGCGAGGCTATCGTGAGCAGAAAGCGCATTATTGTCGGCATCAGCGGCGCGTCAGGGTTTCAGTATGGGATGAAGGCGTTGCAGCTGCTGCACGATCAGGATATTGAGGTGCATCTGGTGGTGACTAAAGGTGCAGAGGTCACGCGTGCGATGGAGACCCAGTGGCAGCGGCAGGATGTGACGTCGCTGGCGGATGAGGTACACAGCATCAGCAACTTGGGCGCCTCGATCGCCAGCGGATCTTTTAAAACGCTCGGTATGCTGATTGCGCCCTGTTCAATGAATACGCTGGCCGCAGTGGCGCAAGGGCTGACAGGTAACCTGTTGACGCGCGCGGCGGATGTCATCCTTAAAGAGCGGCGTCGGCTGGTACTGATGGCGCGGGAAACGCCGCTCAATATGACGCATATACGCAATATGCAGTATGTGACGGAGATGGGCGGCATTATCTATCCGCCGGTGCCGGCTTTTTATCAGCAGCCGCAGTCGGTGGACGAGATGGTGCATCACAGCGTGGCGCGCGCGTTAGATCTTTTTGGTTTAGACGTCGGCAATTTGCGTCGCTGGGGCGAACAGCAAGCAATAAAATAAGGAGAATGTCATGGTCACAGGACCTTTCGTTAACGGCAGCGCGGTATTAATTGGCGGCATCGTTGGCGCATGGCTCGGCGATAAAATGCCGGAAAGGCTGCGTGTCTCGCTGCCAATGACGTTTGGGCTCTCTTCAATGGGGCTTGGGATCGTATTAATCGGTAAGATTCACAGCCTGCCGGCGGTTATTCTGGCATTGATTCTGGGAGCGGCTATCGGCGAGCTGTTTTTTCTGGAAGAAAAAATCGGGCGTCTTGGCAACCTGGCCAGAGGGCTGGTGGCGCGCTTTCAACGCAGCGACGGCGGCCTGGATCAGGCGGCTTTTACCGAGCGCTACGTTGCGATTCTGGTGCTGTTTTGCGCCAGCGGAACCGGGATCATCGGCGCGATGACGGAAGGGATGACGCACGATCCCAATATCCTGCTGGTGAAATCAATTATGGATATCTTCACCGCTGCTATATTCGCTACGCTTCTTGGCTATGCGGTGGCCGTTATCGCCGTGCCGCAGCTAATTGTGCAGCTCCTGCTGGCGTCGTGCGCGGTATTGATTATGCCGCATACCAGCCAGGCGATGATGAATGACTTCACCGCGGCGGGAGGATTCGTCATGCTGGCGGCGGGGTTCCGCATTGCTGGGATCAAATCCTTCCCCGTAGCGAATATGCTGCCCGCACTTCTGCTGGTGATGCCGGTTAGCCATCTCTGGACGCACTTTATTCATTAAGATAAGCGGAGGCCTGTGGGGAGCGGAGAGCATATGGATCTCAAACGACTGCACTACTTTTGTACCATCGCGGAACAGGGGTCAATCAGCAAAGCCGCACGATTGCTGAATATGGCGCAGCCGCCGCTCGGCAAACGGCTTCAGGAGCTGGAAGAGGAGATTGGATCGCCGCTGTTTCTACGCACGCCGCGTAAAATGGTGCTGACCGAAGCCGGTACCTTTCTTTACCGTCAGGCTTGCGACATTCTCAGCAAGGTCAACAGCCTGAAGCGTGAAACCATCACTATTGCCACGCGTAAAAAACGCGTGGTTAATATTGGCGTTTCCTATCTCTATTTACGCTTTTTCAATCCGGTTCTGATGGATTACTACCGTAATCGACCAGAGTGGGATATCAACGTTGTCGTCTCAGACTCCAGCCATCTGGAAGAGATGCTGCTGGAACATACTCTTGATATTGCGCTGATGCAGCTGCCCCACCAGCATAAACAGTGGCATGTGCGCGAGCTGGAACCGATTGACACCGTAGTAGTCCTCTCCACGCGTTACGCAGAAAACCTGGCGGGAAAAGCGCTGAAATTTAGCGATCTGAACGGTATTCCGCTGATTTTGCTGCACCGCATCGGCGGGGAGGGCACCTATGAAATTCTGCGCAGCACGCTCTTCGACCAGCTGTCGCAGGTCAATATCAGCATGAAGGTTTCTGAGCCAAAGCTTATTATGGAAATGATGGAGCTGGGCTTTAACGGCGCGGCTTTTATTCCGCGCTCTGAGTACGTTCCCAGCGCGCAAGGGCGCTATCTTGCCTGCCCGCTGGTGCATCCGCTCGCGATCTATACGCCAGCAATTGTCACGCTTAGTACCGCCCGCGACCGGTTACTGTGGCCGCTGGAGCATGAGCTGCCGGAAGAGTAGCAATTTAACCTGCATCCTTTTTCTTCTTATCCAGATGTCCCAGCGAACGCTCCGGGAAGCAGACGTCGCGCACGCGCTGCTTCAGCGCCGCCGCGTCTGGAAAGCCGCCGTCGCGCTTACGCTCCCAGAGGATTTCATCATTAATGGTGATCACGAAAATCCCGCCGGTCCCGGGCCGGAGCGTGACTGCCGCCAGATCGTCTGCGAAGGTATGCAAAAGTTCCTGCGCCATCCAGGCGGAGCGCAGCAGCCAGTTACACTGCGTGCAGTAGTGGATAGTGATGGTGGGTTTCTCAGTCATGGCAATGTTCCAGCGTGGCAGTAGTCAATGACGTAAAGCGCAGATTAGCAAATTGTGCGGTACAAGATACATCTTAATCTGCACCTAGTTGATAATGATTCCCACTTGCATTACAGTCCTTGCGAAATTACTTATAATAAAAACGGCGTTTCTGTTTACGGTTTTATGTGCGAAGCCGTAGTCTGATTACTGATAGCAAGTAAGTGAGCAAATACTAACATTTATAAAGGTATTTGCGCTTATGTCTTCAATGTTTCAGGGATTGACCCAACAGCGGCTCTGTAAAATTGCGCTGCTGGCCTCTTCAGTTCACGTAGCCTGCGGCTATGCCGACAGCGACACAATTGCCGCTGAAAAAAACAGCAGCGAGCCTGTGATGACCGTTACCGCACCGAAACCTGACGCGGGAAATAAAACCACTCTTACCGCTGATGACCTTCAAAAACGCGGGGCGAACGATTTCGGCTCTATTATGCGTTACGAGCCGTTAATCAGCGCCAACGGAGCGGCAGGCGGCTCTTCAGTAGGTAAAAGCGGCTTCGACCGCGCAGGCTACACTGGCTACAACATTCGCGGTCTGGAGAGCAATCGCGTCGGACTCGACGTTGACGGCATTCCGCTGCCGGACGCGACAGGCCGCCCCTATGTCAGCCGCGTCGGCAATAATACTTTTGGTATTGGTCGCGGCGACTATATCGATCCCTATATGTTCGGCAGCATAGATATTGAAAAGGGTGCAACGGCGGTCAGCCAGCCTAACACCGCTATCGGCGGTAACGTCTCTTTCCATAACAAAAGCGCCGATGACTACCTGAGCAGCAGCAAACACACCTATTTCGGCTATCAGAGCGACTACGACTCCTCTAACCGCAGCTGGCACAACGGCATCACGGCGGCAGCGGGCGACGACGAGCTGCGCGGGGTGTTCGTCTACAGCCGCCGTGACGGTCAGGAAACCAGAAACAACAGCGGCGTGAAAGCATCTTATCCGGCCAACTGGCACTCTGATGCCTTTATGACCTCAGGCATCTGGCAGCCGAACGATCGGCATAAGCTGAGCGCCACTTTTGACTACTACCAAAAAACTAACCATACCCACTACGATGGCTGGAACAGTGCCGGCACTGCCATCTGGGGTACCACGCAGCAGCAGAGCGATACGCGCCGCTTCGGCGTCAGCCTCGGGGATGAGTGGACGCCTTACAATGACCTGCTTGATACGCTGACCACGCGTCTCTACTGGCAGAAAACCGAGTCGCACGACAACACCTGGATGCCGAGCAGCGCCAGCGCTTATAAAAGGGTCTGGTCGGACTACAACACCGATAGCCTGGGCTTTGACACGCGCGCCACTAAAACCCTGGGCCGTCATGAACTGAGCGCCGGTATTAACGCCCGTACGGAAAAAAACGAGCGTCCGTTCCGCTCTACCTCAACCTCGTCGTATGGTAACGCTGGCGCGATTATGCAGCCGCAGGCCGACAGTCGCAGCTATACCGTAGCGGGCTACGTCCAGGACAAAATCAATTTCGACCTCGCCAGCCATAACTTCGCGGTGATCCCCGGCGCGCGCGTAATGTACCAGAACACCAAACCGCGCGACCTCTCCGATCTCGCCTCCGGCAGCAGCGTGCTGACCGCAGAACAGCTGGAAGCGCTTTACGGCTCCGGCAGCAGCGATACTAAGGTATTGCCGTCGCTCACCTTCCAGTACGATCTGACGCCAGCGCTGATCACTTACCTGCAATACAAGCGTGGCGTGCAGTTCCCGACCGCCAGCCAGCTTTACGGCTCATGGAATATGGGCGCCAGCTATGCGGGCACTGCCCAGTATGCCTTGATCGGCAACACGGACCTGAAAACAGAAACCAGCAATAATATTGAATGGGGTCTGAAAGGTCAGGTAACGGAAGGCGTCACGGTGAATACCTCGCTGTTCTACAACCAGTACAAAAACTTTATCGCCTACACCCGCTACACCCGCTCTGGCAACCCTGACAAATTTGTTAACGTGCCGAGCAATATCTACACCTCTTTCCAGGCGGAGAACCGCGATAAAGCTTATATCTACGGCGCCGAACTGACGACCAAAGTTAACTTTGGCACCTGGTTCCAGCCGGTCGACGGGCTGAGCGCCACCTTTGCGCTGGGCTATAACGAAGGGAAGTCAAAATCGAACTACACGGGCGACAAATATGTCGATCTCGACAGCGTCGCGCCGCTGAAGGCGATCGTCGGCCTGGCGTGGGACGATGCGCAGCGCGGCTATGGCGCCGCCGTTACCGCAACCTTTGTTAAAGGCAAGCGCGCCACTGAGACCAACCGCGAAAGCTACAAAAATACAGGCACGGCGATTACCGACTCCACCAGCGAATATATGCGCGTGCCGGGCTATGGCATGGTGGATGCTACCGCTTACTGGCAGGTTGCGAAAAATGTCCGGCTGAGCGGCGGCGTCTATAACCTGACCGACCGCAAATACTGGGATTACACCAGCAGCCGCCAGCTGACCACCGACACGGCGCAGGATCGCAACGATGTGGCGCTGGCGGTAATGCCGGGCCGTACGTATCAACTGGGCGTTAACGTCGAATTTTAATCACTCGTCCGCCCTGCGCAGGCGCAGGGCGCTTTTCTGAAGGGAGTAGTGCGCAATGAACCCACTTTGGCAGCAGTACCAGCTAGCGAA
Organism: Pantoea piersonii; assembly: GCF_003612015.1. Taxonomy (GTDB): domain Bacteria; phylum Pseudomonadota; class Gammaproteobacteria; order Enterobacterales; family Enterobacteriaceae; genus Pantoea; species Pantoea piersonii. The sequence continues at coordinate 237,260 of NZ_RARB01000003.1, read as the reverse complement.
AAGCGAACATCCGAAAAAATATGCCCGCGACCTGGCGGCCCTGATGGGCGTCAGCGAAGCCGAGCTGTGCCACGCCCGCGTCGGCCATGAGGCGCAGCCGCTGAAGCCGCAGTTTCGCGAGCTGATGCTGGCGCTGGAAGCGGTTGGCGAAACGAAAAATATCACCCGCAATGCTTATGCGGTGCATGAGCACCTCGGCCATTACCAGAACGTCAGGCTGGGCGACCACGCCGGGCTGGTGCTTAATCCACGCGCGCTCGACCTGCGTTTTTTCCCTGACCAGTGGCGCAGCGCTTTCTTTCTGCGCGAGCAGAGCGCGCGCGGCGAGCGGCAGAGTATCCAGATCTTTGACCGTTACGGCGACGCGGTGCTGAAAATCTACGCCACCGACCATACCGATATGAACGCCTGGCAGGTGCTGATTGCGCGCTTTGTTGATAACGCGCCCGCCGCGCTGAGAGTCGAGGCGGCGGAGGCAGCTAATTTCGCCTGCGATTTCGACGCCGCCGCCCTGGACAGCGAGTGGCGCGCCATGACTGACGTGCACCAGTTTTTCCGGTTGCTGAAACGCCATAACGTTTCGCGGCTGCAGGCGTTCCGCGCGGCGGGAGACGATCTGGCGTGGCGTGTCGACAACAACTCGCTGGCACGTCTGCTGACGCAGGTGCAGGAGGAGGGCAATGAAATTATGATTTTCGTCGGCAATCGGGGCTGCACGCAAATCTTTACCGGCGCGCTGGAAAAGCTCGTGCCGACAGGAAACTGGCTCAACGTATTCAATTCAAACTTTACGCTGCATCTGATGGCGGATCGCATCCATGAGAGCTGGGTGACGCGCAAACCGAGCGGCGACGGCTTCGTCACCAGCCTGGAGCTGTTCGCCGCTGACGGTACGCAGATCGCACAGCTCTACGGCCAGCGCAGCGAAGGCACGCCGGAGCAAACGCGCTGGCGCGAGCAGGTGACTTCGCTGAGCGCGGCGGGAGAGGCGGCATGAAACGGCTGATCCCCTGGCTGCTGTTGCTGGCGCTGCCGACGTTCGCAGCGGAGCGCATTATCTCTATCGGCGGCGACGTCACGCAGATCGTCTATGCGCTGGGGGGCCAGCAGGCGCTGGTGGCGCGCGACAGCACCAGTCAGCATCCGGCGCTGGCGAAGCGTCTGCCGAATATCGGCTATATGCGTCAGCTCAACGCCGAAGGCATCCTGGCGCTAGAGCCGACGCTGGTGCTGAGCAGTGCGCAGGCGAAACCCTCGCTGGCGCTGCAGCAGATCGCTCAGACGGGCGTAAAGGTGGTGGAAGTCACCGGCGAGAACAGCCTCAAGGCTATCCCGGAAAAAATCACCACCATCGGTAAGGCGCTGCATCGCGATGAGGAGGCGCAGGCGCTGGCGGATCGGGTTAACCGGACGCTGGCGACGCTGCCGAATCGGCCGCTGCCGGTCAGGGTGCTGTTTATTATGACGCACAGCGGCATGAAGTCGCTGGCGGCAGGCAGGGATACCGCCGCCGACGGCGCTATCCGCAGCGCAGGCTTAATCAACGCGATGGGAACGATGCCGCATTATCAGACGCTGTCGCAGGAGGGCATTATCGCCGCCGCGCCGGATCTGGTGGTTATCGGCAGCGACGGGCTGAAAACCTTAGGCGATGAAGAGAAGGTGTGGCGACTGCCTGGCCTGGCACTGACGCCCGCAGGCCAGCATAAAAACCTGCTGGTGATCGATGAGATGGCGCTGCTCGGCTTTGGTCTGGATACGCCGGGCGCGATCGTTAAGCTGCGTAAAGCGGCGGAAGCGGCACGCCATGGCTAACCCGACCGCGTTGCGCTGGCTGACACTGATGCTGCTTAGCATGCTGGCGGCGATGGCGATAGCGGCGAATCTGGGCGCGATAAGGCTCTCGCTGCGCGCGCTGTGGCAGGCGCCGCTCAGCGATATGGTCTGGCAGATCTGGCTGAATATTCGCCTGCCGCGCGTGCTGCTGGCGGTGCTGATCGGCATGGCGCTGGCGGTTTCCGGCGCGGTGATGCAGGGGCTGTTTCGCAACCCGCTCGCCGACCCCGGCCTGCTCGGCATCAGCAGCGGTGCGGGGCTGGCAGTAGCCATCGCCATTAGCCTGCCGCTGGCGCTGCCGCCGCTGCTGGCGCTCTGGTTGCCGACCCTGGCGGCCTTTCTCGGTAGCCTGGCGGTGATGGCGCTGATCTTCAGCCTCAGTCGGCTGGCGCTGGGCAATCTGGCGCGTCTGCTGCTGGTGGGCATCGCGATTAACGCGCTGTGCAGCTCGGTGGTGGGGGTGCTCTCCTGGCTGAGCAACGACCAGCAGCTGCGCCAGCTGTCGCTGTGGGGAATGGGCAGCATGAGCCAGGCGCAGTGGCCGATGCTGGCGGTGTGTGCCGCCTTTATCCTTCCGTCGCTGCTGCTGACCCTGCTTCGCGCGCGCCATCTCAATCTGCTGCAGCTGGGCGAAGAGGATGCCCACTATATGGGGATTGATGTCAGACGCACGCAGCGGCAGCTGCTGGTGCTGAGCGCGCTGCTGGTGGGCGCGGCGGTTTCGGTAAGCGGCATTATCGGCTTCGTCGGCTTAGTGGTGCCGCACATGATGCGCTTCTGTCTCGGCAGCGATCATCGCTGGATGCTGCCAGGTTCGGCGCTGGCGGGCGCCATCCTGCTGCTGCTGGCGGATACGCTGGCGCGCACGATAGTGGTGCCTGCCGAAATGCCGGTGGGCCTGTTGACCAGCATGCTGGGCGGTCCCTGGTTTCTCTGGCTGATCCTGCGCCAGCAGCGAGGAGTGGAATAGTGGAACAGTTAGAGGCGCGCAACCTGCGCTATTCACGCGGCGGCAGGCTGCTGATCGATTCGCTGGATCTGTCGCTGGTGCCGGGCGAACTGGTGGCGCTGATCGGCCCGAACGGCGCAGGTAAGTCGACGCTGCTGCGTATGCTGACCGGCTTTCTGACGCCCGATTACGGCGAGTGTCGGCTGGGCGACAGGCCTTTAACCGAGTGGCCGCGCGCGAAGCTGGCGCAGCGGCGCGCGGTAATGCGCCAGCAGAATCCGGTCGCCTTCTCTTTGCCCGCCGCCGCCGTGGTGGCGATGGGCCGCGCGCCTTGGTCTGGCGGGGATACGCAAGCCGTGGTCGAAGAGGTGATGGCGTTGACCGACTGCGGAAAACTGGCCGAACGCGACTACCGACAGCTCTCCGGCGGCGAACAGCAGCGGGTGCAGCTGGCGCGCGTGCTGGCGCAGCTCTGGCAGGATGGCGCGCCGCGCGGCTGGCTGTTTCTGGATGAGCCGACCTCGGCGCTCGATCTCTTCTGGCAGCAGCAGGCGCTGCGCCTGCTGCATCGGCTTTCGCGCCAGAAGGATTTTAGCGTGTGCATTGTGCTGCACGATCTTAACCTCGCCGCGCTCTGGGCCGATCGCATTTTGCTGCTGCATCAGGGCAGGTTAGTGGCGCAAGGCCCGGCGCAGGCGGTGATGACCGAAGAGACGCTGACGCGCTGGTACCGGGCAGAGCTGCGCGTTTCTCCTGACCCTGAGAGCGGCAGACCAGGCATCCGGCTGCGTGCCTGAAGCCGTTTGGCTTACTATTCATAACGTTAGCTTTTAACGGCGCGCCGATTTTCGACCATACTTTCTACTCTGAATCCACTAACAGGGAAGCAAAATATGAACGATGCATTAGATCAGGCCGCCGAACAGCTTGGCGAGCGGCTTCTCTCCTCTGAGTGGCGGTTAGCGACCGCCGAGTCCTGCACCGCCGGCTTGATCAGCATGACGCTGGCGAAGGTAGCAAACAGCGGCAACTTCTATACCAGCGGCTTCGTCACCTACAGCGATAATGCGAAAAGCCAGCTGCTGGGCGTCCGGCCGGAGACGCTTGAAGAGCATACCGCCGTCAGCGAACAGACTGCGCGCGAGATGGCGATCGGCGCGCGCGAACGTTCCGGCGAGCCGGTCAGCCTGTCGATTACCGGCTATGCCGGGCCAGACGGCGGCGAAGACGGCACGCCAGCGGGCACTATCTGGTTTGGCTGGACCCTGCCTGACGGCAGCGTGGTGGCTGAGATGCGACGCTTCGAGGGCGAGCCGAAATCGGTGATGGAGCAGGGCGCGCAGTTCGCGCTGGAGCGTCTTGCGGTGCTGCTGCGCGACGCCGCCCTGCATCAGAACGCTTAACGACAGTCGACGATCAGGCGGCCGCGCACCTTGCCGTCCAGCAGATCCTGCGCGCCCTGTTTCGCTTCGCTGAGCGGAATTAGCGTAGTGAGCTGCGTCAGAATATCGTCATTCAGCAGTTCCCCGAGCCGCTGCCACGCCTGCTGACGCAGCGGTTTCGGGCACATTACGCTGTCGACGCCGGTGAGCGTCACGCCGCGCAGAATAAAGGGCGCGACGCTGGCGGGCAGATCCAGACCCTGCGCCATGCCGCAGGCAGCTACCACGCCGTCTCGCTGGGTTGAGGCCAGCACGTTGCTCAGCGTATGGCTGCCGACGCTGTCGATGGCGGCCGCCCAGCGCTCTTTCGCCAGTGGTTTGCCTGGCTGTGACAGCTCACTGCGGTCGATAACCGAACGCGCGCCGAGGGTGTCGATCAGATAGCTCTCGTCGCTGGCGCGTCCGCTGGCGGCAATCACTTCAAACCCCAGGCGCGCCAGCAGGCTGACGCTGAAGCTGCCGACGCCGCCGCTGGCGCCGGTGACCAGTACCGGACCGCGCTCGGGCGTGACGCCCTGTTTCTCCAGTGCCATCACGCACAGCATCGCGGTCAAACCCGCGGTGCCTATCGCCATGGTCTGCAGCGGGCTCAGGGTGGCAGGCACTTCCACCAGCCAGTCGCCAGGGACGCTCGCCTTCTGCGCCAGACCACCCCACTGTTTCTCGCCAACGCCCCAGCCGGTAAGCAGCGCCACATCGTCCAGCTGCCACTCCGCATGTCGGCTGGCGGTGACGCGGCCGACGAAATCGATGCCCGGCACCATAGGGAACTGCCGCACGATCGGCCCTTTATTGCAGATGGCCAGCGCGTCTTTATAGTTCAGCGTGGACCAGGCGACGTCGAGGGTGACGTCATGGTCGGGCAGCTGGGATTCGTTGAGATCTTTCAGGTTGGTGCGGTAGCCTTGCTCATCATTTTCAATGACTAATGCTTTAAACATGCAGCCTCCGGCAATGGGGAATGTGCCGGTCAGTCTACTCTTCTGCGGCGGGAAGGGGTAGAGAAGGGGCACCTGACGCCGGGGGATGCTGGCTGTTGCATAATATTTCATAAAGCAAAGATAATTAAGCACTTATTTGCGGGGTGTTGTGTTTAATTATTTAATTATCATGGTGTTATGTAATTCTTTTTCGCAAGCTTATTTACTTTTCCCGGGTTGTTCCCGCGCGAGAAAAATGACATCATTGCGCCTCTTTTTCGCTGACCCGTTGAGGATGCCGTTATGGTCGCAACAATGCGCAACCGTACTTGTCTCCGCTCGCGTTGCCCTGCGCGCAAGGCGTTCTCCCCGACTATCTTCGCTAAGCATTTCCCGCTCACCATGCGGTGAAGCCAGCTAAACGTTCGCTGTTGGGCATGCGTAAAGACAGACGCGATCTGGCTTTACTGATGTCTATCGGGTGCGGCTTTACCTTTTGCTCTGCCTCCGCCTGACGTTATTCGCCGGGGAATCTTCCCCATTGCCGTGCCTCTGGCACCCACTCATCCTTCACCGTTGGGGATTTGTGTTATGACACCACTGAAAATTGCCGCCAGCGCTGCTGTGGCTCCCAGCCTTACCCTGAATACCGGGCGTGACGTAGTGACGCTGGACAATACCGACTTTACCGACGTGGCGGCAGTGGTCGTCTCGCTGGCCGATACGCGCAGCGGCGTGCTGGCGCTGTTGCGCCATACCGGCTTCAACCTGCCGGTATTTGTCGCCAACGCCTGGGAAGAGGAGGTGCTGCACCTGCCGGGCGTGACCGGCGAACTGGACGGCTCTGCGGAAGCCTGGGCGGCGCTGGAATCGGCCGCGGCGGAGTATGAGGCGAACCTGCTGCCGCCGTTTTTCGACACGCTGACGCGCTACGTCGATATGCAGAACAGCACCTTCGCCTGTCCGGGACACCAGGGCGGGGCCTTTTTCAAAAAGCATCCGGCGGGGCGGCAGTTTTTTGACTTTTACGGCGAGAATCTTTTCCGTTCCGATATGTGCAACGCCGACGTCAAGCTGGGGGATCTGCTTATCCACGAAGGCTCGGCGAAAGATGCGCAGAAGTTCGCGGCGAAAGTGTTTAACGCGGATAAAACTTACTTTGTGCTTAACGGCACCTCCAGCGCCAATAAAGTGGTGACCAACGCCCTGCTGACGCGCGGCGATCTGGTGCTGTTCGACCGCAATAACCATAAGTCGAACCATCATGGCGCGCTGATTCAGGCGGGCGCGACGCCGGTCTATCTGGAGGCGGCGCGTAATCCCTTCGGTTTTATCGGCGGCATCGACGCGCACTGCTTCGACGAGGCCTGGCTGCGTGAACAGATCAAAGAGGTCGCGCCGCAGCGCGCCGGGGAAGCGCGTCCGTTCCGTCTGGCGATTATTCAGCTCGGCACCTACGACGGTACGGTCTATAACGCGCGGCAGGTGGTGGATCGCATCGGACACCTCTGCGATTACATCCTCTTCGACTCGGCATGGCTCGGCTATGAGCAGTTTATTCCAGTGATGGCGGGCACTTCGCCGCTGACGCTGGAGCTGACCGAAAACGATCCGGGCATTTTCGTTACCCAGTCGGTGCACAAGCAGCTGGCGGGCTTTTCGCAGACCTCGCAGATCCATAAAAAAGATAACCATATTCGCGGCCAGAAGCGCTTTTGCCCGCATAAGCGGCTGAATAACGCCTTTATGCTGCACGCCTCTACCAGCCCGTTTTACCCGCTGTTCGCCGCGCTGGACGTAAACGCCAAAATGCACCAGGGCGACGCGGGCCGTCAGCTGTGGCAGTCGTGCGTGACGCTCGGTATCGAGGCGCGCAAGGCGATCCTGGAACGTTGCGAAATGATCCTGCCGTTTGTGCCGGAGCGGGTAAACGGCGAACGCTGGCAGGATGCACCGACGGAAAGCATTGCCAGCGACAGCCGCTACTTCAGCTTTGAGCCGGAGGCGCAATGGCACGGCTTTGCCGGTTACGCGCAGGATCAATATCTGGTCGATCCCTGTAAGCTGCTGCTGACGACGCCGGGCATCGACGCGGCGAGCGGTGAGTACGCCGACTTCGGCATCCCCGCCACCATTCTGGCGAACTATCTGCGCGAAAACGGCATCGTGCCGGAGAAGTGCGATCTTAACTCTATCCTGTTTCTGCTGACGCCAGCGGAGAGCCCGGAGAAGATGGCGCATCTGGTGGCGATGCTGGCGCAGTTTGAACAGCATGTCAGAGAGGATGCGCCGCTGGCGGAGGTGCTGCCGACGATTTATCGCAAGAATCAGGCGCGCTACAAGGGCTATACCCTGCGTCAGCTCTGCCAGGAGATGCACGATCTCTATGTCAGCTTCGGCGTAAAAGATCTGCAAAAGGCGATGTTCCGTCAGAAAAATTTCCCGGCGGTGAAGGTGAATCCGCAGGATGCGCATCAGGCCTATATTCGCGGCGACGTCGAGCTGGTGCCGATCGCGAAAGCCGAAGGGCGTATCGCCGCCGAAGGGGCGCTACCTTATCCTCCTGGCGTGCTCTGCGTGGTGCCGGGCGAAGTCTGGGGCGGCGCGGTGCAGCGCTATTTCCTGGCGCTGGAGGAGGGCATCAACCAGCTGCCGGGGTTCTCGCCGGAGCTGCAGGGCGTGTATACCGAGGATGACGGGCAGGGGCGCAAGCAGCTGGTGGCGAATATGATAGTGGGATAGTGCCCGGCCGGGCGGCGGGGGGCGCCCCACCAGGCGGGGAGCCTCAGCGCAGGTTTCGTTCGCCCGACCGCGGAGGAGCCTCAGCGCAGGTTTCGTTCGCCCAACAGCCGGGCAGTTTCATTTCACCCTCTGCGGGCGACCGAGCAGGGCCGCAAGGCGTCGGCCCTGCACCCGCGCCCTGGGCCAGCTCCGCCGCCCGCTGCGCGGGCCCCTTCGCTTCGTCAGGATTTCTGACGGACCGGCTGGATTCGCCATCCATGGCTCATGCCAGCCTCTTCGCGGCATCCCTGCCGCTCGTCCTGAAATCCCTCCTCCGCTCAGCGGCTGCGATGGCCCTCACCACCCTCGCTGAAAATTCTGTGTTTTTATCAACTGCCTTATTGCTGTAAGCGCGATCAGACAACGCAGTCGTTTATAAAAAATGAGAAATCACAGGCGAGGGTGTGACAGAGGCATCTGACACGCTGAGGCGCGTATGGCGGCGAGGACGAAGAGTCCTGACTCCAGAAGACGCAATCTTATCGCTGCAAGCGCGCATCCTGCATACAGACAACGCAGCCGTTTATAACAAATGAGCAATCGCAGGCAGGGGTGTGACAGAGGCATCCGACACGCTGAGGCGCGCACGGCGGCCAGGATGAGCCGACAGGACGTCGGCGAGAGCGTGGCATGAGACAGGATGTCGAATCCGCGCGGTCCGTAAGGCTGACGTAAACAACGAAGGGACCGCGCGCAGCGCGGCGTGGAGGCTGCCGGAAGCCGGGATTGTTAAGGGGCTGACGAGCCCCTTAACACGCACGCCGGCAGCGCAGCTGCTGAAACTCCCCGACGCCTGGCGGGCGGAACCCGCACAGAGCCGTTCGCGCAGCGAACGCCATGCAAATCACCGGCGGCCGGAACCTGCACAGAGCCAGCCGTTCGCGCAGCGAACGCCAGGCAAACCATCAATACCGCCGATAGCTACGCTGTGCCGTACTCACCTTATAGAGATAGCGCCGCGACTCTGCAGACGGATGCTGCGTCGTCAGGGTGTTATAAACCTGACTCGGCGACATATTATTGATGGTGTTAAAGGCGCGATCCTTATCGCTGGAGAAGACGCGCAGCACGCTGCCTGCACCGCCGTTGTAGGCGGTGATCACCGCATAGCGGCGTGACAGCGGATCCTGAATCCCGCCCAGATAGCTGTTTTGCAGCAGCGACAGGTAGGCGGTGCCCGCGTCAATATTGTTCTCGGGATCGAGCAGATAGCTGCGGCTCGGTTTGCCCCATTTGCCCTTCATACGGAACACATCAACGCCCGCGGTATGCTGCACTACCTGCATCAGGCCTAGCGCGTCGGAATGGCTGACCGCATAGGGGTTAAAGCTCGATTCGGTCTGCATAATCGCCAGGATCAGCGATGCATCAACGCCATACTGCTCAGCGGCTTTACGCACTATCGGCAGATATTTGTGCGCACGCTTGTCGAGGTGGTTAGGCACCATGGGAATAGTGACCGAGTAGATAACATGCAGGCCGGAAACGCGGCGCTGCAGTTTATTTTGCAGCAGATAATCGGCGAAGTTGCCCGCGCGCCCCTGCCAGCGAATCGGCTGGCCGGTATTGTCCAGCACCTGGCCGTAGAGCAGCGGCTCTTTGCTGATCACAATATCGTTGGCGTCGGAGTAGAGATCGACATTGCCCGGATCGTCGCCGATCAGCAGCGTGGTAATGATCGCCTGGCGCAGGCTGGCCATTGGATCGGTACCGGCGATGGTTTCGATGGTGATGTTGCCGCTTTCAAAGTTGATATGGCTGCGGGTGTAATAGTTATCGCTGTATTTGACGTAGTCTTTCGGCCCGGCAATCAGGACTTCGTTAATACCCCAAATGTTCTCGATGTTATGCGCAAACTGGCCCATTAAAATATCGAAGCCGTTGGTGTCCTTTACCCACTCTTCGTGATACTGCGAAGACTTCTTTCCTGAGCAGGAGACCAAAAGCGGAGCGATCACCAGCAGTGCGAGTAATTTCTTATTCATTGTAAATACGTGCCTGACCCGGAAAAGAGAGGGGCCTCAACGCTGAGGCCCTAAAATTTATGCTTCTGGCGGCGTATAGCCTTCGATGTGGACCTCTTTGCCTTCAAACAGGAAATTGACCATCTCCTTTTCCAGCACCTTGCGGTCTTCCGGATTCATCATGTTGAGCTTTTTCTCGTTGATCAACATGGTTTGTTTGGCCATCCACTTCTGCCAGGCTTCTTTCGAGATCTCATTGTAGATGCGCTTACCCAGTTCGCCCGGATAGAGCTGAAAATCCTGCCCTTCAGCGTCGCGCTGTAGAAACGTACAAAAAATCGTGCGGCTCATTACTATTCCTCTTCAATCTCATGCCGGGGCAGGGCCAGCTGTTGCGGATGACGCAGCTCGTGCAAAAGCCGCTCAACCGGCGCCGCCAGCCCCACTGACGGCGGCTGGGCTAAGTTATACCAGAGACCGCCGGGTTCATCCATCGCCGCCCCGACAGATGACCACGATAGCCACATTGGCACGATATCCAGATGAAAGTGGCTAAAGGTATGACGAAAAGCGGTTAACTGCCGCGGCTTTGACTCAATGCCGCGCGCCTGCAGCCAGTCGTGTAGTGCCTCTTCGGTGGTGAACTGCGGGAAGCAGAACAGACCGCCCCACAAACCAACCGGCGGACGCTGCTCCAGCCAGACGTTGTCGCCATCCTGCAGCAGCAAAAACCAGCCGCTGCGCTCCGGCAATATCTGTTTCGGCTTTTTGCCGGGATAGTTCGCCTGACTGTTGCTGGCGTAAGCGATGCAGCCGTTGTTAAGCGGACAGATGTCGCATTTGGGTTTTGAACGGGTGCAGACCAGCGCGCCGAGATCCATCATCGCCTGATTAAACTGGCTGACGCCCTCCGCCGGCGTCACGGTCTCGCTAATTTCCCATAGCCGCTTCTCGACATCTTTTTTGCCCGGCCAGCCGCCGACCGCGTAACAGCGGGCCAGCACGCGCTTCACGTTGCCGTCGAGGATCGGGAAGTGCTGCCCGAGCGACAGCGAGAGCACCGCGCCTGCGGTGGAACGCCCAACGCCGGGCAGCGCCGCGACATCGTCGAAATTGCGCGGAAACTCGCCCTGATGTTGGTCGACAATGTGCTTCGCCGCCTTATGCAGATTGCGCGCGCGGGCGTAATAGCCCAGCCCGGTCCAGAGGTGCAGCACCTCGTCGAGCGGCGCGGCGGCCAGATCGGCGACGGTGGGAAAGCGCGCCATAAAGCGTTCGAAATAGGGGATAACGGTGGTGACCTGGGTCTGCTGCAGCATGACTTCAGAAAGCCATACCTTATAGGGCGTTTTCTCCTGCTGCCACGGCAGGGTCTTGCGGCCAAAGCGCTGATACCAGTCCAGCACCTGTTGCGCGAACTGCGGCGCTTGCATCATAAGAAGGAAATTTTCCGTGATTACTCTACACTCAGGCAGGCATTCCAGCACAGGCGCAGCCCCGGTGTAAACCTGAAGATTGCAAGGGCTTGCTTCTGCTAATTAACTTTGCATAATGCGCCTTTCCCCAAACAGGCTACTCAGCAGGCTACAACATGATTAATGACGTCATCACTCCGGAATTTGATGAGAACGGGCGGCCGCTGCGCCGTATTCGCAGTTTTGTGCGCCGCCAGGGGCGTCTGACGAAAGGACAGCAGCTGGCGCTCGACCAATACTGGCCGGAGATGGGCGTAGAGTTTCAACCTGAGCCGCTGGATCTGACGCAACTGTTTGGCCGCGACGCGCCAGTGGTGCTGGAGATCGGCTTTGGCATGGGCGCTTCGCTGGTAACCATGGCACAGAATAACCCGCAGCAGAACTTCCTCGGCATTGAAGTGCACGCGCCGGGCGTGGGCGCCTGTCTCGCCTCCGCGAAAGAGGCGAACGTGGAGAACCTGCGCGTAATGTGTCACGACGCGGTAGAGGTGCTGGAGAAGATGATCCCGGATAACTCGCTGCGCATGGTGCAGCTTTTCTTCCCCGATCCCTGGCATAAAGCGCGCCACAACAAGCGTCGCATCGTGCAGGTGCCTTTCGCCGAGCTGGTAATGCGTAAGCTGAAGCTGGGCGGGGTATTCCATATGGCGACCGACTGGGAAGCCTACGCCGAACATATGCTGGACGTGATGAGCAGTATCGACGGGTATAAAAACCAGTCGGAAACACAGAATTATGTGCCGCGTCCGGAGACGCGTCCACTGACTAAATTTGAGCAGCGCGGGCAGCGACTGGGCCACGGCGTTTGGGACTTAATGTTTGAGAGGATTAAATAATGGCCACACAACGCAGCCGTCGTTTACGTAAAAAATTGCATATCGACGAGTTTCAGGAGCTGGGCTTCTCGGTCGCCTGGCGCTTCGCCGAGGGAACCACAGAGCAGCAGATTGATAAAACCGTCGACGACTTCATTAACGAAGTGATTGCGCCGAACGGGCTGGCCTATGACGGCAGCGGCTACCTGGTGTGGGAAGGATTGATTTGCCTGCAGCGCACCGGCAAATGCACCGACGAGCATCGTGAGCTGGTGCGCAAGTGGCTGGAAGATCGCCAGCTGAGCGACATCCAGGTGACCGAACTTTTCGACGTCTGGTGGGACTAAGATCCGTATCGGCCTGGCTTACTTGCCGCCGCCGGCCGACCTGTAATTACCGCGCCTGGTTCACATGTTAGGGAGAGATTATGGTTCGTAAAACGCTTATCGCCGCGCTGCTGCTGGCAGCGACGCAGGCACAGGCTGCCTGGGAGTGCAGCGTAAAACCGCAGGATGATGTCGTGATCAAGCCGCAGAGCGTGCAGGTCGTCGGCGCGAACGGCAACCTGGAGATCTCCCCGCAGGGCGATGTGCAGTTTAACGGTCAGAAGATTGCGGTGAACAACGCGCAGCGCCAGCAGGCGATCGACTATCAGAATGCGCTGCGTCGCGATCTGCCGTGGATCGATACCGGTGCGACGACGCGTCTGGAGAAGGGCCGGGTGGCGCTGGATAAGGTCATTGTCGAGAAGCTCGGATCTGACAGCAATGTGCGCAACCGTCTCACCACCCTGAATGGCCAGCTGAAGCAGCAGATGAACCGCATTATCGAGCACCGCGACGACGGCCTGACCTTCCATCATCAGGCGATCGACCAGGTGCGCGCCGATGGCGAACGTCTGGTGCAGAGCACCATGGGCGGCGTGTTGCAGGACAGTCTGAACGAAATGGGCACAAAGCAGGCGAGCGGCAGCAATCCGCTGCAGGCGATTATGGGCAACCTGGGCGGTCTGCAGCAGTCGATTCAGGCGGAGTGGAGCAATCAGGAGCAGGATTTCAAAAATTTCGGCCACGAAGTATGTAACCGCGTAATCAGCCTGGAAGATCAGCGCAAGAAGCTGGTGAGCAGCGTTAAATCCTGAGCCGGTTACGTTAAGCGTTCTCCTGTCGGGGAAGTGACAGCACTGATAATGACCCCGACAGGCGGCCTGGCGAGGCTGGTGTTATCGACTTACGCCCTGACTCGGCTGGCTTAGTGCAGAGCGTCGGCACGTCTGGTGATTACAGACGCGCCCCTGGACGTTACTCGTTGCCCCACTGATTAAGAAATTCAGCGATCTCGTCAATGCGCAGCGCATTGATACCCGCTTCACTGGCCATCTCTTTCTGCGCCTCTTCGCTGATCTCCTCGTTATTCATTAAGCGAGTAATCAGCAGCTGGAAATAGCGCGCCAGAGCATCACGCTCCGACTCGCTTACCGGCGTTTCGGTTTCCGTCGCGTACTCATCCGCAACATCATAATATTTAAGTGGGATTTCATCGTTCATCATAGTCTCCAGGGTTAAAACCTGTATCACGTGCGGAGTGCAAAAGTTATCGGCCGTCTGGATGCGTCAGACCTTGAGCATTTTTACCGTGGCATCCACATCGATCTCATCTTCCGTGAAGATTAACGTCGTGCCCTGAAAGGTGGTAATCGCCAGCTTTTTCATTGAGCGCATCTCATCGGGCTTAGCGGCTGTTTTCGGCCTGATATTGTTCAACAGCGTGCCCACAGAAAGCACGGTATTTTCTTTATCTATCCGCGTATCGACAGGTACTTCTTCGCTGTAGACCAGGTATGACTTGATCGACGTGAGCTTGATGCGTTCGCCAGCAATATAGATGTACTTGCTCTCCGGGACGACTTTGACCGCGTAAGCTGACAGGCCTTTGTTGTTGGTGGTTGGTTCGAAAGTCACTGCCGCATTTTTCTTGATCAGCTCAGGGTTGGCGACCTTGATCACATGAAAATAGCGGTTGTCGCCGTTCTCATCTTTGATAAACCCAAAACCCTTGTCCTGAAACCAGGTTGTGATCGTTCCGTTCATCGCCGTTACCGCCTGTTTAATCGTTAATCTGCTCAGTTTTTTACAGCGCGCAGTGTAAAGCACAATGGCCCTACAGAACAGGGTAAGTGTGGATGATAAATTCAGGAGATGCGAGGAGGGAGATGAAGGGTGAAAAGGGCATTAAAATCAAAAACCCGCACAGGGCGGGTTAATTTTATTATCAGCAGAATTTAACTGCTCAGGCTGTTGCCTTCATCGCTATTGTAAGCGCCGCCGATAATTAGCGCAGCTTACAGCGGCGTGACGTTTCCAGCTGCTGGGCCTTTCGCACCATTTTCAATGGTGAAAGAAACCTGCTGGCCTTCGTCGAGGGTTTTATAGCTGTCACTCTGGATAGCAGAGAAATGTACGAATACATCTTTGCTGCCGTCGCTCGGAGTGATAAAGCCAAAACCTTTATCAGAGTTAAACCATTTTACTAAACCAGTCATTTTGTTAGACATAGATACTTCCTTAATTGATGAGCCACTAAGAGCGGCGAAAATGGCCTGTAATTAGAGAGTGACTTATGGGGCACTTAGGAGGAGGCTCACGAAGAAGGGTATCTTTGGATAACACTTGAACTGAGGACTGCTTTACTAAAACTGCTTTCAATAAGGTCTGTATTCCAAACCGATGGCGCTATTAAGACACAGGGGATTTTATATAGCAACTTTTATATAATTTATTTTAACCGTTTAAACGCTCAGATGGCTATATGGAGGTCAGGATCAGCAACGCTTTAATTCAGGGCGATATCAGGCCTCATTTTCCAGGCTGGCAGAAATCGGTACCGACCCGTTTAATGTGGTATCTCTTCCCGCGTCGCGATTAATTTTGCTGAATAAAAGCAATTAGCGTTCGCTTAGCCGCAACGACCTCTTCGAACATCCCGACTGTGACCGCGCCTGAAAAGGGGAGTATCAATTTCTCCTGCGCCCCCTTTTACTCAAGGTCAACGACGCGAAGCCCTGACCAGCAGCGCTCCTCTGAGCGGGTAACCAGCACAGAGGGATCTTCACTGATACCGCTTATCAACGAAATAACCTGGTCCATCAGATTTTTTATTCCGTCTGAACCCACGTAGACAAACTCGTTAGAGGGCAGGGCGTAGGTAAAGCCTCTGTCGCAAACAACGCTTCGCGAAAACCCATTTTCGAGCATCGTAAAGTGAAGTTCGATGCGCATTTTTTCGGTCTGCTCTTTCAGCTCGACCCGGACTGTATAGCTGGCCATAGGCATGCCTGAAAAACTGAAATTTAAGATTACTTAAATTATAGCGCCTGCCACGAGAGGAAAGGCGATTTAAGATATGTCCCATCCCTGATGCCGACGCACGCATTTTCACCATTTTACGCCTCTTCGCTGGCCGTGCCGGCTTCCATTCGCTTACGGCCGGGCGTACGGCGGCTGGTCTGCTGTCCACGGCCCTCGGGCCAGCTTCTACCCGAGATTGTAGCCAGTTCACAACTCTGGCTTTAGCCGGTCATCCGCGCTCTTTTCGCGTGATAGTCTTCGCCTATGCCTCGCTCCGCTACAAAGTATATGAAACGCAGATTACCTTTTCAGGTGAAGCTCTTTCTCTCGCTGGTGCTCTTTTCCTGCCTGCTGCTGGCTTTGCTGGGTGCTATCCTGTTTCATTTTATTGACCGGCAGCTGCACCATGATTTGGGGCAGCGCGCGCGCGTTCAGGCGAGCCAGATTGCGCTGATGCCCGGCCTGGCAGAGACGGTCGAGAACCGTGATATCGCAGGGATCGCCCGTTTGATTCAGCCTCTGCGCCGTCAGAGCGACGCCAGCTACATCGTGATCGGCGATGTGCATGAGCAGCATCTCTACCATTCAGAATCGCCAGAGCGCCTGAATTTGCCGCTGATTGGCGGCGATAATGCAGAGGTGCTGCAGGGGAAAACCATTATTTCAGTACGCAAAGGGGGAATCGGCGTTTCATTGCGCAGTAAAGCCCCGATCTTTAACGCCCGGCATCAGGTTATCGGCATCGTTTCGGTCGGTTATCTCACCTCCTGGATCGCCAACATTAATGTCAGACTGCTGTGGCAAGCGAGCCTGTATGGGCTGGCCCTGCTTCTGCTGCTGTTTATTTTTTCATGGGTCTTTAGCCGCAACCTCAAGAAGCAGATGTTCTGGCTGGAGCCAAAAGATATCGCGCTGCTGGTGCTGCAGCAAAAAGCGCTGCTTGAGGCGATGTATGAAGGCGTGTTTGCCGTTAACGCCGAGATGCAGCTGATTTTAATCAATCGCGCCGCCAGAGAGCTGCTGGATATCGATCGGAGCGAGCGAGAGCTGCTGGGCAAACCGCTCCATGAGGTGCTGCAGGTCCATCCCGCCTTTCTGAGCCAGCGCGCCGAAGCGGAGAACGGCCGCCATCACGATCAGATAACCGTACTGAACCAGCGCCAGGTTATCGTCAACCGGGTGGCTATCGATCTCGAACCCGGTGAGCCAGGCGGCTGGGTCTGCAGCTTCCGCGATAAAAACGATATCAATACCCTGAGCAGCCAGCTGAGTCAGGTGAAGCGCTATGCGGATAATTTGCGCATCATGCGCCATGAGCAGCTTAACTGGACCGCCACGCTGGTGGGCCTGCTGCAGATGCAGCGTTACGACGATGCGATGCGCTATATCCAGGCGCAGTCTGCCGGGGCGCAGCAGGTGCTCGATTTTGTCTCGGCGCGCTTCACTTCGCCAGCGCTGTGCGGGCTGCTGCTGGGGAAATATGTCAGCGCGCGGGAAAAAGGCGTTGAGCTGAAATTCGACCCTGCCTGCCAGCTGACCCGCATCCCCGCGGCGATGAGCGAAACGGCGCTGATGTCGGTGGTGGGGAATGTGCTGGATAATGCCGTAGACGCGACGCTTAACGTGGAGAGGCCAGCGCCGCCGGTCGAACTCTATATCTCCGATCGCAACCATGAAGTGCTGATTGAAGTCGCCGATCAAGGCTGCGGCGTGGATGAGCAGCTAAAACCGCATCTTTTTAAGCAGGGCGTAAGCAGCAAGCCCTCAAGCGGCGATGACCTGATGGGCTCGGAACACGGTATCGGCCTCTATCTGGCGGCAGGTTACGTTCATCAGGCGGGCGGCAGCATCGAAATCGCCAACAACTCGCCGCAGGGCACCATCTTCTCGATTTTTATTCCCTTCCAGCCCGCCGCTTCGACAGGAGTTTCCCATGAATAACGCGAAGGCACTCAATGTCGTGATTGTGGAGGATGAGCCGCATCTGGCCGATTTACATCGCGAGTTTATCGAGCAGCATTTTCATCTGCGCGTGGTGGGCATTGCGGCCACGCTGGAGCAGGCGCGCCAGCTGATCGAGCAGCATCAGCCGCGGCTGGTGCTGCTCGACAACTATTTGCCTGACGGCCAGGGCGTAACGCTGATCGACGATCCGCTGTTGAAACGCTTTGAATGCTCGGTGATTTTCATCACTGCCGCCAGCGATATGCAAACCTGTAGCCATGCGATGCGCAGCGGCGCGCTCGACTACCTGCTTAAACCGGTCTTTTTTCACCGCCTGCGCGCCTCGCTGGAGCGCTTTATGCTGCTGGTGCACTCAATGAGTCAAATGAAAAATGTTGATCAGCATGCGCTGGATAAGCTGTTTAATCTGCCCTCCAGCGAGGGGCCGGCGGCTCCTTCGACGAAAGGTATTGAGTCGCTGACTCTGACGCGGGTGAAAGATTTTTTTAGCGATGCACCTGACAGCAGCTGGTCGGTAGAGCAGGTGGTGGAGAGCGTGGGGATCAGCAAAACCACCGGTCGCCGTTACCTGGAATATTGCGTGGAGATCGGCTTTATCGGCGTTGAGATGCAGTATGGCAATATCGGCCATCCGCGGCGGCTCTATCGTAAAATTACCGCCACAAAATAGTGTGATCGCGCGCAAGCCGTGCGTGACGCTGACGTGGTTTTAATGGTGTTAATTGCCGAAAAAACGCCAATAATCACACTTCGCGAAGATAACGAACCGTCACCTCTTGCCTGCCTGAATCGATCGTTTATGTTGAGCCTTAGTTCCCTGAGTGTAACTAAAAGGTTAAATATAATGACGAAAAATTATTCTCTCTCTCTGGTTGCCGCTACCGTATTCTTCTCCTGCTCAGCCTTCTCCGCGCCGCCGCAGGGCTATCCGGCGGACTATCAAAGCGTTATCGATGCCGCGACCAAAGAAGGCAAGGTCGTGATCTACTCCACCACCGACACGAAAGCTGCCGGGCCGCTGATCAAGGGTTTCGAAGCGGCCTATCCCGGCATTAAAGTTGAATACAACGATATGAACAGCACCGAGCTGTACAACCGTTTTATCAGCGAGCAAGCCTCCGGCGGCACCAGCGGCGATGTGGTCTGGAGCTCCTCAATGGACACCGGCCTGAAGCTGGCGACCGACTACGCGCAAGAGTACCAGTCGCCTGAACTGGCGCAGCTGCCGAAGTGGGCCGTGTGGAAAAACAAGGCTTACGGCACCACCTATGAGCCGGTAGTGTTTATCTATAACAAACGGTTGATCCCCGCTGGCGACGTGCCCGATTCGCACGCCGCGCTGGCGAAGTTAATCGCCAGCCAGACCGATAAATTCAAAAGCAAAGTCACCACCTACGATATTGAAAAATCGGGTCTGGGCTTCATGCTGTCAGTGCAGGATTCCAAAACGGATCCGCACTACTTCCAGACTCTGGCAGATGTGGCGAAGGGCGGCTTAGCGGTGCAGTCCTCAACCGGCACCATGATGGAAAGGGTCTCTTCGGGCGAAAACCTGATCGGTTTCAACATCCTTGGCTCCTACGCTGAAGCGCGCGCCAAAACCGATCCTTCGCTGGGTATCGCCTGGCCGAAGGATTACACGCTGGTGCTGTCGCGCGTCTCGTTTATTAGCCAGCAAGCGCAAAACAGCCATGCGGCAAAGCTGTGGCTGGATTACGTGCTCTCTGAGAAAGGGCAAAGCATCCTGGCCAGTCAGGCCGATATTCCTTCCCTGCGTAATGATATCGAAGGCAAAAACGACATTGATGGCCTGACCAAAATGTTAGGCAGCGCGCTGAAGCCTATCCCGGTTGACGAAAGCCTGCTGGAGTACCTGCAACCGAAAAAACGTCTGGATTATATCAAGCAGTGGCGCGCAGCCGCCGGTAAATAACGGCTGTACGGAAGCGCGGCCCGCTGCGTCGCGCTTCTCTTTCTCAGGATTTCGCCATTCAGGGTCTCAATATGAATGCATTGCGCAGAAAGTGGCAAAGCCTGCCGCGCGGCGTCGTGGTGCTGTTAACCGCGCTGGTTATCTACGTTCCGCTCTCTTTTATCGTCATACAGAGCTTTTTATCCGCACCGTTCTTTGCACCGTCAAAAGAGTGGAGCCTGGAGTCGTTTGAATTTATTTTTACCGACCCCGATTTCTACAAGGCGCTGAGAAGCGGCTTTATTCTGGCCTTTGGGCTGGTGATCATCGCCATTCCGCTGGGCGGCATTCTCGCCTTCCTGATGGTGCGTACCGATTTGCCGGGAAGACGTTTTATTGAGCCGCTGATCCTCGTGCCGATTTTCGTCTCGCCGATGGTGCTGGGGTTCGGCTATGTGGTGGCGGCCGGGCCGGTCGGCTTCTTCTCGCTGTGGGCGCAGTCCCTGCTGGGCTTTGTGCCCTGGAATATCTACGACATGTCGAGCATCGTGGTGATTGCGGGTCTGACACACGTTCCCCATGCCTATCTCTATATCTCCTCAGCCCTGCGCAGCGTGGGATCGGATGTGGAAGAGGCCGCGCGCATCGCCGGCGCATCGCCGTTGCAGGTTATGACGGCGGTGAGCTTGCCGATGGTACGGCCCTCAATTCTCTATGCCATCGTGCTGCTGTTCTTCCTCGGGCTGGAGGTGTTTGGCCTGATGCTGGTGCTGGGCGACCCTGAAGGCAACATGGTGCTGGCGACCTATCTCTACCAGCTGACCAATAAACTCGGCACGCCTTCCTATCATCTGATGGCGGCGGTCGCGGTGGTGCTGATCTGTATTACTGTTCCGCTGGTAATGCTGCAACGCCGTCTGATGCGCACCGCCAACCGCTTCGTGACCCTGAAGGGCAAAGCGTCGCAGGCGCGCGCCTTGCCGCTGGGGAAATGGCGCTGGGTAGCGGGCGCGGTGGTGGCGTTCTGGCTGACCGTGACCATCGGCGTGCCGCTGCTGGGCGTGGTGTTGCGCGCCTTTATCTCCAACTGGGGCGTCGGCGTCTCGCTGTGGGACGAGCTGTCGATCAAAACTTTCCAGACCATCTGGGCGCAGCCGAACCTGCTGCGCGCCATCGTCAACTCAATGGCGATTGGCGTTATCGGTGGCGCTTTAGCGGTGGGATGTTACCTGTTTATCGGCATCGCCATGCACCGTAAACCTGACAACACCACGCGCTTCCTTGACTACAGCGTGCTGGTACCGCGTGCGGTGCCGGGGCTGCTGGCGGGCCTGGCGTTTCTCTGGGTCTTTTTGTTTCTGCCGCTGTGGCTGGATAACTCGCTTAAGTCGGGCTGGCTGTCCGATTTCGCCTGGTCGCAATGGCTGCGCGATAACCTGATCGTCTGGCTGCGTTCGCTGCGCAGCACCATCTTCAGCGTCTGGCTGGCGTACACCGTGGTGTGGATGGCCTATGGCCTGCGGTTGATCTCCTCAACGCTGCTGCAGGTAGGGCCGGAGCTGGAGGAGGCGGCGCGCAGCACCGGCGCTACGCGCGGGCAGATTACGCGCCACGTCACTATTCCGCTATCCCGCTACGGCCTGATTGGCTCCTGGCTGCTGATGTTCCTGATTTTCGAACGCGAATACTCCACCGGCGTCTATCTGCTCTCGCCCGGTACGGAAACCATCGGCTCGATGCTGGTTTCCCTGTGGGCGGCGGGCGCCATCGATATCGTTGCTGCGCTCTCCTTTATTAACATCCTGCTGGTGGTGGTAGGCCTGGGTATTGCCCTGCGATTTGGAGTTAAATTACATGATTGAATTATCGGTTGAGAATCTGCATTTAACCTACGGCGACAACCCGGTTCTGAAAGGGGTCTCCATGAACTTACAGCGCGGCGAGGTGGTTTCGCTGCTTGGCCCCTCCGGCAGCGGCAAAACCACGCTGCTCCGCGCCGTCGCCGGGCTGGAAAAACCGACGCAGGGCAATATCACCATCGGCAAAAAACAGGTGTATGCCGGTACGCCGCGCAGCGAAATCCCGGCGGAAGAGCGCAACCTGGGGCTGGTGTTTCAGTCATACGCGCTGTGGCCGCATAAAACGGTGTTTGAGAATGTGGCCTACCCGTTAAAGCTGCGCAAAGTGGCTTCCGCGGAGATCAACCAGCGGGTGCAGGACGTCTTGACCCAGCTGGGGCTGGGCCACCTCGGCAAACGCCATCCGCATCAGCTTTCCGGCGGGCAGCAGCAGCGCGTAGCGATTGGCCGCGCGCTGGTCTACAACCCGCCCGTTATCCTGCTGGATGAGCCGCTGTCGAACCTGGACGCCAAACTGCGCGAAGAGGCGCGCGTCTTTCTGCGTGAGCTGATTATCAAGCTGGGCCTCTCCGCGCTGATGGTGACGCACGATC
Organism: Pantoea piersonii; assembly: GCF_003612015.1. Classification (GTDB taxonomy): domain Bacteria; phylum Pseudomonadota; class Gammaproteobacteria; order Enterobacterales; family Enterobacteriaceae; genus Pantoea; species Pantoea piersonii. Next base: position 215,402 of record NZ_RARB01000003.1, on the reverse strand, counting down.
AAAATGAGGCGATGGCGATTTCCGATCGCATCCTGCTGCTTAATAACGGCAAGATTGAGCAGCAGGGGACGCCGCAGGAGATGTACGGATCGCCCAGGACGCTGTTTACCGCGGAGTTTATGGGCAGCAATAACCGGCTGCACGGTAAAATCACCGAGCTGCGCGACGGCAAAGCGCGTATCGAGGGCAAAGGCTGGGCGCTGTGGGGCATTGCAGGCGAAGGGGTGCAAAACGGTCAGGAGGCCACGGCGGTGATCCGGGTGGAGCGCGTAAGGCTGGTAGAGGGGGCGGGTGAAAATCAGCTGGAACTGCCGCTGCTGACCAGCATGTATCTTGGCGACCGCTGGGAGTATCTGTTCCGCACCGCAGGCGATGACTTTGTTATCCGCGCCTATGGCAATGAGGTGCGCGACCCTCAGCATTGCCGGCTGGCGTTACCCGAAAACCATCTGTGGATCTTCCCGAAATCATAACGTCAGGGGCGGCTTTCGCCGCCCCGGTTGCCTGCGCTTACTCCTCCGCCAGAAAAAGCTCCAGCAGCGAGTTTAAAAACAGTTTGCCTTTATCCGTTATCTGCCAGTGCGTCGCGCTTTCCGCTACGTAACCAGCCGCGATCGCCGCATCCATCTGCGGTCGGATCCTGCTCTCGCTCAGGCCGGTGTAGCGGGTAAACTCCTCGCGCGGCGCCGCTTCCAGCAGGCGAAAGCGGTTCATAAAGTATTCGAACGGCTTCTCGTCGTCGGCGACTTCATACTGCTTCTCCTGATAGCGGCCCTGCATAAAGCCGCGCGGATGACGCGTCTTCACGGTACGCACGATGCGCCCGTCCGGCTGGGTCAGCTTGCCGTGCGCGCCGCAGCCGATGCCGAGGTAGTCGCCGAAGCGCCAGTAGTTAAGGTTATGCTCGCAGCGGTAGCCCGGCTTCGCATAGGCGGAGGTCTCATACTGCTGATAACCCGCGGCGGTGAGCAGACGATCCCCTTGCTCGAAGATATCCCACAGCGCGTCGTCGTCCGGCAGCACCGGCGGCCGCGAGCCAAACAGCGTATTCGGCTCGATGGTCAGCTGATACCAGGAGAGGTGCGGCGGATTAAGCGCAATCGCCTGCTCCAGGTCGCTCAGCGCCTCCTCCAGCGACTGATCGGGCAGGCCATGCATCAGGTCGAGGTTGAAGCTGCGCAGATGCAGCCCCTCAGCCAGCTGCGCGGCACGTTTCGCCTCTTCCGGGCCGTGGATGCGCCCCAGCCGCTCCAGCTTCTGCGGGCTGAAGCTCTGCACGCCGATAGAGATACGGTTAATCCCGGCACGCTGGTAGGCGCTGAAGCGGTCCGCCTCTACGGTGCCAGGGTTGGCCTCCATGGTAATCTCCGCATCCGCCGCCAGCGGCAGACGCGCACGCACGCCGTCCATCAGCATCTGCATCGCCTCGCTGCTGAGCAGGCTTGGCGTACCGCCGCCGATAAAGATTGTGCGCACTTCGCGCCCCTGGGTCAGCGGCAGGTCATTTTCCAGATCGCGCAGCAGGTGCTGCACATACTCAACGTGCGGCACCTCGCCTTTGAGCGCATGGGAGTTAAAGTCGCAGTAGGGACACTTCTGCACGCACCACGGAATGTGGATATAGAGGCTTAACGGCGGTAAATCAGGCATTGCGCATCGCTTCCAGCAGCAGCGTCAATGCTTTGCCCCGATGAGAAACCGCGCCTTTTTCCGTTTTGCTTAGCTCGGCGGCGGTTTTGCCCAGTTCGGGCACGTAGAAAATTGGATCGTAGCCGAAGCCGCCTTCACCCGCCGCTGAGCGAGTGATTTCGCCCGCCCAGCTGCCGTGGAACACCAGCGGCGTCGGGTCTTCCGCGTGACGCAGATAGACCAGCACGCAGTGGAACTGCGCCTGGCGTGCGCCGTCCGGCACTGTATCCATTGCCTGCAGCAGCTTCTCGAGGTTCTCCCGATCGCTGGCCGCTTCTCCAGCGTAGCGCGCCGAATAGATGCCAGGCGCGCCGCCCAGCGCATCCACCGCCAGGCCGGAGTCGTCGGCGATGGCGGGCAGGCCGGTAATCTGCGCGGCGTGACGCGCTTTCAGAATGGCGTTTTCGATAAAGGTCAGGCCGGTCTCTTCCGCCGACTCCACGCCCAGATCGGTTTGCGCCACAATATCCAGGCCAAAGGCGGAGAGCAGATCCGCCAGTTCACGTACCTTGCCGGGATTACCGGTGGCGAGCACAACTTTTTGCATAGCAGTTCCAGTCATATTTACAGCAGAAACCAGAGGCCTGGAAACAGGTCCATACCGAGGAAGTTCAGCGCATAGAGCACCAGGATCACAATCATCGCGGAAAAGTCGATGCCGCCCATCGCAGGCAGCATGCGGCGAATCGGCGCCATCAGCGGCTCAGTCAGCTGGATCAACACATAGTCCAGCGGGCCGCGTCCCTGACTGATCCAGCTCATCAGCGAGCGAACGATAATCACCCAGAACACCAGGTAGCCGGCGGATTTCACCAGCGACAGCAGGCCGACCAGCAGGTTGGCCGGATCGACCGAGAAAGCGCCGACCTGGATCAGCAGCAAAATCGGGTATTTCAGCGTCGTCAGCACAAACGCCAGCAACAGCGAGGCGGTATCCACCGGGCCGATAGCTGGAATAACGCGGCGCAGCGGCTTGATAATCGGCTGGGTGATCTTGACGACGAACTGCGACAGCGGGTTGTAAAAATCGCAACGCGACCACTGCATCCAGATGCGCAGCAGCAGCACCATTACATACAGGTCGATCAGCGTTTTGACTAAAAACGTCAGTGTTAACATGAGGTTCCTCAATTATTGTTGTGGGTTGCGCGCATAGTCCCGCGCGCCGAAAATCGCGGTGCCGATACGCACCATGGTGCTGCCAGCTTCAATCGCCGCTTCCATGTCGTCGCTCATTCCCAGAGAAAGCGTATCGACGTCGGGATAGTGCTGCTTCAGCTGGCGAAAAGCGTCAGCCATCTGCTGGCACACCGCCAGCTGACGCGAATAGTCGCTTTCCGGCGCCGGAATCGCCATCAGGCCGCGCAGGCGCAGCTGCGGCAGCGTGGCGACCTGCTGCGCCAGCTCAGGCAAATCCTCCAGCATGATGCCAGATTTGCTGTTTTCGTCACTGATATTTACCTGAATCAACACATTCAGCGGCGGCAGCGAGGCGGGACGCTGGTCGCTCAGACGCTGGGCGATCTTCAGGCGGTCCACCGTATGGCACCAGGCAAAATGCTCCGCCACCAGGCGGCTTTTATTCGACTGCAGCGGGCCGATGAAGTGCCACTCCACCTGAGGATGTGCGGCCAGCGCTGCAATCTTTTCAACCCCTTCCTGCACGTAATTTTCGCCGAAGGCGATCTGTCCGGCGGCGATAGCTTCTTCGACCGCGCTCGCAGGTTTGGTTTTGCTCACGGCAAGCAGCGTAACTTCTTCTGGATCGCGCCCGCATTGCGTCGCGGCAGCGCGGATACGCTGACGCAGTTGCTGTAGGTTGTGCTGGATTGAGGTCATCGTCAGGAGGCTATCTATGGAGTTGGAGGAAATGGTGGCGCTTAGTGTAAAACATAATGCCGCCGATCTGCACCTGTGCAGCGGACATTCCCCGCGCTGGCGGCGCCACGGCAGACTGGAACGCATTCCCGATCTCGCGCCGCTGACGGCCGACTGGCTGGAGCGCTTCGCCGGGCGATATCTGGAGCCGCGGCAGCGTGATGAGCTGGCGGCGCAGGGACAAACCGACTTCGCGCTCTCCCTTGCCGCCGGTCAGCGGGTGCGCGGCAATCTGTTTGTCCAGCGGCAGGGGCTGTCGCTGGCGCTGCGTACGCTGGCGACCCATTGTCCGACGCTGGAAAGCCTGCGCCTGCCGCCTGCGGTGCCGCGCTGGCTGGAAATGGATAACGGCTTGATTTTAGTAACCGGCGCGACCGGCAGCGGAAAATCGACCACGCTCGCCGCAATGGTTGACGTCATCAATCGCCAGCAGGCAAAGCACATTATTACGCTGGAGGATCCCATCGAGTTTGTCCACCAGAGCCAGCGCTCGCTGATCCAGCAGCGCGAGATTGGCGCGCACTGCGCTTCGTTCAGCCTTGGGCTGCGCGGCGCGCTGCGTGAAGACCCCGACGTTATTCTGCTGGGCGAGCTGCGCGACAGCGACACCATCCGCCAGGCGCTTACCGCCGCCGAAACCGGCCATCTGGTGCTCGCCACGCTGCATACGCGCGGCGCGGCGCAGGCGGTCGATCGCCTGGTGGATCTCTTTCCTGCGGAGGAGAAAAATCTGGTGCGCACGCAGCTGGCGGGCAGCCTGAAAGCGGTGATGGCGCAGAAGCTGGTGCCGTCGCGCGACGGCGAACGCATCGGATTGTTTGAGGTGCTGATCGCCACGCCCGCCATTGCCAGCCTGATCCGCGACGGCAAACTGCATCAAATCGGCGCGCTGCTGCAAACCGGCGCGCAGGCCGGTATGCAGACCTTTGAGCAGAGCCTGCTGGCGCGCCAGCGGGAAGGGCTGATTGCGGCCGAGACGGGCGAGGGCGGGTGGTCCGCCTGAGCTGTCGCCTCAGTGAGTTTCGAACCAGTCCTGCAGAATAATCGCCGCCGACTGCGAATCCACCGAGCCTTTATTCAGCGCGCGATAGCCGCCGCGCTCAAACAGACCGGCGCGCGCCTCTACGGTGCTGAGGCGCTCATCCTGCAGCTCGACGCGAACGCCGAAGCGGCCATGCAGGCGACTGGCGAACTTACGCGCGCGCGCGGTGAGCGGCTGTTCAGTGCCGTCCATATTCAGCGGCAGGCCGACCACAACGAAATCGGGCTGCCACTCTTTCAGCAGGCGCTCTATCTGCAGCCAGTCCGGGGTGCCGTCCTGCGCTTTCAGGGCGGCAAGCGGGCGCGCGCTGCCGGTAAGCTGCTGGCCGACCGCCACGCCGATGCTTTTCGTGCCGAAGTCGAAGCCCAGCAGGGTTTGCGTCGTCATCAGGCGTGTCCCGCATCGCTGGCGATGCTGTGGATATCGATGCCTATGCTGCGCGCCGCTTCGCGCCAGCGATCGGCAATCGGCGTCTGGAACAGAATATTGCTGTTGGCAGGCGTGGTAAGCCAGGCGTTCTCCATCAGCTCGTTTTCCAGCTGATCTTTCTCCCAGGCGCAGTAGCCCAGCGCCACCAGCACATGCTCCGGCTGTGAAGCGGTGCCGAGCGACTCCAGCACATCGCGTGAGGTGGTGATCACCGTGTTGTCGGAGATGCGGATGCTGGACGAGAAGGTGCGCTGCGCGGAGTGAAGAATAAAGCCGCGATCCTCAGCCAGCGGGCCGCCGCTGAAAACCGGTTTGTCCAGACGAACCGCAGGATCGCGCTCGCCGGAGGTAATTTTCAGCTTCTTTAAAATGCCTTCGACCGTCAGGTTTTCCATCGGCTTGTTGATAATCAAACCCATCGCCCCCTCTTCATTGTGCTCGCAGATATAGACTACGGAGCGTTTGAAAAAGGGATCCTGCAGGGAAGGCATGGCAATCAAAAAATGATGCTGTAAATTCATTCTCACTCGATATACCAAAAATAGCCGGCGCGGGTATGCGCCGGTTTGGGTTGATCACGGAGCCTGGCTCCAGGGTCATGCTCAGCCCAGACGCTTCTCGATAGCATCCATCAACATACCGGTAATGGAGATCGGGAATGCGGCTTCGATTTCACGCACGCAGGTCGGGCTGGTGACGTTCACTTCAGTGAGTTTATCACCAATGATATCCAGGCCGACAAAAATCAGTCCTTTTGCTTTGAGCGTCGGGCCGACGCGGCGGGCAATTTCCCAGTCGCTCTCGCTCAGCGGACGCGCTTCGCCACGCCCACCTGCCGCCAGGTTGCCGCGTGTTTCGCCGCCCTGCGGGATACGCGCCAGGCAGTAAGGCACCGGCTCGCCGTCTACCACCAGCACGCGCTTGTCGCCTTCCTTGATGGCTGGCAGATAGTTCTGCGCCATACAGAAGAACTGGCCGTGGTTGGTCAGCGTCTCGGTGATAACACCGAAGTTCGGGTCATCCTGCTTAACGCGGAAAATCGACGCGCCGCCCATGCCGTCCAGCGGCTTCATAATAATGTCGCCATGCTCCTGCCAGAAGGCGCGCAGTTTCTCTTTGCTGCGCGTCACCAGCGTATCCGGCGTAAATTCCGAGAACCAGGCGGTGTAGAGCTTCTCGTTACAGTCGCGCAGGCTCTGCGGCTTGTTGACGATCAGCGTGCCTTGCTCTTCGGCGCGCTCCAGAATATAGGTCGCGTAGATAAACTCGGTGTCGAACGGCGGATCCTTACGCATCAGGATCACGTTGAGGTCGGCCAGCTTGATCTCCTGCTCGCTGCCGAACTCATACCATTTATCATAGTTCTGTTCGACGCTCAGCAGGCGAGTGCGGGCATAAGAAACGCCGCCGCGCAGAGAGAGATCGGCCATCTCCATGTAGTGAATTTCATAACCGCGGCGCTGTGCTTCCAGCAACATGGCGAAGCTGGTGTCTTTTTTAATGTTAATGGACGAGATCGGGTCCATAACGATGCCAAGTTTAATCATTATTCTCTCCTCAGAGAGGCGGCTTCTTCCGCCCCGTTCTGTGCGGTCAGCGCAGGCTGACCAGTCAGGACGCCAGTAAGTGCTGTGCGCGTCTTAATATAAACCCTGATTATTCCCTAGCCGAGATCGCCAAACCTCACCTGGAGTGCCGTAATCGCGGTAAGCGCGGTCGTTTCCGTGCGCAAAACGCGCGGGCCGAGCAAAATATCGGTAAAACCGTACTCGCCGGTCATGGCGATCTCCTCGGCGCTCAGGCCGCCTTCCGGACCAATCAGCAGGCGAACCCGCTCAACCGGCTGCGGCAGCGTATTGATGCTGTGCTGCGCGCGCGGATGCAGATTCAGCTTCAGGCCGTCGTCGGCTTCTGCGCACCAGGCCTCCAGCGTCATCGCCGGGCGAATTTCCGGCACGCGATTGCGGCCGCACTGTTCGCAGGCGGCGATGGCGATCTTTTGCCACTGCTGAAGTTTTTTCGCCAGCCGTTCGGCATCAAGCCTGACGCCGCAGCGTTCGGAAAAGAGAGGCGTAATTACGCTCACGCCCAGTTCAATCGATTTCTGGATAGTGAACTCCATCTTTTCGCCGCGCGACATCACCTGGCCGAGGTGCAGAAACAGGGGCGATTCACGATCGTCGGGCTGGCCTTCAAGGACAGTTACTTTTACACGCTTTTTATCAACAAGAGTGATCTCTGCCGCAAAAGTCAGATTAGTGCCATCAAAGAGCTCCAGACGCTGGCCGGTGGTCATGCGCAGAACGCGGCCAACGTGATTTGAGGCGTCTTCGTCCAGCGTAATTTCACTGCCGCTGGTTAAAGGTTCGGAATGATAAATGCGAGGTATGCGCATACAGGCCCTGAAAGCTGAGCGCCGCGCACCCGGCGCGGCGGAATCGAGAAGACGTTAGTGTAGGGCACTGTTTTTAACGCTGGCAAGCCTGCTGCACATAAGGATTGTGATTGCCCTGCACGCGCGCGATGCGCTGGTCGCGTTCACACTCCCAGCGGGAGACCGGATAGAGCTTGTCCCAGACGGTGAAAAGCTGAGTCTGCTGACGCGACAGACGCAGATGATACTGGTCGCGCATATAGAAGTAGGTGCGCGCGATTGCGCCGCGAGCACGAGCCGGCGGCTCGGCCTGTTTGTTTTTGAAGTCTATCTTCATGGCGCACTGGCCGTACTGGCCTTCGCCGCCGTTCCACTGGCTGTAGGCGAAGTTGCCGCGATCGCCGTTCACCTCGCCGATCGCGGGCTGCAGGTTATGCAGGTCGCTTTCGATACGGCGATAGTCGGCGTCTTTGCTGCAGCTTTTACGGCCGCCGTTCTGCCAGCACTGGCGCTGATGGCCGAACTCCCAGGCGGGCATCACATGTTCCCATTCGATGCGCCCGGCGCGGTTGGCGTTTTTCCGCACCTGATAGCCGCAGCTGTTGAGATCGGGCACGCCTTTTTTACCCTGCCAGTTAATCTTGCAGCCGCAGTAAAAGGAGCCGGGCGCATCGGCATTAATCGCCGCAGCAAAGGTTTTCGCCTGCTGAAAGTTATTCTGATGATAGTCGGTCAGCGAGAGCGCCTGGGCGGCGAGAGGGGAGAACAGCAGCGCCATGGCGGCGATAAGTTTGCGAGACATTTTCCAGAATCTACTCGGTCGGTAAAAAAGGGCGGCAGGGTAGCAGAACGGCGCGGCGAGCGGAATGAGAATTCCGCTCAGGCTGGCGAATAGTCGCCGGGTTTTAACAGGTTTTTGCAACGCACGCAGCGATACTCGCTTTCGCCGCGCAGTACGCGGTTGTGGCGCCGGACGGTAAGGTGATGCTGCTGGCAGCCGCAGCGGTAGGGGAAAGTCGCGGCGCGCACCGAGGCGATCTCAAACTGATGGGTACGGCGCGCGGGCACGCCAAGCACCTCCTGCATCATCCACTTCCACTCTTTGCCGTGTGGCGGCACGCGGCCAAAAACTTTCCATACCAGCAGGTGCGCCAGTTCGTGCGGCACCACCTCTTCGATAAACGCCTGCTGGTTTTCCATCAGCAGCACCGGATTCAGGCGAATCTCCCACTTCTCCAGCCAGGCGGTGCCAGCCGCCGTGCCGCGCTGCTGGTAGACCAGCGCCGGTTCGGCAAAAGGGCGCTCCAGCCTGTCGCTGGCAAGCTGTAAAAAATGACGCAGCGAGCGCATTACTGCCTGCTGCAGGGCGATAGGAAGTCGGGGCGTTTTCATGCAGGAAAGGATAAGGGGCGACGAAAGGGAACTCAATCAAATAAAAAAGGCGGGCCTTGCGGCCCGCCTTTTGGTGCTCATGTGCGGCGCGGGTAAGATGGCCCGCTAACCGGCACAGGCGCGGATTAGTTGTTTGAACCGATATCGCGCAGTTTCTTACCGGACATCAGGTTGCGCTCGATATGCTCCAGCGAGACGTTTTTGGTCTCTGGGATCAGCATAACCGTCAGCAGAATGAAGAAGACGTTCAGCAGGCCATAGACCCAGAAGGTCGGCGCGTTGCCCAGCGAATTCAGCATGGTGAGGAAGGTCGCGCCGACAATCATGTTGGCGATCCAGTTCGTCGCAGTAGAGACGGTAATACCGAAGTCGCGGCCTTTCAGCGGCTGGATTTCCGAACACAGCACCCAAATCAGCGGGCCGGCGCTCATGGCGAAGCCGACGATAAACATCAGCAGCATGGCGATAGCGAAGTACTGTGCGCCCTGCGAGTGGATGCCCATATGCAGCATCGTGCCCAGCACGCCCATACCCGCCGCCATTACCAGGAAGCCCAGGATCAGAGTCGGCTTACGGCCCCAGCGATCCACCAGACCGATGGCGATAAAGGTCGCCAGCACGTTGACCAGTCCGACAATCACGGTGCCCCACATCTGCTCGGTGGTATTAGAGAAGCCAGCAATCTCAAAAATCTTCGGCGCGTAGTACATGATAACGTTCATACCGGTGAACTGCTGCATGACCTGCAACAGCACGCCGAGGAACACCGCGCGACGGAAGTTGCTGTTGCTCTGGAACAGCTGCCAGCCGGACTGCTTGATCTTCAGGCTCTCGCGGATCTCTTCCAGCTCGCGTTTCGCCTGCTCGCTGGTGTCGCGCAGGCGATCCAGCACGCGCTGGGCGTCGCGGAAATCGCCTTTAGCCGCCAGCCAGCGCGGGCTGTTGGGCAGGAAGAAGACGCCTACCAGCAGCAGCACCGCCGGGATCGTGATGATGCCCAGCATCCAGCGCCAGTCGCCGGACGCGCTGAAGGCCGTGTCGGAGAGATAAGCGCCGAGAATACCGATGGTGATCATCAGCTGATACAGAGAAATCATACTGCCGCGGATTTTTTCCGGCGCGATTTCAGAAAGATAGAGCGGAGCGGTATAAGAGGCGACGCCAACGGCCAGGCCCAGCACCACGCGCGCAACGATCAGCATTTCCGGGTTCGGCGCCATGGCGGACCAGAGCGAACCGATAACAAACAGAATGGCGCCCGCCATCAGGCTCTTTTTACGACCGAGACGTGACGACATCCAGCCGGAGCCGACAGCGCCGACGGCTGCGCCGAACATCATGGAGCTGACGATCCACTCCTGCTGGTGTGCGGTAACGTTAAAGTCTTTGGCGATAAACGGCAGCGCGCCCGCAATAACGCCGATATCCAGTCCAAATAACAGCCCTGCAAGGGCCGCAAGAAAGCAGACAAACAAGGTCATCGCCTTGTTTGAGGTTCTGCTTTTGTGAGTATTGCCAGGCATTTTGCCTCCGAGTTTATCCATCATTGTTGTTATCAATGTTAAAAAACCTTTCTCGGGGAAAAAGTGAGGGCGATCACGCTAATGTAATCGCTTACACACGCCGAAACCCTGAAATTCAGCATATTCAGCCCGAAAAGGTTAAGTAACCAGTAAGGTATAGCACCTGTTAAGTTTCTGACATGGCGTCAATTATCGGCTATCAGAGGACGCTGAAAATAACGCATTTTCAGCCGAATAACCACGGAGGTTAAATCCTAAATAGCAGATAAATAAAGCGTTTCAATTTGTAATCGGTAACACGCTTGCTGTTGACGAGTCTCAGAAGTGTAGTTGAGAAAAGAAAAATTGCTGACCGGGGCGGGAAGGGGCAAGAAAAGGCGCTTAAAAAACAAGGCTCTCCTCCTGAAGAGGAGGAGAGCCTGATAGTAAAAAACTTACAGACCCGCAGCTTCGCGCAGCTGAGCGGCTTTGTCGGTTTTTTCCCACGGGAAATGTTCGCGGCCGAAGTGACCGTAAGCGGCGGTCTCTTTATAGATCGGCTGCAGCAGATCCAGCATCTGAATCAGACCGTAAGGACGCAGGTCGAAGAACTCGCGCACCAGCAGGGTCAGCTGTTCGGTCGAGATCTTCTCGGTGCCGAAGGTTTCCACCATGATGGAGGTTGGTTCCGCAACGCCGATAGCGTAGGAGACCTGAATCTCGCAGCGGTCGGCCAGGCCAGCGGCAACGATGTTTTTCGCAACGTAGCGCGCCGCGTAGGCTGCGGAACGGTCAACTTTTGACGGATCCTTACCAGAGAAAGCGCCGCCGCCGTGACGCGCCATGCCGCCGTAGGTATCTACGATGATTTTACGTCCGGTCAGGCCGCAGTCGCCCATCGGGCCGCCGATAACGAAGCGTCCGGTTGGGTTGATATGGTATTTGGTGCTGGCGTTGATCCACTCACTCGGCAATACCGGTTTGATGATCTCTTCCATTACCGCTTCACGCAGAGTGGCCTGATCGATATCTTCCGCGTGCTGGGTTGAGAGCACTACCGCGTCGATACCAACGATTTTGCCGCCGTCATACTGGAACGTGATCTGGCTTTTCGCGTCCGGACGCAGCCACGGCAGCGCGCCGTTTTTACGCACTTCAGACTGACGCTGTACCAGACGGTGCGCATAGGTCACCGGCGCTGGCATCAGCACGTCAGTTTCGTTAGTGGCGTAGCCAAACATCAGGCCCTGGTCGCCCGCGCCTTGCTCCAGCGGATCGGTGCGGTCAACGCCCTGATTGATATCAGGCGACTGCTTGCCGATGGCGCTCAGAACGGCACAGGAGTTGGCGTCAAAGCCCATATCGGAATGAACATAACCGATTTCACGTACGGTATTACGGGTGATCTCTTCGATATCGACCCATGCGCTGGTGGTGATCTCACCGCCGACCAGCACCATACCGGTTTTTACGTAGGTTTCGCAGGCCACGCGCGCTTTGGGATCCTGTTCGAGGATAGCGTCCAGTACGGCGTCAGAAATTTGGTCAGCGATTTTATCAGGATGTCCTTCTGATACGGACTCGGACGTAAAAAGGTGTTTAGCCATTCTGTTCTTTACCTTACAAATGGTTTGAATTCGACTGCATAGCGTAAGTGAGATGAACTTACTTGACGCCCCTTCAGGCAAAGCCGCGAGCAGTTTAAGAAGTGTCAGTATGTCAGATGTAAAACGCCTGGATGTTAACCAGTTTAGATGGAAAACCATCTGGATGGCTATTTTAGGTTAAGGCGTGAACTAAATGCCAGCCCTTTTTCTGTTTCCGCATTTTTCGAAAACGCGCCGCCTGGCAAAAAAACGTGACGCGAAACGGCGCCAAACCAGCGAAACGCTTTGCATTTTTAGCCGTCAGGCGGTATAAAACGCCGCTGCTGCCCTGGCGCATCCATCAGGACGCCGCCGCCGCGCGTAGCCACTGTCAGAGCTTCTCTGACGTTCACCCAGATTGTTTCCACATGCGAAAACATGTGTGGAGGTGACAGAAGTAATGAACCACGCTTTCCTTTCTTGCGGTTCTCTGCGCTCTACCGGCGCGCTGGCGTTCTCCTTTCCTGCTTTTTCTCTGATTTGCCGACGTATCTCCTGTTGCGGTCATTCGCCCGACACGCGCGCCGGTTAATCTGTACGTCCTTATTCACTCTTACCGGCCAGCACGCGTTGGTGAACGTCGTAATGCATTCGCAGTCCATTTACACGTAACGGGCCTGGGTGTTTTACACTTAGTTTTATGCTTTTTTGATCCTGACTTCGCCGTCAGGCAGACGGGGCAAAGCGTTTTATGCGGCAACTCATTAACAGACAGAGCGTGGCGAAAGCGCGTAACTGTTTCACATTCCAACAGAAATTCGAGGTTCGTGATGTCTGACGACATGAAGACTATCAAGGGTTCGTCAGCTGGCGAACAGGGTGTGCTCCGCTCGATGCAGGAGGTTGCAATGAACGACCAGGATGCCAGCAAAATGCTGCGTACCTATAACGTTGCCTGGTGGGGCAATAACTACTACGACGTCAACGAACTCGGCCACGTCAGCGTCTGTCCAAATCCGGATGAGCCGACGCTGCGCGTCGATCTGGCTAATCTGGTGAAAGAGCGCGAAGCCCAGGGCCAGCGTCTGCCCGCGCTGTTCTGCTTTCCGCAGATTCTGCAGCATCGCCTGCGCTCGATTAACGCGGCGTTCAAGCGCGCGCGTGAATCCTACGGCTACCGCGGCGACTACTTCCTGGTCTATCCCATTAAGGTCAACCAGCATAAGCGCGTAATCGAGTCGCTGGTTAACTCCGGCGAACCGCTGGGTCTCGAAGCGGGATCGAAAGCGGAGCTGATGGCGGTGCTGGCGCACGCGGGCAAAACCCGCACGGTTATCGTCTGTAATGGCTACAAAGACCGCGAATATATCCGTCTGGCGCTGATTGGCGAAAAGCTCGGCCACAAAGTCTATCTGGTGATTGAGAAGATGACTGAAGTGCGCCTGGTGCTGGAGGAGGCCGAGCGTCTGAACGTGGTGCCGCGCCTGGGCATCCGCGCGCGCCTGGCGTCGCAGGGATCCGGCAAGTGGCAGTCGAGCGGCGGCGAAAAATCGAAGTTCGGCCTGGCGGCGTCGCAGGTGCTGCAGCTGGTAGAGATTATGCGCAACGCGGGCCGTCTCGACAGCCTGCAGCTGCTGCACTTCCACCTCGGCTCGCAGATGGCTAACATTCGCGACATCGCCACCGGCGTGCGCGAATCGGCGCGTTTCTACGTTGAGCTGGCTAAGCTTGGCGTCAATATTAAATGCTTCGACGTCGGCGGCGGTCTGGGCGTCGATTATGAAGGCACCCGTTCGCAGTCTGACTGCTCGGTCAACTACGGTCTGAACGAATACGCCAACAATGTGATCTGGGCGATTGGCGATGCCTGCGAAGAGCATGGGCTGGAACATCCTACGGTGATCACCGAGTCGGGCCGCGCCGTGACCGCGCACCATACCGTGCTGGTCTCCAACATTATCGGCGTAGAGCGTAATGAGTTCATCACGCCGCAGGCACCGCAGGAAGAGGCGCCGCGCCCGATCCTTAGCATGTGGGAAACCTGGCAGGAGATGCACGAACCAAACGTGCGTCGTTCGCTGCGCGAGTGGCTGCACGACAGCCAGATGGATCTCCACGATATCCACACCGGCTACGCCTCCGGCACTTACGATCTGTCGCAGCGCGCCTGGGCGGAACAGCTTTACCTCAGCATCTGCCACTATATTCAGCAGCATCTCGATCCGAGCAACCGCGCGCACCGTCCGATTATCGACGAGTTGCAGGAGCGCATGGCGGATAAGATGTACGTTAACTTCTCGCTGTTCCAGTCGATGCCGGATGCCTGGGGTATCGATCAGCTGTTCCCGGTGCTGCCGCTGGAAGGGCTGCATAAAAAGCCGGAGCGCCGCGCGGTGCTGCTGGATATCACCTGCGACTCCGACGGCACTATCGACCACTACGTTGATGGCGACGGTATCGCCACCACGATGCCGATGCCAGAGTACGATCCTGAGAACCCGCCGATGCTCGGCTTCTTTATGGTGGGTGCTTATCAGGAGATTCTCGGCAATATGCACAACCTGTTCGGCGATACCGAGGCGGTCAACGTCTATGCGCGTGCGGGCGGCGAAGTCGAAGTGGAGCTGTCGGATGAGGGTGATACCGTGGCGGATATGCTGGAGTACGTGCAGCTTAATCCGGACGAGCTGATGACGCTGTTCCGTAATCAGGTTAAAGAGACCGATATTGACGACGAACTGCGCGCGCAGTTCCTGGAAGAGTTTGAAAGCGGTCTGTACGGCTATACCTATCTCGAAGATGAATAATTAACGCTTCACGCTGGGCCTCGCCAGAGGCTCAGCTTTTCACTTTCCCGCCCCCTTATCCGCTTTTTGCTGACTTTGTGATCGCCATCACTGTTTAACGCTGCGTTAAGTTTCTTTAAGACCCTTTATTTTGTAGGTCATTTCTGCGTCGCGGAATTTTTCAGAAAAAACGAGGCGTTACCAGCCGTGCCGTTTGAAACTGGCTGAAATAGTAAATTACTGTCGAGTATTCAACCTTCATTCATTGTGTATGCATTAATTAAATTAAAGTTTATAGCTAAAGCAAAATTTGTGGATTGCGTGCGTTTTACGGTTTTTAATGGAATTTACTGTAATCATGGTTTCCAGTAATATTTATCAGATAAAGTGATGTTTATGGGCGACACCTTAAATTATTTTTTAATAAAATCAGGTGAGTAATTAATTATTAATTCGTCAAGGTCGATGAAATAATTAATTTTAAGCATATTTTATGACCCTTTAATTCTAAAAAACCTTTTTAAAAAACATTTTTGATTGGTTTTGGCTATTGAAAATTTCTTCTGGTTTGGCTTAAATCTATTTTTCAAAATGTAAGTTGTACGTTAGCATCAGGTTAAGGTGTTAAGAATCTTCTGGGTTTTCTTAACGTTCACATGAGTTTTCCTGACATTTCCGTTGCTGTTTTCAGGTAGCTGACTTATCGGGTGGATCAGGTAGCAGCAGCATGGGTCGCCAACTACATCTTCGTCAGCATTACGTCTTTCTGCTCGAACCGATTCATGCCCCTTCCGGGGAAGTGATGGCGTGGGAGCTGTTGACGCGCTGCATGCAGGGGAACGAAAGTGCCGTTCAGGCAGATGCCGACAGCGGGCACCGGCTATTTGACCGCCTGCTTGAGGCGGAAAAATGGCAGTTGTTTTTGCTGCAGCTCGAACGGATCGATGCGCTTTATCAGTCTGGTTTCTCGTCTGTTCTCAGCCTTAATATCGACAGCGATATTATTCGCGGCATTCTGAATAACCACGCGGTTCAGCAAAAACTCGATCAGCTGCCTTTGTTACGTCTCGAAATTTCCGCCTTTTTCACTGCGCGTTATCACGCCGCCGATCGCCTGCTGCTGCAAAAACTGGCAGGTATTACCCCGGCGTTATTATGGCTTGATGATTTCGGCGCAGGCAGTTCGACCTTATCTATGCTGAGCAGCGGAATAGTTGAATATGTGAAAATCAGTCGCAGCTTCTTCTGGAAATATGGCACAGGCTACGCCTTTGATACGTTGCTTAATCACGTCAATGATTTCTGCAAGGGCGTCATTATTCAGGGTGTAGATACGCAGCAACAGCTGGAAATGGCGACGAGCAAGCAGGCGGCTGGTTTGCAAGGGCGTTGCTGGAACACAGCATATTTAGATGATTTTATTGATCAATCTGTAAACGTTCCGCTGTCCGGAGCGCTAAAAAATCAACGATCTGCAATAACACACTACCGAAACTTTTTGTGATATGCCGCCTGCTCCTGTTATTACGGAAGCGGGCTAGCCCATTGCGGTTATTAAAACAAATAAAAGTGATTCCCTCACCAGGATAAAGATTCAACACGGCTCAGAGCGATTTCGTCAAAAGGATGGGATCGACAAAGAGGGGAGTGAATAGCACACAGCGTTATTCACGGATAAACCGGGATCTCAGGATGCCGGGCATTTTTATGAATATTAATAACCTCAGTGGGATATACATAACATGAATAATATCTCAGTAACGCCTAAAGGCGGCACGATCGCCTCGCAGCTGAGTGGCAGCGACGTCAATTTAAACGCTCCGAGTGTGGTTAAGCTCAACCTCAATCGATCTGACATTAAATCTTTTGCGCGCAACGGCAATGACCTGGTCGTCACCACGAAATCTGGGGAAACAGTTGTTATTCATAATTTTTATAGCCCGGCAGGCGAAAGCGAGCTGGTGCTGCAGGATGACCATGGCGCGCTGTGGTGGGTAGAAGATCCGGGTCAGCCGGGCTTCCAGTTTGTCTCTATCGACAGCACCGAGGGGCTGCTGGCGGATAACATCACCAACGATGGCACGATTGCTGCCTACGGTATCGGCGGCGGGGCGCTGGCGGGTATTGCCGCGATGTTCGCCGGTTCTAACGGCAGCAACGGTTCAGGCGACAGCGGCGGCGCGACCGGCGGCGGTACGGGCAGCGGCGATAATGGCGGTACGGGCGGTGGAACAGACGGCGGTACAGGCGGTGGCACGGGTAGCGACACCACTGCGCCCGGCGCGGTTACCGATCTGGCTATTAACGATAACGTCGGCACCATTCAGGGCGCGATTACCGCAGGCGCCACCACCGATGACAATACGCCGGTTCTAAGCGGAACGGCTGAAGCGGGCACCACCATCAGCGTTTACGACAACGGCACGCTGCTGGGAACGGCGACCGTCAACGCAGACGGCACCTGGAGCTTTACTTCGCCTGTGCTGGCGGATGGCCAGCACAGCCTGACGGCGACGGTCACCGATGCCGCAGGCAATACCAGCAGCGCCACCGCGCCGGTTACCTTCACCGTCGATACCGTCGCTCCGACGCTATCCGATGTCAGTGCCGCCAGCGACAACGGCACGACCCTGACGCCCATCGCCGCTAACGGCGCGACCAATGACGCCACGCCTCTGCTGCAGGGCACTACCGAAGCGGGCAGCACCGTTACTCTTTCTGACAACGGCACCGTTCTGGGCACCGTTATCGCAGGCAGCGATGGACGCTGGTCTTTCACGACGCCCGCGCTGGGCGAAGGCAGCCACACGCTGAGTATTACCGCCGCCGATGCGGCGGGCAACGCCAGCCCGGCGACCACTCTCTCTTTTACCGTCGATACTCTGGCGCCGGATGCGGCCAGCAACCTGCAGCTGACAGATAATGTCGGCACCAGCCAGGGCCCGCTGACGTCCGGCGAGTCGACCGATGACAATACCCCTGAGCTAAGCGGACAGGCCGAAGCGGGCGCGACCGTCAGCGTTTATGACGGCAACACGCTGCTGGGCACGGTGACGGCAGGCGCAGACGGCGTCTGGCGCTTTACCACCCCGACGCTGAGCAACGGCAGCCACAGCCTGACGGCGACCGTGACCGATGCGGCGGGCAACGTCAGCGCGCCGACGACGGGGATCGTTATCAACGTTGCGGCGGATTTGCCGCCAGCAACCAGCTCGCTGGAAATTACTAACGACAACGGCAGCGGCCTGGTGCCGATAGCGGACGGCACCCGCACCAACGACGCGACGCCGGTGCTGAGCGGCCTGACCACCGCCAGTGCGGTGGTGACGATTTATAACGGCGATCAGCTGCTGGGCAGCGTGACCGCCGACGGCAGCGGCCAGTGGAACTTTACGCCCGCCACGCTGGCGGACGGCACCTATGCCTTTAGCGCCACCAGTACGGACGCAAACGGCAACGTTACCACGTCGCCGACCATTACTATTACCATTGATACCCTTGCGCCGGATGTTGCATCCAGCCTGCAGTTGAGCAATGACGGCGGCGGCGCGATCGCCTCCGGCGGTGCGACCAGTGACAATACGCCGACGCTGGGCGGAAGCGCTGAGCCTGGCAGCACCGTCTCTGTTCTGGATGGCGATACGCTGCTGGGCACCGTCACCGTAGGCAGCGACGGGCTCTGGAGCTTTACTTCTCCCGCGCTGACCGATGGCAGCCACAGCCTGGCTGTCACCGTCACCGATGCGGCGGGCAACGTCAGCGCGCCGTCCGCGCCGCTGAACTTTACGGTCGATACCCAACCACCCGCTGCGGTCAGCGGTCTGGTGGTGACCGACGACGCTGGCGCCAGCACCGGCCCGCTGACCTCTGGCGACACCACCGACGACAACACGCCTCTTCTCAGCGGCCAGGCGGAACCCGGTTCGCTGCTGACGATTTACGATAACGGCGTCGCCATCGGTAGCCTGACGGCAGGCGCCGACGGCACCTGGCGCTTTACCACGCCGACGCTGAGCAACGGCGCACACAGCCTGACCCTGACCCAGACCGATGCGGCAGGCAACGTCAGCGCGCCGACCACGCCATTCGATCTTACCGTCGCCGCAGGCGATCCGCCTGCCACCCTGACGCTGGTAGCCACTGACGACAGCGGCAGCACGCCGGTCGCGCTGGCCGACGGCGCCAGCACGCGCGACACCACGCCCGTGCTGAGCGGCGCGACCCTCGCTAACGCGCTGGTAACGCTCTACAACGGCGACCAGCTGCTGGGCAGCGCCACCGCCGATGCGAACGGGCAGTGGAGCTTTACACCCGCCGCGCTGGCGGACGGCACCTACGATTTTCGCGCGACCGCTACCGATGCCGCAGGGAACACCATCAACTCCGCGACGCTGGCGCTCACCGTCGATACCGTCGCGCCAACAGCCGCAACCGGCGTTTCGCTGGCTGACGCCAGCGGCGATCCGATCGTCAGCGGCGGCCTGACCAACAGCGGCGCGCCGGTGCTGAGCGGCAGCGCCGAGCCGGGCAGCACCGTCACCGTTTCCGATGGCGACACGGTGCTGGGCAGCGCCACGGCCGGAACAGACGGCAGCTGGAGCTATACGCCAGCAGGCCTTGCTGACGGCAGCCACAGCCTGACGGCGGTCGTGACCGATCCGGCAGGCAACGCCAGCGCTGCGACCGTGCCGGTTTTCTTTACCCTGGATACCCAGGCACCTGCCGCCGCCGCCGATCTGGCGCTTAACAGCGACAGCAGCGGCGTTTCCGTGCCGGTCACTGCGGGCGGTACGACAAACGACGCCTCACCGGTGCTGAGCGGCACGGCGGAGCCGGGCAGCATCGTCACTGTCTCTGACGGCGATGTGGCGCTGGGCAGCGCCACGGTTGGCGCAGACGGCCGCTGGAGCTTTACCGCGCCTGGCCTTGCCGAGGGGAGTCACAGCCTGACCACGACCGTCACCGATCCGGCGGGCAACACCGGACCGGTTTCTGAACCGTTGCTGTTCAGCGTGGATACTCTCCCGCCAGCGGCGGTCAGCGGGCTGTTGGTCAGCGACGACGTGGGCGCGACGCAGGGCGAACTCCTCCCGGGCGCCACCACCGACGACAGCACGCCGACCCTGAGCGGCCAGGCACCCGCGAGCAGCCTCGTCAGCGTCTATGACGGCGACACGCTGCTGGGTACCGTCACCGCCGCCCAGGACGGCAGCTGGCGCTTCACCACCCCTGCGCTGAGCGACGGCCAGCACAACCTGACGGCGACCGTGACCGATGCGGCAGGTAACGTCAGCACGCCGACGGACGCCTTCGCTCTGACCGTTGACGCAGGGGCGCCGCCTGCTACCAGCTCGCTGGTCGTGACCGACGACAGCGGCAGCACGCTGGTGCAGCTGGCAAACGGCGACAGCACGCGCGACGCGACGCCGGTACAGAGCGGCGTCACCACCGCCGGTGCGCTGGTGACGCTCTATAACGGCGATCAGGTGCTTGGCTCCGTCACCGCTGACGCAAACGGGCAGTGGAGCTTTACGCCGAACGCGCTGACGGACGGCAGCTACGCCTTCCGCGCCGCCAGCGATGACGGCACAGGCACAGTTACCGATTCGCCTGTGCTTAATATCACCGTTGACACCGTTGCGCCGGAAAGCGCGGCGGGCGTCACGCTGACGGATGCGAACGGCAATGCTATTGCCGCCGACGGCGTTACCAGCAGCAGCACGCCTGTGCTGAGCGGTACGGCGGAACCGGGCAGTATCGTCACCGTTTCTGACGGCAGCAGCGTACTGGGCACCACCACCGTGGCGCAGGACGGCAGCTGGAGCTTTACCGCGCCGACGCTTGCGCAGGGCGTCCACAGCCTGACCTCGACCATCACCGATGCGGCGGGCAACGTCAGCGCGCCTGCCACGGCGGTGACGTTTACCCTTGATACCACCGCGCCGCAAACGGCCTCGGGCGTTATTGTCACCGATAACGTCGGCGCCCAGCAGGGCGAGCTGGCGTTCGGCGACACCACCGACGACAGCACGCCGACCCTGAGCGGCCAGGCGGAAGCGAGCAGCATTGTCAGCGTCTATGACGGCAGTACGTTGCTGGGCAGCGTCACGGTCAACGCCGACGGCAGCTGGCGCTTTACCACGCCGGCACTGAGCGACGGGCCGCACAGCCTGACGACCACCGTGACCGATGCGGCAGGCAACGTCAGCGTGCCGACGGCGCCTTTCGACCTGACTGTGGCGACCGGTCAGCCACCTGCCACCCTGACGCTGGTGGCGACTGACGACAGCGGCAGCGCGCCGGTCGATCTGACCGACGGGGCCAGCACGCGCGACGCGACGCCGGTGCTGAGCGGCGTCGCCACCGCCGGTGCGCTGGTAACGCTCTACAACGGCGATCAGCTGCTAGGCAGCGTCACCGCCGACGCTAACGGGCAGTGGAGCTTTACGCCGGACGCGCTGACGGACGGCAGCTACGCCTTCCGCGCTGCTACCGCTGACGGCGCAGGCACCGTGACTGATTCGCCTGTGCTTAATATCACTGTCGACACCGTCGCGCCGGACGCGGTCAGCAATCTGCAGCTGAGCAGCGACAGCAGCGGCACGCCGGTTGCCGTCACCACGGGCGCGACTAACGATACGACGCCGCTGCTGAGCGGCACGGCGGAGCCGGGCGGCATCGTCACCGTTTCTGACGGCGACGACGTGCTGGGCTCGGTAACCGCTGCCCAGGACGGCAGCTGGAGCTTCACCACGCCCGCGCTGAGCGAAGGCGACCACAGCCTGAGCGCGACCATCACCGATGCGGTGGGTAACGTCAGCAACGCCTCCGCACCGGTAACCTTTAGCGTCGACAGCACGCCGCCAGCGGCGGCAGCCGATCTGGTGCTGAGCGACAGCCGCGACGGCACGCTGCAGCCGATAGCCGCAGGCGGAACCACCAGCAGCACCAGCCCCACCCTGAGCGGCACGGCGGAGCCGGGCAGCATCGTTACCGTTTCTGACGGCAACGCGGTGCTGGGCACCGCCACGGTCAATACCGACGGCAGCTGGCGCTTTATTACGCCAGCGCTGGACGAGGGCAGCCACAGCCTGACCACTACGGTGACCGATCCGGCGGGCAATACCGGCACGGCCTCCGCTCCGCTGGCCTTTACCGTCGATAGCACCGCGCCAGCGGCCGTTAGCGGCCTGGTGGTGACAGACGATTACGGTGATGTCCAGGGCGCGCTCGCCTCGGGCGATACCACCGATGACCGCACCCCGACCCTGAGCGGGCAGGGGGAGCCAGACGCGCTGGTGACCATTTATGACGGTCAGACCGTTCTGGGTTACACCACTGTCGATACCGATGGCAGCTGGAGCTTCACCACGCCGACCCTGAGCAGCGGTCTGCACAGCCTGACCACCACTGTCACCGACGCGGCAGGTAACGTCAGCAGCGCCTCCGACGCCTTCAACCTCACCGTCGAGGGCGGCCTGCCGCCAGCCACCACCCCGCTTGAGGCGGTTAATGAAACGGGCAGCACGGTCACGCCGCTGGCAGACGGCACGACCACCAATAACGACAGCCCGGTGCTGAGCGGCCTCGCCGAGCCAAACAGCGTAGTTACGCTCTATGACGGCCAGACGCTGGCCGGCAGCACCACGGCAAACAGCAGCGGCCACTGGTTCTTCAGGCTCTTTGCGCTGTCGAACGGTTCGCACGCCTTCTTTGCCACTGCGGTCAGTCCGACCGGCGCTACGACCACCTCTGGCCCGCTGAATATCACCGTCGACACTGTCGCACCAGCGGCAGCCGACAACCTGCAGCTCACCGATGATGCAGGCAGCACCAGCGTGCCGATCGGCGAAGGCAGCGCCACCAATGATGTCTCGCCGGTACTGAGCGGCACGGCCGAGCCGGGCAGCACCGTCGCCATTTCCGACAGCGGCAATCTGCTGGGCACCGCGACGGCGGATGCCAGCGGCAGCTGGCGCTTTACCTCGCCAGCGCTGGCGGAGGGCGCGCACAGCTTCACTACCACCGTGACCGATGTCGCTGGCAACGTCAGCCCGGCGACAGCGCCGCTTACCTTTACCGTTGATACCACGCCGCCAGCCGCCGCCAGCGGGTTGGTGGTAAGCGATGACGTCGGCGGCTCGCAGGGGCCGTTGACCTCTGGCGACACTACCGATGACAACACGCCGACCCTGAGCGGCCAGGCCGAGGCGGGGGCGCTCGTCAGCCTCTATGACGGCAACGTGCTGATCGGCACCGTCACGGCGGATGGCGCAGGCAACTGGAGCCTGACCACCACCGCGCTGAGCAACGGCAACCACAGCATGACCGTCACCGTTACCGACGCGGCGGGCAACGTCAGCCTGCCGACATCCGCCTTTAACCTGAATATTCAGGCGGATCTGCCGCCCGCGACCCTCTCTCTGCAGGCAACCGATGACAGCGGCAGCCAGCTGGTAGCGCTGGCCGACGGCGCCACGACGTCAGATGCGACGCCGCTGCTGAGCGGCCTGGCGACGGCGGGCGCGCTGGTGACGCTCTTTAGCGGCGATGTCGCGCTGGGCAGCGTGACCGCGGACGCCAGCGGCCAGTGGTCCTTTACCCCTGCGGCGCAGACGGACGGCACCTATACCTTCCTCGCCAGCTACACCGATGCGACCGGCAACCTGGTTGAATCCACGCCGCTGACCCTGACTATCGACACCACCGCGCCGGCAGCCGCGACGGGCGTTACGCTCACCGACGCCAGCGGCAATCCGGTCGCGACCGATACACCGACCAGTAACAGCGCGCCGGTACTGAGCGGCAGCGCCGAACTGGGCAGTAGCGTCACCGTTTCCGACGGCAGCACGGTGCTGGGCACGGTAACCACGGCCAGCGACGGCAGCTGGAGCTTCACCACGCCGACGCTCTCCGATGGCGCGCATAGCCTCACCACCGTAGTCACCGATGCGGCTGGCAACGCCGGACCGGCTTCCACCCCTGTCGCCTTCACCGTCGATACCCAGCCGCCCTCCGTGCCTGCGGATGTAGTGCTGAGCAACGATGGCGCGCCGCTCGCCTCTGGCGATGCGACCAATAACGCGACGCCGACGCTGAGCGGGACGGCCGACGCTGGCAGCATCGTGACCGTTTCCGATGGCGCTACGGTACTGGGCAGCGTCACGGCGGGCAGCGACGGCAGCTGGAGTTATACCGCGCCAGTGCTGGCTGACGGCGACCACAGCCTGACCGCCGCGGCCACCGATCTGGCGGGCAACAGCAGCGTGGCGACAACGCCACTTCTCGTCACCGTTGATACCCTGGCGCCGATAGCGGCGACCGGCCTGCAGCTCAGCAACGACCAGAGCGGCACGCCTGTACCGGTTACCGGCAGCGTCACCAACGATCCGACGCCGGTGCTGAGCGGAACCGCAGAGGCGGGCGGCATCGTCACCGTTTATGACGGCAATACCGCGCTCGGCTCCGCGGTCGCAGGCACGGACGGCAGCTGGAGCTTTATCGCCCCAGCGCTGAGCGAGGGTAGTCACAGCCTGAGCGCCACCGTTACCGATGCGGCGGGCAACGTCGGCCCGGCTTCTGATGCGCTGGCCTTTACCGTCGACACCACGCCGCCAGCGGCGGCGGCCGATCTGCTGCTCAGCAGTGAGAACGGCACGGCTATCGTTTCCGGCGGGCTGACCAACTCCGACACGCCGGTGCTGAGCGGCACTGCCGACGCGGGCAGCCTGATTACCGTCTCTGACGGCGATAACGTGCTGGGCACGGTAACCGCCAACGCCGACGGCAGCTGGAGCTTCACCTCGCCTGCGCTGGCTGACGGCCTGCACAGCCTGACGGCGACTGTGACCGACGGCGCGGGCAACGTCAGCCCGGCGACCGATGCGCTGAGCTTTAGGGTAGATACCCTGCCGCCGACAGCAGCGCAGGATCTCTCGCTCAGCAACGATCAGAGCGGGGTAGCGATCCCTGCGGATGGCACCACCAGCGATGCGACGCCGGTACTGAGCGGCACGGCGGAGCCGGGCGGCATTGTCACCGTTTCCGACGGCAACACGGTGCTGGGCACGGTAACCGCGGCCAGCGACGGCAGCTGGAGCTTCACCACCCCTGCGCTGGCGCAGGGCGAACACAGCCTGACCGCCACCGTTACCGATCCTGCTGGTAACACCGGCCCGGCCTCGGCGGCCTATCTCTTTAGCGTGGATCTGACGCCGCCAGCGGCGGCGACGGACCTGGCGCTCACCAGTGACGCCAGCGGCACGGCGATTGCGGCGGGCGGGCAGACCAACGACACCACGCCGGTGCTGAGCGGCACCGCCGCGGCTGGCACCATCGTCACCGTTTCTGATGGGGCGACCGTGCTGGGCAGCACGTCGGTCGACGGCAACGGCAACTGGAGCTTCAGCGCGCCGACCCTTAGCGAAGGCGCGCACAGCCTGAGCGTGGTGGTCACTAACGCCGCTGGCAACAGCAGCGCGCCGTCTGGGGCGATCGGCTTTACCATCGACACCTCCGCGCCAGCGGCGGCGACGGATCTGGCGCTCACCAGTGATGCCAGCGGCACGGCGATCGCGGCGGGCGGCTCGACCAATGACGCCACGCCGGTACTGAGCGGCACGGCGGAGCCGGGCGGTACGGTGACCGTTTCCGATGGCGCTACCGTACTCGGTACGGCGACCGTCGGCGCTGACGGTAGCTGGAGCTTTACGTCGCCCACGCTGGCCGACGGCGCGCACAGCCTGATCGCCGCGGTTACCGATGCGGCGGGTAACGTTGGCCCGGCATCAGACGCCTTTGGCTTTAGCGTCGATACCACCGCGCCAGCGCTGGCTGACAATGTGCTGGTCAACAACAACACCGGCCAGACGCTGACACCGATTGTCGACGGCAGCACAACTAACGACGCCACGCCGGAGCTGACCGGCACGGCTGAAGCGGGCAGCCTCGTCACCCTCTATGACGGCGCCGCAGTGCTCGGCTCCGTCACCGCAGCGCCAGACGGCAGCTGGAGCCTGAGCACGCCGACGCTGGCGGACGGGCTGCACAGCCTGAGCGTTAACGTGACGGATGCGGCGGGCAACAGCAGCGGCACTACCACGCCGGTTAGCTTCACCGTCGATACCGTCGCGCCTGTGGCCGCGGCCGGGCTGACGCTGACCAACGACGCGACCGGCTCGGCTATTCCCGATGGCGGCCTGAGCAATGACAACACGCCGGTGCTGAGCGGCACGGCGGAGGCGGGCACGGTGGTTACCGTGCTGGACGGTACGGCGGTGCTCGGCACCGCTACCGTGGACGGCAACGGCAACTGGAGCTTCACCGCGCCGACGCTTAACGACGGTGCGCATAGCCTGAGCGCGGTCGTGACGGATCTGGCGGGCAACGTCAGCCCGGCAAGCGACGCGATCGCGCTGAGCGTCGATACCCAGCCGCCTGCGGCGGTCACCAGCCTGGCGCTGAGCAACGACAGCGGTGCGGGGACGGTGGCGATACCGGACGGCGGTCTCACCAGCGACAGCACCCCGGTGCTGAGCGGCTTTGCGGAGGCGGGTGGCACGGTCATCGTCTATGAAGGCGCAGCGCTGCTGGGCAGCGTCGCAGTTAACGCCGACGGCAGCTGGAGCCTGATTTCGCCTGTGCTCGCCGACGGCACCCACTCCTTTACCGTCACGCCTGTGGATGCGGCGGGCAACGTTGGCGCATCCGCCGCCATCAGCGTGGTGGTTGACGCCACCGCGCCAGCGACGGCGGCGGATATCGCTCTCAGCAGCGATAACGGCGCAACCGCAGTGGCGATCGCCGACGGCACCACCACCAGCGACAGCACGCCGCTGCTGAGCGGCAGCGGAGAGGCGGGCACTATCGTCACCGTCTATGACGGTACCACCGCGCTGGGCACTACCACGGTGGGCGCCAGCGGGCTGTGGAGCTTCTCGGTGCCGACGCTGAGCGACGCCGCTCACAGCCTGACCGTGACCCTTACCGATGCGGCGGGCAATACCAGTCTGCCTTCGACGGCGATCGGCTTTACGGTCGATACGCTGGCGCCGGTTGTGACCGCGCTGACGGTCAGCAACGACAACGGCGCGGAAAATGTTGCGCTGACGCAGGGTGCCGCCACCAGCGATAACACGCCGCTGCTGACCGGTACGGCGGAAGCCAACAGTCTGGTCACCCTCTATGACGGCGACGTGATTATCGGGTCGACGACGGCCGGCGGCGACGGCGCGTGGCGCTTTAGCTCGCCGACGCTGGTAGAGGGCACCCATGCGCTGAGCGCGACGGTCACTGATGAGATCGGCAACGTCAGTGCGCGTTCTGCAAGCTTTACCCTGGTAGTCGACGTGACGCCGCCGGAACCGGCTGGCGCGCTGACGCTGCGTAACGATGGCGGTACGATCATTGCCGACGGCGGCGTGACCAACGACAGCACGCCCGCCATCAGCGGCACGGCGGAGGCGAACAGTCTTGTCACTGTCTATGACGGCACCACGGCGATTGGGTCGGTGCTGGCGGACGGCGCGGGCGCATGGAGCCTTACCCCCGCTGCTGCGCTCTCCGACGCCACCCATACGCTGAACGTCACGGTGACCGATGCGGCGGGCAATATCAGCGCCACCTCTTCAGCCACCCTGACGGTAGACACCGTTGCGCCGCAGCCGGTCGCCACCTTCGACATTTACGACACTGACGGCGCGACGCCGCTGTTGATCGGCAATGACGGCTATACCAACGACACCACGCCCGTGCTGCGCGGGACCGCCGAGGCGGGCACGACCGTCAATATCTATCAGGGCAGCGATCTGATCGGCAGCGCCACGGTGAACGAAAGCGGCGTCTGGCGTTTTGAAACCGACGCGCTTACTGACGGCCAGTACGCCTTTACCGTATCGGTCACCGATGCGGCGGGCAATACCAGCATTGAGGCGCAGCCTTACACGATTAACGTCGATCTGACGCCTCCGGCGGCAATCGCCGATCTGGTGGTAAGCGACGATGCGGGCGTCACCACCGGCCCGCTGGCCAACGGCGCCACCACTGACGACAACACCCCGACGCTGAGCGGAACGGCGGAGCCAGGCAGCACCGTTACCCTTTATGACGGGACGACGCTGCTGGGCACGGTTACGACGGCTGCGAACGGCGCCTGGAGCTTTACCTCTGCCGCGCTGAGCAACGGGTCGCACAGCTTTACGGTGACCCAGACTGACGTGGCGGGCAACGTCGGCGCGGCGACGGCACCTTTCGTTATTACCATAGAGAATGGCCTGCCGCCGACCACCAGCACGCTGCAGATTACCGACGACAGCGGCAGCACGCTGGTTAACCTGGCGGACGGTGCGTCAACCAGTGACACCACGCCGGTACTCAGCGGCACGGCGACGGCGGGCGACGTAATCACCATCCTCGATGGCGCCACCACGTTGGGCAGCGTGACCGTTGGCGCAGGCGGCATATGGAGCTTTACGCCTGCGGCGCTGGCGGAGGGGCCGCATACGTTCTCTGTTACCTCCGTAGATGCAGAAGGCAACCCGGGCGCAGCCGTTCCTCCCGTTACCGTTATCGTCGACACCACCGTGCCGACCCCGGTCACCGATCTGCTGCTGAGCAACAATAACGGTACGACGGCGGTCAGCATCCCTGACGGCACCGCCACTAATGACAACACGCCGCAGCTGAGCGGAACCACTGAAGCTAACGCGCTGATTACCGTCTACGACGGCGATACCGTTATCGGTTCCACCACGGCGGGCGGCGATGGCGCATGGAGCTACACCGCGCCGCTGCTGACTAACGGGGCGCACGCGCTGAGCGTAACGGTGACTGATGTCGCCGGTAACCTGAGCGGCCGTTCTGATGCAATCGCCTTTACCGTGGATACCGTTGCGCCTGCGACGGCGGCGAACATGGTGATCACTAACGACGCCACCAGTGCGGTCGTGCCGAACGGCAGCTTCACTAATGATGACACGCCGGTACTCAGCGGCACCGCCGAAGCGGGCAGCCTGGTAACCGTCTACGACGGTACGACGGCGCTCGGTTCTGTCACCGCAAACGCCGCCGGCAGCTGGCGTTTCGTCTCCCGTGCGCTCGCTCAGGGCACGCATACGCTGAGCGCCCGCGTCACGGATGCGGCAGGCAACGTCAGCGTGCTCTCCGGCACCACGACGGTGGTGGTAGATACCACGCCGCCTGCCGCCGTGACGCTGACGGCCAGCAACAGCAACGGCACCACCACCACGCCGATCGCCAGTAACGGCACCACCAACGACAGCACGCCAGTGCTGGCAGGCACGGCGGATGCGGGTAGCCGCATTACCATCGCCGACGGCACCACGCTGCTGGGCAGCGTGACGGCGGGCAGTAACGGCCAGTGGAGTTTCACCACGCCGACGCTGGCTGACGGGCCGCATACGCTGAGCGTGACCGCAACCGATGCCGCGGGCAACGTCAGTGAGGCAGCGTTGCTGACGCTGACGGTGGCGACCGCCGCACCCGCGCCAGTCGCTGACCTGACGGTGAACGATAACGTCGGTGCGACGCAGGGCAGTCTGACTAACGGCGGCGTAACCGACGACAACACGCCAACCCTTAACGGCACCACCGGCGCGGGCAATATCGTGACCGTCTACGACGGCACGACGCTGCTTGGTACGGTAACGGCGGACGCGAGCGGTGCCTGGAGCTTCACCACCGGGGCGCTGAGCAACGGCGCGCATACGCTGAACGTGACGGTGACCGATGCGGCTGGCAACACCAGCGCCGCGACGCCGTTTACCCTGACGGTGGATACCGTCGCGCCAGCCGCCTCGACGCTGGCTATCACCAACGACGCCGACAGTGTGGCGGTGCCGAATGGCGGATCGACCAATGACAACACGCCGATGCTGAGCGGGACGGCGGAAGCGGGCAGCATCGTCACCCTCTATGACGGCGCTGCCACGCTCGGCTCGACTACCGTCGGCGCTGATGGCGGCTGGAGCTTTACCCCGGCGGTGCTCGCTGAGGGCGTGCATGCGCTGCGCGTCACGGTAACGGACCTGGCGGGCAACGTCAGCGGCGCCACCACGGCCAGCATTACCGTGGACACCACGCCGCCTGCCGCTGTTACCCTGGCGGCGAGCAACAACAACGGCACCACACCGGTGGCGATCGGCAGCAACGGCAGCACCAACGACAATACGCCAGCGCTGACCGGGACCGCCGAGGCGGGCAGCCGCATCACCATCACTGACGGCACGACGGTGCTGGGCAGCGTGACGGCGGGCAGCAACGGGCAGTGGAGCTTCGTCACGCCGACGCTGGCGGATGGGGCGCATACCCTGAGCGTCACCGCCACCGATGCGGTGGGCAACACCAGCTCGCCGACCGCACTGACGCTGACCGTTGATACCACGGCGCCCGCGGCGGTGACCGATCTGACGGTCAGCGACAACGTCGGGACAATTCAGGGCAACCTGACGAGCGGCGCGGCCACGGACGACAATACGCCAACCCTGAGCGGCACGGCGGAGGCGGGCGCGACCGTTGTTATCTTTGACGGCACCACGGCGCTCGGCTCCACTACGGCCGGCGCGAACGGCGCATGGAGCTTTACCACCGGCGCGCTGAGCAACGGCGTGCATCCGTTGAGCGTGACGGTGCGTGACGCGCTGGGCAATACCAGCGCCGCGTCGGCCACGGTTTCCATTACTGTGGATACGGTGGCGCCGACGGCCTCAACGCTGCAGATCGTTAACGACGTTACCGGCGCGGCAGTGGCGAACGGCGGTTCGACGAACGACAACACGCCGACCCTGAGCGGCACGGCGGAGGCAGGCAGTCGCGTCAGCATCTTTGACGGCACGACGCTGCTGGGGACGGTAACGGCAGCCGCAAGCGGCGCCTGGAGCTTTACCACCAGCGCGCTCCAGCAGGGCTCGCATCCGCTGAGCGTGACGGTCACCGACCCGGCCGGCAACGTCAGCGGCTCGACGTCGTCGACTATTGTGGTCGATACCACGGTGCCAGCGGCGGTAACGGCGCTGGCGGTAAGCAACAACAACGGCAGTACGCCGGTGACCATCCCGAACGGCGGCGTCACCAACGACAACACGCCGCTGCTGAGCGGCAGCGGTGAGGTCGGCGCGCGTATCAACGTCTATGACGGCGCTACGCTGCTGGGCAGCACGACGGTGGGCAGCAATGGCCAGTGGAGTCTGATTACGCCGGTGCTGGCCGGGGGCGCACACACCCTGACCGTCACCGCGACCGATGCGGCAGGCAACGTCAGTCCGGGCGTGAGTACCACCCTGATCATCGATACCACGGCCCCGGCGGCCAGCACCCTGGTGATCACCAATGACTCGGTCACGCCGAACGTGACGGTACCAAGCGGCGGGGCGACGCGCGATACCACGCCGGTACTGAGCGGCACGGCGGAAGCGGGCGCGGTTGTCACTATTTACGACGGCACGGCGCTGCTGGGCAGCGTAGTCGCGGGCAGCGGCGGCGCCTGGAGCTTTACCACCGCCACGCTGTCGCAGGGCACCCATCCGCTGAGCGTGACGGTGACGGATACGGCGGGTAATGTCAGCACCACCACCGCGGCAAACGTGGTCGTGGACAGCGTGGCGCCGACGGCGGTCACCGGGCTGGCCATTAATACGGCGGGCACCGCCCTGACCGGCAGCGGCGAAGCGGGCGCGACGGTCACCGTGCGCGACGCGGGCGGCAACGCTATCGGCAGCGGCACCGTGGCGGCCAACGGCAGCTTCTCGGTGGCGCTGACGACCGCGCAGACCACCGGCGCGACGCTGTCGGTAACCCAGGCTGACAGCGCAGGCAACGTTTCGCCAGTTGCGACGGTACTGGGGGCGATCCGCGTGGTAGCGGCCAATGATGTGTCCACCGTGGATTACTCCACCCAGACGGGCACCATCACCAACGCCAACAGCAGCCATACTGGTGTTTCGCTGCTGAACGTTAACCTGGGCGGCGCGGTGACGCTCGACGTCTTGCAAAGCGCCAACGCCTACCAGTTCAGCGTGGGAACCGGCGATACCCGTACGGTAACGCTGCACGCCTCGGCGACCAGCCTGGTGGCGCTGACCTCTACCTATACGCTCTATCTCTATCAACAGCAGGCGAACGGCACCTGGGTGGTGAAATCGAGCAACGCCAACTACATCTCCACCTTCCTGACGGTGGGGACGCAGACCGGCAGCAACGTCACCTACAGCAACCTCGGCACGGGCAACTACGCCGTGCTGCTGGGCACCAGTAGCGGCGTGGGTGTTCTGCCTTCCACGACCGTCACCACCACCTCCGATATCACCACGCTGGCGGTGACGGTGGCGGCCACCGTCACGGGCAACCTGCTGGCGAACGACACCAGTTCGGTGGCCGGTACGATACCGACAGGCACGCTGGTGACTACCGTTTCCGGCAGCGCCATTTCGGCAACGGGCAATACGGTTATTAACACCACCTACGGCACCCTGACCATTGATGCGCAAGGCGATTACACCTATGTGCTGAAAGCGGGGCTGGATGCCAGCGCGTTGCCAGCGGCGGACGTGTTCAGCTATTCGGTACGCGACGCCAGCGGCACGGTGACCTCGGCTACCCTGACGGTCGATCTGCACAACGGTCCGGCAGTCACGCTGCTCTCCGTAAACAGCCTGTTTGCGGAAACCAGCGTCGATGACGGCACCACGGCGAGCGGCAGCATCTACGGCGACAGCACAGCTACCCATACCGGCGCGCTGAGCATCACTAACGAGGCGGGCCTGACCACCGCCGTCAGCAGCAGCGGCGTTACGCTGGTGGCGGGGGATTACGGCACCCTGAGTATCTCCGCCGACGGTCACTACACCTATGCGCTTAACAGCGCCGTCAATGTGCAGGATATCGCCCATAAAGAGGTGTTCAGCTATAGCCTGGCGGCAGCCGACGGCACCATTACCACCAACAGCTTCACCATCGATCTGCATCCGATCATTACCGGAACCGCAGGGGCGGATGCGCTGACCAGCAGCGCCTATGACGACACCATCACGAGCGGAGCGGGCGCCGATACCCTGGTCTATCACCTGCTTAACAGCGCGGATGCCGTCGGCGGCAACGGGCATGACACCTGGACCGATTTCTCTGTCGCCGACGGCGACAAGATTGACGTCAGCAGTCTGCTCGTCGGCTGGAACGACAGCACCAGCAACGTCAACGATTTCGTGAAGGTGGACCATACCGCGGATGGCAATACCGTCCTGTCGATTGACCGCGACGGCACCGGTACCGCCTACAGCAGTACGCAGCTGGTCACGCTGGAAGGGGTGAACGTTTCACTGGAGGAGCTACTGCAACAGCCGCACCAGGCTCACACGGTCTGATCGCCGTGATGTCTGGCAGGGAAGCATTTTCGGGCGCAGGGATGCGCCCCTTTCTCTAACTGACGAGTGGAAAACGAGGGATCGGATGCAATCAAGCGCAATATATCGCCGTTCTTTTAAGCTCAGCGTTCTCTGTGCTGGCATCGCTTTTTTTACAACTTCCCCTCTGGCGGCCGGCAGCGACGTCGCGCAGATGGCCAGCCAGATCACCGCAACCGGCCTGGCGAAACAGCAGGATCTCCCTTCATTAACCG
The DNA here is from genome assembly GCF_003612015.1 of Pantoea piersonii. Taxonomy (GTDB): domain Bacteria; phylum Pseudomonadota; class Gammaproteobacteria; order Enterobacterales; family Enterobacteriaceae; genus Pantoea; species Pantoea piersonii. Next base: position 182,096 of record NZ_RARB01000003.1, on the reverse strand, counting down.
GCGAGAGCGCCGAACCCGCGCTGGCGCGCGTCCCTGACACCCTGACGATCAATCAGGCGGTGCAGCGGGCGATCCAGTGGCATCCCGATATCGCCGAAGCGGTGGGAAAACTGCTCGAACAGGCCGATCAGGTCGACGTGGCGAAAGCCAAATATTATCCGCAGGTCAGCGCCGGTATGAATAACGGCTACAGCAACAGCTACAGCGAGAAGGGGTTTAGCCCCTCCTTCGTGCTGTCGTTTTCCCAGATGCTCTACGATTTCGGCAAGGTCAGCAGCTCGGTGCGCTCCGCCGAGGCGGGCGTCGCCCAGCAGCAGGCCAACGTGCTGCTCAGCATTGATACCGTGGCGCACGACACGGCCGCGGCGCTGATTCAGGTGCAGGGTTATCAGCAGCTGGTGAAGATCGCGCAGGAGCAGCTGACGGCGCTGATGAAAATCGGCGATCTCGCGCGCCAGCGCAACGATGAAGGCGCCGCCTCGCTCTCCGACGCGACGCAAACCGACGCCCGCATCGAAGGGGCGCGCACGCTGCTGACGCAGTATCAGGCCAGCCTCGACCGCTGGCGCGCCACGCTGGCGACCTATCTGGGCTGGCCGCTGGTGAAAAAAGTCAGCGACGACTTTCCCGCCAGCCTGACGCGCTCCTGCGATGTCGCGAAGGCGGATGACCGGACCAACCCGGCGGTGCTCGCCGCCTGGGCGCAGGCCAACGAGGCGCAGGCGAAGCTGGACAACGCCAACGCGCAGATGCTGCCCACCATCTCGCTGGAGCCGCAGGTGACGCACTACCTTAACAATCACTACGCCAACAGCGAGACGCTGGATCGCACGCAATATTCAACCTGGGTCAAGGTCGAGATGCCGCTCTATCAGGGCGGCGGCATGACCGCCAGCCGCAATGCTGCCGCCAACGCGCTGAGCGCCGCCAACGCCGCGGTGAATTCGGCGCGGCTAAAGGCGCGCCAGCAGCTGAGCGAATCGCAGAGCCAGTCGCAAAGCCTGGCGCTCAGCCTGGCGATTCAGGCGCGGCAGCAGCGGCTCGGCGAGAAAACCCAGTCGCTCTACCAGGATCAATATCTGCAGCTCGGCACCCGTCCGCTGCTCGACGTGCTCAATGCCGAACAGGAAGTGTTCCAGACCCGCTTCACGCTGCAGCAAACCATCAGCCAGTTACGCTCGTTGCAGCTCGACTGCCTTTACAGCACCGGCCATATGCGGTCGGCGTTTGCCCTGAATAATCAGCGGATCCAGTCCGTGGAGATCCAGCCATGACGCAAATGCAGCTTCCAGAGACGCCCGCCGGAAAGCCCGACGGGGCTGAAGGCGGGGTGCCGTTACAGGGCTGGGCGACAGCCATTATCCTGATCGCCGGTCACTATCGCTTGCCCTGCTCGCCGGGCATGATCCTTGCCGCCAGCGAGTGGCAGGGCAAACAGACGCGCGACAAAGCGCTGCGCCATCTGGCGCGCCAGGCGGGCATGTCGCTGCAGCTTTACCAGGATAATAAATGGGAGATTAACCACTGGCGGCTGCCGCTGGCGGTCGAGCTGGCGGACGGGCAGGTCGGGGTGATTACCAGTTTCGACGGTGAAGATGAGGTGCGGGTGCACTTCAGCGGCGATGAGCAGCCGACGCCGCTGTCGCTGGGCGCGCTGCTGCCCGATATCCGCTTCGCCGCCGCCTTTCGTCCGCTCACCGCCGCGAAAGACAGCCGCGTCGACCGCTATCTGGAGACCATCAGGCCCGACTGGCTGCGTCGCCTGGTGCTGCGCGATCTGCGGCCCTACGGCTACGTCATGCTGGGATCCTTTCTGATCAACCTGCTGGCGCTGGTGGGCATCATCTTCTCGATGCAGGTTTATGACCGGGTCATCCCGGCGCAATCCTATCCGACCCTTTACGTGCTCTACGGCGGGGTGATTATCTCGGTGATCTTCACCTATATCCTGCGTGTCGGGCGCGATCACGTCACCGATCTGCTGGGCAAACGGGCCGATATGCGCGTCTCCGATCGGGTGTTCGGCCATGCGCTGCGCCTGCGCAACAGCGCTATCCCGCGCTCCACCGGCACCTTTATCTCGCAGCTGCGCGAGCTGGAGGCGATCCGCGAAATGGTAACCTCGACCACGGTCAGCTCCATCGTCGATATGCCGTTTTTCCTGCTGTTTATGCTGGCGATGGCGATTATTGCGCCGCAGCTGGCGTGGATCGCGCCGGTGGCGGTGATCCTGATGATCCTGCCCGGTCTGCTGCAGCAGAAAACGCTGGCGAAGCTGGCGCATCAGTCGCTGAAAGAGTCGACGCTGCGCAACGCGGTGCTGGTGGAGAGCGTGCAGGGGCTGGAGGATATTAAGCTGATGCAGGCGGAGGATCGCTTTCTGCAGCAGTGGAACAGCTATATCCGCATTACCGCGCAGTCCGGCGTTGAGATGCGTAAAGTGATGCACTCGCTGATTAGCTGGGGCGTTACGGTGCAGGGGCTGGTCTACGCCAGCGTGATCGTTATCGGCGCGCCGATGGTAATCAACGGCGATATCACCACCGGCGCGATTGTGGCGGCGTCGCTGCTCTCGTCGCGCATGATCGCCCCGATGGGCACCCTGTGCGGCGTGCTGGCGCGCTGGCAGCAGGTCAAGGCGGCGAAAAGCAGCCTGGACGCGCTGATGGCGCTGCCGGTAGAGAACAGCAAAGATGAAACCCGCATCCACTGTCCGGTACTGTTCGGCCACTACCAGTTCAGCGAGGCGATGTTTCGCTACTACAGCGACTCCGCCACTATTGCGCTGCGCATCAAGAGCCTGACGATCAAGCCTGGCGAGCGCGTCGCGGTGCTGGGTCGCAACGGATCGGGAAAATCGACGCTGCTGCAGGCGATGATCGGCGGCATGGATCTGGTGGGCGGCGAGCTGCGGCTCGATAACCTGAGCCTGCCGCATATCGATCTTGCCGATGTACGGCGCAATGTCGGCCTGATGACGCAGAATGCACGGCTGTTTCACGGCACGCTGCGCGAAAACCTGACGATGGGCGCGGCGCACGCCAGCGACGAGGCGATCTTCGCCGCGCTGACGGTCAGCGGCGGCGCGGACTTTATTCGTCGCCTGCCGCTCGGCCTCGATCATCCGGTGATGGAGGGCGGCGTCGGGCTGTCCGGCGGACAGCGTCAGTCAGTGCTGCTGGCGCGCATGCTGCTGCGCGATCCCAATATTGTGCTGCTGGATGAGCCGACCGCCTCGCTGGACGATCACACCGAAAAAGAGTTTATCGAACGGCTTGGGCAGTGGCTGAACGGCCGCACGCTGATTGTGGCGACCCACCGCGCCGCCATCCTCGCGCTGGTGGATCGCGTGCTGGTATTAAAAGAGGGGCAGCTGGTGATGGACAGCCCGAAAGAGAGCGCGCTGCCGCCGGCGCGGCCGTCGCTTAACCGGCCGGAGGATAAGGCATGAGCGAGCTATCGACAAAACTGCGGCTGGTCGCGCCCGAAGTGGAGGCGTCAGACGATATCAACGGCGATCTGCATTCGGAAAGCTACTACAGCGGCGCGGTGCGCCTGATCGTCATCAGCTTCTTTCTGCTGCTGGCCGGGCTGATCTGGGCGTGGTTCGGCGTGCTGGATGAGGTGTCGACCGGCACCGGTAAAGTGATCCCCAGCTCGCGCGATCAGGTGCTCAGCTCGCTGGAGGGCGGGATCCTCGCCGAGCTTAACGTGCACGAAGGGGATCGGGTCGAGGCGGGGCAGATCGTGGCGAAGCTCGATCCGACGCGATCCGTCTCCAGCGTCGGCGAGAGCGCGGCGCGCTACCGGGCCGCGCTGGCGGCCAGCGCGCGTCTCTACGCCGAGGTGAATGACCAGCCCTTGCGCTTTCCGGCAGAGCTGAAGGCCTTCCCCGACCTTATCGCCTCTGAAACCCGGCTCTACAATACCCGACGCGCGCAGCTAAAAGACTCGACGGCGCAGATTCAGGAGTCGCTCGGGCTGGCCAACCGCGAACTGGCGATCACTCAGCGGCTGGCGAAAACCGGTGCCGCCAGCAGCGTCGAGGTGCTGCGGCTACAGCGCGACAAGTCCGATCTGGAGCTGAAGCTCACCGATATGCGTTCGCAGTATTACGTGCAGGCGCGCGAGGATCTGGCGAAGGCGTCGGCGGAAGCGGACAGCCTGGCGCAAACGGTGAAGGGACGCGAAGATACCGTCAGCCGCCTGACGCTGCGTTCGCCGATGCGCGGCATTGTGAAAAATATCAAGGTCACTACCGTTGGCGGGGTGATCCCGCCCAACGGCGAGCTGATGAATATCGTGCCGATGGACGATCGTCTGCTGATTGAAGCGCGCCTCTCGCCGCGCGATATCGCCTTTATTCATCCGGGCCAGAAGGCGCTGGTGAAGATCTCCGCCTACGATTACGCCATTTACGGCGGGCTGCATGGCGTGGTGGAGAGCATCTCGCCCGATACCATTCAGGATGAGGTCAAGCCGGAGATCTACTACTACCGCGTCTTTATCCGCACCGAAACGGATTACGTGCAGAACAAAGCCGGTCGCCGTTTCTCTATCAGCCCCGGCATGGTCTCTACGGTGGATATTAAAACCGGCGAGAAAACGGTCATGGATTATCTGGTTAAGCCGTTTAATCGCGCCAAAGAGGCGCTGCGGGAGCGTTAATGGCATCCCAATACTTTTTATTCAGGCGCGTCGCGGATTGCAGCGCGCGCCGAACTCCGCAATAATTGCGTAAAATGCGGCAACGCAAAATCCCTTCCTCGTCGGGTTTAACGACGCGGAGGGGATTTTTTTTATCAAGCCTTTTATCACCTGTAACTTAACGCCACGCGGCAGTGAGGATGATTTATGTATAACACCCTGGGCAATCAGTATGACAATTCGCTGGTCTCAAACGCCTTCGGCTTCATGCGTTTTCCTGTGAACTTCCAGCCTTACGACAGCGACGCCGAGTGGGTGATCACCGGCGTGCCTTTTGACGCCGCTACCTCCGGCCGTCCGGGCAGCCGCCTGGGCCCGGGCGCGATCCGTCAGATCTCCACCAACCTCGCCTGGGAAGGGTGCCGCTGGCCGTGGGATTTCGACCTGCGTCAGCGACTGAACGTCGTGGACTGCGGCGATCTGGTCTACGCCTTTGGCGATTCGCAGGATCTCTCCGACAAGCTGCAGGCGCACGCGGAAAAACTGCTGGCGAACGGCAAGCGCATGATGACCTTCGGCGGCGACCACTACGTTACGCTGCCACTGCTGCGCGCCCATGCGAAGCATTTCGGCAAGCTGGCGCTGGTGCATTTTGACGCCCATACCGATACTTACTCCAACGGCCCGACGTTCGATCACGGCACGATGTTCTTTACCGCGCCGAAAGAGGGGCTGATCGATCCGCAGCACTCAGTGCAGATCGGCATCCGCACCGAGTTCGACAAGAGCCTGGGCTTTAACGTGCTGGATGCGGCGCAGGTCAACGATCGCAGCGTCGACGATATCCTGACGGAAGTGAAGCGCACCGTCGGCGATCTGCCTGTCTATCTGACCTTCGATATCGACTGCCTGGATCCGGCGCACGCGCCCGGCACCGGCACGCCGGTTATCGGCGGCCTGACTACCGACAAGGCCACCAAGCTGGTGCGCGGCCTGCAGGGGCTGAACATTGTCGGTATGGATCTGGTAGAGGTGGCGCCGGGTTACGATCACGCCGATCTCACCTCGCTGGCCGCGGCGACGCTGGCGCTTGATATGCTGCACGTTCAGGCGGCGAATAAAGGTAAGTAATTTTTCAAGCCGGGCGTTATGCCGCGCCCGGTTTTAACCTTAACGGAGAGCAATATGGGCCTGCTTGATGAATTAGTCGGTGCTTTAGGCAACGGCAACGGACGCAATACCTTAGGCGAGCTGGAAGCGGTCTGGAACTGGGTGCAGGAGCAGGGCGGTATCGAAGTGCTGCTGCATAAATTCCAGCAGGGCGGACTGGGCGAGATTTTAAGCTCCTGGATCGGCACCGGCAGCAACCAGTCGGTGAGCGGCGGTGAGCTGCGCTCGGCCTTCGGCGAGGAGGCGCTGCAGTCGCTGGCGCAGAAGCTAGGGACCGATGTGAACGGCGCCTCCGGCAAACTGGCGGAGCTTTTGCCGCACCTGATTGACCGCATGTCGCCGCAGGGACAGATGGACGATCAATCCCTGCACGATAAGCAGCTCGATCTGGGATCGATGGTAGATCAGCTTTTCAAGCGATAACAGATTGCGTGCGCCGCCAAAGAGCGACGCACGCTCGCTTATTTTCCGGCGTCTGCCGCAATACGATCGCGGATATGCTGCGCACGCGCCGCGGAGTCAGGATGCGAATCAAACAGGGTGCTCTGCTGGCCCTGCTGCATCTTCGCCAGCTTTTCAAAACTGGTCGCCAGCCCCAGCGGATTAATGCCGCGTTTCTTCAGTAGCTCGTAAGAGTAGTCATCCGCCTGCGACTCCTGGGTTTGCGAGAACTGCGCGTTGACCAGTTGTTCGCCCAGATCGCCCAGCTGCGACTGCGACAGCGAGCCAATAACGCCACCCACCGAAGAGGCTGCGGTGCGCGCCGCCGTGGTGCCGAAGGCGACCTGCATCGCCTTGCGCGTATGGCCCAGCGCGACGTGTCCCATCTCATGTCCCAGCACGCCTTCGACTTCGTTGTCGTCCATCATATCCATCAGGCCGCTATAGACGCGGATGCAGCCGTTCGCCATCGCCCAGGCGTTAACGTCTTTGGTGACGTAGACGCGGTAGTTGGCTGGCGTACCGTTAATGTTGTCGCCCAGCGCGGCGGCGATCTTGTTCAGGCGCTGCTGGTAGGTGCTGTCGGCTGGCGCGAGCTGGTTCTCTTTATCCATCTGCGCGCAGGATTGATCGCTGAGCTGTTTGACCTGCGCGTCGTTGAGGGTGTAGGCCTGAAAAGCCTGAGCGCCCGACTGCAGCAGCGCGTTATTGTCCATGCCCTGGCAGCCGCTGAGCAGCGCCGCGAGGCTGATTGCCATGATGCCTGTCTTGATCTTCATGCGTACATCCTGTCAGTAACAAGGTAGGAAAAACCGGTACCTGAAAAAGGGTCAGATACAGTAAAGAGTGGGTTATAGCCTGTAGTCAGCCACTTCGCTAGCAGACATTGCCGCAAATGCCAGGCGAAGCGGCGAGATTTAGCACGGTGCGGCATGTACTTTTGCCCCGATTTTCATGTACATTGATGAGCGACTTTTTCCTTGTTTTGCCCGATAAATCATTAATAACAATGAGTTAAATAGGCGAATCATTAATCCGACCTGGAGTAGAAAATGCCCTCTCGTAAAGAGCTTGCCAACGCCATTCGCGCGTTAAGTATGGACGCAGTACAGAAAGCCAAATCGGGACATCCGGGGGCCCCGATGGGTATGGCAGATATTGCCGAGGTGTTGTGGCGCAGCTACCTGAACCATAACCCCACCAACCCGCAGTGGGCCGATCGCGACCGCTTTGTGCTGTCGAACGGCCACGGCTCGATGCTGATTTACAGCCTGCTGCACCTCACCGGCTACGATCTGCCGATGAGCGAGCTGCAGAACTTCCGCCAGCTGCATTCCAGAACTCCAGGTCACCCCGAATATGGCTACACTCCGGGCGTTGAAACCACCACCGGCCCGCTGGGTCAGGGCATTGCCAATGCGGTCGGCTTCGCCATCGCCGAGCGCACCCTGGCGGCGCAGTTCAACCGTCCGGGTCATGAGATCGTTGACCACAACACCTGGGTGTTTATGGGCGACGGCTGCATGATGGAGGGGATCTCCCACGAGGTCTGCTCCCTGGCCGGCACCCTGAAGCTGGGCAAGCTGGTGGCGTTCTATGACGACAACGGCATCTCTATCGACGGCCATACCGACGGCTGGTTCACCGATGACACCGCGAAGCGTTTCGAAGCCTACGGCTGGCACGTGGTGCGCGGCGTGGACGGCCACGACGCGGACGCAATCGCCCGGGCGATTGACGAGGCGAAAGCGGTCAGCGACAAGCCTTCGCTGCTGATGTGCAAAACCGTTATCGGCTTCGGCTCGCCGAACAAGGCGGGCACGCACGACTCGCACGGCGCACCGCTGGGCGACGACGAGGTGGCGCTGACCCGCAAGCAGCTGGGCTGGACGCACGCTCCGTTCGTTATCCCGTCAGAGATCTACGCCGAGTGGGACGCGAAAGAGGCGGGCCAGGCAAAAGAGGCGAAGTGGAACGAGAAGTTCGCCGCCTACGCGCAGGCGTACCCGGAGCTGGCCGCCGAGTTCAGGCGTCGCGTCAGCAACGAGCTGCCGGCCAGCTGGCACGAAGAGTCGCAGAAGTTCATTGAGCAGCTGCAGGCCAACCCGGCGAAAATCGCCAGCCGCAAGGCCTCGCAGAACGCCATCGAGGCGTTCGGCAAGCTGCTGCCGGAATATCTGGGCGGCTCTGCCGACCTGGCGCCGAGCAACCTGACCATGTGGTCCGGCTCTAAGCCGATCAACGTCGACCCGGCGGGCAACTATATCCATTACGGGGTGCGCGAGTTCGGCATGACCGCCATCGCCAACGGCCTGGCGCTGCACGGCGGCTTCCTGCCTTACACCGCCACCTTCCTGATGTTCGTGGAGTATGCGCGCAATGCGGCGCGTATGGCGGCGCTGATGAAGATCCGCCAGATTATGGTCTACACCCACGACTCTATCGGCCTGGGCGAAGACGGCCCGACCCACCAGCCGGTGGAGCAGCTGGCCAGCCTGCGCACCACGCCAAACATGAGCACCTGGCGTCCGTGCGATCAGGTCGAGTCGGCGGTGGCGTGGAAATACGCCATCGAGCGTAAAGACGGCCCGACCGCGCTGATCTTCTCCCGCCAGAATCTGGCGCAGCAGGCGCGCAGCGCAGAGCAGCTGGCGAACATCGCGCGCGGCGGCTACATCCTGAAAGAGAGCGACGGCCAGCCGGAGCTGATCCTGATTGCGACCGGCTCAGAGGTTGAGCTGGCGGTAGCGGCGTATGACAGGCTGAGCAGCGAAGGGATCAAGGTGCGCGTGGTCTCCATGCCGTCAACCGACACCTTTGACAAGCAGGACGCCGCGTGGCGCGAAGCGGTGCTGCCGAAAGCGATTGGCGCGCGCGTTGCGATTGAAGCGGGCATTGCGGACTACTGGCAGAAGTACACCGGCCTGCACGGCGCGGTGGTGGGGATGACCTCCTTCGGCGAGTCTGCTCCGGCGGAGCAGCTGTTCGAAGAGTTCGGCTTCACCGTGGACAACGTGGTGGCGCAGGCGAAAGCGGTACTGTAAGAAGTAAGGGTTCGCCTGCTTATGCTGGCGAACCCTGCCGGACTACTGCTGTACCAGCGTCGCCTTATGCAGTTGAAACTCCTGAGCGGAGGATACGGATGCTTCGCTCAGGCCGCTCTCCCTTTTATCCTGCTGCCAGGGATTAGAGGTGCCATAGAAACGCCCCTCCTGATGGACGGCCAGCGATTCGCATTCGATGGTGCCATCCATAAAACCTTCTGCATTGATGGCGATTTCACGGCTGCGGCACAATCCTTTTAGCTCGCCGCTGATTTCGGTACGCTGCGCATAGATCTCTCCGTCGACTCGCCCTTTTTTCTGCACAAAAACCGTTTTTTCCGCAATAATCTTGCCGGTTATATTGCCGTTAATGTGCACGTCTCCCTGAGCGTTAACCTCGCCCGTAATCGTGCAGGTTTCCGGAATAGTCGTGGTGTTGACCGGTGCAGCCGGCGCAGCCTTAACCACAGTGGCGGCAGACACGCTCTCTTCGAAATCATCCTCAGGCGGTGTCACTGCCGCCGCGCTGACCGTTTCGGCGTAGCTGGCGTTGAAGTTATTTTCTTTGCGTTTAAACATAATTATTCCTTTGTTGAATCTTAATCTCCTGAAAGCCGCCCGGGCGATAAGCGTTACCACTACTGCCAGCAGCAGCCCGCGATACTGACGCATCAGCGTCAGCGTAACGCTCCAGCTCAATACGTAGATCACCAGAGCGCAAGACCAGATAAACCAGAGATACCAAAGCAGGTTGTAGTTCATAGGTTGTCTGTCGTAATGACGCGCCTGTTGCCGCTATTGGGTTGAGTGGCGCTAAGCCGGGCTATTTTACTAAAGCAGGCCGCGTCTGGCGGTCGTTTTATATCCATAATGCAGGGGCGAGTGTGATCCTCGTCAGATTTTTAAAGTCTGATTTGATCTGACGCATTCCAATTATTACTGCTTCTCTTTATTGTAGCTGAACCGTTTCAGTAAGCGCTGTGACGGCGTTTTGTCGAGCGGCATAACGCTGCAAAAGCGCAAGAATTTCCTGTACAAACGAGATCGTCTGGCTCAGGCTAACGTTCCGATTTGACACTGATTTTAATTGCAGGGGTGGTATGACGGTTCGCATTGCCATAAATGGATTTGGTCGCATCGGACGCAATGTGCTGCGCGCCCTCTATGAGACCGGCCGCCGGGCAGAAATTACGGTTGTGGCGATCAATGAACTGGCGGAAGCGGCCGGTATGGCGCATCTGCTGAAATATGACACCAGCCATGGCCGCTTCGCCTTTGACGTGCGCCAGGAACGCGATCTGCTGTGGGTCGGCGAGGATACGATCCGCATCCTGCATCATGCCGATATCGCTTCGCTGCCGTGGCGCGAGCTTAATGTCGATGTGGTGCTGGATTGCACCGGCGTCTACGGCAGCCGGGCAGATGGCGAGGCGCATCTGCAGGCGGGCGCGAAGAAGGTGCTCTTTTCGCATCCGGGCGGCCACGATCTTGACGCGACCGTCGTGTTCGGCGTGAACGAACAGGCGCTTAAACAAACCGATCGCATCGTCTCTAACGCCTCCTGCACGACTAACTGCATTATTCCGGTGATTAAACTGCTGGATGACGCCTTCGGCATTGAGTCGGGCACGGTGACCACTATCCACTCGGCGATGCACGATCAACAGGTGATTGACGCCTATCACAGCGATCTGCGCCGCACGCGCGCCGCCAGCCAGTCGATCATTCCGGTCGATACTAAACTGGCCGCCGGGATCACCCGTATTTTTCCGAAATTCAGCGACCGCTTTGAAGCGATCGCGGTACGCGTGCCGACCATCAACGTTACGGCCATCGATCTCAGCGTTTCCGTACGCGAGGCGGTAAGGGCCTGCGAGGTCAACGCGCTGCTGCAAAACGCGTCAGAGGGGGCATTTCGTGGTATAGTTGACTATACGGAATTACCGTTAGTCTCAGTAGATTTTAACCATGATCCGCACAGTGCCATTGTGGACGGCACGCAAACGCGGGTCAGCGGTCAGCGCCTGATCAAGACCCTGGTCTGGTGCGACAACGAATGGGGCTTTGCTAACCGAATGCTCGACACGACGTTAGCGATGGCCGCAAGCGGTTTCAGGTAAGGCGCGGTCTGCGTCTGACAAAACTTACGAGAATCAACGAGAGGGTTCACCATGTCTGTAATTAAGATGTCCGATTTGGATCTGGCTGGTAAGCGCGTTCTGATCCGCGCCGATCTCAACGTACCAGTAAAAGAAGGGAAAGTGACGTCAGACGCACGTATCCGTGCCTCTCTGCCTACCATCGAATCGGCGTTGAAACAGGGCGCAAAAGTGATGGTCACCTCTCACCTGGGTCGCCCGACCGAAGGTGAATATAACGAAGAATTCTCCCTCCTGCCCGTTGTTAACTATCTGAAAGAAAAACTGAACGGCACTAAAGTCACCCTGGCGAAAGATTACCTCGACGGCGTTGAAGTTGACGCGGGCGAGCTGGTCGTGCTGGAAAACGTGCGCTTTAACAAAGGCGAGAAGAAAGACGACGAAGCGCTGTCTAAAAAATATGCCGCGCTGTGCGACGTCTTCGTCATGGACGCCTTCGGCACCGCGCACCGCGCACAGGCCTCGACTCACGGCGTCGGCAAGTTTGCGCCGATCGCCTGCGCAGGCCCGCTGCTGTCAGCCGAGCTGGAAGCGCTGGGCAAAGTCATGAGCAACCCGGAGCGTCCGCTGGTGGCGGTGGTCGGCGGTTCAAAAGTCTCCACTAAATTCGACGTGCTGCAGTCGCTGGTGAAAATCGCTGACACCGTTATCGTCGGCGGCGGCATTGCCAACACCTTCGTCGCTATCGACAACAACGTCGGCAAATCACTCTATGAGCCGGACTTCGTTGAAGCGGCGAAAGGCCTGCGCGACCAGTACGGCATTCCGGTTCCAACCGACTCACGCGTTGGCACGGAATTCTCTGAAACTGCCCCGGCAACCGTGAAAAAGGTTTCCGAAGTGGCGGATAACGAAGAGATTATGGACTTCGGCGACGAAACCGCACAGGCCATGGCGAAGCTGCTGAAAGAGGCGAAAACCATACTGTGGAACGGCCCGGTCGGCGTATTCGAGTTCCCGAACTTCCGTAAGGGCACCGAAATCGTTGCGAATGCCATCGCTGACAGCGACGCTTTCTCTGTGGCGGGCGGCGGCGATACCCTGGCGGCTATCGACCTGTTCGGCATCGAAAACAAAATCTCGTACATCTCTACCGGCGGCGGCGCGTTCCTGGAGTTCGTCGAAGGCAAAAAACTGCCTGCGGTCGCAATGCTGGAAGAGCGTGCTAAGCAGTAATCCTTTGGGGGCGACGCGCTGGCGCGTCGCCTGAAGACTTGCCCCGTTGGGCGTTTAAATCGCTGTCCCTTATGGGATAATCGGTCACGAAACAGGACACAATCATGTCTAAAATTTTTGATTTCGTTAAACCCGGCGTTGTCACTGGCGACGACGTTCAGAAGATCTTCCAGGTAGCGAAAGAGAACAAATTCGCGCTGCCAGCGGTAAACTGCGTCGGCACTGACTCTATCAACGCCGTACTGGAAGCCGCTGCGAAAGTGAAAGCGCCGGTTATCGTCCAGTTCTCTAACGGCGGCGCCGCGTTTATCGCCGGTAAAGGTTTCAAAACCGACAAGCCGCAGGGCGCGGCGATTTTCGGCGCTATCGCAGGCGCGCATCACGTTCACCTGATGGCTGAACAGTATGGCGTGCCGGTTATCCTGCACACTGACCACTGCGCGAAAAAACTGCTGCCGTGGATCGACGGTCTGCTGGACGCAGGCGAAGAGCACTTCAAGAAAACCGGCAAACCGCTGTTCTCTTCTCACATGATCGACCTCTCTGAAGAGTCCCTGGAAGAGAACATCGAGATTTGCAGCAAATACCTGGCGCGCATGGACAAAATGGGCATGACGCTGGAGATCGAGCTGGGCGTGACCGGTGGTGAAGAAGATGGCGTGGACAACAGCCACGTTGACGCTTCTGCGCTTTACAGCCAGCCGGAAGACGTTGATTACGCTTATACCGAGCTGAGCAAAATCAGCAAGCGCTTCACTATCGCTGCCTCTTTCGGCAACGTACACGGTGTTTACAAACCGGGTAACGTGAAGCTGACCCCGACCATTCTGCGCGACTCGCAGAAATACGTTTGTGAAAAACATGGCCTGCCGCACAACGCGCTGGACTTCGTTTTCCACGGCGGCTCCGGTTCTTCCGCAGCGGAGATCGAAGAGTCAATCAGCTACGGCGTGATCAAAATGAACATCGATACCGACACCCAGTGGGCAACATGGGACGGTATTCTGCAGTACTACAAAAAGAACGAAGAGTATCTGCAAGGCCAGCTCGGCAACCCGCAGGGTCCGGACAGCCCGAACAAAAAATACTACGATCCGCGTGTCTGGCTGCGCGCAGCGCAATCCTCAATGGTTGTGCGCCTGGAGCAGGCTTTTAAAGAGCTGAACGCCATCGATCGTCTGTAATTTGCTACAGAGTACAAAAAAGGCCCGTAAGGGCCTTTTTTTATGCGCTTTGCCGACAAAATGTAAGGAAATTCAAGGCTGATTTGGCAGTTGTGCCTTTTTTGTTTACCCTTCAGTAAGAAATTGTCGGAACGCCTCTGACAATGTTTTGTCATTTCCCCCGGGGAATATTCAACAGGGTGCATAAATGGAACATTTGAATGTGGTCGATGACCTCAACAATGCGGGCAGCTGGATTGTCCGCAATCAGGAGCTGCTGATTAGCTACGCGGTGAATATCGTGGCGGCAGTAGTGATCCTTGTCATTGGTATGACAATCGCGCGTATCATCGCCAATACCGCCAACCGCCTGTTGCAGGCTCGCCATATTGATCCCACCGTCGCTGATTTCCTGTCGGCGCTGGTTCGCTACGGGATTATCGCCTTTACCCTTATCGCTGCGCTGGGCCGCATCGGGGTGCAGACCACGTCGGTCATCGCTATTCTTGGCGCCGCCGGTCTGGCCGTGGGCCTGGCGTTGAAAGACTCCTTGTCTAACCTTGCCGCAGGCGTGCTGCTGGTGATTTTCCGCCACTTCCGTTCAGGCGAGTTCGTCGACCTCGGCGGCATTATGGGCACGGTTATGAACGTGCAGATTTTCTCCACCACGCTGAAAAGCGCTGACGGTAAGATGGTGGTGGTGCCGAACGGTAAAATCATCACCGGCAATATCGTGAACTTTTCACGCGAGCCGGTGCGCCGCAACGAGTTTATTATCGGCGTCTCTTACGATGCGGATGTCGATCAGGTGCTGACGCTGCTGCGTGAGGTGGTTGATGCCGATTCACGCGTGCTGCAGGATATGGGCGTACAGATTGGCCTTAACGAGCTGGCTGCGTCCTCCATGAACTTTGTGGTGCGCTGCTGGAGTAACAGCGGCGATCTGCAGAACGTCTACTGGGATCTGCTGAAGAATTTCAAGCGCGCGCTGGATGCGAAGGGCATCGGCATTCCTTATCCGCAAATGGACGTGCATCTGCATCGCGTCAGCCAGCCGGAAGCAGAAGCGAAAGCAGAATAAATCTCTCAGGGCGGCGCTCAGGCCGCCTTTATTAACCTGCCTAATGCCAGATTAAATCTTTCAATTTCCGCTAATAATCCCGCTTCTTTATACTCCTCTGCATCTCGTCGATGTAAGGAAAATCCCGTGTTATCAATATATTTACAAGGACTTGCTCTTGGCGCTTCGCTGATATTGCCGCTGGGGCCGCAGAACGCATTCGTGATGAATCAGGGCGTCAAGCGCCAGTATCATTTAATGACGGCGACGCTCTGCACGCTCAGCGATATCGCGCTGATATGCGGGGGGATCTTCGGCGGCAGCGCCTTGCTGCATCAGTCTCCGCTGCTGCTGATGCTGATTACCTGGGCTGGCGTCGCCTTTCTGCTGTGGTACGGCTGGAATGCGCTGCGGGCCGCCTTTAGCGGCAATGTCGATCTGGCCAGCAACGCCGAGCTTAAGCAGAGTCGCTGGCGCATCATCGCCACCATGCTGGCGGTCACCTGGCTTAATCCCCACGTCTATATCGATACCTTTGTGGTGCTGGGCAGCCTCGGCGGTCAGCTGCCGACGCAGGAAGCGCGCCACTGGTTCGCGCTGGGCACGATCAGCGCGTCGGTGATCTGGTTCTTCGGACTGGCGTTGATGGCGGCCTGGCTTTCGCCTCGCTTGCGCACCGCCAGCGCGCAGCGCGCGATCAACCTGCTGGTCGGCGCCGTGATGTGGATTATCGCCAGCCAGCTGGCGCTACAGGGAATAGCGAATTTCTGATTTGAATAGTCCGAAAGCGACAGAACATGATAAGCAAAACGCGAACTTTTGCGGTATAACACGCTCTTAGCTGTGCATACTATTCCGCTCATGCTCTGGCCTTTGATGCCGCAGCAAAACAGAGATTTCAAGGAGGACTTTCGTGAAACTGAAAGCACTGGCGCTGGTCGCCATGACAGGCGCTTTAGCGCTGCCGTTAAGCGCATTAGCTGACGAACTGCCGAATGGCCCGCATGTGGTGACCTCCGGCCAGGCGACCGTCGATGCGCGCCCGGATATCGCTACGCTCTCTATCGTGGTTAACGTCTCCTCTAAAGATGCGGCGGACGCGAAAAAGCAGGCCGACGATCGCGTTGCGCAATATTTTGATTTTCTGCAAAAAAACGGCATTGAGAAGAAAGATATCGATGCCGCTAACCTCAGCACTCAGCCGGAATATGACTATACCAAAGAGGGCAAGTCGGTGCTGAAAGGCTACCGTGCGGTGCGTCAGGTGCAGGTTACGCTGCGTCAGCTCGATAAGCTGAATGAGCTGCTGGACGGCGCGCTGAAAAGCGGCCTGAACGAGATCCGCTCAGTGGAGCTGGGCGTCACCAACCCCGACAGCTATAAAGCTCAGGCGCGCAAGGCGGCGATTGATAACGCTACGCAGCAGGCTGCAGCGCTGGCGGAGGGCTTTAACGCGAAGCTCGGCTCGGTTTACAGCATTCGCTACCATGTTGCTAACTACCAGCCGATGCCGATGGCGCGCATGTATAAGGCCGCTGCGCCTTCTGCGGATACCTCTGCGCAGCAGACCTACGAGCAGCAGAGCATTCACTTTGACGATCAGGTGGATGTGGTATTCGACATCAAGCCGAATACAGCCGGTTCTCAGTAAAGAAAAAGGGGGCGCCTGGCGCCCCTTTTTTACGGGTTTTTCAGGCCGCCAGATCGTCCTGACGCAGCACGCGATGGCCATGTGAAATCAGCGCGTCGGTGACGCGGCGCATCAGCCGGCTCTCCGGCGCAAAGCGGTGCCAGTAGAGCATGCGGCGCTGGCAGAGGCCCGGCGTCAGGTCCAGCAGTTCGCCGCCCGCCAGCTCGCGCTCAATCTGCAGATGCGGGATCATACAGCAGGTCGAACCCTGCCGCGCCAGCTGCACGAAGGCTTCTGACGAGTTAACGATATGGCAGGGCACGCTGCCGGGCGACAGATCGAAGTTCTGCTGTAAAAAGGCCTGATGCATATCGTCGAGATGGTCGAAAGCGACCGCAGGCGCCTTAAGCAGCGCCGAGCGCGTGACGCCGTTAGGAAAATAACGGGCAGCAAACTCCGGCGAGGCGACAAAGAGATAGTCGAGCGCGCCAAGCTGATCCACCAGGCAGCTCGGCAGCGGCTGCGGCTGAATACTCACCGCACCTACCACTTCGCCACGGCGCAGACGCTCCTGCGTGCGGGTCTCATCTTCGACCTGTAAATTGAGGCGTACCGGCGAGTCCGCCAGCACATCTTTTAGCGCAGGCAGCAGCCAGGTCGCCAGGCTGTCGGCGTTAACCGCCAGCGACAGCAGCAGCGGCGTGGTGCCGCCATTCTCATCGCTCAGCCACTCCTCTTCCAGTAGCTCAACCTGATGCAGCAGCGCCAGCAGTTTCTGGCCTTGCTCGGTGGGGCGCGGCGGCACGGTGCGCACCAGCAGCGGCTGGCCGAACAGGTTTTCCAGCTGTTTAATACGCTGCGATACGGCCGACTGCGTAATGCATAATTTTTGTGCGGCGCGTTCAAAGCCGCGTTCGCGTATCACTGCGTCCAGCGCCTGAAGCGTTCGATAATCGGGGCGTTTCATTGTTGTTCTCTCTCCTTCAGGGTGGACGATACTATGCCACAAAAAATTCATCTGACGCGTCTGAAAGGATCTTTCTGCACGCCGCGCACCGCCTTTTTTGCGGGCTGGCTTCCAAAGCGAATATTCCAGCCTAAACAGCCGCGCACATTCGGCGGGCGTTGATTTATACTACGCGCACTTCGTTGTCGCACAGGTTTTAAACATACCATGACCCAGGATGAACTGAAAAAAGCCGTAGGCTGGGCCGCACTGAAATATGTGCAGCCGGGCACCGTCGTCGGCGTCGGCACCGGCTCCACCGCGGCGCACTTTATTGACGCGCTGGCCACGATGAAACATCAGATTGAAGGCGCGGTCTCCAGCTCCGAAGCATCAACCCTGAAGCTGAAAGCACTCGGTATTCCGGTTTTCGATCTCAATGAGATCGACGATCTGTCGATCTACGTTGACGGCGCGGATGAGATCAATCCGCAGATGCAGATGATCAAAGGCGGCGGCGCAGCCCTGACGCGCGAGAAGATCGTGGCGGCCGTCGCGCACAAGTTCATCTGCATCGCCGACGCCTCGAAAGAGGTGGACGTGCTGGGACGGTTTCCGCTGCCGGTAGAGGTGATCCCGATGGCGCGCGCCTATGTTGGCCGTGAACTGGTTAAGCTCGGCGGCCTGCCTGAATATCGCCAGCATGTGGTTACCGACAACGGCAACATCATCCTCGATGTGCATAACCTGCGTATCCTCGATCCGATTGCGCTGGAAAGAACCATTAACGCGCTGCCTGGCGTGGTTACGGTGGGGCTCTTCGCCACGCGCGGTGCCGATATCGCGCTGATCGGCACGCCAGACGGCGTCAAAACCATCGAAAAATGATCTGTCCGGCGCGGAGAACGCGCCGGTTATTTCCTTGCGCAAAACATCTTTTCTTTCATCGCTTAAATTCGGTGACTTATGTCACATAACCGTCATCGACAGCAGGTTCGTTCTTTGTTCCTGGTTCAGCTCCCGATTTTCTGTGGCAATGTGCTGAGCTCAGGCTTCCCCGTGCTGGCGGCATGGCAATCGGTTGTATTGCCGCAGGCGTAAATTTTGATATTTTGACAGAAGGCGCGCTTATGGCGGCCATTGTTGAAATCACAATAGGGTCGGGGAAATGGCAAAGGTATCACTGGAAAAAGACAAGATTAAGTTCCTGCTGGTGGAAGGCGTCCACCAGAGCGCGCTGGAGAATCTGCGCGCGGCGGGTTACACCAATATCGAATTCCATAAAGGCGCGCTGGATGACGAAGCGCTGAAATCCTCCATTCGGGATGCGCACTTCATCGGCATCCGCTCCCGTACCCAACTGACGGAAGAGATCTTCGCCGCGGCGGAAAAACTGGTCGCCGTAGGCTGCTTCTGTATCGGCACCAATCAGGTCGATCTCAACGCGGCGGCGACGCGCGGCATTCCGGTCTTTAACGCCCCGTTCTCCAATACCCGCTCGGTCGCTGAGCTGGTCATCGGCGAAATGTTGCTGATGCTGCGCGGTATTCCTGAGGCGAACGCCAAAGCGCACCGCGGCATCTGGAATAAAAACGCTGTTGGCTCTTTCGAAGCGCGCGGCAAAAAGCTCGGCATCATCGGCTATGGCCATATCGGTATGCAGCTTGGCGTGCTGGCTGAAAGCCTGGGGATGCACGTCTTCTTTTACGACATTGAAAACAAACTGCCGCTGGGCAACGCTACCCAGGTGCGTCACCTTGCCGACCTGCTGAATATGAGCGACGTGGTGAGCCTGCATGTGCCAGAAACCCCGTCAACTCAGGATATGATCGGCGCGCAGGAGCTGGCGCAGATGAAGAAGGGCGCCTTGCTGATCAACGCTTCGCGCGGCACCGTGGTTGATATTCCAGCGCTGTGCGACGCCTTGTCGAGCAAACACCTTGCGGGCGCCGCGATCGACGTCTTCCCGCTTGAGCCTGCGACCAACAGCGAGCCGTTCAATTCGCCGCTGTGCGAGTTCGACAACGTGATCCTGACGCCGCATATCGGCGGCTCCACGCAGGAGGCGCAGGAGAATATCGGTATCGAAGTCGCGGGCAAGCTGGCCAAATATTCCGATAACGGTTCAACGCTCTCTGCGGTTAATTTCCCGGAAGTGTCGCTGCCGATGCATGGCGCCAGCGCCAGCCGCCTGCTGCACATTCATGAAAACCGTCCGGGCGTGTTAACGGCGATTAACCAGATCTTTGCCGAGCAGGGCGTCAATATCGCCGCGCAGTTCCTGCAGACCTCGCCGATGATGGGTTATGTCGTGATTGATATCGATGCGCCGCAGGATCAGGCGGACAAAGCGCTGCAGCTGATGAAGGCGATTCCGGGCACCATTCGCGCCCGTCTGCTCTACTGATTCCGCTTCAACAGAAAATGCGCCGTCTGCTTCTTTCTCCAGACGGCGCATCACTGTAAAACCCCGACGCCGGTCACTGAGAAGGTGTCAGACAACCACTGCTATTCCCACTGCCACAGACGCGACGGCGTCAGCACCGCAGGCAAGGGGACATCCCACTCCTCCGTTGGCAGCCGCTCTACCTGCTGACAGTCATGCGCCACGCCAACCGGCAGAAAGCCATGCTGACGCCAGTTCTGCAGGGTGCGATCGTAAAAGCCGCCGCCCATGCCGAGACGCTGCCCGCTGTCGTCAAAAGCGACCAGTGGCACCATCATGACATCCAGCCGATCCAGCGTAATCATCTGACGGATATCGAGCGGCGGTTCGGGAATGCGCAGTTTATTTGGCGTCAGCACCGTTTCAGGCGTGTAACGCAGGAACAGCAGATGGCCAGAGGCGAAAGGGTGCAGCACCGGCAGGTAAACCTGTTTTTTTTGCTGCCAGAGCTTAGCGATGAGCGGACGGGTATTAAGCTCGCCATCTACCGACAAAAAGAGCGCGATATGGCTGGCGTTAGCGAGGGGGGCAAAGTTAACGGCATGTTCCGCCAGACGATCGGCTGCCTGTTCCTGCTGTTCAGGCGTCAGGGAGCGGCGCAGATGGCGCACATGCTGGCGGATATGGTGTCGATCGAGCAGAGAGGGATGAGACACAGAAACCCCGTTGATAAGTCGCTGACTGAGCAACTATATCATTCACAACGGGGAAAAACAGATGCAAAACGTAAGGAGATCTCCGAGATGCCGCCGCAGGCTGTAACCCTTGAACCCTTGGTTCAAGGTGAATGTGCCGTCGCAACCATCAGGCTTCTCGGACGAACCGAGCATGCTCACAGGTTACAGAGCGCCACACTCTGTTGGTATGAAATATCGGCTCAGGGGACTGGCCCGCTTGCAAACATCTCAGAGAAAATGGACTTCACCGTTACTGTAACACAGCAACCATAAAGTATTATTCGAACTTCGCACCCTGGCGGTCGGTGATACGACCCTGCTCAACAAGAGCCTGTTCAATCGTCTGCTGCAGGATACGGATACGTTGTTCCATATTAGCAGCATAATCGCGCGTTTTCACTTTCTCTTGCGCCAGTTCATGGCAGATGTTTAACGCGGCGATGAACACCAGTTGCTCGGTATTTGTGACTCTAGTGCGAACTTTTAGATCTTGCAACCGTTGATTGAGATCTTCGGCAGCCGCATTCAGCGCATCTTGCTGTTCAGGCGGACAATTCACTCTCAATGAACGACCAAAAATTTGTATATCTACTGGTTGTGCAGACATGCCACCTTCCTGACTGATTACTTCGCCCGCATCTCCCTTGACGCTCAATGCTTTGGGAGGCGGGCAACTATATAGACCCGCGAAATAAGATACAACCCCTTTTCTGGAAACCTTGAGGCAGCTAGTGGTAGCATAACACGAACTTATTCTGCCAACGACGATGAATCCTTATGTCTTTACAGAACGCAACCCCCGATTACAACGCGCTGGCTTCGGCGCTCTCTCAACAAGGCGTGGGGATGACGCCAGCGGAAATGCATGGCCTGCTCAGCGGCATTCTGTGCGGTGGCAATCAGGATAACAGCTGGAGGACGCTCGTCCACGACCTTACCAATGAAGGTATGGCGTTTTCGCAGGGGCTGGCTTTGCCTCTTCAGGCGCTGCATGACAGCACCGCCAACACGCTGGAAGATGAAGGCTTCCTGTTTCAGCTGATGCTGCCGGACGACGAAGATATCACTGTCTTCGATCGCGCCGATGCGCTGGCGGGCTGGGTTAATCATTTCCTGCTCGGGCTGGGCGTTACGCAGCCGAAGCTGGATAAGGTCACCGGCGAAACCGGCGAAGCGATTGACGATCTGCGTACCATCGCCCAGCTTGGCTACGAAGAAGATGAAGACCAGGATGAGCTGGAGCAGTCGCTGGAAGAGGTGATTGAATATGTGCGCGTGGCAGCGCTGCTGTGCCATGACACCTTCAATCGTCCGCAACCTACCGCCCCCGAAGTGAAAAAACCGACGCTACACTAAGCCAGATATCACAGGGCGCGAACGCGCCCGTTTCTACAGGGAGTGCAAAGATGATTTCTCTGGATACTTTTCAGCAGCGTCGACAGGCGCTACTGGCGAAAATGGCGCCGGGCAGCGCCGCCTTGATATTTGCCGCGCCGGAAGTGACCCGCAGCAACGACAGCGAATATCCGTTCCGACAGAACAGCGACTTCTGGTATTTCACCGGCTTTAACGAGCCGCAGGCGCTGCTGGTGCTGATAAAAAGCGATGCGACCCACAACCACAGCGTGCTGTTTAACCGCGTGCGGGATCTCACGGCGGAAATCTGGTTTGGGCGTCGGCTGGGGCAGGATGCCGCGCCGGAAAAATTAGGCGTCGATCGCGCGCTGCCCTGGGATGATATCGGCCAGCAGCTGCATCTGCTGCTGAACGGGCTGGATGTGGTTTATCACGCGCAGGGCGAGTACGCTGAGGCGGATACGCTGGTGTTCGCCGCGCTGGAGAAGCTGCGCCGCGGCTTCCGACAGAACTTCAGCGCTCCGGCGACGCTGACCGACTGGCGTCCCTGGGTGCATGAAATGCGCCTGTTTAAAGGGCCGGAGGAGATCGACCTTCTGCGCCGCGCCGGAAAAATCAGCGCGCTGGCGCACATCCGCGCAATGGAAGCCTGTCGTCCCGGCCAGTTTGAATATCAGCTTGAAGGCGAAATTCATTACGTCTTTAACCGTCACGGCGCACGTTTTCCCGCTTATAACACCATTGTCGGATCGGGCGAAAACGGCTGCATTCTGCACTACACCGAAAATGAGAGCGAGCTGCGCGACGGCGACCTGGTGCTGATTGATGCAGGATGTGAATTCCACGGCTACGCCGGCGATATTACCCGCACCTTCCCGGTGAACGGCACCTTCTCCGCGCCGCAGCGCGCCATTTATGACATCGTGCTCGCGTCGCTTTACAAAGCGCTGGCGCTCTTCCGTCCCGGCGTCAGCATCCGCGAGGTCAACGAAGAGGTGGTGCGCATTATGGTCAGCGGGCTGGTGGAGCTGGGCATTCTGCAGGGCGACGTGGAGACGCTGATCGCTGAAGAGGCGCACCGCCAGTTCTTTATGCACGGGCTGAGCCACTGGCTGGGCCTGGACGTGCATGACGTTGGTCATTACGGCACCCCGTCGCGCGACCGCATGCTGGAGCCGGGCATGGTGCTGACCGTTGAGCCAGGGCTCTATATCGCGCCGGATGCCGACGTGCCTGCAGAGTATCGCGGCATCGGCGTTCGTATCGAAGATGACATTCTGATCACCGAAACGGGCAACGAGAATCTCACCGACAGCGTGGTAAAAGACGCGGATGCGATTGAGGCGCTGATGGCAGCGGCGCGCCAGGCATGACGGTTATTATCGCCGGAGGCGGCATGACCGGCGCGACGCTTGCGCTGGCTATTTCCCATCTGACCCAGGGGCAACTGCCGGTCACGCTGATTGAGAACAGCGCGCCCGACAGCCGCTCGCATCCGGGGTATGACAGCCGCGCTATTGCGCTGGCAGCCGGTACGCGTCAGCAGCTGGTGGATATCGATCTCTGGCGCAGCATCGAGAAGCACGCCACCGCCATCACAGATATTCACGTCTCCGATCGCGGGCATGCCGGTTTTGTCACGCTGGACGCCGAGGCGTATCAGATCCCCGCGCTCGGGTATGTGGTCGAACTTTTTGAAGTCGGCCAGAGGCTGTTTGACCGTCTGAAAAGCGCGCCAGGCGTTACTCTGCACTGCCCGGCGCGCGTCAGCAGCGCTCAGCGTCAGCAGGATAACGTACAGGTGACGCTGGAGAGCGGGGAGCGGCTCGACGGCGCGCTGCTGGTGGCCGCAGACGGCTCTCGCTCGCCGCTGGCCGCATCGTTCGGCATCCAGTGGCAGCGCGAGGATTATCACCAGCTGGCGGTTATCGCCAACGTCTCTACTCAGCTGCCGCATCAGGGACGCGCCTTTGAGCGCTTTACCGAACACGGTCCGCTGGCGCTGCTGCCGATGTCGGACAATCGTCTGTCGCTGGTGTGGTGCCATCCGCTGTCGGCGCGCGAGAAAGTAGAGAGCTGGAGCGACAGCGAATTTCTGGCGCAGCTGCAGCGCGCATTCGGCTGGCGGCTGGGGTGTTTTACCCATACCGGCCAGCGCGAAAGCTATCCGCTGGCGCTGCAGAGCGCCGGGCAGCAGGTTTCACATCGGCTGGCGCTGGTTGGCAATGCGGCGCAGACGCTGCATCCCATCGCCGGGCAGGGTTTCAACCTCGGGCTGCGCGACGTTATGTCGCTGGCGGAAACGCTGGCGGCCGCGCATCGTCAGCAGCAGGATGTGGGCAGCTATGACGTTCTGCAACGCTATCAACAGCGTCGCCAGCCCGATCGCGACGCGACTATCGGCATCACCGACGGGCTGGTGCGGCTGTTCGCCAATCGCTATGCGCCGCTGGTGGCGGGACGAAATCTGGGGCTGATGGCGATGGATCATCTGCCGTGGCTGCGTAATCAACTGGCTGAGCGCACGCTTGGCTGGGTTAAGCGTTAACTAAGGGGCACCGATGCAAAGTTTTGATGTGGTTATCGCCGGCGGCGGCATGGTAGGACTGACGGTCGCCTGCGGTTTGCAGGGCAGCGGGCTGCGCGTCGCCGTGCTGGAAAAAACGGCGGAGCCGCAGTTCGACGCCAGCGCTGCGCCGTCGATTCGCGTATCGGCCATCAACGCCGCCAGCGAGCGGCTGCTGCAGAAGCTGGATGTCTGGTCCGATATTCTGGCGCGGCGCGCCAGCGCTTATCACGGCATGGAAGTGTGGGATCGCGACAGCTTCGGCACCATCAGCTTTGATGACGAGCAGCAGGGGCTGACGCATCTGGGGCATATTATCGAAAACCCGGCGATTCACAGCGCCCTCTGGCAGCGCGCCAGCCGCTGCAGCGACGTTACGCTGATGGCACCTTCGCAGCTGCAGCAGGTGGCGTTCGGCGAAAATGAAGCCTTTATTACGCTGCAGGACGGCACGATGCTGACCGCGCGCCTGCTGATTGCCGCAGATGGCGCTAACTCCTGGCTGCGTAACAAAGCGGATATTCCCTTAACCTTCTGGGATTACGATCACCACGCGCTGGTGGCGAATATTCGTACCGATCTGCCGCATGACGCGGTGGCGCGCCAGGTGTTTCACGGCGACGGCATTCTGGCGTTTCTGCCGATGCAGGATCCGCACCTCAGCTCAATCGTCTGGTCGCTGTCGCCGCAGGAGGCGAGTCGGCTGGAGAGCATGCCGCAGGCGCTGTTTAACCAGCAGCTCGCGGTGGCGTTCGATATGCGCCTCGGCCTGTGTCACCTGCAGAGCGAACGCAAATCTTTCCCGCTGATGGCGCGCTACGCCCGCAATTTTGCGGCGCACCGTCTGGCGCTGGTCGGCGACGCCGCGCATACCATACATCCGCTGGCGGGGCAGGGCGTGAATCTCGGCTTTATGGACGCGGCGGAGCTGATCGGCGAAATCCGCCGCCTGCATCAGCAGGGCAAAGATATCGGTCAGCACCTCTATCTGCGCCGCTATGAGCGCAGCCGCAAGCACAGCGCGGCGCTGATGCTGGCGGGCATGCAGGGGTTCCGCGAGCTTTTCGCCGGCACCCATCCGGCGAAAAAGCTGCTGCGCGATCTGGGGCTGAAGCTGGCGGATACGCTGCCAGGCGTCAAGCCGGTTATGCTGCGTCAGGCGATGGGGCTGCACGATATGCCCGCCTGGCTGCGTTAGCGTCGGTCGTTTCCGTTATGAGCCAGCCTTGCGCTGGCTTTTTTACGCCTGCCGTTCAGGGATGCACCAAAAAAGAGCGGCGCTGCACCTGTAGCGTGCCTCGTTTGATTTATTCTAATTTCACCCCCGTGTTCGCATTAGTTTTATTTATTCCTGAGCGCGGGCTTTAAAGCGCGTTGTTAACATTCTGCGCGACACAGCTGATTATCTTGCTATCTCGCACGGCGTTTCGCTTCTTTCCTGCGAGGAAAATCACAAAACCACAGTTAATTATGCTGCTGGCTTTGCGTGCCCCTTTAAAGACATGCTTCAATTCGCCCCTGTACAGCTTATGGTTAAATCGTCTTTTCAATGATAACGTCAGGGAAAAGAGAACGTTTGCGCCGGGCGATTTGCAGGCTGACGCCCGCCCGAAACTTACCCGCTTCGCGACAGGATGGTTATGACTCAGCAAACCCCGTTATTTGAACAGCATCAGGCCTGCGGCGCCCGCATGGTCGACTTCCACGGCTGGATGATGCCGCTGCATTACGGCTCGCAGATGGACGAGCATCATGCCGTACGTCAGGACGCCGGTATGTTCGACGTTTCGCATATGACTATCGTCGATCTGCACGGCGCGCAGACGCGCGACTTCCTGCGCCATCTGCTGGCGAACGATGTCGCCAGGCTGACGCAGCCCGGCAAAGCGCTTTATACCGGCATGCTGAATGCCTCCGGTGGCGTCATTGATGATTTGATTGTTTACTTTATGACCGAAGACTTTTTCCGTCTCGTCGTTAACTCGGCGACGCGAGAAAAAGATCTGGCGTGGATCGGCAAACATGCCCAGGCCTATGGCGTCGCGCTGACGGAGCGCGATGACCTGGCGCTTATCGCCGTGCAGGGCCCGCAGGCGCAGCAGAAAGCGCAGACCCTGTTCAGCGCGGAGCAGCGCGAAGCGGTAACCGGCATGAAACCCTTTTTCGGCGTACAGTCGGGTGAGCTCTTTATCGCCACGACCGGCTATACCGGCGAAGCGGGCTATGAAATTGCACTGCCCGCGACCATGGCGGCGGATTTCTGGCAGCGTCTGCTTGCGGCGGGTGTTAAGCCCGCAGGGCTGGGCGCGCGCGACACGCTGCGTCTGGAAGCGGGCATGAACCTCTACGGGCAGGAGATGGACGAAGGCGTTTCGCCGCTGGCGGCCAATATGGGCTGGACGATTTGCTGGGAGCCTGCCGATCGCGACTTTATCGGACGCGAGGCGCTGGAGATGCAGCGCGAAAAGGGCACAGAAAAACTGGTTGGCCTGATCATGACGGAAAAAGGGGTGCTGCGTAGCGGTCAGCCGGTACGCTTCACTGACGCGCAGGGGCAATCGCAGCAGGGCGTTATCACCAGCGGCTCCTTCTCGCCGACGCTCGGCTACAGTATTGCGCTGGCGCGCGTGCCGGCAGGTATCGGCGAGCACGCTATCGTTGAGATCCGTCAGCGCGAGATGCCGGTAAAAGTAACCAAACCTGTTTTTGTACGCGGCGGCAAGCCGGTTCAGTAATCTATTTTCAGGAGAAAGGGCGATGAGCAATGTGCCAAATGAATTGAAGTACCGCGACAGTCATGAGTGGGTGCGTAAAGAAGCGGACGGCACCTTTACCGTCGGCATTACCGAGCACGCTCAGGAGCTGTTAGGCGATATGGTCTTTGTCGATCTGCCAGAGGTCGGCAACACCTACTCCGCTGGGGACGAGTGCGCCGTCGCGGAGTCAGTCAAAGCCGCGTCCGATATTTATGCGCCCATTAGCGGCGAAATCGTGGCCGTAAACGACGAGCTGGGCGATGCGCCGGAGCTGGTCAACAGCGAGCCCTATGCAGCCGGTTGGCTGTTCAGAATCAAACCCAGCGACGAATCTGAACTCGATTCGCTGCTGGATGCGGACGCCTATAAAGCCTCCATCGACGAATAAGCAACACGGCGGCCAGCCCGCTCTGGCCGCTTTTAACGACCTTGCTTTCTCTGTATTCCAGCCCGATTCAGGATTGACTGCTAATGACCCAGACTTTGAGCCAGCTCGAACACAACGGCGCCTTCATTGAACGCCATATCGGTCCCTCGCCGGAACAACAGGCT
The DNA here is from genome assembly GCF_003612015.1 of Pantoea piersonii. Lineage (GTDB taxonomy): Bacteria > Pseudomonadota > Gammaproteobacteria > Enterobacterales > Enterobacteriaceae > Pantoea > Pantoea piersonii. The sequence continues at coordinate 154,307 of NZ_RARB01000003.1, read as the reverse complement.
TTGATGCTGGAGGCGATCGGCGCCAGCTCGCTGGACGCGCTAATCGGCGCGATTGTGCCTGCCGACATTCAGCTGCCCGGTCCACCCGCCGTCGGCGACGCGGCGACCGAGCAGCAGGCGCTGGCCGAGCTTAAGGCGATCGCCGGTCAGAATCAGCGCTACAAATCCTGGATCGGCATGGGTTACAGCGCGGTCGTGACGCCGCCGGTGATCCTGCGCAATATGCTGGAAAATCCGGGCTGGTACACCGCCTATACTCCTTACCAGCCAGAAGTGTCGCAGGGCCGACTTGAAGCGCTGCTTAACTTTCAACAGGTGACGCTCGATCTTACCGGTCTGGATGTCGCCTCCGCTTCGCTGCTCGATGAAGCCACGGCGGCGGCAGAAGCGATGGCGATGGCGAAGCGCGTCAGCAAACTTAAAAACGCCGGTAAATTCTTTATCGCGGAAGATATCCATCCACAGACGCTCGACGTGGTGCGCACCCGCGCGGAGACCTTCGGCTTCGAGCTGATTATCGACCGCGCCGAGAAAGCGCTGGAGCATGACCAGCTGTTCGGCGTGCTGCTGCAACAGGTCGGCACCACCGGCGAAGCGCACGACTACAGCGCGCTGATCGCCGAGCTCAAAAGCCGCAAAATCATCGTCAGCGTCGCGTCGGACTTTATGGCACTGGTGATGCTGGAAGCGCCGGGCAAGCAGGGCGCGGACATTGTCTTCGGATCGGCGCAGCGTTTCGGCGTGCCGATGGGCTACGGTGGCCCGCACGCCGCCTTCTTCGCCAGCCGCGACGAGCACAAGCGCTCGATGCCGGGACGCATCATCGGCGTCTCGCGCGACGCCGCAGGCAATACCGCGCTGCGCATGGCGATGCAGACGCGCGAACAGCATATCCGTCGTGAAAAAGCGAACTCTAACATCTGTACCTCTCAGGTACTGCTCGCCAATATCGCCGGCCTGTACGCGGTTTATCACGGTCCGAAAGGGCTGAAGCGCATCGCTTCCCGCATCCATCGCCTGACGACTATTCTGGCGACCGGACTGCAAAACGGCGGGCTGAAGCTGCGCCACAACAGCTGGTTCGATACCCTGACGGTCGAGGTGGAAGACAAAGGCGCGGTGCTGAACCGCGCGCAGAGCTTCGGCGTCAACCTGCGCAGCGATATTCATCACGCGGTCGGCATTACGCTGGACGAAACCACGCGCCGCGAGGATGTGCTGGCGCTGTTCGCTATCCTGCTGGGCGACGAGCACGGTCAGGATATCGACAAGCTGGACGCCGCCGTTGCGGCTGACAGCCAGGCGATCCCCGCCGCGCAGCTGCGCCAGAGCGAAATCCTGACCCATCCGGTCTTCAACCGCTATCACAGCGAAACCGAGATGATGCGCTATATGCACAGCCTGGAGAAAAAGGATCTGGCGCTGAATCAGGCGATGATCCCGCTTGGCTCCTGCACCATGAAGCTTAACGCCGCCGCCGAGATGATCCCCATCACCTGGCCGGAATTCGCTGAACTGCATCCGTTCTGCCCGGCAGAACAGGCCTCTGGCTATCTGCAGATGATCGGCCAGCTGTCGCAGTGGCTGGTTCAGCTTACCGGCTATGACGCGCTCTGCATGCAGCCGAACTCCGGTGCCCAGGGCGAATATGCCGGGCTGCTGGCTATTCGTCGCTATCACGAAAGCCGTAATGAAGGCGCGCGCAATCTCTGCCTGATCCCGAGCTCTGCGCACGGCACCAACCCAGCCTCGGCGCAGATGGCGGGAATGGAAGTGGTGGTGGTGGCCTGCGACAAGCAGGGCAATATCGATCTCGGCGACCTGCGTGAAAAAGCGGCGCAGGCAGGCGAGCATCTCTCCTGCATTATGGTGACCTATCCTTCGACGCACGGCGTCTATGAAGAGACGATCCGCGAAGTGTGCCAGATCGTGCATCAGCACGGTGGGCAGGTTTATCTCGACGGTGCCAATATGAATGCGCAGGTGGGCATTACCACGCCAGGCTATATCGGCGCGGACGTGTCGCACCTGAATCTGCATAAAACCTTCTGTATTCCGCACGGCGGCGGTGGCCCCGGCATGGGACCGATCGGCGTGAAAGCGCATCTGGCACCGTTCGTGCCGGGCCACAGCGTAGTGCAGATCGACGGCGTACTGACGCAGCAGGGCGCGGTGTCAGCGGCGCCGTTCGGCAGCGCCTCTATTCTGCCGATTAGCTGGATGTATATCCGCATGATGGGCGCGGAGGGACTGAAGCGCGCCAGCCAGGTCGCTATTCTTAACGCCAACTATATCGCCAGCCGCCTGCAGTCGGCCTACCCGATCCTGTACGCCGGGCGCGACGGTCGCGTGGCGCACGAATGTATTCTCGACATTCGTCCGCTGAAAGAGCAGACCGGCATCAGCGAGCTGGATATCGCCAAGCGATTAATCGACTACGGTTTCCACGCGCCGACAATGTCGTTCCCGGTCGCCGGCACCCTGATGGTGGAGCCGACCGAGTCCGAGAGCAAAACGGAACTGGATCGCTTTATCGATGCGATGCTCTCTATCCGGATGGAGATCGATCGCGTAGCGGACGGCGAATGGCCTGCTGAGGATAATCCGCTGGTTAACGCGCCGCACACGCAGGTCGAACTGGCAGGCGAGTGGAATCATCCCTACAGCCGTGAGCTGGCGGTCTTCCCGGCAGGCAGCGACAATAAATACTGGCCGACGGTGAAGCGTCTCGACGACGTGTTCGGCGATCGCAACCTGTTCTGTTCCTGCGTGCCGATGAGCGACTATCAGTAAGCGTCACGCAAAACATAGACAACAAGGGCCGCTTATCCGGCCCTTTTTTGTGGAGAAAATATGACACTGGCTCTGGTTACCGGCGCAAGCCGGGGGATTGGCCGCGCGACGGCGCTGAAGCTGGCGCAGCAGGGCTATCGCGTGGCGGTTAACTATCGTCAGCGTGCAGAAGAGGCGCAACAGGTGGTGGCAGAGATCCGCGAGCAGGGCGGCGAAGCCTTTGCCGTTCAGGCGGATATTGCCGATGAGGCGCAGGTCGTGGCGCTGTTTCAGCGACTGGATGAGGAAGCGATGCCGCTCGGCGTGCTGGTCAACAATGCGGGTATCCTCTTTACGCAGTGCCGCGTTGAGGATCTCAGCGCTGAACGGCTGCAGCGCGTTTTCGCCACCAACGTCACTGGCGCTTTTCTCTGCTGCCGCGAAGCGGTAAAGCGTATGGGCACGCATCACGGCGGCCAGGGTGGGACGATTATTAACGTCTCCTCAGCCGCGTCGCGTCTTGGCGCGCCGGGAGAATATGTTGATTATGCGGCGTCGAAAGGGGCGATGGATACGCTGACGCGCGGATTATCGCTGGAGGTGGCGGCACAGGGCATTCGCGTTAATGGCGTGCGGCCGGGCTTTATCTATACCGAGATGCATGCGGACGGCGGCGAGCCGGGACGCGTCGATCGCGTGGCGGGTATGGCAGGGGTGATCCCGATGGGGCGCGGCGGAGAGGCGGAAGAGATTGCCGAAGCGATTGCCTGGCTGGCGAGCGAGGCGGCCTCTTATATCACCGGCACCTTTATCGACGCCGCGGGCGGCCGCTAAAAAGTCGGGCCACGTCTGTTGCGGCGCGGCCCGATGAGACTCAGATCGTTTCGCCGTTGCTGGCGATAACCTGCTGATACCAGCCGAAGCTCTTTTTACGCGAGCGGGCAAAGTCGCCGCTGCCGTCGTCGTTTTTGTTGACGTGGATAAAGCCGTAGCGCTTGTTGTACTGGCCGGTGGTGAAAGAGACGCAATCGATGCAGCCCCAGGGCGTATAGCCCATCAGCGCGACGCCGTCGTGCACCACCGCTTTTTTCATCTCGGCGATATGCGCGCGCAGGTAGTCGATACGGTAGTCATCTTCAATCACGCCGTTCTCATTCGGCTGGTCGATTGCGCCAAAGCCGTTCTCCACGATAAACAGCGGCTTCTGGTAACGCTCGTAAAGCACGTTCAGCGCATAGCGCAGCCCGGCCGGATCGATCTGCCAGCCCCAGTCGGAGGCACCGACATGCGGGTTTTTCACTACGCCTTCAAAGCCGGTAATGGGATCCTCCACGCCGCTGGCGTCATGTTTTACCGCATTGCTCATGTAGTAGCTGAAGCCAACATAGTCGGCGCAGCCGTTGCGTAGCGTCTCGGCGTCATCCGCCTCCATCTGAATCTGGTAGCCTTTGCGCGCCCACTCTTTTAGCGTATAGGCCGGATAAGCGCCGCGCATCTGCACGTCGCTGAAGACATAGCGCTGATGCATCGCTTCCTGCGCCAGCATCACGTCGTCCGGATGGCAGGAGTAAGGGTAAATCGGCACCATGGCGATCATGCAGCCGATCTGAAAATCGGGATTGATGGCGTGACCCAGGTTGACCACTTTTGCGCTGGCGACAAACTGATGATGCATCACCTGATACATCACCTCTTCCGGCTTTTCATGCTCGGTGAAGACCACGCCGGAACAGCAGTAGCCAAACAGCGGATACTGCCAGTTGCGCTGATTGTTGATTTCGTTGAAGGTCATCCAGTACTTCACCTTGTGCTGATAGCGACGCATAACTACTTCACTAAAGCGCACAAAGAAATCTACCACCTGACGGCTGCGCCAGCCGCCATACTGTTTCACCAGGTGATAGGGCATTTCAAAGTGGGAGAGGGTGATAACCGGCTCGATGCCATATTTCAGCAGTTCGTCGAACAGGTCGTCGTAAAACTGCAGGCCCGCTTCGTTCGGTTCCTGCTCGTCGCCGTCAGGGAAGATACGCGTCCAGGCGATGGAGGTACGGAAACACTTAAAGCCCATCTCGGCAAACAGCGCCACATCCTCTTTATAGCGGGAATAAAACTCCACGCCCTGATGATTAGGGTAAAAGTTGCCTGGCTGCACGCCGTCGGTAATAACGCGGCTGACGCCATGCGCGCCGCCGGTCAGCACGTCGGCAATGCTGACGCCTTTGCCGCCTTGATCCCAGCCGCCCTCGACCTGATGCGCCGCCACCGCGCCGCCCCATAAGAAGTGTTGCGGAAAGCCTGATTCGTTATGCATACGTCCCTCTCAGCGAAATAAATCTTGCCGCGAGTGTAGCAAAGCAAAAAGGGAAGTCACGATATAACACCGGCGCGCCAGGGTAATATGTTACGCCCGTAAAACAGCCTGTTTTATTTAATCAGCAGCCGACCGATAGCTTCAAGAATATACATAACCGGCACCTGGGTAGTGATGTCGTAATTATCGCTCAGGCGGATCACCGGGACATGATAAGCCAGGGCGAAATCGCTCATTTTCGCCAGTGAGCTGCTCTCGGAATGGGTAATGGCAAGGGTCTGGCAGCGACGCAGACTGAACTGGCTGGCGAGGCGCAATATTTCCGGCGTCTCGCCAGAGACAGAGAGCAATATCGCCAGCGTATTTTCATCTACGCTGCCGCTGACCGGATAATAGGGATCGTCGATATAGTGGCTGAATTTCCCTACGTTAGAGAAAAAGCGCGCACCATATTTAGCCAGGCTGCCCGAGGTGCCCGCGCCAATAAAGAAAAGCTGGTCAGCCTGATTAATCATCCTGGCGGCGCGGGATATCAGCTCGCTGAATTCGTCGTTATTAATGCTTTTGAAAAAGCTCAGCATTTCGCTGACGCCAACGTTCGCCTGTACCGGCTGCGTCTGCTGCTGCGCCAGGCGAAAACGGATGCGGAATTCCGACCAGCCGTCGCACCGCATCTTGCGGCAGAAGCGCAGCACGGTGGTGGTAGAGACGCCCGCTCGCTCCGCCAGCTCACGGATGGTCATATAACTGACGCTTTCCGGGTGTTTAATGATGTCGTGATAAACCTGCATCTCCAGGTCATTCAGGCTGGCAAGATCGTGATGAGAGAACATCTGCGGGCGCGCTCATTAAAAATGGATCTGCAGGCAGTGTACCAGATTTGCGCAGCGCACAGGCTGTAACAGGCATTCACAGATTAATTTTAGCGTACAATTGTACTCTCAAAATGTTCCCGGTTATGCTGGTGGTTATAAAATCCTCACTCAACCCGACATTCAGGATCGCGCCATTATGAAAAATCGGTTAGTCGCTCAGGGCTATTCACTCGCTGAGGAGATCGCCAACAGCATCAGCCATGGTTTCGGCTGCCTGTTCGGCATTGTCGGACTGGTGCTGCTGCTGGTGCAGGCGGTTGAAATGGGTGCCAGCGCCACCGCCATCACCAGCTATAGCCTGTACGGCGGCAGCATGATTCTGCTGTTCCTGGCTTCTACGCTTTATCACGCCATTCCTCATCACGGGGCCAAGCGCTGGCTGAAAAAGCTCGACCACTGCGCCATCTATCTGCTGATCGCCGGCACCTATACGCCTTTCTTGCTGGTAGGGCTGAAGTCGCCGCTGGCGCATGGGATGATGGTGGTGATCTGGGGTCTGGCGCTGGCGGGGATTATTTTTAAGCTCACCATTGCGCACCGCTTCAAGGCGCTGTCGCTGGTGACCTATCTCTGTATGGGATGGCTGTCGCTGGTTGTGATTTATCAGCTGACGCTGAAGCTATCGCCAGGAGGCATCTGGCTGCTGGCGGCGGGCGGCATTATCTATTCGCTCGGCGTTATTTTCTATGTGGCGCGACGCATACCCTATAACCACGCCATCTGGCACGCCTTTGTGCTGGGCGGCAGCGCCTGTCATTTCTGCGCCATCTATTTTTATGTTATGTAAACCGCAACCTCCCTCCCATAAGGAGAGGGAGGTTGCAGCCAGACGTTACTCTTCCAGCGAATAGGGCAGCGGCTGAATCAGCAGACGGCCGCCCTCATCACCTTCCACGCGCAGCACGCTTTCCGGCTCCAGATCGTTGTTCATCACCACCTGAACCCACACGTCGCCATCCTCAAGCTGAACGGCGGCAAGCACGGTGCCGGTACGACGCCAGCGCTCGCCCATTTGCAGCTCCAGCGAATCATTCGCTGCGGGAACCCGGCTCGCCTGGCCCGCCAGCCAGTAAAGCGCGCGCTTGTTAGCGCCGCGGAATTTGGCGCGCGCCACCATCTCCTGCCCGGTATAGCAGCCTTTTTTAAAGCTGATGGCGTCGAGCGCCTGCATATTGGTGGCCTGCGGGATCAGCTGCGCGGAGGTCGCCGGGTCGATCACCGGTATGCCCGCCTCGATATCAAGCGCCAGCCACTGCGTGCTGTCGTTCAGCTGCGCGTCGTCAGCCAGCTTCTGCTGCAGCACCTGCGCCTGCTCGTCTGTGGTCACAATCAGGAAGCGCTCGGCGGGCGTGGCGAACCACAGCAGCGTGGTGTCCGCCTGCTGCACCACTGGCGTCTCGCTGTCCGGCAGGGTATCGAACAGGCTGGCCAGCGCCGCGCGCGCCTGGAAGCCCGCTACGCCAAGCAGCACCGCTTCATCGTCCGGTAGCAGCGTCACTTTAGAGAACACCGCATATTTTTTCAGTTCGGCCAGCTGCGTGTCGCGCAGCTCGCGACGCACCAGGTAGGCGTAGCCTTCACCGCGATGGAACAGACGCAGGTTACTCCACATTTTGCCTTTCGCGTCGCAGTGCGCCGCCGGACGGTGCTGATCCGCCCCCATCGCGGCGACGTCCAGCGTAAGCTGGCCTTGCAGATAAGAGGTGCTGTCGGCACCCTGCACCGCTACCAGCGCCCAGGCCTCCAGCGACATCAGGGTTAACGGCAGACGAGAGGCGGCCACGGGCTGGCGCGGCGGTAAGCTGAAAATAGGCATTGGCTGTCCTGATTAAAAAGGTTAATCCTGAACTCAATGTTAAAAGAGCGTACTGGCTTTGCAACAGGTTTACGGAATCGGGCGCACAAATCGCGAGTCGGCGCGGTAACGACAGGCATGCGCGCGCGGCGCGTCGCACAGCATCGCAACGGGCGCCTGCAGGCGCAATAAAACCAGGTTACACTAGCCGCACTGTCTGAACTGCGGAAATAACTCACATGGACATTCATGACAAATCACGCATTCACTGGGCCTGCCGTCGCGGCATGCTGGAGCTGGATGTGGCTATTATGCCTTTCTTCAAATATGAATATGACACGCTTAGCGATACCGACAAAAAGGCTTTTGTCGCGCTGCTGAAGAGCGACGATCCCGATCTCTTCAACTGGATGATGGATCACGGCGAACCGGCCGATCCCGAGCTGAAGCGCATTATCCGGCTGATCCAACAGCGCAACCGTGAACGCGGCCCCGTGGCAATGTAAGCTGCGGCCGTCGCGGCAGGCGCGCGTGCTGCATGGCGCGCTTGCGACAGGCGCGCTGCTTACGGTAGCGGGCGCGCCGTTGCCCGCGCTTTTCTGGCTGATAAAAATCCCGATCTTGCTGCTGATGATGCGCGAAAGCCTGCAGCAGCAGCGACGCCTGGCGCAGCGGCGGGGACTGTTACAGCATAAAAGTGACGACAGCTGGCGCTGGCAGGGCGCGCGCTGGCGCATCGTCGGGCCGATCCGCTGGCTGCCTGGCGCAGCGCTGCTGGTGTTGCGCAGTGAAAAAGGACGCCTGTACAGGCTGTGGCTGATGCAGGATATGATGCCGCCCGCCCGGTGGCGTCAGTTCCGCGCCCGTTTGCTCTGCCGCGCGGAAAAGGGGTAGGCCGACCGCTACAGCAGCGCGGCGGTTTCGGTCAGGATCTGCTCGCACCACTGTTCGATGCGTTCATCGGTCACGTCGAACTGATTAACATCGTCCAGCGCCAGGCCAACGAACTGCTTGCCATCGGCGCTAAGCGGCTTCGGACTGGTAAATTCATAGCCTTCCAGCGGCCAGTAACCAACAAACGTCACCCCCATCGGCAGCAGCAGCTCATGCAGCATACCCATTGCGTCCAGAAACCATTCACCATAGCCAAGCTGGTCGCCCATGCCGTAGAGCGCGACGATTTTACCCCGCAGATTGAGCGTCGGCAGCTGCGGCCAGATCGCTTCCCAGTCCTCCTGCAGCTCGCCGAAATCCCAGGTAGGGATGCCTAAAATCAGTAAATCGTACTGCTCCATCAGCAGCGGATCGTCATCTTTCACGTTGTGCAGTGTGACCAGCTCAGCCCCGATAAAGTCGCGGATTTTCTCTGCGGCCATTTCGGTATAGCAGGTACTTGAGCCGTAAAAAAGACCAATTTTCATGCAGATAATGCTCTGAGTAAGTCTGACTTTGGCGCAATTGTATCAGAAGCAGGGCGGATTCAGGCATAATGAGCATGATTTTACCTCAAGGGCGGGGATACCGTGCAAGACAGCGACCTGACAGAACAGTTTCTGGATGCGCTCTGGATTGAACGCAATCTGGCGCAAAATACCTTGTCCTCTTACCGCCAGGACTTAAAGACGCTGACCGACTGGCTGACGCATCACGGTCTGACGCTGTTGACGCTGCAGACGGCGGATTTGCAGCAGTTTCTCGCCGAGCGGCTGGAAGGCGGTTATAAAGCCAGCAGTTCGGCGCGGCTGCTCAGCGCCATGCGCCGCATCTTTCAGTATCTCTACCGCGAAAAGCTACGCAGCGACGATCCCAGCACGCTGCTCTCTGCGCCGAAGCTGCCGCAGCGGCTGCCGAAAGATCTTAGCGAAGCGCAGGTCGAGCGGCTGCTGCAGGCGCCCAGCACCGAGATTCCGCTGGAGCTGCGCGACAAGGCGATGCTGGAGCTGCTCTACGCGACGGGGCTGCGCGTCTCGGAACTGGTCGGGTTGACCCTGAGCGACGTCAGTCTGCGTCAGGGCGTGGTGCGCGTGATCGGGAAAGGCAATAAAGAGCGTCTTGTGCCGCTGGGTGAAGAGGCCGTTTACTGGCTGGAACACTACCTTGAACATGGCCGTCCCTGGCTGCTTAACGGACAGACGCTGGACGTCATGTTTCCCAGCAGCCGCGCGCAGCAGATGACGCGACAGACATTCTGGCACCGCATCAAGCACTACGCTGTGCTGGCGGGCATCGACAGCGAAAAACTGTCGCCGCACGTGCTGCGCCACGCCTTCGCCACCCATTTGTTGAACCACGGCGCCGACCTGCGTGTCGTACAGATGTTGCTGGGACACAGCGACCTCTCTACCACGCAAATTTATACGCATGTCGCTACCGAGCGGCTGCGTCAGTTGCATCAACAGCATCATCCGCGCGCCTGACGCGGACATTAAGGAAAGAAGATGAAGAAATTTCTCCTGCTGGCTCTGTTGGCTGGCGCCTTCAGCAGCGTAGCTCAGGCCGATGACGGCGCGATCCTGCAGTCCCTGAAAAAGCTGGGCCTGAAGCAGACAGAAATCGCGCCATCGCCGCTGCCGGGTTTTAAAACCGTGCTGACGGAAAGCGGTGTGATTTACGTTACCGAAGATGGCAAACATATGATTCAGGGCCCGCTCTACGACGTCAGCGGCGCGCAGCCGGTCAACGTCACCAATCAGCTGCTCGACAAAAAGGTCGAGGCGCTGGCGCCGCAGATGATCGTCTATAAAGCGGCGAAAGAGCAGCACGTCATTACCGTTTTTACCGATATCACCTGCGGCTACTGCCGCAAGCTGCATGAGCAAATGGCCGATTACAATGCGCTGGGCATCACGGTGCGCTACCTCGCTTTCCCACGCGAAGGGCTGCACGGCCAGATAGAAAACGCCATGAAGGCGATCTGGTGCGCGGCCGATCGCAACAAAGCCTTTGATGAAGCGATGAAGGGCAACGCGCCGCAGATGAGCGCGCCGGACAGCTGTAAGATCGATCTCGATCAGCACTACAAGCTGGGCATTCTTTACGGCATCCAGGGCACGCCGGCGATCCTGACCGACTCCGGCATGATGATCCCGGGTTATCAGGGGCCGCAGGAGCTGAAGCAGGTGTTGGATCAGCAGAAGCGCGGTGGCTAATTGGCAGTGATTAAATCAGTAGAACTGCGGCGGCGTGAAGTGAGCGTTGAGGATCAACTCCCGACGGATCTTCCGCCGCTGCTTAAACGGCTTTATCTGCAGCGCGGCGTGCGCAGCCCGGCTGAGCTGGAGCGCGGTGCGAAGCATCTGCTGCCTTTCACCACCCTGAACGGGCTGGATGAGGCGGTTGAGCTGCTGCACCAGGCGCTGCTCGACGGGCGGCGCATTATGGTCGTGGGCGATTTCGACGCCGACGGCGCGACCAGCACTGCGCTGACGGTGCTGGCGCTGCGCAGTATGGGCGGCCATAACGTGCAGTATCTGGTGCCTAACCGCTTCGATGACGGCTACGGCCTGAGCCCGGAAGTGGTGGAGCAGGCGCGCGCACGCGGCGCGCAGCTGATCCTGACGGTGGATAACGGCATCTCTTCCCACAGCGGCGTCGCCTGCGCGCATCAGCACGGCATTCCGGTGCTGATCACCGATCACCATCTGCCGGGCGAAACCCTGCCTGAGGCGGAGGCGATTGTTAACCCCAATCTGCACGACTGCGCCTTTCCGTCGCGCGCGCTGGCGGGGGTCGGCGTCGCGTTTTACCTGATGATGGCGCTGCGCGCGCATCTGCGTAAGCTGGGCTGGTTTGGCGCAACGCGCGCCGAGCCGAACCTGGCGGAGCTGCTGGATCTGGTCGCGCTCGGCACCGTGGCCGATGTGGTGCCGCTCGACGTCAATAACCGTATTCTGGTGTGGCAGGGGCTGAGCCGCATTCGCGCCGGAAAGTGCCGTCCGGGCATACGCGCGCTGCTGGAGATCGCCAACCGCGACGCGCGCCAGCTGGTGGCGAGCGACCTCGGCTTCGCCCTTGGCCCGCGCCTGAATGCGGCGGGGCGGCTCGATGATATGTCGGTCGGCGTGGCGCTGCTGCTTACCGACGACATTACGCAGGCGCGTATGCTGGCCAGCGAGCTGGATGCACTCAACCAGACGCGCAAAGAGATTGAACAGGGTATGCAGAGCGAGGCGCTGGCGCTGTGTCAGGCGCTGGAGCGTCAGCAGACCGACCTGCCGCTGGGACTGGCTTTTTACCATCCTGAATGGCATCAGGGCGTGGTCGGCATTCTTGCCTCGCGGCTGAAAGAGCGTTTTTATCGTCCGGTTATCGCTTTTGCCCCGGCGGGCGACGGCACGCTAAAAGGCTCTGGACGGTCGATTCCCGGCCTGCACCTGCGTGACGCGCTGGAGCGGCTCGATACGCTCTATCCCGGCATGATGCTGAAGTTTGGCGGTCACGCCATGGCGGCGGGGCTGTCGCTGGAGGAGACGCAGTTCGAGGCGTTCCGTCAGCGTTTCGCCGAGCTGCTGGGAGAGTGGCTGAGCGAAGAGACGCTGCAGAGCGTTATCTGGTCAGACGGCGCGCTGCAGCCGGGCGAGTTCAGCATACAGACCGCCGAGCTGCTGCGCGAAGCGGGCCCCTGGGGACAGGCGTTTCCTGAGCCCGCCTTCGACGGCAAATTCAAACTGCTGCAGCAGCGGCTGGTAGGCGAACGCCATCTGAAAGTGATGCTGGAGCCGCTCGGCGGCGGCCCGCTGATTGACGGCATCGCTTTTAACGTCGACACCACGCTGTGGCCTGACAGCAGCGTGCGTCAGGTGGAGCTGGCCTTTAAGCTCGATATCAATGAATACCGCGGCAATCGCTCGGTACAGCTGATTATCGATCATCTCTGGCCGCTGAATTAATCCGGCCTCAGTGGCGGATCTGCTGAAGATCCGCCGCCGACAGCCCGGTCACTTCCTGCACCAGCGTAAAATCGAGCCCTCTGGACAGCATATTGCGCGCAATCGCCAGCGTCGCCTCGCGCTGGCCTTCATTGCGCCCTTTGTAACGGCCTTCGCTAAGGCCTTCTTCGCGTCCCATTTGCTTAAGCTGTTCCGCAATCGTCATCAGTTCTTCCTTTTGCTGCGGTACGCGGCGCGCAAGCGCCTCGATAAAGCTTTTCGCCTGCGGTACGTCGCCCGCCTGAATCATAGAGTTAATCAGCGCCAGCCGCTGTTTGTGGGTCACTGAATTTTGCAGCATAAACGTGACGAGCGGCTCAAACAACCTGGTGAGATCACGCTGACGAAGAGGTTTACTGCCAGGGACGGCGCGCCACTGAAACCCTACAATCTCACGGCTATTTCAGTTAGACTGCGGGGTTTCCATCCCGACATTCAGCGAAAAGACCCGAAAGCCATGTTTGAAATTAATCCGGTTAAAAACCGCATCCAGGACCTCACCGAGCGCAGCGACGTTCTTAGGGGGTATCTTTGACTACGATGCCAAGAAAGAACGTCTCGAAGAAGTAAACGCCGAGCTGGAGCAGCCAGACGTCTGGAACGAACCTGAACGCGCGCAGGCGCTGGGTAAAGAACGCTCTTCGCTGGAAGCCATCGTCGACACTCTCGATCAAATGCAGCAGGGCCTGGAAGATGTTGAAGGACTGCTGGAGCTGGCGGTAGAAGCGGACGACGAAGAGACTTTCAACGAAGCCGTTGCCGAACTCGACACGCTGGAAACCAAACTGGGCGAGCTGGAATTCCGCCGTATGTTCTCCGGGGAATATGACAGCGCCGACTGCTATATCGATCTGCAGGCCGGTTCCGGTGGCACCGAAGCGCAGGACTGGGCCAGCATGCTGCTGCGTATGTATTTGCGCTGGGCCGAATCCAAAGGCTTTAAAACCGAAATCATCGAAGAATCAGAAGGCGAAGTGGCCGGTCTGAAATCCGCCACCGTGCGCATTTCCGGCGACTACGCGTTTGGCTGGCTGCGTACCGAAACCGGCGTGCATCGCCTGGTGCGTAAGAGTCCTTTTGACTCCGGCGGCCGTCGCCACACCTCATTTAGCTCTGCGTTTATTTATCCGGAAGTGGATGACGATATCGATATCGACATCAACCCGGCGGATCTGCGCATTGACGTCTACCGCGCGTCGGGCGCGGGCGGTCAGCACGTTAACCGTACCGAATCGGCGGTGCGTATCACCCATATTCCGACCGGCACGGTTACGCAGTGTCAGAACGACCGCTCTCAGCATAAAAACAAAGATCAGGCGATGAAGCAGATGAAGGCGAAGCTGTACGAGCTTGAGATGCAAAAGAAAAATGCTGAGAAGCAGGCGCTGGAAGACAACAAGTCTGACATCGGCTGGGGTAGCCAGATTCGCTCCTATGTGCTGGATGATTCCCGCATCAAAGATCTGCGCACCGGCGTTGAAACCCGCAATACTCAGGCGGTGCTGGATGGCGATCTCGATCGTTTTATTGAAGCAAGTTTAAAAGCAGGGCTATAAGGAACCGACATGTCAGAACAACAACCGCAGAGCGCTGATGCCGCCCTTGAGTTAAATAACGAACTGAAAACGCGTCGCGAAAAACTCAGCGCGCTGCGTGAAAACGGCGTGGCCTTTCCTAACGATTTCCGCCGTGATACCACCTCGGACGTGCTGCACGCGCAGTATGACGAGAAGAGCAACGAAGAGCTGGAAGATTTAGGCGTTGAGGTCAGCGTTGCCGGACGCATGATGACCCGCCGCATTATGGGCAAGGCCTCTTTTGTGACGCTGCAGGACGTGGGCGGCCGCATTCAGCTCTATGTGTCGCGCGACGACCTGGCGGAAGGCATCTATAACGAACAGTTCAAGAAATGGGATCTGGGCGATATCCTCGGCGCGCGCGGCAAGCTGTTCAAAACCAAAACCGGTGAGCTGTCGATTCACTGCCACGAGCTGCGTCTGCTGACCAAAGCGCTGCGCCCGCTGCCGGACAAATTCCACGGCCTCGCCGATCAGGAAACCCGCTATCGCCAGCGCTATCTCGATCTGATTGCCAACGACGATTCGCGCCACACCTTTAAAGTGCGTTCAAAAATCATGGCCGGCATCCGCCAGTTCATGGTGAACCGCGACTTTATGGAAGTGGAAACCCCGATGATGCAGGTGATCCCGGGCGGTGCCTCCGCGCGTCCGTTTATCACCCATCACAATGCGCTCGATATCGACATGTATCTGCGTATCGCGCCGGAGCTCTACCTGAAGCGTCTGGTGGTAGGCGGTTTCGATCGCGTATTCGAGATCAACCGTAACTTCCGTAACGAAGGCATCTCGCCGCGCCATAACCCTGAGTTCACCATGATGGAACTCTATATGGCCTACGCGGATTACAAAGACCTGATCGAACTGACTGAAAGCCTGTTCCGCACCCTGGCGCAGGACGTGCTCGGCACCACTAAAGTGCCTTACGGCGAGCAGGAATTCGATTTCGGCAAGCCGTTTGAGCAGCTGACCATGCGCGAAGCGATCAAAAAGTACCGCCCGGAAACCGATCTGGCGGATCTGGATGATTTCGACAAAGCCGTGGCGATTGCACAGGCTATCGGCATTAAAGTCGAGAAGAGCTGGGGCCTGGGCCGCGTAGTGACGGAGATTTTCGAAGAGACGGCGGAAGCGCATTTGATCCAGCCGACGTTTATCACCGAATACCCGGCGGAAGTGTCGCCGCTGGCGCGCCGCAACGACGAAAACCCGGAAATTACCGATCGTTTTGAATTCTTTATCGGCGGCCGCGAAATCGGCAACGGCTTCTCGGAGCTGAACGATGCGGAAGATCAGGCGGAGCGTTTCCAGCAGCAGGTAAACGCGAAAGACGCGGGCGACGACGAAGCGATGTTCTACGACGAAGACTACGTTACGGCGCTGGAACATGGCCTGCCGCCGACGGCGGGTCTGGGCATCGGTATCGACCGCATGGTTATGCTGTTCACCAACAGCCATACCATTCGCGACGTGATCCTGTTCCCGGCGCTGCGTCCGGGCGGCGCGAAGTAAACAAATAAGGCCAGCGATGCTGGCCTTCTTTTTTTCTGGCCGTCAGGATTTCACTACGCCGTTCAGCCAGGCCTCGAAGCGCGCATAGGGCACATAGAGCGCAACGTCGCGATAGAGGGTTTTCCCGCTCTGGTTATCATCAATGCGGCTGCTGTAGCCGACGATCACCCCCGCCAGGGTATCATCCGAGGCGTTATAGACCGCGCCGCCCGACATGCCTTTCACCACGCCGGCATTGGCCGCAACCACCACGCACTGCGCCTTGTTCCAGCTGTTCGCTAATGACGTATTAATCAGGTTCTCGCCGCTGGAGCTGACCGGCATCGCGCTGATAAAGCTGTAGCCGTAGAGATTCACTTTGTCGCCGATATGGCTGTTGCGAAAACGCGGCGGCAGATTAGCTTCGCTATTTTTATGGTAAACCACGGCGAGATCGCACTCAGGATGCCAGGCCTTAACCCGATAAAGCGAGAACTTAGCGACGTGCGCGGCGGTCAGGCTATATTCCGCCGTCAGCGGAATGGTGGTGCCCAGGGTTCCCAGCCCGAGCGCGGTGGGAATGCCGGTATAGGTCATATCAACGCGCTTTTGCGCTTCGCTGCTGTACTCATAGTGGCCGACGGAGCAGCCGCTGAGACAGAGCGCCATCAGAGCGATTAGCCGTTGCATTTTCTCTCCCCGCTTAAGAATGGCTTTACATTATCGGACAAGGCATTTGGGGTATCGGCAATGCATCCTGTTCCTTTACGCAATAAATCAACATGAAACGCGCCCTTTTTAATAGTGCGGCTGCTCCTCACTATCAAGCGTAGCGCGTAATAGGGGAGGCTATTGTTAAGATTCTGGCAAACATCCGGCACTCATTATTGCGTCTGCGGCAAAAGATCCTTGCCGCACGCGGGGTGTATGCCGAGAGGCGGCTATGATTTAATACCCACCGTGACGAAGTTCAAATTTTTATAACCGTCCGCGCCCGGCGTCCGCTGCGGCGTTCACCTGCTTATCGATTGGGAGAGTGTGTTATGCCTGTTGCTTTACTGGCGCTGGCGCTGAGTGCGTTTGCGATTGGAACCACCGAGTTCGTCATTATGGGCCTGCTGCCCGAGGTGGCGGGCGATCTGCGGGTCTCGATTCCGTCGGCAGGCTGGCTCATCAGCGGCTACGCGCTGGGCGTCGCCATCGGCGCGCCGATTATGGCGCTGTTGACCGCCAGACTGCCGCGTAAAAAAACACTTATCCTGCTGATGATTATCTTTATTATCGGCAACGTGCTCTGTGCGCTGGCCTACACCTATAACCTGCTGATGATGGCCCGCGTCATTACCGCGCTCTGTCACGGCGCCTTCTTCGGCATCGGCGCGGTCGTGGCGGCAAGCCTGGTGGCGCCGGGCCGTCAGGCGTCGGCCGTGGCGCTGATGTTTACCGGCCTGACGCTGGCGAACGTGCTCGGCGTGCCGCTCGGCACCTGGTTTGGTCAGCTGTTCGGCTGGCGCGCCACCTTCTGGGGCGTCGCCATTATCGGCGTGCTGGCCTTTATCGCGCTGATCGTCAGCCTGCCGGTCAACAAAGAAGAGAAGCCGGTGCATCTGGCGAGCGAAATCAGCGCGCTGGCTAACGGCAAGCTGTGGCTTTCGCTGCTGATGACGGTGTTCTTCGCCGCGGCGATGTTCGCGCTGTTCAGCTATATCGCGCCGCTGCTGCTGCAGGTTACCGGCATCAGCGCGCGCGGCGTCAGCTGGACGCTGTTCCTGATTGGCGCAGGCCTGACCGTCGGCAATATCCTCGGCGGCAAGCTGGCGGACTGGAAGGTCTCCTTCAGCCTGATTTTAAGCTTCTCGCTGATCGCCATCTTCTCGCTGCTGTTTAGCTGGACCAGCCATGCGCTGTGGCTGGCGGAAGTGACGCTGTTCCTGTGGGCGATGGCGACTTTCGCCACCGTGCCGGGTTTGCAGATCAACGTGGTGCGCCATGGCAAGGAGGCGCCGAATCTGGTCTCGACGCTGAACATTTCCGCCTTTAACGTCGGCAATGCGCTGGGCGCATGGGTCGGCGGCGCGGTAATCGGACGAGGCTACGGCCTGACCGCGGTGCCGGTCGCCGCCGCCGCGCTGGCCGCTGTAGGCCTGCTGATCTGTCTGATCACCTTCCGTAAAGCGGGCGGCAGCGCCGCAACAGTGCGCGCCTAAGCCAGCCGTTCGGCGATGCGCCGGGGAAAGTCGGCCACCTGCGTCTGCAGGTGGTCAACAAAGGCGGCGACCAGCGCCGAGGCGGGGCGGTGCAGCGGGCGCACCAGACTGACGGTAAAAGGCACCGCGACGCTGAATTTACGCATCACCACACCGCTGTCGGCATAATCGAGCGCCGTCAGCGGATTCACCACCGAAATCCCCACGCCCGCGCGCACCATCGCACAAACCGACGCCGCGCTGTGCGTCTCCAGCACCAGCCTGCGCTCCACGCTCTTTTCATGAAACAGCGTATCCAGCAGCTGGCGATAGCTGTCGGCGCGCGACAGGCTGACGTAGTTTTCTCCGGCGAAATCCTGCGGTGTCAGCACTGCGCGCGCGCAGAGCGGATGCTGCTGCGGCAGAACGCACACCTCGTCGCAGGTCAGCAGCGCCAGGCGTTCCGTACCGGCAGGCGCATGCTGGGTTTCGGTCAGGCCGAGATCGTAGCGCTGCGCCGACAGCCACTTCTCCAGCAGCGGCGACTCCTGCGGAATAATATTCAGGCTGACGTCGGGATAGCGCTGCATAAAGGGCTGCACCAGCGGCGGCAGCAGCGACTGCGAAAAGACCGGCAGGCAGGCGATGGACAGCTCCCCCTGACGAAACTGACGCAGCCCGTCCGCCGCCTCCATAATGCGATCCAGCCCGTACCACGAGCGCTGCACCTCTTCGAACAGGCGCAACCCCTGCACTGTGGGCTGCAGCCGACCGCGCACGCGCGAGAAGAGCCGTAGCCCAAGCTGCGTTTCCAGTCGCGCCAGCTCGCGGCTGACGGTGGGCTGCGAGGTGTTCAGCAGCGTCGCGGCCTGCGTCAGATTGCCGCTGGTCATCACCGCGTGAAAGATCTCAATGTGTCGCCAGTTAATTTTTGCCATGGGCTACCATATCCATTTTGCATAGAAGCTATTAAAACAGATATTTTTCAGCATGGCACGGTTCTGGCTTAATAGCCGTAACCACAGGAGAATCCTTATGCCACGCGCCTTAACCGACCACACCACCGCGCTCAACGCCGAACAGCTGCTGCCGCTGGCGCAGCAGTACAACGGCCCGTTCTGGGCCTATGACGCACAGATTATTCAGCAGCGTATCGAACAGCTGCGCGCCTTCGACGTAGTGCGCTTCGCGCAGAAAGCCTGCTCCAACATTCATATCCTGCGCCTGATGCGCGCGGCGGGCGTTAAGGTCGACTCGGTATCGCTCGGCGAAATCGAACGCGCGCTGGCGGCGGGTTTTCAGCCTGGCGGCGAAGAGATCGTATTTACCGCCGACGTTTTCGATCGGCCGACGCTGGCGCGCATCGCGGAGCTGAAGGTGCCGGTTAACGCCGGTTCGGTGGATATGCTGCATCAGCTGGGCGACGTTTCCCCTGGCCACGCGGTGTGGCTGCGCATTAATCCTGGCTTCGGCCATGGCCACAGCCAGAAAACCAATACCGGCGGCGAGAACAGCAAACACGGCATCTGGCACAGCGAGCTGCCGCAGGCGCTGAAGGCGATTGAGCAGCATGGCCTGCGGCTGGTCGGCTTGCATATGCATATCGGCTCCGGCGTCGATTACGGTCATCTCCAGCAGGTATGCGATGCGATGGTGGAGCAGGTGATCGCGCTCGGCCACGACCTTGAGGCGATTTCGGCGGGCGGCGGTCTCTCCATTCCTTACCGCTTCGGCGAAGAGGCGATCGACACCGCGCACTATTTCGGGCTGTGGGATGCGGCGCGCCAGCGTATCGCCGCCCATCTCGGCCATCCGGTCAAGCTGGAGATCGAGCCGGGCCGTTTTCTGGTTGCTGAATCAGGCGTGCTGGTGTCGCAGGTGCGCGCGGTGAAAGCGATGGGCAGCCGCCACTTCGTGCTGGTGGATGCGGGCTTCAGCGATCTGATGCGCCCCTCAATGTACGGCAGCTATCACCATATTTCGCTGCTGGCGGGCGACGGACGCGCTGTGGATGAGCAGACGCGGGTCGATAGCGTGGTCGCCGGGCCGCTGTGCGAATCAGGCGACGTCTTTACCCAGCTGGAAGGCGGCAAGGTCGAAACGCGCGCGCTGCCTGCGGCACGGGTGGGTGACTATCTGGTGTTTCACGATACCGGCGCCTACGGCGCGTCGATGTCCTCTAACTACAACAGCCGCCCGCTGATCCCGGAAGTGCTGTTCGAACAGGGCAGGGCGCGCGAAATCCGCCGTGCGCAGACCATCCAGGAACTGCTGGCGCTTGAGCTGAGCTAAGGCGCGCGTCAGGTGAAGATCCTCTCTTTGCGCGACGCGCCACAGTTCGCCGGACAGGTCTCCGACTGGCTGTGGCGCGCCTTTGACGCGGACAACAGTCGCGACTTTATGGCCAGCGTGGTGGAGAGTTCGCTGCAGGAGACGGAGTTTCCCGTCACCTTCGTCGCCGTTGACGACGCGGGCAGGGCGGTGGGTACGGTGGGCTTCTGGCGCTGCGACCTGATTAGCCGTCAGGATCTCTTCCCCTGGCTCGCTGCGCTCTACGTCGAGGAAAGCGCGCGCGGTGGCGGCCTGAGCGCGGCGCTACAGCAGCATGTGATCGACTACGCGCGACAGCGCGGCTATGGCCGCCTGTGGCTCTGGTCCACCTTTGGCGACTACTACGAACGCCACGGCTGGACGCCAGCGGGCGAGGCGCTGGACTACCCGCATAAAAGGGTCAGGCTTTACCGGCGCGAGATTTAACCCGGCCCGCTCACTGAATGCCGTCGCACCAGCGTCGGGCTGAACATATTGGTCACCTCCGGCAGCGGCTGCCCGTGGGCCAGCGCCAGCGCCAGCTCCGCCGCCTGCTGCGCCATGGTGACAATGGGATAGCGCACCGTCGTCAGGCGTGGGCGCACGTAGCGCGACACCAGCACGTCATCAAAGCCGATCAGCGACATCTCCTCCGGCACGCGAACGCCGTTATCGCTCAGCACCGCCAGCGCCCCGGCGGCCATCGAGTCGTTATAGCAGGCCACGGCGGAAAAACTGCGGCCCCGCCCCAGCAGCTCGGTCATCGCCTGTTCGCCGCCGACTTCATCCGGTTCGCCGAGCGTAACCAGCCGATCGTTGCAGGGCAGGCCGTGCTCTTTCAGCGCGTCGTAATAGCCCTGCAGGCGATCTTCGGAGTCGGAAATCGGATGGGTGGAGCAGATAAAGGCGATGTTCTGATGCCCCTGCTGGATCAGATGGCGCGTCGCCAGCCAGGCACCGTAGCGGTCGTCGAGCGCGATACAGCGCTGTTCAAACCCTTTCAGCAGCCGGTTTAACAACACCATGCCCGGCACCTGCTTCATCAGCAGCTCCAGCTCGGCGTCAGGGATTTTCTTGGCATGCACCACCAGCGCGGCGCAGCGATGGCGCATCAGCTGCTCAATCGCCTGACGCTCTTTTTCCTCATTGTGGTAACCGTTACCAATCAGCAAAAAGTTACCGGTCTGTCCGGCTATTTCATCAACTGCCTTAACCATTGCGCCGAAAAAAGGGTCGGACACATCGCCGACCACCAGTCCTAAGGTCTCTGTTGACTGCTGCGCCAGCGCGCGCGCGTTGGCGTTAGGATGGTACTGCAGCTCCTCCATCGCCTGGCTGACGGCCTGACGCGAACTCTCGCTGGCTTTAGGCGAATTATTAATCACACGGGAAACCGTCGCGACGGAAACTCCCGCCAGTCTGGCAACATCCTTAATCGTAGCCATGCCTTGACCTGCTTTAGGGAAAACGTTTACACATGGCAGCAGTGTTACGGAAAAGGCGGCCTACATCAAGCCGGTAGAATGTCTGCGCCGTCGCAAAAAGGGGCAAAATTCCAGGCTTAACCCGGCGCAGGGTCGCGTGGTATCCTGCGTTTTTCCCTTACCTGCCGTAAAAGAAACCATGAAAAAGCGAGTGCCGCATCTGGCGCACTGGGGCGCATTCTCCGCCGTAACTGAAAACGATCGCCTGATCGGCTGCGAGCCGTTCTTCGCCGACGCCGATCCGTCGCCGATGCTGAACACCATTCCCGAGCTGGTCTACTCCGACAAACGTATTCGCCAGCCGATGGTGCGCCGCTCCTGGCTGAAAGCGCGCGAAAAAAGCGACCGCACGCTGCGCGGACGGGAAGATTTCGTCGCCGTTGACTGGGAGACCGCGCTGGATCTGGTGGCGGACGAAAATCGCCGCATCCGCGAACGCTACGGCGCCTCAGGCATTTTCAACGGCTCTTACGGCTGGTCGTCGGCGGGCCGCGTCAACCACGCGCGCACCCTGATCCGTCGCTTCTATTTTCAGGGCGGCGGCGGCGTCGATCAGCAGGGCAATTACAGCTGGGGAGCGGCGCAGTTTTTTCTGCCTTATGTGATCGGCACCTATATGCCGCTGACCGGGCGCGTGACTGACTGGCCGCAGGTGGTGGAGCACGCGGAAATCTTCGTTGCCTTCGGCGGGCTGGCGCTGAAAAATGCCCAGGTGGCGTCGGGCGGCGCAGGCCAGCACAGCCTGAAACCGGCGCTGGAGCAGCTGGCGGCCAAAGGCACGCCGGTTATTAATATCAGCCCGATGCGCGATGACTGCCCGGCGTTCGTCAACGCCGACTGGATCCCGATTCGCCCCAATACCGACGTGGCGCTGATGCTGGCGCTGGGCTATGAGATCGCCCAGCGCAACGCGGTGGACGAGGCGTTTCTCGCCAGCCACTGCACCGGCTGGCCGCAGCTGCGCGCCTATCTGCTGGGCGAAAGCGACGGCGTCGCCAAAACCGCCGGCTGGGCGAGCCGCATCACCGGCATCCCGCCGGAGCGCATTGTCCGACTGGCTGAACAGCTGATCGGCAAGCGCAGCTTTATTACCTGCTCTTACTCGGTTCAGCGCGCCCATCGCGGCGAGCAGCCTTACTGGATGATGATTGCGCTGTCGTCCATGCTCGGCCAGCCTGGCCTGCCGGGGGCCGGTTTCTCCTTTGGCCACGGTTCGATGAACAGCGTCGGCAACCCGCGTCAGGACGGCCCCGCGCCGCTGATGGCCACCGGGCCCAATCCTTCGGGCCTGTCGATTCCCGTGGCGCGCATCAGCGATATGCTGCTCAATCCGGGCCAGCCCTATACCTTTCAGGGGGAAACGCTGACCTATCCCGACATTCATCTGGTGCACTGGGCGGGCGGCAATCCTTTCCATCATCATCAGCAGCTTAACCGACTGGTTGAGGGCTGGCAGAAGCCCGATACCGTGGTGGTGCAGGATATCGTCTGGACGCCAGCGGCGCAGATGGCGGATATCGTGCTGCCCGCGACTACCACGCTGGAGCGCAACGATATCGGCGGCTCGTCGCGCGACCGCTTTGTGCTGGCGATGCACCAGGCGATCAGGCCGCAGCATCAGGCGCGCAACGATTTTGATATTTTCGCCGATCTGGCCGAACGTCTCGGCTATCGCGAGGCGTTTACCGAGGGACGCAACGAACGCCAGTGGATTGAGTATCTCTACCAGCAGTGCGCGGTGGCGCATGCGCGCAAAGGGATCGATTTCCCGGAGTTCGCAGATTTCTGGTCGCGCGGCTTCGTCGAGATCCCGGAAGGGGGCAAGCCCTATCTCTTTATGGAGGATTTCCGCGCCGATCCTGAGCGTCATCCGATCAAGACCGCCAGCGGCAAGATCGAGCTGTTCAGCCAGACCATCGCCGACTATCAGCTGGCGGATTTCGCCGGTCACCCTGAATGGCGCGAGCCGCAGGAGTGGCTGGGCGCGGCGCTGAGCGAACAGTTCCCGCTGCATATGATCTCCATCCAGCCGTCGGATCGGCTGCACAGCCAGCTTGACGCCACGCCGACGGTGCAGGGCAACAAAACCGCCGGACATGAAACGCTTTATATGCATCCTCAGGACGCGGCGGCGCGCGACATTGCGGACGGCGACGTGATTGAAGTGCGCAACGCACGCGGCGCGATGCTGGCGGGCGTGCGCCTGACCGACGGTCTGACGATAGGCGTGGTCATCGTCGCCACCGGCGCCTGGTTCGATCCCGGTTTCGGCGCAGAGTGGCAGCCGTTCGACCGCGCGGGCAACCCTAATGTGCTGACGCTGGATATCGGCACCTCGTCGCTGACGCAGGGGCCGAACGCCATGAGTTGCCTGGTAGACATCAAAAAACATGCGGTTTGCAAAATTGCTTAACAAACACATGGCTGGTTACATTTTGCCGGACACTGTTGCGTTTGAGTGATGGCAGCCCGTCTCGCGGCCTTGCTACAGTCAGGGTCCCAGAGGTATTGATGGGTGAACATCAATAGATTTTCTTGATTACACCGACCTGCGCAGATGCGCAGGTTTTTTTTTGCCTGGCGCGCCGATTACGAACTGATACACAGTTTTCCTGTTAACAACGTAACGCTTTCTTTATAACTGCTCGCGGAGATATTTTTTACTTTTTCTTTGCAGCGGATTGCCATGCCCCGGATAAAAAAACTACTGGGAAAAGACCAGATCAAAGCCCCTTTTAACCCGTTTCGCTTTCGCCTGATCTGCCTTGGCGTGCTGACCTGCATGGTGGTGCTGCTGGCGCGCATCGCCGATCTGCAGTTTCTTAACCAGCCGATGCTGGAGCACGAAGCGGACCAGCGCTCGTTGCGCACCGTCACGCTGCCGACCAACCGCGGCACCCTGCTGGATCGCAACGGCGAAGCGCTGGCGCTCTCGGTGCCCTCGCGTGACGTTATCGCCGATCCAATGCGCGTGCTGGAGGCGAACCCCGACTTTCTTAGCGCCAAGTGGGCCTACCTGGCCTCGGCGCTGAATATGCGGCCAGAGCAGATCGCCGCGCAGATCACCGCCAACCCGAAACGCCGCTTTCTCTATCTGGGCCGTAAAATCGAGCTTGGCATCGCCAAAGATATCGCCGAGCTGCACCTGAAGGGCATCAGCGAAGTCTATGACGACAGCCGCTTCTACCCGATGAGCGAGGCGGCCGCGCCGCTTATCGGCATCGTCGGCGCAGACAACTCCGGCCTGAACGGGCTGGAAAAAGGCTATGACAAATTGCTGCAGGGCGTGCCGGGCAAAGAGGTGTACCGTCAGGACGCCGCGGGCAACATTATCTCAATGCTGAGCTATACGCCGCCGACGCAGCCGCCGACGGTGCAGCTCAGCATCGATAAGTTCGATCAATACACCCTCTACAGCAAGCTGCGCGATGGGGTGCTGCTGAATAAAGCGGATTCCGGCGCGGCGGTGCTGATAAAGATCGATACCGGCGAAATCCTTGGCATGGCCTCTTATCCGTCGTTTAACCCGAACAACTACGACGGCGCCACCCCGGCGCAGATGCGCAACGCGGCGATCAACGACAGCTATGAACCCGGCTCAACGGTGAAGCCGCTGGTCGTGATGGAAGGGCTGGAGCGTCATCTGGTGCGCCCCGATTCGGTGATTGACACCACGCCGTATCGGGTAAACGGCCACCTGATCCGCGACGTCGGCCACTGGCCGCGCCTGACCATGACCGGCATTTTGCAGAAATCGAGCGATATCGGCGTGTCCCATATCGCGCTGGCGATGCCCGCCGAGGCGCTGGTCAATACCTATCAGGCGTTTGGCCTGGGCAAACCTACCGGGCTGGGGCTGACCGGCGAGAGCGTCGGCTACTTTCCGGCGCACCGTCAGCGCTGGGCGGATATCGAACGCGCGACCTTCTCCTTCGGCTATGGCCTGCGCGTAACGCCGCTGCAGATCGCGCGTGAATACGCCACGCTGGGCGCTTTCGGCGTTTATCGTCCGCTGTCGATTACCCGCGTGACGCCGCCAGTGCTCGGCAAGCAGGTAGCGAATCCGGAAACGGTAAAAGAGGTGGTGCATATGCTGGAGAGTGACGTGCTGCCAGGCGGTACGGGTATCAAAGCGGCGGTGCCTGGCTACCGGCTGGCGACGAAAACCGGTACGGCGGAGAAGATGGGCGACAGCGGCAAATATGATGGCGGCTATATCAACTATACCGCCGGCATTGCGCCCGCCAGTCATCCGGAAGTGGCGCTGGTGGTGATGATCAACCATCCCACCGCCGGGGACCACTTCGGCGGCTCGGTCGCCGCGCCCATCTTCGGCAATATCATGGGGCCAGTGCTGAAGCATATGAATATCGCGCCGGATGCGATTTACAGTAAGTCTTCAGATAAATCTTAGTAAAATCAGGATGTAAACGGGAGTGGAGCTTATTCATACCTGGTTTCATTTCCCCGAATTCCGTTGCGTTTTCGCGCTGTTTTGTCCCGCTGCAGAGTGCGAGGATAGCAGTCCCAGAGGTATTGATAGGTGCGAAGACGCGCTGCTCAGGCAGCGATATCCGCAAGGATAATCCACCCTGTTTATTGCACCAACCCACGCGGATGCGTGGGTTTTTTTTGTCTTTTGTTAACCCGCCGCAATCTGCTCACATCTCTTAACCCACCCTTAACGCTTTGACGCGAACAAAAAAAAAGCCGGTGCGATAGGGTAACTGCAACGAACCGTTATCCTGCATTCCATGACGGGACGTTAGCCTTTTGCGGCGTGGGTAGCGCCGTAAAAGGCGCTCTGTCGCTCAGGGAAATATCTATGCCGAAAACCAAAGATCGAACGCCGCGCGGCGAAGGAAGATCCGCTGCGTTTCAACTACGTATCCCTTACCAGCTGCATCAGCAGCTGCGTGAACTGACGGATGCTGAAAACGTGACGCTCGCCTGCTGGCTTAAAGAGCTGGCGCGCCGCGAGCTGCGTCGTCGCGGCATCGAACCTCAAGGTTAAACCGGTTCAGTCCTGAACGAAACGTGCGGGAATGCTGCACAAAAGCGCGGAATTTTCGTCCGGAAAATATATTTTACGCAACCTTAACAGATTCCTGTGTGGGCGCTTCTCTACAATAGACCCCCCTACGAGAGTAATCACTCTCGTTACTTTCCCCTGTAATGAGAAGAACTATGCGTCTGAAATTTCTTTCTGCCAGCGTGGTGTTTTTACTGGTGGCCTGCGATCAGGGAGGAGGCCAGCCTGCTGCCTCCAGCATCCCGCAAGTAGGCGTAACAACGGTTAAAAGCCAGCCCGTAACGTTAATGAAACAGCTGCCTGGCCGCACCAATGCGGTAAAGACTGCTGAGGTACGCCCTCAGGTAAGCGGCGTGATACAGAAACTGCTGTTTACCGAAGGCGGCGAAGTGAAAGCCGGGCAGCCGCTCTACCAGATCGATCCGGCCACCTATAAAGCGGCCTATGACAAAGCGCTGGCGACCTGGCAGAACGACGCAATGGTAGCGAAGCGCTATCAGCCGCTGGCGGCGGCGCACGCCATCAGCCAGCAGACCTATGACGACGCGGTTGCCGCGGAGCGCTCCGCGAAAGCGGATCTCGAGACCGCCAGAGTCAATCTGGACTACACGCTGGTAAAAGCGCCGATCGCCGGTCATATCAGCCGCTCGCTGGTCACCGCCGGCGCGCTGGTGACCAACGGGCAGACCGACTATCTCGCCACTATTCAGCAGCTCGATCCGATCTACGTCGACGTCAGCGAATCGGTCGCCGATCTGCTGAGCCTGCGTCGCGCCATGGCGCAGGGCAAGCTGGAAAAAGTGGATGACAACACCGCCACCGTGAAGCTGCAGCTGGAAGATGGCAGCACCTATCCGCTGGAAGGCAAACTCGCGTTCTCCGAGGTGAACGTCAGCGAGACGACCGGCACGGTCGTGCTGCGCGCGGTTTTCCCTAACCCGCATAACGAGCTGCTGCCCGGCATGTATGTACACGCCGTGTTCCCGCAGGGGGTGCAGCAGCAGGGCATTCTGCTGCCGCAGGAGGCGATCATGCATGACGCCAAAGGGCAGCCCTATGTCTACGTCGTTAAACCGGACAGCAGCGTAGAACAGCGCAACATTACGACCGGCGAGATGGTGAAAGGCAACTGGCTGGTCAACAGCGGCCTGAAGAGCGGCGAGCAGGTTATCGTCAACGGACTTCAGAGCGTGCGCAGCGGCATAAAGGTCAATGCTCAGGCCGCGAACAGCCAGGATACGCCGGCTGCCGGCGGCGTCAGTCTGTCGATGACCGATCCGTCAGCGCAGTAAAGGAGAGGTCATGTCTAAATTTTTTATTAAGCGTCCGATCTTCGCCTGGGTTGTGGCCATTATCGTGATGCTGGTCGGCGCTATCGCCACGCTAAGCCTGCCGGTGAATCAGTATCCCGATATCTCGCCGCCGGCGGTATCGGTCTCTGTCACCTATCCGGGCGCCAGCGCGGAGACCACGCAAAATACCGTGGTGCAGGTCATCGAACAGCAGCTTAACGGGCTGGATGGCCTGCGCTATATCGAATCGAGCAGCGCCAGCGACGGCAGCGCGCAGATTATCGCCACCTTCAATCAGGGCGTTGATCCCGATATCGCCCAGGTCCAGGTGCAGAACCGCGTCTCGCTCTCTGAGTCGCAGCTTCCCACTGACGTCACCCAGCAGGGACTCCGTATTCGTAAGTACCAGAAAAACTTCATGATGGTGATCGGCCTGATCTCGAAAGACGGCAAGCTGAGCAACGGCGATCTGGCGGATATGCTGGTATCGAAGCTGGAGGATCCGATTTCGCGTACCAAAGGGGTTGGCGACTTTATGGTGATGGGGGCGGAATATGCGATGCGCATCTGGCTCGATCCGGCGAAGCTTTACAAATATAACCTGATGCCGAGCGACGTCACCACTGCCATCAACAATCAGAACGTGCAGGTCTCTTCCGGCTCGCTCGGCGGGCTGCCGACCGTTCCGGGCGCGAAAACCAGCGCCACCATTCTGGGCAAGTCGCGCTTTACGACGGTCAGCCAGTTTGAAAACGTGCTGCTCAAGGTCAACAGCGACGGTTCGCAAATCCGCCTGAAAGATGTCGCCAGCGTGGCGCTGGGGCCGCAGAGCTATACCATCGACTCCATCATGAACGGCAAGCCTTCCGCCGGGATCGCGCTGCGTCTGGCTACCGGCGCCAACGAGCTGGATACCGCCAAAGCGGTGCGCGCCACTATTGCCTCACTGAAAGATTCGCTGCCGGACAACGTGGAGGTGGTCTATCCCTATGACACCTCGCCGGTGGTCAGCGCCTCGATCGAAGAGGTGGTGAAAACGCTGATCGAAGCGATCGTGCTGGTGTTCTTCGTAATGCTGATCTTCCTGCAGAACCTGCGTGCAACGCTGATCACCACCATGGTGGTGCCGGTCGTGCTGCTGGGCACCTTCGGCATTCTCGCCGCCAGCGGCTACAGCATTAATACCCTGACGATGTTCGGCATGGTGCTGGCGATAGGGCTGCTGGTGGATGACGCCATCGTGGTGGTGGAGAATGTCGAGCGCGTGATGCACGAAGAGCAGGTCGATCCGAAAACCGCCACCATCAAGTCGATGGAGCAGATTCAGGGCGCGCTGTTCGGCATCGCGCTGGTGCTCTCGGCGGTGCTGCTGCCGATGGCTTTTTTCGCCGGCTCGACCGGGGTGATTTACCGCCAGTTCTCTATCACTATCGTCTCGGCGATGGCGCTTTCGGTGCTGATGGCGCTGATTTTTACCCCGGCGCTCTGCGCCACGATCCTTAAACGCGCCTCGGCGGAACATAAAACCACCGGGCTTGCGGGCTGGTTCAACCGTCATTTCGACAGCGGCACGCTGTACTACACGCGCGGCGTGAGCACAGTGATCTCGCGGCGCGGCCTGTTTATCGTTGTCTATCTGGTGATTGTTGGCGTCACCGGCTTCCTCTTCACCCGCGTGCCGACCACCTTCCTGCCTGAGGAAGATCAGGGGGTGATGATGTTACAGGTCACGCTGCCGGTAAACGCCTCAGCGCAGCGCACCCAGCTGGTGCTTAACGATATCAACGACTATCTGCAAAAGAACGAAGCCTCGGTATTTAGCAGCATGTTCGGGGTTAACGGCTTTAGCTTCGCCGGCCGCGGACAGAACAGCGGTATGGTCTTCGTGCGCACCAAAGACTGGAGCGAACGCAAGCAAAGCAGCCAGAGCGTCCAGGCGCTGGCGGCGCGTATCAGCGCGCATTTCGCCAGCTACCCGAACGCAAAAGTCTTTGCCATGGTGCCGCCTGCGGTAATGGAGCTGGGCAACGCCACCGGCTTTGACTTCTACCTGCAGGATACCGCCGGGCACAGCCATCAGCAGATGATGGACGCCACCCACCAGTTCCTGCAGCTGGCGAACCAGGATCCGCGTCTGACGCAGGTGCGTATGAATAGCCTGGAAGATGAGCCGATGTACCAGCTGGAGATCAACGACGAACGCGCCAGCGCGCTCGGCCTCAGCATGTCTGACGTCAACAACACGCTGTCAGTGGCCTGGGGCTCCAGCTATATCGACCAGTTTATGTATAACGGCCGCGTCAAGCAGGTCTATCTGATGGGCAAGGCGGCGTCGCGCGTCACCCCGGAGGATCTCAATAAGTGGTACTTCCGCAACAGCAGCGGAACCATGGTGCCGTTCTCCGCCTTCGGCAGCGGCAAATGGGTCAGCGGCTCGCCGCACTACGAGCGCTTTAACGGCATGACGGCAGAGGAGATTCAGGGATCGCCCGCGCCGGGCTACAGCAGCGGCGAGGCGATGAAGGCGGTTGAGGAGATTGCGGCGAAACTGCCGAAAGGCTTCCGCGTGCAGTGGTACGGCATCTCCTATGAGGAGCAGACGTCCGGCTCGCAGACCACTCAGCTCTACGCTCTCTCGATCCTGGTGGTCTTCCTCTGCCTGGCAGCGCTCTATGAGAGCTGGTCGATACCTTTCTCGGTAATCCTGGTGGTGCCGCTCGGCATTCTCGGCACCCTCTGCGCGGTGCTGCTGCGCGGCCTGCAGAACGATGTTTTCTTCCAGGTCGGCCTGCTGACTACCGTCGGGCTGGCGGCGAAAAACGCGATATTGATCGTCGAGTTCGCCAAAGAGCTGCATGAGCGCGACGGCAAGAGCCTGGTCGAGGCGGCGCTAGAGGCGGCGCGGCTGCGTATCCGTCCCATTATCATGACCTCGATGGCCTTTATCCTCGGCGTGCTGCCGTTGACCATTTCGAGCGGCGCGGGCGCGGGCAGCCAGCACTCTATCGGTACGGCGGTAGTGGGCGGGATGATCACCGCAACCTTCCTCGCCATCTTCTTTGTTCCCATGTTCTACGTAGTCGTGGCGCAGTTCTTCTCACGTAAGAAAGAGAACGCGGCCCCTGAGGAAGTTAATCATGATCGTTAATGTTCGCTGTACGTTGCTGCCGCTCGCTCTGCTGCTGGCGGGTTGTAGTCTACAGCCTGAGTACCATCGCCCGGCCATGCCTGTCGAGACGCGCTACGACCAGCAGACGCCCGTTGGCAACGTGGCCGATCTGCCGTGGCAGAATTTCTTTACCGATGCAGGCATGCGCCAGTTGATTGCGCTGTCGCTGCAGAATAACCGCGACCTGCGCGTCGCGGCGCTTAACGTCGAGCAGGCGCGCGCAGCGGTGCAGGTCAACCGCGCCGCGCTGCTGCCGTCGATCAGCGCCACCGCCAGCCAGACTTCGGCGCACGAGCCCGCCAATCTCTACAGCACCAAAAGCTCCGGCGCGGTGACCTATCACGAGCTTAACGCCGGGCTGGGCGTCACCTCCTGGGAGCTCGACTTCTTCGGCCGTCTGCGCAGCCTGCGCGACGAGGCGCAGGAACAGTATCTCTCCACCGAGGCGACCGAGCGCGCCACGCGCATTGCGCTGATTGCCCAGGTGGCGTCAGCCTGGCTGACGCTCTGCTCCGATAACGATCTGCTGCATCTGGCGCAGCAGACCGCTCAGAGCCAGCAGAAATCCTATGAATTAACCCAGCTCAGCTACCGCGGCGGCGTAAGCAGCGATGTGGATGTGGCACAGGCGGAGAGCACGGTTCGCAGCGCCGAAGCGGACGTGGCGAGCTACACACGTCAGGTGCGCCAGGATGTCGACGCGCTGCGTTTGCTGGCGGGTACCGATCTGCCGGTCGATCTGCTGAAAAACGCCACGCTGAATAATCGCTGGGACTTCCCGGCGACCCCGGCGGGTCTGCCGTCGGATCTGCTGACCCGCCGTCCCGATATTATTGCTGCTGAGCATACGCTGAAGGCGGCCAACGCTAATATCGGCGCGGCGCGCGCCGCCTTTTTCCCCAGCATCTCGCTGACGGCGTCAGGCGGTTCGGCCAGCAGTTCGCTGGGGCATCTGCTGGAGGGCGGAACCGCCTCCTGGTCCTTTGTGCCCTCGATCAACCTGCCGATCTTCGACGGCGGCGTGAATCAGGCCAATCTTGATATCGCCCAAATCGAGAAGCGTATTGAAGTCGCCAACTATGAGAAGGCGATCCAGACCGCCTTTAAAGAGGTGAACGACGCGCTGGCCGGTCAGGACACCTGGCAGGATCAGCTAACGGCCCTGGAAAAAGAGGTCGCGGCGAACCAGCGCGATTACGACTATTCTGAATTGCGCTATAAGCAAGGCATTGACAACTATCTGAATGTGCTGGTGGCGCAGCGCTCGCTTTACAGCGCCCAGCAGGCCTGGATTGCGGCGCGTCTGGGCCAGCTAAACCAGAAAATCACGCTGTATGAAGCGCTGGGCGGCGGCTGGAAAGCCTGACCTTTCTTAACGGAACCATTACAGTTTACCGATGGAAAAACGTACGGGCTTTCGCAGATAATACGCAGCGCTATGCTTAACACTTTAAATAATCCCCTGAAATAAGGGGATTTTTCCTTTTTACTCTTTGTAAGACTTTGATAATGACTAATGCGTCCCGCTCTTCTCGTTCCCGCTGGTTTAAGTGGCTGCTGTTGTTAATCCTGATTGTGATTATTGCCGGCGTCGTCTGGCGGGTGCTGCCGTCTGGCAAAGGGCAGGGCGCAATGCCGCCTGGCGGCCCGCATGGCGGGCGCGGCGGCCCGCCGGGGATGGCGATGATGGGCGGCGGCGCGACGCTGGTGCATAGCGGCGTGGCGACCACTGCCGACGTGCCGGTTTACCTGAACGCGCTGGGCACGGTGATCCCTAACGCCAGCGTCACGGTGACCAGCCGCGTCGACGGTCAGCTGGAGAAGGTTTACTTCACCGAAGGGCAAAAAGTGGAGGCGGGGCAGCTGCTGGCGCAGATCGATCCGCGCAGCTTCCAGGCGACGCTCAATCAGTATCAGGCGGAGCTGAGCCAGAATCAGGCGCTGCTGAAAAGCGCTGAGCTCACGCTGGCGCGCTACCGCAAGCTCTACGCGCAGGATTCACTGGCGCGTCAGGATCTCGACACCCAAATTGCCACGGTCGGCCAGTATCGCGGCGCGGTGGCGGCCGATCAGGCGCAGATCGCCAGCGCGAAGCTGAGCATCGAATATGCGCGCATTACCGCGCCGGTCAGCGGTCGCGTCGGGCTGCGGCTGGTCGATCCAGGCAATATGGTGCAAAGCTCCAGCAGCACTGGCCTGGTCACTATCACGCAGATGCAGCCTGCCGCCGTGACCTTCAGCGTGCCGCAGAGCCATATTCCCGATCTGATTAAGGCGCTGCACCAGGGGCAGGCGCTGCCGGCCACCGCCTTTGACCAGGACAATAGCCGCGCGCTGGCGCAGGGCGAAGTGAAATTTATCAGCAACCAGATCGACACCGATACCGGCACCGTGGCGCTGAAGGCCACCTTCGCCAATGAGGATGAGGCGCTTTACGCCAACCAGTTCGTTAACCTGCGCGTGCAGACGCGTATCCTGAAAGGGGCGACGGTGATCCCGTCGCAGGCGCTGCAGCTGAGCAGCGACGGCAGCTTCGTCTTCGTTATCAACAAAGACAACACCGTGACGCGCAAGGCGGTCTCCGCCGGTCCGGCATTTGGCGACGACAAACAGGCGATCCTCACGGGCGTCGAGCCTGGCGATCGTCTGGTGACCGAGGGCATTGATCGCCTGACTAACGGCAGCAAAGTCACGCTGGCGGATGAGACGCAACCGACCGCACCCGCCGAGGCAAAATGAATCCGTCACGCCTGTTTATCCTGCGCCCGGTGGCGACCATTCTGCTGATGGTCGGCGTGCTGGTCGCCGGTATTTTCGCCTATAAGTTTCTCTCTACCTCGGCGCTGCCGCAGGTGGACTACCCGACGATTCAGGTCACCACGCTCTATCCCGGCGCCAGCCCGGACGTGATGGCGTCGTCGGTCACCTCGCCGCTGGAGCGCCAGCTGGGGCAGATGGCGGGGCTGAGCCAGATGACCTCCACTAGCTCCGGCGGATCGTCCATCATTACCCTGAAGTTCGGCCTCGATCTCTCGCTCGACGTCGCAGAGCAGGAAGTGCAGGCGGCGATTAACGCCGCTGACAATCTGCTGCCGAGCGATCTGACCAACCCGCCGACCTATAAAAAGGTTAATCCGGCAGACAGCGCGGTGATCACCCTGGCGGCCAGCTCCGATACCCTGCCGCTGACGCAGGTGCAGGATCTGGTTAATACCCGCGTGGCGCTGAAGCTGTCGCAGATCTCCGGCGTCGGCATGGTTACGCTGGCGGGCGGCCATCAGCCGGCGATCCGCGTTCAGATGAACCCAACGGCGCTCGCCGCGCACGGGCTAACGCTGGAGGACGTTAATACGCTGATTAGCAACAGCAACGTCAACGGCTCGAAAGGCGGCTTCGACGGCAAGTATCACTCGGTCACCATCGACGCTAACGACCAGCTGCGCACTGCTGCCGAGTACGGCAATCTGATCCTCACTTATCAGAACGGCGCGGCGCTGCGTCTGAAGGATATCGCCCATATCGAACAGGGGCCGGAAAACAGCTATCAGTCAGCCTGGGCCAACAACAGTCCGGCGATTGTTATCAGCGTGCAGCGCCAGCCGGGCGCCAACGTGATCCAGGTGGTGGACAACATCAAAGCGGCGTTGCCGACCCTGCAGGCCGCGCTGCCGGACGGCGTAAAGATGACCATTCTTTCCGACCGTACCCAGACTATTCGCGCCTCGATCAGCGACGTGCAGTTCGAACTGATGCTGTCGATCGCGCTGGTGGTGATGGTGACCTTTCTGTTCCTGCGCAACGTGGCGGCGACGCTGATCCCCAGCGTCGCGGTGCCGCTGTCGCTGGTGGGCACCTTCGGCGTGATGTATCTGGCGGGCTTTAGCCTGAATAACCTCTCGCTGATGGCGCTGACCATCGCCACCGGCTTTGTTATCGACGACGCCATCGTGGTGGTAGAAAATATTTCGCGGCGGCTGGAGGAGGGCGAACCCCCGATGCAGGCAGCGCTGAAGGGGTCGCAACAGATCGGCTTCACGATTATCTCGCTGACCTTCTCGCTGATTGCGGTGCTGATCCCGCTGCTGTTTATGGGCGACGTGGTCGGGCGACTGTTTCGCGAGTTCGCCATTACCCTGGCGGTCTCAATTCTGGTGTCGATGCTGGTGTCGCTGACGCTCACCCCGATGCTGTGCGCTTATCTGCTGCGCCATATCCCGCCGGAGAAGCAGTCACGCTTCGCGCGCAAGGGCGGCGAACTCTTCGACAGGCTGATCCGCGGCTACGACCGGCTGCTGACCATCGTGCTCAACCACCAGAAGCTGACGCTGCTGGTGGCGCTGGCGACCTTCGCACTTACCGCGCTGCTCTATCTGGCGGTGCCGAAAGGCTTCTTCCCGACGCAGGATACTGGACTGATCCAGGGCATTACGCTGGCGTCACAGGACGTTTCCTTTAGCGAAATGGCGAAGCGCCAGCAGGCGCTGGCGAAAGCGGTGCTGACGAATCCGGCCGTGGAGAGCGTCTCGTCCACTATCGGCATCGACGGCAGCAATACCAGCCTTAACAGCGGGCGGCTGCAGATTAACCTGAAGCCGTTCAGCGAGCGCGACGTCAAAGCCGACGTGGTGATTAAGCAACTTCAGCAGGCGGCGGCGCAGGTGGCGGGCATTCAGCTCTATATGCAGCCTGCGCAGGATCTGACGGTCAACGATCAGGTAACGCCAAGCCAGTATCAGTTCACCCTTGACGACCCCGACAGCGAAAACCTGGTCACCTGGTCGCCGCGGCTGGTGGCGGCGCTGCAAAAACGCCCGGAATTCAACGGCGTGGTCAGCAATTTGCAGGATCAGGGGCGCGTCGCCTGGGTAGAGCTGAACCGCGACAAAGCGGCGCGCTACGGCATTACCGCGTCGGATGTTGATACCGCGCTCTATAACGCTTTCGGCCAGCGTCTGGTGTCGACCATCTTTACCCAGTCAAACCAGTATCGCGTGGTGCTGGAAGTCGCGCCTGCCTGGCAGCAGTCGCCAGCCTCCCTTGAGGAGGTTTATCTGCAGCCGTCGACCAGCACCAGCTCAGCGACGACCTCGACCTCTGCGTCAGCTTCGACCTCGACCTCGACATCAACCTCCTCGACGACGACATCTGACTCGGCCAGCAGCGACGCCAGCAAGGGCATGGTAAAGCTGACCTCTGTCGCGACCATTCACCAGCGCACCGGTTCGCTGATGCATATGCGGCTGAACCAGTTCCCGGCGGTGATGATCTCTTTTAACCTCAACAGCGGCTATTCGCTGGAGGATGGGCAAAAGGCGATCGCCGAGGTAGAGCAGCAGCTGCAGCTGCCGTCGAGCATAACGCTGCGCTATCAGGGGGAAACCTCCGCCTTCCAGAGCGCGACCGGCAATACGCTGTGGCTGATCCTCGCCGCGCTGCTCACCATGTACGTAGTGCTGGGCATTCTCTACGAGAGCTTTATCCATCCGGTCACTATTCTCTCGACGCTGCCGTCGGCGGCGGTCGGCGCGCTGCTGACGCTGCTGCTGGCGGGCAGTGAATTCAGCCTGATCGCCCTGATCGGCGTGATCCTGCTGATCGGCATCGTGAAAAAGAACGCCATTATGATGATCGACTTTGCGCTGGAGGCAGAGAACAAGCAGCACCTCAGCCCGCGCGAGGCGATCCATCAGGCCTGCCTGCTGCGCTTCCGTCCGATTCTGATGACTACCATGGCGGCGCTGCTTGGCGCGCTGCCGCTGATGCTGGCGTCGGGCTCGGGCGCGGAGCTGCGCCAGCCGCTGGGGCTGGTGATCGTCGGCGGGCTGATCGTCAGCCAGGTGCTGACGCTCTTTTCTACGCCGGTTATCTATCTGTGGTTTGACGCCATCGCGCAGCGCGGTAACGCCTGGGTGAAACGCCGCCAGCAGCAGTCGCGAGGCGAATCATGAACCTGACGCGGCTGTTTATCTTCCGCCCGGTTGCGACGCTGCTGCTGACGCTGGCGATCCTGCTGCTCGGCGCGCTCGGTTACCGGCTGCTGCCGGTCGCGCCGCTGCCGCAGGTCGATTTCCCCACCATTATGGTGAACGCCAGCCTTGCCGGTGCCAGCCCGGAAACCATGGCGGCGACGGTCGCGACGCCGCTGGAGCGCGCGCTGGGGCAAATCGCGGGCATTACCGAAATGACCTCCAGCAGCTCGCAGGGTTCCTCCAGCATTATTTTGCAGTTTGAGCTGGATCGCGATATCAACGGCGCGGCGCGCGACGTGCAGGCCGCTATTAACGCCTCGCGTAGTCTGCTGCCGAGCAGCATGGAGTCGCTGCCGACCTACCGCAAAGCCAATCCCTCTGACGCGCCCATCGTGATGCTGGCGCTCACCTCCGAAACGCGCACGCCCGGCGAGCTGTACGATCTGGCCGAAAGCAAGATTGAGCAGGCGATGGGGCAGGTGAAGGGCGTCGGCGAGGTGTCGCTGATGGGCAGCGCGCTGCCTGCGGTGCGGATCGATTTGCAGCCGCAGAAGCTGACGCACTACGGCATCTCGCTCGATAGCGTGCGCAGCGCCATCGCCAGCAGCACCACTAACCTGCCGAAAGGGATGCTGCAGGGCAGCAGCCAGTCATGGGTGGTGGACAGCAACGGCCAGCTCGACAAGGCGGCGCAGTATCGCGATCTGATCGTCGCCTATCAGGACGGCAAGGCGGTGCGTCTGCACGACGTCGCCACCGTCTACGACTCGGTAGAGGATCAGTATCAGGCCGGTTTTCTCAACGCCGCGCCTTCGGTGATGATCGGCATTACGCGCCAGGCGGGCGCCAACATGCTCGAAACCATCGACGCGATTAAGGCGCAGCTGCCGGCGCTGGAGAAGAATCTGCCCGCCGATACGCAGCTAAAAGTGGTTGTCGACCGGTCGCCTGGCGTGCGCGCCTCGCTCTACGATACCGAAGAGACACTGCTGATCGCGGTGCTGCTGGTGATCGCCGTGGTGTTTATCTTTCTGCGCAACCTGCAGGCGGTGATCATCCCGGCGCTGGCGCTGCCGGTATCGCTGATTGGCACCTGTGCGGTGATGTATCTGCTCGGCTATAGCCTCGACAACCTGTCGCTGATGGCGCTGATCATCTCCACCGGCTTTGTGGTGGATGACGCCATCGTGGTGCTGGAAAATATTACGCGTCACATTGAAGAGGGGCTGGGACCGGTACGCGCGGCGGTGCGCGGTGCGCGCGAAGTGAGCTTTACCGTGCTGTCGATGACGGTGTCGCTGGTGGCAGTATTTATTCCCATTCTGCTGATGGGCAGCATCGTGGGCCGCCTGTTTCGCGAGTTCGCCGTTACGCTCACGGTATCGCTGCTGATTTCGATGTTCGTCTCCCTCAGCCTGACGCCGATGCTCTGCTCGCGGCTGCTGAAGCGCAAACCGCGCGTCACCCGGCGGCCGCACCCGCTTTATCAGTTTATTGAGAATCAGCTTAATGCGCTGCTGGCGGCCTATGCGCGCGGGCTTAACTGGGTGATGCGCCATCAGAAGCTGACGATCTTCAGCCTGCTGCTTACCGTTCTCTTCAATCTGTTTCTCTATAGCGTGGTGCAGAAGGGCTTCTTTCCCAATCAGGATACCGGCCTGCTGATGGGGGCGCTACGCGCCGACCAGAACATCTCGTTTCAGGCGATGAAGCCGAAAATGCTGATGTTTACCCGCATTATCCAGTCCGACCCGGCGGTAGAGAGCGTGATGTCCTCGATGGGTAGCGGCATGTTCGGCTCGCGCAACAGCGCCAACTTCTTTGTGCGGCTTAAAGACTTAGACCAGCGCGACGCCACCGCCACCGAAGTGGCCAACCGGCTGAGCATGAAAACCAGCCATATCGCTGGCGCGCAGATGTTTCTGATGGCGGCGCAGGATCTGCATATCGGCGGCCGCAGCGCCAATGCCAGCTATCAGTACAGCCTGCAGGCGGACGACCTCGATCTGCTGCGTACCTGGACGCCGAAAGTGCAGGCGGCGCTGGCGGCGATCCCGCAGCTCAACAGCGTCGATTCCGACTCGCAAACCGGCGGCCAGGAGATAGTAATTAATATCGACCGCGATCGCGCCACCCGTCTCGGCGTGAATGTGAAGATGCTCGATACCATGCTGAATAACGCCTTCAGCCAGCGCCAGGTGGCGACGCTTTACCACACCCTTAACCAGTATCACGTCGTGATGTCGCTCAACAGCAGCTACACGCGCGATCCGGCGATTCTGCAGGAACTTTACGTGATTAACGACAGCGGCGATCGGGTGCCGCTCTCCGCCTTTGCCAGCCTGACCACCGGCAACGCGCCGCTGTCGGTGGCGCATCAGGGACAGTCAGCCACCAGCACCATCGCCTTTAACCTCAACGACGGCGTCTCGCTGGAGCAGGCGCAGGTGCTGATTAAGCAGGCGATGGCGAGGCTCGGTCTGCCTTCAACCATTCAGGCCGGTTTTGCCGGCACCGCCGCCGCCTTCGCCCAGCTGACGGCGACCATGCCCTGGCTGATCCTGGCGGCGCTGGCGGCGGTCTATATCGTGCTGGGCGTGCTCTACGAGAGCTATGTGCATCCGCTGACCATTCTCTCTACGCTGCCGTCGGCGGGCGTCGGTGCGCTGCTGCTGTTGCTCCTCACCAACACCCAGCTGACAGTGATCGCGCTGATCGGCATTATTCTGCTGATCGGCATAGTGAAGAAAAACGCCATCATGATGATCGACTTTGCGCTCGACGCCGAACGCCGCCTAGGTCTCTCGCCGCAGCAGGCGATCGTTCAGGCGTGCCTGATGCGCTTCCGTCCCATTATGATGACGACGCTGGCGGCCTTCTTCGGCGCGCTGCCGCTGGCGCTCGGCAGCGGCGGTGATGCCGATCTGCGCAGTCCGCTCGGCATAGCGATCGCCGGTGGTCTGGCGCTGAGCCAGCTGCTGACTCTGTTTACCACGCCGGTAGTCTATCTCTGGTTCGACCGTCTGAGTCGTGCCACCCAACGTCAGTGGCGCCGTTTGCGCCATGCGGAATCGTGATCCATGAAAAAAGTTTCTCTCGCTTTACTGCTGCTGCTTGGCGGCTGTGCCGTCGGCCCCGACTATCAGCGTCCCGCCGCCAGCGTGCCGCTGCACTATAAAGAGGCCAAAGGCTGGCAGCGGGCCACGCCGCAGGACGACCAGAGCAAAGGTGAATGGTGGGCGGTCTATCATGACGCCACCCTGAGCAGCCTGCTGCTGCAGGTCAGCATCTCCAACCAGAACGTCGCCAGCTACGCCGCCCAGTACCGCGAAGCCCAGGCGCTGGCCGCCCAGTCGCGCGCCGCGCTATTTCCGACGCTCGGCTATGACGTCAGCGGAACGCGCAGCGGCACCCGCTCCGCGAACAGCGGCGCGCGCAGCACCACCAACAGCAATTCGGCGCAGCTGAGCGCCAGCTGGGAGCTGGATCTGTGGGGCAAACTGCGCCGCACCCGCGAAGAGAACGCCGCCAGCGCCGAGGCGAGCGCCGCCGAGC
Source organism: Pantoea piersonii (assembly GCF_003612015.1). Taxonomy (GTDB): domain Bacteria; phylum Pseudomonadota; class Gammaproteobacteria; order Enterobacterales; family Enterobacteriaceae; genus Pantoea; species Pantoea piersonii. Next base: position 113,558 of record NZ_RARB01000003.1, on the reverse strand, counting down.
TGGCGAACGTAACGCTCAGCGCCCAGTCGGAGCTGGCGCAGGACTATTTTCAGCTGCGCATTATGGATGAGAAGATCGCGCTCTATCAGCAGAGCATCGCGGCCTATGAGCGCTATCTGAAGGTGATCGAGAATAAATACCAGGCCGGCAGCGAGTCGCGCGCCACGCTGGCGCAGGCGCAGATGCAGCTGGAGAGCGCCCGCGCCTCGGCGCTTGACTACCAGTGGCAGCGCGCCCAGCTGGAGCACGCCATCGCGCTGCTGGTGGGGAAAACGCCCGCCGAATTCAGCCTGCCGGTCGCGAAGCTGAACGCGACGCTGCCGCCGCTGCCGCAGGCGCTGCCGTCGCAGCTGCTGCAGCGCCGTCCCGATATCGCCTATGCCGAGCGTAACGTCGCGGCGGCCAATGCCGCCGTCGGCGTGGCCATTGCCGGTTACTATCCCGACCTGACGCTGAGCGCCAGCGGCGGCACCAGCGCGTCGGCACTGCATAATCTTTTCTCGCTGCCCTGGCGCGTCTGGTCGCTCGGGCCCGATCTGAGCGGCACACTGCTCGATTTCGGCGCCACCTCGGCGAAGGTGGAGCAGGCGCGCGCCGCGTATGATGCCAGCGTCGCCAGCTACCGTCTTTCGGTGCTGACGGCGATGCAGGAAGTGGAGGACGACCTGGTGGAGCTGGCTACGCTGAACAACGAGCTGGCGGCGCAGCAGCGCGCCAGCGACGCCGCGCGCGAGTCGGCGCGCGTGACGCGCAATCAGTATGAGGCGGGAATGATCGACTATCTCGACGTCGCCACCACGGAAACCAGCAGCCTCAGCGAGCAGCAGAGCCTGCTGACGCTGCAAAGCACGCAGTGGGTCACCAGCGTGGCGCTGATCGCTGCGCTTGGCGGCGGCTGGCAGGCGACGCCTTAAATCGCGCCTTTACGCTTGTCGAACGACGCCAGATCCTGCATCGTTAGGAACCTTTTTAGCGATGCTATGGAGCTGGCATGTTGTTTACATTTTTACGTCTGGTCTGTCGCCTGTTGTGGCGGGTGGAACTGCGCGGCGACACCGCCGCGCTGCATCAGGAAAAAGTGCTGATCGCGCCGAATCATATGTCTTTTCTGGACGGCGTGCTGCTGGCGCTGTTCCTGCCGATCAGGCCGGTTTTTGCGGTTTACTCCTCCGTCAGCGAGCAGTGGTATATGCGCCTGGTGAAGCCGCTGATCGACTTCGTTCCGCTCGATCCAACCCGTCCGATGTCGATCAAGCATCTGGTGCGGCTGATCGACAGCGGCCGTCCGGTGGTGATCTTCCCGGAAGGACGTATCACCGTTACCGGCTCGCTGATGAAGATCTACAGCGGCGCCGGTTTTGTCGCTGCCCGATCGCAGGCCAGCGTGGTGCCGATGCGCATCGAGGGCGCGGAGTACACCCCCTTCGGCCGCCTGGCCGGCATCTTCAAGCGCCGCCTTTTTCCCCGTATCACGCTGACGCTGCTGCCCGCCACGCGCATTCCGATGCCGGAAGCGAAGCGCGCACGCGACCGCCGTCAGCTGGCGGGCGAACACCTCCACCATATTATGATGGAGGCGCGCATGGCGGTGCGCCCGCGCGAAACGCTGTTTGAAGCCTTCCTCAACGCCCGCACCCGCTACGGGGCGTTCAAGCGCTGCATCGAAGACGTTAATCTGAAGCCCGACAGCTATACCGGACTGCTGAAAAAGGCGCTCGGCGTCGGGCGTATTCTTGAGCGCTACAGCCAGCCGGGCGAAATTGTCGGTCTGCTGCTGCCCAACACCACGGTGACGGCGGCGGCGATCCTCGGCGCCTCGCTGCGCGGCCGCGTTCCGGCCATGCTCAACTACACCGCCGGGGTAAACGGCATGCGCGCGGCGCTGACCGCGTCGCAGGTCAAAACCATCTTTACCTCGCGTCAGTTTCTTGAGAAGGGCAACCTCTGGCATCTGCCGCAGGGGCTGAGCGACATCGAATGGATCTACCTGGAGGATTTGCGCGACAGCGTGACGACGCAGGATAAACTCTGGATCCTGGCGCATCTGCTGTTCCCGCGCCGCGCGCAGGTGGCGCAGCAGCCGGAGGAGGCGGCGATGGTGCTGTTTACCTCCGGCTCGGAGGGCAATCCGAAAGGGGTGGTGCATTCCCATAAAAGCCTGCTGGCGAATGTGGAGCAGATCCGCACCGTGGCGGATTTTACCCCGCGCGATAAATTTATGTCGGCGCTGCCGCTGTTCCACGCCTTTGGCCTGACGGTTGGTCTGTTCACGCCGCTGATGACCGGCGCGCAGGTGTTTCTCTATCCCAGCCCGCTGCACTATCGCATCGTGCCGGAGCTGGTCTATGACCGCAACTGCACCGTGCTGTTCGGGACCTCGACCTTCCTCGGCAACTATGCGCGCTTTGCCGCGCCTTACGATTTCGCCCGTCTGCGTTACGTCGTGGCGGGGGCGGAGAAGCTGCAGGAAGCGACGCGTCAGATCTATATGGAGAAGTATGGCATCCGCATTCTTGAAGGCTACGGCGTGACCGAATGCGCGCCGGTGGTGGCGATCAACGTACCGATGGCGGCGAAAGCGCACACCGTCGGTCGCATTCTGCCGGGCATGGATTCGCGCCTGATGTCGGTTGAAGGCATTGAACAGGGCGGGCGGCTGCAGCTGCGCGGGCCCAACATCATGAAGGGCTATCTGCGCGTCGAAAACCCCGGCGTGCTGGAAGCGCCCGTCGCCGACAACGGCGAAGGGCAGATGGAGGCGGGCTGGTACGATACCGGCGATATCGTCAGCTTTGACGAGGGCGGCTTCTGCCAGATTCAGGGACGCGCCAAACGCTTTGCCAAAATCGCGGGCGAGATGGTGTCGCTGGAGAGCGTCGAGCAGATCGCTCTGAAAGCGTCGCCGGAAAAACAGCATGCGGCGTCGCTGCGCGCTGACGGCAACCGCGGTGAAGCGCTGGTGCTCTTTACTACCGACGGCGACCTGAAACGCGACGGGCTGCAAAAGGCGGCACGCGAGCTGGGCGCGCCGGAGCTTGCCGTCCCGCGCGATATCCGCGTGTTGAAACAGCTGCCGATGCTGGGCAGCGGCAAGCCGGACTATGTCAGCCTGAAAAAAATGGCGGAAGAGGAGCAGGCATGAGCACGCTGAATACGCAGGAGATGTCGCTGACGTCGCGCGGGATGCTGGCGGTTATGGGCGCGCAGTTCTTTTCCGCCTTTGGCGACAATGCATTGCTCTTCGCCACCCTGGCGCTGCTGAAAAGCGAGCTTTATCCCGACTGGAGCCAGCCGGTGATGCAGATGCTGTTTGTCGCGGCCTATATTCTGCTGGCGCCCTTTGTCGGCCAGCTGGCGGACAGCTTCGCCAAAGGCCGGGTGATGATGTTCGCCAACAGCCTGAAGCTGCTGGGCGCGCTGCTGATCTGCTTCGGCTTTAATCCTTTCGTGGGCTATACGCTGGTGGGCATCGGCGCAGCGGCCTACTCGCCCGCCAAATACGGCATCCTTACCGAGCTGACCTCCGGCGAGAAGCTAGTGAAAGCCAACGGCATGATGGAGAGCTCCACCATTGCCGCGATCCTGCTGGGGTCGGTATCGGGCGGCGCGCTCGCCGACTGGAGCCTGCTGGCGGCCCTGGCGGCGTGCGCGGTTACCTACGCGGCGGCGGTGGCGGCGAACCTCTTTATTCCGAAGCTTGCGGCGGCGCGGTCAGGGCAGAGCTGGAACCCCGGCGCGATGCTGCGCCGTTTTTCCCAGGCGTGCGGCCTGCTGTGGCATAACGCAGAGACGCGTTTTTCTATCCTCGGCACCAGCCTGTTCTGGGGTGCGGGTGTGACGCTGCGCTTCCTGCTGGTGCTGTGGGTGCCGGTGGCGCTCGGCATCGAGGACAACACCACGCCGACCACGCTCAACGCCATGGTGGCGATCGGCATCGTCGTCGGCGCGGGCGCGGCGGCGAAGCTGGTGACGCTGGAGACGGTGCGCCGCTGTATGCCCGCTGGCGTGCTGATCGGCGTGATGGTGGTGGTTTTCTCTCTGCAGCATTCGCTGGTGAACGCTTACCTGCTGCTGATGGTGATTGGCGCGCTGGGCGGCTTTTTCGTGGTGCCGCTCAACGCCGTATTGCAGGCGCGCGGCAAGGCGAGCGTCGGCGCAGGCAATGCGATTGCGGTGCAGAACTTCGGCGAGAATATCGCCATGCTGGTGATGCTGGGGCTGTATACGCTGGCGGTGAAAGCGGGCGCGCCCGCGGTCGCGACCGGCATCGGCTTCGGCGCGCTGTTTGCGCTGGCGATTGCGGTGCTGTGGATATGGCGGCCGACAGCGCGGGCGCAGCGTTAGTTAACAACCGATGCGAGGCGCCCGCTCAGAAAAAGCAGGCACCGGCGTAACGCTCCCTTCTTTAAAACAACCCGCTGAAACCGTTGGGGTTTTCCCGGTACGCCTGCTGTAACTGAATGGGGACTACCGGGCATGCCCCAGCAGCCTGCGCGCCTCGCGCGCCACGTTTTCCATCTCGTCCTGCAACTCCAGCAGCTCCGGCTCCAGCGCGTCGATATCGTCGCTCTGACGCAGGTTCTGCTCCAGCTGGCGGCAGAGCTGCTTCATGCGCGGCACGCCGCTGTAGCTGGCGCTGCCGTGCAGCTTATGGATAATCTCGCGTAATCCCTGCACGTCGTGCGCCGCCATAAAAGCGTCAATCTTCTCGTGCACTTCGGGCAGAAAATCGAGCAGCATCTTCAGCATATCGCGCGCCAGATCGGGTTTGTTCGCCGCCTGACGCAGCGCCAGCTCCCAGTCGAGCGACGGCGAAACCGCAGGTACCGGCGGCAGCATCGCAGGCAGCGGCGGGCTGTAGCGCGCCAGCAGCTGGCTGAGCCGGCTCTCGTCGATCGGCTTCGCCAGATAGTCGTTCATACCGGCTTTGATCAGATGTTCGCGCTCGCCGTCAATGGCGTGCGCCGTGACCGCCACTATCGGCGTGCTGGCGTGCAGCGGCAGGCCGCGAATAATTTCGCTGGCGCGAATGCCGTCAATCTCCGGCATCTGAATATCCATCAGGATAATATCCAGCGGCTGCGCGCGGGCGGCGGCGATCGCCTGCTCGGCGTTGTTGCACAGCAGAATGTGCTGCACCTGCTCCTCCAGCAGCGCGCCGATCAGCTTGAGGTTAGCGGGGTTATCGTCCACCGCCATAACCCGCAGCGGCAGGCGCGCGCTGTCAGGCAGTTCACTGCGCTGGCGCGTATGCAGATCGGCCAGCAGCGGCAGCAGGCGCGTGGTGGAAACCGGCTTGGTGATGCAGCCGTGAATGCCGCGCACCTTGAGTCGATCCGCCAGCAGCATCATGGCGCTCGGCAACGCCAGCAGCACGCAGTCGGCGCGATTAAGCAGGGCGTCGATAAAGAGGTCATCCAGCAGCTCCTGCTGCGTGATATCGATCGGCAGCCCCACCAGCAGCAGCGGATAGTGCGGTTCGCGCAGGCCCGCCAGCGTTTCGCTGTGCTCAACCTGCAGCGGCGTGACGCGCAGCATCTTCAGCGCGGCCTCGGCGGAAGCGGCGTGCGCCTCAACGTAGGCCATACGCGAACGCGACAGGGCGTCCAGCGCGCGCGGCAGCGTCGGGGCGTTGGGATTGAGGTCGAGCTGTATTCGCACCCAGAAGGTCGACCCTTCATTGACGCGGCTGTGAAAAGCGATTTCGCCGCCCATTTCGCTGACCAGTTTCTGCGTGATCACCAGCCCCAGCCCGGTACCGCCGTGACGGCGAGAGATGCTGGCGTCAGCCTGACGGAACGCCTGAAACAGCTGCGTCTGCTGATGTTCGGAAATGCCGATGCCGGAGTCGTGAACCTGAACCTCCAGCTCGACGCGCGTGGCGCTGACGTTACGCTGTTCGACGCGCAGATCGATGGTGCCGTGCTCGGTAAATTTAATGGCGTTGCCCAGCAGGTTGATCAGGATCTGCTGCAGGCGCAGCGGATCGCCGATGACGTTATCCGGCACGCTGCAATCGCACAGTACCGTCAGCTCGAGCCCTTTCTCATGCGCCGAGGGCGCCAGCAGCACAATGGTTTCGTCCAGCGTGGCGCGCAGCGGGAACGGGATCGACTCCAGCACCAGCTTGCCCGCCTCCAGCTTAGAGAAGTCGAGCACATCATTGATAATGCTGAGTAAATTATTGGCTGAACGCTCTATGGTGTGCATATAGTCGCGCTGCGTGGTGCCGAGCGTTGTTTTCAGCATCTGACGAGTAAAGCCGATCACGCCGTTGAGCGGGGTGCGCAGCTCGTGAGACATATTGGCGAGGAACTCCGACTTAATACGCGCCGCTTCCTGGGCGCGCTTTTTCGCCAGATCCAGCTCGACGTTTTGAATCTCCAGCTGCTCCAGCGTTTCCCGCAGGTCCCAGGTCGCCTGATCGATATTGTGCTGCATCTCTTCATGGTAGGCGGTGAGCGACATCGCCATGGCGTTGATGCCATTTTTCAGGATGCTCAGTTCGCCCAGCATATAGCCCTCGACGCGGCTGTCGAGCTGGCCGCGGCGAATGCGGTCGACGGTGGTGACCATATTGCGGATCGGGCCGGTGACGTCGCGCATCAGGCGGTAGGCGAACAGCATGGCGATGCAGAGGCAAAACAGCAGCATCAGGGTTGCGACGAACACCTCTTTATACTGCTGCAGTCGCACCGACTGGAGATCAAGCTCTATCGCCACGTAGCCCAGCGGGTTGCCCGCCGGTTTGGCTTCTTCGCTGGAGAGTTCATCCACCGCATGGTGTTCAGGCGTAATCGGCGTGCGCAAAATCAGCAGCGTACCGTGGCGCTCCATCGAGACCTCGTCAGGCAGCGCGCGGATATCCTCTTTCTGCAGCAAACTCAGGTTCTGGTTGTTATTCGACGTGACGTAGAGGCGGTTATTATTGTCGAACACCGAAATGGCGCGGACAATAGCGGAGTGGCGGCGGTGCAGCAGGCTGACCAGCGCGCGCAGAGCTTCGCGATTGTGCCAGGTCATACTGTATTCGCTGGAGACCGCCAGCGGCTCGATGATGCTGGCGCCTGCTTCCACCACCTGAGACTGCAGTTCGTTGTAGCGATGCACCACGAAAAACGAGCTGAGCAGCAGTCCAATCATTAATGTCGGCGCCAGTATTAAAATCATCATTCGCGCCCGCAGGCTGTATTTCGTCATAATAGTCGTCGGCTTTTGCCAGCCCGTTATCCCTGTGCCGCGTTGAAGCGCGCGCACGCTGAATTTTTATTGAGAATGTAAAACACTATGGCGCAATTTTACTCCGCAAAACAGCGCGTGACGACTAAGCAACGCATCACCGTCACCGTGGACGAGCTCGATCCCTTTGGCCAGGGCGTAGCGCGGCATCAGGGCAAGACCCTGTTTATCAGCGGCGCGCTGCCTGGCGAGCAGGCGGAAGTGACGCTGGTGGAGGAGAAACGTCAGTACGCGCGCGGCAAAGCGACGCGGCTGTTAAGCACCAGCCCGGAACGCGTCAAGCCGCGCTGTCCGCACTTTACCCGCTGCGGCGGCTGCCAGCAGCAGCACGCTGCCGAGCCGCTGCAGCAGCGCAGCAAAGCGTCGGCGCTGTCGCGCATGCTGAGCCAGGCGGCGCAGCGCACCGTCGCAGTGGACGCGATCCTCGCCGGGCCTGCCTGGGGCTACCGTCGTCGCGCGCGGCTTGGTTTGCAGTGGCAGCCTAAAACGCGCGAGCTGCAGATGGGGTTTCGCCAGGAGGCGAGCAACGATCTGGTGGCGATTCGCGAATGCCCCATTCTGGCGCCCGAACTTGAGGCGTTGCTGCTGCCGCTGCGCGACTGTCTCAGCGCGCTGAAGGCCGCCAGCCGGCTGGGACACGTTGAGCTGGTGCTGGCGGACAACGGCCCGCTGATGGTACTGCGCCACCTGGATGCGCTGCACGCTGCCGACCGGGAAAAACTGGAACGCTTTTCGCATGAGCACAACCTGATGCTGTTCCTGGACAGCGGCGGCGATGAGCTGGAGCAGGTGCGCGGCGACGAACCTTTTTACCACTCGGGCGAGGTGCGGCTCACCTTTAGTCCACAGGACTTTATTCAGGTCAACGACGCCGTCAACCAGCAGATGGTGGCGCAGGCGTTAGCCTGGCTCGATCTTCAGCCGGAAGACCGCGTGCTGGATCTTTTTTGCGGCATGGGAAACTTTACGATCCCTGTAGGAAAATTCGTACAAAATGTTGTGGGTGTGGAGGGCGTTGCAGCATTAGTGCGGCAGGCAGCGTATAATGCGCAGCTGAATAATCTTAAAAATGTCCGCTTTTTCCAGCACAACCTGGAGGAAGACGTTGCGCGTCAGCCGTGGGCGGCGCAAGGATTTAACAAGGTATTGCTCGATCCGGCGCGCGCCGGGGCCGCGGGCGTAATGGCGCATGTGGTTAAACTTGCGCCGGAGCGCGTGGTCTATGTTTCGTGTAATCCCACAACGCTTGCCCGCGACAGCCAGACATTGCTGTCGGCGGGCTACCATCTGGAAAGGGTCGCGATGCTGGATATGTTCCCTCATACCCGTCATCTCGAATCCATGGTGCTGTTCAGTAAAACATAAGCAGTAATTGATGCTGCTGTGGCAGGAGAGGATATGGTTGCGGTCAGAAGTGCGCATTTAAATACGGCAGGAGAGTTCGCTCTCGATCAGTGGATCGCCACTCTTGGCATTGCCAACCCGCAATCATGTGAACGCATCGCTGAAACCTGGCGCTATTGCGAAGCCCAGACGAAGGATCACCCCGATCAGTCGCTGCTGCTCTGGCGCGGCATTGAAATGGTAGAGATCCTGTCGATGCTCAGTATGGATATCGAAAGCTCCTGCGCCGCGCTGATCTTCCCGCTGGCGAATGCGGAAGTGGTAAGCGAAGAGGAGCTGAGCGAAACCTTCGGCAGCGGCATCGTCACGCTGGTGCACGGCGTACGCGATATGGACGCCATTCGTCAGCTCAAAGCGATCCACAACGACTCGATGGCCTCCGAGCAGGTGGATAACGTGCGCCGCATGCTGCTGGCGATGGTGGAAGATTTCCGCTGCGTGGTGATTAAGCTGGCGGAACGCATCATGAACCTGCGCGAAATGAAAGATGCGCCGGAAGATGAGCGCGTGCTGGCGGCGAAAGAGAGCACCAATATCTATGCGCCGCTCGCCAACCGTCTCGGCATCGGCCAGCTGAAATGGGAGCTGGAGGATTACTGCTTCCGCTATCTGCACCCTGACGAATACAAACGCATCGCCAAACTGCTGCACGAGCGCCGCATCGATCGCGAACAGTACATCGAGAACTTTGTCGATTCGCTGCGCAAAGAGATGGTGAAAGAGGGCGTGCGCGCCGAGGTTTACGGTCGACCGAAACATATCTACAGCATCTGGCGCAAGATGCAGAAGAAGTCGCTGGCGTTTGACGAGCTGTTCGACGTGCGCGCGGTGCGCATCGTCGCCGAGCGCCTGCAGGACTGCTACGGCGCGCTCGGCATCGTGCATACGCTCTATCGCCATCTGCCGGCGGAGTTTGACGACTATGTCGCCAATCCCAAGCCGAACGGCTATCAGTCGATCCATACCGTGGTGCTCGGGCCAAAAGGCAAAACCGTGGAAATCCAGATCCGTACTCGTCAGATGCATGAAGACGCGGAGCTGGGCGTGGCCGCGCACTGGAAATATAAAGAGGGGCCGACCACCGGCAGCGCGCGCGGCGCCTCCGGACACGAAGAGCGCATCGCCTGGCTGCGTAAGCTGATCGCCTGGCAGGAAGAGATGTCCGACTCCGGCGAGATGCTGGAAGAGGTGCGCAGTCAGGTGTTCGACGATCGCGTTTACGTCTTTACTCCAAAAGGCGACGTGGTGGATCTGCCCGCAGGCTCCACGCCTCTCGACTTCGCCTACCATATTCACAGCGATATCGGCCACCGCTGCATCGGTGCCAAGATCGGCGGCCGCATTGTGCCCTTTACCTATCAGCTGCAGATGGGCGATCAGGTCGAAGTTATTACCCAGAAGCAGCCGAATCCGAGCCGCGACTGGCTGAATCCGAACCTCGGCTATATCACCACCAGCCGCGGACGCGCCAAGATCCATAACTGGTTCCGCAAGCAGGATCGCGACAAAAATATCGCCGCGGGGCGTCAGATCCTCGACAGCGAACTCAACCAGCTCGATATCAGCCTGCGTGAAGCGGAAAAACTGCTGCTGCCGCGCTATAACGTCACCTCGCTGGATGAACTGCTGGCGGCGATCGGCGGCGGTGATATTCGCCTTAACCAGATGGTGAACTTCCTGCAGGCGAAGCTCAACAAGCCGAGCGCGGAAGAGGAAGATCGCGAGGCGCTGCGCCAGCTGACGCAGAAAAACTACTCGCCGCCGTCGCGCAAAGAGAGCGGCCGCGTGGTGGTCGAAGGCGTCGGCAACCTGATGCACCATATCGCGCGCTGCTGCCAGCCCATTCCAGGAGACGATATCGTCGGCTTTATCACCCAGGGGCGCGGCATCTCTATTCACCGCGCCGACTGCGACCAGCTGGCGGAGCTGAGCGCCCATGCGCCGGAACGCATCGTCGATGCGGTGTGGGGCGAAAGCTACTCCAGCGGCTACTCGCTGGTGGTGCGCGTTACCGCCAACGATCGCAGCGGACTGCTGCGCGATATCACTACCATTCTCGCCAACGAGAAGGTCAATGTACTGGGCGTCTCCAGCCGCAGCGACACCAGAAAGCAGCTGGCTACGATCGATATGGATATTGAAATCTACAATCAGCAGGTGCTGGGCCGCGTGCTGTCGCGGCTGAACCAGGTGCCTGATATCATCGACGCCCGACGTCTTCACTGATTTTGCGGGATGAGCGCGCGCTCATCCCTGCACTTTCATCCCCGTGTTTTAAAAGGATTAACTATGAGCTCACTCGATCGCCTGCTGGGCATTATGCAAACCCTGCGCGATCCGCAACGCGGCTGCCCGTGGGATCGCGAGCAGACTTTCGCCTCTATCGCCCCCTATACGCTGGAAGAGACCTATGAAGTGCTGGATGCCATCCAGCGCGAAGACTTCGACGATCTGCGCGGCGAGCTGGGCGATCTGCTGTTTCAGGTGGTGTTTTACGCGCAGATGGCCAGCGAACAGGATCGCTTTACCTTTAACGATATCTGCGACGCCATCAGCGACAAGCTGGAGCGCCGCCATCCTCATATTTTCGGCGACGCCAGCGTGGAGAACAGCGCTGAGGTGCTGAAGAACTGGGAGGCGATCAAAGGCGCAGAGCGGGCGGAAAAGGCGCAGCATTCGGCGCTTGACGATATTCCTAAAGCGCTGCCGGCACTGATGCGCGCTCATAAAATCCAGAAGCGCTGCCATAACGTCGGCTTTGACTGGACCGCGATCGGGCCGGTGCTGGATAAGGTGCACGAAGAGATCGACGAGGTGATGCACGAGGCGCAGCAGGCGACCATCGATCCGCTCAAGCTGGAAGAGGAGATAGGCGATCTGCTGTTCGCCACGGTCAATCTGTCGCGCCATCTGGGCAGCAAAGCGGAAACCGCGCTGCAAAAAGCGAACGACAAATTTGAGCGCCGCTTCCGCGCGGTAGAGGCGATTATCGCCGCGCAGGGGCTGCGCATGCCGGAGGCGACGCTGGAACAGATGGAGGCGGCCTGGCAGCAGGTTAAAGCCGCAGAAAAACGCTGATTATTCCAGCAGTGCATACTATTTAGCCGGTCGCGCTTACTCGATTCAGCGCAAGAAAAAAGTTGTGACCTGCGTCAACATTTCCTCGTCAGCTATCCGCTATGTTACCCGCTGCAATGCGTTGGAGGATGGCGGTGATTCATCAATTGTGGCTGACAGGGGTTTCAGGTATACTGTTTTCCCGTCCTGGTTATTCCACCGTCTTTAAACCTAAACTCTCAGGTTCAGCATGACAACGAATTATATTTTTGTGACCGGCGGGGTCGTTTCCTCTCTGGGTAAAGGCATTGCCGCAGCCTCCCTCGCAGCCATTCTCGAAGCACGTGGTCTTAACGTGACCATCATGAAGCTGGATCCCTATATCAACGTCGATCCGGGCACCATGAGCCCTACCCAGCACGGTGAAGTATTCGTCACCGACGACGGGGCCGAAACCGATTTGGATTTAGGTCACTACGAGCGCTTCATTCGCACCAAAATGACGCGCCGCAACAACTTCACCACTGGCCGTATCTACTCTGAAGTGCTGCGCAAAGAGCGCCGCGGCGACTATCTCGGCGCGACCATTCAGGTTATTCCGCATATCACCAACGCCATCAAAGAACGTATTATCGAAGGCGGCGAAGGTCACGACGTCGTTCTGGTGGAGATCGGCGGGACCGTTGGCGATATCGAGTCGCTGCCGTTCCTGGAAGCGATTCGTCAGATGGCGGTCGACGTCGGCCGCGAGCACACCATGTATATGCACCTGACGCTGGTGCCTTATATGGCGGCGGCGGGCGAGGTGAAAACCAAGCCGACCCAGCACTCCGTTAAAGAGCTGCTCTCTATCGGCATCCAGCCGGACGTGCTGATCTGCCGCTCCGACCGCGCCGTACCGGCGAACGAACGCGCCAAAATTGCGCTGTTCTGCAACGTGCCGGAAAAAGCGGTTATCTCGCTGAAAGATGTCGATTCCATCTACAAAATTCCGGGCCTGCTGAAATCGCAGGGTCTGGATGACTATATCTGTAAACGCTTCAGTCTGAACGCGCCGGAAGCCAACCTGTCTGAATGGGAACAGGTGATCTACGAAGAGGCTAACCCGGGCGGCGAAGTGACCATCGGCATGGTCGGCAAATATGTCGAACTGCCGGATGCGTACAAATCAGTGATTGAAGCGCTGAAGCATGGCGGCCTGAAAAACCGCGTGACGGTAAACATCAAGCTGATCGACTCGCAGGACGTCGAGACGCGCGGCGTCGAAATTCTGAAAGATCTGGATGCGATTCTGATCCCGGGCGGCTTCGGCTACCGCGGCGTGGAAGGCAAGCTGATGACCGCGCAGTACGCGCGTGAAAATAACGTGCCTTATCTCGGCATCTGTCTCGGCATGCAGGTTGCGCTGATGGAGTTCGCACGCAACGTCGCCGGGATGGAAGGCGCCAACTCCACTGAATTTGTGCCAGACTGTAAATACCCGGTGGTAGCGTTAATCACTGAATGGCGCGATGAAAACGGCAATGTGGAACAGCGTACTGAAACCAGCGACCTGGGCGGCACCATGCGCCTCGGCAGCCAGCAGTGCCAGCTGACGCCGGACAGCAAAGTCCGCCAGCTCTACGGTTCCGATACCATCGTCGAGCGCCATCGCCACCGCTACGAAGTCAACAATCTGCTGCTGAAGCCGATTGAAGCCGCAGGACTGCGTATTGCCGGACGTTCTGGCGATGACCAGCTGGTTGAGATCATTGAGATCCCGAACCACCCCTGGTTTGTCGCTTGCCAGTTCCACCCGGAGTTCACGTCAACACCGCGTGACGGTCATCCGCTGTTCGCCGGCTTTGTTAAGGCCGCGCAGGATCACCAGAAGCGTTTAGCGAAGTAAGTTTCACGAGCAACGCGCGAACTTCTCGCGCGTTGTTTGTCTTAGGATTGACTAACTTGTACTGAGGAAAATCGTAATGGCCAAAATCGTTAAAGTCATCGGTCGCGAAATCATCGACTCCCGCGGCAACCCAACTGTAGAAGCGGAAGTACATCTGGAAGGTGGTTTTGTTGGTCTGGCAGCGGCACCGTCAGGCGCTTCTACCGGTTCACGCGAAGCGCTGGAGCTGCGCGACGGCGACAAATCTCGTTTCCTGGGCAAAGGCGTAACTAAAGCAGTTGCTGCGGTTAACGGTCCGATTGCGGATGCGGTAAAAGGCAAAGACGCGAAAGATCAGGCGAACATCGACAAGATCATGATCGACCTGGACGGTACTGAGAACAAATCCAACTTCGGCGCAAACGCCATCCTGGCGGTCTCCCTGGCAGCAGCGAAAGCAGCAGCAGCCTCTAAAGGTCAGCCGCTGTATGAGCACATCGCTGAGCTGAACGGCACCCCGGGCAAATTCTCTATGCCGCTGCCGATGATGAACATCATCAACGGTGGTGAGCACGCCGACAACAACGTCGACATCCAGGAATTCATGATCCAGCCGGTCGGCGCTTCCAGCGTTAAAGAAGCGATCCGCATGGGTTCTGAAGTGTTCCATCACCTGGCGAAAGTGCTGAAGGCGAAAGGCATGAACACCGCAGTCGGCGACGAAGGCGGCTACGCGCCGAACCTGGGCTCTAACGCCGAAGCGCTGGCCGTTATCGCGGAAGCGGTAAAAGCGGCAGGCTACGAGCTAGGCAAAGACATCACCCTGGCGATGGACTGCGCAGCGTCTGAATTCTACAAAGACGGCAAATATGTGCTGGCTGGCGAAGGTAACAAAGCCTTTACCTCTGAAGAGTTCACTCACTTCCTGGAAGATCTGACCAAACAGTACCCGATCGTCTCTATCGAAGATGGCCTGGACGAGTCAGACTGGACCGGCTTCGCTTACCAGACCAAAGTGCTGGGCGACAAAATCCAGCTGGTAGGCGACGACCTGTTCGTTACCAACACCAAGATCCTGAAAGAAGGCATCGAGAAAGGCATCGCTAACTCTATCCTGATCAAATTCAACCAGATCGGTTCTCTGACCGAAACGCTGGCGGCGATCAAGATGGCGAAAGACGCAGGCTACACCGCGGTGATTTCACACCGTTCAGGTGAAACCGAAGATGCCACCATCGCTGACCTGGCGGTCGGTACCGCAGCAGGCCAGATCAAAACCGGTTCTATGAGCCGTTCTGATCGCGTTGCCAAGTACAACCAGCTGATCCGTATTGAAGAAGCGCTGGGTTCCAAAGCGCCGTTCAACGGTCTGAAAGAAGTGAAAGGCCAGGCGTAATCGCCTGTCAATGCCGTCCGCGGACGGCATTCGCCTGATATATAAAGCCCCGCCTTGTGCGGGGCTTTTGCTTTATTGATGTGGGGCTGGCACTGAGAAAAGGCACGACGCGTGGTTGAGCTGCGCGACAAATCTGCCATAATCAGCGCCCTGTTTTTTTCTAGCGAGTCCGTAATGCAATACCCGATTAACGAAATGTTCCAGACGCTGCAGGGAGAAGGATTCTATACCGGCGTCCCGGCCATCTTTATCCGCTTACAGGGATGTCCGGTAGGTTGTAGCTGGTGTGATACCAAACATACCTGGGAAAAACGGGCCGATCGGGAAACGGCGCTGGGCGATATTCTGGTGAAAACGGTTGAGAGCGATGCCTGGGGCAACGCCGATGCGACGCTGCTGCTGGAGACTATTCAGCGCCAGGGCTGGACGGCGCGCCATGTGGTGATCACCGGCGGCGAGCCGTCGATTTACGATCTGCGCCCGCTGACCACGGCGCTGGAAGCGCAGGGCTTTCAGTGCCAGATCGAAACCAGCGGCACGCATGAAGTGCGCTGCTCTGAGCGAACCTGGGTGACGGTATCGCCGAAGGTGAATATGCGCGGCGGCTATGATGTGCTGGCGCAGGCGCTACAGCGTGCGGATGAGATCAAACATCCGGTGGCGCGCGAGCGCGACGTAGAGGCGCTGGACGAACTGCTGGCGACGCTGAGCGACAGCAAACAGCGCATTATTGCGCTGCAGCCCATCAGCCGCAAAGAGGCGGCGACAAAACTCTGTATTGAAACCTGCATCGCGCGCAACTGGCGCTTATCTATGCAGACCCACAAGTATCTTAATATCGCCTGACGGCGGAGAGCAGGGCGGCGCTGCGCGCCGCCCGCTCCCATTACTGCTTCGCTTTATAGGCGTCAAACGCCTGCTTAATCTCGTTCTTCGCCACATCGGCGCTTTCAAAACCCTTTAGCTCGACCTTCTTGCGGCCGTCCGGCAGTTGCTTATAGACGCGGAAAAAGGCTTCCAGACGCTCCTGTTCAATCTTCGGCAGATCGCTCATGCTTTTAACGTCATCCCAGGTGGGATCGATCTTGCTGGTCGGCACCGCGACGATCTTATCGTCTACTTCGCCGCCGTCGATCATCTTCAGCACGCCAATGGCGCGCAGTTTGATCAGCGTGCCCGGCTGCAGCGGCGCGCGGGTGTAGAAGATCACGTCGAGCGGATCGTTGTCGCCGCCCAGCGACTGGGTCAGAGAGCCGTAGTTAGCCGGGTAGGCTACCGGCATCGACTGAAAGCGATCCGCCACGATAAAGCCGGTTTTGGCGTCAGTCTCATATTTGATGATGCCGCCCGCCGGGATCTCGGTGACGGCATAGAACTCATCCGGCACGTTTTCCGGCTGGGGAAAGTCGAGCACGTTTTGCGCCTGAACGGCGGCAGAGGCAGTGAAAAGCAGCGCGATGGCGGCAAGGGATTTCAGTTTCATCGTTGATTCTCTTGATCTTTAATGAAGGAGAGGACAACGTAGAGGGGGCAGATGACAGAGAGATGACGCGGGCATAAAGAAGCGTAGCAGAAGTTGCGGGCTGTGCGACCACAGCCCTGGCGGGGATTAACCTTTATAGACGCAGCCCGCCGTACAGGTCTCTTTGATCATTACCGCGCTCAGCTCAGGCAGCAGTGGCTTCATCTCATCCCAGATCCATTTCGCCAGCACTTCGCTGGTGGGATTTTCCAGGCCGGGGATCTCGTTCAGATAGTGGTGATCGAGGCGGTCATAAAGGGGCTTAAACGCCGCTTTGAGTTCGGCGAAATCCATCACCCAGCCGGTATGCGCATCCACTTCGCCGGTAATTTCCAGACGCACCAGAAACGAATGGCCATGCAGGCGTCCGCATTTGTGTCCTTCCGGGACGTTAGGCAAATGGTGAGCGGCTTCGAACTGGAACTCTTTAAACAGTGTGGTAGACATAATGGCTCTCAGGCTTAAAAACCGGGGAATTCTACCTGAAATACGGAATTTTCGCATCTGTCGCGCCAGAACAGCTAATTTTTGCCAAACGTTAGAAGATATAATCCATTAAAGATTTGATAAATAACGCCTTTCATTACCAGTTTTACTGATTATAACTACCAGAAAAACCGCTTAGTCATTTTGGTTATTAATTATGTCGAAGCCGTATTTAATCGTTAATATGCGGGCCGGTAACCTACCACTCTTCCCGCTACTTTACCGTCCGGACTTCAGATACTGGAATTTTTAACGCGATGACGACTCAGGCACCCCCAGGCTCTCTGCTCCCGCTTAACCCGGAGCAACTTGCGCGCTTACAGGCGGCAACGACTGATTTTTCTCCCACCCAGCTGGCGTGGATCTCGGGCTATTTTTGGGGAATGATTAATCAGACGCCCGGCAGCGTCGCGGCCAGCGCGCCAGCGGCAGCGGAGATCCCGGCGATTACGCTGATCTCGGCGTCGCAAACCGGTAACGCGCGCCGCGTCGCGGAGCAGCTGCGCGACGATCTGCAGGCGGCGAAGCTGAACGTGAAGCTGGTCAACGCCGGCGATTACAAATTCAAGCAGATCGCCCAGGAGAAGCTGCTGGTGGTGGTGACCTCCACCCAGGGCGAAGGCGATCCGCCGGAAGAGGCGGTGGCACTGCATAAATTCCTGATGTCGAAAAAAGCGCCGAAGCTGGATGGCACCGCCTTTGCGGTGCTGGGCCTCGGCGACACCTCATATGAATTCTTTAGCAAAGCGGGCAAAGATTTTGATGGCCGTCTGGCTGAGCTGGGCGCAGAGCGCCTGCTGGCCCGCGTCGATGCCGACGTTGATTTCGCTGAAGCGGCGGCTGAGTGGCGTCGCGCGCTGGTAGAGGTGCTGAAACAGCGCGTGCCGAGCGAGACGCCGGCGCAGGCGATCGCCAACGCGACGGGCAGCTTCAATGAAGTACACAGCAGTCCCTACACTAAAGAGGCGCCGCTGACCGCCAGCTTTGCGCTGAACCAGAAAATCACCGGCCGTCACTCCGATAAAGATGTACGTCATATCGAAATCGACCTGGGCGATTCGGGCCTGCGCTACCAGCCGGGCGACGCGCTGGGGGTCTGGTATGAAAACGATCCTGAACTGGTCGCCGAACTGCTGAGCCTGCTGTGGCTGAAAGGCGACGAGCCGGTGCAGATCGAAAACGATACCCTGCCGCTCAGCGAGGCGCTGCAAAAGCATTTCGAACTGACGGTCAATACCGCGCAGATTGTTGAGCAGTACGCCGCGCTGTCGCGCAACGAAACCCTGCTGGCGCTGGTGGGCGACAAGGCGAAGCTGCAGCACTACGCGCAGACGTTCCCCATCGTCGATATGGTGCGAAACGCGCCGACCGAACTCAACGCCGAGCAGCTGACCACGCTGCTGCGTCCGCTGACGCCGCGTCTCTACTCTATCGCCTCGTCGCAGGCGGAGAATGAAACCGAAGTCCACATTACCGTTGGCGCGGTGCGTTTCGATATCGACGGCCGCGCCCGCGCAGGCGGCGCTTCCAGCTATCTGGCCGACCGTCTGGAAGAGGATGCGGCGATCCGCGTCTTTATCGAGCACAACGATAACTTCCGTCTGCCCGCCAACCCTGACGCGCCGGTCATTATGATCGGGCCGGGCACTGGCATCGCGCCGTTCCGTGCCTTTATGCAGCAGCGCGACCATGACGGCGCCACCGGCAAAAACTGGCTTTTCTTCGGCAATCCGCACTTCACCGAAGATTTCCTTTATCAGGTTGAATGGCAGCAGTACGTAAAAGAGGGCCTGCTGACCCGTATCGATCTCGCCTGGTCGCGCGACCAGGAGCAGAAGGTATACGTACAGGACAAAATCCGCGCCAGCGGGGCGGAGGTGTGGCGCTGGATCGAAGAGGGCGCGCATATTTATGTCTGCGGCGACGCCAACCGTATGGCGAAAGATGTCGAGCAGGCACTGCTGGATGTGGTGGTCGAACACGGCGCAATGGATCGTGAAACGGCCGACGAATTTTTAAGTGAGCTGCGCATTGAGCGCCGTTATCAACGAGACGTTTACTGATGAGCGAAAAACACCCCGGACCGCTGGTTGTAGAAGGCAAGCTGGTTGACGCCGAGCGTCTTAAAAAAGAGAGCAACTATTTACGCGGCACCATTCTGGAAGATCTCGACGAAGGTCTGACCGGCGGCTTTAGCGGCGATAACTTTCTGCTGATCCGTTTCCACGGCATGTACCAGCAGGATGACCGCGATATCCGCGCCGAGCGCGCCGAACAGAAGCTGGAGCCGCGTCACGCCATGATGCTGCGCTGCCGCTTGCCGGGCGGCATTATTACGCCGACACAGTGGCTGGCGATCGACAAGTTCGCCACCGAGAAAACCCTGTACGGCAGCATCCGTCTGACCAACCGCCAGACTTTCCAGTTTCACGGCATTCTGAAAAAGAACGTCAAGCCGTCGCACCAGATGCTGCACGAAGTCGGGCTCGACGCGCTGGCGACCGCCAACGACGTAAACCGCAACGTGCTCTGCACGTCAAACCCGGTGGAGTCGGAGCTGCATCAGGAAGCCTACGAGTGGGCGAAGAAAATCTCGGAGCATCTGCTGCCGCGTACCCGCGCCTATGCCGAAATCTGGTGGGATAAAGAGAAGGTCGCGACCACGGATGAGGAGCCGATCCTCGGCGAAACCTATCTGCCGCGTAAATTCAAAACCACCGTGGTGATCCCGCCGCACAACGATGTGGATCTGCACGCCAACGATCTTAACTTCATCGCCGTGGCGGAGAAGGGCAAGCTGATCGGCTTTAACCTGCTGGTCGGCGGCGGCCTGTCGATTGAGCACGGCAATAAAGCGACCTATGCGCGCACCGCCAGCGAGATCGGCTACCTGCCGCTGGAGAAAACGCTAGAAGTGGCGGCCGCGGTAGTGACCACGCAGCGCGACTGGGGCAACCGTACCGATCGCAAAAACGCCAAAACCAAATATACCCTCGAGCGCGTCGGCGTCGAGACGTTCAAAGCGGAAGTAGAGAAGCGCGCCGGTCTGACGTTCGGACCGATTCGCCCTTATGAATTCACGACGCGCGGCGACCGCATTGGCTGGATCAAGGGCATCGACAATAAGTGGCACCTGACGCTGTTTATCGAGAACGGCCGCCTGCTCGACTATCCGGATCATCCGCTGAAAAGCGGCATCGCGGCTATCGCGCGCGTCCATCAGGGCGACTTCCGTCTGACCGCGAACCAGAACCTGATCGTGGCCGGCGTGCCGGAGAACGAAAAGGCGAGAATCGAGGCGATTGCGCGTGAACATGGCCTGATGGAGAACGTGACCGCGCAGCGCGAAAACTCAATGGCGTGCGTGGCGTTTCCTACCTGTCCGCTGGCGATGGCGGAAGCGGAGCGTTTCCTGCCCGCCTTCGTGACAAAAGTAGAAGAGATTATGCACCGCCACGGCGTGGGCGAAGAGCACATCGTGTTACGCGTGACCGGCTGTCCCAACGGCTGTGGCCGCGCCATGCTGGCGGAAATCGGCCTGGTCGGCAAAGCGCCGGGTCGCTACAACCTGCATATTGGCGGCAACCGCATCGGCACGCGTATTCCTCGCATGTACCGCGAGAACATCACCGAAAGCGAGATCCTCGCCAGCATTGATGAGCTGGTGGGACGCTGGGCGCGGGAGCGCCACGGCGCAGAGGGCTTCGGCGACTTCGCCATCCGCGCGGGCATCGTCAAGCCGGTGGTCGATCCGGCACGAGACTTCTGGGATTCGGAGGCAGTATGAGTCAGTTTGACCTCGCAGCACTGAGTGAAATGAACAAAGTCGAGCGCACCCTGGCGCTGGCGGCCACTAATGCGCAGCTGGAGAAACGTTCGGCGGAGGAGCGCGTCAGCTGGACGCTGGAGAACCTGCCGGGCGCCTTTGTGCTCTCATCGAGTTTTGGCATTCAGGCGGCGGTGTCGCTGCATCTGGTGACGCGCCAGCAGCCGGATATCCCGGTGATCCTCACCGATACCGGCTATCTGTTCCCGGAAACCTATCGCTTTATCGATCAGTTAACGGAACAGCTAGGCCTGAACCTGAAGGTTTTTCGCGCCGAAACGTCGGCGGCCTGGCAGGAAGCGCGCTACGGCAAGCTGTGGGAGCAGGGCGTGGAAGGCATTGAGCAGTACAACCAGATCAACAAGGTTGAGCCGATGAACCGCGCGCTGCAGGAGCTGGGTGCGCAGACCTGGTTCGCCGGGCTGCGTCGCGATCAGTCCGGCAGCCGCGCGAATCTCCCGGTGCTCGGCGTGCAGCGCGGCGTTTTCAAGGTGCTGCCGATTATCGACTGGGACAATCGCCAGATTCATCACTATCTGCAGCAGCATAACCTTAAATACCATCCGCTATGGGATGAGGGCTATTTGTCAGTGGGCGATACCCACACCACGCGCAAATGGGAACCCGGCATGGCGGAAGAGGAGACGCGTTTCTTCGGCCTGAAGCGCGAGTGCGGCCTGCACGAAGGCTGAGTCTTACCGCGCGCTGTCTGATTCACCTCAGGCGGCGCGCGTCCCGCTTAACCCCCTCGCTGGCGTTAAACCCTTATACCTTTGGATTGGTCAGCTCGCCCAGCAGCGGCAGCAGCACCTTCACGCTGTCGCGCGTGCGCAGTGAAATACGACCCGGCAGCCAGCGATCCAGATAGCTGAGATTATCGCGGTCGGTCTGATGACGTGTCGTGCCGTCCGGGAAACGCTTCGAGCGGCTGCGCTGCTGCGCGCCATCTTTACCGCCCAGCGCCCAGTTGGCTGCCGTCACGTCCAGCAGCGGAAAGCCCGCCTTATCGAACGCGTTGATGCCGCTATAGTCGCGTGCCGACATCTGATGACTGGCGGCGGAGATGCCAAGCTGCTGCGCCAGGCGCAGCGCGCGCTCGCTGGTCTGCTTGCGCACCGCGCGCGGTGTATTGCTGCCGCTGTTGAAGTAGAGATGATCGCCGGTGATCAGGCTGTTGAGATCCACCACCAGCAGCGTGTTCTTTTTCTCTTTTTCGCTCATGCGCGCCACGTAATCCTGCATGCCGCCCAGCGCGTTTTCGCCTGCGCTCAGCGCCACGAACCGCACGCCGTAGTGCAGCGGCCGCTGACTCAGCTGCTGCGCCAGCTCCAGCATCACTCCCAGCCCTGAGGCATTGTCATCGACCCCCTGCAGGCGCAGGCCGCCAAGATTACGCTCCGCCTCGCTGCTGCTGAGCGGCGTCCAGGTATCAAGATGCGCCACAATCAGGATCTCCTGCGGCGCGCTGCCGGCGCGTGCGGCGATTACCGAGGTCGCCGTCACTTTATGCAGGCGCAGATCGCCATTGGCTTCGCGCCAGCGATAGCCGGTATTGAACTGGCGGGTATTACTCTGAAAACCGAGCGCGGTGAACTGCTGTTGCAGGTAGTCGGCCGCCATCATTTCGGCCGGGCTGCCGCTCATACGGCCAGGGAAGTAAGTGGCGATGTGGCGAAGCTGCTGCTCGGCAAACTCTCCCGGTGCGACGCTGGCGGCCTGGGCGTGCAGAGCGAAACCGCAATTTAACAGCGCAGCCAGCGCGGTCAGGCGGAGAAAGGCAAACATGCTGTGTTCCTTGTGGGTCATCCTGTGGCGAAAAGCCAAAATTTTTTGCCGTTCAGTATGAAACTGTGATCGACATTAAACAATTTGATTTGCTCTGAAAGCCTTGCCAGATCATCTGTTAAGCACATTTTGTTATGAGCTTCCCAAGGGCGTTATTCCATTCGGTAACTACTCATTCCAATTCGTAATTTCATCTGCCAGAAGGGCGCAACGTATAGTCGCGTTAAATTACGGTTACAACACCAGGGTTATCGTGGACTATTTGCCTCTTTTCGCCGATCTCAAAGGTCGTCCGGTGCTGGTGGTGGGCGGCGGCGACGTCGCGGCACGCAAAATCGAGCTGCTGCGCCGCGCTTCCGCACAGGTACGCGTGGTATCGCGCGAGCTTTGCCCCGAGCTTCAGGCGTTACATCAGGAACAACAGCTTGAGTGGCTGGCGACAGCGTTCGATCCGGCGCAGCTGGACACAGTTTTTCTCGCCATCGCCGCCACTGACGATAACCTGCTCAACCGTCAGGTTTATGACGAGGCCAACGCCCGTCACCGGCTGGTCAACGTGGTGGATGACCAGCCGAAGTGCAGCTTTATCTTCCCCTCTATTGTGGATCGCTCTCCGCTGGTGGTGGCTATCTCCTCCAGCGGCACCGCGCCGGTGCTGGCGCGTATGCTGCGCGAAAAGCTGGAGGCGCTGCTGCCCGCCAGTCTGGGACAGATGGCGGAGGTGGCGGGCGGGTTTCGTGACAGCGTGAAACAGCGCTTTCGCCGCATGTCCGACCGTCGTCGCTTCTGGGAGCGCGCCTTTAACGGCCTGTTCGCCAGCCAGATGTCAGCGGGCAACCTGGAGGAGGCGACGCGTACGCTACAGCGTGAACTGCAGGAGGAGCCGAACCGCGAGGGCGAAATCATTCTGGTCGGCGCCGGTCCCGGCGACAGCGGCTTGCTGACGCTACGCGGTCTGCAGGTGATGCAGCTGGCCGACGTGGTGCTCTATGACCATCTGGTCAGCGATGAGGTGCTGGATCTGGTGCGTCGCGACGCCGACCGAATTTGCGTCGGCAAACGCGCCGGAGCGCACTCGGTGGCGCAGGAGGAGACCAATCGTCTGCTGGTGGAGCTGGCGCGCAAAGGCAAACGCGTGGTGCGCCTGAAAGGGGGCGATCCCTTTATCTTTGGCCGCGGTGGCGAAGAGCTGCAGGCGGCGCAGGCGGCGGGCATTCCGTTCCAGGTGGTGCCTGGCGTAACGGCAGCGGCGGGCGCAACCGCCTACGCCGGCATTCCGCTGACGCACCGCGACTACGCCCAGAGCGTGCTGTTTATTACCGGACACTGCCGCGCCGACGGCGACGATATCGACTGGCCTTCGCTGGCGCGTGCGCGTCAGACGCTGGCGATCTATATGGGCACGGTAAAGGCGGCGGAGATCAGCGAAGGCCTGATACGCCACGGCCGGGACGCCGGAACGCCGGTTGCGGTGATTGGCCGCGGCACGCGGCAGGATCAGCAGGTGCTGACCGGCACGCTGGCTAACCTTGAGACGCTGGCTGCCGCCGCGCCGACGCCCGCGCTGCTGGTCATCGGGGAAGTGGTGAATTTGCACGGGCAGCTGGCCTGGTTTCAACATTCTGCACAGCAGGCGACCCGCGAGTCCGCCGTTGTCAATCTGGCTTGAGGAAAAATCATGGACCAAAAAAGACTCACTCATCTGCGTCAGTTAGAGGCGGAAAGCATTCATATCATCCGCGAGGTTGCGGCAGAGTTCAGCAATCCGGTAATGATGTACTCCATCGGCAAAGATTCGTCGGTGATGCTGCATCTGGCGCGTAAAGCCTTCTATCCAGGTACGCTGCCGTTTCCGCTGCTGCACGTCGATACCGGCTGGAAATTCCGCGAGATGTATGCGTTTCGCGATCGCACCGTGAAAGAGATGGGCGCCGAGCTGCTGGTTCACCGTAATCCGGAAGGCGTGGCGATGGGCATCAACCCGTTCGTACACGGCAGCGCCAAGCACACCGATATAATGAAAACCGAAGGGCTGAAGCAGGCGCTGAACAAATATGGCTTTGACGCCGCGTTTGGCGGCGCGCGCCGCGACGAAGAAAAGTCGCGCGCCAAAGAGCGCATCTACTCATTCCGCGACCGTTTCCACCGCTGGGATCCGAAAAACCAGCGCCCGGAGCTGTGGCATAACTACAACGGCCAGATCAACAAGGGTGAAAGTATCCGCGTCTTCCCGCTGTCGAACTGGACCGAACTCGATATCTGGCAGTACATCTTCCTGGAAAATATTGAAATCGTGCCGCTCTATCTCGCGGCGCCGCGTCCGGTGCTGGAACGCGACGGCATGCTGATGATGGTGGATGACGACCGTATCGATTTGCAGCCTGGCGAAGTGATCAAGCAACGCATGGTGCGCTTCCGCACGCTTGGCTGCTGGCCGCTTACCGGCGCGGTGGAATCCGAAGCGCAGACGCTGCCGGAGATTATTGAAGAGATGCTGGTCTCCACCACCAGCGAACGTCAGGGCCGCGTGATTGACCGCGATCAGTCCGGTTCGATGGAACTGAAAAAACGTCAGGGTTATTTCTAAGGAGACGCAGATGAATACCGTTATTGCACAACAGATTGCCGATCAGGGCGGCGTGGAAGCCTGGCTGACCGCGCAACAGCATAAAAGTCTGCTGCGTTTTCTTACCTGCGGCAGCGTCGACGACGGCAAAAGCACGCTGATCGGCCGCCTGCTGCACGATACGCGCCAGATTTATGAGGATCAGCTCTCCTCGCTACACAACGACAGCAAGCGCCACGGCACCCAGGGCGAGAAGCTCGATCTGGCGCTGCTGGTGGATGGCCTGCAGGCGGAGCGCGAGCAGGGCATCACCATCGACGTGGCCTACCGCTACTTCTCTACCGAGAAACGTAAATTTATTATCGCCGACACGCCAGGGCATGAGCAGTACACCCGCAATATGGCGACCGGCGCGTCGACCTGCGATCTGGCGATCCTGCTGATCGACGCGCGCAAGGGCGTGCTGGATCAGACGCGTCGTCACAGCTTTATCTCGACGCTGCTGGGCATTAAGCATCTGGTGGTGGCGATCAACAAGATGGATCTGGTGGAGTACAGCCAGCAGACCTACGAGCAGATCAAACAGGACTATCTCGACTTCGCGGCGCAGCTGCCGGAAGACCTGGATATTCGCTTCGTGCCGATGTCGGCGCTGGAGGGCGATAACGTCGCGACGCCGAGTCAGACCATGCCGTGGTACAGCGGCCCGACGCTGCTCGACGTGCTGGAGACCGTCGAGGTGAAACGCGTGGTGGATCAGCAGCCGATGCGCTTCCCGGTACAGTACGTTAACCGTCCGAACCTGGATTTCCGCGGCTATGCGGGCACGCTGGCCTCCGGCGCGGTGAAGGTCGGCCAGCGCGTGAAGGTGCTGCCGTCGGGCGTAGAGTCTACCGTCGCGCGCATCGTTACCTTTGACGGTGACCTGCAGGAAGCGGGCGCGGGCGAAGCCATTACCCTGGTGCTGAAAGACGAGATCGATATCAGCCGCGGCGACCTATTGGTCGACAGCGACGCCACGCTGGAGGCGGTGCAGTCCGCTACCGTCGATGTGGTGTGGATGGCGGAGCAGCCGTTACAGCCGGGCCAGAGCTACGATATCAAAATCGCCGGTAAGAAAGCGCGCGCCCGCATAGAGAAAATCATTTATCAGGTTGAGATCAATACGCTGGAGAAGCGCGCCGCTGAGACGCTGCCGCTGAACGGCATCGGCCTGGTGGAAATGACCTTCGATGAACCCATGGTGCTGGATAAATATCAGCAGAACCCGGTAACCGGCGGAATGATTTTTATCGATCGCCTGAGCAACGTCACCGTCGGGGCGGGGATGATCCATCAGCCGCTGAGCGGCGCAGCGCAGCAGGCGGGTCAGTTCAGCGCGTTTGAGCTGGAGCTGAACGCCCTGATCCGACGTCACTTCCCGCACTGGAACGCGCGCGATCTGCTGGGCGGTCAGTAATGGCGCAGCACGACGAAAACGTGGTGTGGCACGACCATCCGGTTACGCGCGACGCGCGTGAACAGCAGCATGGCCATCAGGGCGTGGTGCTCTGGTTTACCGGCCTGTCCGGCTCCGGCAAATCGACGGTCGCCGGGGCGCTGGAACAGGCGCTGCATCGCCTCGGCGTCAGCACCTATCTGCTCGACGGCGACAACGTGCGCCACGGCCTGTGCCGCGACCTGGGCTTTAGCGACGCGGATCGGAAAGAGAATATCCGCCGCGTCGGCGAAGTCGCGAAGCTGATGGTGGATGCGGGGCTGGTGGTGCTGACCGCCTTTATTTCGCCGCACCGCGCCGAGCGCCAGATGGTACGCGATATGCTGCCGGAAGCGCGTTTTATCGAGGTGTTCGTCGATACGCCGCTGGCGGTGTGCGAAGCGCGCGATCCCAAAGGCTTGTACAAAAAAGCGCGCGCGGGCGAACTGCGTAATTTTACCGGTATCGACAGCGTCTATGAGGCGCCGGAACAGCCGGAAATTCGCTTAGCGGGCGAACAATTGGTTACAAAACTGACCGCCCAATTGTTAGATCTGCTGCGTCACCGCGATATCATCAAATCCTGAACAGACAAGCGGCAAATCGAGGTTGATTTGCCGCCTTCGCGTCAACAGGATCTCTATGCAGAATGTTACTCCCATGCTGGCCCGCAAAGATGAAAGCACCCCGGAAGAGCCGCGCTCGACGCTGCCGGGCGGCATCATCGGCTTCCTCTCCTACTGGTGCGCGCTGGCGATCCCCTTTCTGTTGTACGGCTCCAACACGCTTTTCTTCTTCCTTTACACCTGGCCCTTCTTCCTGGCGTTGCTGCCGGTATCGGTGCTGATCGGCATGATTCTCAGCATGGCGCTGCGCGGTAATCTTCTCTGGACGACGCCTGCCACGGCGGTGGCGGTGGTCTGTCTCTTCTGGCTGCTCTTCTCTTTTTTATCCGGCTGGTAACGCTTCCCGATGTATAAACACGTCGGCAGGTTACAAAACTTTACCTGCCTGCCTTCTCGCCATCCTAATCAGAATTTGTGCAGACAGCCGCGAAAGCGCGCCATTTTCACCGCTGGAGTGGAGTCCTGCATAAAGTTATGGGATGATTGAGCCGTTTTTCAGGGGGCGGGGATGGGAAAACTGACGTTACTGCTACTGGTGCTGCTTGGCTGGCTGCAATATTCGCTATGGCTGGGCAAAAACGGTATTCACGACTATACGCGCGTCAATGACGACGTCGCGGTGCAACAGGCGAACAACGCCAAACTTAAAGCGCGTAACGATCAGCTGTTTGCCGAAATTGACGATCTCAATGGCGGTTCTGAAGCGATCGAAGAACGCGCGCGCAATGAGCTGGGCATGATTAAGCCCGGTGAAACCTTCTATCGTCTGGTGCCGGATCAGAACAAACGCAACGCGCAGGCTGCGCAAAACCAACAACGATAACTCATGAACATGTTCTCTTCCCCTGCGGAGGTGATCGCTGTCGTGCCCGCTGCCGGTATCGGCAGCCGCATGCAGGCGACCTGTCCTAAGCAGTATCTGACCATTGGTCAGCAGACGCTTCTGGAACACAGCATTGCACGTCTGTTTTCCCATCCCGCTATCAAACAGGTTATCGTCGCGCTAAGCCCGGACGATGCGCAGTTCGCATCGCTGCCGCTGGCGCGGGATCCGCGCGTATTAAGCGTGACGGGCGGCGACACGCGCGCAGAGTCGGTGCTGGCGGGTCTGCGTGCCGCACAGGGCGCAAGCTGGGTGCTGGTGCACGACGCGGCGCGTCCTTGCCTGCACGCCGACGACCTTGCGCGTCTGCTGCAGGTTCGCGAAACCAGCCATGTCGGCGGTATTCTGGCGGCCCCGGTGCGCGATACCATGAAGCGCGGCGAGCCGGGCATTGCTGCCGTCGCTCACACCGTGGAGCGCGAGGATCTCTGGCATGCGCTGACGCCGCAGTTTTTCCCACACCAGCTGCTGACTGCCTGCCTGACACGCGCGCTGGCAGAGGGCGCGACCATTACTGACGAAGCCTCGGCGCTCGAATATTGCGGCTATCATCCGCTGCTGGTCAGCGGACGTAGTGATAACATCAAGGTCACCCGGCCAGAAGATCTGGCGCTGGCGGCATTTTATTTAACCCAGATTCAGTTAAAGGAGAGCGCATGATGCGTATCGGTCACGGTTTTGACGTTCACGCTTTTGGCGGCGAAGGTCCGCTGGTGATTGGCGGCGTGCGGATCCCGTTTGAGCAGGGGTTTATCGCCCATTCCGACGGCGACGTGGCGCTGCATGCGCTGACTGACGCGCTGCTTGGCGCGGTTGCGATGGGCGATATCGGCAAGCTGTTTCCCGATACCGATCCCGCCTATAAAGGCGCAGACAGCCGCGGTCTGCTGCGCGAAGCCTGGCGGCGTATCGCGGAGAAGGGCTACCGCATCGGCAACGTCGACGTCACGCTGATCGCTCAGGCGCCGAAAATGCTGCCTCATGTGCCGCAGATGCGCATCAATATTGCCGAAGATCTGGGCTGCCATATGGATCAGGTTAACGTGAAAGCGACCACCACTGAAAAGCTGGGCTTTACCGGACGCGGCGAAGGCATCGCCTGTGAAGCGGTTGCGCTGCTGCTGAAGGCGGATGCGGCATGACGCTGGCGGATCAGGCTTTTCTGCACGGCAAGCCGACCGCGCGCGGCGTGATCAAAGCTAACCCGGAAGATTTCGTGGTGGTGGAAGATCTCGGCTACGGCGCCGATGGCGAAGGCGAGCATCTGCTGGTGCGTATCCGCAAAACCGGCGCGAATACCCGCTTCGTGGCGGAAGCGCTGGCGAAGTTCCTCGGCGTGCATCAGCGCGATATGAGCTACGCCGGGATGAAAGATCGCCATGCGGTGACCGAGCAGACGCTCTGTTTCCGTATGCCAGGCAATGCGATGCCCGACCTGAGCGGCTTCACGCTGGAAGGCGTCGAAATTCTCGAGGCGGTGCGCCATAAGCGCAAGCTGCGCATCGGCGCGCTGGCAGGCAACGCCTTCCGCCTTGTGGTGCGCCACATCAGTGACCGCGACGCGGTGGAGTCGCGCCTGGCGCTGATCCGCGACGGCGGCGCGCCAAACTACTTCGGCACGCAGCGCTTTGGACGCGGCGGCAACAACCTGACTATGGCGCAGCAGTGGGCGCAAGGCGAAATCAGCCTGCGCGATCGCAACAAGCGCAGCCTTATCCTCTCTGCGGCGCGCAGCGCGCTGTTTAATCAGGTCACCAGCGCGCGGCTGTTGAAACAGGGGTCGCTGACGCAGGTGATGGAGGGCGACGCGCTGCAGCTGACCGGGCGCGGTAGCTGGTTTGTCGCTCAGGCGGACGAACTTAGCGAGCTGCAGACGCGCGTCGATCATCATGAACTTCGTATTACCGCGCCGCTGCCGGGACGCGGTGAGCCCGGCCCACACGGCGACGCGGTCGCCTTTGAGCAGCAATCTCTGGCGGGCGCAGCAGAATTGGTTACACTGCTTGAGCGAGAGCGTGTTGATGCGGCGCGGCGCGCAATGCTGGTGGTGCCGCGCGATCTACGCTGGAGCTGGTGGGACGAGGTGACGCTGGAGATGCAGTTCTGGCTGCCGGCAGGCAGTTTCGCCACCAGCGTGATTCGGGAGCTTCTGCAACAGGAAGGTGACGATGCGGATATTGCTGAGTAATCATTACCGCTGACTCACTGTATCGCTTGATGTCGCAAACCTACCGGTTGATGCCCGCCTCACCTGAACTGGTTATCTCATGGTGTCGCATGTTGAATATTGACAGCGCACCATAAACCGGACAACCTGCCGGATAACATAAACCACAACTCGTGTTATCCGGTATGCCACTCACAGACACCAAAGTAAAAAACGCCAGAGCGCAGGACAAACCTTACACGCTACAGGACGGGCAGGGGCTCTATCTTGAGGTCAGGCCAACCGGCGCAAAATTCTGGCGCTATCGTTACTGGCTTACACCTACCAAAGACGGGCGCTACACAATCGGCGAATATCCCTCCG
Source organism: Pantoea piersonii (assembly GCF_003612015.1). Classification (GTDB taxonomy): domain Bacteria; phylum Pseudomonadota; class Gammaproteobacteria; order Enterobacterales; family Enterobacteriaceae; genus Pantoea; species Pantoea piersonii. The sequence continues at coordinate 82,894 of NZ_RARB01000003.1, read as the reverse complement.
TTTCTCTTTCCGATGCACGTAAAGAACGTGAGTGGGCAAGGGAGCAAGTTAAGCGCGGAATAAACCCTACCGAAGCGAGGAAGAAAGAGAAGCAACAGAATCTGGCAGAGGCTGCGAATACGTTCGAACTGGTTGCCAAAGAGTGGATTGAGCGCAAGCGTCCTACATGGACTGCCGGAACATGCGAGCAGGTTGAGTCCTTTCTCTCCATTAACTGTTATCCGGTATTCGGCAAGAAACCCGTCCGTGACGTTACAGCACATGAGATACTTGTCGTGCTAAAGGACATGGAAAAGCGTGGATCGGCATCTTCGGCGTTAAAGGTGAGGCAATGGTGCTCGGCTATCTTCTGTTATGCCGTCGCAACTCTCAGGGCAGATACAGACCCGGCTGCAGCACTGAAAGGTGCAGTCATTCCCCCGAAAACAAAAAACTCTCGCTGCCTGTCCGCCGATGAGCTCCGGCAGTATTTCTCTGCTCTTGCTGACTTTCCCGGCTACCCACAAACCCGGATAGCTCTCATGCTCCTTCCGTTTACCTTTGTACGACAGGGAGAGTTGCGGCGTGGCAGATGGAGTGAAGTAAACTTTGATGATGATTTATGGGTGATACCGGCAGAGCGGATGAAGATGAAGCGATCGCATTCCGTCCCATTAACCTCCACCTCAAAGCGACTTATGCAGCAGCTTAAAGCTGTATGTGGGGACAATCCGCTCATGATGCCTGGTGTTTACAAGCCACAGGAATCGCTGAGTGACAGCACGATCAACCGGGCAATTGAATATCTCGGCTTTCCGCCAAAGCATATAACCAGCCATGACTTTCGCGCGACAGCATCGACAACGCTTTATGAAATGGGGTTCAGGCGTGAGGTTATAGAGAAGCAACTGGCACATGCAGAATCTAACCGCGTTGTTGCAGCCTATAACCACGCCGAGTACATGAAAGAAAGAAGAGAGATGATGCAGGTGTATGATGACTGGCTGTGCGGCTTCATGCCGCACGCTGGGTCTTAAGGCGCTCTATATAAGGCTGAATTTCTGACTCCAGCCATTTTGAGCGTGGGCCATCCTTGAGTGGCTGCGGAATCTCTCCCGCTTTAATTTTTCGATACAGCGTCGCACGGTGCATATCGAGTGCCGTGCATACTGCTTTTACGCTTAACAGGCGTTCCATTCTCTACTCCTTATACGGCCAGTTCCAGACCAGCACGATGCAAATAAAAACGGCAAGCCATATAAAGAACTCGCCGGGGGATATGTCGCAGATGGTGTTCACAGAATGCCCTTGCGGTACTCCGCTTCGATAGGGTGCTCTTTGGCTACAGCTTCTATTACGCCCCCCAATATCCGACGATTAACCTGTCCAATTGGTGAGTCCGGATGGATGTCGAGACCGGCCAGCGGCTTAAGGCGAGACGCTTCACGCTCAATGAGGTCAGAACGCTTAGCATCGACAAGTTGAATCACCTCGTCGAAATGAGTTTCACATGCCACGAAGCCGCGATATTCATATGCGCTGTAGCCATCAAGTTCAGCTTTGCAGCGGCAGCACCTATATTCAGACATAACAACTCCTCACGCAGAGCGCGATAGTGAATAGGGTTGGTGGGGTTACTTCAGGGTGATGTGACGAATTCTGCCTGACGTTAGCGCTTTATAGAGCAGCACAAGGTCGAAGAGTCCGTGCGCATGACCTAAAGCATTCTGAAGGTCTGCTATTGTCTCATCACGCTTGCGCGTTGCTTCGGTTCTAACGGGTCGAATCTCCGCCACTTCTAATTGGCAAAGCGAATGCAGTCGATCACCTTCTAGAATGCGACATACAGCCGCGTTCTCGTCATGGCATAGCACGCGAACTTTTGTACCCGCATCATGTATTGGTGGTGCAATCTCACATACGCATCCCCGCGGTGGCAAACCTTCCCCATTCCATTCAATACTCATGCAACGCTCCTTTGGCTCTGCGCCCACTGCACTCGCTCAAAGTCCTCACGGCACTCTGCACAGCAAAAGAATCCCTTCGTTATCTTCTCGCCGCAGTCACCGTTATGGCATACGCCGGTAAAGGTCATGCTCGGCTTTGGCCGGTTCGCCAGCGCCACTGCTATCAGTTGCTGCTCGCGCTCTGCTGCTTCATCTGCAATATCTGGAAAGTTCATGGTTATCTCCAAATCGTAGGCGTAAAAAAACCGCCACTTGGGCGGTCATTTCGAGAGCCATGCCCGGCTCTTAATATCTTCATCCCTGCAATACTTGTCATAGGCGAAAACCAAAGCCTCGTTTTCCGTGTCGAATAGCTTGTCGCTTATCTTCTCCCATCCCCGCAAGCCCATTTTACGCACGTCCCACTTCCCCTCACGCGGCCAGATTACATAGCCGCATGTGTGCTGATTGCTGTAGACCTGAGCCCTAGTCAGCCGCTCGCCTTCATCGAGCATATAGAACGCAACGCCGCTTATGAATGTGCGCATATATCCGCCTTAATACTGTTTACATAAACAGTATATCAGGGCGGGGGAGGGGTCAATTGGTGGAGGGTTTAGGCGCTGCTGCCATCTTACGAATGATACGCTTAACGTCTTCAATCCTGCCGTCGTCAGCTGGGTCAAGCGTATCAATGCGGTCCAGCATAACCAGCGCAGCATCAGCATCCAGGTTATGAGTCCAGCATTCAGTCACAGGCTGCGGCGCGGTGGCGTTCAGGCGCTTAACTTCGGAAATGCAATCATTCCACGCCGCCACATAGACCTCATCCATATCACCTGAAAGGCTAATGCTGTCCGGCAGCCGTAGCGCCGGGGCGGGCGGCGCGGTGTAGACTGCACGCCCATAGTGCCTGTTTTCCTCTGCAAAGATGCTTCCACTCTGGTCAGGGCCTAAGAAATTGTGGATATACCCAACAGGCTCCGCCGTCAGCGCCGCGAGCGCGATTTTCATGACCTGTAACTGCACTGAATCATCCTCATCCAGCCCGAACGGGATTTCATCGCATACCGCCTCTAGTTCTGATATTTGAGGTTTAAGCCAATAAATCAGCGCCGCTTTCTGCTCTTCCGTAAATTGCATCATTTCCACTGAACTCCGCGATTTTTAGTGTTGCTGACGATGGTGCAGACCTGTGGAATGGTTCGACCGGTTTTTTCTGCAATCTCCGCATACGGCACACCTGCTTCGCGTGCTTCCATGATGTAGCGACGTTGCTCTGGTGTAATGACTTTGTACTGATAAGCCAGTGATATTCCGTTGCGCCAGCACTGCCAGTTGAGAGACTCTGGCGACATGTGCAGCGCATCAGCTATCGCGTGTGCAGGCATTTTGCCTGCCATCTCGCGGATGCGTGCCAGGCGAGCCTCTCGCTTTACCTGTGCTTTTGCGTAGGTAGCCATCATTTATCCTCCTGTGCCGCTGAGCGGCGAAATAGTTAGTCCTGCACTACAGCGCCGAACCTTCCGCGCCGCTCTGTCGTGTAATCCATCCACAGCACGCCCGGCTTCGTGACCAGAATTCTGGGCAGGGCGGGGCTTATCGCAGTGAGCCGATGGATACGGATGTGAAGGCACTCCCTATGCACTTCAGCTTTCCGTTCCGGCGTTAACCTGCTCTGATGCTCCTCTCCCCGCTTGGCCGCTTCCATTGCAGCTACAGCTGATAAGGCAACCTGCTGACACTTTCTCTGATGCGGCGTCATCTGCTCTGTACGCCACAGAAAGCGCTCCTGCTGTATTTCTGACAGGCGTGCGTAATGCGCCGATTCAAGCGGTGTGAGAGTCATACAGGTGCCTTAGTGGAGGGTTAAATCAGAAGGGGGTGTCGTCATTCCAGTCCATCGGAGGTTCATTGTTTGCCGGTGGCGTAGATGGACCACGCTGCGGCTGACTCCGTGACTGTGGTTTGTTGTTTCCCTGGCTCGCTTCCTGCTTGCCTCCCAGCATCTGCATCACGCCGCCGACATTCACCACAATCTCCGTGGTGTAGCGGTCTTGCCCGCTGTTGTCCTGCCATTTACGGGTGCGAAGTTGGCCTTCTATATAGACCTGAGAGCCTTTGCGAAGGTATTCGCCAGCTACTTCTGCCAGCTTGCCGAACAGCACTGTTCTATGCCACTCAGTTACCTCCTTATTCTCACCGGTTGCCTTGTCTCGCCAGCTCTCCGATGTGGCGATAGTCAGGTTTGCTACGACCCCTCCGTTGGGCATATAGCGAATTTCTGGATCCTGACCCAAATGGCCGACCAGAATTACGCGGTTAACTCCACGTCCCATTTTTATTTCTCCTGCGAGTGATTCCTGCGGCAGCATCCTCTCTTCGGTGAAGTGCTGCATGCTCGGATATTGTTAGAAGTTGAAGGTTTGAAGGGTGATTGTTGAGCTTATTGCGGTCTTTATGGTGGACGTGCTCATTCCGGGTTATGCGCCTACCGATGATGGCTTCCATAATGACGACATGTTCGGATCTTCCCTTATGCTCTCCACGGGTAAACTCCTTGTACCCAGCGCTGTTTATTCTGAAGCCTCTGGCATTCGCATCCGCATGTTTAAGTTTTCCCTCGCTGATTTTCCTTTTCCATTCATCGCTGAAGGTGCGCGTCTTTCCTTTGCCATGGCTCATCCTGCCATCTTCTGCCGCCTTCCTAACCCCTTCAGTTCTTCCCCTTAGTACACCTGCTTTTTTGCAGTGGTATCTAACGGTTGACCGAGATACACCGGTCATCGAGGAAACTTGCGGTATGCTCATTCCAGAGACGTAAAGGTCAATCACGCCTCTGCTTGCCATTTATGCCGCCTTGTTAAGTTCTGAAGCGCGATATTTAAAGACTGCCTCGCATTTCTTCTGATGGTCTGGTGAAGGTGCGAGTGCATTCCACGCTGGCCGATAGATGGACTTCAAGTCATCCATCGTCTGACTCGCTGCTGCCTGCGCGGTAAAGTCAGCGAGGATTTCATCAGGCTGCCTGACGGGCTGTTGCTGCTGCGTGTTTTTCTGCTGATGCTTGTGCTCGTCCGTGTCTGCATCTTTCGCGTCATCAATGCCGAACAATCCATTCAGGCAGTATTTGCGGGCGTATGAGCTGGTTGCGCCGGTTATCTGCGCTTCATCCATTCCTTTCTTGTCGGCTGCTTCACGCGCCATTGCTGTGGCGGTATGTGTGGTTTCGCCATCGGTGATAGAAGCCGTGGCTTTGACGTAGTAGCGATCGCCAATGAGAACAATTTCGTCAGAGATAGACAGGAACAAGCCATTCAACAGCGGCTTAACACCTTCCAGAATGTCTTCACAGCTCCGGTAGTGATATTTACCGAAGTTGTTGTACTGCCCCTTTGGTGCGTTCAGCGTGCGCTGTATTTCAGCCAGCTTGGTGTAGAACTCCTTACTCATATGCAACTCCCATGCGTGCTGCCTGTTGCTCCGTACGGTAATCAGCAATCGCTTCCATTGCGGCTTGCTCTGGCGTCATCTGGTCGAGCACAGGCTCTAAGATGGCCTGCATCATCTCGATGAAATACATATCCGGGTCAATCATGCTGCTATCTCCTGATGAATCGTGTAACCCTGCTCTGTAAGCCACTCCATGACGTCTTTGATGTCGAACTGGTTGAGTAGCTGCTTGCCGTTGAAGTCAAGCAGAGAGACCTCATCAGCTTCGATAACAATCATGCCGGGGCGGTATCCGGCGCGAGTTTTCAGTTCGCCGCATTCGAGTTTCAGCCTCATCACTTAACCCTCAGCCCTAATTTTTCCAGCAACATGCGAGTGAAGTCGTAGCCAGCCAGTCGTTCTTCTTCCCGGCGCTGGCGTTCCAACTCTTCCTGCTGCTTGCGGTACTGCTCAACTGCTGCCGGCGCGTTCATTGCGGATTACCAGGCTGTGTTACTGCCTGAATCAGACGCTCTACCAGCTTCTGTAAGCGGCTCTTCGGCTTCCACGACATAACGTCTGCGCCGGTTAATTTGAAATCGAACATAGTGCTTTGCGGGCAGCCCGATGCTGCCCCTGCGAAAGAAAGACGCATGGGATACCTCAGTTAATTTGGTTGGTGTTAGTGCATAAAAAAGCCAGCGCTAGGCTGGCAAGGAGTGTGTCGTAGTTATCTCGCACCGAAGTGCGCTTGGTGACTAGCACCGTCATGGCCTGTCGTGACAAGCCATTGCATTGCTATCAATCCCAGGCTTTGCTCCAAGCTTCTTCTGGTGTCAGGCCTGCGTCATAATCTTCCTGCCACTCATCAGGGAAGTTGGCCGCGCCTCCTTTCTTGGCTGCGTGGTCGCGCAGAAAGTCCATCCATTCTTCAAATTCAAATTTCTCGTTTGTCATATCTCTCTCCTTGCGGTTACTTGCCCAGCGCCTTCTTATCCAGCAGGCCAATGTCGTAATATTCTTTAGCCTCACGATGATCAACGAGTCTGCCATTAACTGTGTTAGCTACATCGCTAACAGGGCTTCCCGGCTCAAACCATCCGGTCTCTTTTTCCCTTTCGGTAAGCTCGCGGGTATCAAGGCTGCTTATTTCCGACGCCTCGCAGACGGGGCAGTGATATGGTCCGCACTGAACCAACCCAATTCCGACATCACAATGGTCGGCTTCGCAGTGCTCATAGTTGCAATATGGACAGATGGCTTCATCAGGACTCCAGACGCTGCCGTTACTGGTGCTGAACTTGTGTTTTCCTATGCCTGTACTCATCTCACCCCCTTGCTAAATAACCAGCCAACATAAGCCCGGCTATCACTATCCAGCCGATAATCCAGTCTGTGTTGCTCATGTTGGCTCCAGTAAAAATGCCGCCTAAGCGACCTGTTATTTTCCGTAGCCAACCACTCCACCATGAGAGGCAATTACCTCCTCAATAACTTCTCGCGGAACGTAGCCATAAACCGTATCGGTTGGCTCATCTGGATTTTCTGCATACTCCAGAAAAGCATCATCTGCTGATGACGGATAACCCAGCTCGAAAGAGCTGTAGTACTGCACATCCTGCATTGTTTCGCGTGGTGTGCAGTAATGGCCGCTACTGGCCTGAATGCTTACGTTGTAGCCATCAGCGCACTTAATCCGAGACATCTTTGCGTAGTGAATGCTTTCTACCTTGCGGCCTTCGTTCAGCCAGTCGTTCAACGTTTTCATGCTCACCTCAAATTAAAGGAATCGATTTGCCACGCATCTTCTGCACTGCGTGAATCTGACGGCCAGCTTCGTTGCTGACCTTCTGGTATTTGGTGATGATGCGCAGAGCTACCTCTTCGCGCTTATCACGCAGACTCGGCGCTGACGTAGCGCGGGCTACGTTTAAGCTGCATCCAGAGCCCGCTACTGCGATTTTGCGAGCCAAGCGTGAATCCGCATCGACTTGCAATTGCGCTTCAGCACGACGTGCTCTGCGACGATTTCTGGCGTTATCGGAAGCCAGATAAGTGATGACTACTGTCATGGTGTACCTCCGGTAATTGGCTTTGGTTGGGAAGACCCTCTATGGGTGACCTCCACGATCGCATCGTGGTGCTCTAAGCTTTACCGACATCCAGCCTCTCATCGTGCGCACTCCGAGAAACTATCCTTCAGCTATTGCAACCGTCACCGCCATCTAGAATGGCCGATTACCGGTTAACACTGAGCTACCGCCCACCAAAGCCAACTTCACTTTGGTTCCCCGCATTTCGGCGGAGACAAACCCCATCAATGTTAAAGAGCGTCGGCATCTTGCCGTGTACTGCGTTGCGTCCTGCTGATGGGATTTAATTTATCTCAAAGATAAAGATTGGTAAATAGCAGGATGATAAATAATTTATCAGTAAGGGGTTAAAACTAGATAAATTATTGTCTGGTAAGGATAAAAAAATTTATCAAATTTACTTGAGGCGAAAAAAAACCAGCTCGCGGCTGGTTTCTTCGGGTGACGGGTAGGCTTTTCTAGCCGAGGCGGGTGTAATTCATTTCCCATTTGCCAACAACAAATCCCTGAATGTGGAGCTGATCCTCTTCGCTTGAATCAATTTCCCACTTCTCATACGTTTTGTTGTCGCTGATGACTACGAGCCTGTCCTTAAGCTTCTGGAGGCGTTTAATGTGCACGCTATCGCCATAAGAGAACGCATAGATGCCATCACTTACGAAGCGGCTAACAGTGACATCCAAGACCACTAATTCCCCTGGCTCCACGGATCCCCTCATGCTGTCACCTACAGCAGTCGTTATCTTTAGAGAAGATGCCGGTCTGCCACCAAACATGCGCTTTGCATATTCAGGGTCAACTTCAATTGATTGAATTATGTCTGGATATTCACTATTCATCCTGCCTCCACCACAACTGAGCTCCACATCAAGTTGCTCTATCCTGTATGTATGATCAGTATAGTTTCTTGAAAGATTTTGCAAGCTGTAATTGTTAGCGTGCTCAGTTTTGCCTGGTTTGTCTACAGACCCGGCCTGAATAGTATCCATCCAACCTTTAGGTAAACCAAAAGACACTTCCGTCCGACGCGCGAGCGTATCTCCTATATTGCGGACATGTTTAAGGGAAGTAACCTGGCTTAACTGACTAGCAGTGATGCCAAGTTTCTCAGCGAATTCGGCCTTTGTCAGACCCTGCGAGACGTACTCATCCAGCAGAGTGCGCAGATTGCTGCGTCTTATGTCTTTAGTTTCCATACCTTAAATGATCTCACCGCTTAGCAAAATGATAAATATGCAGATTGATAAATCAGCTTGCGCATAATTTATCATTAAGATAAACTTTGATTAATCTTCAACAAAAAGGGTAAAGCGAATGATTAACGATCTTCTTCGCTGGCGTCAGGAAGCCACTAAAGATGATTGGTCCCAACTCGCTCAGCTCGCTAAGACGTCCACTGGCTATCTCGACCAGATCGCATATGGATATCGTCGCGCATCTCCCCAGATGGCTGAGAGTATCGAAAAGGGAACCAAGCTTTTTAAGCGCATCAAGTCAGTATCCAAAGAAAAGCTGGTTTTCGCTGAACTTAAAAGCAAAGCCGCTTAAGTAACACCGCTCTTTAAAAAATCGCCGCCGCTCCCGCCGAAATGCAGGAGCCCATTGTGGAAACCCCACGGGTTAACCACGCAACCAATTAATCAACAAGAGAAATAATATAAAATGGAACAGGCAAATCCACGCAAATCACACATTGCGTTTATCGGTCGTCACCTACTGGCAACCGCACACCAGGCATTAACCAACACTCGTCAAACCGTTGTAGCGAAGATGCTCAACGTCGCTGATTCAACCGTTCTTCGTCGGACGGAAAAGTACCCAGAGCTAATGGAAACTCTCGCCGCAAGTGGCGTAGAGGATTTTGTGATGCAAGGGGAAAAGAAGATGCCTCTGGAGCAGTACCGATGGCTGATGACGGTAGCGATGGAATTCGCGAAGTTGCAGCTGGAAATAACCAAAGAAAAAGCCCCGAGCTGCGCGAACAGCTTCGAGGCCTAGTGCGAAATGTAGGACAAATCACAGGAGTAATTATGCCAAAGAAACACACAGTTTACCAGGCAGATATGCAGAAAAACCTTGCCCGTATCGAGTTCTGCAAAGGCTTCAACCCGAAGGTAGCTGAGAAGCTGAAGCACATTCTGGAAGAGCACAGAGCGAAGGAGAATGGCAAATGAGTAACGTAGCGAGTCTGGCCCGGGCTAGAGAGGCCAGAAAGAACCAGGAGACGCCGCATCATGGCGGTAAGGGGTATGCCTTGCTGCACCGCAAAATCAAGGAGCTTCCCTTTTACAGAACGGATTCTGAAGCTGTTCACCTCTGGATACACATCATCCTCTCAGCGAACCATGCGCCCGCGTCTGTGAATACAGAATTCGGTGAAATCCTCGTTAACCGCGGCGAATTCATCACAGGGCGAAACACTCTGGCTTCAGAGACTGGAATCACAGGTGATCGCATTAAGTATCTGCTCAACAAGTTCGAAAAGCTGAGCATGATAAGCCGCATTTCAAATAAAAAATTCACCCGCGTTTCAGTCACAAAATACGACGATTATCAGCCGAATTTTGTGCCAACAGATTACCAACAGAGTGCCAACGCAATGCCGCTCACTCCAAGGGCTAGCGAGGAGATTGTGCCAACAGAGTGCCATCAAAGTGCCACAAACAATGAATTAATAACTAATAACTCAATATCTAAAGATATTGAGTGTCCATCTCAAACCGCCGATCAGGACGATGATGAGGAAATCAGAATCCCGAGACAGCCAGCTAATCCTGATAAGCCAAAAGCAATTCGCACCCCATACGAAGAAATGGTGAATGCCTACCACGAAATCCTGCCTGAGATGTCGGCCATCGAAGTTATTCGTGGAAAGCGTAAATCAGCGATGCGTAACTTCTGGCAGCAATGTAATCGCGAGTACCAGAAAGCGAAGGGCGTTCCATTCACTATCGCCAACTGGCGGAACTACCTGGAATACATCGCCGCTAACTGCACGTGGATGATGCAGGAGCGTCCAAACGGCAAAGGTGGATTCTGGGCAGCCAAGAACCTCGACTATCTGGTATCCGATGAGTGCTACACGAAGGTGAAGGAGCAGCGCGCAAATGACAGGAAATAACTTCGTACCGCCAAACAGCGTTGAGGCGGAGCAATGTGTGATTGGAAGCATCCTGAATGACAGCCAGAGCGACAAGTGTCAGATGGTGCTGGCCACACTGAAACCAGATGCTTTCTACAGCCGTTCTCATCAGGAAATCTGGTCTGAAGCTGTGGCGATGAATCGCCGCAAAATCACGGTGGACATCCTGACCCTGTCAGAATCGCTGGAGCAGAGTGGAAAGCTTGAGCAGCTAGGCGGCTTCGCATATCTGGCCGAGATGGCAAAGAACACTCCCAGCGCTGCAAACGTCGTGAACTACGCCTCAGTCGTGAAAGACCGTGCATCGGACCGCATGTGGATCCGGCAGTCAAACGAGGTGGCCAGTCTGTTCAGTTCTCGCAACGGCATGACCACTGAGCAGAAGGTTGAAGCAGCTCAGGCATTGCTGTCAGAGGCTGTAGACAGCACCACGACCGGCAACAAAAAGGGACTTCGCCGCATCGACGACATTGCCGCCAAATGGACAGCGATGGTCGAAAACAGGTTTAACGATCCCGACGCTCATCGAGGCCTGACTACCGGCATTCGTGACCTAGACAAGATGCTGGCACCGAAACATGTCATGCGCGGATCCCTGTTCGTTATTGGCGCAAGGCCAAAAATGGGCAAAACCACGGTACTTACTGAAATGGCTCTGCATGTCGCAGACGTCGAAAACCTGCCAGTGGCCATGTTCAGCCTTGAGATGCCAGAAGAGCAAATCTTCGAGCGTATGCTTGGCCAGTCCTCACACGTCAACACCGATATGTTTTACGCGCAGGAGAAATCGGGACCAAGCGAGGATGAAGACTGGAACCGCGTTTATGCCGCTATGGCCAGAATGAGTGACCGGCCAAACATCTGGATTGATGACAGTCCCGGCATGACGCTGGCCCACATTCAGGCGGAATGCCGCAAGCTGAAGCGCAACAACAAGCGCATCGGCATGATTGGCATCGACTACCTGACCCTGATGAGCACAGAAGCATCAGAAACCAATGCGCTGGCGTTCGGCAAGATAACCAAGGCTCTGAAGAACCTGGCCAAGGAGCTGGACACAGTAATCGTCCTCCTCACTCAGCTAAACCGTAACCTCGAAGAGCGAGCCAACAAGCGTCCGATGGCCAGCGATTCGCGCGATACGGGGCAGATTGAACAGGACTGTGACTACTGGATGGCCATCTACAAGGAAAGTGTTTACGACGAAAACGCGGATCCGACGCTCACCGAACTTATCCTCCGCCTGAACCGACACGGAAAAACAGGAACGGTATACGTTGACCAGAAAGACGTAGCTCTTTTCCCCTGCGACCAGAAACAAGCAGCGGAAGAGCGAGCAGAGCGCAAGTCCCGCAAGGTAACCAAACAACTCAAACAGGTAGAGGGTTTCTGATGAAAACACATCTTGAGCAGTACATGGAGCATCGCGCCGAGCTTGCCAAGAAGGTTTATCTGGAAGACGGATTTGTCGTGCTGAATACCGGCAACACGCTTTATGAAATCTCGGTAGACAGAATTTACAGCCATGAGGTTTTGGTCAACTGGGCATTCCATCTGACAGAAAAAGTCTGGATGGATATGGACATGATGCGCGAGTTTCTGCGTGTGGCCAGCATCGCGGCAAAACTTCCACTGGAGGGCGTGTAAATGTCCATCATCGACAGCGCAATGAAACTAACCGCGCTCACACAGCAAGGCGCTAATTATCGCGGGTTATGCCCATTCCATGAAGAAACCACACCGTCCTTTGTGGTGCGCCCGCAGAATAACGACTTCATCTGCTTTGGATGCGGTAAGTCAGGCGGTGAAATCGAGCTGGCACAATTCGAGCGCGATTCCCGTTCCGACAAAGGCGGCAAAAAGGGTGGGTTCTGATGGATATTTACAAAGCAGTTATTGCAACCGTCACGGTAGCAGCAGCGTTTCCTGCCGTTGTTGTCGTCATGTCATTCGTGATGTGGCAGAACGGATTTAAGGTAGTGGGATGGCCTTACGTTGCTCGTATGAGCGTCGCTTTGGTTGCTCTTTTCTGGCTGGTCGCATTGATACCGGTAGGTGGAAGATGAACAAGTTAACAGCTGACAAGTGCAGAGAGCAGTTTGAAGAATGGCTTACTTCTCTGCCAGGTTTCGAACTTGCTGATGTGGAAAAGCGCGATGACGGGAAGTACAGCTACAGCGAAACAGAATGGTGCTGGAAGTCATGGAAGGCATCGCGTGCAGCCCTTGAGATTGCCCTGCCAGTACTTGAGCAGCGGGAGAAGGGTGAAAGTGACTGGATTGAGTGGCGAGGCAACTATCAGCCAGTAAACCCATCAGTAATTGTCAAAGTCAGATGGGCTGATGGGGATATGGATACGGGGCCTTGCCGCCATTTCTTCTTGGGCAAGAATTGTGGAAATCCAGTTGTCGCCTATCGGGTTATTGAGCAGCAGGAACGCGAGCGAGGAGAGGAAGAATGAGCGAATGGATAAGCATTGAAGACCGCACTCCACCCGAAACAGATGATTATCTGACTTATTGCGAATTGGACGACATCCCAACATGGGCTGTTCATACGTGGTTTGAAAGTCGGGGACATTTTTCCTGCGAAACTCACAGGGACCGTTACATAACCCACTGGCAACCACTCCCATCACCACCGGAGGAATCATGAGCGACAAAGATGAGCTGGAGCGGCATAAATTCGAGGCCTGGTACTGCATCAACTACCGCACGCCACTCACCAACATGCAGCGCCACGACAAAAGCGATGACTACTGCGACAAGCAAATACGAGCCGCTTGGCGGGCATGGCAGGCAGCCTTAAGCAGCAAGCAGGAGGAAGCATGAACCATTACTGGCAGTGGTTTTACGCAAGGGCTCATGCGATGAGCGGAAAAGTTGCCAATGACCCATCAGGTGGCGACAACAAGCGAGCAATAACCAGAAGGTGGTGCTAATGAACAACGTAATCCCCCTCAAACGTCCTGAGCACGTCATATCAGACGCTGAACTGGATAAGCTGGCAAATGACCTTGCTGTAATCGCTACACGTTACGCAGGCTTCATGTCACTTCCTGCTGCTATCCGCAAAACCCTGAGCGACGCACTGAAGAGAGATAAGCGCGATGACTAGACGAAGCAAAGCAGAAGATAAGTTCGCCGAAGCTGTCGACATGATGTATCGGACCGGCATAGACCCGTTGAATTATATGCTGAGCTTTGTATCCGGCTTTATGGACGCCAAGCAATGTGACGCATACACGCACAATTTCGAAGAGAGAAAAATGACCATTACGCTTTTCGACCACGACGACAAGCCAAAACTTACTCTAATCCGGGGTGGCAACGATGGAGAAGATGAATTTCCTCCTGCGGGATGACCGCATCCGACGAAACTGCATTGAAGCCATCCAGAAACTCCCCGCCAGTCCAGACAAGCCATTCGAAATAGTCATCCAGGAAAGAAAGCGCAGCTCAGACCAAAACAGAAAGCTTTGGCCGCTGCTGCATGACCTCTCCCGACAGGTTGAATGGTATGGGCAGAAATACAGCCCTGACGACTGGAAAGATCTCATCACCGCACTCGTAGCGAAATCCAAAAACGAACAGCAGCGCACCGCACCCGGTATCGGCGGCGGCGTCGTCATGTTCGGCTCACGGACAAGCAAGATGCGAGTGAGCGAGATGGTCGAGGTAATCGAGGCGATTTACTGGTTCGGCACAGAGCAGAACGTGAAGTTTAGCGACGAATCCCGGCTAGAGCTAGAGTGGGCGCAGCGCTGGGGAGAAAAGAACAGGAGATCAGCATGAGCAAAATCAAAGCAGATATTCACAAAGTTCTCGCAGATGGCAAATGGCACAGCACATACGAAATACTCGAGCGCGTATCCCGCTCGGCATGCGCACCCAAAAAGAACGTGCTCACGGTGCTTCATACGCTGACTGGCGGGCACCACATCGTTAAGGCTCACATTAGCTACAGCGACTGCCGGTATCGCGCTGGAACGGCACATGTCGGATTCGGCATCAGCCCAAACATGGCAGAGTTTCAGAGCCTGCTGGACAGCGTGAGAGGTGGACATGCGCCGCAAGAAATCGCTCTTTGAGCGAATGGAAAATCACGCCATCTACGACGTCAAATCACCCCGCCGCAAACCCAAGCCAAAACTCTCCGAAAGCCAGATAGTCACCTTCGATTACCTGAAGGGGATTCGTGAGTCTGTGGCGAACAGAATGAGGTTTACACGATGAATTACAGCGAATTGAAAGACCACGAAATTAATGCCGCTGTAGGTGAGGCGCTTGGATGGAATGCAAAGTTCATCCATCAGGACGACAGCGTAAGCTTCCGAGACGACAAAGGTCGTATCAAAGGTACTAAAAATTACTGCAACTCATGGTCTGATGCCGGGCCGATAATTTTGGCTAACAAGATAACTATCAGTGCTCCGATGGAATATGACCAGCCAGCCGACTGGCTTGCTTACCCAGCCAGTGACATCGATCTCTGCGAATCGCATCCCAACCCATTGCGCGCGGCAATGATTGTCTTTCTGGTGATGCAGGAGGCCAAATGAAAGGTACAAATGTTTACGACCTATATCACCTGCACCGAAAAGAGATTGACCGGCAGCACTATGCCTATGCGCGAAACATAAGGCGCAGGCATTACCGCAACCAACTGAGACCTTTTCTGCGCGCGCTCGACGACCGAATCAGGGCAAAGGTTTGGCCGCGAGGAAAGGCGTATCTGCGAGTGATGAGGTATCTGTCATGAAAGAACGCTGCCAGCGCTGCTACACCATCCTCACCTCTGAAGACAAACATCACTACGGAGAAAATCATGCTTCCAATTGATACCCAATGCGCAGACGAGCTTGCCGATGTTTTAGATTCAATCGGGGAGCGAGGTGAGGAGCCAATGCTTTACCTCCTGAGTTATCTGCATGGATACCTTGAGGCTGTAAGTGCTGGAGAGGAGAGAATCCCCTTTGTAATGGACCTAGGCGGGACCGGTCTTCGAATAGAAATTATTGACGATATGGATGAGTACGGAGACGAGCAATTTGGGAGGCTGCACTAATGGCTACTAATGCGAAAGAATGGAAATTGACTCATGACCGCTTAACTCATCTGTTCACTTATGACCAAAAAACTGGTGAGTTCGTGCGAAGGGTTTATCTCTGGGGCCCGGCACAAGCTGGAATGAAGGTAGGCTCAAAGCACTCATGCGGCTATCTGGAATGCATGATTGATGGGGAGCGATACTTCCTGCACAGGCTGGCATGGTTTTACGTTCACAAAAAATGGCCAGATGGGGTAATTGACCACATAAACCATGACAGAAAAGATAACCGGATCTCAAACCTTAGAGATGTAAGCCCGCAAGGTAACGTGGTCAACTCTTCATTAAAATGTACAAATAAAACAGGACATAAAGGAATATATATATGCAGCAGGACTGGGAAATACGTAGCACAAATCACTTTCAATTATAAATGCAGGCATCTCGGAACTTTTGAGCTGTTAGAGCACGCCGTTCAGGCAAGGCAAGCGGCAGAAAAAGAAATCCATAAGCTGGTTTATGGAGGTGAAAGATGACTGACGCCGACATTATTGGGTTATTTCTGCTGAGCATCATCATCGCTGGCTGCATGGGAGGGAGAAGGTAATGGCAAACCTACGCAAAGAAGCGCGGGGCAGGGAGTGCCAGGTGAGGCTGCCGGGAATCTGCAATGGCAACTCAGAAACAGTAGTTCTCGCGCATTACCGGATGGTTGGTATCTGCGGCACAGGAATGAAGCCTGATGACCTTTTCGGCGCATGGGCATGTTCAGCCTGTCATGACGAGATAGACCGCCGTACGCGTCGCTGTGAAGTCACTGAGGCCCGCATAGCTCATCTGGAAGGCGTAATCAGGACGCAGGATGCTCTGCTGAGGGAGGGGAAGCTAAGGCGATGAACGAATACAGGATCGAGTTACCCTGGCCGCCCGGAAACAATCACCTCTTCTCAGTGTTCCGCGGACGAAAGATAAAAAGCAAAAAGGGAAGGGAATACAGCGCAGCAGTAACCAAACAAATCTCCGAAGCAAATCAGCAATACCAACTAGCCGGAAGGCTGAAAGTAAAAATCCTCGCATATCCACCTACACGCGCCCGGCGTGACCTGGACAACCTCTTCAAAGCTCCTCTCGACTCGCTCACCCATGCAGGCGTTATCGCTGACGACAGCCTCATTGATGACGTGCGCATGGTGCGTTGTGAGGTGGTGAAGGGCGGTAGGCTGGAAATCATCATCACTGAAATAGGGGCTGCAGCATGATGACACTAAACGCAGTAGGGGCGACATGGACGGTGCTCATGTTCGTCGTCATGGGTGCGATTTGCATCAAATACGGCGATGACCCAGACGAAATGCCAGCCTTCAGCAGCCTGGGCTTCTGGGGAAAGACTGCGGCCTTCCTGTGCAGCGTTTTATGCGCTGGGTGCATCCCTTGGGCTGTTGGTGCGCTGTTATTCAAAACGTTTGTATTTGGATGGTGATAGCAATGAACGACTACCTCAGAGAGAAATGGCTCAGGCTCCGCATCCTGAAGCTGCGCGGCATGTATGAAATCAACTATCGCCTGTTGCGAATCGAAATGAAGCTGAGAGGGAATACACATGCGCATTGAACGAGACTTTCAGCAATTGGTACGCCTGTCAGGAGTACGTAGCGCTGCGGAAATGCGCCGACTGTTCGGTAATGGCTGGAAAACCATCAACCGATCGCAGCAGGCATGGGTGCGCCACCTCCTGACAGTATGGGGCGATCATCTCGGCGGTGAAGACTATGACCGCGGAGAAGTGAACGTTATAGGCCGCCTGATGATGCGCTGCGAATGGAGTGAACAAAAGGGCAAGCAGATAGAGAAAATCGTGTCACAACTGCACTGTGAAGGCCTGCGCGGTGAAGAGTTATTCCGCAAGGCAAGGGACTTACTGATGCCTCAGACATCAACGGCAAACATCATCGCTCTCGCCAAAGAATCAGATGATGCTGCCTTTGTTGAATCTGTGCTGGTAAAGACATTCGGTAAAGATAACCCGCTTCGGAACGTAGCCAGATTACGATACTGCAAGCGCAAGAGCGCGCAAAACATCGGCTCATGCCTGATTTATTACACAAGCATCACCCCAAAGGAGGCTCGAAACCGGCTGGAGTGGGCGATGGATATCATCGAAGGAGAAATGTATTACGCGATTAAGCGAGAAATGGAGAAGGAGATTCCTAATATTGCAGCGTGAACAGAAAATAAGCACTAATTGCTAAAGACAAAGGGCATGCAACCTGGCACATTAATGGCATGCTCGGGAAGTAAAGCGTACTGAGCGGTACGGTTTCTCGGTCAGTTGCAAAAAATCTTGTGGATTACAGAAAAGCCCCACGGTCTCACCAACCGGCGGGGCTTTTTTACGTTCTGCACAACGGCAAGAGTTATTGGTGGGTGCTTTCCGAGCGCTTTAGAGACGCCGATTGCTCTTGGCCGTTGTGGTGAATAAGGCAAGTCGATTACTCCCCAGTGATCGATCGTAATGAGGTGTGCGCAGACTCCTCTTGCCGAATAGACTGCGCACCACAACACATAATCAGCTCTGGGCAGACGTGCCAGTCACCTAATCGCAATTGCGTCAGAGCTCTAAATTAAAAAGAACATACGTCACCACCGTCCGGCAAGTAGGTGAACAGCCAGAAACACTACGCCTGATGAGGGTAGAAACCCGAAACCAATGGTTGCGTAGTCCCCCGTCGTTTCTGGTCAGGTTGGGGGAGTGAGCCGGACACCCCATTACAAGAGGTCGCCATGAGCGGCTTTTCCGCTTTTGCGCACGCCCGTCATCTTTCACTTACTCCCTTGTAACGAAGGGGCGTTGCGCATTTTCTTCACAGCATCCAGCCGGTCTTACCGGAACCGCCGGAGACGGCCATGAATACTACGCAGAGTCGTCACCGCGAGGTGCGGCATGAATGAAAGTTTAATCACAAGTATCGGCGCTTTGCTGCTTGGCGGCGGGGCGGTTGCACTCTTCTGGAAACCGCTTTTCGCTGGAATTGCTGCGCTAGTCACTAACAGCAGGGCAGGCGGAGAGATTATCTCCAATTACAAAGAGCAGGTTTTATTGCTCAAAGAAAGCAATGCCCTCCTGCGCACAGAAAACGACACTCTCCGCGACGAGCAGAACAAGCACCTCCGACGCATATCAACACTGGAGACTGACCTGCGCCTGATTAAGAGCGCGCTGGGCATCCTTCTCGCCATGTCCGAAGAAGCAAACGCGACCGGCAACGAGAAATTCAGAAGTGAAGTAACCAGGCTGATCGCCAACTTAGAGGACGGCAGCGATGGTACAAAACAGTAACGACAACCAGAAGCACAAGCGGAACATTATTCTCGGCTCGATGATGCTCGTCCTGAGCGCTATCTGCATCTTCATGACCATCATGTTCGTCTACGTAAGCAGCGACGCTAATCAGCGAATTGATGATATCCGTAAGGACTACCAGCGAGTTGCTGAGCGACGCGACGCGAAGGTGGCGAAGATTGCCGGGCAGGTTGAAGACCTTCAGAAGAAGGTTGACGGCATCCCTGACAGAACCGCAACGAAGACAGCTGACAAGGTTAAACAGGTAGTGACAGAGGACGAGAAAAAATGAGCAAGATTATCCCGATCCTCAATTACGAAGAGGGCTATCGAGAGAAGCCGTATATCGATACGGAAGGCTTTCCGACAGTCGCCTGCGGAATCAAGATAGGCCCGAAGAACAATTCACTGTCGAGCTACACCTTCACCGTTCCTCGTGTAGTGGGCGATGTATGGCTTCAGACCTTTGTTGACAGCGTGATGAACCAGTGTCGAAACACGCCATCGATTTACGCCGCGTTGCAAAAGTGCAACCCAGCGCGCGCCGACATCCTGTATAGCATGTGCTTCCAGCTTGGACTGGATGGCCTGAAGGGGTTTAAGAACACGCTCATACTTATCTCCAATGGAAATTTCTCCGGCGCTTCCAATGCCATGCTTGATAGTTTGTGGGCAAAGCAAACTAAAGCGAGAGCGCAGCGTCATTCAGAAGTGATGAGAACAGGCACTTATGATGTTTATAAGGGTTTGATATGAAAAAACCACTTAATAAAGATCTCGTTGAGCGTATTTCTAAAGTGCTGAAATATGACCCAATTACGGGGCTATTCTTCTGGAAAGAGAAGCAATCTTGCCGGGCTGAAGATGGCTGGTTTACAGGCAGCGTCCACGGCAGTTACGTCGGATTCCGTGTCTTCTGGGAACGCTACTACTCGCATCGACTGGCATGGGCCATCGTGCATGGCGAATTATCCTCAGACGTAGAAATCGATCACATCAATGGCAACAAAAAAGATAACAGGCTGGCGAACCTCCGTATTGCATCCGCCTCTCAAAACCAACACAACAAAACCGCTTATCGCAACAACAAAAGCGGCGTTAAAGGCGTAAATCTGGATGGCAAATCCGGCAAATGGAGAGCGAAGTTCAATTGCAATGGTAAGCGGTACGAGCTTGGCTTATTCGCCTCACTAGATGAGGCAGAGAGAGTCGTGGTTGCTGCACGAGCCAAGGCTCATGGCGAATTCGCAAATCACGGAGCTGTCTGATATGACCTTTCTCATTTGGCTCCTGATTATCGTCATCGCCATCGTGGTTGTGCTGCTTATCCGCAAGTACACCTCTCTGGAGTTTGTTGCCCATGCAAAGCTTCTATTCAAGGCGTACAGCGTATGGCTGGCATCTGTCGGTTCAGCACTTAGTGCGTGGGTGCAGTCATTCCCGCAAAACGCACTCGATGCATGGAATGTGTTGCCGCCTGATATCAAGTCGTATCTGCCTCAAAACTACCTCGGCATGATCGGTGCTTTCATGGTGGCAATGGGAGTCATAGCTCAGTTCGTGCGCCAGAAGAAGCTCCTCGATCGCAAACAGCAGATGGAGAGCCAGCCATGAGCTTCATCACTGAATGGTGGAATTACATCCTCGCAGGCGTCGCTGTCCTGGCTGCTATCGCTGCCAGCTACTTCGGTGGCAAGAAAATCGGCACCACGCAGACACAGGCTAAAGCTGACGTGCAGGCTGCAAAGGTTGAATCCCAGCAGGTTGCCGACGTTGCCAAAAAGCAGTCAGAGAACACGGAGAAAGCAAACAGTGTTAAACAGAACAATGCTGCTCTTAGCGATGACGCTGCTCGCAACAAGCTGCGCCAGTCGCAATTCAACTCCGACGACTGACGCCCCGACAAAGACAGTTGACTCCCTCTGCACACTCGACAGCCCAATTCGCACCCACGGCAAAGATGCTGACGTGATGGACATCCGAACTGTCCGCGCTATCAACGACCACAACGACCTTTGGGTGAAGTTGTGTGGAGAGAAAACCAATGTTCAATCCCATTAAGTGGCTCCTGCAAAAGAGTGAGCCCGCAACCAAGGAAACGACCGTGACTGATTCTGTCGTAGTAACTGATACCCCCGCCACCGATACCGCAACAACCACCTCACCTGAAGTAACCACAGTAACCGAAACCCCTGTGGCGGTAGTAAAGACTGGCGTTAAAGACTTCGAAGCGGCTTTTAACTTCGTTGAGCAGGGTGTCGCTCAGCTGGGTGAAGCAGCAAAAGACGAGCTTAAAGCGCTGGCTCAGAAGTACCTGTAAGCAGAAGTCCATATCACAAGAGCCTCGGCATAGTCCGGGGCTTTTTTATATGCATTTCACCGCGCGTCGCAGCGCAACTCAACCCCGAGCCTTTCAGAAAGCTGAGCCTGAGAATTGCCGTTATATGGTGGCGACCATCTCGGGGGCGGCTCTTCTGTGCGAACAGGCTCATCTTTCTAAAAGGTAATCGCAATGACGTATCCAACCGTAATCGTAAATGGCGTTTCTGTTCGTGTAGACAGCGAAGGGCGTTACAACCTGAATGACCTGCACTCAGCTGCTGTATTAAAAGGCGAGGCTACTGATAACCAGCGGCCAAGCCAGTTCATGCGCAGTAAGCAGATTCGCAACTTTGTTCAAACTCTGAGCGGAGTGCAAAAATGCACGGCGGTAGAAATCATTAATGGCGGGCTTAACCATGGCGTATGGGGATTAGAGTTGGTCGCTATTCGATACGCAGCATGGCTGAGTCCGCAGTTCGAAATCAGGGTGTACGAAACATTCCGCGAAGCTGTTCTTAACGGCATTAGCCATATGAACCAACTAAACCGATTAGACCTCCTGATCGCAAATGAGACTGAGCAGGTAAGCGGATGCGCTCGTACTATGAGCAGGTGGGGTCGTGGCGGACGTAAGGCACTACTCAACAATGCCCGAGAACGCATCATCGAACAGATGGATCCTGACATGGTTTCACTGATGGAAGGCAAGGCTGCGTGACCATTACAAGAGCCATCAACTTTTCCAGGTGGCTCTGATAATGCTTCACGATATAACAGGAAATGATTATGGCTAGGCCAACCAAGTACCAGAAGGCGTATGCCGAGCAGGCTCGCAAGCTGTGCATGCTTGGCTACACCGACGATCAACTCGCTGACTTCTTCGAAGTGGCCGAGTCTACTATTCACAAGTGGAAAATTGACCACCCAGAGTTTTCAGAGTCCATAAAAAAGGGCAAGGACATTTCAGATGGCGAAGTGGCTGACAGCCTCTACCAACGCGCTATGGGTTATGTTGCCCCAGATGTCGATATTCGCGTCATTAACGACAAAATCGTTAAGACAGAAATACAGAAGCATTACCCCCCTGACACGGCTGCAGCCATCTTCTGGCTTAAGAACCGGCAAAAGAAAACATGGCGGGACAAGATTGATCACGGCATTGAGGGCGCGAATGGCGGCCCTGTGCAGGTGGTTAATTACACGCCTGATGATTACGCCGCTGCACAGGCTCAACTGGAGGGGAAACTAGACGGATTAGACTGACATGACGAGAGTACTTGAATGGGAAGATTTGCCGTTCCCTGAGCGCGTTGTCGTAAAGTCTAAGTCCACTAAGTCGTTTCTCAACTTCACCCGCCTGTGGTTCGAACTGATTCAGGGCGACCGACTGCTGGTTAACTGGCATCACCGGCTGATGGCATCAAAGATTGATGACCTCATTGCCGGACGCCTGCAGCCACGTAACCTGATTATCAACATTCCCCCGGGCGGGACTAAAACAGAATTCTTCTCTATCCACCTACCGGCATACGTTAATGCGCTTGTTCAGGAGGGTAGATTAAACCGCTTCCGCAACCTGAATATCTCTTTTGCTGACACGCTGGTTAAGCGCAACTCGCGCCGCACCCGCGACATCATCAGCAGCAAAGAGTATCAGGAGCTATGGCCTTGCTCGTTTGGCGTTAACCAGGCTGAAGAGTGGGAAATCCTCGACAGCAAAGGGCGCTCGACCGGTCAGACGGTATCGCGCTCCAGCAACGGACAGATTACCGGTGGTCGTGGTGGTTACTTCGGCGAGAAGTTCTCCGGCATGGTTATGCTGGACGACTACAACAAGCCGGTAGACATGCTCAGTGAGACAAAGCGCAGCAGCGCCAACACCTTGCTGGTAAACACCATCCGCTCGCGCCGTGGTGACAAGTCGAAAGAGCACCCAACGCCGTTTGTGAGCATTCAGCAGCGCCTGCACACTGATGACGCTACCGGCTTCATGCTATCCGGTGGTATGGGCGTTAACTTCCACCACGTAGCCATTCCCGCACTGATAAGCGAGAAGTACATCGAATCGCTGGCTGAACCGTGGCGATCTCTGTGTTGGGAAACTGTGAAGGATACTGACAGCGTCGTCGTGTCTGGTGAACGCTACTGGTCTTACTGGCCGCAGATGGAAGACGTGAACGACCTGCTCGCATTATGGGAGCGCGACCGTTACACGTTCCTCTCGCAGTACCAGCAGAACCCGATGGCGCTGACCGGCGGCATTATCGAAACCGACTGGTTCCAGACCTACACGCATCTTCCAAAGCTTCAGTATCGCTGTGTTTACGTCGATACGAACAGCGGCAAGGTTGAGGACTGGCTGGATTACACGGTATTCACGCTGGCCGGAATGGGCGTAGACGGTAACCTCTACATTATCGACGTGGTTCGCGGTCGCTGGGACCCGGAAGACCTGTTGAAGAAAGCCGAAGAGGTCTGGGCGAAATGGAGTGCGAGCGGTTCACTTCGCATGATGCCGATGCGTCACATGGCTATCGAAGAGAAGCAGGCCGGACAGGGGCTGATAACGACCCTCAAGAAGCGCCAGAACATCCCGGTGAAAGAAATTCCCCGAGGTACAGGCCAGAACAAGCTGGTCCGCTGCCTCAACGTCATCCCGCAGATAAAGACCGGCAAGGTGTTCATTCCTGCCACGCACGACGCTAACGGCGCTGCGGTGATTCACACCTACTACGAAGACGGCACTGTCGCTGGCAACACCTCATGGGTGCTTACTGCCATGACAGAGTGCGCTGCCTTCTCTGCAGATGACAGCCACGATAACGACGACATTCTGGATACATGGATGGACGCCATCGACGACAACCTGATTTCAGGTCGCCAGCCAATGAGTATCGATCCGAGCCAACTCAGGAGAATTTGATGTGGTGGTTTAAGAAAAAAGAAATCGCCGCGCCTGAGCCGGTGGAAGAGCCTGAAAAGGCTCAGATGAAGATTAACCCCGAAGCAGTAGCAGCAGTCCAGCCAAAACCTCCGCGCGAATTTCAACGATACGAGCCTCCTAAAGGCGTTATCCCGGCAGCAATCGAAAAGGGCATCCTCGCGATGGACTCTACCGATTACGGCGCGCTGAATGACGCCTACGCAATGGGATACGGCACGCTGGATTCATTTCCCGGCTACCCCTATCTGGCAGCGATGGCGCAGAAGCCTGAATACCGCAAGATGGTTGGCACCATTGCGGAGGAGATGACGCGTAAGTGGATAAAGCTGAAGACGGTCGGTGATGACGATAAGTCGGACAGGGTTAAGGCCATCACTGACGCGCTGGAGCGCTTTCACGTTCGCGAGAAATTCCGCGAGGCTGCTGAGCACGATGGGTACTTCGGCGGTGGGCAGATTTATATCGACGTACTGTCACCCAAAAACGTATCAGCCTGGACAGATGACAACGAGCTGCAGAGCAAGCTGTTCATCAGCGACAAAAAGATACCCAAGGGCAGCCTGAAGGGTTTTCAGGTAATCGAGCCAGTCTGGACTTATCCCGGTGTCTATAACGCGCAGAACCCGCTGAGCCCTGACTTTTACAGGCCGACAGAATGGTTTGTGATGGGCAAAACGGTTCATGCTAGCCGGATGATTGACTTCGTGTCGCGTCAGGTGCCAGACCTGCTGAAAGCGTCGTATAACTTCCGCGGCCTGTCTCTGGTGCAGATGGCCGAGCCTTACGTTAACAACTGGCTGCGCACGCGTGACAGCGTAAGTGACATGATCCACTCGTTCAGTATCCCGGTCATCGGCACGAACATGGGCACCGTTTTGCAGGGGGGTGGCGCTGATTCAGTGCTGGCCCGCCTCGACCTGTTTAACCGCTGCCGCGATAACCGCGGGGCCTTTACGAAGGACAATAACCCGCAGGCTCCAGAAACGGTCGAATTCGTCAGCGCACCTCTTGGCGGGCTGGACACTTTGCAGGCACAGTCGCAAGAGCACATGGCGGCCGTTTCCGGCATCCCGCTGGTTAAGTTGCTGGGTATCACACCAAACGGCTTGAATGCCTCATCAGATGGCGAGATTCGCGTTTTCTACGACTACATCCACTCGTTACAGCAGGCGATGTTCAAAGCGCCGCTAAAGCGCGTTCTGGACGTTATTCAGCTGTCAGAGTTCGGTGACATCGACCCAGATATCTATTTCGAGTTCGAGCCTCTTTATGAGATGAGCGCGAAAGAGAGAGCAGACATACGCAAAGTGGACGCTGACACTGACGCGGTTTACGTAGCAACTGGCGCTCTGTCGGCTAATGAGGTGCGCGAGAAGATTGCTGATGACCCGGAAAGCCCATATCACTCACTGGACTTAAGCTATGACCTCGAATTCGAAGAAGACGACCTCGACGAAAGCGAGGAAGGCGACGCCAAAAACGATCCGCCCGACAAGGCCTAACGCCGGTGTCGAAGCCTGGTATCGCAAGAAGCTGGATTCACTCATCACCGAAATGAACGACTCGGTGGTCTACTGGCTGAAAGCGAACTACCGGGCTTCCGGCGCTATGGCAATGGACGCATCGCCCGCCGTGTTTATGCGTGATGCGATGAAGAAGTTAGCCAGGCGCTGGCAGAAGCGTTTCGATGACGTGGCCGCAAAGCTGGCTCAGCGATTCGCCGGTGATGCGATGAAGAACTCCGACGTGTCGCTCTATAACGCTCTGGAGACGGCAGGCTTTACGGTGCCTTTCAAGATTACGCCAGCGATGAATAACGCGCTACAGGCGAGCATCACGGAAAACGTGAATCTGATACGCAGCATACCGGAGCAATATCTCACGCAGGTGCAGACGCTGGTGATGCAGTCAGTCAGTCGAGGGCGTGACCTTTCGACGCTCACTAGTGAATTGCAGCGCCGCTACGGCATCACCCGCCGTCGAGCAGCCCTCATCGCGCGAGACCAGAACAACAAAGCTACCGCAGTGATGCAGACTGCAAGGCAACAGTCGCTCGGTATCACCGAAGGCATCTGGCGACACTCTCACGCAGGTAAAGAGCCACGGCAATCACATGTGAAAGCCGATGGCGAGAAGTTCGACCTGTCGAAAGGGCTTTACCTCGATGGCAAGTGGACTCTTCCGGGCGAAGAGATTAACTGCCGCTGCACCTGGTCCCCGGTCATTCCCGGACTTAATTAAACGGAAGCACACATGACTATCGAACGGTTAGCGTTTGACCGCGCATCTGTGCGCTCATTCGATGGTAACGGCAGGCTTCAGGTCACAAAGAGCAATATCAGCAAGGCGAATGTCTGCCCC
This sequence comes from Pantoea piersonii, assembly GCF_003612015.1. Lineage (GTDB taxonomy): Bacteria > Pseudomonadota > Gammaproteobacteria > Enterobacterales > Enterobacteriaceae > Pantoea > Pantoea piersonii. The sequence continues at coordinate 56,286 of NZ_RARB01000003.1, read as the reverse complement.
TACTATGGGCGCGAAATCCCGAACGCTGGAAAGCTTGGGTTAGAGCCCGATAAGATTTATCGGCTCTGGCGACATCCTGAAGAACTGAAGAAAGCCGCACCAACTTTCAACAACATTCCTGTTCTCTGCATCCATACCCCTGACTTCCCCGGCGACCCGCCTCGCGAATACCGCGTAGGCACGACGCACTCTGGTTGTGATTTTGATGGCACCTATCTCACCAACGGCCTTTCGGTCTGGGATAACTCAGCTATCGCGGGTATCGAGACAGAAGAACAAAAAGAATTGTCATCGTCGTATCAGTACGTCGCTGACATGACTCCCGGCGAAACGCCAGACGGTGAAGCATTTGACGGCGTCATGCGTGACATCGTCGGGAACCACGTTGCACTGGTCGAAACTGGCCGCGCAGGTAGCGACGTACTGGTCGCTGATTCTCTCCCACTGGAGCTTAAATACATGAAGTTAGACCGCAAAGGCGTCGCCATTCGTGCCGCGCTGGGAGCGTTTCTGAAGCCGCGCCTGGCTAAGGATGCTGCACCCAAAGACCTCACCGCCATCCTGAATTCGCATAAATCACCAAAGGCGATCGCTCAGGCAGTCGTTGGCAAATACAAAACCAAGCTGGCTGCAGATATGGATCTGGAGCCGGAAGAACTGGTCGAAATCATCGAGGCGTCTGCCGAAAGCGTCGAGCCAGAAGAGCAGAAAGTGGCTGGCGATGACGACAACGAGTCGATTATCTCCCTGCTGCGCGAAGCTGGCGTGTCAGAAGACGTCATCGCCAAAATCGCCGCCGCCCTGTCTCCTGCTGTCGCTCAGGATGAAGGCAAAGACAACGACAAGAAAGACGACCAAGACGAGAAGGTTTCCAAAACCGCGATGGACTCTGCCATTCGCCTGGCGGCCGACAGCGCAACCAAAACTGCCGCAGAGAACTTCCGCCGTGTCCGCGAAGCTGAGCAGGCTGTGCGTCCGCTGATTGGCGACGTGGTCGCTATGGACTCTGCTGATGACGTCTACCGCACTGCGCTCGAGCAGGCTGGCGTTGATATTGATGGCATTCACCCGTCTGCATTCCCGGCAATGGTGAAGATGGCTATCAGCCAGAAAGAAAATTCACGTCCTGTTATTGCTCAGGATTCCGCTTCCAACAGTGAGTTCGAGAAAGCATACCCGACCGCTGGCAAGTTAAAACGAGGCTAAGAAATGGCTAACACTTTTCAGAGCGTAATTAACCAGTATCCGGCCCCGGGTGTAGAAGGTGGTTTCGCGAGCACTAACGAACACATGACCTTCCTTGCTGGCGAAGCTGCGCTGGTTGCTGGCACTAGTGGCCTGACAATCGGTCGCTTCGCATGGGCAGTAAATGGCGTCGCATCTAACGCAGGCACTGGCGCACCTTCTGGCTTCGTACATCGTGACGGTCAGGCGGCCATTACTACCTGGCTGAGCAGCGATTCCAACGTCATCCAGTCTGGTCGCGAAGTAACCCTGATGACCCGCGGTGATTTCTGGGCGCGTACCTCAACCGCTGCTACTCGCGGTCAGAAAATCTTCGCATCGCTGACTACCGGCCAGGTACAGACCGGCGCAGCAGGCGCAACCATTGACGGTTACGTCGAAACCAACTTTACCGCCGGTAGCGCATGTGATGCTGGCGAGCTTGTCAAAATCAGCACCTGGAGCAACTAATGAACGAATTTCAGAAGCACTACGCCGCAGCCAGCGGTAAGTACGGCATCGTGCTGCCGGGTGCGAAAGATTACCTGAAGCCAGAATTTGCGGAGAACTTCGCGCTGGCGATGGATGCGCAGCCAACCATGGTTACCACGGGTAGCTCAGGCATCCCGGCCTACTTCACCAACTACGTTGACCCGGAGCTGATCCGCGTTCTGGTCACTCCGATGAAAGCCGCAGAAATCATCGGCGAAGTGAAAAAAGGTGACTGGACCACGCTGACCGCGCAATTCCCGATCGTGGAATCTGCAGGCGAAACCAGCTCATACGGCGACTACAACCACAACGGCATGACCGCAGCTAACGCTAACTGGGTTTCTCGCCAGTCATACCACTACCAGACCCACACCCGCTGGGGTGAGCGCGAGCTGGACATGTATGGCGCAGCGCGTATCGGTTACGCCGCTGAGCTGAACGTAGCCTCTGCTCTGGTGCTGAATAAGTTCCAGAACAAGAGCTACTTCTACGGCATCGCTGGCCTGCAGAACTATGGTCTTCTGAATGACCCGTCTCTGCCAGCCTCGATCACTCCTGCTGCTACAGGCACTAGCGGTGGCGTTGCCTGGAGCACGAAGACCGGTGACTTGGTATACGACGATGTAGCTACTCGCCTTTATAACCAACTCATTGTTCAGACGCGCGGCCTGGTCGAGCGTACAGACCCAATGACTCTGGCGATGTCTCCAACCTCAGAAGTAAATCTGACCAAAACAAACATGTACGGCATCAACGTCATGGATTTGATCAAGAAAAACTTCCCTAACCTTAAAGTCGAGACTGCAGTCGAGTATTCAACTCCAGCTGGCGAAATGGTTCAGCTGATTGCAGATCGCCTCGGCGAGCAGGACACCGCTTACGCTGCCTTCACCGAGAAGATGCGCGCGCACGCCGTGGTTACTGGGGAGTCATCCTGGACGCAGAAAAAATCTGGCGGCACCTGGGGTGCAATCATTCGTCAACCGCTGGCAATTGCCACCATGCTGGGAGTGTAAAAAATGGCTGATGTCGTAACTGTAGGCTGCAAACTGCCGAATGGCCTGGTGCTGGATGTTGATGGCGCACAGTCCATCGTGCTTAACGGTGCTAACTCTTCTTCCGTTATCGGCGGCTATGGCCTGACCGAGAACGTGGATAAGGCTGTGTTCGAGAAGTGGCTGGAGCAGCACAAAGACCAGCCTTACGTGAAAAACGAACTGGTATTCGCCCAGGCTAAAACGAACAGCGCTGAGTCCAAGGCGAAAGAGAACGCCGATGTTAAGTCGGGTCTTGAAGGCCTGCCGCAGGATAACCCGGCTCCGGGCGTAACCAAGTCAGACGGTAAGTAATCATGGCGGTCGTTGTCTTTGATATAAGCGCGTTCAGGGCGCGTTATCCCGAGTTTGCCTCGGTGAGTGATGACCTGCTGAAAGCGTACTTCGCAGAGGCAACGGTCTACCTGAAAAATACCGACGCAAGCCCTGTCACTGATGTGAATCAGCGAGCGGTATTCCTGAACATGCTGGTTGCTCACCTTGCCGCTATCAACAGCGGCGTTGGTGGTCAGGCAGCTACCGGGTTAGTTGGGCGGGTAACGAGCGCTTCCGAAGGCTCAGTGTCTGTATCGGTGGATGCGGGTCCATCGAGTGCCTCGTCGTGGTGGTATATGCAGACCCCATATGGCGCTGCTTACTGGCAGGCCACAGCAGCCTTTCGGACGATTCGTTACCTGCCCGGTGGCTCGCCGTCGATGTATCCCTATCACTACAACCGCAGAGGTTACTACCGGAGGTAGCGATGACTACATTCAGTGGCGGCGATGCGCTGCAGAAGAAGCTGGCTGAGATAGCGGAAAAGCTGGGCGATCCGAAAACGCTACGTGTCGGATTCCTCGAAGGGGCCACTTACCCTGACGGGCAGTCAGTAGCGATGGTGGCGGCAGCGAATGAGTTTGGCGACCCTGGTATGAATCGACCGGCTCGCCCGTTCTTTCGCCGCATGCTGGCAGAGCAATCGCCTCTATGGGGTGATGAGTTCGGCAAGATTGCACTCGCGGTTAATTACGATGCGCAAATCCTGTTCTCTCTCATGGGGGAGCGCATAAAGGACCAGCTACAAGACTCTATTCGCGAGTTTACGGATCCGGCTCTGGCACAGTCGACAATTGACCGCAAGGGGCATGCTAAGCCTCTTATCGACACCTCTCACATGCTTAACTCCGTCGATTATGACGTTAAGGGCGGCGTATGAATCTGCATGGAATCGTGCGTGGTGCAATCAACATCGTAAACCGTGACTCACCTGGAGTGATGAAGGTCAGCCTTGGCACCTATACCACCGATGCGGCCGGTCATCGCACTCCTGCTTACAGTGAACAGTCTGTAACAGTTCAGATGCAGCCCCTCAGTTATACCGACCTGATGAAAATCGACGGCCTTAACCTGCAGGGAATTAAGAAAAAAGCCTACGTGAACGGCAATTTCGAAGGCGTTAACCGCCCAAAACAAAAGGGTGGCGACATGCTAATCGTCAATGGCGAGACGTGGCTGATAACTCAGCCGCTGGAAGAGTGGCCTGAATGGTGCTCTTTCGTGGTTACGCTGCAGGTGAGCACATGAGCGCGACGATAAGCATAAAACAGGATGACCTGACGACCGCCTTGCGCGGTTTTTTATTGTCTCTCGTCGACGTAGAGGTGTTCCTGTCACAGGAAAACCTTGTGCCCATGCCAAATGAAGACTTCATCACTATGACGCCAATGTTCGTTACTGGTCTGTCTACTAACCGGGTTGCTTATAACGACCCAGGCGTCGGTCAGGGCAGTGAGTTAACGCAGCGTAGCAACCAATGGCGATGCCAGCTCGATTTCTACGGCAATTCAGCGCAGGAAATGGCAGCGATTGTTGGCACCATGATCCGCTCTGAGTACGCAGCTAACTGGTTTCGTCAGAACAACATGCCGGTCACACCTCTTTATTCTGGCGAGCCTCACCAGACAACGATGATTAATGCCGAACAGCAGTATGAAAGCCGCTGGACGCTTGATTTCATCGCGCAATTTAACGCCGTGATAGCCACACCTCTGGACTTCATGGACAGCATACAAGTCGGCATTGTGGCCGCAGATTTGAAATTCCCACCGGAGAATTTATAAATGGCAATTCCGTTAACAAAAGATGTCCAGATTAACCCTGGCGTGCTCGCTGCCGGCGGGAATGCGGTGGATCTGAATGGTCTTATCCTCACCCAAAGCTCATATGCGCCGGTGGGTAACGTCGCAACGTTTTCTACCAAAGAAGACGTAGCTAAATACTTTGGCAGCACCTCAGACGAGTATGCAATGGCGGCTATCTACTTCAGCGGCTATGACAACTCGACGAAGAATCCCGGCAAGCTCCTCTTCGCGCAATATAACGATGCACCGGTGTCAGCCTGGCTGCGTTCTGGCTCAATGGCGGCCGTAACGCTCGATCAGTTGAAGCTGATGAGTGGCGTTCTGACCATCACCGTAGATGGCACGGTAGAAACGTCTACCAACATCAATCTGAGCGGCGCGACCAGTTTTGCGGCTGCTGCTGACCTCATTGAGTCCGCCATCGGCAACTCTGTCGTCGTGACCTATGACACCACGCAGAAAGCATTCATCATCACGTCAGCAACAACTGGCGCGGGTTCCACCATTTCTTACGGCTCAGGTGATATTGCCACAAGCCTCAAGCTGACGGCTGCCACTGGCGCAGTGTTGTCTCAGGGCGCTGTAGCGCAGAATCCCACTGATTTCTTCATCTCTGTGCTGAACAGCAGCCAGGACTGGGCGACCTTCACCACCGCGTTCGAGTGTACTGATGCTGAACATCTTGCTCTGGCAGGCTGGGTTAGCGCGCAGAACTACCGTTTTGCATACGTCGCACACACAGCGGAGGCGTCGGCTCTGGTTAGTGGCAGCACCGAGACTATCGCTTATCAGCTCCTGACCGTTAATGATTACGCTAATGTCCTGCCCGTGTATGGCACCAACCTGCACGCGGCATCAGCGCTGGGCTATGCGGCGGCTCTGGACTTTGACCGACAGGAGGGTCGCGTACCTTTCAAATTCCGGTCGGTGTCGGGCCTGACAGCCAATGTCACGTCATCCAGCGATTACGACGCGCTGATTGCCAACGGGTACAACTTCTACGGGGCGTACACCGCTAACAACTACTCTACGCAGTACTGGGCTGACGGAACTATCAGCGGTGACTTCAAGTGGTTTGACAGCTTCTGCTTCCAGATCTGGCTGAACGCCAACCTGATGCAGGATGCGATCGTCACGCTCAAATCAAATCGCTCCATCCCCTATAACGCCCGCGGCAAAGCGATTATCGAGGCAGGTTTTGCTGACACCATCAATCAGGGAGTCACATTTGGCGGCATCCGCACAGGTGTATCTCTTTCCAGCTCTCAGCAGTCAGAAATCATTAATGCTGTTGGCACCGACATTTCTGCCTCGCTGCTCGCGAAGGGATGGTATCTGTACATCGCCAACCCAACGGCAGCACAGCGCGTTGACCGCACAAGCCCGAGCATGACGCTGTGGTATTGCGATGGCGGCTGCGTGCAGAAAATCACTCTCGCCTCAATCGAAGTTCAGTAAGGAGCGACTAAATGTCCAACACAATTACCAGTGCTGACGCTATTTTCGCTCTCACTGTTACCAATCTGTACCCGTCAGCTCAGACGCTAGAAGGTTACGCGGCCGATGCGATGTTCGCCCTTGGCGATACTGAAATGGCAGTAGCGGTGCGTGGCGCTGACGGCAAGCTGTCAGGCGGCTTTGTATTCGGCGAGTACCTGCAGACGATCACCATCATGCCGGACTCTCCGAGCCGTGAGATGTTTGAGACGTGGCAGCTAACCTCTGTCACATCGAAAGCCATTTTCCGCTGCAACGCGACGATCATCCTGCCGGCTATCAGCCGCAAGTTCACGCTGACTAACGGCATCCTGCAGCGCGTTAAAGCCATTCCTGACGCAAACCGCGTTCTGCAGCAGATGACCTACCAGATCAACTGGGAATCAGTCACCGGCGAATCCTACACCGCATAAGGCACAACATGGCACGTAAAGAACTCTTTTATACCGAGGCTGGCAAAGGCCGTGACGCAGGTAAAACCTTCTTTATTCGCGAAATGGCAGCGTCACAGGCTGAGTGGTGGGCTATTCGCGCAGGGCTGGCAATGGCTCGCAATGGCGTCGAACTGCCTGATAATTTCGCTGATATGGGAATGGCGGGGATGGCTGCTACTGGCCTCAAGATGGTCGCAAAAATCCCGCCGGAGGAAGCAAAGCCTTTGCTGGCTGAGTTGATGGAGTGTGTCCAGTACGTGCCAGACCCGTCGAACCAGAACATTAAGCGCAAGCTGATTGAGGACGACATCGAAGAAGTAGGCACCCGCCTGAAGTTGCGTGCGGAGGTCTTTAAGCTCCATGTGGATTTTTTGCAAGCCGCCGCGCAATAGACATTCCTCCTCTGATGGGAAACGACGTCGTCGGTCTGGCTGACTACGTCAACGTCCCTAAAACTATCGCTACTGTCGTGTCGGCTAAGCTCGCAACTCTTTATGAGCTGGATTCCGTCTACGGCGTAGAGGACTTGTGGCGGCTTCTGGAAATAATCACCGTTGATAACTACAACCGCATGGTTGTGAATAAATCGCAAGAGGCTAACTGATGGCAACCGTTATTGATGCGTTGGTGGTCACACTTGGCCTCGACCCTTCAGGATTCAACAAAGGCCAGAAGGATGTTAAAGGTGGCCTGGACGACACGCGTAAGCAGGCAGAGCAGACTGCAAAAGATATGGAGGCCGCAGGTAAAAGAGCGGCCTCTTTCTTTGGCTCTATCCGCACCGAGTTACTTGCGCTGGTAGGCGTCACGCTGTCAGTGCAGGGGTTTAAAAACTTCATCTCTGGCATGACGGATAACCTGCAGCAGCTTGCGGTTAACTCACAGTCGCTGGACATGTCAGCTAAATCTCTGGATGGCTGGCAGCGGGCAGCAGAGGCGGCAGGGTCAAGCGCCGAGAAGATTACCGGAACGCTGGGCGGCTTCCAGAACATGCTGACCCAGATCCGCACAGGTGGCGGACAGGACAATCCGCTTTTCGCCGCGCTGTCATCGTTCGCCGGCGCAACAGGCGCGAACTTCGATTATCAGAATGACAACTCTGAGCAGGTTATGCGCAAGATTGCGGATAACTGGAGCAAGCTGAGTAAAGATGCTCAGCGTCGCTTTGGCGGGATGTTTGGCTTCGATAATCAGACACAGCAGGCGCTAACTAATGGCAACCTGATAACTGACGTCAACCGCTTCACGCAGATGTCGCGTGCGACAGATGACGCCACGAAAAAGGCGCAGGAGTTTAACCGCCGCCTTGCTGAGATGAAGCAAAACTTCTCTGCGGCCTCTCAGGTGCTCTACACGGCGCTTATTCCCTACGTGGAGCGGCTTATCCCGCTTATAGAGCGTGTCGGCAACTGGATAGCAACACACGGACCAGAAATCAGTAAGACCCTGCAGGACTTCGGGAACCAGATAAATGGCATCGCTGATGCTGTTGGAGGCTGGGAAAATGTCCTTCAGGCATTGTTGATCTTTGTTACTGGTAAGTGGGCGCTAGGCATTGTGTCGTCGCTTGGCGGCGTACGCAATGCGATGCTGGCAATTTCTCGCGTTAGTCTGATTGCGGGCCTTATAGAGCTTCAAAAGTATGCAGCGATTCTTGAGAAAAAGTATTCGTGGCTTACTGACAACCCTGTTGCTAACGCGCTTAACAGCGGGCTTGGCGCAGACAAAACTGCTGAGTGGGGGCTACAGCTTCGCACATGGATGAAGGATAAGCTTGGAATTAACCTCCTTCATGGCGACGAGCCCGGAGCGCGCGATGATGCTCCGAGAGGAATTAGGAATAATAACCCCGGCAACCTCAATTACGCAGGTCAGGATGGCGCGACTAAAGAGTCAGGTGAGAATGGTCGGTTTGCTGTATTCGGTAGCATGCAAGACGGCATTGCTGCTTTATACAAACAAATCCAGCTCTACTTTGGGCGTGGCGTAAATACCATCGAATCCATTGTGCGCAAATACGCTCCGGCAAGCGACAACAACAATGTCGAAGCGTATGTGGGGCAACTTGTTAAGGCCACTGGCAAGCGAGCTGATGACAAGTTATCTGCTGAAGATAACGATACTGTCTTCAGGCTCATCCGCGGCATCATCAACCACGAAAATGGCAACGGATATGTGAGTGATGACCAGATCTCACTGGGAACAGGAATCACGCCCCCAGCGGTTCCAGAACATGCAGGAAAATCTCTCTCTCCAGAAGTGGCGGTAAAAGCCCCTGCGGAGAAGGAAAGAGCGTCAGCCAGGCTGCCAACTCCAGTTGATACTATGAAGATGATTAATGACCTGCTGAAGAGTAATCAGCCGGCAAACCTTCCTCAGCCTGGTACCGCTGGAGTTGAGGTTGGCGCATCATCAGCTGCTTCACGTCATGCGCCGGTTAACAGCATGAATGGCTCGCAGAACAAAACAGAGATTCACATTGGAGAGATGAAAGTCCAGAGCAACGCAACCTCTGTTAATGCGCTCAGCCAGGATGTTCAGCGTAACGTCAGCCGAAACAGTCTTCTGTCACCATCAATGTCAGGACAGGGATGATTATGAATTTCTCCTTGAATGAAACAACGCTACTCAATGCCGTGCAGGGTGGCGGCATTTTCTCCGTAATTAACAGCATTATCGGGCCGGGTTACGGAATTTACTACAACAACGGCACAGGCAAAGCCTTGTCGCCCTCTTCATTTCTTGGCGTTGAGTATGGCGCTGATGCATCGGTAGTTTCTGCTCCTATTGAGTCTGGTTCTTACAACTCCTACAACAAGGTTAAACGCCCGCCGGTAATCAGGGTGTTGTTTGTCCTTGAGGGCTGGTCAGGATTATCAGGTTCTTTGCCTAACCTCACCAATTTCTCACTCACTAGTCGCGCCGATATGCTGGCCGCGCTGGATGCGATGGTTGAAGACACGATGACTTATGACATCGAGACGCCGGATACCACATATGAGAAATACGATTTGGTGCGGTACAACTATCGCACCTCAGACAGGGATGTCACCCTTCTTACAGTGGAAGCTATTTTTCAGTCCGTTCTGGAGTCTGCAGAAGTCACACTTACCAGCACTACGGCCCAAAGCACGACTACGGCTAACTCTACGAGCCTGTCTCCAAGTGCTGTCACGGAGAAAGTGAATTCATCCACCACAGCAGCAACACAGAGTAGCGTTTCTTCGGCGCTCACAGGATTAAAAAACTCTGTATCAAGCGCAGCAACTCAGGTGGCGGATAAAGTCTCATCGACGGTTAATAACATCACGCAGACCACCACAGCCTCTATCAATGGCGCTGCAACCTCAGCTATCAACAAGCTCTCCTCCTCAGTCACCAGTTTGGTTAAGGCGCTTACCTGATGCAGACAATCACATTGCAGCCAATAAAGGCTCAGGAGCTTACGGTCAAGCTGGGAGAGCAGTCGGTAACTCTGCGCATCTTCCAGCGCTCGACGGGCCTTTATATTGATATTGGGCTTGGGGATGTGTGGATAGCTCAGGGTGTTATCTGCCTGAATGGCAATCGCCTGGTTCGCTATTCATACCTTGGCTTTCAGGGCGAGTTGTTCTTTGCAGACACGAAGGGAAGCGATGACCCTTCTTATGATGGTCTGGGCGAACGCTTCCAGTTGTTTTATGCCACGCAAGATGAAATGAGTGCCGCAGCATGACCTATAAAAAACGCAGCCTGAAGTTTCAGTTCACCCTCAAAGAGGGCGCTTTCGATGAGCAAGGGAATAATATCCTGACCATTGACAACATAAAGGCTGAGCTCGAAATGGGGGCATATGGCGGCATAGCTGGATCTGAGTTGAATGCACGAGTATTTGGCCTGAGCCTCGATAACATGGCGTTGCTCGGCTACAAAGGGCGCCAGTTAAGTAGCATTAAGCAGAATATGATTAAGGTTTGGGCTGACGAAACACCGATATTTTTGGGCTCAATAACTAACTGCTTTGCCGATATGAATCAGATGCCAGATGCGCCGCTAATCATCAGCGCCTTTGCAACCGGCTTTGAGCAGACCATCAATGCCTCGCCGTTTTCGGCTGAGGGCTCTGTGGATGTAGCAACAGCAATTGAGTCGATCGCCAAGACCATTAATTACACCGTTGTTAACAGTGGTGTGAAAGCAAAGTTGTCTGGCGTGTATTTCCGTGGCGACCCAATAAGTCAAATAAGACAAATTTGCAGGGCTGCTGGGATCAACTCTGACTTCAGGCTTGGCGTGATTTATATCTGGCCGCAGGGAGGAAGGGTTGACGATGTCAGGCCATACGTGTCAAAGGATAACGGGCTAATTGGCTACCCAGTTATGAGTGGTTATGGATTAAATTTCACCACAACCTTCAGCAACCTTTTTTGTCTTGGCCGGCAAGTAACTCTGGATACTGAACTCCCTAATGCCAGCGGCGAATACACTGTCATCACAGCTAATCACCACCTGTCCACATGGATGGAGGGCGGCCCATGGTGTACATCAGTTTACGCGGCTAGCACTGACCTCGGAGCAATCATGCAATGACAGAAAAGAGAATGGCTGTCAGGCCGCAGGATATTAACCACGACGCCAACGCTCAGGAATTTATGTTCCGGGCTATGCTGAATAAAAATGCCTTTATTCAGATAGTGCGTGTAGAAAAGGTTAAAGCAAACACCGATGGCGGGCCACCTTTAGTAAATGTAACTCCGCTTGTTTTGGGATTTTCGGGTGAAGGCACTCCAATCGAGAATAGTCAGGTTTTCAATATTCCTGTCTGGCGACTGCAGCGTGGTAGCAGCGCGGTGATTATGGACCCGGTAGCTGGCGATATAGGCCTGATTCTTTGCTGCGACCGTGACACTAGCCGGGTAAGGGAGACCAGAAAAGAAGACATGCCTGGCTCTTCCCGTACACACAACGAGGCTGATGGAATCTACCTTGGCGGCATGCTTAACAGCGATCCGATGCAGTATGTAAGGTTTGCTGACGACGGCATAGATATAGTGTCTCCTTTGTCTGTACGAATTGATTCACCTCTGACATCAGTTTCGGATGACCTTCAGGTTGGGGGTTCAATAACGGCTACCGGAGATGTAACAGGAGCTGGCATATCTTTGTCGAAACATATTCACAGCGGCGTGCAAAAAGGTAGCGATGATTCAGGCGGGCCACAATAAATTGCACTCATTTGCGCGAGCAAGGGGGTAGAATCCAGTTAATCGCATGGAGGATTCATGAAAATATTTGCCTGTTTGTTGCTCATCATTTCCGGCGCTTCTGCTGCACAAAAGTTAGACACGTCAGCCATAATTACCGCATGCAGCACGGTTCCTCGCCTGTATTCTGTAGCCTCTCTCGCGGCTTTCGATTCTGACGATGGTCAGTGGCGAAAGTCGACATATCAGGTAGCCAGCGAGCTCATGATAGGCAATAAAGAAGCGGACAGAATTATAGATTCTCTACGCAACAATAAAGATATCGCTCGCAGGTTCGCCAGTTCAGGTGCTGGTCAGGCAGGCCCGGAATTTATGAATGACTGCATAACTGAACCCTCGAAATACATACCCAGTTATGAACGATTGCTCAGAGCCGGAAAGCTCACCTCACACTAACCCGCTTCGGCGGGTTTTTTATTGCCCGGAGAAAGCATGAAAACCACATCCCTCCTTCTTGATACAGGCTCATGGGATCTGACGCTTGATGGCTCTGGCAATCTGGCGACCACTCCTAATCCTTACGCGGTTGCTCAGGACGTAGCCTGCGCCTGTAAGACCTTCCTTGGTGAAGTCTGGTATGACACAACGCTCGGAATCCCTTACTACCAGCGCATTCTCGGCCACTGGCCTGGAACGCAACTGATTAACACCAAAATGCAGTCCGAGGCGCTGAAGCTGGATTACGTGCAGACAGCAACTTGCACGACTGTAATCGGTAAGCAAGACCGCATCGCTTCCGGCGTGATGACTATTACCGACACCAACTACGACCAGAGCACAATCAATTTCTGAGGCCAATATGGCAGACACAGTAATCGTTACCACATCGGTGCCGGCGGCCACGTTCTCTGACATAGGCCTGTCAGTTCCTGACGAAAAAGATATCCTGGATGGACGCCTGAGTGATTTAGATAACGCTATGGGCGGCGGGATGAGCAAAAGCCTGACCACGCCGCAGGGCCAGATCGCCATGAGCGACACGGCTATCATCGCCGACAAAAACGACCAGTTGCTTTCTATAGTGAATGGCATCAATCCCGATTACGCGACAGGACGTTTTCAGGACGCTATCGGCCGCATTTACTTTATAGACCGTATCGCCGCGCAGGGAACCACTGTCACCGCCACGACAGCCGGACTTGTTGGCACTGTAATCCCTGCCGGAAGCACTGCACAGGATGATGCAGGATACATTTACTCATCCCTCGCAGACGCCACTATCCCGGCATCCGGCGCTGTAGATATCGTGTTCCAGAACCAGACAACCGGAGCTATCGCTTGCCCTATCGGTTCGCTCAACACCATATACCGCGCTGTTAATGGCTGGTCAGGCATCACTAATGCGGCTGCGGGTTCTTTGGGGAATGATGTTGAAACGCGTTCTAACTTCGAATACCGGCGAAAGCAGTCGGTCGCGCTAAACGCCAAGGGGACGCCGGAATCTATTTATGCTGCTGTACTTGATGTTGATGGGGTGGCGGATGCTTATGTCTGGTCGAACCATAGCGGAGCTACGGTAAATATCGGGTCAACAAATTATCCCGTACCGGCGCACAGCGTTTATATCGCGGTTTATGGCGGTGAGGCGTCAGACATTGCCCAGGCGATTTATGTGAAAAATCAGGCCGGTTGCGGAATGGTGGGGAATACTTCCGCTGTTGTGACCGACACATCGCGCGGAACGAATATCTCGCCTCAATACACTATCACCTGGAACACGCCATCACAGAAGCGTACTTACTTCAGTATTCAGCTGGAAAACACTTCGTCGCTGCCCTCTGACATTATCGACGAGGCAAAAGCGGCCATAATCAGCGCCTTTAACGGCAACAGTGATCTTGTTCCCAAGGCGCGCATCGCCTCTAAGGTATTCGCCGGCGGATATTATTCGGTGCTCAACAACATCGATACGGCGTCGGTGAACGTGCTTTCCGTAACAGTCAGCATCGACGGCACTAATTACGGCACATCGGTCGAATATGGCGTAGACCAGATCCCCTCCCTTGATGCAAGCGACATAAGCGTAACCCTTGTATGAAAAATGTGAGAGACACAATCCTCACGCAATACGCCGCCAGCCCTAATATCCGAAGCCTGATTGAATCATTTAATACCACGATGGATATGGAAGAATTCACAGATGAATTTCTCACTGCCATATGGGATGTTTCTACGGCTACAGGGTACGGTCTGGATGTGTGGGGAAAGATAGTAGGCGTTCCAAGACTGTTAAATGTCAGAGAGACAGCTACCTACTTCGGCTTCGATGAATCTTATGTGAGTTCCAGTGATGACTCTCCCAAGCCATTCGACGAAGCCCCTTTCTTTGAAGGTGTGCAGCTAACCACAACTGTCAGACTTTCTGATGATGGGTATCGAAAATTAATCATGGCTAAAGCCATGGCAAATATAACTGACTGTTCAATACCAGCTCTAAACAGTGCACTTAGTTATCTTTTTGGCGATGAAGGAAACGCTTTCGTAGCAATAACCGGCATCATGTCGATGAGCTACGTCTTTGACTTCAATCTCTCACCTGTCGAATGGGCAATATTGCTGAACTCAAGCGCCATAGCCAAGCCCGCGGGCGTAAGCGTTAGCATTATGTCCTTGGACTTCAATAACACTTTCGGGTTCTCGGAGGCCGGATTACAGCCTTTCGAAAGCGGAAATCTCTTCCCTGACTCAGGAATTCAAAATGCAAACCAGCTCACAGCCTAAATTACTTCCCATTCCATTTGCAGACTCTGGCTCAAAACAATCTATCCCTAACACGTCCCAGATAGGTATTACAGCCGGTCGCGCATCATATCCTGACGGCTTCCCTCCTCTAACCAGAACGCCTCTTGCTGCGGGTGGTGTGCCACCATTCGGCGTGGACTTTAATGGCGTTCTTAATGACGTCACAGCGGCCATACGGTGGGAACAAGCAGGTGCTGGATATCCATTTGATTCAGCCTTTAGCTCAGCTATTAATGGGTATCCTAAGGGAGCTGTGATACCTAACAGCACAGGTGATGGATATTGGCTAAACACTATTGATGGAAACACTAATAATCCAGAGGTGACAACAGGCGCACTTACTGGCTGGGTGCCAACAGAAAACTATGGCGTAACATCAATTGCTGGGCTTTCATCGTCAAGCATCACCCTGACCAGCCTGCAAGCATCAAAGGATCGCATTAAGTTATCTGGAACTCTAACAACAAATATTAATGTAGTAGTACCCGCCTGGAACAAGAAGTGGACTGTGGTAAATAACTGCTCAGGTGGCTTTTCCGTTACAATAAAAACACCTTCTGGTAGCGGGGTTGCCATTCTGTCAGGAATGACAGCAGTAGTTATTGGTGACGGCACAAATATATATCAAGACACAAATGTAGCTGGTATTGCGGGTCGATTGTTAAATGTTAAATATATAACTGCCAGTGGCACATATACGCCTACTACAGGGACGAATATTATTTTCGTACAGGGATTGGGTACGGGTGGTAATGGGGCAGGTAGCACGGCAACAGGAAGTACCGGGTGTACATGTTGCAGCGGTGGCGCGTCAGGTGGTTATGCCGAAGCGTGGTACACATCGGGATTCAGTAGCGTATCCGTTACGATTGGCGCTATAGGCGCACTAGATTATGCATCCGGCTCCGCTGGAGGCACGTCAAATTTCGGCTCTTTAATGGTTATTCCTGGCGGCGGCGGCGGTGGCGCGTCAGGTCAGGCGTCCTCTGTAGCATATTTTGAAAACGGCGGCGGAGCCGTTGGTGGAAGACCGACTCTGTCTGGGCACATTAGTGGAATTACAACACCGGGCACGTTCGGTCAGTCAGGAAAGATTTTTAACGGCGTAGCATCTTCCGGGCAGGGGGCGTCGTCAAAGTATGGAACGGGTGGCGCTAACACCGTAATCGGTTCAGGGGGTAGCGCAGGAGGAGGCGCGGACGGATATGGCGCCGGAGGGGGCGGTGCGGGAGTTTCGACAAACAGCTCGGCTGTTTATGGTGGTAATGCAACCAAGGGCTTATTTATTGTTTGGGAATACACATAATGAATGATGAAACCTATGTTTATGCAGTAATCTGTAAAGAAACAAACCTTGTAATTAACAGAATTGATTGGGATGGAGTCCAGAAATGGGCGCCGCCTGAAGGATGCATTGCCGTTAGAGTTGACGATCCAACCGCAGGGGGGATAGGTGATTCCTATAATCCAGATGATGGTGAATTCACTTAGAGTAATTAGATCTTTAATTTAACGAATATAAATTTAATTCGGAGAAAAAGACTTATTTAATCATATTACATCTATTAAAAGTTGAAAAATGGCAGGTCATAGGAAGTCGCTGTCATTTAAGACATGACAAAACCATAGATGGCAAGGAAATTGCGAGGGTTATCATGCTGGCTGAAGCCCCGGCGACGGGGCAGAGGTAGGCCGCGCCGATCTGAGCAGGGGGCGCTGGAACCATATCCGCCTTGCTTAACCATCCTTCATGCTGGCTACCATCTCAACAGACAGGAAATTGCTTCTACCTTCCTTTATATAGTCACGCTACAATGCTCTCAGCTAACCCCCGCTTTACTGATCAAAAACAGACCAGCAAAATTTAAACAGGATAATCAGCAGGATAAGAAATGATGAGCTTGTTTAAGCATCCTATTGAAATCAAGAGCTTACGGTTAAAATGCGGATATTGCTGAGTAATGATGACGGGATCCATGCGCCGGGCATACAGACGCTGGCAAAGGCGCTGCGTCGTATCGCTGAGGTGCAGGTCGTCGCGCCTGACCGCAATCGCAGCGGCGCATCCAACTCGCTGACGCTGGAGACGCCGCTACGCACCTTTACCCATGAGAACGGCGATATCGCGGTGCAGATGGGGACCCCGACTGACTGCGTCTATCTCGGCGTCAATGCGCTGATGCAGCCGCGTCCGGATATCGTGGTTTCGGGTATTAACGCCGGTCCCAATCTGGGCGACGACGTGATCTATTCCGGCACCGTGGCGGCAGCGATGGAAGGGCGTCACCTCGGCCTGCCTGCGCTGGCGGTTTCGCTCAATGGCCTGCAGCATTACGAGACGGCGGCGGCAGTGACCTGCGCGATTCTGCAGGCGCTGACGCGCGAGCCGCTGCGCACCGGGCGTATTCTTAATATTAACGTGCCGGATCTGCCGCTGGATGAGATCAAAGGCATTCGCGTTACGCGCTGCGGCAGCCGTCATCCCGCCGATCAGGTCATCGCGCAGCAGGATCCGCGCGGCAACACACTTTACTGGATAGGCCCGCCAGGCGAAAAATTCGATGCTGGCCCGGATACCGATTTTGCTGCGGTCGATCAGGGCTACGTCTCTCTGACCGCGCTGCATGTCGACCTGACTGCTCACAGCGCGCAGAATGTGCTTATCGACTGGCTGGAGAAGTCGGAGGTCACGCTCGCATGGTGAACCGGCGTATCGAAGCGTTGCTGGAGCAGCTGCGCCAGCAGGGCATTCACGATGAGATCCTGCTAAAGGCGATTGCGGACGTGCCGCGCGAACGTTTTATCGATGAAGCCTTCGAGCATAAAGCCTGGGATAACGTGGCGCTGCCCATCGGTTCCGGCCAGACTATTTCACAGCCCTATATGGTCGCGCGTATGACCGCGCTGCTGGAGCTACAACCCCATTCGCGCGTGCTGGAGATCGGCACCGGTTCGGGCTACCAGACGGCCATTCTGGCGCATCTGGTGGACCATGTGTACTCGGTCGAGCGCATCAAGGGCCTGCAGTGGCAGGCGAAACGCCGTCTCAAACAGCTCGACCTGCATAATGTTTCGACGCGCCACGGCGACGGCTGGCAGGGCTGGCCCGCGCGCGGTCCTTTCGACGCCATCATCGTCACCGCCGCGCCGCCGGAAATTCCGACTGCGCTGATTGCGCAGCTGGATGAAGGCGGCATTATGGTGCTGCCGGTGGGGGACGATCAGCAGGTGCTGAAGCGTCTGCGCCGCCAGGGTGGCGATATTGTTGAAGAGTGCATTGAGCCGGTGCGGTTCGTTCCCCTTGTTCAGGGCGATCTCGCCTGAGATTTTCCCTACGTATTTCTTCACAACTGTTTCATAGCACCATCCTTTTGATCTTGTTACTATCCATTTTCATGCGTAATACGCAGGCTTTAATGCGCCTCACAGAGCTTTGTGCTGGTGTGTTAGCAAGACAGCGTTATTCAGGTTTGCCATCACGGGGGAACAATGAGCACGGGAAGCCCAATATTTCAGTTACGCCGCCTTGCGGCGCTTTCTCTGGTTGGATTTTGGCTGGCAGGCTGTAGTTCAGGCGATAACACACAAGCACCCATTAGCCAGGTTGGAGATAACGGCGGCAGCGGCGGCATGCTTAGCGCGTCAGGCGGCGTTCCGTCGACCCCGCGTCAGGGCGGAATGATTAACAATTCCGTACCTTCCGCGCCGCGCAGCGGCGCAATGGTTAGCGGAAATGATGATAATGTTCAGACGCAAAATGGCCGTATCGTATACAACCGCAGTTATCAGAACATTCCGAAAGGTAGTTACGCGGGCGATACCTATACCGTAAAACGCGGCGATACGCTGTTCTACATCGCCTGGATTACCGGCAACGATTTCCGCGATCTGGCGCAGCGCAACAACGTCCCGGCCCCGTACGGCCTGAATGTCGGCCAGACGTTGCAGGTTGGCAACGGTGCTGGCCAGCCGATTACAGGCGGCAATGCGATTACCGCAGCGGACGCAACGCAGGGTGGCGTCCCGACCGCGCCGCAAATTAAACCAGCGCCTGTTGCACAGCAACCAGTTATTACGTATTCTGATGATTCGGGTAACTCGACTGGTAGCAAATTGTTGCCGTCGAAAGGGACAAATGTTGCAACGACAACAGCTCCCCCCGTGGTTGCCGCACCGCCCACGGTCAGCAGTACAACGAACAGTTCGACGCCGGTTGGAAGCTGGCGTTGGCCGACCGATGGGAAGATTATCGATAACTTCTCTGCCTCTGAAGGGGGGAATAAAGGAATCGATATCGCTGGTTCGCGTGGACAACCTGTCGTCGCTACCGCATCAGGAAGAGTAGTGTACGCAGGCAACGCGCTCCGGGGTTACGGCAACCTGATCATCATTAAGCATAATGATGATTATCTGAGTGCCTACGCCCACAACGATACAATGCTGGTCCGGGAACAACAGGAAGTTAAGGCGGGGCAAAAGATCGCTACCATGGGTAGCACCGGAACCAGTTCAGTTAGATTACATTTTGAAATTCGTTACAAGGGGAAATCCGTAAACCCGTTGCGTTATTTACCGCAGCGATAAACCGGCAGAACCCTGCTGTTCTGCCCTGGGATCACGGGTAGGAGCCGCTTATGAGCCAGAATACGCTGAAAGTAAACGAGTTACATGAAGATGCGGAATTCGAGGAGAACGGAGCTGAGGTTTTTGATGAGAAGGCTCTTGTTGAAAACGAACCCAGTGATAACGACGTAGCGGAAGAAGAGTTGTTGTCACAGGGTGCGACGCAGCGCGTTTTGGATGCGACGCAGCTCTATCTCGGGGAGATTGGCTATTCCCCGCTGTTGACGGCAGAGGAAGAGGTTTTCTTCGCTCGCCGCGCATTACGAGGCGATATTCCTTCTCGTCGCCGCATGATTGAAAGTAACTTACGACTGGTGGTGAAGATTGCCCGCCGCTACAGCAATCGTGGTCTTGCGCTGCTTGACCTGATTGAAGAGGGCAATCTCGGTTTAATCCGTGCCGTTGAGAAGTTTGACCCAGAGCGTGGGTTCCGTTTCTCAACCTATGCCACCTGGTGGATTCGTCAGACGATTGAACGGGCGATCATGAATCAAACCCGCACCATCCGTCTGCCGATTCACATTGTTAAAGAGCTGAACGTTTATCTGCGCACCGCGCGTGAACTCTCTCACAAGCTCGATCATGAGCCGAGTGCGGAAGAGATTGCGGAGCAGCTGGATAAGCCAGTTGATGACGTCAGCCGTATGCTGCGTCTCAATGAACGCATCACCTCGGTTGATACGCCGCTGGGCGGTGATTCCGAAAAAGCGCTGCTGGACATCCTGGCCGATGAGAAAGACAACGGTCCGGAAGACACCACGCAGGATGACGATATGAAGCAGAGTATCGTTAAGTGGTTGTTCGAACTGAACGCCAAGCAGCGTGAAGTGCTGGCGCGTCGTTTCGGCCTGCTGGGCTATGAAGCGGCAACGCTTGAGGATGTGGGCCGCGAAATCGGTCTGACCCGTGAGCGTGTACGTCAGATTCAGGTTGAAGGCCTGCGTCGTCTGCGTGAAATTCTGCAGGCGCAGGGTCTGAACATTGAAGCACTGTTTCGTGAGTAACTGACAAAGTTGTAAGTACAAAAAAGCGGTGGCGTAAGCCACCGCTTTTTTTTGTCCGTGAGGCTGGCGACAGAACCAGAAAGGCCTGCCGCCAGCGCGGTTACACCAGCGATTTGAGGCGGTAGATCCACTCCAGCGCCTGACGCGGCGTCAGCGTATCGGGATCCAGCGCCTCAAGCGCTTCGACGGCAGGCGAGGTTTCTTCCACCAGTAGCGGCAGCTGCGAGCCGTCAATGGTGGAGGAGGCTGAGTTGTTCGACAGCGTTTCCAGCTCCTTCAGCTTGTTGCGCGCGCGCTTGATAACCTCTTTTGGCACGCCCGCCAGCGCCGCTACCGCCAGACCATAGCTTTTGCTGGCTGCGCCTTCCTGCACGCTGTGCATAAAGGCGATGGTGTCGCCATGCTCCACGGCGTCGAGGTGGACATTAAATACGCCCTCCATTTTCTCCGGCAGCGTGGTCAGTTCGAAGTAATGCGTAGCAAACAGCGTCATCGCCTTGATGCGGTTCGCCAGGCTCTCCGCACAGGCCCAGGCCAGCGACAGACCGTCATAGGTTGAGGTGCCGCGTCCAATTTCATCCATCAACACCAGGCTGTGTTCGGTGGCGTTGTGCAGAATGTTGGCGGTTTCCGTCATCTCCACCATAAAGGTCGAGCGGCCTGAAGCGAGATCGTCCGCCGCGCCGATACGGGTAAAGATGCGATCCAGCGGGCCAGCGACCGCCTCTTCCGCCGGCACAAAGCTGCCAATCCAGGTCATCAGCGCGATGAGCGCCGCCTGACGCATATAGGTACTCTTACCGCCCATATTGGGGCCGGTGATGATCAGCATGCGGCGCTGCGGTGCCAGCGACAGTGGATTAGCAATAAAGGGCTCTTTCAGCACCTGCTCAACGACCGGATGACGCCCGCCGGTAATTTTGATGCCGGGCTTCTCCTGCAGAGTAGGGCGACAGTAGTTCAGCGTCCAGGCGCGCTCCGCCAGGTTGCTCAGCACATCCAGCTCGGCGAGCGCGGCGGCACTGAGCTGCAGCGCTTCCAGGTTGGGCAGCAGCTGGTCGAACAGCGACTCGTAGAGGCTTTTCTCCAGCGCCAGCGCCTTCCCTTTCGAAGTGAGCACCTTATCTTCGTACTCTTTGAGTTCGGGAATGATATAGCGCTCTGCGTTTTTCAGCGTCTGGCGGCGCACGTAATGAATAGGCACATGGTCGCTCTGGCCGCGGCTGACCTGAATGTAGTAGCCATGAACGGCGTTAAAGCCAACCTTCAGCGTATCGAGGCCGAGCTTTTCACGTTCGCGGATCTCCAGCCTGTCCAGATAGTCGCTGGCGCCATCCGCCAGCGCGCGCCACTCGTCCAGTTCCGCGTTGTAACCCGGCGCGATAACGCCGCCATCGCGGATCAGCACCGGCGGTGCCTCGATAATTGCCGCCTCAAGCAGCTCACGCAGTTCGGTAAATTCGCCCATTCGCTCACGCAGACGAATCAGCGCCGTGGACTCGACGTCAGCCAGTAAGGCGTTTAGCTCCGGCAGCTGCTGAAAAGCATGACGCATACGGGCCAAATCGCGCGGTCGCGCCGTACGCAGCGCCAGACGCGCCAGAATACGCTCCAGATCGCCAACCTGGCGCAGCACCGGCTGTAGCGAATCGCACAGAGGCTGGAGTTCGGCGATGGCGTCCTGACGCTGGTTAATCACCTGCGCATCGCGCAGCGGCATGTGTAGCCAGCGCTTGAGCATGCGGCTGCCCATCGGCGTTACGGTTCGGTCCAGCACCGCCGCCAGGGTATTTTCCGTGCCGCCCGCGAGGTTCTGCGTGATCTCCAGGTTGCGACGCGTGGCAGCGTCCATAATGATGCTGTCCTGCTGCCGCTCCATGCTGAGCGAACGGATATGCGGCAGGGTAGTGCGCTGCGTATCCTTGACGTACTGCAATAGGCAACCCGCAGCGCGCAGCGCCTGATGTGCCTGCTCAACGCCGAATCCGTTCAGATCGCGGGTGCCGAACTGCATGTTCAGCTGCTGGCGCGCGGTATCGATCTCAAACTCCCACAGCGGGCGACGGCGCAGACCGCGACGTTGCTCAATCAGCGACATTGCCTGGAGATCTTCCGGATAGAGCAGTTCGGCTGGATTGGTGCGCTGCAGCTCGGCGGCCATGGTTTCAGCGTCCGCCGGTTCGCTCAGGCGAAAACGGCCGGAGCTGATATCGAGCGTGGCGTAACCAAACCCCTGCGGACTCTGTACGATGGCGGCGAGCAGGTTATCGTGACGCTCCTGCAGCAGCGCTTCGTCGCTGATGGTACCCGGCGTGACGATTCGTACGACTTTACGTTCAACCGGCCCTTTGCTTAGCGCCGGATCGCCGATCTGCTCGCAGATTGCGACGGACTCGCCCAGCTGCACCAGTTTCGCCAGGTAGCTCTCCACCGCATGGTAGGGCACGCCAGCCATCGGGATGGGCTCTCCCGCCGACGCGCCGCGTTTAGTGAGCGAAATCTCCAGCAGCTGCGATGCACGTTTAGCGTCGTCGTAGAAAAGCTCGTAGAAATCGCCCATGCGATAAAACAGCAGGATGTCAGGGTGTTCCGCCTTCAGGCGCAGATATTGCTGCATCATGGGCGTATGAGCGGTGATGTCCTTATCGACTGATTTGTTCATAAATAATTAGCTCTTAAATCATTCGGTTATTGGGCAAGCCTTGCATCGGACTGCGTGTTCTGGCGTATGTAAAGGGATGAAACCCTTCTGAAACAGAGAGGATGCACGGGATAATGCGGCCCTGGCTGTGAGATAAGCTGCGTCTGAAAGCCATTATGAAAAGTTGCACCCTGAACATCAAGGCTGCCGCTTTTCTACCGCCTGTCCGGGCGATGCCCGACCAGCCCGAATCCGGGTGCCCGTTGCCAGC
Organism: Pantoea piersonii; assembly: GCF_003612015.1. Classification (GTDB taxonomy): domain Bacteria; phylum Pseudomonadota; class Gammaproteobacteria; order Enterobacterales; family Enterobacteriaceae; genus Pantoea; species Pantoea piersonii. Next base: position 32,940 of record NZ_RARB01000003.1, on the reverse strand, counting down.
GACGGGCGAAAACAGGTTGTCGCGCGTGACGTTAACAGGCCGAGGCGCAAAAGCCTAACGGAATCCTGCCTGTCGAGCAGCCTGTGCGAGGCGCTACGCAAAAAGCGGCCAGCCACAGCGTCACTTCAGGCTGTAGAGCAGTAGCGCTTCACCCGCCAGCGCCAGACAGGGGCCAAAAGGCAACGGCAAATGCAGCGGACGCCGCATAAACAGGCGCGCCAGCACTACTGCGATTAGGCCGGTACTGGAGGCGATCAGCAGCAACAGGGGAAGCGGCCGCCAGCCCAGCCAGGCGCCAAGTGCCGCCAGCAGTTTAACATCGCCGCCGCCCAGCGCCTCCTGATGGCGCAATACGCGCCAGAGCCAGGCCAGCAGCCGGAACAGCAGATAACCGCCAGCCGCGCCGAAGATGCCCTCTGCCGGACCGCCTTGCGGCAGCATCCCCCACGCCTGAAACAGCAGCCCGAGCCAGAGCAGCGGCAGAGTCAGCGCATCCGGCAGCAACTGATAACGCAGGTCGATCAGCGACAGCGCCAGCACAAATGCGCTCATAACCAGCGCCGCCAGCAGCACGCCGTTCCACGGCAGCCACAGAGCAAGCAGCAGACTTATCGCCATGGCGGCGAGCTCGGTTGCCGGATAACGCCAGGGGATCGGCAGACGGCAATGGCGACAATGGCCGCGCAGCAGCAGCCAGCCAAGCAGAGGAAGGCAGTCGCCTGCGCGCACGCGCGTTTTACAGCGCGGGCAGTGAGAGCGGGGCAGCAGTAGCGAAAAGCCCGGCTGGGGGCGCAGCACCATCAGCGGCAGACGGTAAATCACGACGTTGAGGAAGCTGCCGACGCAGAGCGCCAGCACGCCCAGCAGCAGCCAGCAAAGGAGATTATCGCTCATCGTTAGTTATTCCTCTTCCTTGATGTGCCGCACTTGAGTCTGCTGCTCAAGGGGCACGGCCTGACCGCACTTTATCCGTGTCTTTCATCATCGTGTTGAACAGATCGCTGTTTTCAGGCGACTTTGCGAGCGGCTCCTCAGCCAGCAGTGCGCCATTACTGCTTTTTGTCGATGCTTCCAGCGCCGGTTCGCAATTTTTCTCTGGCGCTATTTTTACGTTTCGCCCTGTCCATTCTGTGAGTGAATGTTTACCATAATTCGTTACCTTCACTGCATGCTTATGGATATCAAATGCGTTTTAAGATCAGCTTATTTCCGCTTATTGCCCTACTTGCCGCCTGCAGCAGTAAACCTGAATCCGCGACGCAGGCCGCTACGCTGGCCGCGCCGAAAGGGGGCTTTCTGCTTGAACAGTCCCACGCCGTACAGCCAGTGCTCGGCGATTTTGCCGGGAATCCGGCCGCCGAACAGTTTATCGACCAGATGGTGAAGAAGCATGGCTTCGACCGCCAGCAGTTGCATGCCGTTATCGGACAGGCCAAACGGCTGGATTACGTGTTGCGTCTGATGGATCGCCAGGCACCCGCCTATACGCCGCCAGCCGGGCCTAACGGGGCGTGGATCCGCTATCGCAAGCAGTTCATTACGCCGGACAACGTACAAAACGGCGTCGCCTTCTGGAACCAGTATCAGGATGCCTTAACGCGCGCCCAGCAGGTATATGGCGTGCCGCCGGAGATTATCGTTGGCATTATCGGCGTAGAGACGCGCTGGGGGCGCGTAATGGGAAAAACGCGTATTCTGGATGCGCTTGCCACGCTCTCGTTTAACTATCCGCGCCGCGCCAGCTACTTCAGCAGCGAACTGGAAACCTTTCTGCTGATGGCGCGCAACGAAGAGGACGATCCGCTCGATCTGAAAGGATCGTTCGCCGGCGCGATGGGCTACGGCCAGTTTATGCCTTCTTCTTATCAGCAGTATGCCGTGGATTTTAACGGCGACGGCCACGTCAATCTGTGGGATCCGGTAGACGCCATCGGCAGCGTCGCGCACTACTTTAAAGAGCATGGCTGGCGCAGCGGGGAGGGCGTCGCTGTCCCGGCCAGCGGTCAGGCGCCGCTGCTGGAGAACGGTTTCAAAACCAGCTACACGCCGCAAATGCTGGCGGCATCCGGCCTCTCTCCGCAGGGCTCTCTGGACGGTAATAACCAGGTCAGCCTGCTGCGCCTGGATATGGGCACCAGCTACCAGTACTGGTACGGCTTGCCTAACTTCTACGTTATTACCCGCTACAACCACAGCACCCACTATGCGATGGCGGTATGGCAGCTGGGCGAGGCGGTCAGCAAAGCGCGCAGCGGCGCTATGTTTTGACAGTTGTCCTTAGCAACAGTAAGGGGATATGATGGCGCCCTCAGCGTCATCATATCTGTTGTTTCAGGAGCCGTTATGCAATCACTTCCCGCGTGTCCCCTTTGTCAGGCTGATTACAGCTGGCAGGACGGCGACAATCTTAACTGTCCCGCCTGCGGTCATATCTGGTCGCTGAGCGAAGGCGAAAGTAACGTGGACCGCCTGGTGGTGCGCGACGCCAACGGCAATCTGCTTGAGGATGGCGACACGGTGACCGTCGTTAAAGATCTCAAAGTGAAGGGCAGCTCCTCCACGCTGAAAATCGGCACGCGCGTTAAGGGGATCCGTCTGGTGGAAGGCGATCACAATATCGACTGCAAGATCGAGGGTTTCGGCCCAATGAAGCTGAAGTCGGAGTTTGTAAAACGCGGATAAAACACACGGGCGCGCTGCACCCGCATCCCTCTCTTATTCAAACAGCCGGTCAAGCGCCTCGCACTGCTCAGCGCTAAGCGCACCGCCGTAATTGCGCGACTGGCTGGTCATAGAATCAAAACGGCGCGACACCGCGGTTTTGATAGTCGTAACAAAATCCTCTCCGATAGCGTAAATCGCCATCATTCTGCCGATGCGCTGCTGAATAGACGCCAGCGCCGCCAGGTCCTGCTCGTGCCACGCCGCCATTGCCGCCGCGAACAGTTCCGGCACAATATTATTCAGACCTGAAATTACGCCCGCCCCGCCAGCCAGCAGGTTTGGCACCAGATATTCGTCATAGCCCGAAAGTACGGCGAAATCGTCGCGTACCTTTCTGGTCTCCTCAATCAGCGCGCGGTTGTGCGACAGAGAGTCAATCGTATCTTTTATGCCAATAAAGCCAGGCAGCTCCGCCGCCAGCTCGCTGACAAGTGCCGGGCTGAGATCGCAGCCGGTGCGCGCCGGAAAATTGTAGGCGAACCATTTACCGCCGATGCGCTTATCCAGCTCGCGGAAGTAGCTCAACAGCTGACGTGGGGTTTGCCCATAGTAATAGGGCGGCAGCACCATCACCGCGTCAAAACCGTTTTTCCAGGCCGCCTCGGCCAGCTCCAGCATATCCGGCACGCAGGTGCTGGAGATGTTAGCAACCATGCTGAGGGGCGAGAGCTGGCGCGCTTCGCGAATAAGCAGCAAACGCTCCTGCTGCGTCAGCGAGGCAAATTCGCCAATGCTGCCCATCAGCAGTAAGGTATTAATGCCTGACGTGTTCAGTCGGGCAAAATGGCGACCCAGGGCATCAATATCTGGCTGCCCTTGCTGCGTAAAAGGCGTAACGGAGGGGCACCATACGCCGGAAAATGCGGGTTGCGAGATCATAAACGCTCCTGAAAGTGAAAAATGAAACGTTGTTTTAACTTAATGCGCAGCGCGAACGCTTGCCACCGCGACGCGCAAAATTGGGCAACGCATCGCATTTTTCCGCTTCGGACATGCTTTTGAGCTAACGCAGAGGTCAAATATGCAGGACTGGGATCCTCAACTCTATCGGCAATTCGAATCTGAAAGAACGCGACCTGCGCAGGAGCTGCTGGCGCGCATACCCGTTACCGATGTGCGCTTCGCCACGGATCTCGGATGCGGTCCGGGCAACAGCACTGAGCTGCTGGCGCGCGCCTGGCCTGACGCACAGATTTACGGGCTGGACAGTTCAGAAGCGATGCTGGCGCAGGCGCGTGAAAGCGTGCCTCGCTGCACTTTCCTCCAGGAGGATATTCGGCGCTGGCGGGCGACAGAGCCGCAGCAGGTGATTTACGCCAATGCCTCGCTGCAGTGGCTTGACGAGCATGACAGGCTATTGCCGCATCTGACGAGTCAACTGGATAGCGGCGGCGCGCTGGCGATACAGATGCCGGATAATCTGCAGGAGCCTTCGCATCGCCTGATGCGTGAAATCGCCGCGTGCGATCCCTGGCGTCAGCGTATCGGCGAAGTGGAGCGTAAAAAGTTGCTCACCGGCGAGCGCTATTACGATCTCCTGACACAGGCGGGCTGCGAGGTGGATCTCTGGCGCACCACCTACTACCACATCATGGCCGACGCGCAGGCGATCGTCGACTGGCTGAAAGCGACCGGGCTGCGGCCGTTTCTTAATGCGCTTGAGCCTGACGAACGGCCGCGCTTTCTGGAGCAGTATCGTCAGGCGTTGCAGCAGGCTTATATGCCGCGCGCCGACGGTCGCATTTTGCTGGCCTTTCCCCGCCTTTTTATCGTAGCGGTGAAAAAGGCGTCGTCACGCTGAGAGATGATGCGCAAAGGCGGCAGGCTTTATGCCGGATGGGTTGAAAATGCTCCGCTTCTGCACCATGTTCTCTTTACTGAGCTGAAAGGATGAGATGCTATGAATGACCTGGAATTACAGCGTCTGAGCGCGGCAGTCGGCGAGCGTCTCAAGGCGAAAAGCGCGACGGTTACCTGCGCTGAATCCTGTACGGGCGGCTGGATCGCTAAGGTGTTTACCGATATCAGCGGCAGTTCCGCCTGGTTTGAACGCGGCTTCGTTACTTACAGCAACGGCGCCAAGCAGGAGCTGGTAGGCGTCACAGCGGCTTCGCTTGCGCAGTATGGCGCGGTGAGCGAGGCTGTAGTGCGCGAGATGGCGCAGGGCGCGCAGCATGCCGCGCAGGCGGACTATGCGGTGTCGGTCAGCGGCATTGCCGGGCCGGACGGGGGCAGCGCGGGAAAACCGGTCGGCACCGTGTGGTTCGGCTTCGCTGCGCCGGATGGTGTAGTGACCGCTAAACGCCAGCAATTTCAAGGGGATCGCGAGGCGGTGCGTCGTCAGTCCGTGGCGTTCGCGCTGCAGACATTACAGGACGATTTTTTGGCAAATTAAGCTTGATACTGTATGACTATACAGTATAATTAGCAGCAACAGAAAGCGAGCAGGCATTTGTAGCGTGCTTACCCCCGTATGAGTCAGGAGTAGAAATGGCAATTGACGAAAACAAACAGAAGGCTTTAGCTGCTGCGCTGGGCCAGATTGAAAAGCAATTCGGTAAAGGCTCCATCATGCGTCTGGGTGAAGACCGCTCAATGGACGTAGAAACTATTTCTACCGGTTCGCTTTCACTGGATATCGCGCTGGGCGCCGGCGGTTTGCCGATGGGCCGTATCGTCGAGATTTATGGACCGGAATCTTCCGGTAAAACCACCCTGACGCTGCAGGTTATTGCCGCAGCGCAGCGCAAAGGCAAAACCTGTGCCTTTATCGATGCTGAACACGCGCTGGATCCGGTTTACGCTAAAAAGCTCGGCGTTGACATCGACAACCTGCTCTGTTCGCAGCCCGATACCGGCGAGCAGGCGCTGGAGATTTGTGACGCGCTGGCGCGTTCAGGCGCAGTAGACGTTATCATCGTCGACTCCGTCGCGGCGCTGACGCCGAAAGCGGAGATCGAAGGCGAAATCGGCGACTCTCACATGGGCCTTGCGGCACGTATGATGAGCCAGGCGATGCGTAAGCTGGCGGGTAACCTGAAGCAGTCCAACACACTGCTGATCTTTATCAACCAGATCCGTATGAAAATTGGCGTGATGTTTGGTAACCCGGAAACCACTACCGGCGGTAACGCGCTGAAGTTCTACGCTTCCGTTCGTCTTGATATCCGTCGTATCGGCGCGATTAAAGAGGGCGATGAAGTAGTAGGTAGCGAAACCCGCGTTAAAGTCGTGAAGAACAAAATCGCCGCGCCGTTTAAGCAGGCTGAGTTCCAGATCATGTACGGCGAAGGCATTAACACCTTCGGTGAGCTGGTAGACCTGGGCGTGAAGTACAAGCTGGTCGAAAAAGCCGGTGCCTGGTACAGCTATAACGGCGACAAGATTGGTCAGGGTAAAGCGAACGCCACCAATTTCCTTAAGGAAAACCCGGCGATCGCTAACGAGCTGGATGTGAAACTGCGCGATATGCTGCTGAACAGCGCAGCAGCAGAAGCGGGCGCTGCCGAAGCGCCGGCAGGCGCGCTGGAAGATGCAGCCAGCGAGACGAACGAAGACTTCTAACCCTGTAGCGGGAGTGGGCAACCACTCCCGTTTTTCGTTTTAGCGACCCTCTCTTTCTTTCCTCTCCGTTCTGCCGCCATAATTCCCTTCTGATTGAGCAAGGTGAGTCCTATGTCTGAACAACCGCAACCCAGGGAAATCCCTTTTCCACGTCTGCTCGATCGCGCTATGCGCATTCTGGCGCAGCGCGATCACAGTGAAGCGGAGCTGCGCAGAAAACTACAGCAGTCAGTGCAGCGCGCGGCATTTATCCAGCAGAGCGAACCTGAAATCATCACCGACGCGCAGCTGGATAAAGTGATCGGCTGGTGTCAGGAAAATGGCTGGCTCAATGAGGCGCGCTTTACCGAACGCTTTATCCAGAGCCGCAGCCGCAAAGGGTATGGTCCACAGCGCATCCGGCTGGAGCTGGGACAGAAAGGCGTGGCGCGCCCTGACATTGATATCGCGATGGAAGCCTGTGAAATTGACTGGAGCGCCTGCGCCGCGCAGCTGGCGGAGCGCAAATTTGGCCTCCCTTTGCCAACGGAGTGGAAGGCCAAAGCGAAAGTTCAGCGTTATTTGCAGTCAAAAGGCTTTTTCATGGAGGATATTCAGGCCGTTTTCAGAAATTTTGACGACTGAAAGCCGCGCGGGGTTTTACTTCCCTGTGAAGAAAATTTATCTTATTCCCACTTTTTTGTTCCACTGAACGGAAAGCTGCGCGGATGCGGCTTGTCTGACAGAACGGAACTTTCGTTAGCGTGATTCCAGGATATATATGAGCAAGAGCACTGCTGAGATCCGTCAAGCGTTTCTCGACTTTTTCCATAGCAAGGGACATCAGGTTGTAGCCAGCAGCTCCCTCGTACCGAATAACGACCCGACGCTGCTGTTCACCAACGCCGGCATGGTCCAGTTTAAGGATGTCTTCCTCGGCCAGGACAAGCGCGACTATTCGCGTGCGACCACGTCGCAGCGCTGCGTGCGCGCCGGTGGCAAGCACAACGATCTGGAAAACGTCGGCTATACCGCACGTCACCACACTTTCTTTGAAATGCTGGGCAACTTCAGCTTCGGCGACTATTTCAAGAAAGAGGCGATTGCTTATGCCTGGGAACTGCTGACGGGAGAAACCTGGTTCGCTCTGCCGAAAGAGCGTCTGTGGGTTACCGTATATGAGACCGATGACGAAGCCTACGACATCTGGGCCAACGATATCGGCGTACCGCGCGAGCGCATTATCCGTATCGGCGACAACAAAGGCAGCGCTTACGCCTCTGACAACTTCTGGCAGATGGGCGATACCGGCCCTTGCGGTCCCTGCAGCGAAATTTTCTACGATCATGGCGATCACATCTGGGGCGGCCCGCCCGGAAGCCCGGAAGAAGATGGCGATCGCTATATTGAGATCTGGAATATCGTCTTTATGCAGTTCAACCGTCAGCCGGACGGCACCATGCTGCCGCTGCCGAAGCCGTCGGTTGATACCGGCATGGGACTGGAGCGTATCTCCGCCGTGCTGCAGCACGTCAATTCCAACTATGAAATTGATCTGTTCGCAAAACTGATCAAAGCGGTAGCCGAAGTGACCGGCGCGACCGATCTCAGCAATAAATCGCTGCGCGTTATCGCCGACCATATCCGCTCTTGCGCCTTCCTGATCGCCGACGGCGTTATTCCGTCTAACGAAAACCGGGGTTACGTACTGCGCCGCATCATTCGTCGCGCGGTTCGTCACGGCAATATGCTGGGTGCGAAAGAGGCATTCTTCTACAAACTGGTTGCGCCGCTGGTTGAGGTAATGGGCGCCGCGGGCGAAGATCTGAAGCGTCAGCAGAGCCAGGTAGAAACCGTACTCAAAACCGAAGAAGAGCAGTTCGCTAAAACACTGGAGCGCGGTTTGACGCTGCTGGACGACGAGCTGGCGAAACTGCAGGGCGATACGCTGGATGGCGAGACCGTTTTCCGTCTTTACGATACCTTTGGCTTCCCGGTTGACCTGACGGCTGACGTCTGCCGTGAACGTAACCTGAAAATTGACGAAGCGGGCTTTGAAAAAGCCATGGAACAGCAGCGCCAGCGCGCGCGCGAGGCGAGCGGTTTCGGCGCTGACTACAGCAACGTCATCAGTATCGACGCGGCTTCAGCGTTTAAAGGCTATGACCAGCTTGACCTGACGGCTACCGTTAAGGCGATCTACGTTGACGGCGTCGCGGTAGAAGAGGTCGCAGCAGGTCAGGAAGCGGTTGTGGTGCTGGATGAAACACCCTTTTACGGTGAATCTGGCGGTCAGGTAGGCGATACGGGCCTGTTGAAAGGGAAGAATGCTGAATTTAGCGTTCAGGATACACAAAAATATGGCCAGGCTATTGGCCATATCGGTAAGCTGACAACAGGTCATCTACGTATCAGCGATCGCGTTGAGGCGCAGGTTGATGAAGCGCGCCGCGCGCGCATTCGTCTGAACCACTCCGCAACGCATCTGCTACACGCGGCGCTGCGTCAGGTTCTTGGCGAACATGTGGCGCAGAAAGGCTCTCTGGTCAACGATAAATACCTGCGTTTCGACTTCTCACATTTCGAAGCGATGAAACCGCAGGAAATTCATCAGGTCGAAGAGATCGTCAACGCGCAGATTCGTCGCAACCTGCTGGTTGAAACTGACGTAATGGATATCGACGCAGCCAAAGGCAAGGGCGCGATGGCGCTGTTCGGCGAGAAATACGATCAGCGCGTGCGCGTGCTGACCATGGGTGATTTCTCCATCGAGCTGTGCGGCGGCACGCACGCAGCGCGTACTGGCGATATCGGCCTGTTCCGCATTCTGAGCGAGTCCGGTACCGCCGCAGGCGTACGTCGTATCGAAGCTGTAACCGGCGAGGGCGCGCTGGCGCAGGTTTATGCGCAGAGCAGCCAGCTGAACGAGATCGCGCAGCTGGTGAAAGCCAACAGCAGCAATCTGAATGATAAAGTGCGCGGTCTGGTCGATCACGTGCGTGCGCTGGAGAAAGAGCTGCAGCAGCTGCGCGATCAGCAGGCCGCTCTGGAAAGCGCTTCGCTGAGCAGTAAGGCTATCGACATCAAGGGCGCGAAGCTGCTGGTAAGCGAGCTGAGCAACGTTGAGCCGAAAATGTTGCGCACCATGGTCGATGACCTGAAAAACCAGCTGGGTTCGGCGGTGATTGTGCTGGCGACCGTAGCGGAAGGAAAAGTGTCGTTAATCGCGGGCGTGACCAAAGATTTGACTGACCGCGTAAAAGCGGGCGAGCTGGTGGGCGAGCTGGCGCAGCAGGTCGGCGGCAAAGGCGGCGGGCGTCCAGATATGGCGCAGGCTGGTGGTACCGATGCGCAGGCGCTGAAAGGCGCGCTGGCGGGCGTTGAAAACTGGGTCAACAGCCGTCTGTAACAAAATAGAACAATGCATCGTGAAAAGCGCCAGGGACTGAGGTTCCGGCGCTTTTTAATACGATGTGCATCAGGTAATGACAAAGTCAGGTCGATGTAGTGTATTTCGGCTAAACTAACTATCAGCAGAATGTATTGGCGTAGCGACGTACATTGGTGTATTTGTCATAGTCAATGTTCAGCGTTAAATGATGGATAATGCCGGGAGCCCGAACAGAGCCCGACTCTTTTAATCTTTCAAGGAGCAAAGAATGCTTATTCTAACTCGTCGAGTTGGTGAAACCCTCATGATTGGCGATGAGGTGACTGTAACGGTGCTGGGAGTGAAAGGTAACCAGGTTCGTATCGGTGTGAACGCGCCAAAAGAGGTCTCAGTGCATCGCGAAGAGATTTATCAGCGCATTCAGGCCGAAAAAACTCAGCAAACGAGTTACTAACGGATTCAGCGCCTCGCAGCTTTTTGCGAGGCGCGACCGCTTTCCCGCACGTCTTCTTTTTTATTCCCGCTTCGTCTTTCTGATTATTTTCCCGCTTGCCTGCTTTTACTGTTGATAATTCACTCTTTTTGTCGGCAAATTACCCCAATTGAGCGTCATTTGTGCAAACGATCAGGCGGCGGGAAAAATTGTTTGACTTATAAGTGCGGGAAAGTAATATGTGCGCCACGCAGTGCCGATGAGCGGAAACAAAGTTCAGAAGCACGGTTCGCAAGAACGCGTAAGGTGAGGTGGCCGAGAGGCTGAAGGCGCTCCCCTGCTAAGGGAGTATGCGGTCAAAAGCTGCATCCGGGGTTCGAATCCCCGCCTCACCGCCATTTTCCGATGCATCCGTAGCTCAGCTGGATAGAGTACTCGGCTACGAACCGAGCGGTCGGAGGTTCGAATCCTCCCGGATGCACCATCTGGAAAATGCGAAAGTAAGTGAAAGAGTCGTTCCTTTCTCGGTGAGTTGTTAGCACCCTGCGTTGTACAAGAATTATCTATGCATCCGTAGCTCAGCTGGATAGAGTACTCGGCTACGAACCGAGCGGTCGGAGGTTCGAATCCTCCCGGATGCACCATATCTCAGGATATGGGCAAGGCATCTCAAAGCGAGAGGCGTTAATTCCTGGCACTTCCTGGTTGTCTGATTTATCCCCCTGTAAAACGATTTCTCAATGCATCCGTAGCTCAGCTGGATAGAGTACTCGGCTACGAACCGAGCGGTCGGAGGTTCGAATCCTCCCGGATGCACCATCTCTTCA
>NZ_RARB01000003.1:594-21979 GCF_003612015.1 Pantoea piersonii | reverse complement strand
TTCTCAATGCATCCGTAGCTCAGCTGGATAGAGTACTCGGCTACGAACCGAGCGGTCGGAGGTTCGAATCCTCCCGGATGCACCATCTCTTCAGTTACGCAAAGCACACCCCGAACGGATATAACGAGGCGAAAGCCAGGCATGACTCTCTGATTTACCCTCCTCAGGTAATCCTTTTTACATCACGCTTATTCTCCTTGCGCGCTTACCATTCGCTGCTCTGACAAAACCCAAACCTACTGAAATTTCCGGCAATTACGCCCGGCACCGCCCGATCACCTTTTTCTGAAAAGAAAAAATGCTAATGCTTTCAAAGCATTTGCTGTTCATGCCACCTGGCGACAACCTGTCCGCATTACGCTAAAGTAAGGGCACATTTGTTGAGTGTCCGGAGTGGGGATGTACGATCAATATGACGCACTGATTTTCGATATGGACGGCACGATTCTGGATACCGAGCCGACACATCGAAAAGCGTGGCATCAGGTACTGGGACGATATGAGCTGGCGTTAGACGAATCGCAAATGGTTGGTTTCAACGGCGCGCCCACCTGGCGGCTCGCGCAATTTATTATCGAAAAAAACCACTCCTCTCTCGATCCGTATCAGCTCGCCGCTGAAAAAACCGCGGCGGTTAAAGCCATGCTGCTGGATAACGTTCGACCGCTTCCGCTGATGGACGTGGTGAAAGCCTGGCATGGCCGACGTCCGATGGCGGTCGGCACCGGAAGCGAACACAGCATGGCGGATGCGCTGCTCAAGCAGCTGGGCGTCCGTGAACTCTTCACAGCCGTAGTAGGCGCCGATGATGTCGAGCGTCATAAACCTGAACCCGATACGTTTTTACGCTGCGCAGCGCTGATGGGCGTCGATCCAACGCGCTGCGTGGTGTTCGAAGACGCCGATTTTGGCGTACAGGCGGCGAAAGCGGCCGGTATGGATGTGGTTGATGTGCGCTTGCTGTGAGTGACGTTCTGGCGCTTGCTTCTCTGTTTGGCAGCAGTTTTCTCAGCGCAACCCTGCTACCAGGAAGTTCTGAGGCGCTGCTGATTGCATTACTGGTCGCCAAAAAGGCGTCCGTTTATGGATTGATTGTCGCTGCATCAGTGGGTAATACGCTGGGCGGCATCACTAATATTTTTCTTGGTCGCTTACTGCCGTTGAAACGGCAGGGGCGATGGCATGACACAGCAATAACGTGGTTGCACCGAATGGGACCTGCAGCGCTGCTGCTGAGCTGGCTACCGGTTATCGGCGACCTGCTCTGCGTGCTCGCAGGCTGGTTGCGCTTTGCCTGGCTTCCGGTCCTGGTGTTTCTCGCCGTCGGGAAAACGCTGCGTTATATCGTTATCGCGACCGCCACCTTACAGGGTTTGCAATGGTGGCATTGATTCGCACAGATTCGAGGCTAGGGTTAACATTATGCTGAACAAAAATAAATTACTGTCCCAGCGGGAGGTTAATGTGATCCCGGACGTATCTAAAGCGCTCTCCTGGCTGGAGGCGCATCCCAATGCCTTGAAAGGTATTGGTCGCGGCATTGAACGCGAAACGCTGCGCGTGAAGCCTGATGGTCATCTGGCTGAAAGCCGTCATCCCGATTCTCTGGGATCGGCGCTCAAGCATGACTGGATTACCACCGATTTCGCAGAGACGCTGCTGGAGTTCATCACGCCGGTAGATCAGAATATCGACCATATGCTGGCATTCCTGCGCGATATTCATCGCCATGTGGCACGAGAGCTGGGTGATGAGCGCATGTGGCCTTTTAGTATGCCTTGCCTGATTGACGATGCCGATCGCATTGAGCTGGCGCAGTACGGCAGTTCTAATATTGGCCGCATGAAGACGCTCTATCGTCAGGGGCTGAAAAACCGCTACGGCGCCCTGATGCAGACGATCTCCGGTATTCACTATAACTTCTCGCTGCCGCTGAGCTTCTGGCAAGAGTGGGCGGACGTTAAAGACGCCGAGAGCGGAAAAGAGACGATTTCTGCCGGTTACCTGCGCCTGATCCGCAACTACTATCGTTTCGGCTGGGTCATTCCCTATCTGTTCGGCGCCTCGCCGGCGATCAGCTCCAGCTTCCTGCAGGGACGCGAAAGCAAATTGCCGTTTGAAACCGACGGCAAAGATTCACTGTGGCTGCCCTATGCGACCTCGCTGCGCCTTAGCGACCTTGGCTACACTAATAAATCGCAGAGCGGCCTCGGTATTACCTTCAACTCGCTTGAAGGCTACGTTAAGGCATTAAAAGCCGCCATTAAAACCCCGTCTGAAGAGTACGCCGCGATGGGTACAAAAGACGCGGAGGGCAACTGGCTGCAGCTCAACACTAACGTCCTGCAGATTGAAAATGAGCTTTATGCGCCGATCCGTCCGAAGCGCGTTACGCGCTCCGGCGAAGCGCCGTCCGATGCGCTGCTGCGCGGCGGTATCGAGTATATCGAAGTGCGCTCGCTCGACATTAATCCATTCTCAGCCGTCGGCGTCGACGCGAACCAGGTGCGTTTCCTCGATCTTTTCCTGATCTGGTGCACCCTGGCCGATGCGCCGGAAATGAGCGCTGATGAACTGCTGTGCAGCCGGAAAAACTGGAACCGCGTCGTGCTGGAAGGACGCAAGCCGAATCAAATGATTTCGGTCGGCTGTAGCGAAACCGAGCATCCGCTGGTTGAGGTAGGTAAAGCGCTGTTCGACGATCTGCATCGCGTGGCGGAAGTGCTCGACAGTAATCAGGGCAGCACGCAATATCAACAGGTTTGCGATCAACTGGTAGCATCCTTTGACGATCCTGAGCTAACCTATTCGGCGCGCATACTGCAGGCGATAAAAGAGAACGGCGTGACCGGTACCGGCATCGCCCTGGCGGAACAGTATCGTCATATGCTGTGCGAAGAGCCGCTGGAAGTCGTAAGCGAAGAAGATTTTACGCGTCAGGCGCTAGAGTCGGTTGCGGCGCAGAAAAAGCTGGAAGAGGAAGATACGCTCGATTTTGAAGCTTATCTTGCCAGTCGCGAAGGTTAGAAAAGAAAAAGGCCACATCAATGTGGCCAAATTAACATCTCTGTTGTCAGGGATGATGATAACAAATGCGCGTCTTTCATATATTCAGACGCTGGGCGAACAGAAAAGTTTCATCGTTTATAAAAAAATTCTCAAAACAGGAGGTGACGTATGCCACTACTGGACAGTTTTACCGTTGACCATACCATTATGGCCGCGCCCGCAGTGCGTGTTGCGAAGACCATGAAAACTCCCCATGGCGATACCATCACCGTTTTTGACCTGCGTTTCTGCCGTCCCAACAAAGAGATCCTGACCGAGCGCGGCATCCATACGCTTGAGCATCTGTTTGCAGGCTTTATGCGCAACCATCTTAACGGCGACGGCGTAGAAATCGTCGATATCTCTCCAATGGGATGCCGTACCGGTTTCTATATGAGCCTGATCGGCACGCCGGATGAGCAGCGTGTCGCCAGCGCGTGGAAAGGGGCCATGGAAGATGTTCTGAAGGTGAAAGATCAGAATCAGATCCCTGAGCTGAACGAATATCAGTGCGGTAGTTATAAGCTGCATTCGCTGGATGAAGCGCAGCAGATTGCGCGCAACGTACTGGCGCATGATATCGGCGTAAACCGCAATGAAGATCTGAAACTGCCGCAAGAGAAGCTGCAAGAGCTGCATATCTAGTCGTTGCTCGCGCAGCAAAAAAAACGCCGCATTGTTGCGGCGTTTTTTATGGGCGGGCGTCAGGATCCGATAGAGGTTTTGAGCGGCGTACGCGGCGTAATGCGTACCTGCTTCACCATATTGTCCTGTACGTCGAGAATATCAACGGCGTAGTTCGACAGCTCGACGCGGGTGTTGATCTCGGGGATCTCCTCCAGCGCCTCCAGCAGCATGCCGTTAATCGTGCGCGCTTCCTGCTCCGGCAGATGCCAGTTAAAGGCCTTATTGATTTCACGCACGTTAGCGCTGCCTTCCACCAGCACCGAACCGTCATTTTGCGGCATCACCTCTTCCGCCAGCGTTGGCGACATAGACGTCGTGAAGTCGCCGACGATCTCTTCCAGGATATCCTCAATGGTCACCAGACCTTTGATGTCGCCATACTCATCCACTACCAGGCCGACTTTCTTCTTGTTGCGCTGGAATTTAACTAGCTGGATATTTAGCGGCGTACCTTCCGGCACATAGTAAATCTCATCGGCTGCCCGCAGCAGCGTCTCTTTATTGAACTCTTTTTTCTCCGTCATGGTGCGCCAGGCTTCACGTACGCGCAGCATGCCGACGCAGTCGTCCAGCGAGTCGCGGAACAGCACGATGCGGCCATGAGGCGAATGGCTGAGCTGGCGCATTACCGATTTCCAGTCGTCGTTGATATTGATGCCGACGATATCGTTGCGCGGCACCATAATGTCGTCAACGCTCACCTTCTCCAGATCGAGCACTGAAAGCAGCATGTCCTGATTGCGACGCGACATCAGGCTGCGCGACTCATAAACGATGGTGCGCAGCTCCTCTTTGCTCAGCGCTGAGTTGCTGGCGCTCTCGGTTTTAATGCCGACCATACGCATCAGCAGACGGGTAATGGTGTTCAGCAGCCAGACGATCGGCAGCATGATGTACTGCAGCGGCACCAGCAGAAAACTGCTGGGATAGGCGACCTTTTCCGGATAGAGCGCGGCGATAGTTTTCGGCAGCACTTCGGCAAATACCAGCACGACAAAGGTCAGGATACCGGTCGCGATCGCCACACCGGCATCGCCATAGAGGCGCATGCCAACGATGGTCGCCAGCGACGAGGCGAGAATATTCACCAGGTTATTGCCGATCAGCACCAGGCTCAGCAGGCGATCGGGACGGCGCAACAGGCCTTCGACCCGGCGCGCGCTGCGCTGGCCATTTTTGGCCTGATGGCGCAGCTTATAGCGGTTAAGCGTCATCATGCCGGTTTCGGACCCGGCGAACCAGGCGGACACCAGTACCATGACGACCAGCGTGATAATCAATGTGGTGGTTGAAACATGTTCCAACGCAGGAGTTCCTTTTATTAAGACGAGTGAGTCAGCAGGTGCTGTAAGATACGACTGCCGAAGTAGGCCATAGTCAACAGCAGCGCACCGCCGCAGTTGAACCACACTACGCGACGTCCGCGCCAGCCTTCATGATAGTGTCCCCAGAGCAAAACGATATAGACGAACCAGGCCAGAATAGAGAGCACGGCTTTATCGACATTCTCGGCGCTGAACAGGTTATGCATATAAAACAGGCCAGTGCAGAGCACCAGCGTCAGCAGCACTACGCCGATCTGGGTGATATGAAACATTTTACGTTCAATGCTCAACAGCGGCGGCATATCCTGGGTAAAGGCCAGCTTCTTGTTCTTGAGCTGATAGTCGATCCAGGCCAGCTGCAGCGCGTAAAGCGCGGCGATAATCAGCGTCGCGTAGGCGAACAGCGACAGGCCAATATGGATCATCATGCCCGGCGTGGTTTCAAGATGGGTGATAAAGGCGTTAGGCACAAAGGTGGCGAACGCCAGATTGATCAGCGCGAAACTGTAGACGATCGGCAGCAGCAGCCAGCCGCGATTGCGCGAGGCGACAATAGTCATAATGGCGCAGATAAGCAGGCTGACCAGCGAGCCGATATTGAGCAGGCTGAGATTCTGCCCGCTGTCGACGGCAAATATCCGCTGCTGCAGCGCCACGGCATGCGCCACCAGCGCGACGCAGGCGGAAAGCACCGCCATTCGCCGCCATCCGCTGTTACGTTTCAACAGGCTGGGAATAATCAGTGCGAGACTCAGAGAGTAGGCGAACAGCGCCAGGAGCGAGAAAACGGACATAGATCCTTACAGGTATCAGTCAGATGAAAGGAAAAGGGCAGTATAGCGCCAGCAGAAGCCGCCTCCAACCGATCTGAGGAGCAATAGCAGAGATCGTTGCAGCTTCGTGTTATAATCCGCCGCATTATGCCGATCAGGCGCCTCGCGATTTTTTCTGAGTGAGAGAGAATGTTTGACAATTTAACCGATCGTTTGTCGCAAACCCTGCGCAATATCAGCGGCCGCGGAAGGCTGACAGAAGACAATATTAAAGACACGCTGCGCGAAGTGCGTATGGCGCTGCTGGAAGCGGACGTCGCGCTGCCGGTCGTGCGTGACTTTATCAACCGCGTCAAAGAGAGCGCGGTGGGTCACGATGTCAACAAAAGCCTGACGCCGGGTCAGGAGTTTATCAAGATCGTCCGCAACGAGCTGGTTACGGCGATGGGCGACGAGAATAACGCGCTTAACCTGGCCGCGCAGCCGCCGGCCGTAGTGCTGATGGCGGGTCTGCAGGGCGCGGGTAAAACCACCAGCGTCGGCAAACTGGGTAAATTCCTGCGTGAAAAGCACAAGAAGAAAGTGCTGGTCGTTTCTGCGGACGTTTATCGCCCGGCGGCGATCAAACAGCTTGAAACACTGGCGCAGCAGGTCGGGGTCGATTTTTGCCCGTCCGACCTCAGCCAGAAGCCGGTCGACATCGTTAAGAACGCGCTGAAAGAAGCGAAGCTGCAGTTCTACGACGTGCTGCTAGTGGATACCGCGGGGCGTCTGCACGTCGACGAAGCGATGATGGACGAGATCAAACAGGTACATGCCGCGATTAATCCGGTAGAGACGCTGTTTGTGGTCGACGCCATGACCGGTCAGGATGCGGCGAACACGGCGAAAGCCTTTAACGAAGCGCTGCCGCTGACCGGCGTGATCCTGACGAAAGTGGACGGCGACGCGCGCGGCGGTGCGGCGCTGTCGATTCGTCACATTACCGGCAAGCCTATCAAGTTTATGGGCGTCGGCGAGAAGACCGAAGCGCTGGAGCCGTTCTATCCCGATCGTATCGCCTCACGTATCCTCGGCATGGGCGACGTGCTGTCACTGATTGAGGATATCGAGAGCAAGGTTGACCGCGATCAGGCGGAGAAACTGGCTAAGAAGCTTAAAACCGGCGACGGCTTCGACCTCAACGACTTTCTTGAGCAGCTCAAGCAGATGCGCAATATGGGCGGCATGGCGAGCCTGATGGGCAAACTGCCGGGCATGGGCCAGCTGCCGGACAACGTGAAGTCACAGATGGACGACAAGGTGCTGGTGCGTATGGAGGCGATTATCAACTCCATGACGCGCAAAGAGCGTGAAAAGCCGGAGATTATCAAAGGCTCGCGCAAGCGTCGCATCGCCACCGGCGCCGGCATGCAGGTGCAGGACGTTAACCGCTTACTTAAGCAGTTCGACGATATGCAGCGCATGATGAAGAAAATGAAGAAGGGCGGCATGGCGAAAATGATGCGCAGCATGAAAGGCATGATGCCCCCAGGATTCCCCGGACGCTAAGCGTTCGGCAATAAAAGCCCGAAAGGTTGCGCTCACAGGTTGCTTTTTGCGCCGAAATGAGTAAAATTTTCGGGCTTTTTATACAGCACCCGGGCCCCGTTCCTCGATGGGGCCCGGTTGTTTTATTAACTTAAGAGGATGTTATGGTAACAATTCGTTTGGCACGTCACGGCGCGAAAAAGCGTCCGTTCTATCAGGTCGTCGTTACTGACAGCCGCAATGCACGTAACGGTCGCTTCATCGAGCGCGTAGGCTTCTTCAACCCGATCGCTTCTGGTCAGGCTGAAACTCTGCGTCTGGACCTGGACCGCATCGAGCACTGGGTTGGCCAGGGCGCAACGCTTTCAGATCGCGTTAACGCGCTGATCAAAGAAGCAAAAAAAGCAGCTTAATCTGTCACGGTGGTGAGCATGAGCAAAGAACTTGCCGCACAGCCTCCCGTTAAGCCCCTCGTTTTGGGGAAAATGGGTGCTGCCTACGGCATTCGTGGCTGGCTCAAAGTGTTTTCCTCCACCGAAGCGGCCGAAAGTATCTTCGACTACCAACCCTGGTTCATTCAGCGCGCCGGTAAATGGCAGCAGGTTGAGCTGGAAAGTTGGCGGCATCACAATCAGGACCTGATCATCAAAGTCAAAGGCATTGACGATCGGGACGCGGCGACGCAGTTGACCAATTGCGAAATTACGGTCGACTCGGCGCAGCTGCCGGAGCTGAACGACGGCGATTACTACTGGAAAGACCTTATGGGCTGCCAGGTAGTCAATGTTGACGGTTACGAGATGGGTAAAGTCATCGATATGATGGAGACCGGCTCGAACGACGTACTCGTCGTAAAGGCGAACCTGAAAGATGCGTTCGGTGTGAAGGAGCGGTTAATACCGTTTCTTGATGAACAGGTTATCAAGAAAGTCGATCTCGCTACTGGCGTCATTGAAGTAGACTGGGATCCTGGTTTTTGATCTCCGAATCGCAAGGTAACGTAACGGCGAAAACGATGTGGATTGGTGTTATTAGCCTTTTTCCAGAGATGTTTCGCGCAATTACCGATTACGGGGTAACTGGCCGGGCAGTAAAAAATGGCCTGCTCAGCATCGAGAGCTGGAGTCCTCGCGACTTTGCTCACGACCGGCACCGTACGGTGGACGATCGTCCATACGGCGGCGGACCGGGAATGCTGATGATGGTGCAGCCCTTACGGGATGCGATCCACGCAGCGAAAGCGGCGGCGGGGGAAGGGGCCAGGGTGATCTATCTGTCACCTCAGGGGCGCAAACTTGACCAACAGGGCGTTTGCGAACTGGCGACACAGCAGAAGTTAATTCTGGTCTGTGGCCGCTACGAAGGTATTGATGAGCGCGTTATTCAAACCGAAATTGACGAAGAATGGTCAATCGGCGATTACGTGCTTAGCGGCGGTGAGCTGCCAGCCATGACGATGATTGATTCAGTAGCCCGGTTAATTCCAGGCGTACTGGGCAAACAGGCGTCGGCCGATGAGGATTCGTTCTCTGACGGTTTGCTGGACTGCCCGCACTATACCCGACCTGAAGTGCTGGAAGGCATGGAAGTACCGACAGTTCTGCTGTCCGGCAACCATGCAGAGATTCGCCGTTGGCGTCTGAAACAGTCGCTGGGCCGGACCTGGCTAAGAAGACCTGAACTTCTGGAAAACCTGGCTCTGACTGAAGAGCAAGCAAGGTTGCTGAAAGCGTTCCAGCGGGAACATCAGCAACAAAACGATGAGGCGGCAGAGTAATCTCCCGCGACTATCAGTTTACCCAGGATAAGAGATTTAATTATGAGCAACATTATCAAGCAAATTGAACAAGAGCAGATGAAACAGGACGTACCTTCCTTCCGCCCGGGTGATTCCGTGGAAGTGAAAGTATGGGTCGTTGAAGGTTCTAAGAAACGTCTGCAGGCATTCGAGGGCGTGGTTATCGCTATCCGTAACCGCGGTCTGCACTCTGCATTCACTGTTCGTAAGATTTCTAACGGCGAAGGCGTTGAGCGTGTCTTCCAGACTCACTCTCCGGTCATCGACAGCATTTCTGTCAAACGCCGTGGTGCTGTGCGTAAAGCCAAACTGTACTACCTGCGTGAGCGTACTGGTAAGTCAGCTCGTATCAAAGAGCGTCTTAACTAAGGTATCGCTAACGCGACATCTAAAAGTTAATAGCAAACAAGGGGTTGGCGTGATGCCAGCCCCTTTTTTTATCTCTGTGTTTCAGGGCGCTGAACGTGGTAAATAGCAGTGTTCACCGGCCCGCTCTCCAGAATGATTAAGCCGTAACGCATATCAATAAATCGCGCGCCGCAACGCGCCGCCACGGCGCGGCTGGCGTGGTTCTCCTCAGCGGCGAGGATCTCAATCACCTTTATCTCAGGTCGCGCAAACCCCATTTCAAGTAACAGCTCGACAGCGCGGCTGGCGACTCCCTGTCGCTGCATATCGCTGCGCACCCAATATCCCAGCGCGGCGAACTGGCCCGGCTGGCGGGCAAAACGGATCCCTGCGCCACCGAGTAAGCGATCTTGATCGTCGACGATCGCGAACTCCTCCGCTTCGCCTTTTATTCTCTGCTGCTGCGTAAAAGCGATCCAGCTGGCAGCCTCCTCGGGCTGATAATCAGGGTGCGCCCATGCCATCCAGGGCAGTAGCGTATCCAGCGAGCCATTAACGGCGGCGGTAAAGGCTGGGATATCTGCGCAGATGAAAGGACGAAGCCGTACTGAAGAGGAAACAGGCGTCATAAAATACCCGATGAAGAAGCGATTAAGGTCAGCGTATCAGGCGATCTAAAAGAATGCCAGCAGCTCTATGTAATCATTTGTTTACATTATGAGATTTGGCTCGGGTAGTCTTATTTAATTAAGATATTGTTTTAAATGGTTATTAATTAACTATAATGTGTGGCATCAATTTTATGGTAATAAAAGTGTACAGATGTGGATTGCTTGTTTTACGTCCTGTGATAAAGTGTTCCCTGTCCTGTCAGAGGATCATTAATCGCATAACGAGGAAAAAAGGATCGTAGCCATGCAAAAAGACGCGCTGAACAATGTCCATATCGCCGAAGAACAGATCTTAATCACCCCGGAAGAGCTGAAAGCGAAATTCCCGCTCAATGCCCAGCAGGAAGCGCAGATCGCCGCTTCGCGCCAGACGATCTCCGACATTATTGCTGGTCGCGATCCGCGTTTGCTGGTGGTATGTGGTCCCTGTTCGATTCACGATACTGAAGCCGCTCTCGATTATGCTCGTCGCCTGCAAGATCTCTCTGAACAGCTGAAGGATCAGCTCTATATCGTTATGCGCGTCTATTTTGAAAAGCCCCGCACCACCGTCGGCTGGAAAGGGTTGATCAACGATCCCTATATGAACAACTCCTTTGATATGGAAGCGGGTCTGCATATTGCGCGTCAGCTGCTGGTGAACCTGGTAGAGATGGGGCTGCCGCTCGCTACCGAAGCGCTCGATCCCAACAGTCCGCAATACCTCGGCGATCTTTTCAGCTGGTCAGCCATTGGCGCGCGTACCACGGAGTCGCAAACTCACCGTGAAATGGCGTCTGGACTCTCTATGCCGGTTGGTTTCAAGAATGGCACTGACGGCAGCCTCGGCACGGCGATTAACGCTATGCGCGCCGCCGCGATGCCGCACCGTTTTGTCGGCATTAACCAGGCGGGCCAGGTGTGCCTGCTGCAGACGCAGGGCAATCCAGACGGTCACGTTATTCTGCGCGGCGGTAAAGCGCCCAATTACAGCCCCGAAGATGTTGCGCAGTGTGAAAAAGAGATGCTCAAAGCGGGACTGCGCCCGGCCTTGATGATAGATTGCAGCCATGGCAATTCTAACAAAGACTACCGCCGCCAGCCTGGCGTCGCTGAATCGGCGATTGCCCAGATCAAAGATGGCAACCGCTCGATTATTGGCCTGATGCTGGAGAGCCACATCAACGAAGGCAATCAGTCTTCCGAGCAGCCGCGCAGCGAAATGAAATACGGTGTTTCCGTTACCGATGCCTGCATCAACTGGGAAACCACCGAAACCCTGCTGCGTGACATTCATCAGGATCTGCAAGAAGTGCTGTCGGCGCGTCTGTCACAAGAGGTGTAATGAGCAATGGTGGCTGAACTGACCGCGCTGCGCGATCAAATTGATACAGTCGATAAGGCGCTGCTGGATTTGCTGGCAAAACGGCTGGAACTGGTAGCTGAGGTGGGTGAAGTAAAGAGCCGCTACGGCTTGCCCATCTATGTGCCGGAGCGCGAAGCTTCCATGCTGGCTTCGCGTCGTAAAGAGGCGGAAGCGCTCGGCGTCCCGCCCGACTTGATTGAAGATATACTGCGCCGCATTATGCGCGAGTCCTATACCAGCGAGAACGATAAAGGCTTTAAAACGCTGAACCCGGCGCTGCGCCCGGTCGTGATCGTCGGCGGCAAAGGCCAGATGGGCACGCTGTTTGCGCGCATGCTGACGCTGTCGGGCTACAGCGTCAAGACGCTGGACAAAGAGGAGTGGGACCAGGCGGCGTCGCTGCTGAGCGATGCCGGTATGGTAATTATCAGCGTACCGATTCATCTTACGGAACAGGTTATCGCGCAGCTGCCGCCGCTGCCGGAAGACTGTATTCTGGTGGATCTGGCGTCGGTCAAGAACCGTCCTCTGCAGGCAATGCTGGCAGCGCACGCTGGCCCGGTGCTGGGCCTACACCCTATGTTTGGCCCGGACAGCGGCAGCCTAGCGAAGCAGGTTGTGGTCTGGTGCGACGGGCGTCAGCCAGAGGCTTATCAGTGGTTCCTTGAGCAGATTCAGGTGTGGGGCGCGCGGCTGCATCGTATCAGCGCAGTAGAGCATGACCAGAATATGGCTTTTATACAGGCGCTGCGTCACTTCGCTACCTTCGCTTACGGGCTGCATCTGGCGGAAGAGAACGTCAACCTCGATCAGCTGCTGGCACTCTCCTCGCCAATTTATCGCCTGGAGCTGGCGATGGTAGGGCGACTGTTTGCGCAGGATCCCCAGCTTTATGCGGACATTATTATGTCTTCCGAAAGCAACCTGGCGCTGATCAAACGCTATTATCAGCGCTTCGGTGAAGCGATTACGCTGCTGGAGCAGGGCAATAAGCAGGCCTTTATCGACAGCTTCAACCGCGTTGAACACTGGTTTGGCGATCATGCTAAACGCTTTATGGTTGAGAGCCGTAGCCTGCTACGCTCTGCTAACGACAGCCGACCGTAAAAAAATGGCATCCTCAGGGATGCCGTTTTTTTATTCGCTGCGCGGTTCCACCGCGACGACATTCTCGCCGGGGTAGCAGCCAAGCACCTTCAGCATGCGGGTCAGTCCTTTCAGTTCCTGCAGCGCCTGCTGCATGCTGTCAGATTCCAGGTTGCCCTGCACGTCGATATAAAACATCTCTTCCCACGGATTGCCGTTGATTGGACGCGACTCCAGCTTGCTCATAATCAGGTTATGCTGGCGCAGCACCAGCAGCGCCTCAACCAGCGCACCCGCCTGCTGACCGGTCGCCATCAGCAGCGTCGTTTTCGCAGGAACCTGATCGGATACCGCGATAGCTTTGCGGGCCAGAACGATAAAGCGCGTATGGTTTTGCTGCTGGTTCGCCAGATTGCGCTCCAGCACCTGAAGATGATAAAGCTCGCCGCCCGCTTCGCTGCCCAGCGCGGCCGCTGTCGGCGAATTCAGTGCAGCGACTTTCTCCATTGCGGCGGCGGTGCTCTCGGTATATTCGATCTTCCAGTGCGGGAAACGACTAATAAACTGACTGCACTGCTGGAAAGGCTGCGGATGACTGTAGACGGTTTCAATCTGCTGCAATTCGGTGTTGCCTGTTACCAGCACGCAGTGTTCGATTGGCTGGGTCAGTTCGCCGACAATCGAGAGGCTGGTCTGCTGCAGCAGATCGTAAACGTCATTAATCGAGCCGGAACTGGTATTTTCAATCGGCAGCACTGCGTAGTCCGCCTGGCCATTTTCTACCTGACGAATGATGTCCTGAAACTTGAGGCAGCCGATTTCCATCATACTGTCGAAATGGCGAGCAGCATACTGACGGGCGGCCAGATGAGAATAGGAGCCTTTTGGACCGAGGAAAGCGATGCGTGCCGCCAGAGCGTGCGCATGGTTCAGGTTTTTCTGCAGCAGGGCCTGCTGCGTCAGGACGGAATCCTCAATAATCTGCTGAAACAGCCGCGTAATATAATGCGCGTCCAGCTGATGTTTTTTACCGAGTACGATCAGGTGCTCCAGCAGCGCGCGCTCGCGTTCAATATCACGAATCGGCCGGTGCGTGGCCAGCTTCGCCTCGGCGACCTTCACGGCAAGCGCGCGGCGTTCCGCCAGCAACGTCAGCAGTTTTTCATCAACGGCGCTGATTTTGTCACGCAGCGCCAGTAAAGGATTGTCGGGATTCATAGGGCTCACCTGTAAGCTGTCCAATAAAAAAGCCTCCCGGTTGGGAGGCTTTGTTGTTCGTCTTCGCTTTCTTTTTCACATGACGAATCGCCTCCCAGTCAGGGGAAGGTAAAAAAGAAAGCGAAGAAAAACGGCAAACGTTTCATGGTGATTTCCATTCAAAAAGTGATTTGAGAGTACCCGTACTGATTTAAGGCTGTCAATAAAAAACGCGCCCGCAGGCGCGTTAGTCAAAACAGTAGGTTTAAGCGGCTGGCGTAAAGGTTTTTACGCTGGTCGCTGCCCGACGGGCTTCTGGCTTGTGCTGAACCTTATTCAACTGACGCTCAAGCTTACCGATAAGGTCGTTAATCGCTGTATACATATCCTCATGCTTAGCGCTGGCGACCAGCGTGCCGTTTGGCGTGTTAATAGTGGCGTCGGCCACGAATTCTTTCGGCGCTTTGGACAGAACGATGTGCGGATTTATCAGATGAGCTTGCCATTTTTCCAGCTTGGCGAGACGGTCTTCGACATGGTCGCGGATAGCCGCGGTGATTTCCATTTGTTTGCTGGTAATGTTCAGAATCATAGGTTTACCTCTCTGTCATTTTCCGTCTGGGTAGATCCAGCATAACGCGCTGAACAATGAAATGTGTGACTTAGATCACGAAAAAATGTCACTTTTTGTCAATGACAGCGATTTGTGAGAAAGGGTAGGAATATGGCGGAAAAGCCTTGAACCAGGGCAAGCAGAGGCGCATGATTGACGGGTTAGACCAAGGGAGAATTGACAAAATTGTCGCTTTTCCACGCATAAAAAAAGCAGCCATCAAGGCTGCTTTTTTGTTTTTCCAGCTCAGAATTAACTGGCGCTGTTTGCCGCGATAATTTTCGCCACTTTATCCGCTTCGGCAGTCAGCTGCAGATTACGGTAGGCTTTTTCCATCAGCGGCAGCGCATCACGCGTGGCCTGCGTATCAGGATAATCGCGCATCATGCCTTCAACGCGGTTAACTACCGCGACATAAGCTTCACGCTTAGTATAGAATTGCGCCACCGAGAGCTCATATTTCGCCAAGCGGTCTTTTAAATAGACCAGGCGTTTTTGCGCATCGGCCGCATACTGGCTGTTGGGATAGTTACGCAGCAGCTGCGAGAAGTCGCGGAACGCGTCGCGGGCATGCGTCGGATCGCGATCGGAGCGATCAACGCCGAAGAAGCCCTGCAGTGCGGAGTCGTCCAGCGCCATATCCGTCAGGCCGCGCATATAGATAACGTAGTCAATGTTCGGATGGGTCGGGTTCAGACGCATAAAGCGATCTATTGCAGCCTGCGCCAACGGTAAATCGGCGTTTTTGTAGTAGGCATAGATCAGATCAAGCTGTACCTGCTGAGAATAAGGACCAAAAGGATAACGGTTGTCCAGCGCTTCCAGTTGCTTAATCGCCGCTTTAAAGTTACCGTCCTGCAGCTTTTCCTGAGCGGTAGCGTAGATTTCGGAAGGCGGGCTGTCCGGTACTGTGTCCTTTGAGCTGGAACAACCCACAAGGGCCAGGCTCAGTGTGGCAGCAGCCACCAGATATTTCATACGCGTCATGACGAAATGGTTATCCTCAATTTGTTATGGCGGAAGCTGTCCGTATAGCTCCCGGTAATGACCAGGTACGATAGCACATTATATTAAACGGCATCGCCGTGAAAACCCAACGTTAACGAAGAAGCTGTATATGGCACAACAAGTTCAACTCACCGCAACGGTCTCCGAAGCGCAGCTGGGACAACGCTTAGATCAAACTTTGGCGGAATTGTTCCCTGATTATTCACGTTCGCGCATAAAAGAATGGATCCTGGACCGGCGCGTCAGCGTTAACGGCGCGGTCGTCGATAAACCTAAAGAGAAAGTATTGGGCGGCGAACAGGTCGCCATCGATGCAGAAATCGAAGAAGAGCAGCGCTGGGAAGCGCAAAACATCCCGCTGAATATCGTCTATGAAGATGACGATATTCTGGTGATCAACAAGCCACGCGACCTGGTGGTGCATCCTGGCGCCGGCAATCCCGACGGCACCGTACTCAATGCGCTGCTGTATCACTATCCCGCGATTGCCGACGTGCCGCGCGCCGGTATTGTGCATCGACTGGATAAAGATACCACCGGTTTGATGGTGGTCGCGAAAACCGTACCAGCGCAGACGCACCTGGTGGAAACGCTGCAGCTGCGTGAAATCACCCGTGAGTACGAAGCGGTGGCGATTGGGACGATGACGGCGGGCGGCACGGTAAATGAGCCGATCAGCCGTCACTCGACTAAACGCACCCATATGGCCGTACATCCAATGGGGAAACCGGCGGTAACGCACTATCGCATTATGGAGCACTTCCGCGCCCATACGCGGTTGCGTCTGCGTCTTGAAACCGGTCGTACGCACCAGATCCGCGTGCATATGTCGCACATTAACCATCCGCTGGTGGGCGATCCGCTTTACGGTGGTCGCCCGCGTCCGCCGAAAGGCGCCTCGGAGCAGTTTATCAACACGCTACGCGCTTTCGATCGTCAGGCGCTGCATGCGACGATGCTGCGTCTCTACCATCCGATTACCGGCATCGAAATGGAGTGGCATGCACCGCTGCCGCAGGACATGGTGGATCTGATCGAGGTATTGAAAGCGGATACCGACGAGTTCCGCGATCAGCTGGACTGGTTATGAGTCTGATCCTGCCGGAATGGCCCGCGCCCGCCAACGTAGGCGCCTGTTCGACGCTGCGCGGCGGCGGCGTGAGCCTCGCACCGTGGGAGACATTTAACCTGGGCGGCCACGTTGGCGACGATCCGGCACATGTAGCCGCTAACCGGAAAAGCCTGGTGGCGCGCGCGGAATTGCCGCAGATGCCGCGCTGGCTCGATCAGGTTCACGGTACAGAAGTGATTCGCCTGCCTTCCGCGCAGGCGGAAGCATTGCAGGCGGATGCCAGTATCACCCGTGAAACGGGCGTGGTATGCGCGATCATGACGGCGGATTGTCTGCCGGTGCTGTTCTGTTCCGATGACGGCAGAGAAGTCGCCGCGGCCCATGCCGGCTGGCGCGGCCTGTGCGCCGGCGTGCTGGAAAATACGCTGGCGCAGTTCGCTTCGCCCGCCAGTCAGATACACGCCTGGCTTGGACCCGCCATCGGTCCCGACGCCTTTGAAGTCGGCAGCGAAGTGCGCGCCGCTTTTATGGCTAAAGATGCGCGTGCCCGGCAGGCTTTTCGTCCGGCTGGCGCTAAATATTTTGCCGATATCTGGCTGCTTGCGCAGCAGCGGTTAGAAGCGGCGGGCGTGAAGTCCGTGAGTATGACCCGGCGCTGCACCTTTCATGAGCGTGGCGAATTTTTCTCCTTCCGGCGCGACGGAACAACGGGGCGTATGGCTTCTTTAATTTGGCTGAGATAACCTTACGCCACAAGACGATCCAGTAGCGGATTTTTTGCTCATGGTACAGGTCAATAACCTTGAAAATTTGGGGGATGACCTCATTTTAATCTCCAGTAGCATTTTGACCTGTAATGGGAGGAATCATGCGTCTGGATCGTCTTACCAACAAATTCCAACTGGCCCTTGCCGACGCACAGTCCCTTGCTCTGGGACACGACAACCAATTTATTGAACCTCTGCACCTGATGAGCGCGCTGCTCAGTCAGGAAGGGGGATCCGTTCGTCCGTTACTGGCTTCAGCAGGCGTTGACGTTGCCACACTGCGCAACGGTGTTG
This sequence comes from Pantoea piersonii, assembly GCF_003612015.1. Taxonomy (GTDB): domain Bacteria; phylum Pseudomonadota; class Gammaproteobacteria; order Enterobacterales; family Enterobacteriaceae; genus Pantoea; species Pantoea piersonii. The sequence goes on along the minus strand of NZ_RARB01000003.1, from coordinate 4,417 downwards.
AGCAGGCTATCAACCGTTTGCCGCAGGTAGAAGGTAGCGAAGGGGATGTTCAACCCTCCGCCGACCTGGTTCGCGTTCTTAACCTGTGCGATAAGCTGGCGCAGAAGCGCGGCGACAACTTTATATCATCTGAGCTCTTTGTTCTGGCGGCCCTCGACTCGCGCGGCTCTTTAGCCGATTTGCTGAAATCGGCCGGTGCGACCACTGACAAGCTTACTAAAGCGATTGAACAGCTGCGTGGAGGAGATAACGTGAACGATCAAGGGGCTGAAGATCAGCGCCAGGCGTTAAAGAAATACACCATCGACCTCACCGAGCGCGCCGAACAGGGCAAGCTCGACCCGGTAATTGGTCGTGACGAAGAGATTCGCCGCACCATTCAGGTACTGCAACGCCGCACTAAAAACAACCCGGTGCTGATAGGTGAACCGGGCGTCGGTAAAACCGCGATTGTGGAAGGTCTGGCGCAGCGCATCATTAACGGCGAAGTACCGGAAGGGCTGAAAGGCCGCCGCGTACTGGCGCTAGATATGGGCGCGCTGGTGGCTGGCGCAAAATATCGCGGTGAGTTCGAGGAGCGTCTGAAAGGCGTACTCAACGATCTGTCGAAACAGGAAGGCAACGTCATCCTGTTTATTGATGAGCTGCACACCATGGTCGGCGCCGGTAAAGCGGATGGCGCGATGGATGCCGGTAACATGCTGAAACCGGCGCTGGCGCGCGGTGAACTGCACTGCGTCGGCGCGACGACGCTGGACGAATACCGTCAGTACATTGAAAAAGATGCGGCGCTGGAGCGTCGTTTCCAGAAAGTCTACGTCGCTGAACCGAGCGTGGAAGATACCATTGCTATTCTGCGCGGGCTGAAAGAGCGCTATGAGCTGCACCACCATGTGCAGATCACCGACCCGGCGATCGTCGCAGCGGCAACGCTGTCGCATCGCTATATCGCCGACCGTCAGTTGCCGGATAAAGCTATCGACCTGATCGACGAAGCGGCGTCCAGCATTCGCCTGCAGATCGACTCGAAGCCGGAAGCACTGGATCGCCTTGAGCGCCGTATTATCCAGCTGAAGCTGGAGCAGCAGGCACTGAAGAAAGAATCTGACGACGCCAGCATTAAGCGTCTGGAGATGCTGGAAAGCGAGCTCGACCAGAAAGAGCGGGAATACGCAGAGCTGGAAGAAGAGTGGAAAGCAGAAAAGGCGTCGCTCTCTGGCACGCAGAATATCAAGGCGGAACTGGAACAGGCGCGTTTATCGCTGGAGCAGGCACGTCGCGTTGGCGATCTGGCGCAGATGTCCGAGCTGCAATACGGCAAGATCCCGGCGCTGGAAAAACAGCTGGCGGCCGCTACGCAGGCTGAAGGGAAGACCATGAAGCTGCTGCGCAACCGCGTAACCGATGTCGAGATCGCCGACGTGCTGGCGCGCTGGACCGGTATACCTGTGGCGCGCATGATGGAAGGGGAGCGCGATAAGCTGCTGCGCATGGAGCAGGAACTGCACGCTCGCGTTATTGGTCAGGACGAAGCGGTGGAAGCGGTATCGAACGCGATTCGTCGTAGCCGTGCAGGTCTGTCAGATCCGAATCGGCCCATCGGTTCGTTCCTGTTCCTTGGTCCGACCGGCGTGGGTAAAACCGAGCTTTGCAAAGCGCTGGCGAATTTCCTTTTCGACAGCGACGACGCGATGGTGCGTATCGATATGTCGGAGTTTATGGAGAAACACGCCGTGTCGCGTCTGGTGGGCGCGCCTCCGGGATATGTCGGTTATGAAGAGGGTGGCTACCTGACAGAAGCGGTTCGCCGCCGTCCTTATTCCGTGATCCTGCTGGATGAAGTAGAGAAGGCGCATCCGGATGTATTTAACATCCTGCTGCAGGTGCTGGACGATGGCCGTCTGACCGATGGACAGGGCCGCACCGTCGACTTCCGTAATACGGTAGTGATTATGACGTCGAACCTGGGCTCCGATCTGATTCAGGAGCGCTTCGGCGAGCTGAACTACGCTGAAATGAAAGATGTGGTGATGAACGTGGTCGGTCATCACTTCCGCCCGGAGTTCGTCAACCGTATTGATGAAGTCGTGGTATTCCACCCGCTGGGCGAACAGCACATTGCTTCTATTGCGCAGATTCAGCTGCAGCGTCTCTATAAACGTCTGGATGAGCGCGGCTACCAGCTGCATATCTCCGACGAGGCGCTGAAGCTGCTGGGCGAAAACGGCTACGATCCGGTGTATGGTGCGCGTCCGTTGAAACGCGCCATTCAGCAGCAGATCGAAAACCCGCTGGCTCAGCAGATACTTTCTGGTCAGCTGGTGCCTGGCAAAACGATCGAAATGGATGTCAAAGAGGGCGTAATCGTCGCTCATCAGTAACTGACGATAGCGAAACGGGCCTGCGGGCCCGTTTTTTTTGGCTAAAAACGGCGTTTTTGACTCATTTTTCAGCGCATAGCCTGGAAAATGAGCGTTTGATAAAAAAGTTTAAATTAGCGCTTGTCAGCCGGAAAGAACTCCCTATAATGCGCCTCCACTGACACGGCACAACGGCTTACGAAGCGCGGTGTTCAGGAGGCTCAGGCAGCTGGGCCGCCGGAGAAAATCGCTGAAAAAAGTGGTTGACTCCGAAGGAGAGTAGCGTAATATACGCCACCTCGCAGCAGCAGGCTCAGCCGCTGACTGCACCGCTCTTTAACAATTTATCAGACAATCTGTGTGGGCACTCGCAGGACAGATATCAAAANCGGACTTTAAAAATATCAAGTCTCAAGAGTGAACACGTAATTCATTACGAAGTTTAATTCTTTGAGCATCAAACTTAAATTGAAGAGTTTGATCATGGCTCAGATTGAACGCTGGCGGCAGGCCTAACACATGCAAGTCGAACGGCAGCACAGAGAGCTTGCTCTCGGGTGGCGAGTGGCGGACGGGTGAGTAATGTCTGGGGATCTGCCCGGTAGAGGGGGATAACCACTGGAAACGGTGGCTAATACCGCATAACGTCGCAAGACCAAAGAGGGGGACCTTCGGGCCTCTCACTATCGGATGAACCCAGATGGGATTAGCTAGTAGGTGGGGTAACGGCTCACCTAGGCGACGATCCCTAGCTGGTCTGAGAGGATGACCAGCCACACTGGAACTGAGACACGGTCCAGACTCCTACGGGAGGCAGCAGTGGGGAATATTGCACAATGGGCGCAAGCCTGATGCAGCCATGCCGCGTGTATGAAGAAGGCCTTCGGGTTGTAAAGTACTTTCAGCGGGGAGGAAGGGATGAAGCTTAATACGCTTCGTCATTGACGTTACCCGCAGAAGAAGCACCGGCTAACTCCGTGCCAGCAGCCGCGGTAATACGGAGGGTGCAAGCGTTAATCGGAATTACTGGGCGTAAAGCGCACGCAGGCGGTCTGTCAAGTCGGATGTGAAATCCCCGGGCTTAACCTGGGAACTGCATTCGAAACTGGCAGGCTAGAGTCTTGTAGAGGGGGGTAGAATTCCAGGTGTAGCGGTGAAATGCGTAGAGATCTGGAGGAATACCGGTGGCGAAGGCGGCCCCCTGGACAAAGACTGACGCTCAGGTGCGAAAGCGTGGGGAGCAAACAGGATTAGATACCCTGGTAGTCCACGCCGTAAACGATGTCGACTTGGAGGCTGTTCCCTTGAGGAGTGGCTTCCGGAGCTAACGCGTTAAGTCGACCGCCTGGGGAGTACGGCCGCAAGGTTAAAACTCAAATGAATTGACGGGGGCCCGCACAAGCGGTGGAGCATGTGGTTTAATTCGATGCAACGCGAAGAACCTTACCTGGCCTTGACATCCA
>NZ_RARB01000003.1:0-581 GCF_003612015.1 Pantoea piersonii | reverse complement strand
TGAGACAGGTGCTGCATGGCTGTCGTCAGCTCGTGTTGTGAAATGTTGGGTTAAGTCCCGCAACGAGCGCAACCCTTATCCTTTGTTGCCAGCGATTCGGTCGGGAACTCAAAGGAGACTGCCGGTGATAAACCGGAGGAAGGTGGGGATGACGTCAAGTCATCATGGCCCTTACGGCCAGGGCTACACACGTGCTACAATGGCGCATACAAAGAGAAGCGACCTCGCGAGAGCAAGCGGACCTCATAAAGTGCGTCGTAGTCCGGATCGGAGTCTGCAACTCGACTCCGTGAAGTCGGAATCGCTAGTAATCGTGGATCAGAACGCCACGGTGAATACGTTCCCGGGCCTTGTACACACCGCCCGTCACACCATGGGAGTGGGTTGCAAAAGAAGTAGGTAGCTTAACCTTCGGGAGGGCGCTTACCACTTTGTGATTCATGACTGGGGTGAAGTCGTAACAAGGTAACCGTAGGGGAACCTGCGGTTGGATCACCTCCTTACCTGAAGATACTGCCTTCGAAGTGCTCACACAGATTGTCTGATAGAAAGTAACGAGCAGAAAAACCTCTACAGGCTTG
>NZ_RARB01000027.1 GCF_003612015.1 Pantoea piersonii | reverse complement strand
GTCACGCTGAAAATGCCGGCCTTTGAATGGGTTCATGTGCAGCTCCATCAGCAAAAGGGGATGATAAGTTTATCACCACCGACTATTTGCAACAGTGCCATTAAAACATGCCGCGAAGATATGAATTGTGATTTGTGTATAATTTTACACGCTAACTACACAGTGAATTGAAAGTACTATCATAACTCATTGATATATGATGATTTAAAAAAACGTTTATCTGTGTGTTTACGCTAAAAAACGTGACGAACATCTCATAATAATACCCGTTCATTCGTATAGTGGGGTTATACGCCGGAGCCTACCGGCCATAAGACAGCGTGCAGAGCCGCCTGCTGTGGGGCCAGGCGGCAGCGGACGCCACCCTGCAGCCCGGACAGTACCGCAGCCTGGGCCTGAGCTGGTACGGCTCGGTGACCGCCACCGCCCACGGTGCCGCTTTCAGCCAGTCGATGGCCGGGAATGAGCCCCGCATGATGATAGATACCGGAGACGTGGCCGGTGTGCCGGTGAACGGCAACAGCGGGGTGACCAACCGCTTCGGGGTGGGCGTGGTGAGCGCCGGCAGCAGCTACCGCCGCAGCGATATTTCGGTTGATGTGGCCGCCCTGCCGGAGGACGTGGACGTCAGCAGCTCCGTCATCAGCCAGGTGCTGACGGAAGGCGCGGTGGGCTACCGGAAGATTGACGCCAGCCAGGGGGAGCAGGTGCTCGGCCATATCCGGCTGGCTGACAGCACAAGTCCGCCGTTTGGCTCCATGGTGGTGTCAGGGAAAACCGGCAGAACCGCAGGGATGGTCGGGGATGACGGACTGGTCTACCTGACAGGTCTCAGCGGGGAAGACCGCCGGACTCTGGACGTATCCTGGAATGGCCGGACACACTGCAGGCTGACGCTGCCTGAGAGCGCAGACCTCAGCCGGGGGCCGCTGTTACTGCCCTGCAGATAAAAATATCCCTGTCACAGAGCAGGACTAACGGAGAAAACAGGTTAAAAACAGCAGAATAAGCCGTGCGATTATACTCACACTGGCGGCAGCATGGGAGCCAGTGCAGCCCGGCGGCCGTCAACGTCGACCGGACCCGCATCATTATGGATGCACCACAGAAAACGGTGGCCATCACGCTGAATAATGATGACAAAACCACGCCGTTTCTGGCGCAGTCGTGGGTGACGGATGCTGACGGGGTGAAAACGGATGCGCTGATGGCGTTGCCGCCGCTGCAGCGTATTGATGCCGGACAGAAATCCCAGGTCCGTATCACCCAGGTTCGCGGGCTGACAGACAAGCTCCCTCAGGACAGGGAAACGCTGTTCTGGTTTAACGTGCGGGGCGTTCCCCCGAAGCCCGGAGACAATAATGTCCTGCAGCTGGCCATGCAGAGCCAGCTGAAATTGTTTTACCGGCCGAAAGCCATTATCAGAAACAGCAGTGACCAGCCGGAAAGCTGTGGTGTCACGCCGGCCCAGCAAAAGCTTCTGCAGGAAGTGTACAGGGGGCACACTCTGGCAGAAATGACGGGTATTCTGAGCACAGACATGAAGAAAATCTGGCAGAATAAGGATCGCCTGTTAGCAAAAAGGCACTGTTGCAAATAGTCGGTGGTGATAAACTTATCATCCCCTTTTGCTGATGGAGCTGCACATGAACCCATTCAAAGGCCGGCATTTTCAGCGTGAC
>NZ_RARB01000026.1 GCF_003612015.1 Pantoea piersonii | reverse complement strand
ATCCCCTGGGCGAAATGCGCCTGGTAAGCAGAGTTTTTGAAATGTAAGGCCTTTGAATAAGACAAAAGGCTGCCTCATCGCTAACTTTGCAACAGTGCCCCTCAGAATTATAGAGAATACCTGAAATTTTTGTAGAGCGAGGTTTGTTACCCTGCCCGACCAGCGACATGTGGTTAGTTTAGTGATCAGAAATGTCGAGCGTTTGGTCGTTCATTGACGCGGGATCTTCCAACGGTTCCACATGAGTGGTGATATGGATAAAAGGCAGTGCGGTGCGGATATCATTCTCTATACGCTCGGCCCAGTCGTGCCCATATTGAACAGTCCATCGCCCAGGAACTAGGATGTGCATTGTCATAAACGCCCGCCCGCCAGCCTGGCGTGTACGTAGTGCATGGAAATCAAGCCCCTGTTCACGATATCCTGCCAGCAGTGACTCGATTTTTTTGAGTTCTTCCGTGGGTAGCGATACGTCCATCAGACCTGCAGCTGAACGACTCATAAGCTGATAACCAGTCCAAACGATGTTGGCTGCGACCAGCAATGCAACGATCGGATCGACCCAAAACCAGCCGGTCAGATAAACCAGTCCGACACCAAAAATGACACCGACCGACGTCCAGACATCGGTCAGCAGGTGATGAGCATCTGCCTCAAGAGTGATAGAGTTGTGCTGCCTGCCAGCCCTTAACAAAATGCGAGCCGTCACAAAATTAAGGATTGATGCGACTGTTGAAACCAGTAATCCGAGACCAATCTCCTCAAGCGGCTGTGGAGTTAACATCCGCTCAACTGCGGTATAGGCGATACTGGCTGCCGCCAATAGGATCAGAAATCCTTCGAAAGCACTCGAGAAATATTCGGCTTTGCCGTGCCCATATGCATGGTTCTCATCGGCCGGAAGCGCAGCCAAGGTCAGCATCCAGAGCGCCATTAGGGCTCCTGCGAGGTTAACTACGGATTCGATGGCATCAGATAGCAGACCGACCGAACCGGTCATTTTCCACGCCACACCTTTGAGTCCGATAGTGGCAATAGCCGTGGCAATGGAAAGCCAAGCGTAGTGCGTCAGCGGACGAGGTAACCCTTTTGTTTTAGTCATTATTAACTTCCTAAAATAGGACGACTAACTCACATTTCTATCCATGATAGATAATTAAACAATCATTTCGCCATGAATATTTTTTCGTTTTTATTAAATTTAATTAAAAAGTCTCTGCAAGTGCTGTTTCATCTTCTAGTAAACTAAATTTTATTTTTAGGGTTTTCTTCAACTTGAAGTAATATTATCTCACAACAGATTAGTCACTTAGGTTAACTGAGCGGCTTTTATATTTTTCAATTAAAATATGCAAAACTCCCATTGCACCATGTGCATAAAAATAGACCTCAATGAAAGTAGTAAAGAACTTATGCCAGTGGATTACTGTTTCAGCCAGATTTGACTGCATGGTATTCAACAAGAACCATAGGCCACCTGAAAGTGCTACAATTAGCAATGCTAGAACTCCAAATCCTTGGATTGTACTGGCAATACCTCCCGAATGTGCATCGGGCAGTCGGAAACTAGTCAACGTTTTTATATCTTGCTTAATACCACTAAAGTCAAGCCCTACCCATGAAAAATAATAAGTAAAACCTCTTTGAGTAAGCATCCAACTTAACATAATAAAACCACAAATAATCAGTCCTAACCCTGAAATAATGTGCATCCAGGTTATAACTCCTTCAAGACTATGTTCACCAATTGCTTCGGTCTCTGTCAGATTAGAGTTAATAATTTGTGATAATATTAGAAATGCCACAATGATGTGAAGAATACGAAAAAAAGGAGCGTAATCATGGGGTAATAGATTCCAGAGTCGCAATTTCATTAATGAGTCCTTAGTAAATTTATCGATGATCTTAATCATACAAAAGAATTATTAGGATAACCTTAATTCTTAAAATTGCAGCAGGCATTAGTTCACCTCTGATATGGCCACTTGCGAAATGGGAATGGTAACTGTTATTACTATGTGTTTACTTGCTGTTCTTGTTACGCAGCCCCTTAAACACATTACTTTCAAATATGATTTCCTGCTGGGTTTAAATATGTGTCTTTCTATAGTGCGGCAACCTATTTTTACACCAACTCATGAATTAAATAAGAATCATAAATTAAATGAGAGGTTTAATTCTCTTGCTTAACGCGATGATATTAAATGGAAATTTTAATTTTTGTAATTTATTAAACAGTTAGAATGAGACATGGTAAATACGATCTTCCTTTAGATAATTCTGATAGCACTTTTTCTACTGGGCAGTCTGCAATGTCCGCTTCACGCCCTGAGACATTCGACAAGCTTTTTATGGCTTCAGTAAGGGCGAGTGTCTCGCTTCGAGAGCCAGCAAATATTTCGCTTCGTCATAA
>NZ_RARB01000025.1 GCF_003612015.1 Pantoea piersonii | reverse complement strand
TTATAGTACCGCAGTCTCTCCCCTTTATTTTTACTGAAGAGCAGACAGAAACCATAAATACCGGCTTTGACATGCCGGGGAAGTCCTTATAGTACAATAATTTTCGATATCCAAACTGACCCCATTTTGGCTGACAAACCAGCTCGTATCTCCTCGCGCTCAGACAGTGTCAGGTGAGCTACAGCCCGCTTACGCTCATGGGGTTTTATGCCGCCAGTATCCCTTAACATAGTGAAGATCGTTCCGGGTTTTGAACCCAGGATATTCGCTATTTCACTGAAGCCTGTTCCGTTCTTCCATAGTTCAAAAACAGAGGCTTTTTCCTCTGCTGTAAATGTTCGTCTCATTCAAAAAACCTCCGCAACCCCATGTTTTCACATAACTGTTGCGTTGACCAATTGAATCTACAATCATGTTTTTTATGGTGTGAGATTAAGTGAGATTCTTTTTCCTACCAGTGAATATGGCACAGATGCTTTCTTTAAAGAATTTGAATTAATTAACAGTGTAATACTTCCATTAGTAATATTTGATTTTATAGACCGAAAGCCGATCATGGTTATCGGCTTTGAGGAAGTGCCTGGGATTGATTCACTTATTGACTCTGGTATGGAAGTTGTTTTGTTAGATGGTTTAAGCGATCTGCTACTGGTTGAAAAACTGATGCCATTGTTTGATTAAATCCCTGGAAATACATGTTACCCATTCGTATTAATGCATTTTACACGAACGATGTTTATTCCATTTACCTGTTTTCATAACTTCTCCCCTACGGAGAACTAACCAAACTGATCTGCATCTATGATCTTAATTATATAAAATTTGGGGGGCGTGATTCTAATGTCCTCATTGTATTGGTAACAATCTTTTTTTCATCGTTTTTATTTTGATATTTAATATTGCTCTCAATTGATTTTTACCATTTCTTCATTCAATGATATGAGCGTCAAATTGATTAGATAATGGTGATTTTTACCCTCTATCATCAAAGCTTGTGAAGCTATTAATATACAAAAAATTTTCAGTCGTTTTTCTATTGTCTCACATATTTTTAAGAGAGAATCTGTATGCTGTTCGCCATTCACTTATGTAGGCCACTTCGTACTAATCGCTTCAATCTAAAGAACTTCACTTTTCCTTAGCGTTTGTTATCGCAGAAATTCCCACGGAACCCCTAAGACGGTAAAAGGGGTGCCGGCGTACAATCCCTAAAAGATATTAAACGAAATTTTGGGTAATGACTCCAACTTACTGATAGTGTTTTATGTTCAGATAATGCCCGATGACCTTGTCATGCAGCTCCACCGATTTTGAGAACGACAGTGACTTCCGTCCCAGCCTTGCCAGATGTTGTCTCAGATTCAGATTATGTCGCTCAATGCGCTGAGTGTAACGCTTGCTGATAACGTGCAGCTTTCCCTTCAGGCGTGATTCATACAGCGGCCAGCCATCCGTCATCCATACCACGACCTCAAAGGCCGACAGCAGGCTCAGAAGACGCTCCAGTGTGGCCAGAGTGCGTTCACCGAAGACGTGCGCAACAACCGTCCTCCGTATCCTGTCATACGCGTAAAACAGCCAGCGCTGACGTGATTTAGCACCGACGTAGCCCCACTGTTCGTCCATTTCAGCGCAGACAATCACATCACTGTCCGGTTGTATGCGCGAGGTTACCGACTGCGGCCTGAGTTTTTTAAGTGACGTAAAACCGTGTTGAGGCCAACGCCCATAATGCGTGCACTGGCGCGACATCCGACGCCATTCATGGCCATATCAATGATTTTCTGGTGCGTACCGGGCTGAGAGGCGGTGTAAGTGAACTGTAGTTGCCATGTTTTACGGCAATGAGAGCAGAGATAGCGCTGATGTCCGGCAGTGCTTTNCTGTAGTTGCCATGTTTTACGGCAATGAGAGCAGAGATAGCGCTGATGTCCGGCAGTGCTTTTGCCGTTACGCACCACGCCTTCAGTAGCGGAGCAGGATGAATCGCCAGAAGTACCCATTTATCACTGTTTTCCCTGTGCATGCCTTGTCACTGGCTCGCGATGGATCCGTGCATGCTTGCCTCATTGGGTGATAACCGCGACCAGTTTAACAGCGTTGAAAAACTCAAAACTATACAGGCATTGAACCAGTAACCGAGCGAAGCGGCCAAAATCCAGGGGACACTGGCGTTGGCAGTATGCGAAGTTCGTCTGACAGACATTTGTGGAATGGACTGCGAAGACGTGTAACTCATCATACTGGGCCAGACTTTATTACTCGAGCCAGCGTGAGCGTGAAAAAGGGAAATCGCATCAATCAGCTATCCGGGCTCTGGCGTTTAAATGGATAAGGATCCTTTACCGCTGCAGGAAGACCAAACCCGGTACGACGAAGTGAAATATTTGCTGGCACTGAAACTCTTACTGAAACCATAAAATGCTTGTCGAATGTCTCAGGCCGTGATCGGACATTGATGATAGAATGTTTGCACCAGTTGGCGCTATCTCCAATAAAGGTGACGCCGTTGGGCTGGTCATTGACCATGATTTTAGTCGTTTCGTTGCAGTGACGTAGGGCAAAGCTGAGGCCCTCGGTTCAGACCAGAATCCCGCTCCCTGTTTATCAATATATTATGGTTGTCTAGCCGAAGCTAACCGTCACAACGATGCTCCTGAAACGTTCAGTATCGTTCAACGGTTAGCACGGTGAGCTGCGTTTTCGCACAGCCTTAGCGTCGCGGTTCAGAGATGCCGTAAAGGCATCTCTGAAGGGCATGATGATTAGTGCTGATGCTCCGTATCGGGCGCTCTACCCTCCGCCATTTTGTTTATTTCCTCGACAAAATGTATGTAGTGAATGTAGTCTTTTACATATTCGCGTCCCTGCTTAACCGATTGATTCGCCTGCTGCTTACTGAGTTCGGCTTTGGTAAATTTTTCCCGGATAGCATGCTCAATGTTAGCGGTCACCTTTGCCACCAGGCTATCAACACTGTTGGTGCGAAGTGCGGCATCAGCCTCTTGTACAATAACAGGAATATGACCTGCCGATTTTACACCGGTAAACGATGCACCTTCCGCTTCACGGTGAATACGTACCAGGGTGGTAAAAAGCTTTTGCTGGGCCTTTTCCTGAGAGGTTTGACTGCTGCCTTGTTTACTCATTGTTTCGTCAAACGCCTTTCTGACGTCATCTTCACGGTTTTCTGGTACCCATTTTAATAATGGGGTAACATCACGCGCCTGAAGGGCGCTTTTAGCCTCGGTGATCACAGGCCCATCCATGCTGTCGCAGTGGGCAAACGCCGTTGTGCTTACGGTCATTCCCGCAAGGAACATAATGCTTGCGCACAGGGATGTTCTGGTCTTTTTCTGCTTTTTCATATTAATACTCCGGGGTCTCTTTCGACCTGTTCATCTGCTTTTTTGTGTTTAAAGGAGGCAGAATTTCAGTCCTCTGCCGATTTGGTTGCAGAGTACTGGCGAGTAACCCGGGAGTCGTTCGAATTGATAAATTCGAACGTATGAAACGTAAAGTCGAACGTTCTGCTGACACGAAGCGTGTGTGGCGTCCGTTTCTCATATCTCGTTTTAAATTGTTGGTGCTCGTGCATGCTGAATGATCTATCTGTTTTTCTTCTGGCAGCAGGAATGATGCAGGCTGCATTGCTCTCTGTTTTTCTTCTTTTGCCGTCTAACATCATACAAGTCAGCAACCGGCTATTGGTGATCGTTCTGCTGACCCTTGCCGCCGGTTTTGGTGAACTTTTCCTCTATGGTAGCGGCGTGAGTTTTTTACACCCGAACTACGCCTATATCGGTACGCTTATCTCTCTGCTTCAGCCACCGGCCATCTATCTGTATACCCGTTCGCTGATGTATCGCCATTTTCGAATCCGGCCAGCTCATGCTGTACACTTAATCCCGTTTGCTACTGGCCTTATTGTGTTTTTCACGCTGTACGTTCCGTTATCTGACTCAGCAAAAATAACGCTCTTACAGCAGCAGGATTTACCGGGCATGCCAGTATCACTGCCCCTTGCATTGGCCTATCACGGGGTATTTCTCGGCTGGCTTGGCTATTCCCTCAGACGTTTGCGGTCATTTAATTCGGATATTCAGCATCTTTATTCCGATATTGCCCGCCAGCAAATGCTCTGGCTCCGCTTCCTGCTGTCAGGTTATTTGGGACTTTGGATAGTCAGTATTATTTGCTGCCTGTTTTTCTATCTGTTCAGGCTAACCGATAAAACGAGTTGGGTACTGCCCGTTGTCAGCATAGCGGGGTTTGCATTTATTAATACGTTATTAGTTTGTGCGCTGCGGCAACCCGCTGCGTTTATGGGGCTAACGCAGGCAGATGAAATCCTGCTGGAGAATATTCAGCCGGTTAAAGCACCGCAGTTACGGGGGGCTGAACAGGTGGATAAGGTGGCAGAATTTATGCACCGGAATCAGCCGTTTCTGGATTCCACCCTGTCCTTAAGCCAGCTTGCGCATCAGTTAAAACTCTCGCCGCACGATCTGTCAGCCATTATCAACAACGGGTTTCAGCAGAATTTTTTTACGTTTATCAGCGAGTACCGAATAGAGCACGCTAAAAAACTCCTGGCAATGCCGGAAGATAAGCGGACCATTCTTGATATTATGTATTCCTCAGGCTTTAACTCTAAATCGGTCTTTAATACCGCGTTTAAGAAGCAAACGGGTTTAACGCCTTCAGAATATCGGCGGCGGCACTGTTGCAAATAGTCGGTGGTGATAAACTTATCATCCCCTTTTGCTGATGGAGCTGCACATGAACCCATTCAAAGGCCGGCATTTTCAGCGTGACATCATTCTGTGGGCCGTACGCTGGTACTGCAAGAACGGAAGAGCGTCGTGTCGGNGGCACTGTTGCAAATAGTCGGTGGTGATAAACTTATCATCCCCTTTTGCTGATGGAGCTGCACATGAACCCATTCAAAGGCCGGCATTTTCAGCGTGACATCATTCTGTGGGCCGTACGCTGGTACTGCAAATACGGCATCAGTTACCGTGAGCTGCAGGAGATGCTGGCTGAACGCGGAGTGAATGTCGATCACTCCACGATTTACCGCTGGGTTCAGCGTTATGCGCCTGAAATGGAAAAACGGCTGCGCTGGTACTGGCGTAACCCTTCCGATCTTTGCCCGTGGCACATGGATGAAACCTACGTGAAGGTCAATGGCCGCCGCTGGGCGTATCTGTACCGGGCCGTCGACAGCCGGGGCCGCACTGTCGATTTTTATCTCTCCTCCCGTCGTAACAGCAAAGCTGCATACCGGTTTCTGGGTAAAATCCTCAACAACGTGAAGAAGTGGCAGATCCCGCGATTCATCAACACGGATAAAGCGCCCGCCTATGGTCGCGCGCTTGCTCTGCTCAAACGCGAAGGCCGGTGCCCGTCTGACGTTGAACACCGACAGATTAAGTACCGGAACAACGTGATTGAATGCGATCATGGCAAACTGAAACGGATAATCGGCGCCACGCTGGGATTTAAATCCATGAAGACGGCTTACGCCACCATCAAAGGTATTGAGGTGATGCGTGCACTACGCAAAGGCCAGGCCTCAGCATTTTATTATGGTGATCCCCTGGGCGAAATGCGCCTGGTAAGCAGAGTTTTTGAAATGTAAGGCCTTTGAATAAGACAAAAGGCTGCCTCATCGCTAACTTTGCAACAGTGCC
>NZ_RARB01000024.1 GCF_003612015.1 Pantoea piersonii | reverse complement strand
GTAGTGTGGGGTCTCCCCATGCGAGAGTAGGGAACTGCCAGGCATCCATACAGAAAAGCCCCCTGCTGACGCAGGGGGCTTTTTTACGTCTGTCGATCGGCGGTAAAGGCATTTCCCGGCGCGACACCATCAAAACTTCCCTACAAGCCTGAACTGATGCGGTAAACTATGCGCAGATAACTTAGTTAAGGCCGCACAATGTCCCACCAGTATCCTTCTTTGCAAGCTGACAATACCCTTGGTCTTGCGATCTGCGCACGCGATCGTATCCTCGCTGAGACGCCAGAAATGATCCTCAGCGCCTGGCGAAACGCCAGAATGAAGAATGAACCCTTTATTCTGCTGGGCGAAGGCAGCAATGTGCTTTTCCTGGAAGATTTTGCTGGTACCGTTGTCCTTAACAGGATTAAAGGCATCGATATTCAGGAGCAGGACGACGCCTGGAAGCTGCATGTCGGCGCCGGTGAAAACTGGCATGCGCTTGTTGAGGCGACCCTGAAGAAAGGGATCCCCGGGCTCGAAAATCTTGCGCTTATTCCCGGTATGGCGGGTTCGGCACCGATACAAAATATTGGTGCCTATGGCGTTGAGTTCAGGGATGTCTGCGAGTATGTCGACGTACTAAACCTCGATACGGGGGCGACACAGCGGCTGCATCGCGAAGCGTGCGCTTTCGGTTACCGCGACAGCATCTTTAAGCATCAATATCAGCAGGGATATGCCATTGTCGCGGTAGGGCTCAGCCTGAATAAACGCTGGCAGCCGGTGCTCACCTACGGCGATTTAACGCGCCTCAATCCTGCTACGGTTACCGCCTGGGAAGTCTTCCACGCCGTTTGCCATATGCGGCAGAGTAAACTGCCCGATCCACGCGTGACGGGTAATGTCGGCAGCTTCTTCAAAAACCCGCTGATAAGCCTCGAACGCGCAGAAAAGCTGAAGCTTGCCTGTCCCGATATGCCCTGTTACCCACAGGGGAACGGCGAAGTAAAACTGGCGGCGGGCTGGCTGATCGATCAATGCCAGCTGAAAGGATTTCGCATCGGCGGCGCGGCAGTGCATCAGCAGCAGGCGCTGGTGCTCATCAATGCCGAGCACGCCACCTCGCAGGACATTGTCGCCCTGGCGAAAACCGTACGTGAACGCGTCGGACAAAAATTTGATGTATGGCTTGAGCCCGAAGTTCGATTTATCGGGGCACAGGGCGAGTGCAATGCTGTAGAGGCAATTATATGAAAGACCATAGCATCCCGTTAAAGCTGGTTGAGATACTTTCAGACGGAGAGTTTCATTCCGGTGAACAGCTCGGCGAAACACTGGGGATGAGCCGTGCTGCGATCAACAAGCATATTCAGACGCTTAAAACCTGGGGGCTGGATATTTATACGGTAACGGGTAAAGGTTATAGCCTGCCGGCACCGATGCAGCTGTTGAATGAAGAGGCGATACTCGCACAGCTTCATCAACCTAATCTGGCCATCATTCCTGTTATCGATTCAACGAACCAGTATTTGCTCGAGCGGATGAATGAGCTGCAATCAGGGGATGCCTGTATTGCTGAATATCAGCAGGCTGGGCGCGGACGGCGGGGAAGACAATGGTTCTCGCCTTTTGGCGCCAATCTTTATCTGTCGATGTACTGGCGTCTGGAACAAGGGCCAGCGGCTGCGATGGGGTTGAGCCTGGTTATTGGCATCGTGATAGCGGAGACGCTGCAGCAGCTGGGCGCGCAGGACGTACGCGTGAAGTGGCCTAACGATCTCTATCTGCAGGACCGCAAACTGGCGGGCATCCTGGTTGAACTGACGGGGAAAACGGGCGATGCGGCGCAAATTGTTATGGGCGCGGGCATCAATCTGGCGATGCGCGGCGCAGACGCGACGCAGATTAATCAGGGCTGGATTAACCTGCAGGAAGCGGGGATCGCGATTAATCGAAACGACCTTGCCGCAAAGCTGATAAACAGTCTGCGCGAGGCGCTGCCGATATTTGAACGTGACGGGTTAGCGCCTTTTACCGAACGCTGGAAGGCTCTGGATAACTTTTTTAACCGACCGGTCAAGCTATTGATCGGCGAACGTGAAATTCACGGTATCGCGCGTGGAATAGATAAACAGGGTGGATTACTGCTTGAGCAGGATGGCGAAGTAAAATCCTGGGTAGGCGGGGAAATATCCCTTCGTCCGCAGTAAATAAAAAGCCTGCGCGATGCAGGCTTTTTTAATACTTATTTTCTCAGTCTTACCCGGTCGACCGCATGATTGCCGCTCTTGGTCATAATCAGGCTCGCTCTCTCACGCGTAGGCAGTATATTTTCTTTCAAATTCAGCCAGTTGATCTCTTTCCACAGCCCCGTGGCAATTTGTACGGCCTCCTCTTCGGAGAGCTGCGCATAATGGTGGAAGTAAGAGTCGGGATCGGTAAAGGCGCCCTGACGGAATTTCAAAAAACGATTGATATACCAGCGCTGCAGCAAGTCTTCAGGCGCATCCACGTAAATAGAAAAATCGACAAAGTCAGAAACAAAGACGTGGTGGGGATCATGAGGATAATCCATCCCGCTCTGCAAAACATTCAATCCCTCAAGGATTAATATATCTGGCTGATGCACGACTTTGTCGCCATCCGGTATGACATCGTAAACCAGGTGGGAATAGACCGGCGCCGTCACCTGGCTGGCGCCTGATTTCAGCGCCGAAACAAAGTTAACCAGCCGATGCATATCATAGGACTGAGGAAAGCCTTTCTTCTTCATCAGGCCGCGCTCTTTCAGCACCGCGTTAGGATGCAGAAAGCCATCTGTAGTGATGAGCTCTACTTTGCGATGTTCCGGCCAGCGGCTCAGCAGGGCCTGCAGGACGCGCGCGGTGGTACTTTTACCTACGGCCACGCTGCCGGCAATGCTGATGATATAGGGGATTTTTTGCCCGTCAGTTCCAAGGAACTGCTCAAGCACGGCCTGACGGCGTAAGTTGGAGCTGATATAGAAGTTAAGCAGGCGCGACAGGGGAAGGTAGATCTCTGCTACTTCCTCCAGAGACAAATCCTCATTAATGCCTTTTAGCTGCGCGATCTCCTCTTCAGTTAAGGTCATCGGCACAGAATTACGCAGGGCGGCCCACTGCTTACGCGTGAACTCCAGATAGGGCGTGGTCAGAGGTGAATTCTTTTTATTCATAAGTATGCGTCTGACTGCAGATTCAGGCTTATTCATAGCACGCAGATAAAAAACCCGTAGCGATATGAAATCTATAGCTGCATGTCACAAAGTCTTTACTGAGAACAATGGGCTGGAGGTTAACATCAGTGTGACAATAAAAAGAAGAAAAATGATAAATCCGCGCACGCTTTCGCAAGCGGCTGCGCATAAGCACGGCCGCAGGCGAAGCAAGCGGTATGATTATCTGTCGTGCTGACATCGTGATTTGCGCCTGACGTTTCTTATTGTCAGCGTTGCAGATGCGCACCTGAGAGAAATTTTTATTTTTCGGCAAGGCTAAGTGAGCAAAAAGACAGCGCTTCAGATGTTGGATGAGTGAAACCGACACAATAAAAATCATGCCGCCGCTGGCTAAAAACAGCCGGAACCGCCTAATTTTTCTCCGCAAAAACGCTAAAATGCGAGGATTTGCACAAATAGTAAGCGATAGAGTAATTTCAGCGATTTTTTTGTTGCATCCTGTCCCCGACCTTCCTAGAATGCGCGTCACTTGATGCCGGCTTAGCTCAGTTGGTAGAGCAACTGACTTGTAATCAGTAGGTCACCAGTTCGATTCCGGTAGCCGGCACCATCAAGTAGGTGGGATTCCCGAGCGGCCAAAGGGAGCAGACTGTAAATCTGCCGTCACAGACTTCGAAGGTTCGAATCCTTCTCCCACCACCATCTCAACCCTCTCGGTTGGGAGCAGATAAACAACCTGTTTGTCTGTCGGTGAGTCACTTCTCTCACCCTAAATTCAAACTGCGCTTCGGCACAGTTAAAGTCGGTCAGTAACGCTGGCAGACTTCGAATAGTAGGGGAACATCTCTTATTATTCACAAGCTACAGAAAGAACAGGTAGCCGAGTTCCAGGATGCGGGCATCGTATAATGGCTATTACCTCAGCCTTCCAAGCTGATGATGCGGGTTCGATTCCCGCTGCCCGCTCCAGATGTGCTGATATGGCTCAGTTGGTAGAGCGCACCCTTGGTAAGGGTGAGGTCCCCAGTTCGACTCTGGGTATCAGCACCACTTCCTTTATCTCCTCCCTGATTCTCTCTCTGTAAATCCTGCATTCAGGCACAGCCTGGTTGATGTGATGATATCTTTGATATATCCGTGTCTTAGAGGGACAAGCGATGGCTAAAGAGCAATTTCAACGTAACAAACTGCACGTAAACGTGGGCACCATCGGTCACGTTGACCACGGTAAAACCACCCTGACTGCAGCTATCACCACCGTT
>NZ_RARB01000023.1 GCF_003612015.1 Pantoea piersonii | reverse complement strand
CAGATTATAACCGTCGCTCAATAGCGGAAACGGCGATGTACCGGGTAAAACAGCTGTCCGGAGGTTCACTGACGCTGCGTGACTACGATGGTCAGGTTGAAGAGGCTATGGCCCTGGTACGAGCGCTGAACAAAATGACGAAAGCAGGTATGGCTGAAAGCGTGCGTATTGCCTGAAAACACAACCCGCTACGGGGAGACTTACCCGAAATCTGATTTATTCAACAAAGCCTCTGGCCGCTTTAACAGCCCAGACGTCCGCGCTCATCGATGAAATGCTGCCTAAACTGCACGCTCTCGAACCACTGATACCGTCTCGTCAGCAAACGGATATTACTGATATTGTTCTGTGGCTACTTCTGCGCTGTTTGTCGATCGTAAAAGCACTTTCTTTCTCTCCTGCTGTTCGGGACTACGCCGTCAGGCTGGAATCCCGGACGGGAATTCCTTTACTGTTTAACCAGGCGCTCTAAAGGAGAATACCATGTCAGAACAGACGCGTTCCGCACGGTTCATACCCGCTGAAATCGCTAAGCGGCTGCCAGAAAATTCAGACACCATGCTGGCTGATGAGTACCTCACTGACAGACCTGAAGCGAGCTGTCGTGTTTTTCGTGCCTATCATGGCGTAAAGCCGCATTTTCACCAGCAGTGCGATGAGTACCTTTATGTGCTTTCCGGACGGGGCACATTCTGGATGGAGAATCCTGGTGATGAGGCTGAGTTTGCTCCTGGTCACCTGCTTTTTTTTAAGCGTATCGTTATATATGCACTGCCAACGCTGCTGGAAGAACCTGTTATATTTCTGTCGTTAGACAGCCCGTGTTGCAGCCCTGAAGATATTACGTTTGTTGATACTGATGATGGTAATGCAGGGACGTTTATGGCCAGAAATAATAAGACGACATAGTTTCTTCAGATGAAGCTGTTTCTAACACTAAACTGGTCATAGCGGGCTATGCGTCCGCGATGAGCGATCAATGGACATTGATAACAAATTCAGTGTGGAGCAACGGGGAGCAGCTACGCTACATATTCGGAAAGTATGTTGCGTAGCGGATTGATTATTATCGCGAAGCACTACGCTGAATGCTTTGAGTCTTCACATTTCAATCATTGATGTATGTCTGCAAGATCATCGCCCTCGGTACGGCGAACTTTAATACTGATACAGATATAATTACCAGTGCCCTTCATTTTTCATAGATATCCAGGGCTCGCAGGCTTCCAGTGGTTCACCTTTTTGAAGCAGCTCAATGGATATATTGTCAGGACTGCGTACAAAAGCCATGTAACCGTCCCGTGGAGGTCGATTAATTACAACGCCATTCGCTGCAAGATGTGAACAAAGAGCATAGATGTCTTCGCATTCGTAGGCGAGATGCCCGAAATGTCTACTGTCTGAAGGTAAACCTTCATCCCCGTCCCAGTTCCACGTCAGTTCGACTGATGCCTCATGCTGGCCTGGCGCAGCCATATAAAGCAGCGTAAACCGGCCTTTTTCGTTATCTATTCGTTGAATCTCCTCAAGACCCAGCAGACCCAAAAAGTGCTTAGTTTTCTCAAAATCTTTTACGCGTACCATCGTGTGCAGGTATTTCATTACCAACCCCTTAGTTTCATTGGATTGATGTGAAGAATCGAGACTTGATGCTTCACAATTATTACGTCTGGAAAGAGTAAAATATTGTCTTATCAATGAGTCGGAGCTGGCGCTGCATCGATTTTAACACGCATCAAACTATAAGGTTTCTCGCGTATATCTTTACCATTATTGAAACCTGGCTGGCGTTGAACCTGGTTAGCTGTGAAGTAAAGATAGTCGTCAGGACCAATCGACAGTGTATCCGGCCACAGAACTCGTGGATCGTGGACAATGGTCTGCCAGCTGCCGTCAGCCATGCGCTTACGGATGCCGTTGTGTTCATAATCGCTCGCATATACGGCACCGCTGGCATCAGCTTCCAGACCATCGGAAGCACCTTTTTCACCAAGATCTTTCACAGCTGCGGCGAGTTGTTCATCGGTGACGTTCTCGTCACGAAGTAAGTCTGTTGATACTGAATATAGGTGGCGGCTGGATAAAGGACAGAAGTAAAGAGTTTTACCATCAGCCGACAGAGCGATACCGTCAGAGGCTATGCCCAGCGACTTAAGTTTTCCGTCTGCACCTTTGGTCAGCAGCGCCTGTTTTCCCTCTACTACTGGAATGAAATCAGGATCAGGTGTTGTTGATTTTGCTCCGCTTAAGCGACGTACGGCCTTCCCGGTGGCGATGTCCATTACGATGATGGCTCCAGGACCGGAAACCGATGAGTCAGTGACGTAAACGGTACCTTCCTTGCCGATGCGGAAATCGAAGCGCATATCATTTACGTAGGTGCTTGGCAGCATCACATTCGAAGGGAAGACTAACGTTTTGACAATCTTGTTGGTGGCAAGATCCACTGCGACTAATTTAGCCCCGCCTTTTTTGGGCGTGGAGAAACTCGGTGCTGCGGTGTCCAGCAACCACACACGACCTTTACCATCGGCGACAACGCTTTGTACGCTAATCAGACCTTTAGCAGGATCTTTGTCATTTTCACGATTGAAAGCCGCGTCTGGATACGCGACTTCCTTACCGTTGCGAATCTCAGCAACGGTGAATTTTACATCATCGCCCCATTTTGGGTAGTTTACGAAGATACGGCCAGTTTCAGTGACGGTAACGCCGGTCGGCATCGCATTATGGAAAGCAAATACCTGTTCAAGCTGACCTGTCGTTTTCTCGACAGGTGCATTCGCCGGTAGTGGCCGGACATCTGCAGCGAAGCTGTTTTCGCCTGAAATGGCAATGGCGAACGCCAACGCTGATAAGGCCAAATTGGATTTTTTAGACATAAAAGTGTTCCTTGGTGCTGTCATAACAGGCCATAAAAAAATGCATTTATATAATTAGAAGGCCATGAAAATGGTTTCCCATAGCCCTGATCGGTTATTCCACAAAGCGGGGTGAACGGATCCAGCAACACCGGTGGTGTTGGGGTCGTCGACAAACGCAATATTGAGAATATGTTAAAAGACTTATCCGTTATATCTGTTGAGCAAGCGATATCTGATGCTCATGTCATGCATCTGTTGGCTCGCAAACGGGTTGTCTGGATTTATGCTTTTTAACGTGGCCATATCAATGACGAAGCGATACTTCACATCCCCAGCTATCATATGGCTATAAACCTCGTTGATATTTTTGATATCAAGCATTTCAATATCGCAACTGATGCTGTGCTCGGCGCAAAATTCCAGAACTTCCTGGGTTTCCGCAATACCACCGATCAGAGAGCCCGCCAGTACGCAGCGATTCAAAACCAGGTTGCCCGCATGGAGTGCAGGTTCAATCGGCTCGATCAGCCCCGCTTAATTGTAGGTCATAATAAATTACACGCAAGCGCATCGGTATAAAGTGAGCCATGTTAAAAATTTATGCTACATTTAAAATGCTCTTATCTTGCGTGGGAAAAATAAGCGCAACGAGATTTAAAACCAGCATGATTATTATTAATCGTTTCAATCCAGAGGGGTAATTATGAGAGCAATCATCTATAACGGCCCGTTCAACGTAACGGTAAAAAATGTTCCTGACGCAAAAATTGAGCGCCCCGGTGACGCGCTTATCCGCATTACTACCACGAATATCTGTGGTTCGGATCTGCACATGTACGAAGGCCGCACCAGTTTTGAAGAAGGGCGCATTTTCGGCCATGAAAACATGGGAGAGGTCGTTGAAGTCGGCAAAGGCGTTGAGCGTGTCAAGGTGGGAGACCGCGTCTGTATGCCGTTTAACATCGGCTGCGGCTTCTGTGAAAATTGCGAAAAAGGCCTGACCGGTTTTTGCCTGACGGCTAATCCGGGAAGCGCTGGCGCCGCCTATGGTTTTGCTGAAATGGGCCCATGGGACGGCGGGCAGGCAGAACTGCTGCGGGTCCCCTTTGCCGATTTCAATTGTCTGGTGCTGCCGGAGGATGCCTCAGAAAAAGAGGATGATTATGTGATGCTCTCTGACATCTTTCCGACAGGCTGGCACGCGACCGAACTGGCGGGATTGCGAGCGGGCGAAAGCGTCGCTATTTATGGGGCGGGTCCGGTTGGGTTGATGGCGGCTCACTCAGCGCTGATAAAAGGCGCATCGCAGGTGTTTGTTGTGGATACCCACAGTGACCGTCTTGCCCTCGCCGAGCAACTTGGTGCAACACCCGTTCATGCTGCCGGAGATGAGGCCGTACAGAAAATACTGGATCTGACCGACGGCAGGGGCACCGACTGCGGGTGTGAATGCGTGGGATACCAGTGCTGTAATAAGCATGGTCATGAAGATAACAGTGCAACCATGAACAGCCTTGTCGCGTCAACTAAAGCCACGGGCGGAATCGGCGTGGTTGGCGTATTTGTCCCGCAGGATCCCTCTGCTGCAACCGATCTGGCTAAAGAAGGCAAGATGCCTTTCGATTTTGGCAGTTTCTGGTTCAAGGGCCAGTCAATCCGCACCGGACAGGCAAACGTGAAGGCCTACAACCGACAGCTTGCACGACTGATTCACCACGGCAAAGCCAGCCCTGGCCAGATTATTTCGCATCGTCTGAGCCTGGACGAAGCGCCTGAAGGCTATAAAAATTTCGACAGCCGTACCCCCGGCTGGACGAAAGTGGTCCTCAAACCCTGAAGGCGTGGACAGCTCTTACAGAAAGCCTTGTGCCGATTGCTCAGGGCTTAACCGGTTGGCTCACCCACGTTTAGTCTTTTTAATAGGCTGGGCTCCTCAACGCTGCTTCGCTTGAATATCAACCCGGCTTTGTTGAATAAATCGAACTTTTGCTGAGCTGAAGGATCGGATCACGCATCTTCCCGACAACGCAGACCGCTCCGTGGCAAAGCAAAAGTTCAAAATCA
>NZ_RARB01000022.1 GCF_003612015.1 Pantoea piersonii | reverse complement strand
ACCAACAGTCGTGATAGTCATAACGAATTCCTCCGGGACGATGTGTACCCCATGATTGCACAAGAGTTAATCAGGCGCATAATCAGGGGAAGTCCCTTCCATTCGTTAAGGCTGTTTTTTGTACTGACTGACATCAACTGGCCGCAAAGGTCGATACTTCCCTTCTGCCAGTTTTTTATTGTTTCGCCAGATATAGTCTCCCGTAAGATTAATTTGCTCCCAGCCCAGCGGAGACAAGTGTGACAGCAATTGCTCATTGAGATGCAGCCCCTTCCTTTTCAGCAGGTTAATGGCGTTTTCTATATATACGGTATTCCACAATGTGATCGCGGCGGTAATTAGCGTAAGTCCACTGGCGCGGTAACTCTGGTTTTCCAGGCCTCGATCCCTTATTTCGCCAAGACGATGCATAAAGACGGCTCTGGCAAGCGCATTCCGGGCTTCTCCTTTAGTGCGGTGAAAAAATGTTCATCAGAGCTTATTTGCGAGCGTCGACGGAAGATCAGTTTGCGGATCGGGCAAAAGACATGCTGGAGCAGTTCGTTCAGGAAAGAGGGTATAAAATAGCCAGCTACTACCGGGAGAACATCAGTGGTACAAAACTGGACCGCCCGGAACTGGGACGACTGCTAATGGACAGTCACCATAATGATATTTTACTGGTCGAGCAGATAGACCGTCTGACTCGCCTGAGCAACAGCGACTGGATGACGCTGAAAAAGCAAATTGAGCAACACGAGTTGCGGATTGTCAGTCTGGATGTCCCCACGTCATGGCAGGCTCTGTCAGATAAAGACCCTACACAGGCTGACCCGATAACCCGCGCTGTCATTACGGCTATCAACAATATGTTGATCGACCTGATGGCCGCAATGTCACATAAGGACTGGTTGAGTCGCCGCCAGCGACAGCAACAGGGAATTAAACGCGCTCATTCTCTGGGTAAATACCGGGGCAAGCAGGCCGATCACGAACGACATCAAAAGGTATTGTACTACCGACAGGTTAAGAAACTCAGTATACGGGAGACCGCAGAAGCTACCGGCTATAGTTCTTCTCAGGTTTGTCGGATACAGGCACTTAACAAAATATCCGGTACTGATTAAATCTGGCTGCTCAGATGTCTTCTGCGCCAGAGATGAAATGACAGCGAATAATTCTTCTTTCATCTTACCGGGACGACCAGAAGACCTGAAAATTTCCATTGCTATGCAACCAGCAGGCAGTTTAGATTAGCGCCGAAAGTTACTTTTATGGCAAAGGTGTCGTTAGCGGTGTTTGTGAAATCTGCGTTTATCTCCAGAGCTGTGCTGTTTGTTGTGGCCTTTGCCATGATGAGCGCTTTGCTGCTGGCAAAACCGCAGTCCTCTCAGATGTCATCGATGCAGACCACCGAAGCACATCAGCACGATAATGATGCTTCCCCTGATGAGCACAACACGCTCTTATTTCATTCCCACGGCAATGTGCATCACCTGAATGCCGATCATTCTCATGACATCAATAAGCTTTTTGCACTGACGGAATTCTATGTCTGGCAGGGCAAAAACAGAGCTGTGTATGGTCATGGAAGTCCCCGTCATTATTTCGTTTCCCTGTCTACTCCTGAGCGTCCCCCAAGGTCCGGGCTTGTCTGATTTCTGCTGTTAAAGCGTTATTATTCATAGCTTAAGGATTTTTTATGTTCACGAACCTTGCATTACGTGGCGGGGTGTATGACGGCCTGTTTTCCGCCAGAATGCGCTCTGCCTGTCTGTTTTTTGTACTTTTATTGCTTTGCTACAGCCAGGGTGCATCTGCACACGGCGTAGCCGAAGGCGACAAAGGGTACATTCAGGAAATTACCGGGATAAACATCCTCCCGTTTATCTACCTTGGTGCAAAGCACATGGTGACCGGTTACGATCACCTGCTGTTTCTGTTCGGGGTGATTTTCTTTCTCTACAAAATGCGCGACATCGGTTTGTACGTCAGCCTGTTTGCCATTGGTCACTCCAGCACGCTGCTGATTGGCGTTTTCTTTGATATCAGCGTCAGCGCGTATCTCATTGATGCCATCATCGGTCTGTCGGTGGTCTATAAGGCGCTCGATAATCTTGGGGCGTTCCAGCGCTGGTTTGGTTTCCAGCCGGATACCAGACTGGCAACGCTCATCTTTGGTTTCTTCCACGGCTTTGGTCTGGCGACGAAAATAAAGGAATTCGAGATCTCCCCTGATGGCCTGTTCGTTAATCTGATCGCGTTCAATGTGGGGGTGGAGATAGGCCAGTTACTGGCTCTCAGCGCCATTCTGATCGTGATGAGTTACTGGCGTCAGACCGCGAGCTTTTTCCGTCATGCCTACACCGCTAACGTTGTGATGATGAGCGCCGGTTTCCTGCTGATGAGCTACCAACTTTGTGGCTATATCCTTGCCTGAGAGAGAATGAATTATGTACAACACTGATTTACCTACCCGCGCTGAGCTTCCTTCTTCACTGAAGCTGATGCAGTCCACCCTGATGGCCGCCATCGTTGCCCTGACATTACTCATTACCGTGGTGATGCCGTCTGAATATGCTATAGACCCAACCGGCATAGGCCGGGTTCTCGGGTTAAAACAAATGGGAGAGATCAAAACGCAGCTGGCTGAAGAAGCGGAGTCGGACCAACAGGCCGTCGTCAATATTCAGGCCCCGGTTGCCCGCCCAGCGACGGTAAGCACGGTTCCTGATAATCCCCCGGTGATAGCGCAAAACAGTGCTCCGGAGCGGGATACCCCGTCCGTCATACCGTCACAGGAAACGAAGGCGGCGGGTGTTCAACGCAACCAGATGGTGATTACGCTTAAGCCAAACGAAGCCGCAGAGATTAAACTCGACATGCGTAAGGATGCGCAGGTGAGTTATCAATGGACAAGCTCCGGACCGGTTAACGTTGATGCCCATGGTGATCCGACCAATGCGCCGAAGGGGTTCTATCACGGTTACGGGAAAGATCGCCAGATCACCGCCAAAGAGGGGATTATCCAGGCGGCTTTCGACGGAAAGCATGGCTGGTTCTGGCGCAACCGTGGCACGAAGAGCGTCACGATCCGTCTGGATACCAACGGCCAGTACATGACGATTAAACGCGTTATTTAATCTGCCAACCCGGGCTTGCCCGGGTTTTTCGCCTCCGTTCAGCCCCTTTTATTTCTGCTCCTGCCCGGAAGAATGCTTGCCTTTGCTCATCCGCTTCTTTAACATTCCTTATCCCCCTGGGGGGGATGTGGCGAGGCGAATATTCCCATCGCCCGGAGAAGAGGAGGAAATCATGTCAGTTCACACTTCACACCCCGACATCATTAAAAGGCTGAAACGTGCCGCAGGGCATCTGAAGAGCACTATCCAGATGCTCGAAGACGAAAAACCGTGCCTGGATATCGCCCAGCAGTTGTCCGCTGTGGAAAAGGCGATAACGAATGCCAAGCGAACGCTTATTCATGATCACCTGGACCATTGTCTGGAACATGCCCTGGAAGACAGCCAGCATGCATCTGACACGTCGCTCAGCGAATTTAAAGAGATAACCAGGTACCTTTGAGGTAAGAGAAAATGACCGATTTTTCTGCGTTGTTACAGCAGGGCGTGGCCAACGCATGGCTGTTTGTTCCCAGCGCCATTTTGCTCGGTGCGCTTCACGGTCTTGAGCCGGGACATTCCAAAACCATGATGGCCGCTTTTATTGTCGCTATCCGGGGAACCGTCAGACAGGCTGTCATGCTGGGCCTGGCTGCCACGCTTTCCCATACGGCCATCGTCTGGATGATTGCGCTGGGCGGGATGTATATCAGCCGGAAATTCACCGCTGAATCAGCCGAACCCTGGTTTCAGCTGATTTCCGCCGTCATTATTCTCGGCACTGCGGCATGGATGTTCTGGCGGACATGGAGCGGTGAACGTCTGTGGAAACTGGAGCAGGAAGAAGAACATGCGCACGGGCATCATGAGCATGACGAAACGCGGATTATTGATACCGGCCACGGTAAAGTCGAACTCTCTATTTTTGAAGAAGGCCAGCTGCCGCACTGGCGTTTTCGTACCCTGAGCGGTCAGAACTGGCAAACCCGGGATGTCTCACTGGTGACAAACCGGGGTAAAGGCACCTTTTCGCAGGTCTTCGATTTTGT
Organism: Pantoea piersonii; assembly: GCF_003612015.1. Lineage (GTDB taxonomy): Bacteria > Pseudomonadota > Gammaproteobacteria > Enterobacterales > Enterobacteriaceae > Pantoea > Pantoea piersonii. The sequence goes on along the minus strand of NZ_RARB01000022.1, from coordinate 810 downwards.
CGAGAAAGACGGCTTCATGGAGTCCACACAGGCTATCCCGGAGCCGCACAGCTTTGAGGTTCGTCTGACGTTAGGTCATCGCGGTCATGTTCATGACTACGACGTGACATTTCATGAACACGAACACGAACATTCAGCGCTCGAAGGACTGGATGCCTCCTCAAAGGAATACCAGGATGCGCATGAAAAAGCCCATGCTAACGATATTAAAAAACGCTTCGCCAACCGGAATGTGACCACCGGTCAGATAATCCTGTTTGGGCTGACAGGCGGGCTGATCCCGTGTCCGGCTGCCATTACGGTCCTTCTGCTTTGTATTCAGGTGAAAGAGTTTTCACTCGGGGCCGCGCTGGTTTTATGCTTCAGTATTGGCCTGGCAATCACGCTGGTCACGGTGGGTGCCGCAGCGGCCTACAGTGTGCGACAGGCCACAAAGCGCTGGCGTGGATTTGATACCCTGGCGCGTCGGGCTCCCTATTTCTCCAGCGTGCTGATTGCCCTGGTGGGAATTTATATGGGCTATCACGGCTGGTCAGGGATTATGCAATAACCCTTGCGTATTCGTCCCGGCAGTCGCCGGGGCGTTGCACTAAGTTCTCCGAAGCAGATGTAAAACCAGTCAGACAATCTCGCACCCACTATTTCAATAGTTACAGCTATCCCGTCTATACCACTTTGGTTCCTGCCTGCCCTTCGGCAGTACAAATGTTCGCCTTAACGAATGGAAGGGACTTCCCCTGATTATGCGCCTGATTAACTCTTGTGCAATCATGGGGTACACATCGTCCCGGAGGAATTCGTTATGACTAT
>NZ_RARB01000021.1 GCF_003612015.1 Pantoea piersonii | reverse complement strand
CGGAAGTCGCTGTCGTTCTCAAAATCGGTGGAGCTGCATGACAAAGTCATCGGGCATTATCTGAACATAAAACACTATCAATAAGTTGGGACCATTACCTGAACCCTTATGTGGCTGGCAGGGTTTGCCCGGCACCATAAAGAAGAGACTGATTACTAAATTCTCTCTACACACCCCGATAATGTAATGTAAAGCTCAACACCAGGGCTTTATCACAATGAAAAACTGATTTCTGGCGGCGCTACGGCACCTTTTTTGCCTGCGTCACAAGTTACTGCCAAAAACCCACCGGTAAAACAATCTCTCCTATGGTTTAAGGTCGGTGCTTAACATGAAGCGGGGGTGCTATGGCAGTATATCGTGGTGGAGCCGGAAACTTTGCGGAAAATCCGGAGTGGGCTGCAGAACTCGGACGGAAAGGCGGCCGTATGAGCGGAGGAAACTTCAGAAACAGCCCTGAGCGAGCAGTTGAAGCAGGAAGAAAAGGGAGCCAAATCAGCCGGAGAGGCCCTTCTAACCGCCAGGTTCGGTGAAACATGGTGACGAAGCCCGCCTCTGGCGGGCTTTCTAATGTCATGCATACATCGTTATGTTAAAAGAGAGTTTCCAGGCACTCGGGGGAAAGCTACATCTGACGGCAGACTTGCACGATGGCGCTTTTCTTTCCAGGCTTTCAGGGTGCTGATCCATGCTGGTTTCGGCACATTGGCCGTAAATTATGAACATGATTTGTTGTTCAGCCCGCTAAAGAAAGATGGCGGGTCTTTTACTTGTGGTTGCGGGCAGCCAGCCTGACGTTTTCCCGGCTGGCTGAAAAAAAACCGAAGCCTGACCGGAAGCGCCGGGACGGTAAATCGGACAGTGAAATGCGCGTCAGGAAAGGCCGCTGCTCACTGTAATATGCACCTGTATTTGTGCTGTTTTTCTCTAGAGTTAAGAGAGTCAACTCCTGCTGGTTTCAGCCCGGACAAACCATCTTGAATCTTCTCTCAGGGTCAAAATGGCGGTTTTTTGTGTGTTTCGCATATTCGCCAGCGCTAAATTCTTCATAATCCTGCCCGATAATCACACTGCCCATGCCCGGGAAATTAAACAATTAATAGCTTTTTACGGGTGCTTTTTCATCTGGCAGCTGCGCTTTTCCGTACGGGAAGGTGAAAAAAGCTCACGGAGCCGGCCATATCCGGTGGCGGGCACCCTTCCTGCTTCCGCCCCGGCGTCTTGAAGTTGGAGGAAAATAAAATCTGTGAAGCAGAAAAACAGGAGATCAGGGCGTTACTCAGGAAGGTCATTCTGAAACTGATTGAGAACGGGGGCAACAAGCAGATCCAGGACATCATCTGTTCGCTGTATAGCTTGAGCATGCGTACTGACGATCCTGTTATCCGCCGACACTGCCAGAAGGCCATACGGATGCTGGCCAGAAAAATGCCTTGATCTGCACAATGCTGCGTCTGCGACTATGGTTTTCTCTTTGATGCCTTCTGTTAGGCAGATACAAGCCATTTTATTTAAAAAGCTTAATCCATTATAGAACTTAAATATTTTTCATCTGTCGAATCAGTTACAGAGATATTCCTCTGTAACGAATTTTCCCCGCCCTGAGCGGGTTTTTTTTGTCCTGAAAACGGATGCGTAGCCTGAAGGTATGAAGCGAATCCACCACAACTATTCGGCACTAAGGCGTAAAAAGCTCTCTGCATGTTTTTGTCATGGACTTACCGGAAACATCTTTTGGGTTACCTTCTTCGCGGCAGTTCTTGACCGCACTGTTATATTAAAAGAGAGTGTTCAGGCAGTTGTACCTGAAACCTGACGGCGCAGAAATGAGAACGCAAAAGCGATCCATGGGATATGTGGCTATGTGGTCGATGACTATGACCGCGAGATTGAGTATTACGCCGACAAGATGGGTTTTTCCCTGGTTGAGGACACACCGCAGCCAGGTAAACGCCGGGTTGTCGTTACACCTAACTTGGAGAGCCACTGTAATCTTCTCCTGACCCACACTTCAAACGAGAGGCAGGAAGATTTTATTGGCAATCAGTGTGGTGGGCGGGTATTCCTGTTCCTGCAGACCGAGACTTCCGGCGTGGCTACACCGCTATGAAAACAAAGGGCGTTCACCGCTGTCAGAAGCCGTGTGAGGGGGAGTATGGGGGGCGCTGTGTTTTATGACATTTATGGCAACCGCTGGGATCTCCACCAGAGCGCTCAGCTCTGATAGCTATGCGACTGCGCACGTCCGGTGCGTGGCCGGGATGCTATATTCAACGTAGTGGACATTTTCAGTCATCATGAGTGAAACGTCTGCTACCCGCTCATACCGGATTCTGCAACTGCGACAGTCCGCTATGTGCAGAAGCGGGCGTTGTTAACATCTTGCTATAGTCAATTATAGGGAGCAGCCCAAACTGGCTATCCTGGAGCGCGATTTGATCCCGCTGCTTAAGAATAATCTGTAAAATTAACAACCTGGTAAGAAAGTATAAAGTAAATGTACGGCTTGCTAGCTGATGCCAAAATGTTTTTGTTAATGTCTTTCTTCACTAATATAAACAGGGCGCTCATGCTCAAGGCGCCCGGAGGGAAACATGCGTTCTGTTATAACTGGAGCACTAATTGCAATCACGAGCGGGCTTATGGGAGCTGCGCTTTGTAATAATCATGCTTTTTTCAAAAGCCTGACTGATCATCCTGCCAGTGTTTCAAACGATCAGTCCGCTGGCTTCTGGATTACACCGGCCGTGAAGGGTTATGGCGAAATCCACTATGAACGCAGTGCTGCCTTCCAGCCCACCCCAGACCTGAGCAATAAAATCGTTTTCAAGGTGGGGCAGGCCGGAGACAACACATCATTGCCGAATCCGGCCCTGGAAAAAGTCGCGCAGGTGGTTAATCTCTATGTTGCAGCCGGGGTTCCCACCAACAAACTCAGATTTGTCGTTGCGGTGAACGGTGGCGCAACGCCGGCGATGCTTGATAACGTGCATTATCAAAAAATATATGGCACTGACAACCCAAACCTTAAGCTCATTTCGGCCCTTCAGAGCCAGGGAGTCAAAGTGAGCATATGCGATCAGGCTATCGCCTGGCATCATTATAAAAAGAACTGGATCGCTGGCTCGGTTATACATACGCCTTCCGCTCTGACCACAATAACAACCTTACAGAACAGGGGTTATGCCTTCCTGGAAATGTAAAGCGGATTGGCAGGCCTTGTTGAATAAATGGAAGGTAGCCTTATTGCACCTTTCGTCAGATAATTTTCTTAAACCACCTTACACATGCTCAAAGCCTTACTGATATGCAATAAGCCGCTTTTATGTCAGTGATATTACTTCAGTAACACCGCTCCATGTCGCGCCTATAGTAGAAAAGTTATTGACTCCAGCTCAGGTCGGAAACATCAGCAGTCGTGATGAGGTAAAACGCTTTCCCGCCGGCGGACTGAAACAGGCTGGCAGCTTTTTTAATATCATCAACATGAACGGCAAAATGCTGGATGCGGTAACCGCTCAGGGGACCGAAGCCTGCCTTGCTCTCACAGAAAGAAGGCAGCGACTGCAAGCGTCAGGGAGAAAGATGCCTGGCGGAACATTACCCGCGACGTGGTAAAAGCAGGTGCAACTCCGAGTCGCATTCGCTGCACTTCCAGTGCTGATGCTGTCAGCATGCGGCGGCAGTCCTTCGAGGTAGCTAATAACATTACAGCGTTTGGTTAATCTCTTCAGTAAACTCAGCCAGGCGGGAAAGGTCAGCGATGCCGATTTCCCATCAGACATGAAAGATGAACAGCGCGTCAGAATGCTTCGGCTCAATGTTTAACGGTGGTGGGCATGGTACATGGAGGCAAATCAGTTACTCTTCACAGTACAAAAGTTGATTTAAAACTGGTCTCGTAAGTTTAAGTAGACTAGGGTTCAGGCGGAAAACAGCTGATAATTGAGGTCGTTTTGTTTACAGTGGAGCTGGATACTGTAGTTTATGCTTTTCAGATAAGGCAGCTTGCTGCAAGGCATCAGTCCGGAGAGGATTTGAGGCAGATCAAGAACCTGGTGGATGATGTCATAAGGTCTATGGAGGTAAATCTTAAGTATCATTATCATTATCAGAATCGCTTACACCTGAAGATGTGGTCCGAACTCTTCAAAAACCTCAATACCTTTACGAATAAATGTTCAGATCCTGACTGGATGACTGTCATCGCCTATGCCAGACGGCAGGTGAGCCGCAAAAAGGGCGCCGCAAAGGCCAGGCTCAAGTAAATACAGACCTCGGCTCGCTCATTGTATTTGATAACCCGATACAGGTTTACCGCCTGGCTTTATTAAAAAGGTCGGCCGGCCGGACACTTCAGGCACGCTAAGGCGCTGAAGCTGCGCCGAACCTGCCGCTAAAAGCATGGAAAACCCTTAACAGGTTTTGAGGTTTGATCAATTCCTGAACCTGATGAAAAAAATAAGAGTGCAATATGGGAAAATATTTTTATCTTTCAAGGCAATTCGAAGTCACGGGTGCTTTGTTTGTACATACAGCTGGGTGTAAATCACTGCCTAGCGTTGAAAATCGCGTTTTTTTGGGCACTTTTTACCATACCCGGGACGCAATGAAGGTAGCGAAATCCAGGGATGCTGAGGCGAGGCCTTGTCCTAGATGCTTTACTTCCCTCTATAAAACATGAATCTGCTGACTACGATCTAATCGGGATAACACCACGCAATCATCTTTGAGCTTTGGAAGAGGGCAGACAGAAATAAATTTCTTATTCTTAAGCGGATCAGAATGTACTTTCTTTCCCGCTCCGGTCAGGCATTTTGCAAAAGAAAAGAGAATGCAGTTTATTCCGAGCATAAGCGTTTCCGTTTTTCATCTGCAGCATAAACCGCGTATTTCCGGACGCTTATGAACATGGTGAACATGTCATTCATAAACGTGACGTTTTTAACAGGCTTTGTTGTGTGCATTCATTTTTTGCATGGCCTGAAATCAGGCTGCCTCTGCAAACGGTAAGAAAGGTACGCTGCCCGGTTTCATGTGCCCTGCGTAAGTTTTCAGAAAAGCCGTTCCTGTACCTCCTGGCAACGACAGGAAAACCTTGTCAGATGGAAAAGGGACAGCAGAACAAAGCGCTGGGCGGCAGTCAGCGCCCTGTCCCGGTTACAGGGCAATAACCTTTTCGGTAACGCTCAGGCACCTTTTCCTGGGATGATTTACGGATTACAGGTGAACGCCACCTGTGGTAAACGCTTCACTGAAGATCCTCTCCGGTGGGATCCCCAGACGGAGCAGGGCCTGGTATTGCTCCTGCATAAAAGGTACCGGCCCGCAAAGGTAATAGTCAGCCTCTTTCGGTAAACAGGCAGCAGGCATTTCATCCAGCTTAAGACGTCCTTGCATGTGGTAGTTTTTGCCGGCAACCTCACCTTCTTTGACATTTTCATAAGCGATAAACAGATGAAGATTTCTGTTCCGGCGCGCTAAATTCTCCAGCTCTTCACGCAGGGCATGGGCCTCTGAACTGCGGGCCGCATGGATAAAATAAATATCTTTTTTGCCCTCTGACTGCTTTTCCGTGATGGCAGAGTCGCCTGTACCGGCAGCAGAAGATAAATTTGGGTCCGCATGTTCTGCAAGCAGGTGGTTTACCATTGATATCATTGGGGTCAGTCCGACGCCTGCGCTGATAAGAACATTCGTATTATCCGGGTTCAGAAGGTAAAAGTTTCCGGTCGGGGCGCTGAGTTCAACGATGTCACCTTCCTGAACAGCATTATGCAGCGTTGAAGAGACGTAACCGGGATCCTGCCCTTCGATACGGGGATCTTCGCGTTTTACGGATATACGCAGATAATTATCAGCAGGACTGCTCGAAAGACTGTACTGGCGGGGTTGTCTAATCCCCAAGGCAGGTACCATAACCCGGAGCGTGATATACTGGCCCGGTTTATAAGGAGGCAGCGCCTGTCTGTCCTTGGGGACAAGATAAAATGATGTAATTTCGGCACTTTCCATGACTTTTCTGTCCACAATAAAATCACGCCAGCCAACCCAGCTGCCGCTGGTATTTTTATGCTCCTCATACAGTTGTTTCTCCGTCGCGATAAAAATATCAGCCAGCTGCTGATACGCTTCCGCCCAGGCCCTGATTAATTCATCATCCATGGAGATATTAAGCACTTCACTGATGGAATGGAGCAGATTTTCGCCAACAGTACCATAATCAGGAGTCTGTATATTCAAACTGACGTGCTTATGGCAGATAAGCTCAATAACCGGTGCCAGCACACCGGGATTATCAATATTTTCAGCATACGCCAGCACTGCGCCAGCCAGCGCTTTGGCCTGAGCACCGCTTCGCTGATGCCCCATATTAAACGTTTCTTTCAGGTCAGGGTTGTTTTTTAACATTCTCTTGTAAAAATAATCGGTCAGCGCCACTCCGTTTTCTTTCAGAACGGGGACTGTAGCTTTAACCTGTTCTTTTTGTTTTTCACTTAACATATTAACCTCACAATGTCTTCATGCTGCCGTAACGAATAAACTGAACCCAGAGTTTAGTATGGCCGAGTCAGGCCTTTCCACCCTTAAGCATAATCACAGACAGCCAATAAACACATTCTCACCTGAATTTATTCTTCTTTTTTAGCCGAATATGCCATTGCTCTGGCCATTCTGTTGCCGCTTTTCCATAAAGAAAGCAGGTTAATAAGCGAGACGACAATATATTTGCCGACCCGTCTGTATTTAGCGTTTCGCTTTAAAAATTTGCACAATTTCTCATTTTGTCTATTCTTGTTAACGGAGTGGCGGCGGGCAGAATGAAGCAACGTTCAGCAGCCCCGACACGGTAATTAAAGCTAATTTTTTCTACAATGAGAGGTATTTATGGCTGAACATCGTGGTGGTTCCGGTAATTTTGCAGAAAACCCTGAGAAAGCATCTGAGGCTGGTAAAAAAGGCGGTCATAACAGCGGCGGCAACTTCGCTAATGACCGTGAAAAAGCGTCCGAAGCCGGTAAAAAAGGCGGCGAGCACAGCCATGGCGGCGCTCGTAAAGAAAAATGACAGCAGGATGTTACCTGATGAATAACAGCCCTTCAGGGATGATTTTTTATTTCAGAATGACTGTTATTCAATGTGCTGAAAGCACCGGGAGGCAGGGTGAATAATAAGTAATATTTCTGCCCTGCCGCATAGGTTTTTAACGTTCAACTGCTCCAGATTTATATTCGTCAAAAAAGAATCTGATTAACACATCTTCTGTTCCCCTGATAACTTTTAGTATTGAAGGTTAACCTTTCTGCTTATGTTTTCATTTGACTGGCATCGTTTTTTACTTAATGACCTTAATTTTTCTTTTCTGGGCGAGGTTGCCTTCAGGGTACTGATTGCCGGTGATGCTGCCAACTTACTGATTTAGTGTATGATGGTGTTTTTGAGGTGCTCCAGTGGCTTCTGTTTCTATCAGCTGTCCCTCCTGTTCAGCTACAGA
>NZ_RARB01000020.1 GCF_003612015.1 Pantoea piersonii | reverse complement strand
GTAGCTGAACAGGAGGGACAGCTGATAGAAACAGAAGCCACTGGAGCACCTCAAAAACACCATCATACACTAAATCAGTAAGTTGGCAGCATCACCCGGCACCGGGTGCAGTTTCAGATGGCGGGAACTGATGCTGTGGCTATGCTCAAGAACAACAGCACCTGACTGTATGTGAGAAAAAACAGCAACTATTTAATGGTTTCGGGCGTGCAGGATTTACTTTCACGTCTGGAGTTTACATACCTGATTAAGTACGCAGTAAGCATAAGAACTTCCCCTCATCCAAGCCATATTAAATGCCTCATTTGAGGGTCGGGAGCGTTTGGGATTTTTAATCCTGGACGCGACGGACCGGCCAACCGCAGGGCGGCAGGCCGTTTTAAGCTTGGTAAAGGAGAGTTAAAGCTGCTCCCAGCCCGGCAGACATTTGGCTTTTCGGCGCCTTCGTAAAATACTCGCCATGATGAGCCCAAATAACAGGCCGGCAGCCAGCGCTGTTATTACGCTGGCCAGCGGGCTGTACCCCCGTGATTGCCATGTGATAAACCACATCATCCCTCCCCAGAACACAGCATAGTAGCCGCCCAGCAGGATCAGGTTGCTCCAAAAACTGGCAAAAAGTGCCGGCCGCTTCTTTATGCCCAGCCACCACAGTAGCCGATAGGTAGCAGGGATACTCTGGTTTCTGCGCACGCCGGTTGCAGCCATCAGCGCATAGGCCTTTTTTCTTTTCCGCTTAAATTCTGCATCTTTCACTCAGTTAACCTCCCTTTAAACTGTACACCAGACCTTATAACCATACGCATAAGCACCGGAACGGCAACCCTTTATTCAATCAGCTTTTCCTGTGACAAGTACGTTCATCAGCCCCAGGTCTGAATACGCATAGCGCAGCAGCTGCAGGCCGGCAAAAAATACCGCCGTGTTCAGAAAGGGCAGCAGCCACAGACTCATGTTATGCATGGCCATACCGGCCAGCGGCGGCATGATAAGCGCGCTTACGCCTGTCGCCACAAACACGGACGTAAGGTTGCGCCCACGCCCAAAGCGTCCCTTCTCACGCGTGACCAGCTGCGGATGCAGCAGCAGGGTCACCGGCATCATGCCCGGGCGGGTCTTCATCTCCCGGATGCGCGCCGTTTCGGCCTCCGTCAGGCTATGCGTGGCGGAAAAATCCTCAATGAAGCCGTCCACCACGTTCTGCACGGTTTCACTGCAGCGGGGCTCACCACCACCCTTACTCCAGCGGCGAAGCAGCGCGCCTTCTGTCCGGAACTCGGGCAGCCAGGCCATCAGCATCATCAGGCAAACGGCCACGGTGGCCGCAATCAACAGTAATGTCACAGGGTCTACTCCAGGGTCTTTTGAGGTTTATGGCCAAACTCAGGTTCGGGTTCGCTGCGCTCGTGGCGCATCACGTTCACTTCATCGTTCATCATGGCGCGGACGTCCCGCTCCGGGGTCAGGTCGTAGTCTCGATAATCAAATGCCTCCTCCTGCAGCTCTTCCAGCGCGGCGGCCAGTGCGGCCTCGCGTTCGCTCTCCCGCTCGTCCGGTGCGCTCCGCGCCTCTTCAGGCGCAACAGGCTCCGGCTCTTTCTCCTCCTGCCCCAGCGCGGCCTTAACGGCTTTCTCCAGCGCCTCGGCTTCGCGGCGGTCCAGCTCCTCCCCACCCGACGTCGCTGCTGCCGACGCGCCTCTGGCATCCGGACGTTCACTGTGGTCAGCTGAGAGCACAACAGGGCTTTCCGGATTGTCCTTCATCAGCTGCAGCGCCTCCGCGACATCCGCGGCTTCCAGCACCTTTCCGTACTTTTCCCCTCGCTGCAGCACGATGCGGCTGCCGTCCGCTGCCCCTTCATAGTGGGCGGCTGAAAAGTCTACCTCTCCGCTGGAGGGTGACACCGGAACGTGCCAGTTCCCGCGCTGCCGGCCGTGCTCGTTGATAACCGGCCACAGCATTTCCGGCGCTTTCCCGGCCATAAAGCGCGTCCGCCGTAAGGTCCTGATCGACCCGGTCCGCCAGGTGCGTGCCGGATGCCCTCCTTCATTACATGCGTGACCCGGGCTGGTTTGAGGTTAGCTTCAGAGAAACCCGCTTTTATGCCTGCCAGCTCGTGACCATTCCACTGCTCGCGTTTATTAAAAATCGCGTCCCGGCCAGGCAGTTGCAGGCGGCGGCCGAACGGTCACTCACACAGTTGAGACAATATTCAGACGTAGCCGACCCGGCTGCATGGATAATGGTTAATGCGGATTTCCTGGCCCCCCTCCCCCGTCCCGGCGTGAACCTGTGGCACGCCAGAAAAATAAAGAACAGCTTTGAAAATGCAATATTTACTGAGCCGGGGAAATAATTCACTCAAAAATAAAAACCACCCCGGTCGGTACAAAATCCGCAACATCCGCTAAAAAAGTAAATCCACCAAAACAGGTGTTGAAAGAAAAATATGGGCCCGATGCAGATAAAGTGATGGAGCGTGTGATGCTGGGCTGGCGCGTCAGGGATATATGTGAAGAACAGAACTGTTCTGAATCTTACGTCTACAAGCTAATAAAAAAGCGCAAGGGAAGCTCTGCAATGGATTACCGCTGGAAGCAGTGGGAGCTGATTTCACGCATGTATCATGCCGAGCCAAAAATGACGATAGAAGAAATTGAGCAGGCCTGCGGAGTATCTCGCGCAGTCATCTATCACGCCGTTAAAAAAATAGCCGATCGTGACGGACAGAAAATCATCCCTCGGGAGCATGAGAGAAAACTGACACCAGAAGATGTTGAGGCGATAAAAGTAAAGTTAAGCCAGGGCATACTCAGAAAGCATATTCTGACTGAATACAGCATCACGAACGACACGCTTATTAAGTACGTTGGCACGCATGAAGATTACAGGGTTATATCTGAAGAATTAAAAGACTATGCGGTACGATTGCGCGTGCAGGGTAAAACCCTACAGCAAACCGCCGATATACTGGGTGTGACGGTTGCAACGGTTAAACGCGCATGGAGCAAAAAGAAAGACTCTCCTGAAATTAAGGAAAAGCGCGTCAAGTATGATAACCGTAACGTGCTGTCTAAACGCGACCGCGATCAGGCAGTTAATGCTGTCTTACGAGACGGCCATACAAGAAAGCAGGTTTATACACAATACGGAATTAATGCACTGACGCTACGACGTTATATTCGTGATGCGCTAAAAAGAGAAACCGATGCACTGAGGCAGGATGACAATGGAAAAGACGAGAAGGGTGACTCCTGAATAAGAAGCCTGATGTATTCGCAGATAGATCAGGCTTGCATTAATTATTTAAAGTACTCCAGTAATTTACCGGCAACTCTTTCCTTCATCTCTTTAGGCCAGTCTGGATCAAGAAGCATTTCGTTCCTGACGACTTTAGAAGTATCAACCGTTTCCTTCATGATGCCGAAAATGGCGTCGATAATGAACCCATTCATCAGCGCATTTTTAGCAATGAGCTCCAGCTTCTGATCAAGCGTTTTTTCTGAAGCATCCTTGTTGATTTTGTTTTCATGCACTCGTAAACCGAGTTTAAACATTTCCATTACGAACGCTGATCTGTTAGCCGTATCACGGGATTCACCGTCTTCCAGTTTTTTTTCGACGTGCGCATCAATCTTTTCCAGCAGTGAAAAAGGGATAGTAAGGTTAACCCGGTTACGCTTAGCTGAATTTTCATCATTCATATTTTTTTCTCACACTCGTTTTAACTAACATATGTAAGCATCACATCGGACCAGACAATCTGGAAGGGTGCAGACTCGTTTTTTATGGTAACCATCGGGTAACATCCGGCTTAAAACTGAGTAACCATATGGAAACCAATAGTTAGGAATCCATTATAAGCTACTGATAAAATTAAAACAAACCATACGGTAACCAATAAAAAACCTTCAGGATTCCACTGGGTTACCTTCTGGTAAGTAACCATAAGATTAAATTTTCTACGATTCAAAGCTAAGTTGCTGATTTTAAATACATTAACCAGCAAAAAGAAATTTGCGAGTGGTGTGTAAAAACCCAACTCTTATGATATTATTGAGCCTGACATCTCCTCCGAACTTTTCAAATCAGGAGCCGCAATGCGTTTATTCACTCACGCTGCAGCCCTGCTGGCGACAGGCATTTTCTCCGCCAGCGTGAATGCGGACTGTTTTATTAAAGCCGGCGAATGGTATTCCATCGATCCGGACTACCTGCGCGCTATCGCCTGGCAGGAGTCCCGCTATAACCCGGGAGCCATTAATACTAACCTGACAAAAGACGGTAAACCCGGCAGCAGTGACTATGGGCTCATGCAGATTAATTCGGTCACAATGCGACGCTTACAGAAAGAGTACCCGGGCCTCAGCAAAGAAAAACTGCTCAGCGAGCCATGTCTGAATATTTATATTGGTGCCATGCTGCTGCGCCGCAATTTCAATCAGTACGGCACAACGTGGCTGGCGGTGGGAATGTACAACGCGGGAATGAAAAACCTGCCGGTAACCGTAACGAACCGCTATAACTATGCGATGCTGATTGATAAACATTACAAGGCCATCAAGTCAGGTAAAATCCCGCGCAAGGCATTCAGCGGCTGAACGGTTTTTGATACTGACGAAGCACGCAGCCCGGCTTTATCTCTCTGCGCTGCATTTGTTTAAAGACGGCAACGAAGCCCGCGCGCAGAATTACCCGCCCCGGCTCAATGCCGGGAACGGGTAACAGAAGTAACTTCTCTTTTTTTCGTAAGCACCGCATGTACAGACATTGCGATGGATTACATTTATCCGTCACCGGTTCAATACCGGTCACGGATAAAATCCGGCAAAAAAAAGGAGCCCTGCGGCCCCTGTTTTTATTTTATTTCCGCAAGCGTTCGGTTTATCTCACCCTGCACGCCCTGGTTGTGCCAGAAGTAATCGCGCCCGACCCTGTATAGCTCGCCAGCGTTAAATCGAGCCAGCGTTATTTCTTCACCTTCCAGACTGCCGCCATATCTTTTAGCGATCATGTCCACCGCCTTTCCCTTCATCCCGTCCGAATAATCCCGGTCGGTAAAAACGTAGCCCACGCCACCATAAATTCGGTTGAAAGGAGAGGCGCAGGAAACAGACATATCCTGCATACCGTCAAAATAACTGTCCTTATACTTATCCGTTACGGATTTTACTTCTTCCTCTGTCGGCCCGTCCATCCAGTTAACGCTTACGCTGTCATAGCTTCGCTTACGAACGGAGAATCTAACGCCCGGAAATTTTGCTTTCAGCTCTTTGCGGATATTCGATGTGACTTGCACGGCCCCGTTTTTATCCTGCGAGAGCGCGGCATATTCCGGGGTTATTTTTAAACGCTCGCATTCAGCTGCATAAAGTCGCGCGGCCTCCTCCTTTTCCTCCTGCTTACGGCGTTCTTCAGACTCCGCGTGTTTAACAATGCGCGCCGTTTCTTCCCCGCTTTTTATTTCCGGGAATATGCTCCACTGTTTTCCGTGCAGGATACTTTCCGGCAGCCCGCGAGATATTCCGCCGCTCTCAAACGCAATATCAAACCTGGCATTACCGCCATAAGATACGTAGCCTGAAAGCGACCCGACTGATGCCGGTTTCTGCTCGCCGTGAACGGCAAACACGACACCCCGTCCGCGATTGTAAAGAACTGTGCTGACAACCTGACCGATGACCACTGCCTGCGCATTGTACATTTTCATTTCAGTTTTCCTTAAATCAGTTGAGACGAAAAAGCGGCCCGCCTTTACAGGCCGCGCAACGTTTTCAGAAAGGGATCTCGTTTAAAGTGGTATCAGCGGCACCGACAGTTACCTGATTTTCAGGCGCCGGGTTCAGGGCGTTTTCCAGTGTGATGATCCCGCGCGCAACGTCGCTTGCCTTGTAGAGGTCCAGTCCTGCCGCCATCGCCGCGTCAAAGTTATCGAGAAACTTCTGCACTTCCTCGCTCCGCACCTCTGAGGCCCGGCGAATAAACTTCCGTCGCACTTCCTGCCATGAATCCGTGCGGTAAAAAATCTGGCCACGGCTGGCAATCAGGTAACGCCCGGCGGCCCTTTCGCCCAGGTCGTACAGCGCCGTCATGCCCCCGCCTGAGCTCGCCAGACACGGCAACGCGGTATGTCCTGCCGCCAGGAGTGCCACCACATCCGCTTCATCAAGCAGCAGCGCGTCCACACCATAGCTGCCGTTTCGCGCCGGGTAGTGCTTCCCCTCTGACGGCGTGACGGTTTTGCCGTCTGCGTTTGTGGTGTGCCAGCGCGTGCGCAGATCGTTTGCGCTGACGCAGATTTTTGGTCCGTTACCCCATGTTTTGGGAGATTCTGAAGCGGCGACGTTGACGTTTTGTGTGTGCATGCTGGTTCTCCTGTCAGGTGGTTAATTCATGTTTCGGTTAGTTCCTCGCGGCAAAGGGCTGAGAAGCAACGGCAGGCAGCAGATACAAGGGCGCCGCAGGCGTGCACTTCACCCTTGTATCTGATGAATGACGGTGCTTGGATTCGCCCGCCGCGTGGGACGTACCGCAACATGACCACCGCGCCGGAGATGAGCATGCACACACCCGACCGCAACGCGGGCGTCCTCAGCGGCCACGTCTTTTTGTGGCCAGAGAACGCGCCGGCGCCAGCCGGCTGCAGGGGTTGACCTGGCCGTTCGCCATCAGACCCTAGCCGTCAGGCCCGGAACGCATTGCGGTCCGGCGGAGCTTACCGGCTCTGCCGGTTAGCAGAGTGGGGCTGACGACCCGGCAACGCCGGGAAGCCGAAGGGGGCCATCAGGCTGTTTATGCTTTTGACCTTCAGGGACAGGAAACCGGAGGAGCAGCTGCAGCGCAGCACAGGGATTAACAGCAGAAGGAAGCAGAGAGAGAAGACCATGAGACAGCGTCCCGGAGAGAGAAAGCGCAGGCGAAGGGCGAGAGCCGGTGCGTCAGCACCGGTTTTCCCCGGCCCGCAGGGCCGCCCGCTTTTAAGCCGCGGCTGAAGCAGCTGCAGGGCCATAGCCAGCCCCGCGCTTACTGCTTTCAACATTCTTCCAGCTCGGCCCGATATTGCATTTCCGCAGAACTGACCAGCGACGCAAATGTTACGTTTTCGTCCGTTATGCTCTCCTGTTCACACAGGTGCATAAGGTTAGCTATCAGATCCTGCACAGCCGTGTAAGCTTCGTCCCCTCTGCCGTCTAAACCGGTACGCCGGGCAAATATCCACATGCTTCAGCCGCAACCGTTGCCCGGTCCGTATTGCCCCAGATAAGCGCCGGTCGTTCAGTTCCCGCAGCCGTTGCGGCAATCTCTTCGATAACATCCATTCGCACCGGCTTATGCGTCCCGGTTAATTCCGGGTTTACTGTCTGGTTATCCAGTGTTAAGGTTTGCACTGTAGACACATTGATCTCCCGTTCTGTGGTCAGTGTTTCTCTGATGCCCCGGCTTCGTCGCAGATACCAGGGGCGGGGTGATGCTGCCAACTTACTGATTTAGTGTATGATGGTGTTTTTGAGGTGCTCCAGTGGCTTCTGTTTCTATCAGCTGTCCCTCCTGTTCAGCTACTGACGGGGTGGTGCGTAACGGTAAAAGTACTGCCGGACATCAGCGCTATCTCTGCTCTCACTGCCGTAAAACATGGCAGTTACAGTTCACATACACCGCC
>NZ_RARB01000002.1:249589-737820 GCF_003612015.1 Pantoea piersonii | reverse complement strand
CGATCATCACATGATTCTCGCTCAATATTCGTAACCAGTAAGCGCATACCCTGAATCACTTCAAAGTGTAATTCTCAGGGTACGAATGACTATATTTCGTTCATAGCGGACAAATGAGATCAGCAGCAAGCTGGCTAACAGCGTACCGCCAGGCAGGCGCGCCCATCACAGAAATTCAAATAACATATCCAGAAAAGCGCGCACGGCTGGATTTAAGCGACGACTTTCGGGCCAGAGAACGGTCAGGTTATGCCGTTCTACGGCAAATTCCGCCAGCACTGGCACTAACGCCCCCCGCTCTATCCAGGGTGCAGCCATAAAACTTGATGCCATTCCTATGCCTGCGCCTGCAGCGATGGTTGTCAGCACGCCTTCGCTTGCATCCATAACCACAGCCGAGGGCGGCAGAATATCTACCTCCCGTTCTGCAATGTTGAACGGCCAGCGAAACAGTTGTCCGGTGCTTTTATAACGCAGGTTAACGGTTTCGTGATTGACCAGCGCGTCAGGATGATGAGGTACGCCGCGCTTGCTCACATAGGCGGGTGACGCATAGCAACCCAGCTGATAAGGCGAAAGGCGACGCGACAAAAGCCGCGAATCGGGCAGATCGCCAATACGTATCGCTATATCAATGCCCTCTTCAACCAAATCCACATGTTCGTCGCTCAGCCGCAGTTCAATCTTTACTGCGGGCTGACGCTGACGAAACAGCCCCAGCAGAGGTGCAAGCATATGCACTCCCACCGGCAACGAGGTGGCTATGCGCACAGTGCCGCTGGGCTCAGCGCGCGCCTGCTTTGCCGCCTGCTCAATTTCCTCGGCATCATGCAATAACCGCAGCACCCGCTCATGCAGATCCCGCCCTTCAGGCGTAAGGGTAAGCGACCGCGTGGTTCGCGTAAAAAGCGCGATACCGAGCTGGCGCTCCAGCCGCTGGATGCTTTTGCTGATCGCGGAAGGCGATACAGAGAGGGTACGCGCAGCCGCAGTATAGCTTCCCAGCGATCCGGCGCGGGCGAAGGCGATAAGCCCGGTCAGCCTTTCAAAACCGATTTGTTCTTTCATGGCATAAGTAAAGCGAATAAGGGCCCGATTATCAATGTGCAGCAACTGGCATAACCTCTCTCTGTTGAACCTGTATCAGAGGAAAGCGTAATGATCGAAATGATGAAAGCCGTGCGGTTGCACGAATTTGGTGGACCCAATGTCCTGCGTTACGAAGAGGCGCCCCGGCCGACACCCGGCGCGGGCGAAGTGCTGGTACGCGTGTATGCGACAAGCATTAACCCACCGGATCTTTATCTGCGGGACGGCTATCGCACGCTGCCGCCTGAATGGCGGCCCAGCGTCACTTTTCCGCTCATCCCCGGCACCGATATCTCCGGCGTCGTTGCGGCAATCCATGAGGATGAGTCCGGCTTTAGCGTCGGCGACGAAGTCTATGCCATGGTGAGGTTTCCGGAAGATCTGATGAAAGGCAGCGGTGCTTATGCAGAATACGTTTGCGTGCCAGCTGGGGAACTCGCGTTAAAACCCCGCACGCTAGATCACGTTCATGCCGCCGCCGCGCCCATGTCACTCCTGACCGTCTGGCAATTCCTGATTGAAACCGGTCATGATGCCCCTAACCCTTTCCAGGCCTTCCGGCATATTCCTGTAGCGCTACAGGGCAAAACGGTTCTGGTTAACGGCGCTGGCGGCGGCGTAGGACACCTCGCCGTTCAGGTCGCCAGATGGAAAGGCGCGCGGGTAATTGCCGTAGCTTCGGGTAAGCACGAGGCGCTGTTACGTGAGCTGGGGGCTGAAACCTTTATCGACTACCACCAGCAGGCCGCTGAAAGCGCCGTGCAGCATGTCGACCTGGTAATGGATGCCGTGGGCGGGCCGAATATGGAGCGATTCCTGGATGTCATTAAGCCTGGCGGGTCGCTTTATCTGGTTAATCCGCTGGGTTTCGCCGGGTATCATGAAGCCGCCAGACGCAGAATAACGGTTTCATCAATCCAGGTTCGTTCCAGCGGAAGACAGCTTGAGGAAGCGGGTCGGTTATTTGAAAACGGCGCACTGCGTGTAGTGACAGACAGCATCTACCCGCTTTCGGACGCCGCAGCAGCGCATGAAAGGGCGGCCCGCGGCGGTATACAGGGCAAGATCGTATTAGTCATTGACTAAATATTAATGCTCCGCTGTTAGAGATATTTCCCGGCTGGGCGTCGCTTAAAGAAATAATTTATGATCCTGAAGAGATGGCTTCCAGGCAAACTGCCCCTGATATTTACAAGGGCAGTCGCAATATCCCGGAATTAACCCACTTCATGCATCAACGCTACCGCATCTTCTCCCGCAGGAATACGCAACGGCGCGCTGGGATCGGTGGCGGCACGCCATATCGCCTCCGCAACATCAAGCGCTTTGGTGGTTGGTTGCGGCTGCTGCATACCGGTAAGTACCCGGTCAAACAGTGGCTGATAGGGTTCAGGCTGGGTGTAACCCATGCGCGACATGGCGTTTTTGCCGAAGTCAGTGGTCGGAGCCATGCCCGGCAGAACCAGACGTACGTTGATGTTGAACGGCTGTAACTCAAGCGCCAGCGATTCCGTAAAGGCATTCACCGCTGCCTTACTTGCCGTGTAGACCGCCAGTAATGGAAGAGATTTAAGCGTTACCGTCGAGGTGACGTTAATCACCGTACCGCTTTGTTTTGCGCGAAACTGCGGCATCACAGCCTGCGTCATCGCGATGGTGCCGAGAGTATTAGTCTCAAACACATCGCGCACCGTGGACATATTCATGCCTTCCAGCGCTGCGAGTACCCCTATCCCGGCGTTGTTCACCAGAACATCAATCTCGCCTGCTTCTGCGATAGCCTGCCTGATGCTGGCCTCATTGCTGACATCCAGTGGCAGCAGACGCAAATTTTCTGAATCCGGAAACAGATCGGCTTGCGGATTACGCATAGTGGCGATCACTTTCCAGCCACGTTCGAGGAAATAGAGAGCCGTTTCATGCCCAAAGCCTGAAGAACAACCGGTGATTAAGATAGTTTTCACATTTCACTCCTGTCTGGTATTGAGTCAGGTGATTACTATATAGTCAACCCTCTGTACTCACTACAACGCAGCGTCCAGCATTCATTCGCAGGAGTCCAAATGATCGATCCTTTAGCCGAGATAGTGTCGCTGCTGCAGCCGCAAGCGGCATTTTCTAAGCGTGTGTGCGCCAGTGGCCGCTGGCGAGTAAATCGCAGCGAAACGGGTCAGCCGTTCTACTGCCTGATGCTGGAAGGTTACAGTGAGCTGACCATAAAAGGCACCCCGCCCATTACCCTGGAGCCAGGGGATTTTGTGCTCATCCCCGCGGCGCTGGAATTTTGTATGAGCAGCGTCGAACCGCCAGCAGCCGATGCGCCGGAAACCCTGCCGCAAATGCTCGCGCCCGGGGAATTCTGGGTAGGCGACCCAGGCCAACCC
This sequence comes from Pantoea piersonii, assembly GCF_003612015.1. Lineage (GTDB taxonomy): Bacteria > Pseudomonadota > Gammaproteobacteria > Enterobacterales > Enterobacteriaceae > Pantoea > Pantoea piersonii. The sequence goes on along the minus strand of NZ_RARB01000002.1, from coordinate 734,347 downwards.
GCTGATGTACAAACCCTGATTGGCTATTGCCAGTTCGACGCACCCGATGCCGGGCTAATAGTCTCGTTGCTGCCGCAGTTTATTCATGTTCGAGGCGAGTCACGTCTGACGATGCTGGTGCAGCTGGTGATGGATGAATGTCGCGCACAACGTTCCGCGCGCGATATAGTCCTGGAACGATTGCTGGAGCTGTTATTAATTGAAGCGCTACGATCGATATTGATCTGCAATGCATGTCCGGGCGTGATGAGTGGGCTGGCTGATGAGCGCGTGTCAGCGGCGATCCGCGCCATTCACGCAAGGCCAGAGCATAGCTGGACGGGCGCCGAACTGGCGAAAGCAGCGGCTATGTCACGTTCCGCATTCTTTGTGCGCTTCCGGGAAGCGGTTGGCGTGGCGCCGATGGACTATCTGCTGACCTGGCGAATGGCACTGGCAAAAAAACTTTTACGCGGCAAAGATATGTCGGTGGCCGAAGTGGCTGAGCACGTTGGCTATCGCTCTGCCAGCGCTTTCAGCGTTGCGTTTTCCCGCCATGCTGGCATTACGCCGGTAAAATATGAATAGGTTTCTTTCGGCGTCAGCAGACATTGCCTGAGAGCTTATGGAGGCGGTGCTGCAGGCTCAGTCAGAACCGTAAAGCTTTCCGTAGTCACAACGAATCATGCTGCACCCCAGGCTTATTCACCTGCGAGGGCACTCTTGGTTTTCATTTCTCGATCTAATGTCATCAGGCATCTGTATTTCCAAATAGCCTGTGCACTTGTCGCCATAAGTGCCGCTCTGGCTTTTATAAAATATGAGTTAAGCTCCTGCTGCGTTGGTTCAATAAATGGCGCACCACAAATATAATCTACATTATTAATCTCTACAAATCTTAATACCTCCGCTGGATTTTCAGCTAAAGCATAAGCCAGTGATATATTCAGTCCTTCTTGAAAAGAGGCAACTCCCAGGAATGGAGGCTTTATTAGCTCAGGATAAAGATTTATCCACTGAGACTTCCCTTTCGATATATAATTCAAAACGTCGTCATATTCAGACAGTGTAATATCATTGCTATTATTTCTTTGAATCGCCATCTTAATCTTTTTGTAGGCAATCTGCTCTTTATCATCATCATGAGAATTCGCCACGCACTGAGCAAGAGGCAACAACAAAATAATAAGCGCCAGCCATTTCATCTTATGCTTAACTCCTGACTTCCGGCATCGACGTTTTTCTTCCTGACTAAAGAGCAACAGCCTTGGGCAATTGAAATTGATTAACAACCAAATAAGATAACTCCGCTTCGTTGAGGATGCACGTCGAGCGTTTAATTATTTCGCTCACGGAGCATAAATTTTCACTCCAAATCTGGAGTATTATTTAAATAATTGTTTATTTCTCATGACTTATTTATCTGTTAATTACTCTTTCCATTAACCTTACTACGTATCAGCCACTTAATTTATTAGATAAAGTACTGGCCTGAGCTAATCCCATGCTTAAAGGAACCAGTTACTGTAACCGTTTAGCCAGTGCGCCGTGAACGAGGGTATTGATGCTAATGCGGGATATTCTTTCAGAATGCGGTTACAAACAGGCCTGAAGGCGCAGCGCAAAAGAGCGCGGGGAAAACAAAAAAAGCCCGCTTACGCGGGCAACAATACTGGAAGCAATGTGAGCAATGTCGTGCGCTTCATCAGTAGAGCCACCGCTGAAGCGCAATGAAATAATAATCATTCTTGTTCTCACTTGTAAAGCCCTAATTGAGAATTTTTCTCATTACCATGCTAAGGGTGTGTCTTTACTCTTCTGGATGACGAAATTACCTGCAGCCGTGCCGCCATGTTTTGGGTCATCGCCCCCTTTGCGATACACTCAGCCTATTGCCCGAACACCGTTGAGTTCTATGTCAAAACTAATCCCGTCGCTGATGCTTATTCTCAGCGTATTAAGCGTCTCTGCCTGGTCGGCAGAGAACCGCGATATCCGCCACAGCGGCTTTGTCTACTGTGTTAACGGCACGCTGAATACCTTTAATCCGCAAATGGCTAGCAGTGGCCTCGCTGTGGATACGCTTGCTGCGCAGCTGTATGACCGCTTGCTGGATGTCGATCCCTACACCTATCGTCTGGTGCCCGACCTCGCCTCCGCCTGGGAAGTGCGCGATAACGGCGCAACCTACCGTTTTCACCTGCGCAGCAAGGTATCGTTTCAACATACTTCGTGGTTTACGCCCACGCGCGCGATGAACGCCGATGACGTGGTGTTTAGTTTTGCCCGTATGTTTGACCGCAACCATCCGTGGCACAACGTCAACGGCGGCAGCTACCCCTACTTTGACAGCCTGCAGTTTGCTGATTCTGTGCAGAGCGTGAAAAAGCTCGACAGCAACACGGTTGAGATCCGGCTCAATAGCCCTGACGCGTCGTTCCTCTGGCATCTGGCGACTCACTACGCGCCGGTGCTCTCAGCGGAGTATGCTGACCAGCTGACCCGCAGCGGCCGCCAGGAAGAGCTCGATCGTCAGCCGGTCGGTACAGGCCCCTATCAGCTCAGCGAGTATCGCGCCGGGCAATATATCCGGCTGGCACGTAACCCTGCCTACTGGAAAGGGGTGCCTCGTCTGCAGCAGGCGGTGATCGATTTGGGCGCAGGCGGCACCGGCCGTATGTCCAAATTGCTGACTGGCGAATGCGATGTGCTCGCCTATCCCGCCGCGAGCCAGATCTCAATCCTGCGCGACGATCCTCGTTTACGTATGACGCTGCGACCAGGGATGAATATCGCCTATCTGGCGTTTAATACCCGTAAGCCTCCGCTCGATCGGCCGGAAGTACGTCATGCGCTGGCGCTGGCGATCAATAACGAGCGGCTGATGGAGTCGATCTATTACGGTACGGCGGAAACCGCCGCCTCAGTGCTGCCGCGAGCGTCATGGGCATATGATAGCGAAGCGCGCGTTACTGAATACGACCCGAAAAAAGCGCGCGCGCTGCTGGAATCCCTGGGCATTACCGATCTGCATCTGCGTCTGGTGGTGCCTTCCGCTTCGCAAGCCTGGAATCCCAGCCCGCTGAAAATGGCGGAACTGCTGCAGGCGGATCTGGCGCAGGTGGGCGTGAAAGTCAGCATTGCGCCGGTGGAGGGCCGTTTTCAGGAGGCGCAATTGATGTCGATGAATCACGATCTGACGCTAACCGGCTGGGCGACCGACAGTAACGATCCAGACAGTTTTTTCCGTCCATTACTAAGCTGCGCGGCGATCCGCTCGCAGACCAACTACGCGCACTGGTGTTCTCCTGGCTTCGATGAAGCGTTGCAGAAAGCCCTGCTGTCGCAGCAGCTTGCGGGTCGAATTGATAACTATCATCTGGCGCAGCAGATGCTGGCACGCGATTTACCCGTGCTGCCGCTCGCCTCTTCGCTGCGTTTGCAGGCCTATCGCCACGATATCAAAGGCCTGGTGTTAAGTCCGTTCGGCAACACCTCTTTTGCCGGAGTTTATCGTGATGAGCGCGAGGAGCCGTAAGTGATCATCTATATGTTGCGTCGTCTGTTATTGCTGGTGATTACCCTGTTTCTGCTGTCGCTGGTGGGCTTCAGCCTGAGCTATTTCACCCCCAACGCGCCGCTGGAAGGCGCCTCGCTGTTCGATGCCTGGTGGTTCTGGTTCAGCGGTATGCTGCAGTTTGATTTCGGCGTCTCCAGCACCAACGGTCAGGAGATCGGCCTGCAACTGCGAGAGGTATTTCCCGCCACGCTGGAGCTTTGCGTGCTGGCGTTCGTACTCGCGCTGTTAACCGGGATTCCGCTGGGAATCTGCGCGGGCGTGATGCGTAATAAGTGGCAGGATAAGGTGATTAGTGCGCTGGCGCTGCTCGGCTTCTCCATGCCGGTATTCTGGCTGGCGCTGCTGTTTACCCTGTTTTTCTCGCTGACGCTCGGCTGGCTGCCGGTGTCCGGACGTTTTGACCTGCTCTATCCGGTGCAAAACATTACCGGCCTCGCGCTGGTGGACGCCTGGCTTAGCCCCTCGCCGTGGCGTCACGAGATGCTGGTCAGCGTATTGACGCATATGATCCTGCCGGTGATTGTGCTGGCGGTCGCTCCCGCCACCGAGGTGATGCGCCTGCTGCGTGCCAGCACTAGCGAAGTGATGGATAAAAACTACGTTAAGGCAGCCGCCACGCGCGGGCTGTCGCGCTTTACCGTGATCCGTCGGCATGTGCTGCACAATGCGCTGCCGCCGGTGATCCCGCGTCTGGGCTTACAGTTTTCCACCATGCTGACGCTGGCGATGATCACCGAAGTGGTGTTTAACTGGCCGGGTCTGGGCCGCTGGTTGATTAACGCGATCCGCCAGCAGGATTACGCGGCCATTTCAGCAGGCGTAATGGTGGTTGGCGGTCTGGTGATCCTGGTGAATGTGATTTCCGATATCATTGGCGCGGCGATGAATCCGTTGAAGCATAAAGAGTGGTATGCGTTGCGCTAGAGATGCATTGAGCGTTATTAGTTTTGTGCCGACTGCTCTGCATAAAGAGGCTGCCCGGATGACGCTGATAGTTTTACCGAGCGTCATGTAAAACGCGTCAGCTTGTTGAGCCAGCAAAGGGCCGATGCTTAAGCTAACGCTTTGTTCCTTAGCGCTGCCCGAGCCGGAGATTATGCGGACGCTGCGCAAGGTCTGTAAGCTCTCCGCCCGCAAGCAGCGCCAGGTAGAGGCATTTATACAGCCGATTACCGCACCGCAGCCACGAACCGGTAACTGATTGGTATATAGAGTAAAATCCCAACCGCGAGAAGTTGGGATTTTTTCTAACTCAGATGCTTTTTATTTTCTTCGTATTCATGTAAATATTTTTCAAGAGGATAGGCTGTTCCAAATTCGTGTATTTCTCCAGTATCCTTATCCACTATAAAAGGTGCATTACCTGCAAGTAGCGCACTATCATTACCGGTCTCAAGATATTCTCTGGATTGAAAACAAAAGAACCACCCCTCAGCAAAGCGTCCCTGAAGAGTAATAACCATCGGTATTTCTTCACCGCTGAGGTGATCGACTGCTTTTGCTACCGCTTCATCAAAAGTAATCATTAATTCGTCCTCAATAACTGGAATGATTTAAACTGACTAAGATCAGCAGAGTTACCCGTTTGTCCATTAAGGAAGCGAACCGTACCATTTTGATTGACAACATTAAATATATGCCCTGGCTGACCAGGGCCATAAGAACCAAAAACAATTCCTCTCGCACCAAAACCAGCGTTTGTCATTTGCTGCATAATACTGTCAGATGAAGAGACATATTTAAATTTTGTTCCGTATTGTTGCTCCAAAACGCTTAACGGTACGCCTTTAGTTGAGTTTATTGGCAACGCTGATGCTGGATTTCCAGCCAAAGTAGCATCAGTAGCAATCGAGCAATTTACGCAGTTATGCGTCCGGCCCGGTTCAGGATAACCGGGGTTAACATTTTTAATTGAACCAACATTTTGCTCAGTGGACCCTGTACCCTTCATCCCATACACCGCGCCACCAATCGCCGCTGTGGTATGGGCAATCGCCCTTCCATCATACAGAGTTGCTGCGTTGCCTTGCTCACGCCCCAGTTTTCAGCAATACGGTTAACGTTAGCCTCACGTTCTGCTTTCGCATCAGCACTGGCGTACTGCCACATCAGGGCATCTACCTGGCCTTTACCTTCCTTGTAGACGCTGCCCATACTACCGATGTACTGGCCATCCATCTGCTCGTCGTAGCTACGGCCCATTGCCGCCAGCTCCTGGCGCATTCCTGAACACTGCGCTGATGACAGATTCTTACAGGCCGAGTCAATTGCCGCATCAAACGCCTTATCCTTGACGTTCAGGTCACTGATTAACTTCTCTGCCTGTTGTTTTTTCTCATCTTCAAGATAAGGCAGCGACCACTTCGCATCCTGACGTTGTTTCTCGTCAGGTGCACTCAGCGTATTATTCTCAACCGCATTCTTCCCGGCCCCCGCCCCGGTCCCGCCTCCCAGCGCCGAATTCGATGCTATCCCGCCAGCCAGCCCTGCCGCCATCTGGCTCAGCGCGCTCACCGTCTGCTTCTGGCTCTCTGTCAGGTCGCTGATGGCAGTGTGCGGATACATCACCGCCACGATGGCCCTGGCGGCCAGTTCACCGCCCGCGGCGCCCGCCACAGCAGTCGCCACCATGGAATAGGTGCCGCCCGTACCCCACTGCGCCGCCACCGCTTTATAGCCAGGATCGCTCTGCACAATTACGCTGAGCTGGTCCTTCGAGAAGCTGGCATAGTCAGGATGCTCCTTGAGCAGGCGCTCTGACGTCTCTTTCGCGGCTGCATCCAGCTTCCACGCTTTCACGTCACCGACAACGTTGCCTGCCAGCTGCTGGACGCCCTGCGCAAACGCCATCACGGTCCTGCTGGCTGGCAATTTCCAGGTTGTGCCCCGCATTGAGGTCGATGTGATTGCCGTAGAGGTTTGCGCCGTTCAGCGACACATCCTGACCCGCTTTAACTGTCAGGTCGCCCGCTGCCGTCACCTGGCTGTTATGGTGCGTGATGCTACTGCCGTTCCCTTTTGCGCTGTTCTGGCTGGCGGCCAGCTCAATGGAGAAGCCGTTCTGGCTACCGCCGAGGCCGAAGCCCACGCCGACGCCATAAGTGCTGCCACCACTGCTTGATTCCTGGCTGCGGCTGTCCTCAGCACTGCTCACGCCCCGCACTCAGCGAAACGTTATCGCCACTGATTTTTACGCCTTTACCGATGATGTCCTGCTTCGCCGTTAGCGCCAGATTGTCGCCGGCCTTCAGTACGCTACCGCTCTGTTGCGTGCTGCTCTGCTCCATTGACTGATGACTGCTACCCGCGGTAACGCTGACCGTGACTTTGACGGCGGCGGTGTTCTGGGTTTGACTTAATTTGAGCTTCATTAGCGCTGAGATAATTGTTCTCAGCAACATCTTTCGAAGTACACTCTTCAGCCGAATATGATTTTCACTGTGCTCCTGACCTCAGGTATTACCCTTTACAGCGCTTTATTGCTAGACGCAAAGCTGCACCGATTTCTTCAGGCGAAGCGTTAGTCGATAGGATTATGTCCTCAATCCCATCACCCTTTGTTCTTCCCCAAGCTTCCAGTTTTTCATGTCGCGATGGTGATATAGTTACCACATCATTGACACAATGAATGCCGCATTTTTTCATGTTTTTAAATAGTGCTCTTCTCGATTTATAGTTGCTGCTGTTAATAAGGTTTTTTACCCAATCATTGTATCTATCTTTACTTTTTATGAGGTCAAAAAGGTCTGCTCTTTCTTCCCGGGAAGCGATGGTTCTGCTCTGTGAAAGCCTACTCAATATTGCGTTTCCAAGATCCTCGTTCGAGGCATCAGGCGAAAGTAGGTTTGAGGGGTAAAGAAAGTCTCTTGCCGTTAAACCCAATCCAGAATAAGTGTCAATGCAAAAAAAATCGTCAGTTATAGAAACTGAAGCCCAGTAATCTTGATCTTTGTTAAATATCATTTTTTCACCTGCGTCACATTAACCTTTATGCCCTGAGTGCTTCTATATTCAATAGCGCGATTAATTTTCGCCCATTGTTCCGGCGTTGTACTTTCAGGGATGGCGAGTTTAATTTCTTTGTTTGAGATCATTGATGAATCTAGGTTTATACCCAATCGGGTGTCACCGTTAAAATTCATCCCTTTGGTGATATTCTCCTTAACCGAACTATAAAGTTGGTTTGGTTTGTTCAACCTTGAGCGTGTCTGAGTGTCCAATGTTTTTACACTGTAAGCCGTTTTTGTTGTAGCATCATAATAATCGAACGCCCTAAATCCAACAGGTAATCGGTCTGTTGTTTGGGGTAGCGTTTTCCGACATAATCTTCCAAAGGCATGCCCTGTTTCATATTCCCCTGTCCCCACTTCATACCTATGTCTGAGGCACTAACGGTAGCTGTAGCAGTGTTGCGCCTCATGAATGAAATAGAGGCTGTACACAAGTTTTTGAGCAACAGTCCTCCAGAGGCAACCATCGCTTGATTTTCTGGATCAGATAAGAAGGAAGAGACTTGTATCCAGCCGGGTGTGCTTTAAGATACAAGGCCGTTACGGCAGAAACGAAGCCGGCATACAAAACTAATTATCACCCCAGCGCATGTTCTGAATTACGACCCTGTACCCGTCGATATCCCTGAAAGTGATGCCGCTTTGCTCCCAGTAAGGATTAAAAGATTCCACTCTGACAAAACCGGCATGACTCATTGTTGCGCAGCGCTTTTCCCAGCTTCCCTTGTCAGGCACATACAACACTAAAAGATCTTCGGCCGACGGCGAAGGGGTTACCGGATGATAGTGACACTGCGTGAATTCAAGATGCCAGGCTAAATCCTCCCGGCCTAACATGCATCCGCTGAACCCGTCATGATCGCTAAATTCACCGATTTTTTTCAGGCCCAGCCCGTCGCAGTACATTTCACAGCTTTTGCTAAGCAGGCTTACAGGCCTTGCGATGCGCATCTGTTGAAATTCCATAGTCACCTCTTTTTAAAATTGACCACCTTAGAACGAGCCCTAACGCAATGCGCTGTGGCTTCGGCTATGACAAACGGCAAGGGAAGTGCCCTTTCATCGGCCGCCTGTCTGCGTACCTGCCTGCAGGTCCGCTTTTTACTGCTACCTTTTACTGATAACCCTCTGTTTTACTGGAGAGAGACTTTGCCATCACCCCGCACCAGAAGAACAGAGCGCTTTGTGCTGCTGTTTCTGCTTTTTATTAGCCTGTTTATCGTGACGGCATGTAGCTGGGCATTATGGCGTTCCTGGCAGAACCGGCTTCAGGATGTCTCAGTCCAGGCCCGCAACCAGTCGCTCTCTCTGTCGCGACAGGCGCAGGATACTTTCCTGCAGGTTAATATTGCGCTGGATGAAATAGCCCGCCAGACAGACCAGGTATTTAGCCACCCGGAGGCGTACAGCGGCGAGCGCGGCATTCTGGCCAGACTCTCTCTTCCCCTGCCTCAGCTGGCTGGCCTGTTTGTGTATGATAAAGAGGGTAACGGGCTGGCCAGCTCTCGCGACCAGCACGACATGCAGATGAATAATGCCGATCGGGAGTCATTTATCTGGCACCGCGATCACGCGGATACGGGCGCTCATATCGGAGAGGTTATTCGCAGCCGCAGCGCCGATGAGCTGGTCATTCCGGTTTCTCTGCGGCTGAATGACGCTGAAGGTAATTTTCGCGGCGTGGCGCTCGGCTCGGTAAAAGTCGCCTTTTTTCGCCAGTTTTACGGCTGGTATGAACAGAGCCCGGGCGATCTGCTGGCCCTGATGAACACAGAGGGCCTTCTTCTCTATGCTCGCCCTTTCCCAGACAGCGTGCTCAACAGCAGTCTCTCCTCCAGCCCGCTCTTTACCCGCCTGCTGAGCCAGTCGCGCATCGGCAGCGCGACCTGGAACAGCCATCTTGACGGACAGAAGCGTCTTTTCGGCTACGCCCGGCTGGAGCGTTATCCTCTGGTCGTGGCTGTCGGCTATGAAACCCGGGCGATCCGGCACGCCTGGTGGATGAGCAATATCACCGGCATCAGCGTTAATATTTTTACGTGGCTGCTGGTTTTGCTGTTCGGCTTTCTGGTGCTTCGTCAGCTGCATGCCAACCAGCGGAGCCAGCAGGCGCTGATGCGCTCGCAGGATGAGCTGACGCGGCTCAACAGCACGCTCAGCGACCTGGCGATGCTGGACGGCTTAACGGGACTGGGCAACCGGCGACAGTTCGATTTTTATCTGGAGAAGAGCCTGGAGGGTGCCGCCTCACCGGTCTCGCTGATTATGTTCGATGTGGACTACTTCAAGCGTTATAACGATGAGTATGGACATATCGCTGGCGATCGCTGCCTGCAGGAGGTAGCGGCGGTGCTGAAACACCTTCCGCTGCGCAGCACCGACCGGGTGACCCGCTATGGCGGAGAAGAGTTTGCCATTATTCTGCCGGGCACAAAAGCCCGGGATGCGGAGAACGTAGCGCACCGGGCGCTGGAGGCCATTCGCCGGGCGGCGCTGCCTCATGGGGCGAGCGATCTGCCGGAAAAAATCGTTACCCTGAGCGCCGGTATCAGCGCCTCCTCTTCCGGAGACTCGCCTGACTCGCTGAAGGTTGCCGCCGACGAGGCGCTTTACGTCGCTAAAAAAGCGGGCCGTAACTGTATTGCCGGTATGGATGGCATCTGCCTGCTATAACCTTGCCTTGCGGCGTGGAACAGAGATCGTCACCAGACCCAGCACGATCAGTAGCACGCCCGCGAGGCCGCTCCAGCGGAACGGTTCGCCGAATACCGGCAGCAGAACCGCAGCCAGCCACACCAGCACATAGCTCAGGCTAAGCAGCGGATAGAGCCGGTTAAGTGGCAAATGACGCAGCGCCAGCATCCAGCAAAGCATAGAAAGCCCATAGGCCCCCAGCCCGATACAGAGCAGTACCAGCGGCTTGCTGTGCTGCACCCAGTCGACGCTCAGCCATTCAGCGGCGGGTGGAAAGTCCCGCATCGCCAGACGTAATACCAGCTGAGCCAGCGTCACCAGCAAAACAGAGCACAGCGCCAGACTAAAGCCTTTCACAGATGGCTCCCTATCAGTGCCACGCCAGCGACGATCGCCAGCGTGCCGATCCACTGCTGCAGCGTGTAGCTTTCCCGCCAGATGAGACGCGCGGCAAGCGCCACCAGCACAAAATTAATGCTGAGCATCGGATAGGCCACGCTGACCGGCACCAGACGCAGCACCCATAGCCACACCAGCATCGCGACGCCAAGCAGCAGCAGGCTCAACGCGATCCACATCAGCAGGCGTTTTTTCCCCTGTCGCGTGCCGACGGTGGCCGCCTGTTTCTGGCACAGCTGCGCTGCGCAACTCAGCAGGCTCACCAGCATAATCAGCAGCAGGTTCATGGTTTTTCGTCGTAGCCGTAGTAAATCAGCCGCCCCTGGCGATAAACCTCATCTGGCTTCGGCAGGCTTGCATCCGGCTCCTTCTCGCCTGAATCGAGCATCACCACTACGGATACCTTGCCGTTTCGGCGATGCTCCTGCAGCCAGTCCGCAAAGGCGCCGCCATCCACATAGCGCGGCTGCGCATCGGGATAGCTGAGGCCATATTGCAGTTCGCCTTTAGCGTCATAGAGGGTAATATCGCTGCGCCGCAGCTCCCAGGCGATCGCCGAGGCCACGCCCGGATGGTCGGCCAGCAGATAACGGCTGCCCGCCAGCCGCTCGTGCACTGCGCTGACGAAACTCTGCGGCTGCTTCGAGTCGCGCACCTTCTGCGGAATGGCGTAACCAACCAGCAGCGCCAGCGCCAGCGGACAGAGTGCCGCCAGTTGCCAGCGGTTATCGCGCGGCCGGAGGCTCAGCCAGCCCACCACGCCCCAGCAGACAAACGCCGCTGCCGCCCAGACTACGCGCATCGTCTCGTTGCTGGCGTAGAGCGGATGGTGTGCCAGCCCCCACGGCGCAAGGAATGCCACGACTGCGATTGTCGCGATCAGACCGAACAGCAGGTTTATCCAGCCGTTGATCTTAAACACCTTGCCCAGAGCTGCGCTGCTGCCGTGGGCATAGCGCGCCATCAGCAGCGCCAGCGGCGCGAAGCAAGGCAGAATATAGGTGGGCAATTTGCCTTTTGCGATGCTGAAAAACAGCAGCGGCATCACTACCCAGCACAAGAGATAAGCCGCGCCGGGCTCTTGCCCGCGCTGCCGCCACGCCGCCTTCAGCGAGCCAGGCAGTAGCGCCAGCCATGGCATGCAGCCCGCCAGCAATACCGGCAGGTAATACCAGAACGGTGCTTTATGCTGCGCATCGGCTTCGGCAAACCGTTGTATATGCTCGACCCAGAAGAAGTAGTGCCAGAAATCCCCTTCCTGCCGATTGATCGCCAGCGCCCAGGGCGCGCTGATCAGCGCCGCCGTCACGATGGTCAGCAATCCCCAGCGCAGCAGTTCAGCGAAGCGACGCTGCCAGATCGCCCAGGGCACGATTGCCAGCACCGGTACCGCCAGCGCCAGAAAGCCCTTGGTCATAAAGCCCATGCCGCAGGCGGCGCCGAGCAGCAGGTAGCCGCCGAGCCGCTGCTGCGTGGTGTTCGCCTGCGCCGCCAGCCAGTAACTGCACATCGCCGCCACCAGCCACAGCAGCAAAATGGGATCGATCACCGCATAGGTTCCGACACCATATACCAGCAGCGAGGTCAGAAAAATGAGGCCGCCGGTGAGCGCGATTGTCCGGCTGGCAAACATGCGTCTGCCGAGCCAGTAGAGCAGCAGCGCGCTAAAGGTGGTGCTGAAAATCGCGCCTGCTCGCACGCCGAAAGGCGTATGACCAAAGATGAACTGGCCGATATTATTGACCCAGTAACCGGCAATCGGTTTCTCAAAGTAGCGCAAGCCGAAAAAGTGCGGCACCACCCAGTTGCCGCCCGCGAGCATTTCGCGGCTGATTTCGGCATAGCGCGTTTCATCCGGCTGCCATAAGGCACGAAATTCAATCGGGATAAGGTAATAAAGCGCGAAGAGCGCCAGCAGCAGCGCGGTTTTAGTGCCTGTACGCATCCATGTTTCCTGTGCAAATAAATACCGTGACGTTCAGCCCTGACAGCCCAGCCAGCCTTCGCGTCCGGGGATGTGACCGCGGACGACGCGGCCTCGCGGCAGCGTGCTGAGATCGGCGGGCAATAGCTCACTGAGCGGGCAGAAGTGGATACCCTGATCTTCTGCGCGTTTCAGCAGTTCTGCGAAAGCGGATAATCCGACAATGCCTTCAACCTCGGCATGAATGGTGTAAACCGGCGAGCCGGTGGCAGCCAGCATCTGTTCGAGGATAAAGTCGTTGAAGCCTGCCACACTGACCTGCTGGCCGACCACTTCGTCCCAGGTTGGCAGCGTAACCGGCACCTGCACCGTGCCGTTGCTGCCGTCGCTGAGCTGCGGAATAAAGGGCCCGCTGCCGCGGCAGTCGCTGTTATAGAGGAAGCCAAACTGCTCTTTGGCATCGACCACGCGCGTATCGGCGCGCCAGCCCGCGACCGCCGAACAGGTGACAGTGTCACCTGTTATCGCTTCGAGAGCCGCTTTGCCCCGCGCAATCTGCTCAGTCAGCTTTGCCTGCGGCCAGACGCCCGCCCAGGTTTGCCAGGCGAAATGATCCCAGGCATGCAGGCCGATTTCGTGATGCTCGGCCGTGGCGCGAATAATGTCAGCCAGCCCGCGCCCGATATCCCGCCCCGGCCAGGCGGTGCCGGCCAGCAGAATATCCCAGCCGTAGAGCGAGGCTGCGCGCGAGCGCAGCATCTTCCACAAAAAGCGCGGCTTCATCAGACGCCACAGGTGGCGTCCCATGTTGTCCGGCCCGACGCTGAAAAAGAAGCTGGCCTGCAGCTGATGCAGACTGAACTGCTCCAGCAGCGCCGGGACGCCCAGCTTCGTACCTCGCCAGGTGTCGACATCGACGCGCAAACCGACTTTCTTCATGGCTTGTCCTGTAGCTCAACGGTGCGCAGGAAGAAGTCCAGCGTGTTGTCGATGGTGGTATCCATCTCTACCGTCGGCGTCCAGTTCAGCAGACGGCGCGCGTTTTTGATCGACGGCTTACGGTGCTCTACGTCCTGATAGCCCTTCCCGTAGTAGCTGCTGCTCTCGACTTCGCGGAAACCGGCGAACGGCGGGAAACGGTCACGCAGCGGATGGCGTTCGAAGCTCGCCAGCAGACGCTCGGCCAGCTCTTTGATGCTGGCTTCATTGTCCGGATTGCCGATATTAACGATCTGGCCGTCGCAGTTGCCGTTTTTGTTTTCAATGATGCGGAACAGCGCTTCAATGCCGTCACGAATATCGGTGAAGCAGCGTTTCTGCGCGCCGCCGTCGATCAGTTTGATCGGCGAACCTTCCACCAGATTAAGGATCAGCTGGGTAATAGCGCGCGAGCTGCCGATACGGGCGGCGTTCAGGTTATCGAGACGCGGCCCCATCCAGTTAAACGGACGGAACAGGGTGAAGCGTAATCCCTCTTTTTCGCCGTATGCCCAGATAACGCGATCCAGCAGCTGTTTCGACACGGAGTAGATCCAGCGCTGTTTGTTGATCGGGCCGACCACGAGATTAGAGTGATCCTCGTCGAAGTGGTTGTCGGTGCACATGCCGTACACTTCCGAGGTCGACGGGAAGATGATGCGCTTTTTATACTTCACGCAGTCGCGGATGATCTTCAGGTTCTCTTCGAAATCGAGTTCGAACACGCGCAGCGGGTTGCGGGTGTACTCAATAGGCGTGGCGATCGCGACCAGCGGCAGCACTACATCGCATTTCTTGATGTGGTATTCAATCCACTCCGAGTGAATGCTGATATCGCCTTCAACAAAGTGGAAGCGCGGCTGATCGAGGAAACGGCTGATCGCATCGGAACCGATATCCAGTCCGTAGACCTCAAAGTTGTCATCCTGCAGCAGGCGTTCAGTTAAGTGATTGCCGATAAAGCCGTTAACGCCGAGGATCAACACGCGGGTGCGTCGTTTGATCGCGGCGACCGGCTGCGAATAGAGCAGCGCGCCCGGCACCATGCCGAGATTTTGCGCCAGCTGGCTGCCGTTCATATAGACGCCGTTATCGCTCTGACCGGTCAGCACTTCCAGCGCGCCTTCGCCGCAGGCGATCAGGAAAGGATCGACCGACAGCACGGTACCCGGCTTCGCTTTTGGCGCATCCGCATGCACGCGCCCTTTCCATACGACAAACTTCAGCGTACCGGCAAAGGCAAACGCGCCCGGCCAGGGATCGGTTACGGCGCGCACAAGGTTATTCACCGACTGCGCAGGCCACTCCCAGTTGATACGTCCGTCTTCCGGCGTGCGGCGGCCGACCACCGTGGCTTCGCTGTCGTTTTGCGGCGTGGCGGAAATTTCGCCGCGCTTCATCGCCGGTAATACGCCGTCCAGCAGCTCCGTCGCACAGGCGACCAGCTTGCGGTGCAGCGTCAGCGCGTTGTCCTGCTCATCAATCGCCACGCGCTGCTGTACCACGATATCGCCAGCGTCGGCGCGCTTCACCATACGGTGCAGCGTCACGCCGGTTTCGGTTTCGCCATTAACCAGTACCCAGTTAAGCGGCGCGCGACCGCGGTATTTCGGCAGCAGCGAGCCGTGCAGGTTAAAAGCGCCCACCCGGGCGGTTTTGAGGATGTTATCGCTCAGCAGCGCACGGTAATAGAAGGAGAAAATAAAGTCAGGCTGCATCGCTTTAATACGATCGACCCACAGCGGATGGCTGGCGTCTTCCGGTGCGTAAACCGGGATGCCCTGCTCCGCCGCCAGGCGCGCCACGGATGGAAACGCATGGCTTTCAGGCGAGGTGTCAGCATGCGTGAAGATGGCGCTGATTTCATAACCGGCTTTCAGTAGCGCGCTAATGCCCGCACAGCCCATTTCGGCGTAGGCGAAGACGATAGTTTTCATTACTCGGATTCCTGTACTGAAGAAGCTTTTTGCTGTGGGTGAACAACACGCTGGATAAAGTAGCGGGGACGCGCGCGGACATCGTTATAGATACGGCCGATGTATTCGCCAAGCAGGCCCATGCCGATAAACTGCGCGCCGACAAAAATAAAGAGTACGGCGAACAGCATGAACACGCCGTCGCCCGCCCAGCTGGCGCCGAGAAACAGACGCAGCACGATCAACACCAGCGAAAAGGCGAAACCGGCCAGCGCGATCAGGCTGCCGATAATGCTCAGCAGACGCAGCGGCGTGGTGGTCAGACAGGTCACCAGGTCGTACATCAGGTTAATCAGCTTCATAAAGCTGTATTTAGAGTCGCCGAACTCGCGCTCGGCGTGGGTAACCGGCAGTTCAATGGTGCGGCGGGCGAAGGTGTTGGCGAGAATAGGAATAAAGGTGCTGCGCTCGTGGCAGTTAAGCATCGCATCGACAATATGACGACGATAGGCGCGCAGCATACAGCCGTAATCCCCCATCGCTTTGCCGGTGACGCGCTGAATCAAATGGTTAATGGCGCGCGAGGCGCGGCGGCGGAACCAGCTATCCTGACGGTTCTGGCGAACGGTGCCGACCACGTCATAACCCTGCTGCGCCGCCTGCACCAGTTTCGGGATCTCTTCCGGCGGGTTTTGCAGATCGGCATCCAGCGTGATGATCAGATCGCCTGAAACATGGCTGAAACCCGCCATAATGGCCGAGTGCTGACCATAGTTGCGGTTCAGCAATACGCCGACCACATGGCTGCCGGGCATATCGGCAGCATCGTTGATCATCTGGGCGGAGCGGTCGGCGCTGCCGTCGTCCACCAGCAGGATCTCATAATCGAGCCCAATCAAGCTGCAGGCCGCATCCGTACGGCGCACCAGCTCCGCCAGGCTCTCTTCTTCGTTGTAAACGGGAATAACGACGGAAACTTTGCGAATCGCTTTTTCTTCCTGCATCTCAGACTCCAGCTATGTGACGCAAGGCGTCAATGACGCGGGTGACATCGTCATCATGCATATCCGGAAACAGCGGAATGGAGCAGATACGATCGCTGTTCCATTCGGTGTTGGGCAGAGAGAGCTGCGGATAGCGTTCGCGATAGTATTTGTGGGTGTGCGCGGCACGGAAATGCAGGCCGGTGCCGACATCCTGCGCTTTCAGCGCTTCCATCAGCGCATCGCGGCTGAGGCCGCACGTCGCTTCGTCGACGCGAATGATAAACAGATGCCAGGCGTGCTGATGAGCCCATGTCGGTTGCGACAGCGGCAGGAACGGCGTGTCGGCTAATTCGCGCAGATAGCGCTGAGCGATCGCCTCGCGGCGCGCATTGAAGGCAGAGAGCTTTTTCAACTGCACCAGCGCAATAGCCGCGCTGATATCCGGCAGGTTGTACTTGAAGCCAGGCATAATCACTTCCGCCTGCGGCTTGCGGCCGTGGGTATGGCGGTCATACGCATCGACGCCCAGACCGTGGAATTTCAGGCTGCGCATGCGATCCGCCAGCCCGGCGTCATCGGTAACAATCAGCCCACCTTCGGCGCAGGTCATGTTTTTGATGGCGTGAAACGAGAAAATGGCAGTACCCGTACTGCCGACATGGCGTCCCTTGTAATAGCACCCCGCCGCGTGCGCGGCATCTTCAATTACCGGGATATTGTAACGCTTGCCGAGGGCGTGAATCGCATCGCTGTCTGCCGGCGCGCCCGCGTAATGCACCGGGATAATGGCGCGGGTGCGAGGCGTGATAGCAGCTTCGATTTGTTCGGGCGTAACCATCAGCGTATCGCGATCGATGTCGATCATTACCGGCGTGGCGCCCAGCAGCGTGATGATATTGATGGTGGAAACCCAGGTCAGCGAGGGTGTGATGATCTCGTCACCGGGCTGAATATCCAGCGCCAGCAGCGTAACGTGCATACCCGCCGTTGCGGAACTCACTGCGATAGCGTGTTGATTACCCGTAAGCTGGCAAAAAGCCTGCTCCAGCGCAGCATTCTGCGGGCCAGTGGTGATCCATCCCGATTCAAACACCGCTTTTACCGCAGCCAGCTCTTCTTCACCCAGTGAAGGCCGCGAAAAAGGAATAAATGACATAGTTAGATTCCATCAATTTAAGTTGTTCAAACGTAAAACAGTTAAGCACCGCCTGGAGAAATAAATATTACAAACATGAAGCAATTGTTTCTTTTTAGCGTAATTTTGTTGAATCTCACTATGGCTCCCGTTTGCAGAGAGTCGTCGGAGAAATAATGCTGAGAAAACCTTAAGACAGCCTTAAAGAGGCTGCAGGTTTTTTTCATCTGGCGTGGAAGGTAAAGCAAGAACAACTTAAAGGAGATGAGGCTAATAACCCGCGCTCGATTTTATCTTTTATTTGAGCATTTCGTGTCATATGCGTTAGTAGTGTATATGTTCTTTCGGCAAGATCAACTAACAGGTGAAAAGTTCATTAAAAACAGAGGTTTTTTTTATTAGCAATGGTTAGCGCACGCTCGAAAAAAACCGTTAAAAAAATCTATTTTTCAATTGTTTATGATTGATTTATTGATTTAGCGTCACGCTTTTGATTCTGTTTTTCGCCAAAAGCACCCTGCGCAAAATTTAACCATTCGCCTGTAATTTTATCGGCGTGTAAACAATGATTAAACCGTAAATAGCGTCTGACCATTAGCAAAGACTTATTTTGGAATACAAATGATGAGGCAGGATGCAAAGACAACGCATTGATACGCGGCTGACTGCCGCGCAAAAGAACGTAACTTAATACGCCGGCTTATTAATGCATTCTTGTGCTAATTTACTTTGCCCGCTAAGTAAAGAAGCGATCCTTTTACGGGCTCGCTCTGTCAAAATTCCGCTTCCTCTCCTGGCAGTGGCAGAGAAAGTTCCTGACCTTCAACGCCAGCGTAGAAAATAAGTAATTCAGTCGGCTCTTCGCTGGTATAGCCGCGATGCGCGCTGTCGATCGTTTCATTAAGCGCCTGCCCCGCGCTAACGCTAAAGCGTTCACCGGTGTGCTTATCTTCAACGGTCAATTGACCAGACAGAATATAAGCGGTATTGGGCATGGGATGTGTATGCCAGGGGAGCTCGCTATGGGCAGGCAATGACATACGCATCACCGATATCTGCGGCTTGCCTGCCGGATACGCCTTATATGCCTGACCGTTCCAGGCGGTTCCACTTTGTAACACCAGCGCATGTTCGATATCCGTCGGGCTTTTGTCTGCTGGCTGCTTCTTCTCCGTCATGGCTGCTCCTGTGAGTTTAGGTCTGGTTCGAGTGTAGCCGCCCTCTGTAAAACCGCACTTTTGCAGGCTCAGCCAGCGGGTCGAGCGGCCGCTGCGCACGCGATAAAAAGGAAAGGCCGCATTAAGCAGCCTCTGCAACAGATTTCACCGCCCTCCCTGAGCCCGAGACTCTCCTCACTCTTCAGGCCTGACAGCCTGATAAAAGATGAAAAGCGTAACCATTAAACCTGCGCCAGACCGCCATCCACATAAAACTCCGCGGCATTAATAAAAGCAGCATCGTCAGAGGCAAGAAACGCCACCGCTTTGCCGACTTCTTCAGGCTCGCCCAGTCTGCCGAGAGGGACCTCCGCGGCCAGCACCTCAAACAGCCCCTGGCGATGTTCTTCCGGGACCAGACCGCCCAGACCTGCGGTGCGGATCGGGCCTGGGCTGACAACGTTCACCCTGATACCGCGATCTTTTAAATCGAGCGCCCATGAGCGGGCAAAGTTCCTCACCGCTGCTTTACTGGCGCTATAAACGCTGAAGTTCGCTGTGCCTTTAACTGCGGCAGTCGAGCCCGTCAGGATAACCGATGAACCCTTGTTAAGGAGAGGCAGCGCCTTCTGAACGGTAAAAAGCAGCCCGCGCACGTTCGTGCCGAAAATGCGATCGAAGTGCTCTTCCGTAATTGCGTCAAGCGGCATCATATCCCCGCCGCCAGCATTGACGAACAGGATATCAAGTCGTCCTGACTCGCTGGCGATGGTGGCAAAGACCTTATCCAGATCGGACAGACGGGAGGCATCGGCGCGGATACCGGTCGCGGCCGGTCCAATCGCCGCTACCGCAGCGTCAAGCTCCTCCTGGCGACGGCCGGTGATATAGACCTTTGCGCCCTGTGAAGCCAGCTCCTGCGCCGAGGCCAGACCAATACCTGAACTGCCGCCGGTCACCAGCGCGATTTTATTTGAAAGTTTATTGCTCATCATCTGTTTCCTCAGGTTAAGGCACGCATATGCCTGTTGAATGTCATTTAAAGTTTCAAGCTGAACATCGCTAAAAATTCAGTGCTGCTCTGCATGGCGGAAGAACGGCGTAATCCGGCAATTCCTTTTCCGCCTGATAAAGAGTTAACGGTTGCCGACGGCGCTACTGACTGAGAAAGAGCGGCGGCTGTGGCGACAGAAGAAGCATATCGACGAACTATCTTTTTCAAAATAGAATGATTTAAAACTCATCGTTGCAGATTTGAAATGAACAGATTCCCCGATTTCGAAGGACTCGCGATGTTCGCGAAAGTAGCTGAGGAAGGATCGTTCGCCGCCGCGGCGAGGGTCATGGGCGTCTCCGTCCCAACGGTATCGCGCGCCGTCGCCCGGCTGGAGGAGAGGCTGGGCGGCAGACTGTTTAACCGCACGTCGCGGCAGGTGGCGCTGACGGAGTTTGGCCAGAGCATGGCCGCGAAAGCGTCTGAAATTTACCGGCAGGCGGAGGAAGTCGAAAGCGAGGCGCACGAGCTTGCGGTACAGCCGCGTGGTCTGGTGCGGCTGGCGGTGCCGATGGCCTTCGGGCTACGCTGGATTGCGCCGCTGTTGCCGGAGCTGATTCACCAGTTTCCCGAACTCAGCGTGGATTTGCACCTCTCGGACGCGTCGGTCGATGTGATCGCCGAAGGCTTTGATGCGGCGCTGCGCATTGCCGCGCTGCCGGATTCGTCGCTGGTTGCGCGTCGCTTATGCGCGGTGACACAGTTTCTGGTGGCGGCCCCTTCCTATATTGCTCGCCATGGCGCGCCGGAACACCCCAGAGCGCTGACGTCGCGTCCCTGCTTCAGCTATGCGTACCGCGCGCGCAGTCAGGTATGGCGCTTTACGCATACCTCCGGCGTGCATGAAGATATCGTTCCGAATGGACCGCTGCGGGTAACAAACTCAGACGCCCTGCTGCCACCGCTGCTCGAAGGGTTGGGCATCGCCGAACTGCCGGAGTTTATCGCAGCGGAGTATCTGCGCGATGGCCGCCTGGTACGCCTCCTTGATGAGTGGTCGATGACGCAGGGCGGGCTCTATTTCGTTACTCCAACCGCACGCAGCCGGCCGCTCAAGGTCAGAGTGCTTTCCGACTTTTTTGCCCAACGTCTGAGCGAGCCAGAGTGGCGCTACGTGCCCTGAAAGCAACATCAGAAGGATGATTACATAAATGAAATGATAGGTTTCATCCTTTGCTGTTTTGTACGCTCCTGAAGTTAATTAGGCTGGTGTCAGGCCCGCAGCATTCTGTCGGCCGTTAACCACTTCAGGAGCCTTTGCCCATGAAAACAGCCATACAGCTACTGCAACTTTATCTGGATTCAATACGCGATCCCCGCGCCGCTGCGGCACTTTTCGCCGCGGATGGCGTGCTGGAATTGCCTTACCTGAAAACGCTCGGCCTGCCGCATCGTGCCCAGGGCGCGCAGGAGATCGCATCCTTTATTGCTGGCCTGCTGGAGAAAGTGCCCGATTTCCGCTTCCGTAATATTGAGTTTTTGATCGATACGCCCACTCAGGCCTTTGGCGAATACAGCGTCGAAGCGGGTATTGCAGGCACCGACCGCGTCTACAGGCAGACCTATGCCGGTCGCCTGGTGGCGGAAGCGGGAAAGATCAAACTGCTGAGGGAGTCACTTGATACGCTGGCCGCCTGGCGCGCCTTTTCCGGCGAACAGAGCTGAGCCTTAATCTGAGATCAGGCCCCGGTTTCTTTCCTCTCTGCGGAAAAGAGCGCCCCGCTCTTTTCCGACCCATATCGCCTTCTTTCTGCTCGCTTCTGGCTGGCCTGAAAGCGCAGAAGCTGACCTTCTGCTATCCCTGAATGAAATTGCTGCCGCCGTTCCCTTGCCTGTAAGCGGGTTATCGACGGATAATCCTTTGTGGCGAGCGGCGCGCACCTGCGCCTTTCGCTCTCTGCTGACTTCTGCACTGTGTACGCTCCCTTTTCGTATACGCAAGCGTGGCAACTGAATCCGTACCGCCGTTCCTGCTACGCGCAGTACGACACGATAACGCTGAGAACCTGAGCAACACATTGATATGACAGAAAATTGTAAACCGATGCACCCTATCCAAACCAACCCTCAAGCGACTGCGTATGCCCTACGATAATGTCTATGCCGAGAAACGCCTGCCCGGCGCGTTTCGCCGCAGCTGGCACCACTTTTATCGCAACACGACCGCTATGATCGGCCTGTATGGCTTTGGCGCGCTGCTGTTCCTCTGCCTGTTTGGCGGACTGCTGGCACCCTACGGTATCGATCAGCAATTTCTCGGCTATCAACTGCTGCCGCCCTCCTGGTCGCGCTACGGCGACGTCTCCTTTTTCCTTGGCACCGACGACCTGGGCCGCGACGTACTGAGCCGTCTGCTGAGCGGCGTGGCGCCCACCGTCGGCTCCGCCATTCTGGTGACGCTGTTTGCGACGCTGTGCGGACTGGCGCTCGGCGTGCTGGCGGGCATCACCCACGGTTTACGCTCGGCCATTATGAACCACGTGCTGGACACGCTGCTGTCGATTCCGTCGCTGCTGCTGGCGATTATCGTGGTGGCGTTTCTCGGTCCGCGTCTGGAGCATGCGCTGCTGGCGGTCTGGCTGACGCTGTTGCCACGTCTGGTGCGCGCCACCTATAGCGCAGTGCATGACGAGCTGGAAAAAGAGTATGTGGTGGCCGCGCGCCTCGACGGCGCCACCAATATCGATATTCTGCGGCACGCGATTTTGCCCAACGTGCTACCGATGCTTATCAGCGAAGTGACGCGCTCGCTGTCGCTGGCGATCCTGGATATCGCCGCGCTCGGCTTTCTCGACCTCGGCGCGCAGCTGCCTTCGCCCGAATGGGGCGCGATGCTCGGCGATTCGCTGGAGCTGGTCTATGTCGCGCCCTGGACGGTAATGCTGCCGGGCGTGGCGCTGATGATCAGCGTATTAATTGTTAACCTGCTGGGCGACGGCATTCGCCGCGCCGTAGAGGCGGGAGTGGAATAATGCCATTACTCGATATTCGTAATCTGACCATTGAATTTATGACCGCCGACGGCCCCGTGAAAGCGGTTGATCGCATCAACCTGACGCTTATGGAAGGCGAAGTACGCGGCTTAGTGGGCGAATCGGGCTCGGGCAAAAGCCTGGTGGCGAAAGCGATCTGCGGCGTGACCAAAGATAACTGGCGCGTTACCGCCGATCGTATGGTGTTTGACGATATCGACCTGCTGCGTCTGTCGCCGCGCGCGCGCCGCCGCATCGTCGGGCATAACGTCTCGATGATTTTCCAGGAGCCGCAGTCCTGTCTCGATCCTTCGGAGCGCATCGGCCGCCAGCTGATGCAGGCCATTCCGCGCTGGACCTACAAAGGCCCCTGGCTGCGCCGCTTCTGGTTCTGGCGTAAAACCCGCGCCATCGAGCTGCTGCACCGCGTCGGCATCAAAGATCATAAAGATATTATGCGCAGCTTCCCCTATGAGCTGACCGAAGGCGAATGTCAGAAAGTGATGATCGCCATCGCGCTGGCCAACCAGCCGCGACTGCTGATCGCCGATGAGCCGACCAATGCCATGGAGCCGACAACCCAGGCGCAAATTTTTCGCCTGCTGAGCCGCCTTAATCAGAATAACAACACCACTATTCTGCTGATTAGCCACGACTTACGCACCATGAGCCAGTGGGCGGATCGCATCAACGTGATGTACTGCGGGCAGACGGTAGAAACCGCGGGCAGCGACGACCTGATGACCACGCCGCACCATCCTTATACGCAGGCGCTGATCCGCGCGATGCCCGATTTTGGTCGTTCGCTGCCGCACAAGAGCCGTCTTAATACTCTCTCCGGCGCCATCCCCTCACTGGAAAGCCTGCCGATCGGCTGTCGACTCGGCCCGCGCTGTCCTTATGCGCAGCGCAAATGTGTTGAAACTCCGCGTCTGAGCGGCAGTAAAACGCACCTGTTCGCCTGCCACTTTCCGCTGAATATGGAGGAGCAGTAGATGGAAACGCTGCTTGAGGTGCGCAATCTGAGCAAAACCTTTCGCTATCGCACCGGACTCTTTCGCCGTCAGCACGTCGAGGCGGTAAAGTCAGTGAGCTTTATCCTGCGCGAGAAGCAGACGCTGGCGGTTATCGGGGAGAACGGTTCCGGCAAGTCGACGCTGGCGAAAATGCTGAGCGGCATGGTGGCGCCGAGCGCAGGCGAAATCCTGATTAACGATCATCCGCTGGAGTTTGGCGACTATGGCTACCGCAGCCAGCGCATCCGCATGATATTCCAGGATCCCTCGACCTCGCTTAATCCGCGCCAGCGCGTTAGCCAGATCCTTGACCTGCCGCTGCGGCTGAACAGCGATCTGCCGCCGGAAGCGCGCGAGAAGCGCATCATCGCGACATTGCGCCAGGTGGGTCTGCTGCGCGATCACGCCGGATACTATCCGCATATGCTGGCGCCGGGACAGAAGCAGCGTCTTGGCCTGGCGCGCGCGCTGATCCTGCAGCCGAAGGTCATTATCGCTGACGAAGCCCTCGCCTCGCTCGATATGACGATGCGCTCCCAGCTGGTCAATCTGATGCTGGAGCTACAGGAGCAGCACGGCATCACCTATATTTATGTGACGCAGCATCTCGGTATGATGAAGCACATCAGCGATCAGGTGCTGGTGATGCACCAGGGGGAAGTGGTCGAGCGCGGCGGCACCGCCGACGTGCTGGCTTCGCCGCTGCACGACCTGACTAAGCGGCTGATTTCCAGCCATTTTGGCGAAGCGCTGACGGCAGAAGCCTGGCGACGGGAACGCTGATACAGGTTGGTTTACCCCATTTGCCTGAGACGTGCTAGAATCCGCACGTCGATTAACGCGGTCGCCTGTTTTTTAACCAATGCGGCCGCCAACAACAATGACCATAAGGATTACAGCTATGGGTTTTCTTTCCGGTAAGCGCATTCTGATTACTGGCGTTGCCAGTAAACTCTCTATTGCCTACGGAATTGCGCAGGCGATGCACAAGCAGGGCGCAGAACTGGCTTTCACCTACCAGAACGACAAACTGAAAGGTCGTGTGGAAGAGTTTGCTAAAGAACTGGGTTCAGACATTGTTCTGCCGTGCGATGTGGCCGAAGACGAGAGCATCAAATCGCTGTTTACTGAACTGGCAAAAACCTGGCCGAAATTTGACGGTTTCGTTCACTCCATCGGTTTCGCCCCGGGCGACCAGCTGGATGGCGACTATGTGAACGCCGTTACCCGTGAAGGCTTTAAGATTGCCCACGACATCAGCGCCTACAGCTTTGTTGCGATGGCGAAAGAGTGCCGCGAGATGCTGAACCCGGGCTCCGCCCTGCTGACGCTCTCCTACCTGGGCGCAGAGCGCGCGATCCCGAACTACAACGTGATGGGTCTGGCAAAAGCGTCGCTGGAAGCGAACGTACGCTATATGGCGAACGCGATGGGTCCTGAAGGCGTGCGCGTGAACGCCGTTTCCGCCGGCCCGATCCGCACGCTGGCGGCATCAGGCATCAAAGATTTCCGTAAGATGCTGGCGCACTGCGAAGCGGTTACCCCGATTCGCCGTACCGTTACCATCGAAGACGTCGGCAACTCAGCGGCGTTCCTCTGTTCTGACCTGGCCGGCGGCATCACCGGCGAGATCGTTCACGTTGACGGCGGCTTCAGCATCGCCGCGATGAACGAGCTGGAACTGAAATAAGTTGTAAGGGCGAGCCTGGCTCGCCCTCTCTTTTGCTGCTCACTTTCCCCGCCTTATAGCTACCGGCTATTAATTATCACCGATCGATCTTTTGCCCTTCTCTACCGTTAAGCGACGATAAGCCAGCCCCCGGGCGCGCGTCACGGTTTCGGATTCACGCCATGCGCGACGTGCCAGTTATTTGCAAAAGGAATAACCATGGAACAACGCCGCTATCCTGGCCATCACCACTGGTTTTACGAGAGCCAGACCAGCCCGCACGCCATCCAGGCTGAGCCGCTGGTTCCCGAAGCAGCCCTTATCAACGACCGTTTCCTGCTGGGTTTACAGCAGGAGGCCTGCGCGCTTCAGCCGCTGCTGCAGGCCAGCCAGCCGATGCTGCTGGCCTCGAGAGATCTCAGCCAGTTGCTGTTTCCCGATCGCGTGACGGCGACGCTGACCCATACCCTGACCCTTTACGATCGACTCAGCACCGCGCTGACCGTCGCGCAGATCGCGGGCGTGCAGCGCCTGTGCAATCACTATTCGGCGCGCCTCAATCCCCTGCCCGGCCCCGACTCTTCGCGGAAGAGCAACAACCGCCTGACCCAGCTGACGCAGTATGCGCGCCAGCTGGCGATGCAGCCGGAACTGATTAACGCGGCGGCGCTCCGGGCGCTGGACGCCGTGGGCCTGACCGAGCCGGATATCGTCACGCTGAATCAGATCGTCGGCTTCGTCAGCTATCAGGCGCGCGTCGTCGCCGGTTTGCATGCGCTGCTGGCGCTGCCGGTGCGCTGGCTGCCGGGCGTAACGCCGCCGCCTGATGCCAGCCGCGACGGCTTTGCCGAGAGGCAGACGTGGAAACCCGGTATTAAGCCGCTGGAGCTGCGCTACGCCAGCGCCGAGCAGCTTGCCGCCGTCACCTTTTGCCAGCCGCATCCCGAGCTCGCCGATACGGTCTGGCTGCTGGCGCACGACGCCGCCGCGCTCTACGGCTGGCAAACGCTGCGCCAGCGTATCGTCCCTGCCGCGTTTACGCCGCTGGCGGAGGCGACCTGCGCCCGCACGCTCGGCTGCCGCTGGGCGTTTCAGTTTTTCCCGGGCGAGGTACGCAATATGCTGCTGGAATCCGTGGATGAGGCCGCCAGCCAGCCGACGACGCAGGGCCGCGTTGTGGCGCTGGCGGCGCAGCTGACGCGCTCGCCGGAGCGGTTCAGCGCGGCGCATCTGCAGCCGCTGGTCGCAGAAGGCTGGCATCCGGAAGCGCTGTTCGCCCTGATTCAGGCGGTCGCGATCGGCAACTGGAACAGCCGGCTGTTTTACGCCATGGGTGAAACGACGTAGCTTTCGAGGTGGCTGCGCGCCTCGTCGAAGAAGTGTTGTGACAGCGGCGACGCGCGGCCCGGCTCGGCAATGACCAGCGCCGCCTGGCGCGCCATATGGGTAATGGTAATCGGCCGCTGCGCCATGCCATTCAGCATCGACGGCAGCAGATGGCCGACAGGCGACACCAGCACCCCCAGCCCTACCTGCGCGCTCTGCACCAGCTCAAGAATAGCGGCGCTCTCTACCATTACCTGCGGCGTCAGACCCGCTTCGCGGAAAGCCATATCCAGATAGCGGCGAAAATAGCGCGTCGGCTCCGAGAGGCAGAGCGGCAAGGCAGCGAGCGCGGCCAGCGAGAGAGGCTCATCGCTGACCAGTTCGGGAAACTGCGCGGGATCGAAAATCGCTTCTACCCCGCGTTCAGGCAGGAACGCCGTCTGAAAATGCAGCTCACGCAGCGTCGCCAGCTCGAAAAAACCGATGCCAACGTCAACCGTGTGGCTGTTCAGCGCCTCCAGCAGCTGATCGGCGCTCAGCGCAGCGATACGGTAGTTAAGCTGCGGATAGCGGTTCTGCACCTTTTTCAGCAGCTCCGGCAGAGCCACGCTGCACTGCGGCATCACCCCGATGCGCAGCGTGCCGTTGACGCCGTGCTTCAGCGACTCCACTTCCAGCTTTAGTCCCTGATAGACCGAGACGATTTCCCGCGCCCACGCCAGCACGCGGTCGCCTTCCGGCGTGAAGCCGACAAAGTTATTGCTGCGGTTGATCAAAGACAGCCCGAGTTCGCGTTCAAGATTTTTCAGGCGCATTGAGAGCGTCGGCTGGCTGACGAAACTGGCCTCCGCCGCCCGGCCAAAGTGGCGCTCACGCTCAAGGTTGCAGAGGTAAATTAACTGTTTAATGTCTATTTTCTTTACCTATCAATCGCTTAACAAGGTTTTCTGTGTGTAAAAATAAAATTATGTCCTGACAGGTGTACTAAATAAAAAAAATGCCTGTGTAACTTACCTTTGATCTTCAGGTAGGGCCGCCGGGTTGTCAACGTGAAGCCCAAAATGAGACGGAAGCTGCCACGCTCAGATCGTCGGCCGGAACTTATTGTCATCATCGACAATCGTCGCAGTAACTTTACCTGGCACGATAATTCTCTCCATTACCTCTCCTTTCATCGTTTCGCCGCCTGGCGTTTCGATGCGAAAGCTGCTCGCCGGTTTTTTTGTAGTCGGATTACGATTAGGTTGACTCAAGCAGGCTTTTTAAGCCTCAGGTAACACAATGATACAGCTCACAAGTCCGCCACTCATAAAGGATTTACCTGGGCCGCGAGGGTAATATCACCTTGTAGCACACAGCAAAGTGTTGCGAACGATAAGAACAAGACACGCATTTGCCCGCCATTGAGCGGGCTTTTTTATAGAGTTGCCCTGCCCTTTGTTCTGATTTTTAGCCGCTCATCTAACTGCTTAATTGCTTCATTTTTTACGCGCAGGGAAAGGATTTGTTTTGCTCTTTGGTTGCCGACGCCTCTCTTGCTTGTCGGGACTCGCTATTACTACCCCCAATACAGGCGGGTAATCTTCTCGGGTAAAGAGGTACGGTAAGCGCACGGTTGAGGCCAGATGAAAAGGCGGGGAAAAAAGCCATCGAGCTCGACACCAAAACATATAGCTTGCACCATCCTGCCTTCATACAGATTTACTTAAAGACAGTCACGCCAGGTATGCCTTAGCCTCGCCACTATATCCACATCTAAATGGATCTAATATTACAATAAAGCCTCCCCTTGCAGACGCGCATTCTGCATGTTATTTTTTTATTAATGCCTTAGCAACTTATCGTTAATTTCCACTATCTTCAAAGCATTGCTTTTGTCACTCCCTTTTAAATAGCCATTCTTAAAGCTTGCCTGGAAGGTGAGGATGCCCTCAATAACATTACCAGACAATACAAGAGGCCCCGAAAAGGCTCGTAGCAGTGCTCTACCACGGTTGCCCGCTACCGTTCCTCGCGTAGCGGGCTTTTTTAAAGACGCAGCGTGCATGCATCTAATAAAACGATGTGATCATCCCGCAGCCTGCTCAGATGGGCGCGGTCTACCTCTGCCCCGTCGCCGGGGCTTTTTTATACGTCACGCTTTTCGCTCCCCTGAGCTTGAGCCTGCATCTGATTTACTATCTCCTGCTGACGAAGGTTGTATGGTGAATTAACGGCGAGAAGTTGAGGTAACTAAGCGGCCCTGGTGAGGAAAACGCGACCGTAGTCGCGTTCATCAGTTACTTTTGCTTTGGTTGCGGCAGCACAGGAGTAGGCCGTGGAATTTCATGGTGAGGTATGATCTCTTTTCTGCCCATTTATCGCCCATTACTTCTTCGGCGTTTGTGCCGGTGAAGGTTTTGGCTGTATTCGAGGCGGTACAGGGTCATTTGTAAAGCCCTGATGTTCGCTCATGTATTTCCCTCTGATTGCCTGTGGAAAGTAAGGAAACCACACGCCGGGCGTGGCTAAATATCCCGCCTTTTTTACCAGCAGGTCGCTCAGGCGGCTTTTTTTACGCCCAAATTCAGGAGAGGGAGAGGAGTAAAGAGACAGGTGGCTGCGCGTTCCCTTTTACAGCAACAGAGAACACAGACTAAAAGCATGTTGAAGGTGGCATGCAATTGCGTGATTACTTCGCAACCAGAGCGATGCAATCAACGTTGTCAGAGCCAGAGGGCTCATCCTTGAATAATAAAATCTGTGCCCGAAATGCCTGCCCGGTTGCCAGCGCAATGCTCGCAGCGTGCGGCCAGTAACTGCTGACAGAAGAGAAATGGAACGGGTGGCGGGCCCCCCATCACCAGATAGTGACTGTTGTAACACCGTTCACGCTCGTTTTGTATTAATCCTGATCCTGAGGTTCTCTTGGTGTACTTTCCCGGCCTCCGTCAGACCGTTGCTCGTCGTTATTTATCAAGCATGAGTCAGGAGTCAGATAGGCCCCACATTTTGCGCAAGCAGCACCATGCCTGGTTTGCCTGCGTTGGCAATAATTCGTAAAGACAAACTTCCTGCAACCGCAATGAGGGCAACAAAAATTAAGGTTACACATTCTACCTCCCTGGGTACGTAACCAGTACCAACAGCTAGATAACGCTCAATCCAACCATTAAATCCATATATATAGCTAACTTAGATCAAATTATAAGTTTTTTAAACCAGAAATTTAGCATTATACACATCTTATGAGTTGTACCTAAAAAGAGTGATACCGCAAAAGAGATGGAGTAGTCAGTTCAGCGGTGGATTCGCACCAGCGCATTTCGGTGCGAAAGAGCGGAGACAAATCATTAGCCCAACAGGAATGTCTGGGCCTTTTATTTTCGTCAGTACTTGCCTGAACAACTAAACAGGAATCCCACGATGACATTTTTTATCGTGGATGGACCCATCGTGGGCTTCACCCAGTTCGAAGAGTCATTTTTAGAACGGATCACTCGCCGCCTTCGTGCGTGCTTGCGCAGCCTTATCGACACGTTAAATCAAAGGGGCCAGCCATGAAGATTCACGACTTCCAGAAAGCGCAGGAGTTGCTCATCTGTTCGGTGATAACCGATTTTATGTACTAACACAGGTAGAGATTTTCACGGGTTCAGGCATGACACTGGAGGATGCAAAGTGATTATGCAGGATGAAAACTGGTCTCTGGATTGTTGTGTGACGCGGCTTGCGGGAAATGTGTCGGGATCAAAGGAGATAAGTTGTTATCAATAAACTGATTACAGAGGAAATTAACTGTTTAATGTTTATTTTCTTTACCTGTCAAGGTTATAACAAGGATTACTGAGTGTGTTTAAATTATGTAGCAGATGCTGCACTAAATAAAAAATGACCTCTTTTCAGAACATCTTCCGGCAGACATTATAGTGATGTCAATGTTGCAGCCTGATGTGCCGAAGCGCACAGATCCTCTCTGCCCCGGCACTTTCCACCCTGAAACAGATGAACCTGTTTTATCTGCATCGCTTCATGAAAGATCGCAGAAATTACCGTCGGGGCTGGCTGAAGATAGTATGCAAGGCCAGCAGCACAAGCATAAGGCCGATCAAAATGATAAAAAGATATCCCAGCAGACGATAGAGCCATATACCGGCCACGCCGCCTGTCAGGAAAGAGAAGAGCGTTAGGGCATGGAGTTTCAGACGGTCAAGATAAAGCGGCGCGTACTCAGGAGACTCTTTGCGTCTCAGGATATCGAACAGCATCGCCAGCTCGATGCCGATATCGGTCGAGGTTCCTGAAACATGGGTGGTTCTTACCCGGGCGTTCGATATCCTTGTCACCACCGCATTTTGCAGCCCCATCAGGAAGCTCAGGCATAATATCAATACGACTCCAGGTGAAAGCGGCGTTAGCCAGGTTTCAACGACGCCGAGACCAACCAGTCCCGCTCCCTCAATCAAGATATTCAATGCGTAGACCGTGCGTATCTTTCGCCTGCGCCCGATATTAATAATGACCGTTGAGAAAGCGGAGCCGGCGATAAAAACAGAGATAACCGACAGAAAAAAGATGGCCGGAGCCATATTGGCTTTAGCAAGATGATCTGAAAGCGATGAAACGTTTCCTGTCATATTGGCCGAGAAAAAGCCTACAACTTCAAATGCTGCGGTATTGAGCGCGCCAGCCACGGCGGCAAGCGTAGAGGCGAGTCGGATATCCGCTGAGGTGCTGCGTAATTGTTCAGTGCTGATCAGCATAGCGTCTGCAGTGCCGGAAAAACGTAGCGCTATGATCCTCTTATCCGGTCTCAGTGACAAGCTGACAAACGCCAGAGCGCCAGTTTTCATTTGGCCAGCTCGCCGCACTTTCATAATGCGGTACACCGCTGAAAAGAAAAAGCGTCGGCGTCTCCTGTCAGGACCAGAGAAGATAAAAAGCGCATTCGCAGCGCGAGATAAAGGCGGGAACGTCGGCGTAGCGGCTGGAAAAGGTCGTGATACAGCTCCCACCATAACTAATCTGGTCAGCCAGGTGGGAACCCGATATGGCTGCGCGCTAAGCGCTATTTTTTATCCCGATCCTGATAGGGATCTTTCTTGTCATCGTTATGGTCATCGCGGGTGCGAGGGATTTCGCCGTGCTCATTGGGCGCGTCGACCGCCGGATGATCGTCCTCTTCATAGGCGTTGCCGACGTGCGGCGTGCTCTCGGGGGCGCTCTTGCTCACGTCGCCTTCCTGTTTACGTTCTTCATTGGTTTTATGTTTAAACATTTCCGTCTCCTTGTTCGCTTCCGGTCTGTTAAGTGTAGACGTAAATCGTTTCACGCCACGCCGAGCGCGCTTTTCACTTCGTTAGCGATCTTTTCGACCTGCGGGCCATAGATAACCTGGATATCGTGCTCGCTGACGCGATTGATGCCGTTGGCACCGGTGGTGAGCAGCGTCTGATCCACTACCTCTTTCATATCCTTGACCCGTACGCGCAGGCGGGTAAAGCAGCAGTCGACATCCTCAATATTGGCCTCTCCCCCGAGACCGCTGATAATGACTCTGGTGCGCTCACCCGCCGCCACCTGCTGCGGTTTTTCATCGTCGGACTCGCGTCCCGGCGTCTCGACGCCCATGCGCGTGATAATAAATCGAAACCCGTAGTAGTAGAGCGGCGCATAGAGCGCGCCGAGCGCCAGCGTCCACCACCAGTGCGTTTTACTGCCGCCGAGTATGCCAAATACCACCAGATCGATTACGCCGCCCTGCACGTTACCAATCATCAGGTGCAGCATCGACATCAGCATAAAAGAGAGACCGGTAAGCAGCGCATGCATCAGATAGAGCACCGGCGAAACGAAGATAAAGCAGAACTCCAGCGGCTCGGTAATGCCGGTAGTGAACGAGGTCAGCGCACCCGCCATCATCAACGCCTTGACCCGCTGTTTATGTTCAGGGCGCGCGGTGTGGTAGATCGCCAGCGCGGCGGCCGGCAGACCAAACATCATGACCGGGATCTTGCCCTGCGCGAGAAACTGAGTGGCGTTGCGCAGCGTGTCGTCAGGCACCGATCCGGGATGGGTCAGCGACGCGTTGAAGATATTAAGCGCCCCCACCAGCGTCTGCCCATCTACCGTGGCGATGCCGCCAATGGGGGTGAAACGCACGGTTTCGTTGAGGATATGATGCAATCCGGTCGGGATCAGGATGCGTTCCGCCGTCCCGAGCAGAAAGGCGCCGTACTGCCCGCTTTTGCCGATCATCTGACCGACCCAGGCGATACCCGCGCCGAGCGTCGGCCAGATCAGCGCCAGCAGCACGCCCACCAGCGGCAGAAAGACCACGGTGACGATAGGCACGAAGCGACGTCCGCCGAAAAAACTGATAGCAGTCGGCAACTGTTGGGTATAGAAGCGATTATGCAGCATCACCGTCAACAGCCCGGCAATAACGCCCCCCAGCACGCTCATGTTGTAGGTGAAGATGCCCAACATCTGGATATATTCCGCCGAGGTCATCATCGCCGCAGTCTGATCCATACCCGCCTTTTGCAGCGCTTCCGGCGTGGTGGTTGCCGCCGTCAACCCTTTCGCCGCCAGCGTGGCGTTGATGCCGACGTTCATGGCGATATAACCGATAACGGCGGCGAAGGCGGCCGTCGGCTTCTCCGCCTTCGCCAGACCAATGGCGCTGGCCACAGCGAAAAAGACCGGCAGGTTGGCAAAAAGCGCGCCCGCCACTTTACGAATGAAACCGATAATCAGCTGCGGCACCTGCATCTGAGCAAAGGCGTCGCCGGTAATCGCCGGGTTCTGCATCGCGGCCGCGAGGCCGAGGAAGATCCCCGCCGCCGCGATCACCGAGATCGGCATCATTAAGGCTTTGCCAAATGCATGGATCTGACTGGTGAGCTGTTTCATGAGGTGCGCCCTTTCAGAGAAGAAGGTGCAAGTATTGACCCGATGCGCCAGTAACTCCCGTTATCGCCAGGTTACCAGAGAGTAAAATTTGAGCAGCATCACAATTACGCCTGTGTCGCGATAAACGGCGGCTATCGCACCATTAAGTCAATCAATTAGACAACTTATGATTGCAGTCGCACACTTCCCTCACCGTCAGGATATATCCTGATAACAAACTTCCTACAAAAAACATAAGCCTGCACTCACCATGAAATTCAAACGTAAAATTAAGCCTTACCGCGCCGCTGCGGGCGGTTGGGGTTCGCTGGAAGCCACTACCCGTTTCGTTTTCGACAGCAAGGCCGCGCTGAAAAATATGCGCAACCTGATGCGCATGAATAAAGCGCGCGGCTTCGACTGCCCGGGCTGCGCCTGGGGCGACGATAACAAAAGCACCTTTAGTTTCTGTGAAAACGGCGCTAAAGCGGTGACCTGGGAAGCGACGCGTCGCGTGGTCGATACCGATTTCTTCGCACAGCACAGCGTCACCAAACTCTATGCCCAGAGCGACTACTTCTTGGAGTATCAGGGCCGTCTGACCCATCCGATGCGCTATAACGCTGAAACTGACCACTACGAGCCGGTCAGCTGGGACGACGCCTTTGCGCTGATCGCACAGCACATTAAGGCGATGGATAACCCGAACCAGATGGAGCTTTACACCTCCGGTCGTGCCAGCAATGAAGCCTCCTGGCTCTATCAGCTGTTCGGCCGTCTGGCGGGCACCAATAACTTCCCGGACTGCTCCAACATGTGTCACGAAGCGAGCGGCGCCGGTCTGAAGCGCAGCATCGGCGTCGGCAAAGGCACCATTCGTCTCGACGACTTCGACCATGCTGACGCGATCTTCGTCTTTGGCCAGAACCCGGGCACCAACCACCCGCGTATGCTGCACAGCCTGCGCCACGCTGCCGATCACGGCGCGAAAATCGTGACCTTCAACACGCTGCGTGAACGTGGCCTTGAGCGTTTCGCCGATCCGCAGAAGCCGCTGGAAGTCGTCACCTCCAAAGCGGGCACCATCAGCTCCGCCTACTATCAGCCGAATCTCGGCGGTGATATGGCGGCGGTGCGCGGCATGGTGAAAGCGCTGCTGGAAACCCATCGCGCCCGCGTAGCGGCCGGTGAGAAAGGCCTGTTTGACGAAGCCTTTATTAACGCGACCACCCACGGCGTCGAAGCCTATTTCGATGCGGTAGACAACACTGACTGGATGCAGATCGTGCAGCAGTCTGGTCTGAGCGAAGCGCAAATCCGCGAAGCTGCGGCGATTTACCAGAGTTCCGATCGCGTCATTATCACCTGGGCGATGGGCATCACTCAGCATAAGCACTCGGTAGATACGGTACGTGAGATCGTTAACCTGCAGCTGCTGTTCGGCCAGCTCGGCAAAAAAGGCGCGGGCCTCTGTCCGGTACGCGGTCACAGTAACGTGCAGGGCAACCGCACGATGGGTATCGATGAGAAGCCCAGCAAAGCCTTCCTCGACGCGCTCGGCAGCCACTTCGGCTTTGAGCCGCCGCGCGAACACGGCCATAACACGGTTGACGCGCTGAATGCGATGCTGCGCGACGAGATCAAAGTGCTGATCGCGCTGGGCGGTAACCTGGCCGCCGCTGCACCCGATTCGCCGCGCACCGAAGAGGCGCTGCAGCGCTGTGGTCTGACGGTGCACATCAGCACCAAGCTCAACCGTAGCCACCTGGTGCCGGGTGCAGAGAGCCTGATCCTGCCGACGCTGGGTCGTACCGAGCGTGACACGCAGGCGAGTGGCAACCAGTTCATCACCGTTGAGGACTCCTTCAGCATGGTGCACGCCTCCGAAGGCATCGGCATTCCGCTGGCGGAGACGCAGCGCTCTGAAACCGCCATTGTGGCGGGCATCGCGCACGCGGTGCTGGGCGATGAAAAAGTGAAGTGGCTGGAGCTGGCCGCCGATTACAACCTGATCCGCGACCATATCGCCGCCACGATCCCGGGCTTCGCCGACTTCAATGAGAAGTGCGACCTGCCGGGCGGTTTCTACCTCGGCAACGCGGCGGCGGATCTGCGCTTCAACACCCCGACGCAGAAAGCGGAGTTCAGCAGCGCAGCGCTGCCTGAATCGCTCTTCCCGGCGGATGTGGCTGAGGTGCCGTTTACGCTGCAGACGCTGCGTTCGCATGACCAGTACAACACCACGATTTACGGCCTTGATGACCGTTACCGCGGCGTTTACGGCCAGCGCGAAGTGGTGTTTATCAACCCGGAAGATATGCAGGCGCTCGGCTTTACGGAAGGTCAGCTGGTGGATATCGAAACCCTGTGGAACGACAATATTTCGCGTCGCGTCAGCGGTTTCAAACTGGTGCCCTACAATATTCCGCGCGGTAACCTGGCGGCTTATTACCCGGAAACCAACCCGCTGGTCCCGCTCAACAGCTTCGGCGATATCAGCGGCACGCCGACCTCCAAATCGGTTCCGGTTAAGCTGGAGCTGTCGGTTTCACTGCCTACGCAGCGCATTGCGTAAGGTCAGAGTTTCCTTAGATAAAAGCCGGTTAATCCGGCTTTTTTACCCTCTTTTGCCTTGCCGCGCGCCCCTGATTCGCGTAAAACTAGCAGCCGCTCTTAGGCCACGAAACTAAACTGACTATGTTCCAGGATAATCCGCTGCTCGCGCAGCTCAAAGAGAAGCTCCACGCGCAGACTCCTCGCGCAGAAGGTGTTGTTAAAGGCACCGAAAAAGGTTTCGGCTTCCTTGAAGTCGACGCGCAGAAAAGCTATTTCATTCCGCCGCCGCAGATGAAGAAGGTGATGCACGGCGACCGTGTTTCTGCCGTCATCCACAGCGATAAGGATCGTGAAAGCGCCGAGCCTGAAACGCTGATCGAACCCTTCCTCAGCCGCTTTGTCGGCCGCGTGCAGAAGAAAGATGACCGTCTTTCCATCGTCCCGGACCATCCGTTATTAAAAGACGCTATCCCCTGCCGTCCGGTGCGTGGCCTGAGCCATGATTTCCAGGCTGGCGACTGGGCCGTCGCCGAAATGCGCCGTCACCCGCTGAAAGGCGACCGCGGTTTCTATGCCGAACTGACTGAATTTATCGTTAAAGCCGACGATCATCTGGCGCCCTGGTGGGTCACCCTGTCGCGCCATAATCTGGAGCGCGAAGCGCCGCAGGTTGGCTTTGGCGAGATGCTGGATGAAAACCTGACGCGTGAAGATCTGACCGCGCTCGATTTCGTCACCATCGACAGCGCCAGCACTGAAGATATGGATGACGCGCTCTATGTCGAAGAGAACGCCGACGGCACGCTGAGCCTCACTATCGCCATCGCCGACCCGACCGCTTACGTGCCGGAAGGCAGCGAGCTGGACAAGCTGGCGGCGCAGCGCGCGTTCACCAACTATCTGCCGGGCTTTAATATCCCGATGCTGCCGCGCGAACTCTCCGACGACGTCTGTTCGCTGCGTCCGAACGTGCGCCGCCCGGCGCTGGCCTGCCGCGTTACCGTCGCGCAGGATGGATCGCTGGGCGACGACGTACACTTTTTTGCCGCGTGGATCGAATCTAAAGCCAAACTGGTTTACGACGAGGTTTCCGACTGGCTGGAAAACAGCGGCGAATGGCAGCCGCAGAGCGAGGCGATCGCCCGACAGATCCGTCTGCTGCATCGCATCTGCCTGGCGCGCAGCGAATGGCGTCACAACCATGCGCTGGTGTTTAAAGATCGCCCCGATTACCGCTTTGTTCTCGGCGAGAAAGGCGAAGTGCTGGATATCGTCGCCGAGCCGCGCCGTATCGCCAACCGTATGGTAGAAGAAGCGATGATCCTCGCGAACGTCTGCGCCGGTAAAGTGCTGCGTGAGAAGCTCGGCTTTGGGGTCTACAACGTGCACACCGGCTTTGACGCGACGAACGCCGAGCAGGCTGCTGCCGTGCTGTCCAGCCATGGCGTGACCGTTGACGCTGCCGCTATCACGACGCTGGAAGGCTTCCGCCAGCTGCGCCGCGAGCTGGATGCGCAGCCGACGCAGTATCTGGACAGCCGCATTCGCCGCTTCCAGTCATTTGCTGAGATCAGCACCGAGCCAGGCCCCCATTTCGGGCTGGGTCTGGAGGCTTACGCCACCTGGACCTCGCCGATCCGTAAGTCGGGCGACATGATCAACCATCGTCTGCTGAAAGCGATTATTCGCGGCGAGCAAGGCGCGCGCCCTGATGAGGCGTTGACGGTGACCATGGGCGAACGTCGTCGCCTTAACCGCATGGCGGAGCGCGACGTTGGCGACTGGCTCTATGCGCGCTGGCTCGCGCCGCATGCCGGCACCGACCGCAAGTTCAGCGCGGAGATTATTGATGTCTCGCGCGGCGGCATGCGCGTGCGCCTGCTGGAGAACGGCGCGGTCGCCTTTATCCCGGCGCCCTTTATCCATGCGGTGCGCGACGAGCTGGTGTGCAGCCAGGAGCACGGCACCGTACAGATTAAAGGCGAGATCGCCTATCGCGTAACGGACGTCATTGACGTCACCATCGTCGAAGTGCGTATGGAAACGCGCAGCGTGGTTGCCCGCCCCGCGGTCTGAACATAAAAAATGGGGGATAACGATAGTTATCCCCCTTTCTTCTTTGCCGCTGCTACAAATGTTAAATTTGTTCCCCGCTTCACACTTCTCAACACATTAACTTTCACTTACATTCCATTACATTACTTTTGACTCGTTGTCTTTGAACGTCCCTTTCGGTTCATACAAGGAGTGAGGTCATGAAGAACGTCAAAACCGGCGCGATCTGGTTAGTGGTGGCGTTAGTCGGCGCGGGCGCATTTGCTATGCTGGCGTTAAATCGCGGCGAACAGGTTAATGCAGTCTGGCTGGTGGTGGCCGCCGTCGCCTGCTACAGCATCGCCTATCGCTTTTACAGCCTGTTTATCGCACGCAATATTTTTGAACTGGACGATCGTCGTCGTACGCCAGCCGAACGTTTCAATGACGGCCTCGACTATGTGCCGACCAATAAATGGGTGCTGTTCGGCCACCATTTTGCCGCCATTGCAGGCGCGGGTCCGCTGGTCGGCCCGATACTGGCGGCGCAGATGGGCTTTTTGCCCGGCACCATCTGGATCCTCGTCGGCGTGATGCTGGCGGGCGCGGTGCAGGATTTCCTTGTGCTGTTTATCTCTACCCGCCGCGACGGCCGCTCGCTGGGCGAAATGGCGCGCCAGGAGCTGGGCGCTTTCGCTGGCGTGATCACCATGCTCGGCGCGCTCGGCGTGATGATCATTATTCTCTCCGCGCTGGCGCTGGTGGTGGTTAAAGCGCTGGCTAACTCGCCGTGGGGCCTCTTTACTATCGCCGCGACGATTCCGATTGCGCTGCTGATGGGCGTCTATATGCGCTTTATCCGCCCCGGCAAAATAGCGGAAGTCTCCCTGATTGGCTTTGTGCTGATGATGGCGGCGATTATCTACGGCGGAAACGTCGCGCAGGATCCCTTCTGGGGCCCTTTCTTTACCCTGAAAGGCACCTCGCTGACCTGGGTGCTGGTTATCTACGGCTTTGTCGCCTCGGTGCTGCCGGTCTGGCTGCTGCTGGCGCCGCGCGACTACCTCTCGACCTTCCTGAAAATCGGCGTGATTGTCGGGCTGGCTATCGGCATCCTGTTCGCCATGCCGGAAATGAAAATGCCAGCCGTTACGCGTTTTATTGACGGCAGCGGCCCGGTCTTCTCGGGACAGCTTTTCCCGTTCCTGTTTATCACCATCGCCTGCGGTTCGATTTCCGGCTTCCATGCGCTGGTTTCCAGCGGCACCACGCCGAAGCTGGTGGAGCGCGAGAGCCATATCCGCTTTATCGGCTATGGCGCGATGCTGATGGAATCTTTCGTCGCCATTATGGCGCTGATCTGCGCCTCAGTTATCGATCCTGGCGTCTACTTCGCCATGAACTCGCCTGCCGCGCTGATCGGCACGACGGTGGAGAACGCCTCGCAGGTGATTAACGGCTGGGGCTTTGTGGTAACGCCTGAGTCGCTCGCCAGCATCGCGCGCGATGTCGGCGAGGCCTCGGTGCTGTCGCGCGCGGGCGGCGCACCGACCTTTGCGGTCGGCATGGCGCATATCATCAGCGACGTCTTTAACAGCCGCGCGATGATGGCCTTCTGGTACCACTTCGCTATCCTGTTTGAAGCGCTGTTCATTCTTACCGCCGTGGATGCCGGCACGCGCGCCTGTCGCTTTATGGTGCAGGATCTGGTCGGCACCGTAGTGCCGTCACTGGCGAATAACCGGTCGTGGGCGGGCAATATGGCGGGCACGGCGGTTTCAGTCGCCGGCTGGGGCTTTTTCGTCTATCAGGGCGTGGTCGATCCGCTGGGCGGCATCAATACGCTATGGCCGCTGTTCGGCATCGGCAACCAGATGCTCGCCTCTATGGCGCTGATCCTTGGCACCGTGGTGCTGTTTAAGATGAAAAAGCAGCGCTACGCCTGGGTAACGATTCTGCCGACCGCCTGGCTGTTTATTACCTCAATGACGGCGGGCTGGCAGAAAATTTTCCATGAAAAGCCGTCAATCGGCTTTCTGGCGCAGGCGAATAAGTTCCGTAAAGGCATCGACGACGGGGTGATTATCGCGCCGGCGAAGAGCGTGGCGGATATGCAGACCATCGTGTTCAGCAATCAGATCAACGCCGTGCTGTGCGGATTCTTTATGCTGGTGGCGGTGACGATGCTTATCGCCGCATTCTTCGTTATTCGTCGCGCTCTGCAGAGCAACGTGCCGACCACGCACGAAGCGGAGCCGTCGCTGCGTAAGGAGGTTCATCATGTCTGATGCGATTCGCCGGGCCGTCCGCCCGGCAAGCCTGGCCGGCATTAGCTGCTGTCGACCAATCGCCGCGCCCGCGCGTTTTAGCTGGCGCAGGTTATGGCGTGGGCTGCAGCAAAGTTTCCGGCTGATGGTCGGCGTGCAGGATTATCAAAATTATCTTCAGCATATGCAGCGTCAACACCCGGATCTGCCCCCGATGAGCGAGCGCGATTTTCATCGATACTGTCTTGATGCCCGGTTCCCCAGCCAGGCAGGTAAGCTGGGGAAATGTCCTTGTTAAGCAGGGAAATTGGCCCCGCGATGCGGGGCTTTTTTGTGCCATTGTTAATCAGACTGGAAAATATATTTGGCTGGCATCTTGTGCTGAAGTCAGATGCCGAATACTGTTGATAAAATAATGAGATAACGCCAGCAGAGCACTCCCCGGAGGACCTTTCCATGACCGATGAACAAGGGCAAACGTTGCTATACACCTTGTTTGGCACG
Source organism: Pantoea piersonii (assembly GCF_003612015.1). GTDB lineage: Bacteria > Pseudomonadota > Gammaproteobacteria > Enterobacterales > Enterobacteriaceae > Pantoea > Pantoea piersonii. The sequence goes on along the minus strand of NZ_RARB01000002.1, from coordinate 693,318 downwards.
ACCAGCCCTCATTGGCGCCTGACCACCGACAGCGATGCTTTGCATTTAGCAGAGGATGAAAACGCGCATACCAACATCGCCGTTGCGCTGACCCCCGCGCAGGCCAGCCTGTTGCGCGCGATGCCGGTGATCACCTCCAGCGTCAACCTGACGCTGTCGCTGCACGGCACGCCGGTGCCAATGCACTTTGTCGGCCGTAAGGTTAATCAGTCAAGCTGGGCCGGCACCGCTTCCGCCTGGGGCGATACGTCTGCCGTCGCGCGCGATCTGACCCAGGGCCTCTCTTTTGCCGAACAGGTGGTCTCTGAAGCCAACTCGGTGATCGTTATTCTCGATCAGCGCGGCAATATTCAGCGCTTTAACCGCCTCAGCGAAGAGTACACCGGCCTGAATGAGCATGAAGTGATTGGCCGTAACGTTTTCCAGCTGTTTATGACCAAACAGGAGGCGGCCGCTTCGCGCCGCAATATCGCCGGTTTCTTCCGCGACGGCAATTCCTATGAAGTGGAGCGCTGGGTGAAAACCCGTAAGGGCCAGCGACTCTTTCTGTTTCGTAATAAGTTCGTTCACAGCGGCAGCGGGAAAAATGAAATTTTCCTCATCTGTTCAGGAACGGACATAACTGAAGAGCGACGGGCGCAGGAGCGCCTGCGCGTGATGGCGAACACCGATACCGTGACCGGTTTGCCTAATCGTAACGCCATTCACCAGCAAATTAGCCTGGCGCTGGAGCTGGCGAAAGGCGATGAGACCGGCGTGGTTTACCTCGATCTCGATAATTTTAAAAAAGTGAACGACGCCTACGGCCATATGTTCGGCGATCAGCTGCTGCAGGCGGTATCGCTGGCTATCCTCAGCTGCCTGGGCAAAGACCAGACGCTGGCGCGCCTCGGCGGCGATGAGTTCGTGGTGCTGGCGGAACATACCAGCCAGGCGGCGCTGGAGGCGATGGCGTCGCGCATTCTGGAGCGGCTGCGCCAGCCCTTCCGTATCGGCCTGATTGAAGTCTACAGCGGCTGTTCCATTGGCATCGCCCTCGCCCCGCTACACGGCGAGGATCGGGAAAGCCTGATCCGCAACGCCGACACCGCGATGTATCACGCTAAAGAGAACGGGCGCGGTAAATTCTGCGTTTTCGCCGCCGAAATGAATCAGCGCGTATTTGAGTACCTCTGGCTCGACACCAACCTGCGCAAGGCGCTGGATCAGGATCACCTGACGGTGTTCTATCAACCGAAGCTCGACAGCGACGGCGTGGTGCGCAGCGCAGAGGCGCTGGTGCGCTGGAACTCGCCGGAGCGCGGCATGGTCTCGCCCGCCGATTTTATCCCCTATGCCGAAGAGTCTGGCCTGATTGTGCCGCTCGGCCGCTGGGTAATGCTGACCGTGCTGCGTCAGATTCTGGTCTGGCGCGAACAGGGCATAAATCTGCGCGTGGCGGTCAACGTCTCCGCACGGCAACTCATCGACCAGAGTATCTACAGCGATCTCAGGCTGGCGCTTATCGACAGCGGGCTGACGGAGTGTCCGATCGATATCGAGCTGACCGAAAGCTGCCTGATAGAGAACGAAGCGCAGGCGCTGACCCTGATGAAACAGTTTCAGGAACTGGGCGCGCAGGTGCACCTCGACGATTTCGGTACGGGCTACTCTTCGCTGTCGCAGCTGGCGCGCGTACCGATCAACGCCATCAAGCTTGATCAGAGTTTTATTCGCAATATTAATGAGCAGCCGGTCTCTCAGTCGCTGGTGCGCGCTATCGTTGCCGTTGCCAAGGCGCTGGCGTTGCAGGTGATTGCCGAAGGCATCGAGACCAAAGCGGAAGAAGAATTTGTCCTCCTTAACGGTGTGGATGGGCGTCAGGGATATTTCTATGCAAAACCAATGCCCGCAGAACAGTTCGGGCATTGGCTGGCTAAGCATCCTGCCCGCGTTTAAAAGGTGTTGTTACTAGCCGGCTTTACGCAAGGATGCGCTATGACGGTTCTGTAACTGTACCAGACGTTCCATATAGGCAATGTCTTTGGGTTCCAGCGTAAAGGCATAATCTACCCAGTCTTCAGTGATATCCATCAGCTCGGCGCGCGACAGCTGCAGTACGCGCTGACGCGCCTTCAGCATGGCGCGCACGCCGTTCAGCTTCGGTCGCAGCGTATCGATGAAGGTGCGCGTGCAGCGGTAGCTTTCGCCAGGCTGGAAGACTTTGTCCACCAGACCACGCGTTTCATACCATTCGGCACTGTGTGACTCCCCTTCGCAAATCAGCTCTTCCGCCAGCTTCATCCCGGCACGACGCGCGACTAAGGAGTAGCCGCCCATACCCGGGAACAGGTTGAAGGCGATTTCCGGAAAGCCGAGCCGCGCGTTGTTTTGCGCCAGGATAAAGTGGTGCGCCAGCGCGGCCTCGAAACCGCCGCCTAGCGCGCTGCCCTCTATCATCGCCAGTGTGACCGCGCCCGTGTCAAAGCCGCGCGCCGCCGAGTGAATGCAGTCGACGCAGGCGCGCGCATAGGCGCGCAGCGCCTCACGGCGGTTGTTGCGAATGCACTCGACAAAGAAGCGCAGATCGCCGCCCGCGTTGAACATCTGCGGCACCAGCGAACCAGTGACCCAGAAATCAATCGGCAGACCGGAACGCTGCGCCGCATAGCTCAGGTTCATGATCTCCTCGATTAATTCGTGGTTGAAACTGGGACGCGGTTGCGCCCGCAGCATCATCCACATGGTGCGGCGGCCCTCTTCGTAATACGCGGCAAGTTGGGTGGTCTGTCCCACTTCGGTGAACAGTCGGCAGGTTGGTTGGTTAATTACTGTCATCGTCTCATCCTCTGTTTATTTGATGCGTTAAACGCCACATCAGCGTAATGCAGAGAGAGGCCAGACCAAATGAGAGATTGATTTATAAAGTAAAATCCAGAGATATCCCCGACTTAGAGGTCGGGGATGCTTAAGCGGGGTTACTTGATCGCCGCGCGCTGGCCAACCGCAACGCGAGAACGCTTAACGCGTTTTGAATAAACAGCAGTTATGACTGGCACCAGCACTGAGGTCACAATCACTGAGGTCGCCACCAGCGCGGTGGCGGCGGGCGCAACCGGTTTAAACTGCGGCAGCATTTCAGCTATCAGCACCGGCGTTGCGACCGCCGCACCTGCCGTGCTGGAGGCGGCGATGCCTGCGGTGCCGTCGCCGCCGCCTATCAGACGATCGGCGATAATCAGCGGAATGCCGGTTATGATAATCACCGCCACGCCCAGCAAGATGCCCAGCAGGCCGGTCTGTGCGATAACCGTCAGGTCGATGGTATTGCCCAGCGCAAAGGCGAAAAAGGGAATAAGCGTATGCACCGCTTTGCCGAAAAACTCCCGCAGTTCTGGATCCAGATTGCCCAGCGCGAAACCGATCAGGAACGGTAAGACTGCGCCGACAAAGACATGAGGTTCAAAGGAGGCGATGCCTGCCGTGCCGAGGATCACCATTGTCATCAGCGGGCCAGACTCAAGCGACATCAGCACAAAAGCGCCCGCTTCTTCCTTGCTGCCGTACTGCTGCATGATCGAGGCGTAAAGACCGCCGTTAGTCATATCCATCGCCGCAACCAGCGCCAGCGTTGACAGCCCGGCAAGCATCCCGACTTCTACGCCATTTTCCGGCATCACGCGTGAAGCGATAGCCGCCACGATCCAGGCCACCGCGATCTTGGTAATGACCAGCGTGCCGGATTTGCGCAGTACGGTGCCGGTGGCGCTGATCCTGATTGAGGCGCCCATGCAGAAGAACCAGATGGCGAGGATCGGCACCGTGCCGGTCATCAGGCCATTGGTGAATGAGCCGAGATATTTCCCAGCGCCAGGAGAAAGGGTATGACAAAGCGCGCCGAGAAAGAGCGGAATAAGCATCATGCCGCCGGGAATTTTATCGATAGCACGTTTGATATGCATCAGGGATCACCTTTGCTGTCCAGAGGGAGGTGCGTTTTTATGCCCGAAGGCGTGACAGCAAAGTACGGGGGACGGCGACAGAAAACAGTGATCCCATCCTTAAAATGAAACGCTGTTTTATTTTTTGTGAAGAGTGCATTTCATTATTTTGATCGGCGTCGCCATACCAGGCGTTTCAGGCACAGATAGCGCGCATTTTATCAGCTGTATGTTTTGGGAAGACGCAGGTACCAGGGGCCGATCGTAAAGAGGCAAAAGTGGCATCCCTGCCCGCCCGGTCTGTTGCGGGACGCTTTGCTCTTGTCGGTCGGTACTCCCTGCTCAGGTGGGATCTGCGTTCTCTGTGAGAAGCAGAGCGCGGCGGATCAGGCGCCCTGCTCTTTGTTGAAGAGAGGATGCAGCAGATTACCCTTTTTGACCGTACCAGGCGTTTTCGCCGTGCTTACGCAGGTAGTGAAGGTCGAGCAGCGTCTGATTGATGGGTGGCAGGTCGGCGCGCAGCTGCTGGCTGAACAGCCCCATATAGGCGACCTCTTCCAGCACCACCGCACTGTGTACTGCCGCGTGCGCGTCGCGTCCCCAGGCGAAAGGCCCGTGCGAATTGACCAGCACCGCTGGGATCGCGCTCGGCGACAAATCGCGCTGGGCGAAGGTCTCGATGATGACGCCGCCAGTATTCCATTCGTAGTCGTTCTGAATCTCCTCATCACGCATGGCGCGTGTACAGGGGATCTCGCCGTAAAAGTCATCCGCATGGGTCGTTCCCCATGCCGGTATCGGCCGACCAGCCTGCGCCCAGATTGTGGCGTGGCGCGAATGGGTATGAACAATACCGCCGATTTCCGGCCATGCCTGGTAGAGCGCGCGGTGAGTGGCGGTATCAGACGAAGGCCGCTTGTCCCCCTCTACGACCTCTCCGCTGGCGAGATCCACCACCACCATATCGTCGCGCTTCATGCTGGCGTAGCTGACGCCCGAAGGTTTGATCACCAGCAGGCCCTGCTCGCGATCGACCGCGCTGACGTTGCCCCAGGTAAAGGTGACGAGGTTATAACGCGGCAAGTCCAGGTTCGCTTCCAGTACCTGCTGTTTGAGTTGTTCCAGCATTGTGTTCTCCTGCTCAGATTTATCACTGAATTGTGCAGGGGCTGGCTCTGAAAAGGTTATGGAGCGATTGGCTGGAAAAGCGGCGGAAAACGGCTGATAACGCAAAAATGCGGCGTGAATTAGGAATCTTCCATCTTCGGAAAATTTGCATAAGGCTTAGAATTCACTCATGCAATGGGCGGATCTGTTTGCCGGTTGCATTTATCTGTCCGAGACAACATTGTCCATAGTGAAAAGGCATATCGGCATCTTCAGGGAAGAAGCGATGGCGTAATACGGGCAGATATAAGAACAGAGGAAAAAACCACCTATACTGAGTGTGTTGCCTCTGTGAGCACAATCAAGGAGAAGTTTATGACAACAACCATGAAACGTATTACCGCAGCTGTTTTGGCTACCGCATTAGTTGTCGCGCTGAGCGGCTGTTCCAACTGGTCAAAACGCGATCGTAACACCGCCATCGGTGCCGGAGCAGGCGCAATTGGTGGCTCAGTGTTAACGCACGGCAGCGCGCTCGGCACTCTCGGCGGCGCAGCAGTGGGCGGTGTCATCGGTCATCAGGTCCATTAATGACCAAAAAGCATTTTTAATAATAAAGGCTACGCAGCGCATCTACAAAACTCTCGGGCTACTGTCGTAGCCCGATTTTGTTTTACCCACCTGCCAGTTTTACCTTCAGGCCCTTCGCTTCCAGCAGCTGTTTAAGCAGATCGCGTTTATCGCCCTGAATTTCAATCACGCCCTCTTTCACTGAGCCGCCGCATCCGCATTTTTTCTTCAGTTCTGCGCCCAGCTTGTTCAGCGCGTCGTCGTCAAGATCGAGTCCGGTAATCAGGCAGACCCCTTTGCCTTTGCGCCCGCTGGTCTGACGCTGAATGCGTACAATGCCGTCGCCTTTAGGACGTTCGATTTTTTCTTTCGGCTGCTCGATGCGGCCCGCATCGGTTGAGTAGACCAGAGGATTATCGCGGCTCATGAGGACTCCTTAAGGCTGGTTAAAATAGCGGTCAACGTGGCGGCCGGATCGGCCGACTGGGTAATGGGACGTCCGATCACCATATAGTCTACCCCTGCCTGTTTCGCCTGTTGCGGCGTCATAATACGGCGCTGATCGCCAGCGTCGCTGCCCGCCGGACGGATGCCCGGCGTCACCAGCGTAAAATCCGCGCCGATGGCCGACTTGAAACGTGCGGCCTCATGCGCTGAACAGACTACGCCGTCGAGGCCGCACTCACGGGTTAGCTTCGCCAGACGCTCGGCCTGTTCGGCAGGCGATAAGGTGATGCCGAGGCCGCGCAGATCCTCCGCATCCATGCTGGTTAATACCGTTACGGCAATCAACAACGGCGCCTCCTTGCCGAACGGCACCAGCGCTTCGCGCGCGGCATTCATCATGCGCGCCCCGCCGCTGGCGTGCACGTTGACCATCCAGACGCCAAGATCCGCCGCCGCCGCGACCGCATGTGCGGTGGTATTGGGAATGTCATGGAATTTGAGGTCGAGAAAGACCTCAAACCCGCGCTGCTGCAGCTCTTTTACCAGCGAGGGCCCAAACAGGGTAAACATCTCTTTACCGACTTTTAGCCGACAGCTCTGGGGATCAATCTGGTCGACGAAACGCAATGCGCTGTTGAGATCGTGATAATCGAGCGCCACAAGAATGGGCGAAGCGGTCACGGCTGATGATAAGGGCATAGCATTTCCTCATAGTTAACGGCAGCGGGCGTGTAAGACAAACGGCAAGCATTCTACCCGCGCGTTATGTCAGGGACAACGTTTGCGGCCACCTTCCCACCTGCATGGCGATAAGCTGCACGTTGCCGCGTGAGTGTTAATTTGCTTTATAGTATGTTGTAACTATTTCGATGGCGTTAAGCGAAAGTCCAACGGCCAGTTACTGACCGTCGAGTCCGCGAATAGGTTTGACGGAGGACCAGGTGCGGCAGGAAGGACAATGCCAGTAGAGCGCATGCGCGGTAAAACCACACTTCTGGCAGCGGTAGCGCGGCTTGGTGCGAATCTGTTCGCCGACCATGTCGCGCAGCACCATCAGGCTCTCTTTCGCGCGCCCGTCTTCCGCCTCATGCAGGTGAAAGTCCATCAGGCGATGGAAAACGCGCATAGTGGGATGACGCTGCAGCTGACGGTTGATATAGAGCTGCGCGGCATCTGGCCCTTCCTGTCGCTCCAAGATATCAGACATATAGAGTTCAGCCGCCGCGCCCGTATTCTCTTCCACGCAGCGCTGCAAAAATGCCGCCCAGGCATCGGGCTGATTAAGCCGCTGATAACAGGTTTCCAGCATCGGCAGAGTTTCGCTCACCAGCTCTTTATCCTGATCCAGCACGCGCTGCAGATGCTCGATAGCTTTGGCATACTCGCCTTTTTCAATCAGGATGCGTCCCATCATGATCGACACGCGCGCGCTCTGGCGATCGGCGGCCTCGCCTTTTTTCAGCAGCCCCATGGCGCGATCGAGATCGTCGCTGCTCATCGCCTGCAGCGCCAGTTCGCAGTAGAAGTGGGCTATCTCCCCTTTCTGCTTATCTTTGCCGAGCTTCACCAGCCTTTCGGCCACCTCAATCGCCTGATGCCAGTCGCTGGTCGCCTGATGGATCAGCAGCAGCTGTTGCAGCGCGCTAATGCGGAAATCGGTTTCATCTGTCAGCTGCTTGAACATATCCTCGGCGCGATCGTAAAGTCCGGCGGCCATATAATCGCGGCCCAGCTGCTGGATCGCCAGCAGACGCTGGTCGTAGTTAAGCGAGGCGCTCTCCATCAGCGACTGGTGAATGCGTATCGCGCGATCCACCTCGCCCCGCGAGCGGAACAGATTGCCCAGCGTCAGGTGCGCCTCTACCGTGCCGCTGTCCTCTTTCAGCATATCGAGAAAGAGATCGACCGCTTTATCCTGCTGGTTAGAGAGCAAAAAGTTAACGCCTGCAACATAATCACGCGACAGGCGACTCGCTTCCTGTTGCTTGTCCTGCTGCGCGCTGCGTCGCCCCATATACCAGCCGTAAGCCGCAGCGACGGGCAATAACAGAAACAGCAATTCGTGCATGGAGGACTATTCCCGACCCGCGACGGCGGCCGATGAGGTCGCAGGCGGATTGCTTTTATCCAGCTGCGTCTGCATACGTTTGATTTTGCGTTGCGCATGCGCCAGCGAGACGCGGGCGCGCAGCCAGAAGAGACCGCAGATGGCCCAGCCCAGCACAAACCCTGCGCCGAACAGCGAGGCCAGCAGCGTAGAGATACGGAATTCGCCCTGCGCCAGCAGATAGTTGAAGGTGATGACCTGGTCGTTATGCGCGCCTAAGGTGACGGAAATAATAAAAATGACCAATACCACTAAAAAAATCAGCAAATATTTCACAGTGCATCCTGTTGTGAGGTTATCCAGTAGAAGTATGCCAAAAAAGCGGCAACAATGCTGCTCCCTGCAGCGCCAGGCGAATGGCTTTTACGCAAGCGCAATCAATAATATGGGGATAAAGTACGGAATTACAATCCGTTTTCCCTTTGCGCCACGTCCTTTCGCTCTTCCGGCGGTACGGTAAGCGGGCCGCAAAAGCGCTGCGCCAGCCAGGTGGCAAAGGAGACCAGCAGCCAGGAGAGCACTACCGCCATCGCCAGATCGCCCGGCCAGTGCATACCCAGCAGCAGCCGGCTGGCCATGACCGCGCCCGCCCAGACGCCGATCGCCGCGATGGTGATATAGCGGCGGCGAGGCCAGAGCAGACCTACCGCCAGCAGCGCCCAGCTGGCAGCGAATAGCGTATGGCCAGAAGGAAAGGCAAAGCCGGTTTCAAATGCCCAGTGCCGCTTCAGCCAGCCCGGCAGCAGCTGGTCGCTGGCGAGCAGCTGATCGACGCGCTGGCTGCGCTCTTTGCGCGTCATGCTGTAAAACTCGCGATCGTCCAGTCCGTGATTATGTTCAAGCCAGACCACATAGGGACGCGGTTCCTGTACCTGATCTTTGATATAAGATTTGGTGTATTGTCCGGTCAGGATCGTGGCGTTCATGATCAGCAGCAGCAGTAACGAGGGCTTGAGGCGAAAACGCAAACACCACAGCACCCACAGGCTGAGCACCAGGCTCGTCAGGGTTCCCCAGGGGCGCGTCACGGTTTCCGTCATCCAGTAGAGTACGCGCAGCAGCGCGTCGCTTTGGCCGGGCTGCCAATGCCAGCCGGTCAGCCAGACCGTTGCCGGAATGATCATCAGCAGCAACATGCCTGCCGTGGTGCGACGCAAAATCTGCAGCATCCTTTCTCCTTCGATTTGGCGCCCTTGCGCCGCTGGCAAATAATTTTATCTTAAAAAATAATAATATAACTTATTGCGCATTGGATAATTGTGCTTTATCGCTACAATCGCTCTGACAAATTACCAGCCCAACTTCTCGTTGTGGCACAATATTGCCAATTTTTTCAGGCCATACTGGCCTGTGCGCTATTTTAGAATAGCGCATCCTCTGAAGGTTCTGGAGAGTCACATGCAGCTTAAACGGGTGGCAGAAGCCAAACTGCCCACGCCCTGGGGCGATTTCCTCATGGTAGGTTTTGAAGAAGTGGCAACCGGTCACGATCACGTCGCGCTGGTATTCGGCGACATCAGCGATAACACGCCCGTACTGGCGCGCGTTCATTCGGAATGCTTGACCGGTGATGCGCTGTTCAGTTTACGCTGCGATTGTGGTTTTCAACTGGAAGCGGCGCTGAACGCCATTGCCGAAGAGGGCCGCGGCGCGCTGCTTTACCATCGTCAGGAAGGTCGTAATATCGGCCTGCTGAATAAGATCCGCGCCTACGCGCTGCAGGATAAAGGCTATGACACTGTCGAAGCCAACCACCAGCTCGGCTTTGCGGCAGACGAGCGTGACTTCACGCTGTGCGCCGATATGTTCAAACTGCTGGGGGTAAATGAAGTGCGTTTGCTGACCAATAATCCGCGTAAGGTGGAGATCCTCAGCGAAGCGGGGATTAATATCGTCGAGCGCGTGCCGCTGATTGTCGGCCGTAACCCGAAGAACGCGCACTATCTCGATACTAAAGCGGAAAAGATGGGCCACCTGCTGCCTAAATCTGAATAAGGGAGCTGTTACAGGCCAGGCAGACGGCGCGGTTGGCAAGGGCCGATCGCAAAGTCGCTCAAGGCATCCCTGCTCGCTCGGCCCGCGCCATCCCTGGCGCGGGACGCTTTGCTCTTCTGCCCATGCCAACCGCGCTTTATACTCAAGCGCTGTTGTATAAGCCGGGTTTCCCCGGCTTTATCATTAGTTCAGCATATTGCGAATCACATAGTGCAGAATGCCGTCGTTGCGGTAATAGGTCAGCTCATTACCGGTATCAATTCGGCAGCGCGTCTCCAGCGTTTCCTGCGTGCCATTCGGGCGCTTCATCGTCACTTTCACCGTGCAGCCCGGCTGCAGCTGCGACAGATTTTCAATGTCGAACACCTCTTCACCGGTAAGCTGCAGGGTTTTACGCGTCACGCCTGGCGCAAATTCCAGCGGAAGAATGCCCATGCCGATCAGGTTGGAACGGTGGATACGCTCGAAAGATTCCGCTATCACCACGCGAACACCCTGCAGACGCGGACCTTTCGCCGCCCAGTCGCGGCTAGAGCCGGAGCCATACTCTTTACCGGCAATTATCGCCAGCGGCGTCCCCTCTTCCTGATACTTCATCGCCGCATCGTAGATCGCCAGCTGTTCGCCGCTCGGTATATGACGGGTATAACCGCCTTCGACGCCCGGCACCATCTCATTGCGAATACGGATATTGGCGAAGGTACCGCGCATCATCACTTCATGGTTGCCGCGCCTTGAACCGTAAGAGTTAAAGTCGGCTTTGTCGACGCCATGTGACTGCAGATAACGTCCTGCAGGACTATCCGCTTTGATACTGCCCGCGGGCGAGATATGGTCAGTAGTTACCGAGTCACCCAGCATCGCCAGCACCCGCGCGCCTTTGATATCCTGGACAGGTTTAGGTTCACGCTCCATATCGTCAAAGAACGGCGACAGGCGAATATAGGTCGATCCTTCGTCCCATTCATAGGTGGCCGCTTCGCTCACCTTGATCTGCTGCCAGTCCTTCGTGCCGTAGAACACCTCGGCATACTCTTTATGGAACATATCACTGGTCACCTGCTGCACCGCCGTGGCGATCTCTTCCGGCGACGGCCAGATATCCTTCAGGAAAACGTCGTTGCCCTGACGATCCTGACCCAGCGGCTCGGTCTGCAGGTTGACCTTCATATTGCCCGCCAGCGCATAGGCGACCACCAGCGGCGGCGACGCCAGCCAGTTGGTTTTCACCAGCGGATGGATACGTCCTTCAAAGTTACGGTTGCCGGAAAGCACGGCGCCGACGGTAATATCGCCCTCTTTAATTGCGGCTTCTATTTCATCGGGCAGCGGCCCAGAGTTGCCGATACAGGTGGTGCAGCCGTAACCGACAAGATTAAAACCGAGCTTATCGAGGTAAGGCGTCAGCTGCGCTACCGCCAGATAATCGGAGACGACTTTCGAACCCGGCGCCAGCGACGCTTTTACCCACGGCTGACGCTTCAGGCCGCGCTCTACCGCTTTTTTCGCCAGCAGCCCCGCCGCCATCAGCACGCTCGGGTTAGAGGTGTTGGTACAGGAGGTAATGGCGCTGATGACCACCGCGCCATCCTCGATCTGATGGCTGAGGCCGGTTTTGCTGTCGGTATAGGTAACGGATTTATGCGCCGGCTGGCTATGATTAACCTCAAGCTCGTGGCTAGCGTTGAACGCAGCGGGCACATCGCCAAGAGAGACGCGATCCTGCGGGCGTTTGGGACCGGCGATGCTGGACTCCACGCTCTGCATATCGAGCGACAGCGAGCTGGTAAAAATCGGCTCGTCGCCAGGATTACGCCACAGCCCCTGCGTTTTCGCGTAGGCTTCGACCAGCGCGACCTGCTCGGCATCGCGCCCCGTCAGCGTCAGGTAGCCCAGCGTCACGTCATCAATCGGGAAGAATCCGCAGGTGGCACCATATTCGGGCGCCATATTGGCGATAGTAGCGCGGTCCGCCAGTGGCAGATCGGCCAGACCATCGCCGTAAAACTCTACAAACTTCCCGACCACACCATGCTTACGCAGCATCTGGGTGACGGTCAGCACTAAATCAGTCGCGGTAATGCCCGGACGCAGCTTACCGGTCAGCTTAAAGCCAACCACATCGGGGATCAGCATAGATACCGGCTGGCCCAGCATCGCCGCCTCGGCTTCGATACCGCCGACGCCCCAACCCAGTACGCCCAGCGCGTTAATCATTGTGGTATGCGAATCGGTGCCGACCAGCGTATCTGGCCAGGCAAACTGCTTGCCGTCTATCTGCTCATGCCAGACAGATTTACCGAGGTATTCCAGGTTAACCTGGTGGCAAATACCGGTTCCCGGCGGCACAACGCGGAATTTATTGAACGCTTTCTGGCCCCAGCGCAAAAACACATAGCGTTCATGGTTGCGCTCCATCTCCAGCTGCACGTTCTCTTCAAAGGCGCTGTCGTCGCCGAAGCGGTCTACGGTGACGGAGTGGTCGATCACCAGATCGACCGGCGACAGTGGATTCACCTTCGCCACATCGCCGCCTAAGCGTTTCACCGCTTCGCGCATCGCCGCCAGATCCACCACCGCCGGGACGCCGGTGAAATCCTGCATCAGCACGCGCGCAGGCCGGTAAGCAATTTCTCTGTCGGCATGGCCGGTCTGCTGCCAGCCGACCAGCGCATGAATATCTTCTTCCGTTACGGAATCGCCATCCTGCCAGCGCAGGAGATTCTCCAGCAGCACTTTTAATGATTTAGGAAGGCGGTCGATGTTACCAAGATGTTGGGCGGCGCGGGGTAGGCTGAAAATATGGTACTGCTGCTCGTCGACCTGCAGCGTGTCCTGACTCTGCTCGCGTAGGGTTTCCGACATAGCTCCTCCTTTTCTTATCGTGATCGCGTTAACCTCAGAGAAAACAAGGTTTATGTTAAAGATAGACTACATTTTCCTTAACGTTTTGATTACAACACAAAATGCTACACTATCGCGCGCACAAACGAAAACGCCCCGCAGGTTATGCGGGGCGTAAGCGAAAAGAATGAGGGAGAATACTACTTTCAGGTTATACAGCAATCCATACGGCCGCGGCCCAGAATGCAAATGAGAATGCATATGCGCTCAGCCAGGACATCTTAATCATATTGATGTTCATACGTCACTCCTCCCGAAAACGGGCGTAAAAAAGTCCTGCTGTCATCATTTATGTGATGACACCCTTTTTATATGCTGAGTGTAAAGAGTGGGCTTTTAATTTGCCCGCCGGATAACCGGAAAGAAGTATTGCACTGGCGAAGCCAGGTAACGCTGACAGCTTATTTGGCTTTCGGGTCCATGAAAGACTCGATGAAGTGACGCTGATTTTCACTCAGTTCCCAGCTATCCGGGATAGTCACTTTGTGTTCCGTCACGCTGCTCTCTTTGCCTTTACAGGCAGGGGCTTTAAGCTGAGGCGCGGATAACGACTGTTTACTGCTGAGTGTGTTCGCCCACATGGTTTAACCCCATATACGCCAGATCATCAATGCCACAACCACCCAGAACAGCGCAGAAGCAGCTATTACGGTTAACCAGGCCTTGCGACGGATATTACCAGAGCGCTCAACCTTGGTGCTTTTTGCCCGGAAGTCGGGTTGTACAGTCAGTCTCGTAGCCATAGTTTCTGATAATCACTCTCAATAAAACGATTGATAACATCGATTAAGATTTAGGACGAATCCTAAACTCATTAAGGCCGAAAATCCAGTTATTTTTATTGAGCACAACGATTAACGCTATTAATCAACGTGGCCAGAAAACTTAAGGAATAATGAATCGCGACATATTTCCTTAATTGAATTATTAGATTGCAAATTTGAGTTAAATTGCGATTAGGGCCATTTCAAATTTGAGTTAACTTTAAAGAACCTGATAAAAAGCGCTTTCACATCAGGTCTTAACTGGAGTATGGGAATAATCCTGGCAGCACGCAAAGCGGCAAAGTAAATTTTGTGTACTGTTTCTCATTTAAGTAATGCAAACAGAAAAACATGTGATCGGTGTTTCATTTACAAAAAAATAATAACAATTTTCGACATTAAGGTGGCGCTAACGACTACAGACAAAAAAGGCTGCCCAGGGCAGCCTTTAACATTATTAAACGATACGCGGATTTACTTAAACGGCAGCTTAATATCTTTGAACATCGCCTCAATATCTTCATTGGAGCGTAACGCCACCGCCGCATCGACCACGTCGCGCGTAAGATGAGGCGCAAAGCGCTGAATAAAATCATACATATAGCTGCGTAAAAAGGTGCTGCGGCGAAAGCCGATTTTCGTGGTGCTGTTGGTGAAAATTTCCGCCGCTTCGATGCGCACCAGGTCAGGATCGGCAATCGGATCCACGGCCATACTGGCGATAACACCCACCCCCAGGCCTAAGCGAACATAAGTTTTAATAACGTCTGCGTCGGTGGCGGTAAAGACGATACGTGGCGTAAGGCCTGCGCGATTGAAAGCGGTATCCAGTTCCGAGCGTCCGGTAAAGCCGAAGGTGTAAGTAACCAGAGGGTATTCTGCCAGCTCCTCGATAGAAACCTGCTCCTGGCCCGCCAGCGGATGATCGGGCGTGACAACAATTGAGCGATTCCAGTGATAGCATGGCAGCATGATCAGGTCGTCATAGAGATGCAGCGCTTCGGTGGCGATAGCGAAATCTGCATTGCCTTTGGAAACCGCTTCGGCGATCTGCGTCGGCGAGCCCTGATGCATATGCAGCGAGACGCGCGGATAGCGCTCGATAAAGCCTTTGATGACGCCTGGCAGCGCGTAACGCGCCTGCGTATGGGTCGTCGCCACGTAGAGCGAGCCTTTATCCGGCCAGGTATGTTCCCCCGCCACTGACTTTATCGCATCGACTTTAGACAAGACTTCGCGGGCGATGCGAATAATCTCCTCGCCTGCTGGCGTGACCTGCGTTAAATGTTTGCCGCTGCGCGCAAAGATCTGCACGCCCAGTTCATCCTCCAGCATGCGCACCTGCTTACTGATGCCCGGCTGAGAAGTATAAAGTCCTTCTGCTGTCGAAGAGACGTTGAGGTTGTGATTAACCACTTCGACGATATAGCGCAACTGCTGCAATTTCATATCTGTTCCATCCCAGTAAGCTACAGAGCGGCATCCCCGATTGACGTATTTTCGCCGGATCGGTGAGAAATGAGGCAAAGCACAGGAACATGTCGGAAATGCTATAACCACTATATCATTGTAAGAAGGAATGTAGAACGTTTTGATATAAGGCTAAGAAAAAGGCCAGCATCGCTGGCCTTTATGAGGGAAAAGAGCTTACTTTTTGGCTTCCTGCCACTTGCCGTCGATATAAAACACCGACCAGCCTGTTGCTTTGCCCTCTTTTTCAGAGGCGACATACTGCTGTTTGGTTTTACGGCTAAAGCGAACCATCGTCTTATTGCCGTCAGGGTCGGTCGCTGGCGCATCTGCCAGATAGCGCAGTTTTTCCGGCAGACGATCTTTAAAGCGCTGCAGCTCTTCCACCAGAGGCGCGCGCGTTTCGCGCGATTTGGGGAACGTGTTCGCCGCCAGGAAGACGCCCGCCGCGCCGTCGCGCAGCACGAAGTAAGCGTCTGATTTCTCGCAGGGCAGCTCAGGCAACGGCACCGGATCTTCTTTCGGCGGCGCAACTTCGCCGTTACGCAGAATTTTGCGCGTGTTCTTACAGTCGTCGTTGGTGCACGCCATGTACTTGCCGAAACGGCCCATTTTCAGGTGCATTTCCGAACCGCACTTCTCGCATTCCACCACCGGACCGTCATAGCCTTTGATACGGAATTCGCCCTGTTCGATCTCGTATCCGTCGCACTCTGGATTGTTGCCGCAGACGTGCAGCTTACGCTGCGGATCGATCAGGTAGCTGTCCATCGCCGTACCGCACTTCTGGCAGCGGCGACGGGCGCGCAACGCGTTGGTTTCGGCGTCGTCGCCTTCCAGCACGTTGAGCACTTCGTTTTCCGGGATCAGATTGATGGTCTGCTTGCAACGCTCCTTCGGCGGCAGCGCGTAGCCGGAACAGCCGAGGAAAACGCCGGTGCTGGCGGTGCGGATACCCATTTTCCGTCCACAGGTGGGACAGTCGATAGAGGTGAGCACCATCTGGTTCGGCTGCATGCCGCCCTCTTCCGGATCTTTCTCCGCTTTGTCCAGCTGCTGAGTAAAGTCGCTGAAGAAGTTATCCAGTACGCCTTTCCATTCCGCCTCATTGTTCGCGACCCGATCGAGGCTGTCTTCCATGGTGGCGGTAAAGTCGTAGTTCATCAGATCGCGGAAATTCTCTTCCAGACGATCGGTGACGATTTCGCCCATTTTCTCAGCGTAAAAACGGCGGTTTTCCACCCGCACGTAACCGCGGTCCTGAATGGTCGAGATAATGGCGGCGTAAGTAGAGGGACGACCGATGCCGCGCTTTTCCAGTTCGCGCACCAGCGAGGCTTCGCTGAAGCGCGCCGGTGGTTTAGTAAAGTGCTGGCTCGGGACCAGCTGCTGCAGATCCAGCGTCTCGCCCGTTGCGACATGCGGCAGCGTGCGGTCTTCATCATTTTTACGCAGCGCAGGCATCACGCGCGTCCAGCCGTCGAAGCGCAGCGTGCGCCCTTTCGCCTTCAGCTTAAATCCGGCGGCGGCGACGGTCAGCGTCGTGGAATCATACTGCGCAGGCACCATCTGACAGGCGACAAACTGACGCCAGATCAGCTGATAGAGCTTCTGCGCGTCCGCTTCCATATCTTTAAGTTTTTCCGCCACCACGTTAACGTCGGAGGGACGGATCGCTTCGTGCGCTTCCTGGGAATTCTCTTTGCTGGCGTAGGTGTTCGCCGTCTCCGGTAGATACTTTTTGCCGAAGTTCTTGTCGATATAGCCGCGCGCCATCGCCAGCGCATCCTGACTCAGATTGGTCGAGTCGGTACGCATATAGGTAATGTGGCCCGCTTCATACAGCCGCTGCGCCATCATCATGGTTTTCTTGACGCCAAAGCCGAGTCGCGTGCTGGCCGCCTGCTGCAGCGTCGAGGTAATAAAAGGTGCGCCAGGCTTGCTGCTGGTCGGTTTATCTTCGCGGTCCACCACTTCATAGCGCGCATTTTCCAGCAGCGCGACGGCGGCCTGCGTCTGTTCGCCGTTGACCGGACGGAACGGGCTGTCGTTCTGGTGCGTAACGGACATTGCCAGCAGATCGCCTTTCGCCGTATGCAGATCGGCGTTCAGCTCCCAGTATTCTTCCGGCACAAACGCTTTGATTTCACGTTCGCGCTCAACCACCAGGCGCACGGCGACAGACTGAACGCGACCGGCAGAGAGGCCGCGCGCAATCTTCTTCCACAGCAGCGGCGATACCATATAGCCGACGACGCGGTCCATAAAGCGGCGCGCCTGCTGCGCATTGACGCGATCGATATTGAGTTCGCCCGGCGTTTCGAACGCCTGACGAATCGCATTTTTGGTGATTTCGTTAAAGACTACGCGGCTAAAGCGCTTATCGTCGCCGCCGATCACTTCCCGCAGGTGCCAGGCGATGGCTTCCCCTTCGCGGTCAAGGTCGGTTGCGAGGTAAATGTGGTCAGCATTGGCTGCCAGCGCTTTGAGTTCGGAGACGACTTTTTCCTTGCCGGGCAGGATCTGATAGTCAGCTTTCCAGCCGTGATACGGGTCAACGCCCATTCGACTGACTAGCGCAGCTTTTTCGTCTTTTTTAACCTTTTTGGTTTTTTTATCGCCGGCCCCGTCAGCACTCTTTTTCGCTGTTGAACCACTGGTCGGCAAATCACGGATATGACCGACGCTGGATTTCACCACGTAGTCACTACCGAGGTATTTATTGATTGTTTTGGCCTTTGCCGGGGACTCAACGATGACGAGTGCTTTACCCATATGTACCTTTACCTAATGAAAACGTCCTGATAAACGGGAGAGGATTTGATGCCCTGAAACCCATTGGGTTCAATATTGTTGCGCCTTTTTTGCTTTTCAAGGCTGCGGGGTCAATCTCGGGCCAGCTGGCATATGCTTATGCAAGGGTATGAATAAGAGCGACTTTTTCATCTGACTCAACCACACTTCCCGGTGTGATCTCCCTGAAATCTGAATCGCCCACACTCTACCTGATAAAATTCGTTACGCAACTTAATTAGCACTCAGTTGATTTTTGCGCCAGATTTTCGCGCTTTTTGCTGATTTGCCGCGCAGCGGTTTTGGCAAGTAATATAGAAAGGATTTTGTGCATGTCAAAAAGGCGCTATTCAATGCAGAAGAATACTCAGGCCATTTCACGCCAGGCGCTACTGGAAAAAGCCAATGCGCTCATTCGGGAACATGATGATTATTTCGCCGGACTTGAAGCAGACGACGTGATTCAGCAAGGAGACGTTCTGGTCTTCCGCGGTCCCTTTTTCCTTGATGACGAGGGGCTGCCGACGGCGAAGACCACGGCGGTGTTTAACGTGTTTAAATATCTGGCGCTGACGCTCTCGTCACGCTACCACCTGGCATAAAAAACCCGGCGTAAGCCGGGTTCGTTTATCGCAAGCGCGCGGACGCCCTTTACAGCAGCGGCTTTTCGCCGCGCTGCCACCATTTCATCAGCAGGCGCTCCGCTACCGAGCCGGCGCTGTGAGTGACGCGGTCGATCATTTTGCGGCGGCGCGCATAGTGCACACCCAGCACGTTAAACAGATCCATCTGGCTGATGATCAGCTCGTCGCTGGTGCTGATATCGTCAATAAGCTTTAAGTCGAGCGCCTGTCGGCCATACCAGTGCTCGCCTGTCGCCACTTTGTCGATATCCAGCGTTGGGCGCATCTGGTGTACGAACTCTTTGAACAGCATATGCGTTTCGTTGAGATCTTCCTGAAACTTCTCACGGCCTTCGTCGGTATTTTCACCAAACAGCGTCAGGGTGCGTTTGTACTGCCCTGCGGTGTGCAGTTCGACATCGATGTCATTACGCTTGAGCAGACGATTGAAGTTAGGGATTTGCGCCACGACGCCGATAGAGCCGAGAATGGCGAAGGGGGCGGCCACGATGCGATCCGCCACGCAGGCCATCATATAGCCGCCGCTGGCGGCCACTTTGTCGACCGCCGCCGTCAGGCGCAGGCCGCGATCGCGCAGGCGCTGCAGCTGCGACGCCGCCAGGCCGTAGCCATGCACTACGCCGCCTGGGCTTTCCAGCCGCAGCAGTACCTCATCGCCCTTTTCCGCTACCGCCAGTACGGCGGAAACTTCTTCGCGCAGCGCCGTCACTTCGCTGGCGTCCATGCTGCCCTTAAAATCGATAACGTAAAGCGTCGGTTTCTGATGTTCAGTAACGCCTTGCTTCGCGGCGCGCTTCTCCGCTTTCGCCTTCTGCTTTTCCGCTTTTTTATGCTGCTTCAGCCACACTTTCTGTACCTGCGGCTTCATTTTAGCCAGCTGCAGATCTTCCTTCATTTGTTGATAATCATCGCCCAGATGCGTCAGCCGGAGCTGCCCGGCCGCCTGGCCGCGCTTGCGCAGCGCCGCGTTCACAATAATCGCCACGACGGCACCGACGGCTACAACAACCGTCACCGCTTTGGCCAGAAATAATCCATAACTGGAGAGTAAATCCATTCTGCCGCCTTATTAAACAGAGAATTAGCACTAATCAGAGAGTTTACCGGGTTTAGCGCCGCGCGTCGCCTGAAATGCCAGCGCCCGGCACAGAAAGCGCCTGTGGATGATTGCGCCCTACGGCGAATTAAGGCATAAAGCCAAAAACCCGTTTAGCGCTCAAGGAAATCGCCGTGCACTATCAACCGAAAAGCGACCTGCTGCAAAACCGCATCATTCTTGTCACCGGCGCCTCAGACGGCATCGGCCGCGAAGCCGCCATTACCTATGCGCGCTACGGCGCGGAAGTCATTCTGCTTGGCCGCAATCTGGCGCGTCTGGAGCAGACCCAGCAGGCGATCGGCCAACTGGGCCTGCGTCCGGCGCACTGCGTGGTGTTCGATCTGGCGCAGGCGACCCCGGATGCCTGTCGCCAGCTGGCTGACCAGCTGGAGCAGCAGTTCCCGCGCCTCGATGGCGTGCTGCACAACGCCGGCATTCTGGGCGAAATCGTGCCGCTGGCCGAGCTGGATCCGCAAATCTGGCAAGAGGTGATGAAGATCAATCTTGACGCCACCTTCTTCCTGACGCAGGCCTTGCTGCCGCTGCTGCTGAAATCGAGCGCGGGTTCGCTGGTGTTCACTACCTCCAGCGTGGGACGCACCGGTCGCGCGGGCTGGGGCGCCTATGCCGTTTCGAAGTTCGCGACCGAAGGGATGATGCAGGTGCTGGCGGATGAGTATAAAAACCAGTCGCTGCGCGTTAACTGCATCAACCCAGGCGGCACGCGCACCAAAATGCGCGCCTCGGCCTTCCCGCAGGAGGATGCCGGTAAGCTGAAAACGCCAGCCGACCTGATGCCGCTCTACCTTTATGTCATGGGCGACGACAGCCGCCGTAAAACAGGCGTCAGCTTCGACGCGCAGCCCGGCCGCAAACCCGGAGCCGCAGAGTAATGAGCGACGATCGCCACCAGCAGCGCCAGCAGCGGCTGAAAGAGCAGGTTGATGCACGCATCGCCGCGGCAACGGAAACGCGCGGTATCCTGATGGTCTTTACCGGCAATGGTAAAGGCAAAACCACCGCCGCCTTCGGCACCGCGCTGCGCGCCGTCGGGCATGATAAAAGAGTGGGCGTGATCCAGTTTATCAAAGGGGAATGGCCTAACGGTGAGCGCAACCTGCTGTCGCAGCACGGGGTGGAATTTCAGGTCATGTCTACTGGCTTTACCTGGGAGACGCAAAATCGTGAGACCGATACGGCCGCCTGCCTTGCGGTATGGCAGCACGCCAGGCGCATGCTGTCGGACGAGCGTCTCGATCTGGTGCTACTGGATGAGATCACCTATATGGTGAGCATGGATTATCTGCCGCTGGAAGAGCTGGAGCGCGCGCTTCGTGAGCGTCCGGCGCATCAGAGCGTCATCCTGACTGGACGCGGCTGCCATCGCGCGCTGATGGAGATGGCGGACACCGTAACTGAAATGCGGCCAGTTAAGCACGCCTTCGATGCGGGTATTCAGGCGCAGCAAGGCATCGACTGGTAAAAAAACGCAGCCCGAGAGCTGCGTTTTTTATTAGCCGCGTTTGCTGCCGCCGCCGCTGCTGCGTCGGCCGTTGCCGCTGACCTGCGTGTGGCGCTTGACCGCACGACGAATTTGATTCGCCTTGGTGCGACGGCGATCTTTCTCAACCGCCAGCTTGGTGACCGTCTCGTCATCCATGCCGACCAGCGAGCGCAGATAGTTAACCGCCGCCAGATCCATTTCCATCCAGCCGCCGCGCGGCAAACCTTTCGGCAGATGGATATCGCCATAGCGCACGCGCATCAGGCGGCTGACCTGCACGCCGACCGCTTCCCACAGACGACGCACTTCACGGTTGCGTCCTTCTGTCAGGGTGACGTTATACCACTGGTTCACCCCTTCGCCGCCGGCGAAGCGCAGCGTTTTAAAGGCTGCCGGGCCATCTTCCAGCTGTACGCCTTTGCTCAGCTGACGAATTTTATCATCGTCCACCTGACCAAACACGCGCACGGCATATTCGCGCTCAACTTCACGGCTTGGATGCATCAGGCGGTTCGCCAGTTCGCCATCGGTGGTGAACAGCAGCAGGCCGCAGGTATTAACGTCCAGACGCCCTACCGCAATCCAGCGGGAGCCGCGCAGGCGCGGCAGGCGATCGAATACCGTTGGGCGACCTTCCGGATCGCTTCGGGTACAGAGTTCGCCTTCAGGCTTGTAATAGGCAAGCACGCGGCATACTTCTGTCGCCGACTCGGCGATAGAAACCAGATGGCCATCGATGCGGATTTTCAGGGATTTATCGTTTTCAATGCGGTCGCCCAGCGTGGCGAGTTTGCCGTCGATACTGACGCGACCAGCGGCGATTTTTGCTTCGATTTCACGACGGGAACCGTGGCCTGCACGTGCCAGGACTTTCTGTAACTTTTCGCTCATAGCGGCCTCACTGTCGCCTTCCCAGGCGTCATTTGGGTTAAACTTCTTTAAAATCAATAACTTAAGTTATGATGTTCCGCCCATTATACCTTTAATTTACTGATTTGTAACCTGCTTTATCAGAATAGCAGCGCAGCTGTTTTACGGCGTATAAAGGCGACGATGACGGCTTTTAGCGTCGCCTCTCCTCCACATGTCCCCTGTTTAACATCTGTGATCATCTTCGCAACGAAAGAGTTTGCAGACTTGTATGGTAGATAAGCCTCTGACAAACGGGAGACCTTTATGACCTCTATATCCACGCCATCTGCTGGCGCAACCGTTGAAACCGCTCACAGCCACCGGGTCATACGCCGGGTCGCCAGCGCATCGGCTATCGGCACCGCAGCGGAATATTATGATTTCTTCGCCTATGGAACCGCAGCGGTACTCTTCTTTGGCCACCTCTTCTTCCCGAGCGATAATCCGCTGGTCAGTACGCTGGCCGCCTTCGCCACTTATGCTGTCGGGTTTCTGGCGCGTCCGGTTGGCGGGATTATTTTTGGCCATATCGGCGATAAGGTGGGACGTAAAAAAGCGCTGGTCGCCACTATTCTGATTGTCGGCCTTGGCACCTTCTGCATCGGTCTGTTGCCGACCTACGCCACCCTTGGTATCTGGGCGCCGGTCTCGTTAATCGTTATCCGCCTGCTGCAGGGATTCGGCGTCGGCGGCGAGCAGGCTGGCGCGGTGCTGATGACGGCGGAGTATTCCCAGCCCGCGCGGAGAGGTTACTTCGCCAGTTGGGTACAGACGGGCGCGCCGGCCGGCTTTCTGCTGCCGCTGGCGCTGTTCGCCCTTCTGAATGCGTTCCTGACTGCTGATCAGATGATGAGCTGGGGCTGGCGCGTCCCTTTTTTGCTGAGCGCCCTGCTGGTAATCGTTGGTCTGTTTATCCGGCTGCGAATTGACGAGTCGCCGGTTTTCGCAGAGATCCGCGCGACCAAAGCTGCAGAATCGCGCCCGCTGAAAGAGGTAATTCAGGCTTATCCCGGGCTGGTAATCAACGGCGTAGCGGCGAAGCTGATTGAAGCCTGCGCCTTTGCCCTGTTCACCGTGATTATTCTGGCCTGGGCTAAAGCTAATCAGCTCGACAGTAATATCCTGATGGACAGTATGATTGTCGCCGTCATTCTGGAAATCTTCGCTATTCCGCTGATGGGCGCGCTTTCTGACCGCATCGGCCGGAAACCTGTCTACCTGCTGGGCGCGCTGCTGATTGTGCTGTCAATCGTGCCCTTTTTCCTCGCTCTGCAGCAAAACAGCTACTGGCTGACCCAGATCGCTATGATCGTGGCGCTGACGCTCGGTCACAGTATGTGTTACGCGCCTCAGGCCTCGTGGTTTCCGGAGCTGTTTCCAACTCATATTCGCTGCAGCGGCATTGCCGTGATCTGGCAAATTGGCTCGTTAATCGGCAGCGGCCTTCTCGGTCTGGCCGCTGTGAAAATTTTACAGGTTACGAATGGCCACTGGTATGGCCTGGCGATCTATATCGGCGTGCTCGGCGTTATGTCTCTGGTGGGTCTGATTCGTTTGCCCGAGACCGCGCCAGGACGGCGCGGCGAGGAGTATCACAGCTGGCGACGACGTTAACTCTCCTCTTTTTCTCCCTGTTGCCGTCTTCGCGGACGGCAATCATTAATCCGCTGCCGTCAGGCTATCAGCGCGGCTTGGTGACCAACTCACTGAAGCGCAAATGCTTTTTTCTTATTATCAGATCTGGTTTGCACGGCTAATATATCGAGCGCACAGAGGATTCATCAGGTAAATGAAACAGTTAAAAGTGCGTTAAGCTTAATTCGCTTTTTCACTGCTTTTTTCATCTGGCAATGCGCAGCGTGGTAGTGAATCATTCTGTATTTCTAGGATAAATCGTAATATTAATATAGCTAACGCACTTTAATCCCATTTTTAAAACCAGAGATTGAATTAGCACCCTATTTCCCTGCATTTCTTTTTAGGATTAATCTTAATCGATTGTCTGTTGATAATTTATAAGTACAATCAGAGCCAGAAACGCAAAAAATAACTTTCGCATTATTAATCTTAAGTTGTTGCCCGACCGGAAGTTATTAACAAGCCTTTAACTAACTTTTGCCGTTTCTTTAAAAATAAACCGGCGCTACCGGAAATGCAGCGTTAATACGGCTCAATGATGAGTCTTAAATTGCATGTCAAAAGCCTTCACCAGGGATTTTCCGACATGCCAGCATAAAGATAATCACCATGAGAAAACTGTTCTTATGGCCGGCGTTTGCTGCGCTGGCTCTGAGCGGTTGCTCTGTGGGCCATACCGAATACAGCCGTACGGCAATGCAGCATGTGGACATGAGTTTCACCGGCATTCCTACGATTCTCGGGCTTGGCACGCTAGGCAGCAGCATTCCCATTACGCCTGAATATAGCCTGACGGCAGCGCACGTGGCGAAATTCGCCGTACAGCGCGTAAAGGCTTACCACCCCTATTGCGATCTGGCGATCATTTACCACAAAAACGACGCGACCACGCTGGCTAAATTCCGCAGCAGCGGCATCGGCGACCCGGTAAAAATGTACGGTTATAGTTTTATATCCGCCATGCCGGTTGAGTCTTCGGGCACTAATTTAGCGCGCACCGCTATTCGTAACAGCTGGAATAAAAAACCCTGTATGGCGATGGCGTCAAATGCGGGCGTGGTAAAAGGGATGTCGGGCGGCGCGGTTTATAATGCGGATAATACGCTGGGCGGGGTTATTGTCGGATTCAGCGACGAGATAAAAAGCAACCGCAGCGGCAAAATCGTTTTAAAAGATGTGTCGCTCTATATCCCCTATTCAGATTTTCAAAACTGGCTGAAACAGAATATTGGTCAGGCGGCGCAGAGCGGCACCTGACCAGACTGTTACAGGAAAGGCCGGATATCGCCTGAACCTTCGCGCGCTATCAGGGGTGCATCGCTGGTGAGATCGACAACCGTTGTCGGCTGCTGTCCCAGCGTGCCCCCGTCAATAATCAAATCGACCAGCTTACCGATGCTGTGCTGGATCTCTTCCGGATCCGATTCGGTAAAATCGTTGCCCGGCAGGATCAGCGAGGTCGACATCATCGGCTCGTTAAGCGCTTCCAGCAGCGCCAGCGCAATCGGGTTGGACGGCACGCGCAGCCCGATAGTTTTCCGCTTGTCATTCATCAGACGACGCGGCACCACCTTGGTCGCCTTCAGAATAAAGGTATAGCTGCCTGGCGTATTGTTTTTCAGCAGACGAAAGGCGCTGTTATCAACCTGCGAATAGTTGGAGATTTCCGACAGATCGCGGCACATCAGCGTGAAGTTATGGTTGCCATCCAGCTGACGAATGCGGCAAATGCGCTCAAGCGCATTTTTCTCTTCCAGACGACAGCCCAGCGCATAGCCAGAATCGGTGGGATAGACGATGACGCCACCCTTATTAAGATAGTCGACGGCCTGAGAAACCAGACGCGGCTGCGGGTTTTCCGGGTGAATGTGAAAAAGTTGACTCATAAAAAACCTCTTATCACCTGTCCGCGTCAGAGCCTGCGGGCGCCAGCGCCGGGAAACGCTCCCATACTGGCTCAACGCCAGCCGGAAGCCAGAGTTTGCGGCCCAGCTCAATCCACGGGCAGGGTTGATGAAAATCAGAACCTTGCGACGCAGCCAGATCGTAATCACGGGCGTATTGCGCCAGCTGCGTTCGTTCATTTGGCGCCTGTTGACACTGCGCCACCTCCATGGCGTCGCCGCCCGCTTCGCGGAAATGCGCGATCAGACGCTTCAGCCATTTTGCCGACAAACCGTAGCGGCCAGGGTGCGCCAGCACCGCACAGCCGCCAGAATGGTGAATAGCATCAATAGCTTGTTTAATTGTACACCATTGCGGCGGAACATAGCCGGTTTTGCCGCGCGCCAGGTAGCTTTTGAAAACCTGCGCTATCGTGTCGGCTTTTCCCTGCTCAATGAGAAAACGGGCAAAGTGGCCGCGCGTAATCACACCGCCATCGGCCAGTCGGGCTGCGCCAGCCAGCGCGTCAGGGATGCGCGCCTTTTCCAGCCGTTCGGCGATCAGCTCCGCCCGTTCCTGACGGCAGCGGGCTTGCTCCGCCAGAAAAGTAGTCATTGCCGGGTGGCTGATATCGATGTTCAGCCCGACAATATGGATTTCATGATTTTCCCACAGCGTCGAGGCTTCCACCCCCGCCAGCACTTTCAGCGGCAGCGCCTGCTCAGCGACGGCGCGCTGCGCCGCTGCAACGCCAGCCACGCTGTCATGGTCAGTAATGGCCAGTACGCCGACGCGCATAGTAACGGCGCGCTGCACCAGCGCTTCCGGCGTCAGCAGCCCATCGGAAGCGCGCGTATGGCTGTGTAAATCATAAAGAGGGAAACGGGCAATCTCGTTCAAATGGCACTCCTGCTGCACGTTGAAGCGGCCAGCATGATAACGATTTTATGCTCAGGTGAAAAAGCGTATTGACTTTTATCCGCTGAACCCGTTAACTAGTACACAAGTTCACAACTAAACGGGTCTTTTCTCATGGCGACGATTTTTATGCTTTCTGCAGGCTGGTGGCGCGATGTTTCCCATAACGGGCAACGTCTGGCACGCCTTGCGTAACGCAGTGCAGAGACCCGAGCCCGCTTAAAGCGGGCTTTTTTTTAGGCGAATTTCAGAGAGACCACCATGCCAAATGCGAAACCTACATTGAAGTTGATTACCGGCACCGCGCCCTACCGCGAAGATCCGGCCGCAGTGTTTCACCAGTTATGCGGCGCACGTCCGGCAACTCTGCTGCTCGAGTCGGCGGATATCGACAGCAAACGTAACCTGAAAAGCCTGCTGATTGTCGACAGCGCCCTGCGCGTCAGCGCGCTGGGATCCTGCGTGACGGTGCAGGCCCTGTCCGAAAATGGCCGCGCGCTGCTGCCGCTGCTGGATGCCGCGCTGCCCGACAATGTTGATATCGAGGCGCGTCCGGATGGCCGCGAACTGCATTTCCCTTCCGCTGACGCCGTGCAGGATGAGGACTCCCGCCTGCAGGCGCTGTCAGTTTTCGACGCGCTGCGCCTGATCCCTCACCTGGTAAACTCGCCCGCTGACGAACGCGAAGCGATGCTGCTCGGCGGCCT
The DNA here is from genome assembly GCF_003612015.1 of Pantoea piersonii. Classification (GTDB taxonomy): domain Bacteria; phylum Pseudomonadota; class Gammaproteobacteria; order Enterobacterales; family Enterobacteriaceae; genus Pantoea; species Pantoea piersonii. Next base: position 665,935 of record NZ_RARB01000002.1, on the reverse strand, counting down.
GTTCGCCTATGACCTGGTAGCGGGATTTGAAGAACTGCCCGCGCTGAAGAATCAGCAGCGCTGCCCTGACTACTGCTTTTACCTGGCAGAGACCCTGCTGGTGCTCGATCATCAGACGCGCAGCGCCACGCTGCAGGCAAGCCTGTTCTGCCCGTCTACCAGCGAATTCCAGCGTCTGCAGAGCCGCATCGAACAGCTGCACGGCCAGATGCTGCAGCCCGCGCCTGCGCTGCCGGTTCAGACGGTCGAGCAGATGACGCTGAGCGTCAGCCAGAGCGACGAAGCCTATTGCGATACCGTGCGCCAGATGCAGGAAGCGATTCGCCTTGGCGAGATTTTCCAGGTGGTGCCGTCGCGCCGCTTCTCGCTGCCCTGCCCATCGCCGCTCGCCGCCTATGAGACGCTGAAGAACAGCAATCCCAGCCCCTATATGTTTTTTATGCAGGATCGCGATTTCGCGCTGTTCGGTGCCTCGCCGGAAAGTTCGCTGAAGTACGACGCCGTCACGCGTCAGATCGAAATCTACCCGATTGCCGGCACGCGCCCGCGCGGTCGCCACGCTGACGGCTCGCTGGACCGCGATCTCGACAGCCGTATTGAGCTGGAGATGCGCACCGACCATAAAGAGCTGGCGGAGCATCTGATGCTGGTGGACCTGGCGCGCAACGATCTGGCGCGTATCTGCGTGCCGGGCAGCCGCTATGTTGCCGATCTGACCAAGGTCGACCGCTACTCTTTCGTGATGCATCTGGTCTCCCGCGTGATCGGCACGCTGCGCGAAGACCTCGACGTGCTGCATGCCTACCGCGCCTGCATGAATATGGGCACGCTGAGCGGCGCGCCGAAAGTTCGCGCCATGCAGCTGATCGCCGCGGCGGAAGGCACGCGACGCGGCAGCTACGGCGGTGCGGTCGGGTACTTCACCGCACACGGCGATCTCGACACCTGCATCGTGATCCGCTCGGCCTGGGTTGAAGATGGCATTGCCACGGTGCAGGCCGGCGCTGGCGTAGTGCTCGACTCTGATCCGCAGGCGGAAGCGGACGAAAGCCGCAATAAAGCCCGCGCCGTTCTGCGTGCTATCGCGACCGCCCATCACTGCAAGGAGATTTTCTGATGGCCGATATCCTGCTGCTCGATAACATCGACTCTTTTACCTACAACCTCGTTGATCAGCTGCGATCCTTCGGCCACAACGTGGTGATCTACCGCAACAACGTCTCGGCGGCGCTGCTGGCTGAACGCCTGCAGCGTATGGAGAATCCCGTGCTGATGCTTTCGCCGGGCCCTGGCGCGCCGAAAGACGCAGGCTGTATGCCGGAGCTGCTGCAAACCCTGCGCGGACGCCTGCCGATCATCGGCATCTGCCTGGGCCATCAGGCGATTATCGAAGCCTATGGCGGTCACGTCGGTCAGGCGGGCGAAATTCTGCACGGCAAAGCTTCCGCTATTACTCACGACGGAGAAGCGATGTTCGCCGGGCTGAGCAATCCGCTGCCGGTGGCGCGCTATCACTCGCTGGTGGGCAGCAATACGCCTGCGGAGCTGACGGTTAACGCCAGCTACAACGGCATGGTAATGGCAGTACGCCACGACGCCGATCGCGTCTGCGGCTTCCAGTTCCATCCTGAATCCATCCTGACCACTCAGGGCGCCCGTCTGCTGGAGCAGACGCTGGCCTGGGCGCTGGCGACATCACAGGGAGAATGAACATGCATGCCATCCTGGAAAAACTTTATCAGGCGCAGACGTTGACGCAGGGCGAGAGCCATCAGCTCTTCAGCGCCATTATTACCGGCCAGCTGGAGCCCACCCAGCTCGCCGCCGCGCTGATCGCCATGAAGGTGCGCGGCGAATCGCCGCAGGAGATCGCTGGCGCGGCCAGCGCGCTGCTGGAAGATGCCAGACCCTTCCCACGCCCCAGCTACGCCTTTGCTGATATTGTCGGCACCGGCGGCGACGGCAGCAACAGCATTAATATCTCTACCGCCAGCGCCTTTGTCGCTGCGACCTGCGGGCTGAAAGTGGCGAAGCACGGCAACCGCAGCGTATCCAGCAAGTCGGGCTCCTCCGATCTGCTGGCGGCGTTCGGCATCAGCCTGGATATGCCCGCTGAGCGGGCGCGCGCGGCACTGGACGATCTCAACGTCTGCTTCCTGTTCGCGCCGCAATATCACACCGGCTTTCGCCATGCGATGCCGGTGCGTCAGCAGCTGAAAACGCGCACGCTGTTCAACGTGCTTGGCCCACTGATTAACCCGGCGCGACCGCCGCTGGCGGTTATCGGCGTCTACAGTCCCGAACTGGTGATGCCGATCGCCCAGACGCTGAAAGTGCTGGGCTACCAGCGCGCCGCGGTGGTGCACGGCGGGGGTATGGACGAGGTGGCGCTGCACAGCGAAACCCACGTCGCCGAACTGCGCGACGGCGAAATCACCCGCTATCAGCTGACCCCGGAAGACTTCGGTTTCGGCTTCCATCCCAAGGAGGCGCTGGCTGGCGGCACGCCCGAAGAAAACCGTGACATTCTTACCCGTTTACTTCAGGGTAATGGCCAGCAGGCCCATGAGGAAGCGGTTGCCGTCAACGTGGCGATGTTGTTAAAAGTATTCGGTCATGAAGATTTGCGCGAAAACGCGCAGCGTGCGCGACAGGCTATCCACAGCGGACAGGCCTACGAGCGCGTTGTCGCTCTGGCAGCGAGAGGATAACCATGCAAGGCACGATTTTAGAGAAGATTGTTCAGGATAAAGCGCAGTGGGTAGACGCGCGCAAGGCGCAGCAGCCGCTGGCGTCCTTTCAGAATGACGTACAGCCCGCATCCCGCAACTTTTATGATGCCCTGCAGGGCGCCCGCACCGTTTTTATTCTTGAGTGCAAAAAGGCGTCTCCTTCCAAAGGGCTGATCCGCGAAGATTTCGATCCGGCGACGATTGCAGGCATTTATCGTCACTACGCCTCCGCCGTCTCGGTGCTGACCGATGAAAAATATTTCCAGGGCAGCTTCGATTTTCTGCCGATTGTCAGCGCGGCGCTCACGCAACCGGTGCTGTGCAAAGATTTCATTATCGATCCGTACCAAATCTATCTGGCGCGTCACTACCAGGCTGACGCCATTCTGCTGATGCTGTCGGTACTGAATGACAGCGAGTATCGTCAGCTGGCCGCCGTGGCGCACAGCCTGAACATGGGCATATTGACTGAGGTCAGCAACGAAGCGGAGCTGGAGCGCGCCATTGCGCTGGAGGCGAAAGTCGTCGGCATTAATAACCGCGATCTGCGCGATATGTCGATCGATCTTAACCGCACGCGCCAGCTGGCGTCCCGCCTGTCGCACGGCGTGACCGTTATCAGCGAATCCGGCATTCATAACTATGCTCAGGTGCGCGAGCTGAGCCGTTTCGCTAATGGCTTCCTGATTGGCTCGGCGCTGATGGAAGAGCCGGATCTGGCGGGCGCGGTGCGCCGCGTGCTGCTGGGCGACAATAAAGTATGCGGTCTGACGCGAGCGGAAGATGCGCGGGCAGCCTTTGAAGCGGGCGCGCTTTACGGCGGTCTGATTTTCGCCGAAGGCTCCCCGCGCCGAATCGATGTGCCGCAGGCGCAGCAGGTAATGGCTGGCGCGCCGCTGCGCTATGCAGGCGTGTTCCGCAATGCACCCATCGGTGACGTTGTCACAAAAGCGACCGCGCTGAATCTCAACGCCGTCCAGCTGCACGGCGACGAAGACCAGACGTATGTGGCGGAACTGCGCGCCGTGCTGCCCGCCGGGATCGCTATCTGGAAAGCCCTGAGCATTCAAAACGCGCTGCCCGCGCGCGACTGGCCGCACGTTGACCGCTACGTCTTCGACAACGGCAACGGTGGCAGCGGCGCACGCTTCGACTGGTCGCTGCTGAAGGACCAGGAGTTAAGCAACGTGCTGCTTGCCGGTGGCCTGAGCGCGGATAACTGCGTGGAAGCGGCACGCCTCGGCTGCGCAGGCCTTGACTTCAACTCCGGCGTGGAAAGCGCGCCCGGCATTAAAGATGCCAGCAAAATCGCGGCGGTTTTCCGCACGCTTCGCGCCTACTGATTTGTCAGGTCCGCTGCGGCGGGCCCATAAGGAAGATGAAACCATGACACTACTGAACCCCTATTTTGGCGACTTTGGCGGCATGTATGTGCCGCAGATCCTCATGCCGGCGCTGCAACAGCTGGAAGCGGCCTTTGTCGAGGCGCAGAAAGATCCCGCTTTTCAGGCGGAATTTACTGACCTGCTGAAAAACTATGCGGGACGCCCGACGGCGCTGACGCTCTGCAGCAACCTGACAAAAGGCACCAAAACCCGCCTTTATCTTAAGCGCGAAGATCTGCTGCATGGCGGCGCGCACAAAACCAATCAGGTACTGGGTCAGGCGCTGCTGGCGAAGCGCATGGGCAAGAGCGAAATCATTGCGGAAACCGGCGCGGGCCAGCATGGCGTCGCATCGGCGCTGGCGTGCGCGCTGCTCGGTATGAAGTGCCGCATCTATATGGGCGCGAAAGATGTTGAGCGTCAGTCGCCAAACGTCTTCCGTATGCGTCTGATGGGCGCGGAAGTGATCCCGGTGCACAGCGGCTCCGCGACGCTGAAAGATGCCTGTAACGAGGCGCTGCGCGACTGGTCCGGCAGCTATGAAACCGCGCACTATATGCTCGGCACCGCAGCGGGTCCGCACCCCTATCCGACCATTGTGCGCGAGTTCCAGCGCATGATCGGCGAAGAGACCAAAGCGCAGATTCTGGAAAAAGAGGGTCGCTTGCCGGATGCGGTTATCGCCTGCGTCGGTGGCGGATCTAACGCGATCGGCATGTTCGCCGACTTTCTTATGGATGAAAGCGTCGGCCTGATCGGCGTCGAACCGGCCGGACACGGCATTGAAACCGGCGAGCACGGCGCGCCGCTCAAGCATGGCCGCGTCGGTATCTATTTCGGTATGAAAGCGCCGATGATGCAGACCGAAGAGGGCCAGATCGAAGAGTCCTACTCTATTTCTGCCGGGCTCGATTTTCCTTCCGTCGGCCCGCAGCACGCGCATCTCAACAGCATTGGCCGCGCCGACTACGTGTCGATTACCGATAATGAAGCGCTGTCCGCCTTTAAAGAACTCTGTCGTGCGGAAGGCATTATCCCGGCGCTGGAGTCCTCGCACGCCCTGGCCCACGCGCTGAAGATGATCCGCGAGAACCCGGAGAAAGAGCAGCTGCTGGTGGTGAACCTTTCGGGCCGCGGCGATAAAGACATCTTTACCGTTCACGATATTCTGACTGCGCAGGGAGAAATCTGATGGAGCGTTATCAACAGCTGTTTAAGCGTTTACAGACCAGCAAAGAAGGCGCGTTCGTTCCCTTCGTCACGCTGGGCGATCCCTCGCCGGCGCTGTCGCTGAAGGTTATTGACGCGCTGGTCGCAGGCGGCGCGGACGCGCTGGAACTGGGCATCCCCTTCTCCGATCCGCTGGCGGACGGCCCGACGATTCAGAACGCCACCCTGCGCGCCTTCGCGTCCGGCACCACTACCGCGCAGTGCTTCGAGATACTTAGCAGCGTGCGCCAGAAATATCCCGATCTGCCCATCGGCCTGCTGATGTACGCCAACCTGGTGTTCACCAACGGCATCGACGCCTTCTATGCGCGCTGCGCCGAGGCGGGCGTGGATTCGGTGCTGGTGGCGGATGTGCCGGTCGAAGAGTCGGCGCCTTTCCGTCAGGCAGCGCTGCGTCATGGCATCGCGCCGATCTTTATCTGTCCGCCCAACGCCAGCGATGAACTGCTGCGCGAAGTCGCCTCTCACGGCCGCGGCTACACCTATCTGCTGTCGCGCGCGGGCGTGACCGGCGCGGAAAATCGCGCCAGCAGCCTGCCGCTGCAGCGCCTGATCGACAAGCTGCGCGAATATAACGCCGCACCGCCGCTGCAGGGATTCGGCATCTCCGAACCGGCGCAGGTTAAAGAGGCGATCGGCGCGGGCGCGGCGGGCGCCATCTCCGGCTCGGCTATTGTGAAAATTATCGAGCAGTATCATGCGCAGCCAGAAGAGATGCTGGCGAAGCTGACCGCGTTCGTCAGCAGCCTTAAAGCGGCCACCCGCTGAACATTTCATGCCCTGTCTGCGGATGGGGCATGATTTTTCACTCTTTTTTACACTCCAACGTTGCCGCTTTCGTTTTTCCCACCCACACTTGTTTTGCGTCGTTATGGGAACGACGCATCTTGTTTGAGACAGGGAGAGAAGCAATGAAACTGTTTAAAGTCCTTGCAGGCGCACTGGCCGCCATTGTAGTCGCGCTGACGCTGAGCGCCTGTGCGCCTACCGCAAAGCAGGAAGGCACCGGCGGTTATATTGACGATACGGTGATCACGACCAAAGTCAAAGCAGAGCTGCTGAATGACGATCAGCTTAAGTCGCGTGAGATCAACGTTGAAACCTTTAAGGGCCGTGTGCAGCTCAGCGGCTTCGTCAGCTCACCGCAGATGGCCAGCCACGCGGTAGAAGTGACGCGTACCGTGAAAGGCGTGAAGTCTGTTGTGAACAATATGCAGATTAAATAACGCAGAAAAGCAAAAGGCCGCGAGCGATTCGCGGCCTTTTTTTATCAGAAGCGGTAACCCGCGCCGAAAAAGAAGACCCAGGGGTCGATGCGCGTATCAATATTTTGTTTCTGTCCGTTCGCCTTAAACTTCACTTCCGTATCGATATCCATATACCAGAGCGAGGCGTTCAGCATCCAGTCACGGTTGATCTGATAGTCGAGACCGACCTGTCCAGCCACGCCCCATGAATCTTTCACGCTGAGGTCGCTCAGTCCGGCATCGCGGCCGGTCTGGTTGAAATCGGCATCGTAAAACGTGGTGTAGTTAACGCCAACGCCAACGTAAGGACGCACTTTGCTGCGGCTGTCGAAGAAATAATATTGCGCCATCAGGGTCGGCGGCAGCTGACGCACTGTCGCCAGCGTACCGGTGGCGGCAAGCCCCACCTTGTGGCGGAACGGCGTCGCGGCCAGCAGTTCGACGCCAATATTGTCGGTCGCCATATAGGTAAAGGTCAGGCCGAGCTGGGTATTGTTGCTGACGTCAAAGCCGCCCATACCCAAGACATTGTCGGAGCCTTCGGTAGGACGAACCGTCGCGCTGCCCGCGCGCATAAAGAAATCACCCGCTTCATGAGCCAGTGCCAGTTGCGGTAAAGCCATTGCCAGTAATAAAGCGCATTTTGTCAGTTTCATGATCGCTCCTTTGCACAAAATAAACGTAGGGAATTATGGTGTGACGTTGTGGGCAACGTTCTAACGCGATTTAACAAAAAATGCACCTGAATCAACTGCAATAAAGCGCTTAAAAAACAATGGATTGATTCAGATCAATTTTGGCGGGGAGGACTCACCTGAAATTTTGCTTGAAGAAATTCATCGGCGTGATTATTTTGATTTTTCTCCGTGTTGATTTTGGTTCGATGCCTCAGGAGTGGCGGGCGATCAAATGAGCGATAATTCCAACCCTTGCATGACCTGCGGCGCCTGCTGCGCCCACTTCCGCGTCTCTTTTTACTGGGCCGAAGCCGATGACGCCGGTGGCGTCGTCCCGACTGAACTCACTGAACCCTTAAGCCTGCTGATGCGCAATATGCGCGGCACCAACGCGCGCGAACCGCGCTGTGTGGCGTTGCAGGGCGAGCCTGGCGGCTGCGTCTCCTGCGGTATCTATGAGCAGCGTCCTTCGCCCTGCCGCGAATTCGCCATGTCGGGCGAAAACGGCATCCATAATGAAGCCTGCGATCGCGCCCGCGCGCGCTATGGCCTGCCGCCGATTTTTCACCCTTCTTTACCTTCCATGACAGAAAGTTATCTCGCTGCGGGTGCCAGCTTCGGGCCAGACCATGTACAATCGCCGGGTTAATCAACCCGGTTCCACCAAGGAGTGTACATGTCTATCACGGCAAGCTCGTTATACCGTGACACAGGAAATTTTTTCCGCCACCAGCTGCTGACCATCGTGCTGATGTCGTTACTGACGGCCTTTATCACGGTCATTCTGGTGCACGCTTTTACCCCGGGCGGCGATCAGCTGGCCCAGCTCCAGCAGGGCGATACCAGCGCCTCTTCGTTGTTTGAACTGGTGCAAAATATGTCGCCAGATCAGCAGCGTATCCTGCTGCGCGCCTCTGCGGCCGGCACCTTCTCGGCATTGATCGGCAATACGCTGTTGCTGGGCGGCATGCTCTGCCTGATCCCGATGGTTTCCGCCGGACATCGCGTCAGCGCGCTGCGCGCTATCGGCGCCGCTGCGCCGCTGCTGCCGAAGCTGCTGCTGCAGACGTTTTTGATTACTCTGGTGGTGCAGCTGGGCTTTATGGTGGTGATGGTGCCGGGCATTATTCTGGCGATACTGCTGTCGCTCTCGCCGGTTATCCTGGCGAACGAAAAAAGCGGCATTCTGGCTGCGATGCGCGGCAGCTGCCGGCTGGCATGGAAAAACGTTAAGCTGATCGCTCCAGCGATTATTCTCTGGCTGCTGGCGAAAATGGTGCTGCTGTTCGCCTCCTCCTCGCTGACGGCGCTGCCGGATAACGTGCTGGCCGTTACGATAACCGCTATCGGCAACCTCATCTCCGCGCTATTGGTTATCTATCTTTTCCGGCTTTATATGCTGGTCCGTTAAGTCTGCAGCGCCCCTTCGGGCGCGCGGCTTTTTACTGTTTTAGCTGAACTGGAATGACTATGAAGCAGTTACTCGATTTCCTTCCTTTAGTGGTCTTCTTTATTTTCTATAAGCTTTACGACATTTTTGTCGCCTCCGGCGCGCTGATTGTCGCTACCGGCCTGGCACTGGTGGCGAGCTGGGTGCTCTATCGCAAGCTGGAGAAGATGACCATTTTCACCTTCGCGCTGGTGGCGATATTCGGCACCCTGACGCTGGTTTTCCATAATGATGAATTTATTAAATGGAAAGTTACCGTCATCTACAGTCTGTTCGCGCTCGCGCTGCTCTACAGCCAGTTCTTTATGGCGCAGCCGTTGATCAAAAGCCTGCTGGGCAAAGAGATTAAGCTGCCGGAAATCACCTGGCGCCGCCTTAACGTCGCCTGGGCGATCTTTTTCCTTGCCTGCGGCCTGGCGAATATTTATGTGGCGTTTTGGTTGCCCGAAGCCTTTTGGGTTAACTTTAAAGTATTCGGCCTGACCGCGCTGACTCTGCTGTTTACCCTGCTTAGCGGGCTCTACATCTGGCGACAGATGCCGCAACAAGAAGAAAAATAAACGAGGCCCGGCCAGACCGGGCATGACGGGCGCAGCGCGCCTTCACCTGCATAAGAAGTTGAGCAATGGGCGAAAGACATAAGTTGCCGCAAGGCGAAATGGTGTTGCGTACCCTGGCGATGCCGGCGGACACCAACGCCAATGGCGATATTTTCGGCGGCTGGCTGATGTCGCAGATGGATATGGGCGGCGCCATTCTGGCGAAAGAGATTGCCGAAGGACGCGTCGTTACCGTGCGCGTTGACGGCATGTCGTTTCTGAAGCCGGTGGCGGTTGGCGATGTGGTGAGCTGTCACGCGCGCTGTATACGCACCGGTAACAGTTCGATGACCATCAATGTAGAGGTATGGATCAAGAAGGTCTCTTCCGAACCTATCGGTCAGACCTACTGCGCCACCGAAGCGGTGTTTATCTATGTCGCCGTGGATAGTGAAGGTAAATCGCGCCCGCTGCCGCCGGGACGCGCGAATCTCGAACCGGCGGAGTAAGGTAAAAGCGGTCAGAGGACCGCTTTTTTTATTCGATGCTGGTGCCGCCGTTGATCTTGAAGACGATATTCATCTTCAGGTTTTTACCGGGACGGCCAGGCTGATAGCGCCACTGCTTCATCGCCTGTTTAACCTCGCGCTCGAACATATTGCGCGGCTGGGCGGAAAGAATAGTGACATTTTCCACCCTTCCGTCAGCGCCTACGTCAAACTGCACCTGCACCCGTCCTTCAATGCGCAGCGCCAGCGCGCGCGTGGGATATCCCGGCTTCGAGACGCTGATCGCCTTAGGCCCCTGCGAAACTGACTGCGTCGGCGACGGGTTCGATTTCGGCGCGGTCGTCGGTTTCGTCTGCGTAGCGGGCGCGTCCTGATTAAATGGATTCTCCTGTGGCTTCGCCTCCTGACGCGGTTTCACCTCGCGCTTGTGCTCGACCTTAGGTTTGGGCTTGGGTTTCGGCTTCGGCTTAGGTTGCGGCACAGGAATCGGCACCGGCTCGGCCTTAGGCGGTTCCGGTACCGGCTGAGGTTCCGGCTCCGGCTCAGGCTGGGGTTCCGGTTCCGCCTGCGGCTGCTTTACCACAGGCGCGGGTTCAGGCTGCACTTCCGGCGCGACCAGACTGACGCTGATCGGCTGCGATACCTTGGGTACGTTGATAACCTGATGAAACGAGGCATAGAGAATGCCGGCAATTACTGCACCGTGCAGGACAACAGAGAGCAGCACGGAAACAGGCGTACGTTTATGAATGGGCATTGTCAACGTGGTCATAGCAGTCGCAGTCAAAGAATGAAGCAATGATTTTAAATGCAAATAGCAATCAGTTTCAATAACTGCTGAAAAATGGTCAGATATTGCTGTTTTTTAAACTAACCTGCTCCACCTCATACATTACGCCATCTTTCGTTTGCACTCTTATTTACGATCCCTTACCGTGTTGCGAAAATATGATGAGCCAATGGGGGCTTTCAAGTGCTGTACATCATCTACGCCGAAGATAACGCTGATTCTCTGGAAAAACGCACCTCGGTGCGCCCTGCCCACCTGGCGCGCCTGCAGCTGCTGCAGGATGAAGGCCGTTTGATCGTCGCCGGACCAATGCCGGCCGTCGACAGCAACGATCCGGGTGTCGCAGGTTTTACCGGCTCAGCTATCATCGCGGAGTTCAGCTCGCTGGAAGCCGCGCAGGCCTGGGCGGAAGCCGATCCCTATATCGCGGCTGGCGTCTATAAAAACGTCTCGGTAAAACCGTTCAAACGCGTTTTCTGACTGTTCGCCTGGTTCTGTCCTGATGGCTTCCGCGTCCGCGCCGAAGCCATTTTTATTTCGCTAACGGAGTCACCGCTATGCAATGGCTGGTTATTGCGCTGCTGGCGCTGGTCCTGGTGCTGATTGCCAGCGCGCTGCTGCTCTGGCGTCGTCACGGCTGGAAGCAGAAAAAACACCTGATTGTGATGCTGATCGTTATCGCCGCGGCGGCGCAGCTGGTGAATCTGGTGCTGGTTTCGAAGGGACAATAAAAAAGCCGCCCTTGCGGCGGCTCTGGTCAGATATTCTGCGTGATGAACAGAATCGAACGGCGCTGCTGCTGCGCCAGCTGCTGGCGAATCGCGTGGATACGACTGTAGCGACGCGACTGGCCTTCCAGCCAGCGGGCGCGTCGGCGATGCACCTGGCGCAACATTCTCCAGCGTGCCACTTCATTTCTGCTCTTTCTCATCACCTGCTCTCCTGCTTCGACATCACGCGGCCGCATTATAAACATCTTCGCGCCAATGCCAACTCGGATCTCTTATCGAACTCCTGCGGCGATTGGGGGTTTCGTTGTCCTCTGTCAGCACGTAAACTTCTCTGACCAAGCGCGAACGGGATGTCCACTTAATGACCACTTTTTACACTTTAATCAGCTGGTTGCTGCTGTTTGGCTACTGGTTGCTGATTGCCGGCGTCACGCTACGTATTTTGATGAAGCGCCGTACGGTCACTTCCGCCATGGCCTGGCTGTTGATTATCTATATCATTCCTCTGGTGGGCATCATTGCATACCTCTCTTTTGGCGAATTGCATCTGGGCAAGCGCCGCGCGGAGCGGGCGCGCACCATGTGGCCCGCCACGGCAAAGTGGCTAAGCGACCTTAGACAGCGCAGCCATATTTTCGCTACCGAGCACAGCGACGTCGCACGCTCACTGTTTCAGCTCTGCCAGAATCGCCAGGGGATCGCCGGTGTCAAAGGCAATCAGCTACAGCTGCTCACCAGTTCGGATGACGTCATGCATGCGCTCATCCGTGATATTCAGCTGGCGCGCCACAATATTGAGATGGTTTTTTATATCTGGCATCCCGGCGGGCTGGCGGACGAGGTGGCCGAGTCCCTGATGGCGGCCTCGCGGCGCGGCGTGCACTGCCGTCTGATGCTCGACTCCGCAGGTAGCGTGACCTTTTTCCGCAGCCCCTGGGTGGGCATGATGCGCAATGCCGGCATCGACGTGGTGGAAGCGCTGCAGGTCAGCCTGCTGCGCGTGTTCCTGCGCCGTATGGACCTGCGTCAGCATCGCAAGGTGGTGCTGATTGATAACTACATCGCCTATACCGGCAGCATGAATCTGGTCGATCCGCGCTTTTTCAAGCAGGACGCGGGCGTCGGCCAGTGGGTCGATCTGATGGCGCGGATGGAAGGCCCGGTCGCAACCACCATGGGCATCGTCTACAGCTGCGACTGGGAGATCGAAACCGGCAAACGTATTCTGCCGCCGCCGCCCGACGGTAATATTATGCCGTTCGAGCGCGAAAGCGGTCATACCGTGCAGGTCATCGCCTCCGGGCCCGGCTTCCCGGAGGATATGATCCACCAGGCGCTGCTGACTGCCGTCTATTCGGCACGCGAGCAGCTGATTATGACCACGCCCTATTTCGTGCCAAGCGACGACCTGCTGCACGCCATCTGCACCGCGGCGCTGCGCGGCGTCGAGGTGAGTATTATCGTGCCACGCCATAATGATTCTCTGCTGGTCGGCTGGGCGAGCCGCGCCTTTTTTAGCGAGCTGCTGGAGGCGGGCGTCCGGATCTATCAGTTTGAGGATGGTTTGCTGCACACCAAGAGCGTGCTGGTGGATGGACAGCTTAGCCTGGTCGGGACGGTGAATCTGGATATGCGCAGCCTGTGGCTCAATTTTGAAATCACGCTGGTTGTGGATGATGCGGGCTTCGGCAGTGATTTAGCCTGCGTGCAGGATGATTATATCGCGCGAGCGCGCCTGCTGGACGCAAAGCGCTGGTCAAAACGTGCCTGGTGGCAACGCATTGTTGAACGACTGTTTTACTTCTTTAGCCCTTTACTGTAAAACGAGCGGAAATTGCAACGCGGCCACAGGCAGACAGAACCGATGATGGATTTAAATAATCGCCTTACCGAAGACGAAACGCTGGAACAGGCTTACGACATTTTTCTTGAACTGGCAGGCGACAACCTCGATCCGGCGGATATTATTCTTTTCAACCTGCAGTTTGAAGAACGCGGCGGCGCAGAGCTGTTCGATCCTTCGGAAGACTGGAAGGAGCATGTCGATTTTGATCTCAACCCGGACTTCTTCTCTGAAGTGGTGATTGGGCTGGGTGAGGCGGACGGCGAGCCGATTACCGATGTTTTCGCGCGCGTGCTGCTGTGCCGCGAAAAAGATCACAAGCTGTGCCATATTCTCTGGCGCGAGTAAGCGACCCGACAATCTGCTACAGCAAATAACAGGGACCGAAAGCCGCAGACGGCTCCGGCAGCGAAGCCTTTTTGCGAACGGCTCTGTTACACATTAGTCAATAAAACGCCGGGCTCCTGCCCGGCGTTTTGTTTACAGCGGATCCACCTTCAGGCAGGAGACCGCATGGCGGAAACTGCCCTCAAGCAGCGGCCGCGTTTTAGCGCACTCCGGACCGGCAATCGGGCAGCGGGTACGGAACACGCAGCCTGACGGTGGATTGATCGGCGACGGCAGCTCCCCTTCCAGCAGCTGAATCTGCTTGTTCTTCTCCAGATCGGGATCGGGAATTGGCACTGCCGACATCAGCGCGCGCGTATAAGGATGCTGCGGATTGTTGTAAACCGCATCGTAGGTGCCCAGCTCTACCGCATGGCCAAGATACATCACCAGCACGCGGTCGGAGATATGCTTAACTACCGCCAGATCGTGCGCGATAAAGATTAGCGACAGTCCCATCTCGCGCTGCAGCTGCTGCAGCAGATTGACCACCTGCGCCTGAATCGAGACGTCGAGCGCTGACACCGGCTCGTCGCAGATAATCAGCTTCGGCTCCAGGATCAGCGCGCGCGCGATGCCGATACGCTGGCACTGGCCGCCCGAAAACTCATGCGGATAGCGGTTAATCAGGTTCGGCAACAAACCCACTTTCATCATCATATTTTTGACGCGGTCTTTCACTTCCTGACGCGGCATCTTTGGATGATAAGTACGCAGCGGCTCGGCAATGATATCGCCGATGGTCATACGCGGGTTAAGCGACGCCAGCGGATCCTGGAAGATCATCTGGATATCGCTGCGTGCCTTACGCCACTCCTCTTCGCTCTGGCCGAGCAGATCGCGCCCCAGCCAGGCAACACGGCCTTCAGTGGCCTTTACCAGACCGATAATCGCGCGCGCCAGCGTCGATTTGCCGCAACCGGACTCGCCGACCACGCCCAGGGTTTCGCCCTCATAAAGGCGCAGGCTGACGCCATCCACCGCCTTCAGGGATTTTGGCGGCTGCCAGAACCACTGACGACCATCTTTAATGTCGAAATGCACCTTGAGATCGGCGATTTCCAGCAGAACTTTTTTCTCAGCGACGGTACTCATACTAACTCCTCCACCGGCTTAAAGCAGGCGCGCAGGCGCCCTTCGCCAAACGGCAGCAGCGGCGGCGACTGGGTGCAGATATCCATCGCATGCGGACAGCGCGGCTGGAATGGGCAGCCCTGGGGCAGACGCAGCAGGTTTGGCGGGTTGCCAGGAATGGTGGTCAGGCTTTCGCCTTCGGCGTCCAGGCGCGGCACCGCGCTCAACAGGCCGATTGAATAGGGGTGCGCCGGCTGGTAAAAGACGTCGCGCGCGCGGCCATATTCCATGGTGCGCCCGGCGTACATTACCAGCACCTTGTCGCAGATGCCTGCGACCACGCCCAGGTCGTGGGTGATCATAATAATCGCAGTATTGAACTCGCGCTTCAGCTCGTTGAGCAGCGTCATGATCTGCGCCTGAACCGTCACGTCGAGCGCCGTAGTCGGCTCATCGGCAATCAGTAGCTTAGGCCGACAGAGCAGCGCCATGGCGATCATTACGCGCTGGCGCATCCCGCCGGAGAACTCATGCGGGAACATTTTCATGCGCTTGCGCGCTTCCGGCATTTTCACCGCGTCCAGCATGCGCACCGACTCTTCAAAGGCCTGCGCCCCACTCATCCCTTTGTGCAGCTTCAACACTTCCATCAGCTGATCGCCGACGCGCATATAAGGATTAAGCGAGGTCATCGGATCCTGAAAGATCATCGCAATCTGCTCGGCGCGCAATTTATTCAGCGCTTTTTCCGGCAGGTTGAGGATCTCTTTGCCGTTAAACAGCGCGGTGCCGCCGATGCGGCCGTTTTTCGCCAGCAGTCCCATCAGGGCGAACGCCGTCTGCGACTTGCCGGAACCCGACTCGCCGACGATGCCCAAGGTTTCGCCGGCGCGCAGCGAAAAGTTCAGGTCGTTGACCGCCGTGACGTCGCCGTCATGGGTCTGGAAAGTCACGCGTAAATCCTTCACTTCCAGTAACAGGTCGCTTCCCGCGCGGGCAGCCATCGCTGGCTGAAATTCATGAATAGTCATCGGGAAACTCCTTAGCGATCTTTCGGGTCGAGGGCGTCACGCAGGCCATCGCCGATAAAGTTGAAACAGAACAGCGTCACCACCAGAAAACCAGCCGGGAACAGCAGCAGCCACGGCGCGACTTCCATTGAGTTAGCGCCATCGCTGAGCAGCGCACCCCAGCTGCTCAGCGGCTCCTGGGTGCCGAGGCCGAGGAAGCTGAGGAAGGACTCAAACAGGATCATGCTCGGCACCAGCAGCGAGGCGTACACCACCACCACACCCAGCACGTTCGGCACGATATGGCGCAGCACGATGCTGGGGGTCGAGACACCGCCGACGTGTGCCGCTTCGATAAACTCTTTACGCTTCAGGCCCAGCGTCTGGCCGCGCACGATACGCGCCATATCGAGCCACGAAACCATGCCGATAGCGGCAAAAATCAGCAGGATATTGCGACCGAAAAAGGTCACCAGCAGGATAACGAAGAACATAAACGGAAAAGAGTTCAGGATCTCCAGAATACGCATCATCACCGAGTCGATTTTGCCGCCGAGATAGCCAGCGAGCGAGCCGTAGAGCGTGCCGACGATCACCGCGATCAGCGCCGAGGCGATACCGACCATCAGCGAGATACGTCCGCCGATGGCGACGCGCACCAGCAGATCGCGCCCGGACGAGTCCGTGCCGAACCAGTGACCGGAAGTGGTATCCGGCATGGCTGACATCATTCCCCAGTCGGTATCGTCATAGGCGAACTGAGAAAACATCGGGGCGAAAATTACAAATAACGTAATCAGCATCAGCACCAGCAGACTGATCAGCGCCGCACGGTTATGGATAAAACGGCGACGCGCATCCTGCCACAGGCTGCGCCCTTCTACCTCCAGCTTTTCGCTGAAGGCATCAAGAGCTTCGCTGTTCTTCTTACTCAACATCATCGCGAGCTCCAGCTTTAGTAACGGATTTTCGGATCGATCACGGCGTAGAGCACGTCCACGATCGCATTGAAAATAATGGTAAGCACCCCGACCAGGATAGTCAGGCTCATGACCAGCGAGTAATCACGGTTCAGCGCGCCGTTCACAAACAGCTGTCCGATGCCCGGCAGGCCGTAAATTGACTCAATCACCATTGAACCGGTGATAATGCCGACAAACGCCGGACCGAGATAAGAGAGCACCGGCAGCAGCGCAGGCTTAAGCGCATGGCGCATCACGATGCGCCGCAGCGGCAGGCCTTTGGCGCGCGCGGTGCGGATGAAGTTGGAGTGCATCACTTCAATCATCGAGCCGCGGGTAATACGCGCGATACTGGCGATATAGGCCAGCGACAGCGCCACCATCGGCAGCAGCATATAGCGCAGCTGTCCGCCGTTCCAGCCACCGCCGGGCAGCCATTTCAGGGTGATGGCGAAAAGCAGCACCAGCAGCGGCGCCACCACGAAGCTGGGTATCACCACGCCGGTCATGGCGACCCCCATCACCGCATAATCCCACAGGCTGTTCTGCTTCAGCGCCGCAATGACGCCCGCCGTCACGCCAAGTATCACCGCCAGCACAAAGGCCGCCAGGCCAAGTTTGGCGGAAACCGGGAAGGCGTGAGAGACCAGATAGTTAACCGTATAATCTTTGTATTTGAACGAAGGGCCGAAATCGCCGTGCGCCAGCTGGATCAGATAATCGAGATACTGCTTGCCGATGGGATCGTTCAGATGGTACTTCGCTTCGATATTCGCCATCACTTCAGGCGCCAGCGTGCGTTCGCCGGTAAAAGGACTGCCTGGCGCGAGGCGCATCATAAAGAACGAGATAGTGATCAGCACGAAGAGCGTGGGAATCGCTTCGAGCAGTCGACGCAGGATAAATTTTAACATTGCCGTACCTACCAGGCTTATTGCTTCATAAAGCGTACAAAGTACATAAGGGCGACGCGCCATGCGCCGCCCTTGCCGATAGCCTGTTTGCTATTAGTGTTTGATAATATAGAAATTCTTGTCGAGAGTTTTATCCAGCGGATCTTTCCCGGTATAGCCGCCGACGTAAGGTTTCACCAGGCGTGCGTTCACGTAGTAGTAAACCGGCACGATGGTGCTGTCCTTATCCATAATCTGCTCTGCTTTGGCATAATCCGCCGCGCGCGCTTTGTCGTCTGCCGCCTTGATCGCATCGTGGATCACTTTATCAAACTCGGCGCTCTTGTAATGCGACGTGTTGTTGCTGCTGTCGGAGAGCATGGTATTCAGGAACGACGTCGGTTCGTTATAGTCCGCGCACCAGGCCGCGCGCGCCACGTCAAAATTGCCCTGATGACGCGTATCCAGGAAGGTTTTCCACTCCTGGTTTTCCAGCTTGATATTGACGCCGATATTTTTCTTCCAGATTGAAGAAGCGGCGATCGCCAGCTTTTTATGCAGATCGGAGGTGTTATAGAGCAGATTGAACGTCAGCGGCTTATCTGCGGTATAGCCCGCTTCCGCCAGCAGTTTTTTCGCCTCTTCGTTACGTTTATCCTGCGACCACTTGAACCAGTCCGGCGGGAGAATATCCATACCGTCTGTCGCTGGCGGCGTATAGCTGTAAGCCGGCAGCTGGCCCTGCGCCAGCACTTTGTTCACGATAATATCGCGGTCCAGACCCAGCTTGAGTGCGGCGCGCACGCGCGGATCGGTAAATGGCGCTTTCTGGTTGTTGATTTCATAGTAATAGGTGCAGAGATAGGGATCGACATGCAGCTCTTTGCCGTTTTCGCGCTGCAGTTTTTTGAACAGCTCAATCGGCATGTTGTTGTAGGTCATGTCGCTGCCGTTTTCCGAGAAATAGCGGTTAACGTCGCTGACTTCGGAGTTGATCGGCAGGAAGGTTACCTTGTTCAGTACGGTATGGGCGTTGTCCCAGTATTGCGTGTTGCGCACCAGGGTAATGCGTTCGTTAATCACGTGCGCTTCCAGCTTGAACGCGCCGTTGCCGACCCAGTTCTGCGCCTGCGTCCACTGGTCGCCGAATTTTTCAATCGCCGGCTTATAAACCGGTGACATCACAGCGTTAATCAGCAGCTTGTAAAAATAGGGCACCGGCTCGCTCAGCGTCACCTGCAGCGTATGATCGTCCAGCGCTTTGACGCCCAGCTCAGAGGTCGGCTTTTTACCGGCGATAATGTCATCGACGTTCTCAATATGGCCATACTGCAGATAGCTGGCGTACGGCGAGGCGGTTTTCGGATCGGCCAGACGCTGCCAGCTGTAAACGAAGTCCTGTGCGGTCACCGGCTCGCCGTTTGACCATTTGGCATTGTTGCGCAGATGAAATGTCCAGACTTTAAAATCTTTGTTTTCCCACTTTTCCGCTACGCCCGGCACCGGGTGGCCGTCGCTGTCGCTGACCAGCAGCCCTTCATAGAGATCGCGCGCAACGTTATCTTCCGGCACGCCTTCAATCTTGTGCGGATCCAGCGACTGCACTTCATCGCCGTTGCCGCGCACCAGCTCCTGTTTCGCCGCCAGTTCGACGCCCGCCGGAACGTTTGCCGCCACTGCATTCCCTGCCAGTGCACCGATCGCCGCCAGCACGCCAGCGGCAATCAGGCTTTTTTTTGTGATGTTGTTCATTATTACACTCCAGTTTTTTATCTTCACCGAGACGGCAAGCCGTATCGGCGTCCCCCGTTAGCGGGTTCCTCATTTTGGCTGAGGATAGTCATGTGCCCCGAAAGGCTTCGGCACTGCGCGCGCTTCCCGGCTTATGTTGCCGGGTAAGCCTCAGTGCTTTTTAATGTAGTAATATTTCAAACCGGTCATATCGAGCGGGTCTTTACCGGTGAAACCGCCTGTCCAGGGTTTCACCAGCCGCACGCTGACGCGGTAATAAACTGGCACAATCGCCGAGTCGCTGTCGAGTTGCGCTTCAGCCTGCTGATAGAGAGCGGCGCGCGCCTCCTCGCTGCTGGCGGATAAAGTTTGCGCCAGCAGACGATCGTATTTTTCGCTGTGGTAAAAGGCGGTATTGATAGAAGCGTTGCCGATCAGCATATTGAGAAAGGTCGACGGCTCGTTGTAATCGGCGCACCAGGTGGCGCGCACCACGTCATACTGCGCCTGATGCCGCGTCTCCAGCAGAGTTTTCCATTCCTGATTTTGCAGGCTGACCTGCGCGCCGAGGTTCTTTTGCCACATAGACGCGGCCGCAATTGCCTGCTTTTTGTTTTGATCCGAGGTGTTATAAAGCAGCGTAAAGCGCAGCGGATGTTGCGCATTGTAGCCCGCCTCGGCCAGCAGCTTTTTGGCCGCCGCGTTGCGCTCCGCCTGGCTCCAGGTAAACCACGCGGGCGGCGTCAACGTTATGCCCGCCGTCGAGGGCGGCGTCAGACTGTAAGCGGGGATCTGCCCCTGCCCCATGATCTTCTGCGTAATGATATCCCGATCCAGCGTCAGCTTGATGGCGGTGCGTACGCGCGCATCAGTAAACGGCGGCTTTTTGTTATTAATCTCATAATAAAAGGTGCAGAGCAGCGGACTGACTTTCACCTGATCACCCAGCTCGTTCTGAAGCTTATGGAAAAGCTCAGGCGGCACCACGCTGTTGGTCATGTCGGTATTGCCGCTGCGATAGCGGTTAACGTCGTTATGATCCGACTCGATCGGCAGGAAGGTGCCCTGTTCAATCACCGTATGGGCGTTATCCCAGTAGCCCGGATTGCGCTTCAGCACCAGCTTCTCGTTGATCACCCATTCGCTCAGCAGATAAGCGCCGTTACTGACGTAGTGCTCTGGACGGGTCCAGGCGTCGCCCCACTTCTCTACCGTCGCCGCATTAACTGGCGACAGCGCGGCATTTGCCAGCATGGAGACAAAATAGGGGACGGGTTCGCTCAGCGTGACCTGCAAATGATGGTCGTCCAGCGCCTTGACGCCAAGACGATCGGGTGGGGCTTTCCCGGCAACGATTTCATCGACACTGGTGAGGTGCGCCGCCTGGAGATAGCTGGCATAGGGTGATGCGGTTTTAGGATCGGCGAGACGTCGCCAGCTGTAAACGAAATCCTGCGCGGTAACGGGCGCGCCGTTGCTCCATTTTGCGTCGTCGCGCAGGGTAAAGGTCCAGACCTTCCCGCCCTCGTTTTGCCATGATTGCGCCACGCCCGGCACGATAGTGCCGTTGTTGTCGGTCGTCACCAGCCCTTCCAGCAGATTGGCTATGATGCGCGACTCAGGCACGCCTTCGATCTTTTGCGGATCAAGCGACGAGACCTCTGTGCCATTGTTAATAACGATATTTTGCGTGGCGGCGAGTTCAGTGCCTGGGGGTACGGTTGCGGCGTGCGCGGCGCCGAACATTATCATTAAGCTGACTGACAGCGGCGTAATCTTCCATTTCATCAAAAAAGTAACCCTTCTTTTTTAAGCCCTTTAGCTCATAAGCAAGAAGCGTTCTCACTTTGAGACCAAATGAAAAACTATTGCGCCGAAAATTAGCAGACCGGCCGACCTGCCGACAAAGTAAAAATAACAAAAATGTTACCTGATTCTCTTTTATCACGTCTGCATGCGGGAGCATAGCGTTAATTTTTACGGGGAAATAAGGCTTATCACACTGTTTCTACAGCCATTTATCAGCTTTACCAGCTTTACAGGCGCTTTACCCTTCTTTCACTCTTTAAAATGCGCGACCCTTCTGCGTTTTTCATCTTTGTAAAAACAAAAAGCAAGTAATTGCAGCTTTCGTGCCAGTTTATTGTGGCATTTCTGCAGAAGCTGACATTTTATGATGTGAAAATAGTCACAGCGAGATGAGATCGTGCCTGGTGCGACAGGCAGACTAGTAATTTACTTAATAATTTTTGCAGACGATTAAGCCGCAGGAATAATTGCATGGTTATGGTGCAATAAAAGAAGCAATTGCACCATTAAGAGACATAAGGAGATTTGCGAAGGAAATTAAGCAGCGATTAATTTACCAGGCCGGGAAACAGCGCTTTGATGCCTGTGACGACAAACTCAATTCCCAGCGCCATCAGCAGCAAACCCATAATACGTGTGATAACGTTGATGCCGGTCTGGCCAAGCACGCGCACCATGAGCGGCGCGGCGCGAAACAGCAGCCAACAACAAAAAGCGAACAGAGCAATCGCGACGCTAAAGCCCAGCAGGTTTTGCCAGCTGTGATAGCGGGTGCTCCAGACAATGGTCGAGCTAATGGCGCCTGGTCCTGCCATAAGCGGCAGCGCGAGCGGCACCACGCCGATGCTTTCGCGGATGGCGGTTTCTGATTTTTCCTGTTTGTTCTGTTTATCTTCGCCCAGCTTGCCGCTGATCATCGACATCGCAATGGTTACCACCAGAATGCCGCCCGCGATGCGGAAAGAATCGATAGAAATGCCAAAGATATGCAGGATAGCGTCGCCGAGAAACAGCGAGGTCCAGAGAATAATGGCGACCGCAAGATTCGCGGTCATATTGGTTTTATTACGCTCAACCGCCGCCTGATAGCTGGTCATGCTGATAAAAACCGGAATAATGCCGACTGGATTCACCAGCGCGAACAGGCCAACAAAGAATTTGATATAGCCCGAAAGATCAAGCAAAGCAGGGTTCACGGTTCGCTCCGATGAGGAAAAGAAATCGCCCTTAATTTACGCAAAAACCAGGCCGTTAACCAGTCGGGGCAACAGAAAATTCTGCTGCATTACGGCAGAAGAGCGAGTCTGTTACGCCGGCAAGTCATGCGAAAGAAGAATAAAGAGGGGCGACGCGCGTTGATGCGCAAACTTTAGCAAAAATGGCTGCTGAAAGGAGTCAGCTTGGGCTTAAATTGATTTACATCAATATTGACCTACCCCATTCCAGGTAATCTTTTCACATCGAAACTAAACAGTAAGGTTCTTTACCAGGGCAAAAACTCTTTCAGTAAGCCGACAAAAATTCTGTCTTTTTGGCTTAGACCAAAATATTAGCGCAGCATGGCTATAATCAGGACTCCAGGCAGGTTTACTAACAGAGTTTAACTTCCTTCAGGAGAGCACCATGGCCGTTACTAATGTCGCTGAACTTAACGCACTGGTAGAACGCGTAAAACAAGCACAGCGTGAATACGCCAGTTTCACTCAAGAACAGGTTGACGCAATCTTCCGCGCTGCCGCCCTTGCCGCCGCTGACGCCCGCATCCCTCTCGCTAAAATGGCGGTCGCTGAATCGGGTATGGGTATCGTCGAAGATAAAGTTATTAAAAACCACTTTGCCTCAGAATATATCTATAACGCTTATAAAGACGAAAAGACCTGCGGCGTGCTGGATACCGACGATACGTTCGGCACCATCACTATCGCAGAGCCGATCGGCCTGATTTGCGGTATCGTTCCAACCACCAACCCAACCTCAACGGCGATTTTCAAAGCGCTGATTAGCCTGAAAACGCGTAACGGCATTATCTTCTCGCCACATCCGCGTGCGAAAGACGCTACCAATAAAGCAGCTGATATTGTATTGCAGGCCGCGATTGCCGCAGGCGCACCTAAAGATATTATCGGCTGGATCGACACCCCGTCCGTCGAGCTCTCTAATCAGCTGATGCATCACCCTGATATCAATCTGATCCTGGCGACAGGCGGCCCCGGCATGGTGAAAGCCGCTTACAGCTCTGGTAAACCGGCGATCGGCGTCGGCGCGGGCAACACGCCGGTGGTGATTGACGAAACGGCCGATATCAAGCGCGCCGTCGCGTCTATCCTGATGTCGAAAACCTTTGATAACGGCGTCATTTGCGCATCTGAACAGTCTGTTATCGTGGTTGATTCCGTTTATGACGCGGTGCTCGAGCGTTTCGCCAGCCATGGCGGCTATCTGCTGCAGGGCGAAGAGCTGAAAGCCGTACAAAACGTCATTTTGAAAAACGGCGCGCTTAACGCGGCGATTGTCGGTCAGCCCGCCTTTAAAATTGCCGAGCTGGCAGGCATCAGCGTGCCGGGCAGCACCAAAATTCTGATTGGCGAAGTGAAGCTGGTCGATGAATCTGAGCCTTTCGCCCATGAAAAACTGTCACCGACGCTGGCAATGTACCGCGCCAGAGATTTCGAAGACGCCGTTGTGAAAGCGGAGAAACTGGTAGCGATGGGCGGCATCGGTCACACCTCGTGTCTCTATACCGATCAGGACAACCAGAAAGCACGCGTGAACTACTTCGGCGACCGCATGAAAACCGCGCGTATCCTGATTAATACGCCAGCCTCTCAGGGCGGTATCGGCGACCTTTATAACTTCAAGCTGGCGCCTTCGCTGACGCTGGGCTGCGGCTCCTGGGGCGGTAACTCCATTTCTGAAAACGTGGGACCGAAACACCTTATCAACAAGAAAACCGTGGCTAAGCGAGCTGAAAACATGTTGTGGCATAAACTTCCGAAGTCCATCTACTTCCGCCGCGGCTCGCTGCCGATTGCGCTGGAAGAGGTGGCCGCCGACGGTGCGAAACGCGCCTTTATCGTCACTGACCGCTTCCTGTTCAACAACGGTTATGCCGATCAGGTTACGCGCGTGCTGAAATCGCACGGCATTGAAACCGAAGTGTTCTTTGAAGTAGAAGCCGATCCGACGCTGAGCATCGTGCGTAAAGGCACTGAACAGATGAATAGCTTTAAACCAGACGTAATTATCGCGCTGGGCGGCGGCTCCCCGATGGATGCTGCGAAAATCATGTGGGTGATGTATGAACATCCTGAAACCCATTTTGAAGAGCTGGCGCTGCGCTTTATGGATATCCGTAAACGTATCTATAAGTTCCCAAAAATGGGCGTGAAGGCGCGCATGATCGCCATCACTACCACGTCAGGCACCGGCTCGGAAGTGACCCCGTTTGCGGTAGTAACGGATGACGCAACCGGTCAGAAATATCCGCTGGCGGACTACGCTCTGACGCCGGATATGGCGATCGTCGACGCCAACCTGGTGATGGAAATGCCTCGCTCACTCTGCGCCTTCGGTGGTCTGGATGCGGTTACTCACGCCCTGGAAGCCTATGTTTCAGTGCTGGCTAATGAATACTCCGACGGTCAGGCACTACAGGCGCTGAAGCTGCTGAAAGAAAACCTGCCGGCCAGCTATCGGGAAGGCGCGAAAAACCCGGTAGCGCGTGAACGCGTGCACAATGCTGCGACCATCGCCGGTATCGCCTTTGCCAACGCCTTCCTCGGCGTGTGTCACTCAATGGCGCATAAGCTGGGTTCTGAGTTCCATATTCCGCATGGCCTGGCGAATGCGCTGCTGATTTGCAACGTTATCCGCTATAACGCCAACGACAACCCGACCAAGCAGACGGCGTTCAGCCAGTATGACCGTCCGCAGGCGCGCCGTCGCTACGCGGAAGTCGCGGACCATTTAGGCCTGGCGGCGCCTGG
Organism: Pantoea piersonii; assembly: GCF_003612015.1. Taxonomy (GTDB): domain Bacteria; phylum Pseudomonadota; class Gammaproteobacteria; order Enterobacterales; family Enterobacteriaceae; genus Pantoea; species Pantoea piersonii. The sequence continues at coordinate 640,950 of NZ_RARB01000002.1, read as the reverse complement.
CGACCGTACCGCGCAGAAAATCGAGAAGCTGCTGGCATGGCTGGATGAAATGAAAACTCAGCTGGGCATCCCCACTTCTATCCGCGAAGCGGGCGTACAGGAAGCGGACTTCCTGGCTAAAGTGGACAAGCTGGCTGAAGACGCCTTCGACGACCAGTGCACCGGCGCTAACCCGCGCTATCCGCTGATTGCCGAACTGAAACAGATTATGCTGGACACCTTCTACGGTCGCGAATATGCCGAGCCTTTCTCCGACGTGGCGCAGGCTCAGGCCGCACAGCCGGTGAAACTGGAGAAAGCAGAGAAGAAAGCGAAGAAAGCCTGATTACCAGCCTGAAAAAAAACCCGCTTCGGCGGGTTTTTTTATTGCTGTAAACGATCACATTAAGCGGGCTTATGCTGGCCGTAGATAGCCGCCAGCGAGCCCTGCTCTATCGCCTGCTTGTAGTGCTTGCGGCATACCGAGATATAACGCTCATTGCCACCGATCACCACCTGTTCCCCTTCGCTGAAGGGACGGCCTTCGGCGTCGAGCCGCAATACCATGCCCGCTTTTCTTCCGCAGTGGCAGACGGTTTTTAACTCCACCAGCTTATCGGCCCAGGCAAGCAGATACTGGCTTCCGCCAAAGAGCTCGCCGCGGAAATCGGTGCGCAGCCCGTAGCAGAGCACCGGGATATCCATATTATCGACAACGTCGGAGAGCGCCTTGACCTGATCACGCGTTAAAAACTGACACTCATCCACCAGCACACAGTGCACCGGCTGACGCGCATGTTCGGCCGCAATCTCCTCATCCAGCCGCGTTTGCGCATTAAACAGTGCCGCAGGCGATGAAAGACCAATACGGGAACTGACCTTGCCCGCGCCGAAACGATCGTCAATTTCAGCGGTATAGACCAGCGTCCGCATGCCGCGTTCCTGATAATTGTAAGATGACTGTAATAAGGCGGTAGATTTCCCTGCATTCATTGCGGAATAATAAAAATAGAGCTGAGCCATTAGCGTGATTTCTCAAAGCATTGCAAACCGAATGGGCGGAATTCTATCACAGTTAAACACAAATTATGGCGGCGATTATTTTACACAAGCTGTTTACAACTTCGCCAGCGCGGGATAAAAAACCGCTTCGTCTCTGCAGAATTTTTTAATCATTAAGCCGGGACTTAATTGCCGAAGAAGCTGTCTTACGCTGAGACGCGGGCTTCGCCTCGCTTCTGACTGAACGCCCTGCTCGCTTTAACGTATCAGATTTTCATATCGTGCTAATGGGCGAATATCAACCGGCTTATCGTTTCCTTTGATTAAACCTCAATGGTAAATTTAATTATCATTCTTTCCTGTTCCACTTATTTACTATTGCAGTAATTTTTTGCCACCACTATTATTAGCTGGCAGAACACCTCTTCATTAATATATTCAGAGATCAGGACAATGAGCGAAGCACTAAAAATCCTTAATAATATCCGTACATTACGCGCGCAGGCTCGAGAGTGTTCACTGGAAACGCTGGAAGAAATGCTGGAAAAACTCGAGGTTGTGGTTAATGAACGCCGCGAAGAAGAGACGCATGCGAAAGCAGAAAGTGAAGAACGCACGCGTAAACTTGAACAATACAGAGAAATGCTGCTGGCTGATGGAATCGATCCCAATGAGCTGTTAAGCACAATTTCTGAAAATAAAGCGCCAGCTAAAACAAAACGCGCTGCGCGTCCGGCTAAATATCAGTATGTGGATGAAAATGGCGAAACCCGTACCTGGACCGGTCAGGGACGCACGCCAGCCGTAATCAAAAAAGCGATTGAAGAAGAAGGTAAACAGCTGGACAGCTTTCTGCTTTAATAACTGACGGTGCTTCTATCATTTGGGTCACACTTGTTATGTGACCCCCAGATTAATCAGGGAAAGGAAGCGCAGGCTTCCTTTTTTATCAGACGTTATAAAACTCACGATACCAGCTAACAAAGCGTTCTACGCCCTCTTCCACGCTGGTTTGCGGTTTAAAGCCAATCGCCTTGTATAACGCTGTGGTATCCGCGCTGGTCTCCAGCACGTCGCCCGGCTGCATAGGCAACAGATTTTTTTTCGCCGTCACGCCCAGCGCCTTTTCAATCGCCTCGATATATTTTATCAGGGTGGTCGGCTGGCTGTTTCCGATGTTATATACGCGGTAAGGCGCGGAACTGGTAGCAGGCGAGCCATTTTCCACCGTCCAGCTTTCATCTTTCTGCGGAATAACATCCTGCAGGCGCACAATGGCTTCGGCAATATCGTCAATATAGGTGAAGTCGCGTTTCATCTCGCCGCGGTTATAAACATCAATCGCTTCACCGGCAATCATCGCGCGCGTAAATTTAAACAGCGCCATATCCGGCCGACCCCAGGGTCCATATACGGTAAAAAAGCGTAAACCGGTAGTGGGCAGCTGATAAAGATGCGAATAAGTATGCGACATCAGTTCATTGGCTTTTTTTGTCGCCGCGTAAAGCGATACGGGATGGTCTACGCTGTCGTCCGTAGAAAACGGCATTTTGCGGTTTAGTCCATAAACAGAACTGGAGGATGCATAGAGCAGATGCTCAATTTTATGATGGCGACACCCTTCCAGAATATTTAAATGACCAATCAGGTTAGCGTCTGCATAAGCGTGGGGATTGTCGATAGAATAACGAACCCCCGCCTGAGCGCCCAGATGAATGACGCGTTGAAAAGCGTGTTGTTCGAATAGCGAGGCAATGGCTGCGCGATCCGCCAGCTCCATTTTAATAAACGTGAAGCCAGGGTGCTGCGAAATTAAATCAAGACGTGATTGTTTCAGACCGACATCATAATAGTCATTCAGATTATCGATGCCGACAATCTGGTGACCGGCGGCCAACAGGCGTTGAGTAACGTGAAATCCAATAAAGCCTGCGGCGCCAGTCACCAGAATGTTCATACTTCCCTCGTTAATTACGCAATTTGAATAGATGCTCCGCGGCCGATTGCATAATAAACGAAACCGCGTTTGCTGATACGCTCTGGATCATACAGGTTGCGACCATCAAAAATCACGGGTTGTTTGAGGGAATTTTTAATAACGTCGAAGTCCGGCGCACGGAAATTCTGCCACTCCGTACAGATCACCAGGCCATCCGCACCCTGCAGCGCCGCTTCTTTGGTACCCATCAGCTTCAGATCGCTGCGGTGACCATAGATACGCTGCGCTTCATCCATCGCTTCCGGATCGAACGCCTGAACGCTTGCGCCTGCTTCCCACAGCGATTCCATCAGCACGCGGCTGGAGGCTTCACGCATATCGTCGGTGTTCGGTTTAAACGACAGACCCCAGAGGGCGAAGGTTTTACCGCTTAAATCGTCGCCGAAGTGGCGCTTGATAAAAGTAGGCAGCTTGGTTTTCTGGCTGTCATTGACATCTTCCACCGCCTGCAGCAGGCGCGGTTTGTAGCCAATCGACTCAGCGGTACGGATCAGCGCCTGCACATCTTTCGGGAAGCAGGAACCGCCGTAGCCGCAGCCAGGGTAGATAAAGTGGTAGCCGATACGTGAATCAGAACCGATGCCCTGACGCACTTTCTCGACGTCCGCACCCAGACGCTCGGCAAGGTTGGAAATCTCATTCATGAAGCTGATTTTGGTCGCCAGCATGCAGTTCGCCGCGTATTTAGTCAGCTCCGCGCTGCGGATATCCATCACGATCATTCGATCGTGATTGCGGTTGAACGGCTCATAGAGTTCGCGCAACAGCTCTTCAACTTCATCATTATCCGTACCCACCACGATGCGCTCAGGACGCATACAGTCGTTAACGGCTGCGCCTTCCTTGAGAAACTCCGGGTTAGATACGACGTCAAACGTCAGGCTGACGCCGCGATCGCGCAGGGTTTCTTCCATCACGCGACGCACTTTATCCGCTGTTCCAACTGGAACGGTGGATTTATCCAGCACAACCTTGTGATCCTTCATATGCTGCGCAATGGTACGAGCAACGGCGGTCACATATTTAAGGTCAGCCGAACCGTCCTCATCCGGCGGCGTGCCCACGGCGATAAACTGCATCACACCGTGATTGACGCCCTCTTCCGCATCTGTGCTGAACTTAAGGCGACCGGCCTCATAGTTCGACATAACCAGCGGCGTAAGGCCGGGTTCGAAAATGGGGATGATGCCTTTTTTCAGGTTTTCGACTTTTTTTGCGTCGACATCAATGCAGAGAACGTCATGTCCGACTTCGGCCAACACCGCAGCCTGAACCAGACCGACATAGCCGATACCAAATACAGTGACTTTCATTGAGTTATCCTGTGTTTATGAATTACTTTTTATTGCCAACTGCGCTATCGAGCCACTGAGAAAAATCTTTGCCCAGTACCGGATGGCGAACACCGTACTCAACGAATGCCTGCATATAACCCAGTTTGTTACCGCAGTCATGGCTTACGCCTTTCAGGTGGTAAGCTTCTACCGTCTCTTTCTCCATCAGCATGGCGATTGAGTCGGTCAGCTGAACTTCGCCGCCTGCGCCCGGAGGCGTTTTCGCCAGCAGAGGCCAGATGTCCGCAGAAAGAACGTAACGACCTACAACCGCGAGGTTAGACGGCGCTTCGTTGGCTTTCGGCTTCTCAACCACGCCCACCATCGGCGCGCTGTCGCCCGGCTGCAGCTCAGCGCCCTGGCAGTCAACTACGCCATAAGCGGTGACGTCTGCGACCGGCTCAACCATGATCTGGCTACGGCCTGACTCGTCGAAACGGCTCAGCATTTCCGCCAGGTTATCTTTGGTCGGGTTAGATTCATATTCGTCGATGATTACGTCAGGCAGGATCACTGCGACCGGCTCATCGCCAATCAGCGGATGTGCACACATTACCGCGTGGCCGAGGCCTTTCGCGATGCCCTGACGCACCTGCATGATGGTAACGTGCGGCGGACAGATTGACTGGATTTCGTCCAGCAGCTGACGCTTAACACGTTTTTCCAGCATCGCTTCCAGCTCAAAGCTAGTATCGAAGTGGTTTTCAATGGAGTTTTTAGAAGAGTGCGTAACCAGCACAATTTCGTTAATTCCTGCTGCGATGCACTCGTTAACGACATACTGAATTAACGGCTTATCGACCAGCGGTAACATCTCTTTCGGAATCGCTTTTGTCGCAGGGAGCATACGGGTGCCCAAACCTGCTACAGGGATTACCGCTTTTTTTACTTTGGACTTATAGGCAGACATCAAGATACCTCTCTTATAGGCCGTTCAAGTTAATACTTGATATGTCGGTTGAAATTCGGAAATGAGTATATCAGTTACCATCGAACGGATTTATCCTGGAAGGAGTCAATCCGCAGAATTTAAGACTATTACCCAAGTGTAAAGCTAACCTCTGGACCTGTCTTCAGACCCTGACGAAATTAAATTTTTTCGCCTATTCTTCAGCCGCTAACATCAGACGGATCCTGCCGCCAGCGCCCCAGACGTGGCATTGCCAGTTGTCGGCTCGCTGACTGATTTGATTAAGGTGGGTGCTTCCCATAGTGCCAAGGGGAACGCCATTACTGAGTTGAATTTGGTGGGCGTGAACATGAAGCGTCGCGTTTAATCCAGCAGAAACCAGAATGAGGTTTTTATAGGTACGATGGTAGTAACCCACCAGCAGCGGAAACTGTCCGGTGAGGTTCGCCTGACGCAACAGTAAATTGACCTGCCGCAAAAGCCCGTTTAGCTCTGGCAGTCGCTGCTTCTGACCCGAAAGCTGCTCCTGCAGCAGGCCGTTGAATAAGGCGCGCAGTAACAGCGCGGCCAGCACGCCGTTATCGCCAGCGCGCGTTACGTCAAGGCAGTAGAACGCGAGATCTTTATCTGAGAGCGCCGCAATATCCAGCACCAGCCCCGGCTGTTCAGCCATGGTAAGCTGGCGGTAATTGATGCGACAGCTGGCGACCGTCTGCTGTACTGGCGGCTGCAGCTGCTTAAGCAGTTTTGCCGCGGCGGCCGGGTCGCGCACCAGCGCATCCCAGTCCTGGAATAGTTGCTCATCCTCCTCCACCTTAGAGGTGAACATGGAAGGATAGAGACATTCATAGACCGCTTCGCGGAAGCGCTCGAAATTTTTCAGCGGCTTAAGCAGCACATCCTGCACGCCGAGGCGCAGCACATGGGCAATATCCGCCATGTTTTCGGTGGCAGAGATAATCAGAATCGGCACGCTGTTGCCGCGCGTACGAATATGCTCCACAAACTGAATGCCGTTCATGCGCGGCATTTCCAGATCGCAGATCACCAAATCCACAGCGTGCTGCTGCAGATGACTAATCCCATCAATGCCGTCGCCGGCTTCAAACGTACTGGCGCCAAGCGCCAGCAAGAAGTTGTTTACCAGAGAACGGAAAACGACCTCATCTTCGACAATGAGTATCTTTTTGCCGATTAGTGGTTTCTCCATTCTTTCCCCCTGCGTACCAGATCAATCAATAGTGGTTCATAAAACGCAGTTGCGCCTTTCAGAATTAGCCGAAGTAACACCTGTGAATGAACAACCTGATTATCTGTTTCGCACCAGCGGTAATAGTTCATCCATTTTTTTCTCAACGGCGGCCTTGCCTGCCTCGATAGCCTCTTTAGCGCGATGGAAGTCCAGCGTTGAAATCTGCGGACAAAACGGCTGAATCAGGACATCGGGAGGATCGCCTGCCATACGGTTGCGCTTCAGGCGATTTTCCAGCACCTGGATGGATGTCGACATAATCTCCATCGCACCCGGCGTTTGCGTTGCGCGGCGGTGAGTCAAGCCTACCAGCCGCTGACGTATTTTTTTGGCCCAGCTAAGGGCCGCGGCCGAAACCGCTTCGTCGCTGTTTTGCGGCGTCACTGACAGGAGATCCTGCTGCATCAGATGCGCGTCATGCTGGAGATCAACAGCAATAACGATATCCGCGCCAAGCGCTCGCGTAAGCGAAACGGGTACGGGATTCACAACCGCCCCATCGACCAGCCAGTAACCATTGTAGCCGACCGGCGGTAATAAGCCTGGCATACTACAGGATGCGCGCACAGCCTGATGTAGATCGCCTTCGGTCAGCCATAGTTCCCGGCCGGTGCTTAAATTTGTCGCCACTACGCCGAAAGGCTTGCCGCAGCTCTCGAGCGCATTATGGGTAATCAACTGTCGGACATGATTAAAAACGCGTTCGCCGCGCAGTAACCCGCCGCGCTGCCAGGAGAGATCCATCAGGCGAATAACGTCCCAGTAGCGAAAAGCGCTGACCCATTTTTCCATTTGCGGCAGCTTATCGTTCACGTAAGCCGCGCCGACCAGCGCACCGACGGAGCAGCCCGCCACCACGTCTATTTCGACGCCCGCTCGCGTCAGCGCATTGATGACACCAATATGCGCCCATCCTTTGGCTGCGCCTGACCCTAACGCCAGTCCAATTTTAACCTTTCTCATTTACCCTCTGCCGCCGACGACTGTGCATAGCTTCACTGCGCCAGGTCGGCTACCATATGGCGTCATTCTATTTTATCGCTCACAGGAGTTATTGTGTCCGAACCCTGTCCTTGCTGCAGCGGGAAGCAGTATAGCCTATGTTGCGCTCCCTTTCTGGCGGGCGAGCAGCTGCCTGAATCGGCTGAGCAGTTAATGCGCTCGCGCTACACCGCTTACGCCATGCAAAACAGCGACTGGCTGATCGCCAGCTGGCATCCGAGCCAGCGTGAGCCTGAGATGGCGCAGCGATTATCCGAAAGTTTCGCCGGTACCGAATGGCTGAGCCTGAATGTAACCTGTTGTAATCATGGAAGCCATGATAATGAAGCTTTCGTCACTTTTTTTGCGCGTTACCGCGAAAATTCGCAGATACGCGCTATCCACGAGCGTTCTCGCTTTCTTCGCGAGGATCATCGCTGGTACTATGTCGACGGAACGGCGCCTCAGGTAGGGCGCAACGATCGCTGTCCATGTGGCTCCGATAAAAAATACAAGAAATGTTGTGGCTGAACAGCATACGGCCCAACGGTTTTACCCAATCGCTTTGACAGGACTCTGATCGAGATGCAAGCGCAAACTATGCAACGAAAAGTTTTACGTACCATTTGCCCTGACGCGAAAGGTCTAATCGCTAAAATTACGAATATCTGTTACAAGCACGAGCTAAATATCGTGCAAAACAATGAATTTGTTGATCATCGTACCGGGCGATTTTTTATGCGTACCGAACTGGAAGGCATTTTCAACGACAACACGCTGCTGGCGGATTTAGACAGCGCGCTGCCGACCGGATCGACCCGCGAGCTGAACAGCGCAGGCCGCCGTCGCGTGGTGATTCTGGTTACCAAAGAGGCGCACTGCCTTGGCGACCTGCTCATGAAGAGCGCCTTTGGCGGACTGGATATGGAGATTGCCGCGGTTATCGGCAATCACGACACCCTGCGTTCGCTGGTTGAGCGTTTCGATATTCCTTTCGTTCTGGTCAGCCATGAAGGTTTGTCGCGCGAAGAGCATGACAACCGTATGGCGGACGAGATTGATCGCTATCAGCCTGATTATGTGGTGCTGGCAAAATATATGCGTGTGCTGACGCCCGCGTTTGTGCAGCGCTACCCGAACCAGATCATCAATATTCACCACTCGTTCCTGCCTGCGTTTATCGGCGCACGCCCTTATCATCAGGCTTACGAGCGCGGCGTAAAGATCATCGGCGCAACGGCGCACTACGTGAACGATAATCTGGATGAAGGCCCAATCATCATGCAGGACGTGATTAACGTTGATCACAGCTACACGGCTGAAGAGATGATGCGCGCCGGACGCGACGTAGAAAAGAACGTATTAAGCCGCGCGCTTTATAAAGTGCTAGGGCAGCGCGTGTTTGTTTACGGCAACCGCACGATTATTCTTTAAGCGCATCGGGCGCTGAATTGCCTGTGAATTCAGCGCCACGGGCAAAAAGTGGGCAAACGGTTCACATTTTTCTGTTGGGCGCTTTACACCCTGAACGCATTTGGTATGATGCGCCCCGCTTTCAGGCACAATGATTCAGGCCAGTGGTGGGATTCCCGAGCGGCCAAAGGGAGCAGACTGTAAATCTGCCGTCACAGACTTCGAAGGTTCGAATCCTTCTCCCACCACCATCTGAATCACATGTTCGCCTGACCGGTCATTACCAACATATCCCAGGTGGGATTCCCGAGCGGCCAAAGGGAGCAGACTGTAAATCTGCCGTCACAGACTTCGAAGGTTCGAATCCTTCTCCCACCACCATCCTTGTATATTCTCCTGTATTTCATTTATCGCTCAGCTTTTCCCGGAAATTACAGCGGAGAAGGATGAGAAACTTCGACCGAAGGTTCGGGTCGAGCGCAGCGAGACAACGCGCATCGCGCGGTCCGGAGGGTGAGGCGCAACGCGCCGAATAATCCTTCTCCCACCACCATCCTTCTATATTCTCCTGTATTTCATTTATCGCTCAGCTTTTCCCGGAAATTACAGCGGAGAAGGGTGAGAAGCGTCGACTGAAGTTTCGGGCGCAGCATCGCACGCATCTCCATGACTTTTTCCTGAAAAATCGCTACCATCCGGCGCAACATTCGCAGAACACTGGTCCACGCCATGAAATTTGTTTCATTCAACATCAACGGGTTGCGCGCCCGGCCCCACCAGCTTGAAGCGCTGGTTGAACAGCATCAGCCAGACGTTATCGGCCTGCAGGAAACCAAAGTGCATGACGATATGTTCCCCCTCGAAGAGGTGGCGAAACTCGGCTATAACGTCTTTTATCACGGCCAGAAAGGCCATTACGGCGTGGCGCTGATGACCAAGGTACAACCGGTATCGGTGCGCCGCGGCTTTCCCGGCGACGATGACGAGGCGCAGCGGCGTCTGATCATGGCGGAAATTCCGAGTCCGATAGGCGACATTACCGTGATCAATGGCTATTTCCCGCAGGGAGAGAGCCGCGATCATCCGGTAAAATTTCCGGCGAAAGAGAAATTTTATCGCGATCTGCAATCCTACCTGGAGCAGAGTCTGCTGGCAGATAAGCCGGTGCTGATTATGGGCGATATGAACATCAGCAGCACCGATCTCGATATCGGCATTGGCGAAGATAGCCGTAAACGCTGGTTGCGCACCGGCAAGTGCTCATTTCTGCCGGAAGAGCGCGAGTGGATGGATCGCCTGCTGAAATGGGGTCTGGTGGATACCTTCCGCGAAAAAAATCCTGAAGTCAGCGACCGCTTCTCCTGGTTCGACTATCGCTCAAGAGGCTTCGATGACAATCGCGGATTGCGTATCGATCTGCTGCTGGCCAGCCAGCCGCTGGCCGCGCGCTGCGTAGAGACAGGGATCGACTACGAAATCCGCAGCATGGAAAAACCGTCCGACCACGCGCCGGTCTGGTCAACCTTCCAGTTCTGACGCGCCGGCGTGGCGATGCGCCACGCCGCTTACTTCACGATTTTCCAGATTAGCGGATTGGTGCCGAGCACCTTTTCATCACGCGCACACTGCAGCAGCACCCCTTCCGACTTCACCACCGCACCCTCGCTGTAATTACGATTCTCAAAAATACAGCACTGCTGGCAGCTCGGCGCGCTTTGATTTTGCGTCCAGACTTCAGGCGGCATATCCACCACCACATCCGCATTACCGCCAGCGTTATATTCCTGCTGATGCGAGTGCACAGGATTCGCCATGGCTGAACCGCTTAACAGCGCCGCAATAACCCAAAAACCGGCGAAATAACGCATTACTCGCTCTCCTTCTCTTTTCGTTTCGCCGTCCGTTTCGGACGTTTCTTCTGCCCTGTTGCGGGCAGCCCGCGAAAGGCCATCGCACTGGGCTGCTGGCGCGCCTGATGGATCAGTTCGGTCAGCGTACTGACCAGCGGTTGCATAAACTCCTCATAGCGGCACGCTTTCTCGCTGATGCGCGTCAGGGTAGATTCCCACTGCGCCGTCATATCGGGACGGGCCGCCAGCTCCGGCAGCGAATGGATCAATGCCCTTCCTGCGGCGGTTGCGTTGATATAGCGTCCATTCTTTACCAGAAATGCGCGGCGGAACAGCAGCTCGATAATCCCGGCGCGCGTGGCCTCCGTTCCTAAACCATCGGTCGCACGCAGCACTTTCTTTAATTCTTTATCCTGTACAAAGCGGGCGATGCCGGTCATCGCGGACAGCAGCGTCGCGTCGGTAAACGGGCGCGGCGGCTGGGTCTGCTTCGCCAGTACCTCGCCACGCTCACAGAGCAGTTCGTCATTCTTCGCCACAACCGGCAGCGGCGTCCCGTCATTCTCCTCGTCGCGCTCTTTGCTGCCCAGCAGCGCGCGCCAGCCCGCCTCGGCAAGAAAGCGCGCTTTGGCGACAAACTTGCCGCCCGCGATATCCAGCTCGATCACGCATTTGCGAAAGACCGCGTCGGGACAAAACTGCATCAGATACTGGCGCGCGATCAGGGCATACACGTTCTGCTCGTTCTCCGTCAGCCGCACCGCGCTGGCGCGGGCGGTAGGGATAATGGCGTGGTGGGCATCGACCTTCTTGTCATCCCAGCAGCGGTTACGGCGATCGGCGCTAAAGTCGTCCGGCGGCGTCATCGCGCCCGCATGCGCCTGAATCGCCTTTAGCACTGCGTGACGACCGGCAAAATGCTCTTCCGGCAGATAGCGGCAGTCAGAACGCGGATAAGTGATCAGCTTATGGGTTTCATAGAGCTTCTGGCAGGTGTCCAGTACCGTTTGCGCGCTCAGTCCGTAGCGCTTCGCCGCCTCGATCTGCAGGCTGGAGAGCGAAAAAGGCAGCGGCGCGCCCTCGCCTTCGCGCTTATCGTTATAGCTGGTGACGAGAGCAGGCTGACCTGCAATGCGGGCGACGACATGATCCGCCAGCGCACGGTGCAGCAGACGCCCCTCTTCATCCTGCCAGGGCTCGCAGGCGTCGCTGGGCACCCAGCTGGCGACAAAGCGCTGCTGATCTGGCGTCACGATATGGGCTTTTACTTCGAAATAATCCCTGGGAATGAAGTTTTCAATCTCTTCATCGCGGCGCACCACCAGGCCAAGAACCGGCGTCTGCACGCGGCCGACCGACAGCACGCCGTCATAGCCCGCATTGCGTCCCAGTAGCGTCCAGGCGCGCGTCATATTAATGCCGTAGAGCCAGTCGGCGCGCGCGCGCGCCAGCGCCGAAACGCACAGCGGAATAAATTCGCGGTTTTCGCGCAGGCGGCTTACTGCCCGCTCCACCGCCTGCGGATTGAGGTCGTTAATCAGGCAGCGCTGGACGCGGCTGCGTTTTTCCGCCGGCAACTGCAGATAGTCCAGCACTTCATCCACCAGCAGCTGCCCTTCGCGGTCGGGGTCGCCAGCATGTACCACCTCGCTGGCCTGCTTCAGCAACTTCTCGATCACTTTAAGCTGCTTCGCCACCGAAGGGCGCGGCTGTAACTGCCATTTTTGCGGGATGATCGGCAGGTCGGCCAGCGACCAGCGCGCATAGCGGCTGTCGTAGCTGTCCGGCTGCGCCTGCTCCAGCAAATGCCCGACGCACCAGGTAACGACCTGATCGTCGCCGCAGGCGATAAAGCCTTCGCCGCGACGGTGGGGTTTAGGCAACACATCGGCGATCGCGCGGCCAAGGCTGGGTTTTTCCGCAATAAACAAACGCATGGGTCAGAAAGATCCTTTACTTCAGGGTATGAAGGTCATTCGGCTAACGCGACAGAGGCGCTGCGCTATCTTAGACGTTTCCTGATACGGAGGTAAGCTCTGGCGGGCCACTTCTGGATCGGTCGCACAGGATCCGCGCAACCCGCTCAGCTGTCATATGAAGAGAGGAGCCGTCAGCTAGAAATAGCTGACAAAAGGCGCGGTGTCGGGATGAATTACGGTGGTGCTGGATTTTAACTGCGGCGTGCCAAGGTAGAGGAAGCCAACAATAGCGTCCTGTTCACGGCAGTTGAAGGCGCTGCGCACGCGCGCATTGTCGGTCCAGGGGCCGCTGCGCCAGATGCCGTTGAAGCCCTGCGCCGCTGCCGCCATCTGCATCGCCATCACTGCACATCCCGCTGACACCACCTGCTCCCAGCGCGGCACCTTAGGATGCTCTTCGCAGTGGGCGATAACGGTGATGATCATTGGCGCGCGGAATGGCGAGCGCGCAGCTTTATCAATCGCCTTGTCATCCAGCTGCGCCTCACGCGCCGCCTCTTCCAGCAGCGCGCTCAGACGATCGCGCCCTTCATTCTCAACGATCACAAAGCGCCACGGCTGCAGCGTGCCGTGATCCGGCGCACGCATCCCGGCCCGGATAATGTTTTGCAGACTCTCGCCGGAAGGCGCCGGCTCGGTCAGACGCGAAGCAGAGCGACGATTGACCAGTAATTCAAGTGCATCCATGGTTTTCTCCTGATGTCATAACGCGTTGGCTAATCCTGGCACAGCCTGATCTTTTGTAACAGTCCGCCGCGATTTCCTGCTGACATTTTCCACGCCGCTCTTTAGGATGAGGGCGTCATGGAAGGCGGAGCCGCGCGGCGACCGCTTTCCGCTAGCGAAAATGGAGAGTCTGATGCGCACATTGTGGCGAATTATTGCCGGTCTGTTCCGATGGACATGGCGAGTGCTGAATTTTATCAGGGAGTTTATTCTCAATCTGTTCCTGATCTTCTTAATCCTGATTGGCGTCGGCATCTGGCTGCAGGTCAGCGGTTCCGGCAGCAACTCGACGCCGCTGCAACAAGGCGCGCTGAAAGTCGATCTTACCGGCGTGCTGGTGGATAAGCCTTCGGTCAGCAATAAGCTGAGCAAGCTGGGACGTCAGCTGCTGGGCGCGAATAGCGATCGCCTGCAGGAGAACTCGCTGTTCGATGTGGTCGACGCCATCCGTCAGGCGAAGAGCGATAAAAATATTACCGGCATGGTGCTGGATCTGCGCGAATTCGCCGGTGGCGATCAGCCTTCTCTGCAATATGTTGGCAAAGCACTGCGCGAGTTCCGCGACAGCGGCAAGCCCATTTTTGCACTGGGCGACAGCTATAGTCAGGCGCAATACTATCTCGCCAGCTACGCCAGCAAAATCTACCTTTCTCCGCAGGGCACCGTCGATCTGCACGGCTTCGCCACTAACGGCCTCTACTATAAAACGCTGCTGGATAAGCTGAAGGTGAACTCCCACGTCTTCCGCGTCGGCACCTATAAGTCAGCGGTCGAGCCTTTCCTGCGCGACGATATGTCGCAGGCGGCGCGTGACGCCGACAGCCGCTGGGTCGGTCAGCTGTGGCAGAACTACCTGAATACCGTGGCGGGCAACCGTCAGATTACGCCGGAACAGCTCTTCCCTGGCGCGGCGGCCGTTATTGCTGGCCTTGAGGCGGTGAACGGCGATACGGCCAAATATGCGCTGAATAACAAACTGGTGGACGTGCTGGACAGCCGTGCGGCGGCCGATCAGGAGCTGGTGAAAACCTTCGGCTGGGATAAAGCCAGTAACGACTATCACAGCGTCAGCATCTATGACTACAACGTTAAACAACCGACCCAGCGGGATGGCAACATCGCGGTTGTGATGGCGAGCGGCGCGATTATGGACGGCGAAGAGACCCCGGGCAACGTTGGCGGCGACACCACCGCCTCGCAGATCCGCGATGCCCGTCTCGATCCTAAAATCAAAGCGATTATTCTGCGCGTCAACAGCCCTGGCGGCAGCGTCACGGCTTCTGAAGCGATCCGCGAAGAGCTGGCGGCGGCACACGCGGCCGGTAAGCCCGTCGTCGTCTCTATGGGCGGCATGGCGGCTTCAGGCGGCTACTGGATTTCGACGCCAGCCGACTATATCGTTGCGAACCCCAGCACCCTGACCGGTTCGATCGGTATTTTCGGCGTGATCAATACGCTGGAAAACAGTCTGGACAGCATCGGCGTGCATACGGATGGCGTTGCTACTTCGCCGCTGGCGGACGTCGCCTCTACCAAAGCCTTGCCGACCGAGGTCCAGCAGCTGATGCAGCTGACGATTGAAAACGGCTACCGCAACTTTGTCGGTCTGGTTGCCGCATCGCGTCATAAAACGCCGGAGCAAATCGACGCTATCGCGCAGGGCCATGTCTGGACCGGCAGTGATGCGAAAGCCAACGGTCTGGTGGATGCGCTGGGCGACTTTGACGACGCCGTGAAAAAAGCGGGCGAACTGGCGAAAGTCGCGAAGCCGCAGCTGGCCTGGTATCAGGATCAGCCCGGCATGTTCGATATGCTGCTTAACCAGGTCAGCGCCTCGGCACAGGCTGTGCTGCCGACAACGCTGAAAGCCTGGCTGCCTGCGCCAATGCTGGATGTGATGAGCGCCATGAAGCAACAGCCTGGCCTGCTGAATAATCTCAACGATCCGCAAAATCGCTATGCGTTCTGTCTGAACTGCGGCGAAGTGCGATAAAGCTCGCAGCCCGGTCGTAGACCGGGCTGCTTTTCCCCTGCTTTCCCCTTATACTGCGCGTTTTACGGCAAGTCTGAGTTTGTGATGCAAAAGAAAAATATCTATGTCGCTTATACGGGCGGCACCATCGGCATGCAGCGCTCTGCACAGGGCTATATACCGGTTTCAGGTCATCTGCAGCAGCAGTTGGCGAATATGCCGGAGTTCCACCGCCCTGAAATGCCCGATTTCACTATTCACGAATACGATCCGCTAATCGACTCCTCCGATATGACACCCGAAGACTGGCAGTCGATCGCGGAAGATATTCGACAAAATTATGATCGTTACGATGGATTTGTTATCCTGCATGGAACCGATACCATGGCGTTCACCGCGTCGGCCCTGTCGTTTATGCTGGAGAACCTGGCGAAGCCCGTGATCGTAACCGGCTCGCAGATCCCGCTGGCGGAGCTACGCTCCGATGGCCAGCAGAACCTGCTTAATGCCCTCTACGTTGCGGCGAACTATCCCGTTAACGAGGTATCGCTGTTTTTCAACAATCAGCTCTATCGCGGCAACCGCACCACAAAAGCGCATGCGGACGGCTTTAACGCCTTTGCGTCGCCGAACCTCTCTGCGCTACTGGAGGCGGGCATCCATATTCGTCGTCTGAATACGCCGCCCGCGCCGCAAGGAAAAGGCCCGCTGAAGGTGCATACCATTACGCCTCAGCCTATCGGTGTCGTCACCATTTATCCGGGCATTTCGGCGGACGTGGTGCGCAACTTTTTACGCCAGCCGGTTAAAGCGCTTATTCTGCGCTCCTATGGCGTCGGCAATGCGCCGCAGAATGCCGAGTTCCTTGCCGAGCTGCAGCAGGCCAGCGATCGCGGCATTGTCGTGGTTAACCTGACCCAGTGTATTTCGGGCAAGGTGAATATGGGCGGCTACGCCACCGGCAACGCTCTTGAGCATGCGGGCGTTATTAGCGGATTTGATTTAACGGTGGAAGCCGCGCTGACCAAGCTCCACTTTTTACTGAGTCAGGCGCTCTCCTGCGATCAGATTCGCGCCAGGATGCAGCAAAACTTGCGCGGTGAACTGACCGAAGACTAATTACGGAGCCACCTGTTATGAAGCAGGCCCTCATTATCATAGATATCCAAAACGACTTTTGTCCGGGCGGTCCAATGGCCGTGCACGAAGGCGATATGACCGTACCGGTCGCTAATCGTTATGCGCGGGAATTTCGCGCCCGAGGCGAATATGTGCTGGCGCTCCAGGACTGGCATCCGGCCAACCATGGCAGCTTCGCATCGGTTTCCGGCGAGCCGGTCTATACGCTGGGCGAACTGAACGGGCTGGCGCAGATCTGGTGGCCGGATCATGGCATTCAGGGCTCTGCTGGCGCCGAACTTCACCCCGGCCTCGATCGCAACCTGATCGACGCGGTATTTCATAAAGGTCAGGATGTCGATGTCGACAGCTACAGCGCCTTTTTCGACAACGGTCATCGCCGCAAAACCGAACTGGACAGCTGGCTGCAGGCGCGCGGCATTACCCATCTGGTGATGCTGGGGATTGCAACGGACTACTGCGTGAAATACAGCGTGCTGGACGCGCTGGAGCTGGGTTATCAGGTGACCGTGGTAAAAGAAGGCTGCCGCGGCGTGAATCTCAGTCCGGAAGACAGCGAGATCGCTTTCGCCCAGATGAAGGCGCAAGGCGCCGTGCTGATTTAATTAAATACAATAAGGCCGACGCAACGTCGGCCTTATGCTTAGTGCAGGTTGATGCGTGTAATCTCGCTATCGATGCCGAACTCTTCCTTCAGCTCTCTTTTCGATTTCGTCACCATCTCGCCGCCTTTGCCGATAGTCATATGCTGCGGCGCCTCGTTATGGCGTGCCTGATAGAGCATCACCAGCTGCATGCAGTTATCACGCTGCTCCTGAGTCAGCGCCACGCCGTCTGGCCACTTGCCGGTTTCCACCGCCGTCGCCAGGCGCTCATAAACCTCAGGCGTCATGGCGTCGAGCATGGTTTCGAGCTGTTGTTTCATCCTTTACCCCTGCTTTTCTTCGCCCTGTTCGTCAGTAAAACTCAGCGACGCCGAGTTTACGCAGTAGCGCTCGCCGGTCGGCTGCGGACCATCTGGAAAAACGTGTCCCAGATGGGCGTCGCAGTTGTTACAGCGGATCTCAATGCGGTGCATACCGTGAGAGTCATCTTCCAGATAGCGAATCGCGTCATCGCTGACCGGCTGATAGAAGCTCGGCCAGCCGCAGCCGGAGTCATACTTTGTCTCCGAGAGAAACAGCGGCGCGTTGCAGACCAGACAGTGGTAGATGCCTTCCTGTTTATTGTGCAGAAGCGCGCCGCTGAAAGGCGGTTCAGTGCCACGATGTTGAGTAACATAGCGCTGCATTTCAGACAATTGCGCAATTTTTGCTTCGGATGCGGTTTCTTTAGCCATTTGAGTGGTTCCGGAGAGTGTCATTCTGAAAAAATCGACTAATATTCTAACAAACGAATAACATTACCGGGGCTTTTTTCGTGCTTAGTCGACAGACTTCTTTTTCGCAGCGTAGATTTGTGACCTCGATCACCTTTTGCTAATGCTATCCCTTTATATTCAGCTCTCGGGTTTCAGCATCACCTCAACACGTTTGTTGCGCAAGCGGTTGCGCATCAAATTATTCCTGTCGAACGGATTGACCTGTCGCAACTATTGACACGATTCCGCTTGACGCCTGGTAAGGTTTTTGTAATTTTACAGCCAACCTTTTATTCACTAACAAATAGCTGGTGGAATATATGACTATCAAAGTAGGTATCAACGGTTTTGGTCGTATCGGCCGTATCGTTTTCCGTGCTGCTCAGCAGCGTTCTGACATCGAAATCGTTGCAATCAACGACCTGTTAGACGCGGACTACATGGCTTACATGCTGAAGTA
Source organism: Pantoea piersonii (assembly GCF_003612015.1). Lineage (GTDB taxonomy): Bacteria > Pseudomonadota > Gammaproteobacteria > Enterobacterales > Enterobacteriaceae > Pantoea > Pantoea piersonii. Next base: position 622,593 of record NZ_RARB01000002.1, on the reverse strand, counting down.
CGACTCAACGCACGGCCGCTTCAACGGCACCGTTGAAGTGCAGGACGGCGCGTTAATCGTTAACGGCAAAAAAATCCGCGTTACCTCTGAGAAAGACCCGGCTAACCTGAAGTGGGACGAAGTAGGCGTTGACGTTGTTGCTGAAGCGACCGGTATCTTCCTGACCGACGAAACCGCACGTAAACACATCACTGCTGGCGCGAAAAAAGTCGTTCTGACCGGTCCGTCTAAAGACGACACCCCGATGTTCGTTCGCGGCGCTAACTTCGACAAATATGCAGGCCAGGATATCGTTTCCAACGCTTCCTGCACCACCAACTGCCTGGCACCGCTGGCGAAAGTTATCAACGACAAATTCGGCATCGTCGAAGGTCTGATGACGACCGTTCACGCGACTACCGCTACTCAGAAAACCGTTGACGGCCCGTCTCACAAAGACTGGCGCGGCGGCCGCGGCGCATCTCAGAACATCATCCCGTCTTCTACTGGCGCAGCGAAAGCCGTGGGCAAAGTCCTGCCGGAGCTGAACGGTAAACTGACTGGTATGGCGTTCCGCGTACCGACTCCAAACGTCTCTGTGGTTGACCTGACCGTACGTCTGGAAAAAGCGGCTTCTTACAAAGAAATTTGTGAAGCGATCAAAGCGGCTGCAGAAGGCGAGATGAAAGACGTGCTGGGCTACGTGGAAGATGACGTGGTTTCTACCGATTTCAACGGCGAAGTGCTGACCTCTGTATTCGATGCCAAAGCAGGTATCGCGCTGAACGACAACTTCGTGAAACTGGTTTCCTGGTACGACAACGAAACCGGCTACTCAAACAAAGTTCTCGACCTGATCGCGCTGGTTGCTAAATAAGCATACCGGTCACGACAGACAATAAGGGCGACTTCGGTCGCCCTTTTTTATCGTAGCAACAGGAAGGATTCGGTTATGCAAGATAAAATTTTCTCCCTGCCGGTGGTGAAGCAAATTACCCCCTATCTCTCGCAGCGCCAGCTTGGTGATTTGCCGGTCATCGTGGTGAGTCATCCCCAGGTTCGTGCTGCGATAACCCTTCAGGGCGCGCACCTGATCGCCTGGCAGCCGAGCGGTGAAAAGCCGGTGATCTGGCTGAGCGAAAAGTCGCTTTTTTCAGCGGGTAAAGCCATTCGCGGCGGCGTGCCGATCTGCTGGCCATGGTTTGGGCCGGAAGGCGAACCGGCGCACGGTTTCGCCCGTAATCAACCATGGACGCTTTCGGCGCACGATGAGAATGACGAGAACGTGATGCTGACGTTTGTGCTGGAAAGCACGGCGCAAACGAAAAAGCTATGGCCGCATGACTTTACCCTTTTCGCCCGTTTCCGCCTGGGCAAGCACTGCGAAATCGAGCTTGAAGCGCACGGCGACTTTACCGCTACCGGCGCGTTGCACACTTATTTCCAGGTAGCTGATATCGCCGACGTCGAGGTGAGCGGACTGGGCACACGCTTTATTGACAAGGTGGACAATAACAGCGAACAGGCCTCCAGCGGCAAACAGACCTATCCCGGTCGCATTGACCGTGTCTTCACTCAGCCGGAAGATTGTTCGCTGGTTCACGATAAGCAAGGACAGCGCGTCATCGAGGTCTATCACCATCATCACAGCGATGTGGTTACCTGGAATCCGGGCGTGGAACTCTCCTGCAGCATGGCGGATATGGCGAATGACGGCTATAAGACCATGGTGTGCGTAGAGACGGCACGTATCAATAAGCCAATGCGCAGCGCAGGCGAAAAACCGGCGCGGCTGGCAACCACCTTCCGGCTGCGGCAAAAAGCTTAATAATTTTTCAGGCAAGTCTGGAAGCTAAGGAGTGGTTGACGCGGACTGAAGAGCAAAGCGTCCCGCGCCAGGGATGGCGCGGGCCGAGCGAGCAAGGATGCCTTGAGCGACTTTGCGATCGGTCCGCGTCATCCACGACAGCCCGGCACTGACAGAAATTATGTTTTGCCTGATTTTTACACCACATCCAGCGCCAGCTTATGTTGCGGCGGCGGAAAGGCTTTGTTGATCCGCGCCAGCTCTTCATCGCTCAGCCGGACCTGCAGCGCGGCCGCATTCTCCTGAACATGCGCCAGCGAACTGGCCTTAGGGATCGCGATAACGCCCTCGTTACGAATAACCCACGCCAGCAACAGCTGCGCTACGCTGATGCCCTTCTGTTGGGCAATCTCCAGCAGCGTAGCGTCAGAGAAGAGTGTCTGACGCAGCCTTCCCGCCTGTGCCAGCGGACAATAGGCCATCACCGGCATTTGACGCTGCTGACACTCTGGCAGGAGATCGAATTCAATTCCGCGCGAAGCGAGATGGTAAAGTACCTGATTGGTGGCGCAGGCTGTGCCGCCCGGCTCGCTCAGCAACTCCTGCAAATCGTCGACGTCAAAATTAGAGACGCCCCAGCGCAAAATTTTGCCCTGCTGCTGTAGCCTCTCCATCGCGCGGATCGTCTCTTCAAGCGGTACGTTGCCCCGCCAGTGCAGCAGATAAAGATCCAGCCGGTCGGTGCCGAGCCGTTTCAGACTACGCTCGCAGGCGTCGACTGCATCCACTTCACTTGCGTTCCATGGATAGACTTTAGAGACGACAAAAGCGCTGTCGCGTCGTCCACGCAGCGCCTCGCCTACGACCTCTTCCGCACCGCCTTCCGCGTACATCTCCGCCGTGTCAATCAGGGTTAATCCTGCATCCAGCCCCGCCTGCAGCGCGGCGACTTCTTCACGGCGGCGCGCGGCCTCCTCGCCCATATACCAGGTGCCCTGACCAATAGCGGGTAGTCGTGTGTGGTCATCAAAAGCGATCGCTTTATCCATCCTTTTACTCCTGCATCAAATCAGGGCACCAGAATAGTGCCATGGTTAAAAATCCGCCCCATAACGGTGACGTCAGAAGGTATAGCTGATACCTGTCCAGAGCGTGGTCTGCCCGCTTTTGTCGATCATCGGGCTGTCTTTGATCTCGCTATCGAAGCGGGTATAGCGGCCCACCAGGCTGGCATTCCACTGCGGCGAAATTTGATAGCTGGCGCCCAGTTCAACGTAAGGAGACCAGCTGTCGTCAGGCTGATAGCGGTTGATGCCGGTACGCGCAGCTTCATGGCTGGAGACGCCATAATAGTAGCGGTTCTGATTTGCGCTGTTCCACATGGCACCAATGCCAGGCGTCAGGCTAAAGTCGCCGAACTCGAAGCGATAGAGGTAGGCCAGATCCCAGATAATGCCGTTGCTGTTGTTCAGCACATCGCCCAGCAGCGCCGTACGAAGGATGCCCCAATCCGCCATATGGCTGTAGGTGGCGCCGCCCATCAGCGTCATACGACGCTTATCAAGGTCTTTCATATCGCCCAGATCGTTATCGCCCGGATCGTACTCCTGGGGCGATCCCAGCAGCGTCAGCGAGAGCTGGTTCTGCGGATCCTTCCACAGGTAATAGCCGCCCTGCAGGCTGTGGAACCAGAAATTATCGCCGTCATAATTGATAACCGGCAGCGGTAAATAGCGATCCTGTCCGCCACGGTAGGGGGACTGGGCGTAAATCACTGATGCGCCTAATGAGAAGCTTTCAGCAGCAGCGGTATTAGCAAAAAAAAGAGCGCAAATAATTGCGCCATGCGCTTTAAGTTTGAAATGGTTCACAATTTATTTCTTCCATAAATATAAAAATCACTACGAAGTTTAACGATTTTTGCTCGCCTGTTTAACCATAATCTGCGGTGCTCTTTAGCAGAGCGGCTGAAAGCGGCACATCTGCCGGATTCTACTCTCTTTTCCCTTTGAATAGCGCAAGCCTGGCTTTGCAACAATCTGACTTTGTTATTGATATATCGCCAGATAGCAAAATTATGCGGAGGAAATTTCCTAAATGCCTTCTACAGTTAAGAGTAAGCCGTAAGACTTTATACGAGCAGAGTGACCATAAGAAGTGTGTACCCCGATAACAATACATCAGGTTGGCATAAGGGTTGCTGTACTCAAATCAGAATATCTTCCGGGAGCTGCATGAGCCTTTAATTACGCTCCTTTACCTGTGCTAAAAACGAAAGGACGGGCATCGCTATGAATATATTCGATCACTATCGTCAGCGTTATGAAGCTGCCAAGGACGAAGAGTTCACACTGCAGGAATTCCTTGCCATCTGTAAGCAGGATCGCAGTGCATACGCCAACGCCGCAGAGCGACTCTTAATGGCTATTGGTGAGCCAGTAATGGTCGACACTGCTCAGGAGCCACGCCTTTCCAGAATATTCTCTAACCGTGTGATTGGCCGCTATCCGGCCTTCGAAGAGTTCTATGGCATGGAAGAAGCTATAGAGCAGATCGTTTCCTATCTGAAACATGCCGCTCAGGGTCTGGAGGAGAGAAAACAGATCCTCTATTTACTGGGGCCGGTAGGCGGGGGTAAATCATCGCTGGCGGAGCGTCTGAAAGCGCTGATGCAGCGCGTGCCGATTTACGTTCTGAGCGCCGACGGCGAACGCAGCCCGGTCAACGATCATCCGCTCTGCCTGTTTAATCCGCAGGAAGACGCCAACATTCTTGAAAAAGAGTACAACGTGCCGCGTCGTTATCTCGGCACAATTATGTCGCCCTGGGCCGCTAAACGGCTGCATGAATTCGGCGGCGACATTACTCGCTTCAAAGTCGTGAAAGTCTGGCCGTCGATTCTTGAGCAGCTGGCGATCGCGAAAACCGAGCCTGGCGACGAGAACAACCAGGATATCTCCGCGCTGGTGGGTAAAGTGGATATCCGCAAGCTGGAAAACCATGCGCAGAACGATCCCGATGCCTATGGCTATTCCGGCGCACTGTGCCGCGCCAACCAGGGTATTATGGAATTCGTCGAGATGTTTAAAGCGCCAATTAAGGTGCTGCATCCCCTGCTGACGGCGACGCAGGAAGGGAACTATAACGGTACGGAGGGGATCTCCGCGCTGCCGTTCAACGGTATTATCCTGGCGCACTCCAACGAATCGGAATGGGTAACCTTCCGCAACAACAAAAACAACGAGGCGTTCCTTGACCGTGTCTATATCGTCAAGGTGCCTTACTGCCTGCGGGTTTCCGAAGAGATCAAAATCTACGAGAAACTGCTTAACCACAGCGAGCTGGCTACCGCGCCCTGCGCGCCCGGCACGCTGGAAACGCTGGCCCGTTTCTCTATTCTGTCGCGCCTGAAAGAGCCGGAAAACTCCAGCATCTATTCAAAAATGCGCGTTTATGACGGTGAAAGCCTGAAGGACACCGATCCCAAAGCCAAATCCTGGCAGGAATATCACGACTACGCGGGCGTGGATGAGGGCATGAACGGCCTGTCGACCCGCTTCGCGTTTAAAATTCTGTCGCGCGTCTTTAACTTCGACCATACCGAAGTGGCGGCGAACCCGGTTCATCTTTTCTATGTGCTGGAGCAGCAGATTGAGCGTGAACAGTTCCCGCAGGACCAGGCTGAGAAGTATCTGGAACACCTGAAGGGCTATCTGATTCCGAAATACGCCGAGTTTATCGGTAAAGAGATTCAGACCGCTTATCTGGAGTCCTACTCTGAATATGGCCAGAACATCTTTGACCGCTACGTGACTTACGCCGATTTCTGGATTCAGGATCAGGAGTACCGCGATCCCGATACCGGACAGTTGTTCGACCGCGAGTCGCTGAATGCGGAACTGGAAAAAATCGAGAAACCGGCCGGGATCAGCAACCCGAAAGATTTCCGAAACGAGATTGTGAACTTCGTGCTGCGCGCGCGCGCGCAGAACAGCGGGCGCAATCCCAACTGGACCAGTTACGAGAAGCTGCGCACCGTGATTGAGAAGAAAATGTTCTCTAACACCGAGGAGCTGCTGCCGGTTATCTCGTTCAATACCAAAACCTCCACGGATGAACAGAAAAAACACGACGATTTTGTCGATCGCATGATGGAGAAAGGCTATACCCGCAAGCAGGTGCGTCTGCTGTGCGAATGGTATCTGCGCGTGCGTAAATCGTCATAATCACACCGCGTAAGCACGTTGATGCGCTGGCATTAAACCCATAAGGTCGGGCCACAGCCCGACCTGCTTACAACGTTTGGGGGAGTTTTATGGCCTACTTCATCGATCGGCGACTCAACGGCAAGAATAAAAGCGCAGTCAACCGACAGCGCTTTTTGCGCCGTTACAAGTCGCAAATCAAACAGTCTATCTCGGAGGCCATCAATAAGCGTTCGGTAACCGACGTTGAAAGTGGCGAATCCGTCTCGATTCCCGTTGATGATATTAACGAGCCGATTTTCCATCAGGGACGCGGCGGCAGTCGCCATCGCGTTCATCCGGGTAATGACCACTTTGTGCAGAACGACCGTATCGAGCGGCCTCAGGGTGGCGGTGGTGGTGGCGGCAGCGGTCAGGGCAACGCCAGTCAGGATGGCGAAGGCCAGGATGAGTTTGTTTTCCAGATCTCCAAAGATGAGTATCTCGACCTGCTGTTTGAGGATCTGGCGCTGCCGAATCTGCGTAAGAATCAGCATCGTCAGCTCAACGAATATAAAACCCATCGCGCTGGCTACACCTCTAACGGCGTGCCCGCCAATATCAGCGTGGTGCGCTCGCTGCAAAACTCGCTGGCGAGGCGAACCGCGATGACCGCAGGCAAGCGGCGCATGATGCATGAACTGGAAGAGGCGCTGACGGCGATAGAAAAAGCGGAGCCGGCGCAGCTGCTGGAAGAGGAGCGCTTGCGCAAGGAGATTGCCGAACTGCGCGCGCGCATTGAGCGCGTGCCCTTTATCGACACCTTCGACCTGCGCTACAAAAACTTTGAAAAACGTCCTGAACCTTCCAGCCAGGCAGTGATGTTCTGCCTGATGGATGTCTCCGGCTCGATGGATCAGGCGACGAAGGATATGGCGAAGCGCTTCTATATCCTGCTCTATCTCTTCCTGAGCCGGACCTATAAAAACGTGGATGTGGTTTATATTCGCCATCATACGCAGGCGAAAGAGGTGGATGAACAGGAGTTTTTCTATTCGCAGGAAACGGGCGGCACTATCGTCTCCAGCGCCCTGAAGCTGATGGACGAGGTGGTTAAGGAGCGCTACGACCCGGCGCAGTGGAACATCTATGCGGCGCAGGCGTCAGATGGCGACAACTGGGCGGATGATTCGCCGCTTTGTCACGAAATTCTGGCGAAGAATATTCTGCCGGTGGTGCGCTACTACAGCTATATCGAGATCACCCGACGCGCACATCAGACATTGTGGCGCGAGTATGAACATCTGCAGTCGGTATTTGATAATTTCGCCATTCAGCATATTCGCGAGCCAGAAGATATCTATCCTGTGTTTCGCGAGCTGTTTCACAAACAGGCAGCCGAAGCCTGACGTTCTGAGCCGGTCTATGACCGGCTTTTTATTTGATCGCACGAATATCTGCTAAAATACCCGCCATTAATCCCCTTGACGAACAATGCCTTTTTTTTGCACATTAAGCCTCAGCTTAAACAGGAAAATCAATTCGTATAATTAAAGTTAACGTGATGACAACTTGCTGATTACGCATGTTCTTTTTCAGATGCCCGGCCTTTCCCGGCACCAGCCTTCTTATGTTTGTCGTAACCGCAGGAGACCACATTGAACCACAACATTGTCTATAGCCTTTTTATCATCGGTTCTGTGCTGGTTGCGTCGAGCATCTTACTCAGTTCTTTCTCTTCACGACTCGGCATTCCGATCCTGGTGATCTTTCTGGCTTTAGGCATGCTGACAGGCGTCGACGGTATCGGCGGCATCGCCTTTGACAACTACCCCGCCGCCTATCTGATTTCTAACCTGGCGCTGGCCGTGATCCTGCTTGACGGCGGTATGCGCACCAAAGCCAGCTCTTTCAAGGTTGCCCTGGGTCCGGCGCTCTCGCTGGCGACGGTCGGCGTAATGATTACCGCCGGCCTGACCGGACTGGCCGCCGCCTGGCTGTTCCGTCTCGATTTAATGCAGGGTTTTCTTATCGGCGCGATCATCGGTTCTACCGACGCTGCGGCGGTTTTCTCGCTGCTGGGCGACAAAGGCCTGAACGAACGCGTCAGCTCTACGCTGGAGATTGAATCGGGCAGTAACGATCCTATGGCGGTATTCCTGACCATTACCCTGATTGAGATGATCCAGAAAGGGGAAACCGGACTCGACTGGATGTTTCTGGTGCATCTGGTGCAGCAGTTCGGTCTGGGCATCGTGCTGGGGCTGGGTGGCGGCTGGGCGCTGCAGCAGCTTATTAACCGCATCAGTCTGGCTCCCGGGCTCTATCCGCTGCTGGCGCTGAGCGGCGGTATTCTGGTGTTCGCGCTGACCACAATGCTGGAAGGTAGCGGCATTCTGGCGGTTTATCTCTGCGGCTTTCTGCTCGGCAACAGACCGATTCGTAACCGCCACGGTATTTTGCAGACCTTCGACGGCATGGCCTGGCTCAGTCAGATCGGCATGTTTATCGTGCTGGGCCTGCTGGTGACCCCCTCTGATTTGTGGCACATCGCGGTACCCGCGATGATTCTGTCGCTGTGGCTGATCCTGGTGGCGCGCCCCCTGTCGATTCTGGTGGGCCTGCTGCCGTTCCGCGGCTTTACCGGGCGTGAGCGCATTTTTATTAGCTGGGTCGGCCTGCGCGGCGCGGTGCCGATTATCCTTGCGGTCTTTCCTATGATGGCTGGCCTGGAAAACGCTTCGCTCTACTTTAATATCGCCTTCTTTGTGGTGCTGGTGTCGCTGATGCTGCAAGGGACGTCGCTTGGCTTTGCGGCGAAAAAGGCGCGCGTCGTGGTGCCGCCAACGGCGTCGCCCATCAGCCGCGTCGGGCTGGATATCCATCCGGAAAATCCCTGGGAGCAGTTCGTCTATCAGCTCAGCGCCGACAAATGGTGCGTTGGCGCGGCGCTGCGCGATTTGCAGATGCCGCGCGAAACCCGTATCGCCGCGCTGTTCCGTGATAATGCGCTGATGCACCCTAACAGTAATACGCGTCTGAAAGAGGGCGATGTCATCTGTGTGATTGGTCGCGAACGCGATCTCCCCGCGCTGGGTAAAATGTTCAGCCAGTCGCCGCCTGTCTCGCTGGATCAGCGCTTCTTCGGCGACTTTATTCTTGATGCTGAAGCGCGCCTGCGCGATGTCGCACAGATTTATGGGCTGGAGCTGGGAGAAGATACTAACGATCAGCAGTCGCTCGGTCAGCTGATAATGAGCATGCTTGGCGGAACGCCGGTAGTTGGTGACCATGTGGAGTGGAATCACCTTACCTGGACAGTGGCGGAAAAAGAAGATAACCGCATCGTTAAAATCGGCGTGCGCGTCGCTGAAGAGCGAGAATAATCCGAGACGCTACGACTCGATATTCCAGCGGAAACGGCTATGCTCATTATTTGGCCCAGCGAACGGGAGAAAGTTATGGGACACGTCGTTAAAATTGGTCGTTATGAGATAATTGATGCCGAACTCGACAGCGATAATCTGCAGACCGTCAGCATCCCCTGTCAAACCAATCCCGATCTGAGTTATCAGCTCGACGGCTGGGACCACGATACCAGCGTACCCGCATGGATTGATGGCGAACCGGTGGATCTGCAAATTGGGCATTACGATAAACAGCAAGACCAGTGGGTATTAAAAAAACCTGCCTGAGTTAACTTTTCGCCGCCAGCGACCATTCCTGGCGGTAATTCTGAAAAAGCAGTCTGGAGTATTTGGTTATTTTCAGCTCCCACGTCATTTTAAGCAGCTATTTCAAATACTTACCAATATAAAACTTTAGGCAAAAATAGTTTTTTCGGATTTGTTCCGTATTAACTCTGTCAAATATCTCCTGCATACTCTTAATCGCTGCTGCAGCTTTTCGTGATAACAATCACGTAATTTAATTATCTTTTCACTGCAGCCTGTATGGCTCTAACGACTGTAATGAACTGAAAACGATTGTTCTGCTTTTTCAGTTGTCCACTCCTGAGCGCGTACTTGATTCTGGTCAGGCCATCTTTTACTTAAGAAAAAAGAGAGCAGGTGTTATGGCAAGTACACTGGTAATGAATGATGCGAGCCGCTCATGGAGCGGAACGCGAAAAAATATCATCGCAAAGCTTGCGTTAAGCTTTTCCGATCTGATTGCCCTTAATCTGTCGCTGTTTTTATCCGCTGCGACTATTCAGGGGATCTGGGGCGATCTGGATGGGTTTATTCCGCCCCATCAAATTGAATATCGTTTTATTGCGCAGTTTGCGCTTTCTGTTTTGTGCACCGCTTATTTCTGGATGCGCATGCGTCACTACACCTATCGCAAGCCTTTCTGGTTTGAACTGAAGGAAGTGGTTAAAACGCTGTTCGTCTTTTCGCTGCTGGATCTGGCGCTGATCGCCTTTTCCAAGTGGGATTTCTCGCGCATGGTGTGGCTGTTTAGCTGGACCTACGCGCTGCTGCTGCTGCCGTTGATGCGTGCAGGCGTTAAGCGCGCCATTAACCGCGCCGGCCAGTGGCAGAAAGAGACTATCATCATCGGTTCGGGTAAAAACGCTATGGAAGCCTACGCTGCACTGCAGAGCGAAGAGATCCTTGGCTATAACGTGCAGGCGTTTATCAGCACCGACGAAGAAAATACGCCGCCGTCTGTTAACGGCGTGCCAGTTATTAAACAGCAGGATATTAACTGGCAGACCATTGACCGCGACAACGTGCAGTTTATCGTTGCCACTGAATTTGAGCAGCAGGTCGTACGCGATACCTGGCTGAAGTTCCTGTCGAAGATGAACTGCCGATCGATTTCCGTGATCCCTACCCTGCGCGGCGTACCGCTCTACGGCACCGACATGTCGTTTATCTTCAGCCATGAAGTGATGATCCTGCGCGTCAGCAACAGCCTCGCCAAGCGCTCTTCCCGCTTCCTGAAGCGCTGTTTCGACATTGTGGTCGCCTCGCTGCTGCTGCTGTTCCTGGCACCCGTCTTCGGTCTGCTCTGCTATATGGTGAAACGCGACGGCGGCAACGCTATCTACGGTCACGAGCGTATTGGTCAGAACGGCGTGAAGTTTAAATGTCTGAAATTCCGCTCCATGGTGACCAACTCGAAAGAGGTGCTGGAGCAGCTGCTGGCCACCAGCGCAGAGGCGCGCGCCGAATGGGACAAAGACTTTAAGCTGAAAAAGGATCCGCGCATCACCAAAATCGGCGGCTTCCTGCGCAAAACCAGTCTCGATGAGCTGCCGCAGCTGTGGAACGTAATCCGCGGCGAGATGAGCCTTGTCGGGCCGCGTCCGGTTATTGAGGCGGAGCTGGAGCGCTATGCGGGCGATGTCGATTACTATCTGATGGCGAAACCAGGCATGACCGGCCTGTGGCAGGTCAGCGGACGTAACGATATCGACTACGATACCCGCGTCTACTTCGACTCCTGGTATGTGAAGAACTGGGCGCTGTGGACCGATATTGCTATTCTGTTTAAAACCGCAGGTGTGGTGCTGCGCCGCGACGGCGCGTACTAAGTTCGTCCGGATGCCCGCTTTACGGCGGGCATCGCATTTTTCGCTTTTCTTTTCGCCCCCAACTCATTACCCTTCCCGCTTGTTTTAACAGAGCGTTTACCTTCTGGTTTTTATGCAAAAATTTACCCTGATGCTGTTGAGCCTGGTGCTGCTGGCGCCGCTGGGCATCGATCTCTATCTCCCTACCCTGCCCGATATCGCGATCGGCCTGAATACGCCGGTCAGCCTGGTGCAGACCACCATTCCGATCTTTCTGCTGGTGATGGGTTTAGGGCAGCTGGTTACCGGTCCGCTGGTCGATAACTACGGACGCAAACCCATTGCCTTAGCGGGCCTGGCACTCTATGTGGCGGGCAGTATCGTTGCGGCGACCGCCAGCAACTGGCCGATGTTTCTCTCTGCGCGGCTGATTCAGGGTTGCGCGGTGTGCTGCAGCGCCGTCGTGGCTTTTAGCGGCGTGCGCGATCGCCTGAGCGGCGACGAAGCGGCGCGCGCTTACGGCTTTCTCAACGGCGCGCTGAATATTGTGCCCGCTCTGGCGCCGCTGCTGGGCGGCCTGCTCGCCAGCGCCTTCGGCTGGCGCGCGCCCTTCTGGTTCCTGTGCGCTTACGGCCTGCTTATCGCGCTTATAGTGCTGCTCTGGCTGCCGGAAACGCGGCCCGCCAATACGCTGCGGGTAAAAGGGCTGCCGCTGGCGCAGTATGGCGCTATCCTGCGTCAGCCGCGCTTTCTCGCCTTCGCCTTCGCGAATGCCGGCGCACTCGGCATGGTGCTGACCTATGTTTCGCTAGCGCCGCATGTGCTGATGACAGAAGGCGGCCTGACGCCGATTCAGTTCTCGTTCGCCTTTGGTGCTAATGGTTTCTGGATCATGCTGGTGAGCGCCTTCGTCAATAAAACCATCCGCAAAGCGGGACGGCCGTTCTGTCTGGCGATGGGCTTCGTCACTATGCTGGCGGGCGCGCTGCTGCTGTTTGCTGGCATGCATCTGCTGCCGGAAAGCGTGCAGACTCACTGGGCGCTCTATATGCTGCCGGTCGCCATTTCGGTCGCAGGGCTGGCGTTCACCGTCGGGCCAGCCACCAGCTATGCGCTGGAGCCTTACCAGCAGCAGGCTGGCGTGGCAGCGGCGCTGCAGGGTTTTATTCAGATGGCAGGCGGCGCGGCGGGCAGCCTCTTGATTGTGATGCTGCCCGTGGCAGAAAAGAGCGCGCTGGCGCTGATGATGCTGGCGGGCGCAGCGCTGGCGTTAATCGCCTGGCGCTGCAGCAAGAAGATGCACGGTTCGCTGACCGCGCTTAAATAACCTTAACCGGCACGCGCGGCGTAAGGGCGCACATCAGCTCATAGCCTACCGTGCCGGCCGCTTTCGCTACCTGATCGATCTTCACCTGTTCACCCCACAGCTCAACCTTCGAACCGATGCCTGCCTGAGGGCAAGGCGTTAAGTCGACGGTGATCATATCCATCGAGACGGCGCCAATCACCTGCGTCATCACGCCATCGACGGATACCGGCGTGCCGTTGGGCGCATGGCGTGGATAGCCGTCGGCATAGCCGCAGGCGACCACACCGATACGCTGCTCCTGCTGCGCGTGATAGCGATAGCCGTAGCCGACGCCATCCCCACGACTCAGCTGCTGGAGCCCGATAATTTCGCTATTCAGCGTCATGACCGGTTTCAGTCCGGTGCTGGCGATATCCTGCCAGTCGCCGCTGGGCGATGCGCCGTAGAGAATAATGCCGGGGCGCACCCAGTCGTAATGCGCTTCCGGATGCCACAGGGTGCAGGCGGAATTGGAGAGCGAACGAGGGATATCCAGCCCTTCGGCGGCGCGTTCGATACGCTGCAGCGGCTCAATCAGCCCATCCGGGTTTTCCGCATCGGCAAAATGCGCCATCAGCATGATATCGCCTACGCCTGGCAGCGCGCGCAGCTTTTTATAAGCAGCCTGCGCCTGCTCCGGCCGGAAGCCGAGGCGATTCATGCCGCTGTTGACCTTGAGATAGATGTCTACCGGCGCGGAGAGCTGCGCTTCCGCCAGCGCCTTGATCTGCCAGTTGCTGTGCACGCTGGTCGTCAGGCGATAGCGATCGATCAGCTCCAGATCCTCAGCATGGAAAAAGCCCTCCAGCAGCAGGATCGGTTTACGCCAGCCGCTGTCGCGCAGCAGTATCGCCTCTTCCATATTCAGCAACGCGAAGCCATCGGTCTGCGCCAGGCTCTCCCATACGCGGGCCAGGCCATGGCCGTAAGCATTGGCCTTCACTACCGACCAGACGCGCGCGCCGGGCGCCGCCTGGCGCACAATCGCCAGATTATGGCGCAGCGCCTGCTGATCTACGGTGGCGAAAACTGGACGTGACATACTCCCTCTCCCTGAATGTTAACGCGTGGCGTTCGCGTTGCGTAATGGTGAAGATGACGGTGTAAAACCAGGCAGATAGCGGAACACCGACAGATCGTCGGCAGCGATCGCCGGGGTTTTACCGCTGATCACATCGGCCAGCAGCTGACCGGATCCGCAAGCCATGGTCCAGCCGAGCGTGCCGTGTCCGGTATTCAGGTAGAGATTGCTGAGCGGCGTCGGGCCGACGATCGGCGTTCCGTCTGGCGTCATAGGACGCAGGCCGCTCCAGAAGCTGGCCTGTTCAATATGACCGCCCTCAGGATAAAGATCCCGGACCACCATCTCCAGCGTTTCCCGACGCGCAGGCAAGAGTTTGTTGTTAAAACCAACGATTTCCGCCATGCCGCCGACGCGAATACGGTTGTCAAAACGGGTGACCGCCACCTTATAGGTTTCATCCAGGATAGTGGAAACTGGCGCGGCTTCCGGGTTTTTTACCGGAATTGTCAGGGAGTAGCCTTTAAGCGGGTAAACCGGGATATCAAGAATATGCTTCAGCAGCGCGGTGGAGTAAGAACCAAAGGCCACCACATAGCTGTCGCCTTTAACGATCTCATCGCCGCACTTAACGCCGTAGATGCGATTACCTTCGCGCAGCAGCTGATCTACTGGCGTATTGAAGCGGAACACGACGCCTGCCTCCTGCGCCATTTTCGCCAGCTTTTGGGTAAAGAGCTGGCAGTCGCCAGTTTCATCGTTAGGCAGACGCAAGCCGCCGGTGAGCTTATGCTGCGTGGTCGCCAGCGCCGGCTCAACGCGCGCCAGCTCATGCGCATGGAGCAGTTCGTAAGGCACGCCCGCCTCGCGCAGCACCTCGATATCTTTGCTGGCGCTGTCGAACTGCTGCTGCGTGCGGAACAGCTGCAGCGTACCGCCCTGACGTCCTTCATAGGCGATGCCGGTCTCTTCGCGCAGCGCCTTCAGACAGTCGCGGCTGTATTCGGCGATACGTACCATCCGGCTTTTGTTCTGCTGATAGTGCTGCATATCGCAGTTGCGCAGCATGTTCCACATCCATTGCAGCTGGAAGCTGCTGCCGTCAAGGCGGATCGCCAGCGGCGCGTGGCGCTGGAACATCCATTTAACGGCCTTGAGCGGCACGCCCGGCGCGGCCCAGGGCGCCGCATAGCCGGGTGATATCTGCCCCGCATTGCCCGCGCTGGTCTCCAGCGCGGCATCGGGCTGGCGGTCCAGCACCGTTACCTGATGTCCCGCGCGCGCCAGATACCAGGCGCTCGCCACGCCAACCACACCACTACCTAAAATCACTACGTGCATATCGCCCCCACCGGCAAATTCAAAAGCATAATTCACTAGACTACAGGGCAATATCAGCACATTACCAACTGCCGACAGAAGCCCTCACCTCATTAACTTATTTCACATGTTTTTCACTTTTTCGAACACTAAAATCTTATGGCTGGGTGAAAATCAGTAACTTATGCGTTTTTTTAACGGTTCTTAGCAGTTAATAATAGCGTACCCGGCAATAATCACTTATTTCAGGAGAATAAGTTGACGCCATACAATCCACTTATAAACAGCATTTTATCCCGACTTTACGCCTTTCGGGATGACATCAGCTCATCAAATGCTTTTCCGCTTATTTTCAGATGATTTTCTGCCGAATAATTCGATTGAGTTCCGCCATCAGATAGGTAACAGTGGGCTATCATTGAAGTGTTCACTCCGTTTTTGGGGTTCTCTTTCTTAGGGACGAGCCTTGAAATTACCGGAACCGGCTGCTCGCATCGGGCAAGCCTGTTTGCAAAACAGAGGTGCGCTATGACGACAATCTTTGACGATCCGATTAAGGACAGCAAACGACTCAGCGATGGACCGGACTGGACATTTGATTTGCTCGATGTCTACCTTGCGGAAATTGACCGCGTAGCCAAACTCTACCGACTCGATACCTATCCCCACCAGATTGAAGTGATTACCTCTGAGCAGATGATGGACGCCTACTCCAGCGTGGGTATGCCCATTAACTACGCTCACTGGTCGTTCGGTAAAAAGTTTATTGAAACCGAGCAGCGCTATAAGCACGGACAGCAAGGGCTGGCGTATGAGATCGTTATTAACTCCAATCCCTGCATCGCCTATCTGATGGAAGAGAACACCATGACCATGCAGGCGCTGGTGATGGCGCATGCCTGCTACGGCCACAACTCTTTTTTCAAGAATAACTATCTGTTCCGCAGCTGGACAGATGCCAGCTCCATCGTCGATTACCTGCTGTTTGCGAAAAAATATATCTCTGAATGCGAAGAGCGCTTCGGCGTCGAAGAGGTCGAGCGTCTGCTGGACTCCTGCCATGCGCTGATGAATTACGGCGTCGATCGCTATAAGCGCCCGCAGAAAATCTCCTTACAGGAAGAGAAAGCACGGCAGAAGAGTCGCGAAGAGTATCTGCAAAGCCAGGTGAATACGCTGTGGCGCACGCTGCCGCGCCGCGAGAAAGAGGCGGTGCACGTCGAGGCGGCGCGCTACCCGTCGGAGCCGCAGGAGAACCTGCTCTATTTTATGGAGAAGAACGCGCCGCTGCTGGAGCCGTGGCAGCGCGAGATCCTGCGCATTGTGCGTAAGGTGAGTCAGTATTTCTATCCGCAAAAACAGACGCAGGTGATGAACGAAGGCTGGGCGACCTTCTGGCACTACACTATCCTCAATCATCTTTATGATGAGGGTAAAGTGTCGGAGCGCTTTATGATCGAGTTCCTGCACAGCCACACCAACGTGGTGTTTCAGCCGCCCTATAACAGTCCCTGGTATAACGGCATTAACCCTTACGCGCTGGGCTTCGCGATGTTCCAGGATATCAAGCGCATCTGCCAGTCGCCGACAGAAGAAGATCGCTACTGGTTCCCCGATATCGCCGGTTCCGACTGGCTGGAAACGCTGCATTTTGCAATGCGCGAATTCAAAGACGAGAGCTTTATCAGCCAGTTCCTGTCGCCGAAGGTGATGCGTGATTTCCGCCTCTTTACGGTGCTGGACGACGATCGCAATAACTATCTGGAGATCGCCGCCATCCATGATGAGGCGGGCTATCGCGCGATCCGCCAGCAGCTCTCCGCGCAGTATAACCTGAGCAATCTGGAGCCGAATATTCAGGTCTATAACGTCGACCTGCGTGGCGACCGCTCGCTGACGCTGCGTTACGTGCCGCAAAGCCGCACGCCGCTCGACAAGAGCCGCCGCGAAGTGATGAAGCATGTGCACCGGCTGTGGGGATTTGATGTGATCCTCGAACAGCAGAACGAAGATGGCAGCGTTGAACTGCTGGATCGCTGTCCGACGCGCGGCAACGCACTTTAAGGTCTTCGCAAGAGGAAAAACCGGACGCTGTCCGGTTTTTTTATAGCGATAAAACAGGCGCTGTCGCGAGTAGCCTCAACAGATCGCAAAGTCGCTCAAGGCATCCCTGCACGCTCGGCCCGCGGCATCCCTGCCGCGGGACGCTTTGCTCTTCTGTTGAGGCTACCCACTCCGTGAGCATGAATGCGGGCTGAAAAAAAACCGGACGGCGTCCGGTTTTCTTTTTTAGCGTTTGCTGCCCAGGTCATCCGGCATGCTTTTCTGCATACTGTGCCAGATTTCGCCGCTCCGACGACCGTATTCGCGCACCGCATCGACAATTTGATCCTGCGACGGTTCTTTCACGCACAGCGCTTCAAGCCGTGAGTAGAAATTGCGCGCCAGCTCACGCGCTTCAGGATTCGAAAAATAGTGACGCCCTACGCGGGTATAGAGCCCCTTCAGACCATTCAGGATCAGTCCGTAAATCGGGTTGCCAGAAGCGAAAGCCAGACCGCGGAACACGCGGTAGTCGAGTTCGGTATAGGCATCGGCCTGATCATCGATACCGGCGACGCTCTCCAGCACCGCGCGGGCTTTATCGGGATGATGACGTAGCGCGCGGCTGATAAAGATAGAGGCGATATTGGTGCGCACCGACAGCAGGTTGTCGATCAGCACCGGCACGCTGTCATGGTCGAGACGCGCCAGCGTTTCAAGAATATTCAGCCCGGAGGTTTCCCAGAAGTCATTGACGCGGGTGGGTTTACCGTGCTGAATCGTCAGCCAGCCGTCTCGCGCCAGGCGCTGCAGAACTTCACGCAGCGTGGTGCGGGTTACGCCGATAAGTTCAGAAAGCTCACGTTCAGCGGGAAGGATTGATCCAGGAGGAAAGCGGCTGTTCCAGATGCTTTCAATAATATACTCTTCAGCAAATCCCGCAGGGCTCTGCGCCTTAATGACCATAGCGATGTTTTCTCGTTGCTTTCTTTGTCGATATGGCACTCATCATACCAGACGCCCTGGGTGTGTTATAGACCGCACAAGGATTAAAAGCGCGCGCTGGTGCAAAAACCGGCAGCCGTACGCAATCCTGCAAGACGAGATTGCGCCTCGCTGTTTCGCTTATTACCCTTTGCTCATTCTCTTCTTCCCGCACAGGACCTTTGCCATGGAAATCACCTGGGGCCAGGCGCTGCACCGCAACTTTCTCGGGCAGTCGCCCAACTGGTACAAAACGCTGCTGCTGACGTTTTTGGTTATCAATCCGCTGCTCTTCTTCCTGGTCAGCCCGTTTCTCGCCGGCTGGCTGCTGATTGCCGAGTTTATCTTCACGCTCGGCATGGCGCTGAAATGTCACCCGTTACTGCCCGGTGGTCTGCTGACGCTGGAAGCGATCGCCATCGGCATGGCCAGCGCTGAACAGGTTAAACAGCAGCTGGCGGGTAATCTGGAGGTGTTGCTGCTGCTGATCTTTATGGTGGCCGGCATCTTTTTTATGAAGCAGCTGCTGCTGTTCATGTTTACACGGCTGCTGCTGTCGCTGCGGTCGAAGGTACTGCTCAGTCTGACCTTCTGCCTGGCGGCCGCCTTTCTCTCAGCATTTCTTGATGCCCTGACCGTGGTCGCCGTCGTCATCAGCGTCGCCGTCGGCTTTTATCAGATCTACCACCGCGTCTCTTCTGACCCCGATTACGCCGCAGAGGAGCATGAACAGCGCGCCACGCTGGAGCAGTTCCGTGCATTTCTGCGCAGCCTGATGATGCAGGCGGGCGTCGGGACCGCGCTGGGCGGGGTAATGACCATGGTGGGCGAGCCGCAAAACCTGATTATCGCCCATGCGGCAGGCTGGGATTTTGTCCGCTTCTTCCTGCGCATGGCGCCAGTAACGGTGCCGGTGCTGCTGTGCGGCATACTCACCAGCGTGCTGGTAGAGCGCTGTCGCCTGTTCGGCTACGGCGCCACGCTGCCGGATGAGGTGCGTACCATTCTGCTGCAGAGCGAACTTGAGGCGGCGACGCAGCGTACGCGCCAGGATCGGCTGAAGCTGTGGATTCAGGCGGCTATCGGTTGCTGGCTCATCGTCGCGCTGGCGCTGCATCTGGCGGAGGTCGGCCTGATTGGGCTGTCGGTGATCGTGCTCGCCACGTCGCTGTGTGGCGTAACGGATGAACATACTATCGGCCAGGCCTTTACCGAAGCGCTGCCCTTTACCGCTCTGCTGACGGTGTTTTTCGCCATCGTTGCCGTCATCGTCGAGCAGCAGCTCTTTAGCCCACTTATCACCTTTGTCCTGCAGTCTGATCCGCACGCGCAGCTCAGCTGGTATTACATCTTCAATGGACTTCTCTCGTCGATATCAGACAACGTTTTTGTCGGATCGGTATTTATCAACGAGGCGAAACAGGCTTTCAGCCAGGGGGCAATCGATCTGCAGCAGTACCAGTTGCTGGCCGTCGCCACCAATACCGGCACCAATCTGCCATCGGTCGCGACGCCAAATGGCCAGGCGGCGTTTCTTTTCCTGCTCACTTCAGCGCTGGCGCCGCTGATACGCCTCTCTTATGGGCGTATGGTGTGGATGGCGCTGCCCTTCACCGTCGTGATGTCGCTGACAGGCTATTTTTGCATCCACTGGTTACTGATACCCTTCACGGAAATGCTGCTGCACTGGGGCTGGCTCGCCGCGCCATCGATGTAAATTCTGCCCTGGATCAGGTTAAGTCGGAATTGAGCACGATTTTACCTTGATGCCGGGCTGGCACCGCCGCGCTTTTGGTTTACACTGCGTGGCATTACCGTTTACAGGGAAAGCAAGATGTTGCGATATCTGAATCAATGTTCGCGCGGCCGCGCCGCCTGGTTACTGCTGGCGATAACGGCGCTGGCGCTGGAGCTAACAGCATTATGGTTCCAGCATGTTATGGGCCTGAAGCCGTGCGTGATGTGTATTTATGAACGCTGCGCGCTGTTTGGCGTCATGGGTGCGGGCATCGTCGGCGCCATCGCGCCTAAATCGCCGCTGCGCTGGGCTGGACTGGCTATCTGGATCTACAGCGCCTGCGAAGGACTGCGGCTTTCATATGACCACACGATGCTGCAGCTGCATCCCAATCCGTTTACGACCTGCGACTTTGCCGCACGTTTTCCCGGCTGGCTGCCGCTGGACAAGTGGCTGCCCTCTGTGTTTGTCGCCAGCGGAGATTGCGCCGAACGCAACTGGGATTTTCTGACGCTGAGCATGCCGCAGTGGATGATAGTGGTTTTCGCCGCCTACCTGATTGTGGCGATCGCAGTGCTGATCGCCCAGCCGTTCAAGCCAAAACGCCGCGACATCTTCTCCCGCTAAAACAGAACAGGCTGCCTGGGCAGCCTGTTTATCTGTTAACCGTTGCGGTCGGGTCGATCGATAATATGGTCTTCCCAGTCGCGCACTTCGCTTTCCCGCACCGCGATATAGCGTACCGAAATGCGCTGCGCGTGCATCGCTGACTTTGAACCGCTCAGCAGCGGATGCCATGCCGGCAGCGCTTTGCCCTCGCCCAGCAGACGATAGGCGCAGGTGCGCGGCAGCCAGTTAAACTGCGTCAGATTTTCACGCGTCAGCTTGATGCAGTCCTCTTCATATTCGAAGCGGCGCTCATAGTTGCGGCACTGGCAGGTTTTGATATTGAGCTGGTTGCAGGCGACGTTGGTAAAATAGATCTCATCCGTGTCGGCGTCCTGCAGCTTATTAAGGCAGCACTGGCCGCAACCATCGCACAAGGATTCCCACTCGTCGTCGTTCATTTGATCGAGGCGTTTAGTCTGCCAGAAAGGAAGTTCACTCATGATGGCTGCGTCCGGGTTAATCACAAAACCGCACCTTATATCGGGTCAGGCGCGGCGTTGCAAGCATTACAGCACGCGCGTGCTGATGCCGTGTCCAGCCAGCGACACTTCCAGCGTATCGCCGGAGCGTAGTGGGCCGACCCCTTCCGGCGTTCCGGTCAGCACTACGTCGCCGGCGCGCAGGGTGAAATACTGACTCATATGGGCGATCAGCGGCAGGATCCTGTGGATCATATCGGACGTTCTGCCGTGCTGGCGCACTTCGCCGTTCACCACCAGCTTCAGCTCGGTATCCTGCGGGTCGCCCGGAAATTCCGCTGAGGGAATAAAGCCGGAAAGCGGACAAGAGTTATCGAAGCCCTTGGATTTCTCCCACGGCTGGCCCGCCTTTTTATAACTCGCCTGCAGATCGCGCAGCGTCAGATCAAGCGCCACGCCATAACCGGCGATCGCTTTCGCCACATGATCTTCGCTCGCCTGTTTCAGGGTGGCACCAATCAGTACCGCGAGTTCAACTTCATGGTGAACTTCACCAAAAGCGGATGGAATAGAGAGCGGCTGGCGCAGATCGCAAATTGCCGTTTCTGGCTTAATAAAAACCACCGGCTCGGTTGGCGTAGCGCTGCCCATTTCCTTAATGTGTTTCGCATAGTTGCTGCCGACGCAGACCACTTTGTTGACCGGATAATCCAACAAGGCGCCCTGCCAGTTACGATGCTGATACATGCTAATCCCCTGCTCTGGTTTATGTGATGCCAGCGACGCCGGCATGTTGATGTTTGCGGTTCAGCGGATCCTTCGCCCGCCGTAACGGCCATAATAAGATGCTTTAGCAAAGATTAGTGTGCGTAAATTGTCAAAAAAGGGTGAATATATGCTGCCGAAACGGTGAATTTATCGCCACTCAGAGGGCAATAAAGAATAATGAACAGTAAAAGGCGCGGTAATCGCGCCATTATTTTTGCTGGAAAAGGTTATATATAATTATGCTGAAGAAGCAGGGACCACTGATTATATTTACAGATGAATCTGAATTAATCTTTTTTTGCCGACTCAAGATGAACTTTCAGCAAACTTTCTACCGGCGGCGGCATTTGTAAATAATAGCCTTGCTCGCTAAGCGCTTGTTTAACTTTATTGATGTCTGCGTTGGCCAGCCGATCGCGGCCATCCAGCTTCAGCACCATCGCCAGCTGCGGCTTGCCGAAGCCGCGCAGCAGCTCTTCAGGCACGCGGGAAAAATCGTCCTTTTTTTCAACATAAAGATAAGTCTGGTCGCGGGTCGGGCTTCTGTAGATCACACAAAACATATTTTTTACTCGAATAAACCTGGATGGTGGCTTGCCTGGAAATAACAGTAACTATAACATGCTTGCAGAACTTCGAATATTCACCGGATGGACTGAAATGATGATTTTATCGACGTTTGTTCGCCGGGCGAGAAAACAGGACTGAGTGGGACAGATGTCACAAACGCCAATCGAATTCAAAGGTAGCAGTTTTACCCTGTCTGTTGTTCATCTGCACCATCCCGAACCTGAAGTGATTCGCAAGGCGCTTCAGGACAAAATCGATCAGGCGCCAGACTTTTTAAAAAACGCGCCGGTGGTACTTAATGTGGCGGCGCTCAACGGCAACGTCAACTGGAAGCAGCTCCAGCAGGCGATTGCCGCGACCGGATTGCGCATCGTTGGCGTCAGCGGCTGCAAAGATGACGCGCTGAAGCGCATGATCGCTCGCGCGGGCCTGCCTGTTCTGGCGGAAGGCAAAGAGAGCATCAAGCGTAGCGAAGCGCCCGCACCTGAGGTTCAGCCCGCCGCGCCCGCAGAACCGCCGGCCAGCAAAACGCGCATTATCACGACGCCGGTGCGTTCCGGACAGCAGATTTACGCGCGCAATGCCGATCTAATCGTTACCAACAGCGTAAGCGCCGGCGCTGAGCTGGTCGCTGACGGCAATATTCATATTTACGGCATGATGCGAGGACGCGCGCTGGCTGGCGCTGGCGGCGATCGCAACAGCCAGATTTTCTGCACCAACCTGGCAGCAGAGTTGGTCTCCATCGCCGGCGAGTACTGGATCATGGATCAAATCCCGGCGGAATTTTTTGGTAAAGCCGCGCGCCTGAGCCTCGCAGAAGGCGCGCTGACTATCCAGACACTTAATTAGGCCCCTTTTCTTCTGTTAAGGAAATCAATATTTATGGCACGCATTATTGTAGTTACATCCGGTAAAGGGGGCGTTGGCAAGACCACGTCAAGCGCGGCCATCGCCACCGGTTTAGCGCAAAAAGGCAAAAAAACGGTCGTTATCGATTTCGATATTGGTCTGCGTAACCTCGACCTGATCATGGGCTGCGAACGCCGCGTGGTTTATGACTTCGTAAACGTTATTCAGGGCGATGCCACGCTGAACCAGGCGTTGATTAAAGACAAGCGCACCGAGATGCTGCACATTCTGCCCGCTTCCCAGACCCGCGATAAAGATGCGCTGACCCGCGAAGGCGTGGAAAAAGTGCTGAACGATCTGGCCGCGATGGATTTTGACTTTATCGTGTGCGACTCCCCGGCGGGGATTGAAACCGGCGCGCTGATGGCGCTCTACTTTGCCGACGAGGCGATTATCACCACCAACCCGGAAGTCTCTTCGGTGCGCGACTCCGACCGTATCCTCGGTATTATCGCCTCGAAATCCCGCCGCGCCGAAAACAGCCTCGAGCCGGTTAAAGAGCACCTGTTGCTGACCCGTTATAACCCTGGCCGCGTTAATCGTGGCGATATGCTGAGCATGGAAGACGTGCTTGAGATCCTGCGCATTCCACTGGTTGGCGTTATTCCGGAAGACCAGTCGGTGCTGCGCGCCTCTAACCAGGGCGAACCAGTGATCCTCGACACGAATTCCGATGCCGGCAAAGCCTATGCTGATACCGTAGATCGGTTACTCGGCGAAGAACGTCCCTTCCGCTTTATTGAAGAAGAGAAGAAGGGTTTCCTGAAACGCCTGTTCGGGGGATAAACCATGGCATTACTCGATTTCTTTTTATCCCGGAAGAAGAACACTGCCAACATAGCCAAGGAAAGGCTGCAGATTATCGTGGCAGAACGCAGAAGGGGCGACAGTGAGCCCCACTATCTTCCGCAGCTTAAGCGCGACATCCTGGAAGTGATTTGCAAGTACGTGAAGATCGATCCCGATATGGTCACCGTTCAACTTGACCAGAAAGGCGATGATATTTCTATTCTGGAGCTGAACGTGACGCTACCGGAAACGGAAGAAGCGGCCAAATGATCGTGTGCAGTTCCTGATGTTCCCCTGCTTCAGAGCAGGGGAATGTTTTCTGTCAGAACTGAGCCAGAATAGCGTCGATGCGGGTTTTAAACAGATCGCCGCGCCAGCCTGCCAGCAATTCCGGCACGCGCGTTTGCGGTTTAAGTCCCCAGTGCTGGCTTAATACCTGATTGATTTGACGACGTGACGCCAGCAGCTCCTGACTAAAGCCGGTCTCCTGACTCACTTCCTGCACCAGCGCTTTTATCGCTTTAAACACGTTTTTGTAGTGCGGATGATCCACCAGATTGCCCAGCGGCGGCGGCAGTGCCTCTTCTGGCAGCGCCTGCGCGTCAGCCACCAGCGCCAGCAAGGCTTTGCCGTGGAAGCGGATTTCATGGCCCGACAGGCCGAGGTGATCCAGCTCGCCCATCGAGCCCGGCATAAAGCGCGCCACTTTCCACAGATTCTCCTCGCGCACCACGAAATTCACCGCCATATCTTTTTCGCGCGCCACGTTGAGACGCCATGCGGCGAGCAGCTGCAAAGCCGCCAGCTGACGAGGACGCAGCTGCCAGGCGTTAGTGATCTCGCGCCAGGCTTCCTGCGGCTGCAGCACGTCGAGACGTCGCTGGCAGAGCTGTTCGCACTCGCTGAGCGCCGCAGCCATATTGCCCGCCTCTTTGGTCATGGTCATCAGCTGATGCGCGATAGGCAGCAGATAGTGCACATCCGCCGCGGCGTAGTCGCACTGACGCTGAGTCAGCGGACGCGCCAGCCAGTCGGTGCGCGATTCGCTCTTATCCAGCGTCGTCTGGGTAAAATGCGCCACCATGGCGGCAAAGCCCCATGAGAGCGGCTGACCGCTGAACGCCGCCAGAATTTGCGTGTCGATCATCGGCTGCGGCAGCACGCCGAAACGGTGTAGAAAGACCTCGAGATCCTCGCCGCCCGCGTGCAAAAATTTTGTCACCTGCGTGTCGCTCAGCAGAGCGATAAACGGCGTCCAGTCGCTGATCGTTAATGGATCGATCAGCACCAGCTGTTCGCCATCAAACAGCTGGATCAGCCCCAGCTGCGGATAATAGGTGCGGGTGCGGACAAATTCGGTATCCAGCGCGACAGCCGCATGCTGGCGGGCCTTCTGGCACACGGCGGCCAGTTGCTCGTTTTGGTCAATCAGCGAATAATTCAAATCTTGTTTTCACCGCGACAAACTGCGCGCGGCGCTCCATCTCATCATCAATAAAAACGCCGGGCTTCGCCGGCGTTCAACCAGAAATCTTATGGCGTCAGCTTGCGCTGGGCCGGGCTTCATCACGCAGTTCGCGCCGCAGGATTTTGCCCACGTTGCTTTTGGGCAACTCGTCGCGGAACTCGATAATTTTCGGCACCTTGTAGCCTGTCAGTTGGCGCCGACAATGGTCAAGAAGCTCCTCTTTGGTCAGCGACGCGTCTTTTTTCACGATGCAGACTTTTACCGCTTCGCCCGAGAGATCGCTTGGCACGCCGATCGCCGCCGCTTCCCGCACTTTGGGATGCTGCATTAAGACATCTTCAATCTCATTGGGATAGACGTTAAAGCCCGAGACGAGAATCATATCTTTTTTGCGATCGACGATGCGGATAAAGCCTTGTGCGTCAACGGTAACAATATCGCCGCTGAGGAGCCAGCCATTTTTCAGCACCTCCTCGGTGGCGTCCGGCCGCTGCCAGTAACCCGCCATCACCTGCGGACCGCGGATCCACAGCTCGCCTGGCTCGCCGGGAACGACATCGTTGCCCTGATCGTCAACCACGCGCACATCGGTCGATGGCACGGGCAGACCAATGCTGCCGGTATGCTCGGTGATGTCATAGGGATTGACCGAGACCAGCGGCGAACACTCCGTCAGGCCGTACCCTTCCAGCAGATAGTGACCGGTGAGCTTTTCCCAGCGCTCCGCCACCGCCTTCTGTACCGCCATGCCGCCACCTGCCGAGAGGCGCAGCGTCGAAAAGTCGAGCTTATTAAACTGCGCGTCGTTCAGCAGCGCGTTAAACAGCGTGTTGACGCCGGTGATCGCCGTGAAGGGAAACTTTGACAGCGACTTCACGAAGCCGGGAATATCGCGCGGATTGGTGATAAGCAAATTCTGACCGCCCAGCTCCAGGAACAGCAGGCAGTTCACGGTCAGCGCAAAAATGTGATAGAGCGGCAGCGCGGTGACCACGTTCTCTTTGCCGTCACGCAGCAGTTTGCCGTAGGTCGCTTTGGTTTGCTCAAGATTGGCCTGCATATTGCGATGGGTCAGCATCGCGCCTTTGGCGATGCCGGTCGTGCCGCCGGTATATTGCAGGAACGCCAGGTCGTCATTGGAAACGTCGGGACGCTGATAGGGCATCGACTCGCCCTGCTGCAGCACATGGCGAAAGCTTACCGCGCCCGGCAGATGGTATTTAGGCACCATCTTTTTAATATATTTAACGACAAAGTTAACCAGCGTGGCTTTTACCGGCCTGAGCTGGTCGCCGAGACGCGTAAGGATAACGTGTTTGACCGCCGTCTCCGCCACGACTTTTTCCAGCGTATGGGCAAAGTTCGAGACGATCACGATGGCGCTGGCGCCGCTGTCGTTAAGCTGATGTTTGAGTTCGCGTGGCGTATAGAGCGGATTAACGTTTACAACCACCATGCCCGCGCGCAGCACACCGAACAGCGCCACCGGATACTGCAGCAGGTTCGGCATCATCAGAGCGACGCGATCGCCTTTTTTAAGGCCGAGGCTGGACTGCAGGTAGGCGGCGAAAGCACGGCTCTTTTGTTCAAGCTGCCGATAGGTAAGAGGCTGCCCCATATTGATAAAGGCCGTCTGATCGGCGTAGCGCTGTGTGGCCTGTTCAACTAAATCGACCAAAGAGGTATAACGATCCGCGTTAATTTCGGCGGGCACATCTGCCGGATAGCGTTTCAGCCAGACCTTGTTCAAGGGTTCACCTCGATTTATATATTGTTTTTCCATTGCACCCTCAACACCCAGCCAGTTAACAATATTTTAACTCATTGTACCAGTTTGCCCGATTCGGCCTGCTGAGGTTGCGAAGCGCATCACTAATTTTCGTCCCGCTTTTCAGCGACAATAAAAAGCCCGGTCGCGGCAAGCGCGGCCGGGCCTGAATAGCGCATTAAACACCTATTCCGTCAGAATAGTTTCCACCTGAGCGGGGCCGCTGTTCATTCCCCAGTAGGGATTGGGTCCCCAGTAGCCGGGGTGATGGCGTGACGGGCCATACCAGATCCAGGGATCAATCGGCTGCGGCGGCGTATTGATCTGCTGCGTCAGATGCCAGCGCTGATAGCCGCGTACATCGACCACCACGAAGTTATAGCTGGCTGCGCCGATCGTCCCCTTCTCGGTTCCCTTGATGTTGCCCAGTACGGTAACGTACTGATTGTTAACATCGGTGGGATCAACGAAGTTATTGATATCGGCATAAATACGACCGACGGACGCGGCGCCTAAGCGTGGACGGGCGCTGTCGTCCAGCGGCTGGGTGGCGATCTCCAGCCGGGTTTTGCCGTTAAGGTTGGTCACCTTAACCACTTTTCCGCCGAAGCGGGACTCCTGACCGACATAGAGCGACGGGTCGTTCATCACCCGGACCAGATCCTGTTGGGGAAGCGCGGAGCTTCCTTTAATCGTATCCGGCACCGTTACGCATCCGCTGAGCAGCAGTGCGCACGCTAACAAAACACCGGACATTCCTTTATGACATACTGACATAGGCGTTCTCCTAAAAGATGTTTGTTAGACTGGAGCGACCGCAATAAGTTGCGCCGCCATCAGCGGCCTGGCAATTTTTTCCACGCCACTTCGTTGCGCAGATAGGTCGGTTCGGCGTGCTCAGGCTGAACGGTTTCACCCCGCTGCCACGCCTGCTGCGCCAGCGGCAGCATATCTTCTGCGGCGGGCAGTTCGACGCCGCTCTCCCTGAGTGTTAACGCATGGCCCTGCTGCAGCTGCGGCCAGGCCTGCCAGCCGGTGCCGGCGGTAAACCATTCGCCCTCCAGCGCCTGCATGCGCGCCAGCGCCGCTTCCGGTGACAGCACGCTTTCGCTGGCTTCGCCGTGCCAGACGCCCTGCGCGTCGCGCTGATACTCGGCCCAGTAGACCTCGCCCATACGCGCGTCGATCGCCGCCAGCACGCGCGTTGCGCCCTGCTGACGATAAGCGCCCTGCGCCAGCGTCGCCAGCGTTGAGATGCCGATCATCGGCAGCATCGCGCCCAGCGCGAGGCCCTGCGCGATACCGATGCCGATACGCACGCCGGTAAAGCTGCCGGGACCGCGGCCAAACGCCAGCGCGTCGAGCGCCGTCAGCTCCAGCTGCTGCGCAAGCAGCAGCTCTTCGACCAGCGGCAGAATACGCTGCGTATGGTCGCGCGGCGCGATTTCAAAACGGGCATCGATCTGCTGCTGGTTAAGCAGCGCGGCTGAACAGGCTTCTGTCGCAGTGTCCAGCGCCAGGATTCGGGAAGACATAACAACCTCGGGTCATTCAAAACGGCGCGCATGTTAGCACAGCCAAAGGAAAATTACTGTTTCGCTTGCTGCGTGAAAGCGATGGCGCGTGCGAGATCGCGGGTGCGCGGCGTCGGCGGCAGGCTGTTGAGAAACAGCGCGCCATAGGGACGCGACACCAGCCGCTGATCGCAAATCACCAGCACGCCGCGATCGTCCGTGTCGCGGATCAATCGCCCTACACCCTGTTTCAGGGTAATGACCGCATCCGGCAGCTGAACGTCGCTGAAAGGATCGCCGCCGCGCAGGCGACAGTCCTCCATCCGCGCTTTCAGCAGCGGATCTTCCGGCGAGGTAAAGGGGAGCTTGTCGATAATCACCAGCGACAGCGCGTCGCCGCGCACGTCGACACCCTCCCAGAAGCTGCTGGTCGCCACCAGCAGGGCATTGCCCGCCTCGATAAATTGTCTGAGCAGCTGGCCTTTGCTGGTTTCGCCCTGCACCAGCACCGGCAACGTCATGCTGGCGCGAAACTCCGCCGCCAGCTCGCGCATCATCAGGTGCGACGTACAGAGAAAGAAACAGCGCCCTTTATTGGCGTCGATCAGCGGTTTCATCATGCGCGCCAGCTGGCGCGCGCCGCCGGGCCGGTTCGGTTCCGGCAGATTACGCGGCACGCAGAGCAGTGCCTGACGCGTATAGTCGAATGGGCTGTTGAGGATCAGGGTTTTCGCCGTGCTGACGCCTAAGCGGTCGGCGAAATGATGCATCTCTTCATTCACCGCCAGCGTTGCAGAGGTGAAAATCCATGCCGCTTTACGCGCATCCATCACCTCGCGAAACCGTTCCGAGACGGAGAGCGGCGTTAAGGCCAGCGTAAAATGACGCGAGCTGCACTCATACCAGTAGCTGTAGCCAGGTTCGTTGACGGCGCGTAGCCGCTTGAGCCGTCCCCGATAGAGCGCGGCGCGTTCAAACGCCGCGTCCAGCAGCGCCGAGCGTCCCAGCGACATTTTTATCACGTCGTAGCAGAGCTCCAGCGCGTCATCGAGCAGCGTAAACATGCGCTGCACGTTATTGTCGGCAAAAAGTTCGCGCAAATTGCCGCGATAGCCCGGCTCGCCCAGCGTCAGACGGAAATCCTGCGCGCACTGCGCGAGGCGATCCGCCGATTTCTGCAGCTGCTGCACATCGCGCACTTCTGTGCGGTAGGCGATGGTAATGTCCTTCGCCAGATCGAGCAGCTGGCGGCTGGAGATCTGCTGGCCGAAATACTGGCTGGCGATATCGGGGAGCTGGTGCGCTTCATCAAAGATCATCACGTCAGCTTCAGGGATCAGCTCCGCGAAACCGCTCTCTTTCACCACCAGATCGGCGAGAAACAGATGGTGATTGACCACCACGACGTCGGCATCCATCGCCCGTTTGCGCGCCTTGACCACAAAGCAATCTTTATAGAGCGGGCAGTCGCTGCCGAGGCAGTTATCGTTGGTGCTGGTGACCAGCGGCCAGATGGGGCTGTCTTCGGTCACGCCGCCGCAGCTGCTGATATCGCCATCAACGGTTTGCGACGACCAGCCGCGCAGGGTCACCAGATCGCCCAGCGCCTGTGCGTTGAGATCGCCGCCCGCCATCGACTGCTGTTCGAGCCGCTCCAGACAGAGATAGTTAGAGCGGCCTTTCAGCAGCGCGGTTTTACCGGTGAAGTTAAGCGCTTTCGCGATGGTCGGCAGATCGCGGCCGTAAAGCTGATCCTGCAGCGCTTTCGAGCCGGTTGATACAATGACTTTCTTTCCGGCGCGCAGCGCAGGAGCGAGATAAGCGTAGGTCTTACCCGTTCCCGTTCCCGCTTCCACCACCAGTTCGCCGCCGGCCTTTACCGCCTCTTCTACTGCCTGCGCCATTTCACGCTGCGCCTCGCGCGGCTTAAAGCCGGCAATCGCCTGCGCCAGCGCGCCTTCTACTGCAAAATCGTCCGCCACACTTCCTCACCCGTTTCGGCAAAAACACTGTAATTATGTCAGTATTCCGCTGGCCGCTCCACAACTGATGACAGCGCACCCCGGGTTATGCCAGGCTATCAACTGGAAAAATAAGGAGAAACAATGACCATTACCCGTATCGACCCCGAACATCGTATGTCCGAAGCCGTTATTCATAACGATACTGTTTATTACACCAGCGTGCCGGAAAACCTCGACGCTGACGCCGAGGCGCAGACCGCCAACGCGCTGGCGGTGATTGACGCCCTGCTGACGCGCGTCGGTTCGGACAAGAGCAAGATCCTCGACGCCACGATTTTTCTGGTAGAAAAGGAAGATTTCGCGGCGATGAATCGCGCCTGGGACGCCTGGGTATCGCCTGGCAATGCGCCGGTGCGCTGCACCGTTCAGGCCGGGCTGATGAACCCGAAATATAAAGTCGAGCTTAAAATCATCGCGGCACTGTAAGCGTACGGCCGCGCCGGGCGTTACGCCTCGTCTTCGTCATCTTCGAAGAGCGCCCGGATCCGTTCGCCCTGATGCGTCTGACGGATCTCCTGCGCGACCAGAGTAATCGCCTCTCCGCTGGACATGCCGCCAGCCATCAGCTCCTGAATCCGCTCTACCGCCTGCTGCTGCTGTTCGTGGCTAAGTGCCGGTAAACCTGTAAACATTATTCACTCCTGGTTGCGAGGCGGGCACGGTTCCATGCGGAACAAACAGGTGCCAGCCAGGGAAAAATATGTCAGGCTAACGCCCTCTTTGATGTCTGATTTTTGCTGGATAATGGTCTCAACGCTCAGTCTACACTATACGCAGGATGCGCTCAGCGCCTATTTCGCCAGGCTTTCCCACCTTCCCTGGGCGATGCTGCTTACCTCTGGCAACGCCGATCATGCCGATAATCGCTTCGATATGCTCACCGCCGATCCGCGCGCCACGCTGGTGACCCAGGGCGACGTCACGACGCTTGAGGCGGACGGTACGCTGCATCGATCTTCTGACGATCCGCTGCGGCTGGTGCAGCAGCAGTGCGACGCGCTGGCCGTTCATCCCGCCCGCCGCGACGATCTGCCGTTTCAGGGCGGCGCGCTCGGCCTGTTCGGTTACGATCTCGGGCGGCGCTTTGAAAATCTGCCGCAGCATGCCGCTGACGATCTGACTACGCCCGATATGGCCGTCGGCATCTATGACTGGGCGCTGATCGCAGACCACCATCTGCAGCGCCTGACGCTGGTGTCGCTGGGCGATGCGCAGGCGCGGCTGCGCTGGCTGCAGCAGTGGCCCGCGCGCGACGCGGCGCCCTTCTCGCTGACCAGCCCGTGGCGATCCAACCTCAGCTACAGCGACTACGCCAGGCGTTTCCATGCGGTGCAGGCCTATATTCAGGCGGGCGACTGTTATCAGGTGAATCTGGCGCAGCGCTTTCAGGCGCACTATCAGGGCGATGAGTGGCAGGCGTTCTGCCGACTCAACGCGGCTAATCGCGCCCCCTTCAGCGCCTTTTTACGTCTGCCCGACAGCGCTATTCTCAGCCTGTCGCCGGAGCGATTTTTATCGCTGAAAGGCGATGAGATTGAAACCCGGCCGATTAAAGGCACGCGGCCGCGCGCCGCCGATGCTGAAGCCGACCGGCTTGAAGCGCTGGCGCTGGCGCGGTCGGAAAAAGATCGCGCCGAAAATCTGATGATTGTCGATCTGCTGCGCAACGATATTGGCCGCGTCGCCGTGCCCGGCTCCGTCAGCGTGCCGGAGCTGTTTGTGGTAGAGCCTTTTCCGGCGGTGCACCATCTGGTCAGCACCATACGCGCGCGTCTGCCGCCAGCGCTGCACGCCTGCGATTTGCTGCGTGCCTGTTTCCCCGGCGGCTCCATTACCGGCGCGCCGAAAATCCGCGCGATGGCGATTATCGACGAGCTGGAGCCGCATCGCCGCAATGCCTGGTGCGGCAGCATCGGCTACCTTAGTCTCTGCGGCCGCATGGACACCAGCATTACCATCCGCACGCTGATTGCGGAGCGGCAGCAGCTCTTCTGTGCGGCGGGCGGCGGCGTGGTTGCCGACAGCGAGCTGGATGCGGAGTATCAGGAAACCTTACACAAAGTCAGCCGCATTTTACCTGCGCTTTCCGGAGACGAACCATGCAGCCGTTAACGCTCGACGCCTTTGTTACCCGTTTTATCCTGCAACAGCCGGAAAAACCGCAGCAGCGTCCCGCTGGTCGCCAGGCCGCTGTGCTGGTGCCGATCGTTGCGCGCGAAGCGCCGGGATTGCTGCTGACGCGCCGTTCGCGCGAGCTGCGTAAGCATGCCGGTCAGGTCGCCTTTCCAGGCGGTATGCAGGATGATGACGACGCCTCGCTGGTAGCCACCGCGCTGCGTGAAGCACAGGAGGAGGTCGGCATCGATCCCGATCAGGTGAAGGTGCTCGGTCAGCTCGCGCCCGTCACCAGCAGTACCGGTTTTCGCGTCACGCCGGTGGTTGGCGTTATTTCCCCTGAGATTACGCTCACTATTAATCCCGACGAGGTGGAAAGCGCGTTTGAAATGCCGCTGGAAGAGGCGCTGCGGCTTAACCGCTACGCCTCGCTGGAGGTGCATCGTGCTGGCCTGCGTCATCCGGTCTGGCTCTCTGTTTACCAGGAGTATCTGGTCTGGGGCATGACGGCTGGCATTATCCGCTCCCTGAGTCAGCAAATCGCGTTCTGACGCCCGCTTCGTCTCATCTTTTCTGCTAAACCGCCCGCTGTGAGCTTGCTCTCAGCATAACTATTTCTCGCCTGAAAGATTAGTTTATTTCATGCGAAAAGGCGCTCATTTACCCGGGTCCACGATTACTATTAGCGCCATAAACTGCCCCGGCAGAGATAAAATTTTTTTTGTGAGGAGTGTCGCCTGTGATTAGTGTTTTTGACATGTTCAAAGTGGGCATCGGCCCGTCGAGTTCCCATACCGTGGGACCGATGAAAGCAGGTAAAGAGTTTGTCGATCTGCTGATTGAACAGGGAAAACTTCAGGAGGTGACGCGCATCGCCGTGGATGTTTACGGCTCGCTCTCGCTGACCGGCAAAGGCCACCATACCGATATCGCCATTATTATGGGGCTGGCGGGCGCTTCCCCGGCCACGGTAGATATCGACAGCATTCCGGCGTTTATTAAAGATGTCGAACAGCGCGAACGGCTGTTGCTGGCCAACGGCGCGCATGAGGTAGACTTTCCGCGCGAAGGCGGCATGGTGTTTCGCAGCGAGAACCTTTCGCTGCATGAAAACGGCATGCGCCTGCTCGCTTTTGCGGGCGATCTGCTTATTTTAAGTAAAACCTACTACTCAGTCGGCGGCGGCTTTATCGTCGATGAAGAGCATTTTGGCCAGTCGACGCTGGATGAAGTGAGCGTGCCCTGGCCTTTCCATTCGGCTAAAGAGCTGCTGGCGCACTGCCGGGAAACCGGTCTTTCGCTCTCCGGGCTGGTAATGAAGAATGAGCTGGCGCTGCACTCGCGTGACGAGATCCGCGACTACTTTACTGACGTGTGGCAGACCATGCAGGCCTGTATCGATCGCGGGCTGAACACCGAAGGCGTGCTGCCGGGTCCCCTGCGCGTGCCGCGTCGCGCCGCCTCGCTGCGTCGGCTGCTGACCTCTTCGTCTAAACACTCTAACGACCCGATGAACGTGATCGACTGGGTCAATATGTTCGCGCTGGCGGTCAATGAAGAGAACGCCGCTGGGGGCCGCGTCGTGACCGCGCCGACTAATGGCGCATGCGGTATCGTGCCTGCAGTGCTCGCCTATTACGATCACTTTATCGAAACCGTTACGCCCGATATTTTTACCCGCTATTTCCTCGCGTCGGGCGCCATCGGCATCCTCTATAAGATGAATGCCTCCATCTCCGGCGCGGAGGTCGGCTGCCAGGGCGAAGTGGGCGTGGCCTGTTCGATGGCCGCCGCCGGGCTGGCCGAGCTGCTGGGCGGCAGCCCGGAGCAGGTCTGCGTCGCGGCGGAGATTGGCATGGAGCACAACCTCGGCCTGACCTGCGATCCGGTAGCCGGTCAGGTTCAGGTGCCCTGCATCGAACGTAACGCTATCGCCTCGGTGAAAGCGATCAACGCCGCCCGTATGGCGCTGCGCCGCACCAGCGAACCGCGCGTTTCGCTCGATAAGGTGATCGAAACGATGTATGAAACTGGCAAAGACATGAACGCCAAATATCGCGAAACATCGCGCGGCGGACTGGCGATAAAAGTTCAGTGTGACTAATGTTCCCGCGCCGTCTGTTTTTTAAGCGCCCGTGAGGAAATACGTCCTCAGCCCTACCTCATCGCACAGAATAACGATAGAGTAATGATTCGCGCGACCTTTTCAGGTCGCGCGGTTTTTTCACTACCGCTTTTTTTTTATAAAGCATGGCTAAACCTTACTCAGGCCTTGCCGATAACATCCCCGTTATCCTGCTTCAATTTAGTGTGTGGAAGGTGGTTACTGATGCTTTTGGCCCAGCAATATGTTGGACAGTTTCGCCGTAAGCGACTCTTTATCGCGTTGGTGATCGCCGCTGTGGTTTTAATTCTGACGCTGGCTTTTCGCTTTTTCGAAGAAAAATCACGTATTGAGCAGCAGTCGCTCAATTTTGCCGATAACGCCATTCAGCGCTTTGACCGCATGTTTTCGCCGCTCGACGTCTCGGCGAACAATACGCTTGGTCTGGTGGGTGTGCCCTGCCAGGATGTACGTTTCCCGCTTATTGAGAAAATTTCCGCGCTGCAAACCGTGCGAGCCATGCTGCTGGTAGAGAACGACACCATCTACTGCTCCAGCATCTACGGGCCGCGCGCCATTCCTTTCAGCCAGACCTATCCGGAGCTGGCGTTTAATAACCAGCGTATGATGCTGACGGTCGATAACTACCTGCTGAAGGGTTCGCCGATCCTGCTGCTGTGGACGCCAAAAACGCTCGATAACCGCTCCGGCATTTTGCAGGTAATCAATATCGAGCTGATGAGCACTTATCTGCTGGAACCGCAGCTGCCCTGGGTAGAGCGCGCTATTTTTAGCGTCGGCGGCGAGAGTCTGGAGTATGGCAATCCGTTGATTGAGCCCGCCATGCCGTCGGAAGATGAAGTCAGCTACGATCAGGGCTCGCTGCGCTATCCTTTTTCTATTACGTTGTATGGCCCTTCTCCGGCGCGTCTGGCGATGTCGACGCTGCCGTCGCAGCTGCCGCTGGCGCTGCTGCTGAGCCTGCTGATTGGCTATATCGTCTGGCTGGGAACGGCGAATCGCATGAGCCTGAGCTGGCAGATCAGCTATGGCATTACCGCGAATGAATTTATGGTGTATTGCCAGCCGTTGATTAATGCGCAAAGCGGCGACTGTGACGGCATTGAGCTGCTGCTGCGCTGGCATAACGCGCGTCAGGGCTGGATCCCGCCGGACGTCTTTATTCCGCTGGCTGAGCAGCAAAACCTTATCGCGCCGCTGACGCGCTTTGTGATAGAGAAAGCGGTGGCGCAGCTGCCGAATCTGCCGCGCTGCCCGTCGTTCCATATCGCTATTAACGTAGCCGCCAGCCACTTCCGTGATCATGCTATCGTCGACGATCTGCAACAGCTGTGGTGGCCAGCGAATCCGCTGCCGAAGCTGGTAGTGGAGCTGACGGAGCGCGACGCCCTGCCGGTGGTGGATCAGAAGGTGATTTCGCAGCTGCACAGCATCGGCGTGCGTCTGGCCATTGATGATTTCGGCACCGGCCACAGCTCGCTCTCTTATCTGAAAGATTTGCAGCCGGACGTGCTGAAGATCGACAAGATTTTCACCGCCGCGATCGGCACCGACGCCATTAACGCAACGGTGACCGATATGGTGATTTCGCTGGCGCAGCGTTTAAACATCAGCCTGGTCGCCGAAGGGGTCGAAACGGCCGAACAGGCGGCCTATTTGCGCGAGCGCGGCGTGGATCTGTTGCAGGGGTATTATTACGCGCGTCCGATGCCGATAGAGGATTTTCCCGCCTGGCTGAAGCAGCATCAGGCGCAGTTGCTGACTGGCGTCCCGTAATCTCTTTCAGACGGCAAACAACGTTACCCAGCGGGTGGTTCCCTCACCTCTAAGCAGTAAAAACGGCGCCTTAGCGCCGTTTTTATTTACTGCTCTTCTTCCTCATCCTCGTGCGGCTTATCTTTCGTTACGCGCACCAGATCGACGCGATAATCGGTCGCCTCCAGAATAGTGAAGTGTAGCGGCGGTAGATCGATCACCTCGCCCGGCAGCGGCAACTGCCCTTTCTGTGCAATCAGCAGTCCCGCCAGCGACGCGTGATCTTCATCCGGGTCGACCAGGTCGTTCACGTCGAACAGCTGCTGCAACGAATGCAGGTCAGTGCCGCCCTTCACAATCCAGCCGTCGCCGTCGGCAATAATTTCCGGCGTTTCATCCTCGTCCGGGAATTCGCCGGCAATGGCTTCCAGCACGTCCAGCGGTGTAATCAGCCCCTGCACGACGCCGAATTCGTTGGTGACGATAACGAAACTCCCCCTGGCGCGACGCAGCACGCCAAGCAGATTAATGGGGTCCAGCGTTTCAGGCACGATGAGCGCGGGCGACGCGGCGGCAAAGGTCGCCACATCCATACCGTGCTCAATCGCCACCAGCAACTCTTTGGCGCGCACCACGCCGATGATTTCGTCCAGCTCGCCGCGACACACCGGGAACAAACTGTGCGGCGTATCCAGTAGCTGAATACGGATCTCATCCAGCGGACGCTCAGCGTCTACCCAGGAGATCTCACCGCGCGGCGTCATAATGCTGCGGATAGAGCGCGACGCCAGCGTCAGCACGCCGTTGATCATATAGCGCTCTTCATCCTTAAAGGCCTCCTGCGGCATCGCCTGCGTTACAGGCGACTCCTCGCTGGTGGCGGGCTGCGCCGGACGCTGACGTCCGCCCATCAGTCGCAGAATCGCCTCGGCGGTGCGCTCACGCATCGGGCGATGCGCCTGATGACGCATAAAGTTGCGGCGCGCGATCTGGTTAAACAGCTCGATCAGGATAGAGAAGCCGATCGCCGCATAGAGATACCCTTTCGGAATATGGAAGCCAAAACCTTCCGCCACCAGCGACAGGCCGATCATCAGCAGGAAGCTGAGACAGAGCACCACCACGGTGGGATGCGCGTTGACAAAGTTGGTCAACGGTTTCGAGGCCAGCAGCATCATGCCCATCGCAATAACCACCGCCGTCATCATAATCGGCAAATGGTTCACCATGCCCACCGCTGTGATCACCGCATCCAGCGAAAAGACCGCGTCCAGCACCACAATCTGCGTCACCACCGCCCAGAAACTGGCGTAGTTGCGATTCCCCTGATGCTCTAACTGACGGTTCTCCAGCCGCTCGTGCAGCTCCATCGTCGCCTTGAACAGCAGAAACACCCCGCCCACCAGCAGAATCAAATCACGCCCGGCAAAGCTAAACTCGCCTACGCTAAATAACGGGCGCGTCAGCGTGACCATCCATGAAATCAGCGACAGCAGGCCCAGACGCATTACCAGCGCCAGCGACAGGCCGATCAGGCGCGCTTTATCGCGCTGTTTCGGCGGCAGCTTGTCAGCAAGAATGGCGATAAATACCAGGTTGTCGATACCGAGCACGATTTCAAGTACGACAAGCGTGAGCAAACCGGCCCAGATTGAGGGGTCGAAGAGAAATTCCATCATTGACTCCTGAACGAAAGGCAGACTGAACGATATCGTGTCAGCGTCGTCTGGCGACGTGACAGAAAGGCAATCGGGTGAACTACAGAAACGCCGTCAGGCGTGAGAGAAGGCGCGAAGGTGCGCATCAAAGTGGTTAAGCGACGTCGGTGACGATCCATAAAGGTGGGCTGAAACCCGT
This sequence comes from Pantoea piersonii, assembly GCF_003612015.1. Taxonomy (GTDB): domain Bacteria; phylum Pseudomonadota; class Gammaproteobacteria; order Enterobacterales; family Enterobacteriaceae; genus Pantoea; species Pantoea piersonii. The sequence goes on along the minus strand of NZ_RARB01000002.1, from coordinate 583,895 downwards.
TACTCCTGAGTAATAAACAGATCGCTAATGTAACAGGCCGGTAAATTACGTCAAAAAATTTTCTTTCATTTACAAATGATTCAGCAGGAAAGCGGAATTAAACAGGACTTATTGCGAGTCCGGCCGTCTGATAGCTGACGAGCGTCACATAAATTATTTTTTCGCGCACTAAAATAAATCGCGACTCACCCATTCATTCAAAACATCCGGGGAATGATTCATTTATGCAGATGGTTTGATTACGTTTATCCATAGATAGCCGTAACGATAACTCATAACGATTCGTCGGCTCCAGACGAATTTCTTTAGCGAACGGAGGTAGCAAGTGACCATTGCGATAGTAATTGGTACACACGGCTGGGCAGCCGAACAACTGCTTAAAACCGCAGAAATGCTGTTGGGCGAGCAGGAGAACGTCGGATGGATCGACTTTGTGCCCGGCGAGAATGCAGAAACGCTTATCGAAAAATATCAGGCGCAACTGGCAAAGCTGGATACAACGAAAGGCGCGCTGTTTTTAGTCGACACCTGGGGAGGAAGTCCTTTCAATGCTGCCAGCCGTATCGTGCTGGATAAAGAAAATTACGATGTTATCGCCGGGGTCAATATTCCGATGCTGGTTGAGACCCTAATGGCGCGTGACGATAACCCCTCGTTTGTCGAACTGGTCGGCATCGCGGTAGAGACGGGTCGCGAAGGCGTTAAGGCACAGAAAACGCAGCTTGCCGCCCCCTCTGCGCCAGCCGCTGCGCCTGCAGCAAAAGCCCCGACGCCGCCGGCACAACCGCTGGCACCGGGCGAGCATATGAAAATTGGACTGGCGCGTATCGACGACCGCCTGATCCATGGTCAGGTGGCAACGCGCTGGACCAAAGAGACCAACGTTGCGCGCATTATTGTGGTCAGCGATGAGGTGGCGAAAGATCATGTTCGCAAAACCCTGCTGACGCAGGTCGCACCGCCCGGCGTTACCGCGCATGTGGTGGACGTCGACAAGATGGTGCGCGTCTGGAACAACCCGAAATATGGTCGCGACCGCGTCATGCTGCTCTTTACCAATCCTACCGACGTGCTGCGTGTGGTTGAACAGGGTGTCGATATTAAATCGGTCAATATCGGCGGCATGGCGTTTCGTCAGGGAAAAACGCAGGTCAATAACGCCGTATCGGTCGATGAAAAAGATATCGCGGCGTTCCGCAAGCTTAATGAACGCAACATTGAACTGGAAGTCCGTAAAGTTTCCAGCGATCAAAAACTGAAAATGATGGACCTGATCGCGAAGGTCAATGCGTAAAACGCCGCTGGCTGCGCCTGCGGGCCAGTTAACGCTATCCTCCTGAGGAGAAGGGATATGATGGAAATAACCTCGCTACAAATCATCCTGATATTTATCGTGGCCTGTATTGCGGGTATGGGTTCGATTCTGGATGAGTTTCAGTTTCACCGCCCGCTGGTCGCCTGTACCCTGATAGGGGCCGTACTCGGCGATATGAAAACCGGCATTATTATCGGCGGTACGCTGGAAATGATTGCGCTGGGCTGGATGAACATCGGTGCCGCCGTGGCGCCCGATGCCGCTCTCGCCTCAATCATCTCCACCATTCTGGTCATTGCCGGTGGCCAGAGCGTCGGCGCAGGTATTGCACTGGCGATCCCGCTGGCTGCGGCGGGTCAGGTGCTGACGATTATCGTGCGTACCATTACCGTCGCCTTCCAGCATGCGGCCGACAAGGCGGCGGAGAAAGGCAATCTGACGGCGATTTCGTGGATCCACGTTTCGGCACTGGTGTTGCAGGCGATGCGTATCGCCATTCCGGCGCTGATTGTGGCGATCTCGGTCGGCACCAGCGCGGTTCACTCTCTGCTTAGCTCCATTCCTGACGTGGTTACCAATGGTCTGAATATCGCGGGCGGCATGATCGTCGTGGTCGGTTACGCGATGGTCATCAATATGATGCGCGCAGGCTATCTGATGCCGTTCTTCTATCTCGGCTTTGTTACCGCGGCCTTTACCAGCTTCAACCTGGTGGCGCTGGGCGTCATCGGCGTCGTCATGGCAGTGCTCTACATCCAGCTGGCACCGAAATATAACCGCGTAGCGGGTGCGCCTGCAGCGGGTCCGGCAAACAACGATCTCGATAACGAACTTGACTAAGGAACAGGTGACAACATGGTAGATACAACTACAACGCAAAAAAAACTCACCCCGGGCGATATTCGCGGCGTGTTTTTGCGGTCGAACCTGTTTCAGGGTTCATGGAACTTCGAGCGTATGCAGGCCCTGGGTTTCTGTTTCTCAATGGTGCCGGTCATCCGTCGTCTCTATCCGGAAAACAACGAGGCGCGTAAGCAGGCGATCAAGCGTCACCTGGAGTTTTTTAATACGCATCCCTACGTGGCCGCGCCGGTGCTGGGCGTCACCATGGCGATGGAAGAGCAGCGCGCAAACGGCGCGGCGATCGATGACGCCGCCATCAACGGCATTAAAGTTGGCCTGATGGGGCCGCTGGCTGGCGTTGGCGACCCGATTTTCTGGGGAACCGTGCGTCCGGTATTCGCCGCGCTTGGCGCAGGCATCGCCATGAGCGGCAGCCTGCTCGGTCCGCTGCTGTTCTTTGTGCTGTTTAATCTGGCGCGTATGCTGACACGCTATTACGGCGTGGCGTATGGCTACCGCAAAGGGATCGATATCGTCAGCGATATGGGCGGCGGCTTCCTGCAGAAGCTGACGGAGGGCGCGTCGATTCTTGGCCTGTTTGTTATGGGCGCGCTGGTGAACAAGTGGACGCACGTTAATATCCCGCTGGTAGTGTCGCGCATTACCGACCAGACCGGGAAAACCACCGTTACCACGGTTCAGACCATCCTCGACCAGCTGATGCCGGGCATCGTGCCGCTGCTGCTGACCTTCGCCTGTATGTGGCTGCTGCGTCGTAAGGTCAACGCGCTGTGGATTATCGTTGGCTTCTTCGCCATCGGCATTTTTGGCTACTGGATCGGCCTGCTTGGCCTGTAGTTCTCTCGCCGGGCGCGCTGCGCCCGGCCACTTCCCCGCTTTTTCGACGCATCGCCAAAGGAGAATGTGATGACACTAACGGACGGCCTCATCGCGCTCTGCATCGCCGCGCTGCTGCTTTTCTCTCTCTATAACGACTTTATACTGCCGCGCCGCAAAGGCCCGACGCGTTTAAGCGTGCCGCTGCGACGCAGACACAAGATTGACAGCCTGATATTCATCGGGCTGCTGGCGATTTTACTCTGGAATAACGTGACCCATCAGGGACCGCAGCTGACGACCACCTTGCTGATGGTGCTCTGCTTTCTCGCCTGCTGGCTGTTCTGGCTGCGTCGGCCAACTCTGCTGATGAAGGGCGAGGGATTGTTCTATAGCGGCGTGTGGATAGCCTATGCGCGCATTCAAAGCATCAATCTGTCAGAAGATGGCATTCTGGTGATGCAGCTGGAGCAGCGCCGCCTGTTGATCGCCGTGCAGCAGCTCGACGATCTGGAACGTATCTACAACACGCTGGTAGAGGCGCGTTAACCGCGCCGCCATAGCGTCAGACGAAAATCAGCGTCGCACTCAAAGGTTTTCGTCGCCTGCAGCTCACCCCATACCGAAGGCTTCGCGCGCCAGGCGAAAGGCGTCATCTGCAACAGCGTCGCCGCCGCGTCCCCGCTCAGATGCATGGCATAGCGCAGCGACTGCTGGGTCTCTTCGCTAAAGCCGCTATAAAGCTTCTCTTCCGGCGCATGGAGCTGTACTTCGCGATAGATCAACGCCTTGAACTGTTGCAGATGGTGCGCGCCTGGCGTCACCGTCAGCAGCACGCCGCCGGGCTTGATTACGCGCGTCAGCTCCGCTTCGTTGCAGGGTGCGTAGATGCGCACCACAGCATCCAGCGAGGCGTCGGCAAACGGCAGGCGCTGGCTTGAAGCGACACAAAACTGCACGTCCGGATAACGTTTCGCCGCCAGACGAATTGCGTTTTTGGCAATATCCAGCCCGTAAACCTCTGCGCCAAGGGTACTGAGCGCCGAGGTGTAATAGCCTTCGCCGCAGCCGATGTCGAGCAGCGCGGAAGCATCCTGCAGCTTCTCGCGCAGCAGCGCTACCACGCCGTCGCGCAGCGGCTGATAGTGACCCGCCTGCAGAAACTCCCGTCGCGCCTGCATCATCTCTGCGCTGTCGCCAGGCTCGCGCGAACCTTTATGCTGAACGGGCAGCAAATTAAGATAGCCCTCTTTCGCCTGATCGAACTGATGACGATTTTCACAGCGCCAGCTGCGGTTTTCCGGCTGTAAAGAGAGATGGCAGAGGGGGCAGATCAGCAACATAGGGACTCCGTTAACAAGAGCGCCGCAGTTTACTCCGTTCGCTGCCGTACCGAAAGCGCAAAGAAAAAGCCCCGGTCAGATGACCAGGGCTTTACAGGATTCGTTTTCAGTGGTGCATGGCACCGAGCTGGCACGAAATCAGATAGCGGTTACGTTGACTGCAGCCGGGCCTTTCTGGCCGTCCTGAATTTCGAACTCAACGCTTTGGCCTTCAGCCAGGGTTTTGAAACCGTTGCCCTGGATAGCGGAGAAGTGTACGAACACATCTTTGCTACCGTCAGCAGGGGTAATAAAACCAAAACCTTTAGACTCGTTGAACCACTTAACCTGACCTTTAATCTTTGCCATTTTGCAAATTCCTTAGAGTGTTTATTTTGCCCGGAGGCAGACCTACAGAGAAACCAGAGACGTTACTGAATGAGGCACTAATTAAGGTTCGGCAAGGAAGCGGTATTCAACGTCAACGTTTTTACTCGTAACTTCTTTACTGAAGATGCCATACATAAACAGAACTGTACCTCGTTTGACCCACGAATTGTTATCACATATCCGCAAATTAATGGCAAGGCATTTTTAATCGGCGATGGACGCGCTGCACAAAATTTGCGAAGCAGTGACACACTTTGTTCATTTTGGTACATAACCTGACCATGCCGTAGCCGAAAAAGCATTATCCATCAACCTGCGATGATACGAATAACTCTAGCGGATAACCGCCTCGTCGTCCAACCTTGCTCACTGTAACGGATTAATTTAAAGATAAATTATTGCATTAATATGGCATTCTTTTTTCTTAAGCGAAACCGTAACCTAAAGCAAAGCGGCCTGCGTTCTTTTTAACGGCAGAGCGTCATCATTTTCACTGGCACCGATAATAAATGCTTTTGCACCAAAATCAGGAAAATAAAAGATAACCTTGCCCCAATTAAAAGCAGAGTCGCGCTTATTACTTATTACTATTTATTATTTGATCGCGGATAAAATATCTCTTCAACCCAGAGGCCGCTGTAGAAGAGATGCGGTTATTTAGGATTTTTCCTGGTTAATATTCTGCAGGCTGCGGCTCTCCCCTATTCTCCATGGTGCAAAGCGTCCATTATCTTCGCCGCTGCGCTGGATGGCGCGCATTAATTCCGCAGGCGGTTCATCCAGCGATTCATCGGCCAGTTCAAACACGCCCCAGTGAACCGGAAGGGTTAAAGGCTGACCGATTAGTCGCCATAACCACACCGCCTGATCGGGATCCATATGGCTGCTCGCCATGAACCATTTCGGTGCATAGGCGCCGATGGGCAAGGCTGCCAGATTAAAGGGACCAAGCTTGCGTGGAATCTCCGCCAGATTTTCAGAAAAACCGCTGTCGCCAGAGAACCAGAAATTCAGCGTTTTGCTGCGCACTACCCAGCCGCACCATAAAGAGCGGTTGCGATCGTGCAGCGTACGCATGCTCCAGTGACGCGCCGGGACGGCGGTCAGCGTCAGATCCGCTTCCTGCTGGCTTTGCCACCAGTCAAGCTGACGAACGTGCCGCGCGCCGCGCCGCTTAAACCACTTTTCCAGCCCCAGCGGCACCAGAAAGGTGACATCAGGGAAACGGCGGATAATGCGCTTCACGGTGGCGAGATCGAGATGATCGTAGTGATTATGAGATATCAGCACGTAATCGAGTCGCGGCAGCTGATGGATATTCAGCGGCGACGGTGATTTACGCTTTGGCCCGGCAAAGGGCAACGGCGAGGCGCGCAGAGAGAGCGCCGGGTCGATCAGCAGATAGCGCTGGCTAAGGCGCAGCAGTATCGCCGCGTGGCCTAACCACCAGATCCGGTCGTCAGTGCCGGCCAGATCGGCAGGTTGCCACCAGTCTGTTCTGAAACCCTCATAGCCCGCCTGAGGTGGAAAAGGCAATCCCTGCGCTTTGCGCTCTTTGCGCCAGCGGTCAAGATCGCCCGGCTGGCGCAGATCGGGTTCCAGATTGCGAAAGCCTTCAGGTGTATGGTGCGCTTGACTGCCGTCGTACCAGGGATTTCGCCAGGCCATGTTGCCTCCTTGCCAGGGTGGAGAACGTTAGCGTTCCGGGATCATGCGAATAAAATCGCGCTTCTCTTCCGGGTCCTGCTTTTCCTGCTCGCCGCACTGATTCTCAACCAGACGGCGCAGCAGCGTGTTCTGTTTTTTCTGCTCTTCCAGCAGGTGGCTCAGCAGCTCAATCTGTTCGCTGGCGCGCACGCTGGCCCGGTTAACGAAAAACCAGACGATAAACGCCACAATAATAATGATCGCCAGTACGCCATAGCTAAACAGCGGACCAGAAGTTGCGGCTAACTCGTTCATAACTGCCTCAAAAACGAAAAATATTAATGGCCTCGATTCTACCTGTTGCGCGCGCGGCTGACCAGGCTATACGCCTGAATGCAGAATTCCCTGACTGCCTCGCTTTCGGCAATCTCCGATCGCTTCAGCAGACAAAGCGAGGCAAGCTGTTAATATTACGGGCGGCAGCAAACAGTGGACAGCTGCGTTATGTATCTTATGGAGAACAAAATGAAACTTTTAATTCGGGCAATCTTGCTCATCGGCGTGATCTGGATCGGCATGCTGTTTACCGGCTACGGCGTGCTGACCGGCAGCACGAAGAATGCGGCGGGCCTGGGCCTGCAGTGCAGCTACCTTACCGCGCGCGGCCTGATTACCGCACAGTATCTGCATACCGACAGCGGCGTTATCGGCGTGACAGACTGCCCCTTGCTTAAGAAGAGCGGCGACGTGATCGATAACTAAGAAACAGGCCGGTTTTTATCCGCGCTGTTGTCAGAGAGTAAAGCGGGCGCCTGCCCGCTTTTTTATCAGAAAGCGTAGTCGTGGTAGCCCATCTCAGCGGAGAGCGTGCGCGCCGCACGATGCAGCATGGCGACATAGTCACTTTTCGCCTCTTCCGAGAAGCGAATCGTCGGGAAAGAGATGCTGAGACCGGCGATGACTACGCCAAAGCGGTCAAAAACCGGCACGGCGATACAGCGTAATCCCTCTTCCTGCTCTTCGTTATCTTCGCCGAACCCCTGTGCCTTCACCTGATCCAGCACGTCGATAAGCGCTTCGCGCGTGACGATGGTGTTAGCGGTGCTGCGCTTAAACTCGACCTCTTTGAGGATATCGTTCACCTCGGCGCGGTCGCGCCAGGCGAGCAGCACTTTACCGATAGCCGTGGTGTGCAAGGGATTGCGGCGACCGATGCGCGAATACATACGCAGGTTATAGAGTGAGTCGATTTTGTGGATATAGACAATGCTGTCCTCTTCCAGCGCCCCAAGGTGAATCGTCTCTTTGGTCAGGCGGGAAAGCTCACGCATCTGTACATCCGCGCTGCGGATCAGATCGACGTTCTGCAGCGCTTTCGCACCCAGCTCAAACAGCTTCAGCGTCAGGGAGTATTTTTCGCTCTCCCCTTCCTGGGTGACGTAACCCAGCGCCTTCATGGTCTGCAGGAAGCGGTAAACGGTACTTTTCGACATCATGACGCGCTGCGCCAGCTCAGTAATACCGTGATCGCGCTCCTCGCCCAGCGCCTGAAGAATGCCGAACACCTTCATAACGGAGGAAACGGCATCGGGTTGTTTATCGTTTTCACTGGCGGCCATCACGCACCCTTTTTTGAAATTGTTTTAATAAAATCGGAACAGACGGTCAATATAGCGCGTCACCGCACGCAGCACCATTGTCTGTCATTGAACGACATAATTTAGCCGCGACTTTTAGTCTAAAGGCGGTGCGTTTTGGCAGTGGATTCATTAGCATGTTCATATTCACTCACTTTACTTATCTCGCTATGTCCCCTACACCTTTTCAGGATGGTCTTCCCGCTCCGCAACGCTATGGCGCTATTTTTACTATTGCTCTGGGCATTATGATGGCGGTGCTGGATGGCGCTATCGCCAACGTGGCCTTACCTACTATCGCGCGCGAGCTTCATGCCAGTCCTGCCCAGTCCGTCTGGATCGTTAACGCCTATCAGATCGCTATCGTCGCCTCGCTGCTGTCGCTCTCTTTTCTGGGCGATATGCTGGGCTATCGTCGCGTCTATCAGGTTGGCCTCGGCCTGTTTATCCTTACTTCGGCATTCTGCGCCCTCTCCTCTTCGCTCTCGATGCTGACCCTGGCGCGCGTGCTGCAGGGTTTTGGCGGCGCGGCGTTGATGAGCGTAAACACCGCGCTGATCCGAATTATCTATCCGCAGCGCCATCTGGGACGCGGCATGGCGATTAACTCTCTGGTGGTAGCGGTATCCAGCGCCGCCGGACCGACGGTCGCCGCGGCGATCCTGTCGTTCGCCAGCTGGAAATGGCTCTTTCTGATCAACGTGCCGCTGGGCGTCATTGCGCTCTGGCTGGCGCTGCGCTTTCTGCCGGAGAACAGCCAGAAAGCGAAAGCGCAGAAATTCGACGTGCCGAGCGCGCTGATGAATGCGCTCTTTTTCGGTCTGCTGATCTACGGGCTGACCGGTTTCGCCCAGGGGGAAAACCCTGCGCTGGCGCTGGCTGAGGTGGTAGTGCTGGCGGTAGTCGGCTGGTTCTTCGTGCGTCGTCAGCAGCGCCTGGCAGTGCCGCTGCTGCCGGTCGATCTGCTGCGTATTCCGCTTTTTAGCCTGTCGATCTGCACCTCGATCTGCTCTTTCTGCGCGCAGATGCTGGCGATGGTTTCACTGCCTTTTTTCCTGCAAAACGTGCTGGGGCGCAATGAAGTCGCTACCGGCCTGCTGCTGACCCCCTGGCCGCTGGCGACCATGGTGCTGGCACCGATTGCCGGACGTTTGATTGAGCATATTCATGCCGGGCTGCTCGGCGGTATTGGTCTGGCGCTTTTCGCGGCGGGGCTCTTCCTGCTGGCGTTGCTGCCCGCACAGCCGCAGGACTGGGATATTATCTGGCGTATGGCGCTGTGCGGAGCCGGTTTTGGCCTGTTCCAGTCGCCCAATAACCACACCATTATCTCTTCCGCTCCGCGCAACCGCAGCGGCGGCGCCAGCGGAATGCTGGGAACGGCGCGTCTGCTGGGTCAGAGCAGCGGCGCGGCGCTGGTGGCGCTGATGTTCACGATGTTCGATCAGAACGGTACGCACGCTTCGCTGATTCTGGCGGGACTCTTCTCCAGCGTCGCCGCGCTGTTCAGCCTCTCGCGCCTGTCGCAGAAGCGCGTCGCAACGCAGTAGGCCACATCAATAAAAAAGGCGACTCCAGGGAGTCGCCTTTTTCTTCGGCTCTGCGATTACTTCAGATACTGGCCGCTGCGTAACGCTTCGATACGCTTATCCAGCGGCGGGTGTGACATAAACAGCTCGCTCAGGGATTTGTTTTTGCCGTTGATGCAAAACGCCATCATGCTGCTCGGCTCCTGCGGTTCGTAGCTGGTTTTCAGACGCTGCAGCGCGGCGATCATCTTCTCGCGGCCCACCAGCTTCGCTGAACCGGCGTCGGCGTGGAACTCACGGTGACGTGAGAACCACATGGTGATGATGCTGGCCAGAATACCGAACACCAGCTCCAGCACCGTTGCCACCGCGAAGTAGACCAGCGGGTTGCCGTTGCCGCCCTCTTCGCCGTCACGGTTGCCGGACAGAAAGCCCGACGCCACCTGCGCGATAATACGCGAAATAAAGATCACGAAGGTGTTCACGATGCCCTGGATCAGCGTCATGGTCACCATGTCGCCGTTAGCGATATGCGCGATCTCATGCGCCAGCACCGCCTCCGCTTCGTCACGGCTCATGTTCTGCAACAGACCGGTGGAAACGGCGACCAGCGACGCATCGCGACGCGCGCCGGTGGCGAACGCGTTGATATCGGGCGCATGGTACACAGCGACCTGCGGCATGGCGATACCTGCCTGCTGCGCCTGACGGCCAACGGTCTGCATCAGCCAGCGTTCCGTTTCATTCCGGGGTTGTTCAATTACTTCACCGCCGACCGAACGCAACGCCATCCACTTCGACATCAGCAGTGAAACAAACGCACCGCCAAAGCCAAACAGGCCTGCCATAATCATCAGGCCCTGAACACTGCTTGACTGGATCCCTGTCAGGCTGAGGATCAGCCCAAAGACCAACATCACAGCTAAGTTGGTCACCAGGAAAAGAGCAATACGCATCATAAAAGTTAATTTTCCTCAGTTGTTCATGCGCTGACTGCGCGGATCCTTATCCTAGGGTCATCGCGCCGCATTTCAAGCGACCTTAACCTTTAAGTGCCTAAAAAGACATAACTTTACATTTAGTCACGCTTTCGCCGCGCGGCTGGTTTCGGCAACCGTTCCCGATCCTCTGGGCAAAAAAAAGCACCGCGGCGCGGTGCTTTTCAATCCCTTGCGCTTACTGCGCGGCGGGAGTGGACGCAGCAGGCTGTGATTTATCCAGCTGCGCCAGGTCGTTGGCGATTTTCACCGTCTCGTCGAGGTAAGGATCGGGCTCTTTATAATCCTTCGGCAGATCGTCCAGGCTCTTCAGCGGCTTTTTGCCTTCCGCCTGATAGCGCGCGTTAATCCGCTCCAGACGCAGCGCATCTTCTTCGTGGTTCTCTTTCTCGCGCTGGGCAAGATTAAGCGACACGATATTGCGCTTGTCCTTCATCGCATCAAAGCGAGCGATATCTTTCATGATGTACTGGAACTCGCGATCCTGGGCGATACGCGCTTCGTGCTGTTTGGTCAGCTGCGCGACCAGCGGCTTGACGTCGCCGGTTTTGGTATACGTCGCGGCATTGATGCTGTCCCAGGGCAGCGCGTTGTCTTCGAACTTCTCGCCCGTTTCCGCCGCTTCCACGCCGGTCGGCATCAGCAGGTCCGGCGTCACGCCTTTACGCTGCGTGCTGCCGCCGTTGATACGGTAAAACTTCTGGATAGTGTAGGAAACGGAACCCAGCGCAGGCCATTCAGGACGCAGCATCTGATCGTAAATGCGGTTCAGCGATCGATACTGCTGCACGGTGCCTTTACCAAACGTCGGCTCGCCAACGATCAGCGCACGGCCATAGTCCTGCATCGCCGCAGCGAAGATTTCGGATGCCGAGGCGCTGAAGCGGTCTACCAGCACCACCAGCGGGCCTTTGTAGTAGACGACGCCGTCGTTGTCGCTGTCCTCGCGGACGCGACCGTTATTGTCGCGCACCTGCACCACCGGACCGCTCGGGATAAACAGACCGGAAAGCGATACCGCTTCGGTCAGCGCGCCGCCGCCGTTAGTCCGCAGATCGATCACAACGCTGTCGACGTTCTGCTTCTGCAGCTTTTGCAGCTGAACTTTCACATCATCGGTCAGACCGACGTAGAAGCCAGGAATATCCAGTACGCCGACTTTCTGTTTGCCGACGTTATGCACGCTCATTTTCACCGCGCGGTCTTCAAGGCGGATCTTCTCACGCGTCAGAGAGACAGTGCGGGTTTTGGTGCCCTTGCCCGCAGGCAGGATCTCAAGACGCACTTTGCTGCCTTTCGGCCCCTTGATTTTGGCTACCACATCATCAAGACGCCAGCCGATTACATCTTCCATCGGCTTGCCTGGCTGACCGACGCCGACAATGCGGTCGCCGACGCTGATCGATTTGCTCTTCGCCGCCGGTCCGCCCGCGACCATAGAGTTGATCACCGTGTAGTCATCATCCATTTGCAGCACCGCGCCGATGCCTTCCAGCGACAGACTCATTTCGGTGTTGAACTGTTCGGTGTTGCGCGGCGACAGATAGCTGGTGTGCGGATCGATTTCATGCGCAAACGCGTTCATCGCCAGCTGGAAGACATCTTCGCTGTTGCTCTGCGCCAGGCGGCGAATAGCAAAGTTGTAGCGCTTGGTCAGCACATCGCGAATTTCTTTGTCATCTTTACCGGTCAGCTTCAGGCTGAGCTGGTCATATTTGACCTTGGCGTCCCATAACGCGTTCAGCTCGGCCTGATCTTTCGGCCAGGGCGCTTTGGCGCGATCGATATCGATGGTGTCGTTGCCGGTAAAGTTCATCGGACGGTTCAGCACGTCAAGCGCGTACTGATAGCGCTCGAAACGGCGTTTCTGCGCCAGATTGTAGAGATCGTAAAACACGTCCAGCTTGCCGCTGCGCAGCTCGTCGCCGAGCGTGGTTTTTTTATCGGCAAACTGCGCCACATCTGATGCCAGCAACACGTTGTGGTTGTAGTCGAGCATATTCAGATAGCGATCGAAAATCTTCGCCGAAAAGGCCTGATCAAGATCGAACTGGCGATAGTGAGAGCGGGTAAAGCGGGAGGTCACGCGTTCGCTGACGGTGGGGTCCTGCGGATCTTCATGAAGCTGAGGGATCTGATCGGCGCGGGTAATATTCTCTGCGCCAAATGAAGGGCCTGCCAGTAGCAGGCCCACAATCATACCGATTTTTAACAGGGTGTTCATGCCGGGGTCAGCCTCCGTTTCAGAACTGCAAGTGTTCTGCGCGCACAATCATTGCCATGCCGGAAGCGAGCTGTACCCGAACGCCGTCTTTTGACACTTCAAGAACGGTAGCGTCCATCGCACTTTTGCCTGCTTTGACTTTGATATTCTGGCCTGGTTGCAAAGTTGAGGTATCGGTGATGGGTTTAGCCTGCGCCGCCGGGCGCGGAGCCGGTTTGCGATCCTGAGCGGCCGGACGCGGCGACTGAGGACGCGCTTTGCGCGGCGCATCGCCGTCAGCTGGCTTGCGTGCGGCGGGCCGACGCGGACGACGCGGTTCAGCGCCCTCTTCGCCTGCGGCTTCGCGTTTCGCGGCCTTCTGCTGCTCGCGCTGCGCCTGAACGCGCGCTTTCGCCTCTTCCAGCTGCTGACGCGCATGCTGCACGTGCTGCTCGTCCAGCACGCCGCAGGCGTTGCCGTCGAGATCGACGCGCGTTGCGCCAGCTTTAATGCCGTAAAGGTAACGCCAGCTGGAAGTATAGAGACGCAGCGCTGAACGCAGCTGGGTCTTACTCAGACTCATTTCGCCCTGAACGCGCTCTACCAGATCCTGAAAGATGCCGATTTTGAGCGGACGCGCTTCACCTTCAGCGCTAAAGCAGTTTGGAAAACGTTCCGCCAGAAAGGCGATCACTTCTTTACTGCTATTCAACTTAGGTTGATTTTCCATGAAATTTCCTGATTACAACGGATTTGCCGACCAGAGCAGGCATGAACAGGCGACATTATAATGACAACATTGCCAAATGCCATGCGATCCAGTCGATTAGCTGCGCGTCAGCTGCAAAAATTTTTCGATCTCGCTGTGCGCGAGCACGTCGCAAAGCCCATCAGTCAGTGCAACCAGCCCTGTTTCATCCTCGCTGTCAAAGCGATTGAACACCGTGCTGTCGATATCCAGAACGCCCACCAGCGTGCCGTTTACTTTCAGAGGAATCACGATCTCGGCATTGCTGGCGGCATCGCAGGCGATATGGCCGGGAAAAGCGTGCACGTCGTCGACGCGCTGCACTTTATCCTGCGCTATTGCCGTACCACACACCCCCTTGCCTACCGGAATGCGCACGCAGGCGATTTTGCCCTGAAAGGGGCCCAGCACCAGCGTATCGGCCTCAGTCAGCAGGTAGAAGCCCGCCCAGTTAACGCCGTCGAGGCGTTCATACAGCAGCGCGCTGAAATTGCCCAGCGCGGCGAGAAACGAGGTCTCGCCCGCGAGCAAAGCGCGCATATCGCGATTCAAATCAGCGTAAAAGGCAGTTTTGTTCATTGTTTAACCATTAACATTAACAACAGAGCGGCTTTTATTAACCGCCCGTTAAAATAAGCACTAAATATCCACCGCCACAAGGTGAATCATCGCGTTAGTTGCTATAACCTTAGATTTTTGTGGATCGAAACGTGGGCCCTTTGCGGGCGTGCCTGAAACGTGAAAACGTTTTTTTGCCCCACGACCGCATCCGGTCACAGCGACAAATATCCGGGCGAAACCTGCATCACCCTATGAAAATTCACGCTATCAGCCAGCCATTGCCCCACGCACGTTATCAGCGTTGTCCGCAATGCGATACCCTTTTTTCCTTACCGGATGTGAAATCGCATCAGTCTGCCTATTGTCCACGCTGCCATGCGCAAATTATCAGCGGGCGTGACTGGTCGATGACGCGGCTGACCGTCATGGCCGCGATGATCCTGGTGCTGATGCCTTTCGCCTTTACCCTGCCGCTGGTGGATATTCGCCTGCTCGGCATGCGCATTAACGCCAGCCTGCTGGGCGGCGTGATCCAGATGGCGGAACAGGGCAATGTGCTTACTGCTTCGATGGTGGCGTTCTGCACTATCGGCGCGCCAGCCGCGCTCGTCGTCGGTATCGGCTATCTCAGCATCGGCCACCGGCTGGGGATGAATCTGCGGCCGGTATTGCTGATGCTGGAAAAGGTCAAAGAGTGGGTAATGCTCGACATCTATCTGGTGGGCATTGCGGTGGCGTCGATCAAGGTGCAGGATTACGCCTCGCTGGAGGTCGGCTACGGGCTGGCCGCCTATCTGACGTTAACGGCGCTGAGCCTGCTGACCTTGATCCACCTTAACGTCGAGCAGCTCTGGGAACATTTTTATCCACAGAAGCAGTATGGTTCTGCCCGCGACAAACTGCAGGTGTGCCTTAATTGCCACAATACCGGCGAGCCGGACGCGCGCGGCCGCTGCCCGCGCTGCCATACGCCCCTTGACTTCCGGCGTCGCCACAGCCTGCAAAAATCCTGGGCGGCGCTTATCGCCTCTGTTGTACTGCTTATTCCCGCTAACCTGCTGCCTATCTCTGTGGTCTACCTTAATGGTTCGCGACGCGAAGATACGATTTTTTCCGGCATTCTTGGCCTGGCGTCCGGCAATATTCCGGTGGCGGCGGTGGTGTTTATCGCCAGTATTCTGGTGCCCTTTACTAAGGTGCTGGTCATGCTGACGCTGCTGTTAAGTATTCACTTCCGCTGCGAGCAGGGTCTAAAAACCCGTATTCGCCTGCTGCGGGTCGTTACCTGGGTTGGCCGCTGGTCAATGCTGGATCTCTTTGTGATTTCATTAACCATGTCGCTGGTCAATCGCGATCAGCTGCTGGCTTTTACCATGGGACCCGCCGCGTTTTATTTCGGCTCGGCGGTGATCCTGACCATTATGGCCGTTGAGTGGCTCGACAGCCGCCTGCTTTGGGATGCACATGCAACAGGAAACGCCGACTACACCGACTAACGCGACGCTGCGCAGCAAACGTAAGGTTTCTCCATTCTGGCTCCTGCCGATTGTAGCGATGCTGATCGCCGGCTGGCTGCTCTGGACTAACTACGAAGAGCGCGGCACGGTGATCACCATTAACTTCCAGTCGGCGGACGGCATCGTGCCGGGCCGCACGCCGATCCGCTATCAGGGCGTGGAGGTCGGCACCGTGCAGGGCATCAATCTGAGCGATGACTACCGCACTATCCAGATCAAGGCGAGCATCAAAAGCGATATGAAAGAGGCGCTGCGCGAGAACACCCAGTTCTGGCTGGTGACGCCGAAAGCCTCGCTGGCGGGCGTATCGGGACTCGATGCGCTGGTGGGGGGCAACTATATCGGCATGATGCCGGGCAGCGGCAAACCGCGCGATAACTTTATTGCGCAGGATACCCAGCCCAAGTACCGCGTTAATACCGGCGAGCTGCTGATCCATCTGCACGCGCCCGATCTCGGCGCGCTCAATTCCGGCTCGCTGGTTTACTACCGCAAAATCCCGGTCGGCCGCGTCTATGACTACAGCATCAACAGCAAAACGGACGGCGTCTCCATTGATGTGCTAATCGAACGCCGCTTTAAGAATCTGGTTAAAACCAACAGCCGCTTCTGGAATGTTTCCGGCCTGAGCGCCGACGTCAGCCTCAGCGGCGCGAAGGTCGAGCTGGAGAGCCTGGCGGCGCTGGTCAACGGCGCCATCGCCTTTGACTCGCCAGACGATTCGCCGCAGGCGAAAACGGACCAGAACTACCGGCTCTATCCCGATCTGGCGCGCAGCCAGCGCGGCGTGATTGTGACGCTCGATCTGCCTGACGGCAATAACCTGAAAGCGGGCCGGACGCCGCTGGTCTATCAGGGCCTCGAGGTCGGCAGCCTGACAAAACTGAATCTGCTGAGCGGCGGGAAAGTCACGGGAGAGCTGACGCTCGATCCCTCCGTCGTCAATCTGATGCGCAGCGGCACGCGCATTGAGATGCGCAGCCCGAAGGTGAGCCTGACCGATACCAATCTCAGCAGCCTGCTGACCGGCAATACGCTTGAGCTGGTGCCAGGCGACGGCGAGCCGCAAAGCCACTTTACCGTGCTGCCCGCCAGCGAGTCGCTGCTGCAGAAGCCTGACGTGCTGACGGTGAAACTCAGCGCGCCGGAAAGTTATGGCATCGATGCCGGTCAGCCGGTCATGCTGCACGGCATGAAGATCGGCCAGGTCATTTCGCGCGAGCTGAATGAGAAAGGCATTCTGTTTGTCGCGGCGATTGAGCCGGCCTATCGCAACCTGGTGCACGGCGACAGCAAATTTATCGTCAACAGTCGCCTCGACGTGAAGTTTGGCCTCGACGGCATGAAAGTGCTGGGCGCCAGCGCGCGCGAATGGGTCGACGGCGGCATTCGTCTTGAGCCGGGCAATCAGGGCGCGGTTAAATCCGCTTACCCGCTGTTCGCCGACGCCGAAAAAGCGGAGGAAGGCATTATCGGCGATCGCCCTTCCACTACCCTGACGCTGACCGCCAACAGCCTGCCGGACGTGCAGGCTGGCTCGGTGGTGCTGTACCGCAAATATGAGGTCGGCGAAATCGTTGACGTCACGCCGCGCGCCAGCGCCTTCGATATCGCCGTCCATATCAAACCGGAGTATCGCAAGCTGTTGACCAGCGAGAGCGTGTTCTGGGCGGAAGGCGGCGCGCGCGTGCAGCTTAACGGCAGCGGCCTGACGGTACAGGCATCGCCGCTTAACCGTGCGCTGCGCGGCGCCATCAGCTTCGACAATATGAGCGGCGCGGCGAACGCCAAAGGCAGCAAGCGCACGCTTTATCCTTCCGAGACGGCGGCGCGCGCGGTCGGCAGCCAGATTACCCTGCATACTTACGACGCCAGCAAGCTGTCGGAAGGGATGCCGATTCGCTATCTGGGCATTAACATCGGCCAGGTGGAGTCCCTCTCTCTGAGTAAAGATAATAATCAGGTAGTCGCGAAGGCGGTGCTCTATCCAGAGTATGTACAGGACTTTGCGCGCACCGGCAGTCACTTCTCGGTAGTGTCGCCAGAGATCTCGCCGGCTGGCGTTAATCATCTGGAGACGCTCCTGCAGCCCTACGTCAACGTCGACCCAGGCAAAGGAGGACCGGCGCGTATTTTCGAGCTGCAGGAGAGTACCATTACCGATTCACGCTACCTGAACGGGCTGACGATTTATGTCGACGCCGCCGAGGCGGGCTCGCTCTCTATCGGTACGCCGGTACTGTTCCGCGGCGTCGAGGTCGGCACCGTAACCGGCACTTCGCTGGGCAATATGGCGGACAGGGTGCAGATTGCGCTGCGCATCAGCAAAAAGTATCAACATCTGGTGCGCAACAACTCCGTGTTCTGGCTGGCGTCAGGCTATAACCTCGACTTCGGCCTGATTGGCGGCGTGGTGAAAACCGGCACCTTCCAGCAGTTTATTCGCGGCGGCATTCAGTTCGCCACGCCGCCGACGGTGCCGCTGGCGCCGCAGGCGGGCGCAGACAAGCACTTCCTGCTGCAGGATGAAGCGCCGAAAAACTGGCGCAGCTGGGGAACGGCTATCCCCGATCCGCGACAGTAAGCTGGTCGGCAACACCTGGTATTGTGGTGCGAGCGAGGGTTCAAGCCCCGCTCGCAAAGACGCATAACATGGTCTTGCTGCCAGCTCGTCCCACGCAGATACGCACCCTGGCCTTACGGTGCGTATCTGCGTTGTTCAAAACCGCTCTGCGTTTTCCCTGCCGCGGAGCGCCTGGTTTTTTGTTCCCTGCTGTCTGACTACCGGACCAGCGGCCTGGAGCGACGTCACCCTTTTCGTGCTACACTGCCGCCCCTGTTTTTGACCTCAACGTTTCAACTGGAACCTGCCCGTGGCCGATCTTTTCCCCTCTGACTTTCTTGACCTGATGCGCGCCGCGCTGCCCGATGACGCCGAGCTGCAACGCTTTATCGCCATCAGCCAGCAACCGCTGCGTCGCACTATCCGCGTCAACACGCTCAAAATCAGCGTAGCGGATTTCCTCACCCAGACGGCTGACTATGGCTGGCGGCTGACGCCGGTGCCCTGGTGCGCGGAAGGCTTCTGGATTGAGCGCGACGATGAGAGTCTGCCGCTGGGCAGCGTGGCGGAGCATCTGAGCGGGCTGTTTTACATTCAGGAAGCGAGCTCTATGCTGCCGGTCAGCGCGCTGTTTGACGCCGCGCCCGATGCGCTGAGGGTGATGGATATGGCGGCCGCGCCCGGCTCGAAAACCACGCAGATAGCGGCGCGCATGGGCAACCGCGGCGCCATCCTTGCCAACGAATTTTCGGCGAGCCGCGTCAAGGTGCTGCACGCCAATATCAGCCGCTGCGGCGTCAGCAATGTCGCCCTCACCCATTTTGACGCACGCGTCTTCGGCCCCGCCTTGCCGGAACAGTTTGACGCCGTGCTGCTGGATGCGCCCTGCTCGGGCGAAGGGGTGATCCGTAAAGACGCCGACGCGCTGAAAAACTGGTCGCTGAGCAGCACCGAGGCGATTGCTGCCACCCAGCGCGATCTGATCGAAAGCGCCTTCCATGCGCTTAAACCGGGCGGTATCCTGGTCTATTCCACCTGCACACTCAATCAGATAGAGAACCAGCAGGTGATCGCCTGGCTGCTGGCGCGCTATCCGCAGGCGGTAGAGGTCGTTCCGCTCGACGCGCTTTTCGCCGATGCCGCGCAGGCTTTAACGCCGGAAGGCTTTTTGCACGTGTTTCCGCAGCTGTTCGACAGCGAAGGCTTTTTCGTCGCGCGGCTGCGTAAAACCGCCTCGGTCGCGCCGCTGCCGCAGCCCGGCTACAGGCTGGGCAAGCTGCCCTTTACGCCAGTGAATAAAAAGATGGCGGCAGAGGTCGCTAACGCGGCGGCGTCGGTCGGCCTGCAATGGAGCGACGAACTGACGCTGTGGCAGCGCGATAAAGAGATCTGGCTGTTTCCAGAGGCAATTACGCCGCTGCTCGGCAGCGTTCGCTTCTCCCGTATCGGCCTGAAGCTGGCGGAAACCTTTGCACGAGGCTACCGCTGGCAGCATGAAGCGGTCATCGCGCTGGCGCAGCTGGATGCGCAACGGACATTTGAACTGTCTGCTGACGAGGCGCTGGAGTGGTATCGCGGACGGGATATCTTCCCGGAGACGCCGCCGCAGCGTGATGAAATGATTGTGACTTACCAGCAGCAGCCGCTCGGCCTGGCGAAACGCGTCGGCAGCCGCATTAAAAACAGCTACCCACGCGAGCTGGTGCGCGACGGTCGCCTGTTCCGCTGAGCCTTATTGCAGCTGCACCAGCGTCAGCCGGTTGCCGAACACCGCGCCGGTATCGATATAGCGCAGGTTGCCCGATTCCAGCGGACGCTGTAGCGGCGTATGGCCGAAATAGAACTCATCCGCGCCGCCTATTTCCCCCGCCTCTTTTCCCGCATCGCCCGCCTGCAGCCGGGTGATGCGTTCGCGGTTCCACACCACTTTATGCCAGTCTAACGGCTGCTCCCAGGCGTAGCGCGCTGCCGGATAGTCCGCGTGCGCCACTATCACAATGCGATCCGCAAGCTGCAGATGCAGGATCAGCGGCAGAGTGGTTAGGCGTTTGAGCGCATGACGCGCCGCAATCAGCTTCGCTCCCTTGAGCTTATAGAACCACTCTCCGCCGTTCATCATCCAGTTCAGCCTGTCGTGACACTGTAACGCCTCAATCGCCATCTCTTCATGATTTCCGCGCACGCAGCGGAACCACGGCTGTTCTAACAACTCTAAACAGCCGGGACTGTCTGGCCCGCGATCGATGATATCGCCGACGGAAATCAGCAGGTCGCTCTGCTTGTCAAAACCGTTCTCCAGCAGCAATGCATCAAGCTGACTGCGGCAGCCGTGCAGGTCGCCCACAACCCATATGTTTTGCCAGTTTTCACCATTGAGATACTGGTAGTGCATTTCGATCCCGCTTGTTAACCAGAGGTTTATTAAGTGCGGGTTAAAGTATAGCCGGTCACATCTTCAGGGAGGCGTGATGAATAGCCGGAAACAATTTATTAGCGTGTTAGTGCTGATCTTCGTCGGCAGTCTGCTCCTGCTGGAATCGCTGGCGCGTCTCGTGCATCTGCTGTTTGTCGGCTGATCTGCCTGACGCGATGTTCGCTGCCTGCTACTCAGATTTTTCGTAATTTTTGCGCATAAAAGCGCCAGAGCGTGACGATTACTGTTCAGATATCAGGATGTTTCTGACAGACAAAACTGCGTTAGTGTGAGACCTCAGCCCGTCCACAATGTGGAGCAGATACACACAGCAAAGGAGGGATGGCTGATTACCTCCGTCAGGAGAATAAGAATGGTCGCTGAAACGCTTGATAACGTAAGTTTTAACCTTGATTCTCTCGAAAACGCCGCATTAGAAATCTGTAAAACTAAAGGGATGCTGGGTATGCTGTTGGCGTCTGTCTCCGCCGACATTCAGCAATCCTATTTCCAGCTGTTACGCGAGTCCGGCTTCGATGATGAGCTGGTCTGGCTGCAACAGGTGCTTGATACAAAATAAGTGCTTCAGTTAACCCCGGCGCCCGTCGGGGTTTTTCATTTAAGCGCCGCTGAGGGGTTAAATTCATCGCGTTGCTCAATCCCGAAAAAAATATTTTTTTGGACTCTGATTCAGGCTGGTACGGAGGGCGTTGCGGCAGGTTAAGGCGATACTTTATTTTCCCGTAAGAAAAGGACGTAAAGCAAAAAGGATGGCGGCTGGATAAGGTGACGTCCCTGTCAGGCCAAATATCGCACCGCACACATCTGTAATACGGTTCGCTACTGGATATATCGCGCTGAAATCAATCAGTGGCGCGCGCCCTTCCCTGGGCACGTTGCGATTAAGGTTTTAATGCAGGCGGTACGGTACCGGAAAGTTCCTGTTCGCTTTGCGCGCCGGAACCTGGACGGGCATGACCCAGCAGCGGCTCATCGCCCAGCAGCTCAGGCTTCTCTTTAGCGGTAAACTGGGCTTTGCCGTCAAACGAAGGACCTTCGCACCAGCGACCTTTCGGCAGCGGTTTATCCAGCGACGTATTAAGCACATAGTAAGAGTGTTCGCTGGCTTCTTCACTTTGCGGGAAGCTGTTAGGAATCGGCAACGAAGCGTTAAGCCCGCCCATCTCTTCGATTACCGCCAGCCACTGCTGCTGGTGCATGGTGTCGCGCGCAATCAGGAAAGAGAGGAAATCTTTCATGCCGGTATCTTCGGTCAGATTGTACAGGCGAGTCGCCAGCACGCGGCCTGTCGCTTCGGCCGTCACGTTAGCCAGCATATCAGCCGCTACGTTGCCTGAGGCATAGATATGACTCATATCGAAAGGCACGCCGTTGGCGTTGACCGGCAGCGCCGCCAGACCCGATGAAAGGATATGACGCGGGTTCATGCCGCCCAGTACCGCGTTGACGACCGGATCTTTCGCCGACGCTTCCTGATAGGAGAGCGGTGCGCCTTCCAGGTTCAGCGCGACGGCATGCGCCAGCATTTCGATATGCGCCAGCTCTTCGGTCGCGGTAGAGATCAGCAGATCGCGAATACGCGCGTCGCCACGGGCGCCCATGGCCTGGAAGAAGTACTGCATCGCCACACGAATCTCCCCTTCCACTCCGCCAATCGCCTGTTGCAGCAGCATGGCAAATTCCGGATCCGGTTTATCGACGCGTACGGGATATTGAAGTTTTGAAGAATGGTGAAACATATTTATCTCCTGGCTTTTTTTCAAGAATAAGCCAGACAAGCCTGGAAGAGGTTTCACAAAAATGAAAGCGCGACCGTAATTTTTCGGACAAAATATAAGCGGCAGATCCCCCTGCCTCGTCAGAAATATTAAACACTTAGCGTCAAAAAAAAGTTATCGGCTATTTGGTGGCTGACGCAGCCCTGCTGCAAATAAGCATAATGTTTATAAGGTCAACCCACACTATTTTTTATCAACGCCATTTTTTAGCGTAGCGCTGGCAGAATCGCTTCTCTGTCTGCGACTTGCATAATCACCAATATTTTTTAGGCTTAATCAGTCACCACGAAATGATAAGGAGGAAATATGAACAGTGAATATAAACAGTGCCTGGAAGCCTGTTATGCCTGTGCCGCTGCCTGCGATAATTGCGCGGCGTCCTGTCTGCGTGAAGAAAATATTGAAATGATGCGGGGCTGCATTCAGCTCGATATGCAGTGCGCGGCGATTTGTCGCCTGGCCGCTCAGTTTATTGCGCAGCAGAGCGAATCAGCCGTTGCGCTCTGTCAGCTCTGTGCGGACGTTTGCCAGCAGTGCGCGGACGAGTGCGGTCAGCATCAGCACGATCACTGCCAGCACTGCGCGCAGGCCTGTCAGCGCTGCGCAGCGGCCTGTCGGAAGATGGCGGCATAAAAGGGGTGTCTGAGACCAAATATTAAAGCAGGCGCATCAGCCAGCCCGCAAGGCGGGCTGGAGGCAGGCTAAAGCTTGTCTTTTTCCTGGGGTTCAGAGCCAGTCAGGTGAGAAACGCCGCTGATATGAGCGAGCCCATCCTGGTCGATTTCGTTATCTGCTTTATCAACCGCTCTGGATATGGTCAGCAACTCCTGGAATTCATGCAGCAGAATGGCGGCATCTGACTTCAGCATTTCATCAGAATCGGCCGATTCAATCACGGTATTGATCGCTTTGTTTGCGCTATCAATCATCTCGGTTACGCCGCCCTGCCTGCTGACGGCTAACACCAGCGCGCTGATCAGCAGCGATTGCGCTTCGACGCGCGCGGTGAGCTGCTTCGTTTCCGCATCGATTTTTGATATTTTAGCGAGCATGCTCAGCACAACATTTTTCATAACGGCCTCCCTGTAAAACAGGGATCTTACCTTGCCGCCCGTCTCCAGCAAGATGAAAAGTCTTAAATAGTCGCTCTGCCTGTAAACGTTTCAGCATGATTTTTTAAAAGGAGCGGCTAATGTGCTGTTACAGCGCATAAAAAAACCCCGACATAGAATGCCGGGGTTGGTGGCTTAAACAGACTCTAAAATATTCTGTTTATTAAGACTTGCGTCCGCCGCTATGGCTATTCTGGCCACCTTTTTTACCTGCTTCTGAAGCTTTTTCACGGTCGTTAGCGAAATTACCGCCACTGTGCTGACCGCCTTTTTTACCTGCTTCTGAAGCTTTTTCAGGGTTCTCTGCAAAATTACCTGAACCACCACGATGCTCGGCCATAATATCCTCCTGGACATATTGTCATTCAGTAAATGGCAACCGGCATAAATCTGTTACGCCAGCCGTATTTCGTGTTGCATGATTAATACTAGACGACCAGCCTGTATCTGCAAGGCTATTTCACACCAGAAAACCCATTTATTTATTAGCGAAGCGATAATTTAAAATCGCATATTACAGCGAAGCGCAGGGTAATAACTTTATCTTCAGCAACTTACCTGAAACAGGGCAATAAGCTTAACCGGCGCGCTGTTAATATATTTTTACTAACGTCAAAGAAATAACATAAAAAGAAAGGTGGCTGAGACAGAAAAGTAATATTCGTCTCCCGGTTCAGGATTTAGTTTCTGCTGAAGCAGGCAGATTATCGCCAGAAGAGGCCACGCGCTTACGCCTGGCGCGGTAAAGTAAAAGAGGTGTGTTACGTGATGGCTGCATCGACACAAAACAGGGGTGTTCGCTGATTCAGAAAAGAGACTCGGCTGGTCGGGATATAAGACGCCTCAGGAAAGGGTCAGATAACGGGATGCACCGTCTAAATTCATGGCGCAAAAAAAGACCGAACACGATTCCTGTATTCGGTCCAGGGAAATGGCTCTTGTAGAGCCGTGCGCTAAAAGTTGGCATTAATGCAGGCGATTTCGCCTTGCCAGTTAAGATTAGACCACGCCTTTGGAAATGCCAGCGAACAGCCGGGCAGAGGGGATCCGCAGGATCAGAGTGTGATCCTGGCGGCAGAATCATCGAAAGAAGGCGCGAAAGAGCATCGCGCCCTGGTCAGGATTATTTATCGCACAGCGCCTGTGTACGCTCGATAATCGGCTGCAGGCTCATCATCTGGCCTGGATGCGCCTTGTCTTCCGCCTGGATTACAGAGATGGGCTGCGCCTTCACCTGGCCTGCCTGCACGCGGGCTTCGGCTTTATCATTGAGCGGATACTGCATCAGCGTGCTGGGATTAATGGCGAACAGCGAGCCATCTTTTTCGCAGGTTAACATCACCTCTTCACGGCTAAAGGGCCATGCCGCCTTACCCACCTCAAAACGGCTGACGGTAATAATCTCCGCCGCCAGCGCCTGGCCACAGAGAGATAATAACAGCACTGCGGGGATCACTTTCTTCAGCAAAATAGCCTACCTTTTTACTCAGTCAAAACGGGTCAAACTCAGGCTGGCGACAGCGTGGCGAAGACGCTGACCAGGCCAACCACTGCGCATGCCAGCAGCAGTTCAAGCTGCGTCATACGAATAAATTTATGTTGCGCGCCCTTCCCCGCGCGGCGAAAACGCGGCACCAGCACGTAACGGTTGAGCAGCGCAATAGCGACCATAAGGGCCACCAGCGTCACCTTAACAACTAACAGTTCGCTGTAAAGGCCGCCATGCCACTGGCGAGGCCAGCCGACGATCAGCAGCGTATTCACCACGCCAGTGAGCAGCGTCGCGGCGACCGCCAGATGTCCGTAACGCGAAAAGCGCATCATGGTGCGAATGGCGTCGCTGCGCCGATCGATCTGCCGCGCCTCGCGCATCAGAATAAGCAGCGGCAACAGGCCGCCCGTCCAGAAGGCGGCGCCGATGAGATGCAGCGCATGATTAGCCTGCTGCAGCGCGCCCACAGCGCCTTCGCGCATCGCCGCATGTCCGGTCAACGCCATACAGCCCAGCTGCAACAGCGCGCCCACCAGCCACGCCTGCTGCCGTCGTTCATTACGCAGCAGACTCGCCAGCAGCGTTGCCGCGGCCAGCGCTATCTCCCACTGCCAGACCGCACCAAAGCGCGTGCTCAGCACCGCACGCCAGATCAGAGCGTCGCTCAGATTGCGCCAGTCGCCGCTCATCAACGCCAGCTGGGTTGCCAGCATCAGCAGTCCGCTGAGCAGCGCCAGCCAGATGCACCCGCGCATTATGGCGTCGAGACGCTGCGCCAGCGCACGACGATAGCGTACCGGCGCTAACAGCGCGGTGTAAAATGCGCTACCCGCCAGCAGCATCACGGCGGCGAAATGCAGCGCACGCAGCAGGATCCACAGCAAAGTCACTGATTACTTCACGCTAAAGCGGTAGCTGCCCTGGGTTTTATGTCCGTCAACCGACAGTACGTGCCAGTTAACCTGGTAATCGCCCGCGGCCAGCGGCGCCTTCAGCGGAACGATCAGCCGATTGTGCTGCTTCGCATCCAGCTGCGCTTTCTCGCTGGCGATCGTTTTTTTACCGGCATCCAGCAGCGTTACGCCGCTAAAAGCGGGTTCCACATCTTCGGTAAAGCTGAGGGTCAGCGCCTGCGGCGCGGCGGCGATAACAGCGTTATCGGCCGGTTGGGACGATTTCAGGTGAGCATGCGCCAGCACCGACTGGCTGAACAGCAGCAGCGAGACGGCAGCGCCTGTTAAGAGGGTTCTTTTCTGCATGGGATCATCCTTTTAGCCATCGCATCAGCGGCAAACGTGGGCAAGGATACGCCGTGGCTTTTAAGGTGTCGAGGGCCAGCGATGCTATCCTTTGCCCTTGATTCAGAGCGGGATAAGCATTATTTTTGCCCCCTGTCTTCAGGAGATCACCATGAGTCAAAACCTCGCCCTGCTTTCTCAGGAAGAGAAAGATAAAGTCAATGTTGAACTGGCCGCAGCGGGCGTGGCGTTCAAAGAGCGCTACAACATGCCGGTAGTGGCTGAAATGGTTGAAAACGAGCAGCCTGCGGCGCTTCGCGACTGGTTTCGCCAGCGACTGATGCACTATCGCCAGGCGTCGCTGAACTTTTCGCGCCTGCCCTACGAACCCAAACTGAAGTAATTCATGCTACGCGTAATTGATACCGAAACCTGCGGTCTACAGGGTGGCGTGGTGGAAGTGGCGTCGGTCGATGTGATTGACGGCCAGATCGTCAACCCGATGAGCGATCTGATCCTGCCTGACCGCCCAATCAGCCGTCAGGCGATGGCCGTCCACCGCATTACCGAAGCGATGGTGGTTGGCAAACCCACTATCGAAGAGGCGATTGGCCGCTATCACGGCAGCGCTTTCTATGTTGCGCATAACGCCAGCTTCGATCGCCGCATGCTGCCGGAAATGCACGGCGACTGGATCTGCACCATGATGCTGTCGCGCCAGCTCTGGCCTGGCATTAAGTACGGCAATCAGGCGCTGCGCCACAGCCTGAAGCTGGAGGTATCGCCCCCCGCCGATCTGCATGCCCACCGCGCGCTTTACGACTGTTACGTTACCGCCGCGCTGTTGATCCGTATTATGGAGACCTCCGGCTGGGATGCGTTGCAGATGGCGCAGCGCTGCCAGCCCGCCAGCGTGGCGGGCGACGTGCTGCCCTTCGGCAAGTATCGTGGTCAAAGCGTCGCCGCCATTGCGCGTAAAGATCCGCGCTATCTGCGCTGGGTGCTGGAGAACGTGCGCGATTTGCGCCCGCCGCTGCGGCAGGCGCTGCGTCGATACCTGAGCGACGATCAATAATCGCGCTGCGGCGGCAGGCTGCCCTGCGCCAGCGCGATCAGGAAAGTCAGCTCCAGCGCAATTCCCTCATAGGATTTATAACGTCCTGACTTACCGCCGTGACCGGCATCCATATCCGTACAGAGCATCAGCAGATTATTGTCGGTCTTCAGCGCGCGCAGTTTCGCCACCCATTTCGCTGGCTCCCAGTATTGCACCTGAGAATCATGCAGCCCGGTGGTCACCAGCATATGCGGATAGGCTTTCGCCTCGACATTGTCGTAGGGGCTGTACTGACGAATATAGCCGTAGTAATCGGCGTCGTTAGGGTTGCCCCACTCATCATATTCACCCGTGGTAAGCGGGATCGACTCATCCAGCATCGTCGTGACCACATCGACAAAGGGCACCTGCGCCACCACGCCGTGAAAGAGTTCCGGCGCCATATTGATTACGGCACCCATCAGCAGGCCGCCCGCGCTGCCGCCCATAGCATAGAGCTGCTCAGGCTGACCAAAGCCCTTTTTCACCAGCGCCTGCGTGACGTCGATAAAGTCGGTAAAGCTGTTCATCTTGTTGAACAGGCGGCCGCCGTCATACCAGCGCTGTCCCAGCTCGCCGCCGCCGCGCACGTTGACCAGCGCGTAGACGAAACCGCGATCGAGCAGGCTAAGGCGGCTGACGCTGAAGTCCGCCTCCATATTGCTGCCATAGGCGCCGTAGCCATAGACCAGCATCGGGTTTTTGCCGGGCTGGTAGTGCCTGCGGTGATAGACCAGCGACACCGGCACTTCGGTGCCGTCGCGCGCCGTAATCCAGTGATGCTCGCTTTTGTAGTTGTCCGGGTCGAAATTGCCAATCGCGCTCTGCTTGAGGATGCGCCGTTCGCCGGTGTCCATATCCAGCTCAAACAGCGTGGTCGGCGTGGTCATCGAGCCGTAGCCATAGCGCAGCTTGCTGGTTTCCGGCGAAGGATTGAACGCCAGCCAGGTGACATAGGTGGGATCGTCAAAGGCGATGCCGGTCACTTCCCCGGTTTCCCAGTGAACCTGACGCAGGCTGGTGAGGCCGCGCTGGCGCTCCTCTACTACCAGCCAGTCGCGGAACAGCTGGAAGTCTTCCATCACGACATGATCGCGCGGCTTGATCAGGGTTTCCCAGCGCGACTCATCCAGCCAGCGCGTACGGTAAAGCCCGAAATTCTCGCCGTCCCGGTTCGATCGGATATAAAACTGATGCTGATAGTGATCCAGACTGTACTCATGATCTTTACGGCGCGGCAAAAATACCTGCGGCGTGGCGTCCGGGAAACCGGCGTCGATCAGCTGGATCTCGCTGGTGTTGGTGCTGAACAGCGCGATCAGAATGAAATGTTCAGACGTGGTTTTATGCACGCTGAGATGATAGGTATCATCCTTTTCTTCATAAACCAGTTGGTCGTCACTTTGCGGCGTGCCAAGTTCATGTCGCCAGACCTGATAAGGCAGCAGCGTTTGCTCATGTTTGCGCACGTAGTAGAGCGTGCGCGAATCATTCGCCCAGGCGAAGCTGGACGAGGCGTTGTTTAATACTTCTGGATACCAGCTCCCTTTCTCAAGGCAGCGAAAACGGATGCCGTATTGCCGCCGGGAGAGAAAGTCTTCCGCCAGTGCCATCACCTTATTGTCAGGACTGATATTGAGCGAGCCCATGGTGTAGAACTCGCTGTGCGAGGCGCGCTGGTTAGCGTCCAGCAGCAGCGTCCACTCATCGGTCTCGGCGCTCTCGGCGGGTTGGCGGTAATACGCGGCATACTCGTTGCCGCTTTCATAGCGACTCTGATAGCGATAGCCGTTGTGCACATAGGGAACCGAATGGTCCTGCGGCGGCAGGCGATCGACAATCTCTTTTAAAATGCGGTTCTGTAACGGCTGCTGGGTCGCCATAATCTGCTTGCCGTAGTTATTTTCGGCACGCAAATAGTCCAGCACCTCTTCATTATCGCGCTTGTCGTCGCGCAGCCAGTAATAATCGTCCACGCGCGTATCGCCATGGAGCGTCATTTCATGAGGAATTTTTTTTGCGCTGGGGGCCTGCATGCTCCGTCTCCCTGTTATTAATACTCTTTAAGGGTGGCATCAGGTGGCGGGGAAGCCAAATTTTTGTGCGTAACGCGTTGTTATTGCGGCCGCGCAAGGCGGCCGCAGGTGGCTTATTCCGCTGCGATCTGCGCTTTTTTCGTCTGCAAATCCTTTTCAATGCCGTCACGCACGTCCTGCGGAATCTTCAACGCGTCGCCCAGCGCGGTGAGGTAGCTGCGCTCCATAAAGTGATCGATATCGATAGCGGCACAGCTGAGGAAATAGAGTTCCAGCGCTTCATCCTCATTTTTAACGTCGGCCGCCAGCCAGGCGGGATCGAGCGGTCGGTTAATGGCCTGCTGGATCAGCGTTTCCGCCGCCTGACCGTAGCCCGATTCATGAATTGTGCGCTCTATGGCGGCACGCTCGCGATCGTCGATATGGCCGTCGCTTTTGGCGGCGAAAACCAGCGCCGTGACCAGACGTTCGGCGCGCTGATCCGCCGGGGTCTGCAGCTCGCCGAAACCGGCTTCATGCTGGTGCGTATCGCGCACGCGCTGTTTATATTTGTTCCACAGCACCGCGCCTGCCGCTGCGCCGCCGCCGATAATCAGCGCTTTGCCGCCATACTCGGTTAACAGCTTACGTGATTTTTTGCTGGCGATAAGCAAGCCTGCCAGCCCGCCCAGTGCGCCGGGCGCCAGCATCTCGTTTAATCCTCCGTTGCCGCCGCTGTGATCCTTTTTCGTCAGCAGCGACTGTAGCTGTTGCAACAGGTTGTTCATTATTCTCTCCTTCGTAGCGACAAGGACTCTACTCTGCACCACCGGGCGTCAGTAAACGTCAAGGTGAGAAAAGAGAGGCAAAGCGCCAGAAGATGAGAACGCAAACGTTTTCGTTTATACTGCGCGCGCGTTTTGACTCACAGGTGAAATTATGACGACTCTTGGAACTGCGCTGCGTCCCGCTGCGACGCGTGTCATGCTGTTAGGCTCGGGTGAGCTGGGTAAAGAAGTTGCGCTGGAGTGCCAGCGACTGGGTGTGGAAGTGATCGCCGTAGACCGCTACGCCGATGCGCCCGCAATGCATGTGGCGCACCGCAGCCACGTAGTGAACATGCTTGACGGCGAGGCGCTGGCCGCGCTTATCGCGCAGGAAAAGCCCGACTATGTGGTGCCGGAAATCGAAGCGATCGCGACGGATAAGCTGATTGAGCTGGAGCAGCAGGGCCAGCGCGTGGTGCCTACCGCGCGCGCCGCGCGCCTGACCATGAACCGTGAAGGCATCCGTCGGCTGGCGGCGGAAGAGCTGGGGCTGCCCACCTCCAGCTATCGTTTCGCCGACAGCAAGGCCAGTTTCGAAGCGGCGGCGGCGGAGATCGGCTTTCCCTGTATCGTCAAGCCGGTGATGAGCTCCTCAGGCAAAGGCCAGAGCTTTATTCGCGAAGCCAGCCAGCTCGACCACGCCTGGGAATATGCGCAGCAAGGCGGACGCGCAGGCGCAGGCCGTGTGATTGTCGAAGGGGTCGTCAAATTCGATTTCGAGATTACGCTGCTTACCGTGAGCGCGGTTGATGGCCTTCACTTCTGCGCGCCCATCGGCCATCGTCAGGAAGATGGCGACTATCGCGAATCCTGGCAGCCCCAGCAGATGAGCGACGTGGCGCTGCAGCGCGCGCAGGCGATCGCTGGCGAAGTGGTGAAGGCGCTGGGCGGCTACGGCCTGTTTGGCGTCGAGCTGTTTGTCTGCGGCGACGAGGTGATCTTTAGCGAAGTGTCGCCGCGCCCGCACGATACCGGCATGGTCACGCTGATTTCGCAGGATCTCTCCGAGTTCGCTCTGCACGTACGCGCTTTTCTCGGTCTGCCAATCGGCGGTATTCGCCAGTACGGCCCGTCGGCGTCGGCGGTGATCCTGCCGCAGCTGCACAGCCAGAACCTGAAGTTCGTTAATGTAGAAGCGGCACTGGGCGCGGGACTGCAGCTGCGCCTGTTCGGTAAGCCGGAAATCGCCGGTTCGCGCCGTCTTGGCGTCGCTCTGGCGAGCGGTGAAAATATTAATGACGCCGTCGCGCGCGCTATCGCCAGCGCGGCGGCGGTCAAGGTCGAAGGCTAATCATCATGCGGTGAGCGCCCTGCTCACCGCCAGTAATTATTTCGCGCCTTCCACCGCTTCACGGGCCAGACGCGTAATACGATCCCAGTCGCCCGTCTCCAGCGCGTCGTTTGGCACCAGCCAGGAGCCGCCAATACAGAGCACGCTTTTCAGCGCCAGATAGTCGCGATAGTTGGCGGGCGAAATGCCGCCGGTCGGACAGAAGCGCACCTGCGGGAAGGGACCGCCGATCGCCTGCAGCGCCTTGACGCCGCCGTTCGCTTCCGCCGGAAAGAATTTAAATTCGCGCAGGCCGTAATCCATGCCGGTCATCAGTTCGGAAACGGTGCTGATA
Source organism: Pantoea piersonii (assembly GCF_003612015.1). Taxonomy (GTDB): domain Bacteria; phylum Pseudomonadota; class Gammaproteobacteria; order Enterobacterales; family Enterobacteriaceae; genus Pantoea; species Pantoea piersonii. The sequence continues at coordinate 552,168 of NZ_RARB01000002.1, read as the reverse complement.
CCCGGAATAAGCGGCACCGGACCTTCTACCGCGGCCTTAAGCAGCGACTCAGTGACGCCAGGGCTGATAACGAACTGCGCGCCTGCTTCGGTCACTTCCTGCAGCTGCTGCGTGTTGATAACGGTTCCTGCGCCAACGATCGCCTCCGGCACCTCTTTAATCATAAGGCGCAGCGCATCCATCGCCACCGGCGTACGCAGCGTCACTTCCAGCACGCGAACGCCGCCCGCCACCAGCGCTTTCGCCATCGGCACCGCATGTTCCAGCTTGTTCACTACGATCACCGGCACCACAGGTCCAGTGGTCAGAATCTTTTCAGCACTCGTCTTCCAGTTCTTCATCGGTTCCCCTTGCTTATCCATACCGGCGCCTGCCGTGTGCCGCGCCATCAATGCGTCACTACCATACAGGATCGCCTTCCGCATCGTCTATCCGCCCTGGATAATTTTTGAAACTGCGGTTCACTTTCCTGCGTACAGGTACAAAAAAGCCCGCACGCGGCGGGCTGATGTCAGGATTATTCGAACTCGTTCCACGAGCGGCCGTCGCGCGTGATCATCGCCACGGACGCCACCGGCCCCCAGGTACCAGCCTGATAAGGCTTGGAGGAGTCGCCGTCGGCGGCCCAGGCCTCGATAATGGAGTCGACATAGGTCCATGCTGCTTCTACCTCGTCGCGGCGCACAAACAGCGCCTGGATACCGCGCATGCTCTCCAGCAGCAGGCGTTCATAAGCGTCCGCCAGATGCGACTGATTGAACGTCTCGGAGTAGCTCAGATCCAGCTTGGTGGTCTGCAGTTTGTGCTTGTGATCCAGACCCGGCACTTTGTTCAGGATCTCGATATCGACGCCCTCGTCCGGCTGCAGACGAATAGTGAGCTTGTTCTGCGGCAGCTCGGAGTAGGAATCCTTGAACAGGTTCATCTCCGGGTTTTTAAAGTAGACCACCACTTCAGAACATTTGGTCGGCAGACGCTTGCCGGTACGCAGATAGAACGGAACGCCCGCCCAGCGCCAGTTGTCGATATCAACGCGGATGGCGACGAAGGTTTCCGTTGAGCTGGATTTATTGGCGCCCTCTTCTTCCAGATAGCCCGGCACTTTTTTACCCTGCACGAAGCCAGCGGTGTACTGGCCGCGTACCGTTTTATCGCGCACGTTAGTCTGATCGATACGGCGCAGCGAGCGCAGCACTTTAACTTTCTCATCGCGAATCGCGTCGGCGCTGAGATCGGACGGCGGTGCCATGGCGATCATGGTGAGCACCTGCAGCAGGTGGTTCTGAATCATATCGCGCATCTGGCCAGCCTGATCGAAGTAGCCCCAGCGACCTTCGATACCGACCTCTTCGGCCACAGTGATCTGCACGTGGTCGATCGTACGGTTATCCCAGTTATTGACGAAGATAGAGTTAGCGAAGCGCAGCGCCAGCAGGTTCAGCACCGTTTCCTTGCCAAGATAGTGGTCGATACGGAATACCTGGCTCTCGTCAAAGAACTCGCCTACCGCGTCGTTGATCTCTTTCGAGGTTTCCAGCGAGGTGCCGAGCGGCTTCTCCATCACCACGCGAGCCGGTTTGGCGTTCAGCTTCGCTGAGCCCAGCCCCTTACAGATAGCGCCGAAGGTGCTTGGCGGCATCGCAAAATAGTTAATGGTGGTGCGTTTTGCCTGATCGAGCATTTTGCCCAGTTTGGGAAAATGGGAGGTATCATTGACGTCGAGGTTGCAGAAGTCGAGACGACCGCTGAGCTTGTCCCACAGCGCTTCGTCAATCTTCTCCTTCATAAAGGTTTCCAGCGCTTCACGCACCACTTTGGTATAGGCTGCTTTGTCCCAGTCGGCGCGTCCCACGCCGATGATGCGGGTTTCCTCGTGGATCTGTCCCGCTTTTTCCAGCTGATACAGTGAAGGCAACAGTTTCCGGCGCGCAAGATCGCCTTTGGCACCGAATATCACCAGATCGCATGCCTGGGCTGTTTGTGTTACCGCCATTTTCCTCTCCTCATTGCAGGATGATCCCGTTGGCGTTTGCATCCTCATCCACCGGGTCCGTGTTGTAATTTTCTTTCAGCACAATGTACTTATTTCAGGGGGTCAGGTAAACCTGACTCTATGCTGGTCCGCAGAGTTAACTCTGGACGGAATAAGGCGTGCCGATGTGATACTGCGTGCGCTTTTACCCACTGTAGCGTTGCGGCCGATGTCCGGCAAAATCGAATCCGGTTCAAATTATGACAAAAATTTTCAGTATCGGCTTACCCATACTTGCGCGCGGTCATGGTGAACGCGGTATATTCACGCTTTTATGCCCCCTCTGCCAGCCATTGCTGGCATCGATAAAAGCGATAACGGTCATCGGGTTATGAACATTCAGGAAAAAATCGAGGCGCAGCTGGCGACGCTCAGCAAGTCGGAACGTAAGGTCGCCGCGCAGATCCTCGCCGATCCGCAGGAGGCGATACACTCCAGCATTGCCCGCCTGGCGCGCGCCGCTGACGTCAGCGAACCGACCGTTAATCGCTTTTGCCGTCGGCTCGGCACCCGCGGCTTCCCCGATTTTAAACTGCAGCTGGCGCAGAGCCTGGCGAAAGGACTGAGCTGGGTCAGCCGCGACGTGGATGAAGATGACGATACCGCAGGTTACAGCCATAAAATTTTCGACTCGGCGCTGGCCGGTCTGCAACGCGTACGTAACCAGCTCGATCTCGCCGTGGTGCAGCAGTCGGTAGCGGCCCTGTCGCAGGCGCAAAAAGTGGCGTTCTTTGGTCTGGGCGCCTCGGCGGTGGTGGCGCACGACGCCTTTAATAAGTTTCTGCGTTTTAATCTGCCGGTCGTCTGGTCTGAGGATATTGTGATCCAGCGCATGAGTTGTATAAATAGTCGTTCAGACGACGTTTTTGTTTTAATTTCACATACTGGCCGCACGAAAAATATGGTAGAACTGGCTCGCCTTGCCGGTGTAAACGGTTCCACTGTGATAGCCATCACTTCTCCCGCGTCCCCGCTTGCCGAGGTCGCCACGCTGGCGTTAACGCTTGATGTTCCGGAAGATACCGATGTCTATCTGCCGATGGTTTCCCGCCTGGCGCAGCTCACCGCTATCGACGTGCTGGCGACCGGATTTATTCTCGAGCGCGGCGGCGCGTTTCGTGAAAACCTGAAACGAGTGAAAGAGGCCTTAAAAGATTCGCGTTTCGATAAGCCCGACACCATGGAAAACGCAGCGAAACAAAAAAATTAACATCACATTTACAATGTGAGTCGTATCACAGGCTCTCCTTCAGTTAGAATAATCATCACGCCCTGTCCACTTTAGGGGATACGCAAATTTGTCAACGGAGTCCTTCATGTCAAGACGTCTCAGAAGAACCAAGATCGTTACAACCCTCGGCCCGGCCACAGACCGCGATAATAATCTGGAAAAAATCATCGCCGCAGGCGCAAACGTTGTTCGACTCAACTTCTCTCACGGCACCCCGGAAGATCATCAGCTGCGCGCCAATAAAGTGCGCGAAATCGCCGCGAAGCTGGGTCGTCACGTCGCGATTCTGGGCGATCTGCAGGGCCCGAAAATTCGTGTCTCGACCTTTAAAGAGGGCAAAGTGTTCCTCAACGTGGGCGACCGTTTCCTGCTGGACGCCAGCCTGAGCAAAGGCGAAGGCGATAAAGAGAAAGTCGGCATCGACTATAAAGGCCTGCCAGAAGATGTGGTGCCAGGGGACATTCTGCTGCTCGACGATGGACGCGTGCAGCTGAAGGTGCTGGAAGTCCAGGGCATGAAGGTATTCACCGAAGTCACCGTCGGCGGCCCGCTCTCCAACAACAAAGGCATTAACAAGCTCGGCGGCGGCCTGTCAGCTGAAGCGCTGACCGAAAAAGATAAAGCGGACATTATTACCGCCGCGAAGATCGGCGTCGATTACCTGGCGGTCTCTTTCCCGCGCAGCGGCGAAGATATGAACTATGCGCGTCGTCTGGCGCGCGAGGCGGGCTGTGAAGCGCAGCTGGTAGCGAAAGTCGAACGTGCCGAAGCGGTCGCGACGCAGGAAGCGATGGACGATATTATTCTCGCCTCCGATGTGGTGATGGTGGCGCGTGGCGACCTGGGCGTCGAAATCGGCGATCCCGAACTGGTTGGCATTCAGAAGGCGCTTATTCGCCGCGCGCGTCAGCTGAACCGCACCATCATCACCGCCACGCAGATGATGGAGTCGATGATCACCAATCCGATGCCTACACGCGCCGAAGTGATGGACGTCGCTAACGCCGTACTCGATGGTACCGACGCCGTTATGCTGTCAGCGGAAACCGCCGCTGGTCAGTACCCCGCTGAGACCGTTTCCGCCATGGCGAAAGTTTGTCTGGGCGCGGAAAAGATCCCCAGCGTGAACGTATCCAAGCATCGCCTGGAAGTGACCTTCGACAATATCGAAGAAGCGATTGCGATGTCGGCTATGTATGCGGCTAACCACCTGCAGGGCGTGACCGCCATTATCACGATGACCGAGTCAGGCCGCACGCCGCTCATGACGTCGCGCATTACTTCCGGTCTGCCGATTTTCGCTATGTCGCGCCATGAGCGCACCCTGAACCTTACGGCGCTTTATCGCGGCGTGACGCCGGTGTTATTTGACAGCGATAATGATGGCGTGGTGGCTGCACACGATGCGGTCAATCTGCTGCGCGATAAAGGCTTTCTCGTCTCGGGCGATCTGGTCATTGTGACGCAGGGCGATGTTATGGGCGCGACCGGCACCACCAATACCAGCCGGGTGCTGCGCGTAGACTAACGCGCGCCCAGCCGCTGTTCTGAAGCTGTAAACAACGCGACCGCCTGGCGGTCGCGTTTTATTTTTCTAAAAGGAGTCTGGATGCCGCGCTATCAACCCGTCAGCAAACTCACGGCAGGCCTGCTGCTGTTTCCGCTGGCGCTGGTGCTGTTTGAATTCGCCACCTATATCGCTCACGACATGATCCAGCCCGGTATGCTGCTGGTCACCCAGGAGTTCGCCGTCGGCCCAGAGTGGGTGTCGACATCGCTGACCGCCTACCTGCTTGGCGGCGTGGTGCTGCAGTGGCTGCTTGGTCCGCTCTCCGATAAATATGGCCGTCGCCCGGTGATGCTGGGCGGCATTCTCTTTTTCATTGCGGCCTGCGTATTGACCACCTGGGTCGGTTCCATCAGAGAATTTGTCGCGCTGCGCTTTATTCAGGGCATTAGCCTCTGCTTTATTGGCGCGGTCAGTTATGCGGCGATTCAGGAAGCCTTTGACGAGGCGCTGGCGGTACGCGTTATGGCGCTGATGGCGAACGTCGCGCTGCTGGCGCCGCTGGCTGGCCCGCTGGCGGGCGCCGCATGGCTGACGGCAGCGAGCTGGCGCAGTATGTTCTGGCTGTTCGCCCTGCTCAGCGCCCTCGCCTTTATTATTCTGTGGCGCGTAATGCCTGAGACCGCGGGCGACCGAAGCCACTCGATAGCGCTGCCGCAGCTGGCGCGCACCTATCGCCAGCTGGCGCGCGACCGGATGGTGATGCTGGGCTCTTTCGCCATCGGGCTGGTGTTTATCCCCATTCTGACCTGGGTGGCGCTCTCGCCGGTGATCCTGATGCATGAGGAACATCTGTCGCGTATGCACTATGCCCTGCTGCAGCTGCCGGTGTTTCTGGCGATGATTGCCGGGAATATTACGCTGGGCAAGCTGGCCGGGCGCGTTCCCATTGAGCAGCCGGTGAAGTTCGCCGCCTGGCCGATTCTCGCTGGGCTGGGCATCGCGCTGCTGGCGAACCTGCTGAACAGCCACAGCTACCTGTTTCTGACCGCCGGACTGAGTCTGTACGCCTTTGGCGCGGGGATGGTTAACGCCGGGCTTTATCGCCTGACGCTCTACGCCAGCGACGCGGGCAAAGGCAGCGTTGCGGCTATGCTGGGGATGATCAGCATCCTGACGCTGGCGATCGGTATTGAGCTGGCGAAAAGCGGGTATTTTAACGGCGGGACGCCCTGGTTTAGCCTGATCAACTTCATCAGCGGCGTGCTCTGGTTTGTGCTGGTGACGCTGTTTCTACGCGAGCGCAAGCGGCGCGCGCAGGTAGTGGAAGTTTAGGTTACAGTGCGAATGCGAGTAGCATGGTTCGATCGCAAAGTCGCTCAAGGCATCCATGCTCGCTCGGCCCGCGACATCCCTGTCGCGGGACGCTTTGCTCTTCGACCCATGCTACTCACATAGCAAGCTGCTCAGCCGTCTGCCGTTGCGGCCTTTCTTCTATTTTCTTGGATAGAGCTCTTTGCGCTTATAGGGCTCGATATCGCCCTCTTTACGCGTCTTCAGCAGCTTTAAGATCCAGGTGTACTGCTCTGGATGAGGGCGAACGAAGACTTCAACCTCTTCGTTCATGCGGCGCGCCAGCGTGTTGTCGTCCGCTTCCAGCAGGTCATCCATCGGCGGACGCACATAGATTTCCAGCCGGTGCGTCTTGCTGTTATAAACCGGAAACAGCGGCACCACGCGCGCGCGGCACACCTTCATCAGACGGCCAAGCGCGGGCAGCGTCGCTTTGTAGGTGGCGAAGAAGTCGACAAACTCGCTGTGTTCGGCGCCGTGATCCTGATCGGGCAGGTAATAGCCCCAGTAGCCCTGGCGCACAGAGCTAATAAAAGGTTTGATGCCGTCGTTGCGGGCATGCATACGGCCACCGAAACGACGCCGCACCCGGTTCCAGACATAATCGAGCAGCGGATCGCTCTGGTTATGAAACATCGCCGCCATCATCTGCCCTTCCGAGGCGAGCAGCATAGCGGGAATATCCACTGCCCAGCCGTGGGGCACGAGGAAAATAACGTTCTGCTTTTCCGCCTGCAGCTGGTCAATGATTTCACGGCCGTGCCAGTCGACGCGCTGGCGGATCCGCGCCGGATCGCGCATGCCCAGTTCCGCCATCATCGCCATTGCCTGCGGCGCCGTGGCGAACATCTCATCGACAATATCGCTGCGTTCCGCTTCGCTCAGCTCCGGCAGACAGTAATAAAGATTGATCAGCGCGCGACGACGGGCACCCTTAGCCAGTTTACCCGCCATTTTTCCCAGCCTGCCGAGCAGCGGATCGCGCACCTTCGCCGGTAGCATCGCCATGCCCGCCAGCGCGCCGATTGCCAGCCAGCCGCCCCAGTATTTCGGTTTCAGGAAAGAACGTTCAAAAACGGGAATAAACTCAATATTCTTTTTTTTTGGGGTTTCCATGCACTCGCCTCAATCAATGACGCGCTAATGATAGTGGCGACAGGTAAATTTGCAATCCCCGATGCGGAATGGAAAAACCGACGCGTTATGCGTCGGTCTTATGGCGTAGCGTTGCGAGCGGATTACTCAAGGCGCAACAGTGGCAGATTGGTTTTCACCTGCGCCAGATAATCGCTGCGCTCTTTGCCGGTCAGGCCTTCCATACGCGGCAGTTTCGCCGTCAGCGGATTGACCGCCTGGTTATTGATCCAGATTTCAAAATGGAGATGCGGTCCGGTGGAGCGGCCGGTATTACCCGACAGAGCGATACGATCGCCGCGCTTTACCTTCTCGCCCGGCTGCACCAGCACCTTTTTCAGGTGCATATAGCGCGTCATATACTGACGGCCGTGGCGAATAGCCACATAATTGCCTGCCGCGCCGCCGTTTTTCGCCATTACCACCTCTCCGTCGCCGACCGCCAGCACCGGCGTGCCGACCGGCAGCGCGAAGTCCACGCCTTTATGCGGCGCGATACGGCCCGTCACCGGATTAAGGCGACGCGGGTTGAAGTTAGAGGAGACGCGATACTGCTTCACGGTTGGAAAGCGCATAAAGCCGCGCGTCAGACCGGAACCGTTGCGATCGTAGAACTTGCCATCTTCGGCGCGGAAAGCGTAGTAGTCTTTGTCGCCGGAGCGCAGGCGCACCCCAAGCAGCTGGCTCTGCGCGCTCTTGCCGTCGAGTATTTCACGCGACATCAGCACGCTGAACTCATCTCCAGAGTGCAGCTTGCGGAAATCCATTTGCCACTGCAGCGCTTTGATCACCGCGCTGGCTTCGCTGCTGGTCAGGCCGGCACGCTGCGCGCTGCTGGCGAAGCTGCCATGCACCTCGCCTTTTAATACGCTGTTCTGCCACTCACCCTTTTGCATTTTGGTCTGCATGGTGAATGCGCCGTTATCACCGCGCTGATAGACGCGGGTTTCACGACGGTTGATATCCCATGTGAGAGACTGCAAAGCGCCGTCATCGGTTAAGGTCCAGCTCAGCTGCTGGCCGACCTGCAGGCTGCGCAGCTCTTTATCGCTGCTCACCAGCGCGTTGATGTCGCCCAGATCGATGCCGTACTGATTTAGGGCGCTGCTCAGCGTATCGCCGGAAGAGACGGTATATTCATGCGTTCCCGCTACGTCCGGCACATCGCTGTCGATGTCGTCGCCGGGCAGTTCCTCTTCAGGTTCGGAGGTGGTTTGATCAATCGGTTCGCTGGCCTCTGGCAGCAGCGTACGCAGTTGATTTTTATCCAGTTCGATGCTTTTAACGATCGGCATCGCATCATCGGCGGGATGGTAGATATAAGGCCGCCAGACGGCGACGGCCAGAGTAGCAACGGTTAAAGTCCCCAGCATAACGCGGTGGGGGCGCGGCAAATTGTTAAATGCGAGGGCGACAGAGCGGGCTATCTGCTGCACTTTTACCTATTCCTCATGCTCCATTCAGGCAGCTCGCATACTGACCTGACAGCTGTGAAAGAAACTTCACATAGCTGTCCTGACTAAGGCTGATATTCGTCCCCAGCGGATCCAGTGTGCCTTTGCGCACTTGCGTTCCGCGGGCAACCGCATCGATGACGGCTGGCCTGAATTGTGGCTCAGCAAAGACGCAAACGGCCTTCTGCTCAACCAACTGTGTTCGAATTTGATGTAGACGCTGTGCGCCCGGCTGAATTTCAGGGTTTACGGTAAAATGCCCGCTGGGCGAGAGGCCGTAGTGTTTTTCAAAATAGGTGTAAGCGTCATGAAAAACGAAATACCCTTTGTTGCTGACCGGCGCGAGTTGCGCGCTAATGTGCTTGTCGGTAACCGCCAGTTCGCTTTCGAACTGCTGGAGATTAGCGTCAAGTTTGGCTTTGCTTTCGGGCATAAGTTCCAATAATTTGCTATGGATTGCAACCGCCGCTAGCCTGGATATTTGCGGCGACAACCAGAGATGCATATTAAACTCTCCATGATGATGTTGATGTCCCGCTTCATCATGCGCTTCATCGCCCTGGTGCGCGGCGGCGTCGTGATCGTCATCGTCGTCTTCGCCGCCCTTCAGCAGCAACGGCTTAACCGCCTGCATATCGGCGATTTCAAGGTTTTTACTGGCGGGTAATTCAGCGGCTGGCTTTGTCATAAATGCCTCCATTTCCGGGCCGATCCACACCACTAAGTCTGCGTTTTTTATACGTTTTACGTCAGAAGGACGCAGCGAGTAATCGTGTTCGGAGGCGCCATCCGGCAGCAGCACATCCACCGGCGTGACGCCATCAGCGATGGCGGCGGCGATAAACCCCAAAGGCTTAATCGAGGCGACGACATTCGCCTGCGCAGGAAGAGAGAGCGAGGCGGCCAGCGCCAGCGCAGAAAGGGTAAAAACTGTACGCTTATTAATGTGTAACATAATGCATCATTCCATCGTGACCTGGGGATGGGATGTGATATTATAACATTCGAAATTCTGCGCAACCTGTAAATAACATGACCTCACTCGTCACGCTTGAAAACATCTCTGTGCATTTTGCACGCCGTCCCGTGCTGTCAGGCATTAGCCTGACACTGATGCCCGGACGCATCCTTACGCTGCTCGGCCCTAACGGCGCCGGGAAATCCACGCTGGTGCGCGTGGTGCTGGGACTGCTGGAGCCGACCTCAGGTCAGGTGAAGCGCGACCCGGCGCTGCGCATTGGCTATGTGCCGCAAAAACTGCATATCGATCCGACGCTGCCGGTCACCGTTGAGCGTTTTATGCTGCTGACCCGCGGTGCGAAACGCGCCGACGTGCTGCCGGCGCTAAAGCGCGTGCAGGCTGGTCATCTGCTGAAAGCGCCGCTGCAAAAGCTCTCGGGCGGAGAAACGCAGCGCGTGCTGCTGGCGCGCGCCCTGCTCAATCAGCCGCAGCTGCTGGTGCTGGACGAACCGACGCAGGGCGTCGACGTGAACGGCCAGGTGGCGCTTTACGATCTGATCGACCAGCTGCGCCACGAGCTTAACTGCGGCGTGCTGATGGTCTCCCACGATCTGCATCTGGTGATGGCAAAAACCGATGAGGTGCTCTGCCTGAATCACCATATCTGCTGCTCCGGCACGCCGGAGGCGGTGTCGCAGCATCCGGAATTTATCGCCATGTTCGGCCCGAGCGGCGCGCAGCAGCTGGCTATTTACCGTCATCACCATAATCATCGTCACGATCTTCAGGGACGTATCGTGCTACGCAGAAAACAGGGTCCATCATGATTGAATTGTTATTACCGGGCTGGCTGGGCGGCGTGATGCTGGCGCTGGCGGCCGGGCCGCTGGGATCGTTCGTGGTCTGGCGCAAAATGTCCTACTTCGGCGATACGCTGGCGCACGCTTCGCTGCTGGGCGTCGCTTTTGGCCTGCTGCTGAACATCAATCCCTACTATGCCGTTATCCTGGTGACCGTCTGCCTGGCGCTGGGGCTGGTATTCCTTGAGCGTCGGCCGCACCTGGCGATCGATACCCTGCTGGGCATTATGGCGCACAGCGCGCTGTCGCTGGGTCTGGTGGTGGTCAGCCTGATGTCGAACGTGCGCGTCGACCTGATGGCCTATCTGTTCGGCGATCTGCTGGCGGTCACGCCTGATGATTTATGGAGGATGGGCGCGGGCGTGATCCTGGTGCTGGCGGTGATGGCGTGGCAGTGGCGCGCGCTGCTGTCGATGACCATCAGTCCGGAGCTGGCGCAGGTGGATGGCGTCAATATTCAGCGCACCCGCCTGATCCTGATGCTGGTGACGGCGTTGACCATTGGCGTAGCGATGAAATTCGTCGGCGCGCTGATCATCACCTCGTTGCTGATTATTCCCGCCGCGACGGCGCGCCGCTTTTCGCGCTCGCCGGAGCAAATGGCGGGCCTGGCGGTGATTGTCGGCATACTCGCCGTATCGGGCGGCCTCACCTTCTCCGCCTTCTACGATACGCCTGCCGGTCCATCGGTGGTGCTGAGCGCCGCGTTGCTGTTTATCCTCAGCATGGCGCGCAAACCCGCCGTCTGATTACTCGTTACGCGCTATGCCAAAGTGGCGATAGGCATGCTGCGTGGCCATACGGCCGCGTGGCGTGCGCTGAATAAAGCCCTGCTGGATCAGGAAGGGCTCAATCACATCTTCAATGGTTTCCCGCTCTTCGCCGATGGCGGCCGCCAGGTTATCCAGCCCCACCGGCCCGCCGGTGAACTTGTCGATAATCGCCAGCAGCAGCTTGCGATCCATATAATCGAAGCCTTCGCTGTCAACGTTAAGCATGTCGAGCGCGCTGGCCGCGACGTTGCCGCTCATCTCGCCGTTGGCGCGCACCTCAGCGAAGTCGCGCACGCGGCGCAGCAGGCGGTTTGCAATACGCGGCGTGCCGCGCGAGCGCTGCGCCACTTCCAGCGCGCCTTCTTCGCTCAGCGGCAGGCCCAGACAGGCGGCGCTGCGGCTGACGATGTGCTGCAGGTCCGGCACGTTATAAAACTCCAGGCGCTGCACGATGCCGAAGCGGTCGCGCAGCGGCGAGGTGAGCGAACCGGCACGCGTGGTGGCGCCAATCAGCGTAAAGGGCGGCAGATCGAGCTTGATAGAGCGCGCAGCCGGGCCTTCGCCAATCATAATATCCAGCTGATAATCTTCCATCGCCGGATAAAGCACCTCTTCCACTACCGGCGACAGGCGGTGGATCTCATCGATAAACAACACGTCGTGCGGCTCGAGGTTGGTCAGCATCGCTGCCAGATCGCCCGCCTTCTCCAGCACCGGACCAGAGGTGGTGCGTAAATTGACGCCCATTTCGTTGGCGACAATATTCGCCAGCGTCGTTTTCCCCAGCCCTGGCGGGCCGAAAATCAGCAGGTGATCCAGCGCATCGCCGCGCAGTTTCGCCGCCTTGATGAAAATTTCCATCTGTTCGCGCACCTGCGGCTGGCCCACATACTCCGACAGCAGTTTAGGGCGAATAGCGCGGTCGAGATTCTCTTCTTCGTTATAGCTGGCGGCGGAGACCAGACGGTCGGCTTCAATCATGACTTACCTCAAATGGCGGCGCGCAGCGCTTCCCGGATCAGGGTTTCGCAGTCTGCGTCAGGCTTGCCAACCTTACTGATCATGCGGCTGGCTTCCTGCGGTTTATAACCCAGCGACACCAGCGCCGCAACCGCTTCCGCCTCGGCATCATTACTTGCAGGCTCGGCATCTGGCGCGGTAAGGGTAAAGGCGGATTCGCCGGAGAAGAGATCGCCATGCAGCCCTTTAAAGCGGTCTTTCATCTCGACCACCAGGCGCTCAGCGGTTTTCTTGCCGACGCCCGGCAGTTTGATCAGCGCGGCAATCTCCTCTTTCTCCACCGCCGTCACGAACTGCTGCGCCGACATGCCGGAGAGGATCGCCAGCGCCAGCTTAGGGCCGACGCCGTTGGTTTTAATCAGCTCGCGAAACAGCGCGCGCTCTTGTTTGTTGTTGAAGCCGAACAGCAGCTGCGCGTCTTCACGCACCACAAAGTGAGTAAAGATCACCGCTTCATGGTTAAGTTCAGGCAGCTCATAAAAACAGGTCATCGGCATATGCACTTCATAACCCACGCCGTGCGCTTCAATCAGCACCAGCGGCGGCTGCTTTTCCAGAATATTGCCCCGTAAACGACCTATCACCTGAACGCTTCCTTAATCAACGAATGTGGCGGGATTTATAACATAAAAAAGGCTGGATGAATATCCAGCCTGAATTTATTGACTTAGCGCGCTTTCCGGCTTGTCGGCCCGACCGTCGTCAGGGAAAACCCGCGCAGCCGGTTAGCCTGAACGCAGACGCCCGCGCGTCAGCAGCAGTTTAGTGTCGCTGATGCGCGTCGCGTTCTGGCTGACGTGGCAGTGCGTAATCGCGATCGCCAGCGCATCGGCGGCGTCCGCCTGCGGATTGGCAGGCAGCTTGAGCAAGGTGCGCACCATATGCTGTACCTGGCTCTTCTCCGCCCCGCCGGTGCCGGTGACAGTCTGCTTCACCTGACGCGCGGCATACTCAAACACCGGCAGATCGAGATTCACCGCCGCGACGATCGCCGCGCCGCGCGCCTGCCCCAGCTTGAGCGCCGAATCGGCATTCTTCGCCATAAAGACCTGCTCGATAGCGAAGAAGTCCGGCGAGAACTGCGTGATGATCTCGGTGACGCCCGCATAGATCAGCTTCAGACGCGCCGGCAGCTCCGTGGTATTGGTGCGGATACAGCCGCTGCCCAGGTAAGTGAGCTGGCGGCCGGTTTGACGAATCACACCGTAGCCGGTCACGCGCGAGCCGGGATCGATGCCCAGAATTATCGCCATGCCGCGTCTCCGGTGTGCAGGCTAAACGGGAACGCCATTACAGCGTTTCCGCAACCTCGTCGGAGATTTCGCCGTTATGGTAGACTTCCTGCACGTCGTCGCAGTCTTCCAGCATGTCGATCAGGCGCAGCAGCTTCGGCGCAGTTTCGGCATCCAGTTCCGCTTTGGTAGAGGGGATCATCGAGACTTCAGCGGTATCCGCTTTCAGGCCGGTAGCTTCCAGCGCATCGCGCACCGCGCCCAGCTCTTCCCATGCGGTAAAGACGTCGATCGCGCCGTCGTCATAGCTCACCACATCTTCTGCACCCGCTTCCAGCGCCGCTTCCATTACGCTGTCTTCATCCTGGCCCGGCGCGAAGGAGATGACGCCCTTCTTGCTGAACAGGTAGGAGACCGAACCGTCGGTGCCCAGGTTGCCGCCGGTTTTGGTGAAGGCGTGACGCACTTCGCCTACGGTGCGGTTGCGGTTGTCGCTGAGGCACTCCACCATCACCGCCGAACCGCCAGGACCGTAACCTTCATAGATGATGGTTTCCATATTGGAATCATCTTCGCCGCCCACGCCGCGCGCGATAGCGCGGTTCATGGTGTCACGCGTCATGTTGTTGGACAGGGCTTTGTCCATGGCGGCGCGCAGACGCGGGTTGGACGCTGCGTCACCGCCGCCGAGTTTCGCGGCAGTAACCAGTTCACGAATAATTTTGGTGAAAATTTTACCGCGCTTGGCGTCCTGAGCCGCCTTGCGGTGCTTGGTATTCGCCCATTTACTATGACCAGCCATTAGATCTTTTCTCCAGTTTAGGCATCGTACAGGCTATCTTGCTTGCGATTTTCTTCCCCGGCCGTGCTCGCACAAGTTGTTTACAACTTGAACGCCCCTGAAGGGGCGAGCTTTGCGAGTCATCCTCACGTACAGAAGTACGCTTTGGCTGCTGCGCTGGCGGTGAACAACCTCGCGGCGCTGATAACGCCTGACTGTTTAAGTCTCAAGGTACACTCCGGTGGGAGTGCGCCAATTTTTTACGATCCAGAATGCCGCCGGAACAGACACGGCGGGCAGCTAAATAAACTCTTCAATCGCCTGGCGATTGCTCCAGGACTTGGTAAGGGCTGCGGCAGCGGCGGGATCGAGCCAGCGCGCGGCGAGATGTTCGCTGAGCGTCGGCTGCCGCTCGGCAGGCAGCGCCAGGCGGAACCAGTGTTCGCGATTGTGCGTCACGCCTGGCGCGTAGCGATGGCGATAGTGCGGAAAGATCTCGAATTCGATCTCTTTATGGCAATCTTCCAGCGCCAGCTTTTCACCCGCGACGTCGATGGCCAGCTCTTCCAGCACTTCGCGCCGCGCCGCCTGCATCGGGGTTTCCCCCGCCTCCAGACTGCCGGTGACCGACTGCCAGAAGCCGCTGTCATCGCGTCGCTGCAGCATTAACACCCGGCCGGTATCCTGCGCGAAAATCACTACCAGAACCGATACCGGATGTTTATAGCCCATTACTTATTCTCTGACTTTTCTTTCTTCGGCGCGAGCTGGATGCCCAGATCTGCCAGCGCAGCCGGATTAGCTTCGCTTGGCGCTTCGGTCATCAGACAGGCCGCCGCAGTGGTTTTCGGGAAGGCGATCACGTCGCGGATGTTCTCAGTGCCGGTCAGCAGCATGGTCAGACGATCCAGACCGAAAGCCAGGCCCGCGTGCGGCGGCGTGCCATATTTCAGCGCGTCGAGCAGGAAGCCGAATTTCTCGCGCTGCTCGTGCTCTTCAATACCCAGAATGGTGAACACTGCCTGCTGCATTTTGCCGCTGTGGATACGTACGGAACCGCCGCCCACTTCGTAGCCGTTGATGACCATATCGTAAGCGTTCGCGACCGCGCTCAGCGGATCGGCCGCCAGTTCTTCTGCCGTCATCTCTTTCGGCGACGTAAACGGATGGTGCATCGCCGCCAGACCGCCTTCATCATCCTCTTCGAACATCGGGAAATCGATCACCCACAGCGGCGCCCAGGCGCTGTCGTTGGTAATCTGCAGATCGCGGCCCACTTTCAGGCGCAGCGCACCCAGCGCGTCCGCCACCACTTTGGCACGATCGGCACCGAAGAAGATCAGATCGCCGTCAGCGGCGCTGGTACGGCTCAGAATCGCCTCTACGATCTCTTCGTTGAGGAATTTAGCTACCGGGCTCTGTACGCCGTTGAGGCCGTCAGCGCGCGCGTTAACCTTCATCCACGCCAGCCCTTTCGCGCCGTAGATCTCTACAAATTTGCCGTATTCGTCAATCTGCTTGCGGCTCAGCTGCGCGCCGCCAGGCACGCGCAGCGCGGCGACGCGGCCTTTGGCGTCGTTGGCCGGACCGGCGAACACCTGGAATTCAACATTTTTCAGCAGATCGGCGACGTCCACCAGCTCCATCGGGTTACGCAGATCGGGCTTGTCGGAACCGTAACGACGCATCGCTTCAGCAAAGGTCATCTGCGGGAACTCGCCGAGATCGACCCCTTTTACTTCCTGCCACAGCTGGCGGATCATGCGTTCGTTGATCTCACGCACCTGCGGCGCGGTGAGAAACGACGTTTCGATATCGATCTGGGTAAATTCCGGCTGGCGGTCAGCGCGCAGGTCTTCATCGCGGAAACACTTCACGATTTGATAGTAGCGATCGAAGCCAGACATCATCAGCAGCTGTTTAAACAGCTGCGGCGACTGCGGCAGCGCATAGAATTTGCCTTTATGCACGCGGCTCGGCACCAGATAGTCGCGCGCGCCTTCCGGCGTCGCCTTGGTCAGCATCGGGGTTTCGATATCAAGGAAGCCTTCGCTGTCCATAAAGCGGCGCACAAAGCTGGAAATCTTCGCGCGGGTCTTCAGGCGCTGCGCCATTTCAGGACGGCGCAGATCGAGGTAGCGGTACTTCAGACGCGCTTCTTCGCTGTTGATCTGATTGGAATCGAGCGGCAGCGGTTCGGCGCGGTTGATAATGGTCAGCGCCTCAGCGAACACTTCTACTTCGCCCGTGGCCATCTCGGCATTTTTGTTCTTCTCGTCGCGTGCGCGAACGGTGCCGGTGATCTGGATGCAGAATTCGTTGCGCAGCTCAGACGCCAGCTGAAAAGCCTCCTGACGATCGGGATCGAAGAAGACCTGCACGATACCTTCGCGGTCGCGCATGTCGATAAAAATCAGGCTTCCCAGATCGCGACGGCGGTTGACCCAGCCGCAAAGAGTGACTTGCTGACCCACATGAGACAGATTGAGCTGTCCGCAATATTCTGTACGCATAACGTATCCTTTTAACTTTGCCGCTGCTGCCTGCAGCATCAGGCCGCGTAACCATTTGAGATGCTGCCGCAAAAAAGGCGGCCATTATAATGGAAAAAGGCAGGCAGGATAAGTAGAGCCGCGCCAAACCGCGCATTTCGTCGTCTGTTTTTCCTCCCCCGGCTAAACAGGCTACTCTAGAGAGCAACGTTCACAGGAAAGGAGAGGCCGTGACCCTTCGTATTGGCCTGCCGCAGTGGCAGCATTCGCACTGGAAACGCTGGGGCATTGAGAGTCTGGCTGATTATGCCCGTCTGTTCCACTGCGTGGAGGGCAACACCACGCTTTATGCGCTGCCCGCGCCCGACACCGTTCAGCGCTGGCGCGATATGACCCATGACGACTTCCGCTTCTGCTTTAAATTTCCGCAGACCATCAGCCATCGGGCGCAGCTTCAGCACACCGACGACCTGCTGAGTGATTTTTTGCGTCTGCTCGATCCGCTGGCCGACCGCATCGGACAGTACTGGCTGCAGCTGCCCGCCACCTTTTCGCCCGCGCAGCTTGCCGATCTCTGGCGCTTTCTCGATGGTCTTCCGCGCCGCTTCAGCTATGGCGTCGAAGTGCGCCACGCCGCTTTTTTCGCCAAGGGCGAGGCGGAGCGCGCGCTTAATCAGGGCCTGCAGGCGCGCGGCGTCAACCGGGTGATTTTAGACAGCCGTCCGGTGCACGCCTCAACATCGCAAAGCCCCGCAGCCCTGCATGCGCGCGAGCAAAAGCCGCGCGTGCCTCCTCATGCGGTGCGTACCGGCGAGCTGCCGATGGTGCGCTTTATCGGCAGCGACGACGTTGACGAGAGCGACCGATATTTTCAGGTCTGGCGCGAAAAGCTGGCACAATGGCAGGCAGAGGGCGATGCGCTGTTCTTTATCCACACGCCGGATATGGGCCAGGTGTTTCCGCTGGTGCAGCGTTTATGGCCGCAGCTGCAGGCTATCGACGCCGCTATCGGCAGCGGCCCCGCCTGGCCGCAGCAGGCGTCGCTGTTCTGATAAAAGAGGATAAACATGATTAGCGCGTTATATGTGGTACTGGGCGTATTGATGGTGATGAAGTTCGCGCTGGACGTGGTGCGCTATCGTCGTCACTATCGGGTCGCTTTCGGCGACGGGGGCTTTCACGATCTGCGCGTGGCGATACGCATTCACGGCAACGCCATAGAAACCATTCCGCTGGCGCTGCTGCTGCTGGTGATGATGGAGATGAACGGTGCCGATATCTGGATGGTGCATCTCACCGGTCTGATCTTTTTCGCCGGGCGGGTCATTCATGCGCAGGGGCTGCGCCGCAGCGCGCTTGCCGGACGCAAGTATGGCATGATGCTGACGCTGTTTGCGCTGTGCGGCATGGCGGTGTTTAATCTTATCTATCTGCCCTGGGATCTGGTGCTGACGCTGCATTAACCGGCTGCGGGGGTAAAGGGTGCAGCCCGCCGCACTTTCTGCCAGAATAGCGCCCTTTCCGTTGTCTTTCCGGATTTACTATGTCTGACCGCGATACGCTATTTTCCGCCCCCATCGATAAGCTGGGCGACTGGACCTTTGACGAGCGCGTGGCTGAAGTCTTCCCCGATATGATTCAGCGCTCCGTGCCCGGCTACTCCAATATTATCTCGATGATCGGCATGCTGGCCGAGCGTTTCGTCACGCCCGACAGCCAGGTCTACGATCTGGGCTGCTCGCTTGGCGCCGCGACGCTCTCGGTTCGCCGTAATATCAAAGCGCCCGGCTGCACCATCATCGCCGTGGATAACTCCCCTGCTATGGTCGAGCGTTGCCGCCGTCATATCGACGCCTTTCGCGCCGAGACGCCGGTTAACGTCATCGAAGCCGATATCCGCGACATCGCCATCGAAAACGCCTCGCTGGTGGTGCTTAACTTCACGCTGCAGTTTCTCGAACCGCCTGCGCGCCTGCAGCTGCTGGAGAAGATCTGGCAGGGGCTGAAGCCCGGCGGCGCGCTGGTGCTGTCGGAGAAGTTCAGCTTGGAAGACGCTGAAGTAGGCGAGCTGCTGTTCAATATGCATCATGACTTTAAACGCGCCAACGGCTACAGCGAGCTGGAGATCAGCCAGAAGCGCAGCATGCTGGAGAATGTGATGCTGACCGACAGCGTGGAGACGCATAAAGCGCGCCTGAAACAGGCGGGCTTCTCTCACGCGGAACTCTGGTTCCAGTGCTTTAACTTCGGTTCGCTGGTGGCGTTGAAATGATTGAGTTTGGTCGTTTTTATCAGCAAATCGCCATTGGCCCCCTCGCCAGCTGGCTGGAAGTGCTGCCGGCGCAGATCGCCGCCTGGCAGAAAGAGAACCTGCATGGCCTGTTCCGCAACTGGGAGAAGTCGGTTGAGCATCTGCCGCTGTTGCAGCCGCAGCAGCTTGACCTGCTGCACAGCGTCAGCGCGCAGCACGACGATCTCAGCGACCGTCAGCGTCAGGGCATCGAGAAACTGCTGCGCAACCTGATGCCGTGGCGTAAAGGCCCCTATTCGCTCTACGGCACTGAGATCGATACAGAATGGCGTTCCGACTGGAAGTGGCAGCGCGTCGCGCCGCACATCTCGTCGCTGGCGGGTCGAACCGTGCTGGACGTCGGCTGCGGCAGCGGCTATCACATGTGGCGCATGGTGGGTGCAGGCGCACATCTGGTGGTCGGCATCGATCCGATGCAGCTCTTCCTCTGCCAGTTCGAAGCGGTGCGCAAGCTGCTGGGCGACGACCGACGCGCCCATCTGCTGCCGCTCGGCATCGAGCAGCTGCCGACGCTGCAGGCGTTCGATACCGTTTTCTCTATGGGCGTGCTCTATCATCGCCGTTCGCCGCTCGATCACCTGCTTCAGCTGAAAAATCAGCTGGTAAGCGGCGGCGAGCTGGTGCTGGAAACGCTGGTGATCGAAGGAGATGAGCGGGATGTGCTGGTGCCTGGGGAACGCTACGCGCAGATGCGTAACGTTTACTTTATTCCTTCGGCGCTGGCGCTGAAGAGCTGGCTGGAGAAGTGCGGCTTTGTCGACGTGAAGATTGTCGACTATGCGATAACCTCCACCGACGAGCAGCGCCGCACCAGCTGGATGACCAGCGAATCGCTGGCGGAATTCCTCGACCCGCAAGACGCCAGCAAAACGGTAGAAGGCTACCCGGCGCCGCTGCGCGCGGTGCTGGTCGCCACCAAACCCTGAGCCTTAGCGGCGAGAGAGTGCCAGCTTCGCCGCGAAGCCGATAAACACCATGCCCGTCAGGCGGTCCATCACTTTGAGCACCGCCGGGCGGCGCAGGTGTGCGGCGAAGTAGTGGCTGCCGCCGATCAGTACGGCATTCCACAGCAGGCCAATCGCAACATGCATCAGCGCCATCAGGCTGCACCAGAGGGCCACCGACGCGCCCGCCGGAATAAACTGCGGCATAAAGGTGACGTAAAACACGCCGATTTTTGGATTAAGCAGATTGCCGAACAGGCCGCGGTTAAAGCAGCTGAAATAGCTCTGCTGTGCCACTTCGGCTGCCGTTTCATCCTGCGCCTGCGTCCGGGGATTAAGCAGCAGTTTGACGCCGAGATAGAGCAAATAGGCCGCGCCGACCCACTTCAACAGGTTATAGGCCATTTCCGACGCCAGCAGCAGTGCGCCGAGGCCAAAGCCTACCGCTACGCCCCACACCAGACAGCCGAGATTTATGCCGAGGGCCGTTGCGCTGGCGCGTCGCCAGCCCTGCGCGGCGGCGGTACGCAGCACCAGCGCCGTATCAAAGCCCGGCGTCAGCGTCAAAATGGTAATGGCGAAGAGAAACGAGAAAAGTAAGGTGGCGGTCATGAGCATCTCCCTGAAATATTGCCGCTTACCCTAACAAATTTTTCAGGCGATAGCAGCGCGGACAGGCGCATTTTGCGCGCTACTCCGCCTCGGCAGGACGATCCCAGTATTGATATTTGTAGGCGGCGCTGAGGTGCCGCTCAATCGTACCTTTCTCGAATATTTCGGTTTCATGCAGATAGCTTAAGGTGCAGTTTCCGACCTCATCCCACAGCTGACACTCATCGACCGTTCGCAGCGAGCTGACCGGCGTGGTGGCGGTGCCGTGTAGCTGCCATTCGCGGAAGTTTTTATCGTAGGTATAGCGATCTTTGCTGCGCGCCGTTACCGCGCTGACGACCTGCCCCTGCGGATTCCAGCGCCAGCTGCTTTCGCCGTTGGTCAGCGCGTCGGTGCCGCGCGAAACGCTTTTCGTCAGCCGCAGCTGCGCGTCGTAGCGATAGGTCGTATCGGTAAAGCCGCTTTTGCCCATGCTGGTGAATTTATCGGACGCGGTGACGATATTGCCGTGTCGGCCGGTAAGCCAGCTAATCGTGCCCTGGCGGTTATCGACCACCTGCTCTTTCCCCTCTTTCAGCACCTTTACCAGATAGGCGTACTCCGCCACCCAGCCGCCCTGCACGCGCGCGATATGTTGCTCCATGCTCAGGGTGACGTTGTGCTCTTTTTTATCGAAAGTGACGTCGGCAACCAGCAAAATACCGCAGGGATCGAACTGCCCCAGCACCCGTTTTTGCGAATCCACATCTTTGCCGAATTCGCCAGCGATGACCTGCCGCACCGCGCCTTTTGCGCTGCCGCCCAGCATAATCCAGCTGTTGCTGCTGGCTACGGCCTTGCTGTGTGGGCCGCAGGCAGCGGCCCACAGCGAGTGGGAGACGAAAAGCGAACCCAGAGTAAGCGCCGCAATCAGAGAGCGTTTCATGGTGTAACTCCCAGAGATCTCAATAACCTGAGTGTAACCTTATTGGCGGCAACTGGCGCACTCTGGTGAGGTTTGAGCAAAATTATCCTGAAAAAGGCGCGACAGCCTGGAGCCAAACCCTGAGGGAATGACGGCGGCAACCTGCGCCCGGCAGAAAATATTTAACCGCGGATAAAAAGAACCCCAGCAAGATGGCTGGGGTTTGGTACTTGCAAACATCACGTCATAAGGCGTGCTGCGCGGCAAAATCTGTGGTGATTCAGGCTACCCTGACGGTATTGAGCTGCATCACGCTTTTCATGGCTTCCACCACATCGCTATCCACGCAGTAACGGCTGAACTCATCCATTTCGGCTTCGGAACACATGGAGACACCGGCTTTACGGTAACGCATCGGTGAGGTTACGAGGCGGCTGGCAGAGCTGTGAACCTCGCTAAGTCCGCTGTCCAGGAACTTTTGCAGGTTACTGAGGCGTACGCCAGCACCAGCCATAATGATTGGACCTTCGCTCTGTTCATTAAGTTCCCTTAATAAAGCAATTCCGTTTTCCGCGCTCTGCTGCTGGCCGGAGGTCAGAATGCGCGCCACACCCAGCGCCGTTAATTCTTCCAGCGCGCGGTTTGGACTGTGGCACAGGTCGAAAGCGCGATGAAACGTCACCTGTACACCGTCGCACAGCGCCATAATCTGCCGCATGCGCGATCGATCGATATGCGCCTCCTCATCCAGCATGCCAATCACCAGGCCAGGAAACCCCATTTCGCATATTCTCGCCACGTCGGATTTCATGATTTCGAATTCACGCGCGGTATAGCAAAAGTCGCCGCCGCGCGGTCGGACGATAGGATGAACCGGAATCGATATTTCACGTCGTGCCGCCTCCAGTGAACCGGCGGAAGGCGTCAGGCCGCCTTCGCGCGGTCCGGCGCACAGCTCAACGCGGTCAGCGCCGGCCTGCTGCGCCGTCATGGCGCAATCCACGCCGTAGCAGCAAATTTCCAGTGTGGTCATCAGTTCCTCCTTTCATGACGTCTGGCTCGACACAGGGCGATAAGATAGTCTGATTACAAAATCAGTTTACGTGGAAAACAGCACATGGCATTTAATTTTGACCAACGGATAGACCGTCGTCACAGCGATAGCCTGAAATGGAACAAATATAGTGACCAGGATGTGCTTCCACTGTGGGTAGCGGACACCGATTTTCGCTCGCCGGAGTGCATTATCGAGGCCATAAAAAACCGCGCCGATCATGGCGTTTTTGGTTATGGCGGGCGACCAACGGGATTGACAGAGGCGGCGATCGCGCGCTTTGAGCAGCGCTACCAGTGGAAAGTAGAGCCGGAGTGGATTGTGGTGCTGCCCGGCGTGGTGAGCGGGCTTAATCTGACGGTGCGCGCCATGACCCTGCCCGATGAGCGTTCGATCGCCCCTTCACCCATTTATCCGCCGTTTCGCGGCGCGGCAAAGCTGGCGGAGCGCGAGCAGATCCATCTGCCGCTGACGCTGCAGGCGGGACGCTGGGTAGTTGACCTCAGCCAGGCGGCGTCCCTGCTTAACGGCAAAGAGAAGCTGTTACTGTTGTGCAACCCGCAAAATCCCGGCGGTACGGTCTATCGCCGCGACGAGCTGGAAGCGCAGCTGGCCTTTGCCCGTCAGCACGATTTGATCGTCTGTTCTGATGAGATCCACTGCGATCTGCTGCTGGAGCCTGGCGCGCGCCATATCCCCTTCGCCAGCCTGAGTGAAGACGCCGCACAGCGCAGTATTACGCTGATCTCTCCCTCCAAGAGCTTCAATATCGCCGGGCTTGGCGCCTCGCTGGCGATTATTCCCAATGCTGAACTGCGGGCGCGCTTTAAACAGGCGCGCTACGGCATCGTGCCCGAGGTCGATATTCTGGCGCTGGTCGCCGCCGAAGCGGCCTGGCGCGGCGGTGATGACTGGCTGGACGCGCAGCTCGCCTATCTGCGCATTAGCCGCGACCGGCTGCATGCCGCCGTCAATGCGCTACCGGGGCTGTCGATGGCCCGGCCGGAGGCGACCTATTTAGGCTGGATAGACTGTCACGGGCTGGATGTCGCCAGCCCGGCGCTCTATTTTGAAAAATGGGGCCTGGGCTTTTCACCCGGACGCGATTTCGGCGACGACCGCTTTGTGCGCTTTAACTTCGGCTGCACGCACGCCACGCTGGAAGAGGCGCTCGTCCGGCTGCGCGCCGCCATCGCCGCGCGCGCTTAACCCGCCTCGCTGGCGACAATCTCCTCCAGCCGCCACGGATGAAATTTTATCGTGGTTTGCCCGTCGGTCACCGCCAGGGTTGGGTTAGGTAGCCGATCGCTTTCGCCCTTTGGCGAGCTGGTTTTGAAAGAGATGCCCGGCTGCGTCAGCGCATCGTCGCTAAGCAGCGCCATCGCGCGCACGCCCAGCGTCTGGTGATCGCCGCGCAGCACAATCTCCACATGCTCAAAGCCTTCGTGGCGATAGCGCTTCTCCCCCGGCCAGGGCAGTTCGATAACGTCCAGCTGCCAGCCGTTGAGCAGCAGTGGCTGATGCAGTTTAAACAGGCAGACAGGCCGCCCGTTTATCATCGCCTCGGAAAACAGCGTTCCGATCTTCAATAGTCCTTCTTTCCAGCGTTCGGCAGTGCTGTTTTGATGACAGCGTACCGCGATATGGTCAGCCTCAAGCGCCGCTAAGTTTAATCCGAGGCGGTCTGCGAATTGTTGCAGTGAAGCGCTGAAGCGCGCCAGATCCTTCTCTAAGTCCTGTAATTCAGAGGGAAATGTTGGGTTGGAAATCATAAAACGTCTCTGTTTGTTTAAGTTTTTTAATAAATACAAAGTCCCGCCAGCCCTGCTTCGGCTGCGATAAGATGTTAAGAATCATCCGATTTGACCGTAATTTTGCTGCAAAACCACGTAATAAGCCCTTTTAATTCGGATTTATCCCGACTTCAGGTCCAGCAGTTGCTGGATGAAAGTGACCTAAGCTACTGATAATTATCATATTCATTAATACAATAAGATAACTCTTATTTGCCAGCCAAACAATTGCAGCCACACCGCCTTTCTTATAGATTTGACCTAACACAACTACAAGGAATGGCTCTATGTTCATGCTCATTGTTGTCGCAGTCCTGATCGCACTGATGGGATTTGCAATTTCCCGCCACTGGAAGGTGCGTGAAGACAAAAGCGTCAAAAATCCACGTCGTCATCTTCGCCGTCGCTAATCTCCGTTTCGGGAAACCGGCCTGACGCCGTTTCCCCGCACGCTCTCTTGCGCGGCGGCTGCTGACGCAACGAGACATTTCACGTATACTTCCCCCTCTTCTTTTTTCCATTCTGCGCGGCCTGCGGGCGCGTCGGCAGGATGAGGACAACGGCTCGCTGCGCGGCAGACGGGCCTTTTAGCAGATGAAGGTAATGCGGTGAATATTCAGGCTCTTCTTTCCGAAAAAGTCAGTCAGGCGATGATTTTAGCCGGTGCGCCGGTCGACTGCGACCCCCAGGTTCGTCAGTCCGCCAGGGTTCAGTTTGGGGATTATCAGGCGAACGGCATTATGGCCGTCGCAAAAAAGCTGGGTCAGGCGCCGCGACAGCTGGCTGAAAGCGTGATTACGCATCTTGACCTGAAAGGCATCGCCAGCAAAGTGGAGATCGCCGGGCCGGGCTTTATCAATATTTTTCTCGACCGCGACTGGCTGGCCGCACAGGCGAAACTGGCGCTAACGCAGCCGCGCCTGGGCGTTGCCGCCGTTGAACCGCAAACTATCGTTGTTGACTACTCTGCGCCGAACGTGGCGAAAGAGATGCACGTCGGCCATGTCCGCTCCACCATTATCGGCGACGCCGCGGTGCGCACGCTGTCGTTTCTTGGTCACAACGTCATCCGCGCCAACCATGTCGGCGACTGGGGCACCCAGTTCGGCATGCTGATCGCCTACCTTGAGAAGCAGCAGAACGAGCATCATGAAGATATCGCGCTGGCTGACCTCGAAGCCTTCTACCGTGAAGCCAAGCGCACCTACGACGAAGACGAAGCTTTCGCCGAGCGCGCGCGCGCCTATGTCGTTAAGCTGCAGGGCGGCGACGAATATTGCCGCGCCATGTGGAAGAAGCTGGTCGATATTACCATGGGCCAGAACCAGCTGATCTACGACCGACTGAACGTGACCCTGACGCGCAAGGATGTGATGGGCGAAAGCCTCTATAACGATATGCTGCCGGGCATCGTCGAGGATCTGCGCGCCAAAGGGCTGGCGGTGACCAGCGAAGGCGCGACCGTCGTGTTCCTGGACGAGTTCAAAAATAAAGAAGGCGAGCCGATGGGGGTCATCATTCAGAAGAAAGATGGCGGCTACCTTTACACCACGACCGATATCGCCTGCGCCAAATATCGCTATGAGACGCTGCATGCCGATCGCGTGCTTTACTACATCGATTCGCGCCAGCACCAGCATCTGCAGCAGGCATGGACCATCGTTCGCAAGGCGGGCTATGTGCCGGAATCCGTTCCGCTGGAGCACCACGCTTTCGGCATGATGCTGGGCAAAGATGGCCGTCCGTTCAAAACCCGCAGCGGCGGCACCATTAAACTGGCCGATCTGCTGGAAGAGGCGCACGATCGCGCGCTGACGCTGGTGCGCGAGAAGAACCCGGAAATGGATGAAGCGGAGCTGCAGCAGCTGGCGGAAGTGGTCGGCATCGGTGCCGTGAAGTACGCCGATCTGTCGAAAAGCCGCACCACCGATTACATCTTCGACTGGGACAACATGCTGGCGTTTGAGGGCAATACCGCGCCTTATATGCAGTACGCCTATACTCGCGTGCTCTCGGTGTTCCGTAAAGCGGGCGTCGAGGTTGACAGCATTGACGCGCCACTGGCAATTACCGAAGATCGCGAAGCGCAGCTGGCGACGCGCCTGCTGCAGTTTGAAGAAACCATCATTCAGGTGGCGCGCGACGGTACGCCGCATGTTATGTGCGCCTATCTCTACGATCTGGCTGGGCTCTTCTCTGGCTTCTATGAGCACTGCCCTATCCTCAGCGCGGAAGATGAGGCCACGCGCCAGAGCCGCCTGCAGCTGGCAGCGCTGACGGCGAAGACGCTGAAGCAGGGCCTGGATACCTTAGGTATTAAGACCGTAGAACGGATGTAACAAACGGCTAAAAGGTTTAGCGAGCGGATAGCATGGACTGAAGAGCAAAGCGTCCCGCGACAGGGATGTCGCGGGCCGAGCGCGCAGGGATGCCTTGAGCGACTTTGCGATCAGACCATGCTATCCGCGTCTGCGTCTGAGCCACAAAAAACCCCGCTTCGGCGGGGTTTTTTAGTTCTGGTAATTGACCATCACTTCGCTGCTCAGCACCTGCAGGCCCGGCGGCAACGCCCCTCTGCCCGCCACGCCAAACACCATATAGAGCGTTTCGCCCGCGTTGAGCTGCGCCAGTTCGCGCGTCGCGCCGCTACTGCCCTCCAGCGTGGCGCAACGCTGCGCGCCGCACAGCCTGACCTGTAAACCCGACGGCGCAGGGCCGGTGAGCTGATAACGCCAGTTAATAATATTAACCGAACCGGAAATGCCCGGCGGCGCGCGCAGCGGCTTTGATCTGACCCAGCCGCCACGATTGCTTAACGCCGGGCCGCTGACGCTGGCCTGCCACGCGCCCGAGGCAGCGTAAAGCGGCAAAGCTGTCAGCGACAGCAGCGCCAGTCCCCAGCACCAGCGGCGCATTATTTGCCTCCAATGGTGGCGGTCATACGGATCTGGCGATTGTCGGTCAGCTCCATATTAGAGAGCACCACCAGCTGCGGCAGATTGCGGCGCAGGAAGCGTGCCAGCAGCGCGCGCAGCGGATGGTTGACCAGCAGCACCGGCGGCGCGCCCAGCATCTCCTGACGCTGCAGCGCGGCCTGCGCCTGCTCCAGCAGCCGGTCGGCCAGACCCGGCTCCAGCCCGCCGCCGCCCTGCAGTGCCTGCAGCAGCAGACGCTCCAGCGTGGTATCAAGGCCGATCACCTGCACTTCGTCATTGCCAGGGAACCACTGCTGCGTAATGGCGCGGCCCAGAGCCACGCGCACTACGCTGGTCAGTTCCTGCGGATCGTTCTGCACCGGCGCGTGCTCCGCCAGGGTTTCGATAATCGTACGCATATCGCGGATCGAGACGCGCTCGGTCAGCAGGTTTTGCAGCACCTTGTGCAGCGTGGTCAGGGTAATCACGCCCGGCACCAGATCTTCCGTCAGCTTCGGCATCTCCTGACTGACGCGATCGAGCAGCTGCTGCGCTTCCTGACGGCCAAAGAGCTCACTGGCGTACTGGCCAATCAGATGGTTCAGGTGCGTCGCCACCACGGTGCTGGCTTCCACCACGGTAAAGCCCTGGATCTGCGCCTGCTCTTTCAGCGCACTGTCGATCCAGATGGCAGCCAGGCCGAACGCCGGATCGACAGTCGCCTCGCCCGGCAGCGTGCCCGCCGCCGTTCCCGGGTTGATCGCCATCCAGCGGCCAGGATAGGCGTCGCCGCTGCCAATCTCGACCCCTTTCATCAGAATGCGGTAGCGCGCGGGCGGCAGCTCCATATTGTCGCGGATATGCACCACCGGCGGCAGAAAGCCGACATCCTGCGCCACCTTTTTACGGATGCTGCGGATACGACCCAGCAGCTCGCCGTTCTGCGCGTGATCGACCATCGGGATCAGACGATAGCCGACTTCCATCCCCAGCGTATCCTCCAGCTGCACGTCGGTCCAGGAAGCCTCGGTGCTGGCTGGCGTATCTGAAGGTTTCATGATAGAGCTGCTGGCAGCTTCCGGGTTCTTCTTCGCTTCCATCTCGCGGCCGCGCATCCACCATGCCAGGCCGAGCAGCGCGGCGGTAAAGAGCAGGAACACAAAGTTCGGCATGCCGGGCACCAGACCCAGCAGGCCCAGCACGCCGGCACTCAGCAGCATTACGCGCGGGTTTTTGAACAGCTGCCCCACCATCTGCTCGCCGACATCCTGATCGGTGCCAACGCGGGTCACAATGACGCCCGCCGCGGTGGAGATCACCAGCGCCGGGATCTGGGCCACCAGACCGTCACCGATAGTCAGCAGCGTGTAGGTTTCCGCAGCATGGCCGATATCCATACCGTGCTGAACGACGCCCACCAGCAGACCGCCGATGATATTGATGACCATGATAAGAATGCCGGCGATGGCGTCGCCGCGTACGAACTTACTCGCACCGTCCATTGAGCCGTAGAAATCTGCTTCCTGCGTCACTTCGGTACGTCGCTTTTTCGCCTCCTCTTCGCCGATCAGGCCCGCGTTGAGATCGGCGTCGATCGCCATCTGTTTACCCGGCATGCCGTCCAGCACGAAGCGCGCGCCCACTTCCGCGATACGCCCCGCACCTTTGGTGATAACCATAAAGTTAATGACCACCAGGATGACGAACACCACGATACCGATGGCGAAGTTGCCGCCGACGAGGAAGTGGCCGAACGCCTCTACCACGCGTCCAGCTGCGCCGCCGCCAGTATGGCCTTCCATCAGGATGATACGGGTCGAGGCGACGTTCAGCGCCAGCCGCAGCAGCGTCGAGAAAAGCAGAATGGTGGGAAAGGCGGCGAACTCCAGCGTGCGCTGGGTGAACATCGCCACCAGCAGCACCATAATCGAGAGCGCGATATTAAAGGTGAACAACAGATCGAGGATGAAGGCGGGCAGCGGCAGCACCATCATCGACAGGATCATCATAATCAACACAGGACCGGCAAGCACCTGCCACTGTGTCTCTTTCAGGTTGTTTGGTAAACGCAGTTTTGCGGCCAGGTTAGCCATCGTTTCGCTTCTCTCCTGCAAAGTCCATCTCTGCCGGAACCGGCAGGTTTTTCGGTTTGTTCGGGATCAGGCCGCCTTCGCGCTTCCAGCGACGCAGCTGCCAGACCCAGGCCAGCACTTCCGCCACCGCCGCATAGAGCGCGCCGGGGATCTGCTGACCAATCTCAGTATGCCGGTAGAGCGCGCGCGCCAGCGGCGGCGCCTCCAGCAGCGGAATGCGGTGTTCTGCGGCAAGTTCGCGGATCTTTAACGCCACCTCGCCCGCCCCTTTCGCCACGACTTTCGGCGCGCTCATCTTTTTCTCGTTGTACTGCAGCGCCACGGAGTAGTGCGTCGGGTTGGTAACGATAACGTCAGCTTTAGGCACATCGGCCATCATGCGGCGGCGCGCGGCGGCGCGCATCGCCTGGCGAATGCGCCCTTTAACGTGCGGGTCGCCTTCCTGCTGTTTGAATTCGTCGCGGATCTCCTGGCGCGACATGCGCAGCTTTTTGTAATAGCTGTAGAGCTGCCAGAAAACGTCGTAGCCCACCATGGGGATCAGGCCCAGGATCACCAGCGAACAGCAGGCGGCGATCATCCCCAGCCCGTGCATCAGCGCGTTGGAGGGCGACTGGCTGATCAGACGCAGCATCTCGCTCCAGTGCGACCAGATGTACCAGCCACCGACGCTCCCCACCAGCACCGCTTTCAGAATGCCTTTGAACAGCTCGGTCCAGGCCTGGGCAGCGAACATGCGGGAAAAACCCGGCAGCGGGTTGAGCTTTGTAAAATCCATCTTGATCGATTTGCCACTGATGACGATACCGCCCAGCAGCATCGGCGCGGCGATCGCCACCAGCACCAGCCCGCCCATCAATGGCAACAGCGCCATGACCGCCTGGCCGACCAGGCTGCTGATATGGCCGATGATTAGCTTGCTGTCGTTCACCATGCCGTGGTCGAAACGCAGCCCGGAAGCGACCATCGCGGCCAGCTGGCGCGCCATCAGCGTGCCGCCCAGCCAGAGGGTCAGGAGACCTGCCAGCAGCATCAGCACCGACGTCAGCTCGCGCGAACGCGGAATCTGTCCCTCCTCACGCGCTTTTTCAAGTCGGTGGGGTGTGGGCGATTCTGTTTTGTCCTCGTCGCTCTCTTCAGCCACGACAAACCTCAGTGGGTAGGAATTCTGAGCACAGCATGCCAAAGTACGCGGCGGTTAAAGCGGGGATTAAGCGGGGAAAAAGCGAGTTAATTTCGCCATAAGGCAAACGCGTATCGATCGGGAGGCGTTGCGCCTCCCGATCGGGGGGTAAAACCAGCCTCAGAAACCCAGGCTGTCCAGCAGGTCGTCTACCTGATCTTGACTGGAAACGATGCCCGGCGCATCGGCATGAATTTGCGGGCCATTCAGCAGGCTCGAGCTTTGCTGACGCTGCTCGGCGCTGACTTCCGGCATATTCTCCAGCAGCACCATCAGCAGCTGACGCTCAATTTCCTGAATCACATCCATCATGCGCTTGATCACCTGACCCGTAAGGTCCTGGAAATCCTGCGCCATCATGATTTCGAGCAGCTGCTTGTTGGTAAATGAGGTGTGTCCCGGTACCGCAGAAAGAAACTCGCGAGTATCCGAAACCAACTCACGGGCATCCGCCAGCTCAATCGGGTTCTCAAACCATGCGTCCCAGCGGCCTTTCAGCTGGCTGGCACCAGCCTCCATTTTGTCCTGATGCGGCTGCGCGGCTTCAACGCAGTTAAGGGCGCGGTCGGCAGCCTGCGCGGTCATCTGTACGACATAATCCAGACGGTCACGCGCGTCGGGGATCGCCTCCGCCGCTTCGGCAATCGCCTGGTCCAGTCCCAGTTCACGCAGGCTGTCGCGCAGCATGCGAGTCAGAGATCCGATCCGGGTAATGATGTCTTGCGCCGTGGCGGCATCCTCAGTTGATTTCGGAAGGTCGCTCATCACATCTCCTTACATACCCAGTTTTTCGAAGATTTTGCCTAACTTTTCTTCCAGCGTGGCGGCGGTGAATGGCTTCACCACATAACCGCTGGCGCCGGCCTGCGCGGCCGCGATAATGTTCTCTTTTTTCGCTTCCGCGGTCACCATCAGCACCGGCAGCTGGCCCAGCGTGCCGTCGGCGCGAATGGTCTGCAGCAGCTGCAGGCCATCCATGTTCGGCATGTTCCAGTCGGAGATGACGAAGTCGAAGCCGCCCGCGCGCAGTTTAGAGAGCGCATCAACGCCGTCTTCCGCCTCTTCGACGTTATTGAATCCCAGCTCTTTCAGCAGGTTACGCACAATACGACGCATCGTGTTGAAGTCGTCAACCACCAAAAAGCGCATGTTTTTATCAGCCATAATTACTCCTGTGTTATCTCGCCCGGCAGGACGGGCCTGTTAAATACGCAGTGCCTGTCCGGCGCTAATTTTTGCCAGCATATGCTGGCTGATGTTGCCTAAATCCACGACTTCGCTCACACCGCCACTGGCGATGGCTTCTCGCGGCATACCAAATACCACGCAGGACGCTTCGCTCTGCGCGATGGTCCAGGCGCCGGCGCGGTGCATTTCCAGCATGCCCGCCGCGCCGTCGTTGCCCATGCCGGTGAGGATGACGCCCACCGCGTTACGTCCGGCGTTGATGGCTACCGATTTGAACAACACATCCACGGAGGGCTTGTGGCGGTTCACCGGCGGCCCTTCATTCAGTTTCACTACATAGTTCGCCCCGCTGCGCGCCAGCTCCATATGCATCGCGCCCGGCGCGATATAGGCGTGCCCTGGCAAAATGCGCTCGCCGTCTTCCGCCTCTTTCACCGTAATCTGGCAGAGCTTGTTGAGACGCTCGGCGAAGGATTTGGTAAAGCCCGGCGGCATATGCTGGGTGATCATCAGCGCAGGGCTGGTCGGCGGCAGCGGCTGCAGCACGTGGCGAATCGCTTCGGTGCCGCCGGTTGACGAGCCGATGGCGATCAGCTTTTCGCTGCTGAGCAGCGGACCCGCTTTTAAGGTCACCGGCGCCGGCATCGTCGGACGGGCGTGCAGTCGCGCGCGCGCCGCCGCGCGGATCTTGTCGGCGATCATCTGGCTATAGGCCAGCATCCCTTCGCGAATGCCGAGCTGCGGTTTGGTGACGAAATCCACCGCTCCCAGCTCCAGCGCGCGCAGCGTTATCTCCGAGCCTTTGCCAGTCAGCGACGAGACCATCACCACCGGCATCGGACGCAGACGCATCAGTTTTTCCAGAAAGTCGAGGCCGTCCATGCGCGGCATCTCCACGTCCAGCGTCAGCACCTGCGGGTCGTACTGCTTGATTAAATCGCGGGCGACCAGCGGATCGGGCGCGGTAGCCACCATCTCCATATCGGGATGACTGTTGATGATCTCGGTCATCAGCTGTCGCATCAGCGCGGAGTCGTCCACGCACATTACGGTGATTTTGCTCATCGTCTTTCCTTCGTCAGTCCATAGACGGTTTGTCCGCGCAGCCAGAACTCTTTGCTAATCTGACTGAAATTCTCTGAGTGACCGGCAAAGAGCAGACCGCCCGGCTTCAGCAGGGGAACAAACCGACGCAGAATTTTCTCCTGCGTCTCTTTATCGAAATAGATCATTACGTTGCGGCAGAAGATCGCATCAAACGGCCCTGGCAGTGCCCATTCGTTCGCCAGCAGGTTGAGCTGGGCGAAGCTGACGCTGTGCGCCAGTTCCGGGCGTACGCGCACCATCCCGGCATGCGGGCCGGTGCCGCGCAGGAAAAAGCGCTGCAGCTGCTGCGGCGACAACGTACGCAGCTCCTCCTGGCGATAGACGCCGGCGACCGCTTTTTCCAGCACCTGAGTATCGATATCGCTGGCGTGCACCTGAAACTTGCCTGGCCCGGCGCCCAGCGTTTCCGCCAGCGTCATCGCGATCGAGTAAGGCTCTTCGCCGGTCGAGGCCGCCGCGCACCAGACGTTAAAGCTGCCAGAACGCTTGCGCGCATGTTCCGCCAGAATCGGGAAATGGTGCGCCTCGCGGAAAAATGCCGTCAGGTTGGTGGTCAGCGCATTGATAAAGGCCTGCCATTCCGCGCTGTTGACGTCGTTCTCCAGCAGAGCCAGATAGCGGCCAAAGTCATCAATGTTCAGCGTGCGCAGACGACGCACCAGACGGTTGTAGACCATTTCGCGCTTGTGGTCGGCCAGCACAATGCCAGCTCGCTGATAGATCAGCTGGCTGATACGACGAAAGTGTGTATCCGAAAGCGGCAGGCGTTGAACCATCTGCGAGAGCATGGTTGTCGCTTCGTTTTGATCCAGTAGCGTCGATTTCTTCATTTCAGGTCACCTGGCACTGTACTTAATTCATTAGATTCTGCTGCTATGCCGGGCGGCGTTGCCGCCGACCCGGCCATCCAGGCGATTAAAAGGTTTCCCAGTTGTCGTCGCTACGACCGACCGCCGCGCGGGAAGCCGCTACTGGCGCATCCAGACGTAGACTTTTCGACGCCGTAGTTCTGTTAACGGCCTGGCCGACAAATTCTTTACCGATATTGAACACAGAAACCGCCTGTTTCAGTCGGCTGGCCTGATCTTCCAGCGATGCGGCCGCCGAAGCGGACTCTTCCACCAGCGCGGCGTTCTGCTGTGTGACGCGATCCATCTCCGTCACCGCCAGACCGACCTGATCGATGCCGCGGCTCTGCTCGTCCGACGCCGAGGCGATTTCGCCCATGATGTCGGTCACGCGCGTTACCGCGCTGACGATATCGCTCATGGTCTCGCCCGCGGTGCCTACCAGCTGCGAGCCGGCATTAACGCGGTTCACCGAGTCCTCAATCAGTGACTTAATCTCTTTCGCCGCCTGAGCGCTGCGCTGCGCCAGGCTGCGCACCTCGCCCGCCACCACGGCAAAGCCGCGGCCCTGCTCGCCCGCACGCGCCGCTTCTACCGCCGCGTTCAGCGCCAGGATATTGGTCTGGAAGGCGATGCCGTCGATGACGCTGGTGATATCGGCAATCTTCTTCGAGCTGCCGGCGATGTCGCTCATGGTTTTCACCACGCCATCCACCACCTTGCCGCCCTGCTGCGCGGTTTCCGAGGCGAGAGGCCTGACGGGCGTTCTCGGCGTTCTGCTTCACGGTAGCGGTCAGCTGCTCCATGCTGGCGGCGGTCTGCTCCAGCGACGCCGCCTGCTCTTCGGTACGGGAAGAGAGATCGTTATTGCCGACGGCGATCTCGCTGGCGCCGGTATAGATGGCGTCCGCGCCGTCGCGTACGGTGGAGACGGTGCGCGCCAGCTCCTGCTGCATATGCTGCAGCGCCCCGAGCAGATCGCCCAGTTCGTTGCGTACGCTAAAGGTAACCGGCTGCGTCAGGTCGCCGCGCGCGATATGGCGGATATGCTCGATGCTCTGCTTCAGCGGAGCGATCAGCGAGCCGCGCATTACCGTCCAGACCAGCAGACTTATCAGCAGTGACAGGATCACCAGGCCGAGCGCCATCATGATGGCGTGGTCGTAAGCGGTGTTATTGGTCTCGACGCCCTGCTGCGCCAGCAGCTGGTTATGACTCTGCCAGGCGTTATAGTCTTTCTGGAATTTATCCTGAAAACCCTGAGTAGGCTGGTCGACGAAACCTTTGAAATTGCCCGTGCCGAGAAAGCCGATCAGCTCGGCCAGCGCATCGCGATAGGCTTTGTAGTTTGCCTGCAGGGCCACCACGTTATCTGCGGTTTTCCCCTGTTCAGATAAGTTCGCGTTAAAGTCGGCGAACCCCTGATCGGCTACCTTCAGCTCCTCGTTGGCCAGCGCTACCAGATCCTGCACCGTCGCGCCGGAACCGGCATGTTGGCTGTCCAGCAGATAGCGGATCCCGGCCCGGTTCAGCGTGTTGCGCGCCTGAACCAGGGAAACCCATGAGGTGCCCATCGCCTGTTGCAACGTCGCGAGACGCTGGTTATAGGCAAAATTCTCTTTGTCGGCTTTCACCGTTTTAAAAAAAGCGCTTCCGGAAACGAGCTGCAGCAGGATAAACAGCGCCAGCACACCCAGCAGGCCAGAGACAACGCGTACTCGATTAAACATAAACACCTCATTGGTTGGCGGAACGCATCAGTTATCGGCGTCAGTGAAGGGATCTTTATGTGGCTAAGGCGGGATTGAAGCCGCAGGCGTTAAAAAAGAGAGGCCGCCCGCATTCGGGTGCGATCGGGGCGGAAACAGGCAGAGATAAAAAGGCCCGCGTCCCTGCGGGCAGAGGGTTCCAGGTTAGAAGGTTTCCCAGTTTTCGCCAGAGGCGGGCGCAGTCAACGCCGGGCGCGCTGGCGCGGCCGTAAGCGCGCGCGCTGGCATGCGCGGCGCCTGGGTGGCGCGCGGGATCTTGAAGACCGCCACCGACTGGCTCAGGCGGCTTGCCTGATCTTCCAGCGACGCGGCCGCCGAGGCGGACTCCTCCACCAGCGAAGCGTTCTGCTGTGTGACGCGATCCATCTCCGTTACCGCCTGTCCGACCTGGTCGATGCCGCGGCTCTGCTCGTCCGACGCCGAGGCGATTTCGCCCATGATGTCGGTTACGCGCGTCACCGCGCCAACGATCTCGCCCATGGTGTCGCCCGCGGTGCCTACCAGCTGCGATCCGGCATTGACGCGGTTTACCGAGTCCTCAATCAGCGACTTGATCTCTTTCGCCGCCTGAGCGCTGCGCTGCGCCAGGCTGCGCACCTCGCCTGCTACCACGGCGAAACCGCGGCCCTGCTCGCCCGCGCGCGCCGCTTCTACCGCGGCGTTCAGGGCCAGAATGTTGGTCTGGAAGGCGATGCCGTCGATGACGCCGGTAATATCGGCGATCTTCTTCGAGCTGCCCGCAATCTCGCTCATGGTTTTCACCACGCCGTCGACCACATCGCCGCCTTTACGCGCGGTTTCCGAGGCGCTCAGCGCCAGCTGCGACGCCTGCCGCGCATTTTCGGCGTTCTGCTTCACGGTGGCGGTCAGCTGCTCCATGCTGGCAGCGGTCTGCTCCAGCGACGCCGCCTGCTCTTCGGTGCGGGCGGAGAGATCGTTGTTGCCCGCCGCGATTTCGCTGGCGCCGCTGAGGATGGCGTCGGAGCCGTCGCGCACGTTGCTGACGGTGCTCACCAGCGCCTGCTGCATCTCCTGCAGGCCGTTCGCCAGCTGGCTCATCTCGTTACGTCCTTCCACCGCAATCGGCTGAGTGAGATCGCCCGCCGCAATGGTGCGAATATGGGTCAGCAGCTGACGCAGCGGCTGGATCAGTACATGTCGCAGGCCAAACCAGCAGGCGACGACCACGCCGGTCACCAGCAGCGCCACGGCCGCCAGCAGCCACATCATCTGCACAAACGCACGCTGATTCTGCTCCGCGCCCTGCGCGGCAAGCATCGTCTGCTTCGTGCGCCATTCGCTGTAGGCATCCTGCATATTGGTCTGGATCTGTTCGATATTGAATCGGAACATCCCCTCCAGATCGCGCGCTTTCAGGCGCTCCAGCATACCGGCCAGGCCATCGTGATAGCTGGCGTACTGCGCCTCCAGCTTATCCCGCAGCGCCACGTCAAGGCCGGGCGTAGAGGGCAGATCGTAATAGATTTTGAAGTTGCGATCGGCCTGCGCCAGCTGTTGTTCCGTTTGTTGCACCAGCTGATCTAACTGACCGCCGTTAATCTGCGCCGCCGTGCTGCTCTGCAGCCTCAGCATGGCGCGGTTGAGGGTGATGCGCGTCTGGTTAAGCGCGATCCACGCATCGGTCATCGCCGTCACGTTTTGGGTAGAGACCTGCGCCAGCGCAAAGGCATCTTTATCTTTCTGAAGCGCAGACCAGAACAGCCCGCCCGACGTCAGCTGCAGCAGGCTAAAAATCGCCAGCACGGCGATCAGGCTGGTCACCACTTTAATTCGTTTCAACATATCGTTTTCCCGGGAGTCATAAAAAATCGTGCAGGCTCTCTATCGGCGCAATATCGCCAGATCTGAGCCTGTTTAGCTGTTTTTACCGTTTTGAAGGTTTTGTAAGCGGAACGTGAAGCTGGATTGCATTGAAACGGCTAAAAAAATACCGGGCTAACGCCCGGTATTAATATATGCCTGTACGCTTGGCCTGATCAGAAGGTTTCCCAGTTGGCATCGCTGCCGGGTGCGGCCAGCGCCTTGCGTGGCGCAGCTGGGCTGGTTACCGGTGCCGCGATCTGGGCGTGCCGCGTGCCGCCAGCCGCCACCGCGCGCGGGATCTTGAAGACCGCCACCGACTGGCTCAGGCGGCTCGCCTGCGACTCCAGCGAGGCTGCCGCGGCTGCCGACTCTTCCACCAGCGAGGCGTTCTGCTGCGTGACGCGATCCATCTCCGTTACCGCCTGTCCGACCTGGTCGATACCGCGGCTCTGCTCGTCCGACGCAGAGGCGATTTCGCCCATAATGTCGGTCACGCGCGTTACCGCATTGACGATATCGCTCATGGTTTCACCCGCGGTGCCTACCAGCTGCGAGCCGGCATTGACGCGGTTCACCGAGTCTTCAATCAGTGACTTGATCTCTTTCGCCGCCTGGGCGCTACGCTGCGCCAGGCTGCGTACCTCGCCCGCCACCACGGCAAAGCCGCGACCCTGCTCGCCCGCACGCGCCGCTTCTACCGCCGCGTTCAGCGCCAGGATATTGGTCTGGAAGGCGATGCCGTCAATGACGCTGGTGATATCGGCAATCTTCTTCGAGCTGCCTGCGATATCGCTCATGGTTTTCACCACGCCGTCCACCACATTGCCGCCTTTTTGCGCCGTTTCCGAGGCAGAGGCCTGACGGGCGTTCTCGGCGTTCTGCTTCACGGTAGCGGTCAGCTGCTCCATGCTGGCGGCGGTCTGCTCCAGCGACGCCGCCTGCTCTTCGGTGCGGGCAGAGAGATCGTTGTTGCCCGCAGAGATTTCGCTGGCGCCGGTAAAGATGGCATCGGAGCCGTCGCGCACGTTGCTGACGGTACTCACCAGCGCCTGCTGCATCTCATGCAGGCTGGCGGCCAGCTGGCTCATTTCGTTGCGCCCTTCCACCACAATCGACTGGGTCAGGTCGCCCTGCGCAATCTGCTGAATGTGGGCGATATTAGCGTTCAGCGGGTTGATCAGCACGCGACGCAGGCCAATCCAGCACAGCACGATAACCACTGCCACCAGCGCCATGATAGTGCCGAGGATCCAGAGCATGCGCGTGTAGGCGCTGGCATTTTTCTCTACGCCCAGCTCGGAGAGGTGCGCCTGGTTGGCGCGCCATTCGGTGTAGATCTTAAGGAATGCGTTCTGGTTAGGCGCGACCGGCACCGTGCCCGCTTCGGCGAGGTTATTAGCTTCCAGCGCCGTCTGCATCTGCGCCAGCGCGGTCGCATAGGCGCCATAGGCGTCCATCAGACGGTTATTGAGCGCCGCATCCTGTCCCGGCGTGTCCGGCGTCGCTTTGAACAGCTCGAAGTTTTTGGCTGCCGTTTGCTGGAAGTTCTGACTGTCGGTAAACAGCGACGTGATATCCGGCGCTTTGCCATCCACCTTACTGCTGGCGATGCGCAGCTGGATACGCGTCAGCACTACGCGGCTCTGGTTGAGGCTCATATAGGCGTCGTTAAGCGCCTGAAGGTTTTTGCTGGCAAGCTGCGATACGTTAAAGCTGGTTTTATCATCGCTTAATGCAGAGAAGAACACTGCTCCTGAAAAAGCCTGGAACAGGCCAAACATCAGTAAAACCAGTAATAAACTGGTGACTACGCGAATTTTGGTTAACATAAGGAGCCCTGGGAAAGTAGAAGATAAAGCAATAAAGGTATCGGCGGGGAGCGGGATATATTTAGCGCGCTAAGGATAAATAAAATATGTTTCTGTTTGATTCCAAAGATAAATAATCACAGGCCGGTTTCACCCCGGCCTGTGAAAAGAGGCTTACGCGCTGCGCAGCGTATCCATCAGCGCCATCTCTTCGCTGCTCAGCAGCTTCTCGATATCCACCAGAATCAGCATACGCTCGCCGAGCGCGCCGAGACCGGTCAGGTATTCGGTAGACATGGTGACGGCGAACTCCGGCGCAGGACGGATCTGATCCTGCGTCAGCGACAGCACGTCAGAGACGCCGTCTACCACAATGCCGACCACGCGCTGTACCAGATTCAGCACGATAACCACGGTGTTATCGTTGTACTCGACGTCCGGCTGGGAAAACTTCACGCGCAGGTCGATAATCGGCACGATAACGCCGCGCAGATTGGTGACGCCTTTAATAAACTCCGGCGTATTGGCGATGCGCGTGACCTGATCGTAGCCACGGATCTCCTGCACCTTAAGAATATCGATTCCGTACTCTTCGTCTCCCAGCGTAAATACCAGGAACTCCTGGCCGACGGTTTCGCCGGCGATTTTGGTCACGGTTGCCATTCCAGTCATTTTTCTACCCTTTTGTTATCAGTCAGGCGGCCGCGCCGGCCACACGTTTTTCACGGTTGAGCGATTGCAGCGCCGACACGTCAACGATCAGCGCGACGCTGCCGTCGCCGAGGATGGTGGCGGCGGAGATGCCAGGCACCTTGCGATAGTTGCTCTCCAGGTTTTTCACGACGACCTGGTGCTGGCCAATGAGCTGATCGACCAGCAGCGCGTAACGCTTGCCCGCGCTCTGCAGAATAACGACGATACCCTGCGTCGCTTCGGTTTTCGCGCCCTGGACGTCAAACACATTCCACAGCTCGACCAGCGGCAGGTATTCGCCGCGCACTTCCAGCACGCACTCGCCGCCCGCCAGCGGCTTCAGCTCTTCGCTGCGCGGCTGCAGAGATTCCATTACCGCGTTGAGCGGCAGGATAAAGACTTCGTCCGCGACGCGTACTGACATACCGTCGAGGATCGCCAGCGTCAGCGGCAGCAGGATACGGATAGTAGTGCCTTTGCCCTGCTTCGAGGCAATTTCCACATGGCCGCCCATCTCCTGAATGTTTCGCTTTACCACATCCATACCAACGCCGCGGCCCGATACGTCGGTAACCTGTTCAGCGGTTGAGAAGCCCGGCGCGAAGATCAGCATGCCGACCTCTTCGTCGCTCATGTTTTCGCTGACCGGCAGGCCAGACGAGAGCGCTTTGGCGAGGATGCGCTCGCGGTTCAGGCCAGCGCCGTCGTCAGAGACTTCGATACAGATGTTGCCGCCCTGATGTTCCGCCGACAGCGTCAGATTACCGGTCGCCACTTTGCCCGCCGCCAGACGTTTTTCCGGCGACTCGATGCCGTGATCCAGACTGTTGCGCACCAGGTGCGTTAAGGGGTCGATAATACGTTCGATCAGGCTCTTATCGAGTTCGGTCGAGCTGCCAAGCAGCGTCAGTTCCACCTCTTTGCCCAGCTTGCTCGCCAGATCGCGCACCAGACGCGGGAAGCGGCTGAATACATACTCCATCGGCATCATACGAATCGACATGACCGATTCCTGCAGATCGCGCGCGTTGCGCTCCAGCTGGCCCATGCTGTTCAGCAGATCGCCGTGAGCGACCGGATCGAGTTCGCCGGAGCGCTGCGCCAGCATTGACTGGGTAATAACCAGTTCGCCGACCAGGTTAATCAGCTGATCAACCTTTTCCACTGCGACGCGGATGCTGCTCGATTCGCTGCTTTTCGCTGGCGCGGCGGCGCGTTTGGCTTCGCGCTTGGCAACCGGCAGTTCGCTGACGCTGGCGCTCTGAACCGGCGCGGCTTCAACGACCGGCGCAGGAGCGACCGGCGCAGGTTCGGCGACCGGCGCGGCTTCAGCGGCGTCCGCTTGCGGGAAGCGGATCTGCCCTTCTTCGATAACGAAGCAAAGTACCGCCACGATGTCGTCTTTACCGACGCCGTCGATAGTCGCTTCGAGAGAGTCGTTGCCCTTCACCACGTTGCTTAAGCTGCCGAGATTACTCAGCTCTTCCAGCATCAGGTCGACCTCTTTCTCTTTGAGGTTGACCAGCTGCACGCGCAGGCCGCTGCTGGCCGGCGCTTCTGGCGCGGCAGCTGCAGCAGGCGCGGTGGCAGGTGCCGCGACCGGCAGGCCTTTCGCTTCTAACGCCAGCTGGCGCAGCGCTTCGCAGATGTAGTTAAAGCTTTCCGCGTTCGGCTCCTGCGCGGTTTTATAGGCATCGAGCTGTTCCTGCATAATATCTTTAGTTTCCAAAAACAGGTTGATGATGTCGGTGCTGAGCTGCATCTCGCCGCGACGAGCACCATCCAGAATGTTTTCCAGAATGTGGGTGGTTTCCTGTAATACCGTAAAACCGAAGGTTCCGGCTCCGCCCTTTATCGAGTGGGCGGCGCGGAAGATGGCATTAAGCTGCTCGGAGTCTGGCTCCTGGGGATCGAGCCCCAGCAGATGCTGCTCCATATCAGCTAATAGCTCATCGGCCTCATCGAAAAACGTCTGGTAAAAATCGCTGATGTCCATGCTCACGGGATCACCTCGGCTGTGAGGGGGCTGCTGTGTTTACCGGGCTGCTGCTTTGCGGCACAGGCGGCGCGGTAATCTTTTCAATGGCCGCCGGATCGCTCACCTGTACGGCGTCGCTCTCGGCGTTCTCTTTTTCAATTGCTGCTTCAGTGTCGTGGTTCAACACCAGCAGGCTGATGCGGCGGTTAACGGCATCGTTGCCGCCGCGGTTTTTCAGTTTCATGGTGTCGGCCATGCCCACCACGCGCAGCACTTTGCCGCCGTCGAGGCCGCCCAGCACCAGTTCGCGGCGCGAGGCGTTGGCGCGATCGGCTGAAAGCTCCCAGTTGCTGTAGCCGCGGTCGCCATTCGCGTACTGAAAATCGTCGGTATGGCCCGCCAGGCTGATGCGGTTGGGAATATCGTTTAGCAGCGGCGCGATGCCGCGCAGGATATCGCGCATATAGGGTTCGACTTCCGCGCTGCCGGTCTTAAACATCGGCCGGTTCTGGCTGTCGATAATCTGGATGCGCAGCCCCTCGTCCACCATGTTAATAATCAGATGCGGGCGCAGCGCCTTCAGACGCGGGTCCGCCTCAATCAACTGATCCAGCTTTTCACGCAGGCGATTCAGGCGAATGTCATCCAGCTTGCGCTTCTGCTCATCCATATTGACGACCTTTTTTACTTCGCCCTGGATACGGGTGGCGTCATCGCCGCCGCCCGGGATTGGGCTGTCGCTGTCGCTACTGCGCTTGCCGCCGGTCAGCGCGACCTTCAGCGGCGTTTTAAAATATTCGGCAATCTGCACCAGCTCCTGCGGACTGGAGATGGAGATCAGCCACATCACCATAAAGAAGGCCATCATCGCCGTCATAAAGTCGGCGTAGGCGATCTTCCACGAGCCATGGCCGCCTTCGTGGCCTTTATGCTTGCGCTTTTTGATCACCACTATGGGGCGGTTGCCGTGCTTCATGCATTTTCGTCCGAAGTCTGTTTAGCCGGATTTTTTGCGTTGCGTACGTGCTCTTCCAGTTCGCTGAATGACGGGCGCTCGGTGGAATAAAGCGTCTTACGACCAAACTCCACCGCAATCTGCGGCGCATAGCCATTGAGGCTGGAGAGCAGCGTGACCTTAATGCACTGCATCATCTTGGTGGTCTCAGCGCACTTCTGGCGCAGTACCGACGCCAGCGGCGAAATAAAGCCGTACGCCAGCAGGATGCCGAGGAATGTCCCGACCATCGCGTGCGCTACCAGCGCGCCCAGCTCAGCGGCCGGACGATCGGCGGAGGCCAGCGCGTGCACCACGCCCATGACCGCCGCCACGATGCCGAAGGCGGGCAGACCGTCGCCAACCGCAGCTAAACTTTGCGCTGGCGCTTCGCATTCGTGTTCGTAGGTCTCGATCTCTTCATCCATCAGCGCCTCAATCTCAAAGGCGTTCATGTTGCCGCTGACCATCAGACGCAAATAATCGGTAATAAAATCCACTAGCTGTTTATCGGCGAGAATACGCGGATAATTAGCAAAGATTTCGCTTTGTGCCGGATCTTCAATATCGCGCTCCAGCGACAGCATGCCTTGCTGGCGCGATTTGGCCATCAGGCGATAAA
The DNA here is from genome assembly GCF_003612015.1 of Pantoea piersonii. Taxonomy (GTDB): domain Bacteria; phylum Pseudomonadota; class Gammaproteobacteria; order Enterobacterales; family Enterobacteriaceae; genus Pantoea; species Pantoea piersonii. Next base: position 508,698 of record NZ_RARB01000002.1, on the reverse strand, counting down.
GCAGCGCCATCAAATCCATATAGAGAGCTTTGTTGTATTTCGAGCCGCGCATCAGCTTCGGCAGCGATTTTAATGTCTTTTTAATTGACTTGCCGTTATTGCCGACTAAAAAAGCGCCAGCAGCAGCACCGCCGATAATTAACAGCTCGGAAGGCTGATAAAGCGCGCCGAGATGGCCGCCCACCAACATATATCCGCCCAACACGGATGCGACAACAACGATATAACCCAATAAGATCAGCACAAAAACATCCTTACGTCCGTAACGTGTTGGTGGAAGTTAAGCCAGAGAGCCGCAGGCGTTATTCAAATCGTGGGCAAAAAAAAAGCAGCGGGGGATACCCGCTGCTGGATGACTTTCCACGATGCGAACAAACTTAAACGGCGTGTTTAACCTGTTCATCCAGCAGTTGTGGAAAGGTATCGGCAGAATCTGCAGAAAGTTTACGTCTTTTTACCGCACGTGATGGCGGCTGGCACAGGCTGCAGACAAAGCTGCCGACCGGCTGATGCGCATGATTGATAAAACTGCCTTTGCAGCTTTTGCAGTCATCCAGTTCCAGCATGCCACTTTCAACGAATCGCACCAGGGTCCAGGCGCGCGTCAGCGCCAACAGCGGGCCCTCGTCCGATTGCGGACACTGCTCAAGATAGAGGCGGTAAGCTTTAATCACCGCATCGACGCCGGTTGCCATGCCTGTTTTCAGCATAAACTGCCAGGCGTTGCAGAACATAGAAGCGTGAATATTTTGCTCCCACGTCATAAACCAGTCGGTAGAGAACGGCAGCATGCCTTTCGGCGGCGGGCTGCCGCGCAGCTCTTTATAAAGTTTAATCAGACGGCCACGGCTTAACTGAGTTTCGCTTTCCAGCATTTGCAAACGTGCGCCCAGCGAAATTAATTCCATGGCGAGCTGAATATCGCGCGCTTCCTGGACAATGCTTTTCTCTGACATTTACATCGCCCTCTTTTTCGCCGGCGCTTCTTCTTTAGAAACATTACGCAGCAAACGGCTGGATAATAAAATTCCGGTGTGGATTTGTTGTAAATCATCCACGCGGGATTCCTGCGTCAGTCGATTAATAATGTTGTGATCGTTAAAGCGAAACTGACAAACCAACTGGTTGGTTTCCGCTAACTTTACCATTTCAGGCAGAGTTAATTGCGACAATGCGTTAGCCATCTCTTCATCAATTCCGAGGCGAAACATTGCAGAAGCTTTTTCCTGGTTAATTAATCGCTGTGCAAGCAGTAAATAAGACAGGTTGATATCATAAATATGTTTAAGTAAATCAGATGTACCCATTTTTTCCATCCTGACAGACGCGACGTTAGAGCATCGCAGAAAAAACCCTCTGCGCTTCGGGTTGCTGGTTGTTAAATCTAAAGATGGCAAAAATTTACAGCCAAAAACCAAACGTACTCTGAAGTCTGCTTTATGTCTTTAGCGACATATTTACAGCGTTAGTCAAAACCCCAGGGCCATTCTTTTTTAAATTATTGCGCTCTTCCGTGACGTCTCTTTACATTTCTTTAAGACTATTCCTAAAACAACGCAAATCTATCCCGTCTGATTTGCACATACAACGACAGGAATGTGAAATTTTAGATAAAGCGTGATCTACATCACACTTTTAAGGCAAATTTTTTCCCCAACCCTTCAGTTCCGCTTTTACTTTGTCTGTTTTTTGTTCAATTTTGCTTTATTTCACTTATATTTCGTCCTAGAAATGGGCTTATTCCCCTTATGAACAGAATGTATCCCCTGGGTGGTGGCTCAGACGATCTATTATCTTTAACATTGCGCTTACCACCCTATAAGCAGCCAGACCGAGCCTATACGGCAGCACAAAACTCTAAAAAAGGCGGTCACCAACTATTTGAAAATTAATCACTTAGGGCAAATATTTCCTGTGGTGAGTAAACGAAGCGTAAAGAGAGGCAGCGAAGAACCGGCGCATTTCAGCAACGAATCGTTAACGCTTAACAATGGACGTAAAGCCGGGGACAGTAGATGTAACAAGGGGTTACATTAGAGATATGAATGAATGGCGGATTTGACACTTTTATGACTTCCAACTATCGGCATCTCGCCGCCAGACTTTAGGCCTGCGTGTACAAAAAAAGCGTTTTTTTGCATGAATGATGGATAAAGCAACAAATGCCGCTCTGTGTCGGGGTTTAGCGATAAAGGGATGCTTTAGCGAGGCTGGAGAGAATGAGGCGGTAACGGGATAAAGAACAAACGGCGGCCCGTATCGACAGGCCGCCGTGACAATCAGGCGAGTTTAGGGAAGGTCGCCACTTTATTGACTGTACTGTGATCTTCGCTACGCGGCGGAATAGCCCACAAATCTTTCAGGAAGCTCTCACGCCAGTGCGTAATATCATTCTTACGCAGAACCGCCATCATGTCGTTGTAGCGCGAAATACGCTCTGTACGCGGCATGGTCAGCGCCTTATTCAAGGCCGCTGCCACTTCGTCGCGATCGTATGGGTTGACGATCAGCGCCGAAGTCAGCTCGTTGGCGGCACCGGCAAAACGCGACAGAACCAGCACGCCCGGATCGTCCGGGTCCTGCGCGGCGATATACTCTTTCGCCACCAGATTCATGCCGTCGCGCAACGGCGTTACCAGCCCGACGTCGGTCAGGCGGAAGATCTTCATCAGCAAACGACGGTCAAAGTGCTGATTGAGGTAGTAGAGCGGCGTCCAGCCCAGCGTGCCGAACTTACCGTTGATGCGCCCCGCCTCGGTTTCCAGCTGATGACGAATATCCTGATAGGCCTGCACATCTCCGCGCGAGGTCGGCGCAATCTGCGAATAGCGGATTTTGCCGCGATGCTCCGGGAAGTTTTCCAGCAGCGCTTCATACGCCAGGAAACGCTCCGGCAGCCCTTTCGAATAGTCGAGGCGCTCACAGGCAATGATATTTTTCGCATCGCCCAGTTCGCGTTTCATCGCCGCCATTTTGGGCGGCAGCGGACCTTCGGCCATCTCTTTGATGCTGTCCGGCTCGATACCGATAGGATAGACCTCGGTCATAAAGGTATTGCCGAAGGCGCGGTGCTTCTTCTCGCCTTTATTCTGCAGCTGCGTCAGCTGGCTCAGACAGTCGAGGAAAGCCACACGATCCGATTCTGTCTGGAAACCCAGCAAATCGTATTCGCACAGCATCTCGAGCAGCTCTTTATGCGGAGGCAGCGCGTTGAAAATTTCCGGCGTTGGGAACGGAATGTGCAGGAAGAAGCCAATGCGGTTATTAATGCCCTGCTTACGCAGCGCAGCAGCGAACGGCAGCAGATGATAATCGTGGATCCACAGGGTGTCGTCCGGCTTAATCAGCGGCTTCAGGCGCTGTGCCAGCATCTCATTGACGCGGCAGTAGCCGTCCCAGGCTTCGCGCTGGAACTGCACCAGATCGAGACGGTAGTGGAACGCGGGCCAGATTACGGTATTGGAGAACTGACAGTAGTAGAGATCGTAATCGTTCTGGCTCAGCGGCAGCGCGGCGTAGGAGATGCCGTCATGTTCTGCCTGTACAAGTTCGTCTTCCTCTTCTCCGGAAAATTCGCTGATTTCCCCGTTCCAGCCAAACCACAATCCTCCGGTGGTTTTGAGCGCGTCAAGAATGCCGACGGCGAGGCCGCCTGCGCTGGCTTTTTTCCCATCAGGAATGGCTACTCGGTTAGATACGACCACTAAACGACCCATAACCTTTACTCCTTACCGACGTTGTCTTGTTTTATTTGTAATAGTAATCGCTCCAGCCACGCATAAACCGCCTCGACGTCTGACAGTCGATAGCGTGCCTGACTGGAACCTTGTCCAACCTTTACGGAAATGCCCTGCATGGCGTTTACAGCGATGAATCCTTTCTCATCCGTCAGATCGTCTCCGACAAATACCGGGATTCGACCGGTAAAAGGCGCTTCGCGCATAAAGGCGCGTACGGCTTCGCCTTTATCTACTCCCTGCGGTTTTATCTCCACGACGCATTTTCCCGGCTGAAGCGTCAGTGCCGGGAAGCGCTTCACGACCTGTTCGGCCAGGTCGAGTACATCCTGCTCATGCTGCATCGCCTGACGGTAATGCAGCGCGAAGGCCATACCCTTAGCCTCGAGTAGTGTGCCTGGCCAGCGCGCCATCGCCTCTTGCAACTGCTGCTGCAACGCCTCGGCGACTTCCGGCTCCAGACTGATTTGGTGCAGCTCGCCCTGCGCATCGCGACGCTCAGCGCCGTGTACGCCTGCAGCGGGCGCGATAAGGGGCGCGGCCAGCGCGTCGAGCTGCGCAATCGGCCGGCCCGATACCAGCGCCAGCGCGCCGTGACAAAGGGATGACAGCTGTTGCAGCTGCTGACGTACGTTTTCCGGAATGAAAACCGCGTCAGGCTGCGGCTGAATAGCGGCAAGGGTGCCGTCTACGTCAAAAAAGAAGGCATAAAGACCGCCGCTTAGCGCAGGAAGCGAGGCATGTTCATTCGCCGCTTGGGTCACGTGTCTTCTCCTGTTGTTGATTCGGGCGCGTCCGATTCGCGGCTTGTCAGGTCAGAGGCCTGGCTCGTCAACGCGCCATAGAAAGTAAGATGTTTTAGCGAGGGTGATCGTCTGCGGACCAGACAGCCGGAACGGCTGAGCATGGGTTAACGTGCAGGGCAAAAACTGCGGATACCAGCAAAAAAATTCGGATAGAACGCCACTACGTTTTAAAACCTTCACAGACATATCAACCTGACTGAAAACATCGTCGCGATTAAGTGTAGTCGGCCTTGTCATATTTGCCAGTTGTGCGGCATTTTTTGCGTATCCGCAGCCGATTATCCTGTTTTCGCCGCGGCCCTTCCCCTGTCGCTATCCCCCGTCATACCCGAGCTGTCAGCATTAAGGGAAGCGGCAGAAAAAGCGTGCATCCCGAGGAAGCAGGCGCTCGCCGCAACCCGCTGCAAGCGCTGTATACTGGGGCAATGGAGTGCTAACAAGGAGAGCAGTATGTTTCAGGTATCCGACGCCGCGGGCGGCGAAATTATCGATGTTATCTCTGTTCAGTCTCAGGTTGTTTATGGCAGCGTCGGCAACAGCATCGCCGTGCCCGCGCTGCGTCGCCATGGGTTACAGGTGGTGGCGGTGCCTACGGTGCTGCTGAGCAATACGCCCCACTACGCCAGCTGCTACGGCGGCGAGATCCCTCAGCCCTGGTTCGAGGGCTACCTGACCGCGCTGGCGGAGCGCAACCTCGACAGCGCCGTGCGCGCCGTCGTGCTGGGTTATCTGAAATCGACCGATAAGGCGGTGACGCTGGCGCGCTGGCTGCGGCTGATGCGCGAGAAAAATCCCCAGATGCCGGTGATTATCGATCCGGTGCTGGGCGATGACGACAGCGGTTTCTATGTCGATCCGCAGCTGGCGACGCACTATCGTGAACAGCTTGCGCCGCTGGCGACAGGGCTGACGCCCAACCGCTTTGAGCTGGGCTGCCTGTGCGGCGCGCAGCTGGAGAGCGACACGGAGATTATTGACGCCGCGCGCTCGCTGCTCGGCGCGCGCACCGAATGGGTGGTGGTGACCAGCGCCACGCGCGATGAGGCGCGTCGCAGCATGCAGGTGTTCTGCGTGACGGCGAAAGAGACCTTTATCACCGAGCATCCCCATTACGACAACCCGCCCAAAGGCACCGGCGATCTCTTTACCGCTGAACTGACCGCCGGCCTGCTGGACGGGGTGCCGCTCAATAAAGCCGTTGAGCAGGCGAGCCTGTTCGCCCAGCAATCGGTGCTGGCGACCCGCACGCTGGGCATGCGCGAACTGCAGCTGGCGCGCGCAGAGGCATTGTGAAACCCGGGCGATTTCCTTTATGGTACAGAGACCTCTACTCACCTTAACAGGGTCTTCTGAATGTATAACAACACCTGTAAAACAGTCGGCGTGCTGAGCACGGATTTCAGCCATCCGCAGACGGCGGCGCTGCTGCAGGAAGTTAACCGGCAGCTTAACGCGCGCGGCTGCGCGGCGCTGCTGGTCGACGCCGCAGCGGACGATCGCGCGCGGCAGTTGGCACCGCTGCTGAGCGCCGCGATTCACCTTTCCGGTCGCTTCAGCGCTGCGTTTTGCGCCGCCGCCGGACAGATTCCGCTTATCGCGCTGGACGAGTTGAATCTGGATGGCTTCGCCGCCGGCGCGGAAATGGGTCAGCTTCTGCTGGCGCAGGGCCACCAGCGTTTCGGTTATCTGCAACAGGCGACCTGCGCCGATCCTGCGCGCATTGACGGCTTCAGCAGCGCCCTGGCTGCGGCGGGCAAAACGGTGGATCAGCACTTAACCGCAGCGGGGTCGGGAGATGACCGCGACAGCGGCTATCAGGCGATGATGCACTATCTGAAGCGCGCCCGCGCAGCGGAGCGTATTCAGGCGCTGTTCTGCGATAACGATCTGCTGGCGTTTGGCGCATTGCAGGCGGTGCGCGATTTCGGTCAGGGCGCGCACGTCGCCGTTGTCGGATTCGGCGACAGCGACGAGGCGAGCGCATCGACGTGGCATCTGACCACCTGGGCGCAGCCGCGCGCGTTGCTGGTTACGGAAGCGCTTAATCGCCTGCTGCTTAATCGCACGGAGGAAGATGGCGCCTGGCGTCGCGGCGAACTGCGCGTGCGCCACTCTCATCAGGGCAAAGCGGTACTGGGCGAAATGGGCCAGTGCGGCTGCGCCATTCGCCACTAATTAAAAAGCCCGCCTGTTGGCGGGCTTTTTACCACTGAATCGCTCATCGCGACGGCGCGGTTACTGACGTGCCAGCGCTAAGCCGCTGCCCTTATTGAGGGTAATCTGCGCGTTATACTCTTTCGGCAGTCGCCGCGCCTGATAAAAGACTTTTTGCCAGTAAGGATTGTCGAGCGCTGAACGCACGACCCCCTGACTGACCGAAGCATGGAAGAAGTGCTGGTCAGTATCATAGAAGCCGACATGCATACCGCCCTTGATGCGGAAAAAAACCAAATCGCCCGGCTGCAGATCGCGCGGGGCGATGCGTTTGCCCATCTTCAACAGTTCCGTGGTAGTAACGCGATCCATCGGCAGGTTGAAGCGGTCTTTCAGGGTTCGCCAGACAAAACCTGAGCAGTCGACGCCGGAAAGTTCGGTACCGCCCCACTGATATTGCGTGCCGTGCCAGGTGTGCATCTGATCGTGCAACGCCGCCACGACCGGAATGAGATCGGGCTGATCGCCCATGCTCCCATCGCTGACCTGCGTATCGTTCTGTGCGGATGTATCGGTAGAATGACGGGAACAGCCGCCAAGCAGAAAAGCAGAGGCTAACACAAGCGTCAGCAGAGGTCGCAGAGTCATCATCGTGTAAGGTGAAACCCTAAGCAGGTTGGCGTGGTAGAGGACTTATAGCCTAATTACGGTTTCCACTAAACCTGCCAGGATGCCGCTTTACGTTAATTTACAAAAAGTGCGTTATTCGCTGATTTTAAGACAAATACTGGCGCTCAGCGCGGCGCGCCCAATGACTCGATAACGCCGGTCAGCTGCTGGATAACCTGCTGAGCGGCGCGTGACAGCTGCCGCGCCGGCGCGCAACATAATGCCAGCGTCAGAGGCCTGACGTTACTGTCGCGCAGCGGCACAAAGCTGAGCACGCCCCGCTCTACCTCATCCATCACGTCCAGCAGACTTAACATGCTGATGCCGCTGCCCTGCCTGATCAGCGATTTGATCAGGCGAATGTCGTTACAGGTGATCACGTTTTCCGGCTGCAGACTATGGCGACGGTAAAGCATCTCAACTCGCTCATGCACCACCAGTGGCGGGCCGGGAATAATATGCCGCTCGGCACTGAGCTGGCCGGTAGAGAGCGTATCGCGCCCGCTAAGCGCATGCCCGGCGGGCAACACGACGCCAATCGGCAGCTCTGCAAAGGCCATCACGCTCAACCCCGCCTGCCCCTGCGGATCCAGCACCAGCCCGGCATCCAGCTCCGCCAGCCGCACCTGCTCGCTAATCTGCGCGCTGTCATGCACGCTGAGATCGAGGCGCAGCCAGGGGTGCGTCTGCGCTATTTGCGACAGCGCATCGGCAATCGCCCCTTCGTTCAGCGCCTGAATCAGGCCGAGACTGACGTGCCCGCGCCGCAGTCCCTGTATCTCATCAAAACGCTGGCGGGTACGCTGATATTCCCGCTGCCAGCGACGCAGATCGTCCAGCAGCAGCTCGCCCGCGCTGGTCAGGCGCATACCGTCCGGCAGCCGCTCAAACAGCCGCATGCCAAGCTCCTCCTCCGCCTGCAGGATCTGCCGGTTAATCGCTGAAGCGGAGACGTGCAGCTGTTCCGCCGCCTTGCGTAAGCTGCCGCTGCGCGCCAGCTCCAGGAAATAGTGTGAGAAGCGTGAAAAGGGAAGCATGGGGAACCTGTACTGTTTAACGCAACACCTGACTGAAAAAACGATGATGGATCGTTGCACCCTGCTCTGTCCACAATGATCGCATCGCCCCCTTACTTTTCAGAAAGGTCATCGCCATGAAACAACCTGCGCCTCCGGCCCATTGCACGTTTGAACCCGACGACTGGTTGCGACTGGCGCGCTGCTGGCATCCGGTGGCGCGTCTCTGCGACGTGGGCCCCTCGCCGATGAAAGCGGTACTGCTTGACGAGCAGCTGGTGCTCTATCGCATTAATGAGCAGATCGTCGCCGCGAAAGATGTTTGTCCGCATCGCGGCGTGCCGCTGACGCTCGGCTTTCACGACGATCACGGCATTATCTGTCCTTATCACGGTCTCCGCTTCGGCGAGGATGGCCGCTGCAACCGCATTCCCTCCAGCCCCAGCCAGCCGGTGCCCGCCAAACTCAATCTCATCAGCTTTCCGGTAGAGGTGCGTTTTGGACTGGTCTGGGTCTGCCTGGCGCCGGACGCCGACAATCCTGACGCGCTGCCGCAAATGCCGCACTGGCACGACGCTGGCTTCCAGCAGATCAACTGCCCGCCTTTTGACGTCGCCGGGTTTGCCGGACGTCAGGTGGAGGGGTTTCTCGACGTGGCGCATTTCGCCTGGGTGCACAGCGAAACCTTCGCCGACCCAGACAACCAGGAAGTTCCGCCCTACAACCCTGTCGAGACGGAGTATGGCTTTGCGGTTGACTACTGGAGCTCCGTATCCAACTTTGCGGCAGGTTCGGATCAGCAGGCGCCGGAAGGCTTTCAGTGGCTGCGTCATTTTGAGATGTATTTGCCCTTTACCGCCACGCTGACGGTGCATTTTCCCGACGCGGCGCGGCTGGTCATTATGAATGCCGCCTCGCCAGTCTCGGCGCGCAAAACGCGTATGTTCGCGCCCATCGCGCGCAACTTCGACCTGCACATACCGGTTGAGGATGTACACGCCTTTAACCACCGCGTGTTCGAAGAAGATCGTCTGATGGTGGAGACGCAGATGCCAGAACGTTTGCCGCTCGATCTGACGCTGGAGGCGCATATCCCGGCCGATCGCAGCTCTATCGCCTACCGTCGCGGCCTGAAGAAGCAGGGGTACGGCGAATTTTTCCTGGTCTAGCGAGGTAAATGAGATGACAACCTTTACGGTGATTGTCGATGGTCTGTCGCGCCAGGGACGTCATGCCGTTGCGCTGAGCCTGGTGCGCGACGACGGCGAACCACTGCCGCGCTGGGAAGCAGGCGCGCATATCGACCTGCAGCTGGGCAACGGCATGGTGCGGCAATATTCGCTGACCGGCTCGCCCATGCGCCAGGATCGCTATCTGATCTGCGTCGGGCTGGCGGCCGATTCGCGCGGCGGCTCGCGCTATATTCATCAGCAGCTGCGCCTGGGCCAGCGGCTCACGATTTCCGCGCCGCGCAATCTTTTTCCGCTGGTGGCGGCGCAGCGGGTGGTGCTTATCGCCGCAGGCATCGGCCTGACGCCGCTGCTGGCGATGGCGGCGCAGCTCGACGCCGACGGCGTCCCTTTTTCGCTGCACTACTACGTGAAGCAACGCCAGGACGCCGCCCTGGCGCGCCATCTGCTTCATCCCTTCCGGCACGGCTATGGTGAAATCCTGTGCAGCGCCGAGGGCAAGAGCCCGCGCCAGCACCTGCCCGAGCCGCTGCGCGCGCCTGTGAGCGGCGCGCATCTCTATCTCTGTGGCCCGCAGGGCTTTATGACGCATCTGCAACAGCAGGCGCAGGCGCTTGGCTGGCGCGCAGAGCAGGTGCATACAGAGGCCTTTAGCGCTACCCTCCCGCCGTCCGCGCAGGAAAACGGCGAGAGCTTTACCGTCACGCTGGCCTCCACCGGCGCCAGCTGGCCTGTGCCTGCGGATAAGACTATCGCCCGCGTGCTGCTGGAGAATGGCGTTGATGTGCCGCTCTCCTGCGAAATGGGGCTGTGCGGTGCCTGTCTGACGCCGGTGCTGTCAGGCGAGGCGGACCACCGCGACACCGTCCAGTCGGAGGAGGAAAAATCTGCGCCGCGTCAACAAATCGCGCTCTGCTGTTCGCGCAGCCGCAGTAAAGCGCTGGTGATCGACCTGTAGCTTCTACACTTAATGGCATCGCCCCGAAACAAGGAAATGCCATGAGTCCACGTCTGCACAAAACCGCCTTTCCGGTCAGCAAGGCGCGCAAATATCTGGAGCCAGGCCCGGTGCTGCTGCTCAGCTCGCAGTTCGGCACGCACAGCGACATCATGACCCTCGGCTGGCATACGGTACTGGAGTTTTCGCCGTCGCTGGTCGGCTGCATGATCTCCAGCATGAACCACAGCCATGCGCTGATCCGCGACAGCGGCCAGTGCGTGCTGAACGTACCCTCGGCGGATCTGATTGATAAGGTCGTCGCTATCGGCAACAGCCACGGCGACAAACTGGATAAGTTCGATGCCTTCGATCTCACTCCCGGGCCTGCCAGCGTAGTGAACGCCCCGCTGATTAACGAGTGTTTCGCCAGCTTTGAGTGCCAGCTCTATGACGATTCAATGGTGGATAACTACAACCTGTTTATTTTCGAAATCGTGAAGGCGCATGTCTCTGACGAGCCGGAGTTTCCTCCTACGCTGCACTATACCGGCGAGGGCCGCTTTACCATCATGGGCGACCGCGTGCTCGATCGCAGCGGGCAGTTTAAACCGGAGATGCTGATTTAGCGTCTCGCAAACAAATCTCGCCATGCGCAGGTTGAAAAGGATCGCCGCCGTCCTTACTCTCTCTTACTCGACCTCGACAGGAGTTAAGCATTATGGCAATCGAATACGCAGTGATCGCAGGCGGCTGTTTCTGGTGTACCGAAGCGGTTTTTAAAGATGTGATCGGCGTGGAGTCGGTTGAAAGCGGCTATACCGGCGGTGCGCGCCCAAACCCGACCTATGAGCAGGTATGCAGCGGCGCGACCGGTCATGCAGAAGCGATTCGCATAGGGTTCGACCCCGAAAAAGTGAGCTATGGCGATCTGCTGGATATCAGCTTCGCCACTCACGATCCTACCCAGCTTAACCGCCAGGGCAACGACATCGGCACGCAATATCGTTCTGCCATCTTCCCGGCTACGCCGGAGCAGGAAGCGGAAGCGGTCGCCGCCATTGCGCGCGCGCAGCAGGACCATCAGGATCCGGTGGTCACGACTATTGAACCGCTGAAAGAGTGGTATCCCGCCGAGGCGTACCATCAGGACTACTGGGACGGCGCTGGCCAGCGCAACGGCTACTGCATGGCGGTGATCCCGCCGAAACTGCAGAAGCTGCGCAAAAGCTTCGCTAACCGCGTAAAGAGTTAAGCCAACAGCGGGCCTGAGGCCCGCTGCGCTGTGTTCGACATCAGCCCCGCCTGCGCGGGGCTTTTTTTCAGGCTGTGGAGCGGGCGCGCTTCAGCCCGATCAGCGTCGGGAAGATAAACAGCGACTGCCCCAGACCGCGATTGGTCACCGACCACACCGCTACCGAACAGAGCGAACAGAGGCCGACTATCGCCACCGGATAGAGGCAGGCCCACAGAAAGGAGAACCAGGCCTGTTCAAACAGATGATGGCGCTGGGCGAACAGAATCGCCGACATGCCGAAGAACTCAATGAAAATGCGGTGAATGACGTAGATTTGTAGCGTATTACGCCCTATCCAGTTCATAAAGCGCATGCTGAAGCGTTGATTGAGCCAGCGGCAGACCGCCACGCTCACCAGCACCGCGATGATGCACATAAACAGGCTCTTATCGAGGCCGAAAATAACATGGATGCCAGCAAGCGCCGCCAGTATCGCCCAGGGCGTCCAGTTTTCACGACGCCACTCGCTCAGGCGCAGCATTACCGGGCTCCAGAATACGCCCAGCAGGAAGAACACAAAATATTGCGCGACGCTCTGCGGCCCCCACATGGGAATAATTTTTTCGACAGCAAGATAATTAAGGATCACGGCGATCGCTAACAGGGCCACTTTATGCTGGCGGAATATTTTGGCGCAGAGGAAATATAAGCCAAGCCCGTAAAGATACCAGGAGGTGCTCATCGCCATAAAGGTGAGCTTTAAAAATTCAAACAGCGAACCGGCATAGGCGGCGTTCAGGTTTTGAGAAATACGCTGCCCGGTAATTTCAGTCGAGATGCCGGTAATAGACCACCACTGAATAAAGCCCCACAGAATGTAGAGATAGAAAAGATTGGTGATACGGCTGGTAAAGACCTGCTTCCAGGGGCGGTTTAGAATGCCGTTGGTGGCCAGCAGTCCCGATACGAAGAAAAAGGCGGGCATACGTAACGGCGACAGCACAGTATTAAACTGCACCCACATTTCCGCCGGTATCCAGCCGGCAGAGAGATACTTCAGGGTGCCTTCAAAGCCGGGCAATACAGTGTGATATAGCACGACCAGCAGTATGCAGGCGCCCTTTAGGGTATTGATCCATGATATTTCATCTGACTTGATGTTGCTCATGATTTGACTCCTGCTGTGTAGGTCAGAAATTTAAAGCGGAAAGAAAAAAGGGAATGACACTTTTAGGATTATCTGGCGATTATTCGCTATTCCCTTGCTACTGACTCTAGCGAAACTCTTAAAAATATTGCGCTGGCCCTGAATTAACAATCCTTTACGCGTTTCGCTTTTTCTTTACTTTCAGGATGCACGCTATTTTTTAGTTAGCTGTTAATGACTAAACAGGCAGAGTGGGAATTATAATGCTCGTTATTTGCCGGGGTAAATAGGAGTAACCCTAATGCAGAAAAGCCAGATATTGATATATTCAAAGCTGCAATAATTAAAGACTTTGCACCAGATTGTTTAAGCGTGAATAAATAATTGTGTTAACGCGCGGGAATAATAGCGGCCAGGCACTTATCTTTGCCTTCCGCACCTGTTACAACGCGGCACGCGTGACCGCTGAGCCAGGATGGTCAGGATGGTCAGGATGGTCAGGATGGTCAGGATGGTCAGGATGGTCAGGATGGTCAGGATGGTCAGGATGGTCAGGATGGTCAGGCACAGCAGATATACGCCTCCGCAGAGGCGTATCCATTACTGATTAAGAAATTTATCAAGGAACTGGCGAGTACGCGCCTGCTGCGGGTTGCTGAACAACGCTTTCGCCGGGCCTTGCTCAACGATGCGGCCCTGATCCATAAAGATCGCCCGATCCGCCACGTCGCGGGCAAAGCTCATCTCATGGGTGACGATGACCATGGTGCGTTTCTCCTGCGCCAGCGCGCGGATGGTGTTGAGCACCTCACCCACCAGCTCGGGATCGAGCGCCGAGGTCGGCTCGTCAAACAGGATCACCTGCGGACGCATCGCCAGCGCACGGGCGATGGCGACGCGCTGCTGCTGGCCGCCAGAAAGCCGACGCGGGAAACTGCTCTCCCTGCCCTGCAATCCGACTTTCTCCAGCAGCGCGCGGGCGCGCGCCTCAGCTTCCCCTTTGGGTTCGCCTTTAACGATGACCGGCCCTTCAATAATGTTTTCCAGCACCGAGCGGTGAGGAAACAGATTGAAGTTCTGGAAAACAAAGCCGACCTGCTGGCGCAGCTGACGCACCTGCTCTTTCTGCTTCGTCTGCGCCAGCCTGGCGTCGATAGCGATCTCCCCGACTTTGATGGTGCCGCTGTCTGGCGTCTCCAGCAGGTTGATACAGCGCAGCAGCGTCGTTTTCCCTGACCCGCTGGGACCGATAATCGCCACCACTTCGCCCGAGGCGACCTCCAGGTCGATGCCGTGCAGCACTGTCTGGCCGTTGAAGGTTTTCACCAGTCCGGTGATCTCAATGGCGCTCATTTCGCCTCCTCATCCTGACGATTGACCCGTTTTTCCAGCCGGTTTTGCAGCGCCGACAGCAGCGTCGCCATTACCCAGTAGATCAGTGACGCCGCCAGGTACATGGTGAAAACCTCCAGCGTGCGCGAGGTGATCAGCTGCGCCTGACGGAACAGCTCCGGCACCTGAATGGTCGCCGCCAGCGAGGTATCCTTCACCAGGCTGATAAAGCTGTTGCCGAGCGGCGGCAGCGCCGTACGCGCCGCCTGCGGCAGGATCACCCGGCGCAGCGTCTGCCAGCGGGTCATGCCGATACTTGCCGCCGCTTCCCACTGGCCGCGCTCAATGGCCGCAATCGCGCCACGCAGCGACTCCGAGGCGTAGGCGGCGGTATTGAGCGACAGGCCAATCATGGCAGAGGGAATGGGATCGAGTTCGATGCCGAACTGCGGCAGGCCGTAGTAGATCATAAACAGCTGGGCGATCAGCGGCGTGCCGCGAAAGACCGAGACGTAAAAACGGGAGAGCAGGCTAACCGGCCAGAAGCGCGACAGCCGCATCAGCGCCAGCACGAAGCCCAGCACCAGGCCGAAAAACATGCCGCCGATGCTGAGCTGTAGCGTAAAGAGCGCGCCTTTTAATAAAAAAGGTGCTGAATCCAGCACCAGTTTGAGACTTTCCTGCATTACTTAGTCACATCCGCGCCGAACCATTTTTCAGACAGTTTGGCCAGCGAGCCATCTTTCTGCATGGCAGCGATCGCCTGATTGACTGCGTTGAGCAGATCCTCGTTGCCTTTGCGCAGCGCCACGCCGGAGGCGAGACGTGAGAATGGCGCGCCCGCTACCGCCATGGTATCGCCGGTTTTCTTCACCAGATCCAGCGCGGCCAGACGATCGACCAGGATCGCATCCAGACGGCCAGAGCGCAGATCCTGATATTTAGTCGGGTCGTCATCATAAGTACGAATATCGACCCCTTTTACGTTGCTGCGCAGCCACTGCTCATAGTTGGTGCCCAGGCCAACGCCGACTTTTTTACCCGCCAGATCTTCCGGCTTGTTAATGGTGCCCGCTTTGGCTTTCATCGTCAGCGCCTGCACGCCGGAGATGGTATAAGGCGTGGAGAAGTCATACTTCTTCTGGCGCTCGTCGGAGATGGTCACCTGATTGATCACCACGTCGATGCGTTTAGAATCCAGCGCCGCCAGCATGCCGTCCCATTTGGTCGGCTGCAGTTTGGCTTTTACACCCATATGCTGCGCCAGCTGCTGCGCGAACTCTACTTCGAAGCCGGTCAGTTTGCCGTTTTCATCCTGAAAGCTGAACGGCGGATAGGTTCCTTCCAGACCAACGCGCAGCTCACCTTTGTCTTTGATCTGCGCCAGCAGGTTTTCCGCTGCGTGCGTTTTGATGTTAACGCCGACAATTAGCGCCGCCGCCATCACGCCCATCGCCAGATGGCGACCAACACGAGAAAAAATCATATCTACCCCATTTATTAGTATGTGATGTGTGTTGTCAGGCAGCGCTTACGCGCCGCCCGGTACTGCTTCAGTAACTCGCGCAGTATAAACGTTTTTTTTCCGACTGCTCAGACCGAAGGATGATAAGCAAATAACGCTGGCGCACCGCCGGTATGCACAAAGAGCAGCGGACCTTCGCGACGGAAGCGGTTCTGGCTGATACCGTCCAGCAGGCCGGCCATCGCTTTGCCGGTGTAAACCGGATCGAGCAAAATGCCTTCCAGGCGGGCCAGCAGTTTGACGGCTTCCATCCCCTCTTCGTTTGGTTCGCCGTAGCGTGGTGCAAAGTAGTCGTCCCACAGCGTAACGGGCGCGGTGCTGGTCAGTTCCAGCTTGCCGATCAACTGCTGACGCAGGCTGTCTACCACCGGCAGCTGCTGCTCCGTTTTACGCGAAACGGTAACACCGATCACCTCCGTTTGCGGCAGCAGCTGCTCCAGCCCGACCGCCAGCCCGGCATGGGTGCCTGCGCTGCCGGACGCCACCACTACGGCGGCGTAATCGACTACGCCTTCGCTCTGATGGGCAATTTCCTGCGCACATTCGATATACCCCAGCGCGCCCAGCCAGTTCGAGCCGCCTACCGGAACGACATAAGGACGAAAACCCTGCGCTTCAAGGCGTTCCGCCTGCGCCGCCAGCTGCGCCGCCGGATTGCTCAGCGCCTCTACCAGCACGATTTCACAGTCGAAGAGATCCAGCAGCAGTCGATTGCCGTTGCTGAGGTAGTTTTCCGCCTCGGTGCCAATTGGGTTTTCCAGTAGCGCGACGCACTTCAGGCCAAGCTTTGCCGCGACGGCGGCGGTCTGACGTACGTGGTTAGACTGGATAGCGCCCGCCGTCAGCAACACGTCAGCCCCTTCGCGCAGCGCATCCGCTGCCAGGAACTCCAGTTTGCGCAGTTTATTTCCGCCAAGGGCGATCGGCGTGACATCGTCACGTTTGATAAAAATATCGCGACCGACATAGTCAGAAAGGCGTGGCAGATGCTCCAGCGGGGTCGGCGCGCCGAGCAGCTCAAGGCGTGGATACTGGTGAAGATGATGTAAAGACAATGCGGCCTCCAGGGCTGTCACAGTAATCTTTACAGTGTTGCAGAAGTTGCGCGAAGGATCATCTGCCTTCGCGCGTAAAAGAAGAGGTCACCTGATGCTTACGCATTTTTAAGCGGCGGTCTGCCGCACGGGGACATACTTATGACTATCGCACAACCGCTCCCTCGTAACAGGAACGGCTTCCCGTCGGTACAGGTTGCGCTGCCTGCTTCGCAGATAACCGCCTGGCTAAGTGCGCCGCGGCGGCATACTGAATGCTTCGCTGGTCTCTCTGACGCGTCCCCACCTGAGCGGAGACGATCAGCGTGCCAGCGCTTCGGCAGCTAGCTGCGCTGCCACCCCAAAAACTGGTCATATTTGCGCAGCGCGATGCGGTAGTTATTATTGCCCGCATCAGGCAGATCATTCTCCAGGCACTCATGCCAGCTGTTGCCGCTTAAGCGGTCAGCCGGGAAATTTTTGGCCTTAAGCATATCGTCCAGACGACGCAGCCGTACCACATATTCGCGGATAGTGCTGTGGCTCATTTCCGTCTGCTCAAACAGGTACTGCTTGAATGCCATAATGTCGAAGTAATTAGGATGCGTATTGCAAAAAATATCACTACAAAAACGGCACAGCGCGGTCAGTTCTGGCTGTAATTTCAGCCACAGCTGCTCATCAATCATCTGGTCCATGCGCGCAATGGCCTCTTTATTGATGATCTGACCGCGAAAGACCAACGCCATGCGGTCCAGCACTTTGCCACAGTGTGAACAGTGGCTCTGGCTATGTTTGTAGTCTTTAAGATAACGGCTTAAAGGTCTGGCTTTGGATTTGGCTCCCATTGCTGAGTCCCCGGTTTTATTATTTTTAGATCGCCAGGAACTGAAGCCGTCAGCGCGCTCCCGTAAGTCGGGCACGCAGGCGTTTTATCGCCTGACTGTGCAGTTGACTGACGCGTGATTCGCCCACGTCGAGTACCGCTCCAATCTCTTTCAGGTTCAGTTCTTCCTGGTAGTACAGTGTCAGCACCATTTTTTCGCGATCGGGTAAGGCTTCGATCGCTTCAATGACGCGTTCACGCAGATTCCCTTCAAGTAGCTGATGCAACGGGTTGGCCTCTTCATGCCCTTCCGTGACCAGCTCCGCGCTGTCGCCGTGTTCTTCTCGATACTCGTCGTAGGAGAAGAGCTGGCTGTTATTGGTATCCAGCAAAATTTGCCGGTATTCTTCCATCGAAACATTCAGCCGATCGGCTACTTCCTGCTCGGTGGCTGCACGCCCCATCATCTGCTCGACCTGATGCATCGCACCCGCCACTTCGCGTGCGTTACGTCGCACGCTGCGCGGCGCCCAGTCACGGCTGCGAAGCTCATCCAGCATTGCGCCACGGATGCGCTGCACGGCGTAGGTGGTGAATGCTGTCCCCTGCAGAGCGTCGTAACGCTCCACAGCATTCAGCAAGCCAATGCCACCGGCCTGCAGCAGATCGTCTAGCTCAACGCTGGCTGGCAGACGAACCTGCAGACGCAATGCTTCATGGCGCACCAGCGGGACGTAGCGCTGCCAGAGCGAATGTTTATCCATCACGCCTTCGGCGGTATAGAAATCGTTCACGTTGACTACCCTGCGTTAATGAAGTTATCGGCAGGATTATCCAATTCTGTAGGGGGGATTGATTGGGTGAATAGGCGGGCAAAAGCGAGGTTATTTCATTTTTGTTATGTCAGAGAGCGGATTGTTCCGCTCCCATAAGGGCGCTTAACCCAACGCGCTCAGCCGCTGCCGCGTGGCGAGCGGAACCGCCTCCCACAGGGCGCAGACCTGCCCCTCCAGCGCCTGGTAATAGGGGCTAATGCTTTGCTGGATTTCTGCGTCAGGATGGAAACGTATCTGCCCTGAATCACCATCGATGCTTATCATTTTATTGATAAACAGACGCTGCAAATCGCTGCGCAGGAACAGGCCATTATCGACGCTGTTGTCCGCCAGGCCGCCCTCCTCATTTTGCCGCCTGTCGATATGGCACGCCTCTACCCAGGGCCAGCTGTGACGTTCGGTAAGACGCGTGCCGGTTATGACGCAGCCGCCGTAGCGCGCTTTAACCGCCGCCAGAAACTCCGCCTGGCTGGCGCGCTGCAATACACTGGCTTTGACGCGCCGCCCGACCTCCATGCCCGCCATCACCGCCGTTGGCACCTTATGCTGCGGCGTACTCAGCACCACAATAAACTGGATGCGGCGCGAAAGCGGAAAACAGGGATGCATCTGGGGATCGAAAAGCTGCCAGTACGCCTCGTTCTCATCCTCGCGCATCAATACCAGCTGATAACCGCGGCTGGCGAGCAGGTTCTGCGCGGCGGCGGAGTGGGGATCGATCATGGCGTAGACCCGGCTCTCGCCCATGACCTGCCAGAGATTGTCGCGCTGCGCCTCGCTGCGGCGAAAATAGGCGAACGGCTCCTGCGACTTCAGGTAGTGCTCGAAACGGCGCAGGTAGTTTTTGCGTTCGTTATCGTCGGAGATAAACAGGAGATCTTCCAGCGAACTGTTGCTCTCTTCACCGGCGAAGATCGCGCGAATGCGTAGAGTACGGTGGCTGGTGGACGGGCTCAGCAACCCGCGCACGGTAAGCGCCTTTTCGTCGGGATGCTGCTGCGCGTAACGCAGCGCGATCTCGTCGAAGGCCAGCTGCTCGCCGGGTAACAAGTCATAATTGAAGCGCATAGACACTCCAGAAAAAGAAAAATCGGGCTAAAAAAGTTGTGATGTTCTGTAGGAAGTTATCGGCAGCGCGGCGAGGATCTGTAACAGGATGGTGACGGATTCGCTGCTTTTCAGCCATAAAAAAACCCCGCCGAAGCGGGGTTTCAGGTCGTTCACCAGAGGGCGATTAGCCCTGCAGCAGAGACAGAACCTGCTGCGGAACCTGGTTAGCTTTCGCCAACACGGAGTTACCAGCCTGCTGGATGATCTGTGCTTTAGACATGTTTGAAACTTCGGTCGCGTAGTCAGCATCCTGAATACGAGACTGTGCTTCAGACAGGTTAGTCGTGGTGTTGTTCAGGTTAGTGATAGCAGAGTCCAGACGGTTCTGCACCGCACCCAGGCTTGAACGGAAGGTATCCACTGAAGAGATAGCCTTGTCCAGCAGTGCCAGCGGGTTAGAAGTCGCTGAACCAGTGTGCAGGTTGGCGTTGCTAGCAGAAGCGATGTCGCCGATGTTGCTGGCTACGGCAGTGGTACCCGTTGCGCCGCCATCTACGATTGCGCCTGCAGCCGTGTTGTAATCTTTGCCCTGAACGGTGACATAACCCTGCGCAGCGCCAGTTGAATCAGCACCTACTTTAACGAACTGACCAGACATGGTACCCGCGGTCACGCCGTTTGCAGTGTCGGTGTATGACACGTCGGTGGTGTTCAGAGAAACGTTACCAGTGGTATCGTCTACTGATACTGCATAGTTGTCGCTGCCTGAAGAGACGACGTAAGTAGAGGTCGCCGCACCCGCTGCAGTCTGCACGTTTTTCAGTGACAGTGAGCTTGCGTCCACTTTCAGTGCAGTAGCAACGCTTGACAGGTCAACATTTTTCAGAGAACCGCTAGCACCTACCTGAGTAATGGCATCGCTGGTTTTCAGCGCGTTTTTAGAGACGCTGAAACCGCTCAGGCCTAAAGTAGATGAGTCAATTTTCTTCAGGTCGATGTCGATGGTCTGGCCATCGTTAGCGCCAACCTGGATAGACATTTTGCCGTCTTTAGCCAGTACGTTCACGCCGTTGAACTGAGTCTGACCAGATACGCGGTCAATTTCGTCCAGACGTGATTTGATTTCGTCCTGGATTGAAGACAGGTCGGAATCAGAGTTGGTGCCGTTCTGTGCCTGTACGGTCAGTTCACGTACACGCTGCAGGTTGTTGTTGATTTCTGACAGCGCGCCTTCAGTAGTCTGCGCAGCAGAGATACCGTCGTTGGCGTTACGTGAAGCCTGAGTCAGGCCGTTGATGTTAGAAGTAAAGCGGTTGGCAATTGCCTGACCAGCAGCGTCATCTTTAGCGCTGTTGATACGAAGACCAGAAGACAGACGCTCGATAGAAGTAGACAGAGCGGACTGGTTCTTGTTGATGTTGTTCTGAGTGATCAGCGAGAGGCTGTTGGTATTAATGACTTGGGCCATGATAAATATTCCTGTTAATCAAGTCTTTCGGTTAAGGTGTGGGCTTCAACCCGCCGGCTTCAGCGCCGTCAAAGTTGTTATCGTCTGCCCTTAAACAACCTTTAGAATTTTTTTAGTACCAGGTGAAATTTTTTTCCTTCAACCTGTCACGCTTATCTTTATCGCCCTCGCCTGCGACTTCTTTAGAAGAAAATCTCCCTTTTTCTAGCCTTAGAAATACCCTTCTCTATATGCGCTATTCCCTTTATCGCGCCGGCAGGAATAACTTTAAACTTTCCCCATTCGCCGCCGATAACCCCGGTATTCACTCTCCGTGTCGACATGATAAGGAAACAAGCATGGCAAGTATCTCTACCCTGGGTATCGGTTCAGGCCTGGATTTAAGCAGTATTCTTGACAGCATGCAGACGGCGGAAAAAGCCGCCCTGACGCCGATCTCTAACCAACAGTCTTCTTATACCGCCAAGTTGAGCGCCTACGCGACGCTGAAAAGCGCGCTGACCACCTTTCAGACGGCGAACACCACGCTGAATAATGCGGACCTGTTCACTGCCACGACGGCGACCAGCAGCTCCAGCGCATTTAGCGCCACTACCTCTGGCAGCACCGTGGCGGGTAAATACACCATCAGCGTATCGCAGCTGGCGCAGGCGCAGACCCTGACCTCAGCGGTACAAAGCAGCAACACCACGGCGCTGGGCGACAGCTCGGTCAGCAGCCGCACGCTGAGCATTGCGCTGGCAGACGGCTCCAGCAAAGATATTACGCTGACCAGCGACCAGACCTCGCTGACCGGTATGCGCGACGCTATTAACGGCGCCGATGCAGGCGTTACCGCCAGCATTATCAAAGTCGCGGACGGCAGCTACCGCCTCTCCGTCACCTCTGATAAAACCGGTTCGGATAATGCCGTCAGCAGCATTAAAGTTACCGGCGACAGTACGCTGCAGGGCATTGTCGGCTACGACGCCAGCGCCAGCAGCAATGCGATGACGGAAAGTGTGACGGCGCAGAACGCCAAGCTGACCGTTAACAATATCGCTATCGAAAACAGCAGTAACACCATCAGCGACGCGCTGGAAGGCATTACGCTGAACCTGAGCGACACCACCAGCGGCAACCAGACGCTGACCGTCGCCACCGACACCTCTAAAGCCAGCAACGCCATCACCAGCTGGGTGTCGGCCTATAACACACTGCAGGACAGCTTCTCCAGCCTGACCAAATATACCGCCGTCGATGTGGGCGCCAGCTCGCAGGACAGCAGTAACGGCGCGCTGCTGGGCGACAGTACGCTGCGCACTATCCAGAGCCAGCTGAAAAGCCTGCTGACCAACGCCTCCAGCTCTTCCACCTTTAAAACCCTGGCGCAGATCGGCGTGACTACCGATCCCACCACTGGTCAGCTGGATCTGGACTCCAGCAAGCTGAACACCAGCCTGACCTCGAATATGGCGGGCGTGAAAGAGATGATTATCGGTGACGGCAAAACCACCGGCGTCGCCACCACTGTCGCCAGCAACCTGACCAGCTGGCTCTCCAGCACCGGCATTGTGCAGTCGGCGACTGATGGCGTCAGCAAGACGCTGAACGACCTGACCGCGCAGTACAACAAGGTAAACGACCGCATTACTGACACCATTGCGCGCTTAAAAACCCAGTTTACCCAGCTCGACGTGGTCATGAGCTCGCTAAACCAGACCAGCAGCTATCTGACGCAGCAGTTCGATACGTCAAGCAGCTCCAGCTCCAAGAGCTGATTTTACTAAGGAGTGATCATGTACACCGCAAACGGCACACAGGCCTATGCAAAAATCGGCGTCGAAAGCGCCGTGATGAGCGCCAGCCAGCAGCAGCTGGTGAATATGTTGTTCGAAGGCGCGCTCAGCGCGCTGGTACGCGCTCGTCTGTTCCTGCAGGACGGCAACATTGAGGGCAAAGGTCTTTCCCTCTCTAAAGCCATTAACATTATTGAAAACGGGCTCAGGCAAGGTCTCGCAGAAGAGAGCGGCGATGAGCTCACCACCAACCTGCTTTCGCTTTACGCCTATATGGTGCGGCGCCTCCTTCAGGCGAATTTACGTAATGACGTGGAGGCCATTGTTGAGGTCGAAGCGCTGCTGCGTAATATCGCTGATGCCTGGAAGGAAGTTGCCCAGCCTCAACCTCTGATTCAGGACGCCGTTTAATGATACTAGCACCGCAACTGATTACCATTTACCAGCAGTTACTCGATCTCAGCCAGCAAATGCTGCGTCTTGCGGCCGAGGGCGAATGGGATGATTTGATCAAAAAGGAAGTTGATTACGTCAGCGCGGTGCAACGGCTGGCGCGATCGACCGAGGCTGCTTCGCCTTCTGCGCAGGCGCAGGAGCAGCTGCGTCCGGTACTGCGCCATATCCTTGATAATGAAAGCGAAGTGAAGCGCCTGCTGCAGGAGCGCATGAACGAGCTTTCAACGCTGGTTAACCAGAATACCCGCCAGAAATCAGTGCTCAACGCCTATGGCAAACAGGGCAGCGTGATGGTGCCGATGGAAAACCAGCCCCTCTCCTGATTCTGAAACGCACCGCGAAGAACAAAAGAGTTGTTCTGCCGGTGCGTCTTTTTTTGCGTCGTGCTCCATACTTGCTTTTTTTCCCGCTGGAGCGCAGCAGATGCACAATCCGACGTTATTGCAATTTTTCCACTGGTATTACCCGGACGGCGGCCAGCTTTGGCCTGAAGTCGCCGAAAAAGCCGCCTGGCTGAGCGAGATCGGCATCACCATGGCCTGGCTGCCGCCTGCGTATAAAGGCGAATCGGGCGGCTATTCCGTGGGTTACGACAGCTACGATCTTTTCGACCTGGGCGAATTCGAACAGAAAGGCAGCGTCGCCACCAAATATGGCGACAAGCAGCAACTGCTGGCTGCGGCGGACGCCCTTCGCACACACAACCTCGGCGTACTGCTGGATGTGGTGGTCAACCATAAAATGGGCGCGGATGAGAAAGAGCGCGTGCGCGTCAACCGCGTCAATCCCGATAACCGCGACGAGATCAGCGAAGAGGTGATCGAGTGCGAAGCCTGGACGCGCTTCAGCTTTGCGGCGCGTGCGGGTAAATATTCAAAATTCATCTGGGACTATAAGTGCTTTAGCGGCGTCGACCATATCGAAAACCCGGATGAGAACGGCGTTTTCAAGATAGTTAATGACTACACCGCCGACGGCTGGAACGATCAGGTAGACAGCGAGCTGGGTAATTTCGACTATCTGATGGGCGCGAATATCGATTTTCGCAACAACGCCGTACGCGAAGAGCTGAAGTACTGGGCGCGCTGGGTTATGCAACAGGTGCCCTGCACCGGGTTTCGTCTTGATGCGGTGAAACATATTCCCGCCTGGTTCTATAAAGAGTGGATCGAACATATTCAGGAGGTCGCCGACGAGCCGATGTTTATCGTCGCCGAATACTGGTCGTTCGAGACTGACAAGCTGCTGGAATATATCCAGCAGGTAGACGGCAAAACCCTGCTGTTCGACGCGCCGCTGCATCTGAATTTCCATCAGGCGTCAACGCAGGGCAGCGACTACGATCTCAGCCAGGTTTTCGCTAATTCACTGGTACAGGCCGATCCCTGGCATGCGGTCACGCTGGTCGCCAACCACGACACTCAGGCGCTGCAGTCGCTGGAAGCGCCGGTAGAAGCCTGGTTTAAGCCCCTTGCCTATGCCTTAATCCTGCTGCGTGAACAGGGAGTGCCAACGGTGTTTTATCCCGATCTGTTTGGCGCCAGCTATGAAGATGAAGGCGGCGACGGCGGGACGCATCGCGTCGAGATGCCTGCTATTGCAGAACTGGAGGCGTTGATTCGGGCGCGTCAGCTTTACGCCTGGGGGGCGCAAACGGATTATTTCGATCATCCCAACTGCGTGGCGTTCAGCCGCAGCGGCACCGCTGAGCAGCCGGGCTGCATTGTGATTATGTCGAACGGCGACGAAGGCGAAAAAAACGTAGCGATGGGAGAAGGCTTTGCCGGTAAAGCATGGCGCGACTATTTAGGCCATCGCGAAGAGACGATTACCGCGGATGAACAGGGTAGCCTCGTCGTGCGCTGCAACGGCGGCAGCGTCAGCGTCTGGGTAGTGGCAGAGTAGCGTTAAGCGCCTTATTCCGTCGCGTCTGACGGAATAAGGCGTGGTGCCATTACTGTTTTTTTTCGTTCGCCCGCGTAATGTCGGACTTCAGGATGTCCGGCTCGATATTCTGGATCACCGCCGCTTTCGGCTGTCGGGCCACTTCAGCCAGCGCCTGCTGACACTCTACCGTCGGACGTTCAACCCGGCGCAGCGTCAAACCGTCATAATGCAGTTCGCTTCCTTCCAGCACCAGTGGCATGACGCGCGACTGGCGGTTGACGTTAACGTAGTCGCCGCTGAGGCGCGAAAGTTTGCCCGGTTTGGCGATAACACGCATCCACTGACGGCAGTCCAGCGTGCTGCCGTCTGCATTCACAATCAGGCTGCCCAGCGCCTGATCGCTGCGTAAGCCGCTCTGCGGGCCGACGGTTTGCCAGTTGCCCTGCAGGCTGGCGGGGGCGGGCGTCTGCACCGCATCCTCATAGCTGTTAATTTGCGCACAACCGGCCAGCGCCAGCGCGGCCGTCAGCATCCACTTTTTCATCGTTAATCCCTGAGATCGCTTCAATGGCGGCTAAGTTATAATTTTTCGCCTGCTTTCCGCAAGCAATCTACGTTCTGCTTCGCGCCGCGCGAAGACTTTTTTTCTTCCGCTTCTCTCCGGAACGGCGTCCTGACAAGCCCAGGCCGGTGAGTTACACTGGCGCGCTGCACCACAATAACTTTTCAGGAAACTTTATGAAAACGCCAGAAGCCTATTACGCGCAGGCGCGCGAGATGTTCTTTACCGCCCACGCCGATTTTCAGGCCGCGCTTGATGAGCTGACAGAAAGCGATGCGCGCCACGCCAATATGTCGCTGCGCCAGCTGCGCGAATGGCATGCCGAACGCATTTATGCTGCCTTTTTGCGTCAAAAAAACCTTGATGGCATGATATTTTCTATCCAGCTTGCTGAGCCGGATAAAGCCGTGGCCGCTGAAGCGATTGAAAACTACCTTAAATCTCATGCGGAATCGCTGGGTATGACCTGGGAAGAGTTCTGCATTAAGAACGAACTCTGACTTGCCGAGAGCGGCAACACCTCCAACCAGTAAAATAATTCAGGATTAAATTGTACAAGCTCGCAAAACTTGTATAAGTTTACTTCACGACTTCGGTCGTGATTGTCCTTGAACGAATGGTGCGCTTGCACCGCCTCTGGAGGTGTTGCTGGATTTCCACCTCCAGAGGTTTAATTTTTTTATCCTGCTGCAATTTCTTCCTCGCCCTGTTTTGATCACCGCCTGCCACAAATTTGCGTATGACGCCAAAAAAAAACCTTCTGACGCGCCTGAGACGCTTGTCACTGGTTGGATTTACAGTATGATGTGCCAGCGAATTTCTTCCCTGTATGGAATACCAGTATGTTTGTGGAATTGATTTACGATAAGCGTAACGTAGCCGGCCTGCCAGGCGCGCGCGAAATGATTTTGCGGGAGCTGGAAAAGCGCGTACAGCGCGTTTTCCCGGAGCTTGAAGTGCGCGTAAAGCCGATGGAGCGCAACGCGATCGAAACCGATATGAGTAAAAATGATAAAGCGACGCTGGCGCGCATCATCGAAGAGATGTTTGAAGAAGCGGAAATGTGGCTGGTGGCCGACTAAGCGCGACGACCACCGGCTGGAGCAGGGTTACTTCTCCTGCTCGCTGTGGTTAACCGCAATCTCCATGTCCTGGATTGCGGCGTCTAAGTCATCCAGCAGCGTGCCCTGTTTGTTCAGCAGCGCATCAATGCGTCCGGCAAACTCTTTATCTTTATATTCGCCAGCATCAAATGCGAGCCAGTGGCTGGAGAGCGTTTCGGTATTGGTTTGCGCATAGTGGCGCATCTCTTTCAGCTGCGAGGTTACATCGCGCAGGTAGTCAGTTTTGCTTTTCGTTTCCACTGAATCACTCATGCTGTTTTTCCTTCTGCCGTTTTAACCAATAATTATCTCGCGTGAATGATTAAAGGTAGTGGATTATAACGAAACCGCTTTAAGAATGTTCGCAAGTTGCCCCTGAGGATACCCGCAGCCAGAGAACCACGGTGCGCTCGCTCACTCCTTTTTGCCCCTGTTAAGGGCTATGCATGGCCGTTGTTAAGGGGAACCCCAAGGAAAGGCGCAGCCCGCTATCAGAACGGGCATCTTATGTAATTTGTCACGCCTGCACCCTCCCCGCCGCCAGCCAGCAACGGAACAGAATCTTTTCATGCGCTTTAACTTTTGCAAGACCGTCGGGGCGACCAAAAGCGCCGCTATTTTTTGCAAAAAAACAGGGGACCCGCTGTCCCCTTTTGATATTACGCACGCTCAGTTATCACAGATATTTACGCGCCAGTTCAAACAGCTCTTTCCTGGCCGCCGCTCCAAGGCGCTCAATTCCCTGCTGGACGAAATCAAACGCGGCGTTGAAATCTTTTACGCCTGCGCTGAAGTCATCTTGCTCCGTTTTCGCCGCTGGCTGAGCAGACGCCTGCGCGGTGGATGCGGCTGCGGGGGCTGACGCCTGTACAGCAGCGTTGTCAGCCTGCGGACTGGTCTGCCCGGCAGCGGCATCCGCCACGGATGTCTGCGCCTGGGACTGCGCGTTAGCGGAAGTATCTGCCGTCGCTGGCTGATCGGCGGACTGAGCGGCAGCGTTCGAGGGCGTGCTCTGATCGGCAGGCTGCGCCGAGGCGGCAGCATCCGGGGTTGCGCTCTGATCGGCAGGCTGCGACGAGGCGGCAGCGGCCGGGGTTGCGCTCTGATCGGCAGGCTGCGACGAGGCGGCAGCGGCCGGGGCTGCGCTCTGATCCGCAGGCTGCGCGGAGGCGGCAGCATCCGGGGTTGCGCTCTGATCCGCAGGCTGTGCCGAGGCGGCAGCGTCCGGGGCTGCGCTCTGATCCGTAGAAGACGCAGAGGCGGCAGCGTCCGGGGTTGCGCTCTGATCCGTAGAAGACGCGGAAGTGGCAGCGTCCGGGGTTGGGCTCTGATCCGCAGACTGAGCAGGGGTGTGCTGCGCCGTCGCGTCAGGTGCCACATGCGTTTCTCCCGGCGTCTCCTCTGAAGTTGCTGGCGCAACCGTTGAGGGAGAGGTTAAGCGCTGCAGTTGCGGATCGGTGGGTACATTGCTGTCCGGTACGGCAAACTGCGGCAGCGTGGCGTCACTGTTTTGAGCGGTTGAGTTAATGATGCTGGTATCAGTCATAGCAGACTCCTTCGTGATGATAAACGATCGGAGGGCGTGAACACCTTCCCCAATCAGGTTAAAAATTCGCATAGGGCTCTCCTGTTACGGCTTTACAGAGGACTCATCCTGTATAACAACCTGCTTAACCTTGTCGGCCGTCTGTGCGGCGGTCCGATCGGGCAGCGCGTCCAGCTTTCGCTGGAGTGCGGACACCTGCTTCGACAGCTGATCAACTTTGGCTTCGCGTCTGGCGGCAGATTCGCGGGACTCCTGCCGAATCTCTTCTACGCGCCGATTGGCAGTACTGCTGACGTATAAAAAAAGAATGGTCATCACAATGCATACCATCGACATGCCCAGCATCAGCACGCCCAGCATGAGCTTACGTTTGTGAGTCGCCGGTCTTATTTCACTGTGTATCTCTGCCATCGTTACGATCCTCCAGAGTGGAAATTAGCCTGTCGATTTCATTGCGGAACTTGCTGTTTTGATCGGCATCGGTCATTGCCACCAGGATGCCGAGTGCGTTTTTGATCAGACGCAGATCGGTCTCAAGGGTGGAAATCCGCCGCAAATTCGTGTCGTGCCGTACTCGCAAATCATCATTCTCCTGACGGAGCAACGCGTTACTCTCCTTTAGCAACAGCACCTGCTCTTTGTAACTGGTAATGATTTCTCCACCGGCACGATTGCTGGTGACAATAGAGGCAATGCCTGCAATGAGCGGCTTCCAGAAAAGCGCGGCCGCTCCGCCCCCAAGAACTAATGCGCCAACACTGGTAATCAGACTACTTTCCATGCCTCACCTCTGTGCTCGACGGGTAACGGCTGCTGACGTCAGGCGTACAACGCAAAGCGCCTCCCTCGCTGTAACTTAAGATTGCTTAAATTCACAGCTTAAGTATACTTAAGTCTGGCTCTCAGGAGATGTCAAGACGATGGAAAAAGAAACAACAGGTGAACGTATCCGCTTCCGCCGTAAGGCTTTGAATTTGACGCAAAAAGCAGTAGCGGAAAAAATTTCGGTTTCCCATGTGGCGATATCACAGTGGGAAAAAGAGGAGACGCTGCCGCGCGGCGAAAATCTGCTGCGGCTCGCAGAGGCGTTGGGCTGCGCGCCTGCATGGCTGGTTGACGGCGATGGACCGGTTTTTACTGTACAAAATCAGACGCAAACCGGCGTGCCCGTACTTGAAAGGGAGCAAATTTCGCTATGGCTATCAGAGGCTAATCAGGTTGAAATTGCGAGGCGTGTGCAAACAGATCGCGACTACTCTACCGCCAGCTTTGCCGTGCTGCTGTGGGACAACGCGCTGTCGCCGCAATGCCTGCGCGGCGATCTGCTGATTATCGATCCAGAGTTACCGCCCCAGCCCGGAGAGCTGGTGCTCGCGCTAAATGGCGACAGCGATTATGTGGTACGCAAATATCGCGCGCGCAGTCAGGACAGCTTTGAACTGGCACCGCTCAATGAGGATTACCCGCTGTTGCGCTCGTCTGAACAGGCGCTGTCTGTGCTGGGAACCCTGGTTGAATGGCGACGCTATCGCGACACGCAGCAATAACAGCGCAGAGGAAAAGAGCGTGAGAGAGAATTTACCGCTTCGCTCGAACTTTCGTTACAGGTTAGCGTCTGACCTATTATGTGGATTACTCCATGTAACGATTTTCACCCGCCTCGAGCGGGTCTTTTTTTGCGTAATAAGAATTTCCTGTGACAGATAACCCGCCTGACCATTTCCTTATTTTCGACCCGGTGAGAAGATGACTATGCGCTATGCGCATTGCTTTTACGTAATGTAAACGAGAGTTCTGCTCTACTGGGCTTGCCCGCATTATGCGGGCAATTTTTTGCGTGCGCCGCTATGAACAAAGCCGCCCGCAGACGGCTTTAGCATTCAGGGATTAAGATTTTCATCCTCGTCTTCATCCTCGACGTCATCTTCCTGGTACTCGTCATCTTCTGGCATCTCGTCCTCATCTCCGCCGGGTATATCTTCTATGCTGCCTGGCACTTGGCCATCGCCGGGGATGGGATCGAGATCATCGGGACGTTCTGACATACGCACCTCCATTTACCCTTATTGGGTATATCTAGTTTAGCGCTGTGACTATTTATCATGCGTCTAAAATCACCGAAACGTGAACGAAGCGTAAAAGGTAAAACATTACGGCTCTGCCGTTTGGCTTTTTGTATAAACCCTGTTCCGCTTGTTGTATCGCCTTATCTCGTTCCACTTTTATTTGATAAATTCATACTCATTATTTGACGGATTGCTTTATAGCTTCTTGAATGAAACAGAGGTCAACAAAGGAGGTAAATAACATGACTGAATTACTGCACATCATCTCTGTCAGCGCTATCGTCGCCGGGATATATTTAATCGATTAAAAGAATGGTTACGTAAGGGTAATATTTTTATAAATTTCCCCCGCAGTCGGCACCAATGCTCTGGAGCCTGGCTTCATCGCAGAACCTGACATAGCCTGGCCTGCGACGAGCTTGTAGCTTGACATATCTCTCTGAGCAGTTTGCATTAATTTTTAAAGCTTGTTCTGCGTGACTATTTTAATCTGTATTTAAACTATGAATGATGCAGCATTTCGTCAACGACCTGCTGTTGCGTTAACTGATACGGATAATAGGTTGGCCAGTTATCCATTTCGTCCAGCAGTGCCTGTTGAGAAACATTGCCGGTAAATATATGGAAATGGCTCGATTTGCGCGGTGCGATAATATGATCGCTAAACTGGACATATTTAGGTGCGGTACTGTTCGCGTCATTACACTCGAACAGGTAGCGAACCCCTTTATTGCCAGAGGCATAAGTCAGGATTTTGTGCCCCGCATAGCTGTAGTGACAGGCTGACACGCTGCCGCCGCGGTGAAACTCAATAACGCCATTTTCGATGCCCATTCGATCAATATCGGTAGCATAGCCTTTGCGATAATAGGCTTTATATTGCTCTGGACTCTTGTGCCCGTCTTTTTGCGCTTTCTTCACAAAGACCGGATCAAGTTTGCCTTGCTGCAACAACGGATAAACTGAGTCCCATACCCCTTCCCAGTCCGCCAGCGTGCGATCCCTGACATCTTTATTGTCGAAAATGCCTTCAGCCGCTTTCTGCTCCATTTGCGACAGCGCCGGACCGTGTGAGTGATGCCCGTGCGCCATAACCTGCCCACTGATCGTCAGCATAACCAATACGGTTAAAGCCTGTTTTTTCGCCACCATTTTACCCTCCATAAGTGAAAGAGTGTAAAATGTTATGATATAACATTTCATAAAACAAGCTTTACACGCTAAAGCGTATGCAGGCTGGATAGCAAACTTGCCTTGCCCTTAGCGGGCGCTACATTTTACGTCGCGCAGCGCCTGCAGCTGTGACAGCCGCGATTTCGCTTTTTCACTGGCATTATGGCGCGCAATCCCGTTGCCGATCCCGAAGTCGCCCAGAAAGCCCATTACCGTACGATAGTCAAAGTTGCTGGTCTGTTTGATCTCCTGCTGGATACCGTGCGTTTTGGCGATCTCGCGCTCAAGCGCCTGACAATCCAGCGCCACCGCTTCCTCATCCGTAACCGCTGGTGCCTGGGGGTACTGTTTTGTCGCGCATGCGGAAAGCAGCAGCACGGCTGTGATTAAAACTAATTTTTTCATTGTGGTTCTGCTTCGCCGTGTCTGGAGTGAGGGACGTAAACCTGCCTGAGCAGTATTGCTGGATCAGGCTGATGCACGTTAAGTCCGGGTTTAGCAGAAGCATACTGCGAGGTCTGTTTCATCAATCTGGCGAACAAGGGGGATTTTAGAGGGTAAATCGAGCCTGGCATAATTTCCAGCCGGTAAGGTATGGCCGGCTAATGTATTCTTTAAACTTGCGAAGTACGACCAACATGGGGTTCCGAAATTAAATATGCCGGGATTTTTTATCGCTAACTCTATGATTCCAGAAAAACCTACAACCACCGGTCACGCCCTGCCCGAGCAAACCCCAACTTCATCGCCAGTCAGATGAGTATGCAAAGGTGTAGATGATGTATCGGTTTTATGGTGCCTTTGCCAATCCTGAAGCAAAGCCAAAGGTAAGATTGCGGCAATTTTTTGTCTCACAGGTGTCCTGCAGAAGGTAACAAGACTTTGCGTGCCGCAAATCTATCTCATTGGTGTCGGCTGAAGTCGTCATGCATTGTTAGCTAAATTTACTTTACCCACCTGCACCTTACTGGAGCAGTTGCGGCACATCTCTGCCCTATCGCGGGGACTTTTCTATGAGGCGAGAAATTTCTTGTCACGTTTTCAAGATTTATCTTAATAAATATTTTAACCTTCCTTAACTATCGCTTACTATTCCCTGCAGACAACCCCCATAAGATGGACAAAAAATGAGCAACAAAAAATTAAGGATTTTTTCAATCGATCTTTTGCGTGTCTTATCGCTATTCATGATTATTCTGTTCCACTTCAATGTGGAAATGATTATGAAGCGCGGATGGGGTGATATGATAGGCTGGCATGGAAATAATTATATAGATTTAGGCCAGATTGGCGTTGGGCTTTTCATGATAATATCCGGCTACTCACTATCAACAAAATCAAACTCCTGTGGAGTGTTTTCATTTTATAAAAAGAGACTTCTGAGGATATTTCCTCAGTTCTACGTTTGTTATGTTGCATGTCTTGTTGCGTTAATAATATGCAATGGTGGCGTTGCGTTCTCAGCTAAGCCCGTTAATTTCCTACTGACTCTAATTGGCTTTGATGGTTACCTCCACTACAAATTGAATACTTTTTACGTTACGGGCGAATGGTTTTTAGGGGCGATAATTTCTCTTTATATCGCATTCCCGGCCATCGTTAAGGCAACCTCAAGATACCCCTTGGCTACAGCTATAGCCTCACTGCTTATATTTTATGTAAACCATCAATTCTACGGAAGATTATTTAACATCAGTGAATGGAACAACCTTATTACCATGGGTACTCTTTTCACGCTTGGCTCATCGTACAGATTTGCTTCTGAAAAGTTCACGCCGGTAATTATGCTGGCTCCTGTGATAGTTTCGCTTTTTTATTTAATATTTTTCTTTAATGCTAGCCCAGTGCCCACAAAGATAGCTGTAGCAGTTTTTTGCTTCTCTGCCACCGCTTCATTTTTTGAGGTAGGCAAAATGAACTTGATCAAATCAAATGCAATAACATATATTGCTGAAGTTAGCTTCGCTGCGTTCTTGGTTCACCACGTGGTTATTTCTATCCTTACCAGCGACAATAAGATTAATAATCACATACATAATAACTATGCATTACTGTGTTTGAGTATAGCATTAACCCTATTTTTTGGTTGGGTGTGCTACAAAGGCAATGCAATAATTATGAAAGGCATCGCCTCTGCCAAGAATTAAAATAAGGGCGGCTTTAGCCGCCTAATTTATAATGTTCAAGCTATCCCCGCTCAAGGCCTATTCTGCATGCGCTTTAGCGTTAAAGTGCTTCCCGCCTTCGCTGTAAAAGAGCTCTTCAACCCTGTGATACGAATATTAAGAACCGCCTCAAATGAGAAGGACAGAACGCACTCTTTACAGTTAACAGCGCCAGAACCACTGTTCCTGCGAATTCTGATCCTGTTGATGATGGCATGCTTACGGTGCAGGTTGTATAGCACTACCTGGGTTAGTGATATTCACAGAAACTATCGCACCATCAGATCCCATTCCAATATTTACTGTGTCACTTAAGGTGTATCCTTGCCCAACGACAGTGACAAGCATGTCATCTACTTCCCCTGTAAAATCATTCTGTGTCTGCGTCTTAATTACTGTAATGGAGGTTGTACCGGTTATACAGGCAAAGTCTGTATTTTTTGGGACAAGAAGAGTTGCTACTAATGCCAGTAAATGCTTATGGCAGGAACGGTAACATTTTTTATTATGACAGAGGTATTTGTATTGAAAGTCCGATCCTGAATGGCTGTCGTGATAATAAATCCATTCATTTTTATATTTTCAATAATGCTGCACGAATCGCCTCTCCATGCGCAGATAGCATACTGGCTGAAGTTACCCTGAAGTAACAGGGTAGCCATTAACAAGGTTTTCGTCGGCGGCCTCTTTCAGGATGTTGTTCAAAGCTTCGCAAAGTTCTGGTTAATTCAGATCTTCTGCGCGCTGGCCTGGGAGGATATAGACCTTGAAGCGAAGACCATTACCGTCTCGCGCAATCTGACGCCGCAAGGCCTGTTCACCCCACCGAAGACCGAGGCAGGCAACAGGGTCATTTGTCTGATTGATGCAGCAGCTGAAGTTCTCCGCAATCAGCGCGAGCTGACAAGAATGTATCCTCAGACTCTCTTCACATTTCATACCAGGGAGCATGGCGAAAGGATAGATGATCAGAAAACATTCGTATTCAACGCCAGCCTTGATGCAGTAAACGGCAGGTCAGGCGCTTACTATTCGACGGATTCGCTTGGGCAAATATGGAACGGTGCGCTAAGGCGTGCAGGTCTTCGCCACCGTAAGGCATATCAGTCCAGGCACACTTTCGCATGCTGGGCATTGTCGGCAGGCGCAAACCCGAACTACGTCGCCGCGCAAATGAGTCACTCGGATGCGCAGATGGTGTATCGGGTTTATGGCGCCTGGATGTCAGAGAACAATACGGATCAGCTTTCCCTCATCAACACGAAAATGAACGATCTTGTGCTACATACGTGCTTCGCTAAAGTGGCCTTATAAAATTCCTTGTAGTTTCACACACTTATGCGCTTATACCTGCATATTCATAATGCAATGGTAGGAAAAATAGAGCGAGCAAAGATCACATCGAAAGCCCGCGCCAACAGAGCATTGCCGCAATCACTTGCCAACCTTGTAGCGAAGAGATGGTAAAGATTGCGGCAATTTTTTGTCCCATTGCTGCCCCACAGAAAATGAGGCCTCCTTTCATATCGTCGGCCGGTACGGGTCCTCATCGTCGAGAATCGTAGCCGTCACTTTCCCCAGCACGATAATCCTCTCCATCACCTCGCCTTCAAGAGTTTCGCCGTCTGGTGTAATCAGTCCCGATGAGAACAGAATCCCGATCATCGGATAGCCATCGTACTGAAACGCCACTTCGTCACCAGGCTTCACTCGGTCCGCGCTGTCAACGATGACAAAGCCATCCTGCGTTTCGATGCGGAAACTGCTAGAAGTGAAATGCGCATAATCCGGTTCCGCCTGCTTTAGGTCGTAAGGCTCAGCCGAGGCAGTCACATCACGTACCCCATGTTGCGCAGCGCCCACGTCTTGTTTTCCTTCACAGCGTCGATCTCAAAGAAGTTGCTCTGATAGCGCAGGATATACTCGTTGCACTGCTCCAGCGTCCAGTGGTGGTTGTACTTTGCCAACATCAGACGGAACTCATTCGTTGTTACTATCCGTCTGCTACGACTGTCCAGTTTGATTGCGTCCCGAAATGCCCAGCCGACTTCGTACCCGCGCGCCATAAATTTCCCCTTTTAAAATTACTGTATATAAACACAGTAATATCAGAGGGGCTTTTTGGCAAGCCGCTGCGTTTGGGGCTTTTGTAAGGAGCATGATGCGAAAGGGATTTTTACAGAACAGAGCGGATTAATTGGATAAACTTTAACCAGACACTCCATAGTCTGCTCAGATAGTTGAGCACCGTATCTACCCCATCGACAAGGCTTTTTAATTCTCTCACGTTAATCAATCAGGCATAATGGCTGTATTGTTTACTGGCATTAATTTAGGTTTCACTATGGCGAAACAAGGAAGAAGCAACCTATTAGACGCTGTCAAAGTTATCATGGCTTTTCTGGTAGTATCTATACATACCATCATTCCCGGTTCTGAATTGAAGTATTTACTGACGCAAGGCATTGCGAGAATTGCAGTGCCGTTTTTTTTCCTGTCAGCTGGGTATTTCTTTTCGGGGAAAGACAGTTCTGATGATCTAATTAAAGTTTTAAAGAGATTGTTCTATCTTTATGTTTGCTGGTGGTTGTTTTACCTTCCTTTTATTTCTAGGGAGTTATACAGCAACAATTTCAGCTTAGAAGGTTTTTCTTTTAATTTAATGCTTTTGATAGTTAAGGGGTGGTGCCACTTATGGTTTATGCCAGCTATGATACTTGGTATTTATACGTACTACTTACTGAGAGGGAAAAAGTATCTTTATACAGTGGCATTAGCTCTTTATATAATCGGCGTACTAATTCAAAATACTATTACACCAAGCCAGTACTCCATACTGTATTATAGAAATTTTTTGCTATTTGGCTTCCCGCTTGTGGCTTTAGGGTCCTTGTTAAGGAATAGTTTCTTTAGCAAGATTTCAACCAGTAACTTGTTAGTCACCCTTGTCATATCAATCTCTATGCTAATAGCAGAAAGCGCAATGAAATTCAAGGAAGGGATATATAGTAATGACATGCTAATTACAGCCCCAATCGTAGCCTCCATTCTGATTTTGCTTGCAGCTAACGCTTCTATAAACATTCAATTCGACACTAAAACCATGGCTACAAGCATTTACTTTATTCACTTCTTCTTTTATCTGATATTAAAAAACCATATTGCTAATGACGTATACTTATTCTTCTCCGTTTCTGTGTTGTCAGTATTATTTAGCCTAGTGATGAGAAAATCATTGCTTTACAGAAAGATATTTACTTAACAATAGCTATCTCCAAACAATCGCCTACCAGGAAGAAAGAATAATTTTTCCAATTCAGTGTACGCGGTGATATTGCCGCGTTTATACCCCTTATCTCCGCAGCCTGCTCAAATCGGCGCGGTCTACCTCTGCCCCGTCGCCGGGCTTTTTTAAGCGTCGAGGCCGTCTAAAGCTTTAATGCGTGCGTGCAACTCTTCGATTGCTTCGTCGCGTGCTGAAATTTGCTTTTCGAGCGCCTGAATAGCGAGCGTCATTTTTGCCATGATTGCTACCTGGTCAAGCCCATATGCACCGTAAGGGTTCGGGTCCTTTTCCAGATCATACCCGTCAGGGAGTCCTTCGCCTGTTACACATTCTGGCGATACCGCAGCCAGGTCGTTTGCAATGTACCCCAGCATATCTGCTGTCTCTGGAATAATGCCTCTTGCTTTCATCTTGAAAGTAGCTGGCTTCCATTGCATTACTTCTTCCAGAGCCTTGTCTTTATCATCGCGGTACGTGATATCTTTTTTCAAAGCGCGATCAGACACCGCGGCTAAAGTGATAGCGCCTACTCGGTCTGCGTTTATCCATACTTCAACCTGTGAGCTACCGTTCCAGTTGTAGTTGAAACAATGCCCGCTATATGCTCCCGTAGCTCCGGCTCTACACTGGTAACCGCCCGCCACACGAAATCTCGCTGCGTTTGCAGTCCCATGGCTGAACTCTAGCGCGCCAGCGTCTCCAGTTATGATCCTGTGCGTGAAGTCGTCAGTACTTTTGCCGTGGTGGAAATCGATATAAGGCTGAGAGGATGAAAGTTCTATTCCACTAAACAGGGGATAGGCGCTAGTACCTAGCCCTAAATTTGTTCTGGACGCTGTTATATCAGCCAGGTCAGAAAGGTTTTTATTTTTGTTTAATACGGTATTCCACGCTGGACCTGTGTACTGGCTTCCATCAGGAAGCGTAACTGTAACGTTTCCGGTGCCGCTGAAAATCTGCTGCCAGTTAGCCTTATCGAGATTCAGGCCGCGAATAGCTTTAGCGACATCAGCAGCTACCTGAGCGGTAATCCCTACCAGCGTTCCATTAGGAACCGCTGTCCATGCAATTCCTGAGGCGGTTGGGCCTCCATAGGCCGTGATGAGTGTAACCCCGGTTGCCGAATTAACGGACTGAACGCCGAGAGTGTAGGTGATGCCGCCAATGACGGCGACGATAAAATCATTGGCTTTCAGGTCTGAAGTAAAGTTCGTTCCCAGCCCTGTAATTGCCGTTGAGTTGTTCGTAAGTGAAATGGAACCAGCTGACATATTTTTCTCCGGGCAATAAAAAACCCGACAATTTTGCCGGGTTATATTCGTTTTAAGGGTTTAATCAGAAGTAATAGCTGGCTTCTATGCATGGGAGCTGGCAGGACGCCTGAACAGCTTTCGGGTACTGGTAAACAGCAATTTCTTTTCCGGTAGATTTTGCCCTGGCTGTGGAAATTGCGTTGCCGTTCATTTTCATGCCGGACTCAAGGCATTTCCTGAAGCTGTAAGTGCTGTTGTTCCTTGAGTAATCGCCCCTCTGCACGCCGAGGCTGCATAAAGGCACCATCGGCTGCGAAACGGAACCGGTTGGATTTACCCATGCGAGGACCTCGCCAGTCGAGCCATCAAAATTTTCATAAGCGCCCATGTCGTAATAGGCATCGGTCCACATGACCGGCGGGTATTTACTGGAGTAGGTTACCTGGTTAGCGGCATTCCTGATAACCATGCCGTAGCCCGAAACAGGGAGCGATGGCGAGAAACCACAGGATACAATGACAATCTGAACGTTACTTACCGACCCACCTTGCACCGAGCCGTCAATACTGCCAAATGATGTATAAGTCCTTATGGCATTTGTTGCCCTGTCAAGGTAAAGCGGCGTATCGGTATTTGACCATCTGGCAAAAACGATGTAATTACCGAGGTTCAGCACGTCAGACGGAATTGCCCATTCGCCGCTGATATTTATTGTTGCCCTGTATGTCACAAATCCCAGATATGAAATATCCCCTATTTCCATAAAGTTGGAGCCATTGGTGATTCGAACTCCATACTGAACGGCTGGGTTAGCTGCATAAGACACAGAAAATACGTCTGCATAACCCGCTTCAACTGCAGAGGGTGTATTTCCATTGGGACTAATATATTTCGCGTTATAGATTAATGAGCTTCCGTCAAATGACAGACTTCTGATATAGGTCATCGGCGGCCCGGCCGGGTTAGTTCCGTCATAAACTCTCACCAGGCTGCGCGGTACAATCAGGGCCCGGCTGCCAGCGGGCTGCTGCTTAAAGCCGCCAGCAGAGCCCGCGTTTGCCATCATTGATGCGCTGCCGAGATAAGATGCGTACCGCATTGAGGCGTCGAGTATTATTTGCTTTCCGCCATCATCCGGCGTGATTCTCACTCCGTAAATATCTGCCATCAGTTTAGTTTCCCCGCCTTGAAGCGCTCGACGCCGT
Organism: Pantoea piersonii; assembly: GCF_003612015.1. Classification (GTDB taxonomy): domain Bacteria; phylum Pseudomonadota; class Gammaproteobacteria; order Enterobacterales; family Enterobacteriaceae; genus Pantoea; species Pantoea piersonii. The sequence continues at coordinate 469,254 of NZ_RARB01000002.1, read as the reverse complement.
TAGCATCATAAACAGCCATGCCGGTTTCATTGAAGACGCTACCGCCTGATGTGCCTGAACCTCCATATAATTCAAAAGTGCCGTCGTTTCGCATAATCGTTCCCGATTTTCCAGCAACGTAATTAGCTGAGTACCATGAACCCACTTTGGCGAGGGTAAATGATGCATAATTAATAAACGCATCCCTGATAAACACCTGACCATTGATAGCCGCGAACGCCAGTTGATAAGTGCCGTTGGTAGTGTTGTAAATACCGAAATTATCAGCACTGAAAAGTGCATAAGACTGGACAGAACCATTATTCCCTTCAACTCCCAGTTGCATGCCAGCAACATATTTATTGCCGTTACTGTCTACCTGCACTTTAACGCCCCACTGAGCAGACAATTTCCCGCTCAGATCAGCATAAGCGCTGGATACCTGCTGTACTGATGAGGTGTTCTTGTCAGACTGCGCCTGAATCTGATCCATGCGCTGGGCGTAGGCCGAATCATTCGTCGCGATGGTTTGCCTGACACTGATGATGTCAGCGCGGTTGCGCCCGTAAGCTTCGAACTGATGGTCTACGGAAGCGTCCAGGTTAAGCGCGTTCTGCAATATCCCTTCTATATTCGTGTCGATATTCGAAGAGAGCCGCTCAAATGCCTCGGACTTCCTCACCGCCTCGTCGATATAGTCCAGCATGCCGGGGATATCAGCTGACGCCTGACCGGATACCTGCACGAAAGCTGACACACCAAACGCATTTTTGGTACGCACGTACATATAATAGGTTTTGTCAGCCTTGAGCCCGTGCAGCGTCCACTGCGAAGCGCGCCCCAGAAACTGAGCCTCGTTTTCGACATTGCCGATGCTGCTTGCCGGAACCTCGCCGGTGTACCAGAACTCAAAAGTCGTATCAGTCGTTGCGCTGACGCTCATCACTGGAACGATGTCTGCAGAAAAGATGCCGGGGTTCCACTGTACAAAGGTCGGTGCCGCTGGCGCGCCGATAACCAGGCTGACCTGCGTTTCCGCTCCCTTCATGCCGTTCTCATTGCGTCCGCGCACGCCCAGCGTGTAATTCCCCGCATCCAGACCGTAAAAATCATATCGGAACTGATCTGTTTCGTACTGCGCTACCACCTTTCCGTCAGTGGTGTAGACGTAGAGCTCGAACATGATTTTCTTCGTGAGCGTTGCCGTCTCCCACGTTGCTGTTACCTGGACGGTTTCGCTGTTCGTATTGATGATCCGCAGATTTTCGATGTTCGGAACGCGATATCCGTTCAGGGTATCGTTGGGCATTTCGAACACAGCACCATCATCGACCACTGCCTGCTTGTTTGGGTCATGCAGAGTAGCCGTGACGCTGTAAACCGAGTTGTTGTCATCCTCGGAAATACCCATGATGCGGAACAGTCGCGGTGCAACTTCACCGGTTGAGATGACGAATACGGTACCGTCTCTCACCCAGGCTGGTGCGGACTTCAGGGTAATGACACGCCCCGCCACGCTGGCAATGACGTACTTTGTGAACTTCCCGTCTGCCCCCATCAGCGACATTGTGTCGCCGCTACCGGCCAGTTCAGAAACATCCGCGTCGACCGTAATAGACGCGCCCGCATGAGATATTATCCGGCCGCCAAGGCGGGTTGCCGCATGCCTGTTATCGAGAACTTCAACCACATCGCCGGGAATAAAGCGGATGGCTTCGCGCGCCATTTTGAACGTGGTTTTCTTGGTTTCTCGTTTAGCTGTTTCAATCAGCCATTTTCCCGTACGGAATGCCTGGCCGCGTGACGTGCAGCCGAATGCCTCTATGGTGGTTTCGTTGTAGCCGTAGCGATCAATCAGGCCATCATCGGAAACGTACTCTTTCACCTGTGACCAGCCATTGTTCGGGTCAGTCCAGGAGACGATGACAGCGTTGTAGCGCTCTGAGCGTTTCATTGAGCTGTAGGTGAACAGGCCATCTACGACGTTTGCATTGGTGATCGAGGCAACCGGGTCCTGTGGGTTGTCCAGCATCACGGAAAAGCGCATGCCGTCCCACAGGGCAATGCCGCGGAACATCCCGGCGATATCGTCCAGCAGTTCGCGCGCGCTTTTCTGCTCAGTAATGTAAGCATTCAGCGTAAAGCGAGGCTCTTTTCCGCCATAGCCATCATCGACCAGCTGATCGCAGAACTGCGACAGCACATAGAGGCTGCCGTCGTCGACGTCGATATAACCAGCGCGACGAGCCAGGCCATAACGGGCATTTTTCACCAGCGCGCGAAATATCCATGCCGGGTTATTCGTCCAGGCCGACTTAAAGCTACCCGTCCAGATGCCTGTGTAGGTGCGCGCGATCGGGTCGTAATTATCAGGCACATCGACAATCAGACCGCGAAGGTGGTAAGTCCGCGCTGGGGTGTCAGCGTACTGGTCCCGATCAACAACGCAGCCAGCTATGGCTGCGTAGGGATATGAGAGATTATCGTCAGTGATTTCTGTATAGCTGTTCCAGATAGTGCCGTTGGTGAGCAGATCACTGGAACTGTCAGGCGTTACGCGGCGAAGCCGGATGTCGAACGGTTTGGTTTGCGGTGCGTCAAACAGGTGCGCCTCAAGGTATTCACCTGACTGCTTGCCGCTGATGGTGACAGTCTTCTGAATCTGCCATGACCCGGCGCCGTTACGGGTTTCAATCACCATGGTCACTGACGTTTCGTGCTGATTTCCCTTTGTGTCCTGCTCCACTAGCCCAGAAACGCCGATATTCATGCGAATGCGATCAACATCAGTATCCGTTACGGTGCGCACCAGTGGCGTCGCCTGCTTAACGGCTGTATTAACAACCGTCGTTGCCTCTACCGTGTTGAAGCCAGTGATAGGTAACTGAGAAGCCGTACCCGGTCGCCAGGCGACACTCACGCCATTGATAGTGACTCCGCCCGCAGAATCGGTTACAGGCGTGTCATTCAGCATGAAGGAAGAAAGGTGACTCTGGTCTACCGGACCATAAATCGGACCTTCGGAAATGAGGTCCAGAACGCGGAGGAATTGCTTAGATTTGAGATTGTCGTCGATTAATTTAGGAGTGCTGCCGCCACCGCCGCCTGAACTCATGCTGTCACCTTAGCTTATTGAAATGTCCCAGTCCTGATTGTTTGTGGTGTCGATACCGAGGCTGATAACGTTGCTTCCGACCACCATTTCGCCCAGCAGGATAGGCACGGGCCGCCCCTGTCCCACCCGGTTCTCTGCGCTGGTAAATGAGTTGTTGGTAATGGAATTGGTATCCTGATCGGCCGATGTCTTCGTCTTCATATGCGAAGTCATATAAAGCGAATAAGCCACTGATGCGACGGTTACTGCAACCATGATCCACGCTGCAGCCACGGCCGAAATTGAGCCTTCAACAACCGGGACGAATAGCACCCTGGCACCGTCTTTTAAATGACGGTTCATGTGAAACTCCAGGTTGTCGCCGGAGATATCGCTGCCGTCGATGCGCATACGCAGACGGGTCTGGTAAAAGTCACGCTTAAAATCCGGGCACTGAGCCAGTAGCAGCCGAAGCCCCTGAGCCGGAGTGTCTACGTTCAAATCGATCTGGCGGAAATGTCGTCGTAAATTCCCCGCAAATCCAAAAGTGAGCATCGTTCGTGTCTCCAGATGGAGTGAATAAGAGGAACGTGAAGCTGACGAAGTGTCTCGCGGCGGCTTAACCGGCCATGCACTTCGTGATGGAGGATAGTGTTGTCACCCAGCCAGATCATTGCGTGGCAGGGGTCGCATTCAGGAAACGCGCGCCTGATGATTACGTCGCCGGGCTGGATGGCATCGAAGGCGACTTCACTGAAGCCATTGGCTGCCATGTTCTTCAGGTAAAGGTTTTCCCCTCGCACCCACCATCCATTACCTCGCTCGAAGTCAGGCAAATCAATGCCGCAAAGGTGGTAGGCATCGCGAAACAGCGTGTAGCAGTCCGTCACGCCATGCTCAAACCGCCTGCCCAGCAAATGCGGCACCGGACGGAATTTTCGAAGGCAGCCATCACTGGCTAACCACCAGTCGATGCCGGTAGCCAGCTGCGCGCTGCGATCGGCAGCAGACAGAACCGGTTTCGGCTCAGGGTGAGAATGAAAAACGGCGGTAATTTCTCCCGCCGCCTCTGCTTTAAGCCAGTCTGCTTCGTCAATTCGGAAATTTTGCTGCGGATCGGGATGCGCATTGCGACAAAGCCATAACCGCTGATTGTCGATTATCAGTCCGCAAACCTCTTCTGCAGATGAGGCGGCGTAGTCCAGGCACTCATTTTCAATCATCATGATACCTTCGCTGATCCGGGATAGCCGCCGTAAGGCTTCGCATTCGGCTTCGGATAACGGAACTCGCAGCCGCTCAGGTGTTTTGAGCATTTGTCCTTCGACATATCTGAGGTCGGATTGTCTTTCTCGTCGGCAACGGCCGGGCCTGAATAGCCACAGCCATCACCGCGATACACCCACTGGCACACATCAGCCAGGATAGTGCGCGCCGGGATAATGGCGTTATCACAGTCCACCGGCGTCGCCAGGTTGTAGGTGACAGTCTCGAAAGTCTCTTCTGCCATTTCCTCGATTACGTAGCGCGACACGGCCTCCATGGTCGGATCCGCATCTGCATTACCTTTCGGGAAGTTCACCGCGTCCAGATGCTTAACCAGCACCTGTCGGCGCGTCACCACGGCGCCCAAAGCATCATCGAAATCGTGGTTGATGCCGGTTATCAGTCCGGTGATGTTCGCCACCTTCATTGTCGGGCGCGAATACGTCCCCTCAGATTTCACTTCGAATCCTTCCACGGCGATCGGGTAGGCCGAATAAGCGCGCCCCTGCCAGATGACATCGTTGTAATAGCCATTGGTGCCAGCGTGGAAGCGGACGATATCACCGCCGAACGACTGCAGGTCGACTTCAAACAGGTCGAGCATCGCGCCGACACCGGCATCAACGCTCTCGATGATTAGTTCTGCTGGTATGTCTCGCATATTACGCCCATAAAAAAAGGCCGCTAGGTGGCAGCCATTGGATGATTACTGATCGAATATCAGGATGTTGCTCATTTACAGATAAGGATATGTTGAGTATTCAGCCCGTCCATGTTTGGGGCATGGGCGCACACAGCAATGAGGGATGGCTGATTACCTCTGGACAGGAAAAATTATGTCTCAAGCAGAGATCGATAAAATTAAGGAAGACATTCTGATACTTCAGTACCGCATGGGTGGTGCTGAATATTTAATTCGCACTTTAGTGCAAAGAATGCATGAGAATGAGATCAAGTCGGTAGAAAGTGAGATTAACCAGACAATTGCCAATTACGGGGCTAATAGCGCCGTCGCTAAGGTTTTGGAAGAGTCACTCCGCCTGCTCAGCAAGTAATTTACGAGTTGCCAACTTAGCGGCCATAAGCGTGGCCGCTTCTTGATCTGGCTTGTCCATCAACCCACCGGGACGGCGCGCATTTTTAATCGTCTCAGCCGCAACATCCCGCATCATCTTCGCCAACTCTTCCGCTTTGTCGTTGGGCATTGTCAGATTAGCCACTTTCTTCTCTAAAGCTTCGATTCGCTGTTCTAAGGTCATGATTTCACTCCTGAGTTAACGGGGTACTTGCTCGAATGTTCCGGTTAACGTGTACACGCCCTTGGTCTTCTGCATCGACCACGAACGGCACACATACAGTGCCTGAACGCCGGTATCATTTGGCGTCCAGTAGAACGACTCAACGGCCATGCGCGCAGTCAGAAACGCATCCACGGCTTTCGCCACGTTTATCCTGCCGCATTTGGAATCGTCGTAGCCAATGAAGGTGAGCGGATATTTCCCCATAAGCGGGTTGATACCCTTCACCTGACGCTGTTCGTAGCCATCACCTAACTTCACTACGGCTACATCAGGCGTACGCTCGCCCGTGAAGCCCGCCTGCGGGCTCCATGTGAAAGTTTCTGGCATGGTATTTCCTGTTATTTGCGAGGCCCGAGCAATCCGCCCGGTCTTGTTTGATCTTTCATCTGATAGAGCGCGACCTGCTTCATCATGCCTGCCATTTTCTGCATGGTGGCGTCATCAATACCGTTAGTGGTCTGGATGTTGAACGCCACATTAAAAACCGTGCCGCCGCCGTCACTGCCTGCGCCACCAAGATCGCTATTGCTGATCACCTTGCCGCTATCGCCGGGGATCATGTACTGACTGCCGTTGCTGGCTTTGAAAATTTCAGGCTTACCGCCCTCACCTACTCGGTACATGCTGCTGGCATTAACAGGGCCGCCGTGCTCGCGCATACCGGCAAGGGACATTGTTTGCGCTGCAGTCATGGCTGTCGTGTAACCTGCCAGTCCAGCAGCAGCAGCACCGCCGGATGTTGCGATTGAAGCCGCCATAGCCGCGGGAGAAAAGGCGGCAAGAAGCGTTGCTGCTGATGCTGCGCCCATCGCGGTTGAGGTTGCTAAAGCTGCTGCTGAGGTTGCCTGGTTAGCTGCAATGGCTGTTTGTTGCGCCGCTTGACCCATTACTGCCGATTCAACCCAGCGAACCCCCATTTCAACTAAGCTACTCACCAGGCCGTTAAGCACAGACGTGCCTAGGTTTGCAAAAGCCTCTGACAGACTTTGAGTACCATTCAGCAGGCCAGTTATCGCATTTGTAGCGCCGCCGCCTAGTGATTCAATCGCCGTCCCCAGTAATTCGTTAGACTGGTCCTGAGCCTTATAAATTTGCCACTGCGCTGCGATACGCTGCTGCTCATATTCGGTATTAGCTGCATTGCGAAGGGAAAGACTCTGTTGCTCTGTAATTAGCCGTTGCTGTTCAAATTGCTGGATGAGTGCCAGCTTTTGAGCATTTTGGTTAGCCAATTGCTGGACAGGGTCTACAGTGCCAATTGCATCCTGAGCTGGAGAAACAACCTGCTCTGCGCGTATTTTGGCAATATTCACCTGATGCTGCTTTTCCAGTTGTTCAGCAGTAGCGTCGGCCTGTTGTTGAGAGATTTTTTTAGCTGCTAAAGCCGTTTTAAGATCTTCTACATCTTGTTTGTAACTCGCATTTTCTCGCGTTTCCGGCAGTAGTTTCTCCGCTGCTGCCTGAGCTTTAATGGCATTCGCTGTGTCCCATTTTTCCGCTGCATATTCACCAGCTAATTGAATCTGTTGCTGAGTTGCGCCCTTACCAAGTGAAATCTGAGCATTAAGTATCGCTTGCTCTCGGCTCAGTGTATTAGTTGAATCGGCTGACAGTTCGGCTTGCTGCTTGAGATTAGCGAGTTTCTGCGCGATAGAATCCATTTGAGAAGCTGATTTTTTTTGCTCAGCTTTTAACTTCTGACTTGCTTCCAAATTACTATATGTAGCAGCGGCATCGGCTTGCATCTGTTTAGTATGTGGATCATCTTTGGCAAAACCGGCATCCTCGGCAGCATATTGCGCAGCCAGCCTTGCTCTCGCCTCGCCTTGCAATTTTGATAGAGCTAAATTTCGCTCTGATTGCTTAATAAGGTTCTTCTGACCCTCTGTCAGGTTGTCAGTATTATTTTTGAGCAGACTAACGTTGAACGCCGCGTTTGCTGCCTCCCGTGAAAGCGCCACGATTGGCCCTAGCAATGCAGTAATTGCCGCCTGTCCGTCTTTGCTAGATGAGGTCATGCCCTGCAACTTGTTAGCGAGATCTTGCAAGGCTTGAGGCGATGGATTTTTGCTGAGGTCTGAAAGTTGCTTCGACAATTCAAAGGCAGCCTGATCGGAGATTCCAAGCTTTGATGAAAGCGCCGTAACGGTATTGTTAATAGCTGAAAGCGCAGGATCAACGCCACCCAGGCGGGTCGGGACCTGCTTGATAACGTCACTAAATGTATCCGTAGTGATATTCAGATCTGACATGGCACGGGTAAAGTTGTTAACTGATGGAATGCCACCAGTAAAAGCGCCAGAAACTTTATCGCCTAATGATACAAATGCGCCAGTTGCATCACTTATCGCACCCGGTATTTTTGCAATGGCCTGATTGTATTCAAGCAATGCCTGATTTCGCATCAGTGTTGCTACTTGACCATTCACGCGCGCCAGGTTTGCATATTTGTCAGAGAGAGCTGCGACACCATTCTGAGAGATGGTGATCACCTTATCCATTTCATCAGCAGCATCCTTAAGGGCGTCCATAGCATTTTTACCGCCATTGAGGGCAGTAATTAGCGTTCCTGCTATCACTGTTCCTAACGCGATAACCGCACCCACAATTGCGCCTGTTGGTCCAAAAGCCCCAGCTAATTGTGAGCCTTGCTGGCTGAAGGCGACTAATGCAGACTGTCCGCCCTGCACCTGAACGATGAAGTCCTGGATCTGATAGCCTGCCTGCTGGAACTGGCTACGGAAGCTACCCCCAGCTTTTGTTGCCTGATTAACTGCTGCGGCAGATGACTTCATTTGAGTTTCGAGATTTTTAACGCCCGCAGCAGCTCCCTTGGCTTGATTGCCGAGGTTATCTAACTCCTGACGCGCCTTTTGGTTTGCTGCAATCATCTGAGCAGTGTCTAGGTCGACATCGTAATAAATCTCACCTACTTTCTCGGCCATCTATTTCTCCAGGCATAAAAAAACCCCGCCGGAGCGAGGTTATGTTATCGGTGATGCGTTTATATTTTCGACTTACTGACCGAGTATGACTCGACCTTACCGTTATGGGTTTTGACTGTTAGCACTTTGGCATCTGCACCAAATGCGCTGCCAATGCTGTAAGTCCACATTAGCAATTCGTTGCCATCTGAATCCACGGTTGTTGTCGATGGATTACCAAAGTAGGAAATAACCTCCTGCTTTGTAGTCTCGCCTTTATGCACATTTGCCAGTTTTGATTCATCAAAATTGGTGCCGGTGTAGACACAACCTGAAAGCAACAACGCAGCTACTACACCCAAAATAACTTTCTTCATATCCCTATCCCCATAAGTAACGTGGGATAAATCCTAGCGGGGATGCGGTGCAATGGGAAGCAAGAAAGGGATAGTTAAGCTTGATATGTTTTTAGTAATGCCAACTCTTCGTCGCTAAGTTCGATGAATTGTTCGGCTAAATCCACCAGACCCGGAAGCAGATCATCAATTACTTGATGCGCGTTTGGAGATATTATTGCAAGTAGCTGCAGGTGTTCTTCGCGATAGAAATGTTTGGCGTAAACCAGATAATTGTTGCTTGTTCTTTCGCTCAATGGCGCGTCAGGATGCCAGGGTTTGTCTCCATCGATAAGAAGATGAATCTTCCTAATATTCGCAGACATCGCCTCATAGTTTCTTTCAAAACCACCATGGGAACCAAAACACCAAAATTGACGCCCCAATGATATATGTTCAGCAAGGTTCTGTGCGTATCTGTGAGCAACCCCAGACTTACTCAATCCCTGAGCAATGCTGACTTTAACCATCTTATATCCAATTGGACTTATTGTTAGTAAGCATAGAATGAGATGCAGTTATGACGTCCAATGCTTCTTTGCGTGAAATGCTTATATCATGCAAATCAAATGGTACCGTTTGTGACTGCTTAATTTCTTGTGATATTTGAAAAGCAGTATTTTCAATAGCAGTCAGTGCGCGAATGTATTTCTTTTGCAAGGGCCTTATCATGCTCTCGTGGCCAGACCACAAAGGCGAACGCTGTGCTTCCTGAAACATATCCAAAGCATGCGCGCGCGAATTTCTTGCAGTGAACTCTAATGCTTCAAGCTGACCAATCACGTTACTGAAGTCATCTTGACTTGATAGCCCGCCCTCTCTTAAAGAAACAAGGTGATCCATACCTTCTTTCGCTACATTTTGAAGCTTCTGAGCGTGGGCATTGATAGTTGTACAGCGGGTAAAGGCATCAGTTGGATCAAGCCGCTGCGGCATTTCGCAAGCATTAGAGATTAACGGCTTAAATGCACCGTTAACGGCTTCTTGAACTTGGCTCATCTGCTGGGCTATTGCTGCAAACCCTAAAGCGGCACCGATGGACATGACCTTTCCTCACACACCTGACAAAAATGCCGAAGTACAGTGTCCCCGGCTTAATACAGCTTTAGCTGTCAGGACAGAGTGTAATACCTAGAAGTATGATTTAGCAATGAGCTATGATGCAAGATAGAAGCAAGTTCGCCGAAGATAATGGATGCGTGTTTTCACGTTAGCAGCAATTTCGGCGAAGTTGATGCATCACAAGTTGCACGTTACCAACACGTTTAAACAACACAGCAAGGTAACCGCAGCGAGCCAGCCAGAAGCGAAAAGCATTTTTTGTTTTTGGGAAATCTACTCTTTAGGTCGCTTCGCCTTAAGCGACATTTTTGACTTTTGATAACCTCTTTGCCTTCCGCGCCAGATAGTCATCAGCAACAGCGTCATACTCTTCTTTCGTAAACCCATTCTGCTCCGGGAACTTCGCAGCCAACAGCATCTGGAACTCCGTCATTGTCAGCTGCTCCGCCTCTTCGCGGCTCATGCCGAGGTGTGTGCGGGCTGCGCTGATGTACTCGAAAGCATTGAACTCAGATGATGCGCTGGTCCCTTCGTGTTTTTGCAGTCGCCTTACTTTCGCTTTACCGATGACGCCGTGAACGATGAGGGAGCGCGCGATGATGATCATCTCCGCGGTCGTCATCTTCCCTTTGCGGTACACGAACGCCCATTTACCTGACCTGCCGGGGATAATCTCGCCGGTAAGTGGGGATGCATCTCTAGCACAACATGACTGCAGAACGGTCATTGCTGCGATGATCGCTTTGCGTCCGTACTGGGGCGCGGAAAGGTGCGCTGCCAGCCACGCAGGGACCTCACCGTAAGCTGATATGGCCTGCCTGACCATTTCGCTGGCTTCATCATTATGCAAATCGTAAAGCGCCTGCACGATGTCAGCAGGATCACCAATTCGAGTCATGTTAATCAGCGATGGCCGGAAGAAGTATTCGCTGTCACCAGCGCTTATCAGGCACTCGCCGATCTCTTTCAGGGGCGTCATGTTTCCTCCATAAGCATTATCAGGGGCAGCGCGCCGCCCCTTGGAATGGTTACGAAGCGGTGATAGTAACCGCACAGGTGCCGGTAAAGTTGCCGTCATTGGATTTGAACGTGATCGTCGCCGAGCCTGCCTCTACTGCGGTGACGAGACCGGTGCTGCTGACGGTCGCCTTCGAAGCATCAGACGTCGTCCAGGTGCCGGTGCGATCGGTAGCGTCAGTCGGCTGTACTGCGCCGGTCAGCTGACGGGTAGCGCCAACGGCCAGGCTTGCTGTCGCCGGGGTCACGGTCACACCTGTAGCCGCTACTGTCTCATCGGTGTCGATAACCTGAATGGTGCTGGCATCGCCCACTTTGAACTCAGTAGTCAGCGACACGATGTCGTTAGTACCGCCGTCTGAGCTGAGCGCGGTGATGTTCATATAGCCGATGAAAGTTACCGGACCATATTCGAGACGCACCCAGATGCCAGGCTGGCGACGGTTGCTGATTTCAGTGTGGTAATACTTGATGAAGCGGCCAATACCGTACTGGTCCAGCTTGTCTTTCTTACGCACTTCACCCTCAAAGCTGATGGTGAAATCCGAGTTCGTTACGATGGTTTCAACGTAGCCCTTGCCGTCATCGGCATCACTCGTCACGCTGTTAGGGCTAAAGTCGAAACCTTTGCTTGTGCCGGCGGCGAGCGCTTTCCACTCAGACTCTTGCGGGAGCGCATCGCTGCAGCCGTCAGCTACTTCAAGCACAACGGCGCCACCGAACAAACGTTCGTTGCTGTTCTGGCAATCTGCCATATTTCTATCCTCTTGGACGTTTAGTTAAGCGCCGAATGTGGCGACAAACTGGAGCCGATAGACCAGTCGGCCTTCGGTAGTTAGAACGGGAGCGGGGATGCCGCCGAGGTTTTCGAGGTAGCCGACGCACTCATCAGCCATGGGGTGCTGTTGCACGTAGTCAATGATGTTCTGTACCGCGGTATCAGCTGCGCCATTCGCACCCTTCGCGCCGATCACGTCAACCATCACGTAATACTCAGCGCCGAGGCCATTGCGTACCGCTGAGCCACCGTTGGGCCGAAACACGATGAACGCATCGGAAAGGTTTCCGCTGTCGGACCAGACCAGCTGCTGAATTATGAAGCCTTCAGCTAACCCGGCATTGGCGAAGAGGTTGCGCACCCGCGTATGCATTGGAGGTGTCACAGGGCCATCTCCTTCTTGATCGTCCTGTCGATGAGGTCGCGGGAGTCTTCGAAGCCCTTGGTCAGGAACTCTTTCTGCGCCGTGGCACGCCGGAAGTTCTGCGGGATGTTCGGGTCATGCACGTAAACCGCGTAATTGGCTGAGTAGCCCACGCGCCCGGTTAGCCTGTTCCCGTTTACGCTCAGTTCACGGTACTGGCTGTTGATGAGCGTGTTTGTGTCGATAGGCGTGTAAAGCGCCGCCTGAGATGAGCCGATGATAAGTGCGCTCTGCAATGCCCGGACAGCCTTACGCCCCTGAATATCGCCAATCAGCACGTCAAGGTTACGCTTCGCCTGCTCAATGCCTTTAACCTTCACGCCCATTCTATGCCCCCGTAATGATCGCGAAGTCATCCGCCAGGCGGTCGAAAGTATCTTCGAAGCGCACAGCCTGCATTACTTCATTAGCACCCGCCTTTAACGGGTCAGGCTCGGCGGAGACGCCAATCAGGATGTAATCGCCGGTATCTGCGCCAGCGAACTCGGTCCAGACCGTGTTTTTTACGACGCGCTCTGAGCCTAATGCGCCAAGACGTTTACTCAGACCGCCCTGATAACCGCAATCAATTACCACTGGCGCGGCGAAGCCTAACGGGTCGCCCATCTCATTCTGGCCCACCAGCCGCTTCCAGAACGTCGCTTTGCCGGTATAAGACCAGCGCGCTACCTCGGACATCGCTACTCTCTCCAGCTCATTACAGTGGGCTTTTCGGCGGCAATGCGTGGGCAGTTAATTACCCATTCGCCACCACTGTTGACATAGCCTGTTGTCTGCCGGCCGCATGAGGTTTTCAGCCAGACGCGGTTAAACGGCTTAGGCAGCCTCTGCGCAGCAGGAATCCATGACATCAGCAGCCCCCCACCACCATGAACAGCCCGACCTTTGCTCCTGAAAGAGGAAGCCCGGACAGGCATCCGTTTTTATCCCAGTCGAGGATCTGCGTGTACAGGTAATCTGTTCCTGCCGAATCATAGGTAAACGACCGTGACGCGCCTGATGGTGCAGACTGGGAGGAAATTTTTCGGGCGCCGGACAGGGCTGCCAGTCGCGCGGCTGCATAGATGAGCAACAGCTTTTGCAGGCTTTCGGAGTAGCCCGCCCCGTCCATACACGCAGACGCTGCACTGACCTGCTCGATCAGCAACTGAAGCACTGCATCAGGAACCGTGAAGCCCAGCTCAGCTATCAGCGGCTTTACGTCATCAAGCGTGATTTGGGCTGCCATGGTTATTTCGCCTTCTTGGTTGCTTCTGCCAGAGCGGCTTCAGCATCATCTGCGCGCTTCGTTGCCGTTTGCAGCTCTTCAGCGTGAGCCTGCTTCAGCTGCTCCAGCGCGTCGACGTGCTCTTTGTCTTTGACATCGGCGTCGGACTGAGCCTGCTTCAGCTGCTCCAGCGCGTCATTGAGCTGCGTCTGCAGCGCTGAGGTATCAGCGGAAACAGGCGCAGAAGGAGTTGCCACTTCGAACTGCAGCGCCTCCCCCTTCTCTTTGGATGCTTCAGCTTTACCGTCCGCAACCCACTTTTCAGCGATCGCTTTATCAACGTCATAAACTTTACCGGCCTCCAGCTTCTGGAAAACGGCACCGGCGAAAAGGTTAGAGCTCAGGATTTTCACGAGGGCCATTGGTTGCTCCTTAAGAGGCGTGAATGACGGAGAATTTGTTGTTGATGTCCTGCTTGACCATCAGGCCCATCGCACCCCAGGTGCGCCACACGTAATCGCTGTTGTAGAACTGGCGAGGGTCGGCAACGGTGCCAATCGCCTGACCAACAACCGGCGCGATAACGCCTGCGGTCAGCGGGACGATCAGGATTTCGTTGCCAGACAGCTGCGCATCTTCTTTGATAGCAGCAATACCGGACAGCTTAAGCAGCTCTTCCAGCACGGTGCGGGTGGCGTTTACGTCGAAATAACGCTCGAGGTTGGACATGATCTCGGCAGAGACATACCAGGTCTGCGGCGCATACTGGCTATTGGTTACGCGAACCACGTCACGCAGCGCGATGGCGTTGGTGCGCAAGGCCACCGGATCGGTGCTGGTTGCGAAGTTGAAGGTCAGCGTGACCTGCGCAACGCGCTCGTCATTTTTAAGGCCTTTCCACGTCAGACCGTCGAACTGCACGAAGTTTCCTTCAGAGTCGCGGAAGCCGTTGAACATGTAGTCAACGTACTGGCGCTGCACGTCCTCAACAGAACCGCGCTGTGCATCGGCCTGAGACTGAAGTGCTGACGGGCTGTTGAAGATCGGGTCACGCCAGGTGAACTTAAAGCCAGAATCGTGGATCGGGACCATGGTGCCGTCGAAGGTGTAAGACTTCGCATCGAGAGCCGCGCCAATCTGGCCGCTCATGGATGTGTGCGCCCAGCCACGGCCGCCGGTACGCGCGTAGTCGTAGCGGGACTGTTCGATGCGCACAGAGCGCGACAGCGGCATCAGGTCGTTCAGCAGGGTGAACTGGGTGTTTGGTTCGAACTGCGCCAGCACTGTGGTATCAAACGCGCGGTAAAGGCGGCGGATGTCATCAACTGCGTTTACGGCATCCAGACGACCGGCATCTTCACGGATACCGCGTACACGACCGAGGAAGTCGGCGGCAGCCTGAGCGCCTTCATTGCGCGCCATCTGCAATTCGGCGAACTGCGCCTGGTTAACCTCAAGGTTGCCAGTGCGCTCGCCAATGGAACGGGAAAATACAAACATTCAGGTGCTCCTTACTTGATCACAACACGCAGCAGGTCACCTGCAGCAGTGGTATAGGCCTTGTCTTCTTCTACAAAGCAGCGAACAGATTCGCCATCGGCCTGCGTCTTGACCTGGCCGTTTGCAACAGAGAGAGGCTGACCCTTTTTGTAGGTGCCGGCAGCGGCGCGCACGTTCAGGAACATGCCCGGCATTGGCTGGATGCCCACAACCAGCTCACCTGCCGGAATGCTGTCATCGACAGTCAGGCAGCGGAGATAGTCATAGTTAGCGACATACAGAATTGCTTCTTCGTTGCCGTCTGCTGACGCTGTAAATTTGCCAGCATCGAAGAAGCCGATGGTGCCGGGTTTTGTTGCAGCAGCTGCTGCGCCTTCACGGTTAAGCAGCGGATTAGGGAACACGCCGCCAGCGTGAATTACATGCTTTCCATCTTTCGCCATTTTTTACTCCGGCATTTCGCTGAGGGACTGGTTAGAGTTGACCTGACGGAAAGAACCGTTGAGGCCGGTAGTGGTCTGGCACTGGGCATACAGACCATCCAGTGCTGCACCGTCGAGGGCGTTGACGGCCAGATCGTCAAGGCCAAACTTGGCTTTCACGGCATTGCGCTTTTCGCCCTTTTCTTTGTCGGCATTAACCGCAAGGCCGCTTTCAATGGTGGTCAGTTTGTCGGCAAACGGCTTGAACCACGCCGGGGCCTGCTCGCTGTTCGTTGCCGTCTCTTTGGCCTTTTTGTCAGCCTCTTCTTTCTCTTTTCTGGCTTTTTCTTCGGCTTCGGCTTTTGCCTTAGCGTCATCAGCTGCCATCTGGTTATAAGCGTCCATCAGCTCAGCATCGGACTTACCTTCAACGTCGATGCCTTTCGCTTTCAGCGCATTGGTGATGAGTTCTTTCATCGGGTTTGCTTCCTCTTTGGCGGAATTGCTGTTGGCGCTGAAAAACGCCTTTAGCTGGTTGAAAAGTGATTTGAGTGCGGGGTCCTGCGGTAAATCCGGATCGGGCGTATCGGCTTCTGCCAGGTTCACCACTTCCAGTTCCTGCTCGGAGCCATCGGAGTTGACGAAGATGCCCACGCCTTCCTCTGGTGTGCCAGCGCCCGGTTCGTCGAGCAGGTTGGCTACGTGGTCAAACATCATGTTGGTGACGATTTCGCGGTACTTTTTGCCCTTTGACTCGCCATTAGCGGCAATACCGGAGTAAAGAAGCCCCGTGGAGATGTGGATGGGCTCTACGTTTTTACGTGCGGCCATATCATCAAGTCGGTTGACCAGGCGCTGGCCTTTCTCGGTTGATTCGGCATAACGGCGATCAACGTACATGTCGCCAGAGACCTTGCCATCCTTGTGCTCAACATCCTGCAGCCATGCACCTACATGGTATTCATTGACCGCCTGAACATCGCGGGCTGAGACGTGCTTGCCATCAACTTTTGGATGCCCTAATGGCATTGGTGTGCGCTCAAGGGTTTTGTAGCCCTTTGCGATTTCTGCTGCCGTATACAACTTGCCGTTCATCACGATGTCGTCAACGATAGGCGTGACGCCACGGACCACAATGTGTGGCCTGCCGTTGATGATTTCGGTTGTGATGTTTGACGCGGAGTTGACGACGGACAGCACGTTAACGCGATTGCGTTTCATGCCGTGTCCTCATGAGTGAATTGCAGGCATAAAAAAGACCGCTAATGCGGCCTTCTTATGTTTAAACTCGATTTAGTGCTGTGATATGTACTTCAGCCACACCATGCATTTTGCATAGCGCTTCTTGAAGCTCTATCAGAACATCAAGCGGGGATGTGCCTACTGCAAACTCTCCAATATTAGAGCCTGCTTTGTATATAGTCTGACCACCAGCTTCGCATGATGCATATGAAGCCCAAGAATAAAACCATAAATCTGCCATGAAACCTCCTAATAATTAGGAGGTTAATGTTTCATGCTTTTATGCAAATTTCCAATTATTCCTCTCATCAGCTAGCTTATTTAACATGCCCGTGTTAACCACCTCTCCCTTATCATCAAGGATGACCGGTATCTGGCTGCAATAGCAGTTGTAGCGGTTACCATTGATGGCATAGAAAGCCTGAACCTCTTCCGTGATGTACGTTCGACCATGCCGTGCAGCATGCCAGCTTCGCGTTGTTGGTTTGAGTGCTGACAGCCACAGTAGAGCCGTATTTAAACCCAGCCTTTCTCGTGACCAGTCCGTTTCCTGCCATTGGGCCTGCCGTAGCGCGCCCACCTGCTCTGTCTGCGCCATGCTCTTGGCGCGGGCCATCGAAACATCGAGCCGCTGACTGATAATCCGTGCTGTCTCGCGCGGGTTAATCCCTCGCCCTACCGCGTCGGAAATCACATTTGCCAGATCGCCGCGTGCTCTGTCCGACTCCAGTCGCCAGTCGCTGTAGGTTGAGACGTAAGCTGCTGCGACCTGATTCTGATAAGCCGGAGAACTGAGAAGCTGCTGCAACGTGGTCTGCTGCTCATATATCGGCGATTGAACAGACAGGTTTGTGAAGGCCTGATGCGTGCCGCGTTCATACTCGTCAGCGACGTAGCTCAGTGCCCACAGGTTGTTGCTTCCGCCCTCAAGCAATGCATCGTCCAGGATGATTTGCACGCGCTGCAGCAGGTCTGCCAGTTGCGCAGCCGTCATGTCGTAGATATACGCACCGGCATTCACCTGATATATGACATTGCCATGCACAGCGTGAGATTTCTGGTTGGACGCACGTTCGCGCCCGGTCATTCGTTCATCGAATAACTGTTTAAGCGCCACTTTTATGCGTAAATAACGGCCTTCGATGTCACGGAACATCCGATTAACAGGCCTTGCCGACTGGGTCGGGTCGGCTTTATTGCGGGGGATTACCGGCGTTCGGATTAGCTGTAGTTTTGTCATCTGTCAGCGGGTCCTTACCGGGTGGCGGTTTATTCGGGTCGGGCGGTTGCTCCAGTTCATACTCGGGAAGCGTCTGTAGCTCACCCACTGCGCGAATCTCGTTTTCTTTCACTGCGGCCCGGCCAAATGCCTGCTGAGTTTTCTGGGCAACATCGGCCATCTTCGCCATATTGTCGATTCGGTCAGCCTGCGACGGTGCCAGCAGATCGGACCATGAGACGGTTATCTCTTCGTTTGCCGCTGGCGCAATAAGCCCAATAGTCCAGAAACGCCGCACCAGCGTTTCAATCACGTCAGACAGGAAGCCATTCCGGCGTGACATACGTGTCCGCGCCCAGTCCTTCATATCTTCAGAAGAGGCTCGCTCACCTGTTACCTGGCCGATAAGAATCTTCACCGGCATGGGCACCGTAGCGCAGAATTCGCTGAGTGCCGTACGCCATGTAGGCTCTGGGTCGGCAGCGGCGACAGAAAGCACCTCTGCCGTGCCTGCCTGCATAAACGTTGCTGCGTCTGTGCTCTGATTCAGACGAACCACCTGCTCATTCAGCGCATCAGCCAAATCCCCATCTGCGACGCCAAGGGCTGCAGCCAGCGCGCGGAAATCAGTTTTCTCGCTGAAAGCGAAGTTAAGCTGACGGCTGGCGTTCTTAAGAAAGCCCTCCGCGCTACCACCGGACACTTTTTCAATATCCAGCAATTTGTTAAATCCCGGCCGCAGTAGCGGAACGCCGGAAGTCAACAGACCATCATCAGCACCTTCAGCGAGAATAATCACGCGGTCGGGGTGAATACTGATCTGCCGAGCTGGCGCGCCGCCCTGCTGGCCTTCAACTGGTAGCTCTGTGAAGCTGTACATCTTCGGCTGACCGAAGCTTTCACTTTCTGGGTCGTTATCCCATTCGCTGACATCAAGCTGCGATTCCCATACCGGGATCAGCTTAACGAGCGCTTTTTCTGCCGTTCTGCCAATGACAGCTTTATTAGCCGGGTCGCTCCAGCGCCCGCTATCACGCAGTTGAATAAGCAGCGCTGAATACCGGCCAACCATGTTGCGGCGATCGGCGTCTTTAATTTGCTTCCAGCAGCGCTTGAGCAGGCGCTTCAGCTTTTTATCCCATTCAGAATCAGCCTCAGCATCCTTCGCTTTTTCCCCCTCGAAAACTTCCGGGTAATCTTCCCAGCAGCCATCGGCCATGCGCTTAATTGCGGCACCTGCGATAGCGTTGCGCTCATAAGCGTTGTAGAAGTCGTCAAAGGTCAGATGGTTCGGGTAGCCAAACTCCTGATAGATGCGCTGGCGCTTGGTATTACCCGATTTGCCAACATACTGCCCGTACAAAGCACGAGCGCGCCCCTCCGCCAGGCTGTTAATTGCCACAGACAGCGCATTCAATTTATCTGGTGTCACGTTGTCCTCCGTCAGCGCTTACGCACCAACATGCCGGTGATCTGCGGCTCTCTTAATTCGGTCAGGGCATAGACCATTGCGTCCAGCCTGTCGGGTGATTTCTTTGCGGTGGTCGGCACATATTCCATCAGCTGATTTTCCAGCGTGTAGAGGCTGCCGCGATGTGCTACGCGGCCCTGCGCATAGAGTGCTGATATGGGCTCAGCTCGGGCGTATTTACCCTTGCTGGCGTGCACACGGATGATTCGGCCGGTAAACCCGGCATTCACCAGAGTATCTTCAGCCATATCGCCGCCCTGGTTGGTTTCAATCACGATCGCGTCAGCCTTATGGTCGTGATAGGCCTGAATTGCCCGTGTTGCCCAACCATTGGGGGAATACTTGCCGCTGTAATCTGCATCAGTACTGTACTGCCTCTCATCGCCGCTCCCGTATACGCTGGCAACCACAATGCCTGATTCATCGCTCTCTTCGCTGTTCGTAGCTTGCGGGTCGACCGCAACAACGGTGCGCGTCAGCTCTTTGGTGATACGCATCTCATGCGCAGCGCTGATCATCTCCTCGTCCCACAGCGCGCCCTCGGCATTGAAGCGTTTGGGATTCTGCATGTACTGGGCTTCAGCGGTGCGCCGGTGAGAAAACAGCGAGACGCGGTGCGACTCGTTGTGCTTGAACGGCCACAGCCAGCCATCAGGCAGGCCATGTTCAATCGGTATTGCGTGGGTGTTGTCCGGGTACAGCTCAGAGTAAGACTGGCTGTTGTCGATGATGACCGGCAGATTGAGGTGATGCCACATCTCCCCGCTGCCACCGCGCAGCAGATAACCGCTCAGGTCGTGATAGTGGATGCGCTGCATAATCACGATCATCGGCGTTGTTTCAACCGCCAGGCGTGATTTGATGGTCTCGTTAAACCGGTTGTTTACGCCGCCGCGAACTGTTTCGCTGTAGGCATCGTCAGGTTTAACCGGGTCATCAATCAGCAGCGCGCCCTGCCAGCCTGGCTCCATATGCCCGGCACGAAAGCCGGTTACCTGACCAGCAGCTGACGAAGCGTAAACGCCGCCGCCGTGCTCGTTCCACCACATCGCCTTGCTGTCGGCATCGTCGCGCAACTCCATGGGCCACATCGCCTGATAAGCCTTCGACTTAATCATGGTACGGGCGGTTGAGGAGTTCAGCAGCGCGAGGTTGTGCGAGTAGGACAGGTGCATGAAGCGGGCGCGATTATTCAGTGCCAGCCCCCGGCCCATCATGTTGATGGTTGCGAGTTCGGTTTTTGTGTAGCCAGGTGGAACGTTAATGATCAGCCGTTTTATTTCGCCGTCAATCACGCGGTCCAGCGTCTGCTGTATCACCCGGTGATGAGGCGCGACGATCATCTTGCCGCCGGTACGCTGTTTGAAGAAGTAGCGCGAGAAGTAAAGACCGTCCTCCTCGCACTCTATACGGCGTGCAGCGGTCTTAAAGTCAGCAGTCGTCATCCTCCAGCATCTCCCGCCGTGCAGCCTTGTATTCGTCTTTCGTCAGCGTTGCCACTTCAATCGGTGCGCCGTTCTTACCGGTGTGCTCGTGTGCCGCCTGCTCTTTAAAAGCCATTACGCTGATGTGCTTACCAAGCAGCTCAAGGTTTTTTACCTTATCCGGCCACTTAATTTTCTTGAGGATGTTCTCCATGGTCGTTTCGTCGAAGTTGGTGACGGTGGTGAGAATATCCAGTCCGCTTAATGTGGTGCGCCAGACCTTTGGCCATTCGCGAACCATCTTTAGGCCGCCGTCATCTTTCAGGATGTCGAGCACATCCATTTCGTCAATCTCAACCAGGCGGCGCAGTACATAATCTGCGTTTACCTCTACCCTTTCGTTGCGCTCTGATTTAAGGTCAATGATGCGTTGCGCAATGTCTGGTTTTGTGAGGTTTTCGCTGCCAATCTTGCGGGCAGTGTTATCGCTGTACCCCGCCCGAATAGCCGCTTGAGTGGCGTTCAAATCGATGAGGTACTCGCGACAGAACATTTCTTGTTTGTCGGTGAGTGCCATAATTTCCTTTGTTTAAATTAAGGATGTGTACCTATGAATGATGAGAATAAGAAATTCGCATTTGAGCAAACCATCAAATTGATGGTCCCACTAATGACTAAGTCTTCAGACTCTACACCTGCTACCGTTTTTGACCGACATTTTGAAGAGATTTATACACTGGTCATTTCAAAGATGGCTGAGAAAGAACTGTAATCATTATCGAAGCCCCTCGGTGAGTGGCTTCTGTAATGTTTGCAATAAAAACCGCCAGGAGGCGGTTTAACTTAACATTCACTTTGTAAGCTTCAAGAATGCCATTCTTGGCCTTTGCTCCGACGAATGGTTATCAAGACTTTGTCCAAATTAGCATCGACAGTTTCAATGTGGTCATACGCGTACAGTGCATGGTTTTTAGCTGAATGGATAAGCCTTTCGATTTCTTCGGTGTTACGGGCATATCCCGTAATATCTTTACGATTGCTAGGCATAGCACTTGAATCATAAGCAAGCACCATATAAAGCGGCTTGGGATTTGACATTTTTCACCTCAATTTTATTTGGAGGTGCGATTATACCAGTTTCGCAACTCTTCACAGCGTGGCTAATCGATATCCCTTGTCGGACGATTATAAAATTCACCGCTTACGCTTGAAGGCGTCGCGAGGTTGTCTAACCTAAAAAACGCATAAGAAAAAATGAACTCCTATCACGTCCTTGGTCCACGGATGGGCCGCTTTTTTCATCATTGGAGGCACTCTGAAAGCGCTTTCTGATGGCATAAAAAAACCGCCCGTAGGCGGCTGTATTAATTAGTAGGATTACTTTTCCAGCGCAGCCTGTATGGCATCAGCCAGTTCATCAATTGATGACGCAACAGCTTTCAGATCGGCAGCAACTTTTGACTGGGTCCCTGCACCAACAGATCCCACTGAGGCTTTAGCAATTTCATATGCGGCCTCCATCGCTATTATGCGCTTATGGCGCTCAGTTTCTTCTTCTACTGTTGCATTATCACGAAAGAAATAATCTTTAAACACTGAAACCTCCTTTTCATAAGTGGAGGTCATACCTTATCGCTAAGATAATTCTTAGTGAAGCAAAAACTAGACATTATCAAACCCACCAGCAGGTCGACTTTGTAATGACAATCAGTCTGAGCCACAACTGCTGCCCCTAACTAAAGAACCGCCTGATTCATAGCTGCTACTGCATGAATCGAAGCTGCTTGAGTTGCTGTAGTCATTGCCCACATAGATCGGGCTGATGGGGTTAAGCGGGTCCATCAGATCGCTGCTGGAGCCAGTGTTGCTTTGGTGACGACGGCGGCGCTCTTCTTCCTCGCGCTAGCGCTTACACTGCTGTTCGGTTTGATATGAAATATTTACTCCAGATAGTAAGGATTTCTATGAATTTATATTCATCACATATAAAATTTCCGTTTGTAACCACAATCCTAATAAAAGCTCATAAAGCGAGGTATCTATGCCTGTTACACTTACTAACTGCAACGTTTCTGAAAATGCCGGGGGTGGGATTTTCATAGGAAATGGCATACAAGCCAATATTTCCGGCGGCTCAATAATGAATAATGGTGGTAACGGCTTACATATCGAGGGGACCGGAGATGGTGTGGTTGTCGAGAATGTTTTAATAGCCCAAAACGAAAAACTCGGTGTCTTAGTTGTTCCACCAGCTAGCGAATTGTTTAAAGTGGGTTTTCTTCCTGAGACTCCTACCGAAGTTCTGACTGATGTTATGGCAACAGTTAAGAAGCTGAAGGATGAACCCATCGAACAAGTCACAGAAGCCATTAGAA
This sequence comes from Pantoea piersonii, assembly GCF_003612015.1. Classification (GTDB taxonomy): domain Bacteria; phylum Pseudomonadota; class Gammaproteobacteria; order Enterobacterales; family Enterobacteriaceae; genus Pantoea; species Pantoea piersonii. The sequence continues at coordinate 446,154 of NZ_RARB01000002.1, read as the reverse complement.
GCTCAAATATTGAAAAATATCTTACTAAAACAGCGGAAATAGCGACTATTGCTGCCTTCTTCATGCCTTATGTTTAATTAATTATCAGGCGCACTCATAATGCGCCTTGTGCTTGTGATGGTTAGCAATGCCATACTTACCTCAAACATTGCTCTCTGATGTACTGCTGCAATCCGGCTATTTGCTTCCCTGCGACCTCGATTCGACTTCTGAGGGTGAAATAATCCCGTTCAGCGGAGTCAGTAAGTCCGGGGCTGGCTGCATCATCCACGCTGGCGGCGCCGGAGGTGGATTGCTTCGTGCAGATGGCGTTGAGCTGCAACCGGCGCTTGCCAGAAGCAACGTCACGCTCAAGCTGGTCGATAGTTGCCTGAGCATCAGCTAATTCCTTTATGTATTTGGCGTCGAGCGCGGCAACATCACGCTGGCGGACCTGCATATCGTCAATCGTCTGCTGGCGCTCGGTAGCCAGGCTGTCAGCGGTAACGTATTTGCCGTGGAAAAGAATTGCTAACCGGCAGACCGCAATGAGCGCCACCAGCAGCAGGCCAATAATTAATGCTCGCCAGCTAAATGTCATTTGGACCATCCGCAAGGCACATTGAACGCTCCATGTCGCGGCGATTCATCAGGCCACGAAACTTCATACCACCGGCATAGACCCAGCGGCGTAGCTCTTCACATGCACCATCCTGATCGCCTGCGTTCAGCTTCTTAAGCAGCGTTGATTTAGAGAATGCGCCAGATCCGACGTTGTATGTGAAGCTGTAGAGCGCAGCACGCTGATATTCATTAAGCGGCACTTTTACCAGACTATCGACGGTTTTCTTTACCGGCTGCAGGTCATTCCACAGCAAGCGATCACACTCGCGGTCGGTGTATTTCTTACCTTTGATGATGTCGTTACCGGTATGCCCATCACAGACCGTCCAGACGCCAGCCACATCTTTGTAAGGCACGTACACGCGCCCTTCCACCCCATCCTTGCCGCCGAGGAACACCGTAGCGATAAGCATGGCTCCGCCACCTGCAGCAGCGATCAGCTTGTTCCGCAGGCTCGTTGAGATAGCCATGATTATTCCTCGCCCAGTTTGCCGGAAGAAATGTAGCCACGTTCTTCCAGCGCTTTTATCTGTGCCAGAGATACTTTACGTTTGAAATAAACGTTAATGGCGAACGTCAGCAGTGCGACGACAATACCGGCTATGACACCAACAGCACTCCATTCGTCAGGACTGAGCCGTGTAAGCAACCCGTTGGCTACCGTACCGGCAGACGCGCCGTAGGCAACGCCAGATGCAAGTTTGCTCATATCAATACTCATGCTCACCTCCGTGATTACGGTCGGTGCTGTCAGTAGTCGATGAAAATGCGCCTCACCCATATCTGGCAAAGGTTAATTTGGATTGAATGGCTGGGCGCAGAAAAAGAAAAGGCCCGCCGAAGCGAGCCTTTTTTAACTTAAAGGGAGTCAGTCTTGTTCATCAAAAAGTGATTCCAAAAAACAGCGCTGATGTGGGCTTAAAATCCATCCACCCAGACGATCTGTTTTATTATCCTGCCTCTCTCCTTTTTCTTCATATCCATCCATGCTGTCCTTTCTCCCTGCCTGTAATTCCAAAAACATAGCTAAACCTTAACGTAAAAAAACCAATTCGTTATCAATGTTATAATCCCACACGTTATATTAACTAATGGGACGAATTTATTTTATACATCCTTAATCAGGCATAGCTCTAGCTAAAAAAGGTTAAAAAACCTGAAGTAAGAATGGTTCTTTCTTTGAAGCCCTGATTCACATCGCAGTACCAATGCGAAGAAGCCGCCTGAGCGCGGATTTTTAGGGATAAAAATCGCCCTCTGCCACAGGTCGCTAAACCGAATTGTGCAGTGATTGGCAGGGGCGGAAACAGAAAAGGCCCGCCGAAGCGAGCCTTTATGAATTTTTTACTTAATTAAAGTTAAAAGCTGTTTCAACTTTTGATTGATAGGCTAAGGCACATTTAAATCATTAAGCGGATATCATATAAATGGATCACTTTTTATACACAGCAAAGGATCGTTCAAATGCCACAATGTCAAGAATGCCGTAATGAAGCTACGCGCGTTTTAGTTGATTACATGCACAATGTAATCGAACCAAAAGTGTTTTTGTGTGAAACCCATGCGTCAGGTTCAGAAACCGAACTCTGCCCATGCTGCAATTCTTATGCTATTGAAACGTTGGACGAAAAGTTCAATGAAATTGAAATGCTTCCTGTTTATCCTGTCGGAGCACTTGATGACGAGGGTTGTTGCTCAGAGCATCCTTAATGACATCTCCCCCGAAGTGAGCTAACTCGCACCGCAATAAAATAATAAAATAAAAAAGCCCCACGGCATAAATCCGCAGGGCTTTAGTACCCACTTTAAGCTGTGGGCTGCTTTGTTTTGTTGCCGCTCAACAACAAGACGTAGCTTTCACTGTTAGGAATCGTATCCCCAGTTTCGGGAAAAGTAAATAGCCCGCTAAAAATTAATGGGCTATTTCATGCCGTGCGATGCAGTGACCTTATTCAGGGCTGCGTTTGCCCCAGACTCCTCAATTTCAAGTTTGCCAATCAGGGTTTCATAAAACGGCTTTACGCTCTTCTTCCATGTGTCCAGGCTGATGGCATCAGTAATGCCGCAAACCTCTCCGTGAGCCTCAGTGGATGGAATGCGCTCGTAACCACGCCCACAGCAGCGCTTACAGTCGCCCATGACAGGCACGCCCTGCAGCTCCGTCTCTTTGCGCATTACCGCGCGCCCTCGCCCGTTGCAGTCCCGGCACGCCGACGAAACGACACCCTTCCCGCCGCACTGCTTGCACAGTACGCGCACGGTCTCTTTAACGTTTCTGGTATGCCCGCCGGAAAGCGGTGATTTCATCGAAAACACGTTCGCCTCGATAAAACCCATCGCCTGGCAACATTCGCACGGCTTCACACTGGCGGCGCTGCGGCAATAATCCATGTACGCGTAAGTTGCGAGCATTTGCATCACGGCTGGTTTAATATCTGTATCGAGCTTGCGAAGGGCGGCAACCCGGTCGCAGGTCTGCAGTGCAAATTCAGTTAACAGGGATACGGCGCGTGCGGCGTCGTTCTCACTTACTCCCACTTTCCCCATGAAAGCAGCGTAACCCAGCGGTGCGCGCGCCATAGCCATACCCATTGCAGCAATGTAATCCGTGCCGGTCATCGTGTCGGGCGATGTCTGAGGCGCTGTGCCGCTGAAGTTCTGGCCCTTAGGAAAATGGTACTTCACTGTTGCTTCAAGGCTCATGCTGCTTGCTCCTTCTGATACTTTTCGAACCAAAAAATCACCGGCTTTTCGACTACTTCAATAAGTCCAAATCGTTCAGCAGTGCGAAAGTTAACGCTGCTTCTGCGCCCGCGATCGGCCTGCAATGACACCTGCTTCCTGAACATCTCAAGCGAGTAGGAGGTTTTAAGAAGGTTGCATGGCGCGCATGCCGGGAACAAATTATCCAGACAATCCGCCCCTTGGTTGAAAACTTCACCTGTGGCCTTCAGCTTAAAAATGCCTTTTGCTGCCGCCTTCATGCATTGCTCTGTAACGCGAAGAACTGCCTCAACGTGATCGGCGTGCCAGCCCTTTTCAGGCAGTTCGCATCCGCAGTATGCACATCGTCCGCCAAACTTCATGCGCAATGCTCCGCGTTGTTTAGGTGTCAATTTCATGCTGCCTCTCTCTTCTTAATCAGCTCTTTGGTTTTCTGCCGGTAGTGCGCCGCCAGCTCCTGCAACTCTTCCCGCGTCCACTTCTTCAGCTCGTGCGGCCCCATTAGGCGATCGAACGCAGCCTGGCCGATTTTGGCAACGAGCCGCGGCTTGTACTCGCCAATGTTCCCGGACAGGTACGAGTTGCAGTGCTCACACTGGAGATGACAGTTGGTTTCGTCGTAGCGGGTTTCCTTGCTGGCGCCCACCGTTCGGTAATGGCCCGCATTCATTTTCGCGCCGGTGTCGCGGCCACAACTGATACACGGCTGCCCGGCGTCGCGGGTGCGGATGTAAGCGTTGAAGGCTGTCTGGGCTTGCTTATGGAAGTAACTGAGGGGCTGTACTGCTAACTTGCGGATTTTGGTGTGGCGCTTTTCCTGCTGTGTCTCTTCTCTCCGTCGTCGCTCTGCTTCCTGTTTCGCTTTTTGCCGGTCTTTCTCCCGCTTAGCCAGTGCGATTATGGTTCCGCAATCTGCGCTGCACCACGTTTGATTCTGGAAGCCAGGATTGAACCATTCGCGGCAGTCAGGGTTTTTACAGCGTCGTCTGATCTTCCTCATCGCTCTCTCCGTGCATTCGAAAGTTTGCGTCTTGCATCCAGCCAGCGCAGCAACGGGCGCAGGCATATACCCATCCCGGCAGTAAAGGCGCACCACAACCAGCGCAGCTGATAACGGACATATCGCCCGATCGCGTGGAACGGGAGGTAGTCGAAGTGCTCGTAATACCAGGCGTCTTCTTCACAGATTTCACAGTTAACCCCGAATCGGTATTTGTCCTCACTGGTCAGCACGGTGATGCAGCTGCAGCAGCGCTTAATGCCAGCATTTGTGCTCATATGTCGAGTCTCTCCGTGGTTCTCGGTTTCCTTCAGGCAGCAGCGCGCTGACCAGCCAGAGGCGAGGATCGAGGGCGAGTGTCTTTTTGGTCTGGATGTTGCGGGCGGCGTAGCGGGAAAGGAGTTCTTTTGCAGTTTCGGTATCTACTGGATCATGAGTGAACCACGTTTGCCGCATGGCTTCCCCCGTTCTTTTTCAGATATTCAGGCCAGTGTTTTTCGAGTATGCGTTTCGGCACGCGTAAGCCGAGCCCCATAACGTTGGCTTTGGTTCTCAGCGTGCTGAGCGGTTTGTTGATCGCACTGGCAATAACCTCCGGCGGAACCTTTCCGGCCACGCGCTCAACGTATTCAAGTTCCTGCTGTGTCCAGGTGCTTTTTCTACCCATTTTGTTTGTCCTTCAGTTTCATGTATTCGCTGTCAGCCGGGACCGTCAGCCTGCACCCTAAGTTCAGCGCCCAGCCTTCCACCTGCGTGAGGTAGAAATGCATGTCGCCGGTGTCGAGGTCTGAAGTGTGCTTAAGCGATCGGATGACTGTTGTTTCCCCTGTCACCACATCGACCATTTCCCGCTCCACGTAGCCGAGGTAGGTGTGCTTCATCGCGTCTTTTACCCACTCAGGAGAGGCAAAGTCTTTCCCGCGCCGGATGAGCCAGTCGCTGATTTCGCTGTACCACATGTGGGATAAGGCGTTCTGGTTGAGGCTGCGCTTCTCGCGCCACGGCTTGATGATCAGCCGGTAGGTTTCGCCAGAGTCGAGCATGGGGAGGATTTGTTGCCCGATGGCGCTGAAGTTCGATTTATGAAGGCGTATGCCGTCCTTCGGTATCTCCATCAACAACCTCCTTCAGTTGCTGAATGATTAGCCGCATATCATCCTCAAGGCGACCGACAGCGCGGTCAGAAAGCGGGTTGTCACCGCGATGGACCATGAGGAGTTGCTGCTGGGCGTTTACGGCGTTGATATAGGCGTTGCAGATCTGGCGAAATTGCCGTTTTGAAATGGTGACTTGTTTTCCGCTCAATTATCCTCCTGCTCGCTAAACTGCAAGTTGCAGCTGCATGTTGAACTTATCCCGTTCGTCGCAATAGTTGAGCGATCCGGGGCTGTTATGCGATTCGATTCGCTCTACCATCAGCGCAGCACGAGTCTCCTTTGATGCCGGGGCGTAAGCTCCTTTCCAGGCTTTGTCGATGCCGATGTTTCTCGCAACGTTGGTACTGTCAGCGCTAGCCAGGGGTAGCTTCGTGAATATCTGCGGGTTGAGCATGCGTAGACCGTGGAGCTTAGCGATCGGCTGTCCGTAATCGTCGGTAACGTGCCGGATCAGGTCTTTCATCCGCGCCACAGCGAGATTTGGCCGCTTAACGTCATATTCTCCGCAACTGCCTATCGCCACCCGCGGATACTCGTTGCAAAGCCGGATAAAACGTTCGTCGCTCTCGTTCATGTGCCATACCGGTACGCCGTAGAAATCGCCGTGTGGCCATTCATCCAGTAGTGCTTCGTTCTCTGCTTCACCGCCGTCGATAACGTCAGGAATGATCGCAAAATCGAAACCCGGATGGTTTTTCCAGCGCGCTACAAATTCGTAGTAGTCGCTCCAGTCGATTTTGTTTCGGCCAGCTGCTTTCCATGCAGTAAAAGCGCCGTTATCGAGAGCGAATGACTGGCAGTATTCAGATGCGAGGTTAATCTGGCTGGGATGGGCAAAAGAGATGAATGCGTGTCGGGATGTCCAGGCTTTGAGAGCGCAAGTGTCAGGTGTTATTGGTCCGCCATGATAGTGGATCATTTTCCCCTCCGATTTTACCAACGCCTGCATCCATGATGGCGTCATGCGCCTCTTGCGCAAGGATGCCAACGGCTTCAAGCCGCGCCTGATACTGCTCCGGTGTCAGCGTGCCCTTTTGGGCGAGATTCATGATCGCCAGCGTCAGGTTGCGCGCCTGGCGAAGTTTTGGTGGCTCGATGACGAGCTGGATAACCTGCGTCATGCTCTCGCTCCTTCCCGTCCTGCCAGCCAGAAGAAAAACGCGCGATCGACAACCTCATCCTGATAGCCGAGATGCGAACGGGTCATGCTGTGCTTATCACCGTGCACGCTTTGATAAAAACGTTCGAAGCTGCTGCGGATGCTGTCGCTCATGATGGTCTCCCTTTCCTGACGAGTGCCTTCAGCCGGGCAATGTTGTCCAGCGCCTTTTCGCTGGCTGTTGGCATGTAGAGCTTTTCCAGCTGCGCGCGCGGTGGCGGAATTTCTTCGCCCGACTCGATGCGCGATGCCATCTTTCGAAGCTCGGCGCGGCATTTGGCGCGTAGCTCAGACTCGGAGAGGTTGTTGGCGCGCATGGTGCTGTACAGGCCTGTGACCATCCAGTAGGCGGCATTGCTTTCCCACGGGTAAGCTTCGGGGCTGTCGATCAGACCGCGGCGGGCGGAGTATTTCATCACCATGTCATACAGGCCGTCTTCGTCCGGCAGACCAGCGGAGCGGAGTTCGCCCTGTTTGCACCATTGGATGAACTGCCCTGGCGACGGCCAGAACGGCGAGCCACTGGCGCGAGCGTGCTTCATTCCTGCTGAAAGCTGCTGCTTTGTGCTGATCCCGTTCTCTGCGAAAGCGATAACCCACTGGCGCTTAGCCGAGGCTTCGTCGCGCGGGTCTTTAAGTGCAGTGCTGACCGATGCAGGGAAAACCTGCTTGAGGCTCATGAACAACATGTCGACCAGGCGCTCAACGGTTTCGTTAACGCCACGGTCTACCGGCTGCGGGGCGTCACCTGCCATGCGGGCCAGCGCGCTGCTGTCACGATTGTTTATTGCGGCTACGAGATTTCTCATATGAAATTTTCCTCCCACTCTCTGCGGTCGTTCCAGTGCGGAACCTGCTGCTGTGAACTGGATGGCGCGTTGCGAACCGGCTGGCTCATTTGCGCTTTAAGGGTCGCCCACTGCTTGCGCAGCTTTGACGGGCTGAGGATGTTTGTCTGCCAGAACTGATTGCTGTTTGCCCAGGTGAAGACCTCGCAGATTTCCCGGTGGCTGACAGTCAGGGAGTCGCGCATCAGGCGGATGTCGTTTGCCCAGGCGGGCCAGTTGGGTTGCTGCGCTGTCGGGGTGATCACCTGAACCCGGCTGAAAATCCACTGAGCAGCCAGAAGGTCGTCAGCGGTTCCCCACTTGTCGCCCTTCGGTGAATGAACCGCTGCATCAGGACGGACTACAGGAAGATTCTTCGGACGTTCGTCAGAGGATTCGTGAGAATTCTCGGACGTAGTGTTTTTAATATTCTTGTTTTTATATTCTTGTTCATGATGCGCGCTTTTATGCTCGCCTATATGCGCGGGGTCTACCGCTGAAGCCTTGCTACGACTGGCTTCTTTATGCGCGGACATATGCGCGGTGTTATGCGCGGGGGTTGAGTCTATTTTTTCAGCATATTCGGCATAATTCAGAATGGTGATCAGCGTGCCTTTGCGTCGCTCAGCCCGCACCGAAAGCATCTCTTCCTTCTCGAAAAATGCCAGCATCCTCTCTACTGCATGGCGACTCGTTGGCTCTCCATTTCGGTCGCAAAGAGACAAGCCCAAATCCGCTGATGTGGTTACCAGTTGCCCGATTTCCAGTGGCCATCTATGACCCTTAAAGTTTGCCGTATATGGCTGCCTGGCTGCGTCAATGAGAAGGTTCTCCCACAGTGTTCTGAGAAAGACATCCTTTGCCCAAGGTTGCTTTTTGACGCTCCGGTACAACGGGATGTAACCATGCTTCTGGTTTTCCATCCTGTTGCTCCTGAATTGAGCTGTATGTTGATCAGGGAAAGAAAGAATCCTTGCTGTACTCATTGCTCACCATCCTTAGATGGCTTCACTAAAGCGAAGCTCTCCCCTGTGTATACGAAGGTTCCACCTTCCTGCGTAAGATGCCTCACCAGAGAGGCTCCAATGTAAGCCAGTGCCCAGTAAGCGTTTCCTTTGCTGCCGAAGGCACTAATTCCCATTTCTTCCAGCATGAATTCCGTATCGTGCGGGAGGAAGTAATCGTCAAAGGTGACGAAATTGAATTTATCGACAAGCTCCTCTACGGACTTCGCCTCGCCAAACGGCAAGCACCGGCGGCACTCGGTGAGTATTTTCTCCAGGGAGCATGCAAAAAACTCCCGAGTTTGTGAAACCCGAAAGCGAGACAATGACTCGTGGATAATTTTTTCGTCCCGTTCAGGGTCTGCAGAAATGAATTTGGCCTCTACGACAAAATCAGTTGGCGAGCCAGAAGACTTCGATAGCTGGCCTGCGCGCTGATTAGGATGAATTCTTGTCAGGCCAATTTTGTACATGCCTGGCATTGAGGGGTTGGAGAGTACATAAACCCAGCCCTTCGGATTAAAATCTGCCGGGAAAGGCAGGCTTTCACCTGCTTCCATATTCAAAAGCGATTCAATAAGTGTCATAATTACTCCTGTGAATTGATCCAGTCTTTTCGCATCAGGCCTCAAAGCTGTTAGCGCAGCTCGGGGCCTTTTCTTTGTCCAGAATCAGGGCCACTTCCTTCGCCACGGCTTTAGCGAGCTGGACCGCGTCGTCGTCAACAATCCCGTATTCCAGGATGTCGATAGCCATAGACATTTGGCGGAAAAAATTCTTCTTCATGCGGCTTACCTGGTACTCCGCAATCCCCAGCTTTTCGGCGAATGTCTTCTGACTGATAGACGCCAGCTTGTTCAACAACACCGACTCAATCCGGCGTGCGTTCTTGCTTTGAGTTGCATGTTCCATCTTGGATAATTCCTTTGTTGGTTAGTTGGTTGCGTGACATTGCGGTGAGCAAGTCACTAGGGTTTTTCACCAGACACCTTCGCGGCATAGGGTGAGGGTTCAGATTGATAAAGAGCGGTGTTTCTTAAGCAGCTTTGATTACGTTGCGTCCGTACATTAACCAGGTAGGTTCGCACTGAAGCGCGTTAGCCAGCTCAAACAGATAGCGGGTTCGCTTGGTGGTGCCAGCTTCAATCGACTGGATGGATTGCTGTTTCATGCCAACCATTTCAGCCAATTGCGTCTGGGTCAGATTCAACTCCAGGCGCTTCTGTTTGAGGCGTTGAGAAAATGTAGTCATTTTATTCACCTCCACAGTTTTATCTGTATTCTCTAACAGCTATTTCTGTTTGTCAAATACAGGTTTGCCTGTGAGGATTAAGGGCAAATGGAGAGGAATTTATGAGCCTTGCAGAACGCGTTAAAAAACGAAGGTTAGAGCTTGGCCTGACCCAAACGGAGTCGGCAGAAAAAGCGGGCATTAAACAACAGTCCTGGGCTAGTATTGAAGATGGTAAGACTCTCAAGCCTCGTAATATCGTTGGTATTGCAGAGGCATTAAGATGTGACCCAGCGTGGCTTATGAATGGCGGTGTTATCCTCCCGGTCAGCGAGGTCAATACAAGGAGGATTCCATTGGTAAGCTATGTCCAGGCTGGCGCTTTAGCGCATAAAAGCCCTATAGAAGCCTTTGATGGCAGCTTCGAATACGTCATGACAGACATGGACTGGTCGCAGTACACCTTTGCTTTGCGGATTATTGGGGACTCTATGGAGCCTGATTTTCGTGAAGGAGATGTGATTATTGTCGACCCCGAAGTGGAACCGATGCCCGGTGAGTTTGTTGTTGCTAAGAATGGCGAACATGAGGCCACCTTCAAAAAGTACCGGCCCACTTTCGTCGGACATGAAGGTCAGCAGCATTTTGAATTAATCCCGCTGAACAATGACTATCCGATAATGAACAGCGCAGAACGACATATTCAGATCATTGGCACCATGGTCGAGCACAGAATTTACCGCAGGAAACGATAATCCCCTTCTTCAAAAGCCGCCGAAAGGCGGTTTTTTTACGCCCTCACAAAAATAAATTTGTATCAAATACAGATTCATACCGATTTCATATCCACTTTTACAGTTTTACCTGTTGACGATAATACAGTTTTATCTGTAGCCTTAGACACATCAGCAGGACGCTGTAGCAGTACGAAACGGATAGCAGCTCTTTAACAATCTGGTGTTGTGCCACCTTATGCCGAGAAGGCGTCTGGTGTGGAAAATGTCAGTTTCAGGTCGTTTTACAAGCGGCCTGAGCCGGACAAAGAGAGGTCGATATGAACGCAAGAGAACGTTGCCGGGCGCGTCGTCATGCGCGACGGGCCGATGAACGCAGCATTTTAGCTGCAACGGGTGCTAACTATCGTGGCGGCAGCATTGATCCGCTTTATAACGCGGGTAACCGCAAGGTTCGCAAAGACGCAACGCACATCATTAAGTGAGGTAAGGATGAGCATTGAATTAAAAGACACTATTTCAAAACGGCTTGCCGGAGATAAGCGTCGCTGGCGTCGTCGTCAGCGACAATTTGCGAAGCGTCGCGCGCAGCAAGGTGATGTTGCCGGAGTGACTCACTTTTTACGTAGTGCGAGAAACATCAAAAGATAGGCCGCATAAGCGGCTTTTTTTACGCCCAAATTCAGGAGAGCGAGATGAGCAAAGAAACTGGCGGATGTGCGTTTCCTTTTGTGCCACATGACGGCACCGAATGGAACCAGGTTGAATTCGGGATGACGCTGCGCGACTACTTCGCAGCCAAGGCTATTCAGGCATCGTTACCCGACCCGGCATATTCCACTTGGGACGCTGAGCGACATGCTCGGCGTGCATACAGCGTAGCCGACGCAATGATCGCAGCGCGCCGTATAGAGTGAGACCGCAATGGCCTGTTGCGACAGGTCATGACGGTGCATTCGCACCAGACGCGTAATGACGTTACGAGAGATTTGCGCTTTTGGCTCCTGCATTCCTGCAGGGGCCATTTTTTTAACTCACTTAATCGAATTAAGGAACCCACGATGAACTACGCATTCGCGGGCTGCCCCATCGTGGGCGCAGTCCAGCTAAAAGAATCTCAACTCGACCGACTTGTCCGCCGCCTGCGCGCCGGGCTGCGTTCTGTTATCGACACCCTGAATCAGAGAGGCCAGCCATGAAGATTCGCTATTTCCAGAAAGCGCAGGAGCTTTCACGAGAGGCCCATCTGTTCGGCGACAGCGCCAAGTGGGCTATGGCAATGCTGCTGTTACGGAGAGCGCACCAGTGAAACTTTCATGGCGAGCAAAACAGGAAGTCGAAGAGATTATCAAAAACCTCTCTGAGACCGATTTAGAGCGCATCGGCGAAGAAGTCGACGCGATGATGGACCAGCACAAGATAAACCCGCTGATGATGAAGCTGTGCGAGTTCCTGCCGAAGCATTTCGATTATCCCGCGGTCGAGATGGTCGACGAAGACGATGAGCAGTACGAAGCCGCCGAGCATTTCCTGCGTGATGCGATGGTAAAAGTCGCGAAGCGGGAAATGGCGATTGGGATTTACTGTCAGCGACACGGAAATATGGAGGCTGCCTGATGGAGCCTGGCATCTATTTCGACATCAGCAACGAGGACTACCACCGCGGCCCCGGCATCAGCAAATCGCAGCTGGACGATATCTCCATTAACCCGGCCATCTTTCAATGGCGCAAAGAAGCGCCCGAGGACGAAGAGAAGAAATCTGCACTGGATATGGGTACCGCCCTCCACTGCCTGCTGCTTGAGCCCGAAGAATTCGATAACCGCTTCATCGTGGCACCAGAATTCAACCGGCGCACTAACGAGGGAAAGGCGAACGAAAAAGCTTTTTTGAAAGACTGCGCCGGGCTGGGTATGACGGTTATGGACGCCGAAGAAGGTCGCAAGCTGAAGCTTATGCGCGCCAGCGCCCTCGCCCACCCGGCCGCGCGCTGGCTACTGGAAGCTGAAGGCCATCAGGAGGCATCAATATACTGGAACGATGAGCAGACCGGCGAGCTTTGCCGGATCCGGCCAGACAAGTTTCTTTCCGGCCAGCCGGTCATCGTCGACGTGAAAAAAGTGGCTGATATGACCCGCTTTGCCCGCCACGTTGAAGAGTTCCGCTATCACGTTCAGGACGCCTACTACCGCGAAGGCTTCAGTAAGCACTTCGGCGAGTACCCGCTTTTCGTGTTCATCGCCGTCAGCGAGTCGATCGACTGCGGCCGGTACCCGGTTCGCACTTTCCAGCTGAAAGAGGACGACGTTGCCGTGGGCTACGACCTCTTTCGCCGCGACCTGGCCACCTATCACGAATGCATGCTTACCGGTAACTGGGGCGGCATTGAAGAAATCACGCGCCCGGACTGGGCCAAAAGAAAGGATTACGCATGAACAATGAAATTATCACGGCGCCGGTCAACGAGGCCGACACCAAAGCGGCCATTTTCAGCCCTAGCGGTCTGCAAAAGCTTCAGGCATTTGCCGATGTCATGGCTAAGGGAAGAGCGACAGTTCCTGCTCATCTTGCCGGTAGTCCTGCTGATTGCATGGCTGTAGCCCTGCAGGCAGCGCAATGGGGTATGAACCCTTATGCAGTGGCGCAAAAAACGCACATCATTAACGGCACGCTGGGCTATGAAGCACAGCTGGTAAACGCCGTCATTAACTCAATGGCTCCGACAAAAGACCGAATTCACTATGAGTGGTTCGGTCCGTGGGAGAAAGTTATCGGTAAGTTTGTAGAAAAGACCTCTCAAAAGGGCACCAAATACATTGCTCCCGGATGGTCTCTGGCTGACGAAGCGGGCTGCGGGATTCAGGTCTGGGCGACAATGAAAGGCGAGGATGAGCCTCGCGTTCTGCAGCTTCTGCTTTCACAAGCCCAGGTGCGGAATTCAACGCTGTGGGCCAGCGATCCGAAGCAGCAGCTTGCTTACCTGGCTGTTAAGCGCTGGGCACGCCTCCACTGTCCTGACGTCATCCTCGGCGTTTACACCCCTGATGAGTTTGAGCCAGCGCAGCGCACGGAACGCGACGTCACCCCGGCGCGCAGCCGCGCAGATCTGAACAACCTGATTAACAGCAAATCTGAAGAACCGAAGCAGGAACGCCAGGTGAACCCGGAACCAACCACCACCACCGCAGCGCGCACGCCGGATGAGTTGCTTGCCGATTTCACTACCGCTGCAGCTGAAGCGGAAAACGTTGCCGGTCTGGACCGCTGCTACAAATACGCGGCACGCATGCTTGCGAACGAGGCTGACACACTTGAAAAAGCCACTGATGTTTACCTGCTTCGCAAAGCAGAGCTGGACGAGGACGGGGCCGCCAATGCGTAAGCTCGCACAGTATCGTCGTAACACCCACCCCAACAGCGGCTTTAAGGAAAAGGTCGCATGGCAACTTTCTAAGGGACCACGTACAGGGCGCGAATTAAGCGCCCTTTTTCATATGACGCTCGGCGAGTTTAACGGACTGATGCGCGGCTGTCTGCGCGGCAAAACTGTCGTTATCGAAGCCAGTAAGCCTGTGCCGGTCGATGGCTGCACCGACTTCACTTACACGCTGGTTAGCACCCGGCGCATCACGCGCTCCCATCCCGAAACCATGATTGTCAGCCGCCGCTCATTCGCAGAACGCGGCGAGGACAAGCGTCAGCAGAACATCATCGCAGCTGAGAAGCGCGCCCGGCTCATTAGCCGCGGCTGGTATCCCGGCTGTCTGGAATAAATTCGCCGTCATTGGCGCAGGAGATGAAGATGAGTGGACATTGCGATAACTGCGGTTGCCGTAAAGTTTCCGGCTACTGCACTAACTGCCAGGAAGAAGCCTATATCGTTTTCGAGCAGGCACCAGAAATGGAGTTCAGCGAAGAGTTTATGCAAAAGGCATGGGAGCAGCAGAAGGAGGTTTCTCGTGAAAATCACTGAAAACGAAATGCGCGGCCTGCTGGCCGGTAAGTGCCTACCGTCAGATATTCTCGTTGGCGAGAATCTGGCTGCATATTTGGTACGGAAATTCGCCGCCCTGCAGCAAAAGCTGGATACAGCAGAAGCTAAGCTGGAAGCCGCCAAGTCTGTTAAAGAGAGCTGGAAAAATAGAGCCTGGACAGCTGAAGAAAAACTGACAGAGCAACAGCAAAAGCTGGATGCGCTGGCGGCTGAGAATGACGCGTTGAAGGAGTTTCCAAAGCAGATTCTGAAATTCCTCAGGACATTAGGGTCTAGCGAAATCGGCAGCCAAACATTTGGAAAGATTGAAACCGCCGTATGTCGCATGAAAACCCCATTCACTGACGACATCATCAACCAGCAGCGCGCCGAAGGCATCATCATGTTCGCCAGTAAGCAGCTGGCAGCCGCCGGCGATCTGGAAAGCACCATCACCCTGGAGCGTTTGATGCTTGATGCAGAACAGTTCGCCGGGCAGCTGCGCAGTGGTCAGGAGGAGTCGAAATGAAAGAGCAGATCGTAGTTATGTACGAATCGCCGGAGGCAGCAAGCATTCAGACGATTACGGGATGGGTTGATCGCAACGGTCGTTTTTGGGGTAAAGACGAAGACATGGCGCGCTACGCCGGTAGCACGCACCGCATCTGTCCGAACAATCCCGAACACGGCTCTCGCGAAACGAATGGTTATTGTGAAAAGTGCCATTCAGAAAATCGTCAGAAATACTTCGCCTCTCTGGAAAGAAAAGCTTGGTCAGGCGAACCGCTCGTTATCTTCGACGATGACACCTACTTTTTCGACGTTGAATCCCTTGCGGATCATTGCTGGGAAAATAACGTTCTGCCGAGTGAGCTACAGCTGCTTATCTGCGAGCCGAATTACCCACGCGAAATCGACATGATTGATCATTGCGAAGAGATTATCCCTGACGGCGGCGACCATCATGATATTCCCGAAGCGATCTGGCAGGCAGCGGAAGCACTGAATAAGGCCATCCGAGAAAGCTCGCCTATCTCATGGTCAGGAGGCAAAGCTGCGGCGATCGTATCTGATGACATTCTGGCAGCCGAGCAGAAGGCTGAAATTTTGGCTGAGCGCGCCAGCGCCGGTAAGGATGGTGAGTGATGGAAAGAACGAATAAAGGTGAAATCATCCTCGGGCCAATTTTGGACTTACGCTTAAAGCCAGGCATTGAGCGCATCCGTAATGGCAGTATTCAACAATTCGGTCTTCGCATCGTTAGGGGCGGAAAAGAAATCCAAGCATGTGACTTTTCTATTAAACCAAGCGAAAGACATCACTACGCACTCGAAATTGAAGGTAAGTGGATGTGGGTTAATGGCTGTGGTCACTGCAATCAGAATGGCGAAAGAATGTCATACGTGGTTTGCGATGAGCACGACCGTTGCCAGTGCTGCAAAGTTAAGCGCGATGAAGCAACTAAAACGCCTCCTCGTAGTGAGTGGGATAAAGGTGGTGCGGTATGGGGTTCGTGTGATGACAACGGTATATGGGGATGGATGTGCCATACATGCCACGAAGCCAGAGAAGCCGAAAAACGTTCTGAGGCGTTGGCAAGAATAGTCCCTGATGAAGATTTCGATGAATGGGATTTCTATCATGCTGACTCGGCCAAGTGCCCATGGTGCAGCGCGGAGATTTGCACAGATGAAAGTTACGATGCTGATGATGAGTCTCATGAATGCGATGAGTGCGGACATTCTTTCTCATTAACTGCCGAACATTCTGTTTCATGGACCACCAAGCGCGTGGAGGGTGAGTGATGGGAGCTAAAAAAGTCTGGGATGGCCGTCAGTTGCCAGAGGTAGGCGACGAAGTTCTGATCCACCTGGCAAGCTCGAACAGTTGGGAACGTCGTGAGGTGTCAGGCTTTAAGATATGGCCGCATCTGGAGGGCGACGGCGCTTATCATCGCATCTTTGTAAAGGTCTTCTCTGTTCAGGATGGAAAGCGCATACCTAACGAACGGCTTTTAAAGGACATTCGCCCGATTTTCTGGCGCGACGGCGAAGAGTACAACCCTACTTCAGAGGCCTCATGATGCAGACATTTACGGAAGAGCAGAGAAAGGCGCTGATTGGGCGTCTGAATCAAATCGCAGAGAATCTGAAATGGCATAACGCGGCATACGCGCAGGATGTTCTGCTGGCTGTTGATGCTCTGAACGCCACCGCGCCTCAGCCTGTGAAGCGCCCCGCCACGAAGTGCATCGGGTGGGTGCGTGACGCCATACATGAGCATGACGCGAAGTGGATTGAAGCAATCCGCGCGGCCGGTCACCAGGTGGAGGAGTGATGGTCCTGAATAAAGAAGAAAAGGCCTGGCTAAAGAGGGCTAATAAAGTTTTGGCTGCCTGCCCTCCTCGCTTGCGATTTTACGCTGGCGGTGACTGTTCGGTGGTCATTATTGACGGAGATCATGTCGCTGAGATTGACGAACAAGGCGGCGACCCGGTTAGGGTAGCCTACGCTAATGGGTGGATTGCTGATGAAGTGCTGGAGTTCACCAGTCCTGTTTCCGCCGTGTGTTTTTAACATCCATGCTGGCAGTATCGCCTAAATCCTCCACCAATTGACCCCTCCCCCGCCCTGATATACTGTTTATGCAAACAGTGTTAAGGCGGATATATGCGCACATTCATAAGCGGCGTCGCGTTCTATATGCTCGATGAAGGCGAGTGCCTGACTAAGGCTCAGGTCTACAGCAATCAGCACACATGCGGCTATGTCATCTGGCCGCGGGATGGGAAATGGGACGTGCGTAAAATGGGCCTGCAGGGTTGGGAAAAAATAAGCGATAAGCTATTCGACACGGAAAACGAGGCTTTAGTTTTCGCATACGATAAGTATTGCGCTGAAGAAGAGATTAAGAGCCGGGCATGGCGTCGATAGCGGTATACTCAGGGAAGGAGGATTGACCATGTCACACAATATCGCAGCACGCAGCAAAGAAGAACGCGACCGGATGAACGTCGATTTGGCAGCGTCCGGAGTGGCTTATAAAGAGCGCATGAATATGCCGGTAGTCGCGTATGAAGCGGAGATGCAGCAGCCTGAAGCGCTTCGGGAATACTTTCAGGAGCGCCTGAGGTTCTACAGGGAAGAGTCGAATAAATACCCAAGGGGCACGGATCCGGTTTATCAGAAAGAAGAAGGGAAATAGCTATGTCATCACATCGTGTAATCGTTGATGGTGAAGTTTGTGAGGTCACATGCAACCAGACGTCAAAGACAGTTTGGACTGCAGTAGGTGATTGCAATGGCAAGCCCATACAGGATAAGGGAAGCAGCGAGAGAAATGCCGTTGCTAACTGGAAATCTAAGGCGATGTCACTAAACGACTAAACAACCAGCATCGACAAATACCCGCTTCGGCGGGTTTTTTTATTGCCTGGAGAAAAGTATGCACGCAGATATTTTGGATGAAGCAGCAGAACGCGAGCAGCAGCTGATAGCACTGGCGCTGGCGAACCGGCCTGTTCCTCAGATGACTTACACAGGTGAATGCCATTACTGCGAGGAGCCGATCGACAAGGGGCACTTCTGCAGTGATGAATGCCGAACTGACCATGAGCGCATACTGCATGCTCTCCGTAATCAAAAGGTGGTATGACGCCGCAGACTGAAAACGCACTAAGGGCCGTAGCGCGTAAGTGCAGGAGCGAAATCCTCAGAGCCATTGACGGTAGGCCTAAATCAGAGCACGACCGCATCATAACCACCCTTCTCGACAAGCACGCCCAAACCATTCAATGCCTTCCGCCAGACACATTCACAGCAAAGCGCTGGCTGTCCTACTACGTGAGGCAGATTGATAAGGAGATTCGACAGTGAATATCGTTAATGACTATGGCGGCAGCACCACCCCTCCTGAGCACCGAGACAGCTGGCAAACGCCGCCAGAGATATTCGCCGCGCTGAACCGAGATTTCCGTTTTGTGGCCGATGTGGCCGCCAGCGCGCAAAACCATCTGCTGCCGGTTTACTTCACAGAACAGGATGATGCGCTGGCGCAGGACTGGGCCGGTCAGCTGCCGCTGGGGATTACCTGGTGCAATCCGCCCTACAGCGACATTACGCCCTGGGTGCAAAAAGCCGCGGACGAATGCCGCAAAGGGATCGGAACGGTGATGCTGGTTCCGGCTGATACTTCGGTCGGCTGGTTTAGCCTGGCGCGACGAACCTGTACTGAGGTGAGATTCATTATCGACGGGCGCCTTTCCTTTATTCGCGCTGATACCGGCAAGCCGGTTAACGGCAACAACAAGGGATCGATGCTGCTGATCTGGAATCCTTTCGTCTCTGATTTTGCCCTGACCAGTTTTGTCTCGCGCGACACGCTGATGGCGATCGGCAGGAAATTACTCTCTGGCGAAATGACAGCCGACGAGCAAGCAGCATGACAGCCACCACTGACGACCTTTCACCGGGCGAGCTCTTAACTGATCTCGCCCTTTTTATTGCCCTCATGCTGGCCTGGCTATGGCCGCCAAAGGAGTAGATATGGAAAACGTAATTCATCTGGCACCCAATAAATGGGTAACTGAGGCGGTACTGATGGCTGTAACGGGAATGCGACCCGGCACTATCAAGCGAGCTCGCGAAAAGGCATGGATGCAAGGAAGGGAATATCTGCTGTTCTCGCCTGAAGGAGTTCCCGGGCTTAACAGCCAGTGCATGTATAACCGCGAAGCTATCGACAAATGGATCGAGTCACAGCTGAAGAAGCAGCCTGATGCCAGAGTGCGAAAAAAAGCATAACCTGATCGCCCTTTTCACACAGAGGAAAAACAATGGCAGCATATCCAAAAGGCGTAGAGAACCATGGAGGGTTTCTGCGCATCAGCTTCCAGTATCAGGGTGTGCGAGTGAGGGAGTCGCTCGGCATACCCGATACTGCCAAAAACAGGAAGTCAGCTGGCGAACTGCGAGCTAACATAGTCTACGAAATCAAGACGGGCTCATTCAGCTATCAGAAGACCTTCCCGGAGTCAGCCAACCTGTCGCGCTTCTGCGCAATAAAGGAAGAGTTAAGCGTCAAAGAAATGGCTGAGCGCTGGCTTCTTATTAAGGAGTCAGAAATAAGCCGTAACACCCTGGCTTCTTATAAGACGAGGCTAACAACTACCATCGGCATTATTGGTGCAGAGCGGATGATCCGCGCCATCCGCACGGAAGACATTCAGCGCATGCGCATGGAGCTGCTTAAAGGGAGCTACGTTTATGGTCGCGGCAAAAATATGCATGGGAAAGGCCGGTCTGTTGCGTACGTAAATACGTGCATGTCAGACCTTCATTCACTATTCAAGTTTGCGCACGAAAACGGATACGCCGATCGCAATGTAGTCTCTACCCTTTCACCTCTTAAAAAGGACAAGCCGCAGCCCGACCCGCTAACCCGTGATGAATTCACCCGGCTGATAGATGCATGTCAGTCTCGACAGCTAAAGAACTTCTGGTCGCTGGCTGTTTACAGCGGCATGCGACACGGAGAGCTCTGCGCTCTGGCATGGGAAGACGTCGACCTGGTTAAAGGGACGATTACGGTCAGGCGTAATCTTACTAACCAGGACGATTTCACCCCGCCTAAAACGGCGTCCGGTGAGCGGACAGTATTTCTGGTCGATTCAGCGGTCAGGGTGCTGAAAGACCAGTTAGAACTGACGCGAATGAGACCGCCTGCTGCCATCACCATGTTTTCCCGGGAATACGGAAAAAACAGCAAGGAGGAATTAACATTCGTTTTTAATCCCAAAGTCACCGCCGTTAACAAAGCCAGTGACGATTACTACACCGTAGCCTCTATTCCACAGACATGGCGTTCTGCCATCAGACGCGCCGGTATCACTTATCGAAAACCATACCAGTCCAGGCACACATATGCATGCTGGTCACTTTCTGCCGGAGCAAACCCCAACTTCATCGCCAGTCAGATGGGGCATGCAAATGCGCAGATGGTGTATCAGGTATACGGATCCTGGATGAAGGAAAATGACGAGACACAGAGGAGCCTGCTCAACGAAAAACTGAACGAGTTTGTCCCATCCATGCCCCACCCCAAAGCGATCTAGCCTTTATTTATATATTTATTAGTTAGTTAACTTACCTACACCTGCATATTCATAATATCAGTATAAGCCGCCACCAGCTTGTTCCTGACCTGAATGCCCATCTGCATTGAGATAGAAGACTTCTGCATATCCACCATCACATCGTTCAGCGCGATGCCGGGTTTACCCATTTCAAAATCTTGCGCATGGGCGCGTGCGGTGTTCTGGGTGTCGCTGATCTTATCCAGCGCCGCTTTCATCGTGGCAGCGAAATCGACCGGCTGCGTCGCATCGCTGCTTTTGTTACTGGCCTGCAGCGAAGTCAGCTGAAGCTGCTGTAAAACGCCGTCAATTGCCTGAATGGACATGCAGTTACCTCATTAAGCGAAAGGGTTATATTTTCTACGCTCAAAAAGTTAGCACATTGTCAATGAGACAAAGGCGCTAAATAACTGCAAAAAACCCGGCTTTTTCGCCCATCAAATTTTGCGATAAAGAAAATAATGCCATGCATTGAAGTGGAATTTCTTTTACGCAGTGTCAGGGAGTCTGTTTTGTCACCACAACAAACCCGGTCAATTATGTCAGGCAGGAATCGGTCATGAATGCGAGTGCAGCCGCTACACAGGATTCAGCAAAAAAAGGCTTCAGTGACCTTATCGCTCGCCTGCGCGCTAATCCGCGTATCCCCTTAATCGTTGCCGCCGCCGCCGCGATCGCCATCGTGATGGCGCTGGTGCTGTGGGCGAAAGCGCCCGACTACCGTGTGCTGTACAACAATCTCTCTGATGAAGATGGCGGCGCGATTGTTACCCAGCTTACGCAGATGAACATCCCCTATCGCTTCGCCGATAATGGCGGCGCGCTGATGGTGCCGGCGGAAAAGGTGCACGAGCTGCGCCTGCGCCTGGCGCAGCAGGGTCTGCCGAAAGGCGGCTCTGTTGGCTTTGAGCTGCTCGATCAGGAGAAGTTCGGCATCAGCCAGTTCAGCGAACAGGTCAACTACCAGCGCGCGCTGGAAGGTGAGCTGGCGCGCACCATCGAAACGTTAGGGCCGGTGAAAACGGCGCGCGTGCATCTGGCGATGCCGAAGCCGACGCTGTTCGTGCGCGAGCAGAAATCCCCTTCCGCCTCGGTCACCCTGAACCTGCAGCCGGGTCGTGCGCTGGATGAAGGCCAAATCCAGGCCATCGTGCATATGGTCTCCAGCAGCGTGGCAGGCCTGCCGCCGGGCAACGTCACCGTGGTCGATCAGACCGGGCGCCTGCTGACGCGTTCCGACAGCGAAGGCCGCGATCTCAACGACGCGCAGCTTAAATACACCGCCGAAGTAGAAGCGCGCTACCAGCAGCGCATTGAAGCGATCCTGAACCCGATTCTGGGCCAGGGCAACGTGCACGCGCAGGTAACGGCACAGCTTAACTTCGACAAGAGCGAGCAGACCGACGAGAAATATCAGCCTAACGGCAGTCCGAGCAGCGCCGCGATCCGTTCGCGCCAGACCAGCACCAGCGACCAGAGTGGCAGCCCTTATCCGGGCGGCGTGCCGGGCGCGCTCTCCAACCAGCCAGCGCCAGCCAACACCGCGCCGGTTAACGCGCCTAACGGACAGAATGGCCAAAACGGCCAGCAGAACAGTGCGAATAACGGCAGCAGCACCAGCACGGCAAACAGCAGCGTACCGACCAACTCGCGCCGCGACGATACGGTGAACTACGAGCTGGACCGCACTATTCGCCATACCAAAATGAACGTTGGCGACGTGCAGCGCCTCTCGGTAGCGGTAGTCGTCAACTATCGCACCGACGACAAAGGCAAGCCGATCGCCCTTAACGAGCAGCAGCTGAAGCAGGTAGAAGATCTGACCCGCGAGGCGATGGGCTACTCACAGCCGCGCGGCGACAGCGTCAACGTGGTTAACTCCGAGTTCACCGCAACCGATCCAAGCAGCGGCGACCTGCCTTTCTGGCAGCAGCAGAGCTTCTTCGATCAGATGATGAACATCGGCAAATGGCTGCTTATCGCTCTGGTCGCCTTCATCCTCTACCGCAAAATGGTGCGTCCGCAGCTGATGCGTAAACGCGAAGCGGAAAAAGCCGCCGTGGAAGCGGCGACTCAGCGCGCCGCAGCCGAGCAGCAGGAAGAAGCCTACAGCGTACAGCTCAGTAAAGATGAGCAGGATCTGGAGCGTAAGTCTAACAACCGCATGAGCGCCGAGGTGATGAGCCAGCGCATCCGCGATATGTCCGAGAACGATCCGCGCGTCGTCGCGCTGGTTATCCGCGAATGGATGAGTAAAGAACTATGAGTCTGACCGGAACTGAAAAAAGCGCCATCCTGATGATGACCATCGGCGAAGAGCGCGCCGCCGAGGTGTTCAAGCACCTTAACCAGCGTGAAGTGCAGCATCTGAGCGGCGCGATGGCGAATATGCGCCAGGTGTCGCACAAGCAGCTCACCGAAATTCTGCGTGAGTTCGAGACCGATGCCGAACAGTTTGCGGCGCTCAGCCTCAACTCCAACGAGTACCTGCGTTCGGTGCTGACCAAAGCGCTGGGCGAAGAGCGCGCCGCCAGCCTGCTGGAGGATATTCTCGAATCCCGCGAGACCACCAGCGGTATGGAGACGCTCAACTTTATGGAGCCGCAGGCCGCCGCCGATCTTATCCGCGACGAGCATCCGCAGATCATCGCCACTATTCTGGTGCACCTCAAACGTGGCCAGGCGGCGGATATTCTGGCGCTGTTCGACGAGCGCCTGCGTCACGACGTCATGCTGCGTATCGCCACCTTTGGTGGCGTACAGCCGGCAGCGCTGGCGGAGCTGACCGAAGTGCTCAACAACCTGCTGGACGGCACCAACCTCAAGCGCGCCAAGATGGGCGGCGTGAGAACCGCAGCGGAAATCATCAACCTGATGAAAACGCAGCAGGAAGAAGCGGTTATCGAAGCGGTGCGCGACTTCGACGGCGAGCTGGCCCAGAAGATTATCGACGAGATGTTCCTGTTCGAGAACCTGGTGGAAGTGGACGACCGCAGCATCCAGCGTCTGCTGCAGGAAGTGGAGTCCGAGCAGTTGCTGGTCGCGTTGAAAGGCGCGGAACAGCCGCTGCGCGAGAAGTTCCTCAAGAATATGTCGGCGCGCGCCGCAGATATCCTGCGCGACGACCTTGCCAACCGCGGACCGGTACGTATGTCTGCGGTGGAGAACGAACAGAAAGCCATCCTGCTTATCGTCCGTCGTCTGGCGGAATCGGGCGAGATGGTGATTGGTGGCGGCGAGGAAACCTATGTCTGATGCCTTTTCCGCCCGCCCGTGGCAGCTCTGGCAGCCTGATGATTTAGGCCGCGGCAATGAACCGGAACCGGAGATCCTGCCGGAGCCGGAGATGTTCGAGTCGGAAGCTGACGAACAGCAGCAGCAGTTCGAGCGCATGCAGCAGCAGGCGCGCAAAGAATCGCAGGCGCAGGGTTATAACGAAGGCTATCAGCAGGGCTTCGCCGAAGGCCAGAAAGCGGGCTACGACGCCGGTTTCCAGCAGGGGCTGGCCGACGCGCAGCAGCAGCAGGCGCCGCTTCAGGCGCGTATGCAGCAGCTGGTTACCGAGTTCCAGCATTCGCTGGAGGCGCTCGACAGCGTGATCGCTTCGCGTTTGATGCAGCTGGCGCTTGAAGCCGCGCGTCAGGTGATCGGCCAGGCGACCGCGGTGGACGGCAGCGCCCTGCTGCGTCAAATCCAGCAGCTGCTGCAGCAGGAGCCGATGTTCAGCGGCAAACCGCAGCTGCGCGTCCATCCTGACGATCTGCAACGTATTGAGCAGACGCTCGGCCCGACGCTGGATCTGCACGGCTGGCGTCTGCTGGCTGACGGTACGCTGCATCCCGGCGGCTGCAAGCTGAGCGCCGAAGATGGCGATCTCGACGCCAGCGTGGCGACGCGCTGGCAGGAGCTGTGTCGCCTCGCTGCGCCAGGAGAGTTTTAATGACCTCACGACTGTCACGCTGGCTGGGCGCGCTCGACGCCTTTGAAACCCGCATCGCGCAGGTGCAGCCAGTGCGCCGTTATGGCCGCCTGACGCGCGCCACCGGTCTGGTGCTGGAGGCGACCGGCCTGCAGCTGCCGCTCGGCGCGACCTGCGTTATCGAGCGCAACGACGGCAAAACCCTGACCGAAGTCGAAAGCGAAGTCGTGGGCTTCAACGGCCAAAAACTTTTTCTGATGCCGCTGGAAGAGGTCGACGGCATTCTGCCCGGCGCGCGCGTCTATGCGCGCGACAGCGGACACAGCGGCAAACAGCTGCTGCTCGGCCCGCAGCTGCTGGGCCGCGTGCTCGACGGCAGCGGCAAGCCGCTCGACGGTCTGCCGTCGCCCGATACCAATTACCGCGCGCCGCTGATCACCCCGCCCTTCAACCCGTTACAGCGCACGCCGATTACCGACGTGCTGGATACCGGCGTACGCGCCATCAATGCCCTGCTCACCGTGGGGCGCGGTCAGCGTATGGGCCTGTTCGCCGGTTCCGGCGTCGGCAAAAGCGTGCTGCTCGGCATGATGGCACGCTATACCCAGGCCGATGTCATCGTGGTGGGACTGATTGGCGAGCGCGGCCGCGAAGTAAAAGACTTTATAGAAAATATTCTCGGCGCTGAAGGCCGGGCACGTTCGGTCGTCATCGCCGCGCCCGCAGACGTTTCGCCGCTGCTGCGTATGCAGGGGGCCGCCTACGCCACGCGTATCGCGGAAGATTTCCGCGATCGCGGCCAGCATGTGCTGCTGATCATGGACTCCCTGACGCGCTATGCCATGGCGCAGCGTGAAATTGCGCTGGCCATCGGCGAGCCGCCCGCCACCAAAGGCTATCCGCCTTCGGTGTTCGCCAAACTGCCCGCGCTGGTCGAACGCGCCGGCAACGGCACGCACGGCGGCGGCTCAATCACCGCCTTCTATACCGTACTGACGGAAGGCGACGATCAGCAGGATCCTATCGCCGACTCGGCGCGCGCCATTCTCGACGGCCATATCGTGCTGTCGCGTCGGCTGGCCGAAGCGGGTCACTATCCGGCGATTGATATCGAGGCATCCATCAGCCGCGCCATGACCGCGCTGATCGATGAGGATCACTATGCGCGGGTGCGCCAGTTTAAACAGCTGCTTTCCAGCTTCCAGCGCAACCGCGACCTGGTCAGCGTCGGCGCCTACGCCGCTGGCAGCGATCCGATGCTGGATAAGGCGATCCGCCTCTATCCGCAGATGGAAGCCTTTCTGCAACAGGGCATTTTTGAACGCAGCCACTACGACGACGCCTGCCTGCATCTGCATGCGCTGTTCGGCTAACGGCGGCGTAACGCGAGGAGTGAGCGATGAAAAGCGCCAGTGCTATCGACACGCTGCGTGATTTAGCCGAGCAGGATCTGGAAAAAGCCGTGATCCACCTCGGCGATATGCGCCGCGGCGTGCGCCAGGCGGACGAGCAGCTGAACATGCTGCTCGACTACCAGGATGAGTACCGCAACAAACTGAACAACGATATGTCGGGCGGCATCGCCACGAATCGCTGGACCAACTATCACCAGTTTATTCAGACGCTGGAAAAAGCGATTGAGCAGCACCGCGCCCAGCTCAACCACTGGAACCAGCGGCTGGAACAGGCATTAACGAGCTGGCGTGAAAAGCAGCAGCGCCTTAACGCCTATCAGACGTTAATCAGCCGCGCGGCGGACAACGCATTACGAGTAGAAAACCGTCTCGATCAGAAACGGATGGATGAATACGCCCAACGGGCCGCATTGAGGAAAGGCGAATGATTACGCTGCCAAACATTGTCACCACCGCCAGCGCAAAAGGTGATGTGAACAGTTCAGATTCCGCAGACCTTTTGCACAGCGCCAAATCGCTGCCGCAGGGCTTTCTGACTGAGCTGGGCAACCGCCTGCTGACGCTGGCGAAACAGCAGGGAAATACCACGCAATCCGCTGAAAGCGCAGAGGAAAGCCAGGAGGCTTCCGCGCCGACGGGCCAGCTCAACGCGCTGCTGACCGCTTTAGACAAACCCGGCAGTCTGGAGGCGCTGTTGACGCCGGAAAATATTAAAGCCGCCACCAAATCCGCCGATGATAAGGATAAGGCGAGCGCAGAAACCTTAACCAGTAGCGATGCGCAGACGATGCAGGCGCTGTTCGCCATGCTGCCGGTGTCGCCCGTTGCGCAGAGCAGCGCGACAAGCGTCACGACTGCGACGGCGTCGTCCGGCAGCGAAACGCGCCGCAGCGCGGCCTCGGACAAGGTGCTCTCTACGCTGAGCCAGGCGTTAGGCAGCTCGCTGGCGCAAAGCCAGCCGCAGCAGGCTTCAACCCCTGCACACGCCGAGGCGAAAACCAGCCAGGCGGCCCTGACGGCGACGTCGGGCGCGGCAGCGAGCACCGCAGCGACCAGCACCGCGCCGCTCACGCTGGACAGCAGCTTTCAGCAGGTTTTGAGCAGCTTCAGCAAGCAGGATGAGAAAAGCGCCTCGCTGACGCAGACGGACAGCACCGCACTGACCAGTGCGCCGCTCAGCAGCAGCACCGCGCCGCTGATAACGCAGACCGCATCGGCCACGACCGATACGCCATCGACGCCGATGCTTAACGCTCAACTGGGCAGCGACGAATGGCAGCAGGCGCTGAGCCAGCAAATCGTGATGTTCAGCCGCAACGGCCAGCAAAACGCCGAACTGCGACTGCATCCGGCAGACCTTGGCGCGATCCAGATTAGTTTGAAACTGGATAACGACCAGGCGCAGATCAATATGGCCTCCAGCCACAGCCACGTCAGGGCCGCGCTGGAAGCCGCCCTTCCGCAGCTGCGTACCGCGCTGGCGGAAAACGGCATTAACCTGGGACAGAGTCAGGTAAGCAGTGACAGCTTCGCGCAGGGCCAGGGCTTCCAGCAGCAGCAACAGGAGGCACGCCGCGACGGACAGCACGGCACCTTCTCTCTCTCCCAGGATGACGATAGCGAGATAACGCCGATCGCCGTTCCCGCCGCCTTACAGGCGCGCATCCTCGGCACCGGCGCTGTCGATACTTTTGCCTGACAGCGACAAACGCTGAAGGTAAGCGTAAAACCCGCGTCTTTTCTTCCCATTGTTTGACTTAAGACGCGGGATAATCTGTCCAGGCAAACCGAGAGGTTTGCCAATAATTCACAGGAAGTTACTGCAAAAATGTCTGATAACGCGAAAGCAAAAGGCCGCAAACGTTCACTCTTAATTCCGGTGTTACTGATTGTAACGCTGGCCGCTTGTAGCGTGGCAGGTTATGCAGCCTGGCGAATGATGAATAAACACGATAGCGATAAGCCGGAAGCTGCGAAAGTTGAACCACCGCCCGCTCCCGTCTTTTTTGCGCTTGATACCTTTACGGTCAATCTGGTCAATCCTGACAACGATCCTGACCGCGTGCTGTACGTAGGTTTTACCCTGCGTCTGCCGGATGAGGATACCCGTCGTCGGATGAATGATTATCTGCCGGAAGTGCGTAGCCGTCTGCTGCTGCTGCTCTCCCGTCAGAGCGCCGCCGCCCTGGCGTCGGAGCAAGGTAAGCAAGCGCTGATTGATCAGATTAAGCAGGTGCTGTCACCTCCGCTGGTGAAAGGACAGCCTGCGCAGGTGGTAACCGACGTGCTGTTTACCGCCTTCATTTTGAGGTAAATCAATGGGCGATAGCATTCTCTCCCAGGCTGAGATTGACGCGCTGCTTAACGGCGACAGTGACAGCGCGGTAGATGAAAAGAGTCAAAGCGGGCCGGAAGGCGACATTCGTCCTTACGACCCTAATACCCAGCGTCGCGTGGTGCGCGAGCGTCTTCAGGCGCTGGAGATTATTAACGAGCGTTTCGCCCGACATTTCCGTATGGCGCTGTTTAACCTGCTGCGCCGCAGCCCGGATATCAGCGTCGGTGCGATCAAGATTCAGCCGTACCATGAGTTCGCCCGCAATTTGCCGGTGCCAACCAACCTGAATCTGATCCACCTGAAACCGCTGCGCGGAACCGCGCTGGTGGTGTTCTCGCCCAGTCTGGTGTTTATCGCGGTAGATAACCTGTTCGGCGGCGACGGACGCTTCCCCACTAAGGTGGAAGGTCGCGAGTTCACCCACACCGAACAGCGCGTTATCCGCCGCATGCTGAAACTGGCGCTGGAAGGCTACAGCGACGCGTGGAAGGCGATTTATCCGCTGGATGTGGAATATGTTCGCTCCGAAATGCAGGTTAAGTTCACCAATATCACCACCTCGCCGAACGATATCGTGGTCAACACGCCGTTCCAGGTCGAGATTGGTAACCTGGTGGGTGAATTTAACATCTGTATTCCGTTCTCGATGATTGAGCCGCTGCGCGAACTGCTGGTCAACCCGCCGCTGGAGAACTCCCGCACCGAGGATAACCACTGGCGCGAAAACCTGGTGAAACAGGTGCAGCATTCGGAACTGGAGTTGATTGCGCATTTTGCCGAAACCTCGCTGCGTCTGTCGCGTATTTTGCAGCTGAAGCCCGGCGATGTGCTGCCAATCGAGAAACCGGAACGCATTATCGCGCACGTTGACGGCGTCCCGGTGCTGACCAGTCAGTACGGCACCATGAATGGCCAGTACGCCCTGCGTGTCGAGCATTTGATTAACCCGATTTTGAATTCGCTGAATGAGGAACAGCCCAATGAGTGACAGCAATAAACCGTCCGACGACATTTCTGCGGACGATCTGTGGGCTGAGGCGATGAACGAGCAGGCCGCCACCAGCGCGCCGCAGAGCGACGACGTGTTTAAAACGTTCGAGAGCAGCGCCGCCGCCGGTTCACTGCAGGACATCGACCTGATTATGGATATCCCGGTCAAGCTCACCGTTGAGCTGGGCCGCACTAAAATGACCATCAAAGAGCTGCTGCGTCTGACGCAGGGTTCCGTGGTGGCGCTGGACGGTCTGGCTGGCGAGCCGCTGGATATCCTGATCAATGGCTACCTGATCGCCCAGGGCGAAGTCGTGGTAGTGAATGATAAATATGGCGTGCGCATCACCGATATTATTACGCCGTCTGAACGTATGCGTCGTCTGAGTCGCTAAGTATGATGAATACCCAGTCCCACGCGCTGCAACCCGCGGCGCCCGCGGCACCGGCTATTTCAACCGGTTCCGTCGTGACCCAGGTCAGCAGCGTGCTGGCCGTGATTGTACTGCTGATCCTCGCCTGCGCCTGGCTGGCGCGCCGTCTCGGCTTTGCGCCGAAAACGGTGAGCAACCAGGCCCTGAAGGTGAGCGCCAGCGTACAGGTCGGCCAGCGCGAACGCGTGGTGATTGTGGATACCGCCGAGGCGCGCCTGGTGCTGGGCGTCACGGCGGCGCAGATTACCCATCTGCATACGCTGCCACCGGTGGCGCCAGATGAGCGCGCGCCCGCTTCCGCCGCGCCGCAAGATTTTCGTCAGCTGTTACAGAACCTGGTTAAACGTCCCGGAAAACCCCAATGATGCGTCGACTGCTTCCTCTTCTGGCACTGCTGTTGCTGGCGCCAGCCGCTCACGCCCAGCTGCCGGGCCTGGTAAGCCATGCGTTGCCCAACGGCGGGCAAAGCTGGTCACTGCCGGTGCAGACGCTGGTTTTCATTACCTCGCTGACCTTTATTCCGGCCGTGCTGCTGATGATGACCAGCTTTACCCGCATCATCATCGTGTTCGGCCTGCTGCGCAACGCGCTCGGCACGCCTTCCGCGCCGCCGAATCAGGTGTTGCTCGGCCTGGCGCTCTTCCTTACCTTCTTTATTATGGCGCCGACCTTCGACAAGATTTACGACGAGGCGTATTTGCCCTTTAGCCAGGACAAGATCAATATGGATGTGGCGCTGGAGAAAGGCGCGCAGCCGCTGCGCGACTTTATGCTGCGCCAGACGCGCGAAGCGGACCTGGCGCTGTTCGCCCGCCTGGCGAATACGCCGCCGATCGAAGGACCAGAAGCGGTGCCGATGCGCATTTTACTGCCCGCTTACGTGACCAGCGAGTTAAAAACCGCTTTTCAGATTGGCTTTACCGTTTTTATTCCGTTTCTGATTATCGACCTGGTGGTCGCCAGCGTGCTGATGGCGCTGGGGATGATGATGGTGCCGCCGGCAACCATCTCGCTGCCGTTCAAACTGATGCTTTTTGTACTGGTGGATGGCTGGCAGTTGTTAGTCGGCTCCCTGGCGCAAAGCTTCTATTCCTGATTATTCCGATTCCCCCGGAGAGATAAATGACGCCAGAATCCGTAATGGCAATGGGCCAGGAAGCGATGCGCCTGGCGCTGATGCTTGCCGCGCCCCTGCTGCTGGCGGCGCTGGTCAGCGGCCTGATTATCAGTCTGCTGCAGGCCGCGACTCAGGTTAACGAACAAACGCTTTCATTTATTCCGAAAGTGCTGGCCGTCGCCGCGACGGCGGTTATTGCCGGGCCCTGGATGCTGAATCTGGTGCTGGACTATATCCGCACCCTGTTTACCAACCTGCCTTATATGATCGGCTGATGGTCACGCTCGACAGCAGCCAGCTGGTTCACTGGGTCAGTCAGTTTTTCTGGCCGCTGGCGCGTATGCTGGCGTTGTTCGCCACGGCGCCGCTGCTGAGCGAGCGCGCCATCAGCAACCGTGTGAAGATCGGTCTGGCGGCGCTGATTACCTGGATAATGGTGCCGACGCTGCCCTCGGTTGAGGTAACGCTGTTTTCACCTGCCGGTTTCTGGCTGCTGCTTCAGCAGATGCTGATTGGCGTTGGCCTGGGGTTCACGATGCAGCTGGCATTTGCTGCGGTACGCCTGTCCGGCGAGGTGATCGGTTTACAGATGGGGCTCTCTTTCGCCACCTTTTTCGATCCCGGCAGCCGACTCAATATGCCGGTACTGGCGCGTTTTCTCGATATGCTGGCGATGTTGCTCTTCCTGACTTTTAACGGTCATCTGTGGCTGATCTCATTACTGGCGGATAGTTTTCATACGTTGCCGATCGGCGGGCAGCCGTTAAACGCCAATGCTTTTAATGCACTGGTCAAAGCGGGCGGATTAATTTTCCTTAATGGCATGATGTTAGCGCTACCCTTAATCGTCTTGCTGCTTCTGATAAACCTGGTACTGGGTTTGTTAAACCGTGTTACACCTCAGCTGTCGATTTTCGCGGTTGGCTTTCCAATTACCTTAACAGTGGGAATTTTGACCATGGGGTTGATGATGCCACTGGTTGCGCCCTTCTGTGAGCATCTGTTCAGCGAAGTCTTTGATTTGCTCGCCCAGTTTCTTTCGGAACTGTCTCACCCCTGATGATTAAGTATCTCACTATCTTTCTGAAGTGATACTTAAGCCACTTAAAACATTCTGTGCATTTTTCAAACCAGTTTTCTCAGAAATCAACTAAGGAAATTCTGATAAATGAGAAGTAACTCTGAAAATTATTCTTATTAAACCCCGCTTCAAGTATTTTATTTCACAGATTCCCGGCATCGCTAACTCAGTGGAATCGTTGACAAAATCGGCAACAGATTGTTTTCGAACAAAAAAAATCCTTTAACGATTTTTCTTGTCAGGACCTTTTTTTTCCGGCATTGTCAACACTCGCTGAAACGTCACACTTTCGCGAATCAAATGTTTTTAAGAATCGTCCTATCAGAATTGAGTGTGTTATGCGCGATAGTGACGGGGCTCTCAAAACAGGGTGTTATGCACGCTTATTGCAAACCGCCAGCGATTCCCGCTATCACTGGAGGGATAAGTGACGTCAAGGCAGCACAAAAACAACTTTGCAGAAACGGGTCAGGGAAGAATACTTTTGGCAGGCGTATGGCCTGTCGCCAGACTGCTGAGCAGAATAAAAAAGTGTCTTAGAAATCTCTCTCGTACCGCAACGCGTAATTCATCGTTGATTTAAACGGATAACAAATTGGTGAGGGTCGCTAAACATGCCAACGATTATTATGGATTCATGCAACTACACACGCCTGGGATTATCGGACTATATGTCCTGTAAGGGAGTCAAAAAGAAAAACATCTTTTCCGTCTCCGATATTGAGCAATTACAGCAACGCTGCGAACAGTTAAAACCTGGCGTAGTGTTTATTAACGAAGAATGTTTTATTCATGAATCGGATTCCAGCGACCGCATCCGAAGCATTATTATGCAGCACCCGGAAACGCTATTTTTTATCTTTATGGCGATTTCTAATATCCATTTTGAGGAATACCTCTACGTTCGTAAGAACCTGATTATTACGTCAAAATCGATAAAAACAACGACACTGGACTCTTTACTCAGCACCTATTTGCAGAAGAAGCTCAACGCATCCACCCGTATTTCTTCAGGGCTGGATGTACACCCGCTGACATTAAGTCAGACTGAGTCGAATATGCTGAAAATGTGGATGTCAGGTCATGACACCATTCAAATTTCAGACAAGATGCAAATTAAAGCCAAAACCGTCTCGTCACATAAAGGCAATATTAAGCGCAAGATCAAAACCCATAATAAGCAGGTTATCTATCATGTGGTGCGCTTAACCGATAATGTGACGTCGGGCATCTATGTCAATGTGAGATAGTCAGTCAGCGAAAGAACCGGCCAGCCAGGCCGGTTTTTTTTTCTGCCATTTTTGCGAGCCAGATCGCACTCCCTCCCCTCACCCTTTTCCTTTCTCTGCCGATGTTAGTCTCATAACCCCGACATGAGATCAAGGATATGAACACCTCACTAACGTCTTCTACGCCGTTCAAGGCTGGCCTGTGGCGCAACCTGCGCCTGGTGCCGCTCTTTAGTATGATTTTCGGCGGTATTCTGCTGCTGTTCGCCCTCTGTATCGCTCTTGCCAGTTACTTTCTGGTACAGAGTAACCAGTCGCTGCGGGACGCCACCGATGAGATCCAGGTACGCATGGGGATCTCCAACAGTTCAAACCATCTGCGCACAGCGCGCCTTACGATTATTCAGGCAGGCGCCGCCGCCCGCATCGGCGAAATGGATGAGTTCAAAGCCAGCATCGCCGCTACCGAGAAGCGCATTCAGCAGGCGCAGGAAGGCTTCAAGGTTTATCAGAATCGCAAAGTCAAAACGCCTGAGGATATCGCGCTCGACGGGCCGTTGACGGCGCGTTTCAACGACTATGTTGAGAAAGGCCTGAAGCCGATGATTAACGCCGGCAAGCAGGGCAGTTTTGAAGGCATCATTGCGCAGGAGACCGATGTTACGCGCAAACTCGACAATGCCTATAACGAGGTGCTGCTGCAGGCAATCAAGCTCCGTACCCAACGCGCTGACGCCATTAATGCCGCGGCAGAACACCAGTCGCGCCTCGGCTTTATTGCCATGGCGGTCGCCTTCGTCGCCGCCTTGCTGCTGACGCTGGTGACTTTCATCTTCCTGCGTCGCGTCGTGATCAATCCGCTGCGTCAGTCGGTAACGCGCATCGAGCGCATCGCTCAGGGCGATCTCACCGCGCCGCCAGAACCGCACGGCCGCAGCGAAATCGGTACGCTGCTGCATAATCTGCAGCTGATGCAGGATTCGCTGGTGAAAACCGTTGGTACGGTGCGCGAAGGCGCGGTAGCGATCTATCAGGGCTCCGGCGAGATCTCAGCCGGCAATACCGACCTCTCCTCCCGTACCGAGCAACAGGCCGCCGCGCTGGAGCAAACCGCCGCCAGCATGGAGCAGCTGACCGCGACGGTGAAGCAGAACGCCGAGAACGCCCACCACGCCAGCCAGCTGGCGGCAGATGCCTCTGGCAAGGCGCGCAGCGGCGGCGAACTGGTGAACGGCGTGGTTAAAACCATGACCAATATCTCCGGCAGCTCGAAGAAGATCGCCGAAATCACCAACGTCATTAACAGTATCGCCTTCCAGACCAATATTCTGGCGCTGAACGCCGCGGTGGAAGCGGCGCGCGCCGGTGAGCAGGGTCGCGGCTTCGCGGTAGTGGCCAGCGAAGTGCGCAGTCTGGCGCAGCGCAGCGCCCAGGCGGCTAAAGAGATTGAGTCGCTGATTGCGGAGTCGGTCAATTTGATCAAAGACGGTTCGCATCAGGTGGGCGAAGCAGGTGAAACCATGGGCGAGATCGTCGAGGCGGTACGCCGCGTTACAGATATTATGTCGGAGATCGCCGCCGCCTCAGATGAGCAGAGCCGTGGTATTCAGCAGGTAAGCCAGGCCGTCACCGAGATGGATAACGTCACGCAGCAGAACGCCTCGCTGGTGGAAGAAGCCTCGGCAGCGGCCGCGTCTCTGGAGGATCAGGCAGGCAAACTGACCAAAGCGGTCGCCGCCTTCCGCCTGCAGGATACGCCTGCGAGTCCAGCCGCGTCGTCCGCCGCTGCCCTGCCCGCGTTAAAATCACCGCTCGCTACTCCGCGTCCGGCGCTGGCAACCGCAGGCAATGACAACTGGGAAACATTCTGACGCTGATAAGTAATAAGGATGCGTTTTAGTAAAGTAGATTAAGCATTAAATAAGGCGCCCGACGGGCGCCTTATTATTTGCAGTAAACAGGAGAGACAGGCGTAAATAGCGCGTTTACTTCTCCAGATAAGGCTCAACAAATATCCCTTCCGGATGGTCGCCCTCATTAAAAAACCAGATGCCTAACGGATAATCTTCCAGCGCCACCAGATACATGACGCCTTCATTAAACGGCTCTACGGCGAGGATAGTGCCGAGGCGGCGCGGGCCGCCATCGGTTTTCACGGTGACGCGGTCATTGACCTTCATGCACGTTGCTCCTGATGATTTTCCTGGCATCAGTGTAAACGAAGAGGCTCGCCTCAGCGACGCGCAATTACCCAAACCGCATGGACAATACCGGGAATATAGCCGCACAGCGTCAGTAAAATATTGAGCCAGAACGCGCCGCCAAAACCAACCTGCATAAATACGCCCAGCGGCGGCAAAATAATGGCGATAATGATGCGTAACAAATCCATGGTCTCTCCTTGTCGCGTCAGGTTTTAACTTCGCTGCTAACTATAGACGATGTGGCTGATTAGAAAGGAAAAATCAGGTAAATTTAAGTAAGTGCGCACTTTTTCGCTTTCTTTACGTTTCGCAACAAGACTTCTGACACGGCTACCTTCTACACTTTCCGCACTGCCCCACCCCAAAGGGGCAGTCAACCTAAAAGTAACAAGGATTTTGCCCGCGCAGCGCGGGCTTTTTTTTACCCGCCTTTCTCTCTTTCACAGATTCATTCGCCAGCCTCGCCCGCCAGCTATACTTAATCGATCCGCCGCAATTTGTGGTCGGAGAAAGCCTGTAAATCCTTTTGTTAAAAAGGAGAGCGATAATGGCACAGACAAACAAAAGCGGTACCGATCTTCAGCACGATGAAACACCCGACGTGGACTCGCTGCTGGAAAGCCTGCCGGGCAGCAGGCAGGACAGCAGGCAGGACTCCCCTAAATCGCTTCCAGAGGCGGATAACAGCCGTCATCTCAGCACCGGCGGCCGAGCCTGGGGAAGCAGTATTGAGCTGGCAGATGAGTATGAACTGGATATTCGCGACTGCACCTGCAATGAAATGAATCGCTAACCGCGCGGCAAAAAAATACCCGGCAGGGAGCGCCGGGTAAACAACCACTTAATTCGTTACACCAGGAAATTCTTGACACCTCAGCAGAGTACGCTTGCCCTGCGTTAAGACAAGCGCTCACTGTGCACAAGCCTGCTGCTTTTCCCGCCGAAGTCGCGCTTAAGTTACCGGGAACAGCCTGAATCCAGCGGCTTTCGTCCATGCACTCTTTGTGCATCCCGCCTCGCTTAACCGTTGCCTTTTAAGAATTATCCTGGAAGTGCTGCGCGGCAGGCGAAAAGAAGGCGCAATCGTTCATCAACTATAATACTGAAAATCCGCCAGTTAATGTCGCAAGGAGCCTGCTATGCCCAGTTTGCAACAGCCGCTGTTAGTCATCACCGATCTGGATGGTTCCCTGCTCGATCACCATACCTACCGCTGGGACGCCGCCGCAGAGTGGCTGGCCGAACTGCAGCGTTACCAGGTGCCGGTCGTGCTCTGCTCCAGTAAAACCGCCGCTGAAATCGTGCCGCTGCAAAAGCGTATTGGCCTGACAGGTATTCCCTTTATTGCTGAAAATGGCGCGCTGGTGCAGATGTCAGCGCAACGATGCGTGCGCATTCCCCCTGAAAGCCCCGGCTACGACGCGATCTGTCAGACGCTCAGCACGCTGCAGCTGCGCTTTCGCTTTCAGGGTTTCTGCAACTTCAGCAATGCTGAGGTGGCGGCAATGACCGGCCTTACCGAAGGCGAAGCCACGCTGGCGCGTCAGCGAGAGGCCTCAGAAGTGATTGTCTGGCGCGATGACGAAGAGAAGCTGGAGGCGTTTCGCGCCGCGCTGGCACAGCATCAGCTGCAGCTGACGCAGGGCGGCCGCTTCTGGCATGTGATGCCGACAGGCAGCGGCAAAGGCGAAGCGCTGCGCTGGCTGCTCGGCCAGTACGACCATGCCCCCACCACTATCGGCCTCGGCGATGGCCCCAACGATGCACCCATGCTGGATGCGGTTGACTACGCCGTCGTGATCAAAGGCTACAGCAAAACGCCAGTCTCGCTGACCAGGCAAGATACGCAGCAGATCTACCATACGGCGCATTACGGCCCCGAAGGCTGGAAAGAAGGCCTTGACTATTTTCTGAGCCAGCCAGATTAAGCCGCACCCACTGTTTATCAAAAGGATAGCGCGATGAGTGATTTTTATCAGAATGGCGTGATTACCAATTTCCATAATCTGACCGACCGCAGCGTAGAGTCGCTGGAAAAAGAGATGGTGCGCTTTGCGCGCAAACGCAAAATGGGGCTGA
The DNA here is from genome assembly GCF_003612015.1 of Pantoea piersonii. Taxonomy (GTDB): domain Bacteria; phylum Pseudomonadota; class Gammaproteobacteria; order Enterobacterales; family Enterobacteriaceae; genus Pantoea; species Pantoea piersonii. The sequence goes on along the minus strand of NZ_RARB01000002.1, from coordinate 408,803 downwards.
TCCTGCCGTCGCTCTTCTCAGAACTGGAAGGGCCGGCGCTGGGAAATATCGTCGATGAGCTGGCGAAAGTGCCCTATCTCGACGAGATCGTGATTGGCCTCGATCGCGCCGACCGCGATCAGTTTCTCTACGCGCGCGAATTTTTCTCGCGCCTGCCGCAGCGCCACCGTATTTTATGGAATGACGGCCCGCGCCTGAAGGCGATTGATGCCGAGCTGGATAAAGAGGGGCTGTCGCCCTCCCAGCCGGGCAAAGGACGCAACGTCTGGTTCTGTACCGGATTTACGCTCGCGTCGGATCGCACCCAGTGCGTGGCGCTGCACGACTGCGATATTGTCACTTATGAACGCGGTATGCTGGCGCGCCTGCTCTATCCGCTGGCGAATCCGGCGTTCCAGTATGAGTTCTGCAAAGGCTTTTACGCGCGCGTCGCCGACGGCAAGCTTAATGGCCGCGTAGGACGCTTGCTGGTGGGTCCGCTGCTGCGCTCGCTGCAGAAGGTCTATGGCCACTCCGAGTATCTCGACTATCTCGCCAGCTTCCGCTATCCGCTCTCGGGCGAGTTCGCCATGCGCACCCATGTGCTTAACGGCATTAAAATTCCCGGCGACTGGGGGCTGGAGATTGGCGTGCTGTCGGAAATTTACCGCAACTACACCACGCGCCAGACTTGCCAGGTGGAGATCGCCGACAACTATGACCACAAACATCAGCCGCTGGCTGAAGATGACGGCACCGGCGGCCTGAAGCGTATGAGCAGCGATATCGTGCAGTCGCTGCTGCGCAAACTGGCGACGATGGGCGTACCGCTCACCAGCGACTCCTTTCGCGTGCTGAAGGCGACCTACTACCGCAACGCGCTCGATATGATGGAGATCTACAACCACGAGGCAGCGATGAACGGCCTGAAGTTCGATCAGCACACCGAAGAGGCGGCGGTGGAAATGTTTACCCAGTCGATTCTGGAAGCGGGGCAGGCGTTTATTGAACGCCCTAACGACAAGCCGTTTATTCCCAGCTGGAGCCGGGTCCAGTCCGCCTTCCCCGATATTCTGCAGCGTATCTATCAGGCGGTGGAAGAGGACAACGACGGCAAGGTTTAACCGTCGGCTACCACGCGGTTGCGGCCCTGACTCTTCGCCAGGTAGAGTCGGCGGTCCGCTTCCGCCTGTAAGCGTGTCGCCTGGTAATCCCCCTGCTCTTCGCTGCTGGCGACGCCTGCGGAGAGCGTCACGCTAAAGCAGCGGCTGGCATTCACCAGAATGGTTTTGGCCGCCAGCCGCTGACGCATACGCTCCGCCACCTTTTGCGCATCTGCCAGCCCGGTATCAGGCAGCACGACGCAGAACTCCTCGCCGCCTACGCGCCCGGCCAGATCCTCTTTGCGCAACGCCTGAGCGATAATCGCGGCGACGCGCATCAGCGCCTGGTCGCCAGCCTGATGGCCCCAGGTGTCATTGACAGATTTAAAGTGATCGATATCGAGCTGAATCACCGACAGCGGCGCATTGAGCTGCTGACAGCGCGCCGTCTCAGCCTCAAAGCGCTCAAAAAAGGCGCTGCGGTTGAGCAGACGCGTCAGGCCGTCATAGCTGGCGCGCCACTCCAGCCGGGCAGAGAGCTGGCTCAGCCGCCGCACCAGACGAACGATAACCTGATGTGTCACCAGCAGCAGCAGAATGAACAGCAGCCACATCGCGAGCATAAAAAGCATGGCGCGCCCCAAATCCTGCCGCAGCCCCTGCGCCAGCGTTTGCTGATTCAGCAGGTAGCCGTCCACGTTTTTCAGCCTGCGCCAGCTGATAAACTGACTCTCCAGCCGCAGCGCGCCCTGCGGCTGACGCGCCATTTGTGCGTAGAGCCGCTGTCGCGCGCCGTCGCTCAGCGCTTTACCGTCCGATGCATTGAGCGCCGCCAGGGGCTGTTGCGCTTTGTCCAGCAGCACCACGCTGCCCTGCAGCGCGCTGTGGCGCATACTGTTCAATAACCTGGCGATACGCTGCCGGGTAAAATCCATCGACAGCACGCCATACCAGTAGCCGTCGCTAAACACAGGCGTGCTGACCGTAAGCATCGCGCCCTCATCGTTCGCGCCCTGATAAACGCCGGACCAGCGTAGCTGCTGAGAAGAAGCCAGAGCCGAGATCGCACGGAACCAGGGACGCGATACGATGGTGGCATAGCTGGCGGAAATCGCCGACAGGCTCTGCGGCGGACGCGAACTGATAAAAAAACCGGCGCGCGAGGTGTACCAGAAGCGCGAATGGAAATCGGCCTCCGCATCGCTGAACTGCATAATAAAGCTGAACTCCAGCGCCGCGAGCAGCTCGCCGTCAAGGCGTGCCGGATCGCGTTGCAGCAGGTTATCCTGCGCCAGCCCGCTGTCGCCGACGCCGTTTATCGGCATGCTGCGCGGCATATTGAGCCGCAGCTGCCAGGCGGGCTGACGGCGCAGCTGATGAAACTCCGCCAGCGCGCGCCGGCCGTGATCGGCATCAAGCGGATGCGACAGCGCGTAAGTGAACATGCGGCGATAATAGATCAGCCCGTCGATGCTCTCCTGAAACTGGCTCTCCAGCCCGTTCTGCATATCTACCAGCGCGGCACGCTGCCGATCTTCATAGTTCGCATGCAGTGTATAGAGCTCGCGCAGGGTCAGAAAAAAGGAGAAAAGAAAGACCGCTAAAAACAAGAGGTGAACACGCAGCTCGGGGCGTAACGTTCGGACGGAGAGCGGCAAAACAGCCATCAGCAACGATGCTCCGAATAACAAAGATCAGGCGATTATAGCAGGCGTGGTGGATCAGAAAATGCGGGAAGTCACGGGGGATGAACAAAGCATCCCCGTTGGATGGGGCTTAGCTGGCGAGCTGTGATTCAGGAACAGAGTGGCTAAGCTCGTCCTGATGAAAGGCTTCGCGGCGCACGGCATAGCCGTCATACCAGCGGCACTCTACCATTCCGCTGGCATAGCCAGTCACAACCATAGCGGGGCCGCCCTCTTTATGCTGAACTTCATCGCTAATCGTAAAGCTCATTTTGCATTCTCCTTTTGACCGTTAACAGAACCTTTCTATCTATAGCAGCCATCCGGACATCCTGCCTGTTAAGGCATGCAAAAAAGCGTAAATTCAGAATAAAGCAGTAAGATATGTTGAAAATAAAAAAAGCGGATAAAAATTATTATCCGCTTTTAACATCTGAAGGAGCTGAAATCAGATTTTGCAGCCTTCGCAATCCGCTTCGTCGCCTGCATCGTCCGGCACTTCATTGACCTTTTCCGCCGCTCTGGCTTCAGCCTGCTCCAGCTGGGCATCAATATCAAATTCAAACATATCGTCGTTCATCGCGTCTCCTCTTCAGACTACACATCATATGGCAGTGCGCTTTATACCGATTTACCGCGCAGTTTAGCAATCAGATTCACCGCCAACAGCACGATCGACCCAACGATAAAGCCGAGCACCAGGTTAGCGCCGTTGCTGAGCAGGCTGGCAACCAGCCCGTTCATATCGCCGGTGATCGCCTCGATCAGATGATGCAGCGGCGCCAGGCCATGCACGATAATGCCGCCGCCGACCAGAAACATCGCCAGGGTTCCGACCACCGTGAGAATTTTCATCAGCCAGGGGGCGAACCCCAGCAGAAAACGACCGATGCCCTGCGCGACCGCCGAAGATTTCTCATTCAGCCAGTAGCCGAGATCGTCGATTTTCACGATAGCGGCGACGATGCCGTACACGCCGATGGTCACCAGAATGGCGATGCCGGCGAGGATCAATACCTGATTCAGCAACGGAGCGTCAGAAACGATGCCGAGCGTAATGGCGACGATCTCCGCGGAAAGAATAAAGTCAGTGCGCACGGCGCCTTTGACCTTGTTCTTTTCAAATTCGCGCGGGTCCTGCTGCGCCAGCTTATCGAGCCGCTGCTGGCGCGCCTCCGGGCTTTTCTCCTGCTTATCATGCTGCAAACTGTGCAGCACTTTTTCCACCCCTTCATAGCAGAGGTAGGCGCCGCCTATCATCAGCAGCGGCGTAATAAGCCAGGGCGCGAAAGCGGAAATCAGCAGCGCCAGCGGCACCAGGATCAGTTTATTAAGAAACGAGCCCTTCGCGACGCCCCACACGACCGGCAGTTCGCGATTGGCCTTTACGCCCGTTACCTGCTGCGCGTTTAACGACAGATCGTCGCCCAGCACGCCAACGGTCTTTTTCGCCGCCACTTTGCCCATGACGGAAATATCATCCAGAAGTGTTGCAATATCATCTAATAAAGTCAGTAAGCTGGATCCTGCCAAAATCTCTTCCTTATTCCGGTTCGTTATGTTGACAACAGGGACAGCGCTCCAGCATCGCGGCGGTTATCTCAGCGATGCCGTCGCACTCCCACTCTACGCGGACCGCGCCTGACAGCTCGCCTGCATGCAGGTATTTGCTGACCGGGCTTTCCGTCATGCCGGTAATCTCCTCCGTCGCGACCAGCGTGTCGCCGACATAGACGCGCGCCGTCGCATGAGCATTGACCATGCGCTCGTCGCGCAGCTGATAGAGGCGTTTTACCGTCAGTTTAATACTGCTCATCCAGAACTCCTGCTCGCGGGGGAAGGCGAAATCTAACCCGGCAAAGTCGACAAGGCAAGGCGGCCTCAACGCGGGCGATAGTGCTGAATACCGTTGTGATCGATCTCCGCGCTCTGGTCCATCGCCAGCAGCCACTCCTCCAGTCGCTCCTGCAGATCGCTGTCGCTCAGCCGCAGCTTATTGCGCAGCGCGCACTCCCAGATAATCAGCACTTTCCAGCCGCTCTCCTGCAGCTGCCGCACATAGCGGTTATCGCGCTCTACGTTGCTGTTGATTTTGCCGACCCAAAATTCCGTGCGCGTCGCCGGCACCTTAAAGAGATAGCAGTTATGGTGATGCCAGAAACAGCCGTGCACAAAGATAATCGCCTGCTGCTCAAGCAGAACGAAATCGGGACGGCCGGGCAGGTTTTTATCCTGAACGCGGTAAGCAAAACCGCGATCCTTTAACAGCTGCGCCACCCGTAGTTCGATGGCGGTGTCCTGCTGGCGTATCGCACGCATATTTTTGCTGCGGGTCGTGCTGGAGTGTACATCGGCCATGGCGTCTCCTTTTTGCCCTATCTATCAACTTTAGTCGGACTCAATAAAAGCGAAAGCCTCCGCTGCGGTTAACGAGGCGGCGACCGGCGGGTAAAATCCCGACGATGCGTCATGCAGCCGGCCATTAGGCATCGACCGCCAATTTCTTCGAAGCCAGAGGAGTGTTAGCATAGCCCGTTCACAGTTAAGGAAAAACGCATGCTTGCCGATGACGCCACCGCAATGACGGAACCCGCTTCTCCCCTGCTCTCTCCCGATAGCGAAACCGCTGACCTGATGCGCCAGGTGCTGGCGATTTATGCCGCGCGCGATTTAGCGGCGAAATTCCATCAGGCGGGCTTCCGCGACTGGACGCCGCAGCAGCTGACGCGGCTGCGGCAAAACAAAAGCGCGTTGCCGCCGCTGAGCGAAGGCGAATTAACGCTGTTGCGCAGCCTGCTGCCTGCGCGTCCCGCCCATTATGACAACCCGCAGTTTCGCTTTATCGACCTCTTTGCGGGCATTGGCGGCATCCGGCGCGGTTTCGATGCCATCGGCGGAAAATGCGTCTTTACCAGCGAGTGGAATAAAGAGGCAGTGCGCACTTACAAGGCGAATCACTACAGCGATCCGCAGGAGCACCGCTTCAATACCGATATTCGGCACATCACCCAGCCCGCAGGTCTGCGCGACGAGGCAGCCATCTATCGCCATATCGACGCGGAGATCCCCGATCATCAGGTGCTGCTGGCCGGTTTTCCCTGCCAGCCCTTTTCGCTGGCAGGCGTCAGCAAAAAGAATGCGCTGGGCCGCGCGCACGGCTTTGAGTGCGAAGCCCAGGGTACGCTGTTTTTCGACGTGGCGCGCATTATCGCCGCTAAAAAGCCGCCGATCTTCGTGCTGGAGAACGTTAAAAACCTGAAAAGCCATGATCAAGGCCGCACTTTTGCCGTCATTATGGCGACGCTGGATGAGCTGGGTTACGACGTGGCAGACGCCGATGCCGACGCGCCGGACGCGAAGATTATCGACGCGCGCCACTTCCTGCCCCAGCACCGAGAGCGCATCGTGCTGGTCGGCATCCGCCGTGACTATCCGTTCAGCAAAGCGCTGTCGCTGCGTCAGATCCAGCAGCACTATCCGTCCGCGGTGCCGAGCCTGCAAAGCCTGCTGGAACCCGAGCCAGAGGAGAAATATATTCTTTCCGCGCAGCTGTGGCGTTACCTCTACGACTACGCCAGAAAACACAAAGCGAAAGGCAACGGCTTTGGCTTCGGGCTGAACGATCCGCGTAAAGCTGACGTCTGTGTACGTACCCTGTCGGCTCGCTATTATAAAGATGGTTCGGAAATCCTCATCGATCGCGGCTGGGATCAGGCGCTGGGCGAAGCGGATTTCAGCAATGCGGAAAATATGGCGCGTCGGCCGCGTCGCCTCTCGCCGCGCGAATGCGCGCGCCTGATGGGCTTCGAAGCGCCAGGCGAGCACCAGTTCCGCATTCCGGTTTCCGATACGCAGGCCTATAAGCAGTTCGGCAACTCGGTTGTGGTGCCGGTTTTCGCCGCCGTGGCACAGCTGCTGCTGCCTATTATCAGGCAGTTAAATAACGCGTAACAGGACCAGAGTTTAGCTTAGTAACGCGCATTATGCTGTTTTTCCAGCAATGCGCCCTTTGTCACAAAGTTGTCACGCAACCGGCGAATACTCGCTTTTATTTTCGGGTTGCGCTATGTCCTCCATCACTCTTCTTAAACGCCGTTTTCGTCTGCGTAAGCCGGGGCTTCCCGGCTGGCTCAGCAGTCTGCGCGGCAACTTCACCCTGTTTGTTATCCTGTTCTGCCTGCTGCAGGCGCTGGGCGTTACGCTGCTCACTGCGCAGGTTAATCATACGCAAAGCGCGCTGGTAGAGACTGCGTCGCTACGGGAAAGGCTGGCCCTGCTTGATAAAGCGCGTATTGAACTGCTGACCGCCAGCGACGACAGCCATCGCGCCGGTATCTATCTGATGCAGGACCAGCAGAGCGGCTCGGTAGACAGCTGGAAAAGCCTGGCCGACAGCGCCAGCGCGTCGCTGCAGCAGGCGAAAACGCTTTTTGCTGGCTATCACGCTGCGGACAACAGCCCGCTGGCGCAGGGCTTTACCCTGCTGGCGCAAGGGCTGGAAGAACAGCTGAAAGGATTAAAGGATAATCAGATCGACGCCTTTTTTATGGTGCCGATGCAGGCCTATCAGCAACAGTTCAATGACGCCTGGTTCGCTGAAATCGACGCGGCAAACAAAGAGCTCGGCGCGGTTAACCACAGCACGCTGGAGAGCATGACGCACAGCCGCAACCTGTCGCTCATCGTCAGCGCGCTGCTCTTCTCGCTGCTTATTACTGGCGGTGTGCTGCTGGCGCGCGGCGTGATTACGCCGCTGCGTCACGCCAGCCACCAGCTACAGCAAATTGCGACCGGCGATCTGCTGTCGCCGCCCGCCGCCGGACGCTTACAGGCGCGAGAAACGCAGCAGCTGTTCAGCGCCATGGCGGAGATGCGTCAGGGGTTACGCCATATCGTGCATGAGATTAATACCATTGCTGCCAGCGTGGCGGCAGGCGCGGGCGAGATGCAGCAGCATAATGCGCGCGTCAGCGAGCAGCATCAGGCGCAGAACGCCAGTTTCACCCATCTGTCGCAGCGGCTGCGTCGCGTCGCGGAAGAGGTGGAAACCAGTGCGCAGGTATCGCAGCAGGCGACGCAGCAGGCGTACGATGCCGATACGCTGATGCAGCAGTGCGTTTCGCGGGTGGATGAGATGGAGACGCAGATGCGTCAGATTGTCGACGCCTCAGGAGATATCGCCGGTATCGTGGAGATGCTGGAGAGTCTGTCGCTGCAAACGCGCCTGCTGGCGCTTAACGCGGCGATTGAATCCGCGCACGCCGGGGTTTACGGCCGCAGCTTTTCCGTGGTGGCGAAAGAGATCGGCATGCTCTCCAGCCAGAGCAGCGGTTCGACGCAGCGCATCGACGGGTTGATCCAGCATACGCAACAGCATGTCACGCAGGGTTTTAACAAGGTTAAGGTGCTGGAGAAGCTGTTTCAGACCATCAGCGGCGCCGTGGCCGCTATCGCCGGGCAGCTTCAGGCGCTTCAGCAGAACGCAACGGCGCAAAGCAAGCGGGTCAGCCATATCGCCGCCGAGATCCATAAGCTGGATGAGACGCTGCAGGCCAGCGCCGGACTCAGCACGCAGCAGCAGCGCGCGGCTGATACGCTTCAGCAGCAGGCAGCGCGGCTGGCGCAGAGCGTACAGCAGTTCCGCATCTGATACGCCCGAATAACGCCCATAAAAAACCCGTCTTGCGACGGGTCTTATTTATTTCTTCTTCTTGCTCTGTTTCTTCAGTAGAGCACGCAGCTGCTTAACCTCATCCGCGGAAAAGGCGTTTGACGCGGTCTCTTCCGTATCCTGGTTATCTACCGCCGATGCGGTGGGCGGCAACAGGCTCTCCTGTAGACGCTGAACAATCTCCTGACTCATTGAGATCTGATTTTCCAGCGCCAGCTGTTTAATCTGCTCCTTCAGCGCCGGATCAATCTTAATCGTCAAATTTACCGTATCAGTCATTCCGTTACTCCCTTCGTTATTTATCCACAACGTAGCGGAAGTCACTAACGTTTAACAGACTGTCATAAAAATTTAATATTAGGCGCGTATAGGGCTAAAATCGCGCAGCACCGATTCGTCGATGCTGGTGAGGTTGCCCTGCAGCTCCGCGCACAGCTTGGCCATATAGCGCACCAGGAAATCCGCATTATGCTGCGCCAGCGCCCTGCCCGCTTCGGTTTGCATCGTATCCGGCAGCCGCAGCAGCTTCTTCTGGAAGTGATCGAGCGTCCAGTTTACATCGTTAAGCTCGCGCATTTTGCCGAGCGGATCGTCACTGTCAAACAGCGGACGATTAAGCGCGCCGGCCGTGTAGAACACGCGCGCCAGGCCAATGGCACCCAGCGATTCGAGACGATCGGCATCCTGAACGATCTTCGCCTCCAGGGTTTCCGGCGCAATGGCGGCGCTAAAGCTGTGTGCTTTAACCGCATGGCTTACCGCCGGGATCAGCGCGGCGGGAAAATCGGGGAAATCCTGCGTCAGGATGCGTGCGGTCTCTTCTGCAGCATAAGTAGAAGCCAGATGGCGTTCGGGATGATTTTTCGGCAGGTTTACCACGTCATGAAAGTAGCAGGCGGTCAGAACCACCAGCGGGCTGGCGTCGCTACCTGCCATAATGCGTTGGGCGCTCATCCAGACGCGGCGCAAATGGGCGATATCATGCGCCTTGTCATCATGAACCCAGTTAATCTGAAACCAGCTTTCGAAGCGCGTTTGCCAGAGTGAGAGCGACATGGCTTATCTCCCTGTTAATGTTTGGGTATCGGTCTTTACATCAGACCGTACGCAGTGGGACGTCATCTTACCGAGTAGCTGATGACAAATTTTTGACACAGGGTGGTTTAAATTCGCTGTGATAAAACCGGTTTCGAAAAAAAATGAGACCGGGATCGAGTTATAGCGCTAATTCAAGCACTATCCCAGTTTTTAACAAACTTTCAGCATTAACCCATATCAATTATCTTAAGCAAATCTTATTAATATTAGGCGAAACGGCCTCGCTGAGTTCGTTTCTACATGTACAACCAGCGGCAGTATCGTCCAGGATGAATCAGTATATCTGCGCTTTGTGAAGGTTAAAGAATCTGAAAAGGTTTCAAAAACGCCCGATATAACGTACTGTATTCGGGTTATACCAGGTAAGGGACCACTTAGTAGACTCGGTCTGGTGCGTTTTTTGCATTTTCGCTTTTTCCTAAAGGCAAATCGTTGTGTTGCCGTTACTGTAAGGCGACAAATTGTTAAGCAGATTGATGTAAAGTCATCACGGCTGAGCGCAGGCGCAAGACAGCGATTGAATGTGTGTCAACCGGGTTCTATTTATATTCAGAGGTAATCAATGAAAGAACGGCCGATTCTTTTTTCCGAACAGCGGGTTCGCGCCCTGTTGGTTGGCCAGCAAACCCAGACCCGGCGCATCATGAAAACGCAGACTTTCGGACCAGGTCAGGATCATCATGAAGGCGTACACGCTTTCGACGTTAACGCTAACCATCTGCACGGCTACAAGCTTATGTCGATGGCCGATATCAGCCAGCACTGCCCTTATGGCAAGCCGGGCGATATTTTGTGGGTGCGCGAGACCTGGCGTGGACCTATCGTGCCTGAAAGCGATCTGGCAGAGTATGAACGCGATCCGTCGCCGTTCCGCCTGCCCGCGTTTTGCCAGTACCGCGCCGATAACAACGAGCTGGGGCATCATAGCCAGGGCGGACCGGAAGCCGATCAGTTCGGCTGGCAGACCGCCATCCATATGCCGCGCTGGGCCAGCCGCATCAACCTGCAAATCACCGCTGTACGTGCGGAGAAGATCCAGGATATCAGCGAAGATGACATTATGGCTGAAGGCGTGCAGACCGATTCGCACTTCCTGAATAACTTCTTCACCATGAATATGAATGCGGAATCGCCTAAAGAGGCCTACCGCAAAGCGTGGCAGAAGCAGTACGGTGCCACCAGCTGGGAAGTCAACCCCTGGGTCTGGGTGATTGAATTTGCGCGCGTCGAGCGCAATTAACATCGCTTTGCGGGCTGAATCACAGACAAATTGCATGCTAAGCGGTTGAATAGACAGCTTTCATCCCTGCAGCCAGATCAAGGTGCCAGCGACCGCTTCGGATGCTGGCATTTTTTCTGGCGCGTCAGGGTCGCGAGGGGAATCCGTCAGCGAGTACTGCAATGTTTAAATGGCCGTGGAAAAACGATAACCGCGCTTCCTTTGTCGAGCTGCCCTGGCAACAGGGGCTGGCGCAGCCGGTATTTAGCTGGCTGGACGAGGATGAGCAGCAGGCGCTGATCGCCATGGCGCAGCGTTTCCTGCAGCAAAAGAGACTGGTGCCGCTGCAGAATGTCGAGCTTGATGAATTGCGCAGCGCGCGCATCGCTCTGCTCTTCTGCTTGCCGGTGCTGAAGCTGGGGCTGGAGTGGCTCGACGGCTTTCACGACGTGCTGATCTATCCAGAACCTTTTGAAGTCGCCGACAGCTGGGAAGATGAACAGGGCCTGGTGCATCACGCCGCTGCCGTCCATGCCGGACAGAGCTGGACGCAGGGTCCGATTGTGCTCAACTGGCTCGACCTTCAGGATGCGTTCGATCTCTCCGGCTATAACCTGGTGGTCCACGAAGTGGCGCACAAGCTGGACGCACGCGGCCGCGGCTACACCAGCGGCATACCGGTGATGGCGCTGCGTGATGTTGCGCTGTGGGAAAAAGATCTGCGCGCCGCCATGGAAGAAATCGAAAATGAGGTTGAGCTGGTCGGCGAACAGGCCGCGACTATCGATCCTTATGCCGCCAGCGATCCCGCCGAGTGTTTTGCCGTGCTGTCCGAATATTTTTTTACCGCGCCGGCGCTGCTGTTTGAGCGCTTTCCGGCGATGTACCGCCACCTGAGCCAGTTCTATCGCCAGCATCCGCTGCCGTGTTTTGCGCAAAATTCGCCGCATTCCGCTTAATCCGCGATCGCATTGCTGCAAAGCTAGCCAGTTGAATGCTAATGTGTTTTTCGCTGTTGACACGCCGGAGCGCGGCCATTAATATGCGCCCCATCGAAACGATTCCTCTGTAGTTCAGTCGGTAGAACGGCGGACTGTTAATCCGTATGTCACTGGTTCGAGTCCAGTCAGAGGAGCCATATTAAAGAAGCCCGCTCAGGGAAACCTGAGCGGGCTTTTTGCTGTGGTGACTTTGCCGCTAACAGACTCAGAGTTCGCGGCGCGCAAACGCCAGCATCCGCTCCGCCAGCGCCTGCGGGGTCTGCATCGGCAGCAGATGGCCGGCGCCGTCGATAATCTCCAGCTCGCCCTGCGGCAGATGGGTGCGCATCACTTCCCGCTGCGTCTCAATGCCCGGCACGTTGCCATCTTCGCTGCCCAGCACCATCATGGCGGGCAGCTCAAGGCGGCCGATTTGCTCGCGCAGATCTTCCCGGCTGCCGTGCAGCGCCCAGGCGTGAAAGGCGGCAGGCGCGGCGCTTTGCGCATCGGCAATCGCCACCTCGCGCAGCACATCCGGCAGAGGTGCGGAGCAGGCACCGTCGACAAAGCTTTCCGCCTGCTGACGCGTTCCCTGATACTCCGCCTGCGTCTGGCGATCCTGTTCACTCATCGGCTGCGGGCCAGGCGGCGACGGCGCCACCAGCACCAGCCGTTGCAGATAGTCAGGCTGTCGGGCGGCAAGCGCCATCGCCACTTTCCCCGTCATGGAGTGACCGACAAGGATCACCCTTTTCAGCTGCAACTGGCGGAGGGTTTCATCGACCTGGTTCGCCATTGAGGCCACATCATAATCTTTGATGTCAGTTGCGTCGCCAAAGCCCGGCATATCTAACGCCACGCAGCGGGAAGCGCGATCGAGATAAGGCAGTGCTGGAAACCAGGTGCGGTGCGAGCCGCCCAGATAGTGCATCAGCACAAATGTTGTTTCGCCCTCTCCCTGTAAGCTGTATGGCAGCATAAAACCTCCTATATCAGGGTGCCGTTGATGTCGCCCAGCTGCGCTATGGCTGTCTCGCTATAGCCCGCCTGCCGCAGCGGCGCGACAACGTCGCGCGTCAGATCGGGCACATAGCCTATCAGCAGCTCGCCAGCGCCGTGCAGCGTCACCTCCTCCAGCGCAGCAGGCAGCAGCAGCGACTCGGCGCGGCCCAGCGTCACGCTGACACCGTTCGCTTCCACCGTTAGCGGCTCGCCAGTGTTGGAAACAATACGCGCGCGGCTGAAGCTGAAACGTTGCGGCTCGCTAAAGCGCCAGCGTTCCAGCGCAAAATAGGGGCCGGCGCAGCAGAAAAGCCGCGTCAGACCGCCCTTCTCAAGCGTCAGCCCCGGCTGCGGCGTGCAGCGCAGCTCCGGCCGCAGCTCCTCCAGCAGCGCATCGATATTTTTTTCCCACTCTTGCTGAGAGAGGCGCGCGCCATCCTCCATCTGCCATGGCATCGCATGCTGCTGGATATTGGAGGTCTGCTCAATTTCATAAATCAGCGTGTCGGGACCAAAGCTGTGCAGCATGCCGCCTGGCACGTAAAAAGTATCGCCCGCTTTTACCGGCACCCGGTGCATCACCGCATCATAATCCTGCGCCAGCAGCGCCGCCTTGAGTCGGGCGCTGTCCACACCGTCGCGTACGCCCAGCAGGCAGGTCGCATCTGGCGCGGCCCACAGAATATGCCAGGCTTCGGTTTTGCCGTTCGGCTGCTGCTCCAGCTTTTGCGCCAGCGCGTCGTTAGCGTGCAGGTGAACCGGCAACATGCCGGTTCCGTCGATAAATTTGCTCAGCAGCGGGAAGTGCGGGCCGCGCCAGCCAGGCGCGACCATTTCGTCGGGGTAACGTTCGGTGAGCTGGCGCAGCGTCTGACCCGCCAGCTCGCCGTTGGTGACGCTGGCGATCATGCCGTCAACGTCGCTGATTTCCCAGCTTTCCGCAATGCGCGTCTCAGGCAGACCCGCTTTTCCCAACTGCTCTCTGATACGCTGCCCGCCAAAAATATGGGTGGCGAGCGGCGTAGTCAGCTTTAAAGGATAAGCGTTCATATTTCTCCCTTACGCAGATTTAGATAACCGCGACACCGCCTGTGACCGCAATGGTTGCGCCAGAAATGTAGCTCGCTTCGTCGCTGGCCAGCATAACGTAGGCAGGTGCCAGCTCGGCAGGCTGTCCCATGCGCTGCAGCGGAACTTCGCCACCAAAGCTTTCCACCTGTTCAGGCGGCATGGTTGACGGGATCAGCGGCGTCCAGATAGGACCGGGCGCAACGGCGTTGGCGCGAATGCCTTTCTCCGCCAGCAGCGCTGCAAGGCTGCCAGAAAAGTTAACAATAGCGGCTTTGGTCGCGGAGTAGGCGATCAGCTTCGGTTTCGGCTGGTCGGCGTTGATCGAAGCCGTATTGATAATGGCGCCGCCAGAAGGCATATGCGGCACCGCCGCCTTGCAGATATAGAACATGGCGTAGAGATTGGTTTTCATCGTGCGATCGAATTCATCATCGCTAATCTCATCCAGCGACATACGCGTCATCTGGAAAGCCGCGTTATTCACCACGATATCGATCTTGCCGAAACGCTCGGCCGTCTGCGCCACAATGCTGCGGCAATGCTCCGCTTCGGTGACGTCGCCTGCGATCAGCAGCGCCTGCTGGCCCGCCTCTTCCACCAGTTTCGCCGTATCTTTTGCGTCTTCATGCTCGTCCAGGTAGGAGATCACGACATCCGCGCCTTCCCGGGCGTAGGCGATGGCGACGGCACGACCGATGCCGGAATCGCCGCCGGTAATAATGGCGGTTTTGCCTTTCAGGCGGCCAGAACCCTGATAGCTGGTTTCACCATGATCGGGTTTTGGATCCATTTTCAGGATGCTGCCGGGCCATTCCTGCTGCTGCGCCTGCTGAGGATGTTGTGGACGATCTGTCATACGTTCTCTCCTTTTCGTGACTCTTTCACTGTCGTTAATGGAGCTGAATCGTTATCAGCCTCGAGCCCTAAGTGTAGCAGCCATCACAGAATCGCAAGGAGAAGTGCTAAGCGTAACGGTTTGAAGGTACAACGAATTTACCTGAAAAGAAGTGAAAAAAGCCCGCGTAAAGCGGGCTGTGCGGGCTTGCAGGACGCAACAGGCGCGTCGGCTACAGTAAATCTTCCCACGTCGTAATCAGTTTTGCCGGCAGCGGCTGCGCCAGCAGCGATTCATCCGGTTTCCAGCTCTCCCAGTCGCGAAAAGCGGCGAAGTTCAGCCCGGTCAGTTTCTCCAGCGCGCTGACCGTAACGCGGTACTCATCGACATTGGGCCGAGGCGCGTCCTGTGCATGTGGCAGGACGCGGCGCGGCTCATCCAGCAGATCCGCCTGGCTGACCAGCAGAGCGGTCGCCTGCGGCTTGCCCGCCGTGTTAATGCGCAGCACCACCTTCCAGAACATCAAGGGCACCTGCCATTCAGCATACTGCCGCCACTGGTCATTAAGCACCGGCCCGGTCAGCACGCTGACCTTACGCTTCGACTCCAGCACGCCCGATTCAAGGATATAGCGCTCCACGCCCTGCCAGTACTGCAGGCTCTGGTTGAAGCGAAAATGCTGCGGCGAACAGTTGGTGAAATGAAAAGTATCTTTATTCGCGCGTACCGCTTCTTCCGCCGTTCCCCAGGTGGGATCGCTGCGACGCGTAAGATGTCCGCGATCGAACCAGCGGCTGTATTCGCTGTAAAAGGCCTGACCGGTGGTGTAGCGGCTGTCGATGCGGCTGTCTTCGTACCAGCGGTCCCCCTCTTCCAGCAGCGACGGCTGGCCGTTGCCGCGATCGATGGAGATATAGCGCGCACCGTCAATATTGGTGGCGGTAAAAAAGGCGAGTCGCCGCTCGGCGCTCATCAGCAGCGAAAAGTGCTGATAATCAAGTTTCGCTTCCGCACCCTGCCGACCGTCGCGCAGCGGTGCCACTTCAGCGGCGCGCGGCGCGATAATGGCGGCCAGATCGATCGCCTCGCCGTCGAGGAAACCGGGCTGGAAACCGTCGCGATTGCCGTAGTTGGTCTCCGGCGCGGCAGCGGAGGCGATCGGCGGAGCCGCGTTTTCACTGACGGTCAGCGCCTGCATCAGCTGTGCCTGTTGCGCCGCGGGCAGCTGCGGCAGCTCGCCCTTCAGCCAGTCGATAATGGCGCTGATGCGGATCCCTTCATTCACCCAGCCGTCATCGCTCTCAACGCCGCCGTGGTGTAGCGCGACCAGCTGCCACGCGTCGTTAAACACCGGCGCGCCGGAAGAGCCGCTATCGGTATCGGCCGCATAGTGCAGCAGTTGCTCGTGACGCGCCAGCAGGGCGTTATTACGCAGCGTAATCTGCTGCGGCGCGCCACCGGGATGATGGATAAGGTTAAGGCTGATGCCCAGCGCATGTTTATCATTGCGATCGTTCAGCGCCAGCGGCTGCGGCGCCTCGCCGCCGCCAGCCACTATCTCGCCGAGCGCAATAAGGGTGCAGTCCAGCTCATCGGTCGGGCTGGTAAGAAAAAAACGCTCCGCATCGGCGACATAAGTTACGCCGTCGACCAGTTCGCCCGTTTCTGTTCGCCGCCAGCCAAACTGCAGCGTGACGCGCCCCTGCGCGGGCGGCTGCGGCAGCAGATGATGATTAGTGATAAAGAGCCCGCCGTGCGTCATAAAACCGCAGCCCCTGGGAATGCCGTCTTCTCGCAGCAGCGCCACGGCGCGGGCGCAGGTTATCCCCTGCTCTAAGAAGGCGATCGGCAACAGATCGTTGCTTTCGCCGGTGATAACGCCCTGACGCAGATGTTGCTGAAAGGCGTAGCGCTGCGCGCGTGCGCGATCCGGCTCTGCCGGTTCACCCGCTGCCAGCGCGGTTCGGGTCTGCGTACGCCGCTGCGCAGTCAATGCCAGCCGCGCGCTAATCAGCGCGGCGCTCTCTTTATCGTTCATTCGCTCCTCCAGGTTAAAAGGCGTGCTGCTCTTTTAACCATAGCCGCTGCGGCTGAACGATCCTTTTTCTTATGCTTCGATTCCGCCGCGCGACAGATTGCTCGCCGCCGCTCTGGCCTGTTGCTGCGCAGCCTTTTGTAAAAATCCATTGCAGCAGGCGAAAAAAAGCCCGCTTAGCGGGAGCGGGCTTTACCGGAGAGCATAAACGGGCGCGGCTATTTTTCATGGTAGCGATGCACCGCAGGATAATATTCGAAGCCATAGAGCTGGCTGACGGGGATGAGCAGCTCAAGCTCCAGACTGGCCTCGCTTTCGTCACGTTCGTCGCGCCGACGGTCGGCATTAGCCTCGAAACGGTTTTTCCACAGCTGCAGCAATCTTTTCATCTGGTTCGCCCTTATCAAGTCAGAGCCTTAGTAAAGCCCGATCGCTGTCATAGCTGAACCATCAATTTCTGCAGTTTATTGCTGAAAAACAGCTAACCGCGGCGTGCGAGCCGGCATGGCGCTACTGCTGCTTCGCCACCATTTTCCGGTAATTATCCAGCCACTTGCCGCTCTTCAGCCGCCACCAGAAGCAGGCGCCGCGCACCGCCCAGTCCAGGAACATGCCGAGCCAGACGCCCACCACGCCCATGCCGAGCATAATCCCCAGCACATAGCCCACCACTACGCGCGCGCCCCACATGCTGAACATAGAGACGTACATGGTGTAACGCGCGTCGCGCGCGCCTTTCAGGCCCGCCGGCAGCACCCAGGAGGCCGCCCAGATCGGCATAAAGGCGGCGTTAAGCCAGATAAGATGCTGCGTTACGCTGATAACGTCAGGGTCGCGCGTATAGAAACGCGCCAGCAGGCCGGAGAGCGGCACGGTAAGAAACGCCAGCGCGCACAGACAGAGGCTCGCCAGCCAGAAAACATGCCGGATTTGCCGTTCCGCCTGATAGACCTGGTTACGCCCCAGCCGGGTGCCAGTAATAATGGTGGAAGCCGATCCCAGCGCGTTGCCCGGCAGGTTAATCAGCGAGGCGATGGAAAAGGCGATAAAGTTGCCCGCAATGGCGTCGGTGCCCATGCCTGCGACAAACACCTGAGTCAGCAGTTTGCCGCCGTTAAACAGCACCGATTCAATGCTCGCCGGCACGCCGATGCCCAGCACCTCCATCAGGATTTTGAAATCCCAGCGGCGGAAATAGCTCGGCAGGCTGATCTTCAGCGAGGCATTAAAGCCGATCATCAGCACGTAAATCACGCCGATTGCGCCGATATAGCGCGAGATGGTTAGCCCCAGCCCGGCGCCGACAAATCCCAGCCCCTCCCAGGAGAAGGCGCCGTAGATTAATACGCTACTGATAACGATATTCAGGATATTCATCCCGCCGTTGATCAGCATCGGGATTTTGGTGTTCCCTGCCCCGCGCAGCGCGCCGCTGCCGATAAGCGCGATCGCCGCTGCCGGATAGCTCCACGCCGAGGTCTGCAGATAGCTCAGCGCCAGCTCTTTGACTTTGGGTTCCGCGCCGCCGGCGATGAGATCGATAATCAGATGTCCCCACAGCTCAATGGCGAACACCAGCACCAGCGACAGCACCGTCATCAGCGCCAGCGACTGGCGCGTGGCGGCACGGGCTCGCTTACCGTTGCGCTTCGCCAGGCTGAAGGCGACCACCACCGTGGTGCCGAGATCGATAGCGGCGAAAAAAGAGATGATGATAATGTTGAAGCTGTCTGCCAGCCCCACGCCCGCCATCGCCTCTTTGCCCAGCCAGCTCACCAGAAAAGTGCTTAATACGCCCATCAGCATTACGCACAGGTTTTCGATAAAGATGGGCACCGCCAGTGGCGTGATCTCACGCCAGAACAGCGTGCGATAAAAGCGGCGTTTGGGATACCACGCCGTGCGCTTTATCGCCTGCATCACTGCTACGCCAGGATTTTGCAAGGGAATAACCAAATCAGAACAGATTGGACAGGAGTTATAATGATGGGTCCGCTTAACTATTTATGCAAAGCGTTTCCCTGACTTTTCAATCATTATTACAATCTTTTATCGCCTTTCACCGCAGCGGCTGCCGTACCGCCCAGATAGGCGCTGCGCACCTCTTCATTATCAAGCAGCTCCCGGCCGCTGCCGCTGAGACGGATCTCGCCGTTCGCCATCACATAGCCGCGATCGGCGATTGCCAGCGCATGACGGGCGTTTTGCTCGACGAGAAACAGCGTCATGCCCTGCTGCGTCAGCTCACGCAGGATGGCGAAAATCTGCTTCACCACAAGCGGCGCCAGCCCGAGGCTCGGCTCGTCGAGCAGCAGCAGCCTGGGACGACTCATCAGCGCGCGAGCGATCGCCAGCATCTGCTGCTCGCCGCCGGAAAGGGTCATCGCCCGCTGTTTGCGCCGCTCAAGCAGACGCGGAAAAAGCACATACATCCGCGCCAGATCGTCTTTCTGATGCGCGCTGCCGATGGCGATGGTGCCCATTTGCAAATTCTCTTCAACCGTCATATCGGCAAAGATTCGCCTGCCTTCCGGCGCCTGAGCGATGCCGCTGGCGGCGATAAAATGCGTTGAACGCTGACTGATGGGCTCTCCCTGAAAGTAGATTTCGCCCTGCGCGATACGCGGCTGACCAAAAATCGACATCAGCAGCGTCGATTTTCCCGCGCCGTTAGCGCCGATCAGCGCCACGGTTTCCCCGGTCTGCACGCTCAGCGACACCTTTTTCAGCGCCTGCACCGGACCGTAATAGAGATCCACCGCGTCAAACTTCAGCATAGGCTCAGCCATGAAGATCCTCCTCCTCTGCGCCAAGGTAGGCGGCGATAACGCGCGGGTCCTGCTGGATCTGGCGCGGCGCGCCCTGGGCGATAACGTCGCCGTGATCGAGCACCACGATATGGTCGGAAATCGCCATCACCATCGGCATATCGTGTTCAATCAGCAACACGCTGATACGGTGATCGGCGCGCAGGCGATGCAGAATCGCGCTCAGCGTCTCGGTTTCCACGGGATTGAGGCCCGCCGCCGGTTCATCAAGGCAGATAAGCTCCGGCTGGGTGCACATGGCGCGCGCAATCTCCAGCCGCCGTTGCTGACCATAGGAGAGCGTACCGGCCAGCCGGTTAGCGGCGGGCACGAGATCCACCGTCTCCAGCCAGTAAAAGGCGCGATCGAGCGCGCGACTCTCCGCCTCGCGATAGCCGCGCGTATTGAAAATGCCCGCCAGCAGATTGCGGTTCGCCAGCATATGCTGCGCCACCAGCAGGTTCTCAATCACCGACATGTCGCGGAACAGCCGGATATTCTGAAAGGTACGCGCCAGGCCAGCGCGATTCACCAGGTGCGCGCCGCCGAACATTTTGTACCAGAGGCGCGATCCCAGCCGCGCTGGCCGCAGCCAGTCCTGCGGCTGGATTTTTTGTCCAAGGATTTGAATCACATCCGTGCTGCGCGCCTGTGCATTGAGCAGAATGCGTCCGCCGCTGGCGCGGTAGAAGCCGGTCAGGCAGTTAAACACCGTGGTTTTTCCCGCGCCGTTGGGGCCGATAAGCGAGGTGACCGAGCCGCGCTGTACGCGCAGGCTGACGTCGTTAAGCGCTCTGATGCCGCCGAAGCGCATCATCAGATGGTCGACCTGCAGGATAGCGTCACTCATGGCGGACTCCTTTACGCGGCATTACCCCGACGCGGCTGGTGCGCACCAGCCCGCGCGGCCGCCAGATCATCATCACCACCATCAGCATTCCGAACAGCAGCACGCGGTATTCGGCGAAACTGCGCAGCAACTCCGGCGCGACCGTCAGCACAAAAGCTGCCAGCACGACGCCGAGGGTCGACCCCATTCCTCCCAGCACCACTATGGCGAGGATCAGCGCCGACTCGAAAAAGGTAAACGAGGTGGGATTGACGAACCCCTGATAGCTGGCGAAAAACACGCCCGCGATGCCTGCCGTCGAGGCGCCGAGCATAAAGGCTGAAAGTTTTACCAGCACATGGTTTAACCCCATCGCGCGGCAGGCGATCTCATCTTCCCGCAGCGCTTCCCAGGCGCGCCCGACCGGCATGCGCGTCAGGCGGTGTTTGATAAACAGCACCAGCGCCACCACCAGAACCAGCACCACATAGAGAAAGATGAACTTCATATTGGGGTTGTAGTCGAGGTGGAAGAACTCATGATAAGGCACGCCGCCTTCGCGCGCGCGTCGGCCGAACTCCAGCCCGAGAAAGGTCGGCGACGGCACGGAAACGCCGTTTGGTCCGCCGGTGAAGCTCAGCCAGTTGGTCAGCACCAGCCGGATAATCTCGCCGAAACCGAGCGTAACAATCGCCAGGTAGTCGCCGTGCATGCGCAGCACCGGAAAGCCAAGCAGCGCCCCGGCGAAGGCGGCCAGCAGCGCGGCCAGCGGCAGCATGCTCCAGAATCCCAGGCCGAGATACTGATAGCCGAGCGCCAGCCCATAAGCGCCAATGGCGTAAAACGCCACGTAACCGAGATCGAGCAGCCCCGCCAGCCCCACCACAATATTCAGCCCCAGTCCCAGCAGCACATAGATCAGCCCCAGGATCGCCACGGTCAGCAGATACTTGCTGGCGAGAAAGGGGAACAGCAACGCCACCGCCAGCAGCAGCGGCAGGATCCAGCGCAGCCGTGAGCGGTAGCCCGGCTCACGCACGTAGACGCCGTCGTCCGCGCCCTCGAAGCGGCGCAGCAGCGCCCTTCCGCGCCCGGTTTGCAAAAAGAGGCTGAGCAGCAGCCGTCCCGCCATCACTACAGCCACCAGCAGCGCCACGCGCGCTGGCGCCAGGTCAAAGGCATAGCCCTTCAGCACCACGCCGACGATCGGCCCGAAAACCACCAGCGCAACCAGCCCGGCCAGCAGGGTATCGCGCAGCGCATGGCGCACATTTACCGCGTTATTCATCATCGCGCCCTCACACTTTCGCAACCAGCGGACGGCCAAGCAGTCCCTGCGGGCGGAAGATAAGGATCACCACCAGCAGCGCGAATGAGAAAACGTCTTTGTAGTCGGAATTTACCAGCCCGGCGAACTGCGCTTCCGCCACGCCGAGCAGCAGCCCGCCCAGCATGGCACCGGGCAGCGACCCGATACCGCCCAGCACCGCAGCGGTAAACGCCTTGATGCCGATGATAAACCCGGCGTAAAAATCGAAAGTGCCGTAGTTCATCGTGACCAGCACGCCTGCCAGTCCGGCCATCGCCGCGCCGATCACAAAGACCAGCGATATCACGCGGTCGGTATTAATGCCGAGGATAGCCGCCATTCGCCGGTCCTGCTGCACCGCGCGACAGATACGGCCAAGGCGCGTGTACTGAATAATCCAGGTGAGCAGCGCCATGCCGCAGAAGGCGGCAGCGAGGATAAAGACCTTAGTCCAGGTGATCTGCACCAGCCCGCCGTCAAACTCGACGCGCAGCACGCCGGTAAGCAGCGTCGGCACGCCCTGCTGATTGGGTCCCTGGCTCAGCTGGACATAGTTCTGTAAAATCAGAGACATGCCGATGGCGGAGATCAGCGGCGCCAGCCGCGTCGAGTGGCGCAGCGGCCGATAGGCGATGCGCTCAATGGTCCAGCCGTATACCGCCGTCACCACAACGGTGAACAGCAAGGTACCGAAAATCAGCAGCGGGAAAGAGTGCACGCCGAAAAACGAAAGCAGCGCCAGGCCGATAGCGCAGAGGTAGGCGGAGATCATATAAACCTCGCCGTGCGCGAAATTAATCATGCCGATAATGCCGTACACCATGGTGTAGCCGATCGCGATCAGGCCATATACTGCGCCCAGCGTCAGCCCGTTAATCAGTTGCTGAAGTAAGAAGGCGTCCATAACGAAGTCTCTGCGCAAAGCGGGCCGCGCAACCGGGCGACCCGGACAGGAAACGCCCTGAGACATGCAGGGCGGGCTCAGGCTTACCGCTGGTGGTATTTGCCTTTATCGTCCCACTGATAGATGACGTAATCGGACACTTTTAAATCGCCCTTGCCGTCCCAGGCTTTTTTACCCATCACGGTGGGAACATCGTGTGATTTCAGCCATTCGCTGGCCTTCGCATTATCTTTTCCGGCGCCCTGGTAGGCGGCGGCCAGCGCCTGAATAGAGGCGTAGGCGTAGAGGGTATAGCCTTCCGGTTCGAAACCGCCTTTGCGGAATTTATCAATCACCGCTTTACCGTCGGGGATCTGACGTGGGTCATTGCCAAAGGTCATATAGATGCCGTTGGTATACTGCGGCCCGCCCGCAGCGGTAACCAGCTCTTCTGTAACGATGCAGTCGCCGGAGAAGAAGTTAGCTTTTACGCCCTGCTCGCGCATCTGGCGCACCAGCGGGCCCGCTTCCGGATGGCAGCCGCCGAAATAGACGACATCGGGATTCGCCTGGGCGATCTTCGTTACCAGGGCATTAAAATCTTTCTCGCCGCGCGACAGGCCCTCATACATCACCTCTTTTACGCCGCGCTTCTCCAACGCCGCTTTGGTGGCGTCCGCCAGCCCCTGACCGTAGGTATCTTTATCGTGGATTACCGCGACCTTTTTCGCCTTCAGCTTATCGATCATAAAGTTGGCGGCGATGGCTCCCTGCTGATCATCGCGTCCGCACATGCGGAACAGGGTTTTCATGCCGCGTTCGGTAATTTGCGGGTTGGTGGAGCCTGGGGTGATTGACAGGACGCCCGCGTCGTCATAGACCTCCGATGCGGGCATGGTGCTGGAAGAGCAAAAATGGCCGACGACCGCCATCACTTTATCCTGATCCACAAGGCGGTTCGCTACGGCGACCGCCTGTTTGGGTTCGCAGGCGTCGTCGCCCTGCACCAGCACGATCTTCTCGCCGTTAACGCCCCCCGCCGCGTTAATATCTTCCGCCGCCTGCAACGCCCCTTTCCAGTACTGCGCGCCGTAGGTGGCGTTGGGGCCAGAGAACGGCCCGGCGACGCCGATTTTTATATCTGCCTGCGCACTGAGCGCAGCGCTGAAATAGCCTGCAATCACGACGTTTAATGACAACTTGATCAGTTTCTGAGACATGCTGTCTATCCTCAACACAGTTAGTTTGCGTTTGCCAGACCACGATGCAGGAGTGGTGAAGGTGTTTATCAGGTTCAGGAAGCTATGCGCGGCGATAAGAGCCGCTATCTGTTGCAAGCAAGAATCTCGCCAGAAAAACCGATAGCGAGGTTTTGCCAAAAGGAAGGTGGCAACGCCAGCGACAGCGCACGACGTCACCTTCTGATTCATTAAACGTAGGCGGGGATTGGCAACACGCCAGCACCCTGTTGGTGCATAATGCGTTCGATCACAGATTCTTGCTTTGCGGCGGCGGTAAACCCGCTAAGCTGTGGGGAAAGATCGCTTATTATCAGGAGAGCTTATGCCTACACAACGGAACGGCCTTACCCGCCAGCAGGCGCTGGATGAACTGGAGCGTCTGTATGAGGGTGCGGTGAACGCGCTGCGCGCTGCGATAAAAACCTATACGGAACAGGGTACGCTGCCCGAGAAGGAAGCGCGTCGCCAGGGACTGTTTGTCTATCCTGAACTGCGCATCACCTGGCGCGGTGAAGGCCCGCAGCAAAACCGCACGCGAGCCTGGGGCCGCTTTACCCATACGGGCAGCTACAGCACCACCATCACGCGTCCGGCGCTGCTGCGCCACTATCTCAGCGAACAGCTGGCGATGCTGGAAAAAGAGTATGAGGTGGAGATCCAGGTCGGTCCATCCAGCCAGGAGATCCCCTATCCTTACGTGATTGATGGCTCCGATCTGTCGCTGGATCGCACCATGAGCGCCAGCATCGCCCGCCATTTTCCCACCACCGAGCTGTCGCAGATTGGCGATGAAACCGCCGACGGCCTGTTTAACCCGGACGCTATTTTCCCCCTCTCGCACTTCGACGCATTACGCACCGACTTCTCGCTGGCGCGCCTGCGCCACTACACCGGCACCTCGGTCGAGCATTTCCAGCCTTTTGTGCTGTTTACTAACTACACGCGCTATGTGGATGAGTTTGTGCGCTGGGCTACGGAGCAGGTGCGCGATCCCGCCAGCGACTATGACAGTCTGGCCTGCGCAGGCGGCGCGATTATCACTGCCGATACGGCGGACAGCGACGCGGCGATGCTGGATCTGGCGTGGAAAAAACACCAGATGCCAGCCTGGCATCTCACCTCTCCTAACCGACGCGGCATTACGCTGGTTAATATCGGCGTCGGCCCGTCAAATGCTAAAACCATCTGCGATCACCTGGCCGTAATGCGGCCGCACGCCTGGCTGATGATCGGCCACTGCGGTGGTCTGCGTGAAAGCCAGAGCATTGGCGATTATGTGCTGGCGCACGCCTATCTGCGCGACGACCATGTGCTCGACAGCGTCCTGCCGCCCGATATTCCCGTTCCGAGCATTGCGGAAGTTCAGCGCGCGCTCTATGACGCCACCAAAGCAGTAAGCAATATGCCAGGAGAAGAGGTCAAGCAGCGCCTGCGTACCGGCACCGTCGTCACCACGGACGATCGCAACTGGGAGTTACGTTACTCCGCTTCGGCGCTGCGCTTTAACCTGAGCCGCGCAGTGGCGGTGGATATGGAGAGCGCCACCATTGCCGCACAGGGCTATCGTTTCCGTGTACCTTACGGCACGCTACTCTGCGTATCGGACAAGCCGCTGCACGGCGAAATTAAACTGCCGGGCCAGGCGAACCGTTTTTATGAAGGGGCGATTTCAGAGCATTTGCAGATCGGTATTTGCGCGGTAGAGCTGCTGCGCGCCGAAGGAGATAAGCTGCACTCACGTAAACTGCGAACCTTTAACGAGCCGCCGTTCCGTTAAAAACAAATAAAGCACGGGGGAATGCCCCGTGCTGTTTAACCCTGTTATGACATCTTTACCAGAACTTCTTTCGCCAGCCAGCCGAGCACGGCTAATGTGGCTGGCACCATCAGTGTCCAGGTAATTCGATCGTTGAGACGATCGAACTTTTCGTCCACGCGTTCAAACTTCATATCAATCCGTTCAAACTTCTCATCCATTCGGTCAAACCTTGCATCGATTCGGCCAAACCTTTCATCGATTCGCACAAACTTCTCATCAATACGGGCAAACTGGGCGGTTGTCTGGGCGAAGCTGTCGTGCATTTCACAGCGCAGCTTAAGC
Source organism: Pantoea piersonii (assembly GCF_003612015.1). GTDB lineage: Bacteria > Pseudomonadota > Gammaproteobacteria > Enterobacterales > Enterobacteriaceae > Pantoea > Pantoea piersonii. The sequence goes on along the minus strand of NZ_RARB01000002.1, from coordinate 382,955 downwards.
TGTTCGGCACGCAAACCTTCCACATCCGTTCTGGTGGCGAAATTCTGCGAGCGTTCGGTCAATACCGCCAGGTCGGTTTTTATCTGGTGTGTATCCAGCTCAAGCCGCTCGACGCGTTGGGTTAATCGCTCCATAGGGTTTCCTCCTGGCTGTCGAAGAGGGATAAGAGGCCGGGGAAAGGTGTGCGAAAGCGGGCTTAACGGGAATTCCATGATGTTCTCTCCTCTCCTTGTGATCTCTTCCGGATATGCCGCTGGCGCTTCCCCTTGCTGTTGGGTATTTAACCAGATCGCCGACCAGTAAACATTCCCTGTTCCGCTAATTCAGTCAAAAATAGCGAGCGATAAGCGCCTTGATTCAGCGCTGGCAGGGTAGCTCTGCGTCAGGATAATTAACACCCTTTCTGGCGCGCTCTGGAAGCCACTACGCAAATCGGTATCAATGGAGCAGAAGAAAATGCGCGGCGGGCACAAGCCGCTATCCGCGCATTAAAAGAGGAAGGAGCGTTACCGCGCCAGCGTGTCGCAGGCGCGGCTAGTGCAATCAGGCGCTGAGCCAGCCCAGCTTGATAACGAACAGCAAAGAGAGGATCACCAGCGCCGCGTTCACCTCTTTGAAACGGCCGCTCAGCACTTTTATCACCGTCCATGTGATAAAGCCGAAGGCGATGCCGTTAGCGATAGAGTAGGTCAGCGGCATCGTCAGCGCGGTTACGGTCACCGGCGCTGCCGTCGTGACGTCTTTCCAGTCGATCTCCGCCAGGCCGGACGCCATCAGCACCGCCACAAACAGCAACGCGGGTGCCGTCGCATAGACCGGCACGCTGCCTGCCAGCGGCGAGAAGAAAAGCGCCAGCAGGAACAGAATGGCGACCACTACCGCCGTTAAGCCGGTGCGTCCGCCCGCGCTCACGCCAGCCGCGGACTCCACGTAACTGGTCGTGGTCGAGGTGCCGAGCAGCGAACCAAACAGCGCTGCGGCGCTGTCAGCTACCAGCGCGCGTCCCATTTTCGGGATATTGCCCTGCTCGTCCGCCAGACCAGCGCGTTTGGTCACGCCCAGCAGCGTACCGGTATTATCGAACACGTCGACAAACAGAAAGGCGAAAATCACGCTGACCAGGCCGACGTTAAACGCCCCGGCGATATCCAGCTGCATAAAGGTCGGCGCGATGGAGGGCGGCGCGGAGAAGACGCCGGCGAAAGGCGACAGACCGATCCCCATTGAAATAAAGGTAATCAGCAGAATGCCGATCAGCACCGCACCGGTAACGCGACGCGCCTCCAGCACCACAATCACGATAAAGCCAAGCAGCGCCAGCAGCGGACCCGGCTTCGTCAGATCGCCCAGCCCGACCAGGGTCGCCGGGTTATCCACTACGATACCCGCGCCTTCCAGCGCGATAAGCGCGAGGAACAGCCCGATGCCCGCTGCAATCCCGGCGCGCAGCGGCAGCGGAATGCTGGCGATAATCCACTCGCGGATTTTGAAAATCGACAGCGCGAAGAAGATCACCGCCGACAAAAATACCGCGCCCAGCGCGATCTGCCAGGTGTAACCCATATGCAGCACGACGGTATAAGTAAAGAAGGCGTTCAGCCCCATGCCCGGCGCCAGCGCGATCGGGTAGTTGGCGATCAGGCCCATCAGTACCGAGCCGATTGCCGCCGCCAGACAGGTGGCGACGAAAACCGCCCCTTTATCCATCCCGGTGGCCCCCAGAATGCTGGGGTTAACAAACAGGATATAAGCCATCGCCAGGAAGGTGGTGATCCCGGCGATCACTTCGGTGCGAACCGTCGTGTTATGCGCTTTTAGCTTGAACAGTTTTTCTAACATCATCATCTCTCAAGAGCGGAGACGGCACGAATGCGCGTTCTCACTTGCCAGTGTGGGTTACATGCTGATTTTTGTGATACCGCACGACGCGCCGCTGCATGCTGACGGCTGCTGTCGTCACGCCCTGAATCTCCATAAGGCCTGAAGTCATAGCAATCGCTATGCCAGCTGCAAACGCAATCGTTTACCTTGCCAGGCCTGGCATTTTCTAAGAGAAATCTGAACCAAAAGAAGGCGCGATTATGGTGCATTGCCCCGCTGCTGCGCAATCGTTTTCATCGCCGCCTTCAGGCGGCCGAAAAATTCTGCGCTAACGCACGCTTCAGCAAACTCAATGGCGATATCGCTCACGTTTCCATCGCTTGTCAGCGCGGCGCAAAACGCGCCGTGTACACTCTTGTTAACCTTTTTATAACCTTGAGGTCGAGCTGCATGAAGCCCGCCATTCTGGTTGTCGATGATGATAAAGCCGTCTGCGAACTGCTGCAGGATGTGCTGAATGAACAACAGATTAGCGTTTACTGCTGCCATTACGGTCGGGATGCGTCAGCGTTGCTGGCGCAGCATAGCGATATCGCGCTGGTGATGCTGGATATGATGCTGCCAGATACCAACGGCCTGCTGGTGCTGCAGCAGCTGCAGCGTCAGCGTCCGGATCTGCTGGTTATTATGCTGACCGGCATGGGTTCTGAAGCGGAAATGGTGGTAGGGCTGGAGATGGGCGCGGATGACTATATCGCCAAGCCCTTTAACCCGCGTGTGGTGGTGGCCAGAGCACGCGCGGCGCTGCGGCGCGGCGGTCGTCTCGCACCGCCAGAAACGGCGGAGTGCGGCTGGCGTTTTAACGGCTGGCAGCTTGATGAGTCGCGCTGTCAGCTGCTTAACCCGCAGCGCGAGTCAGTTCCGCTGACGCAGGGCGAGTATGCGCTACTGCGCGCGCTGGTGCGTCACGCGCGCAAGGTGCTGACGCGCGATCAGCTGCTGGAGCTGACGCACGGTGAAAGTCTTGACGTGTTTGATCGCACCATCGACGTGCTGATTATGCGTCTGCGGCGCAAAATCGAAACTAACCCGCATCAGCCCAGCCTGATCCGCACCATTCGCGGCCTCGGCTATGTCTTTTCCGCCGATGTCGCGCGTCCGGAAGCGGTTCGGCTGAGCGCCTGACCAGGCAAACAGCCGGAACCGCGTCGTCTGGCGCTATTTTACCGTCCAGCCCTTGTAGCTGCCGACGTTGTTGCGATCGATTAGGGTAACCGGGATCAATACCGGCTTATCGGGCGCCGGTTTACCCTGCAGAATGTCGTAGCCGATCTCCACTGCTTTCGCCGCCATCACCTGCGGATCCTGTGCCGGGGTAGCGACGAACAGCGAATTCTTACGCTTCAGCGCTTCTTCCCCATCGGGCGATCCATCGACGCCGACAATAAAGAATTCATTGCGCTGCGCCTGTTTCGCCGCCAGATCGGCGCCGATCGCCGTAGGATCGTTAATGGCGAACACCGCATCCACCTTCGGATTGGCCGACAGCAGGCCGGTCATCACCTCAAGCCCCCCTTCGCGGCTCCCTTTGGCGTTCTGGTTCCACGAGAGCAGTTTGATATCGGGATGACGCTTCAGCTCGGTCATGCAGCCCTCAACGCGGTTCTGCACGGCGGAAACCGGCGGCCCGTTGATGATCAGCACGTTGCCCTTCGCTTTCAGACGGTCGGAAATATACTTACAGGCCATCTCCCCCGCCTGGGTGTTGTCCGAAGTGATGGTGGCATTGGCGCCGTCGGCCGCAACGTCGACCGCCACCACCACGATCCCGGCGTCGCGGGCGCGTTTCACCGCAGGCGCGATGCCTTTAGAGTCGGCGGCGTTGAGGATGATCATGTCGACTTTCGCCGCGATAAAGTTATCGATCTGGGCCACCTGCTGGCCCAGATCGTAGCCGCTGGAAACCAGCGTTACGTTGACTTTGTCGCCCGCCAGCTGCCGCGCTTTCAGCTCCGCGCCTTTGGTGATCTGCACGAAAAACGGGTTAGCGAGATCGCCAACGGTGACGCCGATGGATTTGAGATCTTTCGCCTGGGCGACAGAGGCGCTGAACAGCGTTGCCGCCAGCAGCCCGGTTACGATCGGATTAAAACGCATAGACCTTCTCCTGCTGTTATTAGAATCGCCAACGGCTGAATGGCGGAGGGTAAAAAAGCGCTTATGAAACGTGGTGCCGGGTGCGGTATTTGTCGATCATCACCGCGATAATAATCACCGCGCCCTTGATCACCAGCTGCCAGAAATAGGAGACGCCCATTAGCGTCATGCCATTATTCAGCGTGGCGATAATCAGCGCGCCGACCAGCGTGCCGGTAATGGTGCCGATGCCGCCGACGAAGCTGGTACCGCCGAGGATCACCGCAGCGATGGCGTCCAGCTCATAGCCGACGCCAAGGTTGCCGTTAGCGCTATAGAGACGCGACGCAGACATCAGCCCGCCCAGCCCGGAAAGCAGCCCGCTCATGGCGTAGACAAACACCAGCACCGCGCTGACCTTAATGCCGGTCAGCCGCGCCGCCTGCATATTGCCGCCGACCGCGTAGATATGAACACCCAGCGTGGTGCGGCGCAGAATAAACCAGCAGAGAGCAATCACGGCGAAGGCGATAACGATCAGCCAGGGCACCGGCCCGAGATAGCCGTTGCCTATCCATTCAAAGCTGATATCGGAGTTGATCACCGTGGTGCCGTTCGCCAGCAGATAGGCGGCGCCGCGCAGCGCCGTATAGGTGCCGAGGGTGACGATAAAAGGCGGCAGCCCGGCCCAGGCGACCAGAATGCCGTTGAACAGTCCCATCACCAGACCCGCGCCCAGCGCCATCGGAATCGTCATGCTGGCGAGCATCGGATCGAGCGAAGCCACCATCGCCACTACCGCCGTGGTGCCGAGCATCGAGCCAACCGAGAGATCGATCCCGCCGGTTAAGATCACAAAGGTCATACCGGCCGCCAGCACAATATTAATTGAGGCCTGACGGGTAATATTGAGCAGATTGGCCTCGGTGAAAAAGTTCGGCGCGACAAAGCCGAACACCACCACAATCAGCACGAGGATCGGCAGGATGCCGACGGTTTGCAGCAGGTCGCCCATCAGCGCCCGTTTAACGGTGGGCGCTTTCGCACGCGTGGTTTCTGTCATCGCTCTGTTCTCCTTATATTTCTATCGGCGACGCCGTGTGCGCCCCGGTGGCCAGCGTCATAATGTTTTCCTGGCTGATATGCTCTCTGTCCAGCTCGCCCGCGATGGCGCCTTCGCGCATCACGTAAACGCGATCGCTCATGCCGACCACTTCCGGCAGCTCGCTGGAGATCATCAGAATCGCCACGCCCTGCTGTGCCATCTGATTCATCATGCGGTAGATCTCGCTTTTGGCGCCGACATCAACGCCGCGCGTCGGCTCATCCAGGATCAGGATGCGCGGTCCGATCGACACCCAGCGCGAAATCAGCAGCTTCTGCTGATTGCCGCCAGACAGGCCGCCCGCCCTCACCTGCGCGTGCGGCACGCGGATATTGAGCGTGGCGATGGCGTCGCTGGCGATCTGCTCTCCTTTGCGCCGGTTAAGCAGTCCGTAGCTGGCGTCGCGCTCGAGCGTCGCCATCACAATGTTCTCCTGCGCCGCCATCTCCAGAAACAGTCCCTGCTCTTTGCGGTTTTCGGTGAGAAAACCGATGCCGCGAGCAATGGCGTCGCGCGGCGAATGGATCTTTACCTCCTGCCCGTCAATCCAGATCTCGCCGCCGCTGGGTTTATGCACGCCGAAGATAAGCTGCGCCAGTTCGCTGCGCCCGGCGCCCACCAGTCCGGCCAGTCCGACGATCTCGCCGGCGCGTACCGCCAGACTGCTCGGTCGCACCTTGCCGCCATCGGTCAGATGGTTGACCGCCAGCCGAATCTCGCCGAAGGGAATGGTGTGATCTTTATTAAAGAGGTCGCTCAGCGGACGGCCGACCATCATGCGCACCAGTTCGCTGGCGTTGAGGCTGTCGCGAGTCAGGCTGCCGACATACTGTCCGTCGCGCAGCACGCTGACGCGATCGGAAAGCTCATAGACCTCCGCCATCCGGTGGCTGATATAGATGATTGCCATGCCTTCCGCGCGCAGGCGCTTAATCAGCGCGAAAAGCTGCTCGGTTTCACGGTTGCTTAGCGCGGCAGTGGGTTCGTCCATCACCAGAATGCGGCTGTTGCGGTAGAGCGCGCGGGCGATCTCCACCTGCTGCTGTTCAGCGATGCTGAGTCGGCTGACGCGGTCGGTGGCTTTAAACTGCGCGCCGAGCCGGTCGATAACCTGCTGCGCCTCTTCGGCCATCTGGCGTCGGCGGATGAGCCCGCCGCGTGTGATTTCGCTGCCGAGAAAAATGTTCTCCGCTACCGTCAGGTTAGGCGCGAGGTTGATCTCCTGATAAATCAGCGTGATGCCTGCCGCCAGCGCCTCCTTTGGCCCCTTAAGGGCGTAGGGTCGGCCGTCGATCAGGATCTCGCCGCTGGTGGCGCTGTAGGCGCCCGCCAGGATCTTCATCAGCGTGCTCTTGCCCGCGCCGTTTTCGCCCATCAGCGCGTGAATTTCACCGGCATAAACAGTGAGATCCACGCCCTTCAGCGCATAAAACTGGCCGAAGCGCCGCGTGATTTCGCGCATCTGCAGAATCGGTGTGGCTGTCATGGGCCGCTCCAGATAACCGTGGTTACGGCTGAGTAAAGCAACGCCAGATAAATGGAAAATGTCAGCGGCCGTTCATATTTGTCATAAACGGCGTCAGGGCGCGTCCTATACTCGCCTCAGTCACGGCGGACGCGGAGGCGCGATATGCGGCATGAACATCCCTGGCAGGCGGGCGCGCGTGGCCGCCTGCTGTTGTTTAATCTGCTGGTGGTGTGCGTCACGCTGATGGTGAGCGTGGTCGCGATACTCGGCTTCCGCCATGCCGGACGTATTCAGGAGCAGGCGCAGGCGCAAACCCTGAACGATATGAGCGCCAGCCTGGCGCTGGCGCGTGATACCGCCAGCGTCGCCACGGCGGCGGTACGCTTGTCACAGGTGGTAGGCGCGCTGGAGTATCAGAGCGAATCACAGCGGCTGCAGCAGAACCAGCAGGCGCTGCAGCATTCGCTGACGCTGCTCGCCTCGGCGCCGCTCGCGACGCGTCAGCCCGCGCGGGTAGCGCGCATCCGCGCGCGCAGCCTGATGCTGGAGCAGACCATCACACAGCTGCTAATCAACGGCCATCAGCGCCACCTGCAACGCAATGCCCTGCTCAGCGGCCTGTGGCAGTCGCAGCTGCTGCTGGACCATATCGATCAGCTCGCCGCCCGGGTGCAGCGCGGGCCAGCGGCGTCGCTGCGTGAGCAGACTGAACGCCTGCTCGCGGTGGCGATTCGCACCCCCTCGCCTGGAGCGGTAGTCGATCAGCTGCAGCAGGTGATGACGGCGTGGCAGCCCGCCTCCGGCGATGCGGTGCTGGATGAAAAAATCGCGCGTCTGATTGCGACCCAGCAGTCGCTGCGCCCGCTGGCGGACCGGCTCGCCGAGAACGATCTGGCTATCGCTTACTCAACCTACCGCATCAAGGCGCTGGTGGCAGCGCTGAACGACGATATTACCGCCTGCGTGCAGCAGGTGGCGCAGCAGAGCGAAATGCGCAGCGCGGAGACCCACCGCGAACTTAACTCGGTGATCCTGTTTATCGCGCTGTTCGCCCTGCTGGCGCTGGCGATCACCGGCTATGCCGGGGTCTATATCTACCGCAACCTTGGTTCCAGCCTGACCGCCATTGCAGAGGCGATGACCCGCCTGGCGCAGGGGGAAAAACACGTCTCCGTGCCCGGCCTGCAGCGGCGCGACGAGCTGGGCGATCTGGCGCGCGCCTTCAACGTTTTCGCGCGCAATACCGCGTCGCTGGCGCATACCTCGCGCCTGCTGAAGGAGAAAAGCAGCCAGCTTGAGTCTACTTTTCTCGCCATGCGCGACGGCTTTGCGCTGTTCGACAACGACGGCCAGCTGGTGGTATGGAATGCTCAGTATCCGCAGCTGCTGGGGCTGCCCGACCATGCGCTGCGTCGCGGCCTGCACTATCGCCAGCTGTTGCAGCGTGCGGGCGTGGATCTGCCGCATCCGGGCGAGCCGCAGGAGGTGCGGCTGGCGGATGGCCGCACACTGGAGCTGCGCTTCAGCCCGGTGCCGCATCGCGGCATTGTCAACACGGTGCTGGAGCGCACCGCACGCAAAGCGCTGGAAGAGGCGCTGGTGCATAGCCAGAAAATGAAAGCGGTTGGCCAGCTTACTGGCGGCATCGCGCACGATTTTAATAACCTGCTGGCAGTGATTATCGGCAGCCTGGCGCTGACCCAGGGCCAGCTGCCGCCGGGGAGTGTGGCAAGCCGCGTCGAACGCGCCCGCCAGGCGGCGGATCGCGCCGCGCTGCTCACTCAGCGTCTGCTGGCCTTTTCCCGCAAGCAGGCGCTGCATCCGCGCGCCGTCTCGGTGGTGCAGCTGGTGGATGAGCTGCAAAGCCTGCTGCAGCACTCGCTGCTGCCCGCCCAGCGTCTGGTTATTGAGGCGCAGCAGCCCGGCTGGCTCGCCTGGATTGACGCCAGCCAGCTGGAGAATGCGCTGATGAATCTGGTGGTGAATGCACGTGATGCCATGCAGCAGAGGAGCGGCGAAATCCGCCTGCGCATCTGTAATCAACAGCGGGAGAAAGGCGAGCGCGTGGTGATTGAGGTGACTGACCAGGGCTGCGGCATGACGGCAGAAGTGCGGGAACAGGTATTCGAACCTTTTTTCACCACGAAAGAGACCGGCAGCGGCAGCGGGCTGGGCCTGTCGATGGTGTATGGTTTTGTGCGCCAGTCAGGCGGCCAGATAGAGATTGACACCGCTCCCGGCCAGGGAACCACCGTGCGTCTGCTGCTACCGCGCGCGCCCGAAAGCGCGGCGGCATTAATGCCGGTAAGGCCCGTCACACCCCCGCCGCCGCGCGATAAGCTGGTGCTGGTGCTGGATGACGAACCGGCGGTGCGCCAGACGCTCTGCGAGCATCTGCATCAGCTTGGCTACGTGACGCTGGAGTGTGACAGCGGCGAAGAGGCGCTGGCGCTGCTGCGCCAGACGCCCGATATCGATCTGTTGATCAGCGACCTGATGCTGCCCGGCGCGCTGAACGGCGCCGAGGTGATCCGCCAGGCGCAGCAGCAGTGGCCGCAGCTGGCGACGCTGCTGATCAGCGGTCAGGATCTGCGCCTGCAGCCGGTCGCGCTGCCGCTGTGCGAGCGGCTGGCGAAGCCCTGGCAGAGCGGGCAGCTGGCGCAGGCGCTGACGCGCGCCTGGCAGCGCAGCGAGCGGCTCAGTCGCGCGCGGCAGGCTGCCAGAGCGGCACCGGTTTCCCGCTGATATAGCGCTTACGCAGCTGGCTGGAGATCGCATCCATGATCATGACCACCGCCACGAGGATGATGGTCAGGAACATCACCACATCCCAGTTCCACAGACGCATATTTTCGGCGTAGACCAGCCCGACGCCGCCCGCGCCGACAAACCCCAGCACGGCCGCCGAACGGGTATTGGATTCGATCTGATAAAGGCTGAGCGCAAGAAACTGGGGGAATGACTGGGTGAAAATACCGAAGCGATGTTTTTGCAGGCTGTTGGCGCCCACCGCCCTCAGGCCACGGCTCGGCGAACGCTCTACCGCCTCGTGCCCTTCCGAGTAGAGCTTGCCCAGCAGTCCCACATCCTGCATCACAATCGCCAGCACGCCCGCCAGCGGCCCCATGCCGACGGCGCGAACGAAAATCAGCCCCCATATCGCCATATCGACGCCGCGCAGCAGATCGAGCAGGCGACGCACCGCCCAGGCGATCGGACGCATCGCGCGGTCGTGCATCACATTGCGCGCGGCAAAAAACGAGAGCGGCAGCGCGATAATCGACGCGGTAATGGTTCCGGCAAACACAATCGCCAGGGTAATGCCGATTTGCGAAAAGTAGTAGCCGAACGGCCAGTTGAGAAAATCCTGCCAGACGAACATGCGCAGAAAATAACGGCCCAGCTGCTGCGCGCCCATCACGGCGCGGCTCCACTCAATGCCGTAAAATTCAAAGAAGAAAATATAATAAAGCAGCGCCGCGATGGCCATAAGCGCGATACGACGCAGATAGCGCCTCTGCGCGGCGAACAGCGCCGGGTGTTCCTGCTTCAGTTTGCCGATATCCGGTGCCAGCGTAATCATGACGATCCCTCCACCACGCGGCGGCGCAGCTGGCCGGAAAAAGTATCCAGCAGCGATACCACCACAATGATCAGCAGCAGCGTGATGCTGACCTGATCGTAACGATCGAGTTTGATATTGGTCATCAGCTCCTGGCCGATGCCGCCCGCCCCTACCAGCCCCAGAATGGTCGAAGAGCGAAAGTTAATCTCCAGACGCATAAAGCTGTAGGAGAGAAAAATCGGTTTAACCTGCGGCCAGAAGGCAAAGCGCATACGCTGCAGCTTGCTGGCGCCGCAGGCAGCCAGTCCGCGCACCGGCTTATCGGAGGCGCTTTCGATCGCCTCGTAGAAGAGTTTGGTCAGGCTGCCGATGGTATGCAGCGCCAGCGCGAGAAAACCGGGGATAGCGCCGATGCCGAACGCCATAACAAACATCACCGCCCAGGCGAGCTCTGGCATGGTGCGCAGAAAAGCGACAGAGGCGCGAATGGCGAAGCGCAGCCCCGCCGGCGTTTTGGTATTGTCGGCGGCGAAGAACGCCAGCACCGCGGCAATGCCGACCGCCACGATGGTGGAGGCCAGCGCCAGCTGCAGCGTCTCCCAGATAAGCGGCAGCTGGAAATGGAGGCGGTAGCCCCAGTAAGCGAGCGATCCTTCCGTTTTCACGCTGTCGAACAGCGTGGAAAAGTGCAGTACCGGCAGCGTTTCCCACAGGTAGTCGAAGAAGTGCGGCATCGACGCCCAGAGCGTCGTCAGGCTGAATTCCGACATCCTGCCCGCAACGAGGTAGAGCGTGACCAGCACCAGCGACCAGATAAGCGTGTCGCGTTTCTGCTGGCGGCGGATGCGTTGGTAGTAGCGTTCGAAGTCAGTCAAAAGAGATTCCTGCATGAAGTGATAAAACGCAGAGACGCTTAACCCACAAGTAACCTGTCTCTCTGTCACCCGCGTCGGCTTCGGGCATCTCTTTCCGCAGAAGAGAGATGCCCGGTCAACCTTAGCCGCGCTGGCCTTTCGCCAGATCGCGCTTCATATCGATAATATTCTGGTAGTCGGCGACCTTTGCCGGGCCGATATGCTGAGCGCCGCCGACTGCCTTCACAAAGCAGGCGTGCTGCTCTTTATCCAGCTTCTGGATGGTATCGACCACTTTCTGTTTGAAATCGGCCGGGAGTTTGTTGCTTACCAGCAGCGGGCCGTTCGGGATAAGCGGCGACTGCCAGATAATGCGGATCTGCTTCATCAGATCGGGGTGATCCATGCGGATCAGACGGCCAAAGGCGCCGGAGCTGTAGCCGCTATTGTAGTCACCTACCAGCGAAGTCCAGGTGACCGCGCCGTCAAACTGGTTGTTCAGCACGCCGAGGATATCCTGCTCGTGGCCGCCGGAAAACGTCACGCTGGAGAAGAAGCCGTTGTACTTGTCATCCACGCTGCCGCCAAACTCCTTTTTAAAGGCCTGGTTCGGCATCAGGAAGCCAGAGGTGGAATCGGGGTCGGCCATACCGAACGATTTGCCCTTCAGATCTTCCAGCTTCTTATAAGGGCTGTCGTTTTTAACGATCACCACCGAGTGGTAGCCTTTCGAGCCATCTTTGTCGTCAACCAGAATGCCGACGATATCCACGGCTTTCGGATCCTGCAGATAGACAGAGGCGTAAGAGGCGGGTGACATGCTCAGCACCATATCGATTTTTCCACCCAGCAGACCCTGGATAACGCCCGCATAGTCAGAGGAGTTACGCAGCTTAGTGTCTACCTTAAGCTCTTTATCAAAAAAGTCCTTCACGCACTGGTTATCGCCAATCTGCTGGGTGGCGTTCTGGCCGCCGAGAATGCCCAGATTCAGCTCTTTCGGCGCATCCGCTGCGTTCACGCCAAAGGTCATTACGCCGGTCAGTAACGCTAATAAAGTCAGTTTCATTCGAGGTTTTTCTCTTGCCGTGGGAGTTAGTGAAGCTGATTAATTTCATCGCCGTACAGCTGTTGCAACAGGCTGTCGGTGAGGTGCGCCGGATGGCCGTCGAACAGCACCCTGCCGCGCTGAATGCCGATTACGCGCGTACAGTAGCTTTTCACCAGTTCAACCGAGTGCAGGTTCACCATCACGCTGATGCCCTGCTCGCTGACCTGGCGCAGAACATCCATGATGCGTGTGGTATTTTTAGGATCGAGCGACGCCACCGGCTCATCAGCCAGCAGGATCTTGGGGTTCTGCATCAGGGCGCGGCAGATCGCCACGCGCTGCATCTGTCCGCCCGACAGGTTCTCGGCGCGCTGCAGCGCCTGCGGCAGCATATTCATCCACTGCAGCAGTTCGATGGCGTGGGCGCGGTCGCTGTCCGAGAAGACTTTAAAAAAGGATTTCAGCGTCGAGGTCTGGCTCAGGCGGCCCAGCAGCACATTGGTCAGCACGTCGAGGCGCGGCACCAGACAGAAGTCCTGAAAAATCATGCCACACTCGCTGCGCCACTGGCGCAGCTGGCGGCTGTTGAGCGTCAGCAGGTTACGCTCGGCTTCGCCGTCGCGCAGGCTGTATACCGCACCTTCAGAGGCGTCTATCGTGCCGTTAAGCATATGCAACAGCGTCGATTTGCCTGCGCCTGAGCGGCCGATTACGGCGACCATTTCTCCCGCATGCAGATCAAAACTGACATTGTCCAGCACGCGGTTCTCGCCCCAGCTCTTGCCCAGGCCCTGCACCGACAATACTTTCTGCCCAGTCTGGCGAAGCGGCGTGCTGCTGTTGTCCACCACTGTTCTTAACAGTGCCTGTGCCATGATTCACTCCGTATTCGTTGACAAGTCCTAAGTTGACGCCTATTACGGCCCGACGCGATGACTCTCTGATGACAGTCAGGTGATCAAACGGTGACAGGGTCGCCCGCGCCCAGTGACAGGGTTAAACCGTCAGCGGCAACCTGGACAGACTCAGGCAACCTGTTGTTTGATAACCAGTTATCCATATGGTGTGAAAGATGATTCAGCCAGGCGCGACGCGGCGCGAGCCGGTCGATAATCGCCAGCGCGCGCGTCAGATCGTTATGGTTGCGCGCGGTGGTCGCTGGCGGATCGTTGCAGTCGATCACCAGCTCATCAATGCGCTGGCCCGAAAGAAAATCGTCGGTGTCGGGCGGCAAACCGCAGGTGTCGCACAGCCAGGCGAGCCGCGCACCGTGCCAGTCGAACAGGTAGCCGTGCGTCAGCTTCGAGTGCTGTAGCGGCAGCGGCGTGACCTGCAGCGCGCCGAAGAGATGCGGCACAAAGGGCGTCAGCGACGGCCGAAAATCGAGCAGGCCAGGATGCTTAAAAAGATCGTCGCAGCCCTTTTCGTCCGGCGGCCCCCAGACGGGGATCGTCTCGCCCAGCCCCCAGCGCAGCGCAAACAGCCCCTGCACATGGTCCATGTGGTAGTGCGTTAACAGAATGCGCGACAGCTCGCCGGGGGCGAAGCGCTCCGCCAGCAGCGGCAGACCCGCGTCCAGCAGGATGCGCTCGCTGCCCGCCTCGATCAGCGCGCTGCAGGGCGCACGCCGCCTTTTGACGTCATTGCGCGCCCGCAGGCAGGCGGCGCAGTCGCAGCCGAAAAGCGGCGCGGCGGTCACCCCGCCGGTGCCGAGAAAGGTCAGCTTCATGGTAGCGGCTCCAGCAGCTGGCGCAGCTGCAGCAGGGTCTGCGACAGCGCGCCATTATTATTCAGCAGGCGGCAGCCCGGCGGCGGCAGCTGCGCGGCGCGATCCAGCCGACGCGCAATCTCCGTCTCGCTCTCCCGCCCGCGCTGGCGCAGACGCGCCGCCAGCACCTCCGGCGATACCGTCAGGCAGAGCGGCAGCAGCCGTACGCCGTAGCGTGCCTGCGCCTGCGGCAGATGCTGACGCGAGCCGTTGACCAGCACGTCATGCCCGCGATCCAGCCAGAGATCCAGCTCCAGCCCAAGTCCGTAGTGCAGACCGTGCGCCGTCCAGCGCAGGGCAAACAGCCCCTGCGCCGCGCGGCGCGCGAACTCGCTCTCGGTCAGGGCGATATGGTTCTCGCCGCCCGCATCGGCCGCGCGCGTAATATAGCGATGGGCGATCAGCATGTTCGGCGGCGGCGCTTCGCGCAGCGCGTTAAGCAGGCTGTCTTTGCCCGAGCCTGACGGCCCGATAAGCCAGATCAGGCGCGCCATTAGTAGACCTGCCTGCCCTGCGTCCAGACATGACGAATATGCGGGTGGCCGTGGTCAGTATGCGCCAGCACCAGATCGGCGCGACGGCCTTCGGCAATGACGCCGCGATCCTCAAGGCCGAGCGCCCGTGCCGGATTGCGCGTTACCAGCGCCACCGCCTGCGGCAGCGCCAGCGCGTTGCGCTCGTCGGCGGCGAGGCGGAATGCCGCGTCCAGCAGCGCCGCCGGATAGTAGTCGGAGGAGAGAATATCGAGCAGCCCTTCCGCCGCCAGCGCCCAGGCGGCGACGTTGCCGGAGTGGGAGCCGCCGCGCACGATGTTGGGCGCGCCCATCAGGATCTGCATTCCCTTCGCGCGTGAGGCGCGTGCCGCCTCCAGCGTGGTAGGAAACTCGGCGATAGCGCTGCCGACGCCGTGCGACTCCTCGACGTGCGCCTCGGTGGCGTCGTCGTGGCTGGCGATAGCGATGTTACGCGCGCGGCAGAGCGCGGCGATCGCCTGTCGGTTCGGCTGCGACCACTGCGCCGCCAGCGTCAGCTGCTCATGCTCGAAGGCATCCATTTGCTGGTCGTTGAGCGCATACTTGCCCTGGTAATATTCGCGGTACTTCTCCAGCGAGGCGTACTGGCGCTGGCCCGGCGAGTGGTCCATCAGCGACACCAGCGACAGTTCCGGCGTGCTCATCAGCGCCTCGAACAGCGAGAGCGTGGCGTGGTGCGGCAGCTCGCAGCGCAGATGCAGCCGGTGTTCGGCGCGGTTCAGCCCCTTGTGGTTGCTGTCGCGGATGGCGTCGATCATTTTGCTCAGGTTGTCGAGGCGATGACCGCCGTCGCGCACGTCGCCGACGCCGATGGCGTCAAGCACCGTGGTAATGCCGCTGGCGACCATCAGCGCGTCGTGGCTGCTCATCGCTGAGTGGGCGGGCCAGTCCACTTTTGGACGCGGAGAGAAGAATTTATCGAGGTTATCGGTGTGCAGCTCGACCAGACCCGGCAGCAGATACGCGCCCTCACCGTCCAGCGCGCCGGGCTGACGGCTCGGCGTTTCGCTGAAGCTGGCGATCAGGCCGTCGCGCATCTCCAGCGATCCGGTTACCAGCTCGTTTTCCAGAATCAGAGTGACATTATTGACGATCATGCTTCCGCTCCGCTGTTGATCGGTTGCATAACGTGCAGGCGATCCGCCACCCGTTCGCGCACCGCTTCATCGTGAAAAATGCCGACTATGGCCGCGCCGCGCGCGCGCGCCTGTTCAATCAGCTCCACCACCGCCGCGCTGTTGGCTTTATCCAGCGAGGCGGTCGGCTCATCCAGCAGCAGCACCGGATAGTCGGCGATAAAGCCGCGCGCGATATTGACGCGCTGCTGCTCGCCACCGGAGAAGGTGGAAGGCGCCAGCGACCAGAGACGCTGCGGCACGTTCAGCCGCGTCAGCAGCTCTCTGGCGCGCTTCTCGCAAAAGGCGCGCGCCACCCCCCGTTCCAGCAGCGGCTGCATCACAATTTCCAGCGTCGGCACGCGCGGGATCACGCGCAGAAACTGGCTGACCCAGCCGAGGGTATCGCGACGCATCGCCAGGATCTGGCGCGCCGGGGCGTTCGCCATATCGACCCATTCGTCATGATGACGCAGCCAGATATGGCCACTGTTGGCCTGATAGTTGCCGTAGAGCGCGCGCAGCAGCGTCGATTTACCGCTGCCGGAGCGGCCATGCAGCACCACTACCTCGCCCTCTGCCACCTCAAGCGAGGCGTTTTGCAAAACCGGCAGTTCAGCGCCGCCCTGATTGTGCAGCACAAAGGTTTTGCACAAATTCTCGACGCGCAGTTGTATGTTCATGCGTTTTTCCGTCATTAGTTGAGCACCGATGAAACCAGCAGCTGGGTGTAGGGATGGTGCGGATCGTCCAGCACGCGGTCGGTCAGGCCGCTCTCCACTACGCGGCCCTGCTTCATCACCAGCAGCCGGTGCGCCAGCAGGCGCGCCACGCCGAGATCGTGCGTGACGATAATCACCGCCAGGTTAAGCTCGCGCACCAGAGTACGCAGCAGATCGAGCAGCCTCGCCTGCACCGATACGTCCAGGCCGCCGGTCGGCTCGTCCATAAACACCAGCTTCGGCTGGGTAACGAGGTTGCGGGCAATCTGCAGGCGCTGCTGCATACCGCCCGAAAAGGTGGTGGGCAGATCGTCGATGCGGTTGGGCGCGATCTCCACTTCCTGCAGCCAGCGGCTCGCCTGGGCGCGGATATCGCCATAGTGGCGGTTGCCCACCGCCATCAGCCGCTCGCCGATATTGCCGCCCGCGGTGACCTGCGCGCGCAGCCCGTCAAGCGGATGCTGATGCACCACGCCCCATTCGGTGCGCAGCAGACGGCGACGGTCGCTCTCCGACAGCGCGTAGAGATCGCGCTGGCTGTAGAGAATGTTACCCTGCTGCGGCGTCAGGCGCGCCGACAGGCTGCGCAGCAGCGTGGTTTTGCCGGAGCCAGATTCGCCGACGATGCCGAGCACCTCGCCGGGATAGAGATCGAAGCTCACCTCTTCGAAACCTTTGCCCGGCGCATAGAGGTGCGTCAGGTTATTGACCGCAAGCAGCGGCTGTTCACTGTGCATGTTTCTGTTCCTGCTGCTGGTGGCAAAAATCGGTGTCGGAGCAGACGAAAAGGCGCGTGCCCTGGTCATCCATCACCACCTCGTCGAGATAGCTGTGGCGCGAGCCGCACAGCGCGCAGGGTTCATCCCACTGCTGCACGGTAAAGGGGTGATCCTCAAAGTCGAGGCTCTCAACTTTGGTAAAGGGCGGCAGCGCATAAATACGCTTTTCGCGGCCTGCGCCGAACAACTGCAGCGCGGGCATCATATGCATCTTCGGGTTATCGAATTTCGGGATCGGCGACGGATCCATAACGTAGCGATCGTTAACCTTTACCGGGTAGGCGTAGGTGGTGGCGATATGCCCGTAGCGCGCGATATCTTCATAGAGCTTCACCTGCATCACGCCATACTCCTCCAGCGCGTGCATGGTGCGGGTTTCCGTTTCGCGCGGCTCGATAAAACGCAGCGGTTCCGGGATCGGCACCTGGAAAATCAGGATTTGATCCTCCTCCAGCGGCGTCTCCGGGATGCGGTGACGCGTCTGGATCAGCGTGGCGTCGGTGGTGCGTTCGGTAATCGCCGCGCCGCTGACGCGCTGGAAAAAGCGGCGGATCGATACCGCATTGGTCGTATCGTCCGCGCCCTGGTCAATCACCTTCAGCACATCGGCGTCGCCAATCACGCTGGCGGTGATCTGAATGCCGCCGGTGCCCCAGCCGTAGGGCATCGGCATCTCGCGCCCGGCGAACGGCACCTGATAGCCAGGAATAGCCACCGCTTTCAGAATGGCGCGACGGATGGCGCGCTTGGTCTGCTCGTCGAGATAGCCAGGGTTATAGCCGGTCAGCTCAGCCATGATTGCGCTCCTGATGATCCTGACGCAGGCGCTTCAGCAGCTCCAGCTCCGCCTGGAAATCGACGTAGTGCGGCAGTTTTAAGTGGGAGACGAAGCCAGCGGCCTCGACATTGTCGGCGTGCGCCAGCACGAACTCTTCATCCTGCGCCGGGCTGGTGATGCGTTCGTCATGCTCGCGGGTTTGCAGGGCGCGATCCACCAGCGCCATCGCCATCGCTTTACGCTCGGCGCGGCCGAACACCAGGCCATAGCCGCGGGTAAAGTGCGGCGCTTCTTCGCCGCGAGTGGTGAAGCCGTTAACCATCTCGCATTCGGTCAGCAGCACTTCGCCGATCTCCAGCTCAAAGCCGAGCTCTTCCGGGCAGATGCTGATGCTCAGGTAGCCGGTGCGGATCTCGCCAGCGAAAGGATGGGTACGGCCATAGCCGCGCTGAGTGGAGTAGCCGAGCGCCAGCAGAAAGCCTTCGTCGCCGCGCACCAGCTGTTGCAGGCGCGCCGCGCGGCTGGCCGGAAACTCCATCGGCTCGCGGGTAATATCCACAGGCTCGCTACCGTCATCCGTTTCCCGCGTTGCCAGCCCCTCGTCGCTCATCATGGCGAACATATGGGGGCAGCGCGCGGCCAGCGCCTCGTCGTCGCGCGGTGCGGCAGGCGCTTCGCCGTTAGCCAGCAGAGTAAAGTCGAGCAGGCGGTGGCTGTAGTCATAGGTCGGGCCGAGCACCTGGCCGCCCGGTAGATCCTTATAGACCGCGGAAATACGGCGCTCAAGGCGCATCTCGCCGGTCGCCAGCGGGACGCTGTCGGCGAGCCGCGGCAGCGTGGTGCGGTAGGCGCGCAGCAGGAAGATCGCTTCCACCAGATCGCCGCTCGCCTGCTTGATCGCCAGCGCCGCCAGTTCGGGATCGTAGATACCGCCTTCGGTCATCACGCGATCGACCGCCAGACCCAGCTGTTGCGCGACCTGATCGCAGCCCAGCTCCGCCACCTCGCGCGCGCCGCGCCGCAGATCCGCCTGTAGCTGATGGGCGTTGGCGATCGCCTTCTCGCCCCCTTTAACGGCTACGTACATCAGCACACCTCCACGTCGGTGGTGCGCGGCAGCGCCATCATCGCTTCGCCGCAGGTAAAAATCAGATCGACGCCCTGCGGGAAGGGATGCGGACGGTTGCGCAGATACTCCAGCACGCTCTCCGGCAGCTGCGGCGCGATGGCGCGCGATTCGCGCAGTCCTGGCCCTGAAAGGCGCAGCGTCAGCCCGCCGTTGAGTGACGGCACTTCAATAATCAGCGTGGTGCTCTTTTCCGGCGCGAGGTTGTCGCCTGCGGCGAAATCCGCCGGGCGAGGACTGCTGGCGGCATGGCTCAGCGCGAAAGGCGCGTCGCAGCGTTCGCTCAGCGGCACGCCGGTATGGAAGCGCAGGTTGCTGCGCAGAATATCGTTATCCACCTGCGGATCGATCCACAGCGGGCTTTCCTGATCCACCAGCGTCAGCAATACCGCGGTCGCGGCGGGCGACAGCGTGCCCCAGCCCTGCGCCAGCGGCAGCGAGACCATCACGCCCGGTTCGCTCATCGCTTTCAGAATGCGACGGAACGCGCGCTGCGCATCGGCCACCGGATGGTTAAAACTAGCCAGTAAAGTCATCAGTTGTCTCCGCGTACCAGCGTAAAGAAATCTACTTTTGAGCTGGCGATTTCCCGCGCGCGCAGCTGGCGCTGCTCCTCGCGCAGGGCCGCCAGCGGCGTTATCACTTTTTCCGTCAGCAGCGCATGGGTCTGCGGCTGCTGCAACAGCGCGTCAATCAGGGCGCAGCGCTCGGCGTGCGCCTTGTCGCGTCCCAGCACGTAGCTGTAGCCGAGCGTGCCATCCTCCAGCCGCACCACGGCGCGCGTGACGGTGGCGTCCCCCATGACAAAGCGCTTGCCGCTGGCGCCCATGCGCGCCATCAGGCGCGTCAGACCGATTTCCGCCGGGCGGATCAGCGAGAAGCGCGGCGCGAGATGCAGCGCCTGCCAGTGCTCGGCCAGCGCCGACGCGCTGCTGTGCGCCAGTACCGAAAGCCACTGCTGTCGTTGCGTTAAGCTTTCCATCAATGCTCCAGAGTCAGTTCGATCATGTCGCCGCGCGTCAGGCTGACGGAATATTCCGCCAGCTCGCCGTCGCGGGTTTTGTTCAGGGTGCGCACGCAGAGCAGCGGCGCGTGCAGCGCAATCTCCAGCAAACGGCACTCTTTGGCCTGGGCGCGGCGCGTGCTGATGCGGGTCTGGCTGCGCACCAGCTGGTGGCCGCCCTGCTGTAGCAGAAAGTCGTGCAGCGAGCCGCTGCTGAAGCGCTGCAGCGACGGCCACCAGTTCAGGTCAGGCAGAAAGTGGTTAATCACACAGACCGGCACGCCGTTAACCCGGCGCAGGGTCCGCAGATGAATAACGCTGTCGCCTTCGACGACCCCCAGCGCGCTGGCGACGTCGGCGCTGGCCGGACGCACCACCGCCAGCAGCCGCTCGCTGGTGGGATGGCTGCCCTGCTCCATCAGGTTCTGACTGAAGCGCGCCTGCGCATGCAGCGGATAGTCGTAAGGACGCATCAGCACCAGGATGCCGACGCCATGACGGCGCTGTAGCAGCCCTTTATTGACCAGTTCGTCCACCGCGCGGCGCAGCGTGTGGCGGTTGACCTCATAGCGTTCGGCCAGCTGCTGTTCGGAAGGCAGATAGTCGCCGCTGCGGTAGTTCTCCCGCAGCGCCTGCTCAAGCTGCGCGGCGACGGCCTGGTAAACAGTGGTCGGATGTCTGGATATCTCCATCTTGAACAGATCCTCAACCTTGACTGAGTGGGGAAAGCAGCGGTAAGCCCGGCTGCGTGTTGGGCATTACCTTGACCTGCGCAGATGACAGGATGGTGACTGTGCAGTGACGCGACGATGAATTCGCCTGCAGCCGTGAAAAGGGTCAGCTGTTTGATAAGAAGCATTAAACTTTTTACTCAGCGAAACGGCGCAGAGATTTTATTGTTTTTTCAATAACAAACTGTGAGACCAGCGGTCGTGCAGGCTGAGGGATTTCTGCTAGTTTATTAACTGATACATCCTTGTTACGTGAAAAATGAAAATGATTAACAGCGCCAAACTTTCCGCGGGTTTTCGCGGCAGTTTTATTCGTGAAGTGTTATTGCCGCTGGCGGCGATCCTGCTCCTGACGCTAACGGGCGCCGGAACCGGCCTCTTTCTCAGTACCTCCATCACTAATCAGAAAGCGCTGGCGCAACAGCAGAGGATGATCCAGGCCTCATTTACGCAGAGCCTGGCGGAACATCAGCGCCAGCTGCACAGCCTGTCGCGCTGGACACCGCTGGAAGAGCATCTTGAAGCGGTTCAGCCCGACCAGCGCTGGCTGGATGATAATGTCGGCCGCTGGCTCTATGAGATGTTCGGCCACCAGCTGATTATGGTGCTGGACGATGCCCGTCGGCCGGTGCAGGCGTGGCGCGACGGCGCGCTTTTGTCGTCGCCGGAGCGCGATCCCAGAGTACAGGCGATTCTGGCCAACAGGCTGCTGCGCGCCGACCCCCGGCAGGAGGTGGCGGATTTCGCCCGTATTGACGGCCGCGTGGCGGCGCTGGCGATCGACGACATCCGCCGCGATATGCAGTCGGCGCCCCGCTACCGGCTGGTCAGCCTGAAGTTTCTGGACGACGGCTACCTCGCCGCCCTGGCGGAGCGCAGCCAGTTAAAAGGGCTGAGCTTTTCCGACACCGGCGCGCCGCCCACCGCTCCGGCGCGCTTTATGCTGACGTCGCAGGCGGGAAGCGGGGTCGGCTACATCAACTGGGATCCGGTGCGGCCCGGCGCCGAGATGCTGCGCTCCGTCGGCCCCTCGACCGGTATCGCCGTGCTGGTGGTAACGCTGCTTTGCCTCTATATGGTGCGCCGCCTCTGGATCTCTTCCCTTAATTTGTCGCAATCGATGCTGAAGCTCGGCGCCAGCGAAGCGCAGGCGCTGCACCTGGCGTTTCATGATGTGCTGACCGGCCTGCCGAATCGCGCGCTGGTAGAGGAACGGCTGACCCAGGCGCTGGCGCAGGCGACGCGACAGGAGCAGCGCGTGGCGCTGATGCTGATTGACCTCGACCGGTTTAAAAATATCAATGACACCTATGGCCATCACGCTGGCGACGAGCTGATTATTGCCGTGGCCCAGCGCCTTTCCGGGCTGGTGCGCGCCAGCGATACGGTGGGACGCATCGGCGGCGACGAATTTATCCTGGTAATGCCGGAAGTTGAAAACATCGGGCAGGTACAGGCGCTGGCGCAGCGTATTCTCGACGCGCTCAGTCAGCCTTTTCCGCTGTTTGGCGGCGAGGTATGGAGCGGCGCCAGCATCGGGCTGGTGCTGGCACCGGAAGATGGTCTGGATCGCCAGGAGCTGGTACGCAAAGCGGATATTGCGCTCTACGAAGCCAAAAGCAGCGGGCGCGGCAAATATCGCCAGTTTGAAAGGGAGATGGATGAGTCGATACGCACGCGGCAGAGCATAGCTGCCGATCTGCGCGCCGCGCTGCAAAGCTATCAGGGGCTGGCGGTCTGGTATCAGCCGCTGATGGATATCGACGGGAAAAATATGGTGGGCGTCGAAGCGCTGCTGCGCTGGGATCATCCAACGCGCGGCGCTATTCCGCCAGGGGATTTTATCGCTATCGCCGAAGAGACCGGGTTGATCATTCCGCTGGGCGAGTGGGTGCTGCGCCAGGCCTGCCTGACCCAGCAGCGTTTCCCCGATTTAATGGTGGCGGTGAATGTGTCGCCGGTGCAGTTCCGCGCCACAGGGTTTGTGGCGCGCATGGTCGATATCGTGCGCGAAAGCGGCGGCGATCCCCAGCGTATTGAGCTGGAGATCACCGAAGGGGTGCTGATTGAAAACGAGCATGAGGCGCGCGCCATTATCATCGCGCTGCGCGACGCGGGCTTCCGCATCGCGCTGGACGACTTCGGCACCGGCTACTCCAGCCTGAACTATCTCAGCACCTTTCCGGTGGATAAGATCAAGATCGATCGCTCCTTTACCCAGTCGCTGGGCGTGGCGGAGAATTCCGTGGCGATTATCGAGTCAGTGGTGAAGCTGGGGCATGCGATGGGGCTGACCGTCACCGCTGAGGGGGTTGAAACGCCGGGACAGATGAGCGCGCTGGCCGATGCGGGATGCAATCAGCTGCAGGGCTATCTGTTCAGCAAAGCGGTTCCGCTTGAGCGGCTGGGCGACTGGATGAGCTAGCGGAAAAGCGCGCGCTGACGGAGAGCGCGCGCACACGATTATTCCGGGAAGTCAGTCTCGATGGAGGTCTGCTTCCAGGCTTCAATCTGCGCCAGACGCTCTTTCAGCTTCGCCGTGACCGCCTCATAGCCCCACTCGCCCATCACCAGATGACGCGGCGGATTAGCCTGTTCGGTGATGGCGATCATCGCCCGCGCCGCCCGCGCCGGATCGCCTTTCTGCGTACCGCTATATTCTGCGGTCGCCTTCATGCGCGCCGCAGCGGTCTCCGCATACTCCGGCAGCGTGCTCGGCGTCTGATGCAGCGAACGGCCCGCCCAGTCGGTACGGAACGGGCCCGGCTCAACGCAGGTGACGTGAATGCCAAGCGACGCGGTTTCCGCCGCCAGCGAGTCCGACCAGCCTTCAACCGCGTGTTTACTGGCAGAGTAGTAGCCGGAGCTGGCGAAGCCGATAAAGCCCGCTACCGAGGTAATATTGATGACATGACCGCGACGCTGCTGGCGCATGGTGGGCAGCACGGCGCGCGTCAGGGCGAAAAGGCCGAAAACGTTCGCTTCGAACTGGTCGCGGATCGCCTGATCTTCGCCCTCTTCCACCGAGCTCTGATAGCCGTAGCCAGCGTTATTCACCAGCACGTCTATGGTGCTGAACTTTTCCAGCGCCGCGTTCACCGCGCTGTCGATGCTGTCAGCGCGCGTGACGTCAAGCCTCACCGCCAGCGCGTTGCTGCGGCCGTCAACCAGATCGGCCACTTTGGAAGTGTCGCGCGCCGTTACCACCACGTTAAAGCCGCGCGCAATGGCCTGTTGCGCCAGTTCGCGGCCAAAACCTGTCGAGCATCCCGAAATAAACCACACCGGATTTTTATCTGTAGCCATGAGTGACTCCCAAATGGATTGTGGCGAATCGCCTGTGCCCCGACGCGAATGGCCAGGGGAAAGAGAGAGGCTAAGAGTAGCGGCCCGCGACGGGGCCGCTTAACGCTTTGTGCCTCTTACTTTTTATGCAGTAACTGGCTGGCGGTATCGCTGATGATCTGCGCTGCGCCGCGATCGCCTTTCGCCATTGAACTCATAAAGGCTTTCGCCTGCTTGAAGGTAATATGGGGCGGCAATGGCGCCACCTCCGGATCGGTTTTCACCTCCAGCACGACCGGACGATCGGCGCTCAACGCACGGCGCCACGCATCTTCCAGCTCATCCGGGTTATCGACGAAGATACCCTGCAGACCAAGCGTTTCCGCAAACTGGGCGTAGCGCACATCCGGCAGCTGCTGCGTCGCCTCGAAGCGCGCGTTGCCCTCCATGACCCGCTGCTCCCAGGTGACCTGATTAAGATCCTGGTTATTAAAGACGCACACGATAAGGCGCGGATCGCTCCACTGCTGCCAGTATTTTTGAATGGTGATCAGCTCCGCCATATTGTTCATCTGCATCGCGCCGTCGCCCACCAGCGCGACCACCGGCTTATCGGGATGGGCGAATTTCGCAGCGATAGCATACGGCACCGCCGCGCCCATGCAGGCCAGGCCGCCAGAGAGCGAAGCGCGCTGGCCCTGCTTAACGCGATAGTCGCGAGCGAACCAGTTGGCGCAGGAGCCGGAATCGGAGGTGACGATGGCGTTATCAGGCAGCTGCGGCGACATTTCCCACACCACGCGCTGCGGGTTAACCGGGTTGGCGGGCGCGTGGGCACGATCTTCCATCACCTTCCACCAGTCGCGCACCTGTACCGCGATCTCCTCCTGCCAGCTGCGGTCCTCTTTATGTTCCAGCAGCGGCAGCAGCGCGCGCAGGGTTTCCGCCGCATCACCGTGCAGGTTGACTTCGCAGGGGTAACGCAGGCCGAGCATCGCCGGGTCGATATCGATCTGAACCGCGCGCGCCTTGCCCTCTTCCGGCAGGAACTCGGTCCAGGGGAAGCCGCTGCCGATCATCAGCAGCGTGTCGCAGTTCTGCATCAGCTCCCACGACGGTTTGGTGCCGAGCAGGCCAATAGAGCCGGTGACGAAAGGCGCGTCGTCCGGCAGCACATCCTTGCCGAGCAGCGCCTTGGCGACGCCTGCCGCCAGCACGTTAGCGGTCTGCACCACCTCCACCGCCGCGCCGCGCGCGCCTGCGCCAATCAGAATGGCAACCTTTTTACCGGCGTTAAGCACTTCGGCAGCGCGCTGCAAATCCGCCTCGTAAGGCACGACTTTAGGGCGCTGATAGCCGGGGCCGGAATGGGTAAAGCCGTGCAGATGTTTCGGCGCTTCCCAGGGTTCGTCCTGAATATCCTTCGGCACAATCACGACCGCCACGCCGTTTTGTGCTTTGGCGATGCGCACGCCGCGATCGATCAGATGACACACCTGCGCGGGCGCGGCGGCTTCCTGCACGAAGTTAGCTACGTCGGCGAAGACGCGATCCAGATTCATCTCCTGCTGATAGCTGGCGCCGCGCGCCGTCACTTCCGCCTGGCCAGCAATCGCCAGCACCGGCGCGTGATCCATTTTTGCGTCGTAGAGGCCGGTGAGCAGATGGGTCGCGCCCGGTCCGCCGGTTGAGAGGCAGACACCCATCTCACCGGTAAATTTGGCGTGACCGGCCGCCATAAAGGCCGCCATCTCTTCGTGCCGCACCTGAATAAATTCAATGCCGTCGCCCTTCTCATTGGCGCGCTGGATGGCGCCGAGCACGCCGTTAATGCCGTCGCCGGGATAGCCGTAAATACGGGTTACGCCCCAGGCCTTCAGCCGCTGCACAAAGAAATCGCTGGTTTTCATGCTCATCGTTGTCGCCTCCTTGAAAATCCGTGTCAGAGATTAAGGGTAGACGACAATCTGGCTTATCCGCCTGCTAATGCAGGAAAGCGCAGCCGTAAATCGCTGAATATTTGTGCCATATCCGCCGCTTCACCTGCCTGTTCGACGGCGCGAAACACCTGAGTTTTCAGAAAATGACGCCAGCTCACCGGCGCGTCGGCGAGAAAGGCGGTGAGCAAGCGGTAGCGCTCCGGTGTCCAGCACGCTTCAAACGCCTGGCGCGCCTCGCCGTGATGAAAATGCGCCTTCGCCTGCTGCGGCATCGCGGCGCGCAGCTGCGCTGTCGCCGCCGCATCTACCTCGCCATCTGTTATCACCACGCCATACTGCTCGCGCGCCGCCGCCGCGCTGAGAAAACCGCAGCGCACATCGCTGAGTACCGCCCCGACGTCGCGCAGCACGGGCAGGCCGTAGCCGCCCGCGCCAGGCCCGCGCACCTCGACCACATCGCCCGGCTGGCAGTGAATTACGTCGCGGTTGCCGTGCTCCAGCACCTTGCCGTCGCGCAGGGTGCGAAAATGAGAAAGGCCGCCCGCGCAGCCGCCCGCCGCGCCCGCCGAGGCGAATACCGAACGGTTGCGGTTGCGCGCGGTAACGGTGGTCTCCGGCGTGAAGATCTCGAAGGCCATTTCGGTCGCCAGTCCGCCGCGAAAGCGTCCGGGTCCGGCGCTGTCGGGCGCCAGACCGTAGCGCAGGAAGCGAATGGGCACTTCCGCTTCGTTGACCTCAATCGGGGTGTTTTTCAGGAAGGCGGAAAGCCCGCCCGATCCATCCGGGCCGTCGTGACGCGGCGTGCCGCCCGCGCCGCCGCCGACTGGCCCGAGCGATGCCACTACGCTGCGGTTGTGCGCGTCCAGCGTGCGAATATTCATAATCGAGTTGCCGCCCGGCGAGTTCGCTGGCAGTCGCTCCGGCAGCGCCAGTGAAAAAACGCCGACGGTGGCGATTTGCGACAGGGCGCAGGTAAGCGATCGCATGCCGACGGCGGCAGGCGCTTCGCAGTTCATCACCGTGCCTGGTGGCAAGACAGCGCGCGTCGGGCGCAGCGTGCCGGCGTTAAGCAGCAGCCCGGGGTTGAGCGTCGACAGCACGTAGGTGACGCCGACCAGCGCCAGCGGATGGCGCTCGCGGCCGCCGGTCGGCATATTCAGCGACGAGGCGAGCTGCGGATCGCTGCCGGTGTAGTCCAGCTCCAGCGTATCGTCGCGCACGCGCAGGGTGATCGCCACGCGGCAGGGATAGCCGCCTTCGCCATCTTCATCAGCGTAATCGGCGTAAAAATAGTCGCCGTCAGGGATGGTGCGGATAATGGCGCGCGCCTGTTGTTCGGCATAGTCGAGAATTCCCTCGATCCCCTGCAGGAAATCAGCGACGCCGAAGCGGGCGATGATCTCATGGATCTTACGCTCGCCGATATTGACCGAGGCGATCTGCGCCTTAAAGTCGCCCCAGTTCTGCTCCGGCACGCGCACGTTAAGGCGCAGGATACGCGCCACATCCTCATTCAGCTCGCCGTCGCGCACGATCCTGAGCGGCGGAATGCGGATGCCCTCCTGCACAATGTCGGTAAGCGAGCGCGACAGCGAGGCGGGCACCGCACCGCCGATATCGGTATTGTGAATATGGCCGACGACAAAGCAGACGATTTCACCGGCGTAAAATACCGGCTTCCAGATATGAATATCGGGCGAATGGGTCGCTACATTGCCTGCATAAGCGTCGTTGGTGATGCAGATGTCCCCTTCGCGATAGTCGCCGATCAGCGTCAGCACAGGCGCATAGTCGATGCCGCTGTACCAGGGCGCGCCAAAGCTACGCGGCGAGGCGAAGGCCAGCCCGTCGCGGCTGACTATCTGGCAGGAGAAATCTTCAGTCTCTTTCACAAAGGTGGAGTGCGCGGTGCGCATCAGGGTAAACGCCATCGCGTCGGCCGCCGCCGCGCAGTAGTTGGCGAGAATTTGCAGGTTACGTCCGTCAATAGCCATGATTACGGCTCCTCGCCCAGGGGGGTAATTAACAGGTTGCCGAAACTGTCCACCTCTACCTGCATGCGCGGCGGCACGCAGGTGGTGCAGTCATCCTGCGCCACGATGACCGGCCCGCGCAGCTGGTGGCCGGGGCGCAGCGCAGCGCGCAGCACCAGATCGACCTGATGGAAGGCGCCATCTATCCACGCCTCAACCCGCTTCGACGCCTGCACCGGTTCGCTGGCCGCCGGGAGCGTTTTCAGCGTGGGTTTCGGCGTGGGTGAAGCGATTACCAGCCGCAGGTTGATGAGCTGTACCGGCGCGGCGGCATCGCTGTGGCCGAACAGCTGATGATGCTGCCGGTCGAAAGCCGCATGCAGCGCCGCCACGTCAGCGCTCGCCAGCCACGCCGCCTCCAGCGGCACGTCAATCTCGAACGACTGGCCGCGATAGCGCATATCGGCGCTGAACTGCAGCGTGAACGGCATCTCTTTGCCATGCTCCGCCGCCAGCCAGGCCTGCGCCCGCTGGCTCAGGCTCTCCGCCTCGGTCGCCAGCCGGTCCGCCAGCTGCGCGTTGAGATCGCTATAGAGCGTGCGGATAAAGTCATTGCGGATATCCGCCACCAGCCCGCCCAGCGCCGACAGCACGCCGGGTGTCGGCGGCACGATAACGCCTTTCATATTGAGTTCGCGCGCCAGAAAGCAGCCCATCATCGGCCCCGCGCCGCCAAAGGCGAGGAACCAGAATTCACGCGGGTCGAGGCCAAAACGCGACAGCAGGCCGCTGGTGTCGCTGTACATGCTGGAGATCGCCAGCTCAATGGCGGTTTCCGCGGTCTGCTCCACCGACACGCCGAGGCGATCGGCCAGCGGCTGCCAGGCCGCGCGCGCCGCGGCGACATCGACCTGCACCGCGTGGTAGCCGAGATCGCCATGGCCGATCATGCCGCAGGCGGCGAAGGCGTCAGTGGCGGTTGGCTGGGTGCCGCCGCGCTGGAAGCAGACCGGGCCAGGCAGTGAACCGGCGCTGTCCGGCCCCATTTGCATAACGCCCTGCGCGTCGATCCACGCCAGCGAACCGCCGCCCTGCCCGACCGAGGTCACCGCCACCGAAGGAATATAGACCGGGAAGTCGCCGATCATCTCGCCGTTGCCCTGCGCCACTTCGCCGTTAATAATCACCGCCACGTCGGCGCTGGTGCCACCGATATCGAGGCTGAGGATGCGATCAAAACCGCAGGCGCTGGCGAGATAGCTGGCGCCGATAACGCCCGAGGCGGTGCCGGAAAGCACCATCTGCACGCATTCGCGCTTCGCCTGCTCGACGCCCATCACCCCGCCGTTGGATTTGGTGATGCGCGGCGGCGTCGTCACGCCTCTGGCGCGCAGCGCGCTTTCAAACTTTTCCAGATAGTTGATGACCATCGGCTGCACGTAGGCGTTGATGGTGGCGGTGATGGTGCGCTCATATTCGCGAATAATCGGCCAGATATCGGCAGAGCAACAGGTGAGCAGATCGGGCGCGACCTCCTCGACAATCGCCTTGACCGCCGCCTCGTTATGCCGGTTGCGGTAGCTGTGCAGCAGCGACACCACGATGCCCTGACAGCCCGCCTCACGCGCTCGCTCAATGGCCGCCAGCACGCTCTGGCGATCCACGGCCTGTAGCACTCTGCCGTCGCGGTCGGTGCGCTCGCGAATAGCGAAAACGCGGTCGCGGCTTATCAGCGGCGTGGGCCGACGGGAAAAGAGATCGTGAATATGGGGGATTTTCAGCCGCGCCAGCTCCAGCACGTCGCAGAAGCCTTCGGTGGCAAACAGCGCCAGCCGGACGCCGCGCCGCTGGATCACTGCGTTAATGCCGACCGTGGTGCCGTGGGTAAAGTAGCCAATTTCTGCCGGGTCAAGGCCGTCGCGCTCGGCAAACTGCGCCAGCCCGGTCAGAATTTCGCTGCCAGGCGCATCGGGCCGCGACAGCACTTTCAGAGTATGGATCTGGTTAGTTTGCCGATCCAGCACGGCGAAATCGGTAAAAGATCCGCCAATGTCTACGCCAACGCGGTAACGCATCTGTGTCGCTCCAGTGTCAGGAGAGAGGGAACTCCATCAGCTTGTGCGGCTCCTGCACTGTGCGCCAGCCGAGCCGCTGGTAGAGCTGATGGGCATCGTTTGTTGAAAGCATCCAGCGACGCACCGTGGCAAGCTCAGGGTGTTCGCGCACGCAGCTTGCCAGCCAGCTGCCTAAGCCATGTCCGCGCCACGCCTCGTCGATAATCACATCGCACAGCCAGCCGAAACGGGTGTAATCGGTAATCAGCCGTCCAAAGCCGATCTGCGCATCGACGTGGTAAAGCCCGAACGGCAGCGACGCGGCAACCGCCCGCTCGGTTGTGGCGCGCGACTGCCCTTTCGCCCAGTAAGAGCGTTCGGCCAGCTGGTAATGGATCCAGTCCATGTCCAGCCGTGTCCGTTTGGTGGAGAGGGTAAAGTCGTCGCGCTGCCAGATATGGTCGGCAATTATTAGTGCAGTCATTAATAACTCCTTGTCGCGGCATGGGTTTATAGTAAATGCGCCCGGTCAGCCGACGCGGCTGAAGAGGCGCGGCGAACCAGTCAGATAAGGTGAAAAACGGGCTGAAATGAAATTTTATGCTGCCTGAAAGCGCAGGGTTCGGCACTAAAAAAAGCCCCTTATGGGGCTGAGTGTCCTGAGGCGTTTTTTTCGAATACGATGGCCCCGGTTACCGGGCAAAAAGAAGAGGAAGCTGTTGCGTTTAGACCGTGCCCAGCACATCGTTTTGCCGCGTAATCAGCGAGCGCAACGGTACGCTGCTCTTCATTACCGGCGATTTGATCACGATATAGCTAAAGTATTTATCAATGCCGATCTGCGCATCGAGCATCTTCTCAATCACTTCCTGATAGTGCTCAATGCTGCGGGTGATAAAGCGCAGCAAATAGTCGTAACCACCGGTGATCAGGTGGCACTCCATCAGCTCATCGACCTCGCGCAGCGCGCTTTCGAACTTCATAAAATCTTCGCGGCGATGGCCGGAGAGCGTCACTTCGGTAAAGACCGTAACCGAATCGGTGATTTTGGTGAGATTGATATGGGCTTCATAGCCGGTGATAAAGCCCGCCTGCTCAAGGCGCTTGACGCGCTGCAGGCACGGGCTGGGCGAAAGTCCCACGGCATCGGCGAGATTAACGTTGCTGATACGGCCATCTTTTTGCAGTTGCACCAGGATGTTGATATCAATGCGGTCAAGTTTCATTAAGCCGTTCATACCACCCCTCATTGTTAACCAATTGTGCAGGACGTGCTGATGGTATAACACGCTTTGCGCCGCCAGCGCCAGCGCTAACGTGCGTGTTATCCATCAGGAAAAATTATAATTATTTCAGGAATATCAATGAGGAAGGTGCATTACCCCAGACGGCCGGTGGCGCGCGCCAGGGCGATATCGAAAATATGCAGCGCCTCCTCAAGTTGTGAATCAGTTGTAACAAGCGGAGCAAGGAAGCGCACCACATTGCGCTGAATGCCGCACTTGATCAGCAGCAGGCCCTCCTGACAGGCGCTGTCGAGGATCTTTTGCGTCAGCGCGGCGTCGGGCTTGCCGGTTTCAAAATCAAGAATCTCCACCGCCAGCATAAAGCCGAGGCCGCGCACGTCACCGATACAGGCGTACTTTTCCGCCAGCTGCTGCAGCCGCGCGTGCAGCTGCTCGCCGAGCTGTTCGGCGCGCGCCAGCAGGTTGTCATGCTCCAGCAGATCGAGCACCGCCAGCGCCGCCGCGCAGCCCAGCGCGTTGCCGCCGTAGGTGCCGCCCAGGCCGCCCGGCGCTGGCGCGTCCATGATTGCCGCTTTGCCCACCACGCCGGAGATCGGCAGACCGCCGCCGAGGCTTTTGGCGACCGTCACCAGATCGGGTTTAATGTTGAGATGCTGGAAGGCGAACATCTTGCCGGTGCGGCCAAAGCCGGTCTGCACTTCATCGCAGATCAGCACGATGCCGTGCTGCTCGGTGATGCGGCGCAGCGCCTGCATAAACGCCGGGCCGGCCGGCAGGAAGCCGCCGTCGCCCTGCACCGGCTCGATAATGATCGCCGCCACGCGCTCCGGCGCGATCTGCACCGCGAAAAGCTGATCCAGCGCCTTCAGGCAGTCTACTTCCGTAACGCCATGCAGCGGATTGGGGAACGGCAGACGATAGATATCGGCCGGGAAAGGCCCAAAGTTCTGCTTATAGGGCTGGCTCATACCGGTCAGCGTGACGCCAAGCAGCGTGCGACCATGAAAAGCGCCGTCAAAAGCGATAACGCCAGAGCGGTTGGTGTGGGCGCGGGCGATCTTAATCGCGTTCTCTACCGCTTCCGCGCCGCTGGTAAAGAAGACGCTTTTATAGGCCTCATCGCCGCCGACCAGCTGATTAAGACGCTGCGCCAGTTCGATATAGCCCGGATAGGCCACTACCTGAAAACAGGCGTGCGATACCAGACCCAGCTGCTGCGTCACCGCATTGACGACCGCCGGATGGTTGTGCCCGACGTTGAGTACGCCGATGCCGCCAACAAAGTCGAGATAGCGGTTGCCCTCTACGTCCCAGACCTCGCTGCCCTTTGCGCGTTCAATGACCAGCGGATGCGCGGTCACTACGCCGCGCGGCACGTTTTGCGCGCGCGCGTCCAGCAGTAAACTGTTGTCTGAATAGGTCTGTTGTTCGGCCATGACATTCTGCATTTTCATACCTCATCCACGTAACGTTCGGTTGGCTCAAG
The DNA here is from genome assembly GCF_003612015.1 of Pantoea piersonii. Lineage (GTDB taxonomy): Bacteria > Pseudomonadota > Gammaproteobacteria > Enterobacterales > Enterobacteriaceae > Pantoea > Pantoea piersonii. The sequence continues at coordinate 350,415 of NZ_RARB01000002.1, read as the reverse complement.
TATCGCAACCCACTGGTTCAGCATGCTGCCGTTATGGGTAAGGCTGCGGCATTTCCTGTCAAAATCGGTGCCCTTTCAGCAGGGAAATTTCTTCACATCACGCGCGGCGGGCAGGCCGCGTTCAGGCGTAGACGCCGCGTCAGTTGATGCGGCGCGGCGCGTTAAGAGCGGCACCTGTATCAGTAACCTCGCGTGCGATCGATAAGGCCGATCATCGGCTCGCCGCGCTGATAGCGGCGCAGGTTCTCCAGCAGCGCAGCGACGGCGCTTTCGTTTTGCGTCTGGCTGGCGATATGGGGCGTCAGCCAGATAGCGGGATGTCGCCAGAATGGATGGGCTGGCGGCAGCGGCTCGGGGTCGGTCACGTCGATGACCGCTGCGCCGAGCTGGCCGCTGTCGAGGGCGTCCAGCAGATCCTGATGGATGAGCTGCGCACCGCGTCCCGCCTGCACCAGCGCCGCGCCCCTGGGCAGCTGAGAAAAGAGGTCGCGATTAAGCAGGCCGCGCGTCTCCGCCGTCAACGGCAGCAGGCAAACCAGGATGTCGCTGCGTGCCAGAAACGCGCCGAGCTGGGCAGCCCCGTGGAAGCACTCCACGCCGTCGAGTTCGCGCGGCGTACGGCTCCAGCCCGCACAGTCAAAGCCGAACGACGCCAGCTGCCGCAGCGCAGCCTGTCCCAGTTCGCCCAGCCCCATCACGCCAACGCGCCGCGTAGCGGCGGGTTTTACGCTGTGCGCCAGCCACTTCTCTTCGCGCTGCTGCCGCAGATAGCGCACCATATCGCGATGGAGGCCGAGCACCGCAAAGGTAACGTACTCCACCATGCCCTGCGTCAGCCCCGGCTCAATCATGCGCACCACCGGCAGGTCGGGCGGCAAGGCGGCAAGATCGAACTGATCCGCGCCCGCGCCCACCGACAGCAGCACTTTCAGATTGGGAAAGGTCTCCATTAACGTCTCTGGCGGTTGCCAGGCGATCAGCACCTCGATTTCTTGCGGGTCGCCAATCTCCGGCCAGAGGTGGAGCTGAATATCGGGCGCATGCTGCGCCAGCCACTGCTGCCACAGCGCACCGCGCTGCGGGTCCGATTTATAGAGGATCTGCATCAGGCCATCGCCTGGGTCATCAGGCCAAACGCCTGCATGCCGCCCGCTGGCGGCGTCCAGGGCGTGCCGCGCACCATGGTGGTGGGATTATCCACCTGCGCCAGCCCAAGCGTGGCGAGCCAGCCTGCCAGCGGCAGCGCGGCGTCGGTATCAATACGCACAAATTCGCCGCGCAGCCCCTGCATCAGCGAGGCGATCAACGCCTGTGCCACGGCGAAAGTCGTTGCGATAACGGGCCCGATCGCCCAGCCGTGGCCGAAGCGGCGCAGGCTGGCGAAGCCGTGAATTTCGCCCTGCGCATCCTCCAGCAGCACGGTCTGATGCTGGTGAATCAGATGCGCAATCAGCTGCGAACGCAGCATGCCGTGCGCCTGCTGATCAAGCGCGGTCAGCTCTGGCGCGTCCTGCGCCTGCGCGCGACGCAGCTGCAGCCCGGCAGGCAAAGAGACCGGCGGCGTCGCGTCCAGCGAGCGCGTCTGGTACTGAAGGATCTGTCCGGTGACCACAAAGCCGAGTTTCTCATAAAGCCCTTTGCCCATCTCGGTGGCGTGCAGCCGCACGTTATAGTCAGGTACCTTTTCCAGCAAAGTCAGCATCAGCTGTTTGCCCAGTCCACGGCCCTGCTGCTGACCATCGACCATCACCAGCCCGATGGTGGCGGCGCGTTCACCCCAGCGCCAGAGCATGGCGCTGCCGAGCAGTTCGCCCTGCTCCTCTATGACTACGCCCTCGCCGAACGTTATCGCCTGCTGCCAGTCTTCACGGCGGTGCGGCCACTTCAGCTGCTGCGTCATGGCGTGGCAGCGTTCAATATCGTGCGCGGTCAGGGCGCGAAAAATGGTGGTCATGCGTTGCTCCTTACATCATGCCAGGCGTTTCAAGTGCACTGCCGTCAACCAGACGGCTGTAGCGATAAGGTGTGGGATCAACGACCGGCGTCTCGTTAGTGGCGAGATCGGCGGCGAGCCGTCCCGCACCCGGTCCAATGCCGAAGCCGTGCGCGCTGTAGCCGGCCGACAGCACCAGGCCCGGCAGCTTCGCCACGGTGGAGATAACCGGAATCGCGTCGGGGGTGCTGTCGATCATCCCGCCCCAGGCCTGCGCCAGTTTAAGGCCAGCCAGTGCCGGATACTCGTTGCGCATGGCGGTTAATCCCTCCTGCACGGTAGCGGCATCGGCGGCAGGATCGAGGATGCGCGTGCGTTCAAAGGGCGATTCGCCATCGAAAGTCCAGCCGCCGAGCGCTTCCGGGCCGTGAAAAAAGGGCTTCATCCCAATATTCAGACGCAGATTTTTGCGTCGGCTTTTAAAGGTGGCATAGAACTGACGCGCGTAGCGAATGCCTTGCGCACCCGGCTCCAGGCGGCCGCGGCCAGAGACAGAAACGGTATAGCTGCCGTCAAGCTGCGGACGACAGGCGAAGCCAGGCGTATAGAGCGGCACGCCGATCGCCTGCGCGATGGGCTGAGTGCGAAAGGCGGTGCCGATAACGTTGCCGAGCGGCAGGTCGATGCCGTGGCGGCGGCAGAACATAGAGGTCCACGCGCCCGCCGCGCAGATCACGCGGCTGGTTTTGATCAGGCCGCGCTCGGTCCAGACGCCGCTGACGCGCCCGGCGGCGATATCCAGCCCGCGCACCGCGCACTGCTGAAACACCAGCGCGCCAAGGCGCTGGGCTGCAATCGCCAGACCCGGCGCGGCCAGGCGCGGCTCGGCGTGGCCGTCAGTGGGCGATGAGACGCCGCCGAGCCAGCGGGTGGTGCTGCCGGGCGTGGCGGCCTTCGCCTGTTCGCCCGTCAGGATGTCGCTGCGCACGCCGTAATTTTTCGCCATGCGGTTCCACATCTCCCACGCGGCAATATCCGCCTCGTTGCGCGTCGCGTAGATTAGCCCGCTGCGCCGGAAGCCCAGATCTTCACCGGTCTCCTGATCCAGCTCGCCCCAGCGCCGCAGCGCATGAATAATCAGCGGCAGTTCGCGTTCGTCGCGGTTCTGCTGGCGACACCAGCCCCAGTTGCGGCTCGACTGTTCGGCACCGACCAGTCCCTTTTCCAGCAGCGCCACCTTGACCCCTTTTCGGGTCAGCTCCCAGGCAGCGGCGGCCCCGGCGATGCCGGCGCCGATAATCACCACATCGACGGCGTCGGGAAAGTCGGCGCTGTCCTGTACATAGCGGAGTGGAGCGGGCATAGCGTTAGTACCTCTTTTTTGCAGTCAACAGCGCACAATATAAGGGCGTTACCGGCGCAGCCAGATTGTTCACGCCCAGCGTACTGCTGGGGAGAATATGGCAAGCCAGATAGCCCTATTCCGCTTTCAAAATCTCTTCGTGCTCGTCCAGCCAGCCCTGTCGCAGCTCCGGCACCGCGCGTTTCAGGCGCTCGAAATAGAGCTCACGGGTCGGCTTATCGTAATCTTCCCGCGCCAGCTGGGTCACAATGCGTCCCGACTTCATCACCACGATATTGTCGCAGACCGCCCGCACCGCGTGCATATCGTGACTGATAAACAGCACCGACAGGCCCAGTTCGCGCCGCAGCTCGCTGATCAGATCCAGCACCGCCGCCGCGACGACGGTATCCAGCGCTGAGGTGACTTCGTCGCACAGGATCAGATCCGGCTCCGCCGCCAGCGCGCGCGCCAGATTGACGCGCTGCTTCTGACCGCCAGAGAGCGCCCAGGGACGTCGCCACAGCACGCTGCGCGGCAGCTTCACCAGATCGAGCAGCTGATGCAGCCGCTGGGTCAGCGCCTGGCCGCGCAGGCCGTGAAACAGCGCCAGCGGCCGCGACAGAATACGCTCGACGCTGTGCGCCGGATTGAGCGCGGTATCCGCCATCTGAAACACATACTGGATACGGCGCAGCTCATTATCCGGCCGCCGGTGCATATCGCCCGCGATATAGTGGCCGTTAAACAGCATATGGCCGTGACAGGGCGCGTTGAGACCGGCAATGGCGTGCGCCAGGGTAGTTTTGCCCGAACCCGACTCGCCGATAATGCCGATAGCCTGACCTTTCCACAGCTGGAGATTGATATCCTCCAGAATGCGGATCTTCGGCTGGCCATCGCTGTCGCGCGGGCCGTAGCCGGCGCAGAGGTCGCGCACCTCCAGCAGCGGCTGAAGCTCGCCGCTTGCCTCGCGCCACGGGCTGGGACGCTCTGTCTGTCGCGCCGCGTCCATCAGCAGCCGCGTATACTCCGCCTGCGGCGCGCCGATCAGCCGTTCAGTGGTGCCATATTCGGCGATCTGGCCGCGCAGCAGCACCAGAATGCGATCCGCCATCTGCGCCACCACGGCAAGATCGTGGCTGACGTAGATGGCGGTGACGCCGCGCTGCGCCACCACGCGGCGAAAGGCCTTCAGCACTTCCACCTGGGTGGTGACGTCGAGCGCCGTGGTCGGCTCGTCGAGTATCACCACGTCAGGATCGCCAATCAGCGCCATCGCGGTCATCAGCCGCTGCAGCTGCCCGCCGGAAACCTGATGTGGCCAGCGGTCGCCGATGGTGTCGGGGTTGGGCAGCGCCAGCTCGCGGAACAGCGCCACCGCTTTGGCCTTCGCCGCTTTGCGCGTCATGGTGCCGTGGATTACCACCGGCTCGATCACCTGATCGATGATTTTCATGCCGGGATTAAAGGAGGCCGCCGCGCTCTGGGCGATATAGGCGACTTTGTTGCCGCGAAACTCGCGCAGCTGCTGCGGGCTGAGGCTGTTGACGTCGACGCCCGCAACGTGGATGTTGCCTTCGGCGATGCGACAGCCGGGACGGGCATAGCCCATCAGCGCCATGGCGATAGTGGTTTTCCCGGAGCCCGATTCGCCGATCAGGGCGAGCACCTCCCCTTTCTGTACGGTGAAGCGGATATCTGACACCAGGTCAATCGATTCGCCCTTGTCGCTCTGCGCCGTGACACGCAGCTTTTCCACGGAGATCACCGGCATTGCGGTATGCGGCATCACGTTCATACGCCCTCCTTCGCCAGCGTCAGCGGACGCATCTGTTGCAGGCTGTCGATAAACAGGTTAGCGCCGACAGTCAGGCTGGCGATCGCCAGCGCAGGCATCAGCACCGCTGGCGAGCCGTCAAACAGCCCCTGAATATTTTCGCGCACCAGGGTGCCCCAGTCGGCGTAGGGCGGCTGTACGCCGAGACCGAGGAAGCTCAGGCCACTGAGCAGCAAGACGATATAGACAAAGCGCAGACCGAAATCCGCCAGCATCGGATGCACCATATTGGGCAGGATGTCATGAATGGCGATATACCAGCGGCTCTCGCCACGCAGCCGGGAGGCGCGCACATAGTCCATATTGCGCAGGCTGCCCGCCATGGCGAAGGCGATGCGGAACGCGCCCGGCCAGTAGGTGAAGATGGCGGTGAGCAGCAGCATCGGCAGCGAAGAGCCGAATACCGCGACAATCATCAGCGACAGCACTTTGCCCGGCAGCACCAGCATGGCGTCGTTGACACGGCCCAGGATCTCCTCCAGCCAGCGGCCGGTCACGGCCGCCAGCAGCGCCAGCAGCGTGCCGATCAGGCTGGCGCCCAGCGCCGCGCCCAGCGCCAGACCGATAGAGAACTTCGCGCCGTAGAGGATTCGGCTGAGAATATCGCGCCCCAGCGCGTCGGTGCCGAGCCAGTTGTCCGCGGTAAAGCCGCCGAACAGCGGGCCGCCGCCGATATCCTCGACGTTGTGCGGCGCCAGCTGGTTGCCGAAAATCGCCATCAGCAGCCAGAACGCCGAGACCGTTAAGCCCAGCCGTCCTGAGATTGACAGCGACTGAAAGAGACGAACGGGAAGTAAAATATTCATGCGCTTCTCCATTTCGGGTTGAAGGCGATGGTCAGCACGTCAGCCAGCAGCAGCAACAGCAGATAGCAGCCGGCGAACAGCATTACGCAGAACTGCACCACCGGCAGGTCGCGGTTGCTTACCGCATCCACCAGCTGGCTGGCGAGGCCGGGATAGCTGAAGATGGTTTCGATAATGATGACCCCACCGAACAGATAGGACAGGCTGAGCGAAATCGCGTTAGCGATAGGGCCGACCGCGTTGGGCAAGGCGTGGCGCAGCACAGCGCGCAGCGGCGACACGCCTTTCAGCAGCGCCATCTCCAGATAGGGGCTGTCGAGCTGGTTGATAATGGCGGCGCGCGTCATGCGCGCCATCTGCGCCACCAGCACACAGCAGAGCGTCAGCACCGGCAGCGCGTAGGCTTTCAGGTAGCTGACCAGATCCATATTCGGCGAGCCGAAGGACATCGCCGACACCCAGTGCAGCTTCACGGCGAAGATCAGCACCGCCACCGTCGCCACCAGAAACTCCGGCACCGCCACCATCGCCATGGTGCCGATCACCAGCACGCGATCCAGTATCGACCCGCGCGTCATGGCGGCGGTCATGCCGATCAGCAGCGCCAGCGGCACGCAAATCAGCGTGGTGATCGCCGCCAGCTCAAAGGTGGCGGGAATGCGCTGTGCCACCAGCTGCATCACCGGCAGATGGCTGGCGAAAGAGGTGCCGAAATCGCCCTGCAGCATGCCGCCCAGCCAGCTGAAGTAGCGCAGCAGCAGCGGCTGATCCAGCCCAAGCTGGGCGCGCAGCGCCGCTACCGTTTCCGGCGTGGCGTTTTGCCCGAGGATCATCTGCGCCGCGTCGCCCGGCAGCAGGCTGGTGATAAAGAACACCACCGCCGAGACGATAAGCAAAGTCAGGATGCCAGCGCCTGCGCGGCGGGCGATCAGGAACATCATGTATCGGTTCATCGGCGTTCTCCAGCGTAGAGAGGGTTAAGCGGACAGCCAGGCGAATTCGTGAAAGCGGTAGCCCATCATCATGCCGGAGGGCCAGGCTTCGACGCCCTTCACCTTTTTGCTGTAGCCGTCGATGGTGCTGATAAAGGTCGGAATAATGGTGCCGCAGTGGTCGTAGATCAGCTTCTGCATATCGCCGTACATCTGCTTGCGTTTCCCCTGGTCGCGCTCGCCGCGCGCCGCCGTCACCAGCTGGTCGAACTGCGGGTTCTTCCAGCCCGACTCATTGTTGGGTGCGCCGGACAGGTAGAACTGCGAGAAGAGCATATCGAGCGTCGGCCGCGGGTTGATAGAGCCGTAGCCCACGGGATCTTTGGTCCAGTGCGTCGACCAGTAGCCGTCATAGGGCACGCGGCGCACCTTCACGTTGATGCCGGCGTTACGCGACACCTGCTGGATCAGCTGGCCGCCTTCGACCGCCCCTTCGATATTTGGCGTGGTGACGATCTCTACCGTCGCGCCCTTCATCCCCGCCTTTTCGATATGGAATTTCGCCTTCTCCACATCGAGCGGACGCGGCTTCAGCTCGGCGTTATAGAGCGGATGCCAGGGCGGCACCGGCGTATCGTTGCTGACGTCGCCGTAGCCCTGCAGCACGGTTTTGACCAGCATCTCGCGCGGCTGCAGATATTTCATCGCCAGCACAAAGTCTTCGTTGCTGCCCGGTTTGATATCGGTGCGCACAATCAGGTTGGTGTACATCCCTGATTTGCTCTCCAGTACGGCGAAGTCGCTGGTCGCCTTAATGCGCTTGCAGTCGTTGGCGCCCAGGGTTGAGACGATATGCAGATCGCCCGACATCAGGGCGTTGACGCGCGCCGCCTGGTCGGTGACGCCCAGCAGTTCCACCTCGTCGAGGTGCGGCAAACCCGGCTTAAAATAGTTGGGGTTTTTGCGGCCGACCGAGCGCACGCCCGGCGTAAACTCCTTGCAGACGTAAGGCCCGGTGCCGATGCCTTTGGTAAAGTCTTTGGTGCCGTCCTGCACGATCAAAAACGGCGGCGCGGCGAGGATATAGGGCAGATCGAAGTTCGCCTGGCTCAGCACCAGCTGCACTTCGTTGTCGTTTACCGCATTCAGGCTCTGGAACTGCTCGGCGATTTTAAAAGCGTTAGAGGCAACCGCGGCATCTTTATGGCGGCTCAGCGAGTAGATCACATCTTTAGCGGTCAGCGGCTTGCCGTCGTGAAAGGTCACGCCGCTGCGCAGTTTAATCTGCCAGGTGATGCCGTCGCTGGAGTCGAGCGATGTCGCCAGCGCCGGCAGGGCTTTGAGATTTTTATCCAGCTCGGTCAGGCCGTTGTAGAACATGCACTGCCGGGTATAGTCGCCGCTGTTGTTGGCTTTGGCCGGGTCAAGGGTATCGGTCGCGGAGGCGTTTGACATCGCGGCGCGTATTTTGCCGCCTTTCACCGGCGTTTCGGCGGCGAAGCCCAGCTGTGGGAAGCCGATAATGCCGCTGCTCATCACCGCGCCGGCGGAGAGCATTTTCATCAGGCCGCGGCGTGACAGCGTGCCTTCGGTCAGCATGCGCGTCAGCGCGTTATTATCATTTTTACTCATCTGCGTACCCTCAATAGCGTTTAAGGTTCAACCCCTGGAATGAAGCATCAAGAGAAACGATCTTTGGCTTTGTAATAGAGTCCGGCCAGCGGCAAAAACCACGGCTTGCCGTGATAACCGGGCAGCGCGGGCCAGGCGTCGCGCTGCCAGGGATTGCGATTGCTTTTTTCGGCGATCAGATCCGCCATCACCGCGCCCATCCACACCGACATCTGGGTGCCGTGGCCGCTGTAGCCCATAGAGTAGAAAACACCGTCATGTTCGCCCGCATGCGGCAGCCGGTCGGCGGACATATCCACCATGCCACCCCAGCAGTAGTCGATGCGCGCCTGCGCCAGCGTCGGAAAGAGCCGGGCCATGGAGACCTGCAGGATGTCGCCGCTGCGCGAATCGGAGGTGGGATTGCTGACCGCGAAACGCGCGCGGCCGCCAAATACCAGCCGACGATCGGCGGTGGTGCGAAAGTAGTTGCCGAGGTTGAGCGAGGTGACATAGGTGCGATCGTTTGGCAGCACGCGGCGGATTAACGCATCGCCCAGCGGCTCCGTCACCACGATAAAGCTGCCTACCGGCACGATACGGCGTTGAAACCAGCGAAAAGGCCCAACGTTAGAGCAGCCGGTCGCCATCAGCACCTTGTCGGCGAGGATCTCCCCTTTGGCGGTCTGTACGCGGTGGCGATAGCCGTCAAGGCGGGTTAAGCCGGTTACGGCGTGGTGCGGAAAGATTTTCGCGCCGCTGCGCGCCGCCGCTTCCGCCAGACCGACGCCGAATTTACCCATATGCATCTGGCCACCGCGCTGTTGCAGCAGCCCGCCGTGAAAGGCGTCGCTGTCGACTTCGCGGCGGATCGCCTCTTTGCCGATCAGCTCAATTTCCGGGTCCACGGTGCGGCGCATCAGCTCCCAGGCTTCGCGAAGGCCAGCGAAATGTGACGCCTTACTGGCGAGCTTGAGCTTGCCGCACAGGCGAAAATCGCAGTCGATCCGCTCATCGCGCACCAGCTGTTCGACATAGCTGACCGCATCGTCGTAGGCGCGGTAGAAGCGGCTGGCTTTCTCGATGCCCTGGCTCGCCACCAGCGAGGCGAAGTTCTGCGCCACGCCGGTATTACAGTGTCCACCGTTGCGCGCCGAGGCCTGGCTCATCACCTCGCCGCCCTCCAGCAGCACCACGTCCAGGCCGCTGCGCGCCAGGCTCAGCGCCGCCGAGACGCCGGTAAAGCCGCCGCCGATCACCACCACGTCAGCATGCGACGGCAGCGAACCTTGCGCCGCGCCGTGAAACGGCGGTGCCGTGGCCTGCCAGAACGATTCGAGTTTCATAGCGCTCTCCTCAGAGTCCAACGACGGCAGGCAATGCGCCGATGTCATGGATTTCGGTGTAGCCGTAGTAGGGATTAGCCGGTTCGTGACCGCGATTAACCCAGGCTTTATGGGTGATGCCGAGATCGTGCGCCGTCATCAGGTCGTAGCGAAAGCTGGAGGAGACGTGCAGGATCTCGTCCGGGCGGCAGTCGAGCTTCTGCAGCATATATTCAAAGCCCTTCATCTGCGGTTTATAGGCGCCCACCTCCTCCGCGGTGATCGCCATATGGATCGGCGCGCCCAGACGCGGAATATGGTGCGGCAGCAGATCCTTCATCGAGTTGCTGAGCAGCACCAGCGGGAACTCGGTCGCCAGTTTCGCCAGCCCGGCAGGCACGTCGGGGTGCGGTCCCCAGCTGGCGCAGTCGGTGTAGATAAAGTCGCTGTCGGCCTTATCCCACGCCACGCCCCATTTTTTGCAGGTGCGCTGCAGCGCGTTGCTCACCACGTCGTAGTAAGGCTTCCAGGCGCCCAGCACTTCATCCAGACGATAACGGGCGAAATCGGTTGTGAAGGCCTGCATCTCGTCAGCCGCCACGCGCGCCTTAAAACAGCGCGCCGCCGCGCCCGCCATATCGAAGTTAATCAGCGTGCCGTAACAGTCAAAGGTGATAAATTTCGGTTTAAACAGTGCCATGACGCGACCTCGTTTTAATCAGGAAAAGTTAAAAATCGATCAGTACGCTTTTCTGACGCTGGCAGGCCTGAAACGCCTGTCGCCCCAAATCTTTGCCGACGCCGGAGCCAAGAAAGCCGCCGGTGGGAATGATGAAGTCGCCGGAGCGGCCGTAGCGGTTGACCCACACGGTGCCCGCCTCAATGGCGCGTATGGCGCGCAGCGCGCGCGGCAGGCTCAGGGTATGCACGCCCGCGCACAGGCCATAAATCTCATGCGCCGCCAGCCGCAGGCCCTCTTCTTCGTCGTCGAAGGTCTGCACCGTCAGCACCGGGCCGAAAATCTCCTGCTGCACCGCCGGGTTATCCTGGGTGACGCCGCACAGCAAGGTGGGCTGCCAGAACCAGCCCTCACCGGTGTCGGCGAAACGCTCGCCGCCGACCAGCACTTCCGCGCCCTGCGCCTTCGCGGCGGCGATCACGGAGGCAACTTTTTTGCCCTGCCGTTCATCGATCAACGGCGCGTAGCGGCTGTCGCCGCTCCAGGTCACGTCCGGTTGCACGCCGCGGCACAGCGCGCTCAGGCGATCCAGCAGCGGCGCAGCGATGGCGCGCTGCACAATCAGACGGGTGCCCGCCACGCAGGCCTGGCCGCCGTTGGCGGTAAAACCGCGCAGAATGCGCTGCGCCACCACCTCGATGTCGCCCGCGTCGTCAAACACCAGCTGCGGGCTTTTGCCGCCCAGCTCCAGCGTGACCGGCTTCATGCCGTGCTGCGCCACGTCGCTCATAATGCGCGCGCCGGTCAGGGTCGAGCCGGTAAACGAGACTTTGCGCACCAGCGGATGCGTCACCAGTGCGTGGCCGGTCACCGCGCCGCTGCCCTGCACGATATTGAGCACGCCAGCTGGCAGGCCGGCCTGCACCGCCAGTTCAGCCATGCGCACCGTTGAAAAGGGCGTAAGCTCGGAGGGTTTGAGCACTACCGCGTTGCCCGCCGCCAGCGCCGGGCCGCACTTCCACGACGCCATCGATAGCGGAAAATTCCACGGCGTAATAGCGCCAACCACGCCGTAAGGCTCAGCGATCAGCATACCCAGGCTGCTGTCGCGCGTCGGAAAGAGATCGCCGCTGTACTTATCCGCGCACTCGGCGTAGAAGCGAATCGCTTCGGCGGTGAACGGAATTTCATGCTGGATGACATCGCCGATAGGACGGGTGGAGCCGAGCGCCTCCAGCTGCGCCAGCAGGCTGTCCTGCTCAATAAGATCGGCCCAGCGACGCAGTACCCGGCCGCGTTCGCGCGGCGCGCAGCCAGACCAGCCGCTGATTTTCAGCGCCTGGTGCGCGAGCTGTACCGCGCGGTCGACATCGGCGGCGTCCGCCTCATGCAGCGTGGCGTAGGCTTTGCCGTCGGACGGACGTCTGACGGCAAATGCCGCCCCCTGGGTTTGAACGTGATGGCCGTCAATATAATGGCCGACAGGAAGCGAAACTTTTTCAGGGTCGAAACTTAACATGGATAAATCCTTATTTGTTACACCCGTCAACCATCAGGGAATTAGCGCTAAAGCAGGACTTATATTCAGCGTTAATAAGCTTGTGCAAAAAGGTAATGCAGAAAGTATGCCAGCCAGTTGAAAAATAAAAATGCGTTTAAAACAGCGCAAAAAAATTTTCTGCCGTATTGAAAGAGGAAATTTTGCGTAATTGCCGAAGGAATAAACAGATGATTTGGCTCACAAAATTCATGCGTTACCGTGGTGCATTGCGCATGAAACTTGCACTAAAATGGCGAACAGCGAGAAAAACCTGACGCAGCGCACAAAATAAAGAGCGTTTGCCGCTTATGCGACAAACGCTCTTTACAGGATATTAAAAAAAGGCCGAAGGATTAATTCAGGCTGCCAATATGGAAGGCTTTCTGTTCCAGATATTCTTCAATGCCATAGCGCGATCCTTCCCGGCCAATTCCCGATAATTTTACGCCGCCGAATGGCGCGACTTCTAATGAGATCGCGCCGGTATTAAAGCCGACCATGCCAAATTCCAGCGCTTCGGCGACGCGCCATGCGCGACGAATATTTTCGGTAAAGAAATAGGCGCCCAGACCATAGGGCGTATCGTTGGCCATCGCGACCGCCTCCTCCTCTTCGTCAAAGATAAACAGCGGCGCGACCGGACCGAACGTCTCTTCATGAGCGATACGCATCTGTGCCGTAACCTTGCCGAGCACCGTGGGCTGCACGTAAGTGCCGTTGCCGTGGCTGGTGCCGCCGGTCAGCAGCTCCGCGCCCAGGCCAAGCGCATCTGCGATGTGGCCGTTAACTTTCTCGACCGCGCGTTCGTTGATCAGCGGGCCGATAGTGCTGCCTGGCGCAAAGCCGTCGCCCACCTTCAGGGTGGCGACCGCGTCGAGCAGCTTCGCCGCGAAGCGTTCATAAATAGCGCGCTGCACCAGAATGCGATTGGCGCAGACGCAGGTCTGCCCGGCGTTGCGAAACTTGCTGACCATTACGCCCGCTACCGCGATATCGACATCGGCGTCGTCGAAGACAATAAAAGGCGCGTTGCCGCCCAGCTCCAGGCTGAGGCGTTTTACGCTGTCGGCGCTCTGTTGCATCAGCAGCTGGCCGACGCGCGTCGAGCCGGTGAAGGAGATTTTCCGCACCAGACGGCTGCCGGTCAGCGCCGCGCCAATCTCGGTGGGCAGACCGGTCACAACCTGCAGCACGCCTGCGGGAAAGCCCGCGCGCTCTGCCAGCACCGCCAACGCCAGCGCCGAAAGCGGCGTCAGCTCCGACGGCTTGACGATAATCGGGCAGCCTGCCGCCAGCGCAGGCGCGACTTTTCGCGTGATCATGGCGATGGGGAAATTCCACGGCGTGATGGCCGCCGCGACGCCGACAGGCTGTTTCAGCACCAGAATGCGGCGATCTTCGCTCGGCGCAGGAATGGTATCGCCGTAGATACGGCGCGCCTCTTCGGCGAACCATTTGACAAAGCTCGCGCCGTACAGCACTTCGCCCTTCGCTTCGGCGAGCGGTTTGCCCTGTTCGGCGGTCATGATCGCCGCCAGGTCGTCGGCGTTATCGAGGATAAGCTGATGCCACTTCTCCAGCAGCGCGGCGCGGCTGGCGTTGGGCGTTTTGCCCCAGGCGATGCGCACCGATTCGGCGCAGGCGATAGCTGCTTCCGTCTCAGCGCGGCCCAGCGCCGGAATGGTCGCCAGCGTTTCACGGCTGGCGGGATCGACAACCGGCAAGGTCTCGCCGCTGTGAGCATCCTGCCAGCGGCCGCCGAACAGCGCCTGCTGGCGCAGCAGATCGGAATCTTTTAGTTGAAGACGCGACATCTCACTCCCCTTTTTCATCGGTTTTCTTCCACTCTATCGCGTCGTCTCAGCGCAGGATGTTTTTCTCACCAGGCAGAAACCCGAAACAGCGAGTTTTGCGGAGTTAAAAAAAATTTTATGCCGCGCGGCTGCTATGCTCAGTTTTTAAACAAGGAGATAAGTATGAGCGATCATATGTGGCGAGCAGTCGATGACTATTTCACCCAGACGCTGGTGAAACCGGATGCGGCGCTGGAGGCGGTACTGGCGCGCAATGCCGCCGCTGGCCTGCCGCCGATTGACGTGGCGGCCAACCAGGGCAAGCTGCTCTACCTGCTGGCGCGCATGATGAACGCCTCGCGCATTCTGGAGATCGGCACGCTGGGCGGTTACAGCACGCTGTGGCTGGCGCGCGCCCTGCCGGAGAGCGGCCGCATCGTGACGCTGGAGTTTTCGCCGCAGCATGCGCAGGTCGCGCGCGAAAATTTCGCCGAAGCGGGCATGGCAGACAAAATCGACGTGCGGGTGGGGGCGGCGCTGGAGAGCCTGCCGACGCTGCAGGGGCCGTTCGATATGATCTTTATTGACGCCGATAAACGCAATAATCCGCACTACCTGCGCTGGGCGCTAAAGCTGGCACGCGTCGGCAGCGTGATTATCGGCGATAACGTGGTGCGCGGCGGGCGTATTGTCGATTCGCAATCAACAGACGAAAACGTGCAGGGGCTGCGGCAGTATCTGTCCGACGTCGGCAACAGCCCACATCTGACGGCCACCGCGCTGCAAACCGTCGGCAGTAAAGGCTGGGATGGCCTTCAGCTGGCCATCGTCGAGTCGCTGCCGGATTAGATCTGGAAGTCGATAACCGGCTCTTCTTCGCGCTGAGAGGAGAGCGCCTGACGTTTAATCTCTTCCAGCGACAGATTGGCGTTGCATAACTCCATAAACTGCCAGACATAGTTGCGCTGCAGCTGTCCGCGCTTCAGGCCAAGCCAGACGGTATTGGCATCAAACAGATGGTGCGCATCGATGCGCACCAGCGCCTCTTCCCGCTGGGTTTCACACGCCTGATCGGCAAGGATGCCGACGCCTAATCCCAGTTCGACATAGGTTTTTACCACGTCAGAATCCTGCGCGCTCAACACGATATCGGGCTTCAGGCCCGCGCTCTGGAACCCGCGGTCGACGCGCGAGCGCCCGGTGATGCCCTGACGATAGGTAATAAGCGGATAACGGCTCAGGGTGCTGAGCGAGACCGGCTGCTGCTGCACCAGTTCATGATCGCTGGGCACCAGCAGCGCATGGTGCCAGCTGAACCAGGGGAACGCCGCCAGGCTGGGGTTATTTACCAGCAGTTCGCTGGCGATGCCGACGTCCGCCTCACCGGCCAGCAGCATGGCGACAATCTCCTGCGGCGATCCCTGATTAAGCTCCAGCCGCACGTTGGGATAGAGCTGGCGAAACGCCTTGATAACGCGCGGCAGGCTGTAGCGCGCCTGGGTATGCGTCGTGGCGATGGTCAGAATGCCGCTGGTTTCATTAGTGAAGACGTCCGCCAGACGGCGCACCTTTCCCGCTTCGTCGAGGATGCGTTCGGCGATAGTCAGCAGCGCTTTGCCCGGCTCGGTCATGCCCAGCAGGCGCTTGCCGCGGCGGATAAAGATCTCTACGCCAAGCTCATCCTCCAGATCGCGGATATGACGGCTGACGCCTGACTGTGAGGTAAATAGCGTGTTTGCCACTTCCGTCAGATTGAACTCGCAGCGTGCCGCCTCGCGGATAATTTTAAGTTGCTGGAAATTCACGGTATTTACCTCCCTTTACGAAATTGTTATCTCCGATGGTAAGAAGGTTTATTGATATCAACAAATAATAAAAACTTTGTGCTTATGCGCAGGGGGAATATAGGGTAGCGGGTGGGCGCCCCGCCAGAGTCCCTGGGTGCCTGCTGCGCAGGCGGGCAGGCGTTCGCTGCGCGAATGGCTCTGAGCGGGTTCGCCCACCAGTGGCTTGTCTGCCGTTCGCTGTGCGAACGGCTGGCTCTGAGCGGGTTCCGCCCGCCAGGCGCTGAGGAGTTTCAGCAGCTGCGCTGCCGGCGTGCGTGTTAAGGGGCTCGCCAGCCCCTTAACAATCCCGGCTTCCGGCAGCCTCCACGCCGCGCTGCGCGCGGTCCCTTCGTTGCTTACGTCAGCCTTACGGACCGCGCGCGCCTCAGCGTGTCGGATGCCTCTGGCACACCCTCGCCTGTGATTGCTCATTTTTTTAAAAATGGCTGCGTTGTCTGACGCTTTTAAGGATAAACCTGCGTCGTCTGAATCCTGGATTCGCGCTTGTAGCAATGAGCTTATGGGAAAAGATTCGGGATTCGTGGTGGGGTGTGGGAAACCAAAAGCGGGTGGCGGAGCTGGATCGGCATCTGCACAACAGGAAAAGCGGCCCCGTGGGGCCGCCAGAGCGAGGCTAGCTGACCAGCAGCAGCGCGCGCTCCTCTGCCATAGGCTTGTTAAGCAGCGACAGCAAAATATCCTTCACCGCCTGCGCGGACGGCGAAAGCGGCAGACGCGCCGAGACGTTCAGCGACAGCGGCAGATGCAGCGCCGGGCTGTTGATGCGCGCCATCCAGGCCTGGGTTGAGCTGACCAGCGCCCGCGCGGCAGATTCCGGTAGCACCGTCACGCCCATCCCGCTGGCGACGGCGGCGGTCAGCATCGACAGCGATTCGATCTCGCCGATAATGCGCGCGCTCAGACGACGCAGCGAAAAGGCTTCGTCAACGCGCTTGCGCACCGCACTATAGTCGCGCGGCAAAAACAGGCTCATCTGCGCCACCTGGGCCAGATCGACCGAGCCGCCGGGGCAGTCGGTCGCGCCGACCAGGTAAAGCTCTTCTTTCATCAGCGGCATACTGGTAATGCCCGCCGTCGGCGAACGGTCGTAGAGCACCGCCATATCAAGCTGGCCGTTCATTACCTTTTCATTCAGCGAACTGCCGCTGTTCTCGTGCAGATAAACCAGAATTTCCGGATGCTGCTCCCGAACCGTTTGCAGCAGCGGCATGGTCAGCGATGATGCCGCCGTGCCCGGCGCCATGCCGATAGAGACCTGTCCGCTGAGCGCCTGCCCGGCGTTGATTACCGCCGTCTGCGCCTGCTCGCACTGCCGTAAAATCGTTCGCGCATGCGCATAGAGAATTTTACCGGCTTCGGTCGGCGTTACGCCGCGCTTGGTACGAATTAACAGCTGCTGATCCAGTTCGTTCTCCAGCGTGGCAACCTGTTGACTGAGCGCAGGTTGCGCGATATGCAGCACTTCAGCCGCCTGCGTCAAACTGCCAATATCGACGATTTTCACAAAGTATTTCAGTCGTCTTAAGTTCATCTTGCCTCCGTCACATTCCCCGAATGCCAATAACATCTGTTCATGCGGCCTGCTGGCCTGGTAACAGACAAATTGCAATTAGCAGGCCAGTTTTTCTGCAGGCGCGCCCTGCCTGATGCAGAAAAATCCTAACAGCGCGAAAAATAAGCCTTTCTGATTACGCATAAAGAGGTAATAAGCTGCAGGAATGGCGCGGCAGTAACGGACAGCCCGGCGGATGCACTTCGCTGGTGCAGCCTGTGCGAGCCAGACGTGCATATAGTGGATGGCAGAAATGAACGGATGAGATAAGAAAAACAGAGGTATGCAGCAGAAAGGGAGCCAGTTAAAAAAAAAGCCTGCCCGCTTTCACAAGCGGGCAGGCCTGAGCGCAGAAAAATCAGCGTTTTTTGCGGTTGCGATGCATATCAATCGAGACGGCGGCCACAATAATAATGCCTTTAATAATGTCCTGAACGTAAGCATCGACGCCGACAAAGGTAAACCCGCTCTTGATCAGGCCCAGGATCACTGCGCCAATCAGCGTGCCCGTAATGCGCCCGACGCCGCCCATCAGGCTGCTGCCGCCGATAACCGCTGCGGCGATCGCGTCCAGCTCGTAAGACATCCCCATGCTTGACTGACCGCTGCTGACGCGCGCCGCCAGCACCACGCCCGCCAGGCCGGAGAGCGCACCGGCGATGGTATAGACGATAATCAGATATTTATTAACGTTAATGCCGGAGACCTTGGCCGAGGTCATATTGCCGCCGATAGCGTAAACGTATTTGCCGTAGCGGGTGTGCTTCAGGGCGATATGAAAGAGCAGCGCCACCACAAGAAAGATAATAACCGGCATCGCGCCCTGGCCGATGGAGGTAAAGCCGTCGGAAAGAAAGCTGATTGGATTACCCTGGGTGTAATACTGCGCCAGACCACGCGCCGAGACCATCATGCCCAGCGTAGCGATAAAGGGTGGAATGCCGGTGCGGGTGATCAATATGCCATTGACCATACCGCACAGCAGCCCCACGCCGATGCCCGCGCCGATAGGTACCACGGCAGGCATATTCACCAGCGATGGAAACATCGGTGACAGGCTGTCAGAGGTTTGCGCCAGGCTGGCCGCCACCACGGCGGTCAGCGCAATCACCGAACCCGATGAGAGATCGATACCGGTAGTAATGATGACCTGAGTGACCCCGACGGCGATAATGCCGATGATCGCCACCTGCAATACAATCAGGATCAGGCGGTTGGTGTTCATCAGAAATGACTGGTCTCGCACATACCAGCCGGCTATTTCGAAAATCAGCGCGATACCGACCATAACGATAAAGATGCCGGTATCTTTGGGCAGTTTATGCCGCAGATTGCCGAAAAACGATGTCTGTTCAGCTGCCGGAGTGGCAGTCACTTTGATATTGCTCATAGTTGTCTCGCGCCTCACTCGGATGCCAGCGACAAAATGGTTTCCTGGTCGGCCTCTTCTTTATCGAGGATGCCGGTAATACGCCCCTGATGCATAACCATCACGCGGTCGCTCATGCCGAGAATTTCCGGCAGTTCCGACGACACCATGATGATTGCCACGCCGCGGTTGGCCAGTTCAGAGATCAAACGGTAGATTTCCGCCTTCGCGCCGACGTCGATGCCGCGCGTCGGCTCGTCGAGGATCAGGATTTTGGGCTGCGCCAGCAGCCAGCGGGCGATCAGCACCTTCTGCTGGTTGCCGCCGCTCAGGTTGTTGATGATCTGATCCATGGTCGGCGTCTTGATATTCAGCCGGCGGATCTGCTCCATACAATCCTGCGCCATCTTGATATGACTGACGAAGCCGCTCTTGCCGCTGTACTCCGGCATATTGACGATGCTCATGTTCTCCATCACCGACAGCACGAGAAACAGCCCCGATTTCTTGCGGTCTTCGGTTAAAAACGCCATACCCTTCTCTATCGCCGTTGAAGGCGAATCGATATTGACCGGCACGCCGTCAATCAGCACTTCACCGCTGTCGATGCTCTCCATGCCGAACAGGCTTTCCATTACCTCGCTGCGCCCTGCGCCCACCAGACCGGCGACGCCAAGGATTTCACCGCGCCGCAGGCTGAAACTGACGTCATGAAAGCGATCTTTGCTGCTGAGGTTGCGCACCGTCAGCACCTCTTCGCCAATCGAATTGTTGAATTTTGGAAAGAGTTGAGTCAGTTCGCGCCCGACCATCTGGGTGATCAGCGACTGACGAGTAAATTGCGCGGTGTGATTGCTGCCGACCCAGCTGCCGTCGCGGAAGATGCTGATCTCATCGGTGATGGCGAAGATCTCATCCATTTTATGGCTGATATAGATGATGGCTTTGCCCTGCGCGCGCAGGTCGCGAATGATGGTGAACAGATGCGCCACTTCGCTTTCAGTCAGGGCGGAGGTCGGCTCATCCATAATCACGATATCGGCGTTCCAGGAGACCGCTTTGGCGATCTCCACCATCTGCTGCGCGGCGATGCTCAGCTCGCCCACCAGACGATCGGCCTTGAGACGGATATTAAGCTGGTTGAGCAGCGTCTGCGTCTGCTGGTTGAGCTTGCCGTGATCAACAAAGCCATATTTCATCGGCTCGCGTCCCAGCCATATATTCTCTGCGACGGTCATGTAGGGCACCAGATTAAGTTCCTGGTGGATCATGGAAATGCCTGAACGCAAGGCGTCCATGGTGTCCTGAAACTGCACCGGCTCCCCTTTAATGCGGATGGTGCCCCGATCGGGACGGTACATCCCGATCAGGCACTTCATTAAAGTGGATTTGCCCGCGCCATTTTCGCCCATCAAGGCATGCACCGATCCCGGACGCACGCGCAGCGAAACGTTGTCGAGTGCCTTTACACCGGGAAAGAACTTGCTGATGCCTTCGGCTTCAAGCGCAAAAGCGGTCATACATCACCTCCGTACGGCTGAGTCGGGATCGGTTATTTCTGATTACGGTTAACGAACTGCTGCATATTGTCTTTCGTGATCAGCTGGTAAGGAATATCGATAATCTTCTGTACCTTTTCGCCCTTCGCCAGCTTAACGGCCGTCTGAACTGCGCCCTCGCCCTGCCCTTTAGCGTCCTGGAACACCGTGGCGACCATCTTGCCGTTTTTCAGCATCTGCAGCGCGTCCGGGGTGCCGTCCACGCCAGCGATCAGGATATGGTTGGGGTTTTTGCCCAGCGCCTGCAGCGCGCCGATAGCCATCTCATCATTGTTAGAGGCGATCGCCTGGATATCGTCGCCTGCGGTCAGCCAGTTGCTCACCACGTCTACCGCATCGTTACGCATAAATTTTGCAGTCTGTTTCTGCACGACTTTGATGCCAGGGTATTTGGCGACAACCGCCTCGACGCCTTTGGTGCGGTCGCGCGTGGCTTCGTTAGCGAGATCGCCCATCAGAATGGCGACGTTGCCTTTGCCGTTTAACGCTTTCGCCAGCGCTTCCATCTGCAGACGACCCGCCAGTTCGGAGTCCGATCCGACATAAGCCATCTTGTCGCTAAGCTCCGCCTGCGGGCGACGGTTAACAAAGATCAGCGGGATGCCCGCTTTGGTGGCCTGATCCATGATCGGCTTCACCGCGTTGGTATCCACCGGGTTGACGATGATGGCGTCAACGCCCTGGCCGATAAAGTTCTGCACCTGCTGCAGCTGCTGGGAGACATCGCCTTTGGCGTCTTCCATCTGCCCCTGAACGCCCTCTTTTTGCATCTCTTTTTGCATCGCGGTACGCAGAATGGTGAGGAAGTTGTCGTCGAACAACGCCATCGATACGCCGACCGAAAGATCTTTCGCCATCGCGGCGGCGGGCAACATGCAGGCTAACAGTGTGACAGCGAGTGTTTTTTTGATGTTCATGAGTAACCCTTATTGTCGTTAACTTGCCGACGCCGCTGATACCGCGAATGAAAAATATCTTTTACATTCACTCAACGTTGCTGGCGGTTTCAAATCTGTTTACAGAGGTGGGGCCTGGACGATCGCGCTTTTTTGTGACTCACTCCTCCTTTTTACAATTGCTTGTTTCCGCAGGAATTAATTTTAAAATCACGTTCCAGTTTTGCTGATTCATTCCGGCGGTGATAATAAGCAGTTTATTTATTCCATTAATATTGCTTTTGAAATTTTTATCATAAAAGCACTGAAACAGTTGTTTTAACATCGACAAATAACAAAACTTTGACACGTATCTAACATCTGCAGGGAAATGCGTTTAAAGTGAGATCCTGTTAGCAGTTTGAAATCTCGCCGAATTTGTTGAAAAAGCGGCAAACCGCTGCTTTTGCGAGCGTTCAGTCGGGAAAAATGAAATCGTGCTTTGACAAGCCACAACGGCGTCGCTAATATTCGCCCCGTTCCAACGATTCCTCTGTAGTTCAGTCGGTAGAACGGCGGACTGTTAATCCGTATGTCACTGGTTCGAGTCCAGTCAGAGGAGCCAGATTTAAAAAGCCCGCTCAGGGAAACCTGAGCGGGCTTTTGGTTTTTTGATTTTGACTGGGTGTGAATACTCTCATGCTTACGGGCATACATTCTGTTAACAGAGGAAGTAAAGGCTGTCTTTAGGGATAGATCCCTTTAAAACTGGTTTTTTTCCTGGGGCCAGTCATGATTTCCTCCAGCGCCTCGACGCACTTAAGATAATGTGGCGTTTTCTTGTGCGCGGCGACGGCGTCACTATCGGCATAAGCCTCATAGATGTAAAACCTGGTAGGCTCCTGTTCGTCTTGCAGCACATCAAATCGCAGATTGCCTGGTTCTTTAATTGCACCTAAATGGTTTTCGCGAAACACGTTCAGAAACTCATCGACCTTATCGGCTTTGACATTAATTTCTACGAGAGTGACTTCCATAACGCCTCCTCTGGCTCAGCATGTGTGGTCGAGAAACAGCTGGTAGGCATGATCTACGCTGGCGTTGTCGTGCACCACGGCCTGTACCGCTTTCAGCATGGCAATCGGCGATTCGGACTGGAAGATGTTGCGCCCCATATCCACGCCCGACGCCCCCTGATCGATTGCCTGAAAGCACATCTTCAGCGCCTCGCGTTCGGGCAGTTTCTTGCCACCAGCGATAACAATCGGCACCGGGCAGCCTGCGGCGACGCGCTCGAAGCCGCTGTCCACATAGTACGTTTTGATGATGTGCGCCCCCATCTCGGCGGCAATGCGGGTTGCCAATGAGAAGTAACGCTGATCGCGCACCATATCTTTCCCCACGCCGGTCACCGCCATGGTTGGCATGCCGTAGCGGGTGCCTTGATCCACCAGTTGAATAATGTTTTTGATCGACTGATGCTCGTGCTCGCTGCCGATATACACCTGCGCGGCCATGGCTGACACATTCAGGCGCAGCGCGTCTTCAATCGCTACAGCAACCGTTTCATTCGACAGCTCGGTCAGAATCGAGTTACCTCCTGAGGCCCGTAGCACCACAGGTTTATTGACGGCGGCGGGCACCACGCTGCGCAGAATACCGCGCGTACACATCAACACGTCGGTGTATTCAAACAGCGGCGCGATATTGAGATCGATCCGCTCCAGGCCGGTGGTTGGCCCCTGAAAATAGCCGTGGTCGAACGCCAGCATGACGGTGCGCCCGGAGGCCGGATTGAAAATGCGTGCCAGCCGTGACTGCATCCCCCAGTCCAGCGCCCCACTTCCCTTGAGAAAGAACGCGCGGTTGCTTTGCGGCGTACCAATACCAAAATTCTTCCCGTCTTTGATGTCGTCTAGATCAGCCATCTCAAGCTCCCCTTACCTTGACGTTAATGTCAAAAATCGTATTTACCGATATTGTCTTTGGTGAACACCACGCGCTCCGGCAGCAGAACAATGCCGTTACCCCTGGCTTCATACTGGTAGCCCTGCACGCTGTTTGGTGAGACGCCAACCTGGCCGATTTTCGGCACATCCAGCTTGTCGCCCACGTTTAGCTCGCCCTTTTTCAGCAGCTGTTCGGCGACATAAACTGAAATCTTGCCCTGCGCGACCACGTCCCACAGGCCGAACTGTTTCACTGTCCCGCGCTCGACATAGGGTCGCATGACGTTTGGTGTGCTAAAGCCGACGATGGCGATATCCTTGCGCCCGAGGTTTTCCGCTGCCTGCGCCGCCGCTGGCAAAGCATTAGCGTCTGGCGCGATGATGGCGTCGAGGTCATTCCACGACTTCATAATGCCCTCGGCGGTTTGCAGCGACCTGGTGGCATCGTTATAGCCATACTGCGTGGTGACGATTTCCCACTCTGGATGCGCTTTGGCGATGCTGGCTTTTGCCTCTTTCACCCACTGGTTCTGGTCAGTTACCGTGGGGCTGGAGTAAAAAAACGCCACTTTGGCTTTCTCTTTAGTGACCTGGCTGGCAGTCATATCCACCAGCATGGAACCCAACTGCTGCGGCGTGCCCTGATTGATGTAAATCGAGCGGCAGTCGGGCCTGGTGTCCGAGTCCCAGGTCAGGACTTTCACCCCACGCTGCATGGCGCGTTTCAAGGCCGGGCACAGGCCGTCTGGGGAGACTGCCGCCACGACAATGGCGCCATAACCCTGATTAACGAAGTTGTTGATCATCTGCACCTGCCCCGACACGCTTGGCTCCGTCGGGCCGTCGTAGGTCACATCGACACCCAGCTCTTTTCCCGCCGCCATTGCCCCATTGCCGCCGCTGGTGAAGTAACCGACCCCCACCAGTTTCGGGATAAAGGCTATGCGATCGGCCGCCTGTACACTGGCACAAACCAAAGCTAATGCACTGACAGCGAACAGGGTTTTCCACGCGGTTATTTTCATCATTCACTCCACATTATTTCGAGGTCAGAGAAGCAGAAGGCGCAGACCAGCGGCGGTAATAGCGCTGGAAAACACTGCGAAGCAGGCCACGGTTGAGGCTGGCTGAACGGCCAATCACTACCAGAATCAGCAGCGCGCCGGAGAATGCGCTGGAAACCTGACTGGAAATGCCGATCATCTGCAGCCCTTGTTGCAAATAGCCAATCAGCAAGGTCGCCAGCGCCGTGCCGAGCACCGAGCCAGAACCGCCATAAATATTCGCGCCGCCAAGCACCACCGCGGTGATGGCAGGCATGAGTAAGGAGACGCCAAGATCCGAGCGCGCCGAGCCGAAGTAGGATGTCATGACTATTGCCGCCGCTGCCGAGGCCAGCCCGGTCATGCCATAAAGCACGAATAAGGTGCGGCTGACTGGCAGTGCGCCATAGCGCGCCACGCGGGCATTTTGCCCAATCAGAAACACATTGCGGCCGGTACGCGTGCGGTGCATCAAGCCCCAGAAGAACAGCGTCGCTAAAAGAAAAATCAGCAGCGGCATTGGCAGGCCCAGCAGCACCTGGTTAGCGAAGTCAGTAAAGGCCGCCGGGAAGCCGCCGATCCCTTCAAAGCCTGTCGCGCCTGCCAGTCCGGAGAGGAGCAGCGCGCTGCCGCCAAACAGGTATAACGTGCCGAGGGTGATCACCAGCGGATTCACGCCGGTATAGAGGATCAGCGTGGCATTGAGCAGGCCACAGGCAGTGCCAAGCGCCAGCGTCAGGCCAATCGCCAGCGGCAGAGGCACGCCCGCCTGGCACAGCACGCCGAGCGCAATGGCGCACAGGCCGATGGTTGAACCGAATGAAATATCGATGCCGCCGCTAACAATCACCATTGTCAGCGGCAGCGCCACGATACCTATGGTGATAAAATCGCTGGTGCTGTACAGCAGCGTGTTAACGTCCAGCATGCGCGGGTTGGTAAGGCCGAACAGTAAAATCTCCACCACCAGCAGGGCCAGCAATGTCCCCTCCCAGCCGTAACGCTTCAGATTGTTCATCACAGCACCCCGCTTTTATTGGTGTTCATACGTCGGGAAGTGCGCGTCTCCGACGATTTGGTTTTGGCTCTTGCCACCCCCGCCGCTTTCGGCTGGAAACGGGCGTACTTCTGGCGGCGCAGATTTTTGTCGAGTGCCTGCCGCAAACGCCCGTCAAACACCAGTACCGCCAGCAACACGACGCCCGCGATGAAGTCGTTCCACCACGCGGGCAGGCGTAGCAGCACTAACACGCTGTCGATTTGCGTCAGGAAATAGGCCCCCAGCACCGCGCCAACAAGGCTGCCGGTGCCGCCAAGCAGGCTGATTCCCCCCAGCACGCAGGCAGCAATGGCTTTCATTTCCAGCCCGCTGCCGGTTTGGTTCGGGACAAATCCAATCTGCGACGCGAAGACAATCCCGGCCAGCGCCGCCATCGAGCCATTAATGCCAAAAGCCAGAATACGTATGCGGTTCACCGGCACGCCGAGCTGGCGCGCGCCCTGTAGATTGTCTCCGACGGCGTAAAAGCTGCGGCCAAAAGGCGTGCGCGACAGCACCCAGAACATCACTAACAACAGAACAATCACCAGCAGCCCGAGAGGAGAAATGCCCAGCACCAGCGGCGTAGAAAGAGCTTTTAAGTCAGCAGGTAGCCCCTCAATCCACTTGCCGCCGGTCAGCAGCAGCATCAATCCGCGGTATAAACCCAGAGTGCCGAGGGTGGCGACAATCGCCGGAATACGCAGCCACGTCACCAGCACGCCGTTGAATAAGCCCGCCGCGATCCCTACCGCCAGCGTCGCCAGGCAGGCCAGCGGCAAAGCAAGACCGCTATTGAGCAAGATGCCCAGCGACACGGCGCACAGCCCGGTTATCGACCCCACCGACACGTCGATATTGCGGGTCAGCATCACTAACGTGGCACCCATAGCCAGCAGCATCAGGATCTGCGCACTGCCGAAAATCATCCCCAGCGTCTGGAAGCTAAAGGAGTGGCTGTCCATCGCGCCGAGCAGGCCGAACAACGCGATAATCGCCAGTAGCGCGGTCAGCTCACGGTTATTCTGAATCAGTCTCAGCATCAGGCTTCTCCCTCTAAAGCGTTGACAGGGGCGGGTTGGTGCGCATTGCCGAAGGCGATATGCATGATGCCGTTAACGTTAATATCGCCACCGCGCAGCTCGCCGCTCATCTCCCCCTGATGCATGACAAAGACCCGGTCCGCCAGCTCTTCTATCTCGTCCAGGTCGGAAGAAATCAGCAGCACAGCGACATTTTGTTTCACCACGCTTTGCAGCAGCTGGTAGATGTCGGCGCGGGCAGAAACGTCCACGCCACGGGTTGGCTCATCGACAATCAGCAGCGCGGGGCCAGCTTCAAGACACTTGGCAATCAGCAGTTTTTGTTGATTACCGCCGGACAGCGTGCGGGCGTGCTGGTCGCCGTGAGAATATTTGATGCCAAGCGCGCGGTGGTAGCGCTCGAGCACGGCGGCCTCACGTTTGGGGTTAAGCCACCAGCCGGTGCGGTTAAAGGTCAGCGAAGTGGTGTTCCATGACAGCGACGCGTCAAGATATAAGCCGGAGGCCTGGCGATCTTCGGGCAGGTAGACCAGTCCCTGTTCCAGTCGGGCCAGGGTATTGAGCGAAGTGATATCGCGCCCCGCCAGCCACACCTGCCCGGCCCGTGCGGCGCGCAGGCCATACAGCGTTTCCGCCAGCTCGGTGCGCCCGGCCCCCACCACGCCGGCCAGCCCGACGATTTCTCCGGCATTCACCGTCAGGGAAATATCGATAAAGCCCTCGCCGGTGAGATTTTCCACCTGTAGCACTGGCGTACCGGCTGCGCCATTACGGCGCGAACCGGGCAGATCCAGCCATAGCTTCTGTTCGGCGGGCAGCGCCGTTTCGGCCGCCTGCGGGGTAATGGCCTGAATCAGCTGGTCGTTATCAAGCTCGCTCAGTGCGCCGCTGAGGGCCATCTTGCCGTCACGCATCACGCTGACGCGGTCGGCAATCTGGCGAATTTCAGGCAGCTTGTGAGAGATAAACACCACGCCGACGCCCTGCGCAGCCAGCTTTTTAACCTGAGTAAACAGCCGCGCGGATTCAGCAGGAGTCAGCGACGCCGTAGGTTCATCAAGGATCAGCAGCCGCGCGTCGCGCATAAGCCCGCGCAGAATCTCTACCAGCTGCTGGTCGGCGACTTCCAGCGTCCCCGCCAGCGCGCCGAGGGGTAAGGTGCAGCCCAACTGGTCAAGACGCTGTTTCAGCTTGTCAGCACTGGCCTGATGGGCGGGCAAACGGAACAAGATGTTCTCCTTTACCGTCAGACTGGGGAAGAGCATCGGCTCCTGCGGCACCAGATAGATCCCTGCCTGATGGGCCCTGGCGGGCGTCATACCGGTGTGCACTTTACCGTTCAGCCACAGCGTTCCGCTGTCCGCCACCTCGACCCCGGCGATGATTTTCATCAAAGTGGATTTTCCCGCGCCATTGCCTCCCAGCAGCGCGTGGATCTCTCCGCCGTGCAGGGTAAAGTCGATATTTTTAAGTACCGCCACGCCGGAAAAGCCTTTGCTGACACCGGAAACGTGTAATAACGCGTTAAGAGAGTCTGTGTGCATGAAGCGACCTCTGATTAAAAACACACTCAATGAACAAATGTATTTACCATTTAATATTGTTCAAAAGACTAGTCTGCAGCGGTGGATAAAACCTGAACAGCGATCACGGTTTGTTTAATCCCTATATTCTGCGATATGATTCACACGGGAATCCTTCACGATTTGCCATGCCCATCACAGTTAACATCATTTCGTTAACGAACAATTGATCTATATTTTGATAAGTGTTCAATATGAATGACAAAGCAAACCAGTCCAACCTGACTATCCCAATGGAATATGGCATGGGCGAAGAAGAGCTGTTGGCTCGCACCGCGTGGTTCTATTACCACGACGGCCTGACCCAAAATGAGATCGGTGACCGGCTGGGGCTGACGCGCCTGAAAGTCTCACGCTTGCTGGAAAAAGGCCGCCAGTCTGGGGTGATCCGCGTGCAGATTAACTCGCGCTTTGAGGGGTGTCTGGCGCTGGAAAACACCTTACTGGATCGCTTTGATTTGCAGCATATCCGCGTGTTACCGCACTTGTCGGAAGGCGTTTTGAGCAGCCGTTTGGGCGTGGGTGCCGCGCATATGCTGATGACCTTGCTCAAGCCCGATCAGCTGCTGGCGGTGGGTTTTGGCGAAACGGCGATGAGCACCCTGCAGCATCTGAGTGGGTTTATCAGCTCGCAGCAGATTCGCATGGTGACGCTGTCCGGCGGCGTCGGGCCTTATATGACCGGCATCGGCCAGCTCGACGCGGCCTGTGGCGTAAGCATTATCCCCGCACCACTGCGGGCCTCGTCCGCCAGCGTCGCGGCGATTTTCCGCCAGGAGCGCAGCGTGCATGACGTGATGCTGGCGGCCTGCGCGGCAGACATTGCCATCGTCGGCATTGGCTCACTGAACCAGAAGCACGACGCGACGATCCTGCGCTCGGGCTATATCAGCGAAGGCGAACAACTGATTTTTGGCCGCAAAGGCGCGGTCGGCGACATTCTCGGCTACTTCATGCAGCGCAACGGCGAGCTGGCGGAGAACATGACGATCCACGACGAGCTGATTGCCGTCTCGCCAGATGATTTAGCCAATATTCCCACCGTGTTGGGCGTCGCCGCCGGGGTGGAAAAAGCCGAGGCGATTATCGCGGCGCTGAAAGGTAAACGAATCAACGCACTGGTTACCGAAGAGAGCACGGCGCAGGCGATGCTGGCGCTACTCGATTAACGCGCAAGATGTGTTCTGCGTGGCGACGGTAACGGGTATGGATAAAAACCGTTATGAGAGGCGGACTATGAGCACATCATCTGCAACAAAAAACGATGCTTATTTGATGGCACTGGATGCCGGCACGGGCAGTATCCGCGCGGTGATTTTCAATCTCGAAGGTGAGCAGATAGCCGCGGGACAGGCCGAGTGGATCCATCTGGCGGTGCCGGACGTGCCCGGTTCGATGGAGTTTGATTTGAGCAAGAACTGGCAGTTGGCCTGCCAGTGCATTCGCCAGGCCCTGCATGAAGCACAACTCCCCGCCTCAAGTATTCGCGCCGTTGCCGCCTGTTCAATGCGCGAAGGCATCGTTCTCTATAATAAAGCCGGTGAACCCATCTGGGCCTGTGCCAACGTTGATGCTCGCGCCAGTCGCGAAGTCTCCGAGCTAAAGGAAATTCACGACTTTGAATTCGAGCGCGAAGTGTATGAATGCTCCGGCCAGACGCTGGCGCTAAGCGCCATGCCGCGCCTGCTGTGGCTGGCGCATCATCGCCCGGATATTTATCGTCAGGCTGCCACCGTCACCATGATTAGCGACTGGCTGGCCTTTATGCTGAGTGGCGAGCTGGCGGTAGCCCCCTCTAACGCAGGCACCACCGGCATGTTAGACCTCGCCACCCGCAACTGGCGCCCAGAGCTGCTCGACATGGCCGGTCTACGCGCCGATATGCTCTCTCCAGTAGCCGAAACCGGCACCCGGCTGGGCTCCGTCACAGCCAGAGCAGCAGAAGCCAGCGGTTTACAGGCTGGTACGCCCGTGGGCATGGGCGGCGGCGATGTACAGCTTGGCACGCTGGGGCTGGGCGTGGTGTGCGCCGGGCAGACCGCCGTGCTGGGCGGCACCTTCTGGCAGCAAGTGGTTAACCTGCCAAAGCCCGTCACCGATCCGGAAATGAACATCCGCATCAATCCACATGTCATCCCCGGCATGGCGCAAGCCGAGTCGATCAGCTTTTTCACTGGCCTGACCATGCGCTGGTTCCGCGACGCCTTCTGCTCCGAAGAAAAGCTGCTCTCCCAGCGTCTGGGGGTCGACACCTACTCGCTGTTGGAGGATATGGCTGCCCGCGTGCCAGTCGGCTCATGGGGCATCACACCGATTTTCTCCGATGCGATGCATTTCAAAACCTGGTATCACGCCGCGCCTTCTTTTATCAATTTGTCGATTGATCCTGAACGCTGCAATAAGCAAACCCTGTTCCGCGCCCTGGAGGAAAACGCCGCGATTGTCTCAGCCTGCAACCTGGACTTGATTGCCGAGTTCTCCGGCGTCCGCGCCAGGTCGCTTGTGTTCGCGGGTGGTGGCTCGAAAGGAAAGTTGTGGTGCCAGATCCTCAGTGACGTGACCGGCATTCCGGTAAAAGTGCCGGTGGTGAAAGAAGCCACTGCCCTGGGCTGCGCGATTGCCGCAGGCGTCGCGGCGGGTGTCTATTCCACCCTCGCCGAAACCGGGGAATCCTTAGTGCGTTGGGAGCGAGAGTATCAACCCGACGCGGCGAATCATGAAATTTATCTGCTGCAGAAGAGTAACTGGCAGGCCGTTTACTCAGACCAACTTGGGTTAGTAGACAGGGTGTTAACAACGTCGATGTGGAAAGCACCCGGGTTGTAACAGTTGGCGGCCACGTCGGGCGCTGCGCTGCTGCCGAGGGACAGACCGAGGGTCACTTGCCCGCTGAGCGCCTGACCGGCGCAGTTCAGAGCGCGGCGCGCCTGCTCACACTGACGTAAAACCGTCTGGGCGTGCATATAAAGAATATTTCCGGCCTCGGTCGGCGTCTCAGTGCGGACTAATCATCGCTGCTCCCCTTCCAGCGTCGCCAGTTACTGACGCAACGCAGGCTGCACGATATGTAAAACAGCTGCCGGTTATTGCCGTTACCGGCAAAGGCGATCCCAGTCAGAGGAGCCAGATTTAAAAAGCCCGCTCAGCGAAACCCGAGCGGGCTTTTGGTTTTTGGGGCAATACTGCGAATAACCCGCCGCGCCAGCATTCTCGCCGGTGTAATAACAGCTCACTCTTTGAAACCCTCGCCTTACCATTTCCCCTGGATCTGCAAATGCCCGGCTGTCGCGCTGTGATACCATAGCGGCTGAATTTTCCTTGTTACTGAACGCTATGTCAGATACCACACCAAAACGAAAAAACGATCCTGAAGGGCTGAAAAAACGCATTATCGCTGGCGCCCTGACGACTTTTGCCGAGTATGGCATGCAGGGCGCGCGTCTGGAGCAGATCGCCGAAAATGCGCAGACCACCAAACGCATGGTGGTTTACCATTTCGGCACCAAAGAGAAGCTCTATATCGAGGTGCTTGAACAGGTCTATCAGGCGATCCGCGAGCATGAGACCGGCCTGAACCTGGCGGCGATGGAGCCTGAGCTGGCGATGAGCAAACTGGTGGAAGCCAGCTTCGACTACCACGTCTCGCATCCCGATTTTATGCGGCTGGTCTGCACGGAAAACCTGCTGCGCGGCCGCTATATCAGCCAGTCGCCGCGCATCAAGGCGCTGAACCGCAGCGCCCTCGACCTGCTGGACGATATCCTGACGCGCGGCCAGCAGCAGGGCATCTTTATTCGTGAGGTCGAAACCATCGACGTTCACCGCCTGATTAGCAGCATCTGCGTGCATCACGTCTCCAACCGCTACACCTTTAACGCGCTCTTCAGCCCGGATAACAGCGAAGAGGAGAGTATCCGCCGCAATCGACAGCTGGCGGTGACGGCGACGCTGCGTTACATCCGTAAACCGGCTTAAGGGAAGCGACAACGCTGCGATGGGCTACGCTTAACGGACGAAATTCACCGATCTCAACACAGGAATGTAGTCGTGAGCAGAGACGTCGAACGCTATCCCCTTCGCAACACTACCCTCAGCGACCAGGATGAGTCGCTGTGGAACTGGGCGCAAAACGCCCGCATCGGCAGCCGTCGGCAGCTGCATCAACCGCGCAGCGAAGCGGAGCTGCAACAGCTTTTGCGCGGCACGCAGGGCCGCGTGCGCGTGGTGGGCAGTCGTTTGTCGCCAGGCCGTATGCTGGACGTCGGAGAGGATGACGTGCTGGTAGATATCAGCGCCCTTTCCGGTCTGCTGGCACAGGATGAGCAGAGCGTCACCGTGGCGGCGGGCACCACGCTCAACGACCTTTATATCCGGCTGACCGCAATGGATCGCATGCTGGCCGCGTCGCCTGGCGTGATTGCGGTGCAAAAGCTGGCGGGCGCGATGGCGACCGGCACCCACGGCCAGGGCCTGCACCAAAGCTCGCTGGCGGACGAAGCGCTGCGCATTCGCATGGTGCTGGCCGACGGTTCGGTGCGCGAGTTTACGCGCGG
The DNA here is from genome assembly GCF_003612015.1 of Pantoea piersonii. Lineage (GTDB taxonomy): Bacteria > Pseudomonadota > Gammaproteobacteria > Enterobacterales > Enterobacteriaceae > Pantoea > Pantoea piersonii. The sequence continues at coordinate 318,202 of NZ_RARB01000002.1, read as the reverse complement.
CGAGCCTGACTTCCCCGCCGCGCAGGTCACCCTTGGCGCGCTTGGCATTGTCACTGCCGTGACGCTGCGCACCCAGCCCTTCCGCATCTACACCTGTTATAAAAACGCCGTGACGGCGGACAACCTTGAGCAGGATCTGCTGCGCTGGAACGAAGAGTATGCGCTGAGCAAGGCATGGTGGTTCGTCGATGACAATCTGATGCACGTCTGGAACGCCCGCGAAGCAGACGCGCAGGAAACCGCAGAGTGGCAAGCGAACGGCCGCGAAGTGGTGAAGCACGACGATCAAGGCGATGACAGCCTGAACAGCACCATCGACCAGACGCTGGAGCAGATGCATCGCGATACGCAGATCCACGGCAAAGGCGGCAAACAGTTCCGCACCGTCACTCGATTTCGCGACTTTACCGACGTCACCGGCGATATCTACCAGCTATTCTGCCGCGGCATCGCGGTGCCGCAGATCAACGTAGAGATCGGCATCCCGCTGGCGCGTACACCCGCCGCGATCGGCAAAATCAAACGCTGGTACGCCGCTAACCGCCCCCATATGCACTATCCGATTATCCTGCGCTGCACCGGCGCGTCCGAAGCCTGGCTCAGTCCCGCTTACGGCGAGCCAACCTGCTTCTTTGGTTTTGTGGTCTATTACGCCGATGACGGTTCGCTGTCGCAGGACGGCCTGCACTTTCTCACCGAAGTGGAAAAACTGCTGGCGGAGGAAGGCGGCCGGCCGCACTGGGGCAAATATTACGACGCCGGGCGCTACGTCTGGCGCGAAGTTTATCCGCACTGGGACGATTTCCGCGCGCTGAGCCGCGAACTGGACCCGCAACGCCGCTTCAGCAACCGCTATCTGACCGCGCTTTTTGACTGACTTTTACAGGGAGAGAACCATGTATGCATGGGTAACGCTGCTGACGCAGCCCGATTATCTGGTGGGCGTAAAGGCACTGCACCGTTCACTGAAGCAGAGCAACACGCGCTGGCCGCTGGTGGTGATGGCTACCGAGGCGATCCCCCAGGCGGATCGCGCCGCGCTTCAGGCGGAAGGCTGTGTGGTGCAGCAGGTCGATCCGATCTATCCCAACCGCGAGCTGGAACAGCACTACGCGTCAGCGCAGTTCGGCGAAGTATGGACCAAGCTGCGCGCCTGGCAGCTGACCGCTTATGAGCGCGTGGTGTTTCTTGATGCTGATATGCTGGTGCTGCGCAATATGGATGAGCTGTTCACGCTCGATTTTGGCGACAATCAACTGGCGGCCTGCCACGCCTGTCGCTGCAACCCTAACCAGATCGCCTCCTATCCCGCCAGCTGGCAGCCGGAAAACTGTCACTATACCTGGCAGGATCGCAACCAGCCCGCGCCCGCGTCGCTGGATAACTACCTGAACGGCGGCTTTCTGGTGCTGAAGCCGGATAACGCTGTCTATGAGCAGCTGGCGGATCGTATTGCGGCGATCGAGGATCTGAAGGCCTACCCGTTCTCCGAACAGGATCTGCTGAACGAGGCGTTCGCTGGCCGCTGGCAGCCGCTTCCCTATATCTACAACGCGCTGAAAACGCTGCCGTTTCAGCACAGCCGGATGTGGAATGCGCGCGAGGTGAAGAACCTGCACTATATTCTGGCGAAGCCGTGGAAGCGCGATTTGCAGCAGCCGGAGAGCGAGCGCGACCGCTACTATGCGCTGGATAAGCTCTGGTGGGAGAAGGCTACGGGTTGAGGAAAATTCTGGCGCGCGGCCTGCCAGACCGCGCGCTTTGATTCGCTACACTTTTTGCCAGCGCCGCTCGGCGGCCGACACCGCAATCGCCTCCAGCACCTTCTGCACCTGCAAACCTTCAGCAAAGTCGGGCCACAGGCGATCGCCCGCCGCAACGCCGTTGATTAAATCCCGAATCTCTACCGTTTTCTGATCGTTAAAACCGATGCCGTGTCCTGCCGAGACGCAGAAGCTGGCATAGTCGGGATGCGCCGGACCGGTCAGAATGGTTTTAAAACCCTGTCGTCCCGCCGGTTCGTCATGCAGATAGAGCGCCAGCTCCGCCATACGCTCCTGGCTGTAGCGCAGCGTGCCCCGGGTGCCGGTGACCACATAGGTCAGCCCCATTTTGCTGCCGCAGGCGATACGCGACGTTTCAATCACACCGTGCGCGCCGTTGCGAAAGCGCAGCAGCGCGCTGGCCTGATCTTCATTCTCTACCGGCAGCAGACGGCTGGGATCTTTTGCATCGGGACGGGTTTTAATCACCGTCATCATGTCGCCGCTGACCTCTTCAATCTCGCCCACCAGATAGTGCGCCATATTGACGATATGCGCCGCCAGATCGCCCAGCGCGCCGAGGCCCGCCAGCGCCTTCTGACAGTGCCAGTCGAGCGGCGTCTCCGGCTTGGCCAGATAATCTTCGTTGTGGGTGCCGTAGAAATGCACCACCTCGCCGATTTCGCCGCGTGAGATAATCTCTTTCGCCAGCTGGCTGGTCGGGTTCTTCATATAGTTAAAGCCCACCAGCGTTTTTACGCCCGCCGCCCGGGCGGCGTTAACCATCTCTTCTGCATCTACCACCGACAGCGACAGCGGCTTTTCCGAATAGACATGTTTGCCGTGGCGAATCGCCTCCAGCGCCATCTCTTTATGCAGAAAATTAGGGGCGCAGATATCCACGACGTCAATGGCGGGATCGCGCACCAGCTCACGCCAGTCACCGGTTGAGCGGGCGAAACCAAAGGCGGCGGCCTGCTTTTCCGCCAGCGCCGGATTAACCTCCGCCAGCATTTCCCGCACGATTTCGCCTTTAAGCGCAAAGACCGTCGGCGCCTGCGCATAGGCGATTGCGTGACAGCGTCCGATATAGCCGCTGCCGATCATGCCGATCCTGACTCTGTTCATCGACTGCCCTCTGGTTTCATAATGAGATTTTTGCGGAATATACGTTCCGAAAAATGCGCAGGCAAACGGCAGAGATAAGAAGTGTGAGCCGCTTTGAGATCTTTATCTTACGGAAGAAAAGCGGCGATGAAGAGGAGATAGCCAGCCGCGCAGTGTTAAGCATTTTTTTCATTAAGGCTTTTAAAGAAAAATAATTTTCATCTGGCGCACGCCTTTTCTGCCGGTGGCGGCGCTGCCCCTGACGTTTATTTCAGCAGTTGAACAATTTTGTGAAAAAGGGCTTTGACATGACCGATGCAGGTCGATAATATGCGCCCCGTTCAAACGATTCCTCTGTAGTTCAGTCGGTAGAACGGCGGACTGTTAATCCGTATGTCACTGGTTCGAGTCCAGTCAGAGGAGCCATATTTAGAGAAGCCCGCTCAGGGAAACCTGAGCGGGCTTTTTGCATTCCTCGCCTCAGCAGCCGACAGCGGCTATTCAGTCAGTTTAAGTCTTCTGATCGCCGGCACCAGGCTGGCCGCAAGCGTCGCTGCCAGCACCGCCGCCGCGCAGCTCAACAGCACAGCCTGAGTGCCGAACTGCATCGCCAGCGGCCCGGCGGCCAGCTCTCCCAGCGGAATGGTAATAAAGGAGCCCATCGCGTCATAGGCATAGACACGCGCCAGCCTGTCGCGCGGGATATGGGTTTGCAGCGCCTGCGCCCAGATGACACCGAACTGCCCAAACCCGGTGCCGGCCAGGCAAAACGCGCCCATCAGCCAGCCGGAAGAAGCGCCGCCTGCCAGCAGCAGAATGGGAAAGACACAGAGCGCCACCAGCATCACGCCGGTGAACATTGCGCGCCGCGGCCGCCAGCGCAGCGCGATACCGGAGCCGATAATCAGCCCGACGCTCTGCGCCGCAATCATCATGCCCCAGCGGGTGCGACCAAAAGCGCTGTCGGCGATAACCGGGCCGAGCACCATTACCATGCCGGTAAAGGCGGCGTTGACCACGGCGAACTGCGCCACTACCGCCCAGACCCAGCTTCGGGAGATAAACTCCCGCCAGCCGTCGCGTAAATCCTGCCAGAGCGTGGTTTGCGTTCCTGACGGCTGCGCGTCGGTGCGAACGGAGAAATAGAGCGGCGCGGCGAGCGCGAAGCCCAGCGCATCGACCGCCAGTCCCCAGCCAGCGCCCAAGGTACTGGTGAGGATACCGCCCAGCGACGCGCCGATAATGGTGCCGGCATAGACGCCCGACTGAATAAAGGCGTTCGCCTGGCGCAGCTTCTGCGTCGGTACGGTTTGCGGCACCAGCGCCGATGAGGCAGGCAGCGCAATGCCCGCTGCCGCGCCGTTCACGGCGCTCAGCATCGCTAAACCAGCAAGGGTCGCTGAGCCGTCCAGCACCAGCCAGGCGACGCCACTCTGGGAAAGCGCGGCAATCATTGAAGAGATCAGCAGCACCCGATTACGCGAATAACGATCGGCCAGCACGCCGCCAGTCAGCAAAAAAAGGACGTTAAACAGAGAGCGCGCGGCCACCACCACGCCCAGATCGGCGGCGGAACCGCCCATATCGAGCACCGCAAAGGCAAGCGCTACCGGCGCGACGCTGTTGCCCAGCACCGTAAGCGTGCGGGCGAAAAAGAGGTTACGGAAGGGTGCGTAATGAAAGGCATGACGTGGTGCTTTAACCTTCACGGTCAGGCTCCCCGTTGCCTTTTCTTATCCTGATGCGGCTGATAGTTCCTCCTTGCTTCTCGCGGCCATCCATTCAGACAGAGACGAAATCATAACCGGAGTGGCGCGCGCTGCACAGATGATTCCCGATCAGGAGGCAGGTCTGGTTGCCGCGGAAAGATTAACTTGAGCCGAACCGATAAGAGTGCCTGACAACGCCAGAGAGAGGGAAAAGAGCTTAAGAATAACAATTTATAATAAAAAAGGCGGCCGCAGCCGCCCTCTTCATACTTAGCGCCAGCCCAGCTCCGGGGCGACATATTTCAGAATCGCTTCGATAACGTGCGCGTTGTACGCCACGCCAAGCTGGTTCGGCACCGTCAGCAGCAGCGTGTCCGCTTCGGCGATGGCCTCATCCTGCGCCAGCTGTTTAATCAGCGCTTCCGGCTCCGCCGCGTAGCTGCGGCCGAAAATGGCGCGCGTCTTCTCATCAAGGAAACCGACGGAGTCCTGCTCCTGGCCGCTGCGGCCAAAGTAGGCGCGGTCCATATCGTTAACCAGCGCGAAGATGCTGCGGCTGACCGATACGCGCGGCTCACGCGTATGCCCCGCCGCTTTCCAGGCTTCGCGGTAGGCGCGGATCTGTTTCGCCTGCTGAACGTGGAACGGCTCGCCGGTCTCGTCATCTTTCAGCGTGGAGCTTTGCAGGTTCATGCCCATTTTCGCTGCCCACTCCGCCGTCGCGTTAGAGCCGGACCCCCACCAGATGCGCTCGCGCAGTCCTTCAGAGAAAGGCTCCAGGCGCAGCAGGCCCGGCGGGTTCGGGAACATCGGCTGCGGGTTGGGCTTAGCGAAACCTTCGCCGCGCAGCACCTCTAAAAATGCTTCAGTATGACGGCGGCCCATATCGGCATCGGTTTCGCCCTCTTGCGGCGCATAGCCGAAGTAGCGGTAGCCTTCTACCACCTGCTCCGGCGAGCCGCGGCTGATGCCGAGCTGAAGGCGCCCGTTAGCGATCAGGTCCGCCGAGCCTGCATCCTCCGCCATATAGAGCGGGTTTTCGTAGCGCATATCGATAACGCCGGTGCCAATCTCAATTTTACTGGTGCGCGCGCCGACCGCCGCCAGCAGCGGGAACGGCGAGCTGAGCTGACGGGCAAAGTGGTGCACGCGGAAGTAAGCGCCATCTGCACCCAGCTCTTCAGCGGCGACCGCAAGGTCGATAGACTGCAACAGCACATCCTGCGCAGAGCGGGTGGCGGATTGTGAAGAGGGAGTCCAGTGACCGAAGGATAAGAAGCCAATCTTTTTCATAATTCAGTTCCTTTCGCGGGCAAACTTCGCCGCTGCGTGAGAGATAAGATTCGATGACCAAAGGTTACGACAGCCGCGCCTGTACTGATAGCCAATAGTTTTCAACCGTATCATCAACTTTTTCGACATAAGTTAATTCCTGATAAGCCTTCTCTTTTTCGTCATCCTGGCGCAGGGTTTATCTGCTGCGGCTTGCGCGCCGGATCAGACCGAAAGGGACAAACGTTTTTCACCCAGGCCAGCAGACTCTCACGCCCTCTGACAGACAACAGGAGTGACGGCATGAAACGGCTTTCGTTACCGATGTACGACATTCATCATCCCGACACGCGGGCGTTGACCGGCATTCTGGCGCAGCGCCTGCGGGCGGAGGTTGAGTGGCCTGCGGATCTGCTGGCGCACTGGCGCGCTGACGACCTGCTGCTGAGCCAGACCTGTGGCTATCCGCTGGTGACGATGCTGCCTGACGTGCAGCTGGTCGGCGCGTTTCAGCTCAGCGCGCCGGGGTGTGACGGCGCACGCTACCGTAGCTGGCTGGTCGCGCGTCAGGAGGATGAGGATTGCGCGTTAGCGGATTTTCGCGGCCGTCGGGCGGTGGCGAACAGCGTCGATTCCCACTCCGGCTATAACGCGCTGCGCTATCTTATTGCGCCGCTGGCGCAAGCGGGCCGCTTTTTCAGCTCCACGTTGTTGAGCGGCAGCCATCGCCAGTCGCTGGCGGATCTGCGCGCGGGCAAAGCGGATATCGCGGCGATCGATTGCCTTAGCTGGGCGCTGTTGCGACGCCATGCCCCGCACGAGCTGGCGCCGCTGGCGATTGTCGGCGAAACGCCGCTCTGCCCCGCCCCGCCGCTGATCGCCTCGGCGCAGACTGATGCGCAGACGCTGGCGACGCTGCGCCGCGTACTCACGCAGTTTGCAGAGGAAAAGGCGGCGCGCGACAGCTTTATCAGTGGATTCACCGTGCCGGAACGCGCTGCCTATAACGAAATAAAACGCTGGGAGGAGCAGGCCGCCGCGCATGGCGTGACCTGCCTGTAACTCAGTGACGCGCTGCGACCACCGCGTCGGCCACCTGACGCGGCGCCTGGGCGTAGTGGGCGAACTCCATGCTGTAGGTGGCGCGGCCCTGCGTTAGCGAGCGCAGCGAAGTAGAGTAGCCAAACATCTCCGCCAGCGGCACTTCAGCGCGAATAATACGCCCGCCGAAGTGCTCATCCATGCCCTGCACATGCCCGCGACGCGACGAGAGGTCGCCCATAATGCCGCCCGCATACTCTTCCGGCGTCTCTACCTCGACTTTCATGACCGGCTCCAGCAGCACCGGATCGGCCTGCTTCGCCGCCGCGCGAAAGCCCAGAATCGCCGCCATGCGGAATGCCATCTCCGAGGAGTCGACGTCGTGGTAGGAGCCGAAGGTGAGGATCGCCTTCACATCCACTATCGGGTAACCGGCAATCACGCCGCTGTTCAGCGCCTCGCGGATACCTTTTTCCACCGACGGGATATATTCGCGCGGCACCACGCCGCCTTTGGTGGCGTCTTCAAACACAAAGCCGCCGCCCGGCTCCAGCGGCTCGAGCGTCAGCACCACATGACCATACTGCCCTTTACCGCCGGACTGACGCACAAATTTGCCCTCTACCTCGCGCGCCGCTTTGCGCAAGGTTTCACGGTAGGTTACCTGCGGACGGCCAATATTCGCTTCAACGCCAAATTCACGTTTCAGACGGTCCACGATAATCTCCAGGTGCAGCTCGCCCATACCGGAAATAATCGCCTGACCAGACTCCTCATCGGTATGCAGCCGAAACGAGGGATCTTCCGCCGCCAGCCGCTGCAGCGCCAGGCTCATCTTCTCCTGATCGCCTTTGGTTTTCGGCTCGATTGAGAGCGAGATCACCGGCTCCGGAAACTCCATGCGCTCCAGCGTGATGATGGCATTAGGATCACACAGCGTTTCGCCGGTCGTCACCTCTTTCAGCCCGACGCAGGCGGCGATATCCCCGGCGCGGATCTCTTCAATTTCATGACGCGCGTTGGCATGCATCTGGACGATGCGTCCGATACGCTCTTTTTTACCCTTCACCGCATTCCAGACGCTGTCGCCTTTGCGCAGCACGCCGGAATAGACGCGCACAAAAGTAAGCTGTCCGACGAAGGGATCGCTCATCAGCTTGAACGCCAGCGCGGAAAAAGGCTCATCGTCGCTCGGATGCCGCTCCGCCTCGTTGCCTTTTTCATCTGTGCCCTTGATCGCGGGAATATCCGCCGGCGACGGCATCAGCTCGACCACCGCATCCAGCATGCGCTGTACGCCTTTGTTCTTGAACGCGCTGCCGCACAGCATCGGCTGTATTTCGTTGCGTAGCGTGCGCTGGCGCAGACCGGCGATAATCTGGTCATGCTCCAGATCGCCGCTTTCCAGCCAGGCCTCCATCAGCTCGTCGCTCGCCTCGGCCGCCGCCGACACCATTTTTTCGCGCCACAGGGTCGCCTCTTCGCGCAGGCCGTCCGGGATCGGCGCATAGCTGAAGCTCATGCCCTGCGACGCGTCGTCCCAGTAGATCGCCTGCATTTTCAGCAGATCGACCACGCCGCTGAAGTGCTCTTCCGCGCCGATGGGGATGACGATCGGCACCGGGTTGGCGCTGAGGCGATCTTTCATCATCTGCACCACACGAAAGAAGTCCGCGCCCTGCCGATCCATTTTGTTGACGAACGCCAGGCGCGGTACGTGATATTTATTGGCCTGCCGCCACACGGTTTCCGACTGCGGCTGCACGCCGCCGACGGCGTCATAGACCATCACCGCGCCGTCCAGCACGCGCATCGAACGCTCAACTTCAATGGTAAAGTCAACGTGGCCGGGCGTGTCGATAATATTGATGCGATGCGGCGAGAAACTGCCGTCCATGCCGGGCCAGAAACAGCTGACCGCCGCCGAAGTAATGGTGATGCCGCGCTCCTGCTCCTGCGCCATCCAGTCGGTCGTTGCGGCGCCATCGTGCACCTCACCCAGCTTGTGGCTCATTCCGGTATAAAACAGAATGCGCTCGGTCGTGGTGGTTTTACCGGCATCAATATGCGCGGAGATGCCGATGTTGCGGTAACGCTCAACGGGAAGTGTTCGGGGCATGATGCGTCCTTAGTCTGTTGACTCGTGGTGCGGCGCGCACGATTGCGCGTCGTCGCAGATCAGCTTACGCTCACTGTACGACTAAATACGAACAGTTTGAGCTATAATTGCACAACTCATAGAGCGTAGAACAGGAAGACCATGCTGGAAAATCATCCGCAGCCGCACGAAATTAAACTGGAAAATGTACTGTTTGCGCTGGGCAATCCGATTCGACTGGCGGTTTTTCAGGCGCTGGCGCAGCACGGCGAACAGAGCTGCAACGCGCTGCGCGGCGAAATTGCCAAATCGACCATGACCCATCACTGGCGCGTATTGCGCGACAGCGGCGTCATCTGGCAGCGGCCCGTCGGACGAGAGAATCTGATTTCGCTGCGCCGCGACTGTCTGGACCGGCGCTTTCCCGGCCTGCTCCCCGCCCTGCTGGCGGCGATAGCGCGCAGCTGATCCACGCGGCGCTGGCAACCGCAGCCGTCAGGTTTTAAGGTAGGGAGTTCAACAGCAAAGGAAAAAATCGATCATGCGCATTCTTATCGTGGGCGCCGGAGCCACCGGCGGATATTTTGGCGCGCGTCTGGCGCAGGCGGGGTGTGATGTTACTTTCCTGGTGCGCGAGCGGCGCTTCAGGCAGCTAAAGGAGAACGGGCTGGTGCTGAGAACGCCGCAGGGCGTTGAGAAACTTCAGCCGCAGCTGGCGCAGGCGGGATCGCTGAGCGGCACGTACGACCTGATTATCCTTACGGTGAAAAGCTTTGGCCTGGCGCAGGCGATAGAGGACATTGCCCCCGTCGTCGGCGAGCAAACGCTGATCATGCCGATCCTCAACGGGATGCGCCATATCGACAGGCTGCGTGAACGCTTCGGCGATAAAGCGATCGGCGGGCTGGTGAAGATTAACGCCACGCTGGGCGAACAGGGCGAAGTGGTGCAGATGACGCCGCTGCATCAGATCTATTACGGCGCGCTCGACGGCCATAACGATGCGCGGCTACAGCGCGTCGATGAGGCGCTGCGCGCGGCCAGCGTCGATACCTTTTTTACCGACAATATTATCAGCGAACTGTGGGAGAAGTGGCTGCTGCTGAGCACGCTCGGCGCGGTCTGCTGCCTGGCACGTGGCGATACGCAGCAGGTGCTTACCGCCGATGGCGGCGAAGCGCTGCTGCGCGGCATCTTTAGCGAGGTGCTGGCGACCATTACCGCCGACGGCTACCAGCCGCGCCCGGCGGTGACAGCAAAAATCCTGGAACTGCTGAATAACCCCGCCACGCCGATGACCTCTTCGATGTACCGCGATTTAACGCAGGGATACGATATTGAAGCGGAACAGGTGATCGGCGATCTGGTTGAGCGCGCGGCGCGCCATGGCGTCAGCGTCCCGCTGCTTAACGCAGTGAATGTGAATTTACAGGTCTATTTAAAAAGCCGTTAATCAACGCTTCGCCGTCAGCCGTGCCTGTACGGCGGGCAGCTGCGCCAGGCGGTGCCAGGCATTATCCACCGCATCGGGCATCGCTACTTCGCCAAAGAATCCGGCACCGCGCGGGCCGTAGCCTTTTTCATCGTTGCGCAGGCGCTGCACCTCGCCCATCAGCAGTTGCACAAAGCGTTCCATCGACCATAAACCCTGCGGCGGCGCGCCGGTGATGCGCGCCATGCCGGAATCGAGCGTCACTACCGGCGTAAATACTGGCCAGTTGATAAAGAGCGGCGCGTTGTCGCGCTCGCGCCACTGCCAGCGAAAAGTGGCGTCAGCGCGGCGCTGCAGCAGCGGATCCTGAATCAGCACCACGCGCTGCGGCCGCAGTTGCCGCGCGTCAAGCAGGCGCTGGCTAAAGGCGGCATTCTCGCCGGAGTTGCGCGATTCGCCCTCCAGCAGCAGCTTATCCTCGTCGATACCGCCGAACTGGCGGGCAATCTCCGCCAGCATCTGTGCCTCGCTTTTGCCGCGCGTCTCGATATCGCGATAGAAAGGATGCAGCGCCATCGCCTGCGCCAGCGCGCCGGTGGCGTGGCCGATGCCGCCGCTGAGCAGCAGAGGAAGCCCAAACCTCTTTGCCAGCGCTATGGCGCCTTCGATATTCGGCAGCACCGCGTGCCCGGCCAGTATCGCCATATCGGCTTCAATGTCGCCTTCGACAGGCATATCGTCCAGCGCCAGCCATGCGGCGATAAGATTGAGATCCTGAATAGCCTGATGACTGAGTTGCATCTCTCCTCCGGTTCGGGTTGTTCGCAGACGCGACGGAACGCCTGCGCCTGAAAATTTTGCTACACTGGCCGCCTCTGTCCTGTGGAGAAATCAATGACTTCCCGCCCTATCACTCTTGATGACGTCGCTCGCCTTGCTGGCGTCTCCTACCAGACCGTCTCCCGCGTGCTGAACCATTCGCCGCAGGTGTCGCCGCGCACCCGGGCGAAAGTGGAAGCGGCCATGCAGCAGCTCAACTATGTGCCAAACCGCGTGGCGCAGCAACTGGCGGGCAAGGCAACGCGTACGCTTGGTCTCGCCACCAGCGATCTGGCGCTAATGGCACCGGCGCAGATCGCCTCAGCGATACAGCAGCGCGCCAGCCGCGCCGGTTATCATCTGGTGATCGCCATGCGCAGCCATAACAGCGCCGCCGAGACCGTCAATGAACTGCTGGCGCAGCGCGTGGATGCGCTGATGATTAATCTGCCGCTGGTTGCCGCAGAAGCGGAGCAGATTCAGACCCTGTGCGGCGATAAGCCGGTTATTTTTATGGATGTCGAACCGCAGGCGAAGGTGCCGCAGTGTCAATACTCTAACGCGCGCGGCGCGCGGGCTGCCGTTGAGCATCTGGTTGCGCTGGGACATCACCAGATTGGCCTGCTGAACGGTCCACAGCAGGCGATCTCAGCGCAAATCCGGGAAGCGGCATGGCGCGAGGCGCTGGCGGCGCACCAGCTGACGCCCTTTTGCATCTTGCAGGGCGACTGGAGCGCACAGTCCGGCTATCAGGCCATGCTGCAACAGCTGCCGGATCGCCTGCCGCAGGCGCTGCTGGTGGCGAACGATCAGATGGCGCTTGGCGCGATGCGCGCGCTGCACCAGCACGGCGTCGCCATCCCAGAGCAGATCTCCGTCATCGGCTATGACGATACCGCCGAAAGCGCCTGGTATCAGCCGCCTCTGACCACGGTGCGTCAGGATCTGCAGGCGCTGGGCGAAGCAAGCGTCGAGACGCTGCTGGCGCAGATGCAGGATGAAGCGCCGCCGCAAAGGCCGCTGGAGCCGTCGCTGATGCTGCGCGAAACCACCGCCGCGCCGCGCAGCGCATCGCCCGATCTCGCTGCGCTGGCGCAACAGCTGCAGCGGATAGCGCGTCAGTTGCAAAACCGCTAATCCAGCGGCGAGGCGCGAATTTCAGCGAAAAAAAACCCACGCAGACGCGTGGGTTTCAACGGTAATGCATGAACTTACTGCGCTTTCGGCTCGCCCATCGCTTTCAGTTTTTTCGACAGGTCGCGACGCTCTTTCGACAGATCGGCGTTTTTGATGATGTATTCATCGACGCGGTCTTCATAGTCGGAACGCATTGACGCGATGATTTCCTGAATCGCTTCAATGCTCATGCCCGGCTTAATATACTCGCTCAGGTTGTCCAGCAGCAGAACGCGCTTCTGGTTATCACGAATTTTCTTTTCATTATCCGTGATTTCACGCTGCAGTTTGTTTTTACGACGGAACATACGCACAAACTCCAGTACGTCCTGAAATGATTGCTTGGCATTTTCCATGGTGGCACCTTTTTTTGGGCCTGCTTACGCAGGGGGTAGAGTCATAACCTTCAGCTTAGCGGTTCGCCAGCCGGGGCGACAATTGTCGCCGCTAAAATCGGACTGGCGCTTATCTTAGCGCAAAGAATGCGCCTTTCGCATTAAGTCATTGTCCAAGGTGATTATTTGCGCAGCGCCAGACGGATGAGATCGGTCATGCGCTCCAGCTGTTTCGCCAGCTCCAGGCTCAGCCAGACATAGCCATAGATCGGCGTCTCTTCCAGCCGTTCGCTGCCCGCATCGGCAATGAGCTGCTTCAGCTCGCGGGTAATCTCCGTCAGCTCGTGGCTGTTGGCCACCACCTCGTCTGTCTCGCCGCGCAGCGCCAGCACCGACAGCGCGCGCAGCGTCTTTTCAGTCATCTGCTGGGTGCGCCGCAGCGTCGCCGCGTTAAGCAAAATCAGATGCGTTTCGCGCGAGGCCCACCAGGCTTCGATCTGCATCTCGACGGTATTCACCATATTGCGGTTAATGGTCTGAATCGCCTCAAACACCGATTTCGGTATACGCGTCTCTTTACTGGCAGGCACCAGCAGCGCGCGCATTTTCACCACGCTGGTCAGCAGCTTGCCCAGCGGCTTTTTGAGACGCGGCTTCTCAATCAGGTTCGGCGAAAAACCGGCGTGATAAATTTTTGCGATCTCTGCCAGCGAGTCCGACAGCTGGATGCGCCAGTGGGTATAGGCGCGCTGCGCCCAGATGGCGCTGAACAGCAGCGCCAGCAGCGAGCCGAGGATGACGTCGCCGCCGCGCCACAGCGCGACGGTAAAATCGCCTGCTGGCGCGCCCACCACCACGCTGAGCGTAATGCCAATCAGCAGCGCCATATAGGGATGTTTCCCTAACGTCAGGTAGCCGCACACCATCATCACGATACCGCACCACGCGAGCATGACCGGCAACGACATCAGCTCCAGCTTGAGCGCGATCAGGCCTGAAATCGACCCGGCGAAGGTGCCGCAGATGCGCTGAATGGCGCGCGGAAAAACGTTGCCCCAGGTTGAGATCGGCCCCATCACCACCACCAGCGTAATCAGCGGCCAGGTGCCTTCCGGAATACCAGTGAGCCGCACCAGCAAAAAGGTGAGTAAAAAGGCGATAGCAATGCGTACGCCATGCACGCTGCGGTAGTGGCGGTAGAGCCAGAACTCGATATTCGATATGGGCTTATCTGGGCGCAAGATGGCTTTCCGGGTGAGGATCATAAAGTGCGTTATTTTATCCCATGACGTTGCTAAGGCTTACTGCCGCTTCTACATTTCAATACAGTTTTGACGCCTTCTTACAATTCTCAACACAGCCTTTACAAGCACACAAAACCATAAAAACAACCGTATAACCACTTATTCCATTTTCGTTTATTTGATAACACGACTAAAGGAAGCGATATGAAGAAAAGAGCCAAAACTCTGCCAGGGGTCACGCGACGGCAGGTGTTGACCTGGTCGACGTTAGGCGTAGCCGCCACCGTCACGCGGGCGGCCGATGCCGTCTCTCTGAAAGGTTCGCCGGGCTGGACGCCCTTCTCCGATAATCCCCCTGAAACCTTCGATCAGCCCGGCTGGCTCTTTTTCACGCAGGAAGAGGCCGAAACCGTTGAAGCTATCGTTGATCGCCTGATCCCCGCCGATGAACTGAGCGTGGGCGGTAAAGAGGCAGGATGCGCACAGTTTATCGATCGTCAGCTGCATGGTTTTTACGGCACCTTTGAACGCCTTTATATGGAAGGTCCGTTCCAGAAAGGCACTACCGAGCAGGGCGATCAGTCCGCGCTGGTGCCGCAACAGCGCTATCGCCAGGGCCTCGCCGCGCTTAACCGCTACGTCCAGCAGACCTCTAAAAAAAGCTTTAAAGAGCTGACGCCGCAGCAGCAGGACGCGCTGCTGGAAGCGATGGAAGCGGGCAAAGTGCACTTTGAAGGCTTTGAGGCGCAGTCGCTGTTTCTTGAGGTGCTGAATAACACCATGGAGGGCTTTTTCGCCGATCCTATCTATGGCGGCAACCGCGATATGGCCTCGTGGAAAATGCTGGGTTTCCCTGGCGCGCGCTACGACTATCGCCCCTACATCGAACGTCATAACGAAGATCTGCATCTTGAGCCCATCAGCATCGGCCAGTGGAAAGCCAAGGATAAGCCATGAAAAAATTACCCAAAACGGATGTCGTGGTGATCGGCCTCGGCTGGGCAGGATCGATTATTGCCAATGAGCTGGCCGATGAGGGGCTGGAGGTCATTGGCATCGAGCGCGGCCCGTGGCGCGACACCGCGCGCGATTTTAATATTGGCACGGTTACCGACGAGCTGCGCTATGTCATGCGCGAAGAGCTGATGCTGCGCACGCGACAGAACACCTGCACCATGCGCAATAATCCTTCCCAGACCGCGCTGCCGATGCGCACCTGGGGATCGTTTCACCCCGGTAACGGCACCGGCGGCGCGGGCAACCACTGGGCGGGGATTACCTTTCGCTTCCAGCCGCATGAATTTCAGCTGAAAAGCTATCTCACCGAGCGTTACGGCGCTGACGCGATGCCCGGCGAGCTGGCTTTACAGGACTGGGGCACTACCTGGGAAGAGATGGAACCGCACTATATGCAGTTCGAGCGCGTCGCGGGCACCTCCGGCTATGCGGGCAACCTCAACGGCGAGAAGCGCGAAGGCGGCAACCCGTTTGAAGGCCCGCGCAGCGGCGAATATCCGACGCCGCCGCTGCGTCAGCCTTACAGCCCGACGCTGTTCGCCCAGGCGGCAAAAAATATGGGCTATAAGCCCTTCCCCGTTCCCTCTTCTCTGGTCTCCGAGGCCTATACCAATCCCTACGGCGTCACCATGGGGCCCTGCACTTTCTGCGGCTTCTGCACTAACTACGGCTGCGCCAACTACTCTAAAGCCAGCGCCATCACCACCGTGCTGCCCGCGCTGATGCGCAAAGAGAATTTCACGGCCTATACCAACTGCGAAGTGCTGGAAGTTCTGACCGACTCCAGCGGTAAAAAAGCCACCGGCGTAACCTATATCGACTCCTCCGGCGATACGTGGGAGCAGCCTGCCGATCTGGTGATTGTCGCCGCCTTTACCTTTGAGAACGTTCGGCTGATGCTGCTTTCAAAAATCGGCGAAGCCTACGATCCGGTCACTAACAAGGGCACCACCGGCCGTAACTACGCCTACCAGACCGCCAACAACGTGACGCTGTTCTTTGATGACAAGAACTTTAACCCCTTTATCGGCGCGGGCGCGGTCGGTATGGGCATCGATGAGTTCAACAACGATAACTTCGACCACAGCGGGCTGGGCTTTTTCGGCGGTGGCAGCATCCGCGTCACGCCGATCGGCTCCGCGCCTATCGGTTATCGTCCGCTGCCGCCCGGCACGCCGAAGTGGGGATCGAAATGGAAGCGCGCGCTGAAAGATAACTACCTCAGCACCATGTCTATCGGCTGCGAGGCGAGCAGCTACACCACGCGCACTAATTACCTTTCGCTCGATCCTAACTACAAAGATCCGCACGGCCGTCCGCTGCTGCGCATTACCTTCGACTTTTCGCAGAACGATTTGAAAATGGCGCAATACTGCACCGGCAAGGTGGCGGAAATTGCCAAAACGATGAACCCGCGCGAGATGATCGTCAAGCCGATGACCGGCCACTGGAGCAGCGTGCCCTATCAGTCCTCTCACGTTGTCGGCGGCTTTATTATGGGCGCCGATCCCAGCACCAGCTCGGTCAACAAGCATCTGCAGGTCTGGAACGTGCCGAACCTGTTTGTGGTGGGCGCCTCCGCCTTTCCGCAAAATCCCGGCTATAACCCGACCGGCACCGTGGGCGCGCTGGCGTTCAAGGCGGCGCATGCTATCCGCACCTGGTATTTGAAACGTCCGGGGGAGATGATTACCGCATGAAAACGCTGAATGCACTCTCCGCCGCCGCGCTGCTGCTTGCCGCCAGCTTCAGCAGTCAGGCGCAGCCGGAATATGACCAGTATGCGCGCGGCAGCTATATCGCCACGCTTGGCGACTGTACCGCCTGCCATACCACCGATGCGAAACAGCCCTATGCGGGCGGCGTCAAAATCAATACGCCTTTCGGCGTGCTGGCTGGCGCGAATATCACGCCGGATCGCGAGACCGGCATCGGCGCCTGGAGCTATGACGATTTCCGCCGCGCCATGACGGAAGGGATCGGCCACGGCGGCAAGCGGCTCTATGGCGCAATGCCCTTTACCGCCTATACCAAAATGTCCGAGCAGGACCTGCAGGACCTCTGGGCATGGATCCAGACGTTGCAACCGATCCATCACGAAGTAGAGACCAATCAGCTCCCCTTCCCGTTCAATATCCGCACCAGCCTTATTGCCTGGAACTGGCTTAACTTTGATAAAGGGACTTTTAAGCCCGATCCGAAGAAGTCAGCGGAGTGGAATCGCGGCGCCTATCTGGTTCAGGGCCTCGGCCACTGCGGCACCTGTCACACCTCGAAAAACTTTCTTGGCGGCGACAAGAGCGATCGCTTTATCAGCGGCGGCGCGGTGGAGGGCTGGTATGCGCCTAACCTTGGCGCGGATGCGCATACCGGACTGGGCAAATGGACGCAGGAGGATATCGTCAGCTATCTGCGCACCGGCGTGAACCGCTACGCCATCGCCTCTGGACCGATGGCCGACGCAGTACGTCACTCTACCCAGTACTGGCGCGACGAGGATCTGCGCGCGGTAGCGACCTTCCTGAAAGAGGGTAAAACCCACGATGAGAAGGTGCCGCAGCCGCTGGCCGCCAGCGACGATCGTATGAAGCTCGGCGCGCAGATTTATGAGGCGAAGTGCTCAGCCTGTCACAGCCCAGGCGGACGCGGTGAAAGGAATATTTTCCCGCAGCTTGCCGCCAACCCGCTGATCAACCAGCCGGACGCCACCTCGCTGATCCGTGTGGTGAGCGCAGGCAGCCGCGGCGTGGATACCGACGCGCGGCCGACCGCACCTGCCATGCCGGCCTTTGCAGGCGTACTGGATGACGAGCAGATCGCCGCCGTACTGACTTATGTGCGCAACAGCTGGGGCAACGCCGCCGCGCCGGTGTCGGCCAGCGACGTCAAGGATGTGAAGGACGATCTGAAGTAAGCGCAGCAGGCGGCACGGAGGCCGCCTGCTGTTATCAGAACTTCTGCTTCAGGTAATCCTGAACACGCGTGATAAGCCCCGCCTCTTCTACCGCAGAGAGCGTTACCAGCGGATAGCTTGCCAGCTGTTTGTCTTTATCCATCACCTGAATCTCGCCAATGGTTTCGTTAGCCTTCAGCGGCGCGTCCAGATCCTTACGATTAATCACATACTTGGCCTTCACGTTCTGGATCTCGCTGCGCGGAAGCGACAGGAAGACATCATTCGCGGTGCCGACGGCGACGCTGTGCGGATTGCCGTACCAGACGTTTTCCGTCCCGATTTTCTTACCCGCATGGAACAGCTGTACGGTATCAAAGGTATTCTGGCCCCAGACCAGCAGCTTGCGCGCCTGCTCTTCACGCCCTTTCGCGCTTTTTCCGCCCATCACCACCGCGATCAGACGATGCTGACCGACGACGTTTGAGGCGATGATATTAAAGCCCGCCGTTTCGGTATGGCCGGTTTTCAGGCCGTCGACATGCAGATTGTTGTCCCACAGCAGGCCGTTGCGGTTGTTCTGAGTGATGCCGTTCCAGCTGAGGGTTTTCTCGCTGTACATGGCGTAGAAATCGGGTTCGCCGCTGATAATGGCGCGCGACAGCTTCGCCATATCCAGCGCAGAGGAGAACTGGCCCGGCGCATCCAGGCCGTGCACGGTTTCAAAGTGGGTGTTGGTCAGTCCCAGCTTCTGCACGTACTGGTTCATCATATTGACGAAGTTCTGCTGGCTGCCCGCCACGTAATCGGCCAGCGCCACGCAGGCGTCGTTGCCGGAGTCGATAATCACGCCGCGGCTCAGATCGCGCACCGTTATTTTGTCGCCGGGCTTAATAAACATCAGCGAAGAGCCTTTAAACACCGGATTACCTGCTGCCCAGGCGTCTTTGCCGACGGTCACAACGTCGTCGCGGGTGATTTTTTTTGCGTCGATGGCGCGGTCAACAACGTAGCCGGTCATCAGCTTGGTCAGGCTGGCGGGGTTGCGGCGCTCATCAGGGTTGCCTGCAGTCAGCACCTGCCCGGTGGTGGCGTCCATCAGTACCCAGGAGGCAGCATCAATCGACGGGGGCGTCAGGGGAAACGGCATATCGTCGGCGTGCGCCAGCGAAGCCAAAAGGAGAGTTCCAGTTACAGTGATCAACAGACGCCTTTTCAACACTTCATCCTCAAGGTTACAGGGAAAACAGCGGCTCGTTTTACGGCAAAAGGCATAAACAGGTTTGAATAAATTGAAAAAAAGTGTGATCGGCGGCGGGCTGCGCCGCAGAAGCAGCGTTCTGCGCTTTCTTCAGAAGGTCATGCCGTCCATGCTTGCTGCCGTTCTGTTCTGTATTTCAGCGCTGATTTCATCCCAATACGGGCGATGATTGTTTTGTGGTTATAGTGGGTATAAAATTGAGCCACATGGCACAGGGAGGTGCTCTTGAGCAGTAAAGAGGTCATGAAGCTCCTCAGGGAGCATGGCTGGGAGCTTGTCCGCATCAGGGGAAGCCATCATCTATTTGTTAAGCCTGGTAAAAATTATCATATAACGCTTCCTCATCCGGAAAAGGACCTGGCTGCCGGTACGTTAAGAAAAATCATGAAGCTGATTAACTGACCTGGACAGGCTCCCGGCTTTTACAACTTGCGATTTGTTGAAGCGATGAAGAAGGACACGGTAATGAGATTTCCGGTTTACTTGCACCAGACCGACTCGGGTAGCTATTCAGGTTTTGTACCTGATATTGAAGGCTGTTTTTTTGCGGGCGAGACGGTAGATGACGCTATTCTTGATGCAGGCGCAGCGATAGATATTCATCTGGAAGCCCTGGCGGAGAGCGGCATGCCCGTGCCTCACACCAAAGGCATGGCATTTTACTTAGAGAGTGACGAGTGCCAGGGCGGCATATGGGCCGTTATCGATATTGATATCAGCAAGTATGAGGGTAAGGCGGTAAAGCTGAATATTACCCTGCCGCAAAGTCTTTTGACGCGCATCGACCGTTTCGTTGAATCACACCAGGAATTTAGCTCCAGAAGCGGTTTTTTAGCCGAACTGGCGCGTCGCGAACTGGCAAAAAGATAACTTATCGCTGCGCGATGCTCGGGCATTAATCATGCCCTGAGCCGGCAGACCGCGCAGCTACACGCAACCTGCTCTGGCGTGGTTGTGACTGGCGACGCAAGCGACTATGCTGTGCGTTGTTTTCCCAGTACAGGATATGCTCGTGCCCGCCTCTGAACGCACTTTCTTGTTTCACGATTATGAAACCTTCGGTAAAAGCCCGTCGCTGGACCGTCCGGCGCAGTTCGCCGCGCTGCGCACCGACAGCGACTTTAACCCGGTTGGCGAGCCGCAGATTTTCTATTGCCGTCCCGCCGACGATTATCTGCCGCAGCCGGAAGCGGTGATGATTACCGGCATCACGCCGCAGGTAGCGCGTGCGCGCGGCGTATCGGAGGCGGAATTCGCCGCCCGTATCTATGCCCTTTTTACCGAAGAGCAAACCTGCGTGGTGGGCTACAACAATGTGCGCTTTGATGATGAAGTGACGCGCAATATCTTCTACCGCAATTTCTACGATCCCTACGGCTGGAGCTGGCAGAACGGCAACTCGCGCTGGGATCTGCTGGACGTGATGCGCGCCTGCTATGCGCTGCGTCCGGACGGTATCGTCTGGCCGGAAAACGAGGATGGCTTCCCCAGCTTTAAACTTGAGCACCTCACCAAAGCCAACGGCGTGGCGCATGAGAATGCGCACGACGCCATGTCCGATGTTTATGCCACGCTGGCGATGGCGAAGCTGGTGAAGGAGAAACAGCCTAAGCTGTTCGATTTCCTGTTTACGCATCGCAACAAAAATAAGCTAATGACGCTTATCGACATCCCGCAAATGAAGCCGCTGGTGCACGTTTCGGGCATGTTTGGCGCGGCGCGCGGCAACACCAGCTGGATCGTGCCGCTGGCGTGGCATCCCGACAACCGCAATGCGCTGATTGTCGCCGATCTGGCGGGCGATATGTCGCCGCTGCTGGAGATGGATGCGGATGCGCTGCGCGAGCGGCTCTATACCCGCAAAAGCGAGCTGGACGACAGCGAGTCTCCGGTGCCGATCAAGCTGGTGCATATCAATAAATGCCCGGTGCTGGCCCCGGCCAATACGCTGCGCCCGGAAGATGCGGCGCGGCTCGGCATCGACCGCGACGCGTGCCTCGCTAATCTGGCGCTGCTGCGCCAGCATGCAGAGGTGCGGGAAAAGGTCGTCGCGCTGTTCGCTGAAGCAGAGCCGTTTACCCCGTCAGACGACGTGGACGCTCAGCTATACGACGGCTTCTTCAGCGACGCTGACCGCGCGGGCATGACTATCCTGCGCCAGACTGCGCCCGCTAACCTGCCGGCAATGGACCTTAGCTTCCAGGATGCGCGCGTGGCGAAGCTGCTGTTCCGCTATCGCGCCCGCAACTTCCCCGGCACGCTGGACGACGCCGAGCAGCAGCGCTGGCTGCAGCACCGTCGCGAGGCGCTGAACGCCGATCGGGTGCAGGCGTTCCTGCTGGAGCTGGAGTCGCTGGCGAGCCTGCACGAAGAGGACGCAGAAAAAATGGCGCAGCTTAAGGCGCTTTACCACTATGCGCAGGAGCTGGTTTCCTGACGCCTTCAGGGCAGGCGCGCCCTGCCCTTAGCTCAGCGTGACCAGCTCGCCGCGCTCGGCGCTGAGCATCGCAGCGTCAAGCACTTCCAGTGTGCGTATCGCCTGTTCAGTCGTGACCGGCGGCGGCGAGCCGGTTCGGAAGGCCTCGGCGAACGCCTCGTAGTAGGCGTGATACCGTCCCTGCTCTGACTCCACACGCGTTTCGCCCTCGGCCGTTCGCAGCACGCCCCAGCGATCCGGCTGCTCGTAGCCCCACTCGCTGAGATTGTCCGCCGGACGCTTACCCGCGAAAATAGCCTGCGCCTGCACGTCGGTGCCGAGCGAAAAAAAACTTCCTTCCTCGCCATAAAGACGCCACTCACGCGCGTTGAGGTAGCAGGTTTTGGTTGAGGAGAGATGGGAGTGAACGCCGCTCTCATGGATCAGAGTGATAACGAAGCTGGCGACCGTTGGCCCTTCCGGGCGCGCGATCTTGTCCGTCTGGGCGAATACCGCTTTTACTGGCCCGAGCAGCCACACCGCCTGATCAACCAGATGGCTGCCGATATCACGCAGCAGGCCGCCCTGCTCGCCCGCTTCCAGCGTGTCCGGATCGTTATAATCCATGCGGCTGTGGACGCGCCAGAGCCGCCCCAGACGCTGCTGCTCCAGCAGCTTTTTCACCGTCAGAATATCGGCGTCAAAACGGCGATTATGATAGACCGACAGCAGCACCCCTTTTTTCTCCGCCGCGGCGGCCAGCTCACGCCCGGTTTCGGCATCCGGCGCAAAGGGCTTGTCGGCAATAACCGCAACGCCTGCGGCGATCGCCTCCAGCACCAGTTCCCGTCGGGTATGGGGCGGCGTCGTAATGGTGACGGCATCGACCCCCGCCTCAAGCAGCGATTTGAGATCGTCATAAACGGGGATATCGGGGAAATCGCGCTTTACTTTAGCGACGGTCGCCGGCGCGCGGGCGACGATCCCCGCCAGTTCAACGCCGCGCGCGGCGCAGATAAAGGGCGCGTGAAAATGCTGCCCGCCGGTGCCATAACCTACCAGTCCAATTTTCATCAGGTCACTCCTCCCTTTTGTTAAAGGATTAAGAGTAAGCAACGCGTGGCCGGTTCGCCAGCGCGCGGCGTCTGTCAGGCCCGCACGGGGCGCTTAGCGCTACACCAGCGCCCAGACCAGCCAGGTCAGCGCAAAGCCGGTCAGACCCATCAGCGTCGTCAGCACCGTCCATGTTTTCAGGCCGTCGCCCACGGACAGTCCCAGATAGCGCGTCACGACCCAGAAGCCCGCGTCGTTAACGTGCGACAACCCCAGACCGCCGAAACAGGCCGCCAGCGTCACCAGCACGCGCGCCATATCGCTGGCCCCGCTGACCGCGGAGGTAAGCAGGCCGCTGGTGGTCAAGATCGCCACCGTGGCCGATCCCTGCGAGGCGCGCAGCGCCAGCGACAGAATAAACGCGGCGGGCACCAGCGGCAGATGCAGCGTCTCCAGCGTCGTCGCCAGCGCCTTGCCGACGCCCGACTCCACCAGCACTTTACCGAAGGCGCCGCCCGCACCCGCCACCAGGATCACGCTCGCCGATCCCGGAATAGCGCGGCCGGTCAAATCTTCCAGCTTCTCTCTGCTCCAGCCGCGGCGTACGCCCAGCAGCCAGGCTGCCAGCGCGAGGGCGATCAGCAGCGCGATTGGCGGCGTGCCGATAACCGTCATCACTTTGCCCGGCAGGCTGTCGGCCGCCAGCAGCGAGTGGGAGAGCGTGCCCACGACGATCAGCAGGATCGGCACCACAATCAAACCCGCGATAGTGAGCGCGCCCGGCGGCGCGGGCTCATTCTTTTTCTCCGCGCCTTCCGGCTTCGCCATTTGCAGCTGCTCCAATACTTCAACCGACAGATGGTAGTGGCGGCGATTCATCAGCTTCGCCACATAGTAACCGACGATGCCGACCGGCACTGAAATCGCCAAGCCGATCATCATCAGCCAGCCCATATCGCTGTGTAAAATGCCCGCGGCGGCCGCTGGCCCCGGATGCGTCGGCAGGGCCACATGTACGGTCAGCATCACCCCCGCCATCGGCAGACCAAACTTCAGCGGTGAGACGCGCGCTACCTTGGTAAAGCCGTAGATCAACGGGATAACGATAATAAAGCCGACCTCAAAAAAGACCGGAATGCCGAGGATAAATGCCGCCATGGTCAGCGCGGCGACGGTGCGCTTAATGCCGAGGCTTTTACTGAAGCGTTGCGCCAGCGACTCTGCGCCGCCAGAGGCTTCGATCACCGCGCCGAGCATCGCCCCCAGCACGATAATAATGGCGATATGGCCGAGCAGGCCGCCCATGCCGCTCATAATGGTATCCATGATCTTCTCGGCGGGGATGCCTGTCGCGACGGCAACCAGCAGGCTGACGATCAGCAACGCAACAAAAGGATGGACTCTGGCTTTAATGACCAGCAGCAGCAGTATGACGATGCTGGCGGTCGCAATGGCTAACAGCAGTGCGGTGGACATGGTAATCCTCAGATATCGTTATTTTTTTATGAATAAGGCGTACAGTGCTGCCTGGAACAGGCGCAGGATGACAAACGGATGAAAGCATCCCGGCGCCGCAGCGCCGGGCTTATCAGAACACTCAGCGTTTTTTCGCCCAGGGCGCAAACCAGCCGAGGCCGTCCAGCGTGTTGCCGCGCGGGATATATTCGCAGCCGATCCAGCCGTCGTAGCCCACCTCATCCAGCAGCGTAAACAGCCAGGGATAGTTGATCTCCCCTTCATCCGGCTCATGGCGGTCCGGCGCGGACGCGATCTGGATATGGCGGTAGCGACCGAGGTTCTCACGGATCAGACGGCTGAGATTGCCGTCCACAAGCTGCGCGTGGAACAGATCGAGCTGGGTAAAGACGTTGGGGCGATCGATGCGCGCCGCCATCTCCAGCGTCTGGTACTGACTGGCATAGAGATAGTTCGGTTTAGTGACCGGATTGAGCGCTTCCAGCAGCAGGTTAATGCCGTGGGGCGCGAAGCGCTCCGCCGCATAGTGCATATTGCGCACAAAGGTGTCGGCGTATGCCGCGCGATCCGCGCCCGGCGGTACCGTCGCCGCCATGATATGCACCTGCGGCACCTCAAGCGCCAGCGCATACTCCAGCGCGCGGTCGATATCAGCGCGCGCTTCCGCTTCGCGGCCGGGAATCGCCGATACGCCCCACTCGCCCGCCGCCACGTTGCCCGGCGCGGTGTTGAACAGCACCAGCTTCAGATGGTTTTCATCCAGCAGCTGCTTCAGCTGCGCCGCCGGATAGTCGTAGGGAAAGAGAAACTCCACCGCGTCGAAACCGGCCTGCGCCGCGGCGGCGAAGCGCTCGGTAAAAGGAACTTCATTGAACTGGGTGGATAAGTTTGCGGCAAACTTCGGCATTATCGACTCCTTAATTCCGCCACTTCGCTCGCGCTAAGGTAGCGAATGGCGCGGTCGCCCAGGGTAAACATCAGTCGGGCGGTCTCTTCCAGCTCTTCAGTATTGTCTGC
The DNA here is from genome assembly GCF_003612015.1 of Pantoea piersonii. Lineage (GTDB taxonomy): Bacteria > Pseudomonadota > Gammaproteobacteria > Enterobacterales > Enterobacteriaceae > Pantoea > Pantoea piersonii. The sequence continues at coordinate 293,073 of NZ_RARB01000002.1, read as the reverse complement.
GGCTTCGCGCAGCGATTTACCCACCACAACCGGCCCATGGTTCGCCAGCAGAAAGGCGCGATACTGGCCCGCCAGCCGCGACAGATCGTCCGCCAGTCGTTGATCGCCGGGTTTGTAGTAAGGCACTACCGGCACGTCGCCAACGCGCATTACCACGTAGGGCGTGAACGGACGGATACAGTTTTGCGTATCCAGCCCCTCAAGACAGGAGAGCGCGGTCAGGTAGTGGCTGTGCAGATGTACCACCGCTTTGCATTCGGGATCCCTGGCGTAGAGCGCGCGGTGAAAGGCGATCTCTTTGGAGGGCTTATCACCGGAGAGCCACTCCCCTGCCAGCGTCACTTTCGACAGGCGATCGGCCTCCAGCTCGCCGAGGCAGGAGCCGGTCGGCGTCGCCAGCAGGTTGCCATCATCCAGCAGCAGAGAAAGATTGCCCGCAGAGCCGGTGGCGTAGCCGCGGGCGAAAAAGGAGGCGCCCAGCTTCACCATCTCTTCGCGGGCCTGTTGTTCAGTCATATGCAAACTCCGTTTGTGCGCGGCGGAAAAAGTGTTCGTCGCCGAAATTGCCGGACTTCAGCGCCAGCGACAACGGCTGATGGATATCGCGGACCCAGGGTACGCCGGGTGAAATCGTCGGCCCGATATGAAACGCCGTGACGCCGAGGCTCTGTGCCACTACGCCGGAGGTTTCGCCGCCCGCCACGATAAAGCGCTGCCAGCCGCGCGCCTTGAGTTCGCGCGTTACGGCGGCAAAGAGCTGTTCCACCGCCTCGCTGCTGCGCTGCGCGCCATACTCGTGCTGAATCGCCTGCAGCTGCTGCGCGTCGGCGGTGGCGTAGAGCAGCGGTGCCAGCGGCTGGTCGCTGTGGGTGACCACCCAGTCGCACAGCGTTTGTGCGTAGGCCTCGACGTTATCCAGACAGCGCGCGACTTCAACCTCGCGCGCCGGCGCCTGCTGACGGTAGGCGCTGACCTGGAGATTGGTCATCTGCGAACAGGAGCCGGAGATCACCACGGCGCGTTCGCCCTGCGGACGCCCTGCGTTTTCCGCGTCGGCGCGGTCGCTGTCGGCCGTCGCCCACTGGCGCGCCAGACCGATAGCCAGTCCCGAGCCGCCGGTAACCAGACGCATGTCGCGCAGGGCTTCGCCCTGCGTCAGCAAATGCTGCTCATGGAGCGCATCCAGCACCACATAGTTAACGCCTTGCGCTTTCAGCTCGCTCAGCCCGTCGCGCACCGCCTGCGCGCCCTGGTCGAGCAGCGGCGCGGCGATAAGGCCCGCTTTGCCAGCCGCCTGACGTTCCATCAGACGCAGCAGATTGCTGTCGCGCATCGGCGTCACCGGATGGTGGCGCATACCTGAGTCGCTCAGCAACTGCTCACCGACGAACAGATGACCGAGATAGACGGTACGGCCATTGACCGGCAGCGCCGGAGAGATCGCCGTCTGAGTTTCGCCCAATGCTGCCAGCAGCGCGTCGGTTACCGGACCGATATTGCCCTGCTCGGTGCTGTCGAAGGTCGAGCAGTACTTGAAGTAAAAGCGATCGCAGCCCTGCTCCTGTAGCCAGCGCAGCGCGGCCAGCGACTGGGCGATCGCCTGCTCCGCCGGGCAGGAACGTGACTTCAGGCTGATGACGATCGCCTGCGCGGTCAGCGCGTCATGCTGCTGCGGCACGCCGTTAAACTGGATGGTGGGCAGCCCGTTCTGCACCAGAAAACTGGCGATGTCGGTAGCGCCGGTAAAATCGTCGGCGATGATGCCTAAACGCGTCATGCTCACTCCTTCGCCTGCGCCAGCTGAATGCCGCTGAAAATTTTAATCACGGCGCTGTCATCTTCACGGCCGTAACCAGCGTTGCTGGCTTCCGTAAACATATTGAGCGCCGTGGAGGCGAGCGGCAGCGGGAAGTGCAGCGATTTGGCAGTATCCGCCACCAGGCTAAGATCTTTGACGAAAATATCGACGGCGGATTTCGGGCTGTAGTCGCCGTCCACCACGTGTCGCATGCGGTTCTCAAACATCCAGGAGTTACCCGCCGCGTTGGTCACCACGTCATACATAGTCTCCAGCGGGATGCCGGCGCGCGCCGCCAGCGCCATCGCTTCGGCGCCAACGGCGATATGCACCCCCGCCAGCAGCTGATGAATAATTTTAACGGTCGAACCGAGGCCGATTTCGCTGCCGATGCGGTAGACTTTCGCCGCTACCGCATCCAGCACCGGCTGCAGGCGCTCAAACGCCGCGTCGCTGCCGGACGCCATAACCGTCATTTCGCCCGTGGCCGCTTTCGCCGCGCCGCCGGAGACCGGCGCGTCCAGCATCAGCAGCTGGTGCTGCGCCAGCTGCTGCTCGATCTGCTGCGCATCCTGGGCGGAGATAGTGGACGAGACCATAACCACGGTGCCGGGCTTCAGCTTCGCCGCCAGGCCGTTTTCGCCGAACAGAATGGCGTTAACCTGTGCGGCATTGACCACCAGCAGCAGCACCGCGTCCAGCTGTTCGACAAACCCGTCGGCCGAGGTTTGCGCGTCGCGCGCACCAGCCTGCCGCAGCGTGTCCAGCGCGGCGGGATTAAGATCCACGCCCCAGGTATTCAGCCCGGCGCGAATACAGGAAGTCGCCGCGCCCATTCCCATTGAACCTAAACCGATAACACAGACGTTTGAGAGTGGCACCGTAATCCTCCGCTGTTAATTTAAGTGATTATTTGTTGAATGTTGTTAATTCTGGCAGGATCACTGGTGGATAAACGTGCTATGCGTCACATATTTTCACTAACCAGACTAGAATTGAACATTTCTTCACAATCCACTCATCTTTATGATATTTAGGGATTTTAACAGGTTGTCCACGCTTTCAACGCGGCAAAAATTTTCATTCGACTGGCAAAGCAAATGCTTTAAACTGTGAAAAATTGATAAGCAAGGAGTGCAAAAGATGATACCGATTGAACGCCATCAGCAGATTCTGGCGCTGGTCGCCGAACGCGGCGTGGTGAGCATTGCCGAACTGACGGAGCGGCTCGGCGTATCGCATATGACCATTCGCCGGGATGTGCAGAAGCTGGAAGAGCAAGGCGCGGTGCTGTCGGTTTCCGGCGGCGTGCGTTCGGCCGACCGGCTGGCGGCGGAGCCGTCGCATCAGACGAAGACTACGCTTTACAACGCCGAGAAGAACGCTATCGGCCGCTATGCCGCCCAGCATATTCCGCGCAACAGCTGCATCTATCTGGATGCAGGCACCACCACGCTGGCGCTGGCACGCGAGCTGCTGGACCGCGAGGATCTGCTGGTGGTCACCAATGACTTTATGGTGACCAACCTGCTGATGGAGGCGAGCGACTGCCGGGTGATCCATACCGGCGGCACGGTTTGCCGCGACAACCGCTCCTGCGTGGGCGAAAGCGCGGCGCGCAGCCTGCGCCATCTGGCGATCGATATCGCCTTTATCTCCGCCTCCTGCTGGGGCCCGCGCGGGCTGTTTACGCCCGATGAAGATAAGGTCACGGTGAAACAGACGGTAAGCGACGTCAGCAGCAAGCGCGTACTGCTGAGCGACAGTTCAAAGTACAACAAGATCGCCACCTTTCTGGCGCTGCCGCTGCGCTGCTTCGACAGCATCATTACCGATACGCAGCTTAGCGCCGCCGCACGCAGCGCGCTGAGCGAGGGGAGCTGGGAGCTGGTGCTGGCGGAATAGCGGCGCGCTAAATCCCCTCGAACCTCAGCGCTGCAATAAAAACGTCATCCTGCGGAGTTACCGTCAAAACCGGCAAGGTAATTCTCTGAATAACAGGATAAAAACATGAAATTACGTTTTACGTTTATCGCTGCGGCGCTACTGCTGGCGCAGCAGGCGCAGGCAACCACGCTACCGCAGGCGGCGGCACTGGCGCGCACCACTACCCCCGAATCGAATAGCCCGGCTTTTAACGCGCTGGAGCAGCAGATCCTGCAGGCGGAACGTCAGGCATTGCAGAATGGCGCGCCGACGCTGACGCGCGACGCGCTGGAAAAGGCGAAGCAAACTCACGCGCAGGCGGACAGCGCCTGGCTCAAGGCGAGCGGCTACGACTTTCAGGTAAAAGCTAACCAGCAGGCGGGCAGCGCCCTGCTCTCCAGCTTTACGGCGCTGCCGAAAACGGCACTGGATGCTAACCGCGCCACGGTTGCGGAAATTAACCTTAACGCCACCCAGGGCGCGCGACACCAGGCGCTGGCCGACGCGGAAGGCATCAGCTATCTCTATTTCACCGCTGACGCGCTCGGCCCGCGCCTCGGCAAAGCCTTTCTGGCCGCCTACGATAAAGGCGAGCTGAGCAAAGCGGCGGCGCTGATTAAAGCGACCGAGATCAGCACCAGCGCGGCGAAAAAACACTTTAACTATCCGCGCCCCTTCCTGGCGGCGGACAATACCATCCATCTGGTGCCAGACGATGTGGTGGTAAAAGATGGTAAACCCTACACCGCCGACGGCGGATCCTTTCCCAGCGGGCATACCAGTACGGGCGTAACTGACTCGCTGCTGCTGGCGCAGATGATCCCGGAGCGTTTTCAGGCGTTGCTGGTGCGCGGCGCGCGCTATGGCTACTCCCGTATCGTGCTTGGCGTGCACTACCCGCTCGACGTGATGGGTTCACGCATGGTGGCCGAGCGCAACGTGGCGCACTTTCTTAACGATCCAGCCTATCGCAGGCTGTTCAGCGAGGCGCGCGACCAGCTGCGCAGCGCGCTGGAGAAAGAGTGCGGCACTTCGCTGGCGGTATGCGCGCAAACCGTAAAAGGCGATGACAACTATCAGGATCCGGCAATGAAGACGTTCTACCGCTTCACTATGACCTATAACCTGCCGCGACAGCACGTTCAGGCGCACGCGCTCAGCGTGCCACAGGGAGCGGAGGTGCTGCTGGAGTCGGCACTGCCGCAGCTTTCGGCGGCGCAGCGTCGCGCATTGATGGAGAAGACGGCGCTGCCGGCAGGCTATCCGCTGTCGGGCAACACGCCAGAGCAGCAGTTCTGGCAGCGGCTGGATCTCAGCGCGGCCTTCGCGCAGGCGGGACATCGCGGATAAAAAAAGGGTGAGGCCTGCGCCTCACCCTTTTTAACCATCAGCGGATTAGACTTCTTCGCTGTACTGCGGCACCGGATTGCGGAAGCTGCGGGTAACAAACGCGAGGTAAACAATCCCCACGGCGGCCCAAATCAGGCCCAGCACCATCGAACTCTCTTCCAGGTTAATCCAGAGCGCGCCAACCGTCAGCGCGCCGAGCACCGGCAGCACCAGATAGTTAATGTGGTCGCGCAGCGTGCGGTTACGCTTCTCACGGATCCAGAACTGAGCGATCACCGACAGGTTAACAAAGGTAAACGCCACCAGCGCGCCGAAGTTAACCAGCGCCGTCGCCGTCACCAGATCGAAACGAATCGCCATCAGCGCAACGGCACCGACCAGCAGCACGTTCAGCGACGGTGTGCGCCACTTCGGATGGATATAGCCGAAGAAACGCTCCGGGAAGACGCCGTCGCGGCCCATCACATACATCAGACGCGAAACGCCCGCGTGCGCCGCCATACCTGACGCCAGCACGGTCACCACTGAGAAGATCAGAATGCCGAACTGCAGCACATGGCCAGCAACGTACAGCATGATCTCAGGCTGTGACGAATCCGGATCTTTAAAGCGCGAGATATCCGGGAAGTAAAGCTGCAGGAAGTATGAGGCCACGATAAAGATCAGACCGCCGATCAGCGCCGTCAGGAAAATCGCGCGCGGAATGGTGCGTTCTGCATCTTTCGTCTCTTCCGACAGCGAGCTGATGCCGTCAAAGCCAAGGAACGAGAAACAGAGAATTGTCGCGCCGGTAATCATCGGCACCACATGGGCGTCAGCGGACCAGAACGGCTGCGAACTGGTGAGCGTCCCCGCGCCTTCGCCGTGCGCCACGCCGTAAATGACCATGCCGGTGATACCGATCATCACCACAACCTGCAACACAACGATAACGCTGTTGAAGTTCGCCACGGTTTTAATGCCGCGCAGGTTGGACATCGTCATAAACGCCACCAGCAGCACCACGAAAATCCACGACGGAATGCCGGGCACCAGCGCTTCGAAATAGTTTTTCGCCAGCAGGATATTGATCATCGGCATGAACAGGTAGTCCAGCAGAGATGACCAGCCGACCATAAAGCCGACGTGCGGACTGATCGCCTTTTGAGCGTAGGTATAAGCGGAGCCCGCAGATGGGAAGCGGCGTACCAGCTTACCGTAGCTTACGGCGGTAAACAGAATCGCAATCAGCGCAAAGGCGTAGGCGGTGGCGACGTGACCGCTGGTCAGACCCGAGACGATACCGAAGGTATCAAACAGGGTCATCGGCTGCATGTAGGCGAGGCCAATCATGACGACCGGAAGCAGGGTCAGAGATTTTTTCAGGTGCGCACGCTGTGGTGCTGAGGTATCAAGCGACATGTTTCAGACCTCCCTGAGCTGCAACCTGACTGGATTGCATCACGGGAGCAAGGAAGGCGGCGTTATGAGCCAGCGCGGCGCCGTAGTCATCACGGAAACGAGAGCCAGCGCGGGCCGGCTGAATGAAAAACATCCCCATCTTTGTATCCTCAGGTCGTACGCTTGCGCGTTTTTTAACGAGTATCTATCCGGGCGCGCCCGGCCTCATGCGAATCGGCTAAGTACATGCAAAAAAAATAACCGAGGCTCTTAAAAGCATCGGTTATATTCGGATTTTTGCAGGCCGCGTATTTTGCCCCAAAACGCAGGAAAAACACAAGACCCGCTAATAAGTATAGCGACTTTTTTCTCAGGCGTTTTTTAACATCCAGTCTATCTCCGTGGCGGTGACCAGTCGCTCGAACTGCATCATCTCGTGGTGCTTACAGCTGTGCCACACCGCGCCGAAACGCTCGCCCAGCAGTTTTTGCAGCGGATAGCTGCTTTCAAATTCACAGAGCGCCTCGCTCTGACGCACCGGCAGCGGAATGCCCTCCGCCTCGTGGCCGTTGCCCTGTACCGGCTGGGGCAGCGGCAGCGCGGTATCCAGCCCGTGCAGAATGCCCGCCAGAATCGCCGACATCACCAGGTAAGGATTGGCGTCTGCGCCCGCGACGCGATACTCCACGCGGTGATTTTCCACGTCGCCGCAGGGAATGCGCAGCGCCACGGTGCGGTTGTTATGTCCCCAGGAGGCCCGTAGCGGCACATAGGCTTCTGGCACGAAGCGGCGATAAGCGTTGACGTTGGGTGCCAGCAGCGCCATCGACGCCGGCATCAGATCGAGCATGCCCGCCAGCGCGCGCTTTAACAGCGGCGAGTCGCTGCCGTCGTCAGTAGCGAAGGCGTTATGATCGGCGGCGTCCAGCATGCTGATATGCACATGCATGCCGCTACCCGCATACTCTTCATAGGGTTTAGCCATAAAGGTCGCGGTCATGCCGTGGTTCTCCGCTACCTGACGGATCAGCCTTTTAAGCTGTACCGCATGGTCGCAGGCGCTCAGCACATCGCGGGTGTGACGCAGGTTGATTTCAAACTGGCCTGGCGAGGCTTCCGCCAGCGCGCCGTCGGCGGGGATATTTTGCTGACGCGCCAGCGCGTCGATATCGCGCAGGACTGCGCCAAAGTGATCCAGGTTATCGACGGAGTAAACCTGGCTCTGCATATTGCGTTCGCTGCTGCCCGGCGCGCACGGCGGCTGAATATAGCCTTCGGCGTCGCGCGCCTTGTCTACCAGATAGAACTCCAGCTCTACCGCTACCACCGGAAACAGCCCTCGATTGCGCAGCTGCTGCCACAGTCGGTTAAGGACATTGCGGGGTTCAACGTCAAAGGGAGTGCCATCTTGGTTGCACATGGTCAACAGCAGTTGGGCGATGTGTTCAGGATCGGAAGCAGAGGGAACTAAGGTGCCGGGAACCGGCATACAGAGGTTGTCAGGTTCGCCGAGAGATTGTCCGAGGCCGGCTTCTTCGACGGTATTACCGAGGATATCCATGGCGAAAACCGAGGCCGGGAAATAACACCCTTTTTCCAGTTTCGCCAGCGCGGCGACCGGGATGCGCTTACCGCGAAAGACGCCATTTAAATCATTTAATAAGATATCGACATACTGCGTTTCAGGATGGCGTTCCAGCCAGGTTTTCACCTCAAGCTGGAACGCGCTGGTTCGTCTCTCTTCACTGTGACGCGTGAAGTCTTCAACTTCCACGAGGTTCGTCATGTCCCACCCGCCTTCTACCGTTAGTTGGTTTGCGCAATGCTCAAAATAACAGCCACTCTTCTAACATAGCGCCAACACAAAAAGTGTGCAAATGTAACAAAACTGTTTGAGAAACAAACAGTGCGTTGCTAGATTGGAAAAATATTGCACACTTTTACCCTTTGCGTGCTCGATCGGTGAATTTTTTGAACAGCGAGTCGAGGAATGAGATGGGCATTATTTTTAACAACCCCTTGATCGGCGTAGCGATGTGCCAGATCGATAATGGCGGCCATCCCACGCAGTCGGTGCATAACAAATACCTGACGGCGATAACCCAGGCGGGCGGCGTGCCCCTTGCCCTGCCTCATCAGCTCTGCGCGACGCCTTCTCTGCTGGAACAGGCGCTGGCGGCGCTCGACGGCGTCCTGCTGACCGGCAGCCCAAGCAATATCGAACCCTGGCAGTATGGCGAAGCGGGTAAAGAGGCGCATGCCGATCCCGGCCGCGACCGGCTCGCCTTCGCCATTATTACCTGGGCCACCAGCCGCGGGATGCCGCTGTTTGGCATCTGTCGCGGCATGCAGGAGCTGGTCGTGGCCAACGGCGGCGCGCTGTGGCGCGATCTCGACCAGCTAAAATCAGGTCTGACGCACCATGAAGAGGCGACGCAGCCGTTAAACGTACAGTACGCGCCGACGCATGACGTTTTTCCCGAAGCGGATGGGCTACTGACGAGGCTGCTGGGGAGCGACGCGCCGCTGGCGGTTAATTCACTGCATCATCAGGGCATCCGCGAGACAGGCCCGCAGCTGCGCATTGAGGCGCGCGCGCCGGATGGCCTGATCGAAGCGGTCAGCCTGCGCCGCCATCCCTTTGCCCTCGCGGTGCAGTGGCATCCTGAATGGCAGCCGGAACATAACGACGCCTCGCGCGCGATTTTCGCGGGGTTTATTCACGCCGCACAGCACTATCACAAGGAAAAAACACCATGAACGATGCCGCTCTGGCACCCGGACGACGTTTATCGCAAATCCGGCAAGAGTTGGGATTGTCTCAGCGCCGCGCCGCTGAACTGTCAGGCTTAACCCACAGCGCAATCAGCACCATCGAGCAGGACAAGGTTAGCCCGGCGGTCAGCACGCTGCAGAAACTATTAAAAGTTTATGGGCTGTCGCTGTCGGAGTTCTTTTCCGAGCCTAAGGGGTATGACACGCCGAAGGTGATTGTCCGCCAGGAGGATCTGGTAGAGATCGGCAGTCAGGGCGTGTCGCTGAAGCTGGTAGACAACGGGCAGGCGCAGCGGTCAATCGGCATGCTGCTGGAGACCTATCAGCCCGGCGCCAGCACCGGGGAAAAGCTGCGTCATCCAGGGGAAGAGACCGGCACGCTGCTGGAGGGAGAAATCACCCTGGTGGTTAACGGACAACCTTACCACCTTAACGCGGGCGAAAGTTACGTGATCGATACCGGGCTGCCGCACAGCTTTACCAATCTCTCCGCGCAGCCCTGCCGTATCGTCAGCGCCCATACGCCCGCCAATTTCTGACGCATCCGCACGCAGGAGGTTGTGATGCAACACGTTGAAAGCTACTACGCGGCGTCCGCCAACGATCATGCGCCTTGGCCGATGCTGCAGGAGAGTATCCAGTGTGACGTCTGTATTATCGGCGCAGGTTTTACCGGTCTTTCCGCCGCGCTCTACCTGACTGAGGCGGGCTACGACGTCGTGGTGCTGGAGGCGGCGCGCGTCGGCTTCGGCGCCAGCGGCCGCAACGGCGGGCAGGTGGTGAACTCCTACAGCCGCGATGTAGACGTGATCGAGCAGCGCTACGGCAAAGAGAGCGCGCGTATGCTCGGCAGCATGATGTTTGAGGGCGCCGAAATTATTCGCGACCGCATCGACCGCTACGCCATCGCCTGCGACTACCGGCCCGGCAATATTTTCGCCGCGCTCAACCTGCGCCAGATGAACCATCTGCGCCACCAGCAGCGGCTGTGGGAAAAGTATGGCAATCGCGATCTGGAACTGCTGGACGAGCGCGGTATCCGGCGCGAAATCGCGACCGACCGTTATGTCGGCGGTCTGCTGGATCGGCGCGGCGGCCATCTGCATCCGCTTAACCTGGCGCTGGGCGAAGCCGAAGCGATCCGTCGTCACGGCGGGCGCATCTATGAAGGCTCGGCGGCGACGGCGCTGAAGTATGGCGCGCCGAATCGGATCACCACCGCCCACGGCGAGGTGAGCGCGACCTTCGTGATTTTCGCGGGGAATGCTTATCTGCCTTCGCAGCTGGAGCCGCGTCTGACGCGGAAAAGCATGGCATGCGGCTCGCAAATCATCACCAGTGAGCCACTGAGTCGCGATCGGGCGCTGGCGCTGCTGCCGAACAATCACTGCGTCGAGGACTGCAACTATCTGCTCGATTATTTCCGGCTGACGGCCGATAACCGGCTGCTTTATGGCGGCGGCGTCGTCTATGGCGCGCGCGATCCGGGTGATATCGACGCGCTGATCCGTCCCAAGCTGCTGCGTACCTTCCCACAGCTGCGCGATATCGCCTTCAGCTATCGCTGGAGCGGCAACTTCCTGCTCACCCTCTCCAGGCTGCCGCAGTTTGGGCGGCTGGAACACAACGTTTACTTTATGCAGGGAGACAGCGGCCACGGCGTTACCTGTACCCATCTCGCCGGGAAGCTGATTTGCGAAGCGCTGCGCGGCGATGCGGAACGCTTCGACGCTTTTGCGAAGCTGCCGCACCTGCCCTTTCCTGGCGGACGGCGCTTTAAGGTGCCGCTGACCGCAATGGGTGCCGCCTGGTATGCGCTGCGCGATCGGCTCGGCGTGTGAGAGGCAGAGATTACGCCAGCGGCATTTTCGCCGGATCGTCGTAGCTGTACTCAAACCCCAGCTCGTTGCAGATACGCGAGCCGTCAATCAGCTTGCCGGTCTCGCCGGATGGCGAAGGTAAAAAGGTCGGCGGCGTCAGGCCCAGCTGGCGCGATACCGCCGGGTAAAAGGCGTCGCGCGACGGGTGTTTCGGCGCGCAGAGGTTATAGACCCGCCCGCCTTTCGGCGTCTGCAGCAGCAGCGTAATCGCGCTTACAACATCGTCCAGATGCACCAGATTCACGCCGTGGGAGCCGTTACTCAGCCCGGTTTTCCCTGCCAGAAAACGGCCCGGATGGCGACTCGGCCCTACCAGACCGGCAAGACGCAGAATATCGACCTGGGTGCCGGGCAGATCGTGCAGCCAGCTTTCCAGTTCCGCCAGCGTCTTGCCCGCCACCGTTTCCGGCTGCAGCGCGCTGTTCTCTTTCATTACGCCGTTGCCGCTGCCGTAGACCGAAGTCGAACTGGTGAAGATAATGCGCGGCACCTGGTTCGCCAGCGCGCTGTTCACTACGTTCTGCACCGCCTGCATATAGCTCTCGCCCCCTTCCGCCGTACGGCTGGCGGGCAAGGTGACCACCAGCGCGTCGACGCTGAACAGCATGGCGAGATCCTCGGCATCGCACTCTGTTTCCGGCGTCAGCCGCAGCTGCACCGCGTCAATGCCGCAGCGTCGCGCCGCCTCAACGCCGTCCGGCGTGGTTTTACTGCCGGTGACCTGCCAGCCGCGCGCCGCCAGCGCGAGCGCGAGCGGCATGCCCAGCCATCCCAGACCGATAATTGCGACCTTCTTCATATTCTCTCCTGCGCTTGCCTCACTGCTGTTCATCTTAGTGCGCGGCGCTGCCGAACCGCAAAGATTAAAAAAGGGTTGCGCATCGCAGCTATCTTCGCTAGGTTAATCAGCACGCAAATGAATACTCATTCAGCAACGGAATTTATTATGACACGCGTTCAGTTCAACCATCATCACCACCATCACCCTGACTAGTCTTTCAGGCGATGTGTGCTGGGAGACATTCAGATCTTCCAGTGGTGCGAACGCAAAGAGAACCCCCGGAAGATCGTCTTCCGGGGGTTTTTTTATGGGCTGACGCAATACCTTTTCAGACAGGAATGAAAAAGAGGACGGGACCGATGTTAGATAACAAGCGCATTCGCATAGCTATGCAAAAATCTGGTCGTTTAAGCGATGACTCACGCGAACTGCTGGCGCGCTGCGGCATTAAAATCAACCTGCAGCAGCAGCGCCTGATCGCCTTCGCAGAGAACATGCCGATCGATATTCTGCGCGTGCGCGATGACGATATTCCCGGTCTGGTGATGGATGGCGTGGTCGATCTCGGCATCATTGGCGAAAACGTGCTGGAAGAGGAGCTGCTGACGCGCCGCGCGCAGGGCGACGACCCGCGCTATTTTACCCTGCGTCGCCTGGACTTCGGCGGCTGCCGCCTGTCGCTGGCGATGCCGGTAGATGAAGAGTACACCGGCCCGCAGTGTCTGAATAATGCCCGCATCGCCACCTCTTATCCTCACCTGCTGAAACAGTATCTCGACAAAAAAGGCCTCAATTTCAAACCCTGCATGCTGAATGGCTCGGTGGAAGTCGCGCCGCGCGCCGGACTGGCGGACGCGATTTGCGACTTAGTGTCAACCGGCGCCACGCTGGAAGCCAACGGCCTGCGTGAAGTTGAAGTGATCTACCGCTCAAAGGCGGTGCTGATCCAGCGCGACGGCGAAATGGCTCCAGAGAAGCAGGAGCTGATCGATAAGCTGATGACCCGTATTCAGGGCGTTATCAAGGCGCGCGAATCCAAATACATCATGATGCACGCGCCGAGCGAGCGTCTGGAAGAGGTGATCCAGCTGCTGCCCGGTGCCGAGCGTCCGACCGTACTGCCGCTGGCGGGCGATCAGAGCCGCGTGGCAATGCACATGGTCAGCAGCGAAACGCTGTTCTGGGAAACCATGGAAAAACTGAAAGCGCTGGGCGCCAGCTCGATTCTGGTGCTGCCGATTGAAAAGATGATGGAGTAAGCCATGTCCTTTATGACCCCCGTCGAATGGCAGCAGTGCAGCGAGGAAGAGCAGCAGGCGCTGCTGCAGCGTCCGGCTATCGCCGCTTCCGACGCCATCAGCGCCACGGTGCGCGATGTGCTGGAGCAGGTAAAAAGCAACGGCGACGCGGCGCTGCGCGAGTTCAGCGCGCGCTTCGACAAGGCGCAGGTGGAGGCGCTGCGCGTCACGCCCGACCAGATAGCGGCCGCCGGTGCGCGCCTGAGCGACGCCCTTAAACAGGCGATGGCCGCCGCCGTCGCCAATATCGAAACCTTCCACAACGCACAGAAGCTGGCGGCCGTGGATATCGAGACCCAGCCCGGCGTGCGCTGCCAGCAGATCACCCGTCCGGTGCGCTCGGTCGGCCTCTATATTCCCGGCGGCTCCGCCCCGCTCTTCTCTACCGTACTGATGCTGGCGACCCCGGCGCGCATCGCTGGCTGCAGCCGCGTGGCGCTCTGCTCGCCGCCGCCGATCGCCGATGAGATCCTCTATGCAGCGCAGCTCTGCGGCGTTGAAGAGGTATTTCAGGTCGGCGGCGCGCAGGCGATCGCCGCGCTCGCCTTCGGCACCGAGAGCGTGCCGAAAGTAGACAAAATTTTTGGACCGGGCAACGCCTGGGTCACCGAAGCGAAACGCCAGGTGAGCCAGCGTCTCGACGGCGCGGCGATCGATATGCCCGCCGGCCCGTCGGAAGTGCTGGTTATTGCCGATGAAGGTGCAACGCCCGACTTTGTCGCTTCCGATCTGCTGTCGCAGGCGGAACACGGCCCCGACTCCCAGGTAATTCTGCTGACGCCATCGCTGACGCTGGCCCAGAACGTCGCTGAAGCAGTCGAGGCGCAGCTGCAGGCCCTGCCGCGCGCTGCAACCGCGCGTCAGGCGCTGGCGAGCAGCCGTCTCATCGTCACACGCGATCTGGCGGAGTGCGTGGCGATCTCTAACCAGTACGGCCCGGAGCATCTGATTATTCAGACGCGCCAGCCGCGCGATCTGGTAGACGCCATTACCAGCGCCGGTTCGGTGTTTCTTGGCGACTGGTCGCCGGAGTCGGCGGGCGATTACGCTTCCGGCACCAACCATGTGCTGCCGACGTATGGCTACACCGCCACCAGCTCCAGCCTCGGCCTGGCCGATTTTCAGAAGCGCATGACGGTGCAGGAGCTGACGCCGCAGGGCTTCCTGAATCTCGCTGCTACGATTGAAACCCTGGCCGCCGCTGAGCAGCTTGAGGCCCATAAAAACGCCGTTACCCTGCGCGTTGCCGCGCTGAATAAGGAGCAGGCATGAGCCGGAATATTGAAGAGCTGGCGCGCGATAACGTGCGCGCCCTGACGCCCTACCAGTCCGCGCGCCGCCTGGGCGGCAACGGCGACGTCTGGCTCAACGCCAACGAATTTCCGCTGCCGGTGGAATTTGAGCTGTCGCAGCAGACGCTGAACCGCTACCCGGAATGTCAGCCGAAGCTTGTGATTGAGCGCTACGCCGCCTACGCGGGGCTGACGCCGGAACAGGTGCTGGTGAGCCGCGGCGCGGACGAAGGCATCGAACTGGTGATGCGCGCCTTCTGCGAGCCGGGCAAAGACGCGATTCTCTTCTGCCCGCCGACCTACGGCATGTACAGCGTCAGTGCGGAAACCATCGGCATTGCGTACCGCACCGTACCCGCGCTGGAGAACTGGCAGCTTAATCTGCCCGCCATCGCGGAACAGCTCGACGGCGTGAAAGTGGTCTATATGTGCAGCCCCAACAACCCGACCGGCAACCTGATCAACCCGGACGACATCCGCGCGCTGCTGGAGATGACCGCAGGAAAGGCGCTGGTGGTGGCCGATGAAGCCTATATTGAATTCTGTCCGCAGGCGACGCTGAGCGGCTGGCTGAAGGATTACCCGCACCTGGTGATCCTGCGCACGCTGTCAAAGGCCTTTGCGCTGGCCGGTCTGCGCTGCGGCTTTACCCTGGCGAACCCGCCGGTCATCGACCTGCTGATGAAGGTGATCGCGCCCTACCCGCTGGCGACGCCGGTCGCCGACGTCGCTGGTCAGGCGCTGAGCGACCAGGGCATCGCGCTGATGCGCCAGCACGTCGCCGAGCTGAACGCCAGCCGCGCCTGGCTGCTGGAGCAGCTCTCCCGGCTCAGCATCGTGCAGCAGGTCTTTCCGAGCGAAACCAACTATATTCTGGCGCGCTTCGACAATTCGCCTGCGGTGTTTAAATCCCTGTGGGATCAGGGCATTATTCTGCGCGACCAGAACAAAAATCCGGGCCTTGCGGGATGTCTGCGCATCTCAATCGGCACGCGTAAAGAGTGCGAGCGCCTGATCGCCGCGTTACAGGCTTTATCTGTGGAGAGAGCATGAGTCAGAAGACCCTTTTTATCGATCGCGACGGCACCCTTATCGTCGAGCCGCCTGAGGATTTTCAGGTGGATCGCCTGGAGAAGCTGGCGTTTGAAGCCAACGTCATCCCGGCGCTGCTGGCTTTGCAGAGCGCCGGTTACCGGCTGGTGATGATCACCAATCAGGACGGGCTGGGCACCAGCAGCTTTCCGCAGGCGGATTTCGACGGCCCGCATAACCTGATGATGCAGGTGCTCAGCTCGCAGGGCATCCACTTTGACGACGTGCTGATCTGTCCGCACAAGCCGGAAGATAACTGCGACTGCCGCAAGCCGAAGACCAAAATGGTCGAGGCGTGGCTGGCGGAAGGCGCTATCGACGTGGCAAACAGCTATGTTATCGGCGACCGGCTGACCGATATCCAGCTGGCGCAGAATATGGGCATCCAGGGCATCCGCTTCGGCCGTGACGGCGAGGACTGGAACGCTATCCAGGCGCGGCTGACCCGACGCGACCGCCATGCGCTGGTTAACCGCAACACCAAAGAGACGCAGATTCAGGTCGAGGTCTGGCTGGACCGCGAAGGCGGCAGCAAAATCAACACCGGCGTCGGCTTCTTCGACCATATGCTGGACCAGATTGCGGTGCACGGCGGCTTCCGCATGAATATCGAAGTGAAAGGCGATCTTTATATCGACGATCACCACACCATTGAAGATACCGGGCTGGCGCTCGGCGAGGCGCTGCTGAAGGCGCTGGGCGACAAGCGCGGCATCGGCCGTTTCGGCTTCGTGCTGCCGATGGATGAGTGTCTGGCGCGCTGCGCGCTCGATATCTCCGGCCGCCCGCACCTCGAATTCAAGGCGGAGTTCAGCTATCAGCGCGTCGGCGATATGAGCACCGAGATGGTGGAGCACTTCTTCAGCTCGCTCTCCTACGCCATGATGAGCACCCTGCACCTTAAAACCAAGGGCAAGAACGATCACCACCGCGTGGAGAGCCTGTTTAAAGCCTTCGGCCGCACGCTGCGCCAGGCGATCCGCGTTGAGGGCAACACCCTGCCCAGCTCGAAAGGAGTGCTGTAATGAACGTGGTGATCCTCGATACCGGCTGCGCCAACCTCTCGTCGGTCAAGTGGGCGGTGGAGCGTCTTGGCTACACGCCTGACGTCAGCCGCGACCCTGACGTGGTGCTGCGCGCCGACAAACTGTTTCTGCCGGGCGTCGGCACCGCGCAGGCGGCAATGAACCAGCTGGAAGAGCGCGACCTTGTGGATCTGATCAAAGCCTGCACCCAGCCGGTGCTGGGCATCTGCCTCGGCATGCAGCTGCTGGGCAGCAGCAGCGAGGAGAACGGCGGCATCAATACCCTCGGCATTATCGACGCGGCCTGCGGGCTGATGGATACCCAGGGCCTGCCGCTGCCGCATATGGGCTGGAACCAGATTATCGCTCAGGCGGGCAATCACCTGTTTCGCGGCATCGATGAAGAGAGCTACTTCTACTTCGTGCACAGCTACGCCATGCCGGTGAACGCCAGCACCATCGCCCAGTGCGATTACGGCCAGCCCTTCACCGCAGCGGTGCAGAAAGATAACTTCTTTGGCGTGCAGTTCCACCCCGAGCGCTCCGGCAAAGCGGGCGCGCAGCTGCTGAAAAACTTCCTGGAGATGTAATGATTATCCCCGCGTTAGATTTAATTGACGGCAAAGTGGTGCGTCTGCATCAGGGCGATTATGGCCAGCAGCGCGATTACGGCAGCGATCCGCTGCCGCGCCTGCAGGAGTATGCCAGCCAGGGCGCGACGGTGCTGCATCTGGTAGACCTGACCGGCGCAAAGGATCCGGCACAGCGCCAGATCCCGCTGCTGCAAACGCTGCTTAACGGCGTTGAGGCGATCGTGCAGGTCGGCGGCGGCATTCGCACGCGCAACGACGTCAGGGCGCTGCTGGATGCCGGCGCCAGCCGCGTCGTGGTCGGCTCCACGGCGGTGAAAGAGCCGGAGGAAGTGAAAAAGTGGTTTAGCGAATTTGGCCCCGAGGCGATCGTGCTGGCGCTGGATGTGCGCATCGACGCGGCGAACCGTAAAGAGGTCGCCATCAGCGGCTGGCAGGAAGCGGCGGGCGTCACGCTGGAAGAGGTTATCGCGCAGTTTGCGCCGGTGGGCCTGAAGCATGTGCTCTGCACCGATATTTCGCGCGACGGCACCCTGAGCGGCTCTAACGTCGCGCTCTATCAGGAAGTGACCGCGCGCTATCCCGATATTGCGTTTCAGTCTTCCGGCGGCATCGGCGGCATTGAGGATATCGCAGCGCTGCGCGGCAGCGGCGTCAAGGGCGTGATTGTCGGACGCGCCTTACTGGAAGGTAAATTCACGGTTTCGGAGGCTATCGCATGCTGGCAAAACGCATAATTCCCTGTCTTGACGTGCGCGACGGTCAGGTCGTCAAAGGCGTCCAGTTCCGCAACCATGAGATCATCGGCGATATCGTGCCGCTGGCGCAGCGCTACGCGCAGGAAGGCGCGGACGAGCTGGTCTTCTACGATATTACCGCCTCCAGCGACGGCCGCGTGGTCGACAAAAGCTGGGTGTCGCGCGTAGCGGAAGTGATCGATATTCCTTTCTGTGTGGCAGGCGGCATTAAAAGCGAGCAGGACGCGGCGCGCATTCTGGAATTCGGTGCCGACAAAATCTCTGTTAACTCACCTGCGCTGGCCGATCCTTCGCTCATCACCCGCCTGGCGGATCGCTTCGGCGTGCAGTGCATCGTGGTGGGAATTGATACCTGGTTCGACGAGGCAAGCGGCAAATATCATGTAAATCAGTATACCGGCGACGAAGCGCGCACGCGCGTGACCCAGTGGGAAACTCTGGAGTGGGTGCAGGAGGTGCAAAAGCGGGGCGCAGGCGAAATCGTACTGAACATGATGAACCAGGATGGCGTACGCAACGGCTACGATCTGGTGCAGCTGAAAAAAGTACGCGACGTCTGCAACGTGCCGCTGATCGCCTCCGGCGGCGCAGGCACCATGCAGCACTTCCTTGACGCTTTTGAACAGGCGAACGTCGACGGCGCGCTGGCCGCCTCGGTGTTCCACAAGCAAATTATCAATATTGGCGAGCTGAAGAGCTTTCTGAAAGAAAACGGAGTGGAGATTCGCGCGTGTTAACTGAAGAGCAACTGGCCCGCCTCGACTGGGCCAAAACTGAGGGCATGATGCCCGTTATCGTGCAGCACAACGTTTCCGGCGAAGTGCTGATGCACGGCTATATGAATCAGGACGCGCTGGCGAAAACCCTCAGCGAAGGCAACGTCACCTTTTTCTC
The DNA here is from genome assembly GCF_003612015.1 of Pantoea piersonii. Classification (GTDB taxonomy): domain Bacteria; phylum Pseudomonadota; class Gammaproteobacteria; order Enterobacterales; family Enterobacteriaceae; genus Pantoea; species Pantoea piersonii. The sequence goes on along the minus strand of NZ_RARB01000002.1, from coordinate 274,234 downwards.
ACGTACCAAACAGCGTCTCTGGACCAAAGGCGAAAGCTCCGGCCATTTCCTTAAGGTAGTGAGCATCACGCCGGACTGCGACAACGACACATTGCTGGTGCTGGCCGATCCTGTCGGCCCGACCTGTCACCGCGGCACCTCAAGCTGCTTCTCGCCCGCTACGCCCGACTGGGCCTTTCTCTATCAGCTTGAGCAGCTGCTGGCGTCGCGCAAAAGCGCCGATCCCGCCAGCTCCTACACCGCGCAGCTCTATGCCAGCGGCACCAAGCGTATCGCGCAGAAAGTGGGTGAAGAAGGCGTCGAGACCGCGCTGGCAGCGACGGTTAACGACCGCCACGAGCTGACTAACGAGGCTTCTGACCTGCTCTATCACCTGCTGGTGCTGCTACAGGACCAGGATCTCGACCTCAGCACCGTCATTAATAATCTGCGCGCGCGTCATAAGTAGCCAGGTTACGTTGCTCAAGACCGGGAAAGGCACCGGGCCTTGAGCAACACCGAGCGTATTTTTTCTCAGGAACCGCGATGACAACCCATGAAAAACTGCTCGCCCTGCTGGATCGGCATCAGGCGCGCTATCGGCTGATTACGCATGAAGCGACCGGTAAATGCGAGGCGGTGGCGGCGATCCGCGGCACGGCGGTGGGCCAGGGGGCAAAAGCGCTGGTGTGCCACGTCAAAGGCAACGGTGTCAAACAGCACGTGCTGGCGGTGCTGCCTGCAGATCAGCAGGCAGATTTAACCAGAGTGGCGGAGGCGGTTGCCGGTCGGCGTGCCTCGCTCGCCAGCCCGGCGGAAGTGGATGCGCTGACCGGCTGTGTGTTCGGCGCTATTCCGCCCTTCTCTTTTCATCCCGATCTAAAGCTGGTAGTCGATCCGCTGCTGTTCGAGCGTTTTGAGGAGATCGCCTTTAACGCCGGTCGGCTGGACAGGTCGGTTATAGTCAATACCGACGATTATCGCCGCCTCTGTAATGCTAACGTAGTGAAAATAATCCAGTAATTGTCATCGTGATAGCGGGCAGGTACTCTCCTTAATTCAACATCACGATAAAAGAAGATTAAATGGCTATTTACACTCCCTCACGTCTGCGCGCTGCGCTGATGACCGCCCTGCTGGCAGGCTGCGCCTTTGGCGCGCAGGCGAAAATCGAACAGGTCCGCTTCGCGGTTGATCCGACCTATCCTCCGTTTGAGTCCAAAACCCCGCAGGGCAAGCTGGTCGGCTTCGATATCGATCTGGGCAATGCGCTGTGCCAGCAGATGCAGGCAAAATGCGTCTGGGTGGAAAGTCAGTTCGACGGCATGATCCCGGCGCTCAAAGCGCGTAAGTTCGACGCCATCCTGTCAGATATGGGCATTACCGAAGAGCGTCTGAAGCAGATCGACTTTACCGTACCGCTCTATGACACCCATACCCAGCTGATTGCGCGTAAAGGTTCCGGCCTGCTGCCAACCGCCGAGTCGCTGAAGGGTAAAACCGTCGGCGTGGAGCAAGGCACAGTGCAGGAGCGTTACGCACGCGCCAAATGGCAGCCGTACGGCGTGAACGTCGTGCCCTATGGCGATCAGGCACAGGTAGAGAGCGACCTTATCTCTGGCCGTCTGGATGTGGTATTTACCGATGCAGCGCAGGCGGCGAATGGCTTCCTGAAACACCCGCAGGGCAAAGATTTCGAACTGGCCGGCCCGATTGTACAGGATCCGATTATCGGTCCGGGAACCGCGATTGGCCTGCGTAAAGGCGATACCGAACTGAAAACCGCGATGGATAACGCCTTCGCCGAAATCAAAAAGAACGGCACCTTCGACAAGATCCAAAAGCAGTACTTCGCTACTGACATTTCTGTCCAGCCGTAACCCTGAGGCGACGCAACTGGTCGCCCGCTTTAATTCGGCACTATACTTTTCTTCATTTCCAGGGCGCAGCTGCGCCCCTTCTAAATGACAGGATACTCAGCGCCTCATGCATCAACAACATCATCCTCTTCTTAGCGCCTCGCTGGGCACTCAGCGCGAAATCGTCAGCTTCCACTTCGGCGAAGAAAAACATAAACAGGTTTATATCCAGGCGTCGCTGCACGGCGATGAGATCCCCGGTATGGCGGTCGCCTGGTTTCTCAAGCAGAAGCTGGCGGCGCTGGAGTCCGCTGGCAGGCTGCGTGCGAGCTTTACGCTGGTGCCGGTGGCGAACCCGCTGGCGCTGAGCCAGCACTGGAACGGCACGCATCTGGGACGTTTTCACTGCGAGTCTGGTCAGGACTTCAACCGTCGCTTCCCCGCGCTGGGCGAAAAGCTGGCGGCTGAGCTGGCCGGCTCGCTGTCGCCGAACGAAGGCGACAACAAGCGGCTGATCCGCGATGCGATCGATCGCCACTATCGCGATGTAATTGCCAAAAACGAACTGGAGGCGCAGCGGTTTACCCTGATGCGCATGGCGAGCCAGGCGGATCTGATGATTGATTTGCACTGCGACTGGGAAGCGCTGCCCCATCTCTACACCACGCCGCATGCCTGGCCCGATATCGAGCCGCTGGCGCGCTGGCTGGGCAGCGAGGTGCAGCTGCTGGCGCAGGTTTCAGGCGGGGAACCCTTCGATGAAGCCTGCTGCGAGCCCTGGCTGACGCTGGCGGAGCGTTTTGGCGACAGCTATCCAATGCCGCGCGGCCTGCTGCCGGTGACGCTTGAGCTGCGCGGGGTACGTGATGTCGATCCTGACCAGGCGGAGCATGACGCGGATGCAATTATCGCTGCGCTGCGCGAAGGTGGTTATATCGTGGCTGAAGAGACCCTGATATCAGCAGAAGTGGCCGCCCCGGTGATTGGCGGCGATGAACTGGCGCTGGTGACGGCAAATGCTGACGACATTGCAGGTATGGCGGAGAGCAGCGCTGCGGCGAGCGCGCTGGAAGCGGTAGATATGCCGGAAGAGGTGAGCGTTATTAAGCAGCGTCACACTGAGGGCGCAGCCGCTGTCTCCCCTGCCCTTAAACATCCCGCAACGCCGCTGGCAGGCTGCGAATATATTTACTCGCCGGTATCGGGCCTGATCCTGCACCGTAAAAAGCTGGGCGCGCATATTCGTCCGGGTGAAGTAATCGCTGAGGTAGTCGATCCGATAACCGACAGCGTGACGCCGCTGGTGGCAGAGCATGGCGGCGTGCTCTATGCAAGGCACTGGGCGAAGTTCGCGACGGCGGGCATGCTGGTGGTCAGGCTGGCGGGAGATAAAGAGATTAGGAGCGGGGATTTGCTGGTGGGATAAAAAAAGGCTTCCTTATGGAAGCCTTTTTAATGATTAGTCCAGCCACTCGGTGTGGAACACACCTTCTTTATCGATGCGCTTATAAGTATGCGCGCCGAAGTAGTCACGCTGCGCCTGAATCAGGTTAGCGGGTAATACTTCTGAACGATAGCTGTCGTAGTAAGCGATAGCGGCAGAGAAAGTCGGTGTCGGGATACCGTTTTGTACTGCGTAAGCAACTACGTCGCGCAGCGCCTGCTGGTATTCGTCAGCGATATTCTTGAAGTAAGGTGCCAGCAGCAGGTTCGCGATATTGGCGTTTTCTGCATAGGCATCGGTGATCTTCTGCAGGAACTGTGCGCGGATGATGCAGCCAGCACGGAAGATTTTCGCGATTTCGCCGTAGTGCAGATCCCAGTTGTACTGCTCGGAAGCAGCACGCAGCTGTGAGAAGCCCTGCGCGTAAGAGACAATCTTGCCCAGGTAAAGCGCGCGACGCACTTTCTCGATAAATTCCGCTTTGTCACCGGTGAAAGCCTGCGCCTGCGGGCCGCTTAACACTTTAGATGCAGCTACACGCTGTGTCTTCAGAGAAGAGAGGTAGCGGGCAAATACGGATTCAGTAATCAGCGACAGCGGTTCGCCGAGATCCAGTGAGCTCTGGCTGGTCCATTTACCGGTACCTTTGTTAGCGGCTTCATCCAGGATGACGTCAACCAGGTAGTTACCTTCATCATCTTTCTTGGTGAAGATATCTTTGGTGATGTCGATCAGGTAGCTGCTCAGCTCGCCGTTATTCCACTCGGTGAAGGTTTTCGCCAGCTCTTCATTGCTCAGACCCAGCGCGCCTTTCAGCAGTGCATAGGCTTCAGCGATCAGCTGCATATCGCCATATTCGATGCCGTTATGCACCATCTTCACGTAGTGGCCAGCGCCGTCTGGACCGATATAGGTGACACAGGCTTCGCCGTCTTCAGCGCGGGCTGCGATTTTGTCCAGAATCGGCGCAACCAGCTCGTAAGCCTCTTTCTGGCCGCCAGGCATGATAGAAGGACCTTTCAGCGCGCCCTCTTCACCACCGGAAACACCGGTACCAATGAAGTTGAAGCCCTGCTCAGAGAGCTCTTTGTTACGACGAATGGTGTCTTTGTAGAAGGTGTTACCGCCGTCGATCAGGATGTCGCCTTTATCGAGATGCGGGGTCAGGGAAGCGATAGTTTTATCAGTTGCTTCGCCCGCCTGTACCATCAGCAGAATACGACGAGGTTTCTCAAGGGACTCTACAAACTCTTCGATCGTATAGTACGGAGCGAGCTTTTTACCTTGGTTCTCAGCGATAACTTCATCTGTTTTTTCGCGTGAACGGTTGAAGATAGAGACGGTGTAACCGCGGCTCTCAATGTTGAGAGCCAGGTTACGACCCATCACTGCCATACCTACAACGCCGATCTGTTGCTTGGACATTACATACTCCTGTCTGAAAGTCACTCACTGCACAATAAACGTGCCGTGAACAAATACGTCATTCATATTAACTCAGCTATTCAGGTTACGGTAGTTGTGATTAGTCCTGAAACAGGAATCAACTCAATTGGCACGGTAAGATAAAAAGCATAGCCCTACAAACGTCCAGACTTAGTTTACAAACGGCTAAGGTCAGCAAGCAGTTACTTCCAATAAATAATACCGCCATTAACCATGGACTTGTACTTTAATAACAAGGCGACATAGTCAGAAAATATTTTGTAAGCAAAATTGAAGCATCAGTCAGGAGTATTTTATCTAGGTTGCTTAAATTGACTCAGACAGCGTTGATTGAGCTTTTCACGTTCCTGATCAAATATCCAGCCCCACTTATTAAAGTACTTAACAGCAGAAATGATGTGATAAATAAGAAATTTTACATCCCGATAAGAGCGACGCTGAGATTCATGTACGACAATCGATGAAGGGCAATATTGTACAGACAAAGAAGAAGAACTTACTCTACGACTTAAATCAACGTCCTCCAGATAGAGAAAAAATCTTTCATCAAAACCATTTATTTTATTCAGCGCTTGCTGACTAAGCAGCATAAAACAACCAGACAGCGAAGGCGCAAAGAAAGAGCATTCATAATTTGCACCACGCAATTCGTAATTAAAGTTTATGCGCTCCGCAAGTGATGGCCAGAAGCGACGAAGAAAAAGCTGATAAGGTTTCGGCAGTAGTTTGCAGCCATGTTGTAAGCTACCGTCCGGGTAAACAACTTTAGGTATCGTCAGTCCACAATTCTTTTTTTTACTAAAAATATAGAGATTATCGACTTGACCATGAGAGAAAGAAATATCTGGATTGCAAATAAGAAAATGTTCGCATTTGTTTTTAAAACGCTCAAATACAGCATTATGCCCGCTACCAAATCCTTTATTTACAGGAAGTTTAATGATCTCAATCTTAGACCCTTTTAATTCCTCTAACCACTTGCAATGATTGCCATTATCAACAATGCAAATTTTATCAATACTGTCTTCAGCAAGAAGCGATACCAGTGTTTTTTGGATATCTGCATAACTATGCCTGTAAAGAACTAACGATGCGATAATTTTCACTAAAACACCAGTTATTACATACGATTTAATAAAGTGTGAGCAATCGTTGTCAGCATTCCTATAAGTTGCTGATGATATACACCTGAGTTCCGTAAATTAAGATATCGTACAAAGATATTTTTATCACGGATAGACGAATAAAACCTGAGTATCTCTTTAGATTCGTCAGTCATAAAAACTGATAAGTTTTCAAGCATTGCACAATTTTTATCATTCCATTCCGCTTTTCGACCTTTCCATGCCTGAAAAAAATTATTTAGACGGCGTAAAAAAGACATGCCATTACCAATGAGATTATCACGATGTTGCCTGTAGCGAACCGATGGCTGGTGATCAAAATAAACACGACCTCCGCAAGCCGTAACGGCCAGATAAAGCGCCCAGTCATGAATAACAAACGATCCAGAAGTCGCTTGACGCAAAAGTTTAAGGGCACAATCGTTAAAAACCATTGTATTACCGCTGGCTATATTTTGAAGAAGAGCATTTCTCAAAGCCGGAGGTTTTGAATAGTCTGGAGAGTAACCAATTACTTTACCCTCTTCATCTATCAATTCTGTACGGCTGCAATACATAGCAGGGGTATTTTCTGGTATCTCATCTAGCCATTTAACCGCACGAGTTAGTTTGTCTGATAACCAAATATCGTCTTGATCAGCAAAAGCATAATAATGCGAAGAGACAGGTGAGTAATGTATTAAATATTTGAAATTTTCACTAAAACCGCGGGCTGGCCCACTAAGGATGGTAATATCACCGCTCAAATAACCAAGATGCGATTTAATTATATTTAAGGTATTATCAGAAGAGTTGTCGTCAGAAATCCACAAGTGCCAATTTTTAAAATCTTGCTTTGTAATTGAGCTTAATTGCTCATCAATATATCTCTCGCCATTAAAGGTACACATTAAAATAGCCAGATGAGAATTGCTCATAAAAACCGCCCGAAAGATAAAGGATGCCCAAAGGCATCCTTATATTCTTAACTTACCAGCCCACGACCACAATAGTCATCATCAAGCACAAGTTGTTGTAATACGCTGTTTTGCTTATCTTTACCCGAATCGACAAAGCCCGAATAAAGCTTATTCGCGACCGATAACGATGGTGCAAATTCTGGATAAAAATTTTCTTTTAGCTCAAGCGCATCACTCACATATTCCATAATGCCACGTTGTAAGTCGTTACGGACAGGCTGAGTAGCTTTCTCTTCATCCCTTAAGGGTTTAAAGACTTTATCCAGCAAACCATGCTCATTGAGAACATATTTTGCAATCTGCGCATCGTTCGCACTTAACAATTGCTCAAGCGCAAAACTTTTACTGAAAATACGTGAGTCAATAAAGTTAGCTTCTCCATTGCTAACAAAACAACCTTCAGTTAATGATGAAGGATGCATGCCATCTCGAATAAGATGAGAAGTAGCCATATAAAACCCATGAACAGGTTTCTTAAGAAGCTCATTGAGAGACTTTTGGATAGTACCTGAATATCCTACGTCTACAATAGCCGAACTATCATTACCCTTGATGCCTGTACCTTCAAGATAATGGTTCATGGCATCATATTCAATCATTGCGCTTTTAATAATATCCTCAGATAAATATTTAAGCAGAGGTTCGATTGAAGAAATATCCTTATTCCGAATCTCGACTAATTTATCAGCGGACCAAAGGTTACGAGTATAAATTTCTTGCCATTTAGCTGATTCTAATTCAAAGCCAAATCTTTCAAACAGAAAGGTTTCAATCCCGTTAGATGAAAAATCAATAGATGCTATATCAGCAATCTGTTTGAATTCTCTGATTTTCGGAACATTCACAGACCGTCTTGATACTTGAAGATATGAAGATTTAATAGCATTACTGTTATGGCTCTGATACCAGCGATCGAACACCTCTTTAATGATTTTGCCCTCGCGAGCAAGAAAATAAAGATGTTCAATTTTGTTTTCAACAGCTTTTTGACAAAGCCATTCGCAGAAAGAAATCAAAAGCGGCCCTACAAGGTTATAACCAAGCTGGTAAGCCCTTTCGCTATATAGACGCAAATCATCAGGCTCTATATTTGCTACTTTATTAAGATTTTTCTGTATGATCAGACCCAACGTGAGCTCATTATTTAAATCCTGCTCAATTGTTCTATCTTTCATAAAAATCTGATAATCTGTTAAAGATTTAGCAATATCATTAGCACGTAATAAATGTAAACATCTTACTTTATAGAAATCTGACGGCAACTGTAGATCGGATCGCTCGTTGTCACCAATCATTACTACATTGCTCCCAGCAACACCTTCTTTTTCAAACATATACTCATATAACTTACCAGTATCCTTGCGAAGACCAATATCAGAGGAAAGGTAAAGTTCGTCCCAGTCTTTGACCTCAAATTTGTCGAGCATACTGACAACCGTTTCACGAGGCAAAAACATATCACTGATTAAGACAACTTTTTTGCCAGCTCGTTTAACACGGCTCATCAATTCCTTTGCATCAGCTCTTAGGTAAACTGAGGAATATTCGGTTTTTGCTTCGAGATGAGCTATCTCTGTGCACCGTTCCGCAGAAATTTTAGTAAGCTTCGCAAAAACGTTATAAATTTCATAAATATCGATATCTCTGCCAGCAGTATCTCTTGCAACTGCTTCCGCCTGAGCGCGATACTGTTTAAATAACACTTTTTCATCGGATGAAAGAGCGTTCATTACAACATTTTTTGTATGATCAGGGTTTAATAAAGGTCGAGTAAGAATAGTATCGAAAATGTCAAAAGCGACAATATGCGTATCGGCGTCGTTGATAAGATACTGATATGTATCAAACGTACGACCAAAATATTGTTGGTCAAACCTAAAAGTTGTCCAGGATGGAGACTGATGATCTTTAATAATCAACGACTCATAATTTAATGCTGTTGGGACAACGCCAAGTAAACGTTCTATAGCATGAGCAACAGTGCCATCATTTTGCGCTAATTCTTCTGGGAAATCTTCCCATTTTAGATTCAAATCAAACAACGGACGTAGTGCATCTACTCTTGCCCAAAACATAGAACCGGCCGGGAAGTTAAAATAAGCATCCGGCATTTCGATACCCATCCTGGAACACAGTCTGTGCCCATCAGCTCTGTTCGCAAGCCAGGTAAATGCTGCATATGGTACTTGCACGAAAGCCTGAGGATAGATTATGCCCAAGCCTTTGTTTAATTCAAACTGATGGAAAATTTTCTCAATATTTTCCTTTGATCCTAAAAGAGCGTTGAAAAGATACTCCCGCCAACCGAGCGTAGCTCCAGCATTGTAAAGCGACTTCTTACTCTGAATATGCCCGACAAAATCATATGTCTTTAAACGGCTTCCAAAATGCGCAAACATGGGCCCAATATCTCTCCCCCTGTTAGGCACGATTTCGACAAACAGATTATTAATATTAGCAAGTTTTGAGAGTTTGTCTTTACAAACCATCTGTCCTTCAGTTGACGTAACAGAAACAAACACATCAAGACTAAAAGGGACCTGCGCGATATGATGAACGAACTCGTCAATCAGATCGAAATAGTAAATATGGCAATGCAAAGCAACATTTTGTGGGTGACGTTCTAATTTTGCAGGTAGCAAGCTAAAATCTGTCAATAATTGTTGATTATTTACATTTGCAGCCGTAAATGTGCCATTTATTCTTTGATATTCAGGGTGATGTAAAAACCAGCCAGGTCGCAACTTGAATGCGGTATGAAGAAGTTTATTTCTGTATTGCACCGGTGTTTTATAATATAGTTTCTTTAGCTGCTGTCTGGTGATTTTTTTGAAAGGGTCGAGTGCAGCCTGATGCTGTCCACGAACCAGTCTCATTAAAAACCTTAATGGCTTAGTAAGTTTCCATGAATTGGTAGATAACAGGCGATTTATTTCATCGCTAAGTTCTTTTATTTTTTTATCTTGTTCATGGCTAATTCTTTCCAGATGAATATATCGTTCATTACCATCTGAAACATTTGAATGATGCATATTGATTTTATCATTTAGCTCTCTTATTAAATTTTTAAGGTAGCTAATTTCTTCATGCATCTTTTGATTTTCAAGCATTTTGCTTTGTGTTTCATGAATTAATAACGCATTTTTTTCTGCTAACTCGTTGTTGGCTGCAGTCATCGACGCCATTTCTTCTTGATGAATAGCCTTCAGCCTTGCACTTTCCTTGTCTAATGAAATGTTCAAGTTATTCTCACAATTGTTGATTTTTGAAGCTAGATCAGCATTACGAGTTGCATATTCTATCAGAGAAATCCTAGTTTTCAAGACCGCCGTTTTGAAAGCACTCCTGATATAACCAACGTTTCCGACTTGAGTCTGTTCCATAAACTCAAATTCACGTTCCCAGTACGATTCAAGATCTTCTTTGTTAATGTTAAGATTTGAACCTGTTAGGATTTCTTCCAGAAGTAGTTGTAAGTTCCTGTTCTCCCCTTCAGGGGATGCAGCAACAGAAGTAATGCGTAGGAGGGAATGAAGTACACCTCTAAAAATCACATAACCTAAAGAAATTTTATCGGTCGAAACCCACTCTAAATCAATGAATTTTACGTTATCGTTCTTATCGATTAAGATATTAAATGGCATCGCATCATTGTATTTACCTGGCAATAATGTATCTTTATCTAACTCTGTTGAGATATTTTCTTCACGCGCAAGACAATCCAACCATTTCTTCAACCAGTTCTGAAGAGCTCCCACAGTCCAGCCTGGCTTATTTACAATATTGAGTAAAGAAAGCCATAAACTTTCGCCTTCAAAAAAGGCAGACTGTTCCTCAATTTTATGCTTGAAGGTATTTTGCGTACTAACTACATTGCTATTTTTTGATATGCTATAGGTTAATACTTCTAAATCATTATCGTTAACGGTAACAATCAGCTCTTTATTATATTCAGGTAAACGTCCATCTGAGTAATGATGCAGTAATATTTTGTTTTCTGAAAAAAATTCTTTTTTTGCTGCCAAAAAAAGGAATGAATTAGACAAATCGGCCGCAAGATTGTTTTGCCAAATATTTTTTAAAGCCTGCTCAACTGAAAAAACAGGTTCAGCTATGCCCTGCACATCTTTATGAGCGCTTTCAATGGCAAGTTGTGTTAGTTGAGTAGAGTATTTTTTCCATCCTAAAGGCGTGACTATTTCTGTAGGTAATTTATAATCAGGTAAGGGTAAATACTCTTCAATATAACTGAATCCTGAACAGCCTAATATTTCTTTTAGCTCCGCCCTGCCAAAAGTCATCACGCCAGTATCATCATAACTGTTGTTAACGCCGAACATTGGTTGACCAACATGATCTTCTGCAGCGCCAGCAAAATATTTAATACCTAGCTTGTTTTCGATGGCAACAAAAAGCTTTCCATTTTCATTTAACCGTGAATAACAGCTATCAAGTAAAAGTTTTTGACCTGACTCACCCAAAAAAACGCGTGCGTATTCTAAAACGCCAATAAGCAGTACGAAATCAAACTCACCTATATCGGGTAGTTCATCACTCGGAACGCAAATAATTTCTACGTTGTCAAGATCCTCACAGCGAGCCCGCGCAATTGTTGCCCGACGGAGGCTACCTTCAACCGATACAACCTGTGCTCCCGCCTCGCCGAGAAAACGAGTAATAGCTCCACAACCGCAACCTATTTCAAGAACTTTTTTATTTTTAAGTTGTGCCTCAAAAGGTCTTAGCAGATTAGATCGACGAGAGGTTAAATGATAAGTAGATGGCCAATCGATCATTTTTGCGGCTAATTCTGGTGAACGGCTACTCTTATCTGTAGCTTCGCGAATAGCGTTGAGAAGATATAATTCAGCCTGATCTCCATCATTATATGCAAATTCTTTTATATGAAGTGGATGCCAAACACGATCATCGTTTTGTACGAAATTAGCATTGCTTAAAATTTGACAAATACTATTCATGAACAATCTCAATTTTTGCGCTTAAATCTGTAAATCCAGTAAATTTCTTTACTGGCGCTACAGAAATATGAATGGAATCGTAACGACGATCATGAGGGATTATCTCACCATTGGTATCACTGCTTGCAACACCTAATGAAATGAAATAATCCCCCTCGTACAGCAAATTAGGGAAAGAAAAGTTCACAACTGTTTCGCTTCCCGCTTTCGCTTCATCTAAATTAGCTACCTCCTGCCATTCGCTGTTAGTATTATAAATTGTAATACCTTCTTTATTTTTTACAGCAAAACCAAATATTGGTCTAATCACTAAATCATTAAACTTTATTTTAATAGAAAGATTTATTTTTTGATGGTGCTCGAAAGAGGATGGATAAGATGTTCCACTTTGTTCAATAAAAAAATCTTCAATAATGGCGGATTTATCGCCCCATCGATATTCCGCTGGATTGTAATTAAATCTGTTTTCAAAGCGTCCGTTTAGCTTTGATATGACATTTTCTGAATCTGGTGAATTATCTTCACTACGCTCAAGCCGCTCTTTTTCTCCAGCTGAAGCATATTCAATTTGTTTATCAATATCTGAACGTTGGTTATCATTTTTCTTTTTCTTACCAAATAGCAGATCAAGATATTGGTTAATTACGATTTTTGGTTTACCTGAACCTTTTACAACGCCACTATCAAGCAATAACGCAAGATCGCAATGCGTAACTATTTGCTCCGTTGCGTGAGAAACCAAAAGGATCGAAGTGCCATTTTCTTTTAATTTTTTTAAACGCGCAAAACATTTAGCCTGAAACTTTGCGTCTCCCACTGCCAGCGCTTCGTCTACAATCAGTATTTCAGGATCTATCTGGGCCTGTACAGCAAACGCCAGCCTTACCAGCATCCCGCTTGAATAAGAGCGAACAGGAGAATCAATAAAGCGTCCTATATCAGCAAAAGCAAGAATATCATCGAGTTTACTATCAGTCTCTTCTCGGGTTAACCCAAGCAAGGATGCGTTCAGGTAAATATTTTCTCTGCCAGTAAAATCACTGTTAAAACCAGCTCCAAGTTCAAGCAGTGCAGCTACACGTCCTCTGACATTAATATTTCCACAGCTCGGGCTTAGCGTACCAGCAATGATTTGCAATAATGTAGATTTACCTGAACCATTACGCCCAACAATGCCCATTGTTTGCCCTTTTGGCAATTCAAAAGAGACATCTTTTAAGGCCCAAAAATCATCGTGATAACTTCGAGCTGTTTTTCCAAACGCACGGTCGATACGAGGAAAAATGAATTGCTTCAAACGATGTACTGGGTTTTCATAAACCTGATAACATTTACCTACGTTATAGATTTCAATAGCATTATCTTTAGAGGACATCAGCAAAGCCTTTTCTCGTTTTCTGAAACCAGACGTAGCATAGCCACATAATGACTAGGGCAATCACTGAATAAATTGCCAGCCCCATAAAGTCCGGTAATTTACCCCAAATCAATACATTTCGGGACTGCTCTATAATAAACGTCAATGGATTAAGCATAATTATAGGCTGAAAATCTTTTGGAAGTGCACTAATAGGGTAAAAGATAGGCGATAAAAACATTAAAACAGTGACAATAATAGAAATTGTCTGTCCAACATCTCTCAAAAAAACACCCAGTGAAGACAATAACCAGGATATGCCAAGGGTAAAGATGATTAAAGGAAACAATACTACAGGTATTAAGACTACGGTCCAATGTAGATATCCGTTAAATAAAACAAAAGCAATCAATAAAACAACAATGCTAATTATTGTATGAAATATGACGCTTAATAAACTGCTTACGGAAAGCAATTCTAGTGGAAAGACTACTTTTTTTACATAATTAGCATTGCCAATTATCAAGGTTGGTGCTCGACTTAAGGCTTCTGCAAACAGGGTATGCACTAGTAACCCTGCAAATAAGATTACAGCAAAGTCGCTTTTTGACTCTCCTGTGACACCGGTGCCCCACCTTGCTTTGAACACAACTGAAAAAACAAATGTATAAACAAGAAGCATAAGGACTGGATTGATAAATGACCAAAAAACCCCCATTACTGAGCCGCGATAGCGTCCGGTAATCTCACGCTTGGTCATCTGATAAATTAAGTTTCGGTTATTATAACAGCTTCTTAAAATTGATATGAAAGAAGTTGGCTTTAAAGAATGAGGATCCATTTAAACTCTCTTAAAATCTAAACATTTCAGTCAGCATAAATACAGTGAAATTGGCAGTAGAGATTTCTAAAACAAGGCGGTGAGATATTTTACTTACCGCCAGTAAATGTATCTTCAAATATATTTAGTTGAAATATACTGCGCTTTGAAAGCTTTTACCTTCTTTATCTTTAGCAGATAATAAAGGCACTTCACCATTCGCAATGGGCCACTCAATACCTATTGAATCATCATTCCAGAGAAGAGAATGCTCAGCTGCGGGATTATAATAATTCGTACATTTATAAACAAACTCTGCACTTTCAGAGGTAACATAAAAACCATGTGCGAAACCTTCGGGTACCCAAAGCTGACGTTTGTTTTCAGCTGATAGTATTACCCCTACCCATTTCCCAAACGTTGGCGAAGAGCGTCGCATATCCACAGCTACGTCATAGACTTCCCCAGCAATAACGCGAACCAGCTTGCCTTGGGTATTTTCCGTTTGGTAATGCATGCCCCGTAAAATGCCTTTCGCTGATTTAGAATGGTTGTCCTGAACAAACTGCCGTGGACAAACAAGTTCCTCAAATTTTTTTTGCTGCCAGGTTTCCATAAAGAAACCTCTTTCGTCACCGAAAACTGCAGGTTCAATAATTTTCACATCGGCAATATCAGTATTAATAACTTTCATTACAAACGTCCTTCAACAAGCGCCATTAAATATTTACCGTATTCATTTTTTAGGTATGGCTTAGCCAATTCCTTTAGCTTTTCTTTATCGATAAATTTCATACGGTATGCAATTTCCTCGGGGCAAGCAATTTTAAGCCCCTGACGCGACTCAATAGTTTGAATAAAATTATTCGCTTCCATTAAACTCTGGTGTGTTCCAGTGTCTAACCAGGCATGGCCCCGCCCCATGATAGAAACAGACAGCTGTCCTTTTTCCATATAAATACGATTAATGTCTGTGATTTCTAATTCACCGCGTGGCGAAGGTTGTAGCTTTTTAGCCATTTCAACGACGCTATTGTCATAGAAGTAGAGACCAGTTACAGCGTAATTACTTTTAGGGTTCTCAGGTTTTTCCACCAGAGAAACAGCTTTTCCATCTTTGTCAAATTCTACTACGCCGTATCGTTCAGGATCCATAACGTGATATGCAAAAACAGTAGCTCCCTGCGCTTTCTCGGACGCTGCCTCCAGTTGTTTATTAAGATCATGGCCATAAAAAATATTATCACCAAGGATCAAAGCAACCGAGTCGTCACCGATAAATTCTTCACCAATAATAAATGCTTGCGCTAACCCATCTGGACTTGGCTGCACTTTATACTGAATGGATAAGCCCCATTGCGAACCATCTCCCAATAGACTTTCAAAACGCGGGGTATCTTGCGGCGTGCTGATGATCAAAATATCGGTAATACCAGCCAGCATAAGCGTACTAAGCGGGTAATAAATCATCGGTTTGTCATACACCGGCAGAAGTTGTTTACTTACAGCCATAGTTACCGGGTAAAGGCGTGTTCCTGAGCCGCCAGCGAGAATAATACCTTTATTCTTTTTCACATTACCACCTTATTTTCAGGCAAATTTAAATTGCCCGTTACTATTTATTATCCGAGAGTTTCAATTAACATACGTTCAACACCCATTTGCCATTCTGGTAAGGTTAGATTGAAAGTACGCTGAAATTTTTCTGTATTGAGCCGGGAATTTGCTGGTCGTTTTGCTGGTGTAGGAAACGAACTGGTAGGCACCGGATTAATAGTCTGGACTTTTAATTCTACGCCTTGTTCTCTGGCTATGTTGATCACTTTAGTCGCATAGGCATGCCATGTAGTTTCGCCCGATGCAATTAAATGATAGATACCTGCAACGTTGTTATCCACAATAGCTGTTCTGATTGCATGCGCCGTACAATCAGCAATCAGATCCGCACCTGTTGGCGCACCATGTTGGTCATTTATCACAGATAGAGTATCGCGCTCTTTTGCCAGTTTAATCATGGTTTTAGCAAAGTTATTACCTTTTGCCGCGTAAACCCAGCTAGTACGAAATATCAGGTGACGTGCGCAATAACGTTGAATTGCTTTTTCACCTTCTAACTTAGTCTGACCATAAACACTCAACGGGCCTGTTGCATCCTCTTCTCTCCAGGCCCTGACGCCCTGACCATTAAACACGTAATCTGTTGAGTAATGGATAAACCATGCACCAACTTCTTCTGCCGCTTTAGCGATTTCAATTACCGCTAATGTATTGATACATTTGGCGCTTTCTTGTTCGCTTTCAGCTTTATCAACAGCTGTATAAGCGGCTGCATTGACAATAATTTGCGGCTTAATGGTCCTGACCGTTTCTGCTACACCCTCAGGATCATTGAAATTGCCACAGTAGTGAGTGGAACGCGAATCAAGAGCTATCACATTACCTAATGGCGCGAGCGCACGTTGTAGTTCCCAACCTACTTGACCATTTTTGCCAAACAATAAAATATTCATCAATCGCGCTTCTCGTAGTTTTGTTCGATCCAGTTTTGATAAGCACCACTTTTGACATTGTTTACCCAGTCAGCATTAGCAAGATACCACTCGACCGTTTTACGTAGACCCGTTTCAAAAGTTTCCGCAGGCTTCCAGCCCAGCTCACGCTGAATTTTACTTGAGTCGATAGCATAACGGCGGTCGTGGCCTGGTCGGTCAGCTACATAAGTGATCTGCTGCTGATATTTTTCAGGCTTCGGCATCAATTCATCAAGTAATTCACACACCTTATAAACCACATCAATGTTTTTCTTTTCGTTGTGACCACCAACGTTATAAGTCGTGCCCGGCTGAGCCTGAGTTACGACAATATAGAGTGCGCGAGCATGGTCTTCGACATAGAGCCAGTCGCGAATTTGATCACCTTTTCCATAAATCGGAAGAGGCTTGCCTTCCAGGGCGTTGCTGATAATCAAAGGAATCAGTTTTTCTGGAAAATGATATGGACCGTAATTGTTAGAACAATTAGTAATGATAACCGGCAATTTATAGGTTCTTCCCCAGGCACGTACCAGATGGTCGCTGGCTGCTTTGGTGGAAGAGTAAGGGCTGCTGGGTGCGTATGGCGTAGTTTCTGTGAAGAGAGGCAGCTCACCACTCATTTCATCTGGATGCGGCAGATCGCCATAGACTTCATCAGTAGAGATATGATGAAAACGAAACGCTTGTTTGCGCTGTTCATCAAGCCCAGACCAATATTGGCGACTTGCTTCCAGGAGGCTATAGGTGCCAACAACGTTGGTTTGGACGAATTCTGCTGGTCCAGTGATTGAGCGGTCAACATGGCTTTCCGCTGCAAGATGCATAACAGCATCGGGCTGGAACTCATTCAGAATGGCTGAAATCGCCGCAGTATCGCAGATATCTGCCTGTCGGAACTGATAGCGCGAGCTGTCTGCAACCTCTTTTAAAGACTCAAGATTGCCAGCATAAGTCAGCTTATCCACATTAATGACTTCATCCTGAGTTTCATTGATAATGTGCCTGACAACTGCCGATCCAATAAAGCCCGCGCCACCCGTTACTAAAATCTTCATAGTTTTCCATTCATCCTTTACGACACCTCTACCTGCGCGCATTCAGAAGCAACTCAAACGCTTAGCTGCAGGATAGAACTGAATATTGTTTACACCATGTGTTTAAAGCAAGCTACTGGCTGTTTCGGTTCAAACTGAAAAGCTCAGTTCAATGCATACAAAATACAGAACAAGCCAAAGCTTAATAAGGCACCGCTAGATCCCTTAACTTCCAGGTCATACCAGCATCGATGGCTAAATATTAACCAAGAAGAGAGAAAATGACCACGCTACCGCCCTTGGCATGTAAGCGCCAATGCAATATGCGAAAATATATTATTACTACTAACCTTTAACCTTCGTATATTATTCACCCAAAACTTACCAGGTGATAATTCACAACCGTAAATAGTACCTTGTGTAGTAGCAAATTAACACAGGTTTCTATGGTCAGTCGCTACCTTCCATGGCTCCACACAACCGCTATGTGATTCTCACTTTAACCCTCTGAAATTTAAGTATTACCATTTAAGTTTCACTTGGGCGAAATTCATTCAAAGAGCTATCTCACATTGAGTAAGACTGTAAGCTTAAATGCTAGTTCGCATCAGATAAATCTGTTTTTGAACGTTTCAAGAGAGTTAATTGATTTTTATCGTAGGCATCTATTCTGTTCACTCACTTAAGCGTTATATCTGATAACTTATACAAATAAAAAAGCCCGGTCTTAGACCAGGCTCGTTATTAAATTGATATTATTCAGCGGAACCCATCCGGGTTCTTACTCTGCCAGTTCCACGTATCGCGCATCATCTCTTCGATCCCGCGCGACACGCGCCAGTCCAGCTCCTTGTCCGCCAGGCTCGCATCAGCCCAGAAGGCTGCCAGATCGCCGTCGCGACGCGGTTTGATCTCATAAGGGATCTGTTTACCAGAAGCTGCCTCAAACGCCTTGATCATTTCAAGCACTGAGTAGCCTTTGCCCGCGCCGAGATTGTAAGCCTTATAACCCTCGACTTTCGGCAGATGATCGAGTGCCTTCAGGTGCCCTTCCGCCAGGTCGACAACGTGAATGTAGTCGCGCTGACAGGTGCCGTCCGGCGTCGGGTAATCGCCGCCGAACACGCCGAGCTGCGGCAGACGGCCAATCGCTACCTGCGCGATATAGGGCAGCAGGTTGTTAGGAATGCCGGTCGGGTCTTCGCCGATCTCGCCAGACTCATGTGCGCCGACCGGGTTAAAGTAGCGCAGCGCAATGGCTTTGAATTTTGGTTCGGCAAAGGCGAAGTCGCGCATCACGAACTCAATCATCAGCTTGGACGTGCCGTAAGGGCTGGTCGTGCCGCCGATCGGCGTGGTTTCCACATAGGGAACCGGCGCGTCGGCGCCATAGACGGTGGCGGAAGAGCTGAAGATAAAGTTATAGATGCCTGCGGCGCGCATCTCTTCCAGCAGCACGACTGTGCCAGCGACGTTGTTGTCGTAATACTCCAGCGGCATGCGGGTTGACTCCCCTACCGCCTTCAGCGCGGCGAAGTGGATAACCGCTGTGATCTCATTGCTGGCGAAAAGATCGCGCAGGCAGGCGCGGTCGCGGACATCGCCTTCCACAAAGGTCGCCTTTTTCCCGGCCAGCTTCTCGACGCGATTGATCGCCTCGCGCGAGGCGTTGCACAGGTTATCCAGTACTACAACGTCGTCGCCGCGCTGCAATAACGCCAGCACCGTATGGGAGCCGATATATCCCGCCCCGCCCGTTACCAAAATAGCCATGTGTGCTCCTGTCAAAGCTGCCGCGTCGATGCGCGGCAAAACGTGAGAAAAGGTTATTTTGCCAGAATTTTCTCGATGGCGGCGCGGAATTCCTGCCCCATGGTGTTGCTGCGCAGGCCGTAAGAGACAAATGCCTGCATATAGCCAAGCTTGCGCCCGCAGTCGAAGCTGCGACCCGTCAGCAGTGCGGCGTCAACCGGCTTCTTCTGGCTCAGGCTGGCGATAGCGTCGGTAAGCTGAATACGGCCCCATGCGCCCGGCTCGGTACGTTCAAGCTCGCCCCAGATGTCTGCAGAGAGCACATAGCGGCCGACCGCAGCCAGATCGGAGTTAAGCGGCGCCGGCTCTTCCGGCTTCTCAACGAAATTGGTGATAGTGCTGACGTCGCCTGGGTTATCCAGCGGCTGCTCGGTGGTAATTACCGAGTACTCTCTGAGATCGGAAGTCGGCATATGCTGCGCCAGCACCTGGCTATGGCCGGTCTCTTCAAAGCGCGCCACCATAGCGGCCAGGTTGTAGCGCAGGTGGTCAGCGGTGGAGTCGTCCAGCAGCACGTCCGGCAGGACGACAACAAAGGGGTTGTCGCCAATCATCGGACGGGCGCACAGGATAGAGTGACCCAGACCCAGCGGTTGCGCCTGACGCACGTTCATAATGGTCACGCCCGGCGGGCAAATAGACTGCACTTCGCTCAGCAGCTGACGTTTAACGCGCGCTTCGAGCAGCGCTTCCAGCTCGTAAGTGGTATCGAAGTGGTTTTCCACCGCATTTTTGGAAGCATGGGTGACCAGCACAATCTCTTTGATGCCCGCGGCAACGCATTCATCAATGATATATTGAATCATCGGCTTATCAACGACAGGCAGCATCTCTTTTGGAATTGCTTTCGTCGCCGGGAGCATATGCATACCGAGACCCGCAACCGGGATTACTGCTTTAAGCTTGGTCATATTTTTTCCATTTCATGAAGTGAATACGTGTGGTCGATTATGCAGTCTCGGCCAGAACAGCAAGTATAATCTTTATCTGAAAATCCGACACTAAATGCCTGTCAACCCTTAGAAATTCATCTTTTTCCCACTATTCAGACACGCCATAAAGTGAGTAAAGACAAGCGCTAAACCATGCGTTAAAACCCTCTTCAGCAACGGTGGCTGATCAGGTGCAATGCCAGGCTAAAAAAGAATCGGGCGGCACAGCGGCCGCCCGGGATAACACCCATTGATTAGAGCCAGCGTTCGAACCACTCCGGCATAACAAACAGGTCGAAATGATTCACCAGCACAATTACCGCGATAAATAGCGCCGACACCGACACCCACTGTCGCGCATAGGGCATAAAGCGGATACCGATAACTGGCTTAATAAAGAACGGATGCGCGAAGGCGGAGATCAGCACCTGCGAGATCGACAGCGTCAGCGCCACGTAAAGCACGTTCGGCCAGATAAAAGTGGTCGCCAGCACCGCCAGCACCACCAGACTCGCCACGATATTCCAGTAGAACTCGACGTTGGTGCGGCCGTTCGCCTGCGAAATAGCGCCGGTCAGCCCGCCCATCGGGCGCAGCATGCCGAACAGCAGCATCAGCGGGATCAGATGGTAAACCTGCTCGTGCGACGCGCCGTACAACACCCGCACAATCACCGGCGAAAGAATCCCGATAGCCAGGTACATCGCGCTGCTGAAGAGCATGATAACGAAGGTGCCCTTCAGGAACAGCTTTTTGAGCTGCTCGGGATCCTGCTGTTTCTCCGCGAAGCGCGGCAGCGCCAGGCGGTTGATAACCGGCGATACCAGCTTGAGCGGCTGGAGGATCAGCTCTTTCGCCAGCGAATAGATGCCGAGCATCTCTGCGCCCATAACCTTACCGACAATCAGGGCGTCCGCCTGAGTGCGCAGCTGATTGATGGTCTGCGAACCAAGCTGATAGATGCCGTAACGCACCGCGCTGATAAAGGTGGCTTTATCAAACTCCCACGTGGGCCGCCACGACTTCTCGCCGAAGGCGATCATGCAGAGAATGCGGGTAAAAGCGTTGATAAACAGCCCAAGGATCGCCGCCGCCACCGTCAGCGATGTAAAGCAGAGCATCGCTACGGTACAGGCAAACGCGAACAGTTTGGTCGCCATCTCGATTTTGGCGAGCAACACCATACGTTTGGTTTTGATGTAGTGCGCCTGATACTGCGACAGGTGACCCAGCACGAGGAAGTTGAGGCTGGTAAGCATAATCAGCCCTACCAGCTCCGGCAGATGGTAGAACCAGGCGACCGGATACGCGATGCCGAGCAGGATCAAACCGGTCACCAGGCTCAGCGAAACGTTAACCCAGTAAATGGTGCTCTGCTCGCGCCGGGTGATCTCCTGACGATGCACGAGATAGCTGCTCATCCCCATATCCTGCAGCACGGTGGCGACCGCCAGAATGGCGTTGATAATCGCCAGCAGCCCCAGCTCGTGCGCTTCCAGCTTGCGCGCCAGCACGCTGAGCTGCAGTACCTGCAGTAGCGCGGCGAAACAGGTACTGCCGAACAGCCATACCGCCTGTTTTTTCAGTCCGCTCACGCCAGCTGCTCCAGCAGCCGCGCCAGTTCTCCATAGGCGATATGCTGATTGAATTCCGTTTCGACCTTATGCCGCGCCGCCGCGACCACTGGTGCCACATCGATATCGCCCTGCGACAGCCTGAACAGCGTATCGGCCAGCGCCTCGGCGTCATCTTCCGGCACCAGCCAGCCTGAAACGTTGTTTTCAATCAGCTCGGGAATGCCGCTGTGGAAGGTGGAGACCACCGGCAAGCCCACCGCCATCGCTTCCATCAGCGCCACCGGTATCCCCTCCATATCGCCATCGGCGGCGGTTTTGGAGGGCAGCAGGAAGATATCCGCCTCGCTCAGGGCGGCGCGAATCTCCTCCTGCGGCTTGAAGCCCGGCATGCTGACACAATCTTCCAGCCCGGCGTTGGCGATATGCTCGCGCATCATCGCATCCTGGTCGCCGTTGCCGATAATGGTGAACTCAAACTGACCGCCGCGCTGTTTCAGCAGCTCGCTGGCCTTCACCGCGACGTCGAGTCCCTTCTTCTCAGTGAGACGCGCCACGGAGACGATGCGCAGCGGCGAGTGAAACGCCTTGCGCGGCTTGAAGTTAAACTTCTCCGGCTCGATGCCCATGCGCGTGACGTGGATCTTCTCCGGCGGGCAGCCCATTTCGATCAGCTTGCGCTCCCAGAGATGGCTGATCGGCAGCAACAGCTCGCTCTGTTCGAACAGATTGACGTAATCCTGCTTGTGCTCTTCCAGAATATGGCGGCGTGAAATATCCGCGCCGTGAAACACCGTTGCCTGCTTGCCGATCAGCACGCCCAGCTCACGCAGCTTATTCGCCAGCGCGCCCGCGTAGCCGAAGTGAACGAGGAACACGTCGGCGGTATAGGGCTGGCGGGTATTCGCCACGATAGAGGGCAGCAGCAGCTTGCTGGACTGCGCGCCGTAGCGGCGTACGTTAAGCGAGCGGATCAGCGCGGGCTTCGCTACTTTCGGCAGCACCAGCTTCAGCCGCTGGTTGAGCTTGTCGATATTTGAGACTTTCTCTTCCGGCAGCAGATAGTGCGTGCGCGACGCCAGCTGATATTCGTCGAAGGCTGCGTGACGGTTCACCAGATCGCCGGGAAATACCGAGATGATCTCTACGTCGTAGCCAGCGTCGATAAAATGAGTCACCTGGTTCAGCACGAAGGTCTCAGAGGCGACCGGGAAACGCATGGTGAAAAAAGTGAGTTTCATAGCATTACCCCAATACGTTGAGGATCTCTTCTGTGATCCGGTTACCGACTTCGCGCTCGTGCGCAACCGCCGTATCGACCTGCTGTTTAATCGCGTCATAATTCGCCAGCACGTCTTTGACTTTGTCGATCAGCGAGCCGTCCATCAGGCTCTTCACGTCGGTCGCCATCTGCGGCAGGCCGAGCTGATTCATCACGCCCATCGACTTGTGTTCGTAGTTGATAGCGACGGCCGGCGTGCCGAAGTTCATCGAGATAATGGCAGAGTGCAGGCGCGTGCCGATGGTGAGATGACAGTGGCTCAGCAGGATGCCCAGCTCAAGGTCGTTAAACTCATCCATGATGACATGGTAATGCTCCGGGCGCTCGATGCTGTCGCGCAGCGTCAGCGCCACCATACGATCATCTTTGGCATAGCTGTCAATGCCGGTGCAGGTCGAGAAGGCGACCACCTGATAGCCTTCGGCGATCATCGCATTGATTACGCGGCCAAAAGCGGCTTCATACTCTTTCTGCGTCACGCCAAGGCGTTTGTCGAACGGCGCCAGCTCACGCACGGTAATCGCGATAGTTTTGCGACTGCTGATAATATTTTGCCAGTGCAGCAGATTGTGGCTCGGCTGTTCGACGCTGCGCGCGCGGACCAGGAAAGCGGTATCGACGCCCGGCGCGACTTTGCGCGTGGTGACGCCATCTTTTTTCATCAGATCGAGGCTGACCGATTCGCGCAGCACCAGGCTGTCAACACGGTCAAAGACGAAGTTCGCCAGTGCATTTACGCGCGGATTCTGAAAGGGACCGACCGAGTGGCCGATCAAATAGAGAGGCTTCTTCGCCATCAGGGCGCAGAGCGCATGATCGAACTGCGTCACGCCATAGAGATCGACGAAGAACGAGCCACCGACCTGAATAATGGCGTCGTACTGCTTCAGGCTGCCGGTAAAGGCTTCAAGATGCGCCGGCACGGCGAAAGATTTAAACAGACCACCTTTTCCCAGATGCGCCATCATAATGTTCGGCATCAGCCGGTTAGCGACCTTGCGCTTTACCGTTCCAATCAATCCCTTAGCTGACTTACTGTTGTGCAAAAACAGCGAATCCTGCTGAATGTCTTGCTGGAGCAAATAACCAGAGCTCGTTGGGTAACGGCTGATCACATCAATCTCTATGTCACTGCGGGCGGCATGTATCGAATCGATCAGCCCGCGGAGAATCGCGCCATCCCCGCGATTCCCACACGTATGGTTACCCACCAGTAAAATTTTCATTAAAAACTCCGAAAAATTTCTTTTTTAATTTTCACCCGACCTGGACGTCTGCGATGCGCCGGGTAAACAAGCCGCCCTGTCCTGACGGGCAAAAGTAAACTCTGTGTTTAAAAAAATAACCAATATGCAATGTAAAAAATGCTCCAGAGGATGCTGCTCGCGCCCTTCCCTGGGCGCGGTATGTCGAACTAGCCTTTCAAGGCGAAATAGGGCACGGCGCACTGTTCGCCGTTAATCACCATAGAGATAAACCCTTTCGGCTTGCTGGTATCGACCTGCCCGGC
>NZ_RARB01000002.1:0-249582 GCF_003612015.1 Pantoea piersonii | reverse complement strand
AGGGCACGGCGCACTGTTCGCCGTTAATCACCATAGAGATAAACCCTTTCGGCTTGCTGGTATCGACCTGCCCGGCGTTAAGCGCGCGCGACGCCAGCAGCAGGTCGCCCTGCTCGTTGCCGCCGATGCCCGCCTTGCCGTTATGCAGGCTGAAGCGCTGCGGCGCTGCCACGTTGCCGGACGGCGGCACGCCTTTTTCCATGATGGCGCTGACGCGCGCGCAGCGGCCGGTGGCGAAACGGTCCTTGCTGGTGGTTTTCATCAGCACCACCGCCGACGGCGTCCAGCCTGCCAGCTTAACGAAGAGGCGCACGTCGTTGTCGTTGGCGGCGACGTAGCGCACCTCGACCACCGGGCTGCTGCCTTCAGCAGACCAGCTCGCTTCCGCCTTGCTCTTCTTGCGCTGGACATGGATCACCGCGCGACCGCCGGTCGAGCGATCGGCGATCGGGTTCATCAGCGGCTGGCTGGTGCTGCCGTTGCTGAACTCCGACTGGCCGAAGATTTCGATCTCCCAGGCGTCGCCAACCGACGGCGAATAGAGCGTGCCCAGCTCAAACCACGTCTGCTGATCGCTGTTGTTCTCCAGCCGCCAGCGCGAAGTGATGTAGTTGTACTTCAGGCTGCCGTCGATGGCGACGCCGTAAGATTCAACGCGCGTCGATCCCATCTCCCAGACGTTAAGCCAGCGCTCGCCCTGCTCGGAGTTATCGATCCAGCTGCCGGACTGCAGATTAGTCTGGCGCATATTGAGGCGCGAGTTGTGCGCGATCAGCGGGTTTTTGCAGTCTTCCAGACTCAGCGCATCGATGATCCACTGTCCGTTAGAGATGTCGCCCGGATGGTCGCAGTGCTCGATCCAGCCGTTGTGAATGAGCGACTGGCTGCAGCGCGGCAGGTTCAGCACCATGCCGCCGCGGCAGTTCTGCGCGTTAAAGTTAGAGAGCTCGATAGCGGTGCTGTGATCCCAGGCGCCCGCTTTGCGGCCTGACCAGCCCGCTTTAATGACGTCGCCGGTGCAGCGCGAGGCGTACCACTGGTCGATTTTACAGTCCAGCGTATCGAGCAGGCTGAGCGCGGTGCCGCCGACCGCGTTAAAACGCAGGCAGGCGCCGCGGAAGAACTGTCCGCCTTCGCAGGTGTTGCGGAACAAGCCCTGCTTGTTGGGATGCTTGTCGCTGTTGCCGTTAAAGATCAGGTTGGAGAGTTCTACCCAGCGCGCATTAACGTCAAAAATAAAGTCTGACTGGCCGTCGGAGACAATGGTCGTGGCCGGGAAGTAGCCGAAATTGACCATCGCGCCGGAGAGGCGGAAGAAGCGGCGGCCTTCGCTGCCTAAATCGCAGGCGGAGACAAAGAAGGTGCCCGCGGGAAACTGCACGCAGATGGGCTGCTGCGCCTGTTCGGACCACTGATACATCGCCTTGATGGCGGGCGCGGCGTCGGTTTTGCCATCGGCGATGGCGCCGAAGTCAAACAGCGAAAGCCGGTTAAAATCGTCCACGACGCGTCGCCAGGAAAAGCCTTCACCGGCAAAGTTGACGCCGCCGTCGTCGCGGCCCGTCTGGAAGCTGCCGATAAACTCGCCGCCGCCTACTTCCAGTCCTTCATGCCAGCTTTTCAGCTTGATCTTCGCCCCTTCAAACAGCGGGCGGGTTTTGCGCAGCTCCTCAACCGAGGCAATTTCGCCAATCAGCTGATAGCCGTCCGGCTGCGCCAGGCGCTGGCTGAACGCGGCCTGGCCCGGTCGGCTGACGTCGGGAATGTTAAACAGCGTATTACCGTCGTTATCCTTCACCGTCATTGAGTGCGTCGGATCGGCGATTAGCGCGGCGTTACCCTGAACGAAACGCGCGAAACTGCCTTTATTGAGTGCGATGGGCTGGGTGATTTGCGCCAGCTTGCCGCTGTCGTCGCGCAGAAAGACCGGGATCTGATTACCGGCCTGACTGGCGTCGCTGCCCGCTTTGCCGATCCAGAGCTGTCCTTCGAAGCTCTGCCAGAACTGCGGCGGCATGGCATAAAGGTTCTCCGGCGTCAGAATCGGCACGTCGCCCTTCGGCACTGCCGACGGGTCTACCGTTTTCAGGGCGACGCCGCTGTTTTTCGCAGCATGGCTGGAAAACGCACTGACGGAGAGTGCGGCAACAATGGAGGAGGCTGCGGTCTGCAAGACTTCTCTTCTTTTCATGCATCTAATCCCGTAGTCGATGGGGCCGCGCAATGGGCCATAACAGTGTTCCCTGAGGCACGTTGCAATCAGGCCCTTCCCTTGCCGCCGTTAAACCAGCGCCAGCCAGCTCTGCTTGATCTGCTTACCGTCAAATTTCAGCGCGGTAATTTTTGTTTTTTGACTCATGGCGTAGAAAAGCGCGTCGTCGCTGGCGAGCTGATCCATACGCGCCAGGAAGGTCGCTTTGTCGTTCATCGGCACCAGGAAACCATCTTCGCCCTGGTTGATAATCTCCTGCGGACCGGTCGGGCAGTCATAGGCCACTACCGGCAGCGACCAGGATTTAGCTTCCAGCAATACCAGCGGCAGCCCTTCGTAGCGCGAGGTCATCAGCGCCATATCGCTGTCGCGGTAGTAGTCGTTGATATTGCTGACGCGGCCGACGAAGTTAACGCTGCCGCTGATGCCGAGCGCCGCCGCCTGATCTTCCAGCTGCTGGCGCAGCTCGCCGTCGCCGGCGATGACCAGCGTCCAGTCCGGATGGGTTTGCGCGAAGTCGCGCCAGATATCCAGCAGCAGATCGAACCCTTTCTGGTGATCGAGGCGGCCGACCGCCAGCGCCTGACGGCTGCGCGTCTTGCGTTCAAAAGATTTAAAGACCACCGGGTTAGGGATTTGCTTGCTTGGAATGCGCCAGCGGGAAAAGACCTGATGGTCTTTATCGGTCAGGACGATGACCTGATCGTAGTAGCGCAGCAGCAGGTACTTGAGGAGTTTGATCGGCTTGCTGAAGGAGTTAATGGCAATATGTTCGCAGGCATAGGCTTTAAAGCGTTTCTTCTTGCCGGAGAGCAGGCTCCAGAAAGCGAACATCACGCTCAGACGCCCCATGCTGATGAGAAATACGCTGTCGACCTCTTCGCTGTGAATACGCTTCACAATGCTTTTGATCGGGTTGCTGTGTCCCTCGAAGCTGACGATATTTTTGACATGCTCAAAGGGATAGAAGGTTTTACCGCTGCCTTCCAGCGAGTAGATGGTGACGTCATGCGTTTCGCCCAGACACTCGGACATAAAGTTACAGATGTTCTCAGTGCCGGCGTACGAATAGGCATCTTTGATCACCAGGACGATTTTTTTCATTTAACGCTACCCACCTCAAAAGAGTAAAAAGACAATCCGGTTATCGATGCTTGAGGGTAAACAGCACGCCGTTCACCATATACCAGCCGTAATAGTAATAGATTTTTAAAGGATTGTTTTTATAGATAATTCTTAATAATTCTAGGTGCCACTTAGCCGCTTTGTTCTTGTTGCGCGACAGGGAATCGCCCAGTTCGTAATAGTTGACGAGAATGCTCTGGATCACGCGCGCCTGTTTGTAACGGGTGAAGAGTTCATAAAGAAACAAGAAGTCTTCGTGCCCTTTGCGCTGGAAGAAAATACCCTGCGGCGGACGGCGGAAGCAGACGGAGGAGAAGCAGACGCGATACTGCTTCTTCACAAAGCTCTCCTGTTGCAGAAAGGGTTTGCTGTAGGTGATGTCGTGATCGGCGTTTTTAGTTTTATAGTGATATTCGGTGATCACGAAATCATCGCCCGCAGCGATAGCGGCGGCCTGCTGCGCCAGTTTGTCGACATGCCATTCATCGTCGCTGTCGAGGAAGGCGATAATTTCCTCTTTCGCCGCGCGCAGCCCGACGTTGCGGGTCTCCGCCGCGCCGAGGTTCACCTCGTTGTCGAGAATGGTAATGCGCGGATCGTTACAGTGCTCGCGCACCAGCGCCAGCGAATCATCGGTAGATTTGTCGTTGATCAAGTAAAGATGCCAGTCCGGCCAGGTCTGGTTCATCACCGACTGCACGGCGCGTAAAACCGTCTGACGTGCGTTATACATCGGCATCACAATGCCTACGGTGCCAACATGATTCGTCATATTCATACCTGAATAAAAAAGTATCGTTCCGGGAAAACGCTCCCGCGTCGGGGAGCAAGAAGGGGTCAGGAAACCGCTTTTTCACCGCCCAGTCGCGCCCTTAACTTGTCTTTCACGCGGTTAAGGAAATAGGCCCGGTTGTCTTTATTGGTGAGAAAGAAGTAGCGCGCGAAGGTCAGGCTCGCCATCAGCGACTTGCCGTCCATTTTGTAACGCAGCGGCAGCTTGAAAGCCTTGTAGGTATCGATATCGCGCGAGGTCAGGTGCGGTTTCATGGCATCCAGCCAGAAAAGCGAATATTTCACCGATTCGCCTTTATGCTTGGATCCAAATTTCGTGACCAGATGGTAGGTGGCGAGCGGACGCGCAATCATGACAAATTCATAACCGAGACGATCGGCACGAATGCAGAAGTCATAATCCTGATGGCGGATATAGCGCGTATCGAACTGGATGCGCGCGGCGTCTTCGCGCTTCAGCACGATGGTGCTGGTCTGGATAAAGCCGTAACAGCCGAACAGATACTCCGCCACGGTTTCGTTTTTACCCGGCGTCTGCATCGGCATGACCTTCAGGAAAGTGCCGTCCTGATAGATGTTAACCTGGCTGTAGATAACGAATTTGCTTTTGCCCTGCGCTTCCAGCTCCTCGATTTTGCGGCTGGTCTCCAGCAGCTTGTCGGCGTGCCATTCATCGTCGGCGTCGAGAAAGCTGATATAGTCGCCCGTCGCCAGCTCGATCCCCTTGTTGCGCGCGCCTGCGCCGTTCAGTTTCACCTCAGAGAGCACCAGATTGATGCCCAAATCCTGATAGCGCTCGCTGTTGACTACCTCCGCCAGCGCCGCCGCATCGGCGGATTTGTCGTCAACGATAATCACTTCGAAATTGCGGTAGCTCTGCGCCTTGACGCAATCCAGCGTCGCGACAATCGACTGCGACGCGTTATACGCGGGTATTACAATGGAGAAACGAATGTCCTTCATGCCAGTACCTCTTAAAAACAGGGCTGAAATCTATAAAAAACGGACTGCGTACCGCGCGGCGGCGGCGGACGCAGTCCCGTCAATCAGTAAGGGTTACCGGAGCGATCCTGCTTTGTCGGCGACACTTCGGCCGCCACCTTCTTCTTGTTGTTGCTGCCGATAAAGGGCTTTTCGACAAAGAGATAGGTTATCTTCGCCACGTAGAATGAGACGACGAAGAACAGCGTGGAGATCAGGGTGTAAACCACGATATTGTGCGGCACCATGCTGAGCGGAATATCTTTAATGAAGTAGAGCACCACGCCGTGGATCAGGTAGAGGCTGTAGCTCACCTCGCCGATCGACATCAGGGTTTTGTTCTCCAGCATGCCCAGCAGGTTGTTGCCGCTGCTCACCACAAAGAAGATCGCCGTCAGGCAGCAGAGGAACACCAGATACCAGAACGCGTTGCTGGTGAAGGCGAGCGCGAAAACCGCCAGCAGGATGCAGAGCACGCCTGCGCTGCGCGAGTTTTTAAAGCGCGCCAGCCGATCGCGCCAGGTGTAAGCGAAGTAGCCCATGGCGAAGCCCAGTACCGGACGCGGGTCGGTGTAGGTTTTGCCCCACAGACGCAGCCCCACGGCGACACAGAAAATCAGGCCGATTGAGCCAAGTATCAGCAGGGTTTTGTATTTGCCCTTTGTCGCGCGATTCACCACGAAAATCAGCGGAATCGACAGATAGAGCAGCCACTCCAGACGCAGCGTCCACTCCACGCCGGCGTTAACGTCAGCCGTCAGAAAATCGCCCATATGATAACTGCCGACGAACAGCAGCCAGAGCACGGCGTCAGTAATGCTGCGGGCATTAATATGCAACCCGCCCTGCATCAGGCCCACCAGAATGATCACCAGCCCGGAGAACCAGAACATCGGCACAATACGGCGCACGCGCGATTTCAGGAGCTTCCAGGTAAGCTGGCTCGCCGGCATGCCGTCGTTATCCAGCCAGCGATAGAACAGGAACGCCGAAATCATAAAGAACAGCAGCACGCCGAACTTGCCAGAGTTGACGAAAAAGTTGCCTTCGGAGAACCAGGCAAAGTAGTCCTTATCGAAAACCCAGGTGCCGTCGAGAGAATAGAGATAGTGCACCAGATGGGAAAAGGCGACGATGCTGGCCAGCAGCGCGCGCAGCCCGGAGATGCTTTTAATGCCGCTGCCGTTATAAATGCCTTTATGGTACGAGGTCGCGCGCAGAATAAGCAGCGCCAGACAGAACGACACCACCATGATTAATACATACATGACAACTCCTGAAGCCACAGATACGGGTTGGGTTTAGCTGCCGGACTGCGACAGTTCCTTACCGAAGTTGGCACTGATCACATCAAAGGTCTGCTGCGCTTTTTGCTGATAGAGCGATTCGGAAGGATGAATGCAATCCGCCGACATGCCGCTCTGCCAGTCGCGCCGCGCTTTAATCGCCGTCCACTGCTTCACAATGGGCACGCCTTCCGCTTTCGCCACCTCATTGAGCTGATAAACGTAGGGCCAGACGTTCCAGCGCTCGACTTTGCCGCAAATCGGGTTCGGCTCCTGCAGCACTACCAGCTTGTTGTGCGCTTTCGCCTCCCTGACCAGCGTCGTCATGATGCGGCCGTACTCTTCCGGGCTTTCCAGATGCGTGTTTTTGTCTTTAAAGTAGAAGTGACGCGCATCGTTGATGGCGTAGTTGAGCAGGATCAGCTTCGCATCGGAATGAGCCATACGCTCGCTCCAGCCGCTGGGATCGTCTTTGCCCTTGTTATAGAGCAGCTCCGCCGCCTGGGCGCCAGGCACGCCGTGGTTTTTCACTTCGATGGCGCTGCCATATTTGCTTTGCAGCATTTTTTGCAGATTAGCCATCTCGTTGCCCGGCGTGATGATATTTTTACCGCCCGAAGACATCACGCCTGCGGTGGTGGAGTCGCCGTAGGCGTCGATAATAAATGCGCCTCGATCGTCGGCGGCCTGCGCGAGGCAGGAGGCGGACAGGATCACAGCGGCAATAATTGATTTAGTCATGTTACCTCTCTGGTTAATGGAACAGCCTGAATTCCTTAGCCACTTCATAGCCGACAACGGCTTGCTTAAGGGAAATCGTGTTGTAGTAGAGGTAGTAGACAAGGAAGAAAGCGAACATCGCGAACATCGCCGGCTTGAGCATCGGTCGCACCTGATACACCAGCGAGGCTAAAATAATCGGTTCGACCTGCAACAGGTAGTTGGAGAGGCGCGCACCCGACGAATAGTTATAGAAGAAGATACGGACCCCGCCGCCGATGGCGAAGGTCAGCACCAGCAGATAGTTAAGGCGATACTGCTGGTAGTTATACTTTTTAATCTCGTTGCTCAGCAGGAAGTAGACGAAGATAAACACCAGCATAATGTTCTTCAGGTTCGACACTGAGAAGATACTGCCCTCGCCCGTATTGGAGGTTTCATTGCTGTAGCCTTCAGCCCTTTCCCCCATCGAACCCAGATGGGATGAAATCAGCGCGATAAAGCTGGTGCCGCCGACCTTAGAGGCGGGGATGCTCAGCAGGATAATCGCCACCGGCCACCAGCGCGAGTCGCGGATAAACAGGAACGGCACGATAGTGACGACCATTACCGCCGTGTTATGGCTGAAAAACGACAGCAGCGTAAAGGCCAGCGCCAGCAGATAGCGCTTCTGGTAGATATACCAGATGACGCCGAGAAACAGCGCCGAGCTCAGACCGAAGCGGATCTGGTTCATATCTTTGTTGATAAAGATATGCGCCGAGTAGAGCGCCAGCGCCAGCACCGGATAGGGCGACATCTTCTTAAAGAAGACCGCGTTTATCGTTACCGCCAGCAGGCAGAAGATAAACAGGAAAATATCGGCGTTGTGGGAAAACAGCGTCGTCAGATACGCCAGAACGAAAATCAGCGGTTCATAGCGGAAAAACGCCACCGTATTGGCAAAGCCGTTGACCTGAATACGGTTGATAAAATCGGCGAAAAAGCTGCGGTACTGATAATCATCCATGCCGGTGCCAAGACCGCGGATACCGCCGAACACCACCAGCGTCGCTGCGGCGATGCAGAGCAGATAAGTCAAGACGTGCGTAGTGCGTTCGTCTTTTTTCAGCAGGATTTCCACGATCGAAATCAGCAGCAGAAACCCTGATATATACCAATATGGAGCCATGGTGTGATTCCTTAATTCCACACGTTGCCAGCCCGACAGGCTTTTGCGCCACTGGCGCGAAGCTGCGCCCGAAAGCGTCTGCCTGTTGCTGAACCATTCTGTTATGGGCGCCCGCCCGGTTATGCGTGTTATGCGTGGCGTCTGGCGCGAAACACAGAATCACCTGTGTACATCGTTGCGTGTCGTCTTTAAGCGACGATAAAAAGGGGCGGTTTCACCGCCCCGTTAATCGTCAAAGTTTAGCTTTTGGTCGGCTTGCCATATTCGTAGTCGTAATAGTCGTAGCCATAACCGTACGAGTTGGCGGCCTTACGCACCACGGCGTTGAGGATCACGCCCTTAATCTCGATGCCGTTCTGCGCGAAGCGCTTGAAGCTGACGTCGATCTCTTTCGTGGTGTTGGTTTCGAAGCGCGCCACCATCAGCGAGGTGCCAGCCAGTTTGCCGATAATCGAGGCATCGGTTACGGCCAGAATCGGCGGCGTATCGATCAGCACCAGGTCGTAGTTCTTGCTCGCCCAGTCCAGCAGCTCACCCATGCGGCGGTGCATCAGCAGCTCCGACGGGTTCGGCGGCACCTGGCCGCGCGGCAGGAAGTCAAAGCCATAAGGGCCACGCTGAATCAGCGCCGGGCTGAACTCGGTTTTACCCGACAGCAGGTTAGAGAGACCAGACTTGTTCTCCGCGCCGATCAGCTCGTGGGTATAGCCACGACGCATATCGCCATCGATGAACAGCACGCGCTGACCCGCTTTCGCTACCAGCGTCGCCAGGTTGGCACAGATAAAGGTTTTACCAATGCCGGGGCTCGCGCCGGTGATCATCAGGATATTGTTCTTCGCTTCCATCATCGCGAAGTGCAGGCTGGTACGCAGGCTACGGATCGCTTCGATAGAGAGGTCAGTCGGGTTGCCCAATGCCAGCAGCGTTTCGTGCGGATCGGTTTTCACTTTATGACCGCGACGCGCCAGCGCTTCGGTATCCTTTTTACGCTGCCACTCGGACAGCGGCACGCTGGCATAGACGTTCATGCCCAGCTCTTCCAGCTGTTCCGGGTTCTCGATGCCGTGATGCAGCAGCGCTTTCAGCAGTACCAGACCCACGGAGACGATCAGGCCCAGCATCAGGCTGGCAACGATAATCAACGCTTTCTTCGGCGCGACCGGTGAGTTGGCCGTTTCCGCGTTATCGATGATGCGCACGTCGCCGACGGTGCTGGCTTTACTGATGCCCAGCTCCTGCTGACGGTTCAGCAGCTGCATGTAGATCTCCTGACCCGACTGCACGTCGCGCGTCAGACGCAGGATCTCTTGCTGCGTTTGCGGCATCTGGGAGATTTTCTTGTTCAGCTGCGCCTGCTCGCCTTCCAGCGTTTTGCGTTTTTCCAGCAGCGCGCGGTAGGTCGGGTGATCTTTGGTGAACAGCTGCGATACTTCCGCTTCACGGAAGGTCAGCTCGTTCAGCTGGCTCTGCACGCTGACGGAGGAGTCGAGCGCCGATTTCGCTTCCAGCGACATATCCACCGATTCGTTCTGACGGCGGAACGCGTTCAGCTTGTTCTCAGCGTCGTCCAGCTTGGCGCGCACCTGCGGCAGCTGATTGCGCAGAAACTCGAGGCTCTTCTCAGCCTGCTCAGATTTGCGCTCAACGTTTTGCAGCAGATAGTTGTTGACGATCTGGTTCAGCACCTTGCTGATGTGGTCAGGATCTTCACCCAGGTATTCCAGACCCAGCACGCCGGTGTCTTTGCCTTTGTCAGCCACGGTGAGGTTCGCCAGCACCGAGTTGATCGCCTGCAGCTCGTTCAGTTTGGTGACGGTAAAGCTGGTGCCTTTGTCCGCCTGAATGTCGCTGACCAGCATGGTGATTTCGCCGTGCTGCTCAAGGCGTCCTACCTGACCTTTAAACAGCTCGTCGCCATCTTTGCTCACGGTATAGGTGGTCGGGCTGTTCACTTCCAGCTCGACGCTGCGCTTGTCGACGGTACGCGGGATTTCCAGACGCGAGATAGCGATCTGCGCCGGTTTGTTGCCCATCAGGCGCGACAGCCCTTTCCCGATAATCGGGAAATATTTCTGCTCGACGACGGTGTCCAGACCGAGATCGCTCACGGTCTTGCCGATCACCATACGCGATTCCAGGATCTGAATCTCCGTATCGGACTCCGGCGTCGCCGGCATGATGCTTTGCAGATCGGAGAGCACGGTGCTGGCGTTTTTCTGCTCCACCTGCACCATCGCGTCGGCGCTGTAAATCGGTGTGGCAAACAGTGTGTAGAGCGTTCCCACCAGCATAAAGAAGGCGGTTACGGCGACAATGATCCAGCGATGATCGATCAACTGGCCCAAAAGGTGGCCAAGATCGAATCCCGTCGACTCCTCTCTTGGCGCGGTCATAACCTTATTTTTAATATTCATGGATAATCCCAACTATCGGCTTAGTACGTTGACCCATTTCTGGGTAGCGTTTTCCAGTAACCCGTAAACCTCTTCAAAGGCCTCACGACTCTTTCTGTACGGATCCGCGATTTCCTGTTGGTTGAGCCAGTGCCCAAGCAGCATGGTTTTTCCGCGCGCGGCTGGATCGATGCGACTGACCTGTTCGATGTGGCGTTTCTCCATCACCAGAATCAGATCGAAATCGCGGCACATACTGGCGGTTAACTGCTGCGCATGATGCCCCTCCAGCGAGAGGCCATGACGTGCAGCCACCTCGCTGGCGGTTTGATCCGCCGGATAGCCCTTCAGGGCGCCCAGACCCGCCGAAGCGACTCGCTTTTCCGGCAACGCGCACTTCAGTAAGCGCTCCCCGGTTGGGGAGCGGCAGATGTTGCCGACGCAGACCACTAACACGGACGTAATCATGGCTAAACCTAGTTCGACCAGTTGCGGAAACGCAGCGCCGCTTCGCTCGCATCGTTGATGCCGGCAATGGTCGGCAGCAGCTGCGAAATCACGCGGTTCCAGCGCGTCAGCGGCGTGGAGGTGACATATACGATGTCGTAAGGCTCAAGTTGGAATTCGGTACCCATTACCATGGCCGCCGCATCTTTGGTGTTCAGCTGATAGATGTTGGCGATCTTGGTGCGGTTGGTACCGCGAATCGGACGGATAACGAAGACGCCGGTAGCGTCTGCGGCCGTCTGA
The DNA here is from genome assembly GCF_003612015.1 of Pantoea piersonii. Classification (GTDB taxonomy): domain Bacteria; phylum Pseudomonadota; class Gammaproteobacteria; order Enterobacterales; family Enterobacteriaceae; genus Pantoea; species Pantoea piersonii. The sequence goes on along the minus strand of NZ_RARB01000002.1, from coordinate 238,149 downwards.
TCCATGCCCTGCGCGTTGCCCAGCGCTTCCGCCAGCGTCATGCCGCTGCGGTCCATCTTCAGCGTCGACTGCTGGCGCACCTCGCCCATCACGAAGACTTTGAGGTCGTCGTTGCGCGGCACATAGAGGATATCGCCAGGGTAGAGCAGATGGTTCTGGCTCAGGTCGCCGTTCTGCATCAGCGCCTGCAGAGAGACGCGCTGCTCGGTACCGTTGTGCGTCAGCACCACGTTGCGCCAGTCAGCGTCCGCTGCCAGACCGCCCGCAGCGTTGATGGCGTCCAGCACCGTCAGCGGCACGTTGGTGATCGGCTGCTGACCGGAGGTGGTCACGGCGCCGGTCACGTAAGTTTTCTGCGACTTAAAGGAGGCGATGCTGACATCGACCTGTGGGCTCTCGATATACTGCGCGAGGCGGCGCGCGATCTCGCTGCGCACTTCGGTAACCGTACGGCCGACTACGCGAACCTTGCCGATATAGGGATAGAAGATGGTGCCGTCGGAGTGCACCCAGTTGCCGGTATCGCTGGCGCTGCGGTACTGACCGGCAGGCGTCGTCAGCTCGGGGTGATCCCATACGGTCACGTTAATCACGTCGCCGATGCCGATGCGGTATTCATAGTTCTGGATTTCGTTCTGCAGCCCCGGGTTGGCCTGCGCCACCAGCGGCTTAGGACGCATCTGTTCGACCAGACGCGGCGTTAACGGGAAAACGTTGACATATTTGTCGATGTCATAGTTGCTGTCCTGCTGCTCAACGACATCTTTTCCGCTAGTGGAAAGGTGCTGGCCAGGAACAACCGTACACCCTGAGAGAAATGTGGCGGATACCAGCATGGGTATCAATTTCGTTTTGATTGTAATCATCTAGATCTTCGCTATCAGTTATTGATTGATAGAGGCGAAAACGCCGCTGTGTAAGCGCTGAAAAAAAATAAACTCGCCAGCCTAAGCACTGAAAATGTCTGTCATTATCACTTGCTCCCTAACTCTTTTTGTTGCTGCCGTTTAACAGGATGGAATAAGCAAATGCGTATTATTACCTTCTGCATCAATTAACGGCTTCCTTCAGCCACGATAATGGCAGCTATCACCAATGACGTTGCCAGCGGCGGCGCCAGAAATCAGGGAGCGCCCGTACTTCGCTCCCCGCACTCGCCTGCTATCAATACGCCCCATCGCGCTTCAGTACGACACCGACCGTTTTGAACAAAATGGCGATATCGTTCCACAGCGACCAGTTTTTTACGTACCACGAATCGAAATAGACACGCGTTTCGTAATCAACGTCGTTACGACCGCTGACCTGCCACAATCCCGTCATGCCTGGCTTCGCCATCAGGTAGTAGTCGACATCTCCGGCATAACGGCAAAGTTCATCTTCAATTACCGGGCGCGGACCGACGAGACTCATGTCGCCGCGCACGACGTTCCACAGCTGCGGCAGCTCATCCAGACTGGTTTTACGGATGAAGTGACCGACTTTGGTGATGCGTGGATCGTTTTTCAGTTTGAAATCTTTGTCCCACTCGGCGCGCGCTACCGGATCGGTGCGAAGCACCTCTTCCAGCACCTCTTTGGAGTTAATCACCATTGAGCGGAACTTCAGGCATTTGAACTTGCGGCCGTTCATGCCGACGCGTTCGTGACCGTAAATCGGCGGTCCGCCGTCGCGTCCCACCAGGAAGCCAAGCACCAGCAGCGCAGGCAGCAGCATGATAATGATTGACAGCGCGCCGACGATATCGAATGCCCGCTTCAGGAAGCGCGAGGTGCGTTTCGCCAGGTTGTTGTTGACGCGCAGGATCATCACTTCATGGCTGAAAATGTAGGCCATGTCGGTGCCGTAAAGCGGCACGCCGCGCAGCGTCGGGATAACGGAGACCGAGCGGCAGTTATGCATCGCCAGGTTTTTTAGCCACACGTCGCGGTACTGGCTCTGTTCATACTCTACCGCCACGATAAACTGCGTTTCGCTGTGGGTCAGGTTCCACAGTTCGGCCTCTTCGCGCAGCACCGGCACGCCGGTGATGCTCGCCTGCGGGCAGGAGCCGTCTACATCGTAGAAGGCGATAACGTCGAAGCCCATCACCTCTTCGCTCTGTAACGCCTGCCAGGCTTCCTGCGCGTTTTTACTGCTGCCGATAATAATGGTCTGCTTTTTCCACAGGCCATAATGATTCAGCATGTGTTTAACCACAGCGCGTGACAGCGGAATTAACACCAGCGCCAGCAGCCAGGTCAGGAACCAGACGAAACGCGACATTTGCCACTGCGACAGCGCGGTAATCGACAGGTCGATAATGGAAAAAATAAGAATGGTACGAAAAACTTCTTTCAGCTCGAACCAGAATGGCTTGCGGTAGGTAAAGTGACGCAGCCTGACCCAGAACCATCCGACGCAAATTACCGACAGGAAAATATGCGTAGCAATTTTCAAATGCAGATCTTTTTCAGAAATATCTGCCAGTGGCGAATCAGACATCATATTAATTAACGCCAGCGCTATGAATAAAGCGGCGTTAAAACAAATTAAATCCGAACCGGCCAACAACAATTTAGTGAAAAGACTTTTAAACGTAATTTCAGTATCGCGCATATTTAACTCTTTATTTTATTTCCTTTAACCCATGACGCCCTGAGCTGTGTAATAATTGAGCGAATCAGTTTCTCGTCGACATATGCGTAACTGAGGGGAGTTCCAGGGTGCGTTCACGCCAATTTCCTTATCAAGCAAACAAGAAAATTTTTATAAATACCAACAGATTACTCTGACTTAACCTGCCGTGACGCACTGATTATTTTCTAAACGTAAAAGGCGCTTCAGGCACGCTACCGCCCTTGGCTGTCGCTGCCAATACCGCTTTTGATATCCTGTTTCCGGCCTGTCATTCCCGGACCGGCTGCCTGATGCATACCCACGGGACAGATCACAATTCACAACATTGGGTGCCAAATCTGTGGGCGAATATCAACATAAGCGCAGACTTTTAACAGCACGTTGCTATACTAGTTATTACTGGCTTCTTTACAAGTAGGCCCCGCCGTCCCCTGACTATTTTAGGAAAAAGACTACCAGTCATTAGTATTGAGGCCCGCCATTCGGCAAATTTGAAAGTGCAATACCCTGCGCAAAAATCAGATTAATTCCATATTCACCCCGCTAATAAATTGCCTCGCTGCTGCGATGCATTTCAAATCGATTCATCAGTTATTCACCGCATCGCAATCTTCTCCTTTACATCATGCTGTCATAATGGTGAAAGAAAACGCGCAGCATCTTTCCATTATTATCCCGCGTTGCGCAGAACATCAGGCGCGGCGACAAGTTGTGCCCTGCCCTTCACTCCACTATCCTCAGATTTTACTGACTTCGATATATTCAGGCGGCTAAGGCATGTTGGAGGTGTTTGCGGATCCTTCGCTGTGGGCGGGGTTAATTACGCTTATCGTTCTTGAACTGGTGTTGGGGATCGATAACCTGGTGTTTATCGCTATTCTGGTGGAAAAGCTGCCAGGTAAAGATCGCGATCGGGCGCGCGTTATCGGTTTACTGCTGGCGTTGCTGTGTCGCCTGCTGCTGCTGGCGTCGCTCTCCTGGCTGGTCACGCTGACGCAGCCGCTGTTTACCCTGTACAGCCACCCCTTCAGCGCGCGCGATTTGCTGCTCCTGCTCGGCGGTCTGTTCCTGTTATTTAAGGCGACAACCGAGCTTAATACGCGGCTGGAGGGGCAGGATCACGCGCAGAATCAACATAATCGCGGCGCTAAATTCTGGCCAGTCGTGGCGCAAATCGTGGTGCTGGACGCTATTTTTTCGCTGGACGCGGTCATTACCGCCGTCGGCATGGTGAACCAGCTGCCGGTTATGATGACGGCGGTTACCATCGCCATTCTGCTGATGCTGCTGGCCAGCAAGCCGCTGACGCGCTTCGTCAACCGCCATCCCACCATCGTCATCCTCTGCCTGAGCTTTCTGCTGATGATCGGCTTTAGCCTGGTGGCGGAGGGACTCGGTTTTGTCATTCCCAAAGGCTATCTCTATGCGGCGATCGGTTTCTCAATCGTGATCGAGGCGTTCAACCAGCTGGCGCAGCGTAACCGCCGCCGCGCCCTCTCGGCCGGGCGTCCGCTGCGCCAGCGTACCGCGGAAACCGTGCTCCGGCTGCTGCGCGGCGAAGCGGACCACGCCGAACTGGACCCGCAGAGCGCGTTACTGATTGCCGACAGCGATCAACACGCGCTGTTCAACCGTCAGGAACGCGTGATGATCGCCCGCGTACTCAACTTCGCCCAGCGTCACGTCAACACCATTATGACGTCACGTCACGATATTGAGCATATTAACCTGGATGACGATCCGGCGGAGATTATGGCGCGCCTCGACCGCAACCAGCATACCCGTCTGCTGATCACCGATCAGGGCAATGAATTGCTGGGCGTGGTGCACGCTATCGATCTGCTGCACCAGTCGCTGCATCACCAGTCGCTGGATTTACGCGCGCTGATCCGTCAGCCGCTGATCTTTCCGGAGCGTTTGACGCTGCTGCAGGCGCTGGAGCAGTTTCGTCAGGCGCGCACCCATTTTGCTTTTGTCGTGGATGAGTTCGGCTCGGTGGAAGGGGTGGTCACGCTCAGCGATCTGATGGAAACCATCGCCGGCAATTTACCGCTTGAAGGCGAAGAGATCGACGCCCGCTATGATGTGCAACCGCAGGGCGAAGGGCGCTGGATCGTTAACGGCAATATTCCGCTGGAAGACCTGGCGCTCTACATCAGGCTGCCGCTGGATGAGCGGCGGAGCTACCATACGCTGGCGGGCCTGCTGATGGACACGTTGCAGCATATTCCTGAAGAGGGCGAAACCCTGCAGGTCGGCAGCTATCTGCTGCGCACGTTGCAGGTGGAAAACCATCGCGTACAGAAAGTCGAGATCCTGCAACAGCCGCAGGATCTCGATTATGAGGTGTGAATTAAGGACGCAGCAGCTTGCGCAGGCTCTCTTTGTCGCTGTTTTTCGGCTGGCGATCCAGCCACTCGTTCAGACGCGACTTCGCCTCGCTCTGTAGCTGCTGGCGCAACACTTCATCGACCGGCAGCGAATACTGAACGTTATTCCAGCTGCCGTACATGCGCAGCGGAATTGCCTGCTGCGACAGCAGCGTAACCAGTCGGTCGTCGCCTTTCCAGCCGGTAAGCGTCAGGCCGAAAGTCACATCCAGCTGCTGTGTCGGTATATTCACCTCGCCACCGCCCTGTAGTTTCAGGCGATCGCCCTCCCCTTTCAGATCGCTAAAGCGCAGCTCGCCATTATTCAGCGCCAGCGTGCCACCAAGCTGGCGAATGCCCTGTTCGCTGCTCTCGTCACTGCTGACCCGATCGCTGGCGCGCTCAACGGCGCGGCGCACCATCTGCTGCAGGTTGATCTGCGCCAGTCTGACGTCGCTGGCGTTCAGCTGCGCCTCGCCGCGCCAGTGGCGCTTAGCCGCCTCCAGCGTCAGGCCTTCGCCGCTCAGATCGCCATTAAGCGAAACCGCGCCCTGCATCGTCTGCGGCATATCGAAAGCGGCGAGCAGCGGCTGAATAGCGACATGATTCAGCACCGGCTGCAGCGCGACGCGAGTTTCCGGCTGACGAATATCGACCGTGCCCGGCGCGGAGAAATCGCCGTCGCCCAGCTTGCCGTTTAGCACGCGCAGCGTTATCAGCCCCTGTTGACTGGTCACGTCAAGGGCAAAGTCGCGCAGCGACAGGCCGCGCCACACGGCGCTGTCCGCTTTTAAATTCACCGCCAGGTTCATGTCGTTAAGCGGCGAATCAACATTGTTTTGCACGCGCGGCGTCGCAATGACCGGCGCGCGCGCCACCGTCGCGTGCTGCTCCCCGCTGTTGCGGATCTGCGGCGCGTTGGCCATCAGGTTGTCGAAGTTAAGCTGCGTTGCGTGCAGCTGAAGCGCCAGCTGCTGCGGCGGCGTCAGGGAACCGGTCGCCTCGCCCGTTAACGCGCTGTCATTGGCGCTGAGCTGCATCTGGCTTAAGGTGAACTGCTGCGTATCGGCACGCCAGCTACCCTGCGCGCTCAGCGTGCCCTTAATGCCCTGTGGCGGTATATTGGCGCCGCTTAACGCATAGGTAAGCTCGTCGATTTTACCGCTCAGGCGCTGCGGATATTGCGCGGCGTCGAGCTGGCCTTTCAGCGACAGCGTGGCGTTGCGCTGATTGCGCGTCAGGCTGGTGCTGAGCTCAATGTTCGCCAGATGGCGCTCGTCCTGATTCAGGTTGAGATTGAGGTTGCGGAAATTATATTCTTCGCCGCCCGGCTGGCGCCAGATCAGCAGACTGTTGGCAACGCGGAGCTGGCTGATGTCGAACGACCAGCCGCTGGCTGGCGCGGCGGCATCGCTGCGTCCGGGAGCGATCGGGGCGTTTTGCGGCTGCTGCGGCTCGCTCTCCGGCGTGGCGCGCACTACGGCGTTGCTCAGCATGACCTGGCTGACGCTAAGCTGGTGCGACAGCAGCGGCCAGAGGTTAACGTCGAGCCGCATATTTTCCGCCGTAACCAGCGGCTGCGAAGCGCCGGGCGCGGTCAGGCTCATGCGCCCGGCCAGAATGCTGAGCTTAGGCCAGACGTGCCAGCGCAAATCGTCGCTCACTTCCAGCCGATAACCACTGCGTTGCTCGACCTGCTTCACCATATAGGAGCGAAAATCGTTTGGATTGACCAACAGCACTAGCGCGGTCATGCCTGCAACGATGACCACCAGTAAAATGGCCAGCGTGGTTATCACTCTCTTCATTACATCCCCATATTCGCGGTTTAATCTTTGTCGATACGACTGGCGACAGCACCCTGCTGTCCGCGATATTTAGCGTCTTCGCGACGGTTATAAGGACGCGCCGCCGGGCCGGAAAGCGGCTCAAAGCTCAGCGCGCCAATCAGCATGCCGGGGCGCAGCGCCAGCGGCAGCTTACCGGAATTATAAAACTCCAGTACGATGCGACCCTGCCAGCCCGGATCGATGCGGTGCGCAGTGACGTGCACCATCAGCCCCAGACGCGCCAGTGAAGAGCGTCCATCCAGCCAGCCCACCAGATCGTCCGGAATAGTGACCGATTCGAAGGTCACCGCCAGCGCCAGTTCACCAGGATGGAGGAAAAAGGCTTCGCCTTCCGGCAGCACAATTTCATCGCTCATGACGCGATCCAGCGCAGCGCTCACTTCATCTTTTGGACCGCTTAAATCAATAAACGCCGCCGTGTGGCCCCGGAAAGTCCGGAACTGGTTGCCCAGGCGGACATCGACGGTTGCGCCGTTAATGCGCTCTACCGGCGGACGCGGATCGATGGCTAAGCGGCCATCATCCAGCCAGGCTTCAATATCGCGGTCACATAATCTCATTAACCTGTCTCCATGATATAAGTGTAGCGAACTGCCTGAAACTCGCCTGCCAGGCGGTTCGCCGCGCGTCAGACCCGACGCGCCTATTCAAAAAACTGGTTTATTTTAGCCTTGAGGATATCAATGGCGATGCGGTTTTTCCCGCCGCGCGGCACGATAATGTCGGCGTACTGTTTCGAGGGTTCGATAAACTGCAGGAACATCGGACGCACGGTTTTCTGATACTGACTCATCACCGAATCCATAGAGCGGCCGCGTTCGTTAACGTCGCGCTTCATGCGGCGCATCAGGCAGATATCCAGCGGGGTATCAACGAAAATCGAGAAGTTCAGCTCCTGACGCAGGCGCGCGTCGGTTAAGAGCAGAATGCCTTCAAGGATAATTACTTTCTTCGGCTTCAGGTGGATACTGTCGCGCGTGCGGGTGTGCTCGACGTAGCTGTAAACCGGTAAATCGATATCCTGGCCCGCTTTCAGCGCCTGCAGATGCTGCAGCAGCAGGTCGTGATCCATCGCGCTGGGATGGTCGTAGTTGGTTTTTACCCTCTCTTCCATGGTGAGGTGGGTCTGGTCCTTATAATAGGCATCTTCGGGGATGACACCGATATGCTCGTCACCGACCTGATCACGGATTTCACGATAGAGCGTGCTGGCGATTAAACTTTTTCCGGATGCGGAGGCACCGGCAATGCCCACAATCACGCACTGATGAGACTTGTCAGTCATACTTTTTAACGACCTGATACTGGAGCCTGCGCTGTACGCGGATTAAGCGTTTTGACGCAGGACGGGATGGAGAGGGTTTAGTAGGCGCTAAGTATAGGGATTTCATTCTTTTGACGCCAGAGAAAAGCCGCTGTCGGGATTTCAGAATTTCCCCTTTTCAAACCGAAACCATAACCCGATAAACTAACAGGCAGTTCTGTTTTTATTTATGCGGCTGGCGCATCAGGCAGCGGAAGCGCGTTCCCGCCCGCTAATGACGCGGGAAAATTCATGCCAGCCCACACTAAAGGAAGATTATGCACTGGAGAACACTGACCTATTTTGGCGACAGCATGCTGTTGATCCCGACTGCGGTGATCATCGCGCTGATCCTGCCGTGGAAGAGCGATAATCGCCGCACGGTCTGGTACTGGCTGCTCGCCTTTGGCCTTGCCGGTCTGCTGGTAAGCCTGTCGAAGATTCTCTTTCTCGGTTTCGGCATCGGCAGCGCCCGCTTTAATTTTACCGGCTTTAGCGGCCACAGCGCGATGTCGGCGACGCTCTGGCCGGTTATGTTGTGGCTGGTTTCCGGCCGCTGGCCGACCCTGCTGCGTCTGCTCGCCATCGGCGTCGGCTACCTTATACCGCTTATGGTGGGCTTCTCGCGCCTGGTGATGCATGCGCACTCCGCCAGTGAAGTGGCGACCGGGCTGCTGCTGGGCTTTACCCTCAGTTCCGCCTTTCTGCTCAGCCAGCGCCGCACCGCGCTGAAGGGCTTTAGCTGGCCGCAGGTCGGCGCGGCCTTTTTAGTGCCGTTGCTGTTGATGGGCCATGGCCGCGTTGCCACCACGCAGCAGTTTCTTGAACGTTTCTCTGCGGATCTGGCCGGACTGGAAAAGCCTTTTACCCGCGCCGATCTGTTCCGCCAGTAACCTTTTCGCCGCTTTTTTTTGCGGCGACAGAGCCAGTCAATTCGTTGAATATCGCAGAAATTTGATTTAACAAACCCACAGCGACGGTGATGTGCTAGCATGCGCGGAAGAGTATGACTGGCGCATTTTTCGTCATTTTGACGCCGTGCGCGTTGCCGGGTTAGTAAATGAGTGTTGAACTGTTGTCCTCGCTGGACAAACCGCAAAACCGCCTGCTGAGCGCCCTGATTCTGGCCGTGCTCGCTTTTGTGCTGACGCTTTTTTGTCTGGAGCTGATCGTGTTCAGCGGGCGCATTTCGCCACTCTGGTTCGCGACCGCGCTGATGACTATCGTGGCATTTCGCGCGCCTTCCCGCCATGCGCCGTTGCTGCTGCTGGGCTGCGTGGCGGGCACCGGCCTGGCGAATGCGCTGATAATCGGACCTGAACTGGCGAATCTGAAATTCACGCTGCTGAATGTGCTGCAGGCGATCCTCGGCGGCGTTTTACTGCGCGGGCTGCTCAGTCGTCAGGCGCCGCTTAACTCCCTGCTCGACTGGCTGCGTTTTGTCCTGTCGGTAGGCGTTCTCACTCCTCTTCTGGGCGGGCTGCTGGCGCTGTGGATGCTGAACATCCACGGCAGCGGCACGTTGCCCTTTCTCTTAACCTGGGTGATTTCCGAAGTCATCGGCATGCTGGCGCTGGGTCCGGTGCTGTTACTGATGCCCTGGCCGCTCAGGATCGGCTCAATTAGCGTGCGACGCCTGGCAGAGTTCCTTTTTAACCTGCTGCTGACCGCTGGCGCGAGCTGGCTGGCGCTGCGCTTTATGCCCTGGCCATTCACCTTTATCGTGGTGATTTTGTTCTGGTGCGCCGTACGCCTGCCGAAGCGGGAGGCGTTTCTGCTGTTTCTGCTTAACGCCTGTACTATTTCGCTGGTTCTGGCGCTCGGCCTGGTAAGCATTGAAACGCCCGGCAATGCGCCCGGTCAGATAGCTAACTGGCTCCCCTTTCTGCTGGTGCTGATGCCGAGCCATGTGATGTCGCTGGTCATGGATGCCTTTCAGCGCGAGAAGCACCATATCAGCGAAAGCGAAACCCGGTTTCGCCACGCGATGGAGTATTCCGCTATCGGCATGGCGCTGGTATCGCCGCAAGGGGTCTGGCTACAGGTCAATAATTCCCTGTGCCAGACGCTAGGCTTTCCCGCCGCCGAGCTGAAAAAGCTCACCTTCCAGCAGATCTCTCATCCCGACGATCTGGAGAACGATCTGCAACATGCGGACAGGCTGCTGCGCGGCGATATTGACGCTTATACCATTGAAAAACGCTACTTTCGCAAAAGCGGCGAAATTGTCTGGGCGCGCCTGACGGTATCGCTGGTGCGCGACGCCGCGCGTAAACCGCTCTACTTTATTTCCCAGATTATCGATATCTCAGAGCTGAAGCAGAGCGAGCAGGTCAATCGTCATCTGATGGAGCGCATTACGCTGGCGAACGAAGCGGGCGAAATCGGCGTCTATGAGTGGAACCTTGTGCGCAATGAGATGATGTGGGACCGCCATATGTACGCGCTGTTCGGCCTGCCCGCGCACCAGCAGCCCAGCCGCGAGCTGTGGCGCAGCCAGGTGCATCCGGCAGATCGCGAGCGGCTCGATCTGGCGCTGATGACGTCAAAGGAAAGCGCCGACGTTTTCGATATTGAGTACCGCATTCAGCGCGCCGACGGCGTACACACGCTGCGCACGCAGGCGCGCCGCTTCTTCAGTCAGGACGGACGCCTTGAACGTATGCTGGGCATCTGTCAGGACGTGACCCACCTGCGTAACCTTACCGACGCGCTGTTTCAGGAAAAAGAGCGGATGGCGATCACGCTGGACTCCATCGGCGAAGCGGTCATCAGCACCGACAGCGAAATGCGCGTGACCTTTATGAACCCGGTTGCGGAAAAGATGAGCGGCTGGCGTCAGGAAGAGGCGGCGGGAAAACCCTTGAGCGAACTGCTGCATATCACCCAGGGACGTCACGGCCCGCCGGTTGAGAACCTGCTGCTCCGCCGCCTGCCAACGGAAAAAACGACGCCCGAGCTGGATGACGAGCTGGTGCTGCACGCCGCTGACGGCGGCGTCGTAGAGATTCACTACAGCATAACGCCGCTGCGCACCCTGGAAGGCGAGGAGATCGGCGCGGTAATGGTCATTCAGGACGTCAGCGAATCGCGCAAAATGATGAAGCATCTCAGCTATAGCGCGCTGCATGATACCCTGACCGGCCTGCCGAACCGCGCCAGCTTCGACCGTCAGCTTCAGCGCCTGCTGAACGACGCCGTTGAGCATCAGCATCAGCATGTGCTGGCTTTTATCGATCTTGATAAATTTAAAGCGGTCAACGACAGCGCCGGGCACGCGGCAGGCGATGCATTGCTGCGCGAACTTTCTGGGCTGATGCAGCGGCACCTGCGCGGCACCGATTTTCTGGCGCGCCTCGGCGGCGACGAGTTCGCCTTGCTGTTGCCGGAGTGCCCGATAGCGCAGGGGTGTGAGGTGGTGCAGCGCATCGTCTCGGCAGTCAATGGCTACACCTTTAACTGGCAGAACGACATTTTTCAGGTCGGTGCCAGCGCCGGTCTGACGCAGTTCTCCGCCACCAACGGCGTCGGCGCAGAGGTATTGTCGCAGGCGGATATCGCCTGTTATAACGCCAAAAAAGCGGGACGCGGGCGGCTGACGATCTATGCACCAGAAGCGCACTGAGCCGCTTGCCAGCCCCGCTCAGCTGCGCTAAAGTCGCCCCCTTTTTTCCGGGAGGGGCATCAGATGTTCATTGGTTTCGATTATGGTACGGCGAACTGTTCCATTGCGGTGTGCGAAAACGGCATGCCGCGCCTGCTGGCGCTGGAGAAGGGCCAGCGCCTGCTGCCGTCGATGATTGCCGCACCCACGCGCGAAGCGGTGAGCGAATGGCTCTACCGCCATCATCAGGTCGCGACGCCGGATGCGGAAACCACCGCGCTGCTGCAGCGCGCGCTGCGCTATAACCGCGAAGAGGACATCGAAGTATCGGCCGGCAGCGTGCAGTTCGGACTGAACGCGCTGCAGCACTATATGGTCGACCCGGAAGAGACCTGGTTCGTTAAATCCCCAAAATCCTTTCTCGGCGCCAGCGGGCTGAAACCGCAGCAGATCGCGCTGTTTGAAGATCTGGTCTGCGCCATGATGCGCCATATCCGCGAGCAGGGCGAAGCGCAGCTTGACGGCACTATCGACCAGGCGGTCATCGGCCGTCCCATCAACTTTCAGGGACTGGGCGGCGACGAAGCCAACGCACAGGCGCAGGGCATTCTGCTGCGTGCCGCGAAGCGCGCCGGTTTCCGCGACGTGGAGTTTCAGTTTGAGCCGGTCGCGGCAGGGCTCGATTTCGAAGCAACGCTGGATAAAGAGACGCGCGTGCTGGTGGTGGATATCGGCGGCGGCACCACCGACTGCTCGATGCTGCTGATGGGGCCGGAGTGGCGTAAGCTGTCGGACCGTCGTCAAAGCCTGCTCGGCCACAGCGGCTGCCGCGTCGGCGGCAACGATCTCGACATTATGCTGGCGTTTAAAACCCTGATGCCGCTGCTCGGGCTGGGCGGCAAGACGCAAAAAGGCACTGCCCTGCCCGCCCTGCCGTGGTGGAACGCGGTGGCGATTAACGACGTGCCAGCGCAAAGCGAATTCTATTCCGCCGCCTGCGGCAAACTGCTGCGCGATCTGGTGCGCGACGCGGAACAGGGCGAGCCAGTGGCGCATCTGCTGAAGGTGTGGCAGCAGAAGCTCGGCTATCGTCTGGTGCGCGCCGCGGAGGAGAGCAAAATCGCCCTTTCCGATCGCGCCTCCTTCGACGCCAGCCTCGACTTTATCGCCCCGCAGCTGCACGCCGTCATCAGCGACGGAATGTTGCAGGAGGCGATCAACCAGCCGCTGGAGCGGATTCTGGAGCAGGTGCATCTGGCGCTCGCCAGCTGCGACGCAAAACCAGAGGTAATTTATCTGACGGGCGGCAGCGCGCGTTCGCCGGTGCTGCGCGCCGCGCTGCAGCAGGCGCTGCCGGATACGCCCGTCGCCAGCGGCGATGATTTCGGTTCGGTAACGGCCGGTCTGGCGCGCTGGGCAGAGGTAATGTTTCGTTAACGTGCCAGCCTGGGTGGGGGTTACAGAGAGCGGAGACGTTCAGGAAGCGGAAGACGTGGTTCGAAGAGCAAAACAGCCCGCGACAGGGACAAAATTAAGCGGCCCATCGCGGGCCGCTTGCAGTTTTATCAGAAGTTGATATTGGCGCTGATGCCGCCAACAAAAGCATCTTTCACTTCGCTCACCGCACCCGGCGCAACGATATATTGCAGGTTCGGCCGCACCTGCAGCCATTTCGCCAGCTTCACGTTGTAGTAAAGCTCGTAGTTATATTCCGAACCATCCTGAATCGGCAGATAGGTCGGGCTGTTGAAGTCCGTCTCGCCGTTGGCGGCGTTCTGCTGACGCTGCGCGCGCGTGTAATCACTGTTGACGTGAATACGACCCGCGGCAATACCGATCTCATCTTCCGGACGCGCGTCAAACGGACCTGCCCAGGTAAAGGCGATCGACTGATAGTTATCGGTCTTCGAGGTTTTGTGATCGTTCATTACTGCCTGAACGGTCACGCCGATACCGCGGCTAACGTCGCCGCCCTGCGCGGTCAGCTGCTGTTGTAACAGCACATAGCCGCCATAGGCGTGATCTTTATCCTGATAGCCGCCGTCGCGCCAGCTGCCGTAAACGTCGCCGTTAACCGACGAGTAGTAGTAGCCGATGCGGTAGTTACCCGGCAGCTTGTCCGGACCCAGCGTCGGTTTCCAGCCCAGTTCCACCGGCACCATATTGCCTTCGGAGTTGCTGGTATCCAGACGGAAACCATCGCCGCGATCGTAGTTGGCGCTGTTCTGGTTATAGAAACCGACCTGGAAGAAGACTTCCGGCGTGATGTTAACTTTTACGCGGCCGCCCCACTGCGATACCGGCCAGTTAAACCAGCGGTCGCCGCGCCAGTTGCCCGCCTGCCCGCTGCCGAACGCCAGGTTCTGGAACTTGCTGTCAAAGTTATCGAAATCTTCACCGACGGTGACGCGACCCGCTTTCAGGTTCACAACGTTGTCAAACAGTCCTTTGCTCAGCCAGAACTGTGTCAGACGCCAGGTTTGTCCGCGTCCATACACTTCCTGCACTGAAGAGAGCATGCCGGTGCGGCGATCGGCCACCTGATCGGAAATATTTTGGCCGTCGCGGTTGGTGATGGTCATCTGGAACTGTGCATCCTGCCAGTCGAGCAGCTTCTGCAGATCGAAATTGGCGCCGAACGCCCACTGATCGCTGTAGCGCATTGACGTGTTGGTATCGGCGCCGCCGCCGAGGTTCGATGCGCTTTCCATGGTGTAATTAACGTCAAATTTAATACCGTCGTTTTCCAGCTGCGTTCGCGTGCCGCCCCAGTCGCCGAACATGTAAGGCGAGTCGTAGCTGAACGCGTCTGCGGCCACAGCAGATGCGCTAAGCATGGCGAACATCAGGGAGCCGGCCGCAACACGGCGCAGCGGGAAATGTTGCACTGCTTTTTTTCTGTTCATAATCGTTCTTCTTATCTGAATGAAGGTTATTTCCACGCAGAGGATAGTGCTGCGAAAAGTTCAACTTTTGTAAAAAAGTGCGCACGAATAAGCAAAGAGACAGTTTCTTCAAACAAATGTGAAGGGGATCGCTGAACGGAAACGCGGTTAAGACGAACGCATTATATGGCACGCAAATTAAAGACGAGGCGTAAACGCCCCGTCTAACGCGATTAGCTGCTGGCCTGCGCCAGTTTTTCGATCTCTTCCGGCGTTAGACGCAGCTGCGTCGCGCCGATCAGATCGTCCAGCTGCGCCAGCGAGGTGGCGCTGACGATCGGTGCGGTAATACTCGGTCGCGCAATCTGCCACGCCAGCGCTACCTGGGTCGGCGTCACGTTATGCGCCTGGCTGATTTCATCAAGGGAGGCAAGGATCTTCAGGCCGCGCGGATTGAGATACTTCTCCACCACGCCCTGGCCGCGCGCGCTTTTGCTCGCGTCCGCGGCGCTGCGGTATTTGCCGCTCAGAAAGCCGCTTGCCAGCGAATAATAGTTAATCACGCCGAGACCGTGCTGCGTCGCCACCGCCTCCAGCGCCGACTCATAGCCTTCGCGATCGTAGAGATTATATTCAGGCTGCAGGGTCGCGTAGTGGGCCAGACCCTGCTCTTCACTGATCTTCAGCGCCTCCTGCAGACGCGGCGCGCTGTAGTTAGAGGCGCCGATGGCGCGTACTTTGCCCTCTTTGATCAGCGAATCGAACGCGGCCAGGGTTTCCGCCAGCGGCGTATCTTCATCGTCGCGATGCGCCTGATAGAGATCGATATAGTCGGTTTGCAGACGGCGCAGCGAATCTTCCACCGCCTGACGGATATACTGCGGTTTCAGGCCAGTTTTCTCCGGCGACAGCTCCATGCCTACCTTGGTCGCCAGCACGATGCGGTCGCGTTTGCCGCTCTTTTTCAGCCAGTTGCCGATAATGGTCTCTGACTCGCCGCCTTTATTGCCCGGCGCCCAGCGCGAATAGACGTCGGCGGTATCAATAAACCACAGCCCTTTTTCCACCAGCGCATCCAGCAACGAAAACGACTGCTCCTGATCCAGGGTCCAGCCGAAAACGTTGCCGCCGAACGTCAGCAGTGGCACCTGAATGCCCGTATCGCCGAGCTGACGGGTTTCAACCTGACTCATCCTTTTCTCCTTCTGCAATAAATGACCTGTCCAAAAGCATAGCAAAAGCCAAAACATCCCTTTATACGTAATTCCTCCATAAGTTTGTTCCAGGAGGGATACTCAGGCCGTACTGACAGATATCCTTAATTCCTTCAACTTCTGCCCGCTTTGCGGGTCTACACTCTGCTATTTGCAGGCTGCCGCGTTTCAGCCTGCGTTTTGGGGATTTCGCTACTGCTGGAGAGCAAACGATAAGATGAACCGACCTTCCTTGTTGAAAAAGAGCCTGCTGGTGCTGGCGGTCATTGCTGCCGCCGCAGGCGGATACTACTGGTGGCATCATCCGGCGCAGCCCGACGCCGATCCTCAGGCCGCCGCCCGACCGCACCGCGGCAAAGGGGGTGCAGGGAGCGCGCCAGCGCCGGTTCAGGCTGCCACCGCCGTTAGCCAGAGCGTGCCGCACTTTCTCAGCGGGCTCGGCACCGTGACCGCCGCCAGCACCGTTACGGTACGCAGCCGCGTCGACGGCGAGCTGATGGCGATTCACTTTCAGGAAGGAGAGCAGGTCAAAGCGGGTCAACTGCTGGCGGAGATCGATCCGCGACCTTATCAGGTCGCCTTAACTCAGGCGCAGGGCCAGCTGGCGAAAGACCAGGCGACGCTGGCCAACGCTCGCCGCGATCTCGCGCGCTTTGAGAAACTGGCGAAAACCTCGCTGGTGTCGCAGCAGGAACTGGATACCCAGCGTTCACTGGTGAGCGAAACCCTGGGTACTATCAAGGCGGACGAAGGCAGCGTCGCCAGCGCGCAGCTTAATCTTACCTACAGCCGCATTACCTCGCCGATTGCGGGCCGCGTCGGCCTGAAACAGGTCGATGCAGGCAACTACATCACTAGCGGCGACACCAACGGGCTGGTGGTCATCACCCAGACCCATCCCATCGACCTTTTATTTAGCCTCCCGGAAAATGACCTGTCCGACATTATGCAGGCGCAAAAAAGCGGCCAGCCGCTGGTGGTCGAAGCCTGGGACCGCAGCAACCAGACGCTGCTGACACAGGGCACGCTGCTCAGCATCGACAACCAGATTGACGCCACAACCGGCACCATCAAGATGAAGGCGCGCTTTGACAATCAGGACGACAAGCTCTTTCCTAACCAGTTCGTTAACGCGCGGCTGAAGGTCAATACCCTGCAGGATGCGATTGTGATCCCTACCGCCGCGCTGCAGATGGGCAATGAGGGCCACTTTGTCTGGGTGGTCAACAGCGACAACAAGGTGAGCAAGAAAAGCGTCACTGCCGGACTGCAAGATAGCCGCCAGGTGGTGATCACCGCCGGGCTCAGCGCGGGCGAACGCGTGGTCACCGACGGTCTGGATCGCCTGACGGAAGGGGCGCAGGTTGAAGTGGTTGCGCCGCAAAGCACCGCGCTGAAAAGCAGTCGCGCGGCGCAACCGGCGAAAGGAGCGCGCGAGTAATGCAGGTTATGCCTCCTGACGCCAGCGGCGGGCCGTCGCGTCAGTTTATTTTACGTCCGGTCGCCACCACGCTGCTGATGATCGCGATTCTGCTGGCGGGCATCCTCGGCTACCGGTTTCTGCCGGTTTCGGCGCTGCCGGAAGTGGACTACCCCACTATACAGGTAGTGACGCTCTACCCCGGCGCCAGCCCGGATGTCACGACCTCCTCCATAACCGCGCCGCTTGAACGCCAGTTCGGCCAGATGTCGGGACTGAAACAGATGGCGTCGCAAAGCTCCGGCGGCGCATCGGTTATCACCCTGCAGTTCCAGCTCACGCTGCCGCTCGACGTCGCCGAGCAGGAAGTGCAGGCTGCCATCAACTCCGCCACCAGCCTGCTGCCCAATGACCTGCCCAATCCGCCGGTCTACAGCAAGGTCAACCCCGCCGACCCACCGATCATGACGCTGGCGGTCACCACCAGCAGCATGCCGCTGACTCAGGTGCAGGATATGGTGGAGACGCGCGTCGCGCAGAAGATCTCTCAGGTCTCCGGCGTTGGTCTGGTGACGCTCTCCGGCGGTCAGCGCCCGGCGGTTCGCGTGCAGATGAACGCCCAGGCGCTGGCGTCGCTGGGCCTCACCAGCGAACAGGTACGTACCGCCATCAGCAGCGCCAACGTCAACTCGGCGAAAGGCAGCCTCGACGGCCCGGAACGCGCCATTACTCTTTCCGCCAATGATCAGATGAAGTCGGCGGAGGATTATCGCCAGCTGATTATCAGCTATAAAAATGGCGCGCCGGTGCGGCTGGGTGATGTCGCGACGATCGAACAGGGGGCGGAGAACCGCTGGCTCGGTGCCTGGGCGAACCGCGAGGCCGCCATCGTGCTTAACGTACAGCGGCAGCCGGGCGCCAATATTATCGCCACCGCCGATAATATCCGCGCGCTGCTGCCATCGCTCACCGCTACGCTGCCGAAGTCGGTGAAGGTGCAGTTGCTGAGCGACCGCACGACCAATATCCGCGCCTCGGTCACCGATACCCAGCACGAGCTGATGCTGGCGATTGGCCTGGTGGTGATGATTATTTATCTGTTTCTGCGCAACGTGCCTGCGACCCTTATCCCCGCGGTCGCCGTGCCGCTATCGCTGGTCGGCACCTTCGCCGCGATGTACTTCCTTGGCTTCTCCATCAATAACCTGACGCTGATGGCGCTGACTATCGCCACCGGCTTCGTGGTGGACGACGCTATCGTGGTGATTGAGAACATTACGCGCTACCTGGAGAAAGGCGAAACGCCTCTTGTTGCCGCGCTCAAGGGCGCAGGCGAAATCGGCTTTACCATTATCTCCCTCACCTTTTCGCTTATCGCGGTATTGATCCCGCTGCTGTTTATGGGCGATGTGATTGGCCGTCTGTTCCGCGAGTTCGCCGTCACGCTGGCGGTGGCGATCCTTATCTCCGCCGTGGTCTCGCTGACGCTGACGCCGATGATGTGCGCGCGTATGCTGAGCGCCGAATCGTTGCGCAAGCAGAACCGCTTTTCGCGTGCCAGCGAAGCCTTTTTCGAACGGGTGATCGCTGGCTATGGCCGCTGGCTGCGCAAGGTGCTGGCGCACCCCTGGCTGACGCTGTCGGTCGCGCTCGGCACGCTGCTGCTTACCGTACTGCTGTGGATCCTTATTCCGAAAGGCTTTTTTCCGCAGCAGGATAATTCGATTATTCAGGGTACGCTGCAGGCGCCACAGAGCGCCTCTTACGCCAGCATGGCGGAGCGCACGCGCGACGTCGCCTCGCTGGTTATGAAAGATCCGGCGGTGCAGAGCATGACCTCTTTCGTCGGCGTGGACAGCACCAATGCGGCGCTTAACAGCGCGCGCCTGCAGATTAACCTGAAGCCGCTAAGCGAACGCGATGACCGCATCCCACAGGTGCAGCAGCGGCTGCAGCAGCAGGTAAGCCACCTGCCCGGCGTAACGCTGTGGCTGCAGCCGGTGCAGGATCTCACGATTGAAACCCAGTCGAGCCGCACGCCCTATCAGTTTACGCTCCAGTCCGGCTCGCTGGCGTCGCTCAGTAGCTGGGTGCCGAAGCTGCTGGACGCGCTGCGTCAGTCCCCTGAACTGCGCGATATCAGCAGCGACTGGCAGGATCAGGGGCTGGAGGCGTACGTTAACGTCGATCGCGACAGCGCCAGCCGCCTCGGCATCAGCATGGCCGATATTGATAACGCGCTCTATAACGCCTTCGGCCAGCGCCTGATTTCGACCATTTACACGCAGGCGAACCAGTACCGCGTGGTGCTGGAACAGGATAACCGCGCCACGCCGGGCCTGGCGGGTCTGGAAGGCATCCGCCTGGCCAGTGCCGACGGCGGTAGCGTGCCGCTCAGCGCCATCGCGAAAATTGAGCAGCGCCACAGCGCGCTCAGCGTTAACCATCTCGATCAGTTCCCGTCGGCGACCTTCTCCTTTAACGTCGCCGACGGCTACTCGCTGGGCGACGCGGTGAAAGCGGTCAGCGCGGCGGAAGAGCGGCTCGGCATGCCTGCGGAGCTGATGACTCAGTTCCAGGGCAGCACGCTGGCGTTCGAGGCGGCGCTGACCAGCACTGTCTGGCTGATCGTTGCGGCCATCGTCGCGATGTATATCGTGCTCGGCGTGCTCTATGAGAGCTTTATCCACCCCATCACCATTTTGTCGACGCTGCCCACCGCTGGCGTTGGCGCGCTGCTGGCGCTGATGCTGAGCGGCGGCGAGCTGGATATCATCGCCATTATCGGCATTATTTTGCTGATCGGCATCGTGAAGAAGAATGCCATTATGATGATCGACTTCGCGCTGGCCGCCGAGCGCGAACAGGGCATGGCGCCCTTTGACGCTATCTATCAGGCGTGCCTGCTGCGTTTTCGTCCGATTCTGATGACCACGCTGGCGGCGCTGCTGGGCGCCCTGCCGCTGATGCTCAGCACCGGCGTCGGCGCGGAGCTGCGCCATCCGCTCGGCATCGCGATGGTGGGCGGGTTGATCCTGAGCCAGGTGCTGACGCTGTTTACCACGCCGGTGATCTATCTGCTGTTTGATCGACTGGGTCAGGCCGCGCGCCGCCGCTTTAGCGGCCGGGAGGCGGAGCAGTGAGGCTCTTTGCGCTCTTTATTCATCGCCCGGTCGCCACCACGCTGCTGACTATCGCCATTGCGCTGGCGGGTGCGCTCGGTTTTCGGCTGCTACCGGTGGCGCCGCTGCCGCAGGTCGATTTTCCGGTGATTGTCATCTCCGCCTCGCTGCCGGGCGCGTCGCCGGAAATTATGGCTTCGTCAGTGGCGACGCCGCTGGAGCGCTCGCTGGGACGCATCGCCGGCGTCAGCGAAATGACCTCCACCAGCTCGCTCGGCAGCACGCGCATTATTCTGGTATTCGACTTTGACCGCGATATCAACGGGGCGGCGCGCGACGTGCAGGCGGCCATCAACGCGGCGCAAAGCCTGCTGCCGACCGGGATGCCGAGCCGCCCGACCTACCGCAAGGTTAACCCGTCGGACGCGCCGATTATGATCCTGACGCTGACGTCGGATATCTATAATCCCGGCCAGCTTTACGACTATGCCTCCACCCAGCTGGCGCAGAAACTGTCGCAAATTGAAGGGGTCGGCGACGTGACGGTCGGCGGCAGCTCGCTGCCTGCGGTGCGCGTTGCGCTGAATCCGCAGGCGCTGTTTAACCAGGGCGTTTCGCTGGACGCGGTGCGTGAGGCGATCGCCAACGCCAACCAGCGTCGTCCGCAGGGCGCGCTGGAGGATCGCCAGCAGCGCTGGCAGCTGCGCACCAATGACGAACTGAAAACCGCCAGCGACTATGCGCCGCTGGTGGTGCACTACAGCAACGGCGCGGCGGTTAAGCTCGCCGACGTCGCCAGCGTGCGGGACTCAGTGCAGGACGTGCGCAACGCAGGGATGGCGGACGGCAAGCCCGCCGTGCTGCTACTGGTGCGTAAAACGCCAGAGGCGAACGTGATCGATACCGTCGACCGCATTCGCGCCGAGCTGCCGACACTACACGAAACCATTCCCGCCGCCATTGATCTGCAGATCGCGCAGGACCGCTCGCCCACCATCCGCGCCTCGCTGCATGAGGTCGAGCAGTCCCTGACCATCGCCGTGGTGCTGGTCATTATGGTGGTATTCGTTTTTCTGCGATCCGGGCGCGCTACGCTCATCCCCGCCGCCGCCGTGCCGGTATCGCTGATCGGCACCTTTGCCGCGATGTACCTCTGCGGCTTTAGCCTGAATAACCTGTCGCTGATGGCGCTGACCATCGCTACCGGTTTCGTGGTGGATGACGCCATTGTGGTGCTGGAGAATATCGCGCGCCACGTCGAGGCGGGCATGAAGCCTTTGCAGGCGGCACTGACCGGCGTGCGTGAGGTAGGCTTTACCGTGCTGTCGATGAGCCTGTCGCTGATCGCCGTCTTTTTGCCGCTGCTGATGATCGGCGGGCTGATAGGCCGCTTTTTCTCGGAGTTCGCCATTACGCTGTCGGTCGCGATCGCCATCTCTATGGTGGTCTCGCTTACCCTGACGCCGATGATGTGCGCTTACCTGCTGAAACCGCACAGGGCGCGCAGCCAGCCGCGTCGGCGCGGCGCGGGCCGCATGCTGCTGGCGATCCAGCAGGGTTACGGCCGCTCGTTGGGCTGGGTGCTGAACCATGCGCGCTGGGTGTTGCTGATGCTTTTCGGCACGATCGCCCTCACCGTCTGGCTGTTTATTCAGGTGCCGAAAACCTTTATGCCAGAACAGGATACCGGCCGGCTCTCCGGCTCTATTTCCGCCGATCAGAGCATCTCCTTTCAGGCGATGCGCCAGAAGCTCCAGGATTTTATGGTGATCGTGAAAGCTGACCCGGCAGTGGAGAGCGTGGTGGGCTTTACCGGCGGGATGCGCACCAACAGCGGTTCGATGTTTATTTCGCTGAAGCCGCTTTCGGAGCGCAGCGAAAACGCCCAGGCGGTTATTGCCCGACTGCGCGCGAAGCTGGCGAAAGAGCCTGGCGCGAATCTCTATCTCAATGCGGTACAGGATCTGCGCGCCGGCGGCCGCGAATCAAACGCCAGCTATCAGTATTCGCTGCTCTCCGACGACCTCGCCGCGCTGCGCGAATGGGAGCCGAAAATCCGCCAGGCCTTCTCCGCGCTGCCGCAGCTGGCGGACGTAAACTCGGATCAGCAGGATAAAGGCAGCGAAATGGCGTTGCTCTACGATCGTGAAAGCATGTCGCGTCTCGGCATAGACGTCTCCCAGGCGAACGCGCTGCTGAACAACGCCTTCGGCCAGCGGCAGATCTCCACCATCTATCAGCCGCTGAATCAGTACAAAGTGGTGATGGAGGTCGATCCGCGCTACACCCAGGATATCAGCGCGCTGAATCAGATGTTTGTGATTAACGGTGACGGCAAGGCGGTTCCGCTGTCGTGGTTCGCCCGATGGCAGCCCGCCAACGCGCCGCTGTCGGTAAACCATGAAGGGCTCTCCGCCGCCTCGACCATCTCCTTCAACCTGCCAGAGGGCGTTTCGCTGTCAGAAGCCTCTGCGGCGATCGACCGCACGATGATTGCGCTCGGCGTGCCCTCCAGCGTACGCGGCAGCTTTGCCGGTACTGCGCAGGTGTTTGAGCAGTCGCAGAGCAGCCAGCTCTGGCTGATGCTCGCCGCTATCGCCGCCGTCTATATCGTGCTGGGGATCCTGTATGAGAGCTACGTTCATCCGCTGACGATCCTTTCGACGCTGCCCTCGGCGGGCGTCGGCGCGCTGCTGGCGCTGACGCTGTTCAATACGCCTTTCAGCCTCATCGCCCTTATCGGTATTTTGCTGCTGATCGGCATCGTCAAGAAGAACGCCATTATGATGGTGGATTTTGCACTGGATGCGCAGCGCAGCGGCAATCTGAGCGCGCGCGACGCTATTTTTCAGGCGTGCCTGCTGCGTTTCCGCCCTATTCTGATGACCACGCTTGCCGCGTTGTTCGGCGCGCTGCCGCTGGTGCTCACCAGCGGCGACGGCGCAGAGCTGCGTCAGCCGCTCGGCATCACCATCGCTGGCGGGCTGATTATGAGCCAGTTGCTGACGCTCTACACCACGCCGGTGGTCTATCTCTATATGGATAAGCTGCGGCGCAGGCGCGGCAAAGTAGCCTGCCCGGTGGAGAGTTAAGGAGAGGAGAGAAAAGAAGAATGAATGCCCAAAAAGCCACGGTTCGCTGGCAGCTATGGATTGTCGCTTTCGGTTTCTTTATGCAAACGCTGGACACCACCATCGTCAACACCGCCATTCCGTCGATGGCGCATGATCTGGGCGTCAGTCCGCTGCATATGCATTCGGTGATCGTCTCCTATCTGCTGACGGTAGCGGTGACGCTGCCGATGAGCGGCTGGCTGGCGGACCGCTTCGGCGTGCGTAACATCTTCTTCAGCGCTATCGTGCTGTTCAGCGTCGGTTCGCTGCTCTGCGCCTTCTCCTCAACGCTGGACCAGCTGGTGATGGCGCGCGTGGTGCAGGGCATCGGCGGCGCGATGATGGTGCCGGTCGGTCGCTTAACCGTTATGAAAATCGTGCCGCGCGAGCAGTATATGTCAGCGATGACCTTTGTGACCCTGCCGGGACAGATCGGCCCGCTGGTCGGCCCGGCGCTCGGCGGCGTGCTGGTGGAGTATGCCAGCTGGCACTGGATCTTTCTGATTAATATTCCCGTCGGCATTGTTGGCGCTATCGCCACTATCACGCTGATGCCGAACTACTCAATGAAGACGCGGCGCTTCGACTTTCTCGGCTTTCTGCTGCTGGCTGCCGGTATGGCGACGCTGACGATGGCGCTCGACGGCCAGCGCAGCAGCGGTGGTTCGCCGCTGCTGCTGGGCGCGATGATCCTGATCGGCGTTTTCTCGCTGCTGTTTTATCTGATGCATGCGCGCAGCAACGACAACGCGCTGTTCAGCCTGAAACTGTTCGACAGCCCTGTCTACTCGATTGGTCTTCTCGGCAGCTTCCTCGGCCGCATCGGCAGCGGCATGCTGCCTTTTATGACGCCGATTTTTTTGCAGGTTGGCATGGGCTATACGCCGTTTCACGCCGGGCTGATGATGATCCCGATGGTGCTTGGCAATATGGGCATTAAACGCGTGGTGGTGCGCATCGTTAACCTGTTCGGCTACCGCAATACGCTGGTCGGCACCACCCTGGCGCTCGCCGTAGTGGTGCTGCTTTTCCCGGTAGTGGCGCTGCTCGGCTGGATATGGCTGCTGCCGCTGGTGCTGCTGATGCAGGGCATGGTGAACGCGCTGCGCTTCTCCTCCATGAACACGCTGACGCTGAAAGATCTGCCGGACGAGCTCGCCTCCAGCGGCAACAGCCTGCTGTCGATGATTATGCAGCTGTCGATGAGTATTGGCGTCACCATCGCCGGTCTGCTGCTGGGCGCTTTCGGCCAGGAGGCGCTGGGCAGCAGCGACAATACCCATACGCTGTTTATGACCGCTTACGCCTGCATGGCGCTGATTATCGCCCTGCCCGCGCTGGTGTTCTGGCGCGTGCCGAAGGAAACCAGTAAAAACGTCGATCTGCGACGCCGGAGAAAACCATGAAGTCCCCTTTGCGCCTGGGCATCAGCGCCAAACTTTTTTTAGCGATTTTTTCTACCTGCATGCTGGTGCTGATCACCATGCACTGGGGCGTGCGTCTGAGTTTCGAGCACGGCTTCGTCGACTATATCAAGCGCGGCAACGAGCAGCGGCTCGCCATGCTCGGCGACGCGCTGGCCGATCAATATGAACAGCACGGCAGCTGGGATTTTCTGCGCCATAACGATCGGCTGGTGTACACCATGCTGCGCTCGCTGGAGCAGAATCCCGACAGCAGCAACCAGCTGCCGCCGCATGGCTGGCGTACCCAGTTCTGGATTATCGACCAGCAGTATAAGGTGCTGGCGGGGCCGCGCGCGCCGGTACCGCCGGAAGGTTCACGGCGCAATATCACCACCAGCAACGGCAAAATAGTTGGCTGGGTGGTCGGTTCGCCGCCGGAGCGCCTGACGCGCAGCACCGATATTAACTTCGATCATCAACAAAGGCGCACCAGCTGGCTGATCGTCGGCCTGTCGACGTTGCTGGCGGCGCTGGTGACCTGGCTAATGTCGCGCGGCCTGCTGGCACCGGTCAAACGGCTGGTGGCGGGCACGCACCATCTGGCGGCGGGCAACTTCGCCACGCGCGTCGAAGTCGGCAGCCGCGACGAACTGGGCCAGCTGGCGCAGGATTTTAACCGCCTCGCCAGCTCGCTGGAGAAGAACGAGAGCATGCGTCGCGCCTTTATGGCCGATATTTCCCACGAGCTGCGCACGCCGCTGGCGATCCTGCGCGGCGAACTGGAGGCGATGCAGGATGGCGTACGCCAGCTGACGCCGGAGGCGATTGGCTCGCTGCTGAGCGAAGTCGGCGTGCTCAGCAAGCTGGTGGACGATCTGCATCAGCTTTCGCTTTCAGACGAGGGCGCCCTCGCCTATCGCAAGCAGGCCACCGATCTGGTGCAGCTGCTGGAAGTGAGCGCGGGCAGCTTTAACGAGCGCTATCGCAGCCACGGCCTGACGCTGACGCTGCAAATGCCGGACGAAGCCCCCTTTTTCGGCGATCCCGACCGCCTGATGCAGCTGTTCACCAACCTGCTGGAGAACAGCCTGCGCTATACCGACGCGCCGGGCCAGGTTGAGGTGCGGCTCTGGTATGAAGCGCCCTGCTGGCGGATGAGTTTTGCCGACAGCGCGCCGGGCGTGGACGCGCAGCAGCAGGCGAAAATTTTCGAGCGTTTTTACCGCACCGAAGGGTCGCGCAATCGCGCCAGCGGCGGCTCAGGGCTGGGGCTGGCTATCTGCAAAAACATCGTCGACGCGCACGGCGGCCATATCGCTGCGGAGCACTCTGATTTAGGTGGACTGAAAATCACGCTACAATTGCGCTATGTCCCCCAGCCGTAACTGATGATGAACCCCGAAAAAACCGACCCGCTGATTCTGGTAGTGGAAGACGAGCCGAAGCTGGCGCAGCTGATGATCGACTATCTGGAAGCCTCTAACTACCGCACCCATCATATTGCCCACGGCAACGACGTGCTGCCTTTCGTCCAGCAGACGCCGCCCGATTTGATGCTGCTGGACCTGATGCTGCCCGGCAGCGACGGCCTGACGCTATGCCGCGAAATCCGCCGCTTCTCTGAGCTGCCGATCATTATGGTGACGGCGCGCACCGAGGAGATCGATCGCCTGCTCGGCCTGGAAATCGGCGCGGATGATTATATCTGTAAGCCTTTCAGCCCGCGCGAAGTGGTGGCGCGGGTGAAAACCATTCTGCGCCGCGTCAGACGCGCGCCGGAAGAAGCGGGCAAAGCGTCGCTGCTGAAAATTGACGAGAACCGTTTCCAGGCGAGCTGGCACGACCAGCCGCTGGAGCTAACGCCCGCCGAGTTCCGCCTGCTGAAAACCCTGGCGCTGGAGCCGGGAAAAGTCTTTTCGCGTGAGCAGTTGCTGAATCATCTTTACGACGACTACCGCGTCGTCACCGATCGCACCATCGACAGCCATATTAAAAATCTGCGGCGCAAGCTGGAAAGCCTCGACGCCGACCAGCCGTTTATCCGCGCCGTGTACGGCATGGGCTATCGCTGGGAAGCGGATCTGTGTCAGTTGATCTAGATCAATTGATTTGCTCTCTCCGCCGCCTACAATTCCGCACCTTTTGCAGGGCCGTTAAGGTGACGACCGCTGCACGTGCCGCGCCAGGCGGCATGCTGACCTGACATCAGTGAGAACACCATGAAACCAGAACTGCTTTCTCCAGCGGGAACGCTGAAGAATATGCGTTACGCCTTTGCCTATGGCGCAGACGCGGTCTATGCCGGACAGCCGCGCTACAGCCTGCGCGTGCGCAATAATGAATTTACCCATGACAACCTTGCCAAAGGGATCGCTGAAGCGCACGCGCTGGGCAAGAAATTCTATGTCGTGGTCAATATCGCGCCGCATAACGCCAAGCTGAAAACCTTTATTCGCGACCTGACGCCGGTCGTAGAGATGCAGCCCGATGCGCTGATCATGTCCGATCCCGGTTTAATTATGCTGGTGCGCGAAGCTTTTCCGCAGATGCCGATCCACCTTTCCGTGCAGGCCAATGCGGTCAACTGGGCGACGGTGAAATTCTGGCAGCAGATGGGGCTGACGCGCGTGATCCTGTCGCGCGAGCTGTCGCTGGAGGAGATCGCCGAGATCCGCCAGCAGGTGCCGGAGATGGAAATTGAGATCTTCGTACACGGAGCGCTCTGTATGGCCTACTCCGGTCGCTGTCTGCTTTCAGGCTATATGAACAAGCGCGACCCGAATCAGGGCACCTGCACCAACGCCTGCCGATGGGAATATAAGGTTGAGGAAGGGAAGCAGGACGAGGCAGGCAATATCGTCGAGGTGCAGGAGGTGACGCCGACGCTGGGTCTTGGCCAGCCCACCGATAAGGTGTTCCTGCTGGAAGAGAAGATGAAGCCGGGCGAGGTCATGAGCGCCTTTGAAGATGAGCACGGCACCTACATTATGAACTCTAAGGATCTGCGCGCGGTAGCGCACGTCGAGCGCCTGAGCGCAATGGGAGTTCATTCGCTGAAAATCGAAGGCCGTACCAAATCCTTCTACTATTGCGCGCGTACGGCGCAGGTTTACCGCCGCGCTATCGACGACGCCGCGGCCGGGAAACCCTTCGATCCCGAGCTGCTGACCACGCTGGAGGGGCTGGCGCATCGCGGCTATACCGAGGGCTTTTTGCGCCGCCATACGCACGACAGCTACCAGAACTACGCGCAGGGCTATTCGATCTCGGAACGCCAGCAGTTTGTCGGCGAATTTACCGGCGAGCGTCGCGGCGACTGGGCGGAAGTGGCGGTAAAAAATAAGTTTCTGCTCGGCGACAGCCTGGAGATCATGACGCCCAACGGCAATCTGAACTGCAGGCTGGAAGCGATGCAGGATGCGCGCGGCGCGGCCATTGACGTCGCGCCTGGCGACGGCCATCGCGTCTGGATACCGGTGCCTGCGGATGTCGGGCTGGCGTTTGGCCTGCTGCTGCGCAATTTCACCGACGGCAGCAGCACGCGGGATCCCCATAGCAAATTACTCACGTCGCGCAAGTAAACAGACGAAGTTAGAACAGGATCACAGACCGCCGCTGCGCGCTCCTTTATAGTCGCGCCTGCTGCGAACGAGTAACAACTAATAGCTGTTGTATCAGGAACCACCTCATTCACCCGCCCGGCTCCCCCGTGCGGGTTTTCTTTTTTCCGCTTTTCTCCCGTAAATTTTCCCTCCTGACTATGCTATAAGCAGAAATCTTTGTGGGTTTTCAAGGAATGGATAATGGAAAAACAATCGCTTACTCTAATAATTCTTAACGGCAAAGGCGCAGGTAACGAGGAGTTGCGCGCGGCTGTCACGACGCTGCGCGATGAGGGCTTTGCCATCGCCGTGCGCGTTACCTGGGAGAAAGGCGACGGCGAACGTTACGTCGAGGAAGCGCTGCGACTGGGCGCAGAGACCATCGTTGCTGGCGGCGGCGACGGCACTATTAACGAAATCGCCACCGCGCTGACCGCCGTTGATGCCGCCCGACGGCCGGTGCTGGGCATTCTTCCTCTTGGCACCGCCAACGATTTTGCCACCAGCGTCGGCATTCCTGCCGAAATGGAGCCCGCGCTGCGCCTGGCGGTTCAGGGCAAGGCTCACGTTATCGACCTGGCGCGGGTTAATCAGGATCGCTTTTTCATTAATATGGCGACCGGCGGTTTCGGCACCCGCATCACGACCGAAACGCCGGAGAAGCTGAAGTCTGCGCTGGGCGGCGTCTCCTATTTTATTCACGGACTGATGCGGATGGACACGCTGAAACCCGATAGCTGCGAGATTACCGGCCCTGAGTTTCACTGGCAGGGCGACGCGCTGGCGATTGGCGTCGGCAACGGGCGTCAGGCGGGCGGCGGCCAGCGTTTGTGTCCATCGGCGCTGATCAATGACGGCCTGCTGGACGTCAGCATCGTCACCGCGCAGGAGCTGCTGCCCACCCTGCTGCACTCGCTGACCAGCAACGACGACAATCCGAATATTGTGACCGCTAAACTCACTTCGCTGCGCATCGTTTCGCCAAATGAGATGACCTTTAACCTGGATGGCGAACCGCTCTCCGGCCGCGAGTTCGACATTGAGGTACTACCCGGCGCGCTTAGCTGCCGTCTGCCGCCGCAGTGCGCGTTGCTGGCCTGACGTTAGCCTCCCGGGCGCTGAGTCAAGCGCCGCTCTGGCTAAACCGGCTGCGCTGACGTGCGCAGCATCACCCAGTGACATAAAGGCAAAAGAGACTATCCCTGTCTGCTCGTCCCGCGTCATTCACGGCGCGGGACGTTTTGCTTTTCGGGGCGTGCTGCCTGCTTGTTAGCTTTTCTGCCGCTGGCGCGGGCTTAAGAGCTGCGCGCCAGCCCTGAAATTCTCTCTGTGATTGTCTTCACAACTCTGCAACCTCAACTTGTATGGTAGTATAAATGCGCGTACTTTTTCAGCATTGATTGCTGAATGAAGGCCACGGAAAAATGAAAATTGTTAACGCTGAAGTCTTTGTTACCTGCGCAGGCAGAAACTTCGTTACGCTGAAAATCACCACCGATGAAGGCATTACCGGCATCGGCGACGCGACCCTTAACGGCCGCGAACTGCCGGTCGCCTCCTACCTGAAAGATCATGTGTGTCCGCAGCTGATTGGCCGCGACGCGCATCAGATCGAGGATATCTGGCAATATTTCTATAAAGGCGCCTACTGGCGTCGCGGGCCGGTCACCATGTCAGCTATCTCTGCGGTCGATACGGCGCTGTGGGATATCAAAGGCAAAGCCGCCAATATGCCGCTCTACCAGCTGCTGGGCGGCGCCTCGCGCACCGGCGTTATGGTCTATTGCCACACCACCGGCCATACCATCGATGAAGTGATGGATGACTACGCAAAGCACAAGGAGATGGGCTTCAAAGCGATTCGCGCCCAGTGCGGCGTGCCGGGCATGAAAACCACTTACGGCATGGCGAAAGGCAAAGGGCTGGCCTATGAGCCAGCAACCAAAGGGAACTGGCCGGAAGAGCAGCTGTGGTCAACGGAGAAGTACCTCGACTTTACGCCGAAGCTGTTTGAAGCCATCCGCGATAAATTCGGCTTCAACGAACACCTGCTGCACGATATGCATCACCGCCTGACGCCGATCGAAGCGGCGCGCTTCGGCAAAAGCGTCGAAGATTACCGCCTGTTCTGGATGGAAGACCCGACGCCCGCTGAAAACCAGGCGTGCTTCCGCCTGATCCGCCAGCATACCGTCACGCCGATTGCGGTCGGCGAAGTGTTCAACAGTATCTGGGACTGCAAGCAGCTGATTGAAGAGCAGCTGATCGACTATATCCGCACCACCATCACCCACGCAGGCGGCATCACCGGCATGCGCCGCATCGCCGATTTCGCCTCGCTCTACCAGGTACGCACCGGCTCGCACGGCCCCTCGGATCTCTCGCCGGTCTGCATGGCGGCGGCGCTCCACTTTGACCTGTGGGTGCCGAATTTCGGCGTGCAAGAGTATATGGGCTTCTCCGAGCAGATGATGGAGCTGTTTGACGCCAACTGGCGCTTCGAAGATGGCTTTATGCATCCGGGCGACAAGCCGGGGCTGGGTATCGAATTTAATGAAAAGCTGGCGGCGAAATATCCCTATGAACCCGCTTATCTGCCAGTGGCCCGTCTGGAAGACGGCACACTGTGGAACTGGTAAGGAGCGCATCATGAAAAGCGTTGTTATAGAACAACCCGGCACGCTGGTTCTGGCGGAGCGTCCGTTACCTGCACCCGCTGCGGGCGAAGTACGCGTAAAGGTGAAATACGCCAGCATCTGCGGCTCCGACGTGCATATCTGGCATGGCCATAACCCTTTCGCTAAATATCCGCGCGTCATCGGCCATGAATTTTTCGGCGTGATTGATGCCGTCGGCGACGGTGTTGACGCCAGCCGCATCGGCGAACGCGTGGCGGTCGATCCCGTCGTCAGCTGCGGCCACTGCTATCCCTGCTCGGTAGGCCGCCCTAACGTTTGCACCACGCTGAGCGTGATCGGCGTACATCGCGACGGCGGCTTCAGCGAGTATAGCGTCGCGCCCGCCAGCAACGCTTATACCCTGCCGACGACCATCCCTGACAGGCTGGCCAGTATGGTGGAACCTTTCACTATCGCGGCCAATATTACCGCGTTCCTTAAGCCGCAGCCGCAGGATGTGGCGCTGATTTACGGCGCGGGTCCGATGGGCCTGACGGCGATTCAGGTGCTGAAAGGAGTCTATAAGGTAGCGCAGGTGCTGGTGGTGGATCGTCTGCCGGAGCGTCTTGAGCTGGCGCAGGCCAGCGGCGCGGATCGCGTCTTCAACAACGCCGAAGTGGCGCTGGCGGCGCAGCTGGAAGGGGTGCAGCCGACGTTGATTATTGATGCCGCCTGCCATCCGTCGATTCTGGCAGAAGCAGCGGCGATCGCCTCGCCCGCCGCGCGTATCGGACTGCTCGGCTTCTCCGGCGAGCCGTGTAGCATCACGCAACAAAGTCTCACCAGCAAAGAGCTGTCGCTGTTTACCTCTCGCCTTAACAGCCATCGCTTTCCACAGGTCATTGAGTGGATGGAACAGGGGCTGATCCAGCCAGAAAAACTGGTTACGCACTACTTTTCGCTCGACGAAATCGAACGCGCGATGACGCTGTTCGAAAAAGACCCCCGCACCTGCTGTAAGGTCGTTTTAGAGATGTAGCCGCCTTGCCTCACCGGGGATTCAGCCGGCAGCGCGCTGCCGGCCTACTATCACTATAAAAAAGCGTTGGAGCCACTATGTTTAAAAATCTGCGCTGGACAATTGTACTGCTGTTGTTTCTTGTTTACATGATCAACTACCTCGATCGTGTCGCCCTCTCCCTTACTCTGCCGCTGGTAGAAAAAGATCTGGCGATCAACGCCGAACAGTTCGGCATGATCTTCGGCAGCTTCTTCTTCGGCTATGCCTTGTTCAACTTCATCGGCGGCGTCGCCACTGACCGCTTTGGCCCGAAAATCGTGCTTGGCCTGGCGGTTGGCATGTGGTCGCTGTTCTGCGGCATGACCGCGCTGGCGACCGGCTTCTGGTCGATGCTGATCCTGCGCGTACTGTTCGGCATGGCGGAAGGCCCTATTTGCGCCTCAGCCAACAAAGCGATTAACGGCTGGTTCCCGAAAAAACAGGCCGCCACCGCGATGGGCCTGTTGAGCGCCGGTTCGCCGCTGGGCGGCGCGGTAGCGGGCCCCATTATCGGCTACCTCGCTCTCGCCTTCGGCTGGCGTCCGGCTTTCGTTATTATCTGCCTGATTGGTCTGGTATGGATGGGGATCTGGCTGTTCGTTTCAGCAGACAACCCGGCAAAGAGCAAGCATGTCTCGGATGAAGAGCGCGCGCTGGTTGATAAACTGAAAGCCGAGCAGCCGGGCGAAGAAGCGGATCTGGCACAGGCGTCCCACGGCTTCGGCTACTATCTGCGTCAGCCGATTATTCTGGTCACCGCCTTCGCCTTCTTCTGCTACAACTATATTCTGTTCTTCTTCCTGAGCTGGTTCCCGGCCTATCTGGTGCAGGCGCACGGCCTCGATATTAAATCGATGTCGATCACCACCATGATCCCGTGGATTGTCGGCTTCGTCGGTCTGGCGCTGGGCGGCTGGATCTCAGACAAGATCTTCAATATTACCGGCAAGTTACTGTTGTCCCGTAAAATTGTGCTGGTGGTCTCACTGTTCGCCGCCGCCGTTTGTGTGGCACTGGCGGGTACGGTAAAAGAGGTCAACTCTGCAGTGATGATGATGTCGATATCGATCTTCTTCCTCTATATCACCGGGGCCATCTACTGGGCGATTATTCAGGACGTGGTGCACAAGAGCCGCGTCGGCAGCATCAGCGGCTTTATTCATCTGGTAGGCAGCCTCTCGGGCATCATCGGCCCGATCGTCACCGGCTTTATCGTGCAGCATACCGGCAAGTTTGACAGCGCCTTTGTACTGGCCGGCTGCGTCGCCGCCGTTGGCGCCTTCCTGGTGCTGTTCGTTATCCGCAGCCCGAAAGCGAGCAAGAAGCCGGTTTCGGTATAAGCAGAACGTTTTACATGACTGAATCACGGGGCGCAGGACGCCCCGTTTGCCATAAGGACGGACTATGTTAGAGATTGATCGCCTTCCCGCCGACGTGCAGCGCCCGCGCTACGATCGCAGCAAACTGAAAACCCGCATGGTGCATATTGGCTTCGGCGCTTTTCACCGCGCGCACCAGGCGCTGTGCAGCGACAAGCTGGCGGAACAGGGCAGTGACTGGGGCTATTGTGAAGTCAACCTCAACAGCGGCGAGCTGATTCA
Organism: Pantoea piersonii; assembly: GCF_003612015.1. Classification (GTDB taxonomy): domain Bacteria; phylum Pseudomonadota; class Gammaproteobacteria; order Enterobacterales; family Enterobacteriaceae; genus Pantoea; species Pantoea piersonii. The sequence goes on along the minus strand of NZ_RARB01000002.1, from coordinate 204,363 downwards.
GGCGCTGCGTCAGCAGGATCACCTGTATACCCTCACGGAAATGGCTGACGACTCGCTAAATACGCGGGTCATCGGCGTCATCACTTCAGCGCTGCACGGCAAAGGCGACGGCATTGAGGCGGTCATCGCCGCCATGAGCCAGCCGGACGTGGCGATTGTCTCTATGACGGTAACAGAGAAAGGCTACTGCCATCATCCCGCCAGCGGCGACCTCAACCATGAACATCCCGATATCCAGCACGATCTGGCCCATCCCGATGCGCCGCGTTCGCTGCCGGGCCTGATTCTGGCGGCGATCCGCCGACGCCGCGACGCGGGATTGCCGCCGTTCAGCGTGATGTCCTGCGACAATATGCCGGAAAATGGCCACGTCACGCGCAATGTGATTGTACAGCTGGCGCAGCGGCAGGATGGCGCGCTGGCGGACTATATTCAGCAACATGTCACCTTCCCTTCCACCATGGTCGATCGCATCGTTCCGGCGATGACCGACAGCGCCTTTGCTCAGCTTGCCGACCGCCTCGGCTGTAGCGATCCGGTCGCGGTCGAAGCGGAACCCTTTTTCCAGTGGGTCATCGAGGATAATTTCGTCAGCGGTCGGCCAGCCTGGGAGCAGGCGGGCGCGGAACTGGTTAAAGACGTGCTGCCGTTTGAAGAGATGAAGCTGCGGATGCTTAACGGCAGCCACTCCTTTCTGGCTTATCTCGGCTTCCTGTCCGGCTATGAATACATCAGCGACTGTATGGCCGATACCAGCCTGCGCACCGCCGCCCGCAGGCTAATGCTTGAGCAGCAGGCGCCGACGCTGCGCACGCCGGGCGTCGATCTCACCGCCTACGCCGACTCGCTGATCGCGCGTTACGAAAACCGCGCGATTAAGCACCGCACCTGGCAGATCGCAACCGACGGCACGCAGAAGCTGCCGCAGCGCCTGCTCGACAGCGTGCGCTGGCACCTGCGCAACGGCAGCAACTGCGACCTGCTGCTGCTGGGCGTAGCGGGCTGGATGCGCTATGTCGGCGGCGTGGATGAGCAAGGCGCGCCGATCGAGATCCGCGATCCGCTGAAAGCGGAGCTGGCGGAGCGCGTAGCTGCCAGCGCCGAAGGTGAAGCGCGCGTGAAAGCGCTGCTGGGGATGAAAGCGGTATTTGGCGAAGATCTGGCGCAGAATGCGGAAGTCGTCGCCACGCTGACGCGCTTCTGGCTGCAGCTGCGCGAGCATGGCGCACGCGCCACCGTGGCGCAGATTGTCCATTCGCTGTAATTGTTCAGTATCAAAAGCGCTGGCGCAGTCGCAGCGCGCTGATTAGACTGACACTTTCCCAACGGGCTGGCTACGGCCAGCCGTAATACGGATATGCCGCATGTCAATCGCCTATACCATTACCACCAGCGAACCGGTTAACCAGCAGATCTATCGTTATCTGCGGAAGGATATCGTGACCTGCGTCATCCAGCCGGGTTCGCTGCTGTCAGAAAAAGAAGTTTCAGCCCGGTTTAACGTGTCGCGCCAGCCGGTGCGTGAAGCCTTTATCAAGCTGGCAGAGGCGGGTCTGGTGCAGGTACTGCCGCAGCGCGGCACCTTCGTACGGAAAATCTCTGCGCGCCGCGTAGCGGATGGCCGGTTTATTCGCGAAGCGGTAGAGGTTTCGGTCGTGCGGCGTGCGGCGCTGGAGATTGAGCCTGCGGCGCTGATGACGCTGGAGCACAATCTTCAGCTGCAGAAAATGGCGGCCAGCCGTCAGGACAGCCAGGCGTTTCTGGGCCTCGACGATGAGTTCCATCGGCTGATTGCCGAGAGCATTAACTGCGCGCTGGCGTGGGAGACGGTAGAAAATATCAAAGCGGCGATGGACCGCGTGCGCTTCCTGACGCTGAGCGAAGTCTCGCCGCCGGACAGCCTGATAGAGCAGCACGAGGAGATTCTGTCGGCGTTAAAAAATCACGATGCCGACGCTGCCGAAGCGGCAATGCGCCGTCATCTGCAGGAGATGATTTTCTCCATTACGCCCATTGCCGAGCGCAACAGCGAGTGGTTTGAGTCGCTGTAATCTCATAATAAAGAAGGCCAGCGTCCGCTGGCCTTTTTCATCTCTTCGTCGCAGGATCCGTAAACTCCTTATCCAGACCCCTTAAACCCCTGGCGAAGCCGGGTTTAATCAGGCGATGGTGACCTCTTTAGAGAGATAAACATCCTGCACCGCATTAATCAGCGCCACGCCATCCTTAAGCGACTTTTTAAACGCCTTGCGCCCCAGGATTAGCCCCATGCCGCCCGCGCGCTTGTTGATTACCGCGGTGCGCACCGATTCTGCGATATCGGTTTCGCCCGCCGACGCGCCGCCGGAATTAATCAGCCCGGCGCGGCCCATATAGCAGTTCGCCAGCTGGTAGCGCACCAGATCAATCGGGTTGTCTGTGGTCAGGGTACTGTAAACGCGTTCATCGGTATGCCCAAACTTCACCGCCTTGTAGCCGCCGTTATTTTCCGCCAGCTTCTGCTTGACGATATCCGCGCCGATGGTCGCCGCCAGATGGTTAGCCTGTCCGGTGAGATCGGCGCTGGCATGATAGTCCACGCCATCTTTTTTGAAATCGTTATTGCGCAGATAAGCCCAGAGTACCGTGACCATGCCCAGTTCGTGCGCACGCTCGAAAGCGGCGGCGATCTCTTCAATCTGGCGGCGCGACTGTTCGGAACCAAAATAGATCGTGGCACCGACGGCGACTGCCCCCATATTGAACGCCTGCTCGACGCTGGCATAGAGCGTCTGGTCATACTGCGTCGGATAGCTCAGGGTTTCGTTGTGGTTCAGCTTCACCATAAAGGGAATGCGATGCGCGTAACGGCGCGCCACCGAGGCCAGCACGCCATAGGTTGACGCCACGCAGTTACAGCCCGCTTCAATCGCCAGCTCAACGATATGTTTGGGATCGAAATAGTGCGGGTTGGCGGCAAAGGAGGCGCCCGCCGAATGCTCCACGCCCTGATCGACCGGCAGGATTGACAGATAGCCGGTGCCCGCGAGGCGGCCGGTGTTGTATAGCGTCTGCATATTACGCAGCACCGCAGGCGAACGGTTATTGTCGATCATCACGCGATCGACATAATCGGGGCCGGGCAAATAGAGGTTTTCCGCGGGCAGGGCCAGACAGCGATGCTGAAGAAGAGAATCCGCGTCCTGGCCCAGTAACTGTACGATGTCCGTCATGTTAACTCCTGTCAGAAAAGAGGTGATGCGCCGGCGCAGACCGGCGCGAGCCACCACAGCCTGAACGTCGCAGCATCACGACGCAAATTGCTGACTCCATTTTTCAGACGGATCCGTAGCAAGATTTCTCATTCCAGGGCGTTCTGCCCTACCACCAGCGATGAAAATGGTGCACCGGCCCGATGCCTTTGCCTACTTCCAGCGTATCGGCCTGCATCAGCGCCTGTTGCAGCCACGCTTTCGCCTCGCGCAGCGTTTGCGCCCAGCTGTCATGACGCGGGCGTAGCGCCGCCAGCGCGGCGGAGAGCGAACAGCCGGTGCCGTGTGTATGGCGCGTGTTGACGCGCGGCGCGGTAAAGCGCTCTGCGCCCTCGCGCGTGATCAGCCAGTCCGGGCTTTCGCTGTCGCCAAGATGCCCCCCTTTCATCAGCACCGCCTGGCAGCCGAGCGCCAGCAGCGCGTTGCCCTGCTCCAGCATCGCCTCTTCGCTGCGCGCTGGCGCGCACTCAAGCAGTGCGGCCGCTTCCGGCAGGTTCGGCGTAATTAACGACACCTGCGGCAGCAGCAGCTCGCGTACGCTGGCGATCGCGTCTGGCGAGAGTAAGGGATCGCCGCTTTTCGCCACCATCACCGTATCCAGCACCACAAAAGGGATGTCGGCTCGTTTCAGCTTTTCCGCCACTTTTTGCACGATGGCGGTTTCCGAGAGCATGCCGATTTTCGCCGTATCGATGCGCACGTCGCTCAGCACCGAGTCGAGCTGCGCCGCCACAAAGTCCGGATCGATACGATAGACCGACTGCACGCCGCAGGTATTCTGCGCCACCAGCGCGGTAATGACGCTGGTTCCATAGGCGCCGAGCGCTGAAAAAGCCTTGAGATCGGCCTGAATGCCTGCGCCGCCGCTGGGGTCGGTTCCGGCAATAGTCAGGGCGTTGATACGCTTCATGCGCGCGCCTCCTGTGCCAGCTGCCATAAGGCATCAATAAACAGCGTGGCGAAGCTGCCCGGCGCGCCTGTCTGCGCAGCGGCGCATTCACCTGCGCACGCCATCACGCGGCAGGCGCTGGCGACGTTGTGCAGCCGTTCGCCGGGCAAACTGCAAAAGGCCGCCACTACGGCGGAAAGCGCGCAGCCGGTGCCCACCACGCGGGTCATCAGTGCGCTGCCGCCGGGTATGCTCAAGGTCGTATCTCCGTCTGTGACGTAATCGACCTCGCCGCTGACGACCACCAGCGTTTGCGCGCGCTTCGCCAGGCTGTGCGCCGCCTCCAGCGCCGCTTCCGCCTGATGCTGCGTATCTACCCCACGCCCGCCGACGCTCTGCTGCGCCAGCGCGAGGATTTCAGAGGCATTGCCACGCACCGCGGCAGGTCGCCGCGCAAGGAGTTGCTGGCTGAATTCAGTGCGCAGCCGCAGCGCCCCGACCGCGACCGGATCGAGCACCCAGGGCGTCTGCGATGCCTCAGCGGCCTGTACCGCCGCCAGCATCGCATCGCGACGGTCACGAGTCAGCGTGCCGACATTGATCAGTAACGCATCGGCTATCGCGGCAAACTGCGCGGCCTCATCAGGGTCGATAACCATCGCGGGCGAAGCGTGAAGCGCCAGCAATACGTTGGCGGTGAAGTTCTGCACGACATCGTTGGTCATACAGTGAACCAGCGGCTGCTGCTGAACGAAACGGGCGAGAACGGGCGCGAAATGCGCGTCGGAAAAGCGTTGAGGTTGGTGGATCATTATTACTCCCAACCGGCGAACAAGAAGGCGAATGCGGTCAGGCATCTGACTTCCCTACGCTGGCATTATCCAGATCAGGTCAGCGGGTGTATCTCAGCCCTGTATACAGGGGCACCCCGAGTCATTAAAGTAAATCTCTCATTACTTTTCACCAGCATACGGGAAGTGTCGCTTGCAAAGCAAGCTAGCCTCTCCACATTCGCCTTCTTGATCGCCGGAAACGGATAAAGCCTGATTACCCCACCTTTGACCTCACGTTTTACCCCACCCTTGACCTCACCTAGGCATTATCCAAAAGTTTAAGGAAATGAGCCAATGTGCCGATTAATAAAGATGGCTGGTTGACAGGCTGCCTGATGCAAGCCCCTACCGAACGTTAGTTTGGAAAAAGAAATAAAAAGGAAGTTAAAGTTTTTCTGAGGGGTGACGATAGTAGGTATGACGGCGCTGAAGCCGAAGGGGTTTAAGCCCAAACCTTAACCAAATGACTTGATTAATAGGAACTTTTACCATGGCTCAAGTAATTAACACCAACAGCCTCTCGCTGATCACTCAGAACAACATCAACAAGAACCAGTCTGCTCTATCTTCATCAATTGAGCGTCTGTCTTCTGGTCTTCGCATTAACAGCGCCAAAGATGACGCAGCGGGCCAGGCAATAGCTAACCGTTTCACCTCAAACATTAATGGCCTGACTCAGGCTGCGCGTAACGCCAACGACGGTATCTCACTGGCGCAGACCACTGAAGGCGCACTGTCAGAAATCAACAACAACTTACAGCGTGTTCGTGAACTGACTGTTCAAGCACAGAACGGCACCAACTCTGATTCCGACTTGTCTTCAATCCAAGACGAAATCACCTCACGTCTGGACGAGATTGACCGCGTTTCAGGTCAAACCCAGTTCAACGGAGTAAGCGTTCTATCAAAGGCTAATAACTCAATGTCAATCCAAGTGGGTGCAAACGATGGGCAGACTATTAGCATTGATTTGCAGAAAATTGACTCTTCCACACTTGGACTTTCTGGATTTAATGTCCAAAAACCAACATCTGTTACTTCAGAAGCTGTAACTGGACTGACTTATTCCAATACAACAACCTCTATAAATACTGGTTCAGCTGACACATCAGATTTAACCGCAGGTTCAGGTGGCACCTTGTCTGTCACAGGAGTAACCTTCGATAAGGACTCAGGTAAATATTATGCTGCGGTGAATGATACAGCATCTACTGGATCTATTAGCGGAACTTATGAGGCTACAGTTGGAACAGATGGAAGCGTCAAAGTTTCTAATAAGACAGCCTCTCCAACTGGAGCGACCGCTGTAACGTTTGTTCAACAAGGTTCAGGCAATGCAATTGACTTGACTAAGGCTGCTTCTACCTTGGCTGCAGCAGGCGTGACATTAACTAACGGCGCAGATGACCTTACTCTTGTTAAGTTGACCGAAACTGATACCAATGGCAATACTTCTAATGCTGGTTATGCCTTGCAGGCTGCAGGTGGTAAACTCTATGCAACGGATTATGATGGAACTAATGGCACCACTCTCGATGCCAAGACAATTTCCTATACTTCATCAGTAGGTGCCAGCTCTAAAGCTGCTGTAGAATTAGGGGGAATCGACGGTCATACTGAGGTTGCTACTATTGGTAGTAAGACTTATCTTGCATCTAAAGCATCTAAACATGATTTCTCTGACACCTCAAGCCCCCTAGCTGAAGTAAGCACCACAACAACAACGGATCCTTTAAAAGCACTTGATGCTGCTATCGCGCAGGTTGATAAGTTCCGTTCAAGCTTAGGTGCTGTTCAGAACCGTCTGGATTCAGCGGTAACTAACCTGAACAACACCACTACTAACCTTTCTGAAGCGCAGTCTCGTATTCAGGATGCAGATTACGCTACTGAAGTTTCAAACATGTCTAAAGCACAGATCATCCAGCAGGCAGGTAACTCAGTGTTGGCTAAAGCTAATCAGGTTCCACAGCAGGTATTGTCTCTGCTTCAGGGCTAATAGCAAAGGCTCCCCGTATTCGCGGGGGGCTTTATTTCAACCGTAAAAGCATTGCAATTGCAATGTGTTTACTGATGAAATACACATAATTTGAAGTCTACTTTTAGGTTAAATAGTTGTCGAAATGATCAGGCGTCAAGCATACAAGTTTCAGTTGAAACCAAATCCAGAACAGATTGCTTCTATGAAGTCATTCGCTGGTGCTTGTCGTTTTGTCTACAATCGTGCTCTAACTATGCAAAGCGACATCTGGAGAAATGGTGATCGCTACATACCTTATAATAAAATGGCACCGTGGCTTGTTGAATGGAAAAGCCAAGAAGAAATGTCCTGGTTGAGTAATGCCCCTTCCCAGATCCTTCAACAAACATTGAAGGATCTTGATAAAGCATTCAACAATCTCTTTTCACGTAGAGCAACCTTTCCTTCCCCAAAAAAGAAAGGGAAAAATGATGCATTCCGTTATCCCACTCAGCGCGTGAAGCTTGATGAAGGCAATGAAAGAATCCAATTGCCTAAGTTAGGTTGGGTGCGTTACAGAAAAAGTCGCTCCATTACAGGCGTGATTAAAAACGTCACAGTTTCAATGAAGCTGGACAAGTGGTATGTGAGTTTGCAGACCGAAGCTGAGGTTGATGAACCTTCATCGCAGCAATCATCAATGATAGGTCTTGATGCCAGCAACATTGAATGCATCACCACTTCTGACAGCACTGATTTTTTGTCTCAAGCATCTTTACCCAAAATGGAAAAGTCTCTTGAGAAAAACATTAAGCGTCTGCGCAAGAAGAAGAGATTTAGCTCTAATTGGGTCAAACAAAGGCATAAAGTAAACCGCTTGTTAAATCGCATCTCAAATATGCGTAAAGACCATTTTCATAAGATTTCAACAACACTAAGCAAAAACCACGCGATTGTTGTGATCGAAAATCTTGAGGCTGCAACCTCTTTATCAAAGCGTCCTAAGAGCACTAAACGTTTCCTATCCAACGAGACTTATGAATTAAAAAGGCAGCTTGATTACAAGCTGAATTGGAATGGTGGCGAACTTATGACCGTGCGCGAACGCGATAACAATTTCAAGCCAGTTTCAGATAACGCCTCAAGCAACCTTTATGGCAGGCTTAGGGCTGAGAAGATTCTAGCGGCAGGGCATGCCGTTATTGCCTGTGGAGGAGCGGAGTTTTTAGGCCATCCGATGAAACAGGAACCCTCAGAAGATGGCAAAAGCACCGTTATCTTGCTGTAAGCTCGGGTTATCCGCGCCGGATGTCAACGTCTGCCCTTAACTTTGAGTTATGTGGCAAAACAAAAAATTGTCTAGCCATTTGCGAGCATACAACCAGATAAAAAGCAAGAGAATTTAATTGACTTTTACTTTTGTTTGTGGTATTTTAACGCCGAAGTTGCGAGCGATAGCGAGTATGGTAATCCTTTTATTTAAATATTCTCTCTAGCTATGTTTCATGTAGTAGATGACTATCGTAGATAGGAGTCTACGGAATGGAACATAGCTAATTAATGTATCCCTTCCTGTTTAAGATAAAGGGACAAGGTTAGTGAGTGGTTAGATACATCACCTTAACTCTAGTGCTAACTAACGTTAGTTCTAACCTCTCTGATCTAACAGATGAAACACAATACAGTTAACCTTAAGGTTATCCTGCTGAGATAACTCACAACATCTTACACTTCCTGTAATGCCCTTCTTATGCACTCTATTCTCCAACCTTGACCCAACAACCAATTCTGTTAAGCGTGTTTCTTAGAACATCACAGGAGCTATCTGACCCATCTGTAAATGGTTGCCCTACTCACTTTATGCCGCTCCACTAATTCACCTACCTTAATGCCTCTCCTAAAGTCCTGAATAACCTTATCCTTGATTGAGAATGTGTGCGTTGAAGGTTTGCCAGGCTTACGTCCTGCTACCGTGCATAACTCCTTCCCTGAATCGGCACAAGCTACAGTTACGCGCTTATCTCCTGCACAATGTTCTTTTCTAAACACAACAACACAGATTGGTAATGGTGATCTGACGCTCTCAAGCCGTGCAGGATGGATGAACTTGACGCCACGATGCAGAAACCTGATTTCGTGACAGTGAGGGTTAGCGAACACGCCAGAGAGAAAATATGTAGCTTGTGGCCTAGCTGCAATCACCAATATGGATAAGTCAGCCTCACCTGCTTTTGTAAGGAAATCAGCCGTCATTGAGAAAGGAGGATTGCAAAACACCCTCTCACCTTTCCAGCTCTGTTTTAGTGCGTCAGCACCAGCATCCCAATAACGATCACACACTGCATTATCAGCATCTGCTGCTGCATCAACCGTGAAATCAAATTCATTGTCTAATTCCCTTAACAACTGAAACGGCGTGCGCCAGTCATCCTTACCGCCATTGTTAACACCGTGCCGTATGTATCGAAAGCATTCGTCCCTGATAGTGATAGCCTGCTCCTTGATCCCATAACTCGCTCTAATAGTGAGATACTATGTTTACAAAACAGCCGTCATTCAAGCAACCTTTATTCCCATTAGATACCACTCAGCAATAACCTTCCCTATCACAGATAACAGAATCAAGTCAATAAATAACAATTGACATTTTGTGCTAAATCTGTTATTATGAGGGTGTAGGGTAAGCAAAGCTCAGAGTTTACTTTCCCCTATCGAGCTTTGGGCATCACAGGCCCAGCCGTGATCGCGTCACACAGCACCATTTCATAGCAAACCTTCACACCAGTGAAACCCAAAAAGTTCCACGCGATTGCCGCGTTCATTATCAAAACTGTCATCCAAGCAGTGTCTCCGTAATGAACCGGGCTTTCCTTTCGCGTGGGATTTTTTCATCTTAACAAAAGGAAATCTCATACAGATGAATGACACAGACAGCAGCAATTCGCTGCACCTCATCGAGACGTGGCTACCTCGATTTGAATATCACGTTTACCGTGACCGCCTCCGCAGTCATAACCTACCGACAACCCCAACCCGTGTGGCCTTCCTGTATTGGGCTGAACAGATGATGAAGCACTGCTTCACCTGGGAAGACTTCATTCAGGAATGGGATAACGGCAACCCTCATCGTGTTTTAAATCAGTGGCTAGAATCTGCCCTCATCCGAAAGGATTACTACGATGGCACCTGGTATTACGTCACCGAATACGCGGCAGATAACAAATCACCCTTTACGTGCAAAAGCTGCAACCGAATCAACATCAAACGACTTTTAGAAATTAAGGAGCAACAACAATGAAACCATTCTCACTACCACCAGCAGCAGTAAAAGAAATCAAAGCCATCTACAAGGCAGAACGAGACGGATACGTATCCGAGTATGTCCGTCGTCACTTGCGTGAGCGTGTCGAGCTAACAGAACCCCATCCGATCAGTTTAGTGCGCCTGCAAGAGCACATCCTCAACGGATACCGCATTGCAGACCTGCGATCACAGGACATCTTCATTCCGGGTAGTCCAATGATGCGCGTTGTTCTCGACCGCCCTCAGTCTGTCATCGATGCAGATCGTGTAGAGCTCGAGGCAGCAGCCGAAGCTGCACTGATGGACGAAATCACCGATGAAATCAGTCAGGTGTATGCAGCCCGCCACCGTGCAGAAATGGAAGCAAAAGCAGCAGAGGAAGCCGCAACACTGGAAGCAGAAGCCCCAAGTATGCGCGAACGTATCCGGGCGGCACTGGCAGACAGTGAGAGTGAGTAAAATGAACACAGTTATCTCTCACATCAGCACCGAAAAATTTTACTCCCTTCTTAGATAAAAGTCTCGAAAATGGGGGAGTAAAATAGAGGTAAAAAAGGGCCATTTTTCGGAGGTCGGTTATTTTTTGAACAGCAATTAATGACCTCTAAACCCGCGTCATTACTGGGTTTTACCCCAAAAAGAATGATGATCTAGCAGGGGTAAGAATATGTCACGCTAAGGCCTGTTTCACAGGTATTCTTTGGAGTGACATCAGTCACGACATTACCCCTTAATCTATTTCACAAGGAGTGTATGAACATTCATTGCAAACAGTGTGGAGTTGAGTTTCAGCCTCAACGTTCCACAGCAGTCTATTGCAGCGTCAATTGCCGGAAAGCAGCATCAAGAAAACAACCAACAAAATCATCCAAAACATCAACCAAACAATCAGAGACACCACTTGAAGATCTGGAGTCTGCCTTCTTTCGTTCAGGTGTATCAGACTGGCTGGTGAAGCAATGCAAGCGAAGTAAAACAGTCGAAATCCTTCCAGCCACCAAAGCAGAAATGCTTGCCCTGTTCCATCTGGTGAGATGGAAACAATCGCGTTTGCCGTATGCGAAGGATGGTTTCAACTATGACATTTGCCACATCTACCCCGGCAAGAAAGTAAAAGGCAGGATCGGCACACTTCACCCAAACAATCTCTTTGTTGCACCAGCCAGCAATAACCGTGCAGCACAGGCAGCAATGCCTGTTCAGGGTCATGGCGTCAGCATTGCAGCCGGATACCTCAAGATGCCATACCGTATTGACGCCAACACAAGCGACAGCAGCATCAGAGCCAAAATCCGCACATACCTTACTGAACAAGGTATCTGGGAGGAGTTTCTTCGTGCATCAGGCGTTGAGCGCGGTAAAAAAGAAATCACCTACAAGTCTTTAAAGGCAAAAATCCCCAATCTGGAGAATCTCCCGTTCTTTCGATTACTGGAGATTGCTTCCCAATTACATAACAAAGAAGTCATGGTGCAGATACGCGAGCACTTTGGCGAGCCATACACTGAGAATGAGGAACACGATATGAACCACTTAGAACAAGAAATCACCCGTTACAACAAAGCCACGGGGAAACGCCTTGAATCGTCCGACCACAGGGAAGCACTCCCGGTTTACCCGGAGAAGAAAGTAGCAGAAGTTTATCTGCGCGAACTGATTCGATTCGCACAGCTTTACCCGTCAGGCAGTCAACAACAGCGGTATGCTCAATCGCTGGTTAAGGAAGGTTATGCGCTGTGCCGTGGAGGATACAACTACTTCCTGGCCTATCCACCCTATCACACCCAACTGTCAACAATGGATGCAGATCAAGAAAACCTCCTGTCTAGTCTGGCAGACGCAGCGAACCCTCACAAACAAAATAGCATCGTTCCAAGAGCCTTTGTTCAGGCTAATAAGAAGTTGCCAGCAGGCACCGCAGAAAGCATCTGGCAGGATCTTTTTATCAGAGTGGCGCAATGGCAGTCAGACAGCTTTACGTTTCTCCAGTATGGGATTGTGCCTTCAGATTACCGCTTTGCTTAACAACATTTCATCTTCAAAAGTTTTATTCAAAACAGCTTTTTCATACCGCAGTTTGACCGCTGGTCATACCACTACTTAGTTTTAATTTTAATAATCAACGGTCGCAACTAATCCTCGGCATACAGCCGCAGCGCCAATAACTGCCCGGAGGCTCAATGGGACAACGTAAAGACTACAACCAACGCGCAAGCGAATACCTGAACGCAGATGCAGCAAGTCGCATCAGCGCCATCAGAAACGATCTAAACAAGTTAGATAACATCAACATACAAGAACAACCGAAAGCGCCTGAGAAAGCCAGAGAGAAGCAAATACCGTGCCCCCGCCGTATTGATGGGACGCCCTTCATTGAATACTCACCGGGCTACCTGATCCATCAGGACAACTTCGAAGATTATGTGAGCGGAGAGCGTAAGCTATCGGACGAGCAACGCGAACAAGTTGACGCAAACAGCATCAGTCAAAGTTGGGAATGGTTTGTTGTGAAATGGCGAACAGCCTGGACATTGGAGAGTTGGGATTTTAAGGCGTGGCCTTGCACTTTGGCAGATGATTTACGGCAGGTGCACCGCCCTTAGTTGATTACCTCAAAAGAGGTATTTTTAATAATTTAAATGTATAAGTTATGTTTTATTGTTATAATGATTTAGTGCCGAGGATTTTGAATCTTCCTCGTGATACCAACGTCGGTGGCTTAAGCCGCCCTTGCCACTCCAGGCCCCGGCTTCGTGTTACTCCTTATACGTTGCCGGTTACTTTTCTTAGCTCGCTTATGAGCTATAACTCCCAGCTTTAACGTCAAATCTTCTACAAAAAGATCTAGGACTAATCCTAAAGCCAGGTCCATTTATGATCTTATGAGATAATTCTCATCTTGTATGATTTTACAAAGGTTCAATGTCACGGAGATTGACGTGGTTACTTCTTTTACTTTTTTGTTCACTGGCATGGGGGGAGCTTTGTGCATACTGTATTGGGCAACAAACTAAAAGAAGTGGAAGCTCAAAAACTGGATGGCTGGGAATTTAATGAAAAGCAGTTAGCCTTCATTGAAGCGGTATTAAAAGATGATCTGCGTCATGAGTTTGCAGAAAGGCAAAAGAACATAAAAAAACGCCTGAAAGTATTGTGAAATAATGAGATAGTGCCGTTAGCATGGCAGGAAGCTATGTTGGGAGGGAAATCTATTCGCGGTGATTTCCCTTCTTGCTGTGTGAACATTGCCTTACTGGGGGCACCCCGGACTAGCAATCCTTATCTGGTTGTCCGGGAATCTTTTTCATTCACAGCCAACTCTTTTTTGATTCGGTAGTAAGTGGCACGGCTAATACCAGCAGCTTTCATAATACGTGCAGGTCCTACGCCCTTCTCCAGCAGATCTCGAACCATTTCACGCGCTTCCTCATCCTTCGGCTTACCAGCATAAACGCCAGCTTCTTTAGCCTTAGCAATCCCTTGCGCCTGACGTGCGCGGCGTGTCTCATAGTCCTGACGTGCCATAGTCGCCAGAATGTCTATCAGCATAGAGTTGACGGCTTTCAACACACCAGCGATCACCGGGGTCATTTCACCCTGAAGCATATTCCACGAAGTAGGCAAATCCATCACCACCAGCAACAGTCCCTTATCCTGGATGTTACGCTTCAACACTTCCCACTGTGTAGCCTCAAGACGGCTCAGGCGGTCGATACTCTCCACCAGCAGCACATCACCAGCTTTACTATCTGACAGTAGCTTATCCAGTTCTGGACGTGCCAGCTTTGCACCTGAAGCATTCTCCACATACTCACCACTAACGTGCCAACCACGAGCACCAGCGAACTCACGCAGTGAAGGCAGCGCACGAGAGCTGTTCTGTCCAGCAGTAGACGCACGAGCATAAATCAATGTATTAACCATAAAGTCTCTCAAAGGTTCATCTAAGTGACCCTAATGATACGCATCTCATTTTTCGTAGTCAATAAGGTGAAAATAACACCCTAATGAGACCATTCTCATAACTATTTTTGAGGTATACCCTAAAGAGAAATGTTCACCTTCAGATATTTGGCTGGTTCGACCTGTTCATTTTGGCGGCGGGGTTTTGCGCGGCTTAACGCTTTGCGTGTGTGTTCGGAAGGGGGCGTCAAAATATCCCGGGTAGGTGGAGGTAATAGCAAAATCCCGCCACAAGCGAAGTTAATCTAGACGAGATTTATTGCAATTGGCGTATAGACGAAACTCACTATAAGTGAGTCTGGAGTAACTTTAGCCCTTTAAGTTTAGCTCCAATCTAACCCATCAATCACGTAATGAATCGCTGATAATGGGAATGAGTGTAAATATCGTTTGGTAACTCCGATCCCTGTCATTTGATGCCCTAATGTAGCTTGTAGGTGAGCAACGTTTTTCACCCAACCCGCCATTGAGGTTGTGGCTACAGCGTGGCGCATTGAATGAAGTAACCTTCTTTGCTGGTGATCATCAAGATAAGGAATACCAAGTTGATCTCTGACATCAGAAAACGTCTTACCTATCTTCGTCATGTTGCTTCCTGAGACATCAGGGAAAAGAACATCATCAGATTGCGCTACAAAGTCCAAGAAGCCCCATTCAATCAGGTGCAAGTGTATTACAACTCTACGGGTAGCATTGTCTGTCTTGCCCTGCCCATTTTCAGCAATAAGAAGGTAGTGACGTTTGCTATCTTCGTCATACTTGATTTGCTGCTTACGTAATGTGGCTATTTCACCTCTTCTGCACCCCGTGTAAGCAAGCAGCAGCATGATCCATTTCTCCCAGCCCTCCGGCTGCCCAATAGCCCACTGAACAAACTTCCTCATCTCAGATGCAGAGTAAGCGCCATAACGTGCTTTAGAGGCTGAAGCGGAAATGCCGTCTGTAGGACTCTTTTCAAGTATTCCCTTGTCATCAGTAAGGAAGGTTTTGAACAGGCTTTTGTAGATCTTCAGATGCTTATGCATCGCCTCATCACCAACAAGATCAGCCTCTGGAACGTCTTCAAGCGCTATCAATTGTTCCAGCGTCATAGAGCGGTATGGCTGCACTACACGCTTAGGCAGATTTTCAACTACTTCCATTACTTGCTTGATGTCATGTTTGTTGACCGTGATTACATCCTTCTCCTTGCCCAGCACAACAAACAAAACCTCCATGAAGCGCTCATTGGCCTGTGCAATTCCACGACTCCATTTAGTTCCTTTCGCCGCCTTATACATTTCCCAGGCTTTGACGAGTGACAAACCCGACTTTACCTCTTTAGGCTTCACAGCTTTCTCAGACTTTGATTTACCACCTGCAAACGAAAGGACACTTTTCAAATCCCCTGCTAGTGAGGATTTGATTGCATCAATGCGTTTTGTGAAATCTGTCAGTGCAAGAGTTTGATCTTGGACAAATGGAACCAGAGGAATCAGCGAAGCCATCATCGCGCTGGCAACACGATAGCTATCAGTGTCGAGGCTACGTTTGAAAGATTTACCGTCAGAGAAACGGAATTGGATGTAATACGTATTCGAACGCTGAAACGTATAACGAAGAGATTTATACCTCATAATGTCACCCTCATTTGACCTCAGTGAAAATTAGAGAGCAATGAGAGATAAGTAACCCGTTGTTTTTAATAAAAACGGGTTACATTTACGTCTTTGACGGTGGCCCTACGCTGGCATTATCCAGATCAGGTAATACGGGTATTTCTCAGCCTTCACGCAGAAGGGCACCCCGAGTCGAATGGTACGCCAGCAGCATAAGAGAGGCGGCCAGCGAAAGCAATATAGCTACCTCTAAAGAGGTATTACCAGTTAGCGTAGTTCAGCATGATCTCGATCAACCAGCCTGGAAGAAAAAAAGGGCTTAATGCTGCGGGTTTTAAATTAAGCGGCTGCCAGCAAAATATTTTATTAAATATTAGCGAGCCGGGAATAGAGATCAGGAAACCGCGAGCGAAACCTCTGCTTTCGCCAGGCTGCCCTGTCTGCCGCATAAACCCCACCTGCCTGAGACAGTGAATAATAATTATAATTATCAATGTATTAAATATATTCATTCAATCGCCGCCAGGCTCAGGAAAGCAAAATGACGTTTTTTCCGTTTATTCCGCATTGCCACCGCTGGCAGGATATTCATATTTCTCGCGCTTACGCCGTTGCGCCCAACGGCCGATCCTTTTTCTCTACTTTTATTTCCGCCCGCTGTCGACATTGCGATGAAATTATTCATCGCATCTATTACCGTGATATCAGCGATGCGCAGGCGCGACGCTGGCTGGGTTAAAGAGCCTGTTGCAAGGTGACGCTTTTGGCAACGTCATGTTAGGCTGATGTTACCCGATGCAGAAAACAGACGTGCCATGCCCAGCTTGCTTGATACGCTTACCCATCAGATTTACCTTTCCGCTCCGCTGTTTATTTTGATTCTCCTTGGCTATGCCCTGACGCGCATCGGCAAATGGCCGATAACCATCAGCGAAGGCATGAACCGCTTCGTGTTTAACGTTGCCCTGCCCTGCATGCTGTTCCGCGTTATGAGCGACTTCTATAAAAGCCCGCCGGTGGATGTGCGGCTGCTGCTGGCCTTTTTCGGCAGCTGCCTGCTGATTTTTATCCTCGGGCGTATCGTGGGCGCGCGTCTGTTTAAGCTCGACGGCGTTGCAGGTACGGTTTTCGCGCTCGGTGGCATCTTCTCCAACAACGTGATGCTGGGTATTCCAGTGGCGACGGTGCTGCTCGGCCCGCAGGCGCTGCCTTCGGTAGCGCTGGTGCTGGTGTTCAACAGCCTTATCCTCTGGACGCTGCTGACGCTCTCCGTGGAGTGGGCGAAACAGGGTAGCTTCTCGCTAAAAGGCATCGGTCATACGCTGCTCAGCGTGGCGAAAAATCCGCTCATTATCGGCATCCTCAGCGGCACCGCGTGGAGCTTTTTAAAACAGCCGCTGCCAACTATCGCCGCCGAACCGCTGCGTATGCTCGGCTCCATTGCCGCGCCGCTGTCGCTGGTAACGCTCGGCATGAGTCTGGCGCACTACCGCGTGCGCGACGGTCTGCGTGAAAGCTATACCATCTGTTTGTTCAAGCTGATTTTACAGCCGATGACGATCTGGGCGATCGCCTGGCTGGTGCACCTTCCGCCGCTGGAAAGCCGGGTCGTGGTCCTGCTGGGATCGATGGCGGTGGGCGTGAATGTCTACCTGATGTCGCAGAAGTTTAACGTGCTGACAGGTCCCGCGGCGGCCAGCATGCTCTTTTCTACCCTGTTTGCGGCGGTGACAACACCGGTGTGGATGATGCTGATGTCGATGGCGGGCTATTAAAAAAAGGCCCCGAGACAGAAATCACGGGGCCGTTGCGTGGCTATCGCAAAAAATTAAACTTATTCAGCCGGTTTGGTGCGGATCAGGTAGTCAAAAGCGCTCAGTGAGGCTTTAGCGCCTTCGCCGCTGGCGATGATAATCTGCTTGTAGGGCACCGTGGTGCAGTCGCCCGCCGCGAATACGCCTTTCAGGCTGGTTTCGCATTTAGCATCGATCAGGATCTCGCCCATTTTATTGCGCTCTACCGCGCCTTCCAGCCAGGTGGTGTTCGGCAGCAGGCCAATCTGCACGAAGATGCCGCTCAGCGCGATATCGTGCGCCGTCTGGCTGTTGCGATCGATATAGGCAAGACCGGTCACTTTGCTGCCGTCGCCTTTCACTTCCGTGGTCTGCGCGTTAAGGATCACGTCGACGTTTTTCAGGCTGCGCAGTTTGTTCTGCAGCACCTGGTCGGCGCGCATTTCGCCAGCAAATTCCAGCAGCGTAACGTGCTCGACGATACCCGCCAGATCGATAGCCGCTTCAACGCCGGAGTTGCCGCCGCCGATAACCGCAACGCGTTTGCCTTTAAACAGCGGACCGTCGCAGTGCGGGCAGTAGGTAACGCCTTTGGTGCGGTACTGCTCTTCGCCCGGTACGCCCATGTTACGCCAGCGCGCGCCGGTGGCGATGATGATGCTGCGTGATTTCAGCACCGCGCCTGACGCGGTTTCAATCGCATGCAGGCCGCCCTCTTTCGCCGCCGGGATCAGCTTGATCGCGCTCTGGGTGTCGATCACATCAACGTCGTAGTCGTCAACGTGGGCGCGCAGCGAACCAGCCAGCTTAGCGCCTTCGGTTTTCTGTACGGAGATATAGTTTTCGATATCCACGGTGTCGAGCACCTGGCCACCGAAACGCTCGCCCATCAGGCCAGTGCGGATACCTTTACGCGCTGAGTAAATCGCCGCTGCCGCGCCCGCCGGGCCGCTGCCGACGATCAGCACTTCATAGGCGTCGCGCTTGTTCAGCTCTTCCGCTGCGCGTTTGTCCGCGTTGGTGTCGACCTTACCGACGATTTCGGCGAGGCTCATACGACCCTGACCGAACTCTTTGCCGTTCAGGTAGACTGCCGGAACGCCCATCACGTTGCGCTCGGTAATTTCATTCTGGAACATGCCGCCGTCAATCGCCGTGTGCGAGACGCGCGGATTAATAATCGCCATCAGGTTCAGCGCCTGTACTACGTCAGGGCAGTTGTGGCATGAGAGCGAGTAGTAAGTTTCGAAATGCAGGTCGCTATCCAGCGACGCAACCTGGTCGAGCAGGCTCTGCGTCTCTTTCGACGGATGACCGCCGGTCTGCAGCAGCGCCAGCACCAGCGAGGTAAATTCGTGACCCATTGGCGAACCGGCAAAGCGCGGGCCGCTGTGCGAGCCAGGGTTGGTGATCAGAAAAGAGGGTTTACGCACCGGACGATCGTTCTCTTCGCGGAAGCTGACTTTTTCAGACAGGCTCGCGATATCCGCCAGCAAATCGCGAATTTCCGCTGATTTGGCGCCATCGTCCAGGGTGGCGATCAACTCAACAGGCCTGGTTAATTTCTCAAGGTAGGCCTTGAGCTGGGTTTTTAAGTTGGTGTCGAGCATAGTGAGTTCCTGTCAGAAGAAATCGGGTGCCGTAGCACCCGATAGAGAAGATCGAAAAGCCGGTACAGAAATTAGATTTTGCCAACCAGGTCCAGAGACGGAGCCAGAGTTGCGTCGCCTTCTTTCCATTTAGCCGGGCAAACTTCGCCTGGGTGAGAAGCGACATACTGAGCAGCTTTCACTTTACGCAGCAGGTCAGACGCGTCGCGGCCGATACCTTCAGCAGTGATTTCGATTGCCTGGATGATGCCTTCCGGGTCAACGATGAAAGTACCGCGGTCAGCCAGACCTTCAGCTTCGCGCATGATTTCGAAGTTGCGGGTCAGCGCGCCAGTCGGGTCGCCGATCATGGCATACTTGATTTTCGCGATGGTTTCAGAAGAACCGTGCCAGGCTTTGTGGGTAAAGTGGGTGTCGGTAGAAACAGAGTAGATATCTACGCCCAGTTTCTGGAATTCTTCGTAGTGGTCAGCCACATCACCCAGTTCAGTCGGGCAAACGAAGGTGAAATCAGCTGGATAAAAGAAGAATACACTCCATTTACCTTCAACGTCTTTCTCAGTTACGTCGATGAATTCGCCGTTTTTAAACGCAGCGTTTTTGAACGGTTTAATTTTGGTATTGATGATAGACATCTGAAGTCCTCCGCTAAAAGATGTGATGTACGTTACAAAATTTTCGGGCCAACTTCTAATATGCAGTCGTTATCAATCAGATAAACGAAAGCTATCAAACGCGGCAAGCCGCACCGCTATTGACGCCGCCCCGGCATTCTACACGCAAAGCACATTGATTTAACGTCGTTTATCTTTTCACGGCAGAACTGCTAGTTTTGTAGAAAAGGCGTTAAGGGAGTTTATCCGTGCTGATCCGTTCTTATACCGAAGCCGATCGTCCGTTTCTGAGAACCCTGTTTCTGGCTGCGCGCCGCCATAACTGGCGCTGGCTTGACGACAGCCACTGGCAGCTGGAAGATTTTGACAGTGTGATCCTGGGAGAGACCGTCTGGGTCGCCGAGCTTGAGGGGCATCGCGTCGGTTTTGCCGGCGTGCTGGAGAATGATAATTTTCTCCATAGCCTGTATGTCGATCCCGCTTATCAGGGCCGCGGCGTCGGCGCCGCGCTGCTGGAGAAAGTGCAGGCGCGCTTTACCAGCACCGGTGCGCTGAAGTGTCTGCTGATGAACAAGGCGGCGCAGGCGTTCTATCTTAAGCACGGCTGGAAGATGATCGCGCAAGGCGAGAGCGAGCAGGGAAAATATGTGCTGATGCACTTTCCGCTGGCGTCCTGACGCGACGCCAGCGGTACGCTGGCCTACAGCGCGCGGAAGGCGATATCGCCGGGGATCACTTCGCCCTGCCAGTAGAGACGCGCCGCGACGCGACCCGCCAGCTGGCGATAGAGCGCGGTAAACTCGCTCTCCGGGCGACGGATCACCGTCGGTTCGCCGTCATCCAGATCTTCACGCAGGTTGATATGCAGCGGCAGCTGCGCCAGCAGCTGCGTCTGATAATCCGCCACCAGCTTTTCCGCGCCGCCCGTGCCGAAAATCGGCTCATGGAAGCCGCAGTGGCTGCAGATATGCAGGCTCATGTTCTCCACGACGCCCAGCACCGGCACGTTTACCTTCTCAAACATCACCATGCCTTTTCGCGCGTCGATCAGCGCAATATCCTGCGGCGTGGTGACGACAATGGCGCCCGTCACCGGCACGTTTTGCGCCAGCGTCAGCTGAATATCGCCGGTGCCCGGCGGCATATCAAGCACCAGATAGTCAAGGTCTGGCCACAGCGTCTCATTGAGCAGCTGCATCAGCGCCTTACTCGCCATCGGACCGCGCCATACCATCGCGTTATCGTCCGTCACCAGATAGCCGATAGAGTTAGTGGCGAGACCGTGCGCCATAATCGGCGCCATATGGGTGCCGTCCGGCGAGGTAGGACGCTCGTGCTCAGTGCCCAGCATATTCGGCACTGACGGACCGTAGATATCCGCATCGAGAATGCCGACGCGCGCCCCTTCCGCCGCCAGCGCCAGCGCCATATTGACGGCAGTGCTCGATTTGCCAACGCCGCCCTTGCCGGAGCTGACGGCGATAATGTTCTTCACGCCGTTAACGCCGGGCTGGCCTTTGACGCGCTTCAGCGTGGCGATATCGTGGCGCAGCCGCCAGTCGATCGCCTGCGCGCCGGTCAGGCGCAACAGCTCAGCGCTGGCCTGCGCTTTCAGCTCTTCAAAGGCGCTCGCCCAGGCGAACGGCATAACGAGTTCGATATGCAGCTTGCCGTCCAGCAGCGCCACATGATGCAGCGCTTTCAGCGTGGTGAGATTGTGATCGAGGGTTGGATGCCGGAAGCCGCTTAACACGCCCATAACCACGGCGCGCAGGGCTTCAGGTGAATGTGATGTCCGGGATTGTGCTGTCATCCCCACTCCTTGTTATTTTTTCTGTCGCTGGGTTCAGCGGTAACACAACAATCATATCAGATGTCGGCACAGTCGACGCCAGGCCGCCCTTGTGTTTACGCCCGCCAGGGCATGAGTTACCATCTAAGCCCGTTTTTTCAATCAACAGAAAGCTACGCAAACTATGACTCAAGTCGCTAAAAAAATAATGGTAACGTGCGCCCTGCCGTACGCGAACGGATCGATCCATCTCGGCCACATGCTCGAGCATATCCAGGCAGACATTTGGGTGCGTTACCAGCGAATGCGTGGCAATCAGGTCTATTTCATCTGCGCTGACGACGCGCACGGTACGCCGATCATGCTGAAAGCGCAGCAGTTAGGCATCTCGCCGGAGCAGATGATCGCCGAAATGAGTCAGGAACATCAGGTCGATTTCGCCGGTTTCAACATCAGCTACGACAACTATCACTCGACGCACAGCGACGAGAATCGCGTGCTGTCCGAGCTGATTTACACCCGCCTGAAAGAGAACGGTTTTATTAAAAACCGCACCATCTCTCAGCTGTACGATCCGGAGAAAGGCATGTTCCTGCCGGATCGTTTCGTCAAGGGCACCTGCCCGAAATGTAAATCGCCGGATCAGTATGGCGACAACTGCGAAGTGTGCGGCGCGACCTATAGCCCGACCGAGCTGATCGAGCCGAAATCGGTAGTCTCCGGCGCGACGCCGGAAATGCGCGACTCTGAGCATTTCTTCTTCGATCTGCCTTCATTCAGCGCCATGCTGCAGGCCTGGACGCGCTCCGGCGCGCTGCAGGAGCAGGTTGCGAACAAAATGCAGGAGTGGTTTGAGTCTGGGCTGCAGCAGTGGGATATCTCACGCGACGCGCCCTACTTCGGCTTTGAGATCCCGGACGCGCCGGGCAAATATTTTTACGTCTGGCTGGATGCGCCGATCGGCTATATGGGCGCGTTTAAAAACCTGTGCGACAAACGCGGCGATATCGATTTCGACGAGTTCTGGAAGAAAGATTCCACCACTGAGCTTTATCACTTTATCGGCAAAGATATCGTCTACTTCCACAGCCTGTTCTGGCCGGCAATGCTGGAAGGCAGCGATTTCCGCAAGCCCAACAATCTGTTCGTGCATGGCTATGTGACGGTAAACGGCGCCAAAATGTCCAAATCGCGCGGCACCTTTATCAAGGCCAGCACCTGGCTGCAGCACCTGGATGCCGACAGCCTGCGCTACTACTATGCCGCCAAGCTCTCCTCGCGCATCGACGATATCGACCTCAACCTGGAAGATTTTGTACAGCGCGTAAATGCTGACATCGTTAACAAGGTGGTCAACCTGGCGTCACGCAACGCCGGCTTCCTGACCAAACGCTTTGACGGCCAGCTATCGGCCGAGCTGGCGGATCCGGCGCTCTACCAGACCTTTGTCGACGCCTCTGAGAAGATTGGCGAAGCCTGGGCGAGCCGCGAGTTCAGCCGCGCCATTCGCGAAATTATGGCGCTGGCCGATCTGGCGAACCGCTATGTAGACGAACAGGCGCCCTGGGTGGTAGCGAAAGAAGAGGGTCGCGACGCCGATCTGCAGGCGATCTGCTCGATGGGCATCAACCTGTTCCGCGTGCTGATGACCTGGCTGAAGCCGGTGCTGCCGAGCCTGAGCGAGCGCGCCGAAGCGTTCCTCAACTGCGAATTAAGCTGGGACGCTATCCCGCAGCCGCTGCTCAGCCATCAGGTAGCGCCGTTTAAAGCACTTTATGGACGTATCGAAATGACCAAAGTTAACGCGCTGATTGAAGCGTCGAAAGAGGATGCCGCAGCGGCCAGCAAACCGGCCACTGGCCCGCTGGCGGATGCGCCGATTGGCGACACCATTACTATTGACGACTTCGCGAAAGTCGATATGCGCGTGGCGCTGATTGAAAACGCCGAACTGGTGGAAGGCTCTGATAAGCTGCTGCGTCTGCAACTCGATCTGGGCGGCGAGAAGCGTCAGATTTTCTCCGGCATTCGCGCCGCCTATCCGGATCCTTCGGTCTTGATCGGCAAGATGACGATTATCGTCGCCAACCTCGCGCCGCGTAAAATGCGCTTCGGCGTTTCGGAAGGCATGGTGCTGTCAGCCGGTCCGGGCGGAAAAGATCTGTTTGTGCTCTCCGTCGACAGCGGCGCGCAGCCGGGTATGCCGGTTAAGTAAGGGTTACAGGCTGGATAAGGGCGACAGCATTGTCGCCCTTAGGCTTTCGCTAACGTGCCCGTCGCGGGGAACATGGCTCGATCGTACAGACGCCAAAAACGGCATCCCTGCCAGCTCCGCCTGCGCGGCTACGCGCCTCATCTCTGAGGTGCGCCCGTAAACGGGCTAACACGCTGCTTTTTTGTCTCTGCCGCAGGACGCTTTGCTCTTTGGTCCATCTCCCCCGCTTGCTGGCTTGTTTGCGGCCATTAGCCAGGAAAAGTGTCGTCCTCAAGGTAAGTGTGATCGCTAGCACGCTTAACGCTTAGTGCGTATTATGTTGTGCAGTGAAAACAGGAGCCTGCTATGCCCACCGTGCTGTCTCTTTGCTGGCGCTACGTACGCGCCTTCGTCATCATCTATCTCTGTCTCTATGCGGGTAACGCCATCGCCGTACTGCTGCCGATTACTATTCCTGGCAGCATCCTTGGCATGCTGACGCTGTTCGCCCTGCTGGCGACGCAGATCCTTCCCGTGGACTGGGTTAAGCCAGGCTGCCATCTGCTGATCCGCTATATGGCGCTGCTGTTTGTGCCCATCAGCGTCGGCATCATGAACTACACCGACGTGCTGAGCGCCCAGTTCGGTCCGATTGTGGTCTCTATCGTGGTCAGCACCTTTCTTGTCCTGACCATTGTCGGCTGGAGCGCCCATAAAATTCATACGCGAAGCGTGCAGGAGAAGCCCGGTGAGTGACATCTGGTGGTCGCTGCCGCTCAGCGTCGGCGCCTTTATGCTGGCGCGCCGCCTGGCGGCAAAGCTGAAAATCTCGTTACTCAATCCGCTGCTGGTGGCGATGGCGATCATCATCCCGCTGCTGCTGCTGCTGCACATCCCCTATACGCGCTATTTCGCCGGCAGCCAGATCCTTAATCAGCTGCTGCAGCCGGCAGTCGTTGCGCTGGCGCTGCCGCTCTACGAGCAGATGCATCAAATTCGCGCGCGCTGGAAGTCGCTTATCGGCGTCTGCTTTATCGGCAGCCTGACCGCCATGGTTTCCGGCACCGCTATCGCGCTGTGGATGGGGGCGACGCCGGAAATCGCCGCCACTATTCTGCCTAAATCCGTGACCACGCCGATTGCGATGGCCGTCTCCGCCTCGCTGCACGGCATTCCCGCTATCAGCGCCATCTGCGTGCTGATTGCCGGCGTGCTCGGCGCGGTATTCGGCCATATGGTGCTGAACCTGCTGGGGATAAAAACCCGCGCGGCGCGCGGACTGGCGATCGGCAATGCGTCTCACGCGCTCGGTACGGCGCGCGCGGCGGAGGTGGACTACCAGGAAGGCGCGTTCAGCTCGCTGGCGCTGGTGCTGTGCGGCATTATTACCTCACTGCTGGCGCCCTTTATTTTTCCGCTGCTGCTGCACGCCTTTGGCTAAAACTTTGCGATAGATCTCGCAAAGTTGAAACGATGAAAATCTGTTGCATTGTCAGAGCGATACAGATCACATATAACCCTTCAGGCGGCAATGGGCCGCCTGATATTGACGAGGCTATCATGCATCCACGTTTCACCTCCGCCTTCGACGCGCTGCCCGCGGCCCTGCAAAGCGCGCTGCGTCCGATCCTTGACGACGCGCAGTTTCAGGCGATGCTGACGCCGGAGCAGGTTGCATCGCTGATGCAGCAGACCCAGCTGGACGCCGATGCGCTCGCCCTGGCGCTGCTGCCGCTGGCGGCAGCCTGTGCAGTTGTGCCGGTCTCGCGCTTCAACGTGGGCGCCGTGGCACGCGGCGTCAGCGGCCACTGGTATTTCGGCGCCAATATGGAGTTTACGGGCGTGGCGCTGCAGCAAACGGTACATGGCGAGCAGAGCGCAATCGCGCACGCCTGGCTACGCGGCGAGCGCCGTCTGGAAGCCGTTACCGTCAACTACACGCCGTGTGGCCACTGTCGTCAGTTTATGAACGAACTCAACAGCGGCACCGATCTGCGCATCAGCCTGCCTGGCCGTAACGTCAGCACGCTGGGCGACTATCTGCCGGACGCGTTCGGCCCACGCGACCTGAACATCACCACGCTGCTGCTGGATAAGGTGGACCACGGCTATCTGGCGGAAGGCGATGCGCTGGCGCAGGCGGCAATCGCGGCCGCTAACGAGAGCCATGCGCCCTACAGCGGCTCCCACAGCGGCATTGCGCTACGCACCTCGGGCGGCGCGATAGTCACCGGACGCTACGCCGAGAATGCCGCCTATAACCCGAGCCTGCCGCCGCTACAGGCCGCGCTGATCCTGCTGAATATGCAGGGCGAAGCCTGTGAAAATATCGAGGCGGCAGCGCTGGCTGAAGTGGAAAACGCCACGCTGAACCAGTTCGCCGCCACTCAGGCGACCCTGGCCGCACTGGGCTGCACCCAGCTCGCACGCGTCACGCTGCGCAAAGCCTGAGGCGCGCAACACGCTTTTCAACAATTGCAATATCTTTTATTTACAAAAGCTGTACATCGGCGAGAAATTTCATAGGATCGTGCGCCAGCAACACAAAAAAAGAACGACTGGCGTCTGAGCTTTGCCAGACAACACCGCAACCGGAGCATCAATTCATGGAACATGAGTACGAAAGTAAGCGTCCGCTGTACATCCCCTACGCTGGCCCGATCCTGCTGGAATTTCCCCTGCTGAATAAAGGCAGCGCCTTCTCGCTGGAAGAGCGCAACGAATTTAACCTCAACGGCCTGCTGCCTGAAGCGGTCGAGAGTATCGAAGAGCAGGCTGAGCGCGCCTGGCGTCAGTTCCAGGATTTCAAAAACAATAACGATAAGCACGTCTACCTGCGCAATATTCAGGACACCAACGAAACCCTTTTCTATCGCCTGCTCGACAATCATCTCGAAGAGATGATGCCGATTATCTATACCCCGACCGTCGGCGCGGCCTGCGAACACTTCTCCGAGATCTACCGCCGCGCACGTGGCGTCTTTATCTCCTATCCGAACCGCGCCCATATTGAAGATATGCTGCAAAACGCCACCAAGCAGAACGTAAAGGTGATTGTGGTGACCGACGGCGAGCGCATTCTCGGCCTCGGCGATTTGGGCATCGGCGGCATGGGCATTCCTATCGGCAAGCTGTCGCTCTATACCGCCTGCGGCGGCATTTCACCTGCCTATACGCTGCCGGTTGTGCTGGACGCCGGTACGAACAACCAGCAGCTGCTTAACGATCCGCTCTATATGGGCTGGCGTCATCCGCGCATTACCGGCGAAGAGTATGACGCGTTCGTTAATGACTTTATCCAGGCGGTAAAACGCCGCTGGCCGAACGTGCTGCTGCAGTTTGAAGACTTTGCGCAGAAAAATGCCATGCCGCTGCTGCAGCGCTATCGCGATGAAATTTGCTGCTTCAATGACGATATTCAGGGCACCGCCGCCGTGACCGTCGGCACGCTGATCGCCGCCAGCCGCGCCGCGGGCAGCCGCCTGTGCGAGCAGAAAGTGGTTTTCCTCGGCGCGGGTTCCGCCGGTTGCGGCATCGCCGAGCAGATCATTGCCCAGATGAAATCTGAAGGATTAAGCGATGAAGAGGCGCGCGCGCGCGTGCTGATGGTCGATCGCTTCGGCCTGCTGACCGACAAACTGCCTAACCTGCTCGACTTCCAGAGCAAGCTGGTGCAGAAGAGCGAAAACCTGAAAGAGTGGGATACCGTAAGCGATTCAATCTCGCTGCTTGACGTGGTGCGCAACGCCCGTCCCGATATTCTCATCGGTGTATCCGGCCAGCCGGGGCTCTTTACCGAAGAGATCATCCGCGAGATGCACAAACACTGCGCGCGACCCATCGTGATGCCGCTCTCCAACCCGACATCACGCGTGGAAGCGACGCCAGCGGATATTATCGCCTGGACAGACGGCGCGGCGCTGGTAGCGACCGGCAGCCCCTTCTCGCCGGTGAGCTGGAAAGGCAAAACCTATCCGATCGCGCAGTGTAACAACTCCTATATCTTCCCTGGCATCGGTCTGGGCGTTATCGCCTCAGGCGCGACGCGCGTTACCGACTCAATGCTGATGACGGCAAGCCGCGCGCTGGCCGACTGTTCGCCGCTGGTGAACGAAGGCGAAGGTCCGGTGCTGCCGGAGATTAAAGATATTCAGGGCGTATCGAAAATTATCGCCATGGAAGTCGGCAAAGCCGCGCAGCTGGCTGGCGTCGCGGTAGTCACGTCGGAAGATGTGCTGTCGCAGGCGGTGGCTAATAACTTCTGGCTGCCGCAGTATCGCCACTATCGTCGTACCTCTATCTGACAGACCAACGCCGGGCCGTCTCAGGCCCGGCAGTCGCGCAAAAATCCATCAGCCAGCCGGCGGTAACTTGCTTCGTAGCAGGTCCTCAAGTAGCCTTGATGCACCGAATTTTCCTGACCTCGAGCGCCCACGCGTATGTTGAAACGCGTTTTTATTGGTCTTCTGTTCATCATCTTACTGGTGGTGGCGACCGCGCTCGGCCTGGATCGCTGGATCAGCTGGAAAACCGCCCCCTATATTTATGAAGACGTCGCCTCGCTGCCGCATCGTCAGGTTGGCGTGGTACTAGGCACCGCGAAGTATTACCGCACCGGCGTCTATAACCAGTATTACCTTTATCGCATTCAGGGCGCGCTGAATGCCTACAACAGCGGCAAGGTCAACTATCTGCTGCTGAGCGGCGACAACGCCATGAGCAGCTATAACGAACCCATGACCATGCGTCGCGATCTGATCAAAGCTGGCGTCGATCCACAGGATATCGTGCTGGACTATGCGGGTTTCCGTACGCTTGACTCGATCGTGCGCACGCGCAAGGTGTTCGACACCAACGATTTTATTATTATCACCCAGCGGTTCCACTGCGAGCGCGCCCTGTTCATCGCCCTGCATATGGGTATTCAGGCGCAGTGCTATGCGGTGCCCTCACCGAAAAATATGCTCAGCGTCCGTTTCCGCGAGGTGGGCGCACGTCTCGGTGCGCTGGCCGATCTCTATGTAATGAAGCGCGAGCCGCGCTTCCTTGGCCCGCTGGTGCCAATACCGGCGGTGCATGAGGTGCCGGAAGATGCGCAGAGCTATCCGGCGGTGACGCCGGAGCAGCTGCTGGAAAGCGAGCAGAAAGCGCAGAAATAGAAAGAGCGGATGTCATTTTATTCAGGCAGCTCCGAAGCCTGTCCAGCGGGCGACAGGGGCTGTGGAGCAAAGCGTCCCGCGCCATGGAAGGCGCGGGCCGAGCGGGCAAGGATGCTTTAAGCGACTTTGCGGAACAGCCTCTGTCGCCCGCGCAGCCTCTGACAACCAACCGGTACCGGCCAAATAAAAAGAGCGACCCGCAGGTCGCTCTTTTTCAATATTCCTTCAGTATTACTTCTTCCGCGAGTACTTCAGCGAGTCCAGCGCCACGGCGAAGATAATGATGCCGCCCTTGATAATGTACTGCCAGTAAGGGTTCACGCCGATATAGGTCAGACCGTAGTTGATCACGGTAAAGATGATCACGCCGGTCACCACGCCCGCTACCGTACCCACGCCGCCCGCAAAGGAGACGCCGCCCACCACGCACGCCGCGATAGCGTCCAGCTCATACATAAAGCCGAGGTTGTTGGTGGCACTGCCGATACGGCCCGCTTCCAGCATCCCGCCGAAGGCGTAAAACACGCCGGAAAGGGCATAGATAAGGATCAGGTTAAAGTTCACGTTAACGCCAGAAACCTTCGCCGCTTCCGGGTTGCCGCCGATAGCAAAAATGTTTTTGCCGAAGCGGGTTTTGTTCCACAGGATCCAGACGAAAACGATAGCGATAATGGCGTAGAAGGTAATATAGGAGAGCTTAAAGTCGCCAAAGCGGAAGAAGCCCTGCGTGAACTTTGAGAAGCCCGTATCAAACCCGGCAATCGGCGACGCGCCGACAAAATCGTAATAGAGCGAGTTGATGCCGTACACGATAATCATGGTGCCGAGCGTGGTAATAAACGGCGTTACCTTGAGATAGGCGATAATGACGCCGTTCAGCAGACCGATCAGGCCGCCAATAACGCACACCACCAGAATAACCAGCGGAATCGGTACGGTTTCCAGCGTCGGGAAGACCTTGTTGGCGTTTTCCATCGACTGCAGCAGCGTTGCCGCCACTACCGCCGCCAGCCCCACCTGACGCCCGGCCGAGAGGTCGGTACCCTGGGTAACGATCAGCCCCGCCACGCCCAGCGCGATAATAATACGCACCGAAGACTGGGTGAGGATATTACTCAGGTTCATCAGGCTTAAAAATGTCGGATCCTGGAAAATAATAATAGCCAGTAAAACCAGCAGAACGACATAAATGCCGCCCTCTTTCAGCCAGGTTAGCGCATTCTTTTTAGTAGTCGCTTTCATGTTAACAGCCCTTGCTTCATTAAAGGTGTAATGACGCTAAACGCAATATTTCGTTCTGCGTGGTTGTCTTGGTATCTACAATGCCTGCTACCTGACCGTTGCTCATCACCAGAATACGATCGGTAATGCCCAACAGCTCCGGCATTTCGGAAGAGATAATAATGATGCCTTTCTCTTTCTTCGCCAGCTCAGCAATCAGCTGGTAGATTTCGAATTTCGCGCCGACGTCAATACCGCGCGTCGGTTCGTCAAGCATCAGTATTTCAGGCTGGGTCAGCAGCCAACGGCCGATAATAACCTTTTGCTGGTTGCCGCCCGAAAGCGATCCAATTTGCGTATGGTGCCCCGGCGTTTTTACGCGCATGGCGTCGATAACCCACTGGGTATCGCTCTTCATGCGCTTATTGTCCAGCAGCCCGATATTGTTTTTATACTTCTTAATATTCGAGATTAACGAGTTAAACCCGATATCCAGAAAGGCATAAATACCGGTAGAGCGACGCTCCTCCGTCACCAGCGCAAACCCGTGATTAATGGCTTCGTTGGCGCTGTGGTTATTAATCGCTTTGCCGTGCAGCTTAATAGTGCCGCTGACTTTCTCGCGAATACCAAACAGAGTTTCGACGATATCGGTACGCTTGGCGCCTACCAGCCCGGCAATGCCCAGAATCTCCCCTTTACGCAGATCGAACGAAACGTCGCGAATCGACGGCTGACGCAGCGACGTTAAATTACGCACCTCAAGAATGGTTTCGCCCGGCACGTTAGTTTTGCTGGGAAAGCGCTGGTTAAGGGAGCGGCCGACCATCATGGCGATGATCTTATCCATATCCAGCCCTTCCAGCGGCTGGGTGGCGATCCACTGCCCGTCACGCAGAATAGTAATTTCGTCGCACAGCTGGAAAATTTCTTCCATCTTGTGCGAGATATAAACAATGCCGCAGCCGCGATCTTTCAGCTTGCGGATAATGGTGAACAGGTGGTTCACCTCTTTTTCCGTCAGCGAAGAGGTCGGCTCGTCCATAATGACGATTTTGGCGTCATAGGAGAACGCTTTGGCGATTTCAATCATCTGCATCTGCGAGACAGAGAGCGTCGCCACTTTGTCACGCGGATCGATATCAATATCCAGCTCGTCGAAAATCGCTTTGGTATCGCGATACATTTTATCCTGATCGACGAAAGGGCCTTTTTGCGGATAGCGACCCAGCCACATATTGTCCATAACGGTGCGCTGTAAAACCAGGTTCAGCTCCTGATGCACCATCGAAACGCCGTTTTCCAGCGCCTCTTTTGAACTTTTAAAATCTATTTCCTCACCCTGAAACAGGATGCTCCCCGTATCTTTTTTATAAATACCAAACAGGCATTTCAATAATGTCGATTTACCGGCGCCGTTTTCACCCATCAATGCATGAACGGAGTGAGGCCGCACTTTTAAATTCACATTATCTAAGGCTTTAACCCCTGGAAATGATTTTGACACATTCGTCATTTCCAGCAGATATTCACGCTGCGCGGTCGGATTATCACTGGCCATAATTTACCTGGCTAAAAAAAGCGTTGGTCAAGTGAAAACAGGGCGCGGCTCAGCCGCGCCCGGACAGGATTACTTCTGGAACTGAGACAGATTCTCTTTATCGACCGGAACGTAAGGTACGCGGACGATTTTGTCGGTAATTTTATAGCTGGTACCTTCGGTCGCCGCTTTGCCGTCCGCCAGGTTTTTCGCCATATCCAGCGTCGCTTTCGCCTGGTTTTCAGCATCGTTCAGCACGGTGCCCGCCAGCGCGCCCGATTTCACCAGCGCCAGCGCTTCCGGCAGCGCATCGACGCCGAACACAGGAATCGAGGTCTTGTTATGCGCCTTCAGCGCTTCAACCGCGCCCATCGCCATGGCGTCGTTGTTAGCGATCACCACTTCGATTTTGTTAGCGTTCGGGCCAGAGAGCCACGCGTCCATCTTGTCTTTAGCCTGCGCGGTGTCCCACATTGCGGTATCCATCGCCAGCTGCTGAGTTTTGATGCCGTCTTTGTTCAGGGTATCGATGACATATTTAGTGCGCGCTTCGGCATCCGGATGGCCCGGTTCGCCTTTCAGCAGCACGAACTGAATCTGACCATCTTTGTTCAGGTCCCAGTTCGGCGAGGCTTTCCAGTGTTTCTCAATCAGCTGGCCCTGAATAATGCCGGACTCTTTAGAGTCGGTGCCGACATAGTAAGCTTTGTCGTAGCTGGCCAGCACTTTTGCGTTCGGCTCTTTGTTGAAGAACACTACCGGCACGTCATTGCTGCGTGCTTTATCGATCACCACGGCCGCCGCAGCCGGATCCACCAGGTTAATCGCCAGCGCCTTCACGCCTTTCGCCATCAGCACGTCAATCTGGTCATTCTGCTTGGACTGGTCGTTCTGCGAGTCATTCATCAGCAGCTGCACGCCGCCGAGGTTTTTGGCTTCTTTCTCGATGTCCTTGCGTACCATCGACATAAAGTTGTCGTCATATTTATAGATGGTCACGCCGATACGCGTGTCCGCTGCGTGTGCCGTTGCGCCGAACATCATGCTGGCAACCAAAGCTGTAAGCGTGAAAACCTTCTTATTCATGGTATCTCCGGTTTTTTGCAGGGTAGTACTGGCTCAGACGCGTCGGACGCGTAAGAGCTTTCGGTAAAATAAGATTCGGCGAGTCAAAAAGAGGCGAGTGGTATTCCGCTACCCCGCTGAATCGCCGTCCAGAAACCTGACTTCCTTGTGCGACAACGCATCCTGAAGATGTGATGAACCTTTTCAACGGGTTGCTGAAACCACGCCTGCTGCGGTTATGGCGGCGTTACATAATGTTTCAGTCCGGTAAGACGCAGCCATCATAGTGAGCGGCATGTTAATTAACTGTGAATACAATCACAGATTGAAAACGGTTACATCAGGCTATCGCCTGAATTAGTGACCGACTCCACATTTTGTCGCTGAGCCACTGAATGACGACGCACCAGCGTTGGCATAAAGACGTGCTGCGCGCTGGCGTCCAGCTGGCCCGCCGCGCCGCTCAGCGCCAGCTCTGTCGCCAGTTTTGCCATAGAAACAATGGGATAGCGCACCGTAGTCAGTTGAGGATCGGTGTAACGTGACATGGGAATATCATCGAAACCGATAATGGAGAAGTGCTGCGGCACCTGAATGCCGTTATCTTTCAGCGCGGTAAGCGCACCGGCCGCCATGCCGTCGTTGTAGGCGAAAATCGCGCTGAGATGCACGTTGCGCCCCAGCAGTTCCACCATGGCCGCTTCGCCGCCCTGCATATCGGGTTCGGCGCTGGCGATCCAGCTCTCCTGCGGACGAATGCCCTGCTCCACCAGCGCCTGCTCCCAGCCGTCGCGGCGCTGCTGCACATCCTCGATCGGATGGCTGGAGCAGAGATAGCCAACGCGGCTATGTCCTTGCTGCAGCAGCATTCTGGTCGCCATCAGCGCGCCAGCCACGTTATCCAGGCTGACGCAGCGATGGGCGAAGCCCGGCACGATGCGGTTTACCATCACCATGCCCGGCACCTGCTGCATAAAAGAGGCCAGCTCTTCGTCTGAAAGCGTTTTCGCGTGCACCACCAGCGCATTGCAGCGCTGACGGATCAGCACCTCAATCGCATGGCGCTCTTTATCTTCCTGATGCCAGGAGTTGCTGATCAATACATGTTTATGCAGGCGCTGTGCCACGGTATCCACCGCTTTTACCAGCGCGCCGAAGAAGGGATCGGAAACGTCCATTACCACCACGCCGATGGTATCGCTGACCTGCGTCGCCAGCGCCTGCGCGTTGGCATTAGGGCGATAGCCCAGCGACTCCACGGCCTGCAGCACCGCATCGCGCGTGTCGGCGGTGACAGCGCTACTGTTATTCAGCACGCGTGAGACGGTCGCCACCGACACGCCAGCCAGACGGGCAACATCACGAATCGTTATCATGCAGCTGTTCCACAGAGGAAAAAAAGGCATCACGCCAGGAAGTAAACCCGGCGCTATTCTGTCAGGCGCAGCTAACCAGCAGCGTGAATCACGTCACACTGATGAAAACGGTTACATACAATTATGTAACCTTTGTGATGAACATCATTATCTGAATGAGGGACGATGCGGCGTTTTGCCTGCCGCCAGACGCGTCAGCCGACGCCAGAGCCACTCAAGCGGCCCCTGCGGGAAAAAGCGCAGCCAGATTACCGAGAAGAGGATATTGACGAGCCAGACAGCAGGGACAAACGCCAGCAGCTGCAGGCGGTCGAAGCGCATAAAGAGGTCAAAGCGATAAAACAGCGTGGTGCAGATCAGCGTCTGCAGCAGGTAGTTGCTCAGCGCCATACGGCCGACACACTGGATCGCCGCGCTGAAGCGCCAGCGAACCAGCCGCGGCCAGTAGGCCAGGATAAGCGCAGCATAGCCGAGGCTGATAAAGGGGCTGGCGAGATCGCGCGGCACCTGCAGATAGAAGGCGCTCCAGCGAAACGACCAGTGCAGCATCCACTGCGACACCACGCCGGACAGCGCGATGGCATAGCCTGTTATCAGCAAGAACGCGGCACAGCGGCGATAGTGTCGCACGCTAAATCCGCCGGTCAGCCAGCCGCAACGCAGCAGCGCGGCGCCCATCATCATCAGTCCGGCCAGCTGCCAGCCATACTGCGCCGCCAGCGCCATCAGGCTGGAAGAGAGATGATCGAGACGGTTATGCACCGCTTCCCATCCGCCGGTCAGCTTCCAGAAGCGTTCATACTCCAGCTCGGCCGCGCCTGGCAGCCATGAACTGCTCGGTTCAGGATCGGAGATGGAACCGAAAATAAGCAGCACGCCGCAGCCCACCAGATAAAGCAGCGCGCCGGTATGAAACAGGCTGCGCGTTGAGGGCACGTCGCGCAGCATACGCCAGACGATCAGCCCGATAATGGCATAATCAAGCAGGATATCCCCTTCCCACATCGCAATGGCGTGGAACAGACCGATAATCGCCAGCAGGGTCAGGCGCGCCGACAGCCAGCGGCCGCCGCGCGGCAGCTGGAGCTGCAGACCCGCGCCGAACAACAGCGCGAACAGGGTAAGGAATTTCAGCTGCGCCAGGGTATCAAGCACCGCCCAGGTCCAGACCTCGTCGGTAGCGGGTTCGCCATGCCAGGCAGGATTCAGATAAGCGGCGGAAGGTAAAGCGAAGCCGACGATATTAAGCAACAAAATGCCGAGGATGGCGCAGCCGCGAATAAAATCCAGCGCATGATAACGTTGCATATCGGTCCCTGTTGACGTGAGAAACAGAGGCGGCTTACAAAGCCTGCAGGCGGATGGCACAGACCGAAGAGCAAACGTCCCGCATCAGGAAAAAAACGCCGGGAGCGTTTTTGCACAACGCAGAGCCCTGGCCCGCTAACCAAAGCACCTCAAATAAGGTGCCTGTCTGCACGGGCCGCGATCTCCTGTTTGCGTCTTTACGATCGGGCGCTCTCACCCGCGCAGGCGCATAGCCAACAGCCTCGCCCTGAGATTTAAATATGGCGTACCGCGCGCAGGAATTCCTGGCGGGTATTCTGGCTCGACTTAAACAGACCGCCCAGCGAAGTGGTGGTGGTTGCGCTGGTGGCATCCTTCACCCCGCGCGCTTTCACGCAGTAATGCACCGCATCGATAGAAACCGCGACGTTGTTGGTACCAAGGAGCGTCTGCAACGCCACCAGCACCTGCTGCGTCAGACGCTCCTGCACCTGCGGACGCTGGGCGAAGAACTGGACGATACGGTTGATCTTCGACAGGCCGATCACCTTATCTTTTGGAATATAGGCCACGGTGGCTTTGCCGTCGATGATCACAAAGTGATGTTCGCAGGTGCTGGTCAGCGTGATATCGCGCACCGTCACCATCTCATCCACTTTCATTTTGTTTTCAATGACGGTGATTTTGGGGAAGTTAGCGTAATCCAGGCCGGAGAACACCTCATCCACATACATTTTGGCGATGCGATGCGGCGTCTCCATCAGGCTGTCATCCTCAAGATCCAGATTCAGCAGCTGCATGACTTCAGTCATGTGGCCAGCGATCAGGCGCTTACGGGTTTCATCATCCATTTCACGCGTTGGCGCGCGTAACGGCGTTTCCAGGCCTCGCGCCAGCAGCGCTTCGTGAACCAGGATAGCTTCCTGACTAAGGGTGCTCATCGTACTCATCTCCGCAGGTGTAACGCCCGTCGGAGAGACCGACGGGTTCAATTCTGAGCGCGTATTGTGAAGCTTTCCGTTTGGGTAATCCAGTAATCAATCCAATCGGCGATGAAAGCTTTTCATTATGATCGCCGCCAGACCAGAAGACCGCCCGCGGCCAGCCCCAGACCGGCGATCCACAGCGCCGGCTCCAGCCGATGCAGCAGCGCGGTAGAGAGCGACGACAGCACCGGCCCCACCAGCTGCCCGATGGCGTAGCCGGTAGTCAGCAGTCCCGCCATATAGCGCGTATGCTGCGGCGCCAGCTCGCGCGCGCAGGCCAGCGCAAGCTGCACCACGCAGAGAAAGCCGCCGCCCACCAGCAGCGCGCCGATCAGCAGGCCGCTAAAGCCCGGCAGCCACGCCGCCGCCACGACGCCCAGCGCCTGCGCCCAGAGCACCAGCGCCAGCCGCCGGTGCGTGCTGGCGAGGCCGCGCGTCAGGATCCCCAGCGCGATGCCGACTATCGCCGCGCCGCCAAAAATCGGCCAGACGAACTGGGCGAATGCGCCATCGGGAAAGCGCGCCGCCGCCATCTGCGACAGAAAAGTCGCGGGCAGAATATAGCCGAAGCCCGCCAGGCTGTAGCTCAGCACCAGCCGTCGCAGATCCCTGGTCAGCACCAGCGGCTGCGGCGCCTGATCGGGTCGATGCAGATCGCCGACGCGGCGCGGCAAATTGCGCGCGACAGCGGCGATAAAGAGCAGCGCCAGCAGGCCATAAGCCGCCCAGGCCAGCGAGGCGGAAACCTGAAACGCATGCAGCTGCACCGCCAGCAGGCCGCTGATGAAAATCCCCGCGCCGGGTCCGGCGAATACCGCCGCTGACAGGCTGGGGCGGCCGTAATGATGCAGCTGTTCGCTGCTCCAGGCGGCGACCAGCACCAGCGCCATGCCGCTCGCCCAGCCGATAAGAAAGCGCACCGCCCCGTGCAGCCAGGGGCCGCTGACGCAGGCGGAGAGCAGCGTCAGGATCACCGCGCCCCAGACGCCCAGCTGCAGGCGCAGTTCGACATGACGCCTGGCGCGCATCGCGTCAAAGGAGCCGCACAGGTAGCCGAGATAGTTAAGCGCCGCGACCAGGCTGGCGCTGGTCAGCGTCAGCTGGCCGTCGTGTATCATCAGCGGCACCTGCGGCGTAAAAGCGAAACGTCCAATCCCCATCACCACTACCAGCGCCAGAAAGGCGCTGAGCGCCACGCGAAAAGCCATTCCCCTACTCCTGCGTTTTATTATCACTTGCTTATAACATGCCAGCTTATTAAACTCACGAAAACTGAATAATTCGCATTAAGTTGTTTACGGGAAGAGAATACATGGATCTTGTCCAGCTACGTATGTTCTGTTCTGTGGCCGAAACCGGTTCGCTGGCGCGCGCCGCGGAACAACTCCATCGCGTCCCCTCTAATCTCACCACGCGGCTGCGCCAGCTGGAAGAGGAGATTGGCGTCGATCTGTTTATCCGTGAGAAACAGCGCATTCGCCTGTCGCCGATGGGCCACAACTTTCTTAACTATGCGCAGCGTATCCTGACGCTGAGCGACGAGGCGCTGAGCATGGCGCGCGCCGGCGAACCGGCGGGTAACTTCGCGCTCGGCTCAATGGAGAGCACCGCCGCGACGCGCCTGCCGGGCCTGCTGGCGGCCTACCATCAGCGCTTCCCGAAGGTCGCGCTGTCGCTGATCACCAGCACTTCCGGCGAGATTATCGACAAAGTGCGCGAAGGCACGCTGGCCGCCGCGCTGGTTGACGGTCCGGCGCCTTATGACGATCTCAACGGCTGTATCGCCTTCCGGGAAACCCTGACGCTGATCACCAGCCTCGATCATGCGCCGGTGGAGAGCGCGCGCGACGCGCAAAACGATACGCTGTTCGCTTTTCGCAACAGCTGCTCCTATCGCGTGAAGCTGGAAGCCTGGTATCGCGATAGCGGTGTCGCGCCCGGCAGCGTCATGGAGATCCAGTCCTACCACGCGATGATGGCCTGCGTGGCGGGCGGCGCGGGCGTGGCGATGATCCCGGAGTCGGTATTAGCGCAGATGCCTGAGCGCGCCCGCGTGCAGGCGCATGAGCTGCCGCCGGCGTACCGCGACACCGCCACCTGGCTGATGTGGCGACGCGACGCTTTTACGCCCAACGTCGAAGCCCTGAAATATTTGATTATTGATATGTTTGACGACCGGCCGCAGGACGATCGGCTGCTGCATCCGCTGCAGGTCGCAGACTAATTACTCAGTTACGCGCTATTTTTATTGATATCACGACTACGGGCGCGACCGCTTCGGCGCGTCCCCATCTGACCGCAAGAGGGAATGCATGAACATGATTAAAACCCGTGCCGCCGTTGCCTGGGCCGCTGGCGAACCGCTGAAAATCGAAGAAGTGGATTTGATGCCGCCGCAAAAAGGCGAAGTGCTGGTGCGCATCGTTGCCACCGGCGTTTGCCATACCGATGCCTATACCCTGTCGGGCAAAGATCCGGAAGGCGTGTTCCCGGCGATTCTCGGCCATGAAGGCGGCGGCATTGTGGAAGCGGTCGGCGAAGGCGTGACCAGCGTCGAGGTAGGCGATCATGTGATCCCGCTTTACACGCCGGAGTGCGGCAAGTGCAAATTCTGTCTGTCGGGCAAAACCAATCTCTGCCAGGCGATCCGCTCAACGCAGGGCAAAGGCCTGATGCCGGACGGCACGACGCGCTTCTTTAAAGACGGCAAGCCGATTTTCCACTATATGGGCACCTCGACGTTCTCCGAGTACACCGTCGTGCCGGAAATTTCGCTGGCGAAAATCAGCAAAGAAGCGCCGCTGGAGGAAGTCTGCCTGCTGGGCTGCGGTGTCACTACCGGTATGGGCGCGGTGATGAATACCGCCAAAGTTAAAGAAGGCGATACCGTGGCGATTTTCGGCCTTGGCGGCATTGGTCTGTCGGCGATTATCGGCGCAAAAATGGCGAAAGCCGGACGCATCATCGGTATCGACATCAATACCAGCAAGTTCGACCTGGCACGCAAGCTGGGCGCGACCGATCTGGTGAATCCGAAAGATTATGAGAAGCCGATCCAGGACGTTATCGTTGAGATGACCGACGGCGGCGTAGATTTCTCCTTTGAGTGCATCGGCAACGTCAACGTCATGCGTTCCGCGCTGGAGTGCTGCCATAAGGGCTGGGGCGAATCGGTAATTATCGGCGTGGCCGGCGCGGGCGAAGAGATCTCTACCCGTCCGTTCCAGCTGGTCACCGGTCGCGTCTGGCGCGGTTCTGCCTTCGGCGGCGTGAAGGGTCGCTCGCAGCTGCCGGGCATCGTGCAGGACTATCTGGACGGTAAATTCGCCCTGAACGACTTTATTACCCACACCATGCCGCTGGAAGAGATTAATGAGGCCTTCGATCTGATGCACGAAGGAAAATCTATTCGTTCGGTGGTGCACTTTAACAAGTAATCGGGAGGCGATATGGCAACCACGCTGGAACTGCTGGAAGAACACCGGATGTTCGGCGGCTGGCAACAACGCTGGCGACATCAGTCAGACGTGCTGAACTGCCCGATGACCTTCAGCATTTTTTTGCCCAGTCCGAAAGACGACACGCCGCCGCCCGCGTTGTGGTTTCTGGCAGGGCTGACCTGCACGGATGAAAACTTCAGCACCAAATCCGGCGCGCAGCGCGTCGCCTCGGAGCTGGGACTGGTGTTAATTATGCCGGACACCAGCCCGCGCGGTGATGCGGTCGCCAACGACGCCGCTTACGATCTCGGTCAGGGCGCGGGGTTCTATCTCAACGCCACCCAGGCGCCCTGGTCAGCGCACTACCGCATGTTCGACTACCTGAGCCAGGAGCTGCCGACGCTGATCGCTGGCAACTTCAGTATCAGCGAGCGGCAGTCGATTATGGGGCATTCGATGGGCGGCCACGGCGCGCTGATGCTGGCGCTGCGCCTCGGCAACCGCTTCGCGTCGGCGTCGGCTTTTGCGCCTATCGTCAATCCCAGCGACGTGCCCTGGGGTCAGAAAGCGTTTAGCGCCTACCTGGGCGAGGACCGC
Organism: Pantoea piersonii; assembly: GCF_003612015.1. GTDB lineage: Bacteria > Pseudomonadota > Gammaproteobacteria > Enterobacterales > Enterobacteriaceae > Pantoea > Pantoea piersonii. Next base: position 163,892 of record NZ_RARB01000002.1, on the reverse strand, counting down.
GCGGCCTGGCGCGACTATGACAGTTGCGCGCTAATGCGCGAGGTGCAGGCGCGTCTGCCGATCCTGATCGATCAGGGGGACAGCGATCAGTTCCTGGCGGATCAGCTGCAGCCGGAGCGGCTGGATGTGGTGGCAAGAGAGGTGGGATTCCCGCTGACGCTGCGCGTGCAGCCCGGCTATGACCACAGCTACTACTTCATCGCGACCTTCGTCGAGGATCATCTGCGCTTCCATGCGCAGCATCTGCTGGTGTAGTGCATTCAGGGCCGCAATGCGGCCCTGAATATCAGAGGTGCGGCACGCTATTTAAACCAGCGCTGAATCCGCCAGCCCGTCGATCATTACCTGCGGCATCCCCTGCGAGCAGCGCTCAATACGTCCTTTCACGCCATAGACCTGCGCCAGCGTTTCCGGCGTAATCACCCGATCCGGCGCGCCGTCCGCTATCAACGCGCCCTCTTTCAGCATCAGCGCATGGTGCGCATGGCGTAAGGCGATATTAATGTCATGCACCACCACAACGGTGACGATATTGCGCTGGGCGGTTTCGCGCCGTACCAGATCCATCACATGGAACTGATAGTTAAGATCCAGCGCGCTCAGCGGCTCATCCAGCAGCAGCAGTTCCGGGCGACGGATCAGCGACTGCGCCAGGCCCACCAGCTGTTTCTGGCCGCCCGAAAGCTGATCGAGATAGCGCATCGCCAGGTGTGAAATGCCAAGCTGTTCCAGCAGATACATCACTTCCGCCTCGCTGGCGGCGTTGTGCAGCCCGCCAGACGCGCGCTGCGCCACAATGATCGACTCCAGCACATGCAGATGCACGCCCGCAGGCAGCGACTGCGGCAGATAGACCACGCGCCGGGCGCGGCGGGCAAAAGGTTGCTGCATCAGCTCCTCGCCGTTCAGCCAGAGTTCGCCCTGCCCTTTGTTCAGCCCGGCCAGCGCGCGCAGCAGCGTCGATTTACCGCAGCCGTTCGGCCCCAGCAGCACGGTGATTTTGCCGCGCGGCAGCAGCGGCACGCTGAGATCCTCAATGACTTTGCGTTTCGGGTAGCCCGTCGTGAAGTGTTTTAACGTCAGTCCCTGGCTCATACATTCCCCCGGTGGCGCAGAATAATGCTCAGGAAGAAGGGTACGCCAACCAGCGAGGTGACGATGCCGACGGGAATAATCACGCCAGGAATCAGGTTTTTCGACGCCACCGACGCCATCGAAAGCACCAGCGCGCCGGTCAGGGCGCTGGCGGGCAGATAGTAGCGATGATCTTCGCCGAAAATCATGCGGGCGATATGCGGCGCCACCAGCCCGATAAAGCCGATCGGCCCGACAAAGGCGACCGCCAGCGCGGAAAGAATACTGATGCGCAGCAGCGTCGCGAGGCGCAGACGGCGGACGTCGATGCCGAAACTGACCGCACGGTCTTCGCCGAGGCGCAGCGCGGTCAGTTTCCAGCTGCTGAGCAGCGAGAACGGCAGCAGCAGCGCAAAAGCGGCACTCAGCACGCCCAGCTTCTCCCAGGAGGCGCGCGCGAGGCTCCCCATGGTCCAGAACACCAGGCCCTGCAGGGTATCTTCGCTGGCGATAAACTGCATCATCGACACCAGCGCGTTAAAGGTAAACACCAGCGCAATGCCGAACAGCACCACGCCTGAGGTAGAGACCCGCGTCCAGCGCGTCACACCGTCGAGCATCAGCGCGGCGAACAGAGCAAAAACAAAGGCGTTGGCGGAAATCAGCCACTGATCCGGCACGCCAGGAATGCCGATACCGAGAATAATCGCCAGCGCTGCGCCAAAAGCCGCCGCCGAGGAGACGCCAAGGGTAAAGGGGCTGGCCAGCGGGTTATTAAGGATGGTCTGCATCTCGGCGCCCGCCAGCCCAAGACAAAATCCCACCACCACCGCCATCAGCGCATAGGGCAAGCGGATATCCCAGACGATCACGCGCGTACCGGCATCGACGGTTGTGGGGTGAAGCAGAGATTGCCACAGCGTCGGCAGCGAGAGTCCAGCCGGGCCAAGCGTAAAATCCAGCACCAGCGAGGCAATAATGGCCAGCACCAGTACGGCGATCATCAGCATGCGGCGGCGCAATACCTGATGATAGCGGCCCATAGCGCCCTGCGCGGGCAGAGTTGAGTCCGTCATAAAAAGCCTGTTCTAAAGGTTCGGTCGAAAACGCTGCCACAATAGAGCAGATGATAATAATTATCAATTCTTCAACCTAAACAAAAGGGCACCTTAACGCAAAAAGCGCGGACCCGCCGCGCTTCCTGTGCTTACGCCAATGACAAGGCCCGAGCGCAAAGGCGACCCACTTTTCTGTGGTCGGACGCTTTGCTCTTCGGGCCTCGTCACCTGTGCAGTGAGCTTTACTCTTTGTGGATCGGGAATTCCATGTCGCTGTACTTCACGAAACGGGTGCCTCGCGTCAGCCTGTAGCCGAACCAGATAATCAAAAACAGCGGCAGTCCGATATAGGTGGCGGCGACGCCGTACCAGTCGATTTTGTCGTTAAGGAAAGCCTGATAGTTCTGGCCCAGCGTGATGATCAGACAGAGCACGAAGGCAAAAATCGGACCGACCGGGAAAAAGCCTGAACGGTACGGCAAATCGTCAAGGCTGTGGCCCTGCGCGATATAGCCGCGACGGAAGCGATAGTGGCTGATGGCAATGCCCAGCCAGGCGATAAAGCCGGTCATACCGGAGGTATTCAGCAGCCACAGATAGACTTCCTGGTTGCCGAACTTCGAGGTCAGGAAGCAGAGACCCGCCACGACGGTGGTCGCCAGCAGCGCGTTGCGCGGCACGCCGCCTTTCGACAGCTGCGCGAAAATGCGCGGTGCTTTGCCTTCGCTCGCCAGGTTATAGAGCATGCGCGTTGAGGCGTACATGCCGGAGTTGCCCGCTGACAGCACCGACGTCAGGATTACCGCGTTCATCACCGCCGCCGCCGACAGCAGGCCCGCATTCTGGAACACCAGGGTAAAAGGACTGACGCTGATATCGGTTACATCGTTATGCAGCAGCTGCGGATCGGTATAAGGCAGGATCAGGCTGATAATCAGGATAGCGAAGATATAGAACAGCAGAATACGCCAGAAAACCTGACGCACCGCGCGCGGAATGTTTTTCGCCGGATCTTCCGACTCGCCCGCCGCGATGCCGATAAGCTCAGTGCCCTGGAAAGAGAAGCCGACAATCATCGCCACGCCGATCATCGCGGCGAACCCGCCCGCGAACGGCGCGTCGCCGACCTGCCAGTTATGCCAGCCGGCATGTTCGCCGCCGCGCAGAATGCCAAGGATCATCAGTACGCCGACGACGATAAAGATAATGACGGTGACGACCTTAATCAGTGAGAACCAGTATTCCGCTTCGCCGAAGCCTTTCACGGAGATGAAGTTAAGCAGGAACATCAGGCAGAGGAACATCGCGCTCCAGATCCAGCCCGGCGTATCAGGGAACCAGTAGTTCATTACCAGCTGCGAGGCGACGAGATCCACGGCGATGGTGACCGCCCAGTTGTACCAGTAGTTCCAGCCCAGGGCGAAACCGAAGCCTTCTTCAACATATTTTGAACCGTAGGTGGCGAAAGAGCCGGAAACCGGCATAAAAGCCGCCAGCTCGCCGAGGCTGGTCATCAGGAAGTAGACCATCAGGCCAATCAGCGCGTAGGAAAGCAGCGCGCCGCCGGGGCCCGCCTGAGAGATCGTGGCGCCGGAGGCCACAAAAAGGCCGGTGCCGATCGAACCGCCGATGGCGATCATCGTCAGGTGACGCGCCTTTAACTCGCGTCGTAACGCAGGTTGTTGTGTTGTATTTGTGTCGTTATGCATGTGTAAACACTAGGCTCGCTAAAAATGAGGCGCGATTGTAGCAATTCACCCTGCCCTGTATAGCATTGAGGCCGTGTTATTAGTTACCTTCATGATCGCCGCTGAATTATAAGCAAAAACCTCTTGCGGCTATTCGCGGCAGTAAGAGAGAAAGCGGTTAAGCGCCCTGGAAAGATGCTTCTGACGATGGTGAATACGGTACAGCGTGCGCGTCAGCCGCGGCAGCGGAAGCGACAGCTCCACTAACGTTCCCGCCTCCAGCAGATCGGCGATAACGCGACGCGACAGACAGCTGATGCCCATATTGTGCCGCACCGCATGCTTGATCGCCTCTGAGTTGCCCAGCTCCATGCCCAGCTGAAAGGCAGGCAGATGCGAGAGCAGCAGATAGTCGACGATTTCGCGCGTGCCGGACCCGCGTTCGCGCAGGATCCAGGGCGCGTTGCCGAGGCTCTCCAGCGTGACCGGCTGGCGCAGAATCTCCGCATCGGGCGCGGCGAACACCACCAGCTCATCCTCCAGCCAGGGATCGCTCACCAGTTCGGTCATATGACACGGCCCTTCAATCAGGCCGACATCGACGCGGAAATCGGCCACCGCGTTAATGACGTCCTGGCTGTTGCCGACGCTCAGCTCCAGCGGCAGGCCGGGAAAGTCGCGACGAAAAGCGGCTATCATGCCCGGCAGCAGGTAATTGCCGATGGTGCTGCTGGCGTAAATACGGATTGCGCCATTGTCCTCTTTAAACAGCTGTTCGATTTCACTCGCCTGCTCCAGCAGGCCAATGGCGCGCGGATAGAGCAGACGACCGTGTTCGTTCAGCACCAGCCGCTTGCCGACGCGATCGAACAGCTGAACGCCAAGCTGGCCCTCCAGGTCCGCCAGCGCCGCGCTCACCGCAGACTGCGAGAGCGCCAGCACCTGCGAGGCCTGGGTCGTCGAGCCGCTTTTCAGCACCTCGGTAAACACTTCTATCTGACGCAGCGTGATATGCATGGTTTCTCCTCACATGGCGTAGCGATGCACCAGGTAAAACAGCACCGCCAGCCAGATCAGCGCCATTAAAAACAGGCCAAAGCCGCTGACGACCTTTTTGCCGCGCGCGCGCTGCACTTCGGCACGCTCCGCGCTGCTGATGCGCACGTCGCGCGGCAGCAGGCGCAGCAGGATCAGCACGCCCAGCGGAATAATAATCGCATCGTCCAGCAGACCGACGATCGGGATAAAGTCGGGAATAAGATCGATGGGGCTGAGCGCATAGGCCACCAGCCCAAACGCCAGCAGCTTAAACCACCACGGCGTACGCGGATCGCGGCAGGCGAACCACAGCGTCAGCACATCTTTTTTGATCAGGGCGGCCCAGCGGCGCAAACGGGCAAATAACATCTTTCGGCCTTATCGGTTTATCTGGTTGATTGCAAATATATTATCAATTTCACCTTTAAGCCAGCGCGGCGCAGGGTTCATATGACATATACAGATCAGTCGATGTTCTGAACGCCGCGATTGCGGCCAGCGACGTTCAATCTGCTGGCGCAGCATTTCTTGCATCAGGCGCATCGGGTATGATGCGGGCTTCTTTTAGTCAGCCTTTTCAGGAGAAGCGGCATGAAATATATCGGCGCACACGTCAGCGCTGCTGGCGGCGTAGATCAGGCAGTGATTCGTGCCCATGAACTGGAAGCCACCGCGTTTGCTCTGTTTACCAAGAATCAGCGACAGTGGAAGGCGGCCCCGCTCTCTGCCGCCACTATCGACGCGTTTAAAGCCGCGTGCGAAAAATATAATTTTGGCCCGCAGCAGATCCTGCCGCACGACAGTTTTCTGATTAACCTCGGCCATCCGGTTATGGACGCGCTGGAAAAATCGCGGGCAGCCTTTATTGATGAGATGCAGCGCGCTGAGCAGCTGGGCCTGACCCTGCTTAACTTCCATCCCGGCAGCCATCTGAATCAGATCGAGGAAGAAGCCTGCCTGAAGCGCATCGCCGAGTCGGTCAATATTGCGCTGGATAAGACGTCGCAGGTTGTGGCGGTAATTGAAAACACAGCCGGTCAGGGCAGCAATCTCGGCTTCCGCTTCGAACATCTGGCGACGATTATCGAGCACGTCGAGGATAAATCCCGCGTCGGCGTCTGTATCGATACCTGCCACGCCTTTGCTGGCGGCTACGATCTGCGTACCGAAGCGGCGTGCGAAGAGACCTTCGCCGCCTTTGAGCGCATCGTCGGCCTGCAGTATCTGCGCGGCATGCACCTTAACGACGCCAAAAGCGCCTTTGGCAGCCGCGTCGATCGTCATCACAGCCTGGGCGAAGGCAATATCGGCAAAACGGTCTTTAGCTGGCTGATGAAGGATGCGCGCTTCGACGGCATCCCGCTGATTCTGGAAACCATTAATCCGGATATCTGGAAGGATGAGATCGCCTGGCTGAAGTCAGAGCAGAAAAGTTAAAGACGCGCTGCTGCTTCAAAGCAGCGGGTATGTTGAGGCGATAAAAAAGAAGGGAGCCAGATGGCTCCCTTCTCCTTTTCTGTTACGCCGGGGTTCAGGCTTTCGCCAGCTCCTCTTCCGGACGTTTCAGAATGGCGTAACCCAGTCCCGCCACCGCGGTGCCGACGATAATCGATACCAGGTAGCCCAGCACCGGCGTAATCGCGCCAGGAATAAGCAGCACGAACAACCCGCCGTGCGGCGCCATCAGCTTCGCGCCGATATACATAGAGATCGCGCCGGTAATCGCGCCGCCGACAATACAGCACGGCAGTACGCGCATCGGGTCACGCGCCGCGAAGGGGATCGCGCCCTCGGAGATAAAGCAGAGACCCAACACCAGCGCCGCTTTCCCCCCCTCCTGCTGACCTTTATTAAATTTACGACGCGCAACCAGCGTCGCTACGCCCATCGCCAGCGGCGGCACCATACCCGCAGCCATAATCGCCGCCATCGGCGCGTAGGTTTGCGAACTGAGCAGCCCGACGCCGAAGGCGTACGCCACTTTGTTCACCGGACCGCCCATATCGGTACACATCATGCCGCCCAGAATCGCGCCCAGCAGTACCGCATTCGCCGTGCCCATATTCGCCAGCCATGCGGTCAGGCCGCTCATGATCGCCGCGACCGGTTTACCTACTACGTAGATCATCAGCAGGCCGGTGATCAGGCTGGCAAACAGCGGAATAATCAGGATTGGCTTCAGCGCTTCCATACTCTGCGGCAGTTTGACCTTGCCGCTGATCAGCTTCGCTGCGTAACCGGCGATGAAACCGGCGATAATGCCGCCGAGGAAGCCGGCGTTAATGCTGGTGGCGATCATGCCGCCAATCAGGCCTGGCGTCAGGCCGGGACGATCCGCGATGGAGAAAGCGATATAGCCCGCCAGCACCGGCACCATCAGCGCGAAGGCGCTACCGCCACCGATCTGCATCAGCGCCGCTGCCAGCGTGCCCGGCTCTTTAAAGGCGGTAATCCCGAAGGCGAAGGAGAGCGCAATGCTCAGACCACCCGCCACCACCATCGGCAGCATATAAGAGACGCCGGTCAACAGGTGACGGTAAGCGCCTGCTTTCTCTTTTTTCTCGTTCTGCGGCTCGCCGCTCTGCGCGCCAGCGGCTTTATAAGGTCTGGCTTCGACAACGGCTTTATCCAGCTCCTGCGCGGTTTTCTTCAGCGCCAGCCCGGTTGAGGTGCGGTACATCGGCTTACCGGCGAATTTCGCCAGGTCGACCTCGATATCCGCCGCGACGATCACCAGATCGGCCGCCGCGACTTCTTCGGGCGTAATCGCATTGCCTGCACCAACGGAGCCGCGGGTTTCCACTTTCACCCACCAGCCGCGTTTGGTCGCTTCAGCCTGAATAGCCTCGGCGGCCATAAAGGTGTGCGCCACGCCGGTCGGACAGGCGGTGACCGCAACGATACGTTTCTGGCCGCCTGCCGTCGCTGCGGCTGGTGCCGCAGCGACGGCGGTCGGCTGCCAGGATTTCGCTTCCGCTTTCGCCTGAGCAAGGAACTGCTCCGGCGCGCGTACGGCCTGCTGCACATCGCCCAGCCAGACCGATTTACCGTTCAGCGCGGCGTCGTTCGGCAACTCGCGGCCGGCAACGATCACCAGCTCCGCTTCCGCCGGGTTTTCCGTCAGGGTTAAGCCAGCCTGCGCGGCGGCTGCCGCCAGACGCTGTTGTGCCATATAGGCAGAGGCCAGCCCAATAGAAGGATCTTTTATCAGCAGCGTTTTCATTATCGCTCTCCTGCTGTCAGTTAACGGGTTGTAAGTCGACGCGCGCCATCATTGCGGCCAACTGGGTACGATCGGTCACGCCGACGTTGCTCTGGCTGACGGCCATCGCCGCCACTGCCGTCGCGAGACGCAGTGTATGCTCGCTGGATTCACGCATCAGCAGGCCGTAGATCAGCCCGCCGACCATTGAATCGCCTGCGCCCACGGTGCTGACTACTTCACACACCGGCGGTTTGGCGATCCATTCGCCTGAGGCGTTCACCCAGAGCGCGCCCTCGGCGCCCAGAGAAATCACCACATGGGCGATGCCCTGCTCGCGCAGTTCATGCGCCGCACCAATCACATCCTGCAGCGTCGGCAGTTTGCGACCGGCCCAGATTTCCAGCTCGCGGCGGTTTGGCTTCACCAGCCAGGGGGCGGCTTTCAGACCCGCCACCAGCGCTTCACGGCTGCTGTCGAAAATAATGCAGGGGCAATGGGTGCGCAGCTCGCTCATCCAGCGGGTAAAGGCTTCCGGCTGTACGCCCGACGGCAGGCTGCCGCTGACGCACACCATGTCGAACTGGCCCAGCCAGGTGAGCGAGTCGCTGGTAAAGCGATCCCAGTCCTGCTGGCTTACTTCAAAACCAGAGAAGTTAAGATCGGTGACGTCGTTGTTCTGCTCGGTGAGCTTGACGTTGATGCGGGTGCGGCCCGGCACGACCTGAAAACGGTTAGCGATCCCTAGCTCGCTGAACAGCTGCTGAAAGCCGTCCTGATTCTCTTTGCCAAGGAAGCCGCCAACCGTAACGTCGATGCCGAGATCCTTCAGCACTTTCGCCACGTTAATGCCTTTGCCTGCCGCATGCAGCCCGGTGGTTTTCACCAGGTTGACTTCGCCGCGCTCGATCTCCGGGGTAAAACCCACCAGATCGTAGGCGGGATTCAGGGTAATAGTTGCGACGCGTCTGCTCATGCTACCCCCTCGCCCAGGCCGGAATTAATCGCCTCTTCAATGGCGTTGAGCGCCTGCTGCGCATCGTCGCCGCTGGCGGTAAAACGCAGACGGTGACCTTTCTTCACGCCCAGTGCGACCACTTTCATCAGGCTACGTCCGTTGGCGGGTTTGCCGCTGCCGTCGAGGTTAGTGACGGTAATATCGCTGTTGAACTGTTTGATGACGGTTACCAGCGCCGTGCCGGGACGCGCATGCAGCCCGTGCTCGTTACGAATGGTGAACTCCGCGCTCAGCACGTCGGCCTGCTCGTCCACTTCGCTGGTCAGCAGCGCATAGAGGCCCGCTGCGTCCGCTTTCAGCAGGCGATCCGCCTTGCCGTTGAGCAGCAGCGTGCTGAGATAGCTCAGCACTTCCAGCGGGCGATCGTCGACGGCGGAAACCGTCACCAGCAGCGCCACTTTTTCGCCTTCGTGCTCACCAGGCGTGGCGGCGCGGCTGACCGCAACCGCGCTGCGCAGATTGCCGCGGCGGCTGTCGCTCAGCCAGATGCCCTGCCCCAGGCTCAGCGGCGTCGCGGCGACGACGTCGGCAACAAAGCTGGCGTCTACCGCGCCAGCCGCCTGCAGGCGACCGGCATTCAGCGCCTGTAGCGTAATCAGATCGTTTGCGGCCACGTCTAAGGTAATCAGCGAGGTGTCGAAGCTGAATTCAGCTGGCTGTTTTTCACCCATCAGCAGCGCACGCAGATCTTCCGCCGAGGCGGTTTTCAGCTGTTCGGCGATGCTGTCGTCGCTCAGCACATGCGTCAGCTGGCGTAGCAACGCCAGATGCTCGTCAGATTTCGCGGCGATACCGATCGCCACATACGCGATCTGATCTTCGCCCCAGGCGATGCCCTGCGGAAACTGAAACACCTGTACGCCGGTTTTCTGCACCAGGTCGCGCGTATCGGTGGTGCCGTGCGGAATGGCGATGCCGTTGCCCAGGAAAGTTGAGGTCTGCTGCTCGCGCGCCAGCATGCCGTTGACATAGCCCTCCGCCACGTTGCCCGCCGCGGTCAGCGCCGCGGCGACCTGGCGGATAGCCTCTTCTTTATTTTGTGCACTGGCTCCGGTGTGGATGGCCTGCAATTCGAGCTGGAACATATTTCTCCTCGCTTACTGAAATTGAATCGTTTCAGCCTGATGGCCGTTTAAAGCGTGGCGAGGTTGCGCAAAGCGCGTATCTGCTACGCTGAAACGTTTCAAGGAGTCTGGTACAGCGCACAAGGCCATGCAAGAAAATGCGTAAAATGCGTAGCAGATTTTTGACGTTACGCACAATTCACAAGGACCGGACGAAATTAAGGCGGCGTAAGCTGAAAGGGATGCTGTAACGACGTCACCACGCGGCGCGAAACCGTCAGCACCGTCAGCAGACTCAGGGCGCGGTATCCGCTTCCAGCTGCAGCAGGTAGACCATGGCATCGTGGCGAGTCGCGCCGCACATATCGCGCGACGGCTGCAAGCCGGCGCAGACGGCGGGCCGCAGCGGAGAGCCGAACAGTTTGCAACGCAGATCGGCATCAAGCTGGATGCAGGGCGTGTTCGCCGGCTTGCCATGCGGCATACCGGGGATCGGCGAAGAGATAGAAGGCGCGGTACAGCAGGCGCCGCACTGACTACGGCATTGCATGATGCGCTCCAGCGGGTATGAAGCCGCGACAATAACAGCCCGCGTGCGCGAAAGCCATGACTGCGTCATTGCGCGCATTTTTTCCGGCGCCATATTGCCTGTTTAACCCGGCGCGAGTAACGTGGCGCGCATCGGAATCCTCCTTTAAGCGAGAGTTGCAATGCCAAGAGCGAATGAGATCAAAAAAGGGATGGCGGTAAGCTGGAACGGCAAACTGCTGCTGGTCAAAGATATCGATATTCAGAGCCCAAGCGCGCGCGGCGCCGTCACGCTGTATAAAATGCGCTTCACTGATATTCGTACCGGCCTGAAGGTAGAAGAGCGTTTTAAAGGCGACGATATTCTGGACGTCATCCAGCTCAGCCGCCGCAGCGTCACCTTCTCTTATATTGACGGCGACGAATACGTTTTTATGGATGACGAGGACTATACGCCTTATTCATTCAAGAAAGATCAGATCGAAGAAGAGCTGCTGTTTATTCCTGAAGGCGGCATTCCGGGCATTCAGGTGCTGACGATGGACGGTCAGGTGCTGGCGCTCGAACTGCCGCAGACCGTGGATATGGAAATTGTCGATACCGCGCCGGGCATCAAAGGTGCCTCTGCCAGCGCGCGCACCAAACCGGCCGGCATGAGTACCGGACTGAGCATTCAGGTGCCGGAATACCTGAGTAACGGCGACCGCATCCGCATTCATATCGCTGAACGCCGTTATATGAGTCGCGCCGACTAACCGCCGCGATTTATGTTATAAAATAACATTATGGCCGCCTTCGCGGCCATTCTCATTTAAGGAGGCAGAGCATGACGCGCGTAAACCTTATTACCGGCTTTCTCGGCAGCGGTAAAACCACCCTGCTGCGCCATCTGCTGGCGGGCAAGCCGGAGCAGGAGAAATGGGCGGTTCTGGTTAATGAGTTCGGCGAAATCGGCATTGACGGCGCATTGTTGCGCGACAGCGGCGCGGTGCTGAAGGAAATTCCCGGCGGCTGCATGTGCTGCGTCAACGGCCTGCCAATGCAGGTAGGGCTGAATATGCTGCTGAAGCAGAACCGCCCCGATCGCCTGCTGATTGAACCGACCGGGCTCGGTCATCCGCGCCAGCTGCTGGAGATGCTGAACGCGCCGGTTTATCAGCCGCATCTGCAGCTTAACGCCACGCTGACCCTGCTTGATGCGCGTCAGCTCGCCGACCCACGCGTAACGGCGAATGAAAATTTCCGCGATCAGCTGGCGGCGACCGACATTATTATTGGCAATAAAAGCGATGGCTGGAACGACGATGACCGTCAGCGCCTGCAACAGTGGCAGGACGCAACGCTCAACGGCCGCCCTTTTATCGCTACCCGCTTCGGCGCGATCGATCCTGCGCTGCTCGATCTGCCGCGCACAAACCGTCAAACGCTGCCGCAGCCTGCACATCATCATGCTCACCTTAAACGCGATAGCGGCCTCGCCGCGCTGCGCCTTGAGGGCGGAACGCGCTGGCGCCGCGCGTTAAATGAAGGCCAGGGTTACGTTGCCTGCGGCTGGATCTTCGACGGCGCGACGCTTTTTGATGGCGAAGCGCTGCTGGCCTGGGCGCGTCTTGCGTCGGTCGAGCGCATTAAAGGCGTGCTGCGTACGCCGGACGGCTCGCTTCGCATTAATGGCCAAAAGGGCGATGTACATGTCGAAACGCTTACTGCCGCTGCGCCCGACAGCCGTATTGAACTGATCCATTCGCAACCGGTTGACTGGAATCGTTTGCAGTCCCAGCTGTTGAGGCTTCGTTTAAACTAGCCAGGTTAGTTTCTGCCGTTAATTTTTATTTGAGTGAATACGATGCGCGCAACTCGTCTTATCACAATTCTGCTACTCAACGCGCTTGGCGTTGTTTTGTTTCTCTCCTGGTACCTGCCGCCCGACCACGGTTTCTGGGCTGGCGTCGATAAAGGGATCTTTTTCAGCTTCAACGACCAGATGGTCGATCATCCTGGCTTTGCCATGCTGGTGGCGATCACTAACTTCCGTGGGTTCGATCTGGTGTCGCTGCTGGCGATGGGCGCGCTTTATCTCTTTTACTGGCGTCGCGAAACGCCGCCGGGCCGTCGTCGTCTGCTGGCGATCGGCATTACTATGCTGTTCAGCGCGGTTATCCTCAATCAGCTCGGCCATCTGTTGCCGGTGCAGCATAAAAGCCCGACGCTGTTTTTCGAAAATGCGCATCGCGTCAGCGAACTGACCGGTATTCCGGCCAAAGACGCCTCAGCCAACAGCTTCCCTGGCGATCACGGCATGATGCTGATGATTTTTGCCTGTTTTATGTGGCGCTATTTTGGCTTCCGCGCCTTTCTTATCGGCGCGGCTATCGTGGTGATTTTCGCGCTGCCGCGCGTGATGGCGGGTGCGCACTGGTTTACTGATATTGCCGTCGGTTCGCTTTCGGTACTGCTGGCTGGACTGAGCTGGGTGCTGCTGACGCCGCTGAGCGACGCTATCGTCAGCTTTTTCTACCGTAAACTGCCGGGCAAATATAAGCCCTGAATACCCTCGGGTATCGCAAGTCGAAATAGACTGATAAGCGCGGATGGAAGAATAGCCTTTTTCTTATCCCTCCGCGCTTAATAAAATCAGCCCAGTATTATTAGCACGCTAACCATATGGTGATATAAAGAAAATAGTATGATGTTTTCTGCTGATAAAGGCGCTTTTCCCCCGGCTGTCCAGCCCCAACGCTCTTAAAAAGCGTCCTACCCGTAGAATTAGCCCTGTTTTTACCGCTTATTTTAAAGATAATTTTTTAAAATTGCCGATAAAGTAACCACTCTGTTACAGACTGATTTCACATCAAAAAAAGCTATCAGAATTTACGTAAAACCACTCGCCACGGCGTCTGGAATCGGTTAACCTCCCATGCGTTGAGGGTACGGCAGCAGAAAATGCGGTTCTTTTTTATACCAAAACGTGTTCGTTAACACATTTTAGTAATTAAGGAATTGTCTTAGCGTGCAACGCTTATTAATCTCAATCCGTTTTGTCATCTGGCTGGCGACATTCTGTCGTAAGGACATCGAAGGAATATACGAACAATGGTCAAGTCTCAACCAATACTGAGATATATCTGGCGGATTGTGCCTGCAGTAGCGCTGGCAACTCTCCTCTCGGCATGCAGCAGTACCGGTCAACACGCAAAAAACGAGAATCATGACGTTAAAAACCAGAATGGTTTTTTACTTCAGGCGTCTCAGGATGAGTTCGAAGAGATGGTGCGGAGCGTGGATGTTAAGTCCCGCATCATGGAGCAATATGCCGACTGGAAAGGCGTGCGTTACCGCCTCGGCGGCGATACTAAACGCGGCATCGACTGTTCTGCTTTTGTTCAACGTACGTTTCGCGATCAGTTTGGTTTAGAACTGCCGCGCTCGACCTCTGAACAGCAGGATACCGGCAGTGAGATTTCACGTAGCAAGCTGCGTCCGGGGGATCTGGTTCTGTTCCACGCCGGTTCGACGGGGCGTCACGTTGGGATCTATCTGGGCAACGATAACTTTGTCCATGCGTCCACCAGCAGCGGCGTCATGATCTCCAGTCTGAACGACAGCTACTGGAAAAAACGCTACCGCGAAGGGCGTCGGGTATTAAGCCGTAATCCCAGCTAATCCCTGACCTTCGATCGTTTCTCAGCCAGAGAAAACAGAACGCTGCTTCGGCAGCGTTTTTTTTTGCCCCTGTGCCAGATAAAGGCGTATTAATAACGTAAAAAGTGATTGTTTATCAGAAGAATATCGAGACATTTCCTGTCATCTCGTTATATTCTCATGACCTTCGCCAGAGAGCAGTCGTGCACAGTCAATAATAAAAGATAAGACAAGGGGAAAGCACTTCATGCCACTGTCCAGGGCGCTGATGCGCCAGGCCACCTATCCTCGCCGCATCGCCTGGAGCAGCGCGATTTTCGGTAGCCTGTTCTTTATTTTTTTTACCCTGACTCTGCTGACTTACACCTGGTATAAGCGGCAGCATCAGCACCAGCAGCTGCTGCACGACAGCCGCGCAGATCTACAACAATCGCTGGATACGCTTGTCGCCAATACCCTGAATCCCCTTCTCTCTTTAACCCGTTTCGACTGCCATGCTATTAATCAGGAGCTGACTTCCCGCGCTGCCTTCGCCAACGACCTGCGTGCGATTTTACTGGTGCGCGAGGGCTACGCCTTCTGCTCCTCGGCAACCGGGGCGTTTTCCCTGCCGCTTAATGCCATTTCAGACCAGACCGATCTCAGCCGGGATCGCGATCTGCGCCTGCTGAGCGGCACGCCATTGCAGCCCGGCAAGCCCGTTTTTGCGCTCTGGCTGCGTAATCCGCAAAGCGTGCAGTCCGGCGTGTTCGCGACCGTTAATCTTAACCTGACGCCCTATCAGCTGCTGGCCTCTTACCATTCGGAAATCTCCGGCATGGCGCTGGTGGCGCAAAGCAGCGCGCTTACCAGCTGGCGACAGACCGTTATCCCCAACAGCGAACTGCCGCAGCAGCCGCTGATGCAGCTGCCGCTCGACGGCTATCCGCTGCAGTTTGTACTCTATGGCGATACGATATCGACGCGCGATATTCTTATGATCGTGCTGAGCGGCATTCTGCTGTCGCTGCTGGTCGGCGGCGGCTGCTGGTTGCTGCTCTCGCTGAATCAGCGCCCAGGCAAAGAGATCCTGCTCGGTATAAAACGCGGCGAATTTCACGTCGAGTACCAGCCGCTGATCAGCACCCATAGCGGGCGCGCTTACGGGCTGGAGGCGCTGCTGCGCTGGAACCACCCCAGCGAGGGCATGATCCCGCCGGATATGTTTATCAGCTACGCGGAGTCGCTGAACCTGATTATTCCGCTGACGCGGCATCTGTTCGAGCTGGTGGCGCGAGACGCCCACAGACTCAATCCTTACGTGCCCGCCGGCACCCATATGAGTCTCAATCTTTCGCCGCTGCATCTGGCGTCGGAGAGTTTTCAGCAGGACGTTAAGCGCTGGATAGCGGCGATGCCGGATAACCATTTTAACTACGTATTTGAAGTGACTGAGCGCACCATGGTGCGGGATAAAAACGCCGGAGAGGTTTTCGCCTGGCTTCATCAGAACGATATTCAGATTGCGATAGATGACTTCGGCACTGGCCACAGCGCCCTGATCTATCTTGAAAAATACCCTTTTGATTATCTTAAGATCGACCGTGGCTTTGTGCAGAGCATCGGGACGCAGACCCTGAACTCCCCGGTGCTGGACGCCGTGCTCCATCTGGCGAAAAAGCTGAATCTGAAAACCGTGGCGGAAGGCGTGGAGACGGGCGAGCAGGCGGCATGGCTGGTGAAGCACGGCGTCTGTCATATGCAGGGCTATCTTTTCAGTCGCCCCCTGAAGCCGGACCGCCTGATTGACTATTACCGCAGTCGCAGCCTGGCGACGCTGTCAGGATAACAGGCCGCCCCGCCCCGGATGTTGAATGACGACAGGAGAGCGCTAACCTTATGCTGTTTCGCCTGATCATGCTGTTGCTGGTCGCCCTTAGCACGCCGCTGCGCGCGGAAGTGGTGCATGAAAGCCGCGCATTCGCCACGCTGGGCGAGCCCAAATATGCGGCTGACTTTAGCCACTTCGACTATGCGGATCCCGCTGCGCCTAAAGGCGGCAAACTTATCCAGGCGGTAGTCGGCACCTACGACAACTTTAACCGTTACGCCTCGCGTGGCAATCCCGGCGCAGGCACCGAGGCGCTCTACGATCGGTTGTTTGTCGGGTCTGATGACGAACCGGGTAGCTACTATCCGCTTATTGCCGAGTCGGCGCGCTATGCCGACAACTTCCGCTGGATGGAGATACGCCTCAATCCGCTCGCGCAGTTTCACGACGGCACGCCGATTACCGCGCAGGACGTCGCCTTTACCTTCGATAAATTTATGCGCGAAGGCGTGCCGCAGTTTCGCGTCGTTTATCGCGGCGTGACGATCAAAGCGCTGGATAGCCAGCGCGTCCGCATTGACCTGCCGAAGCCAGAAAAAGATTTGATGCTGGGACTGCTGACCTTGCCGGTGCTGCCGCAGAAAGAGTGGCAGGATAAAAAATTCAATGAGCCACTGAGTTCGCCGCCGCTCTCCAGCGGCCCTTACCGTATCAGTCGTTACAAGCTGGGTCAGTATATCGAGTACAGCCGGGTGAAAAACTACTGGGCGGCCGATCTGCCGGTGAACCGGGGCCGGTTCAATTTCGATACCCTGCGCTATGACTACTATCTTGACGATAACGTCGCGTTTGAAGCTTTTAAAGCGGGCGCGTTCGACCTGCGCGAAGAGACCTCCGCTAAAAAATGGGCGACCCAGTATCGCGGCCGTAACTTCGACGATCAGCAGATTGTCAAAGAGACCACGCCCAACAGGGTGTCGACCAATACCACCTGGCTTGCCATGAACAATGAAAAAGCGCTGTTCCGCGATCGTCGGGTTCGCCAGGCGATCACGCTGGCCTTCGATTTTGAGTGGATGAATAAAGCGCTGTTCTATGGCGCTTATCAGCGGGTCAGCAGCTATTTTCAGAATACCGAGTACGCCGCGCAGGGTCTGCCGGACGCGGCGCAACAGGCGCTGCTGGCGCCTTTTAAAGAACAGCTGCCGCCTGAGGTTTTCAGCGCACCCTACGCGCCGCCGCGCACCGATGGCAGCGGCTACGATCGGGCTAACCTGCTGAAAGCACTGGATCTGCTGCGTCAGGCGGGCTGGCAGGTGAAAAACCAGCAGCTGGTGAACGACAAAACCGGCCAGCCGATGCGCATTGAACTGCTGCTGCGCAGCGGCGCCAGCAACGACTGGGCCCTGCCCTTCCAGCATAGCCTGTCGCGTCTCGGCATCAGCCTGACGCTGCGCGTGGTGGATGCCTCACAGTATCTGCGCAGGCTGCGCGAAGGCGATTACGATATGATCGCCCGCGTTTATCTGGCGATGCCCACGCCCAGTTCGGATCTCCAGACCAGCTGGCAATCTGACTTTATCGACTCTTCATGGAACAGCGCGCGGCTCAAAGATCCGCTGGTCGATCACTTTGTCAAAGCCATCGTGGCGCATCAGGGCGATAAAGCGGCGCTGTTGCCGCTCGGCCAGGCGCTGGATCGCATCCTGCTGTGGAATGCGTATATGATCCCGATGTGGTACAACGCTGAGGATCGCATGGCCTACTGGGATAAATTCTCCCATCCCGCGGTAAAGCCCGCCTATGCCAGCGGTCTGGAAAACTGGTGGTATGACGTGAACAAAGCCGCGCGTTTGCCGGCCGAACGACGCTGAGGAGCCTGAGTTGGCCGCCTATTTCTTGCGCAGAATGCTGCTGATTATTCCCACGCTGTGGGCGATTATTACGCTGAACTTTTTTATCGTGCAGATCGCGCCCGGCGGCCCGGTTGACCAGGCGCTGGCTAACATTCAGTTCGGCCAGACCACAGGCCTGCCCGGCGGCGGCGAGAGCGGCGCGCGCGCGTCCCTGAACCGCGCCAGCCCCGGAGATAATCAGTACCGCGGCGCACGCGGCCTCGATCCGGAAGTGATTGCTGAAATTAAAAAGCGCTACGGTTTCGATAAGCCGATGTGGCAGCGCTATGTCGAGATGCTCTGGAACTATGTGCGGTTCGATTTCGGCGACAGCCTGTTCCGCAGCGCATCAGTGCTGCAGCTGATTAAAGAGAGCCTGCCGGTTTCCATCAGCCTTGGGCTGTGGAGCACGCTGATTATCTATCTGGTATCGATTCCGCTGGGCATCAAAAAAGCGGTACGCAACGGCAGCACCTTTGACGTCTGGAGCAGCACCTTTATTATCATCGGCTATTCGGTGCCCGCCTTTCTGTTCGGCATTATGCTGATTGTCCTGTTCGCCGGCGGCAGCTATCTCGACTGGTTTCCGCTGCGCGGTCTCACCTCGCCGCAGTTTGACTCTCTCTCCTGGTACGGAAAAATCGCAGATTATCTGTGGCATATCAGCCTGCCGGTGCTGGCGACGGTGATTGGCGGCTTCGCCACCCTGACGATGCTGACCAAAAACAGCTTTCTCGATGAGATCCGCAAGCAATATGTGGTGACGGCGCGTGCCAAAGGCGTGAGCGAGCGACGCATTCTTTATCATCACGTGTTCCGCAACGCCATGCTGCTGGTTATCGCCAGCTTTCCCGCCACCTTTATCAGCATGTTTTTTACCAGCTCGGTGCTGATAGAGGTGATGTTTTCGCTGAACGGACTGGGCCTGCTGGGCTATGACGCCACTATTCAGCGCGACTACCCGGTGATGTTCGGCACGCTCTATATTTTTACCCTGATCGGCCTGCTGATGAATATCCTCAGCGACCTGACCTATACGCTGGTCGATCCCCGTATTGATTTTGAGGGCCGCTGATGCGCTTGTCTCCCGTCAATCAGCAGCGCTGGCTGCGTTTCCGCCACAACCGACGCGGCTACTGGTCGCTGTGGATTTTTCTGGTTATCTTCGTGCTTTCACTCGGCGCCGATCTGCTCGCCAATGAGAAGCCGCTGCTGGTGCGTTATCAGCAGCGCTGGTTTGTGCCGCTGTTGGTCAGCTACAGCGAAAGCGATTTCGGCGGCGCGCTGCCGACCGCCGCCGACTATCAGGACCCCTGGCTGCAAAAACAGCTGAATGAGAAAGGATGGGCGCTGTGGGCGCCGATACGCTTTAGCGACAGCACCATCAACTTCGCGACCTCGACGCCCTTCCCCTCGCCGCCTTCGGCGCAAAACTGGCTGGGCACCGACGCCAGCGGTGGCGACGTGCTGGCGCGTCTGCTTTACGGCACGCGCATCTCACTGCTGTTCGGAATTATGCTGACGCTCTTTTCCAGCGTTATCGGCATTATCGTCGGCGCTGTTCAGGGCTATTTCGGCGGCCGCATCGATCTTATCGGTCAGCGCGTGATTGAAGTCTGGTCCGGCATGCCCGCGCTGTTTTTACTGATTTTGCTCTCCAGCGTCATCCAGCCCAACTTCTGGTGGCTGCTGCTGGTGACGGTGTTTTTCGGCTGGATGGGGCTGGTCAGCGTGGTGCGCGCCGAGTTTCTGCGCACGCGCAACTTCGACTATATCCGCGCCGCGCGGGCGCTGGGAGTCAGCGACGGGCGCATTATGCTGCGGCATATGCTGCCCAACGCCATGGTTGCCACCCTGACTTTTCTGCCGTTTATCCTGTGCGGATCGATCGCGACTCTGACCTCGCTCGATTTTCTCGGCTTTGGTCTGCCTGTGGGGTCGCCGTCGCTCGGCGAACTGCTGTTGCAGGGTAAGAATAATTTGCAGGCACCCTGGCTGGGGCTGGCGGGCTTCTTTACGCTGGCGATCCTGCTGTCACTGCTGATCTTTATTGGCGAAGCGGTACGCGACGCCTTCGATCCCGCCTGGGGAGGCTGATTATGTCGCTGCTTGCCATTCATCATCTTTCCGTCGCCTTTGCCCGCGGCGGCGTGACGCGCACCGTGGTTGAGGATCTCTCCTTCAGTATCGACGCTGGCGAAACGCTGGCGCTGGTGGGCGAATCGGGCTCGGGCAAAAGCGTGACCGCGCTTGCGGTGATGCAGCTGCTGCCTGCGCCGCCGACGCGCTATTCCGGCGGCGAAATTCTGTTTAACGGCGAGGATCTGCTGCGCGTCAGCGAGCGCAGAATGCGCGGTCTGCGCGGCAACCAGATGGCGATGATCTTTCAGGAGCCGATGGTCTCCCTTAACCCCTTACACACCATTGAGAAGCAGCTTTATGAGGTGCTCTCCCTGCACCGCGGCATGCGGCGCGAAGCGGCGCGTGGGGAGATCCTCAGCTGCCTCGATCGGGTCGGCATCCGTAACCCCGCCTCGCGGCTGAATGATTTTCCTCATCAGCTCTCCGGCGGCGAGCGCCAGCGCGTGATGATCGCCATGGCGCTGCTTACCGAACCTGCGCTGCTGATTGCCGACGAGCCGACCACCGCGCTGGACGTCACCGTTCAGGCGCAAATCCTGCGCCTGCTGCGCGAGCTGCAGCGCGAACGCAACATGGCCATGCTGTTTATTACCCACGATCTGGGCATCGTGCAGCAGCTGGCGGACAACGTCAGCGTAATGCGCCAGGGTAAAATCGTCGAGCACAACAGCAGCCATGCGCTGTTCAGCCAGCCGCAACATCCCTATACGCAGCAGCTGCTTGCGGCGGAGCCGGAAGGCCGCGCCGTACCGCTGCGTCCCGACGCGCCGCTGCTGCTGCAGGTGCGCGACCTGCGCGTTAGCTTTCCGGTCAGGCGCGGCCTTTTCAGGCGGCAGGTGGCGGAAAAAGTTGCCGTCAGCAACCTCAGCTTCTCGCTGCGGCGCGGCGAGAGCCTCGGACTGGTGGGCGAATCCGGCTCCGGCAAAAGTACCACCGGCCTGGCGCTGTTGCGGCTGCTCAGCGCGCAGGGCGAGATCTGGTTCGACGGCCAGCCGCTGCACGATCTGTCGCGCAGGGAGCTGTTACCGCTGCGTCGTCGCATACAGGTGGTATTTCAGGATCCCAACTCGTCTCTGAATCCGCGTATGACGGTGCAGCAGATCATTGCCGAGGGGCTGGCGGTGCATCAACCCGCTCTCGACGCTACCCAACAGGAAGCGCGCGTGATCGCGGTGATGGAGGAAGTTGGATTAGACGCGGCGAGCCGTCATCGCTATGCGGCGGAGTTCTCCGGCGGTCAGCGCCAGCGGATCGCTATTGCACGCGCGCTGGTGCTTGAACCGCAGCTGATGGTGCTGGACGAACCGACCTCTTCACTGGATCGCTCAGTACAGAAACAGATTCTGACGCTGCTGCGCAGGCTGCAGCAGCACCACCAGCTGACCTATCTCTTTATCAGTCACGATTTACAGGTGGTGCGTTCGCTGTGTCATCAGGTGATGGTATTACGTCAGGGCGAAGTCGTGGAGCAAGGCGACTGCGAGAGGCTGTTCGCCGCGCCCGCCGCAGACTATACGCGCGAGCTGCTGGCCTCGGCGCAACTCAGTGACCGTTAAAGGTTTCCGCGATCGCCACACCCTGGTTTTTCAGGCAGCAGTTCGTCGCGCTTTCGTCGCTGCGCAAAATAAAGAGACAGGGCGACCCTTCGCACTCCGCTACTTTGCACTCGACCTGAATCGACGCCAGCGCATCCTGCAGCTGATGCATGATCTCCCAGCCAAGATGACCATCATGGCTAATCAGGCGCAGCGCAATAAGATCCTGCTCGTTGGCGACGCCCTCTTCCGCCACGATAGCGCTATGAAGCTCGCTGGCCCAGCGAAAGCGCTGCGGCAGGCGATGCACGATGGAAAGTTGCAGCATAGTTAACAGATATCCCCAGAGCGATTAACTTCAGTCACGATGAACGTCGCTTGCTGTTGCTGCTAAACGGCAGAAACGGACGTCAAGGCCTGCTCTCTCGTTTCCCACTAAACGAAGTGGGAAAAGATTGTTATTTGCGATTCGGCTCGCATTTTGGCCTATTAGTACCGCGTTCATCGACAGTTAACAATCAGTTTAGACGCAATCTCGTTACTTTCTTAATCATTAATTTTCACATATAAGAAACATAACGACGGTAGCGTCAGAGAGCGAAGCGGGGAAAATACCAAAAAGGGCATGTCAAAGGGGCGGTGACAACCTTGCCGACGCTGAGTGGCCTGGCCCTGTCGCAAAGCCGCTTAAAGCGTCCCTGCGCGGGACGCTTTAAGCGGCGGGGCTGGGGCTTAGCGTCTGATAGCGCGAGGGCGCGACGCGTAGATAAAGAAGAGAACAGAGAGCGTAGCGCATGCCGCGATGGTGCCCACCATCGGCCAGGCGCTGTTAAAGCTGGCCGTCGACAGCAGCGCGCCTACCAGCGCGCCGACGCCAAAGCGCAGCGTGCCCGCCAGCGACGAGGCGGTGCCTGCCATATGGGGAAACTCATCCAGAATAACCGCCATGGCGTTGGAGGAGACCATCGAGACGCAGCCGATAAACATGGCGACGCCCAGCACCATAGGAATAAAGCCCATGTGCAGCGCGCTGACCGCCAGCAGCCAGATGCCCATCGCGAACTGAATCAGCAGCCCGGCGCGGAACATCGCCAGCGGGCCAAAGCGGCGCACCGCGCGGCTGTTGATCAGCGTCATGACAAACAGAAATACCACGTTCAGCGCGAAGTAATACCCGAAGTTCTGCGGCGACACGTGGTTTACCTCGATATAGACGAACGGACCGGCATTCAGAAAGGTAAACAGCCCGGCAAAAGAGAAGCCGCTCGCCAGCATATAGCTGAAGGCGCGCTTGTGACGGAACAGCGTGACGAAGTTACCCAGCATGGTGCGCAGGTGAAAACGCTGACGCTGTTCCGGCCTGAGCGTCTCGCGGATCTGCGTCATCACCATCACGGTGGTGATCAAGGCGGCGATCGACAGCGTCCAGAAAATGGCGTGCCAGTCCCATACCAGCAGCAGCCAGCCGCCGATAATCGGTGCCAGCAGCGGTGCGATGGTGGTGATCAGCATGACAAACGACATCATGCGCGAGAAATCCTCTTTCGAGTAGCTGTCCCGCATCAGGGCGTTAATCACCACGCTGGCCGCAGCGGCGGAAAGACCGTGCAGAAAGCGCATAAGAATCAGCTGGTCAATCGACTGCGACAGCGCGCAGGCTGCCGCCGCACAGGCGAAAATCAGCGTGCCGAGCACAATGACCGGTTTGCGGCCGTAGCTGTCCGCCAGCGGGCCATATACCAGCTGACCGATGGCGAAACCAAGGATATAGAGATTAAGCGTCATCTGCACGCGACCCGCCGCTACGCCGAATTCGCGGGCGATCTGCGGCATCGCGGGCAGATACATATCAATGGAAAGCGGCATCAGCATCGCCAGCAATCCCAGAATCACTACCAGTCCCACAGCTGAATTTTTATCCTTGCGCACGGCCGCTCCGCTATTTCTGTTTTAACTCGTCGGGCAACCCGACGCTGGCAATTTCATCTTCCGTCAGCGGACGATACTCGCCCGGCTCCAGATCCGCATCCAGCACGATGCCGCCGATGCGCTCGCGATGCAGCCCGACCACGCGATTGCCGACGGCGGCAAACATGCGCTTCACCTGGTGATAGCGCCCTTCGCTGAGCGTCAGCAGCACCTCGGTCGGCGTAATCTCCTCCAGCCGCGCCGGTTGGGTCAGGGATTTTTCGCCGTGCAGCTGAATGCCTGCGGCGAACTGCTGCGCCACATCTTCAGCGACGGGATGCTCCAGCGTGACGCGGTAGGTTTTCTCGCAGTGATGGCGCGGTGAGGTAATGCGGTGCGACCACTGTCCGTCGTCGGTCAGCAGCACCAGACCGGTAGTGTCGATATCAAGGCGCCCTGCGGCATGCAGCTTCCACGCGGTCGGCTCTTCAATAAAAAACAAGATAGTCGGGTGATCGGGATCGTCCGTGGAGCAGACGTAGCCCTGCGGCTTGTTCAGCATAAAATAGCGCGGCCCTACCTGCAGCTGCAGCGGATTGCCGTCATATTCCACCTCATGCTCGGGCAGGATTTTGAAGGCGGTGTCGCGCACCACTTCGCCATTAACGGTGACTTTTTGCCCCCGGATTTCACGACCGGCAATAGCCCGGCTGACTTCCAGTTGCTGAGAGATGAATTTGTCGAGTCGCATGAATTCGCTTTGCCTGTTACTGCGGAGGGAAACTGAAACGGGGTTTTACCCGTTGAAAAAGTAGGAGAAGTATAGCCCGAACCGAGGCTGTCGCACAGAGCCGTTCCTGCGTTTCCTCTATTTTCATGGCATAATCTCGCTCAGTTTCGCAAAAGTGATCGGCAATGGCTTTTACTCTACGTCCCTATCAGCAAGACGCGGTTAACGCGACTCTCAATCATTTTCGTCGTCACGCCGAACCGGCGGTGATCGTACTGCCGACCGGCGCAGGCAAAAGCCTGGTGATCGCCGAGCTGGCGCGGCTGGCGCGCGGACGCGTGCTGGTGCTCGCGCACGTTAAAGAACTGGTGGAGCAGAACCACAGCAAATATCAGGCCTATGGCCTTGAAGCGGATATCTTTGCCGCCGGTTTGCAGCGCAAAGAGAGTCAGCGCAAAGTGGTATTCGGCAGCGTGCAGTCGGTAGCGCGTAATCTGGATCAGTTCGACAGCGCCTTTTCGCTGGCGATCGTGGATGAGTGCCATCGCATCAGCGATGACGACAACAGCCAGTATCAGCAAATTTTCACTCATCTGCGCCAGCACAATCCGCAGCTGCGCCTGCTGGGCCTGACGGCGACTCCCTTTCGCCTCGGCAAAGGCTGGATCTATCAGTTTCACTATCACGGCATGGTGCGCGGCGACGAGAAAGCCTTTTTCCGCGACTGCATCTACGAGCTGCCACTGCGTTATATGATCAAACACGGCTTTCTGGTGCCACCGGAGCGGCTTGATATGCCGGTGGTGCAGTATGACTTCAGCCGTCTGACAGCGCAGGCCAACGGGCTGTTCAGCGAGTCCGATCTTAATCGCGAGCTAAAGCAGCAGCAGCGTGTAACGCCGCATATCATTAGCCAGATCGTGGAATTCGCCGAGGATCGGCGCGGCGTGATGGTGTTTGCCTCGACGGTAGAGCACGCGCGCGAGATCCTCTCGCTGCTGCCCGACAATAGCGCGTTGATTTCGGCGGAAACCCCCGCTAAAGCGCGCGATGCGACTATCGCCGCGTTTAAGGCGCAGCAGCTGAAATTCCTGGTTAACGTCGCGGTGCTGACGACCGGCTTCGATGCGCCCCATGTCGATCTTATCGCTATTTTGCGCCCTACCGAGTCGGTCAGCCTCTATCAGCAGATCGTCGGGCGCGGCCTGCGCCTGTCGCCGGGCAAAACCGACTGCCTGATTCTCGACTACGCCGGCAACCCGCACGATCTCTTTACGCCGGAAGTGGGCGCGCCGAAAGGCGCCAGCGACAATGAGCCGGTACAGGTGTTCTGTCCCGCCTGCGGGTTCGCCAACACCTTCTGGGGCAAAACCACCGCAGACGGCATGATTATCGAGCACTTCGGCCGCCGCTGTCAGGGCGTGCTGGAAGATGACGAAGGCAACCGCGAACAGTGCGATTTCCGCTTCCGCTTTAAAAGCTGTCCCGACTGCGGCGCCGAAAACGATATCGCGGCGCGCCGCTGCCATCAGTGCGATAAAGTGCTGGTCGATCCCGACGATATGCTGAAGGCGGCGCTGAAGCTGAAGGATGCGCTGGTGCTGCGCT
The DNA here is from genome assembly GCF_003612015.1 of Pantoea piersonii. Classification (GTDB taxonomy): domain Bacteria; phylum Pseudomonadota; class Gammaproteobacteria; order Enterobacterales; family Enterobacteriaceae; genus Pantoea; species Pantoea piersonii. The sequence goes on along the minus strand of NZ_RARB01000002.1, from coordinate 137,952 downwards.
GCGGCGGCATGACGCTGGCGCATGGCCGCGATGATAAAGGCGAATGGCTGAAGGCGACCTATTTCGACGAGGATGGCACCAGCGTCGACGAACGCTTTCGTCTGAGTACGCCCGCTCAGCGTAAGGCGTTCGAACAGCTTTTTATGCGGCCGCATCAGCGCGCGCCGGGCGTGCCGCTCGGCTGGCAAACCGCGGCCGACGTGGTCGCGCTGCAGCCGCTGCTGCGCCATCCCGATTTTGTGGTAGCGCGCGCTAAAGGGCAGTTCTGGCAGGTGCGCGAGAAGCTTTTCGACTATCAGGGACGCTTTCGCCGCGCCAACGAGCTGCGCTAAACGGCGGAATCATTTGCCCGCCCCGCCCATTACCGCTATACTGCCGCCCGCTTTTGCATTCGCATTAGCCTTTGAACAACCCTCCTGTTGCTGGGTCGCCTGTAGCAGGAATTATTAAAGAGACATGATAATGTTGACCATCAACGCAGAAGTACGTAAAGAGCAGGGTAAGGGTGCGAGCCGCCGCCTGCGCACAGCGAACAAATTCCCGGCCATCATCTATGGTGGTAGCGAAGCCGCTGTTTCTATCGAACTGGACCACGACTCAGTAATGAACCTGCAGACCAAGCCAGGTTTCTACACTGACGTTTTGACTCTGGTTGTCGACGGTAAAGAAACCAACGTCAAAGTGCAGGCTGTTCAGCGTCACCCGTTCAAGCCAAAACTGCACCACATCGACTTCGTACGCGCCTAATCGCCTACGAATCGATATAAAAAACGCCGCTTATGCGGCGTTTTTTTTTTGCTGACTGACAGCGCCTGCACGCTTATTTGCCGCTGGTGCGCCGCTGCAGTTGATCCCGCAGGTTCGGCGGCGTGCCCTTAATGGTTAAGGTATCGGTGGCCGGATCCCAGAAGATGCGCTCACCCAGCAGCGCGGCGTCGAAATTTAGCGTCAAACCGCCGCCGCTGCCGGCGAATTTGGTCAGCTGGCGCAGCGTGCTGCGATCCGCCGGAAAGTGCTCCTCCAGCTCATAGCCCTGCTCCTGCGTAAAGGCCTGAAAGGATTTCTCGCCGAGCGGCGGCAGTTCCTTCGACAGATCTTCCAGCGCGATCTCCTCGCCCGCCTGCAGCTGCTCGTTGCAATAGCTGTAAACCTGCTGGCGATAGTTCTGTCGTTCGTTCTTATCAAGCGCCGACTCCGCACAGTAGTCATCCACCGCCTGCAGCAGGCCGCGGTTTTGCGCTTTAGTATCAAGACCGACGCTGGCGCCGAGGAAATCCATAAAGAAATCGGCGACTTTGCGCCCTACGCGGCCGCGCAGAAAAGTCAGATAGCGGGTGGAGTCCGGCGTCAGTTCCCACTCGGTTAAGTCGATGCGCGCCACGATATCGGCATGGTTGATGTCAAGATAGTGGGTGCTGCTGATGTCGAGCTGCTCATTGACGCGCATGCTGCTCTGGCTATTGAGCACCGCCACCAGCAGATATTCCACCGCCAGATAGCGATAGTGCACAAACAGCACCACGCCACCTTCGGCGAAAGGATATTTTGCCAGCTCGTCGCGCAGACGGCCGGTCGCCGCGCGGCTGAACGCCAGGAAGTCATCATTGCCCTTCCGGCAGTTGCGCAGCGCTTCGGCCAGTTCGCTATCTTCGTTAAACAGACCGTAGGCTTTATTTTTGGCGCTGTAGACGCGGTGCAGCTCCTCTACCATCGCTTCCACGGTGGCGTTGGCGGGCAGCAGCGTATCGCGCAGCACCAGCTCAAGCTGATTCTCGTCGCGCTTGATAAGCTGATGCAGGGCAATCTGGTCGATATCCAGACTCATGGTAGACTCTCCTTTTGGTTCAGGCGCGTATTCAAACACCGCCCGCACCGGCTTTCAACTCCATGCGATAGCCGAACGATGCGCTTTCGATAAAATTGCGGTAAAAACCCTGTTGTTACGGTACTATATCGCCTTTTGAAACGAGATTAGTCGACGATATGCCACAATCATCCCGTTACAGCGACGAACGCGTGGAAAAACTCCTCGCGCAACTGGCCCAGGTGCTGCAGAAAGACAATGCGCCGACCGACCTTTCCCTGATGGTGCTGGGGAATATGGTGACCAACGTGATCAACAGCGACGTTGCGCCGGCGCAGCGCCGTTCACTGGCACGATCTTTCGCGGAAGCCCTGCAGGCCTCCGTACGTGACGACAACGCCCATTAATCGCTGATTTGACCGCATAATATGGTAACCAACCGGCAGCGCTACCGCGAAAAAGTGTCCCAGATGATCAGTTGGGGGCACTGGTTTGCTCTGTTTAATATTTTATTCGCGTTGATTTTAGGCAGCCGCTATCTGGCGGTCGCCGACTGGCCCGCTTCGCTCGTTGGACGCGTTTACGCTTTCAGCAGCTGGATCGGCCACTTCAGCTTTATTGTTTTCGCCGTCTACCTGCTGGCGATATTTCCCCTGACCTTTGTCGTGATGTCGCAGCGGCTGCTGCGCGTCCTGTCGGCGATTATCGCTACCGTCGGGCTGACGCTGATTATGGTCGACAGCGCGGTGTTCAACCGCTTCCATCTGCACCTTAATCCGGTGGTGTGGGAGCTGGTGATCAACCCGGACCAGAGCGAGATGGCGCGCGACTGGCAGCTGATGTTTATCAGCGTGCCGCTGATTTTCCTGGTGGAGATGCTGTTCGCCACCTGGAGCTGGCAGAAGCTGCGCAGCCTGAACCGGCGCTCGTTCGGCAAGCCGCTGGCGGCGCTGTTTATCAGTGCGTTTTTCGCCAGCCACCTGCTCTATATCTGGGCCGATGCCAATTTCTATCGTCCGATTACCATGCAGCGCGCTAACCTGCCGCTCTCCTATCCGATGACCGCCCGACGCTTTCTTGAGCGCCACGGTTTACTGGACGCGCAGGCTTATCAGCAGCGCCTGATTCAGCAGGGCGATCCGGAAGCGGTTTCGGTACAGTACCCGCTTAGCGATATCACCTTCCGCGATGGCGGCACGCGCAATAACCTGCTGGTCATCACCGTGAAAACGCTGAACGGCGGCGATATGGCAAAAACGCTGCCGCAGCTTAATCAGTTCGCCAGCGATAATGTGCGTTTTACCCAGCACTACAGCGCAGGCGATATTCCGGAAAAAGGGCTGTTTGGCCTGTTCTACGGCATTTCTGCCAGCTATATGGACGGCGTGCTGGCGGCGCGCATGCCGTCGGCGCTGCTTGGCGCATTAAGTTCGCAGGGCTACCAGTTTGGGCTTTTCTCATCGGAGGGCTTTAACCAGCCGCTCTATCGCCAGGCGCTGCTGACGGACTATACGCTGCCGAATACCGACAGCCAGCCCAACGCCAGCACGGTCACCCAGTGGCAAAACTGGCTGAACGGGCAGAAAGGCGACGGCAACCCCTGGTTCTCCTGGCTTGCGCTGGACGGCGTCGATCTGAGCGGCACGCCGGCGAAAATGCGTCAACGCAGCTACTTGCGTCAGGCTGCGACGATTGATGAGCAAATTCATAACGTGCTCACCACGCTGCAACAGCGCGATCTGCTGAAAAAGACCGTGGTGGTGATTACTGCGCAACAAGGCGTGGCGCTGGACGGCAACGCCGGTAACGTAGGCAATCGTGCGAACCTGCAGGTTCCGCTGGTGATTCACTGGCCGGATACGCCTGCGCAGACCATCGATCGTCTGACCGACCATCAGGATGTGATGGCGACGCTGATGCAGCGCCTGCTGCATGTGCGCACCAGCCCGGTGAATTATTCGCAAGGGGAAGATCTCTTTGCCGCGCAGCGCCGCCACGACTGGGTCGCCAGCAGCGAAGATAACCGTCTGGTGGTGACCACGCCTCAGGTGACGCTGGTGCTCAACAATAATGGCAGCTATCGCGCCTACGATGCGCAGGGCAATCTCCTGAAAGATCACCGGCCAGAGCTGGCGTTATTGCTGCAGGTGCTGACGGAAGAGAAGCGCTTTATCGCTAACTGATTATTTATGAGGCAGTTAGACGCCAGCTGCTTGCATTCCGGCGAAGAAACAGTAGACTAAGCCCCACTGTTCGGCACGTAGCGCAGCCTGGTAGCGCACTGTCATGGGGTGTCAGGGGTCGGAGGTTCAAATCCTCTCGTGCCGACCAAAATTCCCAACTAAAGCAGCCTGTTAAGGCTGCTTTTTTTATGCCTGAATCTTACGATGGCAAACCTCGTGCTGAAGAAATGAAGCGTTGATGACTATACAGGCTCGTCATCCCGTCAAACGCGCATAATGATGTCACTTACGTTTCCGGTACACCGGCCTCAGCAGACGCCTTGCCCGCGATTTTTATCCGCTGTCTGTAATGACAAAACCGCCGCCCGTCCGGGTTATCAACCTGCTCTCTTTTAACCTGCTCAGTACCTCTTCGCCGCGTTCTGTGAACGGTGTGCTTCGAACTTACGTGCCGTGACGAGTGCTTCATCGAAGGATGGGTATAAAAACAGCCAGAGCACGGGAGACTTTATCAGGTTACGTTCATTCTCAAATGAGAAGAAATACGTTCACGTCTTCTGTTTACTAAAGAGAGAATTTTCTTAATATAGAAAACGGTTCGTTGGCCGCCCCTTCTGAAGAATTGTATTCCGTTAATCCTGTGGCCGGTTCCTCCTCAAACAAGAAAAGCGTCGAGGGTAACGTATGGATACAGTTGAAGAGCTTAACGGAGCATATTTCTATGCAGGGCGATCCAACCTTACCGCCTCTGAGCTTTTTTTCATGGTTTTTGTAATGAATACTGCGAATCATTTCGGCATTCAGGATATTGCCGCTGTGGTTGCCCTCTATAGTGGGGTGAATAATCAGAAAACCAGGGCGAAACCTGCTGGAGCGAAACAAGGCACATCACGAGCATCTCAGTCCATGAGAGGGCTGTTTAAAACCGCAAAATTTCCTTTTGGGATCAAATTACCAACGTGGGTCGGAGGTTACACCCCATGGACAGCAGAACGCAGAATGGTTGCTAAAATCAGTACCTTCGTCGGTCGAACTATCCCTCTTATAGGTGAAGTTATTTTAATTACCGATGTATCTCGTATCACCTACTGTTCTGTACGGGATTACAATGCCATAGCACGAGGTAAGGATAAATTATGGTAGATGATATTGAGCAGCGTATTTACCACTTAGTCAGGCGCTACAACGGCGTTTATTTATTTAATAACGAGAAAAAACAAAGGAAGCTAAATCCGAAGACCGATTTAGATACAGATATGCAGTTAGATGTAAGTGAAGCCGAAGATCTTATGGACGAATTTTTTACAACTTTCAACATTGACAAGGGCAACTTTAAAATAGAGACCTATTATCCTGACGTGCCTGTTTCATGGAACCCCTTTAAAAAAGTCCCGCCGATACCCGTCCCAGATTTCACCATCGGTATGCTAATTGAATCAGCGAAGGCTGGTCGCTGGTTATACGATTAAACACAAGTAAGGAGCATTAAAATGGCCGTACCTGTTCACTTATTTTTGACCGATGACGGCGGTTCAGTTATCCAGGGGGCATCCGATGTGCTGGATCGTGAAGGAAGTATAGAGCTACGAGGTTTTCACCATAGCTTAACTCTTCCTACGGACCCGATGACAGGAAGAGTAACGGGAACACGCCAGCACTCGCCTTTCCAGTTTACTAAAGAAATTGATAGCGCCTCTCCGTATCTTTTCAAGGCCGCAGCAACGGGCCAGACACTTCAAACAGCTGAGTTTCGGTTTTATCATATCGACTACGCTGGGCAAGAAGTGGAGTATTACCGAATCACGCTGGAAAAGGTTAAAGTGATTTCGGTCAGCCCCATGATGCACGACACCCGTGATTGTCCGGGCACAGGTCATATGGAGGAAGTCGCGCTGAACTACGAAAAAATAACCCATCTGTATAAGGACGGTAATCTGCTGGCTCATGATTCATGGAATGAGCGACCTACCGCCTGAGCCGACATGCCGTGATGGTATCGCAAACGTAATTATTAACCATTCCCACCCTTCGATGCAGATAAACCAGACGCGGCTTGTTCCCTCAGCTAGCTCCAACACGCCAACTGCCATGATCTGAAGCGGCCTGCTTTTCATTAAGCAAAGAAGGCGATTACATTTTTGCTACTGGCGCAGTTATTGTCCGGTTAATTCTGATGTCACTTTTACGTCAAAAGAAAGACATGATCTGCAACCCGCCTTGTACTCTTTGCTGCCCCGTTTTGTTACTGCCGTGCCGGGCCTGAACCGCCCCCTTCCACCATCGGGTCAGAAACATGGTCTATACTCTCTTTTGTGTGTGGGTAACAAGAGGAGAGTTTATGCATTACATTGAAAAAGACGATCCAAACAACGCGCCGGAGTCAGGCGATAAACGTCCTGAACCGGATAAGAAGTAGTAACCCACTAAGGCCGCCATGTGCGGCCTTTTTAATGGCTGCGCTCTATGAAAATGAACAGAGTAACTGCCAGGAGAGTAAAGGATTTGTAGGCCCTTCAGCTGCTTACTCTGTGCAATCATCCCTGACCGGTCTCACAAAAATTGCAAGCCGTCGCGCTTTTTAACCCTAATGAAACAAAACTGTCATAAAAAGTGATTAATCTAAAGATCTCTGAATTTCGGATGGATATCACAATGGTTATCAAAGCGAAGAGCCTGCAGGATGCAGAAGAACTGCTTCATTCAGGCGTCAGTAAAGTGGAACTGGCTTACAATATCGGCAGCGACGATTTTTTTCGGCTGGCCTCTCGCTGGTGCGATCGCGGCGCGCGCATCACCAAGGGTCACAACCATTTCGTGGTTTCCGTGAAGGGCTTTGCCATTCCGCCTAACGACTAAGCGGTTGCCGCGTCCATGGTGGGCTGCTTTAATGTCCTTTTGCGCGCTGCCGTGGAACCTCATGAATCTTCAAATGATTTCCCTGCCGCCCCCCGAAGGCGGCTTTATTTATACCTCCCATATGCACCGTGGCGATCACGTGCTGGCGCAGGCGCGCTTCGATCTAAACCTCTATAACGACGACCTCAGCGTGCGCTGGAACCTGCCTCTCCCTTCCGCTTTGCGCCGGGCGGTGAAAAAACGTCGTGCCGAGTACCTTGCCAGCCGCTGGCTGACGCGCGAAGTGATGCGCGGCTTTGGCATCTCTGATTTTCTGCTGCGGAACCACAGCGATCGCTCCCCTGTCTGGCCGCCGGGCATTCAGGCATCGCTGTCGCACACCGACGGCGCGGTGGCGCTGGCCGTTACGCAGCAGCCGTGCTGTGTTGGCGTCGATATCGAAATGACAATGAGCCAGCGCACCGCCGAAGAAACCGCTGCTGTACTGATGAGCGATGAAGAGAACGCACGACTGCGTGTGCTGCCGCTGCCCTTTCCACAGGCCGCGACGCTGCTCTTTTCGCTGAAAGAGAGCCTGTACAAAGCGCTGTGGCCGCAGCTGCACCAGCCGATGGATTTTCATCAGGCGAGCCTGCAGGAGGTCGATTTAACAACGGGCAAGGCGGTAATCTGTCTGAATGACTCTTTTAGCCGGGCTTTCGCCGCGGGTACGCGGCTGGAAGCGGAATTTCAGCTGGAGGCGGATCGGGTGCTGACGCTGTTGGTCCATCCGCTTACGGGCAATAAAAAACCGGCTTAGCAAGAGAGGCTAAGCCGGTATAAACACAAGACGACAGAAAATATTCCAGGGAGGCAAAAACGGCTGTTTTTGCTGAGGCACAGCTTAACGCCAGCGCCAGCAACCCCGCCACTAACCCTTTACGCTAAGCTTTCTCATTTTGCGGATAAGACAGATCGGTGCGCTGTACCGCATCCAGCGTCGCCATTTCACGCTCGCGTCCGGTCAGCTCGCTGAGTTTGCCTTCGCGCATTTCAAGCAGCCGGTCGGCATGGATAAAATAGTGGTCGTCGTGGCTGATAGCGAACACGGTTTTGCCTGACGCCTGCAGCCAGGGCAGCAGCTCACGATAGAAGACACGCCGGAAATGGGGGTCCTGATCCGCCGCCCATTCGTCCAGCAGCAGCACGTCGCGCTCCTCAGCCGCCGCCAGCAGCAGCGCCACTCGCTTACTCTGCCCTTTCGACAGCTGCAGGTTGAGTATTTTGTTGCCTTCGATTTTCAGCTTGTCCTGCATTTTCAGACGCTCAAGCCAGGCCTGTACCAGTTTAGGGTTAGCGGGCACGCCCTCCCGGCCAATCAGCCTGTCGAACAGGTGCACATCGGTAAACACGGCGGAGAAATGCTTGCGCCAGTGGTCAAGCGCTTCCGCGCCGATCGGCTTGCCATCCAGCAGCAGCGTGCCGGCGTGCGGCTGGTAGAGGCCCGTCAGCAGCATCGCCAGCGTCGACTTGCCGCTGCCGTTGCCGCCAATCAGAAACACCAGCTCGCCGCGCCGCAGCGTCAGGTTGATTGGCCCAACTTCAAAGCCGTTTTTCCCGTAGTGGAACCTGACGTCGCGCAGTTCCAGCGTGCGCCACTCCGCCAGCGGCGGCAGCGTATGGAAGCCCTCCTGGTAAGGTGCAAGGTCAAAGGCATTAAGCTTGCGAAACGCCACCTGCGCGCTGAGCAGCGTCGGCAGCGCGCCAACCGCCGACAGCAACGGCGTGCGCAGGAACAGCAGCGTCAGTGAGAAGGTTGCCGCCACCGCGGTGTTCGCCCAGCCAAGACTGTTCGCCATAAAAAACACCATGCCGATGGCGCCGAGCGTCATGATGTTTGACCAGTTCACCGCGCTGAGATGGTAGGTGTCGGCGCGCACAATATGGTGACGATAAGCTTTCGCGTCCTCCTGATAAACGGTCTCGTAGATCAGCTGGGCGCGCTCGCGGTTAAGATGCAGCTCTTTGCGCCCTTCCGTCACCGTCTGGAAATCACGGTAGAGATCATCTTCAACCTCGCGCAGTTTCGCCATATGGCGATAAACGCGCGACACCAGCAGCCAGCCGCCCACCAGTGTGATCGCCATCCACAGGCTGGAGACCATCAGCATTTTCGGCGACAGCCAGGCGAGATAGAGAGCGGAGCCCAGCGTAATGATGATGCCCTGAATCAGCTCCGGCAGACGGACAAAGGCGATCGTAATCGCGCGAATATCGCTGGTCAGCCCGGCCAGCAGCTGCGCGTTGCCGATCTGCTCCAGCCGTTCGACGCGGGTATCAAGAATGCGCTTAATAAATTCGCCGCGCAGCCGCCAGACAAACTGGTGCCCCAGCAGCGTCAGCGCCAGCTGCGCGGCGAGCGTCACCGCCATCAGCAACACCAGCTGCAGCAAAAAGCCAGGCAGCACGGAGAAAGAGGTATTGATGGCCGAGATCATTTCGCTGTTGATATAGGCGATCATGGCGATGCCGAGCACGGCGCTGAGCAGCGTCAGCAGGATGACACCGATAAAAGGCCAGCGAAACTGGCGAAAAACAACCTTGAGCAACGCCATAAATAAGTCCAGCAGTCAGGAAAGCAGCCAGCAGTTTAAAGCGATGCGGAATGATAGCAATAGTTATTCGCAACAACGCCGCGCTCAGAAGGCGCGGCGGAAGGTCAGGTTGTAGCGGAACGCGCCAGCAAGCGGATGGTCGCCAGGCTTGAGCGGTAAAATACCGTGATAACGCAGGCGCGACGGCCCACCCCATACCACCACGTCGCCATGCTCCAGCAGCACGCGCTGGGTGGCGTCGCCGCGCGCGAAACCGCCGAACTGAAACACCGCCGGTAGTCCCAGCGAAACCGATACGATCGGCTGATGCAGATCCTTCTCATCTTTGTCCTGATGCAGCGACAGCTTTGCGCCAGGCTCGTAGCGGTTTATCAGGCAGGCGTCGGGATTAAAGTGCGGAAATCCCGCCTCGCGCGCGCAGTCGAGCGCCAGCTGACGAAACAGCGGCGGCATTGGCGGCCACTTGCGGCCACTCTCGCGGTCCTGTTCGGTGTACTGATAGCCGCGCGAGTCGCTCGACCAGCCGAAATCGCCGCAGTTAGTCATCGCCACCGACATGCGGTGGCCGCCTGGCGTGATGCGATGATAAAACGGGTTCTGCTGCGCTACCGCCAGGATCGCCGCCATTAGGGCTGGCGCTTCTTCACGCGCGCGACGTCGCAGGATCACCGCGCCGTCAGCCAGCGGCTCCTGCCACGGCGCTTCTTCGCTAAACAGGTCAAGCATTATTCCCCCTTGCGCTTTTATTCGCTGTCGATCACAAAGGCAGCAAACTGCGGCGACATCCAGCTGACGAATTTATCGCCCTCTTTACTGATCAGGTAGACCGCCAGATGCTGCTGCAGCGCCAGCGCTTTCGCCTTCTCGCTGCCCAGCACCATCAGTCCGGTATCCCAGCCGTCCGCCTCCAGCGCCGTCGTGGCGATAACCGTGGCAGAGACCAGCTTATGCTCGATGGGACGGCCAGTCGCCGGATCGATGACGTGCGAAATGCGTTTGCCATCCAGTTCATAATAGTTGCGATAGCTGCCGGATGTGCTGATGCCGTGTCCCTGCAAATCGACGCGCGCCTGTACGGCGTTCTCGCTGTCGGTGGGCTTCTGAATTGCCACGCGCCAGCTCTGTCCCTGAGCATTCTGGCCGCGGCTCAATACCGCCCCGCCTACCGAAACCAGATAATTATTGATCCCTTCGCGCTCCATCAGCCGCGCCAGGTGATCGGTCGCGTAGCCTTCGCCCATCGTAGAGAGATCGACATAGAGTCCGGGCAGATCTTTCTGCAGCCACTGCCCTTCTACCGACTCGATCACGCGCAGGTGCTGCAAGCCAGTTAGCGCTTTCGCTGCGGCAATTTCAGCCTCCGTTGGGCTGTGAGCAGGCTGTTTTGCCGGACCGAAGCCCCAGAGATTCACCAGCGGCCCCACGGTAATATCCATCGCGCCGCCGGTTTTCGCGCCGATACGCAGCGCCTCAGTCACGATATCCGCCATGTCGGCGCTAACCGGCTGCGGCGCGCTCCCCTGATAGCGGTTAAAGCGCGACAGCACTGAATCAGGTTTCCAGGTTGAAAGCGCCTGGTCGTCCGCGTCAAGCTGCTGCTGGATCGCCTGCTGCAATCCCGCTTTGCGAGCGGCGTCAACGCCCGCCAGCGATACACGCCACACCGTCCCCATGGTTTTGCCTTCCAGCACCATCGCCTGCTGCGGCGTCGCCTTATCACAGGCGCTCAGGGCGCAGATCGCCGCTGTCATTAGCAGAATATTCCAGTATCGCATTCTTCTCTCATCTGTAACGCTATATTCCAGCCCGAAACAAAGCATAACTAGTCAGTAAAGTAACCAAAAGCGGCTTGTAAACCCGCGCAGCCTGGCACACCCTGTGGTGCTGTCCCGGCTGATAACAGGAGGCTCCTATGATCTATCTGATTCTCGCCATCGCTGGCGGCGTATTTATTTTCAGCATCATCAAGCTGCTGCAACAGCGGCGTCAAAAACGGCTCGCATGGGGCGCGGCGCGCCAGCGTTGAGCAGAGCTGCACCAAAATGCTGCGGCAGTGTAGCAAAGTATGCGGGTAATCCGTGGCTGTGAGAGCGATCGAGCTGGCATGAATGCTGCACTGTTTAGACCGGGTTTATTTCCGGGAGGTGCAGCATGCGTAAATCATCGTCAACGTTCAGCCAATGGCAACAGTGGCTGAGTTTTTCCGCGTTTACTCTGGCAGGAACAGGATTTGAAGGCAGCGTGCCGCCGCAGCCTGAGAAAAAACAGGCGGCAAGGCGCAGGCGCACACCGCAGTCGTAATTACATGCCCAGCTCGCTAAGCCCCGGATGGTTGTCCGGGCGCCTGCCGAGCGGCCAGTGGAAACGGCGTTCGCTGGCCGTAATCGGCAGATCGTTAATGCAGGCAAAACGCTCGATCATCAGGCCATCCGCGCCGAAGCGCCAGTTTTCATTGCCGTAGCTGCGAAACCAGTTGCCGCTGTCATCATGCCATTCATAGGCAAAGCGTACCGCCAGCCGATCCTCATGCCACGCCCACAGCTCTTTGATCAGACGGTAATCGAGCTCTTTCGCCCACTTGCGGCTGAGAAACGCCACCACCGCGTCGCGCCCCTGCACATTTTCGCTGCGATTGCGCCAGCGCGTCTCCAGGCTGTAAACCTGTGATACCCGCTGTGGATCGCGGCTGTTCCAGGCATCTTCCGCCATACGTACTTTTTGTATTGCACTCTGTTCGCTAAACGGAGGAAGCAGCATTGTCATCTCCTGTGGTTAAAGTCAGTCGGTAGACAGGTTTGTCTACTTGCTTTACTCTGCTGCATGTAGACAATTCTGTCTACTAAAAAACGCAGGTCTGATTATGCTCGCTCCGCTCCTTTTCGATCCTGACGCCTCTGCCCGAGACCGTATTCTGACCACGGCGCAGCGGCTCTTTTATCAGCAAGGTATTCGCGCCACCGGCATCGACAAAGTGATTGCGGAGGCTGGCGTAACCAAAGTGACTTTCTATCGCCATTTCCCGGCGAAAAACCAGCTTATCGCTACGGTGCTGGATCTGCGTCATCAGCGCTGGATGCAGGGATTTCAGCAGGCGCTGGCGCAGATGCCGCTGTTGCAGCATGCCCTGCCCGCCGCGCTGAAAAGCTGGTTTGATGAAGAGGACTATCGCGGCTGCGCCTTTATTAACGCCAGCGCAGAGCTGGGTGATAGCCTGCCCGATATTAGCGAGCGGATTCGACGGCATAAGCGAGAAATGGCGGACGCCATTGCACGGCGGCTGGCGCCAGAAGAGCGATGCAAAACCGGACAGATCATGTTGCTGGCGGAAGGCGCGATTGTGCAGGTACAGCTGGGAGAAGAGGCGGAGGCGGTGACGGCGGATTTAGCGGCCGCGCTGGCGGCAATTCTGCAAACGGGAGCGTAGCCCGCAGGCTACGCTCCTGGCGGGTTTAGAACTGATAAACCAGACCCAGCGCGACGATATCGTCGGTATTGATACCGGCAGCGTCGGTGAAGGCGTTGTCGTCCAGCAGGTTGATCTGGTAATCAACGTAGGTCGACATGTTTTTGTTGAAGTAATAGGTCGCACCTACATCAACATATTTTTTCAGGTTCTGTTTGCCCCAGTTCTGCACGTCGGTGCCGCGTGAGGTAACGAACGCCAGAGACGGACGCAGGCCGAAATCGAACTGATACTGCGCCACCAGCTCCCAGTTATCCGCTTTGTCGGCGAAACCGTACGCCGTGTCGCTCGTGGATCCAAAGCGCGTCGCGTTGTAGGAACGGCTATACATCGCCGCCAGGTAGATATTGTTGGCGTCATACTTCAGGCCGCCAGTGTAGACTTCCGCCTTGTCGCCGCGGCCCAGGATGCCTGGCGCTGCGCCGTTCTGGTTGTTGGTGCGGTCAGACTCGAACATCGCCGCGCCGATACCGAAGCCGGAGCCCAGATCGTAGGTGGTGCTCAGGCCCCAGCCGTCGCCGTTCTCGCCCAGCACGCTACGACCAGAGGTTTCGCGGCTCGGGTTGTCGTTTTTGCCCTGATACTGAACGGCGAAGTTCCAGCCGTCCACCAGACCAAAGAAGTTAGAGTTACGGTAGGTTGCCAGACCGTTGCTGCGCTGGAACATAAAGTTGTCCGCGCCGTAGGTGTCGCCGCCGAACTCCGGCAGGACGTCGGTCCAGGCACCGATATCGTAAGCTACGCCGTAGTTACGGCCGTAGTCGAATGAGCCCGCATCGCCGAACTTGATACCGGCGAAGCCAACGCGGGTATAGCTGTCAGCGGTGCCTTCGCTTTCCGCCGTGTTCAGCGCCGCCTGATACTCCCACTGGCCGTAGCCGGTCAGCTCGTTGGAGATCTGGGTTTCGCCTTTAAAACCGAAGCGCAGGTAAGACTGATCGCCGTCATTACCGTCGTTATCTGAGAAATAGTGCAGACCGTCGACTTTACCAAACAGGTCTAATTTGTTGCCGTCTTTGTTGTAAATTTCCGCTGCGCTTGCAGAACCTGCTGCAACCAGCAGCGCAGGGATCATCAGGGAGAGAACGCGACGTTTCATTTTATTACCCTCTGTTATGTGCCTTATTTTTGCCACTGCGAGCTGAACGCTTAAAAATTCAGCCGGCACGCCATTGTTATTTTATAAAGGGCAATAAGCTATCACGAAAATGCTACGAAATTTCCAAAACTGTTTCATAATTCGAAATAGTTATTTCCAAATGTAAATTTTGCGGAACTAATAACCAGCACGCATCGATAAAAATTATCGCACAAAATATCAAATGGATTTTTTATCCTTAAATTTCATGTTATTAGAATCACTAATTTCTGAGCACTGAATGATAAAACATATGCGTCATCTGTGAATACAATAGATCCCGCTATCATCATTTATTTCATTATTACCTTCATTCACCCCGAATGAGATGTTTACCCTATTTCCCGCCGGGCCTGTATGCCCGGCATTTTTTTGCCCTGCATTTCCTGTTATCCCGCCTCGTAAGTTAAGTCAGTAACTTCGTTTAAAATTGCTCCACTTCCCTTGAGCATTTATTGCTAATAATCGCACATCCAGTTAATTGTGTTCTTTAATATTCTCGCCAATGATTTATCACGGTAATAAAGCGTTGAGTTTCCTGTTGCCCCTGGGCTTATTTCTCTTCAGCGCTGCGTTCGTCGGGATATATTTCACCGGAAAAGATGTAGCCTTTCAGTGCGTTGTTTATAACCCGAACGGCCGACGCACCTGTTGCGCCAGGCTGACCCAGACGGGTTTTTAAAAGCGTTAAGAGGGCTATTTTCAATGGAGAAAACTGGCTTTAGCGTCGCTGCTTTTTCACAAGCGAGCCAGGAAAGTTCTGGAAAAGCGTGGAGGCGGGGTAAAAGTCATTAAAATGCCGGTTTTTACATGGAATTATCGTTACTCTGCCTTTACCGGCAACGCGTGCGGCAATGGCTTTAATGCTACACTTCGTCGCTTTAACACTCACGAAAATGACTATGACCGCACTGGACGCTGCATCACCCAGGAAACTTCATAACCGTGTCAGTCTGGGGACACGCCTCGTTTTTCTTATCGCCGGTCTCGGCATGTCCTCCTGGGCGCCTCTGGTGCCGTTCGCCAGCCAGCGTCTGGCGCTGAGTGGCGCTTCGCTGGGCGCGCTTCTACTTTGTCTGGGCATCGGTTCGCTGGCGGCAATGCCGGTAACCGGCTCGCTGGTCGGCCGTTTCGGCTGCCGTCGGGTCATGCTCTGTTCTACGCTGGTGATCCTGGCAACGCTTCCACTGCTGGCGACGCTGAACGTCATGTGGATGATGGCCGTGACGCTGATGATCTTCGGCGCCGGGCTGGGCATGCTGGACGTCGCCATGAACGTGCAGGCGGTCGAGGTAGAGAAAGCGGCGCGCAGGCCGATGATGTCTGGTTTCCACGGCTTCTTTAGTCTCGGCGGCATTCTGGGTGCAGGCGCGATCAGCCTGCTGCTCGGCGTCGGCCTGTCGCCGCTGGCATCGGTCATGCTGGTGATGCTTCTGATGCTGCTACTGCTGGCAACGAGCCTGCCGACGCTGATGAGCGAGCGCCTGCACCAGCCCGATCAGCCGTGGCTGGTGGTCCCGCGCGGCTTCGTCGCTTTTCTTGGCCTGCTCTGCTTTATTCTGTTTCTTGCCGAAGGCGCCGTACTCGACTGGGGCGCGCTGCTGCTGCTGCAAAGCCCGGATATGTCAACCGCGCACGCGGGCCTGGGCTATGCGCTCTTCTCGGTGGCGATGACCATTGGCCGTCTGACCGGCGACAGAATCATCCACCGTTTTGGCCGTTTTCTCGTTATGCTGACAGGCGCGCTGACGGCGGCGGCCGGTCTGGCGCTGGCGGTATATCTGCCCTGGCCGCAGATGGCCCTGCTCGCGTTTCTGCTGGTGGGCTTTGGTTTATCCAATACGGTGCCGATGTTATTTAATGCCGTCGGGAATCAAAAGGATATGCCCTCAAATCTGGGGATTTCCGCCATGACAACGCTGGGATATGCGGGTATTCTCTCAGGTCCGGCCTTAATCGGATTTATTTCTCAATGGCTGAGCCTCAGCGGTGCCTTTCTGCTCATCGCGCTGCTGCTGCTGGCTGTGGCCGCCAGTGCCCGACTGGTTGCGCGATGATTTCAGGTGCCTGACACGCTATGTTGCCCTTTAAGTTTCCACTGACATCCGGCAATGTCACTCGCTTTTTTGTGATTTTTAATCTGGTGCTGCTGCTGGCGCTGGGCTTTATGGTACACAACTCGGTCAACGCCTGGCTGACCGAGAAACGCTATGCTATGACCGATCTGGCGCGAGCGACGCAAAAACGTATCGACGCCTATCGCTTCGCCACCTGGCAAATCTATGAAAATCTTGCCACCAGCGCGGCGGGAAGCTCGCCGAACAGTAGCCTGCAGGAGACGCGGCTGCGTCCGGACGTCTACTATCTGGAAAAAACTCGCCGCAAAACGGAAGCGCTGATTTTCGGCTCGCACGACAGCAGCACGCTCGATATGACAATGCGCATGTCGAGCTACCTGGATACGCTGTGGGGCGCGGAGAATCCGACCTGGTCGATGTATTTCCTCAATGGTCAGGACAACAGCCTGATTATGATCTCCACCCTGCCGCTGAAAGATATGGCGACGCGCTATAAAGAGAGCGCCATCAGCTCGCTGGTGGATGGTCGTCGCGCCGAGATGCTGCAGCAGGCCAATGCACTGGACGAGCGCGAGAGTTTCTCGCCGCTGCGCCATTTCGCCTTTCAGAACGATCACTACTTTACGCTGCGCACGACTTTTAACCAGCCGGGCCATCTGGCGACGGTGGTCGCCTTCGATCTGCCGATCAACGATCTCACGCCGCAGAACATGCCGATTGAAAATTTCCAGCTGCGCCAGGACGCCACCCTGCCTGCCGCAAACGATCAGGAAGAGAGCGAAAACACGCAGATCGCTATCGTCAATCCAGACCTGGAGATAGCCGCCACCCTGCCAAGCACGCCGCTGCAGCTGGTTTATCGCGTGCCGCTCACCAGCCTGATGATGGATACGCTGCATAATCTGCTGTGGCCGCTGCTGGTGAACCTGGTGCTGTTCCTGCTCTCTTTCGCCGGTATGACGCTGCTGCGCCAGCAGTCGCTGCGCCCGAGCGAAAACCAGAGCGCAGAGCTGGATTCGCTGCGCGTGCTGAACGAAGAGATCGTCGCCAGCCTGCCGGTTGGCCTGCTGGTGTATGATTTCGCCAGCAACCGCACCATTCTCAGCAATAAGATCGCAGAACATCTTTTGCCGCATCTGAACCTGCAAAAAATCATTAATATGTCTGACCAGCATCAGGGCGTTCTGCAGGCGACCATTAACAACGAAGTGTATGAGATTCGCCATGCGCGCAGCGTGCTGTCGCCGCATACTCAGCTCTTTTTGATGCGCGATCAGGATCGCGAGCTGCTGGTAAACAAAAAGCTGCAAAAGGCGCAGCAGGTACTGGATCGCAACCATCAGATGCGGCAACAGCTGCTGCAAAATCTCGGTCACGCGCTGAATCGTCCGCTGGAGAAAGTAGTGGCGCAGCTGGTGCAGCTTAGCCAGCGCGACGAAGATGAAACCGTGCTCGACCTGCTGGACCAGAGCCAAAGCCTGGCGCGGCTGGTAGACGATATTGTGCTGCTTAACCGACTGGAAGCGCACGACTGGTCGCCCGACGCCAGCGTTTTCAGTCTGCAGGAACTGCTGGATGAGATCGCCCTGGAAAGCCTGCCGCTGATGCGGCGTAAAGGGTTGTCGCTGGTAGTGAATAACCTGCAGCCCAATGATGAACAGCGTTTCGGCGACCGTCGCGCGCTGCGTAAAGTGCTCGCCACGCTGATGCACTATGCGCTGACCACCACGCGCTGGGGCAAGATTTCCCTGACGGTGAGCGCCGATGAGGCCCGTCCGGAGCGCCTGATGATTGAGCTGGTGGATACCGGCGCGGGGCTGACCGTCGACGAGCTGGCGAACGCCGACTTCCCGTTCCTGGGCGAAACCAGCCAGGATCGCTATGGCCAGGCGTCCGGCATGGCCTTTTTCCTCTGTAAGCAGCTCTGCAAGCAGATGGGCGGCAGCCTGGACATTATCGCTAAGCCGGATATCGGCACACGCTACTCTATTCAGCTTCCGCTGGCAGTAGAGCCGCAGACGGAAGAAGAAGAGGAGAAGCTGCTGGACGGCGTGACCGCGCTCATCGAGATTGAGGTAGAGGATGTATACAAAATCGTCTGCCGCCATCTGGAAAACTGGGGCGCGCGCTGCCTGTCGCCCGAGGAGCGGCTGTCAGGCCAGGAACATGACGTGCTGGTGACCGACGATCCTGCCAGGCTGAGCGGCTGGGCGCTGCTGCTGGCGGAGGATGAGTTGGGTCATCACGCGCTAAACGATCGGCAATACCGGGTCAACTTCAATCTCAGCAATGCGCTCCAGGATGCGCTGCTGGCTCTGATTGAACAACAGCTGGCCCATGATTCCATGGAGGAGAGTACAGAAGACGAGGAACTGACCCCGCTGCTCAGCGGTGGCTACTTCCAGCTGTTTACCGAGACAGTACCGCCTGATGTAAAGAGACTGTATACTGAGTCGGCGGAAAAGGACTACGCCATGCTTGCTCAGACAGCGCATCGCCTTAAAGGCGTGTTTGCCATGCTCAACCTGACGCCGGGCAAACAGCTTTGTGAAGAGTTAGAACAGCACATCAAAGCATGTGACGATTCAAACATTACAAATACCACCAGTGCCATCGACGCTTATGTCAATGAACTGCTGCAGCAAGGTAACCAATAAGATGAATAACTTAAATGTAATTATTGCCGATGACCATCCAATTGTTCTTTTCGGTATCCGAAAGTCTCTGGAGCAAATTGAATGGGTCAACGTTGTAGGTGAGTTCGAAGACTCAACAGCACTGATTAACAGCTTGTCAAAGCTTGACGCCAACGTCCTGATCACCGATCTCTCCATGCCTGGCGAGAAGTATGGCGATGGCATCACGCTGATCAAATACATCAAACGTCACTATCCCGATCTGTCAATTATTGTACTGACCATGAACAATAACCCGGCAATCCTCAGCGCCGTACTGGATCTCGATATCGAAGGCATCGTGCTGAAACAGGGCGCGCCGACCGATCTGCCGAAAGCGCTGGCCGCTCTGCAAAAAGGTAAAAAGTACACGCCGGAAAGCGTGGCGAAGCTGCTGGAGAAAATCAGCGCCGGCGGCTATGGCGACAAGCGTCTGTCGCCGAAAGAGAGCGAAGTGCTGCGTCTGTTTGCCGAAGGCTTCCTGGTGACAGAAATCGCCAAGAAACTGAACCGCAGTATTAAAACCATCAGTAGCCAGAAAAAATCGGCGATGATGAAGCTGGGCGTAGATAACGATATCGCCCTGCTGAACTATCTCTCTTCCGTCAGCGCCACCCAAATCGATAAGGATTAACGCGCTGCTCAGACGGCGCTAACGCGCCGTCTGCTTTTCCTTTCCCAAACCACGCTGACACCAGCCTACCCTTCCCGCGTTTTTCTTACGCGCTCGGCATAAACCGCCAGCGTGGTTTTCAGCACGTCCAGCGTTACGGGTTTCGACAGGCAGTTATCCATACCGGCTTCCATACAGCGCTGCTTCTCTTCCGCCAGCGCGTTGGCGGTCACGCCGATCACCGGGAAAGCATGGCCGAGCTGGCGCAGACGCTGCGTCAGACGGTAACCGTCCATATTCGGCATATTCACATCGCTCAGCACAATATCGATCTCGCTGCGGCTGATGACGTTAAGCGCATCGACGCCGTCCTGCGCGGTTTTCACCTGATAACCCAGGGTGCCCAACTGTTCCGACAGCAGCATGCGGTTGATGGGGTGATCGTCGACAATCAGAACCATGATGTCGTCGTTGCTGATCACCTCCTCCGCCGGCGCAGAGAGCGCCAGGTTGGTCGCCGTATCGCTCTGGATAGCGATGCGGTAGATGCGCGCCAGCAGGCTCGGCAGCTCGTGCGGCGTCGCCGTGCTGTGCAGCCAGCGTCCCGGCGCAATTTCACGCGGCATGTCGATATGCGCGCCGCTGAAGATAATAACCGCCTGCAGCGGCTGGTCGGTTTCGAATTCGTAGTCGGTGATCAATACGTCGTCGCTGCCCGCTTTGCCGGTATAGGGCTGGATATAAATGCCCTGCTGTTGCAGATCGCGCTCGATAAAGCTGGCGAGATAGTCGTTGCGCATATCGATCCACAGGGTTTTATCGTGCAGCCCGTCGAGAAGCGGCGGCGCAGGATGCTGGCCGTTATAGACGGGAATACGCACGATAAACTGACTGCCCATGCCAGGCTCGGAGTCCACTTCGATATCGCCATCCATCATATTGGTCAGCTTTTCACAAATGGCGAGCCCCAGCCCGGTGCCCTGGAAGTTGCGCTGCACGCCGTTACCCACCTGGAAAAAAGGATCGAACAGTCGCGTAATCTCTTTCGCGGGGATGCCGACGCCGGTATCGCGAATGCGGAACGCCAGATACCCCTCTTTCACGCTGGCATGCAGGATAATGCAGCCGGTGTGCGTGAACTTAATGGCGTTACTGAGCAGGTTGGAGATCACCTGCTGCAGCCGCAGCGGATCGCCATCCAGCGCCAGCGGCACGTCATGCTCGATAAAGCAGTAGAGCGTCAGCCGCTTTTTCATAACCAGCGACAGGTAGTTCCCGGCGATATGGCTAAGGACCTCGCGCGGCGAGAAAGGACGCGGCTCAATTTTCAGCTGTTCCGACTCGATTTTTGAGAAGTCGAGAATATCGCTGATGATCTTCAGCAGCAGGCTCGACGAGTTATTCATCGCGGTCACCAGCGAATCGACCTCTTTCGGCAGCTGTTTGGTCTGCAGCAGATCGAGATTGCCGATAATGCCGTAGAGCGGCGTACGCAGCTCATGGCTGACGGTGGCGAGGAACATCGATTTCGACTGGCTCGCCTGCTCCGCCGCCTGCGCCATCTCCTGCAGCGACTGCTCCATGCGCACGCGCGCGGAGACATCCACCAGCACGCAGATCGCCACATTCTCATTGCGGTAGCGCGAATGCACGAAGCTGATTTGCAGGTTGGTATTGCTGCCGGTCAGCACGTCGACGAAATTTACCTGCTGGCTGCCGATAATTTCATTGAGCCGCTGGCGATCTTCCTGCGTCAGCAGCGTCAGATAGTTATGCGCCAGTTCGTTACTGAGGATATTCGTGCCGTCACGGGTGCGTAAAATACAGATACCCACCGGCGCCGACGCGACGATTTTGCGGTTGAACTGCTCATGCTCCTCCAGCCGGTGCGCATTCTCTTCGGCCGGCAGAAACATCCGGCGCTCGAAAAGCCAGGCCAGGGTGAAGAGCACAATTGCGCTTAGCAGATTCAGTAGCAGCGCGTTGATGATCATCAGCTTGAGCTGATCGACCAGCACGCGCGTCGATACCGACCACACCACGCTTAAATCAGAGGGCGGCAGCGGCTTTTTCAGCACCAGCTGCCGGTAGCCGTCAAGATAGCCGAACCAGCTTTTATCATCCGACAGATCGTCCAGCGAGAAGCCAGCGCCGCCGCGGCGCGACGTCAGCAGCGGGCGGTAATTTTCGTCGATAATGGTGGCTACCACCGGCAGGCTGCCTGGCTGGATAAACTCGTCCAGGCGGATATTCTGCTCGACGCCCAGCAGCGCCTGCAGCTTATTGGCGACATAGACCGGCACCATCATATAAAAGGTGCCGACGCCGGGCTGCGCGCTGGCGTTGACCCAGTAGATCGGGTTGCGGCGCTCTTCGTCGTTGCCGTTGCGATAGCGCAGCACGCGCTCGCGCAGCGCCTTCAGGCTGCGTTCGCGATCCACCTTGCTGCTGCCGATGCTAAAGTCCGCCAGACACTGGCTCTCGCCGCCGATAAAAAATACGCGGTTCAGCTCGTAGGTCGAGGCGAAGTTGCTTTTCCAGTAGTTGATGTAGTAGCTGAGGGTATCCAGCGAGTTGCGCCAGGTATTACTCATGGAGGAGCAGTCGCCGTCGGAGAAGAGCGGCGTAAACTGCGGCAGCGTCGATTTGCCCGGCAGCACGCCGTTAAGCATATCCAGACCGCTGCTGGCGCTGGTAAGGCGGTTTTCAGTAATGTACTTCAGTTCGCGCATCACGTCGGCGGAGTGGCGTACATACCATTCCGCCTGACCGTAGTTGCTGGCGAACTCTTGCCGCACGCTGCTCTCTTTATCATGCAGCACGCTGATGATAAAGAAGGTGGTCAGCACCGCGCCCAACGTCCAGAGCAGCAGCGCCAGCGCACGGAACAGGTAGCGTGAGATACGCAGCGTGGTTCGGAAAGAGACCAGATATTTCAAGGGAAACTCACTACGGCAAGGTTAATAACGGGCTGGCTTCAGAATGCTCATTACACTAGCTTTATCAGGAAAGAAAAGCCAGTCAGCATCGGTGCGTAACAAGCCGCGCCGTAAAAAACAACGGCAGGTCGGGTTGCCCTTTCCTGCCGTAAAATTCAGTGCCGCCCTCCCTGGCGGCGTGAGCCTGAAGCGTTACTCTTCTTCGTCCGCTTCCGGCGCGTCGTCGTCAGTTTCAGCTTCCGGCGCGATATCCTCTTCGCCTTCCGCCACGCTGCCGTCGATAGCGTCGAGCTCTTCTTCTTCCACCGGTTCGGCTACGCGCTGCAGACCAACCACGTTCTCATCTTCCGCAGTACGGATCAGGATTACGCCCTGGGTGTTACGACCCACGATGCTCACCTCGGAGACGCGGGTGCGCACCAGGGTGCCGGCATCGGTAATCATCATGATCTGATCGCTGTCGACAACCTGTACCGCGCCAATCACCGGACCGTTACGCTCAGTGACCTTAATGGAGATCACGCCCTGAGTCGCACGCGACCGGGTAGGATACTCGCTAATCGCGGTACGCTTGCCGTAGCCGTTTTGCGTCACGGTGAGAATCGCGCCCTCGTCGCGCGGCACAATCAGCGACACCACGCGATCCCCTTCCGCCAGCTTGATGCCGCGCACGCCTGACGCCGTACGGCCCATGGCGCGGACAGCGCTTTCCGCAAAGCGCACCACTTTACCGCCGGCAGAGAAGAGCATCGCCTCGTCGTTGCCGTTGGTCAGCGCGACGCCGATCAGCTCGTCATCTTCGCGCAGGTTCACGGCGATGATGCCCGCGCTGCGTGGACGACTGAACTCCTGCAACGCCGTTTTCTTCACGGTGCCGCTGGCAGTCGCCATAAAGATATTGAAGCCTTCGGTATATTCGCGCACCGGCAGGATAGCGGTAATACGCTCGTCAGGCTGCAGCGGCAGCAGGTTGACGATTGGGCGGCCACGCGCGCCACGGCTGGCTTCCGGCAGCTGATAGACCTTCATCCAGTAGAGACGGCCGCGGCTGGAGAAGCAGAGGATAGTGTCGTGGGTATTGGCTACCAGCAGACGATCGATAAAATCCTCTTCCTTGATGCGCGCCGCCGACTTGCCTTTGCCGCCGCGACGTTGCGCTTCGTAATCCGAGAGCGGCTGATATTTGACGTAACCCTGATGCGACAGCGTCACGACCACATCTTCCTGATTGATCAGATCTTCGATGTTGATATCGGCGCTGTTGGCGGTGATCTCGGTGCGGCGTTCGTCGCCGAACTGGTCGCGCATGGCGATCAGCTCTTCCCGGATCACTTCCATCAGACGCTCGGCGTTCATCAGGATATTGAGCAATTCAGCGATCTGCTCCAGCAGCTCTTTGTACTCGTCGAGCAGCTTTTCATGCTCAAGTCCGGTGAGCTTCTGCAGACGAAGATCGAGGATCGCCTGCGCCTGCTGTTCGGTCAGGTAGTAGCGACCGTCGCGGATACCGAACTCTTCGTCCAGCCATTCCGGACGCGCGGCGTCATCGCCCGCACGTTCCAGCATGGCGGAGACGTTGCCCAGATCCCACGGCTGCGCGATCAGACCCGCTTTCGCCTCGGCCGGGTTCGGCGCGCGGCGAATGAGTTCGATAATCGGATCGATGTTGGCCAGCGCGATCGCCAGACCTTCAAGGATATGCGCACGGTCACGCGCTTTGCGCAGTTCGAAAATGGTACGGCGCGTTACGACTTCGCGACGATGACGCACAAAGGCTTCGAGGATCTCCTTCAGCGTCATGATCTTCGGCTGGCCCTGATGCAACGCCACCATGTTGATGCCGAAAGAGACCTGCAGCTGCGTCAGCGAGTAGAGATTGTTCAGCACCACTTCGCCGACGGCATCGCGCTTCACTTCGATCACGATGCGCATACCGTCTTTATCGGACTCGTCGCGCAGCGCGCTGATGCCTTCGACGCGCTTCTCTTTCACCAGCTCGGCGATTTTCTCAATCAGGCGCGCTTTGTTGACCTGATAAGGGATCTGGTGCACCACGATGGTTTCGCGACCGGTTTTGGCATCGGTTTCCACCTCGCCGCGCGCGCGGATATAGATTTTGCCGCGCCCGGTGCGGTACGCCTCTTCAATGCCGCGGCGGCCGTTGATAATGGCCGCAGTCGGGAAGTCGGGACCCGGGATGTGCTCCATCAGCCCTTCGACGCTGATATCTTCGTCGTCGATATAGGCGAGACAGCCGTTGATCACTTCCGTCAGGTTGTGCGGCGGAATATTGGTCGCCATCCCTACGGCGATGCCAGATGAACCGTTCACCAGCAGGTTAGGGATTTTAGTCGGCAGAACTTCAGGGATCTGCTCGGTGCCGTCATAGTTCGGAACGAAGTCGACGGTCTCTTTTTCCAGGTCAGCCAGTAGATCGTGCGCGATACGCGACATGCGCACTTCGGTATAACGCATCGCTGCGGCGGAGTCGCCGTCAACGGAGCCGAAGTTGCCCTGTCCGTCCACCAGCATGTAACGCAGGGAGAAAGGCTGAGCCATGCGGACGATGGTGTCGTAAACGGCGGAATCCCCGTGCGGGTGATATTTACCGATAACGTCACCGACCACACGGGCGGATTTCTTATAGGGTTTGTTCCAGTCGTTACCCAGTTCGCTCATCGCGTAGAGTACGCGGCGGTGGACAGGCTTCAGGCCGTCACGAACATCGGGTAAGGCTCGGCCAACAATGACCGACATGGCGTAATCGAGATAGGAGCTCTTTAACTCTTCTTCGATATTGACCGGTGTAATTTCTCTTGCAAGGTCGCTCATGGAGCCGCTTTCCCTCTACATATGCCCGGATTTTAAAGGTGCGAAAGTATATCACACCCCAGCCCGCTGGTGAACGTTAACCACCGTTTTCACGCGCTTTTCCTCGCGCTGGAAAGGTGCCCCCGGCGGCAATAAGCGTTTATACTCAGTCAACATTTTTTCCGGAGTAATGATTCAATGAATGCACAACCGCAGGAAACGCAGCCCAACGTCGATGCGCAGGAAATCGCTAAGTTTGAGGCCGTCGCCTCACGCTGGTGGGATCTGGAGGGAGAATTTAAGCCTTTGCATCGCATTAACCCGCTGCGTCTGGGCTTTATCGCGCAACACAGCAACGGTCTGTTCGGCAAGAAGGTGCTGGACGTAGGCTGCGGCGGCGGCATCCTGGCGGAGAGCATGGCGCGTGAAGGCGCAGAGGTTACCGGTCTCGATATGGGCGCCGAGCCGCTGCAGGTGGCGCGCCTGCATGCGCAGGAAAACGGCGTGACGCTCGATTACGTGCAGCAGACGGTGGAAGACCACGCCGAGGCATTCGCCGGTCGCTATGACGTGGTGACCTGCATGGAGATGCTGGAGCATGTGCCCGATCCGCGTTCGGTGGTGCATGCCTGCGCGCGTCTGGTGAAACCGGGCGGCGAGGTTTTCTTCTCCACTATCAACCGCAACCCAAAGGCCTGGCTGATGGCGATATTCGGCGCGGAATATGTGCTGCGCATGGTGCCGCGCGGCACGCACGACGTGAAAAAGTTTATCCGCCCTTCTGAGCTGCTGGGCTGGGTCGATGAAACCGCGCTGCGCGAGCAGCACATCACCGGCCTGCACTACAACCCGCTGACCAACAGGTTTCGTCTGGGGCGCGGCGTCGACGTGAACTATATGGTGCATACCCGCCACGTCAAAAAGTAACCCTTTGGCGCGCAAGCTTATTGCGCGCCTGTCATCTCGCTGTCATCACTTTTTCTTACCCTGCCGCTCCTTCGGTAGACGGTTGTCGGGAAAAAACACAGCGATGTGCGAAAAATCAGCGGTCGATCAAAATCTCGAATTTTTTACCGCGGCAGTTGACACGCCATTGAGCCTTATAAGTCGCGGGGTTAAGAAATTCCGCAAAAAATACAAGTCCCAGGGGCATCATTTTTCCGTCTTGTTATCTGGCCACAGGTCACTAGAATAACCCCCATATTGTTACTTAATCTCTCCCAACCCCCAACATATAGTGTTTATCCACAGAATTATTCACATTGAATAACCCTGTGAATAAACAGGGGACTCTTTTTCACTTACGGATGGTATAACGCGACATGAATCAAAGTCTGCTCGTTACTAAACGCGATGGCCGCCAGGAACGCATTGATCTCGATAAAATTCACCGGGTACTCGACTGGGCCGCTGAAGGGCTGAACAACGTCTCGGTTTCCCAGGTCGAACTGCGCTCCCATATCCAGTTTTACGATGGCATCAGAACGTCTGATATTCATGAAACCATCATCAAGGCCGCAGCAGACCTGATCTCGCGCGACGCGCCGGACTATCAATACCTTGCTGCCCGCCTGGCGATCTTCCACCTGCGTAAAAAAGCGTACGGCCAGTTCGAGCCGCCGAAGCTTTACGATCAGGTGGTGCGCATGGTGGAGATGGGCAAATATGACCGCCACCTGCTGGAAGACTACACGGTTGAAGAGTTCGAGCAGATGGACGGCTTTATCGACCACTGGCGCGATATGAACTTCTCCTACGCGGCGGTAAAACAGCTGGAAGGCAAATATCTGGCGCAGAACCGCGTCACCGGCGATATCTACGAGAGCGCGCAGTTCCTCTACATCCTCGTCGCCGCCTGCCTCTTCTCCGGCTATCCGCGCGATACCCGTATGGACTACATCAAGCGCTTCTACGACGCGATTTCGACCTTTAAGATCTCGCTGCCAACGCCGATCATGTCTGGCGTGCGCACCCCGACGCGCCAGTTCAGCTCCTGCGTGCTGATTGAGTGCGGCGACAGTCTCGACTCTATCAACGCTACCTCCAGCGCCATCGTGAAGTATGTGTCGCAGCGCGCCGGTATCGGCATCAACGCTGGCCGCATTCGCGCGCTGGGCAGCCCGATCCGCGGCGGCGAAGCCTTCCATACCGGCTGCATCCCGTTCTACAAGCATTTCCAGACTGCGGTGAAATCCTGCTCGCAGGGCGGCGTTCGCGGCGGCGCGGCGACGCTGTTCTACCCGATGTGGCATCTGGAAGTGGAAAGCCTGCTGGTGCTGAAGAACAACCGCGGCGTCGAAGGCAACCGCGTCCGCCATATGGACTACGGCGTGCAGATCAACAAGCTGATGTATCAGCGTCTGCTGAAGGGCGAAGATATTACTCTGTTCAGCCCGTCCGACGTGCCTGGCCTCTACGACGCCTTCTTTGCCGATCAGGAAGAGTTTGAACGTCTGTACACCAAATATGAGCAGGACGAGAGCATCCGCAAGCAGCGCGTTAAAGCGGTCGATCTCTTCTCGCTGATGATGCAGGAGCGCGCCTCCACCGGTCGTATCTACATTCAGAACGTCGACCACTGCAACACCCACAGCCCGTTCGACGCCAGCATCGCGCCGGTGCGCCAGTCTAACCTCTGCCTGGAGATCGCGCTGCCGACCAAACCGCTGGAAGACGTCAACGACGAGAACGGCGAAATCGCGCTCTGTACGCTGTCGGCGTTTAACCTCGGCGCGATTGAAAGCCTGGACGATCTGGAAGAGCTGGCGACCCTGGCGGTACGCGCGCTCGACGCTCTGCTCGACTATCAGGACTACCCGATTCCAGCCGCCAAACGCGGCGCGATGGGCCGTCGTACCCTGGGTATCGGCGTTATCAACTTCGCTTACTATCTGGCGAAGAACGGCGTGCGCTACTCCGACGGCAGCGCCAACAACCTGACGCACAGAACCTTCGAAGCGATTCAGTATTACCTGCTGAAAGCCTCGAACGAGCTGGCGAAAGAGCAAGGTGCCTGCCCGTGGTTCAACGAAACCACCTACTCGCAGGGCATTATGCCGATCGATACCTATAAGAAGGATCTCGACAGCATTTGCAACGAGCCGCTGCACCTGGACTGGGACGGCCTGCGCGAGTCGATCAAGACTCACGGTCTGCGCAACTCTACGCTCTCTGCGCTGATGCCTTCTGAGACCTCTTCGCAGATCTCCAACGCCACCAACGGCATTGAGCCGCCGCGCGGCCATATCAGCATCAAAGCCTCCAAAGACGGCATTCTGCGTCAGGTGGTGCCAGAGTATGAGCGCCTGAAAGATCAGTACGAGCTGCTGTGGGAAATGCCGTCCAACGACGGTTATCTGCAGCTGGTCGGCGTTATGCAGAAGTTTATCGACCAGGCGATCTCCTCTAACACCAACTACGATCCGTCGCGCTTCGCCAACGGCAAGGTGCCGATGAAGCAGCTGCTGAAAGATCTGCTGACCGCCTATAAGTTCGGCGTCAAGACGCTCTACTATCAGAACACCCGCGACGGTGCGGAAGACGCGCAGGACGATCTGGCGCCTTCCATTCAGGATGACGGTTGCGAAAGCGGCGCTTGTAAGATTTAAGGTTGGGCGGGAGCGCGTCTCCCGCCTGCGTCATTTCACGGGGCCGCGCTGCGCCCCGTTCACATTTGGACAGTTTGTATGGCTTACACTACGTTCTCACAGAATAAAAACGATCAGCTGAAAGAGCCGATGTTCTTTGGTCAGTCCGTCAACGTGGCGCGCTTCGACCAGCAGAAATATGACATCTTTGAAAAGCTGATTGAAAAGCAGCTCTCCTTTTTCTGGCGTCCGGAAGAGGTAGACGTCTCACGCGACCGCATCGACTATCAGGCGCTGCCGGAGCATGAGAAGCACATCTTTATCAGCAACCTGAAATATCAGACCCTGCTCGACTCGATTCAGGGCCGCAGCCCGAACGTCGCGCTGCTGCCGCTGATCTCGATCCCCGAGCTGGAAACCTGGGTGGAAACCTGGGCCTTCTCCGAGACTATTCACTCGCGCTCTTACACCCATATCATTCGTAATATCGTTAACGACCCTTCGCTGGTCTTCGACGATATCGTGACTAACGAGCAGATCCTCGCGCGCGCGCAGGATATCTCGAAGTACTACGACGATCTGATCGAGATGACTAACTACTGGCATCTGCTGGGCGAAGGCACGCATCAGGTTAACGGCAAAACCGTGACCGTGAATCTGCGCGCGCTGAAAAAGCAGCTCTATATTTGCCTGATGAGCGTTAACGCGCTGGAAGCGATTCGCTTCTACGTCAGCTTCGCCTGCTCTTTCGCCTTCGCCGAACGCGAACTGATGGAAGGCAACGCCAAAATTATTCGTCTGATCGCACGCGACGAAGCGCTGCACCTGACCGGCACCCAGCATATGCTGAACCTGATGCGCACCGGCGAAGACGATCCTGAAATGAAAGAGATTGCCGCCGAATGCCGTGAAGAGTGTTTCGATCTCTTCAAGAAAGCGGCCGAGCAGGAGAAAGAGTGGGCGGAATATCTGTTTAGCGGCGGTTCGATGATCGGCCTGAACAAAGATATTCTCTGCCAGTACATTGAGTACATCACCAATATCCGTATGCAGGCGGTGGGCCTGGATCTGCCGTTCCAGACGCGCTCCAACCCGATTCCGTGGATCAACTCCTGGCTGGTATCAGACAACGTGCAGGTGGCGCCGCAGGAAGTGGAAGTGAGCTCCTATCTGGTGGGTCAGATTGACTCGGAAGTAGGCGAAGACGACTTCAACGATTTCCAGCTGTAAGTATGAGCCGTGCCGTTGTTATCCTGCGCAGTTCCGGTCAGCGACTGGAGTGCGCAGAGCATCACCCCAACCTGTTGACGACGCTGGAAGCACATAATCTGTGCGTGGAGTTTCAGTGCCGTGAAGGCTACTGCGGTTCGTGCCGCACGCGGCTGCTGAAGGGCGAAGTGCACTATGCCGAAACGCCGCTGGCGTTTGTTCAGCAGGGGGAAATTTTGCCCTGCTGCTGTCTGGCGAAGGGTGAGATTGAAATCGAGCTATAGCAAGGCCGGTTATCTGCGATAGCAGTGCCAACGCGGATGTCATGGCCCGATCGCAAAGACGCAAAAGCGGCATCCCTGCCAGCTCGTCCTGCGCCATCCCTGGCGCAGGACGCTTTGCTCCCCGGGCCATGACACCCGCGCTTTAACATTTCAGCCGTCTGTTAGCAGTGCCCCACTACAGCTTCACTGATTCCAGAATATCAATCCAGCCGTGACCGGTGCTGACCTCGCTGCCGTGCAGCCAGCGACGCAGCATATTCATCGCCATCATCGCCACCACCTTCTGTCGCGTCTCCAGATTATGGCGACCGTGGGTGAACTTCACTCGCTGTCCCCAGCTCGCTTCCGGCGTATGCAGCGCCAGCGAAACCTCGCCCTCTTCCAGCGCGCCGGTCGATAACGCCAGCACTGTGCCGTGATGCGCCGCCAGCGCGCGCGTACGCTGAACCTGCTCTTCCAGCCCCTCCTGATGCAGCGGCAGGATTTCCGCCGCGCTAAGCGGTACTTCTGCCGCGGCCAGCTGCCAGTGCAGCAGCCCGGCGGTGTACTGCTCGCTGAGCGCCAGACGGAAACCACGCTCTTTCAGCTCGCGCGCCAGCAGCGCTGGCAACCCTTCGGTGCCTTCAAAAATAGTGCACTCCGCCAGCAGCAGACGCACCTGCTGCCAGACCTGCTCCATGGCCACGCGCTGGCTGGCTGGCCCGGTCAGCTTTATCTCGATAATCGGCATTGAAGAGCGATAACCCATTACTACGCCCTCGGGGAGCGCCAGCGGCTCCAGCTCGGCGGCGATGTCGCTTTCGCCGCGACCGAACGTTGTCAGGCGCAGACAGAGCGGCGGCGCCGGCAGCTCAAAATGCTGTTTAAGACGCGGCAGAATTTGCTGCTCCACCATCACCTTAAATTCAGACGGCACGCCAGGCGTAAAGAAGATCCAGCAGCGGTTAAGCCGCAGCGCAAAGCCGCAGGCGGTGCCCACCGGGTTATCGATCATCTCAGCATTGGCGGGTATCTCCGCCTGCTTGCGGTTGCTCGCCGCCATTACGCGTCCACGGCTGGCGAACCACGCCTCGATGTTATCGAGCCATTCCTGATGCAGCACCAGTTCGACACCGCTCGCTTTCGCCGCCGCCAGCGCGCTGAGATCGTCGCTGGTTGGGCCGAGGCCGCCATTCACGATAAGCACATCCGCGACTTCGCTACGAGCCTGCAGCGTTTCCACCAGCGACGACAACGAATCGCCTACCGTGCTGCGGCTGGTCATCGGTAAACCGTGCTGAAACAGCAGATCCGCCAGCCAGGCGGCGTTGGTATCCACGATTTGGCCGTGCAGCACCTCGTCCCCTGTAGACAACATCTCGACTCTTATCACGTTTTGATCTCCTTTTGTCCATCGATCTACTGTAGGAAGCACGCTGATTAAACTCAACACTATCCTGCGCTTTTCGCATCAGGAGCATAGAGAGAGGGAGAAGAAGAACGGCGCGGGGCTAATATGAGGAAGGTAACAAAACAAACGGCGGGAGAGCCCCGCCGTTTTCAGTGACGTAGCCTTAACGGCGCGCCAGCAGCAGGCCGAGCACCAGGCCAGCGGCTGCGCCGATGCCGATACCCTGCCAGGGTTTCTCATGCACATAGTCATCGGCGCGGTAAGCTACATTTTTAGCGCGATAGTAGTAGCTGTCAGAGGCCTGGCTGACGCGTGATTTCACATCTTCCAGCGCCTGCTCCGCTTTGGTTTTAAGTTCAACGTACTTCTGATCGGTCGGATCGCCTGATGACTTCAGCACCTCTTCCAGCGTCTCGGTCAGCAGCGCCAAATCATCATCCAGATTGGTGTCGAAAGCTTCTGTCTCTTTTACCATCATTTCCTCCGTGTCATTTATAAAGCAGTCTCTTAACTATAGCGGCTAAATCGCCGTTTGCAGGATGGTTTCGCCAGGATTCCCCTGAGTTTCCTGCTGAAGGACTCAATACGAAATTCCTCGGCCTTCTTGATTAATCTGATAAATTTAAGGCGGACTGAATTTTTCATCTACCAGACTGTCGTACCCTGCTGTTATCTGCGCTTTTGGCTCACCTGAGCGCAGAGCTGGGCAGTCACAACACACTCGAACGCTAAGGAATAATTTCTGGCATGAATCGAAGAATGTTTATGAAAGCGTCAATGGCCTTCTCCGCCGTCAGCGGTATGACCGGCCTGTCCACGCTGTTTGCGCAATCCGCCTGGGCAGAAGATGGCATTGCTGACGGCGCCGCTGTGCGCTTCGATTTCGATGTACTGAAAAAGACAGCCGCCGCGCTGGCGAAGCAGCCCTGGGGTGGCGCGCCAGGCGCGCTGCCGGAGACGCTGGCGACGCTGACGCCGCAGGCGTACAACGAAATTCAGTACGACGCCGGTCATTCGCTGTGGAACACTATCCCCGATCGTCAGCTCGACGTGCAGTTTTTCCATGTCGGTATGGGCTTTAAGCGCCGCATCCGCATGTTTTCCGTTGACGCTGACAGCCGTGAGGCACGTGAGATCCATTTCCGCCCTGAGCTGTTTAACTATAACAACGCGAAGGTAGATACCCAGCAGCTGGTGGGCAAAAACGATCTCGGCTTCGCCGGCTTCCGTGCCTTTAAAAAACCGGAGCTGGCGCGCCGCGATATCGTCTCCTTCCTTGGTGCCAGCTATTTCCGCGCGGTGGACGACACCTATCAGTACGGCCTCTCCGCACGCGGTGTGGCGGTCAACACCTTCAGCAACGGCAGCGAAGAGTTCCCCGACTTCACCGCGTTCTGGTTTGAGACGCCGAAAGCGGACGATACCACCTTTGTCGTTTACGCCCTGCTGGATGGCGCCAGCGTCACCGGCGCCTATAAGTTCACCATTCACTGCGAAGCGCAACGTGTAGTGATGGAGGTGGAAAACCATCTCTTCGCGCGCAAAGAGATCCGCCAGCTCGGCATTGCGCCGATGACCAGCATGTTCAGCTGCGGCACCAACGAGCGCCGCATGTGCAACACCTACCATCCGCAGATCCATGATTCCGATCGCCTGGCGATGTGGACTGGCAGCGGCGAATGGATCGCCCGTCCGCTGAATAACCCGCAGAAGCTGCAGTACAATGCCTATCAGGATGAGAATCCGCGCGGTTTCGGCCTGTTGCAGCTTAACCACGACTTTAAGGATTATCAGGACGTTATCGGCTGGTACGACAAGCGTCCCAGCCTGTGGGTCGAGCCGGTCGGCAAATGGGGCAAAGGCGCCATCAACCTGATGGAGATCCCGACCACCGGGGAAACGCTGGATAATATTGTCTGCTTCTGGCAGCCAGCCGAGCCGGTAAAAGCCGGCAGCGAGTTCAGCTTCTCCTATAAGCTCTACTGGAGCAGCCTGCCGCCGGTTCGCAGTGGACTGGCGCGTGTCGATGCGACCCGCACCGGCATAGGTGGCTTCCCGGAAGGCTGGGCGCCGGGCGAGCACTTCCCGGAGCAGTGGTGCCGTCGCTTCGCCATCGATTTTGTCGGCGGCGATTTGAAAGCGGCTGCGCCGAAGGGCATTGAGCCGGTCATTACTCTCTCATCCGGCACCTTCAAACAGGTCGAAATCCTCTACGTCGAGCCGATGAACGGTTATCGCATCCTGTTCGACTGGTATCCCAACAGCGACGCCACCACGCCGGTAGAGATGCGCCTGTTCCTGCGCACCAGAGATGAAACCCTGAGTGAAACCTGGCTCTACCAGTATTTCCCGCCGCCGCCGGATCAGCGCAAATATGTGGATGACCGGCAGATGACGTCAGGCTAAAAAAGCGAGCGGCGAGCCCAGGCTTGCCGTTTGACGCCGGCTATTGAACTGCGCGGGTGCTATAGCCGCGCAAAAGATGGCCCAGCCTGCGCTATCCATGGCGCAGGCCGCTTTGCTCTTCGAACCATGTCACCTGTTTAGCTGTTTGTAACGGCGAGTCTCTGCGGGCTCGCCGTTTTTTATTTGCGCATATCGATATGGGGAATATTGTCTTCGAGGTAGATATCCCCGACCGCCTGAAAACCGAGACGCCCATAGAAATTTTGCAGATGCGCCTGCGCAGAAAGATAAACCTCGCGCTCAGGCCAGTGCTGTTCGCAGCTGAGCAGCGCCTGCTCCATCAGCCGGTTTCCGAGGTTCAGACCACGCGCGCTGGCGGAGACGATAACGCGCCCTATCGCCACTGGCGCAGCGTCATCAGCAGGGGTAAGGATACGCGCATAAGCCACCAGCTCATCGCCGCGCATCCCCAGAATATGGCGGTTATCGGCCGTCAGATCCTGGCCGTCAACATCCAGATAAGGGCAGCTTTGCTCGACGATAAAAACGGCGCAGCGCAGCGCCAGCACCGCATAAAGCTGCTGCGCGCTCAGTTCGCTGTGATGTTTATCCTGCCAGTTGATCTCCATAGTCGCTCCTGAAGGCAAAAAAAATCAGGCCCGCGGGCCTGATTTCATTAAGGGAAAGGCAGTTTACATCAGCGGCTGAGCCATCTGCACCAGCGTAATCAGCGGCTGCGGATAGACGCCGAGCAGCAGCACCAGAATCGCTGAAATCAGCACGACCACGCCGCCCGCGGTAAACGCCCAGTTAGCTGGCGTATCGCGCGTATGCAGCTCCGGCGGGCTGAGATAGAGGCTCACCGTCACGCGCAGGTAGTAGTAGAGGCCGATGGCGCTGCCGATAACCACGGCTGCCGTCAACCACCACAGGTGCGCATTGACGCCTGAAGCGATAACGTAAAACTTGCCGATAAAGCCGAGCGTCATCGGAATGCCCGCCAGCGACAGCATCATCACCGTCATCACCGCCGACAGCACAGGACGGTGCCAGAACAGGCCGCGATAGGAGTAGAGCGAGTCAGCATCCGGGCCGCGGTAAGGGCTGGACATCAGGCTGACGACGCCGAACGCGCCGAGGCTGCTGAACAGGTAACCCGCCAGATAGACGCCCGCAGTTTCCAGCGACAGCTGATGGGTTTTCACCGCAATCAGCGCCACCAGCAGGTAGCCGAGATGCGCGATAGAGGAGTAACCCAGCAGACGTTTGATATTGCTCTGCGAAATCGCCATCAGGTTGCCGAACAGAATCGACACGAAAGCGATCAGGCCCAGCACAGTGCGAACGGCTTCGCTGTCGGTCAGCGGCGCGTACATAAACAGACGCATGATGACGCCGAAAATAGCGATCTTGCTGGCGGTTGCGAGGAAAGTCGATACCGGCGCAGGCGCGCCCTGGTAAACGTCCGGCGTCCAGAGATGGAACGGCACCAGCGACAGCTTAAAGCCCAGCCCGATAATCATCATGCCCAGACCAACCAGCAGCAGCGGCTGTTGGATCATGGTGTCGTTCAAACTCTCTCCCAGCTTAACGAAGCTCAGGCTGCCGGAATCGGCATAGACCAGCGCGATGCCGAACAGCAGGAAAGAGGAGGCAGCCGCAGACAGAATGGTATATTTCAGCGCCGCTTCTAAAGAACGCTTCTGACGGAAGGCGTAGCCAATCATACCGAACAGCGGCAGCGACAGCAGCTCGACGCCGATAAACAGCGACGCCAGATGGTTAGCGCTGGCCAGCACGATCCCGCCCAGTGCCGCGATCAGCACCAGCAGATAGAACTCATCCTTGTTGTCCGGGAAACCGGCCAGCCAGGGATAGGCGAAAGTACAGGTCGCCAGGCTCGCCAGGATCACCAGCGCGGTATAGAACACAGCGTAAGGATCGACCCGCAGCAGCGGCGTCACGTCCATTGCGCCGGCGTGCGCCACATACCAGAGCGAAACCAGCGCCAGGTTCAGACCAATGACCGTCAGCGTGGCGTTAACAAAGTGGTTGCGTCGCCAGGCAATGGACAGCATCACAACTACCACCGTCAATCCGACGATCAACAGCGGCAGTAGCGCGATCAATTGTTGAAAAGTTATTGTCATGGCGAATTACGGCCTTGTAGTTGAAATTGAAGCGGTAAACCACTGCTGAATATTGCTCATGGCGGCATGGGACGTATCCAGAATCGGCTGTGGGTAAACGCCCAGCAGCACCAGCAGAACCACCAGCACCATGATCATCGTGAATTCACGCGGCGACATGCCCGGCAGCGGATCTTTCGATTTCGCTTCGCCGTAGTAGGCGCGCTGCATCATGATCAGCGAGTAAACCGAGGCGAAAACCAGGCCGAAAGTACCAATCACGATAATGACCGGCACCACCTGGAAACTGCCCGTCAGGATCATAAATTCGCCCGCGAAGTTGCCGGTACCCGGCATCCCCAGGTTCGCCACCGCAAAGAAGAGCGACAGGCCCGGGATCCACTTAATGCGTGACCAGAGGCCGCCCATCTGACGCATATCGCGCGTATGCAGACGCTCATAGAGCTGACCGCACAGGATAAAGAGCGCGGCGGCAGAGAGGCCGTGCGCAATCATCTGCACGACTGCTCCCTGGAAGGCGAGCTGGCTGCCGGTATAGATGGCGATCAGCACAAAGCCCATATGCGAAATCGACGTGTAGGCGATCAGGCGTTTAATGTCGGTCTGCGAGAAGGCCATCCACGCGCCGTAGAAGATGCCGATAATGCCCAGCCACATGGCGATCGGGGCAAACTCCGCCGAAGCGTTGGGGAACAGCGGCAGGCTGAAGCGCAGCAGACCGTAAGCTGCGGTTTTCAGCAGAATCCCCGCAAGGTCCACTGAACCGGCAGTCGGCGCCTGGCTGTGTGCGTCAGGCAACCAGCCGTGCAGCGGCACCACCGGCATTTTTACCGCGAAGGCGATAAAGAAGCCCAGCATCAGCAGATATTCCACCGTGTGCGACATCGGCGTTTTCAGCAGTTGCTCGTAGTTAAACGTCCAGACGCCGGTCGCGTTATAGTGCACGAACACCAGCCCCAGAATCGCAATCAGCATCACCAGACCCGAAGACTGGGTATAAATGAAAAACTTGGTGGCTGCGGTGATACGGGTTTTGCCGTCGGATGCCTTATGACCCCAGAGCGCGATGAGAAAATACATCGGCACCAGCATCATCTCCCAGAAGAAGAAGAACAGGAACATATCGATAGCCAGGAAGACGCCGATGACGCCGCCCAGGATCCACATCAGGTTGAGGTGGAAAAAGCCCTGATACTTTTCGATTTCGTTCCAGGAACAGAGCACCGCCATCAGGCCGAGCAGGCCGGTCAGCACCACCATCAGTAGCGACAGACCATCCAGCGCCAGATGGAAATTGATGCCGAAACGCGGGATCCAGGTGGCGGAGAACTCCGACTGCCACTGCGGCATGCCCGCTGCCTGCGTCAGTGAATAGCCGCCCTGCAGCCAGAGCTGCAGCGAAATCGCCAGCGTCAGGCCCATGGTAATCAGGGCTATCCAGCGCGGCGTCTTCGCGCCAAGGCGCTCAGCCAGCCAGCAGAGTAAACCGCCGACGAATGGAATGATTATTAGCCAAGGTAATAGCACTGAAGTCTTTCCCTTATATGTCCTTTTTATGGGCTATTCAGCTTGCCCTCTTCGCCGCCGACAGCGCTCGCAATCTTTACGTAGTTAACTACGTTCCGGTTGCTGCGTGCTGTCGACGTCAAAACTGGCTGCGCCGATAACGCTCACTACTCAGGCACTTTTTGCATATCCGATGAGATGAAAATCTTTCATCCCGCTCATCTTTTAAACCACCAGCATCAGCGCCAGCACCACCACGGCGCCCACGCCCATTGAGGCGACATACCAGCGCAGATAACCGTTTTCGCTGACCACCAGACCTTTATTGGCGATACGCGACACCAGCGCGGGCAGGTTCATCACCGCATTCAGCGGATCGCGCTGCAACAGCCAGGCGATACCGAGATAAGGTTTGACGAACACTTTGTCATACAGCCAGTCGAAGCCCCATGCGGCGAACCACCAGGTGCCGAAGAAACGGCCCGGGGCGCTGTTGGCGACGCGGCTGACCAGCTGGCGTTTGCCCAGCCAGAGCGCAGCAGCGATCAGGATGCCCACCACGGCGACCACGCCAGAGGCGATCTCCAGTCCGACCTTGCCCGCTTCGCCCGCTTCACCCTGCGGCAGTACGCCAGCCAGCGGCGGGGTAATCAGCGCGCCGACGAAGGTCGACAGTACCAGCAGCACGATCAGCGGCAGATGATGAGTGATACCTTTACCCGCATGCGCGTGGATCTTCTCTTCGCCGTGGAACACGATGAAGATCATGCGGAAGGTGTAGATTGAGGTCAGGAAAGCCCCTACCAGGCCAGCCACCATCAGATTGATGTGGCCGTTCGCCAGCGCGCCGAACAGAATTTCATCTTTACTGTAGAAGCCTGCCGTAATCAGCGGTAGCGCAGCCAGCGCGGCACCGCCCACCAGGAAGCAGACATAGACCAGCGGGATGCTCTTACGCAGGCCACCCATTTTAAAGATGTTCTGCTCGTGATGGCAGGCAAGGATCACTGAACCCGATGAGAGGAACAGCAGCGCTTTAAAGAACGCGTGCGTCATCAGATGGAAAATCGCCGCGTCCCACGCCTGTACGCCGAGCGCCAGGAACATGTAGCCGATCTGGCTCATGGTCGAGTAGGCCAGCACGCGCTTGATATCGGTCTGTACCAGCGCGGCGAAGCCCGCCAGCACCAGCGTAATCGCGCCGACGATACCAACCAGATGCAGGACTTCCGGCGTCAGCAGGAACAGGCCGTGGCTGCGGGCGATAAGGTAGACGCCTGCCGTTACCATGGTTGCGGCGTGGATCAGCGCCGATACCGGAGTCGGACCGGCCATCGCGTCTGCCAGCCAGGTCTGCAGCGGCAGCTGCGCGGATTTACCTACCGCGCCGCCCAGCAGCATCAGCGTCGCCCACTGCAGCATATGGTTATCCGCCGCGAAGTGCTGCGGCGCCAGTTCCATCATTTCGCGGAAGTTGAGCGTACCCAGTTCGTTGTAGAGGATGAACAGTGCAAAAGCGAGAAAGACGTCGCCGACGCGGGTGATGATAAAGGCTTTCATCGCCGCTTTGCCGTTTTCTGGATTGCTGTAGTAGAAGCCGATCAGCAGGTATGAGCAGAGCCCTACCCCTTCCCAGCCGAGATACATCAGCATCAGGTTATCGGCCAGTACCAGCACCACCATGCTCGCGATAAACAGGTTGGTATAGGCGAAAAAGCGGGAGTAGCCCTCTTCGCCGCGCATATACCAGGAAGCGAACATATGGATCAGGAAGCCGACGCCAGTCACCACAGAGAGCATGGTGAGCGAAAGTCCGTCCAGCGTCAGGTTGACCTTAATGTCGAAATTACCGACCTGCATCCAGGTCCAGAGCGCCTGAGTAAAGGGCTGCTGACCATTAGCAAAGAAGTCAATGCCGACATAGAGCGTCACCAGCGCCGCCAGGCCCACCGAGCCCATGCCGATCGCAGCCGACAGGTTCTCCGACCAGCGACCACGGGAAAACGCCAACAGCAAGAAGCCGATCAGCGGAAACAGGATTGTTAAATAGAGAAGATTCATCCGCGCATCTCGCTCACAGTATCAATGTTCAGCGTCAGACGACGACGATAGAGCTGGAGCAGCAGCGCCAGGCCGATGCTGGCTTCCGCCGCCGCAAGGCTGATCGCCAGGATATACATCACCTGTCCATCCGCCTGTCCCCAGTAGCTGCCCGCCACAACGAGCGCCAGCGCGGCCGCGTTGATCATAATCTCGAGGCCGATCAGCATGAACAGCAGGTTGCGACGCAGCACCAGTGATGTCAGTCCAAGGACAAACAGCACGGCGGCCAGAATTAAGCCGTGTTGTAACGGGATCATGCGTGCTCCTCCTTATTGGCGTCACGATTGCTCACCACTTCGCCCTGACGCTCTTCGCGTCCGACGTGGAACGCCACTACCAGACCCGCCAGCAGCAGCATTGAGGCGAGTTCCACCGCCAGGACGTAAGGGCCGAACAGGCTGATGCCTACCGCTTTGGCGTCGATAACCGTGCCATCGATGCCCTGATCGTTAGCGGTCAGAATGGCATAAACCATGACCACCAACAGCAATAGCGAAACGATGCCAGGACCAATCCACAGCGAAGGCTGCAGCCAGTCGCGCTCCTGCTTCATCGTGGCGTTGCCCATATTGAGCATCATCACCACGAAGACGAACAGCACCATAATGGCGCCGGCGTAGACGATGATCTCCAGCGCGCCGGCGAAATAGGCACCGAGCGAGAAGAAAACGCCTGCGACGGAGAGCAGCGACACGATCAGATACAGCAGCGCATGCACCGGATTGGTGTGGGTGATGACGCGCAGCGTCGTCAGCACCGCCACCAGACCGCAAAGATAAAACGCAATTTCCATGCCGGGCTCCTTAAGGTAACAAACCTTTGACGTCGATGGGTTTGGCTTCGTTTTCGGCGTCGCCCTTATCTTTCCCTTCGATCGCCATACCTGCCATGCGGTAGAAGTTGTACTCGGGATATTTGCCCGGACCGGAGATCAGCAGATCTTCTTTTTCATACACCAGATCCTGGCGCTTGAACTCGCCCAGTTCGAAATCGGGCGTCAGCTGGATCGCGGTAGTCGGACAGGCCTCTTCGCACATCCCGCAGAAAATGCAGCGCGAGAAGTTGATGCGGAAAAATTCCGGGTACCAGCGGCCATCTTTGGTCTCTGCTTTCTGCAGCGAAATACAGCTGACCGGACAGGCCACCGCACAGAGGTTACAGGCTACGCAGCGCTCTTCGCCGTCGGGATCGCGCGTCAGCACGATACGACCGCGATAGCGCGGCGGCAGATAGACCGGCTCCTCCGGATACATCTGAGTTTCGCGTTTGGCGAAGGCATGCATGCCTATCATCCAGATACTGCGCACTGTCGTGCCGAAGCCAACGACAATATCTTTTAAAGTCATCTCAACACCTCTTACTGCGCGTTGTACAGAATCACTGCGGCGGTCGCCAGCAGGTTCAACAGCGTCAACGGCAGACAGACTTTCCAGCCGAACGACAGCACCTGGTCATAGCGTGGACGCGGAAGCGCAGCACGAATCAGGATAAACATCACCATAAAGAACGCCGTCTTCAGGGCGAACCAAATGAACGGCGGCAGGAACGGGCCTTGCCAGCCGCCGAAGAACAGCGTCACGATCAGCGCTGATACGGTGGTGATAGCCACATACTCGCCCACGAAGAACAGACCGAACTTCATCCCGGCATATTCGATATGGTAACCGTCCGCCAGCTCCTGCTCCGCTTCCGGTTGGTCGAACGGGTGACGGTGACACACCGCCACGCCCGCGATACAGAAGGTCAGGAAGCCGAAGAACTGCGGAATGATGTTCCACAGATGCGCCTGGCTTTCAACGATAGCGGTCATATTGAACGAGCCCGCCTGCGCCACCACGCCCATCAGCGACAGACCGAGAAACACTTCGTAGCTCAGCGTCTGCGCGGAAGCACGCATCGCGCCCAACAGCGAGTATTTGTTATTGCTCGACCAGCCGGCGAACAGCACCGCGTAAACCGCCAGACCCGCCATCATCAGGAAGAAAAGCAGCCCGATGTTAAGGTCAGTCACCATCCAGCTCGGCGACACCGGCACAATGGCGAACGCCAGCAGCAGGGAGACGAACGCAATGACCGGCGCAAGCGTAAAGATAAAGCGGTCGGTAAAGGGTGGAACCCAGTCCTCTTTAAAGAACATCTTGATCATATCCGCAGCGAGCTGCAGCGAACCGCCCCAGCCCACGCGGTTCGGCCCGTAGCGGTTCTGCCACAGACCGAGCAGGCGGCGTTCGGCGAAGCTCATAAACGCGCCGCACGCCACTACGACCAGCAGAATGACGATCGCCTTCACCACGGTCAGAATGATGTCGATAACGTCCGGTGTTAACCAGCTCATTGCGCCGCCTCCTGCAGTTTGTCAATGTGCGCGCCCGCCAGGAACGGCGGAACGCCCGGCATACCCAGCGGCAGGCCTATCTGACCCGGCTGCAGCGCGCTGGAGAAGCGAACCGGCAGACGCAGGGTCTCGCCTGAACAGGTGAACTCAACGGCCGTGCCTTCATTCACGCCCAGCTTCGCCGCATCGCTCTGATTGATCACCAGCATCGGTTGCGGCATACGTTTCTGGAACACCGCCGAACGCTGGGTCATCTCTTCGCTACCGAACAGCTGGTAGTAAGGCGCGACGCGCCACTGCTCGCCGCCAACAAACGCGGTCGGGACCTCAGTGAACCACGGCAGCGACGCATCGCCTGCTTCGAACAGACGCACGCCGGGATCGCCGTTGCGCAGCTTGCCGCCCACTTCGGCCTGGAACTTGTTCCACGCCTGCGGGGAGTTCCAGCCTGGCGCCCAGGCGAAGGGGATTTGCGAACGCGGCGCGCTCGGCTGGTTGTTGCCTTCCATCGAGAAGGCAAACATGCTGTCCCGATCCTGCGGCTGACGCGGCTCGTGCACGCTGATATTGGCGCGCGCGGCGGTACGTCCGCTGGAGCGGTTTGGCGAGCGGGCCAGTTTTTGTCCGCGAATGCGGAAGCTGGCGTCCGGCGCGGCTTCTTTAATGCCTTTCAGCTGCGGCAGCTTCGCCACCACGGCGTCGATGACGTGATCAAGCTGCGTCCAGTCGGGATGGCGGCTTTCCAGCGTGCTGTGCAGCGAGTGCAGCCAGCGCCAGCTCTCCAGCATCACGATGCTGTTGTCGTAGTAAGCCGGATCGTAAACCTGGAAGAAGCGTTGCGCGCGGCCTTCATGGTTGATCGAGGTGCCGTCGCTTTCGGCGAAGCTGGCGGTAGAGAGCACCAGGCCCGCTTTCTCCAGCGTCGCGGTGCGCTGATGATCGACCACAATTACATTCGTGGCGTTAGCCAGCGCGGCATCTACCTGCGCTTTCGGCGCATGACGATAGAGATCGTTCTCCAGCACCACCACCGTATCCGCTTCGCCGCTGCTCAGCTGTTCCAGCGCGCTGTCGAGCGTGTTGCCGCCCATCAGGCCCAGACCCATGCTGTTTGCCGCACCGGCCAGCAGCGTAATGCCGACCTCGGCGCCGCGCGCCTTCAGCGCTTTAGCGACGTTCGCCGCCGCTTCGATCATCGCCGTGCTGCCCGAGTGGGTACCGGAGATAATCAGCGGTTTTTTCGCACCGGCCAGCGCCTGCACCACGACGTCCAGCTTGCCGCTAAGGCTGCTGTCGAAATCGCTGACTACCGGCGCACTTTCATCCAGCGCGCTGGCGATGGCGAAGCCGAGACGCGCCTGATCTTCCACCGGCGCGCGATAGCTCCACGCGGCGATATCATCAAGGCGGGTTTCGTCGACGTTAGTGACGAACAGCGGATGTTTAGCGTGCTGACCGATATTAAGAATGGCGGCGATCTGCCAGTCGGCGACTTTCTGCGCCGCGGCCATTTCGCGCGCTTTGCCTTTTACCGCCTGACGCACAGAGAGCGCCACGCGCGCGCCGACCTGGGTCAGATCTTCGCCCAGCACCAGCACAGCGTCATAGCTTTCCATTTCGCGCAGGGACGGCGTATAGATGCCGCTTTCGCGCAGGATTTTAAGCATCAGTTCCAGACGCGCCTGCTCCCCCGCCGGCATGCCGGTAGAGAAGTTTTCCGCACCCACCAGTTCACGCAGCGCAAAGTTGCTCTCTACGCTGGCGCGCGGGGAGCCGATGCCGATAACGCGCTTCGCCTGACGCAGGACGTCAGCCGCCGCGTTAACCGCCTGCTCCGCATTCAGCGTGACCCAGTCGTTGCCGCGCAGCAGCGCAGGATGACGAGGACGATCTTTACGGTTGACGTAGCCGTAGCCGAAACGGCCGCGGTCGCACAGGAAGTAGTGGTTTACCGTACCGTTGTAGCGGTTTTCGATACGGCGCAGTTCGCCATAGCGCTCGCCGGGACTGGTGTTACAGCCGACGCTGCACTGCTGGCAGATGCTCGGCGCGAACTGCATATCCCATTTACGGTTATATCGCTCGGAGTGCGTTTTGTCGGTGAAGACGCCGGTCGGGCAGATCTCCACCAGGTTGCCGGAGAATTCGCTCTCCAGCGTGCCCTCCTCCGGACGGCCGAAGTAGACGTTATCGTGCGCACCGTAAACGCCCAGATCTTTGCCGTCGGCATAATCTTTGTAGTAACGCACGCAGCGGTAGCAGGCGATACAGCGGTTCATTTCATGAGAGATGAACGGGCCGAGATCCTGATTCTGGTGGGTACGTTTCGTAAAGCGGTAGCGGCGGAAGCTGTGGCCGGTCATCACCGTCATATCCTGCAGGTGACAGTTGCCGCCCTCTTCGCAGACCGGACAGTCGTGCGGGTGGTTGGTCATCAGCCACTCCACCACGCTTTCGCGAAACTCTTTCGCTTCGCCGTCGTCAATAGAGATAAAGGTGCCGTCGGAGGCCGGCGTCATGCAGGACATGACGAGACGGCCGCGGGTATCTTCGGCATTCTGGAATTGCTTCACCGCAC
This sequence comes from Pantoea piersonii, assembly GCF_003612015.1. Taxonomy (GTDB): domain Bacteria; phylum Pseudomonadota; class Gammaproteobacteria; order Enterobacterales; family Enterobacteriaceae; genus Pantoea; species Pantoea piersonii. The sequence goes on along the minus strand of NZ_RARB01000002.1, from coordinate 93,250 downwards.
ACTGGCGGCAAGCCCCAACGCTTCCCAGCGCCGGATGCCAGCAAAAATAAGGAATATCAAGGCCCAGAGAGAGACACGCCTGCAGCAGGTTGTCCGCTCCGTTCACATCATATTCTTTACCGTCTACATGGATTGTAGCCATAGTGAACATGCTTCCGTAAGGCTCGTCAGAGACGAGCGTTAATCATATTCTTGCCCCGGTTTTGGGGCAGCGGCGCAGAGCCGGTTCCGTGTGCTGCGGCGAATTACCAGCGTGCTTTCAGCAGGTTAGGCTGAATACCGCCAATTGCGCGCGTATTGCCGAAGACCTGCGGCGCAATGCCGGCTTCAAACTCTTCACGGAAATATTTAATGGCGCTCTGCAGCGGCTCCACTGCGCCGGGCGCGTGGGCGCAGAAAGTTTTGCCTGGACCAAGCTGGCGGCAAAGCTGCTGCAGGGTTTCGATATCGCCCGGCTGCCCTTTGCCCTGCTCCAGCGCGCGCAGGATTTTCACACTCCACGGCAGGCCGTCGCGGCATGGCGTACACCAGCCGCACGATTCGCGCGCGAAGAACTCTTCCAGGTTGCGCACCAGCGACACCATATTGATCTCGTGGTCAACGGCCATCGCCAGCGCCGTACCGAGGCGGCTGCCTGCTTTACCAATGCTGGCGAACTCCATCGGCAGATCGAGATGCTGCTCGGTTAGGAAGTCAGTACCCGCGCCGCCCGGCTGCCAGGCTTTAAAGCGCAGACCGTCGCGCATGCCGCCTGCATAATCTTCCAGGATTTCACGCGCGGTAATGCCGAACGGCAGTTCCCATACGCCTGGATTTTTTACGCGACCGGAGAAGCCCATCATTTTGGTGCCGGCATCGTCGCTTTTCGACAGGCCTTTGTACCACTCGACGCCGTTGGCCAGGATCGCCGGTACGTTGGAGAGCGTTTCCACGTTATTAACGCAGGTCGGCTTGCCCCACACGCCCGCACTCGCCGGGAACGGCGGCTTGGAACGCGGGTTGGCGCGACGACCTTCCAGCGAGTTGATCAGCGCCGTCTCTTCGCCGCAAATATAGCGGCCCGCGCCGGTGTGTACGATCAGCTCGAAGTCGAACCCGGTGCCGAGAATGTTTTTACCGAGGAAGCCCGCTTCGGTCGCTTCCGCGATGGCGCGACGCAGATTCACCGCCGCTTCGATATACTCGCCGCGCAGGAAGATGTAGCCGCGATAGGCTTTCAGCGCGAAGGCGCTGATCAGCATGCCTTCCACCAGCTGGTGCGGCATCTGCTCCATCAGCAGGCGGTCTTTATAGGTGCCCGGCTCCATCTCATCGGCGTTACACAGCAGGTAACGGATGTTCATGGATTCGTCTTTCGGCATCAGGCTCCACTTCAGACCAGTGGAGAAGCCTGCGCCGCCGCGCCCTTTCAGGCCCGAATCTTTCACCGCCGCGACAATTTCGTCCGGCGCCATGCCGTTCAGCGCTTTTTCCGCGCCCGCATAGCCGTTTTTACTGCGATATTCTTCGAACCATACCGGCTGTTGGTCATCGCGCATGCGCCAGGTGAGCGGATGCGTTTCCGCAGTACGAATGATCTGTTTGATGGTCATTGATACTGCTCCAGTAATGAGGCGATGCCTTCCGGCGTCAGATGAACGTGCGTATCTTCATCCACCATCATGGTCGGGCCTTTGTCGCAGTTGCCCAGACAGCAGGTCGGCAGCAGCGTAAACCGGCCGTCCGCCGTGGTCTGGCCAGGCTTGATATTGAGATTCTGCTCCAGCGCCGCCTGAATGCCCTGATAGCCGGTGATGTGACACACTACGCTGTCGCAATAGCGGATAACGTGACGGCCGACCGGCTGACGGAAAATCTGGCTATAGAAGGTGGCGACGCCTTCGACGTCGCTCGCCGGAATGCCCAGCACCTCGGCGATAGCGTGGATGGCGCCGTCCGGCACCCAGCCGCGCTGCTTCTGCACAATCTTCAGCGCCTCAATCGACGCCGCGCGCGCATCTTCATAGTGGTGTTTTTCGTGCTCGATAGCGTGATGCTCTTCCGCGCTCAGCACGAAGACCTCGTTCGGGTCGATCGTATGAATGGCAATTTTTTGATCGTGCATAATTAGCGGTCCACGTCTGACATAACAAAATCGATACTACCGAGGTAAACGATCAGGTCGGATACCAGGCTACCGCGGATCACCGACGGGATCTGCTGCAGGTGCGGGAAGCTCGGCGTGCGCACGCGGGTGCGATAGCTCATGGTGCTGCCGTCGCTGGTCAGGTAGTAGCTGTTGATCCCTTTGGTCGCCTCAATCATCTGCAGCGATTCGTTGGCCGGCATAACCGGGCCCCATGAAACCTGCAGGAAGTGAGTGATCAGCGTTTCAATGTGCTGCAGCGTACGCTCTTTTGGCGGCGGTGTGGTCAGCGGGTGATCCGCCTTGAACGGACCTTCCGGCATATTGTTCAGGCACTGCTCAAGAATACGCAGCGACTGCCACATCTCTTCCATCTTCAGCTGTACGCGCGTGTAGGCATCGCTGATGCCCGCCCCAACCGGAATTTCAAAGTCGAAGTTTTCATAACCTGAATAGGGACGCCATTTACGCACGTCGAAATCCAGGCCGGTGGCACGCAGCGCGGCGCCGGTGGTGCCCCAGGCCAGCGCCTCTTCCATGTTATAGGCGGCAACGCCTTTTGAACGGCCGACCAGCACGCTGTTGCGCAGCGCCGCTTTGTCATACTCTTTCAGGCGCTTCGGCATCCAGTCGAGGAACTCGCGCAGCAGGCGCTCCCAGCCTTTCGGCAGATCGTGCGCTACGCCACCGATGCGGAACCAGGCCGGATGCATACGGAAGCCGGTAATGGCTTCAACCACGTCATAAATCTTCTGGCGATCGGTAAAGGCGAAGAAGACCGGCGTCATCGCGCCGACGTCCTGAATAAAGGTCGAGATGTAGAGCAGATGGCTGTTAATGCGGAACAGCTCAGAGAGCATGACGCGAATAACGTTGACGCGATCCGGCACCACGATGCCAGCGAGTTTTTCCACCGCCAGCACGTAAGGCATTTCGTTTACGCAGCCGCCGAGGTACTCCACGCGATCGGTATAGGGAATATAGCTGTGCCATGACTGGCGCTCACCCATCTTCTCCGCGCCGCGGTGGTGATAGCCGATATCCGGCACGCAGTCGACGATCTCTTCGCCGTCCAGCTGCAGAATAATACGGAAGGCACCGTGCGCCGACGGGTGGTTCGGCCCCAGGTTGAGGAACATAAAGTCCTCGCTGTTGGTGCTGCGCTTCATACCCCAGTCTTCTGGCTTGAAGGTCAGCGCCTCCATCTCCAGATCTTCTTTCTGTTTGGTGAGCGTAAAGGGGTCGAACTCTGTGGCGCGCGCCGGATAATCTTTACGCAGCGGATGCCCTTCCCAGGTCTGCGGCATCATGATGCGCGTCAGGTGCGGGTGGCCATCAAAGGTTACGCCGAACATCTCCCAGGTTTCGCGCTCGTACCAGTTGGCGTTCGGGAAGATTTTCGTCAGCGTCGGCAGATGCAGATCGTTCTCCGACAGCGCCACCTTGAGCATGATGTCGCGATTACGTTCGATCGACAGAAAATGGTAGAAAACGGAAAAATCCGCGGCGGGCAGACCGGCGCGGTGGGTACGCAAACGCTCATCCATGCCATGCAGGTCATAGAGCATGACGTAAGGTTTCGGCAGTTTACGCAGGAATGTCACGATCTCCAGCAGCTGCTCGCGCTTTACCCAGACCACGGGAAGGCCCGTGCGGGTAGGCTGAACGGTAAAGGCATCCGGCCCAAAACGGTTACGCAGCTCGCCGATCACCGGGTCATCCAGGTGATCCCGGGTTTGCCATGCAGGCTGAGCGAGATCGTGCGTGGTTAAATCTGTCATACGTTACTCACCATTCCGGCCTGTCGCCAGGCACTCAAAAGAAGGCGTCAGGATGGGGCCGCGCATTAAATTGTGATGTTTTGCCGCGGCCGTGGAATCCATCCATGTACGGTGTTCTTACACTTCGTCAGGGGTGCGAAGATTAGTGACGGCGATGCGCTCGCCGCGTTTTCTTTCACGTTCCGACTGCATATTGGCGCGATAAACGCCCTGATCGCCAACGACCCACGACAGCGGACGGCGCTCTTTACCGATCGACTCGCGCAGCAGCAGCAACGCCTGCATATAGGCTTCAGGACGCGGCGGGCAGCCCGGAATATAGACATCGACCGGCAGAAACTTGTCCACGCCCTGCACCACGGAGTAGATGTCGTACATGCCGCCTGAGTTAGCGCAAGCGCCCATCGAAATCACCCACTTCGGCTCCAGCATCTGGTCGTACAAACGCTGAATCACCGGCGCCATTTTGGTAAAGGGCGTACCGGCGATCACCATAAAGTCCGCCTGACGCGGCGAGGCGCGCATAACTTCCGCACCAAAACGCGCCACGTCGTGCACGGCGGTAAAGGAGGTGGTCATCTCTACATAGCAGCAGGACAAACCAAAGTTATAGGGCCACAGGGAATTCTTACGGCCCCAGTTCACCATGTCATGCAGGGCATGCTCGAGCTTGCCCATGTAGACGCTGCGATGAACGTGCTGCTCAAGGGGATCGGTTACGATCTCCTGTTTTTGCAGAGGGTAACGGTCGTTCTCACCACCGTTGGGGTCTATGCGGGTGAGCGTATAGTCCATCAGATTGCCTCGCTTTTACTGCTTATGAGGGTTGGTGTGACCGATCGGGCTGGATTTGACCACCACGCGACGGCGTGCAGGCGCCCAGTCCAGCGCGCCGATACGCACCAGATAGACCAGCCCCGCCAGGAGCACCAAAATGAAAATTGCGGCTTCGACAAAGCCGACCCAGCCGCTTTCGCGGATAGAGGTCGACCATGCGTATAAAAAGAGCGCTTCCACGTCGAAAATGACGAAGAACATGGCGACGAGGTAGAACTTCGCCGACAGGCGGATATGGGTGTCGCCAACGGATTCGATACCAGATTCGAACGGCGTCTCTTTATAGCGAGCGCGGGCGCGGCCGCCTAAGAGCCATCCTCCGGCAAGCATAAAGGCGCAAAGGCCGAAAGCGATAATGACAAATATGATAAACGCCCAGTGGTGAGCGACGACTTCGGTGGCTGTTGACATACTCTTTGCTTACTCATCAAAAGTGGCGATGGCATCCTGCGCAGGTCACTTGCAGCAAACGCACCACATCGATTTAAGGGAAGGAAAAAAACCTTATAAATTATGCTGTCATTATCAATTAGGCAGCAATTTTATGGGGTCTTTTACTCCTTTCTATAACCTTTTGTCAACTTTGACAAAAGTATCCAAACATTATTTTACACGCGCATCAAAATTTTAACATATGATGCGCGCGATGCCAGCTAAATCGCTTCAGTCTGTATGGGCTTTTAGAATATAGCTGGAATGCAAATGCATGGATCGTGCATTTATCCGACGTATTCTGGCAGGCTTTAACGAATTTTCCTTCCCCTTATCAGGGTTATTTTTTGATCCAGGACACAAAACCCGCCTTTTTGTCCTTTTTTTCAGCATATGTTGCGCAAATACGGAACAGGCCTTTCAAATTTTCAGACCAGAAATTCCATTATTTACTTGACTGAAATGTGGTTTTGTTTTGTTGAGGGGTTAAAGAGAGACTAGCAGGTGAAGCGGTAGTACGCGTTCGTTTTAAATGAATAAAAAAAGCCCTTCGATGCGTAAGCATAACGAAGGGCTTTTTATTACAGTTTGCCTGACTGACCGCGAGATTAAAAAGAAACCGGCAATGTTGTCTGCGGGTTACTCTTCATCATCGAGCAACAGCGTCCCGTCCGGGTTGGCACTCAGATTGTAGGGATCGTTGGTGGACTGCATGGCGTTGAAAATCGCCAGCGCCAGCTCGTTATCGCTGTCAGGATTGCGGCACAGCAGATATTGCGTATCCGGCAGCACAGGCAGGCCTTCCGCCGCGCCCATTACGCGCAGTTCAGGACTCATCATCTCCACCGGACGCGCAGTGACGCCCAGCCCCGCTTTCACCGCGGCGCGGACTGCAGCGAGCGTAGAGGCGACGTAAGAGATACGCCATGGAATGCCCGCCTCGTTGAGGTGATCGATCGCCATATCGCGGTACGGGCTGGGTTCATCCAGCAGTACCAGAGGAATCGCTTCGCCGCGCTGAAAAATATAATCCGCCGCGCAGTACCACAGCGTGGGCGACGTACGCAGCACCTGATGAGTAAAGCTGCCGGGACTTGAGGTCGTCACAACCAGATCGACTTCGCCCTGGTTCAGCATCTCCATCATAAAGGGGTTACGTTTTACACGGACATCGATCGCCAGCTTCGGATAAACCGAGGTTACGCGGTTCAGCAGAAACGGCAGGATGGTGTCAGAGGTGTCATCTGAAGCGCCGATGGTCAGTACGCCCTGGATGTTGCTGTACATCAGCGATGTACAGGCCTCGTCGTTGAAACGCAGGATTTTCCTGGCGTAGCCTAAAAGCTGAATACCATGCTCAGTTAATAATTTATTACGTCCATGTCTGGCAAACAGCTCTTTACCTACCAATTGCTCCAGACGTTGCATCTGCTGGCTGACGGCTGACTGGGTTCGGCACACAGCGGCAGCGGCGGCCGCAAAGGTGTTCAGGTCCGCAACGGCAACAAACGTTCTCAGCAGATCGAGGTCGAGATTCAGTATCGGACGATTTGCATTAGTCATGTTTTCTTCACTTATAAGATTTTTAAAAAACTACTACCCTGGTGTTATTACGCTACTTATCAAAGAGATAAGCGGTAATGATGCTCATTGCCGGCCCTGTGTTAGACCGCCAAAGAAATTCGTGTCAGACGTATACCGACAAACGCGCATCCCGAAACAGCGGGAAGGCAGCGTTAAGTAGACAGAAACAACTTCTGGACCGACAGCGCGGGAGCGCAAAGCAGGAAGCTGCGTTGGTGTCTAGGGTTCCGTACCTTCAGCGGACGGAAAAAGCCAGCTACCGGATTATGAATTGCGTAGCGGCTAAATGCGACAAATAATAAATTATACTTAATCATTTTTACGTTCAAAATGGAAATGATTTTGTGAAAAGCATCGTAATTTTTGACCAGATCGCATTTCAAGCCCATCCTGGCATATCGCTGTTCAATTTTAACCGCCCTGTTTCTGAAAAGCGAGATAAAGTGCGAAGATAGGCCTTAAATACCTTTTATTGGGTAAGCAATGGACCTTTCGCACAGGGAACTTTTCCGGCTATTTTCAGCCATAAACGCGCCCCGGCAGGCGCGATCGCTTCCGGGTTGGCTTATCTGTCGATCAGGCCGGACGCTTTTTTAAGCATTTATGTAAAATAGCTTAACTATTTCCCTGTTCATCTACTTGCGTTTGCGGTTTTAATTCGGCGTAAAACTTCTTGATTACTTCTTCAGAAAGCGGACAGCGCTGTTTACAGCCACAAGGCCGCTCCGTAGAGAAAAATATCGCTCGGCAACAAAAAATCAGTTTTTGTAACCAGCTAATTGCAAAGAAATTATGCATTACGCCATAGCTACCGTAAAAAGATGGCAAAGACGCCAAAACCTGCCGCTGCCCTTCTTTTGTCGCTATGAGGAGAGTACATTGTGCTGGTTTGATTTCTGCGGCAGCAAAAGGATTCTGCCCACAAAGGCGATTAAAAATGACTTTTCAAATTGATAAATCCGGCAAGCTGGAAAACGTCTGTTACGACATTCGCGGGCCGGTACTTAAAGAGGCCAAACGTCTCGAAGAAGAAGGCAACAAAGTCCTCAAGCTCAATATCGGCAACCCTGCGCCTTTCGGTTTCGAAGCGCCCGACGAAATTCTGGTCGATGTGATCCGCAATCTGCCCAGCGCTCAGGGCTACTGCGATTCAAAAGGCCTCTATTCCGCGCGTAAAGCGATTATGCAGCACTACCAGGCGCGCGATATGCGCGACGTCACGGTTGAAGATATCTATATCGGCAACGGCGTTTCAGAGCTGATCGTGCAGGCGATGCAGGCGCTGCTGAACAGCGGCGACGAGATGCTGGTGCCCGCGCCCGACTATCCGCTCTGGACGGCGGCGGTGTCGCTCTCCAGCGGCAAAGCGGTGCACTATCTGTGCGACGAATCCTCAGACTGGTTCCCGGATCTTGACGATATTCGCAGTAAAATCACGCCACGCACGCGCGGCATCGTCATCATTAACCCGAACAATCCCACCGGCGCGGTTTACAGTAAAGAGCTGCTGCTGGAGATCGTTGAGATCGCGCGCCAGCATAACCTGATCATTTTCGCCGACGAAATTTACGATAAGATCCTGTATGACGAAGCGCAGCACCACTCGATCGCCGCGCTGGCGCCCGATCTGCTGACCATCACCTTTAACGGCCTCTCTAAAACTTACCGCGTGGCGGGTTTCCGTCAGGGCTGGATGGTGCTTAACGGGCCGAAGAAACACGCCAAAGGCTATATTGAAGGGCTGGAAATGCTGGCGTCCATGCGTCTGTGCGCCAACGTGCCAGCGCAGCATGCGATCCAGACCGCGCTGGGCGGCTATCAGAGCATCAGCGAATTTATCGCGCCGGGCGGCCGCCTCTATGAGCAGCGCCAGCGCGCCTGGGAGCTGATCAATGATATCCCCGGCGTCAGCTGCGTGAAGCCGAACGGCGCGCTCTATATGTTCCCGCGCATCGACGCGAAAAAGTTCAATATTCACGACGACCAGAAAATGGTGCTGGACTTCCTGCTGCAGGAAAAAGTGCTGCTGGTTCAGGGCTCCGCCTTTAACTGGCCGTGGCCGGATCACGTACGCATCGTCACGCTGCCGCGCGTCGATGATCTGGAGATGGCGATCGGTAAATTTGACCGTTTCCTGCAAGGGTATCGCCAGTAAAACCTGCCGCGTATACTGACAGCATTTGGGGAAGCGTGACGCTTCCCCCGTTGCTGACAGGATAACGCATGACCCGAAGCCACTTTTTCGCCCATCTTTCCCGCCTTAAACTGATCAACCGCTGGCCGCTGATGCGCAATGTGCGCACTGAAAACGTTTCTGAGCACAGTCTGCAGGTCGCGATGGTGGCGCATGCGCTCGCCGTGATTAAAAACAAAAAGTTCAACGGCAGTCTCAATGCCGATCGTATTGCGATGCTGGCGCTTTATCATGACGCCAGCGAAGTGCTTACTGGCGATCTGCCGACGCCGGTTAAGTATTACAACGCGCAAATCGCTCATGAGTACAAAAAGATAGAGAAGATTGCCCAGCAGAAGCTGATCGAGATGCTTCCTGAAGAACTGCAGGAGGTTTACCGCCCGCTGCTTGATGAGCATCAGCACAGCGAAGCGGAACAGTCGGTGGTAAAACAGGCGGACGCGCTCTGCGCCTATCTGAAATGTCTGGAAGAGCTTTCCGCAGGCAATAATGAGTTCCTGCTGGCCAAGGCGCGTCTGGAGAAAACCCTGCAGCAGCGCCGTTCGCCGGAAATGGACTATTTCGTCGAGGTGTTTATTCCCAGCTTCAGCCTGTCGCTGGACGAAATCTCACAGGATTCACCGCTGTAGCGCGGCGGCGTGATGCCGCCGCCTGGTTTTATCTTTTCAGGTGCAGGGAAAAGCCGCCTTCGGCCTGCGGCGTAACCTGCAGTGACGCCAGCGAGTGAAGCTGCATCAGGGTTTCCGTCAGGCGCGGCGTATCGGCGGGCGCATTGAGCGCGATAACCGCGCAGCGGGCGTTCAGACCAGAGAGAATCCCGGCTGGCGCGTCCTCCACCACCACGCACTTCTCCGCCGGCAGCCCCAGTTTTTGCGCCCCGAGCAGATAGGGATCCGGCTCAGGCTTGCCCTTCTCGACCTGTTCGGCAGTAATAAAGACCGACGGTAGCGGCAGGCCAGCGGCTTGATGGCGCGCCTGCGCTACCGGTTTTGTGCCGGACGTTACGATAGCCCAGGGGATCTGCAGCGCATCTAAATGTGTCAGCAGCGCGTGCGCACCCGGCAATGCGCGCACGCCGTCGGTGTCCTGCGCTTCTATTTGCTCCAGCGCGCGAAACTCCGCCTGAATGGCCGCCTCCGGCTGACCCGCCATAAAATGGCGCAGCGAGGTGATCGCCTGCTTGCCGTGAATAAAACTCAGAATCTCATCGGCTGCGATGCCGTGCCGCGCTCCCCAGTTACTCCACGCCCGCTCTACGGCAGGCAGAGAGTCCACCAGCGTGCCATCCAGATCAAACAAAAAACCGCAATAGGTCACAGGCCACTCCCGTCAGGCGTTAATAATCTGCGCGATTTCAGTCGCGCTCAGGTGATACTGACGCGGACAAGTGTGCCATACCGCTCGCATACGTTGATACTTTTCCCACATCGGCGTCTGCGCGTTAAAGCCGTGGGTGCCGGAATCGAATTGGGTATAACGCCCTTCGGTATTCACCATAAAACGTACGTAGCCGAGATAGCGCGCTTCGGTGGCGGCATCAAAGCCGAGGAAAGCGAGCCGACGCTCATCCAGCGAGGCTTTATCGCCAAGATTCGCAAAGGAGACATGCAGCGCATGGTGCATCTCCATAATGTCGATAATGGTACGACAGGTTTCTTCCGTCAGTTCACCGAACTCTTTATCCAGCTCCCGCATCTGCAGCCCGTAGCCGCGCTCGATTATGGTCTGATAACGACGATAGCGCTCGGCGTTATCCGGCTCCAGCATCGCCATAATCTTGTACTGGTTAGAGAGAATCAGACGCTGTGCGTGGGTCATTTCCATCAGAGGCTCCTGGGCCGAACGGCCGCTCAAGAATTAGACGGGAAATGATGGCATAAGGCGGGTGATGCGGGTACGCCCGCATCACTTTTCTTTGATTTAACCCCGGCTGAGCGGCAAATTCTCTCAGCGGGAAAAAGGCTGTCGATCAAAGATCGTCAAGGAAGGTGCGATCCAGCTGCTTAAATGCCCGCTTGAGCAGGTCAGCAAGCGCCTGATAGGTCGGCTTACCCTCGACCGGCGCAATCGCCTGTCCCGCTTCTTCCAGCCGGGCGCGCACCTCATGGAACCAGTGCAGCAGCGTAGGCGGCAATGGCGTCACCGAGCGCTTGCCCAGCCACCACAGACCCTGCATCGGCAAGCTACAGGCAAAGAGCGCGGTAGCGACTGCCGGCCCCAGCTGTCCGCCCAGCGCGATTTGCCAGCTCAGCGTAAAAACAGCCAGCGGCGGCATAAAGCGGATAGCAAAACGGGTCACGCTCGAGACGCGGTTTTCAGGAAAGACTGGCGCGAGGCGTTTATCATTCGGCCAGGTCTTCATATAGTGCTGGCCGTTTTGAAAAATACGGAACCAGCCAGTAGTGCCAGAATCATTCGCCATGGCGGACCTCAACTAAAACAGCAAAAAATAAAATTATTTTATAACTACACAACTTTACGTGACATCCTTCAAAAATTTTTGTCTTTAAAGGGGACACTCGCTATTCTGACCCAGCCTCAATAACGTACTGGAAGCGGGTAAGAAGGTAAACGACAAACGTAACGGCCAGCTTTCGCTAAGCAAATTTCAAAAAATTGCGTAAAATTACCGAAATTTTTTTGCGGAGAAGCAACATTTTGACTACCGCAACGGGGTTATCATTAATCTCCCCGCTTTCATGGGCTACGCTGATAGTCTGATTGCCTTATTTTTAGCCACTTTTAACAAATAGGTACTTCCATGTCGAGTAAGTTAGTACTGGTTCTGAACTGCGGCAGCTCTTCACTGAAGTTCGCCATCCTGAATGCCGCCAGCGGAGAGGAATACCTGTCCGGTCTGGCTGAATGCTTCCACCTTCCGGAAGCGCGCATTAAATGGAAACTGGACGGAGAAAAACACGAAGCCCCTCTTGGTGCCGGCGCCGCTCACAGCGAAGCCCTGAATTTCATCGTTAAAACTATTCTGGCACAAAAACCAGAGCTTTCGGCACAAATTGCTGCAATTGGTCATCGCATCGTTCATGGTGGTGAGCAACTGACTGAATCCGTCGTCATCACCGATGCTGTGGTGCAGGGTATTAAAGACAACGCCTCTTTCGCGCCGTTGCACAATCCGGCACATCTGATCGGCATTGAAGAGGCGATGAAAAACTTTCCGCATCTTTCCGATAAAAATGTGGCGGTTTTCGACACGGCGTTCCATCAGACGATGCCGGAAGAGTCTTATCTCTATGCCCTGCCCTACCATCTCTATAAAGAGCATGGCGTTCGCCGCTACGGCGCGCACGGCACCAGCCATTACTATGTAACGCACGAAGCGGCCAGGATTCTGAACAAACCGGTCGACGAGCTGAATATCATTACCTGTCACCTCGGCAACGGCGCATCCGTCGCGGCAGTGCGCAACGGTAAATGCGTCGATACCTCAATGGGACTGACGCCGCTCGAAGGCCTGGTCATGGGCACCCGCAGCGGCGACATCGACCCGGCTATCGTCTTCTATCTGCACGACACGCTGGGCATGAGCGTCGACGCTATCAATAAGCTGCTGACTAAAGAGTCCGGCCTGCTGGGCCTGACCGGCGTCACCAGCGACTGCCGCTACGTTGAAGATAACTACGAAACCAAAGAGGACGCGAAGCGCGCCATGGATGTATTCTGCCATCGTCTGGCAAAATATATCGGCAGCTACAGCGCCATGATGGAAGGCCGACTGGATGCGGTGATCTTTACCGGCGGGATCGGCGAAAACGCGGCGATGGTACGTGAACTGTCGCTGAAAAAGCTGGGCCTGCTCGGCTTCGAGGTTGACCACGAGCGCAACCTGGCGGCGCGCTTCGGCAAATCCGGCTTTATCAATAAAGAGGGCACTCGCCCGGCTATTGTAATTCCGACCAACGAAGAGCTGGTGATCGCCCAGGATGCGGCGCGTCTTACCGCCTGATTTTTCCTTCACCGTCAGCTTCGGCTGACGGCGTTGTTTTGACACTACCTAAAGCGAGGTTCAAACGTGTCACGTACAATTATGCTTATTCCTACCGGCACCAGCGTCGGCCTGACCAGCGTCAGCCTCGGCGTGATCCGTGCCATGGAGCGTAAAGGCGTTCGTCTCAGCGTCTTTAAACCTATCGCGCAACCGCGCGCTGGCGGCGATAAGCTGGACCAGACCACGATGATCATCCGCAAGAACTCGTCGATTCCCGCCGCCGACCCGCTCAAAATGTCGCGCGTGGAGTCACTGCTGGGCGCTAACCAGCAGGACGTGCTGATGGAAGAGATCATCGCTCGCTACCATGAAAACACCAAAGATGCGGAAGTGGTGCTGGTAGAAGGTCTGGTGCCGACGCGTAAGCACCAGTTCGCCAACGCGCTCAACTATGAGATCGCCAAGACGCTGAACGCCGAAATCGTCTTTGTTATGGCGCTTGGTAACGACTCCCCTGCCCAGCTCAAAGAACGTATCGAACTGACGCAGAGCAGCTTCGGCGGCAGCAAAAACAAAAACATCACCGGCGTCATTATCAACAAGCTGAATGCGCCGGTGGATGAACAGGGACGCACGCGCCCCGATCTGTCGGAAATTTTCGACGACTCCACCAAAGCCAGCGTCGCCAATATCGATCCGAAACAGCTGTTCGCCGACAGTCCGCTGCCGGTACTGGGCTGCGTGCCCTGGAGCTTTGATCTGATCGCTACGCGCGCCATTGATATGTGTCGCCACCTTGACGCCGAAGTGATCAACGAAGGCGAGATCGCCACCCGTCGCGTCAAGTCGGTGACCTTCTGCGCGCGCAGCCTGCCGCATATGCTGGAGCATTTCCGTCCAGGTTCGCTGCTGGTAACCTCAGCGGACCGTCCCGACGTGCTGGTGGCCGCCTGTCTCGCCGCGATGAACGGTGTAGAGATTGGGGCCATTCTGCTGACCGGCGGCTACGAAATTGACAGCCGCATCGCGAAGCTGTGCGAGCGCGCCTTCCAGACCGGCCTGCCGGTATTTATGGTGAAAACCAACACCTGGCAAACCTCGCTCAGCCTGCAGAGCTTCAACCTCGAAGTGCCCAGCGACGATACCCAGCGCGTTGAAAAAGTGCAGGAGTATGTCGCCAGCTATATTAACGCCGACTGGATCGAGTCGCTGACCGCCACCTCTGAGCGCAGCCGTCGCCTGTCGCCGCCGGCCTTCCGCTATCAGCTGACCGAGCTGGCGCGCAAAGCGGGCAAACGCATCGTGCTGCCGGAAGGCGATGAGCCGCGTACCGTTAAAGCGGCCGCTATCTGCGCCGAGCGCGGCATCGCTACCTGCGTGCTGCTGGGCAATCCAGATGAGATCCAGCGCGTCGCCGCCGCACAGGGCGTCGAACTGGGCAAAGGCATCGAGATCGTGGATCCGGAAGTGGTGCGCAACAACTATGTGCCTCGTCTGGTCGAGCTGCGTAAAAACAAAGGCATGACCGAAGTGGTTGCGCAGGAGCAGCTGGAAGACAACGTGGTGCTCGGCACCATGATGCTGGAGAGCGGCGAAGTCGACGGTCTGGTGTCGGGCGCCGTGCACACCACCGCCAATACCATTCGTCCGCCGCTGCAGCTGATCAAGACCGCGCCGAACAGCTCGCTGGTCTCCTCAGTGTTCTTTATGCTGCTGCCGGAGCAGGTGCTGGTTTACGGCGACTGCGCCATCAACCCGGACCCGACGGCAGAGCAGCTGGCGGAAATCGCCATTCAGTCTGCGGACTCTGCGCATGCCTTCGGCATCGAACCGCGCGTGGCGATGATCTCCTACTCGACCGGCACCTCCGGCGCAGGCAGCGACGTGGAGAAAGTTCGCGAAGCTACGCGCATCGCACAGGAAAAGCGCCCGGATCTGGTGATCGACGGTCCGCTGCAGTATGACGCGGCGATTATGGAAGATGTGGCCAAATCCAAGGCGCCGAACTCTGCGGTCGCGGGTCGCGCTACGGTCTTTATCTTCCCGGATCTCAACACCGGCAACACCACCTACAAAGCGGTACAGCGTTCGGCGGATCTGATCTCTATCGGTCCGATGCTGCAGGGTATGCGCAAGCCGGTTAACGACCTGTCGCGCGGCGCGCTGGTCGACGATATCGTCTACACCATCGCCCTGACCGCGATTCAGTCGCAGCAGGCGGAAGGCTAAGGTCTCTCCACACAGGGAGTGATCTTTGACCTTTGAGTCCTCTAAAGAGCATGCGCGAGCGTGCTCTTTTTTTATCCTCTTCTCAACTGGCGAAACTCGCCCGGCACGCTAACACTGAAAAGATCCCGTTTCAGCGCACCAGCGAGGTTCCGCCATGATCGACAGCGAGTTGCATACCCGGCGCCTGAACGCAACGCCGCGCGGCGTGGGCGTCATGTGCGATTTCTTTGTGGTGAAGGCTGAAAACAGCAGCTTTACGCAACAGACCGTTTTCTGCGCCTGAAAAGCACAAACTTAAGTGCGCAAAAACAAAAAACGCCCAACAGGGCGTTTTTTTAACAGGTCTAACTTACGCGTCGCCGTTGCGCGTCAGCCAGAGCGACAGCGCCTTGAGCGAGTCGTCGGTAAACTCATCGCAGCGCGCGGTAATCTCGTCCGCAGTCATCCAGAACACCTCATCCACCTCTTCTTCCTGCATGGCGAACGGGCCGTGGTAAACGCAGCTGAACAAACCGCCCCAGACGCGGACATGCTCATCTTCGAAGTAGAACTTGCCGTGCTCGGCGAAAGGCACATCTGCAATGCCCAGCTCCTCCTCGGCCTCGCGGCGCGCCGATTCCAGCAGATCTTCGCCGCTCTGCACCACGCCGCCTGCGGTGGCGTCCAGCATGCCGGGCATGAAGTCTTTGGTCTCGGTGCGGCGCTGCACCAGAATCTTGCCTGCGCCGTCATGCACCACGATATAGGTGGCGCGATGACGCATACGCTGCGCGCGCATCTGCGCGCGTGTCGCCTGCGCAATCACTTCATTCTCTTCATTGACGATATCGACCCACTCGATGCCGTCGCCCGCGGTTTGATCCACCATCCGGTAACCCTTTTCTGTTCTGGCGTGCCGTGCGACACGCGCCTGATTGCCACGTCGTTGTTATAGTGTGCTGTAAGGTAATCACTTCCGCTCGCCTGAGCAAGCGGCGCAAACTATCGTTGTTTACCGCTTTCCGCCAGCCAGAGCTGAACCGAGGCGCGCTGCCACTGAAATTCAGCATATTCCCTGAGCTTATCGGGCAGCGCGTCGCCGTGCAGCGCCAGTCGATTCAGCATCACCGCCAGATCCGTGTCGGCAACAGACCACTCGCCAAATAAATTCTGCTGGTTATCCGGCAACAGACGCAGACTCGCCGCAATCAGTTTCTCCACCGCCTGCGTGGCCGCCGGGGTCAGCGGCGGGAAAAGCTCGCCCGCAAACAACACTTCAGTTGGCCGCTCCTGACGAATCGGCATGAAATCGCTGCGCAGCCAGGCCTGCACCTCGCGTGCCCGCGCGCGCTTCTCGCGATCGCGCGGATAGAGTCGCTCAAACTCAGGGGCAGGAAAACGCTCTTCCAGATATTCAGCGATAGCAGAGGACTCGCTCAGTACAAACTCATCAACCTGCAGTGTCGGCACGCGACAGGTCAGCGACAGCGTGCGGTAATCGCTGGCGAACTGCTGATTTTGCGAGAGATCGACGCGTTTAAGCGTAAAGGGCACCCCTTTTTCCGTGAGCGCAACGTAAACCGACATGGCGTAAGGACTAAAAAACGATGAATCAGACCACAGGGTGATGGACGGGTAATTCATCTGCTACCTCAACTGGCTTTTCCGGGTAGCCTGATATTTACCGACTTTTTTTCAGCAAAGCAATCTCCTGCTGGTCCGATCTTCTCAAAGCGCGACGCAGTGCAGCAGCGCGCGGCCGCGCTTCTTCTATGCTGAAACAGTGCGTATCAGAAAAATGATAAGGAGACGCGAGATGCACATACTTATGACCGGTGGCACCGGACTCATCGGCCGCCATCTTATTCCACGCCTGTTAACGCTGGGACATCAGGTCAGCGTTGTTACGCGCGATGTCGCCGCCGCGCGCGAAAAGCTCGACGCGGGCGTCGCGCTCTGGTCAGGACTGGCGCAGCAGCAAAACCTTGACGGCATCGACGCGGTTATCAACCTCGCGGGCGAACCCATTGCCGACAAGCGCTGGACCGAACAGCAGAAGCAACTGCTGTGCGAAAGCCGCTGGCAAATTACCGAACGCATCGCCTCGCTGATTAACGCCAGCCACTCTCCGCCGCGCGTATTGATCTCCGGCTCGGCAACTGGCTACTACGGCGATACCGGCGAGCTGGTGATGACAGAGGAGGATCAGGGCCAGGAAGAGTTTACCCACAGCCTCTGCGCGCGCTGGGAGCAGCTGGCGCTCAGCGCCCAGAGCGAGCGCACCCGCGTCTGCCTGATGCGTACCGGCGTGGTGCTGGCCAGCGAAGGGGGCGCGCTAAGCAAAATGAAGCTGCCGTTCAGGCTCGGCGTCGGCGGCCCCATCGGCAGCGGTAAACAGTATCTGCCATGGATCCATATCGACGATATGGTGAACGCCATCCTCTGGCTGCTGGATCATGACGAACTCAGCGGCCCGTTCAATATGGTGGCGCCCTACGCGGTGCGCAACGAGCAGTTCGCCGCCACGCTCGGCCATGTTATGCATCGCCCGGCTTTTATGCGCACGCCCGCCAGCGCCATCAAAATGATGATGGGCGAATCGGCGGTGCTGGTGCTTGGAGGACAGCATGTGCTGCCGAAACGGCTGGAAGCCTCCGGCTTCGGCTTTCGCTGGTATGATTTGCAGGAGGCGTTGCAGGATGTGGTGGGGAAACCGGCAGGCAAAGGCGCGGCTTAACGGCCGCCTCCTCCGCGTAACGGAGGAGGCGGAAGTCTACTTCAGCGAGCCTTTCAGAAACTGCTGCAGGCGTGGGCTTTTCGGGCTGCCAAACAGCGCGTCCGGCGGCCCTTCCTCTTCAATCTTGCCCTGATGCAGAAAGATCACGTGGCTGGAGACGTGACGCGCAAATTCCATCTCATGGGTGACCACCACCATGGTTTTGCCCTCCTCCGCCAGCTTCTGCATGATACGCAGCACTTCGCCCACCAGTTCAGGATCGAGCGCCGAGGTCGGTTCGTCGAACAGCAGCACTTCCGGCTCCATCGCCAGCGCGCGCGCGATAGAGACGCGCTGCTGCTGACCGCCGGAAAGGTGCACCGGATATTTCGCCTGCGCACGTTCGTCGATGCCAACCTTGTTGAGATAGTTGATGGCGCGGGTGCGGGCCTCCGCCTTGCTGAGCCCCAGCACCTGAATCGGCGCCTCCATCACATTCTCCAGCACCGTCATGTGGCTCCACAGGTTAAAGTGCTGGAACACCATGGTCAGCCGGGTGCGCAGCGAACGCAGCTGCTCTTTATTGGCGACCTTGAGCTGACCGTCCGTGTCGCGCACCAGATTGATCGGCTCGTTGGTGACGGAGATAGTGCCTTCGCTCGGTTTCTCCAGGAAATTAATGCAGCGCAGGAAGGTACTTTTCCCCGAGCCGGACGATCCAATGATGCTGATGACATCGCCCGCATCGGCCTGTAAAGAGACGCCTTTTAATACTTCATGGTCACCGTAACGCTTATGCAGTTCGGTCACGCTCAGTTTGTTATCAGCCATAGTTCCACTCAATGCGATGACGAAGGTTTGATGTGTGCGAGGAAGCGGCGCTCCGCCAGACGGAACAGGCTAATCAACACATAAGAGATAATCAGATAGAGCACCGCCGCAAGGCCGAACGCGGTAAAAGGCTGATAGGTCGCCGAGTTAATATCGCGCGCGATCTTCAGCAGGTCCGGCACCGTTGCGGTAAAGGCGAGCGCCGTAGAGTGCAGCATCAGGATCACTTCATTGCTGTAGGCAGGCAGCGCGGTGCGCAGCGCCGACGGCAGAATAATGCAGCGATAGAGCTTGAAGGTCGAGAAGCCATAGGCGCGCGCCGCCTCGATCTCGCCGTGCGGTACGGCGCGGATCGCCCCGGCGAAAATCTCCGTGGTATAGGCGCAGGTGTTAAGGGTAAACGCCAGCAGCGTACAGTTCAGCCCGCTGCGAAAAAAGGCGTTAAGCAGCTCCGAGCCTTTCACCACTTCCAGCGTATACATGCCGGAGTAGAACACCAGCAGCTGCACATAAAGCGGCGTACCGCGGAACACATAGGTAAAGAGCCAGACCGGCATGCTGACAAAGCGGTTCGGCGACACGCGCGCGATCGCCAGCAGCACCGCCAGACAGCCGCCGATGACTACCGAGAGGATCAGCAGCCATAAGGTAATGGCGACGCCGGTAAAGCGGTAGCCGTCGGTCCAGAGCAGGGATTTCCAGTACTCCTGAATAATGTCGATCATAGCTCTGCCCTTTTTACGCCGACTGAGTAGCGGCGATTCAGCCACCACAGCACGCCGTTAGACAGCGTGGTAAAGATGAGATAGATAGCGCCCGCGACAATGGCGAAGTAGAACGGCTGCCAGGTGCTTTTTCCCGCCAGCTGCGTCGCCTTCACCACATCCTCCAGCCCCAGCAGCGACACCAGCGCTGTGGCTTTTAGGATCACCTGCCAGTTGTTGCCGATGCCCGGCAGCGCATAACGCATCATGCCGGGGAACAGGATGCGGCGAAACACCTGCGAACCGGTAAAGCCGAACGCCGTAGCGGCTTCGATCTGTCCTTTCGGCACTGCGAGAAACGCGCCGCGAAAAGTTTCGGTAAAGTAGGCGCCGTAAATAAACCCGAGCGTAATAATACCGGCCACCATCGGGTCGATATCGAACTGGGCAAGGCCCATAGCGTCGGTGAGCGTGTTAAGCGCGATCTGCAGACCGTAAAAGATCAGCAGCATCAGCACCAGATCGGGCACGCCGCGAATCAGCGTGGTATAGCCTTCAGACAGCATCGCCAGCGGGCGACTGCGGGAGAGTTTCGCGCCCGCGCCAATCAGGCCGAGCACCACCGCCAGCACGACTGAACTGAGTGCCAGCTCCAGCGTGACCAGGGTGCCTTTCAGAATAACATCGGAATAGCCGTACAACATTTAATCAATCCTGTCGTGGAGAAAGATGAATGTCCTGCCCGCAGGCGCGCCAGCGGGCAGTCCTGACCAGATTTTGCGTTGCGCCGTGCGGCTCAACGAAGAGGGATCAGGCAAAGGTCGACAGGGTTAGTCACCGTACACATTGAAATCAAAATACTTTTTCGCGATCTTATCGTAGGTGCCATCTTTGCGCATCGCTTCGAACGCCTTATCGATAGCCGCTTTCAGCTCGCTGTCATCTTTACGCAGCCCCATACCGGTGCCGACGCCGAAAATCTTGTCGTCTTTAACCGCCGGACCGGCGAAGGCGTAATTTTTGCCAACCGGCTGCTTCAGAAAGCCTTCGCTCGCCTGCACTTCATCCTGGAACGCCGCATCGATACGGCCTGCGTTCAGATCCTGATAGACCAGATCCTGGTTAGCGTAAGGCGTAACGTTAACGCCTTTGGGCCGCCAGTTTTGATTGGCGTAGGTTTCCTGGGTGGTGCCCTGCAGCAGGCCGATGTTTTTACCCTTCAGCGACTCGATGGTCGGCTGGATCGGCGAGCCTTTCGGCGCGACGAGACGGGCGTTGGCCGCATAGAGTTTGTCGGAGAAAGCGATCTCTTCCTGACGTTTCGCGGTAATAGAGAGCGACGAGATGATGGCGTCGATTTTCTTCGCCTTCAGCGAAGGGATCAGCGCATCGAAGTCGCTTTCGACATAGGTGCACTTGGTATTCATGCGTTTACAGATTTCGTTAGCGAGATCGATATCGAAGCCTACTAACTGTCCTTGCGCGTTTTTCGATTCAAACGGCGGGTAAGTTGGGTCAGTCCCAATGCGAATCGACGACGGCACCGCGGCGAAAACGCTGGCGGCGCTGGTCAGGCCCAGCATGAGAGAAAGAGCCAGAACTCGCTTTTTCATAGATTACCCTCAGTGAAGTGCTTTTTGTTATGGGTGCGTGATGTGTGTTTGCGCTTGTTAAGCCACATATTTCTTGCATATTTCATGCCAGCAATGCAAGCCATTAGCGCGCCCGGCAGAACGCCAGCGAGGCGATTCCACCGGGTTTGTGAGGGGAATATATCAGTGATGTAAGAGAGAAAAAGCGACTTTGTTAACTTTTGGTGCATCAAATGCACGAAGAGTGATCGCCCACGCGCATTTGCACCTCAATAGTGCAAAATCTGACGGTCATGCACCGTTCCAGCGCGTAAAAAGATCCTGCGGCAGCGTGATATCGAACTGATCAACCACGCGATTCACCGTCTGATCCACCAGTTCCATGATCGACTGCGGCCGATGGTAGAAGGCTGGCACCGGCGGCATGATGACCGCGCCCAGCTCGGCGGCAGTGGTCATCATGCGCAGATGGCCGATATGCAGCGGGGTTTCGCGCACGCCCAACACCAGCTTGCGCTGCTCTTTCAGCACAACGTCGGCGGCGCGCGTCAGCAGACTGTCGCTGTAGCTGTGCACGATGCCGGAGAGAGTTTTCATCGAACAGGGCAGGATCGCCATGCCAAGGGTCTTGAACGACCCTGAAGAGATGCTGGCGGCAATATCGCGCACGTCATGCACCACGTCCGCCAGCGCCTGCACTTCACGCAGCGTATAGTCCGTCTCGAGACTCAGGGTTTGTCGTGCCGCCGGACTCATCACCAGATGGGTTTCCACCTCGCTGACCTGCTGCAACACCTGCAGCAGCCGCACGCCGTAGATCGCGCCGCTTGCGCCCGAGATGCCAATGATGAGTCGTTTCATACTTCTTCCTTGCCGTTTCAGTGAGGCGCTATGATAGCGCGTGCCGGATCGGGAAAACAAACGGGGCGGATTTCTCCGCCCCGTGTTCATCTCATGATAGCTGAGAACGCGATTAACCTTCGTTATGCAACTCGAGGTTTTCGACTTCGTTCTGACGCTGAAGGGCTTTGGCATCATCGTTGCGCAGCGACTGGAGATACTCCAGATACTGCTGGTCGACATCTTTAGTGACATAGACGCCGTTAAACACCGAACATTCGAACTGGGCGATATCGGGGTTCTCTTCGCGCACCGCCTCAATCAGGTCATCCAGATCCTGGAAAATCAGCGCGTCAGCTTTGATTAACTGGCAAATCTCTTCCACTTCACGTCCATGAGCGATCAGCTCGGTTGCGCTCGGCATATCAATGCCGTAGACGTTCGGGAAACGAATTTCCGGCGCGGCAGAGGCCAGATAGACGCGTTTCGCGCCCGCTTCGCGCGCCATCTCGATAATCTGCTCAGAGGTGGTGCCGCGTACGATAGAGTCATCCACCAGCAGCACGTTCTTGTCGCGGAACTCGGCGCGGTTGGCGTTGAGCTTGCGGCGAACGGCACTGCGGCGCAGCTGCTGGCCCGGCATGATAAAGGTGCGGCCGACGTAGCGGTTTTTCACAAAGCCCTGACGATAGGGTTTGTCGAGAATGCGTGCAATCTCCAGCGCGATATCGGTAGAGGTCTCCGGAATCGGGATCACCACGTCGATATCGAGATCTTCCCACTCGCGAGCAATCTTTTCACCCAGCTTGGTGCCCATGCGCACGCGCGCGCTGTAGACGGAAATCTTGTCGAGGAACGAGTCCGGACGAGCAAAATAGACATACTCGAACAGGCACGGATTGCTTTTCGGGTTCTCGGCACACTGGCGCGTAAAGAGCTGGCCCTGCTCGGTAATATAGACGCCCTCGCCCGGCGCGACGTCACGCAGGAATTCAAAGCCCAGCGTATCGAGCGCCACGCTCTCAGAGGCGACCATATACTCAACGCGACTGTCCGGCAGCACGCGTTTGCCCAGTACCAGCGGACGGATACCGTTGGGATCGCGGAAGGCGACCATGCCGTGGCCGATGATCATGGCGACGACGGCGTAAGCGCCGCGCACCTGCTGATGCACCGCCGCTACCGCAGCGAAAATGTTGTCCGCTTCCAGCGGGTCGTTCTGAAAACGGTCCAGCTCCTGCGCGAAAATATTAAGCAGAATTTCAGAATCTGAGGTGGTGTTGACGTGGCGGCGGCCCTTTTCGAACAGGTGCTTGCGCAGCTCGTGCGCGTTGGTCAGGTTGCCGTTATGAGCCAGGGTAATACCGTACGGCGAGTTAACGTAGAACGGCTGCGCTTCAGAGGCGCTGGAGCTGCCTGCGGTAGGGTAGCGAACGTGGCCGATTCCCATATTGCCCTGCAGACGCTGCATGTGGCGAGCTTCAAAGACATCGCTGACGAGGCCGTTCGCCTTACGCAGACGGAAGCACTTCAGCGCATCGATAGTACAAATGCCTGCGGCGTCCTGCCCGCGGTGCTGAAGCACCGTTAACGCATCATAGATCGACTGGTTGACCGGCATAAACCCGGTGATACCAACAATACCGCACATGTTGTCATTTCCTCATTAGCCGCACTCCCGGTGGCGTCACCGGGGTAAAAAACTCGACGTGCTTTTCAGGTAGTCAAAAAACCATCTGATTATATAACTGAACTGGGGAATGAGCTGGGACTGCTGCCAGTCCGGACTTTTGGAAAAGCCGGTGAATGTGTCGAGGAAGAAAAGAATCGCGCTAACGATCAGCACGCCGCGTAACGCCCCGAAACAGACCCCCAACACCCTGTCGGTTCCCGACAGGCCGGTCTTTTCAACCAGCGAGCCGATCACATAGTTGACTATCGCGCCGACAATTAGCGTCGCGACGAACAGCACCGCGATGGCGATACCGTTACGCACCAGTTCGTCGTCAAAACCTGTAAACCAGACTGCAAGGTAGGCGTAGTAATGACTGGCGACAAAAAACGCGCATCCCCAGGTAACGAGAGATAAGGCTTCGCGGACAAACCCTCGAATCAGGCTGACCAGAGCCGAAAAACCAACTACCGCAATAATGACGTAATCAATCCAGATCATGAACTCTTCCAGCGCCAGTGCGTTTGCACCCCTGCATCCAGTTCGGGGCGCATTCTAACAGAAAAAGAAAACGTTTGCGTAGCGCTTTTCCTTTTCAGCTTCCATAAAAAGGGCGATGAAAAAAACTTTCCTCGCCCGACGGAGACTCAGCCGGACAAGCCGTTGAATCTTAATAAATTATATTAGCCAGCGTCGCTTTAACACTGCGTGCGGCGCCGCCTTTTTATGCTATCGGCGGCGCCTGTTGATGCTTTAATGCGCGCTATAGGGCTTCACGACACCGCCGAGGCCGGAAACGCTCTGCAGCTCCGACAGCGAGCTTTGCAGCTTCGCTTTTGAGGCGTCCGGGCCAACATAGATACGGGTGATTTGCCCCTGTACCGCCGTCGATGGCACGGTGAAAGCGCGATAGCCTGACAGACGCAGCTTCGCGACGATCTCATTGACCTTCGCTGCGTTTTTCAGCGCGCCGAGCTGCACCACGTAAGCCTGACCGGCAGGCGCGCTCTGCTCTGCTGGCTTCGGCGTTTCCGCTGGCTTCGCCGGTTCGCTCTGCTTCGTTTCCACCGGCTTCGACTCAACCGGCTTCGGCTGCTCTACCGGCTTCGGCTGCGTTTTCGGCTGCTCGGCCGCTTTCGCTTTCGGCTGTTCGACCGGTCTGGTTTTTGGCTGCTCAACCTGACGCGGTTTCGTCGGCGCGCTCTGATGCACCGGCGGCGGCGTCACTACGCTCGGCCCGCTGTTGCTCTGCGGCGTAGCGTTGCCCTGCTCGGCGACGGGATTGCTGGCGCCGCTGTTGCCGCCGCTTACCGCGCTGCCTGCGCCCTGCGGCGGCTGAGCAGGCAATGGCTGCGTAACCGGCGGCACCATCTCGCTGTCCTGTTGATCGTCGGGCTTCGGCACCAGCGGGATCGCCGCGAACTCCTCTTTATAGTGCTTCTTTTTGCCGTCCAGCAGGCCCGGCAGCACAATCACGCCCACCGCCACCAGAATAATGGTGCCGACCAGGCGGTTCTGAAACTTACTCGCCACGACCTTTCTCCATCTCTGTCGATTCCATGACCTGCGCCACGGTATGGAAAGATCCACATACCAGCACAATGTCCTGCGCCTCGGCCTGCTGACGCGCCGCCTGCCAGGCGCTGTCCACGTCGGCAAAGGCCGTCGCCGCGTCGGCCGGCAGATGCGCCATCAGCTCATCGGCAGTAGCGCCGCGCGGGCCGTCAAGCGGTGCGCAGTACCAGCGGTCGATTTGCGGCGCCAGCGCCTCAAGGGTGCCGGCGATATCTTTATCATGCAGCATTCCCACCACCGCATGCACGCGGCCGCTATTCGGCAGCTGCGCCAGACGCGACGCCAGATAGCTCGCCGCATGGGGGTTATGCGCCACATCGAGGATGACGCGCGGCGATTCGCTTACCGTCTGAAAACGGCCAGGCAGGATCGCCAGCGGCAGATAGTCGCGGATCGTCGCATCGCTGACGTTCAGCCCGGAAGCGCGCAGCGCCGCCAGCGCCGTGGCTGCATTCGGCAGCGGCACCTGCGGCAGCGGCAGATCGTTCAGCTCGCCCTGCGCGTCGCGAAACGCCCAGCTTTCCGGCTGCTGGCTGTAGCACCAGTCGCGGTCGCGCTGCAACAGCTGCGCGCCCTTCTCCGCCGCGACGGCGGCGATGCTGGCGGGCATATCCGGTTCGCCGACCACGGCGGGCCTGCCGCCACGAAATACGCCCGCTTTTTCGCGGCCGATGCTTTCACGATCCGGGCCGAGCCAGTCGGTATGATCCAGCGCGATGCTGGTTACCACTGCCACGTCGGCGTCAACGATATTGGTGGCGTCCAGGCGACCGCCCAGTCCTACTTCGAGGATCACCACATCCAGCTGCGCCTGTTGAAACAGGTTCAGCGCGGAGAGGGTGCCGAATTCAAAATAGGTCAGGGAAACGTCGCCGCGTCCCGCTTCGATTTTCGCAAAGCTGGCGCTGTGCAGCGCGGGATCGAGCTCTTTGCCCTGTACGCGCACGCGTTCGGTATAGCGCACCAGATGCGGCGAGCTGTAGACCCCGACGCGATAGCCCGCCGCCATCAGCAGCGTCTCAAGCGTGCGGCAGGTGGTGCCTTTGCCGTTGGTGCCGGCGACGGTGAAAACGAAAGGCGCGGGCTTCAGCAGGTCGAGGCGCTGCGCGACGCAGCGAATGCGATCCAAGCCCAGCTCAATGGTCTGCGAATGCAGATGCTCAAGATAATAAAGCCACGTGGCCAAAGGCGACGTGGCTTGAGGAAGGTGAAGAGTGTCCATATGTCCCGTTTAACAGATTTTGACCCGGTTCAGCCGGTTCGACGGTGCATTGGTGAAAGGCGCGCCGCGCGCGCCTCTCTCTCCTGTCAGGCCTCGTTGCTTTCCGGCTCATCCGCAGGCGCGGTCGGTTCGCCATCATGCAGCGGCGCGGGAAGATTCATCATCTTCGCCAGCAGGCTCGCCAGTTTATAACGCATTTCCGGGCGACGAATAATCATGTCGATCGCGCCCTTCTCAATCAGGAACTCGCTGCGCTGGAAGCCCGGCGGCAGTTTTTCGCGCACGGTCTGCTCGATGACGCGCGGACCGGCAAAGCCGATAAGCGCTTTCGGCTCGGCAACGTTAAGATCGCCCAGCATCGCGAAGCTGGCAGAGACGCCGCCCATGGTCGGATCGGTCAGCACCGAAATATAGGGCAGACCGCGCTCCTGCATTTTGGCCAGCGCGGCGCTGGTTTTCGCCATCTGCATCAGCGACATCAGCGCTTCCTGCATACGCGCGCCGCCGCTGGCAGAGAAGCAGATCAGCGGGCAGTTATCTTCCAGCGCCTGCTCAACCGCACGCACGAAGCGCGCGCCGACCACGGAGCCCATAGAGCCGCCCATAAAGGCGAACTCAAACGCCGCCGCGACAACCGGCATACCGTGCAGCTGACCTTTCATCACGATCAGCGCGTCTTTCTCTTCCGTCTCTTTCTGCGCGGCAGCAAGACGATCTTTATATTTCTTGGAGTCGCGGAACTTCAGGATGTCCTTCGGCTCCAGCTCGCTGCCCAGCTCAGTCTGCGTGCCCTGATCGAGCAGGCTGTTGAGGCGCTCGCGGGCGTGCATGCGCATGTGATGGTCGCACTTCGGGCAGACCTCAAGATTACGCTCCAGCTCGGCGCGGTACAGAACCTGACCGCAGCTGTCGCACTTAGTCCAGACCCCTTCAGGGATGCTGGCACGACGTGCAGGCGTAACGTTGCTTTTATTAAGAATGCGTTCAATCCAGCTCATTGAAGACCTTTTTGTTTAAAACTGACCTGGTCCAGTCATCTTATTTGCCGCTGAAAACCGCTTCAGCGGACATGAAATGTCGCTCATTAAACCACAACCAATTCAGACTGTGGATAAAAATCTGGTCTAACCGCGGCGCGACCGCACCCTTTACGGCTGTTTGTGCTGTTTCGCCTGGCGGCGGTGACGCCAGACCTCAATCAAGCCGGGCAGTACCGAAACCACAATGATCCCGACGATCAGCAGCTTAAGATTCTCCTGCACTACCGGCAGGTCGCCAAACAGATAGCCCGCGTAGGAGAACAGCAGCACCCACGCCAGCGCGCCGGCCACGTTAAACAGGGCGAAATGGCGATAGGACATATGCCCCATACCGGCGACGAAAGGCGCAAAGGTGCGCACAATCGGCACGAAACGCGCCAGGATAA
Source organism: Pantoea piersonii (assembly GCF_003612015.1). Classification (GTDB taxonomy): domain Bacteria; phylum Pseudomonadota; class Gammaproteobacteria; order Enterobacterales; family Enterobacteriaceae; genus Pantoea; species Pantoea piersonii. Next base: position 65,565 of record NZ_RARB01000002.1, on the reverse strand, counting down.
TTGTTTTCCCGCCGTGACGCTCATAAAAACCATGGGTTTTATCGAGATAGCTGCGACGGAAGATGCGAGAGTTCGGGTTGCTGAAAAGCCGCTCGCCGAACAGACGGCCGATAGTATAGTTCACCGCATCGCCCAGCACGGCGGCCACCACCAGCAGCGCCGCCATCAGGTGGATATTAAGATCGTTGCCCGGCAGCGCCGCCAGCGCGCCCGCTACAAACAGCAGCGAATCGCCCGGCAGGAACGGCGTAACCACCAGACCGGTTTCACAAAACAGGATCAGGAACAGAATGGCGTAAATCCAGATGCCGTACTGCGCAACCAGCTCGGCCAGATGCACATCAATATGCAGAATAAAATCAACCAAAAAGTGGACGAACTCCATAACGCCTCTCTGAAAATGACCTGCTAAATTAATCCACCAGGAACAAGGGTCCCATGGGCGGTTCGGGTAACGCAAAATGCGACGGATAATCCACCGCGACTAAATAAAGCCCTTCCGCTCTGGCCGTCGCCGCCGCCTGCGTACGATCTTTCGCCGCCAGCAGCGTCGCCATCCACTCCTCCGGCTGGTTGCCGCAGCCGATCTCCATCAGGCTGCCGACGATATTGCGCACCATATGATGCACAAAGGCGTTGGCTTTGATGTCGACGATGACAAACGCGCCCTGCCGCGTGACGTTCAGATGCATCAGGTTGCGCCACGGCGTGCGCGACTGGCACTGCACAGCGCGAAACGAGGTAAAGTCGTTTTCGCCCAGCAGGCACTGTCCGGCGCGGTGCATCTTCTCTGCATCCAGCGGATGATAAAAATGCGTGACGCCGCGACCAAGGATAGCGGGACGCAACCGCTGGTTGTAGATCAGATAGCGGTAGCGCCGCGCCGTCGCGCTGAAGCGCGCGTGAAACTCATCCGGCACCGCCTTTACCCAGCGTACCGCGATATCCTCCGGCAGGTTGGCGTTTACGCCCAGCGTCCAGGCGCCGTCGGCGCGCTGCGAGGTGGTTTCGAAATGCACCACCTGTCCGGTGCCGTGTACGCCAGCGTCGGTACGGCCGGCGCAAAACACGTTTACGTCATGGTTCGCCACTTTCGACAGCGCTTTTTCCAGCTTTTCCTGCACGCTGCGCACTTCCTGCTGGCGCTGCCAGCCGTAATAACGGCTGCCGTCATACTCGACGCCAAGCGCCAGCTTATAGGTCTGACCTTCCGACATTAATAGAGATACTCCTGCACCAGCTTCTCAGCGGTTTTGACCGCCATCAGCGCGCCGCCGAAGCGAATATTGTCCGCCACCGACCAGAACTGCAGCAGTTCAGGAATACCGTAGTCGTTGCGCACGCAGCCGACGCTGAGCTGCTCATTGCCGGAGGCGTCGCCAACCTGCGTCGGGTAGTCATCTTCGTCGCTCAGGCTAATATCGGCAGCCTGCGCCAGCTCGCCGCGCGCCTCATCTGCCGACAGCGGACGCAGGCTCTCCAGATGCACAATCTGCGCGTTGCCGTAAAAGACCGGCGCCTGCACGCTGCTGACCGCAATCGGCAGGCCTTCGTCCTGCAGCACTTTACGCACCTGATCAACCAGACGACGCTCGCTGGCGACGCTGCCCTCCGCGTCGGCCAGCTGCGGCAGCAGGTTAAACGCCAGCTGACGGCCGAAAAAATGCTCTTCCGCCGGTACGCCGTTAAGCAGTCGCGCGCTCTCGCCCGCCAGGCCGTCTACCGCGCTTTTGCCGTGGCTGGAGGCGGAGATCAGATTTGTTACCTGCAGGCGACCTAAACCGGCCGCATCCACCAGCGGTTTGATTGCACAAAGCAGCTGGCTGGTCAGGCTATCGGCGACGCTTATCAGGTTACGATTGCGGTAGTCCGCCAGCACGTGCGGGTTGACGTCCGGCACCACCAGCGGCACATCCGGCGACAGCGCAAAGCAGTCGCTGCTGTCGATCACCAGGCAACCGGCACTGGCGGCGTCCTCCGCATAGCGCGCCGACGCGTCGCGCCCGGCGACGAAAAAGGCCAGCTGCGCCTGTGACCAGTCAAAATCCGCCGCGTTCTCGACGCGCAGCGAACGCCCCTCGAAACGCAGGGTCTCACCGGCGCTGTTTTCGCTCGCCAGCACATACAATTCACCAACCGGGAACTGGCGTTCCGCCAGCAGTTCCAGTACAGCGTTCCCTACTGCGCCTGTCGCGCCAAGTAGCGCAATATTCCAGCCGTCAGACATGTTGGTTTACTCCAGACAATGACATAAAAACAGAAGGCGGTGATATTCACCGCCCAGGTTTCGGAATTATCCCTCGCCATATTTGGCACGGCGAGAAGTTTAATTTAGCTGTTGTTGAGACGCGCGCAAAACCCAAGGGCGTTCAGCAGGCTGACGGTCGCTGCGTCGCTGCAGATCACCTCCAGCGATGACCACTCGCGGCGCTCTTCATACTCTTTGCGCAGGCGGTCGAATTCGCCGGGTTTAGCCGCCACTTTACGGAGCGGCGCGTCGTCGCGGCGCACATCATACACCAGATGCGCCAGACGTTTCAGCGTTGGCTGATCGAGCGGGCCGTTAAGGGTGACGCTGCTGAATTCCGGGGGCGGCAGCAGCTCGCTGAGCGGCACCTGCTGCGGCTGGCCGAGAAAGTCGCACCAGGCTTCAAACACCTGCGTCGTGCCGCGCGCCTTGCCCTCCAGGGTATAACCGGCGATATGGGCCGTGCCGATATCCACCTTGTCCAGCAGGTCGAGGGACAGCGCCGGTTCCGGCTCCCAGACGTCCAGCACCACGCTGAGATCGGCGCGCATTTTCAGCACCTCCAGCAGCGCGGCGTTATCCACCACCGGCCCGCGACAGGCGTTGATCAGAATGGCGTTGGGCTTCAGCGCCATCAGCAGCGCCGCATCGGCGAGATGCCAGCTTTTATAAGGCCCCTCTTTAAACAGCGGCGTATGGAAAGTCAGGATATCCGCCTCCGCCACCAGCGCATCAAGAGAATGGAATTCCCCCTCGTCGCCGCGATCGGCGCGCGGCGGATCGCACAGCAGGGTTTTCACGCCCCAGGCTTCCAGCCGCTTTTGCAGTCGTCCGCCCACGTTGCCCACGCCGACGATGCCGACGGTGCGGTCGCGCAGCGCGAATCCGTCGCGTTCCGCCAGCAGTAGCAGCGCGGAAAAGACATACTCCACCACGGCAATGGCATTACAGCCTGGCGCGGCGGAAAAGGCGATGCCCGCCTGTTGCAGCCACTCTTCATCGATATGGTCGGTGCCCGCCGTGGCGGTGCCGACGAATTTGACCGGCTTGCCGGCGAGCAGCGCTTCGTTCACCTGCGTGACCGACCGCACCATCAGGCCGTCGGCATCGTCCAGTTCCTGCTGCGGCAGCGGACGTCCCGGCACCGCCAGCACCCTGCCGGTGCGGCTGAACAGTTCACGCGCATAGGGCATATTTTCATCGACAAGAATCTTCACCACGGCCTTCCTGCTGGTTGCATTATTAAGATGCGCTATTGTGGCACAAACGCGCCTGTTAACCCAGGCGTGCGCGGTAGCGATCCGGCGTGGTGCCCGCCTGCTGCTGGAACATCACAATCAGCGCCGACGCCGAGCTGTAGCCGAGATCGTGCGCAATCGCCTGCACGCTTTTGCCCTGCCCCAGCTGCGCGACGGCGTGCAGAAAACGCAGCCGCTGTCGCCACTCGCTGAAGGACATATGCAGATCCTGCCGACAGCGACGCGCCAGCGTACGCTCGGTGGTAAAGACGCGCGCCGCCCACTCCGCCAGCGTGGTGTTGTCGCCGGGATGCGCCTCCAGCGCCTGCAGCACCGGCGCAAGAAACTTATCCTGCGAACCGGGCAGATAGCTCTCCTGCACCGGCGCCAGCCGCAGCCGATCGCGCAGCACCTCGCACAGCCGCCACTGCTCCGGGCTTTCCGGCTGCTCCAGCCCCAGGCGCGCGAACTCATCCATAATCGCATGTACGATAGCGTCGGCATTCAGCAGGCACGCCTGCTGGGGCAGGCCATCGCACAGCGAGGCGGCGAGATTAAACGTGCGGAACTGCGCCTGCTGGTGGTTATAGCTGGCGTGCCGCTGACGCGGTGGGATCCAGATAGGAATGCTGGCAGGCGTTAACAGCCGCTCGCCCTCGACGTTCATCTCCAGTACGTGACGCGTCACGAATATCACCTGCCCCCATTCGTGGGCATGCGGCAGATATTCCGTTTTGGCGTTGGTCTGCTCATAGCGCATAAAGTAGTGAAGCCGCAGCGCATCTTCAGGCGGCTGGTATTCAACCTGTAAATTCATTCTGTCCGGTCAGCAACGTTTTTTGTCTGGTTTTAACTATCTCCTTAAAAGCAGTCAAAAGTAAACTGATCGCATTACTTCTCAGGAGCCCATCATGAATTTACTTTTTCCGCTGCTGGCGGTGCTGATCTGGTCGGTGAATACCATCGTCAGCAAGCTCTCCGCCGGGAGCATCGATCCCGCCGCTATTTCGTTTTATCGCTGGCTGCTGGCGCTTATCGTGCTAACGCCTTTCGCGCTGCCGGGCGCGTGGCGGCATCGCCATACTATCCGGGCCAACCTGGGACGGCTGCTGATCCTCGGCCTGCTTGGCATGGTGCTGTATCAGAGCCTGGCTTACTACGCCGCGCACAGCGTCTCGGCGGTCATGATGGGCATTCTCGGCGCGACTATTCCTCTGCTGACCATTCTGCTCAGTCTGGTGGTGCTGCGGCTGGCGCCGACGCGCGGTATTCTTATCGGCGGCCTTCTGTCGTTTGCGGGCCTGGTATGGCTGGTGAGCGAGGGCCATCCTGCGCAGCTGCTGCAGCAGCGTCTGGGCAGCGGCGAACTGATGATGCTGGCCGCCTCGACCTCTTATGCGCTCTACGGCGTGCTGACCCGGCGCTGGGCGATTCCGCTGCCTAACTGGCAGAGCCTCTATGTGCAGATCTGCTTTGGTGTCCTGCTGCTGCTGCCGGGCTTTCTGCGCGCGCCTGAGGTCGCGCTTAACGCGCAAAATATCCCGCTGGTGCTGTTTGCCGGGCTGTTCGCTTCGATTATCGCGCCCTTTCTGTGGATCCTCGGCGTACAGCGCCTGGGCGCCAGCACGACCAGCATCTTTATGAATTTTATCCCGGTCTTTACCGCTATTATCGCGGTGCTGTTCCTGCATGAGCAGCTGCACGCCTATCACTGGATCGGCGGCGCGATGACGCTGTCTGGCGTGCTTCTTGCGCAGCGTCTGAAAACCCCGCTCAGGCGTCGTCAGGCGGCAACGACGCCTGGCTGAATAAACACAGGCCCCCGTGGGATTTCCCGGGGGCTTTTGCTATCATGGCGCATCTTTTTTCCGGCGCACCCCACGCTGTTCTGTTTTCAAGGATTCCGCCATGCAACCTCTTAGCGGCCCCGGTGCGCCGATGGGCGATCGTTCTGCTGTCACGCCGTCAACCGGCGCGCCCCGTCCCGGCGCGACGCCAGGCGATCAGCCTCTTTCTCCAGCCCAGCGCACCACGCTGGAACGCCTGATTGTGCGCATTATGTCATTCAGCACGCTAAAAGCGCCTGAACTCTGGGCGGGCGTACAGCGCGAAGTGGGCGTGAAAAGCGAGGCGGAGCTGCAGTCGCGCCATTTTCCGGCGGCGGAGCAGTATCTTAACAGCCGCCTGACGCAGGCGGAAAACGGACGCGCCACGCGCCAGCTGCTCACCCAGCTCACCGACCTGCTGCCGCAGGGCAATAACCGTCAGGCGGTAAGCGATTTTATTCGTCAGCAGTTCGGCCAGACGGTGCTGAGTTCGCTGTCGCAGGATCAGCTGCGTCAGGTACTGACCATGCTGCAAAACGGTCAGATGGCGATCCCGCAGCCGCAGCAGTCGCGCACCACCGACCGTACGCTGCTGCCTGCCGAACATCAGACGCTGAACCAGCAGATCGCTCGACTGGCGGCCGCCACAGGCGAATCCACCGGAAAAATCTGGGCCTCGGCGCTTAAGCTGGTTAATCTCACCAGCGGTGATCCTATTCCGTCGCGCCATTTCCCGCTGCTGACGCAATATCTGCAGGTGCGCCAGACGCTGAGCCAGCACAGCGCGCCTACTTTGCAGATACTGGAAGTCTCGCTCAAGCAGCCGCTCGATCGCAGCGAACGCCAGCAGCTGGAGGATTACAGCCTGCAGCGTTTCCAGGCGACGCCGCAAACGATCCTGACGCCTGCCCAGACGCAGGATCTGCTCAATCAGCTCTTTGCGCGCCGCGCCGAAAAAAATCAGGAGCAGCCTCTGGCCGACAGCGCGCTGCGCCCGCAGCCGATCTGGGCGCCCTTTATCGCCGCGCTGCCGCAGCCGCTGGCGCAGCGCCCGCTGCTGGGCGTGGCTGTCGCGCTGATTGTGGTCGCTCTGCTGCTGTGGCTGCTGCTCTGAGTTAACAGCCGCACTGCGCGCCGGGGGTGGCTGCAGGCCATTCGCCCGGCGCGTCGCCCCAGCACATCGGATGGCCGTCGCGCCGCCAGAAATCCAGCCCGCCGATCAGCTCCTTCACCTGAAAACCCAGCGCCGCCAGCTTATATGCCGCTTTGGTCGATCCGTTGCAGCCGATGCCGTCACAGTAGGTGATATAGACTTTGCTGCGATCCAGTCCTGCCGTGCTTTCGGCGTTCATGTTGCGATGCGGAAAACTCAGGGCGCCGCAAATATGTCCCGCGCGGTAGGCTTCCGACGAACGCGCGTCAATCACCACGATTTCCGCTACCTGATGAGCCAGATCGTCCGCGACATCCCAGGCGTCGGCGTACCAGGCAAGTTTATTTTGCAGATAGTCGAGGCTTTGCTGCGGCGACGGCGGCGGGAAACGTAGAACCTGTGACATGATCATTCTCCTGTTGTGGTAGGCGGTCAGTTTACGGCAAAGTGGACTGCTCCCTGAGACCCATATCCACGTTGAGATAAGACCATTATGAGTACGCCGCTGCTGACGCTTTTCAGCCACAACGCGCAGGGCGGGCTGCGCGAACGCCTGTGCGCCACGCTGCGCCAGGCGATCGCCGCAGGCCATCTCAGCTTCGGGCAAAAAGTGCCGTCGACGCGCCAGCTGGCGGGCGATCTTGGCCTGTCGCGTGTGACGGTGGAGGCGGCCTATGCGCAGCTGGAAAGCGAGGGCTATCTCAGCCGCGAGGTCGGCCGCGGCACCTTTGTCGCCATTGTGATGCCCACGCAGACGCCGCGCGCCGCGTCTGCGGAGCTGCCGCGCTTCTCCTCGCGCGGCAGTGCGGTTATCGCCACCGGCGGCTGCCAGGATCCCCCCTTCCCCCACGCTTTCGCCGCCGGTTCGCCGGAACTGCGCGCTTTTCCGCACCGCCTGTGGCGACGGCTGAGCGCCAGCGTGCAGCGCGCCGAGGGAAGTCAACTGATGGGCTACGGCGATCCGCTCGGTTATCTGCCGCTGCGCAACGCGGTAGCGGACTATCTGGCGCTGTCGCGCGGGATGCGCTGCCGCCCAGAGCAGGTAATTATCCTGACCAGCTCGCAGCAGGCGTTACAGCTGCTGGCGATGATGTTTCTCGATCCCGGCGATGAGGTGTGGCTGGAGACGCCCGGCTATCCCGGCGCGCGCAACGCCTTTGTGGCGGCAGGCGCGCGTTGCCGCGGCGTGCCGCTGGATAGCGAAGGCGCGCAACTGCAGAGCGGCGCGGCAAAGCTGCTCTACCTGACGCCGTCGCACCACTACCCTGGCGGCGTCGCGATGAGCCTGCCGCGCCGCCTTGCATGGCTGGCGTGGGCGCAGCGCCACGGCAGCTGGATTATTGAGGATGACTATGACAGCGAGTTTCACTATGACGATCGGCCGACGCCCGCCATGCAGGGGCTGGATCGCCACGGGCGAGTGATCGCGCTGGGCACCTTTTCCAAATCGCTTTTTCCCTCGCTGCGGCTGGCGTGGATGGTGGTGCCGCCTGCGCTGGTCGCCCCGCTCGGTCAGGCGCGCAGCGTGATGGACGGGCACAGCGCTCAGTTACCGCAGGCGGTGACAGCGGCTTTTTTGCAGCAAGGACACTTCGCCAGCCACCTGCGGCTGATGCGCCAGCTCTATCGCAGCCGCCGCGACCTGCTGCTGGCGCGACTGCAGCCCCTTTCGCCCTGGCTGACGCCGATCGCCACACCCGGCGGACTGCAATTAACAGTCAGGCTCTGCGCAGGCGAAGATGAGGCGGCGCTGACCGCGCAGGCGGAAAAAGAGGGACTGACGCTGCCGCGTCTCAGCCCGCTGGCGATCGATACGCCAGCGCAGCCAGGCTGGATCCTCGGGTTTTCCGCACTGTCGCCCGGCGAAATCGCTACGGGCTGCGCAAAGCTGGCCGCGCTGTTCAGGCGCGGCGGGAAAAGCGCCAGGTAACGACCATGCCCAGTAGCGCACAGCAGGCGCCCGCAAGGTAGACCGAGCCGTAGCCCAGCGCGGTTGCGATGAGTCCGGCAATCGGCCCGCTGGCGCCGTAGGCGACATCCTGAAAAGCGGAGAAGCCCCCCAGTGCCGTACCGCGCACCTGCGGCGAGACGCGTTTCACTACCTCGACGCCAAGCGCCGGGAAAATCAGCGAGCAGCCGCAGCCGGTCAGCGCAGCGCCGATCAACGCCATCCAGCCATTGACGGCAAACGCCAGCAGCAGCAGACCCGCCGCCTCCACCAGCAGCGAAATCAGCGCGACGCGGATGCCGCCGTGGCGGTCCGGCGTGCCGCCGAAAACCAGGCGCACCAGCACAAAGGCGACGCCGAACGCCGTCAGGGTAAAGCCCGCGTTGCCCCAGTGCCGGGCGGCAAAATAGAGCGAGGTGAAGGTGCCGATCACCGCAAAGCCGACGCCCTGCAGCGCCAGCGCCAGACCGGGCTGGAGCACAGCGCGGATCACGCTGAACAGCGAAGGCCGCTCGCCACCCATCACCGGCACCGGGCGGATGCCGCTGTTGAGCGCCAGCGCCGCCAGCGGCAGGGCCGTTGCGACCGCACCCAGCAGCGCAAAGCCGCCGTGCTGGTGCAGCAGCAGGCCGAGCGGCGCCCCGGCAGCCAGCGCGCCGTAAATCGCCATGCCGTTCCATGACATTACCAGCCCGGATCGCTTCGCGCCGACCAGTCCCAGCCCCCAGGTCAGGTTGCCGGTAAGCAGAAAACTTTCGCCGAAACCGAGCAGCAGACGCCCCAGCGCCAGCAGCGCGAACTTAATCAGTGCCGGAACCGGCAGCAGCGCGGCGGCAAGGTAGGCGACGCCCACCAGCATAATCGCCAGCATCCCCTGCTGCGTGGTGCGCTTCGCGCCGTGCCGATCGGCGCGGCGCCCGGCAAAGCCGCGCGTCAGCAGCGTGGCGAAAAACTGAATGCCGACCGCGACGCCGACCATCACGTTATTCATGCCCAGTTCCTGATGCACGTAGAGCGGAATAACCGGCAGCGCCAGTCCGGCGGTAAGATAGGTAATAAAGACGGCCAGCGAAGAGCAGGCCAGCGGCAAGGTGGAAGCCGACTGCGGCTCGGTTGCGGTTGTGGTCATAACGGACGTAGCTCCTTGTTATAAACGTCTCTGCTCCTGCCCCACAAAAGAAAAAGGGCCGGTCAGACCGGCCCTTTATAAAACATTTTTAGCGATTACGCCTGGAACTTACGCATTGTCAGGGTCGCGTTGGTGCCACCGAAGCCGAAGCTATTGGACATCACGGTGGTGAGCGCTTTTTCCGTCGGTTTGGTGATGATGTTCATCCCTTCCGCCGCCGGATCTGGCGTTTCGATATTGATGCTCGGCGCGATAAAGCCGTGCTCCAGCATCAGCAGGCTATAGATCGCTTCCTGCACGCCCGCCGCGCCCAGCGAGTGGCCGGTCATCGCTTTGGTAGCGGAGATAGCCGGGGTGTTGTCACCGAAGACTTCACGGATTGCGCCCAGCTCTTTCACGTCGCCCACCGGCGTTGAGGTGCCGTGGCTGTTCAGGTAGTCGATCGGCGTATCAACGCCTTGCATCGCCATCTTCATGCAGCGCACCGCGCCTTCGCCTGATGGCGCAACCATATCCGCGCCGTCAGAGGTCGCGCCGTAGCCGACGATCTCTGCGTAGATATGCGCGCCGCGCGCCAGCGCGTGCTCCAGCTCTTCAACCACGACCATACCGCCGCCACCAGCGATAACGAAGCCGTCGCGCTCGCTGTCATAGGTACGAGACGCTTTTTCCGGCGAGTCGTTATATTTGGTGGAGAGCGCGCCCATCGCGTCGAACTCGCACGCCATTTCCCAGCACAGCTCTTCGCCGCCGCCGGCAAACACGATGTCCTGTTTGCCCAGCTGGATCTGCTCGACCGCGTTGCCGATACAGTGCGCGGAAGTCGCGCAGGCAGAGCTGATCGAGTAGTTCACGCCGTGGATTTTAAACGGTGTGGCGAGACAGGCGGAGACGCCAGATGCCATCGCTTTGGTTACCACATAAGGGCCGACCGCTTTCAGACCGCGCGGGCTACGCATAGCGTCAGCGCCGAATACCTGGAAGCGCGGCGAACCGCCGCCGGAACCGGCAATCAGACCCACACGCGGGTTGCTCTGATACTGCTCGTCGGTCAGGCCAGAATCTTTGATCGCTTCTTCCATAGAGAGGTAAGCATAGATAGACGCATCACTCATAAAACGCACAACTTTGCGATCGATAAGGCCGGTGGTATCCAGTTTGACGTTACCCCAGACGTGACTACGCATGCCGGAATCCTTCATCTCCTGAGAGAAGGTGATGCCGGAACGGCCTTCACGCAGAGAAGCCAGCACTTCCTGCTGGTTATTACCAATGCTGGAAACAATCCCCAGGCCAGTAATCACTGCACGTTTCATTCAGTTGTCCTCATTCCACTTCTTTTTGGATTGACGTGCACTCTAGCTTACACTTGTACGCCGAACAAGTCCGATCAGCCATTTCCTTTTGTAAATTTGCGTCATGTGACCCTGGTCGCTAAAATCGCGCCATTGCCTGAAAAATGAGCCTTTACCGTGAAATTCTCCCCGGTTGAACACGCCCAGCTAAGCTGGAATGAACAGGGTACACCTGTTTCCCGAGCCTTTGACGACGTCTATTTTTCCAATGACAACGGTCTGGAAGAGACGCGTTACGTCTTTCTGGGCGGCAACGATCTGCCGGAGCGTTTCACGCGGCATACGCGCGATCTCTTTATCGTGGCGGAAAGCGGCTTCGGCACCGGCCTTAATTTTCTGACGCTGTGGCAGGCGTTTGACGCTTTTCAGCAGGCGCAGCCTGACGCCGCCCTGCAGCGGCTGCACTTTATCAGCTTTGAAAAATACCCGCTGACGCAGGCTGACTTAGCGGCGGCGCATCAGCGCTGGCCGGAACTGCAGCCCTGGGCCAGTCAGCTGCAGCGGGAGTGGCCCGTCGCCCTGCCCGGCTGCCAGCGCCTGCTGTTCGACGGTGGCCGCGTCACGCTCGATCTCTGGCTCGGCGATATTAATCCCCTTATTGAAACCTTTGATGACAGCCTCTTTCGCCAGGTAGACGCCTGGTTTCTCGACGGCTTCGCACCGGCGAAAAATCCCGATATGTGGACGCCGCAGCTGTTCAGCGCCATGGCTAAGCTGGCGCGGCCCGACGCCACTTTCGCCACCTTCACCGCCGCCGGCTTCGTGCGTCGCGGTTTGCAGGAGGCGGGCTTTGAAGTCACACGCCGCAAAGGCTTCGGCCACAAACGCGAGATGTTGTGCGGCGTGCTGAGGCAGGCGCCGGATCTTCCCGCCGTGCAGCCCTGGTATGCGCGTCCCGCCGCGCAAGAAAACGAGGCGGCGATCGTCGGCGGCGGCGTAGCGAGCGCGGTGCTGGCGCTTGCCCTGCTGCGCCGCGGCTGGCGCGTCACGCTCTACTGCGCCGATGAAGCTGCCGCGCTGGGCGCGTCGGGCAATCGCCAGGGCGCACTCTATCCGCTGCTGAATCAGCACGACCCGGCACTGGCGCGCTTCTTTCCCGCCGCTTTTAGCTTTGCGCGTCGGCTGTATGACGCCGCGCCGGTAAGCTATGAACATCACTGGAGCGGCGTACTGCAGCTCGGCTGGGATGAGAAAAGCGCCGACAAAATTACGCAGATGCTGGCGATGGGGCTGCCAGAGACAATCGCGCGCGGGGTGAGCCCGGAAGAGGCGGAGGCGCTGGCGCAGGTTGAACTGGGTGTCGGCGGTATTTTCTATCCGCTCGGCGGCTGGCTCTCCCCCGCCGAACTTACCAGCGGCCTGCTGGCGCATGGCGAAACGCAGGGGCTGCGCATTCACTGGCTGCACCGCCTGACGCAGCTTTCGCAAACGGATAAAGGCTGGACGCTGTGCTTCGCCGACGGTAAAGAGGCGCGGCACCAGAATGTGGCGCTGGCGACCGGCCACCAGCTCAGCGCCCTGCCGCAAAGCGCGCAGCTGCCGACCTATGCGGTTTCCGGCCAGGTGAGCCATATTCCCAGCACGCCGGGTCTGAAGGCGCTGAACACCGTGCTCTGCTACGACGGCTATCTGACGCCGGTCAGCCCGCAGTTCGGCACCCACTGCATCGGCGCCAGTTACCATCGCGGCGATACCGCGACCGTCTATCGCGAAGAGGATCAGCAGCAGAACCGCACGCGGCTGCTCCACTCTCTGCCCGGCTGCGGCTGGGCGGAAAAGGTGGACGTCAGCGCGGGTGAAGCGCGCATCGGCGTGCGCTGCGCCACGCGCGACCATCTGCCGATGGCGGGCGCCGTGCCCGACTACGATGCGACGCTGGCAAGCTATGCGGATCTTCCTGAGCAGCGCGCGCGTGGCGAAGTCATCGCCGCGGCGCCGCACTATGCCGGGCTTTTTCTGCTGGGCGCGCTGGGATCGCGCGGCCTGTGCAGCGCCCCGCTTGCCGCCGAAGTGCTGGCGGCGCAGATGAGCGGCGAACCGCAGCCGCTGGATCGCGCGACGCTGGCCGCGCTCAGCCCGAACCGCTACTGGGTGAGAAAGCTGCTGAAAGGGAAAAAAGCGGGGAAATAGTACCGGGGCGGCATTGCGCCGCCCCGCTGTCTCAGGCGGTCTGGCGCGCCTGCTGGAACAGGTTGTCCCACATGCCGACCACCAGCACCTGATCGCGCGGCGACAGCTCGCCGGCGGCAATGGCGTTTTGCAGGCTGTTGGCAACCTGGGTCTGCAACGCTTCCGGCGTATGCTCGCCCGACTGTTCGATTTCCGCGACCGCGAGGGTCAGGTGACCGCGCAGATAGCCGCTGGCGAACAGCTCGTCATCGCTGGCGTGATCGACCATATCGTCAATCAGGGCCAGAATACGCGCTTCAAATTCTGCGATCATCTCAATTCCTCTTTAATAATGTCTGCACTCATCACAGATCGTCTGGCCAGGGAAACTGTGCTGACGTCAGTGCAGGCGTGCCATAAAAGTCCGCCAGAGCGGTGATAAAACGCCCGGGCCGCGCAGGAATGCCATTCTCCAGATAAGAGATAACCTGAGCATGGACCTTGCGCTGAAACGCGATGCGATCGGGTTCACAATCTCCGTCGAGATTGTCACAGCTGACATTGAACGGAAAGCCCGCCGCGACGCAGAACATCCACTCCAGCGCCTGCGGCTTGATCTCCACGGATTCAAACTGATTTTGCGTCTGAGCGTCGCGTCCATCCGGGCAGTACCAGTAGCCGAAATCCACCAGCTTGCGCCGCGCCTCACCGGCGATACACCAGTGAGAAATTTCGTGCAGCGCGCTGGCGTAAAAGCCGTGCGCGAACACGACGCGGTTCCACGGCGAACTCTCGTCTGCCGGAAGATAGATGGGTTCGTCGTCGCCTTTAATTAGACGGGTCTGAAACTCGTCGCGAAAGCAGCTATCGAAAATCGTAATCAGTTGTTCGTAATGGTGCGTCGTATTCATGGTGTCATCGTAAAAACGGCGTCATTATCGCGGCGCCGGGAATGAATGTATTACAGCGCGGCGATCCACGCCAGCAGCGCGCTGCCGTGAGCGTCCCACAGCAGCTTCGCGCTCATTACCGCAGAAACGATCACCACCATCGGGCGGATCAGCTTCTGTCCGCGGCTCAGGACCAGCCGCGCCCCAAGCCGCGCGCCGCAGAAGGCGCCGAGCAGCATAATAAAGCCGGTTCCCCAGATCACTTTACCGCCGAACATAAAAAACAGCAGGCTGGCGAAGTTAGAGGTGAAATTCAGAATTTTGGCATGCGCGGTGGCTTTGGCGAGGTTAAAGCCGCACAGGGTAACAAAAGCGAGCGCATAGAAAGAGCCCGCGCCAGGCCCGAAAAAGCCGTCGTAAAAGCCGACGCAACCGCCGCCAATCAGCGCATAGGGCAGTCCATAGAGGCGGCGCGCGCGATCTTCTTCGCCGAGACGCGGCATCAGCAGAAACCACAGGCCGATAGCGATCAGCAGCAGCGGCAAGACCTGACGCAGCGCATCAGCGTTAAGGTGCTGGATCAGGATGGTGCCCAGCACCGCGCCGATAAAGGTCATGGCGATATTGAGCCGCTGTTCGTTCAGCTTTACCGCGCCGCGGCGCACGAAATAGAGGCTTGCGGAGAAAGAGCCGCCCACTGACTGCAGCTTATTGGTCGCCAGCGCCTGCGCAGGAGAGAGACCGGCCGCCAGCAGCGCGGGCACGGTGAGCAGCCCGCCGCCGCCGGCGATGGAGTCAATAAAGGCCGCCAGCACGGCGACCAGAAACAGAATCCCGACGACCATCGGGCTGACGACAAACCACTCCATGGAGATCCCTTATAACAGATGTTTATCCAGCAGCGCCTGACACGCCTGCGGCAGTGGCGGCGGCTCGCGCTTCACAGGCGCGCCGCTACCCGGTTTTTTCGGCAGGAACCAGCTCTCCAGCTCGGCGCCGCAGCCGTCGCCCGGCGGCGGCGCAGGCTGATCTTCACAGCCGATACTGTTGGGCGGGCAGCGCAGGCGCACATGCATATGCGCGCGATGAGCGAACCACGGACGCACCTTGCGCAGCCAGTCGCGGTCGGCGCCAGCGTCGGCGCAAAGCTGCTTTTTAATCGCCGGATTGACGAAGATGCGCGTAACATCGTTATCTTTCGCCGCCAGTTTGATCAGGCTATCGATCTCCGGCTGCCAGTGACGCGCCACCACGCTTTTGTCATCCGCCGTCACCAGGTCGAGCGGCTGCGGCTTCAGCAGCTGCTGCGCGCTCCAGCGGGTTTTGGGCAACTGCAGCCAGATATCGACGTCGAGTCCGGTCTGATGGCTGGCGTGCCCGCTGCTGAAGCGCCCGCCCGCCGCCATGCCCATATCGCCTATCAGCACGTTGCCGAGCTGCAGGTTGTGCGCCTGCGTGCTGAGACGCTGAATAAACAGGATAAGATCGGGATGGCCGAAGTAACGTCGCTGATCCTGGCGCATCACCTGATAGGCAGGCGCGTTCAGCGGCAGCGCCTGCGCGCCGACGATGCAGCCGTTGGCGAAGGAGCCGATAGACTGCGCGCTTCCCGGGATCGGCTGCTGAATACGCTGCCACGGCGTCGCGGCCAGCCCTGAGGCGCTGAAGATCAGCGCCGATAAGAGAATAAACAGTGATTTCATGGCGTCACCAGCGCGGTACGGTGCTGTTGACGTCGGCGTTCTGCGCACGGTGGCGCAGCAGATGATCCATCAGCACGATCGCCATCATCGCTTCGGCGATCGGCACGGCCCGGATCCCCACGCAGGGATCGTGACGCCCTTTGGTGATCATCTCTACCTCTTCGCCGCTGCGCGTAATGGTGTTGCCCGGCACGGTGATGCTGGAGGTCGGCTTCATCGCCAGGTTGGCGCTGATGGTCTGGCCGCTGCTGATGCCGCCGAGGATGCCGCCCGCATGGTTGCTCTGGAAACCGCTGGCGCGGATCTCGTCGCGATGCTGGCTGCCGCGCTGGTTCACTACTGCAAAGCCGTCGCCGATCTCCACCCCTTTCACCGCGTTGATGCTCATCAGCGCATGCGCCAGGTCGGCGTCAAGGCGATCAAAAACCGGCTCGCCGAGGCCCGGCGGCACGTTTTCCGCCATCACCGTGACTTTGGCGCCGATAGAGTCGCCCTCTTTCTTCAGGGCGCGCATCAGCTCGTCCAGCGCCTCCAGCTTGCTGGCGTCCGGGCAGAAAAAGGGATTCTCTTCGACGATGCTCCACTCTTTCAGCTCGCACGCCACGTCGCCAATCTGCGCCAGATAGCCGCGAACCAGGATGCCATGCTTCATCTGCAGATATTTTTTGGCAATTGCGCCCGCCGCGACACGCATCGCGGTTTCACGCGCCGATGAGCGACCGCCGCCGCGATAGTCGCGCAGGCCATACTTTTGCTCATAGGTGTAATCGGCATGGCCGGGACGAAACAGATCTTTAATCGCGCCGTAGTCCTGGGAACGCTGGTCGGTATTTTCAATCAGCAGGCCGATCGAGGTGCCGGTGGTGACACCCTCGAAAACGCCGGACAAAATTTTCACCTGATCCGGCTCGCGGCGCTGCGTGGTATAGCGCGAGGTGCCGGGACGGCGGCGGTCGAGATCGTGCTGGATATCCGCTTCGGTCAGCGGAATGCCAGGCGGCACGCCGTCAACGATGCAGCCCAGCGCGAGACCGTGTGACTCGCCAAAGGTAGTTACGCGAAAAAGTTGTCCGATGCTGTTTCCGGCCATGGTGATTCCTTGTTACGAAGCGTTCGCTCAGTCTTTATAAATAGAAAAGTGATGTTGTGCGTCGACGATCTGCTGGCGCGTCAGCATAAAGACGCCGTCGCCGCCGTTATCGAACTCCAGCCAGGTAAAGGGCACGTCGGGATACTGATCGATCATATGCACCATGCTGTTGCCTACTTCGCAGATCAGCACGCCGTTGTCGCTCAGATAGCCAGGCGCGCAGGCGAGAATGCGGCGCACCAGCTTCAGGCCGTCGCTGCCCGCCGCCAGGCCCAGTTCCGGCTCGTGGCGATATTCGTTCGGCAGATCTTCCATATCTTCCGCATCGACATAGGGCGGATTGGAGACGATCAGATCATATTTCAACGGCGGCAGTTCGCGGAACAGATCGGCGCGGATCGGCGTCACCTGTTGAGTCAGGCCATGCTCGTCGATATTCTGCTCGGCCACCGCCAGCGCGTCATAAGAGATATCCACCGCGTCGACTTCCGCTTCCGGGAAGGCGTATGCGCAGGCGATAGCGATACAGCCACTGCCGGTACACATATCGAGGATATGACGCGGCGCTTCGGAGATTAATCCGGCAAAGCGGTTTTCAATCAGCTCGCCGATGGGCGAGCGCGGTACCAGCACGCGTTCATCGACAAAAAACTCGTGGCCGCAAAACCAGGCTTTATTGGTGAGATAGGCCACGGGAATACGTTCGTTGACGCGGCGGATCACGCGCTCAACGATACGATGACGCTCGCTGGCGGTAAGGCGCGCGCTGCGCATATCTTCCGGAATATCCAGCGGCAGCCAGAGCGTGGGCAGGACCAGTTGCACCGCTTCGTCCCAGGGATTGTCGGTGCCGTGACCGTACCAGATCCCGGCGGCGGAAAAACGGCTGACCGCCCAGCGCAACATATCCTGAATGGTGTGCAGTTCGTTGACTGCCTCATCGACGAAAATTTTGTCCACGTAGCCCTCCGCAGGCCCAATTGCTAAATCGGCCGATAGTGTGCCATGAAGCCGGGGAGAATTCAGCGCAGCAAGGTGAAAAAGCTGACAATTAGCGGATCGGGCGGTAAGGTAACGCCATTCGCTGTTTTCCAGCCTTATCAGACAAGATTCGCCTGAAATGAGTAAAAAAAACCCTCTGAATGACGACGACAAAGCGTTGTTTCGCCAGCTAATGAGCGGCACGCGCAAAATAAAGCAGGATACCGTGGTGCATAAACCCGCGGTGAAAAGCCGCGAGCTGCCGCTAAAGCGATTAATTTCCGAACAGGTGGATAACAGTCACTACTTTTCCGACGAGTTTCAGCCGTTGCTGGCAACCGAAGGCGCGACGCGCTATGTACGCGCCGACGTCAGTCATTACGAGCTGAAAAAGCTGCGGCGCGGCGACTATACGCCGGAAATTTTTCTCGACCTGCACGGCTTAACGCAGCAGCAGGCCAAACAGGAGCTGGGCGCGCTGATCGCCGCCTGTCGGCGCGAACATCTGTTCTGCGCCAGCGTCATGACCGGCCACGGCAAACATATACTCAAGCAGCAGACGCCGCTCTGGCTGGCGCAGCACCCTTACGTCATGGCCTTTCATCAGGCGCCGAAAATGTTTGGCGGCGACGCGGCATTGCTGGTGCTGATTGAGGTTGAGGAGTGGCAACCGCCCGAGCTGCCTTAAGAAGGGATGGGCCGTCTCGCGGCCCGCGGGCATTATATGGCTTTCGCCAGTTTAGAGGGGCTGACCTGCCACAACAGCTTGCCTTCGCAGCTGGCGGGATCGAAATCCACGCAGGCGATGGCGGAAGTGGCGAACATCGGCGGCGCTTCCTGCGGGCAGAGTTCCGACACCAGATAGCCGACCAGCGGCAGGTGCGAGATCACGATGGCCGACTTCACCCCTTCATTCCCCAGCGCCTGCAGATAGCAGGCCACCAGGCCGGGATCGCCGCCGGGCGTCAGTTCCGGCAAAATATCCTGCCCCTCCGGCAGATTTAACGCTTCGCGTACCGTCGCCAGCGTCTGCTGAGCACGAAGATAGGGACTGACCAGCACACGTTCTACGTCAACCGTCTGGCTGTTAAGCCAGCTCGCCATCTGGCGTGATTCATCACAGCCGCAATGGGTAAGAGGTCGCACCGAATCACTGGCGGCTTCAAGAGCAGCATCGCCGTGACGCATGATAAAAACTTGCATAAAGCACCGCTGTTGTTTGTCGATATCGCCCGGCGCGGAGGCGCCTGACTCTTCATTCTGCGAATGAACGCTGTGTTGTACCCCAATGACTTGAGTATAGTCAACCGGTTGTTTATTAAATAAGCGCTTCTCAGATTGGCGCCGCGCCGCCTGCTTCGGCGGCGCTTTTCTAACCCGCTGAATCGGTACGGTTATTCCATTCAGTCAGGAAATGTAAAATTTCCTTTCCTGCTGTTCCATCTGCAGCAGCCCCTCGCAGGGGGCGAAGTGGTCGCCATACTGACCCATTAACGCGCGTAAGGTTTGTACAATATTTGCCGCACCGCGCCGGTCCATATAGCGGAACGGGCCGCCGAGAAAAGGCGGAAAGCCGATGCCGAATACCGCGCCGACGTCGCCGTCGCGCGCGCTGCGGATCACCCCTTCATCCAGGCAACGCGCCGCCTCGTTAAGCATCATCATCATGCAGCGCTCGGCGATCTGCTGTTCATTCTGTTTCGCCGCAGGCTGCAGCCCCAGCAGCTGATAGAGCGAGGGATCGGGCTTTTTGCCGCGCTGCCTGCCGCCATACAGATAGAAGCCTTTACCGTTTTTCCGCCCTTTGCGATCGTCCTTCAGCACCGCTTCAAACGCGGCGGGCGCGGCGAAGCGTTCGCCATACGCCTGATGCAGAACCGGCGTGATCTTACTGCCGACGTCAATGCCTACCTCGTCCAGCAGCTGAATCGGGCCGATGGGGAAACCCGCTTTTACCAGCGCGCGATCGATATGCTCAATGGGCTCGCCTTCCAGCAGACAGCGCATCGCTTCATTTATGTAGGGCGCGAGGATGCGGTTTACATAGAATCCGGCGCGATCCGCTACGACGATGGGCGTTTTACCCTGCTTTTTCGCCAGCGCAACGGTGGTGGCCAGCGTCTGCTGCGAGGTGCCGCTGTGCGGGATCACCTCCACCAGCACCATTTTTTCCACCGGACTAAAATAGTGCAGCCCGATAACGTTTTCCGGCCGCTGCGCCTGCGCGGCGATATCCGCAATGGGCAGCGACGAGGTATTAGAGGCGAAAATGGTATGCGGCGCGCAGTGCGTTTCTACCTCGCGCACCATCTGCTGTTTGAGCGGCAGATCTTCGAATACCGCTTCAATCACCAGATCGCGCTGCGCAAAGCCCTGATAATCGATGCCGCCAGTGATGCGCGCCATCTGCTGCTGGCGCTGCGCCGCGCTGATATGCCGCCGTTTTACCTTTTCACTCAGTCCATCCCAGCTGGCTTTCAGCGCATGGTTGACGCCCTGCAGGTTGATATCCTTGATGCGTACCGGCAGACCGGCATTAATCGCCGTTACGCTGGCGATACCGCCGCCCATCAGGCCGCCGCCCAGCACGCCGATCTCTCTTAGCGCGCGCGGTTCGGCATCCGCCCCCCGCTCTTTTTTCATCGCCGTGCTGGCGAAGAACAGACTGCGCAGCGCCGCGGATTCCGGCGTCATCGCCAGTTCGCCGAACGCGCGCGCCTCAGCCCGGTGTCCCGCCTCGCTGCCCTGCTCAATGCCGGTGCGCACCACGTCGATAATGCGCTGCGCAGCCGGATAGTTGCCGTGCGTTTTACGGGCGGTTTCGCGCTGCGCCAGCGCGAAGAACGCATGGCGCGCCAGCGGCGCCTGCATGACGCGGTCACGCAGCGGTAGTTCGCGGGCGGTATGCCTGCCCTTCAGCACACGCGCCACCGCCGTTTCCAGCAGAATGGCCTGAGGCACAGCATCATCCACCAGCCCCAGTCTGCGCGCCTGTTTTGCCCGCAGGGTTTTGCCGGTCAGCATCAGCGGCAGCGCCTGTTGCAGCCCCACCAGCCGCGGCAGACGCTGCGTGCCGCCCGATCCGGGCAGCAGCCCCAGCTGCACTTCCGGCAGGCCGAGCCGGGTTTTATCGTCCAGCGTACAGATACGCGCATCGCAGGCGAGCGCCAGCTCCAGCCCGCCGCCCAGGCAGGCGCCGTGAATCGCCGCCACCACCGGAAACGGCAGCGCCGCGATCGCCGCCATCGCCTCCTGTCCCTGGCGCGCCAGGGCCTCAGCCTCCTGCGCACTGCGGCAGTCGGCGATCATGCTGATATCGGCGCCGGCGATAAAGTTATCCGGCTTGCCGGAGATGAGCACCAGGCCGGCCAGTTGCGTATTGCGCCGCGCCTCGTCAATTACCGCCGCCAGCTGCTGCGCAAAAGCCGCGCGCAGCGTATTCATTTTTTCGCCCGGGACGTCGATAACGATGACGCCGACCTGATCCTGCCGCATCTGTAAAGAGAAAGCGCTCTGCTCCATTATTCCGCCTCCAGAACCATTGCCGCGCCTAAGCCGCCTGCGGCGCAGGCGGTAACCAGCCCCAGCCCGCCGCCGCGCCGCCGCAGTTCATGCAGTGTTTGGGTGATCATACGCGCGCCGGTGGCGGCGAAAGGATGGCCGTAGGCGATTGAGCCGCCGAGAACGTTAAAACGCTCTTCATTGACCTCGCCCAGCGCGTGCGGGCGGTTGAGTTTTTCGCGCGCGAAGCGTTCGTCACTGAAACAGCGCAGATTGCAAAGCGTCTGAGCGGCAAAGGCTTCATGCATATCGATCAGCGTTAAATCGCCAAGCGCGACGCCAGCGCGAGCCAGCGCCAGCGGCGAGGCGTAGGCAGGACCGAGCAGCATGTCCTGTTGAACGTCAGTGGCAGTAAAAGCGTAGCTGCGCAGGTAGCCCAGCGGCGAGAGGCCCAGTTCACGCGCGCGTCCTTCGCTCATCAGCACTACCGCCGCCGCGCCGTCGGTAAGCGGCGTACTGTTGGCCGCCGTAACGCTGCCGTGCTGGCGGTCAAATGCCGGACGCAGTCGCGTATAGTCTTCGATTTTCGCCGCCATGCGCACGTTATTGTCCTGCTCAATCGGCGCTTTCCACGGCGGCGCGAAGGCGGGCATCACCTCCTGCTGCAGTACGCCGGACTGCCAGGCGCTGGCGGCGCGCTGGTGCGACCGTAGCGCCAGCGCGTCCTGCGCGGCGCGGGTAATGCCGTGCGTTTTCGCCATCTGCTCCGCCGTATCGCCCATGCGCAAACCGGTGGAGTACTCGGCGACGGCGGGCGGCACCGGCAGCAGATCGCGCGGCCGCAGCCGACGCAGGATCTGCATCTTCTGGCCGACGCTGCGCGCTTTGCTGAGGTCGAGCAGCGCACGCGCCAGGGTTTTGCTGACGCCGATCGGCAGTACCGATGAGGAGTCCGCGCCGCCTGCAATACCCGCTCTGATAGTGCCCGCCATCAGGCTTTCCGCCACGTTGGCGACCGCCTGAAAGCTGGTGGCACAGGCGCGGCTGACGCTGTAGGCGTCGGTGTGCACGCTCAGCCCGCTACTGAGAACAATCTCCCGCGCGATATTGGGCGCTTCCGGCATCTGGATAACCTGCCCGAATACCATCTGTTCTATTACCTCGACCGGCAGTTCGCTGCGCGCCATCAGTTCGCTTACTACCATCCGGCCGAGCTCCACGGCGGGAATGCCATGAAAACCTGTTGCCTGGCGCAGGAACGGCGTGCGAAGTCCATGAGTGATGGCGATACGATCGCCCGCACGCGTCAGCAACGGCTGCGCTTTGCTCATCTTTTTCACCTGTGAAAGTTGACCGGGCATCATCGCCCTGAGAGGTCTGACCTGATCCACAGTGTTAACGACAAGCGGGCGTGCCGCCAATCAGGAAAGAAAAAAAGTGCGAGGGGAAACACGAAAATGAAAAACGCCGTTTAGCAACGGCGTTCAGAGGCTTAGCGCAGGCCCAGCTGAAAAATCAGGGTTTCGGCCTGGCAGGCGAAGGTGAAACTGATATCAAGCTGCACACCGTTGTCGCGCTCATCGAAGCGGGCGTCGATCTGGCAGGGGTCAGATTCAACCTGCCGCGCTTTTTTCGTCAGGCTCGCCAGTTTCGCTTCGGCTTCGCTACGCTGCGCAAACCATTCTGACCAGGTGGCGGTACAGTCGCTGTTATCCATCACGGTGCCGACATCCACGCAACAGCAGGCAGCAGTTTCATTAGCGCTGCATTTATTCATGGTATTGGTCATTGTTTTCTCCTGGGAATAAACCGGTTAGCGATCTGGATTAACGGCCGAAATTTTACGCCTCCCGCTAAAAATGCGCCATGAGAGTCTCGCTAAGTGACGAATATCACAATAAAATTTGATCCAAAACAAATTAGAGTCGCTATGCTGCTCTTAGTCCCGCCCGTTTTGTTAAGCAGATCGAAATTTTGCAGATCAATTCAGAAATATTTTAAAAACAATATTGCAACATCTACACAGGTCAGACCTATACTTGCCGCACTGGTCTGATTTGTCAGCTTCTGGTCAGTCCCTACAATCCGCCGACCCTTGTTACGCCATGTAACAATTACAGTTAAATAATAATTCATATGAGGTTGTGGTCATGAGCCATAAAAACCTGTTCGCAAAGTCAGCCGTGGCGGCTGCAGTGGCGCTTGTCTCTTCACACGTATACGCAGCGGGCTTTCAGCTTAACGAATTCTCCTCTGCTGGGCTGGGTCGTGCCTATTCCGGCGAAGGTGCGATGGGCGACACTGCCGCATCGGCCAGCCGCAACCCGGCGACGATGGCG
This sequence comes from Pantoea piersonii, assembly GCF_003612015.1. Classification (GTDB taxonomy): domain Bacteria; phylum Pseudomonadota; class Gammaproteobacteria; order Enterobacterales; family Enterobacteriaceae; genus Pantoea; species Pantoea piersonii. The sequence goes on along the minus strand of NZ_RARB01000002.1, from coordinate 42,055 downwards.
CTGATGGATCGCCCGATGTTTTCCATCGGCGCGGTTTTTATCGATCCCGATGTCGATATTACCGGCAACAGTCCGACCGGCCGCAGCCTCAACGCCAGTAATATCGCGCCGACGCAGTGGATCCCCAATCTTCACTATGTGCAGCCGATTAACGATCAGTGGTGGGTCGGCGCATCCGCAACCTCAAACTATGGGCTGGCGACGGAATTCAGCGATGACTATACGGCGGGCGGTTACGGCGGCAAAACCGACCTGATGACCGCCAACTTTAACCTCAGCACCGCTTACCGTCTTAACGAGCATTTCAGCTTCGGCGTCGGTTTTGACGCCGTTTATGCGCGCGCCAAGATTGAGCGCTACGCGGGCGAGGCGGGCACGGCGCTGGGCTTCCCCGCCGATACTCAGGTCGCTCATCTGAAGGGCGACGAGTGGGGCTACGGCTGGAACGCAGGCATTCTGTATGAAGTGGATAAAAACAACCGCTTTGGCTTTACCTATCGTTCGGAAGTTAAAGTCGATTTCGACGGCGACTATAAAAGCAGCCTGCCCACCGCCGTTAACCGCATCAATCAGGCGGCCAACTTAGGGCTGCCTTACGCCACCGGCGGCTCGACCATTCCGGGCGCGCTGACGCTAAACCTGCCTGAGATGTGGGAAGTGTCCGGCTGGCATAAAGTGGCGCCGCAGTGGGCGGTACACTACAGCCTGGCCTATACCAGCTGGAGCCAGTTCCAGGAGCTGAAAGCCACCGGTTCAAGCGGTCAGACGCTGTTCTATAAAGATGAGAGCTTTAAGGATGCCTACCGCATCGCACTGGGCACCACCTATTACTATGACGATAACTGGACCTTCCGCACCGGTATCGCCTTTGATGACAGCCCGGTTCCGGCTGACAAGCGTTCTATCTCTATTCCGGACCAGGATCGTCTCTGGCTGAGCGCGGGCGCCTCTTACGCCTTTACGCAGGATGCCTCAGTGGATGTGGGCGTCTCTTATATGCATGGCCAGCACGTCACGGTGCAGGAAGGCCCTTATACCTTTAACTCTGTAGGTAAAGCCTGGCTGTACGGCGCGAACTTCAACTATAAGTTCTGATAGCTGAAGTGAGTGAAAATGGCGACCTCAGGGTCGCCATTTTTGTTCAGGCAGGGAGCCGATGCGAGTGGCATGGGCCGATCGCAAAGACGCAAAAAGCGGCATCCATGCCAGCTCGGCCCGGGCCTTCCCTGGCGCGGGACGCTTTGCTCTTCTGCCCATGCCACTCGCGTTTTACGTTCGGTGCACGCAAAAAAATGGCGACCCTGAGGTCGCCATTGCATCTGTTGCCGCCGTTACTGCGCGTCGATATCTTTTAAATCGTCCTGAATCGCGCTGGCGTTCGGATTCTCTTCCGGCTTCAGCCGACCGCCGTTCGCCAGGAAATCATGACGCTGGAAATAGGCGTTGCGAATAAAGGCATAGGGATCCGACTGCTGCTTCAGCAGCGCATCGGAGTCGAGCAGCTGCGCGCGCGTCTCCACCCCTTCCAGCGTCCACTTAGCGATAGACATCGGCCAAGTCAGCCAGCCGAGCACCGGATAGAGCGTATCCACATAGTCGCCGCCATCTTCGCGAATGGTGAAGCTGCCGTAGGCTGGCAGCTCGACGTAAGGTCCATAGCCGACGCCGTAGTGGCCGAGCGTGCTGCCGAAACGGTGCGGCACTTCACGCGCCAGCTCCGGGTTCGCCTTGCCCGCGACATCGATAAAACCGCCCAGACCCAGTATGGAGTTCAGGAAGAAACGGGTGAAGTGAATGCCCGCCTGGCGCGGCTCGCCTACCAGAATCGAGTTCACCATACTAGCCGGCTCTTCCAGGTTGCCGAGGAAATTGCTTAAACCGGTACGCGCCGGTACCGGCACGTAATCGCGCCACGCCACCGCGACAGGGCGCAGCACATATGGATCCAGCACGTTGTAGTTAAAGTTAAACATCGTGCGGTTAAAGCCTTCAAGCGGATCGCTGCGCTGCGCAGGCGCCTCGCTGTCCGGCTTTGAGCTGGCGCATCCAGCCAGCATGACACTGGCCAGGACCAGGCTGGTCAGGCGGTAAGCCATTGTTATCTCCCTGTGCGGTTTAATGATGTATCGCTTCAGGGCTGCTGTTGATTAATCTCCACAGCCATGTGCTGATGACCGTCCCAGGGCGTTAACGCGCTCAGACCAAACCAGTCGCCCGATTGCGGACTGGCGCTGCCGTCGCGGGAGATACGCACCCGAACCTGTACCTGATGCTGCGCCGAAAGCAGGCGCTCCGGCATCATGGCGTTGCTGTCATCCAGCGTAAGCGATAACGGAAAGTGGCTCAGCGGCAAGCGCTTAACGGCCACGGGCACCGGTGAAACACCGTCAGAAACAGAAATATACATTACTCCGCCCGGCGGTAACATTTTTTCTGCCTCCGGCGTCAACGTCACCGTCAGCGCCAGCTGCGTATTCTGCTGGCCCGCGTCGGTTTTTGCTTGTTCAATGCTGCGCTCGATCATCGCGCGGCGTTGATCCTCTGCCGGGATCTGTTTCAGCATAGCCTGCCAGGCGCTGATAGCCTGATCATACTGCTGCTGTTCATAGGCGTTAAAGGCCAGCAGGCCGAGCGTACGCAGATTGTTGCCGTCATCTTTCAGCATATCGCGCAGCATCAGGCCAGCCTGACGGTTATCCTGCGGATCGCTGGAGCGCGTCAGTACTTCAGCATAGTCCTGTTTCAGCGTAAGGTTGTTGGGTGCGAGCTGCAGCGCATGCTCAAACGCCTGGCTGGCGCTGGCGGCGTTGTTCAGCACCATGCCGAGACGTCCCAGCATGGTCCAGTCGTTAAGGTTATCCGGCTGCGACTGCAGCGCGGTACGCAGGCCGAGCTGCAGACGCGCCAGCTCCTCCATGGTCAGCGGTTTCGCCTGCGGATCCATCACCCGCGCACGCAGCGCCGGATAATCCTGCTGCACCTGCATCCAGCCAGCAACCTGCGCCAGCCCGCCGCTTTTCAGATACATGCCGAGCGACACGGCGATAAGCACCACGACGCCGGGCAGCAGCGCCAGACGGCTGCTGGCGCGCGACGGCGCGGCCCCCTGCTGCGGAATATCGGTCAGCAGCGTCTGCTGCAGCTCGCTGACCATCGTGGCGCGCTCGCCGATAACGCCCTGCGCCTCATCCTCTTCCAGCTCGCGCAGGCGCTGATGATAAAAATCGGTATTAAGGCGATCGCGATCGGCCTCGCTCGACTGACGCTGACGCCATCCGGCGCCGAGAAACAGGGCGCTGGCGGCCGCCAGCAGAATAATAATGCTTAGCCACAAAGCGGTCATTTCAGCTTCCCGTCGCGTTTAAGTATCGCCGCAAGGCGCTGTTGATCGGTATCGTCCAGCTCGCTGCGCGTTTTACGCTGGCGGCTGCGCAGGATAATAGTCAGGCCGCCCAGCAGCGCGAACAGCGCCGGGCCGACCCAGAGGATCAGCGTCGACGGCGTCACCGGTGGCTCATAGGTGACGAAATTGCCGTAGCGCGCCACCATATAGTCGATAATCTGCTGGCGGCTCTGGCCCTGCTTCATCAGCTCATAGACCTTGAGGCGCATATCCGCTGCGATCATCGCGTTCGAGTCGGCGATGCTGTTGTTCTGGCATTTCGGGCAGCGCAGCGAGCCGGTCAAATCGCGATACTGCTCTTCCTGCGCCACGGAGTCGAACTGGTAAGTATCGATCGCCGCCCACAGGCTGAAGCTAAACAGCAGACCGCAGAGAATAAGAAGAACGCGTTTCATACGCCCTCCTTGCTGTATTTCCGCCACAGCGGCAGCACTTCCTGCTGCCAGACGCGCGCGTTCAGGTCGCCCGCGTGGCGATAGCGGATAATGCCGTTGCCGTCGATGAGAAAGGTTTCCGGCGCGCCATAAACGCCGAGATCCAGCCCCAGCATGCCGTCGCCGTCATAAAGGCTGAGCGCGTAAGGATTACCCAGCGAGTTAAGCCAGGTGACCGCTTTAGTGCGATCGTCTTTATAGTTCAGCCCCACCACGCGGATGCCCTGCTCCGCCAGCGTGTTCAGATACTGATGCTCCGCGCGACAGGTCGGGCACCATGTCGCCCAGACGTTCAGCAGAATCGGTTTGCCGTCGTTCAGGATCTTCTGGTCGTAGATCTTGCCGGGCCGATCGAGCGCTTCCAGCTTAAACAGCGGCACCGGCTTGCCGATCAGCGCCGATTCAAGACGCGTCGGATCGTCACCGCTGGCGTTACGCGACAGCTGCCAGAGCAGCGCCGCCGCCAGCAGTAAAAAGAGAATCAGCGGAATAAAGAGGATTTTTTTGTTCATGCCCGTTCCTCCCGCGCAGCTTTTTTCCGCGAGCGGTAACGCGGATCGAGCAGACAGAGCAGGCCGCCGACCGCCATAAACACGCCGCCGAACCAGATCCAGCGCACAAAGGGTTTGTAGTAGATACGCACCGCCCAAGAGCCGTTATCCAGCTCTTCGCCCAGCGCGGCGTAGAGATCGCGGGTAAAGCCGCCGTCGATCGCCGCTTCGGTCATCATGATGCGCGCAGCGGTGTAGAAGCGTTTTTCGGCGTGCAGCACCGCTTCAGGCTTACCGTTGCGGCTGACGTCGATAATGCCAACGCCGCCGCTGTAGTTCGGGCCCTGCAGGTTATGCACGTCGCGGAACACAAAGTGATAGCTGTGAATATCGACGCTGTCGCCCGCTTTCATGCGCACGTCGCGCTCGACGCTGTACTGCGTGCTGAAGGCGATGCCGATCACCGTCACGCCGACGCCGAGATGGCCCAGCACCATGCCCCAGTGGCTGCGCGACAGATGACGCAGGCCGCGCAGCAAGGAGTGACGATGGGTGGCGCGCTCGTGCAGTTCCATCAGCGTCAGCACGATAATCCACACCGACATCAGCAGCCCAACCACCGTCATCGCCTCAATGCGATCCTGCAGCAGCCAGGGGAGCAGAATCGAACAGGCCAGGGTCACTGCCAGCGCCAGCGCCAGCCGACGCCACAGCTTCTGCGGCTCGTCACGACGCCAGCGCACCAGCGGCCCGATGCCGAGCATCAGCGCGAACGGCGCCATCAGCCAGCTGAACATGGTGTTAAAGAAAGGTTCGCCCACGGAGATGCTGCCGAGGCCGAGCTGCTTATGCACCAGCGGCAGCAGCGTCCCGAGCAGCACCACCAGCATGGCGGCGATCAGCAGCACGTTGTTGCCGAGCAGAAAAGATTCACGCGACCAGGTTTCGTTCTGCACCCGACTGCGCACTTGTCCGCCCTTAATGGCGTAGAGCAACAGCGAGCTGCCGATAACGATCACCAGGAAAGCGAGGATAAACATGCCGCGCGCCGGGTCGGAAGCGAAGGAGTGCACCGACACCAGCACGCCGGAGCGCACCAGAAAAGTCCCGAGCAGGCTGAGGGAAAAGGCGGTAATCGCCAGCAGCACTGTCCAGGCCTTAAAGGTGCCGCGTTTTTCCGTGACCGCCAGCGAGTGCATCAGCGCGGTGCCCGCCAGCCACGGCATAAAGGAGGCGTTCTCAACCGGGTCCCAGAACCACCAGCCGCCCCAGCCGAGCTCATAATAGGCCCATGCCGATCCCAGCACGATGCCGATGGTGAGAAACACCCAGGCCGCGGTGGTCCAGGGCCGCGACCAGCGCGCCCAGGCGGTATCCAGCCGTCCTGCCATCAGCGAGGCGATGGCGAAGGCGAAGGCGACCGAGAAGCCGACATAGCCCATATAGAGCAGTGGCGGATGGAAGATCAGGCCGATATCCTGCAGCATCGGGTTGAGATCGCGCCCGTCGATGGGAAAGTCTGGCAGCGTGCGGGTAAAGGGATTTGAGGTAAGGATAATAAACAGCAGAAAACCGAGATTGATCATCCCCATAACCGCCAGCACGCGCGCCAGCGCATCCTGCGGCATGCCGCGGCTGAAAATCGCTACCGCCAGCGTCCAGGTACTGAGCAGCAGCACCCACAACAGCAGCGAACCTTCATGCGCGCCCCAGGTCGCGGCGATGCGGTAATAGACCGGCAGCAGCGTATTAGAGTTGGCGGCGACATAGGCGACGGTAAAGTCGTTGACCACAAAGGCGTGCACCAGCACCAGGAAAGCGGCAGCGATGCAAAGAAACAGCCCGCTCGCCAGCGGACGCGCCAGCCCCATCAGGCGGCCATCCTGGCGTAGCGCGCCCCACAGCGGATAGACGCTTAACAGCAGCGCGATGCCCATCGCCAGGCAGAGCAGAAAACTTCCAATCTCAGGCATCATGACTGCGTTCTCGCCTGTTCCGCCAGCGCCTGCGGGCTCTTGTGGTTCTTCTTCATCGCATCCTCGATTTCCGGCGGCGTATATTTCTCGTCATGCTTCGCCAGCACCTCTTTGGCGTTGATCAGATTGCCCTCTTCCAGCACGCCCTGGGCGACGACGCCCTGCCCTTCGCGGAACAGGTCCGGCAGAATGCCTTCGAAGCTGACGCTCACCACGCCGTTGGCGTCGTAAAGCTTAAAGGAGACCGCAAGCGTATTCGGGTCGCGCTTCACGCTGCCCGGCATCACCATGCCGCCGACGCGCAGGCGCTGCCCCGCCTCCGGCTTCTGATGATCTTCCCCTTTGCCGTAAAGAATTTCACTTGGGGTGTAGAACAGGTCGATATTGGAACGCAGCGCATACATGACCAGTGACGTGGCGAGGCCCAGCCCCACCAGTATCGCGATGACAACGTACAGGCGCTGACGACGACGGGTATTCACATTGGATCTCCTGCCGCTTCACCGGCGGCCTGTTTCATTTTCGCCGAACGGATGCGGCGCTCCCTGGACTGACGCTGGCGGATCTCGGCCAGCAAGCGGCGACGCTGCAGCAGCGTATGCAGCAGCAGCGCGCCAAGCGAAATAAGGGTGCAGATCACCGCCAGCCAGACGTAAAAGGCGTAGCCGCCCATCGCAAAAAAGGCAGAAAGGGAAGAGAAAGCGGGCGTCATGCTTTACGACCTCCGTTAGCGATCTCCGCGACCCAGGGGCGGTGACGTTCGGTGTAGAGAATGAGATTGCGCAGACGCATCAGCGTCAGCGTGATGAACAGCATCAGATAGCCGAGGATCGCCCAGCGCAGCGGCGTGCGCATGCTCGGCGCGATCGCCTGCTGCAGAATGCCCGACGATCCCTGATGCAGGGTATTCCACCACTGCACCGAGAAGTGAATAATCGGCAGATTGATAACGCCGACCAGGATCAGAATGCCTGCGGCGCGTCCCGCCGTGCGGCGATCGTCAAACGACTGATAGAGCGCCATCACGCCCATATAAAGGAAGAGCAACACCAGCTCCGACGTAAGGCGCGCGTCCCAGATCCACCAGGTGCCCCACATCGGCTTGCCCCAGGCGGAACCGGTGATAAGCGCGATAAAGGTAAAGACCGCGCCGACCGGTGCCATCGCGGTCGACACCAGGTCGGCCATCTTCATCTGCCACACCAGCCCGGTAAAGGCGGCGACCGCCATCGCTGCGTAAACGCCCATCGACCACATTGCCGCCGGAACGTGAATATACATAATACGGAAGCTATCGCCCTGCTGGTAATCAGCCGGCGCGAAACCGAAGCCCCACACCCAGCCAAGCAGCAGCGTCGCCGCGCTCGCCACGGCAAACCAGGGAATTAAACGTCCGCAGAGCTGATAAAGCCGCTCCGGCCTCGCCAGCTGATGTAACCATTTCCACATGTTGCATTGCTCACAGGTTAAAAAATTAGCATTCCCGACATGTCTGATGCATGTGCGGTTCAGTGCAGCGCGATACGCAGCGCGGCGGCGGTGGCGAACGGCGCCAGCGTCGCGCTGGCTGCCAGCATTGCGCCGAGGATCGCCAGATAACCGCCGATCGGCAAGCCCTGCCCCGCCGCGTCGATCGCCGCGCTGGCGAAAATCAGCACCGGCACCGCCAGCGGCAGGACCAGCAGGCTCAGCAGCACGCCGCCGCGCCGCAGCCCAACCGTCAGCGCGACGCCTATCGCGCCGAGAAAGCTGAAGGTCGGCGTGCCAAGCAACAGCGTCAGCGCCATCGCCAGCCAGCTGTTGAAATCGAGCGACAGCAGCAGCGCCGCCAGCGGCGACAGCAGGATCAGCGGCAGCCCCGTCACCAGCCAGTGGGCGATCACTTTACCCAGCACGGTGACCGGCAGCGGCGTCGGCAGCAGCAACAGCTGCTCCAGCGAACCGTCGAGAAAATCGTCGCGAAACAGCCGCTCCAGCGCCAGCAGTGATGATAGCAAGGCGGCAACCCAGACCACACCCGGCGCGATGCGCGCCAGCTGCTGCGGCTCCGGTCCGATACCGAGCGGAAACAGCGTTATCACAATCAGAAAGAACCAGAGCGGGTTAACCACCTCCGCACCGCTGCGAAAGGCGATGCGCAACTCGCGCTGAATAACGCGCAGGGTCATCAGATTAGCTCCGTGCCAGTAAGCCGTATTTTACGCACCTGCGCATGGCTTTTTGGCAGATCCTGATGCGTGGTGAGAATAACCGCTCCGCCCTTATCGGCATGTTGCGTAAAACGCCTCATTAATTTTTCCACACCCTCTTTATCTATCGCCGTCAGCGGCTCATCCAGAATCCAGAGCGCGGCGTCGCTGAGCCAGAGCCGGGCCAGCGCCACACGCCGCTGCTGTCCCGCCGAAAGTTGCGCCACCGGCACCTCTTCATAGCCCAGCAGATCGACGCACTCAAGGGCATCAAATATCTGCGATTCGGCGCGGTCCGGATGATAAAAGCGCAGATTTTCCAGCGGCGATAGTACCGCTTTTACGCCCGGCTGATGACCAAGAAAAAGCAGGCTTTGATGCCACTGTTCGCGCTGTTGCCGTACAGGCTGGTTTTGCCAGCGCACCTCACCCTCTTCCGGCCGGCTCAGCCCGGCCAGCAGGCGCAGCAGCGAGGTTTTTCCCGCGCCGTTCGGCCCTTCGACCTGCACGATATCGCCTGCCGCCACTTCGAACGACAAACCCTGAAACAGGATGCGTTCATCGCGAACGCAAGAGAGATTAATGACTTCGAACATGCAGGAGGTGTCGCGCCTGGTAAAAAGAGGCCAGGATAATAGCACAAGGTTGTTATGGTCCGAAGCCCATGCCGTGCGGCGCGGCGCGCCAGGCTTGATGGTTATGCCTCTTCCGCAGCGAATATGCCTAATAAATAGCCAGCGTTAAAACTTTGTAACGCTTCATCGGAAAGCCAGTTACATTTCGCCCCCGCCAAAACAGACTACGCTTATTGCGCGCAGCAATAATAACAAGGAGTAAACATGAAACCTTCCCCATCTGTTCACCAGGATGAAAATGATGTCGACAGCGAAGAGAAAGAACAAGGCACTGAAATCGAGGTAAATGAAGACGCCCTGCCCTCGCGCGCGGCGGCGATACATGAAGAGATCCGCCAGGATGGTGAAAAGGAGCTGGAGCGTGACGGCATGGCGCTGCTCTGGTCAGCGATTGCCGCTGGCCTGTCGATGGGTGCCTCGCTGATGGCGAAAGGGATTTTCCACGTGCATCTCGACGGCCTGCCCGGCGCTTTTCTGCTGGAAAACCTCGGCTACACCTTTGGCTTCGTCATTGTCATTATGGCGCGCCAGCAGCTCTTTACCGAAAACACGGTGACGGCGGTATTGCCGGTGATGCACAAACCGACGCTGGGCAATATCGGCCTGCTGCTGCGGCTGTGGGCGCTGGTGCTGCTGGGCAACCTGATCGGCACCGCGCTCGCCTCGCTTGCCTTTGCGGAGATGCCGATTTTTGACGACGCCACGCGCCACGCGTTTAGCACCATCAGCCTGAAGGTGATGGAAAATACGCCCGGCGAGATGTTTGCCAATGCGGTGATCTCCGGCTGGATTATCGCCACGATGGTCTGGATGATGCCGCAGGCGGGCGCCACCAAGCTTATCGTGATCGTAATGATGACCTGGCTGGTAGGGCTAGGCGATCTGGCGCATATCGTGGTGGGTTCGGTGGAGGTCCTTTATCTGGTCTTTACCGGGCAGGTTAGCTGGCAGGCGTTTATCTGGCCGTTCGCGCTGCCGACGCTGCTCGGCAACCTTACCGGCGGCACGCTGATTTTCGCGCTGATTAGCCATGCGCAAATCCGTAACGATATGAGCGAGGCGGCGAAAGAAGAAGCAAAATCGAAGCAGCGTGAAGCGAAGCAGCAGGAAGAGCAGCGCTAAGCTGTTGAGAAAATGAGCAAACGCGCCGCTGTTGGGTTATTCTTGCGGCGCATTTACGCTATACTGCGCGCCGCCGTCCCCTTAGTTAAATGGATATAACGAGCCCCTCCTAAGGGCTAGTTGCAGGTTCGATTCCTGCAGGGGACACCATTGTGACCTGAACCCGCCTCCACCGACACGAACAAACCCCCTGCCCGCCTTGATTTCAGGCCTTTCTGAGCACAACTGACACGAACCCTCAGGCATTGACTACGCCGGTTTTTTGCGGGCATATTGTGGGCATAACGTAACCACACCCGGAGTTATGCCCACATGCTTACGGTAAAGCAGATCAACGCCGCTAAACCTAAGGATAAGTCATATCGCCTGGCTGACGCAGGAGGCCTGTTTCTGTTTGTCCCGCCCACCGGAAAAAAGGTGTGGCGCCTCCGCTACCGGTTTGACGGCAAAGAGAAAACGCTGGTCATTGGCCCATGGCCGCAGATATCCCTGACAGAAGCGCGCGCGCGCCAGTCGGAAGCGAAAATGAAACTGCTGGCTGGCGTGGATCCTGCTCAGCAGAAACAGGCCAGGAAGAAGAAAGAGAGGGCACCGGATGCCTGGACCTTTGCCGGCATCTTTAAAGAGTGGTATGCCCACAAATCTGTCGTTTGGTCGGAAAGATATGCAGCCGAACTGCGCCGCATGTTTGAGAATGACATTCTGCCGCTCATGGGTCATATGCAGATGGACGAGATTGAGCCGCTGGAGGTGCTGAAGGTGATCCGCCTGTACGAAGATCGCGGCGCAATGGAGCGGGCAGACAAGGCAAGGAAACGGTGCGGAGAGGTGTTCAGGTATGCAATTGTCACCGGCCGGGCCACATACAATCCGGCGCCCGACCTGCTCAAGGCTCTCAAAGGATACAAAAAGAGGAACCATGCCTTTCTGCCGATGAACCGCATACAGGCGTTTCATCGTTCTCTGGAAAGCTATGCCGGCGGCGTGGTGGCAAAAAATGCCGCCCTCATTCTTCATTATACAGTGCTGAGAACGGCAGAACTTCGCTCTATGAGGTGGGAAAACGTCGACTTTGAAAACCGCCTTATTGTTATTGACGCGGAGATAATGAAAAACCGACGCCTTCATGTTGTGCCGATGTCAGATCAGGTTCATGCGCTGATGATTTCAATGAAGAAGATCACCGGCCATGGTGCGCTGTGCTTTCCGGGCAGAATAAACAAGAATAAGCCTATCAGTGATAACACCATCCTTGGCGTTATCCGCCGTATTGGCTATGAAGGTCAGACAACCGGGCACGGTTTCCGACACCAGTTCAGTACGGTGATGAATGAATATCAGTGGCCGGCAGATGCGATTGAACGTCAGCTGGCGCACCTTGACCACAACAAGATGCGCACGGTCTACAATCACGCTCAGTATCTGGAAAAACGGCGCGAAATGATGCAGTGGTGGGCAGACTGGCTTGATGACAACCTGGAGTAAATTGCCACAGGTGCTGACCTTTGAGTCTTCACTTAAGGAGATTCAGAAATGGACGTATCACCCCGCACTGTTATTGCACTCAATGTTATTTCATCCGTTGCGCTTGTTATCGGTGCCGCCTTATATCTGAACTGGATTTGAGGCTTGTCGCACAGACTACCGGCCAGTCTGACAGGGGATTTGTCTGCCGCTCGCTGTTTTATGAGAGACTGGTGAACTCAACGGGTGAAGAGCATCCGGCTTTGCTGGTATTCAGTCTCCTCTTATTGTTTCAGGGTCTGGCTGCATAGCCTGCCCGGCTATTCAGAGTGATCGCTCAGCACGGTTTATTATATTTCTCCGCTGGTAACAAACGATCGGCCAGCGCGATAGGCCGTAAATTTTGGTGCCTCGCCAGGAGGAATATAACAGTAAACACGGCCAGACCGGTTACTGTTACCTACGAACATGATTAACTCGTGCACATGCGACCGGCCGATCGCCGGCAGGTTTATTCCGTTTATTTTGTAACTCATGCCAGGAGCATGTCCATTATTACCGGTATCTGCATAACTGAGCTCAACATTTGTGTATAACTCACCGGTATAATAATGCCGGATAATTAACTTAAACTGCTGCCGTTGATTCAGAGCCCGCGCAATCAGTGTCAGATTTGTATCCAGAATACGGTCAAATGACTCGCCAGCAATTCTGAACAGAACATGTCCTCCCTTTTTATCTGACCAGCTAAAGGCGCCTTCGGGCAAATCAACCCCGCCAGACTGAACATTAAAAATGTCACCTGTGATCTGTCTGGCATCCAGTACACCTTCAATGATGCAGCTGTCTTTTATGACGACATTATCCAGCTCACCCCTGACTGCCGTTATGGTCCCACTGATATCAGCATCCCTTGCCGTCAGTTTGCCATCAGGCGTGAGTGCAAAAGCTGGCGGATTGCCGCTGCTGGTAATGCTGACTGCACGCAGGTATCTGATGAGCGCTTCACGGAAATAGATCTGGTCGTGTTCAATAACCAGTGCGGGCACGGTGTTTCCGTTTTCCGGGTTCACAAACGCCACGCGATCGGCGGCCATCAGGATCTGACTCTGCATCCCCTCCGGTTTTTCCTCAACCCCCATGCCAAAGCCAGCCATGCAGTACTGACCGTTTTTCATCTGCTCAAGCCTGACGGACCACTGCGAATTCAGCCGTCCTTCCGTGTCTTTCCAGCTCTTTTCAATTTTCCCGATTTTAGCTGCGCCCTCTGACAGCTGGTCCATTTTTGTCAGCAGGCTTTTTCCCAGATGGGTATCGCTGATTTTTCCTTTATAAAATGCCAGATAGTCTTCCGCTTTATCACTCGGACTGGCGGTCTGTTCGGTGAAAGCCGATTTGCCCAGCGCGTTTACGCTGCGAATATAGAAGTAGTGAACATTGCCCGGCATAAGACCATCTTTTATCCAGCAGCTTCCTTCTCCAAGGTATTGCGCCTGAGATTCGGCCTGTTGCGCGTCAGCGAGCCGGGTTACGGCATACCAGAATTCATAACGTGTCGTGGCGTCATAAATGGCCTGATGCGGTACCAGCGTGACCTGGAAATAGCCGGGTGTAACGTCGATGGATACGGGAGGTTCAGGCGCAACAACAGTAATGTCGACAGAGACAGGTTCGCTTTTCTGCCCGGCCTCGCTGACTGAGCAGATGCTCAGCGTATAGCACCCCGTTTCTGGCAGAATGAACGCACATTCAGGCCGGTCAGCTGTGTTGCTGAAGACCAGGAATTCTGAGGCGTCATGTCCGCGTATGACCCGTACGTCAAAGTGTGCGCTACCGGATGTCCGTAGAGTTTCCCACCGTGCGATGGCATGAATGTGGCCGGATAAGGCGCTGACGCTGACACGAAGATGCCTTACAGCGGGCGGTAAAATTGCGTGCCCGCTGGCCGGTAGTTCTGAAAAATGCTTGCCTTCGTCTACCCGTGCCTGTTTTTCCGGGCAGTGCTGCAGCGCGGTTACGGCATAGCCGCCGTTTTCGCTTTCACGAATAGCCACACAGCGAAACAGGCGCGGTCGCAGCCCCGGCAGTTTCAGTCCCCAGACGCTGAGCGACACCATGCCTTCAGGCAGGTTATCTACTTCGACACAGTCAGGTTCGGGATGGCCGGTCACGATGACGGTGAAAGGCTGCCCGGCCTCATTCATCAGATTCAGCGTGGCACGCCCCTCTTCTGGAAGAGACACAGGCCGGTCAAGCCTGAGTAGTTTCCTCTCAGGCTCTGCGGCAATGATCCGGCCACCGGTCGCTGTCCCGGCATAATCGTTGTCGCAAATTTCGAAGATATCACCAGGGATATGACGCAGCCCTTCTGCCCCCACACAAAAATCGACGGTCTGGGTTTCCAGCAGTTCGGTCTGGATGATCCATAAGCCGGTCCGGTGTGCCTGACCGCGGCTGGTACAGCCAAACGCATCGACCTTCAGCAGGTTACGCCCGTATCGCTTTATGGCCTCGCGGTCTTCCACCAGCTCTACAGAAGGCTGCCAGTTATTATGTGGATCGATGAAACGCACCTCGACTGCGTTATGGCGGTCCTTCAGCGCGCTGAAACTGTAATGAAACTGACCGCCGGCCACGCTGGCACTGGTGTAGGTCCAGACAACGTCTGAAGGCGCATCCTGAATAAACGTCAGACGCTGGCCGTTCCATACGGGCATGCAGCGCATCATGCTGCAGAAATCACCAATGACATTGAACGCCTTCCGCTGCAGCGTCAGCCACGCGTTGCAGCGGATGCGGGGCTCCAGCCCGCCATAGCCATCACTGACCTTTTCATCACAATAGCGGGCAATGTTATAGAGTGCCCACTTGTCTGTATCTGCAATACCCATTCTCTGACCCAGACCATAGCGTGGGTGCATCAGCAGGTCATACAGGCACCAGGCCGGGTTGTCCGTCCAGGACTCTTTAAACTCCCCATTCCAGCGCTCTCCGGCATAACTGCGCGTCACGGGGTCATAGTTTGCCGGCACCTTTACCAGGCGCCCCCGCATCAGGTAATTGCGATCCGCGCGCTGATTACCTGACTTATCTGAATCAATTTTCAGGCCCGTCACGGCAGTATGGGGATAGCATTGCCGGACATCGGTGATTTCTGTATATGATGACCAGAAGGTCTTATTGAACAGCCGGTTACCCGTGCTGTCAGGCGTACTACGCGTTACGCGAACGTCAAAGGGCGCAGCCGGCAGGTCTTCAAGGATCACCGAAAACGCAAACGGCTCGTGCGTGCATCCCTTCACGGTAATGTCTTTTTCCGTTTTCCAGCCTGCAGGATGCCGGATAAGAATATGCAGGGTGACTGACGCATCCTGCGTTTCGCCTTTCCTGTTGACTGAAAAAAGCTGTCGCACGCCCAGCGTCAGCCGAAGCCGGTCTGTTTCCTTACCTTCCACCGTGCGCGTGACGGCATATTGCGCGGTCACGTCAGCATTGATCAGCTTTTCCCGGGCTGATGCCTCAAATTCCTTTAGCGGTGGCTGATCCGCCGTTCCTGCGTGAAAGCGCATACTGACGCCCTGCACGTTCACCTGACCGTCTGGCCCCAGCACAGGCGTGCCATTAATCAGCACGCTTTTTAAACCGTCAACGAGCCCGGCAACGGGGCCTTCGCTGATAACATCTATTACGCTCAGTACCTGAGAGGAGCGAAGGTTGTCCGGTTTGTCGTGCGGCGTTTTATCATGGTGATGGAAGAAGCTCATTATGCCCCCCAAATAAAAAAACCCGCCGAAGCGGGTTGATTTTCTGACTATGAACCGGGCTATTCAAGCCGCGACAGTTTTCATGCTGAGAATTTTAGACAGCTTTGCCAGGCCTTTTGCGGTAACAAGAACCTGCTCAACGACTTTTTCACTGCCGTCTGAACGTTCTATGACGATAACTTTGTGCTCCA
Organism: Pantoea piersonii; assembly: GCF_003612015.1. Lineage (GTDB taxonomy): Bacteria > Pseudomonadota > Gammaproteobacteria > Enterobacterales > Enterobacteriaceae > Pantoea > Pantoea piersonii. The sequence continues at coordinate 26,386 of NZ_RARB01000002.1, read as the reverse complement.
GCACGCCAGCCTGGATGCGATCCTGATACGCCAGCCATGCTTTTCCACCAGTGCGGCGGTATATCCAGTGGTTTTCAGACAACATTTTGAAAAGCGATTTCGGCTGGATTTGCAGGTGTTTAGCAGCGTCAGTAATGCACATGCTGCCGTGGGCTTTTGCGATGCGGTCAAGCGCCTCAACATCAGGCTTCATGTTTTCAAGCTGATGTTCAAGCGCGATGACTTTTTCACTATACGACAGCAAAGTGCCACGAAGAAACGCGGCATCATTCAGCGCAGCCAAAGGATCAAACGCTGGCTGACTCATTGCCTCCAGTTTATCAACCAGTGAGCGACGAACCGCTTTTGACTCACGGGCAGCCACGCGAAGCGCCTGCTTGATGGTCATTTCTATGATGTCAAAAGGCCGCCCACCATTACTGCCAGAAGGTTTTGCACTTTTTGTGTAAAACTCCCCCTCAAGCTCATCTTCGACCTTTTCGATAAACTTGTTATTGCGAACCTCTGGCTCACAACACTGCTTGCGCGCTTCATTGACCATTGCCAGCAGGGACTGACTGTCGATGGTTTTCTCCGTGACAACGGATCCGCGCACTGTTAAATTATCTGTAAGCATTGATTGATACCTGGTCGTTTTAATTGATGTAGACCGCCAGCGCCAACTGGCGGTTTTTTCTTTTGCGCTGTTCTAAGCGCCAAACAATGATGCGTACTTCCCTAATCTCAACTTGTTCAGTATCTGCCAGTCGCGGTTAGCCTCCCCTGAAATATCAATATGCAACGTTTCACGTTCGAGCATGGCGCGGGCATTGTTGAGGGTCTCAACGTAAAGATGCGGCATGGTGCTGAATTCAGAGGCAAGTCTGTGTTCAGCTACTCTGAGCAGCGGCGCAATATCTGCAATATTTCCCATCATATTCACGGAATGACTCCATAGCAGGCAAAGAGTGCGCAGTTCCTCATCCGCGAACTGTCTGGATGGAACCGGCTTACCTTCCTCGCGCTCAAGAATATCCAGCACCCAGCGGCGAAACTCTTTTGCAACTGATGTTGTGGCAAACATGGCAATCAGATGACAGCCGCGAAGTGAGAACACACGGACGCTTTTTTCACGTAACTTATTGTTTATTCCATTGGTCATCATTTTGATGACCATTGACATCCTGCTGGTAAACTCTTTCGCGTTTCGTGAGTAAATCGTCGAAACGCTTTTACTAGATGCATATCCAAGGGCTTTTGCAATATCTGAAGAAGTTAACCAAATTCCGTCTTCTACACGAATAGGTACTAATGCAACATTGTGGAAAGTTAGCTCGGTGTTCTGTAAAATTTTCATGTCGATATATCCTTCGCGGGATTTGCTCGATAAGAGGCCCAGGGTGTTAGCGCACTTCTGGGCTTCGTTATTTTTACTGGATAACCACATCGCTTCTCCCCCCTAGCTTGCTCAGTAAATCCATGCGATATGATATTTCTGCCTGGATCGGGCCATGATAGCGTTTAGCTGAATCTCGGATATGGCTCTCAGCCCTACCTACAAAACGAACTTGGCGTGACTTGATAGGTGAAACACTTTCGGACATCATGAACTCCTCTTGTCTTCTCTACATAAAAATTCACATGAACTTTTAGAGATATTAGTATGAATTATTCATGTGTCAACAAATAGTTTAAGGTGAAGTTGTGAATTTTGACTCCAAATTCAATGAGCGTGTTTCTAGCCTAAGGAAATCTTTGGGTATGACTCAGACAGCCTTAGCTAAACAAGTAGGCATTGTACAAAGGCAAATTGCCGCTTATGAAGCTGGCGAATCTAAGCCGAGGGATGCCGTCTTAGTGCGACTGGCTTCTGCTTTAGGTACTACTGCTGGTTGGCTGGCTTCTGGAGATGGCCAAGAGCCAAACTTGAAAAATTTCATTCCCTATACATCTGTACGCCAAATCCCTCTGGTAACTATGGGGCCGTATGCAGATAGGATTGAAGAGGTATTAAAATGTGCAAATACCTTTCACCCCTGCAACATCGAAGTTAGTGATAGTGCCTTTGCTATGAGAATTATGGGTGAATCCATGGTTGGTTCAGATGGTTATAGTTTCCCTGAAGGGTGCATAATAGTGTTTGATCCAAAAGTAGAGGTTCAGCAAGGTAGCTTTGTTCTTTTTGGATATGAAGATGAAATGACTTTTAAGCAGTATTTCTCTGATTTATTTCAAGTTACTCTTAAGGCATTAAATAAAAATTACGGTGATCTTGTGCTGAATAAAGGTGATGGCGAAGTTATTGCAACAGCCGTTTATGCGGAGATGAGTTTGCTTCGGAGCCCAATTTTGGCACAAAATATTTATCAGCAAATATTGATGAAGGCGGATTATCCACCACTAGATCAACATAAAGACAAAAAGTCCAGCTGAAAAAAACATCATTGGTTGAATTTTGAAAGAGCTGGCCTGAGTAAACCAGCTCTCAATCTGCATTACAATCCTCTAGCAGGATAGTTAAAACCGCTTTAAACGCCCTCAATCGTCATCAAGCATCGCTTTTACATTAATTTACTTTTTATTATTACGAGCCTGCCCAAGCATTCAGCAATGCTGTAGCAATGCGCCCCCGATCCTCAATGCCCGATAACAATGACTTTTCCTTCCCCGCTCATGTCCCGGGTGGAAATCTCCTGAGAAATCACGCGTGACCCCACCCGCATTTCCCCGTACAGGACCGGTACCGGCGCGCCCTGAGCCATCATGTTTTCTGTGCCTGAAAACCAGGTGCTTTTATTATCCTTGGTATCTGCGCCTGGAGGTCGCGGCGCCAGCAGCTGAGCGGCCCCGCCCAGCATCAGGCTGGCCCCCAGCGAAAAAGCCGCCCCACTCAGCGAAAGTGTTGTCGCGCCCACTGTCCAGGCAAAAGCATTCAGGCCCGGAATAAACGACGCCGCGATGAGCGCGGCACCGGCAAACAGTTGAAGCAGGCCTCGCCGGGAAGCGCCCTGCAGTCGGGGAACAAGGTGGACAACGGCACCAGCCGGTAACCTTTCGTGCAGGCGGGCATGCAGGTTGCCAGTAACAAGATCGCTGCCGGCAATGCGCACTTGATAAAGCCCTTCGCTGAACTGGCGCCTGAACTCACCGGACTGCATCACCAGCGCATGCAGCGCTTCTGCCGCAGTCAGCACATGCAGATCAATACGCCTGCCAGACCTGGCGAGGTTGCCGTACAGACACACCCGAACCGGCCGGGCTCTTTCAGAGGAATGTTCAGGTGAACTCATTTTCATCTCCAAAGCGATAAATGCTGTCGCCGCAGACCAGCCACCAGCTGCAGGCGCTGTACCTCATGGCGGCTTTGTCCGCAGGACTCAGTTCAGGTGGCCCATCAGGGTGGCTGTGAACCAGCGCGATAACCTTGCCGGCGGCAGAGGCACTCAGGTAATCTTCAGGGGTGATCAGAAAATGCCGTCGTGGCTCAGGTGAGGCGTTAATGCAGGGCCGGTACTGGCAGCCATTCCCTGTCAGGATGACCAGTCCGCAGCACTCCTGCGGATGGCATGCCCGGGCGTGCGCGAAGATATCTTCTGACAGGCGCCCGACTGTCGCTGCGCTACAGGAGTCTGTCATCCTTCAGAATACGCATTCAGCGAGAGAAACCCGCCAAAGCGCCCGATGTTCTGCCGAAGGCGGCAACCTGCCGCACAGTTGCCACAGTGATCCTGAGCGGCATCCGTCACGGGTCGTCCGTTGCTGTCCGCAATAACCGGCCCCTTGTACCCACAGTCTGCAGAGCGGTATTCCCACGGGCAAAGGTCGGCCAGCATGATGCGGCCCGGATACAACAGTCCCTCGGTTTCAGTCGGCACGGCCAGAATAAATCTCGCCGTCAGAGATGTCAGTTCCGCCAGCTGCTCAATAACATAACGGCTGACCACTTCCTGCTGTGGATCGGCGTCCGGATTACCGCACCTGAAATTCTCCGCATCCAGAAAGCGTGCACAGACCGTACGCCGTATCACAGCGGCGCCCACCAGGCTCTGGTGCGCCTCAGCCAGGCCGGTCACGATGCCATACAGGTTTGAGACAACGATTGACGGTCGCGCAGACGGACCCCGGCCGCTCATGCCACACTCCTCCACCCTGACGGGATAAGGCCGGTAGCGACGTTTCTGCCATACAACCGCTTTTCCGAGTTCATTCTGTTCATTGCAGAAGAAGTAACGTTTACCGCCTGTTGTGGTCAGATCGGCTTCCCACAGCTCAATACGGGCAGACGACTCTGTGCGGGTCAGTTCACTCAGCATCTGAGAAGGAATGGTGTTCATTGCTGTTACCTCAGGCGGGAACCTGTTCAAATTCGCCGGTTATTTCCGTGCGCCTCGCCAGACGCACCGCCGACCAGCGTCGGCAGACAAAAGCGGCGGGATCGGGCTGGCCCGGCGGTTGCCACAGAAAGGCTCTGATACCGCTGTGCCGGATAAGGAAGTCCTCCACCGCCTGCATAGAGGCGTGAGGTCCGGACAGCATAATGGCGTAGCGGCTTTGAAGAACATTCAGGCCATCTGTGCGCCGCTGCTCATACCCGTCACCAAACCGGATTGTCTGCACACGCGGTTCTCGCTCCGCACGCATACCCGGCCTGATCTTCCAGTTAAATGATTCCATCAGACCCGGCCTCCGCTCATCATGCCGCCGTCACGCTGCTGCTGAAGGAAGAAATCTTTCGCGCCCTGACGCCCCAGCTCGTACATCATTCTGGCGGCCTCTGGCCCGAGCTGCCCGTTACGGCCGTCATTGTGAATGGTGACATTAAAGACGGGCGTGTATTTCAGGCCGTCTCCTGTCATCCGGGCCACCACGCCCAGCTTACCGTCGGCACCGCGACGCAGTGGAAAGATACCTTCTGGTCCGGCCTCGCCCATGACGCCAGCACCATGGGCAAACGCAAACAGAGTAGGTGTCCGGATCACGCTTCCGCTGAAGGCATGAAGTTCAGGAGAATGAAAAACACCGCCCTGCGCATGAAAGGACAACGCATGTTGCTTAATTAGCCCGGCAAAAAAATCCACGCCCCTGACCAGCGTCATTTTCACCAGGCTCTGGGTGAGCATGCTCAGAACAGTTCGGGTAAAGTCTCGAAAACCTGCCTTACCGTCCGTCAGCAGAGCACTCAGCTGTGTGCTTAACCCGTCAAGTGCCCTGGACGAAGCCTGTTTTATCTGGCTGTTGGCATCAAGCGCCGCATCACGATACTCAGCCCATGCGCTTTTTGATCCCGCCAGCCAGTCAGCCCGCAGCTTTTCTTCCGCCTGCCAGGTTTTTTGCTGCGCCTTTAACACCGCAGCAAGCATATCTGGCGCCTCTGCATAGGTGGCACCGAGTCGGGTAATGCTGGCATGTTGCTGTGCATCCCGGGCCGACAGGCCGTGTTCAAGCGCCGCAATTTCCGTCTGCCGCGTGCGCTGCTGCTCCGTAAATTTCCCAGCCTGTACCTGAAGCTGATTCATGCGTTCCTGAAGCGCCACTTCATCCCCCAGCATGGCCAGTTTTTCCTGCTGAAGCAGGACGCTGGCTTTACCGGCAAGCAGGGATTTTTCCTCCTGGGTCAGCTGGCGTTTTTGTGCGGCTTCCTCAAGAACATGAAATTTCGCCTGAGAGGCCCAGAGGTCTTTACGCTGCTGACTGACAATACCTGCTTCCTGATGCGTCTTCAGAGCGTGCAGCCGGGCCTGCAGTGCCAGCATGTCAGCCTGCGCCTTTTCGCCTGCGAGGGCAGCCGCGGAGGGTTGATGTGCGTCCCGCCGTTTTCGGCGGCCTGCGACAAGCGTGTCATAGCGCTGTTTTTCACGGCGCATCGCCTCTTCTTTAACCTCACGGGATGCCCATGAATGGCGGATAACTGACAGCGCGCGCTGGTGTTTTTCCTCATCCGTTTCGTACTTTTTTTTCAGGGCCTGGTCAGCATCGAAACGGCGCTTTTTACGGATTTGCTCATCCCGTTCCGCCTTCTCACGGGCAGCTTTCAGGTCCTGCTGAAATTTTTGCTCTTTCAGCCGGGAAAGCGCGTCCCTGTCCTGCTGCGTCACTGGCAGCCAGGTTTTTCCCAGCGCCATTCCACCAGCATCTATTTTTTTCTGTAACGCGGCGATCTGGTCTTCAAGCGATCGCTCCCGCCCGATACCCAGCATGGCGTCCCAGGCACCTGCCGCCGTCTCCCCCAGCCATTTCCAGGTTTTCTCCAGCGTTCCCAGATGCTGTGCCACATCGGCGCTGCGAAGACGCAGGGTTTCAGCGTAACGATCCATAGCCAGTGCTGCCGCATCGGCTTCACGCCCCTGTTCAGCCAGGCGGGTGATGTTTTCCAGTTCGGTAGCCGTCAGAAAGTGCAGGGATTTATCCAGCTCCCGGACGGCAGCGACGGGCGAGTCCTGAAGGCGCGCAAACTGCCGGATAGTCTCTTTGGTGGCCTGACCGGTTATGGCTTTAAGACGGGCCGCAACATCAGCGACCTGCCGGAGGTGCTGCCCGTTAAATAAACCCGAGCTGGTGACTTCCGCCAGCACAGAAGCCGCTTCATGCTGCGTAATACCGTTGCCCGCCAGAGAGCGGCTCATCGCCTGTAGTGCTGAGGTTGTCCGGGCGGCATAGTGGCCGGTGAGGATAAGATTCCTGTTAAAGGTCTCCGCCTCCTGGCTGCCCTGATACCAGGCTCTGCCCAGTCCCCAGACGGCGGCGGCAATACCGCCCACCACCCCGGCTATGCTCAGACCGCGCAGGGTCATCAGCTTTTCTAACCATCCGGCATTATTCGCAAGCGTAATGCCGGAGCCACGAAGTGCGCCAAAATTACCCCGCGCCATTTCGCCAAACAACACGCCAAGCTCGCGCCGCGCCGCCGCGCTCTCAAGGCCCAGAGAGTGCGTTTTCTGACGGGCCGACTCCAGCTTACGGATATAGATTTCCGCCGCATCGCCCAGCCCCAGCTGTGCCGCGCGCGTTCTCAGCATCTCTTCACGCGAAAGCCGTTGTGTGGCCAGCTGTGCCTTGAGCTGGCTGAGAAAGCGGGCTTTTGCCTGCGTGGCCTGCACTTCAGCGCGCGAAACGGAGGAGACCTGCTGCGCAGCGCGCCCGGCCTGCTGCCCCGCGTTTTTCAGCTGACGTTCGACCCGGCCCATCTGCTCGTGAAACCGGGCAGTCTCAGCCCCAAGGTTTACGACAAGATCAGCGATCTGCTGGGACATGGCGTTCTCCTCCCATGGACTCTGCCACGGCCATCAACATGTCATCAGTCATGAGGTCACCGGTTCCTGAGCGACTAAGCAGGCTGAATTCTTCTGCATTCAGCCCGCATTCACCTGTGGCGAGCGCCACCATTGTGCTGCTGAGCGCCGCAAATTCAGCATCCAGCAGGCGATGGCTGAACGGCACAGCGGCGAAATAACGCTGCCAGTCCGCGAGTTCAGAAGACGTCATCTCGCTGAGCATCCGGCGCCAGTCAGGGCGGCGAAACTCATGAGCCAGAAACATGATAAATTTCAGCTCCCGTTCGCCAGCTTTACCTTCACGTCTTCCTCCCCGGGGCCGGATTGTTCGCCCGGCTTTTCATCTCCCTTGAGATCGCTGAGAACCATCACCTTTTCAGCAGCCAGACACAGCGCCTTTTCGGGCCAGTCGGCCAGAATCTCCTGATATATGTCGTTGACGTCCGTCTCACGGTGACAGTTCCAGAGCGCGCGGGAGACAAGCCAGGCATACGACTCCGTATTGAGCCTGACCATGGCAGCCAGGCTGGCTGTTTCGGTAAGAGAATTGATATCAATGGCGTCAGAACTGGCAACAAAATCAAAAAACTCGGCGCGCTGCAGCGCTGTCAGTTCAGATAACTTTATTTGCTCGGGCCCGTAATGAAATACGGTTTGTTCCAGAAACATCAGTGACCTCCTTGTTCATGGTTATTGTCAGAATGTGGCGCAGGTGCAGGCGACTGCGGAATTTCTTCAGCCAGAACCGGACGGCCGCTGTTCGTTACCTTGATGGTTCGCGTAATGACCTCTTTTGCCGGAATGGTCTTGCCAAGGCTGCTGACCCAGCCCCGGAACAGATCGACCGTACCGTTCGGATAGCGGATTTTGTAATAGCGAACCTCCCCGCTGTGAAACCAGCTCAGTAAATCTTTCTGCCCCTGCTCGCCGGGTTTCCAGGCAAGCGTAATACTGGCTTCGCCCGCCGACTTCTCGCCCTGCGCCGTGGCTTTCCAGTCGGCATCCGGATCGTCCAGCCAGGTATCGTCGTAACTTTCCGCACTTATTTCGCCAGGCTGCAGCTCCCGGATTTGGGCGAGTCGTGTCCAGCCGTTATCATCCAGTGGCTTAGCTGCGGCATCACCACTGCCGGTGAAAATCAGTAAGGTGGTACCTGCACCTTTAACTGATGCAAGAGGATTTGGTGTCGCCATAGTGGCTCCTTACATCTGATAAGTAATGAGATAAGTCAGATCGGCTGAACCCCAGCTCGCCATTTCACTGTCCCGCTGCCAGTCATAACTCTGCGGCGTGAGCGTATCGATCACGGATGAAAGTGCCGGCACGTTACTGAGCGCCGGCAGGATATGGCGTTCAACCCACTCATCCAGTGCCGTATCCGGTTGGGTTGCCCGGAGGAATACCTCGATATGCAGCGTGGCCTGCCAGGCTTCCGCATCCAGATAGTTCCCGCTGTAGCGTGCGTCTGACAGATAAACAGCTACGGCGGGCAGTTCTTTTTCATCAATAAAAACGGGGCGACCATCATGAAAGGCCGCCCCGCTGATGTGGGACCTGAGCGCATCCGTGAAGGTGCGCCTGATTTCAGCGTGTTTTTTCATAACCTCCTCCTCAGGTACAGCCTCAGTTGTTGTCTGAACGCGGCGGCCAGTTCAGCCTGCATATCCGTTTCCATCAGCTGCCGGCTTTGTTTCTGATAACTCTCCGTCAGCGGTCCGGACAGCGGGATTTTTACAACCTGAACCGGATAGCGACTGCGGCCGGTCCGCTGCAATACATGCCAGCGGCCGTTAGTCAGTTGCTGTATAAATGCATTCCGGAAAGTAAACCGCCCCACCTTGAGCACGCTGCCATGCCGGCTGGATGCTGTCTTTCGCCGGGACAGCTGCATTCGGGCTATGCCCAGACTGATGGCTGGTAAATTCCCACGGTTAACGAGCAGGCGTGCGGTCGGGTCAGCATGTCCGGGCGTGGCCAGGCGTAGCCGGACACGCTGTCTGACCAGTTTCCGGGGAACGCCTGTCTCCTGCGCAACCTGACGTGTACTGTGCGTAATGACACGGCGTGCCACACGATTCACCGCCTGCGCCAGCGCGCGGGGCACCAGCTGACGATCGAGCTCATGCAGGTTATTCAGTGCCTGTTTCAGTCCCTGCACTTTTATCCTCCTCAAGCCAGATTTGTGGCTTGTTGTTATAGGTGTGCCAGCGTTCAACCCGCCAGACCTTTCCCTGCCATTCAACCCTGTCGCTTCGCCCCGGCTGATAAACGTCGTCGAAAACAATCAGTGAAACCCCCTCACCCGATAACGGCCCGAGGTCAGCCGGAAACGCATGTTCTGTTGCATACATTGCCTGACCATTGATCACAACGTTCTGCCCAAAGCGCCGGGCGGTAACAGTATCCATGCGTAAACGAAGCGACCTGAAATCGTTCATTAATGCCTCGCAGAGTAAATGCAGGACGTGGTCAGGCGTTAAACGTTGTCCGCCAGTTCACGGGTGAGTTCGGTGACTGCATTGAGCTTCACGGGCGCTAACGTCTGCCCGTCAAGTGAGTTTTCCCAGACTGTTCCCACGACTGGCATCTGATTCACCCCGGCCAGGGTGATGTTACCTTCAGCCAGTGCGACAATCTGGCCGGCATAAAACCTGTCCGTTTTGATTTTGGGAAGAAGAAACACACCTTCAGCGAATCCATCCCCGGTATGGCCGGGCGGGATATCCGCAATCACCATGGCAGCGACTTTTCCGACAAAAACCAGCTCCCCACTTTTCATCGTTTTATCCAGGAAATTACGAACAGGGATCGTTTTCCCATCCTGCACATAATTTGTTGTCATCGTTACTCTCCTTCCGGTCGGTACTGACCGGATTTCAGACATAAAAAAAGCCCTTTCGGGCATTCAGATTTTTTACGACATATCAGGCAACGCACTGTACCAGACCACGATAGTCAATCGGCGCAACGCCGGCATCAATGCGCACTTTCGTGGTAATACCATCAGCTGTAAAGCCCTCCGTCTGGTCGATAAATGGTGTATCCACACCGTTAAGGTAAGCCACCTCAATCGTGTCCGAACCTTTTGCCGCCGCCAGGTAGAACGTGTTCTGGCTGGCATCGTCCAGACGCGGTTCGGCAATTACCTTCGCGAAGTTCTGCACAGGGTTAATGATACCGGCGTTAATGTCAGCGCCTTTAACAGACGTTGAGCGAATGACCTGGCTTGCAGTGGACTCCATGGCCGTTGGTACCAGCACGAAAGCCGGACGAATGTTGAGATGGCGTTCGCCTTCTTTCTGGCGACGCATCATCTGGCGGGCTTTGTCCAGAGACACCACATCCATTGCCGCTGCTTTCAGCACGTTGGCATGACGCGCGCTGTCAAACAACGGCACGTCATCGGTGGAAAGGTTCGGGTTGGTGGTCAGAATGGCATAAACCAGATCCGCCACGGTGGCTTTTGCCGCGCGGCCGAGCTTCATGGGGACATCGGTCAGCACGCTAAGGTCATCGTTGATAATGGCCTGGCGGGTGATGCTGAACAATTCGCCGTAGGTCGCCAGGGCAATCGTTGCCTGCTTATCAGACGTCGTGACGTATTTGTACTCCGCCCCCTCGCGGACCTGACGTAGCGAAGGAAAACCGCCCAGTCCCATGCGATGCGCGATTTTGAAATCGGACAGCTGCCCCTTTTTGGTCCATTCCCCGAATGTTTCAGGCGCCTCTTCCCAGCCCTGAAGAAGGGACTTGCCAGTCACATCCAGCATGATATTGCCGTAATCGGACGTGCTGTGCGTAAACGCCAGGCCGACGATTTGTACCGAATTATAACTGGCCACACCGAAGCCCCGTTCGGTCAGCGACAGGCGCGCATGTTCACGAAGCGTCATGCCGTTATAAGGGTTATCCGGCTGAAGTGGCTCATAACCGACCCGCGCCATGATGGCCTGCCGGATACCGTCACCGGTAAAATTCCCGTTTCCGGCATAGATATAAGGTGCGGCTGATTTGTTAGAAGGCGTGCTCTCTTTACCCATTTGCGTCAGCAGTTTCTCGCGTGCCAGCTCAAGCGTGCACGTCGGATCCGCAATGCAGGCTGCCTGCAGGGTATTGTATTTATCACCGAACATCCCAAACAGGTCAGTGAGCGCCCGTGCGCGAACACGTTGCTCTTCAATGAACTGTTCACGCAAACCCGCTTCGTTCACATCTGCCTGAGGTGGAGCAGGATTGTGCGTCAGGCTGTTCTGCGGCGGCGTCAGCATATTGCGTAGGTTTTCTGGCATTTTTTCGTACTCCTCGATACGTTTTGAATCAATGCGGGCCATTGCCTGAACGGCGGGCGTTAGCTGGTCAGCAAATCCCAGCGAGACACACTGGGTACCATCCATCCAGGTTTCTTCTTTCAGCATGTCGGCGATAACCTCATGGGCCAGCCCTGTTTTGGCGGCATAAGCCGGGATGAGCACAGCCTCCGTTTTATCCAGCAGCTCAGCGAAATCACGCATGTCATCGGCGTCACCGCCCGCGACCGCCCAGGGCTTATGGATCATCATGAAACTGTTGGCTGGCATAATGACCGGATTACCGACCATGGCGATGACGGAGGCCATCGACGCGGCCACGCCGTCGACATAAACCGTAATGGCAGCAGGGTGATATTTAAGTGCGTTGAAAATGGCGATCCCTTCAAAAATGCTGCCACCAGGCGAGTTGATATGAAGGGTAATGTGTTTGATCTCGCCAAGAGCCTGGAGGTCGCTGATAAACTGTTTTGCCGGCACGCCCTGAAAACCGATTTCGTCATAGATATAAATCTCTGCCTCAGCTTCGCCCCGTGCGGCCATCCAGAACCAGGATTCAGTCTTCTTCGTCTGCGTCACCTGACGCTGGCTTATCTGCTTTATTTTCTCGGTCACTGCTGACTCCTTTGTCGTTTGCCGGGTCAGTGTCGAACACCAGCCCTTCTTTTCGGTTTTCATCGACTTCCGCTTTGCGACGACGTTTAACCTCATCAGGGTTGCGCCCGCACGCGCGTGCCCAGTCGGATTCGGTTGCAGCCCCACCCCGTATCTGAATTTTCCAGGCAGTCGCCTCTTTCACAGGGTCGATCCAGGGCATACCGGATCCCGAGTAAATAGCGTCATAAAGTGTGGAGAGTTCGATATCGGCAGGTGGCTTAATCACGCCCGCTGCAAGCGCCTGCTTCAGCCATGCGCGATAAACCGGTCGGGTGACGGCAGCAATAAAACAGTCCTGCAGAATGAGATACCCGTCAGTAGACTCCACCAGCTCCTGCCGCTGCGCGCTGTAAGTACCGTTGTAATTACGGGCCGTACTCGAAAAACTCAGACGTGTGCCGGCAGCCACGGCGCGCAGCTGCCCGTTCCGGAATGATTCAAGGCTGGTGTTGGGCCGGTCTGACTTGATCATGCCAATCTCTTCACCCTGCCGAAGATCGTCATACAGCATGCCCGGCTGAATAGTCAGTTCACGCTCGTTGCTGTCACTCAGGCTTTCTGAATAGTCCTGTCCGTCACCTTTTTTGATGTACATCCCCAGAGCAGCGGCGATGCGTGCGGCGACCATTTCGCTTTCTTCATAATCTTTCAGGGCGCTCAGACGGATCATCACACCGGACAGAATGGAGTTACCTCTGACCTGATGCAGACGTCGCGCAAATTTAAGATGCAGCATGGCGTCAGAAGACACCTCTTTGGTATCCGACAGCAAACCGCTGATGGGAAGATTTTTATAGACCTGATACTTAAGCGGCTTGCCCCACTCGTTCAGCCAGACACCCTGAATAAGTCCGGCGGCAGGATCGGAGTTCATAGTCACGAAATCTGGCTCAAGCGCTTCAAGCCAGAAAGGTACGCCGCCATCTGCACTGAGCCCGGCGCCATGGCCACTCACCAGCTGAGCAAAAACCTCTCCGTCTCTGAGCCAGGTGCGCAGCATCAGACGCTCCAGTACTGGCCGGGAAAACTCGCCGGTGACATCAGGCCGTAGTGACCATTCAGCCCATTTTTTACGTATGGTTTTCACCAGCTCCGTGGCCACACGGCCGTCTTTCAGCAGCGGATGCGGGTCAACGATGATGCCTTTTGCGCCGATAACGCGCTCTTCCAGCTTATCCAGTATGCCGATCACCAGGTCATGATTCGCATCGAGCGCCCGGGCCTGCTGGCGAAGGGAAACCGCCCCGGCCTGGCTGAGCTGGTTAGCTGAGCGTGTTTCGCGTCTGGCTTTATGTGTGCGGGTGGGAAGCGCGGCTTCGTAGGCGCGGATCTGCATGCGGGCACGCAGCCTGGCAACCTTCCACGACGGCGAAAAAACACCGATTGCATTATCCAGGAATGACATCAGAACCTCGCTAAACGATAACCCGTCTGACCACAGCGTTTTTTAAGGTATCCGGCCAGGCGGCGCTCCCACTCCTGCCGTCCCTTTCGAATGTCTGCCAGATTCTCCATCGTCATGGACTGCCCGTTCAGCATGATGGTTTTGCCACTCAGTACGGCAATCTCTGCCTCGGTGTAATAGCGGATCATGGCTTCCACCTCGCTCTGGTTCATATCCAGCCTCCGTTTGTAATCCAGGGATTGTTGGTCATGTCGGGAGTCGTGCCTGATGAGGATTTGCGGGTACGGGCTTCGAGTGGCGGAGACGCACTTGCCAGAGTGTTATCTGTATAACGGCCTTCAATCCAGGCTTCCCGGCGAGCCCATGAAGGTGCATCAGGCCATTTGATTTTTTCGTAGCCATGCAGAATGACCAGCGCATCGGCATAGACAAGCAGGTCAAACCCTTCATTGGCTCCGCGCCCCGGTTTACGCCACCGGCCTTCTGGCGAACGCTCTTCATAGGTGAGCTCGTCATAAAACCAGCTCCCGATCCAGGCCGGAAAATGAATGTAATTGGGCCCCGGAGCTTCACGCCACAGCGCATTGTTCACCCGGTCCTTGAGCGCATCGGTCTGGAGCAGATAAAGCGGAACATCCCCCGCGGCATTTGCCCGACGTGCTGAGCGTCCGGTATTGTCAGGCCATGTGCGGGTGATCAGCTTTTCACGCTTATGGCTGTCGCCCTTGAAAAGATAAACACGCTTTCCTTCCCCCTCCCGACGGCATTTTCGCCAGAAGCGATAGGCGTTGTCGGTCACACCATCTTCGCCTCCGGAATCCACAGCCATCGCCATAAGCGACATTCGTTTTGACGGATCGCTGGCCAGCGCCCAGGTTTTATACAGCACGTCCGAGAGAAGCAGATCCCAGTCCTCAGGGTAACTGCCGGGATCGAGAGGACGGCTTTCGCCAAGGTCATCGCTGCGTAACGAATGACGGATGTTGTAGCGGTCAACAACCCATCGCTCTCCCATCGAACCGTATCCGGTTATCTGCACCACGAAACGACGATTCCGGCCGCCCTGCACATCAACAGTCGCCACAAGAAACCTTACCCCGTCGGCAACCGTTCGCTCGGGAATATCCTCGGCGCGGCTCTCTAAATGTTCTCCCTTGCGTTGTTCAAGGGCGGTCTGGGGAAAATAAGGCCTGCCGAAATCCGTATTGAAGACGGCTTTAAGGGTCTCTTCACTGCCTGTTGCCTGATACTCCTGTTCGGCAGTGAGATATTTATAAATCAGCTGGGTCCATGTCTGATATGCCGCCGCCGGACCTTCCATCCAGAAAGAGGCAATACGAGACTGGCGCGCCTTCCCGCTGAGTTGCCCCTCACAATCCATGCTCTGCCCGTCACGCAGCCAGACGCCGCAGCTATTCAGGTTACGCTTCATATCGGGTTCAATCAGTTCAGAGCAGGCCGGACACTGCAGACGTGCAGCCTCACTGGCCAGTACCGGGTCGGTATAGCCGCGATAGCCTGTCATATTGGCTATTTCCGGCTGAAAATATTCTCCACAATGCGGGCACGGCCAGTACCACCGGCGGCGATCGCCCCGGTTATATAACGAGAGGATCCCTGTTGCTGGCGGTGCTTCATGTGGCGTCGAAGCCTTCCATTTTGTATCGCAAATATCCCGGCCCGGAGAACTCTCCACCAGCGTCATGCCGGCTGACATAAAGGTGGTGGTGCGTTTGGACGCCAGGGAAAAACCATCTCCCTCCCCGTCTATATCATCGGGCCAGCGGTCATAGTCAGTGAGTGCAACATATCGATAATCGGATGAGGACATGATATTGACAGATGGCCAGCCAATTTTGAGGTAGTTGCCAGCGCGAAAAGTCCGGTCATGCACATTATTATCGCTGGCGCGTGGGCTGAGACGGCTATGAAGCTCAGGGCTGCAGCGAAAAGTGCGTTCAAGGCGTTTTTTTGAATGTTCGCGCGCCTTTTCTTCTGTCATCTGTATCAGCAGAAAATCTGCCGGATCGCAGACCACAGAATAGGTTATCCAGCCATCAATCAGACCCAGCGTTTTACCCGTCCGCGCGGGGCCGACAAAAACCACCGCGTCATAATTGCGCGACGTCAGGCAGTTCATGGGTTCAACAATATAGGGCGTCAGTGTCGCATCCCATGGGAGTGAACTGCCACCACCCAAAGGCACGCGCATGTAGCGTTTAACCGCATCAGTTACTGGCATTCGATGCGGAGCCTTGAAGAGTTCGGATACGTCCTGACGTATCTCAGCAGCTGAGGCGTAGGTCATGGCTCACTCTCTTCGACGATATCTGCACTGCGGATCTCTGCAGCCAGCGCTTCTCGGATTTCATCAACAATGCATTGTGCTTCTGAAATCTGATGGGGAGGCCACCCACGATCGCGCTCCAGCCTGTCAGGCCATGTATCCAGTACCTGTAAAACAGACTTTGCCATCATGGCCATCTCGCGATGTACTTCATTAGCAGGTACAAGCTGGCTGAGCGCAGCTTCAAGCTTTACGCGCTCATTCTCAGACTGAAACCAGTCCTTACGGGATTTAGGATCCATGCGGGAGGGATCATGAAATGTTTCAGGGGTGGCTGCTTCGTCAGGGGTAAAGAGAACAGGACCTATGTCCTTAAGGGCATAGACCGGATTTCCACGAATGTTTCCGGCGGATGCAACCTGAGCGTTCATGATTTTCTTTCTGACCGTCTTACGATCTATGCCGAAAGCTTCAGCAATTTTCGCAATACTCCAGTTATAGGCATCCCCGATTCTGCTGATGTCTGACATTCCTCACCTCAACACACCAGCTCATTTACGGATTTCCTTTTTAATATCATGTAATTAACCGCTATCCACCTGTCCCTGTTTTTGGCGAAATGGACACCTCAAAAACCGATTTAAGTCATAGATTCAACTAGTTACGACACGTGGTGGTGTCCCTATGAAAATCGCAAAACTAGCCGTTTTCTGCGGGGCCGCCGCCTCGTGGACAGGGCACCCCTCCGGGAGGACCCGCAAATTCAGAGCTCATCACTTCCAAAGACTTCTAAATTTTATTGAAACATTTTAGCCATTGCTGATACAGTTTCGAACACAGCTTTTAAAACCAAAGAGGTACTCGCGACAGAACATTCCTTATTTGTCGGTGAATGCCATATTATCCCTGCCACGAGTAATATTTTATGGATAGATTCAAGAAAAAATTGATTGAGCAAATTTCTTTCCTTGAAAGTTCGTGCGAGAGATACGATAAAGGCCACACTCACGAAGCACTAAGAATAGCTATTAGCTTGCGTATAATTTTTTATTCAAGTAATAATAACTGCACGTCGATCTTAAAACACATGAAAGCAGAAAACATCAGTTTACTTAGTACAGGAGGCATGCCTAAAGAGAAGGCGCAAAAGCTCTCTCAATATTATGGGCTGGGACTCTTCCAGTTATCTAATAGTGAAGAATCAGAATACAGACCTTCACTGGGCGATGGCTCTCCTTTCAACAATAAGTATTTACCTTTGAAAGATTGGTGGCATGAATGCGTTTATGTATTAGAACATGGCAAGCTTATAACCCGTTTCGTAATTATGAAATCGGCTGCTGATAAAGATGGCGGAGCACATGTTGATGAATCACTTGAACCCTTATACGCTTCACTTGCAGAAGAGGGCTCCCTCGGAACTTTTAAGATAATGAATGATTGTAATGGGATTATCAGCAGCAAACCAATCACAAATGCCAATCATGTTGCTCTTCGACAAATGGCATATGAAGTATTAAGTAGCCCAGATTTTATCAAGCTTGCTGATTCAGAGTTATAAACTTCTCATCGCACAATCGCAGCGCCCTTTAATACTCACTTCAGACACTGCTCTTTGATGTATTGCTGCAGGCCGGCTATTTGCTTGCCGGCGAGCTCGATTCGACGTCTGAGAGTGAAATAAGCCTGTTCAGTGGAGTTATCAGGTCGGGCGCGGGCTGCATCATCCACGCTGGTGGTGCCGGGGGTTTTACCCTCGGGCATGGCTGAACGGCGGGTTTTGAGGTACAGCCGCTTGCGACCAGCAATAACGTCATGGTGAAGCTGCTCAATAGTCGCCTGAGCATTGGCTAACTCCTTTGTATATTTTGCATCAAGCGCGGCAACCTCACGCTGTCGCCTCTGCATTTCGCTGAGAGTAGCTTCCTGCTGCCTCGCCAGCTGTTGCGTCTGATGTGCTGCCGCGCGCCATTCCATGGCTTTATCGTGATAATGGCTGGCGAGTAGTCCGGCTCCCAGCGCAACCAGGCAGAAGCACAGCAGCAAATACCGCATCACTTCACGCCCTCCAGGCACAGCTTCCTTTCTTCCTCGCGACGTTTCACCAGTCCAGGCAGCTCTAGACCTCCACCGAAAACCCACCGGGGGAATTCATTGCATCCTTCCACCAGCTGCCCATGACGGAAATAGCGGAACATCGTCGATTTCTGCATTTTTGAGCAGCCAACATTGAATGCAATCGAGACAGCAGCGGAAAATGTGTTATCCGGCAGTCGGGCGCCAGCGGCGTAGTAATTTACGCATGCTTCGGCGTCCAGAATGTTTTGTTGCCAGTCTGCGGCTATCTGCTCGTCAGTCTTACGTTTACCTGGTTGAGCATCGTGTGTATTGCCTATCCCGTCGGTGATAATACCTGCTGGACATGTGTATGGCTCACGCCGGCATCCCTCTGCATTACCGATAAGTTCCAGTCCACGCTGATTTGTACGTATCTGCCCATGCGAAAGCACGATTGCCACGATGACGCCAACAGCACATACTGCGCCCGCTGCGCTGGCTTTTCTGTTAAATGTCGGCATCGATCCTCTCCTCTCTTTCTGTTACCTTAGCCACAACCTCAGCAACTGTCGGACGATCGCTTTCCGGCTTAGCGATGACGCTGCCCAGATAGGCTCTGAGCATCCCTGTTCGCTTGCGCTCCTCCTCCAGCTGCTGTCGCCTTTCGCGTCGCGAGGCGTAATAGGTTTTGATTGTGAAGAACGCGGAGATTGCTGCACCGACGCAGAAAACGTAGTCATAGAGGCTGAGCGTTGAGAAGAACGCCAGACACGCAGACCACCAGTACGGCATTTGATGAGATGAAGAGTCCATACGATGCATGCTCAGCCCTTTCTGGTGTGGGCAACAATGGAATAGAAGAAAAAAGCCGCGCGTCGGCGTGCGCAGGGTGCGCGGTGGGAACCAGAGGCGACTTTGAGTATAAAAAAAGCCCGCCGAAGCGAGCTTTGTAGGTACAATTTATTTAGATTCATCGTTAATAACAGGCTCTGCAGTCCTCGCAGAGATATGCAAGGACTGCATTCAGCGCAGGAATAATCTCCATCACTCATCTCACTGCCGCGCAGGCAGCTCCTTAATTACAGATGAGTAGAAAATCATGTCATTAACAGTAGGTAAATGGGTTGAAAGCTATTCACTTGCAGTGCAGGCAAGACACGCCAGCGGCGAAATAAAAGCGAAAACAGTACAGGACTATATAAGGCTTGCGCGGTTCTGTTGCAGAGTATGGGGCGATCGTCAGCTGATGAGCATCTCGGCTTATGAGATCAGCCGGATCATCAATGAAAAAGCCCAGGAAACCCCATACGCAGCTCGCCGGCTGCGCATAAATCTGTCCGATCTGTTCAAAGAGGCGCAACGAGCGGGCGTTGTACCAATGGGACATAACCCCGCCCTTTTATCCCGGCCGCCCATAACAGCGGTTGCAGCGGCGCGACTGAGCTTAAGCGAGTGGATACAAATTTTTAAGTGCGCCAAATACCGGGCCCCTGTTTATTTTCAGAACGCGATGCTGCTGGCACTGGTGACCGGCCAGCGCTCCTCGGATTTAGTCAGAATGCACTCTCGCGATGTGAGAGACGGTTATCTCTACATCACGCAGTTTAAAACGGGAGAAAGGGTAGCCCTGCCGCTTAGCCTGCGCCTGGATGCTGTATCCACCTCGCTCGCTGAAGTCATCGATATTTGCCCTTCAAATGGCCTGATGCTGCAAACGGACTCAGGGAGGTGCATCCATACCTGGTCGTTGTCGCACTGGTTTAGAGTTTGTCGCGAATGCTGCGAGCTATCAGTTCCGCAGGGCTGTACGGCGCCGCCGTTCCGTGAACAGCGTTCACTGGCTGAGCGGCTTTACCGAACACAGGGCATAGATACTCGCACACTGCTGGGCCACAAATATCAGCGTATGACAGATAAGTACAACGACATGCGAGGAAAAGATTTCAAGTATTTAACGCTCAGTTAATCATCGCTGAGCTGTATGGGACGTCGGTACGACAGTGCCGACGCTCGCAGCATGATGGTCCGCAATTGCCTTATAAATTGAGCCAGGTACATATATTGAACCCAATAAAATGATTCTGACAGAATACGCAGACTTTTACGTACGTAAAGTGGTTTCACATAAATATGGGTGAGGTGTGCGTTGCACAAACCTGTCCATTTCAAGTGACGCATCGAGTATAACAAGCATTCCTTCAATAATGCCTTCGGCCTTCTGAAGTTTCTTCCCGATGTGGCCATCTGAACAGTGATGTTTTCTTGCCAGTGACATGAAGGTATAACCGAGAATGTAGTAGTCCACCAGTAGCTCATGCAGGTCTGCATTTTTGGAATAAAGCTTAGCGACACAACGGCTGACAATCAGTCCATCCTCATCACAACACTGAGGGCGTGTCGTCACTTTATTTGGGAAAAGCCCTGTGAATCCAGCGGCAACACTGTACCACGAGATTTTTTCCGGGTTATTTGCAACCCATGCACCCCATCGTTCAAGAACCATTTGAATATCACGCATCGATCTGGTCTCCATCTTACCTGAACCGAATCCAGGAAAACGATTATACGTTTCATTGATAGAGGTTACCTGAGAAAATCAGAGTTGCGCAGATTTAAGGTCAAGTAGATCAGGTTTAGAGGATAAGCCGCCCCAGAACACATCTTAAGGTGAGCATCTTTGAAAAGAAGTTCGGAACAGATACGTTCAACTACAGCTCGTCAGTAACTGGCTAAGGGACGCAGGATCTGGAGCTCAATGCATCTAGCAATAAGCACATACTCGCTGACCCTAAGGTCCGCCGCTAAGATACCTGCCAGTTTTGCCCAGACCAGTAGATAGAGAGATTGCCTGTCATTTAAAAACTGATTGGCGATGTCCTTGATCTATGATAACCATTAATGAATTAGCCTCACTTGGACTAGCATTAAAAATTGATAAAGCCACAATTAACATTATAAAATCCCACCAATAGATCTTAAGAAAGCACTTTTTTTGTATTTATCATAAATGCAGGGATTTACAATAAACGGCCCTCATCAATCAGCTAAATTTATGATTTAATAGTTTAAGGATGTGCAAAATTCCCCCTGCAGGTAATAGCTAAATGAAAAATCCTGGAAAACTGATATGGCATGTAGCATGCGATCAGTCAGGAATCGATGGACAGCGATTCTATGGTTTTGGCAATTTATGGATGAAATATTACGGCAGGGTGATTTTTTCTTAAAATTAGTGAGTTAAGGCAAAAGTATAATTACACCGACGAGATAAAATGGCAGGAAGCTCACTTAAAACGAAGCACTGTATTTCATGCATGATTTTATTATTTCATTTTTATGTTGGAATCATAAGTCTAGAAAGCCGATCTCTATATACGTGGGGATAAATTAAAATACGAAGCCATAGTAGCCCGTTTATAAAACTTGCTTAAGTTAAAAACTTACGCATTAACTCAAAATAGAATATTCAGACTGACCTAAAGGTGTGTGATGAAACCTCAATTTTCAGAGTTTACATATGGATATGCACTGATCGAGGAATTTTCTCGAAAATACAACTTCACTTCCGTACCAATTTTCCCTTCACTGGTTGAAGAAGGGCGAGTTGGTGGAGGATATGACGCTGGGTTAAAAATACAAGGCATTCCTTTTTTCTTTCAGTTTAAAAAATCAAATTTCCTGAGCCGGCCACATTCTAAATACTATAAGGCTTTTAATAATCCCTATTATCAATTTTATTTGCACGCTCAAAAATATTCTATGCAGCACGAACTGTTGCTTCACCTTGAAAATTCTGGAAATCCAGTATTTTATATAGCCCCTAAATTTCACACAAACATTGAACTTCATGATAATTATTTCAACTCAACAATTGGAGAGAGTTCTATTTGCATCACCCCAAAACAGATAGGCATTCTTCCTGACAACGAAGAGCACTCCATTTGCTTTAATAAAGATTCATCCCTTATTTATTTTTGTTCCAATCCAAAACTGATCGAAAATAACATAAGTTTAATGAAACTTAAATTTCAACAGCATTTAAATGATCTAATGAATAATGATGTTTTTTTAAAGTATCACAAAGATACTTGGGAGGGGATTTATTCACAGATGGAATACATTGTTAGAAGACATTATCGGGACCATTTTAACAAACTATTTCTTTTTTTAGAAAGTGTAGAGAATGTTATATTGAAGACTGCGCGGCTTGCGCGGATTGTTTTTGATTTAGATATTGCGGTGTTCAATACCTCCTCCAATAATAGGGCTTACTTATTCAAACCTTAACAGTTAAAAACTCTAATTTTTTAATCCCTTATAATGGTCGATATGTGCCAAAAGCGGACATTGCTTACATCATGTGACTTTGTTAGCACAATGCCCGCCAGACATAATGTTAAAACATAGCCAAATTAAAAATTCATATGAAGAAGTGGTTTTATCTACAATAATTTCTTCCTAAATTTACTCGGCAATCAGAGTATATGTAATAAATCTTAAAATTTGTTGGGCTTACCAGCATAAGCTCGATAAAGGGAGTATTAAATGGCTAGACAGGTTAGAGAGAAAAGCGTTACGGGACAAATTTTAAGCTCGATAAAGATTTTCAAGCTTAAATGTATTAACCATATGAACCCCATGACATTCACCCCTCATCCACTAACGGCAATATTAGGGCCAAACGGAAGTGGAAAATCGACCATCTTACATGCTATTGCAGGTATCTATAAACCAGAAGATGGACAGCCTGGTGAAGATCATAAACTAATGGAGTTTTTCCCGCGTAGTCCCGATGCTGAATGGAATGGTAGCGAATTTGAGATAACTCATACTTACCGTAAAGGGCAAGAATTAATCGAGAATGACAAAAAGTTATATGGAAAAGCAGATGCTTTAGGTTCACGATGG
Source organism: Pantoea piersonii (assembly GCF_003612015.1). Lineage (GTDB taxonomy): Bacteria > Pseudomonadota > Gammaproteobacteria > Enterobacterales > Enterobacteriaceae > Pantoea > Pantoea piersonii. The sequence goes on along the minus strand of NZ_RARB01000002.1, from coordinate 3,514 downwards.
ATTCAAATTTATGCTCGCAGACCACTTCGGGAAATATATTATTTAGGGATAGAAAAATGCGTTCCTATGATTGAGTCTGAGAAAAAGAATAACATTAAGTATGAAACTTCTAATGTTTCAAGTGAATTTATAAACCTTTTATTAATCAAGGCTTCTCACGTACTTAATAAAACATATACTTCTTTTAATCATCATAGGCAACCTAATGGTAAGTTTTTTATCGGTGTTGAAGCTTCAGGTGTGCGCTATTCTTCATTAAGCATGAGCGCTGGCGAGCAAAAAGTTTTTATGATCCTTGAGGTTATATTGAAAGCTGATAAGAACTCACTCATCCTCATTGATGAGCTTGATCTTTTACTTCATGACATAGCCTTGAAAAATCTTATCAACGTTATTTATGACCGAGCAAACGAAAAAAATTTGCAAATAATATTCACGACACATAGGGAGTCCGTGATAAATCTATCAGGCAAGGTTAACATCCGTCATGTTTTAAACATGGCTGAAAGAACCTTCTGTTTTGAGAACACTAAACCTGACGCTATAAATAGACTAACAGGCGAAAGAGTCACCTCAATTGAGGTTTATGTAGAAGATGATGTTGCTGAAGCTATAATTAAAAAATTATGTGCTTCATTAAAAGCAACAAAGCATACCCGTGTTATAAAGTATGGTGCGGCTGTGAATGCTTTTACCATTTTAGGAGGCACATTGCTTAGAGGAGATAATCTGAGAAATAGCATTTTTATTTTAGATGGAGATGTAATAAAGACTCCAGCAGAAAAAATTCGAGCTATTAATAAGGTGTTAACTGGAGATGATCTTACAGCTATAAGATTACGTGAAGAGGCTTTAGAGAAAATTATTCAATTTAGACTTCCAGAAGGGGATAATCCTGAAAAATATTTACATACAATGCTTATACAATCGGATGAAACTGATCACGATGATGAATCGTTAGAGATAATAAGTATAGCTCGTTCCATTCATTTCAGGGAAGATTCACATGATTATTTGGGACAAATTATCCTTGAATTAGGGCTTAAGCGCTCTATAGGTTTAACTCGAATTATTGACATTGCCGCTAAGCATCCACAATGGATGGATTTTACTGCAGATGTTGGAAATTGGCTTCGTCCGGTTGTGATAGCTCTTAAAGAGCATGAGTAGCTTTACAAATGCACAACAGTTGATCATAAAACACCAAAAAAATTCTTAGAGCAGTTATTAAATTATAGGATAAAACTGCTCTTAATCTTCACAAACTCCTTTAACCTTTAATATAGTTAATGGATTGATGTTCGATTTTCACTCATAGCGTACTAAATGCACCATGACTTCTGTCGCTCTCACCACCCCCGGAATCCTTCTGCAATCTCATAATCTGTATCAGGTATCGTGTTAACATCGCGTCGTGGTGCTCTATGCCGCTGACACTGTCGACCTTCCACAAGCCGCCGAGCAAGTTTCGGATCCCACTGCGCCTGCATGCTTAGAGGAACTTTGCCAGTGCACTCTGAGCCAGAAGCAGACTGGAGGACAGCGATCTAGGTAATTCGTTGAGCTCCCTTTAATCCCAAATCTGGGCCGAGGGCAAAAAAAAACCGCACAGGGCGGGCAACTCGATTGCAAATAGAAGGTTCTCTCGTACTTTGCGTGCTTTGCATAAAATTCCATGCAAAGTATGAAATGTATCACAGAGTAAAAGCTTATTCTGAAACAGCAAACTTTAGAAGACGTTTTCGAGTTAGGGTCAAATTCACAGTTTAATATTAAAATAACATCTCTTTAGTTATCTTTTGATTGTTTATTGGCTGTTTAATGAATTTATTATGAGCTACAACAGGCTCTGGCCATAGCTTGAAAGTAAGGCACTGGCCAGAAATATAATTCATGGTAAAAGGAAGCCCAGTAAAGAAAATTATGTTTATCTGATACCGGTAAAGGGATAAAGTTATCTCAACATTTACTCATTGATGAACCTGAAGGGAAGCCCGTGATAAATCTGATAATGAAAGTGAGTGATGAAGACTGGAAGGTTCCCTTGGGCGAACTTGCCTACAGCTCGATGCCGCTGAGTCGTTATCTGGAATACACCAGTGACAGCCTCTCGGTCATCTTCAGGGAAGTGAACAAGAAGGTTCTCGAAGACCTGAAACTCATTCCCTGCGTACTGATGACCGAGTTTGAGAATGAGAAGCACTTGGATGGGCGTTCGCGCCTCTATTCTAATGTCCGGGTAGCCATGATTGAAAGCATTAAAGTTAGAGGAAAAAATTTAGAATATGCGGCGCGCATATACTACGACTTTGGAAGAGTAATAGTTGATAACTACAGAGCACTGGCCGAACGCTTCTTCTTTCATCAATTTGAAGCACAGAGAACCCACTGGGCTATTAAAGACGTCAGCCTTGCTGAAGTGATGACTACTTTTGGGTTAACTATTCCGGCTCCCCCCCTGCCTGGGCCTGCTCTGATCCCACCCCCGCCCCCCCCGCCACCACCCGGGATGATAGAATCCGAGCAGAGCGTGACGTCGGTTGAGGCGTTTCTGCAGAAAATTAACGAGTTTCAGGCAGAGGATGGTTATGAAGTATTTTACCGGGGGCACAGCGACTACCGGTATAAGCTGGAGCCCTCCCTGTTCCGCGAAGAAAAGGCTGTGCCGCTATATAGGCATAAAGAAAGGAACATGATCAACGAGATCCTGACGGCTCATCCGGCCGAGTTCTATCAGGATCAGTTCATGATAGATAAACTGGTTCGCATGCAGCACTACGGTCTGCCCACGCGCCTACTGGACGTCACGGCCAATCCGCTGGTTGCCCTCTATTTCTGCTGCGCAGACATGCTTGATAAAAACGAAGAAGAAGAGAAAATCGGGGATGTAAAGATTTTTTACGTCCAGGGAGATGACATCAAATTTTATAATTCTGACACCGTCAGTTGCATCTCCAACCTGTCCCTGCTTGATATGGAAGATAAAAATAAACTCATTTCTGAAACTGACGTTCCTTTAGATGAACGCGGTGAAGAAACGCCAGAGATGAAGAAGCTGATTCATTTTATCCGGGCGGAAAAACCATACTTCGAAAACGCAATTTGTCAGGGAGACTTAAGCCGCATCCTGTTTGTTCGCGGCAGAATTGCTAACCAGAGGATCTCCTCCCAGTCCGGCGCGTTTCTGTTGTTCGGACATGAGGCTGTCCTGCCAGATACCGGCCACAGTGGCCTTAAAGTGGATCGCATTTATGTCAGTAACAAGAAGGCGATCCTGCAGGAGCTCAGCCGACTCAACATCAAGCCCAGCACTATCTACCCAGGCATTGAAGAGACGGCCAAAGAAATTGCCCGCCGGACGAAGGGCGAAGAGATCATGAACCGGGTAAAATAAAAAGACGCCTGCGCGACTATATCACGCCCTGAGACATTCGACAAGCTTTTTATGGCTTCAGTAAGGGCGAGTGTCTCGCTTCGAGAGCCAGCAAATATTTCGCTTCGTCATAACAGGTTC
>NZ_RARB01000019.1 GCF_003612015.1 Pantoea piersonii | reverse complement strand
TGATTTTGAACTTTTGCTTTGCCACGGAGCGGTCTGCGTTGTCGGGAAGATGCGTGATCCGATCCTTCAGCTCAGCAAAAGTTCGATTTATTCAACAAAACCACTCCATTGTGTAGATGTTGATTCAAACAGCAGGCCTATAAAGCCCATATAGACGGTCAGCGTGACGTACTGTAAAAACGTGTTAGCGAAGATATGGCCTTCACCTTGTGCGCGACGCTGATAAAGCGCACCAATGGTCACACCCAGCACACCGATAATTACTGATCCAAAAGCCGCTGGATCTAATGAAAAGCTGTGCTGACCCGGTGAGAGAACCAGATATACCCCGGCAAAGCCGACCGCAATTCCGAACCATTTACGCGGTCGGAGGTGCTTACGTTGCAGCACTGATACCAGTTTGGCCGTCAGCACCGGCTGAAGACCCGTGATAAGAGCCACAATCCCTGCCGGCATACCCCTGTGAATCGCGTAAAAACACCCTCCGGGGAAAAAACTCTGCAGAAAGAGACCTACAATCAGATTGCGCACAATATCTGCCCGGGAAGGGAAGCGCGACCTGAATGCCAGTGCAAGTAACAGGAATATCAGGCAGGAAAACGCCCCGCGTAAGAACAGCAGGTGAAAGGGCCCGCTGAACTGAACGGTGAATTTAGCTGCAACAAAGCCCGTGCTCCAGAGAAAGACAAACAGCCAGTTATGGCAATAAGCCAGTTCTTTTGTGAGGATGTCATATTCATGAGTTAACAGAAGATGTCCGGGAAAGGAGCCCTTCCCGGTGGCACTGCCGTACAAGGAAGGCGGAGGGTCAGACTGCGGGTGACCAGAGGTCGTAGTTCAGCGCATAGCTACTGCCGTCACGTACAACCTTACCGGTCGTCGGCAGGTTAAAATGCATACCACTCACGGCCAGATTATCACTCGCCGCACGGTCAAGCAGTTTGCCGCGAACAGCAGCGGCGGCAACAGGATCACTGTCGAATGCGATAGTAACCTCAGGCTGAGCAATCTGGACGTGCGGGAAATGTACAATATCGCCCCAGATGAGCAGAGACTCTTTTTCATCGCCCAGCAGGTATCCGCTGTGGCCCGGCGTGTGTCCAAACAGTTCTACAGTCTGAATGCCCGGCAGGATAGCTTCCTCACGGAACGGCATCAGCTTGTCACCGTAAGCGTTAAAAGCGTTTTTGGCTACTTCAAAGAAAGGTTTAAAAGCATCAGGTGCGCCAGCTGAAATAGTTTCGTCGCGCCAGAATTCGAGCTCTTTCTCATGAACATAAAGCTGCTGAACATTACGAAACACCGGCGTCTGCAGAGGACCGGCAAGGCCACCAATGTGGTCCGGGTGAGCATGAGTCAGCAGGATGGTATCAATCGCAAGCGGGTCAATGCCTGCTGCTGCCAGGGCAACCTGAAGACGACCTCCCCAGCCATTAATACCGCCTGCGCCACTGTCTACCAGAATGGTACGATTAGGTGTCTGGATAACATAAACATTGATATTGATACGAGGCAATGCCGGAGCGCCGCGCTTCTGAAGTAGCGCCTCAGCACGAGAGCCATCAATGCCAGACAGCAGCTCGAAGGATACGTCCAGGTAACCATCACTAAGCATGGTCACAGTCATGTCGCCCACTTTTTTGCGATTTATGGCCGGTGCCTGCCAGTTAAGTTGTGAAGTCATGTGTTACTCCGTTTCGATGATGTGATTACAGGGAGATTACCGGGATAATCGTACCGTGACTGATGAAAGAAACTGCTCAACATGGTACGTGAAACGCTCAAAGTGGAATGCCAAAGCACTGAGCGCTATTAGGGGTCAGTTGAGATATCGAAAATTATTGTACATTAGGCTCATTTTTTGACCATCAATGATGAGCCAATATCTGCCGAAATTTAACAGAATCGCCTATGCCTCAAATTCCGTATCGGTAGATATCATTTTTGTAGTAACTTTCCTTCCGACCGCATCACAGCCAGAAACCATATAAGCATATGATTTATATAGTAAATATAAATAATTGTATTTATCCTTCGCTATACTGTAGTGTAGTATACCATTGACGTTAAATATATACTTCACTATAGTATATAAAATCAAAAATGGTGAGGTAAATAATGCCCAGTACTCCTGAAGAGAAAAAAAAGGTCCTTACCCGTGTTCGCCGCATTCGGGGTCAGATTGATGCTCTGGAAAGAGCGCTGGAAAATGGTGCTGAATGCCGTTCCATTCTTCAGCAGATAGCTGCCGTTCGCGGAGCAGCTAACGGTCTTATGGCAGAAGTGCTCGAGAGCCACATACGGGAAACCTTTGACCAGAATGACAGCTACAGCCATGAAATCAGTAAATCCGTTGACGATACGATTGAACTGGTTCGCGCCTATCTTAAATAGCTAAGCCATCACATTGAGGATAATTTACATATGAAATCACGTGCTGCCGTTGCATTTGCACCAGGGAAGCCCCTGGAGATTGTTGAAATTGATGTTGCACCACCTAAAAAAGGCGAGGTGCTGATTAAAAATACCCACACCGGTGTCTGCCACACAGATGCCTTTACCCTCTCCGGGAACGATCCTGAGGGCGTTTTCCCGGTGGTTCTCGGCCACGAAGGGGCCGGTGTCGTCGTGGAGGTCGGTGAAGGCGTGACCAGCGTGAAGCCGGGAGACCATGTGATTCCGCTTTACACCGCCGAATGCGGGGAGTGTGAATTCTGTCAGTCCGGGAAAACGAACCTCTGTGTATCGGTTCGCGAAACTCAGGGAAAAGGACTGATGCCTGACGGAACCACCCGCTTTTCTTACAACGGCCAGCCTCTTTACCACTACATGGGATGCTCCACCTTCAGTGAGTACACGGTAGTGGCCGAGGTTTCTCTGGCAAAAATTAACCCGGAGGCAAACCATGAACATGTCTGCCTGCTGGGCTGTGGCGTGACTACCGGGATTGGCGCTGTTCACAACACAGCGAAAGTACAGCCTGGAGATTCTGTCGCTATTTTTGGTCTTGGCGCAATCGGTCTGGCTGCCGTTCAGGGGGCTCGTCAGGCAAAAGCAGGACGCATCATCGCTATCGACACCAACCCGGCCAAATTCGAACTTGCCCGTCAGTTCGGTGCAACCGACTGCATCAACCCGAACGACCATGATAAACCGATTAAAGATGTGCTGCTTGAAATCAACAAATGGGGCATTGACCACACTTTTGAATGTATCGGTAACGTCAACGTTATGCGTGCGGCGCTGGAAAGTGCTCACCGTGGCTGGGGCCAGTCCATTGTCATCGGCGTGGCCGGCGCCGGGCAGGAGATATCCACCCGTCCATTCCAGCTCGTTACCGGGCGCGTATGGAAAGGTTCTGCTTTCGGCGGAGTGAAAGGCCGTACGCAGCTTCCGGCCATGGTAGAAGATGCCATGAAGGGTGAAATTGAACTGGAGCCATTTGTTACCCACACGATGACGCTGGATGAAATCAATGAGGCCTTCGATCTTATGCATGAAGGCAAATCAATCCGTACGGTAATCCGTTACTGATAGCGTCTCAACTGAGTCAAACCAACTGAAGGAAATGGATCATGGCAACACCTGTAATTTCTGGTAATGACGTTTTTTCCCACGTCTTAATCGGTGCATCCGATGTTGAAAAATCCGCTGCTTTTTACGATGCTGTCCTCGGTACGCTTGGCATCAATAACCTCGGCCCGTTTGGCAATGGCTGGGTACTTTATGGTCGCGAAAAGCCAGCCTTTATTATTGCACGTCCTGGCAACGGTGAAGCGCCATCGGCCAACGGCGTAACTGTCGGCTTTGCAGCCGCAAGTCCGGAAGAAGTTGATGCTTTCCACGCCGCCGGCCTTGCCGCCGGAGGGAAAGATGAAGGTCAGCCTGGCCCGCGCAGCCATCTCCCTGGAGCCTATGCAGCCTACCTGCGAGACCCTGCGGGTAACAAAATCACGGCTTATACGTTCATCTGACGTCCGGCTATGAATAGACCTCCCCTGACTCCCTGTCAGGGGAAATAACCATGAGACAGAGGCTGATAGAACTCATCGAGCAGCATGCCAGCGCTGGCGGCTGGCAAAACGTATACCGCCATGATTCACAAACACTCAATTGTGAGATGAATTTTGGTGTTTATCTTCCTCCCAAAGCAGCAACAGAAAAACTGCCGGTGCTGTACTGGGTAATGACTCCAACTTACTGATAGTGTTTTATATTCAGATAATGCCCGATGACCTTGTCATGCAGCTCCACCGATTTTGAGAACGACAGTGACTTCCGTCCCGGCCTTGCCAGATGTTGTCTCAGATTCAGGTTATGTCGCTCAATGCGCTGAGTGTAACGCTTGCTGATAATGTGCAGCTTTCCCTTCAGGCGTGATTCGTACAGCGGCCAGCCACCCGTCATCCATACCACGACCTCAAAGGCCGACAGCTGGCTCAGAAGACGCTCCAGTGTGGCCAGAGTGCGTTCACCGAAGACGTGCGCCACAACCGTCCCCCGTATCCTGTCATACGCGTAAAACAGCCAGCGCTGACGTGACTTAGCACCGACGTAGCCCCACTGTTCGTCCATTTCAGCGCAGACAATCACATCACTGCCCGGTTGTATGCGCGAGGTTACCGACTGCGGCCTGAGTTTTTTAAGTGACGTAAAACCGTGTTGAGGCCAATGCCCATAATGCGTGCACTGGCGCGACATCCGACGCCATTCATGGCCATATCAATGATTGTCTGGTGCGTACCGGGCTGAGAGGCGGTGTAAGTGAACTGTAGTTGCCATGTTTTACGGCAATGAGAGCAGAGATAGCGCTGATGTCCGGCAGTGCTTTNTCTGGTGCGTACCGGGCTGAGAGGCGGTGTAAGTGAACTGTAGTTGCCATGTTTTACGGCAATGAGAGCAGAGATAGCGCTGATGTCCGGCAGTGCTTTTGCCGTTACGCACCACGCCTTCAGTAGCGGAGCAGGAAGGACATCTGATGGAAATGGAAGCCACGCAAGCACCTTAAAATCACCATCATACACTAAATCAGTAAGTTGGCAGCATTACCTCATATTGTTATAAATCCCAGGGAATTCCAGATGTTTACTTTTGTAAAGATTTTCGCATAACAGAGGTCACATTATGAACGGCTATGACCTCTTTTTTTCCAACCCGCTGGCCTGAGATTATGCTGGCCAGCGAACCTTTGGATATAATAAGACGCGAATATTAAATAAACTAAGTAGCGGCGTAAAGACAGTATTGTCGGTGGCAGCAATTTTTTCAAGCTTGAACAAAATTGAATCAATTTCATCCAGCAAAGCCTGATGAGGACAGGTTTGTAACAATTTCATTTTACGCTTTAGAAAAATCGTCAGCTCGTGAAACATTTGTCCACAATCAATTTCGTTACGCCGAAGTTCGATATGATGACGCTCATAAAAGTCAAAGCAGTTTGCGCCTATCCAGGTTTCAGAAATGAGGTCTCCCCCAGCGACTAATTTTATTTCAGGATCCTGTTGTTTACGAGGCAATATAAAATTTACTCTGTCGATCATGCGCGCAATAAACTGCTGGCGTGTCAGTAAAGATGAAGAGTTTCGTTCTACTGCTTTTACAAAAATCAGGAGATCTTTGATTCCTGCGACTACCGCACGCCGTGCAGTCCAGGAAGGACGTTTGTTGCGGATAAGTGCAGAAAGAACGACAGCTATCATGATACCTATCAGAGAAGCTATTGCTGCATTAATAGTTGAAATCATATCAGGCTGATAATAATGGCTCAGGCCAATAAATCCAGGCAGTTGTATGACAATACTAAGGCCAATTAGATTGGTTGATTGTCTTGCCAGCAAAAGCCCCAGTAAGAAAAGGCCAGGCCATAAACAGATAATTAGTGCTTCCAGTGTAACGGCATGAGGAATAAAGAGGGCAATGTAAAAAAGGCTGACTAATAAGGCCAGGATGATGCCTTTAATGAAAAGCTTCATCGGTGTCACAGGTGAATCAGTATTTGCAAAAAAAGAGCTGATAATAGCAGCCATCAATGGTGCATTAGCACCATCGTGCCAGCCACTCCCTATCCAGAATAAACAGGAAGTAAATGTAGCCACAAAAGCAGTCACTGCTGACAGCACCTGTAAGCCTCTGTCTCTGTGTCGTGTATGCCGAGAGCTTTTGTAAGCTGTCATCTCACCATGAATGCTTAAATCCGCCACGCGGTCACTGACATTAAGATAGGCTTCGCCAATGCGTATAAAATTGGCAAGCCTCTCTAAAACACCGGTAAAGAGTAGTGTCTCTTCCGTGCCTGCTTTTCCTTCTCGCCAGTTTTGCTGTAACTTCGCCTGCGCTTCCTCAATATGTAGTTTTGCATTAATACCGTCGCGAGCCATATCAAAATTAAGCCATAGAAGAAAGCTTTCAATCGCATGCTTAACGCTGTCTGGAAATGAAACCTGTAGTTCTGAAAGAAGACTGAGACGGGCCTCAAGAGCCGTTAAGGTAGGAAGTAAATATGTCAGGTGTTTATACTGGATGCTGACAAGCCTGATAACATTTCTGGCGGCTTCTCCATCATAGATACAGTGTGTAAGCATCCCTTCCACACTCAATGGATAATTTGCCATTCTGACCTTTATCTCATTTCGCTCAGGCATTTGCTTTTCATGTACATTCCTTAAAAGATCACTACAGAGATTTTGGGAGGTTTTATACCAGGCAATAATGCTCTTGTTCATTAAATCATGCATAGGAACAGGCATAATTAGCCGATGCACAAGTGTGCTGCATATTATACCAAGGGTAATTTCTTCTATACGTGAAATAACGGTGTTGGTAATGGCGTATGGAGTGCTGACCTCTGGGAACCCTATAACCGCAGCGCTGTATCCTGCCAGCATGAAAATGTAACTTCTGGGGGTTCTGTCGCTGAGAGAAAGATACAAACAGACAGCAACCCATAAGGATACACACAGACTAAACAGGACGGGTGACTGGACGGTTTCAGGGTAAAGCAGCCAGATAAATATGCCGCCAAGTAGCGTTCCTGCCAGGCGAAAGACTGACTTTGAAACAGTGGATGCTGCGTATAGCTGTGAGCAGACGAAAACGGTCGTCAGTGCCCATGCAGGCCTCTCAAAGTTAAGCAATAAAGCAATAGTTAATGCTGTAAAAGCAGCAAGAGATGTCTTGACTGAGAATAAAACCGCGCCTCTGGTAAAAAGCTTCATTTGTTGGACAAGCATTCCAGTATGACAAAGGGATCGGATAACACAGACGCACGATAAAGTTGCGCCTGTCTGTGAGCATATTTTTCAGGACTGATTACAGTTTCTCAGGGTTTGCGATGCAGAGAGCGCCAGCGTGCGGGAGGGATGCCGTAGCAGGCAGAAAAGACACGAGTAAAAGACTGCTGGTTTTCAAATCCAAAGTTCAGGGCAACACTGAGAATGGACTCATCACCAGTGCGCAGAATATTTGCAGCTCGCTGTATTTTCCATTTTCTGACAAATTCAGCGATTGACATGCCAGTTTCCTCTCTGAAAATACGCTGCAGGTGCCATTTTGAGTAACCAGAAATTTTGGCTATGTCATCAACACTAATGTGACAGGTGACATGGCCTTCGATCCACACGATAAGCTCTTTTACTACTTGTTGATGCAATATATTCATATCAAAATCTCAGGATGATGTGCATACGAATCCATCATGAGGAAATGCGAGCGATCGGGTGTCGGAACTATTTGTTACCGGTAACATCTGAGGTCGCAGTGTTCCTGCAATTTGGTTAAGTTTATGAGATAGTAACTATCCACTACGTTATATGACTAAAAGAACTTTACTCCTCTGTAACATTTCAGAATGTATCAGATCTCTACAGGATGTCATGCGATCCACCCCTGAATTTGCTCACCTCTACTGCTTCTAACCACTTCTTCTGACATTATTGTATTCAGGAGAAGTGAACAGTCCAGGTTTCAAATAAAGGTATAGGTGGTAATTTTGTTGCCCGCAGGATCTTGCAGGTAGGCAGCATAGGCCCCGGGTAAATGGTCTCTAGGACCAGGTTTTCCTTCATCGGTGCCATCATGAGCAAGGCCGGCACTATGGAAAGCATCAAGCATGTGTTACCCCTACTGCTGCGAGAAAATATGTCCGGATCGACTGCCGGCCTTTCAGGACAGGCTGACCGCGTTGCCTGATGCATGAAGCGCGTCCGCCAGGTCCTGTGCCAGCGCCTCTGACTGCTTATCGCTGAGTGAGCCGGGCGTCAGGCGGATAGCGTGCTGCAGCTCAGAAAGATAAAAGCCTGTGCCCGCGCGGATGAGCCAGCCGCGTGCTTCCATCAGGCTGAGGAGCGCGGCGGGTTCCCTGCACAGCGGAAGCCATACGTTAATTCCGTCGTATTCCCGTGTAACCTCCACGTCACGCGCATGAAGCGCGGCGAGCAGAACGTTGCGCCTGTCCCGGTAGAGGGCTGCTGTTGCGCTGTCATATCCTATATGACTGACCCAGTCGCCGGGGAAGTGCGGGCGGGCGTGCATCAGCTGAAGTCGACTCTGTCTGAAGGGGTGACGGTCGGAATCAGCGGCGATGCCAGCGCCGTAACAGGACTCAACGCCGGCTGCGAAGTATGGTACACCGTCTGCGGCGGCCTGTTTCCGCACGCGGCAAAAGAAATCACCGACGCGGCGGCTCGGGCAGAACACGAGCGGGTCATACAACTCAGCAATCGCCTGCAGTCGCTCTGGAGCCTGTTCCGTAAACACAGTGGCAGCATCCGCGTAATGGCCGCCGCAGACGGCACCCTCAGGCTGACGGACACAGACTGCCTGCCCCGGCCTCTTCGTCCGCTTTCTGCCAGTGATATTGCAGACGTCGCCGCCGTTATCCGCAACCTTGCACTGAAATAAGGAACATGACGGCCGCCGCCGACAGGCTGATGCTGACAGACAGCAGCTGGCCACTGGCGGGCATTATCATTGTATTTGCTGTTTTTATCAGTATCGCAATGACAGGACAGACCCTGGACTCTTTCGCCCTTCGGAAAGCAACGAACGGGACAGGTCGGACTGAGTTAAGACAGCTTTTCACTGCAGTCAATAAAGGATGCTGATATAAAAATGGTTTGTTTCTGGCTGAGAATTTAGTTGTACATGTCAGACAGTGTCCGCTTCTGGGACAGGACGTTAAAGCCCGGTTATTTAAGGCTGGCGAGCAATGCGCAGCCGGCTATTTATATGCCGCATAGCGGCATGAAGGCGCCAGCTGGAGTCACATATCACTCTGCAGCCGAACGGCGCCGGTAGCGCGGCGCAGCCGCCCCCATACACGCATATCGCGCATAACCCACCACGCCCTGTCAGACGCCGTTTAAGCAGCGGCCTTTCAGGCGCACAGAAGCCAGACGGTCGCAGACGAAAGAAAGAATCCGCGGCACTACCCACAGCAACACCCAACCTATTAGTTACAGCACTCATCTATAAGCCACAAAGATACCGACCCTCCGGGTCGGGCGGCCGGGGCTGGTCAGTGGGGGCAACCGGGTTTCAGGTACGGCGCCGGGGTCTTGCCGGAGAGGGGCACGGGGGTTCAGGTCCGGCTCGGATGGGGTTAAATGGAAGTGTTTATGAATGATGTAACTAATATGCTGCCAACAACAGCTATTTTAGATTCAGAGCTATCTTCCACCTATCTACCCTTTCTACGAATAACACTGTCTTTTATGCCCAGTGATATCATCTGTTATGCTGGGTAGCGCGTTACATCTTCTTTCTATAGTGCTGTTCTGCACCCACCCCGCCCGACCATTCGGGAAAATTTTATTATGACCTGCATAGCCAAATGTGATTTAAGGTCAGCGTATTTATTTTATTACCTTCAAACTCGCTTTTATTTGCTAGCAGCATGGCCAGTTAATCGATGCGCTCGTCTCAAAAAGCTACTCATGCATATAATGTAAAAGGATAATTTATGGAAAATTCAGCTTTCAAAAGAGGAGCTCGTGCAGCTGGATTTTGGCTCAAAATATCCAAAAGCGCGAAGGTAGCTAATAGTACTTGTGTAGCCTGGGCCATAAGGCATGGATTACCCGCGTTCGTAGGGCGATTGCCGGTTCCAGTCACTAGTTTTGCAATTCTAGCTGTCGCATTACTGTGTGGATTTTTCATTGGAACCTTTTTGCTTCTTGGAGCAATTTTCCTTTATATGCTCAGTAACCTGGCAGTCACCAGTGTTTTGGATCGTGATGTAACAGAAGAACAAAGTGGTCATCACTATCGAGATGGTAATGATGGTTGTGGTATGTATAGCGTGCCACAAAACATTACTGTCACCTCGGCAAGAGTTGATCGCGATGAGGAGGATGTTTAGTAGGGGAATATTCCCCTACTAACATACAGAATCACAGCCTCGCTGCTTTCTTCGCGGTTTCTACAGCACTACTTCCTGCTTGTTGGACTTGGGACGTTCCGCTTTTAAATGCCCCATCTAGAGTCCCGCCTATACGTACTCCAGCCCAAGTGAGTGCCCCCATCCATACTGCCGGAAGCACAAGGAACATTGTCGCCATGACAAAATTCATGATCAGATCATCCGAACTGTTCTGGAAGCCAGCCATGTTAAAGCTGCTGTGCGTATAAGAGCTGTAAAGCGCGGTCAACAGCCAGCTGTCCAGCCAGCGCGCCAGTTCCCACCAGAACGTCAGGAAGTTCAGCGCGAACAAGACAAACGTGAGCTTAATAACCGTTTTAATTTCGTAGGCGGAAAACGCCAGGATAAGCGGCAAAATTACCACTATAGCCATCAGCAGAACGGCCTTAACCATAGGTAACGCCTGACGCATGGCATCAAATGCCGGAAACGCTGCCAGGCTGCCTAATGCGGCGCCGCCAATTGCGGCAACCCGGGCGACCGAGTTATCAAGCGTGAAATCTGCATTTCCTCCGTAGCCGGCGTACACATGACCTCCTTGCGATACAGTCAGACTCTCCGGACTGACCAGCCGGCGGATAATAGCCTCCTTATAGTCAGCATTATTACCGCCGATAATGGACACTGCAGCAGATAAACTCGTCCATAATCCCGGGTCGACCTGATCGACGACTCGTGCCTGCAACCCCGTATCTGCTTTACTCCACCACTCACTGCAGGTCGGATATCGCCGTTCATCATCGCCTGATATGCCTTTACTGCTGTCATAAGGCAAAGGTGCGAGTCTTGGCGCTGCCGCGGCCACCGTGTGAACAGCGGTAGCGTTTGTTGATAGCGGTGAATAGTTGAGCGAGCTTTGCGGGAATCGGCAGTTGAACTGATTCACTCATGCTTTTGGCTCAACCGGGAGAAGCTGAATAGTTGTCGGCTTGGTTGCCATGCTGCCATCAGATGATTTGTGATCGATTTCCTGGCTGACTTTGTCGCCGTACTTTTTCGGTTTCATCCGAGCCAGCGCCCATTTGCGAGTATCGATGCGCAGGCGGGCCTTACCTACCGCGGTGGCCTCTTCTGCAACGCTGTCGGCTATGTCGAAAATCTCCTCGAAAATGGCGTCGGCGCGGGTCTCGGTAGCTTTCGCATATTGGTCTCGAAATTCTTCGTGTTGAGCCAGCCAGCGGAAGACGGTCGCCTTGCCGGGCATGCCGGGGAGCTCACAAACTTTGCGCAGGCTTTCACCATCGGCAAGCAGTGAACAGATGTCAGCAGCCACCTCTGGTAGGTAATCAGAAGGGCGGCCAGATTTTGATTTGGTCGCCATAAAATTAACCTTAAAATTAGACTTTCATGCGTGAGGCAAACATATGATCCCGACAACAATCAACGCAATTGCAATCATCTTTGGTCTGGCCGGTTCGTTACTGATGTTTTTGAACGGGCATGTGCTCAAGCCTTACCCCGGAGGCATGTTTGCTCCGGATAACTATGAAGAAATTGTCGCGCAGATAGCCAAAGATAATAAACACATCGTCAGAATGCAGCGATTAGGCATGATGTGCCTGTCCATCAGTTTTGTACTTCAGGGTTTAGCGCTATACGCCTCTTCATAAATTGCTCGGCTCTGGCACATACTCTATCTTCAGCACGTCGTCAGGTGCCAGATATACCCACGCGCCATCTTCCTGAGCTATACCGATGAAGCCGTTTACGACTTCAGGCTGTGACCGGTTCATCAGGCCAACATGCGTTTCGCCAGATTTGGTGGTCACGGTGATGCGATAGGTGTCTGACATACTGGCTCCAATAAATAACCGCCCGGAGGCGGTTATCAGATGTCTTTGGCAGGATTAGGGAAGTCTTTATCATCATTGAATGGGTTTTTAATATTGCCCTCATACTCATCATCTTCCTCTTCATCATCCTGATAAGCTGGGCTTTCAGCATCATCAGGTAATGGCTCTACATAATCTGGATCAGGACGTTCTGACATATCTGCCTCCACCTTTTCCACGGGACAACTTAATTGTAGATAGAGAAAAATTAAGGCGACCATCCTTTACCAGTTATGTGAGTTAAGCGTAAAAAATCATCCCTTTTGATACTGACGATGTTCATAATAAGAGATAGCCTTGCCGTTTTCATTCATCACGTAAGCACCCTCGCCTTCTTTCAGGAAGAGGTTACTATCCATGCCAGATACAGCGATACTTTGCTGTAGTGGGTTGAACCCTACACTACTTCAATCTCTCCGTTGCGGTTTCCCGTTTATGGCATGGCCAGCACAGCGCCTGGAGATTATTGTCTTCATCCGTACCGCTATGTGCTTTCGGGGTGATGTGGTCAACCATTGATGCCGGGATCGGCTTCCCGTTCCTCTGGCACTCCTGGCAGATGTGGCGATCACGCTTTAAAATGCGCGCGTATTACATCCTACTTGCTTCCGTAGCCGCGCTGATGCCTGTTCTGGCCTCGCTGATGTGCCATCCTTCGTTGCGATGGTCATCGCAATAGGCTGAACGGTCAGTCGTCGTCTCACCGTATCCGAGCTTTCGGCATGCGCGAGGAATTGCTGATGGCATACCGGCTCCAATAAAAAACCGCCCGGAGGCGGTTAGATTACTCTTTTATACTTTTTGGGGTTATCAAAGCACTGAGGACATGGGTTAGCACCAGGTTGCCACATTCGGGATACTTTTACTGCGTCCCGCTCATGATAAAACGTCCCTAAGAATTGTCGGCGTCCTCTCAAGGGAAGCGAAACGCACTCTTCGGAATGAACATGAATCTTTGTTTTATGCTCGTTTAGTTGCTCAATGTAATAAAACTTTGGCATAATTTGTCTCGTTTTAATTTTTGTTCGGATCAAATCTAGAACTAAATAAAAAAACGGTGCTAATATTTCACCAATTGCTTTAATGCCTTCTGCCTATCAATAATGTTTTCTTAGCTAACAGCCATCTTACTTAAGACGATTTAGAAATTAATCGCTGACGCTTGAGAGTTTCTGCCGTTGGCTACATTTTTTTGCGCTCATAACAAACGAACTCCTCCCACGACATTGGTCCATGGATGGCCCGTCTTTTTCATCCTCGGGCGCACTCGTAAATGCCCCCTGTGATGGTCGCTACGCATCTTGATCGGTTAATTCCGGCACATACACCATCTTAAGCATGTCATCTGGCGCATGGTAAACCTATGCGCCATCTTCCTGAACAATGTCAATGGTGGCATTCACCACCCTTGGTTGTGGACGGTTCATCAACACTTCATGGGTCTCGCCAGATTTAGTAGTTATAGAGATGGGTCATATCCATGGCGTAACCCGCCAGCTTGCTAAAAAGACCAACAAGGGAAACTACTTCCTATCTTATAGACATTTGTACTTCCGGGTAATGGTATGCAATGCCAGAATAATGAGCATAAGACCAATCAGAATTATAAATGAATAACTTAAAAGATGATAAAGCCATATACCAGCTACTCCGCCTAACAGGAAAGACAGGAGCGTTAAGGAATGAAGTTTCAGACGCTCAATATAGACAGGCGCATCTTTGGGAGATCCTTTCCGCCTCAGTACGTCAAATAGCATTGCCAGTTCAATACCGATATCGGTAGATGTACCTGAAACATGGGTCGTTCTTACTCGTGCATTTGAAATTCTTGTCACAACAGCATTTTGCATACCCATTAAAAAACTCAAACATAGTATTAATGTTGCGCCGGGCGACAACGATGTCAACCATGTTTCTACAATACCCAAGAATACAAGACCTACCCCTTCAACCAATATATTAAATGCGTAGATCACACTTATATTTCTCCTGCGCCCTGCATTTATAATGACTGTTGAGAATGAGGAGCCAGCAATGAAAATGAATACAATAGACACAAAAAAACTGCAGGATGAAGGTTTGCCTTAGCCAGATAATCCGAAAGTGACGAAATATTTCCTGTCATATTGGCAGAAAAGAAACCTACAATTTCAAACGCCGCCGTATTAAGTGCACCAGCCACCGCAGCAAGAGTACATGCGAGTTGGGTATCCGCTGTAGTGCTGCGAGAATTTTCAGTGCTTATCAGCATAGATCCTACTGTTTTTGTCTGAACGTCAATACATGATCTACTTTTCAGTTACGAGAAACAAGCTATTAAATCGCCTATAGGAATGATTTTTACCATAAGGCGCACTATGAATTCTTTGCAATGCTTGGTTAAGCCATTGCTATGCGCTTGTTCAAAAGGAATTTCAAAAAGTTGTATTCATGGAACTTTCAAGGCAGCAGGCATGCCATACTATCTTTTTTATTTAAATAAAAAAACAAATATCTATTCAACATTTCAATAACACACCTCTCATCTAATAAGTTTCAAACCGTAAAGCCTTTTCAAGCCTAAATACCATTCAAACCTTATAGTTTAATAATGTTTTAGTTGGTCATATTTAAACTTAGCTTTTGCTGCACCTTTTTTACGCATCACTTGCCGCTTGGCATAGGCAATAACCATCATCCAGGCAGGGTCAGAAAACTTATTTATATAGGCATTGAGGTTTTCAAAGAGTTGTGACCAAATTTCTAAGTGAAAACGATTGACATAATCGCGTTTAAGTTTTTCTTCCATAGATATAATAACGCTGTCTACCAGTTTTTCTATGTCTTTGAGGCCTTCCCCACATTGATACCTGGCAGCCAGCTGCCGTATCTGAAAAGCATAAAATTCAGTATTAAAATCGACTCTAAGCAAAACGACCTCTACTATCGGCTAGTCCATACCTGAACCCTAAACTATGCAATCTCATCAGACCAGTTTTTAACGCAAATTTTACAATATCTAGCGCAATTAATTTGTCGCTTTGTACCATGCCTGCCCGCGATAAATGTTAAGCCGAAGCGTTCTGGTACACTCTGCGTTTTCCACATCCGACAGAAGATGCGCATCACTGTCATTTCCCGCTGGACCCAGTTTGGGTAATGGTCCCAACTTATTGATAGTGTTTTATGTTCAGATAATGCCCGATGACTTTATCATGCAGCTCCACCGATTTTGAGAACGACAGCGACTTCCGTCCCAGCCTTGCCAG
>NZ_RARB01000018.1 GCF_003612015.1 Pantoea piersonii | reverse complement strand
TGACGAAGCGAAATATTTGCTGGCTCTCGAAGCGAGACACTCGCCCTTACTGAAGCCATAAAAAGCTTGTCGAATGTCTCAGGGCGTGAAGCGGACGTTCTGTTTGCCGCAGAAATGGAGTAATTCAGGTCTGAGTTCCTGTTTCTGTATGGAGCAGAATTTTGGGTCAGGATCACATCTCAGTTATTCAGCCACTGCTTCGTGGTGAAGGCAGAGACATCGCCATAGCACGGGTTCGACTTGCCCGGCTTAATGAGCAGATTAATCGCTTGTGGCTACAGCTCACTGTCATGCAGACCGTGATAAACATTATGACGTCCAGTCGCGAATTGCTGAGGAGTCGACCCATAGCGGCCAGCTAAGAGCGGACATATGCCTGTGTCCGCCTGCGATTGCCAGCTTCAGCGGCTCCAGGTTTATTTCCTAAATCAATGAGAGGGTCCTTTCAGGAAGTTGATGATTGCATCGAAGGCCTGCCAACGGCCTGACTCCATCAGAATCATATGAGTGCCGCCGCCAATCTCTATCCAGCGCCGGTGGGCGGCGTTATCGAAGCGCTTGAACAGATCCTGCATCATATCGACTCGCACGTCTTGATCCCACTCGGCGTGAACGAGCAGTACCGGTGCGGTAATCGCGCCCGGGTCATAGAGCGGACGATTGGCGAGCCAATGCTCACGGACATCCTGGATGGCTCCACCAGGGGCTCGGATGGTACCCGGCTCCGCAGCGTCCGGATCGGTGGAGGTAGTCACAGTCGCCCATTGTTCGAACCAACCGGGTGGCAACAAGCCTTCGTGCTGGTCGGCTGGGACACCTGCCAGCCACGCCTCGCGAAAGGCGTCGACATGTATCAGACGCCACGCTGCCAGCGGCTGCCCTGTATCGATGCGCAGTGGGCGACTGGATAGCCACAGCGGTGCCACCAGCACGAGTTTTTCAATATATTTGCCATGCCGTTCGGCATATATCCCCGCGACCGAGCCTCCCCAGGACATCGCTACGACGCTGAGGCGCTCGATGCCATTCTCGGCGAGAACATACTCAACTGCTGAGGCAAGATCACGTGCCGCGACCCGTGCCGGCGTCAGTGGTGCTGCGGCGTCGGGCGGTGCCGCCATTTCAGTTGGGCGGGTCGACCCGCCATAACCGCGGGCATCGACCGCCCACACGTCGAATCCAGCCATGGCCAGCACATTCATAAACGATATGCCATCCACAGGCACATCGAACAGGCTCTCGCTGGGGAAAGTGGCACCGTGTATCAACATCAGTGTCGTGCTCGAGCTGGCGCGGCCGATGTCGCGCCGGCGCCTGCGGAGTAGCTGCAACTGGATGTCAGCGGTATCACTGTCGATGAGGTAAGTTTCGCGTAGCAGTAAGTCGTTCGTATTGTCGTTCATGGCCGGGATCCCTGAATGAATTGCCAATCGAAGCCGTGAGTCTGTCGACTGACTTTGCCAACAGAGCTATCTCCGAAGTGAGTAGTGAAAACCAGTGCGTCGAGTTCGGCAGCGAGTTGCATGGCCTTGTGACGAGACTGCCGTGCCGCTTTTGGAAACTCGCAGTATACGGAATTGGTCTCGGGGCGACGGAACTGGAGCGGATGATGCATGACGTCGCCCCAGAACAAGGCAGTTTCACCCCGTGAAGTCACTGAAATAGAGGCATGATCGATGCTGTGGCCAGGCGTGGAGTGGAAACGGAAGCCCTCGATCAGGGTATTGTCAATCTTGATGCGTTGATCCAAACCTGCCTCGACAACGGGCATGACGCTATCTTCGAAAACACCGTCGAGTGGCTGACGACGCGGTGTGCCTATTCCTGCCTGCCGCTGTATCCTTGCCACAGCCCCCCGCTCGCGAGAAAGCGCCAGATTGTAGCTATATTCACGCTCGGAAAAGACGTAGCGGGCATTTGGAAAGGTCGGTACCCATCGTTCGCCTTGTAACCGGGTGTTCCATCCCACATGGTCGGCGTGAAGATGGGTAAGCAGGACAAAATCCACCGCTTCAGGCGATACGCCGATCGCCTGCAAACGCGCCAGGAAAGGCTCTTTGAGCTGGTGAAACAAGGGTGCCGTTGGACGTAGCTTGTCATTGCCGGTAGCGGTATCAACCAGGACGGTGTGAGTCGGGGTCTGTATCACCCAGGCGTGAATGCTTTGCCGAAGCAGGCCGTTCTCAAAATCGTAACTTCGCTCACCCCAATGACTTGCATCGCTCATCAACCGCTTTAAATCGTCTTCCGGGAAGAGCTGGGCGGCATCTACTGTATCAAGCGCTAACTCTGGCACCTTGATGATACGCGCATCCCCGACGAGAAAGGTCTCTTGGGTCGTCATGATTTTTTCCTGTTGACTGATGATGTAAGTCAGCGTACTACTACAAATCACATTAACCAAATCGATTCAAATAATGTTGCAAATCGACCATTTCGATTTAAGAAGCTTCGACCTGAATCTTCTTATTGCCTTCGATGCACTAATGCGGGAGCGGAGCGTCACCCGGGCTGCAGAACTTTTGAAAATTCGTCAGCCAGCCATGAGCCACAGCCTGTCGCTGTTGAGAACATTATTTCAGGATGAGCTATTTGTACGTGTCGGGACGGTCATGCAACCGACCGAACGCGCTTTAGCGCTGGCCGAGCCGGTGCAGCAAGCGCTCGGTATGATGCAGACGGTTATTCATGTCCGTTCGGAGTTCGATCCATCGACCGATCAACGTATCTTCCGCATGGGGTTCTCAAGCGAAGTAGAGCTACTACTGATGCCGGAGCTCGCCTTACGCTTGCGTCAACTCGCGCCGGGGGTGAAGCTACATGGCCGCCCGGTGCAGCAGCGCGATGTCTACCGTATGCTGGATGACCGGTTGCTGGACTTAGCAATAGGCTGTTTTGACAGCCAGGCGATGCGTTATCGTCAGCAGCTATTGTTCGAACAGTCGCTGAGTTGCGTTTTCCATCCTGACAAGATGACATTCAAATCGGCGATTTCCCTTGAAGATTACCTAAGCCTGCCGCATGCGCTGGTAAGCCTCAGCGAAAGTTTGCACGGTTGTCTTGAATCGGCACTCGATGCGATAGGCGGAAAACTCAACGTGGTTGCAACTTCGTCGGAATTTCTTGGTGTACTGGGTATGGTTGCGAGTGCGCCGTTGATTGCCACGTTGCCAACGCGGATGGCAAAACGCTACGGTGAGGCATTTGGCCTGCAGGTAGTCCCGGTGCCAATGATACTGACGTTGCCCGATGTTTCACTGGTTTGGACGGCACAGGAGGATAACCATCCCGCATCACAATGGTTGAGGGGTGAAATCGGCGGCATCCTGGGCAGGATGCCGTCATGAATGCAGCCAGTCATAACTGAAGTGAACCCCATCCTGATATGCCTTCCGCGGGATGGAATACTACGTTAAAACGATGGTGCTATCCAAAGGGCCGATCAAGCATACGTATTGCGCCCGGAGACTTGCCCGTTACCCGCTTAAAAGCCCGGCTGAAAGCGGCCTGTGAGGCGTATCCTAACCGTTGCGATGCGATGTCTATGGTTATTTTTTCTGACGTTAACCAGCGGACAGCGAGGTGCATCTTTACTTCCGTTGCATAACGTAACGGTGGGATGCCGATGGTAATCTGAAATCTTTCGGCGAATGCGGATCGGGATATATGCGATTTGGCAGCGAGCTCTGCCACGCTCCAGTCCCGACCCGGTTCGCGGTGAATCGCCAGAATGGCTTGAGCCAGACGGGGATCACGCAGCGCTGCAGCCAGTCCCGGGCTATTGCCGCAACCCTCTTCCACCCATCCTCTTATAAACATTGCTCCAACCACATCGGCAAGCCTGGCGAGGATGCCTGCATAGCCCACGCGTCCGGAGCATATTTCACGCTTCATCGCGTCAAGTGTATGCATGAGTCCTGGCCAGCGAGTCCCGTTGGCATCGGCACGCATAATTTCAGGCATCACATCCGCCAGCCGTTGCATGCTTCCCAAATCAATTTTCATACAGCCAAAAAACAAAACGGCGCCTGGCGTTTCCTGGGTGCTCGGGCAGGTATCAATCCCACTCACTTTCTCATTCAGGGGTGCCGTTTCAATATTATCGATATCCAGCACGTCAGTGGCTGTTGTCGACAAAAGCTGGTGCTCTTCGCCGTGGGGAAGAAATACGGCCTCGCCGGCTGAAAGCGGGAGAGTACCTCCGTTTGCAGTATGAAGCACCACCTCTCCCACAGCGACATAGTGCAGGTAAGCATGGCCAGGCCTGCCTGCGAAGTTCAGACCAAACGTATTACCAGTCTGAATACGCTGATATCGCACACCGTAAAGCCGCAGGCCGGAAAGCAGCTCGCTGATGAGTTCTGATGATAAGGCAAAGGGTGAAGTCGTAGGCATATTCGGGTTTTGGGTAAAAAAGTGCGGGCTTTAGAGCATAGATCATCCAGGCGCGCCTGAATAGACTTCATCTCCTTAACCTACTTTCCAGGAAACTCAGAAATGACTAATGAAGCCTCTGTCAGGGTTCGCAAAGACATATTGCAAAGAGATGATCAAATCCAGCCAGCCTGGCGAGCGGTCTTTTCGTTAACCATGGGCGTTTTTGGCCTACTCACCGCAGAGTACCTGCCTGCAAGTTTATTAACGCCCATGGCCCAGGATTTGAGGGTGCCAGAGTCTCTTGCAGGCCAGGCCGTAACGGTTACGGCGGTAGTTGCATTATTTGCCGGATTACTGATACCGCGATTAACGCGTGCGCTTGACAGGCGCGTCGTGCTGTTGAGCTTCACTGTCCTTATGATCTTTTCAAATCTGCTGGTGGCGCTCTCTTCAGGCATGGTAATGCTGCTGGCAATGCGCATCTTGCTGGGTATCGCTCTGGGGGGATTCTGGAGTATGGCAGCGGCGGTCGCGATGCGGCTTGTGCCGGAAAGGCTGGTACCGCGAGCGCTGTCGATCATTTTTAGTGGTATCGCGGTAGGCACTGTCGTTTCTGTACCGCTGGGGAGTTATCTGGGAGAGATGTTCGGCTGGCGTAGCGCCTTTATTGCCGCTGCTGCGGTTGGAGGAATCTCTTTGATTTTTCAGTGGGTCACGCTGCCCGGGATGCCGCCGGTAATTCGGGTAAAGACGGTATCCGTGTTTTCTCTGCTGCAGAGACCTGGCGTTAGCGTGGGTATGCTGGGGTGTGTGCTTGCACACACTGACCAGTATGCGCTGTTTACCTATATACGGCCTGCGCTGGAAGGACTCGCACACGTAGACGCAAAAGAACTGTCGTTGATACTTCTCGCGTTTGGCGTGGCTAACTTTACAGGGACACTTTTGGCAGGATGGCTGATGGAACGCAGCTTACGTTTTACGCTAATTGTCATGCCCGCTCTGGTGGGAGCAGCGGCACTGGGTATGAGCATCCTGCCCTTATCGATAGCAGGGCTTACTGCCCTGACCATGCTGTGGGGGTTAGCATTCGGTGGCATACCGGTGGCGTGGTCAGGTTGGGTCGCACGGACGCTTCCAGATGAGGCAGAAAGCGCGGGAGGTATGGTGGTCGCCGCCGTTCAGTCTTCAATCGCCGCGGGTGCGGCAACAGGTGGCCTGATATATGGCATGAACGGCGTGTCAGGTGTATTCATTACTGCGGCATGCATCATGCTAAGTGCCGCGCTGATTATTGCATTTCGTGTCAGAGTCTCTTCATCAACTGAAGGAACGCAAAGCAGACCATTTTACTGATACTTTAAACATGTCGGGACATCTCAATTGGACAGCTTAGTTGCCTGATACAGGCTTTAAGCATAGCCGCTATGCCATCACGCAATTGAGATGAATAAGTAAACCAACAAAGATATAACGACGGTCGCCCGGCTTTAATAGCCTGCGGCCTCAATATACTCATTTATCAGCCATGTCCGCTTCTGGCACAAAGAGGACATGCGCGAAGGGCAAGGTCCGATATGAGCCAAAAGCGGACTTAACTCTTTCATGCTATAAAACCACATGGCATGTGATTATCTGAAAATGAAAAGCACCTCTCTCTTACATTACAGGTAATCTCTGACGAGTTATAAAAGAGGCAAGCTGAGCTTTTTAATATCTTTTTATTTACTGAGGCAAATTACCTGCCCGGAGCACTCACCATCTTGCAGGTCCATGATGACCAGGGCGGTACAATTCTCCGGAGCCTGAGCAATAAGTTCACCCCTTGCATCCCATGCGGAACTTTTTCCGACAGGTTTCCAGCCACCTGACGGGCCACTGTAATTGGCCATCAGCGTGGGCATTGCGTAAAGTCTGGCGTAGCTTTGAAGCTGCTCCGAATCTTTATCAAACCCGCCGGCGCTCAAAACGGAGTTCAGGTACACTTCAGCACCCTTCTGCACCGTGCGTTCTGCATGCACTGGCTGCCCTGCATCTGCACATATGGCAATGCCTATATTAAATATCCTTTCTTTAAAAACACACTCAGTATCACCAGTTGAAAAATAGTCGGACTCCCCGGGATGAAGATACATTTTTCGGTAACAGGAAACTGGCCGCTTTGAAGAAAGCATATAGGCGCCAATAGCCGGTTTTCCATCTCTAACACGCAGCGGTGCACCCACGATAATTGTCATATCATATCTGTCAGACAATGCCTGAAGTGGACTCAGACAGGTTTCATCAGCCAGAGCCAGTTCTTCAGCTATTTCGGGTTCATAACCCGTCAGAGAAAGTTCAGGAAAAATGATAAGGTTAACGCCTGCCGATGCCGCAGACTCAATTAACATTTCGTGATAACGCATATTCTCATCGATACAGCCGCGCACCGGAGCAAACTGTCCTGCTGCGATTTTTAATTTTCTCTGAACGCTTCCCATGCTTACTCCCGGATTTTTTAAATTGTCAGTTATCATTCAAAAATACATAACAGGCGTCATCTTTTTGAGACTGGATTGACAGCATGCTTACTTAAACGCCCGCTTCTGGCACAGAGCAGCTTACTGCTAAACAAGCAGGATGCTGTGAGCGAATGTAGCCCTGAGGCAAGAAGACAGCCTTTCACCGCACTGATGTCCGCAGAAACTGTAATTATGAATCCTGCAGACGTGTCAGCATGCTGATCCTGAAGGCGTAAATAATCGCGCACAACATGAGGCTGAGCAATGCAGTACAGATAAAGACCCCCGCACCGGTCATAGCCAGCATGACTCCACCGATTAACGGCCCGGCAGCGATCCCCAGTGTCGACAGCATGGAGGCACCAAGATAGGCACCGCGATGTTCTGCCGGGGCCAGTTGATCGAGCAAAATGTTCAGGTTTGGCATCAGAATCGCTTCTCCCATACTGAACACACCGGTAACCGTCAGCCATAGCCAGATTTCCGTCGAACGTATGGAAAAAAAGCAGAGTTGCGATAAAGCGAAAATTACCCCACCCAGGAGAATGCGTTTCGGCAGGGTGACCCGGGTCAGAAACCGCATAATAAAAGTCTGAAATACCAAAACGGTACAGGCATTCGTGACCAGCACCAGGGTGATCAGCTTAACCGCGGCGTTACCGTCAAGTAGCAGGAGATACTGTGGCAGTATGGCTTCGTAATGGATAAAAACAATACTGCACAAGATACTGCACAGTAGCGCCGCAATGTAAATTTTATCCCTGGCGATAATGCCTATTACCTTGCGCAGCCTTACCGCCGGTTCGCTGTCGGCCTGTTGCTCAGTCAAAAGTTTACCCGCGGGGATAAACAGCAGCACGTAGACGAAAAAAGGGAGGTAGGACAGCCCGGTTATCAGGAATGTTCCCTTCTGAGATGTCAGACCAAATGCTATCCCCACCAGCGGGCCAAATACTGCTGCTACGTTGATCAGGTAGTAACGCATTTGCAAGGCAAGCGCACGGCGGCGGCGGTCACCCAGCAAATCACTCATCAGTGCACGTAAAGGGGGATCAACCCACGCAAAGGAAACGCCGATGAACATAAGGCCGCAGATAAACAGCCCCACTCCGGTTGCCTGCGCCAGGGTAATATATCCCACGGTGGAAAACGCGCAGCCCAGCAGAAGAATAATGCGTCGCCCCAGCCTGTCCGAAATCTGCCCGCCATACATACCGAGCACCACCGAGAACAATGCACTGATTGTCATTGCCACGCCAATAGCTATCGGCGACATATGGTAATTTTGAGTCATGATTACCGCGATAAATGGCCAGGCCATAAAATAACTGAATCGTATGACAAGCGTAAAAAAGAGCAGAGCATGGACAGCCGCAGGGAAAGATTTCAGTGTCTGAAACAGGCCCGGTGCCGGACAG
This sequence comes from Pantoea piersonii, assembly GCF_003612015.1. Lineage (GTDB taxonomy): Bacteria > Pseudomonadota > Gammaproteobacteria > Enterobacterales > Enterobacteriaceae > Pantoea > Pantoea piersonii. The sequence continues at coordinate 7,443 of NZ_RARB01000018.1, read as the reverse complement.
CCTTCAGCGGCAGGTTTAGACGTCATGAGTTATCCTTATCATAATTTTATTAACATCCTGTGTCGCTGTTGGGTATAACTTACTAAATATTAATAAAATTATTCTTTAACACTGGCAACAGATATGTTGATGAAGTGTTTAATTCCCCAGCTTATGAGGTTATGACTCTTTGTTGCAGAGAAATATAAGGAAAAGAGCAAAGCAAATAATAAAATGCGGATGTTACTGCTGACATTAACGACAACTTTTGCTGGGGGCTGGTCTAAAAGGGTTAGAAGCCGGCGGTCATTCGCCTGTGGAAGTCTGTGTGATGAAGATCCTGCCAAACGATCCCCGTTATCGCTTCATTGCGCTGTTAATTTATCTGGGAAATGTCCGCTTCTGGCACAAAGCGGACGTCTGCATTCATTCGCTGCTTTTTTGCTGTGTCCTGGTAACGCGCACTTTGCTGCCAGAACAGAGACAACTGTATATATACCGCGAGCAGGGCAGAGAAGCGGAAGAGCCTGGCGCGACAACAGAGGGCGCGGGAGTGATACGGGCACTTTAGGTTAGGCCGCACTTTAAACGTGCGGCAGATAAGGCCAGAAGCCTTAAGCCGGATGATAGAACGAAGGAGGCTGGCCCGTCACGCGGCGGAACATGGTGGCAAAAGACGAACCATTGTCATAGCCAAGCGATAATGCCACTTCATTCACCGGCTTGCCCGCTATCAGCAATGCCAGCGCGCTGACCACACAGGCCCGCTGCCGCCAGGCGGAAAATGACATGCCGGTCTGCTGCAGGAAATGGCGACGAAAGGTGCTGGCACTCATAAACATTGCTCTGGCCCAGCGTTCAGCCGGATCGTGGACAGTGGGTGCCAGTAAAAACGTCTGGCACAGCGCCAGCAGCGCAGGCTGCCGCGGCAACGGAATATCGAACCCGCGCGTCGGCATGGCTGCCAGTTCCAGCAGCAGCAGGTTCATCAGCGCACATTCGCGCTCGCTCTCATAAAGTGGGGGCACATCGACCGCTTCAAGCAGAAGCTGACGTAACAGTGGCGAGACGCTGATGACTTCGCAGCGGCTGCTGTGGTTGATGCGCGCCGCGCATTCTGGCGCGATATACAGGCTCCGCGTCGTCACGCCGACAAACTTTACCGCGTGCAGCGTTTCAGGCGGGATCCACACCGCATGCTGTGGCGGCACTACCCACTCCCCGTCACGAGTGGATACATGCATCTGACCGGTTGCGCCATACAGCAGCTGCGCGCGGCGATGCCGGTGGGGAGCCAGTAAAAAACCCTGCGCATAGTCATTACCGATCGCGACCACGTCACGCGCCAGATTATCAACCTTGTCAATGCTCACGTTGCGCACTTTTGCCTCCTTCTGACCGGTTTGCAAGGGTAGTTGAGCGCTGCGCAAATGGGAAGCGGGGCGTGAGGGCGATAAGCTGCGGGTTCTTCTTCACAGCGGAACATTCCTTTGAACGATATCTTTATTATTTCTCTGGCAGGTTTCATTACTGGCATCACAACGGTGTTGTTTGGCTTCGGCGGCGGCTTCGTTGTGGTGCCTTTTGTCTATCAGCTGCTGCGTCGTCAGCCGGATATGATGGAGAATGCATTGCATATCGCCGTCGCCACCTCGACGGCGGTCATGATATTCAACGCAGGATGGGTGAGCTATCGAAACTGGCGTGCAGGCAGTATCTCCGCGCAGGCGTGTCTGCCGCTGCTGTGGTTCATCGCCGCCGGCGCGGTGACTGGTTCGTGGCTGGCAGGGCTGTTGAGTGAAAAATGGGTTCGCATACTGTTTGTCCTTTATATGCTCCTGACAATTGGCGATTGCCTGTTGCGTAAAGGTTTCTTCATCGGCGGTGTACCGCGCCGTTTATCACTGGCGACAGTCACTGGTGGCGGAATAGTGATTGGTGTCATTGCCGCATTGCTGGGCGTCGGCGGCAGCGTTATGACGGTACCGCTGTTGCGGCGGCACGGCTATGCGATGCGGGACTGCATCAGCGCTGCCAATCCCCTGTCGCTGCCGGTGGCGCTGTGCGGCGCCGTCACCTATGCGGTGAGCGGCTGGCAAAAAATCCCGGCAGAGGGTTTTCTGGGTTTCATCAGCCTGAAAATTATGGGATTACTTATGATTACAGGCTGGATGGGGATCCTCTTTACCCGCCGGTTGATCCCGGCTGTTCCTGATGTCTGGCATGCGCGAATCTATGTGCTGCTGCTGTGCGCCGTACTGCTGGCAATGCTGTTATAAGCATAAAGTATCAACTGCTGGCAGGAGGGCTTCTGACATAAAGCGAAATGCCGCCGTTTCTCCAGAAGATAGCAGGCGCAGTGGGCGCTGAAACTGGCACGATTCACAGAGAAAAGACGTAACAAGCCAGCTAAGCGTTCTACAGGGCGTCGGGACTTTACTCCAGGGGCTGACATGGATTATGCGATACCTGAAGGGTTCAGAGGCGGGTAGGGCAGATGCTTTCAGGGGTTCACTCAGTATACTGAGGAAGATGAATGCTTTGGTGGTTAAGGTCCGCTATGAGCAAAAGCGGACATTATTTATGCGCTCTGTATTTCTTTGGTTTTACCGATGGGTCAGGAATTTAATAATCGCTTCGAGACTCATTGCGGGATAGCTAATCAGCATGTGCCATTATCCTGACATTCGTTTATTGGGAACCGTTCACCAGCAGGTTATGCTGAGGTCTTAAGCCGGTCATTGTCCGCTTTGAGTGGCGAGCAGGCGTTAACCTCACTCGCATATAAACATCTTGTCGGAAACGCTTGAAAGATGAATGGTTAAAATTGCAGAAGCGCTTAAATTTCAAGTGTAGCAAGGATGACGGCTTCTATTTTCTCCGGTGTGGTGAACGGTGCAAAACGCCTGAGTGGTTTGCCGTCGCGTCCGATCAGGAACTTAGTAAAGTTCCATTTTATTCGCCCGCCCAGCACGCCGGGTAATTCCTCTTTCAGGTAACGAAACACCGGGTGCGTTGCGGTGCCGTTGACCTCCACTTTTTCGAACATCGGGAAGCTCACACCGTAGTTTATGTGGCAGGTCTGCGCGATTTCGTCGGCGTCGCCGGGTTCCTGTTTACCGAACTGGTTACAGGGAAAACCAAGCACTACCAGACCCTGGGCGGCGTACTTCTTGTAGAGCGATTCAAGACCGGCATATTGTGGCGTGAATCCACAATGGCTGGCGGTATTAACCACCAGAACCAGCTTGTCAGCATAGTCAGCCATGGAGATGAGCTGACCACGCAGACTGGTGGCAGTAAATTGATGAAAACTGGTCATATTGAAATCCTCAGAATTGCTCGCATCGCAGATTCGTTGTGTCAGACAGGATAACTGCCTGTCGATCAGAATTGCACATTTTCCACGTCCGCTGTTGGCTTTGAACGATCAGACTGGACGTCAGGTCGGTTCAGAGGCTGAAGAAGGGGAGCGCGCGCCACGACACGCGGCATTAAAGCAATATCTGATACATTCTATGAGATTCCAGGACGCGAAAAGCGGACGGTGGTGCACGTTATTAACGAAGCCAGGATATTTATATTGCTCCTGCTGCGTCGCTGCACCTCGTCAGACAGAATGAACATGGCCTCATATCTTTATTGAGGCGCCTCGCCTGTAAGAACCGCCCGGACAACAAACGAAACGACTGCTGCATGGTGCGCGTCAGTAACGCTACACTTTCATGTCCGACCCGATATTTTAAGCGATTCAGTTATGGCCTCGCGCTAAACGCAGGGTACTGCATCACGGCCCTGTCTCATTTACCGCGCTGTATCCACTCTCTCCCTATTATGACGTGCCGAGGCCCGTTATGAACAAGAAGCGTCCCCCTGACAGAAAGAGGGAAAGGTCATGCCACAAGCAAGCCTGATTACAGTCAGAATGACACACTGCTTTCAGAGAAAGTCAGCTGGTCCTTACGGCAATTTGTCTGACGTTATGCTGCATCGAAGCACAAATGAATAAAGCCCTTAGGCAGGGCTTTATGTGATCACTCTGCTCCGCGAGGTTTTCTGCACGCAGCCAGAATATCGTCTGAAGAGACGTATTCCCTTGTCTGTACGCCGGTGATACCCAGCATGGTTGAAAAAAGGTTGTCCTGCGAATATCCCTTCTTCATTGTCTGCTGGTTCAGGCAGTTCCTGTCCACGGCGTAACGCTGCTGATAATCGGGCGAAAGCCAGATGAGCATAGGCACACGCTTCTGTACGTCAGGCGCAATGGCATAGGGAAGGCCATGCAGATAGACGCCTTTTTCACCAAGAGACTCACCGTGGTCAGATAAATAAACCAGACTGGTGGTAAACCTGTCCTGATGTGCCTTCAGTAATTCAATGGCTTTATCCACGATATAGTCGGCATATAAAATGGTGTTATCGTAAGTATTTACCAGCTGCTCCTGCGAACATTCCTGAATCTGACTGGTTTCACAGGTAGGCGTAAATTTACGAAACGCTGGTGGATAGCGATGATTATAGGTCGGTCCGTGGCTTCCGATGGTGTGCAAAACGATAACGCCATTGCCCTTTAAGCGTGTTATGTACTCGTCAAGTCCATGGAAAAGGATCTCATCGTAACACTCGCCTTTAATACACATGCCGGGGAGATTCAGCGCGGTCATATCCTGATTCGGGACCCGATCGCAGGCCCCTTTACATCCCGCATCGTTTTCGTTCCACAGAACGCTCAGGCCCGCCCGCTGAATAATATCCAGCAACCCTTCCTGATGACTGGCCAGTGCGTCATCGTAGCGTGCACGCGGCATGTTGGAAAACATGCAGGGTACCGATACCGCCGTTGAGGTGCCGCATGATATGACGTCAGGAATATAGGCGACGTTTTCTTCAGCCAGTAAAGGATTGGTCGGGCGCGGATAACCGCCCAGGGAAAAATTTGCGGCGCGTGAGGTTTCACCCACCACCAGTATCGTTAGGTTTTTCTTTGGACCGTTCAGCATCTGTGGACGCTGATGAGCATCCTCACCGATTTTTACCAGCGGAAGGTTAGCCCGTTCGCGGTGATGGTAATAAGAGAGCGAGGCTACGATGAAATTCGACGGGCTCAGGGCCCTTACCAGCTCACGATTATTACGAAACAGCGATGCGTAATCTTTGTAAAACAGCATCGCGACCAGCGCTATCAGGGCGACAGAAGCGACAATGTTTACGCCACGGTAAATCAGGCCTTTCCACAACGGAATAAACTTCTTAAAGCGTGGCCAGAAAGCCAGAGCGGCCATCAGGATCCCGGAAAAAAACAAAACCAGCACCATTGGGGTGGTCAACAAGGCCCTGCTTTCTGCCGGTGTGGTATCGATGATATTAGTGATCATCGAGCGGTCAAGGACAATGCCGTAGTGCTGAATAAAGTACTGAGCAGGGGCAGCGACAAGAATAAACAGCGCAACAGTTACCCTGTCCAGCCAGACAAATGAGGCGAGGGTGACCACAATATTTATGACGCTAAAGGCCACTACGGGCATCGAAAGGAAAAAAAGAATGTTGTGCAGGCCGGTCAGTGGTATCAGTGCGAGAGCCTGTCTGTAGTAAGCGATATTCAGAAAAACGGAGATATAAAGCGAGAACAATATAATAAAAGTAATGCGATGCATTACCGGCGACTTGAAGTGAAATGCTGACATAAAGGTATTCCGTAACCTCAGTATGACTGAACCAGTAAGATACAATTGTTTTTATTAGCAATCGTTAATAAAAATTGTTATGCAGTGAACCATATGGCCAAAAAAACGATCACTGTAATTGCAGAGATAATCACAGAAAAACATTCACTTGCTGACCACTTCAGCATAAGAATTGCCTCGCAAGTTTATAAGTTCACCGATGTAAGAGTTAAATAAAAGTAAACTAAATGCGTGTTTTCTCAGATTTTTACTTTTATATTATGTGAGGCAGATCACGCAACAAATGCCATTTTGTCAGTGCCTGTATGATTATTATTCGATTTGAGCCGCTTACGTTTCGAGGTGCCTGCTTCCGACATAAAATGACCTGCCGAGATAGTTTTACTGAACAGGCTTTTCTGACTGTTGTGACCTTAATACGGCCTGAGGGGGCTGCTCCTTAGTATTCACTCCCTTTATCCGCTCCGTTTCCGCTTTCAGACAGTCATCACATTCGAAACCGTATTCAGTCTGTTTTCCCCCGCGCGCGTTTTGGCAGGATATATGTCAGTTATGTAGTCAGTGAAAGCAGACTGGTTCTGGATGCTCGCAGACCTGATCCCGGCAAGTTCATCAGGTGGCGGATGACTCCAGTCTCTCAACAACGACTCTGCCAGGGTGGAAGTGGGAGCCGGTCCCCGTTATCCCACAGATGAGAACCTGATTAACTGTTGGTGTAGGGTGCTGTAGCGCAATCAGTCTTTGTTATTGCGCCTGCCTGAAACAGAAGACGTGCTGATTGATGCGGATGCTGTAACGCATCACTCACTGGCAAAGTAAGCAAAAATTTGGCGACGTGGCTAAAAGTGAAGCGGCACCATTCGTGGTATATGGGCATGGCACTGAATAATGGGTCTCATTACGGCTGTCGCGATCCTTATATGAACAGGGACTCATCACCTCGCATATGAATTATGTCTGGCCCGCACGATTACTCGTAAATTCGCAATTAATCTACCACCAGAATTGGTTTAAAAGGGGAGGGGGTTATGCTGATGGAATTATCCACTCAGGTTCCTGAGGAGACAGCGAAGCGGTTTTTCGAGGATGGCGAAGTTCCATCAGCAAATTGTAAGCACCCGGTATAACGCCAGTAAGAATGCTCGGCACGATGTCTTCCGTACTGTTGTCCGGCAGGCTGGCGATCAGTTAACAGATTTCGTCGCAAGCCATATTGTGCGGCCATTACATTGCTTGTCTTCAATAACATGGCCGATCAACTTAAAGCCATAGTTGTGCATTAGTGATGCGTACTCAAGGGCGGACAGGCTGGCGTGAGCAAGTGGCTCACCCTGAAACTCACCGATGGCCTCACCCTCTTCCGGGCCGGCATTGAACATAAGAGCCGCACCCTCTTTTGCATGTGCAGAAAAAAGTGCAAATATCTTACGTTGATCAGCATGACACAGATGAAAAAAACTGTCCCACGCAAGAATGCCGTCGAAATTCATTCCCAGATTCACCTCCCGCATATCGGAGACTAACCAGGTTTCGTGAGGAAATTTATCTCTGCACTGAGATATCATGGAGGGTGAGGAGTCGACACCCGTTACTTTAAAACCCTGACTAAGAAAATATGCTGCAATCGGGGGTGATGCTGCCAACTTACTGATTTAGTGTATGATGGTGTTTTTGAGGTGCTCCAGTGGCTTCTGTTTCTATCAGCTGTCCCTCCTGTTCAGCTACAGACGGGGTGGTGCGTAACGGTAAAAGTACTGCCGGACATCAGCGCTATCTCTGC
>NZ_RARB01000017.1 GCF_003612015.1 Pantoea piersonii | reverse complement strand
GCCGGAAGGCGTTGAGATGGTAATGCCGGGCGACAACATCAAAATGACCGTTACTCTGATCCATCCGATCGCGATGGACCAGGGTCTGCGCTTCGCAATCCGCGAAGGCGGCCGTACCGTTGGCGCGGGCGTTGTTGCTGAAGTTATCGCTTAATTGCGTTAGCGAGGTGGCCTTCGGGCCACCAGAGCAGAAAAGAGCACTTCGGTGCTCTTTTTTTATGCCTTAAGTCTGCCCGAAGCGCGTTATCCACACTAACTCTGGGTTTGAAATAAAAATTATTCTCATTTAAGCTTTGATCATAAAATGATCGAGGTGAGCAGTAAATGTACGTCTGTTTGTGTAACGCCGTCAGTGATAAAACCCTTCGCGAAGCGGTTCGCCGCTATCAGCCAAAATCTATCCAGCAGCTGCGTCAGCTGGTTCCTGTCGGGAAGCAGTGCGGCAAATGTATCCGTGTGGCGCGGGAAATCATGGAAGAAGAGCTGCAAAGCGTGCCGCTCTATAAAGAAATTGCCTGACCCCAGCGCGCTGTTCTTAATACCCACAGATTTTGTCGCGTTTTTTTGACTTCTTTTTATCCGCATCTACGCTCTAACTTAACTGGAAGCGGAGGAAGCAAAATGAAGGGCGACATTAAAATCATAAGCCATTTGAATAAACTGCTGGGAAATGAACTGGTTGCGATTAATCAGTACTTTCTTCACGCGCGGATGTTCAAAAACTGGGGCCTGATGCGCCTCAACGACACGGAGTATCACGAATCCATCGACGAGATGAAGCACGCCGATAAGTATATTGAGCGCATTCTGTTTCTTGAGGGAATTCCGAACCTGCAGGATTTAGGCCGGTTGCGAATTGGCGAAGATGTCGAGGAGATGCTGCGTTCCGATCTCCAGCTGGAGCTGGAAGGGGCGAAGGACCTGCGCGAAGCTATCGCTTACGCTGATAAGGTACATGATTACGTCAGCCGTGACATGATGATCGAAATCCTTGCGGATGAAGAGCACCATATCGACTGGATCGAAACCGAGCTCGATCTTATCAGCAAGATGGGTATCCAGAACTACCTGCAGGCGCAAATCAGAGAAGAAGGGTAGTCCAGTCGTGAATAACGCATTAAGAGAGCCCGCTTTCGCCGCCATCAGGCGCTAAGCGGGCTTGTTTCCATTTGTGCCTCTTTTGCTCTTCCACTCCCCGGTTCTTCACTTCTTCACCGCCAATGGTAATAACGCCACCAGAAAATAAGGTTAAAAACAGAACGCGGGTTGCTTCCTGAGCAGATTTACGTATAATGCGCGGGCCTGCCAATATTAGCAGGCGCGATTCGAGCAGAATCGCAGGCGGCAGCATGTTAGGTCGCCTGACAATACTCCCAATTGTGGAGTTATATGCTGAACGATTACACTCTCCCATCAATCGTAATGGGTGCGAGTAGTAATTTTTTTCGTCTATAAAAAGTTTGGAGCTCTGGTCTCATGCAGAACCAAAGAATCCGTATCCGTCTTAAAGCGTTTGATCATCGTCTGATCGATCAATCAACCGCGGAAATCGTTGAGACTGCCAAGCGCACTGGTGCGCAGGTTCGCGGTCCGATCCCGCTGCCGACTCGCAAAGAGCGCTTCACCGTTCTGATCTCTCCGCACGTTAACAAAGATGCGCGCGATCAGTACGAAATCCGCACTCACAAGCGTCTGGTAGACATCGTTGAGCCAACTGAAAAAACCGTTGATGCTCTGATGCGTCTGGATCTGGCTGCCGGTGTAGACGTGCAGATCAGCCTGGGTTAATCAGGTCATCGAGCGATTGAGAGGTTGATACAATGATTGGTTTAGTCGGTAAAAAAGTGGGCATGACCCGCGTCTTCACTGAAGACGGCGTTTCAATCCCAGTAACCGTAATCGAAGTTGAAGCAAACCGCGTTACTCAGGTCAAAGGCCTGGAGAACGATGGTTACCAGGCAATCCAGGTTACCACCGGTGCGAAAAAAGCGAACCGTGTGACCAAACCTGAAGCTGGTCATTTTGCTAAAGCTGGCGTTGAAGCCGGCCGTGGTCTGTGGGAATTCCGCACTGCTGAAGGTGAAGAGTACTCAGTTGGCCAGAGCATCAGTGTTGAAATTTTCGCTGACGTTAAAAAAGTAGACGTAACCGGTACCTCTAAAGGTAAAGGTTTCGCAGGTACCGTTAAGCGCTGGAACTTCCGTACCCAGGACGCTACTCACGGTAACTCCCTTTCTCACCGCGTTCCGGGTTCTATCGGTCAGAACCAGACTCCGGGCAAAGTGTTCAAGGGCAAGAAAATGGCAGGTCAGCTGGGTAATGAGCGCGTAACCGTTCAGAGCCTGGATGTGGTACGTGTTGACGCTGAGCGCAACCTGCTGCTGGTGAAAGGTGCTGTCCCGGGAGCAACCGGCAGCGACCTGATCGTTAAACCAGCTGTGAAGGCGTAAGGGGATAGCAATGGAATTAGTACTGAAAGACGCGCAGAGCGCGCTGACTGTTTCCGAAACTACCTTCGGTCGTGATTTCAACGAAGCGCTGGTTCACCAGGTTGTTGTTGCATACGCTGCAGGCGCCCGTCAGGGTACCCGCGCGCAGAAAACGCGTGCTGAAGTAACTGGTTCAGGCAAAAAGCCGTGGCGTCAGAAAGGCACCGGCCGTGCGCGTTCAGGTTCTGTAAAGAGCCCGATCTGGCGTTCAGGTGGCGTGACCTTCGCTGCGCGTCCGCAGGACCACAGTCAAAAAGTTAACAAAAAGATGTACCGCGGCGCGCTGAAAAGCATCCTGTCCGAACTGGTACGTCAAGATCGTCTGATCGTTGTCGAGACGTTCTCTGTAGAAGCACCGAAAACCAAGCTGCTGGTACAGAAACTGAAAGACATGGCGCTGGAAGACGTGCTGATCATCACCGGTGAACTGGATGAGAATCTGTTCCTGGCTGCGCGCAACCTGTACAAGGTTGACGTGCGCGATGCAGCGGGTATCGACCCAGTTAGCCTGATCGCCTTCGACAAAGTCGTTATGACTGCTGATGCAGTTAAGCAAGTTGAGGAGATGCTGGCATGATCCGTGAAGAACGTCTGCTGAAAGTACTGCGCGCGCCGCACGTATCTGAAAAAGCGTCTGCTGCGATGGAAAAAACCAACACCATCGTTCTCAAAGTTGCGAAAGACGCGACCAAAGCAGAGATCGTTGCTGCTGTTGAAAAACTGTTCGAAGTAGAAGTTAAAGACGTGAATACCCTGGTTGTTAAAGGGAAAACTAAGCGTCACGGACAGCGTATCGGTCGTCGCAGCGACTGGAAAAAAGCTTACGTCACCCTGAAGGAAGGCCAGAACCTGGACTTCGTCGGCGGCGCTGAGTAAGTCGGAGGAGAAAGACAATGGCAGTTGTTAAATGTAAACCGACATCTCCGGGTCGTCGCCACGTCGTTAAAGTGGTAAACCCTGAGCTGCACAAGGGCAAACCTTTTGCCCCGCTGATCGAAAAGAACAGCAAATCCGGTGGTCGTAACAACAATGGTCGTATCACTACCCGTCATATCGGTGGTGGTCACAAGCAGGCTTACCGTATTGTTGACTTCAAACGCAACAAAGATGGTATCCCGGCAGTTGTTGAGCGTCTTGAGTACGATCCGAACCGTTCTGCGAACATCGCACTGGTTCTGTACAAAGACGGCGAGCGCCGTTATATCCTGGCCCCTAAAGGCCTGAAAGCCGGCGACCAGATTCAGTCTGGCGTTGATGCTGCGATCAAAGCAGGTAACACCCTGCCGATGCGTAACATCCCGGTGGGTTCTACTGTACACAACGTAGAAATGAAGCCGGGCAAAGGCGGTCAGATCGCTCGCTCTGCTGGCGCTTACGTGCAGATCGTTGCGCGTGAAGGCTCCTACGTTACCCTGCGTCTGCGTTCAGGCGAAATGCGTAAAATCGAAGCTGATTGCCGCGCAACCCTGGGCGAAGTCGGCAACGCTGAGCATATGCTGCGCGTTCTGGGTAAAGCGGGTGCAACTCGTTGGCGTGGTGTTCGTCCGACCGTTCGCGGTACCGCGATGAACCCAGTAGATCACCCGCACGGTGGTGGTGAAGGTCGTAACTTTGGTAAGCACCCGGTAACTCCGTGGGGCGTTCAGACCAAAGGTAAGAAGACCCGTAGCAACAAGCGTACTGATAAATTTATCGTACGTCGCCGTAGCAAATAATTTTAGAGGATAAGCCATGCCACGTTCTCTCAAGAAAGGTCCTTTTATTGACCTGCACTTGCTGAAGAAGGTAGAGAAAGCGGTGGAAAGCGGAGACAAGAAGCCCCTGCGCACCTGGTCCCGTCGTTCAACGATCTTCCCTAACATGATCGGTTTGACCATCGCTGTCCATAATGGTCGTCAGCACGTTCCTGTCTTTGTTTCCGACGAAATGGTCGGCCACAAGCTGGGTGAATTTGCACCGACACGTACTTATCGCGGCCACGCTGCTGATAAGAAAGCCAAGAAGAAATAAGTAGGAGGAAGAGATGGAAACTATTGCTCAACATCGCCATGCTCGTTCTTCTGCTCAGAAGGTTCGCCTTGTGGCTGACCTGATTCGCGGTAAGAAAGTGTCGCAGGCTCTGGATATTCTGACCTACACCAACAAGAAAGCGGCTGTACTGGTTAAGAAGGTCCTGGAATCTGCCATTGCTAACGCCGAACACAACGATGGCGCTGATATCGACGATCTGAAAGTCGCGAAAATTTTCGTAGACGAAGGCCCGAGCATGAAGCGCATTATGCCGCGTGCTAAAGGTCGTGCAGATCGCATCCTGAAGCGCACCAGCCACATTACTGTGGTTGTGTCCGATCGCTGAGACTCTGGAGACTAGCAATGGGTCAGAAAGTACATCCTAATGGTATTCGCCTGGGTATTGTAAAACCATGGAACTCTACCTGGTTTGCGAACACCAAAGAATTCGCTGACAACCTGGACAGCGATTTTAAAGTTCGTCAGTTCCTGACTAAAGAACTGGCAAAAGCGTCTGTATCCCGCATCGTTATCGAGCGTCCGGCTAAGAGCATCCGTGTGACCATTCACACCGCTCGCCCGGGTATCGTTATCGGTAAAAAGGGTGAAGACGTAGAGAAACTGCGTACGGTCGTCGCGAATATCGCTGGCGTACCTGCACAGATCAATATCGCCGAAGTCCGTAAGCCGGAACTGGACGCGAAACTGGTTGCTGACAGCATCACTTCACAGCTGGAGCGTCGTGTGATGTTCCGTCGTGCGATGAAGCGTGCTGTTCAGAACGCCATGCGTCTGGGCGCGAAAGGTATCAAAGTTGAAGTTAGCGGCCGTCTGGGCGGTGCTGAGATCGCACGTACCGAATGGTACCGTGAAGGTCGCGTACCGTTGCACACTCTGCGTGCTGACATTGACTACAACACCTCAGAAGCGCACACCACTTATGGTGTAATCGGCGTTAAGGTATGGATCTTCAAAGGCGAGATCCTGGGTGGTATGGCTGCTGTTGAACAACCGGAACCGGCTGCTCAACCTAAAAAGCAGCAGCGTAAAGGCCGTAAGTAAGGAGAGTCGCTGATGTTACAACCAAAGCGTACAAAATTCCGTAAAGTGCACAAAGGCCGCAACCGCGGTCTGGCGCAGGGTACGGATGTTAGCTTCGGTACTTTCGGTCTGAAAGCTGTTGGCCGTGGTCGTCTGACTGCTCGTCAGATCGAAGCAGCACGTCGTGCTATGACCCGTGCAGTTAAGCGTCAAGGTAAGATCTGGATCCGTGTATTCCCGGACAAACCGATCACCGAGAAGCCGCTGGAAGTGCGTATGGGTAAAGGTAAGGGTAACGTGGAGTATTGGGTTGCCCTGATTCAGCCTGGTAAAGTCCTGTATGAAATGGACGGCGTACCAGAAGAGCTGGCCCGTGAAGCCTTCAAGCTGGCAGCAGCAAAACTGCCTATCAAAACCACCTTTGTTACTAAGACGGTGATGTAATGAAAGCAACTGAGCTGCGTGAAAAAAGCGTCGAAGAGCTGAACACTGAGCTGCTGAATCTGCTGCGTGAGCAGTTTAACCTGCGCATGCAGGCAGCATCTGGCCAACTGCAGCAGACCCATCTGCTGAAACAGGTTCGCCGTGATGTTGCACGCGTTAAGACTTTACTGACTGAGAAGGCGGGTGCGTAATGACCGATAAAATCCGTACTCTGCAAGGTCGTGTTGTTAGTGACAAAATGCAGAAATCTGCAGTTGTCGCTATCGAGCGTTTCGTGAAGCACCCGATCTACGGTAAATTCATTAAGCGTACGACTAAGCTGCACATCCATGACGAGAACAACGAATGCGGTATTGGTGACGTGGTTGAAATCCGCGAAACCCGTCCGCTGTCCAAGACTAAGTCCTGGACTCTGGTTCGCGTTATTGAGAAAGCGGTTCTGTAATAAGAACAGTTTTTTCTGAAGAAACCCTCTGCTTCGGCAGAGGGTTTTTTTTTGCCTCTCGCTCGGCTCATTTCCCATCACGCATTAATTGTGTCTGCCATTTCATTCAACGCCGCATCAAGGCGGCGGCAATGCTGTCGCTTCTCGCGCCAGCTGTGGAACAGAAGCAGGATGCCCTGACCGGCGCAGAATAACGGCGACATCCGTTCTCGCCAGGATAACGTTAGTATGCTGCCAGCAAGGTAAGCCCAGCAACCCGCCAGGGCAGGGAAGAGTGTCTGGCAGGCGCAGCACAGGGCCTGATCAGTACAGCATCGCGCTGTGTCTTTACCGACACTGGTGCCGTAAGGCAAACGTCTCGCTTCATCTATTGTGCCGGTGCTGCGCATGGACAACGCGGAGCTTCAGTAATCAGGCACAGGTTGCCGTCGCGTCATCAGAGCAAATGGGCGCCATGTAGAGAGACGTTAGCGGTTATTGACCTGCCGAAGGAGCGCTATTTGCTTATTCAGCTGGTCGTTCCGCAGAGGATGTAAAGGCGTTAGATGAGGCGGTAATGGCGAGTGTCGAAAAATAAGGCAGATTACATTTGCTACTGCTGAGACTATTCCCTAGAATACGCCCTCCCTGTTATCAGGGAAAATAAGCGGCCCCATTGTTGAGCCGTTCATTTTTTCTACCCATCTGTGAGAACCGGTGTTATAATGCCGCGCCCTCAAATATGGGGCTTTCTAACGACCTGAAGTTTGGGTCCCGAAGTAGTAGTTGACATTAGCGGAGCACTAAAATGATCCAAGAACAGACTATGCTGAACGTCGCCGACAACTCCGGTGCACGTAGCGTAATGTGTATCAAGGTTCTGGGTGGCTCGCACCGTCGCTACGCAGGCGTCGGCGATATCATCAAAGTTACCATCAAGGAAGCAATTCCGCGTGGTAAGGTGAAAAAAGGTGATGTCCTGAAGGCGGTAGTGGTGCGCACCAGGAAGGGTGTTCGTCGCCCGGACGGTTCTGTCATTCGCTTCGATGGTAACGCATGCGTTATTTTGAACAATAACAGCGAGCAGCCAATCGGAACACGTATTTTTGGGCCGGTAACTCGTGAACTTCGTACTGAAAAGTTCATGAAAATTATCTCTCTGGCACCAGAAGTACTCTAAGGAGCGAACAATGGCAGCGAAAATCCGTCGTAACGACGAAGTTATCGTGCTGACCGGCAAAGATAAAGGTAAGCGCGGTAAAGTTAAGAATGTCCTGTCTTCTGGCAAGGTCATCGTTGAAGGCATCAACCTGGTTAAGAAACACCAGAAGCCGGTTCCGGCTCTGAACCAACCGGGTGGCATCGTTGAAAAAGAAGCCGCTATTCAGGTTTCTAACGTTGCGCTTTTCAATGCGGCAACCGGTAAGGCTGACCGTGTAGGCTTTAGATTCGAAGACGGCAAAAAAGTCCGTTTCTTCAAGTCTAACAGCGAAACTATCAAGTAATTTGGAGTAGTACGATGGCGAAACTGCATGATTACTACAAAGACGAAGTAGTCCAGAAACTCATGACAGAGTTTGGCTACACTTCTGTCATGCAAGTCCCTCGGGTCGAGAAGATCACCCTGAACATGGGTGTTGGTGAAGCGATCGCTGACAAGAAACTGCTGGAAAACGCAGCAGCTGACCTGGCAGCAATCTCCGGTCAAAAACCGCTGGTCACCAAAGCACGCAAATCAGTTGCAGGCTTCAAAATCCGTCAGGGCTATCCGATCGGCTGTAAAGTAACTCTGCGCGGCGAGCGCATGTGGGAGTTCTTTGAGCGTCTGATCACCATTGCTGTACCGCGTATCCGCGACTTCCGTGGTCTGTCCGCGAAGTCTTTCGATGGTCGTGGCAACTACAGCATGGGCGTTCGTGAGCAGATCATCTTCCCAGAAATCGACTACGACAAAGTCGATCGCGTTCGTGGTTTGGATATCACCATTACCACTACTGCGAAATCTGATGATGAAGGCCGTGCTCTGCTGACTGCCTTTGACTTCCCGTTCCGCAAGTAAGGTAGGGTTACTTAATGGCTAAGCAATCAATGAAAGCACGCGAAGTTAAGCGTGTGAAATTAGCAGACAAATTCTTCGCAAAACGCGCTGAACTGAAAGCGATCATTTCTGATGTGAACGCTTCCGACGAAGATCGTTGGAACGCTGTTCTCAAGCTGCAGACTCTGCCGCGTGATTCCAGCCCGTCTCGTCAGCGTAACCGCTGCCGTCAAACAGGTCGTCCGCACGGTTTCCTGCGGAAGTTCGGGTTGAGCCGTATCAAGGTCCGTGAAGCCGCTATGCGCGGTGAAATCCCGGGTCTGAAAAAGGCTAGCTGGTAATTGTCACCAATTGAATCACGGGAGTAAAGACAGATGAGCATGCAAGATCCGATCGCGGATATGCTGACCCGTATCCGTAACGGTCAGGCCGCGAACAAAGCTGCGGTCACCATGCCTTCCTCCAAGCTGAAAGTGGCAATTGCCAACGTGCTGAAGGAAGAAGGTTATATTGAAGATTTCAAAATCGAAGGCGACATCAAGCCGGAACTGGAACTGACTCTTAAGTATTTCCAGGGTAAAGCTGTTGTAGAAAGCATTCAGCGTGTCAGCCGCCCAGGTCTGCGCATCTATAAGAAAAAAGATGAGCTGCCGAAAGTTATGGCGGGTTTAGGTATTGCTGTTATTTCTACCTCTAAAGGTGTCATGACTGATCGTGCAGCGCGCCAGGCTGGTCTTGGCGGCGAAATTATCTGCTACGTAGCGTAATCGGAGGAAACTATGTCTCGTGTTGCTAAAGCACCTGTCGTTGTTCCTGCCGGCGTAGAGGTAAAACTCGACGGTCAGGTAATTTCGATTAAAGGTAAAAACGGCGAGCTGACTCGTACTATCAATAATGCCGTAGAAGTTAAGCATGCTGACAATGCACTGACCTTCGCTCCGCGCGACGGTTTTGCAAACGGCTGGGCGCAAGCGGGTACCGCTCGTGCGCTGCTGAACGGCATGGTTATCGGTGTTACCGAAGGCTTCACTAAGAAGCTGCAGCTGGTTGGTGTTGGTTATCGTGCTGCCGTTAAAGGCAACGTGGTTAACCTGTCACTGGGTTTTTCTCACCCAGTTGATCATCAGCTGCCCGCGGGTATCTCTGCAGAATGTCCGACTCAGACTGAAATCGTGCTGAAAGGCGCTGATAAACAACTGATCGGCCAGGTTGCAGCTGACTTGCGCGCCTACCGTCGTCCTGAGCCTTACAAAGGCAAGGGTGTCCGTTACGCCGACGAAGTCGTGCGTATCAAAGAGGCTAAGAAGAAGTAAGGTAACACTATGGATAAGAAATCTGCTCGTATCCGTCGTGCGACCCGTGCACGTCGCAAGCTCAAAGAGCTGGGTGCTACTCGCCTGGTGGTACATCGTACCCCGCGTCACATTTACGCACAGGTAATCGCCCCGAACGGTTCCGAAGTTCTGGTTGCTGCTTCTACTGTAGAAAAAGCTATCTCTGAACAACTGAAGTACACCGGCAACAAAGATGCAGCTGCCGCAGTAGGTAAAGCTATTGCTGAGCGCGCAATCGAAAAAGGCATCAAAGATGTTTCTTTCGACCGTTCCGGTTTCCAATATCATGGTCGTGTCCAGGCACTGGCAGATGCTGCTCGTGAAGCTGGCCTTCAGTTCTAAGGTAGAGGTCTAGGATGTCACACATCGAGAAACAAGCTGGCGAACTGCAGGAAAAACTGATCGCGGTAAACCGTGTTTCTAAAACTGTGAAAGGTGGTCGTATCTTTTCCTTCACCGCACTGACTGTAGTGGGTGATGGTAACGGCCGCGTTGGTTTTGGTTACGGTAAAGCGCGCGAAGTTCCGGCAGCGATCCAGAAAGCGATGGAGAAAGCCCGTCGCAACATGATTAATGTCGCGCTGACCAACGGCACCCTGCAGCACCCGGTTAAAGGTGCGCACACGGGTTCCCGCGTGTTCATGCAGCCGGCTTCTGAAGGTACCGGTATCATCGCCGGCGGTGCAATGCGCGCCGTTCTGGAAGTCGCTGGAGTTCATAACGTTCTGGCTAAAGCCTATGGTTCCACTAACCCGATCAACGTGGTTCGTGCAACTATCGACGGCCTGGAAAATATGAATTCTCCAGAAATGGTCGCTGCCAAGCGTGGTAAATCCGTTGAAGAAATTCTGGGGTAATCACGATGGCTAAGACTATTAAAATCACTCAAACCCGTAGCTCAATCGGCCGCCTGCCTAAGCATAAAGCCACTCTGGTTGGTCTGGGTCTGCGTCGTATTGGCCACACCGTTGAGCGTGAAGACACGCCTGCTGTACGCGGTATGGTCAACGCGATTTCTTACATGCTGAAAGTAGAGGAGTAACAGATGCGTTTAAATACTCTGTCTCCGGCCGAAGGCTCTAAGCACGCTTCCAAGCGTCTGGGTCGTGGTATCGGTTCTGGCCTCGGCAAAACCGGTGGTCGTGGTCACAAAGGTCAGAACTCTCGTTCTGGCGGTGGCGTACGTCGCGGTTTCGAGGGTGGTCAGATGCCTCTGTACCGTCGTCTGCCGAAATTCGGCTTCACCTCGCGTAAATCATTCGTGACTGCAGAAGTGCGTCTGTCTGATCTGGCGAAAGTGGAAGGCGGTATCGTTGACCTGAGCACGCTGAAAGCAGCCAACATTATCGGTGTTCAGATTGAATTCGCGAAAGTGATTCTGTCTGGTGAAGTTTCTGCACCGGTAACGGTTCGCGGTCTGCGTGTCACCAAAGGTGCTCGTGCTGCAATCGAAGCTGCTGGCGGTAAAATCGAGGAATAAGTAGCAGATGGCTAAACAACCGGGATTAGATTTTCAAAGTGCCAAGGGTGGATTTGGTGAACTGAAACGCAGACTGCTGTTTGTTATCGGTGCACTGATTGTCTTCCGAATTGGCTCTTTTATTCCGATCCCTGGTATTGATGCCGCTGTACTTGCCAAACTGCTTGAGCAACAGCGTGGCACCATCATTGAAATGTTCAACATGTTCTCTGGTGGTGCTCTCAGCCGTGCTTCAATCTTCGCGCTGGGTATTATGCCGTATATTTCGGCCTCTATTATTATCCAGCTGCTTACGGTGGTTCATCCAGCGTTAGCGGAGATTAAGAAGGAAGGGGAGGCTGGCCGTCGTAAGATTAGCCAGTACACCCGCTACGGTACGTTGGTATTGGCAATATTTCAGTCAATCGGTATTGCTACCGGTTTACCGAATATGCCTGGAATGCAGGGCCTGGTGCTTAATCCAGGCTTTGCCTTCTACTTTACCGCTGTTGTAAGCCTGGTAACCGGGACGATGTTCCTGATGTGGCTGGGCGAACAGATTACTGAACGAGGTATCGGCAACGGTATTTCGATCATTATCTTCGCGGGTATTGTTGCGGGACTTCCGCCGGCCATTGGCCATACCATCGAGCAAGCGCGGCAAGGCGACCTGCACTTCCTCCTGTTGCTGTTGGTTGCAGTTCTTGTATTTGCAGTGACCTTCTTCGTTGTTTTCGTTGAGCGTGGTCAACGCCGCATTGTGGTGAACTATGCGAAACGTCAGCAAGGTCGTCGTGTATACGCTGCACAGAGCACACATTTACCGTTGAAAGTGAACATGGCGGGTGTAATCCCGGCAATTTTCGCTTCCAGCATTATCCTGTTCCCCGCGACGATAGCATCCTGGTTCGGGGGCGGTACCGGTTGGAACTGGCTGACAACAATTTCGCTGTATTTGCAGCCAGGACAGCCGCTATATGTGCTACTCTATGCGACTGCAATCATCTTCTTCTGCTTTTTCTACACGGCGTTGGTTTTCAACCCGCGCGAAACGGCAGATAACCTGAAGAAGTCTGGTGCATTCGTACCGGGAATTCGTCCGGGAGAGCAAACGGCGAAGTATATCGATAAAGTAATGACGCGTCTGACCTTAATCGGCGCACTGTACATTACTTTTATTTGCCTGATCCCGGAGTTCATGCGTGATGCGATGAAAGTTCCCTTCTACTTTGGCGGTACATCACTGCTCATCGTAGTGGTCGTCATCATGGACTTTATGGCTCAAGTGCAAACTCTGATGATGTCTAGTCAGTACGAGTCTGCATTGAAGAAAGCAAACCTGAAAGGCTACGGCCGTTAATTCAGGCGCTTGAGAAGTTACGGAGAGTAAAAATGAAAGTTCGTGCTTCCGTCAAGAAATTATGTCGTAACTGCAAAATCATCCGTCGCGACGGTGTCGTACGTGTGATTTGCAGCGCCGAGCCTAAGCATAAACAGCGCCAGGGCTGATTTTTTCACATATTTTTCTTGCAAAGTCGGGTTGAGCTGGCTAGATTAGCCAGCCAATCTTTTGTATGTCAATGCGTTTCCATTTGAGTATCCTGAAAACGGGCTTTTCAGCATGGGGCGCATTTATTTAATTATAGGAGTGCATAGTGGCCCGTATAGCAGGCATTAACATTCCTGATCATAAACACACCGTTATCGCATTAACTTCGATTTTCGGTATCGGCAAGACCCGTTCTAAAGCCATTTGCGCTGCAACGGGTATCGCTGAAGATGTTAAGATCAGTGAGCTGTCTGAAGAACAAATTGATCAGCTGCGTGATGCAGTTGGTAAATTCGTTGTTGAAGGTGATCTGCGCCGTGAAATCACCCTGAGCATCAAGCGTCTTATGGACCTTGGTTGCTACCGTGGTTTGCGCCATCGTCGTGGTCTGCCGGTTCGCGGTCAGCGTACCAAGACCAATGCACGTACCCGTAAGGGTCCGCGCAAACCGATCAAGAAATAATCGGGGTGAGTAAATAATGGCAAAGGCACCAGTTCGTGCACGTAAGCGTGTAAGAAAGCAAGTCTCAGATGGCGTGGCTCATGTCCATGCTTCTTTTAACAACACCATCGTTACCATTACTGATCGTCAGGGTAACGCGCTGGGTTGGGCAACCGCCGGTGGTTCCGGTTTCCGCGGTTCACGTAAATCTACTCCGTTTGCTGCTCAGGTCGCTGCAGAGCGCTGTGCAGAAGCCGTGAAAGATTACGGTATTAAGAACCTGGAAGTTATGGTTAAGGGTCCGGGTCCGGGTCGCGAATCAACTATTCGTGCTCTGAACGCCGCAGGTTTCCGCATCACTAATATTACTGATGTGACTCCGATCCCTCACAACGGTTGTCGTCCGCCGAAAAAACGTCGCGTATAACGCCGCGTTTTTAGGATAGTTGGAGAAAGAAAATGGCAAGATATTTGGGTCCTAAGCTCAAGCTGAGCCGTCGTGAGGGCACAGACCTTTTCCTGAAGTCTGGCGTTCGCGCGATTGATTCCAAGTGTAAAATTGAACAAGCCCCTGGTCAGCATGGTGCGCGTAAACCGCGTCTGTCTGATTACGGCGGCCAGTTGCGTGAAAAACAGAAAGTTCGTCGTATCTACGGCGTGCTGGAACGTCAGTTCCGCAACTACTATAAAGAAGCAGCACGTCTGAAAGGCAACACCGGTGAAAACCTGTTAGCTCTGCTGGAAGGTCGTCTGGATAACGTAGTTTACCGTATGGGCTTCGGCGCCACTCGTGCAGAAGCACGCCAGCTGGTCAGCCACAAGTCTGTAATGGTTAACGGCCGCGTTGTTAACATCGCTTCTTATCAGGTATCTCCGAATGATGTCGTAAGCATCCGCGAGAAAGCCAAAAAGCAATCTCGCGTGAAGGCCGCTCTGGAGCTGGCTGAGCAGCGTGAAAAGCCAACCTGGCTGGAAGTTGATGCGACTAAGATGGAAGGTGTGTTCAAGCGTATTCCTGAGCGTACCGATCTGTCTGCGGACATTAACGAACACCTGATCGTCGAGCTTTACTCCAAGTAAAGCTTAGTACCAAAGAGAGGACACAATGCAGGGTTCTGTGACAGAGTTTCTAAAACCGCGCCTGGTAGATATCGAGCAAGTGAGTTCGACGCACGCCAAGGTGACCCTTGAGCCTTTAGAGCGTGGCTTTGGCCATACTCTTGGTAACGCACTGCGCCGTATTCTGCTTTCTTCCATGCCGGGTTGCGCGGTGACCGAGGTTGAAATTGATGGTGTACTGCATGAGTACAGCACCAAAGAGGGCGTACAGGAAGATATCCTGGAAATCCTGCTCAACCTGAAAGGGCTGGCGGTAAGAGTTCAGGGTAAAGATGAAGTCATTCTGACCTTGAATAAATCTGGCATTGGCCCTGTGACTGCAGCCGACATTACCCATGATGGTGATGTCGAAATCGTCAAGCCGCAGCACGTGATCTGTCACCTGACCGATGAGAACGCCGCTATCAGCATGCGTATCAAAGTTCAGCGTGGTCGTGGTTATGTGCCGGCTTCTGCCCGAATTCATTCGGAAGAAGATGAGCGCCCAATCGGCCGCCTGTTGGTCGACGCTTGCTACAGCCCTGTAGACCGTATCGCCTACAATGTTGAAGCAGCGCGTGTAGAACAGCGCACCGACCTGGACAAGCTGGTCATCGAAATGGAAACCAACG
This sequence comes from Pantoea piersonii, assembly GCF_003612015.1. Taxonomy (GTDB): domain Bacteria; phylum Pseudomonadota; class Gammaproteobacteria; order Enterobacterales; family Enterobacteriaceae; genus Pantoea; species Pantoea piersonii. The sequence continues at coordinate 11,392 of NZ_RARB01000017.1, read as the reverse complement.
GCACAATCGATCCTGAAGAGGCGATTCGTCGTGCGGCGACCATCCTGGCAGAACAACTGGAAGCTTTCGTTGACTTACGTGATGTACGTCAGCCGGAAGTGAAAGAAGAGAAACCAGAATTCGATCCGATCCTGCTGCGCCCTGTTGACGATCTGGAATTGACTGTCCGCTCTGCTAACTGCCTTAAGGCAGAAGCTATCCACTACATCGGTGATCTGGTACAGCGTACCGAGGTTGAGCTGCTCAAAACGCCTAACCTGGGTAAAAAATCTCTTACCGAGATTAAAGACGTGCTCGCCTCACGTGGTCTTTCTCTGGGCATGCGCCTTGAGAACTGGCCGCCGGCAAGCATCGCTGATGAATAACCGGATCACAGGTTAAGGTTTCACTGAGAAGGATAAGGTCATGCGCCATCGTAAGAGTGGTCGTCAACTGAACCGCAACAGCAGCCATCGTCAGGCTATGTTCCGCAACATGGCTGGCTCTCTGGTTCGTCACGAGATCATCAAGACGACTCTGCCGAAAGCCAAAGAGCTGCGCCGCGTAGTTGAGCCGCTGATTACTCTTGCCAAGACCGACAGCGTAGCTAATCGTCGTCTGGCATTCGCCCGTACTCGTGATAACGAGATCGTGGCAAAACTGTTTAATGAGCTGGGCCCGCGTTTCGCGAGCCGTGCAGGTGGTTACACTCGTATTCTGAAGTGTGGCTTCCGCGCTGGTGACAACGCTCCGATGGCATACATCGAGCTGGTTGATCGTCCAGAAGCTCAAGCAGAAGCTGCAGAGTAATTTGTAGCATCGTAAAAAACCCGCTTCGGCGGGTTTTTTATTGCCTGAAAATTGTCTCGTCCGTTAAGCTCAATTAACTGGCTAAATCAGGAGACGCTCATGTGGTTAATCGATCAGCTGGCTGAACAGCATATTCGTGCGGCGCAGGAGAAAGGCGAACTCAGCGATCTGCCCGGCGAAGGTGCGCCGCTCGAACTGGATGACGACAGTCATGTACCGGCAGAATTACGCAGCGGCTACCGGCTACTGAAAAACGCCGGCTTTTTGCCGCCAGAGCTGGAAATGCGGCGCGAAGCGCTGGAAATTAGCGATCTGCTGCGCAATATCGATCCTGACGATCAACGCTACCGTGAACAGAGCAAGCGTCTGCTTGTGCTGGAACTGCAGCTACGTCAGGCGGGTATGAGTACCGATTTTTTACAGGGCGCTTACGGCGAAGCGATCCGTGAACGCTGGTTAAAGGAGGAGTAGTGTACCGCATCGGGCAACTGGCAAAGCTGGCGAACGTTACCGTCGATACCATTCGTTTCTACGAAAAACAGCAGATGATGGAGCACGAGATCCGTACCGAGGGTGGCTTTCGGTTGTACAGCGAGAGCGATCTTCAGCGTCTTAAATTTATCCGCTTCGGCCGCCAGCTTGGCTTCGGTCTTGACGCCATTCGCGATCTACTCTCGATCCGTGTCGATCCCGCGCACCATACCTGCGAAGAATCGAAAGCGATCGTTCAGGCGCGTCTGGAAGAGGTGAATAAGATGATTAGTGAACTGCAAAACGTGCAGCGTTCGCTTCAGCGTTTGTCTGACGCCTGCTGCGGCACCGCGCACAGCAGCGACTATTGTTCGATACTGGAAGCGATCGAACAGGGAACGGAGCCCAGGCCGGAACACACTCATCTGCGGGATTGAATTTTACGGTAAAGAGAATATATTTACGCTGTCTAAACGAGGAGATGGTTATGAGTAAGTATCAACATACCAAAGGCGAGATTCGCGACAACGCAATCCAGGCTTTATTACACGACCCGCTGTTCCGCCAGCGCATTGAGCAGAAGCAAAAAGGCAAAGGCAGTTATCGGCGGAAAGATAAACATGCGAAACGTGGCGGTTGGGAGGCCAGTGATAAGAAGAGCGCTTATCACTGGCCTTCTGCTTTATGGGCATAAAAAAGCCGCCTCGCGGGCGGCTATGTTTTAGATTTTTCCGTTCTGCTGCTTCAGCAAATCGCGGATTTCACTCAGCAGCACCTCTTCGTTAGAGGGTTTCGCTACGGGTTTTTCGACTTCTTTCTTCTTATGCAGTTTATTCATCAGTTTGATGGCGATAAAAATAGCGAACGCCACAATGACGAAGTCGAACACAGTCTGAATAAATACGCCGTACTCCATTACGACTGGCGGCGTAGCGCCTTCGGCAGGTTTAAGCACCCATTTGAACTGTTTAAAGTCCACTCCGCCAATCAGTAGTCCCAGCGGTGGCATGATAATGTTTGCCACCAGTGAAGAGACAATTTTGCCAAACGCAGCGCCAATAATCACACCAACGGCGAGATCAACCACGTTGCCGCGCATTGCAAAATCACGAAACTCTTTGAAAAAACTCATACTTATCTCCTTGCCCTGGCCAATTTCTAAAGTCTAACAAACCTTTCGGCAATTGCCATCTAAGCGGCGGCATTTGTCGGAATAGTCTTGTCGCCGTTGCGCTTACAGAAAGAAAGGGCTTGGCTGAAACAGGCGCTCGACGTCCGGCACAAATTTTTTGTCAGTCAGGAACATAATGACATGATCGCCTTGCTCAATACGCAGGTTATCTTTGGCAATCAGCACATCCTCGCCGCGTACTACCGCGCCGATAAGCGTACCGGGCGGCAGTTTAATATCATTGATCATTCGTCCTACCACGCGCGACGTCGTTTCGTCGCCGTGAGCAATAGCTTCGATTGCTTCAGCGATGCCGCGTCGTAAAGAAGAGACGCCCACAATATCCGCTTTACGCACGTGACCTAACAGCGCCGAGATAGTGGCCTGCTGGGGAGAGATAGCGATATCGATCACGCTGCCCTGAACCAGATCGACATAGGCGCGACGCTGGATCAGCACCATCACCTTTTTCGCACCCATCTTTTTCGCCAGCATCGCCGACATGATGTTCGCTTCGTCATCATTGGTGACCGCAATAAAAAGATCGACCTGATCGACGTGCTCTTCCGCCAGCAGCTCCTGATCCGATGCGTCGCCATAGAAGACGATCGTATCCTGAAGCTGCTCGGCCAGTTCGGCAGCGCGGCGTGGATTACGCTCAATCAGCTTCACGCTGTAATTTTTTTCCAGCCGCTGCGCAAGGCCGAAACCGATATTGCCGCCGCCCACCAGCATGATGCGTTTATAGGGCCTTTCCAGACGCTGCATTTCGCTCATAACCGCGCGGATATTCTGACTGGCGGCGATAAAAAAGACCTCGTCTCCCGCTTCCACAATAGTCGAGCCTTGCGGACGAATAGGCCGATCCTGGCGGAAAATGGCGGCAACGCGGGTATCAATATGCGGCATATGCTCGCGTAGAATTGAGAGCGGATTACCCACCAGCGGCCCGCCATAATAGGCTTTGACTACTGCCAGACTCACCAGCCCTTCAGCGAAATTGACTACCTGCAGCGCGCCGGGGTACTGAATCAGGCGATAGATGTTCTCGATCACCAGCTGTTCCGGCGAGATAAGATGATCAATCGGCACCGCTTCGGGAATAAAGAGTTTTTCTGCGTCGCGCAGGTAATCCGCCGCGCGTATACGCGCGATGCGGTTAGGCGTATTAAACAGCGAGTAGGCTATCTGACACGCCACCATATTGGTCTCATCAGAGCTGGTGACCGCAACTAACATATCGGCATCTTCTGCGCCTGCCTCGCGCAAAATACGCGGATGCGACCCGTGGCCCTGAACGACGCGCAAATCAAATTTATCCTGTAGCTGACGTAAGCGGTCAGGATCGGTATCAACTACCGTAATGTCATTGTTTTCGCCGACCAGGTTTTCCGCCAGCGTGCCGCCAACCTGACCGGCGCCAAGAATGATAATTTTCATTGCGTATCATGCTCTTTAGTTAGTGCGCTTTTACCAGCTTAGCGTAGAAAAACCCGTCACCGCCTTCAACCGTCGGGAAGACCTGCAGGCCGCTTGTTTTGCCGCCCGGCAACGCTTCAGCGCGCGCGTCGGCGTGACGCGTCAGAAAGGCGGTAATCTGCGCTTCGTTCTCATCCGGCAGGACCGAGCAGGTTGCGTACAGCAGCGTGCCGCCCGGTTTCAGATGCGTCCAGACCGCCTCGAGAATATCGCGCTGCAGCGCGGCCAGTTCGGCTATATCCCGATCGCGGCGCAGCCATTTGATATCGGGATGGCGACGCACAACGCCGGTGGCGGAGCAGGGCGCATCCAGCAAAATACGATCGAACTGGCGATCGCCGCACCACGCCTCTGGCGTGCGTCCGTCGCCCTGTTTAACCTCTGCCTGCATATTGAGACGCTGCAAATTCTCGTTAACGCGCGTTAAACGCTGGGCATCCACATCGACCGCCATCACCTGAGCCTGCGGCGCGATCTCAAGAATATGCGTTGTCTTGCCGCCTGGCGCGGCGCAAAGATCGAGGATCTGCTCGCCATTTTCAGGCGCCAGCAGCAGGGCGCAGCGCTGAGCCGAAAGATCCTGAACGGTGACCCAGCCGTCAGCGAAGCCGGGCAGCTGGCCGACTGGAGCAGGGGTTTCAAGACGCAACGCATCCGGCGCCGTGTCGTCGGCCACCGCGGATTTTCCACTCTCGTTCAGCAGCGCCAGCCAGCTATCGCGGCTGTGATGCTGACGGTTGACGCGCAGCCACATTGGCGGGCGCTGGTTATTCGCTTCTACAATCTGCTGCCAGTTTTCCGGCCAGGCTTTTTGCAGACGCTGCAGCAGCCAGGTCGGATGCAGATATCGCTGCGGCTGCTGGTCGACCTCTGCGATCAGCTCTTCCTGCTGACGCTGGAACTGACGCAGCACGCCATTAATCAATCCTTTGAGATTTGCGCGCTTAAGCGCTTCGGCGCCGGCGACGGTCTCTGCCAGCGCGGCATGAGGAGGGACGCGCGTATAGAGCAGCTGATAGATGCCGACCATAATGAGGTAGTGCAGCACGCGCTGTTTGCCATTCAGCGGTCGTGCCATCAGCTTGCCGATTACGGCTTCGAGCTGCGGCAGCGTGCGCAGCACGCCGAAGCAGAGCTCCTGCACCAGCGCGCCATCCTTATCGGAGACTTTTTTTTGCGCGGCAGGCAGCACCGCGCTGAGCGATTCGCCCTTATCAATCACGCGCTCAATGAGTTGAGCGGTCAGGCTTCGCAGATTCGTTGATTTAGTCATTCGCGTTACGTCATTAAACAAAAAGCCCGGACAGAGCCGGGCTGGAGTCAGGCTAAAATGCGGCCTGGCGTGAACCACTCGCGACGCGAGTTAAGCAGATCCTGCGCTGACATCGCTTTTTTACCGGCCGGCTGCAGCAGCTGAAGATTCAAAACGCCTTCGGCAGTGGCGACCTGGATACCGTGCTTATCGGCCGCAACGATCTCGCCCGGCTGTTTTGCGACGTGCGGCAATACAGTTGCCTGCCACACTTTCACCGGCTGATCCTCAATCAGAAAATAGCTTACCGGCCAGGGATTAAAAGCGCGGATACAGCGTTCAAGCTGAGCGGCGGAGAGCTGCCAGTCGAGACGGGCTTCCTCTTTGCTGAGCTTCTCTGCGTAGTTAGCCTGCGCGTCATCCTGCTTCTCCGGCTGCGCGCGGCCGTCTGCCAGCTGAGAGAGCGTTTCCAGCAGCCCCTGCGGGCCGAGCTGAGCCAGCTTGTCATACAGCGTGGCGCTGGTGTCCTGCGCGGTGATCGGACAGCAAAGCTTATACAGCATATCGCCGGTATCCAGCCCGACATCCATCTGCATGATGGTCACGCCGGTTTCGCTGTCGCCAGCCCAGAGCGAACGCTGAATAGGCGCGGCGCCGCGCCAGCGCGGCAACAGCGAGCCATGCACGTTGATGCAGCCGAGACGCGGCATCGCCAGCACCGCCTGCGGTAAAATCAGGCCGTAGGCGACCACGACCATCACATCCGCCTGTAGATCAGCAACCAGCTGCTGATTTTCAGCGGGGCGAAGCGACTTCGGCTGAAATACCGGAATGGCGTGAGTTTGTGCCAGCGTTTTCACCGGGCTGGGCGTTAGCTTGTTACCACGACCAGCGGGGCGATCGGGTTGGGTAAAGACGCCGACAACCTGATGCTCAGAAGCAAGCAGCGCGTCGAGATGACGCGCTGCAAAATCAGGTGTGCCAGCGAAGATAATTTTCAGCGGAGCAGACACGGTTATCTCTTCTTTGGCCGTCAGGAAGTACGCGCGCTCTGGCGCGCCAATTTTTCCAGCTTTTGCTTGATGCGTTGACGCTTCAGCGGCGACAGATAATCAATAAACAGTTTGCCGTCGAGGTGATCGATTTCATGCTGAATACAGATAGCCAGCAAACCGTCGGTTTCCAGTTCAAAGCTGTTGCCTTCGCGATCCAGCGCGCGCACTTTGACGCGCTCGGCGCGCGGAACAAAGGCACGCTGCTCAGGAATAGAGAGGCAGCCCTCTTCGATACCGGTTTCGCCGCTTTTATCCAGCAGCTCCGGGTTAATCAGAACCAGACGCTCATCGCGGTTTTCCGACACGTCGATAACGATGATGCGCTGGTGGATATCCACTTGCGTTGCCGCCAGGCCAATACCTTCTTCGGCGTACATGGTTTCAAACATATCGTCGACGATGCGCTGAATCTCAGCGTTAACTTCTTTCACTGGCGCCGCGATTTTGCGGAGACGATCGTCAGGGAAATGTAATACCTGCAAAACTGACATAAATATCCAGATCTGTATGCGATTAAAAAAGATTATTGCTTCATATTGTAGACTTTTTGAGGCCTGATTGACAGCATTCACCCGCAGGAAGCGGCACGTAAAGCAGGGAGCAACTATGGGAAATATCGAGCGCTATTTGCGGCTTTCCGCCGTAACTGGCCTGACCGGAAAACGCTGGCTTGAGGCAGCGATAACGCTTAATAAAACAGAAGACGCCTCCTTAACCTTTAAAGCGGCCGGTCTGAGCGAGCAGCAGATTCACCAGTTTTACCATCTTTCGTCACGTCAGATCGCTGCCACCGAAGCGTGGCTTGCCGAAAACGACGCTCACCATCTGGTGACCGCTTTAGACGACGGCTATCCCGCCGCTTTACGCGAGATTCACCGCTTTCCGCCGCTGCTTTACATAAAAGGCGAACCCGCTTTGCTCTCCTCAATGCAGCTGGCGGTTGTCGGCAGCCGTAACTGTTCACACTATGGGCGGCAGTGGGGGGAATGGTTTTCCCAACAGCTGGCGCTGAGCGATCTGACCATCACCAGCGGACTGGCGCGCGGCATAGACGGCATCGCGCATCGCGCGGCGCTGGAGGCGCAGGGAAAAACCGTCGCGGTGCTGGGTAGCGGATTACAGCATATCTATCCAAAAAGTCATGGCGCGCTGGCAGCAGAGATTGTGGAGAAAGGCGGGGCGGTCGTTTCTGAATTTCCTCTTACGACGCCGCCCCATGCGCTCAACTTCCCGCGGCGTAACCGCGTTATCAGCGGCCTGAGCCGGGGCGTGCTGGTGGTGGAGGCGACGATTAAAAGCGGTTCGCTGGTTACTGCGCGCTATGCGCTGGAGCAAAACCGCAATGTCTACGCTTTGCCGGGAGCGCTGGGCAGTCCCGGCAGCGAGGGAACGCACTGGCTGATTCAGCAAGGAGCGCTGCTGGTGGCGCAGCCTGCCGATATAGTGGAAGATCTTCGCGCTGCGTTTAACTGGCTGCCTTTTACACAGCCGGAAGCAATATATTCTGGAGAGAGCGGCGATGCGCCATTGCCATTTGCTGAGGTGTTGGCTAACGTAGGTGATGAGGTTACACCTGTTGACGTCGTCGCTGAACGTGCCGGCCAACCTGTGCCAGTGATTGCAGCCCAACTGCTGGAGCTGGAGTTAGCAGGATGGATCGCAGCTGTACCCGGCGGCTATGTCCGATTGAGGAGGGCATGCCATGTTCGACGTACTAATGTACTTGTTTGAGACATATATCCACAACGAAGCAGAAATGCAGGTTGATCAGGATACATTGACTGATGACTTAACCGATGCCGGTTTTCATCGTGAAGATATCTACAATGCGTTGAACTGGTTAGAAAAGCTGGCAGATTATCAGGAGGGCCTGGTCGATCCGATTCTGCTAGCCAACGATCCGCTTTCAATGCGCATCTACACGGAAGAAGAAGGCCAGCGTTTAGATGCCGAATGTCGTGGTTTCCTGCTGTTCCTGGAGCAGATTCAGGTGCTCAATATGGAAACGCGCGAAATGGTCATCGAACGAGTCATGGCGCTCGACACGCTCGAGTTTGATCTGGAAGATCTCAAATGGGTGGTGCTGATGGTGTTGTTCAATCTCCCGGGATGCGAAAACGCCTATCAGCAGATGGAAGAACTATTATTCGACGTCAATGAAGGCATGCTGCATTAATTATCCGTTATGCAGCCATCGTTATGAGCAAATCAGCACTCTTCACCGTGCGTAAACAGGATCCCTGCCCCGCCTGCGGGGCAGATTTAGTTATCCGCAGCGGTAAACACGGCGCCTTTTTAGGCTGCACAAATTATCCAGCTTGCGACTATATTCGGCCGCTAAAAAATCAGGCTGACGGCCACATCGTCAAGGTGCTCGAAGGGCACGCCTGCCCGCAGTGTGGCGAGGATAAAGCGCTGCGTCAGGGACGCTACGGCATGTTCATCGGCTGTAGCCACTACCCTGAATGCGACTATAGCGAAGCGATAGATAAACCTGATGAAACCCTTATTGCCTGCCCGCAATGCCTGGAAGGCAAGCTGGTGCAGCGTCGTTCACGTTACGGCAAGACTTTCCACGCCTGTAACCGTTATCCGGCCTGCCAGTTCGCCGTTAACGCTACGCCAGTCGCTGGCGTATGCCCACACTGTCATTTCCCATTGCTGGTAGAGAAGAAAACCGCGCAGGGTGTAAAACGCTTCTGCGCCAGTAAAAGTTGCGGCAAGGCCGCCGCATCAGAGACTTAAGATAACATCATGCAAAAACACTCTTTTTCCGGTTCGCTGGAGGACTGCGTCGAACAGCTGCGTCAGCAGGCCGTTATTGCTTATCCAACCGAAGCCGTCTTTGGTTTAGGTTGCGACCCGGACAGTGAAAGCGCCGTAATGGCGCTGCTGGCATTGAAACAGCGTCCCGTTGAGAAAGGATTGATCCTTATCGCAGCCGATTATGCTCAGCTGGAGCGCTATATCTCTGACCGCGAGCTGACCGTCGAGCAGCGTGAACGCATGTTCGCTCACTGGCCTGGCCCGGTAACCTTTGTCGTGCCTGCCACGCCACAAACGCCGCGCTGGCTGACGGGGCGGTTTGATTCGCTGGCAATCCGCGTAAGCGATCACCCTGATGTACAGGCGCTCTGTCGCGCGTTTGGCAAGCCACTGGTATCGACCAGCGCTAACCTGTCGGGCGAAGAGCCTTGTCGTACTGTCGAGGCGGTCAGGGCGCAATTCGGCGAAGCCTTTCCGGTGCTGGTGGGTAACACCGGCGGACGGCAGAATCCGTCGGAAATTCGCGATGTGTTAACCGGCAACCTTATTCGTCAGGGCTAATGCATGGATCAGTTTGCGGTATTCGGCAATCCCATCAGTCACAGTAAGTCCCCTTTGATTCATCTCGCCTTCGCTGAGCAGACGGGTATTGAGCATCGTTATGGCCGCGTCTGTGCGCCGCTCGACGCCTTTCCGGACGCTATTGCTGCGTTTTTTGCTCAGGGCGGACGCGGCGCCAACGTCACCCTGCCTTTTAAACAGCAGGCGTACGAATTTGCCGATGAGCTGAGCGAACGAGCCTCGCTCTCCGGCGCGGTGAATACCCTGAAAAAAGGCAGCGACGGGCGTATCCTGGGCGACAATACTGACGGCATTGGGCTACTGAGCGATCTTGAACGTCTTGCCTTGATCCGCCCGGGAGATCGTATTTTGCTGGTGGGAGCAGGCGGCGCGGCGCGCGGCGTAATCCTGCCGCTGCTCTCTGCGGGCTGCGCCGTGACGGTTGTTAACCGCACGCAGGCGCGCGCAGAGGAGCTGGCGCAGCTCTTCAGCCAGTATGGGGCGATTGACGCCTGCGGCTTTGAGCAACTGGCGGGGCGGACCTTCGACCTGGTGGTGAATGCGACGTCAAGCGGCGTAAGCGGCGAGGTTCCGCCACTGCCAGGCTCGCTGATAAATGCTCAGGTGCGCTGCTACGACATGTTCTATCAGGCTGGCGCGACGCCGTTCCTGCAATGGTGCGAGCAACACGGCGCGCAGCAATATGCGGATGGCCTTGGCATGCTGGTGGGGCAGGCCGCGCACGCTTTCCTGCTGTGGCATGGCGTGATGCCGGAAATTGCGCCGGTTATTGCCCAGCTTAAACAGGCAATGCAGCCATGAATCAGGCTATTCAGTTTCCCGATCGCGAAGAGTGGAACGCTGATAAAGAGGCTGTCTGTTTTCCGGCGCTGGTCAACGGCATAGTGCTGACCTGCGCCATCTCTGCCGAAGCCCTGACTCAACGCTTCGGGCAGGGGGAGGCAATGGCCTTATTCACCGCTCATCGCTGGGATTTGGAAGAAGAGGCGGAAGCGGCCATCATTAACGACGCGTTCGACGATCAGGAGTGGGTCTGGCTCGTATCCGCGAGATAGTCATCTTTCCAGCGAACATAATTGTTAGCGGAGTAGAGTAAGCCCGCGATCTCCTGCTCGTTCAGCGGGCGCACTTGTCTGACCGGGCTGCCTAGATAGAGATAGCCGCTCTCCAGACGCTTGCCCGGCGGCACCAGGCTGCCTGCGCCAATCATCACGTCATCTTCAATAATGGCACCGTCCAGTACGATCGATCCCATTCCTACCAGCACGCGATTACCGATAATACAGGCGTGCAGCATCGCTTTATGGCCGACGGTCACGTCATCGCCAATCGTTAAAGGAAAGCCCTGAGGGTTGCTGGCGGATTTGTGTGTAACGTGCAGTACGCTGCCGTCCTGAATATTGGTGCGCGCGCCGATACGAACCTGATTTACATCGCCGCGTATCGCGACTAATGGCCAGACGCTGGCGTCATCCCCCAGAATGACGTCTCCGATAACGACGCTGGAAGCGTCGATCATGACGCGCTGACCGCACTGCGGGTAACTCTCTTTATAATGACGTAGGGCTGACATTCACTTTCTCCTTATCAATTCACGTACAGACTGGGGCGGATCGCAGTGCCAGACAAGGGAAAAAGGCCTGCGATCGTTGAAGATCTCTGCAATGAGATGGATTTATCGCCAACCAGAAAAAAAGATCGAAAAAAGGGTTGTGCAATTAAATCGGATCCCTATAATGCGCCTCCACTGACACGGCACAACGGCTTACGAAGCGCAGTGTTCAGGAGGCTCAGGCAGCTGAGCCGCCGGAGAAAATCGCTGAAAAA
>NZ_RARB01000016.1 GCF_003612015.1 Pantoea piersonii | reverse complement strand
GACTTTTTGATATCTGTCCTGCGAGTGCCCACACAGATTGTCTGATAAATTGTTAAAGAGCGGTGCAGTCAGCGGCTGAGCCTGCTGCTGCGAGGTGGCGTATGTTACGCTTTCCTCCGTGTCAGTCAAGCGTTTATTTTCGCTTTAACCGACGGTGATTTTCATCACCTCAACACCGCATTCCGTAAGCCGTTGTGCCGTGTCGATGGAGGCGCATTATAGGGAGTCGTTCAGAGAGCGCAACAGCTAAATTGCACAAAAATGACTGTTCGCTGCATTCCACAGCAAAAGGCCGCTTTATACGCGATTACCCACAAAGTTATCCACAATGCATCGCCAGACGAATTTTTGCGAGCAGCACGCAAACGTTTTCGCTACAATGCCCGGCGACGTCACGGATGCCCCTTTTCGGGGCGTTACCTGAAGTTTCGCCTCTTTTTATTAATAAGAAGATCGCTAAGCTTGATGTAACGCTCTTATTTACGCGAAACAAAGCCAAGGGATAAAACCACCATGCAACAACGTCGTCCTGTACGCCGCGCTCTGCTGAGTGTCTCAGACAAAGCGGGTATCCTTGAATTTGCTCAGGCGCTCTCCAGCCGCGGCGTCGAACTGCTCTCTACAGGCGGAACCGCTCGCCTGCTGGCCGATGCGGGTCTTGCGGTCACTGAAGTGTCTGACTACACCGGTTTCCCGGAAATGATGGATGGACGCGTTAAAACGCTGCACCCGAAAGTGCATGGCGGCATTCTGGGACGCCGCGGCCAGGATGACGCGATTATGGCGCAGCACGCCATTGAGCCTATCGATATGGTGGTCGTTAATCTTTATCCCTTCGCTCAAACCGTTGCTCGTGAAGGCTGTACGCTGGAAGATGCGGTCGAGAATATCGACATCGGCGGCCCAACCATGGTGCGCTCGGCAGCGAAGAACCATAAAGACGTCGCCATTGTGGTCAAGAGCAGCGACTACGACGCCATTGTCGCCGAGCTGGACGCCAACGAAAACTCTCTGACGCTGGAGACGCGCTTCGACCTGGCTATCAAAGCGTTTGAGCATACGGCCGCCTACGACAGCATGATCGCCAACTACTTCGGTTCGCGGGTTCCCGCCTATCATGGCGAACGCGATCGGCCTGCCGGGCGCTTCCCGCGCACGCTGAACCTGAACTTCATTAAGAAGCAGGATATGCGCTACGGGGAGAACAGCCATCAGGACGCTGCCTTCTATATAGAAGAGAACGTGCAGGAAGCCTCAGTGGCGACCGCGCAGCAGGTTCAGGGCAAAGCGCTCTCTTACAATAACATTGCCGATACCGACGCGGCGCTGGAGTGCGTAAAGGCGTTCAGCGAAGCGGCCTGCGTCATCGTCAAGCATGCCAATCCCTGCGGCGTCGCCGCTGGCGCATCGATCCTTGACGCTTACGAGCGCGCCTATAAAACCGATCCGACCTCTGCCTTCGGCGGCATTATCGCCTTTAACCGCGAGCTGGACGAAGCCACCGCCCAGGCGATCATCGGCCGTCAGTTTGTCGAAGTCATTATCGCGCCTTCCGCCAGCGAAGCGGCGCTGAAAGTCACGGCGGCGAAGCAGAACGTTCGCGTGCTGGTCTGCGGCCAGTGGCAGGAACGCATCGCCGGTCTCGATTTTAAACGCGTAACCGGCGGTCTGCTGGTACAGGACCGCGATCTCGGCATGGTGGAAGCGAGCCAGCTACGCGTCGTGAGCAAACGTCAGCCGAGCGAGCAAGAGCTGCGCGACGCCCTCTTCTGCTGGAAGGTTGCGAAGTTTGTAAAATCCAACGCTATCGTTTATGCGCGTGACAATATGACTGTCGGCATCGGCGCTGGCCAGATGAGCCGCGTTTACTCCGCTAAAATCGCTGGCATCAAGGCCGCTGACGAAGGGCTGGATGTGAAAGGCTCGGCGATGGCCTCTGATGCGTTCTTCCCGTTCCGCGACGGTATTGATGCAGCTGCTGCCGTCGGCGTCACCTGCGTTATCCAGCCGGGCGGCTCTATTCGTGACGATGAAGTTATCGCTGCGGCAGACGAGCATGGCATTGCCATGATCTTCACGGACATGCGCCACTTCCGCCATTAATTCTTCGGAGAGCAATATGAAAATTTTAGTGATTGGCAACGGCGGTCGTGAACACGCGCTGGCCTGGAAAGCGGCGCAGTCGCCGCTGGCGGAAACGGTCTTCGTCGCGCCCGGCAACGCCGGTACTGCGCTGGAGCCTGCGCTGCAGAATGTCGATATCAGCCCCACCGATATCCCTGCCCTGCTGGCGTTCGCTCAGCGCGAGGCGATCGACTTGACCATCGTGGGGCCGGAAGCGCCGCTGGTTATCGGCGTGGTTGACGCGTTCCGCGCGGCGGGCCTGAAAATTTTCGGGCCGACTAAAAATGCCGCGCAGCTGGAAGGCTCTAAAGCTTTTACCAAAGACTTTCTGGCCCGCCACCATATTCCAACGGCGGAGTATCGCAACTTTACCGATGTCGAAGTGGCGCTGGCGTATCTGCGTGAGAAAGGCGCGCCTATCGTTATCAAGGCTGACGGTCTGGCTGCCGGTAAAGGCGTAATCGTCGCCATGACGCTGGAAGAGGCGGAAGCCGCCGTCAAAGATATGCTGGCTGGCAACGCCTTCGGCGATGCAGGTCATCGCATTGTGATTGAAGAGTTTCTGGACGGCGAAGAGGCCAGCTTTATCGTCATGGTCGATGGCAAAAACGTCCTGCCAATGGCCACCAGCCAGGATCACAAACGCGTCGGCGACGGCGACACAGGCCCGAACACCGGCGGCATGGGTGCCTACTCTCCCGCGCCAGTGGTAACCGACGAGATTCACCAGCGCGTAATGGATCAGGTGATTTGGCCGACGGTACGCGGCATGGCGGCGGAAGGCAATGTCTATACCGGTTTCCTGTATGCCGGTCTGATGATCGACCAGTCAGGTCAGCCGAAGGTGATTGAATTTAACTGCCGCTTCGGCGATCCGGAAACGCAGCCAATCATGCTGCGCCTGCAGTCAGATCTGGTTGAGCTTTGTCTGGCAGCCTGCGACGGCGCGCTGGATCAGAAGCATTCAGCGTGGGATCCGCGTCCGGCGCTTGGCGTGGTGCTGGCCGCAGGCGGCTACCCGGGCGACTACGTTAACGGTGAGCAGATCCACGGCCTGCCGCTGGAAGAGGTCGCAGACGGCAAAGTCTTCCATGCCGGTACGCGTCTGGATAACGATCTGGTGCTGACTAACGGCGGCCGCGTGCTCTGCGTCACCGCGCTGGGCGACGACGTGGCGGCGGCGCAAAAGCGCGCCTATGAGCTGGCTCAGCCCATCTCCTGGAACGGCAGCTTCTGCCGTCGCGATATCGGCTATCGCGCCATTAACCGCAAGTAAGCAAAAAGGGCACGTTACGTGCCCTTTTCTTTAACCTAAAAGTCCTCTTCTTTCGGCTGCGAATCGCAGCTTTCTCCCGGCGCCGCGCGCAGCAGCTGCGTCCCTTCCGGCGCTTCGAGCCAGGAGACCAGCAACGGCGCGCTGCTGCGCTGCTGCTGTCGAACCAGCATCTGCAGCGCATAATCGTCAAAGGATGGCGACACGCGCTCGCCCTCGCAGGTAACAATCTGCTTCGCGCCCAGCCACTGGCCCTGTTTCAGGATGATATGGCCGTTGAGCAGCGCATTGCTCTGCGCCAGCATACGCTGCGCGTCAAACTTATAGAGCTCTACCGTATCGGTATCGACCGCTTCGCGCCGATCGGCCAGCTGCCGTTGCATAAAGCTCAGGCTGCCGTCCTGATCGAAACGCAGCGTGACATCATTCGGTTGCTTGCCGCTGACGTGCCGCGTCACGCTGACCAGCTTCTGCTCTTGCCACAGATAGTCGGTGGTTTCCGTCGCATCGCCGTTAAAAGGCGTATAGAGGGTGCGCAGATGAATTGCAAGATGGCCGCTGTTTTTGCGCCAGATGCGCACCGCGCCGCGATCGGCAAGATAGCCGCTGGCGGTAAAGGGAGGCGTGTCGGGCGTAGAACTGCACCCGGAAAGCAAAAGAAGAGAAAGCAGGGCGAAACAGGAGGACGAACGCAGGTTCGGCATAACTGGCCCCTAATACAAAAGGGGCGAATTCGCCCCTTCTTTAAAATTCTGACCGCAGTGCGACGTCTTATTTAACAGAGTCTTTCAGCGCTTTACCAGACACGAATGCCGGTACGTTTGCCGCAGCGATTTTAATCTCTTTGCCAGTTTGCGGGTTACGACCGGTACGCTCAGCGCGGTGGTTCACTTTAAAAGTACCAAAACCAACCAGTTGTACAGCATCGCCTTCTTTCAGAGACTCAGTGATCGCAGCCAGAGTAGATTCCAGAGCCGCTTTAGCCTGGGTTTTTGACAGGTCCGCTTTTTCCGCGATCACATCAATCAGTTGAGTCTTGTTCATAAGTTATCCTTAAAGTGTATTTATCGCTTGCTAAGCAACGAGTGCGAGGGAAAAGCCATATTCTGGCACTCTTCAGCCTGCACGCACCGATAGCCACAATTTTCAGCCCCCCAAATGTAGACCAGAGAGGGGGCCGATGTGAAGCCTCCAGGCTCGCTAATTCAGGCCTGAAGTCACGTTTTCCCGCCTTACTGCTGAAAATTTATACCGATGTTGCTGATTCCCGCCTCCCGCAGGTCCGAACGCAATCCTTTGATCAATTCAAGGTCTCGCTCTTCGCAGTCGGCAAGCAGGCGGAAAATCTCCCATTGCAGGTCCCATTCATCGATGACGGCCGGGTTTTCGCGCAGCTCTTCATCGCTCATTTCGCGTCCGGCCTGGGTCATTTCCAGCATCGCAACGGTGGTGATTGACGTTTTGCTGACTTCAATCGCATGCTCGAGGGTTTCGCCGCTCAGCATAGCGTGCAGCGCTTCGCTTAATGCCACGCAGGCGTCGATGGCCGGATAAACCCCGTACACTTCAAACGCATCGCCATCGGGAATAGCGGCTTCAAGCTTTTCCAGTTGGCTGTCGAAATTAATTTTGGCGTCTTTGACCGTCAGGCTTTCCCAGATGAGATCGAGAAGACGGCGATAAAGCGCTGGATCGGCAAATTCCGTCTGCTGGCAGAACGCCCAGTAATTGGGGAACATACGCTCGCACAGGCAAGCCATAAACGTCAGATGCTGCCAGCTTTCCAGCTTCGCCAGACGCAGGTGAACGGGGTTTTGTAACATGAACAGGGCTCTTCATCGTTTAGCTGGCGGCAGTGTACCGCAAAAGTGCCGCGCGCACAGCGTTAAAGCGCGTTTTGCCAGCGCTGAAAGGCGGTGCGGTTAGACGCGACAGCATCGGCCCAGCGCGTCGGTTCCGGCAGGCGATAGCCGCCCATGCAGTTTTGTACCCACTGCAGCGCGCTGTCCAGGCTGACGCGATGTCCGGTCGCCACGAAAAGCGGATTACAGCGCGCTTTGCTGCGCCATACCCAGCCGATCTGTTCGCCCTTGTCTATCAGTGGCTGACGCGATCCCGGCTCGGCCCCCAGCTCGGCAAAACGGCCACACAGGCGCTTTTTCGCCACGCCAATGGTCGGCACGTCCACCATTAAGCCAAAATGCGAGGCGACGCCGAGACGACGCGGGTGCGAGATGCCGTGTCCGTCGACGAACAGCAGATCCGGTTTGCGCTCAAGGGTATTCCACGCCGCCAGCAGCGCAGGATATTCGCGAAAGGAGAGAAAGCCCGGAATATAGGGCATGGTAGTGGCGATGCGCGCCACGCGATGCTCCACCAGCTTCAGAGAGGGATATTCGAGGATAACCAGGGCGGCGCGGGTCACCGCCCCTTCCTGTTCGAATCCGACATCGGCGCCGCCGATAAAACGCGGAGGCAGGACGTCGAAATCATCCTGCCGCACCACCTCTGCAGCGCGCTGAAGCTGCTCCGCGCGCAGTGCAGCAATGTCCATATTTACTCCTGATGATATTGGCCCGAGAGACGGTGTACCGCCTCAACAAACACGCCTGCATGCTCTGGCGGCACATCCTGATGAATGCCATGTCCCAGATTGAAGACGTGACCGCTGCCCGCGCCGAAGCCGTCGAGAATGCCCGCGACTTCCTGCTCAATACGCGCAGCTGGCGCATAAAGCATAGACGGATCCATGTTGCCCTGCAGCGCGACTTTGTCGCCGACGCGGCGTCGTGCCTCGCCGATATCGGTGGTCCAGTCGAGACCGAGCGCATCGCAGCCGGTCGCGGCCATCGCTTCCAGCCACTGTCCGCCGCCTTTGGTAAACAGCGTAATCGGTACGCGGCGGCCTTCATTCTCATGCAGCACGCTGTCGACGATTTTATGCATGTAGTAGAGCGAGAACTCCAGATAGTCGCGGCCCGTCAGCACGCCACCCCAGGTGTCGAACACCATTACCGACTGCGCGCCCGCGCGGATCTGCGCGTTGAGATAGAGAATGACGCTGTCCGCCAGCTTATCGAGCATCGCATGCAGCGTAGCGGGATCGGCGTACATCATTTTCTTGATTTTGGTAAAGGCCTTGCTGCTGCCCCCTTCCACCATGTAGGTCGCCAGCGTCCAGGGACTGCCGGAAAAACCGATCAGCGGCACTTCGCCGTTGAGGTTTTTGCGAATGGTGCGTACCGCATTCATTACATAGCCGAGTTCCTGCTCAGGATCGGGCACCGGCAGTTTGTCGACATCGGCGCGGCAGGTAATCGGACTGGAGAAACGCGGGCCTTCGCCGGTTTCGAAGTAGAGTCCAAGGCCCATCGCGTCGGGGATTGTCAGGATATCGCTGAAGAGGATCGCCGCATCAAGCGGATAGCGGCGCAGCGGCTGCAGGGTCACTTCACACGCCAGCTCGGCGTTCTTGCACAGCGACATAAAATCGCCGGCTACGGCGCGCGTCGCTTTGTATTCCGGCAAATAACGTCCGGCTTGTCGCATCATCCATACCGGCGTGATATCAACCGGTTGACGTAAAAGGGCGCGCAGATAACGATCGTTCTTCAGTTCACTCATTTCAGGACTCTCTCAATTTCAGGCGCGTAGTGTAACACTTCTTAGACTTCGCCGCGGCAGATGGCGACAGTATCTTCAATCAGCCGGCGCGCCACCGTGCCCGGCGGTGGCAACATCGGCAGCGCGTCGTAGCGATACCAGCCAGCGTCCAGCAGCTCTTTATTATCGATTTGCAAATCGCCGCCGTCATAGTCCGCCATAAACGCCATCATCAGCGAATGAGGGAACGGCCAGGGTTGCGAGGTCACATAGCGCAGATTCCGGACGCGGACATTGCTCTCCTCCATCACCTCGCGCGCGACCGCCTGCTCCAGCGTCTCGCCCACTTCGACAAATCCCGCCAGCACGGTGTAGATGCTGTTGCGATGACGCGCATGGTTCGCCAGTAATATCTCGTCGCCGCGCCGGATGGCGACAATAATGCAGGGCGCGATTTGCGGATAGTAGCGTTCACGGCAGTGCCCGCACAGGCAGGCGTTTTCATGTCGGCTCAGATGCATTTCGTGGCCGCAGTAGCCGCAGAAACGATGGGAGCGGTAAAACTCCGCCAGCTGCACGGCGCGCCCGGCAAGCTGAAACAGCCCCGCCTCTTCATCGATCAGCTGGCGTACCGAGAACATATCGCGATCGCGATTTTCACACACCAGCCATACCGTTTCGCCTTGCCACTCGCCGACAGGCTGCGCTTTGCTTCCTGTTAACTTAAACGTAGCGGCGCTGCCGTGCGGCAGATCGCCCTGCGGCAACCAAAGTTTCTGTTCATGGCTGACAATCCACCATCCAGCGTCTACGCTTGAGATCTCACGTTGCATATAATCGTCATCCTTAGCGTCGTAATTGATACGCTGAAGTCCTGATGTTAAGTGTGTAGACAAACAACTATACCCTAAATCGTTCAGCTTGCAGGCGGCCTGGCGCCAGCCGAAGCATCAACGGTAGAGGGATTTTATTTACATGGAGTCAGAAATGCTTAACCAGTTAAATGTCCTGACCGAGCGCGTAGGTGGCAGTAACGAACTGGTGGATTCGTGGCTGGACGCCCGTCGCCAGCTGTTGGTTTCTTATTACCATCTGGTTGGACTAAAGCCTAACAAAGAAGCGCTAACGACTTTAGATGAGCAGGCGCTCGACAACTTTTGTCACGGCCTGGTTGACTACCTTTCCGCCGGTCACTTCAGCATGTATGAACGCATCATCAATGAGATGGAAGGCGACAGCCCGATGATTGCCGCCGCGCAGGTTTATCCTCCGCTGGAAGCCAATACCGAACGTTTGATGCAGCTCTATGACGGCCATCTGCAGCAGTCGATTGACGATGACAACTGCGTCGATTTTCAGCTGGCACTGTCAGAAGTAGGCGAAGTGCTGGAAGCGCGCTTCACGCTGGAAGATAAACTGATCCAGCTTGCCTGGGACAACAGCCTGATACGCGCTCCGGTAGCGAATGACAGCAGCCAGCTGTCGCGTCCGGCTTAAGGTTAATCAGTTGTAAAGTCCTTGTTATTCTGTAAAAGCCCTTTTATGCTGAACGGGTTTTCGACGATAACGTTGAAAACCCGTTTTTGTTTTTTGAGCTACTCACTGTTTGCAATGTAGCCAACGTAAACGAGATTTCTGGCGCCGTGCGCGCCGCCCTTCGTAAAAGGGCAAGCGTAACCGTCAGAAAACCGTTTACCTATCTTGTCGGAGTGCCCGCAAGGGCTGAGACCGTTAATTCGGGATCCGCGGAACCTGATCAGGTTAGAACCTGCGAAGGGAACAAGAGTAAACACATCAGTACGCTGGCGTTTTTCGCCTGCCGTTTCTGTTACTCCTTCCGAACTCCGGACAAGCAACGTTCCCCTTTCAACAGGAAAATTGCTATGTCTATGACCAAAACCACCCGTCGTGAACAGCGTGCTCAGGCACAGGCGTTTATCAATGCGCTTCAGGGCGGCGTTGCCTTTCCCAACTCGAAACGTATCTGGATCCAGGGCAGCCGGGACGATATTCGCGTACCGATGCGGGAGATTCAGCTCAGCCCGACGCTGCTCGGCGGCGATAAACACCACCCGCGCTATGAAGAGAATGAGGCGGTGCCGGTTTACGATACCGCTGGCCCCTATGGCGATCCCGATGCCGTTATCGACGTTCAGCGCGGCCTGGCGAAGCTGCGCGCCGACTGGATTGCCGCGCGCGACGATAGCGAAACGCTGAAGCATACCAGCTCGCGCTATACGCAGCAGCGTCTGGCAGACGACGGGCTCGATCATTTGCGTTTCGATCAGCTGCCGCAGCCCCGGCGCGCGAAAGCGGGACGCCGCGTCACCCAGCTCCACTATGCGCGCCTGGGCATTATCACGCCGGAAATGGAGTTTATCGCGCTGCGCGAGAACATGGGCCGCGAGCGCATTGTCAGCGACGTGCTGCGACAGCAGCACGCAGGCCATAGCTTCGGCGCGCAGCTGCCGGAAAACATCACCCCCGAGTTTGTGCGCCAGGAAGTGGCCGCCGGGCGCGCCATTATTCCCGCGAACATTAACCATCCTGAATCGGAGCCGATGATTATCGGCCGCAACTTTCTGGTGAAGGTCAACGCCAATATCGGCAACTCGGCGGTGACCTCCTCTATCGAGGAGGAGGTAGAGAAACTGGTCTGGTCGACGCGCTGGGGCGCCGATACCGTTATGGATCTCTCGACGGGCCGCTATATCCATGAAACACGCGAGTGGATCCTGCGCAACAGCCCGGTACCCATCGGCACGGTGCCGATTTATCAGGCGCTGGAGAAGGTAAACGGCGTCGCCGAAAACCTCGACTGGGCGGTGTTTCGCGACACGCTGCTGGAGCAGGCAGAGCAAGGCGTCGACTACTTCACCATCCACGCCGGCGTACTGCTGCGCTATGTGCCGATGACGGCAAAGCGGCTGACCGGCATAGTCTCGCGCGGCGGGTCGATTATGGCGAAATGGTGCCTGTCGCATCACCGCGAAAGCTTCCTTTACGAACACTTTCGCGAGATTTGCGAAATCTGCGCCGCCTACGACGTTTCGCTGTCGCTTGGCGACGGCCTGCGTCCCGGCTCGATTCAGGACGCCAACGACGAGGCGCAGTTTGCTGAACTGCATACGCTGGGCGAGCTGACGAAGATCGCCTGGGAATATGACGTCCAGGTGATGATCGAGGGCCCCGGCCATATTCCTATGCAGATGATCCGCCGCAATATGACCGAGCAGCTGGAGCACTGCCACGAAGCGCCTTTCTATACGCTCGGTCCGCTGACTACCGATATCGCGCCCGGCTACGATCACTTTACCTCCGGCATCGGGGCCGCCATGATCGGCTGGTTCGGCTGCGCGATGCTCTGCTATGTCACCCCCAAAGAGCATCTTGGTCTGCCGAATAAAGAGGACGTCAAGCAGGGCCTTATCACCTATAAGATTGCCGCCCATGCTGCGGATCTGGCGAAGGGCCACCCCGGCGCGCAGATCCGTGATAACGCCATGTCCAAAGCACGTTTTGAATTCCGCTGGGAGGATCAGTTCAATCTGGCGCTCGATCCCCATACCGCACGCGCCTATCACGACGAAACCCTGCCGCAGGAATCGGGCAAAGTGGCCCACTTCTGCTCGATGTGCGGGCCAAAATTCTGCTCGATGAAAATCAGCCAGGAAGTGCGCGACTATGCGGAAAAGCAGGAAAACGAGGCGCAGCCAATCGAAATCGGCATGCAGCGGATGTCGGAAACCTTTCGCCGCCGCGGCGGCGAACTTTATCACTCAGCCGATGCGCTGAACGAGGAGAAACCATGAACGCCCCTTTTCCCGCCACGGCGCCGCGCTTAGGGCTTTATCCGGTGGTCGACAGCGTCGAGTGGATTGCGCGCCTGCTGGAGGCTGGGGTGCGCACGATCCAGCTGCGCATCAAAGATCAACAGGATGAGGCAGTAGAGCCTGCGATCGTGGAGGCGATTGCACTCGGCAAGCTTTATCAGGCGCGTCTGTTTATCAATGACTACTGGCGGCTGGCGATTAAACATCACGCCTATGGCGTGCATCTTGGTCAGGAAGATCTGGACGTCGCTAACCTGAACGCCATTCGTGAAGCGGGCCTGCGACTGGGCGTTTCGACCCACGATGACGCCGAACTGGATCGCGCGCTGGCGATACGCCCCTCCTATATCGCGCTGGGGCATATCTTTCCCACCCAGACCAAGGCGATGCCGTCCGAGCCGCAAGGGCTGTCTGAACTTCAGCGGCACATCGCGCGGCTTAAGGGTGTTTCTACCGTGGCGATTGGCGGCATCAGCATTGCGCGTGCGCCGGCGGTGCTGGCGACCGGCGTCGGCAGTATTGCCGTCGTCAGCGCCATTACGCAGGCGCCAGACTGGCGCGCCGCAACGCAGAGGTTGCTGACGCTGGCGGAACCGCAGCCAGAGGCTTAAACCTGAATGCGTCTCGCAAAAGACGCCTGGTTTCTGCAACAGCAGTAAAAAAGCTGGAAGAGGGCGCGCAGCGATATTCTTTCTCTCTCGCGCCGTTTTTCTGTTTCGCTACAGTGGCTGTCGCCGGGCAATGTTGCCTGGCCAGGGCCGGACCTCCCCTCACCCTCTCTGGCCCTGCCCTCTGCTACTTAGTCAGGAGGATCTCATGCTGCTGCAAGGAGTGTGGCGAATCTTCGCCCGCGCAGGCGGCTATCGCGCGCTCGACGGCCTCGCCCACTTTTGCCAGCGCCTGCTCGACGCGATCGTCCAGCGTTACCGCAAAGCTCAACCGCAAACAGTTGCGGTATTTACCCGACGCAGAAAAAAGCGATCCGACCGCTATCTGGATATGAGAATCGCGCAGCTCGCGGTTAAGCCGCACGGCGTCAAAGGCTTCCGGCAGTTCGACCCACATCATAAAGCCGCCCTGCGGACGAGAAACGCAGATGCCGCATGGAAAATAGTGGCGCACCCAGCAGCTAAAGCTGTCGTAGTTACGCTGATAAAACTGACGCATACGCCGCAAATGCGGCTGGTAGTAACCCTGACGAATAAACTCCGCCATCGCATGCTGCGCCAGGGTATTGCTCGAACCCGTAGCGATATATTTCATATGCAGCACGCGATCGCGATATCGTCCCGGCGCAACCCAACCGGTGCGCAGACCGGGCGCGACCGTTTTCGAAAAAGAGCTGCACAGCAATACCCGGCCGTCTACGTCCAGCGATTTCAGCGTGGCGGGTCGCGGATACTCCCAGGCCAGCTCGCCGTAGACATCATCCTCAATGACCGCCACGTCAAAACGCTGCGCCAGCGTCAACAGCGCACGCTTACGCGCTTCCGGCATAATAAAGCCCAGCGGATTATTGCAGTTAGGCACGACCATGACCGCTTTGATTGGCCACTGCTCAAACGCCAGTTCAAGCGCCTCCAGACTAATGCCGGTGACCGAATCGGTTGGGATTTCAATCGCCCGAATGCCGAAGCCGCGCAGAGTCTGCATGATGCCGTGAAACGATGGCGACTCTACCGCGATGATATCGCCCGACTCGCATATCGCACGAATCGAAACCGACAGCGCCTCATGGCAGCCAGTGGTAATGACGATATCGTCAGCCGACAGCTGGCAGCCGCTGTCGATCGCCAGGCGCGCCACCTGTTCGCGCAGGCTGGTTACGCCGTAAAGATTGTCGTAGCTGAGAAGCTGCGTTTCCTGCCGCTGCGCCTGGCGGCTGAGGATTTTCCACAAGGGTTTAAGGGTGGGCTGAGAGAGATTCGGCATGCCGCTACCCAGCTGCAGCACGTCTCTTTCCAGGCGACTCTCGAGCAGATCCAGCACCGACTCCCACTGCGTGATCTCTACCGGACGCTGCACCGGACGCGTCAGCGCCGGCACCGGCGGCGCGGCCTTACGCGTCGAAACAAAATAGCCGGAGCGCGGCTGCGGCGTAATCAGCTGTTTCTCCTCCAGCACATGATACGCCTGCTGCACGGTGCTGATGCTAACGCCATGCTCAAGGCTCAGACTACGCACTGACGGCAGCTTCTCGCCGCTGCGGTAAAGCCCCTGCTCAATACGCTGCGCCAGATGCATTGCCAGCTGCTGATAACGCGTCATGTCCGGCTCCCTTCAAATGAAAGAGGTAGAAAACAGTACAGATGAGCCATTTTTTTACCATTCAGACGCCGCTTACGGCAATCTGTATGTTAAATAAAATCGAATTTTGCGTCTGTATCCTTTCCCTCCTCAGGAAGACACTATTCCTCAGTTCACCTGATGAGGAAAGGAAAATGGGATATGAAGAAAACTGTGCGGCAAAACCTTTCTCGGTCACGCCCTGGTCGCTGGTGCGCGCCATTGTGCGCAGCCTGCGAGCGCTCCACCAGCAGCGTAAGACTCGCCTGATCCTGTTACAGCTGAGCGATGCGCAGCTAAAAGATATTGGCCTCACGCGCGGTGATATTGAGCATGAACGAAGGTAGCTAAACTAAAGATTCATAAGGCGCGAGAAGCGCGGTTAAAAAATCGATGACCGTTTGCGTGCGTCTGGGTGTCAGTCGGCGCTCAAGACGCAGCACCCACATATTTACCCTCTCGGTGCGCCACGCTTTTAATATTTCGACCACGGCGCCGCTGGCAAAATCAGACGCGCCAAGCCACGAAGGTGCCCAGCCAATGCCGCAGCCAGCACGCACCATCTGCCATGCCGCCTGCCCGTCGTCAAAAAGATAGCGTGAGGCGGGTTCCCAGCGCACCGCTTTTCCATCGTCGGGCGAATTAAAACGCCAGGCGTCCGCCCGTCCTTTATTGAGATTCCAGAAACCGATCTGTGAATGTGTGCTGAGATCGAAAGGCGTGCAGGGCTCGCCGTGTTGCCTGAGATAATCTGGCGTCGCGCAGGCGACCCAGGGAAAACTAAACAGCTTGCGGGCAGAATGGCCTGGCCAGGCTTCCAGCGCGCCGGAACGGATCACAAAATCAAAGCCGCCACTGGCTAAATCCATCATCGCGTCGCTGAAATGCATCTCCAGTGAGATTTCAGGATGAGCAGCAAGAAAGGCTGGTAACGCAGGCATGATACAGGCGCGTCCAAAAGAGGACGGAACCGAGATGCGCACCCGGCCCGCAGCGCCCTCGCTCTCAATACCGCTAAGGGCATTCTCTACCTGATTAACCTCTTCGAGCAGTCCGCGTGCCAGCATCAGCATTCTCTCGCCTTCCCCGGTCAGCGACAGGGCATGCGTCGTTCGGTGCAGAAGACGTACGCCATGCTGGCTCTCGAACCGGCTCAACGCTTTGGATACGGCCGACGTGGTTGTGCCGGCACGGCGTGCAGCTTCGGCGAAAGATCCTGCTTCAACGATACGCGCGAACCAGAGTAGCTGCGTGAGGCTGGATGAAAAGATTGGTGTTGCCATCAGGTCAATATCTCCTTGCTGCTCCGCAGCCTACAAGCGCCTTGTTGCGGCTGATAACGTTGAGCTTCTTAAAGGAGATCATCATATGAAATTTTTAGTTTTACTCACACCCGTCGCCGGGCGCGAACCGGCGGAGTTTAAACCTTATGCGGTTGCAGAGATGCAGGCGGTATGGAATGACTATAAAGCTGGCACGCTGCGGGAGATCTACTTCTCTTCCAGCCCATTGATTATCAGCGTCATTTACGAAACCTCGTCCCGTGACGAACTGCAACAGTCTGTCGCGCGTCTTCCTATGGTCGAAGTCGGTTTGCTCTCTTTTCAAATTATTGAACTGGGCCCAATGCACAGCTTCGAGGTGCTGTTCGCTCCTGCTGCTGCGTAAAAATTTCAGGCGCTTTTATTGCCCTGACGTCACTGCCTCTCAGGATGATTCTAAACAGGCTGCCCTTAATTCATCCGATCCGCTCTTTTGCGCCCATAAAAAAACCCTGCCGAAGCAGGGTTTTTATTAAGCGAAGAACGGTTAGTCGTTATCGCTGCCGCCGAGACCGGCGTTCAACAGTTCAGCCAGGCTTGCAGAGGCTTCATCCGCAGTAACCTGCGGAGCAACCGGTGCTTCGCCCGCCTGACGGCGACGCATACGATCCTGATGGTAAGCGTAACCGGTACCGGCCGGGATCAGACGACCCACGATAACGTTCTCTTTCAGACCGCGCAGTTCGTCGCGCTTGCCTGCAACAGCGGCTTCGGTCAGGACACGAGTCGTCTCCTGGAACGAGGCTGCCGAGATGAACGATTCGGTTGCCAGTGACGCTTTGGTGATACCCAGCAGATCGCGCATATAGGTTGCGCCGATTTTGCCGTTCGCTTCCAGATCGCGGTTAGAGATCTTGATGCGAGAGACTTCTGCCTGCTCACCTTCCAGGAAGTCGGTGCTTCCCGCGCTCATGATGGTTGCTTTACGCAGCATCTGGCGAACGATGACTTCAATGTGCTTATCGTTAATCTTAACGCCCTGCAGGCGGTAAACTTCCTGCACTTCGTTAGTGATGTAACGGGTCACAGCATGGACGCCACGCAGACGCAGAATGTCGTGCGGCGATTCCGGACCGTCAGAAACCACGTCACCACGTTCTACGCGCTCACCTTCAAACACGTTGAGCTGACGCCATTTCGGAATCATCTCTTCGTAAGGCTCGCTGCCATCAACCGGCGTGATCACCAGACGACGTTTACCTTTGGTCTCTTTACCGAAGGAGATGATGCCGCTGATCTCCGCCAGGATTGCTGGCTCTTTCGGACGACGCGCTTCGAACAGGTCAGCAACGCGCGGCAGACCACCGGTAATATCCTTGGTACCGCCAGATTCCTGAGGCACACGCGCCAGGGTATCACCAGAGCTGATTTTCTTACCGTCTTCCAGCTGAACGATCGCTTTGCCCGGCAGGAAGTACTGAGCCGGCATGTCGGTGCCCGGGATCAGAACATCTTCGCCCTGCTCATCGACGATTTTCAGCGCCGGACGCAGGTCTTTACCGCCTGAAGTACGCTCAGCAGTATCCAGAACCACCAGCGAAGAGAGACCCGTCAGTTCGTCAGTCTGACGCGTGATGGTCTGACCATCAATCATGTCAGTAAAGCGAATGTAGCCGCTTACTTCGGTGATAACCGGCATGGTGTGCGGATCCCAGTTTGCTACGGTTTCGCCCGCTGCAACCTGCTCGCCGTCGCCTTTCGCCATGATCGCGCCGTAAGGGACTTTATAGCTCTCTTTAGTACGGCCAAACTCATCGATCATTTTCAGTTCGACGTTACGTGAAGTAATAACCAGTTTGCCAGCGGAGTTGGTTACCGACTTAGCGTTGGTCAGTTTGATAGTACCTTTGTTCTTCACCTGAATGCTGGATTCTGCTGCCGCACGCGATGCCGCACCACCGATGTGGAACGTACGCATGGTCAGCTGTGTACCCGGCTCACCGATGGACTGTGCCGCGATAACACCGATCGCTTCACCTTTGTTGATGATGTGACCACGCGCCAGGTCGCGACCGTAGCAGTGGGCGCACACACCAAAATCGGTTTCACAGCTTACAACAGAGCGAACTTTGATGGTGTCGACAGAGTTCTGTTCAACCACATCACACCAGTGCTCATCCAGCAGCGTATTACGCGGAACCAGGATGTCAGCGGTGCCCGGCTTCAGCACATCTTCAGCGGTTACACGGCCAAGCACGCGCTCGCGCAGCGGTTCTTTAACGTCGCCGCCTTCGATAACCGGCGTCATCATGATGCCTTCGAAGGTGCCGCAGTCATCTTCTGTTACGACCAGGTCCTGAGCAACGTCAACCAGACGACGCGTCAGATAACCGGAGTTCGCCGTTTTCAGTGCGGTATCCGCCAGACCTTTACGCGCACCGTGGGTCGAGATGAAGTACTGGAGTACGTTCAGACCTTCACGGAAGTTCGCCGTAATCGGCGTCTCGATGATGGAGCCATCCGGCTTCGCCATCAGACCACGCATACCAGCCAGCTGACGAATCTGTGCCGCAGAACCACGCGCACCCGAGTCGGCCATCATAAAGATGCTGTTAAAGGAAACCTGTTTCTCTTCTTCGCCGTCACGGTTAATCACGGTCTCAGTTGAGAGGTTTTCCATCATCGCCTTCGCTACGCGCTCGTTCGCCGCAGCCCAGATATCGATGACTTTGTTGTAACGCTCGCCCGCGGTAACCAGACCAGACTGGAACTGCTCCTGGATCTCAGCCACTTCCGCTTCCGCTTCGGTGATGATTTCCACTTTCTTCTCTGGGATAACCATGTCGTCGATGCCGACAGACGCGCCTGAACGGGCTGCGTAAGCGAAACCGGTGTACATGGTCTGGTCAGCAAAGATAACGGTCGGCTTCAGGCCCAAAATGCGGTAACAGGTGTTCAGCATTTTGGAGATAGCTTTTTTGCCCAGCGCCTGGTTAACGATGGAGAACGGCAGACCTTTTGGCACGATCATCCACAGGATGGCGCGGCCAATGGTGGTGTCAATGATGCTGGTTTTAGCAACCCACTCATCCTGCTCGTTTTTCTCGTGTTCGGTAATACGTACCTTAACGCGAGCGTGCAGCGATGCGAGGCCAGCGCGATAAACACGCTCAGCTTCTTTCGGGCCGGTCAGCACCATGCCTTCGCCTTTGGCGTTAACACAGTCACGGGTCATATAATACAGACCCAGTACAACGTCCTGAGACGGAACGATGATTGGTTCGCCGTTCGCCGGAGACAGAATGTTGTT
Organism: Pantoea piersonii; assembly: GCF_003612015.1. GTDB lineage: Bacteria > Pseudomonadota > Gammaproteobacteria > Enterobacterales > Enterobacteriaceae > Pantoea > Pantoea piersonii. Next base: position 9,772 of record NZ_RARB01000016.1, on the reverse strand, counting down.
GGTAGACATCATCAGCGCACGCGCTTCCAGCTGGGCTTCCAGCGTCAGCGGTACGTGAACAGCCATCTGGTCACCATCGAAGTCGGCGTTATAGGCCGCACACACCAGCGGGTGCAGCTGGATCGCTTTACCTTCGATCAGAACCGGTTCAAACGCCTGGATACCCAGACGGTGCAGCGTCGGCGCACGGTTCAGCAGAACCGGGTGTTCGCGGATAACTTCATCCAGGATATCCCAGACAACCGCTTCTTCGCGCTCAACCATTTTCTTCGCGGCTTTGATGGTGGTGGCCAGGCCACGCAGCTCCAGCTTGCCGTAGATAAAGGGTTTGAACAGCTCCAGCGCCATTTTCTTCGGCAGGCCGCACTGATGCAGACGCAGGTATGGACCTACGGTGATAACAGAACGACCAGAATAGTCAACGCGCTTACCGAGCAGGTTCTGACGGAAACGACCCTGCTTACCTTTGATCATATCGGCCAAAGATTTCAGCGGACGCTTGTTGGAACCGGTGATCGCACGACCGCGACGACCGTTATCCAGCAGGGCATCGACCGCTTCCTGCAGCATACGTTTTTCGTTGCGTACGATGATATCCGGCGCAGCCAGATCCAGCAGACGCTTCAGACGGTTGTTACGGTTGATAACGCGACGATACAGATCGTTCAGATCCGACGTTGCGAAACGACCGCCGTCCAGCGGAACCAGCGGGCGCAGATCCGGCGGCAGCACCGGCAGCACGGTCAGGATCATCCACTCCGGCTTGTTGCCGGACTGTACGAACGCTTCCAGCAGCTTGATGCGCTTGGTCAGCTTCTTACGCTTGGTCTCGGAGTTGGTTTCGTTCAGCTCTTCACGCAGCTGCTCGCACTCTTGCTCCAGATCCATATTTTTCAGCAGAGCCTGGATCGCTTCGGCGCCCATTTTCGCGTCGAATTCGTCGCCGAACTCTTCCAGCGCGTCAAGGTACTGCTCTTCGGTCAGAATCTGACGTTTTTCGAGGTTGGTCATGCCACCTTCGACAACAACGTAAGATTCGAAATAGAGCACGCGTTCGATATCGCGCAGCGGCATATCCAGCAGCAGGCCGATACGGGACGGCAGCGACTTCAGGAACCAGATGTGCGCGGTCGGAGAAGCCAGTTCGATGTGGCCCATGCGCTCACGACGCACTTTGGTCTGGGTCACTTCGACGCCGCACTTCTCGCAGATCACACCGCGGTGTTTCAGGCGCTTGTACTTACCGCACAGGCACTCGTAATCTTTTACTGGTCCGAAAATACGGGCGCAGAAAAGACCATCACGCTCTGGCTTGAAGGTACGGTAGTTAATGGTTTCCGGCTTTTTCACTTCACCGAAAGACCAGGAACGGATCATGTCTGGCGAAGCCAGCGCAATTTTGATCGCATCAAACTCTTCGGTTTTAGTTTGCGCTTTCAGAAACTTAAGTAAGTCTTTCACGGATTAGCTCCCGTCGGAGTGGAACTCTCAGGGGCGCGCAGCCGAAACTGCGCGCCCCATAACCAGTACTTGCGAGTGCTTACTCGTCTTCCAGCTCGATGTTGATGCCCAGCGAGCGAATCTCTTTCAACAGTACGTTGAAGGATTCCGGCATGCCCGGTTCCATCTGATGGTTGCCGTCGACGATGTTTTTATACATCTTCGTACGACCGTTCACGTCATCAGACTTAACGGTAAGCATTTCCTGCAGGGTGTATGCCGCGCCGTATGCTTCCAGCGCCCACACTTCCATCTCACCGAAGCGCTGACCACCAAACTGTGCTTTACCACCCAGCGGCTGCTGAGTAACCAGGCTGTAAGAGCCGGTGGAACGCGCATGCATCTTGTCATCAACCAGGTGGTTGAGTTTCAGCATGTACATGTAGCCCACAGTAACCGGACGCTCGAACTGCTCGCCGGTACGGCCGTCAAACAGCGTGATCTGGCCGGAAGTCGGCAAATCGCCCAGCTGCAGCAGCTCTTTGATTTCGCTCTCTTTCGCACCGTCAAACACTGGCGTAGCGATCGGCATACCTTTTTTCAGGTTCTCAGCCAGACGCAACACTTCATCATCAGAGAAGGTGTTGAGGTCGACGCGCTGACGCACGTCCGCGCCCAGGTCATAGGCACGCTGGATGAATTCGCGCAGTTTCGCGACTTCTTCCTGACGCTTCAGCATGGCGTTGATCTTGTCGCCGATACCTTTCGCCGCCATACCCAGATGCGTCTCCAGGATCTGACCGATGTTCATACGCGACGGTACGCCCAGCGGGTTCAGTACGATGTCGACCGGCGTGCCGTTCTCGTCGTAAGGCATATCTTCGATCGGGTTGATCTTAGAGATAACACCTTTGTTACCGTGACGGCCTGCCATCTTGTCGCCAGGCTGAATCTGACGTTTAACGGCCAGGTAGACTTTGACGATTTTCAGCACGCCCGGCGCGAGATCGTCGCCCTGGGTGATCTTACGACGCTTGGCTTCGAGTTTTTTCTCAAACTCGTGCTTCAGTTCGTCGTACTGCTCAGCCAGCTGCTCCAGCGCATTCTGCTTCTCTTCGTCGGTCAGGCCCAGCTCCAGCCAGCGCTCACGCGGCAGCTTGTCGAGCTTGTCGGCTTCAACGCCGCCGGAGATCAGCACCGCCTGGATACGGCCGAACAGGCCCGCTTCGAGGATCTGCAGTTCTTCAGACAGGTCTTTCTTCGCCTGCTTCAGCTGCATCTCTTCGATTTCCAGCGCACGCTTGTCTTTTTCCACGCCATCGCGGGTAAAGACCTGTACGTCGATAACCGTACCGGAAACGCCGTTCGGCACGCGCAGTGACGAATCTTTCACGTCAGACGCTTTTTCGCCGAAGATAGCGCGCAGTAGTTTCTCTTCCGGCGTCAGCTGGGTTTCACCTTTCGGCGTCACCTTGCCCACCAGAATGTCGCCGCCGGTCACTTCCGCACCGATATAAACGATGCCGGATTCATCCAGTTTAGATAGCGCAGCTTCACCCACGTTCGGGATATCAGCGGTGATCTCTTCTGGCCCCAGCTTGGTGTCGCGAGACACACAGGCCAGTTCCTGAATATGGATGGTGGTGAAACGGTCTTCCTGAACCACACGCTCGGAAACGAGGATGGAGTCTTCGAAGTTGTAACCGTTCCACGGCATGAACGCGACGCGCATGTTCTGGCCAAGTGCCAGTTCGCCCAGGTCGGTTGACGGACCGTCAGCCAGCACGTCGCCGCGCTCGACCGGCTCGCCCAGCGACACACACGGCATCTGGTTGATGCAGGTGTTCTGGTTAGAACGGGTGTACTTAGTCAGGTTGTAGATGTCGATACCCGCTTCGCCCGGATACATTTCATCTTCGTTAACTTTGATAACGATACGAGAAGCATCAACGTACTGAACGGTACCGCCACGTTTCGCTACGGCGGTAACGCCAGAGTCGACCGCAACCGCGCGCTCCATACCGGTACCTACCAGCGGCTTGTCAGCACGCAGAGTAGGAACAGCCTGACGTTGCATGTTCGCACCCATCAGGGCGCGGTTAGCATCATCGTGCTCCAGGAACGGGATCAGCGACGCACCGACGGAAACCACCTGCTGGGTGGAAACGTCCATGTAGTCAACCTGATCGCGGCTGAACAGGCTCGATTCGCCTTTGCTACGGCAGGTGACGAGATCATCAACAAAGTGACCTTCTTCATCCAGCTGGGCGTTCGCCTGAGCGATAACGTAGTTACCCTCTTCAATCGCAGAGAGGTAATGAATTTCATCAGAGACCACGCCGTCGATCACGCGACGATACGGGGTTTCCAGGAAACCGTACTCGTTAGTCTGTGCGTACACAGAAAGCGAGTTGATCAGACCGATGTTCGGACCTTCAGGGGTTTCGATTGGACATACGCGACCGTAGTGCGTCGGGTGTACGTCTCGAACTTCGAAGCCGGCGCGCTCACGCGTCAGACCGCCTGGGCCCAGTGCAGAGATACGACGTTTGTGCGTAATCTCAGACAGCGGGTTGTTCTGATCCATAAACTGTGACAGCTGGCTGGAGCCGAAGAACTCTTTCACCGCCGCCGAAATCGGCTTGGCGTTGATCATGTCCTGCGGCATCAGCGTGTCGAGGTCGCCCAGGGACAGACGCTCTTTCACCGCGCGCTCTACGCGAACCAGGCCAACGCGGAACTGGTTTTCCGCCATTTCGCCGACTGAACGAATACGACGGTTGCCGAGGTGGTCGATATCGTCCACTTCGCCTTTACCGTTACGGATATCGATCAGCTTCTTCATCACGTCGATGATGTCTTCTTTGCTCAGAATGCCTGAGCCTTCGATCTCATCACGCAGCAGCGAACGGTTGAACTTCATGCGGCCAACAGCCGACAGATCGTAACGATCTTCTGAGAAGAACAGGTTCTCGAACAGGTTCTCAGCAGCTTCACGCGTCGGCGGCTCGCCAGGACGCATCATGCGGTAGATCTCAACCAGCGCGCTCAGGCGATCGTTGGTCGGGTCGACACGCAGGGTCTCAGAGATGTACGGGCCGTGATCCAGATCGTTGGTGAACAGCGTTTCGATACGCTTGTGACCTGCCTGGCTCAGCTTCGCCAGCAGATCCATGGAGAGTTCCATGTTAGCCGGAACGATCAGTTCGCCGGTGCTCTCGTCGATGTAATCTTTCGCGACCACTTTGCCCGCGATGTACTCAACCGGCACTTCGATGTGCTGAATGCCATCTTTTTCCAGCTGACGAATGTGGCGCGCAGTGATGCGACGACCTTTCTCAACGTAGACGTTGCCGTTAGCTTCGATGTCGAAAGAGGCGGTCTCGCCACGCAGGCGCTCAGGCACCAGCTCCATCTGCAGCTTGTTGTCGCGGATCTCGAACACCACTTTTTCGAAGAACAGGTCAAGGATCTGCTCAGAGGTGTAGTTCAGCGCGCGCAGAATGATACTGGCCGGCAGCTTACGACGGCGGTCGATACGTACGAACAGGTTGTCTTTCGGGTCGAACTCGAAGTCGAGCCATGAACCGCGATAAGGAATAATACGTGCGTTATAAAGCACTTTACCCGATGAGTGGGTTTTACCTTTATCGCTGTCGAAGAAGACGCCAGGACTACGATGCAGCTGAGAAACGATAACGCGTTCAGTACCGTTGATAACAAAGGTACCGTTGTCGGTCATGAGCGGGATTTCGCCCATGTACACTTCTTGTTCTTTAATGTCTTTTACGGTGCCTTCCGGCGCTTCGCGCTCGTAGATCACCAGACGCAGTTTGACGCGCAGCGGAGCAGAGAACGTCACGCCACGAATCTGACACTCTTTAACGTCAAAGACGGGTTCGCCCAGACGGTAGCTGACGTATTGCAGCTCGGAGTTACCGCTGTAACTCTGAATGGGGAAGACGGAACGGAAAGCTGCTTCCAGTCCGTACTGACCTTCCGAATCTTGCTCGATGAACTTCTGGAACGAGTCAAGCTGGATAGAAAGGAGATAAGGTATGTCCAGTACTTGCGGACGTTTACCAAAATCCTTACGAATACGTTTTTTCTCGGTATAGGAGTAAACCATAGGGTTCCTCAGCTAGCTGACAAGTCGACCCACGCTGTCCGTCCTGAAGGACAGTTCATGCAACACTATTTTGTTTGATTCATGCGACACAGAGGTCACATGCAATACATCTTTCTATCACTCTTAAATCATTTCATTGCATTAGCATGGGCAGGGAACCCGCGCAGGAAAGCAGTATATTAAGTCGTCGATAGAAAAAGATATTGAAGAGCAGCGATGGACAAACAGTGCGAAACCCCATCAAGGCTCTTGAGCGCAAAAAGGCTGGTGACCCAAAAGCCACCAGCCATCAGCCTGATATTACTCAGACTGCAACCCAAGGGTTGTCTTACTTAACTTCAACTTCTGCGCCAGCTTCTTTCAGAGCAGCTTCAAGTGCAGCTGCGTCGTCTTTGCTGATGCCTTCTTTGATCACGCCAGTTGCTTCAACCAGGTCTTTGGCTTCTTTCAGGCCCAGACCAGTTGCGCTACGAACGGCTTTGATTACAGCTACTTTGTTCGCGCCAGCAGATTTCAGAACGACGTCGAATTCAGTTTTCTCTTCAACAGCTTCAGCCGGGCCAGCAGCAACAGCTACAGCAGCAGCAGCAGAAACGCCGAATTTTTCTTCCATAGCAGAAACCAGCTCAACTACTTCCATTACGGACATAGCGGCAACGGCTTCCAGAATTTGATCTTTAGTGATAGACATGACAATTGTTCCTAAGAATCAGAAAAAGTTTATACGTTAGCAAGTGCGAAAGAAAAGAATCTGGCCTTAAGCCGCTTCTTTTGCATCGCGAACAGCAGCCAGAGTGCGGACCAGTTTGCCAGCAGCGGCTTCTTTCATGGTCGACATCAGACGTGCCAGTGCTTCTTCGTAAGTCGGCAGCGTTGCCAGACGGTCAATTTGTGCCGCCGGGATCAGCTCACCTTCAAAGGCTGCAGCTTTGACCTCAAATTTTGCATTCGCTTTCGCGAAATCTTTGAACAGACGGGCAGCAGCGCCCGGGTGTTCCATAGAGTATGCAATCAGGGTCGGACCAACAAACGTGTCTTTCAGGCACTCGAACTGAGTACCTTCAACGACGCGGCGCAGCAGGGTGTTACGAACAACACGCATGTAAACGCCAGCTTCACGACCTGCTTTACGCAGTTCGGTCATTTTATCAACGGTAACGCCGCGAGAATCCGCAACAACCGCTGACAGCGCGCCTTTGGCTACTTCGCTGACTTCAGCAACAATCGCTTGTTTGTCTTGAAGATTTAATGCCATTAGCTTTTGCTCCTGGATTTTGGCCGGAGATGGATTTCTCCGGAACTCACTTCACTTACCGACCCAAGGGAAAGTAAGCGCTAAAACACGGTGAGCAGAATCCAGTTCAGAAAAAATTCTTTTTGGCTCTGTCACCGTCTACGCAGGGGATTAAGCGTCACATCCGAGGATGGGCCGCGCCTGCGGTCTTGGACGGAGGCCAGGAAAGGCCTGGCTCCAACCTACCCCGCTGTTTCCGTCACTTCACCGAAGCAAAAACGTCAGTCACAGCGGGATATAAATTCAGTGTCTGTTTTACCAGAACAACGGGCGTAAGATTCTAGGTGAATTTTTCGCCCGTTTCAAGCAGCAATTAGTTTGCTACTGCGTTCAGACCCGCCTGGTCGATGGCAATGCCAGCGCCCATGGTGGTAGACAGGCTGATTTTCTTGATGTAAACGCCTTTCGCCTGAGCAGGTTTTGCTTTTTTCAGCGCAACCAGCAGAGATTCCAGGTTTTCTTTCAGCTTGTCAGCGTCGAAGTCCACTTTACCGATGGTAGTGTGGATGATGCCGTTCTTGTCGTTACGGTAACGAACCTGACCAGCCTTCGCGTTTTTAACCGCTTCAGCAACGTTCGGGGTTACAGTACCGACTTTCGGGTTTGGCATCAGGCCGCGCGGGCCCAGAACCTGGCCTAACTGGCCAACAACGCGCATCGCATCCGGAGAAGCGATTACTACGTCGAAGTTCATTTCGCCTTTTTTGATCTGGTCAGCCAGATCTTCCATACCTACCAGCTCAGCGCCAGCTGCTTTAGCAGCTTCGGCGTTTGCGCCCTGGGTAAAGACAGCAACGCGTACTGAACGACCAGTACCGTGCGGCAGAACGGTCGCACCACGAACGTTCTGGTCAGATTTACGTGCGTCAATGCCGAGGTTAACGGCAACGTCCACGCTCTCTACAAACTTAGCGGTAGCCAGTTCTTTCAGCAGAGCAACAGCTTCAGTGACGTCGTACTGCTTGGTCGCATCAACTTTGTCACGGATCACGCGCATGCGCTTGGTCAGCTTAGCCATTTCTTAGTCCTCCACTACCAGGCCCATGGAACGAGCAGTACCTTCGATAGAGCGAGTCATCGCTTCTACGTCAGCACCAGTCATGTCCGCAGCTTTGGTTTCTGCGATTTCACGTACCTGAGCACGGGTTACTTTACCGACTTTATCTTTGTTCGGCTTACCAGAACCAGACTTGATGCCCGCTGCTTTTTTCAGCAGAACGGCGGCCGGCGGAGTTTTGGTAACGAAGGTGAAAGAACGGTCGCTGTATACGGTGATAACAACCGGAGTCGGCAGACCTTTCTCCAGGGATTCGGTTTTAGCGTTGAACGCCTTACAGAATTCCATGATGTTAACGCCCTGCTGACCCAGAGCCGGACCTACCGGTGGGCTCGGGTTAGCCATACCCGCTGCAACCTGCAGCTTGACGTAGGCTTGTACTTTCTTGGCCATGATTTTTCCTCAGTTGGGTATAACGCCTGAAAAACAGGCTCCCCGTGATAACAGTTCACACGCTGTTGCCAGCGCATAAAAACAAAAGGCGCGAAATTATAGTTAAATTTCGCGCCTGCTGCAAGAGTCAAAATGTGAACAAGGTGATTAACCTTTCTCCACCTGTCCGAAGTCCAGTTCGACCGGCGTTGCGCGGCCAAAGATAGAAACGGAAACTTTCAGGCGGCTCTTCTCGTAATCCACCTCTTCGACCACGCCGTTGAAGTCGGCAAACGGACCGTCGTTGACGCGTACCATTTCGCCCGGTTCGAACAGCGTTTTCGGACGCGGCTTGTCACCCACCTGCTGCAGGCGGTTCATGATCGCATCCACTTCTTTATCGCTAATCGGCGCAGGACGGTCAGAAGTACCGCCGATGAAACCCATCACGCGCGGCACGCTGCGCACCAGGTGCCAGCTGGCGTCATTCATCACCATCTGTACCAGCACGTAGCCTGGGAAAAATTTGCGCTCGCTTTTACGACGCTGACCGCCGCGGATCTCTACCACTTCTTCAGTAGGAACCATGACGTCGCCGAAGAGCTCTTCCATGTTGTGCAATTTGATGTGCTCGCGCAGCGACTGTGCTACGCGGCCTTCAAAGCCGGAAAACGCCTGCACGACGTACCAGCGTTTTTTTGGAGCTTCAGACATCTCAGAACCTCAGGCCAGTGATAAACGATACCAGACGGACCAGAATACCATCCAGCCCCCACAAAATCAGTGACATCACGGCTGTAACCGCGGCAACGATTAACGTGGTATGCAGCGTTTCCTGGCGAGTCGGCCAAATGACCTTACGCATTTCAGTGCGTGCTTCACGTGCAAAAGCCACAGTTGCTTTGCCTTTGACCGTCAACAGCGCAATGCCGCCCGCAGCCGCAATCAGCACCACGACAGCCAGCGCGCGCAAAGGCAGCGTCACGTCGCGATAAATATAATTGCCTACGATGGCTATCAGCAGCAACGCAACAACAGCCAGCCACTTTATCGCTTCCAGGCCGCGCCCGCTCCCTTGAGCTTCGGTATTCGCACTCATAAACCAACCTGCCACAATAATTCAGAAACTATTTTGCCCCGCAAGGCGAGGCATCCAAACCGAATGAGCTTTTGGGCGTAACTCGGTATCCTACGCCGCGCAACAGAGCCTGTCTCAGCAATGATTATGATCGAAAATCACTGATGAGCCAGGTTCTATGTAACAGCGTGCAAAAAGGGCATCAAATGATGCCCTCTTCGTATGCATTGCGTCAAATATTATCGTAATTAAGCGATAACTTCAGCAACAACGCCTGCACCAACGGTACGGCCGCCTTCGCGAATTGCGAAGCGCAGACCCTGGTCCATCGCGATCGGATGGATCAGAGTAACGGTCATTTTGATGTTGTCGCCCGGCATTACCATCTCAACGCCTTCCGGC
>NZ_RARB01000015.1 GCF_003612015.1 Pantoea piersonii | reverse complement strand
GCTTCAATATCGATTCGACCCAGGTCAGCCTGACGCCGGATAAAAAAGGCATCTACATCACCGTTAACATCACCGAGGGCGATCAGTACAAAATCGCCGACGTGATCGTCAACGGCAGCATGGCGGGCCACTCGGCAGAGATTGAACACCTGACGCAAATTCCATCGGGCGAGCTGTATAACGGCACCAAAGTCACCCAGATGGAAAATGACATCAAAAAGCTGCTGGGTCGTTATGGCTACGCCTATCCGCAGGTGATGACGCAGCCTGAAATCAACGACGCCGATAAAACGGTGAAGCTGCATATCAGCGTGGACGCCGGCAACCGTTACTACGTGCGTAAAGTGCGTTTCGAGGGCAATGACACCTCGAAAGATGCGGTGCTGCGCCGTGAAATGCGCCAGATGGAGGGCGCATGGCTGGGCGGCGATCTGGTAGAGCAGGGCAAAGAGCGTCTGAACCGTACCGGCTACTTTGAGTCTGTTGATGTCGACACCCAGCGCGTGCCGGGCGTGCCGGACCAGGTAGACGTGGTTTACAAGGTGAAAGAGCGCAACACCGGTACCTTTAACTTCGGCATTGGCTACGGCACCGACAGCGGCGTCAGCTTCCAGGTCGGCGTCACCCAGGATAACTGGCTGGGCACAGGGAACAGTGTAAGTTTCAGCGGAACCAAAAACGATTACCAGACTTACGTAGAGCTTTCGGCGACCGATCCCTACTTTACGGTAGATGGCGTCAGCCTTGGCGGGAAACTCTCCTATAACGATTACAGCGCAGAAGATAACGATCTGGCGGAATATAACCTGAAGAGTCTGGATTTGGGCGGCACGCTGGGATTCCCCGTTAGCGAAAACAACAGCCTCAATTTCGGTCTCGACTATGTCTTTAACCACCTGAGCGATATGTCGCCGCAAGTAGGCGTCTGGCGTTACCTCCATTCGCAGGGGATCAATCCTGGCGTGACGACCCGTACGGTCAGTGATGATGGCAGTAGCGACGAAACGTTCAGCGCCAATGATTTCTTTCTCAGTACGGGCTGGAGCTACAATTCGCTCGACCGTGGCTTCTTTCCGACTTCCGGCGTGACTGCAGGTTTTCATACTAAAATTACGCTGCCTGGCTCAACCAACAGCTATTTCAAAAGCACGCTGACCGCGAATGCCTATCTCCCCCTCAGCGATGACCACCGCTGGATATTGATGGGCCGCGCTAAAGCGGGATATGCCGATGGCCTGGGTAACAAAGAAGTACCGTTCTACGATAATTTTTATGCTGGCGGTTCCAGTTCAGTACGTGGCTTTTCCTCTAATACCATCGGACCAAAAGCCGCTTACTATCGCTGCAACGGGAGTGAGAGCAGTAGTAGCGCCTGTCCGGTGGAAAAATCTGATGACGCAGTGGGAGGGAATGCAATGGCAGTTGCCAGTGCAGAGCTGATTGTTCCCACTCCGTTTGCCAGTGAGCGTTATGAGACCTCTCTGAGAACCTCGCTGTTCGTTGATGCTGGTTCTGTCTGGGATACAAACTGGCAAAACACAGCCGAAACGCAGGCAGCAGGTATTCCTGATTACGGTGATCCTTCACAAATCCGCGTTTCCACCGGCATGGCATTGCAATGGCAGTCACCTCTTGGGCCGCTGGTGTTTTCTTATGCGCTACCGGTTAAGAAATATGAGGGAGATAAGTCAGAGCAGTTTCAGTTTAATATTGGGAAAACCTGGTGATGCCGCAATGAAAATAGCACCAGACAAAATCTTTACGGATTATTTATCCTGATGAAGCGGAAAATTAATTTTGTTTTCTTTAAAATGAAAAGGTGAAATGCTCAGGGAATGAGTGTTCGCAAACCATCGTTATTATGCGTTAACTTATGGCCACTTTCGAGTGGCCTTTTTTACATTGCTTACTCAATTTTATGACTATTTAACTGGTATTGTTTAATGCTATTACAGTCTAAAGAAAGATTATATAGAATTTAAAGAGCGGGTGGCGATTAACAGGATTTATTAAAATTGCTATACAGGCTTATGCTCGCTAATAGCACAAGCCTGCATCAGATTTTCTATAAACAATACCGCCAGGCTAAGGATAAACACCGCTGAAAGCAGTAGCGGAAAGGAGGTAAAGGCGTTCACCACCACTCCGGAGGTTGTACGTTTTCACCCGTATTTTCGGCATAGTAAAGCGACGGCAATATTTTTGACAGCGAAGTGAACTCACAATGGCAGTGCTGCAACAGGCCGAAACCAATTTCATCCTCAACGCTTTCTCCTTTTCCCGCCATGTTCTCACCCAGAATAAACCGGCTTCTGAGAACGCATCCCCAGGAGGTGTCGCGTACCAGGTGAACCATGCGTCCGCCCAGCGGGTCACCGCTCTCGTCTAGCGTGATATCTGTACCAAACCCAATGCATCCACATACAGCACCTGACAGCCAGCCTTTACTACGCGCTTCCTGAATCTTTTCGGCGGTAAAGAAATCTTCAGGATGATGAAATTTTATTTTTGCCGACACAGGTGAGACGGCTGCCAGCGCTTCTTCGGCATGTACGGTCGCACCGATAAAGTTCTTACCCTCTACCCAGGCATCATCCCAGCCGTAGTGCGCTTTGTGGTCGGCAGGATGCCACCATTTCAAATGCTCAGTGGTATGAAAATAAGTAAACCACCATTCCAGCATTTTCCCGCTACACCCTGGCATATCTGTTCGGGCGGCAACAACCAGACGGTTATCTGCTGTTCGCGAAATTCCCATTTCAAGGCGGAGCGGGGCAGGATTTAAAAGTATATCGACTCTGTCCAGATCCCAGCTGGCATCAGTATTGATTCTCATCTGTTTCTCCTTAGTGGTCAGTAATCATTTTTCAGGCCTGCGCGCTGTTACTTTTGACAGGCACTTTTTCCAGAAGGTTATAAATAAACGGGGTGATAAGGTGGCTGTTGCTCAGGTTGTCCGTAAGGAGGTGAAACCAGCAAAAGCCGAACAGCGTAACTAAAATCAGCTCAACATCGGTGTCAGCGGGTAGCTCACCTTTCTCGATCGCGCTTTCGAGAATTTCTCGTGGAAGTGCAAAGCGTCTGGCCATAAAGTCTTCGCGGAGCAGGGTCATGTTTTCGGAATTATTCTGGCACTCTGCAATAAAGCTGCGAAAAGCGACGCCGCAAATTGTGTTTCGCCAGAGATCCCATAACGCTTCCAGCAGCAGTACGACTCTCTGACAAACATTCTCACCCTCCGGAATTAAAATCGCTTTTTTAGTTTCAACTTCATATACCTCGGCTATCAGCTGTGCCTTATTAGGCCACCAGCGGTAAATGGTGGGTTTGCTTGCGCCTGCAAGTTTTGCCACAGCTTCTATTGAAAAGCCTGCGTAGCCTTTTTCTGTCAGCAGGATCTTAGCGGCTTCAAGGATAGCCAGGTGGGACTGCTCGCTTCGTACTGCACCGCTTGAGCGCCGGGACGAAGTATTCAGGTCATTTTTCATAAAAGATTCACCCTCAACAGGCGGGAAAGTAATATATAGAAACGATACGGTTCGTATCATAAGTGTAGTCGAGGTTATCCTCATATTGCTACTGAGAATTTCAATAAAGTTGGTGTTGATGCAGGAGAAGTCGCAGTGGTTGCAGGTGAGGAAAAAGCGATTGTCAGAATTTATGGCACCTTAACCCTGGTTGAAGATCTTGCCGACAGATCGCTTATGCAGAAGTTGTCCGGTGCCATCTCGCGGTTTCGCTGCTGCTCATCGGGTATTCGCGGGTCTGTAACACCTTATGATCGACGCCTGTTTTATTGCCCCTGGGCTTTTTATGAAGCCGGTAGCAGACAGACCCCTGACTGGCCGGTTGCGCCTGGAAACAGACGTCTGTCACTTGTGCCAGATTTCCCAGAGGCGTGAGGTGCCGATGCGTATATCAATGCTCTGCGTTAATACTTTTCCTGTGGCTCAGGGACAAAGGAGTCAACCTCTTACCAGCGCTTCTATCTCGGCTTTACATTGCATTAATGCGCTCAGCAGGTGGTCAAATTTTTCGTCGAAGCGCAGGGCGGGGACAGCGACAGATACTGCATAGTGCTCATGAAGGCCCGTGTTCAGAAACACGCCAATTCCGCACACGCCCCGCGCATGTTCTTCACGGTCAACCGCATAATGACAACGCCGGATTTCACGGACTTCTTCCATAATGGACGGCAGACTTTGAAGCGTCTTGTCTGTTCTCACATCAGGCCGTCCTTCCAGCAGACTTTCAATCTTTTCGTCCGTCAGCATGGCCAGAATCGCCTTTCCATGTGCGGTACAGTGACAGGGAAAGGCTGTGCCTACGGCTGAAACGACACGAAGCTCCTGATCCGACATGAACTGGCTTACTGAAACCGCATAGGTTCCTCGATAAACACACAAATCAACCGTTTCGCGCGTGCGTCGTCCCAGCGTCTCCATGGGCGACCTTGCGAGCGATATCACATCGGTATGAGCCGAGGCGGCAAGGCGCACCAGCGCAGGTCCAAGCTGGACACCTGCGCCTCTGGAAACCAGCAGCTGTTGTGACTCAAGCGAAGTGACCAGGCGGTGCACGGTAGTACGCGGCAGCCCGGTTTCACGGGATAGCTGAGTAATGGTCATTCCCTGTGGCTGGACTTCAAGCGCCCGAAAAATCATTGCCGCTCGGGCAATGACCTGAGACCCATCCTGATTGACATCATTGCTCATCACTCGCCTCCGTTCATTAAACGCCTTACAGGATAACATGCAGCATCCATCACAGGGATCAGCTATGTCTGCCAGGCGGATTGTATAACAAAAGCCCATTGCTAAGCCCAGCAGGGAAAGAGCGCTATTGGTACAGCCATTATCCCTTTCTTCAGGCGCTTACATTTAACTTATTGATTATATAAATAATTTATTTCTCATGCCTGGAAGCTTTACGGTCGTTTTACAGTTCCTTCGTTGACTAAATTTCAATCGCGATCAAAACTGATAACCATTATGTGGATTTCATATCCGTTATGCGGACAGATGTTTGAGGAATTTCTGTGGGAAAACTAAATAAAACGGGCGCTTTTACCCTGCTGGCGGTGGCCTGTCTGACAATAATGGTCGGGTGCGTCATCGTCCCCGGTCTGCCCGCGATAGCCGAACGACTGGGCATATCTTCAGCAGCGAGCTGGCTGGTGACTGTCCCCTCTCTGGGCGTAGTGGTTTTTGGACCGCTGGCGGGCCGGCTCATTGACAGGATTGGGGCTTATCGAGCGTTGACTTGGGGACTGTTTATGTACGGCCTGTTGGGAAGCGGCGGCGTGCTGTTGCACGGTCTGGTGCCTGTTATGGTGGATCGGTTGCTGCTGGGCGGCGCAACGGCTGTAGTGATGTCTGCGGGTACCGGACTGATTTCAGCCTTCTACAGTGGTCATGCCCGACTAAAGATGATTGCCTCTCAGGGCATGTCAATTGAGCTGGGCGGAGTGATTTTCCTGTTTATCGGCGGGCTATTGGCGACGCTTGGCTGGCGCTGGCCGTTTGTGCTTTACCTTGCCGCCTGGCTTTTACTTGCCATGCAAATCCTGTTTGTGCCGCGGCCGGATCGTATTGATCAGACAGAAAACCATCAGCAAGGTGGCGCCCTCGAAAAGCGTGGCGCACTTAAGCCAGTCTATTTTGCGGCCGTGCTTTCTATGATCAGCTTCTTCACCGGCGTCATTATTATTCCGCAGCGCTTTCACGCAATGGGTATGGGGGCGGCAGAAACGGGCTACTTCCTCTCTTTTATCTCTCTGATCGCCGTATTTGCCGCGGCGATAATGCCGAAAGTTGTTTCTCGTATTCGTGAGTACGGCACGCTTTATACGGCGTTTGGGTGCTATATCGCAGCACACCTTCTTTTCTCAATGGCTTCCGGACTTACGCTGTTTATCGTTGGCGGCGTTTTGATGGGATGCGGCTTTGGACTGTCAGTGCCGCTGGTAAACCATATGACGGTGGAGCAAAGTCATGCGCGCGTCCGAGGGCGTAACCTTGCTTATCTTTCTATGGCCATTTTCTCGGGGCAGTTTTTATCCTCGTTTATGGGATTTATACCGGGAAATACCTCTGTCATATTTTTGGGCGCCGCCGCGATCGGCGTGACAGGAATTCTGATCCTGATGTTATTTCATCGTATTCATCGTCACGCTGTCATCTGAGCTACGGTTCTCGCCTGAAATAGTTGATTCCGGAGCCGGATATCACAGGGAAATCCCTTTTAATGTCAGCTTCAGGAGAGACGGGTATTTAACTAACGGGCGGAGCGGGTTAATCAGCTCCGCCGGACCGCGCGAGCAGGCCACGGGCCCTATAAAAAAGTCGAGTTATCGTTTAGTGATGAACTTATTATCACTTCAGTCATATGACAATGTGAATTCCGTGTCGGCATCTGCTGTGCCGGGTTTGACACTGTCATTTCCAGTAGCAACATAATTCGCCAGAAAACTCAGGGTGACATTCCCCCTCTCATCAACCACGCCACGAGGGGCATTACTGCCCATAGGGATACGCTGACCCTTGCTGTCCATAATCTGCACCGCTATCCCGGAGGCGTAACTTCTGTCGTCGCTTTTCAGGGCAAGAAGCTCAGGGTTTAGGGTATCCTTCGCGCCTGTAAACCTGGTTGTGACACCGCTTGCCGTACAACCCGTTAAAAGGATGGTGAAGGGCACCGGCGATGTTGTCTGTCCCGTTTTTTTCAGGTGTCTGGTCGCCCACTCGCCAAGCTGAACCGGCTTATTAACATCGTTCGGGTCAACGGTACACCCCAGCGCAACCACCATGCCTGTAAGCCTGATATTAATCTGGCCAAGGGCGCCATACGCATCAGGCGGTGTCAGCCCGCTCAGGAGCAGGTTGCTCAACGCAGCGGTAATGACGCAGAACGACAGGCCTTTAAACCATGACCTTTTCACCTTAATACCAGCTTCAGTCAAAATCGACACGCAGATATCCCTCCGAGGTAAACTTACCTTCCGCAGGTTTGTTGCCCGTCACGCTGACAGGCCAGGCGCTGAAGGGTACTGAGGCTGATGACTTATCATCTAGCTGGAAAGGAATTTTGCTGTCTGTATTATTCGGCGTCAGTGGGTTTTTATTACCGTCTGCAACGATAAAACCTAAGTCGGGATTGTCAGAAATAATGGTATTGCCCGACACCTTATTTGCTTCTATACGCAAGGAGAGTAAAGCCTGAGCATCAATGTTCTTACAGTGAATAGCGATGTTCCGCGTCTGAGGATTGATGCCCGCAGGTTTATTCTCGGCACCCGCCTGTGTGAACGCGGAAGCGCCGATATTACCGAAATCCATGGTGATAGTCTGTCCCGTATTCAATTCGCATGACTGCGGTACTGTAATCGAGGCATGCATGATGACTTCGCTCATATAAGGCCCGGTAGCTACGGTGCCTTTATTAGTCGATGCTTGAGTATAATTTAAGATAGTATCTATTGGTGAAAAACCTATAAAGGGCTTTATTACCATAAGTGAGACGGTACCTCGCCCACCTGAAGCCCATATTGTAGGCGAGCATTGAGTTTGATTGCAGTTATTGCTTTCTAAAAATGGCACGTTGAAATATTTTCTAACCTCACCAGCAACGTATCCTTTTATTGACACTGCTAAATAATCATTTAACTTATACCAGGTGATGTTGCTTGAAACTCTATATATCGGTAGGTTGCTGCCCGTTTTTATAAAGGTGCCAGAGTAAGTTGGGCCTGAATCGCAGATTGCTTCATAAGCACCCCCAACAGAATATTTGAATATATCGTCAATTTCTGCCCCGGCGGCATCATTTTTTATATTTTTTATGTCATAAGAAGCAGTGTAGGTGAAAATATGTGTTCCGCCTGTTGGTGTGCATATTCCTGTATAGGCAAAAGCTAAAGGCGTATTAATAATTCCTACAAGAATTGCAAGTTGACTAAAAATTTTTCTCATTTTTCTCCCCTGGCGGCAATGCAGTCGAGTGACATCCTTACTACCGGTAGCGATTCACTGCCAGCAGGCAGGGCATAAGGCACCTTGCATTTATCCCGATCGCTACTCCCCCAGACCATTTCCAGCACACCCTTCATTGGCGCTCCCGCCATATAAACCTCGCCGGTATCATCGGCAATACCCGTGGCGCCGACGCTTTTCTCAGTGACTACCGTTCCGAACGGAACGGGATGGCCATCATGGGTGAGGCTAAACATGGCCCGCAGGCCTACGTGCGTCCGGTATTCCGCCCGCACGATGGCACCCTGCGTCGGTACGACGTCCTGAACTGTGTCATCCAGGTCCGTATGTATATCCAGGCTCTTCACATCCAGCGCGACGCGATTACGTCGGTACACGGTGGCATAGGGCATTACCGCATAGCCCCGCCAGTCTGTGCTGACCCCCGTTTCGTTCTCCACGTGAACGCCTTTCGCGCCCGGCGCTTTAATCAGCACGTTAGTGTCCCCCAGCGACTGGCTGAAAGTGACGCCGTTCGCATGGGCCACCACGCCGCCGGACAGATCCCAGTTCCAGGCGTGTTCATTCTGGCTATAGCTGTAGCCGCCGCTGGCCCGGCCCGCTTCTCCCTGCCAGCTTGCATTCAGGCTGCCGCTGCCGCCGCTCCGGCTGCTGTGCCCCTGCATCACGCTGTAGTTCATATTGTTCCCTTCAAGCAGCGTCCCGCTGACGCCCGTCTGCATCTGGGTGACGCCGTCCTGGTCTCGGCTCATCTGGGCCGTGGCATACATGTTATTGAGGCGATCGTGCTCTGCCATGCTATGACCCAGCCAGCGCCCAAAGGGGATCGACACGTTCAGCGACACCAGACGGTCTGTCCCCGGCATGCCGTTACTCCGGCTCAGTGAGTAAGAAAGGCTGTAGTTAATGCCGTTCCAGCCGCTGGAAAAGCCCGCCTGATACCAGGTGTCGTTGCCGGTACTGTTCCAGTAATCCTGTCGCGTGGCCGTGAGGTTCAGCGAGCCAATATCGGACACCTGCTGCGAGACGCTCATCTGCAGGCGACCCTTTTTGCTGTTGCGCAGGTTGTGATAGCTGACGGGTTCCTGATGACGTCCCTGGCCGTTGCCATCCTCTTTCCATTCATACTGGTAGCCATTCATGGCGCTCCAGGCCGCCTCATCCAGGGTATAAAATCCCCGGGTGGAGTAGCGATAGCCAAGCAGCTGGAAGGTGGTGCCATAGTTATTGAGGGATTTGGCATAGAGAAAGCGCACCGACTGGCCGTTGTGCGAGCTACCGTCGGCCAGTTCACTGCGGGCAGTGGTAATATCGGCTGACACGGCACCCCAGGTTCCCAGGTTTATGCCTGCGCCGGCCACGGCCGAGGTATAGATTTTCGCCACCTGGCTTCCGCTGTAAAGCGTCACCCCATTGGTGAATCCTTTGGCAAGGGTTCCCTGGATAAAGAGGGGGGCATCCTTACCTGACAGGCCGCTGCGATAGCGCCCGGCCACTACGTCATATTTCAGGCGTCCCTCGCGCTGCAGCAGAGGCACCGTTGAATAGGGGACCACAAACGTCTGCACGGCACCCGATTCACTCTTAACCGTTACCTCCAGATTGCCGCTGGACGAGGTGGCGCTGAGGTCGGTGATTTCAAACGCGCCGGACTGAACGGTGTTCTGATAGATTACGTATCCGTTCTGTCTGACCGTCACCTGTGAGCGGCCTGTCGCAATGCCGCGGATGGTTGGCGCAAACCCCTGTTGGCTATCGGGATACATCGGGTCTGAGGTGTAGAGTCTGACGCCGCGAAACCCCAGGCTGTCATAAATGTCGCCCGAACTGTTGCTGTCGCCCAGCACCAGCTCACTTTTAAAGGGAATGACGGTACGCTCAACATAGGTGGAAATATTCTGCCACTGGCGCTGGCTGTTACCGTTGCTGTAATCCGAGTAAACCCATGCGCCGTTGTTGCGCAGACGCCAGGCCCCCAGGTTCAGGCCGCTGGTGAGATTAAGATAATAATTACTGCTGTCATTCCCTTTGCTGCCTGTCAGAGTGTAATCCAGCAGGCCGGCGTTAATGCCTTCATCCCACTCTTCCGGCGGGATATAGCCCTTGATACTGTTCTGCAGCGCCGCCTGTGGGAAGGTCAGTGTCAGCCGCTGCGATGAAAAATCATAGTATGACGATGCGCCCGGGAAGATCCGCATGAAATCAACGCACTGGCCCTCATCCTTCATCTTCTTCAGTTCATCAGCCGTCGCCGTATTTACCCCGAGGCGCTTTAGCCATTGTCGAGTCAGGCAAGGGACCAGCCCTGTGCCATCATCCTTTGGTCGCTCTGGGCCGGGCGTGATGCTCTTGTCAGCCTTTGCCGCATCAAAGCGAAGGGGACTGGTGGTGATAAATTCGTCATTTACCCATATGTCCACCCGGTACATGCCGGGCAGTTGTCCAGCGCTGTTTTCAAAGCGGGACAGGTCCGCTACTTCCCCTCCGTCTCTGGACAAAAAGGCGGGATTAAACCAGTCCTGGGCTCGGGCAGGGCCTGCCAGTGCAACAAATACGGCAAGCGCAGAGTACCGGAAACGGGGAACCCGGTACGGATTACGCAGTACTTTGCGCTTTAACTGATGCATGACTTGACTCCCAGATCTGAACGAGCTGATTTTCCGCACGGGATATCAACATGCGGGAAAGTGCGAGTTGAGGAACAGGTTAAGAGGATTTACCCGTTTTCTGCTGGGTGATGGCGCCGTAGTCATTTACCGTCTGGTAATGCGCTGGTCCGGTAGCGCCTGCTGGCAGCTTCAGCGTTCGCTGACCAAAGGGCTCAACCATGGTGCTTTCGAGTTTTTGGTTACCCAAGCTGATGTTGACGAGCGACTGGTAATAGGGCGTTGGGTTTTTAACGATGAGTTGTCCTGCCGTCTGCTGAAAGCTCAGCTGCGCCGCGGATTCAGGCTCGCTCATCTTCAGCCCGTCCGGGCGCATAAACAGCTTCATCCTTGACAGGACGGCCAGCTGAAGAGTATTGGCACCTTTGATCGCACTCTTGTCTACGGCGGGGATGGCCTTGACGTTCATCCAGTAGACCACCTCGCGATCCTGGGGGAGAGGTTTGCCGGTATAGACGATACGCAGCGTGTTTTCACTTTTCGGCGCCGCAGCAAACAGCGGCGGGGTAACAATGAAGTCGCGATCGCGTTGACCCTTGTCGTCTTCGACCCAGGCCTGAATCAGGTAACGTTCATGGCTGTCGCTGTTAGTGACAGCGAGAGAAGCCTGATTGTCGCTTTCCGGATAAATGACGCGCGTAGCGCCGGGCGCAATGCCGCCCGCCGTGGCAGGCTGGCAGCTGAAAAGCACCAGGGCAGCAACCGGGAGTAAAGAGACCATTTTTTGCATAGTGTGAAACCTGTTTCTAAAGTCAGTGAGCATTACGGGTAGGCAATATCAAATCGCACTTCACTGTGCAGTTCGCCGGGCAAGGGGCTACGCGACGTTGCTCGATAGCGCGCAATGTAATGAAGCGCGATATCGCTTCCGTCCGGTTGGGAAAAAAAATCCGGGACGCCTCCCGGTATGACCTGATGTCCCGTCGGGTCAGTGATTAATAATCCAAGGCCGCTGTAACCGTCGCTTCCGGAACCGCCTGTTGGTCGAGCGTCAGAAGCGGCAACCAGAAAGACATCTGGCTCTTTAGGGGCTGTCATTCCTGAAAACGTAATGCCGATACCGCCCGCCATACCGGGCATACAGTCTGTCAGCCTGATGGTGAACGGAATACCCGGCGTGGAGAGGTCACCCACCCGTTCAAATGCATGGGTAATGTATTGCCCCATATCCACATGCAGGTCCTGGCTGTCAGCGCTGACGACACATGCTCCGTTCGTCAGCTGTCCACGCATATGAACCTCACCTCCTGGTATGATGACGTGAACGTTTCTCGCCATCGCGCATCCGGTGTGAATCAACAGCATGAACAAGAGCGACATCAGAGGTTGTGGATATTTCATGAAATAATCCGGGAAAGTGTGCGGGGCGGCATAAGCCGGCCGTCCCGCGAAGGCAGATAAATCAGTTGTACTGCATGATGAAGTTAGCGTCCGCGTTGGCATCGCCAGCGGTGGCCACGCCTGTAGACTTATACTGCGCGGCGAATTTCAGGATGTTCTCGCCGTCAATCAGCGTGGTTTTATTGACGAAAGTAGAGCCGTCAAATTTCACTGGCTTTGACTGGTTATCCAGAACCTGAATAGCAATGTTGGATGCCGTACCGCTGTTACCGCCAGAGAGATCCTGATCTATGCCCAGCAGGGAGCTGTCAGAAGTGGTGCTGTCCGCACGACCGGAAAACGCAACGGCTGCAGTTTTTGCCACAGAGGAATCACAGTCTTCCAGTTTAATCTGGAACGGAACCACGGCACCGAGCTGACCCGCCGTTTTAAAGTGGTGGGTGGTGTACTCGCCGAGCTTAACTTCCTGATCGCTGGTATCCGTGCTGACGGAGCAGGGCGCTGCCACCAGTTTTCCTTTAAAATGCACGGTACCGCCGTTAACGGTAACGGTTGGCGGCGCCGGTGGCGGATCACCCGCATTAGCCGCACCTGCAAATAAGGCCAGCGCCGTACCCATTGTTACCGCAATTGTTTTCAGTTTCATTTGAAAGACTCCATTGTAAGTGATCGTATTATCAGCAATTTATTTTCAATACAGGCTGCCGCGCAGCCATATTTATCAGTACTTCAGTGTGCTGATAAATATGGCGTCATGATGCTAATGGTTTATTTTATTGGTTGTTTTTATACGTTTGAGGTGAGTTTAATGTCGCTGAGGCAATCGAGCTCGGTTGCGAATTCTCTCAGAGGAATAAAATAGTCGCTTTGATTGTCGTGATTTTTCAGGCAAAACTCTATTTTCTTTCTTAAATAGGCTATTTCACTGGTGTCCAGTTCGTTGCCGCAGATAAGTTGAAGGAATTTAATTGCATCAGCTATTTCTATGAAACCATAGGCTTTAAGTATGTTTAATGCTCTTTTCCGCGTAAGAAAATGCGGGGCCGATATTTCTTTCGGCTTTCGTTCAGAATTCATTTATTTTTGCTACCATCCGTTTCGGTGGGGCTAGTATATCCATTTCAGATTGATCGGCAACAGCGATCAATATTCAAATCACGATAGCCTGGAGCTATTGTTATTGGGTTGATGATCGAATTGAACGATGGCGTGTTATGATATTAGTCAAAATAAACCCAAATTATTCAATGAATTAGATGGGGTTGTTTTGGTTTTAATTTTTTTGCCGCTTGTAAAAAAGATGTTTTTTGGCAAAGAAATCCCAGAAAAAGAATAAAAAGTTTAAGTGAGTCGTTTATTGACCATTAACTTATATCGTTATTAATTAAATGCTAAATAAATGGTTTGATAAAAAATATCATCATTTAACAAAAGTAATACAAAACCGTTCGCGATAATGAGGTTGTCTGGTGGATTATAAGCTCTCTTTTCGGGTGCTTTTCGAGGAAGAGGTAAAGGCATACCGAATTCGGGGCGAGGCAGGAAGTGCAAGGGCAGCGTTAGCCATTTAATCCTGGGCCTCCCAGGATCTCGCCCTTCAGCCTCTTTTTTAGCGATAATGTTACGGAGTGGTTGATGCCGTTGTTAAATCATACTCTGCTCGCGCCTTGCGAAAATGCTCTGCAGAGGTAATTATCCAGCGCCATACCGGCATCATCTGTATCAGCATCTCTTTGCCCAGCTCGGTAACAGAATATTCGACCCGCGGTCGTTTTTCCTGGTAATCGAATCGGGCTATCAGTCCGTCACGCTCCAGCTGTCGCAACGTGCGGGTCAGCATTCTCTGCGTTACGCCGTTCAGACGGCGACGAATATCGGCATGACGCATAGGTCCATTCGTGCCCAAAATATGCACCACGCCCAGCGACCAGCGGTTGCCTGTATGCGTTAATATTTCGCGTTTCAAACCATCATCATCGTCACTGAGCTGCTCACATATTTCTTTGGAAAATTGCAGTGCCGCCTCGCGCTCCAGGTTCATTGTTCCTCCGGTATCACTGATGTGCCTAATTGAACCCAAATCTCGGTCCGTGTCAGGCTGGTTAAAAAAGCAGGAGAACAGTATGACGTATTCGCATAAGAAATCAGAAACGCAGATTTTAGTGATCGGCGCCGGTGAACTGGGTATGGCGGTGTTACGTGCATTCAGCCGCAAGACAAAGTTATATCCGCAAAATAAGATAAGCGTGCTGCTTCGGGACGACGCCGCGCAAGGAAGCAGTAGCAGGCAAGAAAAACGGCTGGATGCGTTACGTAAGCTGGACATTTCAATCGTGAAAGGCGATCTGGAAAAACAGTCTGTAGAACAGCTAAGCGCTCTTTTTAGCGCCTTTGACGCGGTCATCAACTGCAGCGGCTTTGTTGGTGGGTCAGGTACGCAGTTAAAAATTACGCAGGCGGTACTCTTAGCAGGCGTTGCACGCTATTTTCCCTGGCAGTTCGGTGTGGACTATGAGGTGGTGGGAAAAGGAAGCGGGCAGGAAGTTTGGGATGAACAGCTTGAGGTGCGCCATAGGTTGCGCGCTCAAAAAGACACTGCCTGGGTGATCGTTTCTACGGGGATCTTTACCAGCTATCTGTTTGAACCCGGTTTTGGCGTCGTGGATGATCCAGGTAAAACCGTTTATGGACTCGGTGACTGGGATAATGCCGTTACGCTAACTACGCCAGAGGATATCGGCATATTGACCGCAGAGATATTTTTTCATCAGCCCCTTTTTCGTGATGAGATCATTTATATCGCCGGCGATACGTTAACGTACCGTGAGCTGGCTGATTTGATGCAGGCCCATTGGGGTGAGAATATTCAGCGGAAGTTGCTGAACAATGAAAAGCTTCGCAACGACGTGCAAAACCACCCGGATGATATCGCAGCGAAATACCGACTCGCTTTTGCGCGTTCTGATGGCGTTGCATGGAGCAAAGCAGAAACATTCAATGCGCGTCGGGGAATAGCAACGACCACAGCCGCACAATGGCTTGAATCTCGTCAGGATCGGTAAAACACAGAATACAGGCGCTACGTCTGGCATGGTCTTGCCGCTAAATTACTTAGCGACTGTTATCTGCAGGAGTGTGAGTCGGTGGCTGCCAGTTTTTCTCTTCCTGAAACTATACCAGGCGTCGGGCTCGTGGTTACCCGTGAATGAAACCCTGCCGGGCGCGGATCGCATTCCTGCCGATCAGAAGGCCGCGGTCTGGAAAAGCATCGCCAGAATTAATAACGGAATATAGTAAATTTTCGAACGGGCCGATATAACAGAGGAAGGACAACGCCATCAATGAGGAAAACATGACGCTTTCGCACGAATTAATCCTGATTTACACCACTTATTTTGTCGCCACTGCCAGCCCGGGGCCAAGCAATATGGCCATTATGGGGACGGCAATGAAAAAAGGACGCGGCGCCGCGCTTGCCCTGGCAGGCGGTGTAATAAGCGGTTCGATGATGTGGGCATTGCTGGCGGCCTGTGGTGTGCTAACCGTGCTGGCGACCTTTGCACAGCTGCTGATTGTGTTAAAAATCGGCGGTGGTTTATATCTGTTATGGCTGGCATTTAAAGCGGGCAAATCCGCACTGGCCCGCTCTGACTCCAGCATGGTGACCACCAGCGATAAAAGCGTCGCCTATGGCAAACTGTTTCGCCAGGGTATTTTGATGCACATTGGCAACCCTAAAGCCATCCTCACCTGGGTGGCAATCATGTCCGTCGCACTTAAACCAGGCGCGGCAGCCTCTACTTTACCCACCATAATTTTCGGCTGTGCGACCATTTGCGTGCTGGTGTTCTGCGGCTATGCGCTACTCTTCTCAACCGCAGTAATGAGCGCATTTTATCGTCGTATTCGTCGCGGTCTTGATGCGCTGTTAGCATGCTGCTTTACGATTGCAGGTCTGAAGCTGGTATTTAGTCGTAGCTAAAGAGGGCGCCTTATTTGTTGCTACGCCGCCTGTTCGTTATGTCTTTTTTGCTACTGGCGAACAGTGGCAAATATTCCGACAGACTTTCCGGCTCTGCGGCTGGAGTCTGTTGGGAAGGTAATGCCTTCAGTAGGTGTACTGACGTTACATATCAGGAACAGTACGGCTACCTTTTATGTAGGTGATATATTCTTCATTCATTGGTGAAGGCAACCGGTCCACAGGAAAAAATTCAAGAGACAGACCTTCGGCGGGATCGTTGATTAATTCACCTGACCAGTTTTGGGTGAAGTACAGGGCGGTAAGGACTTAATTTCATCCTTGTATCACCTAAATATCCTTTTCATAATCGATTGTTTTTTTGACCGTAATAAGGGCAAGCCGGAGTTTATCCATACTGACTGAGCCTAGCGCGAGGCGTATGGCATGAGGCACGTTTTGTGATGTGCTAAATGGCTCTGCGGTAGAAACAGAAATCTGCTGCTGTAATAAACGATGCACAATTCGCTCAGCTCTGATCTCACCGGGTAGCGGTAACCAGATAAAGTACGAACTGGGATGACTTATCCAGTCATCATCACACAGTATCTCGCGGGCAATGGCCTGACGCTGGCGGGCATCACACCGTTTCAGTGATTCCAGCCGCCTGATCGTGCCATCTTTAATCCAGCCGCAAATAATGGAGACCATCAGAGAAGGGGTATTCCATGTTGTGGCGCGAATGGCACGTTCAAGCGCTCCTCGCATGCCAGCCGGGCAAACCATGGCCCCGACACGCAGACCGGTCGCAATATTTTTCGCAAAACCGGTAATGTAGACCGTTCTTTCGGGTGCATAACAGGCCAGTGGCGATGGAGGACGATGAACGAGAAAAGCATAGGCTGCGTCCTCGAGTAAGATCAGATCAAAGGTTCTGGCAATCAGAGCGATCTCCCTGCGCTGGGCATGACTCAGCACCCAGCCAAGCGGATTATGCAGCGTAGGCATGGTATAGATAGCGCGGACGCGCCTGCGCTGACAGATTTGCCTGAGCGCGTTCAGGTCAGGACCATCGATACCGGCAGGTATCGGGGCAAGCTCCAGATGATAAAGAGCGGCCAGGGCTTTAAAGCCCGGGTAGATCAAGGCATCGACCGCCACGACATCGCCAGGTTTCAGCAGGCCCATTACAGCAACAGCGAGGCCATGCTGGGCACCATTCACGATCAGGATGTTATCCGCAGAGGCTGTAATGCCCGTTTTCGCCAGCCATGACGCAATGATATCGCGATCGTTTTGTCTCCCGGCGTGAGGCTGATAACGCAGCAGCGATTCCAGATCGCCTGTCGTGGCCAGCTGGCGCATTGCTTCTCGTAACAGGTCCGCCTGGTTCGGCAAAGCAGGGTAGTTGAAGTTCAGATCCACCACGTCTGATGCCACCACATGCTGGTCAGTGCCGAGTCCAGCAGGCAATGAAATATCTCGGACAAACGTTCCGCGACCGATTTCTCCACTCACAAGACCCATGGCTTCCAGTTCTGTATATACGCGTGTGGCAGTTGCCAGGGAAATATGTTTTTCCACGGAGAGTGCCCTGTGTGTCGGAAGTCGGGTGCCAGCAGGAAGGCTACCGCTTCGAATCGCGGCGGCGTATTCATCCACGATAGCTTTATAGCGTGCCTTCATAAATTGTATCCATGACGATTTTTTGATTGTCACAAATCATGAGGGCTAGCATAGGGGCTGTCAATTTTGTCGACGCGCTGCTTCTGCCAGCGAACTAAGTGAGGGATATGGTGGCAACAAACAGGGTTAATGAAGCTGTGCCTGGTGCAGTGTCCGGCTGGGTCAATGGCTTGCTGGGCGTAATAATATTCAGCGGTTCGTTACCCGCCACACGGATAGCGGTTCAGGATATGAACCCTCTTTTTCTGACGTTTATGCGGGCGTCCATTGCTGGTGTTCTGGCAATTATGCTGATCCTGCTTTTCAGGCAGCAGCGTCCGCGGCGCAGCCAGATATTTTCCTTAGTGGTCGTTGCGCTGGGCGTTGTTATCGGTTTTCCCTTACTGACGGCAATAGCGCTGCAGCATATCACCTCTGCACATTCCATCGTTTTTCTGGGGTTATTGCCGCTCGCGACCGCCATCTTTGGCGTACTGAGAGGAGGGGAAAGACCGCGACTGACTTTCTGGCTATTTTCCGCAATCGGCAGCCTGTTAGTGTCTGGATTTGCGCTGACGCAGAGTGCTTCCGGCTCCGCGAATGGCGATCTGCTGATGCTGGCCTCCGTGGTTATTTGCGGGCTGGGCTATGCCGAAGGCGCAAAATTGTCGCGTGAGCTGGGCGGATGGCAGGTCATCAGTTGGGCGTTGATCATCTCGCTGCCGCTAATGCTCATCGCTACTTTTATGTTCATACCAGAGAAAGTTAGCGCAATTAGCGTACAGAGCTGGCTGGCGTTGGGATACGTATCCCTTTTTAGTATGCTGATCGGTTTCATCTTCTGGTACAAAGGATTAGCTGCTGGCGGTATTGCATCCGTAGGTCAGCTACAACTGCTGCAGCCTTTTTTTGGGCTCGCGCTTTCAGCCTGGCTGCTGTCAGAAACGGTAACCCCTGCGATGCTTGCAGTCACGTTGGGAGTTATTCTCTGCGTTATCGGTTCGCGCAAATTTGCCCATTAAGGTTCGTAACGGTGCTGTTGTAGCAGGCTGTTTGTGACGGTTCCCTTCTGGTGTAAAACCACCATTCTGCTTCCTGGTATTGCTCCGGCTAATTCTGTCCCGCCTGGGCGTTAAGGGGAAGAGTGGCAACGGGAAGTGGTGTTTATGCTCACCTTTTCAGTTAAAAGCGGAGAGTGCTGTAATCTCGCTGGAAGCCGGCCCGCCCACTGCGAGCGAAACGCGGATCCCTCCATCCCCGCCAGACAGTAAAAACAGCCTGAACTATTCAAAGCGAAATGCTTTTGAGGTTGCGGAGTAGTGATAATCGTAATATCGTTAGTTACATGAAAAAAGACAGCCGACTTTCGACCGTATTGCATATTCTGTTGCACATGCAGCTTCATGCTAAGCCATTGACTTCTGAGTACCTTGCACAGTGTGTCGGGACGAACTCAGTTGTTATCCGTCGCATGATGGGGCTCTTACGCACCCAGCAGCTGGTTTCATCAACGGCGGGCCCCGGAGGGGGATGGTCTCTGACGGCGCAGCTGGACCGGGTGACTCTGCGTCAGCTACATGACGTACTGGGAGAGCCAGCCGTTTTTGCTATAGGCAATCGCAATGAACACCCCGAATGTCTGATTGAGCAGGCCGTTAACGCCGCCCTGTGTGAGGCTTTTGACGAGGCTGAAGCGCTACTGCTGGCCCAGTTCGGGCGCATTACCCTGGCCGATCTGCTGGCCGATGCTGAAAGACGCAATCACGGAGGTAAGCATGAAATATGACGCAATAATCATTGGCGGTAGTTATGCAGGTATGGCGGCTGCCCTTCAGCTGATAAGGGCCCGGCGTCAGGTGCTTATCATTGATGCCGGAGAACGAAGAAACCGTTTTGCCAGCTATTCGCACGGTTTCCTCGGACAGGATGGCGTCGCCCCTGACGTGATTTTTGAAAAATCCCGTGAGCAACTCATGCGTTACCCTTCTTTGCGGTGGTATCAGGGCCGTGCGGAAAAAGTAACCGGTGAAAAAGAGGCTTTTCAGGTAGAGACTCTTGCAGGTGACCGCTTTGAGTCCCGCCGTATACTCTTTGCCACGGGGGTCAAAGACCACCTTCCAGAAATTGATGGTCTACAGCAGCGATGGGGACAGCATGTGTTTCACTGCCCTTACTGCCATGGCTACGAACTCAAACTGGGACACCTGGCAGTCATTGCAACCGGCGAGATGGCCGCACATCAGGCGCAGATGGTTGCAGAATGGGGTAGCGTTACTCTCTTCACTAACAATGCTGTTGTACTGAACGAGGAAACAGAGACAGATTTACGTCAGCGCGGTATCACCGTTGAGGCGGCGCCGATTAAACGCCTGGACAATGATGCGGATATTGAGCTTGCCGATGGGCGTAGACTACGTTTTGCCGGAATATTCACTGCACCCCGATGCCTGCCAGCTACGGACATTGCGGAAACCCTGGGCTGTGAAATGGAAGAGACTCTGTTTGGTACTCAAATCCGCAGTAATGACCTGAAGGAGACAACAGTTCCTGGTGCCTTTGCCTGCGGAGATGTAGCTCGCGTGCCACATTCGGTCTCTCTGGCGGTCGGAGACGGCGCATGGGCAGGAGCAGCCGTCCATCGATCACTGATATTTTGATCCGCGGGTTTATCCTGGGCGAGCCTGATTACCACTGAGCCGTCTTTGAGCCGGCATACAGGTTGTTTTCGACCAGGCTGCAGGCAGAGGTGACGTGGTCTTTTACCGCTTACATATAGCGCCCGGTATGTCAGTAACTACCGCATCAGTTGCGCGCGCGTCGGCAGCTTTCGGCTTTCACCTGACCAGAAAAGATACGCAATCCATTTTTTATGCACAATTTTGTGCTTTAGTTCCTGAAGTGAATACTGGCTGACTTTCCAGGAGCGTGACCTTGAACCGCCGCTTTTTTCTTACCGGTCTGGCTGCGACCGCCATTGTTTCAGGCCGCCTCTCCTTTGCCTCGTCATTCAGGGAAAATACCCTTATTCCGCTCTGGAACAGCACGCCCCCTGGCGGCGGTGGTCCAGTAGGGCAGATGCACGTTTCAGCTTCCGGAGCACAGAGCAATATAAGCGTTCCGACCCTCACCGTTATTAATCCCGTCCGTCCGAATGGACGAGCGGTGTTAATAGCAGGCGGCGGCGGTTACAAGCGCATAGAAGCAGGTAAAGAGTCATTGCCTGCCGCTGCATGGCTAACCGCGCGTGGATATACAAGTTATATCCTGAGCTATCGTCTGCCAGATGAAGGCTGGCACGACGGAAAGCTGGTCGCGTTGCAGGATGCGCAACGAGCATTACGCATAGTCCGGGAGAGGGAAAAAGAGGTAAGCGTCCTGGGATTCTCCGCAGGTGGACACCTGATGGGAATGCTTGCACTGCGTCCAGGATTTGAATCCTATGCACCAACAGACGGGATTGATCAGATTCCTGCAAAAGCCGACAGCGCAGCGCTTATATACCCCGTCATTACGCTTGAAAAGCCTTACACGCATACTTCCGTGCACAAAATATTTGCAGGTGCGCACGCTTCATCAGCAGCAGAAGCTGAATGGTCTGTTCAGAATTATGTTACGCCTTCTGCGCCTGCCTTTTTTCTTGTTCAGGCAAAGGATGATCCTGTTTCTGATCCAGCCAATACTCTTATTATGTTTTCGGCCTGTGAGGCAAAACATGTGCCCGTAGCATTACACCGTTATTCGAGTGGTGGACATGGCTTCAGCATGGGCAGGCCCGGAACCCCTACAGAAGAATGGCCCAAACGATATGAGAAATGGCTGGCTGAGCACTGATTAATAGAGCGCGTAGCTTTAATGCTCTCAGGGGCTTCTGGGATCGGTATGACACATGCCGGGCAGAGCTCGGTTTCACAGATGAATGAACAGGGCCTTAGCCGGCACAGGCGCGTTAATGAGGAGGCAGCAAACCTCAGGCACGTTTACGAGCTCATGCCCAACGGCCGCCAAAATCTAGTCCATAAGATGAAAGCGTCCTGCTTTGAGGAAAATCGTGTGGGCCATGCCTTCTGAACTGTTCTTCTGACGTGAAGAATCGTATCTGACCGTTAGCCTTACCCGATACATCAGGCGGCCGCTTCCGGCATAAAGCGGCCCGCCACTCTTGATAAAACCCTGACTGGTTAGCAGTCAGGGGGATAACAATCAACAGCAGGGCAGCTCGAACTCGCGCCTGCCTGCCAGGATTATTCAACCGCGATGGGCTTATCATCCACCCTGGTTTTTTCGTCACCCTGAATCTGCCTGATGCGCTGCTCAGTTTGGTTGACCGCGCTGGCGTCATTCAGCAGCGTATAGGTCAGCTCAAATGTGGTGCTTTGTCCGGGTTGTAACTGTTTCACGCGATCCTGTTCTTTTTCAATCGTGACCGGATAGGCATAGTTAGTGCCTGGCTCAATACCCGTAACGTAGCCCTGTTTCAGCGTGTCAGTGTTTTTCCACATGGTTAACAGCGGCAGCTGGTGAGTATCAAATTCAATTGAGGCGCCTTTATCGCCTTTGCTGTTGATCACCGCAGCCAGCGTTTTGCCGTTATTGTCTGCTTTCGGCACAAGGTTAAAGACCATTTCATCGAAGTCTTTAGTTGGCGCGCCGTAAATGTTCCACTCTTTCAGGCCCGTTTTGGCATAATCGTTGAAGGGCGAAACGGACTTCAACGGCGCGATAAAGCGCGCATTTTTTTCCAGAATCGGCGTTCCAAAATTACTGTGGTAAATGATCTGATAATCATGCGGATAATCGCCACGATTGGTCAGCACATCATGCAGAGTAAAGGAATTAGCGCCAGGCACATAACGTAGCTCGGTCCAGGTTTCCAGATTGGCTTTTTTGAACGTGTGCTCTTTTAGCAGGCCGCGAACGCGAATCTCATGAGGCGCTTTATCGTCAACAGTGACTTCAACCCTGGAAGCTGGCGTATTGCCCGCCTTACCGTGCAAGGTATAAACCATGCCATCTTTCACTACCGGATGACCCGTCCATTCGTAACCGCAACGCACCATCATTTCATTGAAACCCTCCAGCCAGCCTAATCCATTGCGGCTTTCGAGATTGATATAGGCAGGATTAACGACCTCATTTACCGGTGAATCCCATCCCAGCCGTACGCCATAGCCATTCACATGCAGCAGATCCATGCCGCGCGTTGGGCTAAGCGCTATGGTCAGCCCATTTTTGCTGGTAATGGTCAGCACCTTTGAGCCCTCCTGCTTGCCACCATGTAATACTTTTTGCTCTATGCTGAACGCTTCGCCAGAGAGCTTCAGCTTCTCGCTGTCTGTCTGCCAGTTTCCCTTGTCAGTTCCGGCTTCAGCATCGGTCAGCACCCACGTTTGTGCTGCAGCCTGACCACTGATCGCCGCCATAACCATGCCTGTGAAAAGTGCAGTTTTCATTTTTACGCATCCTGTTGCTGAATTGATTTAGCTAAAGTCGGCCAAGAGTATAAATAGCGCTTGAGGGAAAACGTGATGAGGCTCACCTGGTGTGATTTTCTATGCAGTGAATAAGATAAATAAGATCCGTATCACACATATTAGCTTAAAAAACGCGCGATTTTGGCAGGTGTAAAAGGGTAAGACAGAAAAGAGGGGATTTTAATTAAATCGTTTCAGCTAAACGAATGTCTCAACCGACAGGCTGCTCATTCATTAGTAGAACACAGGTTTTGAACTGCTCTTCAGAGCGGGTTAATCACCCGAGGCCGCTGTTAAAGCGCAGTGCCACAACATGGGCCCCCGGCACGCAACATCAGCCAGATGTTGAGAGGAACTGACGCGTTTCTGCTAGGCAACCTTATTCGTAAGCACGATAGCGGGCTCAAACTCTGAAAAAATCGTCGCAATACCGCTCCAGGCGTGCAAGTCGTAATACATCCACAAGTAAAGTGTGCGCTTAGCAGCAAAATCCCATCATGCCGATTGTCAGCGTATTTGCCACCTCGTAGGCTGAAAATGATTTTATTGAGTCATTTTTGCTATCAGTGAAAAATTCATTCTAATTAAAGGCTTACCCTGGAGTCCCTAATGAAAATCCTCAAGGCGATACTGTTACTTGGTCTGCTCTCCAGTTCTGCCTCAGCGCTGGCAGAAAAAATCGGCGTATCGATGGCTTACTTCGACCAGAATTTTTTAACCATTATTCGCCAGTCGATTGATAAAGAGGCCAAAGCGCGCGGGCTTGATGTGCAGTTTGAAGATGCCCGCGGCGATGTAGGTCGCCAGACCGATCAGGTGCAGAGTTTTATCGGCGCGGGTGTGGACGCCATCATCGTCGACCCTGTAGATTCCGCCAGCACCCCACAGCTGACCCGGCTGGCGCAGCAGGCGAAGATCCCGCTGGTCTATGTGAACCGTACGCCGGGCGATAAAACACTGCCGAACGGCGTAGTGTTTGTCGGCTCCGACGAGCGGGAGTCGGGCACCTTGCAGATGGAAGCGCTCGCGAAAATGGCTAACTACAAAGGCAATGTGGCCATCATGATCGGTAACCTGACGGATGCCGGCGCACTGCAACGTACTAAAGATGTAGAGCAGGTTGTGGCGAAATATCCGGGAATGAAGGTCGTGCAGAAACAGCCAGCTAACTATGCGCGTAACGAAGGTATGGATCTCATGCTGAACTGGATCGGTAACGGCGAAGAGATTGATATCGTTGCTGCCAATAACGATGAGATGGCGATAGGTGCAGCAATGGCGCTGGCTAAAAGCAATAAGAAGATTTTAGTGGGCGGCATTGATGCCACACCGGACGGGCTGAAAGCGATGTCACAAGACAAGATGCAGGTGACAGTGTTCCAGGATGCAGTGGGACAAGGCAAGGCGTCAGTGGATGTGGCGCAGAAGTTGATTAAAGGCGAGAAAGTGGATTCGCACCTGTGGATTCCGTTCGAGCTGGTAACCAAAGAGAATATGCAGAAGTACGTTGCGAAGAGCGAGTAAATACGTTTATAGCAGGCGGCTTGCATCTGCCAGTCGGGCGTAGGGCTAACCATGATAAATGGCATCGCGGAAGCGACTTACTCTGCTCGGGACAGGGGCGGTTATTATCTATCGGCTTGATATCATCCTCGCCTGCCGGGCAGGCGAGGAAACCATTACTGACGTCGGACGACGCCAGAAAATCAGCTTTAACGCTGCCAGCACTGCAGTCTCAAGAAGAATGTACACACTTCCATTTAGCGCGCTGGTCAGCAGCGCCCTCTGCTACTTTGCCTGGTTCCGGCTGCACATCCAGCTAAATGCTTGTGCGCGACTCGCTTAAGCGTTAAACCGCAGGATAGTCGCCGGTGCCATCAGGCCAGGGCGTCAGCAGATCAAACCCGTCCTCGGTCACCGCCACCGTATGTTCCCACTGGGCGGAAAGGGAGCGATCTTTCGTGACCACCGTCCAGCCGTCAGAAAGCACGCTGGTGCCGGCTTTACCGGCATTGATCATCGGTTCAATGGTAAAGATCATGCCTGGCTGAAGCGTCAGACCTTCCCCTGGCGTACCGTAATGCAGAATCTGCGGCTCATCGTGATAAATCTGGCCGACGCCATGGCCGCAATAGTCGCGCACGACCGAAAAACCTGCCTCTTCGGCGACGCGCTGAATAGCCGCGCCGATATCTCCCAGCGTAGCGCCCGGTTTCACGCTGTGAATGCCTGCAACCATCGACTGATAGGTGATGTCTACCAGGCGCCGGGCACGCACTGACGGCTCGCCGACAAAGTACATGCGGCTGGTATCGCCGTACCAGCCATCTTTAATAATGCCGATATCAATATTGACGATATCCCCTTTTTTCAGCTTCTTCGCTGAGGGAATACCGTGACAGACCACATGATTGACTGAAATACAGGTGGTGCGCGTATATCCCTGATAGCCGATATTGGCGGGGATAACCTTCAGCTCGTTAACGATAAAGTCGTGGCAAATATCATCCAGCTCTACAGTTGTCACGCCCGGCTGCACATGCGGCGTAATCATCGCCAGCACCTGCGCAGCGGCATGACCCGCCGCGCGCGCCAGTTCAATCTGTTCTGAGGTATGGATCTTCACGCTTCTTTTCACTGCACGTCTCCTTGTGGAATGCGTTCGGAAGTCGAGATTAACTGACGCAGGTCGCTGCCATGCTCCAGTTCAACGCGGATCAACAGCTGCGCCAGCTCCTGCTGGGTAAATTGCGGATAAAGCTCCGCCAGCATGCCCAGCTTAAGCCAGTGTTCGGCTTGCGCATTGATGGAACGGCTCATCGCCTGGCTAGCGATACGCAGGTTCTCATGCATCAGGTCAGAAATTTTAACAATGCCCATAGCGGCCTTATATGGAATATATATGTTTTGTATATAGTTTATCCATAACGGCATGATTTGCAAGGTGAAATTTTCGCCGGTCCGAAAATGTCCGAAATTTGTCCGAAAATCACATATATGCTTTAGACCAGCACGTACTCGTCTCTGCGGGGATCAAGGTACTTTTTGGTCATTGAAAGATTTTTATGACCCAGCAGCCGCTGGGCAAAGGCCTCACCATGTCTGGCTTCATACAGACGTCCGGACAGGCTTCTTATTTCATGAAAGGTCGGCGGATTCTCGATGGTGTCCAGGCCACAGCGCGCGCGTGCACGGGAAAAGGCCTGGGTAATATTTTCTGGCGAGACCGGGCCGGGCTTGCGTCCATGACGTCTGGTGGCTGAATAAATCAGATACTCAGAAGGATTATCTCTTCGGCATAATGCAATGCCATCGCTCAGCGTCATGTCTATTTCAGGAAGCCCGAGCGCGACAGGTATGGCCAGCTTGTTTCCTTTTTTGCTTTGCGTAATGAACAGGCGCCCGTCTCTGACATCAGAAAACTTCATGCGGGTAATATCCTCTCTGCGCTGGGCGCTCAAGAGGGCGATAAGCATGGCTTTGTAAAACCACGGCTCCACTTCACGCGTGGCCTCCAGCAATTTGCGAAGATCTTCTGTTGAGAGCCGGCTTCTCTGTATTTTAGGTACGGATGCACGCGTAGGTTCTACCGGGTTTCGTTCAATAATCCCGGCCACAATGGCTTCCCGGAAGATGTCATTCAGCACACTCCTGAGGATAACTGCCATTGTCCGTTTGCCACCAGTAATGTAACTCTCCAGGAAAAGCGCAACATCCCGGGTAGTGATATCCGCTAATGGTTGCTCGCCGAAATGCTTCGCCAGTGATTTGAGCTGATAAAGACGTAACCGCATAGTGGCAGGCTTTACGTTCCGGCGAACCAGTATTGCTTCATAGTTCGAAATCCAGCCGGTGAATGTCATGACAGGCCTGGCCTGTAATTTCATCAGGAGAGCAGAGGGGGCATAATTCTGGTCGAGATAGTTATTGGCTTCGATTGCCTGCGCTATCGCATCCCGTCGTGCAATCCTGCCAAGAGAATATTCCTTTCCCGTATGAGGATTACGCCAGTGATAAGTTTTTCGTGCCTGCCGGTACGTCAGGTTGCGTGGAAGATTGCTTTCATAATTAGCGGGTCTTTTCGCCATGTCTGATTTTCTCCAGCAGCGTTTCACCCGCTCCTGTACTGGAAATGTGAGCTAAAGCATTTTTACCGTTTTTGCGGGGACTGATGTAAACCGAGTCAGGATGAAGCTTGTATTCTTTGCCATGCAGCTGAGGACAGGGATAAATCCGGCCTTCCCGCACCCAGCGGCGAAGTGTAGACAGGGAAGGGGGCCGGGAATATGTGGAGTTCGCCCATTCCTGTAAGTTGAGTAGCTTTGCCATTTTGTCTCCGGGATTTTTAACAGGTTTTGCTCGCAAACTAAAGAAAGCTGATCAGTGACGCCACTTTCTCACTCAGCCGCCGGCTTACCGCTAATGAATGCATTAATCGGGGCAATAAAAAGGCAGATACCTGTGAGGTGTCTGCCAGGGAAATCGCTTTGAGGGGTGGTTTTTTACGCAAAATGAATAGCCAGGCTGATGTCATAAAGACAACCTGATTGCGGGAACCAGGGAGGATAAGCAGACATAGTCTGTCGCTGCCGTTAATTTGCGGCATCAGAGGTGATGTTCTTCCTGCACAGACATCTGCTTATACGCTTTAAGGTCTGTTTTTAATTAGCACTTCATATAAAACTGTTGATTTCCAGATGAAGAACCAAAAGTAATCCATGCGTCATTCAGTAGGGATGCTGGTCCGTAAAATTTATGTCTGTTTTTGCGACATAATATAACGGCGCTATGTAGGAATGTGCATCTCCATGTCGGTTTAAAATTTCCTCCGCCTTTGATTGTGAGAGACAGAGGGTGTCCATTTTGTAAGGCATGTCTTTTACTATCCACGCTGCAGGCTGGGCGATAAGGGACATTTTGGCAATAAAGTAAACAAACTGCTCTGACGGATCAACATCCAGCGACAGTAACTTCTCATCGATGTATTCGATAATTTTTCTGCTCATAGCTATGCCTCGTTTCAGATGACTGCCAGACTAAATAATATGCCATAACTGGAGGTTTAGTATTTTGTTTTATAATCCGGTGCAGGCTGAAGTATTAATTTGTAAAAATAAAATAGCATGCTGAACGAGTAGCAGGAATACACAAAAGTGAATCTTTACTGGTTATTTTAACCCTGCGCCGGAAGGTTCAGTTACCCGGGCCTGACCACTGGTTACGGATAATACTTAAACAATACTGGCGACGATGTTCAGCCCACAGGGCATTAACGGGTTTTCTGGCCAGAGGCGTAGCTTTGTGCCAGAGGAGCGCTGCGATGTCATAAAGTCCCGAGCATTCTGCCCTGGCGGCGG
This sequence comes from Pantoea piersonii, assembly GCF_003612015.1. Lineage (GTDB taxonomy): Bacteria > Pseudomonadota > Gammaproteobacteria > Enterobacterales > Enterobacteriaceae > Pantoea > Pantoea piersonii. The sequence goes on along the minus strand of NZ_RARB01000015.1, from coordinate 10,143 downwards.
CTTCAGCCATCTGACGAAAACCTTTTTTTGGGGGTAAACGTTGAGCGTTTTTGTACTGATTCATTATGTCACCTGCTTTTATGCTGATAAATATTCATCCTGAGCAGCCGTTCTGTTATTCAGCCAGTAACGGATATCGCCCCTGTCAGGACTGGCTGACGTGTCAGGTGAGTAACACACTGACTGATATTCCAGAGAAGGCGCTGTTCTGACGCAACCCCGTTTAAAGCTGCTGAATGGACTGACGGGGTGTAACTGTACCGATGAGAGGCGCGTGTATTACCTTGCAACCATCTTTCAGGGGGACACTCAGCAGTGAACTGGCGAGAGATTACGGCTAGACCAGTAGCAGTTTCGCTTTGCCGCTACACGAGCCTGGATCCTGGCCACGCGACGTATCATCGGTGCGAACATATACTGACCTGAAGGAACCATACGGTCGTCAGAGGCAAAACATGTCGCTGCGAAAGGAAACGCAGTTAAAAATCTCTGAAACGTTCAGGGGCAGGCGGCTGTTGAAGCCGTTGTAGAAACGCTTATGGCAGGTATTAATCCCTTTCCAGCTACCGGGAATTCCCCTGAACTGTTAACCGTCTTCTCCAGGGGCAGGTTCGAAGCAACATCGTCTGGCGTGTGCCTCAGGCGTGAAGTTCGTATAAACAGTTTCAGACAGTGTTTCAGATGCAGCTGCGTGAGAAAGGGTGCGCCGTGACCTCTCTGTCTCTTTTTATAACCAGCATCAGTCCGGCCAGATTCAGGTTCTGGAAGCATCCCGGTCAGGCACAGCCAGAAAAGATGTTCATTTGTGTCGCTGTCATGATTGCGGATTGCTATACCTTTAATTCTTCTTTGCTGAAGTCCATCCAGACGGAAGAGAGGCGGCGTGACGATAAAGGGCGCTTTTATTTTTTTATCTTCGGCAGCGACTTCAGGCTGAACCAGCATGGGATATAACTGTGGGTTCATCACTGTCAGTGATACACTGTTCGCGTTTTCGCCATAAATAAGCTGTGCCGCACCACTTTTAAAATGAAATGTTTGTGGCTCTTTTTGAGGTGGCACATATTTTCCTGTTGTCAGAGCAAAAGAGCAGATAATTGCCGCTGTGATAATGCAGAGATTGACTTGTCGGGTCATTTATCTGTTCCTGGTATTTGCTGAATGATAACTCAGTGGTGTGCCTTTTGACGAAATAAAGCCTCGTGAGGCAACCGGGTTTTCAGCCACTCCGCCAGCAAGGTACAGTCAGCCCTTCTGGCTGAGTTGCTGCCAGAGAACCCCTGAATTTTGGTGTAAATAACTTAACCGCCGGGTCGCTGATGGCTCAAATAATCAGACGTGTACTTTTTCAGCCTGGTATCTGAATCTGCTTTTGGGTAAAGTCCTTATGTGACTGATTTATTTTTGCCTTGTATGTGGAAAAGTTATCACTGAGTATCGGCCCAGGGAAGTCAGAAAACTGAATATTCATGAAAGTGTCCCTGGTTAATTTCAGAATATGTCTTTCTTCCCGTGACGTTAAGACAAACCATTACAAATTATATACCGGAAAGGTCCAGCCCGGTGCACAAACCAGTGTGAATTAAGTTTTTTCTGGCGAACTTAAACCCTTTTTCCAGAGTTTACCTGTCTGTTCACAGTGTCTTTTTTTACGTCCACCATAACCGGCTGCCTGGTCAGAAATTTATCCGGCCAGATATGGCAACGCTCACCCGTCTCGTCTTCAGTCCAGTACATCGAAACTTCGCTGTGTCCGTCTGTTTCCGGCAGCCAGCACGCGGCAGGATGGGCAAGGGCGCTGTCACGCATCTGCCTCAGCTTCCGGCCCTGCGCCACGTCCAGAACTGTCACACCGGGGCTGGCGCAGTCGTCCAGGAAGGCTTTCTTACTCGCCATGCCCTCCGTTGTGCGCCGGCTGAACTCCGGCGCCACAACACATATCCTGTCGAACACATCCGGCTCCGGAAGCAGGCTGTGCAGGGCACTGCCCATAACCAGATAACGCAGGCTCCTCCCGACCGGACACGACCTGCAGGTCGTAATTGCGCTCTGCCTGAAGGTAGGCCAGCCGGAGAATAAAATCCCGGTAGGCATCATCTGCTCCGTTACAGGCGCAGCATTTTTTTACTTCGGGGTGCACGTTCCAGTGCCGGAAGGAATTAAGCTGCTCCGGGAAAAAGGACAGCAGACGATACGCCTCATCATCGATCCACTGCTCTTTTTCAAACGCAGCCTGTTCCTCAGCGTCCGGTTGTTCTTTATGACGTTCGGGCCAGATCTGAGACATCATGGCTTATCCTCCTGAAAAAAATTCAACAACAGGGACAAACGCAACCTGTAATAACGGCAGCGGTGGCAATGAGGGAAGGGCCGGCGGCCGAGATGAGAAGCTGGCGCCGGTGACAATATTTCAGGTGCAAATTTGATATCGCGGATGGCGTTATAGGGGCGAGCAAAAGCGGCATCGCCCCTGATGTGTGACTGCATCATGGAAAATGTTCCTCTGTCGGCTGGGGATTAAATTTTATTGCTGTATTGGCGTGGCTGAATAAATCCCGGGAACGGCCCTTATCCTGTGGAAGCTGTTACGCGCGAAGGATGATGCATACTGCATCCTGTTTAAGATGTATGAAAAACTGGCATAAAAAAGCCCGCGTTACACGAGCATGAATTCGTTCAAGGGGACAGGGAAATCCTGAATGCCAGATTCGCTGGCCAGGCCACTATACAGCGTTCACTGTAGATAGATATGATTGTTTATTTTTTGTTTGTGATTGAGCTCGAAGTAACTTTCCGGGCAAAAAAGCCCCGGCGACGGGGCAGAGACAAACCGCGCCCATCTTCAGTGAACTACGGGATGGTAATACCGGTTGAAGAGTTTGCATGCACGCCGTTTCTTTAAAAAAGCCCGCCGCACGAGGAAGGGCAGCGGGCAACCGTGGTAGAGAAATGCTACAGGAGCCTCTTCCTGGCCTCTTTTTTTGCCCGATCATACTGGCGAGGCCGTCTCAACAACCGGACAAGCTCTAAGGCTGGCTGTTTTTCAAGAAATAACAAGCTTAAGCGGTTAATAAAATCAATTATTTACATACTGACTGGGTTATTAAACCAAAAATGACTGCTGCGCGTCCTGCCTGAACCGCACGAACAGGAGCGTTTCTGCAGTTACCCTGGGGTAATTCAGAAGAAAGAAATAAACGTAGCCGCTAGTCAAAAAGGCCTGTTAATATCACTGTTTTAATATACAGTCTTTTGGTGAAGCTAGTATGCTGCGTGAGTGTGAAAAAGAAGTAGCGTTCAGAAATGCAATCAGGCGCGACGCGAAAGGCCGCTGTACCGTCATGACTGTCGATTTTGTTCAGGAACTGGCGAAGCTTAACTGGCATTTCACGCTCAAAGAAGCCAACCGATGGGTTGAGATTTACATATGCACTTTTCGCGATGTTTCAACAAAAGAAGGGGAAGAACGTACCTTTCAGGTGTTCAGCCCGAGTGGAAGCGTCTGATGAGCGTTCCCCGTACCACTCACATCTGGTCCGTTCTGTATCCTGAATTGTATATTCAACAGAAAGGGGAATGGCAGACGCCAGGGTTTCCGTCAGGCAGAGAAATCAGTCTCCGTGATAATGCTTTTCGGCCCAGTCCGGATAGACAGGATTAACCGGACCATCCGGCGTTACCCACGGCTTCTGGCGACCTGCTTTAACCGCATCCTCAAAACCGAAATACCGGTCAAGACGCCTTTCAGTCGCCTCTGCCACCCAGTGCTTTTTTTGTTGCCCGGTGCGTACGGCAAGCGTCACCCTGACGCCTTTTTCAGCCAGGGCCTGCTGCCGGGCAGACTGCATTGCCAGTTTCCATCTGCGTTGTGATCTGGTTTTATCAGGGCGAGCAGATGCCGCCGGAGAGTCGGTGAAAGTCATGAAGGTGCCTCACAGAAGTTATTTAATGAGAAGGTGCCAGCTGGCTGAGCTCTTTTGCGCGTATCTGGTAAACCTCAACGCATTTCTGCTGATGCTCAGTCGAACAGGTGAGAGCATTCCATGCTGCTCTGTACAGGCCTCTGAGAGCCTCAATATCGCTCTCCCTTATCGCCATATCCGAAAACTCGCTCAGGATGACATCTGGCGTTCTGAGTGCCGGGGCCGGAGCCGGGGGTTGTGGCTCAGCTTTTACAGGCGGCGCGGAGGAGGGCAGCGCCCAGCCGGGTAATGGCGGGGGCAGCCACCAGAATCGCGTGTTGTCTTTAAGCTTCGCGCGATTCCAGTCATTGCGGCGTTCGGTGCTTACCTCGGCGAATGCTTCTTCCAGGCTGTACAGGTACCTCCCGATCCCCCACTGCACGGCGGCTCGTTTCATTGCGCCCGACATGCCGCCCTTGACGGCTTCGACCTGCGTGTTTTCTGCAGCGTCCCATTTGGTTATCCACTCTCCGTCAACTCTTATGGATAGTCCGCACATCACACCGCCAGCGGGTGCAGGCTGGTATTCGTTGCGCCAGTTAGCTTTACCGCATACCTCATCCAGACGCGCCATAATGGCGCGGTTAGTGACATAGGCCAGAACCATGGCGTAAATCTTTCCCTGTCCTGACCTTCCGGACTGCTGAATGCGCCACTCTATATCCTCTGGCGCGAAGGGTTCATCCAGGCGTGATAATTCCATTCTTCACCTCAGAACGGCGCAGGGCCGAGAAAATATTTCAGGTTAATCTTCTCGCAGCGGGCGCAGTTGAGCGCGGCGAGCATGGCCTTGCGATTGCCGTGACGGCGGTGATACAGGGCATCCTGTATTTTTTCGCGCCGGTACTGAATGCTTTCCGGCAGGGTTGTTGCGAGACTCACGGGCGGCCCTCCTGAAGCAGAATTTCTACGACCCGGTCAAAAACCATCTGTAACAGCGGCAGCGGTGGCTGCGGGGGAAGGGCCGGCGGCGGCCAGGATGAGAAGCTGGCACTGGTGACAATATTTTCAGGCGCGAACTCGATATCGCGGATAGCGTTAAAGGGGCGAGCAAAAGCGGCATCGCCCCTGACGGGTGACTGCATCATGGGAAATGTTCCTCTGTCGGCTGAGAGATTAAATCTGGTTGTTGTAGTCGGCGTGGCTGAGTAACTCCCAGTGCCGGCCGTTGTCTCGTGAAAGCAGGCGCCAGTGCGGGGTGACACGCAGCGTCAGGTATCTGCCACGGTATGTTCGCCTCGCATGGACAGTCCCTGCGCGCCACTGCCGGAGTAGCTGTTCTGCGCGTCGGATTATCCTGTCGGGTGCATGGGGTTTGGGCATTACCGGCTACCTCATCCCGGCGGCGCAGGCTGCTGCGAGCTTCTGCACAAATACCCAGGCAATGCCCTCACTGAAGCTGACAAATTCCCGGCTTCTGTTTAATACGCTGGCGGTAAAGATGTACCGTCCGTCATGGATGTGAATAACCATAGCGAGCCTCCTTCAGGCATAAAAAAACCGCCACTGCGGGCGGTTGTGTTCAGGGCTGTCGGTGAAATTTTCACGGCTGTGGGTCTTTCTCACTCTCTGCGGGTTCGCCGCAACAGCAGCAGGCGGGGCGTAAGTCGGGATGTATGTCGTAAATCGGGCCGATGACGGCCTGAAGCAGGTCATCCAGTGAGTTCAGTACGGTGGTGCGATAAGCATCCGCTTCCTCTTTGCTCACTTTCCCTTCCTGCGCACAGGCCTCCGTCATCTCCACTGATTCGACCAGTTTTTCAGCCACATCGAAAAGCGACTCTCTGACTTTTTCTGCAATTTCACGATTTTTCATGGTGACCTCGGGTGAGATGAATGCCCTGACGGGCATGGCTGAATTAACGGGATTCAGGACGGCAGTTCACTGAGGGTGACGATGCGCGTTTTCCGGATGAAATCAGCCACATCGCCGCCCACGCTCTGCCAGTGGTACAGGGCCAGAAGCACATCGCTGCGGCTCTGGCAGTGGCAGGCGCCTACATACGCCTGCACATGAATCAGGGCGAGGCGTTGCATTTCTTTCCTAGTCAGGACTTGTGAGGGTTTGTCTTTTTGCATGGTGTTCTCCGTATCTGGACGTAAAAAAACCGCCTCAGTGGGCGGTGTGTGCCTGCTTTTAGCCACATCAGGCGAGGCGGTTCGCGCCATACCCCTACAGCGTGAATCGGTGTAATATTTCGTCACCCCTACAGTGTTGAGATGTTGAATATGACTGAGCCGGTATCTACCGTTGCTTTCGTGTGGCTAAAAAAAATAGCGCCACCTCTATGGAGATTTCTCTTCCAGAAGGAAATAGACACTGCAATGTCACCGCTTAAGGCTGCGAACGCTGCGCTCCAGGAGGAAAACCTCAATCTTAAGGGCCGCATTCGAGAGCTTGAGGCTGAGGTTTGCAGTCTTAAGGAGATTGACGCCAATTTTGATCTTTATGAACCCTTTGAGACTGTAGGAGGCATTTTCGTCTATCGTGAGAAAATTCCACCCCAGCACAGAAAGTCTCCTGCTTTTTTTTGCACTTATTGCTACGAATCGAGAAAGGGCATTTTTACCATTCAACGCATGAATCTCCTTTCGCCGGGTGATAAGAGACAATGTTCAAATTGCGGAAGTGAATACATTATTTCAGTGGGTAGCAGGGTGCCTAAAATGGCGAACACTGACTATAACCTTTTCGGTGATTAGTCACCGTGCTGACACCGGGCCACTAACTTTACGATGGCCCGAATTGTAGATGGCAACCTGCGTCAAACACATCCCGCCGCTGATTTCCCCGCCGGTATACTTCGCTGCGCCAGCGAGAATCTGCTTGTGATACTCGGTCTGTGTTTCGACTGCCTTACTGACGCGATCGCTTCCTACTCGCCTGCAATGGTTTTCCGCCCGGCTGAGTTCAGTAGCCCGTGCTGGTGGTTCCCACCCCAGTTGAGCAGCCAGAATTTCCTCCATTTTCCGACACTCAATCGCCTCAGCCATGCGACGCATATGTCGGCGTGTTCTGGCGTTGTCTTTCACCACAGGTTTAACAGATCTGCCATAGCTGTTAAGTTACTGGCTGCACAGTCGCAACAATGCACTCAGTAACCTGAGGTTCGGTGCGTTCTCGGCACCTGCCGTAGAGCTTCCCGCTCGTTGTTAAAGAGCCGTTCCTTAGAGCAATACCCAGGGTATAAATCAATAACCAGAAAAATAACCTAGGTTATTGAGTTAGTCAATGCTATTTGAGGATGCTTTCGATGCTTCAAATATTTTTAATTAAAATCAATGAATTATGAGAAGTTGTAAGGGGTGGGATAATTACTGAATAATGGGATTTATTTCTCTAGGGTATAGAGGTATAACCTTCATATGTGATGAGTACAACGCTGTTTTAAGCTGCACTATAAGGGCTCGTAAGCAATTTTTAGGAGAGCGGTGTGAAGAACACGTTGCTAAGGGTTGCCCCAGGAAAATTCGTGGAAGTTCAACCCAGAAGAAAAGTCATGCTAGAGGTAGGCGAGGTCTATCGTCTCAGTGATCTGGACATGAATACAATGAGACCGATTATGCTGACATCTTCACTTATGGGGATTGGCTCGACTCTATTATCAGCGTCAAGAAGCACGCCGCTGCCTCCAATAGAATAACGATATGCGGATATCTTGCCTTTTATGCTTGCAAGTACATAGTCGTTACTTCCAGGCTGCTCTACAGTATCTACAACAACCAAGCAGCCCACTGGCAGGTCAACATACCCGGAATCATATTTGAGTTTATAAGCTCGAGCATTTGATGTATCAATAAACTCTGGCACCGGTGTCACAGTGTCTGTTGGACCCTTTTCATCCCATACCGTAACAATCTTTATCCCATCATAAAATTTCGTTCTTTCAGTAGATAAGTCTTGGTCAGCTGATCGGGGACTTCTATGAACGTCCTCAATCATTTCTCCTTTCCCATGCGCTAACCAATCGGGACTAACTTCAAGTGCGCGAGCAATATCAAGTAATTTTTTAGTTGTATGGCTTTTACCCGAGGCTATTTTCCATACGCTGGGCTGTGACAGACCAGCAGACGCAGCAAGACTAGCTTGTGACATGCCGCGATACCTCATGGCTTCTTTAAGTCTTTCCGATAGCGTATCCATTTTCATCTTTAAACGATAACCAAAGTTTTGATGTTGAAACGATAAAGCTACATGCATGACACGTCAAATAACCAAGGTTATTGCTCAAGGTTAATTTTGCCGTTACTATTCAATAATATTTGATGAAAAAGAGTACGGCTTTTATGAACCAAGCTATTGAGAGAGCGGTAAAAATTGCGGGAAGCCAAAAGAAGTTAGCGCAAATGGTTGGAGTTAGTCAGCCTAATGTATGGTCATGGCTGCACGATAAAAAAAGAGTTTCACCTGAACGGGTGCTCCCAATAGTGAAAGCCACAAAAGGACAAGTGAAAGCATATCAAATCCGTCCTGATCTTCCTGAGCTTTTCCCTTGCCCTAAAAACAAATGCTAATTCAGTAGGCTGGTAGGATCTTGCATGGACATATCAAAAGGCTGGATCAAAATGCGTACCTCGCTGAAGTCGCATCCCAAAGTGAATGAAATCGCTGCTCTGCTGGAGAAACCGGCAGACGGAAGCGCCGGTTTTGACGTGTCTGTCGGCGGACAACGCTCCGCGCTGCTGATGCGTAACGTAACGCGTTGCGTTACGGTCACGTCACTACTGCTTGTCTGGAGTGCTGCCAATGAGCACACCAGTGACGGCGTGTTCCGTAACGCCGATCTCAGTTACCTGGATGTCCTGACAGGATTCGATGGATTCGGTGAAGCGATGGCCGCTGTAGGGTGGNCACCAGTGACGGCGTGTTCCGTAACGCCGATCTCAGTTACCTGGATGTCCTGACAGGATTCGATGGATTCGGTGAAGCGATGGCCGCTGTAGGGTGGGCTATCTTCGATGCAGAAAACCGTTGCGTCATCCTGCCAAAATTCTGTGAAAACAACGTGCCGGCAAGTCAGCGAGGTTCAACCAACGCCGAACGCCAGCGTCGCTATCGTGAACGTCAGAAGGCAAACCATAACGTAACGCGTAACGTAACGCATAACGTAACGGACAGCGTAACGCGTGACGTAACGGTAACGTTAGATAAGACAAGAAAAGAAGATCTAAAACCAAACACACACACCGCGCGCGCGAGGAATTTTCCGGATTCTGTGGATAACTTTGAGGCTGAGAGATGCCAAACCCAGGCNCGCGTAACGTAACGCATAACGTAACGGACAGCGTAACGCGTGACGTAACAGTAACGTTAGATAAGACAAGAAAAGAAGATCTAAAACCAAACACACACACCGCGCGCGCGAGGAATTTTCCGGATTCTGTGGATAACTTTGAGGCTGAGAGATGCCAAACCCAGGCAGCACAAGGGCCGGAAACAGGACAGGGTGCTCAGGCGGCACAGATAGCAGCGATCAACAATCCCGTTACAGAGAGCAACCGTAACGTTACTGGAGACGTAACGCATAACGTAACGGGCAGCGTAACGCGTAACGATGATGTGCAGCGTTACGCTAATATCCAGCGTTACGGTGATACGCATTCTGATGTAACGCCTGTCAATAACGCATCAGGCGTAACGCAACGGGACCCTATAAAACCCGTATCTCTGAATGACCCGACGACTAGCGTGCGAACGTGCCATATCGCTTCGCCAGAACCGCAGGAACGGTTCGCCATGCATCCGGAATGGCAGCCATCGTCAGACCTGATTCAGATTGCAGCAGAGGCAGGCATGACGCTTGATAAGCTACCAGAGCCTGCACAGATTGCTGAATTTCGCGCATTCTGGCGGTCAGAAGGGAAACAGTTCAGGCAGGCGCAATGGGACCTGAAACTGGCTCAGCGGCTGATGGAGCGGCGCCAGTATAAGGTGAGGAAAGTGCCGCGACGTAACGTTAACGCGATACCTGATATGTCCTATGAGATTCCACAGGGATTCAGGGGCGGGTAGGGTGAGGCTTTTTCGGCTCTGACTCAGTGTGCTGAAGAAGGCGACAGCCTAAGGTGAAGGTCCGCTTTGAGCGAAATATAGTCATTCGTACCCTGAGAATTACACTTTGAAGTGATTCAGGGTATGCGCTTACTGGTTACGAATATTGAGCGAGAATCATGTGATGAT
>NZ_RARB01000014.1 GCF_003612015.1 Pantoea piersonii | reverse complement strand
CTGGCAAGGCTGGGACGGAAGTCGCTGTCGTTCTCAAAATCGGTGGAGCTGCATGATAAAGTCATCGGGCATTATCTGAACATAAAACACTATCAATAATTTGGAGTCATTACCCCTGATTTTTTCTTACTGGCGTAAATTCAGTAATCGTACTATAAGTCCTCGCGGATCAGCCGGACTCACGGGTGTAAACAATGGTGCGGGATTCATGCGGGCGCGTATCGCCAGCTGATCGACAACGTCATTCCATGCCCACTCTTCGTCTTCAGGCTCTGATACCACATAGCAGCGCAGCGTATGGCCAGAGGCCGCTGCAATTCTGCGCGCGAGGTTCAGCAACCGGGGTGCTCCTTCGCCCGGGTAAGCATCAGTGATGAACTGCCCGTTAATGTAAAATGCCTCGGCGCCCGTGTTCAGCGTTATGTGACAGCACGGGCCCAGCACACGCACAATCTCATCCTGCGATACCGGAAATGCATTACTCATCCCTTTCATGCCTGACCTCCCTGTAATTTTCTGACCGTGGCCATAAAGCATGGCCAGTCACTGAAACGCATCGCCGACATGCTGGCAGGTCTGCCCTCGCGGTAAGCCTGCGCAAAACGCTGCGCCTGCACTTCTGTTTTCTTACTGTAACGCATCAGTTAACTCCTTCGCTTCTGCTTTAACCGGCGCGTTTGCTGCCGCGCCGGTGATTCTGACGGCATGACTGCCGTGTTTTACCAGTCGTAAGTTACAAAACCTGGCTGGATGTCTGCATCGCGGTCGAAATGGAACATGCGCGTGCCGGAAAGCCGTAAGACCGTCTCCAGCAGGTAACAGAGGCTTTCTGAAATACCCTGATTACGCAGCCACCGGAGCCTGTCCCCCTCGGTGTCGAGACAGACAAGGTGCCCATAGCCGGTATCGTGTATCCACATCCACGCCCCGTCCCCTTTCTCTGAACGACGTGAGAGCCAGTAAATCCGATCGCTGTCTTCCAGGGTCATGTGCGCGGTGCTCAATATCAGGCATTTTTCGATGCTGGTGGCTGCCTGCCCTGCCCCCCATCTTTCCGAGGGTTCCTGAGCGGCGGTGTTGACGTTCTGTGTGTTCATTCCGGTTCTCCTTTAGTTTGTTAACTCATCTCTCGTCGGGACCTTTCGCGGCAAAGGGCGTGCGCGCGACGGCGATCGGACAAAGCAGGGCCGGCGAAGCCGTACACTTCAGCCTTGCTTTTTCCGGACGACGGTGCGAAACCCGGCCCTCCGCGAGAGAGCCGGTGAGAGATGACCAACGGTAAGACAGGGAATGAACACACCCGGCGCGCCGTTAAGGCGTGACGACATGAAAGCGTCGGCGGACGTATGCCGGCGCGGTGAAGGCGCGGCCGCAGGCCCGCTGCAGCAGTTATCTGTTAAAGCCATCAGACCCTAGCCGGGAGGCCCGGAACGCCACGCGGTCCGGCGGAGCTTACCGGCTCTGCCGGTTAGCGCAGTGGGGGTGACGACCCGGCAGCGCCGGGGAGCCGGAGGGGGGCATACTTCTCATTTTATGGCTTTACGACTTCACTGAATAAAGGTGTCACTTGAATAACCGGGCTTGTTCTTTGTTAACACTACCAACGTATGAAGCTATACCTTTTTTTTCAGGCGGGTGCGAACTGGATATATAGGTTTGCAAAAAATCAACAATCCTTTTAGCTGATATACGCAGTGAGTTTTGGCTAAGCTCTAAATTAAATACATTCACAATTGTTGATGGAAGCTGAGTTTTAGACCGGTTTACCGTATAACCTGACTTAACCAACGCTTCATTGACAGCTTTAAAAGTATCTTCCAGCCTTCCTAAATCATTACCTGACAGAAGGATGTCATCCATATAGATACTTACAGATATATCACCTGATTTACTGATGTTTTTAATAAGATCCCCACAAAAGGATTGATGGAAGCAAAAACTTGCCAGAATTGGTGACTGTGGATAGCCATATGGAATCACATGCTTTAATCCATTGCCGTTTTGGTTTTTCACGGTTGATAACTTAGCGATTTTTCTCGCTTTGTCATAGGGGATGAAATTCCCTAGCGCTCTTGTTATGCGACTTTGGCTGGTGGCGCCAAAAAAATCCTGTATATCGATCAATGCAAAGTATTTTTTTTGAACATGATGATTTGCAGCCGCAACATGACCACCTTCTCTCAGGTGAAACATATAGAGGGGGGATTTCCATTTTGACCTGATATAAGCGTGTATTAGCTTTCCTTGCTTTAACGTAGCCTCATTGGGTATATAAACCCAGCGGCCCGGCTTTATCTCAAATTTATGAAGCCATTCATTTTCTGTATTCATAAAAAAACAAGTAGTTAGGGACTATGTTGAAGAGGCTCAACACCTTCTCAACGAAAGTCCACGACTCGTTGATAAAGGCCAGGACTGCTGTAGCAATCCCGAGCACTTCAACTAAGCCGATTTTATGTTGTTTAGACATAGATCGTTCTCTCTATACAATCCTGACGATTCTTAGCGCAAGCGCATAGCCCAAACTAATAACGCTACGCCCCCTTAAGAGGCGATAAGAAACCTTTGGCAACCCCAAGTAGCGAGAAGCAGCGTATAGCCGCCCGCCGCGACGAACGGTAGCCGTCGGTATGTCGAATAACGACGAGTACAGAGAGGCCGGATAACCGGCTAACGTCAGGAGTGTACAGGTTACACCTTGAGTAAAAGATAAGGAACTGTTTAGCGTTTGCGATCTACATAAGCAACACGCCCTCACTATACATCCCCTATCACCCGTCAACATTAGGATGTAATCCACTGAATCATAAATAGTCCGATTCTTTTGTACATCCTCAAAAAAAAGACGATGCCGTGAAGCATCGTCAAAACGGATTTGCCATCAATGTGTATCCCTGGTGAAGGATTTGAACACTATCGGCGCCAGAGCCTCAAACATTAACAGGTCTGACCGGTCGAGATATTCTGTCTTCATGCAGGCGCAGACAGTTGACTGACAGATGCTCTTTATTCTCAATTAGTCCGGGCGCGCTGGCGCCACACCCACGTCATATCCAGCAGATCGTTCACCCGTACGCCACGACGCCGCCAGTGCGAGTACCATTGCCGGTATGTGCGAACTGACTGGCTGGCCAGCGCCGTTTCGGCCTCACAGATAAGTCTTTCCTGCACTTCAGCCTGGTGCATCAATGCCAGTGAAGTTCGTCGTTCTGACGCTACAGAAGCGGGCCGCCCGATATTCTCAGGCAGGCTCAGCAACGTGATTACAGGGGGGCATGCGTTATCCTTTTTAGCTGCCATACTCGCCTGGGCTACAGACTGCGCAGGGCGTGAAAATACATTTAGCAGCCTGCAGACCCTGTGCCGCTGAGGATAAAGGGGAGGCGCCGCAGGTACTATCATGACGGTATTCATACGTGCGCTCCTTTTCTTCCCAGTACCGCCACGATTTCCGCTGGCGTAATGCCCGCTGAGACCATCTCTTCAATGCGCGTCAGCAGCCGGCCGATGCTTTCCGGCTCAAACTGTTCGGTGTTCAGAACGTACAGCCCTGTGTGATCGGGATTTATCCAGATAAGCCCGTGCCAGAACGGCGACTCGCTGCCCGGGCTCAGGATGTCGAGCGTGACGAGCGGATTTTTGCGGTGCGTCAGACGGAGATGAACCGGGAACACCCCGCCCCACTCTCCCCGGCATTCGCAGTCGGTAAGCCAGGCATTGCTGAGCTGCAGGGCGTTCAGTACAGTCCCGCACAGCCGCCGGCGAAACTCCTCACCGCGCGCGCTGTAGGCCTCAAAGTCGCCCGGCGTGAATGCCTTAAGACGTTGCAGTGTCACGCTCTCATCGCGTGTCAGTTCGCTACCGCAGCAGCTGCGGTAGCCGCCGCGCTGGCGGCCGTAATACGCGGAGGTCTTGCCGTTACGAATTTTTTCTTTAGACTGAGTCGCTGACATATCGAGTTCCTCATAATTTGATTGTCATGCCCTGCGCGGAGTGACAGCTCCGCCAGGGCAACCATCCCGGCCGTTCCGGCCGTATTTCTGCTTCGTTTACCTGCTGTTTTCACCTGATTCGCTGCCTCGCGTGAGCAAAGCCGCGTCATTCAGAACGGGATGTCGTCGTCAAAATCTGCCGGCGGATAATTACCCTGCGGCGGTGCCTGGGGTTCCGGTTGCGGCTGAGCCGCGCTGCGACCGCCCTTACCGCCTTTGCCGCCGTTACCTTTTGCTGCAGGCGGCTGCTGAGGCTGAGCGTTTTGCTGCCCGCTGAACTGCTGTCCGGTTTGCCCGCCAGCGCCATTGCCCCGTCCGCCCAGCATCTGCATGGTGCCGCCAACGTTCACCACGACTTCCGTGGTGTATTTGTCCTGCCCGTCCGAGCCCTGCCATTTACGCGTGCGCAGCTGGCCCTCGATGTAGACCTGCGAGCCCTTGCGCAGGTATTCCCCCGCCACCTCTGCGAGCTTTCCGAACAGCACCACGCGGTGCCACTCCGTGATCTCTTTGCTCTCGCCGGTCTGCTTGTCGCGCCAGCTTTCAGACGTGGCCAGCGTGATGTTTGCGACCGCGCCGCCGTTCGGCATGTAGCGCACCTCCGGGTCCTGTCCCAGATTGCCGACCAGGATGACCTTGTTGACGCCTCGTGAAGCCATGTTCGTTTTCCTCATGCAGTAGGTTTTTAACCACGTCACCCGTTGAGTTTCGGGAGCCGCGGTGTTGACGTTTTGTGGAAATCGGCTGGTTTTTTACTCCGGTATTCACTTCACCCGTTTGAGATCCTTCGCCGCGAGGGCGTAAACCAGCGCGGGTGACGGCAGGCGTCCAGGGCGACGGGGACATTTATTTCTGGTCTAACGCAGTGGCCGGAAATAAATTTTCACGGCGTTCACTTCACCCTGGACGACCACGGCGCCTGTGCTTGTCTCAGCCCCGGCGAAAGGACTTAAACCGGTGAAGCCCGGCGGAAAAGCACAGCACGATGCAGCGGCAACGGCGGCTGAGCGGCAGCGAAACGGCGTTGCGCCTCAGAGCGACGGCGGATTCAGGCCGTCGCGGTTCGCGCCAGCCTGTGGGCTGGCTGCAGCCCCTGCCCTGCCGTGTATGTGTCTGGTCCGGGTTTTATGCGGTACTGCCGGCAGCAGTTCAGCCGGCAGCCTCCCGGCGCACGCGCGTCGGGCAAATACAGATGAGAATGAGAAAGGCGGGTTGAAAGGGTTTCAAGACATACTCCTTATGCGACAGCTCCCTGAAAATGAACATTAATCATACACAACAGGCTTCGCTTAAAAACCCTGCAATGGTCTTTTCAGATGACCGCCAGCACGCTTTGCCTTCAGCCCTCAGACCCCAGCCGGCAGGCCCGGAACGCGTCGCGCGGTCCGGTGAAGCTTACCGGCTCTGCCGGTTAGCTGAATGGGGCTGACGACCCGATCAGGGGAGCCGAAGGGGGCCCTTATCCACATCTTCCCTGCACATCCCGCGCGTAAAGCTGTGGATAAACATCTGCAGCCCTTTCCCGATGGTGCATGCAAACAAACGGTTAATTTATGAGCTGTCGTTTCGCTGTAAATCTTTATAAATCAATGGCTGTATTTTCTTCCCGACGGTGAGGATCAAGCGACTTCTTGCGCGTATCAGGAAGCCAGCTAATAATACTGTAAATACATACAGCGCTTTAACAGGGATTTTAGCTATGTTTAACGCCTTTGAGTTGATGCACCCGGCGGACAATCCGCCGCCCAGCTTCAGGCCTCTTTTCCTGGAACGTGTTCCCTGCGGGTTTCCCTCACCCTGTCAGGACTACGCGGAGCAGGAGCTCGATCTCAACGAATATCTTATAGCCCACCGGGCAAGCACCTTTTTCCTGCGCGCGCAGGGCAACAGCATGCAGGACGTCGGCCTGTATGACGGCGACCTGCTTATTGTCGATCGCTCCCTGACGCCGGAGCACAACGACGTGGTTATCGCCGAGCTTTACGGCGAATTCACGGTAAAGCGCCTTTTGCTTACGCCGAAGGGGCCCGTTCTGCAGCCCATGAATCCCGCCTATCCCGTCATTATTCCGGACCCGGACACGCTTGAGATCTTCGGCGTAGTGGTGCATTTCGTGCATACCCCCCGCAAAAGGAACTGACATGTTTGGCCTGATTGATGTGAACAGCTTTTATGCCAGCGCGGAGAAGGTATTTCGGCCCGACCTGAAAAATGCACCGGTGGCCATCCTGTCGAACAACGACGGCTGCGTTATCGCGCGCAGTAAGGAAGCCAAAAAGTACGTGAAAATGGGCGATCCGTGGTTCAAGATAAAGAATCAGCACTTCCCGGAAAAAATACACGTATTTTCAAGCAACTATGCGCTGTAGTAAGTTAAGTGGAATGCAACATTGAGTGAGTAAACTTTGAGCAGCAAAACTGCTGTCAGGGGTAAACACAATGCTGATTTCACCGAATGAACACAGCCTGTTGCTGGCTGAGCGCTGGCTGAAACTGTTATCCGATCTGGGCCGGGCGCAGGCTACGCTCACCGCCTACCGCAATGCCCTTCGCCATTATTTTGCGTTCTGCAGCCAGAACAGCATTGAACCTGAAAAAGCCCGGTTTGAAGATCTGGCCGCCTACATCAGCCCGCAGTTACCCGGTATGCCCTCTCCCGTGGCCAGCGCCACGCTCCAGCTGCGCCTGTCGGCGATCCGCCTCTGGTATGACTTTCTGATGTATCAGGATCTCTGTCTGGTGAATCCGCTGCCCCGCTCCGGCACGCCTGGCATGCTGAGTTCCGGCAGAGGGCTGGTTCCCCGCGTCGTAAAGCTGCCACGGATCCCTGACGATGCGCAGTGGCAGGCTTTTCTTTTTCATGCTGCCTCATCCCCGCTTCGTGACCGCCTGATGCTGGCATTAACCTATTACGGTGCGCTGCGGCGATCTGAAATTACCTCCTTGCGTGTCGACGACCTCGACTTTGCGCACCGGCTTATCCGTATCCGGGCAGAAACCACCAAGAGCCGGCGTGAACGCATCGTCTGCTACAGCCCGGCCGTGGCGCCCGTGCTGGCGGCCCATCTTATGCAGATGAAGCGGGAAGGGATCGCCAGAGGTGCCCTGTTCCGTTCTGAGTCCGATCGTAACCATGGCGCGCCGCTTTCCTTCTGGACCTGGAGCAAAACGGTACGGAACTGGGCGCTGGTTTCTGGGCTGCCGGACATTTCAACACATACCTTCCGGCACCTTCGCCTCACGCATCTGGCCCGCGCAGGCTGGAAGCTGCACGAGTTGGCGACCTATGCGGGACACCGCGATCCAGGTACTACCCAGATTTACATCCACCTGTCGGGCCGGGATCTCGCCGCCAGGATGGCGGGCGCGATAGAAACGGCAGATATCAGAATGGCGAACCTCATTTTCAGCCAGGAGAGTTAACATGAGCACAAGCACACCGACCGGAATCAGCTGGCGTGCCTTCAGCATTGATGAATACCGGCTTGAGCCGTCACTGACTCCCGATGAACGGACGGCGCTGGCCAGCTCTCACAGCCGGTCCGGCATGTTACGTATGAATCCCGTACCTGATTTTATCAGGCCGCTGAAAGATATTGCCGCCGCAAGCGGATGCAGCAGCAAAATCGTCGGCCTGGTGATAGCGAGACTGCTGCGCGAAATGCAGTTATCCGGCGTTCCCTGCTGGTGCTGGCCACGGGAAAGCTGGCAGACGCTCTGCCGGGAAGTCAGGGAGGGTCGTCCCTTGATGGCCGCTTTTGCCTGGCACCTGGGAGGTCTGCATGACACGCTCAGCCTCCCTGATATCCGGAAACCCGCCCTCTATGCCTGCGCCATCTTCGGTCAGGCTTTTTATTATCAGGAGCTGCACCGGCTGACCGATACGCTGACGTCACTGGGTTATGCCGCGGGAAGCCAGAAACAGCACACATCCGGCGTACTGGCAATCCTAATGATAATGAACAGGGATCCCCGGCTTGAGACGTTTACGACCGAACTGCTCTGGCAGGCACAGAACAGCATCGATAACGCTACATCCCGTTACGTCGGCCGGGTCTCACACGGGCTTGCCGCGCTGGGCATCATCAGCGCCCCGGTGAGGATGCGAAACTACACGAAGTGGTATGAAAAGCCGGTCGAAGGAATCGATCCCGCCTGGGTGTATTGGTGCCGACGCTGGCGGGAAACGTCAGTGCTGCGACCGCGTACCCGGGAAAGCCAGTACAGCTTTATTCTGCGCTGCGGCCTCTGGCTGGCAAGGGAGCATCCGCAGGTGCGGGAACCGGCAGACTGGACGATGGAAATCTGCGCCAGCTTTATTGCGGCGGTGGGCCGGATGAACGTGGATGAGCTTCAGCTGGGCACGGAAAGAGGCACCCGCAAATCGATGCGATCCGGCGAACCCATGATGCCCCACTCCCGCGCGGGTGTGATCTACTCGCTTCGCCGTTTCATGATCGACTATGAAAACTGGGGCTGGGGCCGGCTTCGCTTCAGCCCTGCCCGTCATCTTTCCACACCGGACACGCCCCTGTTCCGTCGCGGCGTCAATCCACGGGTTATCGACGATCCGGTCTGGCTGAAGCTCATCTGGGCCAGCCTGAATCTGCGCCAGGAAGACCTGCTCACTGAAATCCATTATCCGCTGGCCATGCTGCAGGCGATGGCCGTTATCTGGACCCATGCGGGGCTGCGGAAGAACGAGTTGCTCCGCCTGACAACTGGCTGCATAGCGTCGCAGGCAGATGAAATAGTAAAAGATGACGGGAGCGTCATTCCTGCCGGGACCCTGTGCTACCTGCATATCCCCGCCGGGAAGACTTCAAAAGCCTATGTTAAACCCGTGGCGGCCGTGGTGAAAAAATATGTCGACATCTGGCTGGCCGAGCGCCCGACAGAACAGGCCATGCTGTCTGATGAGCGGACCGGTGAGAAAGTCCGGCTTCTGTTTCAATACCGGGGGAAGCCCGCGGGCAGCGCAATTATGAACCGCACGCTGATACCGATGCTGTGTGCAAGAGCCGGCGTCCCCACAGAAGACAGCGGTGGCACAATTACCAGTCACCGCGGGCGGGCCTCCGCAGTGACCGCGCTGGCGAGCGTACCGCAGGGGATGTCGCTGTATGAACTGATGCAGTGGACCGGGCACTCAACGCCACAGTCAACCATGCATTATCTCCGCATCCGCCCGACTCAGCTGGCAGCCTCATTTGTCAAAGCAGACAGGGTCGCACATATGATAAGCGTACTGATTGACCACGATCCGGAAGCCGCCAGCCTGACCGGCCCCGCGACCTACTATGATTTGGGCGATTCCTACTGCACAAATCCGTTCTGAAGTAGCTGTCAGCACCGGATGGCCTGCATCGGCTGTGATTTTAACCTGCTCAAAGACAGCGCGCGGGCTGATACTGGAAAGTAAAGCCTCAGTAAAACGCTACCTTGAAGAAGTCCCTCTCACCGTCGATGAAAAAGCGATTGTAGAGAATGATGCCGAAAAAATAGATCAGGCCCTTAAAAGACTGGCCGTTAAGCCTGGAGGGTGATCCGGGCTGCAACAGGCCAGACGCGGTGATGGCTGACTTGCCTGTGCCTGAATCGGAGCGGAGCGGAGCGGAGCAGGCCAGATTTCCAATTCAGTAAAAATAGCTCCAGAGTGAGTCACATGCCTTTTATCGAATATGTTTTTAGACTATGCTCTTTCAACTAACCCTGGAGCATCCTGGATCAGGAATCAACATGTTATCTCTGACGCCACTACAACTGTTCAAAAACCTTTCGGATGAAACCCGCCTGACGCTGGTGCTGTTGCTGAAAGAGAAGGGAGAGCTTTGCGTGTGTGAACTCACCGGCGCACTGAAACTTCCACAGCCAAAAATTTCCCGTCACCTCGCAATGTTGCGTTCCAGTGGATTACTCAGCGATCGACGCGACGGCAAGTGGATCCACTATCGGCTCTCCCCACACATGCCTGCCTGGGCGGCCTCAGTCATTGAACAGGCATGGCTGAGTCAGCGTGACGAAATCCAAGACCTGGCGGGTCATTCACGGCTCGATCATGCAACCACTAACGGCAGGGCTGTCTGCCTGTAAAAAATTTTAGCCATACATATTCGTTTATCCGAATATATCTGGCGTTAGCTAATTAAAAAGGAGGCAGCATGCTGCTGGCAGGCGCAATTTTTATACTCACCCTGTTGTTCGTCATCTGGCAGCCGCGCGGGCTCAGCATCGGATGGAGCGCGGTGGCCGGAGCCGCGCTGGCGTTGATGACGGGCGTGGTACATATGGGGGATATTCCCGTGGTCTGGCAGATAGTCTGGAACGCCACGGCCACGTTCATTGCGGTGATCATTATCAGCCTGCTGCTGGATGAGTCAGGATTTTTTGAGTGGGCAGCACTGCACGTAGCGCGCTGGGGTGGCGGCAGAGGAAAGCTGCTGTTCACGTATATCGTGCTGCTAGGCGCGGCGGTGGCAGCGCTGTTTGCGAATGATGGTGCGGCGCTGATACTGACGCCGATAGTGATTGCCATGCTACTGGCGCTCGGATTCAGCCGGGGTGCGACGCTGGCGTTCGTTATGGCGGCGGGTTTTATCGCAGATACGTCCAGCCTGCCGCTTATCATGTCCAACCTGGTCAATATTGTTTCGGCGGACTTTTTCCATCTGGGATTCAGTGATTACGCGTCTGTTATGGTACCGGTCAACGTTGCTTCAGTGCTGGCGACGCTCATTATGCTGCACCTGTTCTTCCGTAAGGAAATCCCGGCAAAGTATGACGAGGCGAAGCTCAAAGCGCCACGTGACGCCATCCGCGATATCAGCACGTTTCGTACCGGATGGGTGGTGCTTATTTTGCTGCTGGCTGGCTTCTTTGCGCTGGAACCGCTCGGTGTGCCGGTGAGCCTGGTCGCGGCTGTTGGCGCACTGATCCTCTGGCTGGTCGCGCGGCGCGGCCACGTGATTGATACCCGCAAGGTGCTGCGCAATGCGCCCTGGCAGATAGTGGTGTTTTCACTGGGCATGTACCTGGTGGTCTATGGGCTGCGTAATGCAGGTCTGACGGAGTATCTGACCACGCTGCTCAACGATTTCTCCGCTTCGGGCGTCTGGGGGGCGGCGATGGGAACCGGGTATCTCACGGCCCTCCTCTCATCCGTCATGAACAACATGCCCACGGTGCTGATTGGCGCGCTTTCCATTGATGCCAGTTCGGCACAGGGTATCGTGCGTGAGGCCATGATCTACGCCAACATTATCGGCTGCGATCTTGGGCCAAAAATCACGCCAATTGGCAGCCTGGCAACGCTGCTGTGGCTGCACGTGCTGTCACAGAAAAACATCCGTATCAGCTGGGGTTACTACTTCCGGGGCGGCATCGTTATGACGCTGCCGGTGCTGACCGTTACGCTTGCCGCGCTCGCGCTGCGGCTGTCGATCTGACGATAATCCGGGGCGGCGCATACGGCCCCCCTTACACGAGGTTTTAACATGTTTGACATTACCATTTATCACAATCCCGCCTGCGGCACTTCGCGTAATACGCTGGCGCTGATCCGCAACAGCGGTGCAGAACCCGTCGTGATCCATTACCTGGAAACCCCGCCGACGCGTGAAACGCTCGAGGCGCTGATTGAAGCGATGGGTACCGGCGTACGGGCGCTACTGCGTAAAAATACTGACCCGTATGAACAGCTGGGCCTCGCCAGCGACAGTTTCTCTGATGAACAGCTGCTGGATGCCATGCTGGCTCACCCGATCCTGATTAATCGCCCGATAGTGGTCACGCCGCTGGGAACGAAGCTTTGCCGCCCTTCAGAGGTAGTCCTGGACATCCTGCCAGACCCGCAACAGAGCCCGTTCACAAAAGAGGATGGTGAAGTGATAATCGATACGTTGGGCGGTCGTGTGATTAAATGACATACACTGTCGTCTTCCATGACAACGTTTAGTTTCAGCTGAAGCTGCCATCCTCATGTAAAATGGCTGAACAGACTCCCCGTTAAACCAGATGCAGCCATCGCCAGGCTGCTCCAGAAACTCACACGGATCACACTGCGAAAAACAGGTGCCCCACCCGCTTTCGCAGACAGGGCTCCCAGTAATACAAGAGAAAGCATTGCTGTAATGACAATACGCATAATGCTTACTGGACCAGAAATAAGTATGACGGAACTCAGTGGCAGAAGCGCGCCGGCCATAAAACTTCCCGCAGAAAACAGTGCCGCCATTAAAGGTCTGGCGGTGCTGAATTCAGTTATTCCAAGTTCATCGCGGGCATGAGCATTGAGCGCATCGTGTTTCATCAATGCCACCGCTACCTGCCGGGCAAGAGCCGGATTGAGACCCCTGTGAACATAAATGGCCGTGAGTTCGTGCATTTCACCCGTGAAGTTTTGATCCAGTTCCCTCTGCTCCTCAGCAAGCGCAGCCCTTTCGGTATCGGCCTGGGACGAAACTGAAACATACTCACCTGTAGCCATTGACATCGCACCGGCCACAACACCTGCAATACCAGCCAGTAAAACACTATTGTGGCTGCCACCGCCCGCGACGACGCCAGTCAGAATGCTGGAAGTCGATACAATACCGTCGTTAGCCCCCATAACAGCAGCACGGAGAACACTGGAACGGGAAATCTTATGAGATTCATCATGGCCCATAACTGGCTCTTCATAAAGGGTTACACTGACAGGAATTCAGCACTTTATCTTTATTTCTCAGTATCGTTAATCATCTGATATGTAATGATAAAAAGTCAGATTAACAACTAGAAAACTTGAATTAATCCTCCCAACTGAGAAGCATATGTAGCAGTCCCATGGCTCCATGTGCGTAAAAATAAATTTCAATAAACGTTGTCAGAAATTTGTGCCAGTGGAGATAGTATCTGGCCGTCTCGGCGGGCAACCCCAGTAGACTATTGGTCATGAACCACATGCCGCCAGAGACAGCAACCAGAAGCAGAGAGATAACACCAAGGCCCTGAATTGTCGCAGCGATCCCCCCTTTGGCGGCTTCGGGCAGTTTCAACCGGGCCAGCTGTAACAGATCGATTTTAATACCGCTTAAATCTAAAGTAACCCAGGCAAAGTACCATCTGAAACCACGTTGCGTCAGCATCCATACCAGCAAAGTTACACCGAGAACAATCAACAAAAAACCAGAAATGATATGGAACCAGGTGACCAGTGAGACAAAGCTGTGCTCACTCACCGCCTCACGTTCAGTCAGGTTGGAATTGACAATCTGGGACAGAATCAGCAGGGCTACAGTAATGTGAAGAGCTCGAAAAAAGGGCGCATAGTCATGCGGGAGTAATGCCAAAATTTTGTTTTTCATGATTTCACCATGAGCAAAGGAATTAAGGCTATTTTTTTCCTTCAAGATTAAAACAACCTTAGCTCATTCATAATTTCATATAAAACATGATGATAATGAGTTCCATTATTATTTAATGCGCCGTTTAAGAAATTATCCGTTGATGATCAATATTAAATATCTGGTTCGACACTTCTGCATTTTATCGTACAAGCGCCCTTGTCTTTCCCCTTCCAACCCTCTGTACGTTCACTACACCAGATAAGCATGTTAATGCTGCATGAGAACGTCATATCACACACAGTCATACAGCTAAGTTACGCTAGAATTTCCATTCCACATAAACCATTCTATGAGCACGCGCGTAATGTCCTGCATTGAGGAGATGGTGCCGCGTCTGGAGGTGTATTCGGTTGACGAAGGATTCTGTGACTGCTCAGGTATGCTGATGGCTATGCCGTATGAGGACTTTGGCCGCATGATTCGGGCGCACGTCAGGACCTGCACAGGGCTGACGGTCGGCGTCGGGCTTGGCCCGACGAAGACCCTGGCGAAGTCGGCACAGTGGGCCGGTAAGGAATGGCCTCAGTTCGGCGGGGTGCTGGCGCTCACGCCGGGAAACCCGAGGCGGACAGAAACCCTGCTGTCGCGCCAGCCTGTGGGGGAACTCTGGGGCGTGGGCTCCCGGCTTGAAAAACGCCTGCAGCTGCTCGGCGTAACAACGGCACTTGACCTGGCACGCACCTCCCCTTCTCTCATTCGTAAGAATTTTGGCGTTGTGCTGGAGCGTACTGTGCGCGAGCTTAACGGCGAAAGCTGCATCCCGATGGAGGACGCACCACCGCCAAAGCAGCAGATAGTCGTGAGCCGCAGCTTCGGCGAACGTATCACAGAATACGACGCTATGCGACAATCCGTCTGCGCGTATGCCGAACGCGTGGCGGAAAAGCTTCGCGAAGATCGCCAGTTCTGCTACCACATCTCCGTTTTTATCCGCACCTCCCCTTTCGACACAGGGCAGCCTGGCTACAGAAACATGGCGTTCGTAAAATTACGCGTGGGCACGCAGGACACGCGCAACATCATTGAGGCGGCGATGAAATCCTTGGATGCGATCTGGTGCCCAGGTTTCGCTATGCAAAAGCAGGCATTATGCTGAGCGAGCTGCATCCGAACGGCGTGGCGCAGCTCAACCTGTTTAACGATTTAGTACCGCGCGCCGGCAGTGAAGCTCTGATAAATTAGATGAACCGGTCCGGTCGCTACAGTATCGGCTTTGCAGGCAAAGGCATTGATCCTGACTGGCAGATGAAGCGGGAGATGCTAAGTAAAGCATGGACGACGAACTAGAAAGAAATTCCGGTAGCAAAGGTCTATTAGCGCAGCATGAAAATGATTTTGTTCTTATAGACAGAATTGTATATCAAGAATGTGTTCTCTTTAGTTCGGCTTTAATAGTGAATTTAACGCTGTTTATTTAACAGCGTTTGAAGCGCATTGTAGTCCTTTTCCTCTACAACTTTCAGGCTACCCCGGCTCAGCTGATGGCTTAGCCTGATGTACACATTGCGATATACAAACAGCTGGGACCACGGTCCCAATGAGCAGTTTGATGAACTCTCGTAAGCTGCAATCATCTCAGCGAAAAGCTCATCGCAAACCAGATGATAATGAGATTAGACAATGTGATTTTCTGTTGGGACTGCGGTCCCAACATATACCTAAGCTATCTGCATTAATCTGAAAGCAGGGTCCCCACGTAAAACTTCTAGCTCAGATTTCGTATAAATCAGTGAGGGTTCAATTGCTAGTATGAAGCTCTAATCTCAGGAAAAAACTTAATCGATTATTATAAACTGGGACCGCGGACCCAGCTTGCCGAATGAGCCGCAGGCTTGGTCATAGCTAATAATCTATGCAGGCCTGGGACCATGGTCACAACCAGCAGTTTGATGAGCCCTTGTAAGCTGGAGCTATCCCAGAGAAGAGCTCACCGCATACTAGATAATGATGAAATTAGACAATTTGGTTTTCCGTTGGGACCATGGTCCCAACAGACAATTCAGATAGCTGCGTTCAACTGGGACCATGGTCCCAGTGCAAAACATTAAGGATGTCGTTTTGAAAGAAGCTCTTCGAGTTGACTAATAAGAGACTGAGGGATTTTGGTTCTGTCCAGGCTGAACAGCACTTTATTCCCCTTATACTGTACCGTCGCGCCCGGGCCAAAATCTTTCTTCGTTGCCCGTTCACGAGTTGGAGCCTCAAATTTGGTTAATGCCGTATTCAGTTTCTGAATGATGACGTCTGGCTCATACAACAAGCCTTTTTTACGGTCTTCCGCAAGGGACTGAGCTTTTTCAGCTAGTAATGCTTCCTTTCCGTTAAATGCCTTGAAAAGCTGTTCGCCCGCTCTGGCCGAGAGTTCACCCGGATGTGAAAAGAGAGATATAACATTATGAGGTAGCTTTGATGTATTAACGCATCGAGTGATGATCTTCCGGGAAATACCCTCAGCGTCGGCCAATGCAGAGATGTTGTTCGCAAACTCATTTTCCAGCCTTAGCGCGTATCGTCTGCCACGTTCGTAAGCGCTGGTCGGTCGGTAATCATTGCCGAGCTTACATAGCGCATCCATCTGCTCATCATCAAGATCGCCCACTAAAACTCGATAATCTGAAGATGTCAGGATAGCCGTCATACGACGGCGGCTGCCATCGGCCACTTCAATACCGTCTTTAAGCTGGCGACCAAAAGCAGGTGTCTGCTGGCCGTTCAGAAGAAAAGAAGGGATCAAATCATCCAGTGAATTTTCCGTCAGGAATTCCTGGACGCGTTCATTGCCTGACCAGACACTTGTGGTTTTTTCTACGCGTTCCGCAGACACGGTTTCAAGTGTGAATTTAACGTCCCGGCCGCACACGGGTAAGACGATGGTATTCCCTTTTGCCATGGCTCCCACGCGTGAAATCAGAGAGTCCACCATCGGCGCGGCAGGCGCAGTAGAAGGAGCAATAGCAGGGGAGGAAGGAGACGATTTTGGAATGATCGGAGCACGTTTCATTAGCGGATCTCCCAGCGGGGCTTAATCAGGCGGTCGAAAATTTCGCTACAAACGGGTTCCCAGATAGACAACGCATTACGCCATGCACCGGTCGAAGAACGCTGATCAATAGCTTGTTCGAATACGGTTCGCATCCTTATCTGGCCTTTCCCCACTTCATCTGTTTCGCGGACAACATTTTTAAGAACCATACCGCCCCATGCGTCGCGGATCTGTTCTTCCATCCATGGAGATTGCGAACCGTTATTATTGCTGTATTTAGTAAGCAGGATCCTTACATCGGGTTCAAATCCCTGAAGATCGACGTTCTTCAACAGGTCACGGAGCATATCAAAGAACTGAAGGGCAGAGGTGTAGTCAAACAGCTCCGCCGGCGTTGGCACAATCAGCACGTCTGCCGCACACACAACATTGATAGTGCCGATACCCAGATTCGGCGCACTGTCGATGACAACCACGTCGTAGTCCTGCGCCACAGATTCAATAGCGAGTCTAAGCATCATATGTGGCTCGGTTGGCAGTTTGCCCTCGTCGTAGCGTCCCATGAGTTCGGTTTCAATACGATGTAAAGCCAGACAGGAAGGAATGATATCGAGGCCAGGCCAGCAAGTCTTTCTAATGGCATAAAATGCGTCATCTCGCTCGCCGAGGTAGAAGGGTAGCAGCGTATCATCGGCGTGAATATGCAGGTCAGGTACCCATCCGTGATACATGGAAGCAGTTCCCTGTGGATCGTTCCCTTCGACCAGTAGCACCCGCAAGCCTTTAAGCGCGAGATCTTGCGCCAGATGTACTGAGACGGAGGTTTTGTATACGCCCCCTTTGTGAGCGGCAATGCCAATCACGGGAGGGATACTTTCATCGGGCCTACGCAGGCGGGTCCCGAAAACATCCCTCATGTGATTAATCTGTTCAATGGTATAGCCCACTCGTTGCTCTACCCGACCACGCATCTCCAGATCGGGATAGGGCAGTCGTCCTGCTTTTTCCGCATCCCGGATTGCCTGAGGAGAGACGCCGATAAGATCGGCCGCTTCGCCAACACGCCATCTGCGAGTAATTTTCCGTGCCTCGGGGCTATCGTCATTAAACTGTGCCACGGCAATAGCTCGGGTCATTTCATGTCCAGCGGCGATACACTGATCAAGCGTATTCATCAGTCCCACAAACCTTCTCCTTTATCAACTTTGCATGGAAACATTAAATCTTGATATTTAGCGCAAAGCAACACCAAATTTGCAAATGGCGCTTATTATTGCAAAGTTTAAAATGAAACCTACTTGCCGTGTGGAGTGAACCACATCCTTAAAAAGCACAGTGTCACTGCTGGCTATCACGTTGAATGACCGCTTGGTCTTTGAAGCATGGTGCCGGTATTAGGGGTGAACTGCATCTGCCGTCAGCGATCATGGTCAGTACGAATACTTTTTATACACCTCGGTGACTCGTTATTTTCGTGGCCCGGCAGCGACTGAAGCGTAGTGGGGTGCGGATGATAGTAAAACATGCACATAGCCGAGCTATAGCGGAAGGTGTGCAGTGGAATTTCGATGCTGAACCTGTCGTCGTCATCCACCCGTGCCAGTCAGGTGAGCATCGCGTAATTGCCTGCGGTCGAGAAGGGTAGGGCACGGCGTTTGCTAGTGTTTTTGTCCATCTCAACTCTTGCCTGGTGAGCGTAAACATTCGTCTTATCTCGTTAATGCAGGGCAGGTTTTGACTGAGTTGACAATGACGTAGCCGTATTGTTTGACACTATATTAAGGGATTTCTTGCGTAGATTGGGTCGAAACACAGTTTCGCATGACGCCTAGAAGTTACCGGCGTCAGCGAGTGCAAACATATTTCATCTTCGGCTCAGTTCTGCTCATTACAGCTTATACACACTACAGTTTATCTGGGGAGGCGATTCAGTTATTGAGTGGAAGAGTGAAACCCAGCGTAACTATGTCGGTCAGCACCATAGGCTACTGCGACCCAGAGGGACATATCCTGACTTCTGGAGTAGGGATCTGTTTACTTACCCCGAAGCTTCTGAAGTGCCGGAACGGGATTAATCAGCAATCTTTGCAGCACCTTGTTAATCTTAGTCACGACATATGCCTGTGTTGAGGTGTAAGCGCGATCAATAGCCCCGACGAAATACTGCATAATGCTGTTTTCGGGACACTTACTATGCCGTATACAAGAAAGGTAGAGTAAGGCGAAAGCCTGACCAGATCGTTCTGGCCAAGCGGCTATTTGTAAAATTCTGCGCCGAGCTTTGAAATGCCTTTTACTGATCTGGCGGTAAACAATGTTGAAATGATGACGTGGTTCTTTGATAACGGTTCAGGGATCCGCAAGTATTTTGTGGATCCCTGAACCGTTGAACAAGCCGCAGGCGCGTTAGCTACTGCAAGGAGCCTTGGGCTGGCTGTATTTGCAGTTATCCACAAATCCACAAGCCCGATCCAATATATTATCCACATAGATCCTTATAGTACCAGAAAGATCCCCGCAGCTTGCAGGCCGCGCCACGTCTGGGCTAAGGCCTGATCCAGATGTGCGCTGGCGGGAAGATAATGTGCGCTGGTGGGAAAATGATGTGTGCTGGCGGGGTGGTAATGTGTGCTGAAGGGATGTATTGTGTGTGCTGACGGGATCAGGATCCATTTAATCCACATTTCAGATCGATGGCTCAAAAGTGAGATAAACTCATGACGGATAAGTCATTTATCGCTGATGCGCTTTACAGCGATATGATCACTAAAGAAAAACAACTCACCGTTAATTCTAATAATACCGTTCAGCCAGTTGCGCTAATGCGACTCGGCGTATTTGTTCCGAAGCCTACAAAGTCTCAGGGCGAGAATAATATTGTCGATGCGTCAGAGCTGTTTTCTCAGCTGGAGATAGCGAAAGCCGAAGGGTATGACAATATCAACATCTCCGGGCCGCGGCTTGATATGGACTGCGACTTCAAAGTCTGGATTGGCGTCATCTATGCATTCAGCAAATATGGGTTAAATTCCAATAAAATAGAGCTCAAATTTACAGAGTTCGCTAAAGGCTGCGGCTTTGCTTCCAAACGTATTGATGCCCGCCTGCGCAGCTCTATCCATGAGTCTCTGGGCAAACTGCGCAACAAGTCTGTTTCGTTTAAGCGCGGTGCTGATGTCCGCGGCAGCTATCAGACGGGCCTGCTTAAAACCGGCTATTTTGATGCTGATAAAGATATTGTCCAGCTTGAAGCTGATGAAAAGCTGTGGGAGCTTTTTCAGCTGGACTATCGTGTGCTGCTGCAGCAGCATGCGATTAAAGCCCTACCCAAGAAGGAAGCCGCTCAGGCTATATATACCTTCATCGAAAGCCTGCCTGCCAATCCCGTTCCTGTTGGATTTTCACGCCTGCGCGAGCGTCTTTCCCTGACCAGTTCAGTAAGCGAACAAAACCGCACTATCAAAAAAGCGCTGGAGCAGCTGCAGAAAATTGGTTATCTGGAATTTTCTCTGGTAAGAAAAGAGCGCGAGAACTATCTGATTATTCACAAGAGAAACCCCAAGCTTAAGCCTCCGGGTTTATAAAAATGTGTGCTGGCAGGATGTCAGATGCAGGCAACATGTGCGCTGACAGGCTACAGGCCAAATCTGCTGCAAAAGCCACCGCCATAATTGCTGGTCTGGCTCTTCAAGTTCTCGTGGAATGTGCGCTGTGAGGGAATCACTCTCTTTTTGCCCACCAGTACACATGCTAATGCCGTTATTCCCCGCCAGCACCCACCGAAGGTGTCTGAACTTCAGCCTTATCCTGCCAGCACATATATATATGCTGCTCCGAATTCTCTGTGTTCCCGACAGCACACATGCAGATGTTGTTCTGAGTTCTCTTTTCCCCGTCAGCACACATCAGCCAGTCTTTGCCAGTGACCCAACCGGCAGTATACAGACGCAGGCTGGATTCATCTGTTGTTCCCGTCAGCACACATGTTTTATACCGTAGGCCTTTAAGGCGCATTGTTTCTGTAGCAGGGAAAGCGACTTGTAACGCCTCGTTCCAGGATCAGGCTGAAGTGATCAGGGTCGCCCAAGAGAAGATCAACAAACTTCCCAATGAAAAGAACAAAGTGCTGATTGAACAATTCAAAACTAACCGCCGGCGCGTTACCACGTTGAAGCAAAGCGTCATTGCCAGGTACGTTTTCATAAGAGAAGCAATCTCCCTTAATCTCCGACTGAACGAGATGAAACCGATTACTGCAGGTGTGGTTCATGTGTCTCTGCCGGATCCGTCAGAATTGGAAGCGAAAGTTACTGTCTATATGGGGGCGCTGCAGACGCAGTTGACGCAAACAGCTGGGGACAATCTCCAGATCAGCGGTGAATTCGGAAACAAGGTATTGAGCAGAGAATAACGGACGTGCTCGCAAAATCCCTGGCTATCAGCGGGAAATGCAGCAGGCGCAGCTTACGGGGAGCTAAATTCAGCACCGCATTAAGTGGTATGCCAGTGACGTCCGCCAGCGGGGAAGCCTATCGAAGGCTTATGTCCGTTAGCTTCTGAAGCAGAAAACGCCGATTGGTATCTGATTTGCCGCACATGCTGAAAAACCGCATCTCACGCCTGATCAATAAGAGCTATAAAGGAAGTTGTGATCAGGATCCGCATTTACAGACAGCCTCACCTCGACACCACGGTTTTTATAACGGAACATTTGAGCGGCTCGGCCACCGATGATTTCGTAACGCAGGCGAGCTGTCCGGCATAAAAAAGCTCACTCAAGTTCTTGATGTTAAAGATACGCCGCGCATTTCCAGTTCCATATAAGGTCCTTTGCGGCTGGTTTTTAGATAATACAATTCACGTTTCCAGGACTAACGCAGCCAGATGAACATTCGGTCTGTCCTTTTTCGGATCCGTATTAAGGATGGAGGTATTCCAGCAATACGTTTGTCTCGTACAACTCTTTGACTGTCGTGATAGTATGTTCGTGTCATTTAGAGAGTAAGCACGGATGAAGAAGAAAAATAGCACCCCGACCCCTCATGATGCCACCTTCCGGCAGTTTCTCATGCAGCCTGAGATTGCCCGGGACTTTATGGAACTTCATCTTCCGGCAGAGCTACGCGCGCTGTGCGACCTCACAACCCTTAAGCTGGAGTCCGGATCCTTTGTCGAGGACGACCTCCGCCAGTACTTCAGCGACGTCCTTTACAGCCTGAAGACCACCGCCGGGGCCGGCTACGTTCACGTGCTGATTGAGCACCAGTCGTCTTCGGACCGGCATATGGCCTTTCGCCTGCTGCGTTACGCCGTGGCGGCTATGCAGCGCCATCTTGAGGCCGGTCACAAAAAGTTGCCGCTGGTGATACCCGTGCTGTTCTATACCGGAAAACGCAGCCCTTACCCGTATTCTACGCGCTGGCTGGATGAATTCGACGACCCGGCAGTGGCAGAGAAACTCTACGGCGGCGCCTTTCCTCTGACAGACATCACCGTTATCCCAGACGATGACATCATGAATCATCGCAGCATGGCAGCGCTGACCTTACTGCAGAAGCACATACACCAGCGCGATATGGCCACGCTGACCGACCGGCTGGCCACCCTATTGATGGCAGACTATCTTTCTTCACCACAGGTGACGGCACTGATACACTATTTATTACAGGCGGGAGAGTCGGCCGACTCCGAAGCCTTTGTTCGCGAACTGGCACAGCGTGTGCCGCAACACGGAGACGCACTCATGACTATCGCACAGCAGCTTGAACAGAAGGGCATTGAGAAAGGACGTATGGAAGGTCGCATGGAAGGACGCCAGGAGGGGATCCAGCTTGGAGAGCAGCGAGGAATTGAAAAGGGCGAGCGTGAAGCGACCCTGAAAATTGCGCGTACCATGCTGCAGAATGGCCTTGACCAGAATATTGTCATGCAGATGACCGGCCTGACGGAAGATGAACTGGCGCAAATTCACCACTGAGTTGCCCGACCATTTTCTCGGGCGCTCTTCCAGATGTCCAGATACGCCTTCTGATGCACCCGGTTCCTTTTCGGGGGCGGGGTGTCCGCAGTGAAGCCTGCAAATACAGTTCTTCGGGATGCGTCCTCAGCATTTTGACCGAATAATTCGTCAGCACATCTCTGTGTAAGAAAACTGCAATTTTTCCCGCCAGCACACATCTATCATCGGTGTCAGTATGCTTCCGTCCGGCACCTGTGTTTATACCTAACTGAAGAAAAGGTTCGTAGTTTATGGAGCAAAATTCTTTCTGTGCCTTATCCGGAAAGTTGCCGGAAACAGGCGAGGGCACGCTCTTTAACCAAACACCACCAGCTATACTCATAATTTGATCAAGAGGCATTTGATTCGTTCAGGCGGGGTGGCATGATGAGAACCGCAGCGAGATGCTCCTCATTTTTTGTGCACTGTCGAAAGCATTTTCATTGAGCGACAGGGATCCAGACTTGCCAGAGGTTCAGCCAGCAGAGAGTGACCCGACCTGGGTTTCCGGCTGCTTGATTCAGGGAAGAAACAATGCCCGTCGTAACGCACCTGACGCTCAAAAATTTCAGAAAGTTTTCTTCGCTGTCTCTTTCTTTCCAGACTTGTAGTGGTCAACTAAAACTGGCCGCCGCTTTAGAGTTTTTCCAGTATCGGTTTTCCGATTCGTTTGGGGGTAACCCACCGTTATAGTCATGCGGTCTTAGCGAGCTGTAATATCCGACGATATAGTCTGTGATCGCATGAGCAGCTTCGCTAAAGTTTATATAACCTGTCAGTGGCACCCACTCGTTTTTCAGACTTCTGAAGAAGCGTTCCATCGGGCTGTTGTCCCAACAGTCTCCACGTCGGCTCATACTCTGTTTGATTCGGTTCCGCCACAGTAACGGCCGGAACTGCCTGCTTGTATAATGACTGCCCTGATCGCTGTGGAACATTACTCCGACAGGCTTGCCGCGCGCTTCCCACGCCATTTCCAGCGCTTTGATGGTTAGTTTGCTGTCCGGTGAAAATGACATTGCCCAGCCAACAGGTTTCCTGGCGAACAGATCGAGAACAACGGCGAGGTAAGCCCAGCGCCTGCCTGTCCAGATATACGTTACATCGCCGCACCACACCTGATTAGGCTCTGTCACTGCGAACTGTCGCTCAAGGTGATTTGGGATAGCGATGTGTTCATGGCCACCACGTTTATACCGGTGGGTGGGTTGCTGACAACTCACCAGTCCTGGTTCTTTCATGAGCCTGCCGGCAAGCCAGCGTCCCATTCTGAAGCCTCTCAGGGTTGCCATAATCGCGATACTTCTCGCGCCAGCAGAGCCATGGCTAATGTTATGTAGCTCCAGAACCTGACTACGTAATACAGCCCGCTTGCCGTCTGGCTTTTCGGGGCTTTTCACCCAGTATTTGTAGCTGCTGCGATGAACCCCGAACACGTGGCAGAGTGTGACCACAGGATACTGCGCTCTGAGTTTCCCGATTAACGAGCACTGTTCAGGGAGTCTGACATCAAGAGCGCGGTAGCCTTTTTTAATATGTCGTTTTCCATTTCAATACGTTGTAGCTTTTTCTTCAGCTCGCGTATTTCAATCTGTTCCGGGGTTATCGGGGAGGCTTTAGATATTTTGCCCTGTCGTTCATCCCGCAACTGCTTTACCCATCGCGTCATGGTAGAAAGCCCCACATCCATAGCACTGGCCGCAGCTGCAACGGTATAGTTCTGATCAAGGACCAGTTGAGCGGATTCGCGTTTAAATTCTGCGCTGAAATTTCTTTTTTTCATTGGGACACCTGTAATGTTCTGAGGTGAGCATATCACCTCTGTTCAGGTGGCCAGTTTTTGTTGACCACTACAGGTATTTTGAGGAGTAATCTTTCACTCTGCCCGGCAGACTTTTGCCGGGCGTGAATTATCGGGTAACGTACAGAAACGTCTCCTCTTCTTCATTATCGATAAACTCGCATTAATGTCTGGCAGCTAACCCGCTAACCCGTCATATTCCCACTCACCCCACCCTGAAATCCCTCAACGCACGTTTTGCTGTTTCTAATTCCTCTATACGTTTTGCGGTGAGATCGCTCTGCTGCTGATGCTCGTTTTTACGCTGTTTCAGAAACGCGTCTACCGGTTCAAAAATCTCATTCACCACCTCGCGAATCACCCCCTGCCATGCGTGTTTCAGCCCCTCCATCAGCGTGGCGGCGGTGTCTTCTGCGGCTTCACGACGGCGACGTCTTGCCTGCTTTAATTTTTCATTTTCATTCACGGCCTGATAAATATTCCAGGCTCCCACGCCCAGAGCAATGGCGGGGCCTGCTAAGCGTCCTGCCGTGGCGGCCCAGCGTTCGATGGTTTTCTTACCAATTCCTTTAAACAGGTTTGGCAACAGATCTTTGGCAATCACTAACCCTTTTTTGGCACCGGCCTCGGCAAGGGCATTCACGTCCAGTTTGTCGCTGTGGCCCATCACCTGCTTCATGCCCTGTTTCCAGGCAGATTCCTCTTCTTCACTCTGGAACGCCTTTACGTCCGGACTCTCTGCCTGAGCCTGCCGCATCTCGGCGACCTGTAAGGTTTCGCCAATGTCCTCCAGCTTGCGCTGCGTTTTGGGCAGTTCACTTTCCAGTAACGCCTGCTGTTGCTGGAAAATCTTATCTGAGACCACTTCCAGTTCGCGGCTGAGGTCCGCTTCAAAGACGTGCTTAGAGCGGCAGTTTTCCAGCAGGTCATCAATGGTGCCTGCCAGGACGTGCTGATGCTTCTGAATGTTTTTCTCTAACTGATCATGGAGTTGCAGGCTCAGGCGCTCGCGCTCACTCTCCACGCGCAGTTTGGCGTCCTGCAGGGCCTCGCTTTCCGGGCTGGCATCGATTTTGGCGAGCGAGAGCAGGGCGGTATCAATGGCCTGACGCAGGTCGCTGTAACAGGTATCGAGCACGCTGTATTGATCGGTTTCCTGCAAGAACTGCGACAGTTGCTCTTCCAGCAACGCGATCCCGCTGGAATTGATCAGTCCTCTCTTCTGCTCAAGCCTTCCCTTGAGCGCTGAACGGGCATTCACCAGATGGATACTGACTTTGCTGAGGATATCGCCGATCTGCGCCTCGTCGGCGGCATCTTGGAGGCGCTGTCTGAGTTGATCGACGATATGAAGATATTCAGGGGATTCGGGTTTAAGGCCGGTTTTATTGTTAACGATCAGCATGACGCGACGCTCTTTTTCGACCAGCGAAATCAGCGCCTGCCAGGTCGATTGCTCCTCGACCGCGCCGCCGGTGGCGACGACGAATAACACCACATCAGATTCACGCAAATGCGCTTCCGTCACCTGCTGATGTTCCTGCGGAGCGTCGATGCCCGGCGTGTCATACAGCGTATAGCCGCGCCACTGATAGCCCGTCACCTGATCGGTCATGGGCCTGTCCGCCATTTCTGCATCAGCCCGGCCCATCAGTGCGTTAAGCAAGGTGCTTTTCCCGGCGTTATAGACGCCGTACACCATAATCACCGGCTGCAATTGCTCGCTTTTCGTCATCAGGCGTTTGCCCAGCAAGGCGGCTTCACCCGCTGGTAAGGCCACGTCGAGCGTCTCCTGGCAGTGGTGATAAACATCAAAAACGTGTTGATAATCAGGCAGGTTCATTGTTAAGCAACTCCTCTTTCAGGGCCAGATGCTGGCTAAGTAATTCCTGTTGTAAGGCAGTCAGGGCGGTATGGATCTCTGTCACCCAGACTTTGATATCGCCATAGAAGGCGTTCTCCAGCATGATCGTGACCGCGCCCAGTTCGCGTTCAGCCCGATGGCTTAACACTTTGCGGGTTTTTAACGCCACCTCCACGCGGTTATCGCCGACTTCGATATCTTCATATTCGGTTGAATTGAAATTTTCCCCAATTTTGCCGCCGCCGTAGCCGCCCATCATGCCGCCGAGCAGGCCGCCGACGGTGGCACCAATGGCGGTTCCTATACCCGGAATGATGCTTCCCGCGACTGCGCCGATCGCCGTGCCTACCGCCGCGCCACCGGCTTTCCCGACGTTTTCCCCCAGTCGTGAGTGAAAGGCGATGCGCTCTGTGCGCTTTTCAAAACCGGGTATCGCCTCGTCAATGACATCCAGTTGGTTGAGGTTAAGTGTCAACTGATCAAAGCCCTGCTGAACCTGAGTAAGCAGCGCCGCTTTGCTGGTCGCAATCTCCTCTTCCCACACGCTGGCGCAGTGCGACAGGTACTGGCGGTTATCCATCGCGTAGCGATCGATCAGACGTTCGATTTTCGGTTGAAGCCGCTGCTCCAGCTCAAGACAGAGGCGTTCACACTCCTGATGCAGTTTGTGCGCGGCGTCGTCCAGCCCGGCGGCCACGTCATTCAACAGCGTGATGATGTCATCGCCACTGTTGATCAGATAATCGCAAACATTTTTGTGGTTAATCAGCGGTGTGCGCTGTTTGATTTTGATACCGTCGGACTGCGCGATCCGCGCAACGGTTTCGGCAAACGTCTTTAAGCCGCTCTCCTGCCAGCGTGCGTTGCGCTCTGTGTCTGCGCCTTGTCGCGCATACTCGACCGAGATGGATTGCACCGTAACGCCCGCTTGATGGCTGTCCACCAGCGCAGAAAGCGACTCGCTGACATAGTTTTCCTGATCGGCGCGATCGGCATCTGACTTCATGATCAGTTGAGAAACGGGATTACCTTCGTCATCTTCATCTTCGTCGATAATGTCGCTGGCCGGGATCAGCACCATCATCGGCTTGTTCTTCTCAACCACTTCGCGCATTACCTCCAGATCGCTTTTGCGACCGGGGCTGCTGGAACTGGTCAGATAGATGATAAGGTCGGCGGCATCGCTGTACTCCTGCGCCAGTCGGCCATTTTCAGCGGTTACGGAGTGAATACCGGGCGAATCAATCCAGGTCAGCCCAGGCAGGGTGAACCCCTGAATAGCGCTGGTGGTCTCTGAGACGCCAACGGAAAAATGTTGCTGTTGCGCCATTTTCTCTGCCGACATCTTCTCCGTTGTGCCGCTATCCACTTCACAAAAGAAGGCGGGTTTCGGTTCAGCCTGGCTTTTCAGCGCCGCATCTGGGCAGGGGTGGCCCCAAGCAATGTAATTCCCGAACGAGGATTTACCGGCTT
The DNA here is from genome assembly GCF_003612015.1 of Pantoea piersonii. Lineage (GTDB taxonomy): Bacteria > Pseudomonadota > Gammaproteobacteria > Enterobacterales > Enterobacteriaceae > Pantoea > Pantoea piersonii. The sequence goes on along the minus strand of NZ_RARB01000014.1, from coordinate 26,255 downwards.
TGACTTTGCCGTAAACGTAGACCATTAGTGCATCATCGAACTTCTGGCGAAAACGGTTTTTCCGCTGATAGCTGAGTATCTCCCCGACCTGGAGGCGCAGCATCTCTCGCAGCCGTGCGGTGTGGTCTTCAACAAATCGCAAAAAAGGATGGTCACGCCGGAGTGCGCTGGTGGCCCAGGGATCACGCTGTTGTGTGTCGGTGAGTGCTGCCAGCAATGGACTAATGCGCGCTTCGTACTGTGTAATCCTGTTGCCCGTGGAGCTAAATCCCTCTGCCACCTGCGAAAACACGGCGAGCAGTTCATTACGGTTGGCTGGAGAGGTGATCATTGATCCTCCTCCTCAGAAATACGCTGACTGAGCGCGAGCAGCTCCGCGATCTCACCCTGCAACTGGTGAATACGCGTCTGCACCTCACTGGCGTTGCCGACATATTCCAGGTCCGGTAACAGCGCCCGCAGTTTTGCAAAGCTGTTATTTACCGTCGCCGGAGTGCTTAACGCAGTTTCGAGATTAACCGCCGTGAGTGTGTGCCAGTTATTGGGCTGGGTGCGTTTCAGAAACGCAGCATGATCGGCCAGCAGTCTCTCCAGGCCTTTGCGGGCATCCTGAACCAGTGCCGCCCGGTTCAATTCCCGGTTACGCATTTGCTCTTTTTCCAGCGCGTCGCGCGCCGCCGTCTCACGGCTGTTGCTGCTATCAGATGAAGAAGATGAACTGCTGCTGTCTGAGGAGGCGACGGCTGTAATCACTGCGCCTACAACAGGAATAAGTAACCACCACATCGTTTTTTCCTTAAATGTCAGATTTTTTCTCATCAGGGATACGTTGACGCAGGGCGTTGAGCAGTTGCTTCGCTGCCTTGCGAAACGCTCTGTCCTCATCTTTATGTTGCTGAAGCAGCGCGTTCATCTGCTCTTCGCGCCGGGCAAGCGCCTCAGTGATGGCACCCTTGAGCATGATGTCGAGATGTACTTTTTCCAGCGCCCGCCCGGAAACGAGCGAAGCGTTGGCCTCACTGACGCGGGTAGTGATGGCTGCCAGCAGCTGCGGAATGCCGCTGCGCTGAACCAGCCCAGGCTTATTCGTCAGCGTGCCTTTAATAAAACGCGGGCTTGAGGTGACAAACAGCGGCAACGGCTTAGCAAAACGCGTGGAGAGAATCCGGGTAATGGAATCAATGCTCTCTTGCTGGTGGGCTTCTACGCTATCGGCGTGGGTAAGCACCACGATCAATCGTTGCGGCAGATCGGGGATATGGCGCATCAGCGTATCAAGAAAATCGAGTTCCACCTGCTCAAGCGTGCCGGTGCGCAGGGTGTGGGCAAAAAGAACCGAATCCGCTCGCAAAATGCCGCGCCAGGCGGTGTGATCATCACTGTCACTGGCATCAATGCCTGGCGTATCGAGCCAGTCAATGTTGTCCATCGTTATCGACTGCACGTCTGCCGTGGTGCGACTCGCGCCGGTGGCGAAATACTCCCGTTCCAGGTGTCCGGTCAGCATATTCAGTAATGCGCTTTTCCCAGCATTCATCAGGCCGCAAATGGCCACCTGATGGGGTGCTGTGGCCTGCCTGATACTTTCCCAACGCAGGTAATGCTCAGCGAATGCAGGATCTTCTCTCTGCATCAGCGTCAGTCCGTCAATATTCCCCATCGTGATTCCTTATGGTTGACTCAACCTTTTATCTGTAAGTAACAAGCGTGCAAACTACCCTTTTGACTGCGCTCTCTTTAACGGAGAGAAGTTCGGCGCACTGTCCAGCACCGACTGAATAAGTTCTCTGTGCAGAGCATGATCCTGTAGCGCGCTGGCGGAGAAGGGGTTGCCATGCAACTGCGCTCGCAGGTCGTCCCAGCGCTGACTCAGCACCTGCCAGTTTTGTTCGTCATAGGTGCCTTTGAAAATTACCGGGCAGAAATCGATTGTGGGCAGCTGATCGCCGCGCTGACCGGCCGCCAGTGCCTCATCCAGTTTTTTCTGCCACAGGCTGTTGAGCCGGTCGACGCGGCCAATCTGTTGTTCCGCGACGCCGGGATTCCATTCAGGATGCATCATCACCACCGTGCGGCAGGCTAAGTGGAGGTTCAGCCCCTCTCTGGCGACCAGGGATTGCGCCACCAGAACCGAAGGGTGGCAGTGTGGCCGGTTGAAGGCAAAATTGAGCAACTGGCGGGTAGGCGGCGCAGTATTGCCATCCATCAGACGGGCAAAATGGCTTTCGCGCGGGCCGTACTCCTGATCGAGCCGCTCCAGCACGGCTTGCCAGCGCAGTTCTGTGCTCTGCGCCTCTTCGATCGCTTCTGTCTGGCCGTCGGCATGATCGCGGTCGCGGGCCGCATTGATCAGGTCGGTAAACACACCAGCCAGATGCAGAGGGGAGTGGCGTTCAGCGTCCGTGTTAGTCAACAGGTACAGCGCATGGGCCACACTCACCAAATCCCGATGCGGCGAACCGCTCTCGCTGCGTTGCGCGAACAGCGTGAACAGGGCGTTGACCTGATCATTTTCACAGGATTCAAGTCCCTGTTGCAGCAGAGGCAGCAGACGATGTCGAAACGCCTCACGATCGCGACTGAGCAAACGGTACTGGCGTTTCAGCTGGCGGGTGAGGGCGGCCTGGTCGGCATCCCGGTTATACAGCTGGCGACTGGCGCATTGAATGGCGGGCCACTCATCCTCACGAATATACTCCTGCGGCCAGGGCTCTTTCTTGTCCAGCGCTTTTAACAGAGCGCGGGCATTGATGAGTTTGACCAGCGCTCGCATCGGCTGGGTAAAGCGGCCAAACACCAGCACTTTTTCTCCGCTGTCACAGACGGCTTCCACGGCATTGACGGTGGCCAGAATGGCGGGATGATTAAACAGCGCAAATTCGTCATCGGCTTTCATCACCGCGTTGAGCTTACGCTGCCACCAGCGGGCGCGCTGCTGACGTTTGTCAGCCGGGGCGGTGTCGTCAGCCACGGCGATGATTTCACTCAGCTGCGCATCGGGGGTTTCATCGTGCTGATTATTCATTACCGTGGCGATACCGTGCCCGTTGCCAAAGGTCAGGCGCAGCCGTTTTGCTGCGCTGTCTTCGTGCATCCGGCTGACAAAAGAGAGTGCTTCTGCGGCGCAAACCGCCTGTTTCCACGCCATCGACAAGGCAAAGGTATCCACAACGATCGCTTTCTCTCGTCGATAGGGACGGGTGGTGTGCTGATAATATTTCTGTACAGACTCATCTTCCCGCTTGTCACGGCGCAGCAGATACGGCGAGAGCGCCTGCTGGAAAGCCGCGGAAGCGGCGCGATAACGTTGCTGCACGCGCGGGTCGGTATAATTCTGACGCAGATCGTCAACGGCAGACTGATAGTGTTCGATGGCTTCGATCGCCGGCGGAGCATGGACGTTGATACGTTGCAGCATCTGCTTCCACTGATCTCTGTGCAACTCAACCGGCGTGGCGCTCACCGCCAGTCGGCGGGCATGACGGGCGGGCTGGATGACATTCTCCAGTACGCGATTCAGGCTGCTGCTCGCACCACGGCTTTTGTGCGCTTCGTCCACAATGATGAGATCAAACGTTCCCAGCCCCAGCCCGACGCTGGTTTCCAGCTGGCGGCGCTCATTGCTCTCTACGGTATAGTGTTCATCGCGCCGCGCTCGTTTCATCACCACCTCTGCCGCCAGCGCGTCAAGGGTTTTTCGCGCCGGATGAGCCTTCGGTAGATTGTGCGTGAACGCATAGATCTCTTGTGCCGCCCGCTTGAGCCAGGGCTCAGACAGGGTTCTTTCGTGCCGCTGGTGTAACCATTGCTGACAGAGCTCGGGCAGCAATCCCCAACGCCAGGGATAGCTGCCTGCACCCAGTCGCCAGTTTGCCATCGCATGGGAGATGATCAGGCACTGTTCCGCAAACCATGGACGGGAAGGGGCATCGGGGGCCCAGACACGCATATATTGTTTCAGCGAGAGCAGCGGTGCTGACGGGATGACGCCGACGGTTTTCAGCTCTTCTTGCCAGTTAGCCGCAAGCCCACCCGGAATTAACACCGCCACTCGGCCACCCGCCTGAATGACGCAGCGGGCAAGGGTGGCAGCAATGCGGGTTTTCCCCATACCCACTTCATCCGCCAGAATCATACCTTGCTGCTCAATGCGTTCGGCAATTGCTGACAGGGTCGCTTTTTGTCCCGCATTCAGTTGAGCGGGTGACTCGCTGACCTGCTGGCGCAGTAAATCGGCGACCCGCGACCAGCCCTGAAAACGCTTATACATCGGCAACCTCCGTTAACGAGCAGAGCGCTGATACGCCCCAGGCGTGTTCCACGCGATCCAGCATTTGCAGGTAATTCTGTCCTGCTTCACTCGCATCGTTTTCGGCGAATACCGGGCGAAACGCGGCTTCCCGTAATGCGCTGAGCGGATTAATCCCGGTATCGCGAAAACGGACAATGTCATCGTGATGACTGGCCTGAATCAACGCCTGCTCCAGGCTGCAGCACCAGAGACGCCAGTCACTTTCCGCCAGTTGCGTCTGGCTATCGGCAATACCCTCGATCAGTGCCATCATCTGGCGAATGGGATGAACGTCAACGCGCTGCCCGCCGCTTAACGCTTCGTCAGCAGGCATTGCCGACAGGTTGAGCTCTTCCTCCTCATCGGACGGTTCGACGTCGGGTGCGACCGGGAAGTGCGCCAGCTGCCACAACGCCTCGTCCAGACTGAGCGGCCTTAATGGTGTCGCCGCGATGCGGCCCAGTTCATCAATGACCGGAATGCTGGCGCAGTGTTCGTCGTGATCGCCCCGCCAGCGGAGAGTCACCGAGCGTGGCATGTCGCCCTGCCACTCAAAGCCTTCATGCGTCTGGCGGCAGGCCATGCCATCGCGGTTCAGTAGCGTGATGCCTTGCGGTGGCAGGTCAGGCGCAGTTAGCAGGTGATTACCCTCATCCCGCGTTTGCCACCGCAGCCATGCCACGGGCGGTGCATAATGCGACGGGCGCTCCGCCATCTCTTCACCGGCGGCTAGCGGCTCCTGGAGATCGTCGCAGTCGTGTTCGCTCTGCACCGGCAGTAACCAGGTCAGCGTCTGTTCGGGTGGCAGTTTGCCCTTCTGACTTTTTGCCAGCCGACCGGGCGTAAAAAAGATGCCCGCTTCCAGGTTTCCCGTTCCCTGTTTCATTCGTTGCATAAAGCCAGGCTCGGTGAGATTTCCTGAACCCATATAGAGCCAGGTACGGTTCAGCATCTCGCTTCCCGCGCGCTGGTTAGCACTAAAAATAAACTTGGCGTGCAGAAAACGTGCGGGCTGCGTCGGTTGGGCGGGTGGTCTGATGGTGAAACGCTGGTTCTGCAGCGCTTCCAGACTGTGTGCCACGGCCTGACAGGCCAGCGGATTAACAAACAGGTCAACATCCGCTGACTGAGTTAACTGATTCGACGCCTGCAATTGCTGAACAATCTTCTGCGGCACCAGAACGTCCTGACGACCTGCTTCAAAGAAACCGGATCCCATCGCCAGATAATTCCGTTTCCCGGTAAAAGAAGGCTGCGCCAGCCAGGATTGCAGCTGGCTGAACAAAGATCTTTTGCGGTTATCGACCAGCCGGGGTTTACCGTGTGCACGCTTGCGGCAGGCCGCGAGCCAGCTCTCAACCTCTTCACGCGCCAGGGTGCCGGAGGCAGGCTGATTGTTGACAACCAGCGACAACAGGCTGGTTTCACACCAGGCGGCAATGTCGCTGAGCAGGCTTTGCGCGGCTTTGAAATCGGCACAGCTCTGCTGAACCGCAACAGTGTCAGTCAGGAGCGCCTCGCGTGAAAGGTCGAGGCACCAGACCAGATCCAGGCTGCGCTGTAATGTCATTTCTGTCCAGTTACCGCTGCTGACCAGCAGACGAAGACGCCAGCCCGCTTCAGGATCCTCAGCCTTGAACCCCAGAAGGGCGACCTTCGCATGAAGTAATTTGAGCGGCGGTGCGGCCTGCAACAGACAATGGGCAACGCCGGGCACGTCTACCGGCGAAATAGCGCGGTTTCCGGCGTCAAGAAACAGCGCTAACTGGCACTGTCCCTGATGGGAGCGGGTCGCGTGATTCAGTCCGCTAAAGCGCTCCATCGCGCTGTTCAGGAACGGTTTATCGGCAGAGAAGCCACAAGCCCAGCCAAAATGTCCGCGATATCCTTCAGGGGCATCAAAGTAGTCAGCCAGTGATGGCGGCAGTGGGCGCCGGTCAGCCATTTGACACCGCCTTGCTGAGCCAGGCATTCAGTTCGCCGTGCAGATCTAGGTTGAGCAAAAACAGGTTTGGGATACGCCCGGAGATATCCGCAGGCCAGAATCCGTCGGCGACAGGCGGGAGATCATCCTGCTCCTCCGGTTGCCGCCCGGCGGGTAAGCCCGTCGCTTTGAACGCCGCGCCTGGCTCAATGTGCTCGCCATTAAGCTGGAGAATGTGGCCATCCCGGCTGACCAGCGCACGGAGCACCGCAACCGCTTCGCCACTGCATTCGCTGCAAAACTGGTTAGCGTCATTGTCGCCGTGTTGCAGATCCAGAAACCCCCGCGCGTTGCGCTTGAGCGTTTTCAGCGCCTGTTGCACGACCGTTGAAAACGTCTGATTGAGCGCAAACTGCGGGCCGCTGCTGCGCTGTGCCATCTCCTGTTCAATGGTCTCCAGCAGTGCGATCGCGCTGTGACGTGTGCGCGTAAAAAAGGCACCAGCCTGCAGATCGTGCCAGTGATCCGCCGAGATCTCGCCTGGGCGATCCTGCCAGCTGAGCGACGCGGGAGGGTGCTGGCGCAGCCGTTCGACCCACTGTAGCGCCGCACTGCGGCGCTGTCGGCTCTGTTCATTACCCGCATACTGCAACTGAGTGCGAATCAGCCGACGGGCCGTTCGGGGTAACGGCGTCAGCGGCGAAACCAGCGACGCGGGCGGGGCACCACCGGATTTCACCCAGTGCGTCAGCAGGTCACGCTGTTTGGGTTCAACCCTGGCAAGCTGCTCGCCCAGCGGCGTGCACTGAAAGGCATTGAAACTACGCTGTGGCTGCACCAGTCCCAGCGCGGGCAGGGCTTCCAGAGTCGCCATCCGCATCGGGATAGTGACATAAAACGCTTTTTTTCGGGCGGCGCGAAAGATAATGCTTTCGGCCTCCAGCGATTTTATTTTGCGGATCCCGCGCAGACGGCGATCGCCATTGCGCGCTGAGGGCTGTTTAAATCCTTTCCAGCAGGAGAGCGCCTCAATAGCGTTGGCCACCTCAATATTGCTGAACCGCTCGCCGGTTTCCGTGGCAATCGCCACCCCCTGTAACGCCATGATGAGCTGACGACCAAACCACACGCCGCCCAGACCCGGCACAGCGAGCTGGTTGAAGCGAGCAACGGTTTCGCTGATTTTCAGGGTGCGTCTTCGACGCACGGAGATCACCGCGCCCGGCGCGCAGAGTCCCCAGCTCAGGGTGTTCACGCTCATTCGGCAATTTCCAAAATGGGACGACGTTCCACGTTGCTGACCGCCTCGCCAAACGCGGCCAAAAACCAGTTCAGCATGGCGCTGTCAACCACGGTGGCGGAAAATTCGAGGCGGTCATCGCTCAGTTCGCGGTGGGTCTGATCAAGCGAGAGCGGGGATTCGATCAGGTGAAGTCCGGCGCTACGTTCGATTTCGAACGTCAGGAAAATTTGATGGCCTTCGCCAAAACCAAAGCGTCCATCATCATCGTATTTTTTCAGGCTGAATTCGGCAGGGCGCTCAAAGGTAAAGGTGCTGACATGGGCCGCCAGAATTCGGTTCATCGCCAGACTGCGCTCATTGTTATAGCCATCGAAGCGACAAACCAGATAGAGGCGCGGCCCCTGCTGCGCCAGTCCGAGCGGCATCACCGAATTTTCGCTCTCTTTACCGCCCGCATTACGGTAAGTGATCTTCAGCCAGCGGTTCAGATAGAGCGCCTCGCTCACCGACTCAAATACGCCCTCTGCAATGGGAGGCGGCAATAAAGGCTGGCTGGTGGCGACGATTCGCACTTTATCGGGCCACTCTGCCTCCAGCCGACTCTGGCCACTTCCCTGCAGATTACGTTGTGCCTGAGTAAAAAAGCCTGTCATGGATTTAACCAGTCGGGCGGGCAGAATGGGTTTAAGATGCGCTTCTGCCATCGCCAGCAACAGAGATTCCTGCGGCGTCAATACCGGCAACGACACCCCTTTCGCGTTTTCTGACCAGCAGTAACCGTATGGCCGATTACGGGTATCACACTCAATGGCAAAGTGATGAGAGAGCATCTCCAGCTGGCGCTGAATAGTGCGTAATTCCCGTTCAATGCCCGCATTCAATAGCTGTTCGTGCAAGGCTTTTGCAGTGATTTTTCTGCCACGAGGAATACGCCGCAACAGCTCAATTGCCAGCAATGTTGTTTCAATTGTTTCGGGTCTTCTAGCCACGTTTTACTCCCTGTTTTCGTCACGCACAGTGGATTAATGCAAAAATCCAATAGCGGGCTTATCGCTTTTTTTTAACCAGCATTCCGCTTTCAGTGCGGCAACGAAGGCACTGGCGGAGGTCAGCGGCCTGAATGTGTGTTGCCGCGAAACCGCGGCAAAATCGCCCGGTGTTAATGAGGTTAACTTCGTCAGGTTCAGCACTGTCTGGGTAGATGGGCGGTCAAGTTGCAACTGCTCGCAATAGAGATTAAGCAGCGCGACAGCCTGGTAATCACACAGGTAGCTGAAGCGAATTTTAAGATCGAAACGGCGCAAAGCCGCAGCATCCAGAACCTCAAATCGGTTAGTGGTGGTAATTAAAATGCCGTTGTAATGCTCTATCTGGCTGAGCATCTCGTTCACGCAACTCAGCTCCCAGCGCTGCTGGCACGCTTCACGGTCTGCCAGAAAGGTGTCAGTTTCGTCTATCAGCAGCATCGCACCTTCACGTCGCGCCTGCGCAAAGATGGCTGCAATGTTTTGTTCGCTTTCACCGACATATGGACTCATCAGTTGAGAAGCCTTGATTTCCACCACCGGCATTTTCAGTTGCTGCGCCAGCCAGTGCGCCCAGGCCGTTTTACCGGTTCCGGAAGGGCCATACAGACAGAGGCGGGCCGAATGTTCTGCTGAAAGCGCGGCAGCAATGTCGGTAACCGGGCTGTCGCTGCTAATGAATGACGGATCGTATACCGTCGCTGACGCAGAGCTATTTTTCTGTTTTATCGGCGTATGACCTTGCGCCTTTAGTGTGTTATTGATTAAAAACATTAAAGATTGAGCGCGTTTTTGACCATCCTTCCGGTCAGTCATGGAACGGGTAACGTTGGCGGCGCGTTCAATTATGGCGGGCGTTACCGCGCGGTGGCTGACCAGTTGCGCGAGATCGCCGGGTGCCAGCGTTGCGTCACAGGCCTGTTTTAACAGCGCCTCGCGTTGCTGGCGCGGCGGCACATCCAGTTCGAGAACAATATCAAAACGGCGAATAAAAGCGGGATCCATTGCGCTGATGTCGTTTGAGACCCACAGACCGGGAACACTGTTTTCTTCCAGCAGGCGATTAATCCACGCTTTAGACAGCGGGCTTGCGGGGGAGGAGAACGAACCTGCGCTGTCGCTGAACACGTCTTCAGCTTCATCCAGCAGGATCAGCGCGCTATCGCCCGCAAAAAAACGTTGAGCGGCCTGCCAGGCTCGCAGACGCCGACTACCGGTTATGAGTCGCGAAGATTCATTTTCGCTTGCGATTTCATACAATTCGCTTCCCAGTTCCTGCGCCAGCAGGCGACAAAGCTGACTTTTTCCGCTGCCAGGCTGACCATAAATCAAAATATTGACCCCAGGGCGGCGTGAACTTTGCGCGTAATACAGCCACTGCCGAATGATATTTATGGTTGGGAGATGGGCGAAATGGTCGAAAGTCAGATGAGACTTTTCACAGAGGGTAACGATTCCCTGTAGTAAACGGGCAGGATCGCTTTCGCCATCACTCAGGCGTTCAGCCAGCGTTAAGGAAAACGGCTCAAGTTTATTACGTAGCGAATGTAATCCACTGGTTTCCAGCGTGACCAGACCGGTCTGGCTCAGGAGACTGGTCGGGCCGAGTGCGTGGCGAATATCCGTCTGGGGTAGATCCAATAACGTCGCCAGAATGCCATACACTTTTGACGAACTGAGTAGACCAAGCCAGTCCGCCGCATCATCCAGCAAACGTTCATGATGCAGTTTTATCGTAAATTCAAAAATTAACTGCTCCGCTTTGCTCAGGCCAATACGACGCGCCAGCTGCCCGATAGCCTGTTGCGACGCTGACGGCGCAGCAGAAGCGGGCCGCCGCTCCAGCTCCCGGTAATGCTGTAGCAAGGTATCCAGTACGTTTTGTTGCTCTGCCGGTGTGAACGACTGATTTTCGTAGTGGGTCAAGCTGAAATAGTCGCTGAGCAGCGTATGGGTTAATCCGCCGGCAGTAATAAATTGCTTATGCGCTCCCAGCCGGAATAACAGGCGAAACAGCCATAACTGCAAATTAATGTCATCAGAATCTGGTTTCACGGCGTGCAGGACAGGAATCATTTTTCGTCTCCGGGCAAAAAACACTATTCTCCTGCCGAAGATGACAAGTTGTGTCGCAGAGCATTGCCGGAAAAAATTCTACTTTGAAACAGTTTGCTGCGTCACAATGTGTCGCAGAGTTATGCTCAGGGCGCATACGGTGACAACGGCGCGTTTTACCGCCGCTGTCTGGCGGAGGTGTCAATTCAGAAGAGAGGTTCGAAACAGTTATTCGTGCCCGTTTGATCATAACGTTCGTCCGTTGAACATCTCATAACGCTGTCAAAACCACTCACTGGTATGAGCAAACACGCATCAACGCCTACACTTATTCTTTCACTTGATTAAAACGAGACGGTTTATGGATTTATCAGTGCCACTTTTGCTGGTCATTATTGATTGAGGGAACAATGGCCGGTACTGATTTTTATCCCCCCGTCAAAACATCCGCATCTCCCCGTACGACATTAGCGCTTTGGAGTAACAAACCTAAGTTCGGGTAATCATAATTATGTTAAATAAAGTATCTCCGTGCTTCATTTTTGGCTACGATAGCCAGTGCCATCACTCTCGCTCTTTCCCCAAAATCCACATTATACAATACGCATACTACGGTCTGTTGCTTACCATGCAACATATGCTATAGTGTTCCGTGTCAAGCAACACTGAGACACACGGATGATTAAAACCTGGCTACATAAGGGGCTTGAAGAGTTCTACACAACCGGCTCTACCCGCAAGATTAACGCAGCTCATGAAAAGCGGCTACGTACGCGCCTGAGGGTGATTGACCTAGCTGAGAAGATTGAGGATATGAACCTTAGTGGCTACAGGTTGCATCCTCTCAAGGGTGACAGACAAGGTATCTGGTCTGTCACGGTTACAGGTAACTGGCGTATCACTTTTGAATTCAGAGACGGTGATGCCTACATTCTGAATTATGAGGATTACCACTGATGACTATGCATAACCCCCCGCACGCAGGTGAAATTATTTCCGATATCATGGAAGATCTCGACATCGGCATTAGAGAACTGGCGCGTGCTTTGGCTATAGCGCCCTCCACGGCTTCACGAATGGTGTCGGGAGCGACGGCGGTAACGCCAGAAATGGCGATTAAATTATCGGCCGTGATCGGCAGCACGCCTGCGATGTGGCTGCGTATTCAGGCAGCCTATGATTTAGACCGAGCAGCCAAGACCGTTGACCTGTCGGTACTGAATACCAGCTTCAAACCTGGTCCACTGCACGGCGTAAACTGAAGCCTGTGGATAACGTGAGCCGCCGGCGCGAAAATGGGGCAGTCGCTCAACGTTGTCACGTGTATCGTTTAACTGAAGGCAAAGCACTGAGCTAAAATATACAGAGTATTGCCGTCATTGCGCTAACTCTTGACTGCCCACTATCGATTGCCTATTTCGGCATATGCTATTTATGTTAAATTTACTACTGTTTAGTTCCTACAGGATGGGCCGCCCGCCCAACTTCAAGCATTATCAAAAAAATCAATGGTATAAATCTTAAAGGTTTGATTCAATGATTTCCTGAATGTAAACGAAGAGAATGTACTTTATATGCAAATTTCATCATTACGACTTAAGGGTTTTCGCAATTTTAAAGATGCACATATTAACTTCAACTCTAAAACTCTTATCATTGGTTCTAATGATATTGGCAAGAGTAACATGTTGCATGCTTTGAGGCTCTTACTTGATAAAACTTTGTCTGATTCTGATATTGAACCAAATGATTTAGACTTTCATGTTGAAAATGGTATCTCTCACGAAAGCCTTGAAATACTTATTCATTTCACCAAAGTTGAAGAAGATGCTGTGGTTTCAATTTTAAAAGGTAACGTCAGCGACGAAGGTGAAACTTATATCAGGTATACGGCGAAAAAATCTGATTTGAGCTATCAACTTTTAATTGGCCATGATCAAAGAACACTCAATCAAATACCATCTAGATTTTACCTAAAACACTTGAATCTAAAATACATACAATCCCAAAGGGATTTAGAGCGATTTATAAGTAGAGAGAAAAGGAAACTACTTAAAATCTCACAGCAATCATTAACTGATGAGCAAAGAAAAGAAGATGAAGACTTATTAGATGAAATTACTGGCGACTTAAAATTGGTTAACGATAAAGTATCACAATTGATTTATGTTGATAAAGCCACCAATGACATTAATAAAGAGTTGAAAAGGCTTGCCTACCAATATTCTGATTATTCTGTGCAATTGGATACTGGCGCTGTAGGAATCAACGACTTCATAGAAAGTTTAAAGCTTGGGGCTAGTACGAATGGAACAGATGTAATGTTAGGTGGGGATGGTAGAAACAATCAAATACTTTTAGCGTTATGGAAAGCAAAAAGTGTTAAAGAACATGATTTTGAAAATGAAGTAATATTCTATGTTATAGAAGAGCCAGAAGCTCATCTGCACCCCCATCAACAAAGAAAATTAGCCAATTATTTAATTTCCGAAATCCCTGGGCAAACCATTATATCGTCTCACTCTCCTCAGATAGCAGTTAATTTTAGTCCTGACTCATTGATTAGATTGTTAACTAAAGATTTTAGTACCGTTGCTGCAAGTAAGGGTTGTGCTATAAGTCTTTCGAAAAAATGGGAGGATATGAGTTACAGGATGAGTATCATACCGGCAGAAGCATTTTTTTCTAATGGGGTATTATTAGTCGAAGGCCCGTCTGAAGTTTTATTTTACAATGCATTAGCAGAAGCGTTAAATATCGATCTCGATTTCTATAACCTATCAATAATTTCAGTAGATGGTATTTCGTTTCGAGTTTACGCGGCCATACTTGATGCTTTGGAGATCTCGTGGGTTATGCGAACAGATAATGACATATCACGCCTTCCGGGTGATGAGATTTGGCAGTACTCCGGGATCAATCGTTGTCTAGCGCTTTCAGGCTTAGAAAAACTTGATCATAGCAAATCAAAAATATCCCCAGCTGATACATTGCAAAATGGAGTTTGGCAAGCTGTTTCAAGTCATACAAATGTTAAAGGAATTTATCTCTCAAGAGTTGACCTAGAAACTGATTTAATTGAAGAGCTAAGTGTTCCCATTCTTACAGCGCTTAATAAAACGAGTAATACAGCAGCTATATCATATCTTCAAAAGAAAAAAGCAGTGAGGATGTGCTCTTTACTAAAGATGGTCAAAAAAGATTTAGTGCTATTAAATTCGGGGGAATTGGTAAAGCCGTTATATCACTTAATTAATAATGCCAAAGGAGATTGACATGAAAACTTTAGAATGGACATCTGAACAGAAAGCAGCGATGGAATATCATAAAAGTATGGTGATTACTGCTTGCCCTGGAAGCGGTAAAACAACAGTTATGAAAGAGATTATAAGGAATGTTACTAAAGAGCTGCCAGAACATAAAGGTGTGATAGCTATAACTTTTACAAAAAAAGCCAGTAGTGAGTTGGAAGAAAAGAGTAAATTCAGTGCACACAATACAAAACAAAGCTTTTTTGGAACTATTGATAGCTTTTGCTTAAGAGAAATTATTATTCCATTTTTAAATAGAATTTGGGGTGGAAATCCTTCTAATTGTAAAGTTCTAAAAAAAATCGATCTACCATACTCAAATTTCATAAAGAAAAATTATGCTGGTAGTCCAACCCTATCCAACATAAATTCAGATTCCGGATACAAAAAATTATACGATGAAGGCTATTTATGGATGGGCTCATTTTCTTCTCTTGCACTGAAGATTCTAAACGAATCTAAATCAGCGCAGCGCTACGTTAAAGCAAGATATAGCCATATTTTCATTGATGAGTATCAAGACTGTTCTTTGTCTCAACACGAGTTATTTTTAAAAATAAATGAGCTGGGACTAACCTCTATTGTAGTTGGTGATGTTTGGCAATCGATTTATGAATTCAGAGGTGGCGATTCAAAACTTTTAAGTCAACTAATTGGCAACAAGGTCAAATTTGGCCATTTTGAATTGAACATAAACCATAGATGTCATCCATCAATAGTAAATTACGCATCAAGGTTAATAAATCATAACTGTAATTTGCTTGAGGCAGACAGCATAAATATCTTTCGCAAACGCCTTGACGGGAATTTAAGTGACGTAGCTGCAATTGTATCAAAATGGATTGATACTTGGTTAGATAAAAAAGAATGGGGAATTGAAAAATTAAACCAAATTGCAATTCTAGCTAGAAAGGATAAATCGCTCGAACTTTTCTGCTCTGGTTTCAAACATAATTATAGATTATATTGCGACACTCCGCTTGATAAAATTGACTCTCAATGTGCAGATGTTTATAAATACTCCCTACTTTATAAGTATGGGACAATTACTTCTATGCAAGAGGTTTTATTGAAGGTTGATGAAATAATTACTATCAATGATGTTATTAAGCCAGCTATGAGAAAAATACTAAAAAGGGTGAAGGTTATAAATGACTTACAAAGTATAATTAACGATTTAGCGAGTCTTGTGAAACTTTTAGGTGTTGAAAGGACTTTCGATGAAGATAAAGCGGTTTCACACACCTTATCTAGTGATATCTTTTTAAACCAATATAAACCTTTAGATGAAAGTGAGGTTCAGGTAATGAATTTGCATAAGTCTAAAGGCCTTGAGTTTAAAGTGGTTATACATCTTGATATGGATGAATGGTCCTTCCCGTATAGAATTCCCAATGATCAAGATAGAAATTCACCCCTCTACCCAAGTTTACAACAAGAATTAAATTTGCATTATGTCGGTATAACAAGAGCTGAAAAGTGTTGTGTGCTAATTAATGCTTCGCTTCGAATGAATAAAAGTGGGGGTTTTAGCACCTCTACAAAATCATATTTTATGTCACTCCCCCAACTGAATGAATTATATAGAGAATAATTGCAAAGGGGACAATTATTCCCCATTGCAGTTTTAAAGCCAAATTTTCATTTCCAAAATGTAAAAATAGTCTGCGTAATAAACCTTTATCATCTTAAATTATTACCGCTCTGTTTTAAATCTTGTTTCTATTACGATAGCTTTATCTAATTGGTATTTTATGAACCCTAACGGATAGGTTACTTATGTCGAAGATCAGGCGCTTATCAAACTATAACCTTATATATTTATGTTTATCAGTCCAGCCATCGCAGCCCTGCGCCTTGCCGCTATGAGCGCATTGACTAAGTCATAAAGTTCACCTAATCAAGCAATTATCAGCTTAAAATTTGTATATTTATGCTTTGCTACTATCGGGGTACAGTCTAGAGTCCTAACTTCATATAATTAGGGTTATACAAAGTCAGGATCTAATGCTGGATCCCTGCAGCAGATAGATCCTGCCCGGCCTGACGATTTCTGTGCAAAAAACGGGCAGCGCTACGTGAATTCTACAGAGGTAAGGCCCTGCTTTTTACTCAGAATTCACGTAGCGACGCCAGACGGATAATCGGCGGAAACATGACACATACGGCACTCCTGCCGTGCCTGACCGGCCCGGAGGACGGCGACATCACCTGGCGGCTGCGCGAATTCGTCAGCGATCGGGAAGCCTTTTCGGACAATACGTGGCAGCAGCTCCTCAGCGTGATGCGCATTGCCGGCCGCTGGGCCGCAGAGCACGGCCGGGCGCTGCTGCCGATGGCGCCGGCGGATCTGCGCGATTACCTGCTGTGGCTGCAGGCGTCCGGACGCGCCTCCTCCACCATCAGCACGCACGCCGCGCTCATTTTCATGTTACACCGTAACGCCGGACTGATACCGCCTAACGCATCGCCGCAGGTATTCCGGGCGGTGAAGAAGATCAACCGTACCGCTGTTACTGTCGGCGAGCGTGCCGGTCAGGCCATTCCCTTCCGCCTGCAGAACCTGCTCTCGCTCGACGCGTGCTGGTCAGTTTCCGCTCGCCTGCAGCAGCGGCGCGACCTGCTTTTCTGCACGTTGCTTACGCCACCCTGCTGCGTATCAGCGAGCTGGGCCGCCTGCGCGTGCGTGACATTTCGCGCGCGGCGGACGGCCGGATTATCCTGGACGTGGCGTGGACTAAAACCATTGTGATGACCGGGGGGCTTATTAAGGCCCTGGGCGACCACTCCTCGCAGCGCCTTACGGAATGGCTGACGCTTTCGGGACTGGCCGGTGAACCCGACGCCTTCATCTTCGGTCCGGTTCACCGCTCGAACCGGGCAATCGCTGCGACTGAAAAGCCGCTTTCCGCCCGGGCGCTGGAGGATATTTTTGTCCGCGCCTGGCTGGAAGCCGGCGATGCCGGCTGTGTGCGGCCAAACAAGAACCGCTACAGCGCCTAGTCCGGTCACAGTGCCCGCCATCGATATGGCCACGAAAAAATACAGTACCGCACAGATCATGCAGGAAGGAATCTGGAAAAAGCCGGAAACGGTGATGCGTTATATCCGCCACGTTGACGCGCATGCGGGGGCAATGATCGATCTGATGAAGCAGTTCGACTGATTTCCGGAATGGGTTACCGTTGAGCGGCTATTACTGGTTCCGGAAATACTGCAGGGGCAGAAAATTGCAGCACTGTAATATCGCTTTCAAGCGATACCGTGCCGACAGAGCCGTGATGAACCGCTTGCTTCTGTAAGGCAAGTAAAGATGGCTGATTTAGTAGTTACCGATCAGAAAACAGCAAATGGCATCTGGAAGCGTCAAAATCCCTTTGTAGTTAACCAGCCTCTTAATGCGGCGAAGCGGTATATAAGCTCTGCTGCTGTAATGAATATCAACACTGGTATGCGGCTTGAGATGGGTGAAAAATAACGGCGCAGTTTTTATCATGTAAGCGTTGCCTGTATGGCGGCTCAGTTGGCTCAGCTGCACTAGCAAGGGATTATTATTGAACTTTTAAGGTTAACCGTTTGTTACTCTCCGTAAGCGAGCGCTTTACATTGCGGGAAGGAAAAGAGCGTTAAGAGGTTACGTAAATAGAAACTTCAGTAGCAGAAGCACACATAAGGAAACCAACGCTGCCATCAGGAACTCCAGCATCACGCTAACGCTTGCAAAGCGTAGCCGCTTCGGCGACAGAACACCATCCGACCGGCGCATGCGGCGCAACGCGCAAAAGTCAGTAGCCATCTGCCACCATAAAGAGACCACCACGAGTGTGAGCACGCTGATCAGCAGTGCGTCAGTATAACTAATTGTCCATTGTCCGTATGAGTTCGTCATGTTGTCATCCTTTTCAGTAACTAAAGAGTGTTGCCCTATTATATCGGCCTGTCTGCAATCGCCGGAAAACTCAGTTCTTCAGCCACACTGCTTTTTCAGCATAGCGCCACCTGAATCGCCACGGATAATCTAGACACTTCCGAGCCGTTGATAATACTGGTTTTCATACTCTGTCGGTGACATCTGATTGCTCGAACCATGCCGACGCTTACTGTTATAAAACATTTCGATGTAATCAAAAATATCGCTGCGGGCTGCTTCTCGCGTTCCGTAGATCTTTTTCTTTATCCGTTCGCGTTTCAGCAACTGGAAAAAGCTTTCTGCAACCGCATTATCGTGACAGTTACCGCGACGGCTCATGCTGCCCTCCAGGCCGTGTGATTTCAGGAACGACTGCCACTCATGGCTTGTGTACTGACTGCCCTGGTCCGAGTGAACCAGCACCTGTTTTTGGGGATTACGCCACCATACAGCCATCAGCAGTGCGTTCAGGACAATATGCTTTGTCATCCGGGATTGCATAGACCAGCCGATAATTTTGCGTGAGAACAGATCAACAACCACCGCAAGATACAGCCAGCCTTCGTGGGTCCTGATGTAGGTTATGTCCGTTACCCAACGCTTATCCGGAGCATCCGGATTGAACTGTCGCTGGAGCCTGTTGGGCGATACGATACTGGCCTCGCCTTTGCGTGCCCGCGGGCTCCGGTACCCGACCTGAGCCTTTATCCCGGCACGATTCATCAGTCGCCAGACTCTGTTCACTCCGCACTGTTGCCCGCTATCCCGCAAGTCCAGATGGATCTTGCGATAACCATAAACGCAACCGGACTCCAGCCAGAACTGTTTGATCTGTCCCGTCAGTCTCAGATCTACCTGATGGCGCTGAGAATACGGTCGCTTAAACCAGGCGTAAAAGCCACTGGGATGAACATCCAGCACCCTGCAGAGCAGACGAACAGGCCAGCAACGGGAATTGTCACGAATAAAGGCGTACCTCAGTCGGACAGCATTGCGAAGTACGCCGCGGCTTTTTTTAATATGTACCGTTCGTCAGTAACCCGCTTCAGCTCCTTCTGGAGTCGGCGGATCCCGGCCTGAGCATCTGACTGTTCTTTATTAGTGGATGAGTCCGGACCGTACTTCTTTATCCAGGCTTAAAGGCTGTGGGTGGTGATATCGAGACGTGTTGCAACGCTGAAAACAGAATGACCGCGATCAATAACCTGTTTGACTGCTTCAATTTTAAACTCTTCGGGATAACGTTTACCGCTCACGGGCACCTCTCTTTAAGTCATCTTAAATGACTTCGAGGTGTCTGTTAAACCCGTGGCGATTCATGATGACATGCATACCAGACCACTTCCGCTCATCCACGGAAGTGGCTGGTATGACATAAATATTCAGGAAATGACCACTGAGTGGCTACAGATTTGGGGAATTAGAATTCCTGAGAGGTTGGGCGCAAAACAATTTCGTTGATATCAACATCGGCAGGTTGCTCGATGGCATAGGTAATCGCTCTTGCTACCGAATCGGCAGGAATAGCTTGTTTATAGAAGTCGATGACGAAGTTTGAACTATCCTGGTCAGAACTCCCCAGCTTCAGCTCACTGTCGATGGCTCCGGGACAGATAGTGGTCGTGCGAATATGCGCACCCACTTCATGACGCAGACCCTCAGAGATAGCCTTCACCGCGAATTTGGTCCCGCTATACACCGTGCCGCCAGGGCTGAATACCTTGATACCTGCAACCGACGCCAGATTAATGAAATGACCGGATTGCTGCTTTTCAAAAACAGGAAGGGCTGCCGCAATACCATAAAGAACGCCTTTGATGTTGATATCAATCATGCGATCCCACTCGTCGGTTTTGGCAAGACTGAGTGGAGCTATCGACATCAGACCCGCGTTATTCACCATCACGTCAACACGGCCAAAAGCTTCAATGGCTTTGTCGATAATATTCTGGACATCTGCTTTACGCGTCACATCAGCTTCAACAGCAATAGCCTGGCCACCATCAGCAATAATCCGGGCAGCCAGTTGGTCGAGACGCTCCTTGCGGCGAGCAGACAACACCAGAATAGCGCCTTTTTTTGCCAGGTTCAGGGCTGTAGCTTCACCCAGTCCACTGCTCGCACCTGTAATGATGACAACCTTTTTATCGATATTATTCATCGTATTAGCCTCTGAAATGAATTATTGCTTTCTGAACGGGGTTAAGTATCGCAGCGCAAAGTGGCATAATAAATGGAAATTAATACCTTTCAGAATTCCTAAATATGGAACCATGGAACTTCAAGGAGCTGCTACGATGCAAAACAAGCTGGAGATGCTGCGTATTTTTTGCATGGCTGCCGAATCACGAAATTTTAAGGAAGCGGCGATGCTACTGGGGATATCACCCCAGGCAGTCACCCGGGCAGTAAAGGAACTTGAAGAGCTGCGGGGAGAAATTTTATTTTACCGGAGTACCCGACAAATAAAGATAACTGCAGATGGAGAACGTCTTGCAAAACAGGCGCGCCAGGCGGTTGACTCTCTTGATTCGCTGTTAGTAAAAGGCGTTAAGGATAAAACTGATGAAATGGGGGGGACGGTGAGATTAACTGTGTCTTCGGTATTAGGCCGAAAACTGGTTGTTCCTGCACTGGCTGAATTTGCGCGTCAGTACCCGGATATCGTGGTGGACTGTGTGCTGACCGACTCGCACAGCGATGTTATCGATGAACGTATCGATATAGGTATCCGTTTTGGATTTTTGCATGACAACCGGTATGTGGCGCGCGAACTGGCAAAGATTCATTTTTACCCTGTCGGTACACCTGAGCTGATTGATAAGGTTGGAATGCCTGCCAGCATCGCTGAGCTGGATTCCTATCCTCTGACGGCATTGTTTGATCATAAGACGGGTCGCTATTGGCCCTGGACATTTACCGAAAGCCGCAGCTTCATCCCGTCGAAACCTCGCTTTATTGCCGATGATCTTGAGGCTGAGTTCCAGGCTATTCTGGCCGGTGTTGGATTTGGGCATATGCCGGGATTTTTAGTTCTGCCGTGGCTTAAAAGTGGCAAGCTTATTCAGATACTCACCGAGGAGACGTCACCCGTCTGGCGGTTGTACCTTTACCGCCCTCAGCGTGGGCCAACGCCATTGAGGATCAGAGCGCTGTTTGACTATCTTGTAGACGTGCTGGGTGAACTGGAAACCTGACCCGAAAAGGGGTCAGGTTTATTCAGACAGGATCAACCCTGACAATGATCTTTCCGATTTGTTGATTTGATTCGAGATACTGGTGTGCTTCCCGTAGCTCTTCAAATTTAAAGCATTTATCTATCTGTGGCTTCAGAAAACCGGCCCCCATGCAGCTCAGGATAAAACGCTTTGCTTTTTCCCGAATGGCTGGATCATTCAACACTTCCAAAAAAAGGAAGCCCCGCATAGTGAGACTCTTGCGTAATGCCAGTCGCAGAGGAAAAGGCGTTACATCAGGACTCAGCGCACCATGCATGACCATACGTCCTTTTGCGGACATGGCCTGTGCGATACGTTCAATCTGAGATCCACCAACAGCATCAAACACGATATCAAGATGTTCACCCCCTAACCGCGAAACAATCGCCTGATAGAGGTCAGGTTCATCTTCACTGGCAATGACATCTTTCACACCTAAGGCAAGCAGACGTTCCTTTTTCTCCACCGTCAGGGTGCTGGCAATCACTCTGGCCCCGCCAGCTTCTGCAATCTGAACTGCAGCCAGGCCAACACTGCTTGATGCAGCAGTGACCAGTACGGACGCACCCTTTGTCAATTCCCCGGCATGCATGATCCCACCCCAGGCGGTAAGGTATTGCATCCATACTGATGAGGCTTCTTCCCAGCTCAGACTGTCAGGTTTATGCACCAGATAGCTTTCAGGGATCAGCAGCTTATCTGCGCAAGTGCCAAAACGCGCCAAGCTGTCAGAAGGCAACACTGAAACATTATCTCCGGGAGAGAACTGCTTAACACCTTCGCCCGTAGCCAGCACCACGCCAGCACCTTCGTAACCAAGGCGAGAGGGAAATACGGCCTTCTCGATATAAGTACCCCGTCTGAACATAGTGTCTGCCCGGTTAAGACCGATAGCTTTCATCTGAATCAGCACCTCACCTGCTGCCGGTAAGGCAACAGGCAGGTTTTCGAGTTCAAGGACGTCGGCTTCTCCGGTGCAGTTAAAGCGCCAGGTTCTCGCCATCAGGCCGTTAAATGACATTAATCACAACCTTGATGGAAGCTGAACCATCCTGAACTGCGTGGTGGGCATCAATGGCCTGGTCTAGTGAGAAATGACGAGCATCAACGACCGGACGAATTTTGCCTTCTTCAACCAGACGGGTGGCGGTTTTCAGAACTTCACCGTGATGAGCACGACGTTCACCTGTGAGCATTGGCAGCAGAATAAATACACCCGACAGGGTTGCACAACGCAGCGATGACGTTGCCAGGTTATGGTCACCAAATGCAGCACAGCTGGTGATATGGCCGTAATAGCGCGTCATGGAAAGTGAGGCGTCGAGGACAGGGCCACCAACCGTATCGTAAACGATATCAAAGCCTTCACCATCGGTGCATTGCTCAATGATGTCCTGCGTGGAAACCTTTGTGTAATCCAGCGGGAATGCGCCCAGCGTTGTAATCAGCTCCTGATCTGCCGTACATGCGGTTGCAGCAACTTTTGCACCGAGTGCATTTGCCAGCTGGACAACCATGTTACCTACGCCACCGGCGCCACCCTGTACCAGCACATGTTGACCAGCCTGTACATTGGCATTATCAACAAGGCCAGACCATGCCGTGAGGAACGTTAACGGCAGAGCTGCGGCTTCACGCATGGAAAGGTTACGTGGTTTGATGGCAAGCAGGTCTGCATCTGCAGCAATGAACTCAGCCAGTGAACCCTGAAGGCCGCGAACGCCACCGGTCAGGCCGTAGACTTCATCTCCAACACGGAACTGGGTTACGCCTTCACCGACAGCAACCACTTCCCCTGCCATATCAGTACCCTGCACAGCAGGGAGCTGAGGCATGGCGTACGGAGCCTCTCCAAGACGAATTTTATAATCAATCGGGTTTACACCGCTGGCATGAACACGCACCAGAACCTGACCAGCCTGTGGTTGTGGCACCGGGAGTTCTTTACGGGCAAATTTATCATCACCGAAATTTTCGAGTACGAGAGCAGTCATTGTCTGGTTCATGCGTATTCCTGTTATGTAATTGAGGACGGACAGAAGATAACAGGAACCAGTCATCCATTTAATGGCACAGTGTGGATTTTATAATTCCAAAATTAACACCAATCAGATATGCCGTTGGGATAGCCTGGCGTGTTTTCAGTTAATGTGGGTTTGTGAAAATGGAATGCAGGTCGACAGGGATAAATGCAGGCTCATTTGCAGGTATTGTGGGTTTGAGAGCTGCGCTGGTTGCAGCTAATGTGGGCTGATAATCAGCGGTAAATGCAGGTCGTACCTATTTCAAATGCAGGTCGCTATACCTATAGACATGATCAGCGCAAGCACGTCTCAGATGTCCAAACGGTACGGATTTATATATGTTGACCAGAATGATATGGAGAACGGAACACTAAAACGCTCCCGTAAGAAAAGCTTCCACTGGTATAAAAAAGTCATCGCCACGAACGGAAAAGTCCTCAGTAGTTAACACAGCACAGTCCTGGCAGCACTGTGCTGTCAGGACGTCTCATAATTCCGCGCGGATACCTCCCGGCCCTACTGTGCATTATTCCCGGGTACGGTCTTTCACCCAACGGCGGTATAATGCCGGATTCATACCGGTCATCCGGCTGAAGACCCTCCTGAAACTGCCCTCATCCGCGTAACCTGCATCAGCTGCGATCTGCTTTATGGTTTTAGCGGATGTTTCAAGTGCCAGCCTTGCCATTTCACACCTGATCCTGTCGATAAACTGTTTCGGTGACTCGCCTGTTTCCGCCTTTATACGCCTGTGAAAGGTTCGCTCCGAAATGGCAAGGCGCCGGCACAGCTCTCTTGTGGTAAGCAGCGTTGATGCTTCCTGCCTTATAAAAAATTCTGCACCGGGCAGAATACTGTCCGGCCGGCTGAGGTGCGCGGTGGGCATATAAACAGCCCTTGCGAGAGGCGTTGTATCCACTACAGCAAATTCTGCTGCAATGCGCGCAGCCTCCGTCCCCTCAAGCTGACGCACAACGTGTAAGGCCACATCAATCCATGAAAGCGGCCCGCCAGCCGTAACTATACGGTTATCCTCAGTCAGAGCATTGCCCCAGATGGCGTTTGCCCGGGGGTAACGGCGCTTGAGCTCATCGTACAGCCACCAGGTTGTCGTACATTTTTTGCCGTTGAGCAGCCCCGCCTCGCCCAGCATAAACACTCCGCTGCACGAGCCACAAGCCAGCGCGCCATGCACGTACTGTTGCCGTATCCATGACGCTATGCTGCCCAGTTTACCGAGCTGTGGCGGCGTGTTTGATGCATCGGGTACAAACCCGGGGATCAGAACCGCATCGCATGATTTGATATCTGCCAGTGCCGCATCGGCGGTCAGTAACCGCCCGCTTCCGTCGGTCACAGGCTGCCCGTCCGGACTTGCTGTCATGATATTAAAGGGTGACGGCTCCTTGCGAGCAGCTGATATGGCTCTTCCGGCAAGAGAGAACATATCAGCCAGCCCGGTATAGCCTGAAGCAAGGCATCCCGGGGAAGCAATAATGACTATCTTTTTCATCTCAGTCCTGTAGCTGGCCGAAAAAGCCGGTTTAATGGCAGATTCGCCACAGTGCCATGTTGCCTAACCCTGATACAATAATTCTCGTAAGAAAGCCATGATTATTACAACAGGAGAAAGAAACAATGAGTACAACAGCAGGACTGATTTCATTTAAAGCGAGAGAAGGAAAAGGCGCTGAAGTAGCAGAGCGCATAGCCGCTGCTTTGCCTCATGTTAATGCAGAAGAGGGCACCACTCACTGGCTGGTGATCCGTTCAGAAACGAGTCCTGAAACGGTTTTCCTTGTGGATCTGTTCAGTAGTACAGACTCAAGAGAACTCCATATGTCCGGTGAAGCAGCTAAACAAATATTCGCTACCGTACCCGCTCTGCTGGCAGAAGAGCCACACATTCATCCTGCGGTTTTGATTGCGGCAAAAGGTATTTAATTCGGTACGTTATGAGTTCAGCTCACATCTCATAGTGCACACAGAAGGCTGTAAATTTTACATGTCCGCTTTTCGCGGACATTTTTGATGAAAATTGGCTTTGTTGAATAATTCAGATTTCGGGTAAGTCTCCCCGTAGCGGGTTGTGTTTTCAGGCAACACGCACGCTTTCAGCCATACCTGCTTTCGTCATTTTGTTCAGCGCTCGTACCAGGGCCATAGCCTCTGCAACCTGACCATCGTAGTCACGCAGCGTCAGTGAACCTCCGGACAGCTGTTTTACCCGGTACATCGCCGTTTCCGCTATTGAGCGACGGTTATAATCTGNCAACCTGACCATCGTAGTCACGCAGCGTCAGTGAACCTCCGGACAGCTGTTTTACCCGGTACATCGCCGTTTCCGCTATTGAGCGACGGTTATAATCTGTTGTCCACTTCCACCGCGCATTACTCCCGGTCAGTCGCTGACTGGCCACTGCACGGTTACGGTCTGCATATTCACCGGACCAGTAACCCGCGCCTTTTCGGGGAGGGATAGGCGCGCTGATTTTCTTACGCCGCAGTTCATCGTGACAGAGCCGGGTGTCGTAAGCGCCGTCTGCTGCTGCTACCCTGATTTTTCTGTAAGTCTGCCGGATAAGACCCGGGAAGGCTTCTGAGTCCGTCACGTTGTTCAGCGACAGGTCTGTACAGATGATTTCATGTGTTTTGCTGTCAACTGCCAGACGCAACTTTCGCCAGATACGACGGCGTTCTTTGCCGTGTTTTCTGACTTTCCGTTCGCCTTCACCAGAGACCTTCAGCCCGGTGGAGTCAATCACCAGATGCGCGATTTCACCCCGGGTGAACGTTTTGAAACTGACATTAACCGACTTTGCCCGCTTACTGACACGGGTGTAATCCGGGCAGCGCAACGGAACGTTCATCAGTGTAAAAATGGAATCAATAAAACCCTGTGCTGCCCGCAGGGTCAGCCCGAATACGCGTTTAATGACCAGACGGTGGTGATGGCGAGGGCGAGATCAGAATAGCGCTGAGGTCTTCCTCGTGATGAAGGCGTTGCCGACTCATACCAGGCCTGAATCGCTTCATCGTCCAGCCAGAAAGTTATGGAGCTACGGTTGATAAGGGCTTTGTTGTAGGTGGGCCAGCCGGTGATTTTGAACTTTTGCTTTGCCACGGAGCGGTCTGCGTTGTCGGGAAGATGCGTGATCCGATCCTTCAGCTCAGCAAAAGTTCGATTTATTCAACAAAACCGGGTTGATATTCAAGCGAAGCAGCGTTGAGGAGCCCAGCCTATTAAAAAGACT
>NZ_RARB01000013.1 GCF_003612015.1 Pantoea piersonii | reverse complement strand
AGTTCCGTCGCGCAGGACCTGAACATCCTCAAAGTTGCCGGTAGCAAAGAGTGAACGAATGGTATTTTTGACATCTTCGTCATTAACCGTATCGCCAACGCGTACCGGCATGCTCAGCAGAGCTGCGCCGACGGCGACTCGCTGCAGCCCTTCGAAATGAATATCCTTTACCACAAAATCGTCTGCGCACCAGGCAACTGAGCTGTTCAGCATAATTAAGGCAACAATGGTTTTTTTCATTAATATCTTAAAGCCTGTTTTATTTTCAAATAACGTAAAAGTTTTCTCAGGCGATAAGTAATAAATTATATTTACTAATCGCTGACGCGGCCCCGATTACTCACGCTAACAGACAGGTTTTACCTACTAAGATTCAATGACAAAAGAGGCATTTTCTGTTCTTTTACACAAAAATAGAAAATGATAACGGATTAATTAAATATGGCTTACATAAGACTCCTCCTTATTCCCCCAGACCTGATGAAATACGCTTAACCTTATAATAAAAAGGTCGTTTAATCCTGTTTCCGACACGAGAGGCTCTTGTGTAGTCAGTTTAAATAAAGCGTTTAAATTTAGCTTCTGCTTACCAGCAACGCCTGGCATACCCGATCAGGCGGTTGAGGTTTTATTTACCGTCTTTATAGAAATTGTCTCTTGCGTTATAGCCTTCGTCCTTACCGTACAATCCGACGGCTCTTTGGTATCCGAGAATAGCCCCGATTATCCATCAGAGGGCCAGTTTGTCCCTGTAACTGAAGAAAAGGTCTATGCGCAAAAGTCTGGATGCTTCTGTTTTTTTTATTATGTTTTTTATTTGCGCCATCTGGGGTTCTCAACAGGTCGCAATAAAGATGGTTGAGCAATATGTTTCACCCATGCTGCAGCTATCCATTCGATCAGGTCTCTCTGCACTGATCGTTTTTATTCTGTTTAATCGTCGGGATGGGATCACCCTTCACCTGAAAACGCCTGGCGTCGCTTTCTCAGGGTTATGCACTGGACTGCTGTTTGCTCTGGAATTTTTTATGGTTGCGCTGGGAATACCTAAAACCTCTACCGGGCATATTACGCTGTTTCTCTACACCGCCCCGCTGTTCACCGCGGTCGGCCTGCATTTTTTGGTTCGCGATGAGAGAATGACGCGGCTGCAATGGTCAGGAATAATCGTTGCGTTCGCAGGTATTGCCGTAGCCGTACAGTTTTCTTTTGCCGATCGCTCTGCGACAGCAGGCGATCTCTTCGCTCTGGCTGCCGGTCTCTCCTGGGGCATCTCCAGCATTATTATTCGCACCTCTCAGCTGTCTACCCTGCCGCCTGCCTGCACACTTTTTTATCAGCTGACCATCACCAGCCTTATGCTGGCCCTGGCTGCGTGTTTCACGCATGAAACACGCTTTATTCTGAACGCGGCAGTGCTGCTCAGCCTGGCGTACCAGACGATTATCGTGTCTGTAATCAGCTATCTGTGCTGGTTCACCTTATTACGCTATTATCACGTCTCATCGCTGGGCACGCTGATCCTTCTGACGCCGGTCATGGGCATTGCAGCCGGGGCGGTATCCCTCGGAGAGACGCTGCAATCCAGTTTTCTAACCGGCTCGGTACTTATTCTTTCCGGTCTGATGCTAACGCGCCTTGGGCGAGAGAATCACCGCCTCAGAGAGAGCCCTACGTCATACACAGGCAAATGAGCATGAGCAACATCCTGGCAAAGAATAACCACCAGCGCTCTGTACGGAGTGAGGAACAAACGGCTGTTTCCTGTGATTTTATTTCAGATATAGACAATATTGCCGGTAAGCAGGCTGCTGCTAAGCCTGAAATAAGCGTAGGGATTATCCTCTGGCCGGAATTTCCACTATTAGCGCTGGCAGGCCTAATCGATGCACTGCGCCATGCGGCGGATTTTGGCGATAATAGCCAGAAAACGCGATGCTCATGGTATGTGATGAGTCATTATCCAGCCGAACCGGTTCTGGCAAGCTCAGGGACCTCTGTTCAGCCTGATGGCCCTTTCCGGTCTCCTGCTGAGTTTACTTATATTGCCGTTATTGGCGGTCTGCTGCGGAGCCTTAAAAATGGCCATTCTGCCGGTCGGGACTATTTGCATCATGCCAGACAGGAGGGCATCCCGCTTATTGGCATCTGTACCGGCAGCTTTATTCTTGCCGAAGAGGGGTGGCTGGACTCTCGCAGGGCCGCCATTCACCCCTACCATATAGCGGATTTCCGTAGATTGTATCCGGCGGTTTATGCTGAAACAGGTCATGATTTCATTGATGAAGGCGATATACTGACCTGCTCCGGCGGGATTTCAACGATCAGTCTCGCTACTGAACTTATCCGTCGACATTGCGGCCCGGATCGCGCGACAAAAGCTATTCATCAGATATCTATACCAAACAAAATTGATGACACTGCGATATCCGTAGCCAGAGCGATCGGTTTCACCAGGGTCAGTGACCCTCGCCTGCGCAGCGCGGTTTTTTTAATTGAAAAATCGCTGGTAAAACAGATATCGACAGCCTGGCTGGCCGCAGAAGTTCATATCAGCCCTCGTCATCTGACTCGCCTGTTTCATGACGAATTTGGTAAATCGCCGCAAGAGTTTATTCGCGCCACGCGTCTCAAATATGCCAGCTGGCTGTTGAAGAACTCGACTGAAACTATTACTGAAATTGCGCTAAGAACCGGGTTCAGTGATTGCGCGCATTTTATACGGAATTTTCAGAAAGAGTATGGTTGTACGCCTGGCCGCTATCGCACGCTTTAAATGGGCGTTTACGCAGGGTGGCAGAGAGAAGCGCGCATATAACGCGCGTCGTTTAACAGGTTACACATAAGCCCAAACGAGGAAACAGAGCCCGGCAAGCTGTCTGCCGGACGGTTTATTCAGAAATAAAGGATAAGTGGGCCTGGTATTTGAGCAGCTCACTAGCCGTTGTATAAACCCGTTCCGCCTGGCGTTTTGCCACCGGTCAAAACACCAGTCACTTTAGTGCGTTACACCCTCAGACGGCTGCCAGAGATGCACGCCGTTACGCCCGCCGCGCTTGACCTGGTAAAGCGCCTCATCGGCGTGACGCAGCCAGCTGTGGATCGAATCCACCTTGCTGGCGGGCGCGATGCCGATACTGACGGTGCAGGAGAAATCAGCCGAGGCGGGAAGGCGAAGCTGCGAG
The DNA here is from genome assembly GCF_003612015.1 of Pantoea piersonii. GTDB lineage: Bacteria > Pseudomonadota > Gammaproteobacteria > Enterobacterales > Enterobacteriaceae > Pantoea > Pantoea piersonii. The sequence goes on along the minus strand of NZ_RARB01000013.1, from coordinate 59,094 downwards.
ATGCGGGTCTGCAGGGTTTTCGCCAGCGCCAGGATTGCCGCCTCCTGAGCATCGCGCACGATAACGCACAGCTCATCACCGCCGAAGCGCGCCGGAATATCCTCAATACCGACACCGTCGCGCAGCAGCGCGGAGATCTCTGCCAGTAAAAAATCTCCCGCCTCATGGCCAAAGTTGTCATTTACCGCCTTGAAATGGTCCACATCGATAAGCATCAGCCAGGCGGCGCTTTCTCCACGGCGGGTACGTAGAAACTCGCTCTCCAGACGACGCTCAAACAGCCGTCGGTTAGGGATCTTTAGCCCGGGATCCATCAGCGCGATGCGCTCCAGCTCGCGATTCTTCAGGCGCAGATTCAGCGTCAGGTTATAAGAAACCACGCTCAGTGCCAGCAGATAGAAAGTGGCGAGCGGCAACGTCAGCCAGACCGTTCGCGTACTGAAGTTCATATTGACCGGCGCGCCTTGCAGCGCCCACACCAGCACAAAGGCGACCAGAAAAGCCTGCAGCGCGGCGATAAGCTGCGCCCAACCGCCCGCCGCGTAGCGATCCGCCACCAGAATCGCCATGATCACGAACGATGGCAATGGGCTAAGCGCCATCATCGCCACCCAGACGCCGCCAAAGGCAGCGTCCAGCGTCAGGTTAATGCGCTCGCGCCCGGTCGGGTCGTCAGAAGCAAGCGCCAGCCGCCAGGCCATCCAGGGCCAGAAAAAAGCGTTGACGAAAAGCAGCGCGCAGACGCTAAGGCCCTTCCCCGACTCCATTAACACCGAGAGGATGGGATAAAAGCAGAGAATGGTGCCCAACTGTCGCATAGCAAACATACGCCTGACGAACCGGGTCGAGCGTAACTTCAAATGCCTGTCATCAGGAGAGTAATAATTCATTAAATCAGTAAGAAGCGGCGGGATGGATAGCGCAGTTTATCGGTAATTGATTTAAAGCGGTGAGTTTTTTTAGGAATTTTCGTCTTGTATCTTTATTTTCACCTAAAAATTACTTTCGCAATTAATAATCTTTTTGCCTGAACATCCTCGTCGTTATTCTCAGCGCAGAAAACCTTTCCCGCATTCGTTATTACCTCTTTCAGCTGAGAAAACTTAGTCTGGTTTCTTTTTCCCCGGGAAATCAAAGATGAAAATGCTAGCGTTAACGCTGTGCCTGACCGCTTTTGCCAGCCAGGCGGCGGATACCGAACTGATAGTTGGCGATCAAAAGGGCAATGCGCGCGCCGTCATGGAAGCAGCGGGAGAACTCAGCCATCTGTCCTATGAAGTGAAATGGTATGAGTTTCCTAACGCCGCGCCGCTGCTGGAATCGCTTAACGCCAGCCATCTGGATGCCGGTCTGGTGGGCGACGGCCCGCTGTCGTTTGCCGTCGCGTCGGGCGCCCCCCTTAAAGCCATACAGGCATCGCAATATCTGGGCAATGCCATCATCGTAAAAAAAGGCAGCAGCATTAAAAGCGCCGCCGATCTGAAAGGTAAAAAGATTGCCACGGTGAAAGGCTCCTCCGGACAAAACCTGGTTTTTAATGCCCTGAACAACGCGCACTTGCCTGCCGACAGCGTGCAGTTTGTCTTTACCACGCCTGCCGAAGCGACGCTGGCGCTGGATAGCGGCGCGGTAGACGCGGTCGCTACATGGGAGCCTTATGTCTCTTTTGCTGTCGCCCAGTCCGGGGCGGTCATTGCGGTAGATGGCGATGCCTTCCCGGTATCCAGTTACCTGGTAGCGACCGATCGCGCCATTGCGGATAAACGTACAGCGCTACAGGATTTTCGGCAGCGGCTGATTCGCGCGCGCGAATGGGGCATAGCCCATCCGCAGGCGTATGCAGAGGGCATCGCGAAGCTGCTGCGCCTGCCAGATGCGGTGGCGCTGAACAAGGTGAAGCGCGAGAACAACGCGCCGCTAAGCGATGTGGCGACGGTGCAGCAGCGCCAGCAGGCCGCTATCGACACCTTTGCCCAAAGTGGCCTGATCAAACCCGGGCTAAGAGCCGACGCGATGATCGACGCCAGCTTTTTTCGCCAGCCTTAAGGAGAGAAAATAATGATGAATATCGCGCTCTATCTTGATGCAGGCATCCACCAGGGCGGCTGGCGTCACCCTGAGGCCGTCTCCAGCGGCGGCACGAACTGGCCGCTGTTTCGCCGCATCGCCCAACAGGCTGAAGCCGCAAAGCTTGATATGATTTTTGTCGCAGACAAGCTGGCGATTGACGATATCTACGGCGGCGACCTCAGCGCCACGGTGCGCAGCCGCCCGCAGGGCTGGTCGGAACCGCTGACGCTGCTTGCCGCGCTCGCGGCGGTGACTGACCGCATCGGCCTGGGCGGCACCGTTTCTTCTTCCTATTCGCTGCCCTACACTACCGCGCGGCAGCTGGCGAATATCGACCACCTCAGCGGCGGACGCGCGGCGTGGAACCTGGTCACCTCGGTCAGCGACGCCGAAGCGCGCAATTTTGGCCGTGACAGTCACTATTCCCACGCCGAGCGCTACGCGCGCGCCGCTGAGTTTATTACGCTGATGAAAAAGCTGTGGGACAGCTTTGACGATGACGCCATCGTGATCGACAAAGCCAACGCGCTATTCGCCCGGCCCGATGGCTTTCGCTATCTCAACCACCATGAAACCTTCTTTGATGTGCGCGGGCCGCTCAATATCCCGCGTCCGCCTCAGGGCTATCCGGTCGTGATCCAGGCGGGCGTATCCGAAGCGTTTATCGATCTGGCGGCGCAGCACGCCGAGGTCCTGTTCGTGGTGCAGCCGGATCAGCAGCGCGCGCGGCGTTTTTACCAGACGCTGAAAAGCAAAGCGCAGCAGTACGGCCGTACGCCGGATCGGCTGCGCGTTCTGCCTGGCATCGTGCCGGTGCTGGCGGAAACGCGCGCCGCGGCACAGGAGAAAGATCGCTATCTTAAGTCGCTGATCACCGTTGAATCGGCGCTGAGCTTTATGTCCGCCAGCATGAATCATGACCTGGCGCAGTATCCCCTGGATAAGCCAGCGCCGGATCTGCGCGATATTATCACCGGCAGCAAAGGGCGCTTCCAGTATGTGATTGCGCAGGCGCTTGAAGAGAAGCTGACGCTGGGCGAGATGGCGGTTCGCTATGCAGAAAGCCTCTCCTTTCCTTCACCGGTCGGCACGCCGGATGATGTGGCGGCAATGATGATCGCGTGGTATCACAGCGGCGCGTGCGACGGCTTCGTCGTACTGCCGACCTATCTGGAAGCGAGCGGCAATCTGTTTCTTGAGGAAGTGGTGCCGCGTTTACAGCGCGCCGGGGTCTTCCGCACGACCTATCCAGAAGGCACGCTGCGCGATACCCTGGGGCTGGCGCGTCCGGAGAATGGGCTGAGGTGAGTTTTTAACAGAAGTGTAAATCGGCTATCGCCGCTGATGCTGGCATGTTAAATAAGGCTTTTTTTATCGGGAGTCAGGCATGACAGCATACTTACTGGTTTCACTGATGGCGCTTTGCGTCGCGCTGGGTTTCTTAATCGTGGGCGTTAAGCGCCAGCAGAAAAATCTGCTGACGCGCGCGGGCGTCTATGCCGTTGTGGCAGTGGCGGTGCTTATTTATGGCGTGGCGATGGGCTAGTTAAGCAGACCGGCATAAATCTCGAAATTCTCTTCATCGAAGCAGACAATTTTAACCTCCTCCAGCGCCGGATTATCCGCCAGCGCGTCGCGAATCGCCTCCAGGGCGATTTCGGCCGCTCTTTTCTTCGGAAAACGGTAGATACCGGTACTGATGCTGGGAAAGGCAATCGTCTTGATATCGTGCTGCTGCGCCAGCCTGAAACAGCTCTGGTAGGCGCGCTTCAGCAGTTCAGCCTCGTTCTGACTGCCTCCGTTCCATACCGGACCGACAGTGTGAATGACGTAGCGCGCAGGCAGTTTTCCTGCGGTGGTGATCACCGCGTCGCCGGTATGGCAGCCGCCCTGGCGGTTACGGATGATTTTACACTCCTCCACTATTTCCGGCCCGCCGGCGCGATGAATCGCGCCGTCCACACCGCCGCCGCCGAGCAGCGAACTGTTCGCTGCGTTAACGATGGCGTCCGCGTTGATTTTGGTGATATCGCCAGCCACCAGCGTGATCTTCTCTTGCATCTTTCGCTCCTTGTCCTTTTCCTTAAGTCTAGTCGCGTCAGATAAAAGAAGATGTGAACAAACGCCAGCGTTACTGTGTCGGCAACGAGTAGCGCGACAGGGGCGCGATTTGACCGATAAGTTTGTTGTCCAGCATATAGTGGGCAAAAGCCTGATAGCGTGCCTCATCCAACCTGCCGGCGTCGCTGGCGAAAAGCGGCAGCGTCGCCTGCCAGGCCTGGTGATTAAGCGGCGTATTCAGCTCCGGATAAGCCTTAATAAAAGCCTGCCAGACCGCTTCAGGATGCGCGCGCAAATAAGCTACGCCCTCGTTCAGCCCATGCAGAAACTTGCCGATACGCGGGTCGGTCGCCGCCGTACCAGCGTTCGCCAGTACGATCAGTTCGTCATAGGCGGGAACGCCATGCTCCTCCGGTTTAAACGTCAGGGTCTCTGCGCCCTGCTGCCTGAGTTCCAGCAGCTCATAATTGCGATAGATGGTCATCGCGCCGTCGATTTTATGGCTGAGCAGCGCCGAGGCGGCATCCATATTCAGATTGATCAGCTTAACCTTGCCGACATCTACGCCTGCCGATTTGAGCATGGTCTGAATAGCAACATCTTCAAATCCCGGAATGGCGTAACCAAGCGTTTTCCCCTCGAAATCCCTGAGCGTATGGATATGGCTGCTTTTAAGCGTGGTAAGCGTATTAAGCGGCTGGCCGATTAGCGTACCGACGCGGATCACCGGTACCCCTTTATCCACCAGCGTATAGAGCTGCGGCTGGTAGCTTACGGCGAGATCGGCCTTGCCTGCCGCCAGCAGCAGCGGCACTGAGGCGGAATCCGCTGGCGCGATCATCTCCACATCCAGTCCCTGACGCGCAAAGGCACCGCTCTCTTTGGCGGCGAAGAGCGCCGCATGATTAGGGTTAACGAACCAGTCGAGCAGCAGGCGTACCTTCTGCGCCGCCTGAGCGGGCGCGGCCGCAGCCATCAGCAGCGCAACCAGCATCAGCATTACTTTTTTCACAATGATTCCTTATGCAGAGTAGAGAAAACGACGGCGCAGCAGTGCGACGCCGCCCGATAACAGCAGCGCCAGCAGCATTAACAGCGCCAGTGCGGCAAAACTGAGCGGCGTCTCCAGCCGCGCGCTGGCATGCATCATCAGGTAGCCGAGCCCTTCGCTCGCGCCGACCCATTCGCCAATCACCACGCCAACCGGCGCGAGAATGGCTGCCATTTGCAGACCGGAAAAAAAGTGCGGCAGCGCCGCGGGCCAGCGCACATGCAGGAACTGTCGCAGCCGCGAGCGGTTCATCGTCTGCGCCAGCTCCAGCCAGCCGGGCGGCGTGCGGCAAAGTCCGTCAAACAGCGACAGGCAGAGCGGGAAAAAGATAATCAGCGCGGCGACTACCACTTTCGACGCGACGCCGAAACCGAGCCACAGCACCAGCAGCGGCGCCAGCGCAAAGACGGGAATGGTCTGGCTGGCGGCGACCAGCGGAAACAGCAGACGGCGCAGCAGCGGACTGGCGGACATCACAATCGCCAGCGTCACGCCAGCGCCGCCGCCCAGCAGCAGCGCCAGCGCGATCTCTCCGAGCGTATAGAGCGCGTGATGCGCCAGCAGCGCATGCTGCTGAAGCAGCGCCTGCCCCACCGACTGAGGCGAAGGCAGCAGAAAAGCGGGTACGCCGCTGTGGCGTGCCAGTTGCCATACGCCGCCGATCACCGCCAGCAGGTAGGCCAGGCTTAAAATACGATGTTTAATCATGACTGAGCTGTTGAAAAAGCTGGCTCTGCGCCTGCAATACCGCGCCATCCTGCGCAGCGCGCGGCACATCGCCGTCGGGTGCGGAAAAGGCGCGACAGCGCAGCGGCGCGTCATCCAGCAGGTAGATATCATGCGCAAGGCGACACGCCTCAAGCGGATCGTGTGTGACTAACAGCAGCGTTTTGTCGCGTAACACACGGGCGGTCAGGCTTTGCAGCCGCAGCTTGGTCATGACGTCGAGCGTGGCGAACGGCTCGTCCATCAGCACCACCGGACGATCCTGATAGAGCGTGCGCGCCAGCGCGACGCGCTGCCGCATCCCGCCGGAGAGCGAGTCGGGGCGCGCGTCGCCCAGCCCGGCCAGCTCGACCTGCGCCAGCAACGCTTCGGCGCGCTTGCGGTCGGGACGCTGACCATTGAGCCGCGCGGAGAGCGTGACATTGTCGCGTACCGACAGCCAGGGATAGAGCTCGTCGCGCTGCCCCATCCAGGCGATGTGCTGCGACAGATCGCCCGCCAGCGAGCTGCTTATCCGTCCCTGCTGGGGCGTTAAAAGCCCCGCCGCCAGCCGCAGCAGCGTGCTTTTACCTGCGCCGCTGCGCCCCAGCAGCGCGCTGGTTTTTCCGCCGCGCAGCGCCAGGCTAAAACGATCGCAGATCGGCTTGCTGTTCCAGCCAAACGTTACCTCTTCAAAAGCGATGTCGGGGCCGTGCGGCATCATGCTCATCCCTGGTTCGCCGCGATGATCGCCAGCGGCATGACGCCGCGCTGCGCCAGCACCGACGCCGCTTTCGCCGCGCGAATGCCGCTGGCGCACACCAGCACTACGCGCCGACCGGCGGGGGGTTGCCACGCGTCTATCGCCTCCGGCAGGATGCGCTCAACCTGCGCCGCCACGCTGTGCGGCGCTTCCTCGCGGCTGCGCAGCTCGACGATACAATCGTCCGCCTGCAGCAGGTCGCGGTCGATAAAAGGAATGAGGGGCTGCGTCGGCTCCTGCGCGTCGTCAAAGCGAAAGGCGCGGAAATGCCACTGGGTAAAGTCGCAGTTCACCAGGCTGCCGAGCGGCGACGGCGTTAATCCCAGCAGCACGCTGAGCGCCATCTGCGCCTGCATCGCGCCCAGCGTCGCCACCGCCGGTCCCATTACGCCAGCGGTGTTGCAGTTAGCGGCAGAGGTGGGGAGCTGCGGAAACAGAGCACGATAGCCAGGCGCGCTGCCGCAAAAACCGCCGACATAGCCCTGCCGACCCAGCACCGAGGCGCTGATCAGCGGAATATGGCGCGGCTGACAGGCGTCGGACAAGGTGTAGGTCACGGCGAAGCTGTCCGCCGCGTCGATCGCCAGGTCGATCCCCTCGAGCGCTCTCGCGACCGTACTGGCACGCAGCGCCTGCTGTCGCGCCTCGGTTACGCAATCGCGGTTGCGCTCGTTCAGCGCGCGCGCGGCGCACAGCGCTTTTGGCTGGCCGACATCGGCGGTGGTAAAAAGCGTCTGACGATGTAAATTGTGCAGCTCTACTGCGTCATCGTCCCAGATGCGCAGATAGCCGACGCCCGCACCCGCCAGCAGCGGCAGCAGCGTCGATCCCAGCCCGCCTGCGCCCACCACCAGCACGCGCGCGGCGCGGAGCCGCTGCTGCCCCGCTTCGCCGATCTCTGGCAGCATCTGCTGCCGCTGATAACGATTCATTCTCTTGTCCCGTTAGCTAAACTGCGCCAGGCCAAACACCGGCGTCGAGGCAGCGGCCATCTCGCGCCGCTCCATCAGTCCCGCCTGGTGCGCCGCCTGTCCCGCGCGGATTGCGCCCGCAAAAGCGCCCGCCATCGCCACCGGATCCTGTGCTTTCGCGACGGCGGTGTTGAGCAGGATGGCGTCGAATCCGAGTTCCATCGCCTGCGCCGCCTGGCTCGGTGCGCCGATACCCGCGTCGATCACCAGCGGCACGTCTTTAAACCAGGCGCGGAAGCTGCGTAACCCTTCGATATTGCGCAAGCCCTGACCGGATCCAATAGGCGCACCCCAGGGCATCAGCACCTCACATCCCGCTTCCAGCAGCTTTTCACCGACGATCAGATCCTCAGTGGTATAGGGAAAGACCTGAAAGCCGTCCGCACAGAGAATGCGCGCCGCCTCGACCAGCGCAAAGGGATCGGGTTGCAGCGTGTCGGCGTTGCCGATCACCTCCAGCTTTATCCACGGCGTGTCGAAGAGTTCACGCGCCATATAAGCGGTGGTCACCGCCTCTTTGACGCTGTGGCAGCCAGCGGTGTTGGGCAGTACGCGGCGGTTGAGCTGGCTGAGCAGATCGCGAAACGCGCCGCCCTGACTCCCTTCCCGCCGCAGGCTGACGGTAATGATTTCGGCATCAGCGGCGCAGATCGCCTGCTGCAGAATATCGGGCGACGGATAGCCGGCGGTGCCGAGCAGAAAGCGCGAGCGGGGAACAAAGCCGTAGAACATGCTTTAGCCTCCCTGCATCGGCGACAGCACTTCCAGCCGACATCCCGCTTCCAGCCGCTGGCTCTCATACTGCGAGCGCGGCAAAAACTGGCCGTTAAAGGCGCTGGCGACGCAGGCGGCGTCGATTTTTCGCTCCTGCAGCAGCGCCGCGACATTCGCCGCTTCGGTTTCCACTGGCTGACCGTTGAGTTCAATTTGCATGGTTCGACTCCTGACTAAGCAGTTGCATTAGCTGCTGCGCCATGGCGGGCGCAAGTAAAAAACCGTGGCGGTACATGCCGTTAAGCGAGAAGACGCCGTCGCGGTAGCGCACTTCCGGCACGTTATGACGGTAGGCGGGACGCCGACCCGTACCGCTCTCGACAATGCGCGCCTCCGCCAGCGCCGGGTGAATCGCCCAGGCGGCGCCGAGCAGCTCCATCATGGCGCGGGCGCTGATCGGGCTGGCGTCGTCGCTCTCAACCATGGTCGCGCCGAGCATAAAATGCCCGTCGGCACGCGGCACCAGATAGCAGGGAAAGCGCGGATGCAGCAGCCGGATCGGCCGGGAAAAATGGAGTTCTTTACACTGCAGGATCAGCATCTCGCCGCGTACCGCGCGCAGTTCCGGCTGGCGATCGACGGCGTGAATGCCGCGACAGTCGATAAGGGTTCCGGCGGGTTTGCCGGCGTGAAAGGCGACGCCGCGCGCCTCAAGGCTGGCACGCAGTTGCCGCAGCGCGTCGCGCGGATTGAGATGCGCTTCATCGGGGAAAAACAGGCCGCGCGCAAAGCGTCCCGCCAGCTCAGGCTCGAGCTGCGCGGGATCGGCCCACTGGTGCTGACGCGTCATGCGGGCGAAGCGCGTCAGCTCCGCCGCGTCGCGCGGCGACGCCACCACCAGCGTGCCCTGATGCGCGACGTCGTCAACCCGTTGCGACCACCACTCCGCGGCGCGCTGTCCCAGTTCGACGACCTGTTCAGGCGCGCTTTCCCCTTCGCAGAAAGGCGCCAGCATCCCGCCCGCCCAGTGCGACGCGGGCGTCTGGTCGCTGACGATCACCTCAACCGTTTCGCCCTGTTCAGCCAGCAGCGTGGCGACGCATAATCCGGCGACGCCGCTGCCGATCACAGACCAGCGGCTCATGGCGCGCACCTGACAAAGTAAGCTTTTTGAAAAAGATAACGATTCACGCAGGCCTCGATGTTGACGACCCGTGATACGTGAAGGGAAAAAGCGTGAGCAAAGGAGGTAAGCTCGCGCGGCAGGCATCTCAAAGGGGAAAGCATCAGTGAGATACGAGTCTTCCTACGCCAGTATCAACTGGGTCAGGTTCAAAGGGTCGCTAAACCGCGCGCTGCGCTATTAGCCTCTCAGTCTCTCTGGCGAGACTCCCCCGACGGCCATTAGTTGTAGGGCAACTGACTGTCCGGCGTCAAGTGCGACGTGTCAGTCAGCTGTTAAATCGGCGGTTTCGCTGCGGGTGGTTAACACCACCGAAGCAGCCCGACGCCGCTGACGTCGCTCACTCAGAACAGAGTAGATACCGGCGAGCGCCACCAGGCTCGCGCCGATCAGCGTGGTGTTTTCGGGCAAGACATTAAGAAAAATCACGCCGATAATTACCGACCAGAGCAGCGAACTGTAATCGAAAGGCGCCAGCAGCGAGGCGTCGGCGTAGCGCATGCTCAGCGTCAGCAAAATTTGCGTCAGCCCGCCGAAAAAGCCGCAGCCCAGCAGCAGAAGGAGCTGCTCGCCCTGTGGTAAACGCCAGCCGAACGGCAGCGTCAGCAGTGAGGTCGCGCCCGTCATCGCGGTAAACCAGAAGGCGATCGCGCCCGGCTTCTCTTTGCCGCTCAGGTAGCGGATCTGAATCAGCGCGCCAGCCGTGCAGATAGCGGAGAGCAGCGCCAGCAATACGCCGACGGATGAGGCCAGGCTGGCTACAGTGAGACGTGACGGGCCGCTTAGCGAGAGGTGACCAGAAAGCATGATCACAATGCCGACAAACCCGGCCAGCACCGACAGCCAGCGATTAAGACGCACTTTTTCGCGCAGCACCACGGCAGCGAGCAGTACGGTAAACAGCGGCGCGGCATAGTTAATGGCAGTGGCGTCGGTCAGCGTAATATACATCAGCGACAGATAGCTGAAGTACATGCTGCAGGTACCCGCCAGGCCCCGGCCAAGATGCCCCTTAACGTTGCGGGTTTTAATGCCCGCTACAATACCGCCCTGATATTGCAGCCAGACCAGCAACGGCATTATGCCCACCAGCGAACGGAAAAAAATCACCTCGCCGACCGGCAACGCGCCCTCCAGACCTTTTACGCAGGCAAGCATCAGCGTGGAGCTGAGCGTCGCTATGATTTTAAGTGAAATACCCGTCGACGCGCTCACGCCGCGCTCCTTATTCCGCCGTATCAGAAAGTGAGCGCTCAGGTTAACGCAGACGCGCTGCGCAGGCCGCGGGAAACCACAGCAAATACAGCGTATTCTGCCTTTATGGGCCAGGCGTACAGCATAATTACGCAACCACGCTCTCCCTGCCTCGAGTGAGAATGAGCTGAAAGTTTATTTACTTTTTTTCTTAACGCCGAAAAGTTTATTCTCCACGCCTTATGCTCTACCTGACGCGCCAGATCTTATGCGGGTTCAGCGCTAAAAACAGGTCAACCCTTACCTTTATTAAGACGCAACAGAAAACGCCGATAAATATTTAACTCTTTGTTTAAATAGAAATTTAATCGCGATAACTTTCTGGGTTTGACGGCACTCTCAAGTAACAAAAGGTTATATAAACCTTTCACCAAACCGCCTGTTAAATAGGCGCAGCGAAAAAAATTCTCCGCTCGAAGTTAAACCTCAAAAGCCGCCTTATTATTAATAACGATCCCGCAAATGGTGGGTTTAATAACCGTCTGGTTAATTTGAATGTGACAAACTTCACATATGTGCCAGGCTTATTATCATCCGAAAACGATGTGCAAGGAGCTAAGCATGACTACCCAAAACGACAAAACACTCGTCCCGGTTGAATTTCCGAAACCGTCATTTCCGGAACAGAAACAACCTGTGCCCGGTCTCGCCAGCAAAATGGATCCGGTTCCGGATCACGGGGAAACCACCTATCGCGGCACTGGCCGTCTGACTGGACGCAAAGCGCTGATCACCGGCGGCGATTCCGGTATCGGCCGCGCTGTCGCTATCGCCTATGCCCGTGAAGGCGCCGACGTAGCGATCAACTATCTGCCAGAAGAAGAGTCGGACGCGGCTGAAGTTATCGAGCTGATTAAAGCTGAAGGCCGTAAAGCCGTGGCTATTCCTGGCGATATCCGTGATGAAGCCTTTTGCCAGTCGCTGGTGAAACAGGCTGTCGATCAGCTGGGCGGACTCGATATTCTGGTGAACAACGCCGGACGTCAGCAGTTCAACGAATCGATTCGTACCCTCTCTACCGAAGACTTTGACGCGACCTTTAAAACCAACGTTTATGCCATGTTCTGGATCACCAAAGCCGCAGTTGACCACCTGCCGCGCGGCGCATCCATTATCAATACCTCATCGGTACAGGCCTATAAACCAAGCGATATCTTGCTGGACTACGCGCAGACTAAAGCGGCCATCGTCGCCTTTACCAAAGCGCTGGCGCAGCAGCTGGGCGAGGAAGGCATCCGCGTAAACGCGGTCGCGCCGGGTCCATACTGGACTCCGCTGCAGGTATGCGGCGGCCAGCCGCAGGAAAAAGTTAAAGAGTTCGGTGCCAGCGCGCCGCTGGGCCGTCCGGGCCAGCCGGTTGAAATCGCGCCGCTTTACGTCACGCTCGCCTCGGCCGAAAGCAGCTACACCTCTGGTCAGGTCTGGTGCTCCGACGGCGGTACTGGCACGCTGTAATACCCGCTGTTCCTCCCAACTGGTCGCCCTGTGCGGCCAGTTTTTTCGTCTGTAGATAACGCGTTTCAGACAAGGATGCTTCTGATGAAAAACGGTGATTACGCCTCGCCCGTACGCGAGGATGGATTTGCGGGCCTCGGTGACTACGCAGCGATTGGCGAAGGACGTTCTGTCGCGCTGATTGCCCCCGACGGCGCTATCGACTGGTGGTGCGCGCCGAATCTCGATTCGCCGCCGCTGTTCGATCGCCTGCTCGATCCCGGCATTGGCGGTTTTTTTGCGCTTACGCCTGTTCAGCCCTATCGCATGCAGCGACGCTACCGCGATGAAAGTAATGTGCTGGAAACCTGTTTTACCACCGATGAAGGCGAAGTTCGCCTGACGGAATCCCTGAACAGCACCCTGGCGGGCCGTTTGCCCTGGAGCGAACTTGCGCGCCGCGTAGAAGGCGTGCGCGGCAGCATGACGCTCAGGCTACACCTGCGCTTTGGCACTGTTGCGGAGACGCGTTCGCCGTGGATGGGCAACACCACTCAGGGGAATGTATTTCATATCGGCGATATCATGGCGATGCTGCGCACCAGCGACGACGTAAAGATCACCCATATGGATGACGAGCAGGTGATCGCCGAGCTTACCACGCAGCAGGATTCACGTTCGCTGGTGGCGCTGCTGATTACCCAGCGCGAGCCGCTGGCCGTGCCGGACCTCGAGGCTATTGATACCCGTATCGAAACCAGTCATACCGCCTGGCAGGACTGGTGTAAAAGCCTGAGCTATGAGGGCGAATACAAAGTCCATGTCAAACGCTCGGCCCTGTCGCTGAAATTTCTCTGGTACTCCCCTACCGGGGCGCTGGCCGCGGCGGCCACCACTTCGCTGCCGGAAGGCATCGGCGGCGAGAAAAATTACGACTACCGTTACGCCTGGGTGCGGGACGCCTGCCTGATTATTAAATCTTTTGTCTATCTCGGCGCGCTGGAAGATTGTAAAGCGGCCTTCTCCTGGCTGTCGCAGACCATTATGCGTCACGGCATCGAGCTACGTACCTGCTATACGCTTGAAGGCGATATCGTGCCACCGGAGCGCTATCCGGCGCTGCGCGGCTATAAAGATTCGCTGCCGGTGCGCGTCGGTAATAACGCGCGCGACCAGCGTCAGCTGAGCATGTATGGCGATATGCTCGCCACGGCGCAGCTGTTTATCGAAGCGGGCCACGTACTGGACTTAGGCACGTCGCGGCTGCTGGGCCAGCTGGCAAACCACTGCGCCGATCGCTGGCGGCTAAAAGATTCCGGTATCTGGGAACTGCCGGAAGAGCAGCACTATACCCATTCGAAAATGGCGTGCTGGCTGGCGCTGGATCGCGCGGTCGCCATGGCGAAAGCGCGCCATATCGAACCGACCTGGATGGAGCGCTGGGAGCGCGAGCGCGACCGCATCCGCGACTGGGTGGAAGAGCACTGCTGGTCGGAGAGCAAACAGGCTTATCTGTTCTACGTCGGCAGCGAAGAGCGGCTGGATGCCTCGCTGGCGCTGGTACATCACTACGGCAATGCGGTGAACCCGGCGCGTATGCGTTCGACCTATGCGGCGATTCAGCGCGAGCTGGGCCAGGGTCGCGCCATGCTCTATCGCTACAGCGGCGTGGAGAAGGAGGAGAGCACCTTTATCGCCTGCTCGTTCTGGCTGGCGGAAGCCTGGGCCTCCCTGGGCGAGATTGCAAAGGCGCGCGCCTGCATGGATGAGATCCTGGAAACGCTGTGCGACAGCGGTAATGTAGAGATCTTCAATGAAATGTTTGACGTTCGCAGCAACGAATGGCGCGGGAATCTGCCGCAGGGTCTCAGTCACCTTGCTTTGATTTGCGCCGCGCAGGCATTGACCTGTCATCAACATAATCAAAAAACTCAAGGAGAACTATGATGGCGACAAGAGGCATTGAGCATATCGGCATCACCGTCAGCAATATTGAGCAGGCGGAAAACTTTTTTATCAAGGCGCTCGATGCGTCGATACTCTACCGCATCGTTCCCTGGCAGAAGAGCGAACAGCGCATCGGCGGCGATCAAATGCGTCCGGTTAACGGCTTTCCGCCCCAGCTGAGCGTGGTGGGGCTGTCAATGCTGCGCCTGGGGAATGGCTGTAACGTAGAGCTGTTCCAGCTGGAGCCTGGCATTGCCGACGATCTGGCAAATATCGGCCAGCCCGGCGTTAACCACTTCTCCATCTATGTTGATGATATCAACGAGACGGCGGAAAAGCTGAAGGCGCATGGCGCACGCTTTTATGACGGCCCGAATGACTGTTTCGCCCAGGAAGAAGGCTCAGGGAATCAGACATGGTTTTGTCTGACGCCGTTTGGCGTGCTGATTGAGCTTATCACCCTGCCCTCGCCGCTGCAGTATGATGGCGAAGCGACCCAGCCGCGCTGGTTGCCTGCTGAATAAACGTTCTGTCAGACCGCGCTTCGGCGCGGCTGTTTTTATTGCCAGGAATAGTCTGAATCCCCCGCCGCGGCAATAAACCCTCTTTTTATTTCCCTGCTACAACCTGTACAAGGTTATTATTGCGATACAATTTTTGCAATATTCCCTTTTATTTCCAGCCGCTTCTGCTCGCCTGAATTATTGCTGCCTTGTTAAATTTCGCAGCCTGCCCTTTTACCGCACCGCTTGCAGAATATAACAAGGGTTCTAATCTTTAAGGTGTAAGACGCACGCAGCCTACAGACCGGCTGTGTTATTTTCAACTCATGAAGAGGACCCATTATGGCTCAACATCGAGGCGGATCAGGTAACTTTGCTGAAGATCGTGAAAGAGCGTCAGAAGCTGGCCGCAAAGGCGGACAGCACAGCGGTGGTAACTTCAAAAACGACCGTGAGAAAGCATCCGAAGCGGGTAAAAAAGGCGGGCAGAACAGCCGCCGAGGCTCATAACTCTCTTACCTGAACACAGGTTTCTCAGGAGAGATGAGCACTGCATAGCGTTAATAAAACCGCTATCGACTGCGCCGGGTTATACAGCCTGGCGCATATTTTTTGCCTCTACATTATCGGTTATATCTGCGCACGCAATAAAGGTTACGCGCTTCAGTCAACTACCTTTCCGCTATAAAAAACTTTTCTGGCCACATCACAATTTAAATAATTAACCCCCTCTGACAGTCTCCGCCAGTTAAATCAGCAAATGGTATTGCTGTTGCCCGTTTATATCAGGGCCAGCACGCTATGGCTGGCCCTGCGCGAATTAAAAGGTCGCGTTCACGCCGATATTCCAGCTGATCTGATGCGCGTCGCGGTTGCCGCCAATGGCTGACACGCCAGCGAAAGCATTTACCGTTTCGCCCAGCGGCACGTTGGCACCAACGGTGGCGTCCAGCCAGTTACTGTCGCGCGCGCCAGTGGTGCGGCTGAACGCGGTGCGGGTCGATTTCAGACCTGCGGTGACCGTCGAGTCGGTGTCGCCAAACTGATGGTTGTAACTCACCTGCGCCCAGGGATTGACCGGCCACTGTTGCGTATCAATACGCCAGCCGATAGCGCCGATTTGCGAGTGGCTGGTCTGGTCGCTGTAACGCATCGAGGTACTGGTGTTGCCCTGTTCGCGGTAGCCGCCGATGCGGCCATAATCGAGCGCATAGCTGGCAACCGGGCCGGTAGTGATATGCGCGCTGAGCGGCAGATCCCATCCGGTTTGTACGCGCATGCCGAGCAGCTTACCGCCGGTGTTGCCCTGCTCGGTGCGGGTTGCCGGGCCAATCTTCACGTCGCGCTGAATGTCGTCAAAATCGAGATCGGCATAGTGAAGATCCGCATTGATCCACGCCTGATCGCCCAGCTCAAGCTGGCTGTAGAGCGCCACCAGATTGCCGCGCAGCCGGTAATCGTAGCGTGAGGAAGGCTCCTGCCGCTGGTTGGTATTGGAGAAAAGCACGCCGGTCTGCCAGTTGTCCGTTAGCTGATAACCCAGACCCAGCGTAAAGCTGGCAGTAGTGGCATCGCCGTTGTAGAAAGCGTCGCCTTTATAATCCACATGCTGACCGGCATAGCCGCCGAATACCGAGAGCTGGCCTACGCTGCTGTCCTGGTGCCGCTGCTGTTGCAGATGGCCGTCCAGCGTGTTTTGCATATCGCGCGCCATCATTTGCGGCGCCTGCGACAGGGCGGCAACCTGCAGGGGCGCATCCAGAATCGACTGGATGTAGTCCGCTATCATGGCGTGTACAGCGGGGCTGGGATGGAGTCGATCGGCAAACAAATACGCCTGCTCGCTGGAGAAGCCAGCTGCAGTAGAAACGCAGTCATCCGCTGCTGTGCCAACCGGACAGGCCATGCCGATAGTGTTGGTCAGCCCGTAACGGGTCGGATCGGCAATCACCTCATTGAATAAACCGGCGATATCGACGCGCACGATATTGCCGCTGAGCGCCGCCAGTCCCTGCTCTTCCTGCTGATTGTAGCCAGCCGTCAGCGAAGAAACCTCCGTGCTCAACGCCTGCCAGGCGCGATAGAGCTGTTCCGCCAACGCATCGCGTACGGCGGGTACAGATGAAACCTGCGCCGCTGCCTGAGTGAAAGCGTTTCGCACCGCCTGCTGGCGTGACGCGGCATCGGGCGTCGCGGCGCTGTCCAGCGACTGAAAGGCGGCAGCCGTTGCCGCACTTGAGGCCGACCCGAGCACTCTCAGCACCGTTAAAATCATATAGGGTGTTTCGCCCAGCTGCGGCGTGGTTGGCACGATTACCGCGCCTGCGCCCGCATCCAGCAGCGTTTTGACCTGCGCCGTCGACGCCGCTGCGCTGGTAGCCAGCGTATCGGCTGCGGTGAACGGGTTGGTGACGGCGACGGCGACATCGTTTGCGCCCACCCAGTGAATATAAAGCCCATTGCTGTCGGCGCGTCCGCCGGTCGAATTCAGATAGCCCGTGAGCTGATCTTCAGTGTTAAGGGTAGGATCGAGACGGTGCCGTGATGTCGCGCCGCCCTGTGCATAATTGCTGCCGCCCAGCGTCGAACGCTGTAAATCCAGGCCCAGTTGCGAAGCAAGAATCTCGTCATAAAGCTGATGCTGCCCGCCATCCCAGGTAAAACGGCCAATATTGCCACTGTCGCTAAGGCTGTCGCCAAACACGGTAAGACTGTCCCACGCCAGCGCCGGCAGCGGCGCCAGTAAAGCGCCAAGGGCAGTGATGGCAGCGAGAGAACGCGCGTCTTTAGGGATTTTCATCATCGACTCCGGAAATCGCCAGGCGTTGCTCGCCTGGCCGCAGTATTTAACGACAGATGCGCTCACTAAGAGGCGCGCAGGTAAAAAGCGCCGCACCAGTGATGCGAACGTAAATAAAGTGTTAACAGGACGATTAAAAAATTAGTCAGAGAAAGAAGCTCTTGCCACTATTTCGTAAATATTTTGTCAGGCGGGGCTTTAGACGAAGCGGCAGATAAGCTGCTGTTGTGCCAGCAATCCTCACTGGCACCTTTTTCTCAGGCGGGCTGGATCTGGTAAATCCAGGCAGTGACCCGCTCGCCATTGTCAGTGTTCACTGTAACAGGCACACGGTCGTAACCTGCTTCAAATTCATCCAGCATGGGCCAGTGCTGCGACAGATCAGCAGACTGAAAAAGATAACTACGTACGGGCGATCCCTGCCTGTCCAGCTGAATCGCCGGAAAGCCCTGGGCTGCGCCCCAGCCCGATTCATGCAGGATGCCCTTTACCGTTCCCGCCAGCCACTCGCCGCCAATACTTTCGAGCATATGGGCGTTCGAACGCCCCGGACATAAGGTGCCATAGACAAACAGCTTTTCCATTTACTCCTCCCTTTTAAAAACGACAGTCTGACTTTACCGATGCCGTTATGCGATGTCATTCTCTGCCGCTGTCCATGCGCGCCTGCGTTACCTGATGGAGGCTCTGCGACGTCTCCAGACTTTACGGGGCAAAGCGGAGATAAAACCTGAGGCGCGTTCTGGCTGCTCTACTCACTACAGTGAACGGCCCTGTGTACAGTGGGCACTGCTGATTACAGTGAATGTTTGCAGGTTTATTCTTTTCCGACGGCGTACAGCCTTGCTGATTACAATCAATCTCCACTCTCGCCTTTGTTACATGCGCCCTGGAAGCCTGATTGTTTATGCGGCGAGCATTCTCCGCATGAAATATGATCAAATCAGCCAGGGGTGAAACATTCACTGTAATCAGCCAGAACGTATCAGTGCAGGGACAGAGAGAAGTGGTGAGAAGAAGATTAGCGCCAGGCTTAACTGGCGATTTCAGGCTGAAATGCTTGAAAATCAAGGGGCTTATCATTAAGCCCCTTTTTGCTGTTACCAGTGCGTTTTTTCCATGTCGATGACAAAGCGATACTTCACATCGCCTTTTAACATCCGGGCGAAAGCCGTTTCAATCTCGTCGCCCGCAATCATTTCGACATCGGCAGTGATATTGTGCTGACCACAGAAATCGAGCATTTCCTGCGTTTCCCGGATGCTGCCGATTGAGGTACCGCTAATGCTCAGGCGGCGAAATACCATCGGCGTGACGTTTGGCGCGGGATGCGGCTGGTCGGGAATGCCCACCAGCACCAGCTGACCATTAGTTTTCAGCGTCGCCAGATAAGGATCAAGGTCGTGCGGCGCGGCGACACAGTCGAGGATAATATCCAGCGAGGTCTGACAGGCCGCCATCTGTTGCGCATCGCGAGAGACCACAACCCGACTGGCGCCCAGACGGCGCGCATCTTCGCCTTTTTCCGGTGAAGTGGTAAACAGCGTCACCTCCGCTCCCAGCGCGCTGGCCAGCTTAACCGCCATATGTCCCAGCCCGCCCAGACCAATAACGCCCACTTTATCGCCCGGCTTTACGTTGTAGTGACGCAGCGGCGACCAGACGGTTACGCCCGCGCACAGCAACGGCGCAACGGCTTTCAGATCGAGGTTCTGCGGGACAGAAACCACAAAATGCTGATCGGTAATCACATGCTGAACATAGCCGCCGAAGGTCGTGCCGCCGGTATATTTATCCGTTCCGTTATAGGTCGGCGTGAAGCCCGCTTCACAGTACTGCTCTTCCTGCTGCTGGCAAAAATAGCAGTGACCGCAGGAGTCCACCATTACGCCGACGCCGACAATATCGCCCGTCTTGAACGTCGTTACCTTCGCGCCGGTGGCTTCAACGCGCCCGACAATCTCATGGCCCGGCACCAGTGGATAGCGACTGACGCCCCACTCATTGCGCGCCATATGCAGATCGGAATGGCAGACGCCGCAGTAAATGATGGCGATCTTAACGTCGTCCGGTTGCAGCTCGCGCAGTTCAACCTGGCCCGCCGCCAGCGGTTGCGTCGCCTGTTGTGCGACCAGTGCGTTAATTTTCATATGTTCCTCCTGATGGCTGCCTGAAGCGGCAAAGAAAGCGGCCCACTATAGACAGCAGGGAACCTTATTGGTAGTAGTTACCTTTTGGTTACCATCGGGATAATTCGTTATGCCAGCCTGGGTTGACGGAAAGCTGATGTTCTTTGCGGATTCGCCGCCGCGTCGGCTACTGGATCTGTTTGCCGTAAAGTGGAGCACGATGGTGCTTCACGCCCTCTATCACTGGCCAGCGCATCGCGCACGCACGGGAGAACTGCAGCGCAGCCTGCAGGGCATTTCCAAAAAAATGCTGGTGCAGACGCTGCGAGAGCTGGAACAGCGCGGGCTGGTGTCGCGCCAGGTATTTGAAGTCGTGCCGCCTAAGGTTGAATATACGCTGACACCGCTGGGTAAAATCTTTGCCGAGCCGATCGAGCAGATGTATCAGTGGGGGCTGGAGAATCAGGTCGCGCTGGATGAGATGGAACAGTGTCTTCAGCGGGCGAAACAGCAGGAGAGTTAACAGCAGGTTACCCCGGATGGTTGCATCCGGGGCAAGCAGCGGTTTAGCCGAACGGGAATTCTCGCGCCAGTACGCGGGCGATAACGTTTAACGCGCCGTCGTCGTTGTTACTCTCCGTTTTATAGCGCGCTACGGCGCGTACCGGCTCTACGGCATTCGCCATGGCAAAGCTGAAGCAGGCCTGGCGCAGCATTTCAAGGTCATTGGCGCTGTCGCCAATAGCGACGACTTCGCAATCGCTGATGCCCCATTTTTCCTGAAGCAACGCGATGCCGTGCGCTTTATGACAGCCAGGGATAATCAGATCGATAAAGCCATAGCCGCTCGAGACCGGATGCATGATGTTCTCGATTTCACCCAGCTGATTATGCAGTCGTTCCAGCAGCGCATCGACGCCTTCATGCGCCAGGTTCAGGGAGAACTTAAAGATGGTGTCGTCGATAGTGTAGAGATCGTCGCGTTTTTCCAGCCGGGCATAGTGGTTAGAGAGCAGGCTGACAACCTCCTCGGGGGCGGAAGAGTGGATATACGCGCCATTACGTCCGCAAACGACTGTGCTGATATCGGGTTCTTTAGCAAGAATATCCAGCACCTGATGCACGCGCGACTGCGCCAGTTCACCGCAGAAAATCTCTTCATTGCTGTCCGAAACCCAGGCGCCGTTTTCCGCTACAAAAGCGATTTCATCCTTGATTTCAGGAAAATAACGCTGCAGCTGGTAATACTGATTGCCGCTGGCGACCACGAAACGAATGCCTCTCTCTTTTAACAGCGTGTACTGCCGCAAAAATCGCTGAGCATTGTACTCCTTGTTATCGTCGAGAAAGGTGCCATCCATATCCACCGCGATCATCTTTACCGCCATAGTCATCTCCTTGCTGAGGCTGTTGTTTCAGTGATGCCCACTTAATAGCTAAAGCTTACCCGCAGTGTGGATTAATGAAAATTCGAATAATAAGAATGTTCAGGGCTTTCGGAGCTTTCCTGACAGAGTGTGTTCGCGATCACGTACCGGGGAGTTGCTTACAGGCAACAGCTGCGCCTAAACTTACGAACGAAGCACATTATATTTACAAATGAAAAACACTTACCCGCCCGCGGAGGCCAGAATGACCCTACATACACAGGCTACGCCGCTGCCCGAGGATATCAGCGCAGCCATTCGCACCTTTAAACAACAGATCCGTCAGCAAATTGGCGATGTCGAGGGGCTTTTCGCCCGGATTAGCCAACGTATCACCAGCGCGATTGCGGAAGCAAAAGCAGAGGAAAAGCATTACGGCACCGCCTGGCCCGTTGTCACGCAGGACGCAATCGCAAAAGGGCAGGTTTCAAGTGAAACCCTGGCGCGGATAAAGCGACGCGGCTGCGTAGTGGTTAAGCAGCAGTTTCCGCGCGAGCAGGCGCTGGCGTGGGACAGATCGCTGCTGGATTATCTCGATCTGAATGATTTCGACGCGCAGTATCGCGGTCCGGGCGATAATTTCTTTGGCAGCCTGGAGGCGTCACGCCCGGAGATTTACCCGATCTACTGGTCACAGGCGCAAATGCAGGCGCGCCAAAGCGACGCCACCGCGCAGGTTCAGTCTTTTCTCAACCGTCTGTGGCGTTTCTCCTCACACGGCAAGCAATGGTTCGATCCTGACGTCAGCATTATCTATCCCGACCGTATCCGCCGTCGTCCGCCGGGCACGACCTCTAAGGGACTGGGCGCGCATACTGATTCCGGCGCGCTGGAGCGCTGGCTGCTGCCCGCTTATCAACAGGTATTTGCCGCCATTTTTCACGGCGATATAGATGCTTACGATCCCTGGGATGCGGCGTGGCGCACTGAAGTGAACGAGTATGACGTGCCGGATACCACCAAATGTTCTGCGTTTCGCACGTTTCAGGGATGGACAGCGCTGTCAGATATGCTTGCCGGACAGGGTCTGCTGCATGTGGTGCCGGTACCGGAAGCGAGGGCCTATATTCTGCTGCGTCCGTTGCTCGACGACGTGCCGGACGATGAACTGTGCGGCGTTGCGCCAGGTAAAGTCCTGCCCGTCAGCGAGAAGTGGCATCCCCACCTTATCGACGGTCTCTGCTCCATCCCGCCGCTGGAGGCAGGCGACTCGGTGTGGTGGCACTGCGATGTGATCCACTCCGTCGCGCCGGTGGACAATCAGCAGGGCTGGGGAAATGTCATGTACATTCCCGCCGCGCCAGTGTGCGCGAAAAATCGCGCCTGCGCGCAGCAGGTGGCTGAGGCGCTGTCGCTGGGTCGGTCGCCTGCCGATTTTCCGCCGGAGGATTACGAAACAGGCTGGCGCGATCGCTTTACCCTTGCCGATCTGAACGATAACGGCCGCCGCGCACTCGGTTTAGCCTGAACATTGCCGCGCAGCGTCCCCTGCGCGGCGCCTCTCTGCTACACTGGCGCCACACTTTTCCGATAAACGGCACGCATGAACGCTCGTCATCAACAGATTATTCAGCTCGTTAATACGCGCGGCAGCGTGACGGTCAGCGAACTGGCCCAGCTGACCGGCGTCTCTGAGGTCACCATTCGTCAGGATCTAAACCTGCTGGAGCGCGACTATTTTCTGCGTCGCGTCCACGGTTCCGCAATGGCGCTGGACAGCGATAACGTAGGCATGCGTATGCATACGCATTATGAGCTCAAACAGGCGCTCGCCAGCCATGCCGCAGGTCTGATTGAAAGCGGCGAGGCGGTTTTTATCGAGGGCGGCAGCAGTAACGCGCTGCTGGCGCGCCTGCTGGCCGATCGCGCCGACCTTACGGTAATTACCGTCAGCCATTTTATCGCTCACCTGCTGAAAGACGCAGCGTGTGAGGTCATTGTGCCGGGCGGGCTATTGCAGAAAAGCAGTCAGTCGATGGTTGGTCCGCTGACGCGCTACTGCATTCAGCAAATCCATTTCCATAAGGCCTTTATCGGCGTTGACGGCTGGCAGGCGGAAACCGGCTTTACCGGCCGCAACATGCTGCGCTGCGATGTGTTGGACGCGGTGATGGCGAAGCGTGTGCCCACCTGGGCACTGACCGACTCGTCGAAATTCGGCCAGATCCATCCCTACCCTCTGTCGTCGGGGTATCAGGTGACGCGGGTCATTACCGATAGCGGGCTGAGCGCGGAAGCGCTGACGCAGTTAGAGGAACAGGGCGTGGCGGTGACGCGCGTCGCCCTGCCCTGAGACTCAAACCTTCATATGATCGATCAGCGCCCGTAGCTTGGGCGCCAGATGTTTCCGGCTGGGGAAATAGAGGTAGAATCCGGCAAACTCCGGCAGATAGGCCGTCAGTAGCGGTATCAGTTCGCCGCGCGCGATATAGGGCCGGTATGTTTCTTCCAGACCAAAAGCGATGCCGCCGCCTGCGCAGGCAGTACGGATCATAATGCCCATATCGTTAGTATTCAGCCGCGCATTGACCGCGACATCAAATTCTCTGCCCTCTTCCGCAAACTCCCAGCGATAAGGCGCGACGCCCGGCTCGCGCCGCCAGCCGATACAGCAGTGCTGCAACAGTTCGTGAGGATGGCGCGGCGTACCGTAACGCGCCAGATAAGCGGGCGAGGCTACGGCGATTTGCCGCTGACGCAGCGAGACCGGTACCGCAATCATATCCTGGGCGATAATTTCTCCCAGCCGAACGCCAGCATCAAAGCCCTGCGCCACAATGTCGAACTCTTCATCAGTAACCGAAATATCCACCTCAATATGCGGATAACGGATGAGAAACGTCGCCAGCAGCTCGCCGTTAATAAAGCGTTCGGCAATAGAAGAGACCGCCAGACGCAGCAGCCCGCGGGGTTCGCCCGCCAGCGCGCTGATATCAACCACCGCCTGATTAAGCTGAGATATGGCTGGCGCCGCCTCGGCATAGAGCCTTTCGCCCGCTTCGGTGAGGCTGAGGCTGCGCGTGGTGCGGCGAATCAGCGACATCTGCAGCCGATCCTCCAGGCGTCTCAACGACTGGCTAATTGCCGGTCGGGTCACGCCCAGCTTTTCTGCCGCCACGCGGAAGTTACGCGTTTGCGCCAGCGTGACGAAAACCTCCAGCGCGTTTTTATCCAGAATCATTGGTTAGCCTCTGTTACCAGCCAGGTAAGGAATGGGTGGATTCTCTTTATAAAGCAGCAGGCATAAGATCGCCAGAGACTTAACGACAGGAGCGAAACCATGAGCAAGAAAGTGATTTTAATCACCGGCGCATCCAGCGGCATTGGCGCGGGTATCGCACGGGAGCTGGCGGCGAGCGGCGCGGTTCTGCTGCTGGGCGCGCGCCGCGTCGATCGTTTGCTGGCGCTGGCGGCTGAACTTGAGCAGCAAGGCGCTGAAGTCGCGGTTGCCGCGCTTGATGTGACTTCGCGCATCTCCGTGCAGCAGTTTGCCGGGGTCGCGCTGCAAAAATGGGGGCGGATCGATGTGATGATCAATAACGCAGGCGTAATGCCGCTATCGCCGCTGGCGTCACTAAAGGTGGATGAATGGGATCAGATGATTGACGTCAACATTAAAGGCGTTTTGTATGGCATCGCCGCCGTGCTGCCGCCGATGCTGGCGCGTGAAGCGGGCCACATCATTAATATCGCCTCTATTGGCGCGCTGAGCGTCTCCCCTACCGCAGCGGTTTACTGCGCCACTAAGTTTGCCGTACGGGCGATCTCAGACGGTTTGCGGCAGGAGAATACCCAACTGCGCGTGACCTGCATCCATCCAGGCGTGGTGGAAAGCGAGCTGGCCGCAACGATTACCGATCCTGCCGCCGCAGCGCTGATGAACGATTACCGCGCTATCGCTTTACAGCCGGCCGCTATCGGCCGCGCAGTGCGCTTCGCCATTGAGCAGCCTGATGATGTCGATGTCAACGAGATTGTGGTGCGCCCTACCCGCTCTCCCTATTGACCCTGACGCCAGCCCTAAATGGAGATAACAAAAAAGGCTGCCTTGCGGCAGCCTTTTCTGGCACGTCCCTGTACGACCATCCATTATTTATAGAGTTCTGCGGTCATATAAACGCCGTCTTCGGCGCGCGCACTGGTAATTTTATAGCCTGATGCGCCTTCAGCCTGCGCTTTCGCCGCGATATGAGCTTCTGCGCTATCCAGCGTGCTGCCGTGTGCAGAGATGCTTTCTGCGGCGAAGCTGCCGAATGAAATCATAGAGAGTGCAGCGACAGTAGCAAGAGCAATAGTTTTTACGTTTTTCATGGTCAAAATCCTTCTTTTGTTAATGCGAGGCAACATGCCTTCGATGAAAGTTATAATAACGTTAGTTACTATTATCATCCTAACAAAAAGTGCGATTTTGATCACATTTCATTTTCCCTGAGCGCCTGTTGCACAGCACTTTGCGCATGGATTTGCGTGGTGTCAAACAGCGGCACGCTGGCATCGTCTGCTGTGACCAGCATGGTTATTTCTGTGCAGCCAAGGATGATACCTTCAGCGCCCTGCGCAGTGAGGCCAGCCATTATTTCGCGAAAACGCGCCCGGGAGTCAGGATTGATGATACCCAGGCAGAGCTCCTGATAAATCACCTGATGGATAAAGGCGCGATCGTCGCTGTCGGGCGTTATGACCTCCAGACCGTATTCATCTGTCAGGCGGCCATGATAAAACGTCTCCTCCATCGTAAAGCGAGTAGCAATCAGACCGACCTTTTGTAAGCCATGCTCTCGGATGCGCTCCGCCGTCGCGTCGGCAATATGCAGTAAAGGAATAGCGACTGCCTGCTGAATTTGCGGCGCGACTTTATGCATGGTGTTGGTTGCCAGCACCAGCAACTCTGCGCCTGCGCGCGCCAGAGCCTGCGCAGCCTGTGCCAGTTGGAGACCCGCTTCATCCCAGCGCCCCGTGCTTTGCAGCTTTTCTATTTCATCGAAATCCACGCTATAAAGTACGACGCGCGCCGAATGCAGACCGCCAAGTGCGCTTTTCACTTCTTCATTCAAAATCCGGTAGTAGAGAGCGGTCGATTCCCAGGACATACCCCCTATTAAGCCTATCGTCTTCATGATTGCTTCCTTTATCGCTGTTCATAGAATGCCTGTTATCAGAGCAGCTCAGACCTTTTTATGCCAGTCCAAAGGCTTTATACGCAAAAAAAACAGCCACCGGAGTGACTGTTTTAAATGAGCTAAGGTGCTTATTACGTTACGCCTGCTGCGGCCAGCGGGCCTGTGGAAACAGCGAGAGCCGCACGTTGAACAGATACAGCAGGGGCGCGAAAAAGCTACTGTCGCGCTGCGCCAGCGCTTCCAGCGACACCAGCAGGCTGTTTAACTCTTCAAGCAGCGCATTATGCGGCTGGGCCTGCAACAGTCTGATGCGGTTTTTAAGGAACAGGCGCAGCTCACCAAAAAACCTGTCGCTGCTGATGCCCTGTTCTGTCAGTAGCTGCTGATGCCGTACATAGAAGTCATAGCAATTAGCGCCCAGCCAGGCTTCGGTAATCAGATTGCCGCCTGCCGCAAGCTCGGCATCATTATCGATACGCTTACGCGGGAGGATAATATTGACCTTATCCAGCGTCCGCGCCACAAACTGCTGGCGCATCAGCAGCGAGGCGCTGTTTAGCTCGACGGCAGTGATGAACTGCAGCAACTCCTTTAACCCTTTGCGTAGCGCGCGTTTGGCCGTCCAGGCGGGACGCTTGTTGCGGATCACCGCGGTCACAATAACGGCCGCAGTGATCCCGGCGAGCGTTGAGAGTGAAGCATTCACTATAAGCAGCAGATTAGGCTTGAAATGGTGGCTCATCCCGATCAGGCCAGGGATCTGCGTCGCCACAATCAGACCAATCAAATTGGTAGAAGGGTTAGCAATCACCAGCCCAAGTGCCATTAGTCCTGGCGCAAGACAGAGAACCAGCGCTTCGAAAGATGTCGCTTCCGGTATCAGTAACGTGGTGTAAAGCATACTGATACCGATCGCGACGACGACGCCTTTAAGGAAAATCTTCATCGGCGCAATCGGACTGTCCATCGCGGCAAAGAAGGAACAGAGAACGGCTGCCATCATAGGAGCCGTTGCCCCATCTACCCAGCCACTGCCGATCCAGAAAAGGCAGGTCAGAAAGGTGGCAAGAAAGGCCGTCAGGCAGGAGAGCAGCAGCATGACTTTATCGACGTGTTTATGGCTGCGCGCCATTTTGCCCGGTTTAGCGCTTGGGGTCAGATCGCTAACGCGTTCACCTACTGTCTGATAGGCCTCCGAGATGCGGACAAAATTCAGCAGCCGCTCCAGCAGCCCGGTGAGCAGAATGCTCTCCTCAACAGGTAGCTCGCCCCTTTCCCAGTCCGCTTTCAGCTGCTGCTGCGCGGCAATTAATGACGCGTTAATCGCCAGCGTTTCGCCGCTGTGCTCTGTGCTGTTCAGCCAGTGCAAGAAATGCTGGAACGCTTGCGCGACATATTCAGGAAAGCGGATGTTCTGTTCCGCCAGCAAGCTGAGCCTGGCTTCGATAGCCGTAAGCGTAGGGATAAGATAGGAGAGATGCTGATACTGAACGCTGACAAGCCGGATCAGGCGCCGCGCCGCTTCACCTTCATAGACGCAGTGGGTAATCATCGTTTCAACGTTCAGCGGATAATTCGCCATCTGGATCAGGATATCTTCACGCTCCAGCGATTTTTCTCGGGGCATCACTGTAATCAGCTCGGCGCAAAGTTTCCTGGCGTTCTGATACCAGATACTCACGCTTTGCTCCAGCATACTGCTCATCGAGACCGGCATAATCAGCCGATGCACCAGGCTGCTACAGAGAATAGCAACGCTAATCTCTTCAATACGCGATATGACCGTATAGGTGATATCAGCAGGTGCCGTCACGTCAGGGAACCCCATAATCGCCGCGCTGTATCCCGCCAGCATGAATATGTAGCTTTTGGGCGTCCGATCGTGCAGTGACAGATAAAGGCAAAGCGCAACCCACAGCGAGATGCAGAGGCTAAAGAGCATCGGATCCTGTACCGTGGCCGGATAGATGAGCAAGACAAAAAGTCCGCCCAGCAGCGTCCCCAGGAAACGAAAGATGGATTTGGAGATAGTCGCAGCGGAGTAGAGCTGCGATGCGACATAGACCGTGGTCAGCGACCAGGCTGGCTTATCAAGATTGAGTTCTAATGCGATATAGAGCGCTAAAAACGCGGCCAGACAAGTTTTGCCAGAAAACAAGAGCGCGCTTTTTGAAAACCACTTCATATAGTGAATGGACCTCAGACAGGCATTTTTGGCCGTATCCTGACAGAAGGCCATGAGGAATGCTCTTTGATTATTACTACAAATTATTAACGTGCTAACTAATATTAAGCCCGCTCTTCTCGCTTTACGGGGCCGCATTATCCCCTTACTTCTTCTCTCTTATTCCTGCCTTTTCTGCCTGATCTACCGCTATGCCCCTTAAGAATAAGCAAATGTAATTCGTTATTTATTGGTTATATAGGCTTTTTGCTAAGGTTGGCTAAAAATCGGGAGACAAAGAAATGAAAATAAGCAAATTAACGTCAGGCATACTTTTGTTCGCGCTTGGTTCGCTGGCCGCCGTCAGCCATGCAGCACCTGAACAGGTAACTATCGGTTATCAGAAAGCAAACATCTTTGCGCTGCTCAAATATCGCGGCACGCTGGAAGCAGCTTTCAAAAAAGAGGGTATTAGCCTTCGCTGGGTTGAGTTCCCTGCCGGGCCGCAGATGCTGGAAGGACTCAATGTTGGCAGTATCGATTTGGCCGCAACAGGCGATGCGCCGCCAGCCTTTGCTCAGGCGGCAAAAGCCGATCTGGTTTATCTGGGGCATTCACCCGCTAACCCGAAAACCGAAGCCATTGTAGTGCCTTCCGCTTCCGGTATTCATAACATTGAGGATTTGAAGGGCAAACGCGTAGCTTTGAACAAAGGTTCAGACGTTAACTATCTGCTGATTGCCGCACTCAAAGAAGCGGGGCTGACTTATAAAGATATAACGCCTGTTTACTTACCTCCCGCTGATGCACGCGCCGCTTTTCAAAAAGGCGCGGTAGATGCCTGGGTTATCTGGGATCCCTATCTGGCTGAGGTAGAAGCCAGCACCGGCGCTCGTCAGGTACGTAACGCAGAAGGCCTCTTGCCGCATTACACCTTTTATCTTGCCAGCCGCAAGTTTGCCGATAGTGAACCTGAAACAGCAAAAAAAGTGCTGGATGAACTTAGTACGCTGAGCGACTGGGCGAACCAGCATCAGGATGAAGCAGCGGCGATACTGGCGCAGTCTACTGGCCTGGACAAGGCCATCTGGCGAACCACGCTGACGCGTCTGCCATATGGAGCGGAGCGCATGACAGACAGCGTTTTTTCAGAGCAGCAAAAACTTGCGGATGCTTTTACGCAAGCGAAGCTCTTGCCAGTTAAAGTTGAAGTACGCTCCGCGACATGGTCCGCCGACAAAAAGTAACTTCTTGCCCTGTAATAAGGGCAATCCTTCCTTTTAAAGCAGCACCCCTGGCGATTTCACCCTGAAATTTTCATATATTTACTTTTAAATTCAATGGATTACATATGAAATCGCACTGGAGAGCCATACAGGACGACTCCATAACTGGCCAATGCGGGATAAAACATCAGGTCAGGTTCTTTTAAATAAAGCATCTTTTCAAAAGGGAAATAGCTGGCGATTTCAGCCTGAAATTCTTGCAGAAAAATCTGTAAAACAGGGAGTTAGCGTTGAAAAGCGGATGGCGAAGAAGCGAGGAGGGAAAGGGGAGGATAAAAAATCCGGGTAGAGTAATACCCGGATTACCGGCTTACTGGTCGCCAAGATATTTACGCAAGGTATCAGCGATCACCCTGTCGAGCTCTTCCTGCAGCTCTTTAGACTGACGGTTAAATTCGTAGCTGAACATACGGCCCCGGATTTTTTTACGGGCAAAACGGTCTTTATCCGCAAAGGTCCAGAGATTCTCTGAAACAGGTTTCTCTTTTGCAGGCGACGCGATGAGCGTCTGACTGCCGTTGCGCACTAGCCGAAGGATATGGTTTTTAACCTCATCTGCCGCCAGCCCGTCACGCGCACAGATGCTATCAACATCCATGGAAACGGTTTCGATTAAACGCTCAATCTGCTGACCTGTCTCAGTGAGTTTATCAGCGGCCATCAGCAGCGCCTTATAATCGGGATAGGTCAGTTCAGAATGGTTAGGGAAAAGTGAAATCAGCTCTGCCGGCACGCTGGCCGCCTGCAAAGCTCGCGTCACTTTCGCCTGTGACAGGCCCTGACTTTCTGCGATCTCTTTTTGTGACAGGCCGCCATTTTTCAGCGACAGCAGACGAAGACCGACTTCACGCAGGTTGTGTTCGCGTGCAGTTTGAATATCTTGCGCCAGCTTGCGTGCTTCTTCAGTCGTAATTGCCGTTTCAGAAACCAGAATATCCAGTCCGGTCTTACAGTAGAGCGCGGCAGCGCGACGTCGTGAACCGTCCAGGATTTCGATACGTTCGCCACGCTTTATGCCGATAGCAGGAAAAAACTGCTGGAGTTTGATGGTGCGAATAATGTCGCGTAACGAATCCGGCGTCAGGCCAGCCTGGTCGCGTCCGTTGGTTTCCAGCACCACAAAGGTTTTATCTTCGATGTCGCGGGCTTCTATACGCTCCAGGCGAAATACGGCACGCTTGCCGGTAGAGAGAACAAAGGTTTGCGTTGGCGCGTCTGATGACACGTCAGTCTGGACAGGCGTCTGGCTAAAGGTTCTGCCGATAGTAATTCTTTTTGCACTCATAGCGACCTCAGTTCAGGCGAATAAATTCAATACGGTCAAAGACCGCTTTCGCAAAATCTTCTGCAGCGGAACGCGCATTCTTTAACGCTTCGCTGCTGCCGACGTAGGTGGAAGGATTTGCCGAGATAACGGTGTCAAAGGATTCGCCGCAGCGTTCAAAACCATCAAGACGCGGCAGAGCGGCGTCCAGCATATCGCCGCCGAATATCTCTTTCGCCAGGCTGTGACAGAGCTTGTGGTCTGCTTTATTAGACAGCTTGGACATAAAGCCGATATTGCCCTGCAGACGACAGGGAGCGCCGGATTGCTCGATAATGTCGATCAGCTCAGGAAGACGCGTCAGATATTTAAGGGTGGAATGGAAGTCAACCTGTGCCGGCGGAACGGGCGTCATGAGCAGATCGGATGCCGCAATAGCGTTTTTCAGAAAAGCATCCAGATGCGGGCCGCTGTCGATAAAGATGAAGTCATAATCTTTTTTCAGTTTGGCAATGACATTCTCGTACAGCACCGCATGCACATTCTGGCCAGCCAGATGTTCGGCACAAAGCTCATCCCAGCGAGAAGCGATAAACGCATCGTCAATTGAAGCCGGCAACACATCGACGCCAGGAATAATCGACGGCACGATAAACTCTTTTAACAACTCTTCGCGGCTCACGTTTTGCAGCATCGCCTGCGCGGCTGTGGCTTCGACAATCCCCACTGAACGCTCATGATTAAGGAACATGGTTGCCGAAGACTGGGGATCCAGGTCAATAACCAGAATACGCAGATCTTCAAAAAGCAGATGAGGGTGTGCCCGCAACGCGTGGGCGAGAGAGACGGTTGAAACCGTTTTAGAAACGCCGCCTTTCAGGTTGCCGACAAAAATCGTATAGGCTTCCGGATGGCGGTCACGGTATTTAGGAACACCGCGATGGTGATAGATATCGATGATATTTTCTATCGACATCGCGTATTTGGTTGAACTGCCTGCGGCGCGTTTGTCGAACTGATAGCCGCTTTCTTCCATCTCATTAACAGCATAATCAACGCTGGCGCGCGTCAGTTTTGGCAGCTTCGCCAGCGCAGCCTTGGCATAAACCTGGTAAAACGTATTCTCATGCAGCTCTTCTTTTTGCGCCTGAATCTGTTCTGTCAGGCTCAGCAGCATTCTTTCAGACCGTTGTGCGACCTTCAGCACCTGCTTTTCGTCGTTAGCCATACTTGCTCCACACATGTAGGATTTGTGACTTTATACATAAATCCTGCATGTCGGGCAAGAAAATATCTTATATAACGAAATCAATGATCAGCCAAAAATGGACTGCATGATAAAGAGATGCTGCAAATATTCACTGTAATCAGTAATGGCAAACGGAAGCATCAGGAGAGGGCAGGGGGAACAGATTCACTGTAATCAGCAATTCGTTCACTGTAATCAGTAATGAAGACGTTCTCAACCATGTGCCGATGGGTCTCGACATAACATCTTTCTCTGGATCCTGGCTAAACATTCACTGTAATCGGCAGGCGTCTTTCAAAGCATTCACTGTAATCAGTAGAGAAAGGCCGTCGGCAAGCTGTGACCTATAACATTCACTGTAATCAGTAGCAGAGTCGCCTGTCAGAGAGAAACGTTCACTGTATTTAGCAAAAGATTCACTGTAATCAGCACAACCAGCTTACGTTCACTGTAATCAGTGAACTGACTCAGTCTAAAACCGGTAGCAACGCTACGCAGGCGTTCGTACCCAGCAAACATTCACTGTAATCAGCAGAGGCAAAGGCTGCACGGACGAAGAGGTGCATAACATTCACTGTATTCTGTAATGCAGCATCACCTTCGATATGCGGGTAAGGAAGACGGCAGCGCCCTCACAAGGCGTTCGACGTGGAAGGTGCGAGGACAGGGAAGACAAGCCAAAGGTTCACTGTAGGCAGTAAAAGTAGGGTAAGGGACAAGCACATTAACGATGGCTCAAGCATTCACTGTAATCAGTAGGGGCAGATAACGATCATCAAAGAGCCATAAAACTTTAACAGAACGCCGTCAGTATTCACTGCAGTCAGTAAACCGGTCGAAGGAACAGCAAATTAAGGCTGAAAACCCTGTAATGTTCACTGTAATCAGTGACTGTAGCGAACCCTGTCACTTTTTAGCGCTTTGCCGATGCAACCATTCACTGTAATCAGTAAAATGATATTCTCCCTCAACCAAATCCTGAATAATCCCTTTTAATTCAAAAAATTAATTCATGCCTTTATCTGTCACCAGCGTCAGGGCCGTAAAAGGTCAGTCTCAACAGGTTCACTGTAATCAGCAAAAATGCAGCGTAGAGCTGCGGCGCATCATATTCACTGTAATCAGTGTAGAACGTATGAACGAGATAGCAAGAAAGAGGCCATAAAAGTAAGCAAGCGCTAACTATCTTTTAAGTATTTGTATTTAATGAAAATTAATTAGGAAAGATAAGATGAAGGGAGGCATACCGAACTGACGCTTCACTGATTACAGTGAATGTTGCTCATTACAGTGAACGGGAGCTGCAGCTGATTACAGTGAACAACACCAGGAAAAGGTCACTGTCACGTTTTGGCTAAAAAGTGACAGTGCCACATACCGCCCACTGATTACAGTGAACGTTGCTCATGACTCATCAAAATCGATCTCGTCGAGAGAGTCGATACTCTCTAGCGTGCTGATTCCATCCAGTTTTGGCGTGCGGCTGTGGATGATAAAAAAGACTGAGCGACCGCGTTTTACCTCGGAATAGTCGAGATAGCCGATCTCTTTCAGTTGTTCCATTGCGCGGCGCACTACGTGGTTCTGCGTCGTGGTTTTCGAACCAAGATTCAGGCGCATACGCAGGCGCGCCAGCGAAATAGGGGCCGGATTAGTTGGCAGGCTTTCAAGAAAGGTATAGAGCGCCTGCGCAGATTCTTTGCGCTTGAGCCGCGATATGGCCCTGAGCTGCAGCAGAACTTTATGGTCGAAATTATAGAGCTCAAACAGCTTGGGATCGGCCTGAATGCGGACCACATCTTTTTCCCGGTCATAGTAGGCCGACTGCACAAGGTGCGTATGGTAAGCCTTGCCATTTCCTTCGAAGGATAGCGTGTTGGTAGCAATGCGACGCAGGGAAGCATCCAGCCTTTTACGCAACGCCGCTGACGAGTTGGCAGAAGGAATGCCGCACATCTTGACGAAATCGATAAAGGGCAGGGTTACGGTATCGCCTTTCGTGGGATAACGTGAGAAGGACTGAATAATGCCTGCCCAGGTCTTGAAATCGTTATCCATATCCAGCCTGGCGCCAGTGATGGTAATCTTTTCGTAGCCTTCGGCTTTCACTAATGACAGGTTCTTCAGCTCTTTTGTCGCATCAGTAGAGGCCATTGCGCCTGATTTACCGCGCGCCGTTGATTTCAGTGTCGGGACAAACAGTCCCAGACGCATCAAAGCGACGGGCTGAACAGTATTATTCTTATTGGGATGAAGCTGAATAACTTCACCGCTGTTTTTGGTCACCGACAGAAAAGGTTCAAGTAACGCTTTGTTTTCACTCTCTTTATCTGCCATAGCATGAGATCTTCATTCTGTGGATGAAAGGGATCGTTTTCTGATTACAGTGAACACTATCACTGTTTACAGTGAACATTCTACAGTGTGTAGTGAATAAAGTACTGATTACAGTGAACTCTTTACTGATTATAGTGAACGGGATCACCTTCTCAGCCCTTGTGGGGTACGGCCTGCGACGATCGGGGATCTCTTAGGATCTCTTTTAGATCTCTTTATGATCGTTTATTAGGATCTTCTCTCTGTATATGTGGATAACTGATCGATGCCAGGGTATTCGATCGGCAGCCGCGATAATAGCCTCACTGCTTCTGTTCAGAATATGAAAACAACTTGCTCACTATTATTCATTTTTCATCACTATCCCAGAAGCGTAGGGTAAGTCCCATAGTCAAAACGCATCCTGAGAGGCACCATGACCGATTACGCTGTTTCAAAAAACCCTGCCAACGGTGAAATCCTGGCACGTTATCCTATGCAGTCTCTGGCTGAACTGGACAGCACGCTTGCTGCCAGTACCGCTGCCTTTAAGCAGTGGCGCAATACAGATATGGCGTCCCGCGTTAAGGTACTGCGTCAGCTGGCAGAGCAGCTGCGTCAGCGCGAGCCTGAACTGTCGCGCATGATTACTCTTGAAATGGGCAAGCCTGTCGCTCAGGCGCGTGCTGAGATCCTCAAATGCGCGAACCTCAGTGACTGGTATGCAGAACATGGCCCCGCGATGCTGGAAGATCAGCCAACGCAGGTGCCAGATGCCTGGCAACGCTTTAAGCCTGTCGGCACCATCCTGGCCGTCATGCCGTGGAATTTCCCGTTCTGGCAAGTGCTACGCGGCGCTGTGGGCATGCTGCTCGCCGGGAACACCTATGTGCTGAAGCACGCCCCGAACGTGATGGGCTGCGCAACGTTGATGGCGGAGCTGTTCAGCGCAACGGATCTGCCGAAAGGCGCCTTCGCATCCATCAATATCGACAATGACGGCGTCTCGGCTGCTATTAAAGATCCTCGCATTGCCGCTGTCGCCGTTACCGGCAGCGTACGCGCTGGCTCCGCTATTGCTGCACAGGCTGGCGCAGCCCTGAAAAAAACCGTTCTGGAACTGGGCGGCGCGGATCCTTTTATCGTACTTGCCGATGCCGATCTTGATGAAGCGGTAAAATCAGCCGTCACGGGCCGCTTCCAGAACACCGGACAGGTCTGTATGGCCGCAAAACGCTTTATTGTTGAAGCCGCCATTGCAGAAGAATTCGAAGCACGCTTCAGCGCTGCAGTACAGGCGTTAACCATGGGCGATCCGCTGGATGAGAAAAATTATCTCGGTCCTATGGCGCGCTTCGATCTGCGCGATGAGCTGCATAACCAGGTCGAACGGTCCCTGCGTGAAGGGGCGCGTCTGGTACTGGGCGGCGAGAAGATCGCAGGAGAGGGCAACTACTACGCGCCGACTATCCTGTCAGATGTCACGACAGAAATGACAGCGTTTCGTGAAGAGCTGTTTGGTCCGGTAGCGGCGATCGCTATCGCCCGTGACGCCGAGCATGCGCTGGCTATCGCCAACGACAGTGAATTTGGTCTGAGCGCGACGGTCTGGACAGGAAACAGCGCCACAGCAGATCGACTGGCCGATCAGATCGAGACCGGCGCCGTGTTTATCAACGGCAACGGTGCATCGGATCCTCGCGTCACCATTGGCGGGGTCAAAAAGAGCGGCTACGGTCGTGAATTGTCCCACTTCGGCGTACATGAGTTCTGCAACATTCAGACCGTCTGGAAAAACCGCCGCTAAGGCTCACTGTGCGGCGGGAAGGTAAGCGGGGGCCAGACCCTCGCTTTTACCGATAAAAGGCCTCATAAGGCGCTGAGGCGCGAAATCGGCCAGCATTTCAGAGCGCTCGCCCGTTATTATCTCGTTCGCTACCAGCTCGCCTAACAGCGGCGCCAGCGTCATGCCGCTGTGGGAAGCCATCAGATAAACCCGCTGGTGGTGAGTCGCATAGCCGACAGCAGGCAGTCCATCCGCAGGACGCGAACGTTGTCCTACCTCGATCTTCGCAATACGCGCGTCTTCGGTCTGGATAAACATCCGGCGCAGACGACGCAAAAACTCCTGTCCAATCAACCCGTCGGTACTCGCCGGACGGGCCGGATCCGCATAGTCATCCAGATCCAGCGCCTGCAGGATCAGTCTGCCTCCACCGTCTGGCCTGACGTTAAGCTCAGGTGAAATGATATTGCTGTTGATCTGGATCGGTAAAGGATCGGTATAGGCGAGGAAACTGCAGGCCACTCTGTCTGGCCGATTAGCATCTGTCATCGCCAGATCCAGGCCCAGCTGTCTTAACAGCTCCGCTGACCAGCGACCAGCGGCTAAAATCACGCGATCGCCCGTCCACTGCTCGCCATTCGACAGTTCAAGCGCTGCGCCGTCAGGGTGCTCTGAAAGCGTCACCACTTCTGTCTGACTGATAAGGGCGCCGCCGAGACGGCGCACCTGGGCAAGCAGCCAGCCGATAAGCAGACTGGGATAGAGCAGGCATTCTGAGGGAAAAAACCAGCCTTGCTGAATACGAGAGTCAAGCCGCAGCTCAGGAAAATGCGCCAGCAGCGCTTCACGCGTCACCGTTCGCCAGGGATAACCCAGCACCGTGAGTTTAGTCAGTCTCTTTTCCAGCTCTGCCTGTATGGCGGGCTCCGCCGCCCACTCCCAGGTGCCGGTTTCCAGCAGCCAGGGCGCGGGCGCGCGGGATATCTGTTGCAGGCGTTTATGCGCCTCAATACCGGCCGCATTGAGACGGTGATAACTCTCCGGGCTTTTGCCGTTGGCGTTAACCCATGCAAAGCTGATCTGGCTGGTGCCTGCGCCAGGCGCGCCTTTGTCGAACAGGGTGACCTGCGCGCCCTGCAGAGCCAGCATTCGCGCCACAGACAAGCCCAGTACACCTGCGCCGATAACGGCAATACGCTGCGTCATTAAGGTAGCCTCCAGTGAGTTGATACCGCGTTATAGCAAACAGAGCAGGAGGCCGACCAATTACTTTTCGTTCTGACCTTGTGCGTCTGGCGGAGCAAAAAAAAGCGCTGCTTCACGCAGCGCTTCAGGTCGTTACCCTGCGACTTCATCAAACCATGCGGGGAGCGGATCGGGTAAGGTGAGCCACCAGTCGGGTCCGCGCGCCATCTCCTGCGCCGTCAGCAGCGCATCATCCAGCGCCGAGCGCACCTGCTGTTCATCCATATCGATACCGATAAACACCAGCTCCTGCCGCGCGTCGCCGATACCTTCCTCCCACTGGCTAGCGATAAACTCAAGAGAGTCGGCATCTTCCGGCCAGTGCTCGCGAGGAACGCTTGCCCACCAGCGGCCTGCATAGCCGTGGCGCGCCACAGCGCCAGCCTGTGACCACATCGCTGCGTAATCCGGGCGCGTTGCCAGCCAGAAGTAACCTTTCGAGCGCACCACGCCCGTCAGCTGGTGGTTGACGACTTCCCAGAAACGTTGCGGATGAAAAGGGCGGCGGGCGCGATAAACGAAACTGCGAATGCCATACTCTTCCGTCTCTGGACTGTGTTCGCCGCGTAGCTCTTTCAGCCAGCCCGGCGACTGCGCGGCCTGGTCGAAATCGAACAGGCCGGTATTCAGCACCTGATCCAGCGGTACCTGGCCGAAACAGGCGGTTACGATGCGCGCGCGTGGATTAAGTGAACGCAGCATGGCAAAGAGCGTTTGACGATCTTCTTCACTGATCAGATCAATTTTATTCACCACCAGTACGTCGCAAAACTCAATTTGATCAACCAGCAAATCCACTACCGAGCGGGCATCCTGCTCGCCCAGCGATTCGCCACGCTCGTTCAGCGAGTCGACTGAGTGGTAATCACGCAGAAAGTTAAATCCATCAACCACGGTCACCATGGTATCGAGACGCGCGAGGCTCGAAAGCGATGCGCCATCTTCATCTTCAAAGGTAAAGGTTTCCGCGACGGGCAGCGGTTCAGCGATGCCCGTCGATTCAATCACCAGATGATCGAAGCGGCCCGCCTCCGCCAGTTTTTTCACTTCCAGCAGCAGATCTTCGCGCAGCGTACAGCAGATGCAGCCGTTGCTCATTTCAACCAGTTTTTCATCGGTACGCGACAGCGATGCGCCGCCATTGCGAACCAGCGCGGCGTCGATATTCACTTCTGACATATCATTCACGATAACCGCAATGCGACGCCCTTCGCGATTATTCAGGATATGGTTAAGCAGCGTCGTTTTTCCGGCACCCAGAAAACCTGAGAGTACACAAACCGGCAGACGCCGATCGGCCTGCGAAGAGAGGGGGAAGGGAGTAGACATTGTAACCTCTGATAAAGCATTATTGGTATGTTATAACATAACAATAAAGGGTCTTTGCTCGCAATGCCTCTTTTCTGTTGGATAACAGACACCACTGATTTTAGGCTGAGGTTACGGGTAGGCGGCTCTGTAGTAATAACAGCGGGTGCGACTGGATGTTGGATGCACATTGCACGCGCACGCGAGCAGTCGTCACTAAATTGCCTACGTTATGGGCTTTACGTTCCGGTGCCCTAAATTGTGTTTACTGAAGTCAGAGGGATCTGCTGCGCTTCTTCAGGGCAAAGAGTGGATTTAGCGAGGTGAGAGCCAGGAGAGGCATGGCTTCGGAGAGTAAGCGCATCAGTGAGATCTGCTTGTGCTGGCGCTGGCGCCAAAAGCGGTCCTTCGCCATATTTGCGCCATGCAGCCTGTCGAACGGCTGCACGGAGTCAATTTCAGTCATCAACAGGTAAAGTGCGTATTAGCTTGCAACTGCAGATGAGCGCGTATCGATCGGCACACGTAAAGCAAAGATCCCCCGTGCTACAACGTTTTGCACAAAGGGGAACCTGAGTCAGAAAACCGTGTGCCTACCGAATTACCTGTTTATTTACCTGCTGCCATCGGCATCTGCTGCGCGGACTTAAGATGCTGCTCAACGACCGGCATATGCGCGTCAGCCACGGCCTTCACGTCCGGATCCTTGATCTTTTTAGCGTCACTTTGCAGCTTCGACAGCACCATTTTGTGGTCCATGGTGCCGGCGTTTTTCATATACATCTTGTCAAATGCGGCGCCGCTCTGCTTTTCCAGTTTGGCGGCCATAGTCTTGTGTTTGGCGTCCGGCTCTGTCGGCAGGGTTACGCCCTTTTGCTGGGCGACCGTCTGTACTTTGGTCAAAGCACCGCCGTGGTCGTCGACCATCTGCTGAGCGTATGCTTTGACTTCGCTGCTCTGGGCCTTGCTCAGCGCGATTTTGGCGGCGGCGACTTCATTGATATCGGCCTGCGCCATATCCTTTAACGCTTTTTCGTCGCCGGAGCTGAGGCTGGTGCTCGATTTGGTCTGGCCTGCGGCGCTGGTCTGCGTGGCGCTCGCTGGCGTCTGGGCTTGCACGCCGACAGTGCTGAACATCGCTGCGACTGCTGTTACGGCTAGCAGTCCTTTCAAGGTTTTACTCTTTTGCATTTTGTTCTCCTGCGGGTCATGGGTAAGGCTGTTATCAGGCAATTAACCGTGCTCAACCTTGTATGTAAATTACAACTGCAATGGTCAGTATAGTGGCAACGATTTGATCCAGCAGGTTAAGTAACCATTCTCAACGGAGGAGGGCAGGAGATGACCGAAGCAAAAAGCGGAAACTGCACAGCGTAGCGTGCAAGAAGACGGTGGGACTGGAGGCATTCTGCTTTTGTGGAAGAGATGCTGTACAACCGCGGTGCGGCTGTATTGATCGGGCTGCTGTTGCTGATTCTGAAAAAACGCAGCGAACAATAAGCTGACCGGTCTTCATCAGTTCGCCTCTTAAATCTGGCAGAACAGGATCGATCCGGTAGTGATAAGGATGCATAAGGTCCGCTTTTCCTCATAGCGGACAGGGAGCTGACTTCAGTCCGCTTTGAGCCAAAAGCGGACTGAAGTCATTAAAAGTAAGGCAACGCAGCAAGCCTGTTTTGTCGCTTTCCTCAGGGAATGATTCAGCCTACATTTCCGGGCGATCCGCACTATATGCCACGATTTTCATTGCCCGCAGGGCATCCAGTCGCATTTTTAACGCCGTTTCAATATTGTTATACGCGGTACTTCCCAGCGGTAAGCGCAACGCCGGGCTGTCAGCATCAGCAGCAGCGATCATTGCCGCCACGCATTTTTTCGCATCGCCTTTAATCGCAAATTCACCACTCATCAGCGTCGACCGCATTTTCCCTGCCGCCGTATCGCTGTAAACCGGTAACGCATCAGCGATATCCAGCCCCGCACCAAACTGCGTCGCCGTCGGACCCGGCTCTACTAACAAAAAGTCGATGCCAAACTCTGCAACTTCCTGCCGAACCGCTTCGACAAAGCCTTCTATGCCCCATTTAGTGGCGTGATACAAACTGAAATCGGGATAAGCAATCTGACCGCCTTCCGAGGAAACCTGCACAATACGACCGCCGCCCTGCTGCCGCATAAACGGAATCACTGAGCGAATCAGCTGAATTGAGCCTGTGAGATTTGTAGCGATCTGCCGTTCAATTTGCGTATCGCTCAGCTCTTCCACGGCGCCAAATAGCCCATAAGCCGCGTTACTCACTACAATATCAATGCGTCCCGCCTGAGCGAATGCAGCCTCAACTACTGGCTTTATCGTTGCTGTCTTGCTGAGATCAAGCACCATCACCTGCAACTTGTCGCCATATTGCGTGCGCATATCATCTAATGCAGCTTCACGTCGGACGCTTGCCAGCACGCGATCGCCACGGGCCAGCAGACTTTCACACATCAGACGGCCCAGGCCGCTGGATGCGCCGGTAATTAACCAGGTTTTCATTACTCTCATCTCCGTTTAGTAAACCGGGCTCCATCTTAAAATGAATAATTGATGGCATAATCTCCACAAACTGGCATGAGATGGTGGGAAATATTCAACAATGAAACGTCCTTCCTGGAACGAATTACTGGCGGTGAAAACGGTCGCTGAACAACGCAGTTTCCGTCGCGCTGCAGATGTGCTCGGGCTTAAACGCTCCTCACTCAGCCACACTATTAAAGGGCTGGAGACTGCGCTTGGCGTGCGGCTTTTCCATCGAACAACGCGAAGCGTGGCGTTGACCGAAACAGGCGAAATGTTGATTGAGCGTCTGACGCCGCTGCTCAACCAGATGGATGAGCTGCTGAACGAAGTGACCGCCAGCGACCATCAACCCTATGGCACGCTGCGCATCAGCGCCAGCGATGCCGCTATCAGCCTTCTGCTGGGAACGATACTGCCGACCTTCATTCAGCAATATCCGGGGATTGAAATGGATTTAGTCGCGCAAGGTCAGCTGGTGGATATTATTGAGCAGGGGTTCGATGCCGGCATCCGGCTGTTTGAAGATGTGCCTAAAGACATGGTGGCCATTTCCCTGAGCGGGCCGTTGCGCTTTGTTACTGTGGCATCGCCTGGCTACTTAGCATTGCGACCCCAAATTCAGCATCCACAGGATGTTATGCAGCACAACTGTTTACGACAGCGCCTGCCGAGCGGTAAGCGCTACCACTGGGAATATCAGCAGCATGAGCAGCGATTCGCCCTGGATGTACCGGGTA
This sequence comes from Pantoea piersonii, assembly GCF_003612015.1. Lineage (GTDB taxonomy): Bacteria > Pseudomonadota > Gammaproteobacteria > Enterobacterales > Enterobacteriaceae > Pantoea > Pantoea piersonii. The sequence goes on along the minus strand of NZ_RARB01000013.1, from coordinate 17,047 downwards.
GTCTGACCCTCGACAGCGGCGCCTTAATAGCAGAAGCCGCCGCTGCTGGATTAGGCGTGGCCTATGTGCCGGAGTGCTATGCTCAGCACTGGCTGGACAGAGAGCGTCTGGTCACCCTGCTGGAGGACTGGACAATAGCCTCGCAAGGCATTGCGCTTTACTTTTCTCAGAATCGTCATATGCCCGTCGCGTTACGGCTGTTCGTTGACACAATCAAAGCAGCATCGCGCGCCTGAAATCGACTTAACCAGTTGAGCTTCTGATGCTGTGAAATGAAGCACTGGCATAAGGCAGCGAACACTGACTATGGCTGGTTATGCGTTTAAAGGACCGGGTGTATCTCGATGGAAGTACACCGCCGGCGTAGCAGCACAGCAAAAGCGTTTACAGCTGCGATGTCAGTGCTGCTGTACTCAACATTTACCAGTAAGGTCTGGCATCAACTCCCATTTACTGTTAATTATCATGTGTTAGAAATTGGCAGGTGCAAAGAGACCGCTGACTTAAGGTTGAAGCAATAATGAACACACACGGAAGCAAGCCACCTACCATAAATGATGTGGCTGAGGTAGCTGGAGTTAGCAGTATTACTGTATCACGCGTTTTCACCTCACCTGAAAAGGTCAAGGCCAAGACGCGTGAAAGAATCATGAAAGTTGCAGATGAGATGGGTTATATACCTAATGTATTTGCGCAAAATATTAAAACCGTTCAGAGTCCTATTATTGGTATTATTGCTGATGATACCTTTAATCAGAGTTACTCGTATGTTATTCAGGAACTCTGCAAATTATCTGAAACCCGTGGCTATTCAGTGATGATATTCACCACTCAAGGCGAACGCACATCAGAAGCAAAAGCTATTAATACGCTGGTCGGTTATAAAGCAGCGGGTATCGTGTTGTCGGTGATCAGTGACAGTGCTGATTATGATACCCGTCATCTGAAAGTGTTAAACGGTTCCCACACTCGTCTCATTCAGTTTGACCGTCAGTTTGATGAGCAACTGCCTGCAGTGTATGTCAATGACCGACGTGCGGGCGAGCTTATCGCCTCCGTTGTGAATGATAAGGCCTATAAAAAAGTACTGGTAATTGGCGGGCCTAAAGATTCACGTATTACCCAGAAACGTTTGACGAGCATCTGCGAAAACCTCTCTGATAATATTGAGGTTACCCGTCTTTATGCCGATTACCGTTACGATCATGCTAAAGAAATTATTACGTCGCACTTTTCTTCTAACGAAATCGATTATGATGCCATTATTGGCATTAACGGCGCTATCTCGCTTGCAGCTAAAAATGTGGCCACGCGATGGATGTTACGAGGCGTCGAGTTTCTTTCAATTGATGAAATTCCCAATGCAGAAGATTACGGTTTTTACTTTTGCTGCGTGGTTCATGATTATAAGCAATGGGCTACCATCGTTGCAGAGAATCTGATTGCCGCAATTGAAGACCGGCCCTGGCAGGAGCGGACTATGATTAATGGATTTCTTAAAAATAATCAGTAATTCCAGTTAAAGAACACACGCATTGTACTCTTAATCCACGGGTTCAGGTTTACTACGTTTTACGCAGCCGGTATCTGTTTCGATAAAAAATCAAGATCCTGGCTACATCAAGGGCTCTGAATGCCAACGCTTAAGGTGTTGCTCTCGCCCACGTTTGCCACTCCCCCTGATCTTTTTGGCCGCTTTACGCCGGATGGATTCCCGCCCCTATGAATGTTAATGATAACATTTTACGCCGGATAAATGATGGATGTATCAGTTTGAGTTTTTGTTGTTTTTATATAATAGATTGAATTTAAAGAAAGTTCTATAATTGGTGTTAACTCCATCACAAAGGTGAGTGACCTTGTGGAAATGTTTACGAAAACATTTTATGGTTTCCTCATCTATTTGTCGCTTAGGGGTTATGCCAATAATGCACATCAAAAAGCTGGTTAATTACGGTCCTGAAGACTACCGCCTGGAAAGGGGGGACATGCCTACACCAGGTCATAACGAGTTGCTGGTTAAAATCGGAGCCTGCGGTATCTGTGCGTCAGATTTTCACTGTTTTCATGGCGCACCGATGTTCTGGGGTAATGAAACCTTCCCGCGCTATGTCAAAACACCGGTGGTGGCCGGTCACGAATTTTTCGGCACGGTATATGCTGCTGGCCCCGGCGCACTGGATCATTTCGGCGTTGAGTTAAATGACCGTGTAATAGCCGAGCAAATTGTTCCTTGTAATAAGTGCCGCTTCTGCCGTAACGGCCAGTACTGGATGTGCGAAAAGCATGACATTTATGGATTTCAGGCTGAGGATGCAGATGGAGGCATGACGGATTATATGCTCTTCAAACCCACCAGCCGTGTGCACAAAATCCCTGATTCATTGACGCTGGAAGAGTGCGCGCTGATAGAACCGTTTTCATGTGCGGTACATGCGGTGAATCGCGGCGATATTCAGTTTAATGACGTGGTGGTACTGGCTGGTGCTGGCACTCTTGGCCTGGGCATGATCCAGGCGATTAAGCTCAAGACACCCAAAAAGTTAATTGTTATAGATGTAATGCCGTTCCGTCTGGCGCTGGCGCAAACTCTTGGGGCGGACGTCGTCATCAATCCGCTGGAGGAGGACGCAGTGGCTGTGGTGAAGTCCCTGACGGATGGCTATGGCTGCGATGTGTATATTGAGGCCACTGGCAATCCGGTAGGCGTTACTCAGGGGTTGCAAATGATCCGTAAATTAGGCCGGTTTGTTGAGTTCAGTGTCTTTAGCCGGGAAACGTCTGTGGACTGGTCGATTATTGGCGATCGAAAAGAGCTGGACATCCGCGGCGCCCATCTCAGCCCCGGTACCTATGAAACCGTTATCGATTTATTTCACCGAAAACTGATGACCGCTGAGGGTATTGTGACTCACCGCTTCCCTCTTGAAGAATGGCAGCATGCTTTTGCAGCCTTCGGCTCGAAAGAAGCCATCAAGATTCTTCTGATTCCTGAACAACAGGCTGGGTAAGTTTATGACTATTTTCGCAGTAAAACATAGCGCGCTGCTGCGTCAGGCAGAACATGTTATTGCGCGTGATGACGTGCACTCGCTCATACACAAGTTAACCGATAAGTTAATTCATATTGAAGACACTACGGGCGAGTTCGCCCTTCACCTGGACGATGGTCGCATCATTGACGCCAAAGGGTGGGCTGCGGGATGGGAGTGGACGCACGGAATCGGTCTGTATGCTATTTATCACTATTACAGGCAGACGGGTGATAAAGAGATGCTGTCGATTATTGATCGTTGGTTCAGCGAGCAGCTCCAGCGGGGCTTGCCAACCAAGAACGTTAATACTGTCTGTCCATTACTGACGCTGGCGTATCGTTACGAAGAGGCTAAAAATCCTGCCTGGAGATCTCTCCTGGAGCGCTGGGGCGAATGGGTTATGTATGAGATGCCGCGAACCGAGCAGGGTGGGTTACAGCATGTAGTGATCCATAAGGAAAATCATCAGCAACTCTGGGATGACACTTTGATGATGACGGTCATGCCGCTGGCAAAAATAGGTTTACTGCTGGGGCGGCCAGAGTTCGTTGAAGAAGCCAAGTATCAGTTCTTGCTTCATATCCAGTACCTGATGGACAGGGATACCGGGTTATGGTTTCACGGCTGGACCTTTGAGGGTAATCACAATTTCTCCCGGGCACGCTGGGCTCGCGGGAACAGCTGGATTACCGTCGCGATCCCTGATTTTATTGAGCTTCTTCAGCTCCCTGAAGGGGATGCGACGCGGCGTTACCTGCTGCAGGTATTAGAACATCAGGTTCGTACATTATCCAGGCTGCAGGATTCAAGTGGGCTCTGGCATACCTTGCTGGACGATGATCAATCCTATTTAGAGAGTTCTGCCACAGCCGGATTTGCGTACGGCATTCTTAAGGCGGTGCGTAAGCGTTATATTGCGAGGGATTATGCTGTGGTTGGACAAAAAGCTATCCGTGGCGTAGCGGCAAACATCAGTGAAGACGGCGAGCTAAAACAAGCCTCATTCGGTACCGAAATGGGCAGCGATCTGGAGTACTACCGTCAGATCCCGCTAACACCGATGCCTTATGGGCAGGCGATGGCTATTCTGTGCCTGAGTGAATATCTGCATGATTATCTCTAGCGTTTCATCTATACGATGAACCGACATCACCCTTATGGCTACTGCCACATCATAAACAATGTGGCACATTTTCTTATTCCCGCATGCTTTCATTTACTCCGATTTGCTCATTCAGTCGAGTGTGAAGAATATTACCCCTATAAATTGCGGCGGAGCCTCATTAAGCACGTTCCCCTTCTTTATTTTTTCTAAGTCATAACCTTATTATCTATGTGGGATTATCCCCTCTGGGCATAATTTTTATATGTTATCGTGAACATTTATTGGGTTTAACAACAAAATATGAGCTGTGTCACACGATGAATAAGCCCGGTCCTACCAATTGAGATATTTATAAGCAGTTGTTATTTATAGGTATTTAAAGAATATTTCTTAATGGATCACAGAATAATATTTATTTTCTTAAATGTTTACGAAATCATTTTATTGTTTTGATATGCCGGATAAATGCTCCATGCGGATTTCAGAATGATCGCAGCCAGATTGTTTTCTGATGCACAGAAACGGGGCAACGGAGCAGAGTACCGCTTGCAGCAGGCGCATCGGCTTTAACGGTACACCAGGGAGCTTTTAAAAAAGAAAATCAGCGCTGGCACAAGCCAGTTCATGAGCGGGCAGGGGCAAAGCCCGGAGAAACTCATCTGATGCTGTTTCATTCTCATAACGAAAATGGTTCTGTTCAGAGGTTAATGTGAATTATAAAACGCCTGGGTTCAAACACTATCTGGCATACGGGTCTGGAGATTTTCTGGGCGCTGGCACGGCCGTGCTGACAGCAGCATGGCTGCTTTATTTCTACACCACTTTCTGCGGCCTTACTCCTGTGGAGGCCACACTGATATTTGCGACGGCCCGCGTGCTCGACGCTTTTATCAGCCCTTTAATGGGATATCTCAGCGATAATTTTGGCAACAACTGGTTTGGTAAGCGGTTTGGCCGTCGTAAGTTTTTTATCCTGCTTGGCATCCCTTGCATTTTTAGCTATGCCTTTATGTGGGTCAGCGGGATGGATTTCTGGTACTACCTGCTGACCTATTTACTATTCGATATCGTTTATTCAATGATTCTGGTGCCCTATGAAACTCTGGTACCAGAGATGACCGATGACTTTACGCATAAATCCAAATTCTCCGGCGCCAGAATTGCGATGGGTCAGCTGTCGGCCATCCTCGCTTCGTTTTTACCCAGCGTACTTTTAACCTGGTTGGGTAAAGACAATCCCGTTTCCTTCTTTTACGCGGGAATGATCTTATCTGTGATCTGCTGCCTCGTTTTGATACTAGTGTACTGCTTTACGTGGGAACGCCCTGCTGAACTCAAGTCTGAGAGTGAATTGCGTGCCGAGAGAGAAAAGCAGAATCTGACGCTCGTGCAAAGCATGCGTCGGTTAATGACGGAACTCGCTTCAACCTTACGCATAAAGATTTTTCGTCAACATCTGGGGCTATATCTAGGGAGCTACATTGCGCAGGACGTTTTTAATGCCGTGTTCACCTACTTTGTCGTGTTTGTGCTGATGCAGGGAGCCGGCAGAGCCTCTGATTTGATGGGGGTGATGGCTATCTTCCAGTTTATTGCCGTCGTATTAATGGTGCCGGTTTGCATCAAATTTGGCCCTGCGCCGTCATACCGGCTGGTGGTGACGTTGTTTGCACTGTCCTCACTATCCTTTGCGGGTGTTTACTATGTCGGCTTGTCTGATAACTATCTGTTATTGCTGTTTATTGCCGCTGTGGCAGGCATTGGCAGAGGCGGTATTAATTATATCCCCTGGAACACTTACACCTATATCGCTGATGTTGATGAGGCCATTACGGCGCAGAGGCGGGAAGGTATATTTGCTGGCGTGATGACCATGACCCGCAAGGCATCACAGGCCGGAGCCGTTATGTTCGTCGGGATCATTCTTCAGTTATCCGGTTTTGTTTCAGGTAAAGCTACACAGGATCCTCAGGTCGGACATACCATTTTGCTTATTCTCAGCGCAGGGACTATAAGCATTCTCTGCATCGGTTTTATCATCTCGCTAAACTTTCGTCTGAACCGCCAGACACATCAGATTCTTCAGCAGGAAATCATTCGAATGAGAGCAGCAGACCGCATTTTACCTGAGACAGTTTCATGCAACACCCGCGCGACAGTTGAGCAGTTGACTGGCCTGCGGTATGAAAATTTATGGGGTAATAATAATATTGGCTATAATAACCGGCACCGTTCTCCGCCTGCCAGACAGGACATTAATGAGATTAATTCTGAGGCAGGTAAACAGCAAAAATTAGCAGATAAATATTAGCGCTCAGACAGCACATTTATAGCCACCTTTTTTCAGTGATCGGTACCAGATTATGTGTAGGGTAGGGTCCGTTCTATATCGGAGGCGAACGCTGCTATCCTCATGCTATGTTTATCTCTATCGAACATTTCTACTGGTTTTCAAGACTTGAAATACAGAGAAGTCATTTTGCCTGGATTTACAACATCAGTTAACCGATAAGCAGAGAGACAATGAAGCCGCTAAGCGAGAACGTTGTTGAGTCTGACCAGGTTGTAGAGGTTTAACTGGCGATAAGATGCTACCTCTTTAATGGCTTAACCCTTGAAACTTGATAAAAAAGGGGCACTGGCTCAGCCCTGAACGGGTACTTTTGCTGTTGCGAAAAGAGTGCATCCATGGTCAGCTCAGGACCAGCAGCAAACATTACAACAACGCTGGTAAATGTATTCATTTATGCCACGTCATGCGAAGCAGCCTCGCCTCGCTTATTATTTCTGTCGCGTTATCTTTCGCAGGGGAGCAAGCTTGTGGTGATATGAGTATTCACTCATTCCCAGGGCGAGAATAATGCGTAACCTCCCACCGACCGCCATGCTGCGTGCGTTTGAAGTTGCTGCACGACACACTACCTTTACCGCCACCGCCGAAGAGCTGTTTATCACCCAAAGCGCCGTCAGCCATCAGTTAAAAAATCTCGAGGAGATGTGGGGGCTGCAACTTTTTCAGCGCGGTAAAACGCTGAGTCTGACGCCTGCCGGAGAGGCACTCGCACCGCTGGTGCGTGAATTTTTCAATAACCTTGATACCACGCTTTCCGATCTGCGTGAACAAAACGGCAGGGTACGGTTGCGCGTCAACACCACTTATTCCTTTGCGCTGAAATGGTTATTGCCACGCCTTCCGGCCTTAGCCCGTTTGCATCCGGAAATCCTGGTATCACTGGAAAGCTCTGACAAAGCCATCAGTTTTGCCGGGAAAGAGTCCGATGTGGCAATCCGTTTTGGTCACGGCAATTACCACGCTCTTTTTACGGAATTTATGTTTCGTGAACAGTTATTTCCGGTAGCAAGTCCGGCGCTTCTACAGCGTTCAGGCACACCTGCTGAGCCTGCCGAACTGATGCGCTACCCGCTACTGACGCGTGATGGTGCCGACTTAGTGCCAAAATGGGGAGACTGGTTTAAGCACGTCGGGGTCAAAAGTGATGTCCTGCATGAGAACGTCCGTTTCGCTGATACCAACATGACGATTGAAGCCGCGCTTCTCGGCCAGGGTGTTGCGCTCGCGCGCAGTGGACACGTTGAAAAAGAGCTCGCCGATGGCACGCTGGTGCGGCTCTTTGAAGTGCCTTTCCCGTCACCGGCGGCCTACTATTTTGTGTGCCCGCAGGGTCTTGAAACGCAGCCGCAAATTCTGAATTTCCGTCGCTGGTTGCTGCATGAGTCGCAGCAGGCGCAGAGCCATTATCAGTGAAATATGAGTAATTCCTCATGATGGAATGACGATACTTCATTGTTCATGCTGAGGTGTACTGTTTAGCATCGGCAGATATCCGGAAGCCGAAGTGCCCATTTACCCTGCCGGGTCGCAGGGGATTGCGGTGAAGCGTTGCCGTTTCAAAATGTACTGGCGTGTCCGGTGATTGTCACCGGCACATGATGACGGGATAAGCGAATCAGGAGTAATCACTATGTCTGACCATCCGACAATTGCGCTGATTGGGCCAGGCGCGATTGGTACAACTATCGCTGCGGTTCTGCATGAGGTTGGCCTTACGCCGCTGCTTTGCGGGCGTACCGCGCATCCACAGTTGCTTTTACGTCACGATGAGGGCGAGATTGCGGTGCCTGGCCCGGTATTAAGCGATCCGGGGACAATTGACCACGCCGTCGATCTTGTTTTTGTTGCGGTGAAAACTACTCAGAATGCCGACAGCGCCAGGTGGCTGAGCGCGTTATGCGATGAAAACACCGTGGTATGTGCGCTACAAAATGGCGTCGAACAGAAAGCGCAGCTTGAACCCTGGGTCAAGGGAGCAACCGTGCTGCCTTCGGTGGTCTGGTTTCCCGCTCAGCGCGAGCCGGATGCCTCGGTCTGGCTACGCGCTCAACCGCGTCTGACGCTGCCGGATGTTCCGCAGGCGAAACGGGTGGCCGATGCGCTGAGTGGCACACGCTGTGCGGTTGAGCTGTCGGCAGATTTTCTCTCTGTTGCATGGCGCAAACTGCTACAAAATGCCGTCGCGGGTCTGATGGTGCTTGCGAATCGCCGCGCCGGTATGTTCTCCCGCGAAGATATTAGCAAGCTGGCGCTGGCGTATCTGCGCGAATGCCTTGCCGTCGCCCGCGCCGAGGGTGCCGTGCTGAACGACAGCGTCGCGCAGGAGATCGTCGATAATTTCCAGCGGTTGCCCGCCGATTTAGGTACCTCTATTCTCGCGGATCGTCAGGCCAATCGCCCAATGGAGTGGGAAATTCGCAACGGCGTGATACAGCGCTATGGGCATGCTCACGGCATCTCCGTTCCCATCAGCGATGTGGTTGTGCCTCTGCTGGCGGCTGGCAGTGAAGGACCGGGTTAACGCTGTTTCGTCAGACTTTGGAGTTGGGGGGCCGTCTGGCGTTTCCCTGGTGAGGCGGGCCATTTCGTTCTCTGGCGGGGAATCACCCCCGCGTGGGTTAAGTGGCTTACTAACTTTTTGAACAGCGTGCATGATTGTTCCGGCAGGGCAGTGTCTCTGGTTTCGATGCATAGATAAAAAATAGCTCGCTGCCTGTCTGGTGTGTAAAACAGTGCGTACTGTTAATTGGCTCATTAAATGCCTCACCCACGTTGTCTGCCATTACAGACAGGGCTGGCACGGATTAACAGTCAATTTTTGGTCAATGCTTTTTTAGCTTAAGGATGATCTAACTTGATTGCGCTTTTCTGGGCAAAGGGTAGTGAGGGATGGATAATTTAACTTTTTTAGCGAAATAAAAGGAATTAAAAGATGCAGTAACTGTGTTCCTCCATTATCGCCGGATATGTCAGCTGATGAGGTATCCAGGTGATCATAGTAATTAAAGAACGGTTTATCGTATTTATCACGTTAACGGATACGGATTAAACCTCAAACACAAAGGACTGGCGACTGAACTGTTGACGCTGCTGCGTCTGCAAGTACCTTCATGCCGCTAACGCTGCATCGCGGGGAAAGTTAGTACCCGTTAACCTGTTAATAAAAATGCTTATGGCAAGAAAAAGAGTTAGCCCAGCTTTTCGATATGAGCAGCAAGTTAGCACTGCTTCGGTCTGCTTTGTGGCGGAATCGGACTCTGACGCAGTGAAAAACCGAAGCGGTGGACAGAAGAAATCCTGCGTTTATCGCTAGCTAAGCTTTTACTAAAAGTTACCAGATATTTTTTTATGCCCTGTAAGGCCATTTTATTAGATCTTTCATATACTAAAGAGCGTGAATCACGTAATCATCAGATAACCTGAAAAGAAAGGTTACTGACTTTTTGACTTGCCTGACAACTCATGGTTGTTGGCTGAATATAAGGGGAAATAATGCCTTCGTTATTTGGTGAGTTATCTGGCGCTCCATCATGGGTGCCTGCTGTATTGCTCGTCACGCTCTCACTTGCAGTGGGTTTTCTGACGCGATTTATTCTTCTCAGTTTCATTCGTTACTGGCAAAGTCATGACAGAAAGCTATTCAAATCACTTGAAAAGCATCTTCGTGGATCAATGTTTCTTTTTATCCCCTTACTGTTAATAAGTTTTGGGGTTAATTACGTTAATATCGATCCTGAATCACTTAGTTTTATTACGACGTCAGTTAATATATTTATTATATTGTCATTTTGCTCGGTCCTGATTCGATTGATTAATGTTGCTCAGGATATGCTTTTCATACGCTATGACATCAATATTTCGAATAACCTTCGCGCCCGAAAAATTCGCACTCAGATAATGTATGTGAAAAAGGTCGCTATTGTCGTACTCGTGACGCTCTGTCTTTCGCTGATTCTACTCAGCTTTCCTGGCGTGCGAAAATTCGGGACTACCATTCTGGCAGGTGCCGGGGTTGCCGGAATAATCATTGGCTTTGCTCTGCAGAAGTCGCTTGTCAACTTGTTTGCTGGCATTCAGATTGCCTTTACGCAACCGATAAAAATCGATGATGCTGTCGTGGTTGAAAAAGAGTGGGGCTGGATTGAGGAGATCAACCTGACGTATGTTGTGGTGCGTCTCTGGGACCTGCGCCGACTGGTCTTGCCTATTACCTACTTTACCGAAAATCCATTCCAGAACTGGACGCGTAATAATGCACAAATTTTAGGATCTGTTTTTCTTTACGTTGATTATTCCATGCCATTAGAGCCTCTCCGCAAGCATTTTGAAAAAGTACTCAGTGAAACAAGGCTCTGGGACAAAGAAACTCAGGTGCTTCAGGTTACCGATACGACTGAAAAAACCATGACTATAAGGTTATTGATGACAGCCCAGAATTCCCCCACCGCCTGGGATTTACGCTGTTACGTGCGGGAAAAAATGATTGAGTTTATTCAGCAAAATTACCCTCAGAGCCTCCCTCATGTGAGGGCGACACTGACCGATCCCGGTGCCTGATAGTGCGAGAATTCAGTAATTAAGTGCCCTCGTTTTTATAGGGCGGAATGCACAAAAGCGATATGCGGAGCAGGGGCTGCATGCGCAAGTAAGGGGCAGGCAGCATTATCAATATCAGCTCAGGCGCAACCCTGGCGACTTATCCGACGCCAGCCGCCTACGCCAGCGCCAGCGCCAGCGCCAGGGCGGGGCTGAATATGCTTTCTGCCGTCGCACGCCTTGAGCTGGCTTCGGCAGGCATTACCTTATCTACTTTCTATCCTTTTATGACGGCCACTGAATTCTATCAGGCAGTAAAAGCAGGGCAGGATCAGGCAATAAAACAGCAGCAAGAGAGCGCTGCATTTATGCATTCCCCGCAGCAGGTCGCCGGGATGATCCTCAGGCTCATCACCAGCGGCGAGGCGCAAAGCGATCGGGTAGCGGAAGCCTACGGCGGCAGCTACCGCGAATGACGTGCTTTAGTGTTGCTCCATAAAATTAACGTTCTTAAGGCTCGCCAGGGCAAAAGAGAGGTTCTTGTTGTGGGTTAAGCCATCAATAAAGGGAAGGTTCCCGGAGTGCTATAGCCTGTCGGTGATCTTTAATATGTCAGGCGCGGACGTAGCAGAGGCACCCTAAATATAGGGGGCGGACGGACACCATAATAAACCACCTACAACAGCAGAAACCCCTAATCACGTAACGGCAGCGTTGCGGTCTCAAAAAACTGATAGGACCCATCACGTCGTGCTTTCGCCTGGTACATTGCGATATCGGCATTTTCAAATAACATTTTGGCCGATGCCGTCCCGAACCGCGCAAGGCTGATGCCAATAGCCGCGCCGAGCCGTACTTCCATGTTGTTGATAGCAAATGGCTCTTTCAGACTGTCCATAATACGCTGGGCGATGGCGGACGCCGCTTCGCGATTGCTGCACTTTGCTGCTACTACAAATTCGTCTCCACCCAGGCGCGCCACCGAATCGCCCGGGCGCATACAGCGTTGCAGGCGTTCGCTTACGTGCTGCAGCAAGAGATCTCCTGTTGCGTGCCCCATCGAATCATTGACGGCCTTGAACCCATTGAGATCGATAAACAGCACCGCCGTATAGGCCAGATCTTCGCCCTGCGCGAGCATGTAGCCCACCTGGTCGTTGATCCATGCCCGGTTAGGCAACCCGGTCAACATGTCGCGGGTTGCCAGTTTTTCGAGCCTCTGCATCCTCTCTTTATCGCGAGTAATATCGCGCGAAACCAGCACTGCGCCAATATTGTTGCCTGTGGAAGGATCGCTGACGCCACAGGCCTTGGTGCCCAGCGTAATGTAGTGGCCGTCGCGATGCTGCTTGCGCACCTCGACCACGTCTGGCAGCTCGCCGCCGTTGAAGATGTGCACCAGCGCCTCGGTGGCGGGTGCGCGGTCGTCGGGATGCAGGAAATCCACCACCAGCTGACCCACCATCTCATCGGCTGACCAGCCGATCATTTCGCTATAAGAAGGCGAGATCGACACGTATCTGCCGTCCGCGTCGCAATGAGCGATCAGGTCTGTGCTGTTCTCGATCAAAAGGCGGTACTCCGCTGCCGTACGCAGCGCATCTTCAAGCGCTTTGCGCTGACCGGTTATATCAAGAATAAAGCCGTTATACTGCAGGCGAGAAGCGCTGGGCTGGCAATCCGGCAGGCCTGAAACAATCACACGTCGCGTTGTCCCGTCCAGACAAAGGATCGGTACTTCAATATTAAAAGGTGTCACGCATTCAAGCGCGGTAGTAAGTTGCAGCGCGATCTTTGCATCGTCATCAGCCTGGGCGAACTTCAGCCATGCACTTAGCGTGACGCCTTTCAGTGCGGGCATCAGGCCCGTCGGGCTTTCCTGACTGGCGATGCAAATGCCCTGGGCGTCCGTGGACCAAACAGCGGAAAAGGTAGGTGTGATCACAGTGTGCATGGTGGTCGGCTCCGATGTTTGCTGACGATACTTAACATGCTCAATACTCGTCATTACAGACCTCCGTGCGCCGTAATTGCCGTTCCCGTAAACCTGCCTGATGCTTCGGTAAGGAATGCTCCGTTACGCGAAGGTCAGTTATGCGCGGAAAATTATCTATGAGCATTCAAGGCCAGGAGTATTAATGTAAGTTTATCGGCTGATTAGCGCGCGATCTTTAATCAAGGCTGCATTATAAAACGGCTGTGAAATCTGTAACTGTCTCTTTATTTCTGAGTTATGCGATACATCACATTGTCCCGTTGTCTGACAAAGATAATGAACTGAATTCTTATTTTGAGCCGCCGTATGGGAAAATTATGCCTGCCGCGCTGGTGTCATGCCGGTGTCAGGTTGCTGTCGGGTTCTGATCGTGGTGATGCGGGCTGGCACGGGTAGCATTGTTCACTGACAACTTACTATTCGGAGATGGGCAATGAGTGACATTAACAAATTCAGAGCGCTGCGCCTTCAGCGGGCCTGGTCGCAGGAACAGCTTGCCGAATTATCAGGCCTGAGTACACGTACTGTGCAGCGGATCGAGAACGGCGAACGGCCAGGTCTGGAAACGCTGAGCGCCTTAGCCGCGGTGTTTGAGGTAAACGTTGCGGAGCTTTCCAGTCCGGAAAATGTTGGGGACAAGGCGCTCGATGAGCGAATTGCCGAAACGAGAAACAGAGTCGCTGAGGAAGGCCGGTTCTACCGTTCAGTTATTACGGCACTCGTCGTCTGCCTGCTGTTGTTCATGCTTAATCACTTTACGTCTCCTGCCAGCAACTGGTCGTTATGGGTCGCTGCTATCTGGTTTGCGTTAATTACGGTGCGCGCCATGAGGACTTTTTTATTTAGGGGACTGATTAGCAAATGGCAGCAAAAGAGGCTGCAACGCCTGCTGCGCAGATAATACCTGCAGGTAAACAGACCTGATGCTGACCCGCAAACTTTACGAAACATTGCTCCAGGAGAGCTATTCCGAGGGGGGCATCAGGGCGTTGATGATTATGTCTGACGATTTTAACTATGAATAATATTTTCCGAAAAAATCTTTTATTTTTCATGGGAAAAAGGTTTCAGTTAAATTTGCTTTAGGCAGTCAGTGCGCCCTTAAAAAAATCTAACATACGTTGCCACCCACGATTTGCTTCGCTTTCGTTATATACCGGAAAGTCAGGCACCATCCAGCCATGCTCAGCGGAATAGATATCAGACTGATAACAAGCGCCCACCCTTCCCAGGGCCTGCTCAAACTGTCTGGCCATCGCAGGCGGATAAAAAGGATCATTTTTAGCAACGCCAAGATAGAGCTTTGCTTTTAACGAATTAAGGTAGTTGTGTGGGCTATCGACAGCATCGGTGGCTAAATTACCGCCATGAAAGCTGGCAACTGCCGCAAAGCGATCGGGTCGGGAGGCCCCTGCTGCGATTGCCATCCCTCCCCCCATACAGAAGCCCACACAGCCAACTTTGCTGCCTTGCACATCATTTCGGGTTTCTAACCAGGCGAGTAAGGCATTCGTATCACTTATTGCTTTTGCGTTCCCGGTCGTTGACATCAACGGACCGAGAATCGCGTGAACATCACCTTTGAATACCTCGCCGGGATCTAATGGTCCGTAAGAGCCGTAGCGATAATAAAGATCTGGTAGCAGGACTACGTAACCGGCATCGGCTAACCGCTGTGCCATAGCAAACATTGCGGGACGAATACCGCCAGCATCCATGTAAAACACAATCGCAGGACCACTGGCTTTGTTGGCAGGTGTAAATACGTGACTCACACATTCACCATCCGCTGTAGTGATGGTAACTGGCTCGCTGGACATAATCATCCCCTAAAGAGTTAATGAGGCACAAGGAACAGATATATTTGACTGGCAAGAATCTGTAAAATATATACGTACATATGTATCTGTCAAGGAGAGCTCGCCATCATGCATAACGATATACTTCATACCCCCGGACATTTGATTAGCCTTGCTGCGAGAGGCTTTGCGCGGCTGAGTGAGGCGCGCCTCAAACCCCTGGGTTTTGGTGTTGGCCAGGTGCCAGTGCTTGTGGCACTGTCAAACAATCTTGCAGCAACGCAGCGGGACTTGGCACGTTTTGTCAGGGTTGAACAACCACCGATGGCACAAATGCTGACTCGCATGGAACGTAATGGGTTGATTCATCGAACGCCCGATCCTAAAGACCGGCGTAGCAGTCGAATCAAACTGGCAGACGCGGCTAAAGATCGGTTACCTGTAGCCTGCTCTGTTATCCTGGAAGCAAACAAGGAAGCACTTAAAGGCTTTAGTAAATCAGAATGCGAACAGCTAAGCGCCTTGCTTACCCGGCTTATTTTGAACCTTGATGACATGTGATCCAGCCAGCTTCAGATGCTGCCCCTGCCGTTGCCGTCAAACCCCAGCCGCTAAGCGGACCCGGGAGCCGGAGGGGGCATCAGGATGTTGATAATTATGTCCGTTGTGTGCCAGAAGGGGATATCGTTACAGTCATATTGCTCCGGGGGATAAGAAGCGTGCATGATGATAAATTAGCCAAATAATAAATCCAGGACAGGAGGAAAGAATGGCTACACAGCAAGCGCCTCAACTTGAAACAGAACGTCTGATTTTGAAGCAATTTACGCTCGATGACTTTCCCGCACTCAAGGCATGCTGGGCTACGCCTGAAATGGCTAAAATTAATGGCGGAGAGAATCCAACGGCAGAAATGGTCTGGACCCGCTTATTACGTTATATCGGGCACTGGCATGCGTTAGGATATGGCTACTGGGCAGTATTTGAAAAAGCAACAAACCGTTATGCTGGTGCGTTTGGTTTTCAGGATGCTCATCGTAATACCACGCCTGAGTTAAAATACCCTGAAGCTGGATGGACATTGATTCCAGAAGCACGGGGCAAAGGATATGCGTCTGAAGCACTGGCTGCAGTTTTGCTATGGGCCGACCAGACTTTTTCTTCTCCAGTGTGCTGTATTATTGATGAAGATAACAAACGTTCAAATTATCTGGCTGAGCGTTTTGGTTTCCAGTTCCAGGAGTACGTTAACTATCGTGGCAAGCAGGTACGAATGCTTGTACGGCAGTAAGCTAACAAACCATCCCAGACTAAGTGCACCACGGTTCCTGTCGCTCTTACCCCCCTCGGGACCCCCCTTGAATCGCATAGCCTGTATCAGGTATCGCGTTTACACCACACTGTGGCGCTCTGCTCAGCTTGCTCTTATGTCCCTTATCAAGCCGCAGAGCCAGTTTCCGGTCTCACTGTGCCTGCATGCTTAAAGGAACTGCGAAGTCCGCTTTGTGCCAAAAGCGGACGTTCAGGATATCATGATGCAGTTAACCTCGAGGATCCGGCTGACTTGCTTTCAAGTATGTTAATGATTAAATCGCGTGGGAAAATTGTCTCATTGGTGTGTATGAGCTCTTCTATTGTCCACCAACGATGATCGCGAATGACTTCCTTTTCATTGCTACTCCACCCAGAGCGGTCGAGATCTACTGTATTTGCATTAATCATAAAAAAACGCTCTTCAGCAAGCACGGTCTCCCCACCTGGTAGCATCATTGTGAAGGTTCGGGACGCTATTTGTGGTCCTGCTAAAGTTCTTGTCAAACCCGTTTCTTCAAATAATTCGCGTATAGCGGCCTGCTCGAAAGATTCATTTTTTTCAAGCCCACCACCCGGCGTTGCCCAGTATGTTTTTCCTCTCAAAGCATCATCTTTATGACAGAACCTAAAGAGCAAGACGTGATTTTCAGGCGAAAGAATGATCAATCGAGATGATGGTCGAATGCGCATATATCCCCCTTATAAAAGCTTAAATACTCATCCTCGATATTTATATAAACATAAGTTGCAGCCTGAATCGTCCTATAGATCTGCATTTTCTTACACTTCTAATCTCACTCAACGTCCGCTTCACGCCCTGAGACATTCGACAAGCTTTTTATGGCTTCAGTAAGGGCGAGTGTCTCGCTTCGAGAGCCAGCAAATATTTCGCTTCGTCATAACAGGTTC
>NZ_RARB01000012.1 GCF_003612015.1 Pantoea piersonii | reverse complement strand
AGCGGCGATCATCACATGATTCTCGCTCAATATTCGTAACCAGTAAGCGCATACCCTGAATCACTTCAAAGTGTAATTCTCAGGGTACGAATGACTATAAATCGCTCAAAGCGGTCCTTCACCTTGAAGCAGTCGCCTTCTTCAACACACAGAGTCAGAACCGAAAAATTCCCACCCTACCCGTCTTTAAAGCTCTCAGGTATTTCATAGGACGTCTCAGCTATCGCGTTAACATCGCGTCGTGGTGCTCTAATCCACTGACACTGTCGCCCTTCCACCAGCCTTTGAGCCAGTTACAGGTTCCCCCCTGTGCCTGCCTGAACTGTTTCCCTTCTGCTCGTCAGAATGCGCGAAATTTAGCAATCTGGGCGGGCTCTGGTAGCTTATCAAGCTTCATTCCAGGAGACCGTTGCTCCTTAGTTGTAATTTCATTCTCCGGTGAAGTCTGGTTACCCATTCGTTTAAAACCTTTTCAGACATTTGAAACTAAGGCCTGACGATCCTGCTCTACTGCATACCCCAAGGCAGAGATTAGGTTGTTGATTCTCGGGTCAGCTCTGTGCCAGAAGCTGACGTTGCACTCGAACTCTTATAGTAGATTTGAGTGCTATACCCGTAACAAAGAGAGATATAAAACCATGATCGAGACGATGTAAATCGCAGCGATAAGTGATACAGAGGCCGTTACAACACTAACAAGATTGGCTCACATCTTTGCAGTCGAGCAGCTAATGGAACCGCCAGCTTAATATGGCAAGAAGCACTTCTGAGGCATGCAGTTTGAAGACCTTGAGAACGTCAAAATCAAACGTTATGTGCTGACAGCAGTTTGTTTACTCTTTTCCCTTTCCTGCTCGAAAATCGAATGCATCCGTACACCCGGCTCTAATTCATTCAGCCGGTATCCTGCTTTTTAATCTGCAATATGCGTGTCCGGCCATAAACTGGGTCCAGTTTTTTATTCTAAAGAGTTTTATCTTCAGCAGAACTTATCATTTTAGAATCCTCAGACATCAGGAGGCTTCACTGAGAATGCGACTAAATGCGGCGGGGGCGCTTACATTCGCCAGGCAGTATTTGTGGCAGAAATATCTCATGATAATTTATCTTTTAGGATAAATCTTAAAAACAAACTAGCAAATGCTTCCGGGTGAACTATGGGCTGTACCAATTTTTTCGGGCGGATAATTGTCGGCCTGACGACTGCTTTTGTCATATTTTGCTCTGTGCCAGCTGCCTTCGCCCTGTCCAGTGGCTGCGCCGCAGTAAATGCCCTGTCGGGATCTTCCAGTCTTTCCTTCAGCTCAAACCGCTACCCGGCGTCTGACTTTGCGGCCGGTGATGCCCTGACACTGAGCTTTACCGACAGCGGTGCGGCATACGGCGGAAACGCGACGACCGCCGACAGCGTCAGTATCGCGCGTTACAACCTCAGCAGTTTCCAGACTTATAATGCTGCCAGCGCCACCAGTAGCACGTCTCAGACCGTGACCATCACTGTGCCGTCAGGCAGCCTGGAGGCAAACGGCGTCGCTATCCGGGCCACGACGGCGAACGGTCAGATAAGCAACCTGGTGTTCAGCTGCACCAGCGCATCGGCGGCCTCCGGCGACGCCACGCTCTCCGGCCTTTCGCTTTCATCAGGAACGCTCTCACCGTCGTTCAGTGCCTCAGCCAGTAGTTACAGCGCCTCGGTCGCCAGCAGCGTGTCATCCGTTACGGTCACGCCCGTTGTCACTGAGAGCCACGCCACCGTCACCGTGGACGGCACCGCCGTGACATCCGGTTCGGCGTCCCGGTCCGTCAGCCTGGCAGCCGGCAGCACGACCAGCATTTCCGTCGTCGTCACGGCGCAGGATGGTACGACCCGGGCGTATACGCTCAGCGTCACCCGTGCGGAAGCCGCCCCGGTTTCGTCAGGCAGCGCCGCCACCGTAGCCGCTAACAGTACGAACAACGTCATTTCGCTCTCCCTGAGTGGCGGAACGGCAACGTCAGTAACGCTTGTCTCCACCCCGGCTCACGGCAGTGCTGCGGTCAGCGGAACCACGGTTATTTACACGCCCGCAGCCGGTTATTCCGGCAGCGACAGCTTTATCTGGAATGCGTCTAACAGCGGAGGCACCTCGGCCGATGCCACCGTGTCTCTGACCGTCACTCCTCCGGTGCTGGCGGTGGCGCCGGCATCGGGCGCACTGAACGCTGCCACCGTGGGGAACGCCTGGTCACAGAGTCTGACAGCCTCCGGCGGCACCTTGCCCTGGACCTGGTCCGTCACCGCACTGCCCGCCGGGATAACCCTCGACGCAACTACTGGCACGCTGTCCGGAACGCCCTCTGCCGCAGGCAGCTACAGCTTCCAGGTCACCGCGACGGATGCGAACGGTGCTACCGGCAGCGCCAGCTATACGCTGGTCGTCAGCGCCGCCTCGCCGGTGGCCAGCGACAGCACTGCCACCGTGGTCGCCAACAGCAGCAGCAATCCAGTCACGCTCAGTCTCTCCGGCGGGACGGCCAGTTCGGTCAGCATCGTGAGCCCGCCGGCTCACGGCAGCCTGGCCGTCTCGGGTGTGACGGTGTCCTACACCCCGGCCACGGGTTATGCGGGCAGCGACAGTTTCACCTATACCGCGTCTAACGGCAGCGGCACCTCCGCCAGCGCCCGAGTGTCACTTACCGTGACGCCGGTGCTGCTGACGCTGTCACCCGGCAGTGGCGCACTGAATGCTGCCACGGCGGGCAGCAGCTGGAGCCAGACGCTGACAGCCTCGGGCGGCCGCGCACCCTATACATTCAGTGCCACCACCTTGCCCGCCGGCGTCACGCTGAACGCGGCAACGGGTGCGCTGGCCGGAACGCCGTCTGCGGCGGGCAGTTACAGCTTCCAGGTCACCGCCGCTGACAGCCTGGGCAACAGCGGCACGGCCAGCTACTCGCTGGCCGTCAGCGCCGCCGCACCCGCCGCTCTGCAGCTCCAGCCCGCGGGCGGCGCCCTGCCTGAGGGGAAAGCCGGGCAGGCATATTTTCAGGCCCTCGGCGTCACGGGCGGCACCGCGCCCTATCGCTGGCAGCTGAGCGGCACCCTGCCGCGTGGACTGACTTTTTCCGACGGCGAGCTTTCGGGAACCCCTCTGGCCAGTGGAAGCAGTACGTTCAGCGTTCTGGTGACGGATGCCACCGGCAGGGCTCTGCAGGCCGCGTATTCGCTGGAAACTGGCGCGGAGGCACCGTCCGCGGCTGACCACGCCGCCACGGTTGCAGCCGGGCAGTCGGTTACTGTCAGCCTGACCGGCGGGGCGACCGGCGGTCCGTTCACCGGCGCCCGGCTGCAGGAGCAGCCGGACAGCAGCCTGGGTAAGGCATCAGTCCAGGCTTCCGGTACCGACTATCAGCTGCTGTTCACCGCAGCCGCGCAGGCCAGCGGAACCCTCACGCTCCGCTATGTTCTGACCAGCGCCGCCGGCTCAACGTCACCGGCCCGGGTAACCCTGACCATTACCGCGCGCCCCGACCCTTCGAAGGATGCTGACGTCATCGGACTGGTGAGCGCGCAATATCAGGCCGCACAGAATTTTGCCCGCGCGCAGCTGCGTAACTTCGGCGACCGCCTGGAGCAGCTGCATCGCGGGGCTGACCTGCCTCCTGACATGACCGGCGTCCACTTTTCCATGCCTTCCTCCGGGCCGGAGCGTAATGCGGATCAGAAAATGTGGGGCCAGGCCTGGCAGCAGCAGAAATCCGGCCTGAACGACGCGCAGGCCCGGCCAGACGTTCCCGCCTTGCCTTTTGCTGGCGGACAGCAGGCACAGCGGGTGTCGTACTGGACCGGGGGCTATGTCGATTTTGGCGGCGACAATGCGGACGGGGTGCGCTTCAGCCACACCACCGTGGGTGTCACCACCGGGGCCGACTATCGCTTTACCGGGACCTTTACCGGCGGAGCGGGCATTGGCTTCGGCCGCGACGTCAGCGACATTGGTGACGACGGCACCCGCACGAACGGGCGCGCGCTCAGCGCCGCCCTTTACGGCAGCTATCACCCGGGTTCCTTCTTTGTGGACGGTTTGCTGGGACACGGCTCGCTGAACTTTGACAGCCGTCGTGCGGTAACCGATTCCGACGCTGTGGCCCGCGGTTCACGATCGGGGCGTCAGGTCTTTACGTCACTGACCTCGGGTTATGAATTTCGTGCGCCCGACAGACTGGTTTCACCCTACGCCCGTCTGCAGTACACCCGCACGTGGCTGGACGGCTTCAGCGAGTCGGGCGCCGGTGCGTACAGTCTTGCCTACGCACCACAGACGGTTGCGCAGGTCGTGACGGCCGCCGGACTGCGGGGGGAACGCATTGTGCCAGCCCGCTGGGGTGCAATGCGCCTGCAGGGGCGCATCGAGTATGCACAGACGCTTAGCAACAGTGGCACCGCGCGCGTCGGTTATGCTGACACCGCCAATGATACCTGGCGCGTGGCGCTGACCGAGACGAGCCGGCAGGTGATGACGGTCGGCACCGGCATTGATTTCCTTCTGCCGTACAGCATTACACCGGGCATTGCCTATCAGGGCACGCTGGGGCTTGATGCTCAGCGCACGCGCGACCAGATGGTGATGATCCGGGTGAACATTGGTTTCTGACAGTGTTACCGGGAAATGTACCTCCTGTACCGACGCCTGCAACGGTCGGTGACATTATGACAGCACGATCCGGCTAAACTATAAACTCACGGTACACGGCAGGTTTCAGACACCTGCGCTGACCAGATATAGATCAAGGAGTACTGAGTGTCAGACAATCCAATAGATACGAGTCATGGTGGCAAAGGCCGTGCCCCTGATGATGTCAGCAGCCGTGTGGATAAGGCCATGCAGGAGCAGCAGCTTTTAGCCGTTACACAGGCCGAGGTAGAGACTGAGCAGCAGAAGAAACGACAGTGTGCTGAACTGGCCGATCACCGGACCAGGCTTCTCAAAGCTGTACAGGTTGAAGCGCCCGACCTTGCCGCCCCCCTTTTTGAAAAACTCAGCGCTCTTGCCCATGATAATCATGAATTCGCGCCGCGTGAGGTTGTTGACCTTCTGAAATCCCATAAAGCCCGGTTCAAAGATGAGCCAGACTTTTTTGATTTAGGTATCGCTCAGCGTGCAGATCTTCTCGACCGCGTGGGATTCTACCGGGGCGTGGTGATCGATCATTCGCTGAGTAATTCGGTAGAATTCGGTTTCAGGGACGTTCTTATGAGACTGGATGACGCTCCCACAGAAAGCCAGCGGCTCCTGCCGGCCCGGCTTTTTTACCGCAAGCCTAACTTTTCAGGCTATTTCGAAAACTACTACACCACCTCTGAAACGATGTTTCAGACGCAAAAAAAACCTGCCTGAGTGACCCTTCTCTCTTTGGCTGGCTCCGCTGTTATTTCAACTGCTCGTCTATGTACTCATATTCAACGCTGCCCACTTTCCCGATCGTAACAGCATCAATACCGGGCGCTTATAAGCTTATTTTACCTGCAATGACTAAAGCAGTGTGTCTGGCAGGCCATAATACCGGCGTGGGGAAATCACAGCTGTTCTTCCCTTTTATCCGTATGAGTTTTATGTACCTGACTGTTCGGCTTTCTCAGGCCCAGCTGGTACATCACTGATGGCAAACAGACAATGGCAGTTATCCTCAGGTGTGTGCTGAACGACATCTTCCGGGAAGCCATTGTGGCCGGGATTATCGAACGAAACCCGGTAGAACCTACGCGTACATCAGCCCCAAAATACAGAGAAGCCGGCTCTCAACAGAAGATCTTCGCAAATTGCTGGAGGCCACGCGTGAAGTGGAGCCGTGGTTTTATAAAGCCATGCTCATCGCTCTGTTAAGCGCACAGCGCAGAGAAGATATCACCCGTATGAAATTCTCGGATGTCAAAGACGGGCGCCTGTTTATTACGCAAGGCAAAAAAGGAAACACGCTGGCCATACCTTTCGCGCTCGGGCTTCCTGAAATAGACATGACGCCGATTGATGGCATTGCATTATGCCGAAGAGATAATCCTTCTGAGTATTTGATTTATTCAGCCACCCGCCGACATGGACGCAAACCCGGCCCGGTCTCGCCAGAAAATATTACCCAGGCATTTTCCCGTGCACGCGCGCTGTGGCCTGGACACAATCGAGAATCCGCCGACCTTTCACGACATAAGAAGTCTGTCCGGACGCCTGTATGAAGCCAGACAGGGTGAGGCTTTTGCCCAGCGGCTGCTGGGTCATAAAAATCTTTCAATGACCAAAAAGTACCTTGATCCCCGCAGAGCACGAGTACGTGCTGGTCTAAAGCATATCTCTGATTTTCGGACATTTTCGGACAGTCAAAAATTCTCCTTGCATGTCAGGCGGTAAAAGTTAAGCTATATACAAAACATATTTAAAATATATGCGATTTTTTTATAGGAAAATCAATAAAATACATCAGGAAAAAAGCAATTTTTTGTTTGCAAAGCGTGTTATCACTTATCAATAAAAACAGTCAGTTAACGTTATCGAAAAATCAGGTTCGGACAATTTTCGATGCATCACCCCCCAAAATCATTTCATCTTTACTGTTTTGCTGACATTAAGGTACCTGTTACCCGCTCAGATTTTTCGGAGTCAGACGGCCTGAGTACTGAAATCAGTCTTCCAGTAGTGCTGGAATTACGGTGAGTCCAGTTGAAAAACTGGCAGCCAGTGAGGATACGTATGAGGACTTAATA
Organism: Pantoea piersonii; assembly: GCF_003612015.1. GTDB lineage: Bacteria > Pseudomonadota > Gammaproteobacteria > Enterobacterales > Enterobacteriaceae > Pantoea > Pantoea piersonii. The sequence continues at coordinate 57,816 of NZ_RARB01000012.1, read as the reverse complement.
TTTATGCCTGGCAAGGATAAATTTCTGGATATAAGTCATTTCAAGCAAAAGAAGCTGAAAAATATTTTAAATTGATTCAGGCTTGGCCGGCCAGGCACCATGCTTATCCGGTCCGGTCATATTATAAATATTGCTGAGATAACATTTCCATTCAGCTAATAACTTCTGATCCGAATCAGTAAGGGGAGTTACTGATGCGATAATTGCAAGCCCGCTTATTTCATCTATTGCCTCGCTTAATCTGATGTTTTTTATTGTCTGGAAGGTCGGAGAAGGCTCGCTGTCAGAGGGTAATGATCCATTCGTCCAGCAAGGTAACCCCTGTTCATCTGAACCGCGGACTTTACCTTCTGGTGGTTCGCCACAATATTGAGACCAGGTATCATCTGAGACCAGACTGATATCATCAGGCCAGAGATGATTTCGAATATAACTTTCTTTTTCGGCCATAAGGTAAAATGCACTGGTAGTGGGGCTAAAGCCAAATTTCATAATATTGACACCTTTTCATTTCCCGATTGCGAGCCAGTAAAACTCAGGTTCGTCTGTCCCTGCAATTATATTAAATTGGGAATTTTCAATGTTACTGACGAAAACGTTCCAGGTGCTTTTTTTGTGGGCTGCACAGAGTGTTGTTTGCACATGCAGGCATTTCGCAGGAAACACAACGGGGAAAGTGACACGGGTTGTATTTCCTGACCGGCTTGCCTTCCCTCCCTGAATAATTAATTTGCGTCCTGGGCCATAGTAATACCAGGCCAGCTCGCTTCCGGAAAGGACCGGAACCAGCTCATCAAGCCACTTATATAAACTGCCATGCCACTGTTCCCCTTTAATGTCCCCGCCCGTTGTTATTTCAGCTTTCCCGACTTTGAGGCCATGCCCTGCGCTGAGCGAGCCATCAATGCTGATGTTTCCGGTGACATGACCACCCGAAACCGGCAGGAAAAGCCTGTCTGACTCCTGTTTGCTGTAGCTGACTGACGATGACCGCAATATCCATGCGTTAATGGCTTCATACCATTCAACTTCTGCGATGTGGCCACTGATGAGCTGCCCGGCACAGAGTGCTTCATGGTTAGGTGTGAGAATACGGGACGCAGAGAAAGAGTTAACTTTAAGAGAGGCAGCGCCTGTATTTGTTGATTTCACGCGAAAATATAAACGTGTGCCATCCCTCACCTGCTGGATAGCAGGTTCAAGATTAACGACGCACTGATTGTCAGTTCCGGTGTCATGGCCAAAGGTCAGGGAACCCTGTTGAAGCGCTGTCACGAGGCCGTTTTCTGGCAAAAATGGTGACCCTGCGGCCGGCCGGATATCATCTGCATGAATGGCCGTCGCGCCGTAATTCACTGTGATAACCCATGCCCGGGTATAACCGGCATCGGGTTCTGGCGTAACCTGAGCTCCGCTGAGAACCGGGGTTCCCGGCTTGATCCTGACCTCACATACTCCCGCCCTTACTGTATTTTGCGCATTCCCGGCATTACTGGGACCACTGTATGCGATGGCCGGATTAGCAGCGTTGTAATACGGCAGTACAGCCGGGCCCGTATCCACATCTCCGTAAGCCACCTGAATCAGATAGGTAATACTGTATCCCTGCTGCGTGGGCGCATTCAGCCTGAACTGGCGCGGAGCCATGTTGAGTCCCTGCTTCAGAATGGTATTTGTGTTATCTGCGTCCAGTGACGAGTAAGGCGAGCCATCGATATGCTCCAGGGAGTAAATTTGCCCTTCCCCAATCTGAATGCTCATGGATGCAGGTGCGGTAGGCTTACATGCCAGCCCGTACAGCCAGGTGTTCTCACCCAGAATGGCTGACGCCAGTTTCGCCAGCCCTGTCATGGCGAATTTATTCGTGTTGAGCAGGTCAGTTTCAAGGGGGATCTGACCCGGGTATACAATCTGACGGTCCATTCTTTACCTCATAAAAAGCCATCCTTCCGGACAGCCGTTGTGTTAACAGGTTAAAAGCGTCAGGGTTTTACAGCAGCTTTATCCAGACAATGGTGCCTTCCATTTTCACGGCCGCGACCGCTGCGTATATCTGCGCGTCAGTCACGTTGCCATTCACCATTTCATGAGAAACATACTCACCCTGTGAAGGCACGCTGTAACCCGAGGGCGGCGTAGCGTATCCGGCAATCAGGGGAATACCTGTTCCCTTGGGACGGAAGGCCACAACGAACGCCTGATAAGGAAGAAGCAGAGAGCCGTATCCTCCGGCCATCCCATAACCGAGCGCTGGTCCACCGTATGAACCTGTATCCATGGGGCGCTGCGGCTCAAAAACTCTGGGTGTATTACCTGTGAGTTCCTGCAGGATGTCGATAACAGCCTGCCGCGTGCCCCGCTCCCGGAAGAGGTTGATCCTGATGTGATTGCGAAACGCGTCGTCGGACATCCCGGCCCGACGCTGCAGCCCGGTGCCGAAAAAGTCATACGCGGCGATATCCAGCCAGCCATCAGCGGCTGAGGAAAGGCGCGTCTGTGTCAGGGCATAACGGTAAAGGGCATAGCACCATGACAGAGACCTGGCGCCAGCCATAAGTACCCCATGCATGACGGGGCTGTTGTCAGCAAACCAGCCTGATGGCAGAAGCGCCTTGAGCCGCTCGTAAAAATCGTTCAGATCGCCTTTTGCCATTCAGCTCACCGTAACAGTGCCGGGCCGGATGACCTCTTTTTCAGAAGCAGCCAGATCGGCGTTTCCGTTATTGAGTGCCAGTGAGGTTACATTGGTGATCAGTGGACTGGCGTTGTACGCGACTTTAACCAGCTGTGTATACGCCAGTAATTGCCCCAGCGACAGGCTATTGATGTACGTTCTGATGGCAGCCTGCACCAGCCTTACAACTGCCGCATGGTCCGCTGACGCGTCGGTGATAACCGTCAGGGTGACATTTGCCAGACGTTTTACCGGTCTGAATACCCCAAAGCTGACCGTAAAGCCCCTGACGGCTTCGACAGCGGTACAGGCCTGTTCAATAAAGCTATCAGACGGTTCGCCGCTGCCATCATCCACAACAGCGTAAAAATAGCCGGGCTTTGCCAGCCCCTCGTACGTTGTATTTTCAGTGAGTGTGTAAGTCACGCCGGCCTGGATGCTGCTGAGGGCATAACCTGCAGCTGCCCTGGTGGATTTTGACAACGACGCTATCCATAAAACAAAGCGTGCGCGAAAAGCGTCATCCTGTTCAGCATCTTTCCCGCCGGTAAACGGGGCGTTGTTCATGACAAAATCGACATACGGGATGCTGCCGACAATGACGGTAACCGTACCGGCCTGGGCATTTCCGGCCGCGCCTGCAGTGTCGGCCCGAACAGGAACGGTAAGGGAAACAACGCCTCGCGCAATGGTGTATCCCCCCTGTGAAGCATCCCAGGCCGCACTGGTCAGGTCCTCAACGACTGCATACGCTTGCGAGCCGTCGGTTGTGGTGATGCGGGTCCCTGTCCGGATGAAGGCCGGTTCGGCTGCGGTAAAACGGCTGAAGGTAACTATCCCGGTTGCCTGAACCGCAGACAGCCGCCGGAAACCAAAATCTGCCATCCAGCTGTCCAGATCTTCCCCTGAACAGGTAGCGGCGCGGGTTGTCACCAGCAGCTTCACAATCAGCTGCTGGATCCACATGGCCACACCGGCGTTAGACTCCACAAGCGCGCGCAGAATGCTGCCAGTAGACAGGTCTGTCAGTTTCGCTGCTCTCGCCTGCAGGGTTGTAACCTGCTCACGCACCAGTTCAGTAAATGATTTGATGTTAAGAGACGCCATGCTTTTACCTCGTTACGTCAAAACGGAGTATTTCTGTCGTGCCGGCCATGGCATCGGTATACGTCACCGATACACTCACCCCACCTTCAGTCGGGCTGAGTGTTACCGCGGGTGGAGGATCGGATGCCACAGCCTCTTCCAGCAGCATTTGTCCCCGGATAAGTGCTTTCCATTCACCGGGATTCACCGTCTCGCCCACTTTTTTACCCAGGCCTGCACCGTATTCAGGATGAAACAGGTATTCACCCGGGCTGGTCAGAAGGCGGCGAAGTATTCGCTGCTTTGCCCGCTCGCTGCCGGAAACCGGGCGCAGGTCGCCGGCAGCCGAGACCTCAAGGTCACTGCCGATCAGATGCCAAAGGTCATACATGCGTGTCGTCTCTTAAGGGGTACTGATTTGCTGACGAGGAGATACGGTGAAGTTGCCCTCGCCTTTCTCAAGATGCGTGTGCCCGTTATAAACCGTGCGGATTTTCTGCAGCGTGCCATGTGCACCGTTATGGTCGCTGATGTCCTGAACAACCTTCAGGTTGCAATCCATCAGCACATCACCGCCTGTAAAATGGTGTGACGGCGCGTCATACGTCAGCTTTTCTCTTGCGTGAAGCAGCACTTCACCGCTGTTCATAAACTTCAACAATGAGCCACTCTGGTGTATCAGCCAGAACTCGCCGGCAGGCGGCCCGGGGCAGCGGTCGATATCGTTGTAAAACTGTCCGGCAGCCATACCGGTACCCATCAGCCCCGAGTCAAATTCGACCTCCACGACGGCACCTGTCATCGGCCCTGCGGCCAGGCCCCAGCCGTTACCCACCCAGGGCGAACTGAGAGGTATCCATCCGGTTTCCTCGCCCGTGGGCTGCAGTTGCACTTTCACGGCGTAACTGCCGGGGTCATAGGCAGTAATAATGCCCTGTCGTGTACGGCTGTCACCGGCAACCGACTGGCGAGCTGCAGCGGCCATGACATTCAGGAACGCTCTCATGGCAGGACCTCCAGCGCCGGGCTTTGGTTTTTGCCTGATATGTGCATGGTATAGCCGTCAGCCTGACTGAGGGTACGACGTACGCTGTCGCACCAGTAAATCTGGTCAAAGGGACTCTGCGTGCCTTCGATACGGACCAGCATGCGGGGTGTCAGCAGGTTGTCTCCTGCCATTGAGCAGCTGAACTTCATCTCATGCTGAACAATGTTGCGGTAAATCGTCTGCGCCAGCGCGCTGGCTGATTCAGGTGTAAGGCCATTGCGAATGACGCGATAAACCTGCGTTTTTGCCATGGCGCTGCCGGGAGGAGTGTTTTTGGGAGCCTGCGGATACGAGGCGACAAACTGTTTGTTCTTGTTCTTTGCATTCCAGCTCAGCACCTCCACCGTCACGCCTTTTGAAATTGTCAGCGCACGGGAAAATGACAGGTCATCAGCTGTATTGCACCGGGGATAAGCAAGCTGACCTGCCGGTTGCCATCTGATGACGTACGTACCGGCTTTACCAGGCTCAGTGACCGGTTCGAAATGAAGTCTGTCATTGTCGACATACACGGTGAAGTTCTCTGTGCCGGCCAGAGCGCTAATCAGGTCCCAGTCGGTCTGCTCCCCGGTCAGGTGCGCCGTGTCAATCTGATAAAATTCACCGAAGCGCTTTGTCGTGGCCGTGACAACTGGTGTCAGCCCGTGTCGCTGCGCCAGCATTATGGCGATCTGCGAACTGGTGTAGTTCTTAAAGCTTTCTCCTGCTGACCTGGCGTCAATCAGCCGTGCGGTAAAGTCACGACCCTCAGCTGTCACCTCGAACCGGGCCGGATCGTAGTGCCAGTTATCGATATTGCCTGTGATGAGCTTCTTCTCGTCTGTGCCAGCCTGGGTGATGACAGAAGCAAACAGTTCAACAACGACAGTCGTCTGTCTTCCCCACCAGCTGAGCATCTGCATTTCAGCCGGCAGGGCTGAAATGGCCAGGGTCAGATCAAACGTGGCGGCTCCCCGAAAGGCGTTACTCTCTACGCTGAACGAGACAAAAGGCACGTCATGGCCATTTAACAGGCACCGCCCGCTTATCTTACGGACGTCTGACCTGAACGCAGCGTTACTGATGTCCATGGTTAACCTGAGGGCTGGATGGAATGATCAGGGTCTGAATGCCGCTCAGCTGTGGATCTGTCAGGTCATTTGCTGCGGCAATGCTGGTCCATTTAGCGGCATCGCCATACTGCTCAGAGGCGACCTGATAAAGATTACCGCCAGACAAGTTCACTGCCCTGACACCATCCGCTGTCTGGCCGGCATGGATATTTTTGTTGAGGCGTCCCAGCACGTCCTGTAAGTGACAGAGGGCAGGAATACGCGTCGCATGATCCAGCTGGTTAAGCAGATTAGTGACCGTTCTGGATACCGGGTAGCCCGGTATCAGCCCACCCAGCGTCGTGATTTCTCTGGCCGCTGATTCGAGCACCGCAAGCTCGTGCCGGATAATATTTCGGGCAGCGATGAGCGGTCTCACGACCGCCTGTACCTGCTCCACGGTGGCATGGGCGAAATCACTGACCTGTTTTACAGCCTGGTGGAGATACTGAACCGTCTCTGTTACCGCATCGATGTTAATGATATTACTCAGCCCCAGCGCACGGCCCAGGTCACTGTCAATCAGTCCCCGCAGTGCACCCGTCAGTGCATCTGCCTTGTCCGGGCACCCTTCGTTTCTGACAACGGCTACTTCAATCGTATAAGGCCTGCGCCAGACAAACTCATAGACCGGGCTGAAAGCCGTAATCACTACAGTGAAGCGATAGTCATCCAGCGTCAGCACTACCGGGTGTCCCGCATCGCGCATCCGCTCAAGCGCGCTCACACGCTCCCCGGCCTGCGATCCGGTGATAGTCCCGGACCAGGTCAGCGGCTCGTATTCCGTACCCAGCACGTCAGCGATGCACTGGCCCCCGATTAACTGATGCTGCACCGTCTTCTGCCTGCCGGCGATAACCATTCGCTGAGGGACTTCAAACTCCATGAACTCGAAGTCTCCCAGCATCAACCGGGTAACAGTCGGATCCATGCCCTGTGCAAATGGCTTCAGAGAGTTAAGAAGTGACATAAGTCTTCATGATTTATTGTGAGGTGTTTGACGGTATTGCTCTTCTTCAGACACAGGAAGGGCAGGCAATCATCTTTAAGGAATGGATAACAAATTCGAGGGAAATGATGTCGCCCGCCTGCCGCTGAGGATCCGGGCTTTTGACGTATCACTGACCAGCGTCAACGGGTCTTTTTAACTCAGCCTCTGAGAGGGTAATCCGCAATCAGGAAGAAAAAACCCGCTTTCGCGGGTTCAGTTATGCAGCATTATTTTTGCGCCATTCATCAACCATCTCTTTTGAAACTTCCTTTTTGTAGCAAATGGGGGCATAGCCGCCCTGCTTACTCCACGCGCTTCTTCTGCCACAGCTACTGCCGTTGCGAGCTGAGTTAAAAGGACAGGCACAGACACCCGGGTATGATGCAATAGAATCTTCGATGATGAGCTGACGTATCTGGTCATCAGTCTGCCGTGTGGATTTAGCGTCAGAAGCGCCAGCCCAGAGTAAACTCACGGCCATAACCAGTGAAACAGCAACAGTGCGTATATCCATGACACCCTCCTGATAATGAGAGAGCTAACTTAATTCATCACAGCACCAGGCGATCGCGCGAAAAAGAATCATTAAATGCATTAATTTTGAACAAACAGAAACTCGTCACGGCCGGGACGTCATTCAGAAGTCTGAAAACCGGAAGCCCTGAGAGCATTACCTGAGGAACAGGCAGGTAGCGTTACTACACCAGGATATGAACTGAGAAAACCAGTTTTCAGGGCAATGAGAGATTGCCAGCCTGTCCGGGATAAGCCATCAGCATTGAGGGATCGAAAGCGCTGGTGGAAGAAGGCGCTCTGGCGGCCTGTTTACTCATGCCATCCATCACAGTGGCTACCAGCACCTGACGGCCTTCGTGCGTCATCAACAAATTGACTGGCTGCTCCGTTCTGGTACCCGCGACGGGTGGTACCGCAGGGTATCTGCCGGATTTACGGTAACTCTGCTCACGTGTTCTCTGGTTATCAAAATCAGCCTGAGAAGGCATCCATGGTTTATAGGCAGCCCCGTGATCTAGCGCATTCTGCCGGGCAAGCCGGTCACGTTCTGCCATTTCCTGACTCTGCGATACGGTGCTTGCAGGATAGAGTGCTGCAAGTGTGGCGGTGGCAATGACAGCCGGAAGCCCGGAAAGCGCGGCCGCCAGTCCGGTCAGACCCGTCGTGGCGCTTTTCCCGATGAGCATATCTATGCCCCATCCCGCCAGTTTAAGAGGTGACAGCAAAGCGCCGACGGCGTGTTTCATCACCCACATTCCGCCGCTCAGCGTTGCCAGCGCGGTTGCCGCCAGGGCTGCCTGTCCCACAAATTTAGCCAGTTCGGGATGTTTATGTGCGATGTCCGTCATGCGCCGCAGGGTTGTCGTCAGGCTCTCCAGCCCTTTGTTGAAGGTATCCAGTAATCCACCGTCTTTACCCATAACCAGTTGCAGATTCTGCCATTTCTTCTGGAAGTCGATAACCTTGCCGTTGTAGGTTCCACCCACAGCGCCATAGGCATCATTCAGTCCCCGCGCGATCCCATAGGCGTCGATACGGTGATGAATGGTGGCCAGCTGCCTGTCGATAAGGTTAAACATCTTGCCGCCGGTCCGCCCAAATATCAGGGCGTTCTCGCGCTGTATCTGGTCATCGGTATAATGTTTTTTGCGGTAGATGGGCAGGATCATCTGCTCGTAGTATTCCACCGGGGACTGGCTGAAAAGCTGAGAATTGACGAGTGGGTTACCCAGAAAACGCTTCACCCCGCCCATGCTGTTGAGTTCAACCTTGCTGGCATCCCAGACACCCATCTTCATCAGGTCGTGAGTGACCTGGTTGGGCAGCCTGATGATGCCGTTTAACCGGTTGTAGGCAGTCATCAGCGCATCGCCTGCTGAACTGCCCTTCAGTTCGCCGATGACGGGTTCAAGCTCAGCGAACAATGCTTTATTGCTGAGGTTGAACGCGGAGGTGCCGGCTTTGGCCATGAACTGACGATACTGGGTGAAATCGACGTTACCGCCTGAAGACTGAATGGCGCGAAAGGCCGCATCCATCAGTTCATTAAAACGCTCAGGGCTTTTCAGGCCACCTGCTGTTTCGGTGAATCGCAGCATGTCCATCTGCTTTGCAGTCGTGGCTTCGCGCTGATGCTCATCGAGTCCACGGGAGGCGAAGTTGATTCGCGCCAGCACGGGCGCTGCCATTTTTGCCGCACGTAACTGTTCATCCAGTGTTTTTGCACCTGACTCACTGAATACGCCCTGTGCTTCTATAAAATACTTCAGGATGTCAGTGACCGAGGAACCGCGAATCCTGGTCTTTTCTGCAAAACGCTGCGCTTCGTATGTCGCAGCCTGACTCATACCGAACTGTCTGAACTTCTCGGTCATAGTCTGGTAGCGGGCAGCCTCATCCACGAAGCCACTCAGCACTTTAAAGCCGAGGTAGCCTGTGGCCAGACTGGTCATGCCGTCCGAATATGAGTAATGGCCGGGAGGTCGGCCATTGCTCCCACCGTTCCCTGCCCCGCCGTCACCCCAGCCGCCCGGTGGCACGCCGTTATTCCAGCCATGCCATCCACCGCCGGAACCTGACGGAGGAGGAAGCGCGAGTCCCCCGCCATGGTTGCCATATCCACCACCTCCACCTGCAGCCGCAGCACCAGCGGCCAGAACAGGCAGCGTCAATGCCGCGCTAAAGCCACCAGCCAGCTTTGGAAGGTTACTGGTGGCACTGTTCATGCGCTGGGCATGGTCGGCAGCCGAACGTATTGCGCTGGCATACTCGCGGGCCCCGCGGGCTGCGGCAGAGAACTGGTTATTCAGAGAGCGGTTAAGCGCCCGCAGTGCGGATGTCGCCTCTTTCGCTGCGCTGGTCAGCGCTTTGATGTTCTTTGTGATTGCGACAAATTTCTTATTGAGTTCGATCGCATCACGGCTTACCTGCAGCAGGTTCCGCGTAAGCTGGTCGTCCAGCGCAAGACGCACGGCTACACGGTATGCCTGGATATCCATAGTAACCTCGTCTTGCGGGCATTAAAAAACCACCGGAGCGGGTCAGTTTGAGATACTAAAAGTGTCGAGGGGGATGCTAAACTTTAACGTTAATTTGTCGATAATCATTTTCACGCCCAATCAAAAGAGACTAGGCTATGGATAAGCTCGCGCGGTTATTTGAAAAGTCCCAGGATGCTCAGTCTCTTTATCAGCGAACTACTGACGATCAACTCAACTTTATCGCCAGAAAATGCAACCGAGACGAAGTCGCTGCCATTCACATCAGGCTGAAGCTATTTTGTGCAGAACTTGCTGCATGTCCAGAATGGGATGGTGATAATCAGGACCAGATATGGGAGGCGATCGACACACATAAGCGTCTTCTTAATCAAATTAGGCTACTAAACAAGCTTTAGTGATTAATCAGTTTAGCTAAATAAATAAGGCTACCTGCCGATACCATCGGGCATGTAACTCATGGAGAATATTCAATGGAAAAGCCTAACCCTCTCGCAGCCCTGTCGTTGATAATCTGGGTTTTGATGTTCATCCCATGCTTCCACATGGCGCAGAAAGCTGGCTTCGGATGGAAGATGGCCCTGTTGCTTTCATGTCCAGGCATCCATTTCATCATGCTCTATGTCTTCGCTTACAAGAACTGGCCAAGCCTTCCGTATGCATGATACTAGTGAAAACTAAATTATTTAGGGTTTTTTGATAATGAAAATAGCTTCGTTGGTTTTAGCATCAATGCTATGTTTTTCATTCGCTACTTATGGCTCGAAGATAACTACTGATAGAGTCGGGGCTTCAGGTGAATGCCTTGGCTACTTATCTATGTTCAGTGAGGCCGATTTAAAAGAAAAACCTAACAGAACTCGAGAACTCTCTGATCTATTTAAGGCCTCTTTCGGTGAGGCAATGCAGACTTCATCAACTAAAAAAGCAATAGATAGTGGGTTCTTCGCTAAATCGGGTGCCGACTTTAATAAAGATTTCTATAGCGGTTTTATCCTGTCAGGTATCTTTAATGAAACCACCAAAAAAATTAAAGACTCCATTCCTAATAAAGAAGCAGTGGATTTATCATTTGCAGAGCTAAAACAAAGATGGGGTGAGGAGGCCAAGAAGGCCTATACTTCAGAAAATTGTGACTTAATCAGATGACAAAAACCCACCATAAAGCCAATCCAATAGCCTCCATCAGAGGATCAATCTTCCGTACATATGCTGGTCCGATGAAAGGACGTGGCGGTATGCGGTCGGTACCGACCTCCTGCCAGAAACCAATCTGACTTTTCGTGCCCACAATGGCCGCCAGGCCAATCACCTCACTCTCGATTGAGTCTCTCAGCTCACCTGAACGCAGCAGCGGATCGTCTTCGGTATAACCCGAACGAACACGGTCGGCTCTTGTGGAGGCTGCCAGCGGTGCCCATGCTTCAAATGGCCCGACAGCGGGCTGATACACGCCAATTTCCTCCTTCGCCGTTTCCTCGATTTCTTTCACAATGTCGCGGAAACGCTGCTCAAGCTCTGTGGCGATTCTGGCGGAGGCATGCGACATTTCACGCGCGAACATGTCCAGGTCCATCAGCTGGCCTCCTCCCATTGCCCGGTATTCCAGTTATAACGGCCTCCATCGAATTCACGGATGACCACGCCCATGGCAATGCGCTCATGGGGCATCAGCTCAGTCAGGCCGGGAAAAATAACGCTGAACGGAACCCCGGATTTCATCAGCCAGCACTGGTTAATAAAGCCGGGGTTCTGCGCTAGTTTTTTGCGGCGGCTTCCGTGAGCTCTTCATCGTCTCTGGCGCGTTCACGAAGCCAGCCTGAGGCGGCCTTAAGTCCCTGCTTGCCAAGGATGGCCAGCAGGGTTTCAACCTGCCGGGGGTTCTGTGGTACCGGGTATTCTTCCCCGTCGATTTCCGCTACCGCCGCAACCGGGAAAGCATACAGGTTCATGTACATCACGTTCATCGCCATTTCCGGGCCGACGGCTACCGTCAGGCGCGACTCCTGAACCGGGTCGAGTTCACGCATTGTCAGCAAACGCCCTTTCGCATCCTTCACCTGATTAGAGCTAAGTGTTGCAGGCGCAACGGCTGCTGTCGGCAGTTCATTTTCGTGCACTGTTATCTTTGCCATATTTACCCTTAATTCACTTTCTTGCGGCGATTTGCAGTGAATGACATCGTCTGGTTGACCGTCTTCTCGCCCTGCTTGTTACCGGCATCGGTGAGATGAAACGACACCCCTTCATACCGGTACACGCTGACCGTGCCATTCGCTTCGGTGATGGTTTCGGTAATGGTGCCGCGGGGCTGGTCGATACCGTTGTAGTAGTTGTCTTCCCACTTCGCCCAGAAGTCATCGAGCGTGGCATCCATTCGTTCAGCGGTGATGGTGCCATGCCAGCCCACGGGGATTTGCAGCTCGTCGGTGATGCCATTCAGAGGGGTAATCTTCTGCGTTGAAACCTGCGGCTTCGATTCAAAGCTCATGATTTTGGGAATACGCAGCTTGCCCGCGGGTGTATTGATATCGACTGCGATATCGCGACCTACGGTATAGCCAAGGGTGGGCATGGGTTATCTCCAGAAAAAATCGCTGCGATTGTTAACGTGGATTGTCATTTGAGAATGAAATGGAGACGCTGCCACCCCCTTCCATATTCACGAGGAAGTAGCGCACCACGTTCAGGTATTTCACCTGTATGTCTGCCGTCATATAACCCAGGGCAACCCGAGAGTCAGGATTGTTGGTCGCATCCAGACGCACCGAAAAAGCCGGCCCGCCATTCGGATCTCCGATCATCTTTAACCCTTCGAGCGTCGATAAAAACGACTCAAGGGTGCTTTTGGTTTCCCGTCGCAAGTCTGTCGTCTGGTTGTCACCGACCACGCCACCAAAGGCTGATGCGATTGTCAGCGCCAGGAAGTTGGTCATGCGGGTATAGGTGTCATCGTTCTGGGTCGGGTTCGAAGAGGTGTTGCGCCCGGAACGCATACCGAAGTAGTTGCCGCCCGGACAGGGTTTCGTAATCACATCGAGGCGTGCTGCGTTAATCGTTCCGATTTCCTGAACGGAATAAGGTCGTCCCGCCAGCTGGCGCTCGGTGGCAATAATGCCCGGGATACGCTTGTTCAGCGTAGAAATATGAGGTGGCCGGGAGGCAATATTTGCAGCCTCAAACGTCGCGGGCGCAATCATCCGGTTAATGCCATTCGTGGTGTCTTCCCAGTAGGGCCAGTCGCCTGTGATGAGCTTGAAATGCCAGTCATCCACGCCCGAGCTGTTGAGTGCATCAGACAGGGTTTTGCAGTCGGTTGACGCGGCACCCTGAGCGACTATGTATGCACCCTCAGCCTGAGCAAAAGCGGCCATCGTCGGCCAGCAGGATGAGTCGGTCACGTCCGTGAGACTGATGACCTGTGAAAATGTGCCGCGCAGCGCGTACATTCCCTTGCGCGGCGTATCGATGCCGTCAGTACCCACAAGCATTGCGTCAGTAAGCCCTGTGGCACCATCCGTGCCGCCGCTGAGCGTTATTTCCGTCACTTCGTCCATGGCAGCGGCGTCGGACTCTGCGACTTTTGCGCGCACCAGCTGGCTGGGCCCCCGGACAGTTAACTGTCCCTGATTGACTGCCGCCGTCATGGCTTTCAGCAGGTCGTCACCCTCACCGCGGAGGTTATCAAACACCTCTGCACTTACGCCGGGCAGACTGACGGTGAGTTTCAGGGATGCAGCTGCCGTGCCCTTGCTGATACCAGCGCGAATCTGATTACCTCGCGTACCGCTGTAGAGCGCTGACAGTAACAGAACGCTTTTCGTGCTGCCTTCACTGAGTTTTCCCGTAGCAACCGTATCCCGCCCGTTCGTCACACGCACACAGTTAAGGCTGGTGGCCCCCACCTGCAGCGAAATGGCGGCGGCGGTAGAAAGGTCATACTTTCGGTTAACGGGTGCGCCCAGAAAAAAAGCCAGCTCGGTATCAGAGCTGATGCGAAATGCACTGTTTACGGGCCCCCAGCTCGCCACACCAACCAGACCCAGTCCATCGGTGGGAACGCCATTGATGTAGCGCGCCCGTGGTGGCACCACCTGAACATACAAATCCGGCGCGGTCAGTGCAGATGTGTTGAGGTCGCCGGCAGGATAAATCGGCATGAAGAGTTACTCCATTTTGAAGGTAAGGTGCAGGGTGAGCGGGCGTTACCGTACGGCCTGTTGATTATTGAGCGTGACAACGGTCTGAATAACTTCCGGCGCAGTGATGGTCTGTGTGGTGGCAAAATTCACGCTGAAGAACAGATCGCGCCGGTACACGTGCCAGTTCTCCGCGCTGTCTGAATCAAACTGTCGGACATAGAACAGCTGGGCAGGTGCACCATCGCCCAAATCAATATTGCTCTCAGCAGAAAGCGCAGCATCTGTCGCTGTACCCGCCTGTTCTCTGAGTTCTGGCGTGGGTGCCCAGACGGTAATCTGAAAATCTTTAATCTGACGCTTCAGCTCCCTGACAGCTTTGCCTGCCCTGTCTCCAGCGCCTCTCACAGGGCGGAATGGCCGGCCCAGCGGGGTATTTACCCTGCGCTCAGTCGGAAGCGGCCAGACTGAAATGTGCACACTGCCAGCATCAATATCCGGCTGCAGCAAACCGGGCACAGGCCAGCCGGGATAGACTTTAACGGGAGCATTCACTGTACCAGGCAATGCCGTACCGTCAGGGTAAATGGACTCGGTCACTCGCCTGGCAAGGAACCGTAAAACATCATCGACACTGGCCATGCTAAACCGATACCCGCATCGCGATGAGGCGCCAGCCCATATCAGTCAGTTCACTGCCCGTAATGACGTATCGCCGGCCAGTCTCATCACTGACAAAATCCCCCGCCTGCATCTGTATGCCACGGAATGCCGACATAAGGATACTGTAACCGGCGCTGCGGGTGTCGGCGGGTAACCGGAGCGGGCTGTGTTCGCCACTCCGGATCAAAAGAATACTGGCCGGCCAGTCCGTCATAATGGCCTCTTCACGCGCAGTTGTGGTCCCACCATACTCCTGCATCCCGATGCCCGGCCCTTCAGATGTGGTACGCCTGAATGTGATGAGCCGCTCCGCCTTAACGCACAGGACGGGCTGCAGCAGGGGCATTGCCGCCACATAAAAGGTTCCCTCTGACGGCGAGACCAGAAAATCCCCTTCCCTGAAAAGGGTGGCATCAAAAATGCCGATGCGTGACGCCTGACCATATCGTGCAGCGCGCATGTAACTGTTGTCAGCGACAAACGAGGCGGGCAGAAGCTGTAGTGGTGTGGTTTTCAGAGGGCTGAACGGGCTGGTCGCACGATAATGGCTGACAATATTTCCAAGGCGCTGAGCCGCCATACCATTGCCATGATTCACTTTGGCCACCAGCTGTGATGCATCCATATCAGTTCCTGACAATCCGCGTGGTGCCATTGTCCAGCGTTGGCCCCGGGGGAATACCCAGTAAGCCACAGAGCTGGCGCCGCCATTGATTATATAAACGGGTACGGTCAGCCACCTCGGATCGGTTGCGCTGCCACACGGCTGCTTTATCTGTATCGAGGTTATCTGCTGCGCGAGTGATGCCGATCTCAAGACCAGCCAGAGTAGCAAGATAGCCCGCTACAATGGCTTCTTCCTCAGGACGCAGGGTATTCAGGCGGTGAGCCAGCGTCTGGTACCGACCGGACGTAACCTGCGCATAGGCAGCATCGGAGCGATCATCAGGCGTAGTGTCACCCAGCATCGGATAGCCCATAAAGCGGCGTGCGTCGGCCTGCTGTTGGAGAGTCAGCATGCATACCTCGTCTGATTAAGAGATGCCTGACGTGAACGCAGCTGGCTATCCTAACAACAAACAGGTGTGTTCTGGTTTGATGTTCTGACAGCCCCATGCCGCGGCAATTTCATAGCGCACGCGGCGGTACTGTTTATACATGGAGACTTCAAACGACATGTTCGTGCGCGGGTCGGTGATCATGATGCGGTCATCCGCCATATCGCCTTCTTCAGGTAGCGCAGGTGCGCGGGTCGCCAGGATAAGGGCGGAGCGGCTGAAAGCAAAATTGGCCGTGAATTTGTTCACAATCTTTACTTCACTGCCTTTACCCAGCTTTTCACGCAGACCTGGCGCGAGAATGGTCAGGCCCGAACCGGGCTGAACGCTGGCAATGATATATTTGTGGCGGCCGGCAATGATGATATCACCGGGATACGCGGTTTTATCATCAGCCTTCAAAGCCATCATGATGTCACCCGGCCTGGCCTCTGATTCGAGCACCAGTTTCTCACCGGGCGCACTGCCTGATGCAGGCGAAGCAACACCCGCTGACTCGCGCAGGGTAAAGCCATGCAGCTCTAGCAGTGTTCCCTGTGCACGTAATGCCGTGGTGCCGGCTTCGTTCGCTTTCGTCAGCTGCGCCATAGTACGGAGCGCTGCCCCCGCCGTGGTATCAATCACACACTGCAAATCACTCAGAGGCGCGCCATTATCAGTGAGAATTTTACGTACCTGCGCCGTATCTGTGAGCGTATCTTTAAAGGGCGTTTTGCCGGCTTCTCCTGCTGCGCGCGATGCCCGACGGAAGAGCTGGCCCAGGTCCACTTCAATCTCATTGACGAGCGTACGCATGGCCTGAGTCACCTGGTCACGACGGATACCGTGATATCCCGGACCCGATTTGATGCCTTTCTGTTGCTCACCCTCCCAGCGGAACGGCACCATGCGGGATTTGGTAATGGTCAGCGGCACATTACCGATATCCTGATCGCCGTCATCGGGCGGTAGCTGGCCGGGTTTCACATCTTCGGCCTGAGAGGCAGGCGTCAGCGGAATGCGGATCGGCTGATTGAGTGCAGCGCGCTCTGCGGAGGCATCCAGCGTGATGGACGGAATGAACCCGCAGAGTTCACGGGACACAACATCCAGTGACTGATACAGGTCGGGGATCAGTTGGGTAAGGGTATTAGACATTCAGAGATATCCTTTTAATCGGTAATCTGCACACCCGCGCACGCTCTTTCGCTCTGCTCCTGAGGGCTGAGGGACTCAAACTGTTCGCGGGTGAGCGTGTTCGGGCTGGTATTGCCATTGCCACCGCCGGAACCGCCGCCTGATGCACCGGTGCCTTTGAGGATCTGGTCTTTATACGGGTAGTGCTCAACGAGAATGCTTAACGCTTCATCAAATCCGGCCGCTTCGCCGGGCCTGACGGCACTGAAAATTTTATTTCCATCACGGTCAAAAGCCGTGACGGCGTCACCCACTACCTGAAAATTGCTGCCAAAACGTGCTTCTACCAGATCAGCCGGAATACTCATCTTCTCGGCGATGAATTTAGACCGGGCGAAACTGCCGCCAATTTTCTCAGCTGTGAGTTTCTGGCTCAGATCGTCGCGCTCTTTCACGATGGGCGCATATTTCTCTTCCAGGGCGCGAACGGCTTCCGTGCGGACCTTCTCGACCTCACCCGCATCCACCAGCGTTTTGACTTCCAGGTTTTTCAGGGTATCAAGTGCCGCCAGAGCAGCAGCCGGATCGGCAATACCTTCAAAGGTCTTGAGCTGCGCTTCCACTGTCTCCGCACGTTCACGGTGCGATTTCGCCTCACCGTTAAGACGCGAAATGGTCTGGAGCGTGCCCGGCGCATCAAATACCAGTTCCTTGCCATCGTCCTGTACGTAAACCGGCTTGCCATCGTTTACGACAACATGTCCGTTCTCATCGAGTTTCAGTTTCATCATGGCCATCCAACCAGGTAAGAGCCATCCGGCTCGTGGCACCGCGCTGCATCCGCAGCGGCCGGCAATAAAAAGGGCCCGTGCGTCTGCACAGGCCTGAAGAAGGTTATACCGGGTTTGGTGTTACCGGTTTGTCTGGCACGGGAGGCGGCATGGCACGGATACGTACCTGCTCATCTTCCCACCGGAGTCCGCTGCTGATGAGGCCACGGCGCTGTATCTCGTTAAACAGCGTCTCGTCTGACAGCGCACGCGTTTTATACATGCCCACCAGGAAGTCTGCCGAGGCTTCAGCCAGCGTGGTGGCGCCAAAGTCATTGAAGATAGTGACGTGGCCGCCCTCGGTCTCGCCAGTCCACTCAGCCAGATACTGCAGCGCCAGCCGGGTTGCATCGGTGAGGTCACACACCATGCGCTGTAATGCACTGGTACCCGCCTCGTTATCTGCCAGCGTCTGAACAACAGTCCGGTGGCCGGGTTTGATCACCAGTAACTCCGCACCTATCTGACGCATCTTTTCCTCAAGGTCGAGAATGTCGGTGCGTCCGGCTTCGATAGCTTTTCCACTGTGTTCGACATAGCGCAGGTCCGCTTCATCTTCTTCTGACATGATTGCTGATGCAGCGCCTACTGAGATGGGACCATCGCCCAGCTTCTTGCCGAACAACACCGGTACGCGCGCGACATGCAGAATGGTCTGCTGGTCACTGCGTGACTGCCAGTGTTCGACGTTGAGCCAGGCCAGCTCTGCCAGCGGCGGTCTGCCGTTCATAAAACCACGCTTGTCACCGTAAACCGGGACAAACGTGATTTTATTCAGGCTGGTGGTGCCCTCATCGTGCAGCTGCCACTCCAGCGCCCCGTTTGTTTCATTGCGCTTTTCGCGATAAATCCGCCAGCGGCCAGGATTCAGTACCCTGACCTGCTCAATCTCTTTGACGACAAATTCATTTTGCGGGTCACGCTCACTCACCGTCTCGACAAAACGCAGAAGAGTAAAGGTCTCCTGCCCGTTAACGCGTTCTGAGTCGTAATCCAGCAGGCTGTTAGCGCTTACCTTGACGAAATAAGGCCGCAGCCCACGCTGGCGTTCCTCAGCCAGGGAGAGCGGCTTATCCGCAGGTGGATGCTCGACCAGAATGCCGCAGAGCCCAAAGGCCATCGCCTCTTCGCAGATGTCAGCAAGGAAGGAATGCAGGTTTGTGCCCTGCGAATCTATATCCGTGAACATGTCACGTATGCGTGCCGGAACCACGCTGTCCTCCCAGGTGACCGGGCGGGAAAAAGGTTTGCCGCTCAGGACTTCAACGGTACGGGCGAATGCCGGAAAGAGTGTGGCCACAGACAGCCGGTTCTGATAGAACGCTTCTTCCTCATTTGGCCAGCGCGGCAGATAGATTTTGCCTGCGAGACGCATCGCTGAGGTGCCGCCCAGCAGCGCGGTAATCATCGGCCAGCAACCAGCCATGGATTCGATTTTTGGCGATCGCCTGCGGACGTCGTTACTCACTGGAATTATCCGTTATGCGGAAAATGGCCGGACCGTCGTGCCTTTCGGCTGGAACAGCTCTGTGATAGCCCAGACCAGCGCATCGAGGCGGTCAGGAGACTTTTTGGCCGTGGCGGGCACATATTCCAGCAACTGATTCTCCAGCTGGTAGAGGTTACCGCGATGCGCCACTCGCCCCTGCTCATACAGCGCTGAGATGGGCTCGGCCCGGGCAAACTTGCCCTTGCTGGCATGGACACGAATGATGCGCCCCCGAAAACCGGCGTTTCGCAGCGTATCCTCAGCCATGTCACCACCCTGGTTGGTTTCAATGACGATGGCTTCGGCATGATGCTCTTCATAAGCCCGGATAGCCCGCTTTGCCCAGGCGTTGGGTGAATATTTGCCGGAGTAATCCGCATCTGCGGAGAAAAGCCGATCGTTGCCGCGCCCGTAACTGCTTCCCACAACAATACCGGTTTCGTCACTTTCGCCGCTGTTGGTCGCCTGCGGGTCAATGGCCACCACCGTTCGCGAAGGCTGAAGGGCTATGTCCAGCGCACGCGCGCCGGACACCATCGCTTCCGTCCAGAGCGCGCCTTCCGCATTGAATCGCCGCGGATGCTGCATGTACTGTGCTTCAGCGGTACGCCGGTGTGAAAACAGCTGCACCCGATGAGACTCGTTATGCTTGAACGGCCACAGCCAGCCATCAGGCAACCCGTGTTCAACCGGTATCGCGTGGGTGTTTTCCGGATAAAGCGTCGTATAAGGCTGGCTGCGGTCAATCAGTACAGGCAGGTTCAGGTGGTGCCACATCTCGCCACTGCCACCCCGCAGCAGGTAACCGCTGAGGTCGTGGTAATGGATACGCTGCATGATGACCACGATGGGCGTAGCCTCAATGGCCAGACGGGAACGGATGGTCTCGTTAAAGCGGGTGTTGACCCCGCCGCGTACCGTCTCACTGTAGGCATCGTCAGGCTTTACCGGGTCGTCAAGGACAAGACAGCCCTGCCAGCCCGGCTCCATATGCCCCGCGCGAAAGCCCGTCACCTGACCGGCCGCAGACGAGGCATACACCCCGCCGCCGTATTCCGTCCACCACATGGCTTTACTGTCTGCATCATCCCGCAGCGCCATGGGCCACATGGCCTTAAAGGCGGCAGACTTCACAATGCTTCGTATTGTGGACGAGTTCAGTAACGCCAGGTTGTGGGAATACGAGAGATGCATAAAGCGGGCGCGACGGTTCAGCGCCAGCCCGCGGGCTATCATGTTGAGGGTTGCCAGCTCTGTCTTGGTGTAGCCCGGGGGAACATTGATGATGAGTCGCCGGATGTCGCCCTCTGTCACCCGGTCCAGCGTCTGCTGAATCACCTGATGATGTGGCGCGACAATCATTTTGCTGCCGGTGCGCTGCTTAAAGAAGTACCGGGCAAAATAGAGCCCGTCCTCTTCGCACTCTATACGGCGTGCAGCGGTCTTGAAGTCAGCAGTCGTCATCCTCCAGCATTTCCCGGCGCGCCTGCCGGTATTCCTCGCGGGTCAGTAGCGCAACCTCCACCGGGCCCCCATCTTTGCCTGTGTGTGCGTGTGTGGCCTGCTCCCGGAAGGCCTGCACAGCGATGTGCTTGCCGAGCAGCTCCAGGTTTTTGACTTTGTCTGGCCACTTTATTTTTTTGAGGATGTGTTCGGTAGTGGTTTCGTCGGAACGGGTGATGGTCGTCAGTACGTCCACCCCGCTCAGCGTCGTACGCCAGACTCCCGGCCACTCGTGCACACGTTTCAGTCCGCCATCCTCATTCAGGATGTCGAGCACATCCATTTTGTCTATCTCTGCCAGTCGACGCAGCACGTAATCTGCGTTTACCTCTACCCTTTCGTTGCGCTCTGATTTAAGTTCGATAATACGCTTAGCAATGTCAGGTTTTGACAGGTTTTCTGAGCCGATTCGGCTTGCAGTTTTATGACTGTAGCCTGCCCTGATGGCCGCCTGCGAAGCGTTCAAATCGATTAAGTACTCGCGACAGAACATTTCTTGTTTGTCGGTGAGTGTCATTTAGGTACCTAAGAAAAGTTATGTATTACTCGTTCCGAGACGCCACCATCCGCTTTTCAGTATTTCAGGACAGCATTTGCCTCGTCTCAGGGGTTTAAGAAATTCACCGCTTATGCTTGAAAGCATCGCGAGATTGTCTAACCTGAAAAGCGTATAAGAAAGAACGAACTCCTATCACGTTTGGTCCACGGATGGGCTGTTTTTTTCAGGCATTTTTGCAGTGATCATTTCAAGCATTGTTCTCTGATGTATTGTTGTAATCCTGCTATTTGCTTTCTGGCAATTTCGATTCGCTCTCTGAGGGTGAAATCAACAAAAAGCCTGAGTGTTGTCGGGCTTTCGTGGTCTGCGTGTTTCCAGGGGCTTCGTTAATGCCTCTTCCGGACTCATCACCCTTAATCTGGCCGCCAAACATCCCATGCTTAATCCGTAAATCCTCGCCGCATCCTTGAAGCACATGTTTTTACCAAAGGCTATGATCATTCTGTTTGTACGCCTGTTTCGTGCTTGCTCATGTGCAGTAGCCCATCGACAATCAGTAGAGTTGTAACCCCGGTTGTTATCTATCCGCTCAATGGTTGCGCCTTTAGGCCTACGCCCCATATCAGATAAAAAATTCTCAAAATTAAACCAGCGCTCATCAATTGAAATACCTCTGCCACCATAAGAGTGGTAGTTCACATCATTAGGATTGCAGCAGCGGCTCTTCATGTCTTCCCAAGTAAAATACTCTGGCGTTTTCTTACTTACTCGTGCGTGTCCGTGTTTAATCTTCAGGCATCCACAAGATCGAGTATTCCCTCCAGTCAGGTTGCTATGCCGAACAACAGTTTCGTTGCCGCACTCGCAAAGGCATAACCACATTTGTTGATTGTGATTATTTTTTTCCTGCGGAGCAGATCACCGTTAAACGCTCGAATACCTCCCCAGACAATGAATTATTTTTTGTCTCGCTCATCAATAATTTGCCTTATGTAATCCTGGAGGTATTTTATTTTTATTTGGTCACTGACGATTCCGGACCGGATGCTGAGAACGTTTCGTCTAGCAACTGAAGAGAGTTCGATGGTGGCATCATCGCCCATGCCGCTGGCGCCGGGGGTTTTATCCTCTGGCATGGCTGAACGGCGGGTTTTGAGGTACAGCCGCTTGCGACCAGCAGCAACATCACGCTGCAGCCGATCGATAGTTGTCTGAGCATCAGTCAACTCCTGTGTGTATCTGGCATCGAGTGCTGCCACTTCACGCTGTCGCAACTGCATATCAGCAATGTACTGCTGCTGTTGCATAACCAGAGCCTGAGCCTTATTAGCACGCAGCTTTTCAGCGTTGAACCGCCCACAGAGCACGAGAATGATGAGCGTGGAGAGCAGCACCTCGATGGTTATAATTACCCATGCTTTAAATGTCATCTGCACTTTCCGCCAGGCAGAGAGAACGCTCCATGTCGCGGCGATTTAACAGCCCTTTTCGTTTGATGCCACCGGCATAAATCCATCGGCGCAGTTCTTCACAGGCTCCCTCTCTGTCGCCAGCATTCAGCCTTTTAAGGAGAGTGGAGCGGGAGAAAGCTTCTGGCCCGACGTTATAAGCAAAGCTGTAAAGCGCAGCGCGCTGATACTCGCCTAGTGGAACCTTCACAAGACCATCAACACTTTCCTGCACCCGTTTCAGGTCAGCCTGCATCAGCCTGTCGCATTCCAGATCGGTATAGGTTTTGTTTCTGACAATATCGGTACCGGTATGACCGTCACAGACGGTCAGGACGCCAGCCATATCCGGATAAGGGACATAGACACGACCTTCCAGCCCATCAGGGCCGCTCAGCAGCATGGTGGCAATGGCAAACGCGCCGGCGCCTGCCGCGACGACTAACCGTTTTCGTAAAGCGACTGGTACCGCCATGCCTTAAGGTCTGCCATTTTTGCAACTGCAGTTAAGTGCCCTGATTTCTGCCATTGTCGCCTTGCGTCTGTAATACCAGTTAATGATGCAGGTAGTCATCGCGATGCTTATGCCTGCCAGAACGCCAAGGGCACTCCATTCTTCCGGACTAAACCACGTCAGAATGCTGTGAACGATAGCGCCCGCAGATGCGCCGTAAGCGACATCGGTTGTCAGTTTGCTCATGAAAGGATGCCGCGCTGGTTATAGAGAAACAAACACGAAACGGGGAAACAGAAACCGCGGATAAAAGCGGTGCATAAAAAAAGCCCTGACAAGGATGTCAGGGCTGAATAAAGGCCTCTAGAGGGTAAGTTACCCATCATTAGAATCAAAGTATCACAAAAAATGGAAAAGTAAATAGCTTACGATAAGTTGGCCAGTATTTTAATAGCATGCTATTTAGTAGCGCGAAAAAGTTGTTCTTCTGCCCGGGACTCTTCTTTATGCAGTTCAGTAACAAGAAACTGAAGCAACAGCTTCACACTCTTGTTCCAGGTATCCAGAGAAACAGCCTGCGTAACCTGGCAGACCGCCCTGAACACCACCAGCGAAGAAATACGCTCATATCCCCGCCCTGAACAGCGTTTGCAGTGCTGATATACGGGCGCTCCCTGCAGACAGGTTTTCATCCTGTTAACCGACTGCCCCCGCCCTTTGCAGTCCTTACAGGCGGCACGGACAGCGCCCTTTCCGCTGCATTTTGTGCAGCGCTTGCCTTTTCTGTACCCGCTGCTGTTACAGGCATGACACGGCATTGTACTTTCAGGACTGCGTGCATAATCCAGGAAAGCGTAGGCCGCCATAATCTCTATGACTGCCAGACATTCGGTTTCGGCCATTTTCCTTAGCGCCGGATAATGCAGGGATTCTTTCAGACCGCTTGCGGTCAGCAGAGTGACAGCCCGGCGTTTGTCTTCCTGGCTCAAATCCATTTTTCCGCAGAAAGCCGAATAACCCAGAGGCGCACGCTTATTGGCCATACCCAGCGCAGCCATGATGTCACTGCCGGAAAAGGATTCAGAAGAAGAATGTTTCGGACTGAAGAAGGGTGAGACAGCTCGTGGAGAATGATACTTAACGATATTCTCAAGTTTCATCGGAAGGACTCTGTGCCGGTAAAGGATGTACGACCGGCACTATGAATCCGCCCTGATTCATTTTTCTGAATGCCTGCCGGAATGACTGGCGGGATGAAGAATGAACTTCTGCATAACCTTTTCTCGGGGCACATCCTGACGTGTCCTGCCGGTGACACAGCACCACATTTCAATCAGCGCTTCACCGGTATGGTGACGAGGGCTTGCTCCCTTCTTCCAGCCAACGAGTGTTGACGCCACGACATCCAGTTCTTCAGCAATACCCTGCAGTGAATATCCCTTTCTGCTAAGGTCAGCCAGGATCCTGAACCAGTCGATCTTGTTGATACTTATGACAGGCACATTTCCTCCCGACACTCAGAACCTGAGCAGCTCTTTCAGGTTTCTGACACCCAGTTTATTGGCACAGTTCTTCCGATGCTGGTACAGCGTTTGTGTGGCAATGCCCAGACAGGCAGAATGGCTGGCCGCGTCAACACCATTAATAAAACCATCGATCACTGAGATTTCACGGTCAGATATTCTGCACCCCCCCGAAAGAGAATGCTGTTTAACAATAAACTGTTCTATAAGAAAAGAAATGTAATCGACAGGCATAGAAACATCCAGGATCGGCTCCAGAAAGCAGACTCTTTCCAGCAGACTTTTCTTACGCCTGCCAAGTAATTTATGACTGTCCCTGAAAATAAGTACGTTACCGTTCGTCTGTCGAAGTAAGGCTAAAAATCTACAGAACCAGTCAGGAAAAAAATCATCGTAACCCAGGCAAATTATACCGAGATTAAACTCCTCAAAAGCACCAGCAATGCCATTAATACAGAGGTAAGGATGACTGTCTGGATAAAGAATAAGATGCCCTTGTTTATTGCATTCCTGCTCGACAAGCCTGAAAAAACCACATCTAAGAATGCTTTCTTTCCCCATAACAATCACATGACGCTTCTTACTCCACATAGCCTGTTTTCCGTTCCTGATATCAAACATAAAAAATGCCCGGTCATGGACGGATATTATTACTACTGATATTACTTGCCGCCTTCAAGGCAAACGTTTACGCAAGGAAATATGTAACTCACCAGAAACCATGTTACACATTGAATTTTAAGAAAACTAATTAAGGCAAATGATAATTTCGGATTAACTTTCAGAGATTTATTAACCATTAATCTTATTAACAGCCAGACTGCTGACAGCTTAAGCACAGAATCTGAGCCAGGACGTTCAGCATTCCCTCAGATTTAGCCAGCCTCAAACGCCAGAAAATTCTTTTACGGTTTTAAGAAATACTCAGGAGTTCACGCAGTGAAAGCCATCCGGGAAAATCATTATCCCGGGTATGCATTGCTGGAGCGCCTTACGGAAAACATTTTATTAGCCAGCTCACGTGCCTGGATGAAAAGGTATCCGGGTATATATAGCGCAGCATTTTGCGGTAATCGAAGAGCCCGCTCTCTATGCGGAAGATGCCAGACATTTTTTTCGGACTCTCCGAAGTCAGGCTGACGGAAAGAAGCATAACGGGAATCAAGAATAAGACAGGCGGGTAGTAGCAGTCTGAACTGAAAGCCGCTTAGCGGCATGAAGGTGCCTCATTACGTTGAAGAATGCATTAATGCTGAACGGTGCTGTTCGTCCGACGCAACTGTTCAGGGATGTAGAAATCGTGAAACTCCGTACCTTTCTCTGAGTGCTATAAGTGCTTTCAGTATGGAGAGTTCTTTTGTCCTCCCTGTGATTTATGACTCCTGTCGGCGGCAGCCTGCTAACGCACCCGGCGCAGCAATGACTCGAATTCAGTCCGTATCGTCCCCCCAGTTAACCGGGAAGCCACAGTCAGCACTGTTATCCATGCATCCCTGTTTTCTTATGCGATCCATACGGCTTACTTTTTCCCGCGAAACCTTCTTTTTCCAGATATCATTCAAGCTGGTATCATGTTTAACCCTTTCGCGCCGCCCGGGATAAGCATTATCATTTTGGCAGGATGCCAGAACAGGGATTATGAAAACGATCAGGATAACTAAAGCTCTCACAATTCAGCCTTTACTGAAGCTAAAAGAACATAAACAGAATGCGCCTGATACGATTCATTATTGTGTATTTATCAGAGCTCCCGGCATGGCCGACTTTACCCCTTGCCAACTTAAACAAAAAATAGTCGCAGATTATCAGACCGAGCATAGAAGTAATAGTCGCAAAGGGAAGGATCGTAAGAGTTCATCCAGTGGGTGGCATTTTTCGCATCATGAAGACTGAAACAAAGAAAGTGATGTGGGTCAGGCCATCACCCGTGCGCCCTCTTCTCTGTTCCTTGATATTTCTGATGCACGCCTCCCACCTCAACACCCCGGCTCACTTATTCCTGATAAATGGAAAATCTGACAGGCGGGAAGTCAGTACAGTCAACGCCGCAGGATGACATTTCGTATTTTGCCTGTCTGACAGACGCCATATCACCCACGTCCGAAATACTAGTATATCAAGACAGATACGGGCCAGAATATCATTGCCCTGAATGAGTCGCATCAGTCACACATCAGATCCCCTGAGACACACATCCACTTCTTTATGAATGAGCTCTTCCGGTAAGAACTTTTCTTTGACACTGAAAAAATCTGTATAAAGCGATTCAGAATAATGAACTCATGCATTTACTTTTTATTTTGTTCATAAATTGAAACATTATCAATCATAGTGATACATGCTCTGTGATGGAATATCGCTTTCCTCATCAGACAACAAAATCAAATGCATTATTATGCATAAAGCCTTAACGGCAGACGTCAGGCCAATGTCCACAGAATAAGAGACAGTGCCTCTAAATCCCTCGGTTGACTCACCCTCACAGCCTTTGTGAGGGTATTTTTCAGATGTCTGGTCTGATGGTGCTGACGCCCAAAGGAGAAGAGATGCGATATTTCATGAGAGCATGGGTAATAGCTTCAACGTTCTACACGATATATGACGTTACAGTTCGACTGTCCGGACTCTACCCGGATAAGACTAACCTCGTAATGGTAGCGGGAATAGTGATTAACATTGTGATGAACACGTTCATCCTGAATGCTCTGTTCGGAGATGAGGAACAATGACATTCCCTCACCTGCAGACTTCAACACGTATTCAGCGAGATGACAGCGATGAGTGATCAAGCCATGAGCCATTCCGGTTTTCCGACCATTGATGAAATCAAGTACATCAGTATGGCCAACAAAAAGCTGGATTGTGTCGTTTATGCCAGGAGTATACCTGTCATATTTTTGATTAACCCGAAGCGGCTTAATTTGCGCTCTGTCCAGACAGCCGCTGGTTCCGCAATGATATTTTTTCGTGCCGGCGCAGAGGAAAAAGCGCTGAAGATAAGCAACCTTTTTGCAGATTTTGACTGTTATTACTCAAGCTTTCTGGCGGCGGGTTTAAGCGTGCTGAACGGGGATTCACCAAAACTGAAAAGGTATAATATCTCGTCCACGCGGGCCTGCACCGGATACCGGATACCCACCGGCATTGAGCCTCACGAGGGCATTGAGTATGCCCTGATGCAAAAGGATCTGAAGCGCGTGGCGATGTTTGAATACTGCATTCCCATTGAGTTCATCACTAATCCCTTACAGCTGGATATCAAATACCTGGATTTCAATAAAGGTCAGGGTCGGATCTATTACAAATCCGGGTACGAAATCAGTGCGAAGGAACTCAGGAAGGAGCTCAGCAAAAGCATCAGTCCCTTTGACGAAGACCATATCAGGCGGGTTGGCAGATTACTGGGATACCAGAACGTTGATATCGAGCAGTACATTGAATACTGCCGTGACCTTTATAGCTTTTACGGCTATGCATCCCGCTGACTGATGTTCCACGGCATCCTGCACCCTGGCAATCTTACTGTTTCAGCCTTACTGAGGATACGGAATACCTGTATGTCAGCCTTTCACTTCAGGAAGCCGGTAATGCATCGCATTACTTTTATTGTATTGTTCTCGCTGTATATCACCGTTTTTCTGAATATTGCTTACTACAGACAGGCTCTCACCCTCATACCACTGACCGGCCTGCACAACATTCTTTTTTTCCTTTCAATGCCCGTGGTGGTCTTTAGCGTCATAAATATTGTGATAACCCTCGCCTCATTTGTCTGGCTGGACAGGGTAACTGTTGCGCTGTTTATTCTTGTCGCTGCCCCTGCTCAGTTCTTTATTCAGCAGTACGGTATTGCCCCTGACCGCTCGATGATCACCCACATCCTCAATACCACACCGGCAGAAATCAGAGCCATACTGACCACCCGCATGGTGCTGGTCTTGTTTTTTTCGGGGGGTGCGATGGCCGCACTGGCTTTCTGGCCATGCTTTAAGAAATTTATTCCGTTGTGGAAAGGCCCGGTTTACCGTGTCGTAAACATTGACGCTTCTGTCACCCTGGTAGCGCTGGTCATGATACTGTTTTACAAAGACTACGCGTCGCTGTTTCGTAATAATCCTGAGCTGGTAAGCACTCTGAGTCCGTCGAACTTCATCGTAGCATCTCTGTCTTATTACTATCACCGCTAACGGGCTGACCTTCCACTGATAAAAACTGATGCTGCAAACGTATTCAGTGACGTGAATGAAACTTGCAGACTCTGAACATGGAGAAATTTCGTTGAGATGGATTACAGGGATTTTAGTTTTTTTTCTTCCTTTCAGCTCACAGGTTGCCAGCGAAACTATGTATCGCTGTCTCATACAGCAGTCATTTAATCAGCAATCCCTCTGGCTGGGTGAAAAGCAGTAGCCGGTCTCGATAAGAACCGGTAGCGCTTGCTGGGTTAATGCGAAGATGGAAGCGCTTGTTGATGCTGGCCTACTGACCTCACAGGTGAAAGCAGGACGAAAAGTCTGGGAACTCACCCCGTACGGCCAGGTTTCATTCCGCAGGCATCATGATTTATGCTAGGGGACCATGCGTGTCAGAGACATAAAGGCGGTTTCGACAGATCATTCAGGCGTCACTAACGGTACCTTTACCTGTTACATTCACGCTCTGCCCGCATGGGCAAAAAATCACTCGGTCCGCGTGGCTAATACCGATCTTGGTAAGCTGGTCATGGGTGTCAATAAAGTATGATATCCGTCGCGGTTCAGTACGGGGCGTCAGAAAAAATCAGGTTTATCAGCGAGCCTGAACAGCCCGATATACTGTATCAATTAAAAGAGCTTAACTGCCTCTTTACGAAATTCAGAAACCCAAACCCGAACTTTTGCAGCCGTACTGAGAAGATTTTTTACAGCCAGACTGCTTTATTTATGACATTTTCCCCCGGGTTCACGCTAAGAGCACTCGTCAGCTTTTCGCTCTTAGCGGGTATTGGCCGCTTTGAGGCTTCGGCATTCTCATTCTCCGGGGCTCTCTTCCAGATTGTCATACAGTAACCTCAGATATCGAACTATTACCTCTTCTAAAGGTTTACGTGCCGTCAGTTTTAGCAGTACAACCCCTTTTCAGTCTAAGCTGCTCACGGATCCGGTTGATTTTACGTAGTACCCAAACATGGCTGGCTGACATATAAAGCATTGTCAGTTATATACAAGGGCAGGTAAAGGGACTCCAGTACTGACTCGACGACACATTTTCTGAAGCTCTGAATAGCACGCCTGACACAACTTAGTTTCCGTCAAATTCTTCGTTCTCATCTGGCTGTAAAGACCAGTGACCACCTGTGCTTTGTCAATTAATCTAACGACAGATATTGAGGGCTGCGGTGCCTGATACTACCCGGCGAGCCAGGAAACAATATGATGGTCCCGGCAGATGCGCCATACGCTGCGTCCGAAGCCACATCTGGTAAAGAGCAATCTGGATTGATTGGCTCGGCACAGAAACGAAAAAGGCCCGCCGAAGCGGGCCTTTTTAACTTAAAGGGAGGTCAGTCATGTTCATCAAAAAGTGACTCTAAAAAACAGCGCTGATGAGGACTTAAAACCCATCCATCCAGACGGTCTGCTTTATTATCTTGCTTCTCTTTTTTTTCTTCATATCCATCTATGTTGTCATTTCTCCCTGTATGTAAATCCAAAAGCATGGTCCACCCTTAAACGTATAAAAAACAATCAATTAGCATTGTTATAATCCCATGCGTTATCTTACCGCATGGTTCGAATAGATTTTATACACCCTTTATTAAGAATACCCCTACCCAAAAAAGTTTAAAAAACGTGAAGTGAGTAAGGTTCTTCCCTTGCGAACCCTGACGAGAATCCCAGTACACACGTGAAGAATTCGCCTGAGGGGTTTTTTTATGGAAAAAATCGCCCCCTACAACAGGCCGCTGAACCGAAGGATGTAGTGATTTGCAGGGCCAGAACCGAAAGGCCCCCGCCGAAGCAATTCTTTGAAAATTTTAATTAATTCGTGGAGTTCGCATTATTCGCTAAACAAGAGAAAACGTTGCCACTATAGTGCACCGGTCAGTTTTAAATAGCTGACAGAGGAAACTTGAATCTTTTCCGCTTACTGCTGGTTCGCCGGCAGTAAGCTTTTTTTTGGCGGTCGCAAAAAAAGCGTCTTATTTCCATGCAATGTCTAAAGCGCATGGTTTTGAAATTTGAATAAGGGTATGCCAGTACTAACCTGAATGAAGTGGCTAAGCGTGCAGGTGTGGCAAAAGGTACGCTTTACCTGTACTTTGCGACAAAAGAAGATTTATTCAGGGCCGTTGCACGTTCTGCATTTACCAGTCATCTGGAAGGGATGGATAAGGCTGCCTCTGAACTCAGCGGTTCAGCGCGATTCATTATTCCCTTGATTCTGAATACTGCGGCCGAAGGCGCGAGTAACAGTCATGTGCCGGCCATAGCCCGTATGGTGATAAGCGAATCGAAAAAATTCCCTGATCTTGCACGCATCTGGCACGACAATGTTGTCGCCCGCGTACTCAGCCTGATAACTGTCGTGCTTACTGAAGGGCAAAAGCGGGGAGAAGTCAGGCATGGAAATGCGCTGCATCAGGCGCTTTCAGTCATCGGACCGATGGTAACGGCGACGCTTTTTCATGAAATTTTCCCAGAAGACAGCACACTGCGGCCTGATCTGGACTCGCTGGCGAAAAGTCATGCTGATATAGTTTTAAGAGGCCTTTTTGAATCACCATGCGGACTGGACTCAGCCATGTGAGTAGTATTTAAGCACGATGTCCGCCTTTGCTATTGGCGAGCATGGCTGCTTTACTCTCACAAAACATCCCCCCGCTCCCGGGAATCGGAACCGCCTTTGTCGGGCTACAGGCGCCAAGTGAATCTGGTATGGCTTTTGGTGCCTTCATGCGCTAACGCGCATAATCTTTTCACCTCTGGCGGGGCTGAGTTTAATACAAAAGGGGGCAAATTTTGCTCAAATGGCTAAACGCAATCAGCTTCTTTTTTTCATTTCGGATCCTGATTTATCAGCCTGAGGATAGTCTGGCAATAATACTGAAGAAACTACCGGACAGCTCTGGCAGGACAGGTTAAAATCAAATTTTTCGCTGCCACAAAGAAAATATTCCCGCAATCAAAGCTATAGCTGCAAGAAATAAGAAGCCATCCTGAACGCTCAGCATTTCAGATTGACTAATAACCATCTTCTGGATTAACACAAGTGATGCCTGCTTTATTTCTGTCTCAGGAATCATAGTAAGCTGCCCGGATAGTGTACCCATCATGTTCTGAAAGGCAATATTATTCATGGTAACTGCCTCGGCAAGACGAGAATAGTGTAGCGCTTCCCTTTCCTGTTCGAGCATAATGACAGACGCGGTAGAAAAAGAGTAAGTCAGTTGCTTTACAATATTTTTCAGTCTGTAACTGTGACTGTAGTCCTCTTCACTAAAAAGGCTGAATGCACTGCCGCCGACAGGCAAAGCGATCGTCAGCAGCAATCCACCACGCAAAAACAAAGGTATCAGCAAGCAGTCTTCACTTACATCAGGTGGCATTTTCAACATCCATATTGCAATAACAACAGCTATCAGCCAGCCGGGAATAATTATTAACTTTTTATTTTTTATCTTTGGAGCAAAGCGAAAATACAGAAACATCAGAGATAGCGCAAGTAACGACGTCCCTCCAACTAACAGACCAGCATTCTGAACAGGGTAATTCAGTCCTCCTTCAAGCATTCTGGAAATAAGATACCCCATAGAGTTATTTATATAATAATAAAGCATATACATCACCAGGCCGGTTCTGAATAAATCGGTTCTGAAGGTACGAAGGTTCAATAGTGGCCGTGGATGTCGCCATTGATGGTAGGTAAACCAACCCAGAGCCATAAGCCCAGCACCTGTCAGCAGTGGCATAAAAGGAGCCGAGGTAAAGCGCTGGAATTGTACCTGCTGCATGACGGTCTGTAGCGAAATGATAGCCAGCGTAAAAATAATATAAGGCCAGAAATGCGCTTCGGTACGTTGTGACGTCTCGGATTTCCCTTGTTGCGGTACCACATAAAACACCATGAGTGCTATGACGCCACCGGTTAATGACATAGCGGCAAAAGGTGTTCTCCAGCCTAAATAGCCAATAAGGTAGCCCCCTATCAGGGGTGCAGCAGCACTCGAAAGCAGTATGCAGAATAAAAACAATTTCAATGCCAGGCCACGCATTTTACCGTCAAGGGAGAACTGCAGAATTATTCTACAGATGCTTAACATAGGGCCCATACAGTAACCCTGCACCGACCGCAGGGTAGCCATTTCCGCTGAAGAACTCGTAAAACAAACCAGTAATGAAGCCAGGCTGAAACCCAGCAAACAGAGCGTCAGATATGCACGATAACCGATGCGCTCAATAAGCCATGACTGCTGAAGTATCCCAACTACTGAAGCCACCGCATAGAGACTGGTTGACCAGACCAGTTCATCTGCAGGTGCATTGATCCCGCCGGCAATATAACGGGCATAAAATGAAAAAAAAGTACTATCGAAAAACTCTAACCCCACGCACAGTGCGATGGTTAAGGGGAAAAATATATCTTTTGTAAGCCTAGTCCTGTCATGAGCAGAAACTGAAGTCATCATTTTTTACTTATTTTATCCGTGTATTTTGAAGAAGCCAGCCGTTCACTAGTCAGGGCTGCAGATGATTCTCCGGCTATACGACGGGCCAGATAAGTTAAATCCTCAGTTAACTCATTTTTCAGCTTTCCAGCTTCGCTAAGCTCCTGCCGGGCTGACTCGATTCGCTGAATAACAATATTCAGTTTCTTTTCTATGGCTGAAGCAATATCACGTAATGTTTCCAGACTATATTCTGCCGCTCCTGCCTCGTTCACTTCCATAGGCCGGCTGATAATTTCCTGAATGGTACTGAGAGAGAAACCTAACGCACGTAAACGGATAATACGCTTTAAGAGTATCAAATCGTTATCATCATAAAGCCGGTAACGTCCCCTGGTGCGTTTCGGGACAACCATGCCGAGTTCTTCATAATACTTAAGCGTCCTGTGCGTCACACCGAGCTGTGTCGCCGCCTCTTTGATGGTTATGTAAGCGTGATTTTCCATAAATTTTACACATTGCTTTAGATGAACGTAGATAATATATACGTACACGTTCATCTTTGGAAGTAATCTTCGTTCAGCGGGCATACGATACTTCCCCACAATGACAGCTACTTATTGTTTTTTAAAAGGTTATAGAGTGAAATAAGGAAAAGCGCTCGCCCTGGAGGAGCGCCTGTTACTGTAACGGCTGGTGTTAAGATCTTTTCCCTGGTCAAACTTACGTGACCTGCGACCATCACCGGCTGGAGGAACAACATTTACGCAAACGCACAACCATCCCAGGCCAAGGTTTTCTATGCGTGAGAGAATAACATTCGCGTCTCTCCGCCTAGCAGCTGGCCGCGGGGAGTGCTGTACTTTTCTGTTGCTTCATACACATCACGTTCAGTCAGATCATGTGCTTAAACCATTCCCGGGCTTGCGGATACTCTTATGGGGCAATTCATGCAAGGTCGTTGAATTTTGGGCTCACTTTTTATTTCTGAGCGCTTCAATAATGACATTAAAAGCAGCCGAAGACTTCAGGCGGCTGGTGTAATACAGATAATATTCCGGGAAGGTAATAGTGAAGTCGTCCAGAACGGTCAGCAGCTGGCCGGAATCGATATCATTCTGCACCAGTGCCTGCGGTACATATGCAAATCCATAGCCATCAAGACAGGCCTGACGGACCTGATTAATGTCGTTAACGACAATTTGCCCTTTTACCCGCAATTTTTGCTCCTGCCCGTCAATTAAAAACGTCCACGTCAAATTCTGCCCATGCGTGGGTAGCTGCAGATTGATACACGGCAGGGTAAGCAGTTCTGCTGGGGTTTCAGGCAAATCCTTGCCGGGAAGATAATGAGGCGATACGATGACGACCATACGGTGTTCCGCGCTAATCGGGATGGCAATCATATCCAGAGCGATCAGCCCACCTCGCCTTACACCAGCATCAAAGCGCTCTCTGGCAATATCAACCAGACCATAATCGGTGATGAGTTCAAGATGAATATCGGGATAATTTCTCAGCACCGGCGCTAACTTCGGCCACAGCACCTGCTGAATGGCATATTCATCGGCAGAAATACGAACCCTGCCTGCAGGTTTATCACGCATTTCAGCGAGTTGCTCCAGCCCATCTGAGATTTCTTCAAATGCCGGTCCAATAATCAGTGCCAGGCGCTCTCCCGCTTCCGTAAGTGTCAGACTTCGGGTTGTGCGATTTAGTAATTTTAGCTGCAGGCGTGCTTCAAGGTTACTGATGGTCTGGCTCACTGCTGACTGGGACGTTCCCGACTTCACGGCTGCCCGTGTGAAACTCCCCTCCTGAATCACCGTCAGAAATGTAATGAGATCGTTGAGATTCTCTTTCATCATATTAATAAGCCACGCTAATAACTGTCATTTGATTATCCCAGCTAATCAAAAATGCTGTCCACTCCTATCATCAATTCATCGTAACTACTGGACCCAGCCCCGGGAGAAATAAATGATGAAATCCATTCGCTTTACCAACGCAGAAGTCAATATGGCGGGAAATTTGTTTCTCCCTGAGAATTTCAATGAAGCAGAGCGCTACCCCGCCATTGTAGTTGTCCATCCAAGTGGCGGCGTTAAAGAACAAACTTCAGGCCTCTACGCTGCAAAGCTGGCAAGTCATGGCTTTATTACCCTGGCCTACGATGCTTCGAATCAGGGAGAAAGCAGCGGAGAACCCCGCCAGCTCGAAAATCCTTACAACCGGGTAGAGGATATTATTACAGCTATTGATTATCTGGTCGCGCAGAACTGCGTTGATGAACAGCGAATTGGCGTTCTGGGTATCTGTGCGGGAGGTGGCTACGCCATACACGCCACCATGATGGATCGCAGAATTAAAGCGCTCGGTACCGTAAGTGCGGTCAATTATGGTGATATGTATCGTCTTGGCTGGGAAGGCGATCTTAAGCCTTCATCGTCTTTTGAACTCCTCGGGATGGCTGCAGAGCAACGCACTGCTGAGGCTAAAGGTGCGGCCACTGGTTATCTGCCAACAACGCCGAACTCCATGGAAGAGGCGCCAAACAGGGATTTTGCCGAGGCTTATGAGTATTACCGGACACCCCGGGCGATGCACCGTAATGCCCCCAGTAAATTCACTACCCGCAGCCTGGCGCAGCTTATTACCTACGATGCATTCAATCATGCTGATATTTTTCTGACTCAGCCCATGCTGGTCATTGCGGGTAGCGAGGCGGGGACGCGCTGGATGACGGAAGCAATTTATCAGCGTGCCGCCAGTCAGAAAAAGACAATTCATATTGTTAATAATGCCACCCATATCGACATGTATGACAAGCCTGATTATGTGGCGGAAGCGACAGAAATGTTTGCACCTTTCTTTTCAGAAAATCTGTAATTACGTCCATTGCCTGCGGGATTTCGCCTGTACAGGCAGACACAGACCAGAGGTCATTATCATGAAATATACTCTTATCACCGGAGCCAGCTCAGGGATCGGTAAAGCGCTTAGCTATCAATTCGCATCCCGCGGCCATAACCTGATTATTACTGCCCGCCGTCAGGACGAGTTGCACAGACTAAAAGAAGACATTGAAGGCAAATATGCGGTGCAGGTTATCGCAAACCCCTGCGATTTGTCGCAGGAAGGCCAGGCGGAAAAACTGTATCGCCAGCTCGATGATTACGATCTCTCTGTCTTGATCAATAATGCCGGTTTTGGTGATTTTTCCATGCCCTGGGATATGGATTTATCCAAAGCAACCCGGATGCTGGATTTGAATATTAAGGCTCTGACTTCGCTCTCGCTGCTGTACACCAGGGACTATGCCGAGCGGGAGGCAACGCTAATCAACGTAGCTTCTGTCGGCGGTTATTCCGTGTTTGATATTGCCGTCACCTATTGTGCCACCAAGTTCTTTGTCGCTGCGTTTACTGAGGGGCTTGCTCAGAATCTGCAGGATCAAGGAAAAAAGATGCGGGCCAAAGTAATAGCCCCGGGTCCAACGCAGAGTGAATTTGTCGTCCGCTCATCCGACAATAGCGGGATCAATGGAGATGGTCTGTTCGCAGAGGATTCATTTATTACCGCGGAAACTCTGGCAGATTACACATGGCAACTCTATGACAGCGACAGTATCGTGGGCATCGTCAGTGCTGATCGCCGCCTGATGCTTAAGCCGCCTGTCTATCCTTATATCCGAGTCCCGCACTGATGCGCCGGGGATTTTAATAAGTTTGAGGAGTGCATGCTATGTCTCATGAACAATCCGTGACCTTCACGAATAACACCTGGCAGGTTGCTGCCACAATCCGTTTTCCTGACGGATTCGATGCAAACCAAAAATACCCGGCCATTGTCTGCGCTCATCCTATTAGCAGCTGTAAAGAACAGACAGCAGGCTCAGTCTACGGTCAGAAACTGACTGAAGCGGGTTTCATTACACTGGCATTCGATGCATCCACGCAGGGGGAAAGTGGCGGTGAGCCTCGCTTTAGCGAAGATCCTTCCACCCGCGTGGAAGATTTCCGGTGCGCAATAGACCACCTTATGACCTTATCTTATGTGGATGAGGAGCGCATTGGTGTACTGGGGGTCTGCGGCGGAGGTGGTTATGCCGTCAGCGCCGCAACGACCGATCACCGCTTCCGGGCGGTTGCAACTGTGGTTGCTGCCAACTACGGACGCATCATGCGTGAGGGCGATTCGGGGCCGGATGCCGCTCTCAGGATGATAGAAGCACTTGGCAGGCAACGTACTGCTGAGGTCCGTGGAGCTGCTCCGCTCGTGGTGGGCTACATCCCGGCCAACGCTGAGGAACTGGCCAAATCGGGCATTGCGGATATCGATATTATAGAGGCGGTAGATTATTACACCACTTCCCGGGGACAACACCCTGGTTCCCCCAACAAGCTGCGCTTTACCAGCACCGCTGCCACACTGAACTGGGATGCTTTTGCCTTTACGGAGAAATTACTGATACAACCTCTGCATATTGTTATCGGCAACGTTCCAGGAGGTTTTGGTTCCTATCGCGACGGATATGAACTGTATCAGAGAGCCCGATCCACCGAGAAAACGCTTCAGGTAGTGAAAGGCGCTTCACACTATGATCTGTACGATCGTCCCGAAGCGACGTCCGAAGCACTGGAACAACTTATTCCTTTTTTTAATAAGTATTTAGGAACGTAAGTGGCCTAACCGCTTTATATCCTGCCTTCCTGCCCTGCACACCGGGTTATGTAACTCATGACCCGGTTTTAAACGTTTGCATTCTCCTGTAATCCGAGGGACCTTATACAAACACTGACTATGCAAAACGGTTCTGAGCAATTCGCTTTCACTCAGATTCTTCACTTTCATCTGACTGTAAAGACCGGTAACCAGCCAGTATTCAGCATGACTTTTCCAGGGATAGCTTTCCGGGCTTTCATACAAACCTCGGCGCACAGTAAGCCATCGCAATGTCATAAAGCTCGTCTTCCTCCGGCAAGCCGACAGCAACTGTAATCATCTCGCTTGCAACACTGAACGGCCAGAAGTGTGAGCAGCTGGCGCGCGCATACTTCACTCCAGCCGATAGTTGCTGCTTTTTTGTGATCCTGTATCCAGACTGCAGCATTATTAACATGGAATATCACCGATTAGGTATGCAACAGAAAGGTTTCATGCAGGTGACGCCAGATAACATGGTCATCATCACTCAGTTCAAACACGACAGTTGAAAATCGTAACGTAGCATCCTGTCCGGCAAGCTGCTGTTCCTCTTTATAAACTACAGTCGCCCCGCTCGTATCTTCAACAATAACCTGCATATCATGGATTTTAATATTCAGCCCCTGACGTGCGCCACGCTGACTGAGGAAAAAAGATTTCAGGCCGTTAAAATCCAGTACCATCCCCCCGGGCGTCACCATGGTGTATAACGGACTAAAATGTGATAATAAGTTTACGCAGATGTCATCATCAGCTTCAGTATTGCCCAGCCAGCTGCTTATCAATTCGTGTGCATCTAATACTTCCTTAAAATAACGATTCATTTTTGCTCCTGATTAAGTGCGGTGATAACCTTCTGATTAGCGATTCGTAGACAACAAAGGACAGGAATAACAGCACTACATGCTGATATCACAAAGCAAAGATGGTAAGCCTTTTCTGCAGGAGTGTTTGTATCAGCAATCAGGTTAAAAAGCAGGCTGACCAGCGTAACACCTAAAGAGAAACTAAGCTGACGATTGATATTCCATAATGCACTGGCATCAGCAAGCTCGCTGTCTGCAATCTGAATGAAGGCAGAACTTTGAGCTGTACTGCTACACAAACTGCCGCCAAATCCCATCAATGTGAACGCAAATATACAAATATATTCATTCGCACCATGACCCGTAAGGGCCAGTAATACAATTCCGAAAGCATGAACCAGACAACCTGTGATAAACAGAGGACGAGGTCCCCAGCAGTTAAACCGCTTCCCGGTCAGGCTGATCGCTGCAAAGGAGGCAAGAGACCAGGGCAGCATCATTGCGCCTGCCAAACTTGCATGCATACCAAGCTGGTTCTGCAGATAGAGCATGGTCAGCATACTCACCCCGGTAAATACACCCGGCACGAACTGATATATCAGCATTGCAGCCTGTAACAGTGGGTTCTTAACAAGCCGCAGGTTTAATAATGGTTTATTTTTATTCAGGCTACTCCATACATAGCCTCCCAGACAAAGGAACCCGAGCAATATTACCAGTGCACCCTGTTCAAAGTGATTAGAATCTCCCAGGTAAGTCAGGCCCAGAAGAATCAGGGTTAATGCTGAACAGCCTGTAATCAGCCCTGCCAGGTCTAAACGTTCTTTAGAATCGAGCTGTTTGTCGGCTTTAAGCCAGCATCCGGCCAGCACTAAGGCGAGAATGGCCAGCGGCAGGCTTGCCAGAAACACCCAGCGCCAGCTGATATGCTGAACGAGCAGTCCGCCCACTGCCGGTGACAAGGCAGGTGCCAGGAGAGCAACGAGCATCACGACTGAAGACAATTTTGCGCGTTCATGGCTCCTGTAAAGTGCATATGTCATTGTCTGACCAACCGGGATCAATAATCCACCGCCTATACCTTGCAACAAGCGCAATGCAATAAGTTGCATAACAGAAGATGACATCCCGACACCGCAGGTACCCGCAATAAAGATAAACAGAGAGATCATAAAAAGACGTTTTGTGCCAATGCGTCTTGCCAGCCAGCTGCTGAGTGGTATGACCATAGTAAGGCCTAATATATAGCTGTTACTTATCCATGCCAGCTGGTTAACAGACGCCTCAAAACACCGGCCAATTTCAGGATAAGCGACGCTGGCGATAAACATATTCACCAAATCGATAAAAAAACCCAGCAAATACACACTGGCAACGCGTACGCGATAATTCATTTTCTTCTCGAAGGGACTGTACAAGACGCGAATTGTAGTTGCACCGTTAACGGGGATAAATCCCGTCTCGGTTGTTATACTGTCAAATATTTTTTGACAGTATCTGTTCTGGAAGGAGTGATGGATGATTAATATGCAGCGTCTGGAAATTTTTGTTGCTGTGGTTGAGGCAGGAAGTTTTACCGGTGCAGCCCAGACGCTGGGACTGACTAAAGCAGTCGTGAGCTTTAACGTTAAACAGCTGGAAGGAGAGCTATGTGTCTCGTTACTGACCAGAAGCACCAGAAGAGTGGCAACGA
The DNA here is from genome assembly GCF_003612015.1 of Pantoea piersonii. Lineage (GTDB taxonomy): Bacteria > Pseudomonadota > Gammaproteobacteria > Enterobacterales > Enterobacteriaceae > Pantoea > Pantoea piersonii. The sequence goes on along the minus strand of NZ_RARB01000012.1, from coordinate 17,337 downwards.
CAGATACGGGTGAGCGATTTTATCATCACTGCCTGCAGCTTCTTCAGGATGCGGAACGTATACTGGACGACGTTCGCAACGAACATTCGGGTTTGAGTGGCTTACTTCGAATCACTACAACACCGGAATATGGCGCACGCGTTGTCGTGCCGGCACTGGCAGAATTCAGTGCAAAGCACCCGCAACTACGTATTCAACACGTTTCGTCATCGAAGAATGACGATCTTATATCTGGTCGTTTTGACGTAGCTATCAGGCTCGGCCAGCTTGCCGACTCCAGTCACCATGCCAGGCAAATCGACCAGTTTGATATTTTCCCGGTTGCTTCACCTGGCTATATGAATACCCTTGATGGGCAGCCAATCGGGAACCTGGCACAACTTGCTGATGCAAAATGGATTGCGCACAGCCGGTTATCAACACCATTGAGCTGGCAGGTTACAGTTCCAGAAGGAAATACTGTTTTATTTAATGTAAATAATGCTGCCATGATCAAGGCCGACAGTGCGTCCTCATTACTGGCCTTTGTCCTGGCTGGCGCTGGCGTTGCTATCCTGCCAGCCTGGTTAGTAAAGGATGAGCTGGCTAAGGGAGGACTAATCAGGCTGTTACCAGACCATCTTTTTCCTCGTCAGGGGATCTACGCGCTTTATCCTGATACACGCCATCTGCCGGAAAAAGTACGTTCGTTTATTGATTTCTTACATAACAAAGCAGGCAGCTCGGGTAAAAAATAAATTCTTACCTGCAGGAAGGGAATTAATGCGTACTTGCGTTCCTCGCTCACTGCAGCCTGAATACGATATGTTGCTTTGTCGCTCTCACCCACTCCAGAACCCCTCCGGAACCGCATAGCCTGTATGGGTATCGCATAAACGCCACGTCTTGGCGCTCTGCTCCACTTACACTTATGCCCCTAAGCCAGTTTCAGTTCTCCCTCCCGCTTCTTTCTGGAAAAAGTGCGATCATCTGCAGTGTGCTAAAAGTGGATTTCAGGCATTTGAGCCGCCCTGTGAACGGCCCTTATTTCATACTCATTTCTCAGAATGGAAGTTCCAGTCAGCCGCGGTCACGAGCGTCACAAACGGGCCAGCCAGCGTGACGTTGTGATGGCCGATGATTTCATTTGCTGCCAGGTGCCTGGTATCCATTGTTGTGTGCGCATCTGAAACCAGCACGGTTCTGAATCCCAAATCAACAGCTGCGCGGCATGTGGTATCCACACAAAATTCTGTTTTCATCCCGGCAATAACCAGCTGTTTAACGCCTCGCCGGAGAAGCTGAAGCTGCAGGCTGGTATCCCGGAAACAGCTGGGATACTTTTTGATAAACACGACATCATGCTCAGGGTTCACGCTTATTTCGGGGATCAGTTGTGTTAACGGACTTTGCTCTGATAAAGGGGAATCATCAGGTCCGGTGTGGCGGGCAAAAAAGATGGACACCTCGGCCTGCCTCGCTTTTGCGATTAGCAAACAGATGTTTGACAGAACTGAGTGTGCTGAATGCGGAGAAGCCGGACCATGGAAAAGTCCCTGCTGCATATCGATAATTAAAAGCGCGTTCTCAGATGAAATCATTATTTTCTCCATTCAGAAGGTTATGAACGGAGAGATGTCATTCCCCGTCCGGTCTGGCGGGGAATCAGAATCTGTTTTGTCAGAAGCCAGTCACAGATACACCAACGCCGCCGGAAATTCCGGTGGTGGTGACGGTGGTCACTCCCTGAACTGATTTAATCATTTTCTGACTTTCTCTTATGAGTTGAGTATCGGGAACTGAAGACACACAGAGTGATAAAAAGCGTTCTTTTGTTTTAGCACCGAGATATACCAGTTTCAATAAATTTATTGTCTGAATGATGTACGGCTATCCCTTCCACATACTGATCGCACAAAGAACGGCTATCCGGCTTCTGCTCCTCGCTCACAGCGGACCTTGACCCACGCGCCAGTCTGCTTTGTGCCACAGCGGGCATAACTCACTTTAAAACAGGTTAATTAACCGGGCAGTTCGCCCATCCTTTTGCTCATGAAATTTGGCAGGATAAATGCGATCTTCTGTCAGCCCGCGATCCCTTCCAGCGTGACAGAGGCCCCGCCGCATATGATGACCAGTACATTATCGGCCGGTTTGAACCGGACTTTTTTGTCGTACAAAAGTGAGAGTGACACACCGCATGCAGGCTCAGTGAGCACCCGATGGTCATCGAGAAAGCGCCGGCAGGCATTCAGCGCTTCCTGGTCAGAAACCAGCATACTTCTGACGTCCATACGGCTGGCCACATTAAAAGCATTCTCGCATACCTGACTGGCGGCCAGCGTCGTGGCTATGCCGCTGACCTTATCCAGACGTACCAGCTTACCGGCATTAAGCGAGGCGTTAAGGGAAGCCGTTCCGTGAGTTTCAACAGCATAAACCGGAATATGGCCGAGCTGATGTTTTTCCAGCCCCTGCGCGATGCCGGATAACATGCTGCCACCACCAACTGACAGGATAACCGCATCCGGGCGCAGTCCCTCGCTGATGACTTCATCCACCATCGTGCTAATGCCTTCCCACAGTAATGGATTATCAAAGGGATGTACGTAGACGACTTCATCCGTCACAAGAGAAAGAGCATAATCATTGGCTTCACTCCATACCTTCCCATGTACAACAAGCCCTGCACCTTCCATTTCGATGAGTTGTCTGGCACGCGCCGGAGTGGTTTCAGGGACAACAACCGTCACCGGCAAACCCAGCCTGCGACCGCTGTGCGCCACCGCGATACCAGCATTTCCGCCCGATGAGCTTACAAAGCCTTTAACCCCTCGGCTGGCATAGTGATTGCAGGTATGTCCTGCGCTTCTGAGCTTGAATGAACCCGTAGGCTGCGAAGACTCCATTTTTAACCAGATATTGCATCCGCTTTGCTGGCTTAAAGGAAGAGAATGGATAAGGGGCGTCCGGATACTTATGTCCATTTTAAAATCCCTGATAGTTTTTTCGGGGTGTTAATTGCAAGCTGAACTTAAAGCTATAACAGCTTCATTCTGGCTCTGTTAGTTTCCATTAACGACAATAAAAAAATCATTACCTGGCATGCAGTTGGTCAGTCATGATACACAATGTAGTTAACACCGTTAACTACATTGTGTATCATCCCTGTGAAATTTTTAATCAGGCCGGATAAATGAACAGAAATGAAATACGCCAGTTTCGCGCAGCCATGCGCGACATGGTAAGGGAACTGGGCATGCTCGGTCGTAAGGCCAGCGGAACTGAGTTATCCCCTCTTCAGAGCCACATCATGATTGAGCTGAACAGCAAGCCTTCAGGCGCAACAGAACTGGCAACAAAACTCTGTGTGGAAAAGCCAAGCATGAGCCGAACGCTTCGCACTTTGACTGAGATGGGGTATCTGACAAGAGAGCATGATAATCAGGATGGCAGAGCGTCAACTTTCCGGTTAAACGCGTCAGGAAAGCAACGACTAATGTCTCTCGAGGAAAATGCCGACAGATTTACTGAAGAAGCGCTCGCCTCCTCTTCTGAAGACGAGATAAAGGCGTTTTTTGACACCATCACCCGCTTTGCCGGAAGCTTACACAATGCACGCCGGCAGCGTGAAGCGGGAATAATTTTCCGGCCGATCGAGGCCAGAGATAATGCAGCTGTTGCTGAAATCATTCGCAACAGCTTCAGGGATAATAAAATCGACCACCTTGAGGGAGTCAGCCTGCATGACCCGGAGCTTGAACGTTTAAGCGAGGTTTACAACCAACCCGGAACGGGGTACTGGGTCGTTGAAGCCAGGGGGATAATTGTTGGCGGAGCTGGTCTCGCCCCGCTTCCGGGTAAAACAGGGATCTGCGAAATGCAGAAACTTTATTTCAGCCGCGACGTTAAAGGCATGGGGCTTGGAAGGCGTATGATTGCATTCATTCTTGCTCAGGCTACTGCTATGAAATACCAGGCCTGTTATCTCGAAACCCTCGATGAGTTAAAGGATGCGGTCCGCCTGTACGAAGCCTTTGGGTTTCGTTACGCTGAGAAAATGGGCGAGACAGGGCACGACGGCTGCGGCATATGTATGCTCAAAAAGCTGTAATTTACTGGTCAAGGAGAAGCACGAAGAATCAAAGAGAAACCCTTTTGTGTTTTCTCAAATGGCAATTTATATCACTGAATTAAATGGTTCTTTGAAAACTATACCGGTTGACCTCATCCCTGTGAAGTAACGCACCAGACCTGCTGATTGCTTACTACTGCCGGATGATTTCCCTTCTGGCAGCTCTGAGCCAGAAGCGGACTTTGAAGGATGTATGGCACTGTTACGAGTGAAACAGATGACGCGCGGGAAGCGTCTCAAGTAGTGTAACTGATGATAATGGATACGAATTTGGAGCAGTCATGGGCAGCCTGCAGGAAGATCGCATACTTATCTGGCATTATCCCGTTCTGCTCAAATGAAAGAGATATGCATCAGGATGACCCAGATGTTCTGTGGGACGCATTCCCTTAATGTTTTCTGAGTCGTTAAAGACAGGAGCAATCAGTGCTGACAGTATGGGGAAGGAAAACATCATCGAACGTACAGGCTCTCATGTGGTGTATAGGTGAAATGGGACTGCCTTATCAACGTCACGATGTTGGTCATAAATATGGGGGTACAGACTCTGACGAGTTTTACGCCCTTAACCCTAATCGTACCGTACCGGTATTGCAGGATGACGCCAATACACCACTGTGGGAAACAGGCGCGATATTACGTTATCTCGCTAATCGGTATGGAAGTGAAAGCTTCTGGCCTGCTGATCTGTTAGCTAAAACCGAAGTTGATCGATGGGCGGAGTGGTCAAAGCTCAATATTGCCCAGACATTTACTGCGCCAGTCTTCTGGCGAGTCGTCCGCACCCCTGAAAACAAGCGGGATGCTGAGGCTATCAATGCAGCTGTAGAGTATTTTGAAACAAAGCTTCTGATTGCAGAAAAGCGCCTTTCAGAACATCCCTTTTTAGTCGGAGAAGCCTTTACACTGGCAGACATTCAGTTCGGTCACGTATTGTACCGTTATTATGATATCAATATTGACCGGAGCCCCCTTCCCAATGTGCGGGCATATTATATGCGCCTGACTTCCCGTCAGGCTTTCCGTGAACATGTCATGGTTTCTTATGATGAGCTCAGGGCTTAGTCTCTGAAAGAGATTGACAATACCTGGTCATCAAACTGGGCAGGTCAGGCAGTATGAATATTCAGGACGTACTTGAATGAGAAATGGAAAACATGTACTGGGCGTATCAGGCAGTCTTCGTGCTGCTTCGTTGAATACCGTATTTTTATGGGCTATGTCTTTACTTTGTCCTGTGGGCATCACATTTGAAATATATGACTCCCTGGACAAAATCCCCCTTTTTAATGTTGATGATGAATCTAAACCAAAGCCTGCTGTTGACCACTGGAGAAACGCACTTTCCAGGGCAGACCTGGTCTTATTAGCCAGCCCGGAATATGCACATGGCGTCACCGGCGTCATAAAAAATGCGCTTGACTGGATTGTAAGCAGCGGAGAATTGCTGGATAAACCGCTGTCATTGCCCAACCTGTCTGTCCGGGCCCGTCTGGCGCACTCCCAGCTCTCAGAAACATTAAGCGTTATGGGCGCAGTGCTGACCGAAAAATGCTGCCCCAGAGCAACGCTTGATGCGCCTTACATACTCCCTGATGCGGCAGAATTTGCACTGATTGAAAATGCACAAATATGCTCACGGCTTAATGGGTTATGGAGAAACATTGAACATAGCCTGACAATCATGCCTTACAGCCGCCATGAGTAGAATGTCTGCTGTTCGTTCATAGCGGACTGTGAATCAGTGCCAGGTTGCCTGATGCCAGAAACTGAATTAGCCAATCACACGTTAACTAATGTGTGATGGAATTATACTTCAATGGCGTATTAGCTATTGATACCTCTTCAAACTGCCCGCTATCCACCTTTGCGTATAGCCATGCACAATGGCATCAGCTGGGGTTTATGATGCAGGCCGGGCAAAGTGCCGGAACCACCTTTCTTACTGAAGAGCCTGCTGCGCATTTAAACGCTTTGAGACTCAGATCCTGATGCGACTGCAATCTGTGGATTCTGTCCCCCGAATTCAGCCGCGCACAGACCGCCAGTGCACTCCACTATGTAAGATATCCGACAGGCTTAATCCACCCGGCGTGCCTGAATGCTCTTCCAGAGGTTGTGCCCTTATCACCGGCAGTTCGTTTGTTTAGGTTTCATTGTCTGAATTTCTGTTTTTTTTGGCCGATACCTGCTCCGAAGTGTGTTTTTTAACCCGCTCTCTGCATTGCAGATATCATCTATGGCAGGAAATTTTTATGACTATCACACAACGTTTGATCCTTACTTTCTCACTACTCTCAGCTGCACTTATTTCCATGGTTTTCGTGGCCATTATAGTATGCAGTGGTTTCCAGTCCCGCTTCCAGTACGTTCACGAGAACACCATTCCTTCACTCGTTGACATCAGCAAAATGATAGACAGCAGTAACTCACTCATTACCTGGCTTTATCGTTATCAAAGCGACACAGACAAGAGCCGTCAGGCTGCAGTCGAAAAAAACATTGACCGCGTAATCAGCCAGATTAAATCGCTGAATCAGTATTATCTTGAGCATGATATATCAAATGACGACGACCGCAGAATGACGGAAGCGTCCTTCGCCACTATCAGGCAAATCGAAGCCACGCTGCCGGCTTTTCTGGAAGGTTCCCGCGCGCAAAATGGTGCCGCGTCCCCCGGCGTGCTTCAGGGGAATAACGGTATTGGGGAAACAGCCCGAAAGCTGATTACTGGCTATGAGAAGCAGTTACAGCTGAATGTCAGTGTTAGCAACGAACTGCGTAAAGAGAACGATCAGAAATACCAGACTACAGTCTGGAGCCTGACGGGAGGTTCGGCACTTGCCATCATTATTCTGTCATTTTTCACGATCAAAACTATTTTTGCTATCCGCCGCCAGCTCAATGGCATGCGTCAGACAATGGAAACAGCCAGCGAGCGGCTTAATTTAACGCTCCGGGCAGATGAGTCACGCCGGGATGAAATTGGCCTGACCGCCAGAGCATTTAACCACCTCATAGAAAATGTTTCAGCTTCTCTGGCAAGAGTCGGATCTTCTGCTCAGTCAGTCAGTACCGCATCTGCACAGATTTCGGCGGGTAATGAAGATTTGTCCTCGCGCACTGAAGAGCAGGCCGCCTCGCTGGAGCAGACGGTGGCGAGTATGTCTGAACTCAGCGAAACGGTTCGTCAGACCGCGGAGAATACACGCCTTGCCAGCCAGTTAGCAAAAAATGCGAATGAAATCTCAGAGGACAGCGCGGAGCGCGTCCGCGCACTGCTGTCAACGATGGATGACATCAAAGGCAGTTCAGCCAAAATCAGAGACATCATTGCGCTTATAGAAGGGATTGCGTTTCAGACCAATATTCTGGCACTTAACGCTGCTGTTGAAGCTGCGCGGGCAGGTGAGCAGGGTCGCGGCTTTGCCGTGGTAGCAGGCGAAGTCAGAAACCTCGCGCAACGGTCGTCGTCCTCTGCCCGCGAAATCAAGGCGCTGATCGAATCTTCCTCTGATTTTGTTGCTGCCGGCGCAGAGCAGGCGGGAGGTGTGGGAGAAAATATGTCGCGCATGAATGATGCTATACGGCAGGTCACTGACCTGGTCGATGAAATTTCTGTGGCAGCCAGAGAACAGTCACAGGGAATTGGTCAGGTACATCAGGCCGTCAATCAGATGGATGATGTGACCCAGCAGAACGCTGCGCTGGTTCAGGAGGCTTCAGCTGCATCACGCTCACTCATGGAGCAGGCTGCATCGCTTAACGAGCTGGTAAATACCTTTACCCTGACTGCGGACGCTGAGAAAACAGCGTTCTCCCCACGCGCGCGCGAAAAAAGTCCGGCGCCGGTAGCGGAGATTGCAGTCTCTTCCATTGCAGCATCGGGTAACGCTAACTGGCAGAGCTTCTGAAGAAGCTGTTCTGATCTTTTTAGCAATACAGGCAACTGAAGGTTACAAGTAAAATAGCAGATACCGGGCGTGGCTGGATTCGGGAGATACGCGCCAGAAGCGGCCAGCCACGATAGCCGGAATTATTGCGCAGCAGCAAGATGACGCGTCGGCTAAAGAGCCCTTATCCAGTCTGTTTCTTCAGGGAAACACCTGGTAAAAGCCAGCATACCGGAGCATCTGAGACAGTCTTAGGTGCTGTCCCTTGATGATCTAATAACGGCCGTATCGTAGATACAGGAAAGGGAGTTAACTTCTGCGATTATTGGGCCCGTAACCGGCTTCGACAGGCGCAGCACGGTTTCAGATGGTATCAACTGTTTTTGACGATTTCCGGCGATTTCATGCCGTTAACGCTGTATTCAGAGGCAGGCTGCACATTGTTCGTCTGACTTTTTCGCATTAAAGACTGGAAGGCTTCTGAGACGAAGTGTCCGCTTTGTGCCAGAAGCGGACGCTGTAGATATTCTGAAACCAAGTGTAAATATATCCCGGAGAGGGATAACGTCTTTCTTAAGCACGACGAAAATTTTCAGAGCAGAATAGAATTAAGGATCAGTTAACCATTTCCTGTCAGATTGCCAGAACCACTACAGGCAAAGGCGGTGAAACGATGGCTGTCAACCTACGCAATGCGCTTTCTCATCAGGGAAATTCAGTCATTCGCACTCTTCATATTATTGTCGCAGTGCTGGTTCTGGCTCAAATTATTAACTCAAACCTGACTGAACGGGAGGCCCTGGGGCAACTCTCTCTTCAGGGGATAGTGACATGGCTGCACGTCATTTCGGGTTTTGGGCTGTTGTTTTGTGGCTTCATCATGCTGTACTGGATGCTGACTCAGCGCGGTTTTCTGTATTATTTCTCGTGGGTGCGACTGGATTTTCGCGGAATAGCAGAAGATTTCAGCATGCTGCGTCAGTTCAGACTACCCGAAGCGCATACCGGAGGAATTGCTGCGATAGTACAGGGGCTCGGCGTCTTGTCGCTGCTCGGCGTTGCAGCGTGCGGTGGGCTCTGGTTCTTTCTGAACATTATATACGGCCCGGATTCAGTCCTGACACACCAGATCTTACATTTGCATAAATTTCTGACTGTCTTTATTGAAACATACTTCTGGGCTCACGGCGCAATGGGCGTTGTTCATTTTTTCCTGACGTTCCGCCCGCAGAGATTATAAAAAGATAATCAATCCAGGTAAGCAAGCTGACGTTTCATTGATTCACGGCGCCGAAAATGCCAGCTGTGAAAGGTTTAGCATGGGTTCGCTTTTCGCTCCGGGCAGGTACGGCCCGTTTATATGTAACCGTAACGACGAGAGCCCGTTTCATGGATTGAGCTAATCTTCTTCCCTGCTGAGCTGAGCCCGGCAGTGCTGGCAGATTATGCGCATTATTCTCTCCCCTGCAGAAAGGCAGCCGGGTCCTCAGTTACCCTCAAGTGATCAGTCATCTCATCTCGTAAGCGCATTTCCTGCAACCATAAAACTCCTGCCAGATCGAACATATCGCGTCATGATATTTGACACCAGCGTCACTGGGAAATGGTGCGCCAGCAATGCGGATTATTCTCATTCATCCTGATGGGCTGGTTTCTTGAACGACACAACACATCAGTTTTGCTACGATGTTTGAGACCTGCACAGAGAGGAATTATCCTTTTCCCTCGCCCCTCCCCCAAGGGGCGACTGTCCATTTAAACCCGCCGCGGCGGGTTCTTTTTAGATTATCAAAAGAAGATTCTGAAAAGTTTCACAGAGTGGGCTGGTTTTCCATTTCGCATTCCGGTTAAAAATACAAACTGTACCGAAATGCCGGAGTCGCCGGGACTGAGTACCAGACGGCCGTGTCAACAGGTTTTCCTGCTGTTACCCTCGCCGCTCCGGTATACACAGAACATCATCGATGTCAGCTCCCCGTAACTGATCAAACGTTACGCTGTATATATTTATCTTGTCGCTGGGGCGTTATCGTCAAAATTTTTCAGCTCACAGCCGAAGAGTACAACACCATAATTCATCGCTGTGGTTTCAGTAAATTTTCATCTCTGTTTGCCCACCCTGTACGGGATTTTTTTATACATAGAAATCCCTGTCATGATTAATCGAGAGCGAAAGAATAACTGTGGTTACTCTCTAAAATGCACGCTGAACAGCTTGCTGATTTGTCATTCTGAATCCTCATACCCTTAGACAGAGGGCATGCTTTTATAATGCAGTTTTTATTAATATTTTCAGCCAATTAATGAATATCACTGTATTTATTAGCTACTTATGCTTGTGCATCCCTGTTCGTTTGTTACCTTATAAAGACCAGCCAATCAGATGACGCTACAGTTCGATAGCTGGATATAACCACCCTATTAGGATATCGCTCTCTACCACATTGCCGGTTGCCATTCCTCGAGCAGCCGGCTTTTTTAAAAGCAGCATCAGGCCGACTTTATTACCCTATAGCTTTAAAGCTGTTCACTGATGTCTGAACGCGGCTTCTTACGGAAGCACTTTCGACAGGGTGATGCTTGTGCAGGGAGAATTTGTCCAGGCATCATTAAAAGCATATCGTAGGCACTTGTCGGTTTCATCAAGGCCATGATTGCCCTGTTGCGTAGTCGCCCGCCGCCGCCGCTTCTGTGATTTTTTGGCCTCAACGGGGAAAAGACCACTAAATACTGAATACCAGACCTCACAGCCAGCTGTCATGCCCGTGGCGGCAAAGCTGCCACCGCTGATGCCGATTGTTACATCTGGAGGCAACATGCCGCGCAGGTTTCTTATCCTGGCAGCTGCAACCTCCTCATCTGAAGAAACGCCCGGAATTTTGACAGAATGAATGCTAGGTAAAGCCGTAATTTTACCGTGCAGCTCATCTGAGAAGTTAAAATGGGTTGTACCCGGATTGTCATAAACGCAAAGGGGCACCGATACGTGACGCGCGACTGTTTCAAACAGTCCATATACCTTGTCATCATGCAGTGCCTGGTAAGAAACCGGTGGCAGCAGCAGCGCGCTGGCACCGAGTGCCTGTGCATCATCGGCCAGCCGCAGCACTTGCTCTGTACTGACCGCACCCACACACACCATCACAGGAATGCTTCCGGCATTATCCACAGCCAGTCTGGCGATCCGCCCGCGTTGTTCACGCGTCATATAAACGTAGCTGCCTGTCGAACCGAGTACGCCAGGGAATCGACCTTCGCATCAGTCAGCCTCCGCAGTATTCTCAGAAAGGCTTTTTCATCAGGAGAGCCAGCTGCAAACGGAGTAAGTGAAAACGCGCTGAGACCTTTAAACATGGCTTATCCTTTTTAGTCCGGCTTAAAGCCGGATCGCTGAATAGCAGACCTGTTACTGTGGGCGTTGTCTGCCGGTCCGGCCTGTTTTTCTCATCGGCCTGCCAGGGGAGTGAACAATTCAAAATCGCATCGGGGAAAGCGACAGGCGCTGATTTCAGCGACCTTTCTCATGCACCGTCATGGTAAACACGGTTACGTCGGTGCCAGTGTTCATATAGGCATGCGGCGCATCGGTTTCTGCAACAGCTGCCCCTCCGGAGCTTATCGTGTATGTGGTATCGCTGACGACAAGCGTCAGCGTCCCGTCGGACACATGGAGAAGTTCACAGGTGCCTTCCGGATGGCCGGGGGACTCAAAAGCTTCCCCGGGATAAAGCACCCACTTCCACAGCTCAATCATGTCCGGCCCGCTTGTGCCCGCAAGCAGACGCGCGTTGCCCCCCTTTTCTCCTTTCCACAGCACGTGAATGTCACCAGCATCGATGAGGTGAACGGCGGGCTTGCCGGCCACGTTAACAAAATCTGCCACGGATACGCCCATGGCAGATGCAAGACGGCAGAGCAGTGCAATGCTGGGGTTGGCCCGACAGGCTTCTATCTCTACCAGCATTCCTTTACTGACGCCTGAACGGCGAGAAAGCTCATCGAGAGACATTTTATGCTGGCGCCGGTAAAGCTTTAGGTGCGCGGAAACGGCCTGGTTTACCCTGCCTGCTTCGGCATCGGTCGTTATATTGACTTTACTGGTCATCGGTCATTATTATGTAATAAATCAGTCATTACAGGATTATCATATGTTAACCGCGTCACCGTCAATCAGTGCCGAAATTTATCGCATTGCACCAGGCTTCCGTGCACTGAGTATCTGCGTAGAATCCGCCCCTGTGGCTGATAAACGGGTCGGTGAAGTCGCGCTGCGTGAAGCTTGCGAGGTTGCTTTAGCCGGGCAGCCGGTCTGGGCAGAGGCGCACCTTAGCGCCTGGGCGGACGTTTTCCGGTCCTTCGGTGCAAAACCTAAACGCACGCCTTGCTCGGCAGAAGCCCTGAGAAAGAGAGCGATAAAGGATGGCATGATGGCCGCTCTCGATCCGGTGGTTGATCTATATAATGCCGTCAGTATCCGGTATGCCGTTCCGGTGGGCGGAGAAAACTTTGCAGCTTACGCCGGAATGCCACGACTGGTTGTGGCTGACGGAACCGAAATATTTGACACAATAAAAGACGGCCAGCCGGGAAGCGAGTCACCAGAGGCGGGAGAAGTTATCTGGCGCGATGATACCGGCGTGACCTGCCGGCGATGGAACTGGCGACAGGGCATCCGGACCCGGCTGAGCGTGTCAGACAGTAATATGTGGTTCATTCTTGAGAGCCTGCCGGAAATGCCACTTGAAGAACTGCATGCGGCTGGCAGGATGCTGACAGAAGGCCTGGAAAAAATCATGCCCGGTGCGCGCTGTAAAACCGTTCTCATCAGTAACGAGTCGTCTGACGCAGAATAACTCTACGCAATATCAGGTCAGACAAACGCTGATGCACATGAAAGACCGAAAAGAACTAAACAAACATTTCCGCAATGCAGGGGCTCCTCCTCCGCGTACCTTCGAGCAGTTCGAACACCCGTGAATCTGAAAGGCCGCCTGCGGGCGGCTTTTTTACCTGAACGTCACGACAAGAGTGGTCAGATCCTGACCCTCTGCTGCTTTTTAAAAGATAAGTCTCTGCCTGGTGCCAGAAGCGGACATGGCTGACATATTTATGCTATTCACTGGGTACGGGTATGGTACAGGCCATAACAGTGTTTAGATTAATGAAAGCAATGGAGAACCGAATTGTGGACATCACTATTAGTGCTGCACAGCCTAATCATTTTTCCTCACTGCGCGCCATTGAGTTAGCAGCTTTCGAAACACTACGGGAAGCAGGTGCTGTGACAGGTCAGGCTGTTGCAAATAGCCTGGAAGAATTTGGTCATTTCAGCCGTAACGGTCTGCTGCTGGCGGCCTTTGCGCCTGGTTGTACGCCCGTAGGATTTGTAGCGGGTAATGTCGAAAATATATGGCTGCACATCGCTGAAATTGATGTACACCCACACTGGCAGCGCCGGGGAATCGGCAGACTGTTAATGCAGGCTCTCCTCTGCTCCGGGCAGCAACGCGGTCTGGCCGGTGCCACACTGACAACAGATAAGATGGCCGCCTTCAATGCCAGATTTTACGCTACGCTGGGTTTTGAGATAGTGGACGGTCGATCTTGCCCGCCGCACCTGATAAGCCAGAAAGCTGAGGAAGTTCAGATGGGCTTCAATCCGGCCCGGCGCGTAGCAATGCGTCTGGATTTTTAACAGCTACGGCATAGTAATAACGATTATGAAGTCCGTTTCTCGCTCCTGACGGACCCTGACCTTTAAGCAAGCCGTCATCCTCAACATACAAAGTCAGTGTTGTAAGCTTCCATCCTCCCCACCTCTGAAATCTTATGGGCGAGGCAAGTATGGATGCGTTAGTCAGCAGAATTTAAAGCACTTTAATTGATTTATTCGGATGCCAGAAAACAACAAGGCCCGATTATCGGGCCTTGTTATTAACTAATTCTATTAAATTTCATGCAGTTCCCGCACGAGATGGCCTTTCAACTTCTTACGTAGTATGGTCGCTGAAGAATGTTTTTTAGTAGCAGTAAGGCTGGCTTTAAGTTCGCACAAATGAGCCTCAGCATCCACAGGGCAATTTTTCATCTCCGTAGAAACTAATGCCTTCAATACTTTCTTCTCATAATGAACAGAGGTAGCAGGCACGGGACGCTCTTGTTTATTGTAAGACGACATAAAAGGCTCTCCCCTCTGTTACTAATTTATACGACTGTAGCTCTTCCGGTATCAATGGTCGCGGAGCTTTTTTTGGCAATCCTGTACGCTGATTATAACGCGGTTCACTTTTTAACCCAAGCATATAGTCATACGTCTCTTCCAGGGTAGTACGGCGACCGATATCAACAACGCCACCGGCGGCGGCCTGGAAAACGAAACCGCCTATATCAAACTCCTCAAAGTGAGCGATCAAGGCTAAAGAGACTGTTTGCAGGACGACAGCCCCTCCTAACCCTTCAAAATGCACGTGACGAAAATCCCCCAGATTGTCTATCCCGTCGAATACATCAAAGTAGACTTCTGCCATTCCGTTCATCGGAAATGCTACGCCCGCAGGCATCTGGTATCCTGATTTTTTAAAGGTAAATTCGTCAACAAGACTGCCTATGATAACCGTATAAATTTCGTTTCCGGCAACAAAAACGTAACTGTAATGAACGCGTTTATCATAGACGAATCTCTTACGTTTCAAAGGATAATCATCGAGATATACTTCTTCGTCTATCAGCACTTGTCACTCCTTTGAGAGGCGCTTAAGTCTTGAGAAAGCATTGTTTAGTACTTAACAAATTTCGTCAAATTCACCTTGTAGCATCACTGGTGTTGAAGAACGTTCGACATCTCTGAGTATCTCAAATTTACGTATTTCTCTCCTGGCGGACCTTGATCATCAAAGCAGTCATATTCCTCGATATGCCGAGTAAATCCGGACAGGTCGCGCTCTACCTGCCCTGAATCCCTCAGGTACCGCATAATCCATGTCAGCCACCAGAGTTAAGTCCCGCTGCCCTGTAGAACGCTTGTTCAGTTTGTTACGTCCCTTCTCTGTGAACCCTGCCAGTTTCAGCGGCCGCTGAGCGTGCATGCCTAAAGGCACTGTGCCAGTCCGCTTTGTGCCAGAAGCGGACACTCTTTAAATCTTAACGAGTTGATAGCAGGAGCAATCTGGTGCACCGTTACAACGTCCTGCATTGCAGCGAAGGCAGACGCAAGTTATTTCTTATTACTTTCTGTTTTATTCACCGGCATTGAGAGGCCTTATGTTTGACTGGGAAGACCTGCGCTATTTCTCAACCTTCGCCCAGACCGGCTCGCTTGCATCTGCAGCAAAAAAACTGGGCGTCGATCATGCAACCGTTGCGCGACGGATAGCTTCTCTTGAAGCGTCAGTTAACCTCAGGCTGGTTGACCGCAGGCCCCGGGCTTATGTCCTGACTGAAGACGGGCGTCAGATAGCTCATTACGGAGAACAAATGAATGCATCTGCTTACTCACTGGAGCGTTACTCCAGTGCTGAACAGAGCGCAGTAGAAGGTGACGTAGTGGTCGCTGCTCCTCCGGCTTTCATTGCTTCTTTTATCGCTCCTTGTATCGGGAGCTTGCGTAAAGATTACCCTTATCTTCGCCTGACCCTTCAGGTAACCAAAGAACGGCTTTCCCTTGCCCGCCGTGAGGCAGACATTACCATCAGTATGGTTCGCCCCGTCGAGTCCGCCGTTCGCACACAGCGCATTGGACAGGTCAGGTTTACGCTTTACGGGAGTGCAGAATATCTCGCCTCTTCAGGCGAGCGGAATGTTATCGCTTACGATGATTCCGTGACAGAGACACCACAACAGGCTTGGCTCAAAGAGCAGTGTACGGAACAGAAAGTCGTATTCTTCAGTAATGATTTACGTATACAGGCTGTTGCGGCTGCGGGCCATGCCGGTATCGCGCTGTTACCTGATTATCTGGCTAAGGAATATAACCTTGTTCCAGCAGAGCCCGACGGTCCGGCTCTCATTCAGGATGTCTGGCTGAGCGTTCATGAAGATGTGCGGTATGCAAGACGCATCAGTACCGTTCTTGAATTCCTTAAAGACTGCATTGAACCAGCTTGTGGCTTGTGAATATCTGCATACTGAGAGGGTGATTATCGGGAATATCACCTAGGGTGGATACTTCCTATACTCGCCGTGACTCTGAGGACGGGCTAACCCCGGATTTATTATCCGGCTTATCCGGGCTCTCCCGTTATTTCCGGCAAACCAGTAAAGGTATCCTCTATGAACAGTAATATGAGTGGAAAAGTCGTTGTTATCACCGGTGCCAGCAGCGGTATTGGTGAGGCAACTGCCCGGCTCTTAAGCGCAGCAGGCGCGCATGTCGTGCTGGGCGCCCGTCGTCTGGAAAAGCTTACTGCACTGGCGGATGAAATTACGCAGGCAGGCGGGAAAGCAGAAGTTGTGCAAATGGACGTTTCGAACCGTCAGGACGTTGAAAATCTGATTGCCGCGGCTGTAAAGGCGTTCGGCAGGATTGATGTGCTGATTAACAATGCCGGTATCATGCCTAACTCACGACTGGATCAGCTGCTGGTCGAGGACTGGGAAAAGGCTATAGATATCAACCTGAAGGGCACACTTTACGGCATTGCCGCAGCCCTTCCCTTCATGAAAAAGCAGAAAAGCGGCCATATTATTAATATTTCGTCTGTCGCCGGCCTTCGTGTTCGTCCGACTACCGCTGTTTATTCTGCAACTAAATTTGCTGTAAGGGCCATATCTGAAGGTTTACGTATCGAGATGACCCCATACAACATTCGCAGCACCATTATTTCACCCGGGCCGGTTGATACGGATTTACCGTCCAGCGTGACAGATGCAGCAGTGGCAGAGCAGGTCAGGAAGATACACGAAACGGCTATTCCGGTAGAAAAACTGGCTGAGGCCATTGCGTTTGCAATCAACCAGCCAGAAGCTGTCGATATCAATGAAATCGTTGTGCGTCCCACTGCAATAGACTTTTAACTATTGACCTGAGACGAACCATGAATGCCAGCAGGGATGCCTGTATTCAGCCGAGGGATATGGTCAGGTCGAAATGAACTGCAGCCCGGCCTGCGTTCTGCAGGTCTGGTCCGGCTAACCGCAACACGCCGGACTCAGGCATCAACTCTATTACGAGCCCGTAGCCGATCTGCGTGGACAGACTGAGTTCTTCCCACATAAACCACACAGTCAAGGTCTGCTTCACGCCCTGAGACATTCGACAAGCTTTTTATGGCTTCAGTAAGGGCGAGTGTCTCGCTTCGAGAGCCAGCAAATATTTCGCTTCGTCATAACAGG
>NZ_RARB01000011.1 GCF_003612015.1 Pantoea piersonii | reverse complement strand
AGCGGCGATCATCACATGATTCTCGCTCAATATTCGTAACCAGTAAGCGCATACCCTGAATCACTTCAAAGTGTAATTCTCAGGGTACGAATGACTATACCTCGCTCATAGCGGATTAAGTGCACCATGACTTCTGGCGCTCTCACCCATCTCGGAATCCCTCTGGAATTTCATAGGACATATCAGGTATCGCGTTAACGTCACGGCATGACGCTCTGCTCCCCTTGCACTGCCGCCCTTCTGCCAGCCGCTGAGCCAGTTTCAGGTCCCATTGCGCTTGCCTGAACTGTTTCCCTTCTGATCGCCAGAATGCGCGAAATTCAGCAATCTGTGCAGGCTCTGGTATCTTATCAAGCGTCATGCCTGCCTCTGCTGCAATCTGAATCAGGTCTGAAGATGGCTGCCATTCCGGATGCATGGCGAACCTTTCCTGTGGTGCCGGCGAGGCGATATGGCATGTTCGCACGCTAGCTGCCGGGTCATGCAGAGAGACGGGTTTCATGGGGTCCCTTTTCGTTATGCCTGGTGCGTTACTTACAGGCGTTACGTCAGAATGCCTATCACCGTAACGCTGGATATTAGCGTAACGCTGCATATCATCGTTACGCGTAACGCTGCCCGTTACGTTATGCGTTACGTCTCCAGTAACGTTACGGTTGCCCTCGGTAACGGGGTAGTTAACCGCTGAGATCTGTGCCGCCTGAGCACCCTGCTCTGCCTCCGGCCCTTGTGCTGCCTGGGTTTGGCATCTCTCAGCCTCAAAGTTATCCACAGAATCCGGAAAATTCCTCGCGCGCGCGGTGTGTGTGTTTGGTTTTNGCCTGGGTTTGGCATCTCTCAGCCTCAAAGTTATCCACAGAATCCGGAAAATTCCTCGCGCGCGCGGTGTGTGTGTTTGGTTTTAGATCTTCTTTTCTTATCTTATCTAACGTTGCCGTTACGTCACGCGTTACGCTGTCCGTTACGTTACGCGTTACGTTATGGTTTGCCTTCTGACGCTCACGATAGCGACGCTGGCGTTCGGCGTTGGTTGAACCTCGCTGACTTGCCGGCACGTTGTTTTCACAGAATTTTGGCAGGATGACGCAACGGTTTTCCGCATCGAAGATGGCCCACCCTACAGCGGCCATCGCTTCACCGAATCCATCGAATCCTGTCAGGACATCCAGGTAACTGAGATCGGCGTTACGGAACACGCCGTCACTGGTGNGCCCACCCTACAGCGGCCATCGCTTCACCGAATCCATCGAATCCTGTCAGGACATCCAGGTAACTGAGATCGGCGTTACGGAACACGCCGTCACTGGTGTGTTCATTGGCAGCACTCCAGACAAGCAGTAGTGACGTGACCGTAACGCAACGCGTTACGTTACGCATCAGCAACCCAGAGCGTTGTCCGCCGACAGATACGTCAAAACCGGCGCTTCCGTCTGCCGGTTTCTCCAGCAGCGCAGCGATTTCATTCACTTTGGGATGCGACTTCAGCGAGGTACGCATCTTGATCCAATTGTCTGACATAACGGCATCTCTTCGAGCCAATAATCGCTAGACCAATAGTGATGCTAGGGGCAATATTGATATGAATGGACGGCAGGTGCTGTGTGTGGTTCAGGAGGAAATACATCATCTAGCTCTACTTGAGCACCAAATTCTTTCAATGCACGAACCAACATCCTGCACGTCTCAAGATCAGGCTTTCGGCGCTTATTTTCATAATGCCCAATAGCCCCCTGACTGCATCCAATTTTTTGGGCAAGAAGAGCTTGTGACACATTAATTTTTTTCCTGATTTTCCTGAGGTGACACATTGCGAATCTCCTACAGTAAGAAGAGAGAACCGGATAATACAAATCGTATTCATCACAAGCAAGAGGTTAGTACATTTTGTGTGTTGTGACCATTAATACGCTCCGTAATAATCTGCGTATGAACTTTACATGGAATCAACTGGCGAAAGCCAGGATGAAGCAGATAGGCCTGACTCAAGAAAGGCTGGCTGAGGCGCTGGGTAAAACCCAAGGCGCGATTGGCCATTGGTTAAACGGGCGCCGCGAGCCAAGTATTGAAGATATAGCTGCGATGATGAAAGTTTTGGGGCTAAAGGAACTGGTTCTTAGCTCTAATGGGATGGTGATTTTCCCAGATGAGTCCCTTATAAACGTATCAGATCGTTCCCCTCTCGGAGAAGTAAAGAGCTTTCCTGTGATAAGCTGGGTAAGCGCAGGTAATTGGTCGGAAGCTTGCGAACCCTATAACTTAGATGAAGTTCAGGAATGGACACAAACTACAGCTAAAGCAAGCCCAAATAGCTTTTGGCTAACCGTCAAAGGCGACTCAATGACTGCCACGACAGGTTTGAGCATACCTGAAGGAATGAAGATATTGGTAGATCCTGCCGTAGAAGTAACAAACGGAAGGTTGGTCGTTGCTAAACTTGACTCAGAAAATGAAGCTACCTTCAAAAAGTATGTCGTTGACGCTGGACAGCAGTATCTCAAACCTCTCAATCCCAGCTATCACATGATTCCCATTGATGATAAATGCAGAATTATAGGTGTGGTTATCGAAGCGAAACTTGAGGGATTATGACCTCTGACGTAGGTGTGCCTTATACAAAAACCGCACCGTATCTTCGCTAAGCTTTGCCCTCTCCAACTTCTTCGTCGCATCCTATGCTCCACCTGAAATCAATACGTTTAGTACTCCCACTCATTTCTAGCACAATTTGTATTGACCATCGTTAGTACAATTTGTATTTTTAGCCTGTCAATGACAACGAGCGGGAAGCTCTACGGCAGGTGCCGAGAACGCACCGAACCTCAGGTTACTGAGTGCATTGTTGCGACTGTGCAGCCAGTAACTTAACGGGGGATGTATGGCAAATATCAGCTATGGCAGATCTGTTAAACCTGTGGTGAAAGACAACGCCAGAACACGCCGACATATGCGTCGCATGGTTGAGGCGATTGAGTGTCGCAAGATTGAAGAGATTCTGGCTTCTGAGCTGGGATGGGAACCACCAGCACGGGGTACTGAACTCAGCCGGGCGGAAAACCATTGCAGGCGAGTAGCAAGCGATCGCGTCAGTAAGGCAGTGGAGACAGAAACGGAGTATCACAAACAGATTATGAAAGGTGGTTCGTCTTATAGGGAATACCGTTCGAAGCCGCAACACCAGCGCATCGGTAATGAAGCTGGACGCACAATGCATGTGAAACAGAGGCGTCTTCAAAACCAGTATCATTGATTTGAACATAAAAAATATTCTTATTTGAATAACATTACGCATAAAAATCATTGAAGATGGTAAGATCATGCACTCTTCACCACCTTCAAATTAAAGAAAAGAAACCGCTAGGTTATATAATATTCAATTTTAGATAACTCTTTTTCATTATATTCAAATATCTTCTTAGTTATACTTACATCAATAACCATTGCAACTCCTACAGACGCAAGATAAAGCAAGGCCGGGAAAATAACTGAAATTAGCAAGATAATAAAAAAGTAGTTCTTAGAACTGAGGTCTTTTAACTTTTCCACCTTTTCAGGAATTAGCATGTAATCGCAAATACTTTCCTTTGTGGATTTTTTTATACTTTTTATCTTATTAAGCTCATTCACGTCTTTACAGATATCAGGGGTGATACTCCAGGCTTGTGCATCTTGAGGGTTTTGAGCTTTCCCCGGTCGAATCCATATTGTATCTTGACTTGATTGCATGGTCACCTCCATGCTATTCACAGGAAGCTTGTTGAATAAATGCGCAATCCATATAAATGATAGTAAGAAAAAAATGGCAATAGCTATTCCCCCTTTGACTTGTGAAGAAAGTTGCTTGGCTGTCCTTGGCTTAATGTTTTTCTTGTATTTACAGTAACTAAACCTGATTAGAGGGGCGCTAACCCCAAGCTCATCTACAAGAAAACTTTCTTCGGGATAAACTTTATGCACCCAATTCCAAAAGGCTTTAATAGTACTTGCCAACCATTTAAGCATTAAGCCGCCCAGGGCTGTTGCCAGAAAAGTGTTTAATTTATCTATTTCCAAAACATCCTCCAATATGTAATGACTTTCAATGTATCTATCAGCGCGCAAACAACGCAGCAGTTATTAACTAATTATGTAGTTCCATTTCGACATAGTAATTCCCCTTTATACCCAAGGTTAATAGGAGGATACCATCTCGCCTGATGCGGTTAAAAGCAGGCATACGCACCGCCCACTGAGGCGGTTTTTTTACGCCTAAATCCGGAGAATCCTATGCAAAAAGACAAATCGTCATCCGTCCTGACTCAGAAAGAAATGCAGCGCCTCGCCCTTGTTCATGTGCAGGCATATGTGGGTGCCTGCCACTGCCAGACCCGCAGTGATGTGCTTCTGGCGCTGGCGCACTGGCAGAACGTGGGCGATGAGGTCGCTGATTTCATCAGAACCACACGCATCGTCGTCGTCAATGAACATGGCGCCTATGAGTTTTGAGACGTCGTTACGTTAACCCTGCCCGACAGGGCATTCCAATCGACCTGGAGGTCACCATGCAAAACCGTGAAGTTGCAGAAAACGTTATTGAGGCCCTTTTTGATGTGGCTGAAAAACTGTATGCATCAATGGATATGACTGAGGCCTGCTCACAGGAAGGAAAAATCAGCAAAGAAGAGGCCGACGCTTATCGTATGACCCTGATGAGTTTACTGGAAGAGATGGATCAGGCCATCGTCAGCCCGATTTTCGTTATTCATCCTGACTTACGCCCCGCTTGCTGCTGTTGCGGCGAATCCCCGGAAAACCAGGAAGCCCCGCCGCAGTGAGCATTTTAGTGACATCCCTGAACCCAACCGCCCGCTGTGGCGGTTTTTTTATGCCTGAAGGAGGCCTCTGTGGTTATTCAGATCCGTGATGGCCGGTACACCTTTGCCGCCAGCGTATTAAACCGAAGCCGGCAGTTTGTCAGCTTCAGGGAAGGCATTGCCTGGGTGTTTGTGCAGAAGCTCGCCGCTGTCTGCGCCGCTGAGATGAGGTAGCCGTGATGTCCAAACCCAGTGCACCTGACAGGATAATCCGGCGCGCAGAGCAGCAACTCAGACAGTGGCGTGCAGGTCACATTCACGCGAGACGCACATACCGTGACGGATACCTGACGCTGCGCGTCACCCCACACTGGCGCCTGCTTTCCCGGGACAACGGCCTGAGCTGGGAATTACTCAGCCATGCCGACTACAACAACCAGATTTAATCCCCCAGCCTGACAGAGGAACATTTCCCATGATGCAGTCACACATCAGGGGCGATGCCGCTTTTGCTCGCCCCTTTAACGCTATCCGCGACATCGAGTTTGCAGCGGAAAATATCGTCACCGGCGCCAGCTTTTCATCCCAGCCGCCCCCGGCTCTTCCGCCACAGCCACCGCTGCCGCTGTTACAGATTGTCCTGGACCACGTTGTTGAAATTTTGCTTCAGGAGGGCAAGCCATGATGCCTTTTATCCAGCTCGAACGCCGTAAGGAAGCACTGGACGCGGAAGAACAGGCTGCGATTGAAAAAGAACAGTGGATAGAAGATGAGGCAGAGCGTCTGCTGACTTTCTTTCCTGAGCAGCTTTATGCCTTCCGGCACTGGAATGCGCATCCCGAGGTGAAAAACTGCTGCGCCTGTGAGGGCGCAGATGACGCCTACCAGGATTTTATTCTCCGGCTGGCCTATCTCCAGGCGGGGCACAATTACGACCTGCAGGTCGTGCCTGCCCGGGAGGAGCCTGCACCTGAAGCGTCAGCGGGATCTGTAGAAGATCACCGGGGTAATTCAGAGTCGCAGCTACACCCGGAGCGTACACCGGAAAAGTTACTGGCTGATTTCACCGAAGCGGCCATCAACGAGAAGACAGTCGCAGGGCTCGACCGTTGCTACAGATACGCGGCACGCATGCTGGCGGACGAGGCGGACCTGCTCGCTAAAGCCACGGATGTTTATCTGCTGTTCAAAGCGGAGATTGACGAACAGTCCGCGCATGCCGACTCACAGTCATCAGGAGCCGCGTGACATGAAACAGACATCCTCAGACACCAGGCGAAGCCTCTACATGCGGGTCGCCGCCGAGGCGGTCATGGCTGAGCAGGCGGGCAACTGGCAACGTGCTGCGACGCTCTGGACGGAAGCCGCCGGCTATGCCCGCCGGCCGGTGAATATGGCGTGGGCAGAATACCGAGCCGGTTTTTGCTCAGCCCTGCATGCGCGCAGCATGGCAACGGCAGAGGAATGAATACGCTTCACCGCCACCCGGCACCACGCGCTTCGCGTTGTTCGTCAGGCGGAGTGAACCGCCTGAGGCCACAGCTGGCGGCGACACCTGGCCGGGCCGGATGATGACTCATCAGGCCCTTTTTGTATGCATCGTGCCGGTCTGACTGCGGCCGGCCGCCCGGAGAAAACCGATATGGAATTACGTGACGATTCGCTGATTGACATGAAATTTATGATGAGGGATTCTGGCTTTACCGATCGCTACTTCTACAAGCAAATCCAGCAGGGCAAGCTGCCACCGCCCCGAAAATTTGGCCGCGCGTCCCGGTGGGAGTACAGGGAATATCAGCTCTGGAAGCAGTCATTTTCCCGGAAATGAGGCGCGCCAGCGGGCCCGTTTTCTGTGGGCATAACTGCGGGCATAATTTAAGAGTAATCAGACTGACAGGTATTTAAATCAGAAGGTTAATACCGCAGTTCGGTGTTGCGGAAAGATTTCCACTTAATGTATTCGGCGCGGTCAAAGTAGTTGCCGATATCCTTAATGGCTGCCACCTCTTCCATTGACTCTTTCAGGAAGAATTTCGAGCCGGCAGAGCCGATAAACGGCATATGCGCTGCGGCAGACACTTTTGAAATGTTGCGCAGCAGGGCAACATCCTGCGCAGACGCATCGAATTCATAGGCAGAAATCAGCGCAGCGATAGGCTCTCCACCTGGGGTGTCATACTCATCAATATATGTATGTTTATACAGTCCGCTCTGGATGATTTCAGGGCTGTCTTCGAAGTCCTGACGCAGGTCTTCTTTGGACATATCCAGCAGTTCAACCTTCACGTTCTGGCGGAAATCAGTTTTGTCGACCAAGGACTTAACACCACGCCACAGCGACTCCACGGCCTGGAAATCTTCATGATGCATAACCGCATCGAGCTGACGGCTAATCTGGTAGTCCAGCTCGGCGATATGGTGATCGATCAGGGTCTTATCCAGCTTCCTGACGGTTGAACCCGCTTTGCTCAGGCATTCCAGAAAAACCTGCATGCCAGCGGTCAGACGCTCGTCGGCAGTAGCGTCAGACATGGCTTGTGCATCCTGCCAGCTATCCAGCGCGCTCAGCTTTGAGACGGGGTTTAAATTGATTTTCCTGAACAACGAAGCGTAAACGCTGCCCGCTTCCGGACGCTCCTGCATCAGGCTTTCGCTTCCCGCCACATTTTCATTTTGAAGAGTCATAAGCATTCCCTTTAATCCATTAACTCGTTGATGCCCTTAAGCCTTCGGCGCCAGAGCCGATAACTCGCTGCGCAATTCCGCGCTCAGCGCCGGATCGAGCAGAATTTTTTCCAGCTCTTTACGGAAAGCCTGGTTATCCAGCAAATTCGCTTTCAGATCGCGGAGCAGATTACGCATCGCAAGCATCGCTTTAAGCTGTGGGATCTGCCGCGCCACCTGCTCCGGCGTAAAATCTTTCATATCCCGAAAACCCAGGTGGATATTCTCCTCGCTGCCGTCGTTAGCTAGCGTATTCTTAATGGTGAGATTCACTTTTGGAAAATATTCAGAAAGCGCGCTGTTAAAGTTGTTTTTATTTATGTTTATTTTCTTCCGCTCCGATAATGGTGCAGTTTCCTGACCATGACTAAAATCGCCTGCAATCAGTAACTTCAGCGGTAATTCCGTCTTTTTAGTTGCCCCGCCCGTATGGAGATCGAGCTTAAGGTTAATACGAGCTTTAGGCACTTCACTCTGGAAGCTGTCAGCCATTATTCCGTTCCTCATTGAATTGCTATTTGACAGGAGTCGCAATGCTTTTGCAGCCGAGATAATAGAGCAATAAATCTCCAGGAATCAAACCGTCAAACATTTAACCCGTTATTAGAAACTATTAAATGTTTTACACACAAAGTTAATAAAAAGTTATTAGCCCAGAGAGATTGCCTGGCCACTTTTAAACTTCTGCTTAGCGTTTTTACCTGTAAAGAAGACCCTGGCTAAAACCCTGCCGCATCGCGACTTACTTACTGAAATAAATAATAAAAACCCAACATAGAGGTAAGCAGGAACGTCTCACCACTCGTTGCTCACCAGCAGATTTTCTCCAGACAAGATTAAGGAATTCCCTCTTATAAAATAAGCCATAATTTAAAGTTACCTGAATAACCAACTTATTATCAGTCGCATCCGTGATTGACAGAAAGCAATTACAAACGGGAAACCTGTTGCCAAATGACAATCATTTTTCCGTTTCGATATAATAGATATTGCAAAATGAGAATGCAAATTTTCAGACAATGACGACCTCTTTAAGCTCGAGCCGTAATTTGAATGGATATTCTTCTATCCGTAAAATGCTATTATTCCGCATTCATAAAGCAAAGCGAACGAAAGGATAGCGTTAAGGATAAGGGGTATATTTAACCCGCCCAACTTCAGAATATAATGATTCTATACGTTTTTATCTGGCAAGAAGGCTGACAGGTCCTGTTAAGCGTTGAATTAATTTCGCCTTATTTGAACAGAGGTGAAATCAGCTTAAAGGCGACTCTCGACGGGATTGCTCTTCTCAGGCGTTATATCCGCCCTGCACAGGATCCAGAAAGGATAGCGTCCGGCTTACACGCCACGCTGGCTGTTGCGATAGACCGAAGGCGAGACGCCATGTATCTGCCTGAAGCGGTTGCTGAAATGGCTGGGCGAATGGAACCCGCAGCTAAAAGCGATCGCCGTCAGAGAGAGCGAATTGTCCGCCAGCATCTCTTTTGCGCGCTGCATACGACGCCGCATCACATACTGATGCGGCGCTTCGCCCAGCGAATGGCGAAACATGCGCGCAAAGTGAAACTCGCTCAGCGACGCCTGCTGGCTAAGCTGCGCCAGCGTCAGCGGCTGATCAAGATGCGCTTCAATAAAGGCCAGCAGATGACGCAGCACAGCAGGCGCAAGACCGCCCCGCGTCTGCGGCGCGCGCCACTGCACCTCGCTGTAATGCTGCAGCAAATGGGTCAGCAGCAAGGTCGAGGCGCTGCTCAGCATGAGCTGATTGGCGGGCTGCGCCCAGTCGCAGCTGAGCAGAAAATGACGATAGAGCTGCGTAATGCGATCGTCGCTGGCAAACACCTTCTCGTGCAGCTGAAGGTGCGCCGGGCTGCGGTCCCATATCTCTTCCGCCATCTGGCGCAGATGCGCTTCAGTACAATAGAGATGGACGAAAGAGAGATCGGACCGCAGGTCCCAGGTGGACTCCACGCCGGACGGCATCAGGCAGAAGCGATCCGGGCCGCCGCCGTTCCGCCAGCCGTAAGGCGTTTTATGCCAGGTATCGTAGCCGTCGGCGATATAGAGGCTGAGAGTATGGTGATTGCTGAGATTAGTGACCCGATCGCCGCTGTTGAACCAGTGCGCCAGCTGAGTGCCGTCATTAAGCCGGGCGTGATGACGCAGCTGGGCTTTATGGCGTTGCAGCATATCAAAAGTCTGGTAGGTCGGGGTGTTCACGGGCGCTCTCCTGCTGACAGATTCTCAGTGTATGAAGAGCCGCATAAAGAAAACAGCCTTATCAGGCGCGACGGCGAAAAAAGCGCAAGAATTTGCAAGTGCGCCGCAAGTCCATGTAAGCCGTTTTCTCCTTTACTGGCGATACTGCTGCCTCAGCTCAAGGAGGCGTGCCATGAATCTCTGTTTATACCTTTCCGTCGTGCTTATCTGGGGCACCACCTGGATCGCAATTTACGCCCAGCAGGCGGCAAGCAGCGGCAGCGTCGGCGCGGCGGTGTTCTGGCGTTTTATCGTGGCGTCGCTGGTAATGCTGGCTGCGCTGAAGGCGATTAAGCGTTTGCGATCGCTGACGGCGCGCGATCACCTCTTCTGTCTGCTGCAGGGCTGCTGCGTTTTCGGCCTGAATTTCCTCTGCTTTTATTACGCGGCGGCCTGGATCAATAGCGGTCTGGAGTCGGTTATCTTCTCCATGGCGGTGCTTTATAACGCGCTTAACGGCTGGCTTTTTTTCCGGCAGCGCCCTTCCGTGCGTCTGTTGCCAGCTGCAATGCTCGGCATCGGCGGTATAGTCGCGCTTTTCTGGCACGATCTACACGGCAGCGAAGCCTCTGCGCAGCTTTTATGGGGCGTCGGCCTGAGCGCTCTGGGTACGCTGGGATTTTCGCTGGGCAATATGATCAGCCTGCGCCATCAGCGTTTGCAGCTCGATGTGCTGACGACCAACAGCTATGCGATGCTCTATGGCGCGCTGATGATGGCGTTGCTGACGCTATTACAGGGCGAATCGCTGCAGCCAGTCTGGAACCGGCAATGGATGGGCGCTGTCGCCTATCTGGCCATCTTTGGCTCTGTCGTCGGCTTTGGCGCCTACTTCACCCTGGTTGGACGCATCGGTGCCAGTCAGGCTGCCTACAGCACGCTGTTGTTTCCGCTGGTGGCGCTGACGCTCTCAACGATCTATGAAGGATATCAGTGGCAGCTGGAGGGATTTGTGGGATTAGCGATGATTCTGGCGGGCAATCTGGTCATGTTTGCGCGGTTTCCAGCGCGGCGAACGCGCGTCCCTGCGTGAAGCGAAGAGCGGGCTGCTGCCCGCCCCGCTTAGCGTCATGCCCGGCGCTGCACAGGTGTCAGTTGATGGGGCCGATTAATCGCCTTACGCGCTATCCAGTAAAGTAACACGCGCTCATCGTCATTATCCTGGTCGGCCATGGAGAGCAGTTTCAAAGCCAGTGTGGATTTGGTCACAGGCTGCTGCTCATCGCTGAGCTCAATCACTGCCTGACCGATAATGCAGCGGACCTCATCCTCACAGCTAAGGGATTCATATGCTCGGTCTTTCATATTTCCTCCTGTTAAGTGAGCTTTAAGCCTGGCAAATATTCTGCCACTCTGCTGCTGAAACCTGTCGAGAGACACATCTGCTTACGTCAGGTAACCAATGATTATCAGGTTGGCGCATTAGTCATACCTTAGCGAAGCGCAATCTCTGCAGTTCATGCCCTGAAAGCGGCATTTCATGACGCGTTTCCCTCCATTCATGCCTTTTTTTACGCGCGCGCGTAGCCTCGCCCTACTCTGGCGTTAGTTTCCAGATTCCCAGACGGGAGAGAAAAATTATGAAGCAGACAACAGCATCCTCTTATCAACGTACCCGGTGGCTGACCCTGGTCGGCACGGTCATCACCCAGTTCGCGCTGGGCTCAGTCTATACATGGAGCCTGTTTAACGGTCAGCTGGCATCAAAACTCGACGCGTCAGTCAGTCAGGTCGCCTTCTCTTTCGGGCTGCTTAGCCTCGGGCTGGCGGTGGCCTCGTCGCTGGCGGGCAAACTACAGGAACGTTTCGGGGTGCGTCGGGTCGCTATCGGCGCGGGCGTCCTGATGGCAGCCGGTTTCTGGCTGACCGCCCATGCCGATAACCTGATGATGCTCTATCTCAGCGCAGGCGTAATGGTCGGGTTAGCCGATGGCGCTGGCTATTTAATGACGCTGTCGAACTGCGTGAAGTGGTTCCCCGAGCGTAAAGGGGTGATCTCCGCCTGCGCTATCGGCGCTTACGGGCTGGGCAGCCTGGGTTTTAAATTTATCTGTGGCGCGCTGCTGAGCGCGGTCGGTCTGGAGCAGACCTTTATTATCTGGGGCCTGGCGGCGATGAGCATGATTATTCTGGGCGCGCTGCTGATGCGCGATGCGCCTGTTCAGCGCGCAGCGGATCACGCCGCCCGGCAGGCGCGCGACTATACGCTGGCTCAGGCGGTGCGCCTGCCGCAGTACTGGATGCTGGCGCTGATGTTTTTAACCGCCTGCATGAGCGGTCTCTATGTTATTGGCGTCGCGAAAGATATCGGTGAAGGGCTGGTGCATCTTAGCGCGCAAACCGCAGCCAACGCGGTAACGGCGATCGCCATCGCCAATCTGAGTGGACGTCTGGTGCTTGGCGTTCTGTCCGATAAGATGGCGCGGATTCGGGTTATCTCTCTGGCGCAGGTTATTTCGCTGGCGGGAATGGCCATTCTGCTGTTTACCCGCATGAATGAGACCACCTTTTTTGTTTCGCTGGCCTGCGTCGCCTTCAGCTTCGGCGGCACCATTACCGTCTTTCCGTCGCTGGTAAGCGATTTCTTCGGCCTCAATAATCTGACCAAAAACTACGGACTGCTCTACCTGGGCTTTGGCATCGGCAGCGTGCTCGGTTCGCTCATCGCCTCGCTGTTCGGCGGTTTTACCGTCACCTTTAGCCTGATTATGACGCTGCTGGTGATATCGCTGCTGCTGTCGCTGATGATCCGGCTACCGCAGCGCGAACCGCTGACCGAACAGGTGCTGCAGCGCAGTTGACGTTAATGCCGGGCTGAAGCGCAGGGTGCAAAGCCCAGACGTGCAAAGCGGCCCGCGCCAGGGATGGCGCGGGCCGCTTTTGTCTCTTTACGATGGGCCGACCCGTCCGCCCGGTGAATCACAGTCGCTGCGCGTTATCCCGGAAACAGCGGCTCCGCGATGCCCGCAACCTCAACCTCTACCGCGAAAATATCTCCCGACTGCGGATAGCGCGCCAGCTCCTCGGCAGTGCGATCCTCACGCGAGCTGGTGATATAGAGCGTCTTCAGGTCAGCGCCGCCAAAGGCGACCATCGTCGGCCAGCGCACCGGCAAAGCAATCTCATCCACAATCTGCGCGCTGACGGGATCGATACGCACGATGCGTCCGCCATCGAACTGTGCAGACCAGTAAAAACCTTCGCTGTCGACTGCCGCGCCGTCCGGCAAACCGCCGTCGGCGTCAAACTGACGGAAAAGCTCCCGCGCGCCCGGCTCACCGTTTTCATCCAGCGGATAGCGGTAGAGCACTTCGTTCGGCGTATCGCTGTGGTACATCCAGCGGCGGTCGGGCGAAAAGGCAATGCCGTTGGAGATTTTGATATCGCGCGCTTTGACCTCCAGCTGCAGCGACGGCGTCACGCGGCAGAGCAGCGCGCCATCCTTGTCCTGCGGCTCCCACAGGCTGCCGCACCAGAAATTGCCCCAGGGATCGACGCGCCCGTCGTTGAAGCGGCTTTTCGCCGCCTCGCCAGGGTTATCCGCAATCTTACGCTGCGGCCTGCCCTGCTCGTCCAGCAGCCAGACACCGCTGCGCAACGCGGCGATCAGCCCGCCCTGTTCGCGCAGGCCGATACAGCCGACCTCTTCCTGCTGCGGAAAGCTCTCCAGCGCGCCGCTGCGCGGATCGAAGCGGTGAATCGCGGGCGCCAGAATATCAACGCACCACAACACCTGTTCGCGCGTCGACCAGGTGGGGCACTCCCCCAGCTCCGCCTGCAACGCCAGTACATTTTTTACTTCGCGCTCCATAATTGTTCCTTTTTATTTGGCATCAACATACTTTAGCCTGAATTCGATACTCCGGGTGGGAAGGTCGCGCTTGCTTTTCAGAATTATCTTGCCGATAATCTTTTTTATTCAGCCTGTTCCGATAGGCTTATTTAAAGCGTCTCGGCCTACTGCTGTTAATGAAATATTCTGAAATATCTCTCTAAATAACTCTACATTCGCTGCATCATCACTCCACTATTCCGGCGTAATGTCATACCTATCGGAAAAGAGGAGAGCTTCCTGTGAAAAAAATCGTTAAAGTTGCAACCGTTTTTGCCGTTATCTCTATGCTGAGCGGATGTATTATCGACAGAGGACATGGCGGCGGCTGGCACCACGGCGGCGGTCATGGCTGGCACCATTACCGCTAAGGGCAAAGATTTCACACAGCAAAAAATAAAAAAAGGGCGGGATATTACCCGCCCATTTCATTATTTTATCGTTTAGCTTTTTATTGCGTAGTTACACTGGAACCAACTGGTTTTCAGCCCCGGAATATGACTGTCTTTTGGCGTCAGCGCCTCAACTTTATCAAATCCTTTCCTGCTGCAATAATCCGCCAGATCCAGCTCCATCGCATCTTTGTTTAATTTTTGCGGATCGTAACGGTACTGTACGGTATTTGCGCTTGGATCTTCATCGACGCGTTCAAAACCTCCCGGCTTGCTGACGCTACAGCCGGTCAGCAATAACAGCGCTATCGCGCTGGCGATAATAGATTTCATCTTTCTTCCTCACATTGCTGCCGCAGTTTAAGCCGCGTCGCTTACGTCGGCTATCGGAAAACTGCCCAACATAAATTATTTTTCTAAGTTTCTACCGATTAAATTGATACAACCAAACGGTTATTACTATCAATCAAAGCGTGCGATGATGCATTCAGACAAAACAGCGTCTGCACCACACCAGGTGATACTCAAGAAGACATTCAGATTGATTTTAGGCCCGCGCTGAGCGGGCTTTTTTTCGCCCCTCAGCCAGAGAGAGCCACCATTCTACGCAACAGATTCGCGGCGCGTTTGTCCGGCAATGCGAGAATAGCGCTGTAGAGATCGATCGACATCGCGCACATAGACGAACGATCGACCGCCGTATCGGCGGGCATATTGAGCTGCTGCAGCTTGTCGCCCCATTTTTTATAGAGCGTCGCCACGATACGCTGCAAATCCTGCTGCGCCTGCGGCTGATCCACGGGCAAATCCGCGCCGCGGCTGGCCAGCAACAGCTGCTCCGTCGCCGCTGCGTCCTGAGCGTTAAGCGCAGGCGGCAGCGTCTTCACCAGGTTGATTCCGCCGCTGACCTGCGGATAGAGAAAACGAAAGCAGAGCTGCGGATCGTGGCGGCCCAGCGCCTGCATCTCATTTACCGAGACGCGAATATAGCTGACCACGGCCCCGTCCGGGGCGCGCATCAGACGCTGGTTAATGATATCGGCCAGCCAGCCGCGCAGCTCGCCCGTCGCCTGCTGCGGTGATTCTCCGAGGCGCAGCTTGTGCTGTAGCTCCTGCACCAGCAGCTGCCACAGCGCAGGCTCCTGGGTTTGCAGTACGCGATAGCCCGGCGTTTGCGCCAGGTAATCTATCGCCGCCTGCCGCTGTGCGGCGCGCTGCTGCTGCGGCTTCAGCCAGCTAAACCAGAGCAGATTCGCCAGCAAAAGCGGCAGCAGGAAAAGCACGACGCCCTGCCAGGCACGCAGCCGGGTGGTTTTTATCAGGACAACGATGATAAGCGCCAGCAGCGCAAAGGCTGCCAGCGTGACGATCCACAGCGAGGTCATGCGAAGTTGCTCAATCCTTACGAACGTCGATTAATACCGGACAGTGGGCGCGCTCGATAACCGCCGCGCTTACCGATCCTTTTAACAGTCGATTAAAAGAGGAGAGATGACGGCGTCCCATGATGATCATCTGCGCATCAAGCTGCTGCGACTGGGCGACGATAGTATCCGCCGCTTCGCCGGCGACAATCAGCCCGCGCGCGTCGACGCCGGCGCGCAGCAGCGGCGCCAGCGCATGGCGCACCACCAGCTCGGCGGTATTCTGCTCATCCTGCGCCACGGCGAAATCTTCCGGATCTTCTCCGGCGGTGATATCTATCGGCTGGTTGCAAGAGGAGTAAGCAGGATCGACACAGCACAGCACCACAACCTGCGCTTTGTGCGCCAGCGCCTCTTCTATCGCCGTCGCGATCACCTTCTCGGCGACCGGCGAATTATCAACAGCCATCAGCAGTGTTTTCATCAGAGTTTATCCTTCAACAGCGGCGATTTTGCCGATTTCGCGTATCAGCGCCTCTTTGCATTTGAGCATCTCTTCACGGTAAGCCTCTTCATTTTTCTGAAAACGCGCCGTCGGCACCAGCAGAGAGACAGAAAAACGGCCAAACAGCGTATCCAGCGCCACCGCCATAGTGGAGATGCCTTCAAGCGTTTCGCCGCGATCGTAAGAGATGCCGGTTTTACGCACCTCATTAATAAGCGTCAGCAGCTGCGGCAGCGTTTTTACGGTTTTATCCGTCAGCTCGCGCCAGGCTTCACCCACCATTACGCGTACGTCGTCGTCGCACTCCAGCGCCAGCAGTGCGCGGCCGCCCGAAGTGCTGTAAAGCGGCAGGTTCAGCCCCATGCGCGGCACCACGCGTAATTCGCGCGACGCCACCACATAGTGAATGATAGTCAGTTGGGTGCCGCTGGCGCGCGACAGCGAGACCGTTTCATTGGTCGCCGCGCACAGCGCTTCCAGCTTGGGCCGCACCAGATCAACGACGTCAGTATGAACGCTTGAGATAAGTTTCAGCAGCGCCGGGCCAAGGCGCAAGCCGCCCGCGCCGCTGCTGCGCACCAGCTGGGCGCTGTCGAGCGCGGCGATGATGCGCTGCACCGTAGAGCGCGGCAGATCCACCGCCTGCGCGATTTCGCCAAGACTCATGCCGCCGGGATGCTCTCCCAGCGCGTTGAGGATTTTTGCCGCGCGCGCGATGACCTGAATACCGCCCGATTTTTCATCTTCGCGGCTGGATGGAAGTTTTGCCATGGGTCGTCCTTTTCAGCTGCCTTACTCTACCGCGAAAAAGGCACAATTTACAGCATGTACCACATTGCAATACAGCATATCGGAATGTAAGATCGCGCCCTGTATCACATCGCAATACACTGCATCATAATAACGAGAAGCCTGCTATGACCGCTCAGCCTGCCGCTGCGCCGACGCCGCACCCTTTTACGCTTCGCCTCGCCCTGGGGCTGATCGGCGTGCTTATCGCTGCCCTGACATCAGGTCTGAATGACCGCGTGACCGATATCGCGCTGGCTGATATCCGCGCGGCCATCGGCGTCAGTTATGACCAGGGTAGCTGGATCGTCTCCTCTTATCAGGCCGCCGAAGTGGCAGCAATGATGATCGCGCCCTGGTTCGCCGTCACCTTCTCACTGCGCCGCTTTTCGCTGACGGTTTCAACCGGCTTTCTGCTGTGCGGCATTCTGCTGCCGCTGGCGCCCTCGCCCGGCAGCTTTATCGTCCTGCGCGTTCTGCAGGGGCTGTTCGGCGGCGCGTTGCCGCCGATGCTGATGACCGTCGCGCTGCGCTTCCTGCCGCCGCCGCTTAAACTTTACGGGCTGGGCGGCTATGCGCTTACGGCCACCTTCGGCCCCAATATGGCCGCCTCGCTGGCGGCGTTCTGGACGGACGACGTCAGCTGGATGTTTGTGTTCTGGCAGGTGGTGCCGCTGATGCTGATCGCCATGCTGCTGTTCGGCTGGGGTCTGCCGCAGGATCCGCTGCGCCTGGAGCGCTTTAAGCAGATCGATCTGTTCGGCATGCTTACCGGATGCAGCGGCATGGCGCTGCTGGTGCTGGCACTGACGCAGGGTGAACGTCTGGACTGGTTTGACTCGCCGCTGATCGCCGCCATGCTGCTGGCCGCCCTGCCGCTACTGCTGGTGTTTCTGATTAACGAGTGGTTTCATCCGCTGCCGCTGTTCCGGCTGCAGATGCTGTCGCGCCGCAATCTGACCCACGGCCTGCTGGCGCTGGCCACCGTGCTGGTCGTCTCGCTTTCCGGCTCGGCGCTCCCTTCCGCCTATTTCGGTCAGGTAGAGGGGTTCCGCACCCTGCAGTTCGCGCCGCTGGCGCTAACCGTCGGCCTGCCGCAGCTGCTGATCGCGCCGCTGGTTGCCGCGCTGCTCAATATTCGCTGGATCGACTGCCGCTGGGTGCTGGCGGCGGGCGTCGCGCTGCTGATTACCGCCTGCCTGCTCGGCTCGCAGATCACCAGCGACTGGGCGCGTCAGAACTTCTGGACGCTGCAAATTTTACAGGCGTTTGGACAGCCGATGGTGATCCTGCCGATTCTGATGAGCGCCACCAGCGTGGTTGCGCCGCCGGAAGGGCCCTTCGCCTCGGCGATGTTTAATACCGTGCGCGGCTTCTCCAGCGTGGCGGCCTCGGTGCTGGTAGAGGTTTTTCTCAGCCACCGGGAGAAGATCCACTCCAACGTTTTGCTGGACCAGGCCGCCAGCCGCCCCTGGCTGATGAGCGCGACGAACAGCTCAGACGCAGACGCCAGCCACCCGCTGCTGATGGATGGCAGCGTCAGCAGCAGCGAGAATCTCAGCGGCTTCGCCACCCTGGTCAGGCATCAGGCTACGGTGCTCGGCCTGAGCGACAGCTGGCTGATGCTGATTGCGTTCGCCGCGCTGCTGCTGCTGCTGACTGCCTGGCTGCCGAAGCGCGTCTGGCCGCCACAAACCCTGATTCAACCTGCCTCTTCGACATCGAGAAAATAAGATTATGCGTGCTTTAGTAATGAGAAAAACCGTGCTGCTGAGCCTGTTGTTGCTGGTTTTGCTGGCCATCGCGTTTTTTATCTGGTCAACGATGACCGGCAACGATCACCGCACCAATGATGCTTACGTCAACGCCGACTACACGCTGGTGGCGCCGAAAGTTTCTGGCTATATCGCCGAGGTGAAGGTACAGGATAACCAGCAGGTAAAATCGGGCGACGTGCTGGCGACGCTGGACGACCGCGACTATCGCGTGGCGCTGGAGAGCGCCGAGGCGGATTTGCAGGTCAGCCAGGCGAAATTACTCAGCAGCCAGGCGCAGCTGGAGCAGCAGCAGTCAGCTATTGAGCAGTCAAAGGCGACCCTGGCGGCTAACCAGGCGACCGCGCAATATGCCGGTCAGAACGCCGAGCGCTACAACCGCCTGTATAAAAGCGGCACCGTTGCCGCTGACGATCAGCAGAAGGCGAGCTCGACCCAGCGCTCCGCCGCTGCGGCGGTACGCCAGAGTCAGGCTGCCCTACTCTCCGCCGTGAAAGAGATCGGCGTGCTGCAGGCGGCGGTTCGTCAGGCACAGGCGGATGTGGCAGCAGCGCAGGCGAGCGTGGATCAGGCGCGCCTGAACCTCTCTTATACGCGCATCGTTGCGCCGGTGGATGGCATGGTGGGTCAGCGTGCGGCGCGCGTCGGCGCTTACGTTTCCGCCGGGACGCGTCTGCTGGCGGTGGTGCCGCTGCAGCAAACCTATATTACGGCGAACTATCTGGAGACGCAGCTCAGCGACGTGCGCCAGGGACAGCGGGTGCATATCACCATCGATGCACTGCCGGGCAAACATTTTACTGGCCATGTCGACAGTATCGCGCCGGCGACGGGTGCGACCTTCTCGGCGATTTCACCCGATAACGCGACAGGTAACTATACTAAGGTCGTCCAGCGGCTTCCGGTGAAAATCGCGCTGGATACGAACCAGCCTGGCCTGTCGCAGCTGCGGGTTGGTATGTCGGCGATCCCTGAGATTGAAGCAGAGTAAAGCGTGATGCATCTCTCATAATGGTCCTATTTATTTTAGGATCGATTACGCGTAAATTAGCGCTCGATCCTGTTCTGAGTTACTCAGAACGACCTGAGAAAATGCCTGAGGCGATGATGACCTGATGCGTTTTTCTCAATCTGTTCGCGTTGCGCTGGCCTGGGATCGCTCTCGTCGTAACCGCTCAGAGGAGTTGTTTGTGAAATACGCCTTGATGGGAATCTCTTTCTTTGTGCTGCTGTGGGTCGGCACCTTTGTGCTGATGATGTAGCGCAAGCGCACTGGGGCGACAGCGTTGTCGCCCCGATTAGTGTTATTCAGCCTCTTCCACCGCTTTTACGCTGCCCGGCAGAATACCGTCCGCGCGGAACATCGCTTTAATCCCCCGCACCGCCTGACGAATGCGATCGCTGTTTTCTATCAGCGCAAAACGCACGTGGGTATCGCCGTAATCGCCGAAGCCGACACCCGGCGAGACGCAGACCTTCGCCTCCTGCAGCAGCTTCTTAGCGAACTCCAGCGAGCCGAGAGCGGCGTAGCGGTCGGGAATTTTCGCCCAGACGTACATTGACGCTTTCGGGTTCTCCACCATCCAGCCCGCCTCATGCAGCCCTTTCACCAGCACGTCGCGGCGACGCTTGTACTGCTCGGCGATATCGCGCACGCACTGCTGGTCCCCTTCCAGCGCGGCGATAGCCGCGACCTGCAACGGGGTAAAGGTGCCATAGTCGTGATAGCTTTTAATGCGCGCCAGCGCGGCGACCAGCTCTTTATTGCCCACCATAAAACCGATGCGCCAGCCCGCCATATTGTAGCTTTTCGACAGCGTGAAGAATTCAACCGCCACGTCGCGCGCGCCAGGCACCTGCATAATCGAAGGCGCTTTCCAGCCATCGTAAACGATATCGGCATAGGCGAGATCGTGCACCACCAGCACGTTGTACTGTTTCGCCAGCGCGATAACCCGCTCGAAAAAGTCCAGTTCGACGCACTGCGCGGTGGGGTTCGACGGAAAGCCGAGGATCATCATTTTCGGTTTCGGGTAGCTTTCGCGGATCGCCCGCTCCAGCTCGGCGAAGAAGTCGATGCCCGCCACCAGCGGCACCGAGCGCACCTGCGCGCCAGCGATTACCGCGCCGTAGATATGAATGGGGTAGCTGGGATTGGGCACCAGTACGGTATCGCCGTGATCCAGCGTCGCCAGCATCAGGTGCGCCAGCCCCTCTTTCGAGCCGATGGTGACGATAGCTTCGGATTCCGGATCGATCTCGACCTGATAGCGTTCGGCGTACCAGCGCGAAATGGCGCGGCGCAGACGCGGAATACCGCGCGAGGTCGAATAGCCATGCGTATCCTCGCGCTGCGCCACCTGACAAAGTTTTTCCACGATATGCGGCGGCGTAGGGCCGTCAGGGTTCCCCATCGAGAGATCGATGATATCTTCGCCGCGCCGACGCGCAGCCATCTTCAACTCAGCGGTAATGTTAAACACATAGGGGGGAAGGCGATCGATACGCGAGAAACGACGGGGTGTGCTGTTATCAGCCATAATGTCCTCTTGAATACGTAAGCGCCCGGACCGTCCGAGCGACGCAGGTCACTACTGTGACCGAAAAAAGAACATAACGCGGCGATGACAAAGCTGTCGAGGGGAGAATAAAATTTTTTTAATTTTCCGGATTCAGGCGACCAAAGACCCAATCGTTCACCCACTCGCCGTTTAGCAGATAATTATCCCGTAAAGTACCCTCCAGCACATAGCCATTCTTCTCCAGAATACGGCGCGACGCCACATTTCCCTCTACCACCATCGCCTTAAGCTTGTGGAAACCCGCCTTCAGCAGAAACTCGCTCAGCCCGGCCAGCGCTTCGCTGCCGTACCCCTTGCCGCAGAAGCGATGCAGCAGCATGTAGCCCACCTCAGCCTGGCGGTAGGGTTGCCATTCCGGGCTGCAGCCGAACAGGCCGATCGGCTCGCCGCTGTCGCGCAGTCGCGCCACTACGCAGAGCATATGAAAACTGCTGACCTGCCAGGGCGCGAGGCGTTCGTTGAATCGCTGGCGCAAATCGGCTTCGTCCGGGATTTCGCTGACCCAGGTCATGGTGGCCGCATCTTCATGTACGGCGCGAAACAGCAGCCAGTCTTCGGGCTTGAGGGTCGTGAGCGTAAGACGTGGCGTAATTAACTGCATGAAATTGCTCCAGGTGCGGATAGCCATAAGGGCTGTCAAAACATAACAAACACAATGCCTGCTCACCAGCCTGCGACCGGCAAAAAAGCTTCCCCGTTTTACCAGTCAGGTTTCCTCTTTTTACTATTTTACCCGACAAAGTTGATCCAAAACATGAAGGCGGCGCTCACCCTTGTAGCAGGCTGGCGCATCGCGATCACATTTTTTATGATAGCCCTCTCTCTGTTGCTACCTGAAGGCTGGCTGTGATCTCTCACTTCGATATGCTGTTAGCGGTGTTCGACCGCGCCGCCCTGATGCTGATCTGCCTCTTTTTCCTGACCCGCACCCCGCTTTTCCGCCAGCTGCTGCAAAAAGATGAACATACACCGCTGGAAAAAGGCGCCGTTATTGCCATTTTCTCGCTGTTTGCGCTCTTCAGTACCTGGTCGGGCATCAACGTTGACGGTTCACTGCTGAACGTGCGGGTGATCGCCGTGATGGCTGGCGGCATTCTGTTCGGCCCCTGGGTCGGCATCACCACCGGCGTTATTGCCGGGCTGCATCGCTTTCTTATCGATATTCACGGCGTCACCTCGGTGCCCTGCTTAATTACCAGCATTATCGCGGGCTGCGTTTCCGGCGCCATTAACCGTCGCGTACCGAAAGCGCAGCGCTGGCGCATCGGCATTATCGGCGGCATGCTGTGCGAAAGCCTGACTATGCTGCTGATTGTGCTGTGGGCGAAGCCGATGTCGCTTGGGCTGGCGATTGTGTCGGAGATTGCGCTGCCGATGATTCTCGGCGCGTCAAGCATCGGTCTGATTGTGCTGCTGGTGCAGAGCGTCGAGGGAGAAAAAGAGGCGATTGCAGCGCGTCAGGCCAAGCTGGCGCTGGAGATAGCCAACAAAACGCTGCCGTTGTTCCGCGATGTCAACAGCGACTCGCTGCGCCGCATCTGCGCGATTATCTGTCGCGATATCAACGCCGACGCCGTCGCCATTACCAATAAAACCCATATTCTCGCCTATGTCGGCTATGGCGAGCAGAACTATCAGAACGGCGACGACGGTATCAGTCCCACCACCGCGCAGGCGATGTCCAGCGGGAAGATCATCATTAAAAATAATGATGAAGCGCATCGCACCAAAGATATCCACTCGATGATCGTTATCCCGCTGCGGGAGAAAGGCAAGGTCACCGGCACCCTGAAAATTTACTACCGCCGCGCGCACCGCATTACCGGTTCGCTGAAAGAGATGGCGATCGGCCTGTCGCAGCTTATCTCTACCCAGCTGGAGGTTTCACGCGCCGAGCAGCTGCGCGAAATGGCCAATAAAGCGGAACTGCGCGCCTTGCAGAGTAAAATAAATCCCCATTTTCTGTTTAACGCGCTGAACGCCATCAACTCCTCTATTCGCCTTAACCCTGATACTGCGCGCCAGCTGGTTATCAACCTTTCCCGCTATCTGCGTTACAACCTTGAGCTGAACGATGATGAAACTATCGATATCAAACGCGACCTGTGGCAGGTGAAAGACTATATCGCCATTGAGCAGGCACGTTTTGGCGACAGGCTGTCGATGATTTATGACATTGATGACGATCTTCACTTTTCGCTGCCCAGCCTGTTGATTCAGCCGCTGGTGGAGAACGCCATCGTGCATGGCATTCAGCCCTCGCGGGGAAAAGGCGTGGTAACGCTGAGCGTTAAAGCGATCGGCGATCGGGTACGCATCGCGGTACGCGATACCGGGCCAGGCATCAGCGATGAGGTGATGCGCCGCGTGGCGATGAATGAGATGCCGGGCAATAAAATCGGCCTGCTGAATGTGCATCACCGCGTCAGGCTGTTAACCGGCCAGGGGCTTGAAATTACCCGGCTGCAGCCCGGCACCGAGATCGCCTTTACCCTGAGCAAAAGCGGACAGCTGCTGAACGCGCCGCCTCTTGCCATCGCGGAGAATGTCCAGTGAAGGCCATTATCGTAGAAGATGAGTTTCTGGCGCAGCAGGAGCTAAGCTGGATGATCCAGCAGCATAGCCGGATCGCTATTGAGGCCTGCTTTGATGACGGGCTGGAGGTGCTGAAATATCTGCAGCAGCACCGCGTGGACGTTATCTTTCTTGATATCAACATTCCGTCGCTCGACGGAATGCTGCTGGCGCAGAATATTCGCCAGTTCGCGCAGCGGCCGCTGATTGTGTTTATTACCGCATGGAAAGAGCATGCGGTGGAGGCTTTCGAGCTGGAAGCGTTTGACTATATCCTCAAGCCCTATCATGAGGCGCGCATCGTCACCATGCTTAACAAGCTGGAAGCGGTCGGGCAACAGCAGGCTGTCACGCAGACGCCGGTTTCCGGCAGCCCGCAGACCGTCAATCTGGTGAAAGATGAGCGTATCATCGTGACGGATATCAACGATATCTACTACGTGGAGGCGCATGAGAAGCTGACGTTCGTCTATACGCGGCGCGAGGCCTATGTGATGTCGATGAGCATCAGCGAGTTCTGCGCCCGGCTACCGGAGCAGAGCTTTTTCCGCTGTCATCGCTCTTACTGCGTTAACCTGAGCAAGATCTCCGAGATAGAGCCCTGGTTTAACAACACTTACCTGCTCAGGCTACGCGATCTGGCGTTTCAGGTACCGGTCAGCCGCAGCAAGGCGAAGCGCTTCCGCGAGCTGATGCGCCTGTAGCTAAACAGGCTTTGAAACTTATGCGCGTAGAGAGGTCAGCCGCCATCTAAAAAAAACGGCCCGCAGGCCGTTTCAGAAGCGTTTTACAGAATACGTCCCAGCGTCTGGCGCAGATGCGCGCCTGCGCCCAGCAGGCCAGGCTGATCGTGGGTGATCATATAGACCGGAATGCGGGAAACGTAGTCGCGGAAGCGCCCTTTATCTTCAAAGGCGGCGCGGAAGCCGGAAGCCTTGAAGAACTCGAGGAAGCGCGGCACGATGCCGCCAGCGATATAAACGCCGCCGAAGGTGCCGAGGTTCAGCGCCAGGTTGCCGCCAAAACGTCCCATAATGACGCAGAACAGCGACAGCGCGCGACGGCAGTCGATGCAGCTGTCGGCCAGCGCGCGTTCGGAGACATCCTTCGGCTTAAGGTTTTCCGGCACGCGATTGTCCGCCTTCACGATAGCGCGGTAGAGATTCACCAGTCCGGCGCCGGAGAGCACGCGCTCGGCAGAGACGTGGCCCAGTTCGGCGCGCAGCACCTCCAGAATCAAATCTTCTTCATCGCTGTTGGCGGCGAAATCGACGTGGCCGCCCTCGCCCGGCAGGCTGACCCAGCGGCGGTCAACGTGCACCAGATGGCTGACGCCCAGCCCGGTGCCCGCGCCATAAATCGCGATGGGCTTATCCTTCACCGGCTCGCCGCCGCCGAACTGAATCACATGATCGGCGGTCAGCATCGGGATCGCCATCGAAACGGCGGTGAAGTCGTTAATGATTTCAAGGTGATCAAAGCCAAGGCTGGCTTTCATTTTGCTGGTGGAAAAAGCCCAGTCATGGTTGGTCATTTCGACCCAGTCTTCCGTGATAGGGCAAGCAATGGCGATGCAGCCGTCTTTAACGTCTTTCAGCTGCTCGCCAAGATAGTGGCGGATGACGGCTTCGAGGCTGTCATAATCTGAAGTTGAGAATGTTTGGGCCTGGGAGATGCTGCCGGTTTCCACCTCACACAGGGCGAGTCGCGCGTTGGTGCCGCCGACGTCGCCGACCAGGGCATAAGTTGTCATTCTTTTGTTGCTCCGCTTGGGGTCCCTAAGATGCAGGACACTATAAAAGTCTGCCGGTAAAACAACAACGCTCGCCGCGACAAAAGACGAGCGTTGAAGGTGGTGCGCACAGCCTACCCGTCCGGCAAGCCGCTTGACAGCGGCAACACTCCGAATCTTATCCCCCGTTGCGCTGCGCCAGACAAGCCGTCACCTTACGCAACAACGGCGGCAGATCGTCTTTGTGCATCGCCACCTCAATCAGCGTCAGGCAGTCGGGCGCCTGCAGGCGCGCCATCACTTCCTCGAGCTGCACGCACTCGGTGACGCGCCAGCTCTGCGCCTGCCCATGCAGACAAAACGCCTGCGGCAGCGCGGTCCAGTTCCACTGCGCAATATCATTATAACGCTGCGTGGCGCCGTGGATGGCGCGCTCCACCGTATAGCCCTCGTTGTTCAGCAGGAAAATAACGGGCCTCTGCCCGTCCCGCAACATCGAGCCTAACTCCTGAATGGTCAGCTGCGCCGAGCCGTCGCCTGTAATCAGGATCACCCGCTGCGCGGGCGCGGCGGTTTGCGCGCCAAAGGCTGCGGGTAAAGTATAGCCAATAGAACCCCAGAGCGGCTGCACCAGCAGCTGCGCGCCGGGCGGCAAACGCAGCGCCGCCGCGCCGAAGGCGGCGGTACCCTGATCGGCAAGGATAATGTCGCCCGGCTGCAAAAAGTGCTGCATCGCGCGCCAGAAGGCGGTCTGACTGATATACGCTGCCTCATCTACCGCCTCGGCGAGCGGCGCGTGCGGCGCCAGCGCCCAGCGTTCGCCGTAACGCGCGAAAAGCGTTTCCAGCTCGCTTAGCGCATCCGCCATAGTGAGCGGCGCAAAACGTTCGCCCGCCACACTGGCGGCGAAAGGCTGGAGATCGATTAGCTGCGAAGGGGCAAAGTTTTGGGTAAAGCCCGCCGTCAGAGTGTCGGTGAAACGCACGCCGACGCAGAGCGTCACATCCGTCTGCTCGATCGCTTCGCTGACCCCGCTCTCGCTGCCCGCCGCGGCGTAGGTGCCGACGTAGCCTGGCTGCTGCTCGTCCAGCACTCCTTTGCCCATCAGCAGCGTGGCGCAGGGAATGGCGCGCCGCTGGCGCAGACGGGCCAGCGCCTCCTGCTGGCCCCAGCGTCCGGCAAGAAAATCAGCCAGCAGCGCAACGCGACGCGCCTGCCCCAGCAGCTGTTCAGCAGCGGCGCGGAACGCCCGGCGCGCCTGCTCGCTGGAGATCGGCGCGACGTCGAGCGGCGCGGCTGGCGGCGCGACCTCCGCTTCAGCGACGTCTACCGCCAGCATCAGATAGCCGGGACGCTTTTCCCGCATCGCCGTGGCCAGCACCCGATCGATCTCCGCCGTGGCGTTGCCCGCACTGAGCTGTGCCGTCGCCGCGTTAACGTCGCCCGCCATACGCAAAAAATGACGAAAATCGCCATCCCCGAGCGAATGGTGCACGCAGTCGCCCCGCTTTTGCGCCTCACTCGCGGGGGCGCCCACAATCTGGATCACCGGCACATATTCGGCGAAGCTGCCGGCAATACCGTTGATGGCGCTCAGCTCGCCGACGCCGAAGGTGGTCAGCAGCGCCGCCGCCCCGCGACAGCGTGCGTAGCCGTCCGCGGCGTAGGCCGCGTTAAGTTCGTTGGCGCAGCCGACCCAGCCGATATCCTGATGCGCGATAACGCGATCGAGAAACTGCAGGTTATAGTCGCCCGGCACGCCAAACAGATGGCCGATGCCTATCTCCTGCAGGCGCGTCAGCAGATAATCTCCTACGGTAAAGCGTTGCATATGCCACTCCTTTCACCAGATGTCTGGTTTGAGTATCTACTATGCTGCCAGACCGGCTAGAAAGCAGCGCAATCAGCTGAACAAAAAAGTGGCAACCCGGCGTTACGATGGGGGATTATTCTGTAAATAAGCGATCTGCGACGCGTTGTGACTGTGTGTAAACGTATACACTGCTATTCTTGCGCTTGAAAATTCTTCCCTGAGACAGGAACGCCGTATGACCTACCTTCCGCATCCCGGCCGTTATCAGCAGATGGAATACCGCCGCAGCGGCCGCAGCGGGCTAAAGCTGCCCGCAATTTCGCTTGGCCTGTGGCATAACT
The DNA here is from genome assembly GCF_003612015.1 of Pantoea piersonii. Classification (GTDB taxonomy): domain Bacteria; phylum Pseudomonadota; class Gammaproteobacteria; order Enterobacterales; family Enterobacteriaceae; genus Pantoea; species Pantoea piersonii. Next base: position 44,129 of record NZ_RARB01000011.1, on the reverse strand, counting down.
TTGGCGACAGCACGCGCGTCGATAACAGCCGCGAACTGCTGCGCCATGCGTTCGATCGCGGCATTACCCATTTTGATCTGGCGAACAACTACGGCCCGCCGCCGGGCTCGGCGGAAGAGAACTTTGGCCGCATCCTGCGCGAAGATTTCCGCGCCTGCCGCGACGAACTGGTGATCTCCACCAAAGCGGGCTACACCATGTGGGACGGCCCTTACGGTGACTGGGGCTCGCGTAAATACCTTATCTCCAGCCTCGATCAGAGCCTGAAACGCATGGGGCTGGAGTATGTCGATATCTTTTATCACCATCGCCCGGACCCGGAGACGCCGCTGGAAGAGACCATGCGCGCGCTGGATCAGGTGGTGCGTCAGGGCAAGGCGCTCTATGCCGCTATCTCTAACTATCCGGCGGATCGCGCGGCGGAAGCGATCGCGATCCTGCGCGATCTGGGCACCCCCTGCCTGATCCACCAGCCGCGCTATTCGATGTTTGAACGCGGCCCGGAAAACGGCCTGCTGGATACCTTAGGCGACAATGGCGTCGGCTGCATCGCCTTCTCTCCGCTGGCGGGCGGCGTGTTGACCGACCGTTACCTGCAGGGCATTCCGCAGGATTCGCGCGTTGCCAGCGGCAGTAAATTCCTGCGCGAGGAGCAGCTCACCGATGAGAAAATGGAAAAAGTGCGCAGGCTGAATGAGATTGCGCAACAGCGCGGCCAGAAGCTGGCGCAGATGGCGCTGGCGTGGGCGCTGCGCGACGACCGCATGACCTCCGTCTTGATTGGCGCAAGCAAAACCGCGCAGATCGACGATGCGGTGGATATGCTGGCGAACCGCCACTTCACTATCGCTGAGCTTTCCGCTATTGAAGGTATACTGCTGTAACTGTTTGCCGCCCGGTTCGCGCCGGGCATTTCTACAGCCGGAATTGTCTCAATCCCTCTTTTCTCCAGATTTTCCTCACAATTATCAGCGACACTCTACTCGTCACACAAGCAATGCGCGGGCATAACGCCTGCACCGCGCAGCGGCCCTGCCGCTAATAAGGAGAAGAAAATGAAACCTGCGATAATTTTTGCTGCTTTGCTGACCTGCCTGTCGCCTTTGGCGATCCAAAACGTCCAGGCTGCTGGTGCCTCTATTAGCCTGGCGCCGGGCGTAACGCTGCATCTGGGAGACCGCGATCGCCGCGGTTACTACTGGGACGGCGGCCGCTGGCGCGAGCCGCGCTGGTGGAACGACCGGTACCAGTACAATAATCATCGCTGGTGGCGCCATGAAGAGTGGCGACGTCAGAAGCAGTGGGAGCGCGAGCGCCGCTGGCATGAGCGCGAACGCCGTCACCACTGGCGCGAGGCGCAGCGCCACCACGATCGTTACGATCGCCACCATTATTAAGCAGACTTATTCGCCTTTGCGCTACGCGGCCTGAGAGGCTACGGTTCGGCGAATAAACGGCGTCCCGTCTGCCGTGCCGTTTCCAGATGCGTTTCAGGCGAGTCGGCGTCAGGCAGTAAAATCAGTTCCGACGTTTTCACCGCCGCGCCGACATAGTCAAAAATGCCTTCATCGATCTGCGTGCGCATCGCGGCATAATAGCCGCGGCGCGCATAGGTACGCAGATTCGCCCCGCCTATGCCCAACAGATGCACCTGCAGACGCCCCAGCTTTTTATTGATTTTGCCCTCAGGCGTCTCCCCATACGCCCAGCCGCTGGTAAATACGCGGTCGATCCAGCCTTTCAGCACGCCGGGGAAGGACCACCAGTAAACGGGATAAACCAGCACCAGCGCGTCGGCGCGGTCAATGCGCTTTTGCTCGGCCAGCACGTCGGCAGGCGGCGCAGACTGGTTGCGGAACAGCGCCAGGTCAGCCTCGCCATAGCGTGGATCGAACCCCTCCGCTATCAGGTCAGCGATTTCAAAAGTGTGCGGGGAGCGGATCTCGTTTGTCACCGCCCTGGCGACAGCGTGCGTAAATGAATCTCGATCGGGATGGGCGACCACTATCAGAGCATGCATAGGCTGACTCCTGTTCAAAGAAGAGAAAACGACTGCATATCGATAGTAGATGACCTGGGGCGGGCCGCGGCGACAGGCGCACATGCGGTTAAAGAGAGAGAAACGCTGGCCTGTGATAAGGCAGGCCAGCGTTTTAGCAGCTTTACAGACCGAGGATCTCGCCAACCAGCAGATAAGCATTGAGCGCCACCACCAGCACCACGATGGCGCGGCCAGCGTTCTGCATCAGGCGCGAGTTAACCATCTCGCCCATAATCTCGCGGTTGCCGGTAAAAGAGAGCAACGGTACCAGCGCCAGCGCGATGCCGAAGCTCAGCAGCACCTGGCTCATCACCAGAATGCGCGTCGGGTCCCAGCCCACCATAATGACGATAAAAGAGGGCAGCATGGTAACCAGACGACGCACCCACAGCGGAATATGGAAGCGGATAAAGCCCTGCATCACCACCTGACCGGCCAGGGTGCCGACCACGGTAGATGACAGGCCCGCCGCAACCAGGCTCAGGCCGAACACCGTTGCTGCGGCATGGCCGAGCAGCGGCGTCAGCGTCAGGTAAGCCTGATCAAGCTCGGCGATGGCGCTGTGGCCGCTGAAGTGGAACGCAGCGGCGGCGGTCGCCATCATCGCCAGGTTAACAAAGCCAGCAATGGTCATGGCGATCGCCACATCCAGCTTGGTCGAAGAGTAACGCTGACTTTTATTACCGCTCGCCCCGAACTGCGTCAGCGCCGAATGGAGATAGATGACGTGCGGCATAATGGTGGCGCCCAGCACGCCCGCCGCCAGGAATACGGCATCTGAAGTCGGCAGCGACGGCAGCGCCATCCCGACGACCAGCTCGCTGACCTTCGGCTGCGAAAAGAAGAGCTCGACGATATAGGCCGCCGCCACGAACAGCAGCAGGCCGCCAATCACCACTTCCAGCGGCTTCTGGCCGCGGCTTTGCAGCATCAGGATTAAAAAGGTGGCCACGCCGGTCAGCACCGCGCCCTGCAACAGCGAAATGCCGAGCAGCAGCTTAAAGCCGAGCGCCGCGCCGATAAACTCCGCCAGGTCGGTCGCCATTGCGATGATTTCCGCCTGTACCCAGTAGAACCACACCGCCGGACGCGGAAAGCGATCGCGAATATGTTCAGCAAGGTTTTTACCGGTAGCGATACCGAGCTTGGCGGACATCAGCTGAATGACCATCGCCATGATATTGGCCCAGACCACCACCCACAGCAGCTTGTAGCCGTAGGCTGCGCCAGCCTGAATATTGGTCGCAAAGTTGCCTGGATCGATGTAGCCGATAGCGGCAATAAAGGCCGGACCCAGCAGCGCAAGCTTGATTTTTCTGGCTCCGCGAGCGGCACGCTCGGCGGTACGACTCTCAAACATAATTCTCTACCTGTCTGAACGCGTTTTAACCATGCCAGAGTATGGCCTGATCGCGGCAAGTGAAATGCGGTTATCGTTATTGCTGTAATAGATAGTGCTATGAAGTATAGCCATTGCTATACCTTACGGTAAAGCGAGACTTGTTAAAAAATGTGCAACGCGTCTCACTCTACGCTCTGGACATATTATAGACAATATTTTTGTGGATATTTGCTGTGAACGTTTTGTGAACAGGCTGTGACGGGTGAGAGTTTTCTGAGAAAACGGGTGATAGCGAATCCTTATAATGTGGATTTGATCTCGTTTTTAAGTAACGCGTTACATAGAATACGCAGCAAATTACAACCCTCCTCAAATCTGGAGCAAGCATGTCCCATATTTTGCACTTCCTTTTAGCACTGGTGGTGGTAGGCGTGCTGGCGTTACTCGTCAGCCATGACCGTAAAAGTATTCGTATTCGCTACATTGTCCAGCTTCTGGTCATTGAAGTGCTGCTGGCGTGGTTCTTCCTGAATTCCGAGGCAGGGCTCGGGTTCGTTAAAGGTTTCGCCGGTCTGTTCGACCATCTTCTTAAGTACGCAGGCGAAGGCACCAACTTCGTGTTCGGCAATATGAACGATAAAGGCCTCGCGTTCTTCTTCCTGAATGTGCTGTGTCCGATCGTCTTTATCTCCGCGCTGATCGGCATTCTGCAGCATTTCCGTATTCTGCCGTGGGTAATTCGCGGTATCGGCACCGTGCTCTCTAAAGTCAACGGCATGGGCAAGCTGGAATCCTTTAACGCCGTCAGCTCTCTGATTCTGGGACAGTCAGAAAACTTTATCGCCTATAAGGATATCCTCGGCAAAATGTCGCAGCGCCGCATGTACACCATGGCCGCGACCGCGATGTCGACCGTTTCTATGTCGATTGTCGGCGCCTATATGACCATGCTGCAGCCGAAATATGTGGTCGCCGCGCTGGTGCTTAACATGTTCAGTACCTTTATCGTGCTGTCGCTGATCAACCCTTACCGCGTCGACAGCGAGGAAGATCTGCAGCTGCAGGACATCCATAAAGGCCAGAGCTTCTTTGAAATGCTGGGCGAATATATTCTCGCCGGTTTCCGCGTGGCGATTATCGTCGCGGCAATGCTGATCGGCTTTATCGCGCTGATCTCCGGCCTGAACGCGCTGTTCGAATTTATCTTCGGCATCAGCTTCCAGGGCGTGCTGGGCTACGTTTTCTATCCGTTTGCCTGGGTAATGGGCGTGCCGGCTCACGAAGCGCTGCAGGTCGGCAGTATTATGGCCACCAAGCTGGTTTCCAACGAATTCGTGGCGATGATGGATCTGCAGAAGCTGGCGGGCCATCTGTCACCGCATTCTGAAGGCATTCTGTCGGTGTTCCTGGTCTCCTTCGCCAACTTCTCTTCAATCGGCATCGTCGCAGGCGCTATTAAAGGTCTGAACGAGGAGCAAGGCAACGTGGTGTCGCGCTTCGGCCTGAAGCTGCTCTACGGCTCAACGCTGGTTAGCGTGCTTTCCGCCGCCATTGCCGGTCTGGTGCTGGCGTTCTGACGGACAGGCGGGAGAGAGAACGAAGAGCAAAGCGCCCCGTGACAGGAAGTTGCGGGAAAAGTCGGCAGAGACGCCGCCATCTGCGCCTTGTTGAATCACTCACTTCCGCGCTGCCAACGGGTAGCGCGTTGCAGGGCGAGACAATGTCTCGCCCTTATTCTTAATTATTCCTGCTTGTTATAACGCCTGCCGCGTCGTCTCAACCGCGCTGCGACGCCCTTCCCCGTTTCCCGCAAATCCTTTGCACAATATCGAATTTCATCTCGTGCCCGCCGCCCCGTAGTTTTTCTGGTAACTCAACATCGGGAGAAGCGCATGAGCATTCAATTTCTGGGCATGATCGGCCATCGTCTGGCCTCTGAAATCATTCCGGCCAGCGGGTCGTTATTTGATAAAAACTATATTGCTGATTTCGCCCGCGCCCATGAAGAGGCGGGATTTGACCGGGTTCTGGTGGGCTACTGGTCCGATCAACCAGACGGCTTTTTAGTCACGGCACACGCTGCCGCCAGCACCTCGCGCATTAAATTTTTACTGGCGCATCGTCCGGGCTTTGTGGCGCCAACGCTGGCGGCGCGTAAGCTGGCGTCGCTCGATCACCTCACCGACGGACGTCTGGCGGTGCATATCATCAGTGGCGGCAGCGACAGCGAACAGCGCCGCGATGGCGACTTCCTCAACAAAACGGAACGTTACGCGCGCACCGACGAGTTTCTCAGCGTGCTGAATAAGAGCCTGACCTCAGCGGAAGCCTGGGATCACCAGGGCGACTTTTACCGCGCCGAGCAGGCCTTCTCCGCCATCAAACCGCTGCAAAGCAAACTGCCGGTCTACTTTGGCGGCTCTTCGCCGGAAGCGATTGAGGTCGCCGCGCGCCACGCCGACGTTTTCGCGCTGTGGGGCGAGCCGCTGCAGGGCGCGGCGGAAACCGTGCAAACCGTGCGTGCCGCCGCGGCGAAAAGAGGCCGTGATATTAAATTCAATATCTCTTTCCGCCCGATTATCGGCAAAACAGAGAAAGAGGCCTGGGAGCGCGCGGAACATATTTATCAGACGGCGCAAAAGCAGCTGGCCGAGTCGGGCTACTCCTTCGGCCTGCCCAAGCCGCAAAGCGTGGGCGCGCAGCGCTTGCTGGCGGCGGCTAACGAAAGCGATCGCCACGATAAAGTGCTGTGGACCGGCATCGCGAAGCTGGTGAGCGGCGGCTATAACTCCACCGCGCTGGTGGGCACTGCGGATCAGGTTTCTGACGCGCTGCTGGATTACTACCAACTCGGCATCGACAGCGTGCTGATCCGCGGCTTCGATCCGCTGAACGACGCGGTGGAGTATGGCCGGGAGCTGCTGCCGCTGACGCGCGAAAAAGTCGCCGCCCTGACGCGCGGCAAGAGGAGCGCCTGATGCGTCTGGCTGCCCTGTTTGCCGGTATCACGCTGGCGTTAAGCCTTCATCACGCCCTCGCCGCCGAAAAAGTGACGCTGCGCCTCGGCGACGTCAAAGGGGATCGTTTCGCCGCGCTGAAGGCCTCCGGCGAACTGGAAAACCTGCCTTATGAACTGAAGCTCACCGCGTTCGACGCTGGCGCGCCGGTGCAGGAAGCGCTGAATGCAGGCGCGCTGGACGTTGGTTTTACCGGCGATCTGCCGTTCCTGTTTGTCTATGCCGCAGGCGCGCCGGTTAAAGCGGTCGGAGCGTGGCAGAACAATCCAGACAGCATCGCGCTGTTGACGCGTCCTGATGCGGGGATCCACCGCCTGCAGGATCTGAAAGGGAAGCAGATCGCCGTTAACCGCGGCGGCTGGGGACACTATCTGATCCTTGGCCTGCTGGAGCGCGCCGGTCTGAAGCCCGACGAGGTGACGCTGCGCTTCCTCGGCCCGGTGGATGGCCGCGCGGCGCTCACCTCCGGCGCGGTTTCCGCCTGGGCGCCCTGGGAGCCCTATATCGCCACCTCAACCCAGGTCGACGGTACGGTGCGCGTGCCACAGGGCGGCGGCGGCGGCATTATGTCCGGCTACTCCTATGCGCTGGCGCGCAAAGAGGCGCTGGCCGATCCAGAGAAACGCAAAGCCATCGCCGATCTGCTGACGCGGCTGGCGAAGGCGCAGATCTGGGCGGCGCAGCATCCGCAGCCGTTCGCGCAGGCGCTGGGAAAATCGCTCAATATGCCGACCGCCATTACCCGCAGCTGGATCGACGATGCACGCATCCGTCCGCTGGTATTCGATTCCTCGCTTATCGCTACGCTGCAAAAATCCGCTGACTTCTTTCATCGCTATCAGGTGCTCCCTGACGCGGTCGACGTCAGCGACGCCTTTGATTTCAGTCTGGCGGACGGTGCCAACCAAGTGGCGCGCCACTATCAGGAGAATAAATCGTGAGCGATCTTAATTATCGTCGGCTGCGCGATTTTGTGGCGCAGCTCGCCGCCCTGCTCGACCAGCAGCCGGATGAGGCGACTCTTCTGGAGCGCGGCAGCGAGCTGCTGCGTCCACTGCTGCTGCACGACGACTGGCTGGACGAGGCGTTTACCCAGCCGCATCCGCAACATTACCAGCAGTATCTGCTGCATGCCGACGCGCAGCAGCGTTTCTCGGTGGTGAGCTTTGTCTGGGGGCCCGGTCAGCAGACGCCGGTGCACGATCACCGCGTCTGGGGCTTGATCGGCATGCTGCGCGGCGCGGAAGTGTCGCAGGGCTTTACGCAGACGCGTGACGGACTGGTGCCGGACGGCGCGCCGGTACGTCTGGACCCCGGCCATATCGAAGCGGTATCGCCGCGCGTCGGCGATATCCATCGCGTCAGTAACGCCTTCGACGATCGCGTATCTATCAGCATCCACGTTTACGGCGCCAATATCGGCGCGGTAAAACGCGCCGTCTATCGGGAAGATGGCAGCGCAAAACCCTTTATCTCCGGTTACAGCAACCGCTACTTACCTAATATCTGGGATCTCTCACATGGCTAAAACTTTTCCTCTGCGCGACGCCGCAGAGATTCAGCAGGCGCTGCGTCAGCAGCAGGAAGTGGCGCTGGTCGACGTCCGCGACGAGGCGCTCTATGCGCAAGGACATCCGCTGTTTGCGGTGAATATTCCGCTCTCAAAACTGGAGCTGGAATGGCTGGATCGCCTTCCGCGTCGTGACACCGCGATTACCCTTTACGATAACGGCGAAGGTCTGGCGCAGACGGCGGCGGCGCGCGCGGCGGCATGGGGCTACAGCAATATCACCCTGCTTAAGGACGATCTGACAGGCTGGCGCGCAGCGGGCGGCGAGCTGTTTATCGACGTGAACTCGCCGAGCAAAGCCTTTGGCGAGCTGGTGGAACACCATAACCATACGCCGTCGCTGGCGGCGGAACAGGTTGATGCGCTGCTGCGCGACAAGGCTGACGTGGTGGTGCTCGACGCGCGCCGCTTTGATGAATATCACACCATGTCCGTTCCCGGCGCCATCAGCGTGCCGGGTGGCGAACTGGTGCTGCGCGTACGCGATATCGCCCCCTCTCCCGCCACCACCGTAATTGTGAACTGCGCCGGGCGTACGCGCAGCATTATCGGCACGCAGTCGCTGGTTAACGCCGGGATCCGCAATCCGGTCTATGCGCTGCGCAACGGCACCATCGGCTGGACGCTGGCCGGTTTACCGCTTGAGCAGCAGCAGAGCCGCCGCTATGGCGCCGCCAGCGACACCGCTCATCGTCATGCCGTCGCGCAGGCGCGACAGGTGGCGGATCGCGCGGGCGTCGCGCGCATCGACGCCGCCCAGCTGGCACGCTGGCAGCAGGAAGCCCGCACCACTTATCTGTTCGACGTGCGCGACGCCGATGAGTTCGCTGCCGGTCATCTGCCGGGCAGCCGTCACGTTCCAGGCGGTCAGCTGGTGCAGGAAACCGATCACTACGCCAGCGTGCGCGGCGCGCGTATCGTCCTGATCGACAACGACGGCGTGCGCGCCAGCATGGCAGCCTCCTGGCTGGCGCAGATGGGCTGGGAGGTGGCGGTACTTGAGGGTCTTCAGCCGGAGGATTTCAGCGCGACGGGCGGCTGGACGGCGCAGGTGCCCGCCGCAGTGCCTGCAGAGCGCGTATCGCCGCGGCAGCTTGCCGACTGGCTAAGCCAGGGCGACACCCAGGTGCTGGATTTCACCACGCGCGCCAACCATGTTAAAAGCCATATTCCCGGCGCCGCCTGGCTGCTGCGCTCTACGCTGCAACAGCAGGGAAAAGCGCTGCTGCCAGAGGCCGAACGCTATGTCTTAACCTGCGGCAGCAGCCTGCTGGCGGGTTATGCGCTGGAACAGGTCGCGGCGCTGACCGGCAAGCCGGTTTATCTGCTGGAGGGCGGCAATACCGCCTGGCGCAACGCCGGACTGCCGACGGAGGCTGGTGAGGATGCGCTGCTGTCGCCCGCCATCGATCGCTATCGCCGTCCTTATGAGGGCACCGATATTGAACCTGAGGTGATGCAGGCCTATCTCGACTGGGAGTATGGACTGGTGGCGCAGCTGGATCGCGACGGCACACACGGCTTTCGCGTCCTGCGGCCTGAAACGCAAAGCGTGACGGCGTAGACATTGAGGGCATGAAAACAGGGCGGCAGCGATGTCGCTCTTTTTTGCGCGCGCAAATGCGTTAACTGACTGGTCTGCTGTTTAAGGAAGCTGCCTGAGAAATCAGGTCTTTGAAAATGGTGGAGATAAGCGGGATCGAACCGCTGACCTCTTGCATGCCATGCAAGCGCTCTCCCAGCTGAGCTATACCCCCACATCTGGAATCGTTTTTTCAGTGCCAAATCGTTGGGATGCGATTTGGTGGAGCTAAGCGGGATCGAACCGCTGACCTCTTGCATGCCATGCAAGCGCTCTCCCAGCTGAGCTATAGCCCCGAACCGAAAAAACCGTCGTGTTACTCGACGGACGGCATGATATGAAACCGTCCTCAGGGTGTCAACGGCAAAATCAAAAACTGCGTTTGATCGCTGAAAAAGGCGGCAAATAGCGGAACACGCTGTTTTCAGCCGCTTTTATCCAGTCGTTACAGGGAGCGCTAAACAGCGCGGTTACGCACCAGATTTTAACTGCTTTGACAGGTTAAATTACCGTTAAACAGCCTTTAGGATTTTTCTTGTTTTCCGTTAAAAGCCGTGTAAAACTTAGCCCGCTAACCAAGTGGTCATCGCTGCCCACGCCTTAAAACAACACCATCCCTGTCACAACTATCAATAATATTCGAGATACTATGTCGCTGCATTCACCTAAAGAGATCGCTCAACTGGCGATTCAGGCTGGCGTCACTAAAAGCCGCGCCTCCATTCCGACTTTATTAATTCTTGGCTTTATGGCCGGCGCCTTTATCGCCACCGGCTTTCTGCTTGATCTGCACGTGATCAACTCGCTACCGGCTGAGTGGGGCTCGTTTGGCGGCCTGCTGGGCGCTGCCGTGTTCCCGGTCGGCCTGATCCTGACCGTACTGGCGGGCGGCGAACTGCTGACCGGCAATATGATGACGATGCCAGTCTCCTGGTTTGCGCGCCGTATTAGCGGTTTCGCCGTGCTGCGCAACTGGTTTTGGGTCACTATCGCTAACTTTATCGGCAGCCTTGCCATCGCCTGGTTCTTCGGCCATATGCTGGGCATGACCGAAGGCGACTATCTGAAGAAGACCGTCGCTATCGCCAGTGCGAAAGTGCACGCGGATTTCCTGCACGCCTTTATCTCCGGCATCGGCTGTAACTGGCTGGTTTGCCTGGCGGTATGGCTGGCATTCGCCAGTAAAGATGTGGTGGGCAAAATCTTCGGTATGTGGTTCCCGGTTATGGCGTTCGTCGCCATCGGTTTTCAGCACGTCGTCGCTAACATGTTTATCGTGCCTGCGGCCATCTTCGCTGGCCAGCTGACCTGGGCGGATTACCTGCCTAACTTCGTTGCCGTGTTCCTGGGTAACGGCGTCGGCGGCGCTGTTTTTGTCGGCCTCGCTTACTACCTCGCCTTCCGTCCTTCTGCTGAAGCAGTAGGTACCGCGCAGTAATTTTTTTTTGCCTTTTGTCGCCAGGCAAAAGGCAATTTCCATTCGCGTTACTTTCACGCGTTACGATTTGCTGTAATATGTATGGCTAATGTATTACACAGGGACAGCATCGTGAAAAAGGAATGGTTAACCCCCGAAGAACTCGCGAACGAAACAGGTTACAGTCGTCAAACGGTCAATAAATGGATTAAGCGCGAAAACTGGACCACCACGCCGAAGCCGGGCGTACAGGGCGGTAAAGCGAGATTGATTCATATTGACGAGCGCGTGAAAAACTTTATTCAGTCCATGCGCAACCTGAACGAACCCAACGCCTCCTACACCACGCAACAGAACTCTTTACCTGCGTTACTATTAAGTTCTGTACAGCAAATGTCGCAGAGTGAGCAGGATAAGCTTGTCGCGCTGATTTTGCGTGAAGGGATTAAAGGCGTATTGCAGCGGCTGGGGATTAGCGAAGAATAAAAAAACCGGAAGCATCGCGCTTCCGGTTTTTGTCTGTCAGGCCTGCGCTTCGCGTTCAGCAATAAAAGCCAGCGCTTTTTCAATACGCGCCACGCTACGGCGTTGTCCGATAGCTTCGACAGTAACGTCCAGCCCTGGTGACTGGCCTGCGCCGGTGACGGCGACGCGCAGCGGCATGCCGACCTTGCCCATCCCGACTTCCAGCTCATCCGCCGTGCTTTGAATCGCCTGGTGCACGTTTTCCGCCGTCCAGTCGCTAATGGCGGTCAGTTTATCGCGCACGACTTCCAGCGGCTGCCGCGCAACCGGACGCAGATGCTTTTTCGCCGCGTCAGCATCGAACTCATCAAACTCTTCATAGAAGTAACGGCAGGAAGCCGCCATCTCTTTCAGCGTTTTGCAGCGTTCGCCCAGCAGCGTGACCAGCTTCGCCAGTTCCGGGCCGGTGCGGGTGTCAATATTCTGCTGTTCGATGTGCCACTGCAGATGGGTCGCCACATATTCCGGCGGCATGCTGTTAATGTAGTGGTGATTGAGCCACTGCAGCTTTTCGGTGTTGAACGCGCTGGCAGATTTGCTGACGGCGTCCAGCGTAAACAGCGCTTTCATCTCTGGAACAGAGAAGATCTCCTGATCGCCATGGGACCAGCCCAGACGCACCAGGTAGTTAAGCAGCGCTTCCGGCAGGTAGCCGTCGTCGCGGTACTGCATAACCCCTACCGCGCCGTGACGCTTGGAGAGTTTTTTGCCGTCGTCGCCCAAAATCATAGAGACGTGCGCATAAACCGGCACCTGCGCGCCGATCGCTTTAAGGATGTTGATCTGGCGCGGCGTATTGTTGATGTGGTCTTCGCCGCGAATCACATGGGTGATGCCCATATCCCAGTCATCGACGACGACGCAGAAATTGTAGGTCGGCGAACCGTCGGTGCGGCGGATAATCAGGTCGTCCAGCTCCTGGTTGCTGAACTCGATCGGGCCGCGGATCTGGTCGTCAAAAATAACCGAACCTTCCTGCGGGTTGCGGAAGCGCACCACGCAAGGCTCGTCCGCCGCGTGATGTTCATGGCTGTCGCGGCAGTGGCCGTCGTAGCGCGGCTTTTCGCCGTTCGCCATTTGCGTTTCGCGCAGCTGCTCCAGGCGCTCTTTCGAGCAGTAGCATTTATAGGCGGTGCCCGCTTCCAGCATGTCATCGATAACCGCGTTATAGCGATCGAAGCGTTTGGTCTGGTAGTACGGGCCCTCGTCCCAGTCCAGGCTCAGCCAGTTCATGCCATCCATAATGGCTTCGATGGCTTCCGGCGTGGAACGCTCCAGATCGGTGTCTTCGATACGCAGGACAAATTCGCCCTGGTTATGACGTGCGAAAAGCCAGGAGTAGAGCGCGGTGCGTGCGCCGCCGACATGCAGGTAGCCGGTCGGGCTGGGCGCGAAGCGAGTTTTGATTTTCATTCAGCAGTGCCTTAGATGCGCAGGTTCTTTGTCTGGATGACAAAAAACGGGTTAGACGCGAAAAACCGTGCGCACATTCTAGCACTTGGCGTTGAATCCTCAATGACTGCGCGCCTGCGCAAAGGGGTAAAGCGGCGGGTTTCTGCTAATAAAACCAGCACATTGGCTAAAAGCAGCGCGGGATGTCTAATTTTGAAGCGAACGCGCATTTTAGTTTTAAAAAGCGTTGACTCACTTCGAAGGATCCCTATAATGCGACTCCACACAGCGGGGGTGATTAGCTCAGTTGGTAGAGCATCTCCCTTACAAGGAGGGGGTCGGCGGTTCGAGCCCGTCATCACCCACCACTCTTAAGGTGGCCCGCAGTGAACAAGAGATAAGATATGGGTGATTAGCTCAGTTGGTAGAGCATCTCCCTTACAAGGAGGGGGTCGGCGGTTCGAGCCCGTCATCACCCACCATATCTTTGTCAGATGACACTCTTGTTAAGCAGTACCGAAGTGGGTGATTAGCTCAGTTGGTAGAGCATCTCCCTTACAAGGAGGGGGTCGGCGGTTCGAGCCCGTCATCACCCACCACTTCGGGTCGTTAGCTCAGTCGGTAGAGCAGTTGACTTTTAATCAATTGGTCGCAGGTTCGAATCCTGCACGACCCACCAAATTCAGAGAAAAGCGCCCAACGGGCGCTTTTTTCGTTTCTGTACACGTAAGGTTAGCGTGCAGGATGAGAACCTGCGCAGGTTCGACTGAATCGCCGGAGCGATTCAGGCTGATGCGAAGCATCACCCGCAGGGCGAGGCGCCGGACGGGCCGAGGAAAATCCTGCACGACCCACCAAATTCAGAGAAAAGCGCCCAACGGGCGCTTTTTTCGTTTCTGTGCACATAAGGTTAGCGTGCAGGATGAGAACCTGCGCAGGTTCGACTGAATCGCCGGAGCGATTCAGGGTGATGCAAAGCATCACCCGCAGGGCGAGGCCCCGGACGGGCCGAGGCAAATCCTGCACGACCCACCAAATTCAGAGAAAAGCGCCCAACGGGCGCTTTTTTCGTTTCCGGCCACTGCGCCGCGGCCCCGACAATACCTTTTCCAAACCTTAACGCTTTCTTGCCTCAAGCCTTTTTTTCCTGAACCGATAACGATTTTGTCTATTTGCATGCAAGGAGAAAAAAGATGTCCGCAATATCCGCTTTATCTGGCAGTACAGGCAGTAGCGCCGGCAGCAGCAGCGCCAGCGTCTCGTCGCAGATTTCCGCGCTTAATAAGCAGATCCAGAGCATCACGAAGCAGGTTAAAGAGCTGTCGGATAATCAGGATCTGACCGACGAGCAGAAATCTGAAATGGAGCAGATGTACCAGTCGCAAATCGCCATGCTCGAAGCGCAGATTGCTCAGCTTGAGCAGAAGCAGACCGAGCAGGCGCAGCAGAACAGCGAACCGGCGAAACAGGCCGCGAGCGTTCAGGCTGCTGACGGCATTAATCGTCCGACCGCTACCAATCAGGTTAACGTCTATATCTAAAACGCCGGATTTATCGTGCGTTGTTGCGTCAGCAGCGCCGCCTGCTGACGCGCTTCCTGCCAGATCGCCTGCGCCGCAGGCGTCAGCGACCGGTTCTTGCGCTTAACCAGCACCAGGCTGCGGTTGATTTCCGGATAGAGTCGGCGCACGGTCAGCGCCCTGCCCGCCGGAAGCGGCAGCGCCAGCGCCGGTAAGATACTGATGCCGATACCCGCATCGACCATGGGAAACAGCGTCGCCGGATGTCCAATTTCCTGCACGACGTTTACCTCGACCTGCTGCTGTCGCAGCGCCGCGTCGATTAACACCCGACTGCCAGAAGCGTAGTCCTGCAACACCATAGTGCGTCCCGCCAGCATACGCCACTGCGCTTTATCCACCCGGGCGAGCGGATCGTCGCTGCGGCATAGCAGCAAAAAAGGCTCGTCCAGAATCGCCTGGCAGTCGAGATCGCTGTCGTTAAGCGGGCCAATAACAATACCGAAATCGACTTCTGCATTGCGTACGCTCTGCAAAACCATCTCCTGCACTCGGTCATGCAAAATAATCCTGATGTCGGGATAGCTTTGCTGGCTCGCGGCAAGGCATTGCGGCATCAGATGCGCGGAGATGGTCTGGCTGGCGGCGATACGCACCGTACCGCTGCGCTGTTCGCCGTAGCTGCGAATATCCAGCAGCGTAGAGTTCATCTCTTCCAGCAGGCTCGCCATGCGCGAGGCGAGCTGCTGCCCCGCTTCCGTCAGCATCACTTCGCGGGTCGTTCTGTCGAGCAGCCGCACGCCAGTAACGGCTTCCAGCTCTTTAATGCTGTGGCTGACGGCCGACTGGCTTAACCCAATCGCCTGTCCGGCCTGGCTGAATCCGCCATAGTGGGCGACAGCGACAAAGGTGCGCAGCTGGCGTAAAGTGTAATTCATCGAAATGGCTCATAGATTGATGCAATAAATCAATTTTATTTCTAAACCCACTTCCCGCACAATCACACCATGTAAATTTTAACCGGATTTTAACAATGGGATTTCTGCGACTCGATCCGATGATGATCAAACTGATCATCACGGTGCTGCTGGCCACCTTCCTGCCTGCTAAAGGCATCTTTGTCGATATCTTCGAATACCTGACCACGGCCGCCATCGCCCTGCTGTTTTTTATGCACGGCGCCAAGCTGTCACGCGAAAAGATCATTGCGGGCAGCAGCCACTGGCGGCTGCATTTGTGGATTATGTTCAGCACCTTCGTGCTCTTCCCGATTATCGGCCTGCTGATCGTCTGGTGGCACCCGGTTAAGGTCAGCGCAGAGATCTATACCGGCTTTATCTATCTCTGCATTCTGCCCGCCACCGTACAGTCCGCTATCGCCTTTACCTCAATAGCGGGCGGTAACGTAGCGGCGGCGGTATGCAGCGCCTCGGCGTCGAGCCTGCTGGGCGTCTTTATCTCTCCGCTGCTGGTGAATCTGGTTATGGACGTGCACAGCAGCGCGCCCACCAACGGGCTTGAGCAGGTCGGCAAAATTATGCTGCAGCTGCTGGTGCCCTTCGTGCTGGGTCACCTGTCGCGCCGCTGGATCGCCGGCTGGGTGGAAAGGCATCGCAGCCTGATCGGCAAAACCGACCAGACCTCGATTCTGCTGGTGGTTTACTCCGCCTTTAGCGAAGCAGTAGTTAACGGCATCTGGCATCGCGTCGGCATTGATACCCTGCTGTGGATCCTGGCGGGCTGTCTGCTGCTGCTGGCGCTGGTACTGACAATTAATCTCTGCGCCTCGCGCCTGTTTGGCTTTAATCGCGCTGATGAAATCGTGGTGCTGTTTTGCGGTTCGAAAAAGAGCCTGGCGAACGGCGTGCCGATGGCGAACATTCTCTTCCCGGCCAGCGCGGTGGGGATTATCGTGCTGCCGCTAATGATTTTCCATCAGGTGCAGCTGATGATCTGCTCTTATATCGCGCAGCGCTACAAAGCCAGCCATGAGAAGAAGCTGAAGCAAGAGATGAGGCCGACCGTCGTGGAGTCGCAGAAGTAATAAAAAAGCCCGCCGAAGCGGGCTTTTTTACGCGTTGCGTTTAAGCGGTTTGACCAGACCTTCCAGACCTTCAATTTTGATAGCGAGCGTCATCTGCATCAGCTCGCCTAAATGGCCGGAGGGAAACTCCGCTTTGCGCGCGAACCACAGCAGGTAAGGCTCCGGCAGATCGATGAGCAGGCAGCCTTTATACTTGCCAAACGGCATCGCCGTATTGGCGATCTCAACCAGGAACGCCTTGTCCATATCAGGCATCCAGCAGCCGAATCATTTCGGCTTCGTCGATAACCTCAATGCCCAGCTCCTGCGCTTTGACCAGCTTGGAGCCAGCCGCTTCGCCCGCGATGACCAGATCGGTTTTCTTCGAGACGCTGCCGCTTACCTTCGCGCCAAGCGCGGTCAGGCGATCTTTAGCCTCATCACGCGTTAGCTGCGTCAGCGAGCCGGTCAGCACCACGGTTTTACCGGCAAACGGGCTGTCGATCTCTTCCGCCTTCACCACCTCGATCCTGGGCCAGTGCACCCCCGCCTCTTTCACCAGCTGACGAATGACTTCGCGGTTGCTCTCTTCTTCCATAAAGTTGCGCACGTGGGTGGCGACAACGGTGCCGACATCCTGAACCGCAATCAGCGCCTCCAGATCGGCATCCATCACTTTTTGCAACTCGCCAAAGTGATTCGCCAGGTTGGCAGCGGTCGCTTCGCCCACTTCACGAATGCCGAGCGCGTAGAGAAAACGCGCCAGCGTAGTCGATTTCGCCTTTTCCAGCGCGTTTACCACGTTTTGCGCGGATTTCGGCCCCATGCGATCCAGGCCAAGCAGCTTCTCTGGCGTCAGGCGGAACAGATCCGCAGGCGTTTTGACATATTCGGTCTCTACCAGCTGGTCGATAATTTTATCGCCCAGGCCATCGACGTCCATCGCGCGACGCGAGACAAAATGCTTCAGCGCCTCTTTGCGCTGCGCGCCGCAGATTAGCCCGCCGGTACAGCGCGTCACGGCCTCACCCTCGACGCGTTCAACGTCAGATCCGCATACCGGACAGTGCGTGGGGAAAACCACTTCGCGCGCATCGGCCGGACGCTCGGAGAGCACCACGTTTACAACCTGCGGAATGACGTCGCCCGCGCGGCGGATCACAACCTTATCGCCAATGCGCAGGCCGAGACGCTCGATCTCATCCGCGTTGTGCAGGGTCGCGTTGCTCACCATCGCGCCCGCCACCAGAACCGGCTCCAGACGCGCTACCGGCGTCACGGCGCCGGTACGGCCTACCTGAAATTCCACGTCGCGCACGAACGTCATCTGTTCCTGCGCCGGAAACTTGAACGCCACTGCCCAGCGCGGCGCGCGCGCCACAAAACCGAGGCGTTCCTGCAGCGCCTGCGAGTCGACTTTGATCACCACGCCGTCGATATCGAAACCCAGATCGGGACGCGTCTCTTCTACATTCCGGTAAAACGCCAGCGCCTCTTCCGCGCCCTGTACCAGCCGGATCCGGTCGCTGACCGGCAATCCCCAGGCTTTAAACTGCTGCAGTCGCGCATAGTGGCTGCCAGGGAGTTCCCCCCCTTCCAGCAGGCCGAAGCCGTAGCAGAAAAAGGTCAGCGGGCGCTTCGCAGTGATGCGCGGGTCGAGCTGACGCAGGGAGCCAGCAGCGGCGTTGCGCGGGTTGGCGAAGACCTTGCCGTCGGTGCGACGCGCTTCGGCATTGAGCTTTTCAAAGCCGCGCTGCGTCATAAAGACTTCGCCGCGCACTTCCAGCCGCGCAGGAAAATCATCGCCCTTCAGGCGCAGCGGAATCGCGCCGATGGTGCGAACGTTAGCGGTGATGTTCTCTCCCGTGGTGCCGTCGCCGCGGGTTGCGGCGCGCGTCAGCAGGCCATTTTCATAGAGCAGGCTTACCGCCAGGCCATCCAGCTTCAGTTCGCAGCAGTAGGCGATATCGTCACTGCTTTTCAGGCGATCCTGCACGCGCTTGTTGAAGGCGAGGAAACCGGCTTCGTCAAAGGTATTGTCCAGAGACAACATCGGCACCTCATGGCGCACCTGTTCAAATACCGTCAGCGGCGCTGCGCCAACGCGCTGGGTCGGCGAATCGGGCGTAATGAGATCGGGATGTTGCTCTTCCAGCGCGCGCAGTTCGCGCATCAGGCGGTCATATTCGGCGTCCGGTATCTCGGGCGCGTCCATTACGTGATAAAGATATTCATGATGGCGCAGCGTGGTGCGCAGTTCGGTGATCTGGTCCTGAACGGATTTCATATTGCCCCATCAGATAAAAAACCCCCGACAGGCGGGGGTTTGGTGAATCAGGATTAATGGCCTGGATTATTCTCTGGACTCAATGACCTCGCGGATGCGGGTCTTGTAGGTTTCCAGCTTCTGCGGCGTCATCATACGACGCTCATCGTCCAGCACCACGCCGCCGACATCATCGGCGATGCGCTGCGCGGACTGCAGCATCAGCTTAAAGTTTTGGTTAGCGTCGCCGTAGGAAGGCACCATCATAAAGATAGAGATGCCCGGCGTGGAAAAATCAGACATCTCGTCTGGATTAAACGAGCCTGGCTTAACCATATTGGCCAGGCTGAACAGCACCGGGCCACTGCCCGCAGGGCTGAGATGACGATGGAAAATATTCATTTCGCCGAACTGGAAGCCCGCCTGCAGGATGCCCTGCAGCAGCGCTTCGCCGTTCAGCGTGCCGCCGGTGTGCGCGGCGACGTGAAGCACCAGCACCGTCTCCTTCGGCTTGCCCGGCGCTTTAGGCGTCTCCTGGCGAACCGGTTCTTCGTGCTGAGGCTCCTGATATTCCGGCTGGTGATGAGCAGCGTGCTGCGGCTCATGCTCCGGCTCGGCCTGGAATTCCGGCTCAGGCTGTACAGCTTCCAGCGGATCTAAATCCAGCAGCGGATCGGCCTGTATGGGCTGCGCTGGCGCAAAGCGCGGCGCAGGTTGCTGCGGCGCTGGTGTCTGGACCGGCTGAGGTTGTGGTTGCGGGCGCGGCTGCTGAGTACGCGGCTGTTGCGGCGTCAGCAACGGATCGTTTTCCGGCTGCGGCTGAGGGCGCGCGGCTGGCTGACGCGGCTTCTCCGGCGTCGCGCTGAAGGGAGGCGTATCATCCTGCGGCTCGTCGCGGAAATTATCGATGCGCGGCTCCTGATGCGGCCGTTCATGGCGCACGCGAACGTCGCCGACGCCCTCTTCATCGTCAGTCAGGCTATCTTCATCATCGTCGCGCTGGTCGCGCTGTTTGAGCCGTTTGTGCGGGCGATCGCGGAACACTGATGAGCGCTCTTTACGGCTGGTCCACAGCCCGTGAAGAAGGAGCGCTATAATGGCGATCGCGCCAACAACGATTAATATCAGACGCAAATCCTGCATCATTGTATTCTCTGTTGTTCCAATACCTTGCCACCGCGGCAAACTTTATCCTCTAACTGTATTTGCCCAGCTAAACAAGTGCAAGCTCGTGCAGTATTTTCTGACAAATAAGATAGTCACCCCACGTTTTTTTGCTCTTTTTTCACACAATCTCCTCATGGTCAGGAGAAAAAGCCAGGTTATCATGGTCTCGCCTGATTATTTTCTGGAGAGTTGCCTGTATGGCCAACAAGAACACTGTCTCAAGTTTCAACGGCGTGCACTATTTTAGCGAAGGCTGGAGACTGGTTCGTCTGCCAGGCATCCGACGTTTCGTCATTGTCCCGCTGCTGGTCAATATCCTGCTGCTGGGCGGCGCATTCGTCTGGCTGTTTTACCGGCTGGGCAACTGGATCCCGCAGCTTATGGCGTATATCCCCGACTGGCTGCAGTGGCTGAGTTATCTGCTCTGGCCGCTGTCAGTTATCTCTATCGTGCTGGTGTTCAGCTACTTCTTTTCTACTATTGCCAACTGGATCGCCGCGCCGTTTTGCGGGCTGCTGGCGGAACAGCTGGAAGGTCGCCTGACGGGCAAAGCGATGCCGGACAGCGGCTGGCTGGCGATGCTGAAAGATGTACCGCGCATTATGAAGCGCGAACTGCAAAAGCTCGGTTACTATCTGCCGCGCGCGCTCGGCCTGCTGCTGCTCTACTTTATTCCAGGCTTTGGCCAGACGGTGGCGCCGGTGCTGTGGTTCCTGTTCAGCGCATGGATGCTCTCCGTGCAATATTGCGACTATCCGTTCGATAACCACAAGGTGAGTTTCCAGCAGATGCGCAGCGCCCTGCGCAGACATAAATCGGCCAATATGCAGTTCGGCGCGCTGGTCAGCCTGTTTACCATGATCCCCATCCTCAACCTGGCGATAATGCCGGTAGCGGTGTGCGGCGCAACGGCGATGTGGGTCGATCGCTATCGCGGGCAACTGGGTCGTAGTGAGCTACGCTAGTACTCATCAGAACGCCTTATGCATTTTTTGCAGAGGCTTATTGCGCAGGGACATATAGATATGCGTTTTCTTTCCTTCCGCGCGCAGACAGAAAGGGTATGCTCAGAGGGCTCCCAATAATTCATACAGTTAAGGACAGGCTATGAGTAAGATCTATGAAGATAACTCGTTGACAATTGGTCATACGCCACTGGTTCGACTGAACCGCATCGGTAACGGCCGCATTCTGGCGAAGGTAGAATCCCGTAACCCGAGCTTCAGCGTAAAATGCCGTATCGGTGCCAATATGATTTGGGACGCAGAGAAACGCGGTATTTTGAAACCTGGCGTCGAACTGGTCGAGCCGACCAGCGGCAATACCGGCATCGCGCTGGCCTACGTCGCTGCCGCGCGCGGCTACAAGCTGACGCTGACCATGCCGGAAACCATGTCCGTTGAGCGTCGCAAGCTGCTGAAAGCGCTGGGTGCCAACCTGGTGCTGACCGAAGGGGCCAAGGGTATGAAAGGCGCTATCGCTAAAGCAGAAGAGATTGTCGCCAGCGACCCGGACAAATATGTGCTGCTGCAGCAGTTCAGCAACCCGGCCAACCCGGAAATCCACGAGAAGACCACCGGCCCTGAAATCTGGGAAGATACCGACGGCGCTGTGGATGTGTTTATCTCAGGCGTCGGCACCGGCGGAACGCTGACCGGTGTCTCTCGCTATATCAAAAATACCAAAGGCAAAAAAGATCTGATTACCGTGGCGGTCGAACCAACCGACTCGCCGGTCATCGCTCAGGCTATGGCAGGGGAAGAGATTAAACCCGGGCCGCATAAGATTCAGGGCATCGGCGCCGGTTTTATTCCCGGCAACCTGGATCTCGATTTGATCGATCGCGTGGTGGCCATCACCAACGAAGAAGCGATCAACACTGCGCGCCAGCTGATGGAAGAAGAAGGCATTCTCGCCGGGATTTCCTCCGGCGCAGCCGTCGCGGCGGCGCTGAAGCTGCAGGAAGATGAGGCGTTCGCCAACAAAAACATCGTCGTCATTCTGCCCTCCTCTGGCGAGCGCTATCTGAGTACCGCGCTGTTTGCCGATCTTTTCACCGAGAAAGAGCTGCAGCAGTAACGCCAGATTCTGAAAATGCTGAAAAAAGCACCCAAATGGGTGCTTTTTTGTGGCGTAGATCCCACTTTCGCCACCGCCCAGATTGATTTCAGTGACACTGCTCTGGTATTTAAGCTGCCAATTATTTCGGTGCCTGAAATTAATCCGCCTTTGAAGTGGATCAAGCTGAATCGATTTAAGGATTTGGCGATATGGCGAATCACGGCATAATTAGCAGCTGAAGCGCTCGACAGGGAATTTGACCCTTCAACTGGAATGACGTACTCATTCAAGCGCATTTATTGGTCAGCGTAACGCTATACCCGCGCACCTACACAGGCTAAAGTTACGGCTCCAGGCTAGACTTTAAGTCCATAACACCAAACCTGATAACGTTGGGGAAACAGAATGTTCCAGCAAGAAGTTACTATCACCGCGCCTAATGGTCTTCACACTCGCCCTGCCGCGCAGTTTGTTAAAGAAGCGAAAGCGTTCCAGTCAGAAATCACCGTCACCTCTAACGGCAAATCAGCCAGCGCCAAGAGCCTGTTCAAACTGCAGACGCTGGGTCTGACTCAGGGCACGGTTGTCACGCTCTCTGCTGAAGGCGAAGATGAGCAGCAGGCCGTGGAGCATCTGGTTAAACTGATGGCTGAACTGGAGTAATCCACTCAGCTTTTGCTGTATACCGACTCCTTTGCCCCATTGAGTGCAAACATCTTGATCGCGGACAACTTGTCCGCGTTATCACATCCGTAGAGTACAGCTCCCGCGACAATGGCAACGCATTGGGTCAAAGAGCCATCGTGATTAAAAGGTAGGGTTATGATTTCAGGCATTTTAGCATCACCAGGTATCGCTTTCGGCAAAGCTCTGCTGTTGATTGAGGATGAGATCGTCATCAACCGCAAAAAGATTTCTGAAGACCAGGTCGATCAGGAAGTAAAACGCTTCCTCGACGGCCGCGCTCAGGCTGCGCAGCAGCTGGAAGCGATCAGAGTGAAAGCGGGTGAAACGTTTGGTGAAGAGAAAGCAGCCATCTTCGAAGGCCACATCATGTTGCTGGAAGACGAAGAGCTGGAGCAGGAAATCATCGACCTGATCAAAAAAGATCACGCGTCGGCCGACGCTGCCGCCTACTCCGTTATCGACGGTCAGGCAAAGGCGCTCGAAGAGCTCGATGACGAATACCTCAAAGAACGCGCCGCTGACGTTCGCGATATCGGCAAACGTCTGCTGCAAAACATTCTCGGTCTGCATATTGTTGACCTGAGCGCTATCCAGGACGAATCGATTCTGGTAGCGAAAGATTTAACGCCGTCGGAAACCGCGCAGCTGAACCTGAAAAAGGTGCTGGGCTTTATTACCGATCTCGGCGGCCGTACGTCGCACACGTCGATTATGGCGCGCTCGCTGGAGCTGCCTGCGATTGTCGGCACCGGCAACGTGACCGCGACGGTGAAAAACGGCGACTTCCTGATTCTGGACGGCGTTAACAATCAAGTTTACGTCAATCCGTCAGAGAGCGAGCTGGAAGAGCTGAAGGCCGTTCAGACACAGTATCTGAGCGAAAAACATGAACTGGCTAAGCTGAAAGATCTGCCGGCGATCACGCTGGACGGACATCAGGTTGAAGTGTGCGCCAACATCGGCACCGTGCGCGATGTTGCTGGCGCAGAGCGCAACGGCGCGGAGGGCATCGGTCTCTACCGCACCGAGTTCCTGTTTATGGACCGCGACTCGCTGCCAACCGAAGAAGAGCAGTTCCAGGCGTATAAAGCGGTTGCTGAAGCCGTTGGCTCGCAGGCCGTTATCGTGCGCACGATGGATATCGGCGGCGACAAAGATTTGCCTTACATGAACCTGCCGAAAGAAGAGAACCCGTTCCTCGGCTGGCGCGCGATTCGTATCGCCATGGATCGTAAAGAGATCCTGCATGCCCAGCTGCGCGCGATTTTACGCGCCTCCTCTTTCGGCAAGCTGCGCATTATGTTCCCGATGATTATCTCTGTTGAAGAGGTACGCATCCTGAAGGGCGAGCTGGAGCTTCTGAAAGCGCAGCTGCGCGAAGAAGGCAAAGCGTTCGACGAAACTATTGAAGTCGGCATTATGGTGGAAACCCCTGCTTCAGCGGTTATTGCGCGCCATCTGGCTAAAGAAGTGGATTTTTTCAGTATTGGGACAAACGACCTGACGCAGTATACTCTGGCGGTCGATCGTGGTAATGATTTGATTTCGCACCTCTATAACCCGATGTCGCCGTCGGTGCTGGGCTTGATCAAGCAGGTGATCGATGCTTCTCATGCCGAAGGTAAGTGGACCGGCATGTGCGGTGAGCTGGCTGGTGATGAACGTGCTACACTACTGTTACTGGGTATGGGGCTGGACGAATTCAGCATGAGTGCCATTTCGATCCCAGGCATTAAGAAAATTATTCGTAATACGAATTTCGAAGATGCGAAAGCTCTGGCGGAGCAGGCTCTGGCTCAACCTACAGCGGAAGAACTGATGAACCTGGTTAACAAGTTCATTAAAGAGAAAACACTCTGCTGATCCACGAGACGCTGGCCCAACAATACTGTTTAGGAGAAGAATATGGGTTTTCTTGACAAGCTTTTTGGCAATAAATCAGAAAGCACATCTGGGACGATTGATATTGTTGCGCCTCTGTCAGGCGAAATCGTAAACATTGAAGACGTACCGGATGTGGTGTTTGCCGAGAAGATCGTTGGCGACGGCATCGCCATCAAACCAACCGGCAACAAAATGGTTGCGCCGGTCGATGGCACCATCGGCAAGATTTTCGAAACCAACCATGCGTTTTCAATCGAGTCTGACAACGGCATCGAGTTGTTTGTGCACTTCGGCATCGACACGGTCGAGCTGAAAGGCGAAGGCTTCAAGCGCATCGCAGAAGAAGGCCAGAAGGTCAAGAAAGGCGATGTGGTGATCGAGTTTGATCTGCCGCTGCTGGAAGAGAAAGCCAAATCTACACTGACGCCTGTCGTGATCTCCAACATGGATGAGATCAAAGAGCTGGTTAAGCTCTCTGGTCAGGTTACCGTTGGCGAAACGCCGGTGATCCGCATCAAGAAGTAACAGATTCAGCTAAGAGAAACGGCACCCTCAGGGTGCCGTTTTTGTTTATCTGTTCCGTACGCCGACGCGGGCGCAGCCGCACTTCTTACGCGCGCTTATCCTGCGACTGCCAGCGTGGCAGACGAATAGTCAGCTCCAGCCCGCCCTCAGGGCGATTCACCGCCTGCACCTCGCCGTGATGCGCCAGCACCACCTTACGCACGATAGCCAGTCCCAGGCCATAACCTTTACCCAGCAGCGGCGAGTTAACCCGCACAAAGGGATCGAAGATGCTGGAGAGCTTTTCATCATCCACGCCCGGCCCCTGATCGCGCACGCGGATGGCCAGCCACTGCTGCTCCGCCTGAAGCCTGACCTGAATATGCTGACCGGGCAGCGAGAAACGCAGCGCGTTGCGCAGCACGTTCTCGATGCCGCGGCGGATCAGCTCGGCGTTGCCGCGCACCGTGTAATCGGCGCTTTCGTCAACCTGAAAATTAACGTTCACGCCGGGGATCTGCGCCTCGTAGCGCACGTCGGTGACAACCGCATGCACCAGGCCGGTCAGATCGAAATACTGCTCGTCAGGCATACTCTCATGCCCGGCGCGCGACAGCGTCAGCAGCTCGCCAATCATCTTATCCAGCCGCCGCGCCTCTTCGTCGATGCGATCCAGAGAGGCGTTAACGCTCTCCGGCGTCTGGCGCGCTAAGCCGGTCGCAAGCTGCAGGCGCGCCAGCGGCGAACGCAGCTCATGCGAAATATCATGCAGCAACTCCTCACGCGCGCGCACCAGCGTATCAAGCCGCTCTACCATGGCATCAAACGCCTCCGCCACGTTAGACAGCTCATCATGACGCTTGCGCATCATGGGATAGAGCCGCACGCTGAGATCGCCGTTCGATACGCGTGCAAAGCCCTCGCGCAGCTGGCGCATCGGCCGCGTCAGGTTCCATGCCAGCAGCAGACTAAACAGCAACCCGACCGACCCGGCAAACACGAACATCGGTTCAGGGATATTCAGAATGTGACGCGGCCCGGTCATTCCCATCGAGCTGTCTTCGCGCAGGCCTTTGACGTCATAGCGCAGCTCATACTGCTTGCCGTCCGCGCCTTTCACCCAGCGCACAATAACGTCCGGGAATTTGCCCTGAAACGGCGGGTTAAAGGTTTCCGGCAGCGATTCGCTATGAGCAGGCCGCGCATGCTGGATGACGGAAAAGAACTGACGATCGTTCGGCTCCCAGTCCGCCATCATATTGTCCAGCGAGCTGAGACCGCCGCGCTCCAGCACCGATACCGCTGACGCCATCTGCAGATTAACGATGCGGCGCGTGGCGATGATCTCCGGCGGCTCGTGGTGATTTCCGGCAAACGTAAAACCGAGCCAGAGCAGCTGACTGATAATAACGAACACGATCCAGAAGCCGATCAAAATCTTCCAGAACATGCGTCCGCGATAGTTTTGCTTCATCGAATGCGATAACCGATGCTGCGCACCGTTTCGATATTGACGCTGTCGGCGGTAAGCGCCGACAGTTTCTGACGGATATTGCTGATATGCACATCTACGCTACGATCGTAGGCTTCACGCGGGCGGCCCAGCCCTTTTTCCGACAGCTCATCTTTCGACACCACGCGATCCGGTGAGCGCATCAGCAGATCCAGCAGGTTGAATTCCGAGGCGGTGAGATCGAAGGGTTTGCCCTGCCATTCGGTAATGCGCGTGGCGGGATTAAGCGTCAGTTCGCCCCAGCGCAGCAGCTCTTTTTTATCTGGCAGGGGTGCCTGCTCTTCAAAGCGACGCAAAACCGCGCGCAGACGCGCTACCAGCTCGCGCGGGTAGCAGGGCTTCGGCATATAGTCGTCCGCGCCCATCTCCAGCCCGATCACGCGGTCAATATTGTCGCCTTTGGCGGTCAGCATGATTACCGGCAGGCGGCTGTTCTGCCTCACCTGCCGCAGCACGTCGATGCCGCTCATATCCGGCAGCATAATATCAAGGATCATTGCGGTGTAATGGCCGGAAAGCGCGCCTTCAATGCCCGCGCTGCCCGTTAATACCAGCTGGGTTTCAAACCCTTCTGCAATAAGGTACTGGCTGAGCATGGTGCCCAGCTCCACATCGTCATCAACTAACAAAATTTTCATGGTGGTCTCTCGCCTGAATTGACGCTATTTTGTCCCGAGCGAGCGCCGGACGCAGCCGGTTTTACGCGTTCCTTACAGATTTGCCGTCAGACGATGCTCAGGATGACTATAGACAAAAACGGCCCGACCCCTCCACTCTGGCGCCGCCGGGCCGCTCAAGAGAGGAATTACCGATAGATGCCGGTCGAAAGATAGCGGTCGCCGCGGTCGCAGACGATAGCGACGATCACGCTGCCAGGCTGCGCCTGGGCGATGCGTAAGGCACCCGCCACCGCGCCGCCGGAGCTGACGCCGCAGAAGATGCCTTCACGCCGCGCCAGCGCCCGCATCGTCTCTTCCGCCTCGGACTGCCCCATATCTATCACCACATCGACCAGCTCGGGTCGATAGATGCCAGGCAGATAGGCCTGCGGCCAGCGACGAATGCCGGGAATGGCGCTCCCCTCTTCCGGCTGCAGGCCGATAATGGTTACGCTGTCGCTCTTCTCTTTCAGGTAGCGGCCAACGCCGGTAATCGTGCCGGTGGTCCCCATGCTGGAGACGAAATGGGTCAGACGCCCGCCGCTCTGCTGCCAGATTTCCGGACCGGTGGTCTGGTAATGGCCGAGCGGATTATCGGGGTTATTGAACTGGTCAAGCACGCGACCTTCGCCGCGCGCCATCATCGCCAGCGCCAGGTCGCGGGCGCCCTCCATACCCAGCTCGCGGCTTACCAGCACCAGCTCCGCGCCGTAAGCGCGCATCGCGTCCTGCCGCTCCCGGCTCATATTTTCAGGCATCAGCAAGCGCAGCGCGTAGCCTTTCATCGCGGCGATCATCGCCAGCGCAATGCCGGTATTGCCGCTGGTGGCCTCAATCAGGCGATCGCCTGGCGCGATCTCGCCGCGCAGTTCGGCCTGATTAATCATCGACCAGGCGGCGCGATCCTTAACGGAACCGGCAGGATTATTGCCCTCCAGCTTGAGCCAGATTTCGCTGCCGTTGGCAGGCGTCAGGCGCTGGAGTTTGATCAGCGGCGTATTGCCGATGGTGTTTTGCAGAGTGGTCAAGATGCGTTTCCCGGCGAACATAAGCGAGCAAAAAAAGGGGCGGGACGAGGTCCCACCCGCTGTCGCGTGAGAAAATATCAGGCGCTTTCGGCAAAGGCAACAGCGCGCAGCGGCGTCGCACCCTGATAGAGACGCGCCTGCTGCAGGCCGACGAACAGGCGCTCGCCGCGTACCGGCGCGCTTCGATCGCCGTCGAATACCAGCGAAAAAGGCTCGCTCTGCCATCCGGTCGCCTGGACCACCAGCTGCCAGAAATGCCCGCGCGGGCTCACTTCGAGAACCTGCACCGGCAGCGGCGTTTCCAGGCTGCTCTGCCGCGAAACGTCAATTTCCCACGGGCGCAGGAAAAGTTCGACTGCGCCCTGATGCGCCGGCGTATAGCCCAGCGGCCAGCGGTGAGCGCCGACGTGGAACTGCGAGCCGTGGATCTCCCCGTCGAAGCGGTTTACTTCGCCGAGAAACTCCAGCACGAAGCGGGTGGCGGGATCGCGCCATACCTCGTCCGGCGTACCCACCTGTTCGATATTGCCCTGGCTCATCACCACCACGCGATCGGCTACTTCCATCGCCTCTTCCTGATCGTGGGTGACAAAAACGCTGGTAAACTTCAGCTCCTCATGCAGCTGACGCAGCCAGCGGCGCAGCTCTTTACGCACCTGCGCGTCCAGCGCGCCGAAAGGTTCGTCGAGCAGCAGAATCTGCGGCTCGACCGCCAGCGCGCGCGCCAGGGCTACGCGCTGTTTCTGGCCGCCCGACAGCTGCGCCGGAAAACGGTTCGCCAGATGCGCCAGTTGCACCATCTCCAGCAGGCGCGTCACACGCTGTTTGATTTCAGCCGAGGAAGGCCGTTCGCGGCGCGGCAGCACCGTCAGACCAAAAGCGATATTGTCGAATACCGTCATATGGCGGAACAGCGCGTAGTGCTGAAACACGAAGCCGACCTGACGGTCGCGGGCATGCAGGGCGCTGACATCTTTATTGTGAAAGCGGATTTGCCCGCTGTTCTGGTGCTCCAGTCCGGCGATAATGCGCAGCAGCGTGGTTTTCCCCGAGCCAGACGGCCCCAGTAGCGCCACCATCTGGCCAGAAGGAATATCCAGAGAGATATCGTTCAACACCGAAGTGCGGCCGAAAGATTTATTGATCTGTTTAATCTCAATGCTCATGATTTTCCTCCTGTTGCAGGCGATGCTGCTGTTGCTCTAAACGCCACTGCAACATGCTTTTCAGAAACAGCGTGACGATGGCCATCAGCGTCAGCAGCGCGGCGGCGGTAAAGGCGCCTACCACGTTGTAATCCTGATGCAGTAATTCAATCTGAAGCGGCAGCGTATAGGTCTCGCCGCGAATCGATCCCGATACCACCGAGACCGCGCCGAACTCGCCGAGGGTACGCGCATTGGTCAAGACCACGCCGTACAGCATCGCCCAGCGGATATTCGGCAGCGTAACGCGGCGGAACATCTGCCAGCCGGACGCGCCAAGCAGCACCGCCGCCTCATCTTCGTGGCTGCCCTGGCTCAGCATGACCGGCACCAGCTCGCGCACAACAAAAGGACAGGTAACGAACACGGTCGCCAGCACCATACCAGGCCAGGCGAACATCACCTGAATGTTATGCGCATCCAGCCAGCTTCCTGCGGGCCCGTTAACACCCCAGAACAGCAGATACATCAGACCAGCCACCACCGGCGAGACGGCGAAGGGAATATCGAACAGCGTCAGCAGCAGCTGGCGACCAGGGAAGTTAAAGCGCGTCACCAGCCAGGCGAGCAGCGTACCGAACACCAGATTGACCGGCACGGTAATCAGCGCGACCAGCACCGTCAGCCAGATGGCGTGCAGCATGTCGCTGTCGCCGAGATTCTGAAAAGCGACGCCCAGTCCCATCTTCAGCGCTTCGTAGAAGATAGAGATCATCGGCACCACCAGCAGCAGCAGCGATACCAGCACGCCGATGCCGATCAGCAGCCATTTGCTCCAGTTGACCGGCTGGCGGTCAGCGGCGTTGATGTGGGAGATATCCGCCATTAGTGGCCTCCCAGACGGCGGCCGAAGCGGCTCTGCAGAGTGTTAATCGCAAACAGCAGCACCAGCGACGCCGCGAGGATCACCGACGCGATAGCGCTGGCGGCCGGGTAGTCAAACTCCTGCAGGCGCACAAAAATCATCAGCGAGGTGACCTCGGTTTTCCAGGCGATATTACCGGCGATAAAAATCACCGCGCCGAATTCGCCGATGCTGCGGGTAAAGGAGAGCGCGGTGCCCGCCAGCAGCGCGGGCGCCACTTCCGGCAGCACCACGCGGCGGAAGCTCTGCCATGGCGTCGCGCCCAGCGTCTGCGCCGCCTCTTCATATTCTGGCCCCAGCTCTTCCAGCACCGGCTGTACGGTGCGCACCACAAAGGGGATGCTGGTGAAAGCCATCGCGACGGCAATGCCGAGCCAGGTATAGGAGACTTTGATGCCGAAGGCGTTGTAGATCCACTCGCCATACCAGCCGTTTACCGAGAAAAGACCGGCCAGCGTCAGGCCTGCGACCGCCGTCGGCAAGGCGAACGGCAGATCCACCAGGCCATCCAGCAGCGTGCGGCCAGGAAAGCGATAGCGCGTGAGGATCCACGCCATAATCATGCCGAACACCGCATTAAACAGCGAGGCAACGGCTGCCGAAAGCAGCGTAACCTTATAGGCCGCGACCAGCTGCGGGTTGCTGATCACTTCCCAGTACTGCGCCAGCGTCATCTTCGACAGCTGCATCAGCAGCGCGCTGACCGGCAGCAGCAGAATCAGACAGGTAAACAGCAGGCTGGTGCCAAGGCTCAGACCAAATCCCGGCAGCACGCGTTTCTGAGTTAACGCAAACATTATCCACGCCCCGCTGATAACAGTTGATCCAGCTCGCCGCCGCTGGCGAAGTGGCTCTTCATTGCCTTATCCCAGCCGCCAAATTGCTCCTCCACGCGGAACAACTGCGTCTGCGGGAAACGATCTTTATGCTCGTTCATCAGCTGCGGGTTGTTCACGCGGTAGTAGAAGTCGGTAACGATTTGCTGCGCCTGCGGCGTATAGAGATAGTTGAGATAGGCTTTCGCCGCGTCGGCGTTATTATTGTGCGCGACGTTTTTATCGACCCAGGCCACCGGGAATTCGGCGAGAATATCCGTTTTCGGCACTACCACTTCATACTCATCTTTGCCGTACTGGTTACGAATATTGTTGACCTCGGACTCGAAGCTAATGAGCACGTCGCCCAGACCGCGCTCGGCGAAGGTGGTGGTCGCGCCGCGTCCGCCGGTATCGAACACTTCGACGTTCTTCAAAAATTTCGCCATAAAGGCGCGGGTTTTCGCTTCGTCTCCGCCGTTGGCTTTGCTGGTCGCGCCCCAGGCCGCCAGCCAGGTATAACGGCCGTTGCCGGAGGTTTTCGGATTAGGAAAGACCAGCTTCACGTCGTCGCGGCCGAGATCGGCCCAGTCGTGAATCTGCTTCGGATTACCCTTGCGCACCAGGAACGCCATGGTGGAGTAAAACGGCGAGCTGTTGTTCGGCAGGCGGCTTTGCCAGTCAGCGGCAATCAGGTTGCCTTTATCGTGCAGCACCTGCACGTCAGTCACCTGGTTATAGGTGACGACATCGGCACGCAGCCCCTGCAGGATCGCCAGCGCCTGTTTCGAGGAACCGGCGTGCGACATCTTAATGGTGAGTTTGTCACCGGGATGGCTGGCATCCCACTGTTTTACGAACGGCGCATTCAGGGCGGCAAACAGCTCGCGCGCAACGTCATACGAGCTATTGAGCAGTTCAGTGGCGCTGGCCGCGCCTGCAAGACTGAGCGACAAGGCGATACCGCCAACGATATTTTTCATCGTTCTTTTGGTCATTGGGCACCCTGAGAAAACAAGAGATCCGGCTTACGCCAGCCGTTTGCCCAGTGTATTTATAACCCTGTGAAAAGCAGTAGCGGTTTTATATATCGTTTGATGATTTCAAAGTCGAAAATGGCATAAGACAGCGCAAAAGTTTATGCGCCAGGCAGCAAAGGCGCGGGCCGCGTCAGGCGGCCCGGAGGGAGTGACAGCGGCTGTTACGGTGCTATGCCACAAGCTGTTTTGCCCGCACCCTGCGGAAGGGGGCGGGCTATGGCTTTTAAAGGATTAACGCTGCCAGATAATTTTGCTCAGCTTCCAGCTTTTCAGCACGTCGTCCGACGGCATCAGGCCGTCCGGGCCATGCCAGTCGCCGCTGTAGACATAGGAAAGATGCTGGCTGCCTGGCGCGCGGCACTCCACGTCGTGATTGCCCGCGCCGCCCGCCAGCTTGCAGTTGTTAAAAGCCTTGCTGAATTTGTCGCTAAAGGCGTCGCCAATTTTAGCGCCATCCTGCGCGGCGATATCACTGTCCATCACCTCAATACGCTCTACGCTGCTGCGCCCGCTGATCTGCAGTTTCACTTTACCGTCGTCCAGCGCCTGCCAGAAGGCGATGACATCGCCGTTCTCGCTGCGCATGCCCTGACGCAGCTTGTAGTTGCCTTTCAGGCCGTCGCCGATCGCGCTTTCGCTCATTGCGGTCACGCTGCCGACGCCGCCGACGCCCTGCTCGGTAGCCGTCAGCGATGAACCGAACCAGTTCCACGGCAGCGCAGACGACCAGTGATAGCTCAGCGGGTTATACCAGCTTACGTCTGACTCAGAGGCGGAACCGGTACTGGCACAGCTGCTAAGCAGCGCGGCGGCTACCAGCAGCGAAGAGGGTAACGCTTTCATTAAAACTCCTGTTAACACGGTGCCAAACGGCAGAACTCATTGGAGTCGCCAGCGGCAAAAAAGTTTATTCCGTCAGCTGATGTTCCGGCAGAAAGCAGTCGCGCAGCCTGACGTTGAGCAGCAGCCACAGCAGCGCCAGGCCGTCGAACAGCGTGAGCAGCAGCGGCCAGGGCGAGGTGAGCAGATCGCCAGAGGCGAACGTTGCGCCCTGCCACGCCAGATTGACCGCCAGCGACAGCACCAGCACCCAGCGCCACATCTGCCACAGCCGCGGCCAGCGTGCGCGATAGCCGGTCAGCAGCAGGCCGATGAGCGCAGGCGCGCCAAGCGCCAGCCCGAGCCAGAACGCCTGGCGGTCGGGATAGAAGAGCCCCAGCAGATCGCTGCCCTGCTGGCGCGACGCGCCCGCCATCACCAGCAGGATCCAGGTGCGCGCCAGCAGCAGCAGCGTCAGCCAAAAAAGAAACGGCAGCCGCAGCTGCCCTTTCGCATCATATTCATCCGGCAGATAGTTCACTGCATCAATACTCGCGGTCTTCAATCAGCCGCTTGCCGAGCAGCACTGAATCCACCGGTTCGTAATCCAGCTTCTCATAGAAGGCGACGACCTGATCGTTCTC
This sequence comes from Pantoea piersonii, assembly GCF_003612015.1. Lineage (GTDB taxonomy): Bacteria > Pseudomonadota > Gammaproteobacteria > Enterobacterales > Enterobacteriaceae > Pantoea > Pantoea piersonii. The sequence continues at coordinate 10,543 of NZ_RARB01000011.1, read as the reverse complement.
TTCACGCACCATCAGGTTGATTTTAGGGCAGCCGCGGGCGATAAGCTTTTTCTCCAGCCGGTTCATCAGCGCATTGGCGAAGCCGCGGCCCTGATAGTCAGGATGCACCGCCAGATAGTAGGCGGAGCCGCGATGGCCGTCGTAGCCGCCCATCAGCGTGCCGACCACTTCGCCGCCGACTTCCGCAACCAGAAAGAGGTCAGCATCGTGGTTCATCTTGCGTTCGATATCCAGTTCCGGGTCATTCCACGGACGTAACAAATCGCAACGCTCCCAGAGCGTAATCACCTCTTCAAAATCTTCCTGGCGGAAGGCGCGGATTTCCATCTTCTTTACCTTGCAAATAAGCACAATTCGCTGATTATCACGCATTCGGAGCCGCGTGCAACCCCGGCTAACGCAGCCTGGAGCAAAAAACGCCAGTTTTCCCGTTAGCAACCTGACATACAAAGTAAAGAGCTGAAAGGGTTAGGTCCTCGCAGCGAACAAAATGTTACGATATAACACTCTGCACAATTTCCGCTAATGGACCGGCCTATGCCCACACTTTCTCTGCTCAAGCGTCTTACCAACCGTCGTCAGCTGCTGCTCTCCGGCCTGGCGCTGGCCGTGCTCTCCCCGCGCGCGGTTCAGGCGAAAGAGGAAAGCGCCCCGCTGCGCGCCAGCCCGCGCCATGCGCAGCCTGCGCCGCCGCAGAAAAACGGCAAGCGCATCGTGATGATCGATCCCGGCCACGGCGGCATCGACTCCGGCGCCGTAGGCAGCGAAGGCTCGGAAGAGAAACATATCGTGCTGGAGATTGCGAACAACGTGCGCCAGCTGTTGCAGTCGCATCCGCGCATTGAGGTGCGGCTGACGCGCGATAGCGACCACTTTATTCCGTTGTATCAGCGCGTTGAGATCGCGCACCAGCACGGCGCGAACCTGTTTATGTCGATTCACGCCGACGGCTTTACCAGCCCCGAGGCGAGCGGCGCCTCGGTATTCGCCCTCTCGAACCGCGGCGCCAGCAGCGCCATGGCGCGCTATCTGTCAGATAAAGAGAATGCGGCGGATAAGGTCGGCGGCGCGAAGGTTGAGCAGCAGGATCACTATCTGAACCAGATCCTGTTCGATCTGGTGCAGACCGATACCATCCGCAACAGCCTGACGCTGGGCAAGCATGTGCTGGATCAGATCCGCCCGGTGCATCATCTGCACAGCGAGCATACCGAGCAGGCGGCGTTCGCCGTGCTGAAATCGCCGTCGATTCCGTCGGTGCTGGTCGAGACCTCTTTTATCACCAATCCGCGTGAAGAGCAGCTGCTCGGCACCGCCGCGTTCCGCAGCAAAATCGCGACGGCCATCGCTGGCGGCATTACCCGCTATTTTGATGAGTACGATCGCCGCAATGGTCAGGTATAATCGCGCCACTTTTTTGCAATGAGTCAGATGTCATGCCCGATATTTCCCGCGTTAAAGCCTTTCTGCTGAACCTGCAGGAGACAATCTGTAATCAACTGGCGGCAGCCGACGGCGGCGCGCAGTTTATTGAGGACAGCTGGCAGCGTCCCGGCGGCGGCGGCGGCCGCAGCCGCGTGCTGCGCGACGGCGCGGTGTTTGAACAGGCAGGCGTTAACTTTTCGCACGTTCACGGCGACCAGATGCCAGCGTCGGCGACGGCGCACCGTCCGGAGCTCGCGGGCCGCAGCTTTGAGGCGATGGGCGTGTCGCTGGTGATCCATCCGCACAGTCCCTATGTGCCGACCAGCCACGCCAACGTGCGCTTTTTTATCGCCGAAAAGCCGGGTGCCGATCCGGTGTGGTGGTTCGGCGGCGGCTTCGATCTGACCCCCTACTACGGCTTCGAGGAGGATGCGGTGCACTGGCATCAGACCGCGTTCGATCTCTGCCAGCCGTTCGGCGATGAGGTCTATCCGCGCTACAAGAAATGGTGCGACGACTACTTCTATCTGAAGCATCGCGACGAGCAGCGCGGCATCGGCGGCCTCTTTTTTGACGATCTCAACACGCCGGACTTCGAGACCAGCTTCCGCTTTATGCAGGCGGTGGGCCACGGCTTCCTCGATGGCTATCTGCCGATTGTCGAACGCCGCAAAGCGCTGACGTGGGGCGAGCGCGAGCGCCAGTTTCAGCTCTATCGCCGCGGACGCTACGTGGAGTTCAACCTGGTGTGGGATCGTGGCACCCTGTTTGGCCTGCAGACCGGCGGCCGCACCGAGTCCATTCTGATGTCGATGCCGCCGCTGGTGCGCTGGGAGTATGACTACCAGCCGGAGCCGGATTCGCCGGAAGCCGCGCTGACGCGCGACTTTTTACCGGTGCGCGACTGGTTATAAAGGCGCGGTTTGCGCTTCGACGACGGCAAGCGCAACCATATTCACAATCCGCCTGACCGAAGCGATGCGCGTCAGCACATGCACCGGCTTGCTGATGCCCATCAGCACCGGGCCGACGGTGACGCCCTCCGAGCTGGAGACGCGCAGTAGGTTGTAACTAATGCGCGCCGCTTCGACGTTCGGCATGATCAGCAGGTTCGCCGCCCCCTTCAGCGGGCTGTCTGGCATCAGCTCGCGGCGTATGCTCTCAATCAGCGCCGCATCGCCGTGCATCTCGCCATCCACTTCCAGCTCCGGCGCACGACGCTGGATAATCGCCAGCGCTTCGCGCATCTTGCGCGCCCCGGGCGCGTTTGAGGTGCCGAAGCTGGAGTGCGACAGCAGCGCAACGCGCGGCTCAATGCCGAAGCGGCGCACCGTCTCCGCCGCCAGCAGCGTCAGATCGGCCAGCTGTTCCGGCGTCGGATCCTCATTGACGTAGGTATCGGTAATAAAGGTATTGCCGCTGGGCAGTAGCAGCGCGTTCATCGCGCCCGCCACCTTCACGTCGTCGCGCAGGCCGAACACTTTTTCTACTACGTCATAGTGCTCATGGTAGTCCCCGATGGTGCCGCAGATCATCGCGTCCGCCTCGCCGCGATGCACCATAATGGCGCCGATCAGCGTCGGATTGCCGATCACCGCGCGCTGCGCCTGCTCCGGCGTCACGCCGCGCCGCTTCATCATCTGGTAATACTCGTTCCAGTACGCCTTGAAGCGCGGATCTGATTCGTTGTTCACCACGTCGAAATCTTTGCCCGCTTCGATCTTCAGACCCTGCTTCTGCAGACGCATGGCGATCACGTTGGGACGGCCGATCAGGATCGGCCGCGCCAGCCCGAGCGTCACCAGCTCCTGCGTAGCGTGCAGTACGCGCACCTCCTCCCCTTCCGCCAGCACTACGCGCTTCGGCGCTTTGCGCGCCTGAGAGAAGATCGGCTTCATAAACAGATTGGTTTTGTAGACGAACTCGGCGAGCTTCTCGCGATAGGCATCAAAATCCTCTATAGGACGGGTCGCCACGCCAGATTCCATCGCGGCGCGCGCCACTGCCGGTGCGATCTGCACAATCAGGCGCGGATCGAAGGGCTTCGGTATCAGGTAGTCCGGCCCGAAGCTGAGATCCTGATCGTCATAGGCGGAAGCGACCACATCGCTCTGCTCCGCCTGCGCCAGCGCGGCGATGGCGTGCACCGCCGCCAGCTTCATCTCTTCATTGATGGTGGTTGCGCCCACGTCGAGCGCGCCGCGGAAAATAAACGGGAAGCAGAGCACGTTATTGACCTGATTCGGGAAGTCAGAACGGCCAGTGCAGATAATGGCGTCAGGGCGCACCGCTTTGGCCAGCGGAGGCATAATTTCCGGCTCGGGATTGGCAAGCGCCAGAATCAGCGGATCGCGCGCCATCTTCTGCACCATCTCCGGCGTCAGCAGCCGCGGCCCGGAGCAGCCGAGAAAGATATCCGCGTTTTCGATCACCTCTTCCAGCCTGCGCGCGCCGTTATCCTCTACCGCATAGGCGGCTTTGGTGGGCGCCATGCTGGCTTCGCGATCGCGGTAGATCACCCCTTTCGAATCGCACACCACAATGTTCTCTTTTTGCATGCCGAGCGCCACCAGCAGATTCAGGCAGGCGATAGCCGATGCGCCCGCGCCGGAGACCACCAGCCGCACCGAGGCAATCTCTTTGTTAACGATGCGCAGCCCGTTAAGCACCGCCGCGGTACAGATAATTGCCGTACCGTGCTGGTCGTCGTGAAATACCGGAATCTTCATGCGCTGGCGCAGCTGCTGCTCAATATAGAAGCACTCCGGCGCTTTGATATCCTCCAGGTTAATGCCGCCAAAGGTCGGCTCCAGCGCGGCGATAACGTTGATCAGCCGTTCCGGATCCTGTTCGTCAATCTCGATATCAAAGACGTCGATACCGGCGAATTTTTTGAACAGCACCCCTTTGCCTTCCATTACCGGTTTGCCCGCCAGCGCGCCGATGTTGCCGAGTCCAAGCACCGCAGTGCCGTTGGAGATCACAGCCACCAGATTGCCGCGCGCGGTATATTTATGGGCCGCCAGCGGATCCTGCGCAATTTCCAGACAGGGCGCGGCGACGCCGGGCGAGTAGGCCAGTGCCAGATCGCGCTGGGTGGCGAGAGGTTTAGTGGGGGAAACCTGGATTTTGCCCGGAGTGGGATACTGATGAAAATCCAGCGCGCTCTGCTTGAGTTGGTCGTCCATCTTCGGTTCCTTTTTCAGCTTCAGTGCGCTGGCAGTATAAAAGGCGGACCGAAAGGAAAACGTCGGGGCGATCGCGATAAGGCAGTTCGGTACGTAAAGGGCGCGCAGAGCGGAAAGTGCGGTTAATCCGGCAGAAATCGTCAGTTCTGCTAACCTTTGAGATGCGCGATTTTCGCCCCCCGGCTGACTGACAGGATGTTGCAGCACGCTATCCCTGTTTGACGTCACGCTGTTTTCGCCGCGCGGGGCCCCGATGAGTTCAGCCCATCGCAATAATCAGAAAAAGAGTATTTTCATCATCGAACGCCTGATGCACTGTGTTGCAGGGTGAAATCATTCGCAATAAAGAATTGCTCATCAAGGAGTTAAAAGATGAACCAGCTAGAGGCACTAAAACAGTTCACAACCGTCGTGGCGGACAGCGGCGATATCGAATCCATCCGCAACTACCATCCTGAAGACGCCACCACTAATCCTTCTCTGATCCTGAAAGCTTCCGGCCTCGAAGGCTACAAGCACCTGATCGACGACGCCATCGACTATGCGAAAAAGCAAGGCGGCAGCAAAGAGACGCAGATTATCAACGCCAGCGATAAAGTCGCGATCAATCTCGGTATGGAGATCCTGAAAAGCATACCGGGCCGTGTTTCGACCGAAGTAGATGCACGCCTCTCTTTCGATCGTGGCATGTGTGTGACCAAAGCAGAAAAACTGGTTCGCATGTATGAAGATCACGGCATTGACCGCTCGCGCATTCTGATCAAGCTGGCTTCTACCTGGGAAGGCATCAAGGCGGCTGAAGAGCTGGAGAAGAACGGCATTCACTGTAACCTGACCCTGCTCTTCTCCTTCGCTCAGGCGCGCGCCTGTGCGGAAGCGGGCGTTTTCCTGATTTCGCCGTTCGTCGGCCGTATTTACGACTGGTATAACAGCCGTAAACCGCTCGACCCGTACGTTGTTGATGAAGATCCGGGCGTGAAATCAGTGCGTCGCATCTATGACTACTACAAAAAGCACCGTTACAGCACCATCATCATGGGCGCGAGCTTCCGTAAAGTAGAACAGATTATCGCGCTGGCGGGCTGCGACCGTCTTACTATCTCCCCGAACCTGCTGGAAGAGCTGCAGAACAGCGATGCGCCGGTTGAGCGCAAGCTGGAGCCGTCTACCGAAGGTTTCCATCAGCCTGCGTCGCTCTCTGAAGCGGAGTTCCGCTGGGAGCACAACCAGGATCCGATGGCGGTAGAAAAACTTTCCGACGGCATCCGTCAGTTTGCCGTCGATCAGCAGAAACTCGAAGACGTGCTGGCTGCACGCCTGTAGTTTTTGTCTGTTTAACTTTGTCGGGCGGGTTTTCCCGCCCGCACTTCTGCTCAACGAAGGGAGAACCCTATGTCATCACGCAGAGAGCTGGCGAACGCAATTCGTGCGTTAAGTATGGATGCGGTACAAAAAGCAAACTCAGGTCACCCGGGCATGCCAATGGGCATGGCGGATATCGCCGAAGTGCTGTGGCGCGACTACCTGAAGCACAACCCGACTAACCCCGTCTGGGCCGACCGCGACCGTTTTATCCTGTCCAACGGCCACGGTTCAATGCTGCTTTACAGCCTGCTGCACCTTACCGGCTACGATCTGCCGATGGAAGAGCTGAAAAACTTCCGTCAGCTCCATTCGAAAACCCCAGGCCACCCGGAAATCGGCTACACGCCGGGCGTAGAAACCACCACCGGTCCGCTGGGCCAGGGTCTGGCCAACGCCGTGGGTCTGGCGATCGCTGAACGCACGCTGGGCGCGCAGTTCAACCGCCCGGGTCACGATATCGTTGACCACTTCACCTATGTCTTTATGGGCGACGGCTGTCTGATGGAGGGGATCTCCCACGAAGTCTGCTCGCTGGCGGGCACGCTGGGTCTCGGCAAGCTGATCGGCTTCTACGACCACAACGGCATCTCCATTGACGGCGAAACCGAAGGCTGGTTTACCGATGACACCCATAAACGCTTCGAAGCCTATAACTGGCATGTGGTCGGCGAGATCGACGGCCACGACGCTGAGGCGGTGAGCCGCGCCATTAAAGAAGCGCAGAGCGTAACCGACAAACCGTCGCTGATTATCTGCCGCACCATTATCGGTTTCGGCTCGCCGAACAAAGCCGGTAAAGAGGAGTCGCACGGCGCGGCGCTGGGCGACGCGGAAGTGGCGCTGGCGCGTAAAGAGCTGGGCTGGACTTCGCCGCCGTTTGAAATCCCGCAGGAAATTTATCAGCAGTGGGACGCCAAAGAGGCGGGCGCCGAGCGCGAGCGCGCCTGGAACGACAAGCTGGCGGCCTATAAACAGGCGCATCCGGAGCTGGCCGAAGAGTATCAGCGCCGCATGAACGGCGAAATGCCGTCGACGTGGGAAAAAGAGACCCTTAAATTCATCACCGACCTGCAGGCTAATCCGCAGAAAATCGCCAGCCGTAAAGCGTCGCAAAATACGCTGGAGCATCTCGGCTCGCTGCTGCCGGAGCTGCTGGGCGGCTCAGCGGACCTGGCGCCCAGCAACCTGACTATCTGGTCTGGTTCAAAGCCGATTAAAGAAGATCCGGCGGGCAACTATATTCACTACGGCGTGCGCGAATTCGGTATGACCGCTATCGCTAACGGCATCGCCCACCACGGCGGCTTCGTGCCTTACACCGCGACCTTCCTGATGTTCGTAGAATATGCGCGTAACGCCGCGCGTATGGCGGCGCTGATGAAAGCGCGTCAGATTATGGTGTATACCCATGATTCCATCGGCCTCGGCGAAGATGGCCCGACGCACCAGCCGGTCGAGCAGCTCGCCAGCCTGCGCCTGACGCCTAATTTCAGCACCTGGCGTCCCTGCGATCAGGTTGAGACGGCGGTGGCGTGGAAAGCCGCTATTGAGCGTCATCACGGTCCGACCGCGCTGATCCTGTCGCGTCAGAACCTGCTGCAGCCGGAACGTACCGCTGCCCAGGTCGAGAATATCGCGCGCGGCGGTTACGTGCTGAAGGATTGCGACGGCACGCCGGACGTCATCCTGATCGCAACCGGTTCGGAAGTGGAGATCACGCTGGGCGCGGCGGAGAAACTGACCACCGACGGCCATAAGGTGCGCGTAGTGTCGCTGCCGAGCACCGACGTGTTCGACAAGCAGGATATCGCCTATCGCGAATCTGTGCTGCCGTCCACGGTGCGCGCGCGCGTCGCGGTGGAAGCGGGCATCGCCGATTACTGGTTCAAATATGTCGGTATCGACGGCAAAATCGTCGGCATGACCACCTTCGGCGAATCCGCGCCAGCTGGCAAACTCTTCCCTGCCTTCGGCTTCACCATTGAAAACGTCGTGGCGCAGGCGGAGTCGTTACTCAAGCCCGCGTAATGCTTCAGGCCCTCTCCCTTGCTGCGGAGAGGGCCTTCTCCTTTCACAGCCTGAAACAGAAAAAAATCGCTTTAGCCCCCTTCACCGCTTGCGTAAACCCATTACTATAGGATCCTTCCCTGACTCATCTGGCTGGATGCTTTCCCGTTGAAAAAACGTACTCCTTATTTACTGGCCTTAATGGTTTCCCTGATGCCATTAGCAGGCAAAGCGCAGATCACGCCCGATCCGCTGCTCTCTTCCCAAATTGTCGATCGGTACGCTGAACACATTTTTTACGGCAGCGGCGCTACCGGCATGGCGCTGGTCGCTATCGACGGGAACCAGCGCGTTTTCGCCAGCTTTGGCGAAACCCGACCAGGCAACAACGTGCGTCCGCAAAAAGATTCCCTGATCCGCATCGCCTCGCTCAGCAAGCTGCTGACCAGCGAAGTGATGGTGAAAATGGCAGAGCGCGGACAAATTCGCCTGGACGACCCGCTGAGCAAATACGCGCCGCCGGGCGCGCGCGTGCCGAGCTACGCCGGTCAGCCAATTCGCCTGATTAACCTCTCTACCCACACCAGCGGCCTGCCGCGTGAACAGCCCGGCGGCAAACCGCATCGTCCGGTCTTTGTCTGGCCGACGCGCAGCGAACGCTGGGACTGGCTGGCTGGCGCGAAGCTGAAAGCCGCGCCGGGCACCGACGCGTCCTATTCGAATCTGGGCTATGACCTGCTGGGCGACGCGCTGGCGCGTGCTGCCGGTACGCCCTATCCGGCGCTGCTGCAACAGCTCATCACTCGCCCGCTCGGCATGAAAGACACCACCTTCACGCCTTCGCCGGAGCAGTGCGACCGCCTGATGGTGGCGGAGAAAGGCGCCAGCCCCTGCAATAATACGCTGGCCGCCATCGGCAGCGGCGGCGTCTACTCGACGCCGGAAGATATGGGCCGCTGGATGCAGCAGTTCCTCGACTCGGCGGTTAGCCCGCGTTCGCCGCAGGTCGATCGCATGCAGACGCTAATCTACCGTCGCGACCAGCTGGCGAAGGTGGAAGGCATGGACGTGCCGGGCAGAGCCGATGCGATTGGCATGGGCTGGGTCTATATGGGGCCGAAAAATGGCCGCCCCGGCATTATCCAGAAGACTGGCGGCGGCGGTGGTTTCATCACCTATATAGCGATGGTGCCGCAGCATAACGTTGGGGTGTTTGTCGTGATCACCCGCTCGCCGCTGACGCGCTTTACCGCGATGAGCGACGGCGTCAACGATATGCTGGCGGAGCTGGTCGGCAACCAGAACGGTTCGCCGATGATGGTACAGGCGATGCGCTAAGGCGCGGTCGCGGGCGACGGCTGGGATACCCACAGGGTCGGCCAGTCGTCGCTGCTGTGCCAGGCGTCGCAGGTGGACTCTTCGGCATATTCCGCCAGCGTGAAGTCGCTGCCGTTAAAACGCCAGCGCGTGGCAGAGCCGCAGTCGCCCAGTCCGCGCCCTTTGCTGAAGGTGTACAGCTGGCCGGTGTTGGCGTCATAGTCGGCGTTGATCAGCTCCAGCTGTCGCTCACCGCGCGGCGGCGTAAACGGCAGCGTCAGGCTAATGCCGCGCGCCACATAGGGTGCGGCGCGCGTCACCTCAAACGCCAGATCGATCACGTTGTAAGCCCCCATCTCGCAGCTCACCATTAGCAGCGCCTTGCTGTCCGTCAGCGGCGCGACGTTGACTTCACGCCGCATCGGATCGAGCGAGCAGGCATCGCTGTTAAGGCGCCAGGTGCCGTAATCAAGCAGCCCGCTGGTTTCCTCATGCGTCAGCGCGGCCGGTGGCGTTCCCTGGGCGGGCAGCTGCGGCAGCGGTGGCGCAGGCGGCACATCCCACAGCGCGCGCGAGCCGCGCTTTATCCAGGCGCTCATGCCGTTAACTCTGCCCTGCACGTCATCTATCAGCAGCAGCGCCGCTTTCAGGCCATGCAGCGAGATAGCTGCCTGCGCGTTGTAGGTGAGCTGTATTGCATCCGCGTCGAGGATTTGCGCTAAAAATTCATCAATGGCGATAGTATTGCTGGTGGCGAGATGGTGCGGCTCTACCGTCCAGTGCTTGAAGTCGGGACGCAGGCGACGCTGATCGAGCAGCAAATTATCCTGCAGCGGCGCGCCGGGAATTTCTCCGCTGTAGGCGCTGCCGTAGTCGATACGCAGCAGCGGACGATCGTTAACGCCGGCATGGCGCGCGATAGTCATCACCAGCCCTTTGTCGCCCGGTATATTGCGCGCCACGCAGAACCCGGCGTTATTGCAGGTCACCTGCCAGTCGGAAAATGACTTTTGCAGTGGATCGGCTTTAACGCAGGCAATGAAAAGGAATGGCAATACCAGCAGTGACTTCGTCCAGGTCGGCATCAGGAAAAACGGTCCCCAAAATCTCAGAGTGGAGATGATAGCGCAACGGCCGGACATCCGGGTGATGCTGCCAACTTACTGATTTAGTGTATGATGGTGTTTTTGAGGTGCTCCAGTGGCTTCTGTTTCTATCAGCTGTCCCTCCTGTTCAGCTAC
>NZ_RARB01000010.1 GCF_003612015.1 Pantoea piersonii | reverse complement strand
GAACTCAGAAGTGAAACGCCGTAGCGCCGATGGTAGTGTGGGGTCTCCCCATGCGAGAGTAGGGAACTGCCAGGCATCCATACGCGATAACCCTGACCTGACGGTCAGGGTTTTTTGCGTTTAGGCCGCAAAAAAACGCGCTGCAAAGATCATTATTCAGCGCGTCGCGTCTTTTATGTCTTACTCAGCCACTCTGTAATAAAAGCAGTAATCTCTTCCGGACGATTCAGGTCCAGCAAAGGCACCTCTACTTCCAGGCGACTGTCGCTGGCCACAGCAATAACGTGCTCATCCAGCAATGGCGAAACATCTTCTTTTACGCCTGCGCGCCACAGGATGATTTTCGGCACCGGTTCATCTTTAAATCCTTCAACCAGCACGACATCCAGTAAAGCCGGATCCATATGGCTGACCAGATAATGCAAATCGAGCGCAGCGCTCTGCGGCGTCTCGCACATCAGCGCCCAGCGCTGCGAGCTGGCGACAATAACCTGATCGGCGCCCGCTTTTCGCAGCAGATAGCTGTCTTTACCCGGCGTATCGATCTCCATCTGATGATGAGTATGTTTTATCAGCCCAGGCCGGATGCCTCTCGCTTTCAGCAGGGGGATCACCTGCTGCAACAGCGTGGTTTTTCCGGTTCCGCTCCAGGCGGCAATAGCCAGTAAGGGCAGCGTCATTCAGCGTTCTCCCCGAGATCTTCAGGCGTATTGACGTTGCGGAAAGGGGCTTCATTCTGGCTTACCTGCACCGCATGCCCACCCTGCTCACGTAAAAACTGCATCAGGCGTCGCTCCCCGCGCTGCAGGTAACCAGCCAGCGGCTCAGCCAGGCTGCGGTGCAATAAAGCCAGCGCAGGGTGATCGCGCTCGGCCGAACGCGCCCAGACTGCTGGCGCTTTTTCTCTCTGTCGCCATAGCTGATCTACGTAATCGACGGGCACAAATGGCGTATCGCAGGAACAGAAGGCGACCCATTCCGTTTCCGCGGCGAGGAGAGCGCTCAGCATGCCCGCAAGCGGCCCTGGATAATCGGGCAGAGTATCAGGGATGACCGTACAGCCGCTCAGCTGATACCGATCAAGGTTACGATTGGCGCTTATCATGACAATGTCGACTTGCGGCCTGAGCCGTTGAAGAACATGCTGATAAAGCGGGATGCCGTTAAACAGCACCAAACCTTTATCCTGACCGCCCATACGACGCCCCTGTCCGCCGGCCAGAATAACGCCGGTTAATGCTGTCATGCCGATACCCCTGTTTAAAGGCTTATAACAAACCTGTTATGAGGAAAAATAGATGAAATATCATCGCCTGAATGAACTGCTCGAGCTGTTACGGCCTGCATGGCAACAGGAACCCGATCTTAACCTTATGCAATTTTTACAAAAACTGGCGCAGGAATCTGGTTTCAGTGGCCCATTAAGTGAATTAACCGATGACGTATTGATTTACCATCTGAAAATGCGTGACGCAGACAAGTATGCGGAAATTCCGGGCCGACAAAAAGATTATGAAACGGATTTTAAAACCGCGCTGCTGCGCGCTCGCGGTGTGATTAAGGACGACAACTAATGCTATGCTTGCCGGCTCCTTGCAAAGACAGTAACGGGTAATACCATGGATGCCGCTTTTAACTTCCAGACACTTAATCCTGACGCCATCCTTGATGCGCTATGGGAGACAGGTCTTAGGGTTGAGTCTGGTTTAACCCCGCTCAACAGCTATGAAAATCGGGTTTATCAATTCAGTGATGAAGACCGGCATCGCTACGTCGTGAAGTTTTACCGCCCGCAGCGCTGGAGCGCGGCGCAAATTGAAGAAGAACATCGCTTCACGCACGATCTGCAAACTGACGAAGTGCCGGTTGCCGCGCCCCTTGTTCTACAGGGAAAAACACTTCACACCCATGCCGGCTTCTTTTTCACCGTTTTTCCCAGCCTTGGCGGTCGTCAGTATGAAACGGACAATGATGAGCATCTGGAGTGGGTAGGTCGCTTTCTGGGGCGCATACATCAGACCGGACGCAAACAACGCTTTGAACAGCGTCCTACTATGGATTTAGAGGAGTACCTGCATCAGCCGCGCGCTGAGCTGGCAAGCAACGCTCTGGTGCCCGCCTCTCTGAAGGCCGCTCTTTTGCAGGCTGTCGATAAGCTTGGTGTCGCCTTGCAGCAGCGCTGGCATCACAGCTGGCAGCCGCTGCGTCTGCATGGCGATTGTCATCCGGGCAATATCCTGTGGCGCGACGGGCCGTTATTCGTCGATCTCGACGATGCGCGTAACGGGCCGGCAGTGCAGGATCTCTGGATGTTGATCAACGGCGATCGTCAGGAGCAGCGTATCCAGTGGGATATTTTGCTGGAGGCTTATACTGAATTCAGTGATTTTGATATTAATGAATTGTCACTGATTGAGCCTTTACGCGCTATGCGCATGGTTTATTATCTGGCCTGGGTTGCGCGCCGCTGGCAGGATCCAGCTTTCCCCCGTGCTTTTCCATGGATGACGGACGAGGATTTCTGGCGCAGACAGATTTCGCAATTTACCGAGCAGGAGAAGTTGTTGCAGGAACCGCCGCTACAGCTGACCCCGCAATTTTAAATAGAGAAGTCAGGAGAATTTTTCACAATGAAGAAAATATGGTTTGCACTGGTTGGTTTAGTGCTGGCGTTCAGCGCTTCTGCTGCCCAGTTTACCGATGGCCAGCAATACGTCAGCCTGCCGAAGCCTCTTGCTGGCGAACCGCAGGTGATGGAGTTCTTCTCCTTCTTTTGCCCGCACTGCTATCAGTTCGAGCGTATTTATCACATCAGCGATGCCGTGAAAAAGAATCTGCCCGCTGATACTAAAGTCGTTAAATACCATGTCGACTTTCTGGGCGGCGATTTCGGCCCGGTAGTCACCCACGCATGGGCGGTTGCGATGGCGCTGGGCGTCGAGGATAAAGTAACTGCCCCTCTCTTCGATGGCATTCAGAAAACCCAAACTATCAGTGATGCAGATAGCCTGAAGGCGGCCTTTATTAACGCGGCAGGTATCTCTTCTCAGGAATATGATGCCGCCTGGAACAGCTTTGCCGTAAAAGCGCTGGTTGCGCAGCAGGAAAAAGCGGCGTCAGATGTCGATCTGCGCGGCGTACCGGCAATGTTCGTTAACGGTAAATATATGGTCAATAACGGCGGTCTCGACACCAGCTCTATGGATAACTTTGTCGCGGAATATGCCAACGTCGTGAAGTTCCTGGTCAGCCAGAAATAACTCGCGTACTTTCCGCCTGAAAACGCCGACATTGTCGGCGTTTTTTTATGGCCGAAATTATTTAGCAAAATAGTCCATTCGCATCCTTCTAAATTTAATATCCACATAAGCCACTCCCTGTGTAGAAAGGCATACCCTGTCACGGTAATAAAATAATACATTGATTTTTATATGTTTAATAAATAATGCCGACATTTTATACCGCAGAGCGTAAAGCGTTATGATTTTTGCGCACAAAGTTATCCACAGAAAGATCCTTGCGATCCGCGCCGTAAAATCGTGAAAAAATCGCGACGTGGACGGCCTGCGTTCAACATTCTGCTCAAGCTGTGGCATCCTTATAGTCCAATCCATGGCAACGAAGATTACACAGACTTATGGCGCAAATTGCAGAAAACCCCCTGATTCTGGTTGATGGCTCATCCTACCTTTACCGCGCTTACCATGCGTTTCCGCCGCTTACTAACAGCGCAGGAGAGCCTACCGGCGCGATGTACGGTGTGCTCAACATGCTGAAAAGTCTGCTGACGCAATACAATCCAAGCCACGTTGCCGTGGTATTTGATGCCAAAGGCAAAACCTTCAGGGATGAGCTGTTCGAACACTACAAGTCACATCGCCCGCCAATGCCGGACGATCTGCGCGCGCAAACGGCACCTTTGCACGAGATGGTAAAAGCGATGGGCTTGCCGCTGCTGGCGGTAAGCGGCGTTGAGGCGGACGACGTGATCGGTACGCTGGCGCTGCAGGCGGAGAAAGAGGGCCGCCCTGTGCTTATCAGCACCGGCGATAAAGATATGGCGCAGCTGGTCACACCGAACATTACCTTAATCAACACCATGACCAACACCATTCTCGGCCCTGAAGAGGTAGAGCAGAAATATGGTGTGCCGCCAGCGCTGATCATCGACTTTCTGGCGATGATGGGCGACAGCTCGGATAACATTCCTGGCGTACCGGGCGTCGGCGAAAAAACCGCACAGGCGCTGCTGCAGGGGTTAGGCGGCATGCGCGCCATTTACGATAACCTTGATAAGGTCGCCGAGCTCTCTTTCCGCGGCGCGAAAACCATGGCGGCGAAGCTGGAGCAGAACCGCGAAGTGGCATTCCTCTCTTATCAGCTTGCCACCATCAAAACCGACGTCGAGCTTGAGCTTACCTGCAGCGAGCTGACGGTTGCTGAACCGAACGTTGCGGCTCTGCAGGAGCTGTTCGGTCGTTACGAATTCAAACGCTGGCTGGCCGATCTTCAGGACGGCAAATGGCTGCAGGGAAAAAAGAGCAATCTGAAAGCGCAGCAGGCGCTGCCTGACGAAGGATCCGCTAAGCCAGAGGCGACCAGCGTGCTCGCTTCAGACGGCTACGTCACTATTCTCGATCAGGCGACCTTTGATGCCTGGCTGGAGAAGCTGAAACAGAGCGATCTCTTCGCGTTTGATCTGGAAACCGACTCGCTCGATACGCTCAGCGCCAACATCGTCGGCATCGCGCTGGCCGTCGCGCCGGGAGAAGCCGCCTATTTGCCGGTCGGCCACGATTATCTTGATGCGCCGGATCAGCTGGATCGCCTTGAGGTGCTGGCGCAACTCAAACCGATTCTGGAAGATAATAATGCCCTGAAAGTAGGCCAGAACCTGAAGTACGATCGCGGCGTCCTGAAAAATTACGACATCGAACTGGGCGGCATTAAGTTCGATACCATGCTGGAATCCTACATTCTTAACAGCGTGGTGGGTAAGCATGATATGGATAGCCTGTCGGCCCGCTGGCTGAATCATAAGACCGTGACTTTTGAAGAGATTGCCGGCAAGGGCAAAAACCAGCTGACTTTCAATCAAATCGCGCTGGAGCAGGCGGCGCACTACGCGGCGGAAGATGCGGACGTCACGCTCCAGCTGCACCTGAAAATGTGGGCGGAGCTGGAGAAAGAGGCGGGGCCGAAGAAAATTTTCGAAGAGATTGAAATGCCGCTGGTGACGGTGATTTCACGCGTCGAGCGCAATGGCGTGCTGATCGATCAGGGCATTCTGGCGCAACACTCAAAAGAGCTGACGCACAGGCTGGCGGAACTGGAGCAGAAAGCGCATGAGCTGGCGGGCGAGCCTTTTAATCTTTCGTCCACTAAGCAGCTACAGACGATTCTGTTTGAAAAACAGGGCATCAAACCGACCAAAAAAACGCCTGGCGGCGCACCCTCTACCAGCGAAGAGGTGCTGGCGGAACTGGCGCTTGATTATCCGCTGCCGAAAGTCATTCTTGAGCATCGCGGCCTGTCGAAGCTTAAATCAACCTATACCGACAAGCTGCCGCAGATGATCAACCCGCTAACTGGCCGCGTACATACCTCCTACCATCAGGCGGTAACCGCAACCGGGCGTCTCTCCTCTACCGATCCTAACCTGCAGAACATTCCTGTGCGCAATGATGAGGGGCGCCGCATCCGTCAGGCCTTTATCGCAGGGAAAGGTAACCGCATCGTGGCGGCAGACTATTCGCAGATTGAGCTGCGTATCATGGCGCACCTGTCGCAGGACAAAGGCCTGCTGGATGCTTTCGCCCACGGTGAAGATATTCACCGCGCCACCGCGGCAGAAGTATTTGGCGTTGCGCTCGACAAAGTGAGCGGCGAGCAGCGCCGCAGCGCGAAGGCGATTAACTTCGGCCTGATTTATGGCATGAGTGCGTTCGGTCTGTCACGTCAGCTTAATATCGGCGCGGGTGAAGCAAAAAGGTATATGGATCTCTACTTTGAACGCTATCCCGGCGTGCTGCGCTATATGGAAAACACACGCCAGCTTGCAGCCAGCAACGGTTATGTCGAAACCCTGGATGGACGCCGCCTCTGGCTGCCGGACATCAAATCCAGCAATGCTATTCGCCGTAAAGCCGCCGAGCGCGCGGCTATCAACGCGCCAATGCAGGGCACGGCGGCGGATATCATCAAGCGCGCAATGATTGCGGTCGACGAGTGGCTACAACAGCAAAACGATGCCGCGGTAAGGATGATCATGCAGGTGCACGATGAACTAGTGTTCGAAGTGCAGAGCGATGCAGTCGAGTCCGCAAGCCAGCAGATCCGTAAGCTGATGGAAGGCAGTATGAAGCTCGATGTCCCGCTGCAGGTTGAGATCGGCGTCGGAGAAAACTGGGACGAGGCACACTGATTGATGTTGCTCATGCCGGGGAGGGAGACGGCTCTCCGGTCTGCGCGGCACATAAGAAAAAAGTCTGTTTAACCGATTCAGCCAGAGAGTGAAATTGCGCGTTTTCTAACTACTTATCGGTTAAGCATTTTTTTCGTAATTAAACTACAGTCAGAGGCTATTTTTGTGATGAACGCATGAAAAATCATGTCGTTTGATGAAAACTAACTACAAAAAAGCCTTTGTACGTCAGAAAAAATCAGGTAAAGTTCGAGGCGTAGGGTACAGAGGTAAGATGTTCTATCTTTCAGACCTTTTACTTCACGTAATCGGATTTGGCTGAATATTAGCCGCCCCAGTCATTATATGACTGGGGCGTTTTTTATTGGGCTTTTGCTCAGCGCAGCGAGCGACATTACTCACTTTCTACGCGTCAGCCGACGCATCCTGCGCAGGCGCTAATTCGTTAAACCAGACATCCAGCTTCTGGCGCAACTTGTCGACGCCCATCTTCTTCAGAGAAGAGAACATCTCCACCTGCACATCGCCCGTAAAGGCCAGCGAGGCTTCGCGTACCATATTGAGCTGCGCTTTGCGCGCGCCAGAGGCGAGCTTATCCGCTTTCGTCAGCAGTACCAGTACCGGAATCTGGCTCTCTACCGCCCACTCAATCATCTGCTGGTCGAGATCTTTTAACGGGTGACGAATATCCATCAGCACCACCAGGCCTTTCAGCGCTTCGCGTTTTTGCAAATATTCACCAAGCGCGCGCTGCCATTTACGCTTCATCTCTTCCGGCACTTCGGCGTAGCCGTAGCCAGGCAAATCCACCAGGCGTTTACCGTCGGTGACTTCAAACAGATTGATTAGCTGTGTGCGCCCAGGCGTTTTACTGGTGCGCGCCAGACTTTTTTGGTTGGTCAGCGTATTCAGCGCGCTGGATTTACCCGCGTTCGAACGCCCGGCGAAGGCAACTTCAATACCTGTATCGGCAGGTAAATGGCGGATATCAGGGGCGCTGAGGATAAAATGGGTAACGTGATAATTCAGTGCAGACAAAGTTTAACTCCAGAGACGAATACGGGCATTGGCGCTGATTATACGCGTTATGACGCAAAAGTGCCCGACAGCATCGGTTGTCAGAATTTTGTAAGATATTTGCCATAAACGTTGCCCGTTATAACCCGTTTTAATGAAAAACCTGAAAAATAAAGATGTTAGAAATCAATAAATTAACAATATTCAGCTGTTAAAATGCGCAAATCAGTCCGTGACTGGGTTGTGGCTTCCGCAGGTTGGTCTACATTATTGGGCAGTGCAAGGCAGCACCCATCAGGAAGATGTGCTCAGGAGCGTCGGGATGACCGCGAGCGGAGGAAGGGAAACGGTCAGGGATTGCGGGCCGGAAAAGGACAGGGAGTAGCTCAGGAATTGAGCAGGCGCGGGATCAACCGGGACGTTGCGAGCCAAAATGGATTAAAAATATGATTCCTTCTGCGGAAGGTGTGAAATAAGGCGACAGCATCAGGCTGTCGCCTTTTTTCTTTGTTCGCTTTCTGCTAGATTTCGCCGCAATTCCGTACCTTCCGTTATCAGACGAGCTTGTGAAGAGGATACGTACTTTCAGGTGCGCATCGCCGACAAAAAAGCCGCGTCAAGAGTGAGGGGTATATACTGATACTGATTAAAAACGTTGAGACCGAACATCATGAAGCAACCTGTACGCGGCGCGCACGGTAAACCGGCAAGCAAAACAAAACGCAAATCGCGTGAAGAACTCAATCAGGTCGCGCGCGATCGCAAGCGCGACAAAAAGCATCGCGGCAATGCATCGGGCAGCCGCGCCAATCCTGAAACCAGCGCGGGAAAATCTGGCCAGGGCAATAAAGCCAAAGACCCGCGTATCGGCAGTAAAAAACCGATTCCGCTGGTGGCGGATGGCGTAACGGTCAGCGCGCCAGTAAAAAAAGCGGCGAAGCCGGTCGCGCCAAAAGTGCGCCTCAGTCCGGAAGAGGAGCTGGCGCAGCTGGAAAACAGCGAGCGTCTGGATGCGCTGCTGGATCGCATGGAAAATGGCGACACGCTGTCGGCGGAAGAGCAGGCATGGCTGGATGAAACCCTGGATCGCATTGACGAACTGATGGAGCAGCTCGGCATCAATATGGATGACGAGGCGGAAGATGAGCAGGCCGAGGAAGATATGTATCGCCTGCTCAAAGGTAACTGAGTTTTTGATCGGCATGCGCTCCGGCGCATGCCGCGCCAGACAGGTAAATCGTTATGTTTTGGCCTGGATCAATTTTAGCGCTGCTGCTCACATGTTATCTCCTGCTGTTATTGGCTAAACTACGGCGCCTGTCGCGTCTGAAGTCACGTTTACGTCGGGTTCAGTCCCGCCCACCTTTCCTCTCTTCTGCATCGCGACCTTCTCTCAGACGTCACCGGAAGGAGTAAGCATGTCTTTGCAACCCGTCTCCTGGGATCAGCGACTTATTGAAAAGTACAATTACGCTGGCCCGCGCTATACCTCTTATCCCACTGCGCTTGAGTTCAGCGACAGCTATGGCGAAACGGATTTTCAGCGCGCCGTGGCTCGTTATCCTGAGCGGCCGCTGTCGCTCTATGTTCATATCCCGTTCTGCCATAAGCTCTGCTACTTCTGTGGCTGCAATAAGGTTGTGACGCGCCAGCTGCATAAGGCCGACCGCTATCTGGACGCGCTGGCGCAAGAGATTCGCCATCGCGCCCCCTTGTTCCGCGATCGACGCGTCACGCAGCTGCACTGGGGCGGCGGCACACCGACCTTTCTCAACCATGAGCAGCTCTCCCGGCTGGTGGCTTTGCTGAGAACACACTTTAACCTGGCCCACGATCTTGAAATGTCGATTGAGGTCGATCCGCGTGAAATCGAGCCTGACACTATCTCGCATCTGCGCCAGCTCGGCTTTAACCGGCTGAGCATGGGCGTACAGGATTTCAATAAAGCGGTACAGGAACGCGTTAATCGCGTACAGGATGAAGAGGCGATTTTTGCCCTGATGGCGCGAGCGCGCGAGCAGGGCTTTCACTCCACCAGCATCGATCTCATCTACGGTTTGCCGCTGCAAACGCCAGAGAGCTTCGCCTATACGCTACAGCGCGTGATTGCGCTTAATCCGGATCGGATGAGCGTGTTCAACTATGCGCACCTGCCCGCATTGTTTGCGGCGCAGCGTAAAATCAAAGAGCAGGAGCTGCCGTCGGCGCAGCAGAAGCTGGAGATCCTGCAGCAGACCATCGCTACGCTGACCCGGCAGGGCTATGAATTTATCGGCATGGATCACTTTGCGAAGCCGCAGGATGAGCTGGCGCAGGCGCAGCGCGCAGGGCTGCTGCATCGCAATTTCCAGGGTTACACCACGCAGGGCGACAGCGATCTGCTGGGCCTCGGTGTTTCCGCCATCAGCATGATCGGCGACAGCTACGCGCAGAATGAGAAAGAGTTGAACCGCTGGTACGACGCGGTGGCGACGCGTGGAGAGGCGCTCTGGCGCGGCGTGGCGCTTACCAGGGACGATTGCCTGCGTCGCGACGTTATCAAGAGGCTGATTTGCAACTTTTCGCTCGATTTTCGCGCCATCGAAGCGCAGTACGCGATTCGTTTTTGCGACTACTTTGCTGAAGATTTAGCGCTGTTACAGCCGCTGGCAGAAGATGGGCTGGTGGAGCGGCGCGCCAGCGGTTTACAGGTCACTGGCGCAGGCCGTTTGCTGATCCGCAATATCTGCATGTGCTTTGACGTTTATCTGCGGCAGAAGGCGCGCCAGCAGCAGTTTTCGCGCGTGATTTAATGCGAACCTATGCCTGCGCGGATGACGGGGCGTGATGACAAAGGTGCGCCCCGTCATCCGCTTGCAGCACTGCGATCAGTTAAACAGGTTGACCATAATGGCGCACAGTACGGCCGCGACAGCAGCCTGCGGCGAATGGCCGGCAGCGCTGCCGATAACGGCGACATTGTGCGAAATCATGTGAAGAAAGGATTCTAACATCGTTCATCTCCCGATAGCCGCCCGTATAATACTGAACGGCATCGGTGTGTAAAGCGGGACAAGGCGAAAAAGCGTACAAAAAGTCGCCCGTTCGCCCGCGCCGTTACTCCATGCCCAGCTCTTTCAGTTTGCGAGTGAGGGTGTTACGCCCCCAGCCCAGCAGTCGTGCCGCTTCCTGCTTGTGCCCTTGGGTATGGCGCAGCGCAGTCGTCAACAGCGTGCGCTCCATTTCCGGTTGCGCTTCAGAGAGCAGGTTTTGATGACCGGAACGCAGCGCGCGGTCGGCCCACTGCGCCAGCAGCGTCGCCCAGCTGTCCGGCAGCGAATGCACCGGATTTTCCGGCGTGCTGGACTCGAACAGCTCAGGAGGCAGATCCTGGATCAACACTTCCTGACCGGCCGCCATCACCGTCAGCCAGCGGCAGGTATTCTCCAGCTGGCGCACATTGCCTGACCAGTGCAGACGCGTCAGCGCTGCTTCGGTTTCTGGATGAAGGATTTTCGCCTCAACGCCCAGTTCGCGCGCCGCCACCTGCAGGAAATAACGCGCCAGACGAGGAATATCCTCACGGCGTTCGCGCAGCGGCGGCAGATGAACGCGGATCACATTCAGGCGATGGAAGAGATCCTCGCGGAACTTGCCTTCCTGCACGCGCAGCTCCAGATTCTGGTGCGTGGCTGCAATAATGCGCACGTCGACTTTTACCGGCGCATAGCCACCGACGCGGTAAAACTGCCCGTCAGCCAGGACGCGCAACAGACGCGTCTGTACGTCGAGCGGCATATCGCCGATCTCGTCCAGGAACAGCGTGCCGCCGTCCGCCTGCTCGAAACGGCCCTGACGAATCTGGTTTGCGCCGGTAAAGGCCCCTTTTTCATGGCCGAACAGCTCAGATTCGATCAGATCTTTCGGGATGGCCGCCATATTCAGCGCGATAAAGGGCGCTTTGGCGCGCGGGCTGTGGCGATGAAGCGCATGTGCGACCAGCTCTTTACCGGTGCCTGATTCGCCGTTGATCAGCACGCTGATCGACGAGCGCGACAAACGACCAATAATGCGGAAAACGTCCTGCATCGCCGGCGCTTCGCCGATGATATCAGTAGTCGGGCCGCTGACTGGCTGGTTGCGCGGCTGCTGCTGCTCCTGATAGTGACTGATAGCGCGCTCAACCAGCGCCACGGCTTCATCAATATCAAAGGGCTTCGGCAGATAATCGAACGCGCCTTGCTGATAAGCGCTTACTGCCGCATCCAGGTCGGAGTGCGCTGTCATAATGATGACCGGCAGCATCGGATGACGCTGTTTAATCTGTTTCAGCAGCGCCAGCCCATCCATGCCCGGCATGCGGATATCTGACAGTAAAACGTCTGGGGTTTTGGTCGAGAGCGCGTCCAGCACCTCACTGGCGCTGTCGAACGTGGCACAGCTTAACCCGGCTCCAGTAAGCGCGCGTTCAAGCACCCAGCGGATGGAGCTATCGTCATCGACGATCCAGACTATCCCTCGTTGCATAGAAACCTCACTGGCGTATAGGCAGGTAAACCGAAAATTCGGTGTGTCCAGGCCAACTGTTAAATTCAATTTTTCCTGAATGCTGATCAATCAGGCTACGGGCGATAGAGAGACCCAGGCCGGTGCCGCCTTCGCGTCCACTCACCATTGGGTAGAACAGCGTATCCTGTAGCTGGGCCGGAATACCCGGGCCGTCATCCTCAACGTCGATGCGCGCCGCCAGCCGGTAGCGCGTGCCGTGCAGCGTGAGCTGAAAGGCGGTGCGGGTGCGCAAAATAATAGTGCCGCCATCTTTGCCCAGCGCCTGCAGCGCGTTGCGCACCACATTCAGCAACACCTGCTCAATCTGATCGGGATCGTGTGGCAGCTCCGGCAGGCTGGGATCGTAATCGCGCACCAGCGCGACATTTTCCGGCAGCTCCATCGACACCAGATTTACTACGCGCTCCGCTACCTGATGAATGCTCTGCGTAATATGCATGCCAGGCTGCTGCGGGCCGAGCAGTCGATCGACCAGGTTACGCAGACGGTCCGCCTGCTCGATAATGACTTTGGTGTATTCGTTTAGCGACGGATCGGGCAGGGCACGAGATAACAGCTGCGCCGCGCCGCGTAGTCCGCCGAGCGGATTTTTAATTTCATGCGCGAGTCCACGCACCAGATCGCGCGCCGCGACCTGCTGCGCATGCTGAAGCTGCTCCTGGCTGAGACGGCGCTGGTTATCCATCGGCGCCATCTCCAGCAGAATAAAGCTGTCCGGCAGCCGTTGCGCCGTCAGCGCCATTACATGCGCGCGGCCATCGACCACCAAAGTCACTTCGCTGTCGGTAAAACCCTGGCCAGCCTCCAGATTCTCGCGCATTACCTCGATATTCAGCGAAAAGTAACCCGTCAGGTCGGGCAACGGCGTGCCGAACAGTTTGCGTGAGCTTTGCGCCAGTAACTGCTGCGCCGCCGGATTGGCATAGTGAATGACCAGTTCGTCGTCCACCAGCAGGATACTGTTTATCAGAGAGTTGAGAATTTGCCCCGCGTCGGGCAGGGAGCCAGTTGCCATACAGCGTTCCTCTGCACTAATTCAGTGCATTATACTCTTCCGCGCCTGTTTCCAGACGGCTGAACGATGATTTCGCGGCGAAAAAAGCCCATCCGGAGATGGGCTAAAGTTTCCACGGCAACAAAAATCTTCTGCGCCTTGCGCGTCGCCGCTGCGTTAGCAGCCTCGGGATCTTTCCTGTTGCCGCCTGGAGCGGCAACGCGACCTGTGCAGAATAAAGATTAAACGCTGTAGTACAGTTCGAACTCAACCGGGTGCGGCGTCATGCGAACGCGATCGTTCTCAACTTTACGCAGTTCGATATAGGCATCGATGGCATCGTCGGTGAATACGCCGCCGCGGGTCAGGAACTCGCGATCTTCGTTCAGCGCGTTCAGCGCTTCTTCCAGCGAACCTGCAACTTTTGGAATCTCCGCTTCTTCTTCCGGCGGCAGATCGTACAGGTTTTTATCCATCGCATCGCCCGGGTGGATCTTATTGATCACGCCGTCCAGGCCAGCCATCAGCAGCGCGGTGAACGCCAGGTACGGGTTAGCGGCCGGATCCGGGAAGCGCGCTTCGATACGACGCGCTTTCGGGCTGGCAACAACCGGGATACGGATAGAGGCGGAGCGGTTACGGGCAGAGTAAGCCAGCATAACCGGCGCTTCGTAGCCAGGTACCAGACGCTTATAGGAGTTGGTGGTCGGGTTCGCCAGGGCGTTGATCGCTTTTGCGTGCTTAATGATACCGCCGATGTAGAACAGCGCGGTTTCAGACAGGCCGCCGTATTTGTCGCCTGCGAACAGGTTTACGCCGCCTTTAGAGAGCGACATATGGCAGTGCATGCCAGAACCGTTATCGCCGAACATCGGCTTCGGCATAAAGGTCGCGGTTTTACCGTAGGCGTGCGCGACGTTATGCACGACATATTTGTAGATCTGAATTTCGTCCGCTTTTTTGGTCATGGTGTTGAAGCGGGTCGCCACTTCGTTCTGACCTGCGGTCGCCACTTCGTGGTGGTGCGCTTCAACAACCAGGCCCATCTGTTCCATGGTCAGACACATGGCGGAGCGGATGTCCTGCGAAGAGTCGACCGGCGGAACCGGGAAGTAGCCGCCTTTCAGACCAGGACGGTGGCCTTTGTTGCCGCCTTCGTACTCTTTGCCGGTGTTCCAGGCCGCTTCGATATCATCGATAGCGACATGCGAGCCGGAGGTAGAAGAGCCGAAACGAATGTCGTCGAACAGGAAGAATTCCGGCTCCGGTCCAAAGAGTACGGTGTCGGCGATGCCGGAAGAGCGCAGATACTCTTCAGCGCGTTTGGCGATGGAGCGCGGGTCACGATCGTAGCCCTGCATTGTGCCTGGCTCGAGGATGTCACAACGGATGATCAGCGTCGGGTCTTCGAAGAACGGGTCCAGTACCGCAGTCGTTGCGTCCGGCATCAGCACCATGTCTGATTCGTTAATGCCTTTCCAGCCGCCGATAGAGGAGCCATCAAACATTTTGCCTTCTTCGAAAAAGTCAGCGTTAACCTGGTGAGCAGGGATAGTAACGTGCTGTTCTTTACCTTTGGTATCGGTAAAACGCAGGTCAACAAACTTAACTTCGTGCTCGTTCATCATCGACAGAACGTGTTCAGCGGACATACTCAACTCTCCTGGAAAGGGTCATTATCATCGTGGTGAGTGGCTGCGTCGTCTGAATTCCAGTGTGTCTGACCGCCATTCCCAACCAACCGATCTCGGCAAGCTCTGCAACTGTCGTGCAACTGCTGTTTTCGCTTAAAAAAGATAAAGCGAATTTTATGCCAACTTTTTTCAAAGCGACTAAATCGGGCCTGTGCGCACTCTTTTGTTGCCGGGGAGATGCACCAGTCTGACTTTTTTGCACCAAAAGCGTGCTTTGCCGGCAAATTTAAGCACCAATATGGTGCATTACTCCAACTTAGTGCATTAAGTGCACCGCAGCCAGCGCAAATTTCCGTCAGTGCAATAAACTTCAGGTGAGAAGTGTGATCGTGTTCAGTATCCCGCTTAATCCGTGTACAATAGCGCGCTATTTCTAATGCCTGAGGCAAAGTTGTGATCGAAAATTTGCGTAACATCGCCATCATCGCGCACGTAGACCATGGTAAGACCACCCTGGTTGATAAACTGCTGCAACAGTCCGGTACCTTTGACGCACGTACCGAAGCGACTGAGCGTGTGATGGACTCCAACGATTTGGAGAAAGAGCGTGGGATTACTATCCTCGCTAAAAACACCGCCATCAAATGGAATGACTACCGTATCAACATCGTTGATACCCCAGGACACGCCGACTTTGGCGGTGAGGTAGAGCGCGTCATGTCCATGGTGGATTCGGTGCTGTTGGTTGTCGATGCGATGGATGGCCCTATGCCGCAAACCCGCTTCGTGACCAAAAAAGCCTTTGCCCATGGTTTGAAGCCGATCGTTGTCATCAACAAGATTGACCGTCCGGGCGCACGTCCTGACTGGGTTGTTGACCAGGTATTCGACCTGTTCGTCAACCTGGACGCAACCGACGAGCAGCTTGATTTCCCAATTATTTACGCGTCTGCGCTGCAGGGCATCGCCGGTCTGGATCACACCGACATGGCTGAAGATATGACCCCGCTTTATCAGGCGATCGTTGAGCACGTTTCTCCGCCGCAGGTTGAAGTTGACGCGCCGCTGCAGATGCAGATTTCGCAGCTGGACTACAACAACTACCTGGGCGTGATCGGCATCGGCCGCATCAAGCGCGGTAAAATCAAGCCGAACCAGCAGGTTACTGTTGTCGACAGCGAAGGCAAAACGCGCAACGGTAAAGTTGGCAAAGTGCTGGGTCACCTCGGCCTGGAGCGTATCGATACTGACCTGGCGGAAGCGGGCGATATCGTGGCGATCACTGGTCTGGGCGAGCTGAACATCTCCGATACTATCTGCGATCCGCAGAATGTAGAGGCGCTGCCAGCGCTGAGCGTCGATGAGCCGACCGTAACCATGTTCTTCAACGTCAACACCTCGCCGTTCTGCGGTCAGGAAGGCAAGTATGTGACCTCGCGTCAGATCCTTGAGCGCCTGAACAAAGAGCTGGTGCACAACGTAGCGCTGCGCGTTGAAGAGACTGAAGATGCGGACGCGTTCCGCGTATCCGGCCGTGGCGAACTGCACCTGTCGGTGCTGATCGAAAACATGCGTCGCGAAGGCTTCGAGCTGGCGGTATCCCGTCCGAAAGTTATCTTCCGTGAAATCGACGGCCGTAAACAAGAGCCGTTCGAGAACGTCACGCTGGATATCGAAGAGAACAATCAGGGCGCGGTTATGCAAGCCATGGGCGAGCGTAAAGGCGATCTGAAAAACATGGATCCGGATGGTAAAGGTCGCGTGCGTCTTGACTACGTTATCCCGAGCCGTGGTCTGATCGGCTTCCGTAACGAATTCATGACCATGACTTCAGGTACCGGTCTGCTTTACTCCACCTTCAGCCACTACGACGACATTCGTCCGGGCGAAGTGGGCCAGCGTCAGAACGGCGTGCTGATCTCTAACGGTCAGGGTAAAGCGGTAGCCTTCGCCCTGTTCGGTCTGCAGGATCGCGGCAAGCTGTTCCTGGGTCACGGCGCAGAAGTCTATGAAGGCCAGATCATCGGTATTCACAGCCGTTCTAACGACCTGACCGTTAACTGCCTGACCGGTAAGAAGCTGACCAACATGCGTGCTTCCGGTACGGATGAAGCGACTACCCTGGTGCCGCCGGTGAAGATGACCCTTGAGCAGGCCATCGAATTCATCGATGACGACGAGCTGGTAGAAGTGACGCCGCAGTCAGTCCGTATCCGTAAACGTCATCTGACCGAGAACGACCGCAAACGCGCGTCTCGCGGTCCGAAAGAGTAAGACGTTTCGCCTTGATAAAAAGCCCCGTTTACCGGGGCTTTTTTATTCCTGCCGCCATTCTGATTCTGTTTACCCTGTTGCGATAGCCCAGCCCGCAGCCTGCGCGCGTTAAGCCCGCATGCGCCAGCTTCCATAACGGACTTTTCTCCTGCCTGTTACCTGTTCAGTCCCTGTTTTTGCCGCTAGAGTGAATGATCCAGGGAATCAGAGGAGTAACGACATGTTGTACATTTTTGATTTAGGCAATGTGATTGTTGATATCGATTTTAACCGTGTGCTGGGCGTCTGGAGTGACCTTGGCCGCGTACCGCTGGCGCTGTTGCAAAGCCGCTTCCATATGGATGAGGCATTTGAGCAGCACGAGCGCGGTGAAATTAGCGACGAGCATTTCGCCGCAAAGCTGTGTGAACAGCTTGATATCGCGCTGAGCTACGAACAGTTCGTGGCGGGCTGGCAGGCGGTATTTATGGAGGCGCGCGCCGAGACACTGGCGCTGATGAATCAGCTGCGCGCCGACGGCCACCGTGTGGTGATCCTCTCTAACACCAACAGGCTGCATACGGAGTTCTGGCCAACGCAATATCCTGAGGTGCGAGCGGCGGCGGACGTGGTCTACCTGTCGCAGGAGTTAGGGATGCGCAAGCCTGAAGCGCGCATCTTTGAGCATGTGCTGCAGCAAGAAGGCTACCATGCCGATCAGGCGATCTTCTTTGACGACAATGCGGATAACATTGCGGCTGCCGAGGCGCTGGGCATCAGGAGCGTGCTGGTCACCGATAGCAAAACCGTGCCGACCTGGCTGGCAAGCCATCGCTGAATGATGACGTCACGCCCCTTTATTTCGAACTGCCACGCCCTCTGGTTGTGGCTCAGGCTGCTGTGGAAACGCATCGACGAGGACAATATGACGACGCAGGCCGGGAACCTGGCCTTTGTCTCTTTGCTGGCGCTGGTGCCGCTGATCGCTGTGGTATTTGCGCTTTTCTCCGCGTTTCCGGTCTTTTCTGAAGTCAGCGTTCAGCTGAAAAATTTTATCTTTACCAATTTCGTTCCGGCGGCGGGCAATGTGGTGCAGCGCTATCTGGATCAGTTCGTCGCTAACGTGCATCGCATGACGGCGCTGGGCGCGGTAGGGCTGATTATCACCGCGCTGCTGTTGATGCATTCGGTCGATACGTCGCTCAACACAATCTGGCGCAGCCATAAGAAGCGTCCGTTGGTGTACTCCTTCGCCGTTTACTGGATGATCCTGACGCTGGGGCCGCTGCTGGCTGGTGCCAGCCTGGCGATCAGCTCCTACCTGCTGTCGCTGCGCTGGGTCAGCGCCAGCGGCGTTTACGGCATCATCGATCAGGTGCTGCGGGTTTTCCCGCTGTTGCTCTCCTGGTTCGCGTTCTGGCTGCTTTACAGCATTGTGCCGACGCGCAGCGTGCCGTCGCGCGATGCCCTTATCGGCGCGCTGGTGGCGGGCGCGCTGTTTGAGCTGGGTAAAAAGGGCTTTGCCCTCTATGTTACGATGTTTCCTTCATACCAGTTGATTTATGGCGTGCTGGCGGTTATTCCAATCCTGTTTCTCTGGGTCTACTGGACCTGGTGTATTGTGTTGCTGGGCGCGGAAATCACCGTGACGCTGGGCGATTATCGCCAGTTGAAACAGCAGGAAGGCGAAAAAGAACGAGAGGTTGCATGATTGCGTTGATACAACGAGTACTCAGCGCCAGCGTAAGCGTAGATCGCACGGTGGTCGGCGAAATCGGTCCCGGCCTGCTGGTGCTGTTGGGTGTGGAAAAAGAGGACGATGAGAAGCGCGCCGAAAGGCTGGCGGAAAAGGTGCTGGGCTACCGTATTTTCAGCGACGAGCAGGGGAAAATGAACCTTAACGTCCAGCAGGCGGGCGGCAGCGTGCTGGTGGTGTCGCAGTTTACGCTGGCGGCGGATACGCAGAAAGGGATGCGTCCCTCTTTTTCACGCGGCGCGGCGCCCGATGAGGCTAACCGCCTGTATGAATATTTCAGCGACTGCTGTCGTCGCCAGGGCGTGACCACCGCCAACGGACGCTTTGCTGCCGATATGCAGGTCGCGCTGGTCAATGATGGTCCTGTCACCTTCTGGTTACAGGTGTGAGGCTGGCAGCCGAGCAGCACGGGATCGGCCATGCAGGCTCTGAACGAGAGAACCACTTTATGTATCATCTTCGGGTACCGCAAACTGCGGAAGAGCTGGATATGTACTACCAGTTCCGCTGGGAAATGTTACGCAAGCCGCTGCGCCAGCCTCAGGGTTCGGAGCGGGACGGCTGGGACGCGCTGGCGCACCATCAGATGGTGGTGGACGAACATGGCCAGCCGGTGGCCGCCGGGCGGCTCTATATCAATGCCGACAACGAAGCGTCGATTCGCTTCCTCGCCGTACATCCTTCTGTCCAGGGCAAAGGGCTGGGCACGCTGGTGGCGATGACGCTGGAGTCGGTTGCCCGTCAGGAAGGCGTCAAGCGCGTCACCTGCGCCGCGCGTGAAGATGCGGTCGAATTCTTTGCCAAGCTGGGCTACATCAATCAGGGTGAGATCACCGCGCCGCAAACCACGCCGTTGCGCCACTTTCTGATGATCAAACCGGTGGTGACGCTGGACGATATCCTGCATCGCGCCGACTGGTGCGGGCAATTACAGCAGGCCTGGTATGACAATATTCCGCTCAGCGAAAAGATGGGCGTGCGGATTTTGCAGTTCACCGGCCAGAAATTTATTACCACCATGCCGGAAACCGGCAACCAGAATCCGCACCATACGCTTTTTGCAGGCAGTCTCTTCTCGCTGGCGACCCTGACCGGTTGGGGGCTGATCTGGCTGCTGCTGCGCGAACGCCATCTTGGCGGCACCATTATCCTGGCCGATGCCCATATTCGCTACAGCAAACCGATTACCGGACGTCCGGGCGCGACTGCCGATATTGGCTCCATGAGCGGCGATCTCGATCGACTGGCGCGCGGCCGCAAAGCGCGCGTACGCCTTGAAGTCGAGCTGTTCGGCAATGAGGAGCTGGGCGCAGTGTTTGAAGGCGTCTATATCGTGCTGCCCGCCGATCCCGACGAGCCGCTGGAAGAGGGTGGTTCCGGCGCGCGCATCAACTAAATAAAAAGGGCCGAATCATCGGCCCTTTTGTCTGGCGGCGCGGCCGCTGGCATGAGCGTTTATCTTACCTCGCCCGCCTGCATCTGCTGCTGGATCTGC
Source organism: Pantoea piersonii (assembly GCF_003612015.1). GTDB lineage: Bacteria > Pseudomonadota > Gammaproteobacteria > Enterobacterales > Enterobacteriaceae > Pantoea > Pantoea piersonii. Next base: position 190,710 of record NZ_RARB01000010.1, on the reverse strand, counting down.
TGGGTATCGGTGCGCAGCGACAGCGAGCCGTTCGCTGAGGATTTCAGCGGCGCGCCCGCCTTTAGCGAGGCGTTCAGCTGAAGCTGGAAATTGCTGGGGCCGCTTGCTGGCAGAGCGGGCCAGCCCCAGTTTTGCAACACGCTGGCGGGAACCGCCTGGCCCTTCAGCGTCAGCGCGACCGGGCGATCCGGCTGCTGACCGACGCTGGCCGAGCCTTCCAGTAATCCGTTGCCGCTAAAGGCGCTCAGCTCCGTCACCTGAATCTGCCGGTCGTCGGCGTTCAGCGACAGCGACGGATGACGCAGGTCGGCGCGGTTAAAGGTCGCTTCCGCCGCGTTGAGGCTCAGCTTGCCTGACCAGATCCCCCACTGATGCTGACGCGCCAGCAGCAGGTTTTCACCGCTGCCGTCCAGCGAGGTCATCTGGAAAGGAAACGCCGAATTGATATCGATAATCAGGTTGCGATTGGAGGTGAGGCGTTTGATCTCCAGCGTATCGAGCCATTCTGGCAGCGTCGCCTGCCAGCGATCGCGCCACGTCTCCGGCAGGGTGTACTCCAGCCCGGCGACCGCCAGATTATTCAGCGTCAGACGTTTATCGCTGCGGCTCCAGCTACCGTCGGCGCGGATGACGCCGTTAGCCCAGCGCGAGCTGAACTGGGTAAGCGCGATGCCCTGCGGCGACAGGTTGAGATTAAGAATCGGATCGTTCAGCTCAAAGCGGCCATTAATAAAGTTGCTGGCATTCAGCGACAGCGAACCGTCGTCGCTGCGCCAGTCGTCGCCTTGCCAGGTGACATTTTTCAGTGTCAGGTCAAGGTCAGTGACCGCCCAGTCCGGGCCCTGAAGCCGGGCATCGGTCATATCCAGACGGTTAATGGTGACGGAAGGCAGCGCCTGAATCGGGCGCAGAAAATCGGTCAGGCTTTGGGTAGTTTGCAGACGAATATCGTTAAGGCGGAGCTGGCGGATCAGCCAGTTGCCCTGTGCGTCGCGCTCGGCGCTGCCGGTCATCGAACCGCGCGCCAGATCGGCGCCGACGTTGCTGAACAGCATACGGCCCTGCGTTACGCTGCCCTGAATCAAGATGTTAGCGCCTGAAACGTTATTGAGCGTCATATCGGCAGCGCTCATTTGAAACTGCGCGTCGCTGCCCAGCATACTCTTCGCGGTGGGTTTCCAGGGCATAATGCCGCCGTTCACCTGAAGAGCCGAAAGCGGCAGCGGGGTATCTGGACTGTCAATGCGCATATTATTCAGCTGCAGACGACCGGCCTGGAAGGGCAGGTCGTCGCCAGGCGTCAGGTTCGCCAGATTCACAATGCCGTCGCGCAGTTCGATGCTGCCGAAATTCAGCGGATCGCTAAACTGCAGCAGGGCGAGTCCGAGATCAACGCGTTTTGCCACGACCGCGGCCGGCTGGCCGTCATGGCCGAAGCTGAAGTTGTCGAGAATGATGTGCGAAGGCGAGGAGAAATTATGTTCTATCTTGCTGAGGGAGAGATGCCATGCGGTTTTATCGCTCACGTAACGACTGAACCAGCCCGCGCCCCATTGCGTTTGCAACAGAACGTAGATCACCACCAGGCTCAGCACCAGCAGCAACAGTACCGTAAGAAAAAACTTTCCAAGAAATTTCATTGCATCCATCCCGCCATCTTTCCGGTCAGTGCTTGTTATGCCTGAATTACCGTTGTAGCTCAACAGCCTGGATGTAAATACGAATAAATAGCAAAGGCGGGCCACGGCCCGCCGGAGAGATTACTTTTCCTGCGGGAAAATCAGGTTCAGCACGATGGCGGTGATCCCGCCTGCGGCGATGCCGGAAGAGAGCAGCGTCTTCAGCCAGTCTGGTGCAAACTGCAGGATCAGCGGCTGTTGCGATACGCCCAGCCCGACCGCCAGCGACAGCGCGATAATCATAATCGCGCGGCGGTTCAGCGGCTCGCGCGATACGATGCGCACGCCAGAGGCGGCGATGGTACCGAACATCACGATGGTCGCGCCGCCCAGTACCGGTTCCGGAATATGCTGCACAAAACCGCTAACCGCCGGGAACAGGCCAAGCAGGATCAGCATCAGCGCCACCACAAAGCCCACGTAGCGACTGGCGACGCCGGTAAGCTGGATAACACCATTGTTCTGGCCGAAGCAGGAGTTCGGGAACGTATTGAACAGGGCGGAAACAAAGGAGTTCAGCCCGTTCGCCAGCACGCCACCTTTCAGACGCTGCATATAGAGCGGGCCGCTTACCGGCTGCTCTGAGACGTCCGAAGTGGCGGTGATATCCCCGATGGTCTCCAGCGACGTCACCATAAATACCAGCATCAGCGGGATCAGCAGGTTCCAGTCAAAGCCCAGGCCGTAGTAGAGCGGCGACGGTACCGAGAGCAGCGGCTGGCTGACCGGCGCGGCGGCCTGCGGCAGCATATCCATCAGCCAGGCGGCGAAATAGCCGACGGCCATGGCGATAACCAGCGACGCGACGCGCAAATAGGGGTTGCGCTGCCGGTTGAGCACGATGATCACCGCCAGCACTACGCCCGCCAGCAGCAGGTTTTTCGGCGCGCCGAAGCTGTGATCGTTCATGGCGGCGAAGCCGCCGCCAATCGAGGTCAGCCCGACCTGAATCAGCGACAGGCCGATAATCATCACAACAATGCCGGAGACCAGCGGAGTAATGATGCGGCGCGCCAGATGCAGTACGCGCGACAGCACCATCTCGGTACAGGACGCGACCATCAGCGTACCGAACAGCGCGGCCATCATGGTCGGCACGTCAGCGCCGCCGTTTTTCAGCGTCATGCCACCCATAATTAAAGGCGTAACAAAGTTGAAGCTGGTGCCCTGGATCGACAGCAGGCCTGAACCGACCGGACCCCAGGTTTTAATCTGCAGCACGGAAGCCACGCCGGAGGCGAAAAGTGACATGCTGATAATATGTTGCGTATCCTGCGCAGGCAGGCCCAGCGCCTGACAAATAAGCAGAGCGGGGGTGATGACCGCCACGAACATCGCCAGCAGATGCTGACCAGCGGCAAACAGCGTTTGCGGCAGCGGCGGACGATCTTCAAGACGATAAATCAGCTCGCTCTGGCGCGGCGCGGTTGATTTATTCAGGGTGGCGTCTGGTTGCTTAACGGACATAAAGTGGCTTCCCAATCTGTGAAGAGGGGGATTTTAAACCGCTTATGGCTGAAAGCAATCGTTTGCCACTCTTTATCTTAAGCGTGCGGAAAGGAGCGGTTTAGCCGGTGAAAAAGGAGGCGGGTCAGACGTTGGTGTAGCGGGCGGTTTCCGGCAGCCAGCGCTCAATCAGCGCCCTGGCCTGTTCTGGGTAATGCTGGTGGATATGGCGCGCCACGCGCTGCACTTCTGGCACCATCGCCTGATCGCGCAGCAGGTCCGCGACTTTGAACTCGGCGTTGCCGGTCTGGCGTGTACCCAGCAGTTCGCCCGGGCCGCGGATCTCCAGATCGTGCTGGGCAATAACAAAGCCGTCGTTGCTGTCGCGCAGCACCTGTAAACGCCGCTGCGCGGTTTTGCTCAGCGGTGCCTTATAGAGCAGGACGCAGTGCGAGGCAACCGCGCCGCGCCCGACGCGTCCGCGCAGCTGATGCAGCTGCGCCAGACCCAGGCGTTCCGGGTTTTCGATAATCATCAGGCTGGCGTTGGGGACGTCGACGCCGACCTCAATCACCGTCGTGGCTACCAGCAGCTGCATCTCATTGGCTTTAAAGGCCGCCATTACCGCCTGCTTCTCCGCAGGCTTCATGCGGCCATGCACCAGGCCGATATTCAGATCGGGCAGCGCAGCTTTTAAGGCTTCCCAGCTCGCTTCCGCCGCCTGCGCTTCCAGCAGCTCAGACTCTTCGATCAGCGTGCAGACCCAGTAAGCCTGGCGGCCCTCCTGGCAGGCATGCCGCACGCGGGCGATAATGTCGTCGCGGCGGCTGTCAGGGATCGCCACGGTGGTGACCGGCGTACGGCCTGGTGGCAGTTCGTCAATGGTCGACGTATCGAGATCGGCGTAAGCGGTCATCGCCAGGGTACGCGGGATCGGCGTAGCGGTCATAATCAGCTGATGCGGATGGAAGCCCTGCTCTTCGCCTTTCTCCCACAGCGCCAGCCGCTGGTGCACGCCGAAGCGGTGCTGCTCGTCGATTATTACCAGCGCCAGGCCTTTGAACTGCACCTGCTCCTGGAACAGCGCGTGCGTGCCGACCACCATCGCCACCTGGCCGCTGGCGATCGCCTCCTGCTGCGCCTGACGCGCTTTGCCTTTCTGCTTGCCGGCCAGCCAGCCAACTTCAATCCCGAGCGGCGCGAACCAGCTGCGGAAGTTGTTCGCGTGCTGTTCTGCCAGCAGCTCGGTAGGCGCCATCAGTGCCACCTGTTTGCCGTGCGCAATAACATCCAGCGCCGCCAGTGCTGCGACCAGGGTTTTACCGGATCCGACGTCGCCCTGTACCAGGCGCATCATCGGAAAATCATTCGCCAGGTCGCGCTCTATTTCCTGCACCACGCGTTTTTGCGCGTTGGTTGGGGAGAAGGGCAGCGCCGCCAGCAGTTTGTCGCTCAGCGTATGGCGCGGCGTCATCGGCAGCGCGTAATAGCGCTGCGCTCCAGCGCGCACCGCCAGCATACTGAGATTGTGCGCCAGCAGCTCTTCCAGAATCAGACGACGCTGCGCCGGATGACGGCCGTGCTCCAGTTCGCTCAGACGCAGATCGGGCGGTGGGCGATGCAGCGTGCGCAGCGCCTCCGGCAGGCTAATCAATCCCTGCGCCAGCTCCTGCGGCAGCAGTTCGGCGATCGGCACGCTCTCCAGCAGCGTTAACGCCTGATCGGTAAGGCTGCGCAGCGTGGCCTGACGAATGCCTTCGGTGGTGGGATAGACCGGCGTTAAGGTCTCTTCGAGGGTTACCGGGCTCTGTTCGCCCTGTACGCGATATTCGGGGTGAATAATCTCTGGGCCGCGCTGGCCGCGCTTGATTTCGCCATAGGCGGTAACGCGGCGACCCGGCGCAAGGCTGTTCTTCATACCTGCGTTGAAGTTGAAGAAACGCATGGTCAGGACGCCGCTGCCGTCGCTGATCTGACACACCAGCATACGGCGTCGGCCAAAAGTGACCTCAGACTGCAATACCTCGCCCTCTACCGTGGCCCAGATGCCGGGCAGCAGATCGTTAATAGCGTACAGCTGAGTGCGGTCTTCGTAGCGTAGCGGGAGATGAAGCAGCAGATCCTGAATGGTATGCAGGCCGAGCTTAGCCAGTTTCGCCGCCTGGCTGGCGCCGACGCCGGTCAGGGTACTGAGCGGAATGGCATCCAGCAGGCGGCCTTTCATTTCTTTTTCCCCGTAGCCTGCATTCTGGCCCACCACTCAGCGTCAGCTTCTACTTCGCCGCTGGCATTGATATGGGGATAAGGCAGACCTTTCTGCTTCGCCACGCGCGCCAGCACCGGATAGCCACCTTCGAACAGCAGACGCTGCTGCTCATCTTCATCCAACAGGCTGTGCTGACGCTGATAGAGCCCGGCATTCTGCCGCTGGCGTTGCGCTTCATAGAGGATCAGCGCGGACGCCACGGAAACGTTCAGCGACTGCACCATGCCGACCATCGGAATAATGATGTCGCAATCGGCCAGCGCCAGCGCTTCGGCGGTTATGCCGGTTTTCTCCTGACCCATCAAAATGCAGGTCGGGCGGGTATAATCTATTTCGCGAAAATCGACCGCTCTGGCCGACAGGTTGGTCGCCAGCACCTGCATGCCGCGATCTTTCAGATGCGTGACCGCCTCAGCAATATGACGGTGGGTTTTTACCTTCACCCAGCTGTTGCTGCCGGCAGAAGCGGAGACCATGGTGCGCATTCGTTCGCTGGGCCAGACGGCGTGCACTTCATGAATGCCCACCGCATCCGCGGTGCGGATCACCGCCGAGACGTTGTGCGGCTTGTGCACCTGTTCCATGCAGACGGTAAGGTCGTGCTGGCGAAGCGTCAGCATCTCCTGAATACGAGCAAAGCGTTGGGCATTCATGCGCTAATTACGGTTACGGTGGACTTTGATCACGTCCGGCATTACACGGATTTTACGCATAATGTTCGCCAGATGGACGCGATCGCGCGCGGTCAGGCGGATAAAGGCGCTATAAACGCGGCCGTCGCGCTCTTCGGTATTGAGGCTCTGGATATTAGAGCCTGCGGTATTGATCGCAGCCGTCAGGTTCGCCAGCGCGCCCTGATGGTTGAACATATCGACCTTGATTTCAGCCACGAATTCCTGATCGGTGACCTTATCCCACTCCACCGGCATAAATTTTTCCGGCTCTTTCTGGTAGCCACGAATATTACGACAGGATTCGTGATGCACCACCAGCCCTTTGCCGGGACTGACGTGCGCCACAATGGGATCGCCAGGAATCGGACGACAGCATTTAGCGAAGGTGATCAAAACGCCGTCAGCGCCTTTGATAGGCAGCTTGCCGCGCTTGCTGCTGCTCGGCGGCGTCGCGCTGGTCGACTGCAGCAGGTTCTTCGCCACCACAACGCTCATGGCGTTGCCGAGGCCGATCTCCGCCAGCAGGTCGTCCAGCGACGTCAGCTTCATACGATCCAGCTCCTGCTTGATGTTCTCAGGCGGGATCTCGGCCAGCTTTCGGCTGCCGCCGAGCGCGTGGCTCAGCAGACGGCGTCCAAGATTGACGGAGTCTTCGCGCTTGAGATTTTTCAGCAGCTGACGAATTTTGGCGCGTGCTTTGGAGCTGACGACGAAGTTAAGCCAGGCGGCGTTAGGGCGTGCGCCCGGCGCCGTGATAATTTCTACCGTCTGGCCGCTGGTAAGCGGCTGCGACAGCGGATAGGGTTGCCGATCGACGCGCGCGCCGACGCAGGCGTGGCCGATATCGGTATGCACTGCATAGGCGAAATCGACCGGCGTCGCGCCAGCCGGCAGCTCGACGATGCGCCCTTCCGGCGTAAAGACGTAGATCTCGTCAGGAAAGAGATCGGATTTCACGCTCTCAATGAATTCAAACGAACTGCCCGCGCTCTGCTGCAGCTCCAGCAGGCTTTGCAGCCAGCGCTGGGCGCGAATCTGCGCGGTAGTGCCGCTTTCGCCCGCCTGTTTGTATGCCCAGTGCGCGGCGACCCCCATCTCGGCCATCTGATCCATATCTTCGGTACGGATCTGCACCTCGACCGGCACGCCGTGCGGCCCGATCATGGAGGTGTGCAGCGACTGATAGCCGTTGGCCTTGGGGATAGCGATATAATCTTTCATCCTGCCTGGACGCGGTTTGTACAGGCTGTGCATCTGACCGAGCACGCGATAGCAGGTATCCACATCCTTCACGATCACGCGGAAAGCGTAGATATCCATGATGGAGTGAAAACGCTGCTCTTTTAGCGTCATTTTACGGTAGATAGAGTAGAGATGCTTTTCACGACCGCTGACGCGACAGGGGATGCCCGCTTCCTGCAGTCGCCCGTCGATCTCCGCCAGGATCTTCTGAATCATCTCTTTGCGGTTGCCGCGCGCCGCTTTTACTACCTCTTTAATCACGCGATAGCGATTAGGGTAGAGCGCCTCGAAACCCAGCTCTTCCAGCTCGGTTTTCAGGTGATGGATACCCAGGCGATGCGCCAGCGGACTGTAGATCTCCAGGGTTTCCAGCGCGATGCGGCGACGCTTGTCCGGACGCAGCGCGCCCAGCGTGCGCATATTGTGCGTGCGGTCGGCCAGCTTGATGAGAATGACGCGGATATCCTGCACCATCGCCATAATCATCTTGCGGAAGTTCTCTGCCTGCGCCTCTTTCTTGTCGCGGAAGGTCAGCTTATCCAGCTTGGATACGCCTTCTACCAGCTCCGCCACGCTTTTGCCGAACAGCTGCTCCATATCCTGATAGGTGGCCGGCGTGTCTTCGATCACGTCGTGCAACAGCGCGGCCATCAGCGTTTCATGGTCGAGCTTCATCTCCGCCAGGATACAGGCGACGGCAACAGGATGGGTAATGTAGGGCTCGCCGCTGGAGCGTGTCTGTCCCTCGTGAGCATCACGTGCGACAAGGTACGCTTGCTGGAGGCGCTTGATTTGCTCCTCCGGCAGGTATTTTTCAATCAGCTGATTGAGGCTTTCAAACAGATACAAGGTTGGCCTGCAGGTTGCTGTTAACGACGACCTTCAGCGATAGCGGTAACGGCCTGTAATTCAGCGGCTTCCTGCTCTTGCTGCTCCTGACGATCGCGAACGTCCAGGATCTGGTTAGTGATCAGGCCTTCTTCGATTTCGCGCAGGGCGATAACGGTGGCTTTATCGTTCTCTTCCGGAACCAGCGGATCTTTGCCGCCTACCTGCATCTGACGTGCACGACGTGCAGCGACCAACACCAGGTCAAAACGGTTACCAATTTTTTCTACTGCGTCCTGAACGGTTACGCGTGCCATAGGTGTGCTACTCCACAGATGAAGAAATGACTGGGCATAATACTGAAACTGACTTCAGACTGCCAATAGTTTGCTGATTAAAGCATCATGGCGCGCCTTCTGGCGACCCATGCGCAGGCGTTCAGCGCGGATAATGGTCTTCAGATCCGACAGGGCCAGATCGAAATCATCATTGATAATTAAATAGTCGTATTCAGCGTAGTGGCTCATCTCAGAGACCGCCTGTGCCATGCGGCGGGCAATCACCTCTTCGCTGTCCTGACCGCGGCCGCGCAGGCGGCGGTCCAGCTCGTCCTGCGAGGGCGGCAGAACGAAAATGCTGCGTGCGGCGGGCATTTTTGCGCGGATCTGCTGCGCGCCCTGCCAGTCGATATCCAGGAACACATCGACGCCGGTAGAGAGAACCTGCTCAATCGCTTTACGCGACGTGCCGTAATAGTTGTCGAAGACTTTCGCATGCTCGAGGAAGGCATCTTCCGCGATCATCGCTTCAAATTCTTCTTTCGAGACGAAGTAATAGTGCTCGCCATGGGCTTCGCCGGGACGCATGCCGCGGGTGGTATGAGAAACAGACACTTGCGTATCGTACAGCGGTTGTGTCTTCAGTAGTGCCTGAATCAGGCTGGATTTACCCGCGCCGCTGGGGGCGGAAACAATAAAAAGCGTGCCTTGAGCCATGGTCTTCTTGAATTGAGTAAAGAGCGGAGTCGATTTCCTGCTCAGTATACACGGCTTAGCGCCTTAACGCAGCGTTTGCGCATAACGCTGCGCTAAAACTTTTGCGTCGCAGCGCGCAGAAGCAGCTTTGCCAGGCCGCAAGCGCATTCTTTTCCTGCGCAGCCAGTTCCGTTCTCTCGCTTTGCCTGTCGCCTTGTCGTTTCCTCGCCGCTTCAATAGGCGAAACGTTGAGGAGGCTCGCTATGAAAGAGAAGTTACGCCTGCTGCTGAGTCTGTTACTGCTGGCTGTCGGTTCGGCTAACGCGCTTTGCCCGGTATGGACGCCCGCGCGCGCCGGAGATGAAATTGCCCGCCTGCAGCAGCAGTTGCAACGCTGGGATGATGCCTACTATCGCGACGGAAAGAGTCTGATCAGCGATGCGGATTACGACACGCTGTTGCAGCGCCTGAAAAGCTGGCAGCGCTGCTTCAGACCCGCGCAATCAATTTACACTTCCCGACTGCCAGCCAGCGGCAGAGTCGCGCATCCGGTGGCGCATACCGGCGTAAAAAAGCTGCGCGATAAGCTGGCGCTGGCGTACTGGATGCAGAATCGTCGGGATTTATGGGTACAACCGAAAATCGACGGCGTAGCGGTCACGCTGGTCTATGAGGCGGGAAAGCTGACGGCATTAATTAGTCGCGGCGACGGCCTGCGCGGCGAGTCATGGCTGGCAAAAGCGGCTTATATTCCTGCCATCCCGTTACGGATTGAGAGCGATGCGCCGCGTGTGGTACTGCAGGGCGAGCTGTTTCTGAAGATGACCGATCATCGCCAGGCGCGCGACGGCGGTAAAAACGCGCGGGCACAGGTCGCTGGCGCGTTAATGAGCCAGACACCTGGTCCGCTGCTGGCCGATATCGGCTTGTTTATCTGGGGCTGGCCGGATGGTCCCGCTGAGATGGCGGATCGTCTGCAACAGCTTGCTGCCTGGGGACTGGGGCTGGCGCAAACGTGGAGTAAACCTGTTCATGATGAGGAAGAGGTCGCAAGCTGGCGGGATCGCTGGTTCAGCGCACCGCTTCCCTTTGCCACAGACGGCGTGGTGGTACATCAGGCGATGCGGCCAGTCGGAAAAAGCTGGATGCCTGGCGAAGGTGACTGGGCGGTGGCGTGGAAATTCCAGCCGCCGGACGTGAACAGTGAAGTACGGTCGGTTGATTTCAACACTGGCCGTACCGGAAATATCTCTGTAGTGCTTAATCTTCAGCCGGTCGCGCTCGACGACAAAATCGTACGGCGGGTGAACATCGGTTCGCTACGGCGCTGGCGGGAATGGGATGTTATCGCAGGCGATCAGGTCGTTATCAGCCTGGCGGGACAGGGTATTCCACGTCTGGAAAGAGTCATCTGGCGGGTAGGGGAGCGTGACTACCCGGAACCACCCGATCCTGAACAATTCACGCCGCTCAGTTGCCTGAGCATCACGCCTTCCTGCCGCCAGCAGTTGCTGGCGCGGTTAAGCTGGCTGAGTCAGAAATCGGTGCTGGATATCGCTGGCGTGCAGCGCAGCACCTGGCTACGGCTGCTGGAGAGCAGCGCCATGGAGCATCTTTTTTCCTGGCTGACGCTGACGCCGGAACAGATCGCGCAGACGTCAGGCATTAGCCCGACGCGCGCACAGCAGCTCTGGCACCGGTTCAACCTTACGCGACAGCAGCCGCTGCGTCGCTGGATTGGCGCGCTGGGCATACCGCTGCCGCGGCGAGCGCTTCACGCTTTACCGGACGCGACCTGGGATGAGGTGCAGCAGCGCGACGTGCAACGGTGGCAGGCGTTGCCTGGCGTCGGCGCAACCCTGGCGCAGCGCATTTACGCCATGTTGCAGGATACACGCATGCAAAAGCTGATCGCTTTTCTGCGAGAGCAGGGCATCCCGAACGGCGTCAATGCTCCGGATGCGGGTAGTTGAAAACAGGCAGACCGAGCCGGAAGCGCAGCGCCAGCAGGCGCGCCAGAAAGCCGAACAGCAGAGTAATGATCACGACGGCCTCATGCGCCAGCGAGGTTTTCAGCAACAGGATATAGATCCAGCCGGAAGCGAAGGCGATACCGGCATAGAGCTCCTTCTGAAAGACCAGCGGGATACGATTACAGAACATATCGCGCAGCACGCCGCCAAATACGCCGGTAATCACGGCGGCGATGGCGGCGATAATCATCGCATGGCCGCTGTCCAGCGCCACTTGGGCGCCGATAATCGAGAAGACCACCAGGCCCAGCGCATCCAGTACCAGGAAAACTTTGCGCAGGTGCGTCATCAGCGGCGCAAGCCAGGTGGTAAGTACTGCCGCAGCGGCAACGATCATGATGTATTCCGGGTGCTTAACCCAGCCCAGCGGATAATGACCCAGCAAAATATCTCGCACGGAGCCGCCGCCTATCGCTGTCACTGAGGCGATGATAATGACGCCAAACAGATCCATTTTGCGTCGTCCGGCGGCAAGCGCGCCTGTCATGGCTTCTGCGGTAATGCCGATAATATAGAGGACGGTTAATAACATAGCTGGCTCCAGAGGGTGGGCGGCAAGGCTACGGGGTTAGAGGAATATCAGCTACTGAAAAATTCTCAGGCGATCGCTTGGTATCAGTTTAACTTATGCTGGCCTGAGGAAAAACGCTGGCGTTGAGGGAAAACGGCAAGCGCCGCTGCGACAATAAAATAAGAAAAGCGAATCGTAATTTCAGCGACTATTCCAGCGACGCGCTTTTTCAGGGAATTAACAGGAAGAGGTGCGACAGGTACGGCTTTTGCAGGCAGAGCGGTCTCTTTGCGGCAATAAAAATGCAGGGCGGATAAAAAGAAAAGAGCGTGCTGTCACCAGCACGCGAATGCATCTCTTCAGATGCCCAGAGCCCACCATACAGACTTGTTTTTATTATCCGATTCTTGCACGAATGCGACTGTATTCTTTCAGGTTAAAGCAATATTCCGGCTGAAAACTTTCCCGGCCATAATAGCAGTAGATCAGCATACGTACGGAAGCAATGGCCAGATAACCCCAGATGGCGCACAGTACCGATGGCGTCAGCCAGACGGTGAATAAGGTGACGCCAAGACCAAAAAGCACCGATATAGTTTCAGTAAAGGCGATGCGGGTATATTGCTTTTCACGCTGCATAATAGCGCGGTAATGCTGTCCCTGAGGGATAATAATAAAAACCACGGAGACCATTTCCAGCATAATAGCCAGTTCGGGCTGCTGCAGATAACTGCTGACAAGATCGCTGCCGATAAACAGTACAGCAAAAATAACCAGGCTCAGCAGCATATTGCCCCAGTAAAGCATTGACTGATCGCGAACCGACAAGCTGCCGCTGCGGATCAGGGCGTTGGAAAAGCCACGATCGGCAAGGGTATCGATGATCAGCAGTCCGACAATAGCAACAGCCAGTAGATTCAGCTCGTTAGCCTGCAGAATTTGCGCCAGTAAAGAGAGCTGGAGCACACCGATGCCGATAACTTTAATTGAAGAGAGAATCGACCACTTTGCACCAGTAAAGCTTCGTTCACGTATCGCCATGATATACTCGTTAGGTACAGGTACCGAATAAAGTGTTATGCGCGAAATAGCTGACTATTTCACCCAAATAATTAATGCCATTCGCCTGAGCGAAGTCCAGACGTAGTACGCCAGGCTTCACCTGTTATTATTGATTCAATGCGATGGATTTCTGATACGTAAATAATTTCCCCGTTATTTTTATTGTCCCGGGACAGGGCCGTCTTTTCTGTGCTTAACAGAAAAGCGGCCAGGTCCTGGGTAAATCCTTTTATTGTTTTATATTCTCCTGCCAGCATCCTGCCAGCGATCTCAACAAGTTCTTCTTCTGACAGCAGAGCCGTAGTTGAGCAATCCATTTTTAATTTCCTGATGTTGTTATTTTAAGTGTTGCTGTGTGTGTGGTTAATTTATACCTCGTTTTTTTAATTTCACACCATCAGAAAACTCCGATAAAGCCGCTGTAGAAATAAATGGATTCATCATTTGCATGAAATATTTTTAACTTCCGTTGTAAAGCTTTATTAATCGTTGTGCAGTAAAAAGGGAAAATGCGCGGAATAAAAAATGTACATACGCAGAGAATGCACGTATTTCAGGCATTACAGCGAAACGGCAGTGCTGGCTGTCCAGGAATTTTCCCGGCTATCTGGCTTTAATGAAACTGTTGTGAGAGGCAGGAACGGCTTATGAAAAAGGTGAAAGTGCTTATGCATTTTCACCGAACTTTTTTCACTTTTCTGAGCCGTAAGGCCCAACAATGACTAAAGAATGACGGCTTTTTGGCCTGGTTTACTGAGTAAGCAGGCGATTGAGACGAGCAAGATCGCTTCTTACCCATTCAATATCCTGAGAAAACTTCTCATCAGACATCAGCGGCTGACGGTAAACTACGATAAGCACCTCAGCGCCCTGCTCATTGGCTATTACGCGCATCGGCATATAGATCTCTTTACCAAAGCCGCTATCTATCCAGTGATCCATCACGCCAAACGGATTATGCGGCGTAAAGCGAATCTTCACTGAACCCTCAGGTCCACGGGCGCGCCAGTTACTCCCTTCCTGTTCCAGCGTGCTGCTGCTTAGCCCAGAAGCCCATTTCGCAAAATATTCCGGCTTCCAGATCGTTTCATACAAATCTAACCAGTTACGCGCAATGGTCTGACTGACAACCTGGGACGACAACATGCTACCTCCGGAACGTGGTTAAAAAGGCATTAAAGCATGTTGCGCGCAGAGGGAAAATCGCGCGCGGCGAGAAGTGTGGCGCAGACAGGGTTTCATCAGGCTGGCAGGCCTGGCGGCCTGCCGTAAAAGCGTCAGAGAAAACGTCCGCGCGCATCGATCGGCTGGGTCTCTGCATGACCGTCGGCGTGACGCAGCACATAGCTGTCCGACTGCGCCATCACCGCGCAGCTGTGATTAGGGTAGATACGCAGCAGGGCGCCGACGCTCGGCGCGCTATCCTGCCAGGGGATAAACCCGTGTTCCTCCGACAGCTTGCCGACCTCATAGCAAACGCCATTTTCATCAACGGCCACGCCGAACCCGCTGGCATTCGTGCCGTGTGGCCCTTTATCCGAGCTCAGCATTTTGGAACCGGCATCGATAATGATGAAATGGCGATTTACCGCGACGACACGGGCAATAACGCTGAGCGCCAGTTCCTCAACGCGGCTCAGGCCGAGACGACACGCAGTCAGATCGAGCAGGGCATAGTTTCCCGGGCGGATCTCATCGGTTCCGATTGCCACTGGCGCGGCCAGCGCCGTGGGCGTGGCGCCAACGGAAACAGAACAATCGGCGAAACCCGCTTCTCGCAGCTGGTTTTGCACATGCTGCATCAGCCGCGCTTCTTCCTGAGCGATCGCAGCAATGGCATCACGATTCCCGGCGCCATAGGCGTGCCCGGCGTGCGACACCAGCCCAGCGAAACGCAGCTGCGCCGCCTGAATAGCCTGCGCCAGGGCGGCCGCGTCGTCCCGATGCGGATCGATGCCGATACGGTGCAGCCCGACATCTACCTTAATCGCTACTGCGATGTCGGCATCCGGTTGCTGGCGTTGCGCTTCAGCGATAGCGGCTACGCCATGCGGCGTATCGACAATCAGCGTCACTTTCGCCTGGTGCTCCGCCGCCCGTTTCAGCAGTGCCGCTATGCTTTCGGCACGGATAACCGGATAAGCCAGCAAGATGTCGCGTTCACCGCCGCGGATAAAGACTTCCCCTTCGCTCGGCTTAGAAACGGTAATGCCGCACGCGCCCAGCGCACGCTGACGACGAGCGATATAGAGGCTTTTATGCGTTTTGATATGAGGGCGCAGCGTGACGCCTGCGCGGCTGGCTTTCTCCTGCATCGCCTGCAGATTCTTTTCCAGCCTTTCGGCGTCGATCTCAATGTAGGGCGTAAGACGGTCGTCAGGCAGAGGACGTTGCCAGCGTTGATTCATATCCATACGAAGTTCCTGCACAAACAGATGAAACCCCATCATTCAGCAATCGGCGGCCGGATGCCAGCCGCACAATGCTAAAAACCGCACCATGATCGCTCATGATGCGGTGTGGATTAAACGTAGAGCGAGGCTTCGCCTGGCGGGCGGGTTTTGAAGCGACGATGCAGCCACAGATACTGCTCTGGCGCCCGCAGGATCTGGCTTTCGATAACTTTATTCATATAGGCGGCAGCAGCGGCCTCATCAGTATGAGGATAGTTCTCCAGTGCCGGATCAATAATCAGCTGGTAGCCGTAGTTATCTGGATTGCGGATCAGCGCGATGGTTAACATCGCCGGATTTGCGAGGCGCGAAAGAACGAATGTGCCATTCGTGGTCGCTGCTTTCTCAACGGCAAACAGTGGGGCGAATACGCTGCCTTTCGGGCCATAATCCTGGTCCGGCGCAAACCATACCGACTCGCCTTTCTTCAGCGCATGAACCATACCGCGCAGATCGCGCCGATCGATCATCGCCTTATTGGATCGCATACGGCCTTTCGTCTGCGCCCACTCCATCGCCCGGTTGTTATGCGGACGGTACATCGCCATCATCGGCTGGCACAAACCACTGATACGACCGCCCAGCTCCAGCGACATAAAGTGCACGCCGATCACCATCACGCCGCGCTTCTGCTCCATGGCGGACTGCAAATGCTGCAGGCCTGACACTTCAAACAGTTTTCTTACCGCGCGATCGGACCAGAACCAGGCGATGCCGGTTTCTGCCAGCGCCATACCCAGCGAAGCGAAGTTACCTGCAATCATGCGCTCAATATCATTCTCAGCAATGCCGGGAAAGCAGAGTTCGATATTGCGTCGCGTAATGCGCTCACGACGTTTTAGAAAATGACGAGAAAGCGTACCGGCATTAGCGCCAAGACGCATTAAAAGAGGATAAGGAAGCTGAACCAGCAGCCACAGAATGCCCAGACCTAGCCAGGTAACCCAGTAGCGTGGATGCAGCATGGAACGGCAAAAAGCTCCGGTCTTTTTCATAGCGCACCTTTATGTGATGAAATGTATGTATCGCATAAAGAAGCACTTCCATAAGTTCCCCAGGCGCTACAGCTTGTAGTCAATCGGACCGGCACATTAGCAAAAAGTGCCGCTAAAGAAAGCGAAACAACAGAATCATATGGAGATGGATGTTTCATCGAATGAGGCATTAAAGCGGGAAGAGATGACAGGGATAATAAAATCCTTTTTTGAAACAGTAGGTTAAAAAACAACTAAAGTGATAGCAGGCAACAAACGCACTAAATTTTAGAGCGGTCCGGAAATGAATGCTTATGGTTATTTACGCAGAATTTACGCAGGACAGCATGGAAAAGTGGTGAAAAGCTCGCGCGAGGCGAGCCGTTTGCAGTTACTGCGTCGTTACTCGATGTTCTGAATCTGCTCGCGCATTTGCTCAATAAGCACCTTCAGTTCAATCGCCGATGCGGTGACGTCCGCATTAATTGACTTCGAACCCAGCGTGTTCGACTCGCGGTTGAACTCCTGCATCATAAAGTCGAGGCGGCGACCGACAGCCTCTTTTTTACCCAGGATGTTATAGGTCTCTTTAACATGGGCTTCAAGGCGATCCAGCTCTTCCGCGACGTCGATACGCTGCGCCATCATCACCAGTTCCTGCTCGAGACGGTTGTTTTCCAGCTGTACTTCCGCTTCTTCCAGCTTCGCGACCAGACGTTCGCGCTGCCATTTCAGGATCTCAGGCATCTGGGTACGCACTTTCGCCACTTCCTGCTTCACACCGTCGAGACGCTGTTCGATCATCGCCTTCAGCGCGGCGCCTTCGCTTTCGCGCGCCACGATAAAGTCATCCAGCGCGCCGTCCAGCGCGCTCAGCAGCTGGGCATTAATCGCATCCAGATCCTGTTCCTGTGCAGACATCACGCCAGGCCAGCGCAAAATTTCCATCGGATTGATGGCGCCTTCGTCACTCTGCATCTTCACCCAGTTAGCGGCCTGCACCAGCTGCTTCGCCAGGGTTTCGTTCAGCATCAGCTCGCCCTGGGCGCCGGGATCGGCGTCAAAGCGCAGGTTGCACTCGATTTTGCCGCGCGTCAGGCGTTGGCGAATACGTTCGCGAATAACCGGCTCCAGACTGCGAAACTGCTCCGGCAGACGGATATAAGTTTCAAGATAACGCTGGTTAACGGAGCGGAGTTCCCAGGCGGCGCTGCCCCAGGTGCCTTTGGCTTCGCGGCGGGCGTAAGCGGTCATACTGCGGATCATAATCGGCTACTCTTTGTCAGAAATTATGCAGCAAGTATAGCGATACCCGCCGCGCGCTAACAGGCATAAGCGCAAGTGCATGCGAATAACGAAACATTTCCGCTTTTGCGGACAGACACTTATGATGGCCGCTGATCGTTTTGATTAAGGATAACGCCAATGTTCCGCTCTGTTGCCCTTTCCATGGCGCTGGCCGCGTTGCTGGCCGGTTGCCAGGCGCCGCGCCCGCCTGCGCCGCCGACTAAACCTGTTGCCGTATGCGCAGGTGGCGAGATGATGATGCAGACTACGCTGTGGTTCGGCCTCAGCAAACCGCAGGGCGGTATGGTGAGCCGCTCCGACTGGCAGCTTTTTCTGGATAAAGAGGTGACGCCGCGCTTCAAAGCAGGCCTGAGCGTTTACGACGCCAGCGGCCAATGGCTGGAGAAAAGCGGAAAGCTGGCGCGCGAGCCGAGCAAGGCGCTACTGCTTATTCATGGGGCGGAAAACGGCGTGAACAGCGATATCGAAGCGCTGCGCACGATTTACAAGCAGCGCTTCGGTCAGGAGTCGGTGATGCGCGTTGATGCGCCAGTATGCGTTGGGTTCTGAGCAAAAACGGCGGCGGTAAGGCCGCCGCAGAGATCAGATAAACAGGCCGGCAAACGCTGCCGACAGCAGACTCACCAGCGTTGAGCCATAAACCAGCTTCCAGCCGAAACGGGACACTACATTGCCCTGTTGTTCATTCAGTCCTTTGATCGCCCCGGCCACGATGCCGATAGAGGCGACGTTAGCGAACGACACCAAAAACACGGAGAGAATGCCCAGACCGCGCGGCGTCATGCCTGCCGCTACCTTTTGCAGCTCAATCATCGCCACGAACTCATTCGCGACCAGCTTGGTCGCCATAATGCTGGCCGCCTGCAGCGCATCCACGGCAGGAATGCCGATCAGCCAGGCAAAAGGATAGAAGACATAGCCAAGAACCTGCTGAAAACTGTAGCCGAACAGCGCGCTGAAGAGCGCATTAACCGCGGCTATCAGCGCGATAAAGCCGATCAGCATCGCCAGAATAATCATCGCAACCTTGAAACCCGCCAGAATGTACTCGCCGAGCATCTCAAAAAAACTTTGCTCTTCATGCAGCTTGTCGAGCTGGATCGCCTGTTCATCCTGCGCTTTGCCGGGGTTGATAATGGAGAGAATAATAAAGGTGCTGAACATATTGAGCAGCAGCGCGGCGACCACATATTTAGGCGCGATCATCGTCATATAGGCGCCGACAATAGAGAGCGACACGGTGGACATCGCTGTGGCGGCCATGGTGTAGAGGCGCTTCGGCGGGATATCGCCCAGAATGCCCTTATAGGCGATAAAGTTCTCTGACTGGCCGAGGATCAGGGTACTGACCGCATTGAATGACTCAAGCTTACCCATGCCGTTTACTTTCGACAGCAGCGTGCCCACCAGCCGAATCAGCAGCGGCAGAATGCGCCAGTGTTGCAGGATGCCGATCAGCGCCGAGATAAATATGATAGGGCAGAGCACGCCGAGGAAGATAAAGGCCAGCCCTTGCTTGCTCATATTGCCAAACACGAAGTCGGTGCCCTGCGCGGCAAAGGTCAGCAGCTTCTCAAAAAAGCCGCTGAAGGCGCTGACCGCCCCCTGTCCGCTGGCGGAGTGCAGGAAAAACCAGCCCAGTGCGGCTTCTACTACGATCAGCTGCACGATATAACGCAGGCGTATCTGTTTGCGGTCATGACTGACCAGCAGCGCAAGGGCGAAAATCACCGCCAGCGCCAGCAGGAAATGAAGAATTGAGGTCATACTTTTTATTTTCAGTGAGTGAGGAAGGCGCATTTAGCCACAGACCGTGCGGAAATTCATCTGCCGCTGTGAAATCCCGTCAGCAAGACAGGCGACGAGGAAGTCCGTATAATGCGCAGCCAATTCATTTCAGCCGGAGATTACCATGCGTCCAGCAGGCCGAAGCGCACAACAGGTGCGTCCCGTCACCCTGACCCGAAACTATACCAAACATGCCGAGGGCTCAGTTTTGGTGGAGTTCGGCGAAACCAAAGTGCTTTGCACTGCTACCGTGGAAGAGAGTGTCCCGCGTTTCCTGAAAGGACAGGGGCAGGGCTGGGTTACCGCTGAATATGGCATGCTGCCGCGTTCCACGCATAGCCGTATGGCGCGTGAGGCGGCAAAAGGCAAACAGGGCGGACGTACGCTGGAGATCCAGCGCCTGATTGCCCGCTCGCTGCGCGCGGCGGTCGATCTCAAAGCGCTGGGCGAATTTACCATCACGCTCGATTGCGACGTGATCCAGGCTGACGGCGGCACGCGTACCGCATCGATTACCGGTGCCTGCGTGGCACTGGCCGATGCGCTGAATAAGCTGGTGGCGGACGGCAAGCTGAAAGCCAACCCGATGAAAGGCATGGTAGCGGCGATCTCCGTCGGCATCGTCGAGGGCGAAGCACGCTGCGATCTGGAGTATGTGGAAGATTCCGCCGCCGAAACCGACATGAACGTCGTGATGCTGGAAGATGGCCGCATGATTGAAGTACAGGGCACGGCGGAAGGCGAGCCGTTCAGCCATGAGGAGCTGCTGTCGCTGCTCGCGCTGGCGCGCGGCGGCATTGAGGAACTGATTCAGGCGCAGAAAGCGGCGCTGAACAACTGATTTAACAGGCGACCAGAGAGTCGCCTTTTTTTTTGTGAGAGGAGTGAGAGATGAAAGCCTGGCAGCGTCAGTTTATTGAATTCGCCCTGAACAAGCAGGTGCTGAAGTTCGGCGAGTTTACCCTGAAGTCTGGCCGTAAAAGCCCCTATTTTTTCAATGCTGGCCTGTTTAACAGCGGTCGCGATCTGGCGCTGCTGGGCCGTTTCTACGCGCAGGCGTTAGTCGATGGCGGCGTCGATTTCGATCTGCTGTTCGGCCCCGCCTATAAAGGTATCCCCATCGCCACGACAACCGCTGTGGCGCTGGCCGACCACCATGATCGCGACGTGCCTTACTGCTTCAACCGCAAAGAGGCGAAAGATCATGGCGAAGGCGGCCTGCTGGTAGGCAGTCCTCTGGCGGGGCGCGTCATGCTGGTGGATGACGTAATCACCGCCGGCACTGCGATCCGTGAATCGATGGATATTATCAACGCGCATAACGCTACGCTGGCGGGCGTGCTGATTTCTCTCGATCGGCAGGAGCGCGGGCGCGGTGATATTTCAGCGATTCAGGAGGTTGAGCGCGACTACAAATGTCAGGTCACCGCCATCATCACCCTGGCAGATCTGATTAGCTATCTGGAAGAGAGGCCGGAAATGGCCGATCATCTGGCGAAGGTGCGCGCCTACCAGAAAGAGTACGGCATTTAACGCTGTGACATTCCCTTTCCCCCGATCGGGAAAGGGAACCCAGCCCGGCTAATGCGAGCAGCAGGCGAACTACACCAGCTGTGCGGCCAGCAGCGGCCAGCGAATATCAAAATCGGCGGTAGGGCGAAAACGGAATTCAGAGCGTACATAACGCGACAGTATGCCTTCGCAAAAAGCCAGTAGCTGGCTCGCCAGCAGCGCCTCATCCGTTTCAAACCCTTCGCCTTCACGCATTCTGCGCTCGCGCATCACCTGACGCAGCTGCGCTTCAATACGCTCAAACAGCTGGTTGATACGCCCCTGAAGGCGATCCTGCTCAAACATCAGCGCGTGGCCAGTCAGAATACGGGTCAGCCCCGGATTACGCTCACCAAAGCCAAGAATCAATTGCACGATAAGACGCAGACGCGCCATCGTCTCTTTTTCATCTTTCAGGATCAGATTGATGCGGGTAATCAGACTGTCTTCAATAAACTCAATCAGGCTGTCGAACATGCGCGTTTTGCTGGGAAAGTGGCGATAGAGCGCCGCTTCAGAAACGCCGACGTTTGCCGCCAGCTTGGCGGTAGTGATGCGCTGGCTACCGTCACTGGACTCCAGCATTTGCGCCAACGCCTGCAAAATTTCTTCGCGACGGTTCCGTTTGGCGAGTTTTTTTTCTGCCATGACCTTAAAAACCCCTGAAATTCACCTTAAGCAGGCACACCTTCCTGTCAGCCCTAAGCGCGAAACTTAAGGCTGATAAGAAATAAACAGATGGTTAAGAAAAAATGGGCGTTACTGGCGACCTGAATGGCCGAAACCGCCGTCCCCGCGGGCGCTGGCGTCAAAATCCTCCACCAGGTTGAACTCCGCCTGCACCACCGGTACGAAGACCAGTTGCGCAAGGCGATCCCCTGGCTGC
This sequence comes from Pantoea piersonii, assembly GCF_003612015.1. GTDB lineage: Bacteria > Pseudomonadota > Gammaproteobacteria > Enterobacterales > Enterobacteriaceae > Pantoea > Pantoea piersonii. The sequence continues at coordinate 169,035 of NZ_RARB01000010.1, read as the reverse complement.
AGCGTAAAGCTCTGCTGGCCGCGGTTCCACACCGATACCATTAGCTGGCCCTGATAGTCGGAGTCGATCAGGCCGACCAGATTGCCCAGCACGATGCCGTGCTTATGGCCAAGACCGGAGCGCGGCAGGATAACCGCCGCCAGGCTGGGATCGCCGATGTGAATCGCGAGGCCAGTCGGCACCAGCGTAGTCATGCCGGGTGCGATTTCCAGCGCGCTGTCCAGACAGGCGCGTAAATCAAGCCCGGCCGAGCCGGAGGTGGCATACGTAGGCAGCGGAAACTCTGCGCCCACGCGCGCATCAAGAATCTTTACGTCGATTTTTTTCATCATAAAGGCGGACAATCTCGTCTAATAAATGTTGGCCAAGGAGCGTCTTATCGCTGAGCGGCAAGCGTTTTTCTCCCTCCTGCCAAAAAAGGTGGAGCGCGTTAGTATCGCTGTTAAATCCCTGTCCGGCTTTCGCCACGTCATTGGCGCAGATCAGGTCCAGATTTTTTCTTACCCGCTTTTGTCGTGCGTATTCTTCCACATTCTGGGTTTCAGCGGCAAATCCAACCACATAAGGTCGGCCCTGCTGCATCGCGGCGACGCCCGCCACGATATCCGGGTTTTTCACCAGCTGGAGCGTGACGGTATCGTCTTCGCCGCCCTGTTTTTTCATCTTTTCCGCCGCAATGGTCGCGGCGCGGTAATCCGCTACGGCGGCGCTGGCGATAAAAATCTGCTGTTGCGCCGCTTCAGCCATCACAGCAGCTTCCATTTCCAGTGCCGACGTGACGTCAATGCGCTTTACCGCAGGCGGCGTCGGCAGGGTTACCGGACCGGTCACCAGCGTCACGCTGGCGCCACGACTGGCGGCGGCGGCGGCGATGGCGAAACCCATCTTGCCGGAGCTGTGGTTGCTGATGTAGCGCACCGGGTCGAGCGCTTCGCGCGTCGGACCGGCGGTAATCATAATGTTGAGATGTTGCAGATCGTTGACTGACGACGCCCATTGCGCCGCGTAGTCGACAATGGCCAGCGGATCGAGCATGCGTCCTGGCCCTACATCGCCGCACGCCTGGCTGCCGCTGTCGGGTCCCCAAATCAGCAGGCCGCGCGCTTCAAGCTGCTGCAGGTTATGCTGGGTGACGGCGGCGCGATACATCTGCTGGTTCATCGCCGGCACCACGGCAACGGGGGCGGCGGTGGCGAGACAAGCGGTCGTCACCAGGTCGTTAGCCATGCCCGCGTTCAGACGAGCGATAAGGTCGGCTGACGCTGGCGCCAGCACCACCAGATCCGCCCATTTCGCCAGTTCGATATGGCCCATCGCCGCTTCGGCAGCAGGATCGAGCAGGTCTTCGAATACCGCATGGCCGGAAACGGCCTGCAGGCTGAGCGGCGTAATAAAGGCTTTGGCGGCGGGCGTCATCATCACGCGCACCTCAGCGCCGCGATCGCGCAGGCGGCGCACCAGCTCGGGCGTTTTATACGCGGCGATGCCGCCGCTTACGCCAAGCAGAATTTTTTTTCCGGCTAATCCCATCATGCTGTAGGCCTCGTTTCGCTGGAAGCCGCGTCAGGCGCGGCTGGGTGGCAGGACTGTATCATAAAACCGACCCCGCACCTTTTCACCTCCTGCGTTTGCGAGCCGCCTCGTAAATTCGGCAGAAGTTACTGGTTAAGTATACAGTATTTAACCATGATGTCGTCAACGGCAGGAGGCATTTATGGACAATATGACACCACGGGAAAAGTTGCGGTTGATGGGTGCAGAGGCGTTAAGCGACGTCGAACTGCTGGCGATCTTTCTTCGCACAGGGACGGTCGGTGCGAATGTCATGACGCTGGCGCAGCAGATGCTGCAGCGGTTCGGTTCGCTTTATCACATTATGACCGCCGGGCCGGCGGAGTTTGACGAGATAAAAGGCGTCGGCGCTGCGAAGCTGGCGCAGCTGCATGCTATCGCTGAACTGGCGCGGCGCTTTTTCGCCAGCCAGATGGCGCGGGAAGATGTGATGGCGAACCCGCAGGTGACGCGACACTATCTGCAGGGCGTGCTGGCGCATCAGGAGCGGGAGATTTTTATGGCGCTGTTTCTTGATAATCAGCACCGTGTCTTGCAGGCGCAGAAAATATTTATGGGATCCATTAACAGCGTCGAGGTGCATCCGCGTGAAATCGTGCGCGAGGCGCTGAAGCTTAACGCGGCGGCGATTATTCTGGCGCATAATCATCCTTCCGGAATGGCGGAACCCAGCCGCGCCGATCGCCATATTACGCACAAAGTAAGCGCGGCCTGCGCCCTGCTTAATATACGTCTGCTCGATCATCTGGTGATTGGTCACGGCGAATATGTCTCTTTTGCGGAGCGCGGCTGGCTGTAAAAAGCCTCCCTTGCCAGGTGCAGATGGCGGGTTTTTGCACGATCTTCAGGGATCTTTATCTGTTCGGGACTTGAGCACTTGCGCTGAGCGGCGTATACTACGCCACCTTTGAGAATCTCGGGTTTGGCGTTTGGGCCAGCTTAGCGGGTTCACATGGAACTCGCCTGGCGGGCTATGAGCCTGACGAGGCGGCCAAGACCTAGTTTTTAAAGCTCGAGCTGATTTGATTTTTGGAGAATAGACATGTCACGAGTCTGCCAGGTAACTGGAAAGCGTCCGGTGACCGGTAACAACCGTTCCCACGCAATGAACGCGACGAAACGCCGTTTCCTTCCGAACCTGCACTCACACCGTTTCTGGGTTGAGAGCGAGAAGCGCTTCGTTACTCTGCGTGTATCTGCTAAAGGTATGCGTGTTATTGATAAAAAGGGCATCGATACGGTTCTGGCCGAAATCCGCGCCCGTGGTGAGAAGTACTAAGGAACTGAATCATGGCTAAAGGTATTCGTGAGAAGATCAAGCTGGTTTCCTCTGCTGGTACAGGTCACTTCTATACCACCACGAAGAACAAACGTACTAAACCTGAGAAGCTGGAACTGAAAAAGTTCGATCCGGTTGTACGTCAGCACGTGATCTACAAAGAAGCCAAAATTAAATAATTTTGGTGTTCTGTGAAAAACCCGGCTTCGGCCGGGTTTTTTGTTTTTGCCGCTTTTTGAGGAGAGAACATGCCGGAATTACCCGAGGTCGAAACCAGCCGACGCGGCATAGAACCGCATCTGGTGGGCGAAAAAATTCTACATGCGGTGGTGCGTAATTCGCGTCTGCGCTGGCCGGTGTCGCAGGAGATCCATGCGCTCAGCGACCAGCCTGTGCTGAGCGTGCAGCGCCGCGCCAAATATTTGCTGCTGGAGCTGCCCCACGGCTGGATCATCATCCATCTTGGCATGTCCGGCAGTTTGCGCGTGCTGCCGGAAGAGCAGCCCGCCGCGAAGCATGACCATGTCGATTTAGTGATGAGCAACGGCAAAGTGCTGCGCTACACCGATCCGCGCCGCTTTGGCGCCTGGCTGTGGAGCACCGATCCCGAAGGGAGCAACGTGCTGGCGCATCTGGGGCCTGAACCACTCAGCGACGCCTTTAGCGGCGACTATCTCTATCAAAAGTCGCGCGGCAAGCGCACGGCGGTAAAGCAGTGGCTAATGGATAATAAAGTGGTCGTCGGCGTCGGCAATATCTACGCCAGCGAATCGCTGTTCACTGCCGGGATCCTGCCCGATCGTCCGGCAATGAGCCTGAGCGATGAAGAGGCGCAGCGTCTGGCCGCGACCATTAAGGCCGTACTGCTGCGTTCCATAGAGCAGGGCGGTACGACGCTGCGCGACTTCTTACAGAGCGACGGCAAGCCAGGGTATTTTGCTCAGGAGCTGCAGGTTTATGGACGCGCTGGCGAACCCTGCCGCGCCTGCGGTACGCCGATTGTCAGCGGTAAGCACGGGCAGCGCAGCACCTTCTGGTGCCCCAACTGCCAGCGTTAATCAGGCCAGCTTCGCCAGCAGCGCCTGGAGCACATGCGGCGGCAGAAAGGCGCTCACGTCGCCACCGTGGCGCGCTACCTCTTTTACCAGTGAAGAAGAGATAAAAGAGAAGCCTTCGGTCGGCATCAGGAACACGCTCTCCAGCGTCGGCAGCAAATGGCGATTCATATGGGCGAGCTGCATCTCATATTCAAAGTCGGACACCGCACGCAGGCCGCGCACCAGTACGTTGGCCTGCTGCGTCCGGGCGAAGTTCGCCATCAGATCGCTAAATCCCACTACCTCGACGTTTGGCAGATGCGCCACCATGCTGCGTGCCAGATCGACGCGCTCTTCCAGAGTAAACATCGGCTTCTTGCTCGGACTGGCGGCGACTGCCATAACTACCTGATTAAACATCTGCGCGGCGCGCGTCACGATATCAAGATGGCCGAGCGTGACGGGGTCGAAGGTTCCGGGATAAATCGCTTTAGTGCTCATAGACGGCCTTTATCTGCGGCATGATTCAGCGCCCACAGCGCGGAATATTTGTTGAAAGTGTACTGCGCGTTGACCACGGCCAGAATCCATCCCTGTTTGCCGTCGAGAAAGCCTGCGCGCAGCAGCAGCGTCTTCATAAAAGCGCCTAGCGTATGGGTAAATATCGAGAAGAGGCCGCAGCGCTTGCCGCGCTGGTGACGCTCCTGTGCCCAGGCTGCGGCGTAGGCCAGCTGCTTTTGCTGGAAAATAATAAGGTCACGACAGGTCAGATGCTGCAGATCGCCCTGCAGCCGGACGACCGGCGCACCCTGCGTTTCCAGCGATTCATGCACCAGGTTGTCGTTATAGTTCAGCGCGCGCGGATAGAGGCGCATCACGCGATCCGGATACCAGCCGCTGTGGCGCATAAAGCGGCCGAGAAAAAGGTTGCTGCGGTTCAGGCTGTAGACGGTCGCCGAGGGTGGCTGCGTTAGCACCGCCTCAATACTGGCGCGCAGTGTCGGCGTAACGCGCTCGTCGGCATCGATCATCAGAATCATATCGCCGCTGGCGTAGCGCTGCGCGCGCTGGCGCTGTTTGCCGAAACCGGCCCACGCCTCGGCATGATAGACCTTTGCGCCAGCCTGGCGGGCAATCTCGGCGGTCTCATCGCTGCTGCCGGAGTCCAGCAGGATAATTTCATCCGCCCAGCTGACCGAGGCGAGACAGTCGGGCAGTAGCGCCGCTTCATTTTTGGCGATCATTACCACAGAAAGACGTTGGCGAGCGGTCATCAGTGGGCCCGTGGCGGTAAATGAGGTTCGAGTAACTGTAGCAGACGCTGCAATGCGCCCTGGTTCTGGTGCAGCACCTCGACCGCGTGGCGACCGTAGTAGAGTCGGTAATCCTCATCCTGAAGCAGATTGGTCACTTCTTTCTCCAGCGATACAACGTCGGTCACGGTAATCAGGCCCTGCGCCTGCTGCAGCTTGCTGCAGATATCTTTGAAGTTCCAGGTATGCGGCCCCATCAGCACCGGAATGGCGTGCGCGGCAGGCTCCAGCGGATTGTGTCCGCCGCGCTCTACCAGGCTGCCGCCGACAAAGGCGAGATCGGCAATGCCGTAGAGCAGCATCAGTTCGCCCATGGTGTCGCCGATAACAACCTGCGTCGAGCCGGAGGGGATTTCGCCGCTGCTGCGCAGGATAAAGCTGAAGTTGCGTTTTTGCGTCAGATCGCGCGCGTCGCTGAAGCGCTCCGGATGGCGAGGTACCAGAATTAGCAGCAGGTCGGGAAAAGTCTGCAGCAGACGACGATGCGCATCGAGCACAATCGCCTCTTCCCCTTCATGGGTGCTGGTGGCGATCCAGACCGGACGGCGCGGCGCCCACTGACGACGCAGCGTAATTGCTCTGGCGGCCAGCTCAGGCGTGACGGAAATATCGAATTTCAGGCTGCCGGTGACCGCCAGCTGCGAGCGTTTCAGGCCCAGCGCCAGAAAGCGATCGCCATCTTCCGCATTCTGTGCGGCGATAAGGGTGATGCGCTGCAACAGGTCGCGCATAAAGCCGCCCAGCTTGCGATAACCTTTAGAAGAACGTTCCGACAGGCGGGCATTGGCGATCACCAGCGGAATCTGACGCTGATGCAGAATACGAATAATGTTGGGCCACAGCTCGGTTTCCATGATGATCACCAGACGCGGATTGACCGTGTCGAGGAAACGATTAATGGCACCCGGCAGATCGTAAGGCAGATAAACGTGATGCACATCTTTGCCGAACGCCGACTGCGCCCGCTCAGAGCCGGTCGGCGTCATGGTGGTCACGGTAATCGGCAGGGTGGGATAGCGATGGCGTAGCGCGCGCACTAACGGAATCGCCGCCAGGGTTTCACCGACGGAAACTGAGTGCAGAACAATGCCGTCCGGCTCCACTTTTCCCGTGCAGTAGCCGTAGCGCTCTGCCCAGCGTTTACGGTACGCCGGCGCTTTACGGCCGCGCAGCCAGAGGCGCAGCCAGATGAGCGGCTGAATAAGATAGAGCAGAACGGTATAGAGGGTTGTCATAGTTATCGTTTCGACAGCCTGGCAGAAAAAATTTCACATAAATCAATCTATGTTATCAGAAAGCCTAAATACGCTCATCACTTTGTCAGCGACGCGACAGAACCTGCTGATAAAGCGAAGTCAGCGACTGCGCAAGACGCTGAGGTCCGTAGGGCTCAATTCTGCGCCTTGCAGCTTCGCCCAGACGCGAATCAGCCGAAAGGGCTGGTATCGCCATAATAGCCTGATTCAACGCGTTGATATCTAACGCATCGCAAACGAAGCCTTCCTGACCAGCGGTAATAAATTCCGCGCCGCCGCAGCCGGTGCTGGTGATCACCGGCAGGCCGCAGGCCATTGCCTCCAGCACGACATTGGGGAAAGGATCGTAGAGCGTCGGCAACAGCAGCCCGTCGGCGGCGTGGTAAAAAGGCTGCACATCCTGCTGCACGCCGACAAAGCGCAGTCGGTCGAGACAGTTCAGCTGATTCGCCAGCTGCTGATAGCGCGACAGCTGCTTGTCCTGTCCGACTACGATCAGATAGCGGTCGCTGTTCGCCAGCGCCTCAATTGCCGCCTTCAACCCTTTACGCTCGAAGCCGGAGCCGACGTAGATCAGTACAGTGGCGCTGTCCGGCAGCTGCAGCTGCTGACGCGTGGCATGGCGGCTCGCCTCACTGGCGGGCTGGAAGCGCTGAGCATCAATGGCGTTATGGATAACATGGATTTTCTCCGCGCTCAGCGAAAAGCAGCGCAGGATGTCGCGCTTGACCATCTCGGAGTTGCAGATCACCGCTTTCAGAGAGGAAGCGTTAAACATTTCCGCTTCCGCGCGTAGCACATAGCGATGATAGGGGCTGAGCGCGGTGCTCATACGCTGCCACGGCGAGACGATGCGCGCCCGCTGCTCCAGCCAGACGCGATGCACGCCGTCGCCGGCGCGAAAAATATCGCAGCCCGCGATGCGCTCGTGGCTCTGAACGATATCGAACCGCTCTTTTTCCCAGCAGGCGCGCGCTGCGCGCGCAAAGCCGCGCTCACGCGAAATACGGCCCAGCTTAGGCGGATTGCAGATATGCAGATGCCAGTCGGGATTGGGCGTGCCCTGCCAGCTGCGCGTGATGATATTGAGATCCAGCTGCTCGCTGCCGAGCGCTTCGAGCGCGCGTGATATAAAACGTTCGGCGCCGCCGTCGGGACGGTATTTTTGCCGGACGATCGCCAGGCGTAATTTAGTCATGTAGGTACGTCCTTGCCGCCTCGACCACATCGTCGACCGGAATGGCACTGAGATAACGCTGGCGGGTATTAGTATCGATGGCGTCGGGATCGGGCAGCGGGCCGTAATCGCCCGCCCAGATGACGTGGTTATGCTCGCCCCAGGGCCGCCAGAACTGAAGCTTGGTCGGGCCGAACAGCGCGATGCAGGGCGTGTCGAGCGCGGCGGCCATATGCATCGGCGCGGAGTCCACGCCGATAAAAAGCCGGGCGCGGTCAATCAGCGCCGCCAGCTGGGGCAGCGTGAGCTGGCCCGCCAGGGATACCAGATTCGGCGTCGTGCAGAGCGCCTGGATGCGCGCGATCATCTCCATTTCATGCTTGTCGGGCGCGGCGGTCAGCACCACTTTGCAGTTCGCCTGCGCCAGCTGGTCGATAGTCGCGGCGACCTTCTCCTCTTCCCAGCACTTAAAATTCCAGCGCGAGGTGGGCTGTACGACGATAAAAGCGGCATCAACACCCTGTTCAGTCAGCAGCGCTTCGACTTTTTGTCCATCGACGGCGCTGTAATGCATAGAAACGCGCGCGCCTTGCGGTGAAATGCCGAGCGGCGTCAGCGCCGTCATATTCTGCTCAACCGTATGAAGCTGATTATGGTTGCGGGTCGGCACCAGAGCGTTGTGACAGAGCCGCCAGAATGCGTTGTTGCGCTTATTGAAGGCAAAGCCGATACGCAGCGGCGCGCCGCTGAACAGGGTAATCAGCGCGCTGCGCCATTGATCGGCGAGATTGATGACGACGTCATAATGGCTGGCGCGAACGGCGGCAAGCAGATCGCGCTCGTGGCGCAGTTTGCGCCAGCTTCCTTCCTGCTTCCACTTGCGGTCGATAACGTGCAGCTGGCGAATCGCCGGATGCGCTTCCAGCATCGGACGTGTCTCTTTGTAGAGCAGCACGTCGATATTGGCCTGGGGATAACGCTGGCGCAGCGCGTTGATAACCGGCGTAGTAAGCAGCATATCGCCGTGGTGGCGCAGCTTGATTAGCAAAATATTGTGTGGGGTAACGTCTGCGTGAGTCGGGTTTGCCATACACAAATGCTCTTAATTTTCAGTGAGGCGATTGTAGGGCAAACCCTTAAGAGGTGAAACCTGCGGCGGCGGTTATTTGTCTCGCCAGCGCCAGAGGCGACTCAGCCACAGCAGCAGTTGATACCACTGCTTGATGCCGCGCGCATTACGCAGCATACGCAGATGCGTTTTGCTGGTGAATATATCGTTGATTATCGCCTGCTTCGCTGCCGGATCGGGCTCGCGGCGCACGCAGTGGCAGACGCTGAGCGCTTCGTGGGTGATTTGTGCATGAAAAGCCGGATAAATCGTCACGCTCTCTTTATAGCGCGCGTTGATCTCCTCCAGCATGCGGGCGATCTTCAGATAGTGGCGCTGATACTCCACGTTGCGCTGACCGGTACGTTTGCGGTTGCTGATTGAAGCGTCGTGCAGATAGTAGCGATAAAATACCTGATCGGTATAGCGGACGCGCCGTGCGTTGAACATAAACTCGGTGGTCCAGGGAATATCCTGATGATGCAAACCCGGCTCAAACCAGAGCTGCTTCTGCTCGATCAATGATCGGCGATAGATGCCCAGCCAGACCACATGCAGGTAGCGCCGCGTTTTCAGCGCGGTATTGAGCCACTCCGCGCCGCTCAGCACCGGCGTGCTGCGCAGGCGATCCAGCGGAATTATCGGCCTGGTACGCTGGTCGCGCTGGAAAAACCACTCGGCATTACACTGCGCTGCGTCGAGATCGTCCTCTTCCGCTATTGCCACCAGGGTTTTATACATCTCTGGCTGCATGGTGTCGTCCGAGTCCGGGAAGGTGACATATTTGCCGCGCGCGACGCGCAGTCCGGCGTTGCGCGCGCGCGACACGCCGCCGTTTTCCTGGTGAATAACAGTGATATGGGGGTATTGAGCCGCATACGCATCGGCGCGCGCGCCGGAATCGTCGGTGGAGCCGTCATTGACGATAATGATTTCCAGCGAGGTCAGCGTCTGCGCCAGTAGCGACTGCATAAAGGCATCGAACATTTCGCCCGCGTTGTACATGGGGGAAATGATGCTGAGCAAAGGAGAATAATCAGGCTTTCCTGTCATATTGTCTGTTTGTTTTTCCGTCGCGCCAGCTGCTTGTCCAGCCTGGCGGAAATAAAATCGTGAATATCGTTAAGCTTGCGCTGGTCCAGTTTATACAACTGTTCAGCTGGTTGATGGAACTGATAAAGCGCATCAAACACAAAGGAAGAGGGGGCAATGTGGTCAGGGCCAATCAATAAGACATCGCCAAGCGGGCGTTGCTCCTCTACGCTACAGGGGCCGTATATCAAAATAACAGGCACCTGCTGCGCGTCGGCGATATAGACATTTCCGGAGTCTGAAGCGACATAAAAATCCATTTCGCGGATGGCGGCCGGCAGGCTTTCCAGCGGCACTTTTCCCACCAGATTGACAATATTTTCTCGCTCGCCGGTCACCTTAAAAAGCTCCTGCATACGAGTCTGCTCATTGGGCGCGCCAAACGCATAAAAAGTACAAGGCAGATCATCCAGACTGTCGAAAAGGGTTTTCCAGATAGCTGGAGGGATCGTTTTGGCCTGATTGCCGGCGGTAATGCTAAAGCCAATCTTTGCCCCCTGACCAGAAAAAATCTCTTCCGGCAGGACGTCAGGTTGCCAGAGAGGGCGGGTGGCGTGTCTGGGATAGCTCTCTTTGGTAAAAGAGCGATCAGCCAGTTTTAAATAATTTTCTACCGTCAGCGTGTTTTTTTCATGACTGACGACACCGCTGGCGGTCAGGTAGAACAGGTTTTGATAAGCTTTGCGTTTATAAGTGGTTAAAAACTGCTTATTGCTGGCGTTGCAGCAGGAGGCAATAAATAAATTCAGATTGTTGGGATGCAGAAGGTAGATGTTGTCGTAACGGTTGAGAAGCAGCCATACCAGCCTGAATTTCTTGATCAGGCTCCTTTTGTAATCCTCAATATACCAGAGGCTTTCCAGCGTATCGTCACGCTCCGCCAGTGGCGCAACGCTGCGGCTTAACAGCGCATCGCTTTTTTGCAGATGTGCCAGCAGCGGCGTGATGTTAACGAAGTCGCCAATTTTCGCTGTCTGAATCACCAGGTTTTTACCCTTTCGCGGATGCAGCAGCTTCATCACCCACTTTACTGGCAAAAAAAGCAGAAAAAGTATTACGTAATTCAAAATGTTTTCCCTTTATCCGGTCACGCCGAAAGGGAGACCTTCTTAGCTCATTAGTTGCGGAGCGGCGGATAATTCCTTATGTGGCGGCTGCGCAAGCTGCAGGTACTGTTCACAAATAACGGAGAGACTATAAATGCTTAGGTCGAGATGATGCAACTCAGGCGGGTAATGATAAATTTCATGCATTTTTTTCGCCAGAGAGGCGGCGTTCAAATCAGCGAGACCCCGTGACAAGTCATTAGTCAGAATCGTTGCTGGTCCGCCCGGGCAGCGGGTGCTGACGACCGGCGTCTGACAGATCAGCGCTTCCACCAAAACATTGCCGAACCCTTCGCTGTCAGAGCTGACAACCAGCAGCCGGGCATGGCGTATCCAGGGATAAGGGTTTGCCTGAAATCCCTGAAAAATAACGCGCTCTGCAATACCCAGCTTTTTCGCCTGCTGGCGCAACTGCGCCTCGCGCTCAGGACGACCCTGGCCCAACAGCACAAGCGGAGCTGCAATGCCGCTTTGCGCATAAGCCTCAAGAAGCCGGTCATGACGTTTGGTTTCGTGGAAGCGGCCCACATGCAGGATAAAATCGGTGCCTGCAAGCGGGCAGGGTTTTGCCGCAAGCTGTTTTATTAGCTCAAAATCAAACGGGTTGGCGATAACGCGCGTGCGGCTGGGCCTGACGCCAATATTCTCAATTAAATCTTCAAGCACATAAGGCGAGACGGCAATAAGCTGACGATTTTGATAAACATGACGTATTTTTAATCGCTTCAGCCAGAGTGAAAAACCTGATTTCCTGGCCAGATAGGATGCGGAAAAGACGCCATGCAGGCAGTGCCATATTTTTGTCTGATCAAGCACGCGTGAATGTTTAACGATGCGATCGGTCTTGTGGAGGTGTGAAAACACCAGATCGAAATCGCCTTTTGTACTCTGTGACTGTACAACTGCCTGATCAAGGAGCTGCGCACGGCGATGCGTTTCAGTAAGCTTGCGCCAGGGAAGTTTACAGCGATCCTTAACGACCTGATAATCAACGCCATCCGGGATAGGGTAGTCGCATACGCTGCGCAAAGAGAAAAGGGAGACGCGATGTCCCTGATTAACCAGACCTTCCGCCAGTGTCAGTACGACTTTCTCAGCGCCTCCGCCGGGTAAGCCATCAATGATCATCAGTATGCGTTTCGACAAAATACCTACCTCAAATTGCCAGCCTTTACAGAGTTAAATACAAGGCTGCTTCGACCTGGCAGAAAAAAGTGTATAAACACTAATCTTGTTATGGACCCAATCTTAAAGGAGCCATGCTGGGATATCCTACCCTTGTTTTATAAAACGTTAACGTAACAAGATGAAAGAACTTACAGCTTAAATTATTTTAGTTTAACCAAACATGCTCTGCTGCAAATCAGAGTAAGAACTCTGCCATTAAATTTTTTGCCACTTGCGCCCTGCCTGCGTAACATAACAGCTTACTGCGGCACCTCCTTTTACGGATAAGCAATGGAAAAACCAGCTTTTTTAATTACGCTCGATACTGAAGGTGATAACCTCTGGCGCAACCGTAGCGGCCAGGTTACAACGCATAATGTTCGTTTTTTGCCGCGATTTCAGGCGTTATGCGAAAAGTATGGTTTTAAACCCACCTGGCTGACCAATTACGAAATGGCGAGCGATTCCGCCTATGTCGATTTCGCCCGCGATGTGCTGGCGCGTGGTCAGGGTGAAGTAGGAATGCACCTGCACGCCTGGCATAGCCCGCCAGCACATGCTCTTACCGATGATGACTGGCGCTACCAGCCCTACCTGATTGAATATCCAGAGCAAGTTTTGCGCGACAAAGTCGCCTTTATGACCGATCTGCTGGAAAATACTTTTCAGACGAAGATGTGCAGCCATCGCGCTGGGCGCTGGGCATTCAACGAAATATATGCGCAGGCGCTGGTGGATAATGGCTATCTCGTCGATTGTTCTGTTACGCCACGCGTCGACTGGCGCGGATCCACTGGCGCGCCGCAGGGTAAGGGCGGTACAGATTATAGCCGCTTCCCCGATCGCGCCTACTTCCTTAACCAGAACGATATATCGCAGCCTGGACTGTCGGGCTTATTAGAAGTGCCCATGAGCATCCAGTATCGGCACGGCCCCCTTGCTACCCGACTGAAATCAGCCTGGGACAGCCTGCGAGGCAAGCAGCGCGGTCCTTCCGTAAACTGGCTCAGGCCCGTAGGCGGCAACCTTGCACAGATGAAGCAGGTAGCAGAACAGTCACTGGCTCAGGGCTGCGATTATGTGGAGTTTATGCTCCATTCGTCTGAATTCATGCCCGACGGCAGCCCGACTTTTAAAAACGAGGCGGATATTGAACGATTGTATGACGATCTTGAACAGCTCTTCAGCTGGTTGCAAAGTCGTACCCAGGGCATGACGCTGACAGAATTCGCCATTCAGAAAAAAGAGCAGTTACTGGCGTCGGTGTAAAGCCGACGCTGGCTTTTTTTTGCCGATGCGGCGCATGGCTGAAAAGAAGGTGTCCAGGCCCGGATAGCGCATCTGCCAGTATTTTTTCGGCTTGCAGTAGCCTCGGCAAATTAAGGCGGCGGCTTTTAGCGCTTTCATGGTCTCAGGGGAGTAGTAGTAATAGCCATAGAGCGCCTTTGACATGCTTTTTACTTCGCTAAAGCAGTTCAACATCATGTCCGCCGCCAGCCTGCGGAAATCGGGTTCATTGCGCCGCGCTTCAGCCAGGGTTCGCATTTTTTCCAGTGCAAAAAGCATGTCACTGATATCGCTCGGGCGAATATTGCGTGTTATGCCGCCGCGGTTGTCACGATAGTAGTAAAGCGTATTATCCAGATGACAAATATGGCGGGTTTTGAAGTATTGAAAGGGCGTAAAAATCACATCCTCATAGCGACGGCCGTCTTCGAAGCGATCGCTTTCCAGCAGAGTACGCCGGTAGATACGGTTCCACAAATGCCACATTGCACGTTTAAACAGCGGGTGTAAACAGGCGAGACCCTGCTCCGGAATATCATAAACCTTCCGCTGCGCCGTTTCGCTTTGCGGCGCTACAGGCGGCGTCTCGTCAAAGCGAGCATAATCGAAATCAATAAGATCGTCGCTACCTTCAAGCAGTACTGGCTTAATGACAGAATAATAGTTACTGCTTATGAGATCATCGCCGTCCAGGAAAGTAATAAACTCGCCGCTTGCGTGACGTAACCCGACATTACGTGTTGTCGCAATACCCTGATTTTCCTGCTGGATAAAAGTAATATGCTGGTGAGGATAGCGCGCTAATAGCGTGGCAACCTGTTGCGCCGAATTATCGGTCGAACCATCATCGATGATAATAACCTGCATATCGTCATCAGCCTGAGTCAACAGTGAGGTCAGGCAGGAAACAATAAAAGCCTCATCATTGTGAAAGGGAACGATGACGCTCAGCAGATACGCCTGTTCTGTCATTAGCGCCTGTCCTCAGAGGGATTATTCTGTTTCATTATCATCACGCTAAAGATAATTGCCAGGCAATACAGTAAGGTTGCTTCCGTACTAAAGAAAATCACATCGCTCAAGCCATAAACAATGAGCGATATGGATATGGAAAGCAGGGCTGAGTTGCGCATGGGCCTGAACGAGCAGTAGATCAAGCTCAGATACAGGCCGATTAAAGAAAGAACGCCGAAAAGACCTTTTATAGAGAAGTTTTCCAGTAGTTCATTATGCATATGCACGGTCAGATAAATCTGTGCGCCATAGAGGCTGGGGTCTTGTTTAATTAACGCTTCAGCTCTCTGCCCGCGCTCCTCCGCGGATTGCCCGGCCAGGGCGCTGGAGCCGGTGTGGAAGGCAACAGTCTGCATACTGATACGAGAGATTAACGAGTTTTCTCCCTGCGTTTCATGCATCATGGCAATGTTTTCTTTTAAGTCATGAATGCGCGACTGAATTTTACTCTGGAAAACCAGCGCACTAATCACCAGCAATACCGGAAGGGCGGTAAAGAGAATGATTTTATGCTTACGCTGTATGACATCCTTAGTGAACAAGACCTGGATCAGCACCAGTATGGGGTAAGCCAGCATGGCTGCCCGCGTTCCGGTCAGGATGACAGTGGCGTAAGTCACTATAAATAACAGGGCGAACAGCCATATTTTGTGACGCGTCCTGAATAGCAGGGCTGATTTAATAAAAACGAGGTTTACGGCCGTAATGATATAAGCAGCAACGGTTGCCCGGTCATAATTGAGCTCTACCCGGTCAATATGGAGATGAATACCCTGATAAAGCGCATAGCTGTTTACGGCCAGGCCTGTAATAACGGCGGCACTGATTGCAGCGCGCTGGCGTATACGCCTTTCGTTTAGTGTCACCAGCAGCAAAAATGAGGCTGCAATTTGTAGCCTTCCGGTCGACTGATATTGTCGGTAAAGGGTAATGTAATCCCCGGGTTGTTTATAGATCGTGGTCCAGATAATACTTACTAACCCGACAAGCAAAAGAGCGCCGGGCAAAATCAGGTTTTTTTTCTCTTGCAGATAATATCTGGAATGAACAATAAATCCTGCCAGCGCCAGATAGCTGGTGATATAAAAAACGTTTCTGCCGAATGATCCACCGAACGGGGCCGTCAGAAAAGCGAGGGCGCATCCGGAGAAAATGAGCAGGCTAAAAAATAAATGCGGCGTATCCTGTCGAAAAAGAGTCGGCTTAATTTTCATATCAGCTACCAGCTATAGCGCTCAACGCACCGTTGAATTCGATCCTGAAAACGGCGTAATCAAAATGTTCTTTTGTCCAGCGTTTCGCCTCTGCGCTAAGGCGCTGATAGGTTGGCGGATTTAATAACGTTTCTATAGCGTCCGCGCAGGCGGTATGGGAAAGCAGTAGCGGGCGAGTCATGATATTTTTTACGGGATCGTAGACGTCGTAAGGAAAATCTACCCGTATGCCCGTCAGCTTTTCATGCTCCTCAATAGTAACGGAAGGCGTCAGCCCAATACCACACACCCCATTTTTTATAACTTCGGGCTGCCCATCGACCAGAGGATAAATAACAGGTACGCCGAAATAGAGAGACTCCATGCATGACAGGCCGAAAGGTTCAGTAACCGGCGTGCTCATATAGATATCGATACGATTAAAAAACGGCGCTATGTCCTGCTGGAAGCCGCTGAAAGTGACGTTTTCCTCAATCCCCAGCTTTCTGGCCAGAGCGGCAAACGCATCACGGTCAGGTCCTTTTCCCGCGATTTCAAGCGTAACGTTATGGCCTCGCTGCAATAATTCTTTCAGCGTCAACAGAGTGACGCTAATCCCTTTCAGGCTGACCTGACGAGAAGCCGTGCCGATTTTAACTGGCGACGTCAGGACGCGAGGTTCTGTCCGGATACCGGGCGGTGTCATGATGCGGTTAATCACCACATGATGGGGGCAGGGCAGATTAAACCGATGCTTCATTACCTGAGAAGAGGCTGAAGATGCAGAGATAACGCCATCCAACATGCGCATAAAACTCAGAGTCTTATGGTTCTTTGGGTAGCGCCAGGAGCAGCCATGATCGTAATAGACCAGCTTTGCTCGTTTCGGTTTTGCTGTCAGCCGGGGCACTAAATCCCAGACCACAATGACCTGCGCATCGCTGGCCTCAACCCGTTTCTGCAAGAGATATTTTCTGAGTGACTGAGGAGCTTTTAATTTAAAGCCGTTAAACAAACGACTCGCGAAGGTAATCTTTTGCTGCGGCATCTGCCGACGAATGTCTTCATCGATCTCATTGCTGATGCAGATAACCTCATCCTTTCCCTCAGAAAAGTCATTGATGTACTGCAGAAAAAGGCGCTCAACGCCGCCCATTTTACCCAGATTGATAATGTGGAGCTTTTTCATCCTAAAGCTTTCTCCAGCCTTTCTTTGACTGCTTCCGCGCTAATATCGGACATGTTGTTGCCCTGAGGCGGACAGAGAGCCTGCTGATTCTGCCCATAACCCCCAATCAGGCCCGGATCCGTTGGCCCGTAGAGCGTGATATTGGGACGATCCAGCGCCGCGGTCAGATGGCTCAGCCCGGTATCCACTGACACGACCGCTCTGGCGCCCACCAGTTCGCGCGCTATCGCCTCCAGCGTCAGCTTCGGCAGCACCTCGACGTAATCAAAGCCTTCCGCCAGGCGCTGGGCGCGCTGATGTTCGTGCTCGGCGCCCCAGGGCAGCTTGATACGCAGTCCGACTGGCTGCAGCAGGCCGATCAGCTCGCGCCAGTGGCTTTCCGGCCAGTGTTTGTTGTCGCGCGTCGTCGCATGGAGGAATACCAGATAGGGGGCGATATTCTGCGGCTCGTCGCGCAGAAAGTGCGCGGCGATGGCGTAATCGCCCTGGGTCTGCGGCTTCTCATAGCCGAGGCTTTTGGCGAACAGCTCGCGCGTCCGTTCTACCGCATGCTGCTTCTTGTCAATTTCATGGCGTTGGTCGTACCACCAGCTGGCGAAAGGTTCGCGCGCGCTGCGGCTGTCCTGGCCATGCTTAACGCCTCTGGCCAGACGGGTCACCAGTGCGGCGCTCTTGATTAGCCCCTGAGCATCGATCACGACATCATACTGGCGCGACTGCAAATCGCGCTTAAAGCGCACGCGCTCTTCGCGCTGCTGGCTGCCGAACCAGTGTTTGCGCCAGCGGCGAATCGCTACCGGCAAAACTTTATCCACCGCGGGATGCCAGGAGGGGATCTGGGCGAAATTCTCTTCCACTACCCAGTCAAATCGGATACCGGGGATCGCCTGCATGGCATCGGTTAAGGCGGGAAGCGTATGAAGCACATCGCCCATCGACGAAGTTTTGACGATCAGGACGTGCATGCCGTCTCCTGCGGGTGAGCCAGTAGTTCGCTCAGCTCCTGATGAACGCGCGTCGGCTGAATATCGATCAGGCTCTGATGATAGCCCTCTCCGGCATCGCCTTTGCGCACCTTATGGTAGCCAGTGATCAGGCGGATAATGCGCACCTGTCTGGAAAGTGGCGGCGTAAAGTCGGGACTGCTTGGCCCATAAAGCGCCACCAGCGGGCGATTGAGCGCGGCGGCGATATGCATCAGGCCAGAGTCATTGCTGACAACGGCGTCGCAGCGCGCAATCAAAATTACCGCCTGCTCAAGCTGCGTTTCGCCCGCCAGGTTGCGGCAGTAATGTCGCGCTTCCGCAGGCAGCGCCGCGATAATCTCGTCGCCGCAGGCCCGGTCTTTTGCCGAACCGAACAGTACCACCTGCTTGCCTTCGGCAATCAACTGCTGCGCCAGCGCGGCGTAGTGATAGTGCGGCCAGCGCTTCGCCGGGCCAAATTCCGCGCCGGGACAAAAACCGATCAGCGGCCGCTCCGCCGACAGCTCAAACTGGGCGGCGGTCTCGATTTTTTCCTGATCCTCTACCTGAAGCCGCGGCCAGAGCAGCGGTTGCGGCAGCTGCTGCGCCGAGGTGACCGGCGTGTCGCAGGCTAACGCAATATAACGCTCCACCATCAGAGGAAACGCCGCTTTGTCCAGCACGCGTACATCGTTCAGCAGGCCGTAGCGCATCTCGCCGCGCCAGCCGATACGGCGTTTAATTCCGGCGAAGAAAGGCACCAGCGCAGATTTGAAGGAGTTAGGCAGCACATAGGCGCGATCGTAGCCGCTGGCGCGCAGCGTTTTGCCAATGCGGTGCCGCTCGCCGAGCGCCAGCGCGCCGTGCCCCAGCGGCATCGCCAGCGCCTGGTTGACTTCCGGCATGCGCGACAACAGCGGACGACACCATGCAGGTGCCATCACATCAATCACGGCGTCCGGATGTTGAGCCTTGAGGGTGCGATAGAGGCTTTGCGACATCATCATATCGCCGACCCACGACGGGCCAATAACCAGAATTTTCATCGCCGGTACGCGTTCCTTATGCGTTGCGGTTCAGCCAGGCCATATATTCGGCCACGCCCTGCGCCACGGTTTTGAACGGCTTGTCATATCCGGCCGCACGCAGGTGGGTGAGATCCGCCTGAGTATAGGCCTGATAACGGCCTTTCAGCTTATCCGGGAAGGGAATGTATTCGATTTGCCCTTTCTGGTGGAATTTCAGCACCGCGTCCGCTACTTCCTGGAACGATTCGGCGCGGCCGGTACCGCAGTTGTAGATGCCGGAAATGTTATTTTCCCAGCACCACAGATTGACCGCGACCACATCATCAACGTGGATAAAGTCGCGTCTGAAGTTATCGCTGCCTTCAAACAGCTTGGGATTTTCGCCGCTGGCGATTTGCGTATTGAGGTGGAACGCCACGCTCGCCATGCTGCCTTTGTGGCCTTCACGCGGGCCGTAAACGTTGAAATAGCGGAAGCCGCATACCGGCGATTCCGCTTCCGGCAGGATCTGACGCACGTAGTGGTCGAACAGCATTTTCGAATAGCCGTAAACGTTCAGCGGCTGCTCATATTCGCGCTTCTCGATAAAATTGTCGTTACGGCCGCCGTAGGTCGCGGCAGAAGAGGCGTAGAGGAAAGGAATTTCACGCTCCAGGCAATAGTGCAGCAGATCTTTGGAGTACTGATAGTTATTGTCCATCATGTACTTGCCGTCCCACTCCGTCGTCGCAGAACAGGCGCCTTCATGAAAAACGGCCTCAATCGGACCCAGATCCTCGCCCGCGGCGATATAGGTCAGAAATTCCTCTTTATCCATGTAATCGCTGATATCCAGATCGGCCAGATTGACAAATTTGGTGCCGTCTTTGAGGTTGTCGACGACCAGAATATCGCGAATACCACGATCGTTGAGCGCCTTGACGATATTGCTGCCAATCATTCCCGCGCCGCCAGTGACGATAATCATGTGCTCTACCTTAAAAGTTGGGGGCATGAAACAGGCGGTTTCACGCGCTAATGTCTCATATCATAACATTTCATCACGGAGCAGACAGCCAGATGACTCCGACACGCTGTCGCCGCTCCGCCCTCTGACGTGAACTATGCTGCAAAATTAACATTCTCCTGGTCGATTTATCGTTAGCATCCTTCTTATTCAGTAAGATGTGCCGAATTTATGCCATCTGAGGAGAACAATGATGCCAGCGCAATTTTATCAGCAGATCCGCCAGCAGCTGGATGTGGCGCACCGGGAAGGATTGTTTAAGCAGGAGCGCATCATTACCTCCGCTCAGCAAACCGATATTGAAGTCGGCGACGATCAGGTTATTAACTTTTGCGCCAACAATTACTTAGGACTGGCTAATCATCCAGCGTTAATTCAGGCGGCAAAAGAGGGCATGGAATCGCATGGCTTTGGTATGGCCTCGGTACGCTTTATCTGCGGCACGCAGGATATCCATAAACAGCTGGAGAAAAAGCTGGCGGCGTTTCTCGGCATGGACGATGCCATCCTTTATTCATCCTGTTTTGACGCCAACGGCGGGTTGTTTGAAACCCTGCTGGACGCGGAAGACGCGATCATCTCCGACGCGCTAAACCATGCCTCGATTATCGACGGCGTGCGGCTCTGCAAGGCGCAGCGCTATCGCTACGCCAACAACGATATGCAGGCGCTGCGGGCCTGTCTGGTTGAGGCGCGGGAAAAAGGCGCACGCCATATCCTTATCGCTACCGATGGCGTCTTCTCTATGGACGGTGTGATCGCTAACCTGCGCGCCATCTGCGATCTCGCTGACGAGTTTGATGCGCTGGTGATGGTGGATGACTCCCATGCGGTAGGCTTTGTCGGCGCGGCCGGCCGCGGCACGCATGAATATTGCGACGTTATGGGACGCATCGACATCATTACCGGCACGCTGGGCAAAGCGCTGGGCGGCGCCTCCGGCGGCTATACCGCCGCCCGCGCAGACGTGGTCGAATGGCTGCGACAGCGCTCTCGCCCCTACCTGTTCTCCAATTCGCTGGCGCCTGCGATCGTTGCCGCCTCAATTCGCGTACTCGACCTGCTGAGCGAAGGCGATGGCCTGCGACAGCGTTTGTGGGACAACGCGCGCTTCTTCCGCGAGAAGATGACGGCAGCCGGTTTTACCCTGGCGGGCGCCGATCACGCCATTATTCCCGTGATGCTGGGCGAAGCCAGCGTGGCGCAGGAGTTCGCCCGCCTGCTTCAGCAGGAGGGGATTTACGTTACCGGCTTTTTCTTTCCTGTGGTGCCGCGCGGTCAGGCGCGCATCCGCACGCAGATTTCGGCGGCGCATACCCAGCAGCAGCTGGAGCGCGCAGTAGACGCCTTTACCCGTATTGGACAACAGCTTGGCGTGATCGCCTGAGGAGCTCTGAATGAAAGCGTTAGCCAAACTTCATGCGCAGGAAGGTATCTGGATGGTTACCGATGCGCCGATACCGGAGCCGGGCCATAACGATTTGCTGATCAAGATCCGTAAAACCGCTATCTGCGGCACCGATATCCATATCTATAACTGGGATGACTGGTCGCGGAAAACGATCCCTGTGCCGATGATCGTCGGGCATGAATATGTTGGCGAAGTGGTGGCGATCGGCCAGGAGGTACGCGGCTTCAGCATCGGCGATCGCGTCTCTGGCGAAGGGCATATTACCTGCGGACACTGCCGCAATTGTCGTGCCGGACGCACCCATTTGTGTCGCAATACCATCGGCGTGGGCGTAAACCGTCAGGGCTGTTTTGCCGAGTATCTAGTGATCCCGGCTTTCAACGCCTTCCGCATCCCTGACAATATTTCCGACGAGCTCGCCGCGATTTTCGACCCCTTCGGCAATGCGGTGCACACCGCGCTGTCGTTCGATCTGGTAGGCGAAGATGTGCTTATTTCCGGTGCTGGCCCTATCGGCATTATGGCGGCGGCGGTCTGTAAACATGTCGGCGCGCGCAACGTAGTGATCACCGATATCAACGACTATCGCCTTGAACTGGCGCGTAAGATGGGCGTGACGCGCGCGGTTAACGTGGCGCATGAGGATCTGCGCGTCGTGATGCGCGAGCTGGGGATGACGGAAGGTTTCGACGTCGGGCTGGAGATGTCCGGCGCGCCGCCTGCGTTCCGTACGCTGCTGGAGGTGATGAATCACGGCGGACGCATTGCGCTGCTCGGCATCCCGCCGGGAGAAATGGCTATCGACTGGAATCAGGTTATATTCAAGGGACTGTTTATTAAAGGCATTTATGGACGTGAAATGTTCGAGACCTGGTATAAGATGGCGGCGCTGATTCAGTCTGGGCTCGATCTCACGCCGGTGATCACCCACCGCTACTCTATCGACGACTTTCAGCAAGGCTTCGACGAAATGCGTTCCGGGCGTTCAGGAAAAGTGGTGCTGAGCTGGGATTAAAAAGCCGCGCAGGCGGCTTTATGGCTATTGCTGTTGCTTCTCCGCATCCGTCAGGTAGCGCACTTTTCGGGTGTAATCCTGACCCTTAAAGGTCAGCGGCTGGCGAGGATCATCCAGATATTTCTGCCATTCAGAAAGGGGAAAGCCGCCGTGTGCGCCCACCACTTCAGGCGGTATAAGCCCCGGCTTGCCGCCGATGCGTTTAGAGACCGGCCAGTTCGCCCATTCGCCCAGGTTAACGGTGCGGAGGTCCAGCAGATCCAGCAGGCACGCCAGCGGCAGCTGATCGGTTGGCGGCTGGCTATCGTTCATTAATTTCCATGTGTCATCAAATAATGTCAGCCAGAGCGGGCAGACGCGTTGCCAGGTCTGGCGCGTAGCCGCCAGATAAGCACCGTTAACATGGTCCACAAGGTAAGGACGAACGCTGAGTTTATAATAAGCGGGGATGGTTTCCTGCGCCGCGCCAGCCAGTTTGGCAATCATCTTTCCCTGGCGGAAGCTGGAATAAAAATGCCCGGTTTTCATGCTGATTTCAGGCATTTTGAGCAAATTGAGATCGGAATCGATCATCAGGATCCCTTCGCCCTGCGCGTATAATGGCGCCTGTATTTTAATCAGCCGGCTGCGATAAATTTGCTTGTAGGGATAGGGCTCTTCGCGCTGCGGCACTTCCAGCGTGACAATCCGCGTTTTGCCCGGCAGCGTGCCAAATGCAGCGGCAGGCTGGTCGCTCACGATGACGATTTCCTGGGCTGCAGTTGCAAAACGTTCAGCAAACAGCGCGCTGAGCTTCGCTTCTTCAATATAATCTTCCCCGGTACAAGGGATAACGATCGATGTAACGGGGGTCTCGCCCTGCACGTCGGGTTGAGAGTAGGGCAAATTATGACGTGCGCGCACGCGACGAAAACGTGGGTTAAGAAAATTAAGCATGCTTCTTCCTTGTGACGCTTTTCAGGATGGCCTCTACGCCTTTAACGTAGTTTTCGATAGCGTATTGTGCCCGAACGCGCGTCGACGCGGCATGGGTTAATCGTTGACGCAAGGCCTGATCCTGCCAGAGCGTGATGAGGTGTTGTGTTAATTGCGCGACATCGCCATATTCAAACAACAGGCCAGTATCGTTATGGCTGATTAATTCCTCAGTGCCAACCACGCGGGAACCTGCAACGGCGGTGTTTACCAGCATCGCCTCCAGCACGACGCGCGGCAGACCTTCGCTACGGGACGCCAGGATAAAAACGTCAAAAGCGGCGAGGTAATCCAGCGCGTTATTCTGAAAACCGGTAAAGATTACCCGGTCGAGAATATTTTCTCTCTCGGCCTGCTGGCGTAGCGGGCCTGCTTCCGGTCCATCGCCAACCACAATCATTTTCCAGTTCGCATCGGGACAGGCCTGTTTGAAATGGCTTAACGCTTGCAGAACATGATGGTTCGATTTGCGCAGGATCAGCGAGCCGATAGTCCCGAAAATAAAGGCCTCTGCCGGCAGGTTTAAGCGCTGGCGCACCGTCGCGCGGTCGGGTAAAGGCTGGTGGATATCAATCGCGTTGGAGACGGTAAAACAGCGTGAGGCATCAACTCCGCTGGCGCGTAATGTCTGGTTTACGCCATGCGAAACGGCAATCACCGCATCGCACCCATCGTTAACCATTTTTACCAGACGGCTGTTCATCAGCGGTTCAATGCGGCAGTGCTGAACAACGGAAATATCAAGATCGCGTGCAGCGACGTAGCCTTCAACATTCGTGCTGGGCTGATTATTCATATAGAGCGTATCGTAGCGCCCCTGTTGCAAAAGCGCGCGAAGCTTGCTGGCGTTGGGCAGCACGCGCCAGCGTGCGTCAATAGCGTCGACCGCCTCTTTTTTCAGACGACGACTGAAGAAAAGCAGGGCGCGTGCAGCTTCCTTAGCGAGTTTCGCCCAGACCGGCTGCTTTCTCTGCGGAATAAAGATCACCGGTATATTGATGGCGTTCAGAACCGATTCGATCGTTTCGCCATTGCCGCGCGTGTAATTGTGATAAAAGCAGCAGGTGATATCAAAAGCGTCACGGTCGATGCGTTTAAGCAGCTCCAGCATGCTGTTCGTGCCGCCGCCCCATTCTCTGCCGTTATCCAGCAGCATAATTCTTTGTTTCGCCGTCCCCATCCTGACAGAAATCCTTATAACCGGTCTGCGTAGCTCGCTCCGGATTATAGTGATTTCTGTTCAGAAAAGAATGTTAAGGCTACGTGGCCGAATGAAATCGCTTTTTAGAAAAGCGCTTTTAGCCTTTGTGCGATAACGCTCTGGCTAACGCTCTCCCACACAACACCAAGCGCTTTTGTTGCCGGAACCGGCTGCGGCTGCACCTGACATACGCCAGGCGGCTGGAAGCCCGGTTTCTGCGGACGCGGACGCGGTCGCGGCTGCGGCTTAACCGGGGACGACCCGCCGTGCAGCGGCTCATTCAGCAGCTGGCTCGGACGCACCAGCGTGATATCCGCAGGCAGCGTCGGCAGCATCTGCTGCAGCACACGCACGGTATTAGGATGGGGATGGCCAATAGCGATAGCGTAGCCGTCGCGCTGCGCCAGCTTCACCGCTCGCGCAAACTGCTGGCGAATCGCGTCAATATCCTGGCTGTCGTCCAGAAAGACGCGGCGCTTCAGCACCTTCACACGCGTGCCTTGCGCGGCGGGCACCGACTGGCTGTTGCCGATAGTCATGCTGTCAAGGAAGTAAAAATTGTACTGATTAAGGGCCTGCATCATCTTCACCATGCCGGGCAGGCTGGATGTCATTTTGCTGCCCATATGGTTATTCAGCCCAACGGCGTAAGGCACGTTATTGACCGCATTGCGCAGGATACGCGCGATCTCTTCGCTGCTCATCTCCGGCGTCAGCGTATCTTTTTCCAGCGGCTGCTTGCTGAGCGGCGCCATGGGAAGATGGATTAATACTTCATGTCCGCCCTGATGGGCCTTAATCGCCATCGAACGCGCGCCGGGCGCGTCAGGCAGCACCGCGACGGAGATCGCGGCGGGCATCTGCAGCACTTTATTCTCTTCAGAAGGCCGATAGCCGAAATCGTCAATAACAATGGCGAGCTTGCCCGCATGGGCGGCGCAGCTCAGTAACAGTCCGCCGATAACGGCGGCGAGATGGGGACGTTGAAAAAACACTTACCTTCCTAACCACGGGAGTGGATTGACGGCCTGTCCCTGACGTCGGATTTCAAAATAGAGCGATGGCGTACCGCGTCCGCCGCTGGTGCCCACCAGGGCGATAGGCTGTCCGGCCTTCACCTGGGCTCCAACGCTCACCAGCGCGCTCTGGTTATAGCCGTAGAGGCTCATATCGCCTTTGCCGTGCTCCAGCACAACCACCAGTCCGTAACCCTGCAACCAGTCAGCCATCAGCACGCGGCCATCGGCTATCGCTTTGACTTCGGAACCTTCTGGCGCATCGATCACCAGCCCCTTCCAGCGCAGCTCGCCCTGCAGCTGCTCGCCGAAGCGGTGTTCGATACGTCCGCGCACCGGCCACATCGCCTGTCCGCCTGCGCGGCCAAGGCCCCCGGTACGCGCCACCAGTTCGCGTTCGCTCTGCGTCGGCTGATAGGTGGAGCCTTTGGCTTTCGCCTGCGCCTGACGCTGCCGCACTTTTTCCGCCTCACGTGCTTCTCGTGCAGCACGCTCGCGCGCCTCGCGTTCGGCACGGGCGATTTTGTCCTGCAGGCGGCTTTCGTTCTGCCGCATCTCCACCAGGTCGGCCTGATCTTTTTCCAGCGCATTTTCCAGCGCGCTCAGCGTCTTCTTACGGGCCGCGCTCGCCTGTTGCAGCTTCTCCTGCTGGCCTTGCTGCTGGGCCAGCAGCGTTTTTTGCTGCTGCTGTTTCTGCTCCAGCGACGTTTTTTGCTCGCCCAGCGTCTGGCGGGTTTTTTGCAGCGCGTCGATGCTCTGCTGACGCGCGTCGTTGAGATAGCCAAAATAGGCAAGAATACGTTCGCTGCGCTGGCTCTCTTCGCCGCCAAGCAGTAGCTGTACGCCGTTATGCTTGCCCTGACGGAACGCCGCATCGAGCTGCTGAGCCAGCAGGCTTTCCTGATGCGACTGCTGCTTTTCCAGCCGCGCTATCGAGGCGGTGAGCTGGCTGATTTCGCTGTTAAGCGCGTTCAGGCTGTTGCGGGTTTCACGCAGCTGGCGGCTCGCCTGCGCAATCACCTTTTCCTCGCTTTGTAGCTGATCGAGCAGCTTGCTGCGCGCAATTTTTTGCGCCTTAACGCTTTTCTCTTTTTCGGCAATATTTTGCTGGATGGATTTTAGCTGCGATTTGCTGTCGTCGGCGCTATGCGCAGCCGCAGGCAATAACAGTACGCCCGCGCAAAGCAGGCTGAAGGAGAGAGTGGACAGGTATGCAGGCAACGGGCGTTTTTTTCCGCTGTGACGAGTCCTTGTGGCTAAAACAGTCGCTTTTCCCTTCATAGGCCAGTGATTATTCCACGATGAACAGCCGCTTACCAGCGTAACGCCACTGGATTTCCTTTTCCAAAGATGTCGGTATTTCTCCCGATCTCGCATAAGGGTTACGTCATTTTTGCTATACGGCAATTTTTTTTAGAAAATGACGCACAAATCGTAACTCTGGCTGCTTAGCGTCTGTACATGAGAAGTGGCGCAGGTATACTCAGAACCCTTGTTTTTAGCTTAATTAGCCCGGTCTGGAGTCTTTACCCCTCATGCAAGATATTATGCAGTTTGCAAGCAATCACACCATCCTCAGTCTGGCATGGGTCGTTTTACTGGTTCTGGTGATTGTGACCACCTTTAAAGGTATGTTTTCAAAGGTGAAAGTTATCAGCCGCGGCGAAGCGACCCGCCTGATTAACAAAGAAGAGGCGGTAGTAGTAGACGTGCGGTCGCGTGACGATTACCGCAAAGGACATATTTCGGGCGCGCTGAACGTGGCGGCGGCAGATATCAAAAAAGGCAGCTTCGGCGAGCTGGAAAAGCATAAAGCCCAGCCCATAATTGTGGTGTGCGCGACCGGCCAGAGCGCGAGCGAACCGGCTGAAAAACTGAGCGCTGCCGGCTTTAGCCAGGTGACCGTACTGAAAGACGGCATCAGCGGCTGGAGCGGAGACAACCTTCCGCTGGTACGCGGAAAATAACATCTACTGAGGTACGCAACATGGCGAATGTCGAGATTTACACCAAAGCGACCTGTCCTTTCTGCCACCGGGCGAAGGCGCTGTTGAGTCAAAAAGGTGTGTCGTTTCAAGAGATCCCTATCGACGGGAACGCCGCGAAACGCGAAGAGATGATTAAACGCAGCGGCCGCACCACCGTGCCTCAGATTTTCATTGATGCGCAGCACATTGGCGGCTGCGACGACCTTTACGCGCTGGACAGTCGTGAAGGATTAGATCCGCTACTGCAGGCGTAAGCGGCGCAGGATTTTTCAACTCACAGGACTTAGTCAGATGTCAGAACAAAACACCAACGAAATGCAATTCCAGATTCAACGCGTTTACACCAAAGACGTTTCTTTCGAAGCGCCGAACGCGCCGCAGGTTTTCCAGAAAGAGTGGGAACCGGAAGTGAAGCTGGATCTGGATACTGCGTCATCACAGCTGGCTGACGAAGTTTATGAAGTGGTGCTGCGCGTGACTGTGACCGCCAGCGTTGGCGAAGAAACCGCATTCCTGTGTGAAGTTCAGCAGGCAGGTATTTTCACCATCAGCGGCATCGAAGGCACGCAGATGGCGCACTGCCTGGGCGCTTATTGCCCGAACATCCTGTTCCCGTACGCGCGCGAATGCATCACCAGCCTGGTGTCTCGCGGCACCTTCCCGCAGCTTAACCTGGCGCCGGTCAACTTTGATGCGCTGTTCATGAACTATCTGCAGCAGCAAGGCGAAGGTGCCGAACCACATCAGGATGCCTGATGATTACACACGCTTCGATTAGCGTCATCGGTGCCGGCTCGTACGGCACCGCTCTGGCCATTACTTTAGCCCGCAACGGCCATCCCGTGCTGCTGTGGGGACATAATCCCGCGCATCTGGCGCAGCTGCAGGCCGAACGCTGCAACAGCGCTTTTCTCCCCGACGTGCCTTTTCCCGATAATCTCGAGCTTGAGCCCGATTTAGCCAGCGCCATTGCGGCCAGCCGCGATCTGCTGGTCGTCGTGCCAAGCCATGTATTTGGTGACGTGCTGAGGCAGATTAAACCGCATCTGCGCCCCGAATCGCGCATCGTCTGGGCGACCAAAGGGCTGGAAAGAGAGACCGGAAGGCTGCTGCAGGATGTGGCGCGTGAGATCCTGGGCGATGATACGCCGCTTGCGGTGATCTCGGGGCCGACCTTCGCCAAAGAGCTGGCTGCAGGGCTGCCGACCGCGATTGCGCTGGCGGCGACCGATGCCACCTTTGCCGAGGATCTGCAGCAAAAGCTGCACTGCGGCAAGAGTTTCCGCGTCTATAACAATCCTGATTTTATCGGCGTACAGCTTGGCGGTGCGGTGAAAAACGTTATCGCCATCGGCGCAGGCATCTCTGACGGCATCGGTTTCGGCGCGAATGCGCGTACCGCCCTGATCACGCGCGGCCTGGCGGAAATGAGCCGACTCGGCGCCGCGCTGGGTGCCGATCCCACCACCTTTATGGGCATGGCTGGCTTAGGGGATCTGGTGCTGACCTGTACCGACAATCAGTCGCGCAACCGCCGTTTCGGCCTGATGCTGGGACAGGGCGAAGAGGTCGAGAACGCGCAGCGCATTATCGGACAAGTTGTAGAAGGTTTTAAAAACACCAAAGAAGTCAGAGCCTTGGCTGCGCGTGTCGGCGTTGAAATGCCGATTACCGAGCAAATCTACCAGGTGCTCTATTGCGGAAAACCGGCGCGAGAGGCAGCATTAAGCCTGTTAGGCCGTACAAGGAAGGACGAAAACAGTACAAGCTGACGCAGGATGCGCAGCATTGTTACCTGTAGCGCCATTCAGGCGCTTTTTTTATCGGGAGAAAACCGCAATGTCGTCTGATGAATTAGAACTGGTCTGGAACAACATCAAAGCGGAAGCGCGCGCGCTGGCCGATTGCGAGCCGATGCTGGCCAGCTTTTTTCATGCGACCTTGTTGAAGCACGAGAACCTCGGCAGCGCCCTGAGCTATATGCTGGCGAACAAGCTCTCCAATCCCATCATGCCCGCTATCGCCATTCGCGAAATCGTTGAAGAGGCCTATCGTCAGGATCCCTCGATGATCGCCTCAGCCGCGCACGATATCCAGGCGGTACGCCAGCGCGACCCGGCGGTAGATAAATACTCTACGCCGCTGCTCTATCTCAAAGGCTTCCATGCGCTGCAGGCGTATCGTATCGGCCACTGGCTCTGGAACGAAGGGCGTCGTGCGTTAGCGGTCTACCTGCAAAACCAAATCTCCGTCTCCTTTGCCGTAGATATCCATCCGGCGGCCCACATTGGTCATGGCATTATGCTTGACCATGCGACCGGCATCGTTATCGGCGAAACGGCGGTGGTGGAGAACGACGTTTCTATTCTCCAGTCGGTCACGCTTGGCGGTACCGGTAAAACCAGCGGCGATCGCCATCCGAAAATCCGCGAAGGCGTGATGATTGGCGCAGGCGCGAAAATTCTCGGCAATATTGAAGTAGGGCGCGGCGCAAAGATCGGCGCGGGCTCAGTGGTATTGCAGCCGGTGCCTCCGCATACTACCGCGGCAGGCGTACCGGCGCGCATTGTCGGCAAACCGGCGAGCGATAAACCTTCGATGGATATGGATCAACACTTCAACGGCACCGTGCCGGGCTTTGAGTTTGGCGACGGGATCTAACTGAGCCGCGCGCCTGCGTAATCAAGCTGGCGCCAGGCTTCATACACCACTACCGATACCGCGTTCGACAGATTCATGCTGCGACTCTCTGCGCGCATAGGGATGCGGATTTTATGCTCTGTCGGCAGCGCGTTAAGGATCTCGGCTGGCAAGCCGCGACTTTCCGGGCCAAACAGCAGATAGTCGCCCGCCTGGTAGCTGACCGCGCTGTGCGCTGGCGTACCCTTGGTAGTCAGCGCAAACAGCCGCTCCGGCTGTTCTACGCGCAGAAACGCGTCGTAATTCTCATGCTTCTTAATCGCGGTAAATTCGTGATAGTCGAGACCGGCGCGGCGCAGCCGTTTGTCATCCCAGGCGAAACCGAGCGGCTCAATCAGATGCAGCTGAAAGCCGGTATTCGCGCAGAGGCGGATAATATTGCCGGTATTAGGTGGGATTTCTGGTTCAAATAAGACGATGTTAAGCATAAGGCCCCCGATAACGAGGGCCGAAGCATAGCAAATTATTATCGGCTGGAGGAGTAGAGCGGCAGCCAGAGCGTCAGGCGCAGGCCGCCAAGCGGGCTGTCGTCAGCTTTTACCCAGCCGCGATGCTGTTGAATCGCGGTCTCGACAATCGCCAGGCCGAGCCCCGTTCCGCCTGACTCGCGATCCCGCGCCTCATCAGTACGGTAGAACGGACGGAATATCTGTTCGCGGTCCTCAGGGCTGACGCCCGGACCGTCATCGTCAACGTGTACCGTCAGGCCGCTAATATCCACCGAGAAGCTGACGCTGATATGCGAATGTGAGTAGCGCAGCGCGTTTCGCACGATGTTTTCCAGCGCGCTTTCCAGCGCATGCGGGTTGCCGTAAAGCGGCCAGGGACCTGGCGGATAGGGCACGTCGAGCTGTTTACCCATCTGCTCGGCTTCGAATTTCGCGTCTTCCAGTACGTCGTTCCAGAGCTGATTCGCCTTTATCGCCTCGCTGACCAGCGCGTTCTTGTGCTGGGTACGCGACAGCACCAGCAGATCGTTAATCATGCCGTCCAGACGCTGCGCTTCTACCTCGATGCGCTCCAGTTCTTTGCCTTCGCCGTGACGGCGGCGCAGCAGCGCTGTGGCGAGCTGCAGACGCGTCAGCGGCGTGCGCAGTTCATGGCTGATATCTGACAGCAGGCGCTGTTGCGACGTCATCATACGTTCGAGCGCGCTCACCATCTGGTTAAAGCTGGAGCCGGCGGCGAGGAATTCCTGCGGGCCCGATTCCAGTTCCGGATGCTGGCGCAAATTGCCGCTGGCGACTTCATCCGCCGCATATTTAAGCTTGCGAGCCGGACGCGCCAGGCTCCACGCCAGCCACAGCAGCAGCGGCGAGCTGATCAGCATGGTGACAATCAGCAGCAGCAACGGGCGGTCAAACAGCAGATTAATAAAATCGAGCTGCGAGCTGGTCGCCGGTCGAATCAGGTAAAGCTGATAGTTATCTTCGCCGTCGCGCACGGCAAAAGGGCCGACCATTTCGATACGGCCATATTTCTTTTTCTGTGGATGATCGGCGTTGTCGGACTGCCCGATAAAGTTGCGGATAACCTGCATTTCATTATGCTGCGCGCCAATCACGCGGCCTTCGCTGGTAACCAGCAGCAGACGCTGTCCTGGCGGCGCCCATTTATCGATGGCGCGCGAGAGTCGCCGCCACCACATCAAATCGTTGGGCGGATCCTGCGCCAGCTCTACTTCCACATGCTGCTCAATCATTGTGCCCTGCCGCTGCTCGCTATCGAGCAGCGAAGCCATCTGACGCGAATCCAGCTTGGGCACCATCAACACCAGCATCAACACCAGCGCCAGGGTTAACCAGAAAATGGCGAAGATGCGGGTGGTAAGACTGCCAATCATGAAGCCGAAACCATCAGATAGCCGCGTCCGCGCAGGGTTTTAAACCAGGGGTGGCCGTCACGGCGCTCGGGCAGTTTACGGCGCAGGTTGGAAATATGCATATCAATGGCGCGATCGAACGGCGTCAGGCGCTTGCCAAGCACTTCCTGACTCAGGTGTTCGCGCGAGACGACCTGGCCGAGATGCTGCGCCAGCAGATAGAGCAAGGTGAACTCCGTGCCGGTAAGATCCAGCGTCTGGCTGTCGAAGCTGGCTTCCTGACGGCCCGGATTAAGGCGCAGGCAGTCCACTTCCAGCGTCGGCGAGCTGCTGTCGTGCTGCTGTTGCTGCTCGCTCCAGTTAGAACGGCGCAGGATGGCGCGGATACGCGCCACCAGCTCGCGATCGTTAAAGGGCTTAGGAAGATAGTCATCCGCACCCAGTTCAAGCCCCAGCACGCGATCCAGCTCGCTACCGCGCGCGGTTAACATAATGACGGGCGTCTGATGTTGCTGGCGTAGCTCTTTCAGCGTGTCGATGCCGTTCTTTTTCGGCATCATCACATCGAGCAAAAGCAGATCGATGGAGTTGTCCAGCAGGCTCAACGCCTGTTCGCCGTCGCTGGCGACTACCACCTCAAACCCTTCCATTTCTAACAATTCTTTAAGCAGCGAAGTCAATTCGCGATCATCGTCAACCAACAGGATTTTATTCATTTTTTATTGCCCTCCGCAGGCAAAATACCGTGTTCCTGACTCGTCAATCCAACGCTTTACGTAGTTTTACACCCCCTGACGGATGTTTGCAGCTGTCGCCGTACACTGGTTCTCGTTGAATCGTAAAACGGAACGAACTGGAGTAAACGATGCGCACAGTAACCGCCGTCGTCATTGCCTCAGCGATGGTTCTCAATCACGCCAGCGCAGGAGCAGCAGACACGACGACGATTGACGAAATGCATCACGGCGGATTGACGACAGGCAGTATGACGCAAAATCCGCAAAGCCACATGTTCGACGGCATTGATCTGACAGAAGAACAACGTCAGCAGATGCGAGACCTGATGCAGCAGGCGCGGTACGAACGTTCCCCTGTCAGCATTGGCGATATCGAAAACATGCATGGCCTGATTACGGCAGACAATTTTAACGAAGCGGCTATCCGCGCTCAGGCTGAGAAAATCGCTCAGGCGCAGGTCGAACAGCATGTCGAGATGGCGCGCATTCGTAACCAGATGTACCACTTGCTAACGCCGGCGCAGCAGGCCGTATTGCAGAAGAATTACGAGCGGCGCCTCACCGAGTTACGCAAGCTCTCGAATTTGCAGTCAGCTTCATCGCTGCAAGCAGTGAGTAGTACCAGCAGTAACCAGTAACATAGTATCCCTGTTTTCCTTGCCATAGACACCATCCCTGTCTTCCCCGCCATGATGGCGGGGTTTTTTTTGCCTTTTTGCGCGTTTCTGGCCGCTGTGTCAACCTGCGTTGAATGTTGCTATACAGCTATTAACACTCTATTTAAGAAAGGGACTAACCCCTTAAATATTCAGCTAATTATCAGAATAATATTTTCCCGCGTCTCGTTTGTTTTTTTGAGTGAGTGAGTTATGCCGGGTAAATATATGGATAAGCGAGACGCATTAAATAAATAAAGCGAGGCGGTGAAGTATTTAAATATATGATAATAAGCAAATAAGTTTTGCGTATATATAAGTAACGTCATGTAAATCAATTGCTTATCAATTTTTGCCGTTTCTTGAATTATCTCAGGTTACCTCTACACTTAATCCTGTCGCAGCAAGGAAAGCGCACATCCCGGGAATTTAAATGGAGTGCATTAACCACATTACGTAAATCAATCTGAATATATTAACGGAGTAAGTTATGGCAGAACATCGTGGTGGTTCAGGCAATTTCGCAGATAACCCGCAGAAAGCCTCTGAAGCTGGTAAAAAAGGCGGACAAAACAGCGGCGGTAACTTCAAAAATGACCGTGAAAAAGCCTCTGAAGCGGGCAAAAAAGGCGGTCAGAACAGCCACGGCGGCGGCCGCAGCTCTTCCTGATTTTTAACGAGCTCAGCTGTACTCGTGCATTTCCCGAGCGGGAAATGATGCCCCGTCCTCCCTGAGGACGGGGTTTGTTTTTTTATGGCGCTTTGACAGCTTTCCTCTTTGTGGTGACAGAGGATTTATGCGCAGCGACAGTCTGGATGTTAGACTTTAGCCATTCCTTTGTTTCGGGTGCATGCCTGTAATGGCTCAGGGAGCAAACTATGCAACCCACCTATGCCCGTCTGGTAAAGCGCGCAGCGCTGGCGGCGACTATCCTGGCGTCTTGCCTGCTTATCGTAAAAATTTTCGCCTGGTGGTATACCGGTTCCGTCAGCCTGCTGGCCGGCCTGGTGGATTCGCTGGTGGATATCGCCGCCTCGCTGACAAACCTTCTGGTAGTGCGCTATGCGCTGCAGCCTGCTGACGCCAACCATACCTTTGGTCATGGCAAAGCGGAGTCGCTGGCGGCGCTGGCGCAGAGCATGTTTATCTCCGGCTCGGCTCTGTTCCTGTTTTTAACCGGTCTTCAGCATCTGGCTTCGCCAGGTACGCTGCGCGCGCCGCTGGTCGGGGTAGTCGTCACCGTTGTGGCGCTCTGTTCAACCCTGCTGCTGGTGGCATTTCAACGCTGGGTAGTCCGCCACACGCACAGTCAGGCGATCCGTGCCGATATGCTGCATTACCAGTCCGACGTCATCATGAACGGCGCTATCCTGATTGCCCTTGCCCTGAGTAGCTATGGCTTTACGCGCGCGGATGCGCTGTTTGCGTTGGGCATCGGCGTTTTTATCCTGTACAGCGCGCTGCGTATGGGCTACGACGCCGTACAGGCGCTGCTGGACCGCGCGCTTCCTGAAGAAGAGCACAACATCATTCTGAATCTCGCACTGAACTGGCCTGGCGTAGAGGGGGTGCACGATGTGCGCACGCGCCAGTCAGGACCGACTAAATTTATACAGCTGCATCTGGAACTGGATGACAATTTGCCGCTGGTTCAGGCGCATCGCGTAGCGGATCAGGTTGAAAAGGCGCTGCGTAAACGATTCCCCGGATCGGACGTGATCATTCACCAGGATCCCTGTTCGGTAGTCGCGATCGAACAGCAAGATTCACCCGGCTTTTAACCTGATTAAATCAGTTTCAATTATTTAAAATGACGAAGCGCTAACATATATGCAAAAAATTTAGTGAAAACTTGTCTGACCTGAATCAATTCAGCAGCAAGCCTTTGATATACTATCTGCCATCACGGGTCGCGCATAACGATATGCCGCTTAGCGGCGCACGACAGGCAGGATTAACTTTTCGTTTTAACAATCCAGAGGTTGTCATGATCAAAAAAATTGGTGTATTGACCAGCGGCGGCGACGCCCCCGGCATGAACGCAGCCATTCGCGGCGTTGTGCGATCAGCGCTGAGCGAAGGACTGGAAGTTTTTGGTATCTATGACGGCTATCTGGGATTGTATGAAGACCGTATGATTAATCTCGACCGCTATAGCGTGTCTGACATGATTAACCGTGGCGGCACCTTTCTGGGATCGGCGCGCTTTCCGGAATTCCGTAACGACGAAGTCCGCCAGGTCGCGATTGAGAATATGAAAAAGCGCGGCATCGATGCGCTGGTCGTCATCGGCGGCGACGGTTCCTATATGGGCGCGAAGCGCCTGACTGAAATGGGCTTCCCCTGTATCGGCCTGCCTGGCACCATTGATAACGATGTAGCGGGTACTGACTACACTATCGGCTACTTCACCGCGCTGGAAACCGTGGTCGAGGCGATCGACCGCCTGCGCGACACCTCTTCTTCGCATCAGCGTATCTCTATTGTCGAAGTGATGGGACGCTACTGCGGCGACCTGACGCTGGCTGCGGCAATTGCGGGCGGCTGCGAATTTATCGTGCTGCCGGAAATTCCTTATACCCGCGAAGAGCTGGTGATGGAGATTAAAGCGGGCATCGCGAAAGGCAAAAAACACGCGATCGTGGCGATCACAGAGCATATCTGCGATATCGACGATCTGGCGAAGTACATCGAAGCGGAAACCAAACGCGAAACGCGCGCTACCGTGCTTGGCCATATTCAGCGCGGCGGCGCGCCTTGCGCTTACGACCGTATCCTGGCATCGCGTATGGGCGCCTATGCGATTGAACTGCTGCTGCAGGGCTACGGCGGCCGCTGCGTCGGTATCCAGAACGAGAAGATGGTCCATCACGACATTATCGACGCTATCGAAAATATGAAGCGTCCGTTTAAGCGCGACTGGCTCGAGACGGCGAAGAAGCTTTACTGATTTACAGCCAGGTTCAGGCGTGCTTTACAGGCACGCCTTTATTTTAGCTGCCTATATTCCAGCCGGTTATAACTGCTTATTTTTAATTCTTTTAGCTCTAAAATGGTTTATGTCACGCTACCGGCCAGATGACATCGGGAGCGTGCATAATGAAAAAGTGGAGTATTGGAATTACCCTTCTGCTGGCCTCTGCCAGCGTTCTGGCAAAGGATTACCAGCTGCTAAACGTCTCTTACGATCCGACGCGCGAGCTGTACGAGCAGTACAATAAAGCCTTCGCCGCGCACTATAAGCAAGAAACCGGCGATAACGTCGTGATCCGCCAGTCCCACGGCGGCTCAGGCAAACAGGCGACTTCCGTAATTAACGGCATTCGCGCCGATGTCGTTACGCTGGCGCTGCAATCCGACGTCGATGCCATCGCCGAACGCGGCCGTATCGATAAGAACTGGATCAAACGTCTGCCGGACAACTCCGCACCTTACACCTCCACCATTGTCTTCCTGGTGCGTAAAGGCAATCCGAAAGGTATCCATGACTGGCCGGATTTGATCAAACCAGGCGTTTCAGTCATCACACCGAACCCGAAAACCTCAGGCGGCGCGCGCTGGAACTATCTGGCTGCATGGGGCTGGGCGCTGGATCAAAACAACGGCGATCAGGCGAAAGCGCTGGCTTACGTAAAAGCGCTGTTTAAAAACGTCGAGGTTCAGGACTCCGGTGCGCGCGGCGCAACTAACACCTTCGTGGAACGCGGCATCGGCGACGTGCTGATCGCCTGGGAAAACGAAGCTTACCTGGCGGTCGATAAACTGGGTAAAGACAAATTTGAAATCGTCACGCCGAGCGAATCTATTCTGGCCGAGCCGACCGTTTCCGTAGTCGATAAGGTGGTAGACGGGCAGGGCACGCGCAAAGTTGCAGAGGCCTACCTGAAGTATCTCTACTCGCCGGAAGGCCAGACCATTGCGGCGCAGAACTTCTATCGTCCGCGCGATGCGGAAGTCGCGAAAAAATTCGCCAGCACCTTCGCGCCGGTGAAGCTGTTCACCATCGACAATAAGTTCGGCGGCTGGACGCAGGCGCAGAAAACGCACTTCGCCGATGGCGGCACCTACGATCAGGTGATGAAGCCTTAACCGTACAAATGCAGGGAAAAGGGCCAGCCAGCAAGCTGGCCCTTTTTATTTGTGCGTGACATTCGGCGGCGGCCAGGCGAGGATTCGGGCAAAAGCTGAAAGAGGAACCTTGCTATGCGGGAACGTCGCCGTGCGCTGGGCCTGATTGCACTGCTGCTGTTGATCCTTATAAGCGGTTTAGCGATCGCCGCTCTCCACCTGCATAAAAACAGCGATGCGCTGTGGCAGATCGTCAGCGAAAAATGCGAGCCGAATCAGCGCGCAACGGGCAGCCCCGCGCCCTGCCAGCGCGTCGCGCTCGATCAGGGCTATGCGCTGCTAAAAGATCTGAACGGCCCGCTGCAGTATCTGCTGATCCCGCTGGCGAAAATCACCGGCATGGAGAGCCCGGCGCTGCTGGATCCCGCCACGCCCAACTTTTTCGCTTTCGCCTGGCAGTCGCGCGCGCAGCTGGCGGCGCGGCGCGGCGCGCCCATCGCGGACAGCGCGCTGTCGCTGGCGATTAACGCTCAGTATGGCCGCACCCAGAATCAGCTGCATATTCATATTTCCTGCCTGCGTCCCGATGTGCGCCGCACGCTGAACAGTCTTGCGCCCGTGCTATCCAGGCGCTGGCAAACGGAAAGGCTGCGTCAGCATGATTACCGGATACGCGCGCTAACGCTGCCGGAGCTGACGCAGCAGAGCCTGTTTATCCGCGTGGCGAATGAAATCCCTGACGCGCGCAGCGAAATGGGAAAATATGGTCTGGCGCTGGCGGCGCTACCTGACGGGCGTCTGGCGCTGATGGCGCTTGAGCGCAACTGGCTGTTGCTAAACCGGGGATCGGCGGAGGAGTTGCAGGACCATAGCTGCGAGATTTTACGGCAATAAAAAAGGCGGCCTGCAGGCCGCCTTTTTTACTTAGCTGACATTACGCTTTTTTCGCTTCTGCCGCAGCTTTAACGATAACAGCGAAGGCATCAGCCTTCAGTGAGGCGCCGCCTACCAGCGCGCCGTCGATATCCGGCTGGGTGAAGAGTTCAGCCGCGTTCTTGTCGTTAACGGAACCGCCGTACTGAATGATAACCTGCTCGGCGACCGCAGCGTCTTTCTTCGCGATGTGCTGGCGGATGAATTTGTGTACTGCCTGCGCCTGCGCCGGGGTGGCTGATTTGCCTGTGCCGATAGCCCAGACCGGCTCGTAGGCGATGACAACGCCGTTAAAGGCTTCAGCGCCCTGCGTTTCCAGTACCGCGTCGATCTGACGTGCGCACACTTCTTCAGTCTGGCCCGCTTCGTTTTCCGCTTCGGTTTCACCAATGCACAGCACCGGCACCAGGCCAGCCGCTTTCAGCACGGCGAACTTCTTCGCGATGAACTCGTCGCTCTCTTTGTGGTAAGTACGACGCTCAGAGTGACCGATAATGATATATTTCGCGCCGATGTCTTTCAGCATTTCCGCGGAGGTTTCGCCGGTAAAAGCGCCGGACAGGTTCACGTCGACGTTCTGCGCGCCCAGGGCAATATGGCTGCCGGAGATGGCATGTTTCGCCTGGTCGAGATAGATAGCCGGTGGTGCGATCGCGACGCCGCAGCCGTCAACGCCGGAAAGCGCTTTGCGCAGGCCTTCGATCAGCTCGCCCGTCATCTGCTTGCTGCCATTCAGTTTCCAGTTACCCATAACCAATGGATGTCGCATTCTATCCTCCGCGTTACGCGATTCATTAAATTGCACTGCCGTCAGGCAGCGTAGACTGCCAGACAGTATAGAGATCTCTCAGGTCAATGGCTTTGCTTTTCGTCATTTTTGCCGCCCTGATCGGCAGGCGGCAGCGTGAGTTTTATCGGCTCAATGGCGAAGGTCAGCCCCTTGTCGCCATTGTCCGCTACGACGAAACGCAGCGCGCCTTCGGTGCGGGAAAAATAGCGTGCGCCTTTGCCCTCGCTCAGTAGCGCGTTCAGCTTTTGTCGCGCCTCATCGGGTGACAGACCGGAAACAAAAAAGCGCAGCAACGCGGTCATATAAGCCATCGCTTTCTCCTGCGAGGCTTTCTGATCCGGTCCTGGCACCGGCAGCCAGGTCAGCTGGAGCGTTTTCACTTTCCCGGTACCCTGTTCCAGCGCGGTGGAGGCGTAAAGCGTTTCGCTGATTTTACTCGCCGCGCGCGTCAGATGGCTGCTGTCGTTTTTATTGTCGATGGCGCGATACTCCATCAGCGGCAGATCGGCGTTGGCGGCGTTATACCTTTCGCGGAACTGGCCGATGGTCATATCAAAGGTAGGCGCGCCCGCCAGCAAATAGGGTGCGGCAGGCACGGATTCGCTACGCTCGCTCAGCGGGAGATCGGCAGCGAATGCCGAGGCCGTAAGCGCAAGACTCAGCAACAATGCGCCAGGCAAATTCTTCATTTCATAGGCTCTACCAGTAAACTTAGTGCCAAATTAGAACGGTTTTTGGCTGCGAAAGTCAAAAGCACGACGGGCAAAATTTGCCCTGAGATAAGATTTACCGCATCGCAGCACAGCTTACCAGTAGTGCTCACTGGTGATATGACCCGGTTTACGCTTCAGATGCTTGCGCATGTCGCGCGTCTCTTTCAGCAACTGCTGGGTATCGCGCACCATCTGTGGGTTGCCGCACAGCATAATATGACCCGATTCCGGCTCTATCGTCAGACCCACCGCGCGCTCCAGTTCGCCGCTCTCTATCAGCGCCGGCACGCGGCCGGTCAGCGAGCCGGTGGCGTTTTCACGGCTTACCACCGTCTGAATACGCAGCTTGCCGTTATAGATCTGCTGCAGCGACTGCATCAGCGGCAGGTAGCTGAGATCCGCGGCGTAGCGCACCGCGTGCACCAGCACGATATGGTCGAAGCGATCCAGGCCTTCGCCCTGTTGCAGTATAGAGAGATAGGGGCCGATCGCCGTACCGGTAGCCAGCATCCATAAGGTTTTGCACGGCGGGATCTCATCCAGTACAAAAAAGCCGGCGGCCTCCTTTGTCACCATCACATTGTCGCCTGGCTTAAGCGCCTGCAGACGCGGGCTCAGTTTGCCCTCCGGCACGGTAACCAGATAGAACTCCAGCAGCGGATCGCTGGGCGCGTTAACGTAAGAGTAAGCGCGCTGCACGCGTTCGCCGTCTATCTCCAGCGCCAGCTTAGCGAACTGTCCGGCGGTGAAAGTATCGATCGGTGCATGCACCCGCAGGCTGAACAGCGCATCTGTCCAGTTTTTCACTTCCTTTACTTGCGCATTGACCCATTCGGCCATCATTACTCTCCTGGTCGTTGATTTTTCAGGCACAGTGATATCATCGCGGCTGCACGGCGGATTTTCCACCCGCGCGCCGGTTTTTAGGCTCTAATCGACAAATGCACCGCACGCCTCAACACGCCGTTGCCCCGGGTTGACAGGGTGGTACGAAAACTTGACGCACCTTCTTCGGCCGCTTTATGCCCGCCTCTCGATTTGTCACGTAATCCTGATATTTTGCCCGTCATTATCTCAATGCAGCGCGTTTTGCTGCTGAATTAACCTTATTTCCCAGACCGAGATGTCGATGAAGAAGATGGAAAATCGGCCGCTGCTGCTGATGTTGATTTTAATGCTGGCGGTTGGGCAGATGGCGCAAACTATCTATGTACCGGCGATGGCTGACATGGCGGACGCGCTTAACGTGCATAACGGCACAATGCAGCGCGTCATGGCGGCCTATCTGATGACCTATGGCGGATCGCAGCTGATCTATGGCCCGCTTTCCGACAGCATCGGACGCCGTCCGGTGATCCTCGCTGGAATGACGATCTTTATGATCGGTGCCGTGACTTCTATGCTGGCGCCGTCGCTGAACGTGCTGGTACTGGGCAGCGCCATCCAGGGACTGGGCACCGGCGTGGCAGGCGTTATGGCGCGCACCATGCCGCGCGACCTCTATGCGGGCGTTGCGCTGCGTCAGGCTAACAGCCTGCTCAATATGGGGCTGCTGGTCAGCCCGCTGCTCGCGCCGGTCATCGGCGCGCTGCTGACGAAGCTGTTCGGCTGGCACGCCTGTTTCGCCTTTTTACTGCTGCTCTGCGTCACGGTAACGGGCGCGATGGCGCGCTGGCTGCCGGAAACGCGGCCGCAAGGCGGCGACGTAACGCCCTTTTTCCGCCGCTACCAGCGTCTGCTGAGCGACGCCAGCTTCGTGCGCTTTATTCTGCTGCTCATCGGCGCGCTGGCGGGGATTGCGGTATTCGAAGCGAGCTGTGGCGTGCTGCTGGGCGGGGTGCTTGGACTGGATGCGTTCACCGTCAGTATTCTGTTTATTCTGCCTATTCCCGCCGCCTTTTTCGGCGCGTGGTTTGCCGGACGCGAGGCGCGTTCATGGCACAGCCTGATGTGGATCGGCGTCAACAGCTGTCTGCTGGCCGGAGCGCTGATGTGGATCCCGGCGTGGTTCGGCGTAATGAATATCTGGACGCTGCTGGTGCCCGCTGCGCTCTTCTTCTTCGGCGCGGGCATGCTGTTTCCGCTGGCGACCTCAGGCGCGATGGAGCCCTACGCATGGCTGGCTGGCAGCGCTGGCGCGCTGATTGGCGGTTTGCAGAATCTGGGCTCGGGCGTGGTGGCGTGGGCGTCCGCGCTGCTGCCGCAGCGCGACCAGTTCAGCCTGGGTATGCTGATGTTCGCTACCGCGCTGGTGATGCTGCTCTGCTGGCTGCCGCTGTCGCGGCAGCCGGAGAGTCAAAGCGGCACGGTTACAGGATAAAAGGGTGCAGCGCCGCGTCTTTGCGATCCAGATAGTGGATCGACTGGATGCGGCGGATAGTACGCGATTTACCGCGAATCAGCAGCGTTTCGCTGGTGGCGATATTGCCCTGACGCGTAATACCTTTCAGCAGGTCGCCGCTGGTAATGCCGGTGGCGGCGAAGATAACGTTATCGTTGCGCGCCATACGCGCCAGCGGTAACACCTCGCCCGCCTTAATTCCCATCTCGTCGCAGCGCGCCAGCTCCTGCTCGCCGATGCGGCGATTCTCTTCGCTCTCGCCTTTGACCTGATGACGTGGCAGCAGGCGGCCCTGCATATCGCCATCCAGCGCGCGTATCACCGCCGCTGATACCACGCCCTCCGGCGCACCGCCGATGCCGTAGAGCACGTCGA
Source organism: Pantoea piersonii (assembly GCF_003612015.1). Lineage (GTDB taxonomy): Bacteria > Pseudomonadota > Gammaproteobacteria > Enterobacterales > Enterobacteriaceae > Pantoea > Pantoea piersonii. The sequence goes on along the minus strand of NZ_RARB01000010.1, from coordinate 126,504 downwards.
CTTCACTGTCAGGCATACAGGTGAGAATAGAGGCCGCCACGTCGCCGTCCGGGAACGCAAACACGCGTACGCCAAGCTGTTGTAGCTGCGCGATGATCGCGTCGTGGCGCGGTTTCGCCAGAATAGAAACCGTCAGCTGCGCCAGTGGTTTATCCAGCGCCGTCGCGATATTACGCAGATTGGTCTCCAGCGGCAGGTTGAGATCGATATGACCACGCGCCGCCGGGCCGACAATCAGCTTTTCCATATACATATCCGGCGCGTGCAGAAAACTGCCTTTGTCGCCGACCGCCAGCACCGCCAGTGCGTTGGCCTGGCCCATCGCAGTCATTCGCGTGCCTTCGATCGGGTCTACTGCGATATCTACCGCGTCGCCGCGACCGCTGCCGACCTTTTCACCGATATAGAGCATTGGCGCTTCATCGATTTCACCTTCGCCGATCACAATCTGGCCGTCGATATCGATGGTGTTCAGGACGTGTCGCATAGCATGGACAGCGGCGCCGTCGGCGCTGTTTTTGTCGCCGCGGCCCAGCCAGCGATAGCCAGCTAAGGCTGCCGCTTCGGTCACGCGGGAAAATTCTATGGCAAGTTCTCGTTTCATGGCCTGCACCTGATGAAAAAGGGCAGTGTAGCATAGCGGGGAAGGGCAAAAAAAAGCCCGCGACAGGGTCGCGGGCGCAGATCGCTCAGAGAGCGGGTCGGCGAAAGGCCGTGGTCAGCGAGTAAAACATCCCGCGTAAGGACGCGGGACGGTGCATTACTCGTCGTGTTCTTCCCACGCCTGCGCGCGAGCCACAGCTTTTCTCCAGCCGGCGTAACGGAAGTTGCGCTCGGTGGTCTCGATGCTTGGGCGGAATTCGCGTTCGATCACGGCTTTGGCGCGGACCTCTTCCAGGTCGCCCCAGAAGCCTACTGCCAGACCCGCCAGATAGGCGGCGCCCAGCGCGGTGACTTCGCGCACTTCCGGACGCTCAACGCGCGTGCCGAGAATGTCGGACTGGAACTGCATCAGGAAGTTGTTCGCTACCGCGCCGCCATCCACGCGCAGCGACTGCAGGCGTGTATTGGCGTCGTTCTGCATCGCTTCCAGCACGTCGCGCGTCTGATAGGCGATAGACTCCAGCGTGGCGCGAATAATGTGGTTAGCATTCGCGCCGCGCGTCAGACCGAAAATCGCGCCGCGTGCATAGGGATCCCAGTAAGGCGCGCCCAGACCGGTAAAGGCGGGCACCATATAGACGCCGTTGGTATCTTTAACCTTAAGAGCGAAGTATTCAGAATCGGTGGAGTCGCTGATCAGTTTCATCTCGTCACGCAGCCACTGAATAGAGGCGCCGCCGATAAACACGGCGCCTTCCAGCGCATAGTTCACTTCGCCGCGCGGGCCGCAGGCGATGGTGGTCAGCAGACCGTGCGATGACGTTACCGCTTCGGTGCCGGTGTTCATCAGCATAAAGCAGCCGGTGCCGTAGGTGTTTTTCGCCATGCCCGGTTGAACGCAGAGCTGGCCGTAGAGCGCCGCCTGCTGGTCGCCTGCGATACCAGCGATAGGAATACGCGTACCGCCTTTACCGCCGATGTTGGTCTGGCCGTAAACTTCTGAAGAGCCTTTCACTTCCGGCAGTATTTCACGCGGAATGTCGAGGATCTCCAGCATACGCTGATCCCATTCCAGCTTGTGAATGTTGTACATCATGGTACGTGAGGCGTTAGTGTGATCGGTAATATGCACGCGGCCCTGGGTCATTTTCCACACCAGCCAGGTATCCACGGTGCCGAACAGCAGCTCGCCGCGCTTCGCGCGTTCACGCGCGCCTTCTACATGGTCGAGGATCCATTTAACCTTGGTGCCGGAGAAGTAGGGGTTAATCACCAGACCCGTGGTGTGCTGGATATACTCTTCCAGACCCTCTTTTTTCAGCTTATTGCAGTAGTCCGCGGTGCGCGGATCCTGCCATACGATAGCGTTATAGATCGGCTTGCCGGTCTCTTTGTCCCAGACGATGGCGGTTTCACGCTGGTTAGTGATGCCGATTGCGGCGATCTCATCAGAACGGATGTCGGCGTGCGCCAGCACCTCTACCAGCGTAGAGCTTTGGGATGCCCAGATATCCATCGGGTCATGTTCAACCCAGCCGGCTTTAGGATAGATCTGGGTAAATTCACGCTGCGATACCGCAACGATATTGGCGTCATGATCCAGCACGACGGCGCGTGAGCTGGTGGTGCCCTGGTCGAGCGCAACAATATATTTTTTATCAGTAGTCGTCGTCATAATGCATTCCCGATGAAAAGGTGAAACTTACGCTTTACGCTGCTCAGCGCGTGCGACCGGTTTTTCTGTTTTGCTGCTGGCCACTACTGCGCCCGGCAGATGGCGACCAATCAGTGCGCGATAGGCGAAGGCGCCCAGACAGGCTCCCACTAACGGGCCAAAGATCGGTACCAGGAAGTAGGGGATATCTTTACCGCCCGTGAAGGCAACGTTACCCCAACCTGCGAAGAAGGCGAACAGCTTGGGTCCGAAATCACGCGCCGGGTTAAGGGCGAAGCCGGTCAGCGGGCCCATGGAACCGCCGATAACGGCTACCAGCAGACCGATTAACAGTGGCGCCAGCGGACCGCGAGGTACGCCGTTGCCATCGTCTGTCAGCGCCATGATGACTGCCATTAATACCGCCGTAATCACCATTTCAACCAGGAACGCCTGTCCCACGCTGATATGCGGGTTAGGGTAGGTTGAGAAGATACCGGCGAGATCCAGGCTCTGAACCGTGCCGCGCACCATCTGGTGGCTTTGCTCGTAATCGAAAAACAGATTGTAATAAAGGCCGTAAACCAGCGCGGCTGCGCAGAATGCACCTGCAACCTGCGCCAGAATATAGGGCACCACCTTACGTCCTTCAAAGTTGGCGAACAGACAAAGCGCCACCGTGACGGCAGGGTTAAGATGGGCGCCAGATACGCCGGCGGTAAGATAGACGGCCATGGAGACGGCGAGTCCCCAGACAATGCAGATTTCCCATTGTCCGAAAGCGGCACCAGCAACTTTCAACGCGGCCACGCAGCCTGCGCCAAAAAAGATAATTAAGCCGGTACCGATAAATTCGGCGATGCACTGCCCTTTCAGTGTGTTCGTTGTCTGACTCATAATGGTATTCCTGAAGCGAGGTTAAATTTTATCAGTTTTTGTTCTCAATCCATGAGCCACCCAGCTCTCTTGTAGGGCTGATGTGAATTTATCGTTAACGAGCATAAACGAGAAATAGCGAAATCTAAATCTGTGTGCTGAGTCAAAAAAATGCGCGTTTTCGCGCCTTTTGACTTTCATGAAACATCATTTCATCTCTTTAGCCGCTTCGTTTTTCGCCAGGCTCGCGTCTGGAGGTCAGGCTCCAGGCATAAGCCGAAAAATGTTACAGACTGCGCTCGCAACGCCCACGTCGCTGGACTTGCGCTGGCAGGCTACATACAATCGGAAACATTGTTGCTGGCCTGGCTGATACAGGGCGTCACGCGCTAAGGCTGGCATCATCAACGCCCTGCGAGAATTTAGGAGAGGTCAGAAAGATGTCATTTGAAGTATTCGAGAAACTGGAAGCGAAAGTACAGCAGGCGATTGATACCATCACCCTGCTGCAGATGGAAATCGAAGAGCTGAAAGAGCAGAACAACGCGCTGAGAAACGAAGCGCAACAGGCCGCGGGCAATCAGGACTCGCTGGTGCGTGAAAATCAGCAGCTAAAGGAAGAGCAGCATCTGTGGCAGGATCGCCTGCGTGCACTGCTGGGAAAAATGGAAGAGGTGTAAGCGCCTCAGTAGAATGAAAAACGGGAGCGACGCGCTCCCGTTTTCGTTTTTGACGCTACTCGATATCGAGCGGATCTTCAGAAAGGATAATGCCGGTATTGTCGGCATAGAGATGGTCGCCGGAGAAGAAGGTGACGCCGCCGAAGTTAACGCGCACATCGCTTTCCCCGATGCCTTCGCCCGCCGCACCCGCCGGAACAGCGGCAATCGCCTGAATGCCGATCTCCAGCTCCTCCAGGTCGTCTACCTGACGCACGGAGCCGTAAACCACCAGCCCTTCCCATTCATTTTCAACCGCCAGGCGAGCCAGCTGCGCATCGACCAGCGCGCGTCGCACCGAACCGCCGCCGTCAATCACCAGCACGCGGCCCCGACCGTTCTCTTCCAGCAAGTCGTAGAGCAGGCCGTTGTCTTCAAAACATTTCACTGTGGTTATCTGACCACCAAATGAGGTGCGGCCACCAAAGTTTGAAAAAAGTGGTTCAACAACGTTCACTTCTTCATGATAGATGTCGCAGAGTTCAGAGGTATCGTATTTCATGATGGGTTCATCTGTTTGCCACAGGAGCGGTAAGTATACCGCCAGTTGCGGATTGTTGGCAAAATCATCAGCGGAAAAAAAGGCGCTGCATCAGCAGCATGCAGAAAATAAAAGCCCGGCGCAGTGGCCGGGCTTTGCGCAAGCGCATTGAAAAACGGAATTACAGGATAAAGCGGCTGAGATCTTCGTCCGCTACCAGCTCATCCAGGTGCTTGCTGACATACTCTGCATCGATGGTGATGGAGTCGCCATGGCGATCGCTGGCGTCATAGGAGATATCTTCCATCAGACGCTCCAGCACAGTATGCAGACGACGCGCGCCGATATTTTCGGTCGTTTCGTTTACCTGCCATGCCGCTTCGGCGATGCGACGAATGCCGTCATCGGTGAACTCGACGTTAACGCCTTCGGTACCCATCAGCGCTTTGTACTGCACGGTCACAGAGGCGTTCGGCTCGGTAAGGATGCGCTCGAAGTCGTTCACGGTCAGCGCCTGCAGCTCAACGCGGATCGGCAGACGGCCCTGCAGTTCCGGGATCAGATCCGACGGGCTGGCGACCTGGAACGCGCCTGATGCGATAAACAGAATGTGATCGGTTTTCACCATGCCGTGTTTGGTCGAAACGGTGCAACCCTCCACCAGCGGCAGCAGATCGCGCTGTACACCTTCGCGAGACACGTCCGGGCCGGATGACTGGCCGCGCTTACAGATTTTGTCGATCTCGTCGATAAACACGATACCGTGCTGCTCTACCGCCTCGATGGCGTCCTGCTTCAGCTCTTCCGGATTAACCAGCTTCGCCGCTTCCTCTTCGATAAGCAGCTTCATCGCGTCTTTGATTTTCAGCTTACGCGGCTTCTGCTTCTGGCCGCCCAGATTCTGGAACATCGACTGAAGCTGGTTGGTCATCTCCTCCATGCCAGGAGGTGCCATGATCTCGACGCCGGCCGGAGCGGCCGCAAGGTCAATCTCAATCTCTTTGTCGTCCAGCTGGCCTTCGCGCAGCTTTTTGCGGAACGACTGGCGCGCAGCTGAAGGCTCGCTGCTCTGCTCCGGCTGGCCCCAGTTGTTCTTGGCCGGCGGGATCAGCACGTCGAGAATGCGCTCTTCTGCCATCTCTTCGGCACGGTATTTGTTCTTTTCAATCGCCTGACTGCGCACCATTTTTACCGCGGCGTCGGTCAGGTCGCGAATAATGGAGTCCACCTCTTTACCGACGTAGCCGACTTCGGTGAATTTCGTGGCTTCTACTTTAATGAAAGGCGCGTTGGCGAGTTTAGCCAGGCGACGGGCAATTTCGGTTTTACCGACGCCGGTCGGGCCGATCATCAGGATATTTTTCGGCGTCACTTCATGGCGCAGCTCTTCGTCGAGCTGCATACGACGCCAGCGGTTGCGCAGCGCGATAGCAACTGCACGTTTTGCGCCGTCCTGGCCGATAATAAAGCGATTCAGTTCGCTGACGATTTCGCGGGGAGTCATCTCAGACATGTTTAATCCTTACGCCCTGGCCGGCAGTTCTTCGAAGTTAACATTGTGGTTGGTGTAGATGCAGATGTCGCCCGCGATATCTAACGATTTCGCGACGATATCATGCGCGCTCAGCTCGGTATTCTCCAGCAGCGCACGCGCTGCCGCCTGAGCGAAGGGGCCACCGGAACCAATGGCGATCAGATCATTTTCTGGCTGGATAACGTCGCCGTTGCCGCTGATGATCAGCGAGGCGTTTTCATCGGCAACCGCCAGCAGCGCTTCAAGGCGACGCAGCATACGATCGGTACGCCAGTCTTTCGCCAGCTCAACGGCAGCTTTCACCAGGTGACCCTGATGCATTTCCAGTTTACGTTCGAAGAGTTCAAAGAGCGTGAAGGCATCTGCAGTGCCGCCAGCGAAACCGGCAATTACTTTATCGTTGTAAAGACGACGCACTTTTTTAACGTTGCCTTTCATAACGGTATTGCCGAGAGTTGCCTGGCCATCACCGCCGATCACGACTCGTCCGTTGCGTCGTACGCTTACTATTGTTGTCACGGGCAGACCCCTTGTTGCAGTAGAAAAAAAGCGCCGCGCGGCAAGGCGCGGCGCATCATGCAACCAGATATGGGGCGGGTTTGGCGGGTTTCAACCCCCGACCGCGAGCGGAATACAGTTTGAATGGCCGTTGCCGCGCAGCCGCTTCAGCGTGCTGTCGGCGCTGCTGCGATCTTTAAAGGGACCTATCACCACGCGGTTCCAGCCGCCGCCGGTAGTGATGCGGCTTTCGAACCCTTCAAACGCCAGACCGGCGCGAACCGATTCCGCCTGATCGGTGCCTTTGAACGAGCCGCACTGCACCATCCAGCGCTGCGAAGAGGCGGGTTTTTCCGCCGCTTTCTTCGCCGTCTCCTGCGCAGGCTCGCGCGTGACGGGAGCGGGCTGCTGCGTCTGCGTCTGACGCGGTTGCGGCGTTGGGCGCGCGCTCGGCTGCTGTGTCTGATGCGTGGTCTGCGGCTGATGCGCCGGCTGGCTCTGCTGCGTGGTTTGTGGCTGACGCGTCGGCTGGCTCTGCTGCGTAGTTTGCTGCGTCTGCTGCTGGCGCGACTGCATCTGAAGCTGCTGCTGGCGTTGCAGTGTCTGCTGCCGCTGCGCCGGGGTCTGTTCATTCCACGGCACTTCATTCAGCTGCGTCGGCGACTGACGCATATCCGCCTGCATCTGCTCCAGCAGCTGGCGCTGCTCGTCGGTAAGCTGCGTGTGCGACTGGATCTCGCCGCCTGCCGACGGCTCAGTCGGCGTCGGCACCGTGACCTGACGATTCTCCAGCTCTTTAATATATTTCCAGCGCTCTTCAGGCTTCGGCGGCAGACCGTTGCCGTTGGCTTTATGATCCGGGATCACTGGCACATCTTCTTTTTTATGATGCGCAAGGAACCATAAACCACCGGCAAAGGTCACCAGCACCGCGACGGCCAGCCCCACCATGAGTTTGGAAACACCTGAACCGCCTTTGCTTTTCTTTCCACGGCTGGTGTTGCTTTTTTTGCGACGCGTCCCTGTTGAACGCCCGCGGCTTACGTAATCTCTCTGTGCCACTCTCGTTCTGATACCCTTCAAAAAATCGTGCCAACGGGGCGAAAACGCCTTGAAAGACCGCCCGGCAAGGAGTCCGCCATGTTACTCAAGGGTTGGAACTTTGACCAGCAGTGTTCGCCTTAAGAATCTACTGAAAATAACTGAAAAGTGCGGCTATTTCTCGCGCTTCTTCTCAGGTGCCGTGCTGCCGCGCACGGTGAGTTCGGCGTCCAGCAGACGCGAACCGTTATTCACGCGCTTGCCCTGCAGCTCATCCAGCAGCAGCAGCATCGCCTCGCGCCCAATCTGATAGCGCGGCTGCGTCACGGTGGTCAGCGGCGGCTCGCAGTAGCGCGAAAGCTCAATATCATCGAAACCGACGATCGACAGATCCTGCGGCACGCGCAGTCCAAGGCGCTTCGCCTGATTCATCGCGCCGAGCGCCATCATATCGCTGTGGCAGAACAGCGCGCGCGGCGGTTGCGGGAGGGCCATCAGCTGTTTCAGCGCCTGCGCGCCCGCTTCAAAGCTGAAGTCGCCGCGGACAATATAAGTGGGGTCGACGGTCAGATTGCTGCGGCGCAGCGCCTGAATATAGCCCTGGGTGCGGTACTGGCACAGCGGCATCTCTTCCGGCCCGGCGATGCAGGCGATCTGGCGATGGCCCAGCTGCAGCAGATGATTGACCGCCTCAAAAGCGGCCGTCAGGTTGTCGATATGCACGGTGGGTAGCGCCATCTCCGGGGCGAACTCGTTTGCCATTACCATCGGCGGCAGATTGCGCTGCTCCTCGTTAACGGGATCGAACGGGATCCGCGAGCCGAGCAGCACCATACCGTCGATCTGGCGCGTCAGCAGCAGATCCAGAAAGGTCTTCTCCTGCTGGTTCTGGTGCGCGCAGTCGCCAATCAGCACCAGATAACCCTCCTGCGCCGCCGTCACTTCGACGCCGCGAATGATTTCGCTAAAGAAGGGATCGCAGATGTCAGGCACAATCACCAGAATCGTCTGCGTCTCGCCGCGGCGAGCGTTGCGCGCCAGCCCGTGCGACGCATAACCGACGGCTATCACCGCCTGTTCGACTTTTTGTCGCGTCGCCGCCGAGACTTTTTCAGGATTCATCAGCGCGCGCGAGACGGTTGCGGTTGAAACGCCCGCCTTCTCGGCCACATCTTTCATGGTGGCGGCGGACGCTTGAGGATTCTGCTCCAACACTCTACTCCTGACGCATTTAAAGGATAGTTGTGGCCGAAAAAAGCCACGCCGCGCACATTGTTAACGATTGCGCGGCTGGGTTGTTACTTAATTTGCATAAAAATTGTGACTTGTGCGACTTTTTTCGATCTGGCTCGCAGGCTTAGCTCTCGGTGGGATCGATATCGAGTGTCCATTTGACTTTACGTGCGGCGGGCAGCGTCGCGATCAGCGGCAGCGAGCCGTCGAGCAGCTGTTGCAGGCGCTTACGCGAGGCATGCTGCACCAGCAACTGCCAGCGCCAGCGTCCTCCGCGCTTTGGCTGCAAAGCCGGCACCGGGCCCATCAGCCACATGGCGTTATCCTTCAACGGGCTGGCGTCCAGCAGATTGCGCAACTGCTGCAGAAATTCGGCGGCCTGCTGGTTATCGTGATCCTCGGCGCGAAACAGCGCATGGCTGGTCCAGGGCGGCAGCATCACCGACTGGCGCTCCAGCAGCGCCTGCTGGGCAAAAGCGAAATAGCCCTGATGCAAGAGCGACTGCAGCAGCGGATGTTCAGGATGGTGGGTTTGTAACAACACTTCGCCCTGTTTGCCGGCGCGACCGGCGCGGCCAGCGACCTGTGTATAGAGCTGCGCGAAGCGTTCTGCGGCGCGGAAATCGGCGGAAAAAAGCGCGCCATCCACGTCCAGCAGCGAGACCAGCGTTACGTCCGGGAAATGGTGGCCTTTCGCCAGCATCTGCGTGCCCACCAGAATGCGCGCGCCGCCGCGATGGACATCGGCCAGATGTTGCTCCAGCGCGCCCTTGCGGCTGGTGGTGTCGCGGTCGATGCGCGATACCGGCACGCCGGGAAACAGCGTGCCGAGCTGCTGCTCCAGCTGCTCCGTGCCGACGCCGACCGGCAGCAGATGCGTCGAGCCACACTGCGGACACTGATTGGGCAGCGGGCGCTGGCTGTCGCAGTGGTGGCAGCGCAGCTGGCGCTGCTGCTGATGCAGAGTGTAATAACGCTCGCAGCGCTGGCACTCCGCAATCCAGCCGCAGTCATGGCAGAGCAGCGCGGGGGAATAGCCGCGGCGGTTAAGAAACAGCAATACCTGATTGCCCGCCTGCAGATGCTGGCGCATTTTGCCAATCAGCGCGGGCGCCAGGCCGCCGATAAGCTGCTGGCCTTTGAGATCCACCAGCTGCTGCAGCGCCGGTTTCGCGTTTCCGGCGCGTTTCGTAAGGTCGAGCTGACGGTATTTGCCGCTGCGCACGTTGTGCAGCGTCTCCAGCGCAGGCGTCGCCGAACCCATCACAATCGGGATATTCTCTTCGCGCGCGCGGAACACCGCCAGGTCGCGCGCCTGATAGCGCCAGCCTTCCTGCTGTTTATAGAAGCTGTCATGCTCCTCATCAATAATGATCACGCCCGGACGCGCCAGCGGGGTAAAGAGCGCCGACCGCGTACCGATGATAATGGCGTTTTCGCCCTGGCGCGCGCGCAGCCAGACGGCGAGTCGCTCGCTGTCGTTCAGGGCGGAGTGCAGCACGTCGACGGGGGCGTCGAAGCGTTCGCGGAAGCGGGCGATGGTCTGTGGCGTCAGGCCGATCTCCGGCACCAGCACCAGCGCCTGCTTGCCGCGCGCCAGCACATTCTCCAGCACGCTGAGATAGACTTCGGTTTTACCGGAGCCGGTGATCCCGGCCAGCAGCCAGGCGGCATAGTGCTCATCTTCGCTGCGGATCGCGCCGACCGCCATCGCCTGATCGGTATTGAGGCGCAGACGCTCGCCTTTCACCGCATAGCGCTCGCGCCAGTCCAGCCGCTGCGGCTGGTGTTCGCGCAGATCGCACAATCCTTTAGCGCGCAGCGCCTGGAAGGCCGTTTCGGTGAGATCCTGTTCGGCGACCTGATGACGATAAAGCGGCTGATTACGCAGCGCCGCCAGTGCCTGCTGCTGTTTCGGCGCGCGCTTCAGGCTTTCCGGCGCGGTCGCCTGGCCCTGTTCAGTGATAACCCATTGCCACAGCGGCGCCTCCTGTGCGGGTTTTCCCTGGCGCAGCAGCACCGGCAGCGCATGGCTCAGCACCTCGCCGACGGGCGAGTGATAGTAACCCGCCGCCCAGTTAAGCAGACGCCATAGTGAAGGGGGATAGAGCGATTCACTGTCCAGCACCTCGGCGACGCGTTTGAGCTGCGCTTCCGGCAGGTCGCTCTGTTCGCGAAAGCCCACCACAATGCCGACCATTTTACGGTTGCCGAACGGCACGCTGACGCGCCCGCCCATCACCGGCTGCGTGCCGTGCGGCGGCAGATAGTCAAACAGACGAGGTAGCGGAACGGGCAGGGCAACCTGAACGACGGGCATAGCGATCTCTTTCCGGTTCAACGATTCATAGCGGGATGCCTAGTGTACACGCTGGCGCGACCAGCGGGTATCTTGCAGAAGATTTGCTAAAAGCGGTTATTTTCTGTATAGTATGCCGCCTTTGGTGAGAAAGCTCTCGCCAGAGCCTAAACATTAATGTTCAACCGCGTGTGGTGCTGTGCAGGTTTTAGCCTGGCACGGAGAGCGACACGGCCTTTTATGAGGTTCTCCCATGAAACAAGGTATTCACCCGAAATACGAAGCTGTGACCATCACCTGCACCTGCGGTAACGTGATTCACACTCGCTCTACTATGGCTCACGACATGAACCTGGACGTATGTGGTAAATGCCACCCGTTCTACACCGGTAAGCAGCGTGAAGTTGCAACTGGTGGCCGTGTTGACCGCTTTAACAAGCGTTTCAGCGTGCCAGGCGCGAAAAAATAAGATTAAACGGCATTCGAACCTTTCGGGTTCGACGGCAAGAAAAAACCCAGCCTTGGCTGGGTTTTTTTATATCTGGCGAATCAGTATTCCCAGGTATCGGGATCAATGCCCATCTCGCGCATGATCTTTTTCGCTTCTTCCGGGATCTCATCGCTGCGCTCTTTGCGCAAATCAACGTCGTCCGGCAACGGTTGTCCGGTAAAGGCGTGTAAAAAGGCTTCGCACAGCAGTTCGCTGTTTGTGGCGTGACGCAGATTATTTACCTGACGACGGGTACGCTCATCCGTTAAAATTTTCAGCACGCTCAACGGGATAGAAACTGTGATCTTCTTGACCTGCTCACTCTTCTTACCGTGTTCAGCGTAAGGGCTGATATATTCGCCGTTCCATTCAGCCATGGGTTACCTTAATCAATAAAAGTTAAAAGTGGGGAAATCCGTGGATTATGCCCGATTTTACCGTGCCTGACCTCTTGAACTGCGGGGTTTCTTCATCCTGGCCGCAAAAACGGACGCAAAACGCAGGCAATGAGGGGTAATTTTAGCGGTTTATAGCATTCTGCTCAATCTATACGCAAAGACATTTAGATGTCCAGATGTATTGACGTCCAATTGTGGAATGTTATCCTGATGCCTCTCTATTACTCTTTTCAGGAACAAAAGCACCATGACGCGTAAACAGGCAACCATCGCAGTCCGCAGCGGTTTGAATGATGACGAGCAATATGGCTGCGTTGTCCCGCCGATTCATCTCTCCAGCACCTATAACTTCCTTGATTTCAACGAGCCGCGCGCGCATGACTACTCGCGTCGCGGCAACCCGACGCGCGATGTGGTGCAGCGCGCGCTGGCGGAGCTGGAGGGCGGAGCGGGCGCGGTGCTGACCAATACCGGCATGTCGGCGATTCATCTGGTGACGACGGTGTTCCTGAAGCCTGGCGATCTGCTGATCGCTCCGCACGACTGCTATGGTGGCAGCTATCGCCTGTTCGACAGCCTGGCGAAGCGCGGTGCTTATCGCGTGAAGTTCGTCGATCAGGGCAACCGCGCGGCGCTGGATGCAGCGCTGGCGGAAAAACCAAAGCTGGTGCTGGTGGAGAGCCCGAGCAATCCGCTGCTGCGCGTGGTGGATATCGCCGCTATCTGCGAGGCGGCGCGCGCTGCGGGAGTCGTCAGCGTGGTCGACAATACCTTCCTGAGTCCGGCGCTGCAAAATCCGCTGGCGCTGGGCGCGGACCTGGTGATCCACTCCTGTACCAAATACCTGAATGGCCACTCCGACGTGGTGGCGGGCGCGGTGATTGCCAAAGATCCGGCGCTGGTGACCGAGCTGGCCTGGTGGGCGAACAATATCGGCGTTACCGGCGCGGCCTTCGACAGCTATTTGCTGCTGCGCGGTCTGCGCACGCTGGCGCCGCGTATGGCGGCGGCGCAACGCAACGCGCTGGCAATTGTGAGCTATCTGCAACAGCAGCCGCTGGTGAAAAAGCTGTATCATCCTTCTCTGCCGGAAAACGCCGGACACGAATACGCGGCGCGTCAACAGCGCGGCTTCGGCGCGATGCTGAGTTTTGAACTGGACGGTGACGAAGCGCTGCTGCGTCGCTTCCTGAAGGCGCTGCAGCTGTTTACGCTGGCGGAATCGCTGGGCGGCGTAGAAAGCCTGATTTCCCACACCGCGACCATGACGCACGCCGGCATGTCGGCGGAAGCGCGCGCGGCGGCAGGCATTTCCGAAACTTTGCTGCGCGTCTCTGTGGGCATTGAGGATCATGAAGATTTAATCGCCGATCTGGATAATGCATTCCGGACGGCATCCGAGGGTTAAAAATGACGATTTCAGCCGGCGCGGCAACGCCGAGTATTAAGCAACTGCACAAGTTTGGCGGCAGTAGCCTGGCCGATGCGCGCTGTTACCAGCGCGTCGCCAGCATCATGGCGGATTACAGCCAGCCAGGCGATTTAATGGTGGTCTCAGCGGCAGGCTCGACGACCAACCAGCTGATTAGCTGGCTGAAGCTCAGCCAGAGCGATCGCCTTGCCGCGCATCAGGTGCAACAGGCTTTACGGCGTTATCACAGCGAGCTGATCGCCGGACTGTTGCCTGCTGAATATGCTGAACCGTTGGTTGCGAGCTTTATCCGCGATCTGGAAAAACTCGCCGCGCTGCTGGACGGCGTGATGACGGATGCGGTCTATGCTGAAGTGGTTGGACACGGCGAAGTGTGGTCGGCGCGTCTGATGGCGGCCGTGCTGAGCCAGCGCGATATCGATGCCTGCTGGCTGGACGCGCGCGACTTCCTGCGTGCGGAGCGCGCCGCGCAGCCGCAGGTGGATGAAGGCAAATCCTGGCCGCTGCTGCAAACGCTGCTGGCGCAACATCCGCACCAGCGTATCGTGGTAACCGGCTTTATCAGCCGCAACGACGCGGGCGAAACCGTCCTGCTGGGGCGTAACGGTTCTGACTACTCCGCCACGCAGATCGGCGCGCTGGCGGGCGTCAGCCGCGTCACGATCTGGAGCGACGTCGCCGGGGTTTACAGCGCCGATCCGCGCAAAGTCTCCGACGCCTGTCTGCTGCCGCTGCTGCGCCTCGACGAAGCCAGCGAGCTGGCGCGTCTCGCCGCGCCGGTGCTGCATACGCGTACGCTGCAGCCGGTCTCCGGCAGCGATATCGATCTTCAGCTGCGCTGCAGCTACCAGCCGGAGCAGGGCTCGACGCGTATCGAGCGCGTGCTGGCTTCCGGCACCGGCGCGCGCATTGTCACCAGCCATGACGATGTCTGCCTGATTGATGTTCAGGTACCGGATCAACACGATTTCGCGGCGCTGCACAAAGAGGTAGAGCTACACCTCAAGCGCGCGCAGCTGCGTCCGCTGGCGACCGGCGTACATCCGGATCGTCAGCTGCTGCAGCTTTGCTATACCGCCGAAGTGGTTAACAGCGTGTTTCAGCTGCTGCAGGATGCGGGGCTGCCTGCGCATCTGCAGCTACGCGAAGGGCTGGCGCTGGTGGCGCTGGTCGGCGCGGGCGTTACGCGCAATCCGTTGCACAGCCACCGCTTCTGGCAGGAGATTCAGGATCAGCCGGTCGAGTTCGTCTGGCAGTCAGAAGATCACATCAGCCTGGTGGCGGTGCTGCGCGTCGGCCCGACGCAGTCGCTGATTCAGGGACTGCATCAGTCGCTGTTCCGCGCGGAAAAGCGTATCGGCCTGATGCTGTTTGGCAAAGGCAACATCGGCTCACGCTGGCTGGAACTGTTTGCGCGCGAGCAGGAAGCGCTCTCGGCGCGCACCGGCTTTGAGTATGTGCTGGCGGGCGTGGCGGACAGCCAGCGCAGCCTGCTGAGCTATGAAGGGCTCGACGCCAGCCGCGCGCTCGCTTTCTTCGATGACGAAGCGGAAGCGCGCGACGAAGAGTCGCTGTTCCTGTGGATGCGCGCGCATCCGTTCGACGATCTGGTGGTGCTCGACGTCACCGCCAGCACGCCGCTGGCGCAGCAGTATCTCGACTTCGCCAGCCATGGCTTCCACGTTATCAGCGCGAATAAGGTTGCAGGCGCGTCCGACAGCCAGACCTGGCGGCAGATCCGTGACGCCTTTACCAAAACCGGTCGGCACTGGCTCTATAACGCCACGGTCGGCGCAGGGTTGCCTGTTAACTACACGGTGCGCGATCTGCGCGACAGCGGCGACACTATTTTAGCTATCAGCGGCATCTTCTCCGGCACGCTCTCCTGGCTGTTCCTGCAGTTCGACGGCACGGTGCCCTTTACCGAACTGGTGGACCAGGCGTGGCAGCAGGGGTTAACCGAACCCGATCCGCGCGTGGACCTGTCGGGTCAGGACGTGAAGCGCAAACTGGTGATCCTGGCGCGCGAGGCGGGCTACAACATCGAGCCGGATCAGGTGCGCGTCGAGTCGCTGGTGCCTGCGGGTTGTGAAGCGGGATCGATCGACGACTTCTTCGAGCATGGCGAAGCGCTTAACGAGCAGATGCTACAGCGTCTGGAGGCTGCGCAGGAGATGGGTCTGGTGCTGCGCTACGTGGCGCGTTTCGATGCCAGCGGCAAAGCGCGCGTCGGCGTTGAAGCGGTGCGCCCGGAACATCCGCTGGCGGCGCTGTTGCCGTGCGATAACGTCTTTGCGATTGAAAGCCGCTGGTATCGCGACAATCCGCTGGTGATCCGCGGCCCTGGCGCAGGGCGGGACGTTACGGCTGGCGCCATTCAGTCCGATCTTCACCGACTCGCTCAGCTGCTGTAACGGCTTCAGAATGCCTTGCGTCGTCTGAGAGCAGGTGACGATCGTAACAACGCGTCTCGCGTAAAGGAATGCGCGAGATGCGTCGCGTTAAATAACCTGCTGTAACGTCGCGGTCAGACCCCGCTGCCTGCGATAAGGCGCTGACTGTCAAAGACTCTTCTCTTTTCTGTATGAATTTCCCTCACCTTGTTTGAATATTTGTCACACCTCGTTAGCACTTTTTTGTTGACGCCTTCATGAGATTCGTTCATTTTGTGCATCTGGACGTCTAAACGTATGGATGTTCGCAGGCAGCAAATTAACCCGACGTTTTTGATGAGGTAAGCAGGATGAGTTTCTTTCATGCCAACCAGCGCGAAGCGCTGAATCAGAGCCTGGCAGAGCTGAACGGGCAAATTAATGTCTCATTCGAGTTTTTTCCGCCCCGTACCAGCGAAATGGAAGAAACCCTGTGGCACTCCATCGATCGTTTAAGCAGCCTGAAGCCGAAATTTGTCTCCGTCACCTACGGCGCGAACTCCGGCGAACGCGACCGCACCCACAGCATTATTAAAGGCATTAAAGATCGCACCGGACTGGAAGCTGCGCCGCATCTGACCTGTATCGACGCCACGCGCGCAGAGCTGCGCGCCATTGCGGAAGATTACTGGAACAGCGGCATTCGCCATATCGTGGCGCTGCGCGGCGATTTGCCTGCAGGCGGCGGTAAACCGGATATGTATGCCTGCGATCTGGTTTCCCTGCTGAAAGAGGTGGGCGACTTTGATATTTCTGTGGCCGCCTACCCGGAAGTGCATCCTGAAGCGAAAAGCGCGCAGGCCGATCTCATCAACCTGAAACGTAAAATCGATGCGGGTGCTAACCGCGCGATTACGCAGTTCTTTTTTGACGTAGAGAGCTACCTGCGCTTCCGCGACCGCTGCGTCGCCACCGGCATTGACGTAGAGATCGTGCCGGGCATTTTGCCGGTATCAAACTTCAAACAGCTGACGCGCTTCGCCACGATGACCAACGTGCGCGTCCCAGGCTGGATGAACGCGATGTTCGACGGGCTGGATGATGATGCGGAGACGCGCAAAATGGTCGGCGCGAATATCGCCATGGACATGGTGAAAATTCTGTCGCGCGAAGGGGTGAAGGACTTCCACTTCTATACCCTGAACCGTGCGGAGATGAGCTACGCCATTTGCCATACGCTGGGCGTACGACCGGTTATCGCTGCGTAATTTCTCTTATCTTGCGGGGCGGCCGCGCGCTGCCCCGTTAACGCTTAAAATACCACCGCCTGACCATCCTTTCTGCTCTCCGTCGCCGCGATATAGAACCCCTGCGGGTCGCGCACAATCGCCTGCGCGCCGCCGAAATTGTATCCTTGCAGCGGATCTTCCAGCGTCACCTGATGGCCCAGCCGCCGCAGCGCCGCCAGCGTATTGCGCTCGAGCGAGGATTCAAACACGACGTGACGACCCTGCACCACACGCCAGCGCGGCGCGTCGATTGCCGCCTGCGGGTTCTGTTTATGCAGCATAATGCGCAGCGCCAGCTGCAGGTGGCCCTGCGCCTGCATCGGACCGCCCATAACGCCAAACGACATCAGCGGCGCGCCCTGCGCGTCGAGTGCGAAAGCCGGGATAATAGTATGGAAAGGGCGCTTGCCACCCGCCACGACGTTGGGATGCGCAGGATCAAGCGAAAAGCCCGCTCCGCGATTCTGCAAACTGATGCCGGTTTCAGGCACGACTACGCCAGACCCAAAGCCCATAAAGTTCGACTGAATAAAAGAGACCATCATGCCGCTGGCGTCGGCCGTGCTGAGGTAAACGGTGCCGCTCTGCTGCGGCGCGCCGAAGGTGAAGTCGCCTGCGCGTTCAGGATCAATCAGTGCCGCGCGCTGGCGCAAATAGCCCTCGCTGAGCAGCCGCTGCGCTGGAAACTCCAGATGATCTTCGTCGCTGACGTAACGCTCCAGATCCACTAGCGCCAGCTTCATCGCTTCAATTGAGAGATGCAGCCAGGGAACGGAGTCGGGCGGGTAGCGGCCGATATCAAGCTGCTCAAGAATGCCCAGCGCAATCAGCGTGGCGATCCCCTGGCCATTAGGCGGCAGCTCCTGCACCGAGCCGCCGGCAAACGGCTGCGACAGCACATTTACCCAGGTGGCGCGATGCCTGTCGAGATCCTCCAGCGTCAGCGCAGCGTTGTGCTGACGAGCGAAGGCAGCGATTTTTTCCGCCAGCTCACCGCGATAAAAGCTCTCTCCATTGCTTTCAGCGATCTTTTGCAGCGTATCGGCCAGCGCCGGGTTGCGGAACAGTTCGCCGACGCCCGGCGGGCAGCCGCCAGGGGCAAAGCAGGTGCTGAAGCCGGGCTGATGCTGAAGCTTATCGAAGCCGCGCTGCCACAGCTCGGCAATGAGCGGCGAGACGGGAAAGCCATTCCGCGCGTAGTCGATAGCGGGCTGCGCCAGCGTAGTCAGCGGCAGCGTGCCGAAACGCTCCGCCAGCGCGACCCATGCCGACACCGCGCCCGGCACGGTCACGGCTTCCCAGCCGATTTCAGGCATGCGGTCGCGGCCGACAAAACGTTCAGGATGCCAGGCTGCCGGGGCGCGTCCCGAGGCGTTCAGACCATGCAGCTGGCTGCCGTCCCAGATGATAGCGAAGGCGTCGCTTCCTGCGCCGTTGCCGGTCGGTTCCAGCACCGTCAGCGCCATGGCGGTGGCAATCGCCGCGTCTACCGCGTTTCCTCCCTGCAGCAACATACGCAGACCAGCCTGTGACGCCAGCGGCTGAGACGTGGCGACGGCATTGCGGCCCATAACAGGAACGCGATGCGACGCGTAGCTGGCGTGAAAATCGAACTCAGAATGCATGTCTCATTCCTTAGCAGAGTGCAGCTGCGCCATAACGATGCGCTGAGGTGGTGCAACATCTAACCTGTCGCAAGCGGGTGAAGAGGTGAAATAAGAAAAAATCACAGGCTTTGCATTCTGGCGCGAATTTTGCCTGCTTTTTAGACAGAATAGGGTACAGTAGCAGTGTAAACGTTGTGCATTTTTTGCATTTTTTGCGCTTTTTTTAAGCGAGGCGCGACGGGTTTGCCTTTTGTGATCAAGGGCTTGTTTTGCTTATAGCAAAAAGAACAGGTTTGGCTAAAAAAATAATCAATATTCACGCAGCAAATCGTCAGGTCTCTATCCATACTTAGAATCCCGGCGAGATGATGCATTGCTCTGACATGTTTCTCAGGCGGTGCGAATCAGGCTGTGTCCCGTAAGGGTTTCACTAACAATAACCATAAACTCTTGCGGGATACAGCCTGCGAAGATCGGTGTGTAAACCATTTGGTTTTTACCTCTACTTTCACGTGATTCATAGTGAGTTTTAAGGAGTTCTCTATGGAAGTAAAAGATCCCGTTTTTGAATTGCTCAGCAGCCTTGAGCAGATTGTACTGACACGTGATGCAACACCTGCCACAACTGAAATTCAGCTTCAGCCCGCTATGCCAGAGCCGCAACGCCTGCGTGAATTAACCGGTATGAAAGTAGATGAATTTGCCAAAGTGATGGGCGTTAGCGTCTCCTCAGTCAAAAGCTGGGAAGCGCGCCGTACACGCCCCTCCGCGACGGCGCAGAAACTGATGAAATTGCTGCATGCCAATCCCTATCTTGGACGGCAGTTACTGGACTAAAAAGAAGAAAAAAGAGAACCCGCCAGCGGCGGGTTTTTTTTAGCTCAGGCTGCGGTATTTCGCCGTCTGTTTAACGAACCAGCTCTCCGGCACGCTGTAGGGCGGCTGACCAAGCTGCGCGATTCCCTGTTCGATAATGGCGCTGGCCTGCCGCCATAACTGCGCGTCGCCCTGCTTCAACAGGGCGATCTGAACGCGTTTTTCCACCAGATAAACCCGCGCAAAATGGGGATCGAAACGTACGATAGCGCGCGTATTATCGATAATATCGGCCAGCTTGACGGTTTGCGCCTCGGGCGAGGCGTCGGCGGTATGACGAAAATGCGCCAGCTTGCGCGCGGCGCGGTTTTTCGCCTGCGGCTGAGCGCTGTCGGTAAGCATTTCAACCAGCTGCGCGACGCGCGAACCAAAGTGTGATTCAATATCGGCAAGAGTGGTCTCTGTATCTTCTACCGTATCGTGCAGCCAGGCCGTCGCCAGTAGTTCGTCGTCTGCGCTGACGCTGCGCACCAGTTCCACAACGGCGGCGGGATGAACGATATAGGGTTCGTTGGTATATTTACGCCGTTGACCGGCTGCCGCGTGCGCGCGTGTCGCATAGCGTCGCGCCTGCTCTTCCAGAGATTCCATCATGCACATGCCCTCCTGGTAAAAAGTTGCTTGCAATTATCTAGCACGCTATCTATATTCATTGACATGAACAGTAACCAAAATGACAAAAAAGTGAACGCGTCGCCACTGTTGGTCAATCAACAGCTCTGCTTCGCGCTCTATTCCGCCAACCTGGCGATGAATAAAGTCTATCGACAACTGCTGTCGCAGCTCGACATTACCTATCCGCAATATCTGGTAATGATGGTGCTTTGGGCGCAGGACGATCTCACCGTGTCTGAAATCGGCGAGCAGCTGTTTCTTGACTCCGCCACGCTGACGCCTTTGCTGAAGCGTCTGGAAAGCGCAGGGTTGATTAACCGTCAGCGTTCGCGTCAGGATGAACGTCAGGTAGTGGTCACGCTGACAGAGCAGGGCCGCGCGCTGCAAAGCCAGGCGAGCGCTATTCCAGAGGCGGTCCAGTGCGCGACCGCCTGTGATAACGACACGCTGATGGCGCTGAAAAACGGACTCGATTTGCTGCGCGACAACCTTAACCAGTCGCGCTAAAGATTTACCGGGCGTTCGCGCCCGTCGAAACACCTGCTACACTTTTATTAATCGCGTACGATTAAATCGTTTAATACAGAGAGGAAGTTATGTCTTTAGAGAAAGTTGTTTATACCGCAAAAGCCAAAGCCACCGGCGGCCGTGATGGTCGTGCAACCTCTTCTGACGGCGTGCTGGACGTGAAGCTGGGCGTGCCGAAAGAGATGGGCGGCGCAGGCGGTGAAGTCACTAACCCGGAGCAGCTGTTCGCTGCCGGTTACTCCGCTTGTTTCCTCGGCGCGATGAAGTTCGTGGCAGGCCGCGATAAAATCGCGATGCCGAAAGATGCCTGGATCGAAGGCGAAGTCGGAATCGGTCCGATTCCAGACGGTTTCGGTATCGAAGTAAAACTGAATATCCACCTGCCGGAGATGGACGAGGCGGAAGCGCAGAAGCTGGTTGACGCCGCGCATATCGTTTGTCCGTACTCTAACGCCACGCGCAATAACATCGACGTGACGCTGAATATTATTCGCTGAGTGACAGGGGCCCCTCTGCAGGCCCCTTTTTTGCCTCTCTTCGCATTTTCCCTGCCTGCCTCATCCTCTGTTCTGGCCTGACTGGTTAATTTATGTTCTACTGTGCGGCCTCGTGAAAGAGTCGTCCGATCCCGTTCAGATTCTTCCTGTTCCCCAGGAAATCGTCATGTCTCTGCGCTAAGCAAGCGAACTCTTCCGCGTTCCGGTAGTCACAATAGCGTTCAACATCATGCTCCACTCCAGGGAAAACCCTTTAAGATGAATTACATAAAAACCATAACCCAGCAAAAGCTCTCGTTGCTGCTGGCGTTATACATCGGCATTCTGCTTAATTTGCCGATCTTTTATCGTCGCTTTGACGGCTTTCTGACCAAATCCACCGTAACAAACTGGCTGACAGCTGTGACTGAAGTGATGGCTATCGTCGTGCTCACTTTTTTCCTGATGCGTCTGCTGTCGCTGGGCGGAAAGCGCTTCTATCGCGTACTGGCTACGTTGCTGGTGGTGATTTCCGTTGCCGCCGCCTATTACATGGCCTTTTTTAACGTAATGATTGGCTACGGCATCGTGGCATCGGTCATGACGACCGATGTTGATCTGTCGAAAGAGGTGGTCGGCCTGCACTTTGTGGTATGGATGGTTGCCGTCAGCGCGCTGCCGCTGCTGATGATCTGGCGTAACAATCTCAGCCAGACGCTGATCGAGCAGCTGCGTACGCCGGGACAGCGCCTGAAGCCGATGCTGGTGATGCTATTGTGTGTCGCGCTGGTATGGCTGCCGATCCGTTATTTCGACAAGCTGCAAAAAACTAACGAAGAGATTACCAATATCGATCTGCCGAGCTACGGCGGCGTGGTTGCCCACTCTTATCTGCCGTCGAACTGGCTGGCCGCGTTAGGGCTGTTCGCCTGGACGCATATCGATGAGACGCTGGACAGTCAGGAGCTGCTCGACCCGGCGAAGAAGTTTACTTATGTTGCGCCGCCGGGCATCGACGATACCTATGTGGTGTTCGTCATTGGCGAGACTACGCGCTGGGATCATATGGGTATGCTGGGCTACGATCGCGACACTACGCCGAAGCTTTCCAAAGAGAAGAACCTGGTGGCGTTTCGCGGCGAGTCGTGCGATACCTCCACTAAGCTGTCGCTGCGCTGTATGTTTGTGCGTGAGGGCGGCACGGAGGACAGTCCGGGACGCACGCTTAAAGAAAAGAATATTTTTGCCGTGATGAAGGAGCTGGGCTTTTCGTCCGAGCTGTTCGCCATGCAGAGCGAGGTGTGGTTTTACGATAATGCGGAAGTGGATAATTTCGCCTTCCGCGAGCAGATTGGCTCAGAGCCGCGTAACGCTGGCAAGTCCGTTGACGATATGCTGCTGGTGCCGGAGCTTAAGGCGTCGCTGGATCGTTATCCGCACGGGAAGCATCTGGTAGTATTGCATACCAAAGGCTCGCACTATCTCTATTCGCAGCGCTATCCGCGCAGTTTCGCCCGCTATCAGCCGGAGTGTATGGGCGTCGATGAGACCTGCAGCAAGGCGCAGCTGATTAACGCTTACGATAATTCGATCCTTTACGTGGATAGCATGCTGGACAGCGTGCTTGATCAGCTGCGCGACAAGAAGGCGATTGTCTTTTATGCCGCTGACCACGGCGAGTCGATTAGCGAAAATACGCATCTGCACGGTACGCCGCGTGAGATGGCGCCGCCGGAGCAGTTCCGCGTGCCGATGATGGTGTGGGCCTCGGACAAGTATCTGGCCGATGCCAATAACCGCGCTAATTTCGAGCGTTTGCAGGCGCAGCAGCGCATCGGTAAGACGCATCGTCATGTTGAGCTGTTCGATACTATTCTGGGCTGTCTGGGCTACACCTCTCCGAATGGCGGCATTAAAGCGGCGAACAACTGGTGCCAGGCGCCAGCTTCTTCAGGTGCCAGCGCGCTGTAAAGTGTCGGAACTGACTGAGCGGCGAGGGATTTTACTGACAGGTTGCTTTTCAGGCGATCGCGGCTAAATGGTAAAAAAGCGGTTGACGCTTACAAACCGGCGCAGTAACATGCGCCCCCATCGGTGAGTGGCGCAGCCTGGTAGCGCACTTCGTTCGGGACGAAGGGGTCGGAGGTTCGAATCCTCTCTCACCGACCAGATTTAAGAAACCTGCTTGAAAAAGCAGGTTTTTTTTCATCTGTAGAAAAGAGGATGAGAACCTCCGAAGGAGGTTTGCGCCGAGCGTAGCGANCCGACCAGATTTAAGAAACCTGCTTGAAAAAGCAGGTTTTTTTTCATCTGTAGAAAAGAGGATGAGAACCTCCGAAGGAGGTTTGCGCCGAGCGTAGCGATACAACGTTGCGCAGCAACGGCCCGAAGGGCGCTTATCGCAGATAAGCGTTATCCTCTCTCACCGACCATTTTATAAATCTGCTTGAAAAAGCAGGTTTTTTTTCGTCTTTTTTAAAACGGATGCTCTGTTTTGCGTGACAACACTGTGCGTTATTCAAATATGCTCCTGCCGTTTCGCCCCTGAGGCGAGACGCTTTGCTTTTTTATCCCTGTTAACCTTTTAATACGCCGCTCGGCTTATCAAAAATAAGCACAATAAAGCCGTTATTCGCATAAGTTTTTATGAGGCGTTAACAGGTCGCGTAGAAAAATATCGTCGTCGATTTCCTGACATAATATTGCCTCTGCTGGATTCAGCTGTTTCTCACCGTTTTACTGGAAACCCGCTGAAATAAACCTTTGTCGACATTCAGGCCTGATCAATCTGATTATTCCCGCTTTTAGTAGGGTATCGCCCGCTGCAACAGGCCCAGACGCTTATTTCGCATCACGTTTTTCTTATGACCTTTTTTATTGTCATGCCAATTTCTTATGCCTGCGACCTAGCATTTTCCACTGCCTGGACGCGATAACGCACGCTAAATCGTTCAGTTATTCAACATTTATCGGGTTAGCGCTTATGTTTTTTAGCGGTGAGAATCACTGTCAATTATCGTCCGAATTAGTGGGATATATGGTTATGCAGGTAAAAGCGCTGTGCAATATCCGGCAATTAGCGGCGAA
This sequence comes from Pantoea piersonii, assembly GCF_003612015.1. GTDB lineage: Bacteria > Pseudomonadota > Gammaproteobacteria > Enterobacterales > Enterobacteriaceae > Pantoea > Pantoea piersonii. The sequence goes on along the minus strand of NZ_RARB01000010.1, from coordinate 102,396 downwards.
GGCTTTTTTTTACCGTTGCTTGCTATTCCTCACACTCTGTGTAAATAACTCGCGGCTGTATTGACGTTCTTTGCAACTGTTGACAAATTGATGCGTCAATAAAGTTGCAGAAGCGGCGTGATCCGGCAGTTTCTACGGCGTCGGAAAAACACAACAAGAACCGCTCCGCACTTTCGACCACATCAGTGGTCTGCCTGAACCGCATAAAAAAAACAGAGGTCGGGCAATACACACAACAACACATCACAATGGAGTAAAAGCATGATCAACTCCCTGGCCAAATCCAGGATGCTGAAGGTCGGTCTGAGCCTGATTGCTATGACCGTCGCCGCAGGTGTTCAGGCAAAAACCCTCGTTTACTGTTCAGAAGGCTCGCCGGAAGGTTTTAACCCGCAGCTGTTCACTTCAGGTACGACCTACGACGCCAGCTCCGTGCCGATCTATAACCGTCTGGTTGAGTTCAAAACCGGCACCACCGAGCTGCAGCCTGGTCTGGCGGAGAAGTGGGATATCAGCGATGACGGCAAAACCTACACGTTCCACCTGCGCAAAGGCGTAAAGTGGCAGACCACCAAAGAGTTTAAGCCATCGCGTGAGTTCAACGCTGACGATGTGATCTTCTCTTTCGAGCGTCAGCTGGATAAAAACAACGCCTACCATAACGTCTCCGGCGGCAGCTACGAATATTTCGAAGGCATGGATATGCCGAAGCTGATCGGCAAAGTCGAGAAAGTCGACGACTATACCGTTCGCTTTACGCTGACGCGTCCAGAAGCGCCGTTCCTGGCTGACCTCGGCATGGACTTCGCATCGATTCTGTCGAAAGAGTATGCAGACAAGATGCAGAAAGCGGGTACGCCGGAGAAGCTGGACCTGAACCCGGTCGGCACCGGCCCGTTCGTGCTGCAGCAGTACCAGAAAGACTCACGCATTCTGTATAAGGCCAACCCGGATTTCTGGGGCACGAAGCCGAAAATCGATCGTCTGGTCTTCTCTATTACGCCGGACGCTTCCGTACGCTACGCCAAGCTGCAGAAGGGCGAATGCCAGGTGATGCCGTACCCGAACCCGGCCGACATCGCCAGCATGAAGAAAGACACCAAAATCAACCTGATGGAGCAGCCGGGCCTGAACGTTGGCTATCTCTCGTTTAACACCGAGAAGAAGCCGATGGATAACGTCAAGGTGCGCCAGGCGCTGACCATGGCGGTAAACAAACAAGCCATTATCGATGCCGTTTATCAGGGCGCAGGCCAGGCCGCGAAAAACCTGATCCCGCCGACCATGTGGGGCTATAACGACGCGATACAGGACTACGCTTACGATCCGGCAAAAGCCAAAGCGCTGCTGAAAGAAGCGGGCCTGCCGGATGGCTTCTCTATCGACCTGTGGGCGATGCCGGTTCAGCGTCCTTACAACCCGAACGCGCGCCGTATGGCGGAAATGGTTCAGGCTGACTGGGCGAAGATCGGCGTGAAAGCCAAAATCGTGACCTACGAGTGGGGTGAATACCTGAAGCGCGCGAAAGCGGGCGAACACCAGTCGGTGATGATGGGCTGGACCGGCGACAACGGGGATCCGGACAACTTCTTCGCCACGCTGTTTAGCTGCGCGGCGGCAAAAGATGGCTCTAACTACTCGCGCTGGTGCTATAAGCCGTTTGAAGATCTGATCCAGCCGGCTCGTGCCGAATCGGACCACAATAAACGTATTGAGCTTTATAAGCAGGCGCAGGTTGTGATGCATGACCAGGCGCCGGCGCTGATTATCGCGCACTCTACGGTGTATGAGCCGGTGAGCAAAAAAGTCTCTGGCTACGTGGTCGATCCGTTAGGCAAACACCACTTCGAAAACGTCGATATCCAGGAATAACGCCTGCGGTCCGGGCCGACCTGTTCGGCCCCTGAGCGGGTGCTTGCCCGCTCAGTCGACGCACATTTTCGGCTAACTTCTTCGAATAAAACCCAACATCTTCGCGCTGCAGGAAAGCGGCGAGCCGACCAGTCTCCGACATTTACCCCGGTAAGCGTCGGAAAAGGGTTATCGCGCCTGCACAGCGAGAGATGACGGTTAAACGCACTTTGCGTCGCGTCCGAGGATTTCCTCGAGCGCGAGTTGTGAGCAATAGATCCTGCCGCTTATCGCGGCGGGAAAAGACTGAGAATCCGGCTTATGCTGCAGTTCATACTCCGACGTCTGGGACTTGTCATCCCGACATTTATCGGCATTACCCTGTTGACCTTCGCGTTCGTGCATATGATCCCCGGCGATCCAGTGCTGATCATGGCGGGCGAGCGCGGGATCTCCCCGGAGCGCCACGCTCAGCTGATGGCGGCCTTTGGCCTCGACCAGCCGCTGTGGAAACAGTACGTTCACTACATTTACGGCGTGCTGCATGGCGATCTGGGCATTTCGCTCAAGAGCCGCATCCCGGTGTGGGATGAGTTCGTACCGCGCTTTAAAGCCACGCTGGAACTGGGCATCTGCGCCATGATCTTCGCCGTCGCCGTGGGTATCCCGGTCGGCGTTCTCGCGGCGGTGAAGCGCGGCTCCATCTTTGACCATACCGCGGTCGGCATCTCCCTGACCGGCTACTCCATGCCGATTTTCTGGTGGGGCATCATGCTGATTATGCTGGTATCGGTGCAGCTTAACCTGACGCCGGTTTCCGGACGCGTCAGCGATACCGTGTTCCTGGACGACAGCAATCCGCTCACCGGCTTTATGCTGATCGATACCTTCTTCTGGGGCGAGGCGGGCGATTTCAAGGATGCGGTGATGCATATGATCCTGCCCGCTATCGTGCTCGGCACCATTCCGCTGGCGGTGATTGTACGTATGACGCGTTCGGCGATGCTGGAAGTGCTGGGCGAAGATTATATCCGCACCGCGCGCGCGAAAGGCCTGACGCGGATGCGCGTTATCGTCGTTCATGCGCTGCGTAACGCCATGCTGCCGGTGGTCACGGTGATTGGACTGCAGGTCGGCACGCTGTTGGCGGGCGCCATCCTGACGGAAACCATCTTCTCGTGGCCGGGCCTCGGCCGCTGGCTGATCGAAGCGCTGCAACGCCGCGACTATCCGGTAGTGCAGGGCGGCGTGCTGCTGACTGCGGTGCTGATTATCCTGGTCAACCTGCTGGTTGATCTGCTGTACGGCGTGGTCAACCCGCGCATACGACATAAAAAATAAGGGGGCGTCATGTCTGTTGTTGATCCCGCAAGCGTAGCCGCTGCACCTAAGCCGATGACCCCCATCCAGGAGTTCTGGCACTATTTTAAACGCAATAAGGGCGCGGTCATCGGCCTGGTCTATGTGGTCCTGATGCTGCTGATCGCCATTTTCGCCGGCGCGCTGGCGCCGCATGCGCCTGCAGAGCAGTTCCGCGATGCGCTGCTGCATCCGCCGGTCTGGCAGGAAGGCGGTAGCTGGAGCTATATCCTCGGCACCGACGATGTGGGCCGCGATGTGCTGTCGCGTCTGATGTACGGCGCGCGTCTGTCGCTGCTGGTGGGCTGTATGGTGGTGGTGCTGTCGCTGATCCTCGGCGTCGTGTTCGGCCTGCTGGCGGGCTACCTCGGCGGCGTGGTAGACGGCATCATCATGCGCGTGGTGGATATTATGCTGGCGCTGCCGAGTCTGCTGCTGGCGCTGGTGCTGGTGGCGATCTTCGGTCCGTCGATCGTTAACGCCTCCATCGCGCTGACTTTTGTCGCGCTGCCGCACTATATCCGTCTTACCCGCGCCGCAGTGCTGGTTGAGGTAAACCGCGACTACGTTACTGCGTCCAGTGTGGCGGGCGCGGGCATGCTGCGTCAGATGTTCGTCAATATTCTGCCTAACTGTCTGGCACCGCTGATCGTGCAGGCGTCGCTGGGCTTCTCCAACGCCATTCTCGACATGGCGGCGTTGGGCTTTCTCGGTATGGGTGCGCAGCCGCCGACGCCGGAGTGGGGCACCATGCTCTCCGACGTATTGCAGTATGCGCAAAGCGCCTGGTGGGTAGTGACCTTCCCTGGACTGGTTATTCTGCTCACCGTACTGGCCTTTAACCTGATGGGCGATGGCTTACGCGACGCCCTCGACCCGAAACTCAAGCAGTAAGAGGCACCGAGATGGCGTTATTAAATGTAGATAAATTATCGGTGCATTTCGGCGACGATAAGGCACCGTTCCGCGCGGTCGACCGCATCAGCTATCAGGTCGAGCAGGGACAGGTCGTGGGGATCGTCGGCGAGTCCGGCTCCGGCAAATCAGTCAGCTCGCTGGCGATTATGGGCCTGATCGATTTTCCCGGCAAAGTGATGGCGGAGAAGCTGGAGTTTAACCAGCGCGACCTGAAACGCATCTCCGAGAAAGAGCGCCGTCAGCTGGTGGGCGCAGAAGTGGCGATGATTTTCCAGGATCCGATGACCAGCCTTAACCCTTGCTACACCGTCGGCTACCAGATTATGGAAGCGATTAAGGTGCATCAGGGCGGCAACCGGCGTACCCGCCGTCAGCGCGCAATCGATCTGCTGACGCAGGTCGGCATCCCCGATCCGGCATCGCGTCTGGATGTCTATCCGCACCAGCTGTCGGGTGGTATGAGCCAGCGCGTGATGATCGCCATGGCGATCGCCTGTCGGCCTAAGCTGCTGATTGCCGATGAGCCAACCACGGCGCTGGACGTGACCATCCAGGCGCAGATTATCGAACTGCTGCTTGAGCTGCAGCAGCAGGAGAACATGGCGCTGATCCTGATTACGCACGATCTGGCGCTGGTGGCGGAAGCCGCGCATCACATTATCGTGATGTATGCCGGACAGGTTGTAGAGAGCGGCAAGGCGAACGATATTTTCAAGGCGCCGCGCCATCCCTATACCCAGGCGCTGCTGCGCGCGCTGCCGGAATTCGCCGCCGACAAAGCGCGTCTGGCGTCGCTGCCGGGCGTCGTGCCGGGTAAATATGACCGTCCGGTCGGCTGCCTGTTGAATCCGCGCTGTCCGTACGCCACCGATCGCTGCCGTAAAGAAGAACCTGCCTTACGCGACATTCCGGGGCGTCAGTCCAAATGTCACTATCCGCTGGATGATGCCGGGAGACCAACCTATGAGTCTTGATAATACCAGGCAGGAGTACCTGCTACAGGCGATTGACCTGAAAAAACACTACCCGGTGAAGAAAGGCCTGTTTGGCCAGCAGCGCCTGGTGAAAGCGCTGGATGGCGTCTCCTTTAATCTGGAGCGCGGTAAAACGCTGGCGGTCGTTGGCGAATCCGGCTGCGGTAAATCGACGCTCGGCCGCCTGCTGACCATGATCGAAACGCCGACCGAAGGCCAGCTCTACTGGCATGGTCAGGATCTGCTGAAGCACGATCCGCAGGCGCAGGCGCTGCGCCGTCAGAAAATCCAGATTGTGTTCCAGAACCCCTACGGTTCGCTCAATCCGCGCAAAAAAGTCAGCCAGATCCTTGAGGAGCCGCTACTGATTAACACCGCGCTGAGCAAGGCGGAGCGTAAAGAGAAGACGCTGGAGATGATGGCGAAGGTCGGCCTGAAAACCGAGCATTACGATCGCTATCCGCATATGTTCTCTGGCGGCCAGCGTCAGCGTATCGCTATCGCCCGCGGGCTGATGCTCGAACCCGACGTACTGATCGCCGATGAACCGGTCTCGGCGCTCGACGTCTCCGTGCGCGCGCAGGTGCTTAACCTGATGATGGATTTGCAGCAGGAGATGGGCTTGTCCTACGTCTTTATCTCGCACGATCTCTCAGTGGTGGAGCATATCGCGGACGAGGTCATGGTGATGTATCTGGGCCGCTGCGTTGAGAAAGGCAGCAAAGAGGCGATCTTCAACAATCCGCGCCATCCTTATACTCAGGCGCTGCTGTCAGCCACGCCGCGCCTTAACCCGGACGATCGGCGCGAGCGCATCAAGCTGACCGGCGAACTGCCCAGCCCGCTCAGCCCGCCGCCGGGTTGCGCTTTTAATGCGCGCTGCCGCCGCCGTTTCGGTACCTGCGTACAGCTACAGCCGAAACTGAAGCGCTACGGCGATCAGCAGATCGCCTGCTTCGCCGTCGACCAGGATGAAAATCAGCCGGTCGGCGCGGCGGAAGGGATCGTTTAAAACAGAGGCTCCGTAAGGAGCCTTTTTACTGCCAAATCCTTCACTCCATCTGATGCAGCCCCAGCCGCAGCGATAAACGTTTACCGTCGCTGACGTGAGCGGCTGCTTCCATCTTGCGACAAGCGTTTCGATTTCACCATGACGTCGGTCTCGCTGATGATCACACGCATCAACCTGGCTGGTTCGATCTGGTCAGCATGATGATGGAAGGGATGCGCGCAAACGCGGACAGAGCAGAGACAGAGCCATTCCTCTACAGCATGGGCGAATCGCTGGCGGCGCGCTATCCTTTGCCTGACGCGCGTACCGCGCAGGATCGGGAGCGCGACATGAATTTACAGCTGGCCCGCTTTAGCTGGGGTTTCGTTCAGCTACAGCCGCAAGATGCGGCAATTCTGCTGAAGCTTCATGCCCTTTCTGCGGACGGCGGTCGCGGTGACGCAGGATTTTAACGACGGCAATACGCTGCACTATCGGTATTAACGGAGCGACGACATGACAAAGCCAGCCTGGCTGAGATGGGTGATTTTTTTCATGGTGATGATGGTAAGCGCACAGGCTTCGGCTGACGGCTGGAGCACCTTCAAGAGCCGCTTTTTAACCCCGGAAGGACGTATTGTCGACAACGCCAACAATAACGTCAGCCATACAGAAGGGCAGGGCTATGGCATGCTGCTGGCGGTGGCGAATGACGATCGCGCCACGTTCGATAAGCTGTGGAGCTGGACGCGCCAGCATCTGTTGAATACGCAAAACGATCTCTTCTACTGGCGCTATACGCCGAACGTGAGCGATCCGGTAGCGGACAAGAACAACGCTTCCGACGGCGACGTGCTTATTGCCTGGGCGCTGCAGCGCGCAGCCGATAAGTGGTCTTCGCAGACCTATCAGCAGGCGTCGGATCGGATTCAGCACGCCATCGTGAAGCATAACGTGGTGACCTTCGCGGGCCATACGGTGATGCTGCCGGGCGCGCAGGGTTTCAACAAGACCAGCTATGTCGTGCTGAACCCCTCTTATTTTCTTTTCGAGGCCTGGCGCACCTTTGCCGACCACAGCCATCTCAAGGTGTGGAACGCCTTGATTGATAACGGCATGGATCTGCTGGGCGCGATGCATTTCGGCAAAACGGGCCTGCCGCTCGACTGGGTGGCGCTGAATGCTGACGGCTCGGTCGCGCCAGCGGTGGGCTACTCCAGCCGCTTCAGCTACGATGCGATTCGCGTGCCGCTCAACATCTGGTGGTACGACCCGCAAAGCCTGCGTCTGGTGCCGTTTCAAAACGTCTGGCAGCGTTACGGTCGCCTGACGACGCCCGCCTGGTTCGATGTCATGGGCAACAACAACGCGCCTTACCACCTCGACGGCGGCTTGCTGGCTATCCGGGATTTAACGCTGAACGAGACGGGGTATATCAGCGACCGGCTTGCGCCGGACCAGAACTACTTTTCCGCCAGTTTGCAGCTGCTGGTGTGGCAGGCATTGCAGGAGAAGCGCTGAGCGTTTGCCTGCTGCGCAGGGGCTCTGGCTTCGCTGCGCGAGCGGGCGTTGAGCAGAGGGTTTTTGCTGCTGTTAAACCCCGGTGCGGGTTTCGCTCGCTTAACAGTGGGGGGAGCTTTGGTGCAGGTTTCGTTCGCACGACAGACGGGGGGCTTCAGTGCAGGTTTCGTTCGCCCAACAGCCGGGCAGTTTCATCCCGCCCTCTGCGGGCGACCGAGCAGGGCCGCAAGGCGGCGGCCCTGCACCCGCGCCCTGGGCCAGCTCCGCCGCCCGCTGCGCGGGTCCCTTCGCTTCGTCAGGATTTCTGACGGACCGGCTGGATTCGCCCTCCCTGGCTCATGCCAGCCTCTTCGCGGCATCCCTGCCGCTCGTCCTGAAATCCCTCCTCCGCTCAGCGGCTGCGATGGCCCTCACAACCCCTGCTGCAAGTTCTGTGTTTTTACCAACGGCCTTATCGCTATAAGCGCGATCAGACGACGCGACCATTTATAAAAAGAGAAATCACAGGCAGGGGGTCTGACAGAGGCATCCGACACGCTGAGGCGTGCGCGGCGGCGAGGACGAAGAGTCCTGACTCCAGAAGACGCAATCTTATCGCTGCAAGCGCGCATCCTGCATACAGACAACGCAGCCGTTTATAAAAAAATGAGAACTCACAGGCGAGGGTGTGACAGAGGCATCCGACACGCTGAGGCGCGCACGGCGGCCAGGACGAGCCGACAGGAAGTCGGCGAGAGCGCGGCATGAGCCAGGACGGCGAATCCGCGCGGTCCGTAAGGCTGACGTAAGCAACGAAGGGACCGCGCATAGCGCGGCGTGGAGGCTGCCGGAAGCCGGGATTGTTAAGGGGCTGGCAAGCCCCTTAATACGCACGCCGGCAGCGCAGCTGCTGAAATTCCCCGACGCCTGGCGGGCGGAACCTGCACAACGCCAGCCGTTCGCGCAGCGAACGCCATGCAAACCAGGCGGGCGAAACCCGCTTACTGCGGATAAGCCACCCAGTCGCCACCGTTCAACCGGATCCAGGGCTTGCCCTGATACATCATCACCACGGCATTGTCATTCTCCGAGACAACCGGCGTCTGCGGCAGTTTGTCCGCCAGCACCGACATATTCACGTTCGGCGCGTTAAATACCTGACCGTCCACTACGCGGGAAACCAGCTCGGAAATCGCCAGCAGGCTGGCCGGCGTATCGATGGTTAACGGCTGGCCCTGATGCGGCGCTTTCATGCCGACAAACTTAATGCCAACCGGCACGTGAGTAATGCTCGGGCTGGGAATATCGCGCAGGCCAGACATCTGCATCTTGTCACCCTGCAGCGCCGCGCCATGCTCCGGCACCACCAGCACCATCACGCGTCGTCCCGACTTCTCAAGATTCGTCAGGAAGGCATCAAGCTGATCGAACAGCACCTGTGCACGCGGCTTCCACGGCGCGGTTTGGGTGCTGCCCAGATCGCGCGTGCCGTCATGCAGCGGGATCAGGTTATAGAACGTGGCGCTGCGCGCGTCGCTGCTCTTGCTGCGATCGTCAAGCCAGCGCTGCATCAGCTGTGCATCGTTGAACACCGGCGAGCCGTCGAACGAGGTCAGCTCCGGCGCAATACCCGCCTGCGACATCAGCGGCGCCTGAATATTGCCGTCGTCGCGCAGTTCCTTCAGATAGTTACCAAACACGCCGGTGTGATCCATCATCAGCTGCTCTTTAAAGCCCAGCCTGGCCAGATTATCAAACAGATAACACCGCGCGTCAGTCGGCTTATAGAGATCGCTGTGCGAGGTCTGGCCGCAGCTGGCGCGCAGCAGACGAATGCCCGCCGGGCCGCTGTAGCCGGTAGCGGAGTTGTAGTTGTTCAGCACGATATCAAAGTGCTGCCACAGCGGATGGCTGCGCAGCTGTGAGACGTCCATATCCGACCAGGCGAGCGAACAGATATTTACCACCAGAATATCGAACGGCTGCGAATCCGCAGGCAGGCTGTCGGGAAAATGGGTCACACGCTTGCGTTCGCTGTCGTAAAAGCGGTTCAGCCAGGCGGTAAGATTAGCGCTGGTGGGCGGCGCCGACTGGTCAAGCCCGTCCGGCGCGCTGGCGGCCTGTGGCTGACCGGCGGCAGGCGTCTGGTTCAGCACCACCTCTGGCGTGGCGGCTTTGGTTGGCAACAGCGACAGCGCGGGACCGGCGATAGTCAGCACGTTAAGCCAGATCAGCATCAGGGAGACCAGCACCGTCACGCGTACCCACTGCGAGATAAACAGATAGAGCACCAGCAGCACAAAGGCGGCACCGATCATCTGCCAGTTAATGAAGCGATTAACCAGATCGAGCAGATAGGCACCGGAGAAGCCCGCCACCTGGTTGCCCTGGCTAAGGATACTCTCTATGCCCGGCAGCCAGGTATCGTGCCAGAACAGGCCGAAGCCGATGGGAAGCGATATCCAGCTGCGAAGGCGATGCAGACGCGGCGAGGGCAGCGGGAACAGCAGCCAGGCCAGGAATATCAGGTTGCTCAACGCGTGGAAATTGAGGTAGCCGTACCACAACAGACCGAACTTAAGCAGAAAGTAGAAGTTCCAGCCGCCCAGCCCGCGCCAGTAAGACCATAAGCGGGAAGAGTGAGCGGAAGTGGATTGATCGTTATTCATTAATGATTTGCATCCTTTTTCGAGGATTTACGCTGCCAGTGACCTTCAGACTTCAGCGCACGGGCGGGCAGCAGGCGATTCAACATGCCGTTCCAGCGACGCGGCAGCCATTGCCGATATAACGGCTTTAAAAACAATAAAATAACCAGAATTAAGAGCGCGATTTGCAACCAGTCCATCAGGTTCATCGGGTTTTACTCTCCGCCAGTAAAATGATGGGCTGCGGCGTGGGGCGCTCGCGGGTTTCAACCGGTTCTGCGGCGGGCTGCGTTGGCTGAAGCTCGGGTGTAATGTCCTGCAGCGCATTGGGCGTCAGATTTTTTATGTTGTTGATTTCCGCAAGAATTTGATTGTCCTCAAACCAGACCAGTCGGTTAGCGAAAAGCTCGTCGTGCGGCAGCGAAAAGATAAATTTCAGCGCCTTATCAAGATCGTTATAGCGGCAGGAAGAGAGAAACAGAATGACACGATCGTCCAGCACCGTGACCAGATCGCCGAAGCGTCGCGGTTTGCACAGAGTCAACACCTGCTGCGGTTTGAGCTGCGGCACCGGGCGCAGCGCCACCAGCAAACCTTTATCGTTCTCCGGCAGCAGCGTATTGCCGATCAGCTGTCCTACCGCCTGACAGAAGGCGTCGAGGCGCAGATAGCCTTTCTCCTGCAGCGGTTGCAGCGCGGCGGTCAGCGCATCCAGGTTGGCAGGCACGCGGCGGTTGAATACCTGACCCTGCAGACCTTCCAGCGTCGTCAGAAAGCGCGACATGGTCGCGCTGGTCGGCACGATGGCGCTGACGCCGCACGCCAGCAGCAGGCGTTCATCGCTGTAGCGCAGGCTGGTGCCCATCTCGCGCACCACGATTTTTAAGCCGTTGCCGCGCGCGCGGCGCAGGCTGTGCACCATTTTCGCCAGCTCGCCGATATAGTCGCTGCGGGTCAGGCTGAAAATCACCGTCGCGGCGCTCGCCTGCTGCGCGCGGAAAAAGACCTGTTCATTATCGTCAAAGAGCTGCCACTGACGCGAAAGCGGCGGCGCGCCCTCCAGCACTATTTTCTCCGCAAGATAATGTTGCTCATCGTTAAGGCTGAGCGGCTCCTGCTTTTCATTTTCATTTACGGCGTAAAAACGATCGTCTTTGCAGTCAAGTCGAATGGCGCGGTCAGCGAGCAGCCGATCGCCGGCGTACCACCAGTTAATTCGATACTGCCAGCTATCCTGTTGAAATGTTAAATGAGCCACGCCGTCCAGCTGGCGAAAATAACGCTGAAGATTATTACGCAGGTTAATTATCGTTGCGCCTGACGTGACCATTAAAAGCGTCATCTGCTTTTTATTCAGCACCCGACGCATACGCTTTATCCAGGAGGTTAACTCCGCCTCGTCAAGTTTATCCCACTGCGCCGCGCTGCTGTTAAAAATCACCAGTCCGTTTTTACTGCTGAGCTTACGGGTAAAGTCGCTCTCCAGACGCAGCAAACTGCTTTTATTTTTAGGCAGAGAAAACAACGGAATACGATCTGGACCGCCTGCAGGGTCCGGCGTCAAGAGATCGTGTGGTTTTTCGTCTGCGCTGATAAGGGTGACGGATTGCTGCGCCAGGATCGCCTGCCGAATAAAAGCGCGCGCGTCTTCATGACGCGCGCAGGTTACCCAATAACAGCCGGGCGTTTGCAATACCGTTAATTCAGGCTGAACCTGCAACAGCCCCAGCGCAAAGGAATTTTTCATATTGAATTCGCGATTTGTTCAGTCCAGGCTAGCTTATTATAGACGGGGCAGGATGCAACCAAAGAAATTTAAAAATACGTTATGACAGACGGGTTCGCATTGATCTATCATCGCGCCGATTCAGACGGAGTCGATTTAACTCCCGCGTGAATATAACCGCCTTATACCCGACCTTGTTTTATCCGTGGCGAAAAGTAATGAAAAATGAAAATGCTTATACTCTGGTCGCGTCCGACGGCCAACGTCAGGATGATATTAGCGCCTTGCGCGATGCTTTTTCTCTGCAGGCTTTTCGCTATATCGATATCGCCCGTGAAGAGCGCCTGACGAACATCGTGGCGCGCTGGCCGCTGCTGGCTGAAACGGCGGGCGACAGGCCGGGACGTACGCGCTAATGCCGCTGATCGCGCTGCAAGGCGTACGCGGCGGAACGGGCGCAACTTCCCTTTGCGCGGCGCTCGGCTGGGCGCTGACGGCACTCGGAGAAAGCGTGCTGCTGATCGACGGCTCTCCGTCCAGCCAGCTTGGCGCGCACTTCAACCTGCCCGCGCTGCCGGAAAACGGCTGGATGCAGGCGCTGCGCCGCGGTGACGCCTGGCAGGCAACCGCGCTGCGCTATCCCCATGGTCCTGATCTGCTGCCGCACGGCTCGCTTTCTCATCAGCAGGACTTTACTTTGCTGCGCCAGGAGGCCGCGGTCGCCGCGCCGCTGCTTGATGCGCTGCCGGATCTGAACAGTCGCTATAAGTGGTTGATTTTTGACCTTCCGGCCGATTTGCTGCCCTGGCATGAAACGCTTTATGAACAACTCGACGGCGTGCTGCGCGTACTGACGCCGGACGCCAACTGTCATCTGCGCCTGCATCAGCAGCGCTTTACGCCGCATACGCACTTTATTATTAATCAGTTCAACGCCAACAGCCGTCTGCAGCAGGATCTCCATCAGCTGTGGGTCGCGTCGTTGAACAACCTGATCCCGCTGTTAGTCCACCGTGATGAAGCGCTGGCGGAAGCGCTGATGATGAAGCAGCCGGTAGGGGAGTACCGTCCGCACGCGCTGGTCAGCGAAGAGATCACGACGCTGGCGAACTGGCTGCTGCTCCATCTGAACGGAGCGCGTCCATGAATCCGCTGCGCTGGCTGCTGACCGCGCCGGTCTGGCAGGCGCTGCGTGTGCGCTATGCCACGGCGCGCGACAAGGGGGCCTCCCGCTTCGCCAGCGGCCTGAATCTGCTCTGGTGTACGCTGGGCTGGGCGCTGCTACGTTTTGAAACGCCGGGCTGGCAGCGCATTATTCAGGATCGCCGTCGTCTCTATCCGCATATCTCGCCGGAACGGCCGCGTCCGTTAGACATTCTTCGCTATCTGGTGCAGACGCTATGGCTGGTCATTACCCTGCCGCAGGATGAGAGCGGCCGCAGCGAGCGGCAGCGCTTTAAAGCCTTCCAGCCGCTGTTTCGCTGGCGTCAGCGCGGTTATCAATGGCTTGATACGCTCTCCGCGCGCGCGCAGACGGGCAATGTCGACGAACGTATTGAGCAGCGGCTGCAGCGGTTATCGCCGTTAACGCGTCGCCTGATCTTTATCGGTGCGGCGCTGTTCGCCTCGCTACTGGCGCTGCTTTGTATCAGTCAGCCGTTCGGGTTGATGACACAGTTTATCTTTGTGGTGCTGCTCTGGTGCCTGGCAATGCTGGTACGGCGCGTGCCGGGCCGCTTCCCCACCATGATGCTGATTGTGCTGTCGCTGACTGTCTCCTGCCGCTATTTGTGGTGGCGTTACACCTCGACGTTAAACTGGGACGATCCGCTCAGCCTGGTGTTCGGCCTGCTGCTGATTGCCGCGGAAACCTACGCCTGGGTGGTGCTGGTGCTGGGCTATTTCCAGACTCTCTGGCCGCTTAACCGCCAGCCGGTCTCGATGCCGACGACGCTCGATCAATGGCCGAGCGTCGATCTGCTGGTACCGACCTATAACGAGCCGCTCAGCGTCGTCAAGCCGACCATCTATGCGGCGATGGGCATCGACTGGCCGAAAGACCGGCTCAATATCTTCCTGCTTGACGACGGCAGCCGCGAAGAGTTCCGCGAATTCGCCGCCAGCGTCGGCGTTAACTATGTGGTGCGTCCGACGCATGAACACGCCAAGGCGGGCAACATCAACCACGCGCTGAAAACGCGCTGCCGCAGTGAATTTGTGTCGATTTTCGACTGCGACCATGTGCCGACGCGCGCCTTCCTGCAGATGACCATCGGCTGGTTTATTAAGGATCCGAAGCTGGCGATGCTGCAGACGCCGCACCACTTCTTCTCGCCCGATCCCTTTGAGCGCAACCTGGGCCGCTTCCGCCGCACGCCGAACGAAGGCTCGCTGTTTTATGGCCTGGTGCAGGATGGCAACGATACCTGGGACGCCACTTTCTTCTGCGGCTCCTGCGCCGTGCTGCGCCGCAGCGCGCTGGATGAGATCGGCGGCATTGCAGTAGAGACCGTTACTGAAGATGCGCACACGTCGCTGCGTCTGCACCGGCGCGGCTACGCCTCAGCCTATATCCGCATTCCGCAGGCGGCGGGACTGGCAACCGAAAGCCTGTCGGCGCATATCGGCCAGCGCATCCGCTGGGCGCGCGGTATGGTGCAGATTTTCCGTCTCGATAACCCCTTATTCGGCAAGGGGCTGAAGTGGGTACAGCGTCTCTGCTACGCCAACGCCATGCTGCACTTTCTTTCCGGCATTCCGCGGCTCATCTTCCTGCTGGCGCCGCTGGCGTTTCTGCTCTGCCACGCTTACATCATCTACGCGCCCGCGCTGGCGATCGCCATCTACGTTTTGCCGCATATGCTACACACCAGCCTGACCAACTCGCGCATTCAGGGACGCTGGCGTCACTCCTTCTGGAGCGAAGTGTATGAAACCGTGCTGGCCTGGTATATCGCCCGGCCGACCACCGTGGCTCTGTTTAATCCGCATAAGGGCAAATTCAACGTCACGGCGAAAGGCGGTCTGGTCGAGGAGCATCATCTCGACTGGGTGATCACTAAACCCTATATGTTCCTGGTGCTGCTCAACCTGGCGGGCGTCGCGATGGCGTTCTGGCGCATGCACAACGGCCCGGCCAATGAAGTGCTGACGGTGTGGGTGAGCCTGGTCTGGGTCGTCTACAACATGGTGATCCTCGGCGGCGCGGTGGCGGTTTCCGTCGAGGCGCGGCAGATCCGCGAGGCGCACCGCGTGGAGATCGCTATGCCAGCCGCCATTGCCCGCGAAGACGGGCATATGCTGCCCTGTACGCTGCGCGACTACTCCGACGGCGGTGTCGGTGTCGAGCTGCGCGAGTCGAATGCGCTGAAGGAAGATGAAAAGGTCTGGCTGCTGCTGCGCCGCGGGCAGCAGGAGTTCAGCTTTCCCTGCCGCGTACAGCGCGTTTTTGGCCTGCGCGCCGGTATTCGCCTGCATCAGCTTACGACCCAGCAGCACATCGAATTTATCCAGTGCACCTTCGCCCGCGCCGATACCTGGGCGCTGTGGCAGGACGGTTTCCCGGAAGATAAACCGGTGCAGAGTCTCGCCGACATCATGATCCTCGGCTTTAAAGGCTATCTGCGCCTGGCGGAATATGGTCCGCCGCAGTTACGTCGGCTGTTTAACCTGCTTACCGCTGGGGTGAGCTGGCTGGCCTCGCTGTTGCCGCAAGGCATCGGACGTGGGCCCGCTTCAAAAAACGTATTGAGTTGATGATATGACGATGACGAGAGTGAACGGTTGGTTTACCGCCCTGCTGCTGGGCACCGCAACGCTGAGCTGCGCCGCTGCGCAGGACGCCGCGCCAGCGAACGCCGCCGACCCGGCGCCGGTTCAGGCCGCGCCGCAGGACCCCGCCGCGCCGCTGCGCGACAGCCAGCTCGACTTTACCCAGCTGGCGCCGCCGCCGGGCAGCATGACGCTACGCGGCACGCAGCCGAACGGTCAGATTGAGTTCGGCGTGCGCAGCGACGAGGTGGTGACGCGTGCGCTGCTTAACCTCAGCTATCGTCCTTCGCCCGCGCTGTTGCCGACGCTGTCGCAGCTTAAGGTTTACCTCAACGACGAACTGATCGGCGTTATCACCGTGACGCCGGAGCAGCTCGGCAAAGAGAATCAAACCCAGCTGGCGGTCGATCCGCGCTTTATCACCGACTTCAACCGCGTGCGCTTTGAGCTGGTTGGTCATTACGCCAACGTCTGCGAAAACCCGGCCAACAGCACCATCTGGCTCGATATCGGTAAAGAGAGCGGCATCGATTTAACGCTGCAAAAGCTGCCGCTGAAAAACGACCTGTCGCACTTTCCGGAGCCGTTCTTCGACGCGCGCGACAAGCGTCCGCTGACGCTGCCGGTCGTCTTTGCCGCGCAGCCGGACGTGACGCAGCAGCGCGCCGCCGCGATACTCGCCTCCTGGTTCGGCAGCAAAGCCGCATGGCGCGGCCAGAACTTCCCGGTGCTCTACAATCAGCTGCCGCAGCAGCAGCATGCCGTTGTCTTCGCCACCAATGATGCTCGCCCGGACTTTCTGAAAGATCTGCCGCCGGTGACCAAACCCACGGTGGAGATCGTCAGCCAGCCCGACAATCCTTACGAAAAGATGCTGCTGATTTTGGGGCGCAACGATCAGGATCTGCTGACAGCGGTGCAGGGCATCGCGCAGGGCGAGCTGCTGCTGCGCGGCGATACGTCGACTATCGACAGCGTGAAGCTGCTCGCGCCGCGCAAAGCCTACGACGCGCCGAACTGGGTGCGTACCGATCGACGCACCACCTTCGCCGAACTGACGCAGTATGAGAACCAGCTGCAGTCCGACGGACTGCAGCCGAATCCAGTCAGCCTGACGCTTAATCTGCCGCCCGACCTGTTTCTGGTGCGCGCGCGCGGCATCGATATGGATTTAAGCTATCGCTACACCGCGCCGATTCAGGCAGACGGCTCGCGGCTGGCGGTCAACCTGAATAACCAGTTCATTCAGGATTACCCACTGCCGCCGAAAAACACCGCCGGTCAGCAGCTGCTGCATATCCCGCTGGTGCAGGGATTGCAGGATAACAGCCGCCAGCTGACGATTCCGGCGCTGCGTCTCGGCGTGGTGAATCAGCTGCGCTTCGACTTCGACTACTCCAACACCTATATCGGCGGCACGGCCGACGGACGCTGCGAAACCGTCACGCCGGTCAGCCATCATGTGGTGGTGGATGACAGCTCCAGCGTCGATTTCTCCGGCTACCGCCACTATATCGAAATGCCTTCGCTGCGCGCCTGGGCTGGCGCGGGCTTCCCCTTCACGCGCTACGCCGATCTGGCGCAGACCCTGGTGCTGGTGCAGCCGAAACCCGACGCGCAGCAGGTTGGTACGCTGCTGAACACG
Organism: Pantoea piersonii; assembly: GCF_003612015.1. Taxonomy (GTDB): domain Bacteria; phylum Pseudomonadota; class Gammaproteobacteria; order Enterobacterales; family Enterobacteriaceae; genus Pantoea; species Pantoea piersonii. Next base: position 85,013 of record NZ_RARB01000010.1, on the reverse strand, counting down.
CTGGGCAATATCGGCGCGCAAACCGGCTATCCGGCGTTGCGGGTGCAGTTTACCGACGACTGGGGCAAGGCGAAGGATCAGGACGCCGATCTGCTGATGATCGGCGACATCCCGAAAGATCTGCAGGATGACCGTCGGATCAGCGCGCTGGTCGACGCTGCCGCAAGCTGGATCAACACGCCTGTGCGCCAGGCGGCCACCGATAGCGGCAGCCTTAGCGACAGCGATCGCGCGGTGGAGAGCACCACCGCCATCGGTTCGCGCGGTCCGCTGGCGACGGTTATCGGCTTCCAGTCGCCGTTTAACGATCAGCGCAGCGTGGTCGCGCTGCTGGCGGACGGCAGTCCGCGCGCCTGGCAGCTACTGAACGATGCGCTGATTGACAGCGGCAAGCGCGGCGCGATTTTCGGCTCCGCCGCCATTATCCGCGAGTCGGGCGTTAACAGCCTGCGCGTCGGCGGTAACTATTTCGTCGGCCATCTCCCCTAGTGGGAGCGTTTATGGACGATGCTGGCGACGCATCCGTTCTGGCTGGCGCTCTGCGCGGTATTTGTCGTGGTGCTGTTTGCGCTGATGACCTGGCGCCTGATGCGCATCATTACCCGCCGCCGTCTGCTTGATGATGAAGATGAATAAAGCTTACGCGCTACGGGCGAGCCTGCTGCTGAGCGGTGTGTTAGGCACGCTGCCGGGACTGGCTGCGCCTGGCGCAGGCCCGGAGGTCTCGCCGGTGGACTGGCTGCTGACGCAGATCCGCACCGGCGAGTCGACTAACAAATATGATCTGGTACAGCAGTCGCTCTACCGGCTGGAGAAGATCGATCCCGATAATCCGCAGGTGCTGGCGGCGCGTTTGCGGCTGGCGCTGCATCAGGGCGACGTCGCCGCCGCGCAGACGCTGCTGGAGCAGCTGAAAAAGGTCGCGCCCGATTCGGCGGCAACGCGCGAATCGGCCGTGGGTCTGGCGCTGATGTCGTCTGAGGGACGGCAGAAGCTGCAGGAGGCGCGCCTGTTCGCCACCTCCGGCCGCCTCGCGGAAGCGAAAAGCGCCTACGACGCGCTGTTCAACGGCGTCTTTCCCGATGCGAATACCGCGCTGGAGTACTGGCGACTGCTGGCGCGCATACCGGGCCAGCAGGATGTCGCTTATCAGCAGCTGCAGGCGCTGGAGCAGCGCTACCCCGGCAATATCGGCGTTGAGCTGCAAATCGCGCGTATGGCGTTCGATCGCCAGCAGACGGCGCAGGCGGTAGAGCAGCTGAAGCGACTGGCGAGCAGCAACGGCGGACGCGACGCGGCGGCGGAACTCTGGCTGCAGCAGATCACTAATCAGCCGGTCAGCGACAGCAGCGTAGCAGAGCTGAAAACGTACCTCTCCGTCTTTACTGAAGGCGACGCGCAGAAGCAGGGGCTGGACGCGCTGGCGAAACAGCAGGCGCTGCTCGCCGATCCCGCTTATCGCGAACGCATGCGTGGGCTGGCGCTGGTGGACGCAGGCGGCGGCGCCGACGCCATCGCGACGCTGAGCGCCGCGCTAAAGGCTAATCCCAACGATGCGGATCTGATGGGGGCGATGGGCCAGGCGCAGGCGCGCGCCAACAATCGCGCCGCCGCTGTCCTCTGGCTGGAGCGCGCGATTCAGGCAGGCCAGCAAAGCACGCAGGTGGGCAAGTGGCAGTCGCTGCTGCAAACCAACCGCTACTGGCAGGCCATTGATGAAGGCGATAAGGCGCTGGCGCAGCACGATCTCGACGGCGCGGAGCGCCGCTATCGCGACGCGCAGACGCTGGATAATACCGACAGTTATGCCCTGATCGGCCTTGGGGACGTGGCGATGGCGCGCAACAATGCGCAGAGCGCCGAGCAGTTATGGCAGCGCGCGCTGCGTCTTGACGCCAGCAATACCACTGCGGTTCGCCGCCTGGCGGGGCTTTATCAGACACAGTCGCCAGCGCGCGCGATGCAGTTTATTAACGGCCTGCCCGCCGCGCAGCAGCGTGCGCTGGCCGATACCCTTCGTTCCCTGCGCAGCGACAGCCTGCGCGCCGAGGCCGACGCGCTGGCGCAGCAGAGCCGCTGGTCAGAGGCGGCGGAGAAGTATCGCCAGGCGCAGGCGCTGTCGCCGGACGACGTCTGGCTCAGCTATCGCCTGGCTGGCGCGCTGCGCAACGGCGGCGCACCGCAGCAGGCGGATGCCGTTATGGCGGCGCTGCAGCAGCAGCGCCCGCAGGATGCCAACGCACTCTATGCTTCGGCACTCTATCTCTCCGGCAAGGATGATGACGAGGCGGCGCTGGCGGCGCTGCATCGTTTGCCGGAGGCGCAGTGGAGCAGCAATATGCGCGAGCTGGCTGAACGCCTGACGCAGAATAAGCTGTTCGCGCATGCGGAGGATTTACGCGCGGCAGGGCAGGAGAAAGAGGCCATCGCCCTGTTGCGCCAGCAGCCTGCTTCGAGCCGCCGCGATTTGACGCTGGCCGACTGGGCGCTGGCGCGCGGCGATGCGCAAGAGGCGCTTGATAGTTATCAACAGGTGCTTGCGCGGGACGCCGACAACGGCGATGCGTCGCTCGGGCGTATCGAGGCGCTGGTGGCGCTGAACCGCACCAGCGAGGCGCGCGCGGCGTTAAAGGCGCTGCCGCCCGCGCAGGCCAGCCTGAACGCCGACCGCCGCGTGGCGCTGGCGTGGCAGGCGACAGGCGACGTCACGCAGGCCGCCGCGCAGTTTGCGGGTCTGAAGCAGCGCGCCGCCTCGCAGCCGCCTTCGCAGGATAAGGCACTGGTATTTCGTGATGCAGCGCGGCTTGAGCGCACGCAGCAGCAGCCCGACGCCGCGCTGGCGGATTACCGACAGGCGATGGTCGCCAGCGGTATCGGCGACGGCGAGAATATCAGCAGACTGACGCGCAATAACGCGCAGGATGACTGGCTGAAGCGCAGCATTCGCAGCGACGCCGCCGATCTCTATCGCCAGCAGGACACCACGCTGATGCTGGAGCAGGATTATTCGCGTAACAAGGGCACCGGCGGCGTTTCTGACTTTACCGCCCATACCACTATGCTGCAGGCGGAAACGCCGCTTGCTGACGGACGCGGCTTTTTACGACTCGATCGCGTTGAGGTATCGGCAGGCACGTTCTCTACCAGCAACGGCAGTTTTGACGAGACTTTTGGCAGCTGCGACGATGCGAACTCAGGCGGCTGTAGCCGCTACGCCAACCAGCGCGATGAAGGCACCGCGCTGGGCGTCGGCTGGCGCAACGATGTCTGGTCGGCCGACCTCGGCACGACGCCGCTTGGCTTTGAGGTCACTAACTGGGTAGGTGGGGTGAGCTGGAAAACCGACGTAAAAGAGGTCGGCGTGACGCTCACCGCCTCGCGGCGGCCTGTTTCCAGCTCGCTGCTCGCCTTTGCGGGCGCGCGCGATCCGGCGGCCAACGGCGGCAAAACCTGGGGCGGCGTGGTGGCGACCGGCGGCAGCGTCGGGCTGAGCTACGATCGCGGCGGCGCACACGGCGTCTGGGCCGATATCAGCGCGCATCAGATCACCGGCGAGAACGTCACGGACAACAGCCGCGAGCGCCTGATGGCGGGCTACTACTACAAGCTGATCAATACCGATAACCAGCGCGCCACCGTGGGGTTCAACTCCATGCTGTGGCATTACCAGAAAGATCTCAGCGGCTATACCTTCGGCCAGGGCGGCTACTACAGCCCGCAAGAGTATCTGTCGTTTTCCGTGCCGGTCACCTGGCGGCAGCGCACCGAAAACTGGTCGTTCGATCTGGGCGGCTCGGTCTCCTGGTCGCATTCGAAAACAGACGCGCAGCAGCGCTATCCGGTGAACCCCGGCTTTACGCTGGCGAGTAATCCCACCTCGGCGAGCAGCAGCGGAGGTGGCGTCGGCTATACTTTACAGGCCGTCGTCGAGCGCCGTATTACACCGCACTGGTTTATCGGCGCAGGAGTGGATATTCAACAGGCGAAGGACTATACCCCGAGCCACGGGCTGCTCTATGTGCGCTACTCTGCCGCCGGCTGGGACGGCGATCTCGATATGCCGCCAGAGCCGCTTACCCCTTACGCAGATTTTAAATAATCGTCGGGTCGTGTAAAACTCGGACTCTGGCAGGCAGTAAAAAAAGTGAGTTCCAGGATATACTTGCTGCGCATTTTCCTGTCTGATAGCTGTGCTTTTTAGCCTGGAGAAGATTTTGCGCGTCAGCCGTTCACTTACGATAAAGCAAATGGCGACGGTATCTGCGGTGGCGCTGATAACCGTCTCTGTCTTTATCGTCATTCAACTGTTTCATTTTGTGCAACAGCGCAGGATCGACTACGCCCAGCAGATGGAGAATATTGCGCATACCGTGCGGCAACCGCTCTCCGAGGCGGTACTGAAAGCGGATATCGCCCAGGCCGAGCGCATTCTGCAAACCCTGAAGCCTGCTGGCGTCCTTTCGCGTGCCGACGTGGTTTTACCTAACGCCTTTCAGGCGCTGCACGCCAGCTTCGAGAATGAAAAACCGATCCCGCTGCTGATTACTCGCCTGTTCGAACTGCCGGTGCAGATCACCGTGCCGCTCTATTCGGTCGAGAGCAGCGCTTCGCCCAAGCCGCTCGCCTATCTGGTGCTGCAGGCCAACTCCACACGCGTTTATCAGTTTATCCTCAGCACCGTCTCCACTATGGTCACCACCTATCTGCTGCTGGCGCTTATTCTGTCGGTGGCGATCAGCTGGTGCATCAACCGGCTGGTGGTCCATCCGCTGCGCAATATCTCACGCGAGCTGCAGGAATTGCCGCCGCAGGCGATTCTCACCCACAAGCTGGCGCTGCCCGCCAGCCACCGTGACGATGAGATCGGCATGCTGATCCGCAGCTATAACCGCAACCAGCAGGTGCTGGAGTCGGTGCATGACGAGATGAGCCGGCTGACCACCCATTACGCCGTGACCGATCTGCCCAACCGCGCGCTCTTTCTGGCGCTGGTCGATCAGCACCTGCGCAGTCACAGCAAAGGGTTTGGGCTGATGGTGATCCGCATCGAAACGCTGCAGGAAGCCAACGGCGTGCTGAGCGACGAGCAGCGCGACACCCTGATGCTGACGCTGGTCGAGAAGATACGCAGCACCATCGACGATCATACGCTGCTGGCGCAGACCGGGCCGAGCGACTTCGCGCTGCTGATGAAGCGCGCCAGTACCCCGTTTCGCGCGATGCGCCTGGCGCGCAATCTGATGATCCGCCTTAACCAGCCGGTGACGCTGCATCAGCTCCAGCTGCGGCCCAATGCCAGCATCGGTCTTGCGCTGTATGACGAAGAGCGCCTCTCCGCCAACGAGCAGCTCGATCGCGCTACCTCGGCGATGATGTCAGCGCGTCATTCAGGTAAAAACCAGATCCTCTTTTTCGATGCGGCGCTTACCGAGCGCGCGCAGAAGCGCCTGACGCAGGAGCATGACATTCTGCAGGGGTTGCAGGATGAGCAGTTCCGGCTGTTTCTTCAGCCGCAGATCAATATGCAAACCGGCGAACTGGCGGGTGCGGAGGCGCTGCTGCGTATGCGCATGCCGGACGGCAGCTACGGCCTCTCGGAAGAGTTTATCGCCAGCGCGGAGGAGATCGGCGTCATCGCTGCCATCGGACGCTGGGTATTTGAAGAGGCGTGCCGCATTCTCGCTGGCTGGCAGAAGCGCGGCATATTCATCCCGCTTAGCGTCAACATTTCCGCCGTGCAGCTGCGCGACGCCAGCATGGTGAATCATCTGCAGGGCTTGCTGCAGCGTCATCAGATCGCGCCCGGCAGTTTCGTGCTGGAGATTACCGAAACCGCGCAGATTGGCGATGCCGAAGTGGCGATGGCGCTGCTGCGCTCTTTGCAGACGGTGGGCGTCGCGGTCGCGCTGGACGATTTCGGCATGGGCTACTCCAATCTGAACTACCTGCATCAGTTCAAGTCGCTGCCGGTCAACAAGCTGAAGATGGATCGCAGCTTTGTCGCTGCGCTGCCGGATGACGACACCATGGTGCGCATCGTGGCGGCCATCGCCGAAATCACCGATCTCGACGTTATCGCTGAAGGGGTAGAAACCGCAGAGCAGCGCGACTGGCTGCTGGCGCGGGGTATTCATATCGGCCAGGGCTATCTCTATGCCGAAGCGCTGCCGCTGGAGCGGTTTGTGCAAACCTGGCTGCCCGCTCTCGCTTCTGACCAGTAGGCCGGTCAGGGCGCGACATCAACGACTGTCAGTGCGACCCTCTCTTCTGCTTCTGCCGCGCTTTTAACGCAGCGGGGCGCTTTGCACCTCCGTTCAGCTACTCGCTTGCGAAAAGATTTAACAACCTGATTCGTTGATTTCCCGCGTTTTTTAGTTACAAAAGGTCTTGCTGAAGCGTTTCAGTTCATAGTTGCGTTTCCAGAAAACCCTCGGCCTTTGTAGGCCTGTATTAATCCCGTTAACAGGGTGTTATTTTTTGCCAACCGCCAGCGCCGGGGAGCGCTTTACTTGCGGACACAATAAAACGACAACCTCACAACCCTGTTGTAGTGGACACATCTTATGAAAACTTCACTGTTTAAAAGCCTCTATTTTCAGGTGCTGTTAGCCATCGGCATCGGCGTTCTGTTAGGCCATTTCTACCCAGAGCTAGGCACGCAAATGAAGCCGCTTGGAGATGGCTTCGTCAAACTGATCAAGATGATCATCGCGCCCGTGATTTTCTGTACGGTCGTGACCGGTATTGCCGGCATGGAGAGCATGAAAGCAGTAGGGCGTACCGGTGCGGTCGCGCTGCTCTATTTTGAAATCGTCAGCACTATCGCGCTGATTATCGGTCTGGTGGTGGTTAACGTACTGCAGCCGGGCGTGGGCATGAATGTCGATCCGGCGACGCTGGATGCGAAAGCGGTCGCGGTCTATGCCCAGCAGGCGGAACAGCAGGGCGTGGTCGCCTTCCTGCTGGACGTGATCCCTGGCAGCGTCATCGGCGCCTTCGCCAGCGGCAATATCCTGCAGGTGCTGCTGTTCGCGATTCTGTTCGGCTTCGCGCTGCATCGTCTCGGCAGTGCCGGTACGCTGATTTTTAACGTGATTGAGAGCTTTTCGAAGGTTATCTTCGGCATCATCAATATGATTATGCGCCTTGCTCCAATCGGCGCGTTCGGTGCCATGGCCTTTACCATCGGTAAATATGGCGTCGGTTCTCTGGTACAGCTCGGCCAGCTGATCGTCTGTTTCTATATTACCTGCGTGCTGTTTGTGGTGGTGGTGCTGGGGATTATTGCGCGCGTCACCGGGTTCAATATCTTCCGCTTCGTCGCCTATATCAAAGAAGAGCTGCTGATTGTGCTCGGCACCTCTTCGTCTGAATCTGCGCTGCCGCGTATGCTGGATAAGATGGAGAAGCTGGGCTGTAAAAAGTCAGTCGTGGGGCTGGTGATTCCGACCGGATACTCGTTTAACCTCGACGGCACCTCAATTTACCTGACCATGGCGGCGGTATTTATCGCCCAGGCCACCAACGCGCATATGGATATCTTCCATCAGATTACGCTGCTGGTGGTGCTGCTGCTCTCCTCGAAGGGCGCGGCGGGCGTAACCGGCAGCGGCTTTATCGTGCTGGCAGCGACGCTGTCGGCGGTAGGCCACCTGCCGGTAGCGGGTCTGGCGCTGATCCTCGGCATCGACCGCTTTATGTCTGAAGCGCGCGCGCTGACCAACCTGGTCGGCAACGGCGTGGCGACGGTGGTGGTAGCGAAGTGGGTCGGCCAGCTCGATGAAAATCAGTTAAAGGCGACGCTTTCCGGCAAAGCAAAGGCGAAAAAAGTGCCGGAAACCTCCGTATAACGCCCCCTTTTTAGCAAAAACCCTCTAAATGCCCGCTGTCGCTTGCCCTGACAGCGGGCATTTGCATAATAATGCCCACTTATTTTTTTCATGGTTTTTCACTTCGTTGCGCGACATCCTGGCCTTCACGTGGTCAAAGACTCTGTTGTCGAAAAACGACGCGGCTAAAAAGAGAAAAACTCACCGCGTATTACAACGGCGAAACGTGCCAGTGATAACGACTTTTAGATTAGAGGTTCACATGCAGGGCACCAGAATTCGGCTTTTGGTTGGGGGGTTAGCGTGGGTGGCCGCCAGTTTTGGCGCTTATGCCGAAACGCTGCAGCCCGATCCTGCCTGGCAGGAAGGGAAACTGGATAACGGATTGAGCTGGCAGCTGCTGACTACGCCGCAGCGTCCCAGCGATCGCATTGAACTGCGCATGGTTGTGAATACCGGATCGCTGGTGGAAACGACCCAGCAGAGCGGCTTCAGCCATCTTCTGCCGCGTCTGGCGATGGTGCACAACGCCGCGCTCGACACCAATCAGCAGCGCGCGCTGTGGCAGCAGGCGATGGATCCGCAGCATCCGCTGCCGCCCGCGATCGTCTCTTACGACTTTACCCAGTATAACCTTAGCCTGCCCAACAACCGCCCGGAGCTGCTGAAAGAAGCGCTTAACTGGCTGGCGGCGACGGCGGGCAAGATGTCCATTAACGAGCAGGTGGTCAGCACCGCGCTGAGCGCCTCCGATCCTACAGCGACCTGGCCTGCCAGTACCCAGGATGTCTGGTGGCGCTACCGCCTGAAAGGCTCGACGCTGCTGGCGCACGATCCCGCCGAGCAGCCGCGCGCGCCCGTCGACCTGAACGCGCTGAACGACTTTTACCAGCAGTGGTACACACCAGATGCTATGACGCTCTATGTCGTCGGCAACGTTGAGAGCCGCAGCCTGGCGGAGCAGATCAATAAAGCTTTCTCCTCGCTGAAAGGCAAGCGCAGCAGTCCCGCACCGCTGCCGACCCTCTCGCCGCTGCCGCATCAGCCGATTAATCTGGTCAACAGCGCGATAAGTCAGGATCGACTGGCGCTGGTGTGGGATACGCCCTGGCAGCCGATTCGCGATTCGCAAAATCTGCAGCGCTACTGGCAGAGCGATCTGGCGCGCGAGGCGCTGTTCTGGCATCTGCAGCGCACGCTGGGCGACAGCAAAACGCAAAACCTGCAGGTCGGTTTCGACTGCCGCGTGCTCTACCAGCGCGCCCAGTGCTCGGTTAATCTCGACGCGCGCAACGACGCTCTGGAGCCGGGCCTGAATATGGTGGCGCGCGAGCTGGCCGAGGTGCGTGACAAAGGGTTGCCGCAGGAGGAGTTTGATGCGCTGATGGCGCAGAAGCTGCTGGAGCTGAACAAGCTGTTCGCTACCTATGCGCGCACCGATACCGACGTGCTGATGAGTCAGCGTCTGCGTTCGCAGCAGAACGCCGTGGTAGATATCGCGCCTGAGCAGTATCAGAAGCTGCGTCAGGCGTTTCTGAGCGGCCTGACGCGTGAGCAGCTGAATCAGGAGCTGCGTCAGCAGCTGTCGCAAGAGCTCACCATGGTGCTGATGCAGCCGGAAGGCGAAGCGGAAACCAACGTCAAAAGCCTGCAGGCCATCTGGGATAAGGTAATGGCGCCGCCAGCGGCAGCTGACGCCGCGCCGCAGGAGAGCAGCGCCAGCGACAGCGCGCCGCCTTCTTCCTGATCCCTCAGGTTTTCGCCCTGAGCCACTCGGTCACCAGCATCGGCCAGCTGGCAAGGGGCAGATCAGCTACGCCGCGGATGCCGAATCCGTGGCCGCCTTTCTGATAGAAGTGCAGCTCTGCGGGCACCTTATGTTCGCGGAGCGCGCTGAAAAACGCCATGCTGTTGTTCACCGAGACCGTTTCATCATCCGCCGCGTGGATGAGCAGCGTTGGCGGGGTCTGCGCGTGGACGCGCGTCTCCAGCGAATAGGCTTCGATGGTTTTCTCATCGGGCCAGGCGCCGAGCAGGCGCGTACGCGAACTCTCATGTGCAATGCCGTCGCGCATACTGATCACCGGATAGACCAGCACCATCGCATCCGGACGCGGCGAGAAGTTATCCGCGCCGTCCTGTACCGGATAGATTTTCTCGGCAAAGCGCGTTCCCAGGCTGGCGGCGACATGGCCGCCCGCCGAGAAGCCCGTCATAACGATATATTTTCCGTTGAGGCCGCGTTGGGCGCGTTCGCGCAGCACGCGCACCGCCCGCTGCGCATCGGCCAGCGGCGCGTCCGGGCCTTCGTGGTGGCCGTCGTAGGGCAGACGATAGGTCATGACCGCCAGGGTATAGCCCATCGCGGTAAAAAATGTCGCCAGCGCGCTGCCTTCGCGATCGATAAGGACGCGCTGATAGCCGCCGCCCGGCGCGACCAGCAGCGTAATGCCGTTAGACTCTTCGGGATGCCAGATGGCGATCTCCGGGCAGCGCACGCCTGTGGCTGCGCGATCGTAAGGCTCATACTCTTTCGCCAGATCGACAATCTGCGGCTGCGCGCGCGAATCGCTGGCACCTGGCGCGTCGCCGTTTGGCCAGATATTGATAATTTCTGTGTGCATAAAACGGTCCTGATGCGAGAAGTGTTGTAATTTTTTTTTCGCGGCCGGATAAACAGCGTCCTGCTGTTATTGAAGAAAAGATGGTCTTTTTTTCGGCGGTCGTCCATCCGAAAACGGAGTGCAAAGAAGGATTCAGACTATGCCTGGAGTGAGGATCGATAAGGGTTAAGGGCGAAAAAGCGAGACTGGCGTTCGCTTAAAAATCAACGCCAGCCTTTACTGTGATGATAACTAATATTTACCGCTGAATATCGTGTGCTAACGCAAATGCAACGCTGTTTGGCTGGCTATGCAGCGGTGAAAATAACACGCCCCGGCTACCTGGCGCGCCTTTATTCCGGCATCGCCTCCAGCGGAATAATCGCGCCGCGATGTTGGATAACCGTGCTGGCGGTAAGGTGGCCGCGCTCGGCGGACGCCTGCGGCGAACCGCCTGTCAGACGCCGCGACAGATAGCCCGCGCTGAAGGAGTCGCCCGCCGCAGTGGTATCAATCACGCTCGCCGAATCGAGGCGCATCGCTGGCACGTCGATCAGCGCATCGTCGCCGATCGCTACCAGGCACGACTCCGCACCGCGTTTAATCACGATTTCGCTGGCACCCGCCGCGCGCGTGCGCTCAATCACCGCGCTTAGCGGATGCTCGCCCCACAGCAGATGTTCGTCATCCAGCGTCAGAAAAGCGATGTCGGTGCGCTGCAGCATGGCGCGGTAAGCCTGCTGCGCGCTTGTTTTGTCGGCCCACAGGCGGGGACGATAGTTATTGTCGAAAATCACCTGACCGCCATTGCCGCGGCAGCGATCCAGCAGCGTCATCAGCTTCTCGCGGCTATCGGCAGGCAAAATCGCCAGCGAAATGCCGCTCAGGTAGAGGTAATCGTAGTGCGCCAGCTCGTCGACGATGGCAGAGGCGTGCGGGGCGTCGAGCCAGTAGCGCGCGGCGGCGTCGCTGCGCCAGTACCAGAAGGTGCGCTCGCCTTTATCATCAGTTTCAATGAAATAGAGGCCAGGCATTTTGTTTTCCAGCCGCTGGATTAAGCCGGTATTCACCTTTTCCTGCTGCCATGCGGCGATCATCTGATCGCTAAAGGAGTCGATGCCCAGCGCCGTGACGTAATCGACGCTGAGCTGCGCCTCATCGACCTGGCGCGCCAGATAAACCGCCGTGTTCAGCGTATCGCCGCCAAAGCCGCGTTTAATGTTCTCACCCTTCTCGGACAGCTCAATCATGCACTCGCCGATAATGGCTATTTTTTTATGCGTCATGGTATTTGGCCTGTAGTGAAATAGTGCCTTAGTCTCGCGTCTGGTATGGCAGACGTCAATGATTTTTAAAACGTCGTTTTAATTCCACTTAAGGTAAAAAAAGCCTTTCTTAGCGGCGATTTAGCGGTCAAAGCCGGGCTTTTTTTCACGATTGCGTCCGATTCGGGTTGTTACACTCTGTAGTCTTATGTGTCCAGCAGGCGGATAAAGATATGGCGGGGACAGCCGATACTTGCCGCTGAGCTGACACATGGCACTCGCCAACAACCAGGAAAAAACCATGGTGATGAAGAATATTAGTCATTGGCTACCTTCTTCAGCTGACATCAACCCACAACAGGAAGCGCGTCTCTTCTGGCAGCAATGCCAACGATTCTACACTTTCCAGCCGATATACCAGGTATCGGGCCGGTTGCTGGCAATTGAAATCCTGACTGCGGTAACGCATCCAGCCGCGCCGGAGAAACGGCTATCGCCGGAGGCTTACTTCGAGGCGCTGGCGATTAACCAGCGCCTGCATGTGGTCCATGAACAGCTGGCGCTGCTGAAAGAGTGGGAGCGCTTTTTTTGCGACAATCAGGTCGTGGCGTCGGTCAATATCGACGGTCCGACGCTCATGGCGATTCAGCAGCACCCGCCGATTCGTCGTTTAATCACCGATCTGCCGTGGGTGCGCTTCGAGCTGACCGAGCATCACGCGCTGCCGCAGGAAGAGATGATCGCGCAGATGCCTGAGCTGGGGCCGCTGTGGCTGGACGATTTCGGTTCCGGCATGGCGAACTTTTCAGCGCTGACGGAACTGAAGTATGACTATATCAAGCTGTCGCGCGAGCTGTTTATCCTGCTGCGCAGAACCGAAGAGGGCAAAGCGCTCTTCTCGATGCTGCTGGCGCTGATTAACCGCTACTGCAACGGCGTTATCGTCGAAGGCGTCGAAACCGAAGAGGAGTGGCGGCAGGTGTGCTGTTCCCCTGCAATGGCGGCGCAAGGCTATTTTTTTTCAAGACCGGTCCCTTTTTCACAACTTAATCATCTGCCGCTTCAGCTTGTCTGATGTCCTTCTACAACGTCTCGACTATCTTTAACGGAGACTGTGGAAAGGCAAGGAGGAAGCGAGATGTCGCGCGCAGGAAAAATTGTTAGCTGGATAGTCGGGATTCTTTTGCTGTTGATCGTGGTGATTATCGTAATCATCGCGACCTTTGACTGGAATCGTCTGAAGCCCACCATCAATCAGAAGGTCTCGACGGAGCTGAACCGCCAGTTCGCGATTCGCGGCGATCTGGGCGTCGCCTGGGAGCGCAACCGTAATGAACCTGGCTGGCGCAGCTGGATCCCCTGGCCCCATGTTCACGCGCAGGACATCATATTAGGCAATCCGCCTGAGATGGCAGAGGTTACGATGGTGCATCTGGAGCGCGTCGACGCGACCCTGTCGCCGCTGGCGCTGCTGCATAAGGAGATCTACATTCCATGGATCAAACTTCAGCAGCCCGATGCGCGGCTGATTCAGACTGCCGATAAAAAGAACAACTGGACCTTCAATCTCGCCAACAGCGGTAATACCGATCCTAACGCACCGCCATCCGCCTGGTCATTCCGCCTCGACAATATTCTGTTCGACCAGGGCCTGGTGCGCTACCGCGATGCGGTTAATAAAGCTGACGTCACGGTAAAAATTAATCCGCTCGGCAAACCGGTGGCTTACGGGCAGGTGGCGGGCGGCAGCGACGCGCAAAAAGGCGCGGGCGACTTTGTTTTCGGCTGGGAAGCGCGCGGCACCTATAACAACGAGCAGCTGGAAGGCGAAGGCAAAACCGGCGGCATGCTCTCGCTGCGCAGCAAAACGACGCCATTCCCCATTCAGGCCGATGTGCGTAACGGTACGACGCGCGTGCAGGTCACGGGCGGCATTCAGGATCCAATGAATCTCGGCGGCGTGAATGTGCGACTGCGCTTCTCCGGCGATACGCTCGCTAACCTCTACGGCCTGACCGGCGTATTGCTGCCCGACACGCCGCCCTATGAAACCGACGGCCATCTGATCGCCCGCTTCGCCGGGAAAAAAGGGCCGGAATACCATTACGAGAACTTTAACGGCCATATCGGCGACAGCGATATTCATGGCTCGCTTACCTACACACAGGGCAAACCGCGTCCGGCACTGGTGGGCGAGCTGAGTTCGAAACAGCTGCGTATGGCGGACCTGGGGCCGCTTATCGGCGTTGACTCCGGCAAAGGCAGCGCGAAAACCGAACAGGCGAAGGCGAAGCGAGACGGTAAGGCGACGCAGCCCGCCGATCGCGTGCTGCCGCATGACAGCTTCGACACCAAAAGCTGGGACGTGATGGATGCCGACGTGAAGTTCACCGGCAAGCGCATCGAACATGGCAGTTCGCTACCGTTAAGCGATCTTTATACTCATCTGCAGCTAAAAGATGGCGAGCTGCTGCTCGATCCGCTGCGCTTCGGCATGGCGGGCGGTACGCTGAACAGCACCATCCGTCTTGAAGGGGATAAATCGCCGATGCGCGGCCGCGCCGATATCCACGCGCGTCGCCTGCACCTGCGGCAGCTCTTCCCGAACGTCGAAGCGATGCAGCGCAGCCTGGGTCAGCTGAACGGCGACGCCAGCTTTACCGGCACCGGCAATTCAGTGGCGGATCTGCTGGCGACCAGCAACGGCCAGCTGAAGCTGCTGATGAACGACGGCGTGATCAGCCGTAGCCTGATGGAGATCGCCGGGTTGAACGTCGGCAACTATGTGGTCGGCAAGCTCTTTGGCGACGATGAGGTGCGCATTAACTGCGCCGCGACGGATGTGAAGCTGCAAAACGGGGTAGCAACGCCGAACCTGTTTGTGTTTGACACCGAAAACGCGGTAATCAACGTTACCGGCAACGCCAACTTCGCCAGCGAGCGTCTGGATCTGTCGATTAATCCCGAGAGTAAAGGCATCCGTATTGTGACGCTGCGTTCGCCGCTTTATGTACGCGGCACTTTTAAAAATCCAGACGCGGGAGTAAAAGCTGGACCACTGCTGGCGCGCGGCGCGGTGGCCGTGGCGCTCGGCACTGTGGTAGGCCCCGCCGCCGCGCTGCTGGCGTTAATCAGCCCAAGCGACAACGAGGATAACCAGTGCAGCAACGTGCTGCAGCAGATGAAAAGCAAGAAGTAATCAGCTGCGGTAGAGCACTTTAATGATGTGATAACCAAATGCGGTTTTCACCGGCCCAAAAGGTTTCAGCAGCGGGCAGGTGAAGACCGCTTTATCAAAGGCCGGCACCATCTGGCCTTGTCGAAACTCGCCTAAATCGCCGCCGTTGCGCCCGGAAGGACAGGTAGAGTGCTTCTTCGCCAGCTGCTGAAAACTGGCGCCCTTTTCCAGCTTCGCCAGCAGCTCCTGAGCCAGCGCTTCCTCTTTCACCAGAATGTGTAAAGCCGCCGCGGTTTTCGCCATGATAGTCCTCTGATTGTGTATACTGACCGCCCATTATTTCATCCTCCTCCCTTTTTACTGAGCGATTTTTTACTATGCGTTTAAACCCCAGCCAACAACGCGCCGTCGAGTTTGTTACCGGCCCCTGTCTGGTACTGGCGGGAGCGGGATCGGGCAAAACCCGCGTCATCACCAACAAGATTGCCCATTTGATTCGCGAATGCGGCTATCAGGCGCGTCATATCGCGGCGGTGACCTTTACCAATAAAGCCTCGCGCGAGATGAAAGAGCGCGTAGCCCAGACGCTGGGGAAAAAAGAGGCGCGCGGTCTGATGATCTCTACCTTCCATACGTTGGGGCTGGAAATTATCAAGCGCGAATATGCCGCGCTGGGCATGAAGTCCAATTTCTCGCTGTTCGACGATACCGACCAGCTGGCGCTGCTGAAAGATTTGACGCAGCCGTGGCTGGAAGAGGACAAGACGCTGCTACAGCAGCTCATTTCCACCATTTCCAACTGGAAGAACGATCTGGTCGATCCGCCGCGCGCCGCCGCGCTGGCGCGCAGCGAGCGCGACAATATTTTCGCCCACTGCTATAGCCTTTACGACCAGCATCTGAAGTCCTGCAACGTGCTCGATTTCGACGATTTGATCCTGTTGCCGACGCTGCTGCTGCAGCGCAACCAGGAGGTCCGCGAACGCTGGCAGCAGCGCATTCGCTATCTGCTGGTGGATGAATATCAGGACACCAACACCAGCCAGTATGAGCTGGTGAAGCTGCTGGTCGGCGCGCGGGCGCGCTTTACCGTAGTAGGCGATGACGATCAGTCTATCTACTCCTGGCGCGGCGCGCGGCCGCAAAACCTGGTGTTGCTGAAAGAGGATTTTCCGGCGCTGGAAGTGGTCAAGCTGGAGCAGAACTACCGCTCGTCGCAGCGTATCCTGAAGGCGGCAAATATCCTTATCGCCAACAACCCACACGTATTTGAGAAACGCCTTTTCTCCGAGCTGGGGCTCGGCAGCGAACTAAAGGTGCTGACTGCGAATCATGAAGATCATGAGGCAGAGCGCGTGGCGGGCGAGCTGATTGCTCACCATTTCATCAACAAAACGCAGTACAAAGATTATGCGATTCTTTATCGCGGTAATCACCAGTCGCGCGTGTTTGAAAAGCTGCTGATGCAGAACCGCATTCCCTATCGCATCTCAGGTGGCACCTCTTTTTTCTCGCGGCCGGAGATTAAGGATCTGCTCGCCTACCTGCGCGTACTGACTAACCCGGACGACGACAGCGCGTTTCTGCGTATCGTCAATACGCCGCGTCGCGAGATCGGTCCGGCGACGCTGCAAAAGCTGGGAGAGTGGGCGAACCTGCGCAACAAAAGCCTGTTTAACGCCAGCTTCGACGTTGGATTAGGCCAGACGCTGAGCGGGCGCGGTCTGGAGCACTTACAGCGCTTTACCCACTGGCTGCATGAGATCGTGCAGATGACCGAGCGCGAGCCGGTCAATGCGGTGCGCGATCTGATCCGCGGCATCGACTATGAAAGCTGGCTGTTCGAAACGTCGGGCAGTCCGAAAGCGGCCGAGATGCGGATGAAGAACGTCAATACGCTGTTTCAGTGGATGACGGAGATGCTGGAAGGCAGCGATATTGATGAGCCGATGACGCTGACCCAGGTGGTGACGCGCTTTACGCTGCGCGACATGATGGAACGCGGCGAAAGCGATGAAGATCTCGATCAGGTTCAGCTGATGACGCTGCACGCCTCGAAAGGGCTGGAGTTCCCCTATGTCTTTCTGGTCGGCATGGAAGAGGGACTGTTGCCGCATCAGAGCAGCATCGATGAGAACAATATCGAAGAGGAGCGCCGTCTGGCCTACGTCGGCATCACGCGCGCGCAGAAAGAGCTGACTTTTACGCTCTGCCGCGAGCGTCGTCAGTATGGCGAACTGGTGCGCCCGGAGCCGAGCCGCTTTTTGCTGGAGCTGCCGCAGGATGATGTCGTCTGGGAAACCGAGCGTAAAGTCGTCAGCGCAGAAGAGCGAATGAAAACCGGGCAAACGCGGGTTGCCGGACTGCGAGCGATGCTGGAGAAGGCGAAAAAGGGCTAAAAAGCCCCGTCTGAAATCAGGCGATGGTCAGCAGCCAGTGCACATAGGACTGGTAATGGCTCTCCTGCTCAAGCAGCTCGGCGCGCAGCGGATGCGCGTCCAGCCAGTCTGTCGGCAGAGTAAGTTGCAGCGTATCGTCGTCAGCCTGCAGACGCACCGCAGGCAGGGTGTCGTCGCGACGACGGCTGGAAAAGATAATCGCCAGCCGCAGCAGTCGGCACAGGCGCTCGGCAAGACGTGGCGGCAAGGCGTTTTGCTGGGTAAGCAGCGCTAAATCAATGCTGCCGCTCTGGTTTTGCAGCAGGCAGGCCAGCAGTTTCTTTTGCGCGGGCGTAAAGCCGGGTAAATCAAGATGGCGAACCAGATAGGCGGCGTGCTGAGGGGCCTGGCGAAAATCGACGCTGAGGCCGATTTCATGTATTGCGCTGGCGCTGAGCAGCAGCTCTCGACAGCGCTGATCCAGTTTCCATACCGTGCTTACCTGGCGGAAAAAAACGTCCGCTACCTGACGCACGCGCGCCGCCTGTTCCACATCAATGGAAAAACGACGCTGTACGTTCTGGAGCGTTCGGCTGCGAATATCGCGATCTACCGGCAGGTGGAGCATGCCGTAAACCAGCCCTTCGCGCAGCGCGCCGCCAGCCAGGGTCATGCTCTCAATGCCAAGCTCCTGGAATACCGCGATCAGAATCGAGAGCCCGCTGGGGAAAACCAGCGCACGCTCCAGCGTTAATCCTTCGATCTCCAGCTCTTCCAGCTTGCCGCACTGAATGGCGCGCTGTTTGAGTTGCTGCAATTTGCTCAGAGTGATGCGTTCATCCATGCCCTGCGCCACCATAATCCCCTGCAACGCCTGTACGGTGCCGGAGGCGCCGACGCAGGCTTCCCAGCCATGAGCGCGCAGCGGTGCGGCAATCGGGCGGATCATATCGCGCGCGGCCTGTTCGGCGGCGGCGAAATTCTCTTTCGCCAGATGCCTGTCGCTAAAGAAGCGTTCAAGCCAGGTGACGCACCCCATGGGCAGGCTAAAGAGCACAGAGGCGTGCGAGCCGTCGCCGCTGGCCAGCTCGGTGCTGCCGCCGCCGATATCGACCACCAGCCGCTTGTCCGAACCGCCGGTGGTGTGCGCGACGCCCTGATAAATCAGGCGCGCTTCCTCTTCACCGCTGATAACGTTGACGGGACAGCCGAGAATCTGCTGCGCGGTAAAAAGAAAGTCGTTCGCATTGACCGCCAGGCGCAGCGTAGCGGTAGCGACAACGCGTATCTGCTCAGACGGGATATCCTGCAGCTGTTCGGAGAAGAGCTTCAGGCACTCCCAGCCGCGCATTATCGCCTCGGCGGAAAGGTGGTTATTTTTATCCAGGCCCGCAGCCAGGCGCACTTTGCGCTTAATACGCGCGACGGTCTGAATACTTCCGGAAACTTCGCGCACCACCAACATATGAAAGCTGTTGGAGCCCAGATCAATCGCAGCATAAAGTGACGATGCGCTTAGCATAGTGTGGATTAACCTGAACGTTTACGGTTGTTATTACGCGGCGCTCCACGGCGATTCGCGTTGTTGCCCCCGCGACGCGGACCATTGCCGGTGCGGGTACGTGCCAGGCGCTTCGGCGGCGGCAGATCGTTCATCAGCGCATCGCTGTTGTACTTGCTCACCGGAATGCTGTGGCCGATATACTCTTCAATCGCCGGCAGATTCAGTGCGTACTCTTCACAGGCCAGGCTGATCGAATGTCCGCTTGCGCCCGCGCGGCCGGTACGGCCGATACGGTGAACGTAGTCTTCGCGATCGTCAGGCAGATCGTAGTTAAAGACGTGGGTAACCGCAGGAATATGCAGACCGCGCGCCGCAACGTCGGTGGCAACCAGGATATCGACATCGCCTTTAGTGAAGTCATCCAGAATGCGCAGGCGCTTCTTCTGGGCGACATCACCGGTCAGCAGGCCGACGCGATGGCCGTCCGCCGCCAGATGGCCCCAGATATCTTCGCAGCGATGCTTGGTATTGGCGAAGACGATGGCGCGATCCGGCCACTCTTCTTCCAGCAGCGTCTGCAGCAGGCGCATTTTTTCTTCGTTCGACGGGTAGAAGAGCTCTTCTTTAATGCGGTGCCCCGTTTTCTGCTCTGGCTCTACCTCAACGTACTCAGCGTTATTCATGTGTTCGAAAGCCAGTTCACGCACGCGCCACGAGAGCGTAGCGGAAAAGAGCATGCTCAGACGCTGCGTTGCAGGCGGCATGCGGCGGAACAGCCAGCGAATATCTTTAATAAAGCCGAGATCGAACATGCGGTCGGCTTCGTCCAGCACCAGTACCTGGATCGCGCCGAGGTTAATGTGATTCTGTTTAGCGTAATCGATCAGGCGGCCTGTCGTACCGACCAGAATATCTACGCCGTCGGCCAGCACTTTAAGCTGTTTGTCGTAACCGTCGCCGCCGTAAGCCAGGCCCAGTTTCAGACCGGTTGCCTGCGCCAGCGGTTCGGCGTCGGCGTGGATTTGTACTGCCAGTTCACGCGTTGGAGCCATGATCAGGGCGCGCGGTTGATTGATCTGACGGCCTTCCTGCGCGGGGTGAGAGAGAAGATGATGAAACGTTGACGTCAGAAACGCCATCGTTTTGCCGGTACCGGTTTGCGCCTGGCCTGCGACATCACGCCCTGAAAGCGTAAAAGGCAGAGCTAACGCCTGAATAGGCGTGCAGTGATGAAAGCCTTTTTTATCAAGGGCTTCCACGACCAGAGGGTGCAGGGCGAAGTCGGAAAACTTCTGTTCTGTTAAGTGTGTTTTGCTCATAGTGTGGTAGAATATCAGCTTACTATCGCTTTACGAAAGCGTATCCGATGAAATAAAGTCAACCTTCGTTGGTAAACTTTACGCCAATTCGCCAGGCATAATCTTGTGGAGTAATACATGAGCAGCGATAAAATCGTTCACCTCACCGATGACAGTTTCGATGCAGACGTTCTGAAAGCAGAAGGTGTCACGCTGGTTGATTTCTGGGCTGAATGGTGTGGTCCTTGCAAAATGATCGCCCCGATTCTCGACGAAGTTGCCGAAGAGTACGACGGTAAGCTCACTATCGCCAAGCTGAACATCGACGACAACCCGGGCACGGCGCCGAAGTACGGCATTCGCGGCATTCCGACGCTGCTGCTGTTTAAAAACGGTGAAGTCGCGGCGACCAAAGTCGGCGCGCTGTCTAAAAGCCAGCTTAAAGAGTTCCTGAACGCCAACCTGGCGTAAGGACGAGAACGTTCGGCGGTGGCGAATTTTCTTCCACTGCTGGACGTTCGCATTTTAGCGTGCTAAGTTACTTTCACTGCATTACGCACTTACCTTGTAGTTTGCATCTTAAAGATTTCCTTTGTTAAACCCTGAAGCACGTTCCGTATGCAGCGGTTTGACAATTCTGACGGTTAGCACCAACTTTGGCATCGCATTTCAACCGTCTCTCTCGCTTCCAGTCGCCATCCCTGACGATGATCGTCGAGAAGAGTTGAAAGCGCCATTAACAGGCATGGAATATTAAGCCATACCATTCACGACCAACATTTCGAGAATTACCCCGAGTTTAAGAACCCATCACTATGAATCTTACCGAATTAAAGAATACGCCGGTTTCTGAGCTGATAACCCTCGGCGAAAATATGGGGCTGGAAAACCTGGCGCGTATGCGCAAACAGGACATTATTTTCGCCATCCTCAAACAGCACGCGAAGAGCGGCGAGGACATCTTCGGTGATGGTGTGCTGGAGATACTGCAGGACGGATTTGGTTTCCTCCGCTCCGCAGACAGCTCCTACCTCGCCGGTCCCGACGATATCTACGTTTCTCCCAGCCAAATTCGCCGTTTCAACCTTCGCACTGGTGACACCATTTCCGGCAAAATTCGTCCGCCGAAAGAGGGCGAGCGCTACTTTGCACTGCTGAAGGTTAACGAGGTTAACTACGATAAGCCTGAAAACGCGCGTAGTAAGATTCTGTTCGAAAACCTGACGCCGCTGCACGCCAACAGCCGTCTGCGCATGGAGCGCGGCAATGGTTCGACGGAAGACCTTACCGCACGTGTGCTGGATCTGGCTTCGCCGATCGGCCGCGGCCAGCGTGGTCTGATCGTCGCGCCGCCGAAAGCGGGTAAAACCATGCTGCTGCAGAATATCGCGCAGAGCATCGCCTACAACCATCCAGACTGCGTGCTGATGGTGCTGCTGATTGACGAACGTCCGGAAGAAGTGACCGAGATGCAGCGTCTGGTCAAAGGCGAAGTTATCGCCTCTACCTTCGACGAACCGGCTTCACGCCACGTTCAGGTCGCCGAAATGGTGATCGAGAAGGCGAAGCGTCTGGTTGAGCACAAGAAAGATGTCATTATTCTGCTCGACTCCATCACCCGTCTGGCGCGCGCCTACAACACCGTCGTGCCGGCTTCCGGCAAGGTACTGACCGGTGGTGTTGACGCCAACGCCCTGCATCGTCCGAAACGTTTCTTCGGCGCTGCGCGTAACGTGGAAGAGGGCGGCAGCCTGACCATCATCGCAACCGCGCTGATCGACACCGGTTCGAAGATGGACGAAGTGATCTACGAAGAGTTTAAAGGCACCGGTAACATGGAGCTGCATCTCTCTCGTAAAATCGCGGAAAAACGCGTCTTCCCGGCGATTGACTACAACCGCTCCGGTACGCGTAAAGAAGAGCTGCTCACTACTCAGGAAGAGCTGCAGAAGATGTGGATCCTGCGCAAAATCATTCACCCAATGGGCGAGATCGACGCGATGGAATTCCTCATCAACAAACTGGCGATGACCAAAACCAACGACGAATTCTTCGATATGATGAAGCGCTCGTAATCCTGCATCGACTAATCGAAACGGCTAAACCGACTTTTTTAGCCTAAATGCGCAGGAAATCGCCCTAACGCCACGTCTTAACGTGGCGTTTTTTATTTGTGCGCATTAGGATTACCGCTGGCAGGAGCATTTATAATGACTGCGGCGGCAGTGCGCAAAAGTTAACCATGCGCGCGTGGTCGGAAGCAGAATTCGGACTCGGGATGAAAGGCAAAAACATGCAGTTTGTTTATCCTGTCCCTGATTTTAGCTGAGAGCGTTAAACGTGAATTTACTCACTATGAGTACTGAGCTGGGGCTTACTTTTCTATTTTCTTTAGTCTTTATCTTTTTTGCGCGCAAAGCGGCTAAAAAAATAGGTCTGGTCGATACGCCGAATTCCCGTAAACGCCATCACGGCGCGATTCCGTTGGTCGGCGGCATTTCCGTCTATGCCGGCATCTGCTTTATGTTTCTCATCACCCGTTTTTATCTGCCGCACGCCACGCTCTATCTTATCTGCGCGGGGCTGCTGGTGCTGGTCGGCGCGCTCGATGACCGCTTCGATATCAGCGTTAAAATCCGCGCCGTTGTGCAGGCGGCCGTAGCGGTGGCGATGATGGTGGGTGCCAAGCTCTATCTGCTCAGCCTCGGTTTTATTATCGGCCCGGTGGAACTGGTGGTGGGGCCGTTCGGCTATGTGCTGACGCTGTTCGCCGTCTGGGCCGCGATTAACGCCTTTAATATGGTGGACGGCATCGACGGCTTGCTGGGCGGCCTTTCGTCCGTCACCTTTGCGGCGATGGGCATTATTCTCTGCTTCGACGGACAGTACAGCCTTGCGGTGTGGTGCTTCGCCATGATCGCCGCCACCATTCCCTACATCCTGTTGAATCTGGGTTTCCTCGGCCGCCGCTATAAAGTCTTTATGGGCGACGCGGGCAGCACCATGATTGGCTTTACCATTATCTGGATTTTGCTGGAAACCACGCAGGGATTAAGCCATCCGATTACGCCCGTTACCGCGCTCTGGCTGATCGCCATTCCGCTGATGGATATGGTGGCGATTATGTATCGCCGCCTGCGCAAAGGCATGAGTCCCTTTTCCGCTGACCGCCAGCATATCCACCATTTGATCATGCGCGCTGGCTTCACCTCGCGTCAGGCTTTTGTGCTGATCACCGTGGCAGCCGCTATTCTCGCCGGTATCGGCGTGCTCGGCGAATATCTCGCCTTTATCCCTGAATGGGTGATGCTGGTGCTGTTTATGGTGGCGTTTATGTTTTACGGCTACTGCCTGAAACACGCCTGGCGCGTGGCGCGCCTGATTCGTCGTATAAAACGTCGTCTGAACGCTCACGGCGATGCTAAGAAAAAATTACCCTGATAAGGATTGCCTTGTTATGACCTCTGAGGTTGCAGATAACGAACTGGATATTCGCGGGCTGGGCTGCACGTTATGGCGCGGTAAGCGCTGGATTATCGGCCTGGCGCTGCTTTTCGCGCTGGTCGCCTGGCTCGCTTCGCTATTGATGACGCAGGCGTGGAGCACCACGGCGATCACCGATCGTCCAACGGTAAATATGCTCGGCGACTATTACGCACAGGAACAATTTCTGAACAACCTCGACGTGCGCAACAATACGCTCAGTCTGGCGACCTCCTCGCCGACCATAATGGATGAGGTCTATCAGGAATTTATTATGCAGCTGGGCGCCTGGGATACGCGCCGCGACTTCTGGCAGCAGACGGAGTATTATAAAAGCCGCCGCTCAGGCAACGCACACAACGACGCCGCGCTGCTGGACGATATGGTCGCTAATATCCAGTTTTTGCCCGCCGATACGGCGCGCAACACGCGTGACAGCGTTAAGCTGATCGCGGAAACCGCCAGCGACGCCAATAACCTGCTGCGGCAGTATATCGCGTTTGCCAGCGAGCGCGCGGCGCGCCACCTTAACGGTGAACTGCAAGGTGCCTGGCAGGCGCGCAGCGAGCAGCTGCGGGCGCAGGTGAAACGGCAGGAAGATGTGGCGAACGCTGTTTTCCAGCGTCAGCAGCACCGTCTGCAGCAGGCGCTGAAGGTGGCCAGCCAGCAAGGCATTCATGAGAACCGTTCGCGCGACGCGCGCGAGCCGATCGCCGACAGCGATCTCTTCCTGCTCGGCGAGCCGCAGCTGCAGGCGCAGCTGGAAACGCTGCAGGCGACCGGGCCGACTTACGATATCAGTTACGATCAGAACAGGGCGATGCTCACGACCCTGAGCGCCGGGCCGACGTTAAACCGAACCTTCCAGACCTACCGCTATCTGCGTACGCCGGAAGAGCCGGTTTCACGCGACAGTCCGCGTCGTCTGTTTATGATGATTATGTGGGGCGCGTTAGGCGCATTGACGGGCGCAGGCGTGGCGCTGGCGCGCCGTTCCGGCGCCAGATCAGTGAGAGATACCGCGTGAAAGTGCTTACAGTATTCGGGACTCGCCCGGAGGCGATAAAAATGGCGCCGCTGGTGCAGGCGCTGGCGCAGGATCCTGCGTTTGAATCGCGCCTGTGCGTTACGGCGCAGCACCGCGAAATGCTTGATCAGGTGCTGCGCCTCTTTGCGTTGCAGCCAGATTACGACCTGAACATTATGCGCCCTGAGCAAGGATTAACGGAGATCACCTGCCGCATTTTACAAGGCATGAAAACCGTACTGCTCGATTTCAAACCCGACGTTGTGCTGGTGCATGGCGACACGACCACGACGCTCGCCGCCAGTCTGGCTGCGTTTTATCACCAGATACCGGTCGCGCATATCGAGGCGGGGCTACGTACTGGCGATCTGACCTCGCCCTGGCCGGAAGAGGGCAACCGCAAGCTAACAGGCCATCTTGCCCGACTGCACTTTACCCCGACTGAACGATCGCGCCAGAATCTGCTGGCGGAAAATTTGCCCGACGCGCGTATTTTCGTTACCGGCAATACGGTGATTGACGCGCTGCTGTGGGTACGCGATCGGGTTATCGCCGATCCGGGCCTCAACGCGCAGCTCGCGGGGCACTATCCCTTCCTCGACAGCGAAAAAAAACTGGTGCTGGTTACCGGCCATCGACGTGAAAGCTTTGGCGAAGGCTTTGAGCGCATCTGCAGCGCGCTGGCGCGCATCGCTCGCCAGCATCCTGACGCGCAAATCGTCTATCCGGTGCACCTCAATCCCAACGTCAGCGAGCCGGTAAACCGTATTCTTAGCGGCATCGACAATATTGTGCTGATCGAGCCGCAGGATTATCTGCCTTTTGTCTGGCTGATGAACCGCGCCTGGCTGATTCTGACTGATTCAGGCGGTATTCAGGAAGAAGCACCGTCGCTGGGCAAGCCGGTGCTGGTCATGCGCGACGCTACCGAACGTCCCGAAGCGGTTGATGCTGGCACCGTGAAGCTGGTCGGCACCGACGTGGAGAAAATCGTGGCCGAAGCCAGCCTGCTGCTGACCGACGACGCGGCATGGCAAACCATGAGCCGCGCGCATAACCCTTACGGCGACGGCAACGCCTGTCAGCGCATTCTGCAAGCCTTAAAAGATACCCGAGTTAACCTATGAGTTTTGATACCATTTCCGTGATTGGACTGGGCTATATCGGGCTGCCGACCGCAGCCGTTTTTGCGTCGCAGAAGAAAAACGTTGTGGGCGTCGATATCAACGCCCACGCAGTAGAAACCATTAATCGCGGGGCGATCCATATCGTCGAGCCCGCGCTGGACAAAGTGGTCCATGATGCGGTTACCCAGGGCTTTCTGCGCGCCACCACGCAGCCTGAAGCGGCCGATGCTTTTCTGATTGCTGTGCCGACGCCTTTTATGGCGGATCATCAGCCCGATTTGCGCTTCGTTAAGGCGGCGGCGGAATCGATCGCGCCGGTATTGAAAAAAGGCGATTTAGTCATCCTGGAATCGACCTCGCCGGTTGGCGCGACGGAGCAGATGGCAGAGTGGCTGGCGGTGACGCGTCCGGATCTACGTTTTCCGCAACACGGCGGCGAACCGGATATCTTTATCGCCTACTGTCCGGAGCGCGTGCTGCCGGGCAAAATCATGCAGGAACTGATTCACAACGACCGCGTGATCGGCGGCATGACCCCTGCCTGCTCGGCGCAGGCCAGCGCGCTCTACCGCATTTTCCTGCAGGGCGAATGCGTTGAGACCAACGCGCGCACGGCGGAACTGTGCAAGCTAACGGAAAACAGCTTCCGCGACGTCAATATTGCTTTCGCCAATGAGCTGTCGCTAATCTGCGCCGATCAGGGAATTAACGTCTGGGAACTGATTGCGCTGGCGAACCGCCACCCGCGCGTCAATATTTTGCAGCCTGGCCCGGGCGTCGGTGGGCACTGCATTGCCGTCGATCCCTGGTTTATCGTGGCGCAGAACCCATCGCTGGCGCGACTGATCCGCACCGCGCGGGAAGTGAACGACAGCAAGCCGCACTGGGTGCTTAATCAGGTCAAGGCGGCGCTGGCTGACTGCCTGACCCAGAGCGGCAAACGCGCCGATGAGATCGTTATTGCCTGCTTCGGCCTGGCGTTTAAACCTAATATCGACGATCTACGCGAAAGCCCGGCGATGCAGGTCGCGCAGATGATCGCCGAATGGCACCGCGGCCAGAGCTGGGTGGTGGAGCCGCATATCGCCGCGCTGCCTGCCACGCTTGGCGACAACGCTGAACTCGTCTCCCGCGAGCAGGCACTGGCGCAGGCCGACGTGCTGGTAATGCTGGTGGATCATGACCATTTCCGCGCCGTTGACACCTCCCAGGTTACCCAATCCTGGATTGTGGATACGCGGGGAGTATGGCGGTGAAACAATGTTTGCTGGATCTCCTACATGCCCGTCCGCGTCAGTATTAATCCTCTGGCGTGGGAAAGCGCCTTTTTCGGCTGCGAGACAGCGCGCCTCGATCTCGATGGAGACCTGTCGCTGGACGAGGCGCTGCGCCATCCGGCCGGGTTATGGCAAATCAAAGTGCCTGCCGACCGTCTTGAGGCGATCGACGCCGTTTGCCAGCAGGGTTTTCAGCTGGCGGAAGGCGAAGCAGACCTGGCTATTAATATTAAACGCACGGAACGACAGAGCGGTATCCGCATCGCCCGTGAAGCGCAAATCGACGCGCTGCGCGCAGCGGCGGCGCAGATCTTCGTGCAGAGCCGCTTTCGCGCGCCCTGGTTCGATGCGGACGCCAGCGCCCGCTTTTACGCCCAGTGGATTGAAAACGCGGTGCGCGGCACTTTTGATCATCAGTGCCTGATCGCCAGCGATGAGTCCGGCGCACTGCAGGGTTTTATTTCGCTGCGCGAGACGGAAGGCGACGCGCGCGTCGGGCTGCTGGGCGTCCTGCCCCATGCGCAGGGCAACGGCATCGGGCAGCGTTTGCTGCTGGCGGGCGCAGACTGGGGACGGGTTCGTCAGCTCAGCCGTCTGCGCGTTGCGACGCAGCTCAGCAACCTCTCGGCGATGCGACTCTATTTACGCAGCGGTGCCCGGCTGGAAAGCACCGCTTACTGGTTCTACAGGAAAGATCATGATCCCATTTAACGCGCCGCCGATAGTGGGTAGCGAGCTTGAATATATGCAGTCGGCGATGGCCAGCGGCAAACTGTGCGGCGACGGCGGTTTTACCCGTCGCTGTCAGCAGTGGATGGAACAGCGCTTCGGCAGCAAAAAAGTGCTGCTGACGCCGTCATGCACCGCGTCGCTGGAGATGGCGGCGCTGCTGATTAATCTTCAGCCCGGCGATGAAGTGATTATGCCGAGCTATACCTTTGTCTCTACCGCCAACGCCTTTGTACTGCGCGGCGCGACCATCGTCTTCGTGGATATTCGTCCGGATACGCTCAATATCGACGAAAGCAAAATCGAAGCGGCGATCACCGAGAAAACGCGCGCCATCGTGCCGGTGCACTATGCGGGCGTGGCCTGCGAAATGGACGCTATTATGGCGCTGGCGGCGCAATATAAGCTCTGGGTGATCGAAGATGCGGCGCAGGGCGTGATGTCGCGCTACAAGGGCCGCGCGCTGGGCACTATCGGCCATATCGGCTGCTTCAGCTTCCATGAAACCAAGAACTACACCGCGGGCGGCGAAGGCGGCGCGACGCTGATCAACGATGCGGCGCTAATCGAGCGTGCTGAAGTGATTCGCGAGAAGGGCACCAACCGCAGCCAGTTTTTCCGTGGCCAGGTAGATAAGTATACCTGGCGCGATATCGGCTCGAGTTATCTGATGGCGGATCTACAGGCGGCCTACCTGTGGGCGCAGCTGGAGGCGGCCGAGCGCGTCAATCAGCAGCGTTTGCGCCTGTGGCAGCGCTACTATGACGCGCTGCAGCCGCTGGCGGCGAAAGGGCGCATCGAGCTGCCGACGCTGCCTGCCGCCTGCGAACACAATGCGCATATGTTCTATATCAAACTGCGCGACAGCGACGATCGCCAGGCGCTGATTAGCTGGATGAAAGAGGCGGAGATCCTGACGGTTTTTCACTATATCCCGCTGCACAGCTCGCCCGCCGGCGAAGAGTTTGGCCGCTTTCATGGCGAGGACCTTTTTACTACGCGCGAGAGCGAGCGGCTGCTGCGCCTGCCGCTGTTTTATAACCTCACGGACAATAACCAGAATACGGTTATAAGTTCCTTACTGAGCTTCTTCGCCTGATGTCGCTGGCCAGAGCGTCGGTGTGGACGGCGTCGTCCACGCTGGTGAAAATCGCTGCCGGGCTGCTGGTGGTGAAACTACTGGCGGTGAGTTTCGGCCCGGAAGGCGTCGGGCAGGCGGGTAACTTTCGCCAGCTGATCACCGTTCTGGGCGTGCTGGCGGGCGCAGGCATCTTTAATGGCGTCACTACCTTTGTGGCGAAGTATCAGCATCAGCCGGAGCCGCTACGCGCGCTGCTGGGTACCGCATCCGCGATGGTGCTGGGCTTTTCCACGCTGCTGGCGCTGGTTTTTCTGCTGGCGGCCGCGCCGATCAGCCAGGCGCTGTTCGGCCACACGCGCTTCGAGAATGTGGTGCGTATTGTCGCCTTCCTGCAGTTCGGCATCGCCTGGGCTAACCTGGCGCTGGCGCTGCTGAAAGGCTATCGCGACGCGCGCGGCAACGCGCTGGTGCTGATCATCGGCAGTCTAATCGGGGTCGCGGCCTACGTGCTGTGCTGGTGGGTTGGTGGCTATGCGGGCGCGCTGGTAGGGTTTGCGCTGGTGCCTGCGCTGGTTGTGGTACCGGCATTCGCATTGCTAAAGCGACGCGTACCGCTGCCGATCGGCTGGCTGAAGCCGCAGTGGCAGCCAGACTTTGCGCGCAGCCTGGCGAAGTTTACCCTGATGGCGCTGATTACCTCGGTAACGCTGCCGGTAGCCTGGGTCATGATGCGTAACCTGCTGGCGCAACATAACGGCTGGGCGCAGGTCGGTCTGTGGCAGGGCGTCACCAGCATCTCGGACGCCTGGCTGCAGTTCATTACCGCCACCTTCAGCGTCTGGCTATTGCCGACGCTGGCGCGCCTGGAGCAGAAGCGCGATATTGCGCGCGAAATCATGCGGGCGCTGCGCTTTGTTCTGCCTGCCGTGGCGGCAGTCGGCTTTTGCGTCTGGCTGCTGCGCGATCTGGCGATCTGGCTGCTCTTTTCTCCGGCGTTTCACGCCATGCGCGATCTCTTTGTCTGGCAGCTGTGCGGCGATGTGTTTAAGGTCGGCGCCTACGTTTTCGGTTATCTGGTGATTGCTAAGGCGTCGCTGCGCTTTTATATTCTGGCCGAAATCAGCCAGTTCGTGCTGCTGACGCTCTTCTCGCGCTGGCTGATCCCGCTGTCGGGAGCGACCGGCGCAGCGCAGGCCTACATGGCGACCTATCTCTGTTATTTCGCGCTCTGCTGCGGCGCATTTATGGTTTATTACCGGAAAAAATGACGTTAATACACGTTCTGGGATCGGATATCCCTCATCACAATCAAACGGTGCTGCGCTTTTTCAACGATGTGTTAAGCGTTGAGCTGCCTGTCGACCAGCCGCGCCACTTTATGGTGGTGACGCAGCAGCCCGCCTCGCTCGCCGCTTTCAGCAATCTTGCTATTGAGACCTTTGGTTCGAAGAAAGCGCTGGCGCAGGCGCTGACGGCGCGGGCGAAAAACCGTGAACAGCGTTTTTTCTGCCACGGGCAGTTTAATCCGGGCATCTGGCTGGCGCTGCTGAGCGGTAAGATCCGCTCCAGCCAGCTCTACTGGCACGTCTGGGGCGCCGACCTTTACGAAGAGTCGCGTAGCCTGAAGTTCCGCCTCTTTTATCTGTTGCGACGTATCGCGCAGGGGCGCGTGGCGCAGGTTTTCGCCACTCTTGGCGATTTACACTATTACCAGCAGCGCCATCCCCGCGTGCCTGCCGCGCGGCTCTATTTTCCAACTAAAATGCCCTCCACCGCGCCGCAAAGCGCGCCGGAATCGCGTTTTACCATTCTGCTGGGCAATTCCGGCGACGCCAGCAATCGCCATATTGAAGGCTTAACGTCAATTCGCCAGCAGTTTGGCACAGAGGTGCGCATCGTCGTGCCGCTGGGCTATCCGCCGAACAATGAAGCCTACATCAACGAGGTAGCGACAGCGGCAGACAGGCTGTTTCCTGACGGCCAGGTCGAGCTGCTGCGCAGCAATCTCGCCTTTGATGACTATTTAGCGCTGCTCGCCCGCTGTCATTTAGGTTATTTTATGTTCGAGCGGCAGCAGGGTATAGGAACGCTCTGCCTGCTGATTCAGGCCAACGTGCCGTTTGTGCTTAACCGACGCAACCCGTTCTGGCGCGATCTCAGCGAGCAGGGGCTGCCGGTGCTGTTTAGCAGCGATGCGCTGGACAGCGGGAGCGTGGCGGAAGCGCGCCGCCAGCTGGCAAGCTGCGACAAACAGGCCATCGCTTTTTTCGCGCCGGGCTATGTGACGGGCTGGCGTGAGGCATTGCGCCATTGTGAAAGGGAGTCCTCATGAACCTGATGCAGTTCAGCGGTCTGCTGGTGGTTTATCTGCTGTCGCTGGGTTTTATCCTGACCCTGACCTGGCGGGAGTTCAGGCGTGTACGCTTTAACTTTCACCTCTTTTTTACCCTGTTGTTTTTACTGACGTTCTATTTCGGCTTCCCGCTGACCAGCCTGCTGGTGTTCCGCTTTAACGTTGAGGTGGTGCCGCCTGAGTATCTGTTGCAGGCGCTGCTGTCGGCGACGGCATTCTATGCCGTTTATTACGTCAGCTATAAGGTGCGGCTGCGGCCTGCGACGGTGCCGCGCGCCAGACCCTGGCTGCAGATGAATCGCGTCGAGACGCACCTGACCTGCGTGCTGCTGGCGCTGGTCGCTATCGGCACGGTGACGGTGTTTTTCCTGAACAACGGCTTTCTGCTGTTCCGCCTGACCGCCTATAACCAGATTTTCTCCAGCGAAGTCTCCGGCGTGGCGCTGAAGCGCTTTTTCTATTTCTTTATTCCGGCGATGCTGATCCTCTATTTTCTGCGTCCTACGCAGCGCAACTGGCTGCTGTTTCTGGTGGTTACGGTCGCGTTCGGCCTGCTGACCTACGCGCTGGTCGGCGGTACGCGCGCCAATATCATTATCGCTTTTGCCCTGTTTTTGTTTATCGGCATTACGCGCGGCTGGATCAGCCTGTGGATGCTGGCGGCGGCGGGCGTCCTGGCGATAGGCGGCATGTTCTGGCTGGCGCTGCGGCGCTATAACCTTAACGTGCTCGGCGAAGAGGCGGTTTACACGTTTCTTTACCTGACACGCGATACGTTTTCGCCGTGGGAGAATCTGGCATTGCTGCTGGAAAATTATTCCAAAATAGAATTTCAGGGGCTGGCACCCATCTGGCGCGACTTCTATGTCTATATTCCGGGCTGGCTGTGGCCGGGCAGGCCGTCGATGGTGCTGAACAGTGCTAACTATTTTACCTGGGAAGTACTGAACAACCATTCAGGCCTGGCGATTTCGCCTACGCTGCTGGGCTCGCTGCTGGTAATGGGCGGCATCTGGTTTATTCTGCCGGGCGCGGTGGCGGTCGGGTTGATTATTAAGGGTTTCGATACGCTTTATTTGCGCGGCCGCGACGCCAGCAACCGCTACAGCGGTGCGATCATGCAGAGTTTTTGCTTTGGCGCGGTGTTCAATATGATTGTGCTGGCGCGCGAGGGGCTGGATGCATTCGGCTCCCGCGTGGTCTTTTTCGCTTTAATTTTTCTGGCCTGCCTCGGCGTGGCGAAGATGCTTTACTGGCTGCTGGATCGTGCCGGGCTGATTCGACGTCGCGGCGGCCAGGTTTTACAGAGCCCCACTTAACGCCTCTGGCATAACAGGGAAACAAAACTCAACCATGACAAGGTTACCAGAAGCGCCGCAGTATGAGATACGCGGCGTGTCGCTGTATGGTTTCGACAGTATGTCCGCGTTTGTGGATTTTCTGCTGCCGGACGAGGCGGTACGCAGCGGAACGTTAGTGGCGATTAATGCCGAAAAGATACTGACGGCGGAGCAGGATGATGAACTGCGCGCGCTGTTGCAGGAGGCGGAGTTTAAATATCCCGACGGCATCAGTATCGTGCGCTCCATCCGTAAAAAATATCCCCATGCCGAGGTGCAGCGTATAGCGGGCGCGGATTTGTGGGAGGCCTTGATGGAACGCGCCGGACGGCAGGGCACGCCGGTGTTTTTGATTGGCGGGCGACAGGCGGTGCTGGATGAGACCTGCAATAAGCTGCGTCGCCAGTGGAACCTGAATATCGTCGGCGCGCAGAACGGCTACTTCGCGCCAGCCGATCGTGATGCGCTTTTTACCCGCATCGCCGCCAGCGGCGCACGTATCGTCACCGTGGCGCTGGGATCGCCGCGTCAGGAGCTGTTAATGCGCGATTGCCGCGCGCGCTGGCCGCACGCACTCTATATGGGCGTCGGCGGAACCTATGATGTCTTTACGGGACAGATAAAGCGCGCGCCGAAGATTTGGCAGCGTCTGGGGCTGGAATGGCTCTATCGCCTGATTCGACAGCCCAGCCGACTGCGCCGCCAGTTAAAACTGATCAAATATTTGCGCTATCACTGGCGCGGCGATCTCTGATATCACTGATTACTGCGGCGTTTTTTCGCTGAGGAAATAGCCAGAGTGCTGCATTACTCGACGAAATGCACAAAGCGTAATCAAACGCGTTTTTTTATTAAAAAAGCACTGGACAGCATCACCCCAAGTCCGTAGTATGCCCATCCGCAACGGCGCTACGCGCCCGTAGCTCAGCTGGATAGAGCGCTGCCCTCCGGAGGCAGAGGTCTCAGGTTCGAATCCTGTCGGGCGCGCCATTTAGTTTGTGCGCAGGAGCTGCGGTGGTTACATTACCGCGTTAGTAAAGAGTTACATGCTGTAGGTCAGAGACTTGCAACATAACGAATTGTGGTGGCTATAGCTCAGTTGGTAGAGCCCTGGATTGTGATTCCAGTTGTCGTGGGTTCGAGTCCCATTAGCCACCCCAGATTTTGCTGGGATACGCGAAGGTGGCGGAATTGGTAGACGCGCTAGCTTCAGGTGTTAGTGTCTTAACGGACGTGAGGGTTCAAGTCCCTCTCTTCGCACCAGGCAAAACAAAACAATAAAAATTATCGGCGAGTAGCGCAGCTTGGTAGCGCAACTGGTTTGGGACCAGTGGGTCGGAGGTTCGAATCCTCTCTCGCCGACCATTTTATAAACCTGCTTGAAAAAGCAGGTTTTTTTTCGTCTGTAGAAAAGAGGATGAGAACCTCCGAAGGAGGTTTGCGCCGAGCGTAGCGAGACAACGTTGCGCAGCAACGGCCCGAAGGGCGCTTAACGAAGATAAGCGTCATCCTCTCTCGCCGACCATTTTATAAACCTGCTTGAAAAAGCAGGTTTTTTTTCGTCTGTAGAAAAAGAGGATGAGAACCTCCGAAGGAGGTTTGCGCCGAGCGTAGCGAGACAACGTTGCGCAGCAACGGCCCGAAGGGCGCTTATCGCAGATAAGCGTTATCCTCTCTCGCCGACCATTTTATAAACCTGCTTGAAAAAGCAGGTTTTTTTTCGTCTGTAGAAAAGAGGATAAGCAGATTGCCCTCTGTGACAGAAACAGACTCATTGTCTCTTTCTGGAGACTACTAATTTATTGATTTAACAGATATTAAAAATAAATGCGCTTCATCGTCTCAAAAAGGAGACAGCGTCCAGGCTGTTTGTCGTCTGGCACAGACAACCTGCGCCTTTTTTGTCTGAGCGGTAAAATTCAATGCGTTGAAATTAAAGCTTTTATTTTATCTTCTGCAACCTGGCACGCGCTGTGCAATAATTATCGCGTAGATGCTCATTCCACCTCTTATGTCTGCTGATGCTGCATAAACCTGGGAATGACGCAGAGCCACTTTTGGGTATCCGTTGTCTGCCTGCCTGCATCGCTTACGCCTTGCAGGGTCAACAGACATACCGTTGAGTCGGATACCTCAAGGTTGTCTTACCGACCTGATTTTACACCTGCCTCTGGCAGGTGTTTTTTTTGGTACGGATAAAGGGCAAAAAAAAGCCGGGCAAGCCCGGCGTAAACAAGTAACAACAACATTAAGCATTAGGGTTGTTTTTCAGCGTCAGCAGTAAGCCTTCACGGCGCATTTTCGCTGCTTCTTCCGGGCGATGCATACGGTCGTAGGCGTCCGCCAGCCACGCGTAGTCAAACGCGTCGGGACGCTGTGCCAGCGCCTGCTGGAACGCGTCAACGGCCTGCTGCCATTCGCCATGGCGCATCAGCAACTGCCCCAGCGTGCTGTGCAGCAGCGGCGTCGCGCCATGCTGCTTAATCTGCTGGCGCAGCGCTTTCTCCAGCGCTTCCGGATTGCTGCTTTTGATGCGCGGCATCAGCAGCACCAGACGATCGTCGTAGTGTCGCTTCAGGCCGTCCAGCACGATATCCTGCGCGGTCTGATGATCGTCGCACTCAATCAAATGGTCAGCCATCGCCACCTGCAGCGCCGTTTGCTGACGTGTTTTACGGCTCAGATTTGACCACCAGCGCTTCAGGCCGTCGCTGCCCTGATCGGCCATCGCCTGATTCATCAGACCCAGCCACGCCTGCTGCTGCAGGTCGGCGCGATGCTGCTCATCTCCAACCTGCGATTTCTCCATCGCAGGCAGAATCTCAATCAGCGAGCTCCATGCGCCGGTGCGCACGTAAGCCTGCTCCGCCAGACGCAGAACTTCCGGATGGCGCGGCGCGACTTCAAGCAGTCGATCGATGGCATGACGCGCAGCGTGATCTTCGTTACGCGCCAGCAGAATGCGCGCGCGGGTGATTTCGACCGGAATAACATCGTTGTCCGACAGTTCAGCGGCCCGCTCAAGATGCTGGTTGGCGCGGATTTCATCGCCGCGCTGCTGCGCCGCTTCAGCCGCCAGCAGGTAGTTGGCTACCGGCACGTCAGCGTGATCGGCATCTTTAGAGAGCAGCTTTTCAACCTGACGGTGATCGCCTTCGGCCAGCTTCATCAGCGCGGTCTGTGTATGGCGCTGCGCACGACGGCGTTTGCGACCGGTAAACCAGCCTCGGGTGCGTGCGCCGGTGCGAAACAGACGACGCAGCAGCCATTCAACACCCAGAATAATCAGCAGGCTGATGATCAGAATGATCACCAGTCCGGTTACGCTGGTTTCTACATTCCAGTTATCGGTCTGAATCAGCACATAGCCCTGATGACCGGCAATCATCGGGCCTACCACAATGCCGGCGATAAGCAGGACGAACAGGATAAATACCTTAAGCATGCGCTTAGCCTCCTTGCTGGTCAGCGGCGACGGAAGGCTGCGCGATCAGGTTGCGCACGCGTGTCTGCATCAGCTTATCGATAAGCGGCTGGCTTTCCAGATTATCCGGCAGATTCATATTGATGCTCTGCTGGCTCAGTTCGTCCAGCTGCGCCAGAAAGGCTTTGGTCGCGGGATCGTTAGTGTCGTACCAGGCGCGAACCCAGCTGGATACGGTGTCGATAGACTGCTTATAAATTTCGTCCTGATGACGCGGCACTGCCTGCGCGGCGATCAGCAGACGCGAGCGGATGTTCTCACGCAGATAGACGTCCTGGTTCGGTGCCAGCAGCGGCTGCGCCGTATTGTCGCGGCGGCGAATAGTGATGAAGTCATCCATAAAGTTATGCCAGCTTTTCACCAGGTTCTGACGCCATTCGCGCAGCGAGGAGGTCAGCTCGCCGCCATCGCTGTCCATCGGTGCGTCGTCGCTGTCGTTGTCCGCCAGACGCAGATTATCGACGCCGTTCGATAGCTGGTTCAGCTTCAGAATAATGCCGTCATAATCGATTTGGTTGATAGCCGAGAGCGTGCTGATATCCTGCGTCAGCGCGCGACGCACGTTGGTGACGCTCGGATCGTTCATATCGGCCAGGCTGGCATCGGCGCTTTTCAGCAGCGCCGCCGCCGTGGTGACATCCTGATCGCTCCAGAGCTTGCGGCCCGCCAGTTTCACCAGATAGTCGGCCTGCGACACCAGCCAGGCGTGCACATCATTGCCAGAGATGGTGGCGACCTTTTCACGCAGCGTCTCCAGCTCCTTCGCCGTGGCGGCCTGCTGGGTGCGCGCGTCGTTCAGCGCGTTTTGTGCGCTGCTGAGCTGCTGCGCCAGCTGCTGTTTGTCGCTGCTCGCTTGCTGCTGCAAGGCGTTCAGCTTATCGCTCAGGCTCTGATTTGCCTGCGCCTGAAGTTCAGCCTGATGTTTCCCGTTAAGGTATAAACCCGCGCCGGTCGCCAGGGCAATGATAATCGCCACTGCGCCCAGCACCATGCCGCCGCTCTTTTTGTCGCGCGGCGGTTGCTGGCGGGAAGAGGGCGAAGTATCTGCCGCTGGCGTAGTCTCTTCAACCGTGGCGGAGGTCGCTTTTTGTTCCGTCATCTGTGGCACATCCCATGATTAAGTTCAGCGTAACGCGCGCAGCAGCGCATCGTTATCGGCACCATCGGCTACCTGAATATCCTGCCAGCCCAGTTCACTGGCGAGCGTAGCCAAACGTTCGCTGACGACAACCAGTCGGCAGCGTAATAACCATTCCTCGCGATCGACCGCGGGGAACAGAGAAAAGAGCTGTTGTAACATTTCACCGCTGCTGACCACCAGCGTTGTGATGCCGCGGTTACGCCAGCGTCGGCCTTCAACGGGGCCGTCGTAGTGCTTCTGACAGCGCTGGT
This sequence comes from Pantoea piersonii, assembly GCF_003612015.1. Lineage (GTDB taxonomy): Bacteria > Pseudomonadota > Gammaproteobacteria > Enterobacterales > Enterobacteriaceae > Pantoea > Pantoea piersonii. The sequence continues at coordinate 47,665 of NZ_RARB01000010.1, read as the reverse complement.
AGCACTGGCTGAACGAGACTTCCGCACCGCGATCGATCAGCGTTTCCGCCAGCAGTTCGCGTCCTGGATTCCCTCGTAAAATCAGCGCTTTCTTACCGGATACCCGCTGCAATGCCGCCATGTTGATAAGCGCTTCGCTGGTTTCCTGCGCGTGCGGATAGTCGACGTGACGGCCGCTGGTGGTGTGAAATGCCAGCGCAGTGCTGCGACCAATTGCATAATAGTCCACGTCTGCGGGCCACGCTGCGTTGTGGCGCGCCAGCGCGGGCTGCGCATACTGGATCACCTGCTGAGAAAGCAGGAAAACCAGGTCGCCCTTGCGTAACGTGGCAAGCTGTTGTGGCAGGCGGTCAAGGTCGCTGCCCGGTGCAAACTCAATCAGCGGCAGGCTCCACGCCTCGCGGCCAAGCGCGCGCAGGCGAGTCACCAGCGCGCTGGCTGCGGGCTCCGGGCGAGTGACCAGAATAGTCATAGCGGCTGCTGCCCCTGGTAGACGTCGCGCAGAATATCGCGCGCGCCTTTGCCGAGCAGCTCTTCGGCGAGAGAAATTCCCATCGCTTCCGCCTCGGCGCGCGGGCCGCGACGTTCACCGCGCACCATTACGCTGCCGTCTGGCGCGCCGACCAGGCCGCGCAGCCACAGCTCGTCGCCTTCCAGCAGCGCAAAGCTGCCGATCGGCACCTGACAGCCGCCTTCCAGGCGCGTGTTCATGGCGCGTTCGGCTTTGACGCACACGGCAGTATCGTCATGGTTGAGCGCCTGCAGCAGCCCGATCAGCTCGCTGTCATCGAGGCGGCATTCAATGCCCACCGCACCCTGACCGACAGCAGGCAGAGAAATTTCCGCCGGCAACGGCTGACGAATGCGCGCTTCAAGCTCCAGACGCTTCAGTCCGGCGGTCGCCAGAATAATGGCGTCATATTCGCCGGCGTCGAGCTTCGACAGGCGCGTCCCGACGTTGCCGCGCAGCGAGCGGATCACCAGATCGGGACGGCGTTCGCTAATCTGGCTCTGGCGACGCAGGCTGGAGGTGCCTACCACGGCACCCTGCGGCAGCTCGTCAAGCGAGTTGTAGTGGTTCGAGACGAAGGCGTCGCGCGGATCTTCGCGTTCGCAAATCGTGACCAGCCCTAATCCTTCGGGGAACGCGACCGGCACATCTTTCATTGAGTGGACGGCGAGATCGGCGCGATTTTCCAGCATCGCCAGCTCAAGCTCTTTGACAAATAGTCCTTTACCGCCCACTTTCGCCAGCGGCGTGTCGAGGATGACGTCGCCTTTAGTGACCATAGGCACCAGCTCAACGCGCAGGCCCGGATGCGCGGCCATCAGGCGTTGCTGGACATAATGTGCCTGCCAGAGCGCAAGAGGACTTTGTCTTGTAGCAATTCTGAAAATTTTGTCTAACATGCTGTTAACCATTTTGATCGTTCACCGAATATCCTATCATTGTCGGCTGAAGGCTGACAGTTTCAACGGATTATTTGACCGGGCAGGCGGGAAGATTCGCCAGTTAAAAGAGGATGAAGCGGATACCGGTGTCCGAAAGCGCAGGAAGCGAACAGGAACGTGCTAAACTGTTAAGTAGCGCAACTTTCTTTACGGTCAATCTGCCAGGTGTTAGATTGATCACGTTTCCAGCAATAATCTGCCCATCTTTTTCGATTATTAAGCGGCGGATTTCGGAAACAGGTTGCTTAAACACTGGGACAATCAGGCGAAACGTCTTGTACCTCTACATTGAGACACTGAAACAGAGACTGGATGCCATTAATCAGCTGCGCGTCGATCGTGCGCTGGCTGCGATGGGACCTGCTTTCCAGCACGTATACAGTCTGCTGCCGACCTTACTGCATTATCATCATCCGCTGATGCCGGGTTACTTCGACGGTAACGTTCCCCGCGGTATCAGCTTCTTCACGCCTGAAGAAAACCAGCTTCTGCTGATGCGTGAGCTGGCGGGCGGTCATGAGCTGATGCTGGACGTGTCGCGCACCGGCGAAATGCCGATTACCGGCATCTACTCCATGGGCAGCACCTCGTCGGTCGGGCAGAACAGCGTCTCTGACCTCGATATCTGGGTCTGCCATCAATCCTGGCTGGACAACGAAGAGCGTCTCAACCTGCAGCGCAAATGTACGCTGTTGCAGAAGTGGTGCGTGTCGATGGGCGTGGAAGTCAGCTTCTTCCTGATTGATGAAAACCGCTTCCGTCATAATGAAAGCGGCAGCCTCGGCGCAGAAGACTGCGGCTCGACGCAACATATCCTGCTGCTGGACGAGTTCTATCGCACCGCCGTGCGTATGGCGGGTAAACGCATCCTGTGGAATATGGTGCCGTGCGAAGAAGAACATCACTACGACGACTATGTGATGTCGCTTTATGCGCAGGGCGTGCTGACGCCTAACGAGTGGCTCGATCTTGGCGGACTCGGCACGCTGTCGGCGGAAGAGTATTTCGGCGCCAGCCTGTGGCAGCTCTATAAAAGTATCGACTCACCCTATAAGGCGGTGCTGAAAACCCTGTTGCTGGAAGCGTATAGCTGGGAGTATCCCAACACGCAGCTGCTGGCGATGGACATTAAACAGCGCCTGCACGACGGCGAAATCGTCAGCTTTGGTCTTGATCCTTACTGCATGATGCTGGAGCGCGTGACGCACTATCTGACCAGCGTGGACGATCAGCCGCGTCTCGATCTGGTGCGCCGCTGTTTCTATCTGAAAGTGTGCGAGAAGCTGAGCGCCGACGAAAACAGCAGCCGCTCAGGCTGGCGACGCGAGATCCTGTCGCAGCTGGTGAAAGAGTGGGGCTGGGACGAGGAGAAACTGGCGATCCTCGATAACCGCGGCGGCTGGAAAATCGAACGCGTGCGCGAGGCGCACAACGAACTGCTGGATGCGATGATGCAGAGCTATCGCAACCTGATCCGTTTTGCCCGCCGCAACAATTTAAGCGTCAGCGCGAGTCCGCAGGATATCGGCGTGCTGACGCGTAAACTGTACGCCGCTTTTGAAGCGCTGCCGGGCAAAGTGACGCTGGTCAACCCGCAGATTTCACCCGATCTGTCGGAAGAGAACCTCACCTTTATTCATGTCCCGGCTGGTCGCGCCAACCGTTCAGGCTGGTATCTCTATAATCAGGCGCCGGATATGAGCTCAATCATCAGCCATCAGCCGCTGGAGTATAACCGCTACCTGAATAAGCTGGTGGCCTGGGCGTGGTTCAACGGCCTGCTGACCAGCAAGACGCGTCTGCATATCAAAGGCAACGAGATTTGCGATCTGGCGCGTCTGCAGGAGCTGGTGAACGACGTGTCGTCTCACTTCCCGCTGCGTCTGCCTGCGCCAACGCCGAAAGCGCTCTACAGCCCATGCGAGATCCGTCATCTGGCGATTATCGTCAACCTTGAGCACGACCCGACCTCCGCTTTCCGCAATCAGGTGGTGCATTTCGATTTCCGTAAGCTCGACGTCTTTAGCTTCGGTCAACAGCAGCAGTGCCTGATCGGCAGCATCGATCTGCTCTACCGCAACTCATGGAATGAAGTGCGCACGCTGCACTTCAGCGGCGAGCAGGCGATGATCGAGGCGTTAAAAACTATTCTGGGCAAAATGCACCAGGATGCCGCGCCGCCGGACACGGTCGAAGTGTTCTGCTACAGCCAGCATCTGCGTGGGCTGATTCGCACGCGCGTTCAGCAGCTCGTCTCCGAATGTATTGAGCTGCGTCTCTCCAGCACGCGTCAGGAGCCGGGTCGCTTTAAGGCGCTGCGCATGGCTGGCCAGACGTGGGGACTCTTCTTTGAGCGCATGAGCGTCTCGGTACAGAAGCTGGAAAATGCCGTGGAGTTTTACGGCGCGATTTCCAACAACAAGCTGCACGGCCTGTCGATTAAAGTGGAGTCGAACCAAACGCCCCTGCCGCCGGTCGTGAACGGCTACGCCAGCGAAGGCATTATTCAGTTCTTCTTCGAAGACACCACCGACGAGCAAGGTTTCAACATCTATATTCTGGATGAAACCAACCGCGTCGAGGTCTATCACCACTGCGAAGGCAGCAAAGAGGAGCTGGTGCGCGACGTTAGCCGCTTTTACTCCTCTTCGCACGATCGTTTTACCTACGGCTCCAGCTTTATCAACTTTAACCTGCCGCAGTTCTACCAGATCGTAAATACCGGCGAACGCTTCCAGGTTATCCCGTTCCGCAGCCAGACGCTGGCCCAGCTCTGCGCCACGCAGCCAGATAACGACAACGGCGACTATCAGCCGCGCTACCAGGTACACTGACGCCGCGCTCGCCGCGCGGCCCTTTCCTTGCTGAACTGTCACCGCGCGCACGTGAATTGCGGGGATTTCCTGTTGCTTTTCCATCTTCAACTGCGATGATAAGCAACCAGGTTAAGGACAAAAGAGCAGAAGAGATGAAGAGAGTAAAAAGCCTGTTGGCAATGGCGCTGGCGCTGACGAGCCTGGCAGGCTGTGGACTAAAAGGACCGCTTTACTTCCCGCCCGCTAACCAGCCGAAAACGCAAACTCCACAGCAAGCTGAGCAGCAGAAAAAGCAGCAGCAACAGCGAGCGGCGCAGGCGGATACGCGTGGACTGGTGAGCGGCGGCAACGCCAGCATGTCAGCAGAATAATTGTAATGGCGCACCCGGCGGAGCAAAAAATGCAGTTCTCCAAAATGCACGGACTCGGCAACGATTTCATGGTTGTGGATGCCGTGACGCAAAACGTCTTTTTCTCGCCGGAGCTGATTCGCCGGCTGGCGGATCGCCATCTGGGGATCGGTTTCGATCAGCTACTGATCGTCGAACCGCCTTACGATCCCGACCTCGACTTCCACTATCGCATCTTCAACGCCGACGGCAGCGAGGTGGCGCAGTGCGGCAACGGCGCGCGCTGCTTTGCCCGCTTTGTGCGGCTGAAAGGCCTGACCAACAAAAGCGAGATCCGCGTCAGCACCCAAACCGGCCGCATGGTATTGAGCGTGACGCCGGACGAACTGGTGCGCGTCAATATGGGCGAGCCCAACTTCGAGCCGCAGCAGGTGCCGTTCCGCGCCAATAAGGCGGAAAACCTCTATCTGCTGCGCGTCGCTGAACAGACGGTGATGTTCGGTGCGGTATCCATGGGCAATCCGCACTGCGTGATCCAGGTCGACAGCGTGCAGACCGCCGCGGTCGAAACGCTGGGCCCGGCGCTGGAAAGCCACGAGCGCTTTCCCGAACGCGTCAACGTCGGCTTTATGGAAGTGGTGTCGTCAGAGCATATTCGCCTGCGCGTCTACGAGCGCGGCGCGGGCGAAACCCAGGCGTGCGGCAGCGGTGCTTGCGCCGCGGTAGCCTGCGGCGTTCAGCAGGGCATTCTGGCGCCGAAGGTGCGCGTCGATCTGCCGGGCGGCATGCTGCATATCGCCTGGAAAGGAGCCGGTCAGCCGCTGTTTATGACCGGACCCGCCACACACGTTTACGATGGGTTTATTCATTTATGAAAAATATCGAAGAGCAGGCTGATAATACTCTCCTGCTGGACGATCAGGCCGTTAACGATTATCTGCAGCAAAATCCTGACTTCTTTATTCGCAACGCCCGCCAGGTCGAACAGATGGCGGTGCCGCATCCGGTGCGCGGCAGCGTGTCGCTGGTAGAGTGGCATATGGCGCGCCAGCGCAACCATATTCAGCGGCTGGAGGAAGAGATCACACTGCTGATGGAACAGGCCAGCGCTAACCATGAGCTGTTCGATCGGCTGCTGGCGCTGCAGGGACATCTGGCGGCGGCCGATTCGCTGCAGGAGATGCTTAATCGCCTGCAACGCTGGGCGCGCGAGCTGGGTCTGGCTGGTGCTAACCTGCGCCTCTTCGCCGACCAGTGGCGACTGGGCGCACCCTCTGAGTTCGTGCAGCTCAGCCTGTCGCGTCAGGCGTTTGAACCGCTGCGCATCCAGCGTTTCGGTCAGCAACACCATTTTCTCGGCAGCCTGAACGGTCCCGAACTGCTGCTCTTGCTGCCGCAGGCCAAGGCGATCGGTTCGGTTGCGATGTCGCTTATGGGCGAGCGCGGCGAACTGGGCGTGCTGATTTTCAGCAGCCGCGACAGCCAGCACTATCAGGCTGGTATGGGCACGCTGCTGTTGCAGCATCTGGCGCAGATGATGCCGGAGCTGCTGTCGCGCTGGGTAGAACGCTCATGAACGCGCTCCAGGCGGTCGTCGACGAATTTCTGCGCTACCTCAAGGTTGAGCGCCAGCTCAGCCCGCTGACGCAGGAGAATTATGCGCGCCAGCTGGCGGCGCTGACGACGATGGCCGAAGAGATGAAGCTGGACGACTGGGCGAAGCTGGAGCCTGCGCAGGTGCGCAGCATGGCGTCACGCAGCCGCCGCGCTGGTTTAGGCGCCAGCAGCCTCGCGCTGCGCCTGTCGGCGTTGCGCAGTTTTCTCGACTGGCAGGTCAGCCAGGGTCGGCTCTCCGCTAACCCCGCTAAAGGCGTCACCACGCCGCGCAACGCGCGTCACCTGCCGAAGAATATCGACGTCGATGAGGTCAATCAGCTGCTGGAGATCGACCTCAACGATCCGCTGGCGGTGCGCGACCGCGCGATGCTGGAGGTGATGTACGGCGGCGGGCTGCGTTTGTCGGAGCTAGTCAATATGGACTGCCGTCACGTCGATCTTGAGGCGGGCGAAGTCTGGGTCGTGGGAAAAGGCAGCAAGGAGCGTCGCGTGCCGATCGGCCGCACCGCCGTTGCCTGGCTGGAGCGCTGGCTGCCGCTGCGCGCCAGTTTCGGCGGCGAGGATGACGCGCTGTTTCTCTCCAGCCGCGGACGCCGGATTTCGGCACGTAACGTGCAAAAGCGTTTCGCCGAATGGGGCGTCAAACAGGGCGTCGCCAGCCACATCCATCCGCACAAGCTGCGTCACTCCTTCGCTACCCATCTGCTGGAGTCGAGCGGCGATCTGCGCGCAGTGCAGGAGCTGCTGGGCCACGCCAACCTCTCTACGACGCAAATCTATACCCATCTCGATTTCCAGCATCTGGCGACGGTGTATGATGCTGCGCATCCCCGCGCCAAACGAGGAAAGAACGAATGAAGTTTTACCGTCCGTTACGCGCCGTTAAGGCTATCACTTTCGATCTCGACGATACGCTCTACGACAACTATCCCGTGATCCGCAAAACCACCGCTGAAGCGCACGCGGCGCTGCAGGCCTGGCATCCGTCGCTGCGCGAATTTACGCCGCTGGACTATCAGAAGCTGCGCGACGAATTGCTGGCACGCGAGCCGGATATTTACCACGACGTCTCAGAGTGGCGTCGACGCTCGGTCGAGCTGGCGCTGCTGAACGTCGGTCTTTCGGCGCAGGAAGCGACGACCGGCGCTGAAGAGATCATGAGCGTATTCCATCACTGGCGCAGCCAGGTGGAGATGCCGGAAGAGACGCATCAGACGCTCAAAGCGCTCGGCGAAAAAGTCCCGCTGGTGGCGATCACCAACGGCAATGCGCGTCCGGAACAGCTCGGGATCGCCGACTATTTTCAGTTCGCGCTGCGCGCCGGGCCGGACGGCCGCGCGAAGCCTTATCAGGATATGTACCATCTCGCCGCGCAGCGTCTCGGCCTTCCGCCGGAAGCGATCCTGCACGTGGGCGACGATCTGACCACCGATGTGGCTGGCGCGTTGCGCTGCGGTATGCAGGCGTGCTGGATCAATCTGCGCGGCGGCAACCTGATGCACATTGCCGATGCGCGTCTGGTGCCGCATGTGGAAATTTCGCGATTGGCATCCCTGACCTCACTGTTATAATGGCTGTAGATTTATCCAGTCGTACCCTGAGTCATGCGCCTTGCTGCAAGCCGAATGATTCAGGGTTCGCTTTTTGTTTTCTTTAGTGAACGGTGCTTATGGACGTTTCTGATCTGCTCAACGGTTTGAATGACAAACAGCGCGAAGCCGTGGCGGCGCCGCGCGGCAACCTGCTGGTGCTGGCAGGCGCGGGCAGCGGAAAAACACGCGTCCTGGTGCACCGCATCGCCTGGTTGCTGTCGGTGGAGAACTGCTCGCCTTATTCGATTATGGCGGTGACCTTTACCAACAAAGCGGCGGCGGAGATGCGCCACCGTATCGAGCAGCTGATTGGCACCAGCCAGGGCGGCATGTGGATCGGTACCTTCCACGGCCTGGCGCATCGTCTGCTGCGCGCCCACCATCTCGACGCTGGCTTGCCGCAGGATTTTCAGATCCTCGACAGCGAAGATCAGCTGCGCCTGTTGAAACGCCTGATTAAGGCGATGAATCTGGATGAGAAGCAGTGGCCCGCGCGTCAGGGCATGTGGTACATCAACGGCAAAAAAGATGAAGGGCTGCGCCCGAAACATATTGAAAGCTATGGCAATCCGGTAGAGCAGACCTGGCTGCGCATCTATCAGGCCTATCAGGAAGCCTGCGACCGCGCCGGACTGGTCGATTTCGCCGAGCTGCTGCTGCGCGCCCATGAGCTGTGGCTGCATAAGCCGCATATTCTCAATCACTATCGGGAACGCTTCAGCAATATTCTGGTGGATGAGTTTCAGGACACCAACAGCATTCAGTACGCCTGGATCCGCATGCTGGCAGGCGACAGCGGCCGCGTGATTATCGTCGGCGACGACGATCAGTCGATTTACGGCTGGCGCGGCGCGCAGGTCGAGAACATTCAGCGTTTCCTGCAGGATTTCCCGGCGGCGGAAACCATTCGTCTTGAGCAGAACTATCGCTCTACCAATAATATCCTGAAGTCAGCTAACGCCCTGATCGCCAATAACAATGGCCGTCTCGGCAAAGAGCTGTGGACCGATGGCACCGACGGCGATCCCATTTCGATCTACTGCGCCTTTAACGAGCTGGACGAAGCGCGCTTTGTGGTCAACCGCATCAAAACCTGGCAGGAGAACGGCAACGCCCTGCAGGACTGCGCCATTCTCTACCGCAGCAACGCCCAGTCACGCGTGCTGGAAGAGGCGCTGCTGCAGAGCAGCATGCCGTATCGCATTTATGGCGGCATGCGCTTCTTCGAGCGTCAGGAGATTAAAGACGCGCTCGCCTATCTGCGCCTGATCGCCAACCGCAACGACGATGCGGCCTTTGAGCGCGTGGTCAATACGCCGACGCGCGGCGTGGGCGATCGCACGCTCGACGTGGTACGCCAGACCGCCCGCGAACGGCAGATGACGCTGTGGCAGGCGACGCGCGAACTGCTGCAAACCAAAGCGCTGGCGGGCCGTGCGGCCTCGGCGCTGCAGCGCTTCTGCGAGCTGGTCGATTCACTGGCGAGCGAAACCGCCGAAATGCCGCTGCATGTGCAAACCGACCGCGTGATTAAAGATTCCGGCTTGTGGGTCATGTATGAGCAGGAGAAAGGCGAAAAGGGCCAGGCGCGTATTGAAAACCTTGAGGAACTGGTGACGGCAACGCGCCAGTTCAGCTACCAGGATGAAGATGAAGATCTGATGCCGCTGCAGGCGTTCCTGTCGCACGCCGCGCTAGAGGCGGGCGAAGGCCAGGCCGATAAGTGGCAGGATGCGGTGCAGCTGATGACGTTGCACTCGGCGAAGGGGCTGGAGTTTAGCCAGGTCTTTATCGTCGGTATGGAAGAGGGAATGTTCCCTAGCCAGATGTCGCTGGATGAGGGCGGACGTCTGGAAGAGGAGCGTCGTCTTGCCTATGTCGGCGTGACGCGCGCCATGCTGAAGCTGACGCTGACCTATGCCGAGACGCGGCGGCTCTACGGCAAAGAGGTGTATCACCGGCCGTCGCGCTTTATCGGCGAGCTGCCGGAAGAGTGCATCGAAGAGGTGCGCCTGCGCGCCAGCGTCAGCCGTCCGGTTAGCCATCAGCGTATGGGCACGCCGGTCTCGAAAAGCGACAGCGGTTTTTCGCTGGGACAGCGCGTGAAGCATGCGAAATTCGGCGAAGGCACCATCATCAATCTGGAGGGCAGCGGCGAGCACAGCCGCGTTCAGGTGGCGTTTCAGGGCCAGGGCATCAAGTGGCTGGTGGCCGCCTATGCGAAGCTGGAAACTGCTTAGTCACCGGTTGACGACTTTTTCGTCTCAGCGTAACATGCGCGCACTATTATCAAGAGAGGACAATGCCTTGGACACGCCCAGTCGATGCTGGCTCAGTCACCTGGTTACCAGGAATAACATCTAAGGCTACCTCTTTTGGCTGGTAGCCTTAGCGGTTATCAGCGACCTCCCTTTTTTATCCCGTCGCATGAGTCAGCACTGATTCACCTTTTGAACGAGCGTTTCCGTGTTCAGGCGTTTGCCGTGGCCGATCGTTCTACGGCCTTGTCCCATTAAGTCTGCAATGGGGAGTATTGCTATGCTGAGCGCATTTAAACTGGATCGCAGCCGCCTTACGCGTCTGGAGCTGGAAGACGAAAACGACAAACTGACCACCTCGGTCTGGGTCGATCTGATCGAGCCGGAAGAGGGCGAGCGCGAGCGCGTGCAGAGCGAGCTGGGCCAGAGCCTGGCTACGCGTCCGGAGCTGGAGGATATCGAAGCCTCGGCGCGTTTCTTCGAAGATGAAGACGGGCTGCATATCCACTCTTTCTTCTTTTATGAAGATGCGGAAGACCACGCCGGCAACTCCACCGTGGCGTTCACCATTCGTGAAGGGCGGCTCTATACGCTGCGCGAGCGCGAGCTGCCTGCGTTTCGCCTTTACCGTATGCGCGCCCGCAATCAGACGCTGATCGACGGTAACGCCTTCGAACTGCTGCTGGATCTGTTTGAGACTAAAATCGAACAGCTGGCGGATGAGATCGAGAACATCTATAGCGCGCTGGAGAAGCTCAGCCGCGTGATTATGGAAGGGCAGCAGGGCGAAGAGTATGACCAGGCGCTGTCGCGTCTCGCCGAGCTGGAAGATATCGGCTGGAAGGTGCGGCTGTGTCTGATGGATACCCAGCGCGCGCTTAATTTCCTGGTGCGCAAGGCGCGTCTGCCGAACAACCAGCTGGAGCAGGCACGCGAGATCCTGCGCGATATCGAGTCGCTGCTGCCGCATAACGAATCACTGTTCCAGAAGGTTAACTTCCTGATGCAGGCGGCGATGGGTTTTATCAACATCGAGCAGAACCGCATTATCAAGATCTTCTCGGTGGTGTCGGTTGTCTTCCTGCCGCCGACGCTGGTGGCCTCCAGCTACGGCATGAACTTTGAATTTATGCCTGAACTGAAGTGGAGCTTTGGTTATCCCGCGGCGATTGGCCTGATGATCCTCGCCGGTCTGGCGCCTTATCTCTACTTTAAGCGCAAAAACTGGTTGTAATCGTTCATCAGCGGACGGCGAATCCGGGGCCTACGCAAATAGCAAGGACCGATCGCAAAGACGCAAAAAACGGTATCGCTGCCCGCTCGTCCCGCGCCCTCCCTGGCGCGGGACGCTTTGCTTTTAGGCCCCTGTCATTCGCGTTTTGACATTTTTGCGCGCTGTTGAATTAAATAACCTGTTGCTTTATCGCGCGTCGGCTACGCAGCGTCGCCACCAGCGCATCGAAAATAAACACCGCCAGCGCCAGCCAGATAAAGGCAAACGTCACCATCTTGTCGGGCGTAATGGTCTCGCCGTAAAACAGCACCGCCAGCAGGAACATCAGCGTCGGGCCGAGGTACTGAAAAAAGCCGACGGTGGAAAGACGCAGCCGCGTACAGGCGGCGGCAAACAGCATCAGCGGAATCGTCGTCACGATGCCTGCTGCGACCAGCTTAAGGTTCAGACTCAGCGGATTGGCGCTCAGGTGACTGGTCGGCGTATCGGCGACGCCGAACAGATAGATCGCCGCCAGCGGAAACAGCCACAGCGTTTCAATCAGCATGCCGCTCTGCGCATCGACCTGAATTTTTTTGCGCACCAGTCCATAAAAGGCGAAGCTCAGCGCCAGGCCCAGCGCGATCAGGGGCACCGAACCGAACTTCCACAGCTGCACCAGCACGCCGATGGTCGCCAGCGCTACCGCCAGCCACTGCAGCCGCCGGAAGCGCTCGCGCAGGAACAGCATGCCGAGCACCACGTTAATCAGCGGGTTGATAAAGTAGCCGAGGCTCGCTTCCAGCATATGCTGGTTATTCACCGCCCAGATAAACAGCAGCCAGTTGCCGCCGATGGTCACGGCGGTCAGCGCCAGCAGCAGCACCTTCTTCGGCTGCACCAGCACGCTGCGCACCTGTCCCCAGCTGCGGCTCAGGCTAATCAGCACCAGCATAAAGAGCGCTGACCAGATCACGCGATGCGTCATGATCTCTGTCGGCGGAACGGTTTTGACCAGCTTGAAGTAGGCCGGAGCGATGCCCCAGATAAAGTAGGCGCCGAGCGCGAAGCCTATGCCCTGGCGAGTTTGTTGCGTATCCATAGATAGAAAGCGTCCGCAAAAAGTCGATTCTCGCATGGCGCCCGCGATTAACCAATCAAATAGGTCGCCGTCGCCGTGGCAATATAGTCGCCCTGCTGGTTATGCAGCTCTACGCGCGCCACTGCCACCTTATTCCCGGCGCGCAGCAGGCTGCTGGTGGCGGTAAAGCGTTCGCCGCGTCCGGGGCGCAGATAGTCGACGCGCATATCAATGGTGCCCATGCGCGAGAGACGTTGACGCAGCTCCTCTTCGCTAATGGTTTCCGCGCGCGTCAGGGCGTTGCTGACGCAGACCATACCGGCGGCGACATCCAGCACCGAGGCGATAACGCCGCCGTGCAGGATCTGCTGCGCCGCATTGCCAATGAGCATGGTTTTACTGGCGAAGCTGATTTCAGCGTAGTCGCTCTCCAGCCGATCCAGCTCCAGGCCGAGCGCCTGATTGAAGGGCATATGATAAACAAAGATTTCGCCCACCATCCGGCGGGCTTCATGCTGAGACAGCAGCACTGATGACATGACGAGATTCCTGCGAACACGCCTTTAGCGGCGTGAAATGTTAACGAGTTGTGTATTCTAAGCCGCGCGCGAAGGGGTTTCCAGTTTCAGAAATCAGCGCTCATCTTCACCGCATTTTGCGTGTAGAATGGCCTCCTTTTTATGACTCCCCATTCATTTGACACGCAGCCTTCATCGGAGAAAGTTATGCGCAAGCATCGCGCCTTGTTAGCAGCCGCCCTGTTATTTCCTGCGCTGGCGCTGGCTGAGGAAGCCACCGTTAAAGATGTCCACGACACCCCTCAGGTGCGCGGCAGCATTATCGCCAATCTGCTGGAGAAGCACGACAACCCGTTTGTGCTCTACCCGTATGAGAGCAACTATCTGCTCTACACCTATACCAGCGACTTGAATAAAGAGGCGATCTCCTCATATAACTGGGCAGATAATGCGCGTAAAGATGAAGTGAAATTTCAGCTCAGTCTGGCGTTTCCGCTGTGGCGCGGTATTCTGGGGGATAACTCCGTACTGGCGGCTTCCTATACGCAGCGCTCCTGGTGGCAGCTGTCGAACCGCGGCGAATCGTCGCCGTTTCGCGAAACCAACTACGAGCCGCAGATTTTCCTCGGCTGGGCTACGGATTATGACTTCGCCGGCTGGACGCTGCGCGATGTTGAAATGGGCTTCAATCACCAGTCCAACGGCCGCAGCGATCCAACTTCGCGCAGCTGGAACCGCGTCTACGCGCGCCTGATGGCGCAGAACGGTAACTTCCTCGCCGAAGTAAAACCCTGGTATCGCATACCGGACAGTGAAGACGATAACCCGGATATTACTAAATATATGGGCTACTACCGTCTTAAACTGGGCTATATCGCCGGCGACAATATCTTCAGCGTGGAAGGCAACTACAACTGGAACACCGGTTTTGGCGGCGCGACGCTGGGCTGGAGCTATCCCATCAGCGAACACGTTCGTTTCTATACCCAGGTGTTTAGCGGTTATGGCGAGTCGCTTATCGACTACAACCATCGCCAGACGCGTGTTGGCGTCGGCGTCATGCTAAACGATCTGTTCTGACTCTCCGGAAAACAACAGGAATACAGTGGCAATCTCGGTAGTACATAATCAGGAGTCGCTGGCGCAGCAGGTATTGCAGGATACCTTCGGCTATCAGCATTTTCGTCCCGGTCAGCAAACCATTATCAATGCGGCGCTGAGCGGTCGGGATTGTCTGGTCGTTATGCCCACCGGCGGCGGTAAATCGCTCTGCTATCAGATCCCCGCGCTGGTGCAAGACGGGCTGACGCTGGTGGTGTCGCCGCTGATCTCGCTGATGAAAGATCAGGTGGATCAGCTGCTGGCGAACGGTGTGGCGGCGGCGTGCCTCAACTCCACCATGACGCGCGAGCAGCAACAGCAGGTAATGGCGGATTGCCGCACCGGCCGCGTCAAGCTGCTCTATATCGCGCCTGAGCGTCTGATGATGGACAACTTCCTTGAGAGCCTGGCGCACTGGCAGCCTGCGATGCTGGCGGTCGATGAGGCGCACTGTATTTCGCAGTGGGGTCACGATTTCCGTCCCGAATATGGCGCACTGGGCCAGCTGCGCCAGCGTTTCCCGCAGCTGCCGGTTATGGCGCTGACCGCCACCGCCGACGAAACCACGCGCAACGACATTGTGCACCTGCTGCATATGCAGGACCCGCTGATTCAGATCAGCAGTTTCGATCGTCCCAATATTCGCTACACGCTGGTGGAAAAGTTCAAGCCCACTGAGCAGCTGCTGCGCTACGTTCAGGATCAGCGCGGCAAGAGCGGCATTATCTACTGCAACAGCCGCGCCAAAGTGGAAGACACCGCCGCGCGTCTGCAAAGCCGCGGGCTGAGCGTTGGCGCCTATCATGCGGGCATCGACAGCGCGCAGCGCGCGCGCGTGCAGGAGGCGTTTCAGCGCGACGATCTGCAGATCGTGGTGGCGACGGTCGCGTTCGGTATGGGCATCAACAAGCCCAACGTGCGCTTCGTGGTGCACTTCGATATTCCACGCAATATCGAATCCTACTATCAGGAAACCGGTCGCGCCGGACGCGACGGGCTGCCGGCCGAAGCGATGATGCTTTACGATCCGGCGGATATGGCGTGGCTGCGCAAATGCCTGGAAGAGAAAGCGCCAGGTCCGCTGCAGGATATAGAACGCCATAAACTTAACGCCATGGGCGCGTTCGCCGAAGCGCAAACCTGCCGTCGTCTGGTGTTGCTTAACTATTTCGGTGAAGGACGCCAGCAGCCGTGCGACAACTGCGATATCTGTCTGGATCCGCCGAAGCGTTACGATGGCCTGGTCGAGGCGCAGAAAGCGCTCTCCAGCATCTATCGCGTCGGGCAGCGTTTCGGCATGGGCTATATAGTGGAAGTGCTGCGCGGCGCTAACAACCAGCGCATCCGCGAGCAGGGCCATGACAAGCTGCCGGTGTACGGCATCGGCCGCGAGCAGAGCCATGAACACTGGGTCAGCGTGCTGCGCCAGCTGATCCATCTTGGGCTGGTGACGCAGAATATCGCCATGCACTCTGCGCTACAGCTGACGGAAGCGGCGCGCCCGGTGCTGCGCGGCGAAGTGCCGCTGATGCTGGCGGTGCCGCGTCTGAACGCGGCGAAGCCGAAGAGCAGCAGCTCGCCGAAAATTTATGGTGGCAATTACGATCGCAAGCTGTTCGCCAAGTTGCGCAAGCTGCGTAAAGCCATCGCCGACGAAGAGAACATTCCGCCCTACGTGGTGTTTAACGACGCCACGCTGATTGAAATGGCAGAGCAGATGCCGGTCACGGCGTCGGAGATGCTGAGCGTCAATGGCGTCGGCCATCGCAAACTGGAGCGCTTTGGCAAACCTTTCCTGGTAATGATCAAAGAGCATCTTGATGAAGAGTAAAGGATACTACCCATGCTGATGTTATTTGCTACGGTCGCGCTGGTGCATCTGGTTGCGCTGATGAGTCCTGGCCCGGACTTCTTTTTCGTTTCGCAAACCGCCGCCAGCCGCTCGCGCAAAGAGGCGATGATGGGCGTGCTGGGCATTACGCTGGGGATCGTTATCTGGGCGGGCGTCGCGCTGATGGGGCTGCACCTGATCCTGGAGAAAATGGCGTGGCTGCATCAGATTATAATGATTGGCGGCGGTCTCTATCTGCTGTGGATGGGCTGGCAGCTGCTCAGCTCGGCGCGTCAGCGCCATAAACAGCCGGTGCAGGATGCCCCGGTGGTAGAGTTGCCGAAAAAAGGCAGAAGTTTTCTGAAAGGCTTTCTCACTAACCTCTCCAATCCAAAAGCGATTATCTACTTCGGCAGCGTATTCTCGCTGTTCGTCGGCAACGACGTCGGTGCGCTGGAGCGCTGGGGCTTGTTTCTGCTGATCGTTGGCGAAACCTTTGCATGGTTTACGCTGGTGGCGGCGATTTTCGCTCTGCCGTGGATGCGCGACAAGTATCAGCGTGCGGCAAAATGGGTGGATGGCGTGGCGGGCGTGTTATTCGCCGGTTTCGGCATTCACCTTATCCTTTCACGCTAGAGCCTGGCTTACTGGCCAGCTTGCGGGCGGGCAGTGCTCGTCATCCTCACGTACTCAAAGTACGCTGCGGTGACTGCGCGCTGTCCGCCCGCAATCTGACTGCGCCGCCGACGGCTCTTATTCCTGGTGCTCTCGTTACACCTTCATGCGATTTTTCTGGCGCTGGCTAACAGCACGCCGACCGCCATAAACAATCCGCCGAAAATACGGTTCAAGAGCTTCATCTGCTTCGGTCCCTTGATCCATGCCGCAATGCGCGTGGCTAAGGTGGCGTAGCCAATCATCACGATAATATCGACGACAATGGTGGTCGCGCCGAGCACCAGATACTGCATCGCCTGCGGCTGGTGCGGCAGGATGAACTGCGGAAACAGCGCGGCGAGAAACACGATGCTTTTCGGGTTGGTGAGGTTCACCAGTACCGCCCGCTTAAACAGGCGGCGGCGCGGCATCGCTTTGGCTACCGCATCCAGATCGATCGCGCCTGCAGAGCGCCACTGCTGAATGCCGAGCCACACCAGATAGGCTGCGCCCGCCCACTTCAGAATTTCGAACGCCAGCAGCGACTGCGAAAAGAGCGCGCCCAGACCGATCCCCACCAGCACAATATGAATCGCCAGCCCAAGCTGCAGACCGCTAATAGAGGCCGCTGCGCCGCGATAACCGTGGCTGATGCCGGTGCTCATGGTATTAATCGCGCCGGAGCCAGGCGAAAGGCTGAGGATAGTGGTAGTAAGAAGGTAGGTCAGCCACCATTCAGTGGTCATGGGTTGCGCTCCCTGTCTGGGCGGAAATGTGACACAATACGCCAGAAACAAGCGCGGCGCTACGGGCTGCATGCGCAGCCTGTTACTCTTTAATCGCGCATCTGCAGGGGGTTGGATGGAACGACATAAAGCGAGCTGGCTCAATCGCGAAAAAGCCTTTGCCGCCTTCGCGCACGGTCCGCTGCTCGACTTCTGGCACCGCCGCGAAGAGCGTGAATTTATCGGCGTGGAAAACGTCACGCTGCGCTATGTACGTTTCACTGCACCGCAACATAAGCGCGTTATCCTTATCGTACCTGGACGTATTGAAAGCTACGTCAAATATCCCGAACTGGCGTATGACCTGTTTCACTGCGGCTTTGACGTGGTGATCCTCGATCATCGCGGGCAGGGACGTTCCGATCGCCTGCTGCAGGATACCCATCGCGGCCATGTTGTAGAGTTCACGCACTACGTGGATGATTTAGAGACTCTCTACCTGAAAGAGATCGTCGGCGGACATTACCAGCGCCGTTACGCGCTGGCGCATTCGATGGGCGGCGCGATCCTGGCGCTGTTTCTGGCGCGTCAGCCACAGGCGTTTCACGCCGTAACGCTGGTGGCACCGATGTTCGGCATCGCGCTGCCGATGCCCTCGTTCCTGGCGAACCGCATCCTCGACTGGGCGGAAAAGCGACCGGCGATCCGCGATGGGTATGCGCTCGGCACCGGGCGCTGGCGTGCCCATCCGTTCGGCATCAATCGCCTGACGCACAGTGCGGAGCGCTACCGCCGTAGCCTGCGCTTTTACGCTGACGATCCCGCTATTCGCGTGGGCGGCCCGACCTATCACTGGGTACGTGAAGGCATCCATGCCGGGCGCAATATCCTGAGCGTGGCAAACACTATCACTACGCCGGTCCTGCTGCTGCAGGCGGGCGACGACCGCGTGGTGGATAACCGTTCGCAGGATCTCTTCTGCGCGGCGATGGCGCAGGCGGGTCATCGATGCGAGACGCGCCTGATTAAAGAAGCGCGCCATGAAATCCTGTTTGAAAAAGATGCCATGCGCGCTGAGGCGCTCAACGCGCTGGTCGATTTTTTCGAGGCGCACCCGTAATTCGAATCGCTACCTTACCGGCTACGGCCTAAAACAATACCTGAGGTTTTCATGTTTCAAATCGTCGCATCCGATCTGGATGGCACGCTGCTCTCTCCTGAACATCGCCTGACGCCTTACGCGCACGATACTCTGCAACAGCTGGTGGCGCGCGATATCCACTTTGTTTTCGCTACCGGACGCCATTACATCGACGTGGGGCAGATGCGCGACAAGCTGGGCATTCCCGCTTATATGATTACCTCTAACGGCGCGCGCGTGCACAATGCCGAGGGCGAGCTGGTGTTCAGCCACAACCTTGACGAAGATATCGCGCTGGAGCTTTACGAGCTGCACTACGCCAGTCCCGCTATCCTGACGCATGTCTACCGCGACGATGAGTGGTTTATGAGCCGCGCGCATCCGGCGGAACAGGACTATTTTCGCGAGTCCGTATTCACTTATCAGGTTTATGAGCCAGGCATGCTGCCCGGCGATAATATCAGCAAGGTCTTTTTCACCAGCGACGATCCCGACGCGCTCATTCCGCTTGAGCTGGCGCTACAGGCGCGCTGGGGCGATCGCGTCAACGTCAGCTTTTCGCTGCCTACCTGCCTGGAGGTGATGGCGGGCGGCGTGTCGAAAGGGCATGCGCTGGAAGCGGTGGCGAAACAGCTTGGGCACTCGCTAAAAGGGTGTATCGCCTTCGGCGACGGCATGAATGATGTAGAGATGCTGAGCATGGCGGGCAAAGGCTGCATTATGCGCAACGCTCATCAGCGGCTGAAAGATACGTTGCCTGAACTGGAAGTGATTGGCAGCAATGCAGAAGACGCCGTGCCGCATACGCTGCGCACGCTGTTTTTATCCTGACGGCCAAAGGGCCGGCGCGATGCCGGCCCCTTTAGTTATGACGCCAGTTGCTGCTTGTGTTTGCGTTCATTAATCATGGTTAACAGCAGCAGGATCACCGCCAGTACGCAGCCCACCACCATCACCAGAAAGCCGCCGTTCCAGCCGAAAAAGTCGACGGTATAGCCCACAATGGCGCTGGCCGCGACCGATCCGCCGAGATAGCCGAACAGGCCGGTAAAGCCTGCTGCGGTGCCCGCCGCTTTTTTCGGTGCCAGCTCCAGCGCATGCAGACCGATCAGCATCACCGGGCCGTAAATCAAAAAGCCGATCACGATCATACAGGCCATATCCACGCCGGGATTGCCCGCCGGATTAAACCAGTAGACTACCGTGGCGATGGTTACCAGCGTCATAAAGAAGACGCCGGTCGCGCCGCGGTTCCCCTTGAACACTTTATCCGACATCCAGCCGCACAGCAGCGTGCCGGGGATCCCGGCGTACTCGTAAAAGAAGTAGGCCCAGGAAGACTTATCCAGCGTGAAGTGCTTCACCTCTTTCAGATAGGTCGGCGACCAGTCGAGAATGCCGTAGCGCAGCAGATAGATAAAGACGTTGGCCAGCGCGATATACCACAGCAGCTTATTGGGCAGCACATACTGGGTGAAAATCTGCTTCGCCGTCAGCTCCTCTTCATGCGTGGCGCTGTAGTCCGGCGGGTAGTCATTTTTGTACGCCTCAATCGGCGGCAACCCGCAGGACTGCGGCGTGTCGCGCATCAGCGCAAAGGCGATCAGCGCCACGGCGATGGCGGCGAAAGCGGGCATATAGAGCGCCGCTTTCCAGTCGCTGAACCAGGCCATACCAAGCAGGAACAGCAGCGGCGGAAGGCCGCCGCCGACGTTATGGGCGCAGTTCCACACCGAGACGATGCCGCCACGCTCTTTCTGCGACCACCAGTGCACCATAGTGCGTCCGCAGGGGGGCCAGCCCATGCCCTGGAACCAGCCGCAAATAAACAGCAGGGCGAACATCACCATAATGCTGGAGGTCGCCCAGGGCACGAAGCCCATTATCAGCATTACCGCAGCGGCGAGGATCAGCCCGGCAGGCAAGAAGACGCGCGGATTAGAGCGATCTGAGACCGAACCCATAATGAATTTCGAAAAGCCATACGCAATCGAGATGCCGGAAAGCGCAAAGCCAAGATCGCCGCGCGAAAAGCCTTGCTCTACCAGATAGGGCATCGCCAGCGCGAAGTTTTTGCGTACCAAATAGTAGGCGGCGTAGCCAAAGAAGATCCCGAAGAAGATCTGCCAGCGCAGGCGGCGATATAAAGGATCAACCTGATCGTCCGCTACCTGCGGTCGATGAGGCGCGGGTTTAAAGATACTCAGCATAGCTGCCCTCCCAGGCGGTATTGTCGTTATGGGAAATGGAAATGAGCGGATATGCCCAGAGGTTGCGCCGCCATGTTCCTTTTCGCGTTTATTGTGGCGTTTTTCGCGCATGCTGGCTGTGACAGTTGACACATTTGTTACACTTTTATGACAATCACGTCGAGTTAAATTCACACAGAGGTGTTAAACGCGCATGGCTGATAAAACGACCGGGTGCAATGCACGCTAAACGTCTTGTTTGTGAACAGTTGTCAACCAAAAAGCGCCGCGTGCGCAGAGGACATTGATTACACTAGCCGCCTCTCTCTTTTTTCAGGATTGACGCTGTGCTGTTACTGATCGTTACCACCATTCTTTGGGCTTTTTCGTTTAGCCTGATCGGAGAATATCTGGCGGGGCAGGTAGATACCTGGTTCTCCGTTCTGATGCGCCTGGCGCTGGCGGCGCTGGTGTTTTTACCCTTTCTGCGCTGGCGCGGCTACCGTCCGTCCACGCTGCTGCTCTATATGCTGGTGGGCATGCTTCAGCTTGGCATCATGTATCTCATCAGCTTCGAGGCTTACCTTTACCTCAGCGTATCGGAGTTCCTGCTGTTTACCGTCATGACGCCGCTCTATGTCACCCTGATTTATGATCTGATCAGCAAGCGGCCGCTGCGTATTGGCTACGCCTTCAGCGCGCTGCTGGCGGTCGCGGGCGCGGCGATTATTCGCTATGACAAGGTCAGCGATCATTTCTGGCTGGGTCTGCTGCTGGTGCAGCTGGCGAATATCTGCTTTGCCGTAGGTATGGTGGGTTACAAGCGTCTCCAGGAAACCCGGCCAATGCCGCAGCACACCGCCTTTTCCTGGTTTTATCTCGGCGCGGTGCTGATCGCGATTATCGCCTGGTGTCTCTGGGGCAACGCCGCGAAGCTGCCGACCACCTCGCTACAGTGGGGCATTCTGGTCTGGCTGGGCGTGGCGGCGTCAGGGCTGGGCTACTTTATGTGGAACTACGGCGCCACGCAGGTGGATGCGGGCACGCTGGGCATTATGAACAATATGCACGTTCCGGCGGGGCTGCTGGTTAACCTGGCTATCTGGCAGCAGAAGCCGCACTGGCCCAGTTTTATCGCCGGGGCGCTGGTGATTTTCGCCTCGCTGTATGTGCATAAGCGCTGGGTAGTACGCAATAACTAGCGCCGGCAGTCAGGGCAGGGGCCAGACAGGCTTCACGCCCTGACTGAGGTTGGGATTATTTTGATTTCGCCGCCTGCGTCGGGCGCAGCGTCAGCGTCAGGCCCTTTAAAAAATTCCGCATAATCTGGTCGCCACATTCGCGATAGTTTTTATGATCCGGCTTGCGGAAAATCGCGCCTATTTCCGCCTGGGAAACCGAGAAGTTGGCTTTAGCCAGCACCGCCGGAATATCGCTGGTCTTCAGATCGAAAGCGATACGCAGTTTTTTCATAAAAATATTGTTGTTCATCCGACGCTCGATGGAGGGCGCGGGCGCATCTTCGCTTTTGCCGCGGCGGAAGAAAATCAGGCCGTTAAGAAAGTAGCCCATCAGCACGTCCGGCAGCGCTTTATAGGCGGCGTCATCCTCTTTTTTCAGCCAGGCCTGCACGTCGCTCAGCGCGACCTCGCAGTCGGTCAGTGCGAAAATCTCCACCACTTTGGCATCGCTTAAATCCAGCATAAAGCGCACGCTGCGCAAAATATCGTTATTGGTCATGGTGAGATTTTCTCATGGTCGTTTAACAGGCTGCGCATTATAGGGGAAATTGCGGCTCAGCGTTGCAAAATCGCGCCGGGATGCGCGGCATCGCGCACGAACGGCAGATGTTCGCAAGCGTGCTGGCGTGCAAAGCGGATAAAGGCTTCCAGTACCGGCTGACGCTGCTCGCCGTCGCGAACGGCGGCATAAAGGCGACTCCACAAACCTTCTCCCAGCGTTTTCGTGACGATTAAGCCTTGCTTTTCAAAGCTCTCTACGACCCAGTGCGGCAGCGCGGCGATACCCATGCGCGCCGATACCATCTGAATCAGCAGCAGCGTGTTGTCGACGCTTTTCAGCGCCGGGCTGACGCCCGCCGGCTGAAGAAAATGCCGCCAGATATCCAGCCGCTGGCGCTGTACCGGATAGATCAGCAACACCTCTTGCGCCAGATCCTCCGGCGTAATGTGTTCAATCTGCGCCAGCGGATGATCCGGCGCCAGCACCAGCCGCACCTCGAAATCGAACATCGGCGTGTAGTGCAGGCCGCTGCGCGGCAGGATATCCGAGGTCAGCACCACGTCCAGTTCGCCCTGCTGCAGCGCAGGCTGCGGATCGAAGGTGACGCCCGATTTGAAATCCATCACCACCTGCGGCCAGCTCTGGCGGAAATTATCCAGCGCGGGCGTCAGCCACTGTATGCAGCTGTGGCACTCAATCGCGATGCGCAGCGTCGCCTGGTGCGGCTCGTGACACGCCTGCAGCGCCTGCTGGATCTGCGGCAGCACCTGCTCCGCCAGCTGTAGCAGGATCTCGCCCTGCGGCGTGAAGCGCAGCGGCTGACTTTTACGCACGAACAGGCGGAATCCCAGCCGCTGTTCGAGATCGCTGAACTGATGAGACAACGCGGATTGCGTCTGATGAAGCTGCGCGGCGGCGGCGGCCAGCGAGCCAGTATTACGCAGAGCCTGAAGCGTCCGCAGGTGCTTGAGTTCGATCATGAGAGTCCTTCACATCGAGATTGAACAATTTGCGCTTGAGGAACATACACTACCCGCAGAATATAGCGGTGTAAACATCTGGACGGCTAAACATCCTTTGGCTTCCAGGCGAAGCCTAAGAGAGAGATTACTGGAGAAGAGCAAATGACTATTCTGAACCACACCCTTGGCTTTCCCCGCGTCGGTCTGCGTCGTGAACTGAAAAAAGCGCAGGAGAGCTACTGGGCGGGCAATGCCACTCAGCAAGCGCTGCTGGCCGTGGGCCGTGAGCTGCGCGCCCGTCACTGGCAGCAGCAGAAGGAGGCGGGCGTTGATTTGGTGCCGGTCGGCGATTTCGCCTGGTATGACCATGTGCTGACCACCAGCCTGATGCTGGGCAACGTACCGGCGCGCCATCAGAATAGAGACGGCTCCGTCGATCTCGATACGCTGTTCCGCATTGGACGCGGCCGTGCACCGACCGGTGAACCGGCAGCGGCCGGTGAGATGACCAAATGGTTTAACACCAACTATCACTACATCGTGCCGGAGTTCACTAAAGGTCAGCAGTTCAAACTGACCTGGACGCAGCTGCTGGACGAAGTGGACGAAGCGCTGGCGCTGGGCCATAAGGTGAAACCCGTGCTGCTCGGCCCGGTGACCTGGCTCTGGTTAGGCAAAGTCAAAGGCGAGCCGTTTGATCGTCTGTCGCTGCTGAATGCCGTTCTGCCGGTTTATCAGCAGGTACTGGCCGAGCTGAAAAAACGCGATATTGAGTGGGTGCAGATTGATGAGCCTGCGCTGGCGCTGGAACTGCCGCAGGCGTGGCGCGACGCGTTCAAACCCGCTTATAGCGCGCTGCAGGGCAACGTGAAGCTGCTGCTGACCACCTATTTCGACAGTATCGGCCAGAATCTTGACGTGATCCGCGACCTGCCGGTGCAGGGGCTGCATGTGGATCTGGTGCATGGTCACGACGATATCGACCTGCTCAATCAGCAGCTGCCCGCGGAGTGGCTGCTGTCGCTCGGCGTCATCAACGGCCGTAACGTATGGCGTGCCGATCTGAGCCGCTGGTTCGAGCGTCTGCAGCCGCTGGTCGGCAAGCGCAACCAGTTGTGGATCGGCTCCTCTTGTTCGCTGCTGCACAGTCCGATCGATCTGAGTGTTGAAACGCGCCTTGATGACGAAGTGAAAAGCTGGTTCGCCTTCGCGCTGCAAAAATGCGGCGAGCTGAAGTTGCTGAGCGATGCGCTTAATAACAACGACGCGGCCTCGCTGGAGGCCTGGAGCGCGCCGATCCGCAACCGCGCTCACTCCAGCCGCGTACACAATGCTGCGGTCGGCAAGCGTCTGGCGGCGATCTCGGCGCAGGATACCGAGCGTCAAAGTCCCTATACCGAACGCGCCAGCAAGCAGCGCAACCGTTTTAATCTGCCCGCCTGGCCGACCACTACCATCGGCTCCTTCCCGCAGACTCCTGAAATTCGCGGTCTGCGTCTCGACTTCAAGAAAGGCAACATCGACGGCGGCAACTACCGCACCGGCATCGCGGAACATATCAGGCAGGCGATCCTCGAGCAGGAGCGTCTGGGTCTCGACGTGCTGGTTCACGGCGAAGCTGAGCGTAACGATATGGTGGAATACTTCGGCGAAAACCTCGACGGCTTTGTGTTCACGCAAAACGGCTGGGTACAGAGCTACGGCTCGCGCTGCGTCAAGCCGCCGGTCATTATCGGCGACGTTAGCCGTCCGCAGCCGATTACCGTGGAGTGGGCGAAGTACGCGCAGTCGCTTACCGACAAGCCGGTAAAAGGGATGCTGACTGGCCCGGTGACTATTCTCTGCTGGTCTTTCCCGCGTGAAGACGTATCGCGCGAAACCATTGCGAAGCAAATCGCGCTGGCGCTGCGCGACGAGGTGGCGGATCTCGAAGCGGCGGGCATCGGCATTATCCAGATTGACGAACCGGCGCTGCGCGAGGGGCTGCCGCTGCACCAGTCCGACTGGGCGGCCTACCTGAAGTGGGCGGTAGACGCCTTCCGTCTTAACGCTGCCGTGGCGAAAGATGACACGCAGATCCACACCCATATGTGCTACTGCGAGTTCAATGACATCATGGACGCTATCGCGGCGCTGGATGCGGACGTTATTACCATCGAAACCTCACGTTCCGATATGGATTTGCTGGAGTCCTTTAAAGCCTTTGAGTATCCGAACGAAATCGGCCCCGGCGTTTACGATATTCATTCGCCCAACGTGCCGAGCGTTGAGTGGATGGAAAACCTGCTGCGTAAAGCGGCGCAGAGCATTCCGCGAGAGCGTCTGTGGGTTAACCCGGACTGTGGGCTGAAAACGCGCGGCTGGACGGAAACCCGTCAGGCGCTGGCGAACATGGTGGAAGCGGCGAAGAAACTGCGCGGCGAAACCGCCTGATTTTGCTGTGTGTTGTTGATATTGGGGCGCTATGCGCCCCCTTTTTGTATGGCGAAATCAGACAACGCCGAACTGCTTAAACCATGTCAGCATACGCGCCCAGCCATCCTGCGCCGACTCGGCGTGATAACTCGGACGGTAGTCGGCGTTGAACGCATGGCCCGCGTCGGGATAAACGACGATCTCCGCTTTAGCGTTAGCGGCATGCAGCGCCTGGCGCATCTGCTCTACGCTCTCCAGCGGAATGCCCTCATCCTGGCCGCCGTAGAGGCCCAGCACCGGCGCGCCTAAATCTACCGCGATATCGATCGGATGCTTCTGCTGCTTCATGGTTTTTTCGCCGATCAGACGGCCATACCAGGCGACGGCGGCGCGCAGCTGCGGATTGTGCGCGGCGTAAAGCCAGCTGATGCGGCCGCCCCAGCAGAAGCCGGTAATGCCCATGCGGCGAATATCGCCGCCGTTGCGCGCCGCCCAGTTAGCGGCATGGTCGAGATCGGAGAGTACCTGTGTATCCGGCACTTTGCTTACCAGCTCACTGAACAGCGTCGGGATATCGTGATAATCATTCGGATCGCCTTCGCGGAAGTAAAGCTCCGGCGCGACGGCCAGATAGCCTTCCAGCGCCAGGCGGCGACAGATATCGCGAATATGCTCGTGCACGCCAAAGATCTCCTGCACCACCAGCACCACTGGCAGCGGTCCGCTGGCCTCTTTGGGTCTGGCGTACCAGGCGGGCATATTTTCGCCCTGGCTCGGCACCGAGGTTTCGCCAGCCTGAATATCCGGGCTGTCGGTGTGAATAGTGGTTGAGGCGGTCGGCTGTACTGCGGGTGCAAAACCGCCCGTCGATGATTTTTGTGCCATATTGTCTTCGGTTTTCATTTTTCTCTCCGTGCTGGCAGTAGCGCAATCACGTAACTATAGCCTGGCCAGATGACGTCTGAGCCAGAGGTGGGGAACAGAGCAGGAAGCGAGTAAAAACACTCTTCTCTTTAACATTGCTGCCAACCCTGGCGCATACAGCTTGTAGCAATGGCGCTCTGAATGGATGAGTTATGTGACAAAGGTCTCGTTTGTGGACTGATAAAATGTAACATTCATTTTTGATGGTGATTGTTATCACACAAATTTGCGCTGCGCTCACGTAGAGTGGCGCGCTTCACTTCCCTGTTCAGGAGTTTGCTATGTCTGACGTTTTCCATCTTGGCCTGACCAAAGCCGATCTGCAGGGCGCGACCCTGGCTATCGTTCCCGGCGATCCGGAGCGCGTAAAAAAAATTGCCGGACTGATGGCGGATGCCCAGCCGCTGGCATCGCACCGGGAATTCACCTCCTGGCTGGCGAAGCTGGACGGCAAACCCGTCGTCGTCTGCTCGACCGGCATCGGCGGGCCTTCGACCTCTATCGCAGTGGAAGAACTGGCGCAGCTTGGCGTACGCACCTTCCTGCGCGTCGGCACCACCGGCGCGATCCAGCCGCACATTAACGTCGGCGACGTGCTGGTCACCACCGGCGCGGTGCGTCTCGACGGTGCCAGCCAGCACTTCGCGCCGCTGGAGTTTCCGGCGGTAGCCGATTTCGCCTGTACCACCGCGCTAGTCGCGGCGGCGGAGGCGAGCGGCGCCACGACCCATATCGGCGTTACCGCATCGTCCGATACTTTCTATCCGGGCCAGGAGCGTTACGACACCTTCTCTGGCCGCGTAGTCAGCCGCTTTCAGGGCTCAATGAAAGAGTGGCAGCAGATGGGCGTGCTCAACTATGAGATGGAGTCCGCTACGCTGCTGACGATGTGCGCCAGCCAGGGACTGCGCGCGGGCATGGTGGCGGGCGTTATCGTCAACCGTACCCAGAAAGAGATCCCGGATGCAGCCACCATGAAGCAGACCGAGAGCGATGCGGTAAAAATAGTGGTCGAAGCGGCGCGCCGTTTGTTATAACGCTTTTCAGGCAGCGCGCCCGCGCGCGCTGCCTCTGCTCTTTACAGCAAAAGCGAGGACCGCCCGATGCGCCAGACTCCGCCCCGACAAAAACCGGCCTTAACCGCTTCCCCCGCCGTCATGCAGGCGCGTCTTGAACATGCCGCCGCGCGCTTCCGCCAGCATATGGCGCAGCAGGATTACGCCGCCGCCGCCCGGTGCTGTGAAGAGGTGCTGCGCGCGATGCCCAGTCAGATGCAGGTGCTGAGCGACTATGCGCTCTGCCTGCTGCGGCTTGGTCAGTACAACAAGTCTTACAAGATCTATCAGAAGATATATCAGGCGCCGCCCGCGGTGCGCGCAACCGCATCGGAAACCTGGCTGGATGGTCTGGCGGAGCTGTGCGGCTGGATGGGTAAAAAAGATGAGCTGGCGAAATATGGTCTGGAATCGCTCAACGGCGCGGACGCGCGTTTCCGCCAGGGCCAGCGTTTCGCCTTTCCGGCGGCGCGGCCTGAACCTGTCGATCTCACCCGGCCCGAGCAGAACGTAATCGCCTTCAGCCTTTATGGCAGCCACCCGCGCTATTGCGAAACCCTGATTAAAAACGTTGAGGTCGCGCAGGCGCTTTATCCCGGCTGGACCTGTCGCATCTATCTGGATGAGAGCGTGCCGCAGCATGTGTGGCAGCGTCTCAAGCAGCCGCACGTCACGCTGATCGATATGTCGCAGGAAAAAGCGATTTACCCGACGCTGTGGCGTTTTCTGGTAATGGACGACCCCAGCGTCAGACGCTTCATTATCCGTGACGCCGACTCGCTGCTGTCGGAGCGTGAAGCAGCGGCGGTAAACGCCTGGCTCGCTTCGCCATACTGGTTCCACCATATGCGCGACTATTTTTCTCATACCGAGCTGCTGCTGGCGGGCATGTGGGGCGGCTGCAACGGCGTCTTCAGCAATATGGCGCAGGCGATGCGCGACTTTATCGCCCGCTATAGCGGCAGCGCGCGCTTTACCGATCAATATTTCCTGAAGGTGGCGCTGTGGCCGACGGTGCGGGAGAGCCTGCTCAGCCACGACGAGATTTTTCATTTTCATCAGGCGCAGCCCTGGCCGCCGCATGCGCCGGTGCGCTGGCGAATGGACAACTTCCACGTCGGCAGCAACGCCGGTTTCGCCAGCATGGCAGGCAAGGCGACGGTGAAAGAGGGCGAGATGCAGCCTGTAGAACTGACCTACGGCGGCAGCGCCTTTGTTTATCCGGCGCGGGTAACCGGCGATGAATGGATAATGCCGATGCCGTTCTTTTTAACTGACGCCTGGAAAGCGGGCGACCTGCAGGTAAAAGCGCTGTAAATCCTTTCCCGGACTGAAAATAGTCTGGACATTCATACAGTGCGACTCTACTTTCTTCCCAGCAACGCGCGTCGCGAGGGAATTATGGATCAGCAGATTATTATCAGCGCCTGTCTGGCGCTCGCCGGACTGGGTATCGGCTGGATGCTGGCGCAGCTGCGTGCCAGCCATCAGGCGGCCAGCTTCGCCACCGAGCGCCGCCTGCAGCAGGAGGCGCAGCAGCGTCAACAGCAGCAGCTTGAACAGCTCCAGCAACAGCTTCAGCAGCGTGAACAAGAGCTGCGCCAGCTGCACGGCTCGCTGAGCGGTGCGCAGGAGCGTCTGCAACAGCTCAATTACTGGCGCGGCGAATGCGAACAGCTTAACCGCGAACTGCGCAACCAGCTGGAGGTCAACAGCGCGCAGGAAGCTGAACTGCGCGAAGTGACCATCCGCCTTGAAGAGACGCGCTTCGCCGCCGAGGAGAAGCAGCGTTTGCTCACCAACAGCGAACAGCGCCTCAGCGCGCAGTTTGAAAATCTCGCCAACCGCATCTTCGAAAACAGCGGTCGCCGCGTCGACGAACAGAACCGCCAGAGCCTGAACAGCCTGATCGGCCCGCTGCGTGAACAGCTGGACGGCTTTCGTCGTCAGGTGCACGACAGCTTTGGTCAGGAAGCGCGCGAGCGTCACACGCTGGCGCATGAGATCCGTCAGCTGCAGCAGCTGAACGCGCAGATGGCGCAGGAGGCGATCAACCTGACCAGGGCGCTGAAGGGCGACAACAAAATTCAGGGCAACTGGGGCGAGGTGGTGCTGAGCCGCGTGCTGGAGGCTTCAGGCCTGCGCGAAGGTCATGAATATCAGACGCAGGTGAGTTTACAGTCGGAACAGCAGGGGAGAATGCAACCGGATGTGATCGTGCGTTTGCCGCAGGGCAAAGATGTGGTGGTCGACGCCAAGATGACGCTGGTGGCCTATGAGCGCTACTTCAACGCGGAAGATGAGGCGACGCGCGAACAGGCACTGCAGGAGCATGTCGCCGCGGTACGCAGCCATATTCGCCTGCTGAGTCGTAAAGATTATCAACAACTTGCCGGTTTACGCTCCCTCGATTATGTGTTGATGTTTATCCCGGTGGAGCCGGCGTTTTTGCTGGCGATCGACCGTCAGCCGGAGCTGATCAGCGAGGCGCTGCAGCAGAACATTATGCTGGTCAGCCCGACTACGCTGCTGGTAGCGCTGCGTACTATTAATAATCTCTGGCGCTACGAGCATCAGAGCCGCAACGCTCAGCGTATCGCCGAACGCGCGGCGCGCCTGTACGACAAAATGCGGCTATTCGTCGATGATATGACCGGCATCGGCCATAATCTGGACAAGGCGCATAACAGCTACCGCGAGGCGATGAAAAAGCTGGCGGAAGGGCGCGGCAACCTGATCGCGCAGAGCGAGGCGTTTAAATCCCTGGGCGTTGAAGTTAAACGGTCAATTAATCCGCAGTTAGTCGAGCAGGCTATGCCGGAAAAGGCATGGGACGACGAGGAGACGCCCGACGACGACGTCGCAGCAATGGAAGCGCGCGTAAGGCGGCTCCACGAATAAGCGGGTCGTCGCGTGCCTGACTACCCTGACTCTGATACACTTCGGGAAGTATTGTTTGTGGAACAGGTAAAACCGATGGCAGATGAATCACAGCAGGAAACTACCCATTTTGGCTTTCAGACGGTCGCCAAAAGCGAAAAGGCTGACAAAGTCGCGGACGTGTTTCACTCCGTAGCGGCGAAATATGACCTGATGAACGATCTGATGTCGTTTGGCATCCATCGCATCTGGAAGCGTTTTACCATCGACAGCAGCGGCGTGCGCCGCGGACAGCGCGTGCTGGATCTGGCGGGCGGCACCGGCGATTTGACGGCGAAGTTTTCCCGTCTGGTTGGCGATAACGGCCAGGTCGTGCTGGCGGACATCAACAGCTCGATGCTGAAAATGGGCCGCGACAAGCTGCGCAATCTCGGCGTAGTCGGCAACGTCAGCTATGTGCAGGCCAACGCCGAAGCGCTGCCCTTCCCGGATAACTATTTCGACTGCATCACCATCTCTTTCGGGCTGCGTAACGTGACCGACAAAGAGAAGGCGCTGGCGTCAATGTTCCGCGTGCTCAAGCCAGGCGGACGTCTGCTGGTGCTGGAGTTCTCCAAACCGGTGCTCGATCCGCTCAGCAAGGCGTACGACGCCTACTCGTTCCATATTCTGCCGCGCGTCGGTCAGCTGGTGGCGCAGGACGCGGAAAGCTACCGCTATCTGGCGGAGTCGATCCGCATGCATCCCGATCAGGAAACCCTGAAGGCGATGATGAACGACGCCGGATTCGAGAACACCACTTATTACAACATGACCGGCGGCATCGTCGCGTTGCATCGTGGATTTAAGTTTTAACCGGATATGGTGATGCGCTTGACGCCCTTGATTACCGCCGGTCTTGAGACCGCGCTAAACCGCATGCTCTATCGCGATCGCAGCCTGAAAGCCGCTCGCCAGCGACTGGTGGGACAGGTGTTGACGCTACGTCTTGAGGAGCTTTCCCATCCGCTGGTGCTGGTCTTTAGCGAACAGCAGCTCGATGTGTTGAGCGACTGGCAGGACAGCAGCGACTGCACCGTGATTACGCAGCTGAAGACCCTGCCGAAGCTGCGCGACCGCCAGCAGCTGACCAGCCTGATCCGCAGCGGCGAGCTGCAGGTCGAAGGCGATCTGCAGGTTGTGCAGCGCTTTTCCGCGCTGATCGATCTGGCGGAGCTGGATCCTGCCGAATATCTCGCGCCCTGGATCGGCGATATCGCCGCGCAGGGCGTCAGCCAGGCGGCGCAGCGCGTTGTGCGGCGGCTACGTGGCGAGGTCTCACGTCGTCAGGATTATCTGGGGCAGGCATTAACCGAAGAGTGGCGCGTCGCGCCGGGCGCGCTGGAACTGGCGTGGTTTTCTGAGGAGGTAGACGCGATGGAACGTTCGCTTGATGCGCTGAATGCGCGTTTAGCGCAGCTGGAGGCGAAATGACATTTGGAGAGATTCGCCGTTTGTATTTCATCATCAGGATCTTTTTGACCTACGGTCTTGATGAACTGATCCCCCGCATGCGCCTTACCATCCCGCTGCGCCTCTGGCGTCGCACTATTTTCTGGATCCCCAATCGTCATAAAGATGAAGAGATTGGCGTCCGTATGCGACTGGCAATGGAACAGCTGGGACCGGTCTGGATTAAATTCGGTCAGATGCTCTCAACGCGTCGCGACCTTTTTCCGCCCGTTATTGCCGATCAGCTCGCCATCCTGCAGGATCGCGTCGCGCCTTTTGACGGCGTGAAAGCCAAAGAGCAAATTGAAAAGTCGATCGGCGGTCCGGTTGAAACCTGGTTTGACGATTTCGATATCAAACCGCTGGCGTCAGCGTCGATCGCCCAGGTGCATACCGCTACCCTGAAAGCCACCGGCAAAAAAGTGGTGATCAAGGTGATTCGCCCGGACATCCTGCCGGTGATCAAGGCGGATATGAAGCTGATCTACCGCCTGGCGCGCTGGGTGCCGCGTCTGCTGCCAGACGGGCGTCGTCTGCGTCCGATGGAAGTGGTGCGCGACTATGAGAAGACGTTAATCGACGAGCTGAACCTGCTGCGTGAAGCGGCCAACGCCATTCAGCTGCGCCGTAATTTCGAAGACAGCCGCATGCTTTACGTGCCGGAGGTCTACTCGGACTACTGCAGCGAGACGATGCTGGTGATGGAACGCATCTACGGCATCCCCATCTCCGACGTGGCGACGCTGGAGCAGCACGGCGTCAATATGAAGCTGCTGGCCGAGCGCGGCGTGCAGGTCTTCTTTACCCAGGTTTTTCGGGACAGCTTCTTCCACGCCGATATGCACCCCGGCAATATTTTCGTCAGCTATGACCATCCGGAAGATCCACAATATATCGGCATCGACTGCGGCATTGTCGGTTCGCTGAATAAAGAGGATAAGCGCTACCTGGCGGAAAACTTTATCGCCTTCTTTAACCGCGACTACCGCAAAGTGGCAGAGCTGCACGTTGATTCAGGCTGGGTGCCGCCCGACACCAACGTGGAAGATTTTGAGTTCGCAATTCGTACCGTCTGCGAACCTATCTTTGAAAAGCCGCTGGCGGAGATCTCTTTCGGCCATGTGCTGCTGAACCTGTTCAGCACCGCGCGCCGTTTCAATATGGAAGTCCAGCCGCAGCTGGTGCTGCTGCAAAAAACGCTGCTCTATATTGAAGGCATCGGTCGTCAGCTCTACCCGCAGCTCGATTTGTGGAAAACCGCAAAGCCATTCCTTGAGGACTGGATTAAAGATCAGATTGGTCTGCCTGCGATTCTGCGCGCCGTAAAAGAGAAAGCGCCATTCTGGGCGGAGAAGCTGCCGGAGCTGCCGGAGCTTTTCTATGAAAGCATGCGGCACCATAAACTTTTGCAGCACAGCGTCGATAAGCTGACCCACGATATGCACGCCCAGCGGACGCGCCATCATAAAGCGCGCTATCTGTTCGGCGTCGGCGCGACCCTGCTGTTAAGCGGTACTGCCGTATTGCTGAGTCGTCCGGACTGGGATTTCTTCCCGGCCCTGTTAATGGCGGCGGGTTTCGTCACCTGGCTCATCGGCTGGCGTAAGACAAACTAATTGTCAGCCACGCCTGAATCGCGGTAATGTCGCAGCCTTAAGCCCGGCGTCATCAGGGCTTTTGGCTGACATTATTCTTCTCAATATCTCGCAACATCAGAGGCTATATCTCATGGGCGGTATCAGTATCTGGCAATTGTTAATCATTGCCGTCATCGTTGTTCTTTTGTTTGGAACCAATAAGTTAAAAAACCTGGGTTCCGATCTTGGTTCTTCTATCAAGGGCTTTAAAAAAGCCATGAGCGATGAAGAAGAGAAAAAGAACGAACCAAACCCGCCGCAGGACGCTGACTTCAGCGCTAAAACGCTGGCGGACAAACAGCAAACTCCGGCTAACAAAGAAGAAGCCAAAAACGACAAGCAGGTATAAACCGTGTTCGACATTGGTTTTAGTGAACTGGTATTAGTGTTCGTGATCGGGCTGATTGTTCTCGGCCCGCAACGATTACCGGTTGCGGTAAAAACCGTAGTCGGCTGGATTCGGGCGATGCGCTCGCTGGCCGCCAACGTGCAGCATGAGCTGGCGCAAGAGCTGAAACTGCAGGAGCTGCAGGACAGCCTGAAAAAAGTGGAAGAGGCGAGCCGCGGCACCATGTCGCCGGAGCTGAAAGAGTCAATGGAAGAGCTGCGTAAAACCGCCGATTCAATGAAGCGTTCGGTTCAGCAGAGCATCGACATCGAGAAAGCCGAGGACGAAGCCAATACCATTCATGCGCCGCAGCAGCAGCGCGCGGCTGAATCCGTGACGCCCGCGACGGCCCACACGCAGGCCAGCGCCCCGGCGCAGACGCCAGATGTCGCTGACCCCGCTAAAACCGATGCGAACCTGCAAGCGCCGGTTGTTAACCCGCAACCGGCCGCGTCGCGCAGTCCGGCAACAACCTCTTCTGCAAATGATGAACGATAACCATGGCCGTTGAAGATACCCAACCGCTTATCAGCCATCTGATTGAGCTGCGTAAGCGCCTGCTGTACTGCATTATCGCGGTGTTTGTGATTTTCCTGGCGCTGATCTCTTTCGCCAATGACATCTATCATCTGGTCGCCTCGCCGCTGATCAGCCAGATGCCGGCAGGCGCCAGCATGATCGCTACCGATGTCGCGTCGCCCTTTTTTACGCCGATTAAGCTCACCATCATCGTGTCGGTTTTTCTTGCGGTGCCGGTCATTCTCTATCAGGTATGGGCTTTCGTCGCCCCGGCGCTCTATCGTCACGAACGTAAGCTGGTGATGCCGCTGCTCTTCTCCAGCACCCTGCTGTTTTACGTCGGCGTGGCCTTTGCCTACTTTATCGTCTTCCCGCTGGCGTTCGGCTTCTTTGCTAAAACCGCGCCGCAGGGCGTGACTATCGCAACCGATATCACTAACTACCTCGACTTCGTGATGACGCTGTTTATGGCGTTCGGCGTGGCGTTCGAAGTGCCGGTGGCGATTGTGCTGCTCTGCTGGACCGGCATTACCACGCCGGAAGATTTGAAAAAGAAACGTCCTTACATCCTGGTCGGCGCGTTCGTTGTTGGGATGCTGCTCACACCGCCGGACGTTTTCTCGCAAACTTTGCTCGCTATTCCGATGTACTGCCTGTTTGAAGTCGGCGTATTCTTTTCCCGTTACTACGTCGGGAAGGGACGGCGGTCGCAGGAAGAAGAGGAACAGCATACCGATTCCTGATCCGCTCTGATTATGTTTCCCGCGCCTGGCGGGTAGAACCTGTTACCGAACCGCCCATCTGGGCGGTTTTTGTTTAATAAGCTATGGGAAAAATTATGTTTGATATCGGTGTAAACCTGACCAGCACGCAATTCGCCGCCGACCGCGACAAGGTGGTAAAGCGCGCGCGCGAAGCGGGCGTCACCGGCATATTAATAACCGGGACCAATGCGCTGGAGAGCCAGCAGGCGCAGCGGCTGGCGGAGCGCCAGCCCGACTTTTGCTGGTCTACGGCGGGCGTGCATCCGCATCACGCCAGTGAGTGGTCGAATGAGACGGCCAATACGCTGCGTCGTCTGGCAGAGCGGCCGCAGGTGGTGGCGATTGGCGAATGCGGGCTCGATTTCAACCGCAACCTCGCCGCGCACGATCAGCAGGAGTACGCTTTTGACGCGCAGCTGGCGCTGGCCGCCGAACTGAATATGCCGGTATTTCTCCACTGCCGCGAGGCGCACGATCGTTTTGCGGCGGTGCTGGCGCCCTGGCTGCCGAAGCTGCCGGGCGCGGTGGTGCACTGCTTTACCGGCACGCGTGAGGAGCTGGAGGCCTGTCTGGCGATGGGGCTGTCGGTGGGCATTACCGGCTGGGTGTGCGATGAACGACGTGGCATGGCGCTGCGCGACATGCTGCCGCTGATTCCAGCAGATCGTCTGCTGCTGGAGACGGACGCGCCTTATCTGCTGCCGCGCGATATGCATCCACGGCCCGCGTCACGTCGTAATGAGCCCTGTTTTCTGCCGCATATCGTGCAGCAGGTGGCGAAGTGGCGCGGGGAAGAGCAGGATGCGCTGGCGGCGCAGGTCGATCGCAACGCGCGTGCGCTGTTCCGCCTGGCTTAAAGTTTGCGGAACTGCTTGTTATCTACGCTACGCATTACCTGTTTATTCAGCAGGTTAAGCAGCAACATAGAGCGGGTTTCGCCGTCTGGTTCGGCGAAGATGGCGCGCAGGCCTTCAAAGGTTCCTTCGGTGATGATGACCTCATCGCCGACCTGCGGCGTTTCCGGATCGATCAGCGTTTGCGGCGCGTCGGTTTGCAGCGCTTCGATGACCGCTGAAGGCACCGTCGCGGGCAGCGTGCCGAAGCGCACGAAGTGGCTGACGCCGCGCGTGCTGCTGATGGTGGTGGTATGAATCGCTTCCGGATCGAATTCGATAAACAGGTAGTTAGGAAACAGGGGCTCACTCACGGTGGTCCGTTTGCCGCGCACCACTTTTTCCAGAGCGATCATTGGGCTGAGGCAATGCACCTCTTGCCGCTCAAGATGCTCTTTCGCGCGCAACAGCTGTCCACGTTTGCAATAGAGTAAGTACCAGGATTCCATAAATGCTCCCATTGAATGGACGCTAAGAATAGCAAACCTGCTGCCAGAGTTATAGCGCATCGCAGCGCGGAAAGATGCCGGGGCGGGCAAACTGGCTGAGGTTTCCGCAAACAGCCCGGCGCAAGAAGGATAATTGACGAGCGGCGGTGCGCTGGGTCAGACTCGGTGCTTATCACGTTTGCGAAAAGGATCTGCTGATGGAACTGTTTTTATTGAGCAACGGCAAGCTGGCTGACGATGCGCCTTTGCTGGGTTATGCGCAGCCGCAGCTGCACGCGATGATCGCCCAGCGCGGCATCCGTTCTGCGGTGCTGGTGCCGTACGCCATTATTCGCGGCGACCATCAACAGCGCGCCGCCGAGCTGAGTGCGTCGCTGGGCGTGGCGGTTCGCTGCGTGCAGGATTTCGCTACGCCGGTGGCGGCCATCGAGCAGGCCGAACTGATTCTGGTCAGCGGCGGCAATACCTGGCTGCTCAATCAGATGCTGCACGAGACCGGCCTGATCGTAGCGATCCAGCGCGCTGTACGCGAACGGGCGGTGCCTTACGTCGGCTGGAGCGCCGGTTGCAACGTGGCGACGCCGTCGATTCGCACCACTAATGATATGCCGGTGCGCAGTAGTGTGGTCTTGCCTGCGCTGGGCCTGTTTCCGCTCCAGATCAACCCACACTATCTTGATGCGCATGCCAGCGGGCATATGGGCGAAACGCGCGACGAACGCCTGGCGGAGTTTTGCGCCGTCAATCCTGAGGAGTCGGTCATTGCGCTGCGCGAAGGCAGCTTCCTGCATGTGCATGAAAACCAGCTCTCTTACTTCAGCGTGCGCGACGAAGACTTTAAAGTTTTTCGCCACGAACAGCCGATCCAGGCTTATCGCGACGTCTCGGCGCTACAGGCGCTGGTTCCTTTTCGCTGCAACTGAGGTTGCCGCATAAAATCCAACACGGCTTAAGAATCGGCCCTATAATGGCCGATTCACTTTGGCTGGAAGCGAAGGCCGCATGAAATATCACGATTTACGAGACTTCCTCACCCTGCTGGAACAGCGCGGCGAGTTGAAGCGTATTAGCCAGTCTATCGATCCTGAACTGGAAATGACGGAAATCGCCGACCGCACGCTGCGCGCTGGCGGACCGGCGCTGTTGTTTGAAAATCCTAAAGGCTATGACATGCCGGTGCTGTGCAACCTGTTTGGCACGCCGAAACGCGTGGCGATGGGCATGGGCCAGGAAGAGGTCAGCGCTCTGCGCGAAGTCGGCAAGCTGCTGGCGTTTCTGAAAGAGCCGGAGCCGCCGAAAGGCTTTCGCGATCTGTTCGACAAGATGCCGCAGTTTAAACAGGTGCTGAACATGCCGACCAAACGGCTGCGCAACGCGCCCTGTCAGGAAGTGGTGTTCAGCGGTGATGAGGTCGATCTGTCGCGCATTCCGGTTATGAAGTGCTGGCCGGACGACGCCGCGCCGCTGATTACCTGGGGGCTGACCGTCACGCGTGGCCCGCACAAGGAGCGGCAAAATCTGGGCATCTATCGTCAGCAGGTGATTGGCAAAAACCGCCTGATTATGCGCTGGCTCTCCCACCGCGGCGGCGCGCTCGACTTTCAGGAGTGGTGCCAGACGCATCCCGGCGAACGCTTCCCGGTGTCGGTGGCGCTCGGCGCCGATCCCGCCACTATTCTCGGCGCGGTGACGCCAGTGCCGGACACGCTGTCGGAGTATGCTTTCGCCGGCCTGCTGCGCGGCAACAAAACCGAAGTGGTGAAGTGTCTCTCCAACGATCTGGAAGTGCCTGCCAGCGCAGAGATCGTGCTGGAAGGCTATATTGAGCCGGGCGATATGGCGCCGGAAGGGCCGTATGGCGATCATACGGGCTACTACAATGAAGTTGATAACTTTCCCGTTTTCACCGTCACGCATGTCACGCAGCGGCAGAACGCCATCTATCACTCCACCTATACCGGCCGTCCGCCAGATGAACCGGCGGTGCTGGGCGTCGCGCTGAACGAAGTGCTGGTGCCGATCCTGATTAAGCAGTTTCCGGAGATCGTGGATTTCTATCTGCCGCCGGAGGGGTGTTCGTACCGCCTGGCCGTAGTGACGATGAAGAAACAGTATGCAGGTCATGCCAAACGCGTCATGTTCGGCGTCTGGTCATTCCTGCGGCAGTTCATGTACACCAAATTTGTTATTGTGTGTGACGACGATGTTAACGCACGTGACTGGAACGACGTGATCTGGGCCATTACCACGCGTATGGATCCGGCACGCGATACGGTACTGGTAGAGAACACGCCTATCGACTATCTGGATTTCGCCTCGCCGGTTTCCGGTCTGGGTTCCAAGATGGGCCTGGACGCGACCAATAAATGGCCGGGTGAGACCCAGCGCGAGTGGGGACGTCCGATCGTGAAAGATCCCGCCGTGACGGCGCGCATCGACGCGATCTGGGATGACTTAGGCATCTTTAACCCGCCGCCGCAGCGCTGACGGCGAGCACAACCCTAATGACGACCCGACAGAGGGAACGCATGACAACCTTAAGCTGTAAAGTAACCTCGGTTGAAGCGATTACCGATACCGTATATCGCGTTCGCCTGATCCCCGAAGCGGATTTTACCTTTCGCGCCGGGCAGTATTTGATGGTGGTAATGGACGAACGCGACAAGCGCCCGTTCTCGCTCGCCTCGACGCCGATGGAAAAGGATATTATCGAGCTGCATATCGGTGCTTCCGATCTTAATCTCTACGCCATGGCGGTGATGGATCGCATTCGCGACGATCGTCGAATCACCGTGGATATTCCGCACGGCGACGCCTGGCTACGGGAAGATAGCACGCGCCCGATTGTCCTGATCGCTGGCGGCACCGGTTTTTCCTATGCGCGCTCAATCCTGCTGACCGCGCTGGCGCAGCAGCCGGATCGCGATATCGCCATTTACTGGGGCGGCCGCGAACTGCAGCACCTTTACGATCTGGATGAGCTCAAGGCGCTGGCGGTGAAGCACCCGAATTTACGCGTGGTGCCGGTAGTCGAGCAGCCGGAAGAGGGCTGGCAGGGACGTTCTGGTACGGTGCTGACTGCTGTTATGCAGGATTACGCCACGCTGGCGGAGCATGATATCTATATCGCCGGACGCTTTGAGATGGCGAAGATCGCGCGCGACCGCTTCTGCGCCGAGCGCGGCGCAAAAGAGACGCAGATGTTTGGTGACGCGTTCGCCTTTATTTAAGGCGCCGCAGGCAGAAAAAACCCGCCCCTGACAGGCGGGAACAAACTACCAACATAATCAACGTATTACAGACGTTCAAATACGGTTGCGATGCCCTGGCCTAAGCCGATGCACATGCTGGCAAGGCCGAACTGGGCATCGCGTCGTTCCATAATATTCAGCAGCGTGGTGCTGATGCGCGTGCCGGAACAGCCGAGCGGATGCCCGAGCGCAATCGCGCCGCCGTTCAGGTTCACCTTGTCGTCCAGCTTTTCCAGCAAACCGAGATCTTTAATGCAGGGCAGCGTCTGCGCGGCGAAGGCTTCATTCAGCTCGAATACCTCAATATCTTCCACGCTCAGTCCGGCGCGCTTCAGCGCCAGCTTGCTGGCGGGCACCGGGCCGTAACCCATAATTGACGGGTCACAGCCGATGACTGCCATGCTTTTGATACGCGCGCGCGGCGTCAGGCCCAGTTCGCGCGCGCGGCTCTCGCTCATCACCAGCATCGCGGACGCGCCGTCGGAGAGCGCCGATGAGCTGCCCGCCGTGACCGTGCCGTTGACCGGGTCGAACGCCGGCTTCAGTGCCGCCAGCCCTTCGAGGCTGGTCTCCTCGCGGATCACTTCGTCATAGTCGTAGCGTTTCAGCACGCCGTCGGCGTCGTGTCCGTAGGTTGGCACAATCTCCCGCAGAAAGTCGCCGCGCTGCGTTGCAGCCCAGGCGCGCTGGTGAGAGCGCAGCGCGAAGGCGTCCTGCTGCTCGCGGCTGATATGATGCATATGCGCCAGCATTTCCGCGGTCAGACCCATCATGCCCGCCGCTTTAGCCACCGTACGGCCCAGCCCGGGATGAAAATCGACGCCGTGGCTCATCGGCACATGTCCCATATGTTCAACGCCGCCGACTAAACAGGCGTGCGCGTCGCCTACCATGATGGCCCGCGCCGCATCGTGCAGCGCCTGCATTGATGAGCCGCACAGGCGATTGACGGTGGTCGCCGGAACGCGATGGGGGATTTCCGCCAGCAGCGCGGCGTTGCGCGCAATATTGAAACCCTGCTCCAGCGTCTGCTGCACGCAGCCCCACACCACATCATCCAGGCTCGCGGGATTGAGCGCCGGATAGCGGTTTAACAGTTCGCGCATCAGGTGCGCGGAGAGATCTTCCGCCCTTACCTGGCGGAAGGCGCCGCCTTTGGAGCGGCCCATCGGCGTGCGGAGCGCATCAATAATCACCACATTTTCCATTTTCTTTCCTCAGGCGCTTTGCAGCGCCGCTTCGTCGATGGGTTTAACCGCCGGATACCAGTTTTCGCGTCGATGCGCTTTCTGTAGCAGCAGTTCAGGCAGCTGATAAAGCGCGCCAAGATCGCTGTAGCGTCTCGCCTGATCTACAACGTTGCTGTTGCCGAGCGTGTCGAGATAGCGCAGCGCGCCGCCGCGGAAGGGCGGGAAGCCGAGCCCGTAGACCAGCGCCATATCGGCTTCGGCTGGAGAGGCGATAATGTTCTCTTCCAGGCAGCGTACGACTTCATTAAGCATCGGAATCATCATGCGGTTGAGGATCTCTTCGTCGCTGAAGACGCGCGTAGAGGCGCATACCGGGTTAAGCAGCGCGTCCACCTCTGCATCGGTCGTTTTTTTCGCTTTGCCTTTGCGATCCGTCTCCCAGCGGTAGAAGCCTTTGCCGTTCTTCTGGCCATAGCGCTCGGCTTCGAACAGCACGTCGATAGCGTCGCGGTAATCTTTCTGCATGCGCGTCGGAAAACCCTCCGCCATCACGCGCTGCGCGTGATGCGCGGTATCGATGCCGACCACGTCCAGCAGCCAGGCCGGGCCCATCGGCCAGCCGAACTGCTTCTCCATCACTTTGTCGATCTGGCGGAAATCGGCGCCGTCGCGCAGCAGCAGGCCGAACGCGGCGAAATAGGGGAAGAGCACGCGGTTGACGAAGAAGCCGGGGCAGTCATTGACGACGATCGGCGTTTTGCCCATTTTGCTCGCCCAGGCCACCACTTTGCCGATGGTGGCGTCACTGCTCTTCTCGCCGCGCACCACCTCCACCAGCGGCATGCGCGGCACCGGGTTAAAAAAGTGCATGCCGCAGAAATTCTCAGGGCGTGTTAGCGCCTGCGCCAGCTGGCTGATGGGAATCGTAGAGGTATTAGAAGCGAGTACCGCATCCGCGCGCAGATGCTGTTCGGTTTCCGCCAGCACTTTCGCTTTGACCTGCGGATTTTCCACTACCGCTTCGACCACGATATCGGCGTGTTCAAAACCGGCATAGTCGAGCGTGGGCTGAATCATCGCAATGGTGCTGGCCAGCCTGGCGCCGTCGATCTTGCCGCGCTCCAGCTGTTTATTCAGCAGCTTGCTCGCTTCGCTCATGCCCAGCGCCAGCGCCTGCGGTTGAATATCTTTCATCTTCACCGGTACGCCTTTCCACGCCGACTGATAGCTGATGCCGCCGCCCATAATGCCCGCGCCCAGTACTGCCGCCTGCTCAGGCGTGCTGCTGGCGCTGGCGTATTTTTTCGCCAGCCCTTTGACGTACTGATCGTTAAGGAAAATGCCGACCAGCGCGCGCGCCTCATCGCTCTGTGCCAGCGGCACGAAGGCGGCGGTTTCCAGCTTCAGCGCATCGTCCCGTCCCAGCGCGGCGGCGGCCTCAATGGTTTTTACCGCGGCGAGCGGCGCAGGGTAGTGTTTGCCTGCGGTCTGCAGCACGACGCTTTTAGCAACGGTAAAGCTCATGGCCGCCTCGATGGGACTCAGGCGCAGCGGCGCCAGTTTTGGCGCGCGGCGCGTCTGCCAGCCGCCCTGTTCGATGGCATCTTTCAGCATGGCGAGCGCGGCGTCGTGCAGTTTGTCGCTGCTGACCACCGCATCGACCAGCCCGAGCTTCAGCGCGCTAACGCCGTCGACCTCTTTTCCGGCGGCGATGATCTCCAGCGCGGCATCTGCGCCCAGCAGGCGCGGCAGGCGTACGCTGCCGCCGAAGCCGGGCATGATGCCCAGTCGGGTTTCCGGCAGCCCGATACGCGCGCCGGGAGTGGCGACGCGGAGATCGGTCGCCAGGATGCATTCGCACCCGCCGCCCAGCGCGTAGCCATCTATAGCGGCGATAGTCGGCACCGGCAGATCTTCCAGCCGGTTAAAAATGCT
Source organism: Pantoea piersonii (assembly GCF_003612015.1). Lineage (GTDB taxonomy): Bacteria > Pseudomonadota > Gammaproteobacteria > Enterobacterales > Enterobacteriaceae > Pantoea > Pantoea piersonii. Next base: position 4,628 of record NZ_RARB01000010.1, on the reverse strand, counting down.
GTTAGCGAAGGCCAGCCACTGGCTGAGCTTTTCCGTCGGTGCGTCGAACAGCGAGAGAAATTCAGTAATATCGGCCCCGACGATAAAGGCGGGTTTAGCCGAACTCAGCAGCACGCCGCGCAGTGCGGTCTGTTGCTCCAGCACGCTAATCGCTTCGCCAAAACTGGCGACGGTTTTGGTGTCGAGTTTATTGACTGAGCCGGGGGCGTTGAACTGCAGCTCAGCGACGCCGTCTTCAAGCCAGCGCAGTGAAAGGGTATCGCCTTGGTAGAGCATGTGCGTCTCCTGATCGCGAAAGGGGATCTGGTCGTACCAGATGATCAGGAGTGTGGGATTCGTGTTAATTTTTTGCAAACCAAAGTTTGATTATTTGCTAACAGGATCACAGCGTCTGCAACGCGGCGTTCAGGCTGCGGCTGTGCTACACTGCGGCGATTTTCGCGACACGGGAGAGCGAGCAATGGATTCAATGAAAACGCTGTATCAGACGCATATCGCTACGCTGCAACAGCGGGCGCAGCAGGTGCTGGCACGTAATAAACTGGATGCGATGTTGATTCACTCCGGCGAATTACTGACGGTTTTTCTCGACGATCATGACTATCCCTTTAAGGTGAATCCCCAGTTCAAAGCCTGGGTGCCGGTCACGCAGGTGCCGAACTGCTGGCTCTGGATCGACGGGGTCAATAAGCCCAAACTCTGGTTCTACTCGCCGGTCGATTACTGGCATAACGTTGAGCCGTTACCGAACAGCTTCTGGACTGAGGCCGTTGAGGTAATGGGTCTGAAAAGCGCCGATGAGATTGCTCAGCTGCTGCCCGCGCAGCGCGATAAGGTCGCCTATATCGGTCCAGTCGTGCAGCGCGCCGCGCAGCTGGGCATCAGCGCCGATAACATTAACCCGAAAGCGGTGATCGATTTTCTGCACTACCATCGCAGCATCAAAACCGATTACGAGCTGGCCTGTATGCGCGAGGCGCAAAAGCTGGCTGTCGCCGGGCATCGCGCCGCAAAAGAGGCGTTTTTCTCTGGTCTGAGCGAGTTCGATATCAATCAGGCTTACCTGACGGCGACTGGCCATCGCGATATCGATGTGCCCTACGGCAATATTATTGCGCTTAACGAGCACGCCGCTGTACTGCATTACACTCGCCTCGATCACCAGCCACCGTCGAAACGCCACAGCTTTCTGATTGACGCGGGCGCCGAATATCTCGGCTATGCCGCCGATTTAACGCGCAGCTATGCGGCGCAAAAGAACTCGCTTTACGCCAGCCTGGTCGCGGCGATGAACAGCGAGGAGCTGGCGCTGATTGGCACGCTGAAAGCGGGTGTTCGCTACACCGACTATCATCTGCAGATGCATCAGCGCATCGCTAAGCTGCTGCTGAAGTTCGAGCTGGCGCAAGGGATAAGCGAAGAGGCACTGGTGGCGGAAAACATCACCGGACCCTTTATGCCGCACGGGCTGGGGCATCCGCTCGGTTTGCAGGTGCATGATGTCGCAGGCTTTATGCAGGATGAGGCGGGCACGCATCTGGCGGCCCCGGCACAGTATCCTTATCTGCGCTGCACGCGCGTGCTGGAGCCAGGCATGGTGCTGACCATCGAACCGGGCTTCTATATTATCGAGTCGCTGCTGGCGCCGCTGCGGGAAGGTCCGTTCAGTCAATACCTTAACTGGCAGGCGATTGATGCGCTGAAGCCCTACGGCGGCATTCGCATTGAAGATAACGTCGTGATCCATGCGAACCGTATTGAGAACATGACGCGCGATCTGCATCTTGCCTGATGGACGCTTACGATATTCCCGCTGATGCTGTCAGCATCAGCGAGGAGACGATTAAGAAAAGCCGCTTTATCACGCTGCTGGCCCATACCGACGGCGTGGAGGCGGCGCGCGCCTTTGTTCAGCAGGTGAAAGGCGAACATCCCGACGCGCGTCATCACTGCTGGGCCTGGGTTGCGGGCGCGCCGCAGGATTCGCAGCAGCTGGGCTTTTCAGATGACGGCGAACCCTCCGGTACGGCGGGCAAACCGATGCTGGCGCAGCTGATGGGCGCGGATATCGGCGAGATCACCGCCGTGGTGGTGCGCTACTATGGCGGCGTTATGCTGGGCACCGGCGGACTGGTAAAAGCCTACGGTGGCGGCGTTCAGCAAGGGCTTAAGCAGCTGGCGCGCATGCGCAAAGTGCCTGTGAAACGCTATGAGCTAAAGTGCGATTATGCTCAGTTAGGCGATATCGAACGCCTGCTGGCCAGGTTCGACGGCCGCATCGATGAGGTTGTTTACCTGGACCGTATCGCTCTGACGCTGGCGCTACCTTATGCGCACATTGACGCTTTCAAACAGACGCTTTCTGACTTTAGCCGGGGCGCGCTGAGCCTCGACCCTTTAACACCATGACAACTCATTTCTAAGGAACGGCTGAATGCATTTTCGCGCCATTACTCGCATTGTCGGTCTGCTGGTCATTCTCTTTTCCGTAACCATGATCGTGCCGGGGCTGGTGGCTTTAATTTATCGCGATGGCGCCGGGCGCGCGTTTAGCCAGACTTTTTTGATGGCGCTGGCGATCGGCTCGCTGCTGTGGTGGCCGAACCGCAAACAGCGTACCGAGCTGAAGCCGCGCGAAGGCTTCTTAATCGTCGTGCTTTTCTGGACGGTGCTGGGTAGCGTGGGGGCGATGCCTTTTATCTTCGCCGAGCAGCCGCATCTCTCCGTGACTGACGCTTTCTTTGAGTCCTTTTCCGGTCTGACGACGACCGGCGCAACCACCCTTGTGGGGCTCGATACGATGCCTAAAGCCATTCTGTTTTATCGGCAGATGCTGCAGTGGCTGGGGGGGATGGGGATCATTGTGCTGGCGGTGGCGATTCTCCCTATTCTGGGCGTAGGCGGCATGCAGCTTTACCGCGCGGAAATGCCGGGGCCGCTGAAGGACAATAAGATGCGACCGCGTATTGCCGAAACCGCGAAAACGCTGTGGCTTATCTACGTATTGCTGACAATAGCCTGCGCCGTGGCGCTCTGGCTGGCGGGCATGCCGCTGTTCGATGCGATAGGACACAGCTTCTCGACCATCGCCATTGGCGGCTTTTCTACGCATGACGCCAGTATCGGCTATTTCAATAGCGGCACCATCAACACTATCATCGGTATCTTTCTGCTGATTTCAGGCTGTAATTACGGCCTGCACTTTTCGCTGCTCAGCAATCGCAGCCTACGCGTCTACTGGCGCGATCCGGAGTTTCGCACCTTTATCGGCGTGCAGCTTACGCTGGTCATTATCTGCACGCTGGTGCTCTGGTTCCACCACGTTTACTCCAGCGGCTGGCAAACCCTGAATCAGGCTTTTTTCCAGGTGGTATCGATGGCGACCACGGCAGGATTCACTACCGACAGCATTGCACGCTGGCCGTTGTTTTTACCGGTGCTGTTGCTCTGCTCCGCTTTTATTGGCGGAATGGCGGGCTCTACCGGCGGCGGTCTGAAGGTGATCCGTATACTGCTGCTGTGCAAGCAGGGTTCGCGCGAGCTGAAGCGTCTGGTGCATCCAAATGCGGTCTACACCATCAAGCTCGGCAACCGCGCGCTGCCGGAGCGTATTCTGGAAGCGGTATGGGGATTCTTCTCCGCCTATGCGCTGGTGTTTCTAATCAGCATGCTGGCGATTATCGCGACCGGCGTCGATGACTTTTCTGCGTTTGCAGCCGTTGCGGCGACCCTGAATAACCTGGGGCCAGGACTGGGCGTAGTTGCGGACAACTTTACGTCGATGAATGACGTGGCGAAATGGATCCTGATCTCGACCATGCTGTTTGGACGTCTTGAAGTGTTTACCTTATTAGTCCTCTTTACGCCGACCTTCTGGCGTGAATAAGCAAAACAGGATGTAACGATGAAAGCCTTGATTCTCTTTTCCAGCCGCGACGGGCAAGCGCGCGAAATCGCCTCTTATATTGCCAGCGAGATAAAAGCGCAGCAGGCGTGCGACGTTATCAATATTCTGCATGCCGGGTCCGTTGACTGGCTGCAATACGATCGCGTGCTGATTGGCGCCTCGATCCGCTATGGCCATTTCCATCCGGCGGTCGCGAAATTCGTTAAGGCGCATCTGCGTGAACTGCAGCAGCGTGCGAGCGGCTTCTTCTGCGTGAACCTGACTGCGCGTAAGCCGGAGAAACGTTCTCCGCAAACCAATGCCTATACGCGTAAGTTCTTACAGCAGTCGCCCTGGCAGCCTGATTGCTGCGCCGTGTTCGCTGGCGCGCTGCGCTATCCACGCTATCGCTGGTTTGACCGGGTGATGATTCAGTTGATTATGCGCATGACGGGCGGGGAAACGGACAAGACGAAAGAGGTGGAGTACACCGACTGGCATCAGGTGGCGCGTTTTGCGCAGGAATTTGCTCAGTTACCCACCAAATCGGCGTGAATAACAGCGATTTGACGAAAATTAATGCGAACGATAATTTTTTTTAAATTAGCGCTTGTCAGCCGGAAAGAACTCCCTATAATGCGCCTCCACTGACACGGCACAACGGCTTACGAAGCGCAGTGTTCAGGAGGCTCAGGCAGCTGAGCCGCCGGAGAAAATCGCTGAAAAAAGTGGTTGACTCCGA
>NZ_RARB01000001.1 GCF_003612015.1 Pantoea piersonii | reverse complement strand
TATAGTCATTCGTACCCTGAGAATTACACTTTGAAGTGATTCAGGGTATGCGCTTACTGGTTACGAATATTGAGCGAGAATCATGTGATGATCGCCGCTTTTCTTTCGAGCCAGTAGGTGCTCCACGTTCGCTAACGAATACTCAGGGCATGCAGATAAACTGCTGGCTATATTTCTTTCGAAGAGCGTGGAATGCATACCAATCCCCGATAAAAAGGAGTTGGTGATGACTGTGACTAATCAATTTGCTGCGCACGTTGGTCTGGACTGGGCTGATAAAAAACACGATGTCTGTGTTCAGTTTAAAAACGGTGAACGCGTATTCGATGTGATTGAACATACAGCAGAAGCGCTTGATGCCTGGCTTACTGAGTTACACCAGAAAGTAAAAGGTAGAATCGCAATAGCTCTCGAACTGAAGAAGGGCCCCGTGGTATATGCTCTTCAAAAATACCCCTTTATCACCGTTTTCCCCGTCCACGCATTGTCCCTGGCTCGTTATCGGCAAGCCTTCTCGCCCAGCGGCGCTAAAGATGATCCGCAGGATGCCGAGCTGGCATTAGAGTTAATGCTGCGTTACCCCCAGAAGATAAAAGCTATTGAACCCGACAATGCGGATATTCGCTTACTTCAGCAACTGGTTGAGCAACGTCGTCAGTTGGTTGAAGATAAACGACGCTTTGTGAACCGGATAATCAACACGCTTAAACAGTATTATCCTCAGCCACTGGAGTGGTTCTCACATCGGGGTAGCTTACTGTTGTGTGAGCTGATTATCCGGTGGCCCAGTCTGCAACAACTGAAACGAGCCAGACGCGACACGATCCGCAACTTTCTGAATGCCAAAGGTGGTCGCGCTATGGCCCTTACCGAGCAACGTGTTGCGAGTATTGATAATGCGATCCCATTGACTACAGACCCGAGTGTTATAGAGGCTAATGCTTTGATGGCAGCAGCACTGGCGACACAAATTAAAGTCGTGAGTGAAATCATCAAAACCTATGACGAACGAATCGAAACGCTGTTTGACACATTGCCAGATGCGGGGCTGTTCAAATCACTTCCGGGCATGGGACCGTGCATGGGCCCACGGATGCTTGCTGCACTTGGTGATAACCGTGACCGGTTTAACAGCGCTGAAGAAATTCAAAACTACGCAGGTATAGCACCGGTGACCGAACGAAGCGGCCAAAAATCCTGGGTTCACTGGCGATGGCAATGTGCCAAGTTCGTCAGGCAGACCTTTGTTGAATGGGCTGCCAAGACGGTTAATTCATCATACTGGGCCAAACTGTATTATCAGGGCCTCAGAGAAAAGGGCAAATCTCATCAGTCTGCGATCCGGGCACTGGCGTTCAAATGGATAAGGATCATTTACCGCTGCTGGAAGGCCAGAACCTGTTATGACGAAGCGAAATATTTGCTGGCTCTCGAAGCGAGACACTCGCCCTTACTGAAGCCATAAAAAGCTTGTCGAATGTCTCAGGGCGTGANGAACCTGTTATGACGAAGCGAAATATTTGCTGGCTCTCGAAGCGAGACACTCGCCCTTACTGAAGCCATAAAAAGCTTGTCGAATGTCTCAGGGCGTGAAGCGGACTGTCCGTCTGGCAATTGCGCTGTTCAATCACAGGTAGTGAGAGAACGCCTTTTGAATAACCATAGCCTGATCCGGATAACTTATTCTTCAGGAGCATGGACAAAGCACAGCTTATTCCCTTCTGGATCCCGACAATAAGCCGCATAGAAGTCTGAAGCGTATTCTCTGAAACCGGGTTTACCCTCGTTGGTTCCTCCCATTTTCAGGGCGAGGTGCCAAATCTCCTGAACTTCTTCCTGAGAAGCGACTAAGAAACTGACTTGCATACCATTTCCCTAGGTTGAAGGGAGGCCATTTTCAGGCACCTGCACGTAAAACTGAGGCCATCGCTTATCCGGATATTTCCAGCCAACCCCTTTAGCCTGGCCGCCGTTACCCTCTGGCATCTGTTCAAAGCCTAACCTCGCAAGCAGAGCTTCATAGAAAGCAACTAACGTGTTGAGATCTCTTGCGCCAACGTGAATATGACTAAACATGACCTATTCTCCCGAGCGAAATGGAAAAAGTAACGTGCTCTGTGCATGTTGTAGTTCAAGCCAGAAAGATAATCACGTCGCTCTCTTCGGATTCAGGTAGCATAAAATTAGCCATGTCTGGGGCTGGCTCAAAACCGCCGGACGCGCGCGTACTTTCTGTTATGAGCCAGAAGCAGAAGTTCGTAAGGCACTATTTACACTACGGTTGCTTCATCATGAGCGTGCAGACTGGTCGTCCTGCATACCGGTTAATTGATGTTGTAAGTCCAGGCAGAATGACCAGTGATCATCAACAGGCACAGCAACTCATGAACGCTGTTCTATAGGTAATTGTGGTTCGGTCCAAAGGAAAGAATAAAAGGAGTAAACCGCCTCACCATTTATCGAAGATGTTTCTTCTCGCCACCCTGTCCAGCGTACGCTTTGATAAAATCGGTCCAAATCTCCACAAAGAGCCCGGTGCAAAAAACCTGAATAGTCAGTCTCAAGGCTCTCCCATTCGAGAGTGTCCGAAGCGAGGTAATATACACCGCCGCGATCTTTACCGAATTCACCACCGTTAAGTGCAAAAAACCTCCGGATAAATCATCAGCAACTAAGAGTGCCTGAAATGTCCGACCTGTTGTCACCGATGGCGTCCAGGAGGCAATAGTTCGTGCCAGTCTGGGGTGACCGGAGCCTAAAATCCGCAACCAGCCATTATCAACCAGGATCCCCCGTTTCGTATTAAGACAGCGCCCAAGAGAGAGTGCGTTGTCACCTGAAGCTGATGTAACTCAGAGCCTGCGAGCATTGGATTACAGGGAAGCACTTTATAGTTATTGGATGCTTCTTTAAGCCACTGCTGCACTATAAACCAGCCAGATGACTGCTGATCGATTAATTCAGTCAGTTCCCTCACGCGTTATCCTTAGTCGCACTATGTATCTTTATGTTATTCGGACGAGCAGCCGATAACCTGAATATGATTATAAAAATGATTTTTTAGATAAACATAGCATTTGGTTAGCAACGTCCGCTGCTGGCACAGAGCGGACATGCGCGGTATAAGGTCCGCTTAGAGCAAGGAGCAGACAAAAATGTTACACGATTATCCAGTAATCTCATTGGCCACTTAATAATTCTGTCCAGTTAAAGATAAAACACATGGTCGGCCGAATCTGCGTATCCCAAAATTCTATAGCCGTTTGAAGTTTCAATTCCGGGGAGATGAATAGCCCGAAGAATAGCTCCAACTTCCACATGCTGTTCAAATGAGTTTGTCAAAACATCCAGATATCGGATATCTGAATAACCACCTTCACTGAAATGGTAAAACCACTCACCATCAACTATGGATTCATAGCCATTTAGAGAGGTAGTTTTCCATAAAGGGGGCGATGTCATGCTAAGCATGGCCAGGCGGATTTTATTCCATTTTGTATTATTCATGCAGCAAAAGAGCATTCGAACCTCCCAGGACCTGCTTCATAAAGAGCAATGTACTACGCGGATAGCAACGTCCGCTTCTGATACATAGCGGATGTTGCATTTGCTGAGATGACAACTGAAGATTACCACTGCATTGAACATGGCATCCGGCAACGAACTCAATCCCTGTCATTTCAGGTCAATCAGCGCCAGTTGTAGATGATGCTCTATAAAATTCGCTTTGAGCGCGCTGTAGCGATGAACATCGTTCTTACAGAAGAATGCTGCAGTACGCTTTATCTCAGCGTAATCTAAGGCAATATCTCTGTTTTTCCTGAGGTAATCACGGAAAGCAAGATGTCTCAGTATCTCTTTATTCCCTACTGTAAACGCATGCACTTGGTGGCTACGCACATCACTACCCTTAATAAAGTACCGGCGTCCCGGAATCCCGTTCTCACCGCGCGCAACGTACCCGGCACGGACCATTATAGCGTTGTATTTATCCAGTTCAGTAACATCAGACACTTCGAGCAGTATATCGATTACTGGCTTTGCTGGGAGGCCAGGTACTGACGTACTGCCAATATGATGAACATTTTTAGCCACGCCACCAAGAAATGTCTGTAACAGTAACCTTTCAACTTTAAACGCCTCTGGCCATTTTTCATCGTATGGCATCACAGCTATGGTCCGCATAAATACCTCTTCCTTTGGCATAAAGTTTTCGACACAAAGTTCTAAAGCATATCTGTTGAAATTGCATGAGGCGACAACATCCACTTTGGGCAAAAACAGACTGGCACAGTTCCTTTCCGGCATACAGGTGCACAGGCGTAGTAGGACTTGTAACTGACTCAGAGGCTGGCAAAGGGCCAGACGCGCCCCGACGTGATGTTAACGCAATCCCTGATACCTGCTATGAGATACCGGGGAGAGTCCGGGCATGAGTGGATAATGTCAGTTATAGCTAAAAGTATGTTGTTCTACCTCAAGACCTCTGTCCCGGAAGGGAATATCACCCCGAAGAATTAACGGATGTAAACTTTGTGGAAAAGTATTTTCCAAACCTGTGGTCTCAATTAAAATTATTATATTTGCCAGACTACTTCATTATGAAAAATGATATCAGAGGCCTCGATCTTAACCTGCTTAAAGCTCTGGATGCGTTACTGGATGAGGGCAGCGTGACACGGGCTGCAGAGCGCCTCTCTCTGACGCAGCCTGCCGTCAGTGGCATGCTTACCCGATTGCGTGATTACTTTGGCGATCCCCTTTTTATTCGCTCCAGCTACGGCATGATACCTACGCTGCGTGCGAACGAACTTGCCATACCGGTAAAACAAATCCTCACTGATATCGCTATTCTGCTTAAACCCGTGGAATTTGATCCGGTGACGGCGGAACTGACCTATACCATCCTGGCGACGGACTATGCACTCAAGGCCGTTGTCGTTCCGTTAATGGCTGCGCTGAAACAGCGTGCACCGCTCATCAGAATCGCCGTACGGCCAGTAGACAGTGGACGCATGTATCAGCAACTCGCCCGGGGCGAAGTGGATCTGGCTCTGGTTACACCACAAACAACCCCTGATGACCTGCACGGGCGGGCACTGTACGAAGAAGAATATATTTGCGTAGCACATAGCCATCACCCTCTGGCTGCGGCTTCAGAAATAACGCTCACACAATTCTGCGAGCAGGAACATATTCTGGTGTCGACAGAAGGGCGCTTCATGGCAGTGACGGATGAGGCTCTGGCTGAGCTGAGTCTGTCACGGCGCGTGGGTATGTCGGTCAACAGTTTTCTGGTGATACCCGATATTTTGAGGTTAACCGATATGATTGCCGTTGTGCCCAGCCGTATGGTTCTGGCTGACAGCGGACTTTCGATTTTACCCTTGCCGCTTAAAATCCCGGGCTTTGTTAAAAGCATGGCCTGGCATGAGCGCACTCATCGTGATCCTGCTCATCAGTGGATGCGTGCTTTATGTGCAGAAGTCAGCCAGCCCTCTGATAACCTGATATAACTTATCTTATATTAATTATAAAGAATAACGATTCGTCTTATAACTTCGTTGCGCAAATAATCATTGTCATCAGGTTAAGTGCGGCAGCCGTACTGACACACAATGCAATCGATAAATGCAACGGGAGTAACATATGAATGCGATTAACTGGCCAGAGGGTTTTGTTCCGGGTTTTACTGATAACTTTGTCTCTAATGAAATGATCATTTCGGGTCTGAGCGTCAGTGATGTCTGGCCGTTCCTGAGTCAGCCTCTTCTGTGGCCGGTCTACTACAAAAACTCCGCTGATGTGCGCTTTTATGACGGTAAAGGACCAGAGCTGGCAGAGAAGGTCCGGTTCTACTTCAGCACTTTTGGTTTTCCAGTAGAGGCTCAGGTTGTGGAGTATGTTCCACCTGCGGAAGGCCTGCCTGCCCGTCTGGCATGGCACGGGTGGGCAGGGGAGAAAAACAGTGCAGACCGCCTCGATGTTCATCATGCCTGGTTGCTGGAGGAGCTTAGTGGTAACCGTGTCCGTATTCTGACTCAGGAAACTCAGAACGGTAACCCTGCGAAAGAACTGGCAAAAACGCGCCCGAATCCAATGCTGAACGGCCATCAGGAATGGCTGGATGGTCTGATTAAGGCTGCAGCGAAATAAAATTAGAGATAACGCTCGAAGCTGGACGAAAATTCATTTTGAAAGCAGGAATGAATTATCAGGCTGGCAATAACGCTGAGCAGCATCAGTCAGGAACAACGACAGGCGCAAAGCTCTTTATTTTTGAGTGGCTTACTTACAACCTGATTGCGCTATGCGTTTTGGCGATGCTTCCCCGCATCGTCTTTATTTGCTTATCAACATTTTTTAAAAGTTATTTATAGCCGATTATGGCTCACGGCTTCATCCGGCGGCCATCACTCACTGCACATTTCAGGCCTGTTTTCATCATTTAACTACCTGATTTTTAACCGCTTCATTCCTTTTCTACCCCGTGCTTTTTCATCATCGCCCGCAACTGGTGATAGGTCACGCCCAGCAGTTCGGCGGCGCGGCGCTGATTATATTTCGCCTGTTGCAAACTGGCCTCTACCAGCGCGCGCTCCTGCTGGTTTTGCCACTGGCGCAGATCGAGCGGCAAAGCGGGCAGGTCGCTGCTTGTTTCTTCCTGCGCTGTAATCGCTGGCTGCGCGCGCGGCGCAAAGGGATTAATAATAATCCTGTCCAGCGGCACTTCGCTGCTGTGATGACGATAAACCGAGCGTTCCACCACGTTTTTGAGTTCACGCACGTTGCCGGGCCACTGATACGCCAGCAGCGTCTCCTGCGCCTCGGGCGTAAAGCCCGGAAACAGCGGCAGCCCCAGCTCGCGGCACATCTGAATAGCGAAATGCTCCGCCATCACCAGAATATCGCTGCGCCGCTCGCGCAGCGGCGGTAGCTGCACTACGTCAAAAGCGAGACGATCGAGCAGGTCGGCGCGGAACTTTCCTGCCGCCGCCAGCGCGGGTAAATCCTCGTTGGTGGCGCATACCAGCCGCACATTAACCTGCAAAGCGTGATTGCCGCCGACGCGCTCAAGCTGTCCATACTCAATAACCCGCAGCAGCTTCTCCTGCACCAGCATCGGCGCGGTTGCCAGTTCGTCGAGAAACAGCGTGCCGCCATCTGCCCGCTCAAAGCGGCCCAGATGACGCTTCTGCGCGCCGGTAAAGGCGCCGGCCTCATGGCCGAACAGCTCGGAATCGAGCAGATTTTCATTCAGCGCGGCGCAGTTAAGCGAGATAAACGGGCCTTGCCAGCGGTCGGACAGATAGTGCAGGCGGCTGGCGATAAGCTCTTTGCCGGTGCCGCGTTCGCCCACTACCAGCACGGGCTTTTCCAGCGGCGCCAGCATAGAGACCTGTTCAAGCACTTCAAGAAAGTTGTTGGATTCACCCAACAGATTATCGTTGCTGCCAGCCATGATGAAATTCACCACCTGTTAATCAATTTAACTACCTTACGCGACGTGCGCTGCGCTGTAAAATATAAATATGATTTAAAATCAATGAAATAAAAAATGGCACGCCTTTTGTATATAACAATCAGCGCATGGCGCACCAACATAATCAAAGAGGAACATCATTATGGGTATTTTTTCTCGTTTCGCCGATATCGTTAACGCTAACATCAATTCGCTGCTGGAGCGTGCGGAAGATCCGCAGAAACTGGTACGCCTGATGATTCAGGAGATGGAAGACACGCTGATTGAAGTGCGCTCCACCTCGGCGCGCGCGCTGGCGGAGAAAAAACAGCTTAACCGCCGCATTGAACAGGCGGAAATTCAGCAGGCCGAATGGCAGGAAAAAGCGGAGCTGGCGCTGCGCAAAGAGAAAGACGATCTGGCGCGTGCGGCCCTGATCGAAAAACAGAAGCTCACCGACCTTATCGCCTCGCTGCAGCAGGAAGTGGTGCACGTTGAAGAGACGCTGGAGCGCATGAAGGGCGAAATCGGGGAGCTGGAGAAAAAACTGAGCGAAACTCGCGCGCGTCAACAGGCGCTGACGCTGCGTCACCAGGCGGCTTCTACGTCGCGTGACGCGCGCCGTCAGCTCGACAGCGGCAAGCTGGATGAAGCCATGGCACGTTTTGAATCGTTTGAGCGTCGCATCGACCATATGGAAGCAGAAGCGGAAAGCCAGCGTTTCGGTAAGCCAAAATCGCTGGACGCGCAGTTTGCCGATCTGCAGGCCGATGATGAGATCAGTCAGCAGCTGGAAGCGCTGAAAGCCAAAATGAACCGTAGCGAATAATAATGATCCTGTCTGCGAGACTGATTAAGGAGAGTCAATGAGCGCACTTTTTCTCGCTATACCGCTGACCATTTTCGTGCTCTTTGTGTTGCCGATCTGGTTATGGCTGCATTACAGCAATCGCCGCAGCGGCAACGACCTGTCGGCAGGCGATCTTCAGCGCCTGCAGCAGCTAACGCAGGAAGCTGAACGGATGCGCGATCGCATCCAGGCGCTGGAGTCCATTCTGGACGCTGAGCATCCGAAATGGAGGCAGCCATGATTAAACGTAAGCTGTGGCGTAAACCGGAAGAAGGGAAGCTGATGGGCGTCTGCGCCGGCGTGGCGGAGTACCTCGATATCCCGGTGCGTCTGCTGCGCGTGATCGTGGTGCTGTCGCTCTTTTTCGGCCTGTTCGCGATTACCGTCAGCGCCTATTTTATTCTGGGATATGTACTCGATCCTAAACCCGCGGATGCTGAAGAGAGCGCGGGCAAGCCGAACGCTGGCGAACTGCTGGACCGACTGGAAAGCGCGCTGCGTCGCGATGAGTACAGCGTGCGCGAGATAGAGCGTTACGTAACGTCTGAAACCTTCAGCGTGCGTAGCCGCTTTCGCCAGCTCTGACCTTTCCTGAGCGGGGCCGTCCAGGCCCCGTTATGCTGATCAACCGGAGGTTTGCTTTGTTATATTCACGTACGTCCTCTTTTCGCCGCCGCGCGACCCCCGCGTTGAAGTCGGTCGGGAAATTCATCATTATCAATGCCGTGAGCTACGGGCCTGCCGGTCTGACCGGCTGGGCAGTAAAATCGGTTGCGCGTCGTCCTCTGCGCATTCTGCTTTCCCTGGCGCTGGAGCCGTTGCTGCAGCGCGTAATGAAGCGGGCGGCGGCGCGCTTCATCAGGGAAAAAGATGATAAACAAGTCTGAACTACTCTCATTACTCAACCGCGGCGCGGATCGTCATCTGCGCCTGGCGGTAACCGGCCTGAGCCGCAGCGGCAAAACCGCTTTTATCACCTCACTCGTTAATCAACTGCTTAACGTGCACAGCGGCGCGCGGCTGCCGCTCTTTTCTGTGGTGCGCGACGAGCGCCTGCTGGGCGTCAAGCGCATTCCGCAGCGCGACATGGGCACGGCGCGTTTCACCTACGACGAAGGGCTGGCGCAGCTTTATGGCACGCCGCCCGCCTGGCCGACCCCGACGCGTGGCGTCAGCGAAATGCGGCTGGCGTTGCGCTATCGTTCGCAAGATTCGCTGCTGCGCCATTTCAAAGAGAGCGCGACGCTCTATCTGGAAATCGTCGACTATCCCGGCGAATGGCTGCTTGACCTGCCGATGCTGGCGCAGGATTACCTCGACTGGTCGCGACAAATGCTGAGCCTGTTGCAGGGCGATCGCGCACAGTGGGCGCAGCCGTGGCGTGAGCTGTGCGCGTCGCTCGATCCCTTTGCGCCTGCCGACGAAAACCGGCTGGCCGCCATCGCCGCCGCCTGGACCGACTATCTGCACCGCTGTAAAGCCGAAGGGCTGCACTTTATCCAGCCCGGCCGCTTTGTGCTGCCTGGCGAGATGGCGGGCGCACCGGCGTTGCAGTTTTTCCCCTGGCCGCTGATGGACGAGGCCGAGCGCGGCAAACTGGCGCAGGCCGACAAAGGCAGCAACTTCGCCATGCTGCAGCAGCGTTTCCGCTACTACTGCCAGCATGTGGTGAAGGATTTTTACCGCAACCACTTCCTGCGCTTCGATCGCCAGATTGTCCTGGTGGATTGCCTGCAGCCGCTGAACAGCGGCCCTCAGGCGTTTAACGATATGCGGCTGGCGCTGACTCAGCTGATGCAGAGTTTCCACTACGGACAGCGCACCCTGTTCCGTCGCCTGTTTGCGCCGGTTATCGATAAACTGCTGTTCGCCGCCACTAAAGCTGACCATATCACCGCCGATCAGCACGCTAATATGGTGTCGCTGCTGCAGCAGCTGGTACAGGACGCCTGGCAAAACGCGGCGTTCGAGGGCATCAGCATGGAGTGCATCGGGCTGGCCTCGGTGCAGGCTACGCAAAGCGGGCTGGTGGATCATCGCGGCGAGAAGATCCCGGCGCTGCGCGGCGATCGGCTGGCCGACGGCGCAGCCCTGACTTTCTATCCGGGCGAAGTGCCGCCGCGTTTGCCGGGGCAGGCCTTCTGGCAGCAGCAGGGTTTTCAGTTTGAACAGTTCCGGCCGCAGCCGCTCGATATCGATCGTCCGCTGCCCCATATCCGCATGGATGCCGCGCTGGAATTTTTATTAGGAGATAAGCTGCGATGAGCGATGAAAAAATTAAGCCGCGTATCGATTTCACCCGGCCGCTGGAGGCCCCGCGCGAGCAGCCGCTGCGCCCGGCGCTGGCTTTTGACGATGAGGCGCAGCAGGCGTTTCTCGCCGTTGACGAGCAGGCTGGCGACGTGATGGAAGAGGGCGCGGGAGAGCGGGCGGTCGAGCAGGCATTGCGACCGAAACGCAGCCTGTGGCGCAGACTGGTCGGCGTGGGCGTCGCGCTGTTTGCTGCAAGCGTCGCGGCGCAGAGCATCCAGTGGATGCATGACGCCTGGCTAACGCGCGACTGGTTCGCGCTCGGCAGCGGCGCGGCTGGCGGGCTTATCGTTATCGCTGGCGTCGGCGCGCTGACCAGCGAGTGGCGTCGTCTCTATAAGCTGCGCGAGCGCGCCGAAGCGCGCGACGTCGGACGTGAACTGCTGCACAGCCATAGCGTCGGCAAAGGCCGCGCTTTTTGCGAAAAGCTGGCGCAGCAGGCGGGCATCGATCAGGCGCATCCGGCGCTGCAGCGCTGGCACGCGTCGCTGCATGAAACCCAGAACGATCGCGAAACCGTTCAGCTCTATGCGCAGCTGGTGCAGCCGGTGCAGGATCGTCAGGCGCGGCGTGAAATCGGCCGCCACGCGGCGGAGTCGACGCTGATGGTCGCCGTCAGCCCGCTGGCGCTGGTAGATATGGCATTTATCGCCTGGCGCAACCTGCGGCTGGTCAATCGTATCGCCGCCATCTACGGTATCGAACTGGGCTACTTCAGTCGGCTGCGGCTGTTTCGCCTGGTGCTGCTGAATATGGCGTTCGCCGGCGCGTCTGAGCTGGTGCGGGAAGTGGGAATGGACTGGATGTCGCAGGATATTGCTGCCCGACTCTCAGCGCGCGCCGCCCAGGGCATCGGCGCGGGTCTGCTGACCGCGCGGCTCGGCATCAAGGCGATGGAGCTGTGTCGCCCGCTGCCCTGGCTGGAGGAGGATAAGCCGCGGCTGGGCGACTTCCGTCGCGATCTTATTAGTCAGCTTAAAGAGACGCTGCCGAAAAGCGGCGCGAAGCGCGAAAGCTAAGCGCGCCTGCCTGCCGGTGCGCCGTCGCCTGAGCGGCGCGCACCGCCGGATGAACACCGGTGTCAACTTTTGCTTCCACGCCTCTTCAGACCTGTTGCAAGTTAGCGTATTATCTCCAGATTCTTTACCTGACTAAGGCCATCGCAATGCGTCTTGAAGTCTTCTGCCAGGACCGCATCGGTCTGGCGCGCGAGCTGCTCGATCTGTTAGTCGCCCGTAATATCGATTTACGCGGCATTGAAATCGCGGCTCTTGGCCGTATTTATCTCAACTTTTCTGCGCTTGAATTTAATCAGTTCAGCAGCCTGATGGCGGAAATCCGCCGCACGCCGGGCGTTACCGACGTGCGTACCGTCGCCTATATGCCTTCGGAGCGGGAGCATCGTGCCCTGAGCGCGCTGCTGGTGGCGATGCCAGAGCCGGTGTTTTCTATTGATCTGAAAAGTAAAGTCGAGCTGGCGAACCCGGCGGCGCAGAACCTGTTCGATCTCGACGAGCAGAAAATTCGTAACTACAGCGCAGGCAATTTGATTAGCGGCTTTAATTTCCAGCGCTGGCTGGAAAACGACCGCGTTGAGGCGCAGGCGCAGCATGTGGTGATTGACGGCCGCGATTTTCTGATGGAAGCGCATCCTGTCTATCTCACCGCCGATGAAGGTGCGGGCGACCAGCCGGTGGGCGCGATGGTGATGCTGAAATCCACCGCGCGCATGGGACGCCAGCTGCAAAATCTGGTGGTGACCGACGAGTCGGAGTTCGATCATATTATTGCGGTGACGCCGAAAATGCGTCAGGTGATCGATCAGGCGCGCAAGCTGGCGATGCATGACGCGCCGTTACTGATCGTCGGCGATACCGGCACCGGCAAAGATATGCTGGCGCGCGCCTGCCATCTGCGCAGCGCGCGCGGCAAGAAGCCTTTCCTGGCGCTGAACTGCGCCTCGCTGCCGGATGACGTTGCAGAGAGCGAACTTTTTGGGCATGCCGCTGGTGCCTACCCGAACGCTTTAGAGGGCAAGAAAGGCTTCTTTGAACAGGCCAATGGCGGCTCGGTTCTGCTCGACGAGATCGGCGAAATGTCGCCGCGCATGCAGACCAAGCTGCTGCGCTTCCTGAATGACGGGACGTTCCGCCGCGTCGGGGAAGAGCATGAAGTCCATGTGGACGTGCGCGTCATCTGCGCCACGCAGAAGAACCTGATTGAACTGGTGCAGCGCGGCGAGTTCCGTGAAGATCTCTTTTATCGCCTTAACGTATTAACGCTGCATCTGCCGCCGCTGCGCGAGCGTCCGCAGGATATTCTGCCGCTCACCGAAATGTTTGTGGCGCGCTTTGCCGACGAGCAGGGCATTCCGCGTCCGCGTCTGTCACCGCAGCTTAACGGACTGCTGACGCGCTACAACTGGCCGGGCAACGTGCGTCAGTTGAAGAATGCGCTCTACCGCGCGCTGACGCAGCTAGAAGGGCATGAGCTGCGCCCGCAGGATATCGTCCTGCCTGAGCAGGCGCTGGATGCCTCGCTGGGTGAAGAGGCGATGGAAGGTACGCTTGACGAGATTACCAGCCGCTTCGAGCGATCTGTGCTGACGCGCCTTTATCTCTCCTATCCCAGCACCCGCAAGCTGGCGAAACGCCTCGGCGTATCGCATACGGCGATCGCTAATAAACTGCGCGAATATGGGTTAGGGCAGAAACGTGGCGAAAAGGAAGAGAAAAGCGGCGGCTAAGAGGCGCCGCCGCCGTTAATGCTACTTCAGTACCGCCAGCGCGGAATCGTAATCGGGTTCGGTGGTGATTTCATTCACCAGCTGGCTGTACAACACCTTATCCTGCTCATCCAGCACCACGACCGCACGCGCCGTCAGACCTGCCAGCGCGCCCGCGGCAATTTCAACGCCGTAGTCATTTTTAAATTCAGCGCCGCGCAGCGTCGAGAGCGTGACGACGTTATTCAGGTTATCGGCGCCGCAAAAGCGCGACTGGGCAAACGGCAGATCGGCGGAGATGCAGAGCACCACCGTATTGTTCAGCTCGCTGGCGAGCTGATTGAAGCGGCGTACCGAGGCGGCGCAAACGCCGGTGTCGATGCTGGGAAAAATATTCAGAACCTTGCGTTTTCCTGCATACTCAGAGAGCGACACGTCGGTGAGATTTTTCGCCACCAGCGAAAAGGCTTTAGCCTGCTCGCCCGCCTGTGGAAAGTGACCAGCAACCTCAACCGGGTTGCCCTGAAAGTGAACAGTATGAGACATAGCGATTCCTTAAACGTCAGAAAAAAGCGTGACTGGCTACAGGTAAGTATGGTTTGAAAACGTGTTTATGACATATCTATAAAAGACTTACGAGCGAAAAACGCAGATTATCCGAGACGATGCGCAGTTATCGACCTACATGGAGAAAGTATGAGAACGGTAAAAAGCTATCCCGAGTCCTGGCCGCTGCATACCCCTTTCGTTATCGCCCGCGGCAGCCGTACCGAGGCGAAAGTGGTGGTAGTGGAAATTGAAGAGGATGGCGTAAAAGGCACCGGCGAGGCGACGCCCTATGCGCGCTACGGCGAAACGGAAGCCTCAGTGCTGGCGCAGATCGCTGATATTCTCCCGGCGTTACAGCAGGGAATGACGCGCGACGCCCTACAGCTGGCGCTACCCGCCGGCGCGGCGCGCAACGCTATCGACAGCGCGCTGTGGGATCTGCAGAGCCGCCAGCAGCAGCAGGATCTCTGGATGCTGAACGGCGTCGCGGCGCCCGATGAGGTCGTGACGGCGCAGACCGTCAGCATCGATACCCCGGAAGCGATGGCAAGCAGCGCCCGCGCGCTGTGGCAGCACGGCGCGACGCTGCTGAAAATCAAGCTGGACGATACTTTTATCACCGAGCGGCTGGTGGCGATCCGCGCGGCGGTGCCGCAGGCGACGCTGATTGTTGACGCGAATGAATCCTGGCAGGCCGAAGGCCTGGCGGCGCGCTGCCAGCTGCTGGCGGATCTTGGCGTGGTGATGCTTGAACAGCCGTTGCCTGCCGGTCAGGATGCGGCGCTGGCCAATTTTATCCATCCGCTGCCGATTTGCGCCGATGAAAGTTGCCATACCCGCGACAGCCTGCCCGCGCTGCGGGGTCGCTATGAAATGATCAACATCAAGCTGGATAAAGCGGGCGGCCTGACCGAAGCGCTGGCGCTGGCGACAGCGGCGAAGGCGCTCGGTTTTGAGATAATGCTCGGCTGCATGATCTGCACCTCGCGCGCTATTCATGCCGCGCTGCCGCTGGCGGCGGGAGCGCGCTTCGCCGATCTGGACGGGCCGACCTGGCTGGCGGTGGATGTCGAGCCTGCCATACAGGTCAGCGCAGGCAAGGTGCTTATCGCTGCCAGCGCAGCAGGTTGATCATCGCCTCCAGATAGCGCTCTGTCGCATCATCAACCGAAATGGCTGGCATCTCGGCGGTGATGCAGGGCAGACCGAGGTCGTTGCACCAGCTGCCGAACGAGCCGGGCGTGTCGTAACCAACAGTGCTCACCAGCGGCAGCGCGGTCTGCTGCGCCAGCCAGTGACCGATATCGCTGCCGCGCGGATCGTCGATACAGGCCAGCGGCTCATGCCAGGAGACCACCCAGCGCGGCTTCAGCCCGTGAATCAGCTCGCACAGCGCCTGCGTTTCCGGCTCTGAACCTGGCCGATCCCCGGTCGAGAGCAGCACGTCGCGCGCCTCGGCAGCGCTGTTCCAGCGATAGACCGTCTCACCGCTCTGCCAGTTGGCCGCCGGGAAATTACGGTTGAGGTCGACGCCGTGCGCGTTGGCGCGCAGGCCAAGCTGGCATCCGTCCGGATTGACCGCCAGCACCACGTGGTGACGACGCAGCCGGTCCGGCAGCGTGCGCATCGCGGCGGA
Organism: Pantoea piersonii; assembly: GCF_003612015.1. Lineage (GTDB taxonomy): Bacteria > Pseudomonadota > Gammaproteobacteria > Enterobacterales > Enterobacteriaceae > Pantoea > Pantoea piersonii. The sequence continues at coordinate 1,188,636 of NZ_RARB01000001.1, read as the reverse complement.
AAGCGTGGCGATGGCCGCATTCTCATCGCCATGCGTACCTGCCAGAATCAGTCCGCTGTCGGCATCGGCGGCGGGCGCGGGAAACCAGAGCAGCGGCGCGCCCAGTACGCTGTCACCGTAGCGCTGAAACGGAATTTCAAGTTTTCCGCGCCGCGGTCGCGGGTGTAACAACGTCATAGGCTTTCTCCTTTGTTGCCCTCTGTCAGACAAAGTAGCGGAAAAGCCGCGCGCGGAAAATCGCTATTTATCCTTCAGGCATTTGCGCTACAGTGCCCGGGTCATGCTGCGCCCTCTGGTGCGTTGCGCAGCGCTTCATTAGGGTAAGGGAGTGAAGATGAAAAGCACATTTCGCAAGACGCTGATAGCGCTGGCGCTCGCAGGCATCGCGAGCCCGGCGCTGGCGGCGCAGCTGCCGGCCAACGCGCAGCTGGCCGATCGGCAGGAGATTGTTCGCCATATCAAAGATGAACCCGCCTCGCTCGATCCGTTAAAAGCCGTTGGGCTGCCGGAAATTCAGGTGATCCGCGATCTGTTCGAGGGGCTGACGAATCAGGATGCGCAGGGTAATATCGTGCCGGGCGTGGCCGAAAGCTGGAGCAGCAGCGACAATAAAACCTGGATCTTTACGCTACGCACTAATGCGAAATGGTCGAACGGCGAGCCGGTAACGGCGCAGGATTTCGTCTACAGCTGGCAGCGTCTTGTCGAGCCCAAAAACAGTTCGCCCTTTGCCTGGTTTGCCGGGCTGGCAGGCATCAGCAACGCGGGCGCGATAACCAAAGGCGAGATGCCGGCGAATCGACTCGGCGTCAGCGCCGTAGACGCCCAGCACCTGAAGGTGACGCTCGACCGGCCGGTGCCCTGGTTTCCCGCACTTGCGGCTAACGTCGCGCTTTTCCCGGTGCCTCAGCAGGTTATTGCCAGTGAGGGTGACGGCTGGACCGCGCCGGGCAAGCTGGTGGGCAACGGCGCTTACCAGCTTGCGTCGCGCGTGGTGAATGAGAAGATTGTGCTGGCGCGTAATCCGCACTACTGGGACGACGCGCATTCGGTCCTGACCAAAGTGACCTTTATTCCCATCAATGAAGAGTCCAGCGCCACTAAACGCTATCGCGCGGGCGATATCGATATCACCGAATCCTTTCCGAAGAACATGTATGCCCAGCTGAAAAAAACACTGCCGGGCGAGGTCTACACGCCTGACCAGCTAGGCACCTACTACTACGCCTTTAATACGCAAAAGGGCGCGACGGCGGATGCGCGGGTGCGTAAGGCGCTGTCGTGGAGCATCGACCGCCGCATTATCGCAGAAAAGGTGCTGGGCACCGGCGAGAAGCCCGCATGGCGCTTTACGCCCGACGTGACGGCGGGCTTTAAACCTGCGCAATCCTATATTGAGCAGCACAGCCAGCAGGAGCTTAACGCCCAGGCGAAAGCGCTGCTCAACGCAGCGGGCTACGGCCCTGGCCGACCGCTGCATCTGACGCTGCTCTACAACACCTCGGAAAGCCATCAAAAAATCGCGATTGCGGTGGCGTCGATGTGGAAGAAAAATCTTGGCGTTCAGGTGACGTTGCAGAACCAGGAGTGGAAGACGTATATCGACAGCCGCAACAGCGGCAGTTTCGACGTTATCCGCGCCTCCTGGGTTGGTGATTACAATGAGCCCTCTACATTTCTCAGCCTGCTGACCAGCGGCAACAGCAGCAATATCGCGCGCTTCAGCAACGCCGATTACGATGCGGTTCTCGCCAGAGCAAGCAGCGAAACCCAGGCTGACGCGCGTAATAGCGACTACAACAAAGCGGAGCAGATCCTGGCCGACCAGGCGCCGATTGCGCCGATTTACCAGTATACCAACGGCCGCCTGATCAAGCCGTGGGTGAAAGGCTATCCCATCACTAATCCCGAAGATGTCGCCTACAGCCGTGAGCTGTGGATCGCAAAACACTAAGCCCTGTGCGGCCTGCCAGCAGGCCGCATCCAGACACCTTTGCTCACAGCCTGATGATTGCAACTCAACCGCGCCGCGCTAGACTGTATCGTATTGATTTTTGTAGTGAGGCTAGTGAGTGAACGTCATTGAAGGCAAAGCGTTGCAGGTTTCCGACGCCATTATCGCCTGTCAGCTTGATGGCAAGGGCGGCTTAATCCCTATCGAAGATAAAGATGTTATCCACTGCGAGCGACCCTGCTGGCTGCATCTTAACTATACCCATCGCCAAAGCTCTGACTGGCTGCAGTCTACGCCCCTGATCCCCGACACGGTGCGCGACGCGCTGGCGGGCGACAGCATGCGGCCGCGCGTCAGCCGTCTTGGCGACGGATTTATGATTGTGCTGCGCAGCGTTAACCACAACGCCGACTCCCGGCCTGAGCAGCTGGTGGCGATGCGGGTCTTTATCAACGACAAGCTGATTGTCTCGACGCGTCGCCGTAAAGTCTATGCGGTAGATGAGGTGCTGACCGATCTGCAAAACGGCAACGGGCCTGAAGATGGCGGCAGCTGGCTGGTCGATATCTGCGATGCGCTGACCGATCACGCCAGTGAATTTATTGAAGAGCTGCATGACAAAATCATCGTGCTGGAGGATGCGCTGCTGGATCAGCGTATACCGGCGCGCGGCGAGCTGTCGCTGCTGCGCAAGCAGCTGATAGTCATGCGGCGCTATATGACGCCGCAGCGGGACGTCTATTCGCGGCTCGCCAGCGAGAAGCTGCCGTGGATGGATGACAGCGATCGTCGCCGCATGCAGGAGGTGTCGGACAGGTTAGGGCGCGGGCTTGACGACCTGGACGCTGGGGTGGCGCGTACCGCCGTGCTGGCGGACGAAGTGGCCTCGCAGATGGCGGAAGCGATGAATCGCCGTACCTATACCATGTCGCTGCTGGCGATGATTTTCCTGCCGACAACCTTTCTGACCGGGCTGTTTGGCGTCAACCTTGGCGGCATTCCCGGCGCCAACTGGCACCTGGGCTTTAGCGTGTTCTGCCTGCTGTTGGTGGCCCTCGCTCTGGGCGTCGCCTGGTGGCTTAAACGGCGCAAGTGGCTGTGACAATAATGTAATCAACTGGTTATAAGGGTTAATTCAGCTATAAAAAAAGCCGGCTAATGGCAAAAAGGGAAAAAAAGCTGATCGAGGTCAATAACCCTCCAGGGCAACAGCGGCAAACTCTGTATCCGCAGGTGAATGCAACGTCAAGCGATGGGCGTTGCGCTCCATATTGTCTTACTTCCTTTTTAGAATTACTGCATAGCACATATTTAATTCGATACGCCGGCCTATCCGCCGGCTTTTTTTTGCCCCTGCGGCGGAGTTATACCTATGCTTTAAGGACAGTAACCACAAAGGAGAAGGGTATGACATCCATTATCGCAAGCGATCCGATTCCTACCGATCCCGTCCCGATTCCCGATCCGATGCCGCAACCGCCGCCGAACCCACAACCGGACCCGCAGCCTGAGCCGGGTTATCCGCCCATCCTCGATCCACCGCCGCATCGGTAAAAAAAGGGCGCGCTGACATTGCAGCGCGCCCTTTTTAACACGTTCCGATTACGGCAGTTGCAGTACGTCGAGACGGACTACCGGCTCGGCGTCATCCTCTTCCTGCCAGCCAGCGGGCTGTACCGGCAGCGTTTCCCGATCAAAAGCGAGATCGCCGCCGTCCACCACTGCATCGCCGTGCTGGATGCCTTTAAAATCGAACAGATTGATATCCGCCAGATGCGACGGCACGACGTTTTGCATCGCGCTGAACATCGTCTCGATGCGTCCGGGATAGCGTTTGTCCCAGTCGCGCAGCATATCGGCGATCACCTGACGTTGCAGGTTAGGCTGCGAACCGCAGAGGTTGCATGGAATAATCGGGAATTTGCGCGCTTCAGAGAAGCGTACAATATCTTTTTCACGGCAGTAGGCTAGCGGGCGAATGACGATATGTTTGCCGTCGTCGCTCATTAGTTTCGGCGGCATGCCTTTCATTTTTCCGCCGTAGAACATGTTCAGGAACAGCGTCTGCAGAATATCGTCGCGGTGATGGCCGAGCGCGATTTTAGTACACCCTAACTCGGAGGCGGTGCGGTAGAGAATGCCGCGGCGCAGGCGTGAACAGAGCGAGCAGGTGGTTTTGCCTTCCGGGATCTTCTCTTTAACGATGGAGTAGGTGTCTTCCTCGACGATTTTGTATTCGACGCCAAGCGACTCCAGATATTCCGGCAGAATGTGCCCTGGAAAACCCGGTTGTTTCTGATCGAGATTGACCGCAACCAGCGAGAAGTTAACCGGCGCGCTCTGCTGCAGATTACGCAGGATCTCCAGCAGCGTATAGCTGTCCTTGCCGCCCGACAGGCAGACCATAATGCGGTCGCCTTCTTCAATCATATTGTAATCAGCGATAGCCTCGCCGACGTTGCGACGCAGGCGCTTCTGGAGTTTATTAAGGTTGTACTGTTCTTTCTTGTCAACCGTTTGATTTTCTTGCATTTTTCTCTGTCTCTACAACCAAAAGGGGCATATAAGGGGCAAGGTCCACTCAGATTGCCAGCTTACCGTTGAGCATTTCAACCTGCTCGCTGTTCATCTTTTCAATCCAGGTCGCACAGGACTCACGGACACTCTGCGCATGTTTATGCCCCATCTGATTCGCTATAAAAGAGGGCGTGTGCGCCCGTCGATAATCATCAGCAGGCAAAAGTATGCCGCGTATGGTACGGATTACGGCGGCGAATGCCAGCACGTTTTATGGTGACAACACACAGCAGGCCAGTGCTGGAAAGCGCAGGGGGGCGTTCTTCCTTTTGAGGCGAAGACACAAAAGTAGTGACCGCAAATCGCTGTTGTGAATTTTCAGGGTTAAGTTGCCTTCCTTGTCGTGCCACAGAACAGAAAATGCTGGTGAAAGATCGTTATAAAAGATCACCATTTGCAGTAACGAGCGAAAATGTAAATTATGAAAAGAGCAAAAAGACCTACAGGCCAGACTGGACCATCAGGAAAAAATGAACCAGAGCAATCGCGAAGATCAGTATCAGGGCTTGAGGAGCATATAGCGCAAACAGGGACATAAAAAGACGCCTAAAGATCCTTATGATGATATTCCACATAATTATCGTAACCCCTGGAATGACTTAGATGATATCGCATCCCTGTGCCCGTAGTGTTTTAAATTAGCAGGTTGCTTTAAAGAATCATTTTGCTGAAAAAGTTAATGTTTGATTTCGTATCGCTTAAATAACATTAAAATAAAGATAATCTAGTAAAAATAAGCTTCTCTTTTAGCTATTACCACTTCATATACCATCGCTCTATGATTATTGCTATAAATATGAAGAATATGAGCACTGGCCATAAGGGGCCTTCCGGGAAATAATGTATCAGGAAAACTGCGAATAAGAATGTAAGCAATGCAGGAGCATAATCTGAAACTAAAGATTTAATCAGCCGCTTAAAAAACCTTTTAAGAGTTTTTGCCATAGCTTTCGATCTGCTCTGGTGAATGAATTTGCAAGGCCGACATCCGATGCCCGCTGTGTTTTAGGTTGTTTATATGTAATGAAAATTTGTCGGGAAAACCTGGTTGTCTTCTTCAAACGCATACTCGAATACTCTGTGCATGATCTGGTAAGGCGTTTCCCTTGAGCTACTAGCATTGTGGGTTTATTATAAAAATTTCAGAATTTAATCTGAATTTAAATTTGCCGGGTGTTTTTTTTCCTATAGATATTAGTCAATAATAATCATTGTTAATATGAAAAACACGAGTACAGGCCATAAGGGGCCTTCCGGGAAAAAATGTACCAGAACAATCGCGAACAAAACCGTAAGTACGGTCGGAGCATAGAGAGAAAATAAGGATTTAAACACCCTATTAAAAAATCTTTTAATAAGGTTCATCATGGCTATCGAATCAATTGGGTGATTGTTTTTGTAATGCCGCTACCCGCTATGTATTTCATGTTTTTATTATTAATGCTTAGAGTAAGCAGGGCAGCTAACTGATCGAAGGGGTAGTGCTAACCCATACCGATTACAGCAAGCTAGTTAAATTTCCCCCATACTATATAAGTTATCGTTCAAGTAAATAACTGACCTGCATATATTGATTCTCACTTGAGAATAAATGTTATCTTACGGAATTCAGGTGTTTTAAATACGCTTTGATTAAAGCGGCAACCTTATGCCGCTTTTAGGGGAAGCAGAAAAGCTTAAGGGAAAGCCTAATAATAAAATTAGCTGTTCTTTTATATATTAAGCTGCACCGGCATTATTACGTAAACCCTTTACCAGTAATGTGAATACCTCAATCACTTTTGGCAGCGACTGCTGCGGATCGTCGCTGGCTGCTATCCACTGCGCTGCATTGAAGGCGGCGCTATTCAGCAGATAGGCGGTGGCATCCGGATCTACCGATTTGATTACGCCGCCTTCGAGCATGTTTAAGATGCCCTGACGAGTGGATTCAAGACAGCTGTTCTGACTTGGCCATTGCGCAGGGTTTCCGAGAAAAGCCGGGCCATCAAGCAGAACGATGCGGCGGACTTCATCGTCCAGCGCCATTTTAATGTAGGCGATCCCTTCGGCCAGCAGCTTATCCCAGTCATCACCCGCGTCAGAAACGGCGTCTCTGGCACGCTGCGCCATCTCGCCATCTATCTGGGTAACAACCGCGGCAAGTAATCCCTTTTTATCGCCAAAGTTATGGTAGAGCGCTCCGCGTGTCAGGTTAACGCTGGCGGTCAGGTCATCCATTGATGCGGCTGCAAAACCTTTTTCTGCAAACGCTTTTCGCGCGGCCGCAATCAATTTTGCGCGGTTGAGTTCCATGGTTTCGACACGGCGGTTAACAGCCATTCGTTCTCCTTGTTACATACGCAGCGTATGTGAGTTGACATACGGCGCGTATGTATGATTAATTTTACATACGCCGCGTATATTAAATCATTTATGCAGGCTGCGCATCCCGCTTCATCTACTGCTCAAAAGGATACTTTATGAATCAGCCTCACCCTGTTTTCCCGGCTAATCGACACGCTCTTTATGAGGCGCATGGTTACTCCGCTGCGATCCGTTCTGGCGATCTGCTGTTCGTTTCCGGGCAAGTTGGCAGTCGTGCCGACGGCTCGCCTGAGCCAGATTTTGCCGCACAGGTGCAGCTCGCTTTTGACAACCTGGAGGCTACGCTTGCCGCCGCCGGGTGTACTTTTGCCGATTTGATTGATGTCACAACCTTCCATACCGATCCCGAAAAGCAGTTTTCAACCATTATGCAGGTGAAGCAGTCTGTTTTCCCTCAGCCGCCTTATCCAAACTGGACGGCCGTCGGCGTGAACTGGCTGGCTGGGTTCGATTTTGAAATTAAGGTTATTGCAAGGATCCCGATAGTACAGGATTAAACATTGCCATACAGACGGGATAACGCCTGATGCAGCCCTCCGGGCTGGCAAGGGCGCTATTCCGGGAAGGCCTATTACGAATTTGTGGACAGGCTCCTAAGCGCACCTGCTTACCATGGTCGCCAATATAATTTTAAAAAGGAACCAAATACCAGAAGGTCTGCAAGCGGGGCAATTAACCGCGCAGGAAATGACCCTGAGCGGCTTGATTCATTGTCGGCAACGCAGGCGCTTCTTCTGCGTAAAAAAGGAACAGACGGTCAGGCGCTTCCTTCTACCAGTACAAAGGTTCCGGTTGCCGCTTTCTCGCGCAGTTTTCTGGCGGCCTGATACGCCGGGCTTTCATAGAAACGCTTTGCCTCGGCAAAAGAGGCGAATTCAAAAATCACATGGCGCTCATGCGCTTCTCCTTCCAGATTTTCATATGCCCCGGACCAGGCGACGATTTCAGGCGCGAACTCCCGCATGGCCTCTCCGGCGGCTCTGGCATAGTCAGCGTAAGCAGCCGCATCCGACACGGTAACGTGGGCGATTAAATAACCTTTTGGCTTCATGTTTATGACCTCTGGTTGTAAAGCGGATAAAGAAACAGGGTGTGAAGCCACTCTATTGAGTATTAGACTGCCTATAAACAGCCAAAAAAAGAACGCACTGTTATCGGAATAATGAACAATGAAGAATCTTGATGCGTTAATGCTTTTTTGCCGCGTGGCGGAAATGATGAGCTTTACCCGAGCGGCTGAAAGCCTGGGCATTCAGAAAGGGCGTGTTTCAGCCGTTATACGCCAGCTTGAAGCAGACGTGGGCGCAACGCTGCTGCATCGCACCACACGCAGCGTGCAGCTCACCGAGGATGGGCGCGCTTTTTATTCCCGCGCGCGGGATCTGCTGGCGGAGGCAGAGGCGCTACAGTCGATGTTCGCCGATAAGGGCGTGCCGCTGCGCGGGCGGTTGCGCATTGATATGCCCACCGTTCTGGCGCAGACCCTGTTTATTCCCGCCTTGCCGCAGCTGATGGAAGCGCATCCGGATCTTGAGATCGAACTCTCCAGCACCGATCGCCGTGTCGATCTTATTCAGGAAGGTTTTGACTGCGTAATACGTCTTGGGCCGGTGGTGGACGATACGCTGATTGCCCGGCCGATGGGCAAGCTACGCATGATCAATGCGGCGAGCCCAGGCTATCTTGAACGTTTCGGGACGCCCCAGACGATTGAAGATCTGCTCAGCCAGGGACACAGGATGGTGCACTACATCAGGAATTTTGGGTCGAAACCTGACGGGTGGGAATATCCGGTAAACGAGGGGTATAAGACGCTGATGTTACCCGGCATGATGAAGGTTAACAGCGTACAAACCTATCATGAGGCGGGGCTGGCAGGGATGGGGTTGATTCAGGCGGGCTATTCCGCGCTGGCGCCGCATCTGGCAAACGGCACGCTGGTAGAAGTTTTGCCTGCTCTGCGTCCCGCGCCGCTTAGCGCGTCTTTCGTCGTGGCGCACCGGCGTAACCTGTCGCAGCGCGTCAGAGCCTTTATGCAGTGGAGTGAAACGCTGCTGAAGCCCTACCTGGAGTGATTGTGATCCCCTTTAGCACCAGCCAGGCGGCAGCGAAAAATGATAACGCCCGCACGTTTCCCGACCACAGGCTGAAGCCGCAGCAAAATTCCCTCAGCCTGGGCTGGGGGCCTTGTCAGTAAGGACAAGCCCCGCGCCGGTATTACCACTCCGCGACTGAACCATCCGCATGGCGCCACAGCGGGTTATGCCAGTCTGAAACATTTTTACTGCGTTCAATCACCTGCGCCTCGTCGATCTCCACGCCGAGTCCCGGTTTCATTAAGGGTTTAAAAAAGCCGCCTTCCATGCTGAAGTCCTCTTTGTTTTTCACAAAGTCGAGCAGTTCCGCGCCCTGATTGTAATGAATGCCCATGCTCTGCTCCTGGAAAACTGCGTTGCGCGAGACGAAATCGACATGAAGACAGGCGGCGAGTGCGATGGGGCCCAGCGGGCAGTGGGGGGCGAGGGCGACATCCCAGGCCTCCGCCATAGCGGCGATTTTACAGCATTCGGTAATGCCGCCGGCATGAGAGAGATCGGGCTGCAGAATAGCCAGTCCGCCTGCCTCCAGCACGCGTTTGAACTCAAAGCGCGAGAACATACGTTCGCCCGCGGCGAGAGGCACAGCCGTTTGCGCCGCCAGCTTTGGATAATATTCAGCCTGTTCCGCCAGCACCGGCTCCTCAATAAACAGCGGACGATAGGGTTCCAGCTCTTTAATCAGGATTTTCGCCATCGGCGCGCTAACGCGGCCGTGAAAGTCGAGGCCGAACTCAATCTCATAGCCAAACGCTTCGCGAATTTGCGCCACGGTATTTACCGCGGCGTCCACTTTGCGCGAGTCGTCAATTATTCCCAACTCTTCGCAGCCGTTAAGTTTGAAGGTGTCAAAGCCGATTTGGCGTAATTTTTCAATACCGCCAATCACTTCTGCCGGTCGGTCGCCGCCCACCCAGCTGTAGGCTTTGATTTTATCGCGTACCAGACCGCCCATTAGCTGCCAGACCGGCGCGCCCAGAACCTTGCCTTTAATATCCCACAGCGCCTGGTCGATACCGGCGATAGCGCTCATCAGGATCGGGCCGCCGCGATAAAAACCTGCGCGGTACATGACCTGCCAGAGATCGTTGATGCGCGCCGGGTCCTGACCGATCAGGTAGTCGCCCAGTTCGTGTACTGCGGCCTCGACAGTGCGCGCGCGTCCTTCAATAATGGGTTCCCCCCAGCCAGTCACGCCTTCGTCGGTTTCGATTTTAAGAAACATCCAGCGCGGGGGTAAACGCCAGGTGGTGAGCCGGATTATTTTCATTTCACTGCCTCTCGGTATGCCTGAACAAATGCGGCCGCCTGTTGCGCGGTGCGTTCTACGGGTTGTCCGGCGCGGTAGAGATCGCTGCCGAGTCCGGCGCCTGCGCAGCCGGCATCAAGCCATTGCGCCAGGTTCTCCGGCGTTACGCCGCCAACCGCCAGCACCGGCACATCCGCAGGAAGCACCGCCTTCAGCGCTTTGATATAGCCCGGCCCAAAGGCTGATGAGGGGAAGATTTTTAACGCCTGCGCACCGGCATCCAGCGCGTTAAAGGCTTCGCTGGCGGTCGCGCAGCCGGGACAGACGATCATTCCCAGGCTTACGGCGTGGCGAATCAGTTCGGGCTGGATATTGGGCGTTACGATGAGTTTGCTGCCCATCTGAGCGAGCGTATCCACCTGTTCTGTTTTCAACACCGTTCCCGCGCCAATCAGCGCCTTGTCGCCGTAAGCATCCAGAATCAGCGGGATGCTTTTGTCCCACTGCGGGGAGTTAAGGGGGATCTCAACCGCATCAAAACCTGCATCGATCACGGCGCCGACGTGCGCCAGGACCTCATCAGGCTTTACCCCACGCAGAATGGCGATAAGCGGGAGTTCAGTTGGCCATTGCATTAACGATGCTCCTTATTCCTGCCTGAAATGCCGTATCGCCGGATATCATCGTCGCCTGACGACCCACAGCGGCCAGCGCCTGCTGATAACGGTTCGCCAGCGCTTCTCCGGCAACAAGGGTGATCTGCCGATCGCTAAAACGTTCGCTCATCGTGGCGACTTCCGCGCCAATCAGTAGTCCGGATAAAAATTCACTGACCTGCTCAGGGGGCAGAGCGCCAAGGAGGCGCGAGGCGCGAATTTCAAAAAGCTGCGGTAACAGCGCTGGCGACGCGATACCGCGATCGAGACCAGCGGTAAAGGCGTTCTGCGACGGTTGCTGCTCCGGTAACCCGGCGCCCAGCAGCGAATGGCGCAGCAGTATGTGGTGCAGTTCACCGGTCATGACGGTATGAAAATCTTGAATATGGCGCTCGTCAGCCTTTACCCATTTACAGTGCGTTCCCGGCATAACATAGAGAGAGGAGGGAGCCAGCGTTTGTGCGCCGAGCAGCTGCGTCTCCTCGCCGCGCATCACGTTATGGTGATCCTCCCGACAAACGCATAAACCCGGAACGATCCAGACGTTATCGTCGACGGCAGTGAGCTGTTCGCCGATCGTCGATAAACTGGCGGGCAGCGGCAGATAGGGAACGCTTTTCCAGCCCAGGTTGCTGCCTGCCATGCCCGCCATCACCACGGGCGTAGCGCTGTCGCGCCATCCCTTAGTCACATCCGCCAGCACCGCCTGCGGGGATTTTCCATTCAGCCGGGTAACGCCTGCCTCAGACTGCCTGCTCTCCAGACATTGGTCGTTCTCGACAAGCCAGGCGCGTAAATTGGTTGATCCCCAGTCAATGGCGATGTAGCGAAATGTCATGTGATCTCCTTTAACCGATGTGTCGAGCTGGCGATCATGGTGTAGGCCGCCTGCTCTGCCGCATCGCCGTTCTGCAGCCGTATGGCGTCGAACAACGCTTTATGTTCACGGAGCGTTTGCGGCATATTGGCTTCATCGCCTTTCCAGGTGCGCTCAAACACAGCGCGCTGCAGCGAGCTGATGGCTACGCTAAGCTGCTCCAGCACGGGATTGTGCACCGACCGCAAAACTGCCTCGTGGTAACGAATATCCGCTTCGTTAAAGGCTTCCCGGTTCTGATTGTTGGCGATCATCTCATTCAGCGCCGACTCAATCTGCGCCAGGTCCTGTGACGTAGCGCGCTCCGCCGCCCAGCGCGCTATAACCGGCTCCACAAGATTTCGCACTTCGCTCATGGCGGCGATCAGGTGTGGGTCAGCGTCGTTTTCCAGCACCCACTGAAGCACGTCCGTATCCAGGTAGTTCCACTGACTACGCAAGGTGACGAACGCGCCGTAATAACGCCTGATTTCAATCAGGCGCTTCGCCGTCAGCGAACGAAACACCTCGCGGATGATGTTGCGCGAGGTTTCGAACTCCTCACACAACTCTGTCTCTGCCGGTAACGCTGCGCCCGGAAGATATTTGCCGCTGACGATCTGTTTACCCAGGGTAATAACGATGCGATCCGTTTTATTGAGGTTCATAGCCACTCCGTATGTTCTGATTGTGCGCATCTACTTTACCCTGAGCGCTCAGTTTTACCGCATAGTTGAAGTACAGGTCGAACGTCAGTTTCCGTGACTTTTGCCTGATTGTAGTACGAATATTTACTGTTGTACTACAATGTAGATCGCAAAAACAGCAACCGATCGTAAAAGCTACCGCTACGCCAGTGGGCTGAGTAGCAGCGCTGGCTAACAGCTTTCGCATTACAGTCCGTAAATGTCGTATCAATCGCTTACATAGTTAGCGGCTGAAAAAGTCTCAGTCGGCAGCTTCTTTTGACAAATATCATTTAATGGTAAGGACAGAGTCTTTCAGCATCGATTGTTGATGTGGTGTTTATTTCAGAGGAGTAGTATTGGCTTCGAAATTAACAGTTTTTGATTCTGTTTAACACAAGGGGCAGGGCCATGTTCATTAAAAAAGCATCAGCAAGCATAATTATACTGGCGGCGGTTTCAATGCTTTCCGCCTGCGCAGGTCATTATATTATTTCTACCAATGACGGACATATGATCAATACCAACGGGAAGCCAGTTATCGATAAAGAGACTGGGATGATATCCTACGAGGATGTCGGCGGAAATATGCATCAGCTACAGAAGCAAAACGTAAAAGAGATTGTTAAACAGTAAGCGGCACCGCTTCCTGATTGTTGAGTCGTTCATAAGAACAGTAGCAGATATTTTTTATAAGGCGTAATTAGTTCATTTACGCCTTTCCCTGTCAGGCTGTGCTCGCCTTAAATAAATCATGGTTAAAGCTTTTATGAAGAAAATACTTTTACTGATATTGCCCCTTTTTCTGGCGAGCTGCGCTAATTATAAATGGGTGAAAGAGGGCGCAAGCGACAGAGACGAAACGGTAGTGGAAACCGCCTGTCAGGCTCAGGCGCTGCGCGACCTGCCGCCGGATAATAAGGTCAGCGGGAAAACGGTATCCCAGGATAAAAAGAACGGCGAATCTGATGTAAGTTATACCCTGAGCGATTCGAATGCGTCTCAACGAGATATTTTAGTCAAAGACTGCATGTATCAGAAAGGTTGGACTCAGATCGAGGTGCAGCAATAGTTTATCTGGCGCATGGAGAATATTTACCAGTTTAGCGCGCGCGCATCATAATATGAACATGCTCCTCTTATAAAACCCAGCGCGGACTTTGCCGCTGACTGAATAATTCCGCACGTCACTGTTTTTATCTCTTAGAACCGGAGGTCATCTGATGTTGAAAACTACAAAAGCGATGTTGCTCTCTTTAACCATGCTCGCGGCGGGTAGCGCTGTCGCATCGGAAAGTACGCCTGATCTTACCGTTTTTGCATCAAAGGATGCGCAGGGCAGCATCTGGAACAGCCGTACTGACCAGCCAGAATATCAGGTTACCTATAAAGTAACGATAAATAATATGAGCAAAGAAGCCTATACGCCCGATAAAGGTAAAAAAATGTGCTTCTTTCTTTTCAACAGCCAGGGGCGTCAGGTAAAGAATTACGGTATTCAATATGAACTTTATGCCCCTTATAAAGCTATGGAGTCGCGTAACGGCATCGTTATGTTTACCAGCCAAGATGCCTCTTTATTTGACTTGCCTTTTGTTAAGCTCGGCCTGGGCGACACCTGCCTTACCGCTGCGACCAAATAATAACCCCCCCCGCGCGCAAAATTAGTGCCATTTTGGATGATGTGTAAAATTAATTTATCAGCAGGAGTCTTTTCTGAAATGGCAGTGATAGCGTAATGATTTTTCGGGCGCGCAGAGGTTACTGGCGTTTCAGAAAAAAAGCTCCCGCTTCATTAGTCGTTGGCGACCGGTAGAGTGAAGCGGGATTGCCACTATGGCGAAGAACGGGACTGGCATTAATAATAATATTTACGGTTTCATGTATTAATTTTTCTCCGTAAATATCAGGCATTAATTTACCCGGAAATTGTTCTGAGTCAACGTGGTGTGTTACCGCAAAGCAGCTAAAGATTGATTATTGTGATGTTCGTGGCTTTTATTTTTTTTGCTGGCCATTAGTGTCGGGCTCTTGATCGGTGTCGCGTTGACAGGCGATTTATTAAGAATTGATCCTCATCAATTTATTCGCTTCAGGAGATTAACTCTTCACAGACGTTTAGCCAGGGTGTAACCCCACCGTTATAAAGTGAAGCGTAAATATTTAATCGGGAAAATGATAATGTTTAAAAAAGCGATCGCCTGTCTGGTGATAACATTAGGGTGCGCAGCTGTCTCCGGCTGCGTTGTGGCTGATGGTGGACATCATCATTACGCGCCTTCTTCAGGCAGACACCATCACGCCGGACCAGCTGGCAGCGCTTCTCAGCATATGGGGCCACCACCAGCCTATGACAGCAGCGCTCAGCATATGGGGCCGCCGTCAGCGTCTGACAGCAGCGCTCAGCATATGGGACCGCCGCCAGCATCTGTCAGCAGCGCGCAGTATATGGGGCCGCCGCCTGCGAATGATATTTAACGCGGGTAATGAAATGGCCCGCTTCTGCGGGCCGTTTGGTTTTCAGTGAACGCGGTAAGCGATCCGCGCCTGGCGCAGCGCTGCTGAACGTAACGAGAACAGGCGCATTACACCGGGATATGTCGCAGCCCGGCAAGATTCGCCAGCTATCGCAAAATTCGCTACTATCTGCCCTTACTTCTTAACCGGCAGCCTGATGTCTACCCTTTCAGATACCTTTATTGCTCCGCCGTGTCACGAAAAGATAGAGACGCTCTATCAGGATGAACACCTGGCGCTGATCGCTAAACCCTCCGGGCTGCTCAGCCTCTCGGGGAAAAATCCGCTCAATCTCGACTCGGTGCATCACCGGCTGGTTCAGATCTTTCCAGGCTGCACTCTGGTCCATCGTCTCGACTTCGGCACCTCCGGGCTGATGGTTATTGCGCGCAATAAGGCTATTAACGCCGCGCTCTGCCAGCAGTTCAGTCAGCGCACGGTCATTAAACGCTATAGCGCGCTGCTTTGTGGACATTTGGGCGATACCGAAGGCGTAATAGACGCGCCGATTGCCAAAGACCCGGCGCTGTTCCCGTTGATGTCGATCTGCGCGGTGCGCGGCAAGCCCGCACGTTCCCGCTATCGGGTCGTCGAGCGTTTTTATCAGGAGCAGGAGGGCGGAGAAGGGCTGTCGTTGACGCGCGTTGAACTTACGCCAGAAACCGGGCGTACCCATCAGCTGCGCATTCACTGCCAGCAGCTGGGGCACCCCATTTTGGGCTGTGACCTGTATGGCGGGCGGGAACTGCCAGGCAGCGAGCGGACGCCACGGCTGATGCTTCACGCCAGCGAGCTTCATTTTATCCATCCCGTCAGCGGAGAGCGGATAACCGCCCGTCACGCCTCTCCATTCTGACGGCGTAGCCACGGCTGGCGACGCTGAATCAGAGGATATTAAGGGGGAACGGAAGATGAAAAGCCCTCAGGGACTTTTCATATAAAGCGTTGTACAGCGAGGAATTACCACATCAAATCGTCAGGCACTTTAAAGTCAGCGTAGGGATCGTCTTCATCCTGCTCTTCCTGACTGAGCGCGCTGTTTAACACGATACTGTTCGCATCGCGCTGCGCAATTTTATCGGCTACGCTCGCGGGAATAATTGCGTATTCGCTCTCGCCGCTGCTGTCGGTCGCCAGACGCGCGATGGCGAGGCGGCCGCTAATCAGCTGCGCCTGAGTCGCCTTATCCACCTCTATTTTTTTAATTAAGTTATTATCAGTAAAGTTAAAACCAATAGTGCCTCGGGAGATGATAATCCGGTTCATCTCAATCAGCTGCTTCACCTGAGCTTTATACTCTTTTGAGAGAACAGCCTGTTTTTGCTGTTCGTTTAGCTGCCTGTCGCGCTCAAGCTGGGCTTTTTTATTTTCTTCTACTGCCTGCCTCGCTTCGCGTGCCTGAACGCGCGATTTTTTAGCCGTTCTCTGCACCTTGTCCATCTTTTTGCTGGTGACCAGGCCTGCTTTTAGCATCTGCTCTTGTAAGGTAAGTTTCGTCATCTTCGTTTCTAAGCCGGTTAAAAATTTCACTGAGTATACCTGTAATTTTACAGGCTGTACCGGGTTGAAGCCGTGGGCAACCCGCTACGCCGCAGGGATGCCTGCGCTTTTCACGGCCACCCGCGCGCTGCCTGCTCTCGTCGACATACCGTCATAATGGTTTCCCGCAGCCAGCGATGCAGCGGATCGGTCTGCATGCGCGGATGCCAGATAAGAGAGATGTTGATGGCAGGCGTCTCAACGGGCAGCTCAAAGTAGGCCAGATCGTTTTGGCGCGCGCCAGAGGCGAAACAGGCTGAGCAGGAAAGCGGAACCAGACCGAGAATATCGGAATCCTGCACCACAGGGATGGCGTTAGCGAAAGCGGGTAGTGCCATGATCACGCGCCGCCGCAAACCCAGCCGCTCAAGCGCGTCATCTACCGGTCCCCAGATTTTATTATGACGGGAGATAACAACGTGAGGGTAGCTGGCGTAGCGTTCAGCCGTCACGCCAGGCGTCTGTAAAAGGGGATGGTTCTGTCGGCAAATTCCCACAAACCGGTCATTGAACAGCGTTCTGATTTTAAGTTCCGGCGCATCGGTTCCCAGCACGCCGATTTCAAGGTCAATTTCCCCTCTGCGCAGCAGGTCAGCCTCTTTATCACGCTTGTTAACAAACACCAGCCGTATCAGCGGTGCCTGTTGCTGAAGCTCTTTTACCAGGGCGGCGGCGGTCAGATCGATAAAACTGTCATTGGCGCGAATGATAAAGCTGCGTTCCGTGCTGGCGAGATTCAGCTGTGGGTTTGCTGGCTGCAGAAGCGCGCATGCGCTGCGTGCGACGTGAGAGACGCGCCCGGCCAGTTCAGCCGCGTAGGGCGTTGGCACCATCTGACGACCCGCCTGGACCAGCAGCGGGTCGCCGGTAGCAGCGCGCAAACGGGCAAGCGTGCGGCTCATGGCCGAGGGGCTGAGGCCCATACGCCGCGCCGCACGGGTGACGCTGCATTCCGTCAGCAAAGCATCCAGAGCGGTGAGCAAGTTCAGATCGATGTCAGGCATAAGAAAGAGTTGATTGCGTGCGATGCAATCCATTGTTGCATGTGAGGCGTCTGGTGTAATGCTCCTTTCCTGTTTAGTTTGAAGATCCCTGCGAAGATTCCGGAGATCAACATGGCGCTGAACCCGTTACAAACGACACCCCCTCATATTTTGCTGATTGGCGCCTCGCGCGGCATCGGTCTGGCGATGGCTGAAGAGCTGCTCGCTCGCGGCTGGCGCGTCACCGCCACGATCCGCGCAGCCGCCTCTGCCGCTCTGGACAACCTTGCGGCCCGCTATGCGCAGGCGCTGACCCTGGAGCAGCTGGATATGACGGATGAGGCTCAACTTTCCCGGCTGCATAACCGCCTGCGGCACCAGCGTTTTAATGCGCTGTTCATCAATGCCGGCATAGCCAACCGGAATCAGAACGACACCATTGCAGAGGTGAGTACCGAAGAGTTTGCCCATCTGATGATAACCAATGCGCTTTCACCGCTTCGGGTAGCAGAACGGCTGCAGGAGCTTGTCGACGCGGACGGGCTGATCGGCGTGATGTCCTCCGGGCAGGGAAGTATCGGTAATAATCATCAGGGCGGCAGAGAAGTCTATCGCGGCACGAAAGCAGCCTTAAATCAGTACATGCGCAGCTACGCCGCGCGACAGGCGGTGCTTTACCCTGAGCGCGCTTTATTGCTGCTGGCGCCGGGCTGGATCCGTACCGAGCTGGGCGGAGAAGAGGGTGCCTACACGCTGGAAGAGACGATCCCCGATATTGTCAGCGTGATCGAGCGCAAGCGAAGCAAACCCGGCCTGGAATTTTTAGACCGTTTTGGCAAGGTGGTGCCCTGGTAAAGCCAGGCTATAGCTATTCTGACAATAACAAAACCTCGCAGGCGCGAGGTTTTGTTGATCGTTAATCGTCTGTCAGGCGATTTTAAAAATGGCGGTGGTACGGCTTAGCTGCGCCGCCTGATCTTCCAGCGAAGCGGCGGCAGCGGCGGCCTGTTGCACCAGCGCTGCGTTTTGCTGAGTCACTTCATCCATCTGTGTGATGGCAATGCCAACATGCTCGATGCCGTTAACCTGCTCGCCGGTGGCGGTATAGATTTCAGACATAATTTGCGACACGTCGCCGATCGCAGTGACTATGCCATTCATCGTCTTGCCAGCCTGCGCCACCAGATCGGTGCCTTCTGAGATACGGTGGTTTGAGGCTTCAATAAGAGATTTAATCTCTTTCGCCGCTGTCGCGCTGCGCTGTGCCAGGGCGCGTACCTCGCTTGCCACCACGGCAAAGCCGCGGCCTTGCTCGCCAGCGCGAGCCGCTTCGACCGCTGCGTTCAGCGCCAGGATATTTGTCTGAAACGCAATGCTCTCAATCGTACCGATAATATCGACCACGCTTTTCGAGCTATCAAAGATGGCCGCCATGGTAGTGACAACTTTATCGACCACTTCGCCTCCCTGCTGCGCAACCTGGGAGGCCTCAGACGCCAGGCTACTCGCAGTTTGCGCATTAGAGGCATTTTGTCTGACGGTCGCCGTTAACTCCTCCATGCTGGCGGAGGTTTCTTCCAGCGAGGCGGCCTGCTGTTCGGTTCGCGCAGAGAGATCGGTATTGCCCATCGCCACCTCTTTAGACGCTGTGTCGATAGATGACGCGGCGGTCTGAATATCAGAGACCACTTTCTTGAGCTGCTCCTGCATGGCGGCGAAGGTCGCGATCAAAATACCGGTTTCATCTTTTGAATGGGTAACCAGCGTTGTAGAGAGATCGCCAGCAGCGATCGCTCTGGCCGCTTTTACCGCCTCTTCAAGCGGCAGAACAATTGAACGGGCAAGAATGTAGCCTAAAGCTGAAGCGATACCCAGACCCAGCAGCGCGCCAGCAAACAGGGCCAGCCGGGTCCTGGCTTCAATAGAATCAACGGTATTCTGTCGTTCGCTGAGCAGGCCTTTCTCGCCGTTAACGATCTCATCAATGGTCCTGCGCATCTGATCCATCTGCGCTTTGCCGGTATTTGCTTCGAAAGAGGCGTTAAACTCTACCTGCGTCAGGGTCCCGGCATTGAGCGCGCGACGATGAGTCAGCAGTTCAGCGACGAATTTTTCCTGCCACTCTTGCTCCTGCTTCAGTAAATTGTTCAGGCGCTCCTGCTGAGCAGGGTTATCAGCGGTCAGCGATTTTGCTTCCTGCAGAAACTTAACAAAGTCATCTTTGCCCGACTTCCAGGGCTCCAGCATTTCCTCTTTACCATTAATGGCATAGCCGCGCAGGCCCGTCTCCATATTCACCAGACTCTGGGTCAGCGCGCGGCTTTTATCGATGACGCGCCAGCTGTGAATATTCCAGTCATTGGAATTTACGATACTGGAAAAGTTGTTGTAGAAAGTGGTGCAGAGCGCCAGCAACAAAACAACAACAGTGCCAAAAGCAAGAAGGAATTTTTTCTTGACAGGTAAATTTTTAAACATAGCTTTCCCGTTCCCCATACGTTAACAAAACAGTCTGCTGAATCGCAAAACTGATTAGTTATCGGCATGTTTCTTTTCCCCTTCAATTAAAATTCTGCGAGAGGGGATGCGTCTGTTTCGCGGTGGGTTATCTTTATGTTGTTTATTTTAAATAGAATGTTAAGTGACAGGCTTAAAGCGCTACGTTTATATTGATAAGCATCCATGCTTGAGGGTGTTAGCGAGACGCCAGAATAAAATGGGGGTGTTTACCAGCCAGTAATAACAGCAGTTCATATTCTCCCTGGCTGAGCAGCCCGGGACTGGATACAGCCTCTTTAAGTTGCCAGCTGCGCAGGCTCAGGTTGAAGCGTTCAGCGGCGCGCTCCTGAGTCAGGCCAGCGGCGACCCGAAGGGAACGCACATCGCTCTGTACAATGACGCCTGGCTTAAAGGGTTTTGTCTTCATAAAAAGTTTCTCTCTGTGCAGCCAGTCATGTTTCAGCAGGACTCTGTTTGGCATACACAAAACAATCGGTAAAGAGATAACAGAATTTCTGTAACAGGCGCGAAAGTTTCTGTTTCTGTCTGATCATCCGCCGTCACTGCCTGATATCGCAGGTGCATGTAATAACATTGTTAATGTAATTAGCGTGGCGGTTAATGGGATCGGTTTTTAACGCACTTTAATATTAACTGGCTCCTTTCAATTGGGTTTCGCTCTCGGAACCCTCTCATAATTTATCTTCACAATCGTTTAGGGATAAATCCGCTTTATATCCTGTACCAGACATTCAGGATGGGGGGCTTCGTACGCTGAATATTGTCCCGGTGCTTTTCCTTTGCCGGTAATAAGGACAAAGATATGAGAGACCCCATCGTTCGTCGCGTCCCTGCTGATCTTTCCTGCGTGGAAGTCAGCGAACAGTGGCAAATCACTTTCTGGATGCTGACGCTGCATATCACCCAGGATCGGCTTATACGCGCCGTAAAAGAAGCGGGGCAGGATATAGAAAAGGTGCGCAGCTGGCTGGAAGACAACCCGCCACCGCGCCGCCCCTGTTCCTGATGGTTTAGCGTATGCCGCTTAACCTCTGCGCCGCCGCAAACGGGTTAACGCCGTTGGGGCTAGCGAGAAGATGCCCGTCTTCCGCCGGCAGGTCAGCAGTTTTAAAGTGGCTGATCGCGCTGGCAAGGGTTTCCGTTCGTCCGCTGAGGCTGCCGGCGGAGGCGGTGACCTGCTGAACGAGCGAGGCGTTCTGTTGCGTTACGCGGTCAAGATCGGCAATAGCCAGTGTTACCTGAGAAATGCCTTTACTCTGCTCATCGGAGGCCAGAGCGATTTGCCCGATAAGATCGTTCACGGCAGCAACGCTCTTCGTCACGCTTCCCATGGTGTCGCCCGCCCGTGCGGCAACCACCGCGCCTTCCTGCACGCGCGTGACCGCGCCGCTAATCAACCCTTCGATCTCTTTGGCGGCAGCGGCGCTTCGCTGGGCCAGCGTCCGCACCTCAGAGGCGACGACGGCGAAGCCGCGGCCCTGTTCACCGGCTCGCGCCGCCTCAACGGCTGCATTTAACGCCAGAATATTCGTCTGGAATGCGATGCTGTTGATGGTGGCCGTAAACTGACGGATTTTTTCCGCCTCTTCGGCGATATCGCTCATCAGCGTCGAGACCGATGTCACCAGCGTCTCTCCTTGCTGCGTGGTATGAGTAGTCGCACCTGCAAGCTCGCGGGCTTCCCGCGCGCTCAGCGCGTTGTTTTTTACCGTTGCGGTCAGCTCTTCCATGCTGGCTGCGGTCTGCTCAAGCGCCGCAGCCTGACGGGTAGTGCGATCGGAGAGATCGGTGTTGCCGGCTGCGATATCAGCCGCTTCCTGACGCAGAACAACCGTGTTATCGCGTACGGACAGCACGGTAGTCAGCAAGCTTTGCTGCATCAGCCTGACCAGCGGAACCAGTTGCCCCACACAGTTACGACCAAATTCTTGCGGCTCTCGCGAGAGATCGCCCGCGGCAATCCTCTTGAAATACTCACGCATCACGCCAAGCGGTTTAACAAGGTGCGTTACCAGGAAGCGGTCGCAAAAAGCCAGCAACCCCAGCGTCACCAGCGCTGCGATAATAAAGGCGGCTTCCAGGCGATGGCGATCCCGGGTCATCGCCGCTTCGTCCGACGCGAGCTGATGCTGAAGCCAGACCAGGCGCTCATTTGACGCAGCCGAAAACAGCGCAGGCGTCTCGCTCAGCGCACGACGCACAGGCGCCCAGGCGGCCTCCTGGGGCAGATCTGCCTGCAGCGCCGCTTTTTCCGCAGGGGAGCCTGAGGCCATTACATTCCCGGCATGCGTCAGAAAGAGAAGCTGCGCGGTGAGGGCGTCTCTGCCCCCGTCTCGCTGGTGCATATCATGCAGAACAGCAGAACCGTAGGTGCCTGCCAGCGCGACGACAAGCAGGGCGGCAAGCAAAATGACCTGTACGACCCTGCGGATAGTAAAGTTTCTGAGAAAATACATAGAGGATTCCCCGGTGTTGTTATCGCTGTGTAAATGTTTATCGTATTTTATAATTAAAGTAGCCTGCTATTTAATTGCGCGCTATCTTATGGCTGGCTACAGTCTGGCAGCCAAACAGGAAAAAGAAAACGATCATTTTGTAATTTTTTTATCTTTCGGATTTTTTGGCATTGTTTTAAATATTTTGCTGTGCCTAGGCAGCGGAATGCGCTTAAAATTTGGTACCAGAAACCTGCTTTTTTCCTGTTGTCCTGACAGGATTTATCCGGCTTGTTGATTACACACTTTTTATTTCTGTTTCGTTCCAGAGGTGGGGCGGGCCGGAGGATCCATGCAAACATGTTCTGTCGACCCAGAGAGTCGCACCCGCGCGCTTGAGGCGTTTCGTGAACCTGACGAAAGCCGTGATGGCGTACTCGAAAAATTTGTCCGGCTGGCAAGCCAGGCGCTCGGCATTCCTGGCTGTTTTATTTCCATCGTTGACGATGAATTTCAGTACATCAGGGCCGCGCGCAACTTCTCTCTCAGGCACTCGACGCGTGAAGATTCGCTTTGCCGCTATGTGATAGATAACGAAACGCCGATGGTGGTGTCGGACACCTTGCTGGATGCCCGTTTTGTAAAGCATAAGTTTGTCGTCGGCGAGCCCTATATCCGCTTCTACGCCGGCGTTCCGCTGAAAAGCCGCAATGGTCATATACTCGGAACGCTCTGCGTCACCGACGGCGAGCCGCATCTGCTGAGCGCCGAGCAGCTTACCGCGCTGACGCTGCTGGCTGCGCTGGTCATCTCTTTTCTGGAAGCCTGGCACTCGGCCGGCTTTACCGATCCCGTCACCGGTTTGCCCAATCGCCAGCGCCTGATCCGCGATCTGCAATATCTGGCAACGGGCGGCGACAATCTGCCGCGTCGGCTGGTGCTGATCGACTGTATCGACATGCCGCGCGCTTATGAACTGGCGCGCTCTATGGGAATGGGGCCGGTGGAGGGGCTGCTAAAAGATGTCGCTACGCTTTTGCCTCTGCGCCTCCGTCTTGGGCCGGGCGATCTGCTTTACACCGTGGCGACCGGACGTTTTGCGCTACTGGTCAGCGAAAGCAGCGGGCTGAGCGCAGCCCGGGTGGCGGATCGCATGGAGGGCATCAGCGCGGATCTGGGGGAAGGGCTCTCTGTCACCCTGACGACCTTTACCGGGGAAGTGAATTTTACGGCTGTGGCGTTACCCGCGCAGGAGATATTGCGTCGCGGGCTTAGCGCGCTACATGAAGCGATTGGCAGCGGCGTGCCGACGCGAACCTTCAGCGCAGCAGAGGACGTTCGCCGCACGCGCGACTTTACCCTGATGCATGAGCTGGCCTCGGCTTTACAGCGCGACGAGGGCCTTTATCTGGCCTATCAACCCAAAATCTGTTTGCAGACAGGCGCACCTGTCGGGCTGGAGGCGCTTATTCGCTGGCGTCATCCCGTACTGGGGGAATTATCGCCCTCCGCTTTCGTCCCGCTGGCGGAGCAGACAGAGCTGCTGCATGACATGAACGCCTGGGTTATCGATCGCGCTATTGCGCGCCTGGCGAGGTTGCGTAATCACTGCATACAGCTGCCCGTGTCGGTCAACGTCAGCCTGCACGATTTTGCCCGTCCCGGATTTGCGGACCTTCTTGAAGATAAAATGTTGAAAGTCAGGCTACCCACCTCGCTGCTTGGCGTGGAGTGTCTGGAGACTGAACGCCTGATTGAAAGTCCGGCAGCCATGCGCGGTCTGGAGATGCTCAAGCTGCGCGGTTTTGGCATATCGCTGGACGATTTTGGCACCGGATACAGCAATATCAGCTACCTTCGCCGCATGCCGCTGGACGTTATCAAGCTGGACCGCTCTTTAATTAGCGGGCTTTCATCCGATACCGCGTCGCGCATCATTGCGCGAAATATTATCACCATGCTGAAAGAGCTGGACTATGTCGTGCTGGCCGAAGGAATAGAGAGCGCCGATGTGGCAGGTATGCTGAGTGAATATGGCTGTGACCAGGCTCAGGGCTATTTTTATGCCAAACCGCTTCCCGATCGGGAACTTGATGCGTGGCTGAACTGGAAGCTGCGCAATAAATGCAGCTGAAGCTCGCGCTTTTTATGGCGCATCCCGTGCCGCGTCAGAGGAGGGATCGTCGGGCACATCGCTCCATGTGCAGTCAATCTCGCTGTCATGCGAAACGCACTCGGGCAGCGCGTCACGATTCTTTGCCTGACGGTCGGGCGTCGCCGCGCAGCTGACGAGCAGCAGACAGGCGAAAAGCGCAGCAGGTTTCAACATGGGAAGCATCCATTCAGAACAGGTGCGCCAATTCTCTGTGCTGTTGCGTCAACAGGCGTATAACGACCCAGGCCAGAAAGAAGCCGCAACGTCAACCCTGCTTAAACCCCACCACTATTTGCTCCGGTTCCCGCGACAAACGCGATCTAAATCAATAACGAGAATTGTTCGCAATCGCATAGTTGCGCCACAGACCTATCGGAGATGAGATCATGTTGATAAAACCTGGCACTCAATGGCGCATTACAGGTTTCCAGAGCGACCTGTCCAGGCTGTTCAGCCGCAAACTTTTTTCACTGGGTTTCGTGCCGGGCGCGGTAATCGATATCGTCAGGTTCGCTCCGCTGGGCGATCCGGCTGAAGTTCGTATTCGCCACACCAGCTATGCGCTACGTAAATCTGAGCTGGCGATGCTGCGTCTTGAGCCGGTTAACGGAGGTGAGGGCGCATGAAAAGCATTAATGCCGTACTGGCTGGCAACCCTAACGCGGGTAAAACCACGCTTTTCAACCTGCTGACCGGGCTGCGCCAGCGCACCGGCAACTGGCCGGGCGTTACCGTTGAGCGTAAGCAGGGCACTTTCGCTACGGGGCAGTCGTCCGTGACCCTGATTGATTTGCCGGGTATCTATTCTCTTGAAACGGTACACGCCGAGGACGGGATGTCCGCCGACGAGCGGGTGACCTGCAGCTACGTTATGAGCGGCCAGGCGGATGTGTTAATCAACGTGGTTGACGCCTCCAGCCTCGAAAAAAGCCTGTGGCTCACTTTGCAGCTGCGCGAGCTGAATTTGCCCATGATCGTGGTGCTTAATATGGCCGACGTCGCCAGAAAGTGCGGCATTACTCTGGATGCCGATACGCTGGCCGCACAGCTGGGTTGTCCGGTGGTATCGATGTCCGCCTCGACCGCGGAAGGGCTGCCGGACCTGCTGGCGGCTATCGATCGCGTCGCTGCCGCGCCTGCCGCAGCGCTGCTGGTGAACCGGGCAGAGGTGAGCCATGAGGCACGTCTGGCGCGCATCAATGCGATCTGTGAGGCAACCTGCGATCAGGCGTCTCATACCGCCCACCGTCTGACGCAACTACTGGATAATCTGTTCCTTAATCGCTGGCTCGGTTTTCCCCTGTTTCTGGGGGTGATGTACCTGATGTTCTATCTCTCCATTAATATCGGCGGCGCGCTGCAGCCGGTGTTTGACAAGGGCTCTACCGCGCTGTTTATCGACGGTACTGCCCAGCTTTGCGCGACGCTCCATCTTCCCGGCTGGCTCACCTCGTTTCTGGCGCAGGGCATTGGCGGCGGGATCGCCACCGTACTGCCGCTGGTGCCGCAGCTGGCGCTGATGTTCTTCTTTCTGACGGTGCTGGAAGAGTCCGGCTATATGGCGCGCGCCGCCTTTGTCGTCGATCGTCTTATGCGCTGGCTTGGCCTGCCGGGAAAATCCTTTGTCCCGCTGATCGTTGGCTTTGGCTGCAACGTGCCGGCGGTGATGGGCGCGCGAACGCTTGAAACCGAGCGGGAGAGGCTGGTCACGATGCTGATGGCGCCCTTTATGTCCTGCGGTGCCAGGCTGGCGATATTTGCCGTTTTCTCCACGGCCTTTTTTGGCAACGCCGGCGCCGGGCTAATTTTTACGCTCTACCTGCTTGGCATTGTGGCGGCTGTCTTCACCGGGCTGGTGTTAAAGCACACCCTGCTGAAGGGGGCGTCGTCGCGCGTCATTATGGAGCTGCCGCTGTGGCATGTGCCGGTCATGCGTAGTCTGCTGCTACAAACCTGGTTTCGGCTACACGCCTTTGTTATCCGCGCGGGCGCGGTGATCGTCGCAGCCTGCGTAATCATCAGTCTGCTTTCCGGCCTGACGGCGAAAGGCGAGATCGCGCAGCGCGTCGACGACTCCGTGCTCGCCTCAGCCAGCCGTTACCTGACGCCTTTGTTTACCCCCATGGGCGTTCGGGCCGATAACTGGCAGGCGACGGTCGGACTGGTAACCGGCGCAATGGCGAAAGAGAGCGTGGTCGGCACCCTGAACGCGCTTTATCTGGCGGAGCCGCAAAACGCGCCAGACGCCGGGCCTGCGCAGAGCCTGTCGGCGGTCTTTGCCGACGCGCTGGATGAAACCTGGCAAAACCTGAAGGAGGCGCTCAGCCCGCAGACGCTGTTTAATCCGGTTGAAGCGAGCAAAGGGGACGGCGAGATGAGCCAGGGCGCGGTAGGCGTGATGCAGACGATGTTCGGCAGCTCGCTGGCGGCCTATAGCTATCTGGTCTTCGTCTTGCTCTACGTGCCGTGCGCCTCGGTGATGGGCGCTTTAGCGAAAGAGGCGGGACGTCAGTGGATGTGGTTCGCCCTGATCTGGGGAACGATCGTGGCCTATGGCGCCGCCACCCTGGTTTACCAAACCGGCACCTTCACTCAGCATCCCGGTTTCAGTCTGATCTGTATAGCAGGGGTCATTGCCGCAGGCGTCGCAGCCGTCACGCTTCTGCGTCAGTTGCGCTTCACCAGACAGCCTGCGCTGCAGCCCGTTAAAGAGGGCGGATGCGGCGGATGCAAAGGTTGCGGACATTAACGGGAAAAGGTAAACGCGTCTGTTATGGCGCGTTACCACCTGCCTGACGTAAGCGTGAGAAGCTGATTAACAAGGATAAAGGCGCGAAACAGGATAATTCCGCTTGCAAAGTGGCCGGGAAAATTTTGTAAAAAGCTGTGTTCTCTATCGACCGACTGCTGCGCCTGTCTTATGCTTGACCGGCCTCTAACCCTAACACTTCCGGAGTCCGACTGATGAAAGCAGCCACCTTTCTGCTGGCCGGTGCCGCGCTGCTGCTCTCCGCATGCAGCAGCAGCAATAACGAACCGCCGCAACAAGCTACCGCCGCCCATATTCAACCGCACGTCGTTATGTCGTCTCTGGCTGAAAGCAACTGCGCCGGTGCAGGTGGAACCCTTGCCTTTTCTCACCAGCTGGACGGCACGCGCATCGGCATGTGCCAGCTGGCGAACGGACGCCGCTGCGACGAACAGGCGCTGATCGGCGGCAACTGCGCCCGCTAAACTAGGCGGAAAGCTGATTCGGGCAGGTTTCGCCGTGCTCAAGCTGGTTGATATTCGACAAGGTCGTTTCTGAAATCGCCGTCAGCGCTTCAGCGGTAAGGAAGGCCTGATGGCCGGTAAACAGCACGTTGTGGCAGGCGGAGAGCCGACGGAACACATCGTCCTGAATCACGTCGTTAGACTTGTCTTCAAAGAACAGGTCGCGCTCGTTCTCGTAGACATCCAGGCCGAGCGACCCGATTTTTTGTTGCTTTAATGCCTCAATCGCCGCCTGAGAATCAATTAATGCGCCGCGGCTGGTATTAATAATCATCACGCCATCTTTCATCTGGCTGAAGGCCGAGGCATTCAACAGATGGTGGTTCTCCGGCGTCAGCGGACAGTGCAGCGTAATCACGTCTGATTCGGCGAACAGGGTTTTCAGGTCGACGTACTCCGCGCCCAGCTCCAGCGCCTGCTCACTCGGATAGGGATCGAACGCCAGCAGACGCATGCCGAGGCCTTTCAGAATGCGCATCGTCGCCACACCGATTTTGCCAGTGCCGACGACGCCCGCCGTTTTGCCGTGCATATTAAAGCCGGTTAAGCCGTCGAGAGAAAAGTTGGCGTCGCGCGTGCGCAGCCAGGCGCGATGGATACGGCGGTTAAGCGTTAACATCATGCCTACCGTATGCTCCGCCACCGCTTCCGGCGAATAAGCGGGCACGCGCACCACCTTCAGGCCCAGCTCCGCCGCCGCCGCTAAATCGACGTTGTTGAAACCAGCACAGCGCAGCGCGATATACTTCACGCCCAGCGACGCCAGCTCCTCCAGTACCGGACGACTGGCGTCATCGTTAACGAAAATGCATACGGCGTCGCAGCCGACGGCATTTTTGGCCGTCGCTTCCGTCAGTAAAAAGTCGAAGTACACTACATCGAAACGGTAGCCTTCGTTAACCTGATCGAAATATTTCTGGTCATAATGCTTCGTGCTATAAACCGCGATTTTCATCGTTACGCTCCTGTACTCGGGTATTCACACAGCATAACGTTTAATTGCCAGTTTTGCTGCTGTCGGTAGCGCGCCTTCAACTCTGGCCGATTACATGCCATCATCACTGTCAGGATCCTGTCAGGAAAAAGGAATATTACTGCCATGCCGCGGAGCCTCCGCCGACTACTCGCTGCACTACTGGCGCTGACGCTACTGCTGCTGGGGCTGCTGCTTACCCTTACGCAATGGCTGCCGCGCCTGGCCGGCATCTGGCTGCCAGCGGAGACGCGTATCGTACTGGATGGATCGCCGCGCTGGCGCAACGGTGGCTTATGGTTTCCGGAGGTGCGCTACCTGGCGGGCGAATGCGTGCTGGCGAGCGTCGCGCAGGCTTCGCTCGGCTGGCATGAAAAGCGCTGGCGGCTGAATGCGCACCAGGTCACGCTCAACAGCGACTGTCTGCAAAAGCTGCCGCAAAGCGAGCAGCCCGGCGCGCCTAAAAGCCTGGCAGCGTGGCAGCAGCTGTTACCGGGCGCCGATATTCATCTCGATAATCTCAGCATTGCGCCCTGGCAGCAGTATGCCGGCGGTTTCGACCTCGCTCTGACCCCCGACAAACAGACGCTGCACTATCGCGGCGAAAACCTCAGTATCGATGCTAACCTGCAGGGGCAGCAGCTCACGGTAGAGCAGCTGACGCTGCGCCACAACGCGCTGCCGGAGCCTGTTACGCTTCATGGTCAGTTCGATCTGCCTGAGTTTGCCAACGGCCTGCCGGTCAGCGGCCAGCTGGCAGGCGAACTGCAGTACGCTGGCGAACCGCTGCGGCTGACGCTCGACTGGCAACAGCAGCAGGGAAAGCTTGCGCTCTATACCACCGGCGACGGAGAGCCGCTGTTAACGCTGCCGTGGCAGGCCGATGCCCGACAGATCCGCATTTTGAAAGGGCACTATCGCTGGCCGACCGGCGATCAGACGCTCTCCGGCTTTCTCGACCTTACGCTGGATAACTGGCAGCAGGGGCTGGAGGAGACGCAGATCGCTGGCCGTCTCAACGTTCTGACGCAGGGGCGCGGCGGCAAAGGCAACGCGGTCTTGAGCATCGGGCCGGGCAGGCTGAGTATGACCGACAGCGCGCTGCCGCTGCGCCTTACCGGCGAAAGCAAACTGGCGGCGATGCAGCTCTATGCCTCGCTGCCGGGCGATCTCAGCGGGCCGCTGCTCGATCCGCAGCTGACATTTCAGCCCGGCGCGCTGCTGCGTCTGCGCGGCCGCCTGCTCTCTACGCTGGAAGTGGACGAAGCGCGCTGGCCGCTGGCGGGCGTGCGGCTCGTGTCGCAGGGCGTCGACGGGCGTTTACAGGCAATCCTTAAGGCGCACGATCCGAGCTTTGGCCAGTTCAGACTTCACCTGGACGGCCGCGCGGCCGATTTCTGGCCAGATAAAGGAGAGTGGAAGTGGCGCTACTGGGGAGCGGGCGACATGCTGCCGCTCAACGCAAAATGGACCATACAGGGCGCTGGCGGCTGGCGCGACACGCTTATTCATCTCGACAGCCTTAATGCCGGTTTCAATCAGATGCAGTACGGCATGGCGCAGGTTTCGCGGCCGCGCCTGACGTTAAGCGCGCCGGTCAACTGGCAGCGTGATGCACAACGGCCTGCTTTTAATGGCGGCTTCCGCATCGATGCGGGAGAGACGCTTTTTGATTTTGGCGGTCGCCTGCCCGCCTCGTCGCTGAGCTTTGAGGCGAAAGGCCAGGATCCCAGCCATTTTGTCTGGCGCGGTCAGCTGCAGGCGCAGGCGATAGGCCCGCTGCGCGTGCATGGCCGCTGGGACGGTGCACGCCTGCGCGGCGAAGCCTGGTGGCCGACACAGTCTCTGACGGTCTTTCAGCCGCTGCTGAACCCGGATCTCAAGATGAAAATACGCTCGGGCGAGCTGCGCGCCCAGGTGGCCTTTTCCGCCGCGGCGAAAGAGGGCTTTAGCGCCGGCGGTCACTGGACAGTGAAGCAGGGCAGCCTCTGGACGCCGGACAACCAGATCAACGGCGTCGATTTCTCGCTGCCGTTCCGTCTTAAAGATCAGCAGTGGCAGCTCGGCGTGCGCGGTCCGGTGTCGCTGCGTATCGGTGAAGTCGCCAACCAGTTCGCCATGAAGAATATTCGCGCCGATTTGCAGGGCTACTACCCCTGGCGCGAGGCGCAGCCGCTGACACTGCAGGATGTCAGTATGGAGGTGCTGGGCGGTAAGGTAACGCTGGCCGCGCTGCGTCTGCCGCAGCACGAGGCGGCAAAGCTGAGCCTGCGCGATATCAGCCTGAGCAAGCTGGTCTCGGCGCTGAAACCGACGCAGTTCGCCATGTCCGGCAAGATCAACGGCGAGCTGCCGCTGTGGGTGAACAACCCGCACTGGCTGGTGCAGAACGGCTGGATCGCCAACAACGGCTCCCTGACGTTCCGCATGGACAAAGATATGGCCGACGCGATTACCGCTAACAACGTTGCGGCGGGCGCGGCAATGGACTGGCTGCGCTATATGGAGATCTCGCGCTCGTGGGCGACGCTCGATCTCGATAACCTGGGCAACCTCGCCATGCAGGCGCAGGTGCAGGGCACCAGCCGCTTCAGCAACCGCGACCAGACCGTAAATCTGAACTACCGCCATCAGCAGAACCTGTTTCAACTCTGGCGCAGCCTGCGCTTTGGCGATAATTTGCAATCCTGGGTGGAACAGAACGCCACTCTGCCGACTAAAAGGGATCAAAAACCATGAGCCTCCGGGCGTTACTGATGCTGGCAGTCGGGCTGCCGCTGACTGGCTGCGTGCCGCGCATTGAGGTGGCCGCGCCAAAGGAGCCGATCACCATCAATATGAATGTAAAGATCGAACATGAGATCCATATCAAAGTGGATAAAGATGTGGAGGCGCTGCTGAAAAACCAGAGCGGTCTCTTTTAATGCGCGCTTTGGCTAAACCGCTGATCGCCGCGCTGCTCTTTATCGGTGCGGCGCAGCCTGCGCTGGCGTTAACGCTGGATGAGGCTCGTCATCAGGGGCGCGTCGGGGAAACCTTTAGCGGCTACCTCGCCGCGCGCCAGCAGGATAGCGAGACGCAGGCGCTGGTGAAGCGCGTCAACGACGGGCGCAGCGCCGAATATCAGCGTATCGCGCAGCAGAACAATCTTACCAGGGATCAGGTTGCGCAAATCGCCGGCGCTAAGCTGGTCGAACGCGCAGGCGCAGGGGAGTATGTGCGCGGCCTTAACGGCCTGTGGATGCAGAAATAAAAAAGCCAGGCATCATGCCTGGCAACTGAAACAGTCTGAATAATAATAATGATGATTAGGCAGCAACGATCTGTTTGATCGCGGTTTTCGCTTCTTCAGTCGCTTTGGTGGCCACTTCCGGGCCGTACGCGATGCCTTCGGCGAAAACAAAGTTTACGTCAGTGATGCCGATAAAGCCCAGGAAGAGCTTCACGTACGGGGTCAGCAGATCGGTCGGGGTATCTTTGTGAATGCCGCCGCGGCTGGAGAGGATGACTGCGCGCTTGCCTTTCACCAGGCCTTCCGGGCCCGCTTCGGTGTAGCGGAAGGTCACGCCGGCACGTGCAACCAGGTCAAAATAGTTTTTCAGCTGGGTCGGGATGTTGAAGTTGTACATCGGCGCGGCGATAACCACCACGTCGTGCGCCTGCAGCTCGGCGATCAGGGCATCGGAGAGCGACAGCGCCTCCTGCTGACGCGGAGAGAGCGGGGCGTCTGACGGACGCAGCGCGCCGACCAGCTCGCCATCCAGTACCGGGATCGGATCAGCAGCCAGGTCGCGAACGGTCACCTGATCGCCTTTCGCTTTCGCTTCTTCAACGTAGAAATCGGCCAGTTGGCTTGACTGTGAGTAACCAGCCAGAATGCTGGATTTCAGAACTAATACTTTGCTCATTGCTGTTTCCTGTTTGTTACGCGGAAGGCTTCCCGCTCAATGGGTTACACTCTACGGTCATTAAGCGCGCGGGAAAAGCGCAATATTTCGAGAGCTATGTTCGAATTTCTTGAATAAGCGAGGCAGGCAAGGCGCAGCTGAGCGGGCTGAAATGTGTTACTCTTTGCCGATACAATTTTTAGAATCAGCCGGTTAACCCGGTTACCGGACGCTGCAGCGTGCAGCGGCTCCGTCTGAGAAGGTACTCCATTACTATGTCATCACCGGTTTCCTCTCCCTTTGCATCGCTGTGGTCGCGACTCGACAACCTGATGCTGCGTGACCGTCAACGCCTTCAGCGCCGTCTGCGCGGCGCCAGCAAGGTGAACAACCCCGCTGCGCAGCAGGGCGTCGCCGACGAAATCAGTCAGGAGATCGCCGCAGCGGAACAGCGCGTCGCCGCACGTGCCGCCGCGACGCCAAAAATTACCTTTCCCGATAATCTGCCCGTCAGCCAGAAGCAGCAGCAGATCGCCGAAGCGATCCGCGATCATCAGGTGGTGATCGTCGCTGGCGAAACCGGTTCGGGTAAAACCACCCAGCTGCCGAAAATCTGTCTGGCGCTGGGGCGCGGCGTGAAAGGGCTGATCGGCCATACCCAGCCGCGTCGTCTGGCGGCGCGCACCGTCGCCAACCGTATCGCCGATGAGCTGGAAACGTCGCTTGGCGGCTGCATCGGCTATAAGGTGCGCTTTAACGATCAGGTCAGCGAAACCACCCAGGTGAAGCTGATGACCGACGGTATTTTGCTGGCGGAAATCCAGCAGGACCGCCTGCTGTTGCAGTATGACACCATCATTATCGATGAGGCGCACGAACGCAGCCTGAACATCGATTTCCTGCTCGGCTATCTGCGCGAGCTGCTGCCGCGCCGTCCCGATCTGAAAATCATCATTACCTCGGCGACCATCGATCCGCAGCGCTTTTCGCGCCACTTCCATAACGCGCCCGTTATTGAAGTGTCGGGCCGTACTTTCCCGGTCGAGGTGCGTTACCGGCCGGTGGTGGAAGAGGCGGACGACAGTGAGCGCGACCAGCTGCAGGCGATCTTCGACGCGGTCGACGAGCTGAGCGACGAAGGGCGCGGTGATATTCTGATCTTTCTGAGCGGCGAGCGCGAAATTCGCGACACCGCCGACGCGCTGGCGAAGCGCGATCTGCCGCATACGGAAATTCTGCCGCTCTATGCGCGCCTGTCGAACGCCGAGCAGAACCGGGTTTTCCAGTCGCACAGCGGACGCCGCATCGTGCTGGCAACCAACGTAGCGGAAACGTCGCTCACCGTACCAGGCATCAAATATGTTATCGATCCCGGCACCGCCCGCATTAGCCGCTACAGCTATCGCACTAAGGTGCAGCGTCTGCCGATCGAGCCGATTTCACAGGCGTCGGCTAACCAGCGTAAAGGGCGCTGCGGCCGCGTTTCAGACGGCATCTGTATCCGGCTCTATTCCGAGGATGACTTCCTCAGCCGCCCGGCCTTTACCGATCCGGAGATCCTGCGCACTAACCTGGCGTCGGTTATTCTGCAGATGACGGCGCTGGGGCTGGGCGATATCGCCGCGTTTCCCTTTGTCGAAGCGCCCGACAAGCGCAATATTCAGGATGGCGTGCGCCTGCTGGAAGAGCTTGGCGCATTAACGCTCAACGACGAGACCGGCCACTACAAGCTGACCAGCTCTGGCCGTCAGCTGGCGCAGCTGCCGGTTGATCCCCGTCTGGCGCGCATGGTGCTGGAGGCGCAGCGCTTCGGCTGTGTGCGTGAGGTGATGATTATCGCGTCGGCGCTGTCGATTCAGGATCCGCGCGAGCGCCCCGTAGAGAAACAGCAGGCCGCCGATGAGAAACATCGTCGTTTCGCCGACAAAGAGTCGGACTTTCTCGCCTTCGTTAACCTCTGGAATTACCTGGGCGAACAGCAGAAAGCGCTGTCGGGCAACCAGTTCCGCCGCCAGTGCAAAGGGGATTTCCTGAACTATCTGCGCGTGCGTGAATGGCAGGATATCTATACCCAGCTGCGCCAGGTGGTGCGTGAGCTGGGTATTCCGGTTAACAGCGAACCGGCGGGCTTCCGCGAGGTGCACTGCGCGCTGCTGACCGGCCTGCTGTCGCATATCGGCATGAAAGACGCCGAGAAGCAGGAGTTTACCGGCGCGCGCAACGCGCGTTTCGCCATTTTCCCCGGCTCAGGGCTGTTTAAAAAACCGCCGAAATGGACCATGGTCGCCGAGCTGGTAGAAACCAGCCGCCTGTGGGGCCGGATCGCGGCGCGTATCGATCCGGAGTGGATCGAGCCGCTGGCGCAGCACCTGATCAAGCGCAGCTACAGCGAGCCGCACTGGGAAAAAGGTCAGGGCGCGGTGATGGCGCAGGAGAAAGTCACGCTGTACGGTCTGCCGATCGTGGCCGCGCGCAAGGTGAACTACGGGCGTATCGATCCCGCGCTGAGCCGCGAGCTTTTTATCCGTCATGCGCTGGTGGAAGGCGACTGGCAGACGCGCCACGCCTTTTTCCGCAACAACCAGAAACTGCGCAGCGAGGTCGAAGACCTTGAGCACAAATCACGTCGTCGCGACATTCTGGTCGATGATGAGACGCTGTTCGGCTTTTATGACCAGCGCGTCGGCCAGGACGTGGTGTCGGCGAAACATTTCGACAGCTGGTGGAAGCTGGCGAGCCGCGATAATCCCGATTTGCTCAGCTTTGACAAACAGATGCTGATCAAAGAGGGCGCGGAGAAGGTCAGCCAGCTCGACTATCCCAACTTCTGGCATCAGGGCAACCTCAAGCTGAAGCTCAGCTATCAGTTCGAGCCGGGCGCGGACGCCGACGGCGTAACGGTGCATATCCCGCTGCCGCTGCTTAATCAGGTCGAGGATCAGGGCTTCGAGTGGCAGATCCCCGGCGTGCGCCGCGAGCTGATTATTGCGCTGATTAAGTCGCTGCCGAAGCCGCTGCGCCGTAATCTGGTGCCCGCGCCCAATTACGCTGACGCCTTCCTGGGGCGCGTTACTGCGATGGAGATGCCGCTGCTCGACGCGCTGGCGAAAGAGTTTCGCCGTATGACCGGCGTGACGCTGGAGCGGGAAAACTGGCAGTGGGATCAGGTGCCCGATCACCTGAAAATGACCTTCCGCGTGGTAGATGAACACAACCGCAAGCTGAAAGAGGGTAAAGATCTCAGCGCGCTGAAAGCCGAGCTCAAGGAAAAAGTGCAGGAGACCCTGTCAAAAGTGGCGGATGACGGGCTGGAGCAGAACGGCCTGCATATCTGGAGCTTTGGCGATCTGCCGCGCAGCTATGAGCAAAAGCGCGGCGGCTATCAGGTCAAGGCCTGGCCAGCCCTGGTCGATGAGAAGGATAGCGTGGCGATACGCCTGTTCGACAGCGAGCAGGAGCAGCAGAAAATGATGTGGCGCGGCCAGCGTCGTCTGCTGCTGCTGAATATCCCTTCGCCGATAAAATACCTGCACGAAAAGCTGCCGAATAAAGCCAAGCTGGGACTCTACTTCAACCCATACGGCAAAGTGCTGGATCTGATCGACGACTGCATCGCCTGCGGCGTTGACAAGCTAATGGCGGAAGCGGGCGGCCCGGCCTGGCAGCAGGAAAACTTCGAGCAGCTGCGCGAGAAAGTGCGCGCTGAGCTAAACGATACGGTGGTAGAGATTGCGAAACAGGTTGAGCAGATCCTGACGGCGGTGTTCAACATCAACAAGCGGCTGAAAGGGCGCGTTGATATGACGATGGCGCTGGCGCTGTCAGATATCAAGGCGCAGATGAGCGGTCTGGTCTATCGCGGCTTCGTTACCGGCAACGGCTGGAAACGCCTGGGCGACACGCTGCGCTATCTGCATGGCATTGAGCGTCGTCTGGAAAAACTGCCTGCCGATCCGCACAGCGATCGCGCGCGTATGCTGAAGGTGCAGGCAGTGGAGCAGGCCTGGCAGGCGTGGCGTAATAAACTGCCGCCG
The DNA here is from genome assembly GCF_003612015.1 of Pantoea piersonii. Taxonomy (GTDB): domain Bacteria; phylum Pseudomonadota; class Gammaproteobacteria; order Enterobacterales; family Enterobacteriaceae; genus Pantoea; species Pantoea piersonii. The sequence goes on along the minus strand of NZ_RARB01000001.1, from coordinate 1,151,879 downwards.
CAGCGTCAGGATGATGAAGAGGTGAAGGAGGTTCGCTGGATGATCGAGGAGCTGCGCATCAGCTACTTCGCGCAGCAGCTCGGCACCCCTTATCCCGTTTCTGACAAGCGCATCCTGCAAACGATGGAGCAGTACGCGGCGTAACAGCGAACCCATCGCAGGCAGCCGCAGCGGAGACGCTGCGGCTTTTTTTATACTGATAAAACTGGCGAAGCAAAGGTTATAGCGCTGTCGCTCAATTCCTCTTTACAGCTATACCGAAAATGGACGCGAAATATAAAGCGACGGTAAGGCCATCGCCGCTTTTTTTCGATAGAATCAGCGCGGCGCGAAAGGGGCGCCAGATTATTTTATTCAGTTAAGGACGATGGTTATGAAAAAGTCTGTTTTTGTCAGCCTTGTTATGCTCGCTCTGGGAGCAAACGTTAACGCCTATGCCGATAAACATACGTTCACTCTTGGGTATGCGCAAAGTAAGGTCCAGGATTTCAAGGATATTAACGGGATAAACCTTAAATACCGCTATGAATGGGACTCACCGCTGAGCCTTATTGGCTCGCTTACCTGGATGAGCGGCAGCGGAAGCTACACGCCCGACATCGACTCTATGGATAGATTTGATAGTCATGCGAAAGTGAAATATTACTCGCTCTCCGTCGGGCCAGCCTGGCGCTTCAGTCAATATATCAGCCTCTACGGTTTGCTCGGGGTAAATTATAATAAGGTCGACTATCGCGAAGGCTGGTATAACTATGAAGGACGCTACGTTTATATGGGCGAAACCAGGCTCAAAGAGAATAAAACGTCTCTGATGTATGGCGCTGGCGTGCAAATTAATCCGGTCGAAAACCTGGCGATTGATATCGGCTATGAGGGATCGCGTCTCGACGTTGCTGATAAAAACATGTCGATTAACGGCTTCAATGTGAACCTGGGCTACAGCTTCTAAATATACCCGGCGTTCCCCGTTAAAAAAGGCGCGGCTGATAATTCAGCTGCGCCTTTTTGCATTCTGCCGCCGCGCGGATGTTATTGCGCCAGCGCTTCCAGCCGGTCGCGGAACGAGGTAACGGCGATAGCGCGGTTATCGGCCAGATAGCGATCTTTCGCCGCTGGCGCCGAACTTTGTACCGCAATCAGCTGCCAGCCATTATTGTTTTTCAGCAGCAGCGGTGAGCCGCTGTCGCCCGGTAGCGTATCGCACTGATGAGAGAGCACGGCGCGCTGCGCCCAGCCGGTAATCAGGCAGTCACTGTGTGAGTAGAGCGTATCCAGGTGATCTTCCGGATAACCCGCCTGCGTCACTTTTCGGCTCGCCTCTTTTAGGGCGGCGGTCAGATCGCTACGCGATCCGTCAAACAGCGGGATCGGCGTAATCGCGGAAGGCGGGTTGCGCAGAATAACCAGGCCGTAATCGAAAGGCGCGGCGTCGGTCGGGACTATCCAGCCCTCGCCATCAGCTTTTAGTTTGCGCGCCAGCGCCGGCTCGACGCGCGCGTCGATATCATGGATTTCATAACGCCAGCCGCGATCGCTGGCCATAAAGCGCAGCGCAACCGGCTTATCGAATTTGCCCGGCGGCGTCAGTAAGCAGTGTCCCGCCGTCAGCGCCAGGTGGGCGGAAATCAGCGTGGCGGTACAAAGATTGCCGCTCTCAGTTTCCAACTGACCAATGGCGTCCCAGGGAGCGGCGGTAACGTCGCCGATCGCTTTCCGGTGATCTTTGCCAAAGAAAAGCATTTTGATTTCATCGGGATTCGGCGCATCGTCGTCATCATCGGCGTGAGCCAGAGTGGTGAAGCAGAACAATCCAGTCAATAGCAAAATAGCCAGGCGCATAGGTCTCTCAATGGCGAGATTTAAAAAGAGGTTATTGTCATCACGCATGCGCAATAACTATAGTCGGTGAGCGGTAAAAAAGGGAGATTTATTGGAATAATCAGCACGCTACAACGACTAAATAAAGAAGAAGGCCGCGATGACGCCGCAGAGGATCATCACCAGCAGAATAATTTCAAAACGATAGCGACGCACCATTTCCGCAACTCCAGTAACGAAACACCCGGCAGAACCGGGTGTTTTTATTATTCAACGCTTCTTAAGGCGCAGGTGCGCAACCTTAATTATTTAGCAGCGGCTTTTTTAACTGCTTTGTGGTGCTTTTTAGCAGCCTGGGCTTTCTGCGGAGCAGCAGCTTTTTTGGTTGCTTTGTGGTGCTTTTTAGCAGCCTGAGCTTTCTGTGCAGCCGCTTTCTTAGCTACTTTGTGGTGTTTTTTAGCAGCCTGGGCTTTCTGTGCAGTTTCTTTCTTGGCAGCTTTGTGGTGCTTTTTAGCGGCCTGAGCTTTCTGCGCAGCGTCTTTTTTCACAGCTTTTTTGTGGTGCTTTTTAGCAGCCTGAGCTTTCTGAGCGGCTTTGTGTTTCTTGTGCGCGACTTTATGCGTGGTTTTAGCAGCCGGCGCAGCGTTAGTCGTGGTAGTGGTCGCAGCAGGAGCTGCTGCAGCTGGCGCAGCGGTGGTGTCAGCAGCGAAAGCAACAGAAGAGAGACCCATAGCAGCGGCGATGACCAGTGCAAACAATTTTTTCATTGCAAATTCCTCGAACATTTTTTTCATGTGTAGCCCACTGCGGGGCCGGTGAAAAGACTATATAAAATGCGAGGAACAGTTTCCGTGGGTGTTTGGTATCGGCGTGTAACCGATTGTACAAAGCGGGAAAAAGGCGGCCGGGAAGGCCGCACAGATTAACGATTCAGGTAGCGTTGTTCAAGATGCTGGCGGAAAAAGCGTGGATTAAGCGCTTCGCCGGTGGCATTGATCAGCAACTGTTCAGTAGGGAAGCGGCTGCCGTGCTGCCAGATGTTTTGCTGCAGCCAGTCAAATACCGGCTGAAGCTCCCCATGCTGAAGGCGGTCACTTAAATCCGGCAGCGCTTTTTTCACCGCCTGGAAGAGCTGCGCCGCGTACATAGCGCCCAGCGTATAGGTCGGGAAGTAGCCGAAGGCGCCGTCGGTCCAGTGAATATCCTGCATACAGCCGTCACGGTAGTTGCCGCGGGTATCAATACCCAGCGACTGCTGCATCTTTTCATCCCACAGCGCGGGAATATCGTCGACCTCGATCTCGCCTTCGATTAGCGCGCGCTCAATCTCGAAACGTAAGATGACGTGCGCCGGATAGCTCAGCTCATCGGCGTCGACGCGGATAAAGCCGGGCTTAACGCGCTGCGCCAGACGCACAAAGTTGTCGGGCTGTAGCGCAGGCTGCTCGCCCAGCTTCTCGCGCACCTGCGGCAGAATGCGCTGCAGGAATTCACGGCTGCGGCCCAGTTGCATCTCCATAAACAGGCTTTGCGACTCATGGATCGCCGTAGAGCGCGCCTGACCGACCGGCTGGTTGCGCCACTGCTGCGGCAGACCCTGCTCGTAACGCGCATGGCCGGTTTCATGGATCACGCCCATCAGTGCGCTGAGAAACTCATTCTGGTTATAGCGCGTGGTAATACGTACATCCTCCGGCACGCCGCCGCAGAAAGGATGTGCGCTGACGTCAAGTCGACCGTGGCGGAAATCAAAGCCCAGCGTCGCCATGACATTCAGGCCCAGCTCGCGCTGCGCGGCAATGGCGAAGGGACCTTGCGGCTCATCGATCTTCTCCTGCGCCTGCTTCTCCACCACGCGCTGCAGCAGATCGGGCAGCCAGCTCTTCAGCTCGCCGAAGGTTGCATCCAGTTTCGCGCCTGTCATGCCGGGCTCGTAGAGATCCAGCAGGGCATCATAGCGCGATGTGCCATTCGCCTCTGCGCGCAGCTGCGCCTCTTCGCGGCTCAGGCGCACCACCTCTTTCAGGTTGACGGCAAAGCCTTGCCAGTCGTTCGCCGGACGCTGTTCGCGCCAGGCGTGCTCGCAGCGCGAACCGGCCAGCGACTTCGCTTCCACCAGCGAGGCGGGCAGCAGCGACGCCTGCTGCCACGCGCGCTGCATTTCGTGCAGGTTGGCGCGCTCGACGTCGTTAAGATCGGCCTGTTCGGCCTCTTTAATCAGCTCACCGACGTGCGGATCGGTCAGAATCTCATGACGCAGCACGCCCATCTCCGCCAGCGCTTCGCCGCGCGCCTGGCTGCCGCCCGTCGGCATCATGGTTTGCATGTCCCAGCCCGCGACCGCCATCAGGTGGCCGAAGCGGGAAAGCCGCTGAAAAGTCGCACTAAGTTGTTGGTAAGCAGTAGGCATCAGAAACTCCTTGTAAGGGTTTATCGCGCGGAAAGCTCACGCAAAGGTAGATCAACCGGCCAGCAAAAGCGAACGCTGGCCCCGCCCAGCGGGCTGCCTTCGATGCTGACGTGGCCGCCTAACGCCTGCGCGATGGAGTAAACGATCGCGAGCCCCAGACCGCAGCCGCCGGTGGCGCGATCGCGGCTCGGATCGAGACGGACAAAAGGTTCGAAGACGCGTTCGCGCTCCTCAGGCGGAATGCCGGGGCCATCATCCTCAACCTGCAAGCAGCCGAGCGCGCCGTCGAACCACAGGCTGACGCGCAGCCGGTGGCCGGCGTAGCGCAGTGCGTTATTGACCAGGTTATCCAGGACGCGCTCCATCAGGCGGGTGTCGGACACGCCGTGGTTTTCGCGCTGCGGCAGGTCGAGATCGATCTGGGTTTGCGGATTGAGGGCGCGCACGTCGTTAATATGCTCGCGCAGCCAGTGCGCCAGGTCGAGCGAGGTCAGGTTGAGGTCGACGCGCGGCCGATCGAGACGCGCATAGGTCAGCAGCTCCTCAATCAGGCTCTCCAGCTGGCCGATATCGCGGTTAATTGCGGCGGACTCGCCTGCGGTAAGATTGTCGCTCATCTCCAGCCGGTAGCGCAGACGCACCAGCGGCGTACGCAGCTCGTGAGCGATGCCGTCAATCAGCTGCTTTTTGCTCGCTACCAGCGTGTTAATGTTCTCCGCCATCTGGTTAAAAGCGATACCCAGGCGAAACAGGCTGGAGGTATTGTCAAAATGGGTGCGGACATCGAGCTCGCCGCGGCCAAAACGCTGCGCCGCAATCTCCAGACGCTGCATCTCCTTCCAGTGCGGTCGCATCCAGATAAAGACCGGCAGCGCCAGCGACATGCCGATAAACACCAGCAGCGCGATATCCAGCAGCCGCATCTGATGCAGGTAGAAAAGATAGGGGATAGGGCCGACGGAAAGAACGTAATGGCTGCGCGGAATATGCTGTAAAAACGTGTACTGATCGTCCAGCGCGACGATTTCACCGGCGCGCAGGCGACGCATATCGGGTTCGTCGAGCTGATATTTGCTCATCGGTTCGATATGCAGGTCGAACGACAGGCCAAGGTCGAGGCTTTTAATCGTCTTGTTCCAGTCGCGCGGCGGGATTTCGCGCAGCTCGCTGCGGATCAGATAGAGCGAGCTCGCCATCAGATCGTTCATCGACTGTCTTCCGGCGCGTTCGGCGGTGAATTTGTAGACCAGACCCACCAGCAGCGCCATCACCAGAAAGCAGACGAACAGCAGCAGATAAAACTGGATAAACAACTTTCTCATGCCTGCGTATCCCACGCCTGTGGAGCGAACAGATAGCCTTTGTTGCGAATGGTTTTGATACGGAAAGGCTCGGTGGCGCTGTCGTGCAGCTTTTTACGCAGGCGCGAAATCGCCACGTCGATGCTGCGATCCATGCCGTCATAGCTGACGCCGCGCAGGGTCTTCAGCAGCGCATCGCGGTTCAGGATCTGTCCTGCATGGCTGGCCAGCTCCCACAGCAGGTCGAAATCGGCGGTCGAGAGCACGATTTGCTCGCTAAAGAGCGTGACTTCGCGGTTCAGCGCGTCGATGGTCAGCGAGCCGAAGCGTAGCAGCTTCTGCTTCTGCGCCACGGCAGGCGTGGGCGTCTCATCGCTTTGTCCCTGCTGCGCCTGGCGCAGATGGAGCCGCAGCCGCGCCAGCAGCACCGCAGGCGGCGTGGTTTTCAGAATATAGTCCTGTGCGCCCATCTCCAGTGCCAGAATATGGTTCATGTCGCTGTCGAGCGAGGTGAGCAGCACAATCGGGCCTTGCCACTGTTGTCGCTGGCTGCGCAGATCGCGGCACAGCGTCATGCCGTCTTTGCCCGGCAGCATAATATCCAGCATGACGAGATCCGGCTGTTCGGCCGCGATCACCGCTTCAGCGCGGTCGCCGCGCGTCTCGACAATCACCTCAATATCATGACGGCCAAGGTAGGCCGCAATCAGCGAACCGACTTCCGGCTCGTCTTCAACAAAAACGATTTTATTCATAATCCACTGCGACAAATTAGCCTGGCGAGCAGCATAGCTTTTCCCGGTCCTGAGCACTATGCCGCCGCACGAAATATCCCTGCGTTACTGGTATCTGCACGGCAAAATGTGCCATCATTAACTCTGCGTTTAAGCAAGGTTCTGAGCCGTAATGAAAAACAGAGGGAGAGAGAGGGTGTCTGATAAAGAGCTGGCTTCAGCCGTATACAGTGACCGCATCTGCTTAAACTATAGCGATTTTCTCTCCGCCTCGTGCAAAAAACGCTGGAGTTTCGTCGACGCCATTTATGGCGTGATGCCGATTTTTGGCATGGTGACGCGCAAATCCTCGGCCCGCAGTGTACAGGCGAGCGACGAGCATCTGAAAGAATTAGCATTGCAAATCATTTCGACCCAGGTCAGCGACGAAATCAATATCGCCCGTCTTATCACCCTGGCAGAACAGCAGCACATCAGCCGTTTTGATATCCAGCTGCCTTATCCGCTCTCCGAGCAGCAGCTGGATGCTATCCATCAGGAATACCGCAAACCGCTCAACCTCACACAGCGCGACGACCTGCTGTGCGTGGCGATCCCCGGTCAGCCGCACTAAACCATCAGCTGCCACATTGCGGGCAGCGACGCCGCCATTAACAAGCCGATAGCCACGCGCTCTAGCTGCGTCAGCGAGATGTCACCGCGTCCGCCGCGTCGGGCGAACAGAAACAGCAGCAGGCCAGGCGCGTAAAGCACCACCGAAAGCAGCAGATGCAGCGGCCCGGAAGCGTAGAGCAGCCACAGCCCATAAAAGCTGGCACCGAGTCCCACCGCCAGCGCCAGCGGCTGCGCTTTTCCGCGCGTCAGCTTCACCAGATAGAGTCCCACCAGCAGATAGGGCACCAGTATCATCTCAGAGGCGATAGTCAGCAGCGTATTGTAATCGGCGTGGGTCAGGGCGATCAGTATCAGGCAAATCTGCACGCTGCCGTTGGTCAGCCACAGCGACGCGGCAGGCGCGTTGCGTTTGTTCTGGCGCGCAATGCTGCGGGGAAAGGCGCCCTGTTGCGCGGCGATAAAAGGCACTTCCGCCGCCATAATGGTCCAGCTCAGGTAGGCACCGCACACCGAAACGATCAGGCCGGCCGCAATCACCGCATCGCCCCAGTGGCCCATCAAACGTGTCATCAGTCCCGCCATTGACGGGTTACGCATCTGTGCCAGCTCGGCGCGCGGTACGACGCCCAGCGACAGCAGCGTCACCAGCAGATAGACCAGCAGCGCCGCCAGCACCGCCAGCAGGGTGGCGCGACCAACATCCTTTTTCTGACGCGCGCGGGCGGACACCACCACGGCGCCTTCCACACCGATAAACACCCACAGGGTAATCAGCATGGTCTGCTTCACCTGCTCCCACAGCGGCTTATCGAGCGAGAGGCCGGAAAAGTCGAAATGGAACCGGTCGTAATTAAACGCCGCTACCGCCAGCACCACGAACAGCAGCAGCGGCACCAGCTTGCCTAACGTCGCCAGCAGATTGATGCTTGCGGCGGTTTGCACGCCGCGCAGCACCAGAAAATGCACCATCCACAGCAGCAGAGACGCGCCCAGCATCGCCTGCCAGGTATTACCGTCGCCGAAAACCACCCGATTAGGCGTATCGGTAAAAAAGCTCAACGCGGAGAAGACGATCACCAGATAGGAGACGTTGGCGATAACGGCGCATAGCCAGTAGCCCCAGGCGGAGCAGAAGCCAAGGAGTTCGCCGAAACCGGCACGCGCATAGGTGAAGATGCCGCCATCCAGCTCCGGCTTCAGCCGGGTCAGCAGCAGCATGGCCAGCGCCAGAAACAGAATGCCGACGCCGGTAATGATCCAGCCGATCAGCAGAGCGGCCGGTCCGGCTACCGCTGCCATATTCTGCGGCAAACTGAACACGCCTGCGCCCAGCATTGAGCTGAGTACCAGCGCAGTAAGCGCGCTGAGACCTAATTTTTTCTCCAAAATACCCTTCCCGCTAGCATAAGTGGCTGGATTATGTTCTGAGCGGCGAATTTAACCGCGCTTTTTTGCTTTTACATGACTAATTCACCTAAAAGCAGCGCGCAGATTCTACGGAGTGCGAAAAAGGATGGCAATGCGTGGTTATGCAAAATTGTGAAGGGATAATGCAAACTGCAGGGCGGCGGGCGCCGCCCTGAAGGAAATTACCTGAAGAGATCGGCGGTGACGGTCAGGTTGCCGCCGCTCTGGTTCTGCCACTGGCGGGTAACATGATAGTACTTCGCCCCTTTATCGGCGGCGCGTTTCGCCACTTCTTCAGAGATTTCAGTCGGCGTGCCGAAGTGGCCGGTAAAGGTAACGGTGTCAAACGGCTGCATCTGCGCGGCGGTAATGGCGTTCACTTCCTGAACCGACTTGCCGTTCGCCAGCTTCACGGTATAGCGCTGGCCGGTAGAGCTCTGGGTTTCAAAGAAGCGGCCCACGCTGCTGCTCGGCGTTTCTGACGAGGCGACGCCCGGGATTTCGACGCGCTTCGCCGCTTCGCCGCCGGCCGCCAGCGCCGCTTTACCCGCTTCGGAATCGGCCGGGATCAGGTTCGGACTCTGTACCTTACGCTCTTTCGCGTCAGCTTTATAAACATAGGCGGTGATGTACTGGTTGCCGCCGTTATTGGCGTCGACCTGGCGCACAATATAGAAAGAGGCCGCGCCTTTTTCTTTCGCTGCTTTGCTAATGGCGTCGTTGACGTCCGGCTGGCTGGAGAAGAAGCCGCTGACGCTTACGGTGTCAAACGGCTCCAGGCGGTAAGCTTCCGCTTTCGGCAGCTCTTTAACGCCGTTAATCACGCGGTAAGTAGTGTCGTCGCTGGCTTTCGGCGCGTCAGCTTTATAAAGGTCAGCCGTAACGCGCCAGTTGCCGCTGTTGCCGTTGCTGTCGTTGATGCCCTGAATGTAATAAGAGGCTGCGCCCAGCTCATCCGCACGTTTCGACACCGCGTCGGCAGCGTCGTTAATCGCATTAAAGCGGCCGGTGACGTTAATACGTTCGAATGGTTTCAGCTCGGCCGCTTTTTCCGGCGTCAGTTCCTGCGCGGCGAATGCATTGGCCGCGAGCAGAGATAACAAGGTTGACGCCAGAATGGTGTTCTTCAGCTTCATAAAAATGATCCTTCGCCTTACGCAAAATGAGTACGAAAACGTGCTGGACTCTTGATGTATAACAGATTAGCCGCTGATTATTGCATGTTATAAACAGGCTGTCGCAGCCAATTTATGCGACAAATCTCGGGAAATTGATAGTTAAATTCATCATGACGTCATGCAAATTTGCTACGGCCATTTTTTGTACCGATTATCACTTAAGATGGTAACGCTTAGTGGTTAATCAGTTAATGCATTGTTAAATAAAGGTTTTTATTAACAAGAAATTCGTCATGATTCGATTCTGCTTAGCAGAATATATTTCAAACTTTTCAATTCGCAGTCGCATAGCGCGGCTTTTCTCCTGGGACGCTGAATAATCGTATGAATGTCACCGGCGGGCGTTCTGGTTGTAGATCGCTGTTCATATTTTCAGTAGGTTATAAATACTTTGATACAAGTGCATGTCGTTCATAAGCGCCTGAAATCCTGTTTCAGGCGCTGTGTCGCTATGCAATCGACAGGCCATCATCACGTGATGAAAGGGATGAATATGTTAATTGGAATACCCAAAGAGCGATTGCCCAACGAGGCGCGCGTGGCGGCGACGCCGAAAACCGTTGAGCAGCTTATCAAACTGGGTTTTAGCGTTGCTGTCGAGCACGATGCGGGCAAACGCGCCAGTTTTGATGACGAAAGTTATGTCGCCGCAGGCGCCAGCCTCTGCGATGGTCAGCAGATCTGGCAGTCCGATATCGTGCTGAAGGTGAATGCGCCTGACGATGAGGAGATCGCCCTGACGCGAGCGGGCAGCACGCTGGTGAGCTTTGTCTGGCCGGCGCAAAACGCGGCGCTGCTGGAGAAGCTGGCGGCGCGGCAGGTCACCCTCATGGCGATGGACGCCGTACCGCGCATCTCGCGCGCGCAGTCGCTGGATGCGCTCAGCTCGATGGCGAACATTGCGGGCTATCGCGCCATTGTCGAAGCCGCTCACGAATTTGGCCGTTTCTTTACCGGGCAGATTACCGCGGCGGGTAAAGTGCCGCCGGCGAAAGTGATGGTGATCGGCGCAGGCGTCGCCGGACTGGCGGCTATTGGCGCGGCGGGCAGCCTCGGCGCTATCGTGCGCGCCTTTGATACCCGCCCGGAAGTGAAAGAGCAGGTGCAAAGCATGGGCGCCGAATTCCTTGAGCTCGATTTTGAAGAGGAAGCGGGCAGCGGCGACGGCTATGCGAAAGTGATGTCCGAAGCCTTTATTAAAGCGGAGATGGCGCTCTTCGCCGCGCAGGCGAAAGAGGTCGATATTATCGTCACGACGGCGCTGATCCCAGGCAAGCCCGCGCCGAAACTGATCACCGCCGAGATGGTGGCCAGCATGAAGCCAGGCAGCGTTATTGTCGATCTGGCGGCGCAAACCGGCGGCAACTGCGAGCTGACCCAGGCCGATCGCGTTACCGTCACCGATAACGGCGTGAAGATCATTGGCTATACCGATCTGCCCAGCCGCCTGCCGACCCAGTCCTCGCAGCTTTATGGCACCAATCTGGTGAACCTGATGAAGTTGCTGTGCAAAGAGAAGAACGGCGAGATCGCGATAGATTTCGAGGATGTCGTGGTACGCGGCGTGACCGTGATCCGCGACGGCGAAATCACCTGGCCTGCGCCGCCGATTCAGGTCTCCGCCGCGCCGAAAGCGGCGCCCGCCGCGGCGCAGCCTGCGGTCAAGGAAGCGGCGAAACCTGCGCCGTCATGGCGCAAGTATCTGCTGCTGGCGCTGGCGGTCGTGCTGTTTGCCTGCCTTGCCAACGTCGCGCCTGCCGAGTTCCTGTCCCACTTTACGGTGTTCGCGCTCGCCTGCGTGGTCGGCTACTACGTGGTGTGGAACGTCAGCCATGCGCTGCATACGCCGCTGATGTCGGTAACCAATGCCATTTCCGGCATTATTGTGGTCGGCGCGGTGCTGCAAATGGGACATGGCGGCTGGGTCACTTTTATCTCATTTATTGCGGTGCTGATCGCCAGCATCAATATTTTCGGTGGTTTCACCGTCACCCAGCGCATGCTGAAAATGTTTCGTAAGGGGTAACAGATGTCTGGCGGATTAGTGACTGCAGCATACATTGTTGCCGCGATTCTCTTTATTTTCAGCCTGGCGGGGCTCTCGAAACATGAGACCTCGAAGCAGGGCAATCTCTTTGGCATCAGCGGGATGGCGCTGGCGCTGCTGGCGACTATTTTTGGTCCCGACAGCGGCAACGTCGCGTGGATTTTGCTGGCGATGGTTATCGGCGGCGCGATCGGCGTGCGCCTGGCGAAGAAGGTTGAAATGACCGAAATGCCGGAGCTGGTGGCTATTCTTCACAGCTTCGTCGGTCTGGCCGCCGTGCTGGTGGGCTTCAACAGCTATATCGATCATGGGCCGGGTCTGCCTGCGGTGATGGAAAATATTCACCTGACGGAAGTCTTCCTCGGCATCTTTATCGGTGCGGTGACCTTTACCGGTTCGCTGGTGGCGTTCGGCAAGCTGCGCGGCAAAATCTCATCGCGCCCGCTGATGCTGCCGCATCGCCACAAGCTTAACCTGCTGGCGCTGGTGGTCTCCTTCCTGCTGCTGCTGTGGTTTGTGCGTACCGACAGCAGCGGCGCGCAGGGCTTCTCGCTGCTGCTGATGACGCTGATCGCGCTGGCGTTCGGCTGGCATCTGGTAGCCTCTATCGGCGGCGCCGATATGCCGGTGGTGGTGTCAATGCTCAACTCGTACTCCGGCTGGGCGGCGGCGGCGGCGGGCTTTATGCTGAGCAACGACCTGCTGATCGTGACCGGTGCGCTGGTGGGTTCGTCGGGTGCCATTCTCTCTTACATTATGTGTAAGGCGATGAACCGCTCCTTTATCAGCGTTATCGCTGGCGGCTTCGGCACCGACAGCAGCGCAGGCGGCGAAAGCGAAGAGGCGGGCGAGCACCGCGAAATCAGCGTGGAAGAGACGGCCGAGCTGCTGAAGCAATCTTCTTCGGTCATTATCACGCCTGGCTACGGCATGGCGGTGGCGCAGGCGCAGTATCCGGTGGCGGAGATCACTGAAAAGCTGCGCGCGCGCGGCATCAAGGTGCGCTTCGGCATCCATCCGGTCGCCGGGCGTCTGCCGGGCCATATGAACGTGCTGCTGGCAGAGGCGAAAGTGCCTTATGACGTGGTGCTGGAGATGGATGAGATCAACGATGACTTTTCCGACACCGATACCGTTCTGGTGATTGGCGCTAACGACACCGTCAATCCGGCGGCGCAGGACGATCCGCGCAGTCCTATTGCGGGCATGCCGGTGCTTGAGGTGTGGAAAGCGCAAAACGTTATCGTGTTTAAACGCTCGATGAATACCGGCTACGCCGGCGTGCAGAATCCGCTGTTCTTTAAAGAGAATACGCAGATGCTGTTCGGTGATGCCAAAGCGAGCGTGGAAGGGATACTCAAAGCGCTGTAAAGAAAAGGGCGGCCAGCTGGCCGCCCTTGTTATTCGTCATCATCCTCTTCGTCATCATCAAGCGTAACGGGCGAATTAAAGTCATCAGGCTTGATCGCCAGCAGGTCGCAGCGCAGATGATCGATAACCTGTTCCGCTGTATTGCCAAGGAACGCCGCTGACAGACCGGTACGGCCGATAGTGCCGAGCACCACAATCCCGGCGCTGAGCTGACCGGCGATATCGGGAATGACCTCTTCAGGCAGCCCTTTTGCGACGTGAGTGAACTCTTCGCGAATTGAGAATTTCTGACGCAGCGCTTTCATCGCCACCAGATGCTGGCCGCGAATCGCATCGTTGTAGACGCTGGGGTCGAAGTCGGGTAGTTCGATCGCTATATTGATCGGCGTAATCGGGTAGGCGCCGACCAGATGCACCTCAGTGTGATTCACCATCTCCGCCAGCCGGGTAGTTTCCCGGATCAGCTTCTGATTCAGCTCATCGTGGTGCGGCTCTTCGCTGGCGAGATTCACGGCTACTATCGCTTTGCCGCCTTCCGGCCAGGGCTGATCTTTTACCATCCACACCGGGCAAGGGCATTTACGCAACAGATGCCAGTCGGTAGGCGTAAAGATCACAGCCTCCAGCCGATCGTGCTGATGCGCCATCTTCAGCACCAGATCGTGCCCGTGCGCCAGCACCTCCTGAATAATCGCTTCATAGGGGCGATTGTGCCATACCACCTTGATTTCAATATCCACGCCCGCTTCGAGATAGGCGCGCGCCTGCTCGCGGATCCATTCGGTGCGCTGGCTGATAACGCCTTGCCGCATGGATGAACGCTCATCTGGCGAGAGCAGCGTGGTCATCTCATAAGAGAAGTCATAAATCGGCAGATAGGCCTTAATTTTGCCGCCGATGCGCTGATTAAGGTAAACCGCGCGTCGTAACGCAGGCTGATCGTCTTGCTGGGGATCGATAGCGACCAGCATATTTTGGTAGCGGGACATAGGGAATAACTCCTTAAACCAGGCCGAACTGGTTTAAAGATAGCCTAAGTTAGGAGCGGGAAGAAGCGGAAAAGTTACTGTGGGATCAATAAACTAACAAATTTACGCTGGCGATCAGAGTTGCAGAGGCATTGCGCGCATACCTGCAACTCTAATCATTAGGCGGCCAATTAATTAAGCAGCCTGAACGCTCTGACCGGCCAGTTCGGCAAGCAGGTCATGGTTTTCTATAGTGATATATTTGCCTTTTACCGCCAGCATGCCCGATTTCTGAAAACGACCGAGCAGGCGGCTGATGGTTTCGACGGTCAGGCCAAGGTAGTTACCGATATCGCCGCGCGTCATCGTCAGGCGGAATTCACGCTGGGAAAAGCCGCGCTGGCCAAAACGACGCGAGAGGTTCCAGATAAACGCAGCCAGACGTTCTTCAGCATTTTTCTTCGACAGCAGCAGGATCATATCCTGGTCGCCTTTGATTTCACCGCTCATCAAACGCATCATCTGCTGACGCAGGGCAGGCATTTTACCTGATAAATCGTCCAGCGTTTCGAATGGGATCTCGCACACCATCGCCGTTTCCAGCGCCTGGGCGAAGCTGGGATGATTGCCGTTCATGATCGCATCGAAACCGACCAGATCGCCCGCCAGGTGAAAGCCTGTAATCTGCTCGTCGCCCTGTTCAGTAATGGTGTAACTCTTAATCGTGCCGGAGCGGATAGCGTAGAGCGATTTCAGATCGTCGCCTGCTTTAAACAGCGTCTGGCCTTTCTGAATAGGTTTTTTACGCTCGATAATGTTGTCGAGCTGATCCAGCTCATGTTCATTCAGGGTGAACGGGATACACAGCTGACTAATGCTGCAGTCCTGACAGTGGATGGCACAGCCACCCGACTGAATACGGCGAATGGTGCGTTTTTCAGTGATCATAATGTACGCTCGACGATTATTGACTGGTGTCAATTTTATCATTTTTCCCGCTGAAATGAACTCATCAGAGCAGTTTTAGCCTCAGAAAGTGTAGGGATGTCAGGCGTGGCGCGGAGCCGCGTTCTGACAAGCCCTTTACGTCACATTTTTGCTTTTTGGCACGAAAACTTTCCACTTTATTGATCTGGATGGGCGTTTTTTAAACGGCTTCCTGACGCGCTTCACCACTGGCGCACTGTTTTTTCCCTTTGCTACTATTGCATCTACAGAGGCGAATGTGATCTCTGTAATTCCTTATTGACCTGGCGTGAGAAAATTCCATGAACCTTGACGATGAAGACCTGTTTCGGGATGCCATGGGTGATGTCACTCCATTAAAAGATAGCGCCAGTACTTTATGGCTGAAATCGCCCTCAACCAAAGCACCGCGTCGTCCTGAAACCACGATTGCGGAAGAGAACTTTCTGACGCGCGGCTACCTCGACATTATTCCGCTTGCCACGCCGCTGGAGTATAAAGCCGACGGCATACAGCAGGGCGTGCTGGATAAGCTGCGCAAGGGAGAATATAAGATGGATGCCAGCCTGAATCTGCTGCGTCAGCCGGTGGAAACCTGCCGTCAGGCAGTCTTCAGCTTTATGCTGCAGGCGCGCAAAGAGGGTTTGCGCAATTTACTGTTCATCCATGGTAAAGGGCGCGACAACGAATCCCATGCCAATATTGTGCGCAGTTACCTGGCGCGCTGGCTACGTCAGTTTGACGACGTGCAGACCTTTTGCACGTCGCAGCCGCAGCATGGTGGCGCGGGCGCGCTCTACGTCGGCCTGCGTAAAACAGAAAAAGCGCGGCTGGATAATCGTGAGCGTCATGCTAAACGCAGCCGTTAGTCCGGCGCTTTGCGGATGGTCGCCATCAGGATTTCGGCGCTGAGACTCAGGGGCTGGCCGGTGCGGGTGATAATGCCGACCGGTTCGCCCGGTCCTGACGAGCTGATGGGCAGGGCGCACAGGGCATTGTGCGCCAGATCTTCCTTGATGGCGCCGGAGGGTACAAACCAGACGTAGTCATACCGCAGCGCCAGCTGGCGCGCGAGCGACGTCGATGAGGTTTCAACGCAGGTACTGGGCAGGGTGCAGCCCTGTTCATCCAGCATCTGTTGTGCGATACGGCGCGGCGCGGTCCCTTCCGGCGAGATCACGACCGGCCACTGCATGGCCCGCGACAGCGTGACGTTGTCACTCAGAAGCGGATGCTCCGGCCGCACCACCAGCTTCAGCGATTCGAGAAACAGCAGTTCGTAGGTCAGGCCAGTCATCATTTCACTGTCCGCCATACGACCAATGCCGATATCGAACTCGCCTGCACGCAGCCCGGCCAGCAGCACGTTATTGTGCAGAGTGGCGACCTGGACGGTCGCATGAGGCTGCTGCTGATGAAAGCGATCGAGAATTTGCGGCAGCATGCCCATCGCCGCCGTAGTGAGCGCACCGAGTCGGATCACGACCGGACGGGTTGAAACCGGCAGGTTAAAGCTCTGGCCTGCGTGATTAAGCGCATCCAGCACTTTCACTGCGTGGATCAAAAACTGTTCGCCCATGGTGGTAAGCTGCGCGCCCAGGCGGCCTCGCTCAAACAGGCGAACGCCTGTCAGCTCCTCAAGCTCATTCAGCGTTTTAGACAGGGCGGGCTGACTGAGGCTCAGGGTTTCCGCCGCGCGGCCCAGGGTTCCCTGTTGCGCCACCGCAACAAAGGTATGAAGATGGCGCAAGCGAATGCGCTGATTGAAAAGGATATTTTTGTCCATATCATAAAGTTAATAATTTTTGTCGCTACACGGCAACCAGTAAAGATGGGTTTTGTTAACTTTGCTGCAAAATAAAATTAACAAAATGGGGTGATTTGGCTTTGTTGTTGATTTTTAAAGCTAAATAATCTCAGCCGCGTAATGGGGCTGCCAGCCTGCAAAATAAGTTTAAAACGAATTCAACGCGTTAAACCTTAAATATTGAATAATTCTCAATATCATATAAAAATCGAACGCCTTATTGTTAACGATGGGCTATCATAGCTGCCGTTTTTTTTACCAAAACTGATGTTTCAAGAGATGAGCGCAGTGAGGAGTTCGCAGTGACCAGCATTGAAGCAGTAGACGTTCGCCAGTTAATCAATCAGTCAGAGCTGAGCCGTTGGCAAAAGCGCCTGATTGCGCTCTGCTTTATTGTGGTCGCCCTTGACGGCATGGATATCGCGCTGATGGGCTTTATCGCCCCGACGCTCAAGGCGGGCTGGGGCGTCACCAATCATCAGCTTGGCGTAGTGATCAGCGCGGCGCTCGTCGGGCTGGCGCTCGGCGCCATGCTGGCGGGGCCGCTGGCCGATCGTTACGGCCGCCGCATGATGATTATCCTCAGCGTCTTTTTCTTCGGGCTATGGACGCTCGCCACTGCGCTGGCAAATAACATCGAGCAGATGATGCTGTTTCGCTTTTTGACCGGTCTGGGCCTGGGCGCGGCAATGCCTAACGTCGGCACGCTGGTGGCGGAATATGCGCCGGAGCGCCGCCGCGCCTTTATCATTACCGTGGTGTTCTGCGGCTTTACCTTCGGCGCCGCCAGCGGTGGTTTTGCCGCCTCCTGGCTGCTGCCGCGCTACAGCTGGCATGCGGTCATGATGCTGGGCGGCATTCTGCCGCTGGTGGTCCTGCCGTTTTTAATGCGCGGTGTGCCGGAGTCGGTGCGTTTTCTGATTAGCCGCCGCGCGCCGGCGACGCGCATTCACGCTATTCTGGAGCGGATGCTGCCCGGTGCCACACGGCCCGACAGCGCGTTTCACTCGCAGGAGCCGACGCCGCAGACCCAGGGCGCAATCGCTACCGTCGTCTCCCGTCGTTATCTTTTCGGCAGCCTGATGTTGTGGGGCGGCTACTTTATGGGGCTGTTTCTGGTTTACCTGATCGGCAGCTGGCTGCCATCGCTTATCAATACGCTGGGCATGTCAGTTACCGACGCGGCTATTATCACCGCCATGTATCAGGCGGGCGGTACCCTTGGCTCGCTGTTTGCCGGCTGGCTGATGGATCGCTTTAATGCGAATCTGGCACTGGCGGTCATCTATTTCTGCGGTGGGCTGGCGATTGTCACGCTGGGCTTTTCGCCTGCAGAAGTGGGGATGATGAGCGGCATCGCCTTTCTCAGCGGCTTCTGTTTCAACGGCGCCAATACGGGCATGAATGCGCTTTCCGCCAGCTACTATCCCACCCATGCGCGCGCGACGGGCTCCAGCTGGATGCATGGTGTTGGCCGCGTCGGGGCTATCCTCAGCGCCTTTGTCGGCGCGGAGATGCTCTCTCTCGGCTGGTCTTTCAGCCTGATCTTCGTACTGCTGGCGATTCCCGCGCTGCTGACCACGTTGATGCTGGTGATGAAAAATCGCTTCGGCTTTAAGCCGATCACAAATCCGTAACTTTTTTGCCTGCCGATTTCGCGTTGCTCTACAGTAGCAGCAACGTCGATCATGTCAGGAGCAGGCACCATGAATCACTTCCTCAGCGCGGACGCTATTCGTACGCGCTTCTCACAGGCGATGTCCGCAATGTATCAGCAGGAGGTGCCGCAGTATGGCACGCTGATGACGCTGGTACAGCGCGTCAATGCGCGTTGTTTAGCCGACCGTCCGGCGCTGAAAGCGCGGCTGGAAGCGGCGGACGAGCTTGAGCGCCTCAATCTGGAGCGTCACGGCGCCATTCGCGTCGGCACGGCTGAAGAGCTGGCGACGCTGCGGCAGATGTTCGCGGTAATGGGTATGGAGCCGGTCGGCTACTACGATCTGTCGCAAGCGGGCGTGCCGGTGCACTCCACCGCGTTTCGTCCGGTCAGCGACGCGGCGCTGCGCCGCAATCCCTTCCGCATTTTTACCTCGCTGCTGCGGCTGGAGCTCATTGACGATCTTCAGCTGCGGGAAAAAGCGGCGGCGATACTGGCGCGGCGCGACATTTTTACGCCGCGCTGCCGGGCGCTGATCGCGCAACATCAGCAGCAGGGCGGCCTCAGTGACGCGGACGCCGACGCCTTTGTCAAAGAGGCGCTGGAGACGTTCCGCTGGCATGGCGTGAGCACTGTCGACAGCGAGACCTATCAGGCGCTGAGCCAGCAGCATCGCCTGATTGCCGACGTGGTCTGCTTTCCGGGATGCCATATCAATCACCTGACGCCGCGCACGCTCGACATCGACCTGGTGCAGTCGCTGATGCCAGAATACGGCATCGATCCAAAAGCCCTGATTGAAGGGCCGCCACGACGCGAAGTGCCGATTTTGCTGCGGCAGACCAGTTTTAAGGCGCTGGAGGAGCCGGTACGTTTCCAGCAGGGCGAGAGCGGCACCCATACCGCGCGCTTTGGCGAAATCGAGCAGCGCGGCGTGGCGCTGACGCCGAAAGGCCGCGCGCTGTACGATCGTCTGCTGGCGGAAGCGGGCACCGGCACCGACAACCAGCAGCATCAGCAGCGGCTGGCCGAGGTATTTCGCGATTTTCCCGACGATGAGCGCAGCCTGCGCGAGCAGCAGCTCGCCTGGTTCGACTATCGGCTGAGCGAAAAGGGCGAGGCACAACCGCCGCGTCCGGGCGAATCGCTGGCGACGCTGATCGAGCAGGGACGCATTATCGCCGATCCGGTTGTTTATGAAGATTTTCTGCCGGTCAGCGCGGCAGGTATATTCCAGTCAAACCTGGGCGATAAGGCGCAGGCGCGTACGGCAGGCAATGCCAGCAGGGCGGATTTTGAAGCGGCGCTGGGCGCGTCGGTGCAGGATGAGATGCAGCTCTATCAGGCGCGTCAGCAGCAATCGCTGGTACGATGCGGTATCAGCGACGCTTAACGCGGGCGGCTCAGCATATTCTGCAAATGCACTAAGGACATAGACAATATCTTAACGGCCTGTAGATAATGCCTTAACGCTTTATCAGGGAACAGGTAATGAAAAACAGACGACCTCTGCGCCTCCGAACAGCGGAAGGCGAGCTAAGAGGAAGTATGGATGATGATCTCTTTGTCTTTAAGGGTATTCCTTATGCCGCCGCGCCGGTGGGCGCGCTGCGCTGGCGCGCGCCGCAGCCGGTAACGCCCTGGCAGGAGGTGCGTGACGCAACCGCATTCGGCGCCGCCTGCTGGCAGAACCGCGCGCTCTGCGTTGCCGCAGGCGGCGGCGATCCCGGCCCGCTCAGCGAAGACTGCCTTTATCTCAACGTCTGGACGCCTGACGTCGAGCCGTCACGGCCATTGCCTGTGATGGTCTGGCTGCACGGCGGCGGTTTCGTTATGGGATCGGGCGGGCTGGCACCCTATAACGGCAAGCCGATGGCGGCGCGCGGCGCAGTGGTCGTAACGGTGAATTACCGTCTCGGTCATCTCGGTTTTTTCGCGCATCCGGCGCTGGACGCGGAGTACCGCGACGGCGGCATCGTTAATAACTTCGCTCTGCTCGACCAGATAGCGGCGCTGCAGTGGATACAGCGCAATATTCCTGCATTTGGCGGTAATCGTGACAACGTCACTATCTTTGGCGAATCGTCCGGCGCGCGCAGCGTGCTTTCGCTCTGCTGCTCGCCGCTGGCGGAGGGGCTGTTTCATAAAGCGATCGTGCAAAGCGCCTATAGCCTGCCGGACAAACCGCGTAAAGCGGCTTTGCAAGTGGGCGAGCAGGTCGCGGCGCATTTCGGTTTGCGCAACGCTACCGCGCAGCAGCTACGCGAACTGCCTGCCGACGCCTTCTGGCCGCTGGAGTCGCCTTTGTGGCACGGGCCGGTGCCGATTGCTGGCGACGCCGTGTTGCCGCAGCCGGTGTTGCCCACCTTTATGGCGGGGCGACAGCATCGCATTCCGCTGATGGCTGGCAGCAACAGCGACGAAGCCAGCGTGCTGGGTTATTTTAATGTGGATACCGCCACAGTCATACGACAGCTGCGCGCCAGCAGGCCGCTCAGCTATCGGCTGCTGAAATGGCTGTACGATATTCACGACGATCGCCTGCTGGGACGTGCGGCAGCGCGCGATATGGCCTTTAGCGTCATGCCGTGGATCCTGATGCGCGCGCAGCACAACGTCGGCATGCCGGGCTGGCGCTACTGGTTCGACTATGTTTCCGAACAGTCGCGCGATCTCTATCCGCACGGCGCATGGCATGGCAATGAGGTACCCTATACGCTTAATACCCTGGCGACGATGCAGCCTGCCGACAGTGAACGCCCCTACACCGCCAGCGATCGCGCCTTTTCGCAGCGTATGGCGGATTACTGGTTCGCCTTTGCGCGCGACGCAAATGAATTCAGCCACCGGCTGGAGGGCGAAATAAGCTGGCCCACCTGGCATCCCGGCGAAGATCTCACGCTGTCGTTCGGTGAAGGCGGTGAGAAGGCGCTACTGCTCAAACGCAATTTTATGCGCGCGCGTCTGAGGCTGTTTCGCCTGATGATGAAAAGTATGGTAAAGCTTTGACGGCTAATTATTAAGGCAGCAGAACTGATTTTTACCCGGCATTTTCGATGCTAACCTTTGTAAATCATTACGTTATGCTTAAACCTCCCATAAGCATTAAGCAACTTTATTGCTAACTAAACCGCTATATCTTCCTTAATTTCTGCCGATAACGCCATTATGCCCGAGATTATCGGGCCCCTCTCGGTTTTCACCGTCAAGGATTTGGCTATGGGTATATTAAAAAATTTCACGATTCGCACCGTCATGTTGTGGATTCTCGGTCTCTTTTGCTTGCTGTGGTGCGCAGTAGGCTGGTTCAGCGTGCACTCGCTCGGTTCGCTCAGTGAGGGCAACGACGTCGATCGTCATCTGGTGGCGCAGATGACCACCTTAAGCAAAGGCAACGACCAGTATTTTCGCGTCATCACGCGCCTGTCGCGCATTATGGAAAGCAAAGCGGGCGGTGCGCAGCCGACTGAGGCGGACTGGCAGCCGGTTCAGCAGGCGCTGAACAATATGACGCAACAGCTGGCGCAGTTTAAACAGATGGCGCCAGGCCCGATGGAGGCGCAGATCGTCGACCAGGTGATCGGCAGCTGGCAAAAGCTGCTGGATGAGGGTGTGACGCCGCAGCTGCAGAAAGCGCGTCAGGACTCGCTGGAAGCCTATCGCCAGCACGCCAGTACGGTAACCCCTGCGCTGAGCCGCGCTTTTGGCGCCAGCGCCGAGGCGTTCAATCAGGCGGCGGCCGTCAAGCTGGATCAGACCCGTGTCAGAGTCGATCGCCTCACCGTACTGACGAAAATTACGCTGGTGGCAGCGGTCATTCTGGGCTTAGTGATCCTGCTGTTTACCGATCGCTATCTGGTCACCATGCTGGTGAAACCGCTGGATCGCATCCGTGAGCATTTCGCCGTGATCGCCACAGGCGATCTTAGCCAGCCGGTTGCGCCGTTCGGACGCAACTGCGTCGGCAAGCTGGTGCCGCTGCTGAGCGCCATGCAGGAGAGCCTGCGCGAAGCGGTCAGCGCGATCCGCAGCGGTACCGAGAATATCTCGCGCGGCGCGGCAGAGATCTCAGCGGGCAACAACGATCTCTCTTCACGCACGGAAGAGCAGGCGGCGGCGCTGGAACAGACTGCCGCCAGTATGGAACAGCTGACCGCAACGGTGAAATTCAACGCCGACAACGCGCGTCAGGCCAGCATGCTGGCAGAAACCGCCTCGTCAACGGCGCAGCAGGGCGGCCAGCTGGTGAGCGAAGTGGTCTCTACCATGAACGGCATCTCCGGCAGTTCGAAAAAAATTGCCGAGATCACCAGCGTCATCAACGGCATCGCTTTCCAGACCAATATTCTGGCGCTGAACGCAGCGGTTGAAGCGGCGCGTGCCGGCGAACAGGGGCGTGGCTTCGCAGTCGTCGCCAGCGAGGTGCGCAATCTGGCGCAGCGCAGCGCCGCCGCGGCGAAAGAGATCGCCGCGCTGATTGAAGATTCGGTACAGCGCGTGGACAAAGGCGCGGTCCTGGTGAGCAACACCGGCAGCACCATGCACAATATTCTTAAGTCGGTGCAGGATGTCGACGCCATCATGAAACAGATTGCCGCCGCGTCGGAAGAGCAGAGCAAAGGCATTTCGCAGGTTGGCGTAGCCGTCACCGAAATGGACAGCGTGACGCAGCAGAACGCCTCGCTGGTGGAGGAGGTCTCATCCGCCGCCGCCGCGCTGGCGCGTCAGACCGAATCGCTGGAAGCCTCGGTCTCCCGGTTCCGTCTTTCGTCGCACGAGCCGATTGCCAGCGCGCCGCCTCGCGGCAACAGCGCTACGCCGTCCGTAGCCGCAGCGCATCGCTCTGGGGCAGACCAGAGCGGCGAATGGGTAACCTTTTAATCGCGTGACAGCCATGCCGCCAGATCCGACAGGAAAGGCGGCGCATCTTTGACCGGGCGCTGCAGCAGGCTGTAGGCCGCCCCGGTTTTCACCCGACTGGCGAACGGCGCAATCAGGCGTCCGTTCGCCAGATCGCTCTCCACCAGATTAATATCCGCTACCGTTACGCCAAAACCCTGTATCGCCGCGCTGATCGCCAGATCCATGGTGCTGAAGTGTTGATTACGCGTCATCGTCAGCCTGGTATTCTGGGCGTCGAGCCACAGCTGCCAGTCGCGGCTATCGCTGGTGGGATGCAGAAAGGTCATCGCCGCCAGCGCCTCGGGCGAGGCGGGCGGCGCGATGTCGGCGGCCATGACCGGCGTAATCGCCTCATCAAACAGATGTATCGTCCCTGGCAGCGGCGTACCGTAAAGGATGGCAGCGTCGAATCCATCCAGCTGAGCGTGATGCTCCAGCGTGGTGGTCAGGGCGACATGCAGTTCCGGCCGCTGCTGCTCCAGCGCCACCAGGCGCGGCACCAGCCAGCGCATCGCGCAGGTCGGCGCTTTTAGCCGAATGACGCCGTGATGGCGCATCGCCCTGTCCGTGGCGCTCAGCATCTGTTCAAAACCCTGGCGCAGTTCTGGCAGCAGCGCTGCTCCCTGTGCGGTCAGGCGCAGGCCGCGCGCGTGCCGCTCGAACAGCGCGAAGCCCAGATAGTGTTCAAGCGTGGCGATTTTGCGGCTGACTGCGCCCTGAGTAATACAGAGCTCGCCCGCTGCGCGCGTCAGGTTGAGATGGCGCGCGGTCACCAGAAAGGCGTGTATAGCGTTAAGCGGCAGAGAACGCGGCATTATCACTCCAGCTATGCATTTTAGTCATGGCTATTATGACAACAATTCGCTTGTCGGCTCAAGCGCCGGGTCGTTGAATAGAAATCAATTAAATCGACATTTTTATGCAGCCGCGCAGGAGCTCGTCCGATGAAAAGCAGCGTTAACGTCACCTCTAAATTGCCCGACGTAGGCACCACGATATTCAGCGTCATCGGTCAGCTCTCTGCGCAGCACAGCGCGATCAATCTGTCACAGGGCGCGCCCAACTTCCCGTGCGATCCGGCACTGGTGGTGGAGGTCAGCCGTGCCATGCGCGAAGGGCATAACCAGTATGCGCCGATGACCGGCTGGCCTGCGCTGAAAGAGGCGCTGGCGGCTAAGGTCGCCGCGCTCTATGGTCAACACTACGATCCTGCGACCGAAGTGCTGATCAGCGGCAGCGCCAGCCAGGGCATCTATATGGCGATTACAGCGCTGGTGAGCCAGGGCGACGAAGTGATCTTCTTCGAGCCCGCTTTCGACAGCTACGCGCCGGTGGTGCGTTTGCAGGGCGGCACGCCGGTTGGCCTGAAGCTGCAGTTCCCCGACTATGCCATTAACTGGGATGAGCTGCGCGCCGCGCTGACGCCGCGCACCCGCATGATCATTATTAATACGCCGCACAACCCGAGCGCACAGGTGCTGACGCCCGCCGATCTGGCGCAGCTGGCGGCGTTGACGCGCGGCACCGATATTGTGGTGCTCTCTGACGAAGTCTATGAGCATATTGTGTTCGACGGCCGCGCGCACTGCGGGATGGCGACCCATCCAGAGCTGGCGCAGCGCAGCGTGATCGTCTCTTCCTTCGGCAAAACCTTTCACGTTACCGGCTGGCGCGTCGGCTATTGTCTTGCGCCCGCCGAACTGATGGAGGAGCTGGTGAAAGTGCATCAGTTTATGATGTACGCCGCCGATACGCCGATGCAGATCGGCTTTGCGCACTATCTGCAGCGCGCCGAAAACTATCTGTCGCTGTCGGCATTTTACCAGCAGAAGCGCGATCGTCTGGTGTCGCTGCTGCAGGATTCGCCGTTTAAGCTGCTGCCGTGCGCCGGTTCGTTTTTTGTTTTAGCCAGCTACGGACATTTCAGTGACGAAGCTGACAGCGAGATGGTAAAACGTCTTATCGTCGAGCACGGCGTGGCAACCATTCCGCTCTCGGCGTTTTATATGGACGGCACCGATAACAACGTGATTCGTCTCTCTTTTGCAAAAGACGACGCCACTCTGCAGCGCGGCGCAGAGGCGCTCTGTCGGGTGAAGGGTTAATCTCAGGGGAAAATAAGATGAAAAAACTAAACGCGCTCTTTCTTGCGCTGGGGCTGATGAGTTCGGTGCATGCGCTGGCGGCGGAAACGCTGCGTTATGGCCTGGAGTCGCAGTATGCGCCGTTTGAGAGCCGTAACGCGCAGGGCGAGCTGGAAGGCTTCGACATCGAGCTGGGCAAAGCTATCTGCGCGACCGGCAATTTCGACTGTCACTGGGTGGAGAGCAGTTTCGACGCGCTGATCCCGGCGCTGCAGGCGAAGAAGTTCGACGCCATTAACTCAGCGATGAATATCACCGAAGCGCGGGCGAAAAGCATCGATTTCACCAAACCAGTCTACCGTATTCCGAGCATGCTGATCGTCAAAGAGGGCGAGAAGCTGCAGCCGACCGCTGAGGCGCTGAAGGGCAAGAATATCGGCGTGCTGCAGGGGTCGATTCAGGAAACCTACGCCAAAAAGCACTGGGAAACGCAGGGCGTTACCGTGACCTCTTATCAGGATCAGAATCAGGTGTATAACGATATGGTCGCAGGTCGTCTTGACGGCACGCTGGTGATGTCTGCCGCGGGCCAGTCAGGTTTCCTCGATAAACCGCAGGGCAAGGGCTTCGTTTTTGCCGGTAAAGCGGTAGAAGATGACGCGATCCTCGGTACCGGCATCGGTTTTGGACTGCGTAAGGGCGATACCCAACTGAAGCAGGCGCTGGATGCGGCGATTACTAAAATTCAGGATGACGGCACGGTGAAAAAACTGGCGGAGAAATATTTTCCCGGCATCGACGTCAGCGTGAAGAAGTAAGAGCAGGCAGGCGGCGGACAGCCGCCTTGAACCAGGCTGGGCAGGGGGCGGTCGCACAGGATATGACCCGCGCCCTGAACCTGGCTGCTTTTTTGATGGTTTAGCGCTGCGCCGCCAGCAAGCAGAGCCTCTCCGCCACCTGGTAGGACTTCACAAACGACGAAATCGGCAGAAACTCGAAGCGGGAGTGGAAGTTGTGCGCGCCGGTAAAGAAGTTTGGCGTCAGCAGGCCTTTCGCCGAGAGCGCCGCGCCGTCGGTGCCGCCGCGCATCGGGATCACCTTCGGCTCAATATTCAGATCCGCCAGCGCGGTGAAGATCAGCTCGATAGCGCGACGATCCTCGCCCACGGCGTTGCTGATATTGCTGTAAATGTCGCTGATGCGAATTGCGACGCTGCCCGTTGGGTAGCGCCGGGCGATCTCTGCTACCGCCTGATGTAGCTGCTCTTTGCGCGCGGCAAACTGCGTCAGATCGAAATCGCGGATCGAGGCTTTTAGCGTCGCCTGGCTGGCGCCCGCCTGCATTTCATTAAACCAGATATAGCCTTCACGACCTTCGGTGTGCTCCGGCGTTTCCCGACGATCGAACAGGCTGATAAAGTCGTGCGCCATCAGCAGCGGATTGACCAGCACGCCTTTGGCCGACATCGGGTGCGCAGGCACGCCGGTAAAGGTTATTTCCGCCGACGCGGCATTGAAATTTTCATATACCACTTCGCCCAGTTCGCAACAGTCGATGGTCCAGGCAAAATCGACGTTAAAACCCTTTTCCAGATCCAGCGCTTTCGCGCCGCGCAGACCGATCTCCTCATCGGGCACAAAGGCCACCAGGATATCGCCGTGATCGCCCTGCAAATTCTCCATCAATGTCATCACCACCGTCACCGCCGCTTTATTGTCCGCGCCCAGCACGCTGGTGCCGTCGCTGAAAATAATCTCTTCGCCGAGATAGGGCGCGATCTCCGGGTGCGCGTCCCGACGCAGCCAGATATCTTCGCGCGCGTTGAGCAGCAGATCTTCTCCCTGCCAGGTGAGGATCTGCGGATGAATATCGGGCGACAGGCCTACGTCAACGGTATCGATATGGGTGATAAAACCGATGCGCGGCGCATCCTGCCGGTTGCCGCGCTTCACGGCGGTCACCGTGGCGCAGTCGTCGATCACCACCTCGTCGAGGCCGAGAGCGGTGAGCTCCTCCGCCAGCAGCCGCGCCATCGCGTGCTGGCTGGGCGTGCTCGGCAAAGTGTTCGATGTAGCGTCGCTCTGACTGCTAACGGCCAGGTAACGGAAAAAGCGTTGGGTTAACTGATTTGCAAGGGCTGTCATCACTGTTCCTTATTTGTCTGCCATCAGCAGGGTTCGCTATGTTACGAAAACGTGATATCCATAAAGCGCCTGGATCATTTAGGGAATCTGACCAACGGAAGTCAATAAAAAGTGAGGAAATGATGAAAGCGAAGATAGCGATGCTGGCGTTGCTGACCGCCGCCATGGCGCATAACGCCAGCGCGAAAACGCTGGTTTACTGCGCGGAAGGGTCGCCGGAGAACTTCAATCCGCAGCTCTACACCTCGGGAACCAGCGTGGACGCCAGCGCAGTGCCGGTATTCAACCGGCTGGTGGATTTTAAATATGGCACAACTGAACTGGTGCCGAGCCTGGCTGAAAGCTGGGAGATCAGCCCGGACGGCAAGGTCTATACCTTCCATCTGCGTCAAAACGTTAAGTTTCAGAGCAACAAACTCTTCAAACCCAGCCGTGACTTCAACGCCGATGACGTTATTTTCTCTTTTATGCGGCAGATGGATCCGAAAAATCCCTACCACAACGTCTCTGGCGGCACCTACGCTAACTTCGACAGTCTGGAGTTGACGACGCTGATTAAAAGCATCGACCGCGTCGACGACCACACCGTGCGCTTTACGCTTAACCATGCGGAATCGCCATTCCTCGCCGATCTCGCCTGGTACTTCGCCTCCATCCACTCCGCCGAATACGCCGATCGGATGCTGAAGGCGGGTACGCCGGAAAAAGTCGATATGGATCCCATCGGCACCGGCCCGTTCCAGCTGGTGCAGTACCAGAAAGATTCCCGCATTCTCTATAAAGCCTTCCCGCAATACTGGGCAGGCAAGGCGAAGCTGGATCGCATCGTCTACAGCATTACGCCGGACGCCTCGGTTCGGCTCGCCAAGCTGGAGAAGGGGGAATGTCAGGTGATGCCGTTCCCCAATCCTGCCGATCTGGAGAAAATGCGCAGCAATCAGGCTATCAACCTGATGCATAAAGCGGGACTGAATACCGGTTTCCTGGCGTTTAACACCACTAAAGCGCCGCTGGATAAGGTCGAGGTGCGTCAGGCGCTGGCAATGGCGATCAACAAGCCCGCCATCATCGACGCTATCTTCAAAGGCACCGGCACCGCGGCCAAAAATATTCTGCCGCCAGGCGTCTGGAGCGAAAACAAAGATCTGAAGGATTATGATTACGATCCGGAAAAGGCCAGAGCGCTACTGAAGCAGGCGGGCATCGCTCCCGGCACCGAAATTTCGCTCTGGGCGATGCCGGTCTCCCGTCCCTATAACCCTAACGCGCGCCGTATGGCGGAGATGATCCAGGCAGACTGGGCGAAGGTCGGCATCAAGGCGACCATCGTGACCTACGAATGGGGCGAATATCTCAAGCGGGTGCGCAGCGGCGAACACCAGGCGGCGCTGATGGGCTGGACAACCGCGACCGGGGATCCGGACAACTTCTTCGGGCCGCTCTACAGCTGTAAATCGACGCAGGGCGGCTCGAACTCCTCGAAGTGGTGCTATCAGCCGTTTGAAAAGCTGATTACCGAGGCGCGCGCCGAGCCGGATCAGGGCAAGCGCACTGCGCTCTATCTGCAGGCGCAGCAGATAATGCATGACCAGATGCCTGCGGTGATGATTGCGCACTCGACCATTTTCGAGCCGGTGCGTAAAGAGGTGAGCGGCTACGATATCGATCCCTTCGGCAAGCACATCTTCTATCCGGTCGATATCAACGAGTAGTTACGCCAGTCCGGCGGCGATCTCATTCAGGCGCTGCTGGAGAAAAGAGAGAAAGGGCGACAGCGCCGCGTTGCGCTGCCGCCCTGAAACCCGCTGCAGCTGCAGCGTACGCTGGCTGAGCTGGTCAACGCCCATCTCCCGCAGCACCAGATCGCGCTGCGTTTCGTTAAGCAGGGTAAAGGCGCTGCTGATGGTGATCGCCTCTGGCGTGCTGAGCAGAAAGTGGTAGAGCGTGGCGAAATAGTCGCAGGTCAGCACCGGCTCAATCACGCAGCCGCGCATCTGACAGGCCAGATCGAACAGCTGACGCACCGTGGTGTTCTGCTCCGGCAGCGCCATCGGATAGGGGCTGAGCGCCTCCAGCGTCACCGGCGCTGGCTGCTGCGCCAGCGGATGATCTTTATGCATCGCCAGCAGCACCGGGGCAGGCCAGGAGCCCATCACTTCCACGCCGCTCTCGGGATGCAGGCTGAACTGTAGCGCCACATCGCATTCGCCAGCGCGTACCCGCTCGGCCACTGCCTGGGAACCCTCGACCTTGAGTGCGAAGTAAACGCCGGGATTAAGGGCGCGAAATTCCGCCAGCAGGCCGGGCAGCAGGCTGAACGCCATGCCGTCGGTACAGGCGATGCGGATCAGGGTGCGGCGGATCGCCTTCAGTCCTTTAATTTCCGCCAGCGCGTAATCCATATCCAGCATGCTTTGTCGTACCTGACGGGCAAGGATTTCACCCGCCTCATTAAGCACCATGCCGCGCGCATGGCGATCGAACAGCGGCGCGCCCACCTGCGCCTCCAGCCGCTGAATTTGCCGACTGATAGCCGATACCGCCACAAAAAGCTGTTCGCTGGCGGCGCTCAGCGAACCGCTGCTGGCGACGGCAAGAAAATAACGAATTTCACTGCTCAGCATCATCTGACCTCTGCACCCCGTCGGTGCATGCTTCTTTATCGGGCATTTTAGCTTTGCTTTAAAAGCAAGGCTATGTCGATAAATTGATAATTGTGGCAAGGCCAACCTTTTGGCAAAGATAGAGCGACGACAAAATAAAAAAAGACAGGGCAAACATGACGGAACAGCAGGCTATTCAACAGGCGATGCGCTACTTCGACAGCGGGGAATTTAAACAGCTTCTGGCGCGCCGCGTGGCGTGCGTGACCGAAAGCCAGCGCGCGGATCGCGACGATGAGCTACATCACTATTTGCATGAAGAGATCGCGCCGCAGCTGTCGGCGCTCGGCTTTGCGCTGCACTTTATCGATAATCCGGTCGTTGGAAACCGCCCGTTTCTGGTGGCGACGCGCATCGAGGACGAGGCGCTGCCAACGCTGCTCGTTTATGGCCACGGCGACGTGGTGTTCGGCGATGATGAAAACTGGCGTGACGGCCTTGCGCCCTGGCGGCTGACGGAAGAGGGCGATCGCTGGTATGGGCGCGGCAGCGCCGATAACAAAGGGCAACACACTATTAATCTTGCGGCGCTGGAGCAGGTTTACCATGCGCGCGGCGGCCGTCTCGGCTTTAACTGCAAGATTCTGTTCGAGATGGGCGAAGAGATTAGCTCGCCAGGGCTGGCCGAGCTGTGCCAGCAGCAGCAGGCGTTGCTGCGCGCTGACCTCTTTATCGCGTCGGACGGCCCGCGCGTCAGCGCGCCGCGGCCTACGCTTTTCCTGGGATCGCGCGGCGCGGCCAATTTCCGTCTGACCATCAACGCGCGTGACAACGCCTACCACTCCGGCAACTGGGGCGGGCTGTTAAGCAACCCCGGCACGCAGCTGGCAAACGCTATCGCCTCGCTGGTCAACGCGCACGGCGTGCTGCAGGTCGAGGCGCTGAAGCCCGACTCGCTGAGCGCGGCGGTGCGCGCCATTCTCAGCGATATCGAGCCAGGCGGTATGCCGGGCGATCCGGCGCTGGACGCAAACTGGGGCGAACCCGGCCTGACCCCTGCCGAGCGCCTTTACGGCTGGAACACGCTGGAGGTGCTGGCGTTCGAAACCGGCAACCCGGCGCGTCCGATGAACGCCATTCCCGGTAAGGCGACCGCCGTGTGTCAGCTGCGTTTTGTGGTGGGCACCGACTGGGAGAATCTGGTGCCGCACGTCGAGGCGCATCTGCGTGCGCAGGGTTTTGACAATGTTCAGGTCGATTTCCTGCGCGGATCGCCCGCAACGCGTCTCGATCCCCAAAGCCCGCTGGTCGCCTGGGCGCTGGAGAGCCTTGCCGTCAGCAGCGGCAAAAAACCGGCGCTGCTGCCTAATCTGGGCGGCTCACTGCCGAATGAGGTCTTTTCCGACATTCTCGGTCTGCCGACGCTGTGGGTGCCACACTCCTATCCCGCCTGCGGCCAGCACGGCGTTAACGAGCATATGCTGAAGTCCGTAGCGCGCGAAGGTTTGCTAATCATGACGCGGCTGTTCTGGCAGCTGGGCGAAGAGGGCGAGGCGCTGCTGGCGCGGCAGCAGGCTTATCAGGGAGCGCGCACATGAGCAACCTGACGCAAGCGGTTCCGCTGGTTCAGAGCAAGCCGAGCCTGCATAAAACCCTGTTCGCTACCTGTATCGGCAATGCGCTGGAGTGGTTCGACATTGCGGTCTACGGCTTTTTCGCCAGCTATATCGCGCACGCCTTTTTTCCCACCAGCGACGCCTCCGTTTCGCTGCTGCTGACCTTCGGCAGCTTTGGCGTCTCCTTTCTTATCCGGCCGCTCGGCGCGGTGGTGCTGGGCAACTATGCCGATCGCCACGGGCGCAAAAAGGCGCTGCTGCTCTCCATTAATCTGATGATGCTGGGCGGCGCGATGATCACCTTTATGCCGGAGTACAGCACCATCGGACTGGCGGCGCCGCTGTTGATTATGCTGGCGCGCCTGATTCAGGGGTTCTCGGCGGGCGGGGAGTTCGGCAGCTCCACGGCGTTTCTTGTGGAGCACTTTCCCGAGCGTAAAGCCTTTATCGCCAGCTGGCAGTTCGCGACACAGGGCGCGAGCACGCTGATGGCTTCCGCTTTCGGGCTGGGACTGACGCAGATGCTCAGTGAGACGCAGATGCTGTCGTGGGGCTGGCGCATTCCTTTCGCCTTCGGCCTGCTGATCGGTCCGCTGGGGCTTTATATCCGTCGCCACGTTCATGAGCCAGCCAGCTTCACGCAGCAGGAGAGACCAGAAGCGCCTTTGAAGCAGCTGTTTGGCCGTCAGAAAGAGCTGATGCTGCTGGCGGTCGGTCTGATGGTGATTTCAACGGCGGTAAACTACATGCTGAACTATGTGCCGACCTATGCCACCAAAACGCTGCATCTGCCGGGAAGCGTCGCCTTTAGCGCCACGCTGCTGGCAGGTATTATTCTGACCCTGGTGACGCCGCTGATGGGGCTCTGGGCTGAGCGCGTGGGACGTGTGCCGCTGATGTGGGGTTCGCTGCTGCTGTTGCTGGTAACGATTTATCCAGCCTTCCGCTATATGGTGGATCACACCTCGCCGGTGACGCTGCTGCTGCTGGTGGGCTGGATGGCGCTGCTGAAATCGATCTACTTCTCCACTGTGCCTTCGGTGATGGCGGATCTTTTTCCGCTCGGCACGCGCGCCAGCGGCATGGCGATCAGCTATAACGTCGCGGTAACGATCTTCGGCGGCTTCGCGCCGCTGATCTGCACGCTGCTGATTAACGCCACCGGCAGCAGCCTTGCGCCGGGATACTACCTGATGGCGGTATCGCTGCTGAGCGCCGCGGCACTGCTGCGCTGCCGTCATCGCGTCGCATGAAAAACAGCCGCCCGTACAGGGCGGCTTAACAATTACAGCGTGAACTGCAGATAGGCGACGTGCGTCTGCAGATACTCCTCCAACCCGTGACGCCCGTCCGCGCCGCCGATGCCCGATTTACGCCAGCCCGCGTGGAAGCCCTGCATCGCTTCAAAGTTCTCGCGGTTGACATAGGTTTCGCCGAATTTCAGCTTACGCAGCGCCACCATGGTGGTATTGAGATTTTGCGTATAGAGAGAAGAGGTCAGGCCATATTCGCAGTCATTGGCCAGCGCAATGGCCTCGTCCAGCGTTTTGAACGTCATTACCGGCAATACCGGCCCAAAGATCTCCTCGCGCATGATCTCCATATCCTGACGCACGTCGGTGATAATGGTCGGCTCGAAAAAGAAGCCTTTACTGCCGGCGCGTTTGCCGCCCAGCACCACTTTGCCGCCAGCCGCCACGGCGTCCGCTACCTTTTTCTCCACGCGTGCCAGCGCGGCGGCGGTAATCAGCGGTCCCATATCGATCTCGCGCTGCTCCGCCGGATCGCCAAATTTAACGGCTTTAAACGCCTCGGTTAAGGCGGTCATAAAGCGATCGTAAATGCCTTCCTGCACATAGACGCGCTCTGCGCAGTTGCAGACCTGTCCGCTGTTGATTACGCGCGAGCTGACGATCGCCTTCACCGCCAGGTCCACGTCGGCATCATCCATCACGATGGCTGGCGCTTTACCGCCCAGCTCCAGTGAAACTTTGGTGACGTTCTTCGCCGCGGCCGCCATGGTGGCAACGCCCGCCCCGACGCTGCCGGTCAGGCTGACCAGACCGACTCTGGGGTCAGAGGCCAGCTGCTGACCAATCTCCGGGCCGTAGCCATAGACAAAATTGATTACGCCCGGCGGCAGGCCGATGTGATGCGCGATCTCGGCGAAGATGCCAGCGTTGAGCGGCGTCAGTTCGCTTGGTTTAATCACGATGGTATTGCCGGTAATCAGCGCCGGTGCGGCTTTACGCGCAATCAAAAAGAAAGGGAAGTTCCACGGCAGAATGCCGGTGGTCACGCCGATCGCCTTTTTAAATACGAAAATATTTTCATTGGGGCGATCGCTGTTGACGATCTCGCCTTCATAGCGGCGCGCCCACTCGGCCATATAGTCGAGATAATCAGCGGTAAACAATACTTCTGTCTGCGCCAGCCCCTGCGTTTTGCCTCCTTCAGCGACGATGGTGGCGGTCAGTTCAGGCTCGCGGTCGCGAATAGCCTCCGCCAGCTTGCGCAACCAGTTGCCGCGCTCAACGGCGGGCAGGGCTTCCCAGGCGGGCTGCGCAGTTTCGGCCGCCTCAATCGCGCGGCTGGCCTCCTGCGCGCAGCCTTCGGGTATGCGAGCCAGCAGCGCTTCGGTCGCAGGATTGATCACCTCAATCCATTTATCGCTCTGGTGCGCGACAAATTCGCCGTTAATGTAATGTTTTAGTTCTGTTGTCATCTGCTGCATCTCCGATGTCGGGTACGTTAATAAAATGTTTTATAAATGCAGCGTGAAACAAAACAGACCGCGACACCTTAGTCTGGCTGCCATCCGCGGCGCGGCGCTGGCAAACAAACGCAGATTAAAGTGATGACGGCGACAAAAGGTTGTATTCATCCGCTATGGCCCGCATATCTTCTCTACGTTGCGCAAAACGGATTTTGGGCCAACACTTTCAGGAAGCATGAGGAGGATGTTATGGCTAGCGGATGGGCGTCAGACGGCGCCGTTCAGGAACAGATCGAAAGTACAGTTAACGATGAGATCGCTCGCGTGCGCGGCACGATGAGCAAGGGCGAAAGCGCGGAGTTTTGCGACGAGTGCGGCGAGCCGATACCGCAGGCGCGCCGTGAAGCGGTGCCGGGCGTACGCTTCTGCCTGGCCTGTCAGCAGGCGCACGATAAGCAGCTAAAAGGCAGCGCCCTCTATAACCGACGCGGCAGTAAAGACAGCCAGCTGCGTTAGTTCAGGAACCTGGCATGGCGAGTCCGCTGCCGATAAACCATGCCAGAAAACCGACGCCGGCGACAATAATGGCGATCGGAAACAGAATACCCACTCTCATAGAAACCTCGTTATCTCCGCGTCAGGCGACCTGCATCACTGCACGGTGCGTTTTCAGCATACTGAAGAGTTGAAACTGGCTGGCGTCGCTGACGTCGCGCAGCACTTCCCCTTTTTTATAGGTAATGGTGTGGACCTGGCCCAGCTGACGCCATACCACCAGCGCCGAGGCGATCAGCGCGCAGTTCTCTTCCGCCTGTTGACACTCCAGCGTGGCGTACTGCGCCTCTTCCAGTTCATTAATAAAAATCTTTAACGCGCTGGCGGGCAGAATGGCACGCAGGTCATCCAGCATCGCGCGGCTTACCGAACGCGTTAAAAACAGCGTTAACCATTTTCCCGTCATCTCAATCCCGGCAATAGAAGATTTTCTACGTCTTATACGGCGTTAACGCGCATTAGTGAAGCGATCTTTCCTTTTTTGCCAGGGTTCGGGAAAAGGCGGCAGCCAACGGTTAAATGTGCTGCGCGGCACAGCACTTTTCAAAAAAATGCTGAATAATAAGCGACTTAACAGGTCTGTGCGCGGCGAATCCGACAAAGTCGAAACTGTGATCCGCGTAGGGACTAACTGGTGGATATTGCCATTCCCGCTTTGCGGTCGGCAGCCATCCAAAGGCTGAGGCGTTCAGGCGCGCCGTAGACTGCCTGCTAATCAGGAACCGGGTTTCCTGTAGGCCTCAACCTTACGCAAGGAATAACAATGAACAGTGCCATTATCGCAGGTATCTTCTGGCATCTCGTCGGTGCTGCCAGCGCAGCGTGTTTCTACGCGCCGTTTAAACAGGTGAAAAAGTGGTCATGGGAAACGATGTGGTCAGTAGGCGGCTTTATGTCCTGGCTGATCCTGCCATGGGCCGTGAGTGCTGTACTGCTGCCGAACTTCTGGGCCTACTACAGCAGCTTCAGCCTTTCTCAGCTGTTGCCGGTATTTCTGTTTGGCGCAATGTGGGGCATCGGCAACATTAACTACGGTCTGACGATGCGCTATCTCGGCATGTCGATGGGCATCGGCATCGCCATCGGCATTACGCTGGTGGTCGGTACCCTGATGACGCCGCTTATCCAGGGACGCTTCGGCGAGCTGTTCGCCTCAACCGGCGGCCGGTTAACCCTGCTCGGTGTTGCCGTGGCGCTGATGGGCGTAGCGATTGTTTCGCGCGCCGGCCTGCTGAAAGAGCGCGCGCTGGGGATCAATGCGGAAGAGTTCAATCTCAAAAAAGGGCTGCTGCTGGCGGTGCTGTGCGGCATTTTTTCGGCAGGCATGTCGTTCGCCATGGATGCGGCTAAGCCGATGCATGAGGCGGCGGCGCAGTTGGGCATCGATCCGCTCTACGTCGCGCTGCCAAGCTACGTGGTGATTATGGGCGGCGGGGCGCTGGTTAACCTGGCGTTCTGTTTTATCCGCCTGGCGGTTAAGCCGGAGCTGTCGCTGCGGCAGGATCTCTCCGTGGCGAAACCGCTGCTGATCGCCAATATCGCCTTCGCGGTGCTGGGCGGCACCATGTGGTATCTGCAGTTTTTCTTCTATGCCTGGGGCCACGCCAGCATTCCACCGCAGTATGACTATGTCAGCTGGATGCTGCATATGAGTCTCTATGTGCTGTGCGGCGGGCTGGTTGGTTTGCTGATGAAAGAGTGGAAATCGGCTGGACGCCGTCCGGTCAGCGTACTGTCGATCGGCTGCGTGGTGATTATTATCGCCGCTAATATTGTCGGGCTTGGACTGGCCGCCTGAGTGTATGCAGGGTAAGAACAAGCAAGGCATGGGTGTACAAGAGTGTGCCAGCGCGGGTGAGAAGGCCCGATCGCAAAGACGCAAAAGACGGCATCCATGCCAGCTCGGCCCGCGACATCCTTGTCGCGGGACGCTTTGCTCTTCGGGCCTTTTCACCCGCTTAGCAGGCTCTGGGCATGGCCTGAGAAATTAAGGGTAACCTCTTTTTCAGGACGGCGCGCGGTCCTGTGCTGAGCTTCCCGAGCGCTGCGGCACAAACCGCTGGCGCCAGGCGCTGGGCGTTAAACCCGTTTCGCGCGTAAACACTACCGAAAAATAGTTGCTGTCGTCGAAGCCGCAGCGCGCCGCCACTTCACTGATCAGACAATCCTGGGTGCGCAGCAGATATTTTGCCTGACAAAGCTGCAGCTGCCGCAAATAGTGACCGACCGTCATTCCGGTCTGCTGGCGAAAGAGCTGCTTTAGCGCGCGTTCGTTCAGCGAATTTTGCTGGCAAAAGGTCGCCAGATCGAAAGGGCGCGCCACCGCGCCCTGTAGCGCCGACATCAGCAGATCGAGCTGCTCGCCTTCCGGCAGCGCCCAGGGGCGATCCGCCGCATAGCCGTGGCGGCGAAGAATAAGCGCCAGCTGTAAAAAAAGCGCTTCCGTAAGCTGAATGGAAAGGGGATCGCTCTTGCGGCTTTCGCGCTCCAGCTGGCTGATCACGCCGCGCGCCAGCGCCATGCCACGGGTGGTCAGACGCCAGCAGCCCGGCGCGTCAACGCCTTGCGGCGGCAATAGCTGCCCCCAGTCGAGAGCAAGACCGAAGCGATCGCGGCAGTAGAGGATATTGTCCAGCACCAGGTCGTTGACGCTGTCGTAGCTGTGGCAATCCTGGTCGCGAATATAGAAGACATCGCCGCAGGTAATCAGCCAGGGGCGATCGTTGAGAATATGCAGGCCGTTGCCGCGCCAGACGATGACAATTTCGCTAAACTCATGCCGGTGGGCGGGAAAAGAGGGTTGTGGCATACGTTCAGCCACCGTAACCGGCAGGCCAGGCGCGGGAAAATAGTCGTCCCGGCTCAGTATCAGCGTCATCGCTCGCTCCTTTTTTACATCATCTGCTGGCGCTCCGCTCGCGGTGCGCAGCCAAATTCACGCCGAAACAGAGTAGAGAAGTGGTTGCTGTCGCCGAAACCGCACTGAAAGGCGATATCGGTAATACGCAGATCGCTGTGGCGCAGCAGATGTCGCGCCTGCAGCAGCCGCAGGCGGTTCAGATAGCGCTGTGGCGTACTGCCTGTTTGCTGCTTCATCTGACGATGCAGCGTGCGCAGCGACAGCGAAAAACGGTCAGCCAGCGCTTCCCACAAAATCTCTTCACTGTAGTGATCGTTAAGCCAGTCGAGCAGACGGTGCAGGCGGGCTTCCTGATCCTGCGCCTGTTCATTGCGGCACGCTTCGCGCAGCAAAACCAGCAGCTGCAAGAAGAGCTGCTCCTGGCGAGCCTGCTTCTCCAGCGACCAGCCCTCATCCTGCCGCATCTTCGCCACGACATCCAGCGCCTGCGTCATGGCTTTGCTATTTATGCGCCAGTGCGAGGCGTAATTGCCCTCTCGCTCGTTCGGCAGCAGCGCCTGCAAACCCGAAAGAAAGCGAAAGGCGGCAGGGCTGCGGTAGAGCACGTTGGTCAGGCAGAGATTATCCGTCTGCTCATACAGATGTCGATCGTGGTCGCGCACGAAGCAGACGCAACCGGCGCACAGCGTTTGCGGCTGGCCGTTGAACACATGAATGCCCGAACCCTGTTCTACCAGCACGATTTCATGGAAATCGTGGTGATGCTCGGGAAACGCCTGCTGCGGCACACGCGGTTCGATAGCGATAGCGTAATCGCCCTGAGGAAAGAAATCGGCGCTGTGTAAAATCGTCATAGTGGCCTCGTTCGTTTAACAAAAGCGTAACCGAGTCTACTCAGCGCCCACGCCGCTTACCTTGAATTTTGTACTGCGAAGCGCAGTAAATTCGCTTTTTATTCAAGATATTCCCGCCAGATAAAAGAATTGCGGCGAAGCTCACATCTGTCGCCCTTACGCCTCTGTGATCTCTCTCACGAACATCTTTGCAAACCTGCCAGCGGCATAGCCGCGCTGGCAGTACGGGGAAGGTGGCGAACACGTAACGTTTTTACTCTGTCAGCATCATATCTAAGGAAGAACGGGCCATGAGTAAGCGAAATATCGTTGCGGTTGATTTGGGCGCATCCAGCGGACGTGTGATGCTCGCCCGGTGGGACGCCGCATCACAGCAAATCGATCTACGCGAGGTGCGTCGTTTCGCCAGTCTTCGCGAACGTCGGGGCGGCTATGACTGCTGGGACCTCGACCATCTTGAACGCGAGATCCGCGCCGGGCTGGCGCAGCTGGGCGATGAAGGCATCGTGCCGGACAGCATCGGCATCGACACCTGGGGCGTTGATATGGTGCTGCTGGATAAGGCGGGCAATCGGGTCGGCGAAGCGGTGAGCTATCGCGATAAACGCACCCACGGGCTGATGGAGCAGGCGCTGCGCGATCTGGGTAAAGAGGCTATTTATGGCCGCACCGGCATTCAGTTTCTGCCGTTTAACACGCTTTATCAGTTCCGCGCCCTGAGCCAGCAGCAGCCTGACTGGAAAGAGCAGGCCGCCCATGCGCTGATGATCCCCGACTATCTGCACTATCGCCTGACGGGCAAGCTCAACTGGGAATACACCAACGCCACCACCACGCAGCTGTTGAATATTGAAAGCGGCGAGTGGGACGCTGAGTTGCTCGACTGGGCGGGCGCGTCGCCTGAGTGGTTCGGTAAACCCACGTCGCCGGGCAATGTTATCGGTTACTGGCAGAACGCCAGTGGCGTCGACATTCCGGTCATCGCCGTTACGACACACGATACCGCCAGCGCGGTGCTTGCCACGCCGCTGACCCAGGAGAATGCGGCCTACCTCAGCTCCGGCACCTGGTCGCTGATGGGATTCGAAAGCCTGCTGCCTTACGCCAGCGCTGCCGCGCTCCAGGCTAACATTACCAACGAGGGCGGTGCAGAGGGCTATCGCGTTCTGAAAAACATTATGGGGCTCTGGCTGCTGCAGCGGGTCTGCGCCGAGCTGCAGATTGACGATCTTTGCGCGCTGATTGCGGAGACGCAAAAAGAGCCTGCCTGCCGCGCGCTGATCAATCCTAACGACGCGCGCTTTATCAATCCCGACAGCATGGTGAATGAAATTCAGAATGCCTGCGCCGAACAGCATATGGCGGTACCGCAGTCCGCCGCCGCGCTGGCGCGCTGTATTTTCGACAGCCTTGCGCTGCTCTACCGCGAAGTGCTTAACGAACTGGCCGGGCTGCGCGGCGTCGCGTTTCGTCAGCTGCATATTGTGGGCGGCGGCAGCCAGAATCAGTTTCTCAACCAGCTCTGCGCCGACGCCTGTGAAATACCGGTGCTGGCCGGACCGGTGGAAGCCTCGACGCTGGGCAATGTCGGCTGCCAGCTTATCGCATTAGGCGAGCTGGCCGACGTCGCGGATTTCCGCCGCTGCGTAGAAAACAACTTC
Organism: Pantoea piersonii; assembly: GCF_003612015.1. Taxonomy (GTDB): domain Bacteria; phylum Pseudomonadota; class Gammaproteobacteria; order Enterobacterales; family Enterobacteriaceae; genus Pantoea; species Pantoea piersonii. The sequence continues at coordinate 1,111,604 of NZ_RARB01000001.1, read as the reverse complement.
CCTCTAAAGACATTTGAACCGCTGACCAACAGCGCCTTTCGTGCCTGCCAGGCACGCTTCTCGGCGCTGACTCAGCCTGCTAAGGAACTCGCATATGACAAAGCTGATTGAGCAAGCCTTTGAGCTGGCTAAACAACGTTATGCCGATATCGGCGTGGATGTCGATCAGGCAATGGCGCGACTGGATAGCGTTCCGGTCTCCATGCACTGCTGGCAAGGCGACGACGTACGCGGCTTCGAGAACCCGCAAGGCGCGCTGACCGGCGGCATTCAGGCGACCGGCAACTATCCAGGCAAAGCGCGCAACGCCGCTGAGCTGCGCGCCGATCTGGAAAAAGCGATGTCGCTGATTCCAGGACCTAAGCGTCTGAACCTGCACGCTATCTATCTGGAAAGCGATACGCCGGTAGAGCGCGATGCCATTGAGCCGAAGCATTACGCCGGCTGGGTGGAGTGGGCGAAACAGCAGCAGCTGGGGCTGGATTTTAACCCGAGCTGCTTCTCGCATCCGCTGAGCGCCGACGGGTTCACGCTCTCACACCCTGACAAGGCGATTCGTCAGTTCTGGATCGATCACTGTAAAGCGAGCCGTCGCGTCTCGGCTTATTTTGGCGAGCAGCTCGGTACGCCGTCGGTAATGAATATCTGGGTGCCGGACGGCATGAAGGATCTGACTGTCGATCGCCTTGCGCCGCGTCAGCGACTGCTGAGCGCGCTGGATGAGGTGATCGCCGACAAGCTCGATCCGCAGCACCATATCGATGCGGTAGAGAGCAAGTTGTTCGGCATTGGCGCGGAAAGCTATACCGTTGGTTCCAACGAGTTCTTTATGGGCTACGCCACCAGCCGTCAGACCGCGCTGACGCTGGATGCGGGCCATTTTCACCCGACTGAAGTGATCTCCGACAAGATCTCTACGGCCATGCTTTACGTGCCGCGCCTGCTGCTGCACGTCAGCCGCCCGGTGCGCTGGGACAGCGACCATGTGGTGCTGCTGGACGATGAAACCCAGGCGATCGCCAGCGAAATCGTGCGTCATCAGCTGTTCGACAAAGTGCATATTGGGCTCGACTTCTTCGACGCCTCTATTAACCGTATCGCCGCCTGGGTCATTGGCACGCGCAACACGAAAAAAGCGCTGCTGCGCGCGCTGCTGGAACCGACCGAGCGCCTGCGTCAGGCCGAAACGGCAGGGGATTACACCGCACGCCTCGCGCTGCTGGAAGAGCAGAAATCGCTGCCGTGGCAGGCGGTATGGGAGGCCTGGTGCCTGCGCCACGACGTGCCCGTCGATGCCAGCTGGTTAAGCAGTGTCCGCGATTATGAAAAACAAATTCTGAGCCAACGTTAAGGATTCACTATGCAAAGCATTCTTTCATCCTGGTTTGTTCAGGGAATGGTTAAAGCGACCAGCGATATGTGGCTGAAGGGCTGGGACGAACGTAATGGCGGCAACGTCTCGCTGCGCCTGCTTGAGGAAGAAACAGCGCCGTTCGCGGGCGACTTTTACGCGGAGCCGCGCTGCGTTGAGCTGACTAAACCGGCCCCTGAGCTGGCAAACTGCTGGTTCCTTGTCACCGGCTCCGGCAAATTTTTCCGCAATGTGCAGCTCGATCCAGCTGACTCTCTGGCGCTGTTAAAGGTTGATGAGAAAGGGCTGTCGTACAAGATCCACTGGGGACTGACTAACGGTGGGCTGCCTACCTCAGAGCTGGCGGCGCACTTCCAGTCACACAGCGTGCGTAAAGTGGTCTCCGGTGGCGTAGACCGCGTGATTATGCACTGCCACGCAACAAATTTTATGTCGCTGAGCTATGTGGTGGATCTCGATTCGGCACGCTTTACTCGTCTGTTATGGGAAGGCAGCACTGAGTGTCTGGTGGTGTTTCCTGACGGCGTCGGCATCCTGCCCTGGATGGTGCCGGGAACGGATGAAATTGGCCAGGCGACAGCCGATCAAATGGCGTCACACAGCATCGTGATGTGGCCCTTCCACGGCATTTTTGGCGCTGGGCCGACGCTGGATGAGACCTTCGGCTTGATCGATACGGCGGAGAAATCGTCTGAAGTGATCGTAAAAGTGCTGTCGATGGGCGGTATCCGGCAGAGCATCACAACCGAACAGCTGGTCGCGCTGGGCAAACGCTTCAACGTTAAGCCCTGGCAGGCCGCTCTTGACGCAGGACCCGCCAATGCTTCGTAAAGCCTTTGTCATGCAGGTGAATGCGGAGTGCCATCAAGAGTATGAGCGTCGCCATTCGCCCATCTGGCCGGAACTAGCGGAAACGCTGAAGGCGCACGGCGCGCACAACTACGCGATCTGGCTGGATGCCGAACGTAATCTGCTGTTCGCCAGCGTGGAAATCGAATCGGAGGAGCGCTGGAATGCCGTCGCGCAAACGGAGGTGTGTCAGCGCTGGTGGGCGTCGATGAAGGATTTGATGCCGAGCAACCCTGACAACAGCCCAGTCAGCCAGCCGTTAAAACCGGTCTTTTTTCTGGAATAAACGGTTGCAACACAGGGCGGGGATCTCCCGCCCTGATTACTTCATAGTGTAAAAATATTCAGTGCGTCTTCATGCACTGACCGGTCAGCGTTGGCCACATCGCCATCAGCGTATCGATAATATTATCGAGATCTGCCTGCGGCGCGCCTTCACGCGCCCGTACCGACATGCCTTGCACCATACAGGCAAGATAGCGGGCCAGAGAAAGCATATCGACCTGCGCCGGGATTTCGCCGCGCTGCTGGCGGGCGGCCAGAAAATCCAGCAGGGTCTGCTGCTGTGCGTCATGCTGCTGGCGCAGCATATGAGCAATCTCGCTCGATGACGAAGAGAGCGCGGTCGAGGTGCAGATAAAAAAGCAGCCTGACGGAGTCTCACAGTTAGTAAAGCAAGCCGCCGTAGCGCGGAACCAGCCCTCAATCGCTTCGGCAACGGATTTATTCTCATCCTGCAGCGCAGCATTGCGCCAGGCGCTAAAGCGCTCGATATAGCGTTCCATCGCGGCGCGGAACAGGCCTTCCTTATTCACGAACTCGGCGTAAAGCGTAGGCGCTTTTGCGCCAGTAGCGGCAACCAGATCAGAAAGGGAGGTGCCCTCATAGCCGTGAGTCCAGAACAGCGTCAGGGCTTTGTCCAGCGCAGCGTCCCGATCGAAGGTCCTTGGCCGACCACGACATTTTTTCTGTGCTTCATCATATTGCTGACTCATAGATCCTCACTTCTGTAAAAGGCTCTATTAAATTACCGATCATTAAGAAAATATGCAAGCCAGCCCGCCTTCTGACAAAAGCAGGTTGTCATTTTGTGCCTCGTCGAGTGCCTTTCCCCCTTATGGTTAAGTGTAAAAGGGCGACAAAGCCCATAATCACGCCACTTCCGCATTAAAATAACGATCGCTAAAAAAATATTGACGCAAGGTCGCTGCATGCACTACTATTTATTTAATGATCGTTAATTAATTTAACGACACCTTTTCAAACCCGAATATGAGAGCCGATATCATGAAAACTACTAAACTGACCCTGGCCGCTCTGGCCCTTACTACCCTGACTTTTGGTGCTTTCGCTGCTGAGCAGGTTGTCAGCGATCCTCTGCATCAGACGCCGGTAGGCACAATCTCCGCGCAGGGCGGTGCCAACCTTGATTCACTGGAAGCGCAGCTGAACGCGAAAGCGGATGCCGCAGGCGCGAAATCTTTCCGCATCACCTCTACCTCCGGTCAGAACAACCTGCACGGCACAGCGGTGATTTATCAGTAAGTGAATCGCGTTGGAGAGCAGGAGAGAGAAGATGAAAAGCGTGAAATATAGTCTACTGGCGGCGTTGCTTGGCGTGGTTTCATTTGCCAGCGCGGCGGCGCAACAGCCAGAAGCTGCGCCTTATTACCAGACCGAGGCCGTAGCGGTGAACGTCAGCGGCAGCAGCAGCCTGATTTCTCTGGAACAGCAGCTGTCGGGAAAGCAGGACACTGGCCGCGTAAAGTCTTTTCGCATCACTTCGACCTCTGGCGCGAGCAGGCTGTCTGGCACCGCCGCCAGCCTTAACTAAGACAGTAAAAAGGGGCTTCAGAAAACCATTCTGAAGCCCCTTTTTTTATCCGTTGCTGCGCAGCTGCGGATATCTGCGGAAGATAGCGATACACCAGAACAGCGCAACCAGTCCCAGCAGCCCGCCGATATTGCCGACGTCCGACATGCTCAGATGTTTGCTAACCTGATTGCCCAGCAGCGCGCCCGCGCCGATGCCGATATTATAGATGCCTGACATCAGCGACATCGCCACATCGGTCGCATCAGGCGCCAGCGACAGCACGCGCACCTGCATCGCCAGCCCGATCATCATCATCGCCATGCCCCACAGAACACAGAGCGTCGAAATCGCGGCCGGACGGACAGCGGCAAAAATCAGCAGCCCCATGCAGAGCGTAATGGTCGCAATCGCGCCGATCAGCAGCGCAGACGGGAATTTATTGCCCAGCGAGCTAAAGAGTACGCTGCCCAGAATGCCGGCAGAGCCAAACAGCAGCAGCAGCAGCGTAGTGAAGTTATTATCCGCGTCCGCAACAAACTGCATAAACGGCTCAATGTAGCTGTAGGCGGTATAGTGCGCGGTAACGACCAGCGTGACCAGCAGATACATGCTCACCAGCGCCGGTCGGCGAAACAGCATCGGCACGCTGCTCAGCGAGCCGGTGTGTTCGCTCGGCAGACGCGGCAGAACGCGCGCCAGCAGCACCATCAGCACCAGCGCCGAGACGCCAATCATGCCGAAGGTGGTGCGCCAGCCAAGATATTGACCCACTATGCGGCCGATCGGTACGCCCAGTACCATCGCCAGCGCGGTGCCGGTCGCCAGCATGCTTAACGCCTGCGTCTTTTTACCGGCTGGTGCGACGCGTATCGCCAGCGAGGCGGTGATCGACCAGAAGACCGCGTGCGCCAGCGCGATACCGATGCGCGATACCACCAGCGAGGTGAAACTCCACGCAAAGGTGGAAAGCACATGGCTGGCGATAAAGATCAGAAACAGTGCTGCCAGCAGTATGCGTCGCTCGATATTACGCGTCAGCAGCATCAGCGGCAGCGAAAGCAGCGCCACTACCCAGGCATAAATAGTGAGCATAATGCCCACGTCAGCGCTTTTCATGCTGAAGCTGGCGCCGATGTCTGAGAGCAGGCCAACAGGTACAAATTCAGTGGTATTAAACACAAAGGCGGCGATAGCCAGCAGCACCACGCGTAGCCAGGCCGTTTTACGAGATACAGTAGTTGATTGCATGAAAATAAAATTAGTCAGAACAACAGCAAACAGATGCGGCTTTCACATCCACGATAGTGACTTGCGTCACAAATTATCGACCATTGTGGAGGAATTGCACGGTAAGGGGAACGCTGAAAAGCAGTTTTATTCCTGAAAGTTTTTTATCGCCCGACCGGCGGGCGATAAAAAACGGTTATCAATGCGAAGATTTGCCTGGCATCATTCGCCTGAGCGTATTGTCCCGGAGAAAATAGTGATGGAACAGCGCGCCCAGGGCGTGCAGGCCGATAAGCCAGTATCCCAGCGGCGCCAGGGTTTCATGCCAGCCGATTAAGGTATCGGAAAGGTCGAAATTTGGTTCGCTCGCGACCGGCATGGAGATGCCGAACAGCCACCAGTCGCGCCCGCGCAGATAGCGCGACGTGATGCCCAGAATGGGCAGGGTAATAAACAGGGCGTAAATCAGCGTATGCACCAGATGCGCCAGGCCCGTTTGCCAGCGAGCGATGGGGGGCGTGATGGCTGGGGTGCGGTGGCGCGTGCGTAAAAACAGACGCGCCACCATCAGCAGCAGAACAGTAAAGCCCGCACTGAAGTGAGTAATAATCATCGCGTAGCCCTGCCAGGAGCCGCGCTGGGCAAAACCGCGTAGCTCGATAGTGGCGTAAGCCAGCGCGACCAGCAGGAAGGTCAGCCAGTGCAGGGTAATTTGTGAAGCGGCATATTTTTCGCGCATAGTCTGCTCATGCAACAGGAAGAAGCACTCTACCTTACTGGAAAAACATGCAAAATCTTAACAAACTGGCGCAACGGTGCCAGACCCGTGACTGACCTCTGCCGTCAGGCCAGCATAATCAGAGTCAGGCGATATGCTTTAGTGCCACGCTATTCTGACTCCTCAGGTTTTTTTTTACCGGCAGCGGACAACAGGCCTCGCAACCCAGCGCTCTGGGGTAATACTTGCGCGCCTGCTGGATAGCGGCATTCGCCGTGTAAAAAGTGCCGAGAAACAGGCGCGCTTCAAGCGGGGGAAGATACTGGCAGCCTGCGGCGTGCACCACATGGTTATCGTTATAGCCAGAAATTTTAGAAACGTAATAGTAATGGCCCACAGGGACATCCTCATTGCTGTGAATAAAAAAACATTTATTGTTGGAGTGAGAGGGATTATAGCGGGGATTAATGGCTTTTTTCTTTTTGGTACTAATTAGCAAACAGTCTGAAGGTTAACAGGCTAAAAAGGACGCAACTGCGTCCTTTTTGGTCATGGTTGTTACAGATGTTTTTGCTGCAGGCGCCAGCCTACCAGCAGAGCGAGAAGCAACAGCGCGGAGATAAAGAGAGTGATGCCTGCCCAGCCGTAGCTGTGCCAGAACACGCCGCCAAGCGTACCGGCTACGCTGGAACCGACATAGTAGCTGAAGAGATAGAGCGATGACGCCTGACCTTTGGCACGGCGCGCGCGCGGACCGATCCAGCCGCTGGCGACGGAGTGCGCGGCGAAGAAGCCAGCGGTAAAGAGCATCATGCCCAGAAAAATCCACCACACGGGGCTGAACGCGGTAAGCAACAGGCCCGTCAGCATCAGTGCCGTCGCGCCGAGCAGCACCGGACCGCGGCCCAGTTTCATCGTCAGCGCGCCCGCCTTAGGGGAGCTCCAGGATCCGGTCAGATAAACCACGGAGAGCAGGCCGACAATCGCCTGGCTGAGATGATAGGGCGCGCCGAGCAGACGATAGCCGATATAGTTGAACAGCGTGACGAAGGCGCCCATCAGCAGAAAGCCTTCGGCGAACAGCAGCGGCAGGCCCGCATCGCGCCAGTGCAGCCGAAAATTAATCATCAGGCTGCGCGGCTTCAGCGACGCCGGTCGAAAATGACGAGAAGCGGGCAGAATGCGCCAGAACATCAGCGCCGAGGCGAGAGCGCAGCAGCCAATGGCTGCAATGGCGATGCGCCATGAAAAGAAGTCGGTCAGCACGCCGCTCAGCAGTCGGCCGCTCATGCCGCCGATAGAGTTGCCGCTGATATAAAGTCCCATGGAGAAAGCAATAACGCTCGGGTGGATCTCCTCGCTCAGATAGGTCATGCCGACGGCGGCTACGCCGCTGAGGGAGAGCCCCGTCAGCGCACGCATCAGCAAAATACCGTGCCAGCTGTTCATGGTGGCGGAAACCAGAGTGCAGAGCGCGGCCAGCATCAGCGCCGTTACCATCACGTTCTTGCGCCCGATCGCGTCAGAAAGCGGACCTGTCACCAGCAAACCTAACGCCATCAGCCCGGTTGCGATAGAGAGCGAAATGCTGCTTTCAGCGGGCGAAACGCCAAACTGCGCCGACAGCACCGGTAAAATAGGCTGCACGCAGTAAAGCAGCGCAAAGGTCGCCAGACCAGCGGAGAAAAGCGCCAGGGTCACGCGCATAAACTGCGGCGTGCCGCGTTTAATCCATACGGACGATGAAGCCGGTGAAACCGCGGCAGAGTCGGCTAACTCATTATCGTCAAGGGTGACCGCCTGAGAAGAGCGACGCACGTTAATTCCTCACAAGAAAGCAATAGGCTTACTCTAGGAAAGCGCCAATAGGTTGTCTAATATATTAATAATCTCAACTGATACGTTTAAAATATGAATATTGAACTGCGCCATCTGCGTTATTTTCTGGCGGTTGCGGAAGAACTTCACTTTGGCCGCGCGGCACAGCGGCTAAACATCTCTCAGCCTCCGCTCAGCCAGCAAATTATGCAGCTGGAGCAGGAGATAGCAGCAAAGCTGTTTATCCGCACCAACCGCAGCGTGCAGCTTACGCCGGCGGGTCAGCAGTTTCTCAGCGATGCGCGCGCGATTTTACAACAGGTAGAGCAGGCCGTCGGGCGCGCGGCGCGGCTTGAGCGCGGCGAAGAGGGCGAGCTGCGCATCGGTTTCACCTCTTCCGCGCCCTTTACCGGCCTGGTCTCGGACGCGCTCTATCAGTTTCGTCAGCGCTGGCCGCAGGTGCATATTCAGATGCAGGAGATTAATACGCGCCAGCAGCTCGTCCCGCTGCATGAGGGCCAGCTCGATCTGGGCGTTATGCGCAATACCCTGTTGCCGCCCGATTTACGGCATCAGCTGCTGCTGCGCGAGCCGCTGCGCGCGGTGGTGCACTGGGCGCATCCGCTGGCGGATGCGGAGTCGATCTCTATCAGCGAGCTGGCGAACGAACCTTTTGTCTTCTTCGACCCGCAGGGCGGCACGGCGCTGCACGGTGAAATTCTCAGCCTGCTGCATCGCTACCATATCAAGCCCTACATTATGCAGGAGGTCGGCGAAGCGATGACCATCCTCGGTCTGGTGGCGACCGGTCTCGGCGTGTCGATTTTGCCCGCCTCGTTCGCGCGCGCGCGTCTGGCCGATGTGGTCTGGCTGCCGCTCAGGGAAGAAGATGCGCTGTCGGAGGTATGGCTGGTTTGGTCCTGCGAGCGCGAACCCTCGATGCAGATGCGCAATATGATGCAGCTTTTGTCGCCAGCAGGCGAAAATTAAGGACCAGACCTTAACCAAAGCCCGGTTTTTATGTGCTGCAAATCACATTTCAAATCAAATATTTGACGCTCAACCGCAATCTGCCTCACCATAGTCGCTGTTTATTTAGAAGCGCGAAAATAACCGGGAGCAGGGCGTGAAGCTGGAGAGTCAGCCTGGGCATATTGACCAGATTAAACAGACTAATGCAGGCGTTGTTTATCGCCTGATCGATCTCTACGGTCCGATTTCGCGTATCGAACTTTCCAGACTGGCGCAGCTGGCACCCGCCAGTATCACCAAAATCGTGCGCGAAATGCTCGATGCTCATCTGGTGCAGGAAACGGAGTTTCAGGAGCCAGGGTCGCGCGGACGGCCGGCGATTGGCCTGATTCTGGACACGCTGGCCTGGCACTATCTTGCGGTGCGTTTGCATCATGGTGCGTTGACCCTGACGCTGCGCGATCTCAGCAGCCGCGCGCTGGTAGAGGAGACGTCGCCGCTGCCTGACGAAGCGCAGCAGCCGCTGCTGACGTCGCTGATTGATCGTGTTGACGCTTTTTTTATGCGCCATCAGCGCAAGCTGGAACGGCTGACGGCGATCGCTATTACCTTGCCCGGTCTGATCAACGCCGCCTCGGGCGTAGTGCATCGCCTGCCGGGTTATCAGGTGCAGGACATGCCGCTGGGCGATACGCTGGCGCAGCGCACCGGGGTGCCGGTTTTCGTGCAGCACGACATTTCCGCCTGGACGCTGGCGGAGTCGCTGTTCGGCGCGTCGCGCGGCGCGCAGGATGTGATTCAGATTGTGATTGACGACACCGTCGGCGCAGGCGTAATCAGCGGCGGTCAGCTGCTGCATAAAAGCGGCCGCGCGCTGGTGGAGATTGGGCATACGCAGATCGACCCTTATGGCCAACAGTGTTATTGCGGCAATCACGGCTGTCTGGAGACGGTCGCCAGCACCGGGAGCCTGCTGGCGCTGGCGGCGCAGCGCCTGGCGACGCAGCCGGACAGCGTACTGCATCAGCAGCCTTTAACGCTGGAGTCGCTCTGTCTGGCGGCCCGTCAGGGCGATCGGCTGGCACGCGACGCCATCGCAGGCGTCGGACATCATGTCGGCCGGATGCTGGCAATGATGGTCAATATCTTCAACCCGCAACATATTCTGATCGGCTCGCCGCTTAATCAGGCTGCCGAGGTGCTGTTTCCCGCCGTAAGCAGCACCATCCGCCAGCAGGCACTGCCCGCCTACAGCGAGTCAATTCAGCTCGCGCCGACCGAATTCCACGAACCTGGCACCCTTGGCGCCGCGGCGCTGATCAAAGACGCGCTCTACAGCGGCTACCTGTTAGTGAAATTGTTGCAAGGTTAAGCGCGACTGAACTTTGCGCTAACGCAAGCTGCCCGCCATCCGCATTCCCTACAATGCGTTTTGCTTTTTTGTAAAACAAAACCGTTAAGTTGAGGAGGAGTGGGGTGAAAAATCTGTTCATTACCGGCACTGACACCGCTGTAGGGAAGACCGTTGTTTCACGCGCGCTTCTGCAGTATTTCGCACGCGCTGGCCTGAGCGCAGTCGGTTTCAAGCCGGTTGCGAGAAACGCCGTGCGGAGCGCAGAGGGCCTGCGCAGTAAAGATGCGCTGGTTTTGCAGAGCAGCTCGACGCTAACCCTGCCTTACGACGCGATTAATCCGCTGATTTACGAAGAGGATGAGGTCTGCATCCGTCCGCGTGAGCCCGTTGACTATTCGTTGCTGAGCCAGCGTTTGCAGCGTCTGCAGCAGCAGGCCGACTGCGTTGTGATTGAGGGCACTGGCGGCTGGCGCAGCCTGATGAATGATGCGAAGCCGCTCTCCGGCTGGGTGGAGCAGCATCATATCCCGGTGGTGCTGGTGGTCGGCATCAAACAGGGCTGCCTCAGCCATGCGCTGTTGACCGCCGAGGCGATAACGCGCGACGGCCTGCCGCTGGCGGGCTGGGTCGCGAATCGCATCAATCCCGGACTGGCGCACTATGCCGAACTGATTGACGTGCTCAGCGACAGCATTGACGCGCCGCTGCTGGGGGAGTTGCCCTATTTGCCGCGTGCCGAACAGCGCGATTTAGCGGGCTATCTCGATCTCTCCTCGCTGGGGAAGGTCGCCTTGCCCGATTCAAGTGCAAAGATCGCCTGATGGTGAAACATTCTCTTCAACAATCGCTGTGGCTGAACCGATAGTTTCAGGGTTTGGCGCAGCGTTTCTCTTTTTTAATCCTATTCAGTTCAATAAATTAGCTTTCTGTCCCGTAATGCGCTCTGCGGATGGCGTGATTAATGCATTAACAGCGTTAATCACAGAGGAGTCGGAGCATCATTATGTCGCATACAGAAGAGAAAGCATTGCTGTACGGACTGGACGAACGCATTCGTCCTGCGCCCGCTTTTTTCGCCGCGCTGCAACATCTGCTGGCCAGCGTCGTGGGCGTTATCACGCCGCCGCTGATTATTAGCTCGGTGCTGGGGCTGCAGGCTTATCTCCCTTATCTGATCAGTATGTCGCTGCTGGTTTCCGGCATCGGCACGTTTCTTCAGGCGCGGCGCGTGGCGGGTATAGGCGCGGGCATGATCTGCCTGCAGGGCACCAGCTTCGCCTTTCTTGGCGTTATCCTGTCGGGCGGTATGATTGTCAAAAACCGCGGCGGCTCGCCGGAGGAGATCATGGCGATGATCTTTGGCTGCACGCTGGTCGCCGCGCTGATCCCGTTGCTGATTAGCCGCTGCGTCTCTCAGCTGCGCCGCGTTCTGACGCCGGTGGTGACCGGAACGGTGATTACGCTGATCGGCATCAGCCTGATTAAGGTGAGCATCACCGACTGGGCGGGCGGGCACCACGCCGCAAATTTCGGCGCGCCCGGTAATCTGGCGCTCGGCGGCCTGACGCTGCTGGTGATTATTACGCTGAACCGGATGCGTAACCGCTGGGCGCGGCTGATTGCGGTGCTCGCCGGGATCGTCGTTGGCTGCCTCGCCGCGGCGCTGAGCGGCAAGCTGGTGCTGACGCCGCAGCCTGAAACAGGCTGGCTGGCGCTGCCTGGCTTTTTCCGTTTCGGTTTCGCCTTTGACTGGGCGATTTTCTTGCCGATTGCGCTGGTAGCGGTGATCGCCGTTATTGAGGCGGCAGGCGACCTTACCGCTAACTGTATGCTGTCGCAGCAGCCGATCGTCGGCCCGCAGTTTCAGCGTCGGCTACAGGGCGCGCTCTGCGCCGATGGCGTCAGCTGTATGCTGGCGGCGATGTTTTCCGCGTTTCCCAATACCACCTTTGCGCAGAATAACGGGGTCATTCAGATGACCGGCGTAGCGAGCCGCTATGTCGGCATGGTGATGGGCGTGATGCTGGCGCTGCTGGGGCTGTTTCCCGCCTTCGGCGCGCTGATGCAGCAGATACCGCCGCCGGTACTGGGCGGCGCGACGCTGGTGATGTTCGGCAGCGTAGTGGCCGCCGGGATCCGCGTGTTGACGCAAACCCCGCTGGGCCGTCGGGAAATGTTGATTGTGGCGGTGTCGTTTGGACTGGGGCTGGGCGTCGAAGCGGTGCCGGAGGCGTTGAAACAGCTGCCGCCGCTGGTCAGCCAGCTTTTTGGCCATGCGGTGACCACCGGCGGCGTGCTGGCGATCCTGCTCAATGTGGTGTTGCCCAGTGAGCAGCGCGCTGTGGTGCTACCGCAGGGCGAAACGGCGGGCGGGCAGTAAAACCAGCGCTGGCACTCCTTAAAGACGCCGATGGCTTACAGAGCGGCCAGACGCCTCATCCCTGAGGCGTGCTCCCGGCGTGTTATCCCAGGCGCAGGACTTTTTGCGCTTCGGGGCGTACTGCCTGTTTTCGGCTGAGCGCTGCCCGGTCGCTTAAGGATTAAGGCGGCGGCGCGTGCGGCCTGAACTCAGGTAGTCGGCAATATAGTCCTGAGAGATTTCGCCGCTGTAGCGACCCTCTTCATCAACGATCGGCATCCAGACGGTATTGTGCTCATAGAGTTTAGAGAGCACCACGCGCAGATTCTCCTCCGCCTTAGCGGTCACCCGGAAGGTATGCAGTAGTTCTTCGCAATAACCGCTGGCGTTGCGCGCTTCGCGGCGTTTTACAAAGCCGAGCGGTTTGCCATCGTTATCAACCACCGTGACCGAACGCATATCGTTTTCATCCATCAGGGCGAAAGCGTCCGCCAGTGGCGTCGCGCGCTTAACGGTAATGGTTGTCTGCTGATCGGTCACGTCGCCTGCCTGTACCAGCAGCAGACGCTTCAGCGTGCGATCCTGACCGACAAAAGAGCCGACAAACTCATTTTTCGGGCTGGCCAGCAGCTCATCGGGGCTGGCGCACTGCACGATTTTGCCCTGGCCAAACACGGCGATGCGGTCGCCCAGCTTCAGCGCTTCGTCAATATCGTGGCTCACCAGCATCACGGTTTTCTTCAACTGACGCTGCATATCGAGAAACTCGTTCTGGATCACCTCGCGGTTAATCGGGTCGACGGCGCCGAAGGGTTCATCCATCAGCAGTACGGGCGGATCCGCCGCCAGCGCGCGGATCACGCCAATGCGCTGCTGCTGGCCGCCCGACATTTCGCGCGGATAGCGGTGGAGGAATTTAGTAGGGTCGAGCGCCACCATGCTCATCAGTTCGGTGGCGCGATCGCGGCAGCGTTTTTTATCCCAGCCCAGCATGCGCGGTACAACGGTAATGTTCTCCTCGATAGTCATATTGGGGAACAGGCCGATCTGCTGGATGACATAGCCGATGTTGCGGCGCAGCGTAACGGTATCCTGGGTACTGGTATCTTCGCCGTTAATCAGAATCTTGCCGCTGGTGCTGGGAATAAGGCGATTAATCATCTTCAGGGTTGTGGTCTTGCCGCAGCCTGAAGGGCCGAGCAGCACGCACATTTCGCCCTGCGGCACATGCAGGCTGACATTATCGACGGCGGTGACGCTGGTGCCGTTTTTCTGGGTAAAGGTTTTCGTCAGGTTTTCCAGTTTTATCATTATCGAATCCCCTTAGGAGTCAGCGCCGACTGCAGACGCTGCAGCAGCCAGTCGAGAATAATAGCCAGCAGGCAGATCATCAGCGCGCCGGCAATGAGCATACGAATATCGCTGCCGCTGATGCCGTCCAGCAGCAACAGACCAAGGCCGCCCGCGCCGATTACCGCCGCAATCGCCATCACGCCGACGTTCATCACCACGGCGGTACGGATACCGCCGAAGATCACCGGCAGCGCCATGGGGATTTCCACCCAGCGCAGTCGCTGCCAGAAGGTCATGCCGATGCCGCGGCCCGCCTCGCGCAGGCCGTCAGGCAGGTTTTCCAGCGCAGTATGGGTGTTGCGTACAATCGGCAGCAGCGAATAGAGAAAGACCGCGGTAATAGCGGGCAGCGCGCCGATGCCCTGACCGATCATCGAAAACAGCGGGATCATCAGGCCGAACAACGCGATGGTGGGAATGGTGAGCACGACGGTGGCGATGCCCAGCACCGGTGCGGCCAGCCATCTGACGCGCACGATAAGAATGCCCAGCGGCACGCCTGCGATGATGGCGCAGCCCACCGCCACCAGCACCAGCCAGGTATGTTGCCAGGTCAGAGCCAGCAAGCTGCTCCAGTTGTTTATGATGTAATGTAGGGTATCCATATGACCGCCTTACAGCATGTTTTTGGCTGTGAGAAAATCGCGCGCAACCTGCTCGGGCGACTGATGATCGATATCGACGCGCTTATTCAGCTCGGAAATCGCATCGCTGGTAATCAACGGCGAGAGCTGGTTTAGCGCCTCTGCCAGGCCTGGATGGCTGTCGAGCACATCCTGACGCACTACCGGCGTGACGTTGTAACTGGGGAAGAAGTGCTTGTCATCCTCCAGCACTTTCAGATCGAAGCCTTTCACCCGGCCGTCGGTGGTGTAGATCAGGCCCGCGTCGACGAATCCGTCGCGTACCGCGTTATAGACCAGGCCTGGGTCCATCTGACGGATCTGCGGCCGGTCCAGCGCCAGGTTATAGGCGGCCTGCAGCGGTTTCATGCCGTCAGAGCGACCAGAAAACTCCAGATCCAGCCCGAGCCGCCAGTTATGGTCGGGATCGCGCTGGCGAATCTGTTCGATTTTCGTCACCAGCTGCGACATAGTGCTGATGCCTTCTTTCTCGGCCCGTTCGCGCTTCATCGCAAAGGCATAGGTATTATTCATCGGCGCCGGATTAAGCCAGACCAGGCCCAGCTTGCCGTCGAGGGATTTTACCGTCTGGTACGCTTCTTCAGAGGAGAGCGGCCTTTTGATGTGATTAAAGATAATGAGCGAGGTGCCGGTATACTCCCAGGTCATATCTATCTGCTTATTCAACATCGCGTTGCGGCTGATGGTGGTCGCGATATTGCGTTTAGGAATGACCTCAAATCCCTTTTTCTGCAGCCACAATACGGTCATGGCGGAAAGAATATGCTGCTCGGTAAAGCTTTTGGTCGCCATCACCAGCGGCGCTGCGGCATGAACCGCCTGGCTGAATGCCAGCGTAGCGGCGAGGGTCACAGCGGTGCGTCTGAGCCAGCGCGTCAGCATTGTCATAACGTCTCCTGTGATTAAGCCGTGTGTGGGCTGAGGTAGCGTCCCAGCGCCGCCAGCAGCATATCGAGCACCAGCGCGAACAGCGCCGTGGCGACCGCGCCGAGGATCAGCGTCGGGAAATCGTTAAGGTAGATGCCGGGAAAAATCAGTTCGCCGTAGCTGCTGGCGCCAATTAAGAAGGCCAGCGGTGCGGTACCGACGTTAATGGCGGTCGCGATACGGATGCCCGCCAGCATCACCGGCCAGGCGTTAGGAAGTTCAACCTGGCGCAGGCGCTGGAGCCGGGTCATGCCGATGCCGTTAGCGGCCTCAATCAGAGAAGGCGGCACCGCGCTTAGCCCGGAAAAGGTATTGCGCACAATCGGCAGCAGCGAGGCGAGGAACAGGGCGAAAAGCGCCGGTTTATCGCCGATGCCGATAACGACCATCGCCAGCGCCAGTACCGCCAGCGGCGGCAACGTATTACCGACGTTAAAAATCTGCATCACATATTCAGCCCAGCGGCGCGCAAAGGGGCGGCTCAGCACTATACCGCTGGGAATACCGACCAGCAGCGCAAACAGCATCGACCAGAACACCAGATAGAGATGCTGCTGACCCAGATAGATCAGATCAACCCTGCGCGCGCGCAGCGTATCCAGACCCAGGCCCCAGACCAGCAGCGCCAGCACACAAACAATAGCCAGCAGCGCGAGTCCGGCGCGTCTGACCAGCGAACCATTTTGCATGGGGTATTTCTCCCTGTTGTTTGTTATCCCGGGCGGTTAAAACGTAGCCCGATTATTATGTATGGCTAAAAAGCTATTAAGCCTATAGCAGCGTAAAAAAGGGGGCGCCACTTTTTATGGGAAAAATCAGACAGATAGAACCCCCCAAAACAGCGGATGGGGCCGCATGGCATCTGGTTTCAGCAGGTGATTAATCATTTTCATCGCCATATTGTGACACTGTCACAAGGAGAGCGCACGCCTGGCACAGCAGCGGCGCGAATTTAGGCTAGCCTTGCTGAATAACAAAGGGAGATGTATGACTGAGAGCGCACACCTGCAGGTCAGCCACCGCGGCTGGATCCTGTTCGCCTGTATGCTGGCAATGTTTATGGCCGCGATTGAGGTGACTATCGTCGCGACGGCAATGCCGACCATTATTGCCGATCTGGGCGGCTTTTCGCAGTTTGGTTGGGTTTTCTCTGTCTATCTGCTCACCCAGGCGGTGAGCGTGCCGCTCTATGGCAGACTGGCGGATATGTGGGGACGGCGCAGAATGTTCTTTATCGGCACCTCGCTGTTTCTGGTCGGCTCGGTGCTGTGCGGCTTCGCCCACAGCATGCTGTGGCTGATCCTGTTTCGCGCTTTCCAGGGGTTAGGCGCAGGCGCGATTATGCCGCTCAGCTCAACCATCGTGGCGGATATCTATTCGCCGCGCGAGCGCGCCAGCGTGCAGGGCTGGCTCTCCAGCGTATGGGGCGTAGCGGCGATCGTCGGTCCGCTAACCGGCGCCTGGCTGGTGGAGCACTTCAGCTGGTCGCTGATCTTCTGGGTCAATCTGCCGATAGGGCTTATCAGCATGGCGATGCTGGCGCGCTTTCTGCCTGCGCACTGCATCGAAGAAAAGCCGCAGCCGCTTAACGTGGCGGGTAGCGTCTGGCTGATGGTGAGCGTCAGCGCGCTGCTGATGGCGCTGCTGCAGGCGGAGTGGCTCGGCTACTGGCTGATCGCTTTTCTGCTGCTGGCGCTGTTCGCCGGCTGGCAGCTTAAAAAGCATGAGCTGCGGGCTGATGCGCCGCTGTTTCCGCTGGAGATATGGCGTAGCCGTCTGGTTATCGCCGGGAATATCGGGAATCTGATTATTGGTGCGGCAATGATGGGGATCAGCGCCTTTTTGCCGACCTGGATTCAGGGCATTACCGGCGGCACGCCGTTGCAGGCGGGCAGCGCGCTGGCCATGATGTCGATCGGCTGGCCGCTCGCCAGCACGCTCAGCGGGCGGCTGATGCTGCGCACCTCTTATCGTTTTACTGCCCAGCTCGGCGCGCTGCTGCTGGTCGCGGGCAGCGCCTTGCTGCTGCTGTTGCGCGCTGACAGCTCTCTGTTTCAGGCAGGTGCCACCGCTTTTGTTATCGGTACCGGCATGGGGATGACCAGCACCACTTTTCTGGTGTCGGTGCAAAACCATGCGCACTACGATATTCGCGGCATTTGCACTGCGTCGATTATGTTCAGCCGCATGATGGGATCGGCTGTCGGCACCGCGCTGATGGGCGCCGTCCTGAACCTCAACCTGTCGCAGCGACTGCCGCACGCCCAGGATCCTGTGCAGCAGATTATGTCTGCGCCAACGCGCGAGGCGCTTTCCAGCGAGACGCTGCACCATATGGTGCTGGCGATTGCCGCCTCGCTGCACTGGGTGTTTATTGTGGCACTGGTGATTGCGCTGTTTGCGCTGGGCGTAGCCTGGATGATGCCGCGACAGCGGCCGGAACATGCGGAATAGAAAAGGGCGACTGCGTCGCCCTTCATGTTTACTGAGCAGGCGCGTCCTGCGAGCTGCCCGCGCTGTCGGGCACGCTGCCCTCGTCGCTGCGTCCCACGCGCTTATAAACAATTTTCTGTGTGTCGTTTTCGCAATGGCCCACCACCTGGCCGCCCGCCTGGTCAACCTGATCGTTAGGCACGATATCCAGCGAGAAACCCGATTCCGGGACGCCGTTCTGGATAATTTTGTGGCTGATATCCGCCTTGACGGATTCACAGGAGGCGTGTGCCAGCATCGGCAGCGCCAGTAAAGTTGCGATTAACATTCCGGTCTGTTTCTTCATCATCTTCTCCTTTTGCGTAGTGAACCTTACTGACTATAGCATTTCGTGGGCAATATCAGGGCGCGACCGGTCGGCCGGTACGGCGATCCAGGCAGCGCAGGGTATTGGATTCCCAGTAGGCGTTAACGTTGTAGCTTTTTTCACAGGCGTCGCGCGTATCAAATGCGCGATCTGCTTTATCAAACTCTTTTTCGGCGCGCGTGTTCACTTTGTGGCGCAGGCGCTGGGTATCATTCCATTGCTCTTTGCTCTGACGCGCAGCTTCATTACTGGCGGCGCTGCTGCCATCTTCAATAATCAGACGGCTGGTATTAGCGCTGGCCTGCACGGCGGTCAGCATCGTGCTGCTGGCCAGCAGCGCGGCGAGCAGGGTCGGAAACAATTTTTTCATCATCTTTTCCTTCGGTTAATGCCTGGCGCGCAGGAATGACTCAGGGTTGCGGCAGGCAGTGCTTAGTATATCATCGCGCTTTATTTGCTCACCAGTAGTGGGCGTTCTGTTTACCTTAGCGAGAGGATTTCATGCTGGTTAAAACCGCGCTGCTCTTTTTTCTCACCGCCATCGCGGAGATTGTCGGCTGCTTTTTACCCTGGCTGTGGCTGAAAAAGAACGCTTCCCCCTGGCTGTTGCTGCCTGCCGCGCTGAGTCTGGCGGCCTTTGTCTGGCTGCTGACGCTGCATCCGGCGGCGAGCGGGCGCGTATATGCGGCCTATGGCGGCGTTTATGTAGTGACTGCGCTGCTGTGGCTGCGCGTGGTGGATGGCGTAAAGCTCAGCGCGTGGGACTGGAGCGGGGCGCTGGTGGCGTTTTGCGGCATGCTGATTATCGTGGCGGGCTGGGGGCGTGCCTGAACAGAGGCCAGCCCGCTGGGCTGGCCTCTGGCATCATCAGGGCTTGTGCACTTTCAGACCGGCCTGCGTCTGGCTTACCGGCATCATTTCAAGCGTGTTGATATTGACATGTTTCGGCAGCGTGGCGACCCAGTAAACGGCTTCGGTCACATCCTCCGGCGTTAGCGCCGTCGCGCCGTCGTAAACTTTATCCGCTTTTTCATCGTCGCCTTTGAAGCGCACGTTAGAGAATTCCGTGCCGCCCACCAGGCCAGGTTCGATATCGGTGACGCGCAGCGCGGTTCCGTGCAGGTCGGTGCGCAGATTGAGGCTGAACTGGCGTACAAAGGCTTTGGTCGCGCCATAGACGTTGCCGCCCGCATAGGGCCAGCTTCCGGCGACGGAGCCGATATTGATAATGTGACCGACGTTGCGCTCCACCATATCCGGCAGCAGGGCGCGTGTCATATAGACCAGCCCTTTGGTATTGGTGTCGATCATATTATCCCAGTCTTCGACGTTGGCGCGATGCGCCGGCTCGATGCCGAGCGCCAGTCCGGCGTTATTGACCAGCACGTCGATATTGCGCCACTCGGCGGGCAGAGAGGCGACCGCCTCTTCAATCGCGGCGCGGTTGCGCACGTCGAGCTGTACGGTATAGAGGTTGTCGCCCAGCTCCTCTTTCAGCTCCTGTAAACGCTCAGCGCGGCGTCCGCTGGCAATAACTTTATGACCTGTTTCAATGAATCGGCGGGTGATACTTTGACCAAAACCGGCGGTCGCACCGGTAACAAAAATAATCATCTCACTGTTCCTTAAATAAGTGCAGGTTTAATAGTCCATTGATATTAAGAGCAAATCTTCAAACAAAAAAGGCTTGCGGGGCAGATAAGGAGCAAAACGCCGTAATTAAGAAAGCTGCGGTGAAAATCCCGGCGGAGGGGACCGGTTTGATCTGCTGTCAGAGGGAGTATTAACGGGCAGATGAAAATGCGTTTTCGACCGTATCTGGTTAATAGCACCTGGGTTACAGCCCTTAATCACAGAAAAATTTCAGGCGCGCCCGTTAAGAACAGTCTTCGACCACAACGACGTAGCGACCTTCAGGATCCACGCGGTTTCCGCGCTTTGGTCAGGCAGGGGCTCTGAGGAGCGGTAAGAGAGGGCCAGGCCGATTACGTGGCTGGCGTTTATCATCACGCTTCAGATGATGGAGCACAGCAAGGCTCTAAATGGCGTAGGTCAGAAGGCAATTTCCTGACAGCGTAAACTTCAAATGGCAAGCGTCAGGGAACAAGAGCGTGAACACGGTTTTCCCGCCTAATCACGGCATCCCTTAGACCTGATAATTCTATATACAGAAAAATAGCACTCATCACAAAAAGAAGAGTCTACAGAAAAAAGACGTTGTAAAACTGATCGACGAGCGCCGCAGTATAAACAACGACGGGGTGATAATATTTTCATGTAAAATTCTCTTTGTGTTTTTAGCTGTCGCTTGCCGTTTCAGGTTTTGCCGAACAATAGTTTAACAATCGTGTCGCAATGAGTGAGGGGATTATATGCCTCTTAAAAGAAACCTAAGGTAAACAAAAAAGTATGAAAGGTTGTTTTTTATTGAGGGAGGTCATGGCATGTTGACCTGGAGAGTCAGGCGCGTCTCTGCCTGTGCCCCTTAATGCTTTCTGAAATGAGATTACAAGTTGCTTTTCATATATTCAAGAGGTCAGGCGTTTTATTAAGTGTGCACTGAAACTTTACGCGCCATTTTATTACTTGAATAATTATTAAAATCACTATTGTTTCATGGCGAGTGAAACTTATTCTGAGATCTTCTTTAAAAGGAGGTCTTATGGAAAGTAAATATGTCAAAGATGCGATTCACATTTGTCGCCTGATGTTTGGGCAAGCGGTGCTGGAATTGCTTCAGGATAATCAGTTTGTAACGAATGCGGCTATTGAAGAAAAAGTGAAGAAAATGCTTCCTGACAGAAAACCAGAGCTGGTTTATAAAATTGCCATGGAGCTGCTTAAACATGATGTTCACTAAGGGTGTTCATATTTAACTAAAAAAAGCCCGGCAGAAAACCTGCCGGGCTATGCCCCTGGTGAGGCGCGTTTAAGCTGAGGGACCGCTCTTTAAGGCATATGGAGAGAGGGGCTGGCATTTTTAACCCCCCATACTAGATGAATAATTTTTACCCGGATTGTATAAATAATAACAGAGTTCACGCTTACTACGTTCAAATTTATATAAACATAACTATCATTGTTCGGATCTGCATCTATATCACCGCTTATAAAAAGGGACAGCTTGCCTGCAATATCATGATTAATGTCCTTCACTTGAACAGGGGTATTCCTGGTGGTCGTATAAAAAGAGTAATAGCAGCATTTCATCCAGTTTTTGGTCACCTGTTCATGCCATTGGATATCACCTTAACCCAACCGCGATCTGTCAGGAAACAGATACAAGGGTGTATATCATAGTTATATTAAAATATGCATTCCTGATGACCTGAAATCTGAGGCATGGCAAACGTTATCTTTTCTTTTACTGCAGTGCCGGCATGTGGTGCGAATAATTCACGATAAACACTATCTATTGATGTTTCATCATTAATATTCCAGCAAGTACGACGGATACCTGTATATCAAAAAAGACGCAGTCAGCGTTGTTCAGTATAAATTTCCTGCGTAAAGCCATTTGCTTGATCCTTAAGAATGGGTTGAGGGTGTTAACCGTCCGCCGGACAATCTATAAATGGATTGCGTGAGGGAGAGCAGAACGGTTAACCGCTTTTATAGTAGAGAATTTGCTTATTAAGTAAACATGTAAGACGTACGCATTGCGTCTCATTTGGGAATAAACGTGACTTTATCAGCCTTTGTGCAATCTCACTGTTTGTATATGCATGATTTTGAACCGGATCGTTATGCCGCGCGAGCAGAAACGTCAAAGGCCTTCCTCGATAAGCATCAGGATCATGAATCCGGCAAAAAACATGGCTGTGCCTGGCGGCGTATCCCGATCGCCCTGGTGCGCTTCTATCAGCAACTCTTCCGTCACCAGATACAGCAGTGCCACCAGACCAAAGGAGAGGAAGCAGGTCAGCCAGAACTCGCCGAGTTGCGCAACAGGCGTACCTGGCAGGGCTCCAGCTGGTAGAAGCAGTGCAATCCCCGTGACTACAAGCAAGACCTTTACCGTGCTCCCCAACAGGGTTTTTAAATCGCCGACTACTGGCAAGCCAGGGAAGAGGTTTCAAGCGTCAGGGCAAGTGTCAGCATCATGCCGGTTTTAGCGCCAGCCGCGAAACTTATCCCCAGCACTAATCCGTCGATGAAGATATCGATACCGATAGCCACCAGCATGCCGGCCTTACTGGCCGCCTTTTCGCCGTAGTGCTGAATCAGCATCATTAACACGACGCCGGTCACACCGCCTGCCAGTACCGCCACCATCGAATGCTGTTTGAGGCCGGGAAGGACTTCGGTAGCCGCCGCTGAGAAAATAACGCCAGCGGTAAAATGGTGGATCAGGCTCATGGCTTTTTCGCCGGGCTGGCGGAAAAGTGCAGCACCGGCACCCGCTATCGCAGCGCTAACAGGGAAGAGGGTATAAAGCAGCGTTAAGGGCATGTAGCGATCCGACCAGAGGTTCCGAAAGAGGTACAGAGGAAATATCAGGTTTAGCGGGCATTCCGTGTCGTCTCTCGAAAGGGAATAAAGCGTTAAGTTCAAGAGGCGGCTTATGCTGCCACAAGCAGGGTTGATAAAAAACAATAAAATTCATGCACTTATATGTGGCGCTAACTTTGATAGCCAGTGCTATAGCGTGCGCTGACTTGAGCGGAAGCGGTAACCAATCCGGTTAAAAAGCCTTGCTCAGATATGTTTTTAATTAAACGGAGCCTGGGAAGGTTTACATATGTGGATTATCGAATGTGTTGTTGACTCGATTTGTGGAAGAGGCGACACTTGTTGAACCCCGATGTCAGGAATCATTATGCCGCAACTACACCCTCTGCAACTTTTCAAAAATCTCTCGGACGATACCCGCCTTAACCTGGTGTTGTTACTGCGTGAAAAGGGGGAGCTTTGCGTCTGTGAGCTTACGTTAATGCTGAAAGAGAATCAGCCCAAAATTTCCCGCCATCTGGCTATGCTGAGGGAGAGTGGGCTGCTTATCGACAGGCGTGACGGCAAGTGGATCCACTATCGTTTATCACCTTATATGCCAGCCTGGGCGGCGGCGGTGATTGAACAGGCTTATCTGTGCCAGCGGGATGACATTATACGTCTTAGCCTGCAGGTTGAGCGCGATAATGTAACGACCAACGGCAAGCCTGTTTGTATTTGAGCTTCCCTTTTATATGCGTTTTAATGAATGTGTTTGAGAGGATGATTCCGGCCTCATTTATAACATGCCCACCGTGCTGGCTGATGCGTGCTCCATTGACGGCAGTACCGTTCAGGGGGGTAAAGAAGGCGATGATACGCCAGCATCCTCGATGGCGACCTCGGCCCGAAAATTACCCCCATCGGTAGTCTCGCCACTCTGCTGTGGTTATCTGTGCTGGCGCAGATAACCCTCACCGTCAGCTGGGATTATTACTTTCTTGTCGGCTTTGTCATGACGCTGCCGGTGCTTTTTACCGCGCTGGCCCTGCGTCTGTCTGTTTAACCTTCCAGCCGGGCGCAGCCCACTGACCGGAGAATCACCTGTGACTGATATCACCATTTACCACAACCCGGCCTGCGGGACATCCCGTAATGCGCTGGCCCTTATCCGCAACAGCGGCATTGAGCCCTCAGTTATTCTGTATCTGGAAACGCCGCCAACGCGCGACGAGTTAAAAAAACTGACAGAGGATATGGGCATAAGCGTGCGGCAACTGCTGCGTAAAAATACCGAACCTTTTGCGCTACTGGGGCTGGCAGAAAACCGGTTCAGCGATGACGAACTGCTGGATGCCATGCTGGCTTATCCCGTTCTTATTAATCGGCCGGTGGTGGTCACGCCGCTCGGCACAAAACTCTGTCGGCCGTCTGAAGCGGTGCTGGACATTCTGCCTGACCCGCA
The DNA here is from genome assembly GCF_003612015.1 of Pantoea piersonii. Classification (GTDB taxonomy): domain Bacteria; phylum Pseudomonadota; class Gammaproteobacteria; order Enterobacterales; family Enterobacteriaceae; genus Pantoea; species Pantoea piersonii. Next base: position 1,087,499 of record NZ_RARB01000001.1, on the reverse strand, counting down.
GCAGGGCGCCTTTACCAAAGAGGATGGTGAAGTTGTTATTAATGAGCAAGGGAACCGCGTCAGCCGCTGATTTTTAGCAGACCGGCAGTTGATTAGAGCAGGAGAGCGCCTCGCGCAGCGCTGCGACTTTTCAATGCCTCTCCGGGGCACCGCCGGGCAAGGCAGGCCGGACGGCGTAAAATATTCGCCTCTGCCTGTCTGATGCCTCAACGTCAACGCTTTCGCCCGGCGCAGGGTTACTGTTATTGCCCTGACAACGCTGTCATTCGTCAGGTTCGCGTTTATGGGCATCTCAATGCCACGTCGAAATCGCTTATACTCTCCCTCCCTTAACGTGCAGGAATTGTCACTTTGACCATTGAAACTCAACGGCTGGCTAATGAACTGCGCCAGGTTATCAGCGCTTTTGTGCGAAATGCTCGCGTGGCAACCGCTACCGTACGCACCTCACAGCATGAAACGCTGGATCTGCTTGATACGCACCAGGCGCTCTCTATCGCCGATCTTGCCCGGCTGCGCGGTGTGAAACATCAAAGTATGCGTCTGGTGATCAATGAGCTAGAGCTGCAGGGACTGGTGCAGCGGCAAAAAAGCCCGCAAGACGCGCGGGCGCAGCTGATCGTGCTTAGTGAAAGCGCCCGCGCTTTGCTGGCTGATGCGCGGGCAAAACGTAGCGAGTGGATAGCTCAGCAGATTGCCGACAAGCTTGATGCGGCTGCCTGCGAGGATCTCGAGAAAGGCGTGGCGGCGCTGCGTAAACTGCTTTAATCCTGCTTCAGCTGGTTTACCACGTGCGCCAGCGTATTTAATCCCCAGTGTTCGACATACTGCCCATCCTCAATGCGCACCATATCAATTACCGCAATGGTTACGTTTTTGCCGCTGGCCGCCACGCCCAGCAGCTCACCACTGTGCACACCTGTTATCGTTTTACGCGTAGTAACCCAATCACGTTCGGCAATTTGATCTTCGATCCTCACCTGCAAATCAGTCAGCGCGGGAAACAGGATCTGATTAAAGGTACGCCACAGACTTTCACGATCGTTGGGCGTACCCGCTGGCGCAGATCGGTTGATGAAACGGGGCGCAACCAGCTCTTCAAACGCCTGACGACTCCCTTCGGCAATGACCTGCTGGTTAAAGCGCCGTACCACGATCTTGTTCTCTTCAGACATCTCAGACCCCGCAATATATACAGTTTAACTGTATATAATTAAGCAGGAGGAAGCTTTAAAGCGATAGGTAAGTTGTGCGGTGGGGAGAGGAGAAGCCACCCCAGCCCAAAGAAGGCTATGCAGGGGCGAGGCATTCACGGTGAGATGAACTGGCACGCAGGACAGTTCGCTGCTGTTGCCGCGCGACAGGATCATCTGGCGGAAGCAGCAGGCTGGCTTTCTTATGGCACATCGCGGAAAGCCTGAAAGCGTAATCGGGTGGAAGCAATCATTCAGGAAATCAGGGCGGTAACATCATCACAAGCCTGTTTTTGCATAACTCTTTTATGACGTGGCTGGCGCAGCCCTTGCCTGAAATAAAATAAAAAATAATGCTTTATTATCTGTTTACCCATGGTTTGAATTTAATGCCATTAAATTAAATAAAGAATAAATAATCTGTTTATTTTAAACGATAACGGCCTGTTCAACTTTGAGGCGTTTATGTTTATAAAGCTGAGAGTAAACAGGATTTAATTGTGAATTTATTTTTCAACTCACTGAATTATATGCTTATTTGAATTGGCCCATTATTTTTCCTGTTAATGTATAACGCTTATGAACGCCGTGATGATTGGGTGAGTCTATCGTGATGGTGCTATCGATCGGCTTTACCGATCAAATACAACTGTTATACAATATTTTTTACAGAGGACGTGCATCTGAAATAGATTAATTAAAAATGAGCGGGTCTCTGCCATTAACTCAAAGCCAACGATTTGAGCCTGCTTGAAAAGAAAACAGGAAGTAAATTTATGCGTTTTTATTATTTATATCATAAAATAATTGTTGGTGTGGTATTTGTGACGAGCGTGTTGCTCAATTGCAATAACGTTTTTGCAAGCCCATGCTCTCTGGCTGATGGTGGCGTGTATACATACGACCAGAATATAAACTTTAACTCCAAATCAAATTTTGCCGGGTATGAGACAAATGATATCCCTGTGTCAAGGGCAGGCAGCTATAGCATAGGCGGACTTTGTGATATTAAAAAAAGCGTGTACTGGACTGCCACGGCTGCAAGCGGAATGATCGAACAGCAAAATGGCTGGTACGCTTTTTCAGGGAAAGAGGGTGACTATCTGCAGGTATCAACGCAAGTATATGTTTATGACGCCGTACACGCGTCAAAATATTACACCGTTCCCTTTGTTGATATAAATAATCACTGTTCTGATTCCCGGATGTGTGGGCTCGCCGCGTCAAGTGGTTCGAAGGTGATATTAAAGTTCAAAATTATCAAACCCTTTGTAGGTACCGAAGGCGTTAATGCTGATGTGGCTTATTTATCTGGCAATAATTCCGCAGGGGAAGGGGACAGAAAAACCATGGTCATTATCCATGTTAACGCCTCCGTGGTAGTGCCACAAACGTGTGAGATCAACGAGAATCAAGTGGTGAGTATGGATTTTGGTGATATTGGCGCCCGCCAGTTTTCAGAGGCTGGGGCAGGGAATAAGCCTGTCGGCGTCAATCCGCAGACAAGAAAAATAGGCATTAAATGTAAAAATATCGATGCTCAGGCATTATTATCGCTACGTATCGAGGCGAACAATACCTCAGGGGGAGCGATTGTCTCTGACAATAAGGATCTGGGCTTTATTGTGGCCGACGGCAATAAAAAACCACTGACGCCTAATGATATTAACAGCAAGATTCCCTTTCGGTTAGATGACAACGCCTCTTCATCCGTTTCGATTAGCGCCTGGCCCGTTAGTATTACCGGAAACGAACCGGTGGCGGGTAAATTTACCTCCGAGGGTTACTTGCGCGTGGATTTTGACTAAGGAGATATTCTGCCAGTCAGCTATCTGCCATCGACAGGGCTTGCGCACCGAACAATGCGGGCATAAACGAGACAGATGCAGTCAGTAACGTTGCTGTTAATTTTGAGGCAAACAACCTTGTCGCTAACCGCCCGCGGGTCACTGCAGACGCTTCATTAAGGTTTAGTTAAGCCCAGCCGGACAGAATGAAGGCAACATCCTCATTTCCGCCCGGAGCGGCTACTTTATGATGAACTTACTGGAGACGCTGAACCGAGCCTGGTTTCTGTCGTTAAATGCCCAGCCTGGCGCGCCGGGCTGGTTAATGACTTTCGCTACAGTCTGCGCGCAATACTTACTTTACGTTATTCCTGTCATACTGCTGGCTTACTGGTTTCTGGGGGGAAAAGCCGGGCACAGAACGGCTCTTTTCACACTGGCCACGGTTCTGGCTGCGCTGGGACTCGGTTTTATCTGCTCTGTTATCTACTTCCATCCTCGCCCCTTTATGATACCGCTTGGTCATAGCTGGATTTTCCACGCGCCGGAAACCTCATTCCCCAGCGATCACGCTACGCTGTTTTTCAGCACCGCATTTTCCCTGCTGGTCTCGCGGGCGTTTATAACCGGCACTCTGGTATTGGTTTTATCACTGCTGGTGGCCTGGTCGCGGGTTTTTCTTGGCGTACATTTTCCGCTGGATATGGCAGGCGCAGCGACCGTAGCCGCACTGGCTTGCGTGCTGGTTAAGCCCGCCTGGTTCTGGTGGAGTGATGCGCTGACCGCTCTCTGTGAGGCTGTCAGCGGGAAGTTGTTCTCGTGGCTACCAGCCAGGTTCACTCCCTGATTTATTGTTCGTCATTAGCCTGGCTCATTGCCGTCTGGCGCATTCTACTCCTCCTCTGGCGGGTAACCCGCGCCTGCGTATCAGCGGCCAGGGGATGCCCCGGCGTTTGCCGCGCGGGTTAACGCCAGAGCAATCACGTAGCTGACAAGCACAGCCAGACTCATCTTTATCATCGACTCGCCGCCAATGCCTGCAAGCGGAGTCGCAAGACCACCAAAAAGGAACATCAGCATCCCCAACAGGGCGGAAGCGGTGCCCGATTCGCCCGCTTCTACCGCGCTCATCGCCTCAGCGCCCGCCAGGGTACTTATGCCGCTGTTAAAGGCGATGGCAAAGAAAAGGGCAACAAGAACAGGCAGGGTCGCATTAAGCCAGGCAAGTGCCAGGGTGGTCATCGCCGCTATCACAGCCAGCACCAGCCCCGTTTTGAGCAGCGCCTCAGCGCGATAGCGCCTGGCAAGCCACGAGAAGATTAACGCAGCGAAAACCAGCCCAAGGCCGTTAATGCCGAAAATCAGGCTGAAACTGAGTGGACTGAGGCCATACTCCGTCTGAAATACGAATGAGGAGGAGCCTATGTATGAAAATAGCCCCGCCATCATAAACGCCTGAATCAGACAGCAGCGGATAAACTGCCGGTTCCGGATTACTGATTTCGCCGTGTTCAGCAGCGACGTATGTTTCTTGGGCTTCTGCAGGGATTCGCGAACGAACAGCAGGCTGACTAACGCCAGCACAATGCCAGTAGCTGCCATAACCCAGAACAGCATGCGCCAGTCGAAACGGGAGGCGAGATAGCCGCCTAAGACCGGCGAAAATACCGGGGCAATGCCATTTACCGTCATCAGCAGGGCAAAAAAGTGCGTCAGCACGGTTCCCTGATAATTATCGCGCGCAATGGCGCGCGCCAGCACCGAGCCGCCAGCGCCTGCCAGGCCCTGAAGAAAGCGCCAGCCAGTAAGCGCGTATATATCATGCGTGATGGCGCAAAGAACCGATGCTGCCACAAATATCATCAGTGAAAATATTAATGGCGCTTTGCGGCCTGTGCGATCGCTGATGGGGCCAAATATCAGCTGACCAAGACCCAACCCTGCCAGGGCAGAAGTAAGAGAAAGCTGGGTGAGTGTAGCGGTGGTATCAAACTGTGCTGCAATCTCAGGCAAAGCAGGCAAATAAAAGTCGGTACACAGCGGTCCTGTGGCTGTAAGCAAACCGAGAATGGCTGCAAAGATAAAAGATATTTTTTGCATGTTTATTCCTTTAACAGGTTCTGAAATTCCCTCGATGCATGGACTTAATCTGTTACAGGCATGAGTAAGCTGATATGCCGACGAGCAGGCGCATAAGGCTGTCTGCCAGAAGCCTCCAGAACAGACGCGTGATACCATTACGTCAGTCGCCACCAGTGCGGCGCAGGTATTATCCACGCGCCTGGAATAACCACCGGCATGGCTGTTTCCCGATTTTGCTTCTGCTATTTTTCTTGCTGTTGTTTTTAAGAGGCGAGCTATTTAACTCTCTTGCTATTTATCTCCGAAGACCTGAGCGAATCAATACCCCAGGGGAATCTTATCGCTATTTGCAAAAAATCTTGTCGGACTATAAACGTTACCAGGAAAGCATCCTGAGAATATTGTTTTATTCAGGTTATTCACCGTGTCGATAAGGGCAGCACTATTTACAACGCAGCGCACTAGTATTTCAGTCACCCGTTGCCCTGAGTGCTGACGCGTGAGGCACGTTTCACCGCGCATTCGCGATGTGGCGACCAGTACGGTACAAACCGCTACGGATATGGCGGAGCGTAGTATTCACGCGGCCGACAAAATTGCTGAGATGAGTCATCAGACGCAGCATGAGCGGGCAGACATAACAAAACAGCTGAACAGCCTGCGCACGCTGACGGCTGGCATGAATGCCATGCAGGAAGCGGTGGCCGAGCTGAAAGTGCTGCAAACCCTCTTAACAGGCCGTTAAGGCCTGTCCGGCGCGCCGTTCCTGGCAGTAAAGCATCCCGGTGACTCGCTGTGTCATCGGGATTTTTTTAGCTAACGCCACGCGGTGACAACGCGCGCTCATACTGTAAAAAGCGTCTGCTGCGCTATTTGAGCGCGGACTGCACCCGCAGCGGGCACGAAACCTTGGTTCCTTTCTTCGTGGCTGGCACATCCCAGCCAGCCAACCGGTTGCGCATACGATACCGTTTTTCCGACCGCCTCATTGCTGCTTTATTTACATAACATGTTGATATTCACTATTTTCTGGCATGCGGGTTGCATTTCATCCCTTACTGTCCGACTGTTAATTGCGCCAGCGAGCGCGGAATCAAGGAGCCTTTATGCCGTTAACCTCTACTGCCATTCGCGCCAGCTTTTTCGATTTTAGCGATATTGCGCACGAGCCTGAGGCGATTATGGCGCAGGCGCGCTATATCGAAGATGGCGTACTGCTGCTGGAGGCGGGACGTATCGTCGGGCTGCACGCCTGGGCGTCGCTGCCGCATCTGCCGTCCAGCCTCATCGATCTGCGCGGTAGTCTGATTGTGCCGGGCTTTGTCGATACCCATATCCACTATCCGCAAACGGAGATGATTGGCGCTTATGGCGAACAGCTGCTGACGTGGCTGAATCAGTATACGTTTCCGGTGGAAAGCCAGTATCACAGCGCAGATCACGCCGCCGCCATGTCCGCCTTTTTCCTGCAACAGCTGCTGGCGAACGGTACCACCAGCGCGCTGGTGTTCGGCACCGTTCATCCACAGTCAGTCGAGGCGCTGTTCAGCGCCGCGGAAGCGATCGATATGCGGCTGATTGCCGGGAAGGTCATGATGGATCGCAACGCGCCGGAAGAGCTGCTGGAAACGCCGGAGCAGAGCTATGCCGAGACGCGGGCGCTGATTGAGCGCTGGCACGGACGCGGACGGCTCAGCTACGCGCTGACGCCGCGCTTTGCGCCTACCTCAACGCCGGCGCTGCTGAAAAAGGTGCAGCAGCTGCGCCAGGAGTTCCCCGATGTCTGGCTGCATACGCACTTAAGCGAAAACCCGCAGGAGGTCGCCTGGGTGAAGTCGCTGTTTCCGCAGTATGACGGCTATCTCGACGTTTATCATCGCCACCAGCTGACCGGACGACGCAGCCTGTTCGCGCACTGTCTGCATCTGGAGGAGCACGAGTGGCAGTGTCTGCACGAGACCGACTCCGCCATCGCCTTTTGCCCGACGTCAAACCTCTTTCTCGGCAGCGGGCTGTTCAGCCTGAAGCGCAGCTGGCAGCAGAGGGTCAAAATTGGCATCGGTACAGACATCGGCGCCGGCACCACCTTTAATATGCTTAAGACGCTGGGAGAAGCCTACAAGGTGGGGCAGCTGCAGCAGTATCGGCTGAGCGCCGCGGAAGCCTTCTACCACGCCACGCTCGGCGGCGCGCACGCGCTCGATCAGCATGACAAAACAGGGAATTTCGCGCCGGGCAAAGAGGCGGACTTCGTGGTGCTGGATCGGGCCGTTTCGCCGCTGCAGCAACTGCGCATGAGTAACAGTAAGGATATCTGGGAGCAGCTTTTCGTGCTGATGACGCTCGGCGACGATCGCAATATCGCCGAGACCTGGATAAACGGGCGCGCGGTATGGCGGCGCGACGACGCTAAGCTGAGTTGTTCCGGGCGCAGCAACCTGCCAGGATAATCTTTTGCACGGTAATCAGGAGCGAGGCATGAACGTCAGACAAAATCCGTTTTTTCAGGTGAGCACGTTGCCCTACCAGGCGCCGCCGTTTGACCAGATTCAGGAAGAGGACTTTCTGCCCGCGCTTCAGGCGGGCATTGAGGAGAAGCGTAAAGAGGTCGAGGCGATTGCGCAGAATCCCGAGGCGCCCACCTTCGCCAACACCTTTGAGGCGCTGGAGCGCAGCGGACAGCTGCTCGAACGCGTTAATCTGGTCTTTGGTGCCATGACCTCCGCCAATACCAGCGATTACCTGCAGCAGATCGATGAAGAGATTGCGCCGCAGCTGACCGCGCTGAACGACGAGATTGTACTGAACAGCGCGCTATTCGCGCGTCTTGACGCTGTTTATCAGCAGCGTCAGGCGCTGGCGCTCGATCCGGAGTCGCTGCGGCTGGTGGAAGTGACCTGGCAGCACTATCAGCTGTCCGGCGCCAGTCTGGACGAAGAGGCCAAGCAGAAGCTTAAGGCGCTGAACCAGCAGGCGGCACGGCTCAGCACGCGCTTCACCAATAAACTGCTGGCCGCCACCAAAGCGGGCGGGCTGGTGGTACAGAGCGCCGACGCGCTTGATGGCCTGAGCCCGGCGGATCTCGCGGTGGCACAGGCGGCAGCGAAAGCGCGCGGGCTGGAGAATGCCTGGCTGCTGGTGCTGCAGAACACCACTCAGCAACCGGCGCTGCAGGCGCTGCGTTCGCGTGCGACGCGGCAGGCACTTTTCGCCGCCTCGACCGGCCGCAGCGAAAAGGGCGATGAGAACGACACCCGCGCGCTGGTGCTGGAGCTGGCGCAGCTGCGCGCGCAACAGGCGCAGCTGCTGGGTTTCGCCAGCTTTGCCGAATGGCAGCTGAAAGATCAGATGGCAAAAACCCCGGACGCGGCGTTCGCCTTTATGCGCCATATCGTTCCGGCCGCCCGCGGGCGCGCCGAACGCGAAGCGGCCGCCATTCAGCAGACCATTGACCAGCAACAGGGTGATTTTACGCTGGCCGCCTGGGACTGGAACTTCTACGCCGAGCAGGTGCGTAAGGCGCAGTACGATCTGGATGAGAGTCAGATCCGCCCCTATTTCGAGCTGAACAACGTGCTGGAGAAAGGGGTATTCTGGGCTGCCAGCCAGCTTTACGGCATTCGCTTCACCGAGCGCCACGATCTGCCGGTCTACCATCCTGACGTGCGCGTATATGAGATTTTCGATGTGGACGATGCGCCGCTGGCGCTGTTCTATACCGACTACTTCAAGCGCGACAACAAAGGCGGCGGCGCGTGGATGAGCAATTTCGTTAACCAGTCCAGGCTGCTGGCGACGCGTCCGGTCATCTATAACGTCTGTAACTACACCCGACCACCGGAAGGCGAACCGGCATTGCTCAGCTGGGATGAGGTCGTGACGCTGTTCCATGAGTTTGGCCATACGCTACATGGGCTGTTCGCCACCCAGCGCTATCCCAGCCTCTCCGGCACCGCTACGCCGCGCGATTTCGTTGAGTTTCCTTCTCAGTTTAACGAACACTGGGCAAGCGAGCCGCTGGTTTTCCTGAACTATGCCCGCCACTATCAGAGCGGTGAGGCGATGCCGGAAGCGCTACATCAGAAAATCGTGCGCGCCAGCCGTTTTAACAAAGGTTATGACATGAGCGAGCTGCTGGCCGCCGCGCTGCTGGATTTGCACTGGCACAGCATCCGCGTCGGCGAGGCGCCGCAGTCAGTAGAGGGCTTTGAGCAGCAGGCGCTGCAGAGCGATAACCTGGCGCTGGCCGCCGTACCGCCGCGCTATCGTTCCAGCTATTTCCAGCATATCTGGGGCGGCGGCTACGCCGCGGGGTATTACGCCTATATCTGGACGCAGATGCTGGCGGACGACGGCTATCAGTGGTTTGTGGAGAACGGCGGGCTGTCGCGCGAGAACGGCGACCGCTTCCGCCAGATGATCCTGTCGCGCGGCAACAGCAGCGATCTGAAACAGCTCTATGAAAACTGGCGCGGCGGTGAGCCGCAGCTTGAGCCGATGCTGAAAAATCGCGGTCTGGCGGATTAATCATGAGCGGGCGCAATGCCCGCTTTTTTTATCCCAGCGGGCCGCCCTCGATGGTTTCGCACATGCCCGCCAGCACGCGCTCGCCCGTCTCCTGCCGCAGTTCCTGATACCAGACCGCGGTCGCCTGCGGATCCTTGCCATGCGTTATGTCGCAGCGTTTACGCGCTTTCAGCACCAGATCGCGGGTGCGGCTGACGCGTCGCGCCTCATAGCGCAGCAAGGCGTCCTCAATGCCCAGCGAGTGGGCGGCGAGAGAGGAGGCCAGCACCAGCGCGTCTTCCATCGCCGCGCAGCCGCCCTGACCAATATCCGGCGTCGTGCTGTGCGCCGCATCGCCCAGCAGCGCGATGCGTCCGTTGACGAAACGGCTGAACGGCTCGATATCATGGATCTCTACGCGGTTGGTGGTCGCGGGATCAATAGCCTCAATCAGACGCTGTACAGGCGGCGCCCAGCCCTGAAAGTAACGGCGTAAATCCGCTTTGAGCGTGCTGCGATCCTCCTCCAGCCCCTTAGGCAAGGGCACGTCAAAGAAGAAATAGAAGCGATTGCGGCTAACCGGCATTAACGAGACGCGTTTGCCTTCGCCGACGAAAGTCGTCCACTGATCGTCGGGCGCCAGCGACGCATCGATCTCCACCAGCCCGTTCCAGTTCACATAGCCGGCATAGCGGCGCTCGACTTTTTCACCCAGCACGCTATGACGGATAACCGAATGCGTGCCGTCGGCGGCAACCAGCAGATCGCCGTGCGCCAGCGTGCCATCGTCAAAGGTGGCGGTAACACCGTTGCCGTGCTGGGTGACCTGCGCCACGCGTTTGCCAAAGCTGACGCGTTCGCGGCCATAGCTCTCTATCAGCATCGCCTGAAGTTCGGCGCGCGCTACCGGAGAGGGATATTCGCCGACCTGGCGTACCAGCGGCTCCATACTGAAACGCGTCAGGGTCGCGCCGCTGGCGAAATCCTGGTAGGCCATATACGCCATATTTCCGCTCAGCGCGCGCAGCTGCGCTTTCAGGCCCAGCGCATTGAGGCATTTCACGCCATTGGGCCAGACAGAGATGGCCGCGCCGACCGGCTTCATCTCCTTTACGGCTTCAAAGACAACGGTTTCGATGCCCATTTTTTCCAGCGCGATAGCCGCGCACATTCCGCCAATGCCGGCGCCAGTAATAATCGCTTTCATACTTTCCTCCTTGGTGATGGGGTAAAAGCTGCAACTTTTGTACCAACACGACAGGGGCGTATAGCGGGGCGATAGCAGAAATAAGGAAGGGTGGACGCGCCAGTAACGGGCAGAGAGGCCAGTAAAATGCCTTATTCTGGTGCGTAGTGATATGGATGAATCTTTCGTTTCATACAGCAGTTGTAACCAGCAGAGGCTTTTGTATTCCGCGCACAGACATTTGTCCGTTCGCCAGCCATACTTAGCCGGTGTCGAACCCAGGGAGAGTAAAGATGAAAACTCGTTACATCATGCTGATGCTGAGCGCCTTACTGCTGGGGCAGAGCGCCGTTGCGCAACCGACCGCCTCGCAGGCGTTGTTTACCCCACGCGCGCCTGTTGTTCAGCTGACGCCGGTTGCGGCCAAATGCGATCTCGCCAGCTGCCAGCAGAACTGCTACGTAGAGCGTTCACACTGCAATACGCGCGGAAACGGTTCCTGTAGCAGCGAAGCGCAGATTTGCGTGCAGAACTGCGCCAGCCAGTGCAGATAAGGCATAAACGGCAAATCTTGCGGTTTGCCGTTTATTGATTCAGGTCAAACCATCCTGTCGCCGTTTCCCTTTTCAGCCTGTCATCATTTAAAATAGTCATTTTCCTGTCACCTGAACCGGCTTTACTGCCGGGCAGTCTCCGCGCCTTTTTAAGGATGTTATGACTTACCTTTATCTGTTTATCGCTATAGTGGCGGAAGTAATCGCAACCAGCTGTCTGAAAGCTTCCGAATCTTTTACCCGCCTGTGGCCCGCGGTGGCAACGGTGGCAGGGTATGGCATCGCCTTCTATTTCCTGACGCTGGTGCTGCGTACCATGCCGACCGGTATCGCCTACGCCATCTGGTCGGGCGTTGGAATTGTGTTGATTTCCGTGGTTGGCTGGGTGGTGTTCAAACAGAAGCTGGATCTGCCTGCCATGCTGGGCCTTGGATTGATCATTGCCGGGGTGCTGGTGGTGAACCTTTTTTCCAAAACGGTCGGGCATTAAGGTACTGTATTTCACTGTTATCGACGGGAGGAAAACGTGAAAAAACAGCTCACCGAGGCGGATATTCATGAGGTGCAGACCCTTTATCAAAACCCCTGGTTTAGCGTGCAGAAGGCGAGTATTGCGCTTAGCGAACAGAAGCGTCGTGATTTCTATGCCGTCCATCACGAACGTCCCGCGGTAGGTATTGTGGCGATGCAGCAGGATAAGATCCTGCTGATCAAACAGTATCGTTATCTGATCGATCGCGTGGTCTGGGCGATTCCCTCCGGCGGCGTCGATGTTGATGAGACGCCCTTATGCGCCGCGCAGCGCGAGCTGCTTGAAGAGAGCGGCTATCGCGCGAAAACCATCCGTGAGCTTATTCGTTACAACCCCACTTACGGAAGCAGCGATCAGCTGTTTATTACCCATCTTGCCACCGATCTTGAATATGTGGGCATGGATGACGATCAGGATGAAGTGATGGACACCGGCTGGTTTACCCGTGAGGAGATCCGGCAGCTCATCGTCAGCGGCGAAATGCCTGACGGACTCTCGCTGGTGCCGCTGCTCTTGCTGCTGGCGGATCCCACTCGTTGAAAGGCGCGGCGCGCTACTGCGCCGCGTGATACTCGGTTATCAGGGCCTTGATCAGCGCCGCCGCGGGCATTTCCCGCGCCAGCATCGCGCCCTGGCCCGCCCACTGTGCGCCAAAGCCGTGCTCCCCCTGAGCGGCGGCCGCGGCGGCGAGCGCTTTGCCCAGTGAGTAGGCCAGCGGATAATCCGGGATCGCCTCGTGTGCGATCCCGCGCGTATAGTGGCAAAAGGCGTTGCTGAGAGCGCGCGCCGGCCGCCCGGAAATCGCGGCGGTCATTTCTGTCCCGGTGGCGGTAGCGCTTTTTAACGCTGCACGATAAGCGGCATTAGCGGCTGACTCCGGGCAGAGCACAAAGGCCGTTCCCAGCTGCACGCCCGTTGCGCCCAGCTTCATCATGGCGGCGATGGCGTTGCCGTCCATAATGCCGCCTGCGGCGATAACAGGAAGATCGCACTGCCTGACTATCGCCTGCACCAGCGTCATGGTGCTCATTTGCGTATCCGTTTTTTGCGGATCGAAAATACCGCGATGACCGCCCGCCTCAATTCCTTGCGCTACCACGAAATCGATGCCTGCGGCAGCGGCCTGGCGCGCTTCGTCAACAGAGGTAGCGCTGGCCAGCGTCACTATGCCTTGCCTTTTCAGCTGGTCGATAACGTCCTGTTCCGGCAGGCCGAAGTGAAAGCTTACCGCTGCGGGAGCCGCATTCAGGATCGGCTCGAGCAGCGGGGAGCTGGCATTAAAAGTGGGGTAGATCTCAGTCAGTGACTGAGGCGGCGACGCGCCATACTGCTCAAACAGGGGTTTAAACCGCGCCAGCCAGGCGCTTTCACGCTCAGCATCGCGCTGCGGTGGCGCGTGGCAGAAAAGATTGATATTAACCGGTCCGGCGGTCAGCTGGCGCAGGTGGTTCAGCATGGCACTGGCCTGCGCCAGGTTTGACGCGCCGAGGCTAATTGAACCCAGCGCGCCAGCGTTGCTTACGGCGGCGGCCAGCTCCGGGGTAGAGACGCCCGCCATCGGGGCCTGAATCAGCGGGAACGCTATCTGTAGCGCGCGGCAGAGCGGGTTTTCCATCATTTCTCCTGCTGGTGGAAATAACAGCGGCCAGCATCGCGTCGCAGCGGCTAAAACACAACCCTGACGCTTAACTCTGTGGCTCAGGCAGCAAAAAACCATACCGCTGCAGTATCGTCTGCGCCGTTGCCGAGTGCAGAAAACGCGCCAGCGGCTGGGCTGATGGCTGACAGACCGCATAGCCATAGCGCGCAAAAACGTTGTCCGCGGCAGGAATGTTGAACACCCTGAGGGCAGGGAACGTCGCCAGGCGCGGCGCATAGCTGGCGTAGCCAATAAAGAGATCGGCCTCATTATTGCTCAACAGCCAGTGCGCGGCCAGCGCGCCTGCGGGCAACGGGAGGCTGTCGGCACCGCCTGCCAGCATCTGCGCGCGCTGGCGAAGATTGTCCCCCAAACCTGGATAACGCCTCTCGAGCGCGGCAAACATCTGCCAGGTGTAATCGCCTGAAGGATCGCTGAGCGGCGTTGAGGTCGCCAGCCGTAGTTCCGGGCGCTGCAGCAGAGTAAGCCAGGTATCCGCAGCATCCACCACCTCGGATCTGGCGGTCAGACAGAGGCGGTTGGCGGTAAAAACCCGGCTTTCACTCGCCACGCCTTGCCGTACCAGCGCATCCGCATGCGCCAGGCTGGCGGAGGCGAAAAGGGCGCACGGCTCGCCCCGCTCAATACGCTCACGCAGCAGCCCGGCAGGGCCGAATAGCGTTTCAGCCGCGAGGCCGCTTTGCGCGTTAAAAGCCGTCATCAGCTCCGGCCAGACGGGCCGCAAACTACCGGCTGCCAGTACGCGCAGCATCGTCAACATAATGGGTGCGGTAGAAGCGCTGATACCAGCGATCGGCCTGCTGTTGCATGTCAATATCGCGGAATTTTTCCGGGTAGAGCTTTTTCGCCATCCACAGCTCGCCCAGACCTGTCGCCTCCGGCATGGGATAACCCCATGCCTTAGCGTAGGCAGGCATCAGCCAGACGCGATGGTTTTTCACTGCGTCAATGGACTGCCACTGCGCATCCTGGTTGATATCATTGACGACCTCAGGGTAGCGGTCCTGCACAAAAATTACCTGCGGATTCCAGGCGATAACCTGCTCCATGCTGACCTGCTTAAATCCCTGTACGGTCGCAGCAGCAACGTTTAAGGCACCGGCATGGGCCATCATCAGGCCCGTATATTTACCAGAGCCGTAGGTGGTGAGCGACGGGTTTGCCATATAGGCGCGTACCCGCTGTTGCTGGGGCAGGGAGCCCAGGCGGTCGCTGACCAGCTTGCGGCCGGCGAAAGCGGCGTCAATCAGGGCTTTCGCCTCTTGCGGCTTATTAACCACCTCGCCGATCAGCGTGATGCCTTCTTTCAATCCGAGGTTATAGGCCCGTTCTTCATTCTGCATACCGGGGTTTATCTTTCCCTGCTGGCCAGGGTCATCGTGGCGCAAAGAAATCGCGATAACCGGGATGCCCAGCGCGGAAATTTTATCAATCATCTCCTGCGGGGCGTAGTTGGTGACAAATACCGCCTGCGGGTGCAGCGCCACCAGGCTTTCCACATCAACGTGGGTGAGGTCGCCGAGCATCGCTTTATGCGTCAGTTCCGGCACCAGTTGCGCATAGCTGTCGCCAAGCTGCTGTTTCCAGTTAGCGAGGATGCCAACAATTTTGTCGGTGGCGTTAAGCTGAACCAGCAGATTCAGCGTCTGATGCTGCAACACGACGACGCGATCAACGCGATCGGGCAGGGTGACCTGACGACCAAGCTGATCGGTAATCACGCGGCTTGCCTGGCTGTTAAACGCGCTCAGCGTGAGCAGGCCAGCAATGAGAGAATGACGCAAAAAGCGGGACATAATGGGCTCCACAAAGCGATATGTCGTGGAGTATATAGCGTCAGGCGGAGTGATGAACAGAACAATCCATATTAGTTACATCATACATTTGAAGTTTGATTAAACCATCAGCCGCAGCGCTAACACATCATAAGTCTCCAGAGTGAAAGCGCCGGTTCGCTAATCTATCCGGAAACGCAGGGCTTCCGGATGATATTTCGCTTAGAAACCATGCTCCAGCCAGGCCGTAATCTGCGTCACCATCGCCTCGGTGGAAATACCGTAGCGGTCGTGCAGCGTCGGCAGCGCGCCCGCGGCCAGAAAGGCATCGGGCAGGGCGATCTGACGGAAGCCAGGCGTTACGCCGTGGCGCAGCAGCAATGCCGCAATGGCTTCGCCCAGGCCACCGGTAATCGAGTGGTTTTCCGCCGTAATCACCAGTCGTCCCGCGCTGGCCGCTTCGCCAGCCTCGCGCAGTATGGTCGCCTCATCCAGCGGCTTAATCACCGGGGAATGCACCACGCCTACCTCAATGCCGCGAGTTTCCAGCCGTTCCGCCGCTTCCAGCGCGCGCATCGTCATTAAGCCGCTGCTGATAATCACCGCATGTTTGCCCGAGCGCAGGCGCTGCGCTTTGCCGTGTTGATAGCGGTAGCCATACTTATCCAGCACCAGCGGGACTTTGCCGCGCAGCAGCCGCATATAGACCGGCCCCTGATGTTCGGCGATAGCGGGCACCACCTGGCTGATTTCCCGTGAATCGCAGGGATCGATAATCGTCAGGTTGGGCATACCGCGAAATATCGCCAGATCTTCCGTCGCCTGATGGCTTGGGCCGTAGCCGGTTGTCAGGCCGGGCAGGGCGCAGGCGATTTTTACATTAAGGTTCTCTTCGGCTATCGCCATACAGATAAAGTCATAGGCGCGGCGCGAAGCAAACACCGCATAGGTTGTCACAAAGGGCGTAAAGCCTTCGCGCGCCATACCGGCGGCGGCGCTCATCAGCAGCTGCTCCGCCATTCCCATCTGAAAGAAACGATCGGGAAAAGCCTCGGCGAAAAGATGCAGATCGGTATATTTGCTCAGATCGGCGGTTAACCCGACGATATCCTGACGCTGACGCGCCAGGCTGATCAGCGCGTGGCCAAAGGGCGCGGATTCCGTGGGCTGACTCTCAGCGGCAATCGAGGCGATCATCGCCGAAGTGGTCAGCCGTTTTTTTAACGCAGAAGTATTCATCTTATTCTCCCTGTTCCAGTGCGGTAAGGGCTTTATCCCATTCATCGGCGTCAACGCGAATAAAGTGGGTCTTTTCCCGGGTTTCAAGGAAAGGCACGCCTTTGCCCATTCGGGTATCGCAAATAATCACGCGTGGCTGCGCCTGCGGCCAGTTGCGCGCGGCATCAAAAGCGACGACCAGTGCATCGATATCGTTGCCGTCCACCCGCTGCGTATACCAGCCGAAAGCCTGCCAGCGCGCCTCAACCGGCTCAAACGCCAGGATCTCGCTGCTGTGGCCATCCGCCTGCTGGTTATTAATGTCGATAATGGCGATCAGATTATCCAGCTGCCAGTGCGACGCCGACATTGCCGCTTCCCAGGTTGATCCCTCGTTCAGTTCGCCGTCGGAAAGCAGGTTATAAACCCGCGATGACGATCCTTTCCGCTTCAGCCCAAGACAGGCACCAACCGCAATACCCAATCCATGTCCCAGCGAGCCGCCGGTAATCTCCATGCCGGGCGTATAAGCCGCCATGCCGGACATCGGCAGGCGACTCTCGTCGCTGCCGTAAGTTTCGCGCTCCGCTTCAGGGATAACGCCCGCCTCCAGCAGCGCCGCGTAAAGCGCGATAGCATAATGACCAATTGAGAGATAAAACCGATCGCGGCCTTCCCATTGGGGATCGGCGGCGCGATAGTTCAGCGCATGGAAATAGCTCACGGCGAGCAGATCGGCAGCGCCAAGGGCCTGGCCGATATAGCCCTGGCCCTGAACCTGGCCCATCAGCAGCGCATGGCGTCGAATACGGGCGGCGCGCTGGCGTAGCGTCAGCGACGAAGTTTCAGTATGCATAGAACCTCCTGATTAACGATTAACGTCCGCTGCCCGGATGCGCAGCACGCAGAGCGCACCCAGCAGCAGAACCGCAGCGATAAAGTACATGCCTGAGGCGGGCGAACCGGTCAGCGTGGTAATCGCGCCGATAAGCCAGGGCGAAAAGAATCCGGCGAGATTGGCGATGCAGTTCACCGCCGCGATACCGGCCGCGGCAGAGACGCCGCCCAGCAGATTGGTTGGCAGCATCCAGAACAGCGACGAGGCGGAGAGAATGCCTGCCGCCGCAACGCAGAGGAAGGAGAGCGACAGCGCAACGCTATGGCCCAGCAGGGTCGCCAGCGTCAGGCCCGCCATGCCAAGCAGCATCGGAATGATAAGGTGCCAGCGGCGCTCGCGATGACGATCGCCGCTGCGTCCCGCTATCAGCATAAAAACGATGGCGCACAGATAGGGCAAACTGGTAAGCAGGCCAATATGCAGCGGTTCGCGGATGCCAGCGTTTCTTACCAGCGTCGGCAGCCAGAAGGTCAGGGCGTACTGACCCATCACCACGCAAAAATAGATAGCCGCCAGCGTCCAGAGCCGCTTATCCGCCACGAAAGCCTTAATGGTGCCGTGGTGCGACTTTTGCTGGTTATCTTCCTCCAGATCGGCGCGCACCATGTTTTTTTCGCTTTCGTCGAGCCATTTCGCCTGTTCAACGCGATCTTTGAGCACCACCAGCACGACCAATCCCATCAGGATCGTCGGGATCGCTTCCAGCATGAACATCCATTGCCATCCCGCCCAGCCGCGCGATCCGGCGAAGGTCTCCATTATCCAGCCCGAGAGCGGGCCGCCGATCATGCCGGAGAGCGGAATCGCGACGAACCAGAGCACCGTCATGCGCGCCCGTCGTTGGGCAGGGAACCACCAGGTGAGATAGAGCAGCAAACCCGGGGCCAGGCCAGCTTCCGCCACGCCGAGCAGGAAGCGCAGCAGGTAGAACTGCCAGGCTGTCTCGACAAAGGCGAAGGCGCCGGAGATCAGGCCCCAGGTGATCATAATGCGGGCAACCCAGCGGCGAGCGCCGACGCGGTGCAGGATCAGGTTGCTGGGCACCTCAAAGATAAAATACCCCAGGAAAAAGATCCCGTCGCCCAGTCCATAGACCGTTTCGCTCAGCGCGAGATCGTCCATCATCTGCAGCTTGGCAAAGCCGACGTTGACGCGATCCAGATAGGCGCAGAGGTAACACAGCATTAAAAACGGCATCAGACGCCAGGCGATTTTTCGGTAGGCGCCGTCGCGCGCAGCGACAGCCGCACTGATATTCAGCGTTGTCATAATAATCACTCCGGGAGTGACCAGCAGCCGGGCTGCTGGTGAAAAGGGGGCCGATCAGTGGATCAGCATGCCGCCGTTCACGTCTAAGGTGATGCCGGTGAGGTAGCTGGAGAGATCGCTGGCGAGAAACAGCGCGGCGTTGGCCACATCGTCTGCCTCGCCGAGGCGTCCAAGCGGGATACCGTCAATAATGGCGTGGCGACGTTCGTCATGCAGTAGCCCGCCGGTGATATCGGTCTGGATCAGACCTGGCGTCAGCGCGTTGACGCGGATCTGATCCGGGCCGAACTCGCGCGCCATCGCTTTTGCCAGGCCGAGCACGCCCGCCTTTGCCGCGCTGTAGTGCGGGCCGCCAAAGATACCGCCGCCGCGCTGCGCCGATACCGATGACAGACAGACAATACTGCCGCCGCCCTGACGCTGCATAATGGGGATCACCGCCTGCGACATCAGCAGCGTGCCGCGCAGGTTAACATCGAGGATGCGGTTGTAATCCTCGATGCCGATCTCCAGCGTTTTAACCGGTTGCGTAATGCCCGCGTTATTGACCAGCACGTCAATGCGGCCATATTCCTGCATCACCTGAGCGATAGCGCGCCGAATAGCATCACTGTCGGTGACGTTGGCGGCGAGGCCCAGGTGCCCGGATCCCAGCGCCAGCGCGGTGCGCTGCGCCGCGGTTTCATCCAGATCCAGCACCACGACGCGCGCGCCGTGGCGGGCGAAGCAGGCGGCCGTTGCACGTCCGATACCGCGCTGAGACGCGGCGCCGGTAATAATCGCAACTTTTTCTTTCAGCAACATAAATAACTCCAGTTTCTTTTTTTATAAGGTTCGGTATCGCTACCGGTAGGGTTCATCCTCAGCATTAGAAAAGGCGACAACGTTGGCAATGCAAAAAAATTCATTTGATGCTGAATGAAATTGTTGGTTTGATGCAGTTAACATTTTTTATTTTTTAAAACGGATATAAATCACAAAAACGTGAGCGGGAATGTTTATGGAAAAGCCTGTCAGTCAGCTTCCTTCTTTAAAATCGCTGCGCGTATTTGAAGAGGTGGCGCAAAATGGAAATGTGGCCCGGGCGGCGGAAAAATTAAATATCACGGCGTCAGCGGCGAGCCACCAGCTGGCGAAACTGGAGAAAGAGCTGGGCTCAATTTTATTTCACCGATCGGCGAAAGGCGTGGTATTAACTCTGGCGGGAGAGCGTTATTTAGAGGAGATTCGACCGCTGATCCTGGGGCTGACGCAGGCGACGGCGCGTCTGCGTAATGAGAAAGATCGCAGCGCGCTGCGTATTCACTGCGCACCCAGTTTTGGGCTGTTATGGCTGCTGCCGCGTCTTCATAAATTTCGCGAGGCGCACCCGGAAATACAGGTTACGCTCTCCTGTTCTTATGAAAATCTCTCTTTTAGCCGCGATAATATCGATATTGCGGTGCGCCATGGGTTTCCTGAATGGAAGGCATTTGAAATAAAAACCATTCGCCATGAAAAAATGTCGGTGCTGGCATCGCCCGCGTATCTGGAAAAATATCCGCTGCGTGAACCCGCCGAATTAAACAACCACGCGCTGATCCTTTCCGAGTCGCCGCTTATTCAGTGGCCGCAGTGGTTCGCCACGCAGCAATTGCCGCAGCCCGCCAGAGAGTGGCTGTTTCGCTTCGATCGCTCTTATATGAGCCTTGAAGCCGCAATGCTCGGCCATGGGCTTATCTTTGAAAGCGAACTGCTGGCCGCTGATTATCTACGCAGCGGCAAACTGGTAACGGTATTTGACGCTGCCCTGAGTTTGCCGGTCAGCGCCCATCACCTGGTTTATCCGCGCGGCTATGCGCAGTTTCCTCGCGTGAGTGACTTTCTGCAGTGGATTCAGGCGCAGCTGAGCGAATAAGCGGGCTAGCCGCGGTATCTGACGGCTTCCACAAAAGCGGCGAAGGCGGAGGAGGTGTTCCGTCGGTTAGGATAGTAGAGGTGAAACCCTTCGAATGTCGGACTCCAGTCGGCGAGCACTTCAATCAGACGGCCTGCTTCAATATGAGGCCGCGCCATCTGCTCCGGCACATAGGCCAGACCGATACCGTCCAGCGCGCCGTTCATGACGTGAATAATACTGTTGGATAGCAGCGGGCCATTTACCCGGATATTTAATTTGCGATCGTCCTTTTCAAATTCCCAGGCGTAGACGCTGCCGCCGACCGAGTGTCGGATATTAATACAGCGATGCGCCGTCAGATCCTGCGGAATAACGGGAACAGGATGCGTCTGAAAATAGTCGGGCGTGCCGACCACCGCCAGCCGCCAGTCTGGCCCCAGTCGAACCGCAATCATATCGCGGCTGATCGATTCACCCAGTCGAATGCCGGCGTCAAAACGCTCCGTGACAATATTGGTAAAACCGTAGTCGATACAAATTTCCACGCTGATATCAGGATATCTGGCAAAAAAAGCGGGCAGCGCAGGGCGAAGCAGGCTTTCGGCGGCATCGTCGGAACAGGTAATGCGTATATTGCCGGCAGGAGTATCACGTAATTCGCCAATGCGGGCAATTTCGCTATTAATCTGTTCAAACAGCGGCGCAACCGACTGCAACAAACGTTCGCCCGCTTCCGTTGGCGCGACATTACGCGTGGTGCGCGCCAGCAGGCGCACGCCGATGCGCTCTTCCAGATTACGGATAGTATGGCTGAGTGCGGAAGGACTCACCCCCAGGCCTGCCGCTGCTTTGGTAAAGCTCTGCTCCCTCGCCACAGCAATAAACGCCTGAATATCATTCATCTTATCCATACCTTATTAATGATTTTAATTCACAGAGAGTGGAAAATTATCTTATTGAGGCGGGCGAATCCAATCGCATTTACTCAATCGCACAGATCATTAAAACCCGCCATGCCCAGAAAAAGCCTCTGCGTGGGCGTTTAGTTAATTACTGAATTTTATTCAGCAGCGTATGCGGCGTCAGCAGGTTAATCATTCCACTCTTCTCTGTAAGGATAGAGTGAAATCGATAGCCATTAAGGCCGGAGCTCTATGGAAATTCAAATTAACAATAAAACCCTGCAGGTCGATGCCGAAGGCGACACGCCGTTATTATGGGTGTTGCGCGACGACCTGGGCATGACCGGGACAAAATATGGCTGCGGTCTGGCGCAGTGCGGCGCCTGCTCAGTCATGATCGACGGAAAGATAGCGCGATCCTGCGTCACCCCGATTGATAAGGTCGCCGGTAAGCAGATCACCACTATCGAGGCGATCGAAGCGGATGATACGGGCAAACGCGTCGTACAGGCCTGGGTGAAGCATCAGGTACCGCAGTGCGGCTATTGCCAGTCTGGTCAGGTGATGGCGGCGACTGCGCTGCTAAAGCAGAACGCGCGCCCAACCGACCAGGAGATTGCGGCGGCGATGGTGAATCTCTGCCGCTGCGGCACTTATAACGCCATCAGCGCAGCCATCCACGAGGTAGCGAGTCAGGGGGACCAACCGTGAAAGCCTCTTCCAGCGCACCAGATATTGCCTTCGGGGATGAACCTGTCAGTTTGTCACGCCGCCGATTTTTGCTCGCCTCGGGCAGCGTAGCAGGCGCGTTCGTGCTGGGGATTGGTCTGCCTGTGGGGCAGGCTCGCGCGCAGGCGGCTGAACAGACACTGCCGCCCGGTACGCGCGTCCCGGCGTTTCTTGAAATCCGGCCAGACGGCAGCGTGCGTTTTCTGTCGCCGTTTATCGAAGGCGGACAGGGCATTTTTACTGCTATGGCGCAGATCGTCGGTGAAGAGCTGGATGCCGATCCCGCCACGTTCCTGGTAGAGAATGCCCCGGCTGGCGAACAGTACAAGGTGATGGATAGCGGCATGCGCATTACCGGCGGCAGCCAGTCGGTGCGAACCAGCTACGCGACGATGCGCCGCCTCGGCGCGCTGGCGCGTCAGATGCTGTTGCAGGCAGCGGCGGACTCGCTGGGCGTGCCGCTTGCGGCGCTGCGCACCGAACCTGGAAAAGTCGTGCACGACGCCTCAGGGCGTACGCTGACTTACGGCGAGCTTGCCAGCCGCGCACGCGATCTGCCGGTTCCGCCCGCTGATTCCGTCGTCTTAAAAGATCCTGCTCAGTTTCGCTGGATCGGCAAACCCGTTAAGCGCGTCGATGTTTATGAGAAATCGACCGGGCAGGCCATCTACACCATCGACTGCCGCGTCGACAATATGCTGCACGCGGCGGTACAGCACGCACCACGCCTGGGAATGGAGGCCGGTGAGCTACGCAACGCAGCGCAGGTTAAGGCCATGAAGGGCGTGCACTCCGTTCACCGGTTATCAGGCGCGGTGGCGGTGGTCGCCGAGCGTTGGTGGCAGGCGAAACGCGCCGTTGAGGCATTGCAGGTCGACTGGCAGGCTGCGACAGACGCTGATGCGATGTCGGCGGATTTCTCCTCCGACGATTTTGCGCAAACGCTGGCTAATGAACCGGGCGAGGGCAAAGAGGCTGAGGTCAAAGGCGATCTGGCAACGGGCCTGTCTGCGGCCAAAACCACGATAAGCGCCACCTACCACAGCCAGTACCTTAACCATGCCCAGTTGGAGCCGCCTTCGGCGCTGGCGCGCTTCAACGATAACGGCACGCTGGATCTCTGGATCCCTAATCAGGCGCCGGAGATGTTTCAGGGTGAAGTAGCGAAACGCACCGGGCTGGCCGCCGATAACATTATGATCCATTCGCCGTTGCTGGGCGGCTTTTTCGGCCGTCACTTTGTTTACGACGGCGCGATGGCGTGGCCGCAGGCGATTGAACTGGCGAAAGCGACAGGCCGTCCGATCAAGCTGATCTGGAGCCGTGAAGAGGAGTTCCTGCGCGACACCCGTCGCCCGATGGCGGCGGTGCGCTTCCGCGCCGGGCTGGATGAAGAGGGATATCCGCTGGCGCTGGAAGCGGTCAGCATCTGCGAAGGCCCGACCGAAGGCACTTCAGGTAAGCAGGGCGATAAGCTCGATCCGACCGCCACCGAGGGCCTGACCGGCAAAGCCTATGATATTCCCCATGTGCGCATCGCGCAGATCTATAAAAAAGGGCCGGTGAAACTGGGCTACTGGCGTTCCGTCGGCAATTCGATGAACGATTTTCTCTATGAGAGCTTCCTTGATGAGATTGCGGATAAAGGCAAGGTAGATCCCTATGAACTGCGGCTGCGCCTGCTGAAAGGCAATCCGCGCCTGACGACGCTGCTGGAAGCGGTAGCAGAGCTGTCAGGCGGCTGGAAACCGGGTCCCTATACCGCCGACGATGGCAGCCGACGCGCCCGGGGCGTGGCGATGGCGTCGCCGTTCGGCACCGAAGCGGCTGCGATAGCGGAAGTTTCGATTGAGAACGGGCAGGTCAGGGTGCATCGGGTCTGGGAGGCGATCGATCCCGGCAGCATCGTCAATCCGGCCATCGTCGAGGCACAGGTTAACAGTGCGGTCGCGCTGGGGTTATCGCAGGTTCTGCTGGAAGAGAGCCTGTTTGAAAAGGGCCAGCCGGTCGCGCGTAACTACGACCTTTATCCCATTCTGCCGCCATCACGCATGGCGCAGGTCGAGGTACGCATTATCGAGAGCGGCGCAAAAATGGGCGGCATCGGCGAACCGCCGCTGCCCGCCGTGCCGCCTGCGGTCGCAAATGCGGTCTCCAGGCTGACCGGCCAGCGTATCCGCTCTATGCCGCTTTCACGCTACAACTTTACCTGAGCCGCCGATTTTTAGGGAAAACATCATGACTATAAAAAGGCTCTGCCTGTTGCTGACGGCAACGCTGATCGTCGTGGCTGCCGTGCTGCTGTGGACGCTGCGCACGCCAGCGTCGCCTTTCTCGAAGGCGACCTCGACGGAGGCGGCCGCATCGCCCGACCTTATCCGGCGCGGCGAATATGTCGCCAGACTCAGCGACTGCGTCGCCTGCCACAGCACGCCAGAGAACGCCCCCTTTTCCGGCGGTCTGCCGATGGCGACGCCGGCAGGAAAAATCTATACCACCAACATTACGCCTGACAAAGAGACCGGCATCGGCCGCTATTCGCTGGCTGACTTTGATCGGGCGGTACGTCAGGGCGTAGCGCGCGACGGGCATCGGCTCTATCCGGCGATGCCGTTTCCTTCTTATCAAAAGCTGAACGACGAGGATATCCGCGCCCTTTATGTCTTTATGATGCATGGCGTTCAGCCCGCCGCGCGGCAAAACCAGCCGACGGAAATTCCGTGGCCGCTTAATATGCGCTGGCCGCTGGCCTTATGGCGCGCCGCATTCGCCGCTGGCGCGCCTTATCAGACGGTGGAGAAGCGCGACGATCGCTGGAACCGGGGCGCTTACCTGGTCGAAGGCCCGGGGCACTGCGGCAGTTGCCATACGCCGCGCGGTCTGGCCTTTAACGAAAAAGCGCTGGACGCAACCAGCCCGGACTATCTGGCGGGCGCGCTGCTTGACGGCTGGTACGCGCCCAGTCTGCGAGGCGACGTGGGCAGCGGCATCAGCCGCTGGAGCGAAGATGACGTGGTAGCGTTTCTGCAAAAGGGACGCAACCAGCACGCCGTGGTTTTCGGCTCGATGGCCGATGCGTTTAACAACTCAACGCAGTTTATGCGCGACGACGATCTGCGCGCCATCGCGCACTATCTCAAGTCGCTGCCGCCAGGCAGCAACGACAGCGGTAAAGCCTGGCGTTACCCGGCGCAGAGTGAACAGGGCGCAAGCCGCCTTCCCGGCGAGCAGACCTTTAACGCGCGCTGCAGCAGCTGCCATGGCGCCGACGGTCGCGGACAAGCGCCCTGGATCCCGCCGCTGGCTGGGGCGACCTCTATGCAGGTAGAGGCCTCTTCGGCGATCAATATCGTGCTTAATGGATCAGCCCGCATTATTGCCGACGGTGTTCCGGATGCTTACCGGATGCCGCCCTACCGTAAACAGCTTTCCGACCAGGAGACGGCGGACGTGCTTAATTATATTCGCTCCTCCTGGGGCAACGGCGGCGCGCAGACAACGGCAAAAGCGGTGGGAGAGATGCGTCAGCATACCGATCCTGCCAGCAGCAACGTCATTATTCTACAGATGCGGTGATGCGGACTGATGCGCGCTGTTCAGACTGCTGCGGCAGCGTGCATCAGCCATTACTGAATTTAATTCACAATTACATCCGGTTTATCCAGGTTAATTCAATCCGGCAGTTTGGGTAGGATCTTATAGCCCTGAAAATTATGGATTCTCTTATGACCGCTATGACTACGCACGCTGCATCGCGTCACTCTGCCGCCTGGGGCGCCATTTTCTCTATGGCGCTTGGCGTCGTGGTGCTGATCGCCTCTGAATTTATGCCTGTCAGTCTGCTGACGCCCGTGGCGCAGGAGCTGGGCATCAGCCAGGGACAAGCAGGCCAGGCGATCTCTGTGAGCGGGTTTTTCGCCGTGCTGACCAGTCTGCTTAATACGCCGCTTACCGGCCGCTTTGACCGCAAGAAGGTGCTGAGCACCTTTACGCTTTTACTGACAATTTCCGGTCTGACTGTCACATTCGCGCCAGACGGACTAATTTTTATTGTCGGCCGCGCGCTGCTTGGCGTGGCGATAGGCGGATTCTGGTCGATGTCGACGGCGACGGTTATGCGCCTCGCGCCTCCTCATGCCGTGGCGAAGGGGCTGGCGCTGATTAACGGCGGCAATGCGCTGGCCGCCACCGTCGCCGCGCCGCTCGGAAGTTACCTCGGGCAGTATATTGGCTGGCGCGGCGCATTTTTTATTGTCGTGCCGCTGGCTGTCGCCGCGTTTATCTGGCAGTGGCGCGCTATTCCGTCGCTGCCGGCGCAGGGAGATAACCATACCGCGAACCCTTTGCGACTGCTTCGCTTGCCGCACGTCGCCTCGGGAATGGCCGCGATTCTGGCGCTGTTTATGGGACAGTTTGCTATTTTCACCTATCTGCGCCCGTTTATGGAGTCGGTAACGGGAGCCAGCGTCAGCGCGCTCTCGTTTATTTTGCTGCTGTTGGGCGCCGCCGGGCTGGCAGGCACCTGGGCTGTCGACCGGCTGCTGAAGAGACACTTATTTCGCTGTCTGATTCTGATCCCGCTGGCGATGGCGACCCTCGGCGCGCTGCTGATCTGGCAGGGTCATTCACTGCTGATAACGGGCGCGCTTTTAGCGATATGGGGACTGGTTTCGACGCCTGCGCCGGTCGCCTGGGGGCTGTGGCTGAGCCGCGCGCTGCCGGAAAGCGCAGAGGCGGGCGGCGGCCTGATGGTTGCCGTGATCCAGCTGGCGATAACCGCAGGCGCGGCGCTGGGCGGCGAGCTGTTCGATGCAGTGGGTTGGTGGAGCCCTTTTGCTATGGGCGTTGTGCTGCTTATGCTGTCGGCGCTGTTTGCCGCGCTGGCAAACCGACACTATCTTCACCAGGATGCCCAGCGTTAACAGGGCATCGTTGACTATTTAACCGCCAGGGCACGCCCTGGCTTAATCGCAGCCGGAGAGATCAGGTCATGCACAACCTTGATATGCAGGTATTGAACGCAGGATTGCAGTGGGTTGACACGCATGAGGTATGGCTCTGTACGGTACTCTCTACCTACGGTTCTTCGCCGCGTCCGCCCGGTGCGATGATGATCATCCGCAAAGAGGGGCATCACTGCGGTTCGCTTTCAGGCGGCTGCGTTGAAGAAAGTTTTATTGAGCGCATCAATCAAAACGCGTTCCCGGCGTCCAGTCAGGTGGTGCGCTACGGCGAAGGGGGCTTTGAACCGGACAGGGCGCTTCCGTGCGGCGGCGTGCTGGATATTCTTGTTGAAAAGCTGCCGCCCGGCGCAGCCAGCCGCGGCTATCTGCAGAAAATGTATGATGCGCTGGTCGCCGCTACGGCGGTTAAAAAGAAGATTATTCTGCCGCATCCTTGTCATGCGCTGGAGCCAGCCGCCTATACCAACAGTACGCTCACTTACCGCGACGGGGCTGCGATAACGTTGACGCTCTCTACCGCGCCGAGACTGGTGATTGGCGGACTTTCCAGCGTAGCGGTTTTTTGCGCGAATTTTGCCGTCGCGCTCGGCTTCGAAACCATTGTTTGCGAACATCGGGAAGAGGCGCTGCAGAATATGGCTGCTTCGCTGGATGCGAACGTCACGCTGATTAAGCAGTTTCCCGCTGTTTATCTGGAGCGGGAAGGTTGCCATGCCGGTACGGCGATCCTGTCGCTCACTCACGATCCGCGCATTGACGATCTCACCATGATGGAAGCGGTGAATTTGCCTGCGTTTTATATCGGCGCGATGGGATCGAAAAAGAACAGCCTCAGAAGAAAAGAGCGGCTGGGCCAGTATGGGGATGTCGCGCCTGAGCAGATAAGCCGTATTCACGCGCCGGTAGGGCTGGATATCGGCAGTAAAACGCCGTCGGAGATCGCGCTGTCCGTTCTGGCGGATATTGTGCGCTATAAGAACGGCTGCGTGGAGGCGAGTGCGCCTTTAGCTGAGCAGGCGTGGGAGCAGGGAAGTTTGATATGAGGATCGCCATTCTGGTTCTGGCTGCCGGATTCAGCCGCCGCTTCAGAGAGAGCGGCGGCGAACATAAGCTACTGGCTTCGCTGAACGGCAAGCCGGTCTTGCAGCACACGCTGGAACATGCCGCTGCTACGGGACTGGATCTCTTTGTGGTAACGCGGCCTGAAGAGACGGAAATAGCGGCGCTTATCAACACGGGCCGTTCCGTTATCTGCAACAGCCAGGGCATCGGCGACTCTATCGCAGCGGGCGTTAAAGCCAGCGCGGATTATGACGGCTGGCTGATTACGCTGGGCGATATGCCGTTTTTAACGGTTGAGAGTTTACTGGCCGTTGCTGATGCGCTGCGTCATGCGCCGCTGGTACGTGCTGAAGTGAATGGCGAGCCCGGCCATCCAGTGGGTTTTCAGCGCCCATTTTATCCTGCGCTTATTGCGCTGTCAGGCGATACGGGCGCACGCGCTTTGCTACAGCGCGCGCCGTGTCAGGCAGTAAAACTCGCGGACAAGGGGTGCGTGCTGGATATTGATACCCGTTCAGATCTTCAGCGCTTTCTTCGCGCCCCGTAAGCTCTCAGCCGGAACGCTTTCCGGCTGAGAAGGGGGATTAAATACTCAGTCCGCCTGCGATATAGCCGCTTCCCGGCGATCTGATATAAACCAGTTTAAGGGTCAGGTGACAGGCGGTGTAAAGGGTGATGTTGTGCTAAAAAAAGTGTTATAAAATTCCACGAGGCTGGTTAACCAGAAGGAATCATTTTATGACAACAGGACTTGCAGTCAGGGAAGAACCCGGTCGGTACTATACCTTTCAGTCCCGGTTGCCTCCGGGTGAATTTTTTGAAATCCGTCCTCGATTTTTACCCTCTAACGCCAAACCGATAACCGACGATGAAAGCGGGATGTGCATTGGTTATTCCGTTTCACAGGCTCCCGGCTTATGGCGTATTTATGATACCGATGGCACTTTTGTCAGGCTTGAAGAAGCTCCGCTTGAATTGCCGCTGATTGATCCACTTGATATTGCGTTACTTGCAGCCGGTGTTTTCCGCATCTTCTTTGCAGGCAGAGCGTTGTTGCAAAGCGGAGCCAGAACGGCCATTGCTGTAAAACTAAGCCAGAGCACCGTTTCTTTCCTGCGTGCCCGGTTAAAAATGGGCCTGTCAGCCCGTAATCTTAAAATGACAGATACAGCAGCAAAACACATGTATAACCCCGGACGCTATGTGCCTTTACAAATTCAGGAGAAAGCTATCCGCTATGGCCGTAGGATGCCAGACCCACAAAAAACCCCAGGTCTTTTCCGTTACGAGACGGACATGTACCGCCTGGTTGAAGACAAATCCCGAAAAGGTTATTACTACTATAAACGCTTTACGCTTGAGGTCATAGTTCGCGAAAAGGACTGGACGATCACACATTTTTTATACAAGTGACAGGGGTATCATGATAGAAATCGTAAGTGGCTCAAGAACATTGCGTCTTTCGCCATTCGAAAGACAAAACACCCCAGATGCCCCCGCATATGACTGGATAAGCACATATGTTGAATATCAACTTCCTGAGTTAAAAACACAATATCAGGCATCATTTTGTGCTGGGGAGTTAATTGATTTGAGGAAAAATATAGCCTCTTTATATCAGGGATTGATTAATGGGAGTAAATTGCCTGATGTAGTGTTCGACAGTACTGAAAATCAGTTAAATCTTCGTTTTATTCCTGTGCCCTATAATTCTATCGTAGTTGAGTTAACGCTCAGACCTGAAAATCCCGCTGAAAGTGTCATCATAAAAGATTCATTTGGCATAGATCAGAGCTACTTTCCGGCATTACTGTCCGGCCTTGACGAGATGATTAACTGGCAGAACTGACCAGCTTTAATCAGATTTTGATTTAGTCGCTAATGTTTGAAACCAATTGATTTAGTTTGGGAACCTGTATTATGGCCTTAAAACTAACAGGATATGAGCAGCAAGACATCTTCTAGGTAATTCATTTACTTAGAGGATTAATTATGGCTGTAAAAAGCAGGGGGCGCGATCGGCTTCCCGATGGTCGCATGAAATCTTATCGTCGTGTTGGTTCACGTTTTACCAGTTGTTCCAGATGGTTTGATAAATCTCCATCCTGGTATCGCAATATGATGATGACCCGGCCAGAGCGTCGTGAAGTAAAAAAGCTTCTTAATCAGGTCTTGCGTGGCCGTGATGCTGACGGTATCGCATTTCCAGTCAGCAATAAGCCGTTTGCATGGTGGTGGTGAACATTTTTAGCCGCTAAAAAACACCGGGGAGTGACAAAACGTGTTTTTGTTGCTGTCCGGGATTGAGCAGGCCAGGTAACAGACTCAGCGAATAATTTACCAACGGTTCTTCCTGACTCTATATCGGTGCACATAATGTATATTATGTTAAATCAGATATCAGTAATACGTAGCGTGGGCTGTTCTGGATACTTCCCTCTCTCCTTTTCTCCCTGAACGGCTAAGACCCCGTTTCAGACCGGGCGTAAATTTGCGGGCCGCCTCGGCTGCTGTGCGCTTTCCTCTTTCGCCACGTATCGGGCTTCTGCTATGGTCCGGCAGACAAAACGCTGGCGGAGGCTTCAGGATGAAGACCACTCACACGCCGCACGATGCGGTGTTCAAAACCTTTCTGTCGCACCCGAAAACCGCTCGCGACTTTATTACGCTGCATCTGCCGCCCGCGTTGCTGGCCATCTGTGACCTGTCGACGCTCAGGCTGGCGTCCGGCAGCTTCGTCGAAGATGATTTACGTCCTTACTACAGTGATGTGCTTTACTCGCTGAAAACGCGCCATGGCGATGGCTACGTGCAGGTTTTGATTGAGCACCAGAGTTCGCCGGATAAACATATGGCCTTTCGCCTGATGCGCTACGCCATCGCCGCCATGCAGCGCCATCTCGATGCCGGCCATAACAGACTACCGCTGGTGATCCCCATTCTGTTCTATCAGGGCAAGCGCAGCCCTTACCCTTATTCCCGGTGCTGGCTCGATCTTTTCAGCGAAACTGAACACGCCGCTGCGCTGTATAGCGGTACGTTCCCGCTGGTTGACGTAACCGTTATTCCCGATGAAGAGATTATGCACCACCGCAGCATGGCGGCGCTGACCCTGCTGCAAAAGCATATTCGCCAGCGCGATTTAGGCAGCCTGCTCGATCGGCTGATAACGCTGATGCGGACTGAATTTATGACCAGACAGCAGGTAATCGCGCTGGTAAACTACATGCTTCAGGTCGGCGAAACGCCCGATCTTGAATTAACCCTTAGCGAACTGGCGCGGCATGTGCCACAGCATGAGGAGCAACTGATGACCATTGCGGAACAGCTGGAACAGCGAGGCATGGAAAAAGGCAAGCGTGAAGCCAGCCTGGAAATTGCCAGAAATATGCTGAAAAGCGGTCTGGATAATGCATTCGTGATGAAAATGACCGGCCTGACCGAACAGGAGCTAAAGCAGCTCCAGCCCTGATCGGGTACGGAAAAGAACCGCGAACTTACGCGGTTCTTCTTATATTCACCCTGCCCGCTACTTATCAAAGCTCACAATACTCACCCAGTTGGCATCCCGACCAACCGGCGCTTCGGCGACGCGTCGCAGCGCTCCGCTCTCTTTTGCGATGGCATAGCTGCCAATCACCGCGCTCTTTTCGCCGCTGGCGATCAACCAGCGCCCGTCCGGCGTCACCGCTATGCCGCGCGGCTGTTTTTCTACCGGCCAGCTGTCAATAAGCTGTAGCTTTCCATCCTGCTGGCTGACGCGGTAGCCTGTTACCGTGCTGCTGGTACGTTCCGAAACATACAGAAAGCGCCCGTCTGGCGTGATCTTGATATCGGCGGCCCAGATGCGCGGCGTCGTGTCGTTATAGCTGGCCGTACGCTCCACGCCGTGCTGCAAATGATATTTTTCCGCCACCGCGCTGGGATATTCCGCGATTTTCTGCAGCGCGCCGTCTGGCTGGCGAGCAAACTGGGTAATCCTGCCGCTCATCTCTCCGATGTTATAGAGGAAGCGATTATCCGGCGAGAGCACTGAATGCCGCGGCCCGCTTTTCTCTTCCGTCGCGGCAAAACCTTCGCCGACAGGCGTCAGCTGGCCGTCCTGATGCAGCGCGAGCTGCAGGACGCGATCGGTGCCCAGCACGCCAACATAGGCAAAGCGACTGGTCGCATCGACAATCACCGAATGCGCGGCATGGCCGGTTTTAACCTCTTCAACGAAAGGCGTGACGACCTTCCCGGGCGCACTCAGGCGATAAACATGCACCACGCCGCTGTCGTAAGAGGCTGCCAGTAAAAAGCGCCCTTGCCTGTCCAGACTAATATAGGGATAGCTTGCAGCGGCGACGCTCTCTGACGCTGGCGTTAACGCGCCGGTCTTACGATTAACAGACCAGCTCACCAGCCGCATCGGCTCGCTGCGCACGGCGGCATAGAGCGTTTTTTTATCAGGGCCGATTGCCATCGGCATAACCTTGCCGCCCGCTGGCGTTTCGCCAAGGCGCTTCAGCGCGCCGGTTTGATCATTTAAGGCGTAACGCGCGATATTGCCATCGTCCGCCGCAGAAACGTAGACGAAGGTCTGCGCCAGCAGCGAACGGCTACAAACCATGCCCAGCAGGAGAAGCGAGTGGCGCAGCGCCAGGATTTTGTTCATTTGTCACCTCAGTAAAGTCAGGATTACCGCTCCAGATATACGCAGCCGGATGCAACGTGGTGATGTGTAGCTGCCTGAGGCATATTGTGTGTTTGCCCAAAACGCCAGCGCATTCAAAACGTTGCGCGACTGTAACATTTTGGCGTTAATGCAGAAATGTGTACTGGCTCACTGCCGGTACATCCCCTAATCCTCTAAAAAGTCTCAAGTTGTCAGCAATGACCAATGCGGTTAAATCTGGCCCTGCCCGAACCTGCTACTCTTAGCCTCCACATCTGGAGGATCCATGAATTCACTAATTGATATTTTTACCAGCCATAAAAGCGAACGCAGCTTTACTGAACAACCGGTTGACGACGCGATTCTGGATCGCATTATCAGCACCGCTTACCGCGCGCCGACGTCAGTCAACTCGCAGCAGGT
The DNA here is from genome assembly GCF_003612015.1 of Pantoea piersonii. Classification (GTDB taxonomy): domain Bacteria; phylum Pseudomonadota; class Gammaproteobacteria; order Enterobacterales; family Enterobacteriaceae; genus Pantoea; species Pantoea piersonii. Next base: position 1,054,223 of record NZ_RARB01000001.1, on the reverse strand, counting down.
TTCCGTCGTGGTGACCCGAGATGCGGCGAAACGAGCGGAGATTTCGCGGATCGCCGGCGGCCAGCTGTGGATCGCTAAGGCGCCGGTGTTTCTGACTTTCGTGCTGGATATGCATAAATCCCGCGTAGCGATGGAGGCGATCGATCGCGAGCAGATCGCTCAGCAGAGTATTGAGAGCATCGTTTCCGGCTCTACCGATGTGGGTATTGCGCTGGGATCCGTTATGGCCGCCGCGCGCGCGGAAGGCCTGGGCATTGTGCCGATTGGCGGCATCCGCCGCGAGCCTGAGGCGCTGATCGAGCTGCTGAAACTGCCGGAATACACCTTCCCGGTGGCGGGCGTCGTGATCGGCTATGTCGATGAGCCGTCGCACCAGAAGCCGCGTCTGCCGCTGGAGACCTTCCGTCACGAAGAGACCTACCGCAGCGAAGGCCTGGCGGAGAAAATCGCCGCCTACAATCAGGAGATGGTGCAGCACTGGCAGAATATCGGCCGTTCCGACGGCGAAAGCTGGAGCGAAAGCGTCAGCGGCTATTATCAGAACATCTACTTTCCGCACGTGCTGGGCGCGCTGAAAAAACAGGGCTTCGGCACCGACAAATAAGTCTCCTCGCGCTCAGGCAAACGGCCTGAGCGTCCCCTCCTCTGCGCGCTCTTTTTTCGCTCTCTGCCTTTCGCAACCATCAGCATTCTGCTACGGCAGACGCGGGATTCTTAACTACGCTTAATCATTGCTATATCCCTATAAAAATGGAGAGAACCCATGAGCAATGATGAGCGTAAACCGACAACGACGGATGCTGGCATTCCCGTTGCCAGCGATGAACATTCACTGTCGGTCGGCCCTGACGGCCCGCTGGTATTGCATGACCACTATCTCATTGAGCAGATGGCGAATTTCAACCGCGAGCGCATCCCGGAACGTCAGCCGCACGCGAAAGGCAGCGGTGCGTTCGGCTACTTTATCGTGACCGATGACGTCAGCAAATATACCAAAGCCGCCCTGTTCCAGCCCGGCACGCGCACTGACGTGCTGCTACGCTTCTCTACCGTCGCGGGCGAGCGCGGCAGCCCGGATACCTGGCGCGATCCGCGCGGTTTCGCCCTCAAGTTTTATACCTCCGAAGGCAACTACGACCTGGTGGGCAACAACACGCCGGTCTTCTTTATTCGCGATCCGATGAAGTTCCAGCACTTTATTCGTTCGCAAAAGCGCCGCGCCGACAACAACCTGCGCGATAACGACATGCAGTGGGATTTCTGGACGCTTTCGCCGGAGTCCTCGCATCAGGTGGCCTGGCTGATGGGCGACCGCGGCATTCCGAAAACCTGGCGCCACATGAATGGCTACTCCAGTCACACCTACATGTGGGTGAATGCCGAGGGCGAGAAATTCTGGGTGAAATACCATTTTCACACCGACCAGGGCATTGAGTTCCTGACGCAGGAAGAGGCCGATACGCTCGCCGGAAAAGATATCGACCACCATACGCGCGACCTCTTCTTCTCCATTAAGGAGGGCAATTTCCCGAGCTGGACGCTCTACATGCAGATCATGCCGTTCGCCGAAGCGGAAACCTATCGCTATAACCCGTTCGATCTGACTAAGGTGTGGCCGCACGCTGACTATCCGCTGATTAAAGTGGGCAAGCTGGTGCTGAACCGCAACCCGACCGATAACCACGCGCAGATCGAACAGGCGGCCTTCGAGCCTAATAACCTGGTGCCCGGTATCGGCCTCAGCCCCGATAAGATGCTGCTGGGACGCGTCTTCTCCTACGCCGACGCGCACCGCCACCGCCTTGGCGTCAACTATAAGCAGATCCCGGTTAACGCGCCGCAGTCGCCGGTCAACAGCTACAGCAAAGATGGCGCAATGCGTATTCACCCGGTTTCCGATCCGGTCTATGCGCCGAACAGCAAAGGCGGCCCGGCGGCAGACGGCGAGCGCTATCCGGATGACGCCATCTGGCACGCCAGCGGCGATATGGTGCGTTCGCCCTACACGCTGCGCAAGGATGATGACGATTTCGGTCAGGCCAATACGCTGATCAATAAAGTGATGGATGACGCGGCGCGCGATCGGCTGGTCAACAATGTGAGCGGGCATCTGCTTAACGGCGTAGAGGAGCCGGTGCTGTCGCGCGCGTTTGAATACTGGCGCAATATCGATCAGGCGATTGGCGACAGGATCGCGCTGCGGGTGCTGGAGGAGCGTTCGAAGCGACAGGCGCAGGCGTAATTCTGCACAAAAAAAGCGCCCGAATGGGCGCTTTATCTTTATCTGCGCGATGCGTTACCGCTATTTCAGGCGGAACGCCACCACGCTGTCACCGCTCTGGGTTCCCATCGAACCGTGGCCGCCAGCGGCAATCACCACATATTGCTTGCCATCTTTACCCATAAAGGTTGAAGGCGTGGCCTGCGCGCCTGCACTCAGCTCGGTTTGCCACAGCAGCGCGCCGGTGGTGCTGTCATAGGCGCGGAAGAAGTTATCCGCCGTCGCGCCATGGAACACAACATCTCCTGCCGTCACCAGCGGACCACCGTGCGCCACCATGCCCATCGGGAAACCGATCGGGAAACGACCCGGCAGGAAGGTGGTATTCAGGTTTTTCGTGTTGCCGACGCGGCGCAGCCATTCGGTTTTGCCGGTTTTCAGATCGACGCCAACCATACGGCCCCACGGCGGCGCGATACAGGGTATGCCCAGCGCTGACGAAAACTGCTGAATATGGATAGCGTAGTCACCATGGAAGTTTTCGTTCCAGTAAGGGGAGCCATCCTTCGTAAACAGACGCTCGGTTTCGGTCGAGGGCGTACGTTTGATGAGGTTGTACTTATAGGCCAGACGCACCGGTGCGGCAATCAGCAGCTGACGCTCGGGATCAACCGCGACGGAACCCCAGTTAAATACGCCGAAATTGCCCGGGAAAATCAACGAGCCCTTCTCTGTCGCTGGCGTCCACGGATTGCCGTCGTAGCGCAGCTCGTGGAAGTCGATACGGCAGCTCATCTGGTCAAACGGCGTAATACCCCACATCGCTTTTTCCGTCAGCGGCTGCGGAATAAAGTTCAGGCTGGAGACCGGCTGCGTGGCCGCGAACTTCTCGCCCTCGACGCCGCCTTCGGTCGATACCTTCACCTGGTTAACCGGATAGATCGGCTGACCGGTCAGGCGATTGAGCACGAACAGGTTGCCGGTTTTGGTCGGCAGGATGACCGCTGGCTGCTGGCTGCCCTGGTAGTCGATATCCACCAGCGACGGCTGAGACGGATTATCGCGGTCCCAGAGATCGTGATTAGCGCTCTGATAACGCCATTTAAAGGCGCCGGTTTTCAGATCCAGCGCCACCAGCGCATCGCGGAATTTCTCCGTATTGCTGTTGGGGTCGCGCTCGATGCCCACTTCATCCGGCGAAGCGTTGCCGAAAGGCACGTAGACCAGGCCATTCTTCAGGTCGGCGCTCAGCGTCGCCCAGGCCACAGGCGTATCCTGCGGATAGCTCGCATCCGCCGCAATCGGCTGGGTTTGGTCAGGATTCGCAGGATCGAAGTTCCACACCAGACGGCCCGTGGTCACGTCATAGGCGCGGATGACGCCGGACGGGTTGCCGCGGTTAAAGCCGTTGTCCATTACCGAGCCGCCGACAATCACCAGATTGCCTGCAACCAGCGGCGCTGACGTTTGCATCAGCGCATGCGGGCGCACTTCGCCCATATTGGCATGCAAATCGACTACGCCGTTCTGGCCGAAATCAGCGCATGGCTTGCCGCTGTCGGCATCCAGCGCCACCAGCTGCGCATCGGTCGTGGCGTTAAAGATACGCTTACGGCAGATGGCAGGCTGCGAGGCGCTGCTCTCCGCCGCCGCGCTGCCGCCGTCATAAAAGCCGACGCCGCGACAGGTCTGGTGCTGCTGCATATAGGAGCGATCCTGCGGCGGCGCATATTTCCATTTCACCGCGCCGGTTTCAGGATCAAGCGCATGCACCTCGTTATGCGGCGTACAGAAGTAGAGCATGCCGTTAGCCTTCAGCGGCGTCGCCTCGAAGGTATACTCGGTAGCGTCATCACTTTTACGCAGATCGCCGGTGTGATAAGTCCAGGCCACCTCAAGATTCTTCACATTGTCTTTGGTGATCTGATTCAGCGAAGAGAAGCGCTGCCCATTGGTGGAGCCGCCATAGGCCGTCCAGTCATTGCCGGCACCGGTCGAGGCTGACGGCGCGCGCGCATTAGAAATGGTTCCCTGCTGCGGCAGCGGATCGTAAAAGCAGAGGCCGATAACCAGGGCGATCATAATCACCACCGTGGAGCCCAGGAAAGGATGGAACGTGCGCTGAGTAAGCGGACGCACCACCCAGGGCAGCGCCAGCCACACGCCGAACAGACCAAACAGGTCACCGCGCGGGATCCACTGCCATTTATCGAAGCCGACTTCCCAGACGGTCCAGAACAGCGTAATCCACATCAGCAGCGCGTAAAGCGTTAAGGCGCTACGTTTATTGAGAAACAGCAGTATCGCTGCGAGCAGTAAGCCTGCGGCCATCAGCGCATAAAACGCGCTGCCCCCCAGCAGCAGAAGCTTTCCGCCCATATAGAGCATCGCAACGGCGACAATCGCCATCACGATACTGGTTAGCTTGTTAACCATGATCCTTCTCTTCCTCATTCAAGGGTCGAAATAAAATAAATACACATAACTTCAACGTTATTTTAACTTAGGTAAATTTTTCGTAAAAACTGTTTATATACCATGACTTAAGCAGGGCTAACGAATGAGGGGCTGGCGAAACAGGAACATGCTCTCTGCTCACAGGCGGGATGACCAGGACGCTGCTGATATTGATAGCGCGCGGCTAATTAATTCCCTTGCTTTACCGCATCTTTTGTTCAGGCCGCTGTCAGAAAAATCACATTTACTTAACGCTGGCCGGGCTTCCCAGGCATTCCCGACCTCACAAAGCGGCTTTTACTGCACCCGGATGAGGCGCGGGCGAGTTTGTTTTAACGCCAGACAAGGCCTGAGCCGCCTGAAACGCCCTGCCAGCCTGTTGTGAGGAATTCCGGCATCAATCTTGCTTGTCTCATGCTGATCTTATTCATGCAGGAGAAGCAAGATGCAGCCGAGTCGCTATCGTTACGTTATTTTTTCGCTGTTGTTCTTTGTTGCGCTGATCAACTACATCGATCGCGGAGCACTGTCATTCGCCGCTAACGCCATCTCGCAGGAATATCACTTCAATAAAGTGCAGCTGGGCGCGGTGCTGAGCTATTTCGGGTTTGGTTATCTCTTCGGCTCGCTGTGCGGCGGTTTCCTCGCGGATCGGCTTGGCACCCGAAAAGTGTGGCTGATGGCAGGCGTGCTCTGGTCGCTGCTGGAGATCGCTACCGCCTGGGCGGGCGATCTGGGTATGGCGCTGTTTGGCGGCTCGGCGATTATGGGGTTTGCCGCCCTGCGCATTCTGTTCGGCTTTTCCGAAGGCCCCGCCTATGCGCTGATGAACAAGGCGATCGCCCACTGGGCGCCGGATAACGAGCGCGGTTTCGCGCTGGGCATTGGCTTACTCTCTACGCAGGCCGGCTCGCTGTTGACTGCGCCGATTGCGGTCGGCCTGCTGCTGCTGACCCACGACTGGCGCATGATGTTTATCCTGCTGGGCGTCTTCTCGCTGCTGGCGATGCTGCTGTTTGCGCGCACCTTCCGCGACGCCCCCGGGCAGCAGCCTGCGGTGAACGCGGCGGAGCGGGCGCTGATCCGTAGCGGGCAGAGCCAGGACGCGCATGGCGATACGCCGCTGCCCTGGTGGCGCTTCTTTACCAGCCGTACCCTGGTGTGTAATGCGCTGGGCTATTTCTCCTTTCTCTATATCACCTTTACGCTGGTGACATGGCTGCCAAAATACCTTCAGGATAGCTTCCATTACGATCTTCATTCGCTCTGGTACGTCGCCATGATCCCCTGGAGCGGAGCCTGCCTTACCGTCCTGTTCGGTGGCCGCCTCGCCGATCGCCTGCTGACGCGCTTTCGTAACCTGCGCGTGGCGCGCAACCTGTTTGCCGCCGTCACGCTGCTGGGCACCGCCTGCTGTTTTATGGCTATCCCTTACGCCGGATCGGCAACGGCGATTATTGCGCTGATGACGTTTGGCAACGCGCTGAATGCGATGGTCAATAACGTTTACTGGTCTGTGGTGATCGACGTGACGCCTAAAGCGTCCGTTGGCGCCTTCAGCGGCATGACGCTGGCTATCGCCAATCTCGCCTCGATCGTTTCGCCGATGCTGTGCGGCTGGCTGGCGGAGTATTACGGCTACAATGCGATGTTTACCGTAACCGCAGGGGTTGCGCTGGGCAGTATGCTGGCGATGACGCTGCTGCAGCCGGAGAAACGTCTTCAGCCAGAGAACGCGCCCGGCGTCGCGCAGCAGGCGCTGTAACAGCGGGACGTGCTACAGATGGTTGCGCGCGATCACGGTCTGTAGCTCTTCCCGCCTCTTAACGCGCTGCGCAATCGCCCACAGCTTCGGCGTGTTGGCCTGAAACCAGGCCTCGCGCGGTTGCCAGCTCACCAGCACCGGCAGATAAGCGTCAAGCAGCGTAATATTATCGCCCAGCAGAAAAGCGCTCTCGCCGAGCTGCGACTCAAGCCAGCGATAGCCGTTTGCGCGATGGGCGTCGGTGCTCTGTTTCAGCTCCTCCGCGCCGGAAGCTGTCCAGCGTTGCGGGTAGTCGCCGTAGGTAAAGGTGGGATAGATAGCAGCGACCAGCCACACCAGCCAGTGGTAAAAACGCTCGCGCTGCGCGCTGCCGACCGGTGGGAGCAGCGCAGGGTTGCGATCCGCCAGCATCAGCGCAATGGCAGCGCTCTCCGTCAGCACCGCGCCATCTTCTTTCTGCAAGACAGGTATCTGCCCCAGTGGATTAAGCGCCAGCAGCCGCGCGCGCGCTTCGCCCGGCTGGTCAAAACCGGACACATCCACCCAGTGATAAGGTTCGCGGCAAAGGCAGAACATCAGTTCGCTGATAGCCGATCCCCAGCCCGGTACGCCATAGAGCGTAAACATAGCGCTCTCCTGTTTGGGTTGCGATCGGTTAAGTGTAGTCAGCCGTGGCGTTCGCAGAAGCGCTCAGTGTCGCCAGACTGAAAATCAGCCAGGTTCGCCATCAGCTTCTCCAGCGGCCACTCCCACCAGGCGATCTGTTGCAGACGCGCGGCGATGGCGGGCGTAAAGCGCATGCGGATCGGTTTCGCCGGCACGCCGCCCACTATGCTGTAGGGCGCGACATCTTTTGTCACCACCGCGCCTGCCGCCAGCACCGCGCCGTTGCCGATCGTAACGCCGGGCAGCACTATCACGCCGTGACCAATCCAGACATCATGGCCGACAATCACGCGTGCGGCGCGCCGGTCGGCAAAAAAGCCGCTGTCGCGCGCGGCGCTGGCGTCGTAATACTCCGGGCAATAGGTGAAGCGGTGCTGCGAAGCGCGCTCCATTGGATGATTCGGCGCGCCCAGCCGCACATGGTTGGCGATAGCGGTAAAGCGGCCTATTTGCGCGTCCGCCACGTTGCAGTGTTCACCAAGGTAGGAGAAGTCGCCCAGGGTGCTGTATTCGAGATAGCTGTGCGCCAGGATCTCGCACTGCTGCCCCACAAGGGTGTCGCGCATACGTACGCTGTCATGAATAAAGGTTTGCTGCAGTCTGGCGGAAGAGATGGCGTGTAAAGACATAAAAGCCTCGTCTGGTCAGATGTCTGGATAAGCCGCGCGCCCGGCGCGCCGGAAACAGCGCTGACGGTAACGGGCGAAGATGACAGCCAGAAGACAGAGAGGTAAACCCGACGAAAAAGGCGGAGTGGTCAGCTCCGCCTTTATTCAAGTTCCGGCTAGTGAGCCTGGCCGGTCAGTTGCAAAAGGGCAACGATGATCTGCAAGATGACCCGGATAAGATCCAGGAGCAATCTAATCAGTTCCATCACTTTCCTTCTCCTTCAACAGGAGCGCGCTGTTCGGCTACCGAGGCTTTGACTCTACCCGCCGGGCGCCTAAGCACATCTTGTGGAGAGCGCTGAGCGGCACTCGTTGCTAAAGCCACAGGCCAGCACCACCTGATGCCTGCCGGGATTTTCAAAACCGTGCCCCTGGGAGCCGCCAGTCAGCTGGAGGTCCGCTTCGCGCCCAACACCTGTATAACCATACAGTATTTTGGCGAAACTTGAAATATTTCTCTGCGCTATTTAGAATCGCACTTGTGGAGAGTGCTGAGCACCTCGTTCGCAGCGCGGTCACCAGCCGTTAAGCGAACAAAAAAAGAAAGGATTTGGCCATGACGCCAAATCCTTTTTTTATGCCTGCGATTTATTACTTCGCGCTAACGCGCCACACCGTATTGCCGGCGTCATCCGCAATTAACAGCCCGCCCTGACGATCGGCTGCCAGTCCTACCGGCAAGCCCCTTACCTGCTTCTGATCGTCGGTAAGAAACCCGGTTACGACCGGCTGCGGCATGCCGACCGGTTTGCCATTTTCAAATTTCACCCACACCACCTGATAGCCGTTAAGCGGCGTGCGGTTCCAGCTGCCATGCTCGCTGACGAAGGCACCGCCGCGATACTGCGGCATATTGTCCGCCTGATAGAAGAGCAGACCCAGCGGCGCGACGTGCGAGCTGAGCGCATAGTCCGGCTTGATCGCTTTCGCGACCAGATCGGGACGCTGCGGCTGTGCGCGCGTATCCACATGCTGACCGAAATAGCTGTAAGGCCAGCCGTAAAACCCGTTCTCCTGCACGGCGGTCATATAGTCCGGCACCAGGTCGGAGCCGATTTCGTCGCGCTCGTTGACAATAGCCCACAGACGGTTGCTCTGCGGCTCCCACTGCAGGCCGGTCGGGTTACGCAGCCCGGTGGCGTAAAGGCGACTCGCGCCGGTCGCAGCGTCCACTTCCAGCACGGCGGCGCGATGGTATTCGGCACCGATGCCGTTCTCGGTAATATTGCTGTTGGAGCCGATACCGACATAGAGCTTGCTGCCGTCGGGGCTGGCGACCAGCGATTTAGTCCAGTGGTGGTTAATGGGACCGCCCGGAAGATCGGTAACCAGCTGCGGCGGGGTGCGGATCTCGGTTTCGCCCTCCTGATAAGGGAATTTCACCAGGCTATCGGCATTGGCGACATACAGCGTATTGCCGATGAGCTGCATGCCGAAGGGCGAAAAGAGATTTTCAATAAAGGTGTGCTGCTCCCATTTGCCGTTCACGTTGCGCAGCAGCGTGATGCGGTTGCCGCCCTCACCGCCTTTCCCAGAGGCTTTCTGCACGATGCCCATGATCAGCTGTTTGGGCCGCGTGGTAGGTTTGGCCGGACCGTTTGCCTCCGCCACCAGCACGTCACCGTTCGGCAGCGTCAGCACCTGGCGCGGATGTTTGAGATTTTCGGCGATCTTCTCAATCTTCAGTCCCTGCGCGACCTTCGGCATTTCGCCCTGCTTCCACGGCACCCCTTCCGGCACCTGCATCGGCGGCATAAAGAAGTTCTTCGCTTCCGGCAGTTCCGGGTTCGGCCCCGTCTGCTTCTGCGGATCGAGCTGCGCGCCGCTGTCGCAGCCAGCGAGAAGCGCGGTCAGCGCCATAGCGATAAGCGTTTGCTTTTTCATCGATGCTTCTCCTTAAGCTGTGCGCTGACGCAGCGCAAGTTGAACGTTGGCGATCAGCATCAGCGCCACCACAAGCGTCGACAGCGTTACGCCGGACGGCACCACGGCGTAAGCGTCGCGGCTGTGAACAAAGGCGTTCACAATCGCCAGCGCTATCGCCAGCAGAGTGATCCAGAAATGCACCTTCTCCGCGCGACTGCTGCCGCGAAAGAGGTCAATCAGGGCGATAAGACGCGGAACAATGGCGATGACCAGCCCGATGGCGATCAGCCAGCTGGCGGCGTGCGTCCACTCCACGACGAAACTGTTAAGGTAAATAATGTCGAAGATCCATGCCGCCACGAAAAAGCCGAGCGGCACAGGTTCGAACAGCGTGTAAAGCGCCACGGCGAAAGCCGATCGTCCCGAGGTTCTGGTCATTATCATCTCCATGTCATTGAGCGATAGAGCGCGTAAAACGCGCCGCGCCTGTAAAATATTAGTAAATATGAAGAAAGATGACGGAAAGATTCAGGAGATGATGCGGCGTCCCTGCCGCAGCATGGGCCTCAGCGCTTGTCGGCGGGCAGCGTTACCCAGTAGCCCGGCTGATAAGGCAGGGGTAAAAACTTCTCGTGAAATTCGCGGAACGTGGCGTCCGGATCGAGATCGGCAAAGAGATCGGGATGCAGCCACTTCGCCAGCGCCTGAATGGCGACGAACTGATAAGGACTGTCATAGAACTGATGCCAGATAGCGTGCGCGTGCCCGTTATGCACGACCGGCAGGGTTTTAAAGGCGTCGCGCATCATCAAGGCGCGCAGGCGCGCTTCGGCTTCCTTCGTGTCGGCGCCCGGCCCAACGCCAACCCATTTGCCGACGGTATTGTAATTCTTCCAGTTAGCGCCGGTTACCACCACGACGTCGGGACGGCTGGCGATAATCTGCTCCGGATTAAGCGTGCCGAAGGTGCCGGGGATCAACTCCTTCGCTATATTGTTCCCGCCCGCGATCTCCACCATCTGGCCGAAGTTTTCATTGCCGAATGACATGCAGCACTCATCGGTATAGCCGCCTGCGCGGTCAATCATCACTTTCGGGCGCGTGCCGTGAAAATCCTGAAGCCGCGCGGTTACGCGTTCGATCTGCTGGTGGCGAAAATCGATAATCGCCTGCGCGCGTTCGGGTTTATTCAGCAGTTCGCCCATAATGCGAATGCTTTTTTCCGCGTTAACCATCGGCGCTTCGCGAAAGTCGATAAAGACGACCGGAACGCCAACCGCCCGCAGCTTCTCAATCAGCTTCCCTTCATCAGTCGCCGCTCTCGACTCCAGGTTCATCAGCACCAGATCGGGCTTCAGGGTCAGCGCCTGTTCGACGTTAAAGGTGCCGTCTTTCGCGCCGCCGAAAGTCGGCAGCCTCTTAATTTGCGGATAACGCGCTTCATAGGCCCGATAGCCATCCCAGTCCGCTTTGTGAAAGTCGTCGCGCCACCCCACCACGCGTTGAAACGGCGCATCGGTATCGAACGCCGCCAGCAGATAGATCTGTCGCCCCTCGCCTAAGATAATACGTTTCGACTCGGCGGCGACCTCAACCTGACGGCCCGCCACGTCAGTAATAGTTTTGGCCGCAGCCGTTCCCGTTATGCATAACAATCCCAGCGCTAACATCCATTTTTTCATTCAACTAACCCATACAAATGATAATGATAATTATTTGTGTAAAGCACCGTTACTATCACGCAAAATGGGTTAAAGGAGAAGAGGCGGAGAAAAAATGTTGTCAACGGCCGTCGAGCAGGCCCAGCTCGCGTCGATCGTGGCTGCAGAACAGCGTCACCTTCGCGTCGGGTTGCAGGGAGAGCGCGCGTAGCCGCTGTTGATTAGTGCGCCAGGCTTCGCGATCGCTGCACATCATCCACTGGTAGAAACGCAGGCCGGGCGTGCAGTGACGCTCCGGCTGGCGCATCTCCTCGCGGTAAAACCAGGCGTCGCCGCCGTGCAGCAGCCAGCCGTCGCCCTGGCGCACCGCGACGCCCGCATGCCCCAGCGTGTGGCCGGGCAGCGGCACCAGCAGTACTTCGTCGTTAAGATCGTCGAGCGCCCTCACCGCATCAAAGCCGAACCAGCGCTCGCCGCCGGTAGCATAGCCGCGCCAGCCGCTGTGATTGCCCCACTGCTGCGGACGAAAACGCTGCCGCTGCAGCCAGCTCTGCCGCACTGGCGCCGTATCCAGCTCCCGCTGCAGCAGATGCACGCGTGCGTGGGGAAAGTCGCTGATGCCGCCCGCATGGTCGAAATCGAGATGCGTCAGGATAATATGGCGTACATCCTCTGGTTTAAAACCGAGATCGACAACCTGCTGCCATGCGCTGAGTTTGCGGTCGAACTGAATATTGTTAAACAGCCGAAAAAAACCTGACAGACGATGGCCGGGACGCGCCATATCCTGCAGGCCAAAGCCGGTGTCCACCAGCACCAGCCCGTGCGCGTCTGTCTCCAGCAGCAGACAATGGCAGCTGAGGTGCGCCATCGGCGAGCGGCTGAATCCGTCATAGAGCGCGCCGCCAAAGGGACACATACAGCCGCAGTTAAGGTGATGAACGCGCATTTCTTCCTCCTTGCCTTTCGCCCTGTCGGTCAAAAGCTGGTTAATGATGAACGGGTTAATAAACAATAATGGTCAGCTCTGCCGCATCTGCAAGCGTGAGCGGCACAATCGACTGGGTAAATTCTTCATTGCGTGCGCATTCACACGCGCCAGGAGCGGGATAAAAAAGGCGCGGCGCTGGAGAGGAGGTTCGGAGGAAAGAGAGAGGCGCGCGGTGGACACCGCACGCCAGCAAAAGCGTTACTGCGCCATCTGACGCACGAAATCGGCGATTTCCGCCACCTGGCCGTGTTCGAACAGGCAGTGTTGCAGACGGGGGCCGCTGAGCGCAGTGCGCACCAGTTCTGGATCCAGCGCGCGCAGCGTATCGAGATAGTTCTCTTTCAGCATCGCCGCTTTGACCTGATTGAGGATACCGGCGTTGCGCACCTGCGGCTCTTTCCGCTCTGGCGGATAGCCCAGCCCTTTTTCACCGGTGAAGGCTTTTTCAAAAATAAAGCGCAGGTTAAGCTCCGCGCCCCAGCCGAAGCCTTTGGCGAACGGCAGTGCCAGCGCATTGCCGTTGTTGATCTGGGCAAACAGGTAGGCGTCCGCCGGATCGATACAGTAGCCGCAGACCACGCCCGGATGCAGATTAAGAGAGATCAGCGCGCCCTGCCCGGTACCGCAGCCGGCGACAACAAAATCGACCGCCTTGCTGTTCAGCAGCACGCTGGCCATGATACCGAGGTGAATATAGGTCAGATGGTGATCCTGCTCGTCGCTCATGCCAACGTTAAAGACCTGATGGCCCAGCGGCTGTGCCACATTTTCCAGCTCCTTGCGCACAACAGCGTTTTTAGCCGCCTGGCTGTTTTCCATCATTAATGCGATTTTCATGATCTGCCCTTAATTATTTATGAAACACCGTTTCATTTTAATCAAAAGCGGCTAAAGTGCATGCGTTAATCGTACGCCGTGCCGTGATGAGAGTCACAAAAACGGCAGGCAGCAACCTGACCTGAATGAGGAGCGCATATGTTTGTATACCGATCGCAGACGCAGCCGGAAGATTTAGGCAATGGCGTAACGCGCCGCGTGCTGGCGCACGGCGGAGCCATGATGGCAGTGGAGGTCACCTTTGAACGGGGCGCGGTGGGGCCGCTGCATCATCACCCCCATGAGCAGCTGACCTTTGTTTTGAGCGGTCGCTTCGCCTTTACTATCGCTGGCGTCACTCAGGAGGTCGGTGCGGGCGACACGCTCTATAAAGCTCCGAACGTCGAACACGGCTGTGTCTGCCTTGAGGCAGGCACGCTACTGGATACCTTTACCCCGCAGCGTGAAGAGTTCCTGACGCCGGGATAACGATCTCAGGGATGCAAAAAGCGTCCCGGATAATCGGCGGTTACCGGAAGCTGCGCCTCGTAGCAGCCAAAGAGCCGGTAGCGGTTGACGGCAATGCGGTTGTAGAAATAGTTGCTGATAAAGCCAGGAATAATGAACCTCAGCAGCGAGATCAGCCCCCAGGGAAAAGGCATCAGTCGCATAACGCGCAAAATCGCCTGGGCGCGGATCCAGTGACGGTCGCCGTCGATCAGTACGATAGTGCGTATGTTTTCATCCGGCAGCCCGGCAAAGCGCAGCAGCGCCTTGCCCTCTTCACTCTGAACAGCGGCAAAGCGAATGCGATGAGAGAGCTTCCTGCGTAGCAGGAACTTGACCCAGCCATTGCAAAGTTTGCAGATGCCGTCATAGAGCACGACCTTTTCGCCTGGCTTGAGGAAGGGTGGCAGTGACATAGAGCTCTCCTTTAATGACAATTTATTAATTAAGTACGGTCATTAATTGCGCAGACGTCAAGCGGCAGGCGGGGATAAAATAACCGACCCTGAGGCCGGTTTCGGTTTAGCCCTGCCTATACAGGACGTTATCGGAGGCGAAAGAGGTTATGCGCGGCGGCAGTAATTGCTGCTTCAGCCACCGTTCGGCGCCTTCCGTATCCGGCATGCTGGCGTCAAGCTGATATATCGGGCCCGCCGCCATCGGCTTCGCCTGCTCCGCCAGCCGCCGCAGCTCCGGCAGATATTCCGCGCCGGGATGGCCTGGCATCCGGTTCGACAGCCGCGCCTGGTAGCGCGCTGCCGCTTCGTCCGGAGATATCGCCATCCACAGCTCCAGCGCCCGGCTGACGCCCGCGCTCGCCAGCCCCTCTTCCAGTACGCTTTTCGGCTGAAAGCCGAACCAGGCGTCAATCAGGTAGACGCACCCTGGCGGCGCCTGCCCAACGATTTTCCATATCGCCTGATAGGCGGCGCAGCCCAGCTGGCGATTGCGCTGGCGATCCACCGGCGCGAAGCTCGCCATAAAGGGCTCTTTTATGCTGTCGAGCGTCAGCACCGGCAGGCTCAGCCGCGCGGCAAGCGCCAGGGTCAGCGTGCTTTTGCCGGAGGCGGGAATGCCATTTACCAGCACCACCTGTTTGGGTTGGGTTGCGAGCGTCATAAGATATCCATCACCTCCGCCACGCTGTTTGCCTGGCGTAAGCGCGCCAGCGTTTCCGCATTATCCAGCAGCGAGATAATGGCGCGGATGCCCTCTTCGATATGCGCGTTGCTGTCGCGCGCGCCGAACATAATGACGATATCCGCTTTATCGCTGCCATCAAACGCGATCGGCTCCTGTAACAGGAGCAGGCTAAAGCAATCTTTAACCACGCCGCTCTCCGGCCGCGCGTGAGGAATGGCAATCCCCTCTTCAAACACATAGTAAGCGCCATGCCTCAGCGTATTAGCGATAACCGCTTCGGGATAGGAGGCTTTTACATAGCCGCCGCGCACCAGCGGCTGCGCCGCCAGCGTAATCACCTGTTGCCAGTCGCTCGCCCTGACGCCGACCTGAATGGCGTTGGCCTCCTGTAATACCTGTTTAATACTCATCAGGTCTCCTCAGATCGACTTGCGCATAATATTGCGCAGCGTATCCATTTTGACGAACAGCGCATCCATTTCAGTGCGGTGGTGTTTACTTTTGGCAAATAAGCTCAGCGCCCGGTTATAGGCCTGCATTAATTGCTTTTGCGCTTCGCCGTCGCGGGAATTTATCTCCAGCCGCTGTTCCAGCCCGCTTATTTCTCTGTTTACTTCGCTGGCTTGCCGATTAATTTCCGCCTCATCCACGCTTTTATCTGGCGTGGACTTTTTCATAAATCCAAACATAGCCTCTCCTGCCCCGAATCGCGCCGGGCAATGGTATTTTCATGGTGGAGAAAAGAAATTAACGGAACAGCTGGATCTTCTCGACTAACACATCCGTCACGGCGTCATTCGCCGGAACGAGAAAGTTTCGCACGCTGTCGTTCACTTTGCCTTTTTCAAACGTCTGCTTGCAACGCGCCACCCACTGCACGTTCATTTCAGTGCCGACATTGACCTTTTCGATGCCGTTGCGCACCGCCAGCCGCATATCTTCATCGCTGACGCCGGTACCGCCGTGCAGCACCAGCGGCGTGCCGGTCGCCTGGGTGATCTCCGCCAGCCGCTGATGCTGGATATGCGCTTTGCCGGTATAGAGGCCGTGAACGGTGCCGATGGAGATAGCCAGCATATCGACGCCAGTTTCATTCACAAAGCGTCTGGCGTCTTCTACAGGCGTAAAGGCGATCTCCTCCAGCGCCACTACTTTGCCATCCTCCGAGCCGCCTATTGCGCCAAGCTCCGCCTCTACTGACACGTTGCGCGGGCGCGCCATATCAATAACGCGACGCGTATTCGCAATATTTTCGTCAATCGGCAGATGCGAGCCGTCATACATCACCGAACTGAACCCGGCGTCAATGGCGGTCTGAATCGCCGCTAAATCTGAACAGTGATCGAGGTGCAGACAGGTCGGCACATTTTTACTGGCCGACAGCGAACAAATAGCGTCCACCAGCAGCCGGTAGCCTAAATATTTCGCGGTGCCGGTCGAAATCTGGATCATTAAAGGGCTGTTGGTCTTTTCCGCCGCCTTAAAAAACGCGGGCAGCATTTCCAAGCAGTGCAAATTAAATGAGCCAAGCGCTTTAAACTCGCGTTGTTTAGCCACCTGCAGCAGATCGATAAAGTTATACAGACTCATGGATATTTTCCTCACGGGGCTTAGTGGATTTTCCGTTAACAAACCAGGCGATCAGGGTAATAAAGAGCACGAACAGCGCGACGAACAGCCAGTTGCCCTGGAAGGCGTGGCCTAACACCAGGCCGGTGCTGATGACGTCAGCATCGCTGAAGGTGACGCCGGTGAAACCGTAGCTTTCCAGCATCGGCACCAGAATGGCGGGCAGAAAGGTGATAAACAGCCCATGCACTACGCCGCCGATCATCGCGCCGCGACGACCGCCGAGCGCATTGCCGAACACGCCAGCCGCGCCGCCGGCGAAGAAATTGGTGAGCAGACCGGGCAGGATCATCGCCAGGCCAAACATGGGGAAGACGATCATGCCGATGATCGAACCGAGCGTAGTGGCGAGAAAGCCGACAATCACGGCGTTGGGCGCATAGGGAAACAGCACCGGACAGTCGAGCGCGGGCCTGGCGTTCGGCACAAGCCGCATCGCGATGCCGCGAAACGCCGGCACCAGTTCATTGAGCAGCAGCCGCACACCGCTATAGAGCACAAACACCCCGGCGACAAACTGCATCGCCTGCATAAAGGCATACATCAGGTAGTTCATGCCGTTGCTGTAAGAGGCGATAAAAGCGGGTCCGGCGGCCAGCGCCGGGATGAGATACATCGGCACCATCACGATGCCCATCGCCAGATAGGTATCCTGCAGGAATTTGAAGTTGTCCGGCAGCTTGAGATCTTCCGTAGATCGCGAGCCTTTGCCGACCACTTTCGCCACCGCCGCCTGCACCAGGTAGCCGATAGTACAGAAATGGCCGAGCGCGATATCGTCAGAGTCGGTGATACGTCGTACCACCGGCTGCGCCAGCGCAGGCATCACAACCGCCATAATGCCGCCGAAAATGCCGCCGGTAAGGATCAGCGGAAGTCCGGTCAGTCCGGCTTTATAACCGATCACCGTGCCGATAGTGGCCATCCACAGCAGCGCCTGCCCGGTCAGGAAAATATATTTAAAGGGCGTAATGCGCGCGATGATGATATTCACGATAAAGATCACCAGCAGCGTCAGTGCCACTTCCGATCCCAGCTCGCGGTTAGCCAGTCCGGCAATCGCGGCCACATCGGTGATATAGCCCTGCATGCCGAAGCCGTGGGTAAATATGGTATTCAGGAAGGTTAACGCGCCGACAATAATATTGATGCCGGCCATCATTATTAAAAATCCCAGCAGCGTTTTAAAGGTGCCTTCCACCACTTTACCCGCTGATTTACGCTGCAGCAGCAGACCGATCAGCGCAATAAAGGCGATCAGAATAGATGCCTGCCCTAACAGATCCCTGACCAGGAAATTAATCACGCTATTCATGATTCGCGACCTTTACATTGTGTTCTTTTAAAAACGCCAGGATCTTTTCTTCAATTTCGCCTTTATCGGTAAGCCGGTTAAGCACAATAACGCGCTTCATCTCTTCCGGGCTGGCGTCGGCGTTTAATACGTCGGCAAAGGCTTTTTGCGTTAAAATAATATCGGATTTAAAGGCATTCGCTTCCGATATGGTGGTGTGATCGATGTCGGCTTCAATTTCCAGCTTCTTTAATACCGCCTTTGCGCTCATTTCGATGGCGAAACTGGAACCCAGTCCGCAGCCGCAGACACATAAGATCTTAAGCATGGCTATCTCCTCAGATTATATTCAGTTGTTTAGCGAGTTTGTAATAATGCCCTTCAGTATCGACAAGGCGTTTTTTCATGCTCATTAAATCAATCGGGATAGGTTTATTGCTGCCATTAATAATGACCGCTTTATTCCGCATGCCCGACTGAATACAACGCACCACTTCCTCCGCCATAATGGCGCCCTGATAAATCTCCTCGCAGGTGGGATCGCCGTTACGCAGACCGTAACCAATAATCGTTTTACGAATGCGCACGCCCGTCAGCGGCTCCAGCTGTTTGATCAGGGTGTCGATTGCGCCCTGAAAGCCAGGCGAATATTCGCGCGTGTAGCCCTCCGAGCAAAGGATCACCACGCTGTTCTGCCGCTCCAGCCGCGCCCGGATACGTTCTGCCAGCTGCGGCACCGGGATCTGGCATTCCGGGATCAGCGCGAAGTCGGCGTTGCTTTTAATCGCCGAGCGTAGCGTCAGCTCGCCGCAGAAACCGCCCAGTAGCTCCGCCATAAAAACGCGCCCGGCGAGCGCTCTGCCGGTATTGCGCAGCTTCGCCACCTCTTTTAATACCTGCTCGCAGGCGGTGGAAAAACCGATGGTGTAATCGCTGCCGAAAACATCGTTGTCGATAGTCATGCCGACGCCGAAACAGTTAACGCCGAATTCGCTCAGCGTATGCAAAAACTGTAGTGAACCATCGCCGCCCGCCATAATGACTATTTCCACGCGCAGCGCTTTAAGCTGCCTGGCTATTTGCTCATATTCGCTGCGTACTAATTTCTTTTCGGTTCTGCCGGACTGCATTAAAGGAATGGAGGCGACGGAATAATCAACCAGGTCACGCCAGGCGATCTCCTGATGATAATTGTTAAGCAGACCCGCAATGCCGCCGTTAAATAACACCATCTCCGCCTGCGCCAGTCGCGCCACCTGGAAGATAAAATTATTAATTCCGGCGACATCACCTCCGCTTATCACCATGCCAATTCTCATTATAAAAACCTCCCCGCTTAATCCGCTCTGAGGTTATTGTTCCGGTGGGCGCCTTTTAAATTTGCAACGAATATCACAAACTGAGCAGAGACGGAGCGAGGATCAGGCTTGACATGCTCCGTATGGAGGCAATATTTGAGAGGCTGGTCACAGTGGCAAAAAAGAAATAAATCTCTTTTTTTGGCTATTATTCATTAAGTTGAGATAAAAAGCGGCCTGTCTTTTCAGTGGTGTGCATTCAGCGAAGTTCACGCTTTTCACCATGATGCAGAATTGTGATTTCCACCTCATTTTTAAAGCGCATTCGCTTATTTAGACCTTAATTTATACAAGGGGTGATAATTTCTGGTGAAATTACTCTGCAGCAGAGAAAAGATTTTAGCGCCGGTAGTACAGAGAGAAGAGGCGGTTAACTGATAAGGCAGAGTAAGGCGGGAAATAACCTCTCTCTTGTGTAAAGAGAGAGGCCTGACATTATTTCGCGTAGGCTTCAGTTGAAATAGTCAGCGTTACGTCGTCGGCAACGGCTGGCACATATTTATCCAGCTTAAAGTCGGAACGCTTGATGGTGCCGGTGGCGTCAAAGCCGATAGCCTGCTTTTTCACCATCGGATGCTCGCCCTGTTTGTTCAGGGTAGCGTGCAGCGTGACCGGTTTAGTGATGCCCTTCAGCGTCAGGTTGCCTTCCACGTCGAATTTGTTATCGCCCTTCGCGACCACTTTGGTGCTGTGGAAGGTTGCGGTCGGGTATTTCGCGGTATCAAAATACTCCGCGCCTTTAAACTCTTTCGTCAGCGCAGGAACATGGCTGTCGATGTGGCTAACTGGCAGCGTAACGTCAACGCGAGAAGCCGTTGGGTTTGCACTGTCAAACACCAGCGTGCCTTTACTGTCAGGGATGTCAGCGGTGGGATGGGAAAAGCCAAAATGGGTCCAGGTAACGATAACAGAAGTATGTTCCGGATTAAGCTCGTACTGCTGAGCGGCCGCCTGTGACAGCGGGACGTAGAGAGCGGTGGCAGCCAGCAGCGGCAGCGCAAGACGTTTGATATTTTTCACTTAGGGTTCCTTTTAAAACAGCCGAATCCCTTTGAGTGTCTCCGAAACGCTCGTGCAGATATAGTGAAGAGTTTTGGTCTTAATTTTCAAATAAATTCAGCAATATCCTGGCGTGACTATTGCGAACCCGCGCAATGCGTCGCCACCACAACGCCGTGGTGCCACTGGCTGAGAAGCTGTGCCTGTGCCTGATGCAGCTGCGCCAGCGTAAGTGCCTCTGTTGAGTCCCTGTCAAGGTCGCGCAGCCCGTGCGCCTGGCGTAGCCCGGACTGCAACGCGCTCGTGGCGTCCGGCGCGGCGTTAAGCTGCGCCTCAAGGCGCGAGCGCAACGTCTCCAGCGTCTCCGCGTCATCAGGTATCTGCAGCTGCTGTAAAAAAAGATGACACTGCTCCAGCAGCGCATCGGGCATGATCTGCGGCGACTGCAAAGCAAAGAGAATACCGTCGCGGTCGACGCAGCGATGATAGCGGCAGCTGACGACGTAGCCGATCTGCTGTTCGACGCGCATACGCTGGAAAAAACGCGGCTCCATCAGCAGCGCCAGCGCGCGCAGCGCCGCCAGCGATATCTCTCGCGGACAAGGCAGAAACAGCAACAGCGCGCCGTCGCGACTGTGATGTTTCACGGTCAGCCGGTTGCCCTGCACCGGCTCTGCGGCTTTATCGTCAGTCGTCCCCGTCAGCGGCGAGAGCCACCTTGCGATAAGGCCATACTGCTGCGGCGAGCCGCCATACAGCGCCGCGCGCCAGCCCTTCGCAGGCGCAGCGCTCGCCACAGCCTGTGGCAGCCGTCGCAGCAGCTCGCGGATCGCCACATCGTCCGACAATGGCTCAGCGTTCAGGCTTTCTCTTTGATGCAAGGCGTCTGGCAGCGACGCCAGCCACGCTTCGCTCTCCGGCGGCAATTGCGCCTCCAGCTGCCAGACGCCCTGGATCTCTTGCCAGCTTCCCCTGCCGCCCTGATGGCGCAGCAGCGCGAAAAGCGGACGCAGGCGGCGGTCAATAGCAACGGCCGCCGTACGGCTAAGCGTGGTGAAAAAAGGGGGCCGCAGCATCAGCGTGACCGGCTCTTTGCCCGGCGCCAGGTGCAGCAGCGGCGCGCGGGCGGCGGGCGGCGTCAGATGTGGGGCGTGCGTCGCCTGGGGATGAAAGCGCAGCGTCGGCAGCGCGCCGTTAAAGGGGTCGGGCGTCCAGGGTTGCAGCGCAAGGATAAACCCCTGCGTCTCCACCGCTTCTCCCTGCACCGCGGGCGAGCTCCAGAGCCTTGCCTGCGGCGCGTTCATCAGCTGACGCAGCAGCGGGATAAAACCTGACGTATGGGCGGGCGGCGCAAACCCGAACGCCCGCTCGCGCAGCTGATCGAGCGGCGTAAGCGCGGCGAAACGCTGCTGCGCCAGCCGCAGATAGTGGTGCTGCTGCGCCTGGGAGGTCTGCGCCAGCGCGCGCAGCGCCTGCGGATACCAGGCGCAGATCGCCTCTGGCCGCGCCGTTTCGAACTGCAGCGCCAGCCAGCCGCCTGCGTTCTCCAGGCTAAGCCAGGTAAATTCAAGCTGCTGCGCCCACGCCTGCTGGCGCAGGCCGTACATCGCGCCGCCTGGCGCCTCATCCTGTAAAAATTCGCGCATTAATGTGACGTTGTCACGTATTGCGGCTGTATCGCCGCGCAGAGAGGTGGTGATGTGCAGCTCCCCTGCGCCCTGGGTGGCCAGCGCAATATCCGCCTCCCTGACAAAATGAATCGTGTCTGTCCGTGGCTCCGCTCTCCCCGACGGCAGTTGCCGGGCAAAGTTTTGCGCCAGCTGCTCCAGTTCCTCCAGCGTCTGCGGCCCCTGCAGCCATAGCTGCGTCTGACCCGCCTGAAAGAAGCGCCGATGAAACTGATGCAGCGCCTGCTTAAGCGCCCCGACATCTTCGCCAAAAGCGTCACGGCTGCCGATATGAAAGCGCTGAAATGCAGATGGCGCGCTGACGCGCGTATTCAGCGCGGCTTCCCGTCTGGAGGGCGTATGCTGCTGGATCAGCCGATACTCAGCATCAATGACCGCCGTCTCCTGCGCGATCGCGTCAGGGGTAAACTGCGGCGCGGCCAGCATATCCGTCAGACGCGCTACGCCTTCGGCCAGCAGGCTCGCCTCGACCTCGAAAAACCAGGCGCTGCTGCGCGTCAGCGTGGTGGCGTTGACCCGCCCGCCCGCAGCCTGCACCCAGGGCATCAGCCGCGCGTCGCCCTGAAACCGGGCGCTGTCGCTGAACAGCAGATGCTCCAGCAGGTGCGCCAGACCAGGCCAGGCCTCGGGTTCGTCATGACTACCCGCCGCAACCTGTGCCAGCGCGGCGGCCTTGCGCGCGTCGGGCTGATGGATCAGCGTCACGCGCAGGCCGTTCAGCTGCAGCTGACGGATATTCAGCACAATCAAAAGGTCCGGGTTTTATAGATAAGCTGCGAATTGGCACGGTTGCGGAACTGCAGCTGCCCTATCTTCACATCGCTGCACGCCGCCTCGCGCCTCGCCTCAAGGATCACGTCGTGGTGCGGCGACTTGCTGCACACCGGATCGGCGTTGTCGGCATTGCCGGTCAGCATGAAGGCCTGACAGCGACAGCCGCCAAAGTCTTTCTCTTTCTCATCGCATGAGCGGCAGGGTTCAGGCATCCAGTCGAAGCCGCGGTAGCGGTTAAAGCCGAAAGAGCGATACCAGATATCCTCCAGCGACTGTTCCAGCACCGACGGAAACGCCACCGGCAGCTGGCGCGCGCTGTGGCACGGCAGTGCGGTGCCTTCCGGCGTGACGCTGAGGAAGATCGCGCCCCAGCCCCCCATGCAGGGTTTGGGACGCTCTTCATAATAGTCCGGCGTCACAAACAGCAGATTGGTCAGGTTGCCAGTGCCGCTCATGCGTTCGCGGTAGCGGCTGACGACTGCTTCCGCCTGCGCGATCTGCTCGCGCGTCGGCAGCAGGCCCTGACGATTCAGCTGCGCCCAGCCGTAGAACTGGCAGGTGGCCAGCTCTACGTCGTCCGCTTCCAGCTCGATGCAGAGGTCGATAATCTTGTCGATCTGATCGATATTGTGACGGTGTAACACAAAGTTCAGCACCATCGGATAGCCATGTTTCTTTACCGCTCGCGCCATCTCGAGCTTTTGCTGAAACGCCTTTTTCGACCCCGCCAGCGCGGCGTTTAGCGTCTCGTCGCTGGCCTGGAAGCTGATCTGGATATGGTCCAGGCCCGCCTCGGCGAACGCGTCCAGCTTCTTCTCGGTCAGGCCGATGCCGGAAGTAATCAGGTTGGTATAGAAACCGAGATCGCGTGCCGCGCGGATCAGCTCCGGCAGATCTTTACGCGTCAGGGGTTCGCCGCCCGAAAAACCGAGCTGGACGCTGCCCATGGCGCGCGCCTGGCGAAACACCTCAATCCACTGCGCCGTGGTCAGCTCTTTCTCCTGCTGGGCGAAGTCGAGCGGATTCGAGCAGTAAGGACACTGCAGCGGACAGCGGTAAGTCAGCTCCGCCAGCAACCAGAGCGGCGGATTGACGGCAGGTTTATTCTGGGTCACGAAATATTATCCACTTTTGTTCATGCGCCGCGCGCAGAAACTCTTTGACGTCTTCGCCGACGCCGCCCGCTTCCGGGAAGCGCGCGTCGAGGTCGGCGATAATAGCGGCCACACTCTCTTTTCCGTTTACCCGTTCCAGAATGGCGGCAGCCGTTTCATTCAGCTTCGCCATGCCTTCCGGATAGAGCACCACATGGCTCTCCTGCGCGGCTTCCCACTGCATACGATAGCCGCGGCGAAACGCGGGGATGGAGTTTTCATTCATGGGGTTATACCAGTCGTGTAGTGTGCCAGGCCGCCTTATCGGTGACCGTATGGTAAGGCGGACGATTCAGCGCGTAGGCCATGGTCATGGCGTCCAGCATGGTCCAGAGAATATCGAGCTTGAACTGCAGGATCTCCAGCATCCGGTTCTGCTTCTCTACCGTATCGCAGAACTCAAGCGCCAGCGCCAGGCCGTGCTCAACATCGCGGTTCGCCTGGCTCAGACGGCTGCGAAAATAGAAGTAGCCCTCTTCCTTGATCCAGGGATAGTGCTGCGGCCAGCTGTCGAGACGCGACTGATGGATCTGCGGCGCGAACAGCTCGGTCAGCGAGCTGCAGGCCGCTTCCTGCCAGTTGGCGCGGCGCGCGAAGTTAACATAGGCGTCGACGGCGAAGCGTACGCCCGGCAGCACATGGCGCTCCGACAGCAACTCCTCGCGCGTTAACCCTACCGCTTCGCCCAGCCGCAGCCAGGCTTCAATGCCGCCGTCGTGGCCGTTGCTGCCGTCGTGATCGAGAATACGCTGCACCCACTTGCGGCGCGTTGCGGGATCGGGGCAGTTCGCCATGATCGCCGCATCCTTCAGCGGGATGCTGGTCTGGTAGTAGAAGCGGTTTGCCACCCAGCCCTGGATCTGCTCGCGCGTCGCGTCGCCGTTGTGCATCGCGATATGGTAAGGATGATGAATATGGTAATACGCGCCTTTATCGCGCAGCGCCTGTTCAAACGCCTGCGGCGTCAGCGTCTCGGTTATCTGCATCACTCACTCCTGAAGATGAATCGCCATGCCGTCCCAGCTTACTTCTATGCCCTGCTGCGTCAGGAACTGACGCTGCGGCGACTGCTCGTTAAGGATCGGATTGGTGTTGTTAATGTGAATAAGAATTTTGCGTTTCGCCGGCAGCGAGGCGAGCAGCGCCATCAGCCCCTGCTCGTCGGAGAGCGCCAGATGGCCCATCGCCTTGCCGGTATTGGTGCCAACGCCGGTCGTCTGCAGCTCGTCATCTTTCCAGACGGTGCCGTCGATCAGCAGGCAGTCCGCCTTCTGCAGCCAGGGCATAATCACCGCGTCCGGCTCGCCGAGGCCCGGCGCATAGAGCAGCGTCTGTTTAGTGGCGATATTTTCAACAAACAGCGCCACGTTGTGCCCCGGCAGCGGGCGGTCGCGGTAGGGAGAATAAGGCGGCGCGTTGCTGAGGATCGGGATAGCGGTAAAGCGCAGATCGGGACAAACATCGACGCTGAAAGGCTCCAGCCGCGCGATCGGACGATGCTGTAGCCCGCCGTTCCAGTGTTTCAGCATGGTGAAGACGGGAAAGCCGCTGGTGAGATCGGCATGCACTTCTGGCGTGCACCACACCTGATGCGGGCAGCCTTCGCGCAGGCTAAGCAGACCGGTAGTGTGATCGATCTGGCTGTCGGTAAGTATAATGGCGCCGATGGCGGTGCCGCGCAGCACGCCCTTTTTTATCAGTTCCGGCGTATGAGCGATCTGCTGGCTGATATCCGGCGAGGCGTTGCATAACACCCAGTTTTCGCCGTCGTCGCTGAGAATAATTGAGGACTGGGTACGCGCGCTGGCCTGAATCGTACCGTTGCGCACGCCCTGACAGTTGGCGCAGTTGCAGTTCCACTGAGGAAAGCCGCCGCCGGCGGCGGAGCCAAGGACTTTGATATACATAGGGAAACCCGGTGTTGAAACAAAATGCCCGCGCAGCTGGCGGGCATAAATATTAACGGTTGGAGATGTACAGCGTTACTTCCAGACCGAGACGTAAATCAACAAATTCAGGTTTTTTCCACATAATAGTCTTCCTCTAAGGTGAATGAACAAAGCGATACCCGTCAGGTATCATTACGTAAACAATCAAATGATTATGCACGCAATTTTGAGCCGGCTGATGGTGCGCTAACGGCGCAGCGAGATCAACCCGCAAATGTTATGGAAATGAATCAACCTCGCCAGATCGCCTGCAGCACGCGTTGCCAGTTGGCCGAGGCGAGCTTCTCCAGCCGATCCTGATCATAGCCCGCATCGCGAAATGCTGCGAACAGTCGCGGCAGCCCTGACACATCTTTTAGCGCCTCTGGCGTGGAGATGCCGTCAAAATCGGAACCAAATCCGACATGATCGCTGCCCATTATCATTATGAGCCGTTCATAATGCCTGACGATTTCGCCCAGCGGCGTGTCGCCGTCGCGTTTGCCGTCGGCGCGCAGAAACGCGTTGCCGAAGTTAATGCCGACCATGCCGCCGCTGTCGCGAATGGCGATTAGCTGCGCATCGGTGAGGTTTCGCGGCTGGGCGCAGAGCGCATGGGCGTTGGAGTGGGTGGCGACCAGCGGCGAGTCAGAGAGCGCGGCGGTGTCCCAGAACGCTTTTTCGTTCATATGCGATACGTCGATCAGCATATTGAGCGCGTTAGCCTGCTTAATCAGTGCTTTACCAGCATCGGTAAGGCCCGGTCCGCTGTCCGGCGAGCCGGGAAACGCGCCGGTAACGCCGACGCCGAAGCGGTTAGACAGGTTCCAGAAAGGACCGATGCTGCGTACGCCCGCGTCGTAAAATGCCTGCAGCTGTTCGCCCTCTTCATCCAGCGCATCCGCGCCTTCGATATGGGCCACCAGCGCCAGCACGCCCTCGGCGCGGCAGGCGGCAATATCGGCGGCGCTGCGGCACAGGCGCGCGCGCCCCTGCGACTGACTGGCGATCTGCTGCAGAATAGCCAGCTGCTGCCACATGATCTCCAGCGGCTGATAAGGCGTATCGGCAAGGTGCGGCGTCGTCTGGGCGATATAGGCCTGAGGCGGCACAAAGATCGCGAACAGGCCGCCGAAAAAGCCGCCCTGCTGCATGCGCGGAAAATCGAGGTGGCCGCGTTCAATACCGTTAAAGAAGGCGTCGACCGGCGCATCACGATGATTCAGCCACAGATTGAGCAGCAGATCGTTATGGCCATCAAAAGTTAACATCGGAGAAATAAGCGCTTAAAAAACTCGACATCAGGCTATGTTACGCGCCCGCAGGATAAACGCCAAACCAGAGGGCACGAATGGTTACTCCGACGCTGGCGGCGGCGTAACAGAGAAGCGATCGAAAATTTTATAGGTGGCGACATCGAACAGCGAAACCGCCTCGACCTCCGCCATGGGAATAAGGTGACGGAAGTGCTGCAGGTTCAGCGGTTCGGAATCGGGAGTGATATTCTGCGCCAGGTAAAGTTCGTAATAGCGATGCTGTTCGCAGAAGCGCAGCGTCTCTTTGTCGCGGTAGCCGCTGATATAGGGGATAAGCGCCAGATGCTGCGTTTGCGTATGTTCGATGCGCGGCGCGGCGACATAGCCAATATAAACCTTGCGCGATTTCAGCGTCACGAATACCAGCCTCTCCTCTTCTATCGCCTGCAGTAGCAGCGACTCCATGCCATCTTCTCTGGCGACTTTACGGTATTCCGCCATGCTGCTTTTCCCGTCCCGCATCGCTCGTCGCGCCGCCTCGCCCGCTCGCCAGGCGCGCAGGCAGGCGAGCGCCAGACCCAGCTCGAAAAAGAGCGGATAATTCATCAGCGTGGTGCGGGTCAGCCAGGAGTAGTAATCCCGGACGGCGTAATCGGGGGAAAAGAGATGAGGAACAGAGAGGAGCAGACTCAGAAGGAACAGCGCGACATAGATAAGCGCCACGCCAAAAAAGCCCTGAAGCGCGAATTTCGCGCCGTGCATCGCCACGTAAAAATAGGCGATCCAGCCGCTTGAGCGGGCCTGACGCGTGCGCGAAGGGTAATGGTTTTCCGTATACCAGTAGCCGCAGACCAGCACGACCATAATGACCAGCGGTCCCATCGCGCGCCCTTAACGTTTTTGCGCCAGCTCTTCCATACGCGCGCGCATCGCTCTGCCCACGTCGGGGTTATTCATATTCAGTCGGGCATTACCGTTAACGTCGAGGATAAGTTTGTCCTGATCGGAGTAACGCAGATCTTCATTGGTTAATCCGCGCATAAACTTATCTGGCTCGGCGAACCACTTGCCTATTAACTTTTGCAGCCTGTTCATTTTACCTCCTCGCCTTTACATCGCGCTGATGTGTGCGGTTGCGCTCTGTTGAGTATACGCCAGACGCAACGAACATTCCTTGTTCAGCTTTCTACGCTGTTTTGTGCTGCCGCGCAACCGCATCCTGCTTTAACCGCCCTGCGCTACCGTCAGGCCGCGATAAAATGTGGGTTTCACATCAAGCGTTTTCGGGAGCAGACCATATTTATGGTAGAAGTCCGCGGTCTCCTGCTGCTGTTGCACCGTATTGTCGTCGATGCTTTGCCAGTGTGACTGGCGACGGGAGAACGATTTTTCCGCTGCGGCGGGCGGGAAGCCGATAATCTTCGCCAGCGTCTGCGCGTAGTCGCTGACGTGGCTGTTGGCCCAGCGGTCCGCCGCCGCCAGCCGATTGACGTAATCCTGCAGCGCGGCGCGTTTATCGCCCTCATTGAGGGCGGCGTCGGTGGCGGCCAGGAAGCTGTTGCCGGTAGCCAGCCCCACGCCGTTTACCAGTACGCGGCCCGTCTGCGTGACTTCCGCCAGCGCGGTATAGGGATCCCAGGTTGCCCAGGCGTCTACCGAGCCGTTAGAGAGCGCGATACGCGCATCGGCAGGTTGTAAAAAGCGCCAGACAACCTCTTTATCGCTTAACCCGGCCTGCTCAAGCGTTTTTAGCGCCTGCAGGTGGCCGATGGAGCCGCGTCCGGTGGCGATGCTTTTCCCTTTCAGATCGGCGGCCGTTTTAATCGGTGAATCGGGACGCACCAGCACCGCCAGCCCGGCGGGCACCGATTTGCTTACCGCAACCGCTTTCACTTGCGAACCGGCAGCTAGCGAGAAGAGCAGCGGCGCGTCGCCGATAATGCCGGCGTCAACCGCGCCCGCGTTGAGCGCTTCCGCCAGCGGCGCGGCGGCGGGAAACTCCGCCCACTCTATGGTGTAGTTCAGATGGTCGAGCTGATGCGCTGACGCCATCTCAGCGCGCATATTACCCTTTTGATCGGCGATGCGCAGCGTGACGGCCTGTGCAGACGTCGCGGTGGCCAGCGCCAGCGCGATATAAAGGGTGTGATATTTCATGCGGCTTCCTCCCGGCGCAAAACATCCAGAGTAAAGCGAACGTTGAAAATCGCCGATGCCGATTCCGCATGAGGTTAGCCGCCGGACGCATAAGGCTGAGGCTTTTGCACCAGCGGTTGTCACCCTGGCGCGCGCCTTTTTTACCTCTGTCGCGCCAGACGCGCCGTCACGGGTTACGCCTTCAGATAATGATGGATCGACGCCAGATCTTTTTCGCCGTAGCCCGCGTCAACCGCCTGCTGCCACAGTTCGGCGATATGCTCCAGCGCCGGCAGTTTTGCGTCGCCCTTCGCCTCTAACGCCAGCTTCGCGTCTTTCAGCGCCCAGACCAGATGCATCTGCGGGGTAAAATCTTCGCTGGCGATCATGGCGAGTTTCACTTTAGCGTAAGGAGCTGCCAGCGGACCGCCATCCAGCACGTTCCACAGATCCTCGGTGGTGAAGCCGAACTCCTCCGCCAGGCGCGTGCTCTCCGCCAGGCTCTGCATCAGACCGATCAGCCAGCTGTTGACCACCAGCTTCATGCGTGACGATTTTCCCGCCTCGCCCAGCCACTGGGTGCCTTTGCCGATAGCGGCGAAAACCGCTTCCGCTGCCTGCGCGCGCGACTGGTCGCCGCTGGCCATCACCAGGATCTGCGCATTTTCAGCAGGCGCTTTGGTGCCGGAGACGGGCGCGTCGATAAAGAGCACGTCCGGACGCTGCCCGGCGCACCAGGCGATCAGGGCATCGGTTTTCTCGACGCCGATGGTGCCCATCTGCGCGATAGTCGCCCCCTGCTTCAGCGCGTCTTTAACCTGGTGCAGCGTCTTTTCCGTGGTCTCGCCGTCGGCGAGCATGGCAATAACCACATCTGCGTCGCGCACCGCCTCTTCCGGCCTGTCGCTCAGCTTCAGCCCGGACGCGACCAGATCGTCGCCGCGCGCCCGCGTACGGTTCCAGCCATACACGGTAAATCCTTTTTTCAGCAGGTTGGCGGCGAAGGCATGCCCCATGGCCCCTAAACCTAATACGGCGACTGCAGGTTGTTGACTCATACTGACTCCTCTGGTTGTCGTGACAGACAGATGTTTGCGGCGCTGCGCCCGGATGGGCGTTATCATTAACGCATTCTGGAAAGTAAACATTTAAGACTGAAGGGAAAGTCAGCAAAAATCCAGCCTGGGAAAACATTTTTCGACGCTGAATTTCGCATAAAACCACCTTATTATTTACGCTTTTCAAATAATCGTAAAAAGCCTTAACATACGCGCCTAATGTTCCATTTGGTTCATTTCATCTCTTTATTACGGTCTTTCACTCATGAAAATTGCATCACTGCGTCAGGTCAGCGTGCTGTTGCCTGCCATACTGCCGCTGCCCCTGCTGGCGGCTGACAATACCGGCAGTACGATGGTCGTCAGCGCCGCGCCGGCGCAAACCGGCCTCTCTGAACTTGATACGCCCGCCGCCGTCAGCGTGGTGAGCGGCGAAGATATGCGTCAGGCCGCGCCGCGCGTTAACCTGTCGGAAAATCTCGGCAGCGTGCCGGGGCTGCAAATCCAGAACCGCCAGAATTACGCCCAGGATCTGCAGCTTTCGGTGCGCGGTTTTGGTTCGCGCTCTACCTACGGCGTGCGCGGGCTGCGCATGTACGTGGACGGCATTCCCGCCACCATGCCCGACGGACAGGGACAAACTTCCAATATCGATATTGGCTCCATTGACCATATCGAAGTGCTGCGCGGCCCCTTTTCCGCGCTCTACGGCAACGCCTCGGGCGGCGTGATCAACGTCGAGACCCAGACAGGCCAGCAGCCACCGACGCTGGAAGCGAGCAGCTGGTACGGCAGCTACGGCAGCTGGCGCAACAGCGTCAAAGCGAGCGGCGCTACCGGCGACGGCACCCATGCGGGCGACGTCAACTACACCGTTTCTGCCTCGCGTTTCACCACCCACGGCTACCGCGACCACAGCGCGGCGCAGAAGAACCTCGGCAACGCGAAGCTGGGCGTTCGCATCGACGACGTCAGCAGCCTGACGCTGTTGTTTAACAGCGTACATATCGACGCGCAGGATCCTGGCGGCCTGACGCCGGATCAGTGGCGCGCGAATCCGCGCCAGGTGGTCAACAACGTAACGCTCTATAACACGCGCAAAACCGTGGATCAGACCCAGGGCGGCCTGCACTACCAGCGTCAGATGAGTGAAAACGACGATCTCAGCGTCATGATGTACGCCGGGATCCGCGAAACGACCCAGTATCAGTCGATCCCGAAAAGCGTGCAGCTCAACCCTAAACATCCAGGCGGCGTCATCGACCTGACGCGCCACTATCAGGGCATCGACACGCGCTGGACGCATCGCGACACCCTGTTCAGCGTGCCGGTAACGCTGACCGGCGGACTCGACTATGAAACCATGACCGAGCGCCGCAAAGGTTTTGAGAACTTCAACGCGACCGACTACGGCGTAAAAGGCGATATTCGCCGCAACGAACGCAACCTGATGTGGAATCTGGATCCCTACCTGCAGACCGCCTGGCAGCTCACCGATAAATGGTCGCTGGACGCCGGGCTGCGCTACAGCACGGTAAACTTTGATTCCAACGACTATTACATTACCTCCAGCAACGGCGATGACAGCGGTGACGCGCGCTATCACAAATGGCTGCCCGCCGCATCGCTCAAGTACGCTATCGACAACAGCTGGAACGCCTATCTCTCCGCGGGTCGCGGCTTTGAAACGCCGACCATTAACGAGCTCTCCTATCGCGCCGATGGCGAAACCGGCCTTAATACCGGACTGAAACCGGCGACCAGCGATACGGTGGAACTGGGGACGAAAAAACGCATCGGCAACGGCCTGATCACCGCTGCGCTGTTCCAGACCGATACCAAAAACGAAATCGTCACCGACACCAGCAGCGGCGGCCGCACAACCTATAAGAATGCCGGAGAGACCCGTCGGCGCGGTCTGGAGCTGGGCGTGGATCAGCAGTTCGCCGCAGACTGGCGAGTGAAGGCGGCCTAGACGCTGCTCGACGCGCGCTATCGCAGCAACGCATGCGGCGATGAGAGCTGCGACGGCAAACGCATCCCCGGCATTGCGCGCAATATGCTCTATACCGGTCTTGAGTATGCGCCGGAACAGGGCTTTTACGCGGGCGCGGAGATGCGCTATATGAGCAATATCGCCGCCGATGACCAGAACGAGGTGAAGGCGCCCTCCTATACCGTCGCGGCGCTCAACAGCGGCTATAAATGGCTGGTGCAGAACTGGACGCTGGATCTCTTCGGTCGCGTCGATAACCTGTTCGACCGAAACTATGTCGGTTCCGTTATCGTTAACGAAGGCAATGGACGCTATTTCGAACCGGCGCCGGGACGCAATTACAGCGTCGGGCTGACGGTGAGCTACGCGTTTCAGTAAGGAATATCGCCCTGGCCAGCGCCGGGGCGATCGTTATTTCTCGCGCCGCGCCATCCAGCTGGCGATCCAGCGTGACAAAATCGGGCCGGTGAACATCACCACGATAAAACGCCCGGTCTGCATCGCCATCACAAAAGGCATATTAACGTTGCTCGACGCGGCAATAATCGCCACTGAATCGGCGCCGCCCGGGCTGGTCGCCAGATAGGCGGTCAGCGGATCGATACCGGCAAACTTCACCAGTAAAAAGGCGAACAGGCCGCAGATGGCTATCAGTGTCAGCACTGACAGCAGCACGCGCGGGAAGGCGTGCGCCGCATAGCGCAGGATCTCGGCGCTGAAGCGCAGGCCGATACCCCAGCCGACAAAGGCGTAAGCCAGCGCCAGCAGCCATTTCGGCAAAGTAATGTCGACCCAGCCGACATCCTGCACCACTGAGGCAACAATCAGCGTCATCAGCATCGGACCGGCGGGAATACGCAACAGCCGCGCCGCCAGCACGCCTGCGGCAATGGTCAGTAAGGTAAAGAGAAAGGATAACGGCGCAAAAGGCGCGAAGAGATTGAGCGCGGGCGATGCTGCTGGTGCGCCGTCGCCGCCTGCCCAGAAGCGCGTCACCAGCGTCGCGACCAGCGCTACCATCATGACGCGCAGATATTGCATAAAAGCGACAAGGCGCACGTCGGCGCCAAAGCTCTCCGCCATCAGGGTCATGGCCGTTGCCGCGCCGGGCGACGAACCCCAGATAGCCGTCGAGCCTGGCAGCACGCGAAAACGCGCCAGCAGGCCACCGAGCGCCAGGCTGGCGACAATCACCGAGCCGACGCACAGCACAAACAGCGGCCAGTCGTCGGCGATTTCATGAAATATTGAGGCGGGGATCGCCGCAGCGATCATCGCACCGACCGTCGCCTGGGCGCAGTTGAACAGCGGCCGCGATATTTTCAGCGCGCGGCCAGAGGCGGCAAAGCCAATGGCCGCGAACATCGGGCCAAGCAGCAGCGCAGCCGGAATATGCAGCCACTCCAGCGCCGCTACCAGCGCCGCCGAGCTGAAGATCAGCCCGGCCCAGCGCGTCAGGCCCGCCTGCGCGATAGCCATCTTAGCGCGCGTTGATCAGCGCCAGCACGTCGGCGGCACTGCCCGTCTCGCCAAGACGCGGGAATATCAGGCTGACGCTGTTATTGTGGGTATCGAGGTTAAGATCGGTCATGGCGTCGGTGGCCAGCGTGACGTTGTAACCTAATTCATACGCCTGACGCGCGGTGGATTCCACACCGATGCTGGTGGCGATGCCGCATACCACTACCTGCGTTACGCCGCGCTTCTGCAGCTCGGCGTGCAGTTCGGTATTGTGAAATGCGCCCCAGGTTTTCTTGGTCACGGTGATATCGCCCGGCTGCGGCGTCATCTCTGGCACCAGCGTCGCCCAGTCGGCGGGCAGCTCGCCGCTGTGGCGGCCCTGTTCGTTACGGCCCGGCGCGCCGCCGGCGACGTTCACCAGCACGACCGGCAGCTGACGGGCGCGGAACCCTTCGGCAAGTTGTGCGCAGAGGTCGATTACCGGCTGCGGCTCGTGCACCACCGGCAGGCGGACAATGCCGTGTTGCAGGTCGATGATAATCAGTGCGGTTTGGGTATCAAGGGTCGTCAGAGCCATGGAAAGTCCTCTCAGGATGCGTTGTCGGCGAGTCGTTGCAGTAAGGGTATAGCGGAGAGCAGCAGTTGCTGCTCGCTGGCGCTGAGCTGCGTATCGATAGCGCGCACCAGCCAGTCATCGCGCATGGCGCGGTTAGCGGCAATCAGCGCGCGGGCGGCTGGCGTCGGCGAGTAGCGGGTTTTGCGTCCGTCGTGCGGATCCGCTTCGCCCTGCACCATGCCCACCGTCAGCAGGCTGGCGACGGTTGCGCCCATCGACTGGGTGCGTACCCCTTCCGCCGTGGCCAGCTCGGTAATGGTCATCGCGCCATCGCGCACCAGATACCCCAGCACCGACACCTGTGACCAGGTGAGATCGCCCGGCGGCGCGGATTCGCGCAGCCGACGGCTTAGCTTGCCTGTCGCCATGCGCAGCATCGCGGCGGCTTCAGTCAGTTCGCTCATCGCCTTTCTCCTTACGTTAGCGCAAGTATAGAGATACGAAGGTAAACTGTGTAGTTTACCTTCGTATCAATTTGTAAGGTCAGGGACGTTTCAGGTAGTGGATCAGACTGTGAAAACGCAGCGGCGTGGCAAGCGGATTGCGATAGCTGTGCGCCACGTCGGCTTCGAACTGCAACGCTTCGCCCGCCTGCAGCCTGCGCCAGACGCCGCGCATGCCGAGCAGCAGTTCGCCTTCTATCACCACCACCTGCTCTATGCAGCCGCTTTCATGAGGGGATGAGTCGCTCTGCGCCCCCGCCGCCAGCTCTACCGCCAGCAAATCGAAGCGCAGCTGCGCATCGTAAGGCAGCAGCGGCCGCACCGTCATCTGCGCGTTGAGCTGGCTGAAGCGTGCGGACTCGCCGCTCTGCAGCCCGTTGCCCTGAATAAAAAAAGAAAACGGGACGTTAAAACCGGTGGCGATTTTCCATAGCGTCGCCACCGTCGGGCTGGACTCGCCGCGCTCGATCTGGCCGAGCATCGCTTTGCTGACGCCGGTGCGCTCCGCAGCCAGCGTCAGGCTCCAGCCGTTCGCCTGGCGCAGCTGTTTCAGCGCCTCGCTGAGATGCTGATGCAGATTTTCCATAGGCTTCTCCTGAAAACATGGCGGCAGTGTAGCACTTGAGCGCTATAGCGCACAGTGCTACGATGTGCGCTATAACGCACGAGGGAGGTTTTATGCAGCGCATCATGGCGCGATCCGCCTTTTCATTTCCGATTGTGGTCTCTGGTTTCGTCGCCGTGCTGGTCGGCTACAGCAGCTCAGCGGCCATTATTTTTCAGGCCGCGCAGGCTGCGGGTGCTTCTGCGACACAGATCGGCGGCTGGCTGTCGATGCTGGGCATTGCGATGGGGGTAGGCTCGCTCGGCCTCTCTCTCTGGACGCGGATGCCGATCCTCTGCGCCTGGTCCACGCCTGGCGCGGCGCTGCTGGCGACCAGCCTTCACGGCCTCTCGATTAATGAAGCGGTCGGCGTGTTTATCTTCGCCAACGCACTGATTGTGCTGAGCGGCGTCACCGGGCTGTTTGCGCGCCTGATGAATATCATTCCCCCTGCGCTGGCGTCGGCGATGCTCGCCGGCATTCTGCTGCGCTTTGGCCTTGAGGCGTTTACCGGCCTGCAGAGCGATTTTGCGCTGTGCGGCGCGATGTGTCTCGTCTGGCTGCTGGCGCGACGCTGGCTGGCGCGCTACGCCATTTTAGCCACGCTGGCAGTGGGCGTTGCGGTCGCGCTGGCGCGGCACGCGATTCATTTCCCGGCGGATGCGGCGAGCTTCGCGCTGCCGCAGGGCATTATGCCGCACTTTAGCCTGACCGCGCTGCTGGGCATCGGCCTGCCGTTTTTCCTGGTGACCATGGCGTCGCAAAATGCGCCAGGCATCGCCACGCTGCAGGCGCACGGCTATCAGCCGCCGGTCTCCGCGCTGATGAGCTGGACCGGTCTGGTCGCCCTGCTGCTGTCGCCGTTTGGCGGGTTTTCCGTCTGTATCGCCGCGATTACCGCCGCCATCTGCATGGGCGAAGAGGTAGACGCCGACCCGCGCCGCTGCTGGATGGCCGCCGCACTGGCAGGCGTTTTTTATCTGCTGGCCGGGCTCTCTGGCGCGCTGGTCGCCACGCTGTTTGTCGCGCTGCCGCCGCCGCTGATCGCCACCCTTGCCGGTCTGGCGCTGCTGTCGACCTTCAGCGGCAGCCTGACGCGCGCGCTGGCGGAACCCGATACGCGCGATATCGCCGCCATTACTTTTCTGATTACCGCGTCCGGCCTCTCGCTGTTCGGTATCGGCGCTGCCTTCTGGGGGCTGGTCGGCGGTCTGCTGGCGCATGCCGTGCTGAAGCGTCGCGCCGCTTAATCACCTGGGCGCGCTGCATATTTTTCATCGCAGCGCGCGAAAAACGCCCTTAATTATCGTTTTTTCCGGCGTTTGATTTGCTCTTGCTCCGCGTAAAATCACTCCAATCGCCGATAACACACGATTTTCTGCCTCAGAATTCGACCGATAAGGGCCCAACAGGTGGCAAAAACTTTTCTGCGCAGCGGCAATCTTGACGCGGTGCTGGCGCTGGGTGAAAACGGCCAGCCGGTCTACGCATCCGCCCTGCAAATTCGTGAAACGCTACGTCTGCGTCGTCAGACGGCACTGGCAAACTGCCTGGCCATTCCCCAGCCAAACGAGCGCGGCGACCGCCTCGACTGGTATGCGCCGTTCAGCGGCAAAGTAAAATCCTGGCTCGGGGCCAGCGATCATGAGCGCCGTCAGGCGCTGGATCAGCTGACGGCGACGCAGCAGGAGATGCAGGATCTCAGCGCACGCGCGCGCGAAGCTGACAACCCGGCGATGCGTCTGTTCGGCGCGCTGCTGGCCAAAGCGCTGCAGTTTCCCGATCAGCAGTATGTCTTTCTGGTGGATGGCAAGCCGGTAATCACCTTCTGGGGATTTGTCGACGCACAGGCGCGCACGCGCGACGATGCGCTCGCCTGCCTGCGCGATACGCTGGATGAATCTCTGCCGTCGCTGCTGCCGGAACCGGTGGTGGTCGAGCCGCAGCCGGAGATGCCGCTGATTATCGCGGAGCCGGAGACACAGCCTGAGCCTGAGCCGCAGCCTGAACCTGCCGCCGAAGCGCCGCCGGTTGTGGCGCCGCCCGCGCCGCGCCGCGCCTTCCGCATCGGGTATCTCGCGCCGGTCGCGCTGGCCGTTGCCGCCGCGGCCGCTTTCTGGCTGCATCAGCCTCAGCCGACCCCCGTCGCCGCGCCGCAACCGGCCGCGCCGGTCGCCGCGACTATCGCGCCCCCAGCCGCGCTGATCGCCGCGCAGAAACTCGCCTCAACCCTGCCGCAGACGCCAGCAAGCGTCGCCAGGCCCGCCGACCCCTCTGCTCCTTCCGCAACGCTCGCCAGCGTAGTGACGCCTGCCGTACCGGTTGCCGCAGACGCCGCGCTGAAAATGAGCGTGGAGGATGTTCGCAACGGCGCAATTAACGTCGTCGACGGGCGCTGGCGCGTGGTGATGCAGAATTCCTTGCCGGGCGGCGCTTCGCCGGTGCTGCACTATGAGCTCAGCGCAGGCAAAGGCAGCGCCACGGTCACCCAGGGTAATAATCTGCGCTGCACCGCCGACGAAGTCACCGCCGCCATGCTCGGCAGCGGTCAGCTGTCGGTTCGCAGCCGCTATACTGCCAAATGCAGCGACGGTTCGCGCTACCGCATGCCGCAGCTGATGTGTAAACCGGGAGACGGTGCCGCCGTGTGCGAAGCGCTGTTCAGCGACAACAAATCCTTCCCGATGACGATTAAGCGTGAGAGTAAGTAACCATGTTGGCTCCCCTGATCGATGACAAACAAAAAATCACGCTGATTGAAGAGAGCGGCGTACAGTTTCTGGATTTTGGCCTGCGCATCGCCGCAGGTCAGGCGCGCCGCCAGTTTGTGCGCCAGACGGCGAATGGTCCGCTGCTGCGCCTGAACGTTGACGGCAACAGCGGCAAGTTTCTGCTCTATCCGCAGGACGGCGGCGCGCCGGAAGTGGTGCGTCCGGAATCGGACGTGGCGCTGGCCGACTCGCTGACGCTGCTGGCTGACTGCTGGCTGCCGCTGCCGATGCTGCGCTGCGCCAGCGGCCGTCGTTTTATCGGCGGCCCGGAAAACTGGGCGCGTCTGCGCCTCACGGCGCTGGCGCAGCCCGATGCGGCGGGCAATACCCATCGCGTGACGCTGGCATTCGATACCCGCTGCGTAGCGGAAGAGGATGGCGGCGAGCAGCTCGGCCTCACCTCCGCCGACGCGCAAAACGGCGTGACCTTTTCTCTCGCCTGGCATAACTATGAGCTGGGCGAGTTTCTCGATCATATCTGGGTCGACGGCTGGCTGCGCGAGGCATTCAGCGACCGCGTCGGCGATCGCCGCGAACAGGCAATCGCGCAGGCGCTGCGCGAGTTTGAGTATCAGGCGCACTACCTCAACCTGCTGGAGCTGCTCGGCGAGCAGCTCAACCTCAGCGATATCCATCTCCAGGCCGCCACCCAGCAGACGCCCGCGGTTAATGTCGACATTATTCTCGACGTCGGCAACTCGCATACCTGCGGCATTCTGGTGGAAGATCATCCCGAAGAGAGCAATGGCCTGAAACAGACATACGAATTGCAGCTTCGCGACCTCTCGCAGCCGCATCAGGTCTACAACGAACTGTTCGACAGCCGCCTGGAGTTCGCAGAAACCCATTTCGGCAAGGCGAGCTTTTCGCTACAGAGCGGCCGCGAAAACGCCTTTATGTGGCCGTCGCTGACGCGCGTCGGCCGCGAAGCGAGCCGCCTGGCGCTGCAGCGCGCCGGTCTTGACGGCAGCACCGGCATCTCCAGCCCGCGCCGCTATCTGTGGGACGAGGCGCGCTATCAGCCAGGCTGGCGCTTTAACCAGCCGCACGGCGCGAACGAGCCTCAGGCCAACGCCGCGCCCTTCACTTTTCTGCTCAATGATGAAGGCGAGCCGCTGCACGCGCTCTCCGCCGACGACCGCCTGCCGGTTTTTTCCGCGCACTACAGCCGCAGCTCGCTGATGACCTTTATGCTGTGCGAACTGCTGGCACAGGCGCTGATGCAGATGAACAGCGCGGCCCAGCGTCAGCGTATGCCGCAGAGCCACGCGCCGCGTCAGCTGCGCCACGTCATTCTTACCCTGCCGTCGGCAATGCCGAAGCCGGAGCGCGAGATTTTCCGTCGCCGCATGCAGCAGGCGATCGCGCTGGTGTGGAAAGCGGAAGGCTGGCACGCCGCCGACGAGCCGTTCGACGCCGATGCGCCGCCAGCATGCCGCAAGCCGGTGCCGGACGTGCAGATGGAGTGGGACGAAGCGACCTGCGGCCAGATGGTATGGTTGTTTAACGAAACCCAGGTCAATTTCGCCGGCCGCGCGCAGGATTTCTTCAGCAGCACCGCGCGCCCGGATCGGCCGCGCGAAACGGATGAAGTGCCGGGCAAAAGCCTGCGCATCGCCTCGATCGATATCGGCGGCGGCACCACCGATCTGGCGATCACCCACTACCGTCTCGATGATGGCCAGGGCAATAACGTCAAAATTACTCCGCGCCTGCTGTTCCGCGAGGGATTCAAGGTCGCGGGCGACGATATTCTGCTGGACGTCATTCAGCTCTGGATCCTGCCCGCTCTGCAGCAGAGCCTGCAAAAGGCGGGCCTCGCCCTTGCCGAGCCGCTGCTGAACAAGCTGTTCGGCCATGACGGCCGCCTCGACGGTCAGGCCACGCTGCGCCAGCAGGCGACGCTGCAGCTGTTTATTCCGCTGGCGCAGGCGGTGCTGGAGCGGTATGAGAACTGGGACCCGCTGGAGAGCCATGCGGAGATCAACGCCCTGTTCGGCGAACTGGTGGCCAGCCCGCCGGCCGACGCGGTGCTCGCCTTTATCAACGGCGAAATCCAGCGTGCGCTGGGCGCTGGCAGCGGTTTCGATCTGCTTGAAGTGCCGCTGATCGTCAGCCTGGCGCAGCTGCACGCCGAGTTTATGCAGCACCGCATGGCGATTATTCCGGCGCTGCGTTCGATGTGCGAGGTGGTGTCGCTCTATCAGTGCGACGTGCTGCTGCTCACCGGTCGGCCGTCGCGCTTCCCCGGCATTCAGGCGCTGGTGCGCCATCTGCAGCCGCTGCCGGGCAGCCGCATTCTGTCGCTGGAGGGCTATCACACCAGCGACTGGTATCCCTTCAACAAACATGGTCGTATTGATAACCCGAAATCCACCGCGGCGGTCGGCGCGATGCTCTGCCTGCTGGCGCTGGATCTGCGTCTGAACAGCTTCTGGTTCCGCGCGGGCGATTTCGAACCCTACTCAACCATTCGCTACCTCGGCGTGCTCGACGAGAACCAGGCGTTGACCGACGATAACCTTTGCTACAGCGATATCGATCTCGACGATCAGGGTTTCGCACTGGATCGTAAGAGCAGCTTCCGTATTCGCGGCAACGTCTGTCTTGGCTTCCGCCAGCTGGATAATGCCCGCTGGCCCGCTTCGCCGCTCTACAGCCTGACGCTGAACGACGCCCAGCTGGCGCGTAAAGTCGCCGGGGAGAGCGTGCTGCGCGTGAAGCTGGCGGTAGCGCCGGGCCCGACGCTACCCGGCCCGGAGCGTCTGGTGCTGAGCGACGCGCGTCTGGACGACGGCACGCGCGTGCCGCTTGAACAGCTGAGCCTGAAGCTTAATACTCTCTCGCCGACGGGCAACGCCAACGCCCAGTACTGGATTGACAGCGGAAGCCTTTGTAAACGATGAGAACTGTAAAGCCCCGCCAGCCGCAAACGCTGGCAAAACGTCTTGGCCTGCTGCAGGAGGCGCTCAACGCCAGCCTGGAGTGGGTTGCCGAACACCGCGACGCGTCGCCGCGTCTGGCGCTGGAAGCGGACACCTTTACGCGCCAGCTGCGCCGCGCCCGCGCCCAGAGCGATGCGCTGGCCCAGCAGGTGGCGCGCCCGGTTACGCTGGCGCTGTTCGGCCAGTCACAGGCGGGCAAAGCCTGGCTGCTGAACGAAATGGTCGCCGACGCGCAGGGCCAGATGCTGACGCGCCTCGGCGAAAAGACGCTGAACGTTTTTCAGCAGATCAACCCCGGCAATCTCGATTTTGCCGCCGCGACCCGCTACTGCCACCAGCGCGAAGCGCTCTCCAGCGAATGGCCGGTAGAGCTGGCGCTGCTGAGCGAGGCGGAAATTGTACGTCTGGTGCTGAGCTGCCGCGGCGAAGCGCCGCAGCCGGAAAGCACGCATCTCGATCAGCAGCTGCAGCGCCTGCAGCGTCAGCGCCTCACTACGCCGGTCGGCGGACTCGACAGCGACGCGCTGGTCACGCTCTGGGCCTGGAGCCGCCGTCACCGCTGTCACGACGCGCGGCTCGATCGCCATTTCTGGCCGCAGGCGGTAGAGCTTGCCCCCGCGCTCAGCGTGGACGATCGGGTACAGCTTTTTGCGCTGCTGTGGCCGACCCAGCCGGAGCTGAGCGAGGCGCTGCGCGCGCTGCTGCATTTACGCCATCAGCTGCGCAGCGCCAGCCGCGTGCTGGCGCCGCTCAGCCTGCTGGTCGACGACGCGCTGCTGCCGAGCGAGCAGCTGATCGCGCACGCCAGCGAGCAGGATCGCCAGATGAAGGTGGAAGTCTGCCCGCTTAACGGCAACCGCATCGGCAAGCCGCAGCAGGTGCCGCTCGGCTGGCTGGCGCTGCTGACGCTGGAGCTGGTGCTTCCTCTGAGCTCGACGCCGCGCACCGCCCTCTATGACGACGCCGATATGCTGGATCTGCCTGCGCCCGGCGCGCCCGCCGATGCGGCGGCGCTGGAGGAGCGCCAGCGGCTGGAACAGCAGGATCCGCTGCGCGCACGGCTGCTGGAACAGAAACGCGCCCTGCTGCCCGGCCTCTACGCCGCGCGCCAGGGGATCGATTTAATGCTGGTCTGTACCGCCGCCAGCCAGCGGCAGGATGCCGATCTCGCCAGCCGCGCCCTGCGCGAATGGCAGCTGCATCAGCCGCCGCGGGAAAGCGGCGAAAAGCCGCGCCTGATTTGGGCGATTACCCCTTACGATGCGCGTCATCAGCAGATCAACGTGGATGAGGCGGTGCAGCGCCAGATCGGCCAGCCCGGCCAGCGCTGGGGCTCAATGCTGGCGCTCGATCGCGCCGGCGTTGATCGGATGGCGGAGTGGCTTCAGGAAGAGATGCAGCCGGATGCGCGCCGCGACAGGCTGCTGACAGAGCTGCGCGACCTGCAGCACAGCGTGCTGGAACGTCGCCTGCTGCCCTGGACCGAAGCCGACGCCAGCCCTGAGCAGGCCGCGCGCAAACAGACCATCGCCGATTCGCTGCTGAAATGTCTGCAGCACCGCACCGGCCTGCACGGCGAACTGCTGGAGCGGCTGCAGCCGCCGCGGGAAGCGCTGCGTCAGCTCTGGCTCAGCCAGCATGACGCGCCCGCCACCGCCGCCGCGATCCGCACAGAGGCGCCGGCACAGCACTTCGGCGTCGGATTTGAATTCGATCTCTTTAGCGATACGCCGCTGGCGGAGCCTGCGAGCGTGCCGCATCACGTCAGCGCCGCCGGTCAGAGTTTTGCCCGTCAGGTGATGGCGCTGTGGCTCGATCATCTGCGCGAACTGCCGGAGAACCGCAGCCTGCTGACGTTGCTGAATGTGGATCGCGTTACGCTGGAGTGGCTGGTAGAGGAGTTGATTGTTGCCAGCTTCCGTCTCGATATGCTGACTTCGCTGGAGCAGGCGCTGCATGAACCGGAAAACCCGTCCGTTAGCCATGAATCGCGCGCCGATCGCCAGGTGTCCCGCGCGATGACGGTGCTGGGTGATTTTGTCGCCTGGCTGGGTTTTTTACAGCGCGACGACGCCGAGCGGCCGCCGAGCCGCGTCAATCGCGGTCAGCCTGTTTTTGCGCGTCCGCCCGCGCCGAGCGTCAACTTTTCCGCCGGGCAGCGTCTGACGCGCTTATCCGCCGCGCCGGCCAACCATACCGCCTACTATATTTATGACTGGCTGGTGGGCCTGAATTCGGTGATCCTCGAGAACAACGGGTACGCCGGTGGCCGCGATGTCACGCCTGCGGCGCGCGAGGCTCTGGCCGCCATCCTTAACACGCTGCGCAGCTAATCCCGCTTCAGGCGCAGGTCGCCGTCCAGCGCCTGCGCCGCCTCTTCCAGCAGTTCCAGCACGGCGGCGAATTCGTCGCTCTTTTCCAGGCCCGCCGCATGGCGCAGATGAATACGCGCCGGCAGCGCCATGCCGCCGGTCAGCCAGTCCCACAGCGCGTCGAGATTATTGCCGAAGGCGAACGGGCAATGGCTCTGCTGCGCCAGCGTCTGATAGAGCGCGTCGCGATTCGGCAGGCGATGAAAATCGAGCGTAATCTTCAGCATCTTCAGGGCACCTGCTTAAAGCTGCGGTAATGATCGGTAGTGATATAGACCAGGCCGTCTGAGGAGTAGACCAGCCGGTCCGCCTCGCGATGACCGCAGCGATAGTTGACGTCCGCCTCATACCATAAGCGTCCGCTGCGCTGCGGCAGGCGCTTTTCACGGTTGCCAAAGCGATCGCCGCCGATCGCCTTGCCCGGCAGCGCCTCGCACAGGTTGCCTTTGGCTGGATCCCAGCCGAGGCGGCGCGCGTCGTTTTTGCTGATGTA
This sequence comes from Pantoea piersonii, assembly GCF_003612015.1. GTDB lineage: Bacteria > Pseudomonadota > Gammaproteobacteria > Enterobacterales > Enterobacteriaceae > Pantoea > Pantoea piersonii. Next base: position 1,010,487 of record NZ_RARB01000001.1, on the reverse strand, counting down.
ATAGGCTGGCAGCTGCTGATGTTGCAGCAGGTAACGCGCCACGGTGCGCGCATCCGTCAGCGAGGTGATATCGCTGGCGTTTGATGAAGGCAAAGAATTCAGATGGGGTTTAAAACCGGCCCAGGCGGCCGCAAGCACGATAACCAGTGCAATCCAGAGTTTTTTCGACATGATGGCATCCCAGACAACAGGACGCTGATGATACCAGCTTTAACGTTGAGATGCAGCGCGGGCCAGCAATGCTGGCCCTGCGGGGATCACTGCATCGCTTGCATCTGCGCCCCATGGCGACGCCATGCGCCTGGCGCGACGCCATACTGACGTTTAAAGCTGCGGTTGAAGGATTGCTGCGAGTCGAAGCCCAGCGAAATCGCTACGTTGAGGATAGGCTCGTTGGTGGTGGTCAGACGATCCGCGGATTTTTTCAGTTTCTTGATGCGAATGTACTCACCCAGCGGGTAGCCGGTGTGCTCTTTAAACATACGCTGCAGGTGCCATTTGGAATAGCCTGCGCGCTCCGATACGGTGTCCAGATCCAGACGTGCTTCGATGTTGTTATCAATCCAGTCGATTAGATCGTGAATAAATGCGTCGCTCATCATCCCATTTTCTCCCGTCGCCGTTGCGAACAGTATCAGTATCAGTTGCAATTACACTTTAAGGGTGACTGACTTTGCCATTTAATGCAAGTTGGATTGATACATTAAATGCCGCACTCGCCGTAAGGTCATTCTCCGCCCCGCCACGCCTGCGCACTGCATCAACCAAAACCGCACATAAAGTGTATCAGATATTCTTGCAGTTGCTGGATACCCGAGCCTACACTCCTCGCGATAAATTGCAATCTTAAAAGTTGCAAATATTGGCCCGCCCTTGTGGGCTCTTTTCTAACGCTATGCGGAATAACAATAATGAACAGACAAACGAAGTGGGTTCGTCAGGGTTCAACCCTTCTGGGCGCGGTGCTGCTAAGCAGCATACTCAGCGGATGTGACAAAGGCGTGGCGCAAAACGCCCCGCCGCCGCCCCCTCAGGTCAGCGTCGCCGATGTGGTGGTGAAACCGGTCAGCCAGTGGGACAGCTTTAACGGGCGCATCGAGGCGGTACAGAGCGTCCAGCTGCGTCCGCGCGTCTCCGGCTATATCGACGCCGTGAACTACCGTGAAGGCGACGAAGTAAAAAAAGGCCAGGTGCTGTTCACTATCGATGATCGCACCTACCGCGCCGCGCTGGAGCAGGCGAAAGCCGAACTGGCGCGCGCCCGCAGTCAGGCCGCGCTGGCGCGCAGCGAATCGGCGCGTACCGAAAAGCTGATCGGCACTCAGGCGATTTCACGCGAGCAGTGGGAGCAGCGTCGCTCTGCCGCCAGCCAGGCGCAGGCGGACATGCTCTCCGCTGAAGCGGCCGTGGATATGGCGCAGCTCAATCTTGACTTTACCCGCGTGACCGCGCCGATCGACGGACGCGCCAGCCGCGCCATGATCACCACCGGCAACCTGGTGACCGCCGGCGACAGCGCCAGCGTGCTTACCACGCTGGTGTCGCAGGATCGCATGTATGTCTACTTCGATGTCGATGAAACCACCTTCCTTCATTACCAGGCGATGGCGCGTCAGGGAGAGCAGCGCGGGTCGCTGCCGGTCGAGATCGGCCTGGCGGGCGAAAACGGCTATCCGCACCGCGGCATGGTCGATTTTACCGACAACCAGCTTACCGCCAGCACCGGTACCATCCGCATGCGCGCCCAGCTCGATAACCGCCAGCGTCAGTTTACGCCCGGCCTCTTCTCTCGCGTACGCCTGCCGGGCAGCGCACAGTTCCAGGCGTTGCTGATTGACGATAAAGCGGTGCTCACCGACCAGGACCGCAAATATGTCTATGTGGTGGACAAAGACGGCAAGGCGCAGCGCCGCGATATTCAGCCCGGCGCGATGGCTGAAGGTTTGCGCATTGTGAAAAGCGGACTGCAGTCGGGCGATCGGGTGATTGTCGACGGGCTGCAAAAAGTGTTTATGCCCGGAATGCCGGTAACGGCACAGCAGGTCGCGATGCGCGCGGCTAACGCCAACTAACTGAGGCTACTGCCGCTATGGACTTCTCCCGCTTTTTTATCGACCGGCCGATATTCGCCGCCGTTTTGTCGATTTTGATTTTTGTGACCGGCCTGATCGCCATTCCGCTGCTGCCGATCAGCGAATATCCGGACGTCGTGCCGCCCAGCGTGCAGGTGCGCGCTGAATATCCCGGCGCGAATCCGAAGGTGATCGCCGATTCCGTGGCGACGCCGCTGGAAGAGGCGATCAACGGCGTTGAAAATATGATGTATATGAAGTCGGTGGCCGGTTCCGACGGCGTGCTGGTGACCACCGTCACCTTCCGCCCGGGCACCGATCCCGATCAGGCGCAGGTGCAGGTGCAGAACCGCGTCGCGCAGGCAGAAGCGCGTCTGCCGGAAGATGTGCGCCGCCTCGGTATCACCACCCAGAAGATGTCGCCGACGCTGACGCTGGTGGTGCATATGTTCTCGCCGCACGGCAAGTATGACTCGCTCTACCTGCGCAACTACGCCACGCTGAAGGTGAAGGATGAGCTGGCACGCCTGCCGGGCGTCGGCCAGATCCAGATCTTCGGCGCGGGCGAATATGCGATGCGCGTCTGGCTCGATCCTAATAAAGTGGCCGCGCGCGGCCTGACCGCCGCCGACGTGGTAACGGCGATGCAGGAGCAGAACGTGCAGGTTTCGGCTGGTCAGCTCGGCGCTGAGCCGCTGAAAAAGCAGTCTGACTTTCTGTTATCCATCAATACCGCGGGCCGCCTCGAAAACGAGCAGCAGTTCGGCAATATCATTCTGAAAACCTCAAGCGACGGCTCGCTGGTGCGGTTGCGCGACGTGGCGCGCATTGAGATGGGTTCCGGCAGCTACGCGCTGCGTTCGCAGCTCAATAATAAAGATGCGGTCGGTATCGGTATTTTCCAGGCGCCCGGCGCAAACGCCATCGATCTCTCTAACGCGGTACGCGCCAAAATGAACGAGCTGGCGACGCGTTTCCCGGATGATGTGCAGTGGGCCGCGCCTTACGACCCGACGGTGTTCGTGCGCGACTCTATCAGCGCGGTAGTGCATACGCTGCTGGAAGCGGTCGCCCTGGTGGTTCTGGTGGTGATCCTGTTTCTGCAGACCTGGCGCGCCTCGATTATTCCGCTGCTGGCGGTACCGGTCTCGGTGGTCGGCACCTTTAGCGTGCTCTATCTGCTCGGCTTTTCGCTCAATACTCTGAGCCTGTTCGGGCTGGTGCTGGCTATCGGTATTGTGGTGGATGACGCGATCGTGGTGGTGGAGAACGTCGAGCGTAATATCGCGCTGGGCCTCTCGCCACAGGCGGCGGCGCATCAGGCGATGCGCGAGGTCTCCGGGCCGATTATCGCTATCGCGCTGGTGCTGTGCGCGGTGTTTGTGCCGATGGCGTTTCTCTCTGGCGTTACCGGTCAGTTCTATAAGCAGTTCGCGGTGACCATCGCCATCTCGACGGTGATCTCCGCCATTAACTCGCTGACGCTCTCGCCTGCGCTGGCGGCAAAGCTGCTGAAAGACCACCACGCGCCGAAAGATATTCCAACGCGCATTATCGATCGCCTGCTCGGCTGGCTGTTCCGTCCGTTTAACCGCTTCTTTAACAGCAGCGCGCACGGTTACGAAGGGCTGGTCGGCAAAACGCTGCGTCGACGCGGCGCGGTCTTCGGCGTCTATGTGCTGCTGCTGGCGGGCGCAGCCTTTATGTTCCACGCCGTGCCGGGCGGGTTTATCCCGACGCAGGATAAGCTCTACCTGATCGGCGGCGTGAAAATGCCGGAAGGCTCATCGCTGGAACGTACCGACGAGATGATCCGCAAGATGAGCGAAATCGGTATGAACACCGAAGGCGTCGCCTACTCCGTCGCCTTCCCCGGCCTGAATGCGCTGCAGTTCACCAACACGCCGAATACCGGTACGGTGTTCTTCGGCCTGAAGCCGTTCAACGAGCGTAAGCACAGCGCGGCGGAGATCAACGCTGAAATCAACGCGAAAATCTCTCAGCTGCAGCAAGGGTTCGGCTTCTCAATTATGCCGCCGCCGATTCTGGGTCTCGGCCAGGGCTCGGGCTATTCGCTCTACGTGCAGGATCGCGCGGGTCTGGGCTACGGCGCGCTGCAGACGGCAATCAATACCCTTTCCGGCGCGGTCATGCAGACCCCAGGCATGCACTATCCGATCTCCTCTTACCAGGCGAACGTGCCGCAGCTGGATGTGCAGGTCGATCGCGATAAAGCCAAGGCGCAGGGCGTGTCGCTGACCGATCTCTTCAGTACGCTGCAAACCTATCTCGGCTCCTCGTATGTTAACGACTTCAACCGTTTTGGCCGCACCTGGCGCGTGATGGCGCAGGCGGACGGTGAATTCCGCGACAGCGTGGAAGATATCGCCAACCTGCGCACCCGCAACGATCGCGGCGAAATGGTACCGGTCGGCAGCATGGTGCATATCACCACCACTTACGGCCCCGATCCGGTGATCCGCTATAACGGCTATCCGGCGGCGGATCTGATTGGCGATGCCGACCCGCGCGTACTCTCTTCCGCGCAGGCGATGACCCAGCTGGAAGCGATGTCCAGTCAGCTGTTGCCGAATGGCATGAATATCGAGTGGACCGATCTGAGCTATCAGCAGGCGACACAGGGCAATACTGCCTTTATCGTCTTCCCGGTGGCGGTGCTGCTCGCGTTCCTGGTGCTGGCCGCGCTCTATGAGAGCTGGACGCTGCCGCTGGCGGTGATCCTGATTGTGCCGGTGACGATGCTGTCGGCGCTGGTCGGCGTCTGGCTGACGGGCGGCGATAACAACGTCTTCGTACAGGTCGGCCTGGTGGTGCTGATGGGGCTGGCGTGTAAGAACGCCATTCTTATCGTGGAGTTCGCCCGGGAGCTGGAGATGCAGGGCAAAGGCATCGTGGAGGCGGCGCTGGAAGCCTGTCGCCTGCGTCTGCGCCCTATTGTGATGACCTCTATCGCCTTTATCGCCGGTACCGTGCCGCTGATTCTGGGCGAAGGCGCGGGCGCCGAGGTGCGCGGCGTTACCGGTATTACCGTGTTCGCCGGGATGCTGGGCGTCACCCTGTTCGGCCTGTTCCTGACCCCGGTGTTTTACGTGACGTTGCGTAAACTGGTGACGCGCAAAGCGCCGAAAGAAACCTTGCAGACCGCGTAATGAATAAAGGGCGGTCCCTGGATCGCCCTTTATCTCTCTTACAGCGCAGAAATAAAAAAAGCCGCTTCGCGGCTTTTAATCATTTTGCGTGGTAAGTCTTTTTATTACGACTTAGGACGCGTCAGGAAAACCAGGGTGCCGATGATAATATCGCCCACCACCCAGAGAATACCTAGCATCATCGCTCCCATGCCCGCGCCCAAAGCAGCCCCGGCTCGCTCAGCTTCAGAAGCCGCATTGTTGACTACCTCTCCGCTTGCCCCCAGCCCTTTGAAAACGGCATAGATCATAAAAATATTGAAGACAATAAAGAGTATCTTCACGATCTTTCCAAACAGGGACCGCTTTGGCTTTTTAACCTGGTGTCCGCAGGATGGACATTTAAACGCTGAATCGCTGATTCGCGCAGTGCATTCCGGGCAGTTGATTAACGCCATTTCTCTCTCCTTAGAAACTAATAATCAGCCGGAAAAATACTCTTATCCTGAATTATCAATCGAATAAAAAACCCGCCATTTAGACGGGTTCTTTTGCTATAGCGCCAGATTCAGCGGATTCTGGCCGCAGGGCATCGCCTGTGACAGGCATAAAAAAAGCCGCATCAGCGGCTTTTTTTACAGAGGTCCTCTATCGCACCCGGCTCAAGTACCGCTGCACACTCGGTTTCATTGCCTTTTTTTAGCTCTTCGAGCGCGTCGGCAACGGTGCGTTTTTCCAGAACGTCCAGCGACGCCTGTTCGGCCTCATCCGCAATGGATTTAAAGTACCAGCAGAGATTGGCGCTGACCAGGCAGCGCGGCGCGACGTCTGGACGCGACGCCCAGAGCTTTTTGTCTTCAATCACTGAGGTGTAAATATCGCGCAGCGTGATTTCGCTGGCCGGACGACCTAAATGGATCGAACCGGTGCGGCCAAGCGTCGAGACAATAATGCCGTCGCGGGTTAGCGGAACCATTAGCTTACGGATGAAACTGGGGTTCGCTTCAAGGCCGTATGCCAGAATGGCGCTGGTCGAGCGTTTACCCATTTGCTCCGCCATCGCTACGCTAAGAACCATTTGCAAAGCTGTCGGGAAGCGGTAATCAAGCATTTCTTTATCCTGAGTTGCGGTGCATCTTATTGTTTTATTGCCGCGTAAGTGAACATTCAGTGAGCAATAAATATAACAAACACTGTTGCTTTTTAGAAGCAAGGCTACTGCGCCAGGGCACGTATTCATTAAAACCCGGCTGCCGACAGCACAAGCTGTTCAGCCCGCGGCGCAGCGGCTTTCGCCCTGCCCTTAACGCGGCTCTGCCGCTGCCGACGGCAGTCGCTGTTTAAGCGCCATAACCAGCGCGACGTTAAGCAGCGCCAGCGCGCAAAGCATCCACAGCGTAGCGGAAGCGCCGAGCGTTTCAAACAGATAACCGCCCGCCACCGGCGTCAGCGCCTGACCGATAAGCGCCGGACGCGCCATACGACCAACAACAACGGCATACGCCTCCGGTTTGACCATCGCCAGCGGTAAAGTTCCCCGCACAATAGCGCGCAAACCATTTCCCGCGCCGTAGAGCACCATGCTGAGCAGCGCAAACTGCGGGAATAACGCCAGCGCCAGCAAACCGAGCGCCACCAGTCCCACCGAGAAAAACGCCGTCCAGATGGGATGGCCGCGCTTAAACAGAATATCCACTACCCGCGATCCTACCTGGCAAGGCCCGAGTATGGCGCTGATCCCCAGCGCAGAGGCCAGCGTATAACCGCTCGCCTGCAGCAAAGCGATCAGCTGTACTGAGATAGCCGTCATGATCACCGAGGCCAGCGTGAAAATAGCGCATAACAGCCAGAACAGCGACGGCGCGATATCGCTCTGCTGCGCACGCGCGGCTGGCGCTCTCGGTTTCAGAGCCAGAGACTTATCTGGCAGTGCGTAAAAATAGGCCGGTAACACCAGCAGCAGCATCATTGCGGCAATAGCGAAACAGGCGTCGCGCCAGCCAAGCAGATGAATAAGCAACGCAGTGCCGGGCCAGACCAGCGTGGTGCAAAACCCAGAGATAAGCGTAATGCTGGTAATTGCGCTGCGCGCCTGCCCGCCGTAGCGCGTACCCAGCGTGGCAAACAGCGCATCGTAAAGCCCCATCGCCATACCGACGCCAGTAATCGTCCAGGCGCCAAGAAACAGCGGCAGCGAGTGGCTTAAACCCATGATAACGAGTCCGGCCGCCATCACCGCCCCGCTCAGCGCCAGCAGCATGCGGCCGCCGGTACGCGCGATAATGCGTCCACTGAGCGGCGCCAGCAGGCCGGAAACCAGAATGCCGGTCGAGAGCGCGCCATAGACCCACTGCTGCGACCAGCCGGTTTCGGCGACGATGGGGGCCGCCATCACGGCCATCAGATAAAACGAACCGCCCCACGAGAGTATCTGCACCAGTCCCAGCACCACCACCGCCAGCACGCCGGGTTTATTCTGTTGATTCACATCCATCACCGTTTTGTACAGGTAGCGGCTTTTATAACATGTTATGACATAACGAAAAAACCGAAACGGCGCTCTGCGGCCTGCTTTTCCTGTCAGGCTGGCAGACTGCACTGTCTTGATAATATTCTCTATATGTATGTTGTAACTATTTAAGCAAATTGCAGAACGGGTCACTCTCTGCCACATTAAGGTATGTTGTAACTATGGAGACGAATAATGCGTTACGACCTGATTTCTGACCTGCATGACTGCGCCAATAGCCTCGAACGTTCGCTGGGCGAGTTACGCGAGATGATTATGGCGCAGCCGCTCTTGATCGCGCGGGTGTTCTCGCTGCCGCCAGTCGAAAAAGGCCACGAACATGACGCAGTGACCGAAATTGCCGTTGAACAGCATCTGGGCGAAGCCGCGCGCGAGATGGCGCTGGCGCACTTCTGTCGGCTTTTTATGCAGCATCAGTCCGAGAAACTGAGTACCAAAGCCGCCGTCCGCCTGCCCGGTGCCATCTGCATCGAAGCAGAAGGCGAACGCGAAGCCGCCCTCACCGCTCAAATCGCGCAGGTGAATCAATACAAGGCGCGGCTGGAGCAGATCATCACGGTGGAGTCTGGCCTGCCGAGCGAGGCGCGGTTTGAGTTCGTGCATCAGCATCTGCGCGGCCTGATTACGCTCAACGCCTATCGCGCTATTACCCTGCTGCAGGCGCCGGACAGCCTGCGTTTCGGCTGGGCCAACAAGCACGTCATTAAAAACGTGAAGCGAGAAGAGATTATCGCGCAGCTGGAGAAGAGTCTGAGCGCTAACCGCGCGCAGGCTCCCTGGACGCGCGAACAGTGGGCGGAAAAAGTGCAGGATGAGCTGGAGAGCGTCCGCGCCCTGCCCGCCACCGCGCGGCTGAAGATAAAACGCCCGGTAAAAGTGCAGCCTATCGCACGCGTCTGGCGCGCCGAGGAGAAAAAGCAGACCCAGCTCGCCTGCCCGTCGCCGATTATCGTGCTCTGCCGCGACCGCACTCAGGTGCCGGTGCTGGGAGAGTTGCTGAACTACAACGCGGATAACGTACAGCATCGCTATAAGCCAGCGGCGGAGCCGCTCAACCTGCTGATCCCGCGCCTGCATCTGTGGGTCGACTGCCCGATATAACGCAACAAGGCCAGCAGCGCTGGCCTTGTTTGACTCTGTCGGTTACGACTTCATGCTGCCGACCATATCTTCCGGACGCACCCAGGCGTCAAACTCCTCTTCGGTAAGATAGCCCAGCTTCAGCGCTGAGCCTTTCAGCGTCAGCCCCTCTTTGTGCGCTTTTTTCGCGATTTCGGCCGCTTTGTCATAGCCGATATGGGTATTCAGCGCGGTTACCAGCATCAGCGACTCATTGAGCAGCTGCGAAATGCGGTCGCGGTTCGGCTCAATGCCGACGGCGCAGTGGTGGTTAAAGCTGTCCATACCATCAGCCAGCAGACGCACCGACTGCAGGAAGTTGTGAATGACCATCGGACGGAAGACGTTCAGTTCGAAGTTGCCCGAGGCGCCGCCGATATTGATGGCCACGTCGTTGCCCATCACCTGGCAGCAGAGCATCGTCATCGCTTCGCACTGGGTCGGGTTCACCTTGCCCGGCATGATGGAGCTGCCCGGCTCGTTCTCGGGAATAGAAAGCTCGCCGATGCCGCAGCGCGGCCCTGAGGCCAGCCAGCGCACATCATTGGCGATCTTCATCAGCGAGGCCGCCAGCCCTTTCAGCGCGCCGTGCGCATGCACCAGCGCATCGGTTGTCGCCAGCGCCTCGAACTTATTCGGCGCGGTGACGAACGGCTGCCCCGTCAGTTCGGCCAGCGCTTTCGCCACGCGCACCGCGTATTCCGGATGGGTATTCAGCCCGGTGCCCACGGCGGTGCCGCCCAGCGCCAGTTCCGCCAGGTGGGGAATGCTCTGCTCGATATGTTTGAGGTTATGCTCCAGCATCGCCACCCAGCCGGAGATCTCCTGGCCCAGGGTCAGCGGCGTCGCATCCTGCAGGTGGGTACGGCCGATTTTGACGATATCTTTAAAGGCGCTGGATTTCTCGCTCAGCGTTTTTTTCAGCACGTCAATCTGCGGGATCAGCTTTTCGCGCAGCGCGATTACCGCCGCCACGTGCATCGCGGTCGGGAAGACGTCGTTAGAACTCTGGCTTTTGTTCACATCGTCGTTGGGGTGCACCAGGCGCGACATGCCGCGCTCGCCGCCGAGGATTTCACTGGCGCGGTTGGCCAGTACCTCGTTCATATTCATATTGGTCTGGGTGCCGGAACCGGTTTGCCAGATAGCCAGCGGAAATTCGCCGCTGTGCTGATCGGCCAGCACTTCATCGGCGGCTTTGACAATCGCTTCGGCCCGATCGGCAGGCAGCAGGCCGAGATCGCGGTTCACGGTGGCGGCGGCGCGCTTGGTCTGCGCTAACGCATAGACCAGCTCGGTGGGCATTTTTTCTGTCGAGATACGGAAGTGTTCCAGCGAGCGCTGCGTTTGCGCGCCCCATAACTTGTCTGCGGGTACATCAATGGGCCCCATTGAATCTTTTTCAATGCGAGTGGCTGCCATGTCTACGTCTCCTTTAGCACAGGTTGTGGTGATTGTTCGTCCAGTGTGGCAAGCCCCCTGGACGCGCAGAATCCTTACATACAAGAATTTAACATTATGCGAGTCTGAGGCGCTGTTTGCACTTGATATGTATTCTCCACGCCATTTTCTGCTTTAATAGGCGTCATAACTTCCCGTGATTAAAGGGTTAATCATGCAAAAAATGGTCAATTCGCTGCAAAATTACGCGTGGGGCAGTAGAACCGCCTTAACGGAACTCTATGGCATCCCTAATCCTGGCGGCGCGCCGATGGCGGAGCTGTGGATGGGCGCGCACCCTAAGAGCCCTTCGCAGGTTGAGGTCAAGGGCGAGCGCCGCTCGCTGCGCGAGGTGATCGACGCAGCGCCAGAGGCGACGCTGGGCTACGCGGTGGCGAAGCGCTTTGGCGAACTGCCTTTCCTGTTTAAGGTACTGTGCGCCGATCAGCCACTGTCGATTCAGGTGCATCCGAGCAAAAGCGCGGCTGAAGAGGGTTTCGCGCGCGAAAACGCCGCGGGTATTCCGCTCAATGCGGCGGAACGCAACTACAAAGACGCCAACCATAAGCCGGAGCTGGTCTATGCGCTGACGCCCTTTCAGGCGATGAACGGCTTTCGCGAGCTGACGGAAATCGCCTCCCTGCTGCAGCCGGTCGCGGGCGCGCATCCGCAAATTGCCCACTTTTTGCAGCATCCCGACAGCGAAAATCTGGCCACGCTCTTTACGACTCTGCTCTCGCTGCAGGGCGAGGCGAAGTCGCTGGCGCTGGACGTGCTGAAAGCCGCGCTCAACGCGCGCGAAGGCCAGCCCTGGGAAACGATCAAGGCGATCGCGGTGGATTATCCCGACGACAGCGGGCTGTTTTCTCCGCTGTTGTTGAATGTGGTTACGCTGCAGCCGGGCGAAGCGATGTTTCTTTATGCAGAGACGCCGCACGCCTACCTGAACGGCGTGGCGCTGGAGGTAATGGCCAACTCCGACAACGTGCTGCGCGCCGGACTGACGCCAAAATATATCGATATTCCCGAGCTGCTCGCCAACGTGAAGTTTCAGTCAAAACCGGCCTCGCAGCTGCTTACGCAGCCGCAGCCGCAGGATCGCGCCCTGAACTTCCCCATCCCGGTGGAAGATTTCGCCTTTGCCATTCATACGCTGGACAGCGAACCGCAAACCCTTTCTCAGGAGAGCGCGGCGATCCTGTTTTGTATCGAAGGTCAGGCGACGCTGACGCTGGGCCAGCAGCAGCTGGTGCTGCAGCCAGGGGAATCCTGCTTTATTCCCGCCAGCGACGGCGCGCTGAAAGCGACAGGAAGCGGCCGTCTGGCGCGCGTTTTTAACGCATTGCGCTGATTCGGCTGACGGAACTGGCCCTAACTGCTATTATTTCAATCTATTAGCGAAAAACGCCTGCGGGCTTTTTTCTTCCCTCGCCGGACGTCGGAGAGCGGCGTAAGCGGATACAAGGATAAGGACGACTCAGCAATGAAAAAGACCAACGTTGCCGTAGGTGTGATTATCGCCTTGGGCGTAATCTGGACCGGCGCGGCATGGTTTACCGGTAAGCAGCTGGAAAGCCATATGGATGAACTGGTGCAGAACGCCAATACACAGCTTAACGCTTATGCGCCCAATAGCCGACTCAAACTCAGCTATCAGGATTACCAGCGCGGCGTTTTCAGCAGCAAAGCGAAGCTGGTATTGCAGGCCAGTTCGCAGACCGAAGATAACGCCTTCCTGAAACCGGGCCAGAGTATCGTCTTTAACGAAACCATCGATCACGGTCCCTTCCCGTTCGCGCAGCTGCGTCGCTTTACGCTGATCCCGAGCATGGCGTCGGTGCATACCGAGCTGGAAAATACCGATGCGCTGAAAAACCTTTTCGCCCTGACCGACAATAAATCGCCGGCCAATGCGGACACCCGCATCGGCTACAGCGGCGCGACCGATACCGCACTGCACTTTTTGCCGGTTAATTACCAGAACGCCCAGACCGGCCAGCGCGTGGCAACCAACGGCGGCACGCTGAACGTCAGCGCAGACAGCAAAGGCGATAAAGTTTCCGTGGACAGCGATATCGACAGCATCGCCATCACCAGTAAAAACGAGATGGGTCTGCCGGTGCTCTTCACCGCCAACGGCGTCCGCGTAAGCGGCAATACCCATCTGACGCCGGAAGGCGTGCGCATCGGCGATCAGAAAGTCGAGCTGGATAAATTTAACGCCAGCGCGAACGGCAAAGATGTGCTGACGCTGCAAAAACTCAACGGCACTTCATCGTTCGATAACAAAGCGGGCAAAATCAGCGGCAATATCGATTATCAGGTCGATAACGTGCATCTGCAGAGCAATGATTTCGGCGCAGCGAAGCTGAGCATGAAGCTGGCGCAGTTTGATGCCCAGGCGGTGAAAACCTTCTCCGATAACTACCACGCCCAGATGCAGGATCTGCTGAATCAGCCCGGCCTTGCCAGCGATCCGATTCGCTATCAGGCAGGCGTTAACACCATTCTGATGAACAATCTGCCGACGCTGCTGAAAGGCGCGCCGATGGTGAGCATCGCGCCGCTGAGCTGGAAAAATGATAAAGGTGAAAGCACCTTTAATCTGACCGCCAACTTTAACGATCCCGCTACCGTCACCGGCCAGCCGCAAAACCTGGCCGGCATGGTGGATCGCGTGCTGAAGGGGTTAACCGCCAAACTGGTTATCAATATGCCGATGGCGACAGAAGTGATGCGCAACGTCGGCCTGGCCGAAGGTTACTCTGGCGACGACGCGCAGAAGCTGGCGGATCAGCAGGTAAAAGGCCTGGCGGCGATGGGGCAGATGTTCCGTCTGACCCAGCAGCAGGACAACAATATCGTCACCAGCCTGCAGTACAACGGCGGCCAGGTAAATATGAACGGCGATACGATGACGCTGGAGCAGTTTATGTCGCGCTATATGCTCGGCCTGCCAACCAGCGAAGGCATGCCGCAGTAAACGGCAGCCTGACAAAAGCGACCTGCGGGTCGCTTTTTTTATCTCCTTTCGCTGGTAATCAGGCTCGGCGTCAGGATCATATGCTGGCTGGCCGTCTCCGGCGCGCTGATCCGTAGCAGAATACGCGCCGCCGCGGCCCGTCCCATCTCACGCGCCGGGCTGCAGATAAAGGTCAGCGGCGGATCGCTCAGGTTCGCCTGGGGCTCATCGCTAAATCCCACCAGCGCCATCTGCTGCGCGTAATAGCTGTCAACCGCGCCCTTACCCAGCGTGCGGCCGCTGCGCAGCAGGGCAAAGTAACTGCCCAGCGCGGTGGCGCCATTAGCGGCGATAATGGCCGTCAGGCGCGGGTAGCGCTGCAGCAGTTGCGTGGTCGCCTCAGCCGCCGCATTCTGGCTCTCTTCGCATTCGATAATCCATTCCGGCTTAAAGGGTAAGCCGTACTGCAGCAAGGTGGCGCAGTAACCGCCGATGCGCTCGGCGCGCGTCAGCGACGCGCCGCTGCCGCCCAGCCAGGCGATATGCTGATGTCCCTGGCGGATCAGATACTCCGTCGCCATGCGAGCGCCCAGCGCATTGTCGGGCCGGAGGCTGTCCGTGCCCTCCAGATAGCTGGCGCGCGACGCGCAAATCAGCGGCAGCCCAAGCTCCGCGGCGCGCGTCGCCAGCGCCGCGCCATTGCCCGCATCGCCGCCCAGCACTATTCCATCCACCCCCTGCGCCACCAGCGCATCAAAGCAGCGCGTCAGATACTTTCCCTGCGCGCCGCTCTGGGCCAGCACCAGCATCTTATCCTGCGTCTCCAGCGCCTCGCTGAGGCCCGCGGTCATTTCAGCGTAAAACCGCTGACTGAGATCCCTTACGATCAACCCGATCACGCCGCTGGCACCGCCGCGCAGCGAGGCCGCTGAACGGTTGCGCACATAGCCTGACTGTTCGATCGCCTGATTAACCCGCGCCACCGTGGCGGGAGAGATGCGCCCCTTGCCGGAGAGCACCAGAGAAACGGTGGTGACGGAGACGCCAGCCGCTTCGGCGACGTCGTTAATGGTGACTTTTTGCTGCGTCATGATGCTCGCCTGCGAAACACTATCTAATCGCCTTATCATATAGGTAAAACGTTAAACCTGACGAATAAAGTTAGCTGACCCTGCCACGCTCACATTGTGACGGCCCGCTCATAAAGCGGTGGTAAAACGTTTTATCATCATTTTACCTTGATACCCGTCCGCTTTCTTTCCAGGAGAAAATATGTCTGCTCCGCTTCCTCGCCTGTCGCTCTGGGAGTTTTTTCAGAGCCTGGGCAAAACCTTTATGCTGCCTGTCGCCCTGCTCTCCTTTTGCGGCATTCTGCTCGGCATCGGCAGTTCCCTCAGCAGCCGTGACGTGCTGACGTTAATCCCGCTGCTGGACCAGCCGCTGCTGCAGCATCTGTTTGTCTGGATGGCGACAACCAGCGCATTCGCCTTTCGCTTTCTGCCGGTGATGTTCGCTATTGCCATCCCGCTCGGCATGGTGCGTGAAAATAAAGGCGTCGCCGCCTTTGCCGGTTTTGTTGGCTATACGGTGATGAACCTCAGCACCAACTTCTGGCTCACGATTAAAGGCATTTTGCCCACCAGCGATGCCGCGCTGCTGAAAGCGAACAATATCCAGTCAGTTCTCGGCATTCAGGCGATCGATACCGGCATTCTTGGCGCGGTAATTGTCGGCGTCGTGGTGTTCTGGCTGCACGAGCGCTTCCATAACGTGCGCTTGCCGGACGCGCTGGCGTTTTTCGGCGGCACGCGGTTCGTGCCCATCATCACACTGCTGGTGACGGGACTGCTTGGCCTTGTAGTGCCGCTGATCTGGCCTTTTTTCGCGCGCGGCATTGCCGGACTCGGCTGGATGATTAACGGTGCGGGCGACTTTGGCCCGATGCTGTTCGGCACCGGCGAGCGCCTGCTGCTGCCGTTTGGTTTGCAGCATATTCTGGTGGCGATTATCCGCTTTACCGATGCGGGCGGCACGATGGAGGTATGCGGCAAGAGCGTCAGCGGCGCGCTGACCATTTTCCAGGCGCAGCTCGCCTGTCCGGAAGTGCATGGCTTCTCGGAAAGCGCCACCCGCTTTCTCTCGCAGGGAAAAATGCCCGCGTTTCTTGGTGGCCTGCCCGGCGCGGCGTTAGCCATTTATCACTGCGCGAGGCCAGAGAATCGTCACAAGATCAAAGGACTGTTGATTTCCGGCGTGGTGGCCTGCGTGGTTGGCGGCACGACCGAACCGATCGAGTTTCTGTTTCTGTTTGTCGCCCCGGCGCTCTATCTGCTGCACGCCCTGCTGACCGGGCTTGGCTTTACGCTTATGGCGGTGCTGGGCGTCACCATCGGCAACACGGACGGCAATATTATTGATTTTGTTGTGTTCGGCATCCTGCATGGCCTTGCAACGAAGTGGTACTGGGTGCCGGTCGCCGCCGCGATCTGGTTTGCAGGTTACTACCTGCTGTTTCGCTTCGCCATTATCCGCTTCAATATCGCCACGCCGGGACGTGAAAGAGAGAGCGGCCTGGAGCAGCAGGTCAGCCGCGCGGGCATTGGTAAATCTGGCTACAACGCGCCAGCCATCCTCGACGCGCTGGGCGGCGTGGAGAACATTACCTCACTGGATAACTGCCTGACCCGTCTGCGTCTGCGCATCGTCGATATGGCGAAGGTCAATGACGCCGCGCTGAAGGCCAACGGCGCCATCGGCGTCGTGCACCTTAGTCCTGTTACGCTACAGGTGGTTATCGGGCCGCAGGTGCAGTCCGTTAAGGAAGAGCTGGCGCAGCTGATGAATGTGACGGTGTAACGAATATGAGTGAATCTTTTGATTTTGATAAAGTTATCGACCGACGCGGCAGCTACTGCACGCAGTGGGACTTTGTCGCGGACCGCTTTGGCGAGCCGGACTTGCTGCCCTTTACCATCTCGGATATGGATTTTGCCGTTGCGCCCGCTATTCGCGCGGCGCTGCAGCAGCGGCTCGATCACGGCGTGTTCGGCTACAGCCGCTGGCAGCATCACGACTTTCTGTCGGCGGTTTGCCACTGGATGCAGACGCGTTTTCACACGACGCCGGATGAGCGGTCAGTGGTATACGGCCCTTCGGTGATTTATATGGTGGCGCAAGCGATGCGCCGCTGGACGGTGCCGGGCGACGAAGTACTTATCCACACCCCTGCCTATGATGCTTTTTATACCTTGTTGACTCAGAGTCAACGCCAGATTCTTGCTCAGCCGCTGCTGCGCGACGCACAAGGCTGGCGCTGCGATATGCAGGCGCTGGAACAGCAGCTCGCTCGGCCAGGGTGCAAGCTGATGCTGCTGTGCAGTCCGCATAATCCCACCGGCAAGGTCTGGACACGGGAGGAGCTGACGCAGATGGCCGCGCTGTGCGAACGTTACCAGGTACGCGTCATCAGCGATGAAATCCATATGGATATGGTGTGGGGCGACGTTGTGCATTTGCCCTGGAGCGAAGTTGCGCGTAGCGACTGGGCGCTTTTTACTTCCGCATCGAAAAGCTTCAATATTCCGGCGCTGACGGGCGCATGGGGGATCATTAGCGATCAACAGGATCGACAGGCCTTTATGCAGCAGATGAAGGCGGATGGTCTCTCCTCACCTGCGGTGTTCGCCGTGGCGGCGCATATCGCCGCCTATCGCGAAGGCGCGCCCTGGCTCGACGCGCTGCGCGCCTGTTTGCAGGCAAATCTGCAGCACGTGGCCCAGCGGCTTAATGCAGCCTTTCCTGTGCTCGACTGGCAGCCGCCACAGGCGACCTACCTGGCGTGGCTCGATCTTAATCCGCTTGGCATCGACGAGGCGGCGCTGCAGCAGCAGCTTATTCAACAGCAGAAAGTGGCAATGATGCCCGGCTCGACCTATGGAGAAGCGAGCCGGGGCTTTTTGCGTCTGAATGCTGGCTGTCCGCGC
This sequence comes from Pantoea piersonii, assembly GCF_003612015.1. Taxonomy (GTDB): domain Bacteria; phylum Pseudomonadota; class Gammaproteobacteria; order Enterobacterales; family Enterobacteriaceae; genus Pantoea; species Pantoea piersonii. The sequence continues at coordinate 993,232 of NZ_RARB01000001.1, read as the reverse complement.
AGCAAGCTGGACGAGGGCCTCAGCCGCCTGATTGCGGCGCTACAGGCGCTCGGCGCATGAAACCGGGCGGCTTCTTAGCCGCCCTTTCGCTTAATATCGCAGCAGACGCGGCGCAGGTTGCGCAAATGACTCGCTATGTTGCGCAAGATGTTTCTATAATGGTCTGCACTTTTATCCTTGTCAGAGAGTGCAGCATGTTCGATCCCAGCCTTCCCGTTACCGATATCCATCGCCATCTTGACGGCAATATCCGCGCGCAGACCATTCTGGATTTAGGCCGTCAGTTTAACCTTGCCCTGCCCGCCACCTCGCTGGAATCGCTGCGTCCGCACGTTCAGGTGGTTGAAAATCAGCCCGATCTGGTGAGCTTTCTTAATAAGCTCGACTGGGGTGTGAAGGTGTTGGGCGATCTTGATGCCTGCCGCCGCGTTGCGCTGGAGAATGTCGAAGATGCGGCGCGCGCCGGCATTCACTACGCCGAGCTGCGTTTTTCGCCGGGCTATATGGCAATGAACCATAACCTGCCGGTGGCGGGCGTGGTGGAAGCGGTAATCGACGGGATCAAGGCGGGCTGTCAGAAATATAACGTTGACGTGCGCCTGATTGGCATTATGAGCCGCACCTTCGGTGACGAAGCCTGCCTGCGCGAGCTGGAAGGCTTACTGGCGCACCGCGATCATATCACCGCCGTCGATCTGGCGGGCGATGAGCTGGGCTTTCCCGGCAGCGAGTTCCTCAGCCACTTTACGCAGGCGCGCGACGCCGGTTTCCGCGTAACGGTGCATGCGGGTGAAGCGGCCGGTCCGGAAAGCATCTGGCAGGCGATCCGCGAGCTGGGCGCCGAGCGTATCGGCCATGGCGTAAAAGCGATTGAAGACCGCGCGCTGATGGATTTTCTTGCCGAGCATCGCATCGGTATTGAGTCCTGCCTCACGTCCAATATCCAGACCAGCACCGTTTCGTCGCTGGCGCACCATCCGCTGAAACAGTTCCTGGAGCACGGCATTCTGGCGACGCTGAACACCGACGATCCGGCGGTTCAGGGGATTGAACTGGCGCATGAATATCAGCACGCTGCGCCTGCCGCCGGGCTGAGCGCCGCGCAGATCCGCCAGGCGCAGGAGAACGGCCTGACCATTGCCTTCCTGAGCGACGCGGAGAAAACCGCCATTCGCAATAAAGTGAAGGCGTAAGAAAGGCCGCGGGTGCGGCCACAGGCGGCTGATGAACGTAAAACGCGGGTGATAAGGACCGAAGAGCAAAGCGTCCCGCGCAAGGGAATGCGCGGGCCGAGCCGCCAGGGATGGCGCTTTTTGCGTCTTTGCGATCGGGCCTTGTCATCCGCGTCAGCACCTTGCTGACAGAGAGAGGCCCACGGCAGCCTTATGAATAAAAAGGTCGGCGCGCAGCCGACCTTTTCTGTTACTTCAGCGACAGCGTCTGTCGCTTCTCAGCCGACTGTAGCCCCAGCTCGATCAGCTCCATCACCTGGATCGCCTCTTCCGCCGTGACCGGATTGTTGCCGCGCCCGCTGATAGCATCGCGCACTGCCGCATAATAGGCGGGATAGTTGCCCGGCTGCGTCATCAGCGTCTCTTCTTTGACGCCGTCGCCTTCCGCCAGCGTCAGCACGCCGTCGCGCATATCGTAGCCCCACTCCTCGCCCGGCGGAAAATCGCCCGCTTTCAGCCGATCTTCCTGCGGGTCCAGACCATATTTCACGTAGCTACCGCGCGTGCCGTGCACCACATAACGCGGCGACTCGGCGGCCACCAGCATGCTGGCGTGCAGCACCACGCGGCGTTGCGGATAGGTAAGCGTGGCGTGAAAATAGTCGGTGGTCTGCGCGCCCGGACGCATCTCCGCCATATCGACATTAATGGCGACCGGCGCGCCAAACAGCTGCAGCGCCTGATCGAGCAGATGCGGTCCCAGATCGTACCAGATGCCGCTGCCAGCGCCTTTCATCTCGCGCCAGCGCTGACGCACTTCCGGACGAAAACGGTCGAAATGCGATTCAAAATAGCGCACCTCGCCCAGCGTGCCATCCTTCAGCAGCTGCTTAAGGGTCAGGAAATCGCTGTCCCAGCGACGGTTATGGAAAACGGAAAGCAGCAGACCTTTGGCCTTCGCCAGCGCTTCCAGCTCACGCGCCTGTGACAACGTCACGGTAAAGGGCTTATCCACCACGACGTGCTTACCGGCATTCAGCGCGGCCTTGGCCAGCGGAAAGTGGGTATCGTTAGGCGTGGGGATAACGATCAGCTGCAGCGTAGGATCGTCCAGCAGCGCCTGGGGTTCGGCCACTACTTTCACCTGCGGCCAGTCGGCGTGCACTTTCGCTTCGTCGCTACTGGAGACAGCGGCCAGCTCGACGTCCGGCGTGCCCGCAATCAGCGGCGCGTGAAACGTCTTACTGGCGAAGCCGTACCCCATCAATCCAACACGAAGTTTGTCGCTCATTATCACTCCTCTTATTCGCATACCCGACTGATTTAAGACCATAGCGTCGGTTAGAACAAGCAGGATTCCCCCGAAAAATCAGGAGATAGCACTCTGCGCCATCGGCCAGGGGGTTTCAGCGAGCAAGGTATCCTGCGCATCCTGGTTGCGCCGACGGAAGTCGCTGGGGCTGACGCCGACGCGTTTGCGGAACACACGTGAAAAATAGAGCTGATCGTCGTAACCCACTTCCCGCCCGACGCTGGCGATAGGTTCCTGCGTGGTTTGCAGCAGCAGTTTGGCGCGGATCACGCGCTGGTCTTCGCGCCAGCGCAGCAGATTAACGCCCATCTGCTCGCGGAACAGGTGCGCCAGGCGCGACGGCGAAAGGCAGACGTGGCGCGCCACCTCTTCAATTTTTACTTCGCTGGCCAGATGGTTGGTGACGTACTGGCAGGCTTCGATAATGCGCGGGTCGCGCACCTGCTGATGACTGCGCGGATCCTCTTCCACCGCGCGCAGCAGCAGACGTTCCAGCAGGTTCATTGCCAGCTCTTCGGCGAAGCGGCGACCCGAGTTATGGGTCTGCTCGATGCTGGCGAACAGGCGATCAAATTCGGCGCGCAGCGTCTCGTTGAGATGCAGCCGCCCTACGCCTTCGCGCGCGTCCTGCCACTGCAGCCAGTCGTTCCAGTAGGCGCGCGGTCGAAAGTAAACCCAGCGGTGATGCCATTCGGGACTGTCCGGCGCGCGTCCGTAGTAGTGAGGGGTTTTCGGCTGGAACAGCAGCATATCGCCCGGCAGACAGTCAAAGCCGTTCTCGCCGTCGAAAACGCGACCTTTGCCTTTAATGGTGAGGTTAAGAATAAAACCTTTCATACCGTGGGGACGGTCAATAAAAAAGTCGAGCGGGCCGTCGGCCGCGATAGGCGTCAGCCCGGCGACCAGCCAGGCGTTAAAGGGATAACCGGGCAACAGAGGATTTTGCTGCGCCGCTGTGGATTCACGGTGGTACATAACGCCCTCACTCAGTCATGGTTAATCAGTGCGCGGCGCCACCGGGCGCCGCGTCTTTTTGCCGTCAGGCTTTATTCTTTTGTTTATAGCGGTCGAAAATCACCGCCGCTAACAGTATCAGACCACGCACCACGTACTGTGAGAATGGCGAGATATTCAGTAAATTCATTGCATTTTCAACGGTGCCGAGGATCAGCACGCCAGCCACGACATAGGAGATTTTGCCGATGCCGCCCTTCAGCGAGACGCCGCCCAGTACGCAGGCGGAGATCACCACCAGCTCATAGCCCAGCGAGGTCATCGGCTGGCCGCTGGTCATACGCGAGGCGAGAATAATGCCCGCCGCCGCCGACACCAGCCCGGAGAGTATAAAGATGATGATGCGGGTGCGCACCACCGGCACGCCCGCCAGACGCGCCGCCTCTTCATTACCACCGATCGCCAGCGTGTTGCGGCCAAAGGTAGTTTTGTTCAGCAGGAAGCCGAAAATCAGCATGGTCGCAATGGTGAGCCAGATAGGCGCAGGCACGCCAAGCCAGTTGGCGAAGCCGAGGGTAAAAAAGCGCTCATCCTCGATGCCGACCGCTTTGCCGTCGGAGAAGATATAGGCCAGACCGCGCACGATCTGCATGGTCGCCAGCGTGGTGATCAGCGCGTTGATTTTCAGGCGCGCAATCACAAAGCCGTTGATAAAGCCGGTGGCAACGCCGATCAGCAGGCCAGCGAACACGCCGATCCACAGGCTTTCGGTCATATTGATCACCACGGCGGTGACCACGCCAGCGCAGGCGATTACCGACGCGACCGAGAGGTCAAAATCACCGGAGGCGAGGCAAAACAACATGCCGCACGCCACCATGCCCGACATCGACATCGCCAGGCCCAGACCTTTCATATTGATAAAGGAGCCGAAGTTTGGCACGAACACGGCGCAGGCGATGAACAGCAGCGCGAACACCACCAGCATGCCGAAGTTATCCCAGATACGCCCAAAGCGCATGCCGCTGCGCTGCTGAACCGGCGGCGTACCTGAAGTTGTGGATGAAGACATAATATTTTCCTCTGTCAGGCCACAGCGGCCGCTTGGGTGGTTTTAGGCATCGCCAGGCTCAGCGTCTGCTGCTCCGTGGCGTCGTCATGCAGCAGTTCGCCAGCGATGGCGCCTTCGCGCATCACCACGATGCGGTCGGCAAGGCCCATCACTTCCGGCAGGTCGCTGGAGGCGAACAGCACCGCGATGCCTTTGCTCGCCAGCTGATAGATCAGGTTGTAGATCTCATGTTTCGCGCCGACGTCGATGCCGCGCGTCGGTTCGTCCAGCAGGATCACCTTCATCTCTTCCGACAGCCAGCGGCCCAGAATCGCCTTTTGCTGGTTGCCGCCGGAAAGATTCATAATCAGCTGCCCGGCATGGGGCGTTTTGATATTGAGCGAGCGGATATGGCTGTCGGCGTTGCTCGCCTCCCACTGGTTTTTTATCAGGCAGCCGGCGGTCAGGTTGTGGCGCCGCGCGCTGATATTGATATTGTCGCGCACCGAGTGCACCGGAATAATCCCTTCCGCTTTACGATCTTCCGGGCAGAGCATGATGCCGGCGCGAATCGCGTCGATAGGCTCGCGCAGCTTCACCACTTCGCCGTCCAGCAGGATGCGTCCGCCGCGCAGTCGGGTCGCGCCGAACACCCCTTTCATCAGCTCGCTGCGTCCGGCGCCCACCAGCCCGAACAGGCCGACGATTTCACCGGCGCGCACCTCGAGCGAAATGGGTTCGCGCACCCCCTTCGCCTCGACCTTCTCCAGCACCAGGCGCACCGGTCCGTGCGGACGCGGCGTATAGCCATAAATATCGCCGAGGTTGCGTCCCACCATCGCCTGCACCAGATCGTCGTGATGGGTATTGGACATATCGGTAAAGGTGCGAACGTAGCGGCCATCTTTAAACACGGTAATGGCGTCGCTCAGCGCGAAAATCTCCTCCATGCGGTGCGACACGTAGAGCACCACGCGCCCTTCCGCGCGCAGCTGGCGGATAACGCGGAACAGGTTGTCGATTTCGCGCGCGGAGAGCGAGCTGGTCGGCTCGTCAAAGGCGATAATGCGCGCGTTGCGCGCCAGCGCCTTGGCTATCTCTACCATCTGCCACTGGCCGAGCGAGAGATATTTCAGCGGCATATCGGGATCGATATCCATGCCGAGGTTTTTCAGCTGCAGGCCCGCTTCGTAGCGCAGCAGCTTGCGGTTTACCAGGCCGCGCTTGTGCGGGATCTGGCCGAGATAGATGTTCTCCGCCACGCTCATTTCCGGCACCAGATGCAGCTCCTGGTAGATGATGGCGACGCCCGCATCCAGCGCGTCGCTGGTATGCTGAAAACTGACCGGCTCGCCTTTAATGCGGATCTCGCCGCCGCTGGGCTGATAGCTGCCGCTGAGAATTTTCAGCAGCGTGGATTTGCCCGCGCCGTTCTCGCCCATCAGGGCGTGCACTTCGCCGCCGCGACATTCGAACGAGATATCCTGCAGCGCTTTAACGCCGGGAAAAGTCTTGCTGATGCCATGAAACGACAGAAAGGTTGGCTCGCTATTCATGGTAACTCCTCTGGGTTTACCGTTAAGGTGCCGCCGCATGCGCGGCGGCACGGTACGCGGGTTTACATCAACCCTTTCTTCGCCAGTTCGGTTTTAAAGTTGTCGCGGGTAATCAGCACTACGTCGGTGACTTCGGTGAATTTCGGCGGCTCAGCACCTTTGCTCACCCAGTCGTAGAGCATCTGGCTGCTCTTGTAGCCATGCACGTCCGGGCTGGGCAGCAGCGAGCCGTAGAAGCCGGTCGCTTTGTCTTTCGACAGTTCGCTTATCGCGTCGACGCCGTTGATGCCGATACCGATCACGTCGGCTGCCTTAAAGCCCTGGCCTTCGGTGGCGCGCACGCCGCCCAGCACGGTGTTGTCGTTCATGCCGACGATAAGCCAGTGTTTCACTTCGGGATGCTGCACCAGCAGCGAGTTGCCTGCGTCAAACGCGCCGGGAATATCGTTGGATTTGGTAGGAACCTGATAGATCTGCGCCGCCGGGAAGCCGGCTGCTTTCAGCGCCTCCATCGAACCGCCGGTACGGCGGCGCGCGGTGTCCAGCTCGTTGGCGGTAATCGCCATCACGCCGGTCTCTTTGGCGTTCCAGCCGCGCTTCTGCATCTCTTTATACAGCTCCTGTCCCTGACGCTCGCCGATTTTGGTCGCGGCCATCATCACCAGCGGCACGCTGTCCATCGGTTTGCCTTTGGCGTTGACGAACTGATCGTCGACGGCGATCACCTTCAGATCGTAACCGCGCGCCTTGGCGACGATAGCGGAACCGAGCTTGGGATCGGGGGTGCAGATAACGAAGCCTTTCGCACCGCTGGCGGCGAGGCTGTCGATGGCGTTAAGGGTTTTCTCGCCGTCGGGAATGGCGATTTTGATCACTTCAAAGCCTAAATCCTTCCCGGCTTTGTCCGCGAATTTCCATTCGGTCTGGAACCAGGGTTCTTCAGGCTGCTTGACCAGAAATCCCAGCTTCATGGTCTCGGCGATAGCGGAATGTGACATAACCGCTGCCAGGCCGATGGCCGCGAACGCTTTAGTGAATTTATGCATGATGCTCTCCGGCGCTAGGGTATTTTTCACTGCTGTTAACGAATCGGTGTAAACGCTACCAGTCAATTTTCTTTTTTGGGTACGGATGAAAATCAGCGCGTTAGACGGGCGATTGAGTAAAGCCTGCACAAACGCTGGGCTAGTTGTAGCGGGAAAGCCGATGAAAAATGTAGAGCGGTATCACACCCTGAAATCACGACAAAATGTTCCATATATTCAGCAATTTTAACCGAGAGGTAACTTTTGTCGGCGATCACAAAATCGCTGCCCATGGCAGAAAAGTGCATATTCTCAGCGATTGGTGAATAACGTTTCTTGCGCCGCCGCCACAGGATGGAGAGACGATTATTCATAACAGGAGATTTCCGATGCGTGCTGGAGCCATCACTCTGGGTCTCGATTTTGGCAGTGATTCGGTACGTGCGCTGGCGGTGGACTGCGACAGCGGTAGCGAGCTGAAAACCGCCGTAGTGAACTATTCGCGCTGGCAACGGGGCATGTACAGCGATCCTCATGCCAACCGCTTTCGTCACCATCCGCTGGACTATATAGAGGCGATGGAGCAGGCGCTGCTGGGCGTGCTTGAGGCGCTGACGCCCGCTCAACGTGACAGCGTCACGGGAATCGGTGTCGATACCACCGGCTCGACGCCTGCCCCCATCGACCGCGACGGCAACGTGCTGGCGCTGCGTCCCGATTTTGCCGATAACCCCAACGCGATGTTTGTGCTGTGGAAAGATCACACCGCTATCGAAGAAGCGGAAGCGATTAATCAGCTGTGCCGCAGCGGACGCTTTACCGACTACAGCCGCTATATCGGCGGCATCTACTCCTCTGAATGGTTCTGGGCGAAAATCCTGCACGTTTCGCGCGCCGACGCCGCCGTTCGCGACGCTGCCGTCTCCTGGGTTGAGCTGTGCGACTGGGTGCCAGCACTGCTGAGCGGCACTACCGCGCCCGCCACTCTGCGCCGTAGCCGCTGCGCCGCCGGTCATAAGGCGCTGTGGCATCCCGACTGGCAGGGCCTGCCCGATCCCGACTTCCTGAACGCGCTCGACCCGCTGCTGACGCAGCAGCTCGACTCGCCGCTGTTCAGCGACACCTGGACCGCCGATATCCCGGTCGGCACGCTCAGCGCCGAATGGGCGCAGCGGCTCGGCCTGCAGCAGAGCGTGACTATTGCTGGCGGCGCGTTCGACTGCCATATGGGCGCGGTCGGCGCTGGCGCACAGCCCTATACGCTGGTGAAAGTGATTGGCACATCAACCTGCGACATCCTGATCGCTGACGCGCAGCGGGTCGGCGATCGCGCCATTAAAGGCATCTGCGGTCAGGTAGACGGCAGCGTTATGCCGGGCGCTATCGGCTGTGAAGCGGGTCAGTCGGCGTTCGGCGATATTTACGCCTGGTTCAGCCGCCTGCTCGGCTGGCCGCTGCAGCAGGCGGCGGCGCAACATCCTGAACTTCAGCCGCAGCTGGCCGAGCTGCAGCGCAACCTGATCCGCCAGCTGACCGAGGCCTGGGCCGCCGATCCGCAGCTGGATCATCTGCCGGTGGTGCTCGACTGGTTCAACGGTCGACGTACCCCCAACGCCAACCAGCGCCTGAAAGGAGTTATCACCGACCTTAACCTCGGCACCGACGCGCCCGCCCTGTTCGGCGGCCTGATCGCCGCAACCGCCTTCGGCGCACGCGCCATTATGGAGTGCTTCGAACAGCAGCAGATCCCGGTAGAGAACATCCTGACGCTGGGCGGCATCGCGCGCAAATCACCTGCCATCATGCAGGCGTGCTGCGACGTAATGAACCGCCCGCTGGATATCGTCGCCTCGGATGAGTGCTGCGCGCTGGGCGCGGCGATTTTCGCCGCCGTCGCCGCAGGCGTTTACGCCACGGTGCCCGAGGCGCAGAAAGCGATGGCCAGTCCGGTCGCCGTCACGCTCCAGCCCGACGCCGCGCGAGTCGCGCGCTATCAGCAGCTTTATGAACGTTATCAACTCTGGTGCGCGGCGGCTGAGCCGCAGTATGCGTCGCGCCCCGCCAACGCTAATTAAGGAGTGGTTTTATGGATCAGTACAACGCGCACAGCGTATGGTTTGTGATCGGCACGCAGCATCTTTATGGCCCGGAAACCCTGCGTCAGGTCGAAGCGCACGCGCGCCAGGTGGTGGAAGGACTCAATGCCTCTTCCGCCTTGCCGTTAAAGCTTATCGTCAAGCCGCTGGTGAAGTCGCCGGATGAAGCGCTGGCGCTCTGCCGCGACGCCAGCCACGACGACAGCTGCGTCGGTATCATCACCTGGCTGCACACCTTCTCGCCCGCCAAAATGTGGATCGGCGGGCTGAGCGTGCTGAACAAGCCGCTGCTGCAGTTCCATACCCAGTTCAATGCGGAGATCCCGTGGGACAGCATGGATATGGACTTTATGAACCTGAACCAGACCGCGCACGGCGGCCGCGAGTTCGGCTTTATTGGCGCGCGCATGGGCCTGCAGCACAGCGTGGTGACCGGCCACTGGCAGGACCCGGCCAGCCAGCAACGTATCGGCAACTGGATGCGCGCCGCATTCGCGAAGCAGAGCAGCCAGCAGCTGAAAGTGGCGCGCTTCGGCGACAATATGCGCGAAGTGGCGGTTACCGAAGGGGATAAAGTGGCCGCGCAGATCCAGTTCGGCTATGCGGTCAACGGCTGGGGCGTCGGCGATCTGGTCGAGGTGATCAATCAGGTCAGCGACGGCGAGGTCAACGCCCTGATCGATGAGTATGAAAGCCTCTATCGCTTCAGCGACGTGGCGGCCAGCGGCGGCGAAAAGCGCCAGAACGTGCTGGACGCGGCGCGGATCGAGATCGGCATCAAGCGCTTCCTTGACGATGAAGGCTGTAAAGCCTTTACCACCAACTTCCAGACGCTGCACGGCATGACGCAGCTTCCCGGCCTGGCGGTACAGCGTCTGATGGGCCAGGGCTACGGCTTCGCCGGCGAAGGCGACTGGAAAACCGCCGCGCTGCTGCGCATTTTCAAAGTTCTTGCGGGCGATCGTCCCGGCGGCACCTCGTTTATGGAGGATTACACCTATCACTTCTCGCCCGGCAATGACCTGGTGTTAGGCTCGCATATGCTGGAAGTGTGCCCCTCTGTCGCTAAAGAAGAGAAGCCGCTGATCGACGTACAGTTCCTTGGCATCGGCGGCAAAGCCGATCCGGCGCGCCTGATCTTCTCAACGCCAGCCGGACGCGCGGTTAACGCCAGCGTTATCGATATGGGCGATCGTTTCCGCCTGCTGGTAAACGTGGTGGATGCGATTGAGCAACCGAAACCGCTGCCGAAGCTGCCGGTCGCGCGTGCGCTGTGGCGCGCCCAGCCGTCGCTGGCAACCGCATCGGAAGCCTGGATTCTGGCGGGCGGCGCGCACCATACGGTATTCAGTCAGGCGCTGACGCTGGATGATATGTATCTCTACGGCGAGATGAACGATATCGAAGTGCTGGTAATTGACGAGCATACGCGGCTGCCGGCGTTTAAAGACGCGCTGCGCTGGAACGAAGTTTATTACCGTTCGAAACGCTAAGTTGTTATGAGAGAAAATCAGCGCCGACGTTTAAAGTCGGCGCTGTTGTTTAAGAAAGACCGAACTGTCCATCTCCCTCCCTGATTTACCGCTGTGCGGTTTGTTTAAAACAGCAATGCAATAGCCAATACGTTCAAGGGTTCTGCCCGAAGAGCAACGCGTCCGAGCCATGGATAAAAACGCCGGGAGCGTTTTTGAACAAGGTGTAGCGCTGGCCCGCTTAAAGCACATTCTCACCGTCACAAAAAAGCCGCCCGCAGGCGGCTTAGTCAACAACAAACCCTCAGGTCGCTATCCGCTTCACCGGCGCATTTTTCTGCCGGTCCCACATCACCGTCAGCAGACGCTGCAGCGCGATAAAGGCGAACAGTAAAATCCCAATGGCGATCTTGGTCCACCAGGAGCTCAGCGTGCCGTCAAAGTTAATCCAGGTCTGGATCAGCCCCTGAATCAACACCCCGAACAGCGTGCCGAGCACCGTACCGACGCCGCCGGAGAGCAGCGTGCCGCCAATCACCACCGAGGCGATAGCGTCCAGCTCGACGCCCAGTCCCGCCAGCGCATAGCCCGCCGAGGTATAAATGGAAAAAACGATACCCGCCAGCGTCGCCAGCGTGGTCGACAGCATATAAATGCGGATGGTGGTGGCACGGGTAGAGATCCCCATCAGCTGCGCCGAGGTCACGTTGCCACCTATGGCGTAGACCTGATTGCCGAACCGCGTACGGTGGGCAAGCAAAATCCCGCCCGCCACCACCAGCAACATAACCAGCGCCAGCAAACTCAGGCGACCGCCGCCCGGCACTTTCCACGCCAGACTGGAAAGCGTGGCATAGAGCGGATGATCAATGGGAATTGAGTTCTCCGATACCAGATAACTGCAGCCGCGCAGGAAAAACATGCCTGCCAGCGTAATAATAAACGCCGGGATCTTCAGCGCGTCGATCAGCCAGCCCATCATCGCGCCGAACAGCGCGCCCGCCGCCAGAATAATGGCGAATGCCAGCAGCGGATGAATATGCAGATCGCCAATGGCGCGCGCCAGAAACACGCCGGTGAAAGCGATCACCGCGCCCACCGACAGATCGATGCCGCCAGAGAGGATCACAAAAGTCATGCCGACGGCGATAATGCCGAGAAAAGCGTTATCGGTCAGGATATTGCAGATTACGCGCGTTGAGGCGAAGCCAGGAAACTGGCTCAGACAGAAAAGATAGCCAGCGACAAACACCAGCAGCGTAATCATCAGAGGAAGATGACGTTTAATCATTGGGAACCTCTCCGTTTCAGCATCGCCAGAAAGCGCGGCGACTGCAGCAGCAGCACGCACATGACAACCACCGCTTTCACCACCTGATTAAGCTCCGGCGGGAAACCGGACAGCAAAATGCCGGTATTCATCGCCTGAATAATCAGCGCGCCGATCAGCGACAGCACCAGGTTAAAACGGCCGCCCATCAGCGACGCGCCGCCAATCACCACAGCAAGGATCGCGTCCAGCTCCAGCCATAAGCCGGCGTTATTGGCGTCTGCGCCGCGAATATCGGCGGTCACGATCAGGCCCGCTATCGCCGCGCAGAGTCCGCTAATCACATAGGTGGACATCACCACCAGCCAGCCGTTTACGCCCGCATTGCGCGCCGCGCGCAGGTTAATCCCTACCGCCTCGATAAACAGCCCGAGCGCGGTCTTGCGCGTCAGCAGCCAGACCAGCAGCGCCGCCGCCAGCGTAATCCATACCGGCACCGGCAGCAGCCACAGCGAACCGCTGCCCAGCCATCCCAGCGTCGCGCTGTCAAAGGTCACGATCTGCCCCTGGGTAATCAGCTGCGCGATGCCGCGCCCCGCCACCATCAGAATCAGCGTGGCGACAAAGGGCTGAATGCGCAGCAGCGCCACCAGCACGCCGTTCCATAACCCGCACAGCAGACCTGCGCCCAGCGCGGAAAAAATCACCATTGTCAGGCTGTGACCCGCCACGGTTAAGGTTGCGGCGGTCGCGCCCGCAATCGCCATCACCGCACCCACGGAGAGATCGATGCCGCCGGTGGCGATCACCAGCGTCATGCCGATCGCCAGCAGCGCGACCGGCGCGGCGCGGTTAAGGATATCGATGGGGCTGCCGAACAGGCGGCCATCCTGCAGATGCACGGCGAAAAAGTTATTCGCCACCAGGCTATCCACCAGCAGCACCAGAATCAGTGCGGCGACCTGTGGCAGCCCCGGCGGCAGACGGAATTTACGGCGTTCTGGCTTCGTCATATGGGATTCAAGCATGTTGTGCCCCTCCATCCGCGATAGCATTAACAATCGACGCCACCGACAGTTGCTCAAGCGGGATCTCCGCCACCTGCTTCAGGTCGCGCATAATCACCACGCGATCGGCATAACCCACCAGCTCCTCCAGCTCAGAGGAGATCACCAGCAGCGCCAGACCATCGGCGCAGAGGGATTCGATCAGGCGAATAATCTCGGCGTGCGCGCCGACGTCGATGCCTCGCGTCGGCTCGTCAAGGATCAGAAACTGCGGTCTGGTCACCAGCCAGCGCGACAGCAGCACCTTCTGCTGATTGCCGCCGGAAAGCAGCTCCACGGCCTGCTCGGCGTGCGGCGTGCGAATGCCGAGGCTTTTGATGAAACGTTCCGCAATCGCCTGCTGCTCGCGCCGCTTAATCGGCCGCAGCCAGCCGCGCTGCGCCTGCAGCGCGAGAATAATGTTTTCGCGCACCGAGGCGGCGCCGATAATGCCGTCGGTCTTGCGATCTTCCGGACAAAAACCGATGCCGAGGCGCGACGCTTTCGCCGGGGAGCGAATGGTCTGCGGCTTGCCCTTAATCGTCGCCGTGCCGCGATCGGGACGGCGAATGCCGAACAGCACCTCGGCGGTTTCGGTGCGACCGGAACCGAGCAGACCGGCCAGACCGACCACTTCCCCAGGCCGCACCTCAAGGTCGAAAGGTTCAATGGTGCCCTTCTTGCCGTAGTCACGAAACGACGCTACCGGCTGGTTGCTGCGCAGCGTGCTGCCCTGACGCTGCAGCGCGGTTTCCAGCAGCTCGCGCCCCAGCATCAGCTTGATCAGTTCAATCTGCGGCAGCGTCGCGGTATCGCGCGTGGCGATAAACTGACCGTTGCGCAATACCGTAATACGGTCGGTAATCCGATAAACCTGATCGAGAAAATGGGTGACGAAGATCAGGCTCATGCCTTTGGCTTTCAGCTGCGCCATCAGGGCAAAGAGCATCTCCACTTCGCTGGCGTCGAGACTGGCGGTTGGTTCATCCAGGATCAGCACCTGCGCTGACAGATCGACGGCGCGACAGATGGCGATAATTTGCTGCATGGCGACCGAGTAGTGTCCCAGCGGACGCGTTACGTCGAGAACAAATCCGTAATTGCGCATCAGCGCGTCGGCGTCGCGCACCATGCGTCGGCGGTCAACCATGCCGAAGCGGCGCGGCTCGCGGCCGATAAACAGGTTGTCAGCCACCGACATATTCGGCAGCAGATTGACCTCCTGATAGACCGTGCCGATGCCCATCTTTTGCGCGTCGGCGGTGCTGCGCGGCGCAATGGTCTGCCCGTTCAGGGTCAGCGTGCCCGCGTCGCGGCTGTACACCCCGGTCAGCACCTTGATCAGGGTCGATTTGCCCGCGCCATTCTCGCCCAGCAGCGCCATGATCTCGCCCTTGCGCACGCTAAACGACACGTTATCCAGCGCCTTAACGCCGGGAAAACCTTTGCTGACGCCGCTGATGGTGAGCAGCGCATCATCATTGTGCCTAATCATCTTGTCAGCTCCGCCTCAACAGATAAAAAGCCGCTCCGGAGAGCGGCTCGCGGCTCAGTAACCCATGCCTTTTTTCAGATCCAGCTGTGCCTGCGCATCAGCAGGCAGATAGAGCCGGGATTCGGTTTTGGTGATTTTCGGCGGCAGCGTGCCATCCTTTTTGAATTTCTCCAGCGCGTCGAAAGCCGGGCCAGCCATATTCGGCGTCAGCTCAACGTTGGCGTTAGCTTCTCCCGCCAGCATCGCCTTATAGATATCGGGCACGCCGTCGATAGAGCCGGTGAGGATATCTTTGCCCGGCTTCAGGCCAGCTTCTTTAATCGCCTGAATCGCGCCGATTGCCATATCGTCGTTGTGCGCATAGACCATACAGATGTTCTTGCCGTTGTTTTCCGCCTTGATAAAGCTCTCCATCACCTCTTTGCCCTTGCTGCGGGTAAAGTCGCCAGACTGCGAACGAACCAGTTTGATATTGGGATGGCCGGCGATCGCCTCGGCAAAGCCTTTTTTACGGTCGATAGCGACGCTGGCGCCGACGGTGCCTTGCAGCTCGACAACGTTGCACGGCTTGTTGCCGACGGTTTTCACCAGCCAGTCGCCAATCAGTTTGCCCTCCAGCACGTTATCGGCGGTCACCACCGTCATATAGAGCGATTTATCTTTCACCACGATGGCGCGGTCGAGCAGGAACACCGGAATTTTGGCATCTTTGGCCTCTTCCAGCACCGGCTCCCAGCCGGTCTGCACCACCGGCGCAATAAAGATCGCGTCGACGCCTTGTGCGATAAACGACCTGACCGCTTTGATCTGGTTCTCCTGTTTTTGCTGACCGTCAGCGATTTTCAGCGTGATGCCGCGCTTCGCCGCTTCACTTTTCGCCACGTTAGTTTCCGCTGCACGCCAGCCAGATTCGGAGCCGACCTGAGAGAAGCCGACGGTCAGGTCAGCCGCCATTACCGGCGCTGCTAACGCGGTGCTGACCAGGGTGGTCAAAAGTAAACGTTTCCACATAGTTTGCATTCCTCTGAAGGGCTTTTGCGAGTAAGGGTAAAGAGCCCGTTTAGCCTGGCGTAAATCGCTATGAATAAGGGCGACGCGCCTCACAAATTAGTTCAAATTAAAGGGGTTACGTGCAGGTATGGCAGTTGATCGCCTTATCAGGCATGGACAAAATGACTGGCTATTTTAAAAACGCTGGTTAAATAAATGTAATAAACAGAATCGCTTATGAAATCTGCTCCTGAAAGCGATTACAATTATACGTAAACTTTGGTCATCACACGTGGTGCAGGCGAGATGATAAATTTGTGATTTTCCGCACAGAAACCGGGAATGAACAGGCGCGTCTGAAGCGCCCTTTTGACCACGGGAAAGAGGGCCAGAATGATTAAAAACGCTGTTATTTACTCCTTTCAGTCACCCTGGCGGCGGGGAGCGTAATAAATACGCTTTTATAACCCTAAGCGAAGCGGATTCAGCCTCAGAAAAGTGTAATCGCAGACGTGGCGAGCCCTGGCGCCGTTTAGCGCAGCGGCAAGCGACGGGCGGCGGCGCACCCCCTTTTAGCCGTTTCGCTTTTTTTATGCTCAGATGATAATAAGTGGCGTTTTTAGCGCATTGATTAGCAAAAATAAATAATTTGTCTCTTTTACAGCATAAGACGCTGGACAGCGTGCAGTTGCTCCCTATACTGACCTCTCCTCTGTTCTCTTCATTTATGGCAATCATGACCGCGCAAGATTACCTGCTCAAATTCCGCAAAGTGAATAATCTGGAAAGTCTGGAAAAGCTCTACGATCACCTCAACTACTCGCTCACCGATGATAAAGAGATTATCAGCATGTACCGCGCGGCGGATCATCGGCGCGCTGAGCTGGCGTCAGGCGGTCGGCTATACGATTTAGGCCGCGTGCCTAAAACCGTGTGGCGTTACGTCGTCTGATCCGCGATTAACGGGCCTGCTGGCGCCGCTTCTCTTCTGCGCAGGCAGGCTCTGTTTGAACGTGTTATTCTCTCCCGCTTTCCTTGTCGCAACAGGATCATCCTCATGAATGAATCGGTAACCGCGCCGCGTCTGGGCGGCTGGCTGCTAGTCCCGCTCGCCTGGCTGATTATGATGCTGCTTACCAGCGCCCTGGTGGTGGCAATGTATCTCAGCCCGCTGTTTAATCCGGAATGGCGCGCGACGCTGTTTTCGCACGGCGGCATGCTGGTGACCAACTGGGCAATCTCTCTGCTGACCGCGCTCGCCGTCTGGCTTTACAGCCTGTGGGTATGCTGGATCTTCTGCAAACGTTCGCGCCGCCTGCCACGCCACTACATTATCTGGCTGCTGGTCACGCTGCTGCTGGCGCTAAAGACCTTCGCCTTTACGCCGGTCGCCGACGGCAAAGCTGCTCAGACGCTGCTGCTGGCCCTGCTCGCCGCCGCGGTTTTCGTGCCCTACTTCAAACGTTCCCTGCGGGTAAAAACGACGTTTATCCGGCCGTAACGCCGTGAGTTTCGTCAACAATTTAATCATGAGTGCGAAACAGCCTGCTGCGTTTCGCGCAGTGGTTGAGATAGCGTCACAGATCACAGATAATGAGCCGCTTTCCGAATCAATGGCGAAAAAATGACCGATTATCTGCTGCTGTTTGTAGGCACTGTGCTGGTGAACAACTTCGTTCTGGTGAAATTCCTTGGCCTCTGTCCTTTTATGGGCGTTTCCAAAAAGCTGGAAACGGCGATTGGCATGGGCCTTGCCACCACCTTCGTGATCACCCTGGCGTCGATTTGCGCCTGGCTGGTAAACCACCTGATCCTGGTGCCGCTCGATCTCGTCTATCTGCGCACCATGGCTTATATCCTGGTGATCGCCGTCGTGGTGCAGTTCACCGAAATGGTGGTGCGTAAAACCAGCCCGTCGCTCTACCGACTGCTCGGCATTTTTCTGCCGTTGATTACCACCAACTGCGCGGTGCTCGGCGTGCCGCTGCTGAGCGTTAACCTCAACCATACCTTTTTGCAGGCGGCTCTTTATGGCTTTAGCGCCTCACTCGGCTTTTCGCTGGTGATGGTGCTGTTTGCCGGGATGCGCGAGCGTCTGGTGCTGGCTAACGTGCCTGCGCCCTTTAAAGGCTCCTCTATCGCACTGGTGACCGCTGGCCTGATGGCGCTGGCGTTTATGGGCTTTACCGGTCTGGTGAAATTCTGATGACCGCTATCTGGATTGCAATTATTGTTCTGAGCGCGCTGGCCCTGGTGTTTGGCGCGCTGCTGGGCTACGCCTCTCGCCGCTTCGAGGTAGAAGAAGATCCCATTGTCGAACAGATTGACGAATTGCTGCCGCAAAGCCAGTGCGGCCAGTGCGGCTATCCCGGCTGCCGTCCCTATGCGGACGCGGTGGGCAACAACGGCGAGGCGATTAACAAATGCGCGCCGGGCGGCGAGCAGACTATGCTCAAGCTGGCGGCGTTGCTGAACGTCGATCCCCAGCCGATTGACGGCGACGACACGGCGAAAGAGCCGGTGCGCACCGTGGCCTGGATCAATGAAGCGAACTGCATCGGCTGCACCAAATGCATCCAGGCCTGCCCGGTTGACGCTATCGTCGGCGCGACGCGCGCCATGCATACCGTGCTGAGCGACGTCTGTACCGGCTGCGATCTCTGCGTCGCGCCCTGTCCTACCGACTGCATCGAGATGCGTCCAGTGGCGACCACTACCGCTAACTGGAAGTGGGATCTCGAAACCATTCCTGTACGGGTGATCCCGGTAGAAAGTCATGCTTAATCTGTTGAATATCTTTCGTAAAGAGAAGCTATGGGATTTCCAGGGCGGCATCCATCCGCCTGAAATGAAAACCCAGTCTAACGGCACCCCGCTGAGCCAGCTGCCGCTGCCGGACCGTTTTATTATTCCGCTGAAACAGCATATCGGCCATGAAGGCGAGATTTGCGTTGCGCCGGGCGATCGCGTGCTGCGCGGTCAGCCGCTCACCTTTGGCAACGGCCGGATGCTGCCGGTGCACGCGCCGACCTCGGGCACCATCGATGCGATTGCGCAGCATATGACCGCGCATCCCTCCGGGCTGTCGGAACTCTGCATTTTTATGTCGCCGGACGGCGAGGATCGCTGGACGACGCTGGAGCCGATGGCGGACTACCGCCAGCGCCAGCGCGCCGATATCGTTCAGCGCATTCACGATGCGGGCGTCGCCGGCCTTGGCGGCGCGGGCTTTCCGACCGGCACCAAGCTGCGCGGCGGACTGCGCGGCGTAAAAACGTTAATTATCAATGCCGCTGAATGTGAGCCCTATATCACCGCCGACGATCGCCTGATGCAGGATTATGCCGCCGAAGTGCTGGAAGGCAGCCGCATCCTCGCCTGGGTATTGCAGGCTGAGCGCGTGTTGATTGGCATTGAAGATAACAAGCCGGAAGCGATTGCCGCGCTGAAGCGAGCGCTGGGCGGCGAGCGCGATCTGCACATCCGCGTTATTCCGACAAAATATCCCTCTGGCGGCGCAAAGCAGCTGACCAAAATACTTACCGGTCTGGAAGTGCCGCACGGCGGACGTTCTACCGATATCGGCGTGCTGATGCAGAACGTCGGCACCGCCTGGGCGGTGAAGCGCGCGGTGATCAACGGCGAGCCCCTGACCGAACGCGTGGTGACCCTGACCGGCGAGGCGATTGCGCAGCCGCGCAACGTCTGGAGCCGGATCGGCACCCCCATCAGCCATCTGCTGCACCAGGTCGGCTTTACGCCCGCTCCGCGCCAGATGGTCATTATGGGTGGTCCGCTGATGGGCTTTACCCTGCCGTCGCTTGACGTGCCGGTAGTGAAAATCACCAACTGCATTCTCGCGCCCTCCGCCAGCGAAATGGGCAACAACGACGAGGAGCAGTCCTGCATTCGCTGCTCCGCCTGCGCCGACGCCTGCCCGGCGAAGCTGCTGCCGCAGCAGCTCTACTGGTACAGCCAGGGCGGCGATCACGATAAAGCGCGCGCCCACCATATCGACGACTGCATTGAGTGCGGCGCCTGCGCCTATGTCTGTCCGAGCAATATTCCGCTGGTGCAGTATTACCGCCAGGAGAAGGCCGAGCTGCGCGCTATCGATCTTGAGGCGAAGCGTACCGCTGAAGCGAAAGCGCGC
Organism: Pantoea piersonii; assembly: GCF_003612015.1. GTDB lineage: Bacteria > Pseudomonadota > Gammaproteobacteria > Enterobacterales > Enterobacteriaceae > Pantoea > Pantoea piersonii. The sequence goes on along the minus strand of NZ_RARB01000001.1, from coordinate 973,640 downwards.
TTTGAGGCGCGCCAGGCACGTCTGGAGCGTGAAAAGCTGGCGCGTGAAGCGAAGCATGAGCAGGCGAAGCAGCGCGTCGCGCGCAGCGACGAAGGCGAACTGGCCGCAGCCCGCGAACGCGTTATGGCGAAGCGGCAGGCGGCAGGCGAAGTTGATCCGGCGGTAGAAGAAGCACAGCGTCAGGCGCGACACGCTCAGGCGCATTTGCGTCAGGCTGAAGCGCAGTCGGAAACCCAGGCGCTGAGCCGCCAGGCTGAGGATCCGCGTAAGGCGGCCGTAGAGGCTGCGATCGCCCGCGCTAAGGCGAAGAAAACTACGCAGCCTGAAGCAGCGGAAGAAGCGAAGACGGAGGCAGCCGACCCGCGCAAAGCGGCGGTAGAAGCCGCCATCGCCCGCGCAAAGGCGAAGAAAGCCGCCGCCGTGCAGACAGAAGAGACGCCGCCGAACGAGGATGCGGCATCGGCCGATCCGCGCAAAGCAGCGGTAGAAGCTGCTATCGCCCGTGCGAAGGCGAAGAAAGCCGCCACCGCGCAGGCTACAGCCGATGCGCCGACGGAAGAGACGCCGCCGATCGAGGATGCGTCGCCGGCCGATCCGCGCAAAGCAGCGGTAGAAGCTGCTATCGCCCGTGCGAAGGCGAAGAAAGCCGCCGCGCAGGCTACAGCCGATGCGCCGACGGAAGAGACGCCGCCGGTCGAGGATGCGTTGTCGGTCGATCCACGCAAAGCGGCAGTAGAAGCCGCCATCGCCCGCGCGAAGGCGAAGAAAGCCGCCGCCGCGCAGGCTACAGCCGATACGCCGACGGAAGAGACGCAGCCGGTCGAGGACGCGCCGTCAGTTGAAACTGCGTCGCCGGTCGATCCGCGCAAGGCGGCGGTAGAAGCCGCTATCGCCCGTGCGAAGGCGAAGAAAGCCGCCGCCGCGCAGGCTACAGCCGATGCGCAGGCGGAAGAGACGCAGCCGGTCGAGGATGCGCCGTCGGTTGAAACTGCTTCGCCGGTCGATCCGCGTAAAGCGGCGGTAGAAGCCGCCATCGCCCGCGCTAAAGCGAAGAAAGCCGAAGCTGCACAGGCCGCTGCCGGTACGTTGACCGAAGAGGTGTTGCCGGTCGAGGACACCCCGCCGGTCGATCCGCGTAAGGCGGCGGTGGAAGCCGCCATCGCCCGCGCTAAAGCGAAGAAAGCGGCCGCGCAGGGATCAGAAAAGGACGTCGTGAATCTCGACGTTGAAAACAGTGATGCGCGTCCGTCGGAAGACGCGCGCAAGGCAGCCGTCGCTGCCGCCATCGCCCGGGCAAAAGCGCGTAAAGCGCAGACGCCGTCGACGTTTGAGGAATAAATGGCTTTTCGTATCGCAAGTTCTCCTTATACCCATAACCGCCGCAGCACCGGCAACATTATGCTGCTGGTGGTGCTGGCGGCCGTCCCTGGCTTTGCCGCGCAGTGGTATTTCTTTGGTTACGGCAGCGTATTGCAGGTGTTGCTGGCGGTGCTGACCGCCTGGCTGGCGGAAGCAGCGATTCTGCGTCTGCGCAAGGCGCCGATTGCTCCCAGCCTCGCGGATAACTCCGCGCTGCTGACCGCTGTGCTTATCGGCATCAGCCTGCCGCCGCTCGCCCCCTGGTGGCTGGTGGTAATCGGCACCCTTTTCGCTATTGTCATCGCCAAACAGCTCTACGGCGGACTGGGACAGAACCCGTTTAACCCGGCTATGGTCGGCTATGTGGTGCTGCTGATCTCTTTCCCGGTACAGATGACCAGCTGGCTGCCGCCCGATGCGCTGCAGGTGGTTAAACCGGGTCTGCTCGATTCGCTGAGCATGATTTTCACTGGCCATACTCTGGCGGGCGATACCATGCAACAGCTGCAGCTGGGCGTGGACGGCATTAGCCAGGCGACGCCACTGGATAATTTCAAAACCGGACTGCGCGCCGGCCACAGCGCAGAACAGCTGCTGGCGCAGCCGATCTATACCGGCGTCCTGGCCGGTCTCGGCTGGCAGTGGATCAATATCGGCTATCTGGCGGGCGGGCTGTTTCTGCTGTGGAAGAAGGCGATTCGCTGGCATATTCCCGCGGCGATGCTGCTGTCGCTGGCGTTCTGCGCCACGCTGGGCTGGCTGATCTCGCCGGAAAGTTTGAATACCCCGCTGATCCACCTTTTCTCCGGCGCGACCATGCTCGGCGCGTTTTTTATCGCCACCGACCCGGTTACCGCCTCTACCACCAACCGCGGACGCCTGCTCTATGGCGCGCTGATTGGTCTGCTGGTGTGGCTAATCCGCAGCTTCGGCGGCTATCCCGACGGCGTGGCTTTTGCCGTCCTGCTGGCGAATATCTGCGTGCCGCTGATCGATTACTACACGCAGCCGCGCGTCTACGGCCATCGCAAGGAGTGATCGATGCTTGAGACTATCCGCAAAAACGCCGTCACCCTGGCGCTGTTCGCCGTCTTTACCACCGGTTTAACCGCCGTGGTGAACTACGTCACCAAACCCACTATCGCGCACCAGACGGCGCTGAATCAGAAAAACCTGCTGGATCAGGTGGTGCCTGTGGATCTGTACGATAATCAGATCCAGCACGAATGTTACCTTGTCACCGATCCTGCGCTGGGGACGACCACGCCGCACCATCTCTATCTGGCGCGTAAAGGTGATACGGCAGTTGCGGCCGCGCTTGAGACCACCGCGCCGGATGGCTATTCTGGTGCGATACAGATGCTGGTTGGCGCTGATTTTCACGGTAAAGTACTGGGCGTGCGCGTTATTGAACACCACGAGACCCCCGGCCTCGGCGATAAGATCGAACTGCGTATTTCCAACTGGATTAACAGTTTTAATGGCAAAGTCGTACACGGCGCCGATGATAAAGCCTTTGCGGTGAAGAAAGATGGCGGCGAATTTGATCAGTTTACCGGCGCGACTATTACTCCGCGCGCGGTAGTCAACGCCACCCGACGCACCGCGCTACTGATTAAAACTTTGAGCGGCAGGCTCTCGTCGCTGCCCGAATGTGGAGAGGCAAATGAGTGAAGCCAAAAACCTGCTGGTTGGCGGACTGTGGAAAAATAACTCGGCGCTGGTGCAGCTGCTGGGGCTCTGCCCGCTGCTGGCAGTAACTTCGACGGCGACCAACGCGCTGGGCCTCGGTCTGGCGACCACGCTGGTGCTGACCATTACCAACAGCGCTATTTCCGCTTCGCGCCGCTGGGTGCCGTCGGAGATCCGCATCCCGATCTACGTCATGATTATCGCCTCGGTGGTGAGCTGCGTGCAGATGCTGATCAACGCCTACGCCTATGGCCTCTATGAGTCGCTCGGCATCTTTATTCCGCTTATCGTGACCAACTGCATCGTGGTCGGCCGCGCCGAAGCGGTCGCCTCGAAAAGCAGCATTCCCCTTGCCGCGCTCGACGGCTTCGCTATCGGCATGGGCGCGACCTGCGCCATGGTCACGCTCGGCTCGATTCGTGAGCTGATCGGCAGCGGCACGCTGTTTAACGGCGCGGATCAGCTGCTCGGCCCCTGGGCGAAGGCGCTGCGCATCGAAGTGGTGCATTTCGATTCGCCGATGCTGCTGGCGATGTTGCCGCCGGGCGCCTTTATCGGGCTGGGCATGCTGCTGGCTGCGAAGTACGTTATCGATCAGAAGATGAAACAGCGCGCTGTGCGTCGCGCCGCTGAAGCGGCGGCGGCTGAACCGCACGCCCAGGCCGGGAAAGCAGTGTGAATCAGGCAAAGCGCGTAGAAATTCTCCGTCGGCTGCGGGAGAACAACCCGCACCCCACGACTGAACTTAACTTCACCTCACCTTTTGAGCTGCTGATCGCCGTGCTGCTGTCGGCGCAGGCGACTGACGTCAGCGTCAATAAGGCAACCGCCCGGCTCTATCCCGTCGCGAATACGCCTGCCGCCATGCTGGCGCTGGGCGTGGAAGGCGTGAAGGAACATATCAAAACCATCGGCCTCTACAACAGCAAAGCCGAGAACGTCATTAAGACCTGCCGTATGTTGCTGGAGCTGCACGGCGGCGAAGTGCCGGAAGATCGCGCCGCGCTGGAGGCGCTGCCGGGCGTAGGCCGCAAAACGGCCAACGTGGTGCTGAATACCGCTTTTGGCTGGCCGACCATCGCCGTTGATACCCATATTTTCCGCGTCAGCAACCGCACCCGCTTTGCGCCGGGAAAAAACGTGGAAGAGGTTGAGGCGAAGCTGCTGAAGGTGGTCCCCAGCGAGTTCAAGGTCGATTGCCATCACTGGCTGATCCTGCATGGCCGCTATACCTGCGTTGCGCGCAAGCCGCGCTGCGGCGCCTGTCTGATTGAAGATCTGTGCGAGTTTCCGGACAAGACGGAAATTTAACGGGCGCGAAAACGCCCGTAGCAAGCTAGCGACGTGCCAGTGCCGCCTGCAGCCAGGCGATCGCCAGCGGCGAATTTTTATTTTGCAGCGCGGCCCGCTCTGACTGAAACAGCGTCGCGACAAAGAAAGGATGATCGTTCAGTTCGATGCCGCGCACATCGCCCGATGCGTCCCAGGACGTGATGCGCAGGTTTTCTCCTTCCAGCGCCTCGCTGAAGGCGGGGTTAACGCCGAAGTTGCAGTGATAGCCCTCATCGCTTGACTGCGCGCCATAGGCCTCGGCAATGCGCGATCCCGGCGCGAATCTCACTTCTCCGCGCTGCTCCACCAGCGAGCAGCTCAACGGCGCGATCACCATGCGGCCGCCTTCGTCGGTCTCGGCGTGATTCGCATCCTGCCAGCCCAGCACATTGCGGGCGTACTCGATTACCGCATACTGAAAACCGCCGCAGGACCCCAGAAAAGGGTGTCGCTGCTCTCGCGCCCAGCGAATGGTCTCAAATACCGCGTCATCATTTTTATAAGGGCTACCAGGTACCACCCAGACAGCATCGCTGCTGCGTACGGCGTCTGAAACGCCCGGCTGGTCGGTAGGAAGCCAGGTGAAGCTAGCGGAAACGCCCAGGTGCGCGGCGGCGCGCTCGATAGCCAGCGGAATGGCCTGATGCGCAACGGCGCTGGCGCGGTAATCGCCCACCAGTGCCAGGTTTAGAGAGGCTGTCATGTTAACGTCCTGTAAAGAGAAATATCGAGGTTACCGGATCGGTAATTTGTTGTCGAGACGGTAAAAATCGCAATTTTCATCTGGCTGCGGCGTGGATTTTCGCTCACGCATCCGACGCCTCCTCCCCGGCACGGTGAGACGCGATTCACTGCTCCCGCCTGGCATTATCAGGGCATTTTTAACGCCCTTTTCGGCTACGCAAACGCTTTCTTCTTTTACCCGATGAATTAATTGATGATTTTGTGCGAAGGATCAACTTTTACACCTGGCTTGTCATTTTAAGGAAGATTTTTGCCGATTTGTTGTTCAAATTAGCTGATAAGTGGATCACATACAAAACATTAAACTGGTTAATTAACAAACCACAACACCTTAGCCTGCAAAATAACGCCCAAGCAGCTTATCTGGTTCTTGTTGCCTGGCGCACCTGAAAAACAACCGTTTGTTCTGATAGAATTGCCAGAGTTGAAATTAAAATCCATTTAACAAACTTCGCTCGGGTTTTAAACCTTACGCAACCCAGGCTTTACAGCATTCAAAAAATTCTTGCCCTGATGCGCGTTATCAGCCACATTAGGCGCCGCTTTTCCCTACTAATAACAATGTCGCGCATGGAAACCTGACATGACGCGGACTTATTTCCTGTCATAAAACAGGGTACGAGAAAAACTGAGGTACAAGTGTCAACTGCAAACAAACACACTGATGAGGCCGTCAGCCTCAATGCGTTCAAACAGCCGAAGGCGTTCTACCTGATCTTCTCGATTGAGTTGTGGGAACGTTTCGGCTTCTACGGCCTGCAGGCCATTATGGCTGTTTACCTGGTGAAACAGCTGGGCATGTCAGAAGCGGACTCTATTACCCTCTTCGCCTCTTTTAGCGCGCTGGTCTACGGCCTGGTGGCTATCGGCGGCTGGCTGGGCGATAAGGTGCTGGGCACCAAACGCGTTATTATGCTGGGCGTGCTCGTGCTGGCGCTGGGTTATGCGCTGGTCGCCTTCTCTGGCCATAACGTCGGCATGGTCTATATCGGCATGGCGACCATCGCGGTGGGCAGCGGTCTGTTTAAAGCCAACCCCTCTTCGCTGCTCTCGACCTGCTACGAGAAAGACGATCCGCGTCTCGACGGCGCCTTCACCATGTTCTATATGTCGATCAACGTCGGCTCGCTGTTCTCTATGATGCTGACCCCCTGGCTGGCGGCGAAATATGGCTGGAGCGTGGCGTTTTCGCTTTCGGTGGTCGGTCTGATCATCACCCTGCTTAATTTCCTGTTCTGCAAAGGTCTGGTTAAGAACTACGGTTCTAAGCCCGACTTCGCACCGCTGAACGTCGGCAAGCTGCTGATGACGCTGGTCGGTGTTGTGGTGCTGGTCGCTATCGCGACCTGGCTGCTGCATAACCAGACTATTGCGCGCATCACCCTGGGCGTGGTCGCGCTGGGCATTATCCTGATCTTCGCGAAAGAAGCTTTTGCCCTGCATGGCGCGGCACGTCGTAAGATGATCGTGGCGTTCCTGCTGATGGTCGAGGCGATCGTCTTCTTCGTGCTCTATATGCAGATGCCGACTTCGCTCAACTTCTTTGCGATTCGCAACGTCGGGCACACCATTCTGGGCATTACCTTTGAGCCGGAACAGTTCCAGGCGCTTAACCCGTTCTGGATCATGCTGGCGAGCCCGCTGCTGGCGGCGGTCTATAACAAGCTGGGCGATAAGCTGCCGATGCCGTTTAAGTTCGCTATCGGTATGGTGCTCTGCTCGGCCGCCTTCCTGGTGCTGCCGATGGGCGCGAAGTTCGCTTCGGATGCCGGTATCGTCTCGGTTAACTGGCTGATCCTCAGCTATGCATTGCAGAGCGTGGGCGAGCTGATGATCTCCGGGCTGGGCCTGGCGATGGTCGCGCAGCTGGTGCCGCAGCGTCTGATGGGCTTTATTATGGGTTCCTGGTTCCTCACCACCGCTGGCGCAGCGATGATCGCCGGTAAAGTGGCAGGTCTGATGGCGGTGCCTGAGAACGTAACTGACCCCCTCGCCTCGCTGAGCGTCTACAGCAGCGTCTTCCAGCAGATTGGTATCGTTACCGGCGTGATTGCCGTGCTGATGCTGCTGACGGCGCCGCTGCTGAACCGCATGACGCAGACGCCACAGGCGGAGCTGGAAAAAGCGCAGGCCTGATTATTCAGGTTCTATGCAGCCGGGCCATGCGCCCGGCTTTTTTTTATCCTTTTTCGGGCCAGACAGAACGCTTGACCGAGGTCACTGGCAAATCTGCGACGACGCATTAAGCTGCAATGATGCTGTCGCAACCCGGAGGTCCGTTATGAAACTGTTCTGTAAGGCTGGCGCCTGCTCTCTTTCGCCGCATATCGTGCTGCGTGAGTGCGGGCTCGACTTCACCCAGGTTAATGTCGACCTGATGAAAAAAGTCACCGAATGCAGCGAAGATTACTGGCAAATCAACCCCAAGGGCCAGGTGCCGGCGCTGGAGCTGGATGACGGCACCGTACTGACCGAAGGCGTGGCGATTGTGCAGTATCTGGCGGACCTGAAGCCCGATCGCCAGCTGCTGGCGCCGGTCGGCAGCCTGACGCGCTACCACACGCTGGAGTGGCTCAGCTTTATCAGCAGCGAGCTGCATAAAACCTTCACCCCGCTGTTTAAACCCGACACCCCTGACGACTATAAACCTCTGCTGCGCGCCCGGCTGGAACAACAGTTCCGCTACGTCGATAAGGCGCTGCAGGATAAGCAGTGGCTGATGGGGCTGCGCTTTAGCGTGGCGGATGCCTATCTCTACGTGGTGGTGCGCTGGGCGTATGCGCTGAAGCTAGAGCTGGATGGGCTGTCAGCGCTGGAAGCCTGGTTCCAGCGCGCCTCCCAGCGGCCCGCGGTGCAGGCGGCACTAAAGGCGGAAGGGATAGCATAACAAGCGGGGCCGACAGGATATCGGCCCGGTGCGAGCTTACAGAGGCTCGGCGGTAAAGTGCTGGGTCGGCTGCGCGATAGCGTCCTGCGCCGCCACCAGCTGCAGTTCATATTCGCCCATAGCATGGGTCGTCAGCATCACTTCGTAGACGGCGGCGGTGACATGCTCCAGAGCGCTTTTCAGATCCTTGCCGTGCAGCAGATTCACCAGCAGCAGGCCGCTGGTCAGATCGCCGACGCCGACCGGTTGCCGCACGCCGAAATCCACCAGCGGGCGGCTGATATGCCAGGCCTCTTCCGCCGTTACCAGCAGCATCTCGAAGCGATCGCTGCGGCGTCCGGCGCGCGCCAGGTGTTTCACCAGCACCACGCGCGGCCCCTGCGCAATCAGCGCGCGCGCTGCCGCCGTCGCCTCTTCTACGCTGGTCACGCTGCGCTCGCTAAGCATCTCCAGCTCCAGCAGATTGGGCGCAATAATGTCGCTGGCGGGCATGGCGTATTTGCAGTGATACTCCGCCACGCCGGGCGCCACGATACACCCTTTTTCAGGATGGCCCATCACTGGATCGCAAAAGAACCAGGCGTCGGGGTTGGCGGCCTTTACCATGCGCACGATTTCAAGGATCTGCTCGCCCTGCTCAGCTGAGCCAAGGTAGCCGCTCAGTACCGCGTCGCAGGTTTTCAGGCGATCGATATCGCTGATGCCCTTGACGATATCCGTCAGGTGCGTTGCGGGCATCACGGTGCCGGTCCAGTGACCATACTGGGTGTGGTTGGAGAACTGTACGGTGTTAAGCGGCCAGACATTGGCCCCCATGCGCCGCATCGGGAACTCGGCGGCGGCGTTACCTGCATGGCCGAACACCACATGCGACTGAATTGCGAGAATATTCTTCATTATTTTCTGTACTGCCTTGCCCTTGCCGTCCATAAAAAAGGGCCGGAGACCGGCCCTGAGCGCTTACTGCCAGACAATCAGGCAGTAGTGTTTTTTACCGCGACGCAGCAGCGTATAGCGACCAAACAGCTTATCGCTCTCGCTAAAACGGTATTCCGCGTTTGACTGCTTCTCGCCGTTGATGGTGACGGCGTTTGAGCCGATCATGGTGCGCGCCTGACCGCGTGACGGCACCAGTTCAGCATTCACCAGCGCCTGCTGCAGATCGTCTTCCGCGCCCAGCTCAACGGTCGGCATGCCGTCCTGCGCCAGCTGTTCGAAGTCCGCTTCGGTCATGTCGCTCAGCGCGCCGGAGAACAGGCTTTCGGTAATACGCTTCGCCGCGGCCAGACCCGCTTCGCCGTGTACCAGACGCGTAACGCTTTCGGCGAGCACATACTGCGCGCGCGGCGCTTTCCCGCTGTTCTTGTCTTCTTCTTCCAGCGCGTTGATCTCTTCCAGGCTCAGGAAGGTGAAGAACTTGAGGAAACGGTAGACGTCGGCGTCCGCAGTATTGATCCAGAACTGGTAGAACTTATACGGGCTGGTTTTCTTCGCATCGAGCCACACCGCGCCGCCTTCGGTTTTACCGAACTTGGTGCCGTCCGATTTGGTGATCAGCGGCACCGTCAGGCCAAAGACCTGATTCTGGTAGAGGCGACGCGTCAGATCGATGCCGGAAGTGATGTTGCCCCACTGATCGGAACCGCCAATCTGCAGCGACACGCCGTGACGCTTGTTCAGCTCGGCGAAGTCGTAGCCCTGCAGCAGGTTGTAGGAGAACTCGGTAAAGGAGATCCCCTGATCGTCGCGGTTCAGGCGCTGTTTCACCGCTTCTTTGTTAATCATCTGATTCACAGAGAAGTGCTTGCCGATATCGCGCAGGAAGGTCAGCACGTTCATGCCGCCGAACCAGTCGTAGTTGTTAGCGGCGATAGCGCTGTTGTCGCCGCAGTCGAAATCGAGGAAAGGCGCGACCTGCTTGCGGATCTTCTCGACCCACTCGCCTACGGTTTCGCTGGTATTGAGTTTACGTTCTGCTGCTTTAAAGCTGGGATCGCCAATCAGACCGGTGGCACCACCCACCAGCGCGACCGGCTTGTGTCCGGCATCCTGAAAACGTTTCAGGCAGAGCAGCGGCACCAGATGGCCCAAATGCAAGCTGTCAGCGGTCGGATCGAAGCCGCAATAGAGGGAGATCGGCCCTTGCGCCAGTCGCTCTGCTAACGCTTCCTCGTCCGTTACCTGGGCGATTAAGCCCCGTTCCTGCAATTGTTGTATCAGGTTACTGCTGGTCATCACTGACTCCAAATTGATCAGACTGCACCTATGCTGGTACACAGCTCTCCGCTGAGTGCGGAAAAAAAAGAGGGCTATAGCATAAAGCGCTGGCGACTTCTGTGCCAGCGCTGAGAGAGGAGAAAAACGCTGTTTTACGGGGCTAAGCGGTCGATTTTCCAGCCGTTGTCGTCGCGCTGGTAGAGGAAACGGTCATGCAGGCGATGTTCGCCCCCCTGCCAGAACTCCATGGTATGAAATTTAACGCGATATCCTCCCCAGAAACTCGGCAGCGGCACCTCTCCCTGCTGGAACTTCTGCTTCAGTTCGAGGAACTTGCCCTCCAGCACGCCGCGCGCCGAGATACGGCTCGACTGACGCGATACCCAGGCGCCGATCTGGCTGTCGCGCGGGCGGCTATGGAAATATTTCAGCACTTCCAGCGGTGACAGTTTCTCCGCTTCGCCCAGCACCATCACCTGCCGCTCAAGGAAGTGCCACGGGAAGTGCAGCGAAATGCGCGGATTGCCGGCAAGATGCTGCGCTTTGCGACTGCCCAGGTTGGTATAAAACACCAGACCGTTGTCATCATAGTGCTTGAGTAGCACGATGCGCTGGTAAGGCTGCCCCTGCTCATCCACCGTCGCTACTGTCATGGCAGTGGGATCGGGCAGCTGCGCCTCGCACGCCTGCTGCAGCCAGGTTTCAAACAGCGCCAGCGGCTGGTCCGGCAGATCCTTGCGACGCAGCCCGCCGCGCGTATATTCGCGGCGCAGGCTGGCGATATCTTGCAGAGTGAAATTCGTGCTCATAAGGAGTTACTCAACATGAACTGACTGGCTGGCAGGCTGCAGCGCACAGTCGTTAACGACGATTTTATCGTCACGCTCGATAAAGGCGGTATCGCCTTTGCTCCAGAATACATATTTCCCGTCGCTGTAGCGCGCGCCTGAGGCGGAAATCGCTCGCTTCAGCGTTAAAGGCTGGCCGTCCATAATAAAGCTGACCTGATCGCTGGCGTTGTCGAGCGTGACGGTCAGCGGCAAGGTTCCACAGCGATAGTGCAGCGTTTGCGGCGCCTCAGCCTGCTTGTGCATCAGGCCGCAGCCCGAGAGCAGCAGCGCGGCGGCAAAAATTAACCCCTGTTTCATCATGATTCTCCTTACAGTCAAAAGAGCGGATTAGCCGGATAGATGGCGCCGAGCACGCTTTTTTCGGCCGCGCCGGTCACGGCGGGCAGATTACCGGGCAGCCCGGAGAGCGTACGGCTGGCAAGCCAGGCGAACGCCAGCGCCTCCATATCGTCGCCGCGAATGCCCGCCGCATCGGTGGTGGTGACTTCGGTTCCAGCCAGCAGCGCGGCGAGGCGCGCCATCAGCAGCGGATTGCGACCGCCGCCGCCGCACACCAGCAGCCGATCGCAGCCGTCGTTAAGCTGCACCTGATGGGCGATAGAGACGGCGCTCAGTTCAGTCAGCGTCGCCTGCACGTCCTGCGGCGCCAGGCCCGGGAAGTTCTGTAGCTGACGTTCAACCCAGCCCAGATTGAAATATTCGCGACCGGTGCTTTTCGGCGACGGCAGCGCAAACCAGGGATCGCGCAGCATCTGCTCCAGCAGCGCAGGCACCACTTTGCCGCCGCGCGCCCAGCCGGCATCCCGATCGAAGGGCTTGCCCTGATGGCGCCAGATCCACGCATCGATCAATATATTGCCGGGACCCGTATCGAAACCGCGCACCGGCTGGCCGGGCAGCAGCAGAGAAAGGTTAGCGATGCCGCCGATATTGAGCACCATGCGGCGCTCCACCCCGTCCATCAGCAGCGCCTGATGAAAAGCGGGCACCAGCGGTGCGCCCTGACCGCCCAGCGCCATATCACGGCGGCGGAAATCGCCCACCACCGTAATGCCCGTCGCCGCGACAATCTGATTATTATCGCCGATTTGCAGCGTGTTGGGCGCGTCGCTTTGCGGCTCGTGCCAGACGGTCTGCCCATGACAGCCAATCGCGACGATATCGCTCGGCTCCAGCGCCTCGCGTCGCATCAGCGTATTGACCGCTTCGGCAAACAGCCGGCCAAGCCGCGTATCGAGCTGGCCGAGCTGCGAGAGCGTCAGCGTCTGGCCCTGGCAGATCGCCAGAATCTGCTGGCGCAGCTCACCCGGCATGGGATGGCAGTAGCTGGCCTGTTGCGCCACCATATTCTCATCAATGGCGGCCAGCACCACGTCAACGCCGTCCAGGCTGGTGCCTGACATAACGCCGATATAACGTCCTGATTTCATTTCGGGTCCTTAAGGCGATTCAACTCCATTTAGTCTGGCAAATTCTCTCGTCTGATTCGACGATTACCTGATGTTTTTCACCCACTTTATGCAACAGGTAACATTGCACGCCTTTTTTTGCCGCCTGGTTGAATTTTTGTTGATCGCCAATAGTCTATGCTTGGGTTCACCATGTTTTACTCAGACTAAGATTAATTTGCTTTGTGTCTTATACTGTTTGCAGGATTTCGCGATACACATGGCGCATTGCTTAAGAAAGGAGTAACAAATGATCAAGCGTTTCGTTGCGGTTGCACTGGCTGGCATTACCCTGGCCGGGTGCGCAAATAACAGTACCCTGTCAGGCGATACCTACAGCGCCAGTGAGGCCAAACAGGTTCAGAGCGTCTCTTACGGCACGCTGGTATCGGTCCGCCCGGTTAAGATTCAGGGCGGCGATGACAGCAACGTGATCGGCGCTATCGGCGGCGCAGTGCTGGGTGGTTTCCTCGGCAACACCATCGGCGGCGGCACCGGACGCAGCCTTGCCACCGCAGGCGGCGCTATCGCTGGCGGTCTGGCGGGTCAGGGGGTTCAGGGCGCAGTCAATAAAACCGACGGCGTTGAGCTGGAAATTCGTAAAGATGATGGCAACACCATTATGGTGGTGCAGAAACAGGCGGCTACCCGCTACTCTGTTGGCCAGCGAGTGGCGCTGGCGTCTAACGGCAGCCAGATTACCGTTTCGCCGCGCTGATCGCCTCAGCAAAAAAAACCGACGCCGCTGCGTCGGTTTTTTTATTTTTCCCGATGCTGAAGCTCGAGAATATTTTTTTCCAGCCGGGCGATCAGCGTCACCATCTGGTTGATCTCCTCGCGGCTGATGCCGGCAAGGATATCGTCGCGGGTGGCGTCGATAACGCTTTCCACCTGTTCAATGATCGGTTCCGCCTGACGCGTCAGCTTGATGCGCTTTGCACGACGATCGTTAGCGCAGGTCGAGCGGGTAATCAGGCCTTTCTCTTCCAGCTGATCCAGCGTACGCACCAGCGACGGTTGTTCAATGCCGATGGCCTTCGCCAGCTGGATCTGCGACTGTTCTGGCGGCAGCTGATGAATATTATGCAGCGTGACCCAATGGGTCTGCGTAAGCTCAAGCGGCTTTAAGCGCTGATCGATCAACGCGCGCCAGATGCGCACCAGGCGAGACAAATCCGTTCCAAGGGGCGTATCCATTTCATCTCCTTATAATTAGCTTGCTAGCTATCAAGCCAGATTTTACACTATTCTGCGAGTTTAAAGGACAAATTACAAACCCCAGGCGAAGCCGCAGCGCTTCATCTACGCTTTTTGAGACCGATGCCCGGGTGATATCAGAAGGACGATATGTGACAATTCCTCCCTTTCATGCGGCTAGCCCCCTGACTGACCTGGTGTTCGGCGCTTCGCTGTTTTTTCCACCGCTCTTTAAAGCCGTCCTGCTCGGCTTCTTTTTCTGGTTGATTCTCCATCCGCTGCTGCGCGGCTGGATTTACTCGGGCGATATCTGGCATCCGACGCTGCTGGATCTCTCTCTTTTTGTGCTTTGCGTCGCCGCCGCGCTTTTACTGCTGGGACAGGGATACTCACCATGAAATTTAACGCAGTGAAATATTTTTCGACCTTGATCGTCTTCGCGGCCGCCCTGCTGGCGGGCTGGTGGATGTGGAACTACTACATGCAGTCGCCCTGGACGCGCGACGGCAAGGTCCGCGCCGAACTGGTGCAAATTACGCCCCAGGTTTCGGCGCGCATCGTCTCCGTGGCGGTGAAAGATAATCAGTTTGTGCATCAGGGGCAGACGCTGCTGACGCTGGATACCGTGCCCTTGCAGATTGCGCTGGACAACGCCGAGGCGCAGCTGGCGAAAGCGCAGGCCGATCTGGCCAAAGCGCAGCATGAGGCCCGCCGCCGCGCCAGCCTGCCGCGCAATGTAATCTCCGCAGAAGATCTTGACGCCGCGCAGCTCAACGCCGCCTCGATGGCGGCCAGCGCCAAAGCGGCACAGGCGGCGCTGGACCAGGCGCGCTGGAACCTGCAGCAAACCACCGTGGTCGCGCCGACCGACGGCTGGGTCAGCAACCTGACGCTGCGCGTTGGCGATTACGCCACGACGGGCACGCCGCTCTTCGCACTGGTCGACAGCCATTCCTATTACGTCATGGGCTATTTTGAAGAGACCAAGCTGCGCCATATCCGTCCCGGCGCGCCGGCGCAGATCGTGCTCTACAGCAATGGCGCACGGCTGCAGGGCGAAGTCGAAAGCATTGGACGCGCTATCTATGACCAGAGCATCGACAGCGACAGTGGGCTGGTGCCGGATATCAAACCGAACGTGCCCTGGGTGCGGCTGGCGCAGCGCGTGCCGGTACGCATTCGCTTAGCGCAGATACCGGATAACGTGCCGCTGGTGGCGGGCACCACCTGCACCATCTCTGTACAGCCGTGAGCGCGCCATGAATCTGCAATGGCTGGCGTGGGACCAGCTGCCGTGGGTCAAGGCAGACGCGAACCAGTGGCGCTACGCGCTGCGTAACGCCATCGCGATGTGCCTGGCGCTCAGCATCGCCTACGCGCTCGACCTGGATGAGCCTTACTGGGCGATGACCTCGGCGGCGGTCATCAGCTTTCCCACCGTCGGCGGTGCGATAAGCAAAAGCCTGGGACGTATTGTCGGCAGCCTGATGGGCGCGGGCGCCGCGCTGCTGATCGCCGGTCATACTCTTAACGATCCCTGGCTGTTTACCTTTTTTATCGCCGGCTGGCTGGCGTTCTGTACCGGCATCGCCAACCACTACCAGAATAACGTGGCCTACGCCTTTTCGCTGGCGGGCTATACCGCGGCGATTATCGTCTTCAGCAGCGTTGACCTGACCGACGCGACGGATCTCTGGACCCTGACTCAGGCGCGCGTATGCGAGGTGATTTCAGGCATTTTGTGCGCCGGTTTCATGATGATGGTGCTGCCAAGCACCTCGGACGGCGAGGCGCTGATTACGTCGCTGCAGAAGATGCATACGCGCCTGCTGGAGCACGCCGGGCTGCTGCTGCAACCCACCGACGTCGAGAATGTGCGCGCCGCGCATGAAGCGGTCATCAGTCAGATTCTCACCATGAACCTGCTGCGCATCCAGGCGTTCTGGAGCCACTACCGCTTTCGCCGTCAGAACAATGTCCTTAACTATGTGCTGCACCAGCAGCTGCGCCTGACCAGCGTGCTCTCCAGCCTGCGCCGCATGCTGCTTAACTGGCCCGATGCGCCGCAGGCGCTCTACGACGCCATCAGCGCGCTGATGCAGGAGCTGGCCAGCGCGGAGTGCAATAAATACCGGCTGGCGCAAATTCTGCGCAGCGTGACGCCCGCTGCCGACGGCGATTACCGCCAGCGCGCGTTTTGCCAGCGGCTGCGCTATTTCTGCTGGATGTATCTGAACGTCAGCCGCTGGATCCGCCTGCTCGCCCGCGCCGATGCGGATACCCGCTTTCAGCCGCCGCGCGTGCCCTCGCTCGCGCGGGAAAGCGACAGCGCTGAGGCGGGCTGGAGCGCACTGCGCACCTTTTGCGTGGTCGTCGCGGGCTGCGCCTTCTGGATTACCACCCAGTGGTCTTCCGGGGCGGCGGCGCTGACGCTGACCGCCATCGCCTGCGTGCTTTACTCCTCTGCGCCCTCACCGAGCGGCAGCGTGACGCTGCTGTTAAAAACCCTGCTCTGGCTGTCGCTGTTCAGCTTTGTGGTGAAGTTCGGCCTGATGGTGCAGATTTCCCAGCTGTGGCAGTTTCTGCTGTTTCTGTTTCCGTTATTGCTGACGCTGCAGCTGTTTAAGCTGCAGCAAAAACAGCGCGCCGCGCTCTGGGGCCAGTTTATCGTTTTTATGGGATCGTTTATCGCGGTCACCAACCCGCCCAGCTGGGATTACGCCGATTTCCTCAATGATAATATCGCCAAAGTCTGCGGCGTGATGCTCGCCTGGCTGGCGTTCCAGATCCTGCGACCCAGCTCCGACGCACGCCGCAGCCGCCGCCATATTCGCGCGCTGCGCATGGCGTTTCTCGATCAGCTGCGCCGCCGTCCGCGCCTGAGCGAAAACCGCTTTGAATCGCAGATTTATCATCGCATCAGCCAGCTGAGCAGCAGTCGCGATGAACAGGCGCGCGTCTGGCTGCTGCGCTGGGGCGTAGTGCTGCTAAACTGTTCGCATATTGTCTGGCATCTGCGCGACTGGCAACCCGCGTCGGCCACGCTGGCGCAGATGCGCGAGGCGAGCCTGCAGGATTTACAGCGTATTATGAGCGCGCGCGGCGTGCGGCACAGGTCGCTCGACCAGACGCTGACGAAGCTGGATGAGATGATCCGCCAGCTGGTGGCGGATGGCGATACGGAGGCGAATACGCTGGCGGGCATTTTGTGGCGCTTGCGCTGTTCGCTGGCGCAGCTGAAGCAGGCGGTGCCGGAATAGCTATTTACAGTACTGCAGCTGCTGGCGTTCAAAATCAGCCTGCAGCTGCGCCAGCGTTTTACGCTGCTCGAACCGGGTTTTATCGTTGGGGGACATCGGCTCAATCACCAGCTCGCGCTCTTCCGGCGAGTAGATAAAACGACGCCGGATTTCGCTGCCGGTAAAGCTCTTGCCGACAATGCTGCCGCACACCATGGTCATGCTGGTGTGATAGACCGCCGTTTGCTCGAAGTTAGTCTCCGTCGCGCTGCGCAACACAAACTGGCAGCCCTTCTCTTCAAGCCGCTTACGCGCGCTGTGGCTCAGCCATTCACGCCCTTTCGCAATATCTTCACACTCGCCGCGCGCCGGGTTGGCGTCAATGGTGCGCTGCAGCTGACGTCCTGTTTCGGTCATAAGCTGGGTCGCATTGGGTTGATCGCAGCCCGCCAGCAGCAGACAGAACAGCAGTGCGCCTGTTCTTCTCATTCCTTTTCTCCTTTGACCGCGCCAGATGAAAGTGTCCAGAATCAGTATCATAGGCGGTAATTTATCAGGAGAATATAGCTATAAACTAAATGGTAATTAAACGGCTCCCTTACGGAGCCGTCAGCAGGCGAGCAATCAGATCACTCCGCAGGCGTAGCGCCCGCCGCCGCCGCCAAGCGGCAGCGGATGATCGGCATGGTTATCGCCGCCGATATGCACCATCAACGCCTTGCCCTTGATCTCATCCAGGGATTTCAGACGCGGCGCCAGTACCGGATAAGTGGCGTTGCCCTTATCGTCAACGTAGATGGCCGGCAGATCGCCGAGGTGTCCCTCTGCATAAGGACCAAGGTGCTTGCCGGTTTTTTGCGGATCGAGGTGGCCACCCGCCGCGCCTGCCGCGACCTTCTTGCCTTCAGAAACGGCTGGCTCGCAGCTGCCGCTGGCATGAACATGAAAGCCGTGCACGCCCGGCGTCAGGCCACTGAGCTTCGGCGTAAGCTGCAGGCCGTACGTTGTCTGCTCGATATCGATCGTGCCAATCGCTTCACCGATGCCCTCTGCGCTCACTTTATGCAGCGTCACCTCTTGCGCCTGCGCGCTGGCGGCCAGGCCGCCGCCCATCAGTAATAACAACGCTAAGACCGATTTTTTCATCGTTGCCTCTTATCTCTCCCCCAGGGTTTGATAAGCCTGGCTGCAATTTCAGATCCTTGCCCCTGTTTGACACAGCTTTACGCTTCAGGGTACGTCGTAACCCAGCGCCGCTTTACGAATGCGGAACCATTGCTGGCGGTCCAGCCTCACGCTTAGCGCGGCCGCCGCCTCGCTGACGCGTTCGGGATTGCCGGAGCCAATAATCGGCAGCGGCTGGCTGGGCAACATCAGCACCCAGGCGTATACCACCTGCGCCAGGCTGGCTGCGTCGGTCTCGAGGCGTACCTTTTCCAGCTCATCGCGCAGCGGCTGGTAGTGCGGATGCTGAAACAGCTCGCCGCCGCCCAGACAGGACCACGCCATCGGACGCAGGCGAAGCTGCTGACACTGGTCGAGCGTGCCGTCCAGCAGCACATTTTGCTGGACTGGCGAGATCTCTACCTGATTGGTCACCAGCGTAAAAGGCAGACGCGACTGCAACAGCGCAAACTGCGAGGGGGTAAAGTTCGACACGCCGAAATGCAGCACCTTGCCGCTCTGATGCAGCGCCAGAAACGCCTCGGCCACCACATCGGCATTCATCAGCGGATCGGGGCGGTGGATCAGCAGCAGATCCAGGCGATCGGTGGCGAAATGACGTAGCGAATTCTCCGCGCTCTGCACGATATGCGCCTTGTCGGTAATGTAGTGTCCGATGTGATGCTCTGGCTTAGCGCGCGTGGCGATGCCGCATTTGGTCACGATTTGCAGCTGGTCGCGCAGGCCGGGGGACAGCTTCAGCGCCTCGCCAAAGGCGGCCTCGCAGCGGTAATCACCATAGATATCGGCGTGATCGACCGTGGTAATGCCCAAAGAGAGATGATGTTCGATAAAGCTGACGCGCTGCTGCGGCGTCATTTCCCACTCCATCAGGCGCCAGTAGCCCATAATCAGCGGAGAGAAATCTGGACCCTGTGGCGAGACTGGTTGCGGTTGCAGCATAGTGATATCCCTGTGTGTACTATCTCAGTTGGTGACAGGGAGTATAACGAAAAGCGGTCAGAACAGGGACGGCTGCTGCGGTTCTTGATCGTCATCCTGTTTCTGCGTGCGCAGCATGCGCAGACGGCGCTGATGGCACAGGCGCAGCACTTCACGCTTCTGCGCATCGCTGAATTTCATCCAGTGAAAGCGTTCGTCACGGCTGCGCAGGCAGCCGATGCAGTAGCCGCGCGCATCTACCTGGCAGATGCCGCGACAGGGACTGGGTACCGGGAAAAACTCAAGTTGCTCCGCCACAGCGTCTCCGCATTGTTCAATATCTCCACTAAAGATAGCGCAATCCCTGCACCTTTTTCCTCAGGCAGATGCGTCTGGTCAATAAATGTAACTAATGAGGTTGGCTTATCTGGAAATTCCCCTCATAGTGTTGAGCTTTTGTTAAGGTTTCTCAAAGCAGTTATCGTTATTCTCTTTTAGCGACTCTTTGTTTTTTACTGGATACTCATGCTGTTAAATAAGTTACGCTGTCACGAAAGCACGTTTAATCTGGCGGTTTCTCTGTTTTTTGCGTTAGTTCTGAACGGACTGTTTGTCTTCCGCGCCTGGGAACGTATCCCCTACACTTCGCTGCACGACTACCTTTTTGCCTTTAGTCTTCCTGTCGTGCTGACGGCAGCGTTCGCGTTGATCTTCAACCTGATCGCCTGGCCTTATCTGCGTAAGCCGCTGCTGGCGGTGCTGATCCTGTCGAGCGCGGCGGCAAACTACTTTATGTATAGCTTCGGCACCGTTATCGATACCAATATGGTGCAGAACGTATTCGAAACCGATCTCCAGGAATCCACCGCGCTGATCAGCCCTAACGCCATCATCTGGATTACCCTGATGGGCGTGGTGCCGACCCTTATCATGCTGCTGGTGCGTTTCAAACGTCGCGACTCATGGTGGATGAATCTGGCCTGGCGCGCGCTGTTTATGGCGGCATCGCTGGGCGTGATCATACTGATGGCGTTGCTGTTTTATAAAGATTACGCGTCGCTGATCCGCAACAATAAAGGGCTGGTCAAGATGGTGACGCCCGCCAACATCGTCAGCGGCGCGGGCCACTACGTTAACAATCGCTGGATGAAAGGCAGCCAGGAGTGGGTCCATATCGGTCAGGACGCGCATAAAGGGCCGACTATCGCAGCGGAGCAGAAAAAAACGCTCGTGGTGCTGGTCGTAGGTGAAACTGCGCGAGCGGAAAACTTTTCGCTGGGCGGTTATGGGCGAGAGACCAACCCGCAGCTGAAGAAACAGAAGGTTATTTACTACCCGCAGGCGACCTCCTGCGGCACAGAAACGGCCATCTCCGTGCCCTGTATGTTCTCCAGTATGCCACGCATCCATTACGACGCCAATCTGGCGCACCATCAGGATGGCGCGCTGGACGTGCTGGGACATGCGGGCATCAGCGTACTGTGGCGCGAAAATGACGGCGGCTGCAAAGGCGCCTGCGACCGTGTGCCCCACACCGATATGACGCTGTGGAAGCTGAATGACGGATGCCAGCAAGGTTCCTGTCTGGACGATGTGTTGCTGCACCGGCTGGATAACTATACCGACAGCCTGCATAACGACGGCATTATTGTACTGCATCAGATGGGCAGCCACGGGCCTGCCTACTATCGCCGTTATCCGCCGCAGTTCCGCCAGTTTACGCCGACCTGCGACAGCAACCAGATTCAGGACTGCGATCATCAGGCGCTGATGAATACCTACGATAACTCTCTGCTCTACAGCGACGATATGATCAGCCGCACCATCGATAAGCTGAAAGGCCTCAGCGACCGCTTCAACGTGGCGCTGATCTATCTCTCCGATCACGGCGAATCGCTGGGCGAGCATGGCATGTATCTTCACGGCGCGCCTTACCTGTTTGCGCCGTCTCAGCAGACGCATATCCCTTTTCTGCTGTGGATGTCGGACGATTACGCCAAAACCTACGGTATCGATCAGGCCTGTCTGCGCCAGCAGGCACCTGCGGCAGAGGTGTCGCAGGACAATCTTTTCCATACGCTGCTGGGTATGTTCGACGTGCAGACCAGCGAGTATCAGCCGCAGCTCGACATGATCAGAACGTGCCGTAAAACGGGCTAAGCGTTGCATTCGACCGATCGGTCTACTACCTTAAGCGCCATGAACAAGACGCTGCAACGCAATGAAACTCGTGAACACCTGCTCGCCACCGGCGAGCAGCTCTGTCTGCAGCGGGGGTTTACCGGAATGGGACTCAGCGAACTGCTGACGCTGGCGCAGGTGCCGAAAGGCTCGTTCTACTACTACTTCCGCTCGAAAGAGGCGTTTGGCGTGGCGTTGCTGGAGCGCTACTTTCTCCATTTCCATCAGCAGGTCGACGCGCAGCTGCAGCATGACAAGGGCACGCCGCGCGAACGTCTGCTGGCGTTCTTCCGTCAGGCGGAGCGGCTGTTCAGCGAACAGGGGCATATCGTCGGCTGCCTGGTGGTAAAACTCTCCGCCGAAGTCTGCGATCTCTCCGAGCCGATGCGCGACGCGCTGCAGCATGGCGCCAGCCGTATTATCGCGGCCTATGCGCAAACGCTGGAAGCGGCCCTGCGGCAGGAGAAGATGGTGTTGCCGCATGCGCCGCAGGAGATGGCGAAAGTCATCTATATTTTGTGGCTGGGCGCAAGCCTGCAGAGCAAGCTATCGCGTGAGCCCGAGCCGCTGCGTCTGGCATTAAGCACTCTCGAACAGTGGTTACACGCCCACTGATTTTAAAAACGCCGTTTTATAGCAGACCGGTCTACTACAGGAGTTGTTATGGCAAGTACCCAGCTGTTTAGCCCGCTTAAAGTGGGTGCGATTACCGTACCGAACCGCGTATTTATGGCGCCGCTGACGCGTTTGCGCAGCATCGAACCTGGCGATATTCCCACTCCGCTGATGGGGGAATATTATCGTCAGCGCGCCAGCGCCGGGCTGATTATTACCGAGGCGACGCAGGTCTCTTTCCAGGCGAAAGGCTATGCCGGCGCGCCGGGGCTGCATACCCAGCAGCAGATTGCCGCCTGGAAAGCGATTAACGCAGGCATTCACGAGGCGGGCGGCCACAGCGCCGTTCAGCTGTGGCATACCGGCCGGATTTCGCACCACAGCGTCCAGCCGGAAGGGAAAGCGCCTGTCGCCCCCTCCGCTATCGCCGCTGGCACGCGCACCTCGCTGCGCGCAGAAGACGGCAGCGTCTATCGTGAAGAGACCTCAACGCCGCGTGAGCTGACCATCGCCGAGATTAAGCAGATCGTGGCGGACTTCGGCCAGGCGGCCGCCAACGCGCGCGAAGCGGACTTTGATCTGCTTGAGCTGCACTCGGCGCACGGCTACCTGATGCACCAGTTCCTGGCGCCCGACTCCAACCGTCGCACCGATGAATATGGCGGCAGCATTGAGAAACGCGGCCGCTTCGCGCTGGAAGTGGTGGATGCCGCCATTGCCAACTGGTCTGCCGATCGTATCGGCATTCGCATTTCGCCAGTGGGCAGCTTCCAGAATCTGGATAACGGCCCTGAAGAAGAGAAAGCCGCGCTGTGGTATATCGGCGAGCTGGCGAAGCGCAATATCGCCTATCTGCACCTTTCCGAGCCGGACTGGGCGGGCGGCAAGCCCTATAGCGACGCCTTCCGCGAAAAAGTGCGCGGGATCTTCCCGGGTGTGATTATCGGCGCAGGCGCCTATACCGTCGAAAAAGCGGACGACCTTATTTCGCGCGGTCTGATCGATGCCGTGGCGTTTGGCCGCGACTTTATCGCCAACCCCGATCTGGTGGCGCGTCTGCAGCAGGATGCCCCGCTCAACCCGCAGCGTCCGGAGAGCTTCTACGGCGGCGGCGCGGAAGGCTATACCGACTACCCCACGCTCTAAGCGAAGCGCTGGCGTGACGACGGTTACGCCAGCGACCGTTTTTTGCTATTTTCATCGCTATACTTAGCGTTTGCGTCATCAGAAGATGACAATTTAATAAAAGAGGAAGTTATGCGTTTACTCCACACCATGTTACGCGTTGGCGATCTGCAACGCTCCATCGACTTTTACACCCGCGTTCTCGGCATGCGCGTGCTGCGTCAGAGCGAAAACACGGAATACAAATATACGCTGGCATTCGTGGGCTACACCGAAGAGAGCGAAGGCGCAGTTATCGAACTGACCTACAACTGGGGCGTGGACAGCTACGATCTCGGCAACGCCTACGGCCATATCGCGCTGGGCGTGGACGACGTGGCGGCGACCTGCGACCGTATTCGCAACGCGGGCGGCAACGTAACGCGCGAAGCTGGCCCGGTTAAAGGCGGCTCTACTATTATCGCTTTCGTTGAAGATCCAGACGGCTATAAAATCGAGCTGATCGAAAACAAAGATGCCGGTAACGGCCTGGGCAACTAAGTTTGCCGCTTCAGTCTGTTGTTTGCGGCAGGCTGAAGCCTTCCCTTCTGCTGCACCCTCACCTTTTTTTTGCCATAATGCGCGCTGCCTAATTTCTGCTATGAGATGCTGATGTCTGAAACGAACTCCCTGAACGCGCTGAATCAACGTTTCCGAGGTTTCTATCCTGTGGTGATCGATGTCGAGACCGCAGGCTTTAACGCGCAGACCGATGCGCTGCTGGAGATCGCCGCCACCACGCTGAAAATGGATGAAGAGGGCTGGCTGCACCGCGACCAGACGCTGCATTTTCACGTCGAACCTTTCGAAGGCGCGCTGCTTCATCCGGAAGCGCTGGCCTTTACCGGCATCGATCCCAGCAATCCGCTGCGCGGCGCGGTCAGCGAATATGAGGCGCTGCACGCCATCTTCAAGATGGTGCGTAAAGGGATCAAGGATCATCACTGCAATCGCGCCATTATGGTGGCGCACAACGCGACCTTTGACTTGAATTTTATGATGGCTGCCGCCGGACGCGCTGGCCTGAAGCGCAACCCTTTCCATCCGTTCGCCACCTTTGATACCGCGGCGCTGAGTGGGCTGGTGCTGGGGCAGACGGTGCTGGCGAAAGCCTGTAAAGCGGCAGGCATGGATTTTGACAGCACGCAGGCGCACTCGGCGCTTTACGATACCGAACAGACGGCGACGCTGTTCTGCGAGCTGGTGAACCGCTGGAAACGGCTGGGGGGCTGGCCTTTGCCGCTGGCCGCGGCGGACGACGAGGGTGAACCTGCGTCGGAGGAATAGTCATAAAAAAGGCCGACTCGCGTCGGCCTTGTTGTTTATTCCGCTTCTTTATGCTTTTCTGCCGTCTCTTTAATCAGCGACTGCAGTTCGCCGCGCTGGAACATCTCGACGATAATGTCGCAGCCGCCAACCAGCTCGCCGTCAACCCACAGCTGCGGGAAGGTCGGCCAGTTGGCATATTTCGGCAGCTCGGCGCGAATATCAGGGTTCTGCAGAATATCCACGTAAGCAAAACGCTCACCGCAGGCAGAGAGCGCCTGCACCGCCTGCGCAGAGAAACCGCAGCTCGGCAGTTTCGGCGAGCCTTTCATATACAGCAGGACCGGGTTTTCTGCGATCTGGCGCTGAATTTTTTCTACAGTACTCATAATTGCCTTCCTTAATTCCCTACTTCGTGTTTGTTTATTGTAGCGACTTCGCCCCGTTACTGAAAACGACAATTTCTCGCTTACCAGGCGAAACCGCCATGTTTGTTAAGTTTTTAAGTAAAGCTCTGACTTTTTCTGACGATAATCAAAACTTAAGCTGTTCATAACTGGTAATAAGTTTGCTGCTATAAGCTTCTGAAATCGCTCATTTATGAGTCAGTTGCAACCCTGTAACAGTTTAATAGAAAAATGGCTTAACTTTTGAAAAAAACCTGGCTTAGAATGGCCCCGGCGCTGATCCTCGATCAGATTTTTCTAACCTCGTTACGGCCTGTCGTCGTAACCGCTAACCCTGTAACCGGACTATGCGATTACTGATTACGCTTTTCATATTAGCTTTCGCGCAGCTGTTTCTGAACATCGCTTCAGCTTCGCCGCAAACGCCGGTTAACGCCAGCCTGCACAAGGCGGAGAAAAAAAGCGCGCGCGAAGATGAGCGACGCAAACGGCGGCCGGTTAAAAGCAGCTCGAAAAAATCGCGCCCTTCTTCTGCTACGCAAAAAATTAAACTGAAAAAACAGAAGAAAATCGAAACGGCTTCACTTTCTCATTCCGCTGGCGAACAGAAAAAATCCCTTAAATCTTCCCGTAAACGTTATGGCCATCAGCGCGAGCTGGGTACGGCCAAAACCGCTAAGCTGCAGCTGCTGGACGCCGATGACGGCACCACCATCAAAATGAGCAAGTCTCATCGCCTGCGTTACCAGAAAGCGCGCGAAACCGCGATGACCAAGCTGATGGGACAGCTGGGCAAACCCTATCAGTGGGGCGGCACCTCTCCGCATACCGGTTTCGACTGCAGCGGCCTGGTCTGGTACGCCTATAAGGATTTAGTGAAATTCAGAATTCCGCGCACCGCCAATGAAATGTACCACCTGCGCGACGCCGCGCCGGTGAAGCGCGAATCGCTGGAGAAAGGCGACCTGGTGTTTTTCCGTATTAACGGTCGCGGTACGGCCGATCACGTTGGCGTTTATCTCGGCAACGGCAAATTTATTCAGTCGCCGCGCACCGGAAAAGATATCCAGATCAGCGGTCTGTCGGAAGATTACTGGCAGCGTCACTACATCGGCGCGCGCCGAATGATGACGCCGAAAACCATACGCTAAGACAGAAAAGAAAAACCGGGGGCCTCCCCGGTTTTTTTATCGCTGCGTATCAGTGCATCACGGCGGTAAAGCTAAACGCTACGATCATCAGCAGCGCGGCACAGGTCGTCATCAGTGCCATTTTCAAATCAGTGCTCATCACTTTTACTTATCCACACAATTAACAGGGTCTTAAGGGATTTTCCCATAGTTGCCGGTAAAAATCTCGTTTTATCCTGCAAGCCTTGTTAGAATCTCCGGCTTTGTTGCGCAACTGACGCAACACCGGTTCCGTTCGCACGCAACAGCCTCTGTTTTGTCCCGCCCAGTGAATATTTCACCGACAAAAACTGTAGCGAATTAACAGAAAAGTCTCTTAGCGGACGCAAACGTTTAACATTATGCTTATCAGCGAGTTATTGATGAGTTCTGGAGTCTCTTTTTAATGGCAACAATCAAAGATGTCGCGAAGCGCGCGGGTGTCTCCACCACCACCGTTTCTCACGTTATCAATAAAACGCGCTTCGTTGCGGAAGAGACGCGCAACGCCGTCTGGCAGGCGATTCAGGAGCTGCACTACTCGCCCAGCGCCGTGGCGCGAAGCCTGAAGGTAAATCACACCAAGACGCTGGGGTTGCTTGCCACTTCCAGCGAGGCGCCCTATTTTGCGGAAATTATCGAAGCGGTGGAGCACCACTGCTTTGAGCGCGGCTATACCCTGATTCTCGGCAACGCCCACAACGATCTGCAGAAGCAGCGCGCTTACCTGTCGATGATGGCGCAGAAGCGCGTCGATGGACTGCTGGTAATGTGTTCCGAGTACCCGGACGATCTGCTGAAGATGCTGGAAGAGAATCGCAATATCCCGATGGTCGTGATGGACTGGGGCGAATCGCGCGCAGACTTTACCGATACCGTGCTCGATAACGCCTTCCAGGGCGGCTATCTGGCGGGGCGCTACCTGATTGAACGCGGCCATCGCGACATCGGCGCCATACCGGGTCAGCTGGAGCGCAACACCGGCGGCGGCCGTCATGCAGGCTTTTTAAAAGCGCTGCAGGAAGCAGGCATCGCGGTGCGTTCCGAGTGGATTGTGCAGGGCGATTTTGAGCCAGAATCGGGCTATCAGGCGATGCAACAGATCCTGCAGCAGAAGCAGCGCCCAACGGCGATCTTCTGCGGCGGCGATATTATGGCGATGGGGGCGATCTGCGCCGCCGACGAGATGGGCCTGCGCGTGCCGCAGGATATTTCAGTGATCGGCTATGATAATGTGCGCAACGCGCGCTACTTCACGCCAGCCCTGACTACCGTCCATCAGCCTAAAGCCCAGCTGGGCGAGAAGGCGCTGGAGATGCTGCTGGATCGCATCACCAGCAAACGCGAAGAGTCGCAGACCATTGAAGTGCACCCGACGCTGATTGAACGCCGCTCGGTCGGCGACGGTCCCTTCCGCGACTACCGCCGTTAACCCTCGCTTAACCACTCCTGATTGAGCGTTTGCGCATCGCCGAGATAGCTGAGCAGCCAGCTCAGTGCCGGCGATGCGTGCGCTTCCGACCAGCTCACGCAGCAGGGGCTTTCCGGGAACGGCGCAGGCAGCGTCAGCTCCGCCAGATCCCCTCTGTCCAGCAGCGGACGCGCCAGATGGCCCGGCATCATCGCCACGCATAATCCATCCAGTACGCACGCCAGCCCCGCCTGCCAGTCCGGCACCACCAGACGCCGTTGATTATCGAGCGTCCAGGTCATGCGGCGCGGCAGCGCACGCGAGGTATCTTCCAGCACCAGCGACGGCCAGGCGCGCAGCGCGTCGTCGTCGAGTCGCGGCTGTTGCGTAAGCGGATGCTGGCGCGCCACAACGCAGCGCCAGTTTAGCGCGCCCATATCGCGAAAAGAGAAGCGCCCGCCCACCGGAATCGCCTGGGTCGCGCCGATCGCCACGTCTACGCGCCCGTCGGCCAGCGCATCCCAGACGCCGTTAAAAACTTCATAGCTGATATGCAGCTCCATATCGGGGAAATGGCGATAGAAGTCCGTGACCAGCTGGCGGCTGCGCGACAGCTTCACGATGCGATCAACCGCTATGCTCAGCTGACCGCGCCAGCCATTCGCCAGCTGCTGGCACTGCCTGCGGGTGGCGAGCATTTTTTTGATAACTTCGCGTCCTTCCCGTACGAAATGTTCTCCCGCGGCGGTCAGCGCCACGTCGCGGTGCTGCCGCTCGAAGAGTGGTACCGCCAGCCAGCTTTCCAGCTGACGCACCGTATAGCTGACGGCAGAAGGCACGCGATGCAGTTCCTTAGCGGCAGCGCTGAAGCTGCCGGTGCGCGCGACGGCGTCCACCACCTCAAGCGCATATTCAGACCACATAATTATTCCCTTCAAAATATTTCACAGCATTCTGCAAATATTAACGTTTCACAGTGACGGGCGCACCCTTTTACACTTTGCCGCGTTCAACCTGCCTGACGAATATGAGAATGAGTAAAACCATGCTGTCATCAAAAGGATTTATGCCCTATCTCGCCCTGCTCAGCATGCTGGGTTTTCTGGCGACCGATATGTACCTTCCCGCTTTCGGCGCGATGCAGATTAGCTTCGCCACGTCGCCCGGCGTCATCAGCGCCAGTATGAGTCTGTTCCTGGCGGGCTTCGCCGTGGGTCAGCTTTTCTGGGGACCGCTTTCCGATCGCATCGGTCGCAAACCTGTCCTGCTGATGGGGCTGGCACTTTTCGCGCTCGGCTGCGCCGGTATGCTGTGGGTAGAAAACGTGGCGCTTATGCTGGCGCTGCGCTTTTTGCAGGCGATCGGTGTGTGCGCGGCAGCGGTGAGCTGGCAGGCGCTGGTAGTAGATCGCTATCCCAGCGCCCGCGCCAACAAGGTATTCGCCACCATTATGCCGCTGGTTGCGCTTTCGCCTGCGCTTGCGCCGCTGCTCGGCGCCTGGCTAATCAGCCATTTTCACTGGCGTTCGATTTTTCTGGTGCTGACGCTGACCGCCATCGCGCTGATGCTGGTGACGCTACGCCTGCCCGCCAGCCGCCGCCCGACGGCGAAAGAGACCGCCGATCAGCCTGGCTTTTTCGCTCTGCTGCGCTCCGGGGTGTATAGCGGCAACGTCTTGATCTACGCCGCCTGCTCCGCCAGTTTTTTCGCCTGGCTCACCGGGTCGCCTTTTATTCTCGCCGACGCGGGCTTAACGCCGGCGGATATCGGTCTGAGCTATATTCCGCAAACTATCGCCTTTTTACTGGGCGGATTCGGCTGCCGCGCGCTGCTTAACCGCTTCTCCGGCACGCTGCTGCTTCCTTGGCTCCTGACGATCTACAGCCTGAGCGTCGCAACGCTGTTTGCCGTGGCGCTGACCGGCAGCCATAACCTGATCGCCCTTCTCTTGCCTTTCTGCGGCATGGCGCTGGCGAACGGCGCGATTTACCCTATTGTGGTGTCGAATGCGCTGCTGCCTTTCCCGCACGCCACCGGTAAAGCCGCGGCGCTGCAAAACACGCTGCAGCTGGGCCTCTGCTTTCTTGCCAGCCTGGCGGTCTCTGCAGGTTTACAACAGCCGCTGCTAATGACTACGCTGATTATGGTGATGACGATTGCTCTGGCGATTGCAGGCTATATCTGGCAGCGACGCGCCTGCGCACAAATGGATATTGTTCGTCCCGCTGCTCCCTGCCAGGATCATCACTAAGGCGACTTGCATAGTTAGCTGCCTAACAATAAGTCGTTGAATATTGACCTGGTTGAGCTTATACTCAGTCAGGTCAATAAATCTGCAACAAATCAATAACATAATTGTTTTATTATTAGGCGAAGCTTATCGCCCGGATGGTGTCTGCACGCGCTTCCCACTCCGTTGCGTCAGACTATAATTTTCAGATTCAATCCTCTGTAAAACGTCGGATATCAGGCGCACGGAGCAATCCGTGACTTTTCTCACAAGCCTTGAGAAATTGACTATTCTTTTTCTCAGGTTCAAAGCGGACAGGTGATGGAGAAGCTATGAGTTCATCGTGTATAGAAGAAGTGAGCCTTGAAGAAAACCACTGGTATCGAATCGTCCACGAAATGCTGGAAAAAGCGGACATCGAAATCAATGGCAGCCGCCCATGGGATATTCAGATTAAACATCCTGACTTTTTTAAGCGCGTGATTCAGGAAGGCTCACTTGGTCTTGGCGAAGCTTACATGGATGGCTGGTGGGAGTGCGAACGGCTGGATATGTTTTTTCACCGCGTGCTGAAGCACAAGCTGGATAAGCAGTTGCCGCACCACTTTAAAGATACGCTGCGCGTGGCCGCCGCGCGTCTCACCAACCTGCAGTCAAAAAAACGCGCATGGATAGTAGGTAAAGAGCACTACGATCTTGGGAACGATTTGTTCTCGCTGATGCTCGATCCCTATATGCAATACTCCTGCGCCTACTGGAAAGAAGCCGACACGCTGGAACAGGCGCAGGAAGCGAAGCTGGATATGATCTGCCGCAAACTGCAGCTTGAGCCCGGCATGACGCTGCTCGATATCGGCTGCGGCTGGGGCGGTCTCGCTGCTTATGCCGCCCGCCACTACGGTGCGGTCGTGCATGGCGTGACCATTTCGGCCGAGCAGCAGAAGCTGGCGCAGCAGCGCTGTGAAGGACTGGACGTGACTATCCTGCTGCAGGATTATCGCGACCTCAATCAGCAGTTCGATCGTATTGTTTCGGTTGGCATGTTCGAACACGTTGGCCCGAAAAACTACGCGACCTACTTCGACGTGGTGGATCGCAACCTGAAGCCTGACGGCCTCTTTTTGCTGCACACCATCGGCGCGATCCGCACCGATATGAATGTCGATCCCTGGATTAATAAATATATTTTCCCTAACGGCTGTCTGCCGTCGGTACGGCATATCGCGGACGCCAGCGAGCCCCACTTTATTCTTGAAGACTGGCATAATTTTGGCGCCGATTACGATACTACGCTGATGGCCTGGTATGAGCGTTTCACGCAGGCGTGGCCGCAGCTGGCTGAGAAGTATGGCGAACGCTTTAAGCGTATGTTCAGCTACTACCTCAACGCCTGCGCTGGAGCGTTTCGCGCCCGCGATATTCAGCTGTGGCAGGTCGTGTTTAGTCGCGGTGTGGAAGGCGGTTTGCGCGTAGCGCGCTAAACCGTACAGATAAATAAGGCGCCCTGGGCGCCTTTTTTTATGCTTATTCTGCGTCGCGGCTGAGCGCGGCGGCTTCGCGCTGCGCCAGCACGCGCTCGACGGTATCGACAATCGCCTGCGTATGCGGATCGATCTCGATATTGACGCGGTGGCCCAGCTTTTTAGCGCCAAGCGTGGTGCGTTCCAGCGTTTCCGGGATTAAATAGACGCAAAATTTGCTTTTCGTCACTTCACCCACGGTCAGGCTAATGCCGTCAATACCGACAAAACCTTTATGCAGAATATATTTCATCTGCGCCGGATCCTGAATTTTAAACCAGACTTCGCGGTTATTTTCTGACTGGATAATTTTGCAGATTTCCGCAGTGGTCATAATATGGCCAGACATCAGGTGGCCGCCGATCTCATCGCTGAATTTCGCTGCGCGTTCAATATTGACAACATCGCCTTCCTGCAGATCGCCTAAATTGGTGACGCGCAGGGTTTCTTTAATCAGATCGAAACTGACGCGGTTGCCTTCAATCGCGGTGACGGTCAGACAGCAGCCGTTATGCGCAACCGACGCGCCCAGCGCCAGCCCCGGCAGCAGCTCTTCCGGCAGCTCCGCAACATGGGTGCGAAACAGTTCTTTTTCTTCAATGGACACAATCTTTGCGGTGCCCTGCACAATTCCGGTAAACATAGTTTTGGCCTCTGCGAAGTTTGCCCTAGCTTATCACAGCTTAGCGCGCGGATATTATTTCCGCGTCGCGTCCGCTTTACAGCCGTAATATAACGCACAGCGTGACAAAACTTGGTGAATTCGGTTAATGCCGCTACACTAACCGCGCATTTCTCCGGGATTACTCCCCTTTCTTTTTTAAACAGGTGTTAACGTGCAGAAGTATTTAACAGAAGCGCGTCAATTGCTTGCCCTT
This sequence comes from Pantoea piersonii, assembly GCF_003612015.1. GTDB lineage: Bacteria > Pseudomonadota > Gammaproteobacteria > Enterobacterales > Enterobacteriaceae > Pantoea > Pantoea piersonii. The sequence continues at coordinate 941,727 of NZ_RARB01000001.1, read as the reverse complement.
GCGATTCCGGTCATCCTTGCTCAGGTGGCGCAGACCGCAATGGGATTTGTGGATACCATTATGGCCGGCGCAGTAAGCGCCACGGATATGGCCGCCGTCGCAGTCGGCACCTCTATCTGGCTTCCGGCCATTCTGTTCGGCCACGGTCTTCTGCTTGCATTGACGCCAACCGTTGCGCAACTTAACGGCTCAGGCCGCCGCGAACGTATTGCCGAACAGGTCCGCCAGGCTTACTGGCTGGCGTTTTTCGTCGCTATCCTGATTATGGTGGTGCTGTGGAATGCCGGTTACGTTATCCGCGCCATGCATGATATCGACGAACAGCTGGCTCTGAAGGCGGAAGGCTATCTTCATGCCCTGCTGTGGGGCGCGCCTGGCTACCTGTTTTTCCAGGTAATGCGCAACCAGTGTGAAGGCCTCTCTAAAACCAAGCCCGGCATGGTGATGGGTTTTATCGGTCTGCTGGTCAATATCCCGCTGAACTGGATCTTTATTAACGGCCACTTCGGTATGCCGGCACTGGGTGGCGTCGGCTGCGGCGTAGCGACTGGCTCGGTATACTGGGTGATGTTCCTGGTGATGCGTTTCTGGGTGCGCCGCATGGGCGGTTTGCGCGATATCCGCATGCAAACCCGCTGGTCGCCGCCGTCGCGCGCCGTGCTGCAGCGGCTGGTTTCGCTGGGGTTGCCGGTAGCGCTGGCGCTCTTTTTCGAGGTGACGCTGTTCGCTGTGGTGGCGTTGATGGTGTCGCCGCTGGGCATTGTGGATGTCGCCGGACACCAGATCGCGCTTAACTTCAGCTCGCTGATGTTCGTTCTGCCGCTTTCGCTGGGCGTCGCCACCACCATTCGCGTCGGCTACCGGCTGGGACAGGGTTCGGCGGAGCAGGCGCGCGTTGCCGCCTGGACCGCACAGGCGGTCGGCGTCTGTATGGTCGCCATCACTGCGCTGTTTACCGTCACCTTCCGGCATCAGATCGCCCTGCTCTATAACGACAATCCGGAAGTGGTGGCGCTGGCGGCGCAGCTGATGATGCTGGCGGCCATCTATCAGTTCTCCGATTCGATTCAGGTGATCGGCAGCGGCATTTTGCGCGGCTATAAAGATACGCGTTCGATTTTCTTTATCACCTTTATCGCTTACTGGATCCTGGGGCTGCCCAGCGGCTATACGCTGGCGATGACCGACTGGGTCGTGCCGCGTCTCGGCCCGGCGGGCTTCTGGTGCGGTTTCATTATCGGGCTGACCTCGGCGGCGATCATGATGCTGTGGCGTATCCGCCGTCTGCAGCAGCTGCCTGCGCAGGTGATCCTCGCCCGCGCGGCGCGCTAACGCCTCTACGCGGAAAAGGCGCTCATCTCTCTGAACGGGCCTGTAAAGGCCCGTTGCGCCTAAAAAAACGACGCATAGCGCAGTTGCTGGTCAGTCAGACGGAAAATTACGTTTTTCCCCTTGCCAGCGTTGCTGGCTGTCGTTAATATTCGTCCCCGCTGTCGCCCTGACAGCCGTTGCGTTCTTAGCTCAGTTGGTTAGAGCACCACCTTGACATGGTGGGGGTCGATGGTTCGAGTCCATTAGAACGCACCAAGTGCGTCCGTAGCTCAGTTGGTTAGAGCACCACCTTGACATGGTGGGGGTCGGTGGTTCGAGTCCACTCGGACGCACCATTTCTTCAATGCGTTCTTAGCTCAGTTGGTTAGAGCACCACCTTGACATGGTGGGGGTCGATGGTTCGAGTCCATTAGAACGCACCACTCTCTTGCACCCTTTGCCCCTTGCGCAACTTCACTTTTTATTGATCTCCATCGTTTCCCCTTCTGCTTTTTAATTGGTTTTCGGATACTTAGCGACTATACTATCCCGCGTTGTTTCACTTGAAAGGTTTCAGCGCGGCGTGCCTATGGCGATAACTTATACTCTTTGCGCAACACGCTCCTGGCGGTTTCCAGACGTAACCGCACAACTTCCCTGCACGCTCAGCCTTCGTCACCTATTCTTATTCTGTATCGTCCGTTTCGCTATCAACCAGAATTCTCATTTCGATGCGCTGTCATCGAACTCCGACCTTTATCATCCATCACAACTTACAGATAACCTGTCATGAAAAAGACCAAGATCGTTTGTACTATCGGCCCGAAAACCGAATCTGAAGAGATGCTGACTCAACTGCTGGAAGCGGGCATGAACGTTATGCGTCTGAACTTCTCGCATGGCGATTACGCCGAACACGGTCAGCGCATCACCAATATGCGCGCGGTCATGCAGAAGACCGGTCGTCAGGCTGCTATCCTGCTCGACACCAAGGGTCCGGAAATCCGCACCATGAAACTGGAAGGCGGTAACGACGTTTCGCTGAAAGCGGGCCAGACGTTCACCTTTACCACCGACCAGAGCGTAATCGGCAACAGCGAGCGCGTAGCTGTCACCTACGCAGGTTTTACGGAAGATCTGAAAATCGGCAATACCGTGCTGGTAGACGATGGTTTGATCGGCATGGAAGTGAAAGAAGTGACGGAGAACACCGTGGTGTGTACCGTCCTGAACAACGGCGACCTTGGCGAGAATAAAGGGGTTAACCTGCCGGGCGTCTCTATCCAGCTGCCTGCGCTGGCGGAAAAAGACAAACGCGACCTGATTTTCGGCTGTGAGCAAGGCGTCGATTTCGTGGCGGCTTCATTTATTCGTAAGCGTTCCGACGTGCTGGAAATTCGTGAGCACCTGAAAGCCCACGGCGGCGAACATATCCAGATCATCTCCAAGATTGAAAACCAGGAAGGCCTGAACAACTTCGACGAAATCCTCGACGCCTCTGACGGCATCATGGTGGCGCGCGGCGATCTGGGCGTAGAAATCCCGGTCGAAGAGGTCATTTTCGCGCAGAAGATGATGATCAAGAAGTGCAACAAGGCGCGCAAAGTAGTGATCACCGCTACCCAGATGCTCGACTCGATGATCAAAAACCCGCGCCCTACCCGCGCGGAAGCAGGCGACGTGGCTAACGCCATCCTCGACGGCACCGACGCAGTCATGCTGTCAGGCGAAAGCGCCAAAGGTAAATATCCGCTGGAGTCGGTGACCATTATGGCCACCATCTGCGAGCGCACCGACCGCGTGATGAAATCGCGCATCGATACGCTGGAAGATTCCCGCAAGCTGCGCATCACTGAGGCCGTCTGCCGCGGCGCCGTGGAAACCGCAGAGAAACTGGAAGCGCCGCTGATTGTGGTGGCGACGGAAGGCGGTAAATCGGCGAAATCCGTACGTAAGTACTTCCCGGATGCGACTATCCTGGCGCTTACTACCAACGAGACCACGGCACGTCAGCTGATCCTGAGCAAAGGCGTTGAAACACGCCTGGTTAAAGAGATAGCTTCTACCGATGATTTCTATCGCATCGGTAAAGAAATGGCGCTCGAAAGCGGCTACGCGCAAAAAGGCGACGTCGTGGTAATGGTGTCAGGCGCATTAGTACCAAGCGGTACCACAAATACGGCGTCAGTACACGTCATTTAATTACGAGAAGCATTTATTTAAAAGCGCCTTTAAAGGCGCTTTTTTTATTCTGTTACTAATACAAAACCAAAAAATTTCCAATCGATAATAACTATTCAATATCCTCTGAAATTAAGGTTAATCCGATTAAATCTCTCTGTTTTCGCTAAATATTTTTATCATATGCGGTTAAGCGCTGCTTCTTTGAGCGAACGATCAAATTTAAGCATCTTCTCATCAAAAATTTATTCTCAACTTAAAAAGCTTTGTGTAATACTTGTAACGCTACATGGAGATTAACTCAATCTAGAGGGTATAAATAATGAATCGTACTAAACTGGTACTGGGCGCGGTAATCCTGGGTTCAACTCTGCTGGCTGGTTGCTCAAGCAACGCTAAAATCGACCAGCTGTCTTCAGACGTTCAGACTCTGAACGCTAAAGTTGACCAGCTGAGCAACGACGTGAACGCAATCCGTTCTGACGTGCAGGCTGCTAAAGATGACGCAGCTCGTGCTAACCAGCGTCTGGACAACCAGGCTCACTCTTACCGTAAGTAAGAGTTCTGGTATTAAAAATGGCGCCCATGTGGCGCCATTTTTTTTGCCCTTATTTAGCGCCTAGGGCGTGTTAACCGCCCCCTGGCTCACAGATGTCGTCTGCACACTCTGCGCCTGCTCTGGGGCCGTCTCAGTCCCCTCTCCGACCGCTTCTCCGTTCGATACCAGCACGGGCATCCCGGAACGGCGTTCAAGCGCCGCCTTAATCAGCTCGCTGTCACTGTGCGGGCTTTTGATAAACTTCTTCAGCGCAGGGCTGAGCGCTATCGGCATCGTTTGTGGATCATCTTTGTCGCTGTGCGACAGCGGCTGATGCACCTCGACGTAGCGTTTTCCGTCCGGCTCAACGGCAAATTTTACCGGCTGGTTGATGACCTGCACGCGCGTCCCTTTCGGCACGCTGTTAAACAACGCTTCGATATCCTGCGGGCGCAGACGTATGCAGCCGGAACTGACGCGCATACCGATGCCAAAATCCGCATTGGTGCCGTGGATCAGGTAGTTGCCGCTGCCGCGCGCCAGACGCAGCGCAAACAGCCCCATCGGGTTTTCCGGGCCTGCAGGCACCACTGCCGGCAGCGTAATGCCATCTTTGGCGTAGCGCTTGCGTATATTGACGGTCGGCGTCCAGGTCGGATTAGGGATCTTCTGGCTGACGCTGGTCACCATCACCGGCGTTGCGGCGCCGAGCTGGCCGATGCCGATCGGATAGACGATGACCTTGTCCTCTCCCTTGGGATAGTAGTAGAGGCGCAGCTCAGCCAGGTTGACGACAATGCCCTCACGCGGCGTATCCGGCAGCAGCATCTGCTGCGGCACCACTAGCTGCGTCCCGGCCTTCGGTAGCCAGGGATCGGTGCCGGGATTGGCTTCCAGCATACTCAGGAGCCCAATCTGGTACTTCGCAGCAATCGCTTCAAGGGGGCGTTTGTCGTCGGGAACGGTGGTTAACTGGTTTTCGCCGATAAGGCGGCTGTCAGCAGGAGGTAGCGGATATTCCGTGGAGAAAGCAGGTGCGGCAAGTCCAACGCTTAGCAGCAGCGCACCGGCGAAACGTAAGGCTGATTTCATGCAATCTTCTCTTTCAGATAAAAAAACAGACGCCTGTTGGCGTCTGCTAGTTTAACTCAGAGGAGATTTTGAGCGTTATGGCGAATTGCCCGAATCATCGCCTCAAGGCCTTGCGACCGCGACGGGGTCAGATGCTGGGTCAGCGCCAGCTCTTCGAACCAGTGACGCACGTCCAGCGCGACGATATCCGCCGCAGTCAGGTTCTGATAAAGGCTAAACACTACTGCAATCAAGCCTTTAACGATAGCAGCATCGCTGTCGCCCTCAAAGGCGAGCGTACCGTCGCTCTGAGGCGTCATCTTGATCCATACCTGGCTCTGGCAGCCGGAGATAACGTTTTCCGGCTGGTGCAGGCTTTCGGATGATTCTGGAAGTTTCGCGCCCAGCTCAATGATGTAGAGGTACTTCTCTTCCCAGTTGGCGCAACGGTTAAAGTTGCGCACCAGCTTCTCTTTATCTGGCAACGTGGCCATGACTTACTCCTGAACTCTGCTCAACCGCCCAGCAGACGATGAATACGGGTCAAACCAGCCGCCAGACGATCGGCCTCTTCTTCGCTGTTGTAGAAGGCGAACGAGGCACGGCACATAGCCGGTACGGCGAAATGGCGCATCAGCGGCATCGCGCAGTGATGGCCGGTACGAATGGCGATACCGTATTGATCAAGGAAGCTGCCGACGTCGTAAGCGTGATGCTTGCCCAGGTTAAACGCAATCACGCCTGCGCGCTCCTGCGGACCATAAATCACCAGGTCCGGCACCGAAGCGAGCTTATCGAGCGCGTAGCGCATCAGCGCCTGCTCGCGCTGCTGAATCGCATCAAGCCCAATCTCTTCCACATAGCGCAGCGCCGCGCCGAAGCCGATAATGCCGCCGGTGTTGGGCGTGCCCGCCTCGAATCGCCAGGGCGCTTTATTCCATGTGGTGCCAGTCGGCAACATGACCTGATCGATCATGGAGCCGCCGCCTTCCCACGGCGGCATCTCATCGAGCAGCGCTTTGCGCCCGTAGAGGATACCAACGCCGTTGGGGCCGTAGATTTTATGGCTGGAGAAGACGTAAAAGTCGCAGTCGATATCCTGCACGTCGACTTTGCCATGCATAACCGCCTGCGCGCCATCCACCAGCGTAACCAGGCCAGCGGCTTTCGCCTGCGCCACCAGCGCCTTGACCGGGTTAACGGTGCCGAGCACGTTTGAGACGTGCGTCACTGCCAGCAGCCGCGTACGGCTGTCGATCAGCCCCGGCAGCGCGTCGATCGCCAGCTCTCCGCTGTCGTTCAGCGGCAGCACGCGGATTTCCGCGCCGGTGCGCTGCGCCACCATCTGCCACGGCACGATATTCGCGTGGTGCTCCATCTCGGTGATGATCAGATTGTCGCCGGCTTTCAGCTGGCTTGCGCCCCAGCTGTTCGCCACCAGGTTAATGCCCTCGGTGGTGCCTTTAACGAACACGATCTCTTCCGGTGAAGAGGCGTTAAGAAAACGCGCCGCCTGCAGGCGGACGTTTTCCATATCGGTGGTGGCCTGCGCGCTCAGGCTGTGAATGCCGCGATGTACGGCCGCATAGCCGTACTGATAAAAATGACTTTCGGCGTTAATCACCGCCAGCGGACGCTGGGCGCTGGCCGCGCTGTCAAGGTAGGCCAGCGGATGACCGTTGACCTCACGCTTCAGGATCGGGAAGTCGGCCCTGATACGTTCGAGATCGAAGTTCATCATGAGGCATCTCCAGGGAAGCGCGCCGCGATACGCTGCAGAACCGCCTGACGCAGCGTCTCATCATCCAGCGCTTCGGTCAGCTCGGCTGCGAAAGCGTGAATAATCATCTGCTGCGCCGCGTCCTCTGCAATACCGCGCGAGCGCAGGTAGAACATCTGCTCATCATCAATGCGGCCGATGGTCGCGCCGTGGCTGCACTTCACGTCGTCAGCGTAGATTTCCAGCTGCGGCTTGGTGTCCACTTCCGCCAGACGACCCAGCAACAGGTTGTTGTTGGTCATCTGTCCATCGGTTTTCAGCGCGTGCTGCGCCACTTTGATGTGGCCGTTAAACACCGCGCGGCCTTTGTCGCGCGAAATCGTTTTATGCAGCTGACGGCTCAGGCAGTAGCCTTTGTTGTGCTCCAGATAGCTGCGGGTGTCCGCCACTTCCGAATTCATCGGCAGCACCAGGCTGTTCAGCGACAGCTGGGTATTTTCGCCGTTGAGCTGCACGCTGGTGTTATGACGAGAGAGGCCCGCGCCCAGCAGGAAGCTGGTGCTGCTCACCTGCGCATCGCGTCCGATAACGATATCGTTATGGGCGAAGTGGTAGCTGCTGCTCTCTTCAAACGCCAGCTTGATGTGTTTCAGCTGGGCATTGTCGCCGACCGCGAAGGTAAAGCGCGCGCCGGTAAAGTGCTGCGCGCCGTTCAGCGTCACGTAGTGCTCGATAACCTGTGCCTGCGCGCTCTCTTCCAGCTCGAAATGGTGACGATGATGCACGGTATTAAGCGCATCCGCCTGGCCGCTGGTGATATGCAGCAGGTAGAGCGGACGCGCCGCTGCCTTGCCGCGCGCCAGGCGAATCGAGGTTACCTCTTCCGCCAGGCTTTCGGTCAGGTGCAGGAACACTTCCGGCTGAACCGGCGCAGGCAGCGGGCGACGCTCGGCGGCGCGACTGTGCTGGATCGCGAACAACTCCGTATCGACCGCGCTCAGCGACGGCTGGAACAGGCCGTCGATAAACACCAGACGGATGGCGTCCAGCGGCAGCGCCAGCGCATCGACCTGCGCCTGACTCAGGCTCTGCGCCTGCGGCAGTACGAACTGGTGGGCGAACAGCCCGTCCAGCGCGGTGTATTTCCAGTTTTCATGCTTACGCGTCGGCAGGCCGACGCGCATCAGCTGCTGCCAGTGCTGCTGAGCCTGCAGCGAGCGTGACTCGCCGCGGGATTCAAACAGGTGGTGCCACTGCTGCAGGGCGTTATCACTCTTCGTCGGTAAGCCAGCCATAGCCTTGCTCCTCCAGCTGTTTCACCAGAGTAAAGTCGCCAGATTTGACGATCTTGCCTTTGTACAGCACGTGCACGAAGTCTGGCTTAATGTAGTCCAGAATGCGCTGGTAGTGGGTTACGATGATAAAAGCGCGCTTATCGTCGCGCAGGCTGTTAACGCCTTCCGCTACGATTTTCAGCGCATCGATATCAAGACCGGAGTCCGTTTCATCCAGAATACACAGCTCCGGCTCCAGCGCCGCCATCTGCAGGATGTCGTTGCGTTTCTTTTCGCCGCCGGAGAAGCCGACGTTGACCGAACGAGTCAGCAGATCTTCCGGCATCTTCAGCAGATGAATTTTATCTTCGATAAAGTCCTGGAAGTCGAAACGATCCAGCTCCTCTTTGCCGCGATACTTACGCACCGCGTTGACCGCAGTCTGCAGGAAGAACTGGTTGCTGACGCCCGGGATCTCTACCGGATACTGAAACGCCATAAAGATGCCTTCGCCCGCGCGATCTTCCGGGTCGAGTTCCAGCAGATCTTTGCCTTTGAAGCTCACGGAACCGCCGGTGATTTCGTAATCTTCACGGCCAGCCAGCGTTGCAGAGAGCGTACTTTTGCCTGAGCCGTTCGGGCCCATGATGGCGTGTACTTCGCCCGGTTTCACTTCGAGGTTAAGACCGCGCAGAATCTCTTTATCTTCAACGCTAACCTGTAAATCTTTAATGCTTAACATACTTATTCCTTCACATTGCTTCCGGCAACGCGTGTGACGGCATCAGCCCACACTGTGCTCAAGGCTGATGGCTAACAGTTTTTGTGCTTCCACGGCGAATTCCAGTGGCAGCTCAGAGAAAACGTCTTTACAGAAGCCGTTGACGATCATCGAGATCGCATCTTCTTCGCTGATACCGCGCTGGAGGCAGTAAAACAGCTGATCTTCGCCGATGCGCGAGGTGGTCGCCTCATGCTCCAGCTGAGCGGTGTTATTGCGGGTTTCCACATACGGGAAGGTATGCGCGCCACAATCAGGGCCGATCAGCATCGAGTCGCACTGGGTAAAGTTACGCGCGTTGGTCGCGGTCGGCATGATTTTCACCAGGCCGCGATAGGTGTTCTGGCTCTTGCCGGCAGAGATACCCTTGGAGATGATGGTCGATTTGGTGTTTTTACCAATGTGGATCATCTTGGTGCCGGTATCGGCCTGCTGGCGACCGCTGGTCAGCGCAACTGAGTAGAACTCGCCAATCGAGTTATCGCCGCGCAGGATGCAGCTCGGGTATTTCCAGGTGATGGCGGAACCGGTCTCGGACTGCGTCCAGGACATCTTGCTGTTCTCGCCTTCACACAGCGCGCGCTTGGTAACGAAGTTCAGAATACCGCCTTCGCCTTCGCCGCCCGGGAACCAGTTCTGGACGGTGGAATACTTCACTTCCGCGTTTTTATGGATAATGACTTCTACCACCGCCGCGTGCAGCTGATAGCTGTCGCGTACCGGCGCGGAGCAACCTTCGATGTAGCTGACGTAGCTGTCTTCGTCTGCAATCAGAATGGTGCGCTCGAACTGACCGGTTTTCGCCGCATTGATACGGAAATAGGTCGACAGCTCCATCGGGCAACGCACCCCTTTCGGGATATAAACAAAGGTGCCGTCAGAGGCAACCGCAGAGTTCAGCGCCGCAAAGAAGTTGTCGTTAGCCGGAACCACGGTGCCCAGATATTTCTGCACCAGCTCCGGGTGTTCCTGAATCGCTTCGCCGAACGAGCAGAAAATAATGCCCTGCTCCGCCAGCTTGCCGCGGTAGGTAGTGGCGACGGAAACGGAGTCGAAAATCGCATCAACTGCCACTTCACGCCCTTCGCGCACCGGCACGCCGAGCTGATCGAAGGCTTTCTCAACTTCCTGCGTCAGGTAGTTGTTCGTCTCTTCAATGCCCGATGACTGCAGCGCGCCCGGCTCTGAGGCACAGCTGTCATCGCAGTTGCCGCATGATGGCGCCGAATAGTAGCTGTAATCCTGATAATCCAGTTTGTCGTAATGCGCTTTCAGCCAGTGCGGCTCTTCCATTTCGAGCCAGGCGCGAAAGGCTTTGAGACGAAACTCCAGCATCCACTCTGGCTCGTTACGTTTAGCCGAGATCGCGCGCACCACATCCTCATTAATGCCGTGCGCCATTTCGTCGGTTTGCAACTGGGTAAAGAAGCCCTCTTTGTAATTGAGCTTGCCTTCCCACATTTGTACATCGTCAGATGTTTCGCTGTGTCGTGACATATTTCACTTACTCGACGCCAAAGCTTTCACCGCACCCGCAGGCGTGTTGAGCTTTAGGGTTATTGAATTTAAAAATCTGGTTCAGGCCTTCGCGGACATAATCCACTTCGGTGCCGTCGATAAACGGCATCGCCTGAAGCGGCACGTAAAGCGTTGCGCCGTTATGGGTAAACTGCAGATCGTCATCGGCAGGCTCTTTCACCAGATCCATGACGTAACCGAAACCGGCGCAGCCGGATTGCTTCACACCCAGGTGCAGACCTTTGACTTCAGGGTCTTGCGCCACCAGGTTAAGAATTTGCTTTGCCGCGGAATCAGTCAGCGTGACCCCTTTCCAGACAAAATCATCAGGAGAGAACGTTGCTGCATTTACAGATGCCATGTTGATACCTCGTAAGTCCGGACCTTTTCAGGCTATCCCCCTATGGTAAGGATCTGGGCGATCACTTCAACCTCTTGTTTTGCAGGGATAATCATCTTGTGCTGTTTTTAATCGATGCTTTATTAAGCATAGCTGCTTCGCAGACCTTTGCGGCGAGGCAGTGCGGGCGTCAGACAGCGCCCTAACTTGTTAAAATTACGTAAAAAATTTTTCAGCCAGTTATTAATAACTTCTTATTAATAGGTTACGCCTTTATCACCTGGATGGGGATTGTTCTTGCCGATTTTATTAACAGGCTAAGTAAATCGTGAAATTTTTCGCGCGGCGTAATTGCAATCCTCACCCAGTTGAATATGATAATTATTATCATTAACCACTTGAGGTGGCGCCATGACGCTTTCCGTCTCCGCCTGGTTACAGCGCAAAATCGACGATTATAAATTTTCCGTTCGCGATATCACCGTTGACTTCTATCTGGCTCAGGCAAAGCTGAACCGGGCCGACTGCACCATTCATCAGCTTCGTCAGTTTAACGATACCTGTCTGGATATGGCCGAAATTTGCCAGATCAACGGAGACGATCAAAGTTATCTGCACGCCATGGGCAAACTGCACCATCGGCTGGTGCAGGAGATGGGCAACAGCGAGCGCGACAGGCTGTTCCGCATCCAGGCCTATCAGCTGGCGCGCCTCTCCCTCACCCGCCTGTGCCATCAGCTGGCGCTGGTCGGAGAGTGGGACAAAGCCACCGCGCTGCAAAGCGACTTCGTGCGTCACGCGGGCTGGATATTCTAATCCAGCCGCGCCGTGACGTCGCGCACAATTTTGTTACATCAACGCCAGCAGCGCCTGTAGCGGATGACGCATGCCGTTGCCTTCCAGCCTTTTGACCTGGCTGCGGCAGGAAAAGCCGGTCGCCAGGCAGCGCTGGCGCGGCAGTTTCTGCAGCTGCGGATGCCACGACAGCCCATAGATCCCCAGCGAGTTGTCGAGGTTTTTGCTTTCATGCCCGTAGGTGCCCGCCATGCCGCAGCAGCCGACGTTGATATTCTCCAGCTTCGCGCCGAAGCGCGCAAAGATCGCCTGCCACTGATTCGGCGTGTTCGGCAGCGCCGTCACTTCGGTGCAGTGCGCGAACAGATACCAGCTTTCGCCGCTGCCTGGCTGGACGGCGCGCGGGCTCACCACGTCGTGCAGCCACTCATGCACCAGCTGTACATGAAAGTCGCCGCGCTTCTCGCCGAGCGTCTGCCGGTATTCATCGCGATAGCAGAGCACCGTCGCCGGATCGACGCCGACCATCGGCATGCCGAGTTTCGCCACGCGATTAAGAAAGTCAGCGGTTCTTCCTGCGGTGCGGGCAAAGCGCTGCAGAAAGCCTTTAACGTGCTGCGCCTTGCCGTTGGGCATAAAGGGCAGCAGCACCGGCCGCAGGCCCAGCTTCTCGATCAGGCGAATAAAATCAGCGATCAGCTGCGCCTCATAGAAGCTGGTGAAGGGGTCCTGCACCACCAGCACATAGTCGGCGCGCTGGTCGGCACGCAGCGCTTCCAGCTTCTCCAGCGTCATATTCATTGCCGGATGACCGCTTAGCTCCTGCTTTAGTGAAGGCGACGACAGCAGCGGCAGATCGACCATGCCGATGTGGTTTTTGCTCAGCTCGCGCATCCAGGGCTGTTTAAGGAAGAAGTTAAAGGCCTTCGGCGCTTTCGCCATTAGCGGCGCATAGCTCTCTACCGCCGCGACCAGATGGTCGCTTGCCGACCGCAGGTAGCGCGTATGGTAGAGCTGTAAAAAGCGCGCGCGAAAATCGGGTACGTCGATTTTGATCGGGCACTGGGTCGAGCAGGCTTTACAGGCGAGGCAGCCGGACATCGCCTCATGGACTTCATGGGAGAAATCATACTCGCCCTTACTGGCGTGCCAGCTGTTGCGCACGCGGCCAATCAGGGCGCGCAGCGACAGGCTGTTCTCCGGTATCTGCTTCTCCAGCTGCTGCGGATCGATGCCCTGCTCCGCCAGCAGGCGCAGCCACTCGCGCGTCAGGGTGGCGCGCCCTTTCGGCGAATGGATGCGATTGCGGGTAATTTTCATCGAGGGGCACATCGGGCTGCGCGCATCGAAGTTGAAGCAGAGGCCGTTGCCGTTGCACTCCATCGCGCCGCGCCAGTCGCTGCGTACCGTCAGAGGGATCTGGCGGTCATAGCTGCCGCGCTTCACCGCGTCGACCTGCATCATCGGCTCATTGCTGTCGATGGGGGTACAGATTTTGCCCGGGTTCATGCGGTTGTCGGGATCGAACGCCGCCTTGATGCGCCGCAGTTCGTTGAACAGCGTTTCGCCGAAGAACGCCGGGCTGTACTGCGCGCGGAATCCCTTACCGTGTTCGCCCCAGAGTAATCCGCCATAGCGCGCGGTAAGCGCCACCACGTCATCTGAGAGGGTTTTCATCAGCATTTCCTGCTGCGGATCGCACATGTCCAGCGCGGGACGCACATGCAGTACGCCCGCGTCAACATGGCCGAACATGCCGTAGCTCAGGCCGTGGCTGTCGAGCAGCGCGCGAAACTCGACGATATAATCGGCGAGGTTCTCCGGCGGTACAGCGGTATCCTCCACAAAGGGGATCGGCTTGGCACGGCCTTTCGCATTGCCCAGCAGCCCCACCGCTTTTTTACGCATGTTATAGATGCGCTCGATGCCGTCGAGATCGTTACAGAGCTGATAGCCGATCACGCCGCCCTGACGCTGCGCCATCAGCAAATCCAGCCGCGCGCAGAGCGCGCTTACCTGCTGCTCGATCAGCGCGCCGTCGTCGCCTGCGAACTCCACAATGTTCAGGCCGAGCATCTCTTTATCCGGCACGTCGGTAATCAGCTCGCGCACCGAATGCCAGACGATATCTTCTCGCGCCAGATTCAGGACTTTGGAGTCCACCGTTTCTACCGACAGCGCCTTAGCCTCTACCATAAAAGGCGCGTTGCGCAGCGCGGAGTCGAAGGAGTCATACTTGATGTTCACCAGACGGCGCACTTTCGGGATCGGCGTAATGTCGAGCCGCGCCTCGGTGATAAAGGCCAGCGTGCCCTCTGCGCCGCACAGGATGCGCGTCAGGTCGAAGGTCTGCATATCGTCGCTAAAGACATGGCGCAGATCGTAGCCGGTCAGAAAGCGGTTCAGCTTAGGAAACTTTTCCAGAATTAAGGCGCGCTGCTCGCGGCATCGCGTCAGCACCTGCTGATAGATACGCCCTTCCGGCGTCGCCGTCTGCGCCAGTGTCTCCACCAGCGCGGTGGCCATCGGCCGGGTATCAAGAATATCCCCGCCGAGCAGAACTGCGCGCAGCCCCAGCACATGGTCGGACGTTTTACCGTACACCAGCGATCCCTGACCCGAGGCGTCGGTATTGATCATACCGCCCAGCGTCGCGCGGTTGCTGGTAGAGAGCTCCGGCGAGAAGAAGAAACCGTAAGGCTTAAGCCAGGCGTTAAGCTGATCCTTGACCACGCCCGCTTCGACGCGCACCCAGCCCTGCTCGGGATTGATCTCCAGGATGCGGTTCATATGGCGCGACATATCCACCACAATGCCCTGATTCAACGACTGCCCGTTGGTGCCGGTCCCGCCGCCGCGCGGCGTGAAAACAAGCTCGCAGAAGCGTTCCTCGCCCGCCACGCGCGCAATCAGCGCGACGTCAGCGGTAGAACGCGGAAAGAGCACCGCATCCGGCAGTAGCTGATAGATGCTGTTATCCGTGGACATTAACAGGCGGTCAGCATAGCTGGTGGCGGTATCGCCGGTGAAACCCTGCGCCTTCAGCGCGTCGAGGAATGTCAGCACCCGTTGAACGAGGCCGGGCGCCTGAGAAATCTGTGGGATCATTGTTGGGAGACCAGATGTTGTAAACGTTTGCGTTGTCTGTTTTGTCTGAACGTTCCGTTTTAACACATTTTTTTCGCGCTCGCTGTTTTTTCAGGAAAGGGAAAAACCCTCTCTTTCGCCCCTGTTTAAAGCCCTGAAAATAGCTCATCATTAAGCCGGGCCCGATTGCCCCTCCATGAAGGATTATTTGAGGTCGTTGTTCCTTATGAAAAACCTGCACCGCACCACGGATATGCCGCAGATGCTCTTTACGCTGATGTTTATCCTGTTGATGATCGTCGCCTGTATCTGGATAGTTCAGCCTTTTATTCTGGGTTTCGCCTGGGCGAGCATGGTGGTGATTGCTACCTGGCCGCTGATGCTGCGCGTACAGCGACTGCTGTGGAACCGGCGTTCGCTGGCGGTCATCGTGATGACGCTGCTTTTGCTGCTGCTGTTTATTATTCCTATCGCGTTGCTGGTCAACAGCCTGATCGACAACAGCGCCCCGGTGATCGCCTGGGCGACTCAGGGTCATATGGAAATGCCGTCGCTGCTGTGGCTGAATGATATTCCGGCCATTGGCGATAAACTCTTTTCCAGCTACCACAAGCTGATTGCAGGCGGCGGCTCCGCCATTATGGCGAAACTGCAGCCCTACGTCGGCCGCACCACCGGCTTTTTCGTCGCTCAGGCGGGCCACTTTGGTCGGCTGATGATCCACCTCGGCGTGATGCTTCTGTTCAGCGCCCTGCTGTTCTGGCGCGGCGAACAGGCGGCGCATGGCATCCGTCACTTCGCCTTTCGTATGGCGGGCCGCCGCGGCGATGCAACCGTGTTGCTGGCTGGTCAGGCGATCCGCGCCGTGGCGCTCGGCGTGGTGGTCACTGCGCTGGTGCAGGGCGTGCTCGGCGGCATTGGGCTGGCGCTTTCCGGCATCCCTTACGCCACGCTGCTTACCGTACTGATGATCCTCTGTTGTCTGGTGCAGATTGGGCCGCTCATCGTGCTGGTTCCGGCCATCGTCTGGCTCTACTGGAGCGGAGACACCACGTGGGGAACGGTGCTGTTGATCTGGAGCTGCGTGGTCGGCACGCTGGATAACGTGCTGCGTCCGATGCTGATTCGCATGGGCGCGGACCTGCCGATGATCCTGATCCTTTCCGGCGTTATCGGCGGGCTGGTGGCCTTCGGCCTGATCGGCCTGTTTATCGGTCCGGTGGTGCTGGCGGTTTCTTACCGACTGGTTTCCGTCTGGATGCATGAGGCGCCGCCGCCAGCGGACGATGCCGCCAGCGTGGTCGATATCCTCGCCGATCACGACGAAGAACATCTGCCTTCCTGAACCCAGGCTCAGGGCGGTTAACCGCCCTGATTCATTTGCGTCACGTTAATATTTTTTTTCATTAGCGCTTTTTAAGAAAAAACGCAGTTTTTAACCATGAGGCCGCATATCAGCGGCGAATAGTTTATTTTTCGCATTGGTTTACCCGGAATTCGCGGCAAAATACGTGACAAAAGTTTACTGGCTTTAAACTAATAAGAGGATTCTTAAAGACTCAGAACGGCGCGATGAATAACATGATTCCTATGTTTGAAATCAAGCTACTGATTTTTAAACAACCTTTTCCCCTGAGTAAAGTGAAGAATTGCTGTGTGTAGTCTTTGCCCATCCCCTGTGATGGGCTTTTTTTTGGCCCAGATAAAGTAAAAAGGCCAGCAAAGCTGGCCTTTTGTCTGCATTTTAGCTTAAACAATCATGCGCTTTTGCTTAACTCAGCGAGCGACAGCCAGGTCTCAACCACGGTGTCTGGGTTAAGTGACAGGCTATCGATACCCTCTTCCATCAGCCAGGCCGCGAAGTCCTGATGATCGGATGGTCCCTGGCCGCAGATGCCGACATATTTGCCCTGCTTCTTCGCCGCCTGAATCGCCATCGACAGCAGCGCTTTGACGGCGTCATTGCGCTCGTCGAACAGCGCCGACACCACGCCTGAGTCGCGATCCAGTCCCAGCGCCAGCTGCGTCATATCGTTCGAGCCGATAGAGAAGCCGTCGAAATGCTCAAGGAACTGCTCGGCCAGTAAGGCGTTAGAGGGAATTTCGCACATCATAATGATCTTCAGGCCGTTCTCGCCGCGCTTCAGACCCTGGCGTTCCAGCTCTTCGACCACGGCCTGCGCCTGCGCGACGGTGCGTACAAAGGGAACCATGATTTCGACGTTGGTCAGCCCCATTTCGTTACGCACGCGCTTAACCGCTTCGCACTCCAGCGCAAAACAGTCGCGGAAGCTATCTGACACATAGCGCCCCGCGCCGCGGAAGCCCAGCATCGGGTTCTCCTCTTCCGGCTCGTAGCGTTCACCACCGACCAGGTTGGCATACTCGTTCGATTTAAAGTCCGAAAGGCGCACAATTACCCGCTTCGGCGCAAAAGCGGCGCCCAGCGTCGCAATCCCTTCGGTAAGGCGCGCAATATAGAACTCCACCGGATTGTCGAAGCCTTTCATCATGGTGCGGATTTGCTGCTGCAGCTCCGGCGTCTGCTGATCAAATTCCAGCAGCGCTTTCGGATGCACGCCGATCATACGGTTGATGATGAACTCCAGACGCGCCAGACCGACGCCTTCGTTCGGCAAGCAGGCGAAGTCGAAGGCGCGATCGGGGTTGCCGACGTTCATCATGATCTTCAGCGGCAGCGCGGGCATTTCGTCTACCTGCGAGCTGGTGACCTCGAAATCGAGCAGATCGTTATAGACATAGCCGGTATCGCCTTCGGCGCAGGAGACCGTCACTTTGTTGCCGTCTTTCAGGCGGTCAGTGGCGTCGCCGCAGCCCACCACCGCAGGAATACCTAACTCACGCGCGATAATCGCCGCATGGCAGGTGCGTCCGCCGCGGTTAGTGACGATCGCCGAGGCTTTCTTCATGATCGGTTCCCAGTCCGGGTCGGTCATATCCGTTACCAGCACGTCGCCTTTTTCAATGCGGTTCATCTCGCTGATGTCGTGGATAACCTTCACTTCGCCGGCGCCGATGCGATGGCCGATGGCGCGCCCTTCCACTACCACGCTGCCTTTGCCCTGCAGGTTATAGCGCTCCATTACCTGACCATTGGAACGCACGGTTTCCGGGCGCGCCTGGACAATAAAGAGTTTGCCGGTGTGGCCATCTTTGGCCCATTCGATATCCATTGGACGCTTGTAGTGCTGTTCGATCAGTACGGCCTGACGCGCCAGCGCTTCCACTTCCTCATCGGTAAGCGAAAAGCGGTCGCGCTCCGTTTCCGGCACGTCTTCAATACGCACCTGTTCGCCGTGAGACTGCGAATCGGCGTAGACCATACGAATCTTTTTCGAGCCCATATTGCGGCGCACGATAGCGGGACGATCGGCAGCCAGCGTCGGCTTATGCACGTAGAACTCATCCGGGTTAACCGCGCCCTGCACCACCATCTCGCCAAGGCCGAAGGCAGAGGTGATAAATACCACCTGATCAAAGCCCGATTCGGTGTCGATGGTGAACATAACGCCCGACGACGCGAGATCTGAGCGCACCATGCGCTGAATGCCCGCCGACAGCGCTACGCCGCGATGGTCGTAGCCCTGATGCACACGGTAGGAGATAGCGCGATCGTTAAACAGCGAGGCGTAAACATGCTTCACGGCGATCATGACCGCGTCAAAGCCCTGCACGTTAAGGAAGGTCTCCTGTTGACCGGCGAAGGAGGCGTCCGGCATATCTTCCGCTGTGGCGGAGGAGCGTACGGCGAAGGACGCTTCGGCATCGTCGGAGGAGAGCTGCTCGTAGGCCTCGCGAATAGCCGCTTCCAGCTCAGGCTGGAACGGGGTATCCACGACCCACTGACGGATCTGCTTACCGGCTTTCGCCAGCTCATCGACATCGTCAATGTTGGTCTTGTCCAGTAAATCGTAAATGCGCTGGTTGAGGCCGCTCTGATCGAGGAACTGATTAAAGGCGTAAGATGTGGTCGCATATCCGTTAGGCACCGAGACGCCCAGCGACGACAAATTCGTAATCATTTCACCCAGAGAGGCATTCTTCCCTCCCACGCGATCGACATCATGCATGCCAAGCTGGTTATACCAGAGCACTAACGGCTGTTCGCCTGTAATGGACATCGAGATTATCCTTTTAAGAATGAATGGGCACATGGAAAATTTAGCTATTCGCAAAATTAGCCTGGCACAATGCGCAATTAATGACTAAGTGTTGAATCGTTAAAGCGCGCAAGATTTCGCAAATTAAGAATTATTCCAATAATTCGGACTGGTTGCGCAAATCGGTTATTTTCCGCTAAGGCTATGATGGATTTGATTTTTTATATTATTCATTGAGTTAGTGGCGATTTTGTTGCGCAACGAGCAGCCGTTTTATTTCCCCGCAGACCTTACCCGCCACCCAGAAAATGATTTCAAAACGTCATTTCATTATTTTAACGGCGTCATCGCGGGCTAAAACAGGCAAGAAAAAACAAAAAGTTCATAAAATTCAAATATGGATTTTTTATTTTGCTTAAACCGCTATTTAAAGCTGCTAACCTATCCGATATCTCTGTACGCATAAGGTAAAAAGCCATGAGCAGCGAAAGAAGCGTTTTTTATATTTCAGACGGCACCGCAATTACCGCCGAAGTGCTGGGACATGCCGTGCTTTCGCAGTTTCCGGTGGGGTTCAATAGCCTGACGCTGCCTTTTGTCGAGAATGTTCAGCGCGCGCAGGCGGTGAAGGCGCAAATTAACGCGCTCTATCAAAAAAGCGGCGTTCGCCCGCTGGTGTTTTTCTCTATCGTCACGCCGGAAGTGCGCGATATCATTATGCAGAGCGAGGGTTTCTGCCAGGACATCGTGCAGGCGCTGGTGGCGCCGTTACAGGAAGAGCTGGGCCTGGCGCCCGCACCGGTGGCGCACCGCACCCACGGCCTCGACGCCAGCAACCTGGGCAAGTACGACGCGCGTATCGCCGCTATTGACTATACCCTGGCGCACGACGACGGCATCTCGCTACGTGGCCTGGAGGATGCGCAGGTCATCCTGCTGGGCGTTTCGCGCTGCGGTAAAACCCCTACCAGCCTCTATCTGGCGATGCAGTTCGGCATCCGCGCCGCCAACTACCCTTTTATCGCCGACGATATGGATAATCTCCGCCTGCCTGCCGCCCTGCGACCGTTTCAGCACAAGCTGTTTGGCTTAACCATCGATCCGGAACGGCTTGCCGCCATTCGTCAGGAGCGGGCGGAAAATACCCGCTACGCCTCAATGCGCCAGTGCCGGCTCGAAGTGGGCGAAGTCGAAGCGCTGTTCCGCACTCACCAGATCCGCTATCTCAACAGCACCAACTATTCGGTGGAGGAGATCGCCACCAAAATTCTCGACATTATGGGCCTGACGCGCCGCATGTACTGAGCAGCCAACGGCAGCGGCTTGTAAACCGCCGCTGCCGTTGGGCAAAAAATCATTTCAGTTTATAGGGTTGCATTCGCAGGCTAATAATTTATTGTGATCATCATCACTTCCCGGTATGTCACCGTTGCGAAGAAAAAGCTTTCGAGATGCTCATGAATAAAACTGATGAACTGCGTACGGCACGCATCGGCAGCCTGATCACGCCTGCCGCATTAGCCGCTGCCCATCCTCTCTCCGCCGACATTGC
Organism: Pantoea piersonii; assembly: GCF_003612015.1. GTDB lineage: Bacteria > Pseudomonadota > Gammaproteobacteria > Enterobacterales > Enterobacteriaceae > Pantoea > Pantoea piersonii. Next base: position 921,438 of record NZ_RARB01000001.1, on the reverse strand, counting down.
GGATAACGTGACCCGCGCGCGCCAGCGCATCGCCCGGATTCTGACCGGCGAAGATCCGCGTCTGCTGGTGATTATCGGCCCCTGCTCTCTGCACGATCCGCGCGCCGCGCTCGACTACGCGCAGCGGCTGAATGCGCTGCGCGAGCGCTACGCCGATCGCCTGGAAATCGTGATGCGCACCTATTTTGAAAAGCCGCGCACCGTGGTGGGCTGGAAAGGACTGATCTCCGATCCCGATCTGGATGGCAGCTTTAACGTTAACCGCGGCATCGACCTGGCGCGCCAGATTCTGCTCGATATTAACCGCCTCGGTCTGCCCACCGCGACGGAATTCCTGGATATGGTTACCGGCCAGTTTATCGCCGATTTGATCAGCTGGGGGGCGATTGGCGCGCGCACGACGGAGAGCCAGATTCACCGTGAAATGGCCTCAGCGCTCTCCTGTCCGGTGGGCTTTAAAAACGGCACCGACGGCAACGTGCGCATTGCGGTGGATGCCATTCGCGCCTCGCGCGCCAGCCATATGTTCCTCTCACCCGACAAAGATGGCCAGATGACGATTTACCAGACCAGCGGCAACCCGCACGGCCACGTTATCCTGCGCGGCGGCAAAGCGCCAAACTATCACGCCGACGATGTGGCCGCCGCAGCCGCCAGCCTGCGTGAATTTAGTCTGCCGGAGCAGCTGGTCATCGATTTCAGCCACGGAAACTGCCTGAAACAGCATCGTCGTCAGAAAGAGGTGGCGGCCGAGGTGGCGCAGCAGATCCGCGCCGGGTCGCGCGCGGTCGCGGGCGTAATGATCGAAAGTTTTATTGAAGAGGGAAATCAGAAAGTGGTCGCGGGCGAGCCGCTGGTTTACGGCCAGTCGATTACCGATCCCTGCCTCGGCTGGCAGGACAGCGAAGCGGTGCTGTCGCTGCTGGCCGAGGCGGTGAACAGCCGCTTCTGAGCCGCCTAGCTGGAGCAGCTCACCTCCAGCGTCTTACCCCAGTCCGGCGGCCGCTGACGATATTCAGCGGCCGTTTCGTCGCTAAAGGGCTGCTGCAACGCCTGATGCAGCCGCGCCAGCGCCCCGCTTTCGCCCTTTTCCGCCTCGTCGATCGCTTGCTGCGCCAGGTAGTTGCGCAGCACCAGCGCCGGGTTGGCGGCCTTCATGCGCTGCTGTCGCGCTTCATCGGCAACCTCTTCCTGCAGCAGACGCGCGCGGTAGCGCTGATACCAGCGGTCAAAGGCGTCGCGATCCATAAACTCGTCGCGCAGCGGCGAACGCGCGTCCTGCGGCTGCGTATCGCTGAGCAGACGGAACGTCAGGGTATAGTCGCTGTGCTCCTGCGCCATCAGCGATAATAGCTCCACCAGCAGCGCGTTATCGCCGCTGTCAGGCTGCGTGAAGCCCAGCTTCGCCCGCATACGTTCGCCCCATACCCGCATCAGCTCCGGCTCGTAACGGCTCAGCGCCTGTTTAAGCTGCTCGACGTTAAGCAGGCCGGAAAGCGCATGCGCCAGGCGGTTCAGGTTCCACAGACCAATCATCGGCTGGTTTTCGAAGCTGTAGCGCCCCTGATAATCGCTGTGGTTGCAGATAAAACCAGGCTGATAGTCGTCAAGGAAACCGTAAGGGCCGTAGTCGATAGTCAGCCCCAGCAGCGACATATTGTCGGTGTTCATTACGCCATGCGCGAAGCCCACACTTTGCCACTGGGCGATCAGGCGCGCGGTGCGCTCAACGACGTCGGTAAACCATAAAAGATATTTATCCGCTTCGTTAACCAGATGCGGCCAGTGGTGGCGCAGCGCATAATCCGCCAGCTGCTCTACTTTTTCCTGCTGCTGGCTATAGAAGAAATGCTCGAAATGACCGAAGCGCAGATGGCTTTCAGCGATGCGCATCAGCGTCGCACCGCGCTCTGGCGTTTCACGATAGACCGGCTCGTCGCCGATGGCGATAGCGAGGGCGCGCGTGGTGGGAATGCCCAGGTGATGCAGCGCCTCGGAGGCGAGAAATTCGCGCACCGTGGAGCGGATCACGGCGCGTCCGTCGCCCATACGCGAGTAAGGGGTAAGTCCGGCGCCCTTCAGATGCCAGTCGACTTTGTGTTCCGCGCTGAGGCGTTGTTCGCCCAGCAAAATGCCGCGGCCGTCGCCCAGCTGACCGGCCCAGACGCCGAACTGATGTCCGCTATAGACCTGCGCAAGCGGCTCCATCCCGGACAGCAGCGCGGCGCCATGCCATACGCCATGGCCTTCGCCGGCGAAAAGCGCCGGGTCGACGCCCAGCGTCTGCGCCAGCGGCGCATTGTGATAAAACAGACGGCCGCCCTTAAGCGCAGTCGGCATCTGGGCGGTATAGAATCCCGGCAGCTCGCGCTGCCAGCTGTTATCAAACAACATACACTCTCCCGAGCGGCAGCCAGGCGAAATCAGGGCCACCGTCGCTGTGAAAAACCGGATATCGGGCCGTCCCGGCGCAGAGGCGCGAGACACCGCAAGTATAGTGGTGGGAAATCAAATACAACAGGCGGGCTTAATCAGGGGCGCAGCATTGGCTCGCAATCAGACGCTTTAGCGCTTCGGCTTTTACTGGCGGGAAAAGCGCGCCCTGCAGCACGGCATCCTGCAGCGGCGCTGTTTTATCGAGCAGCGTTCTGTCGTCAATGCCGCAAATAATCATCAGCTGCGTATGGCTGCAAAAGTTATCAATGATGCTCTGAATAAAAGGCTGGAAAGAGGCACGTTTCGCCAGTGCCTGAATAAATTGTTTATCCAGTTTGATGCAGTCGAACAGATTATCGTAGACGGCGCGAGTCGAAGATTTACCGGCACCAAAATGAGATAATGATAAACGGAACTGTTGTTTTAGCGCAGAAATAAGAGGATCGTTAATTCCGTTTAAAAGCTGCGGAAACGTTTCGCTGAGGTCCAGCAATAAAAAGGGAAGCTGCTTAATTTTACGTATCAGCAATTCACTCGCCAGCAGCGTTTGCGCCAGATTTTCATCAATTCGCATTAATGCCAGCACATGATTCTTTTCGAAGAACTCGTAGTGTTGCTCCAGCAAGCTAATCTGGCGCTGCAGCAGACGCAGTCTCTGCGTTTCATTAAGCTGCGGCAATAACAAATCCTGCGGCAAGGTGACAGGCGCAGTCTCATGCACGAACTGGCTAACCAGCTCGACGGCCACCAGCTGCCCGCTAATTGTGCAGGCAGGATAAAACCAAATTTCCGACTGATAGTCGGCAGATAAATGAACTTTCATTTTTACAGCCAGATAAAGTGGCGACTGGCGCATCGTATATCATCGAAATCAGGCAGGCAATAGTACCAAACCCCGGAAGAGATGGACATCTTTGCCGTTAAATTTCGCTTTGCCCGCTGCGCCAGATCCCTAAGCCAAATAACGGTCGCGTAAATACCCTTTACCAGAAAATTAAATCTCTGTCTTATTGATATAATTATTTCCCGGCAGCGTAAAGTGCCAATTTAAATAAGAGTTAAAATATACCTGCATTTTTTGCTGCTATTTACGCAGCTATTACGGCGCACGGCGTTCTGAGAGAGAGGTAATTTGCCTTAAATGCGCCGTGCCTGCCAGAAGGCTTTGCGCCAGTAAACGTTGTCCAGCGAGGAGCGTATCACCCCCTGGCTGGTGGAAGCGTGAATAAAGGCGTTGTCGCGGTCATATATGCCGACGTGCAGGCCATTTTCGCCGCGGCCAGTTTTGAAAAATACCAGATCGCCCGGCTGCAGCTCATCCTTGCTGATACGCGTGCCGATATCGCTCTGCGCCCGCGTGCTGCGCGGCAGCTGCAGATCGAACCTGTCACGCATGGTGAGATAGACAAAACCGGAGCAGTCAACGCCGCCACGACTCATGCCGCCGTAACGATAGGGCGTGCCACGCCACTGGCCCAGCTGTTCGTTGAGCTGCGCCACCACCATAATGGGATCAGACAGACGGCCGTTCACCGGCGGCGCGCGATGGCCGCTGCATCCTGCCAGTATTAACACCAGTAAAAACACGCCTAACCGCATTCGCGCACATCCTCTGTTAATCGCAACGGCCTCACTCTAGCGTCAGGCGCGCAGCCTGGCAAGACGCGGCCGTCAGGGTTGCGCAGTCAGCAGCGGCTGGCCATCCAGTTCCAGCAGGCGAAACGGGATAGCATAGAGATCGCTGAGACGCTCGGGCGTCAGGATCGCCGCAGGTGCCCCTTGCGCCATCACTCTGCCCTGCGCCATCAGCCAGACGCTATCGGCATGACGCAACGTATGGTTGAGATCGTGACTGCTGGCGATAACGCAGATGCCGGCGCGCTGCAGCCCGATAATCAGGCTGTGGACGGCGTGTTGCTGGGCAATATCCAGTCCCGTCATCGGTTCGTCCAGCAGCAGCACTTTTCCCTCTGGGTTAAGGGCGGGATCGATCTGGGCGAGCGCCGCCGCCAGCCTGACGCGCTGCCACTCGCCGCCCGACAGCTGCGCCAGCGGACGCGCCAGCTTGTCCTGCAGCTGCAGCTTCTCCAGCAGCGCGGTCAGCGGCGCGTCTGACTGCGTCTCGCTCAGATGGAGACGCAAATAGTGGTAAACCGGCATAAAGCCCGGCGCGATTTGCTGCGGCAGCCAGGCGCGCAGCCGTGCCAGCGCCGGGCCGCGCCATTCGCGCAGCGGACGCCCCAGCAGCCGAATCTCTCCTTCGCCCGGCAGCATCCCCGCCATTAGCGCCAGCAGAGTGCTTTTGCCCGCGCCGTTTGGCCCGACCAGATGCAGCAGCGTGCCGGCGGCCACTTCGGCTGAGAAAGACGCCAGCCGTCCGGGAACGGCGGCGTCCCTGAGGCTGATGAGCACGGTTACGCCAACGCCTGCTGAATACTCTGCTGGATAATGGCGTCGTCCGGCGTCATATCCGGCGCGAAACGCTTCACTACGTTACCCTGACGATCGATCAGGAACTTCTCGAAGTTCCACAGAATATCGCCCGGCGCTTTCGGCCCGCGGCCTTTGCTGACCTGACGCTCGTAAAAGCCGCTGCCTTCCGGGCGCACCGCTTCCGGCTGCGCCGCGATCAGCTGCGCATAGAGCGGATGGCGCGCCGGGCCGTTGACATCGCCTTTGGCCAGCATGGGAAAGGTCACGCCCCAGGTGGTGCTGCAGTAGGTTTTAATCTCTTCGTTGCTGCCCGGCTCCTGCTCAAGGAACTGATTGCAGGGAAAGCCCAGCACGCTGAAGCCCTGCGCCTGATACTGCTGCTGCAGCGCCTCCAGCTGCTCGTACTGCGGGGTAAGACCGCATTTTGACGCCACGTTCACCACCAGCAGCACCTTGCCCTGCCACTCTTCCAGCGTGGTTTTCTTGCCGTCGATCGTCATCAGTTCAGTTTGATAAAGGCCCATAAAAGTCTCCTGTCGTGGATGCGGAAAGCCAGCCGAAGCTAGCGCGAAGATTTGACTAACAGCGCAATAAACAGCGGCGCGCCCAGCGTGGCGGTCACCACGCCGATCGGCAACTCCGCCGAGGTCAGCGCCAGACGCGCGATAATGTCGGCGGCGAGCAGTACGCCCGCGCCCGCCAGCGCCGATGTCGGCAGCAGATAGCGATGATCGCTGATGCCGCTCAGCCGCAGCAAGTGCGGGATCACTAAGCCGACAAACCCGATTGCACCCGCCATAGCGACGCTGACGCCGACCAGCCAGCCCATAGCCAGCACCAGCGTATTGCGCCAGAAAAAGAGCGACAGGCCCAGCTGCTGCGCCGGGGTTTCGCCGAGCGCCAGCAGATTGAGCACGCGCGCGGTGGCGATCAGCCCAGCGGTGACCGGCAGCAGCGCCAGCATCATCCAGCCATAACGCCAGTCGATACCGCTAAAGCCGCCCATCATCCAGTACATAAGCTGGCGCAGATCCAGGCTGGTGCTGAAGTAGACCGCCCAGGTCATAATGGCGCTACAGATAATGCCCAGCGCCACGCCGGTAAGCAGCAGTCGCGTTACGGAGAGCTGCCGGTGGGCGAAATGGAGCAGGATGAGGGTGATCAGCAATGCGCCCGCCATCGCCGCCAGGCTCAGGCTCCAGAGCGACCCGCTGCCGAACAGCACGCCCAGCACCAGTCCAATGCCCGCGCCGTTAGAAACCCCGAGCAGGCCCGGCTCCGCCAGCGGATTGGTAAACAGCGCCTGCATTACGACGCCACAGACTGCCAGCGCCGCGCCGACCAGCACCACCGCAAGGGTACGCGGCAGACGCAGCTGCCAGACAAACAGCTGACCGCTGTCGCTCAGCCACCGGGCCGGGACGATCCAGCTATCGCCCGCGCACAGGCTGAGAACAATTAACGCCAGCAGGATAAGGCACAGCGCCATCAGCACGCGACGGCTGCGGCGATCCGCCTGATGAGCAAGCTGCTCCAGCAGGGACATAATCGAGGATTCGCTGAGAAAACAGAGATTTGATTGTAGAGAGATTGGCAGAAAAAGAAAGGCTGGCGTTTGCGGCGCCGGAGGGCGCCGCAAAGAGGATCAGTTGTGGTTAGCGCGCGGCGGCACCGGCTCGCGGTCGTTGCGCGTCGGATGATCGTTATGCGACGGGTTGTCGCGCTTCGCCATTGGCTTGTCGTGGTCAGGGCGCTGCGCCTGCCAGCCGTTGCCGTTCCAGTAGCCATGCGGCCCTTTCAGTCCGACATTGCGGCCATGGTGCGCCTGCCACCATTTCGCCGGACGCCAGTCATAGCCGTCCCAGTAGTAGCCGCGATGATCGCGATCGCCAATATGGACGCCAGCGCCCGGCGCGTTGTCATAATGCGGAGCATGAGCGCTCGCCAGCAGCGGCATCCCCAGCAGGACGCTTAAAAGCAGTGCGGTTTTTTTCATCAAGGTAGTCTCTTGTTATCTGTCGGCGCAGTTATAACAAAAGCCTTTAACGGGTCACTATCGGCGCAGGCGGATTTTCAGCTTATTTCCCCTATGCTTACAAAAAGCTGACAGTGTGAAGAGAGCGTGCAGAAAGAAAACAGCGCGCACGGCGCAGAAATGAAAAAGGCCGCTTGCGCGGCCTTTTTAGAACACTGAAATCGGTCAGTCGTTATCTTTCGGAGAAGCATTTTCGACACGGCTTTTCAGCTTCTGACCCGGGCGGAACGTTACCACGCGGCGCGCAGTAATCGGAATATCTTCCCCCGTTTTTGGATTCCTGCCTGGACGCTGATTTTTATCGCGCAGGTCGAAATTACCAAACCCAGACAGTTTTACCTGTTCACCATTTTCCAGAGCGCGGCGAACCTCTTCAAAAAACAGCTCCACCAGCTCTTTCGCGTCGCGTTTGCTCAGCCCAAGCTTCTCAAACAGGTACTCTGACATTTCAGCTTTTGTAAGCGCCATAGGTTCAATCCCTCAAGGTTGCCTGGAATCGCTCTTTTAATGCCGCAACACATTTGCCAACGGTCGCGGCAATCTCCTCTTCTTCGAGTGTCCGGCTGGTATCCTGCAAAATCAGGCTGATGGCGAGGCTCTTGAAACCCTCTTCAACACCCTTACCGCGGTACACGTCAAACAAGTTTACGCCAACTACCTGATTTACGCCAACTTTCTTACACTCGGCGATGATATCTGCTGCGGGGACGTTTTCAGCCACCACCACGGCGATATCGCGACGGTTCGCCGGGAAGCGTGAAATCTCGCGCGCATCAGGCAGGACGCGGTCTGCGACCTTATTCCAAAGCAGTTCAAAGACTAAGGTGCGACCATTGAGATCCAGCTTACGTTCCAGCTCAGGATGAACCACACCGATAAATCCGATTCGTTCATCATGCAAATAAATTGCTGCGCTCTGTCCCGGATGAAGCGCTGGATTAGCTTCGGCGCGGAAGCGAATGTCGTCCAGCTTGCCGGTTAAATCGAGCAGCGATTCCAAATCACCTTTCAAATCATAGAAGTCAACCGTCTGACGCGCCAGATCCCAGTGCTCTTCGTTGCGGTTGCCGCTCAGCACGCCCGCCAGCATAAGATCCTGACGGATGCCTAAATCAGCCTGGGTATCAGGTACAAAGCGCAAACCGCTCTCAAACAGGCGCACACGGCTCTGCTGGCGGTTCTGGTTGTAGACCACGGCGCTCAGCAGACCGGTCCACAGCGACAGGCGCATCGCCGACATATCGCTGGAGATCGGGCTTGGCAGGATCAGCGCCTCTTCGCCCGGGTGCAGCAGCTGCTGCATTTTCGGATCGACGAAGCTGTAGGTGATCGCTTCCTGATAGCCTTTATCCACCAGCATATTTTTCGCGCGCTTCAGCGACAGATTCGCTTCGCGATGCTGAGTCATCACCAGGCCAGCCTGTACCGGCACGTTCGGGATATTGTTATAACCGTAGACACGCGCGACCTCTTCAATCAGATCTTCTTCAATCGCCATGTCGAAGCGCCAGCTCGGCGCGACCGCTTTCCACTCGCCCTGGCCTGCCGTCACGTCGCAGCCGAGACGCGTCAGAATGTCGGTCACCTGCTCATCGGTAACAACATGGCCAATCAGGCGATCCAGCTTCTCGCGGCGCAGCGTGATGGTGGCGCGCGGCGGCAACGCCGCTTCATGCGTCTGGTCGATAACCGGGCCAGCCTGGCCGCCGCAGATTTCCAGCAGCAGCTGAGTGGCGCGCTCAATAGCTTTGTACTGCAGCGCCGGATCGACACCGCGCTCGTAGCGGTGCGAGGCATCGGTGTGCAGGCCGTGACGACGCGCGCGGCCAGTGATCGCCAGCGGCTCGAACCAGGCGCACTCAAACAGGATGTTCTGCGTCTCTTCATTCACGCCGGAATGCTCGCCGCCGAATATGCCGCCCATCGCCAGCGCTTTATGGTGATCGGCGATAACCAGCGTATCGCTGCTGAGCTTCGCTTCGCTGCCGTCGAGCAGCGTCAGGGTTTCGCCCTCTTCCGCCATGCGCACCACGATGCCGCCGTCAATGCGGTCAAGATCGAAGGCGTGCATCGGCTGACCCAGCTCAAGCAGTACGTAGTTGGTGATATCCACCACCGGATCGATAGAGCGGATGCCGCAGCGGCGCAGCTTTTCACGCATCCAGAGCGGCGTGGCAGCCTTGACGTTGATACCTTTTACCACGCGGCCCAGATAGCGCGGGCAGGCGTCGGTGGCGTCAACGCGGATCGGGAAGGTGTCGCCGATGGTGGCGGCTACCGGCTCGATCGCGGGCGCGGTAAGCGGCAGGCTATTCAGCACCGCCACATCGCGCGCAATACCGATAATGCCGAGGCAGTCGGCACGGTTCGGCGTCACGCTGATCTCAATGGTGTTATCGTCCAGCTTCAGATAGTCGCGGATATCCATGCCGATCGGCGCATCGCCCGGCAGTTCGATAATGCCGCTGTGATCGTCGGAAATGCCCAGCTCAGAGAAAGAACAGAGCATGCCTTCCGAAGGTTCGCCGCGCAGCTTAGCCGCTTTAATTTTAAAATCGCCCGGCAGTACGGCACCGACGGTGGCGACCGCCACCTTCAGCCCCTGACGGCAGTTCGGCGCGCCGCAGACGATATCCAGCAGACGATCGCCGCCGACGTTGACTTTAGTCACGCGCAGCTTGTCGGCGTTCGGGTGCTGGCCGCACTCCACCACTTCACCGACGACCACGCCGTGAAACGCGCCGGCAACCGGCTCCACGCCGTCCACTTCCAGACCGGCCATGGTGATCTGTTCAGAAAGGGCAGCGCTGTCCAGAGCCGGGTTTACCCATTCGCGTAACCAGAGTTCACTGAATTTCATTGGATAACCTGCCCTTATTTAAATTGTTTGAGGAAACGTAAATCATTTTCGAAGAAGGCGCGCAAGTCGGTCACGCCGTAACGCAGCATGGTAAGTCGCTCCATGCCCATACCGAAGGCGAAGCCGGAGTAGATTTCCGGATCGATACCAACGTTGCGCAAAACGTTCGGGTGCACCATGCCGCAGCCCAGCACTTCCAGCCATTTGCCGTTTTTGCCCATCACGTCCACTTCCGCCGAAGGTTCGGTGAACGGGAAGTAGGAAGGACGGAAACGGATCTGCAAATCTTCCTCAAAGAAGTTGCGCAGGAAATCGTTCAGCGTGCCTTTCAGGTTGGTAAAGTTGATGTTCTTGTCGACGATCAGCCCTTCCATCTGGTGGAACATCGGGGTATGCGTCTGGTCGTAATCGTTGCGATAGACGCGGCCCGGCGCGATGATGCGAATCGGCGGCTGCTGATTTTTCATGGTGCGGATCTGCACGCCGGAGGTCTGAGTGCGCAGCAGCCGCGTGGCGTCGAACCAGAAGGTGTCGTGATCGGCGCGTGCCGGGTGATGGCCGGGAATATTCAGCGCGTCGAAGTTATGGTAGTCATCCTCGATTTCCGGACCGGTCACCACCGCGAAACCCAGTTCGCCGAAAAAGGTTTCGATGCGATCGATGGTGCGCGTTACCGGATGCAGACCGCCATTTTCCGTACGGCGGCCCGGCAGGGAAACGTCGATGGTCTCGGCGGCCAGACGCGCATTGAGCGCGGCGGACTCCAGCGTCTCTTTGCGAGCGTTAAGTCGCTCCTGCACCTGCTGCTTGGCGTCGTTGATCACCGCGCCCGCAGCCGGACGCTCTTCCGGCGGCAGCTCGCGCAGCGTCGTCATCAGCTGCGTCAGATGGCCTTTTTTACCGGTATATTCGACGCGCACCGCGTCAAGGGTGGCGATATCCGTCGCCTCGTCGATAGCGGCTGTGGCGCGGGCCACCAGTTCTGCGAGTTGGGACATGGTTTCCTCTTCTTCCAGGCGGGCTGGTCAGTTCTCGTTGGGACGTTGCCGTCCAATATGCTTCGCCAGAAACACGAAAGCCTCCACGAGGGAGGCTTTCGGCGCGATTTTTCGTTTCTTTTCTATGCGCAAAAGCCCCTGAGAGTCAGGTGCTAAAGTAAAAAAAGAAACGGAAAATAGCAGCGTGCATGCTTGCGTTACCTTGCTGGGATTCTGAGGGTACTATTGAAAAGCCCAGCGATGAAAATGTCAATCTTTTGCTTGAGTTACAAGCAATAAAAAAGGGAGCAAGCTCCCTTTTTCATCTGACTTACGCCAGAGCTGATTTTGCTTTTTCGACCAGTGCAGTGAATGCCACTTTGTCGAATACAGCGATGTCAGCCAGGATCTTACGGTCAATTTCAATGGACGCTTTTTTCAGGCCATTGATGAAACGGCTGTAAGAGATGCCGTTCTGACGCGCTGCAGCGTTGATACGCGCAATCCACAGTTGACGGAACTGACGCTTACGTTGACGACGGTCACGGTAAGCATACTGACCAGCTTTGATAACAGCCTGGAAGGCAACGCGGTATACACGTGAACGTGCACCGTAGTAGCCTTTAGCTTGTTTTAAGATTTTCTTGTGACGTGCGCGAGCAATTACACCACGTTTTACGCGAGCCATGTGAGCTCTCCTGTATCAATATTCTGTGATGCCCTTATCCCCTGCTGGCCAGCGGCCGTTATGCAAAGGTTTCAGGCAGATTTATAAAAAAGTTAACTTATGCGTACGGCAGGCAGGCAACAACCAGACCCAGATCGCCTTTAGACACCAGACCTTTCGGACGCAGGTGACGTTTACGCTTAGTTGATTTTTTAGTCAGAATATGACGCAGGTTTGCGTGCTTACGCTTGAAGCCGCCAGAAGCGGTCTTCTTGAAGCGCTTAGCCGCGCCACGTACAGTTTTAATCTTTGGCATTTTAAAAATATCCACTTCGCATTGTTAATAAAACGAATCAGACAGGCGAACAAAGAACCGCACAGCGCGAACGCTGCGCGGTCATTGTTACTTGAAAGCCTACTGTTTCTTCTTGGGAGCGAGCACCATAATCATCTGGCGGCCTTCGATCTTCGATGGGAAGGATTCGACTACTGCCAGTTCGGTCAGATCTTCTTTCACGCGGTTAAGCACTTCAATACCGATCTGTTGGTGCGCCATCTCACGACCGCGAAAACGCAGCGTGATTTTGGCTTTATCGCCTTCTTCCAGAAAACGAATCAGGCTGCGGAGTTTTACCTGATAGTCGCCTTCATCGGTACCAGGACGGAATTTAATTTCCTTAACCTGGATAACTTTTTGCTTCTTCTTCTGTTCCTTAGAAGATTTGCTTTTTTCATAAAGGAACTTGCCGTAATCCATAATACGGCACACCGGCGGTTCGGCGTTGGGGCTGATTTCTACTAAATCAACACCCGCTTCTTCAGCTTTTTCAATAGCTTCGCGAAGGCTGACAATACCAATCTGTTCGCCATCCACGCCAGTTAAGCGTACTTCAGTGGCACGGATTTCACCGTTGATTCGATTCGGACGCGTCGGTTGTACTCGTTTTCCGCCTTTAATAACCTTATTCCTCTAATTGGTGAAGATTGCGGCTGCGAATCTCTTGTTGCAGCTTCTCAACAAACACATCGACATCCATCGTCCCGAGGTCTTTACCGCGGCGGGTGCGAACGGCAACTTTGCCTGCTTCCACCTCTTTGTCACCGCAAACCAGCATATAAGGGACGCGACGCAATGTGTGCTCGCGGATTTTAAAGCCTATCTTCTCGTTTCTCAAGTCTGCTTTCACACGAATGCCAGCATTCTGCAATTTGCGTGTCAACATGTCGACATATTCTGCCTGTCCATCGGTGATATTCATCACCACCGCCTGCATCGGCGCCAGCCACGTCGGGAAGAAACCGGCGAACTCTTCGGTCAGGATGCCAATAAAGCGCTCCATAGAGCCGAGAATCGCGCGGTGAATCATAACCGGCGTCTGACGATCGTTGTTTTCGCCCACATACGTGGCGTCCAGACGTTTTGGCAGGGAAAAGTCTAGCTGAACTGTGCCGCACTGCCAGGCGCGATCGAGACAGTCGTAAAGCGTAAATTCAATTTTCGGGCCGTAGAATGCACCTTCTCCGGGCTGGAATTCAAACGGAATTTCGTTTTCATTCAGCGCAGCGGCTAAATCTTCTTCGGCGCGGTCCCACATTTCGTCGGTGCCGATACGCTTCTCAGGACGCGTGGAGAGTTTCACCACGATCTTTTCGAAGCCGAAGGTGCTGTACATGTCATAGACCATGCGGATACAGCTGTTCACTTCGTCACGCACCTGATCTTCCGTACAGAAGACGTGGGCGTCATCCTGGGTAAAGCCGCGTACGCGCATCAGGCCGTGCAGCGCGCCTGACGGCTCGTTGCGGTGACAGCTGCCGAACTCCGCCATGCGCAGCGGCAGATCGCGGTAGGACTTCAGCCCCTGATTAAAGATCTGCACGTGGCCCGGACAGTTCATCGGCTTGATGCAGTATTCACGGTTTTCTGAAGAGGTGGTAAACATCGCCTCTTTGTAGTTTTCCCAGTGCCCGGTTTTTTCCCACAGCACGCGATCCATCATAAACGGACCTTTTACTTCCTGGTACTGGTACTCTTTCAGCTTGCTGCGCACGAACACTTCCAGCTCGCGGAAGATAGTCCAGCCGTCATTATGCCAGAAAACCATGCCGGGTGCCTCTTCCTGCATATGGTAGAGGTCGAGCTGCTTGCCGATTTTACGGTGGTCGCGCTTCGCCGCCTCTTCCAGACGCTGCAGATAGGCGTTGAGCTGCTTTTTATCCGCCCAGGCCGTGCCGTAGATACGCTGCAGCATTTTGTTATTGCTGTCGCCGCGCCAGTAGGCGCCCGCGATTTTCTGCAGCTTGAAGTGGTGGCAGAAACGCATATTCGGCACGTGCGGACCGCGGCACATGTCGATATATTCTTCGTGATGATAAAGGCCAGGACGATCGTCGTGGCTGATGTTCTCATCCAGAATAGTAATTTTATAGCTCTCGCCGCGCTCGGCGAACACGTCGCGCGCCTGCTGCCAGCTGACGACCTTTTTCACAACGTCGTAGTTAGTTTCGGCCAGCTGGTGCATACGTTTTTCCAGCGCGTCGATATCTTCCTGCGTCAGGGTATGATCGAGATCGACGTCATAATAGAAGCCGTTGTCGATAACCGGACCGATCGCCATTTTGGTGTTGGGCCAGAGCTGTTTAATAGCGTGCCCCAGCAGATGCGCGCAGGAGTGGCGAATAATCTCCAGACCCGCTTCATCTTTTGCGGTAATGATGGCCACAGAGGCATCTTCGGTGATGGGATCGACCGCATCCACCAGTTGACCGTTAACGCGTCCGGCAATACAGGCTTTCGCCAGGCCAGGCCCGATATCCAGCGCAATATCCATCACGCTGACTGCGCGATCGTAGGTGCGCTGGCTGCCATCAGGAAGAGTAATTACAGGCATTTAATATCCTTAATTGCAGTGGTAAGCCACACGAAAGCTTACATACAACATTGAGTAAAATTGATTGCCTGGCGTAATGTCAGACCCACATTGTCGGAATGACGCCAGGAATTGTAGTGCGCCGACGATGATAACAGCTTTGAGCGGCCAGCAAAACCCGTGCTCTCGTAGCTAAGTCGAGGAGCAGGCGAAAAAAAACCGCAGACAGGCTGCGGTCAGGAAGTGGTTTACGCAGAGAATTACATCGCGTAGGTCAGCATAATGCTGGTTTTGGTGTCGGTGCGATCGGGCGCGGACTCCGGCGGATTGTTGTTCCAGGTGACGTTGTAGGCCAGCTTCAGCGCGAAGTGGTCGTTGATGCCAACCTGCAAGCCGGTTTCTGAGTTGATGGTGGTATCTTCGCCGAAGCTGCTCAGCACCGATACGCCCTGAATAAACTTGGTGTTATCGGTCAGCTGCCACTGATAGCTCAGCGCGCCGTAGCCCAGCGCTTTGGTTTCGCTGCCGCCGTCATGGAAATCGTCATAGCGCACGCCTGGACCAAATTCAGCGCGCAGCGAATGAATGGGGCCGCTCAGGATCTGACGACCGTAACCTGCGGTCAGCACATCGCGCGAATCGTAGCCGTTAAAACGGTCGCTCAGCCAGCTCGCCTGACCAAACAGGTAATCGAAGCTGTTGAGGTTATAACGCGAGCGGCCGCCGATATTGTAGGTTTCAGAAGAGCGTTCATCATTAGATGAGGTGTTCGCCGCGTTGCCCCACAGGCTGTACGCCATAGAGCTCTGATACCACGTCATATTAGTCTGCGCTGTCAGCGAAGAGCTGGTGGTGTTACCGGTCTGCGCCAGATAGCCTGCGGAGGCGCTGCCGTCAAACGGCTTCTTTGCCGTTGAAGGATCGTCCATCGCGGTAAAAACGGTGTTGTCCGCCAATGCCTGGTGGCAAAACGCGCCAGCGGAGAGCAAAAGAACGGCTGAGAGCTTGTTAAGCACTTTCATTTATTGTGACCCGTACGACAGTTTAAAAAACGAAGAGTGTGAAGGGTTTTACGGGCCGATCAATGCAATTTACGGTAAGTATTGTAAATAAGTATTAACCTCCATGAAACACCCCATTCAGAGTCAATCACGCTTGATTATTGGGAATTTTCTCATTAACGCCGCGCATTATAGGGAGCAGCCAACAAAAATTCAGCGGAGTTGCGACAATATTTTTCTGAACCCACCAGGGGTGCCTTTACCCAGCTTTACTTTTATGCCTGTGATAAATAATGCCTTTATCCTGTTCATTATTCGCGCATTTTTTCACCATGGTCTACGCTGTGCTCAGTCAAGCCGAACAGAGGTGAAAAATGAGCGACGGACTTAAACGTTACATTGTCACGTTTCACTATCAGGAATCGGGCCTCAGCGACGTTCAAACGCTTAACAGCGCGATGATCGCGGGCGGTTTTAGCACCACACTTAAGGACGATCAGGGTCACACTCATGAACTAGGCACCAACAGCTTCGGTCTGGTCAGCGCCCTGTCGCAGGAGGATCTGCAACGACAGGCTGTTGCCGCTGGCGAGAGCGTGCTGCATCAGACGCCCGATGTCACCGTGACGACGCTGGAGGCGTTTTTACGTGACGCTTCGCAGTAACCGCGCCCGCCATTCGTTCCGGTAAGCTGTGCGCAAGCGCGGGTTTTGAGCGATATTCACGCGATATAATCGTCTCTGGGTCGTAGAGCGTGCTGACCGACACCGCAGCCTGACAGGTTAAAAGAGGATCGCCCAATGTGGAACGCTATTAGTCGTTTATTAAGCGAACAGTTTGGCCATGCCGATATTACCGAACGCCACGAACTTCCTGGCGGCGACATTCATCCCGCCTGGCGCATTCGCTATGGCGAACATGACGTCTTCGTGAAGTGCAATAGTCGTGAAATGCTCACCCTTTTCGCCTGGGAAGCCGATCAGCTGGCGCTGCTGGCGCGCACGCAAAGCGTACGCGTACCGGCGGTTTATGGCGTGGGCCATCACCGCGATCAGAGCTTTTTGCTGCTGGAATATATCACGCCTCAACCGCTGGATGCGGAGAACGCCTTTCAGCTGGGACAGCAGCTGGCGCATCTGCATCAGTGGAGCGAACAGGCGCAGTTCGGCCTCGACTTCGACAATAATATCACCACAACGCCGCAGCCCAACAGCTGGCTGCGTCGCTGGTCAGTCTTCTTTGCCGAGCAGCGTATCGGCTGGCAGCTTCAGCTGGCCGAAGAGAAAGGCCTCACCTACGGCAATACGGAAGAGATTGTGAACTGCGTGCAGCGTGCGCTTGCCACGCACCAGCCGCAGCCCTCCCTGCTTCACGGCGATCTCTGGCCAGCCAACTGCGCTGGCAGCGCCAACGGTCCCTGGCTGTTCGATCCCGCCTGTTACTGGGGCGATCGCGAATGCGATCTGGCGATGCTCGGCTGGTTCCCGGATCTGCCGCGGCAGATTTATGAAGGCTATCAGTCGGTCTGGCCGCTGCCAGACGGCTTCTCGCAGCGCCAGCCGGTCTACCAGCTCTACTACCTGCTTAACCGCGCCAACGTATTCGGCGGCAGCTGGTTAAGCGAGGCGCAGTTCGCCGTCGGACGGCTGCTGGATGAGGACGCGCTGGCGCAGCGTCAGGCCAGACCGGCCTGACCTGTCACAGAAAGCCGAGCAGCGACAGCACAAAATAACCGGCAACGGCGATCACCACCGGCAGGATATAGAGCGGAAAAATCTGCAGGAAGATGGTGTGGTGCGGCACGCGGATTTTCTCTTCCAGCTGCTGGCGCGTACGGGCATCGCCGCCTTTCGCCTGCTCCAGAATCAGCTGATCTTCAACACCCTCTTTTATATGGCGCGCCTGACGCGCCATTCGCGAACCGGATGCTTCCAGCGCCAGACCGACGAAAATCAAAATGTAGATGATCCAGAAGCCGATATTCATCTGACCGTGGAACTCCGGTACCGGCGAGTTCTGCCAGAAGAAGCCAAGGAAAGGCGTGTTGAAGCGGATCATGTCGACGATCACATGGACAAAGTCGAGCATAACGGCGTCAATGCCCGGCTGTTTTTCACTGTGTCTGAACATAAAGCTCAGCACTGAAATCACGGTCGACAGCAGCGCGAGCAAAAATATTGCCCAGCCAGCCACTCGCTTAAGGATGGCGATGCGGCCAGCCTGTTGATAAGTCATGGTATCTCCTGTACCTGAATCCAGATTGCAGCCAGTCTACCTGCCTGTGGTTTTAATTTCCTGTAAAAAGCGCAGCCTGCGCCCCTTTCGCGGCGCGCGCCAGCCCATGATAAGGTAGCGCAAATTCTACAAGGAGCCAGCCGATGAGTTATACCCGCCCTGTTTATGCCGCCCTTTTTGATATGGATGGCCTGATTATCGACTCCGAGCCGCTATGGGATCAGGCTGAACTGGACATCTTCGCCACGCTGAACGTCGATTTATCGCGCCGCAGCGAGCTGCCGGACACGCTGGGCCTGCGCATCGATCAGGTGGTGCGCATGTGGTATGAAACCCTGCCCTGGTCAGGCCCGGACCAGCAGACGGTCACGGCGCGCATTATCGCCCGCGCGCTGGCGCTGATTGAGGAAAAGCGCCCGCTGCTGCCCGGGGTTAAGCAGGCGCTGCAGCTGTGTCGCCAGCGCGGGCTGAAAACCGGTCTGGTCTCTGCGTCGCCGCTGATGATGCTGGAGCGCGTGCTGGCGCTCTTCGACCTGCGCGACGATTTCGACGTGCTGGTCTCCGCCGAGGCGCTGCCCTACAGCAAACCGCATCCGCAGGTCTATCTGGATGCCGCCGCGCAGTTGAACGTCGACCCGCTAAACTGCGTGACGCTGGAAGACTCGTTTAACGGTATGATCGCCACAAAAGCGGCGCGCATGCGCTCCATTGTGGTGCCGCCCGCGGCACTGCGCGATGACGCGCGCTGGTCGCTGGCGAACGTCAGGCTGGACGATCTTACCCAGCTGACCGCGGCGCATCTGCTGGGCGATTCCGCGCTCTGATCCGCGCGTGCGCCTCTGATTGCGCCTTTTATCAGACCCGACCCGCCGCTGGCGGGTTTTGTTTACGGCATGATCCCCTTCTCAAAAAATAAAACAACGTTTCATTTTTATTGAATTGATCTTCCACTCCTCCTAAGATGCCCTCAGACGCCCTGCGGGGCACGTATGCCTTTTTCGCCAGAGGGGATCAGAATGGACGTTCGACAAAGCATTCACAGCGAGCATGCCAGACAGCTCGACACCGCCGCGCTACGCCGCGAGTTCTTAATCGAAAACATCTTCGAAGCTGACCGCTACACCCTGACCTACAGCCATATCGATCGCATTATTGTCGGCGGCGTAATGCCGGTCGCCGCCAGCGTCTCCTTCGGCAACGAGATGGGCAAACAGCTGGGCGTAAGCTATTTTCTGGAGCGCCGCGAACTGGGCGTCATCAATATCGGTGGTCCGGGTACCATTGAGGTGGACGGAAAAGTCTGGGAGATCGGCACGGAAGAAGCGCTCTATGTCGGCAAAGGTGCCCAGTCGCTGAGCTTTCGCAGCAGCGATGCGGCTCATCCGGCTAAGTTCTATTTCAACAGCGCGCCCGCGCACAGCCGCTTTCCCGACAAGAAAGTGGGTAAAGAGGAGGCGGTACGCACCACGCTCGGCGATGCGGCGACCTCCAACCGCCGCACCATCAATAAATATCTGGTGCCGGACGTGCTGCCGACCTGCCAGCTCACCATGGGGCTGACCCGCCTGGATGAAGGCAACCTGTGGAATACCATGCCGTGTCACACACACGAGCGCCGTATGGAAGTCTATTTCTATTTCGATATGAACCCGGAAAGCGCGGTGTTTCACATGATGGGTCAACCGCAGGAGACGCGTCATCTGCTGGTGCACAACGAGCAGGCGGTCATTTCGCCCAGCTGGTCGATTCATGCCGGCGTCGGCACCGAACGCTACACCTTTATCTGGGGCATGGTCGGCGAGAATCAGGTATTCGACGACATGGATCATGTCAAAATCCGCGATCTGCGCTAAAAAAGGAGGCGCTCTCATGATACTCAACGCATTTAATCTGGAAGGTAAAATCGCGCTGGTCACCGGTTGTAATACCGGGCTTGGCCAGGGCATGGCGCTGGGCCTGGCGCAGGCCGGTTGCGATATCGTCGGCGTCAATCGCGAAGAGCCAGCAGAAACGCAGCAGCGCGTCGAAGCACTTGGCCGCCGCTTCTGGTCCCTGCAGGCGGATCTTATCCGTACCGAGCAGGTGCCGCGCGTCGTGGAGCAAGCGATCGCCGCCGCGGGCAAAATTGACATTCTGGTCAATAACGCCGGAATTATCCGCCGCGAAGACGCGCTTAGCTTCAGCGAGCAGGACTGGGACGATGTGATGAACATCAACACCAAGAGCGTCTTCTTTTTGTCGCAGCAGGTGGCGCGTCATTTCATCGCCCAGGGCCAGGGCGGTAAAATCATCAATATCGCCTCGATGCTCTCTTTTCAGGGCGGCATTCGGGTTCCCTCATACACAGCGTCGAAAAGCGCGGTGATGGGCCTGACGCGCCTGATGGCGAACGAATGGGCGAAACACGGCATTAACGTTAACGCCATCGCGCCGGGTTATATGGCGACCAACAACACCGAGCAGCTGCGCAGCGACGAGGGCCGCAGCGCAGAAATTCTCGGGCGCATCCCGGCCGAGCGTTGGGGACTGCCGGAAGATATGATGGGTCCGGTTGTTTTCCTGGCCTCTTCGGCGTCGGATTATGTGAATGGCTATACGCTGGCCGTCGATGGCGGCTGGCTGGCGCGTTAAGCGCTGTGATGCGCGCCAGGCGAGAAAGTAGCCCTTCGGCGCCTTCTCGCCTTAAAGGCTATCTCTGGCGAAACGGCAGGCCTGGCGCCGCCGTTTCGCTAAAAAAATTCACGCTTCGTTACAGCGTCACAACTTCTCATTCACTGGATAAATCCCTATACTGGATGCATCGACAGTTTGCAGCCAGGTTTTATCATGACGGGCGAAGGCCACGTAATTTTCGCTATTGCCACCGCTATTTTTGCCAAGCGCGCAGAGCTGACGCCTGTGCTGGCGCAGGCCGACTGGTGGCACCTTATTTCTGCCTCGCTGCTCACCTGCCTGCTGCCCGATATCGATCATCCCAAATCCCTGCTTGGCCAGCGCTTAAAGTGGTTGTCGCATCCTATCGCACGCGCCTTTGGTCACCGGGGATTCACGCACAGCCTGCTGGCGGTGGCCGCCAGCCTGTGGCTGTTCCAGATTAACGTCCCCGAAGACTGGCTGCTGCCTGCCGACGTGCTGCAAGGTATGACGCTGGGCTATCTCAGCCATATCGTGGCGGATATGCTAACCCCCGCCGGAGTGCCGCTGCTGTGGCCGTGCCGCTGGCGCTTCCGCCTGCCTATCCTCAGAAGCCAGAAAGGTAACCAGCTGGAGCGTACACTTTGCCTGGCGCTGGTTGGCTATGCGCTCTGGTTTCCACCCGGCTCGCCCTCTTTTGGTGCGAACGGCTGGCCTTCACAGCTCTTCGATACGCTACAAAATGGCGTTTTCCGCTTGATTTCCACACAAAAAGCACATTAAACCAGCAGAAAAGGCTGTCTGGTTATAAGCCATTCCATTTGGATATAAGTTGACACCCCAGGTAACTGTTAACATACCGGCACTTAATTCGTGCATAACATTATCTGGCGCCCCGACACCACAGCTGTCGTCGGGCGCCTCTCTCGGGAGCCAACATGGATCTACCTCTGATTCTTAATCTCGCGGCCTTCGTCGCGCTGCTGCTGCTGCTGTCGCGCCTCGGCCGTCAAAGCTGGAGCCTGTCGAAAAAGGTGCTGGTCGGTCTGGTGATCGGCGTACTGTTCGGCCTGGCGCTGCAAACCATCTACGGCCAGCAGAGCGAGGTGCTGAAAACCTCTATCAGCTGGTTTAATATCGTGGGCAACGGCTACGTACAGCTACTGCAGATGATCGTGATGCCGCTGGTGTTCGCCTCGATCCTCAGCGCCGTCGCGCGTCTGCATAATGCCTCGTCGCTGGGCAAAATCAGCCTGCTGACGATTGGCGTGCTGCTGTTCACCACCGCCATCTCCGCACTGGTCGGCGTACTGGTTACCGGCCTGTTCCACCTCAGCGCTGAAGGCCTGGTGCAGGGCGCGCAGGAGAGCGCGCGCCTCGCTGCGATACAGAGCAACTACGCGGGCAAAGTGGCGGATCTGACCGTCCCTCAGCTGCTGCTCTCGTTTGTGCCGAAAAATCCGTTCGCCGATCTGACCGGCGCCAGCCCGACCTCGATTATCAGCGTAGTGATTTTCGCCGCCTTCCTCGGCGTTGCGGCGCTGCAGCTGCTGAAAGATGACGAAGCCAAAGGCCAGCGCGTGCTGGTGGCGATAGATACCCTGCAGTCCTGGGTAATGAAGCTGGTGCGTCTGATTATGAAGCTGACGCCTTACGGCGTGCTGGCGCTGATGACCAAAGTGGTCGCCGGGTCGAACCTGCAGGACATTATCAAGCTGGGCGGTTTTGTCGTCGCCTCCTATCTGGGCCTGGCGATTATGTTCGGCGTGCACGCGCTGCTGCTGTCGGTAAACGGTATTAATCCGCTGCGCTTCTTCCGCAAGGTCTGGCCGGTTATCACCTTCGCCTTTACCAGCCGTTCCAGCGCCGCGAGCATTCCGCTTAACGTGGAAACCCAGACGCGTCGTCTGGGCGTGCCGGAATCGATCGCCAGCTTCTCCGCCTCTTTCGGTGCGACTATTGGTCAGAACGGCTGCGCAGGACTCTATCCGACCATGCTGGCGGTGATGGTTGCCCCGACCGTAGGCATTAACCCGTTCGATCCGGTCTGGATCGCCACGCTGGTAGGCATCGTTACGCTCAGTTCCGCTGGCGTGGCGGGCGTAGGCGGCGGCGCGACTTTCGCCGCGCTGATCGTACTGCCTGCGATGGGCCTGCCGGTGACGCTGGTCGCCCTGCTCATCTCTATTGAACCGCTGATCGATATGGGCCGTACCGCGCTTAACGTTAACGGTTCGATGACCGCCGGTTCCCTTACCAGCCGCTGGCTCGGTCTGACCGATAAAGCGGTGCTGGAGAGCGAGGAGCACGCGGAGCTGGCGCACCGTTAATCACCTTTTCTGTCGCCGTAAACCGGGCCATTGCGCCCGGTTTTTTTATGTCTGCGCTTCACAATCCGCTGGCTTTATGGCGACGTCGTTAAGAAAGCGTTAAGCGTGGTAAAGAGAGGAAAAAGTCGCGCCTCTGCGCTTGTTTTCGCGGCGGAAAAGGAGAATGCTTCAGTCAGTTATCGCAGGAGAAAACCCATGAAAAAAGTTATCGCCTCACTGCTGGCGTTAACGCTGTTGTCGCCAGCCATTGTCTCTGCTCACCCCGGCGGTTGGGGCCCAGGTCCGGGTCCCCACTGGGGCGGCCCTGGTCGCGGCTGGGGTGGTCCCGGCCCGCTGCGCTTCCTGCCTGAAGCGGCTACCGCGGTGCTGATCGGCGGCCTGACCTACTATATGCTCAACGGCGCCTACTATCAGCGTCAGGGCGAGAACTATGTGGTGGTGCAGCCGCCAGCCGAACCGGGCAGTGCGATGCGCGTACTCGACTTTAACGGACGACGCTTCTACGTCCAGGAGGGGCATTACTATCAGCGCGATATTAATGGCGAGTATATTGAGGTGCCGCGTCCCGCCGGGCTGTAACCGTTCGCCCGGGCAGCTTCTGGCACTAAGTCAGCCAATGAAAAACGGCCCGTCACTAACGGGCCGTTTGCTATTCTCTACCGCTCTTGCGCAGCTTACTGGGCAGCCTGCGGATCGGTATCGTACTCTTTACAGCTCTGGAAGCCGTAGTTCATGACGCGACCGGTGTCGTTGTAGCTGACGAAATAGGTCTGCTGTTTACCGTCGCGCTCGCCCAGCACATAGGTCTGACAGGTGCCGCGCGCGTGAACCATGGTGATCTCAGTTGAAGCCGGTCCGGCAATCTGGCGAACCTGATCGCGCGTCATGCCTTTTTTCACATCCTTAACTACTGGCTTGCTCACGTAGCTCTCAGCACGATCGTAAGCCGTACAACCAGACAGTGCGACCAGCGTCAGCGCCGCAGCGATACATCCCATTGCTTTTTTCATCTTGTTGTTCCTCGTTGTATTGTCCATGTAAGCTTAAGCCTGGAACAGAAATGCAGATTAATCAACTTTATGGCGCATTTTTAAGGTGAGTCTGAAACGTCAGGTTAGCGTAAAAAAGCTGTTCTTATCGCGATCGCCTCGTATAATCCAGCGCGAGAATAAACACTCTCAAAACTTGTTTCAGGAGGCAGGATGAACAAACAGCGTGAAGCGCGCGATGCGCGGCATCGCACGCGCCAGGATGAGATCATCGCGGCGGCGCGGCGCTGCTTCCGCCAGTCCGGCTTTCACGGTGCCAGCATGGCGCAGCTCGCCAGCGCTGCCAGCCTGAGCGTCGGGCAAATCTACCGCTATTTCCCCAGTAAAGACGCGCTGATCGAAGAGATGGTTAAACGCATCGTCGATGGCCGCGTGGCGGCGATGAGCGAGCAGACCGACGCCAGCCATCTCGCCGATCTGATCGCCCGCCGCGAAACCCTGAACGAAGAGGATGAGATGCTGATGCTGGAAGTCGCCGCCGAGGCGAGCCGCAATCCGCGCGTCAGCGATATCCTGCAACATGCCGAGGCGCGACTGTTTCACAACGCCTGTGAAAAAATGCGCGCAGACTATCCGCATCTCAGCGAGACGCAGCGCGCCGCCTGCGTCGAAGTGCTGGCGGTGCTGGTAGAAGGCACCGCTTTTCGCCGACTGACGACGCAGAAAGCGTCAGCGGAGCTGCTCCATACCCTCTACAAAAAGATGATCCACGACTTAGTAAAGCCCTCAGAGGACAAATGACACCTGCACATAATAACCGACTGGTCTATGCCATAACGCTGGGCCTGCTGGCGGCGCTCGGCCCGCTCTGCATCGATCTCTACCTTCCCGCGCTGCCTGAACTGGCCCGGGATCTCCAGACATCAACCGCGACGGCGCAGCTCAGCCTTACTGCCGGTCTGCTCGGCCTGGGGGCCGGACAGCTGCTGTTCGGACCGATGAGCGATAAGTTCGGTCGCCTGCGGCCGCTGACGCTTTCGCTGGTGCTGCTGTTTGTTGCCTCGATTGGCTGCGCACTGGCGCAGGATATCCACCAGCTGCTGCTGGCGCGCCTGTTTGAAGGCCTGGCGGGCGCAGGCGGCGCGGTGCTGTCGCGCGCGGTGGCGCGCGATATGTACAGCGGACATGAGCTGACGCGTTTCTTTGCCTTGCTGATGCTGGTGAACGGGCTGGCGCCGATCGGCGCGCCGGTGCTCGGCGGCGTGCTGATGACGGTGCTTAACTGGCGCGGCATCTTTGTGGTGCTGGGCGCGACGGCGCTGCTGCTTATCCTGCTGGCGCGCTGGAAGCTGCACGAAACCCTGCCCCCGGAACGCCGTAGCCAGGGCTCGGTGTTTTCCGCCTGGGCGGCGCTGGGCCAGGTTATCGTCCATCGTCCTTTTATGGGCTTCTGCCTGACGCAGGCGTTTATGATGTCGGGCATGTTCGCCTATATCGGCGCCTCGCCGTTCGTGCTGCAGCAGATTTACGGTCTGTCGCCGCAGGCGTTCAGCTTCTGTTTTGCGGCGAACGGCATCGGCCTGGTGATCGCCTCGCAGACCAGTGCGCGTCTTTGCCCGCTCTGGGGTGAGTATCGGGTGCTGAAAGGCGGCCTGACGCTGGCGTTCGTCGCCTCCAGCCTGCTGCTGCTGGCGGGCATTACCGCCGCGCCGCTGCCGCTGGTGCTGGTGGCGCTCTTCTTCACTATCGCGAGCAACGGGGTGATCGCCACCACCGCCTCGTCGCTGGCGATGCAGAGCCAGGGCCATCGCGCTGGCAGCGCCTCGGCGGTGATTGGCGTCTGCATGTTCTCGCTCGGCGCCATTTCAGTCCCTGTTACCGGCCTTGGCGGCACCTCGCTGCTCAGCATGACCGGCACCATCTTCGGCTGCTTTATGCTGGCGATTCTGATGTTTATTTTCCTGGCGCAGAAGCCCGCGCCGCGAACATAAACTGCCTGATATCGCAACACTTAACTGGAAACAACTGGCGCTTTGGCTTGTTGTTTTCAGCGATGCACGTTAGCTTTAATGGATGGTTCGCACGGGCCGACAGGCCACCGTCTTGAGGAGAAATGCATGTCACTGCAGCAGGAAATCATTACAGCACTCGGCGTTAACCCGGTTATCGACGCGCAGCAGGAAATTCGCCGCAGCGTTGATTTCCTCAAAAGCTATCTGAAACGCCACCCGTTTCTGAAGACCCTGGTGCTGGGCATCAGCGGCGGTCAGGACTCAACGCTGGCGGGCAAGCTGTCGCAGATGGCGATCAGCGAACTGCGCGAAGAGACCGGCGACAAAGCCTACGCCTTTATCGCCGTGCGCCTGCCCTACGGCGTGCAGTCGGATGAGCAGGATTGCCAGGACGCGCTGGCGTTTATCCAGCCGGATCGCTCGCTGGTGGTAAATATCAAAGAGTCGGTGCTGGCCAGCGAACGCGCGCTGCGGGAAGCGGGCATCGAGCTTTCCGACTTTGTGCGCGGCAATGAAAAAGCGCGCGAGCGTATGAAAGCACAGTACAGCATCGCCGGTATGACGCAGGGCGTGGTGGTGGGTACCGACCATGCGGCGGAGGCGGTGACCGGCTTCTTCACCAAGTATGGCGACGGCGGCACGGATATTAACCCACTGTTCCGCCTTAACAAACGTCAGGGCAAACTGCTGCTGAAAACGCTGGGCTGCCCGGAACATCTCTACCTGAAACGCCCGACGGCGGACCTGGAAGACGATCGTCCCGGCCTTGAAGATGAAGTCGCGCTCGGCGTGACTTACGAGATGATTGACGACTACCTGGAAGGCAAAAGCGTCGCGCCAGAAACGGCGAAAATCATTGAAAACTGGTATACGAAGACCGAGCACAAGCGTCGTCCGCCGATTACGGTATTCGATGACTTCTGGAAATAAGCTCTTTCCCCTGCTCTCCGGCAGGGGAAATTTTTCCTGCCGTTGTGTTCACTCATTAACCCGCTGGCGAAAGCCTGAACAGACTGATATGCTGTATGAATACACAGTTACAGGAGTCTGTCTTGGTTCGACGTGCCGCCACGCACCGCCTCGAGTTCGATGCGGCTGCCATCTACGAATATCCCGAACATCTGCGCGAATGGCTGGAAGGTTTACCGAATCAGCCGGGCGTCTATACCTTCCACGGTGACAGCGAAACGCTGCCGCTCTATATCGGGAAAAGCATCAATCTGCGATCGCGCGTGATGTCTCATTTCCGTACGCCGGAAGAGGCGCGCATGCTGCGTCAGGCGCGGCGCGTCAGCTGGATCCCGACCGCTGGCGATCTCGGCGCGCTGCTGCTGGAAGCGCAGATGATCAAGACGCAGCAGCCGCTTTTTAATAAGCGCCTGCGTAAGAATCGCCAGCTCTGTTCGATCCGCATCGCCGACGGCAAGCCTGAAGTGGTGTCCGCGCGCGACGTCGACTTTTCCCACTCGCCCGATCTGTTCGGCCTCTACCGCAGCCGCCATAAGGCGCTGGAGACGCTTAAGTTTCTTGCTGACGAGCATCAGCTCTGTCACGGGCTGCTGGGGCTGGAAAAGCTGAGCGCCAACCGCGCCTGCTTCCGCGCCGCCCTGCGCCGCTGCGCAGGTGCCTGTTGCGGCCGCGAGACGCTAAGCGAACATCAGGCGCGCCTGGTGGAGGCGCTGGAGAGCGTACGGGTGATCTGCTGGCCGTGGCAAGGCCCGGTGGCGCTGATAGAGGAAGGGAAGCTGATGACGCAGATCCACGTTATCGATCACTGGTTCTATCTGGGATCGGTCAACGATATGGAGGAGGCGCGCCAGCTAAAACGGGCGCCGAGCGGCTTTGACCATGACGGCTATAAAATCTTGTGTCGGCCGCTGCTTTCCGGCCACTACCCTGTCGAACCCTTATAAAAAAAACCGCCTGCGCTGCCCAGCATTTTGCTTATCTGGACAACACAGGCGGTCTCACTGCCTTAATTCAGCCTGATTATTCAGCCGGCGGTGGTGCCATTTTATCGTCGTGCGGGCCTTTCTCTGTCAGACGCTTCTCAAAATTAGCGTTGTACTGCTTTTTCTGCTCCGGCGTGAGCACGTTATAGAGTTTGTTCTGCGTTTCCATCATCGCCACCGCGCGCTCTTTCGCGTCTGCGGTCATTTTCTCTGCCTGCGCTTCCGCTTTCGCACGGTCGAAGGTGTCAGAAGCGATAATGGCGTGACCGGCGCGACGCTCTTCCAGCGACGGACGTTTAAAGTCTTTGTGGCTCTCTTTCAGGATCTCATGGACCTGTTTTTTCTGCGCCTCGGTCAGATTGAGATCTTTGAACATCATGTTCATCCCGTGCGGCATCGGCGGCTTATGCATGGGCTTTTCGCTACCGGCCGGCGGCGGCGTCAGGTTGTCAGCTGCGGCATGTACCACGCTTGCCGCACCGAAAGCCAGAGTAGACGCCAGAATCAGGGAAGTCAGTTTACGCATAATAGTTGTCCTTATCATTCAGTTAATAACGACAGCAGCCTGTCGCGTCTTCGAGAACAAGATTACGCTGCTGAATGTCAACTACTCAGAGAGTGAGTAAAGCCGTGAAAGCATAAAAGACAAAAATCGCGCAATCATGGAGAGAATGAGAAGAATTAAGTGAAGAATTGCAAAAGAGTATGAATTCAAAGCGGATTTGGCAGGAATTATGGAGGAGTGTAAGGGTTCTGGCAGCAAAGCGGAAGGAAAATCCCACGCCCTGCCGCCTTTATTTCGTCAGCGCGACAGCGCCTCAGTCTGCGCATTCTCTTCCACCAGCATCAGGCCGGCGCGCAGCCCGAGCGCCACGCCGGGATTGGGGAACAGCACATATTCGCGCGCCTGTTGCACAAAGTAGCGCGTCTCACCATCCTCGGCCAGCAGCGCGCCCTGTGGAAACGCAGTGAAGTTACGCGTTTCCGCGTCCATGTGCAGCCGGAACTGCTCGCTGAGGCGGGTAATCTGCTGCACCACCCGATAGCGGCGCGGCACCTCCTGCGCTTCCGGCAGCGGCTCGCCGCTCAGCAGCGCCGCCAGCGCCTGCTGCGCGGCAGCGAACTGCGTCAGGTCGTTGGTGCCGAACGGCAGGGCTTTACCCAGCTCCAGCGTACAGCTGGCAGCATTAAAGTTTGCACAGCTGAAATGGGTGAAGGTGCCGCCCGGCGCAGTGTGGAAGACCAGCGCCTCCAGCCCTGCCGCTGTCAGCCAGTCGATAAAATTATCCGGCCAGGGCTGCGGATTAAGCGGCAGCACGCCAAAGCGTGTATGCCAGGAGCCGCGAATGGCCGTATGCAGATCTAGATGCCAGCGCGGCTGAACCTCTCTGGTCTCCTGCAGCCAGAAGGCTTCCGTCGCCTGTTCCAGACGCAGCGCGCGTCGCGCCTCGTCACAGTCGTCGATGCGCTGCCAGCGGCCACCGAACAGGCGATTAACGTCATGACGCAAATAGCGCTTGCCGGCACGCAGGGCGGCCGGATTACCGAGGATCGCCAGTACGCGATGCCGCAGCTGCATTTCGCCGCGCAGCAGCGCGCCGATAAGCGTATTCAGTATCTCTACCGGCGCGGTCTCATTGCCGTGAATGCCTGCCGACAGCACCAGCGCCTGCTGCGGTTCGCCCAGCGGCTCAAGCTGTAAAATACCGTGATCGAGCCACTGCCAGCGTAAATAAGGGGTTTCGCCGCGCTGACGTTGCGGAGCGTCGCCTGACAGCGTTTGCTGAAGAAAATCCTGCATTGCTACTCCTGTCTGCGAGAAAAAGAGCCGTTTCCGCTACTGCTGGAAGGCATAAACGCTGCCTAAGTCCAGCAGTCGCGTCAGTTCGTCCAGCGCTTCGCGCCCCTCTCTTAACAGCTGCGGGTCAGCCAGATCCGCCTGCGTCAGGCGATCGCGATAGTGGCGATCTACCCAGCGATTGAGCGTGGCGAACAGGCTGTCGTTCATTATCACCGCCGGATTGAGCGCCTGCTGCTCCTGCGGCGTCAGCACCACGCGCAGGCGCAGGCAGGCCGGGCCGCCGCCGTTTTGCATGCTTTCGCGCAGATCGAAACTGACCAGCTCGCGCACCGGGCCGCCCTGCTCCACCAGTTCGCTAAGATAGCGCCAGACGCCGGGATGCTGGCGCGACTCTTCAGGCAGCACCAGCAGCATGGTGCCGTCGTCGCGGCTCAGCAGCTGGCTGTTGAACAGATAGGTACTGACCGCGTCCGCCACGGATACGCGACTGTCGGGCACCTCGATCGCGGTAAAGCCGGGCACGCGGCGCGCCAGCGTCGCCAGCAGCGCAGGCTGGTCGACAAACGCCTGCTGATGACAGAACAGAACCTCGCGGTTGCTGACCGCGATAACGTCATTATGAAACACGCCCTGATCGATCACCTGCGGGTTCTGCTGCGCAAACAGCACCTGGCTGTCATCAAGCTGATGCAGCCTGGCCACCGCCTGGCTCGCCTGCAGCGTCTGGCGCGCAGGATAGCGCCCCGGCGCGCTGCCGCCATTATCGTCGCGTCCATAGACAAACAGCTGCAGGCTGCGTTCGCCATACGCCGCGCCGAGGCGGTTATGGTTCGCTGCCCCTTCGTCGCCAAACAGCGCCACCTGCGGCAGCGCGTCGTGGACGGTAAAATGCTGCGGATCGCGGAAGATAGCGCGCAGCAGCCGGGCGGTTTGCGGCGCTTCCATCGCGCGATGGAATTTATTATTCAGGTTCGCCGCGGTGAAGTGTACGCGTCCGTCGGCGCTGTCAGCCGAGGGCGACACCGTCGCCGCGTTGGCGACCCACATCGCCGAGGCGGAGCTGACCGCCGACAACAGGCCAGGGGAAGTTTTCGCCGCCTGCGCCAGCACCTGCTCGTCGCTGCCGCTGTAGCCGAGCTGGCGCAGCAGCGGCAGGTTTGGCCGCTCGTGCGGCGGGATCACGCCCTGCACAAAGCCGCGGTCCGCCAGCGCCTTCATCTTCAGCAGCCCCTGCTTCGCCGCCAGGCGCGGATTTGACGGCTGATGCTGGTTGCGCGTCGAAGCCTCATTGCCAAACGATAATCCGGCATAGTGGTGCGTCAGGCCGACCAGCCCGTCGAAGTTCGCTTCAATCGCTTTCATCATCGCCCCTCGCCCACAGAGAAATCGAGTCCCGGCGAGAGCGCGGCAGGCAGCGTCAGGTCAGGTGTCTCCAGCGACGCCATCGGCCAGGCGCAGTAATCCGCCGCATACCAGGCGCTGGCGCGATGATTGCCGGACGCGCCGATGCCGCCAAAAGGCGCGCTGCTCGCGGCACCGGTCAGAGGCTTGTTCCAGTTAACGATCCCGGCGCGCGCCTCCAGCAGCAGCTGATCGAACTGCGCGCGCGACGGCGAAATAAGGCCGCATGAGAGGCCATAGCGCGTGTCGTTGGCGAGGCGGATCGCCTCATCGAAGCTGTCATAGCGGATAACATTAAGCAGCGGCCCGAACACCTCTTCATCCGGCAGGCCGCTGACCTGCGTAACATCGATAATGCCGGGCGTCAGCAGCGCATTGCCGCGCTGCGGCCAGCGCATTTCCAGCAGCGGCTTGCCGCCCAGCGCGACGCGCTGCTGCCAGGCCTGATAGATTTTTTCCGCCGCGCCGACGGAGATAGCGCTTCCCATAAAGGGCTGCGGGTCGGCGTTCCACGCGCCGGGCTGCAGCCGCGCGCTCACCTCTACCAGACGCTGTAAGAAAGCGTCACCCGCCGCGCCGCGCTTCACCAGCAGGCGACGTGCGCAGGTGCAGCGCTGCCCGGCGGTAATAAAGGCGGACTGAACGGCGATATGCACCGCCGCGTCGATATCAGCCGGATCTTCAACGATCAGCGCGTTGTTGCCGCCCATCTCCAGCGCCAGCATTTTTTCCGGCTGACCGGCGAACTGGCGATGCAGCTGATAGCCGGTTCCCGCGCTGCCGGTAAAGAGCACGCCGTCGATCTGCGCTTCAGCCGCCAGCGCCTGGCCGGTTTCGCGCGCGCCCTGCAGCAGCGCCAGCACGCCGCGCGGCAGTCCCGCCTCCAGCCAGAGGCGTACGGTCTTCTCCGCCGTCAGCGGCGTCAGCTCGCTCGGCTTAAAGAGCACGCAGTTGCCCGCCAGCAGCGCTGGCACAATATGGCCGTTGGGCAGATGGCCGGGGAAGTTATAAGGACCGAAGACCGCCAGCACGCCGTGCGGACGATGGCGCAGCGAACTTTCGCCCTCGTGCTGTTCGCCGGTGCGCGTGTGAAAGGCTTTTACCGAGATAGCGACTTTATTGATCATCGCCTGCACTTCGGTCAGCGCCTCCCAGCGCGGCTTGCCGGTTTCGGCGGCGATGGTTTCCGCCAGTTCGGTTTTGTGGCTCTCCAGCAGCGCGGCGAAACGTTCAGCTATCGCCTGACGCTCGGCGAAAGGCCGACGCGCCCAGCCGGGAAAGGCTTCGCGGGCGGCGGCGGCGGCCTGCGCGATCTGCTCCGCAGTCGCGGACTCGCCCTGCCACAGGGTCTCGCCGAAGACCGGATCGATTTTACTTAAGGTGTCGCCGCGGCCCGGCAGCCAGTCGCCGTTAATCATTTGCGTCATGCTTTTTTCTCCTCGCCGCTCAGCGTCACCACGCGCAGGCTGTCGCCTGGCTGAACGTGCAATGCCCTGAGCTGATTCTCATTAAGTACGACGTCGTGCTGCTCGATACGTGCAGGCAGCAGCGCGACGCGAAAATGGTGATAGTCCAGATTCGCCACCAGGCAAAGCGGCGCATGGTCATCCGGCTCGCCGAGCACGGCGCTGCGCACATGGCTTTTGCGGATGGCGCGGATGTCGTCGATCTCGCACTCCAGCGTCGGGCCGCCGTCGAAAATGTCGATATAGTTGCGGTAGCGGAACCCCTCCGCCTCAAGCACCGCGCGCGCGGGCGCGGTCTTCTCATGCACCTGACCGATAACCGCTTTCGCTTCCGGCGACAGGTAGTCGATATAGAGCGGATGCTTCGGCATCAGCTCGGCGATAAACGCCTTTTGTCCGGTGCCGCTGAGGAAGTCAGCCTTGCGAAACTCCATAGAGAAGAAGCGGCTGCCGACGCTCTCCCAGAAGGGCGAATGCCCCTCTTCGTCGCTGACCCCGCGCATCTCCGCCACCACGCGATCCATAAACAGATGGCGAAAGTTGGCCATAAACAGAAAGCGCGATTTCGACAGCAGGTAGCCGTTTTTGCCGTCGCGGTAGTCAGGGTCAAGAAACAGCGTGCAGAGTTCGCTGCTGCCGGTATGGTCATTGCTCAGCGACAGCGTCGGCAGCGCCGCATAGACGTTAAGCTCTTTCGAGGCGTGCACCTGCGTGCCGACGCGAAAGTTATACCAGGGTTCCTGAAGTCCGACCGCCACCTCAATGGCGCAAATGCCCACGGCACGGTTGTCTTCGCTGTCCGCCAGTACAAAGACGTAGCCCTGCTCGGCGCGCGGCAGCGTGCCCTGCCAGGTTTGCAGCGATCGCTCAATGCGCGCCTGTAAGGTCGGGCTGTCGACGGGCAGCGATGTCAGCCCGCCGCCGGTTTTACCCGCCAGCGTCAGCAGCTGCGCCAGATCGTCATGTTCAACAGGGCGGATCACCATCATGATGTCGATCCTCGAGCCAGGTGTTCACAGGCGACGGCAAAGCGCGCCATGCCGGTTTTCACTTCCTGTTCGCTGATATTCAGCGCGGGCGCGAAGCGCACCACGTTAGCGCCGGCGATCAGCACCATCACGCCCTGCTCGGCGGCCGCCAGATTGAACTGTTTCGCTTTACCGGCATAATCCTCATTCAGCACCGCGCCAATCAGCAGGCCCAGGCCGCGCACCTCTTTAAACAGATGCAGCCGCTGGTTGATCTCCTCCAGCGCGTCGACGATCCACTGATGGCGTTCCTTCACGCCCGCCAGCGTCTCGGGCTGGTTGATCAGCTCCAGCGCCTTGCCCGCCACCGCGCCCGCCAGCGGATTGCCGCCGTAGGTGGTGCCGTGCGTGCCGACGCTCATCACCTGCGCCAGGTCTTCGCGCGTCAGCATCGCGCCGACAGGAAAACCGCCGCCCAGCGCCTTGGCGGTGGTGAGGACGTCCGGCGTTACGCCATAGTGCATATAGGCGTAGAGCGAACCGGTGCGGCCTACGCCGCTCTGTACCTCATCAAAAATCAGCAGCGCCTGATGTTTATCGCACAGCTCGCGCAAACCGCGTAAAAAGGCGGGATCGGCGGGCAGTACGCCGCCCTCGCCCTGAATCGGTTCCACAATCACCGCACAAGTATTGTCGTCAATCTGTTGCGCCGCGGCCTCCAGATCGTTAAACGGCGTATGGCGAATATCGGGCGGCAGCGGCGCGAAATCTTTTGAATAGGCGGGCTGGCCGCCAGCGGAAACGGTAAACAGCGTACGGCCGTGAAAAGCGTTATTAAAGGCAACGATGCCGCTTTTATGCGCGCCGAAACGATCGTGCGCCGTTTTACGCGCCAGCTTCAGCGCAGCCTCGTTGGCTTCGGCGCCGGAGTTACAGAAGAAAACGCGGTCAGCGAAGGTGGCGTCGATCAGCTGCTTCGCCAGGCGCAAAATCGGCTCATTGGTGAAGCCGTTACCGGTATGCCACAGGCGCGACGCCTGCTCGGTCAGCGCCTGCTGCAGCGCCGGATGCGCATGCCCCAGCGCATTGACCGCAATGCCGCCGGCAAAGTCGATATACTCTTTGCCGCTCTGATCCCAGAGTGTCGAACCCGATGCGCGTACCGGTACAAAGCTCGCGGGCGCATAGACCGGCACCATCCATTGATCGAAATCGTGACGCGAAACCTGCAGTGACATAACTGTTTCTCCTGCTTTCCCGCCCGGCGCGCCGGTGAGTAAAGCGAATGTTTTAAATTTGTGAAAGTTGGGTAAACGCAGCCTACTCTAGATTGCAGCATGCGTGCCAGCCAGAGAAAAAAATGCATAAAACAGTTGTCACGACGTAATATCAATAACTTATAAACATCAACTATTCATTTTAAGTGAATAAATAGTGAATAATTTTGACCGAAGCGCGCCTGCGCCGCAGAATCCGCAGCAGATTTATGCAGTTGCCAGAGTAAATATTGCTTTTGTGATCGCCCCTGACTTTTATGTTCAAATTCGGGCAAAACCTGCACCAGAGAGGCGCATGTTGCTTCGCTGGTGGGCAAAAAATCGGGAAGGAAAGCAGCCGTTACGTTTTCTGCGAAACGGAATAACAACAGCGCGTCTGAACAAATAAAACCCTCTGGTGGAAAAGCGGACTATTTATCTTTCAGGAATAGGGGAATAAATAATGAGCATCGTCATTATTATTTCTGACGTTATTATCAGTGCAGAAATAAGATAATATGATGACCAGGCTATTTGTAAGCAAACTAATGATTAGGTATTTAACCTCAATAAATTCCATTGCTTTTTTTCAGTAAAGCTTGATGTCCGCATGGAAATAGCCGGGGAAATAGAAATAGCCAAATCGCTTTACAGAAACCATTAGCCACACACAAAAAAAACATTAAAATCACACAGATATTAATACATAATCCTTTTTTCCTTTGTCAGATATAAATTTCCTCCATACATAAAAGGTTAATAACCAGGCAATACATGGGCGAGAAAATTCATTGAAATATTTACTTACAGTTATTGCACTATGTCGCCCCACCCTTTTATGTCATTTTTCTTTCGCCCCAGATAGCGGGGAATAATAACAAACAGTGACAGGGTAAAAATAAATGATGAAGCGTGCTTTAGCGGTGACGGTCGTGTCGTCTCTGCTTGGAATATCTGCCGTTCAGGCAGCGGAAATTTATAATAAAGATGGCAACAAGCTCGACCTGGTGGGAAAAATAAACGTCTCGCATCTCTTTTCCAGTGACAGCACTAACGATGGCGATACCTCTTCCTACACCCGCCTCGGGTTCAAAGGCGAAACTAAAATTACCGATCGGCTGACTGGCTATGGCTTCTGGCAGTATCAGTACAGCCTGCGCAACTCAGAAGGCAGCGACGCGCAGGCCGGGAACCGAACCCGTCTTGGCTATGCCGGTCTGAAATTCGGCAATGCCGGCTCGCTGGACTACGGCCGTAACTACGGACTGGTCTACGACGCGCTGGCCTATACCGATATGCTGCCCTTCTTCGGCGGGGATTCAGGTTACACCGATGCTTTCCTGGCGGGCCGCTCAACTGGCGTGCTGACCTGGCGCAACAAAGATTTCTTTGGTCTGGTTAAAGGCCTCAGCCTGGCCGCGCAGTATGAAGGCAAAAACGATCGCGCCGCCAATACCGACGGCGTGCGCCGCTCCAACGGCGACGGCTACGCCCTTTCCGCCAGCTACGATTTCGATTTCGGCCTGAGCTTTACCGGCGCATTCGCCAGTCTGGACCGCACCGAGGCGCAGAACGCGGCGGCGCGCGGTGAGGGTGATAAAGCGCAGAACTGGGCGACAGCGGTAAAATATGACGCTAACCAGATCTATCTGGCGGCGATGTATGGCGAGACACTGAACGCCACGCCGATCAGCGGCGGCTTTGCCAACAAAGCGCAAAACGTTGAAGCCGTCGCGCAGTATCAGTTCCTGAACGGCCTGCGCCCGTCGGTAGGCTACGTCTCCTCGAAGGGCAAAGAGATTGAGAACATCGGCGACGCCGATATCTTCAAATATGTCTCGGTGGGCACGACTTACTACTTCAACAAAAACATGTCTGCCTACGTGGAGTACAAGATCAACCTGCTGAAGGAGAACAATCCGCTGGGACTGAAGACCGACGATATTACCGCCGTTGGCCTGATCTACCAGTTCTGATAACCTTCCCCACGCTGCGCCCGGTTTCTGTTAACCGGGCGCGCGTCGTACAAGCGCTTTTTGCCAGGGCTAATGCAGACGTAAAAGCCGCCTTCAGGTCAGGCGATAGTGTACGTCCGGCCGCAGCGGCGTCGGCAGCGTCTCCTCTTCACCCGCCATTTCTCGCAGGCTTATTTCAATATTGGCGCAGATAGCGTCCATCGGCAGATGGTTGTTCTGATAGCCAAAGGGCATCTCCAGCTCTTCCGCCAGCGTGTCCAGCGACAGAAAGGTATAGGAGATGAACATCGACACCAGCGGCGTCATCGCGTGCAGATCGGGCGCCAGCGCGAACGGCAGCAGCGTGCAGAAGAGATAGACGGTGCGGTGCAGCAGCAGGCCATAGGCGAAAGGCACCGGCATACTGGCCAGCCGCTCGCAGCCGCCGAGCACCGCCGCCAGCTGATTCAGGCTTTCGTCAATATTGCTCCATACCAGGTCGCTGATTTTGCCCTGACGACGCTGCTCCGCCAGCCAGTGCGACAGCTGAAGGTGCAGCATATTGGTCGGCGAGCGGCGCGACAGCACCCATTCGGCATCTGCGCCCAGCAGACGCTCCAGATCGGGGCGCGGATCGCTGCGGCGCAGCTGGTGCTTCAGGCTGTAGCAGAACGCCAGCAGCAGCGCCTGGATACGCGGCGCCTCGTCAGGAAAGAGCGCCAGCACCTGACGCTGTAGCGTGCGGCAGGCGATCAGCAGTGCGCCGAAAAAATGGCGCGCCTCGCTGAAGCGTGCAAAGCAGACGCTGTTGCGAAAGCCGAGAAACACGGCAATTGAGACGCCAAGCAGGCTAAACGGCGCCAGCGTCAGCCGGATGCCGAGCGTCTCGTACCAGTTGAGCAGCCAGAGCGCGAGCAGCGACATCAGCAAATTGAGAAACAAGCGAAACGAAATATCGGGCAGCACTGAGCCGTGCCAGGCGAACAAACGAACGAACCAATGGCGATGGGGACGAACGATCATGATGTGCAGGTGAAAAGGGATTTTGCGGCGATTCTGCGACTTTCCCGCCCGCCTTACCAGCGATAAATTGTGACAATTGTCACAATTTATCGCCCCAGGCCAGCGCGTCGCTATTTCCGCACGGGCTGGCTATTCCCGGATGCTGCCGCAGCGGGAAATAAGCGCTGCGACGACGCTTTTAGTTTCAGGTTTATCGGGCGCGTAATAGAACTGGGCGCTGGTTTCTCCGTTGCTGAACGGCGCCACCTCAATCCAGGCGACCACCTCTGACTGCGAATTCAGAAGATTGAAGCGGTCTGTTCCGCCCGGCAAGGGGTCGTCTTTTTGCAGTTGGTGCTGCTGGCGCAGGGCTTCATTCTCCAGACAGGCTTCAACGTCACCACGATGGGCGGAAAAGTAGCCGGTTGTGGTTTGGGGATGGAGCGATACCTGACCCACATCGACGCAGCCACATAAAAAACAGCTAAACAGACAAAGTGAGATGCGTTTCATTTCATTACCAGCCTGAAGGAAAAGAGTAAGGCGAAAAGACCTGGCGCCTTCGCTGAGTTGAGCTTTCCTCAGAACAGGCTCAGGGCGCCATGATATCGAAGCGATCGGACGCCTGCCCCGCATCCAGACGCATCGGCGGCTGCACCTTCAGCGTAATCCAGTTCGAGGTGACGCGCTGCTGTTTATCATCCTCCAGCGTCACCGACAGGTGATATTCGTTGCTGGCGCCTGGTGAATCATCCCACGCGGGCACGATCAGGCTCCAGCCCTGCGGCTGGCTGTTATCCCCCGGCGGCGTCAGGCTCAACGCCTGCGTATCGCCCTGCCAGCTCACCGCCTTAATGGGATTGCTGTGGCGGATCTGCAATTTAAGCGGCAGGCTTTCGCCCGGCGTCAGCTGCCAGGGCGGCGTGGCGAGAAACACCGACAACGTTTTGCGCTGGCGGAAATCGAGTACCGGCGTATCTGAACGCGTGACGCGATCGTAGCGGCTGCCGCGCAGTGAACGCGCCTCGTCGACGTTGCTCGCCTCCAGCTGTTTGCTCAGCGCCACGCCGAAGCGATAGTTGAGCTTCAGGCCCAGCTGGTCCTGCGTCTCGCCCGCGCTGCTGGTTTTATGGCTGGCGGAGAAGGTCACCAGCGGCACCGGGGTATAGGAGACGCCGAGCGACAGCGCGGAAGGATTATGATAGCGGTTGCCGCTGTGGAACAGATCGACGTTGTCGCCCAGGTACTGCTCCCAGCTCAGCGAGACGCCCAGCTGACGATAGAACGGCAGATAGCTCTGAGTGGTGATGTCGTAGCCGCGCGCCATGCGCTGCTGCTGCGTTTCGCCGCTGTTCTTCCAGCTGCCCAGCGGGTGATAGTAGTTAGCGGAGAAGCGCAGATTTTCATTCCAGGCTTCGGTGCCGAGCGAGGCGCGCTGCTGGCCAATCTCAAAGCTGCGATCGATAAAGGCGTTATAGCCCAGCAGCCAGTCTGGGGTAACCCAGCGCTGGCCCAGCCCGACATTGCCCACCAGCCCGTCGCTGGTGTCGCGCACCCCCACCTGGCTAAAGGTCAGATGGCTGCGCTCGTCCGCCAGCGCGGTAAAGAGATCGCCGCCGGTGCCGGTAAAGCTGCCTTGCATATCCACCATCAGATCGAGCTGCGCATTGCCGTAGGGCGACAGCAGCGACTTCCCTTCGCTTTCGACGCGGTTCGCTACCTCGTCGCGAAAGTGATTAAAGGCCCACACGCCCGCCTGCTGGCCGAAGCTGGTGCTGTTGTCGCTGTTCTGGCTCGCTTCGCCGATGCTTTTGGCGATAGCAGCGAGGCGCTTGTTCCACTCGTCGTCGCCCTGCGCGTTGCCCAATGACGGCAGCGCCGCCAGCTGCTGGTTAAAGCGCGTTGGATCGTCGAATGGCGCATCCGCGACGGAGGCGCTGTCGGTGAACGCCTGAGCAGCAGGCACGCTGGAAAGAATCGCCGCAGCGACCAGACAGAAAGGAAAAAACAGCCGGGTATTGGGGTGAAAAAACATAGCGTAGTAAGGCGTTTTTCGGCTAATTAACGAGACCTGTCTCACAAAATGCATGAAATTTATTTTAACACAGCAGGATTTATTTGCAGGAAAAGCGGGAAAAACAGCGGAGAAAGGCGAGAACAGGCTGGATAAGCACGCAGCTTATCCAGCAGAGAAAGCGAATCAGGAGAAAATCAGCCCGCCATCGACGTTGATGGTCTGGCCGGTAATATAGCGTGCATCCTCAGAGGCGAGGAACGCCACCAGCCCGGCGACATCCTCTGGCTGGCCGGCGCGCTTCAGCGGAATATTTTGTACCCACTCCGCCATCAGCTCACCCTTGCCATATTTTTTCTGCCCGGTGCTGAGGATTTCGCCCCAGACGCGATCGTTATAATCCCACATCTCGCTTTCGATAATGCCGGGACAGAAGGCGTTCACGGTGATATGCCAGGGCGCCAGCTCCAGCGCCAGGCTCTGGGTAATGCCGATGACGCCCATCTTGCTGGCCGCATAGTGCGGCGTGTAGATAAATCCCTGTCGCCCCTGGCCCGACGAGGTATTGATCAGGCTGCCGCCGTTCTGCTGCACCATATACTTCGCCGCTTCGCGACAGCAGAGCCAGACGCCGGTGGTGTTGACCGCCAGTACCTTCTCGAAGTCCGCTTTCGGCATGGCGTCGAAGCGATCGATCGTGATCACGCCTGCGTTCTGAATCGAAACATCGATCCGGCCAAAGCGCTCAAACGCCTGCTGGTAAAGCTGCTGCACCGCCTCTTCATCGGTGACGTCCACCTGCAGCGCGAGGATCTCGCTGCCGTACTGCCCTTTTAGCGCCTCGGCGGTGGCGAATACCCGCTCGGCGTTGGACACCATTACCAGGTTCGCGCCGTCGCGCGCAAAGCGCTCAGCGATGCCCGCGCCGATGCCGCGACAGGCGCCGGTTATCACTACGGTTTGTCCTTGAAAATTACGCGTCATATTGCCCTCCGCTTATCCATGACTGACTTCAGATACCGATGTCGACTGCTGCTTTTTTTCATGGCGACGCAGCAGCACCACTTTACTTTGTAACCGTTGCTGGAACTGATCGATCACCACGGCGGTGACAATCACCAGCCCCTTGATCACCATCTGCCAGAAGTCGCTGACGCCCATCATCACCATGCCGTCGGCAAGGAAGACGATAACGAACGCGCCGATAATCGAGCCGGAGACGCGCCCGCGGCCGCCCGCCAGCGCCGTACCGCCCAGCACCGTGGCGCCGATAGCATCCATCTCAAACATGTTGCCGGTCATCGGGTGCGCGGTTTGCAGCTGCGACGCGACTACCAGCCCCACCAGCCCGGCGCAGAGGCCCGAGAAGGCGTAGACGAAAATCTTCACTTTTACGATCGGCACGCCTGCCAGCCGCGCGGCCGACTCATTGCCGCCGGTGGCGTAGATATAACGGCCCAGCGGCGTTTTGCGCGTCAGATAGAGCCCGAGCAGCAGAAAGGCCACCATCAGCCAGATCGGCAGATAGACGCCGAGCAGCGTGCCGGAGCCGAGAAAGGCGAAGCCGGTGTTGCCCAGCGCCGGTATGCCGACCAGATTGGCGTAGGTGCTGCCGTCGTTAAAGAGCAGCGCTGCGCCGCGCGCCACGTACATCATGCCGAGGGTGCAGATAAAGGGCGCGACGCC
This sequence comes from Pantoea piersonii, assembly GCF_003612015.1. Taxonomy (GTDB): domain Bacteria; phylum Pseudomonadota; class Gammaproteobacteria; order Enterobacterales; family Enterobacteriaceae; genus Pantoea; species Pantoea piersonii. The sequence goes on along the minus strand of NZ_RARB01000001.1, from coordinate 880,458 downwards.
GAGCCGAGTGATCACCGCGCCGTTCACCAGCCCGATAATCACGCCGAACAGCGCCACCGCGAGGATCACCTCCGGCACGTTAAGAAACAGGGTATTGCCGTGCCACAGCGGCACGCCGCTGGTGAGCAGCGCGCCCGCCACCATGCCGCAGATGCCCGCCACCGCGCCGACCGAAAGATCGATGCCGCCGGTAAGGATCACCAGCGTCATGCCGATCGCCAGCAGTCCGGTAATGGCGACATGCTGCGTCATAATCAGCAGGTTCGACGGCGTAAGAAAGTTCGGCACCATCACGCTGAAAAAGCCGATGACAATCAGCAGCGCGATAAAGGTGCGCGCTTTCAACAGGTACATATAGAGCAGGTATTTTTGGTTCATCATCTCTCCTGCAGGCAGTCACAGCCGCCCGTCATGCCGCGGAAACCCGCGGCTAGTCATGCGGCGTCGAGGCCGTAATCAGTTTTTCGCGCGTCGCTTCGGCGCGGGTTAAATCGGCAGTGATACGTCCATCGGCCATAACCAGCACGCGGTCCGCCAGCGCCATCACCTCATCCAGTTCGGAAGAGGAGAACATCACCGCCAGTCCCTGCTGCGCCAGCGTGCCGATCAGGTGATAGACGTCGGTTTTCGCGCCGACATCGATGCCGCGCGTCGGCTCATCCAGCAGCACCACCTTCGGCCCGGTCATCAGCGCCTTGCCCAGCACCACCTTCTGCTGATTGCCGCCGCTCAGGGAGGTGATCGGCAGCTCAGGATCGCTGACTTTAATCGCCAGGTGCTGGATCATCTCGTCCACGCGCTGCTTCTCTTTCGCGGGATGCAGCAGGCGCAGCGCGCGGCGGAAACCGCGCAGGCTGAGATCGGTCAGCGTCATGTTGGCGGTGATCGACATCAGCTGCACCACGCCCTCGCCCTGGCGATCCTCCGGCACCAGCGTGATGCCGCGCTTCAGCCGCTGCTGAAAGCTGCATCGCTCCAGCGCGCTGCCCGCCAGCCGCACCTTGCCCGCCTGGCAGTGCATCAAACCGATCAGCCCCTTAAACAGCTCGGTGCGTCCCGCCCCCAGCAGGCCGTAAATGCCGATGACCTCGCCTTTGCGCAGCGAGAAGCTGACGTCGTTCAGCCGGTAGCCGCCGTTCTGATGCAGTGCGGTAAGGCCCTCCACCTCCAGCACCGTTTCGCCCTGCGGCGCCGCCTGATAGTCGAAGTGCTTTTTCTTGTCGCCGACCATCTGCTCAATAATCCAGGGCACGCTGGCGTCGCGCACGTCGCGCTCGCTGATAAAGCGGCCGTCGCGGAAAATGGTGATGTGGTCGCCGATCTCCATCAGCTCCTCCAGCCGGTGTGAGATATAGATAATGGTGACGCCGCGCCGCTTCAGCTGGTCGATAACGTTGAACAGCACCTTGACTTCCGACTGGCTGAGCGCGCTGGTCGGCTCGTCCATAATCAGCACGCGCGTGTCTTTGGAGAGCGCCCGCGCGATCTCCACCAGCTGCTGATGGCCGATGCCCAGCTCGCCCAGCGGCGCGCGAGGATCGACATCCAGCTCCAGCCGTTCAAGCAGCGATTTCGCCAGCGCGTACTGGTACTTCTCATTGATAACCCCGCGCTGAAAGAACTCATTGGCGATAAAGATGTTGTCCATCACGTTCATGTTGGGAAACAGGTTCAGCTCCTGAAAAATAATGCTGATGCCCTGTTTTTCCGCCTGATGCGTCGAGGAGAGTGACACCGGCTGACCGTCGAGCAGGATTTCGCCGCTGGAAGGCGTCTCCACGCCAGCCAGCATCTTCATCATGGTGGATTTGCCCGCGCCGTTTTCGCCGATCAGCACGTTGACCTTGTTGCGGTAGACGCGGTAGTTGACCTGATCGAGCGCGGTAACGCCGGGATAGATGCGCGACAGGCCGCGCGTCTCGATAATCACCTCGCTGGCCGCGTCCGTCTGGGAATGCTGCATAACCGCTCCTTACTGCCGCGCGATGGCGACAGGCGTCACGTTAGGGATCTGCTGCGGCACGTCCCAGCTGCTGAACACGCCCGTCAGCTGAACCTTGTCGCCCACTTTCGGTTTGAAGGCGGTCATCATGCTGGAGGCCTGCTGATTGATGGCGCGGCCGTAGTCGCCGAACAGCACCTGATCGTTGAAGTCCTGATAGCTCGCCCCTTTAAAGGCGTCGCGCAGCGCGGTGCCGGGGATAATCGGGCCGGTCTGCACCGTTACGTTTTCGCCGGAGCGATCTTTCACCGTCATGCGGCCGTTGCGCGACGTGGTATTGACCGCTGTTACTTCGCCGCTGACGCTGACGCTAAAGACGCAGGGATTTTCCGCCTGGCTGCGGTAGCCGAGGGTGCTGCAGGCGGTATCGAAATCTTTCGCCGACTGCAGCGCCTTCAGCAGCTCGTCCGCCGGTTTCGCGTCGTGCTGCACCTGCGGCACCAGCTGCTCGCGCCACGTCCGGGCGATGTTCGCCATCTTTGGATTAGGCGGATTTTTCAGATCCGCCAGCTCCTGCTGCGACACAATGCGGCAACCGCTGAGCACCATCATGGGAAGCAGAAGCCAGAGTCGTCTGTCCATTCGTTTCTCCTGGCGCCCGCCGGGCATGGGCGCCGCTGCGATTAATTACGACTTAAAGTTGAAGTCCTGCACGCCGCTGGCGTTATCCGGCGTAATCAAAATGCCGCGGAACATTACGCGCTGCTTCGCCGGTTTAGTGCCTTTCTGAATGAAGTTATCCAGGTCGGTGACGCCCTGCGCGGCGATGGCCTGCGCCTGCAACATAACCGTGGCTTTCAGCGTGCCGGCCTTCACCGCGTCGCGTTCGTCGTTGCTGCCGTCGATGCCGACCACGGTCACGTCGTCGCGTCCCGCCGCCTTCAGGGCGGCAATCGCGCCCAGCGCCACCGGACCGTTGCCGCAGATCACCCCTTTTACATCCGGATGCGCCTGCAGGATGCTGTCCATAATGCGCTTGCCGTCGATCAGGGTGCCCTTCGCATCCTGCCGCGCCACGCTCTGCATATCGGGATACTGGTCCAGCACCTGATGGAAGGATTTAGATCGCGTTACGCAGTTGTTGTCCGCCAGATTGCAGGTCAGTTCGGCGTATTTGCCCTTCTCGCCCATCTTCTCGACGAACACGGTGGCGACGTCGGAACCGGCCTGGAAGTTGTTATGGGTGATCTGCTCCAGCGCCACGTCATCCACCGGGATTTCGCGGTTGATCAGCACCACGGGAATACCGGCGTCTTTGGCTTTTTTAATCGCGGCGACGCTGGCGGTAGAGTCAGCGTTGTCCAGAATAATGCCCTGCACTTTTTTACCGATGGCGGCGTCAATCAGCTCGCTCTGCTTCTTCACATCTTCGCCGTGGGAGAGCACCGAGGTTTTGTAGCCCAGCGCCTGCGCCTTCAGGTTGGCGCCTTTGGCTTCCGAGGCGTAGTAGGGATTATCCAGCGAGTTAACGAGGATCATAATGGTGCCTTTTTCCGCCGCGAAACCGGCACTGGAGAAGAGGCTGGCGGCTATGGCGGTACACAACAGGGAGCGGATTTTCATAATGATGTTCTCTCTTTTAGTTGTAGGGTCGTGACGCTTCAGGGGTGAGGTGTTGCCTTACCAGATGGTAAAACCGCCATCGATCATCAGATCGGCGCCGGTAATCATGTCGCTGCCGTTGCTGGCGAAAAACAGCACGGCAGCGGCGATTTCGTCGGTGTAGGCGAAGCGCCCTAAGGGGATCAGCTTTTTCATCTGTTCGCCCTTTTCGCCGCGCCAGGCTTTTTCGCCCATCGGCGTCAGCACCACGGTGGGCGAGAGGGTGTTAACGTTGATGCGGTGCGGCGCAAACTCTTTCGCCATCACTTTGGTCATGCCGAGCAGGCCCGCTTTCGCGGAGGTATAGGCGACGTGATTGTCGATAGCGATCGAAGCCGCCTGCGAGGCGATATTAATGATTTTGCCGCCGTTGCCCGCCGCGACCATGCGTTTGCCCGCCGCCTGTGCGCAGAGAAAAGGCCCGGTCAGATTGACGGCGATCTGCTTCTGCCATTCGGCGAAATCGGTCTCCAGCACCGGCTGCAGCATCACGTAGCCAGCGCAGTTGATCAGAATGTCGATCTGGCCGTAGTGGCGCGCCACTTCATCAAACGCCTGCTCCACCGAGGCCGGATCGGTGACGTCGCAGGTGACGAACAGCACCTTATCTGCGTCGAAAGCGTCGCGCAGGCTGGCCACCTTTTCCGCTTCGAAAGGGGGATAGAGCAGCGCCAGACGCGCGCCTTTCGCCAGCAGCATCTCGTTGCTCGCCATGGCGATGCCCCCTAACCCGCCGGTCACCACCGCCACTTTGCCGCCAAGATCCAGGTTGCTGTCGACGCCGTAGCGCAGGTTTACGTCATATTCGCTGCTCATCTGTTCCTCTCTTGTCTCATGCGGGCGACCGGTCCAGTTAAAAACGGATTTTTTCCGGGCTTACGGGATATTTGATTTTCGAACAAAAATATAAGCTATCGAAACGCAATGGTATGTGGGTGAGATCAAATTTCATACACCTCGTAGTAATTATTTTTATCCCCTTGTTTTAGCGTGATATAGCGTATGCGGCTCAGGCGCGGCATGGATAAAGACGCTACGCGAACCCAGCACATTCAATAACATGCGGCCAAATCATTTTCGTTCGAAAACAAAAACAGCGATGGGTCGTCTCGCATTCGCTAAAAGTGCGGGGTAAACTCAGCGACAGGCGTGTACTCGCCCGAAAAGACCGGGTTTGAGAAGAGGGAGCATTTCGATTGAAAAGCAAAATTGAGCAGCTTGCCGATATGCAGCAGCGTCGTGAAAAGATTCTGGAGATGATCCGCGAAGACGGTACGGTGACGGTTAAGGCGTTGACGGAAGTCTTCGGCCTGACGGAGGCCACCATCCGCACCGACCTGAGAATGCTGCAAAAGCAGGGCTTTGTGCAGCGCTATCACGGCGGCGCGACGCTGATGACCGGCAAGCAAAATACCGGCGCGCTGCTGCTGGAGCGGCAAACCCATCTGGAAGAGAAAGAGGCGATTGGACGTCTGGCGGCGCAGCATATCGAAAATGGCGACACGGTGATTTTCGATTCAGGCACCACGACTACCGCTATCGCCGAGGCGATCGGCCATATTCGCCGTCTGTCGGTGGTGACGACGGCGGTCAATATCGCCCTGAAGCTGGGCGGCGAACCAGGCATCAACATTCTGCTCACCGGCGGCACCTTTAAATTCCCGACGCTCTCTACCTCTGGCGAAAAGGCGGCGCGCTTTTTTGAAAACGTGCTGGCGCAAAAGCTGTTCCTCGCCACCGCCTGCATTTCACCGCGCCTGGGCCTCAGCTTTCCCAGCGAAACCGATATCAAAGTGAAAATGGCGATGATCAACTCCGCCAGTACGGTTTATGTGGTGGCGGACTCCAGCAAAATCGACAAGGTGTCGATGTTCGCGCTGCCCTGCGACTGGAGCCATATCCACTATCTGATCACCGATGACGGCATCAGCGCGGCGCAGATCGCCGCCTTTGAAGCGCTCGGCGTCAACGTGCTGGTCGCCTCGCTGTCGCAGGCGCAGCGCCGGGCGGTTTAAGCCTGAGCGACGGCGGCGCTCTGCTGCGCGGCTGACGCGTAGCGCACCACCTCGCCGACGATCAGCAGCGACGGAGAGACCGGCCGCTGCTCCTCTACCGTCTGCGCCAGCCCGGCCAGCGAGGTGATCAACACCCGCTGATCCGCTCGCGTGCCGTTCTCGATAATCGCCACCGGCGTATCGCCCGCGCGGCCCTGACGCTGAAGCTGCGCGGCGATCGAGGCGCTCCAGCGCAGTCCCATATAAAACACCAGCGTCTCGCGGGCGTCGCTGAACGCCCGATCCGCCAGCTGCGGCTCACCGCGTTTGCCGTGGCCGGTGATCAGGCGCAGCGACTGGGCGCAGTCGCGGTGCGTCAGCGGGATATTGCTGGCGGCGGCGCAGCCTACGGCGGCGGTAATGCCGGGCACCACCTCGCAGCGCACCTGCGCTTGCTGCAGAAAAGCCAGCTCTTCACCGCCGCGCCCGAAGATAAAGGGATCGCCGCCTTTCAGACGCACCACCTCGCGGCCGCCGCGCGCCAGATCCGCCAGCAGCTGATTGATCTCGCCCTGCTTCAGCCCGTGGTGACCTGGCTGCTTGCCGACGTCGATACAGAGCGCCGAGGCCGGTACCTCCGCCATCACCGCCTCACTCACCAGCCGGTCATAGACCACCACCTCCGCCTGATGCAGCAGCCTTAGCGCTTTTACCGTCAGCAGCTCGACGTCGCCCGGCCCCGCGCCGACCAGCCAGACGCGCCCCTCTCCCTCGCCCGCCGACAAAAGTTTATTCAGTGAATCGATCGCGTTAGTCATCGCACTCTCCGTTACGCCGTCGCCGGCGTGGATAACAGCAGTTTCAGTTCAGGCAGGCAGGAGCCGCAGTTGGTGCCGCACTTCAGCGCGACGCCCAGCGCCGCAGGCGAGTCACAACCCTGCGCCACAGCCTGCCTGATCGCCGTTTCGCCGACGCCGAAGCAGCTGCAGATGATGCGCCCCGCGCTGTTGCCCTGCGCCGCCCGGCCCGCCAGCAGCGCAAAACGCCCGGCGGCGTCGGCGGGCGGTGCGCGAAAGGCGGCGGCGATAAGTTCATGGTCGAGCAGCGGCAGGCGCGGCGCGGCGTAGAACGCCAGCTGCAGTTCGCCCGCGCGCCATGCCAGCAGCCGATACTCTCCCGCCGCGCCCTGCGCCAGCTGGAGTTGCATACCCTGGGTTGCCAGCTGCGCCTGCGCCCAGTCGCTCGCGTTGCCATCGCCCGCCAGCGTCAGCCGCTGCGCGCCCGATTGTGGCGCGCGCGCCCAGTAGCGCAGCCCGGACGGCGCAGCAACTTCGCGCTGCCACAGCCAGCCCTGCCAGCCGGTACGCAGCGGCTGGATACGCACCGCCGTCTGCTTCAGCGCCGGCTGGCCCGACGCAGGACAGCAGCGCGCCGTCACCAGCGCATCGACGTTGCTCTGCAGCGCAAACTGGCGGTTCCAGTGCATCGGCGCAAACAGCTCGTTAAGCCGCATACCGCTGTCGAAACGCACCCGCCCGATCATCCAGCCATGCGTCGACTGCACCCGCGCCAGCTCGCCGCTGACAAGGCCCCGGCTCCGCGCCGTCGCGGGATGCAGCGCGATAAAAGGCTCGTCGATATGCTGCATCAGACGCGGCACGTTGCCGGTGCGCGTCATGGTGTGCCACTGATCGCGAATGCGCCCGCTGTTCATCAGCAGCGGATACGCCTCGCTGGTCGGATCATCCAGCGGCGCGGCGCAGGGCAGCAGCCGCGCTTTGCCGTCGGCATGGAAAAAGCGGCGATCGCCGAACAGCCGGGCGCAGCCCTGCGGGAAGCGCGCGTTAACCGGCCACTGCACCGGTTTCAGCCGATCCCACGCCTCGTTGCTGAGCTGCGCCAGCCCGCTGATGTCAAAGGCGCGCTGCCCCTGGTTTTCAAAGCCGGAAAGCGCGGCATGTTCGCGAAAGATTTCCGCCGGATGCTGCCAGCCAAAGGCGTCGCCGAAGCCGAGCCGCTGCGCCACCTGCGCCAGCAGCCACCAGTCCGGCTTCGCCTCGCCGGGCGGCGGGGCAAATGCGCGCTGGCGCGAGATGCGCCGTTCGGAGTTAGTGACAGTGCCGTTTTTCTCGCCCCAGCCGAGGGCGGGCAACAGAATATCGGCAAAGGCCGTGGTGTCGGTATGCGCCATCACGTCGGAGACGATCACCAGCGGACAGGCGGCAAGCGCCTGCGCTACCCGGTTGCCTTCAGGCATCGACACCGCCGGATTGGTGCCCAGGATCCACACCGCCTTCACCTCGCCGCGCGCCACCGCCTCAAACAGCGCGACGGCGGTCAGGCCAGGCCGACGCGCCACCGTCGGGCTGCCCCAGAAGCGCTGCAGCCGGTCACACTCCGCGTCGCTGAAACCCATATGCGCCGCCAGCTGATTCGCCAGTCCACCCACCTCGCGTCCGCCCATGGCATTAGGCTGACCGGTCAGCGAGAATGGCCCGCAGCCCGCGCGGCCCAGCTTGCCGCTCAGCAGATGGGCGTTAAGGATAGCGTTGTTGTGGTCGCTGCCGCTCGCTGACTGATTGATGCCCATGCACCAGAGCGTCAGCACGCGATCGCTGCCGGTAAACAGCTGATAGAACTGGGCGAGCTGGTCGCGATCCAGCGCGCAGGCATCCGCCGCGCGCGCCAGCGTCCAGGGCCGCGCAGCCTCCAGCGTCTCCGCGACGCCGTTCAGGTGCGGCAGCATCTCGCTGTCGATGGCGTCATGCTGCGCCAGCCAGTTAAGCAGGCCGCTGAACAGCGCGCCGTCGCTGCCCGGCCGCAGCGGCAGGTGCAGATCCGCCAGATCGACGCTTGCGGTGCGGCGCGGATCGATAACCACCACGCGCATCGCCGGGCGCTGCTGCTTCGCCTGTACCAGCCGCTGATACGCCACCGGATGCGTCCAGGCGGCGTTAGAGCCTGCCAGCACTACCAGATCCGCCTCGGCGAAATCTTCATAGCAGCAGGGCACCGCATCCGCGCCGAAGGCGCGCTTATAGCCCACCACCGCCGAGGCCATACAGAGACGGGAGTTGGTGTCGATATTGGCCGCGCCGAGATAGCCCTTCATCAGCTTGTTGGCGACGTAGTAATCCTCGGTGAGCAGCTGCCCGGAGGCGTAGATCGCCACCGCTTCCGGGCCGTGCCGATCGATAATGGCGCGCAGGCGTACAGCGGCGCTCTCCAGCGCCGCATCGAGCGACACGCGTTCGCCATCCACCTGCGCCCACAGCAGCCGTCCGCTGGCGTGCAGGGTTTCGCCCAGCGCCGCGCCCTTGACGCACAGTCGCCCGAGGTTAGCCGGATGGCTGGCGTCGCCCGTGACCGTGCCGTCGGCGCGTACGCTGACGCCGCAGCCAACGCCGCAGTAGGGACAGGTGGTATTCATGAGGCCTCCGCCATCAGCTTCAGCGGCCGGTTCGCCACCCAGATGCGCCCCGCTTCCAGCTTCACCGGCCAGCAGCGCAGCTGGTGCTGCGGGTTGTCGAGGCTCTGTCCGTCGCGCAGCCGCACGCGCTGTTTATAGAGCGGCGAGATCACCACCGGCTCACCCGCCACATCGCCAAGAATGCCGCGCGACAGCACGCTGACGTCGCTGCCCGGCTCGCGATCCTCCAGCGCGTAAAGCGCGTCGCCGAAGCGGAACAGCGCGATGCGCTCGCTGCCGAGCCGCGCGCCAATGCCCGCCTGCGGCGGCACCGCCGTAAAATCGCACAGCGCGCTCCAGGGTTCGGCGGGCAGCTGCAGTAGCGGGACAGACGTCTGCGCCGCCGGCTGGCGCTGCTCGCGCACCCGGTCGTAGTGCAGCGTCTCGTCCGGCCGATCGCTGTTGACTGCGGCGGTGAAGAGCGCGCGCCGCGACGGATCCGCCAGCGTGGTTTGCCATTCGCACTGGTAGCTTGCGACCACGCGCTGCATCTCCGTCTCCAGCGTCGCCGCGATGCCCAGGCTATCTTCAATGACCACCTGACGCAGATAGTCGAGGCCGCCTTCGAGGTTATCCATCCAGACGCTGGTGCGCTGCAGCCGGTCGGCAGTGCGCACATAGAACATCAGGATACGGTCGACGTAGCGGATCAGCGTCTCGTCGTCGAGATCGCTGGCGAAGAGATCGGCATGGCGCGGCTTCATGCCGCCGTTGCCGCAGACGTAGAGATTCCAGCCCTTCTCGGTGGCGATCACGCCAATATCTTTGCTCTGCGCTTCGGCACACTCGCGGGTGCAGCCCGACACCGCCATCTTGATCTTGTGCGGCGCACGCAGCCCTTTGTAGCGGTGCTCCAGCGCAATGGCGAAGGCGGTAGAGTCCTGCACGCCGTAGCGGCACCAGCTGGAGCCGACGCAGGATTTTACCGTGCGCAGCGATTTGCCGTAGGCGTGACCGGTTTCAAAGCCCGCCGCCAGCAGCGCTTCCCAGATGGCGGGCAGCTGGTCCAGCCGCGCGCCAAAAAGATCGATACGCTGGCCGCCGGTAATTTTGGTGTAGAGATCGTAGCGCGCCGCCACTTCGCCGATAGCGATCAGCCCCTGCGGCGTGATCTCGCCGCCCGGTACGCGCGGCACCACGGAATAGGTGCCATCTTTCTGGATATTGGCGAAATAGCGATCGTTGGTGTCCTGCAGCGGCAGGTGCGCCGGTTTGAGCAGGTAGTCGTTCCAGCAGGAGGCAAGCAGCGACGCCGCCAGCGGCTTGCAGACCTCGCAGCCGTGGCCGCGCCCGTGCGCCGCCAGCAGGGCGTCCCAGCTTTTGAGCTCGCCGACGCGGATCAGATGATAAAGCTCCTGACGCGAACAGGCGAAATGCTCGCAAATATCCTTTTTCACCTCGACGCCGAGGTTCGCCAGCTCGCTCTCCATAACCTGTTTGACCAGCGCTGAGCAGCCGCCGCAGCCGGTGGCCGCACGGGTGCACTGCTTCACCGCCGCCAGATCGCCGCAGCCACTCTGCACGGCGGCGCAGATGTCGCCCTTGCTGACGTTATGGCAGGAGCAGACCTGGGCGCTCTCAGGCAGCGCCGCCACGCCCGATGTGCGGGCCGGCGCGCCCGCCAGCGCGGGCAGGATCAGGCTCTCCGGCGCATCGGGCAGCGCCATCTGATTCAGCATTAGCTGCAGCAGCGTGCTGTAGTCGCCGCTGTCGCCCACCAGGACGCCACCAAGCAGGCTCTTACCGTCGCCGCACACCACAATTTTCTTGTAGACGCCTTTGGGTTCGTCAGTCCAGTAGTAGCTCTGACTGCCTGGAGTGCGGCCATGCGCATCGCCGAACGAGGCGACTTCCACGCCAAGCAGCTTGAGACGGGTGCTCATATCCGCGCCGCTAAAGGCGCTCGCCTCGTCGGCGAGGTGCCCGGCCAGCACCCGCGCCATCTGGTAGCCGGGTGCCACCAGGCCGAAGACCTGCCCGTTCCAGAGCGCGCACTCGCCGATGGCGAACACCGCGTCGTCGCTGGTCTGGCAGAGGTCATTGATCTCAATGCCGCCGCGCGGGCCGAGGGTTAATCCCGCCTCGCGCGCCAGCTCGTCGCGCGGACGGATGCCCGCCGAGAAGAGCAGCAGATCGGTGGACAGGGTTTCGCCGTCGGCGAAGTGCAGCGTCAGGCTGCCGTCTGCCTGGCGGTCGATGCGCTGCGTCTGCTTAGCGGTATGCACCTGCACGCCGAGCGCGTCGATTTTCCGCCGCAGCATCTGCGCACCGCCCTCATCCAGCTGCACCGCCATCAGGCGCGGCGCGAACTCGACCACATGCGTCTCCAGCCCGAGCTGACGCAGCGCGTTGGCCGCCTCCAGCCCCAGCAGGCCGCCGCCGATCACCACGCCGCGACGGCTGCCGCGCGCGCACGCGGAGATGGCGTCGAGATCGTCCAGCGTGCGGTAGACGAAGCAGCGCGCGTCGTCGTGGCCGGGGATCGGCGGCACAAAGGCGCGTGAGCCGGTGGCGAGCACCAGCTTGTCCCATGCCAGCTCGTCGCCGCGGCTGTCGCGCAGGCTGCGCTGCTGACGATCGATAGCGACGACCTGACAGCCGCTGCGCAGTTCTATGCCGTGCGCGGCAAAAAAGTTCTCATCGACCAGCGATAAATCCGCCGCGCTTTTGCCGTCGAAAAAGGAGGAGAGATGCACGCGGTCATAGGCGGGCTGCCGCTCTTCGCCGTAGACCACGATGTGATAGCGCTGATGCAGCGCGCGCGCCACCAGCTGCTCAAGGAAATGGTGACTGACCATGCCGTGACCGACCACGGCTAATACCGGTTTACTCATCATCGGGCTTCCTGCAGCCTGCGGCTGCGCTTCGGGTTGATTATCAAAAAGGGTATGAAGAGCGGCGTTTTCGCCCGCCTGAAGTTTTGCCAGCAGCGGCGCGGCCTGCTGGCAGTCGCCGTAAAGCAGCACGCCGCACAGGCGACCGTCGCGCAGAAACAGACGGCGATAGTCGCCGGAGAGAGGATCGAAGCTGGTGCAGCTCTCCGCCTCGCGAATATCGCCCGCGCTGAACAGCGAGATGCCGCTCACCTTGAGGCGGGTGCCGCTTTCCTGGTAACGAAAATCAGCGATCGGCCGATCGGCCAGCTGCGCCGCCAGCACGTCTGCCTGCGCCAGACAGGGCGCCACCAGGCCAAAGGTTTCGCCGCTGATTTCGCAGCATTCGCCGAGCGCGTAGACGTCGGGTCGCGCGCTGCGCAGCTGGCGATTCACTACGATGCCGCGTCGACAGGGCACGCCCGCCGCCGCCGCGACGGCGATCTCTGGTTCAACGCCGATGGCGATCACCACCTGCGCGGCGGGCAGCGTGCGGCCGTCTGCCAGCACGACACCCGCTGCGGTCACCTCAGCCAGTCCGCTGTTAAGCTCCACGCGCAGGCCGCGCGATTCCAGCTGCCTGCACAGCAGCGCCCCCGCCTGGGCATCCAGCTGGCGATCCAGCAGCCAGGCTTTATGGTGCAGCAGCGTCACCTCGCGCCCCTGCGCGCACAGCGCGGCAGCGGCCTCAATACCGAGAAAGCCGCCGCCCAGCACCACCACCGGCCCCGCGCCGGCCAGCAGCGCATCGACATCCTCTTTTGTGCGAAAGCCGTAGACCTGCGGCTGCGCAATGCCGGGTATGGCGGGCAGCCGCGGGCGCGATCCGGTGGCAAACACCAGCCGATCCCACGCCAGCGCGCGCCGATCGGTGCGGAGCCGACGCGCAGCGAGATCGACCGCCTGCACCGTTTCGCCCGCCAGCAGCGTGACGCCCTGTCGCCGGTACCAGTCGCGCGTGTGAATCAGCGTCTCCTCGAAGCTTTTCTCACCCGCCAGCACCGGCGAGAGCAGCACGCGGTTATAGTTGCCGTGCGGCTCGCGTCCGATCACCGTGATGGCGTAACGATCCGGCGCGAGGCGCAGCAGGCTTTCCACCATGCGCATTCCCGCCATGCCGTTACCCACCACCAGCAGCCGTTGCTTCATATGCGGCTCCTCAGGCTGCCGAGGTCTGTTTTTCATAAAGGAAATGCAGGATCTGCTGGCGTAGCTGGTGGTAGCGCGCGTCATCCGCCAGCGCGACCCGCGAACGCGGCCTGGGGAGCTCGATATTCAGTATCTCGCCCACCTTCGCCGCCGGGCCGTTGGTCATCATCAGCACCCGGTCAGAGAGCAGCACCGCCTCGTCGACGTCGTGGGTGATCAGCACGATCGTGGTGTTCAGCTCCTGCTGAATGCGCATCACGCTCTCCTGCAAATGCGCACGCGTCAGGGCGTCAAGCGCGCCGAACGGCTCGTCGAGCAGCAGGACGCGCGGCTTCATCGCCAGCGCGCGCGCAATGCCGACGCGCTGCTTCATGCCGCCGGAGATCTCGCCGGGACGCTTGTGCATCGCATGGCTCATCTGCACGCGGTTCAGGTTGTGCTCAATCCACTCCGCCATTTCCGCTTTATCCATGCGGCCGTTGAACACCTGCCGCACCGCCAGCTCCACGTTCTGCCAGGCGGTCAGCCAGGGCAGCAGCGAATGGTTCTGAAACACCACCGCGCGCTCCGGCCCCGGCCCGGCGATTTCGCGGTTGTCGCACAGCAGCACGCCGCTGCTCGGCGCGGTCAGCCCGGCGATCAGGTTGAGCAGCGTCGATTTGCCGCAGCCCGAGTGCCCAATCAGGCTGAGGGTCTCTCCTTCGTGAATGTCGAACGAAACGTTATCCAGGGCGAGGAAGTCGCCGCCCGCCGTCGTGAAACGCTGACTGACCTGCTGAACGCGAATAATCGGTGACATAGCGGCTCCTTATTTGTCCCAGGTAAAACGACGGGCCAGCAGCATCAGGCCCTGCTCCAGCAACAGCCCCACCACGCCGATAATCAGAATGGCGATGAGGATGTTCTCCACGTTGAGGTTGTTCCACTCGTTCCAGATCCAGAAGCCGATGCCGAGGCCGCCAGTGAGCATTTCGGCGGCGACGATGACCAGCCAGGCGATGCCGATCGACAAACGCACACCGGTCAGCACCGCAGGCAACACTGCGGGAAAGAGGATGCGGCGCATCACCGTCCACTCTGAAAGCTGCAGCACGCGCGCCACGTTGAGGTAGTCCTGCGGAATACGCTGCACCCCTTCGGCGGTGTTGATCACCATCGGCCAGATGGAGCAGATAAAAATGGTCCAGCTGGAGGCGGGCTCAGCGCGCTGAAACAGCAGCAGGCCGATGGGCAGCCAGGCCAGCGGGCTGACCGGACGCAGCAGCGCGACGATGGGGCTGAACATGCGCGATACAAAGGTGAAGCGGCCCAGCAGAAAGCCCGCGGGGATCCCCACCAGCGCCGCCAGCCCAAACCCGACGGCGACGCGCTGCAGCGAGGCGAGCACGTTCCAGCCGATGTCCTGATCGTTCGGCCCGGCGTTATAAAAGGGATCGGCGAACAGCGTCAGCGCTGCCTGCCAGGTGGCGTAAGGCGTCGGAAAGCCACTGCTCCACAGCGCGGCGATCTGCCACACCAGCAGCATCAACAGCAGACCACACAGCGCCGGGATCAGGCGCTGCATCAGCGGACGCAGACGGGGCGGACGGACCGCGCGTTTCGGTGTCAGGTTGAGGGTGACGACGGTGCCGGACTCAACGGCCGTCGGCGCGCTTATCTGAGCGGTTTTTTTCATTTCTGCTTCTCCTGGCGGTTCAGGGCGAAACCGGCGGCGTAAGCGGCAGGATCGCTGCCGTCCCATACCTTGCCGTCTATCAGGGTGCTGCTGCGCAGTTCGCTTTGCGGCAGCGCGACGTTGCCGACGGCGGACGCCGCCTGTTTGTAGATGTCGATACGGTTGATCTGGCGCGCCACCGCAAGGTAGTCCGGCTCGGCGCTGAGCATGCCCCAGCGCTTCATCTGGGTCAGGAACCACATGCCGTCGGAGAGCCAGGGAAAGCTCACCGCGCCGTCGTGGAAGAAGCGCATCGGATGGGTCTCCTGCCAGCTTTTGCCGAGACCGTCCTGATACTGCCCGAGCATGCGTCCCTCAAGGGTTTCAACCCGGGTATTGATCCAGGCGCGCTGCGCCAGCACCGCGGCGGTTTCGCGGCGGTTATCGTCGGAGGCGTCTATCCAGCGCGCCGCCTCCAGCACCGCGGCAGTCAGCGCGCGGGCGCTGTTAGGAAAGCTGTTGACCCACTCGGCGCGGGTGGCGAGGATCTTCTCCGGGTGATCCGGCCAGATCTGCTGTGAAGTCGCGACGGTGAAACCGATGTTGTCGCTGATGGCGCGCTGGTTCCACGGCTCGCCGACACAGAAGCCGCTCATATTGCCGATCTTCATATTCATCACCATCTGCGGCGGCGGCACGACCAGGGTGCGCACGTCGTCAAAGGGATGAATGCCCGCGCTGGCGAGCCAGTAGTAGAGCCACATGGCATGGGTGCTGGTGGGAAAGGTATGTGCGAAGGTAAAAGCGCCTTTGGGCTGGGCCGCTACCGCCCGCGTCAGGCTGGCGGCGTCGGTGACGCCCTGGGCCTTTAGCTGGCTGGAGAGCGTAATCGCCTGGCCGTTGTTGTTGAGCGTCATCAGGCTGGCCATATCATGCTGCGGCCCCGCCACGCCCAGCTGCAGGCCGTAGATCATGCCGTAAAGCGCGTGGGCGGCGTCCAGCTCGCCGGAGGTGAGCTTGTCGCGCACCGCCGCCCAGCTCGCCTCTTTGCTCGGCTGCAGCGTCAGACCATATTTTTTATCGAAGCCCTTCACCGCCGCCATCACCACCGGCGCGCAGTCGGTGAGCGGGATAAAGCCGACGCGCAGGCTGGCCTTTTCCGGCGCGTCTGACCCGGCGGCCCAGACGGCGTTGCGCAGACCCGGCAGCAGATATGCGCCGCCAGCGGCGGCGCTGGCGAGTAATAACTTGCGCCGTGAGGCGGAAAAAGAGGAGTGGCTCATCGCTCGCTTCCTGAAAAAAGAGAATAAAAAAGGCGTCCAACCCACATGCCTGCGCATGCGGATGGACGCCTTTATCCAGAGCATGTGTTCCGCCGCCGTTGGCGAAACACGTGCGAATTTATTTAAACAACTTCATCTGAACAGCAGCAAAGAGCGTGCCAGCTTGCACAGACCGCGGCGACGCGGCTTCTGGCGCGGCTAAGCCAGACGGATGCACTTCGCTAACGCAGCGTGCGCACAGCCGTTGTGCATCTACCTCTCACGAGGTAGCCGTTGTGCGCGCTGTTCTCTGGCTCGCGCTTATCTCATTGCCCTGCGGGCGGCTGCGCCATCGCGGCGACCGCCAGCACCGCCTGGGCGATGTCAATAATGCGCTTATTCTGGTTCATGGCGCTTTTGCGCAGCGCCTGCCACGCGGCCTGTTCGCTGTAGTCATGCTGCTGCATCAGCCAGGCTTTCGCCTGATCGATCACCCGCCGCTCCTCCAGGGTGGCGCGCATTGTCGCCAGCTCGTCCGCCTGACGCTGCAGACGCTGCGCCTGCTCGCGCACCAGCGACAGAACCGAGCGGCCAAGCTGATGCGCCAGCCCGTCGCTGTGCAGCCGGGTCTGCTCTTCCGGCAGCCAGTCGGCACCGGCGATATAGAGGCTGAAGCTCTGATCCGCCGCCTGAATCGGCTGTGCGGCCTCGCTTTGCGCGGCATGGATAGCCTGACGGCAGCGGGCCATCAGCGTGGCGGTAAGGTGGTCTTCAAGGGTTTTCATCTGGTCGATGCGGGCGCTGAGCAGTGAGAACCAGCGCAGCGTGCCCGACTCCTCTGCCTGGCCGAGCGTGCAGGCGATGCGCCGTAGCCGCTCGATTTCCCGGCTGGCGGCGGCGAGCGGACGCCAGCGGGCCAGCGCGTCGGCGTCGGCAAACTGGCTGAAGGTGGCGAAGCTCTGCTCCTGCGCGGCAATAAGCGCCACCATACGCTGACGCTGCGCCTCGCTGAAGCAGCCGGCGGCGAAACCTGCCGAGCCGGTCGCGCGCTCCTGCCCCGTCAGCTCCTTACCCTGCATAAAACTGAACAGCGCAATCAGCGCGCGGGAGATATCGGGATGGCTGGCGGTATCGGCCGCCTCGAACACCAGGTTCAGCAAGGTACGGATGACCTGGTTGAACGCCTGCATCGCCTGCGCCTGATCGCGGTTGCCCGACAACATCTGCGCGCGCAGCGCAGGCAGCGCCGCCAGCGTCTGCAACGCGGCGGCGATCAGATTGCAGAAGCGGCTGTCGCCGGGATGGGCGGCGGCGGGCGGCAACGCCTGTGTAAAGTCCCGGATTGCGGCGCTCACCTCCTGCTCGCGCGCCAGGCGCTCCTGGCTAAACAGCCGGCCCTGTGAGCAGATCCAGATATTGCTGGCGCCGCGCTCGCGTTGAAGCTGGTGGATCAGTTCGCTCAGCGCCGCAATCAGCTGGCCGGTATGCAGCAGCCGTTGCAGGCTGGCGATATCGCTGTCGCGCGATGCCTGGAGGTATGCCAGCGCGTCGGTCATAGGGATCACCTTGTGTTTTGAGTCACATTTTCAGGGCAAAATGAAGCAAAAGCCGTGCCGCTTTAAGGAAAGAATGCGATCGCCCTCACCCGGATTTTCTGAAAATGTTATGCGTTCAAAAAGCGCCGGACGTCCCCCAGGTCCCAGAAGCAATTAAAAAAATTTAATAATTTCCTATTCCCTGAGGCGCATGACAAAATAGGCTGCTTCATAATTCATCGCGTTACGTTATTCATTAGTAAATTTCGTTTAACTGAACTACTCAGCGACGTTTTTTGGCATTTTTGCGCGCCGTGCGCCAGGCTTGCTAGCATGGCTTTAGCGTGAGCGCAATGGTTTGAAATCTCAAAAGTCTTAGGTAGACTGGATGCAGTACTATCCTGATGTAATTTGTCCGTTTTTTTAGCTGATGCTGTGAAGGCATGATGCAGCGCGCAGGTCGTCACAGGGATGACGATGGCGGCGTATTATGCAGTTACTCTGATGAAATCGAGGAACATGGTGAAAAAGAGTCTTGCGTTAATGCTGCTGGCGACATTGACCCTGGCGGGCTGTAAAGCACCGCCGCCGTCTGTCACCGATGACACGCTGGTCACCAGCGAAGTCAATGGCGTTAAGTTAGTTCATCGTCATGCGGTCGCCGCGCCTGCCGAATTTACCCCGGTTAATGAGACCTGGCGCGCGCTCTACGCAGCTTCGGTGATGACCACGCCCGATTATGGCGGCAAAGTGGTGCGTTATCTTGAAAACGGTAAGCCGTTCGAAGTACTGGGCAGCGTCGAAAACCACTGGCTGGCGATCGCTGACCAGGCGGACGGCCCGCTGATTGGCTATGTTCCGCTGAAAGCGGGCGTGGAAAGCAGCCGCTACGAAGCGACCCTGCGCAGCGATCGCCCTCGCCCGCGCGGTAAGAATAAGCAGGTCTGTGTCGATGTCGGCGGCGCCAGTAAAGCGTGCCGCACCAACGATACCGCGACCTGGATCTTAGACTGATAATGAAATCCGGCGCATATTGCCAGTACGTAATCCCTGAGCTAGCCACTCAGGGATTTGTTCTTGTCTGGAAGAATCCCCGTTAATGACACAAGAATCGCAGGCCGCAGAGGTGAACGCCTCGGGCAACGATAATCTTTTATTACAGGCTGCGGCGCCGCTGCTGAATGCCGTGGTGCAGCTTCGCCAGGCGGTCACGCACGACGATCCCGCAGGCCTGCGTCAGTCGCTGATTGATGAAATCCGTCAGTTCGAGCAGCGCTGCAAACAGGCCGGGCTGCCGTTCGAGATGATTATCGGCGCGCGCTACTGCCTGTGCAGCGCGCTGGATGAGGCCGCCGCTCAAACCCCATGGGGCACGCGCGGCGTCTGGTCAGGCAACGGCATGCTGGTCACCTTCCATAACGAAAGCTGGGGCGGCGAAAAATTCTTCCAGCTGCTGTCGCGCATATCGCAGAGTCCGGCGCAGCATCTCTGGCTGCTGGAGATGGTGCACTACTGTCTGCTGCTCGGCTACGAAGGCCGCTATCGCGGCAGCGACAGCGGACGGGTACAGTGCGACGCCATCCGCAAGCGCCTCGCGAAGCTGATTGAGGAAACGCGGCAGCCGCAAAGCGAGAACGCCAGGCCACTGGTCGAGGTGCATCCGCTGGTCAGCAGCATCTCCCGCCCGATGATTCCGCTCTGGGCTTGCGCTACCGTCGCCGCGCTGATCGCCTGCCTGCTCTACAGCGCTCTTAACTGGCGGCTGGGCAATGACGCCGAACCGCTGCTGCGCGCCATTTATCAGACGCCGCTGCCGCAGATCACCGTCGGGCGTCGTCCCTCTTCGCCCCAGGCGCTGCTCGATCTGCGTCAGCGCCTCAACGACGTGATTGCCGCCGGTCAGCTTGAAGTCAGCGACGGCGCCTTCGGCAGTAAAGTAATTATCCCCGCCGACAAGCTGTTCGCCGAACAGGGCACCGCCATTAATCCGGTGGGCCGCGCGCTGCTGGCCCGCGTCGCCACGGCGATGAAGAACGTCAAAGGCACGGTGCTGGTGTCGGTCTTTACCGACAATCGCCCGGTAGACAACAGCCGCTTTGCCTCCAGCTATGAATTCTCCTTCGCTCGCGCCCGCGCGGTGACGCAGCTGTTGCAGACGCAGCTCGCCGACGGCCACGCGATCCGTTCTGAAGGACGCGGCGACAGCGATCCGCTGCTGCCCAACGACAGCAATGAAAACCGGACACGCAATCGTCGCGTTGAGATCACTCTGTTTGCCGCGCCGGAAACGCTCGGTAATCATCAAGGAGCTCAGTAATGCGCGCATCCTTACGCCCTGTTTTGACTCATCGTCTGCTCTGGAGCTTTATTGGCGTTACGGCGCTGAGTTGCCTCGTCTGGATCCTCGGCCCGCTCTGGAGCTGGGGAGAAACCCGACCGCTGGAGCCGGAGCTGCCGCGCCAGCTGACGGTAGGCGCACTCTTTTTTATCTGGGTTTTGTTTCAGTTTATCCCTTCGCTCTATCGCGCCTGGTTTAACAGCAAGCTGCTCACTACGCTGCAGCAGACCAGCGCGGAAGATCTCTCTGAGCGGCAGGCGACCGAAGAGCTGCTTACCCAGCGCTTCAGCGAGGCGGTAACGCAGCTAAAACGCATGCCCTTTAGCCGCAAGAGCAACAGCCGCTGGCTGGCGCGCATGCACTCCAGCTATCTCTATCAGCTGCCGTGGTATCTGGTGATCGGCGCCCCTGGTGCGGGCAAAACCACCGCGCTGCTGAATGCCGGGCTCGATTTTCCCCTGACCGACAGCGTCGGCAAAACCGCGATCCGCGGCGTCGGCGGCACCCGTCACTGCGACTGGTGGTTTACCGACCAGGCGGTGCTGATCGATACCGCCGGGCGCTATACCCTGCAGGAGAGCCAGCGCGCGCGCGACGCCGGTGAGTGGCACAGCTTTATTAATCTGCTGAAGCGCTACCGCACGCGCCAGCCGATCAACGGCGTGATCATGACGCTCAGCGTGGCCGATCTGCTGAGCGAATCCGCCGAGGCGCGTTATGCCCAGGCGAGCGCCATGCGCAACCGCCTGAGCGAGCTGCACCAGCAGACCGGCATCCACTTTCCGGTTTATGTGATGGTGACCAAGACCGATCTGCTGAAGGGGTTTATGGGCTATTTCGGCGCGCTGGAGAAACGCCAGCGCGACGCCATCTGGGGCTTTACCTTCCCCTGGGAGCCGGGCAAGCCGCATAAAGATGACTGGCATCGCAGCTTTAATCAGCAATTCCGCCGTCTGGAGCGTCAGCTTCAGCAGCAGCTGAGCCACAAAATGGCGCAGGAGCGCGACCTCAGCCAGCGCGCCGACTGTTTCCTCTTTCCGCAGGAGTTCGCTTCGCTGCGTCCGCTGCTGAACGAGTATCTCGACGTGGTCTTCTCCGGTCAGCAGGAGTCAATCGCCTGGAGCGCCCGCGGACTCTTCTTTACCAGCGGTACCCAGGAGGGCCTGCCCTTTGACCGCATTATGGGCGAGCTGAGCCGCAAGCTGCAGCTGCCGCAGGCGAGCGGTCAGACCATCGCCGCCTGGGACAGCGTTAACCGCAACAGCCCGATTCCCGGCAATAAGGGACAGAGCTTTTTTATTCGCGATCTCCTCAGCGATCTGGTGTTTCGCGAAAGCGGCCTCGCCGGCAGCAACCGTCACTGGGAGCACCGCAATCAGCTGTTTCACTGGATTGGCTACGGCGTGCTCGCGGGCGCGCTGACTATCGCCTCGGGACTCTGGCTGATTAGCTTTTTCCAGAACCAGCGCTATCTCAGTCAGGTGGCGGATCGCGTGCCGACCATCGTGAAGCAGAGCCAGCAGGTGATCCATCAGCCAGCCGATAATATTTTTGATCTGCTTCCCTTTTTGAACAACCTGGTGAAATTGCCGCTTTCCGACCATTTTTCTCTGGATAATCCGCCTGTTACTATGCGCGCCGGGCTGTATCGCGGCACTCAGGTCAGCGACGCGGCCTGGGCGCTTTATCAAAATGCGCTAAAGTCTTTGCTATTACCGCGCGTCGCGCAGCAGATCACCAACCTGCTGCGAAACGACAAGGGCGATGATAATGAATACAGCCGTAACGCGCTGCGTGCCTATCAGATGCTCTACCAGCCGCGCAACTATGACGGTGAATTTCTGCGCGCCTGGCTGATGCAGAATTTGCAGCACTCGCTGCCTGAGAACGTCAGCGCGCGTGACCTGCAGCAGCTCGACTGGCACCTCAGCCAGCTGCTGGATCAGCAGATTCAGTCTTCGCCCTATGCGCGTGACAATGCGTTGATGATGCGCAAACTTGCGGAAAATCTTAAAAATGCGGGTCGGGAAGGCAGTGCGCTGGCCGTCACCCCTGCGGTGGCTGCGAAGCGATTGACCGCGCATAGCGAGTAATGATGAGGTGAGAGATGGCTGCGATCGTCGCCCCCGGCTGGTACGGGAAGCTCCCCTCAACCGGCGATTTCCTGCGCCACCGGTTGAGTGAGAAACATATCGCGCCCTGGACCCACTGGTTTCAGCAAGGGCTGATGCACTGGCACAGCCAGGAGCAGGCGGCAACCAGCTGGTTTCTGCAGGCGCCAGTGTGGAACTTCGTCCTGCCGGTCACGCCGGGCGTGCAGCAGGTGCAGATGGGCTGCCTGATGCCCTCGTGCGACCGCGTGGGGCGCGCCTGGCCGCTGCTGGCGCTGCGCACTTTTCCGCTCAGCCAGTGGCATCCGGCACAGCTCGCCATCTCCGGCGACTGGTTTCAGGATTTAGGCGCCACGCTCTACCAGGCCGTGCAGGTGCAGATCGCCGCCGCGCAGCTGGAGCAACAGATTCAGGCGCTGCCGCCGCTGCTGGTGCCGGAGAAGCAGCGCTCCGACATTATGGATGTGATCGGCTTCAGCGATCTGCCCTGCACCCTGA
The DNA here is from genome assembly GCF_003612015.1 of Pantoea piersonii. Classification (GTDB taxonomy): domain Bacteria; phylum Pseudomonadota; class Gammaproteobacteria; order Enterobacterales; family Enterobacteriaceae; genus Pantoea; species Pantoea piersonii. The sequence continues at coordinate 857,971 of NZ_RARB01000001.1, read as the reverse complement.
GCTGGCGCGAGGCGGCGGACCGGTTCGATCCGCAGCAGCATATCAGCTACTGGTGGACCAATCGCTGCGACGGATTCGCCCATGCGACCCACAAGCACAGCGGCAACCTGACGGCGCAACTTTTTTCACTACTTTTTAACCCGGCGGCAGGTACACAGCCGGGACGTAACGGCCTCTATCCGCCAATGTTCGAATAACGGCCTTGCGTTTGCCCATCAGACACGGGATGACTCATGCAATTTACCATTGTGCAGTGCAATACGGATGTTCCGGTAAAAACCGTGGCGTTTCAGCCGCCCGGCGGCACTATTGGCCGTAGCCAGGATAACGATCTGGTATTGCCGGATGAATCGCGCGCCATTTCGCGTTTGCAGGCGCTGGTGCACCTTTCCGCCGACGGCGAATGTCGCCTGACCAGTCAGGGCAGCGTAACCGCGGTGGTGCACAACGGCGTCGCGCTGGATCGGGGCATGCAGGTTCGGCTGCAGCATGGCGATGCGCTGCAAATTGGCGAATACCAGCTTGCGGTACAGGACCCGGCGCGCGCTGACGCGGCGAAAGATGACCCGCTGGCGCTGTTTGTCAGTGAGATGCAGCTGGAGGACGATCCGCTGGGCCTCGATGCAGAGCCGGTGGAAAGCGTTGTCTCTGCGACGCCTTCGCCGTCGCGCCACAGCGACGCGCGGCTGGCGATCGAGCCGCAAAAGAGCGAGTCGCCGCGTTTGACGGGCGCCGCCTTACAGGATCAGGAAAAACTGATCGCCGCGCTGCTCGACGGCATGGGGCTGAGCAACGGTCACGCCACCCCTATCGACGAAGAGCAGATGCGCGTTACGGGACGTATGCTAAGCCTCTTCTCGCAGGGCACGGTTGCGCTGCTGTCGTCGCGCCAGATTCTGAAGCGCGGCGTGAAGGCGGATATGACGATGATCCTGAACGAAGCGAATAACCCCTTTAAGATCCTGCCCTCCGGGAAAACGGTGCTGATGCAGATGTACCAGAGCCAGATGCCCGGCTTTATGCCGCCTGAGCAGGCGGTGCGCGACGCGCTGGTGGATCTGCAGGCGCATCAGCTCGGCATGATTGCCGGTATTCGCGCGATTATCGCCGCCATGCTGCAGTCGTTTAACCCGCAGCGTCTGGAAGAGCAGGCGCGCAGCGAGGGCGTCCTGCCCAAACTCCCCTTCTCTGTCGCCCGAAAAGCCGCGCTCTGGGACTACTTTACGCGCAATTATCAGCGCACCGCCGGCGAGATCGAAGATGACTTCCATACCCTGTTCGGCGAGGCCTTCCTGCACGCCTACGATGTGGAAGTCAACCAGTACAAAGATTCGCAGACCCGGACGGATGAAGCATGAAGATTGTTTTTGCCAGTCGCTGCCAGCAGGGGCTGCGCGATGAGAACCAGGACCGCACCGGCGCGGAAATTACCGAAGAGAAAGCCTGCTTTGTGGTATGCGACGGCGTGGCGGGCCTGTCCGGCGGCGATCGCGCCGCGCAGCTGGTGCGCGACACCCTGCTGGCCGAGCTGCATAGCCAGCCCCGGCTGACGCCGGAGAATACCCACGCGGCGATTGAACACTGCCGCGCGGCGCTGCGGCAGGCGCAGGAGCAACAGCCCGGATTTTCGCGGATGAGCACCACGCTGGCCGCCCTGTTTATTGACCGCCCGCAGCGGCGCGCCTGGTGGGCGCACGCCGGGGACAGCCGGGTTTATCACTTTCGGCACGGCGCGCTGTTCGACGTCACGCGCGATCACAGTCTGGCGCAGCAGCTAAAGGATGCGGGCTATGAAAATACCGGCATTAACAGTAATTTACTCTATAATGCGCTCGGCGCGGATCCGGCGCGTCCGGTCACCTTTTCCGCCGAGCTGGCGCTGGAGGATGGCGACGCCTTTCTGGTCTGCACTGACGGATTCTGGCTAAACCTGACGACCAGGGAGATGGAGCAGGCATTGCGCATGGTCAATGCCTGCGAAGAGTGGCTGGCCCTGATGGAAAAAGCGGTCAGCCGCAGCGTGAAGAAGGATAATCTCAGCGCGCTCTCTGTGTGGATCGGCGAACCTCAGGACGCCACGTTGCTTTATTCTGCGGCGGATTCGGCACGCTTTCTGCCACCCCGCGACTGATACCAGGGATCATTATGAAATTATGGTTGTCCGGCATTGCGACCTTATTTATCGCCTTCAGCGCGCAGGCCGAAGATTATCGCGTGGTTTATTCACCCAGCCTGGCGCTGGAGGTCTTTATTGACGGCGTAAAAAGCAAGGCGCCTGACGACTGGTGTAAAGAGTCGCTGCCGCTGCGTATCGTGTCGGGTAAAAGCACCGATTCCGCCGTGCTGACGTCATTTTTGCCGCGCGTCGGCACGCTGCTGGCGAACCAGTGCGGCACGCTGGACGAACTGCCCTGGCAAATGACCAACAAAGAGGGCGGCGTACTGGCCAGCGGTAGCGCCAGCAAACTGCAAAACTGGCGGCCGATTGTGATGGCTGACGCCACCGCCAGCGCCAGCGCGGCTAACGCCGCGCCGCTCGATCTGTCGCGTCCGGCCAATACCGCGCCGCTGCAGCATTTCGATCTGCCTGGCGGCTGCCGCTTCCGCACCTCATGGGACGCCGACGGGCAGTCGCTGTTTATTCCTGACAGCGCGAAAGCGCAGTGTCCGCATGATGGCTGGCTGGAAGGCAAAAGCGAGATAATCTTAGCGGATAAGGGTAAAAACAGGCCTCTGACGGTCACCTTTTATCAGGGCTACCCTGTTGCGAATCTGTCGATTTCCGGCAACTCGCTGCAAATCGTGGCCGTCAATAAAGAGCGCATGATCGTCACGCGCGCCGATGCGGCGGACAGCTGGCTGGTGCTGCCTTTCGACGAGGCGAGCCACGTCTGGCGCTTTAACGGCGCGCTACTGGTCAAAATGGATAAGAATACGGCGCAGCAGGATCCTGACGCCGTGAAATCGCGGGTGGAAACGTTGCGTGGTCTTTGGGGACCGCAGTTTATGCCACAGCAAAAAGTGAATGTGTTACTGATCGACACCCTGCACGCCGATCTGGTTGATCCGGCGATAGGTGCGTGGCGTAACATCAATTAATTACAGCGCAGCCTGTCTGTCAGGCGGTGTTCAGAGAGTTCACTATGTCGGCAAATGATAATCAGAAAGCGGTGCCCAACGCGCTCCCTGCGGGCTACCGTTTTAACGAGTTTGAAATCAAGGAAGTGATTGGCGGCGGCGGTTTTGGCATCGTTTACCGCGCGTGGGATCATCAGCTCGAACGCACCATCGCTATTAAAGAGTATATGCCGGTATCGCTGGCGGTACGCGCAGAGGATATGTCGCTGGAGCTGCGCGGCGAACGCTATCAGAAGCTGTTTAATGCCGGTCTGACCAGCTTTATTCAGGAGGCGCGTCTGCTGGCGCGCTTCAACCATCCCGGCCTGCTGCACGTGCTGCGCTTCTGGGAACAGAACGGCACCGCCTATATGGGCACGCTCTACTACAGCGGCATGACGCTGAAAGAGTGGCAGCTTACCAGCCCGGATGCGGTGAACGAGGCCTGGATCCGTCGCCTGCTGCCGCCGCTGTTTGGCGCTATCAGTACGATTCATCAGGCGGGCTATCTGCATCGTGATATTTCGCTGGATAATATTCAGATTCAGGAAAACCAGCTGCCGGTTCTGCTCGACTTCGGCTCGGCGCGCAAAGAGATCGGCAATCTGTCAGACGAAACCGAGATTATGCTAAAGCCGGGCTTCGCGCCGATTGAGCAGTACAGCGAAGAGGGGGAAAACGAACAGGGCCCCTGGACCGATATTTACGCGCTCGGCGCGGTGCTGCACAGCCTGATCACCAGCAATCCGCCGCCGGTCAGCGTGGTGCGCTGCATCGAGGATAACTACCAGCCGCTGGTCGAACGTAAGCCAGCTGGCTATTCGCTGCCGCTGCTGCATGCGGTGGACTGCGCGCTGGCGATGAAGCCCGCCGATCGTCCGCAGTCGATTGACGCTTTTGCGGCGCTGATCGACCTGCCCGTCAGCGACGTGGAGGCGGTGGTCAATAGTCTGCAGCCTGCGCCGGAACCGCTGCCTGCGCCAGCCCCTCCGCCCATTGTCGAGGAGGAGGAGATTGTCACGCCTGCGCCGGTGGTGATGGCGGTGAATCACGGCTCGGCCAGCGTAGAGCCGGTGACGCCGCGCAACGTACGCCGTCTGTCGCCGGGTCTGGTGGCGCTGGCGGCGGTCGCGCTGCTGGCGGTGATTGCGGTAACCTGGCTGACCAACAGGCGCGACGCGACGCCGGAAAACGCAGCGCCAGCCGTTGTGACCAACTCTGGCGTGAATAACTCGCCGCCAGCAGCAGCCACGCCCGCCGCGCTGGCGACGGTCTACCTTAAACTGGAACGTGGCGCCAACGTGGTGCTGAACGGTCAGCCAGTCGAGGTGAAAACCAGCAGCAACGGTTTCGCCGCGCTTAATCTGGCGGCTGGTCAGTATCGTATCGAAGTGCACTCAGGAACCAGCATGCGTGCGCAGTCGCTTGTAATTGATAAGCCAGGCACCTGGCTGCTGAATCCCGGGAACTGATGCGCTTTCGCGGCGTGGATTGGCACGCCGCGAGCCTCTATCCCTGCGCGCAGCGTACGCCCGCCTGTAGCGCGCGCACCTGATGCGCCAGACGGCTTAAGCTCTCCTCCTCCATGCCGCGCTTCGCCAGTTCCTGCTCCAGCGAAAAGAGATATTGCGCATTGCTGCCCAGCGGGCCGCTTGCCGCCGCGATCAGCGGCGCGACAGCCTCCGGGCAGGAGTCAGATTCATAGAGTGGATGGCGCGGGTCCATAATAAAGGCCAGCGCGGTCACGCTGCGGCCATCCTCCAGCGTCAGCTCGCACCAGGTCGGCAGATAGCAGCCGGTGATCATCTCGCGCTTCCACAGCAGCTCCAGCTCTTCATGCAGGCGCGTCTCCGGCAGGCGAAACGCCAGCCCGCTGGTTGAACCGCCCTCTTTCAGCGCCAGCATGCGGCCGGGATGGGACGAGGTGCCGCGTCCGGCGATCAGGCGCAGGCAGAAGGCGCGGTGCCAGCCTTCCAGCGTGCCGGATGCGACCTCGTCCGCTTCGAAAATGGGGTTCCACATCAGCGAGCCATAGCCGAAGATCCAGACCGGGCTCTGGTCGGGACGGCAGGCCAGCGTGGCTGCCAGCGACGCTGCGCGCTGCTCGCAGCTCCAGAGCAGCGATTCTTCAATATCGCCGAATGAGGTTTTGCAGTCTGCTTTTAATAAAAATTCTCGGGTTAACAATGCGACCTCCTGACTTCTCTTACATCCTGTCGAACGTGCTCCCTGGTTAAATCGACATACGGGCGACGCGGTGAGCCGCAGCGTTAACTGACATTATGCATTTTCCGCAACGCTTTCAAGGCCAGGAATAAGCAACAAATTTAAAGTAATTTAAGAAAAAGGCCAGTATCACTGGCCTTTTCGTAGAGGGCTACTTTTTCGGGTGCCACTTATCGTCATCGCCCTTTTCGTACTCCTTTTTCACCGCCGACCAGGCGACTTTGTGGGCGACCTCTTCCTGCGACTCATCGCCGCGGCGCTCATCCTTGTCTTTGTACTGATCCCAGGCGCTGTTGAAAGCCTTCTGATAGATCTCCTGCGCGTGCGGCGGCAGTACATGTTTAACGTTGTCCGGCAGCGCTTCACGGTTCTTATACGGCATTGCATCTCCTCCATTCAGGGCCTTATCTAAGCCTGGCGTATGCGTTAAAAATTTCAACCCTGGATTTCATTGCGGTACCACGCATAAGTGGAATAAAGCCGATAAAAATCGTGGTTATCCCGCCCAAAAAACGCAAATAAAGCAGGTGAGTTTGCTTTAATCAAACCATTAACCAAATGAAATTAAATAGATAATTTATCTTTACCGCCTCTTTTACCACAATTGACGATTATTTTACTGAAAGTAAAAAGCGGTAAATTTCCCACATAGCAAACGGCGAAAAGTTACACTCTTTGCCGACATAAAAGTTCTACTCTTTTTGTGAAGCCCCGTTTGGGTTTCGCCGAAGTTTTTCTCTTAAGAGGATGGTGAATGACTACCTATGAAAAAACACGTCACAAAGAGTTCTCGCTGATACTTCCCCTCGCCGCCCTTGGTGTCCTGTTCTTCTTCGGTGGAGCAAACGGCCTGCCCGTGGTTATCGGCATCAACCTGCTGGCGCTGGTCGCGATCCTGAGCAGCGCGTTCAGCGTGGTGCGCCATGCTGACGTGCTGGCGCACCGGCTGGGCGAACCTTACGGCTCGCTGATCCTGAGTCTGTCGGTGGTTATCCTTGAGGTCAGCCTGATCTCCGCGCTGATGGCGACCGGCGACGCCGCGCCAGCCCTGATGCGCGACACGCTCTACTCCATCATTATGATCGTCACCGGCGGGCTGGTCGGGTTCTCGCTGCTGCTGGGCGGGCGTAAGTTCGCCACCCAGTATGTGAATCTCGCCGGGGTAAAGCAGTATCTGATCGCCATCTTTCCGCTGGCGATTCTGGTGCTGGTGTTTCCCAACGCGCTGCCGGGCGGCAACTTCACCACCACCCAGGCGCTGCTGATTGCGGCGATTTCGGCGGCGATGTATGGCGTGTTTCTACTGATCCAGACGCGCACGCATCAGAGCCTGTTTGTCTACGAGCATGAGGACGACAGTGACGATGGCGACCCCCATCACGGCAAGCCTTCTGCGCACAGCAGCATCTGGCACACCGCCTGGCTGATTGTGCATCTGATTGCGGTTATCAGCGTGACCAAGATGAACGCCACTACGCTGGAGCAACTGCTGTCGGAGTTTAATGCGCCTGCGCAGTTCACCGGCTTCCTGGTCGCGCTGCTGATCCTGTCGCCGGAAGGACTGGGGGCGCTGAAGGCGGTGCTGATGAATCAGGTACAACGCGCCATGAATCTCTTCTTCGGCTCCGTACTGGCGACGATTTCTCTGACCGTGCCGGCGGTAACGATTATCGCCACGCTGACCGGCCAGCAGCTGGTGTTTGGCCTTGAGCCGCCGCAGATGGTCATGATGTCAGCGGTGCTGATCCTGTGCCAGATCTCTTTTTCTACTGGACGCACCAATGTGCTGAACGGCGCCGCGCACCTGGCCTTATTTGCGGGCTATCTTCTCACCATCATGCTTTAACAACCCGCCGCGCCCGGGCAGAAAAGCGACGAAAAAAAAGAGCGATCTCTCGCTCTTTTTTATTTCGCTCAGTGAAGCGCGACTTATTTGCTGGTATCCAGCTCCGGGAAGCTCTTCACCAGATCGTCAATCGCCTTCATCTGCACCAGGAACGGCTCAAGCTTATCCAGCGGCAGCGCGGACGGGCCGTCGCATTTCGCGTGATCCGGATCCGGATGCGCTTCGATAAACAGACCGGCAATGCCGACCGCCATACCGGCACGTGCCAGCTCGCCCACCTGAGCGCGACGGCCGCCAGAGGCAGCGCCGAACGGATCGCGCGTCTGCAGCGCATGGGTCACGTCGAAAATCACCGGGCTGTTATTGGTGACTTTTTTCATCACGTTGAAGCCGAGCATGTCGACGACCAGATTGTCATAGCCGAAGTTGCTGCCGCGATCGCACAGAATAACTTTATCGTTGCCGCCTTCCGCGAACTTATCCACGATATTGCCCATCTGACCCGGGCTGACGAACTGCGGCTTCTTCACGTTGATGACCGCGCCGGTTTTCGCCATCGCTTCAACCAGGTCGGTCTGACGCGCCAGAAACGCCGGCAGCTGGATCACATCTACCACGTCGGCCACCGGCTGCGCCTGCGCCGCCTCGTGCACGTCGGTAATGATCTTCACGCCGAACGCCTGCTTCAGCTCCTGGAAAATCTTCATGCCCTCTTCGAGGCCTGGACCGCGATAGGATTTGATGGAAGAGCGGTTTGCCTTGTCAAAAGAGGCCTTGAACACGTACGGAATGCCGAGCTTGTCGGTGACCTTAACGTAGTGTTCGCAAATACGCATGGCGAGATCGCGTGATTCCAGCACGTTCATGCCGCCAAACAGCACAAATGGCAGATCGTTAGCGACCTTGATATCACCAATAGTGACGACTTTCTGAGTCATGCCCTTTCCTTAACTGTGTGGTGCGCTTAGTGCAGCGTCACCTGTTTCTGTTCAATTGCGTGAATTTGCACTTTGATCATTTCGCTGACCGGGTCTTCAGGACAGTGCTCAACGAAATAAGTTAAATCGTTTAACGCAATATGCTCGCACTCCAGCTGAGCATAGATCAAACCGCGATCGCGAATTTCATAGGGATCGTCCGGGTCGATCTGCAACAGCACCTGACTCACGCCCAGCGCCAGCTCCATCTGCTTCTCCTCCATCAGCGCCGCTTTCATGGTGTCGAGCATTTTGCGCATGACGCTAATGGTCTTCGCCTCTTCCAGATCGTCGTCGTAGAGCTTCGCCGTGGGGCTGATATTGCCTTTCAGCCAGACTTCCAGCGTATGGGTATCCAGCGTCTCGCCGTTGAAGGGGTTGATCAGCCACATATCGCCGTCGATCCAGTCAGCGCGCAAAATCAGCTGAGTGGGGAAAATAACCGGCATCAGCGGAATCTCCAGCGCCTGCGCGATATGCAGCAGGATCACACCCAGCGAGACCGCCGTTCCCTGGCGCGTCTTCAGCACTTTATCCAGCCACAGCGCGTCGGAAAGGTTATAAATGCCGCTGGCGCCGCCGAAGCCCCACTGACGATAGAAAAGCTCCAGCAGCTTCTCCAGCTGCATATCGGCGTCCTGTTCGCCGCTCACATAGCGGCGGGCTTCCGTCACCAGCGCGGCCAGCTGCTCCTGCACGGAGGAGGCGGGAAAATCGGCGCGAATCGCTCGGGTCGCGCCAATCACCGCTTCACACAGCGGCGTCTGGCTAAAATCTAATTGTTCTGCGGAGGTCATACTATCCCCAATAATGGCATTTTGGTCACCGCCAGCTTAATCACTGTCACCAGCGCGACCAGCGCGACCAGGAAAGCGATCCAGCGCGTGCGGCTGGTGCGCGGGCGACGGCTCAATGCCACGGAACCTAAGGCGATGTAGATAATAACGCCTAAAAGCTTCTCCGTCAGCCAGCTTCCTTGCGGCGAGAAGGGGTAAAAGTGCGTAATGACCACCAGCAGCACGCCGGTAAGCAGTAAAAAGGTATCGTTAACGTGTGGCGTAATGCGCACCCAGCGGCGCTGCAGCAGCGCTGAACCGCTGCGCAGCCAGTAAAAACGCACGATAAAAAGCGCGATGCTGATAAATACCGTCAGCAGATGCAGTTGTTTAATAAGAGGATAGTAAGCGGCCATGGTACGTCCTTTTTAAAATGGAATGTGACCGAGCGTGACGCGCGGATTGCCGCCGTAGTCATTCACGGTCGCGACCTGAAGAAAACCTTGCTGCTGCATTAGCGCGCGCACCGCCGCATCCTGCTGCCAGCCATGTTCCAGCAGCAGCCAGCCGCCAGGCACAAGCCACTGCGGCGCCTGAGCGATCAGCAGGCGCAGATCCGCCAGCCCGGCCTCATCGGCCACCAGCGCGCTGCGCGGTTCAAAACGCACATCGCCCTGTGACAGATGGTGATCGCACGCGTCGATATAGGGAGGATTGCTGACGATAAGGTCAAACCGCGCGGCGGGCAGCGCGTCGAACCAGTGGCTCAGCGCGAATTCGGCGTTGGCTATCGCCAGCCGCTCGGCGTTGCTTTGCGCCAGCGTTACGGCCGCCTCAATGCGATCGACGCCCAGCACCTGACAGTCGGGACGCTCGCTCGCCAGCGCCAGCGCGATTGCGCCGGTACCGGTGCCGAGGTCGAGGATGCGCGACGGCGCGGCAGGCAGACGCGCCAGCGCCTGTTCCACCAGCACTTCGGTATCGGGACGCGGGATTAGCGTTGCGTCGGAGACGCGCAGCGGCAGCGACCAGAACTCGCGCTCGCCAATCAGATGTGCCACCGGCTCACCCTGAACGCGACGCGCCAGCAGCGCGTTGAGGCGCGCCAGCTGCTCAGGCAGCAGCGCGGTCTCATCAAACGCCACCAGCCAGCTGCGCGACTTACCGGTGACGAAACCGAGCAGGATCTCCGCGTCGCGCTTCGGGCTGTCGCCGCCCTGCAGAGCGGCGACAGCCTGTTTCATCCAGCTTTTAAAATCCATTACTCCTGACCAGCCAGCGCGGCCAGCTGATCGGCCTGATGCTCCTGCACGATCGGCTCAATCAGGTTGTCCAGCTTGCCTTCCATGGTCTCGTCGAGGCGGTAAATGGTCAGGTTGATGCGGTGATCGGTGACGCGCCCCTGCGGGAAGTTGTAGGTGCGGATACGATCGGAACGGTCGCCGCTGCCCAGCAGGTTGCGGCGCGTGCTCGCCTCCGCTTCGTGGCGTTTCGCCATCTCCGCGGCGTGAATGCGCGCGCCCAGCACCGCCAGCGCTTTGGCTTTGTTTTTGTGCTGCGAACGCTCGTCCTGACACTCCACCACGATGCCGGTCGGCAAGTGGGTGATACGGATAGCGGAGTCGGTGGTGTTAACGTGCTGTCCGCCCGCGCCCGATGAGCGGAAGGTATCGATTTTCAGATCGGACGGATTGATATCCGGCAGCTCCGCTTCCGGCACCTCCGGCATCACCGCAACGGTGCAGGCTGAGGTATGGATACGTCCCTGGGATTCCGTTTCCGGCACGCGCTGCACGCGGTGGCCGCCCGATTCGAACTTCAGACGACCATAGGCGCCTTCGCCGGTCACGCGCGCAATCACCTCTTTATAGCCGCCGTGCTCGCCTTCGTTGGCGCTGACGATCTCCACGCGCCAGCGGCGGGCTTCGGCGTAGCGGCTGTACATGCGGAACAGATCGCCGGCAAAGATCGCCGCCTCGTCACCGCCAGTGCCGGCGCGCACTTCGATAAAGCAGGCGCGCTCGTCATCAGGATCTTTCGGCAGCAGCAGGACCTGCAGCTGCTGCTCCAGCCGCTCGCTCTCTTCGCGCGCCTGCTGCAGCTCCTCCTGCGCCATATCGCGCATTTCCGCATCGTCCAGCATCATCTGGGCGGTTTCGATATCTTCCTGCGTCTGCTGCCACGCGCGGAAACATTGGGTAACGTCGGTTAGCTGGGCATATTCACGCGAAAGCGCGCGGAAGCGGTCCTGATCGGCGATTACGCTGGCATCGCCCAGCATTGCTTCCACTTCTTCGTGGCGCTCCTGCAGCGCTTCCAGTTTGGCAACAATAGAGGTTTTCATGTCGTGATGGGATTCTCGTCACAGAGGGCAACAGCCCAGGAGTCTACTCGAGACCGAGGCTGTCGCGAAGCAATTGCAGGCGTTCAGTGTCGCCGTCGCGGGCGGCCTGCTGCAGAGATTTGGTTGGTGCGTGAATTAAACGGTTGGTCAGCTTATGCGCCAGCTCCTGCAGCACTTTCTGCGGATCTGCGCCCTGCTGCAGCGCAGCCAGCGCGCGAGATTCAAGATCGGCGCGCACGCTGTCCGCCTGAGAGCGGTATTCGCGAATCGTCTCTACCGCGCTCTGGGCGCGCAGCCAAGACATAAATTCGCCGCTCTCCTGCACCACAATGCTTTCGGCCTGCACGGCGGCGGCTTTGCGCTGCGCCATATTTTGCTCGATGATCGCCTGCAGATCGTCAACGCTGTAGAGATAGGCGTTAGGCAGCTTGCCCACTTCCGGCTCGACGTCGCGCGGCACGGCGATATCAACCAGCAGCATCGGTTTGTTGCGGCGCGCTTTCAGCGCACGCTCCATCATCCCTTTGCCGATAATCGGCAGCGGGCTGGCGGTGGAGGAGATAACGATATCGGCGTCGACCAGGCGCGCGTCGATCTCGGCCAGGTCGATCACTTCTGCGCCTACCTCTTCCGCCAGTCGCTCGGCGCGCTCGCGCGTGCGGTTGGCGATTATCAGCTTCTGCACTTTATGCTCGCGCAGATGGCGCGCCACCAACTCGATGGTTTCACCTGCGCCAACCAGCAGCACATTCACCGTCGACAGGGATTCGAAGATCTGGCGCGCCAGCGTACAGGCGGCGAAAGCGACCGACACCGCGCTGGCGCCGATTTCCGTCTCGGTGCGCACCCGTTTGGCGACCGAGAAGGTTTTCTGAAACATGCGCTCCAGTTCGCTGCTCAGCGCATGGCCGCGCTGCGAATCGGCGAAGGCTTTTTTCACCTGCCCGAGGATTTGCGGTTCGCCCAGCACCAGCGAGTCAAGGCCACTCGCTACGCGCATTAAATGGCTTACCGCCGCATTGTCCTGATGCCAGTAAAGACTTTGACGCACGTCCTCTTCATTGAGATGGTGATAATCACACAGCCAGCGCACCAGGCGCTCCTGCAGATCCGCCTGCTGTTCTACGCTAAGGTAGAGTTCGGTGCGGTTGCAGGTAGAGAGAACGACGCCGCTCTGCACCATTGGCTGGGACAGCAGGCTGTCGAGCGCCTGTTCCAGCACGTCCGGCCCGAACGCAACGCGTTCGCGCAGCGCGACAGGTGCAGTTTTATGATTGATTCCGAGAGCGAGCAGCGTCATGGCGATAAAAGTTGGGTTGTCCCAATAATGTCAGGGTTTTGTGAGGCGCATTCTACAAGATGCGGCAGATCATGAAAAGCCATACAAAGGCTATGACTGTAATAAGATTAAACTGATCGTGCGCAATTTTCCTCTAATCAGCATTGACGGTTTATAAGCGGATCGCTAGCGTTATCTGTTACGAATTAAAAACGTGTCCGAGGAGATGACCACGTGATGACCTTTTCACCACGCACTATGTTGCGCCTTTTGCCGCTGGCGAGCGCCCTGCTCACCGCCTGCGCCGTCCATCAACCGCAGGGGCCAGGTCCGAGCACAACCGCGCCGCAGTGGCAGCAACATCAGCAGGAAGTGGCGAAAGTCACGCACTATCAGACGCGCGGCGCCTTCGCCTATCTTTCTGACAAGCAGAAAGTCTACGCGCGCTTTAACTGGCAGCAGACCGCTCCGGACCGCTATCGCCTGCTGCTGACCAATCCGCTCGGCAGCACCGAACTGCAGCTCGACGCCCAGGGCAACACCGTGCAGCTGGTGGACAACAAAGGCAAGCGCTATGTCAGCAACGACGCGGAGAAGATGATCGCCCAGCTCACCGGTATGGATATTCCGCTTGCCAACCTGCGCCAGTGGATGATGGGCCTGCCCGGCGACGCCAGCGACTATCAGCTAAACAGCAGCTACCAGCTGAAGAGCCTGAACTACAGCAGCAATGGCCAGAAGTGGCAGGTTACCATTCAGGATTACGACAGCAAAACGACCCCGGCGCTGCCGGCGAACCTGGAGCTGCGCGAAGGCGACCAGCGCATCAAGCTGCGTATGGATAGCTGGACCCTGCAATGATCACCTCCTGGCCCGCTCCGGCAAAGCTTAACCTGTTTCTCTATATCACTGGCCGTCGCGCGGACGGCTACCACAATCTGCAAACCCTGTTTCAGTTTCTCGACTACGGCGATACGCTGCATATCACGCCCGACAGCAGCGGCCGTGTGACGCTGACCACGCCGGTTGAGGGCGTCGCCCATGACGACAACCTTATCATTCGTGCAGCAACGGCGCTGCGTCAGGCGGCGCAGGCCGGGAACAGACTGCCTGCCGACGCCGGCGCGCAGATAGCCATTGAAAAACGCCTGCCGATGGGCGGCGGACTGGGCGGCGGCTCGTCCAATGCCGCGACGGTGCTGGTGGCGCTTAATTATCTGTGGGGCATCGGCCTCTCTTTTGAGGCACTGGCGGCGCTTGGGGTTCAGCTCGGCGCAGACGTACCGGTGTTTGTCAGAGGTTTCGCCGCCTTTGCGCAGGGCGTCGGCGAACAGCTGCAGCCCGCCGATCCGGCGGAGAAATGGTATCTGGTGGCGCATCCGGGCGTGAGCATTCCGACGCCGCTGGTATTTAACGATCCGCAGCTTACGCGGGACACGCCAGTGCGTTCGCTGGCGGCGCTTTTATCGACGCCCTTCCACAATGATTGTGAGGCAGTAGTAAGAAAACGTTTTCGCGAGGTTGATGAGCTTGTTTCCTGGCTGCTAGAATACGCGCCGTCGCGCCTGACTGGCACTGGCGCCTGCGTGTTTGCCGAATTTGACACGGAGTCAGCCGCTCGTCAGGTGCTGGAACTCGCCCCGAAATGGGTATGCGGATTTGTTGCGCGAGGCGTTAACGTCTCGCCTCTGCATCGCACCCTTTCCGGGCTGTAAGCGCATGTGTGACAGTGTCACCCTGTTCCAGACGCTGCACTCTGTGCATTAACACACCCGTATGAACATGCGCTGCGGTATGCGCCGGTTACCGTAACGCCGTTCATTCTCTGGACGCAAAGCCTGAGGTTCTTCTCGTGCCTGATATGAAGCTATTTGCTGGTAACGCCACCCCGGAACTAGCACAACGTATTGCCAACCGCCTTTACACTAGCCTCGGAGACGCCGCAGTGGGCCGTTTCAGCGATGGCGAAGTGAGTGTACAAATTAATGAAAATGTACGCGGTGGTGATATTTTCATCATCCAGTCCACCTGTGCTCCCACCAATGATAATCTGATGGAACTGGTTGTGATGGTCGACGCGCTGCGTCGAGCTTCTGCTGGTCGTATTACCGCGGTTATTCCCTACTTCGGCTATGCCCGTCAGGACCGCCGCGTGCGTTCCGCGCGCGTGCCAATCACCGCTAAAGTGGTCGCGGATTTCCTTTCCAGCGTTGGCGTCGATCGCGTTCTGACGGTCGATCTTCACGCCGAGCAAATCCAGGGCTTCTTTGACGTCCCGGTTGATAACGTTTTCGGCAGCCCTATTCTGCTGGAAGACATGCTGCAAATTGGTCTGGAAAACCCGATTGTGGTTTCTCCGGACATCGGCGGCGTCGTACGTGCCCGTGCGATCGCTAAACTCCTCAACGATACCGATATGGCTATCATCGATAAACGTCGTCCGCGCGCTAACGTTTCTCAGGTGATGCACATCATCGGCGACGTGGCAGGCCGCGACTGCGTGCTGGTCGACGATATGATCGACACCGGCGGCACGCTGTGCAAAGCGGCGGAAGCGTTGAAAGAGCGCGGCGCGAAACGCGTTTTCGCCTACGCAACGCACCCCATCTTCTCCGGCAACGCGGTTGAGAACCTGCGTAAATCGGTCATCGACCAGGTTATCGTCTGCGACACCATCCCGCTTTCTGAAGAGATGAAGTCGCTGCCGAACGTGCGTACCCTGACCCTTTCCGGCATGCTGGCTGAAGCGATCCGTCGTATCAGCAACGAAGAGTCTATCTCGGCGATGTTCGAGCATTAATTCTTTGCTAAATAAAAAACCGGGCCATGCGCCCGGTTTTTTTATGTGCGAATCAGGCTGTTTAATGATGCGGCGTGCGGCGACAGCGCTCGTCATAGTGACGGTGCCAGAAGTAGCGATCTTCGATTTTTTCCCGTCCGCTGACGCGCGCGCCTGCCAGCCATAACAGCGCACCGATAAAGATGCCCAGAATAGCGGCCTGTGCCAGCAGAGCGGGCATCTGGATGCTCGGCAACTGATTAAGCACAGAGAAAAAGATACTGGAGACCATCACGATCAACCCAACAATCATCATGACGTTTCCTGCTTTCCGACAATGTTGATGTTTCATAACTCACCTCTGTCCATATGAACAAGCAATTAAAACCGCACGTAATGTTAACCTGACATAAGTTTAGGCAATGACTGGCCCTGGATTTGCGTCCAGGATCACACAACGTTCACAAACATTGACGCAGCTTTACGCGCAGCAGCTTGATTTCAAAATAAATTAGTTAATCACGCTGCGTAACCAACTCTCCCGACGAAGTTTGTTCTCTTTCCTGCCGCGAAGTACACTAACGCCTTTTCCATACCTGAGCAGGATAATCATCGTGAGCAGCATTAAACTGATTGTGGGCCTGGCCAATCCCGGCGCAGAGTACGCCGCGACGCGGCATAACGCGGGTGCCTGGTATCTCGATTTACTGGCGGAGCGCCATAATCAGTCGTTAAAGGAAGAGGCGAAATTTTTCGGCTATACCGCACGCATTAGCCTGGCGGGCGAAGATGTGCGCCTGCTGGTGCCGACAACCTTTATGAACCTCAGCGGCAAAGCCGTGGCGGCAATGGCGACCTTTTTCCGCATCACGCCGGAAGAGATTCTGGTGGCGCACGATGAGCTGGATCTGCCGCCTGGCGTGGCGAAATTCAAACAGGGCGGCGGACATGGCGGCCATAATGGCCTGAAAGACATCATCAGCAAACTTGGCAACAACAATAATTTTCATCGCCTGCGTATCGGCATCGGCCATCCTGGCGATCGCAATAAGGTGACCGGCTTTGTGCTGGGCAGGCCGCCCGCCAGTGAGCAGAAGCTGATCGACGACGCTATTGATGAAGCGGCGCGCTGCACCGAAGTGTGGCTGAAAGAGGATCGTCTGAAGGCGATGAACCGGCTGCACGCGTTCAAGGCGAGCTAAACGCCCTGCCCGCGCGATTTCTGTGTATAATGCGCCAACTTTTTTTCGTTTCCGGCAATGCCTGCAAGCAGGCGTTGCACCTCAAGTTAGAAGGGTAATCAACCATGGGATTCAAATGCGGTATCGTGGGCCTGCCGAACGTCGGTAAATCCACCCTGTTCAACGCGCTGACTAAAGCGGGCATCGAAGCGGCTAACTTCCCCTTCTGCACCATTGAGCCCAACACCGGCGTAGTGCCGATGCCGGATCCGCGCCTTGATCAGCTGGCGGAGATCGTCAAACCGCAGCGCCTGGTGCCGACCACCATGGAGTTCGTTGATATCGCGGGCCTGGTAAAAGGCGCGTCGAAAGGCGAAGGCCTGGGCAACCAGTTCCTGACCAATATCCGCGAAACCGAAGCGATCGGCCACGTGGTGCGCTGCTTCGAAAATGAAAACATCATTCACGTCGCGGGCAAAGTGAACCCGGCGGAAGATATCGACGTCATCAATACCGAACTGGCGCTCTCCGACCTTGAGACCTGCGAGCGCGCCATTCAGCGCGTGCAAAAGAAAGCCAAAGGCGGCGATAAAGATGCAAAAATCGAGCTGGCCGCGCTGGAGAAGTGTCTGCCGCACCTGGAAAACGCCGGGATGCTGCGCGCGCTGCAGCTTGATGCCGACGAGAAAGCGGCGATCCGCTATCTCAGCTTCCTGACGCTGAAGCCGACCATGTATATCGCTAACGTCAACGAAGATGGTTTCGAGAACAACTCTTACCTGGATCAGGTACGCGCGATCGCCGAAGCGGAAGGCTCAGTAGTCGTGCCGGTTTGCGCGGCGGTGGAATCAGATATCGCCGAGCTGGACGATGAAGAGCGCGACGAGTTTATGGCCGAGCTGGGTCTGGAAGAGCCGGGCCTGAACCGCGTTATCCGCGCCGGTTATGCGCTGCTGAACCTGCAGACCTACTTTACGGCCGGCGTGAAAGAAGTACGCGCCTGGACGATTCCGGTCGGCGCTACTGCACCGCAGGCGGCGGGCAAAATCCATACCGATTTTGAGAAAGGCTTTATCCGCGCGCAGACCATCGCGTTTGAAGACTTTATCGCTTATAAAGGCGAACAGGGCGCGAAAGAAGCGGGCAAGATGCGTTCAGAAGGGAAAGAGTACATCGTGAAAGATGGCGATGTGATGAACTTCCTGTTTAACGTCTAAATAAGTTTTGTTGTCTCATGAGGCTTCATAATATCTCAGGGACCTCACAAAACCCTCTAAAATCCACGCACTTGCGTGGATTTTTTATTCCACATTGTCTCATATGCTCTCATGGAAGCGCAGTCTAAAATGAGTACATGGATGAGTACAATCCGTTTCCATTATCATTTTAGGTAAGTACAATAACGGTATAAGAAATAGTCAAGGACCCGCTATGCTCACTGATACGCAATGCCGCAGTGTCAGGCCGAAAGAAAAACTCTATCGACTCAATGACTTTAATGGTCTCTACCTCGAAGTGAAACTCAATGGCAAAAAGGCATGGCGCTATCGGTTTAAACTCAACGGAAAATCAAGCATGTTTGCTTTGGGTGAGTATCCAGCGATAAAGCTCGCGAGCAAGCGCGTAAGCAAGTCGCAGATGGAGTTAGCCCGACACAGGCTCGTCAATTAGATAAGATCCGCAAGGTCAATGACGTATCTAACACCTTTGAGCTGATTGCCAAAGAGTGGTTGCAGATGAAAGACTGGGCCGAAATTACCAAAACACGCCGACTGGATATGCTTGAACGTGTTGTTTTTCCCGCAATAGGTAAGCTTCCAGTCAGAGAGATCACCCCACACCATATCCTTAAAATTCTTCAGGAAACGGCCAAACGAGGAGCACCGACAGTTGCCGCAGAAGCCCGTCGCACCGTTTCATCAATTTTCGAGTTGGCAGTCGCGACGCTTAGAGCAGATAGCGATCCGGTATGGCCTGTGCGCAAGGCCCTTCCGGCTAATAAGACACAGCACAAACAGGCACTGAATCCTCAGCAAATCGGGAAGTTATTAAGCTGTTTTGACAACAGTCGCGGAACATACCAAGTAAACTATTGCATGTGGCTAATGTGGTGGACGCTGGCGCGTCCTGCCGAAGTCACCGAAGCAGAATGGGCCGAATTCGATCTTGATAATGCACTATGGACCATTCCGGCTACGCGCATGAAAGCTCGCAGAGAACACGTTAATCCCCTGCCCTTCCAGGCTGTCAAAATGCTCAGAACACTACAGGGATTAACCGGGCATCGGCCGCACCTTTTCCCGGGCAGAGATAATCCGCTAGGTTCAATGACATCTCACTCACTGCGTCAGCTACTTAAAAGCCTCGGCTGGAGCGGAACATATAGCCCGCATGCCACCAAAACTACAGGAGGTACTCGTTTAAACGAGATGGGCTATCGGCCTGATGCTATCGAGGCTCAACTTGCCCATGCTGATACCAATAATGTTCGCCGCGCATACAACCATGCGACCTATCTTGATGAGCGTAAAGTGATGATGCAGGAATGGGCCGATAATATGGAAAAATGGATAGTTGAGTTCAATTAGGAATGATTGCCCTTAATGAACTTTACGAGAATGGGACTTCTTACTCGAGGTCCGCTTTGTGCCAACAGCGGACGTTACTAAACTTGCTCTGCATCAATTTTTAGAGGACAGGTTAATCATGCAATATGGCCATGCATTCACACAATTTAACTGTTATTTAAATTTATTTAACTACAATCGTGAAATGCTGGATTATGATCTACCCAAGGTATAACCTACTTGAACGCGGAAGCTGATAATAATCATAAATGCATAAACCTAAGAGGGTGACACTAAGCAGGCAACCTATACTGATACTCACTATCTCCTTAAACTTACCTTATTAGCGGATAGTTGCATCTCATTAAAGGTGAGATGCAACTATAATTTTCGTGCCAAAAGAGGATAATGGTAATTTAGGTTTTCATCATTGAAGAAGAACCAACGAGCCCGTAAAATCCCGGTTTAACAACTGTCTTTTCAACAACCTCATATATATTCACCAAATGGATTTTCTATGAAAAAAGATATTAAAGTAACTATTGATTCGAGTTCATTCCCTAAGGGACAATCTCAATACTATAAACCTCTTACTAGTGTTGGACAAATCGATGTGAACTGCATGCTAATCCATACCGCCTTGTGGACTCGCCCTCCTAAGCTAACTGGTTTTAATTTGTCTGATTTCTGGGCCTGGCTAAGATACTTCCCCGCCTTTTCGAAAACATATCCTGACTTACGACTTCGTAAAGAATGGAAAGACATAGACCCTCACCAAAAAACCATTTTAAGTGATGAGATAGGCGTTGGCTCAACCACGTTCACATTAATCGATACTCTAGGTTTTCAGGGATTCATAGATGCAATTTATCTATTGGAAACATTGAACCTTACTCATCTCCTTTTAACAAAATCGAAAAATGGTCAAAGTAAGACCCCTGACTACATTGGATTGGATAATTTTGGAAGAATTATCGCTCTTGAATGCAAAGGTACACAGAATAAAATAAAGGACTTGCACAAAGCTATAACAAAAGGGATAAAACAAAAGGTAAATCTAACAAACAACCCAGTTAGCCAAATTAAAATAGGGCTGGTGGGTGGGATTTTCATTCCGCAGTTTGATAATCCTGAAAAAGCACTTATACACTTCTGTGACCCTGACTGGAATGAGTTTAATAATATCATTTCAGAGGTTGATACTCAGGACCTTACTAAGGCTATCATTCGAGGAGTGGTAATAAAACAATTATATCTCGCTGGTGCAAACAATTCTGCGAATGAGTTATCAAATTACGTGCAAGGGGAAGGCTTCGAATTTTCCCCACAGTCCATTGACGAATTAAATTTCTTTGAGCGAGAAAGGGCCGTATTCAGCCACAAATTCAAAAGCCCAATTGAAGGCGGGCTCTCTCGTATAAAATTCAGCGCTAAAATAGACAAATCAATATTTGAGGTGGTCAAAAAAATCACCTCAGACAATACCAACACATCTGAATTTATTAATCAATTCAGTGTCACAGAAGCGAATTTCAACCGGAGGCATGATGATAATTCATGGGCTACCTATGAGAGTGAAAATAGTGGAAGGGTCGTTTCTCCACAAGGGTTTAGCTTTAAATTAAACTATGAAATAAATAACCACCCAAGTATTAATCTGAACTCGCCTCGTAATAGTTAATGGGAAAATAAAAATTTAAAGCCAGCGCCCTCCATCTTTAAAACACCATTTAAATATTTTAAAGGGGTGTGTGATGGAGTGTTTTATTTTCTTTCATTAGGAAGCCATGATTTAACTGTCGCGACTCTGGCTGTGTTTGAGTTGCCTCGATTGGTGATATCTGCTCAGTCTCGTCCTGAATTCTCACATAATCGCGACAAACAAAGAAATAATGACCTGCCCCCAGTATTAGATACAACCTTAAGTTAGTAATGTCGGTGGGTTTTTCTTCATGTTTCCCGTTTCGCCAGCCTGCTGCAAATTCAGATGGCGTCTGATAATTCAGCGATGAATGAGGTCTGGACTCGTTATAGTCTTGCCGCCAGTCATTAATGATTTTCCAGGCATGTAGAATATCGCTGAACCAGTGCTCATTCAGGCATTCATCCCGGAAGCGGCCATTGAAACTCTCAATAAATCCGTTCTGCGTTGGCTTGCCCGGCTGGATTAAGCGCAACTCAACACCATGTTCAAAGGCCCATTGATCGAGCGCACGGCAGGTAAACTCCGGGCCCTGATCGGTTCTTATCGTTGCCCGATAGCCACGAAACAGCGCTATGCCGTCCAGAATACGCACGACCTGAACGCCTGAAATACCGAAAGCAACGGTGATCGTCAGACACTCCTTCGTGAAATCATCCACACAAGTCAGGCACTTAATCCGACGGCCGCTGGCAAGTGCATCTATGACAAAATCCATCGACCATGTCAGGTTCGGCGCATCCGGACGAAGAAGCGGAAGCCGCTCAGTCGCCAGCCCCTTACGACGTCATCTGCACTTCAGACTCAGGCCGTTAAGGTGGTAAATGCGGTATACCCGCTTGTGGTTGACGTGAAGACCCTCCCGACGCAATAACTGCCAGATGCGCCGGTACCCAAAACGCCTTCGTTCGGGCGCCAGTTCTGTGATACGGCTTGATAAATGTGCATCAGCCGCCGGAAGCTGAGCCTCATAGCGGCAGGTCGACAGGGACAAACCTGTTAGCCTGCAGGCACGACGTTGCGACAGACCGGTCGCATCACACATAAACTCAACGGCTTCCCGCTTCTGGTCTGTCGTCAGTACTTTCGCCCCAGAGCCACCTGAAGTGCCTCCCTGTCCAGCATGGCTTCGGCAAGCAGCTTCTTGAGTCTGGCGTTCTCTTCCTCAAGCGACTTCAGGCGCTTAACCTCGGGCACCTCCATACCGCCATACTTCTTACGCCAGGTCTAAAAGGTGGCGTCGGAAATGGCGTGCTTACGGCAGAGTTCACGGGCAGAACCCCGGCTTCAGCCTCGCGTAGAATACTGATTATCTGTTCGTCGGAAAAACGCTTCTTCATGGCGGAGTCCTCATGTGACTTATGAAGACATTACTAACATCGCGGTGTGTTAATCAACGGGGAGCAGGTCAAAACCACTCCATAAAGCGGGCAGGCGTGGCGGGGCTACGAGCGCGAGTTAATGGGTTAAAGTGAGTTTCACATCTTCGTTAGATGTGTGTGGTTTTTTGCTTACGCTGGAGGTCCATATTTACCTCGGCTTTGGTGAGGTGGTGTGTTTCATCATGAGGTCTAGGCGATAAGAGAATGTGCTAATAGAAATTGCAGCATCAAAACAATGTTTAATTCACGAACTGTGGCGTCATTAAGGGGCAATAAGGAAAGGGCCGCTTAGCGGCCCACCTTAGCTTCAACGTATAGTGTGTCTGATTAGCAGCAGAGACCAAACTTATCGCGAACGTTTGTCCTCGTTTGTTTCAAAAGCCAATGCTGAAAGCATTGTGATTCGTTAATTTTTGAAGTTTTCAAAAATCAACTTCGCAGTTAAAGCATAAAAATACTACAACTATTCATAGGGGGTTCGCAACTCTTTTCTGTAAAGAATTTGCTCGAGGTTTTTATTTCCTAGCCAGTTAAAAAACACCACCTTACCTCTGAAGAAATTGATAGTATGCTGTATTTCGACCGTTGGCTTCGCTTTTTTCCCTGAAGGATAAAAAGCTCTATAGGCTTTAATTTTATATTTATCATCAAGAACAGGACAAGATAACACATCTGATATCAGCAATGTCATTTCGCAATCATTTTTATTGTTTGCATTATCTTTAAATTTATCAAGTATTATATTCTCGACCCTTTTAATAAGCGCTGCACAATCATTCCGCCCATGGATATAGTACAAAATACTGCAAATTACAAAATAACTTAACCCCTCGGAGTCATTCATTTTAGAATCAATAAAATCAATCAAATAAGTTTGATCGAAATAATATTCACCGCCCAATTCCTTTAAGGCGATAAGAATATTAGAAAACTCAACATATCCACCACCCGAATAACTAATAACATTCTTCAAAGACAATGCAACTTCATCCAAAAGATTTTTCTTTAATACCTCTTTAATATCATCATCGAATCGCTCAGCAAATGCATTCACTTCCAATATTATTTGACATGCTACATATGTCGGCCTAACTCTATTATCCATCGAGTAAACAAAGAAAATCACTTCTAATTGTACAGATACGAACCTCATTAGTTTTAGATATCGTTTTTCATCATATGAATAGATAGATAATATTTTCAACAATGAGAATAATTTTTTCTTCAATGCCATTAACAGATAACTCGAAACTTGATCAAAAGTTATCTGATTTCTTTTAATAACAACCTTTATAGATTTTATAATTTCTCCAGCACGGCTGAATTTTTTCTTTCTTTTATCTAACAAAAAAACACCATCTATTTTTCCTAAATCATCTCCCATATTTTTTCTAGAGATCAAACTATTAATTTCATACATTGATTCGACATCTACAATATCACTATATACGTCGTCAATAACTTGCTTCAATTCATATTTTGCTATCGTTAACCCTGTAATAAATGGTCTTGCAGTCGTTTCTTTTTTCGATTCATTCAAATAAAGCTTATAATGTTCGAGTTCAGAAGATAGCACCATTTCAATCTTTGAGAGATGCATCTCATCGGAAACAAAGATAAAATAGTCATCAACATATCTTTTAATTACATAATCGTCATTGAAATTAAGATTAAACAACTTGCTCAATTTCTCAATGATGTTTAAATCTATTCTTTGCAAAATGATTTCCGCATAGATTCTTGAAACTTCAGGGCCGATTAATATTCCATTCGTCTCCCCATGATTAAAATCTCTGAAAAGTTTATCAAGAGCCCCCTCAAAATGAGTGCTGTCCGTATTCTCTTTTGCATATTTTTTATTTTTAACAGCCCAAGCTAAACTATGAGTGTAAATATGAGAAAAACATTTAGATATATCAAACTTCACCATGTATTCGTACTTTCTTTCAAGGCGGTGAAATTCAAAAGATTCATAGAATTTATAAAGAAAAGGATATTTCTTATAAGAGAAATATGATGAAGCAGTCTGACTTTGCAAATCGAAGCCGTCAACCACTAAATCAACCCCCCCATCTTTTAATCTAACCCTATCCTTTAAGAAGTCTTTTTCATAATAGTAGGTCCCGATCTTATTAGGATATCTTAGAGAAATATCACTTATGGAACATAAATGAATTATAAAGTGTTCATATTGCTTATAAAAATGACATATTTTGAGTTGATGTGCTGGATGTATAATTGCCAAACTACGGAAACTCGCTTGGCCTTTTTTTATTTTGTATGTGTACGGAACAGTAGTTTTAAAATTTTCAAATGAGAATAATTCCTTGAATTCGCATGGCAAATCATCCCTGCTTATAATATGATAAAACTCTTCATTAGAAAAAAGGATAGGAACTTCATAAGGTAATACGTCGGTTAGTAGAACCCTGTTATAATCACCTTTTTTTATTTTTATTTTCACTTACCAACATCTCCTTATGTCATTTATCTCTTTAAAAGTAAAACTTACTTTTCTTCTATTATTAAAACCACTCAAAAAAGAGTATTTTCTTAATGATCTTAATAATTCTCTATCTCCCTTGATTATTAATTGATTGCCTAAGCTACCACGGCATGAAAATAACATTTTATTTTTAAATAAATCTAAAATTTTAAGTTGATCATACGATCTGATATGTAAGTAGTTATAATACACACCACTATATAGTGGCGAACTTTCTTCATCAGAAACTTTTTTAGCTTTTTCAAGTATAACATTAGAAGTAAGAAACTTTATTCTTTTTTCCAAAAGAGCGAAATTATTCGTATTGCAATAATCTTTTAAAGAAAGTATAATTTTTCTTTTTAATTTAAGTATTTTCTTTTTTGAAATTGTAACTTTAACATCTCGCTTATCAGAAGCTTTTATTTTCCCGCTTCTAACACAAAAACAATACCCTAAATAATTAAACTCATTGGCCACCATCCCTTTTTCATTATTATGGATATCTATTTCTCTGCATTTTGAAATGTTGAAGTCTAGATTATCCGGCAATAATCCCTTAAAGAAATTTTGAAAGTCATTTATTTTTTCACACGTAAAAATGATAATATCATCTACATAGCGTGCATAGTAGAAAACACTTTTAGTACGTTTAACCTTATCATCAAAATCTTCAAGGTAAAGCTCAGCCATGGTGGCGCTTAAACCGATTCCTCTTGGAAGACCTGATTCAGTAGACAGATGAGATAATTCAAAAAAACGCTTTATCAACCTTTTCGTTTTATAAGAAACAATTGAGGATCTTGTTATTTTGCCTAAAACTTTATTTTTATTAATACTTTCATAAAAATCTTTAATGTCTAACTTATATACAAAAAATGGGACCGGCTCTTCGAGCATGCAAATCACATGTCTTACAATATCATTCCTATCTGATTGTCTGACACCATAGATTCTCTTGAGATTATCATTTGCTTTTCTTAGGGCCAATATATCTTTGAATTCATTAGGAATTATAACCTTTTTATTATTTATCCTTGCAAAGGAAAACCTGCCAAAATTAAATTTATCGTCATTTATTATTTGTGATAACCTTATCATTTCACTTTCATAATCTTCCCTATCAATATTTCTGAGGAATTTTTTAGGATCTTCTTTATACAAAAGTCTCAAAAGGTTTCTTGGCGAGAATGTTTGATCCAGCATGATTCATCCTAATATCTTTTCTGAGTACCAATTTAACATTTCTTTGCGATTTGAATAGTAAACAGCATGATTATAAATACCTCGAATTTTATTCTTATCGCTGTGAGCAAGTTGCATTTCAATCCATGTAGACTCAAATCCATATTCATGCCAAATCGTTGACATCGTGTGTCTAAATCCGTGCCCAGTCACTTTTCCTCCATATCCAATACGCTTGATCAACTGGTTGATGCTAGCCTCACTCATAGGCTTGTTCGGATTGTTACGCCCAAGAAAAACTAACTGATAGTTTCCTGACATGGACTTTAGCTCAATGAGTAAATCTAACGCTTGAGCTGATAATGGCACAAGATGTGATCTACGCATTTTCATCCTTTCAGCAGGAATTTCCCAAATAGCGTTATCCTGATCAAATTCTTGCCCTAATGCCGCACCTCACGCCTGTAATCATCAGTAATTTCGTGGCTATCTGGACAAGCTTACTCCCGGTATACCCCTCTAAGGCACGCACAAAATCAGGTATCTCATCAGCTTTTGGGTACGGGAAATGATTGGATTGGTGTACTTCGAGAGCGCTGGAGAGATCCGCCGCAGGATTGTACTCCGCCCTACCTGTTGCAATTGCTTAGCGAAACACTTCTGAGCAACGCTGCCTAACTTTTCGCATTTTCTCCAACGCACCACGTTTCTCAATTTTACGCAGAACGTTCAGCAGCTCTAACGGTTTAATCTCTCCCACTGGCCTTGTTCCGACATAAGGAAAAATGTCGTTATTAAACGCTTCCATGATGTCTGATGCATATCCCACCGACCATTTAGCAGATTTAAGTTGATGCCATTCTCTGGCTATATTTTCGAAGGCGTTCTCTGACTCTGTTTGCAGAGCCAACTTTTGCTCTTTTCGAACCTCACTAGGGTTCTTTCCTTCTGCCACAAGTTTTCGAGCTTCATCGCGACGGGAACGAGCATCAGCAAGAGTGATCGTTGGGTAAACCCCAAGCGAGATCATTTTGGGTTTGCCAGCATAGCGATAGCGGAACCGCCAGCTCTTGCTTCCATCAGGTTCTATAAGCAATGACAAGCCTTGCCCGTCCCCAAGCGTATAGGGTTTATCTTCAGGCTTAGCGCGACGAATCTGCATATCGTTTAAAGGCATGTGTATAGGAATCCTAGACCGAACAGCAACATATACACAATCCTATACACATTCCGTATCGGATTCTACTGGATGGTTACGGACGATGATGGACTAAAAAGCAGTAAAATCGTTATAAATCAGAATATTTATGGATGAATACGGACATTTATGGAAGTTAAGATGGTGCCGATAATAGGAGTCGAATCTACGACCTTCGCATTACGAAAGCAAGCCAACTCCAAAATGAGTACAATAATGAGTATTACAATGATAACTTTTTAAATAAAACTTAAACATCAATAGCATATAACTGGAGTCGCGGTTCAACGTCTAGCCTTTTTAATTTACTGCGGTTATCGCCTCTCCTGCGGCGCGATAACGCCTTAAAATCCACGCCAGCGCGCGTGGATTTTTTTATCTGAAATAAAGATTACTGTTTTGCTCTGGCCGAAGCGGCTACGCGAGCCAGGTTCCCCGCCTTTGCCGACCACCATGTTTACGACATGATGGGATCGGCGCGCTGGGATATGCAAGGGCAACCCTGAGCGACCATCCGCGATTCTTTCCTGCCAGACGATACTTGCTCCGGAGCCGTGCTGATGTGATAAATCCTTTTAAGTATGCTGTAACTAAGATGGCTAGCTGCACCAGGTTCACAACCTGTGACAATCCAGCCTGCGCTCCCTGCCCGGCCGCTTTACGCGCCGAATAAAAGCCTTTGCAAAGCCGCAGAGAAAGGGATAATACCCCACCGCTTTCCGACAAAGGACCGACGATGCGCGACACACCGCAGGGCAACCTGACCCGCAAAAAACATATGAAGCTGAGCACGCTCGTCACGCTGATGATCGGTGCGGTCGTGACCTTCGTACTGCTGAGCGTGCATCTGCTCTACTTCTTTCAAATCGGCAACGCCACGCAAAAGCAGCTGGAAGACAAGGCGTTGGCCGTTGCGCGTACGCTGGCGGACGTGCCGGCGATTCAGCAGGCGCTTCGCGCATCGCCGGACGCCGGCATTATCCAGCCCATCGCCCGCGCGGCGCAGCAGCACAATAATTTGCTGTTCGTGGTGGTGACCAATATGCAGGGCATTCGCTACTCCCATCTTAATCCGGCGCTGATCGGCCAGCATTTTATCGGCGACGATATTAACCCTGCGCTGCAGGGTAAAGAGAACGTCTCGGTCAACCGCGGCTCGCTGGCGGAGGCGCTGCGCGTCTTCACGCCGGTCTATGACGCGCAGCAGCGGCAGATTGGCGTGGTCTCGATAGGCATCTCTCTGGAGGCGGTCAGCGTTCAGATCAACCAGAGCCGCTGGAGCATTATCTGGACCATCCTGATTGGCGCGCTGGCGGGCACGCTGGGCACGCTGGCGCTGGTAAAAACCCTGAAGCGCATACTCTTTGGTCTGGAACCCTGGGAGATCTCGTCGCTGTTTGAACAGCGCCAGGCGATTCTGCACTCGGTCAAAGAGGGCGTTATCGCGGTGGATGCGCATGCGGAGGTGTCGCTGATCAACGAGGCGGCGCAGAAGCTGCTGACGGATAACCGCGCCGGCAGTATGGACGACGCCAGCGTTATCCATACGCAGCTGCAGGAGACGCTGCGCACCGGCCGCGCGCGGCGCGACGAAGAGCTGAATCTCAACGGTCATGTGCTGTTGAGCAATACCGTGCCGGTCTACAGCCAGCAGCGACTGATCGGCGCAGTCTGCACCTTCAGGGATAAAACCGAAATCGCACAGCTTCTGCAGCGCCTGAGCGGCATGGTAAACTATGTCGACGCGCTGCGTGAGCGCTCGCATGAATTTATGAATAAGCTGCATGTCATTCTTGGCCTGCTGCATATGAAAAACTATGCGCAGGTCGAAGCCTATATTTTAAAGACGGCGAACAACTACCAGACCGAGATCGGTTCGCTGCTCGACAAAATTAAGTCGCCGGTGATCGCCGGTTTCCTGCTGAGTAAAATCAACCGCGCGTCGGACAGCGGCCATCGTCTGACGCTGAGCGACGCCAGCTTTTTGCCGGATATCGGCAACGAGCAGCAGATTGCCGTGCTGATTACCGTGCTTGGCAACCTTATCGAGAACGCGCTTGATGCGCTCGGCGAGGAAAATAACGGCGATATTCACGTGATGCTGCACTATCAGAACGGCTGGCTGGCGTGTGAAGTCAGCGATGACGGGCCGGGCATCGCAACCGATCAGCTGGATGCTATCTTTGACAAAGGCTTCTCGACGAAAGGCGAAGATCGCGGCGTCGGGCTTTATCTGCTGAAGCAGCAGACGGAAAGCCTTGGCGGCAGCGTCAGCGTTGAGTCGGAACCCGGCGTGTTTACCCAATTTTTTGTACAACTTCCCTGGGATGGAGGCAACAAAACCGCATGATCAATGTGTTAGTGGTCGATGATGATGCTATGGTCGCTGAGCTGAATCGCGTTTACGTCGGGCAGGTGCCGGGCTTTCACTGCGTCGGTACGGCGTCGACGCTGCAGCAGGCGAAAGAGATGATCCTCCACAGCGAGCCCGCCGTGGATCTGGTGCTGCTTGATATCTATCTGCAGCATGAAAACGGACTGGATCTGCTGCCGGAGCTGCGTGAGGCGAAACAGCCTGTCGAGGTGATCATTATTTCATCCGCCGCTGACGCTGCCACCATCAAAACCTCGCTGCACTACGGCGTGGTGGATTACCTGATTAAGCCGTTCCAGTTCCCGCGCTTTGAAGAAGCCCTGACCAACTGGCGGCAAAAGAAATCGCTGATGGATAACCATCTTTACTACCAGCAGGCTGAAGTCGATCAGCTGATCCACGGCAATCCCCCCACCAGCAACGACAGCAAACGGCTGCCGAAAGGGCTGACGCCGCAGACGCTGCGCACCCTGTGTCAGTGGATAGACGCCCATCCCGGCAGCGAATTCTCGACCGACGAACTGGCGGCGGAGGTCAATATCTCACGCGTCTCCTGCCGCAAATACCTTATCTGGCTGGCGCAGATCAATATCCTCTTTACCAGCATTCACTATGGTGCGACCGGCCGCCCGGTCTATCGCTACCGCCTGCAGCCGGAATATCACTCGCTGCTCAGGCAGTATTGTCAGTAACCAGCCGGTAGCTGTGGTCGTGCAGGCGAAACCTGAACTGGCGCGACGAGGAGCAGATCACCTCATGGTCGCGGGTAAGGAATATCGCCTCAATATGGGGCGTATCGCGCAGCGCCAGGAGGCTCTTCTCCACGCCCAGCCCATAGAGCAGCGTGGTATAGATATCGCCGTCGAGCGAGCGGTCGGAGATCACCGTAACGCTCAGCAGCTCGTTATCGAGCGGATAGCCGCTGCGCGCATCGAGAATATGGTGATAGCAGCGCCCGTCTCGCTCGAAGTAGCGCTCGTAGATCCCTGAAGTCACCACTGATTTGCCCGCCACCTCAATAACGCCAGTCAGCTCTTCGGCATTGCCAAATGGCGTTTTCAGCCCCACAGACCAGCCGCGGGTCTGCGGCGGCGCGCCGAGCGTCTGCACGTTACCACCCAGATTGATAAGCGCCCTTTCCACCCCCTGCTGGCGCAGAAAGCTGCGCACCCGATCGGCGATATAGCCTTTGGCGATAGCGCCCAGATCGATCTCCATGCCTGGCTGGCGCAGGAAAACGCTGAGCCGGCTGGGATCCAGCTCGACCTGGCGCGGATCGGTTAACGTCATCCGCTGTTCCAGCTCCGAGCGCGGCGGCACGCTGTTGCCCTGAAAGCCGATCTTCCAGCGCTTGACCAGCGGGCCGATAGTGAAATTAAACAGGCTTTCCGGCAGCAGGCTGACCTGATGGGCGCACTGGATCAGCTCGAACACCTCGCGGCTGACGCTTATCGCCTCTTTGCCTGCCGCATGGTTGACCGCCATCACCTCTGACTGGGCGCGGTTGACCGTGAGAATATTTTCATAATGGCGGATCAGGCGGAAAACCTGGGCGGCGAGGCTGGCATTATCGTCAAAGAGTTTAAGCAGAATGGGCGAGCCCATTAGCACTGCGGAATAGGCGTAAACGCCTTCGTCGGCTGACATACTCGCCTCGGCTGTCAAAGTGAACCTGCGGCTGGCGAGGCCGTAGCGGGCGATCCTTCCACGCCCGCTGCGCCACGCCGGGTACTTCTCTTCCGGCTACCAGCCGCAGACTAGCTGCGCGCCAGGGCCGCCGCGTTACGTCCGGCAAGGATACCAAAGATAATGATATCCGCCACGGCATTGCCGCCGATGCGGTTGGCGCCGTGGATGCCGCCGACCACTTCGCCCGCCGCCCAGGCGCCGCGGATCGGCTGTTTATTGCTGTCGAGCACTGCGGTATCGGTATTAATGGTCACGCCGCCCATGGTGTGATGCACCCCTGGCGCCACGCGAATAGCGTAGAAAGGTCCCTGATTAAGCGGATGACGCAGCGCCGTGGTGCGGCCGAAATCCTCATCTTTCTGGTCCACGACGAACTGGTTGTAGCGCGCCAGCGTCTCTTCCAGCGTGGTGTGCTCCATATTGAGTTTCACCGCCAGCTCGCCCACGGTTGGGGCGCTGATAACAAAGCCCTTGGCGATATACTCATCCGCCGCTTTGTTGTTCGCCCGCACCTGCTCGTCGAAAACCACCCAGGCGCTCTTCTCAGGCAGCGCGATAATCTGCGCGGAAACTTTGTCGCGCGTCTCCATCTCGTTAAAGAAGCGTTTGCCCTCCTGCGACACCAGGATCGCGCCGCCGCCGCGAATCGACTCGGAGATAAGATAAGAGGTGGTCTGCTCGACGGTAGGATGGATCTGGATTTCGCCCATATCCACGGTATCCGCGCCCAGCTTCTGCAGCATAGCGATACCGCTGCCGGTAGCGCCTTTATGGTTGGTCGTGACGAAACCATCCAGCTCCGGGCGGTATTTCACCACCATCTCGCGGTTGGCGCTAAAGCCGCCGGTGGCGACAATAACGCTTTTCGCATAGAGGATGCGGCTGTCGTAGTACTCATCCACCACCTTCACGCCGGTGACCGCGCCGTTCTCAGTGAGAATTTCCGCGACCGAGGTATCGAGCAGCACTTCAATGTTGCGCTTGTTGATGTTTTTCACCAGGCCGCTGATCAGGTAGCCGCCGACCGCCGAGCGATCCGCAGGACGGTGCGTACGGTCGATGCTCATCCCACCGGTGATGGTGATATCGTTCAGCTCAATGCCGTGGTCGGCCAGCCAGTCGATCGCCTCCGGCGCCAGCTCGACGAACTCGCGCAGCAGCACCGGATTGTTTTTGTTCTGGCCGCCTTTCAGCGTCTCCTGATAGAAGAGCTCTTTGCTGTCCTTGATGCCTTTCATCGCCTGGAAACGGGTTTCCGCCGCGTTCATGCCCACCGAGGCTTTGATGGTGTTGCCGCCGATGGTCGGCATTTTCTCGATAATCACCACCCGCGCCCCTTCGTCATGCGCCTGGATGGCCGCCGCCAGGCCTGCGCCGCCGCTGCCGATGACCACGACGTCGTAGTTTTGCGGCGCGGCGGGGTTGCCGCCCTCTTCAATCACATACTCTTTGCTGGAGGTAGAAAGCGCGCGCGATACCGCTTTTTTCAGCGCCTCGCTCTGGGTAGTCGCGCCGGTAATGGCATCGACGTGCGGGCTGTTGGCGACCAGCATCCGGTTACGCAGGCTTTCAAAGGTTTCGGTGAAATCGACGTCCAGCGTATCGTCCGGCACCATTGAAATGTCAGTGATACGGTCGGTATCCAGCGTGACGTTGATTTTCAGCTTCAGCGCTTCCGCCTCGACTTTTTCCTGATAGACGCCCGCCTTATATTTGCGGCCCGGCGCGCTGACTTCGCGGATCATCGCGTCCACCAGCGAGAAGCGCCACAGCGGCTCCGGGATCATCAGGGCTTCGCGCTGGGTGCTGTCGATATAGAGATCGAGATGCTCATTATTCAGGACGCGATCCGCCCAGTCCGGATAGGCGATGCAGGCTTTACCGATCGCCACCAGGTCGTAGCCATGCTCCAGCCCCTTCTCCGCATCCGCTTTATTCACCACACCGCCCACGCCAATCACCGGCACCTTCGCCAGCCGCTCAGAGCGCTGCGCAATAAATTTGTCGATCAGCGGCGTGGGATCCTGCGTGTCAACGATGGAGGGACGCAGCAACTGACCAACCGAGAAGTGCACATAGTCAAGCCCGCGCTCCGCCAGTTTCTCCAGCAGATAGAGCGTATCGGCGAAGCGGATGCCAGGCACTTCGATCTCTTCCGGCGAGAAGCGATAGCCGATAATAAAGGTGTTGTGTGCGATGCGCTCCGCCATCTTATGGGCGATATCCAGCACCGCCAGCGGGAAACGGGCGCGATTTTCGCGGCTGCCGCCCCACTTGTCGTCGCGCTGGTTGGAGTTCGGGGAATAGAACTGCTGAATCAGGTAGGTGTTGGCGCCGTGCAGTTCGACACCATCGAAGCCCGCTTTGATGGCGCGGTTCACCGCGTCGCCGAATTTCGTGATCATCACGTCGACTTCATCAGCGGTCAGCGCCTGCGGCGTGGTCGCGCCTTCGCGCGGCGCGGCGATAGCGCTGGGGCCGACCGGCGTTTTACCGCCGATCAGCTCAGGTTCGACCATACGGCCGCCGTGGTAGATCTGCAGAATGGCCGTTGATCCCTGGGATTTGATCGCGTCGGCGATGCGGGCGAGGCCGGCGATTTTATTGTCGTTGTCGATGGCGATTGCGCCAGGAAAGGCGGGACCTTTCGCGTCGATGAAGCAGCACTCGACGATAACCGTGCCAAGCGTACCGGCGCGTGCGCGATAGTACTCCACCAGCTCGCTGGTTACGGTGCCGTCGTAAAATCCTGTACAGGTGGTCATCGGTGCCATGACCAGACGATTTTTTAATACCGCGCCGTTCGGCAAAGTCAGCGGATTTAAAAGCGGGGTGCGAGTATTCATTTAGATTAACTCCGGAAATTAAAAGCTGAAAAATTCTTGCGGACGAGGCATGCTGGCAATTATTAAAAGGTCCGACTTCACACCCCTAATATACCAGTTACTTTAGATACAAAAGAAATGAATATAGTTATAAAACTTTTGAAGTAGCGGAGTTATTTATTTTGCAAAGCTTGATATTTTAGTTATAGTAATGTTAGCGAAAGCGCCGGAAAAATCAAATTATTGTTAAGATTAAAAAATACTATAATCTTTTCAATAATCTATAATGAGGGGAATTTACAGAAAAAGGCGCTGATAACGCTGCTTTTTGGTAAGGATTTTTCTTAAGACGGCGATATGAATTTTAAAGAAAGCGAGCGCTTAAAAAGCCGAACTCACTCTTTGATCCAGATCAAAATTTACTATTTCGCCAGGCGCATCATATAGTCACAGCGCAAAGGTTTATTTAATAAAGTTGTCATCTGAAGACGTTATTCAATAAGGTTTTGCTGCAAGCATTCTGCGCACGTTAATTATCAAAAGCGCATCAGCAAAGCCGACATTCTCTTCTTTATAACTTGCAGACCTTCACTATGAACATGAAAAAACCGCTGAACGAAGCCGCGCAACCTGCGCCCGTCCCGCCGCCGGGACAACATAAACGCTGGCTTATGCTGGCCCTTCCCATCGTGGTCGCCGTACTGCTGCTGCTGGTGCCGACGCCAGCGGGCCTTGAGCCTTACGCCTGGCACTTTTTCGCCATCTTTGTCGGCGTGATTGTCGGCCTGATCTTCGAGCCACTGCCGGGTGCGGTGATCGGTCTGACCGGCGTGGTGATTATCGCCCTCTTCAGCCAGTATGTGCTGTTCAGCCCCGCCGAGCTGGCGAAGCCCGGCTTTAAGGTCGCCACCGAGTCCTTTAAGTGGGGCGTAAGCGGTTTCGGCAACTCCACCGTCTGGCTGATTTTTGGCGCCTTTATGTTCGCCGCCGGCTACGATAAAACCCAGTTCGGACGCCGACTGGCGCTGATCCTGGTGAAGTATCTCGGCCGCCGCAGCCTGACGCTCGGCTATGCCATTACCTTCGCCGATCTGCTGCTGGCGCCCTTTACTCCCTCAAACACCGCGCGCAGCGGCGGCACCATCTACCCGATTATCGCCAACCTGCCGCCGCTCTACGGTTCTAAACCCAACGACCCAAGCGCGCGCCGCATCGGCTCTTATCTGATGTGGGTCGCCATCACCGCCGCCTGTATCACCAGCTCGATGTTTCTGTCGGCGCTGGCGCCGAACCTACTGGCGCTGGCGCTGGTGAAAAGCGTCATTGGCTTCGATATCTCCTGGGGCATGTGGTTTATCGCGTTCCTGCCGCTCGGCGTGCTGCTGATCCTGACGATGCCGCTGCTCGCCTACTGGCTCTACCCGCCGGAAGTAAAAGTTAACGATGAAGTGCCGCGCTGGGCCACCGCCGAGCTGCAAAAGCTGGGCAAACTGTCGCGCAATGAGATTCTGCTGCTGATCTTTGTAGTGTGTGCGCTGCTGATGTGGATTTTCGCCACCGCCTGGATTGAACCGGCAATGGCTGCCCTGCTGGTTATCGTGCTGATGCTCTGGACCGGCGTGCTGAACTGGACCGATATCACCAGCAACAAAGCAGCGTGGAATACCTTCGCCTGGTTCGCCACTCTGGTGGCGCTGGCGGACGGGCTGGCGCGCGTCGGCTTTATCGCCTGGCTGGGCAAAGAGGGCGGCATGCTGCTGCAGGGTTACGATCCGCAGGTCTCTGCCGTGGTGCTGCTGATCGCCTTTTATCTGCTGCACTACCTGTTCGCCAGTACCACCGCGCATACCACCGCGCTGCTGCCTGCGATGCTCACTATCGCCGCGGCGATTCCGGGCATCAACATGCCGGTGTTCTGTCTGATGCTCTGTACCTCACTCGGCGTGATGGGAATTATCACCCCTTACGGCACCGGCCCCAGCCCGATTTACTACGGCAGCGGCTATCTGCCCACGAAAGATTACTGGCGTCTGGGCACCATTTTCGGCCTGCTGTTTCTGGTGCTGCTGATGCTGGTCGCCTACCCGTGGATGGTCATGATGTTCTAAAGCAGGCGACGAGACAGGTTAATAAAGTGTAAAATCTTTTTCCTTCTGCTTACGTCAGCCGCGTCCCGCGCGGCTGACGAAATAACAACCAACAATAGTTGCGGCTGTTCGCCTCGCGCTGCGCGAGCCGACAAGCCGTGTTAAGTGAGCCGAGATGTCGAATAAACCTTTCTACTATCAAGAACCCTTTCCGCTGTCCCATGATGACACCCAGTACTATCTGCTGACCCGCGAGCACGTTTCCGTCGCCAGCTTCGAGGGCGAAGAGGTGTTGAAGGTCGATCCGAAAGCGCTGACCCTGCTGGCGCAGCAGGCGTTTCACGACGCCTCCTTTATGCTGCGTCCGGCGCACCAGCAGCAGGTCGCCTCTATTCTGGCGGACCCTGAAGCGAGCGAAAACGATAAATATGTCGCCCTGCAGTTTCTGCGCAACTCGGAAATCGCCGCTAAAGGCGTACTGCCGACCTGCCAGGATACCGGCACCGCGATCATTATGGGTAAAAAAGGCCAGCGCGTCTGGACCGGTGGCGGCGATGAAGCCGCGCTGTCGCAGGGCGTCTATAACACCTTTATCGAAGATAACCTGCGCTACTCGCAGAACGCCGCGCTCGATATGTACAACGAGGTGAATACCGGCACCAACCTGCCGGCGCAAATCGACCTCTACAGCACCGACGGCGATGAGTATAAATTCCTCTGCATCGCCAAGGGCGGCGGTTCCGCCAATAAAACCTATCTCTATCAGGAGACCAAGGCGCTGCTCAGTCCCGGCAGGCTGAAGAACTATCTGGTAGACAAGATGATGTCGCTCGGCACCGCCGCCTGCCCGCCCTACCATATCGCGTTTGTGATTGGCGGCACCTCGGCGGAGAGCACGCTGAAAACCGTGAAGCTCGCCTCGACGCACTATTACGATAGCCTGCCGACCAGCGGCAACGAGCATGGCCAGGCGTTTCGCGATCTGGCGCTGGAGCAGGAATTGCTGGAAGCGGCGCAGCAGCTGGGTCTGGGCGCGCAGTTTGGCGGCAAATATTTCGCGCACGATATTCGCGTTATCCGCCTTCCGCGCCACGGCGCCTCTTGTCCGGTGGGGATGGGCGTCTCCTGCTCGGCGGACCGCAATATCAAAGCGAAGATTAACCGCGACGGCATCTGGATTGAGAAGCTGGAAGATAACCCGGCGCAGTATATTCCTGACGCGCTGCGCCAGCAGGGCGAAGGCGGCGTGGTCAGCGTCGATCTTAACCGCCCGATGAAAGCGATCCTGGCGCAGCTGTCAGCCTGTCCGGTTTCTACGCGTCTGTCGCTGAGCGGCACCATTATTGTGGCGCGCGATATCGCGCACGCGAAGCTGAAAGAGCGCATCGACAGCGGCGAAGGGCTGCCGCAGTACGTGAAAGATCACCCGATCTACTACGCCGGTCCGGCGAAGACACCTGCAGGCTACGCCTCTGGCTCGCTTGGCCCGACGACCGCTGGCCGCATGGATTCCTATGTCGATCTGCTGCAGTCGCACGGTGGCAGCATGATTATGCTGGCGAAAGGCAACCGTAGCCAGCAGGTGACGGATGCCTGCCATAAGCACGGCGGTTTCTATCTCGGCAGTATCGGTGGTCCGGCTGCCGTCCTGGCGCAGCAGAGCATCAAGAAGCTGGAGTGCGTGGAGTATGCCGAGCTGGGCATGGAGGCGATCTGGAAAATTGAGGTCGAAAACTTCCCGGCGTTTATCCTGGTAGATGATAAAGGCAACGACTTCTTTAAGCAGATCCAGGACAGCACCTGCGCGCGCTGCGTGAAATAACAACCTAACTACCCTGCAGTGGGCGTTACTTTTTTCGCTCACGCAGCTGGCAGGGTTCGATGGCAAAGACGCTTACCGCATCCCTGCTCACCCGGCCCGAGACATCTCTGTCGCGGGCCGTTTTACTTCTCGACGCCTGCCAGCCACGTAGTAAACTTTCGAGCTGCCTGCAAAAAGCTGTTTCAGGCGCATTGTGCGCGTATAACGCTGTAGCGGGTTACCAGAAACGCGGCACCTCCGCCGCCTCGCCCGCCAGCCGCCGATCGGCGTTGTCGCCATCGCGCATACTGGCCGCCTGACGGTCCGGCAGGTTAACGGCGATGATGCTGTACTCCAGACCGTCCAGCACGTCGTCATGTTCATTCAGCACGTTATAGATCTCGTTCATCAACATTCCTTATTCGTTTCGGCCTCAGGCCTGTCAGGAAGCACTCTCCTGACCTTGCCACAGCAATCTTACGCGGTTATGACAGTTAACAATGGGTCGAAAAAACGCTAATTGCACTGAGATAAATATGAAATAAAAACGGCGCGTTGCCCAGAGAGCAACGCGCCGCAGCCGGTAAATCAGAAGAAACCGAGCGGCTGCACGCTGTAGCTCACCAGCAGGTTTTTAGTCTGCTGATAGTGATCCAGCATCATCTTATGCGTTTCGCGCCCAATGCCCGATTTTTTATAGCCGCCAAAGGCGGCGTGCGCCGGATAGAGGTGGTAACAGTTGGTCCAGACGCGCCCCGCCTTAATGGCGCGGCCGACGCGATAAGCGCGGTTGATATCGCGCGTCCAGACGCCCGCGCCCAGCCCGTAAATCGAGTCGTTGGCGATGGCGATCGCTTCCGCTTCATCTTTAAAGGTCGTGATGCCTACCACCGGTCCGAAGATCTCCTCCTGGAAAACGCGCATACTGTTGTTGCCCTTCAGCAGCGTCGGCTGAATGTAATAGCCGCTGGCGAGATGCCCTTCCAGCTTCTCGACGCCGCCGCCGGTCAGCACTTCTGCGCCCTCCTGACGGGCAATCTCCAGGTAAGAGAGGATCTTGTCGAACTGCTGCTGCGATGCCTGTGCGCCGACCATGGTTTCGCTGTCCATCGGGTCGCCGCGCTTAATGGTTTTGATGCGTTTCATCACCGCCGCCATAAAGGGCTCGTAGATCGACTCCTGCACCAGCGCGCGTGACGGACAGGTACAGACTTCGCCCTGATTAAGGAAGCCGAGCACCACGCCTTCGGCAGCCTTCTCTATAAAGCTCTCCTCCGCCTGCATGATGTCTTCAAAGAAAATATTCGGCGACTTGCCGCCCAGCTCGACGGTCGAGGGGATCAAATTTTTCGCCGCCAGTTCGAGAATATGACCGCCGGTTGCCGTAGAGCCGGTAAAGGCGACCTTGGCAATGTCGGGATGAGAGGCCAGCGCCTCGCCCGCCTCTTTGCCGTAGCCGTGCACCACGTTCAGCACGCCGGGCGGCAGCAGGTCCTTAATCAGTTCAACAAACAGCGTAATGCTCAGCGGCGTCTGCTCAGCTGGCTTCAGCACCACGCAGTTGCCCGCACCCAGCGCCGGCGCCAGCTTCCACGCCGCCATCAGCAACGGGAAGTTCCAGGGGATAATTTGCGCCACCACGCCCAGTGGTTCATGGAAATGATAGGCGGCGGTAAACTCATCAATCTCAGCGGCCGTGCCCTCCTGCGCCCGCACGCAGCCAGCGAAATAGCGGAAATGATCCACCGCCAGCGGCATATCGGCGGCCAGCGTTTCGCGCACCGGCTTACCGTTATCCCAGGTCTCATTCACCGCCATATATTCGAGGTTTTGCTCCAGCCGATCAGCGATCCTGAGCAGCGCCAGCGAACGCTGCTGCGGCGACGTTTTACCCCAGGCTTCGGCTGCGGCCTGCGCCGCGGCGACGGCATTGTCCACGTCTGCCTTGTCCGAACGCGGGAATTCCCCTGCCACCGAACCGTTAACCGGCGACGTGTTGGTGAAGTAGTTCCCGTTCACCGGCGGCACGAATTCGCCGTTGATAAAATTGCCGTAGGTTTTCTGGAGGTGAATCAGAGAACCCTGTTCTCCGGGAGAGGCGTAACGCATGGTGAATCTCCTTACAGGTCAGGAACTGAAACAACAATGAAACTTGCTGTTAACAATGAATGAACAAACCTAGCCTGTCAGATGTTGCTGTCGGAAACTGTGACCGCCGCAAAGGAAAAGCGCACCGCTCAGGCGCACGGATAATTCTGAGAACAGGCCGCGGTGCGGAAAAAAAGCGAAACTTCAGGCCGTATCAGGGTCAACAGAGGAGATTAATAACAGGAGAGTGACATGCTGGCTTCGGCTTTTACCCTTATGCGCGCAAAAGCAGACTTTATTCATCAGTTTATTCGCCATCCGCGCAAGATGGGCAGCATTATGCCCTCATCGGCAGCGCTCTGCCGCGCCATGAGCGACAGCGTCTGCTGGCGCAGCGCCCTGCGCGTCGCCGAACTCGGCGCAGGCGACGGCGTGCTGACGCGTCACCTGCTGGCGCGCATGCAGCCGCAGGCGGAACTGGACGTATTTGAGATTAGCGCGCCGCTGGCGGATAAGCTGCGTGCGCTGGAGGATAGTCGCATGCAGGTTCGCCACTGTTCAGCGGAGTATCTGAGCGGGGAGTATGACGCGATCATTTCCGGCCTGCCGCTGCTGTCGCTGCCGCCCGCGCTGCGCGACAACATTTTACGGGCGGTATTTAATGCGCTCGGACCGGACGGCATCTTTGTACAGTTTCAGTACACCTCGATGACTCAGCCCGATCTGTCACGCTACTTTACCTGGCAGCGCCAGCGGGTGCTGAAAAACGTGCCGCCCGCCTGGGTTTACCGCTGCAGACGCGGTTACGCTCCCTGCGCCTGACCCGCCTGCGGGCGCGTCTGTTGCCAGAACGCCACCAGCAGCTGTCGCGCCCAGTCAGTGCCCTCCATATCCGCGCCGCTGTCGCTGACCTCCTGCGGCAGACAGGCGCGCATAATGCGGCGCGAAAATTCAGGGTGAAACTGCACCGACAGCGCCTGCGGCGAATAGCGCAGGATCTGACAGCCATCTTTGTCCGATTTCGCCAGCACCTGCGCCTGCGGCGGCGGCGCAATCACCGACTGGCGGTGCGACAGCCAGGCGCTGAACCGGCCCGGAAACGCCGCAAGCAGTTCGTCGCGCTGTGCCGCCGTTTCACAGGTCAGCGGCAGCAGACCGCGTTCCCAGCCGTTGGGGTTGTCCGCCACCTTGCCGCCCAGCGCGTAGGCCATCAGCTGATGGCCGTAGCAGACGCCCAGCAGCGGCAGCTCAGCCTCTATCGCCGCCCGTACCCACGCCGCGCTACGTTCGCTCCAGTGGGCGTGATCGGTGACCATCGCCCAGGAGCCGCTGAGGATCGCGCCGCTGATCCGATCGAACTGCGGCAGGGACTCGCCCAGATGAGGACGCACAATCACATAATCATCGGGCAGCAGGCCAAGCGCCTCAATAAACCAGCGCGGCTGTTCGCCGATGCGTGCCGTTACCTCGGCAGGGGGAACTTCTAACTGAATCAGGGCAAGGGGCAAAGCAGAAGTGGATGTCATACCGAACCGGATCCTTACAGATAAACGTCTCGGTGAACCAGTCTGACAGCAAAGCGGCAGCTTGTCTTATGATTTTCCCGCACTTGTCATAACATAAAAATATTTACTGGCACCTGTCAGCGCCTCTCCGCTTCGTGCCATCATTAAGAGGTGGCGAAAAAATAACAGCGAAGGACAGGATTGTGGCATTGCGGCATTTTTTTCTGGTGTTGATGGTGGTTTCCATCTGGGCATTCAACAATGTGGCGGTAAAGTGGGGGCTGCTGGAGCTGCCGCCGCTGTTCCTTACCTGGATGCGCTTTGTGGTAGTGGCGATTGTGCTTATCCCCTTTTGTCGCATCACGCGCCAGCAGTTGCCCTGGCTGCTCGCGCTCGCCTTTACCTTCGGCTTTATGCACTTTTCGCTGCTGTTTGTCGGCATGCGCTATACTGACGCCGGTACCGGCGCGATTGTGGTGCAGCTCGGCACGCCTGTCGCCATGCTGCTGGCGATGGTGGTGCTCAAGGAGCGGCTGAAGGCTATCCAGCTGGTCGGCATCGCCATCTCACTGAGCGGCGTCGCGGTGCTCTCCGGCAGCCCGACCATACCCGCCTGGTGGGTGCTGGTTATTCTGCTCTGCAGCGCTACCGGCTGGGCGGTCAGCAATCTGATCGTCAAAAAATCGCCGCCGATTAAGCCTCTTACCATGACCGGCTGGATCGCTTTTCTGGCGGTACCCATCGTTGGGCTGTCGAGTTTTGTCATGGAGTCACATCAGTTCTACGCGCTGAGTCAGGCGGGATGGCGCGGCTGGTTCGGCATTCTCTACAGCGCCATCGCCTCTTCAATAGTCGCCTATACCCTGTGGTATGGCCTGCTGAAGAAGTACAACGTCAATCTGATTATGCCCTACTCGCTGCTGACGCCGGTGCTGTCGGTGCTGATGGGCATTGTGGTGCTGGGCGACAGCCTTAACAGCTTTAAAATCATCGGCGCCTCGCTGGTGATCTGCGGTACGGCGATAGCGGTCATTAACGTGCGCAGCCTGCGGATGCATGCGCGCTTCCCGCGCCTGCGCCGCCGCTGAAAAAGCGGTGCTATGCTCTGAATACCGTCTGTTTCTGGAGAACCATTATGGATTATCAGCTCGCCGCGTCACTGTGGCAGCAGCTGCGGCAAGGATTGCGTGGCTCTGATGACGTAACCGCCGCACCCACTTTTCTCGATACTGCCACCTTCTCATCCGCCTTTGCCGTCAGTGAACTGGCCGCCGCCAGCATCGGACTGGCGACGCAGGCGACGGCGGATTTTATCGGCAGTGACCAGCCGGTCAGCGTGAACGTGCGCCTCGCCTCGCGCTGGTTTCAGAGCAGCTTTGTTCCCCGCAACCGCCCTGCGCCCGCGCTCTGGGACGCTTTTGCCGGGGATTATCGCAGCGCCGACGGCTGGATCCGCCTGCATACCAATGCGCCACATCACCGCGCGGCGATGACGCGCGTGCTGGGAAAGCAGCCCGACCGCGACGCGCTGGCGCACCAGGTGGCGCGCTGGCAGGCTGGCGCGCTGGAGCAGGCGATTGTCGATGCGGGCGGCTGCGCCGCGCAGATGCGCAGCGAACAGCAGTGGCAACAGCATCCGCAAGGTCAGGCGGTGCGCGAAGAGCCGCTGATCGACTGGCAACGCGGCGTCGCCGCCCCGGCGCGCCGCTGGCCGATGCCTGCTGCCCGACCGCTGCTCGGCGTGCGCGTTTTAGATCTGACACGCGTTATCGCCGGGCCGGTCGCGACGCGTTTTCTCGCCAGCCTGGGCGCGGAGGTACTGCGTATCGATCCGCCCGGCTGGCACGAGCCGACGCTGGATGAAGAGATTACCTGCGGCAAACGGCGCGCCGTGGTCGATTTTAAAACGGCCGCGGGCCGCGAGACGCTGCGCGAGCTGCTGGAACAGGCCGATCTGCTGGTGCATGGCTATCGCGCCGACGCGCTGGAGCAGCTGGGGTTTGACGCTGAAACGCGCGCGACGCTGTCGCCGGGCCTGGTCGATATCGGCCTTAATGCCTGGGGCTGGCGCGGTCCCTGGCGCAACCGCCGCGGCTTCGACAGTCTGGTGCAGATGGCGTGCGGCATCGCCGATAGCGGCATGCGCTGGTCAGGACGCGAGACGCCGACGCCTCTGCCGGTTCAGGCGCTGGATCACGCAACGGGCTATCTGATGGCCGCCGCGGCGCTGGAGGGGTTACGCCAGCGCCGCGCAAGCGGCTATGGCGTTCAGGCGCGACTGTCGCTGGCGCGCACCGCCCTGCTGTTGCAGCAGCATCCCAGCCGGGAAAAGAGCCCCTCAGCGGGCATCCTCGCGCATCAGCACGATACGCTGCCGATGGTGGAACTTACGCCATGGGGAGTGGGTGAACGTCTGCGCGCCGCCGCACGACTGCCCGGCACGCCGCAGCTCTGCGCGACGCCGGGCTGTGCGCCGGGCAGGCATCCGGCGCGCTGGTAAAACCGGGCTGAGTTAGACCTGATCTTCGCCGTCGTCTCCGGCGGCTTCATTAAGCTCATCCCACATCGCCTGAATAGCCTCGCGGCTCAGCGCCGCCAGCGTGCGGTAGAAGGGCGTGGTGGCGTGTGCCTCGACCTTGCCGAGAAACGCGCCGCACCAGGGCAGCAGATAGCTATCGAACAGGGCAAACTGCGCCTCGCTTTCATCTTCCGCCGACTGATCTTCCAGCCAGGAAGCCGCCAGCATCAGCACGCCGAAATGGTCAGCTGGCGCGTCGCTGAGCGGCATACCGCGCGAGGCGAGAAAAGCACGCACCTCCGGCTCTGGCTTGCCCTCCGGCCACTGAGAGGCGTAAGGCGGGACGCTACAGTCGGGGCCGACAAACAGCGCATTGTAATCCGCCGCCAGCGCCTGCGGATCGCTGTTTTGCTGCAGACGCTGCAGCAGCTCATCCTGCTCCAGCGGCCATTGCGCGCCAAGTTTGCCCTCGCGCAGCAGCGTAAACAGCGGGACCAGCAACGGATCCTGCGGCTGACGGTTAAACAGAGAGCCGATGACGCGGCACAGAATGGAAAACTCGTTCATGCACTATTCCAGAGGTAAAAGGGTTAGAAATCCGCCAGTTCGGCAATCTGCTTGCCGGTGCGCTGCTCAAGGAAATCGAGCAGGCGGCGCGGCGTGACATTTAACACGCGATCTTCAGGAAAATCCACTTCGCGCGTGATGCGCAGACAGTGCTCAAAATTCCCCAGCGTAAAGGCGGTATGGGAATCGGAACCAAAGGCGAGCTTGCCGCCCGCGTCGCGCACCGCTTCGGCAATGGCGCGGCAGTTCGGCTCGCTGCCGGGGCGCGAGGTGGTAAACGAGGAGTTGTTGATCTCCAGCGCCACGTTGTAGTGCGCCGCCGCCTCGGCGATGGCGCGGATATCCACCGGGAA
The DNA here is from genome assembly GCF_003612015.1 of Pantoea piersonii. Taxonomy (GTDB): domain Bacteria; phylum Pseudomonadota; class Gammaproteobacteria; order Enterobacterales; family Enterobacteriaceae; genus Pantoea; species Pantoea piersonii. Next base: position 813,120 of record NZ_RARB01000001.1, on the reverse strand, counting down.
TTTCGGGTTGCCTGGGTGGCTGATAATATGCGCCACGCCGTTCGCCATGGTGGCGATCATCGCATCGGTGTGATGGCTCTTGTCACGCGGCGCGTAAACCGGCTCGTGAAATCCAGCGATAATCAGATCCAGCGAATCGAGCATCGGGCCGGAGCAGTCAATTTCGCCCTGCTGGTTTTTAATATTCGCCTCGATACCGCGCAGAATGCCGACGCCGTCAATGACGCGCGGCCAGATTTTCATATTAACGAAGTGCCAGTAGTGCGGCGCGTCGGCCATATCGGGGCCGTGATCGGTGATGGCGAACAGCCGGATGCTGTTGTTTTTCGCCTGCGCGACATAGTCATGCAGGGTACTGTAGGCATGGGTGCTGGCGACGGTGTGCATGTGTAAATCAACAGGGTACATCATCTTCTCCTTCACGCCGCCCGACCGGGCGGGAAATAAGTTAACCGGAATAATCAGTAGCCGCGCTGGCGATCGACGCAGCCCGACGGCTGGCCGCCCGCCTCAATGGCGCCGATGGCGCGCGTAATGGCGTCCATCGCCTCATCCGTCAGCGTTAATGCCGCAATATGCGGGGTAACGGTGACGCGCGGATGACGCCACAGCGGGTTATCCTGCGGCAGCGGCTCCTGCTGGAACACATCCAGCGCGGCGGCGCGCAGCTGCCCGCTCTCCAGCGCCGCCAGCAGATCCCTCTCCACCACCTGCGCGCCGCGCGCCATATTCAGGAAACAGGCGTGCTGCGGCAGCTGGCTCAGCGTATCGGCGTTAAACAGGTTGAGGGTTTCCGCCGTGGTGGGCAGCAAATTGATAATCACCTGCGCACCGCGCAGAAAGTCATTGAGCGTCTCGCGTCCGGCAAAGCTCTCTACGCCTGCGATCTGCTTTGGCGAACGGCTCCAGACGCGCAGCGGGAAGCCCCAGGGCTTAAGGGCCTCGATGACGCTTACTCCCAGCACGCCCGCGCCGAGCACGCCGACGCTGAACGCCTCGCGCGCTACCGGCGGCAGGGGTTGCCACTGCGCCTGCTGCTGCTGTCGACGGTAGTCGTCGAAGCGACGGAACCAGCCGAGCACGCAGCACACCGCATACTCCTGCATCTGCCGCGCCATGCCGCTATCCTCCAGCCGTACCAGCGGCACCGACTGCGGCAGCATGTCAGGGTAGCGCGCCAGCTGAGCGAGAATGTCATCCACGCCTGCACCCATCGCAAACACGCCGCGCAGCCCCTGCCGCGCCGCCAGCAGCTCGCGCGGCGGCTGACGCACAATGGCATAGTCAGCGGGTGCGTCGTCGCCCGGCTGCCAGCGTCGTACGTGCGCCTGCGGCAGACGCCGCCGCATGCCTTCCAGCCAGACCTCGCCGTCCTGAGACGGGTGATACCAGATAATATCCATTTTACCCCTCTTTTTTTTGCCCTCAGCCTCCGGTAAAAGCGGCGTCAGGGCAAGCAAAAACCGCCTTTTGTCCGTCTGACGCACTCCTGGGCTGCTTCACATTTCCACAGCGTCGCCGCGCCAGGTTGTGAGATTACGACTAAAGTTAGTCGAGTGGTCAATGCGTTACGCGCGGCCGCCTTTCGGACAAGGAGAAAAACCGATGAAAAAAACTGTCGTAACCGCGCCTCTTGGGCGTCAGGGAGTCGCGCCAGTGGTGCTGACTCTGCTGCTGGGTTTGCCTGCGCTGGCAGCGCACGCAGACGATAACTCACGTATGCTCAGCAGCCAGCCGCAGCCACCGGACGTGCGGCTTGGCCCGTTGTTTAACGCGGTGCAGCAGGCTCAGTTCTACCCCGATCAGAAAACCTTCGCCGACGCGGTGCCAAAGTTCGACCCTGCGTCAATTCTGGCGGACTGGCAGATGCAGAAAAATCAGCGCAATTTCGATCTTAAGCGTTTCGTCGCCAGCAACTTTACTCTGCCCGCCGCTGGCGAAAAGTATGTGCCGCCTGCCGGACAGAGCCTGCGCGCGCATATTGACGGCCTCTGGCCGGTGCTGACGCGTACCGCTAAAAGCGCCGGGCGCTATGATTCGCTGCTGCCGCTGCCGAAGCCTTACGTCGTGCCGGGCGGCCGCTTCCGCGAGGTTTATTACTGGGACAGCTATTTCACCATGCTCGGTCTGGCGGAGAGCGGCCACTGGGATCGCGTGCAGGATATGATTGATAACTTCGCGTGGGAACTGGATACCTACGGCCATATTCCCAACGGCAACCGCAGCTACTATCTCAGCCGCTCCCAGCCGCCGTTCTTCAGCCTGATGGTTGACCTGCTGGCGACGCACGAGGGCGACGCGGCCTACAGCAAATACCTGCCGCAGCTGCAGAAAGAGTATGACTACTGGATGGCGGACAGCGACAGCGTTGCCGCCGGACAGGCGAGCAAGCGCGTGATTAAACTGACGGACGGCACCCTGCTCAACCGCTACTGGGATTCGCGCGACGCGCCGCGTACCGAATCCTGGCTGGATGACGTCAATACCGCGAAGAAAGCGCCGCAGCGTGATAAAGGCGAGCTGTACCGCGATCTGCGCGCCGGTGCGGCTTCCGGCTGGGACTTCAGCTCACGCTGGTTCAGCGACGCGCATAATATCGCCTCGATTCGCACCACTCAGCTGGCGCCGGTCGATCTTAACAGCCTGATGTTCCATCTGGAGCAGACGCTCGCCAAAGCGTACCGGCTCGACAAGCAGCAGGATAAGGCGAAACACTATGCCGACCTGGCGGAAAAGCGTCAGGCGGCGGTGAATCGCTATCTGTGGGATGACAAACAGGGCTGGTACGCCGACTACAATATCAAAACGCGCCAGGTCAGTCCGCAGCTGACCGCTGCGACGCTCTTCCCGCTCTATATGCAGCTGGCCAGCGACAAGCAGGCCGATCGCACCGCCTCGGCGGTAGAGAAGCAGCTGCTGAAAGCGGGCGGGCTGCTCACCACCACGGTAAATAACGGCCAGCAGTGGGATGCGCCTAACGGCTGGGCACCGCTGCAGTGGGTCGCGGTGGAAGGTCTGGAGCACTACAACAAGCCGCAGCTGGCGCAGCAGGTCGGCCTGCGCTTCCTGCAGAACGTGCAAACCACCTATGACAAAGAGCAGAAGCTGGTCGAGAAGTATGTGGTAGACGGGCCGAACCTCGGCGGCGGCGGCGGCGGCGAATATCCGCTGCAGGACGGCTTCGGCTGGACCAACGGCGTTACGCTGATGCTGCTCGACAAGTACTGCCCGAAAGATAAAACCTGCAACAGCGTGAAGGATATCCCTCAGGCTACCACGGCGGCGAAATAACCCGCTCAGGCGAAGGGCGCTCCGGCGCTCTTCCCTTTCCCTTTGCACCCTGCTCTCATTTAACAAACCCTGAAATTAAGGCGGCTAACCTGACCGATCGTCCTATTTTGGTGCGGGAGGCTATTGCTGCTGGGGAGAAAAGCGCTTGCTGCGGGGACTGGCGGGAAAGGTTTTCTGGCAGAAAAAGTAAAACGGGACGACTACGTCGTCCCGTTGCAGTTCTTACGCTACGCGTGTCAGCTACGGACTTTACGGTAGATAAACAGCACGACAATGGCGCCGATTACCGCAACCACAAAGCTGCCGAAGTTAAAGCCGTCTACTCTGCCGAAGCCGAACAGGGTACTGATCCAGCCGCCGACTACCGCACCAATGATCCCCAGGATCACCGTTACGATAAAACCGCCGCCATCGCGACCCGGCATGATCCATTTAGCGAGAATACCGGCGATTAAACCAAAGATGATCCATGAAATGATACCCATCGACTACTCCTTCCTTTTTGTTTAGGTTGTGACCGCCTGATTAATCAGGAGAATTACAAAAGTAAGTATAGACAGGAAATTCTCATCTGCAGCAAAAACCGATGCAAAAAATTGACTTAAAAACCTAAAGCTTCGCCAGGGGACGCCGATAACGGTCAGAGAATAAAGGATTAACGAACCGCAACTTTACCCTCTTTTGGAGCCAGTAAGTGAAAGAAGCCGATAAAGAACAGTATCTCAAACGTGGCACGCTGGCGGTTTTAGGCGTGATGAAAGATTTACTACGTTTTCAGACGCCCTTGATGGTCACTTTTTCACGCGGTCAGTTTATCAGCCGTATGCTGGACGCCGACCAGGAACGCATTATCTTCGATCTTGGCAGCAATAATCTCGACAACGAATATATCCTTTCCAGCCACGACGTCAGCATCTCTGCTGAAACCCATGGTGCCAGGGTGGAGTTCAGCCTGGCCGGGCTGGAGAAAACGCTTTTTGAAGGTCTTCCCGCCTTTAGCGCGCCGCTGCCTGAGCTGCTGTGGCAAATTCAGCGCCGGGAGTTTTTCCGCATCTCCGCCCCGCTGGAGCCGACCTTTTACTGCCACAGCGAGTGGCCCAACGGCAAAAAGGTGCGTTTTCGCCTGCAGGATCTCTCGCTGGGCGGCATCGGCGTGCTGGTGGACGAGGCGTTGCCGGATGGGCTGAACAGCGGCGACAAGTTTAAAAATCTGCGGGTTGAGCTGGGCGAATATGGTCAGTTCGAGGTGGGCGCGCAGCTGCTGCATATCGGTGAGCGCAGCGTGGTGAGCAGCAAAAACGAAACGCGCGTAACGCCGCGTCTCAGCTTCCGCTTTACCGCGATAGAGCCGCTGCAGGAGCGTCAGCTGCAGCAGGTAATCTTCGCCCTTGAGCGCCTGGCGCGCGATAAAGCGAATCGATTTCAGTAATTATTCAGTGATTTGCGCTGCCCCCAGGCGCATCCAGGCTATGCTTCTCCTTGCTCTCTTTTTTAAATCGCCTCCGGGCAAGGAGAAACGTCCCCATGGAAAAATGGCTCTCATCTGGCTTTTTTCAACGTCTTTTTCTAAATGAAACGTTCTGGATCAACAGCGCTATCGTGGTAGCGGGAACGCTGGTGATCTACTGGCTGTTGCGCAGCGCTATCCGTTTTATCTCCGGTCGCATCGCGCGCTACAGCGAAGATCGCCACGTGCGCCTCACCTCGATTCTGGTGGAGATCCTGCGCAGCACCAGCCAGCTGCTGCTGCTGATTTTTTCGCTGCTGATCGCCCTGCGCTTTATCGACGTGCCTCCCAGCTGGAACGCGTTTATTTCCCATGGCTGGTTCCTGGCGTTCGCCGTTCAGCTCGCCATGTGGATCGACTGCGGCATCCGTCTGTGGCTGCATAATCTGCTGCGCGATCCGCTGCACGTCCGTAATCCGGTGACCACGGTAATCCTCGGCATTCTGCTGCGCGTGGTGGTCTGGGTAATGATGCTGCTCGCTATTCTGTCGAATATGGGCATCAATATTACCGCGCTGGTGGCGAGTCTCGGCGTGGGCGGTATCGCCATCGCGCTGGCGATCCAGACGGTGCTGAGCGACGTCTTCGCCTCGCTGGCGATTGGCTTTGACAAGCCTTTCGAGCATGGCGATTTTATCGTGTTCGGCGATATCGCCGGCTCCATCGAGCATATCGGCCTGAAGACCACCCGCCTGCGCAGCCTGAGCGGCGAGCAGATCGTCTGTTCGAATACCATTCTGTTGCAGCAGACGATCCATAACTACAAGCGCATGCAGCAGCGACGCATCCTGTTTCGTTTCGGGCTGAGCTACGGCACGCCTTCCGCGCAGGTGCGAGAAGTCAGCGATCTGGTGAAGTCGATTATTCAGGGCATTGAACTGACCCGCTTCGACCGCGCCCATTTTTTCGCTTTTGAGGATTCAAAGCTGACCTTCGAAGTGGTCTATTTCGTGCTCGACGCCGACTACAACAAATATATGGATATTCAGCAGGAGATTAACCTGCAGCTGATGGCGGCGCTGGAGCAGCGCGATATCCGCTTCGCCTTCCCGATCCGTCAGGTAGAGTTCAGCGGCGGCCGTATACCGCCAGTAGAGATGCTGCGCGCCGAGAACGACGAGCAGGAAGCGCGCCGGGCCTGATAGCCCAACACCGCGCGGATACCAAAAGGGAAAGGACGTTTCAGCCGAAGAGCAAAGCGTCGTGGGCCAGGGACGGCCCGCGCCGAGGCGCAGGGATGCGTTATGCGGTCTTTGCGATCGGCCGAAACGTCCGTGACCCGGCAGCTGCCTCTGCAACGGCGCCTCCTCTTTTACACGCCCTGTCTCCCTGGCTAACATTCACGCCGGCTGAAACCGGCAGCGCGCCACCGCCTCAACCCAGCCCTGGTAATTCTCCCGCATCGCCTGCGCCAGTTCGGTACGCGGCTCTACGCGCGTGCCACCCTGCAGCGCCTGCATTTCGCTGCCCTGCTGCCACCATCCCAGCACTTTGCCCGCCAGCAGCGCCGCGCCGAGCGCCGAGACCTCCGCCGTCGGCGCGCGCAGCAACGGGCGTTGCAGCACATCCGCCTGCAGCTGCATCAGCCAGTCGTTGGCGGTCGCGCTGCCGTCCACGCAGAGCGCCGACAGCCGCTGGCCGCTCGCCTGCTCCATAGCGAAAAAAACGTCAGCGATCTGAAAGACGATCGACTCCAGCGCCACGCGCGCCAGCACCGCGGGCGTGGCGGCGTCGGTCAGGCCGCATACCATGCCGCGCGCCCGAAGATCCCACCAGGGCGCGCCCAGCCCGGAGAGCGCCGGCACAAAATAGATGCCCTGATTGTGATCCGTGGTTTGCGCCAGCGCGGTCAGCTCGCGCGGGTCCTGAATGCCGAGCATTTTGCCCAGCCAGGCCGCGCCGGAGCCGGTATGGGTGATATTGCCTTCGAAGGCGAAGCGCAGCGCGCCGTCGTGCCAGGCCACGGTCGTGCTGAGCCCGTTGTCGGTCAGCAGTGGCGACGCCATCGACATCATCAGAGAGGAGCCGGTGCCGTAGGTCGCTTTTACGACCTCCTCATCGCCGCGGCGCTGTGCCTGCAGCGCCGCATGGGAGTCGCCGATGCGCGACAGGATCGGTGTGCCCGGCGCCAGACCGGGTATCGCGCTAATCGCTACCGCGCCCTGCTCGCTGGCCGACGGCACAATGGTCGGGAGCGCGGCGCGCGGCAGCTGGAACAGCCGCAGCAGCTCATCGTCCCAGTCATTGCTGTGCAGGCTGTAGAGCTGGGTGCGCGCAGCATTGGCGTGATCGGTGACGAAGATTTCTCCCGCGCTCAGCTGCCAGCTAAGCCAGCTGTCAACCGTACCGATGCAAAGCTCGCCCGCCGCCGCGCGCGCCGCGCCGTCCGGGATCGCCGCCAGCATGCCGGTGAGCTTGGCCGCCGGAAACATCGGATCCACCGCCAGACCAGTCAGTCCGGTGATGCGCGTGGCGCTGCCCGCGGCGCGCAGGTCGCGGCAGAACGCCTCCGAGCGGCGATCCTGCCAGCTCACCAGCGGCGTCAGTGGTTTGCCGTCGCGCCGCTGCCAGATCAGCACTGACTCACGCTGATTGCTGATCGCCACCGCCGCGACGGGCGCGCCGCCGCACTGCGCCAGACAGTCGGTCACTGCCTGCTGCACCGCTTGCCAGACAGCCAGCGCGTCCTGCTCCGCCAGCCCCGGCTGCGGATGCGACAGCGTCAGCGGCTGGCTGCCGCGCGCGACCACGCGGCCCAGGCGATTAACGGCGATCGCTTTGGCATTGGTGGTGCCTTCGTCAATCGCCAGAATAAGGGCGTCATCCATGGTCAGGCTCCCGCGCAAATGCGCACTGCACTGTTAACGACGCTCGCGGCATCGATGCCGTGATGCGCCCGCGTTGAGGCGCGATCGCCCGCAATAGCGTACTGGCCGTCAGGAATGCCCAGGCGCAGCAGCGGAATGCCGCAGCCGCCTTCCGCCAGCACCTCAGCCACCAGGCTGCCGACGCCGCCGTTGACGTTGTGCTCTTCCACGCTGATGGCGGCTGGATAGTGATTTAACAGGTTGCGCAGCTGTTGGGTATCACAAGGTCTGATGGATGGAACGCTGATCACACCCGCCGAGATCCCTTTTTCAGCCAGCAGTTCCGCCGCGCGAACAATCTCATGCACCGTCGACCCCATCGCCACCAGCGCGATATCCTTGCCTTCGCGCAGCTGATCGATCCTGCCCGGTTCGAAGCGGTAGTTTTCATCATGCAGCTGCGGCAGATCTTTGCCGTCGAGACGGATATAGACCGGACCGACATGTTCGATGGCGTAGTCGATTATCTGGCGGCACTCCAGCGGGCAGGAGGGCGCGTAGATTTCGATATTGCCGAAGCCGCGCATCACCGCGATATCGTCGATGCTGTGGTGCGTGCTGGCGAGCGGGCCGTAGCTGGCGCCGGCGTTCAGACCGAACAGCTTGACGTTGGTGTTGTTGTAGCAGACGTCCACCTTAACCTGCTCGTTGGCGCGCGAAACCAGGAACGGCGCGGCGTTGCAGGTTACGGCGATCTTGCCGCCCAGCGCCAGACCGGCAGCGGTGCCCACCAGCGTCTGTTCAGCGATGCCGACGTTAACCAGCCGATCGGGAAAAGCTTTGATAAAAGGCGAAATTTTTGCGGTGGAGGTGGAGTCCGCCACCACCGGCACCAGATCCACACCGCGATTCACCGCGTCGATAAAGGCGGTCACCATTACGCTGGCTAAATGTTGTGCATTACTCATCTTTCAGTTCCTCCAGTGCCAGTTCGATCTCTTCGCCTTTCGGCACGCGGTGGTGCCACTCCGCCTTGCTCTGAATAAAGGAGACGCCATAGCCTTTTTCGGTGTGCGCCACGATGACCTGCGGCTTGCCGTTCTGCGGCAGACTTTCAATGGTGTTGACCACCTCCGCCATGTCGTTGCCGTTGCACTCCGTCACCTCCAGCCCAAAAGCGCGCCATTTTTCCGGCAGCGGATCGGTATTCATAATGTCGCGCGTAGCGCCCGCCAGCTGCAGCTTGTTCTTGTCGTTGATGATGATCAGGTTGTCGAGGCCGTAATGAGCCGCCACCAGCGCTGCTTCCCAGTTGCTGCCCTCCGCCAGCTCGCCGTCGCCGGTTACCACGAAGATGCGCCGTTTGCTGCCATCTTTTTTCGCCGCCAGCGCCAGACCCACCGCGACCGGCAGTCCGTGGCCGAGCGCGCCGGTATTCAGCTCCACGCCCGGGGTTTTCTGCCGCACCGGATGGCCCGGCAGGTGCGAATCCGAGTGCTGATAGGTCGGCAGCCAGTCGACGGGAAAATAGCCCGCCTCCGCCAGCACGCAGTAGTAACCGCCGACGGCATGACCTTTTGACTGGATATAGATATCGCGCTGTGGATCTTCGACGCGATCCGGCGCGCAGTTAAGAATGCGGAAGTAGAGCGCGGTCAGAATATCAGCCTGCGACAGATCCGCGCCGGTATGGCCGCCCGCCGGGCTGCCCGCGTTAAGCTGAATAATGCGGCGGCGCACGGCGCGCGCTTTACGCTGCAGTTCGTCGACCGGAAGCTTGAAAGGATTCATGTGTCACCTCTGAATTAAAAATCACATCCGAATATATATTCGTAACGGGTAAAAAAAGGGGTGCAGCAAAGGAACCCGCCTGCACCGCCACCGATTAACTTTTCGCTTCGCCGCCCTCCTCGATCAGCGCCTTCTGCGCCACCACCGCCGCTTTCTGCTGCATGCGGTTTTGCATCTGGTCGATGATGACGGCGATGATGATGACGATGCCTTTGATCACCATCTGCCAGAATTCGCTGACGCCCATCATGATCAGGCCATCGGCGAGAAAGCCGATCACAAACGCGCCGACCAGCGTGCCGAGAATGGTGCCGCGTCCGCCCGCCAGCGAGGTGCCGCCCAGCACCACCGCCGCAATGGCATTCATCTCAAACGAGGTGCCGTTAGCCGGGTGGCTGGCGACCAGCTGCGACGACACCACGATGCCCGCTATCGCCGCACAGAAGCCGGAGAGCGTATAGACCCAGATTTTCACCTGCTTCACTTTGACGCCGGAAAGCTCCGCGGCGCGTTCGTTATCGCCGATGGCATAAACCTGGCGGCCGAACGGCAGACGACGGGCGATATAGGCGATCACCAGTGCCAGCACGATCATCATCCAGATGGCGTAGGGCAGACCGAGCAGCGATCCGGCGCCGATGCGGTCGAAGCCGGTATTGCCGAGCAGCGGGTTGCCCTGTAAGCCGGGAAAGGTTTCGCCGCCCGAGGTCAGCATTGCCGCGCCGCGCAGGATATACATGGTGCCCAGCGTGCAGATAAAGGGAGCGACGTTATAGCGGGTAATAATCCAGCCGTTCGCCGCGCCGATCAGGCCGCCCACCAGCAGCACCAGCGGCACTATCACCCAGACGCTGGGGAAGATGGCGATGCCGAACATCGGCAGAACGATCCCTTTGGTAATCAGCCAGCCGGCGATCATGCCGCACAGCCCGAGCGTCGCGCCGATGGAGAGATCGATACCGGCGGTAATAATGACGAAGGTGATGCCCAGCGCCAGAAAGGCGTTGATCGCGATATGCTTCACCATAATCACCAGGCTGCCGAGCGCGAGAAAGTCCGGTACGGTAATCGCGAAGAAGCCGACAATTAAAAACAGCGCGATAAAGGTGCGCAGCTTCAGCAGCAGCAGAATAATGCTCTCGCGCGAGTTGAACGCTTTCGCCGGTTGTCCTGCCATCGTCATAGCGTTATTGCCTTTCATGCTCAGAACCCCTGTGCGCTTGCTTTTACCAGCGCTGACTCTTCCGCGTCGCCGCGCGGTATATCAGCCGTAAGTTTGCCGCCCGACATCACCAGGATGCGATCGGCCACCGCCATGATCTCTTTCAAATCGGAGGTGGAGAACAGCACCGCGATGCCCTGCTCCGACAGCCGCACCATCATGCGAAACACCTCCGCCTTGGCGCCGACGTCGATGCCGCGGCTCGGCTCGTCCAGCAGCAGCAGACGCGGATTAGTCAGCAGCGAGCGTCCGATAACCACCTTCTGCTGATTGCCGCCGCTTAGGGCGCTGATGGCCACCTCCGGCGAGGAGATTTTGATCGCCAGGTTGCCGACGGTGCTGGTCACTGCAGCCTGCTCCTCCTGTTGGGCGATGGCGAAGCGATGCGACAGCCGACGCCACAGGCTGGCGATAGTGAGATTGCTCGCCACCGACGACACCGGAAAAATGCCGGCGCGCTTGCGATCTTCCGGCACCAGGCTCATGCCCATACGGATGCGCTCGGCGGGCGGCAGGCGCGTCGGCACCGGCTTGCTGTCGAGCCAGATTTTGCCGAGATAGTTGCGTTCGCTGCCGAGCAAACACTCGAACAGCTCGGTGCGCCCCGCGCCCATCAGCCCGTAGATGCCGACGATCTCCCCGGCGCGCACGTTAAAGGTGACGTCATCCACCAGCGTGTTGCCGTTGGGGCTGACGCAGGTAATGTGCTCCGCCTCCAGCACCGCTGCACCAAAGGTGCGCTGGTCCGGCAGAAAGTTGCTCATCGGCTCGCTGCCGAGCATTTCGCGCACGATCCAGGGCACGTCGATATCGCTGACCTGCGCTTCCGCCTGAAAGCGGCCGTCGCGCAGGATGGTGATGACGTCGCCGATCGCCATCAGCTCTTCAAGGCGATGGGAGATATAGATAATGGAGACGCCCTGACGCGTCAGCTCGCGGATGACGCGGAACAGGATCTCCACTTCGGTTTTGCTGAGCGCCGAAGTGGGCTCGTCGAGGATCAGGATGTCGGCGTCTTCCGCCAGCGCCTTCGCGATCTCCACCAGCTGCTGCTGCCCGACCTTGAGATTGCCGACGTGCTCTCTGGGCGAAATCGGCTGATCAAGGCGCGCCATCAGCGTGGCGGCGCGGCGCTCCTGCTCCGCTTCGTTAATGGGGCGGATGCCCCTTTGCAGCTCGCGGCCAAGAAAAATGTTCTCCGCCACCGACAGGTTCTCAAACAGGTTCAGCTCCTGGTGCACCATGCCGATGCCGAGCTTCGCGGCGGCGCGCGTGCTGCTCAGCACCACCTTTTCGCCGTTAAGAAAGAGTTCGCCGCTGGTAGGCTGCTGCACCCCCGCCAGAATTTTCATCAGGGTCGATTTGCCCGCGCCGTTTTCCCCGATAATCACGTTGACCTTGCCGCGCCAGACGCGATAGTCGACGCGATCCAGCGCCAGCGTACCGGGAAACAGCATGGTGATATGGTTTGCCCGCAGGATGATATCGTCGCTCATGGCGTCGCCCCCTGCTTCAGCTCTACCGCCATCACGTCGTTGACCACGCCGTGCCCCATCTCCACGGCCAGCAGCGCCTGCACCGGTTTACCCACCCAGCTGGCGTCCACTTTCGGCAGCTGCTGCACCGCATGGCGGTTAAGCGCCCGGGTCAGCTGCGCGTACTGCACCTGATTGGTGAACTCCTCGAAGCGGAAACCCGCAGCATCGCGCAGCGCATTGCTGCGGATAACCGGCCCGAGGCTCACGTTTACCGGCTTGCCGTTCAGCGTCAGCGTCAGGGTGCGCTCGCGGCTGTTGCTGTCATCTACCGCCGTGACCGTGCCGCTGGCGCGCACAAAAACGCTTTCGCTGCCGCCCGCCTTCACCGTTCCGCTTTTGGTTTCCATATCCGCCCAGCTCATGGCGTGCTGCTGGGCGGTATCGAGCACCCGACTCTGCCAGCTCGCCTCCGCGATCTGCTGCGGCGTCTGATTGCTGTAGCTCGGTTTCGCATGCGGATCTTTCGGCATGATCGGATTGCCGCTGGCGTCGAGATCCACCACGGTACAGCCGCTTACTGCTATCGCCAGGATGACGGCCAGCGTCGCTCTCGTCCGTTTCATGCCGCCTCCGGTTACTTCGCCAGGTTAAAGTTTTTCAGCTTCGACGCGTTGCTGTCGTCAATCAGCACGCAGTCCATCAGCTGCTTCTCTTCTTTCTGCGCTTTGCCGTTTTTCAGGTAGTAATCCGCCTGCTCCACCGCCATCTGCGCCTGCGCCCAGCCCGGCTGCAGCACCGTAGCCTTGATGTTGCCTTTGTTGATAATGGAGTCGCGGGTGTAGTCGCTGCCGTCGAAGCCCACCACGATAACGTTGGTTTTACCCGCCGCTTTCAGCGCCGCCTCTGCGCCCAGCGCCATGGTGTCGTTGCCGGAGATCACGCCGACGATGTTCGGGTTCTTCTGCAGAATGGTTTCCATGCGGCTGAACGCCTCGGTCTGGCTCCAGTTAGCGCTCTGCTGCGCCACCATCTTCATGTCGCTATAGTCGTCCAGCACGTCGTGATAGCCCTGCGAACGTACGCCCGCGTTGGTGTCGGACTCCTTGCCCAGCAGTTCAACGTAGCTGCCTTTACCGTTCAGCAGTTTGGCGAACTTCTCTGCGCCGAGCTGCGCGCCCTGATAGTTGTTAGAGACGATCTGCGCCACGGCGATGCCGGTTTTGTTGATTTCGCGGTCGATAAGGAAGGTAGGAATGCCTGCCTCTTTGGCTTTCTGCACCGGGCCGACGGTGGCGTCCGCCCCGGCGTTATCAAGGATAATCGCCTTCGCCTTGCGCGCGATGGCGGTTTCGATCAGCTGGTTCTGTTTGTTAACGTCATCATCGTGCGACGCCACCAGGGTGGTGTAGCCAAGCGCTTTCGCTTTTTCCTGCGCGCCGTCCGCCTCTGCTTTAAAGAAGGGGTTGTCGTGAGAAGGGGTAATGATCGCCAGCAGGCCTTTATCGGCGGCGAGCGTGGCGGTCGAAAGGGCCATCAGTGAAGCCAGTAGGGTAATTTTGACGAGAGGTACGTTCATCGTTTATTCTCCGCTTGAATAAATATTCAATTGCGATTTTATATGCAATATGACTATGCACCCGCCTTCGCCGGGTGCGCAACCCTGAATGTTTAAAAAGCGAAAAGGATCACAAAATGTCCTGCGTTGTGATTTCTCGCATCCTGGTTAACAATACCAGGCCGAAACAGAGAGGAAGGATGAATGGCGAAACAGGATGAGCAACGGCTGATGGTGAAGATTGCCACGCTTTACTACAGCGAAGGGATGAAGCAGTCAGATATCGCGCAGATGCTGAAATTGTCGCAGTCTTTTGTCTCGCGCATTCTCAACCGCAGCGTGAAGGAAGGCGTGGTGAAAATCAGCGTCGTGCCGCCTGCGAATATCTTTCCGGCGCAGGAGAAGGCGATCGAACAGACCTACGGGCTGCCGCAGGCGATTGTAGTGGACGTGCCGGAAAACGCCTCGCAGCAGCAGATCAAGCAGGCGATCGGTTCGGCGGCGGCGCACTATCTGGAGACGCGGCTGCGCGCCGACGAGCTGATTGGCATCTCCTCCTGGAGCGGCACCATTCGCGCCATGGTGGATGCGCTGCACCCATTTAACGCCGCCTGTAAAGGGGTGATCCAGCTGCTGGGCGGCGTCGGCGCTAACGGCAACGTGCAGGCGACCATTTTGACGCAGAACCTGGCGGCGCTGCTTAACTGCCCCTCCTGGCTGCTGCCTTCGCAGTCGATTGAGCATTCGGTGCAGGATCGTCAGCGACTGGCGGCGAATCCCGACGTCGCGGAGGTGCTGGAGAAGTTCGATCAGGTGGATCTGGCTATTGTCGGCATCGGCGATCTGGAGCCCTCGGCGCTGCTGCGCAACTCCGGCAACTATTATGATGAGGAGATGCTGCGCACCCTGGCACAGCGCGGCGCGGTGGGCGATATCTGCCTGCACTACTTCGACGCGCAGGGCGAGCCGGTGCTGAGCGCGGAGGAGGATCCGGTGATAGGCATGGAGCTGGCGCAGGTGCGCAAATGTCCGCAGGTGGTCGCACTGGCGGGCAGTAAGGAAAAAGCGCACGCCATTCGCGGCGCGCTGCGCGGCGGCTACGTTAACGTCTTGATTGTGGATTACCCCACCGCGCGGCTGCTGGTGGAGTAAGGCCTTAAATAGTGCGGTACGCCGTGGTGACCTTCCAGAGGTAGCGCGGCGCTTGCGCAGCGGGATGCTTGTTCTGGACGTGCTGGTAAAATTCGTCCGGCGACATGGCGTTAATCATGGCGATAGCCCGGTCGCGGTCGCGGGAAAAGGTGCGCAGCAGCGCGCCTGCGCCGTTGGCGTACGAGACGATAGTGGCGTAGCGCAGCGTCAGCGGATTGCGAATGCCGGAGAGCGCCGACTGCTGCAGGATCCGGATATAGGCGGTGCCAATATCGATATTTTTCGCCGGATCGCGCAACTCGGCGTTGGAGGGCTGGCCGCGACGTCCCTGCACACGATAGACCTCCCTGCCCGCCGTCGAGGCCTTGATCTGCATCAGGCCCACCGCGTTGGAGCGGCTGACGACGCCGGGATTGCCGCCCGATTCGACAGTAATAATGGCGCTGATCAGCTTCTCATCAACGCCATAATGACTGGCGGCATCTTCGGTGAACATCGACCAGGCCGCATTGATATTCGAGGGCGGCGCCTGGGTTAACGGCGTGTTTGGCTGCCTGACGACCTGTTTTGACGGTTCGCTGGCGCAGCCTGCCAGCAGCAACGCGGAAAGGGCAAGGTATCGAAATTTCACCAATTTTTCATCCTGATGCAATAGGGTCGGAGGCTATCATACCTGGCGCGCGCCGCAGCAAAATTACCGTTTATCCTAATTGCGTAAAAAACCGTGTCGCGCAGTGACTTCCGTCGCGCTTTTCGTCATCATCGGCCAGATAGTTACCCGCTAACTGCAGGAATAGTCTTATGATTTCGCGTTCTTTTCATCTCGTTTCGCCCTCTGGATATTGTCATAACCAGCCTGCCGCATGGCGCGGCGTCGACCGCCTGCGCGCGGCGGGCCATCAGGTCAATAATCTTGAGACGATCGGCCGCCGCTTTCAGCGTTTCGCCGGTACCGACGCCGAACGTCTCGCCGAATTCAACCAGCTGGCGCAGCTTGAGACATTGCCTGACATCGTGCTGGCGGTACGCGGCGGCTACGGCGCCAGCCGCCTGCTGGCGCATATCGATTACGTCGCGCTGCAGCGCCATCTGCTTAATCAGCCGCTGGCGCTGTGCGGCCACAGCGATTTTACCGTCCTGCAGCTGGCGCTGCTGGCGCAGACCGGTCTCGTCAGCTTCAGCGCGCCGATGCTGGCGGGTAACTTCGGCGCGGAGGTTTTATCTGAATTTACGCTGGCTCACTTCTGGCAGGCGCTGACTTCGCCTACAGTCAATGTTGGCTGGCGCAGCGAGACGCCGGACAGCGGTGAATGGCAGGGCACGCTGTGGGGCGGCAATCTGGCGATGATCTGCTCGCTGATCGGCACCCCGTGGCTGCCGCAGTTCGACGACGGCATTCTGGTGATCGAGGATGTGAATGAGCATCCGTTCCGCGTCGAGCGCATGCTGATCCAGCTGCAGCAGAGCGGCATCCTGGCACGGCAGCGCGCCATTATTACCGGCAGCTTTACCAGCACCGCGATGAGCGACTATGACAACGGTTTTGATTACGCCAGCGTCTGGCAGTACCTGCGCGACGTGACCGGCCTGCCGGTAATCAGCGATCTGGCCTTTGGCCACGATGCGGATACCGTGACGCTGCCGATCGGCGCGCGCGCGCAGCTGCGCGTGGCGAACCATCAGGCTGAACTACAGGCCACTGGCCATCCCGTTTTACCCGAGCATTAAGCCGTTCTCAGGGAGATCGCCATTGAAGCCGCTGTACGACGATTTGTGGATCTCCACGCCGGAATTTCCGGGGGAAGAGACTGTTGATGATTTAATGATGCACGGCTTTATGCTGCGTCATCCGCGCGGCAATCTGCTGATTGGCCGCGTGGAGCATCCGCTCGATCATGAAGTGCTGGCCGACGAAGGCGGCGTGATTCGCCACTATCTGACTCACTGGCACGAAGCCGCACCCGGTGCCATCGCCATCCAGCAGCGCTTTAACAGCGCGCTTTACTGCCACAGCCGCTCTATCGGCCCCGTCAGCCGGGTGCTGGAGCCGGATGACACCTTTACCCAGCAGGAGACGCACTTCGGCGACTTCCATCTGCTGCCGACGCCGGGCCATACGCCAGGCAGCAGCAGCTTTCTTTACGCTTCGCCGCTGGGCCGCACCTACCTGTTCGTCGGCGCTACCCTGACGCGCGACCATCATCGCTGGGTCACTCTCCTGGCCCCGGACAGCAATCCGCACGAGCTGCAGCAGTCGCTGGAGTTCTACCGCACGCTGCGGCCCGATGTGGTGTTGATGAGCACCACGCGCGGCCACCTCTCCTGGGTCGAAGTCACGCTGCAGAGCTGGCTGGCGGCGATTGACGAGGCGGAGCAGCAGCCGCTGGATATGCGCCAGCAGCCGCTGTTTTGATTACAGCGTTTTGCTCAGATAGTGACGCTGATGATGGCGCGGGTAGTTATCCAGGCTGAAACGCAGCGTGTAGCCTGACTTTTCATAAAAGGGGCGCGCCTGGAAGCTGGCGGTATCAACCTGCGCATAGCAGCAGCCGCGCCGACGCGCCTCCTCTTCCGCCGCGTTGAGCAGCCTGCTGCCGACGCCCTGCCCGCGCAGCGCCTCGCTGACCCACAGCATATCGATGCGCAGCCAGTTGCCGGTGGTCGAGCCGGTCAGCCCCGCCAGCTTTTTGCCGTGCTCGTCCGTGACGAAAACGCCGATGGATTTAAATTCGTCGATATTGATAAAACGACTGTTAAAAGTATTCAGACCGAGGCGCACCTCATCCAGATCCTGATGCGTGACCGCATCCGTAACGTTCAGTTGCATAGACTCTCCGGCTAAAGCGGGTTAAGAGTGCGGATGGTCGCGATCGTCATAAGGCTCCAGCGACAGCTGATCGACGTCGCGCGTTTCACTGCGGCTACAGGGTATCAGCCGGTCGCTGTCGTGGTAAACGAAGAAGGTCTCCTCGTTCGCGTTGTTGACGATTAGCTGGTCGCCGTTTCGGAAACGGGTTATGGAAACGTTGTCGCCGCCCTCTAAGCGGGTGCGCTGCTGGCCGGCGGCAATCTGAAAGTGGTGCTGCGGCCAGGTTAACGTGCTCAGACCATATTCGGCACGGGAGATGGTCATCGTGGGGCGGCCGGGACAGGTGATCTGGAACTGGGTTTCGCTCCAGGCGGGCGCAATTTGACAGCTCAGTAAGCCGAGGGTGAAAAGCGTGGCTTTCATTTTCAGACTCCGTCGAAGTTATGCTCTGATTTAATTATCTATTTTCAGAGTAACACACCAGACGAACGGGAAAAGCGGAACGGCCCGCGCGGGGCGGGCCGAAGTGTGACAAAAGCTGTCGTTAGTTCCCGACCTGCGACATATCTTTGATCGTGTCGCGATTAATCTGCTGCTCTTTACCGTAGACATCTTTGTAGGTGATCATACCGGTGTCGTCATCCACCTTCGGCTTGCCCTGCGTCACAATGGTCCGGCCGTCGTTGGTATGCAGAATATGGTCATTAGCGCAGCCAGCCAGCAGCAGGCCCAGGCTCAGCGCACCAGTCAGCATCAGCGTTTTTTTCATAAATCCTCCTTGCTTGGGTTCGCTTTAGGTTTAGCACAGCATGACGAAAGCGAAACCAGGATGAGGCTTAAAACGCATTGATTCCTAAAGGAGATTCTATGAACCGGGAAGATGCCCTGTTCCAGCGGCTGGCACAGTCGCCGTTTCGCCGCCGCTTTCATCTGGGCGTAAAAGAGCGCGACTACTGTCTGGCGAAAGGACCGGAGGTTATCGACAGGCACGCGGCGGATTTTGTCGCGCAGCGCCTGGCGCAGGCGGAGCCGAAGAACGACGGCAAACAGACGCCGATGCGCGGCCATCCGGTGTTTATCGCTCAGCACGCTACGGCGACCTGCTGCCGCGGCTGTCTGGCGAAGTGGCACGGCATCGCTGCCCATCAACCGCTGACCAGCGAGCAGCAGGCGTGGATCGTCGGCGTGATCCACCGCTGGCTGGTAAAGGAGATGAATTCGTAGAAGCCCGGCGCCGCATCATGCGACCCCGGGCTGAAGTTTATTCCGCCGCAACCTCGGCGGCGATCAGCATTAACGCCAGCGAGGCGTTTTCCTCGTCGTATCCCTGCATAACATCGCGGATTGCCGCCACGCAGGCGAGCACCTGCTGCTTCTTTTCCGCTTCAAGCCTCTCGATCGCATGACGAATAATCATTAGACTGGCTTCTTCTTCTTTCATTAAATTTCCCTTAAATCGCCCAACTGGTGCGCAAAGATGGCAAGAATACCTTTAATATGCTACTCAAGTCACCCTCTGGCACGTTTAAAGCTTAACTATTAACCAAAGTGCAAATTAGATGCCGCGCCAGACCTGCTATGATCACAATAGCCGGGACGCAACGCGTCAAACATCAGCGCCACGGGATTCCCAGGGATTGAAGCAGGTACAGGATATGTTGCGACTCACCTTTTTCATTTTTATTACACTGCTCGCTGGCTGCGCCTCCGGCCCGAAAGGGGTGGACTGCCCCGGCGAAGTCAGCACCATTTACGGCCAGCCGATGGGGCAGACGCGGGCGACGATTTTTGACCTCGTCAACGCTTTCACCATCAGCCGCAACGGCGTCAAGGTGCAGAGTGGGACACTGCAATCGCTGGATCGTTTCAAATATGTCCCCTCCGCCGTCACGCCTGAAGGCTACTACGCCCAGCGGCTGTCGGATAAGCAGTTCCGCCTGATAAACCCGCACGAAGACACCATGATTACCTGGACGTGCCCTTAGACGTGCGTCCTGCGGCCAGATAGTCTATTGTCATGGCTTGTCAGGCTGCAGGCTCACCTCTTATGGAAAAGCGACTGGATAATAACGGCTATATTGATTTCCCCTTCCCCGCCACGCGCAATGAGGATGGTTCAGTGAATCCGTGCGGCATCGATCTGACGCTGCAGACGGAGCGTATTGATGAGATTGCGGTGCTGGCGCAGTCGGCGAATCTTCGTCGTCTGCTGGAGGAGGTCAATCTGCAGGACGGGCTGTTTATGACGCTGGCCTGCGACTGGCAGCAGCGCGCCGATGCGGTGTGCGGCTTTATCGATTTCGCCTTTCGCCCTGAACTGCCTGTCACCCAGGAAGAGACCCTGACGCTTGATAACGCTTTCGAACGCTATCTGCGCGAGCAGGCGACGCAGCATCGTATGGAGCCGGACGCCTTACTTAATTATGCACGCTGCGTACTGGACTGGGGCTGGTCACCGCTGCGCCAGCGCGCGCGGGAATATGAAAAGGTGACGGTGATGTACTACTGCCAGCAGCGCGACGAGGCGGAGTGGTGCTTTGATCATCTGCGGCATTTTCTGGTGAGCTGGTATCCAGCCAGTCGCCCTGGGCTGCTGGCGCAGCAGGCATAGCCATCAGCGCCGACGCAAACGGCGCTTTCCTGACCTCCAGACCCGGCTATTTATGCTTGCCCGCTCCTGGCCCCCGGCTTTTCACGGCTTAACCAGACGAATCGCGTGCTCCAGCATACGCTGCTCATCGCGCTCGCTGTGCGAACGATGCTGACGTGCGCGTTTCAGCAGATCTGAAATATCGTCCCGCCGCGTCTCCCGGCCCGATTCGGCCAGCACGACCACTGCATCGCCAATCACGCGACACACTTCATCGTAGTCATCTTCATTTAATACGTCGCGCTTCATTGCTCCTCCTGTTTCACCCTGTCGGCCGCCGTAAATGAGTATCCAGAAACAGTAGTCAGGATTGACGCAGCCTGCAAACCAGACGTCTGGAGGAAGGCACAGGGGGCTTAGCTGGCAAAAGCGGCGAAATGCCTGACTGGAGACGGCGGAGAGTGATTATCTGGTTTGTACCAGAGGCGAAGCTATACGGGATGCCAGCGAAGTGTGCCACGACTGTTAGCGCTTAACGTCTATGTAGCAAACCAGTCATGGCTGGATAATGGTCAGAAACTCCTTTTTCTTTCTGGTCGCCCATTCTGGCTTGATTGACAGCATTAAGTAGAATTGTTTCCGGAAATATGTCTCCCTGAACCTCCCGGCTGGATAGCTCGTTGAAGCTGCATAATGTGAAGCTAAAGCACGCACACCACAATCAGCGAACCAGTAAAGTATTTCATCTTCGCTAAAGGTAATCTTACGCTCTGTTTCCATGCCCCGTTCACTGATAACGAAATGGTATTCTTTTCCGTTAATTTCCAGCCAGGGAGTCGCGAGGCCATCTGGTTTGTCAGGGATAATAAAATAATGATTCGGTCTGATACCCCCGCCGAGACGCTCGCCTATAACAAGAAGCGCTAATCTCAACTCTTCAATACTTTTCATGACATCCTGTTCAACTTGTATATTAACCACGCATTCCAGACGTTTTCCGCATCAATATCCGAATAGCCACGGGTTCTTACCATCTCTGCTGCAATTTCATCTGGTAACTGAATAACGGTAGCATTATCACGTATCGTCTCAACTTCATCACGGGTCAATTCATGCCCGGTTTCCTTCTCTTTCGATTCAAGCAATGCAATCAATGCTGGGATAAATATTATAGCCATTTCCTTTCAGCCTTTATCTGTAATGAATTTCAGCTAATCTGCCACAGAAGCACAATGTACTATGCGCTAAATAGCCAGGTGTATAGACGAAATGTGTTGATATCTGCTTCCTTCCCCTGGCAACTGGCGCATTAAACAAAGCCTGAGCCAGGAGTTTTTTTCAGCTGCAGCTTTTATTCTCCACGGTTAGCTCCTGTTCCGCCCTGCCAGTCGACTGCATGTTCAATACTCTTTTAATAACCAGCCTGAAAATGTTCGTTTTCGGGGATCTAAGTTAATCACGACCAAACCAGAGGATATGCCTGCTATCCAAAAGCAAGGCGTTACAGCCGGGCGCAGGAATCCAGGCTGATGTCAGCTGTTCGTCCTGAACAGAAGTCACTTAGCTGAAGCATTAATCTGAATGCCCGCCGCGATCAAACACCCTTTCAGCACGCCGAACGCATCCTGACACTGCCGTTCATTCACGCAGGCGTAACCGAGCAGCAGCCCGCGTGAGCTCTGCGGATGCATATAGTATTGCGACAGCGGCCGCACCTTAACGCCACGCTTCAGCGCCTGAGCGGCAATAGCCACATCGTCGCAGCCAGATGGCAGATGCAGCACCAGATGTAATCCCGCGTCGTGGTTGACCGGCGACAGAAAGGACGGCCCCAGATAGCGCTCAATCAGTTTGCATAAAAACTGACGTCGCTGGCCATAAAGCAAACGCATGCGACGGATATGATCCATATAATGCCCCTGCCGTATAAACTCCCCCAGCGCACGCTGGATCAGCAGATGACCGCCGCGATAAAGCTCAGCCGCCGCGATGCGCAACGGTTCGGCCAGCATTTTGGGCACCACTATGTAACCAATGCGCAGTGCCGGATAAAGCGTCTTGCTAAAGGTGCCCATATAGATCACCGGCGCATCCGCTTCCAGCCCCTGCAAGGAGGGATAAGGCTGGCCTGAGAAGCGAAACTCGCTGTCGTAATCATCTTCAATAATCCAGCTCTGATGACGCCTTGCCAGCGCTAAAAGCGCCTTTCGTCTTGCCAGGCTAAGGTGAACGCCCAACGGATACTGATGTGAAGGCGTCACAAATACCATCCTGGGCGGCAGCCCGGGCTTTGGCACAATCCCTTCGTTATCCACCGGCATCGCCCGGATTTTAAGGCCGTTTTTACGCAGCAGGTTGCGCGTGCCCCAGTACCCCGGCTCCTCCATCCAGACGAGATCGCCCGGGTCACAGAGCACGCAGGTGACCAGATCGACCGCCTGGTGCACGCCTTCGGTTATCAGGATTTGATCTGCATCGGCCTTGACCGAACGCGCCACACGCAGGTACTCCGCCAGCGCATGGCGGAGATCGGGACAGCCACCGCCGCTGCTGTAAATCAACCGATAGACATCGGGATCGCGATTCAGCTTTGCCTGAATCTGGCTAAAAAGCTTGTGCGGAAACTCCGTGACGTCGGGCGCGCCGGGTACAAAGGCTCCCCACTGGTAGGGCGAGGCGGTGGCATGCCCTAACAGCATCGCGCCCCGTTTTGACAGGGTCGCCGGCAGCGGCGTGGAGGCAGGCTGTAGCAGATCGGTGGCGTGGCTTTGCAGACAGATTTCCGGCAGCGTCTCCGCAATCCAGGTGCCGCTGCCGGTGCGTGCCGTCACATAGCCCTGCGCCATCAAACTTTCATAAACATGCAGTACGGTGTTGCGTGACACCCCAAGCTCACGGGCCATATCGCGCGTCGGCGGCAAGCGCCCGCCGCGTGGAAAAACGCCCTCAATGATTGCGGCCTGCATGCAGGTCAGCAGTCGCTGCTGCAGTGAGCCACTCGGTAAAAACTGCAATCGTGCTAATAAGTGATCGGCGTAAAGCAGCTGCAATTGGCTCCATCCCTCTCTCTGAAATTGGCTCTGGCAACTTACCTGCTCGCACGCATAAATAAAAGCGTTTGTCGGGAAATGTAAATAAGCATATGAGCGAGGTGGATGAGATGAGCGAACAAAATATCCTGATGCAGCAGCGCAAAGCACAGGCTTTACCCCGCGGCACCGGCACGCTGTGCGACTGGTATGTGGCGCGGGCGGAAAACGCGACCCTGTGGGATAACGAGGGCAACAGCTGGATCGATTTCGCTGGCGGCATCGCGGTGCTCAACACCGGCCATCGCCATCCGCGCATCGAACAGGCAGTAGCCCATCAGTTAACAAAATTTACGCATACCGCGTTTCAAATCACTCCGTACGAAAGCTATATCGTCCTGGCTGAACGCATCAACCAGCGGGTGCCTGTTGCCGGCCAGGCTAAAACAGCCTTCTTCACCACTGGCGCAGAAGCGGTAGAAAATGCGGTCAAAATCGCCCGTGCTTATACCCGCCGCCCTGGCGTAATCGCCTTTGGCAACGCCTTTCACGGTCGCACCCTGATGACTATGGCGATGACCGGCAAGGTCGCCCCCTATAAGCGTGACTTCGGCCCGATGCCCGCCTCGGTGTTTCATGCGCGCTATCCCAGCGCGGTACAGGGCATCACTATCGACGCGGCGCTAGCCAGCCTCGATGCTCTTTTTACTCAGGATATCGCGCCGCAGGACATAGCCGCGATCGTGCTGGAGCCCGTGCAGGGCGAAGGCGGTTTCCATGCGGCGCCGGTTGAGTTTATGGTCAGGCTGCGTGAGCTGGCCGATCGCTACGGCATTCTGCTTATCGCCGACGAGGTGCAGAGCGGTTTTGCCCGCACCGGTAAGCTGTTCGCCATGGAGCACTATCCGGTGCAAGCGGATCTCATCACTATGGCGAAAAGTCTGGCGGGCGGCCTGCCGCTTTCCGCCGTGTCAGGGCGGTCAGAGGTGATGGATGCGCCAGGTCCGGGCGGCCTCGGCGGCACCTATGCTGGCAATCCGCTGGCGATCGCCGCAGCGCATGCGGTGCTTGACGTAATCGACGAGGAGCAACTCTGCGCCCGGGCCGCTGAGCTTGGCGGCAGGCTTGAATCCGATCTACAGGCCTTCCGTAAGCAGTGTCCCGCGATTGCCGATGTCCGCGCGTTAGGGTCGATGGTGGCCGTAGAATTTACCGAGACCGCCACCGCGCAGGCGGTACAGAAAAAAGCGATGGAGAATGGCCTGCTGCTGCTGACCTGCGGCGCAAAAGGCAACGTTATACGTTTTCTTTATCCGCTGACCATTCCTGACCAGCAGTTCCGCCAGGCGCTGGACATTTTAACCTCGGTTCTCAACCACTGCGCCGCTGACGTCGAAAAAAACGTCGTAACGGCCTGATCCTTCCCGGCTCGCTGCGGCGAGCCCATCCCCTGCTCGCCCCGGACACAAAAGCCCGGGGATCGTTCTGGAGACGTTCTGATGACAACAACGCAGACTGCAAATGAAGATGCACTGGCACAAAACCTGAAGCCGCGCCACGTGCGCATGTTGTCAATTGCGGGCGTAATTGGCGCCGGCCTGTTTGTGGGCTCCGGCCACGCGATTTACGAGGCGGGTCCGGCGGTGCTGATCGCCTATGCCGCCGCCGGTGCGCTGGTAGTGCTGATAATGCGCATGCTGGCTGAAATGGCGGTCTCGCTGCCCGATTCAGGTTCTTTTTCAACCTATGCTGACAAGGCGCTGGGCCGCTGGGCCGGTTTCACTATCGGCTGGCTCTACTGGTGGTTTTGGGTATTGGTTATCCCGCTGGAAGCCAACGCCGCCGGCACCATCCTGCACGCCTGGTTCCCCCAGATCGCCATCTGGCAGTTCACCCTGGCTATCACGCTGTTTTTAACCATCACCAATCTGCTGAGCGTGAAAAATTATGGTGAGTTTGAATTCTGGTTTGCGCTGCTCAAGGTAGCGGCGATTGTCGCGTTCTTGTGTGCTGCCGGCCTGGCCATATCTGGCCTGATGCCCAACAGTAGCACCAGCGGCCTTCAGCATCTCTACGATACGCAAGGTTTTATGCCCAACGGCATGGGTAAGGTGATGGCGGCGATTCTGACCACGATGTTTTCTTTTATGGGCACCGAGATTGTTACCATCGCCGCCGCCGAATCAAAGGATCCAGGCAAGCAAATCACCAGGGCCACTAATTCGGTTATCTGGCGTATCGCGCTGTTCTACCTGCTGTCGATTTTCTTTGTGGTGGCGCTGGTGCCGTGGAATTCCCCGGCGCTGATTGAGCATGGTTCTTATCAGGCCGCGCTTCAGGCGATGAATATCCCGCACGCCAGGCTGATTGTGGATATCGTTGTGTTAATGGCGGTATGCAGCTGTCTTAACTCGGCGCTTTATACCTCGTCACGCATGCTCTATTCACTGTCGTGTCGCAAAGATGCGCCCGCGGCGGCCTCACGCACGAATCGCAGCGGTACGCCATGGGTTGCCGTGCTGCTCTCAACCGCTGCCGCTTTTGTCGCGGTTGTGGCTAACTACCTGGCGCCCAGCGTGGTATTCGAATTTTTGCTGGCGAGTTCCGGCGCTATCGCCCTGCTGGTGTATCTGGTGATTGCCGCCTCTCATCTGGTACTGCGCAAAAAGCGCGAAAAAGCGGGCGAAAAGCTGAGTTACCGTATGTGGCTGTTCCCCGGCCTGACCTGGATTACCATACTCTTTATCGTTACCGTGCTGGTTTCTATGCTGTTCAACGCTCAGCATCAGACCGAGCTGCTGGCAACTGGCGGCCTCACACTGGCGATTATCGCCGCCAGCCTGATCGTGCCTCGTAAAAAGAATAAGCGACAGAAAACGCGCTTCTATGCCGTTCAGTCCTCTGAAAACTCCTGAGCTGACTAACAGGGTCGCGCAGCATGTTATTTGATAAAGCGCGTCCCTGTGCAATAACTGCAATCGTCACGCATGCAGCGACCTGCCTGTGGCCCCTCTCAGCCAAATAGTATACCGTCACGCTATCAGGGTGGTTTAGTTAGCCGCTGCATTAAATACAGTTCTGTTTAAAAGGAAAGCCGGGGCCGCATCATACGGTGCAGATCATGCGCATATTTCAGCATATCAACACCCTGATATTACAGAACGCCTGGAACACTTTTTCACATATCATCTATGCAGAACGGGAGCAATAAATTAATGGAACACCGTTATTCCTCGCATATATCCTGGACAGGCAACCTGGGAACAGGCACATCAGGCTATCGGTCCTATGCGCGAACCTGGGATATTTCAATAGCCGGTAAGGAACCAATACATTGCTCTAACGATCCGTTACTGGGAGGCGACCCGGGTAAAATGAATCCGGAGGATCTGCTGATATCCTCTCTTTCCGCATGCCATATGTTGTGGTATTTGCATCTGGCATCAGATGCAGGCATTACCGTAATGGGTTATGAAGACTCCCCTGTGGCGACAGGTGAAGTTTTAAAAAGTGGCGCTGGCCGCTTTATTTCAGCCACGCTTAAGCCAAAAATTACAGTATTACCCGGTACGGATATCGAGGCTGCCACCGCTATTCATCATGAGATCCATAAAGTTTGTTTTATTGTCAGGTCAGTGAATTTCCCTGTCAGCTATGAACCTGAGTTTATTATCGGTAACAGAGCACCTGATTAAGTTTGCTCTTATAGTATGCTGGTGCCGCGTTCGATAATGACAGCCTGCGCTGCGGCAGGAGCAGTAACTGATGAGATGATGACCAGTCTCTTATATTTGTTCTGCTTCCGCTGCTCGCTCTCAGGGGATAAAACACCCTCTTTTTGCTTAGTGCCAGCAGCAAACTGAATCCTGAAGAGCGCGGTGAATGAATTCAGGCAACCGGATGTTGAAATGACCAACCTGCAACCTGGAGAAAACCGATGAGCACGATTAATTCGCTGGAAGCAGAGGGTGGAGTCTGGATCAACCCGCCCGAACATTACGCGTTTGAGAAAGGCAAGTTGCGGTTCACAACGGAAGCCAATACGGATTTCTGGAAACAGACTTACTATGGCTTTCAGCGGCACACCGGTCATGCATTTGGATTTTACGTGGAGAGCGATTTCACCCTTCAGGTAAAAGTGATGGCTCATTTTTCAGATCTTTATGATCAGGCGGGCATCTTCATTCTGGATGAAGCCGATCGCTGGGTGAAGGCGGGGATAGAATTCAATGACGATCGGCCGTCTGTAGGCTGTGTGGTTACGCGTGACACATCTGACTGGTCAACCGGCCTTTTCCCCGGTAATCCACAAGAGTTCTGGATGCGCGCCACCCTGGAAAACGAAGCGCTCAGAATACAGTATTCTACAGAGGGTAAAACCTGGCCGCTGCTGCGGCTGTGTTACTGGCCTCAGCATCAAAAACGCTTTGTGGGCGTGATGGCTTGTACCCCAGAAAGACAAGGCCTTGAAGTCACCTTCTGCGACTTTTCCCTGGGTCAACCTCGAAGCAAGCCGCTGCACGACCTTACCTGAGTCCGCTTGTCGATTTCATATCTGCGCCTCCCTTACAGGAGGCCTTTTTCCGATGCACTGCTACGTTCCAGACGTGAACCTTAATGCGCTGGATAAAGCGTTTAAACATTTTTATCTTCAAGGCAAATATCAAGGGTAAAAGATGAAGAGTAGACTCGCGAGACCTGATGAAGCAGAGGCGTGCTGGAACATTAGAAATCTGGCTATCAGGCACGGTTGCAAAAGCAGTTACGACCCAGCCGTCATCGCCGCCTGGACGCCTGAAGCTATGCCCGAAAGGTACAGAGAAGTTATTAAGGGAAATCCTTTCTTTATTGTTGAGGGACCTGATGCCCGTCCCGTAGCAACCGGATACCTTGATATTGCGTCAGCAAGCGTTGAGGCAATATTCACATCGCCAGACCATGCCAGAAAAGGTTGTGCCGGCATGATTCTCACAAAAATTAAAGATGAAGCTCGTCAACGCGGGTTTAGCCGTTTGACCTTATCTTCAACGCCAGATGCAATAACCTTTTATGAAAAACAGGGATTTAAATCCCTCAGAGAAAGCCTTTACTTCTCAAAACTGGCTAACGCAGAGCTGCGCTGCATGGAAATGGCTATCGACCTGTCATTGTGATACATGCATGATTCACGGCGGTGATCGTCCGCCGTGGAATAATGTGAGTTCACTCAGGCAGAAGCTCTCTTATACTTTCAGCAAAAACAGCCGCTTCCCTTTTATTTTGTTATTCAGGTCAGCCTGAAAAATGTCTGCCCATTTATCTACGATGCGGGTAGCGGTCTATATCTTCCTTATTAGGTTAGGACTCAAATCATTCCCTGCTAAACAATCACAGCCGTTCGCAATTGTTTAAAACTCACGAACGTGATCCAAATCAATTAACCTGAACATTACTATTAAAAAATAGAAACAATGCTAAAAACCCTGTTTTCTATGCCGATATAGATTGATGCCCAGAGCGGAAAATTTTCAGACTCAGGCCTTCTCTACAATACAGGGTTATCTAAATGAAATTTATAAAAAATCTTTCTAATCTTAGAATAGGCGGAAAATTATTCCTGGGTTTCTCGCTGGTTATACTGGCTTCGTTGATTATTTCCCTGCTCACGCTGCGCTGTTTTTTAAACATTCAGGAAAACTCCGTGAAGCGTGACATTACCGTAGAAATGCTGGACACGCTGGGCAAGGCCAGACTCAACCGCACCTTATTTCAATACACTCGCGATAAAAAATTCATCATTATCAATGGAGAGGCGATGGATCGGCTTTCACAATTGAAACAGAGCCTGGAAAAGTACGCCTGGTCTGCTGAGGGTCAGAATAAACTGTCTCAGCTGGCATCTTTATTAAATCAGTACAAAGAAAAGCGGCAGGCGTTCCTGGAAAGCACGGATAAGTCGTTACTCTCCTTAAATGAATTAAATTCAACAGGTTTACCGCTGTTAGCAGAACAGCTTGCCGCTCAGGAATCTGCTGTGGCTGCGGGTTCAGCCGCGCCGCTTTTTTCACTTACGCTGAAGATTGATCAAACGGTTTTACTGATTCAGGACTTTATAAAGACGCCGGACGACACGTCGCTGAATAAAATCACACAGATTCAGGGTGAAACCACCCTTTTTATTTCGCAACTCAAAGCCGATCCTGATGCGAAGCTGGGTGAATTATTAAACTCCGCAGCGCAAAAAACAGCAGCGACTCCCGCTCTGTTAAAAAACTATATGCTGCTCGTTCGTGATGAAAAAAAGGCTTCGGATGAGATGACCCACGCAGCGGAGACGCTGAATCGGGCTGTAACCGACTTATCTTTGTTTCAGACGCAAATGGGAGAGAAGTATATCCACACGGCGCTGTGGCAGATTGGCTTTACGACGATAGCCTGTATTGTGCTGAGCCTTCTGGTGGCGTGGAGAATGACCCGAAGCATCACTGTTCCGCTAAAAGAAACGCTTTTCTCTGCCCAGCGCATCGCTGAAGGCGACCTGACCTCAGAAATCGCCAGCACACGCTCTGACGAACTGGGACAACTGATGTCAGCGGTTGGCGCGATGAACCTGAGCCTGCGCAACATTATTGTTCGGGTACGCGACGGCGTTAACAGCGTCGCCCGCGCCTCTTCTGAGATTGCCGCGGGAAATACTGATTTGTCTTCACGCACAGAACAGCAGTCGGCTGCGGTTGTTGAGACGGCAGCCAGCATGGAAGAACTGACATCTACCGTAAAACAGAACGCAGAAAATGCGCATCATGCCAGCCAGCTGGCAACAGAGGCGTCGCATAACGCCAGCCGTGGCGGTGAAATCATCCATGACGTCATTACCACCATGGGCGGGATCAGCCATAGCGCCGGTAAAATTGGTGAAATTATCACGGTCATTAACGGTATTGCCTTCCAGACCAATATTCTGGCGCTTAACGCGGCGGTTGAAGCGGCGCGCGCTGGCGAGCAGGGTCGCGGCTTTGCTGTCGTTGCAGGTGAAGTAAGAAACCTGGCTCAGCGCAGTTCTGTGGCGGCTAAAGAAATCGAAGCGCTGATTCGCGAGTCTCTGGACCGGGTGAATGACGGCACCACGCTGGTTAATCGTGCCGGCGATACGATGGGAGATATCGTTAAATCGGTTTCTCAGGTGCGGGATATTATGGGCGAAATCGCTGCTGCTTCGGATGAGCAAAATCGCGGTATTAGCCAAATCTCTCTGGCCATGACAGAGATGGATACCACTACACAGCAGAACGCCGCGCTGGTTGAGGAGTCCTCCGCTGCGGCCAGCAGCCTGGAAGAGCAGGCGCTGGAGCTGGAAAGAACGGTTTCTGTTTTCCGCCTCCCCTCCTCTGGACTAATCGCGCCAAAAGCCCCGGTTCAGAGAAGCAGCAAAAATACGCCGGCGTTAGCCACGCCTTCTGGCGCTAACTGGGAAACCTTTTAACTTCTACTGACCTTTCAGATGCAGGTGCCTGTCAGGTGCCTGCTGTTTCAGCCGGTTAAGGGGGAAAGATGTCTGAAGAGCAAAAAGTCAGAGCTGCCCATATCATCATCGGTGAAGCATCTGAGGCGCTTTTTTATAGCGCTGATTCCATTACCCGCGCGAACCTGATCGATAAACTTAACGGCCTGCTGATAACAGAAGCGGGCGGGCTGCGAAAAGCAGCCATCATTAAGGCTATAGAGATACTCAGACAGGTTTATTAAGTCGCTCAGCAACAGATTCAAAGCGGGCCAGGTTTGCCGTTTAAACCTATCACGGGCATTTCTACTGATTACGTCACGTCCGCTTATTGCTCACCGATAACAATCTGCTCTGCTTCCGTTATGATAAAACGCGCAATATAAAGTGAGCCCCCGGATAAATACCAGACTGCCTGTTAAAGCGACCTCACCACCGCAGTACGCTTCCGTTTCCCCCCTGCTTTGCCAGCGCGCTGTGCATTTACGGCGCCTCGTTTGCCCTCTGCCTGTTCGCCCGCTACGCTTTCAGCACCTGTTTTTTTAGCCGGGAGAGAACGTATGAAACAGCTGGTAATGATTTTTTTGCTGGGGATCGGCACAGTCGCCGTTACGGCCTGCGCGCCGCGTCCGCATGACGCGCCAGCGCCGCCACATGCGCCCAGCGGGCAGCAACCACCGGGCGCACCGGGCGGCAGCGGCCCGGTCGGTCAGCCGCAATCCTGAGATGAAAAGCGTAACAAAAGCGTAAGCTTCCAGCATAACCGCCGGGCTTTGCTACGCTTTTAGTGAATGCCAACCCAAAGGAGACGAACTATGTCAGGAAAAATCGAAGATACCGTAAAAGAAGTTGCCGGTGCCGCTGAGCAGCAATGGGGCGAAGCCACCGATTCTCCGCGTCATCGCGTTCGCGGCGCAGCGCGCCGTTATTCCAACCAGGCGACCTATGCTGCGCGCGACGCGGCTGACTGCATTAAAGACCAGGTTCAGTCCAATCCGCTTGCCGGTCTGGCGGTGGCTGCTGGCGTCGGCGTCTTTATCGGCTTCCTGCTGGGTCGTAAATAACCCCGCGCGCCTCCTCACATAACGTGAGGAGGTCGGGAAGGGGCGTTTGTCCCTTCCCGCCAGGCCAGCGTAGCTCTCTTGCCGCGACTCGCCTCTTCCCTGCCCTTACGCGCACCGTCATAACAGCCATCATCGTTTCTCACCCTGACTTTTAGCAGCGTTTCCAGTTGCCAGCCGCTCGCACAGGCCCTATTATCACCCTCCATATACTATACCCCAGTATAGATAGCGGCTTTCAGGAGATCCCAATGGCGCATACCTTAAAAAACAAAAAGAGTTTGCTGACCCGCGTCCGCCGCATTAAAGGCCAGGCCGCCTCGCTGGAGACAGCCCTGGAGTCAGGTGAAGAGTGCCTGAAGGTATTGCAGCAGGTCGCGGCGGTGCGCGGCGCCATTAATGGCCTGATGAGCGAACTGCTGGAAGGGCATATCCGCGAACACCTGATGAATGAAGCGGCCACCCCGCAGGAGCGAAACGAAGATCTGGAAGAGATCGTGGCGGTTATTCGCTCTTATCTGAAGTAGACAATCCGCTACGGCGCCTGCCTGCCGGCTCAATAATCACTAACAGGAAAAACAATGCTCTGGCTTATCTCAAAATATGCGATAACCGCTTTTATGGTGGTGCTGATATCCGAAACGGCGAAGCGCAGCGATCGTCTGGGCGGTTTGCTGGCCGCCCTGCCGCTGGTCACCGTACTGGTGCTGATCTGGATGAAGCTGGAGGGACAGGCGCAGGAGAAGATTGCCGCCCACGCCTGGTACACCTTCTGGTATGTCGTGCCGACGCTGCCGATGTTTATTCTGTTTCCGTTTCTCTACCAGCGCACCGGCTTCTGGCCTACGCTGGGCATCTCCTGCGTCATCACCGTGGCGCTCTTCGCCCTGTGGGCGCTGCTGCTAAAACGCTTTGGCATTGTGCTGATGTAGGCGCAGCCTACAGCCGTTGCTGATGGTCGGTTTTATTCAACGTCATCAGCGCCGGAATGCTGACCAGCGCCGTCGCCATCACATACCATGCCGGAATATCCAGATTGCCGGTCTGCTTCATCAGCCCGGTAATAATCAGACCCGCGCAGCCTGAAAAGATCGCGTTCGACAGCGAGTAAGCCAGCCCAAGTCCGGTGTAGCGCACCTGTGTGGGAAACATCTCCGCGAGCATCGCCGGGCCCGGTCCCGCCAGCATCCCGACGATGCCGCCAGCGATAAATACCACCAGCGCGCTGAGCGCTGTCGAAGTTGTCTCGTCCTGCAGCAGCTTTAACAGCGGAAAGGCGAGCAGCAGCAGTAACACACTGGCCGCTACCATTACGCGCCGCCGCCCGATTTTATCGCTGAGCCACCCGGCGGGCAGAATGGTTGCCGCAAAGCCCAGGTTCGATATGACCGCGCTCAGCAGCGCCTGGTTAAAGCCGGTATGCAGCGCAGACTGCAGATAGCTGGGCATAATCACCAGCCAGGTATAGCCCGCCGCTGACCAGAGCATCACGCGCGCTATCGCCAGCAAAATGATTTTCAGCGTCTGCATAGCGCTCGCCTGCGGCCGCGGCTGCTGATGCTGCCGAATAAAGCTCGGCGTCTCCTCCATGCTCAGCCGTAGCCACAGCGCAATCAGCCCGAGCGGCAGCGCCAGCAGAAAAGGTACCCGCCAGCCCCACGCCAGCATCGCATCGCTGCTCAGCAGCCCGGAAAGCAGCGCCACTACGCCCGCGCCCGCCAGCAGCCCCAGCGCGACGGTAAAGGATTGCCATGCGCCGTAAAGCCCGCGCTTGCCCGGCGGTGCGAACTCGGTCATCAGCGACACCGCGCCGCCATACTCGCCGCCCGCGAACAGCCCCTGCAGGATACGCAGTCCGGTCAGGATCAGCGGCGCGGCGATGCCCAGCGCCGCGCTGGTTGGCACCAGGCCCGTCAGCGTGGTCGCCAGCGTCATCAACAGCAGCACCGCGATCAGCGTCGGTTTGCGGCCGACGCGGTCGCCGATGCGGCCAAAAATAACGGCACCGAGCGGACGAAAAAAGAAGGCGATGGCGAACGAGGCGTAAGTCAGGATCAGACTGCTGAGCGCCGAGGCCCCCTGCAGCTGAAAAAAGTTCTGCGCGATCAGCGTGGCGAGAAAGCCATAAACAGCGAATTCATACCATTCAATAAAGTTGCCGACCGAACCAGCAATCAACGCGCGTCGCTGACGCTGCGCAAGCAGTTGAGGATTTTCCACAGGCGTATCCTTAGTGACGGGCCGCTCAATGGGGTCAAGTATAGGGTTTCGTCGCGCGTTCGGCTTCAGCGCGCGATAAAGCGGCGCGGTTTTTCCATGCGGAACCCCATGCCAAGCAGACGACCAAAGACAAAGCGCAGGAACGGCCATTTCCGCAGGATGCCCGGCATCGGGTTTTTAGCGCCTGTACCCGGCCGGTTACGGCTCATTTTAATTTGCAGAAACTGGGTGGCGACGGTGGGAAACTGGCGTCGCTTCTGCACCCGCGCCAGATCGCGCAGCCTTACCCTGCCGCGCTGTAGCGGCTGCGTAAGATAGTTGGCGGCCGCGACCGCATCCTGAATCGCCAGATTAACGCCTACCCCGCCGATGGGCGACATGGCGTGCGCCGCATCGCCGATGCAGAGCAGGCCGGGCTTCATCCATCTCTCCAGCCGGTCAATGCGAATCGACAGCAGTCGGATCTGTGACCAGTCGTCAATCGCTTCCAGACGCGCGGCGCTGAAGGGCGCCACTGCGGCGATGCGCTGCTTCAGCGCCGCCAGCCCGTCGCGCTGCAGCGCCTCAAACTCCCCTTTCTGGATGGTAAAGCCGCACTGCCAGTAATCGCCGCGATCGATAACGATAAAGTTATTGCGCGGCCCGGTGTGGCCGGTGCCCAGCGTCGGATCCTCCGGCTGCTTATCCAGCCGGAACCAGATGACGTCGCGCGGCGTGCCGAATGACCGGCTCGCCAGCCCCGCTTTCTCTCTGACCGCGGAATGCCGCCCGTCCGCGCCAATCACCAGCTGCGCGCGGATGGTAAGCGGCTGCCCGTCGTGCAACGCCGTCACGCCGCACACCCGGCCCTGCTCTACAATCAGATCGCTGAGCGCCGTTGAGTGCAACAGCCTGAAGCCGGGGAAAGCCGCGCTTTCGCCGGCAAGGAAGTTAAGAAAATCCCACTGCGGCATAAAGGCAATAAAGCGGCAGCGCAGCGGCAGACGCGAAAAGTCCGCCATCGTCACCTCTTCGCCGCCCATCTCCGCCTGCAGCTTTTCGGCGCGCTGATGCGGCAGCGCCAGCAGCTTATCCAGCAGGCCAAGGTGGTGCATCACCTCCAGCGTGGAGGGATGAATGGTGTCGCCGCGAAAGTCGCGCAGGAAATCGGCGTGTTTTTCCAGCACGACCACCTGCAGGCCCGCGCGCGCCAGCAGGTATCCGGTCATCAGGCCCGCCGGGCCGCCGCCGACGATGCAGCAGTCAGCGGAAAGCGTCTGTGATGGCATGGTATCTCCTCGGTTATCGCCTGACAGTGTAGGCCAGCTGTCATTGATAAAGTACAGACTTATTGCAGGGATATTGCCGTCTGGCTTGAACGATCCCGTCTGGCTGCCAGGCTTAAAGGTAATGTTAATCACCCCACCGTAAGGAGAGAACATGTCGAGATTTACAGGAAAAGTCGTCGTTGTCACCGGAGCAGGATCGGGCATTGGTCAGGCTACGGCGAAACAGTTTTCCCGTGAAGGCGCCGCTGTGGTGCTGGTCGGCAGAACCCGGGAAAAGCTGGAGAAGACGCTGGCGATGCTGACGGCGGGCGATCATCTGGTAGCGCCGTGTGACGTCGCCGAGGTTGATCAGGTTAAGGCGCTGCGCGATCGCGTGGCGGAGAAGTACGGGCGCGTCGACGTGCTGGTCAACAACGCAGGCAGCGTGGTGCAGGGGCGCATTCATGAGGTGCAGCCGGACGACTGGCATAAGCTGATGAAGGTTGATCTGGACGGTGTTTACTACTGCATTCACCACTTTATGCCCGACCTGCTTAAAACTAAGGGCAACGTCGTGAATATTTCCTCGGTTTCCGGCCTCGGCGGCGACTGGGGCATGAGCGTCTATAATGCGGCTAAAGGCGCGGTGACGAACTTTACCCGCTCGCTGGCGATGGATTACGGCGCCGACGGCGTGCGCGTCAACGCCATCTGCCCCGGCTTCACCTTTACCGATCTCACTGAAGATATGAAAAATGATGAGGCGCTGCTGGAGCGCTTTTACGACCGCATCGCGCTGCGTCGCGCTGGCGAGCCGGAAGATATCGCCAGCGCGGTGCTGTTTATCGCCAGCGACGAGGCGCGCTATATCACGGGCGTCAATCTGCCGGTCGACGGCGGCATCACCGCCTCTAACGGGCAGCCGAAACAGGCATAACGCGCCACAGACGGCATCGCGCGGTGCGATGCCGCTTATGCACAGGAGAGACTATGAACCAGGATTATCTGATTTTTGGCGCGGGCTATCACGGCGAAGTGAAAAGCTTTGAAGCCGGCCAGGTGGAAGTAGAGGTAGAGATTAAAGCGCCGGAAGAGACGGAGAGCAGCACCTCGCCGGAGCGTGAAGAGCTCCAGCAATACGTGCTGCCCGTCACGGTGATTGCGGTAGACGGCAAACGCTATAACGTGGCGACGGAAGGCCATCCCAGCGAAGATGAAGTCAAAGAGGCGGTTAACCGCTGGCATCCGCAGCCGATCCAGGCCGACGAAATGCTGTAACCTGCTGAGGCGCGGCTCAGACGCCCGCCTCAGCCTTTTGC
The DNA here is from genome assembly GCF_003612015.1 of Pantoea piersonii. Classification (GTDB taxonomy): domain Bacteria; phylum Pseudomonadota; class Gammaproteobacteria; order Enterobacterales; family Enterobacteriaceae; genus Pantoea; species Pantoea piersonii. The sequence goes on along the minus strand of NZ_RARB01000001.1, from coordinate 776,562 downwards.
ATCTCCACCAGCACCAGCGGACATTTCTTCACTTTACAGGCGTGGCTATAGGCCAGCGCGCACACAGAACAGAGATCCCCTTCCGACTCATATTCATACTCAGTGAAATAACGTACGCCAGCGCGCTGTGACTGCGCGGCGCGGAATGACGCTTCAGCCAGAATCATATCCAGCTCCCGGAAGGTCAGCGCGGAGGGATTATGAAATCCCACTTTGATTCGATAAGTAGTCATGCTGCGATTATTCCCGGACGCCACGCCGACCACCAGACGGTTATAGTATTTAGTGCAATAGCTGCGGATTATCAGCGTGATAATCCGCAGCCTGGGCTTAAGCCGCGTCGCTCGCAGCCACTTTATCCGCTTCGCCGAAGCGCTCGCGCATCAGCGTTTCGATCTGCTCCAGCGATTTGCCGCGCGTTTCCGGCAGCATGAAAGCGACAAACGCCAGCGACGCCACGTTAATTACCGCAAAGATAAAGAAGGTGTTGTTGCCTGCCAGAGCCAGCAGCGGCGGAAAGGCGAAAGCGACCGCCGCGTTACAAATCCACTGGAAAGAGACGGCGGTGCCGGTCAGCACGCCGCGCACCTTCATCGGGAACAGCTCCGACATCAGCAGCCAGTAGACCGGCGAAATGCACATCTGCATAAAGAAGAGGAACAGCATAATGCAGCCGAGCGCCAGCAGGCTCTGCGTCATATTCTGCGGCATAAAGACCAGCACTGCCCCCAGCGCCAGCTGCGCGACAATAACCACGCAAAGCCCGGTAATCAGCATCGGACGGCGGCCAAAGCGCCCCACCGCGCGAATACCCGCCATCACTGCCAGCACAGAGACCACACCGTTGCCGATAGTGGCGGCAATAGAGGCGCTGGTGCCCATACCGGTGGTTTTCAGAATAATCGGCGTGTAGTACATAAAGGCGTTGACGCCGGTGAACTGGATAACGATACCCATGCCAGCCCCCAGCAGCAGCAGCCGGACCACCCATTTCTCACGCAGCAGCGCCCCGGCCGACGGGCCGCGCTCCGCTTCCCGCGCCTGCTTGCGCATCGCCGCCATCTCTTTGCGCACCTCGCGCGGCGTCTCGCGCAGCTTTTTCATCACGCGCATCGCCTCTTTAATACGCCCTTCCGCCACCAGCCAGTGCGGCGACGCCGGTACGAAGAACGTGCCGATAAACAGCAGCGCGCCGGGGATCATCGCCAGCGCCAGCATATAGCGCCACATTTTCGGGTCGTGCAGCAGGTAGCTCATCAGGGCGCTGACCACATAGGCAAGCAGCTGACCAGAAACGATCATCAACTCGTTGCGGCTCACCAGCGGCGCGCGGTGGCGCGGCCCGGCGATTTCGGCAATAAAGACCGGTACGGTGGACGAGCCGCCGCCCACCGCGATACCCAGCAGCAGACGCATGGCAACCATCACCTCGACGTCAGGCGCGACGGCGGTGCCGATCGCGCCTGCGACGAAGAGCAGTGCCAGGCTGCGCAGGGTTATGCGGCGGCCGAAGCGATCCGAGACATAGCCGCTGAGAAAGGCGCCGACCGCAGCGCCGAAGATCAGCGACGAAGTCACCAGCCCCTCGGTGAAGGGCGTTAAATCCAGTCCGCCCTGCGCAGGCGGCAGCGTCATATAGGGCAGTGCGCCGGAAATAATACCGGTGTCGTAGCCAAAGGCGAGCGCGCCCATGGTCGCTACCAGCACAACGAAAAAGAGCCGCTGGCGAACGGTATCAGCCGAAGGCGCTCCACTGTCGTTTGATTCAGTTTTATTCTGCTCCACAGTCACCCCATAAGTATCAACACCCTGAATTAGCTCATAATTTCACCAACACAGGCAAGAGTGACAAGTATAGATGCACTTTCCGATTTGTGATGGTCGTCACCTGATTTCCCCGCCATTCAGCGCCAGGCGCGCCGCCGCGCCGCGTGCGCCGCGTCGGCAACTCTTCCAGCGTGGACTATGATTGATTGTCGTATGGCGTAGCAGAGAGCCAGTTGCGGCACCCCCGCATCGCGGCGCGGCAGATAAGCCCTCTCCGTCAACGACGTTTCGTATACGTTTCCGTCTTACCTTTGCAATCTGCATCGCCGGACCTGAGCCGCGCGGTGTGGTTTAACGATCACATTTGATTCAGACGAGGTTATTGAATGGAGTCAGCATCATTTACCAAAAGCTGGGGCGCTGAATATGTCGCCAACGATGCCGTTCGCTTTCGTCTCTGGGCGCCCGGTCAGCAGAGCGTCAGCCTGCGGCTTGCCGGTCAGGATACACAGATGAGTCCCGCTGAGGATGGCTGGTTCGAACTGCTGTCAACCGGTGTCGCGCCCGGCAGCGAATATAATTTTGTGCTGGCCGACGGCACGGTCGTGCCGGACCCCGCCTCGCGCGCGCAGAAAGATGAGGTCAACGGCCCGTCGCTGGTGGTCGATCCCGCGCACTATGTCTGGCAGCACCAGGACTGGAAAGGCCGCGCATGGGAAGAGAGCGTGGTTTATGAACTGCATATCGGCACCTTTACCCCGGCAGGCACCTTCCAGGCGGCGATTGAAAAGCTGCCTTACCTGGCGGAGCTCGGCATTACTATGATTGAGGTTCTGCCGGTTTCGCAGTTCGGCGGCAACCGCGGCTGGGGCTACGACGGCGTGCTGCTCTATGCGCCGCATGCCGCTTACGGCACGCCTGATGACTTCAAAGCCTTTATCGACGCCGCGCACGGCCATGGGCTCTCGGTGGTGCTGGATATCGTGCTGAACCACTTCGGCCCGGAGGGCAACTATCTGCCGCTGCTGGCGCCGGACTTTTTCCATAAAGAGCGCGCCACCCCCTGGGGCGCAGGCATCGCCTATGACGTCGACGCTGCGCGCCGCTATATCGTCGAAGCCCCGCTCTACTGGCTGCAGGAGTATCGCCTCGACGGGCTGCGCTTCGACGCTATCGATCAGATCGAAGACACGTCGGAGAAACATGCGCTGATCGAGATCGCCGAACGCATCCGCGCGGAGATCCCCGACCGGCCGATCCATCTCACGACGGAAGACAGCCGCAACGTGGTTTTTCTGCATCCGCGCGACGCGCAGGGCAATGCGCCGCTCTTCAGCGGCGAGTGGAACGATGATTTCCACAACGCCGTTCACGTGTTCGCCACCGGCGAAACCCACGCCTATTACCAGGATTTCACGCCGCACCCGGAAAAATATGTCGCCCGCGTGCTGGCGGAAGGCTTCGCCTATCAGGGCGAAGTCTCGCCCCACAGCGGCGAGGCGCGCGGCGTCGACAGCCGCGGCCAGCCGCCTGCGGCTTTTGTCGATTTTATCCAGAACCACGATCAGGTGGGCAACCGCGCGCTGGGCGAAAGGCTGATCACCCTTATCGGCGCGGAGCGCAATAAGGTGCTGCTCGCCACGCTGCTGCTCTCGCCGCATATTCCGCTGCTGTTTATGGGCGAAGAGTATGGCGAAACTCACCCTTTCCTCTTCTTTACCGATTTCCACGGCGATCTGGCTAAAGCGGTGCGCGAGGGACGCGCGAAGGAGTTTGCCGGTCACGCCGGGCATGAAGGCGAAAGCGTGCCGGATCCCAACGCTGAAGAGACCTTTACCCGTTCGAAGCTCGACTGGAGCAAGCTGCAGAGCGCAGAGGGGAAAGCCTGGCTGACGCTGTCGCGTCGTCTGCTGGCGCTGCGTCAGCAGCATATTGTGCCGCTGCTCGCCTCGGCGGGCGGTCATGCTGGCCGCGTGGAGCGCAGCGCGGAGGGCTTTATCCAGGTCAGCTGGCGCTTCCCCGCCGGCACGCTGTCGCTGGCGCTGAATATCAGCGAGACGCCGCAGCCGCTGCCTGACCAGCCAGGAGAGACGATTTTCGCCTGGCCGGAGAACAGCCGCGATCTGCCGCAAAACGCGATCGTCGTGCGCCTGGCTAAAGGAGACGCCAAATGAGTATTCCAGCCTCAACCTACCGTATTCAGTTTCGCAACGGCATGACCTTCGACCGCGCGGCGGCGCTGGTGCCCTATATTAAACGGCTCGGCATCACCCATCTCTACGCTTCGCCGATCTTTACCGCCACCAGCGGCTCTACTCACGGCTACGACGTGACCGACGCCAATGAGATCGATCCGGCTATCGGCGGCCGCGCCGGTTTTGACCGGCTGGTCGGGACGCTGAAGCAGGCGGGACTGGAGCTGATTATCGATATCGTGCCGAACCATATGGCCGCCTCGCTGGAGAACGCCTGGTGGCGCGACGTGATAGAACACGGCGAGCAGAGCCGCTACGCGCGCTACTTCGATATCGACTGGACGCGACGCCTGACGCTGCCCTTCCTCGGCGATACCTTCGAGGCGGCGCTGGAAAAGGGCGAAATCGCGATAAAGGCCGATCCAACCAGCGGCAAACCGGCGCTCGCCTATTACGAAAGCTTTTATCCGCTGTCGCCAGAGAGCTGGCAGGGACAGGAAGCCGAAGTGCTGGCGCTGACCGATAAGGCGCAGATTGCGGCGCTGCACGATCGCCAGCCCTACCGGCTGATGTCGTGGCGCGACGCGCCGAGCGACCTCTCCTACCGCCGCTTTTTTGAAATTACCGGGCTGGCAGGCGTGCGGGTCGAAGATCCGATCGTCTTTAACGACAGCCACAGGCTGATCCTGGAACTGGTGCATTCGGGCGCGGTCAGCGGGCTGCGCGTGGATCACGTCGACGGTCTGGCCGATCCGAAAGGTTATCTGGAGCAGCTGCGTCAGCATGCCGGGCCGGAGTGCTACATCACGGTGGAGAAAATTCTCGGCGAAGGCGAGCAGCTTCCGGCCGACTGGCCAGTTTCCGGCACCACCGGCTATGAATTTATCGCTTCGCTCTCCGATGCGCTGGTGGATGGCCGTCAGATTGCCGCGCTGCGCCAGGCCTACGACCAGACGGTCGGCGAGCCGGTGGATATGCGCGCCGAACTGCGCGCCGCCAAACAGCTGATGGCAGACAAGAACTTCGCAGGTGAATTCACCACCCTGCTGAAGCTGGCGAGCGCGATGGCCAGTGCGTCAGAGGTGACGCTGACGGAGAGCGATCTGCGCGCCGCGCTGCGCGAACTGCTGGTCGCCTTTCCGGTCTATCGCAGCTACGGCACGCCGGCAGGTATGCCGCCCGAAGGCGCGGCGCTGCTGCAGCGCGTGGCTGAAACGGTACGCCGCGAAGCGCCCCGCCTCCAGCCCGCGGCGCTCGACTTTCTGCTGCGCATTATGAACGGCGAGCTTGACGCTTCTCTCGCCCACGACGCCGCGACCTTCCGCACTCGCTTCCAGCAGCTAACCGGCCCGCTGATGGCGAAATCGGTCGAGGATACGCTCTTTTTCCGCCAGCACATGGCGCTGGCGCTGAATGAGGTCGGCGCAGAGCCGCTGCCGCGCCCCTTTTCACTGGCGCGCTTTCACGACGAGATGCAGATCCGCCGCGAACGCCAGCCGGATGGCCTGACCGGCACCTCGACGCACGACACCAAGCGCGGCGAAGATGCGCGCGCCCGCCTTTACACCCTGTCAGAGGCGCCGCAGCGCTGGGCGGAGCATGTCGCCCGCTGGCGGCAGATGAACCGTGACGCGGTGGTCGCGCTTGACGACGGCCCTGCACCGGAACCGGCGGTAGAGTGGATGCTTTATCAGGCGCTGGCGGGCGTCTGGCCCGCATCCGGCACGCCCGATGCCGCTCAGCTCGCGGCTATCGAACCGCGCTTTATCGGTTTTGTCGAGAAAGCGCTGCGCGAGGCGAAGCTGCGCACGAACTGGGCCGACAGCAATGAAGCCTACGAAACGGCGGTGCTCGACTATGCGCGCCGCCTGCTTTCGCCCGCGAACACCCGTTTTTTAGCGGACTTCAGCCAGACGCTGCTGCCTTTTATCGCCGCGGGCCTGATCAATTCGCTCAGCCAGACGGTGATTAAACTTACCGCGCCCGGCGTGCCCGATATCTACCAGGGCAGCGAAGCGCTGAACTTCAGCCTGGTCGATCCCGACAACCGTCTTGAGCCCGATTTCGACGCGCTGCAGCAGATGCTGGGCGAAACCGGCGATTTCTCCGCGCCAGAAGGCTGGCGAAGCGGCCAGCTCAAGCAGCAGGTTATCGCCACGCTGCTGCCGCTGCGCCAGCAGCAGCACGCCCTGTTCCGCCATGGCGACTATGTGCCGCTGGTGGTCAACGGCACTGAGGCCTCGCATGCGGCCGCCTTCGCCCGCGCGGATGCGCAGAGCGCGCTGATTGTGGTGGTGCCGCGCCTCGCTTTCGCTCGTCCGCGCTACAGCGAGGCGACCTTTATTACCCTGAAGGAGCCGCTGGCGCAGCGTCGTTACCGCAATATTTTTACAGGAGAAGTGAGTGACCTGACCGATCGGCTAAGCCTTGTCGCACTCAACAGCGGCGCGCCGCTGGTGCTGATCAGCGTCTGACAGGCGGGAGAGAACTATGTCATTTATCGCGGTTTTTGTGGATAGCGTCTTACTGAATGGAGAGGGTTAAATGTCTGAGGGTACACATTTTGCTATTACGTCGGGTTCGGGCCAGCAGTTAGGCGCTAACTATGACGGCGAAGGCGTTAATTTTGCCATCTTTTCCGCTCACGCCGAGCGCGTCGAGCTTTGTCTGTTTGATGAGAGCGGGCAGCATGAGATCGCCCGTCTTGAACTGCCGGAGTTTACCCATGAGGTGTGGCACGGCTATGTGCCGGGTCTCAAGCCCGGCGCGCTTTACGGCTATCGCGTCTACGGCCCTTACGATCCGGAAAACGGGCACCGCTTTAACCCCAACAAGCTGCTGATCGATCCTTACGCGCGCGAACTGGCGGGCAATATCGACTGGAACGAGGCGCACTTCGCCTACGATCTGCTGCATGAGGATAAGGACCTGACGTTCGACACGCGCGACAGCGCGCCCTTTATGCCGAAGTGCCGGGTGATCGATCCCAACGAGTTTGACTGGCAGGACAGCAACCGTCCGAATATCGCCTGGCCGAATACGGTGATTTATGAGACGCACGTTAAAGGTTTCACCCAGCTTAATTCGGCGCTGCCGGAAGCGCTGCGCGGCACCTACGAAGGGATGGGACATAAAGCCACCGTCGACTATATCAAAAGCCTGGGCATCACCTCGGTCGAGCTGCTGCCGGTGCACTGGTTCCCGGACGATCAGCACCTGCTGGATAAAGGGCTGAAAAACTTCTGGGGCTACAACTCCATCGGCTTTTTCGCGCCTGCGCCGCGCTATTACGGGCCGCGCGGCATTCAGGGCTTCCGCGATATGGTGCGCGCCTTCCACGATGCCGGTATCGAGGTGATCCTCGACGTCGTGTACAACCACACGGCGGAAGGCAACGAGCTTGGCCCGACGCTCTCGTTTAAGGGCATTGATAACTTCTCTTACTACCGCACCCTGCCCGACCAGCACCGCTACTACATCAACGATACCGGCACCGGCAATACGGTGAATACCTCGCATCCACGCGTGCTGCAGATGGTAATGGACTCGCTGCGCTACTGGGCGGAATCGATGCATATCGACGGTTTCCGCTTTGACCTCGGCACCATTTTGGGCCGCGAGCCGGAAGGCTTCGACCAGCGCGGCGGCTTTTTCGACGCCATGATGCAGGATCCGGTGCTGTCGAAGCTGAAGCTGATTGGCGAACCCTGGGATATCGGCCCTGGCGGCTATCAGGTTGGCGGCTTCCCGCCGGGCTGGGCGGAGTGGAACGATAAATACCGCGATACGGTGCGCGAATACTGGAAAGGCGATAACGTCTCTACCGATTTTGCCGCTCGCCTGCTCGGTTCCGGCGATCTCTACGATCAGCGCGGCCGTCGTCCCTGGGCAAGCGTCAATTTTATCACTGCCCATGATGGCTTTACGCTGAACGACCTGGTTTCCTACAACGAGAAGCACAACGAGGAGAACGGCGAGGACAACAACGACGGCCATAACGATAACCGCTCATATAACTACGGCGCGGAAGGCCCGACCGAGGATGAAGGCATTAATGCGGTGCGCGAGCGTCAGAAGCGCAACTTCCTCGCCACGCTCTTCTTCTCTCACGGTACGCCGATGCTGCTGGCAGGTGACGAGTTCGGACGCAGCCAGCTGGGCAACAACAATGGCTACTGTCAGGACAGCGAGATCTCCTGGGTGCACTGGGATAACCTGCCGGCCAGTGCGGAGGCGCTGCGCGAATTTACGCGTCACGTTATCCGCCTGCGCGCCGAGCAGCCGCTGCTGCGCCGTGAAAACTGGCGTGACGGCATGGAGATCAAATGGTTCAACGCGGGCGGCGGTTTTCAGCAGGAAGAGCAGTGGGAGGAAGGCTCAACGCTGGGCGTCTATATCGGCAGACCGGATCTGCAAGCTGAAGAAGGCATCTGGCACGATGTGCTGATGCTGATCAACCCGTTTGAAGGCACAGTGCCTTTCCGCATTCCGCAGTTTGGCGAAGGCGGCTGGGTACTGGAGCTGACCACCTCCGACAGCGATAAACATGGACTGGTGATTACCAAAGAGAAGGATTTCGAGCTGGAGGGCCGCAGTATCGCCCTGTTCCGCCGTCCCTGACCCCCTCTAATCGCACGCAGCGCCTTCAGGATCGGGGCGCTGCGCTTTTAGGGCATTTCATAATGAGAAAAAGCGATTTTAAATGTGATACGCATCACAAATTAGCACTATAAGCTAAATTGTACAGCCGTTAGAAAAGGTGTACAAATTTAATTAAATTTTCTTTAAGCGGTAAGGAATTAGGCTTCGCTTGCTGGCGCAGCCTTATTTTAAGCACAGGAAAAGCCAAATATTCATCTCAGATATTACATTGCAAAATCGGCATTCTCTTCCATAGTTAAAGCGCATTGAAACTCTTTTTATTTATTATTTTAAACAGAGAGGAATTGATATGACTCAGCGACGTGGTGGAGCAGGTAATTTTGCTGAAAATCCCGACAGAGCGCGGGAAGCAGGTAAAAAAGGCGGCCAGATGAGTAGCGGCAACTTTAAATATAATCGTGAACGCGCAGTCGAGGCGGGTCGAGTCGGCGGCAAACTCAGCCGTCGTTCTGCAGCAGATAAAAGTGCCAGTTAATATTAGAGAGCGCCGGGAAAACCTTTCTCGCCGCTTTATTTAAAAGCGCCTTTCCCCAGGCGCTTTTTTATTTCCGCTCTTGCCTTCGCCCCGACTCAACTTAGCACTACCCCGATGAATAATTAACCACGCCCTGTCGGGCAGGCGTTATTATTTCTCTGCTTTTGTCTGGAGAATAAATATCTGCTGCCATAGCCGGCTGGCTGTGGTGCCAGCACGCGGCGCAGCACCTGAACATAATCCATTACCAGACCCGGCGTCCAGGTCATGCCTTCCGCCCGGCTGCGTATCAGGCTCAGCAGCCAGAAATCGGGATCGAGCAATACGGCGTAACCGCGTAAGCCCCGGAGTCCCAGCATGCCTTCGGTCGCGACGTCCAGCGCCTGCATGACGCTGGTCGAGCAGTTGCGCGACGTCAGGTTGTAGCGACAATCCTGGCCGTGACTCGCCCAGTAGTTTATCAGCGCCTGCTGGTTGTAATGCAGTAGCGAAAGGCGTTTATCGGGAAGGCACCAGTCCTTGATTTCCCGCTCAAGCGAGGGCTGGTGAAAGCCAGCCACGTCATTCTCTTCCCGCGCGTGCAGCATCTGCCATACGCCGCCCAGACTGCCGGTCATATCCTCAACCGGATAAAGGCTGACGTAGAGTTTGTCGCCCATCGCCAGCGAAGTATGCCCGGTTGAGACTTTGCCGCGATGATCGATGGCGGCGACCCAGCGGTCAAACCAGGGGCGACGTCCAGCAACGCTGCCCGACCCCAGCGGGGTCCAGATATAGATAGTCAGCGGCTCGCTGGCAGGCGCGTCATGGCAGGCTACGTGGCGATAATCGAATCCGTGCGGTTTACGCACCCCTTTCCGGGTAAACAGCGGCAGCGCCGCGACGCTGGTTTCTGGCGGCAAGGCGCGAATTTGCCAGACCATCTGCAGCAAGGAGAGGGCCCAGCCCAGCAGCACCACGGCAAACCCTATCGGGATCAGCACGCGATGCGGAAGCGGCCAGTTCGTCACAATCATCAGGCTGAACAGCCATTCGCCGCCGCCGATCGCCAGCTTGCTGTGCCAGCGCCGACAGCGCATCAGCGAACAGGAGATAATGCGGAAACCGCCGTCCAGGAAAAAAGCCAGCGCAAACAGCCAGGCGACGCAGCTGCCCTTTTCATGCGGCGCGGCCAGCAAAGCCGTGCCGAGCAGTAACAGCGTTAGCGCTTTGCTCTTTGCCGCCCAGCCGGTGTCGAAACCTGTCCGCGCGCGCCAGGCCTGAATTAATCCTTCAGACGTTAAAAAAACGCCCAGCAGGCAGAGCGGAACCGACAGCGTGCCGTGATAAAGGCTCTCCAGCACAATGCCCGCGCTGGCGCCGAGGCAGAGCATGCCGGCCACCAGCAGCCCTGACCAGCTGGCGCGCAGCATCGGTCCGCCCATTAATAAAAAAAGCAATCGCAGCAAGAGGTAGGCTCCCGTCAAAACAATCAACGTCCGGTTTGCCTTATAAAATGCGCTGCGGCACCGGGCATTCCTTTTCCCCTGGGCACCATCCTGACCGTTACGGCTGGCGTTATCAGTGAGTGCAGCTTACGTAATAAAGATTAGTTTTTGCTTAATTTCGCCGCTTTACGCTTGCCATTGAGGCTGCTGTCGCTCGCCTCGTGCGCCGCGCTATAAAAAAATGGCCTGAGGCGGCTTCCCGCTTCAGGCCCGATTTTTTATGCTCTCTCGCTTAGTTGCCGCGATAGGTTGAGTAGCCGTAAGGGCTGAGCAGTAGCGGTATATGGTAGTGCTGGCTGGTGTTGTCGAGGGTGAAAATCACCGGGATCTCCGGGAAGAAGGTCTTTTGCTTCACGCTGGCGTAGTAGTCGCCGGTTTTAAACACAACTTTATAGGTGCCCTGTTCCGCCTGCTTGCCCGCAGGATAAAGCGCGCTAATTCTGCCGCTGGCGTCGGTGACGCCGGTAGCGAGCGTTATCCACTTGCCGTTGAGGTTTTGATCAAGTTCAACCGACACGCCGGCGGTAGGGATGCCTGTTTGTAAATTCAGCACGTGAACGCTGACGGGATTTTTCATCGTGGCTGGCTCAGCCGCCGTGGCGGAGAAAGCGTAAGCCACAAGTGCAGTAGCACCAAAGATTGACAGCAATTTCATAAGTCGTCCTTTTTTATGTTGACGCCCACAGGTTAGGACAGCACACAGGCCAGCGTAAAAATTCGCGCTGCGTATCTGAAATTTCCGAGACCCCGCGAGGCGAGACGTCACTGCTTTAACAGGGTTAATAAAAATGATTACTTAGCCTGCTTATTTCCCTCTCGTCTGCCCTTTTGTTTTACCGACCTCGCTGGCAGCGGCGCTTTTAATTTTTCCTGTTGCTTGCCATTATGGTAATTTGCAAACAAATCCTCCTTTAAGCTTATCGATGACGACATCCCGCACATCCACCCCACCCGCCAGGGAACGCGGCAGACCCAGGGCTTTCGATATGGACACCGCCCTTGATAACGCCATGATCGTCTTCCGGCAAAAGGGGTTCCACGCCTCGTCGGTGGCCGACCTCAGCGAAGCCATGAACCTGACAGCAGGCAGTATCTACAAAGCGTTTAAAGACAAGCGCACCCTTTTTCTGCGCGTCTTTGAGCGCTATATCAGCCTCCGCGGCACCGACCTGCGTGCCCGCCTTCAGCCGCTTCCCAGCGGCAGAGCGCGCATCGCTGAGCTGCTGCAGTTTTATCTCGACTCGGCGCGTGAAATTGAAGGACGCCGCGGCTGCCTGGTGGTGGGCAGCACCGTCGAACTGCAGAGCCTTGATGAAGAGCTGTCGGATCTGGTGCGCCAGGCGGTGCTGCGCAACCGTAATTTTCTGCTGTCGCTTATCCGGGAAGGACAGGAGGATGGATCTGTCTCTGCCGCGCTGGATGCGGAAACGGCAGCGGGCCTGCTGCTATGCGTGGCGTTCGGCATGCGCGTTGTCGGTAAAGTTCAGGATGTGACTAACGGCGCAGAAACGATTAATATGCTGCTTGGCATTCTGGATTAATACATGTGCTCTATTAGGAAATAAGCATTTCCTAAATACATTCCGCACCGAGCGCTTTTTCCGTTGGCCGAGCGCTCTGTGTTATTTCTGGTTAAACAGTAAAAGAGATAATGTATTCAAAAATTACCCGCCCCCCCTTTGTTATCGCCTTTCAGGAGGCAGAGTGAACCCTAATGAAACCGCTGATAACGAAGAGGTCTATGCTTTACTCGGTCGCGTCGTGGCGCAGCTCCTGCAGCCAGGCGAAGCGCTTCCCTTACAGGAAATAATCGGCGCGCTCTACCGTACTGGCGCCAGTGCGGAAGACCCGGCAACAGAGGCGGCCTGCGAACGCGCCATCCGTCTGTTAGCCAATAAATTAAACTGAATCCCAAAAGGCAGCGACCCTCTCACTGCCCGATTTTATCTAACCTGTTGTTAACGTTGATATAGTGTGAAAGCACAAAAAATAAACGCTGGCCGTAGCAGGTAATCCTGTACAACTTTGGGCAAATTGTATAACTTTAGGCCTGACTTAACTGATGATGTTTTAATCATACGGATATTTAAGGGTTGTTATGCGCCAGACCGGAGACAGACCAACTTCAGCCAGTGATATCGCCCACTACTTTAATAAGGCCGTGCTGCCATGCGAGCAGGAGACCTTAGGACGGATTGTGGTGGAGATCCTGCGCGCAGGTAAACAGCTCAACAGGAAAACGCTCTGCACCAAACTGCTTGCCCGGCTGGAGCTGGCGACCAGCCCGGAAGAAGAGCAGCATTATCAAAAATTAATCAGATTGTTATTCAAGCGTTAGTTTTAATTTGCAGGTTGACCCATTGCGTTCAGCACCTGCCCGCAGCATGATTCACAGTGGAACGTGTCAGGCAGAGCCTTAATGACGGACACAGGCCGCAGGCGACCCAACGCAGACGGCTTGCTTCCAGTCACTCTGTCCCGTTAACGGGCAAACACTGTAATAAGAGATGCGGGTATGTACAGAAGTAAAATTGAAAAACTGACAGATTATGTGATTGGCGAAGCCGTTGCTGCGCTGCTTGAGCAGGATGCGTCGATCTCCGGCGCATCGCTGGCGAACCGTCTGAAAGTAATGGCGATGACGGAGAAAGACAGCGACCGGAAAGAGGCGCTGGCACTGGCGCTGGCGGAGATACGTCAGGAATTTTCCTCGGCGCGCGCCGTTACCGAACCGCCGCCGCGTAGCTATGGCGAGCGCGCTCCGGCAAACGCGAAAAAACACTGAACTTGCAGGCCGATCGCTCACCTGGCGATCGGCAGATCCGAAAAGCGGGTGGTATAGGCTGGCGACAGCATCTCTCGCTTCATTGCCCAGCTTTTTTCAATACCCTGTCCGGCAAACCAGAGCGTTCCCCTGCCCGCCTCGTTAATATGATCCATTACCTTCATCAGCGCCTCGCTGTTGGCTCGCGGTCCATAAGGGTCAAATAGCTGCAGCTGTGCCACACCCTGACTAAAAAAATCGCCCAGCATGACCCCCGCTTTCATATAGCGATAGCCGTCCAGCCAGATGCGATCCAGCGCCTCTGTCGCGAGCCGTACGATATCGCGCGTATCGTTCGATGGCGTCAACAGCTGTGCCGTCGCCTGATTGCCGTAACCAGCCTCATTTTTAGCGTGCGGACTGGTTTTTAAAAATACCGACACCTGACGGCAGTACTGATTTTCCTGACGCAGCCTCTCTGCGGCTCTTTCGGCATACTGACAAACCGCCTGCCGCACCTCGCCGTAATCGGTGAGGCGCGAGCCAAACGAGCGCGAGCAAACAATGTGCTGTTTTGTCGGCGTAATATCCTCCATATCAAGGCAGGACTCGCCGCGCAGCTCACGTACCGTGCGCTCCAGCACGACGTTGAAATGTTTGCGTATCACCCATGTTGAGCTTTCGGCCAGCTGCAGCGCGTTTTCAATCCCCAGCTGCTGCAGCTTTTTGCCGATGCGTGCGCCGACGCCCCATACCTCTCCCACCGGCACCAGCGCCATGAGTTTGCGCTGCCGCTCCGCACGCGAAAGATCGACTACCCCCTTTGTCGCGGGATATTTTTTAGCGGCGTAGTTCGCCAGCTTCGCCAGCGTTTTAGTGGGCGCAATCCCTACGCCCACCTTGAGATGAATCTCTTTTTCCACGCGTTCCCGAACGGCTTGCCCAAACGCCTCAAGCGGCTGACAGAAACTGACGCCGCTCAGGTTGAGAAAAGCCTCATCTATGCTGTACCTCTCTATCGCTGGTGCCATCTCCTCCAGCGTCGTCATCACCCGATGGCTCATATCAGCATAAAGTGCATAGTTTGAGCTGAATACCTGCACCCTGTGCCGGCGCAGCGTCTCTTTCAGCTGGAAAAAGGGTACACCCATGCTAATGCCGAGCGCTTTCGCCTCGTCGTTGCGGGCAATGACGCAGCCGTCGTTGTTGGACAACACCACCACGGGTACCCCTTTCAGGTCGGGGCGAAAGACGGTTTCACAGCTGGCATAAAAGCTGTTCACGTCGACCAGCGCGAACATATCAGTGTGTCGATTTAATAACGTAGGTTACTACGCCAAACACCTGCAGTCCTTCCGGCGTATGAATGGGTATGGGGCTGTGTTTACTGTTGGCAGGCATCAGTGAAAGGGAAGGATGGATTCGGAGTTGCTTAATGGTAAATTCGCCATCGATGGCAGCCACGATAATATCGCCATGTTTTGCCTTCAGCGAGGAGTCAACGACAATCATATCTCCTTCGCCTATGCCTGCTTCGATCATGGAATCGCCGCTGACGCGAAGAAAGTACGTCGCGCTGGGATGCTGCACCATTAAATGATTCAGATCGATCCGTTTTTCGATGTAATCCTGCGCCGGGGACGGAAAACCGCAGGGCACACGCTCAATGTAAAGCGGCAACGGCAACAGGTCGCGGACTTCCGCGGGGCGATATAACTTCATGAGAAAGACTCCTTCTGCTCGATACTGTATATAAATACAGTAATATCAAACTCATGATTTAATCAAGGCGCGCCGGTAGCAAAAATGTTGAACCCTCTGACGCCGAAGGAATTATTTTTTGTAAGGTTGCAGCGTCTGGCCGCGTTCTGCACAAAATCTCGTCTTAATTCAAACTGATATGGCGATTATATGACCATGTGAGCGCCTTAGAAATAATGTCTCTTTCGCCTTGTTTTTTCGCCCTTCTCGACTACTTTTCAGATTGTCATTAGCTTTACCTGCCAGTGACAACGCGATGCTGCGTTTCCCTCATTCGCCGCATCGCCTTCAATCCCTGATTGTTAATTTTTAATCGCCCAGTCAATGCTGATTCGGGCTTTTTTTTGCCCCCAGCTGTGATTCCTCTTTTTAAGCTGTATTAGTCAGGGCGTACTTTCTTTTCTCTGGCCGAAATTATTTTTAACTCTGTCATTTTAATAGAAAAAAATAACAAAATAGCTGCAAAAGTTAGAGACCTGACAATTAGAGAAGCGGGTAATTATTTATTTTGGAATGAGTGGCGGCAGTAATTAACTATGTTATGCTTAAAATGAATTCTGAGCCCAAGCCTCCACCAGAGATATTGCTCTACGAGTCCGCTTCATATCTCATATGACTCTCCCCTGCTTTGCGGGGGTATTTTTTTATTTCCCTCTGATAATCATCTCTCTTTCCTTGCCTGAACCGTTTTCCTGACAGAATGCGCCGCGTCCGCACGCTTCGTTGAAAACGCTTTTCAACAGGAAATAATGGCCCGTCCATACGAATCTGGTTATCGCGCCTGTCCGCTTTTATTTACAGAGCATTCTTAGTAATCGTTTTCAGGCCGAAAAAAACAATATTTTTCAAACACTCGTTTTAACCAGAAGGCTAATGATTAGGTATCTACATTTATCACAATGACCATTAAACGGACAATGATCTGCAGCATTGGCTATATTTAAGCGGCTCGGTAATGAAATCCACAACGTTTACTGAGCGGCTGTTACTCCAACCCCTTGCCCCCTTTTGGGGGCTTTTTTATCCTGAGGCGCGATGCATGGCTTTTTTTGCCCATGAGGCAATAAAAAAGGCATCCCGAAGGATGCCTTAATAAGCTGATGCGCGGCTTTCCGCCCTTACCTGCACGGCAAGGAGCGAGAATATTAACGTTCGAACACGCCTGCAAGAATCATAGCGGTTTTGCAAAAAATGCATTTTGCGCCATGGGGATTAGTTTTGCACTGATCAAACGCAGAGACACGATATTGTGAGCTCTGGCAGCACGGGCATCGGAAGCGTATGGCTGAAAGGCTAATATTAAAGCCCTACAACGTTTACTGCTGACGGACCCTTCGGACCCTGTTCAACAGAAAATTCAACGCGCTGACCTTCGTCAAGCGAGCGGTAATCAGTGCCCTGGATAGCAGAAAAATGGACGAAAACGTCCTTGCTGCCATTCTCCGGAGAGATAAAACCAAAACCTTTTTCTGAGTTAAACCACTTAACGGTTCCGAAAATTTTATTCGACATAGTATATGACCTTTTAGTTAGCCTTACGGCAAAAGAGGCTGAATTGCAGAAATAAATCAGAACCTGAGGTAGACTCAAAAAGAAAGGCTTGAAGCGGCACTAACTGAGATGAGAAATACAATATGAACTAACCTTGAAGCTGTCTGCTAATCAGACCGACGGACTATTAACGCATGTCCGCCGGTCATAAGCAAGTTAAAAATAAATTTTTGTTTTATAAGAGCGCCTTACCGCACCGCTTGTCGAGCCCGTCAGCCTGTTGCCAGCTCAAAGCCGCTGTAACGGCGCCCTCTTCTTAAGGCACTGTGACGAAAATGTCGGCCGCGCTACTCCTGCTGCAGTAACACATCCCTCATCGCCTGTTCGCTGTTAAGACGCTTCCGCGTGAGGCTATTGAGTTTGACCAGCCACAGGGAATACTGTTCAACCAGCTTTTGCGCTTCGGCTTCATTTTCGGCGTAGCAAAGGAAAATTCGGCTTTTTGTATTGCTATGCTCATCAATGGCATACACTTCAAAATCCGCGCCATATTGACTGTATATGACGGCGGTAAAAGAGATTTTCTCCCATGACTCAATTTTGTTTTGAAATTGCTTATAATTCACTTTATTCACCTGATAAAAATTAATGCACTCGCCCGAAAAGAGAGTGGGCCTGGATATTATAATGCAAGCGGATAAAACATAAGTGTTCAAAAAAGTTTTCTTGCTACCAGACTTTCATTCGCCGCGCAAATTTGTTTTAAATCAAATAAAGCTGATTCTTTAAGGCAAATCGACATTTACGCCGCTGCGGCTTTTGCCGCTTCGCTATTATCAGCGTAGCGCAGTAAGCCATCCCGTCATGGTCAGACATTATCTGGCGCATCAAAGGAAGAAGGCGGTAATAACCTCCCCCCTATTATTTCAAAAGCCATAAGCCTGAAGTAAGTCGTAGTAACAGGGATCGATGTTTGCGGCCGATACCAGCCAAACTGAGATACGTAGTACCAGACTTGCAGCGGATCACTCCCCGATTTAACCCAGTAGAAACCCTCTTTCATAAGTGGCTCGATCAGCTAGCGCTGTTTTAAAGACACTCATGAATGCCTGGCAGTGAACGGCATCTTGTAATGATGTCGTAGCGGGTTTTCCTGCGTTCATGACAACGTACCCAGAAATTAAAGAGTAGCATTCTTTATGCTGACCCACCGATAAATATAGCAGCAATAATATTTCCACAACCTGCTTACCCGTTTATTCCACTATTCAATGGTGCTTAAACTTCGTATTTTATCGCCAGTTAGCGCTACAATAATCTGACTTCCTTCTCGCCAGACCCGATCAATATAAGCCTCGTCAGAGGACTGAATTTATAACAGACCTGCAAGCAGAGCGATAATTTATCTTTGCGATGTAACAGGAAGCGGTAAATAAACTCAACGCTACCGCCACCAGCGATAAGTTCCCGATCGAAGGCTGCAGCCATAAAGCTCGCTGGCGTTTTTTCATCAGACGCGTCATAACAATCATCAGGAAGGTTACGGTCAGCACCAGTAAATACTAAGGGTTAATCGCCAGGGATTGCCTTTCAACGTCGCCTCACTGAAGTCATCAGCGGCAAGTAGGGTGACGCTGGAGCCTGATTTGCCGCTGGCGGTAAAAAACAGAACGGTGTCTGTCGCAATGCAGGCAGCGTCCTGCGAATCAGATAGCAACCGGCCTCGTATGGAAGCGGCTGCCTGCCAGCAGACTCAGCGTAGCCGCAGAGCGAAATAATCGCTGCAAATTGACGTTACCTGTTTAAATAAAACTTGCTGACCTTCTTCCTGAGCGATTTTAACAGCGCTAAAATCTGGCAAAAAAATACCCCTGCGCAAACAGGGTAAGATTTAACAAGCCAAAATACAAAGATCACATTTTGATGAGGTTGTTTGAGCCGGGTAACTTAACAACCTCAGCCGCTAATTCTAATGAGACTGGTCTTTTATTTTGTGACCTTAGTCAACTTTAGCGAAGCGGTGAATTTGTTATCTTTCTCAAATGAGAAGACGAGTTGCAAAGTTGCAAAAATGGACGCAAATGGCCTGTGTGCCGGTCCCTCTGGCTGCTACGCAGGGGCTTCCAGCGGCGCTAAAGCCATAAACAACACTGCCAGCCAGCTTCCTTTTATTTTACGCTTTCTTGATAATGAAATAACACTATGGGCAGCGATACTATTTTTTCAGCAAGAACTTATGGGTGTTGAAAAATAAAGAGTGAACCCAGAGCCGTTACAGCCTGGCGATGTTTCGGTCAGTATGACAGGCTCACGCAGGTGAACCTGGAATGAACCAGAATACCTGCGGTCGTTCAATTCAGCCGTATCGCGTCAGCCTGAGCGTGCTCTACGGTTTTCTTTGCTTTTTCAAGCATTAATTGCTTTTCTTCAGCCCTACGCTTTTTTCTGCAAGGCTATCCTGATGCGCTTCTGCTTTCGTTTCTTTCAACGCCTGTTGAGCCTTCTGCGGCTCAGTCTCCGCCTTTTTGACGCTTAACGGCTGCCTGCTGCCGTTTTGATTCGCCCGCTGCGCCTGGCGCTCTTTATTGCAATTCATTTTCACTCTAGTCCGTGCGATGTTGAATCGGGACATTTCCTTCTTGTTATTGAATTTTTTAGCCTGTTCGATTTTTTTATTAAGGACTGCAATTTTATCTTTGCAGGAATCGGTCACAGCAAAAGCGAGGTGCGGCAAGGTTGCCAGTAATAGTAACAGCACTATCATTTCTTTTTTCATAGGGAGGTTAACTCCTTGTTAAAGTTAAAAGTATGAATATATCCGCTATCACCATAATCTATATCACGCGTAAAAAAGCAAAGATTATAATTACCAAAATGGCAACCATGATAAAAAATAAGAAGATGTAAAGGGGTAAAGGTAATTTATATAGCGGCAGGATTGAGGCTTAACAACGCCAGGGAACGCCCCGCCTCGCCTGATGGTATTTATGAAGCGTTAGCTGTTTTTATAAGAAGAGGATCTAATCGCATTTATTATTTTAGCACTTTTATCTGAAGCTTTTACCCGCAGCTATTTACTGATGAAGCTGCCCAAGAAACACGTTAACTTGCCTGTGTAAGTGATTGCGGGCAGGAAATGCCCCCAATATGGCTGGCGCATAAGCTTTACAATACCCGGCAGATAAATAGCAACAGAGGAAAAGACAAGATAGCCATTGCCGTCTGAAGCGTGAAATTTACAGGGTTCTGGAAAACGATTTTGGGAAAGAATCTGGCGCATTAAAAAGCCAGCATGCCTGTAACAGCTATGCTGGCTTTAAAGTTAACTACGCTAACTTACATGTTTTCGATGATTGCGTCGCCAAACTCTGAGCATTTCAGCAGCTTAGCGCCATCCATCAGGCGTTCAAAGTCATAGGTCACGGTCTTGTTGGCGATAGCGCCTTCCATGCCTTTAACAATCAGGTCAGCCGCTTCGAACCACTGCATATGACGCAGCATCATTTCTGCAGACAGAATAACGGAACCTGGGTTCACTTTATCCTGACCAGCATATTTCGGCGCGGTGCCGTGAGTCGCTTCAAACAGCGCGCATTCGTCGCCGATGTTCGCGCCCGGTGCGATACCGATGCCGCCAACCTGCGCCGCCAGGGCGTCGGAAATATAGTCGCCGTTCAGGTTCATACAGGCGATAACGTCGTATTCCGCCGGACGCAGCAGGATCTGCTGCAGGAACGCATCGGCAATGACATCTTTAACGATGATATCTTTACCGGTGTTCGGGTTTTTGATCTTCATCCACGGGCCGCCGTCCAGCAGCTCTGCGCCGAACTCTTCTTTCGCCAGCTGGTAGCCCCAGTCTTTGAATGCGCCTTCGGTGAATTTCATGATGTTGCCTTTGTGCACCAGCGTCAGAGAGTCGCGGTCATTGGTGATCGCATACTCAATCGCCGCGCGCACCAGACGTTTGGTGCCCTCTTCCGAACACGGCTTCACGCCGATGCCGCAATCCTGCGGGAAGCGGATTTTCTTCACGCCCATCTCTTCGCGCAGGAACTTGATCACTTTGTCCGCTTCGGCAGAACCCGCTTTCCACTCGATACCAGCGTAGATATCTTCAGAGTTTTCACGGAAGATCACCATATCGGTGTCTTCAGGACGTTTGACCGGGCTCGGGGTGCCTTTGTAGTAGCGAACCGGACGCAGGCAAACATAGAGGTCGAGCTCCTGACGCAGCGCAACGTTCAGTGAACGGATGCCGCCGCCAACCGGCGTGGTCAGCGGGCCTTTGATAGCAACGCGATACTCTTTGATCAGGTCGAGGGTTTCCTGCGGCAGCCAGACATCCTGGCCGTAGAGCTCTACCGATTTCTCACCGGTATAGATCTCCATCCAGGAGATTTTGCGCTCGCCGTTATAGGCTTTTTTCACCGCAGCATCGACGACCTTCAGCATGACCGGAGAAACGTCAACGCCAATGCCATCACCTTCAATGTAAGGAATGATCGGGTTATTCGGCACATTGATCTTGCCCTGATCCAGGGTGATTTTCTGACCTTCCGCCGGAACAACTACTTTGCTTTCCATTAACCTCTCCTGGGCGTTTTGTTAATAAATTGTAAGATGTGACGCCATGATACTTGAATATTTACGCCGCGCCAATCGTCACCGTTTCGCGTTATAATGCGCCGATTGTCACCGACTGCAAAGCTCATGCGAAAAAGTTCTCAGCAAATTCACCAGCATAAACGCCCTGACCGCACGCCACGCGGCGCTCAGCGCAAATCGCCGCGCCCACGCGGACCACGGCGCGTCATATTATTTAACAAACCATTCGATGTTCTGCCACAGTTTAGCGACGAGGCTGGCCGCCAGACGCTGAAGGATTTTATCCCGGTCAACGATGTCTATGCCGCCGGTCGCCTCGATCGCGACAGCGAAGGGCTGATGGTGCTGACCAACGACGGCGCGCTACAGGCGGCGCTGACGCAGCCCGGCAAACGCACGGGTAAAATCTATTATGTTCAGGTCGAGGGCGAGCCGCAGGAGGCGGCTCTCGCGGCGCTGCGCAGTGGCGTTAATCTGAAAGATGGCCCTACGCTGCCCGCAGGCATAGAAAAGGTCGACGAGCCCGCCTGGCTATGGCCGCGTCAGCCGCCGATTCGCGAACGAAAAGCGATTCCGACCAGCTGGCTCAAGGTCACGCTCTATGAGGGCCGCAACCGCCAGGTAAGGCGCATGACGGCGCATATCGGCCACCCTACACTGCGCCTTATCCGCTATGCGATGGGCGACTATCGGCTCGATGCGTTAGCGCCTGGCGAGTGGCGCGAGGCAGACGATTCGGCGTAAGGCTGTTCGTTCTTTTTTCATAACGTCAGGTTAACAATCCCGGAGGATCGATGTTTAAACCTCATGTCACCGTCGCCTGTATCGTTCAGGCCGAAGGGGAACTGTTAGTAGTAGAGGAGCGGGTTAAAGGTCGCGCCACCTGGAACCAGCCCGCCGGTCATCTGGAAGCGGACGAAACGCTGCTGGAGGCAGCCCGTCGCGAGCTGCGTGAAGAGACCGGGATTGATTGCGCACTCGACTATTTCCTCGGCGTCCAGCAGTGGATCGCGCCGGACAATACGCCTTTTGTGCGTTTTCTGTTTGGCGTCGATCTGCCCGAAAAACTGCCCACCGCCCCGCAGGACAGCGATATCGACTGCTGCTGGTGGCGCACAGCGGAGCAGATTATCGCCGCAGATAACCTGCGTTCGCCGCTGGTCGCCGAAAGCGTCAGGCTGTGGCAACAGGGCGCGCGCTATCCGCTGCATCTGATCGCGCCGTTTCAGTGGCCGTTTCACGAGGGTGCGCACCACGCCGACGCGTGATAGAATACGCCGCCTGTTTTTTTATCGTAATCAAGAGTGCGTCATGTCTGACAACAGCCAGAAAAAAGTGATCGTCGGTATGTCCGGCGGCGTCGATTCTTCCGTATCCGCCTGGTTACTGCAGCAGCAGGGCTATCAGGTAGAAGGCCTGTTCATGAAGAACTGGGAGGAAGACGACGGCGAGGAGTATTGTACTGCCGCGGACGATCTGGCGGATGCGCAGGCGGTCTGCGATAAACTCGGCATCAAACTGCATAAAATCAACTTTGCGGCAGAGTACTGGGACAACGTCTTCGAGCACTTCCTCGAAGAGTACAAAGCGGGCCGCACGCCCAATCCCGATATTCTCTGCAACAAAGAGATCAAATTTAAAGCCTTCCTGGAGTTTGCGGCAGAAGATCTCGGCGCGGACTACATCGCCACTGGCCACTACGTGCGCCGCGCGGACGTCGACGGCAAAAGCCAGCTGCTGCGCGGCCTCGACGGCAACAAAGATCAGAGCTATTTCCTCTATACGCTGAGCCATGAACAGATCGCGCAGAGCCTGTTTCCGGTGGGCGAACTGGAGAAGCCGGAGGTGCGCCGCATCGCCGAAGAGCTCGATCTCATCACCGCGAAGAAAAAGGACTCCACCGGCATCTGCTTTATCGGTGAACGCAAATTCCGCGACTTCCTTGGCCGCTATTTACCGGCGCAGCCGGGCGTGATTGAAACCGTGGATGGGCAGGTGGTCGGCGAGCATCAGGGTCTGATGTACCATACGCTGGGTCAGCGCAAGGGCCTGGGCATCGGCGGTCTGAAAGAGAGCAATGACGATCCCTGGTACGTGGTGGATAAAGACGTCGCGCGTAATCGCCTGATCGTGGCGCAAGGCGGCGACCATCCGCGCCTGATGTCAGTGGGTCTGATCGCTCAGCAGCTGCACTGGGTCGATCGCCAGCCTGTCACCGCCCCGCTGCGCTGTACGGTGAAAACGCGCTATCGCCAGACAGATATTCCCTGCGAGATCGTGCCGCGCGGCGAAGATCGTATCGAGGTGCGTTTCGACGCGCCGGTCGCGGCGGTGACGCCGGGCCAGTCCGCCGTCTTCTACCTCGGCGAAATCTGCCTCGGCGGCGGCATTATCGAAGAGCGGCTGCCGCTGACCGCGGATTGAGTCGGCTTTGCTGACGCGTAGACAGGAGTAACCGTGGCTAAAAATTATTACGACATCACGCTGGCGCTGGCGGGCATTTGTCAGGCCGCCCATCTGGTTCAGCAGCTGGCGCATCAGGGCCAGTGCCAGCCGGAAGCGCTCAACGTCTCACTGCGCAGCGTGATTGATTTAAATCCCGGCTCGACGCTGGCGGTGTTCGGCAATGACGAAGCTAACCTGCGCCTTGGACTGGAAACGCTGATGGCGGTGCTCAACAGCAGCAGTCGTCAGGGCATGGGCGCGGAACTGACGCGCTATACGCTGAGCATGATGGTGCTGGAGCGCAAGCTGAGCGGCAATAAAACGGCGCTGGCTACCCTGGCGCAGCGCATCGGCCAGCTCGATCGCCAGCTGGCGCACTACGAACTCGGTTCGGAAACCATTACCAGCGCCATGGCCGGCATCTATGTCGATGTCATCAGCCCGCTTGGTCCGCGCATTCAGGTTACCGGCTCGCCCGCCGTCTTGCAAAACCCGCTGTTGCAGAGTCGCGTACGCGCAACGCTGCTGGCGGGCATTCGCGCCGCCGTATTGTGGCAGCAGGTCGGCGGCGGTCGCTTTCAGCTGATGTTTTCACGCCAGCGTCTGCTGGGCGAGGCAAAAACCATTTTATCCCGGCTCTCTCCGGCTTATTAACCGGCGAAGCCCACACTGTAAACGATTCAGGAGTTGCACTGATGGAATTATCCTCTCTGACCGCCGTCTCACCTGTCGATGGTCGTTACGGCGATAAAGTCAGCCCGCTGCGCGCCATTTTCAGCGAATACGGTTTGCTGAAGTTCCGCGTTGAGGTTGAAGTACGCTGGTTACAAAAACTGGCGGCCACCGCAGAGATCAAGGAAGTTCCTGCATTTGACGCCGACGCAAACGCTTTCCTCGACGCAATCGTTGCTAATTTCAACGAAGAGGACGCGGCGCGCATCAAAACTATCGAGCGCACCACCAACCACGACGTAAAAGCGGTCGAATATTTCCTGAAAGAGAAAGTTGAGAGCGTGCCGGCGCTGCACGCGGTGTCGGAGTTTATCCACTTCGCCTGTACCTCTGAAGACATCAACAATCTGTCGCATGCGCTGATGCTGGAAAGCGCGCGCCGCGACGTGATCCTGCCCTACTGGCAGCAGATCATCGACGCGGTTAAACGTCTGGCGCACGAGTATCGCGATATTCCTCTGCTGTCGCGCACCCACGGTCAGCCAGCTACGCCTTCTACCATGGGCAAAGAGATGGCGAACGTCGCTTACCGTATGGAGCGTCAGCAGCGCCAGCTGAGTAAGATTGAGATCCTGGGCAAGATCAACGGCGCGGTAGGCAACTACAACGCACACATCGCCGCCTATCCGGAAGTGGACTGGCACCAGCTGAGCGAGCAGTTCGTCACCTCGCTGGGCATTACCTGGAACCCCTACACCACTCAGATCGAGCCGCACGACTATATCGCCGAGCTGTTTGACTGCATGGCGCGCTTCAACACCATCCTGATCGACTTCGATCGCGATATCTGGGGCTACGTCGCGCTTAACCACTTCAAACAAAAAACCATTGCGGGCGAAATCGGCTCTTCCACTATGCCGCACAAGGTCAACCCGATCGATTTCGAAAACTCCGAGGGCAACCTGGGCCTGGCGAATGCGGTAATGCAGCACCTGGCGAGCAAGCTGCCGGTATCGCGCTGGCAGCGCGACCTCACCGACTCCACGGTGCTGCGCAACCTCGGCGTCGGCGTCGGCTACGCGCTGATCGCCTATCAGGCGACGCTGAAAGGCATTTCCAAGCTGGAAGTGAACCGCGAACGTCTGCTGGACGAGCTGGATCATAACTGGGAAGTGCTGGCTGAGCCGATTCAGACCGTGATGCGCCGCTACGGCATCGAAAAGCCGTACGAGAAGCTGAAAGAGCTGACGCGCGGCAAGCGCGTTGACGCGGCAGGCATGCAGGCCTTTATCGACAGCCTCGCGCTGCCGGAAGAGGAAAAAGCGCGCCTTAAACAGATGACGCCGGCTAACTATCTCGGCCGCGCCATCCAGATGGTCGACGATCTGAAATAAGCGCAGACGCAGGCGGGCCAGTCCCGCCTGCGTTAAGCTGTTGTTTAAATGTTTTTGCGTATACTTTATCCTTACTTAAATGCTCTGAGAGTAAGGAAAAGCCATGCGTGTTTTGGTTGTGGAAGATAATGCTCTGCTGCGCCATCATCTTGCAGTTCAACTGCGTGAAATGGGCCATCAGGTAGACGCAGCAGAGGACGCAAAGGAAGCCGACTATTTTTTACAGGAGCATTTGCCGGATATCGCGCTGGTCGATCTTGGCCTGCCGGATGAAGATGGCATGTCGCTGATCCGCCGCTGGCGCAGTCAGTCGGTGCGGCAGCCGATTCTGGTACTGACCGCGCGCGAAGGCTGGCAGGCCAAAGTCGAAGCGCTGGAAGCTGGCGCCGATGACTACGTCACCAAACCTTTCCATATTGAAGAAGTGGCCGCGCGCCTGCAGGCGCTGATGCGCCGCAACAGCGGACACGCTTCGCAAATTATCGACATGGCGCCGTTTCAGGTCGATCTCTCGCGCCGCGAGCTGACTATCCATGAGCAGCCGGTGAAGCTGACCGCTTTTGAATACACCATCGTCGAAACGCTGATCCGCAACGCCGGTAAAGTGGTGAGCAAAGATTCCCTGATGCTGCAGCTCTATCCCGATGCGGAACTGCGCGAAAGCCATACTATTGACGTGCTGATGGGTCGACTGCGTAAAAAAATTCAGGCGCTGCATGCGGATGAGGTGATTACTACCGTACGCGGTCAGGGATACCGCTTCGATCTCTGATGCGCTGGTTCCAACGTTATCGTCCGCTTTCGCTACGCGCCCGCTTTTTACTGGCCTGTTCAGCTATTGTGCTGTTTCTCTCTCTGTCGTACGGCATGGTGGCCGTGATCGGCTATGTGGTGAGCTTCGACAAGAACACCTATCGCGTGATGCGCGGCGAAAGCAACCTCTTCTTTACGCTGGCGCAGTGGCAAAATAACCGCCTCACTATCGCCCAGCCGGAGCGGATGACGCTCAACTTTCCGACGCTGGTGTTTATTTACGATGAGCACGGCAAGCTGCTGTGGCAGCAGCGTGACGTGCCGGAAATTCGCGCCAAAATCCGCCATGAGTGGCTGCTAAAGCCCGACTTTTACGAGATTGACACCAGTAACCGCACCAGCGCGATGGCGATAGGCAACGATCTCTCGGCGCAGAAGCGGCTGCACGCCATTGATAACAATAACAACGACACCTTTACCCACTCCGTCGCGGTCAACCGCTATGACGCCACCACCAACCTGCCGGCGTTGACCATTGTGGTGGTGGACTCTATTCCCCAGGAGCTGCAGCACTCCGACGTGGTCTGGTCATGGTTCAGCTACGTGCTGGCCGCTAACCTTATTCTGGTGATCCCGCTGCTGTGGCTGGCGGCGCACTGGAGCCTGCGCCCGATTGGTCATCTCGCTACGCAGGTACGGGAGCTGGAAACCAGCCAGCGTGAAAACCTGGAAGATTCGCCGCCGCAGGAGCTGCGCAGTCTGGTGCGCAACCTGAACCTGCTGCTGAGCAACGAGCGCCAGCGCTATACCCGCTACCGCACTACCCTCTCCGATCTGACGCACAGTCTGAAAACGCCGCTGGCGGTGCTGCAAAGCACGCTGCGTTCGCTGCGTAACGGCAAGGATATCACCATCGAGCAGGCTGAGCCGGTGATGCTGGAGCAGATCAGCCGTATTTCGCAGCAGATCGGCTACTACCTGCACCGCGCCAGCATGCACGCCGATCACAATCCGCTGCTGCGCGACCTGCATCCGGTGTCAGTGCTGCTCGACAGCCTCTGTTCGGCGCTCAACAAGGTTTATCAGCTCAAAGGGGTTGAGATTACGCTGGACGTCTCGCCGGAAGTGACCTTTATCGGCGATAAAAACGACTTTATGGAAGTGCTGGGCAACGTGCTGGACAACGCCTGTAAATATTGTCTGGAGTTTATCGAAGTGAGCGTGCGGCAGACCGATCAGACGCTGCATCTGTTTATCGACGACGACGGCCCCGGCATTCCTGAAAGCAAGCGCGACCTGGTGTTCGTGCGCGGCCAGCGCGCCGATACGCTGCGCCCTGGCCAGGGTTTAGGCCTGGCGGTGGCGCTCGATATTCTGGAGCAGTATGAGGGCCAGATTATCGCCACCTCCAGCGCGCTGGGCGGCGCGCGAATGGAAGTGATCTTCAGACGTCAGGAAGTCGAACATCGCCGCGAGTAGAAAGGCGCGCAGGCTGTTATACTTGCCTGCATTTACAGCCCTGTGTGGAACTACTCTATGGATTATCAGCTCGATCTTAACTGGCCCGACTTTATTCAGCGCTACTGGCAAAAACGCCCGGTGCTGCTCAAGCGCGGTTTTAAAAACTTTATCGATCCCATTTCTCCTGACGAGCTGGCCGGACTGGCGATGGAAAATGAGGTGGACAGCCGCCTGGTCAGCCATAACGACGGTAAATGGCAGGTCAGCCATGGTCCCTTCGAGAGCTACGATCACCTGGGCGAAAACAACTGGTCGCTGCTGGTGCAGGCGGTGAACCACTGGCATGAGCCTTCCGCAGCGCTGATGCGCCCCTTCCGCTTTTTGCCGGACTGGCGCATCGACGATCTGATGATCTCTTTTGCCGTGCCGGGCGGCGGCGTGGGTCCGCACTTCGATCAGTATGACGTCTTTATTATTCAGGGTACCGGTCGTCGTCGCTGGCGCGTCGGCGAGAAAGTGCCGATGAAACAGCACTGCCCGCATCCCGATTTGCTGCAGGTCGAGCCTTTCGACGCCATCATCGATGAAGAGATGGAGCCGGGCGATATTCTCTATATTCCACCGGGATTCCCGCACGAAGGCTATTCGCTGGAGAACGCCATTAACTACTCTGTCGGCTTCCGTGCGCCCAACGGTCGCGAGCTGATCAGCGGCTTCGCTGATTATGTGCTGGCACGCGAGCTGGGCAGCTACCGCTACAGCGATCCTGAGGTGCCGGCGCGCGACTGCCCGTCGCAGATCCTGCCGCAGGAGATTGAGGGCATTCGCAAGGTGATGCTCGACGTTATCGACCAGCCAGAGCACTTTGCTAACTGGTTCGGCGAGTTTATCTCCCAGTCGCGTCACGAGCTGGACGTCGCGCCGCCG
Source organism: Pantoea piersonii (assembly GCF_003612015.1). Taxonomy (GTDB): domain Bacteria; phylum Pseudomonadota; class Gammaproteobacteria; order Enterobacterales; family Enterobacteriaceae; genus Pantoea; species Pantoea piersonii. The sequence goes on along the minus strand of NZ_RARB01000001.1, from coordinate 747,700 downwards.
GAGCCGCCCTATCAGCCTGATGAGGTTTACGATGCGCTGCAGCAGGGCGATACGCTGACGCGTCTTGGTGGCCTGCGCGTGCTGACGATTGGCGATGCGGTTTTCGTCAACGGCGAGCGCGTCGAGTGTTCGCAGCCGGAGGTGCTGAAGGCGCTGGCGCGTCGTCAGACGCTGAGCCTGGAGGATTTCGGCGAGGCGCTGGACGACCCGTCTCTGCTGGCGCAGATCGCGGCGCTGGTGAACGCCGGTTACTGGTACTTCGGCGACGCCGAGTAGTCACCAGCAGACGGCTCAGACGTGAAAGCGCGGGTAGCGTGAGCCGAAAAGCAACGCCACCCGCGCCAGCACCACGCCTCCTGACGGAGGCGTTTTTTATGCCTTTTTCTCTGCGGCCAGTTCCGCCAGCCGCACGATCACATCCACCGCCTGCGCCATAATATTGAGCGAAGCGAACTCGTGCTTGCCGTGGTAGTTATAGCCGCCGGTAAAGATGTTCGGACAGGGCAGCCCTTTCCATGAGAGCGCAGAACCATCGGTGCCGCCGCGAATCGGCTTCACCTTCGGCTCAATGCCGCAGTCGCGCATCGCCTGCAGCGCCAGCTCGATAATATGCGGATGCGGCTCGACCTTCTCGCGCATATTGCGATAGCTGTTGCTGATCTCCACCGTTACAGAGCAGTCTTTATGCAGCCCGGCGTTGATGCGTTCGGCAATCGCCGTCAGTACCTGCTTGCGCTGCTCGAAAGAGTCGGTGTCGAAATCGCGGATAATGTACTGCAGCTCGGCGTGCTCTACCGTCCCCTTCATCTGATGCAGATGATAAAAACCTTCGTAGCCTTCGGTAAACTGCGGACGCTCTTTTGCCGGCACTTCGGCATGAAACGCCGTCGCCACATCCAGCGCGTTCACCATCACGCCTTTCGCCGAGCCGGGATGGACGTTATTGCCGACAACCTTCACCACCGCCGATGCGGCGTTAAAGTTCTCATATTCAAATTCGCCCAGATCGCTGCCGTCGATGGTATAGGCCCAGTCGGCGGCAAAACCTTCAACGTCGAAATGGGAAGTGCCGCGGCCGATCTCTTCATCCGGGGTAAAGGCGACGCGGATAGCGCCGTGCGGAATATCCCCTTTCGCGAGACGCGCCATCGCCGTCATGATCTCGGCGATGCCCGCCTTATCATCAGCGCCGAGCAGCGTTTTGCCGTCGGTGGTGATTAAGGTATGGCCAGTCAGCTTATGCAGCACCGGAAACATTACCGGCGACAGCACTTCTTCACCCATACCGAGCGCGATATCGCCGCCGCGGTAGTTTTCGATAATCTGCGGGTTTACGTTCTTCGCCGTAAAGTCGGGCGAGGTATCCATATGCGAGATAAAACCGATCACCGGCGTCGGCCAGTCGACATTAGCGGGCAGCGTGCCCATTACGCAGCAGTGATCGCTAAGCGATACGTCAATAAAACCAAGCGCAATCAGCTCTTCCTGCAGCTTGCGCGCCAGCGTCCACTGCCCTTCGCTGCTGGGCACCTGACGCGCCTGCGGTTTTGCCTGCGTCTCTACCGCCACATAACTCAAAAACCGTTCAAGTAACTGATCCATATGCCATCCTTCAAAAGAAGCCGACTATTATTATCAACAGCCGCGTCCGACGCATGTTGCGTCATATCATTAACTGACAGGTTAACCTGCGCTGAGCATTTGCAGAAGGATCTTTTACCGCAGCGCTTAACATCTGTCGTCAGGGGAGTTTATAAACGCGCATTCGCCTCTTTTCACCGCCAAAACATGGCATTGCCGCGTTTTTCAGGTATCATCGCGCCCTCTCGCTGGCTGGCCGACGTAAGCGGCTATGCTGTAACCTGTTCGACCTTATTACCGACTGAGTGACTAAAATGACGCAAACACGCGCGCAGCAGGCGCTGGTTACGCTTTCTGGCATCAGTAAAGCTTTCGACGGCAAGTCCATTATCAGCGACTTTAACCTGACCATCGACCACGGCGAATTTATTACCCTGCTCGGTCCGTCGGGCTGCGGCAAAACCACTATCCTGCGCCTGATTGCCGGGCTTGAAGAGGTCGACAACGGCCGCGTGGTGCTGGATGACATCGACATCACCGACACGCCTGCCGAGCATCGCCACGTCAACACGGTGTTTCAGAGCTACGCGCTCTTCCCGCACATGTCCGTTTTTGAAAACGTCGCCTTCGGCCTGCGCATGCAGAAAACGCCAAATGCGGAGATCGCCGCGCGCGTCAACGAGGCGCTGGCGATGGTGCAGCTGGAAAGCTTCGCCGATCGTCGCCCTCATCAGCTCTCCGGCGGTCAGCAGCAGCGCGTCGCCATTGCGCGCGCGGTGGTAAATCGCCCCAAAGTGTTGCTGCTCGACGAGTCGCTCTCGGCGCTCGATTACAAGCTGCGCAGGCAGATGCAGAACGAACTGAAAGCGCTGCAGCGCAGGCTCGGCATCACCTTTGTGTTCGTGACGCACGATCAGGAAGAGGCGCTGACCATGTCGGACCGTATCGTGGTGATGCGCGACGGCAAGATTGAGCAGGACGGCACGCCGCGCGAAATCTACGAAGAGCCGAAGAATCTGTTCGTAGCGCGCTTTATCGGCGAGATCAACGTGTTTGACGCCGACGTTATCGACGCCAGCGATGCGCCACGCGTGCGCGCCCGCGTCGAAGGCCGCGAATGCGATATCCACTGCGCCTTTCCGGTCAGCGCTGGCGATCGCCTGCATGTTCTGCTGCGTCCGGAAGATCTGCGCGTTGAGGAAGTGCACAGCGACCAGACGATAGAGGGCCTGATCGGCTACGTACGCGAGCGCAACTATAAAGGCATGACGCTGGAATCCACCGTCGAGCTGGAAAATGGCAAGCTGGTGACGGTCAGCGAATTCTTTAACGAGGACGATCCCGACTTCGATCACTCCCTTAATCAAAAAATGGCGGTGAACTGGGTTCCCAGCTGGGAGGTGGTACTGCCCTATGAAGCTGATGCGTAACCGTTTTCAGAAAAGCGTGACGGCGCTGATCGTCGGCTGGCTGGCGCTGTTCGTGCTGCTGCCGAACCTGATGATCTTTATCACCAGCTTTCTGACGCGCGACGATGCGCACTTCGTTCGTATGGCGTTCACCCTCAGCAACTATACGCGGCTGCTCGATCCGCTCTATGGCGAAGTGCTGCTGCACTCGCTCAATATGGCGGTTATCGCTACGCTCTGCTGCCTGCTGCTGGGCTATCCTTTCGCCTGGTGTCTGACGAAGCTGTCGGCGCGCCTGCGCCCGCTGATGCTGTTTCTGCTGATTGTGCCCTTCTGGACCAACTCGCTGATCCGTATTTACGGGCTGAAAATCTTTCTCAGCACGCGCGGCTGGCTGAACGACTTTCTGCTGTGGCTCGGCGTAATTGAGACGCCGTTTCGCATTATGTATACGCCTCAGGCGGTGATCCTCGGCCTGATCTACATTCTGCTGCCCTTTATGGTGCTGCCGCTCTACTCCAGCCTGGAGAAGCTGGATCGCGCCTGTCTGGAAGCGGCGCGCGACCTCGGCGCCAGCAAAGCGCAGACTTTTTTCCGCATTATCCTGCCGCTGACGATGCCGGGCATTGTCGCGGGCTGTCTGCTGGTGCTGATTCCGGCGATGGGCCTTTTCTACGTGGCGGATCTGATGGGCGGCGCGAAGAACCTGCTGATCGGCAACGTCATCAAGAGCCAGTTCCTGAATATCCGCGACTGGCCGTTCGGCGCGGCGACCAGCATCGTAATGACGCTGCTGATGGGCCTGATGCTGCTGTTTTACTGGCGCGCCGCGCGCCTGCTGAATAAAAAGGTGGAGCTGGAATGATCGCACGCCTGCTACGCGGCGGCTTTATGGCCGCGATTTACGCCTGGTTTTATATCCCCATCGCGATCCTGATCGTGAACTCGTTTAACGCGTCGCGCTTCGGCATTAACTGGCAGGGATTCAGCACCCAGTGGTACAGCCTGCTGGTGAATAACGACAGCCTGATCCAGGCGGCGCAACATTCGCTGATGATGGGCGTGCTCTCCGCCAGCTGCGCGACGCTGATCGGCTCGCTCACCGCCGTGGCGCTCTACCGCTACCGCTTTCGCGGCAAACCCTTCGTCAGCGGCATGCTGTTCGTGGTGATGATGTCGCCGGATATTGTTATGGCGATCTCTCTGCTGGTGCTGTTTATGCTGCTGGGCATTTCGCTCGGCTTCTGGTCGCTGCTCTTTTCGCATATCACCTTCTGCCTGCCCTTTGTGGTGATCACCGTCTATTCCCGGCTGAAAGGCTTTGACGTGCGGATGCTGGAGGCGGCGAAAGATTTGGGTGCCAGCGAAACCACTATCTTGCGTAAAATCATTCTGCCGCTGGCGATGCCGGCGGTGGCGGCGGGCTGGCTGCTGAGCTTTACCCTGTCGATGGACGATGTGGTGGTCTCCTCCTTTGTGACCGGCCCAACGTTCGAGATCCTGCCGCTGAAGATCTATTCGATGGTAAAAGTCGGCGTCTCGCCGGAGGTGAATGCGCTGGCGACGATTTTGCTGCTGCTGTCGCTGCTGCTGGTCGGCGTCAGTCAGCTGTTGCTCCGTGATAAAACCAAACAGAGGATTGGATAATGAAGAAATGGTCTCACTGGCTGGCGGCTGGGGCGCTGGCGCTTGGCATGCAGGGCGCGCAGGCTGACGACAGCAAAACGCTCTACTTCTACAACTGGACCGAATATGTGCCGCCGGGGCTGCTGGAGCAGTTCACTAAAGAGACCGGCATCAAGGTGATTTACTCTACCTATGAGTCCAATGAGAGCATGTATGCCAAGCTGAAGACCTGGAAGGATGGCGCCTACGATCTGGTGGTGCCTTCAACCTACTTTGTGGCGAAAATGCGCAATGAAGGCATGCTGCAAAAGATCGACAAGACGCAGCTGAGCAACTTCAAAAACCTCGATCCGAACCTGCTGAATAAGCCGTTCGATCCCAGTAACGACTATTCGATTCCCTATATCTGGGGCGCGACGGCGATTGGCGTCAATACCGACGTGGTCGACGCGAAGTCGGTGCAGAGCTGGGCAGATCTGTGGAAGCCGGAGTATAAGCAGAGCCTGCTGCTGACCGACGACGCGCGCGAAGTGTTCCAGATGGCGCTGCGCAAGCTGGGCCTGTCGGGCAATACCCGTGACCCGAAAGAGATCAACGCCGCCTATGAAGAGCTGAAGAAGCTGATGCCGAACGTGCTCGCCTTTAACTCCGATAATCCCGGTAATCCCTTTATGGAAGGCGAAGTGAATCTCGGCATGATCTGGAACGGTTCCGCCTATGTGGCGCGTCAGGCGGGCACGCCGCTTGAGGTGGTTTGGCCGAAAGAGGGCGGGATTTTCTGGATGGATAACCTGGCGATCCCCGCTAACGCGAAAAACAAGGCGGGCGCGCTGAAGCTGATCAACTTCCTGCTGCGTCCCGACGTGGCGGCGAAGGTCGCGGAAACCATCGGCTATCCGACGCCGAACCTGGCCGCGAAGGCGTTGCTGCCGAAAGCGGTAGCGGAGGATCCGTCGCTCTACCCTTCAGCTGACATCATTAAGAACGGCGAATGGCAGAACGACGTCGGCGACGCCAGCGTGCTGTATGAGACGCTGTTCCAGAAGTTAAAGGCGGGACGTTAAAAAAAAAGGCGGCCAGGCCGCCTTTTTATTGTACCCGCCTCTTAACCGCTAAGCCGTCTGTAAAACAGAAGGTTACTTGTAAAGGCTGCGTAAGAAACTATCGACAAAGTGCGGCACCACTTCGCTCGCCAGCCCGTAGTGACGCTCAGCAAACTCGTTGCCGACCTGGCTCGGTTCCAGATTCAGCTCCACGGTATGGGCGCCCTGCAGTCTGGCTTCATGCACAAAGCCCGCCGCCGGATAGACGTGTCCGGACGTGCCGATGGCGATAAAAAGATCCGCCTTCTCCAGCGCGTGATAAATTTCCTCCATGCCGATGGGCATTTCACCGAACCACACCACATGCGGGCGCAGCGGCGCAGGAAACTGACAGCAGGTGCAGCGATCGTCGGTCGTGAGATCCTCGCTCCATGAAATCACCTGCCCGCTGCTGGTGCAGCGCGCCTTCAGCAGTTCGCCATGCATATGCAGCACGCGACTATTGCCAGCCCGCTCGTGCAGGTTGTCGATATTCTGCGTCACCAGCAAAAAGTTGTCGCCCAGCACCTGCTCCAGCTCGGCCAGCGCCTTGTGCGCGGTGTTAGGCTGGATCTCGCTCGACTGCAGTGAACGACGGCGCGCATTGTAGAAACGCTGCACCAGTTCGGGATCGCGGCGGTAACCCTCCGGCGTCGCTACATCTTCAACGCGATGCTCTTCCCACAGGCCGTCGGCGGCGCGAAAGGTCTGGATGCCCGATTCGGCCGAGATGCCCGCGCCGGTCAGCACCACCACAAACGGCTGCGGGTGGGCCGCCAGCTCTACCTGACGATCGCGTTCAAAAATACGCTGGCGAAAACGCTGATGCACCTTGCGGCGGTTCTTCTTATAACGGGCGAGCCGCAAGCGTCGACGCGGTGTGCGCATAAAAACTCCTTGTGGGCGACGTCGGGTCGCCGCCAGAAAATCTCAAGTGTAGCGGCCGCGTATGACAGCGCAATGCCGCCGTTTCCGCCCTGCTACTGGCCACTCAGCACGCGCGCCGGATCGATGCGGCTGGCGCGTCGCGCCGGGTACCAGCTCGCCAGCAGGCTAAGCACAATGGCCGTCAGCAATACGGAGAAAACGTCCAGCCAGTGCAGCTCTGAAGGCAGAAAATCGATAAAGTAGATATCGCCCGCCAGCAAATGATGGCCGGTCAGCGATTCCAGCCCGCGCACTAAGGTAGTGAGATTGAGCGCCACCAGCACGCCGATGACCACGCCGCTGACGCTGCCGAGCAGCCCAGCCAGCAAGCCGTACCAGATAAAAATGGCGCGGATCAAACCATCTTTCGCGCCCAGCGTGCGCAGCACCGCAATATCGCTGCTCTTGTCTTTTACCGCCATAACCAGCGTCGAGACGATATTAAAACAGGCTACGCCAATCACCAGCACCATCGCCAGATACATAATGGCGCGGATCATCTGAATATCGCGATACATATAGCCAAAGGTGCCGATCCAGCTGCGAATATAGACGTAAGCGTGCGTCGCCTCGCCCGCATCGCGCACCAGCTTCACCGCCTGGAACGGGTCACGCATCTTCAGGGCGATGCCCGTGACACTGTCACCCATATCGAGATAGTTTTGCGCGTCCGCCAGCGGCACCAGCGCCAGACTGTGGTCCAGCATGCCGCTCAGCTGCAGAATACCGCTCACCTGCAGGCGAATACGCTTCGGCTGCAGCAGTTTCGTGCCGCCATCATTGTTAGGGATCAGGATAGTGATCCAGCTGCCCTGCTTCACGTTAAGCGCGCGCGCAATGCCGCCGCCTAAAATAATCTGCTGCTTGCCTGCGGCGAAAGTTGACCAGCCATCCCCTTCGACAAACTGGGGCAGCGCGCTGAGGCGCGGCTCCTGCGCCGGGTCAACGCCTTTCACCTGCAGCGCCTGCAGCTTCGCACCGCTCTCGATCAGACCGGTGAAGTTAACATAGGGCGCAGCGGCGGCAATACCGGGCACCTGCTCTACCGGCGCGATCAGCGATTGCCAGTTGCGGAACGGCTGATTCACCGCCTCGATCTCGCCGTGCGGCACCACTGCCAGAATGCGGTTATTCAGTTCACGTTCAAAACCGTTCATGGCGCTCAGGCCGATGATCAATACCGCCACGCCCAGCGCGATGCCCAGCGTCGAGATAATGGAAATCAGCGACACCATACCGCCGCCGCGGCGGCCGCGGCTGAAGCGCAGCCCTAACAACAGGGATAACGACGAACCCATCAGAGCGCTCCTGCTAAGGTCACCTGCTCGCTTAACTGACCGTCGCGCATCTCCATCTGACGCGACAGGCGTTTCGCCAGATGCAGATCGTGCGTCACCACCAGAAAGGCGGTGCCCTGGCGGACATTCAGCTCACCCAGCAGTTCAAAAATAGCGTCGGCGTTGCGCGCGTCGAGGTTGCCGGTTGGCTCATCCGCCATCACCAGGCGCGGACGGTTCACCAGCGCGCGGGCGATAGAGACGCGCTGGCGCTCGCCGCCCGACAGCTCTGACGGACGATGATGCGCGCGCTTCTCCAGCCCCACTGCCGCCAGCATCTCACGCGCGCGCTGCTGCGCTTCCGCTTTGCCGGTCTTGCCGATCAGCAGCGGCATCGCCACATTCTCCAGCGCGTTAAAGTCGGGCAGCAAGTGGTGGAACTGGTAAATAAAGCCCAGCTCACGGTTGCGCAGCGCCGCTTTGGCGGAAGAAGTCATGGCGTTCAACGACTGGCCGTCAAATACCACATCGCCGGAGGTCGGCGCGTCCAGGCCGCCCAGCAGATGCAGCAGCGTACTTTTGCCGGAGCCGGAGCTGCCGACAATCGCCACCAGTTCGCCGGGCTGCAGGCTAAAGGTGACGTTGCGCAGCACATCAGTCTGCACGCTGCCTTCCTGATAGCGCTTGCACAGCTCGCGGCACTGCAACAAAGGGGTGTTACTCATAACGTAAAGCCTCAGCGGGTTGAACGGCGGCGGCGCGCCAGGAGGGATAGAGCGTCGACAGCAGCGCGACAACCATTGCCGTCACGGCGATGGTCACCACCTGCCAGAGATTGATGTCGACCGGCAGCGCCGCGCCATCCAGGAACAGGCCGATAACCGGCATCAGATTATTAAGCTGGCTGGCCAGCAGCACACCCAGCAGCGTGCCGAGCAGCGCGCCGATAATCCCGGCGCTGGCGCCCTGCACCATAAAGACCGCGACAATCTGACGGCGCGTCAGCCCCTGGGTTTGCAGAATAGCCACTTCGCCCTGCTTCTCCATGATCAGCAGGCCCAGCGACGTAATGATATTAAAGGCGGCGACAGCAACGATCAGGCTGAGCAGCAGCCCCATCATATTTTTCTCCATGCGCACCGCCTGGAACAGATCGCCTTTGCGTTCGCGCCAGTCTTTCCACACCAGCCCGGCAGGCAGCGACTGCTGGCTCAGGGCATCCACCTGCAGCGGCTTATCCAGCCACAGCCGCCAGCCGGTGACGTTGCCCGCCGGATAGCGCATCAGGCGCGAGGCGTCCTGCTGGTTAACCAGAATCTGGTAGCCGTCCACCTCGCTGTTAGCCGCGTAGGTGCCTGCAACGGTGAACAGCCGCTGGCTCGGCACGCGCCCCATCGGGGTAAACTGGCTAACCGACGGCACCATCAGACGCAGCTCGTCGCCGCGTTTGACGCCAAGCTGCGCCGCCAGCTGCTCGCCGAGGATGACGTTATACTGGCCCGACTGCAGCACGCTCTGCGGCGTATTAACCAGAAACGGCGTAAGGGGATCTTTTTGATCGGGCTGAATCCCGAGCATCACGCCGACCGACACGTTATGCGCGCTCTGCAATACCACGTCGGCGGTCGTGAGCGGCGCCATGCGGCTGACGCCCGCCTGCTTAAGGCTGTCGGCGGGCTGCTGCTGCGGGTTAATGCTGCCTTTGTCGCTGGTGATCAGCGCCTGCGGCATCAGCCCAAGGATATTGCCCTCCAGCTCGCGTTCAAAGCCGTTCATCACCGACAGCACGGTGACCAGGGCCAGCACGCCGAGCGTGATGCCGATAGTGGAGAGCCAGGAAACGAAGCGACCAAAGCGATCCGATGCTCGCCCACGCATATAGCGCAGGCCGATAAATAGCGCGACAGGTTGATACATGTATTCCGTCTTGGCAGTTGCCTGAAAGTAGACCAGTGATGATAAAGGAGGCGTTCGGTTTATGAAACCTCTAACCCTCTGAGTACGCGGCAAAGTGTGGCCGATTTTTGTTAAAAAGAAATCCCGACGCTGCTGGTTGCGCGTTTAATCGCCTGCCGTGCGGGTAAGCTACACTATAGGGTGTAGTCAGCAACCGGCTCTTCAGGCGCGGGAGTAAACACCATGTTCAAATATCCCAAAGGCAGCATTGTGAAACACAAATCGGGAGAGATTAAGGGCGAGATCGTTAACGTTTTTGAACAGGGAGACGCGCCAGCCGGTTACTACGTCAGGTGGGACGATGGCAACCACAGCTATCATCTGGAAACAGAGTTGAGCTGGGCGAATGTCGATCGTCCGCGCATGCACTATACCCAACCATCCGCTAAATAACTCGGCCACCGCGCAAAGGAAAAACCGTCGCAGCAGGTGATCGCCAGGGCGTAATGTGGAATCATGGCGCCCTGGAAAAAATGGAGAGAACCACAAGATCCCATGTCCGAACAGACCCGCTATGCCCTGCCCGTAAAACCCGGCGATCGTCGCCAGCTCGGCCAGCTGATCGGTGCCGCACACGCGGTGGAATGCGCCAGCATTACCGAGCGCCACGCCGGTCCGGTGTTGATGATCACTCCCGATATGCAAACCGCGCTGCGTTTGCTGGATGAAATCCGTCAGTTTACCGATCTGCCCGTCAGCCACCTCGCCGACTGGGAAACGCTGCCTTACGACAGCTTCTCACCCCATCAGGATATTATTTCGGCCCGCCTGTCGACGCTGTACCAGCTGCCGACGATGGCACGCGGCATGCTGATTATGCCGGTGAATACCCTGATGCAGCGCGTCTGTCCGCATCCTTATCTGCACGGCCATGCGCTGGTGATGAAGCAGGGACAGAAACTGTCGCGCGATCGCCTGCGCGATCAGCTGGAGCAGGCGGGCTACCGCCATGTCGACCAGGTGATGGAGCATGGCGAATACGCCACGCGCGGCGCGCTGCTCGACCTCTTTCCAATGGGCAGCGAGCAGCCCTATCGCATCGACTTTTTCGACGACGAGATCGACAGCCTGCGTCTGTTCGACGTCGACAGCCAGCGTACGCTGGAAGCGGTGCCGGCGATCAATCTGCTGCCGGCCCATGAATTCCCTACCGACAAAGCGGCGATCGAGCTGTTCCGCACCCGCTGGCGCGAACTGTTCGACGTGCGCCGCGAACCGGAACATATCTATCAGCAGGTCAGCAAGGGCACGCTGCCTGCCGGAATCGAATACTGGCAGCCGCTCTTTTTTGAGCAGGAGCTGCCGACGCTGTTCAGCTATCTGCCCGACAATACGCTGATTGTGAACTGTGGCGATCTTAACGGCAGCGCGGAGCGTTTCTGGCAGGACGTCGAAGCGCGCTATGAAAACCGCCGCGTCGATCCGATGCGCCCGCTGCTGACGCCGACCACGCTGTGGCTGCGTCCGGATGCGCTGTTGGGCGAGCTGAACCACTGGCCGCGCATGCAAATGACCAACGAGGCGTTGCCGGAGAAAGCCGCCAACACCAATCTTGGCTATCAGCCGCTACCGGATATCGCGGTGCAGGCGCAGGCCAAAGCGCCGCTCGATCCGCTGCGGCAGTTCCTCGATGGCTTCAGCGGTCAGGTTACCTTCTCGGTAGAGAGCGAAGGCCGCCGCGAAAGCCTGCAGGAGCTGCTGGCGCGCATTAAGCTGCGCCCGCAGACGGTACAGCGTTTCGATGAGGCAAACGACGAACGCTTTACGCTGATGATCGGCGCCAGCGAGCGCGGCTTTGTGGATACGCTGCGCGACCGCGCCCTGATCTGCGAAAGCGATCTGCTGGGCGAGCGCGTGAGCCGTCGCCGACAGGATACGCGCCGCACCATCAATCCCGATATTCTGATCCGCAACCTGGCCGAGCTGACGCCCGGTCAGCCGGTGGTGCATCTGGAACATGGCGTCGGCCGCTATATCGGCCTGACCACGCTGGAAGCGGGCGGCATTATGGCGGAGTATCTGATGCTCTCCTATGCCAATGACGCCAAACTCTACGTGCCGGTGTCATCGCTGCATCTGATTAGCCGCTACGCCGGCGGCGCGGATGAAAATGCCCCGCTGCACAAGCTGGGCAGCGACGCCTGGACGCGCGCGCGGCAAAAAGCGGCGGAGAAAGTGCGCGACGTCGCCGCCGAGCTGCTCGATATCTACGCCCAGCGCGCGGCGAAAGCGGGTTACGCGTTTAAACACGACCGCGAACAGTATCAGCTCTTTTGCGAGAGCTTCCCCTTTGAAACCACCCCGGATCAGGCACAGGCGATTAACGCCGTGCTGAGCGATATGTGCCAGCCGCTGGCGATGGATCGCCTGGTGTGCGGCGACGTCGGCTTCGGCAAAACTGAAGTGGCGATGCGCGCCGCTTTTCTCGCCGTCGAGAACCACAAGCAGGTCGCGGTACTGGTGCCGACCACGCTGCTGGCGCAGCAGCACTACGACAACTTCCGCGATCGCTTCGCCAACTGGCCGGTGCGCATCGAGATGCTGTCGCGCTTCCGCAGCGCCAAAGAGCAGACGCAGGTGCTGCAGGAGGCGAGCGAAGGCAAAATCGATATTCTGATCGGCACTCATAAGCTGCTGATGAGCGATCTGAAGTGGCACGATTTAGGGCTGCTGATCGTCGACGAAGAGCACCGTTTCGGCGTGCGCCACAAAGAGCGCATCAAGGCGATGCGCGCCGACGTCGATATCCTGACGCTGACCGCGACGCCGATCCCGCGCACCCTGAATATGGCGATGAGCGGCATGCGCGATCTGTCGATTATCGCCACGCCGCCCGCCCGTCGTCTGGCGGTAAAAACCTTTGTGCGCGAGTACGATGCGCTGGTAGTACGCGAGGCGATCCTGCGTGAAGTGCTGCGCGGCGGCCAGGTCTATTATCTCTACAACGACGTTGAAAATATTGAAAAGGCAGCGCAGCGGCTGGCAGAGCTGGTGCCGGAAGCGCGTATCGCCATCGGCCACGGTCAGATGCGCGAGCGTGACCTTGAGCGGGTGATGAACGACTTCCACCATCAGCGCTTCAACGTGCTGGTCTGTACCACCATCATCGAAACCGGTATCGACATCCCGACTGCCAACACCATTATTATCGAGCGCGCCGACCACTTCGGTCTGGCGCAGCTGCACCAGCTGCGCGGCCGCGTCGGGCGTTCGCACCACCAGGCTTACGCCTGGCTGCTGACGCCGCCGCCCAAGGCGATGACCGGCGACGCGCAGAAGCGTCTGGAGGCGATCGCCTCGCTGGAGGATCTTGGCGCGGGCTTCGCGCTGGCGACGCACGATCTGGAGATCCGCGGCGCGGGCGAACTGCTGGGCGAAGAGCAGAGCGGCCAGATGGAGACGCTGGGCTTCTCGCTCTATATGGAGCTGCTGGAGAACGCGGTGGATGCGCTGAAGGCGGGGCGCGAGCCGTCGCTGGAAGATCTCACCAGCAATCAGACCGAGATCGAGCTGCGTATGCCCGCCCTGCTGCCGGAGGATTTTATTCCCGACGTCAACACGCGCCTGTCGCTCTATAAGCGCATCGCCAGCGCCGACAGCGAAGAGGAGCTGCAGGAGCTGAAGGTTGAGATGATCGACCGCTTCGGCGTGCTGCCGGATGCGGCGCGCAATCTGCTGGATATCGCGGTGCTGCGGCTGATGGCGCGTAGCCTCGGCATCCGTAAGATCGAAGTGAGCGATAAAGGCGGCTTCTTTGATTTTGCGCCGCAGAACAGCGTCGATCCCGGCTGGCTGATTAGCCTGCTGCAGAAGGAGCCGCAGCAGTGGAAGCTGGATGGCCCGACCCGCCTGCGCTTTACGCGTGATTTGGCCGAGCGCAAGCTGCGTATGGAGTGGGTGCAGGGCTTTATGGCCCAGCTGCGCGAAAACCGCGTCTGATCGTTAAGGTAAAAGGCAACGTCTCCCGCCAGGCGGGAGACGTTGTTTTTATTTCAGCGCCATTGCATCGCGCAGCGTAAAGAAGAGATCGGTCTGATCGGTCAGTCCCACCACGTTCGCCGCCCAGGGGCCATAGGCCGCGATACGCAGCTGCGTGCCGGTATGTCCCTGCGAGTCGCTGTCTGAGTTGCCATAGCTGATGGTCATCACCGCGCCATCTTTGGTGTTGAGCGCCTGCGTCAGGCCTGGTGCCTTCGTCTCATTGGCGATGATCTGGCTGCTGTGCGCGTGATCCGCCGTGACGACCACCAGCGTATTGCCCTCTTCGCGCGCGAAGGCGAGCGCCTGCTGCACCGCTTCGTCGAGATCGACGGTTTCGCCGATTTGGCCACACGGGTTCGCCGCGTGATCTTCTTTATCGATCGATGCGCCCTCCACCTGCAGGAAGAAGCCGTTCGGGTTGGTTTTAAGCAGATCTATCGCTTTTGCGGTCATCTGCGCCAGCGTCGGGGTAGCGACCGGACGCTCTTTATTAACCTCGCAGGTTACTGCTGGCTGGTCGATATTACCGTGATAGCTCGCCTTCGGCCCTTTCCAGCGCACCGGCATATTGCCATCGGCAAACAGGCCGAGCAGCGGTTTCTGGTCACTGGCGGCGGTCACGGCGTTCAGCCCCTGCCAGTCGCTCACCAGCTGATATCCTCGCGCCTGCGCCTGCTCACGCAGGGTTTTGCCCTGATAGTCGCCCGCTTTCGCCACTTCGTTAAAGGATTTTGCGCCGCCGCCCAGCACCACGTCGGCGCGCGTTTTCAAAATTTGCTCGCTGATCGATCCTCTGCCGCCTTGCTCCAGCGCGTTGCTGGCGCACAGCTCGCTGGTTTTCTCCGGGCCGTAGCATTTGCGGCTGGTGACGTGCGCCATCAGCGCGGCGGGCGTGGCGTCCTGTAGCTCCGCCGTAGAGACGTTGCCGGTCGCTTTACCTGCCGCTTTGGCGATCTCCAGCAGGGTTTGCTGATCTTTGCCGTTGACGTCGACGCCGATAGCACCGTTATAGCTCTTGGTGCCAGTGGCCCACGCGGTGGCGGACGCGGCGGAATCGGTAACGTAGTCCGGCTTATGCGTTTTTTTGTCCAGCGAATAGTGGGTGTACTGACCGGTAAGCGGAAGCGCGTCCAGCCCTTTAAAGAAGCCGCCTGCGCCCTCCGCCAGATTGCGCGCCGCGGTGATTTCTGAGTCGCCCATGCCGTCGCCGATCAGCAGAATGACGTTTTTCGCCGTGGTGTTGCGCAGCGACGCTTTCAGCGCCTCTGTCTGATCGCCGGTCAGGCGACGTGCGCCGCCGTGCTGAGTAACGTCTCCGGTTGCGGCGCGCGACCAGGCTGCATCCGTTTGCGCGCTGGCGGTTTCGGCATGAACAGAGAAGCTCACCACTGAAGCGAGCAGCGAAAAGGTAAAGAGGCGCATCTGTTTCATCTTGTGTTCCCTTATTAGCAAAATTTACCAGAAGTTTCAGTCGTTAAGTCTGTGATGCTTTGGTGACGTTTTTGTGGCTGTGGGATTTCTTTTTGATGACAATCTGACCGAGCTGCGCAGTGATAAATCGATTCGAACAGAGCTTAAGCGGATAGAAAAAAAGAGAAAAATAGTGCTTGACCCTTTTCAGCCGACTCCCTATAGTAGCGCCCCGTTGACCCAGCAAGGTCGGCAAACAAAATGTGGTGAGGTGTCCGAGTGGCTGAAGGAGCACGCCTGGAAAGTGTGTATACGGCAACGTATCGGGGGTTCGAATCCCCCTCTCACCGCCATCATTTCGAAGAAGAGTCTGAACTTTAGTTCAGACTTTTTTTTGCCTGTCGCTCAGTGAGGGGACGGTAAGCGCCCCGCCCCTGGCGGGTTCGATAACTGGCGCAGTGAGATGAACAGCGGAGCCTGAGATGTTACCCGCAGGACGAGCGCAGCGGATGGATTCTCATCACTGCCAGCATTTCGATTCAGTTGAAGTTTCCATAATCTCTGGTGAAAGAGTCACAAGTTATTCCACCTGGCAGCATGCGCTCCACTTTTCATAACTGGAAAGACGAAGATAAGAGATGCCCTGGAGCAACTGGCCTAATGGACAATAAGTAATATGGCGGCCTGCTTCCAGGTAAAGTTGCCAGCTTTGTATTTCTACTTTTTTATACAAAATCAGCGAAAAATTGCGGGGCGTTGAAAGCGTCATTATAAGCTCTGTAATGAGATGCCGTCGCGGCTTAAATATTTACAGAATAATACGGAAGAGCTCTGGCTGCAGCTCTTCTGAGTTACTTAATAAAATCTTTAAAACGACTTTGATTATCTACCAACCAGTCTGGCATCAATTCCTTTGTAACAGGCCTGATTGCCATTTTGCGAGGCCGGTTCCAGATATCAATATTTTGTTCAACGCAACGGCGAATATGATCCGGGTTATTAAATTCGGGTAAATTATGCTCAGTGTGAGAAATGGTAGCCATTTTCTCGCTAATGCGGTCATCACTCATTACCCAGGAAAAGTGCCAGCCAGCATCATAAACGATGTGCGTTCGCAGCCTGAGGAGCCTCCAGCGCCACCAGCTTTCCCGGACAGGCGTGCCTTTACGCTTAACATTTCGAAGCAACTCCGGTTGCCCATGGAAAAAATGCTTCAGACGCTTAAAGGTGACCATTTTGGGTAATTTACACAGCCGCGGAGAACCATCGTCATTCAGAACCTGCACATTGAATTTGAAGTTATAGAAGTTTTGATAAAGCGTTGTGCAGATATGCCTGCGGCTAAATCGAGTTAAAGCCTCCGGACGAGGTATTTCATCGACGTCAGAAACGATAATAACATCGTTGTCTTTAGCCTCAACAAGCCCCTTCATAATGGAGTTGCGCGCTGTAGATTCGTTTTCCCAGGGATCGGTTTCACCCGCTTTAACCAGAGAGCTGTTTGAATAAAATGTTTCTTTATAAAATCTTGGCGGCGTGTCGTTCACGACATAAATTATTTGATCGCGGAAGACACTAAACTTCTCAATGTCAAAATTGAGCTTGTCCCGCCTCTTACCGGTGAACGTATAAAGCGACTCGACAATGACAAATTTATCAACGTGAGCATGCAGAGTATTAAGCCTTAATTCAAGAAGAAGGTCTTCATCGTAGTATAAAAAGCAATCATAAATCATTGTTATAAGCTCGCATGCAAAGCGTAATGAAAACGTAATGAAAACGTAATGATTTTAGCAAATTTATACATATGTACACAAATCGCCAACTGCCTGAGATGCGCTGAATTCAACAGAAAGGCTTCCCACAGTAAGTAAATTCCGCTGATTACCCCCGCCGCCTTTCCTGCCTGATTTTTAGTCTTAACCCTGCTGCTAACCAGCTCGTGCCTGTGCCGCTGCACACGTGTTTCAACTGCACGGACGACACACAGACAATGTTTATAACGGGCAAAGATACAGTGAGTTTGAGATGCGGATGTAGCCACGCAGTAATTTATCGATGTGTTGATGTGGAGGACTGCCGCAAAGGGGAGGAAAAAAGTGATGCTTGCTCTTGCTGATAAGTCAGTGGGCTGGTTTAGACTTCATTAACTTTTAAAAAAAACCCGGCCGAGGCCGGGTTTTGCTTGCTACACAGACTGACTCAATTAGCCATACGCATGGAGCGTTCGCTGACAGAGCGCCGAACGCACGCAGTCATCTTTGCCGAAGCGTACAATGCCGACCATCTCGTCCTCTTCGAATCGCGCCAGCGCGTCCGCAAGACCGGAAGGCACCCCAGCGGGCAAGTCGCACTGGGTAATATCGCCGTTAACAATCACCGTGACGTTTTCGCCAAGGCGCGTCAGGAACATCTTCATCTGGGCCGCAGTGACGTTTTGCGCCTCATCGAGGATCACTACTGCGTTTTCGAACGTGCGCCCGCGCATATAGGCGAAAGGCGCGATTTCCACCTTGCCGATTTCGGGTCGCAGACAGTACTGCATAAAGGAAGCGCCAAGACGTTTAACCAGAACGTCGTAGACCGGCCGGAAATACGGGGCAAATTTCTCTGAGATATCGCCTGGCAGGAATCCCAGATCCTCATCAGCCTGTAGCACCGGACGTGTGACGATAATCCTGTCGATATCCTTATGTATCAGGGACTCTGCCGCTTTCGCGGCGCTGATCCAGGTTTTACCGCATCCGGCCTCACCGGTCGCAAAGATCAGCTGCTTCGTTTCTATGGCATGGAGATAGTGCGCCTGAGCATCATTTCTGGCGGCTATCGGCGAACGGTCGCGCACATCGCGCGCCATCCCGATTGCATCCAGCCCACCCATCTGCACCAGCGAAGTGACCGATTCTTCTTCACGCTGACGATGACTGCGAGAGTCACTACGAAGCACCCTTCTGGCTTCACGACGCGCTTTGATCACTGCTTTCTGTCTTCCCATAGTCGCACCTTACAGTTGGTTTCATTTCCCGCGTTGGGCCGCTGCCCGTCACGATTAACTGAACGCTTTAGAGGTTTGATTGGCTTCCTTTAGAGCCATGACGTGCCGTTGATAAAGATGTGCCGCCGCACCGAAGCGCAGCCGCACACCGGTAAATTCGGAGGTGGAAATTACAATTTGATAAAGAAGAGTGTGCTGTCGAAGGCGCGCTGGCCCTCGCTGAAGAGTGTGAAACCTGAAGTGAAACTGTCTGTCCTGTAAAGGACCTTCCCATGCGCGACCTCAGTATGCGATACAACCCGCTTACCCATTAACTTGCACTAATTTTAACAGACTTGGCAACATTAATTTTACGAGCACTCCAGGAAATCAAAAACAGCAGGCGGCGACCAGCGAGGAGAAAAATTCTTTTGCAGATAAATGAAGGAATTACCTGTAAGACGCGGGAAATAATTTTTTTTCTGAGAGGGGGAAAAACCGCGCCGCCGTAGCGGCGGCGCAGGTAGATCAGGCTTCCAGCAGCGGCTGCGCCAGATAGTGCTTTTCGTCAGGAACGCCAGGCAAAACAAAGAAGTAGCCGCCGCCGATGGGACGAACATACTCTTCCAGCGCTTCGCCGTTGAGCCGTTTCTGTACCGTGATAAAGCCTTTTTCCAGATCGTGCTGATAACAGACGAACAGCAGGCCCATATCGAGCTGCCCCGATGCGGTGGTACCCGCCGAATAGCTGTAGCCGCGGCGCAGCATCAGGCTGCTTTCCGTCTCGCGCGTGCGTGGATTAGCAAGGCGGATATGCGCGTCAAGAGCGATGATTTCGCCATCCGGATCCCGGCTATAATCGGGTACGTCATGCTCATGCTGCATGCCCAGCGGCGCGCCACTCAGCTTGTCGCGGCCAAAAATGGTCTGTTGCTCGCCGAGCGGCGTGCGGTCCCACATCTCCACGTGAAAACGAATAATGCGCGCCGCCTGATAGCAGCCGTGGCGCGTCCACGCCGGCTCATCCTGATCGGCCGTCACCCACAGCAGCTGATCCATCAGCGGCTTATCCTGAGTGTCGGGATTCGCCGTACCATCCTTGAAGCCCAGCAGGTTAATCGGCGTCTCTTTGCCCTGGCTGCGCGCAGCGTGGTCGGCGATAAAGCCTTCGCGTCGCCAGCGTACTCCCAGCAGATCGGGAGTATATTTAACGATATCGCGCAGCGCGTGGATTACCGTGTCCTGGGTATTGGCGCAGATCTGCAGCAGCAGATCGCCATGGCACTGGGCGGCATCAAGCGAATCGTTGGGAAAGCGCGTCATGGTTTGCAGCTTTTTCGGCTTCAGCGCCTGCAGGCCAAAACGTTCGTCAAACAGCGACACGCCCACCGAAACCGTAATGGTCAGGTTATCCGGCGCGATCTCCGCGCCCAGAATACCGGAATCCATCGGCGGCAGTTTTGGATTGGGAACCGCCGGCGCCGCACCGCCTGTGGTCAAAAAGGCGATGCGCGCGGTCAGCAGCTTAAACAGCCGTACCAGTTCATCTTTGTCGCTGGCCAGCACGTCGAAGGCGACCAGCATCATCGAGGCCTGCTGCGGCGTGGTGATGCCCGCCTGATGCTGCCCGTAGAAAGGTTGTACCTGCTGTCGCGCATCGGGCGCAACCGTTCCGGGAGAGAAACTGTCGGCTGCGGCATGAAATGGACAACCGCCGCCCAGGGCGGCCACGCCGCCGAACAGACCCAGACCTTTTAACAGGCGCCGCCGTGCGGGCTGCGCCTCATCCTGTTTACGACTCATACTAATCCAGCCCTAAGGTACCGCGCAGTAAAGAGAGATCTTCCGCCAGCGCGGTAATCGGCCCTTTAAGCGCATTGCGATCCGCGCTGGTGAGCTTCTCGTAGGAGGTAAAGCCCTCTCCTGTGCGGTACTTACGCAAAATAGCGTCCACTTTTTTAAAGTTGCCGTCGACCTTCGCCAGCAGCTCCGGGTTCGCCTGCTGTAGTTGAGGACGCAGCAGATCAACGATTTTTTGCGCCCCGTCGACGTTCGCCTGGAAATCCCACAGGTCAGTGCGGCTGTAGCGATCTTCTTCACCGGAAATCTTACTGGAGGCCACCTCTTCAATCAGGCCTGCTGCGCCGCCGACCACTTTCACCGGCGGGAAGGCCAGCGCGCTGATGCGGGTCTGCAGATCCTTCACGTCGCGGTTAAGCTGCGTCGCGTAGCCCTCCATACCTTTGGTGCTGTTATCGCTGAACAGCGCTTTCTCCAGACGGTGGAAGCCGGTGAATTTTGGATCTTCCGCTTTCTTCTCATAATCGTCTTCGCGCGCGTCGATGCTGCTGTCGAGATCGGAGAAAAGCTCGGCGATGGGTTCGATACGCTCGTAGTGCTGGCGCGTCGGCGCATAGAGCGCTTTAGCCTTTTCGATATCGCCCGCTTTTACCGCCTGCGTGAAGGCTTCGGTGCTTGTCACCAGCTGCGCCACTTCCTGCGTCACGTAAGCTTTATATGCGGTAATAGGGCCCGCCAGCGCCAGCACATCGGGCTTGCCGCTTTTCGCGGCGGGCGAGGCGTCGCCCTGCACGATAAGCTTGCCCTTCGGGTTGCTCAGCAGGCCGCAGGTCATCTCATATTCGCCCGCTTCCAGATTAGCGGTCAGTTTCTGGCTGAAGCCCGGCGCGATATTCTCACGCTCTTCCACCACCAGAACGCCTTTCAGAATCTCCCACTCCAGCGCTTTCTGGCTGTTGTTCTTAATCAGAAACTGGGTTTTACCTGCCTTGACCGTTAGCTGCATCGGTTCGCACTGGGTATCCGTCACGCTGACGGTAACTTGCGGAATATCGGCAGCCGCAGCGGTTCCCGACAACGCCAGCAGAGAAGCCAGCAGAGTTTTGCGGCGAAAGCGAATCATCATAAAGTTATCCCTGTTTAGTAGAAAGTTGGCGCGCCGGACGCGCCGGCAGTAAAAACAGCAGCAGCGCCGGAATAAGATAAAGAAAATAGACGGCCACTTCGCTGATGCTGGGCGTCTCCTGATAGCCCAGTACGCCCTCAAGCAGCGTGCCCGCCAGCGAATGCGTGGAGAGCACGTTGCTCAGATCGAAGGCGACAGACTGAAAGTGATTCCAGAGGCCTGCCTCATGAAATGCGCGGATAGCGCCCGCCGCCAGTCCGGCAGCGACAAACAGAATAAACAGACTGCTCCAGCGGAAGAAGTGCGCCATATTCAGGCGAACGCCGCCCCAGTAGAGCAGCATTCCCAGCACCACCGCCGTCGCCAGCCCCAGCACCGCGCCCGCAGGCGGCGCATAGCCGACATCCTGCGTAAAGGCCGCCAGCAGGAAGAACACCGACTCCAGTCCTTCGCGCGCAACGGCGAGAAACACCATCAGCACCAGCGCCAGCCCGCCGCGACCGCTCTGGTTCAGCGCCTGGTCGACCGCCTGTTCAAGCTGTACGCGCATATTGCGCGCCACCTTGCGCATCCAGAACACCATTGAGGTCAGGATCGCTACGGCGACCACGGCCACAATACCCTCGAACAGCTCCTGCTG
The DNA here is from genome assembly GCF_003612015.1 of Pantoea piersonii. Taxonomy (GTDB): domain Bacteria; phylum Pseudomonadota; class Gammaproteobacteria; order Enterobacterales; family Enterobacteriaceae; genus Pantoea; species Pantoea piersonii. The sequence goes on along the minus strand of NZ_RARB01000001.1, from coordinate 725,911 downwards.
TTTCTGTGGGAACTCGCCGGTGGTCGCGTTGATGATAATGCCAAGCGCCAGGCAGAGCGCCGCGGCAATAGATACCCCAGCCCACAGCGCCGGGAACCAGCGGGTGCGGCCAGTACGCTTCAGATAGCTGGCGATCAGGCTGACGATCAGCGCCGCTTCCAGGCCTTCACGCAGCATGATAAGAAAAGGAACAAACATCGCCGACCTCTTGAATGTTATATAGCGTCAACCGCAGGTAAAGTTGGGTAAAATGCGAACGATACCGATTATCATTATCGCAAGAAAAAAAACAAGTAATGGACCGAAATTATTTCGCTGACCGCAGGCAAAAAAAAGCCCGCTCCCTTAAAAGAGAGCGGGCTTTATAGGGGAACGCGTTACTTAGCGAGGTACTCCGCCTCTGCTGCTGCGAAGCGCTGCTGCGCGGCGGCAGAAGGCGCGCGGCCCAGCAGGCTGAAGACCACAATCGCAATGCTGGAGAAAGCAAAGCCCGGAATGATCTCGTAGAGACCCAGCCAGCCATACTGTTTCCAGATCAGCACCGTCGCCGCGCCGATGATCATGCCCGCCAGCGCGCCGTTGCGCGTCATACGTTTCCAGCAGACGCCGAACAGCACTACCGGACCAAAGGCTGCGCCGAAACCGGCCCAGGCGTAGCTCACCAGCCCCAGCACGCGGTTATCAGGGTTAGAGGCGAGCGCAATGGCGATTAGCGCCACCAGCAGCACCATCGCGCGGCCAAACCATACCAGCTCTTTCTGGCTGGCATTTTTGCGCAGGAAGCCTTTGTAGAGATCTTCAGTCAGGGCGCTGGAGCAGACCAGCAGCTGACAGCTCAGCGTCGACATAACCGCCGCAAGGATTGCTGAAAGCAGGATACCGGCGATCCACGGGTTGAACAGAATGCGCGCCAGTTCGATAAATACGCGCTCGCCGTTGCCGCTGACGTTTGCCGCCTGCTCCGGGTGATTCTGGAAGTAGGCGATGCCGAAGAAGCCGACCGCGACCGCGCCTGCCAGGCAGAGCACCATCCACGCCATGCCGATGCGGCGCGCCGTGCGGATGGAGCGGTGCGAATCGGCCGCCATAAAGCGCGCCAGAATATGCGGCTGCCCGAAATAGCCGAGTCCCCAGCCCAGCAGCGAAATCACTGCAACGAAGTTCAGCCCTTTCAGCATATTGAGGTTTTCAATGCTTTTCGCTTCTATCACCGCCAGCGAACTGTCCAGTCCGCCCACGGCGACAATCACGATAACTGGCGTCAGGATCAGGGCAAAAATCATCAGGCTCGCCTGTACGGTATCGGTCCAGCTTACCGCGAGGAAGCCGCCAATCAGCGTATAGAGAATGGTTGCCGCCGCACCGGCCCACAGCGCGGTTTCATAGCTCATGCCGAAGGTGCTTTCAAACAGGCGCGCGCCCGCTACCACGCCTGATGCGCAGTAGATAGTGAAGAAAATCAGGATCACCAGCGCCGAGATGACGCGCAGGATTTTGCTGTTGTCTTCAAAGCGGCTGGTAAAGAAATCGGGCAGCGTCAGGGCGTTGTCATGATGCTCGGTCTGCACGCGCAGACGGCCCGCCACAATTTTCCAGTTAAGCCAGGCGCCGATGGTCAGGCCGATGGCGATCCAGCTTTCCGAAATGCCGGAGAGGAATATCGCGCCCGGCAGGCCCATCAGCAGCCAGCCGCTCATATCCGACGCCCCTGCCGAGAGCGCAGTGACGAAGCTGCCCAGACTGCGGCCGCCCAGAATATAATCGTCAAAGTTTTTAGTGGAACGGTAGGCCGCCAATCCTATCAGCACCATTCCAAGGATATAGATCACAAAAGTCACCAGCATCGGTGTGCTTACACTCATTCGTCTCTCCACTTTTATAGTTGATTTCCCGTGAGAAACCGCACGCTGTGGCCTCGTCGGAACGGGGCGAGGCTACAGGTTTTGTCCAGATTCAGGCGCCTGACGTTTCCTGAGGCGCGGTATCCTGCCGGAAAGGCGCGACGCGCACAATGGATTTAACACAGGCGTTACAGCGATTTCACCTGTTACTGGCTAAATTTTGTCAACAGGTTGCACTCGCTCACAGTTCAGAAGTTGCACCAACGTAAACCCCTGGTAATGCAGTAGGTTAGCGCCGCACAATTCTGGCGAGATTCTTGCAGCAAGTTCCGTGCCGCCTTTTAAAGCATTAACAAATTAATCATTAAAAAGGCTGTTACGCAGGTCACACTTAACACGGTTGCACAAAGTTGCAACATCAGTGATAGTGCTGCCCACGCAGTGAGATACAGATACAGGAGCAGAAAGGTCATGGGCACGACAACAATGGGGGTGAAGCTGGATGAGGCCACCCGCGAACGCATTAAACTGGCGGCGCAGAAGGTTGACCGCACGCCGCACTGGCTGATTAAACAGGCGATTTTTAACTACCTTGGTCAGCTGGAGAGCGGCGCCGCGCTGCCGGAAATTCCGCTGACGGCGGGCTCGCTGGCAGAGCCGGAAGAGAGCGCGCCTGAAGAGACGCACCAGCCGTTCCTCGACTTCGCCGAGCATATTCTGCCGCAGTCAGTGACGCGCGCTGCTATTACTGCCGCCTGGCGTCGCCCAGAGACCGACGCGGTGCCGATGCTGCTGGAACAGGCGCGTCTGCCCGCGGCGCTGGCGGAGAAAACCCATCAGCTCGCTTACAGCCTCGCGGACAAGCTGCGGCACCAAAAAGGTGCAACCGGACGCGCCGGAATGGTGCAAAGCCTGCTGCAGGAGTTCTCGCTCTCCTCTCAGGAGGGTGTGGCACTGATGTGCCTGGCGGAGGCGCTGCTGCGTATTCCCGACAAGCCGACGCGCGACGCGCTGATCCGCGACAAGATCAGTAACGGCAACTGGCAGTCGCATCTGGGCCGCAGCCCTTCCCTGTTCGTGAATGCCGCTACCTGGGGCCTGCTGTTTACCGGCCGTCTGGTCTCTACCCATAACGAAGCCAACCTGTCGCGCTCGCTGAACCGCATTATCGGCAAGAGCGGTGAGCCGCTGGTGCGCAAAGGCGTGGATATGGCGATGCGTCTGATGGGCGAGCAGTTCGTTACCGGCGAGACCATCGCCGAGGCGCTGGCGAACGCGCGTAAGCTGGAGGAGAAAGGCTTCCGCTACTCCTACGATATGCTGGGCGAAGCGGCGCTGACCGCCAGCGACGCCAAAGCTTATCTGGTCTCCTACCAGCAGGCGATCCACGCCATTGGCAAAGCCTCCAACGGGCGCGGCATTTATGAAGGACCGGGCATCTCCATCAAGCTCTCCGCCCTGCACCCGCGCTACAGCCGCGCCCAGTACGATCGCGTCATGGAAGAGCTCTACCCTATCCTGAAATCTCTGACGCTGCTGGCGCGCTCTTACGACATCGGCATCAATATCGATGCCGAAGAGGCGGACCGTCTGGAGCTGTCGCTCGATCTGCTGGAGAAGCTCTGCTTCGAGCCGGAGCTGGAAGGCTGGAACGGCATCGGCTTTGTCATTCAGGCCTATATGAAGCGTTGCCCGTTCGTGATCGACTCGCTGATCGATCTGGCGCAGCGCAGCCGCCGCCGCCTGATGATCCGTCTGGTGAAAGGCGCCTACTGGGACAGCGAAATCAAACGCGCCCAGGTAGAAGGTCTCGAAGGCTATCCGGTCTATACCCGCAAGGTCTACACCGACATCTCCTACCTGGCGTGCGCGCGCAAGCTGCTGGCGGTGCCGAATCTCATCTACCCGCAGTTCGCCACCCACAATGCGCATACGCTGGCGGCGATCTATCAGCTGGCGGGCAATAACTACTACCCGGGCCAGTATGAGTTCCAGTGCCTGCACGGTATGGGCGAACCGCTCTATGAGCAGGTGGTCGGCAAAGTGGCGGACGGCAAGCTGAATCGTCCATGCCGCATCTATGCGCCGGTCGGCACCCATGAAACGCTGCTCGCCTACCTGGTGCGTCGCCTGCTGGAAAACGGCGCCAATACCTCCTTTGTTAACCGCATCGCTGATACTTCCCTGCCGATTGACGAGCTAGTGGCCGACCCGGTTGCGGCGGTTGAAAAGCTGGGCGCGAGCGAAGGCGCGATTGGTCTGCCCCACCCGAAAATTCCGCTGCCGCGCGATCTTTACGGCGCGGGACGCAGCAACTCGGCAGGCATCGATATGGCCAACGAACATCGTCTGGCATCGCTCTCCAGCGCCCTGCTAAGCAGCGCCGCGCAGCCCTGGCTGGCGCAGCCGATCATTGACGGCGAACTGGGCGAAGGCGAAACACGCGCGGTGATCAACCCGGCCGCGCCGGGCGATATCGTCGGTCAGGTGCGCGAAGCCAGCGAAGCGGAAGTGTCGCTGGCGCTGGACGCCGCGGTGAACGCCGGACCGATCTGGTTCGCGACGCCGCCGGACGAGCGCGCGGCGATCCTCGAGCGCGCCGCGCAGTATATGGAAGACGGAATGCAGCAGCTGATCGGCATTCTGGTGCGCGAAGCGGGCAAAACCTATAACAACGCTATCGCCGAAGTACGCGAGGCGGTCGATTTCCTGCGTTACTACGCCGGTATGGTGCGCGACGATTTCGATAATGAAACGCATCGCCCGCTCGGTCCGGTGGTCTGTATCAGCCCGTGGAACTTCCCGCTGGCGATCTTTACCGGCCAGATTGCGGCCGCGCTGGCGGCGGGCAACAGCGTGCTGGCTAAGCCTGCGGAGCAGACGCCGCTGATCGCCGCGCAGGCGGTGCAGATCCTGCTGGACGCGGGCGTGCCTGCGGGCGTGCTGCAACTACTGCCTGGCAACGGCGAAACCGTCGGCGCGCAGCTGACGCGCGACCCGCGCGTGCGCGGCGTCATGTTTACCGGCTCTACCGCCGTGGCGACGCTGCTGCAGCGCAACCTGGCTGGCCGCCTCGATCCGCAAGGGCGCCCGACGCCGCTTATCGCCGAAACCGGCGGTCTGAATGCGATGATCGTCGACTCCTCTGCTCTGACCGAGCAGGTCGTCGTCGATATTCTCGCCTCGGCGTTCGACAGCGCCGGACAGCGCTGCTCGGCGCTGCGTCTGCTCTGCATCCAGGAAGACGTGGCGGACCACACGCTGAAGATGCTGCGCGGCGCGATGGCCGAGTGCCGCATGGGCAACCCGGAGCGTCTCTCTACCGATATCGGTCCGGTGATCGACGCCGAGGCGAAAGCGGGTATCGAGCGTCATATTCAGGAGATGCGCAATAAGGGCAATACCGTCTACCAGGCGGTACAGGATAATCCGCAGGATCGTTCGGAGTGGCAAAGCGGCACCTTTATCAAGCCGACGCTGATTGAGATTAACCAGGTAAGCGATCTCGACAAAGAGATTTTCGGTCCGGTGCTGCACGTGGTGCGCTTTGCGCGCAACGCCCTGCCGCAGCTGATCGAACAGATCAACGCTGGCGGCTACGGCCTGACGCTGGGCGTTCATACCCGCATCGATGAAACCATCGCGCAGGTAACCGCAAACGCCAAAGTCGGCAACCTCTACGTTAACCGCAATATGGTGGGCGCGGTCGTCGGCGTGCAGCCGTTCGGCGGCGAAGGGCTTTCCGGTACCGGTCCGAAAGCGGGCGGGCCGCTCTATCTCTATCGCCTGCTGGCCAGCCGTCCGGAGGAGGCGCTGAGCACTACCTTTAATCGCCAGGATGCTGAACGCCCGGCGGACGGCACGCTGCGCGAGGCGCTGCTGGTGCCGCACAAGGCGCTGAGCGCCTGGGCGCAGCAGGACAAACCTGAACTGGCCGCGCTCTGTCAGCGCTACGCCACCCTGGCGCAGGCGGGCACCGTACGGCTGCTGACCGGCCCGACCGGCGAGCGCAACACCTTCTCGCTGCTGCCGCGTGAACAGGTGCTCTGCCTCGCCGATAACGAGCAGGATGCGCTGGTACAGCTGGCGGCGGTGACCAGCGTCGGCAGTCAGGCGCTGTGGCCGGACGATGAGCTGCACCGCAAGCTGCGCCATGAGCTGCCGCAGACGGTGCAGGCGCGCATCACCCTGGCGAAAGATTACTTTGCCAGCCACTTTGACGCGGTGATCTACCATGGCGACGCCGATCAGCTGCGCACGCTGTGCGAGCAGATTGCGGCGCGCGACGGCGCGATTGTGTCGGTGCAGGGCTTCGCCCGCGGCGAAACGCATCTGCTGCTGGAGCGTCTGCTGATTGAGCGTTCGCTGAGCGTCAATACCGCCGCGGCGGGCGGCAACGCCAGCCTGATGACCATCGGTTGATAATGCGGGCGGTTCGCCGCCCTGCTTTTCTGAAGGCTCGTCTGCTGCGACGCCGCCATGAAAAAAGGCACATCTTGCGATGTGCCTTTTTGTTATGTGTGTGCTGTGTGGGAATCTTTGCCCCGTTAAGCCTGATTGCTGTTCAGGATGAGCTGGCCGTTACGGTCCAGCGGGATGCGGGTACCAGGGTCGTTTTCCATACGGATTTTGCCCTGCTGGTCGCCTATTTTATAGGTCACGTCATAACCCAGCATCTTTTCTTGTTTATCGTAAACCGTTTTGCAACGCTGCTCTGAGGTGGTGTAGGTGTCGCGATCCTGCAAGCCGCCCTGCACCTGGTTGCCGGCATAGCCGCCCGCCAGCGCGCCTGCGACCGTCGCTACATCGCGTCCTCGTCCGCCACCGAACTGGTGGCCCAGCACACCGCCCGCTACCGCACCCAGCACTGAACCGGCGATGCGGTTCTCATCCTGCACTGCGCGACGATGAGTCAGCGTAACGTTGCGGCATTCCTGCCGCGGCTGCTTGATGCTCTCTTTGATCGGCGTCGCTGAAAGCACCTGCGCATACTGCGGACCACGATCGAATACGTCCATGCTGGCAACGGCGGCCACGCCCAAAGCGGCTGCAACACCGATACCGATACCCGCTAACATTGATTTATTCACAGGATTGTCCTCCTGAAGTTGTTACCGTGCATGCGTGCCGCGACGATGTCCCCTGTCGCTATGGCACAGAACGGCGTGCACGACCCGCCGTATCGTTGCAGGAAGTTTTACAGATGGCCCGAAATTGCAACATCAGATTAATGGAGGAAAACGCACCGGAGCCGGATCAGGACCAGCTTTTCGGAGAGTTCTGAGGGGGGTCAACACAAGAACTTCAATTAATTTGTGTTATGGGTCAGAAGGTTAACGAGCAACAGAGGCGGGAAAAGGCGGCTTACGCCGCCTGGTAATCATTAGTGCAGCTTGAGACGCGGGCGGATAACGCGGTTCAGGCTGCCTACCAGCATCATCAGACCCGTCTTGAAGTAGCCGTGGAGCGCAATCTGATGCATACGATATAAAGAGATGTAGACGAAGCGCGCGATGCGGCCCTCTACCATCATCGAGCCGCGCATCAGGTTGCCCATCAGGCTGCCTACGGTACTGAAGCGCGACAGCGAGACCAGCGAGCCGTGATCTTTATAGACATAGGCTTTCAGCGGTTTGCCGCTGCGCTGGGCGAGGATATTCTCCATCGCACGCGACGCCATCTGGTGCGCCGACTGGGCGCGCGGCGGCACGAAGCCGCCCGACGGCAGCGCGCAGGAGGCGCAGTCGCCGATGGCATAGATATCGTCATCCCGCGTGGTTTGCAGCGTCTCTTTCACCACCAGCTGGTTGATGCGGTTGGTTTCCAGGCCGCCGATCTCTTTCAGGAAGTCCGGCGCTTTGATGCCCGCCGCCCACACCATCAGATCCGCCTCGATAAATTCGCCGCCCTTGGTGTGCAGGCCGTTTTTATCCGCGCTGGTCACCATGGTTTGCGTCAGCACGCGCACGCCCAGTTTGGTGAGCTCACTGTGCGCCGCAGCGGAGATGCGCGGCGGCAGCGCAGGCAAAATGCGCTCGCCCGCTTCCACCAGCGTGACGTTCAGCGCCTCGCTGCTCAGCCCTTTATAGCCATAGCTGTGCAGCTGTTTAACCGCGTTATGCAGCTCGGCAGAGAGCTCAACGCCAGTCGCCCCGCCGCCAACGATGGCGATATTGACCTTCTCCAGACGGCCTTCACTGGCGGAGAATTTCAGGAACTGGTTCAGCATCTCATTGTGGAAACGCTGCGCCTGATGCGGGTTGTCGAGGAAAATACAGTGATCTTTAACGCCCGGGGTGCCGAAGTCGTTCGAGGTGCTGCCCAGCGCCATCACCAGGGTGTCGTAAGCCAGCTCACGCTGCGGCACCAGCACTTCGCCGTTGTCGTCGCGCATCTCCGCCAGCTCTATGGTTTTACGCTCGCGGTTGATATTGGTCAGCGAGCCGAGCTGGAACTGAAAACCGTGATTGCGCGCGTGCGCCAGATAGCTCAGCGCGTCAATCCCCTCGTCCATCGATCCGGTCGCCACTTCATGCAGCAGCGGCTTCCACAGGTGGCTGTGGTTGCGATCCACCAGAATAATCTCGGCCTTTTTCTTGCGGCCCAGCTTATGGCCGAGCTGCGTGGCCATCTCCAGTCCGCCCGCGCCGCCGCCGACAATAACGATTTTTTTCATGGATGTAGTCAACAAGACCCCCTCAAGATGTGAACCAATAGTTAATCAATGGTTAAATTAAACCTTAATAAACATAGGGTTGGCGAAGTTAAAATCGCTGCTAAGGGCAGAATAGCATGGGCAGGGAAGATGGTCATACCAAAATTGATCCACATCAATTACGCACTGGATCGGCCGGAATATGACGCGAAGCAGCCGGGCGCCTGTCTGACGCCCGCTGGTTTAACTTAATGTTTTGAAAGCGTTAATTCTCTGAAGGTGCGGCGAGATATTCCTGAACTTATGACCCTCAGCCTCGTCCCAGATAATTTCATAGAAGGGATGCAGCGTTTCCGCGCTGCGCTGGCTGTCGAGCGCCTCATCGCGGCGCGACAGGAATACCAGGCAACGATCGCGGTTCTTCTCGCGAAAATCGCTGACGCACTTGGTAGCGATATCCAGATACTCTTCTGGCCGATCGATTTTCCCCTCCATATTTTCAAAGGGAAACAGATTCGGGTTGAAAATGGCCTGCCGAATGCCGCAGAGAAAACCGATGCGCTCCGCCCAGTAGCCGCCCAGTCCGACGCCGCAGATCAGCGGCTGGCTGCCGCCGCCGTGCGTCAGCATCTTGTCGGTCTCTTTCAGCAGGAACTGCATATCGTGTCTGGGATGGCGGGTGCTGTAGCCGATCAGCCTGACGTCAGGATCGATAAACTGCAGCTGCAGCACCTTTTCATGGTTGCCCGGACTACTGGAATCGAAACCGTGCAGATAAATAATCATGACACTCCTCAGCGTTGTGCGCGCCAGGAGAATGCCTTACTTCCCTGACGCTTTGTGTTCCAGCCAGCGCGCCTGCAGATTGCTCAGCTGCTGCGCGTTCTGCTTCCAGCGCGTGCTCTGCTGCAGGTTCTGGCGGGTAAGAGTTCCCCGATGGTACAGCCGCGGCACGCGTTCAGCGCCGATCGCGATCAAATTATCCAGCACGCTGATGGCGCCTTCGCGATGGTTGCAGACCAGAATCATGTCGCATCCGGCCGACAGCGACTGCTGCGCGCGTTCCGCGTAGCTGCCCATAATCGCCGCGCCCTCCATTGAGAGATCGTCTGAAAAGATCACGCCGTCGAAGCCCAGCTGCTCACGCAGCACCGTTTTCAGCCAGTAAGGGGAACCGCTGGCGGGCAGCGGGTCTATCTCAGTATAGATAACGTGCGCCGGCATGACGGCATCCAGCGCGCCTTCGTCGAACAGCGCCTGGAAGATCGCCATGTCGTGACGGCGCAGGGTCTTCAGATCGCGCGGATCGCGCGGGGTCTCTTTGTGCGAATCGGCGCTGACCGCGCCGTGTCCGGGAAAGTGCTTCCCGGTGGTTTTCATGCCCGCTTCATGCATGCCGGCAATAAAGCGGCGCGCCATCGCCAGCGCAATCTGCGGATCCTCATGGAAAGAGCGATCGCCAATCGCCGCGCTGATATGGCCCAGATCCAGCACCGGCGCGAAACTGATGTCGATATCCATGGCGATCATCTCTGCCGCCATCTGCCAGCCCGCCTGCTGCGCCAGCTCGCCGCCGGTTTCCTCGTCGTGCAGCGCCGCGAAAGACTGCATCGCGGGTAAGGTGGTGAAGCCGTCGCGGAAGCGCTGCACGCGTCCGCCTTCCTGATCGACCGCCACCACCAGCCGCGTGCGCGACGCGCTGCGGATCTGGCGCACCAGTTCGGCCAGCTGCGCCGGATCGTGATAGTTGCGCGCAAAGAGGATCACGCCGCCCACCGTGGGGTGCTTCAGGATCTCCCGCTCTTCGGCGTCCAGTTCAAAGCCTGCGACATCCAGCATCAGCGGCCCGGGAAGTTGTGTTGTCATAATCTGTTCCTGGCGCGGCGCCATCGCCGCGCGAATTAAATGTGTTGCCAGCTCTGCTGTGCCAGCTGTTGCAGCGCTGCATCGCCGCTCTGCTCAGCGCGCAGCTGATACCAGCTCGCCATCAGCAGCCGCAGCCAGGGCTGCCAGCGGGCAACCTGACGCGCAAGCGCCGCAGGCGACAGGCAGGCCGCCTGCGCATACGCCTCCAGCCAGCGGCTCGCCTGCTCAGGATCGGCGGCGCACAGCGCGGCAAGCTCAAGCGCCACGTCGCCGTCTGCGGCGTATTCCCAGTCGATCAGATGCAGCCCTTTCTCATCCGCAATCAGGTTTCCGGCGTGGACATCCATATGCAGCGGCGTCAGGCGCAGCGGCCGCGGCTCGCCGACGCGCGCTAGCTGGCGCAGCGCGCGCTGCCAGCGAACGTGCCGCTGTCGGCACAGCTGCCAGTAGCGTTGCAGCAGCGGCAGCAGCCGCAGGGCATAGCCGGTTAATGGCTGACGATGCAGCCGCAGCAGCAGGGAGATGACCTCTTCGCGCCGCTGCTGAAACATCTGCATCGACAAGGGTTCGCCCTGTTGCCACGGCAGCAGCAGAAGCTGCGCGTCACCCACTAAGGGACGCGGCGTCAGGCCGCTGGGGTGCAGTTTGCGCAGCAGGCGCGCTTCGCGCTGGCGTTCAACAAAAGGTATCGGCGGCTGCGGCGCAGGCCGCACAATAAATGCGCCCTGCCCGTTTTCCAGTTTGCTGCTCTGTCCGGTGAGCCCCTGCAGCGGCGTTAACCTGCCCGCCGTAAAGCCCGGCAGCCGTTTTTCTATCCGCGCAAGCAGCAGGGGATCAATTCTGGGCGACACCTTTGCCTGACCAGACGATCTCGCCGGTCTGCACCAGCATCAGCTGCATCTGCAGCGTCGGGGTTTTTACGTCGCCCTGCGCCGTGCTGTAAAGCACATACTGCGCGTTCAGCGTGCGGGCCAGACCAATCGCCTTGCTGCGCGAGTTAAGGCTGTCGTCTGGCGACAGTCCCAGCGTCTGCTTGGCCTGCGCCAGCTGATCGCTGGTCACCAGCGTAAACTTGCCGTTGTTGGCCAGCGCGTTTTGAATCGCGTCGGTGGCTTTTTCGCTCTGCAGCGCGCCGTTGGTGCTGTTTTTGATGCGATCGACCATCAGCACGCTGCCCGGCGCGGCGCTGCTGGACGAACGCAGCATCTGCGCCACCAGCGGCTGCACGCTGGCGTCCCAGTTGATGGTTTTCAGCTTCGGTGGCTGCGGCACCGGCTGCGTCGGCTGCTCCGGTATCGGCTGCGGCTGCGGTACGGGCTGCGGCTGCGTGGGTTCGTTGGGTTGCGTCGGTTCTACAGGCGCAGGCTGCTGCTGTTTAATCACGCAGCCGGAAAGAATGAGCGCCATCAGTAGCGCTCCGGAACGAGGGAGTCGGCGAATCACGTAACAGTCCTCAGAGATAAAGGTAGAGACGAACCTTGCTGGCCGTCAGGTTGCCCATTTGGGAAGCGGCGACAATGCTGCCGTGCGCCGGAACGATGACTCTCTGCGCCGGTTCGCGCGGCGTTATTTCCAGCCCTTTGTCGTCATACCAGTAATAACGATAGTGGATCACCACCGGCGTCTCGCGCTGGTTATAGAGCACGCTGCGCGCGCGCTGCTGTCCATCTTCTTCGTCTACCACCGGCTCGTCGGTAATGATGCCGGCAGAGAGCACTGAAGACTCCATCACCAGCGACTGCGATGTGTCGATCATCGGTTTATCACTACTGCAGCCTGCCAGAGTCAGCAGGAGCGGCAGGCCTGTCAGCCATTGACGCATAAGTCGCTTCCGTAGGGAAAATCAGTCGGCCAGCATTGGACCCAGCGGACGCCCGCCGAGCAAATGCATATGAATGTGATAAACCTCCTGACCGCCGTGACGATTGCAGTTAACGATCAGGCGATAGCCGTCCTGATCGATACCCTCGGCGCGCGCGATTTTCGCCGCAGCGGTAAACAGACGGCCCAGCGCCTGCTCGTGAGCGGGCAGCGCGTCGTTAGCGGTGGGAATCAACACGTTAGGGACGATCAAAATATGGGTCGGCGCTTTGGGAGAGATGTCGCGAAACGCAGTGACCAGCTCATCCTGATACACCACGTCGGCGGGGATTTCGCGACGGATGATTTTACTGAAAATAGTTTCTTCAGCCATGGTGCAATTCCTTAAGCCTGTTTGACAGTCAATCAGTATGCGTGAGGAATTTGTTTTCTTTCAAGCTCAGGACCACTTTTCCCTGATTAACTGCCTGCCTTTACACCGTTTTTACAACTTCTTTTTCCTGTGCGCCGCTTCGCAATTTACCACGTTGCCTGACGCTAAAATGAAACGCTGTTTCATAAATTAGAAATACGCCGCCCTTTTCTTTGCGTCATTGCCAGCCAGGAGACGGCCCTGTCGAAATTGCGAAGGTTTGCCCCGCGCTGGGGCTCTACTTTCTATTCATTCCGAGTGTGTCGTCCGGATAACAAAGGATGTAGTGACTATGGCTATAAAGGAGCATCCGTATGCGAACGCGTAAAATTGGTTTTGGCCACTATCTGGCTTACGGCTCCGGGGACTTTCTCGGCGCAGGCACCACGGCGCTTACCGCCGCCTGGCTGCTCTATTTTTATACCACCTTCTGCGGCCTGACGCCCATCGAGGCGACGTTTATCTTCGCCGCCGCGCGCGTGCTGGACGCGGTGGTCAGCCCGCTGATGGGCTTTCTGACTGATAATTTCGGCTCAACCTGGCTGGGCAAGCGCTTCGGCCGCCGCAAGTTTTTTATTCTGCTCGGCATTCCCTGCGTCTTCAGCTACAGCCTGATGTGGATCGGCGATATGAGTTTCTGGTGGTATCTCGCCACCTATCTGCTGTTCGATATCGTCTACACCATGATTCTGGTGCCCTATGAGACCCTGGTGCCGGAAATGACCGACGATTTCAAACAAAAGACCCGATTTTCCGGCGCACGTATCGCGCTGGCGCAGCTGTCGGCGATTCTGGCAGCCTTCCTGCCGGGCATTTTGATCGGCGCGCTGGGCAAAGATAATCCGCTCTCCTTCTTTTACGCCAGCCTGGTCTTTTCGATTATCTGCGCGCTGGTGCTGACGCTGGTCTGGCTCTTCACCTGGGAGCGCGATCCGGCCGATTTCTCCGAAGAGTCGCGCCGCGCTGAGGAGGAGAAACGGCAGCTGACGCTGCTGCAGAACCTGAAGCGTCTCTATGTCGAGCTTGCCTCCACGCTGCGCATCCGCATTTTTCGTCAGCATCTCGGCATGTATCTGGGCGGCTATATCGCGCAGGACGTTTTTAACGCCGTCTTTACCTGGTATGTGGTATTCGTGCTGATGCAGAGCGCGCAGATCGCCTCCAGCCTGATGGGCACTATGGCGGTGCTGCAGTTTATCGCCGTGATGGGCATGATCCCGCTCTGTATCCGTCTGGGTCCGGCGCCCGCCTATCGTCTGGTCGTCACGCTGTTCGCCGCCGCCGCGATCTCCTACGCCGGCCTCTGGTATGCGGGCATGAACGACAACTTCTCCCTGCTGCTGCTGATCTCCGCGCTAGCGGGCCTTGGACGCGGCGGCATCAACTACGTTCCCTGGAATATTTATACCTATATCGCAGACGTGGATGAGGTGATTACGGGTCAGCGCCGCGAAGGGATTTTCGCCGGTATTATGACGCTGACCCGCAAAGCGTCTCAGGCGGGCGCGGTGATGCTGGTCGGCATCGTGCTGCAGCTTTCCGGCTTCGTCTCGGGCCAGGCGACGCAGGCCCCGAGCGTGAGCCATACCATTCTTGGCATTCTCAGCCTCGGCACCCTGTGCGTGCTGGCGTGCGGTTTCCTGGTCTCGCTGCGTTTCAAACTTAATCTGCAAACCCACACCGTGCTGCGCGAAGAGACGCAGAAAATGCGTGAAGCTGACCGCGTTTTGCCGGAGCGCATTACGCCGGAAGCCCGCAGCATCGTCGAAACGCTGGCCGGCATGCCTTATGAAAATCTGTGGGGCAATAACAATATCGGCTTCCTTAACCGTCATAAACCGGCCGCGCCGCCGCTGACGTCCGCGCGTCCGCTCGCTTCTCCCCTGACTACGACCCTGAAACGATAGGAATGAACCATGACTGTATTCCCTGTGAAACAGAGTGCGCTGTTGTGCCAACCAGAATTTCTGCTGCCGCGCCGGGAGCTGTTGCAACTGATTCACAAGCTGACGCAAAACCTGGTGAATATCACCGATGAAACGGGAGACTTCCTGCTGCGTCTTGACGACGGGCGCGTGATTGATACCAAAGGCTGGGCAGGCTGGGAATGGACGCACGGCATCGGCCTTTACGGCATGCTGCACTATTATCAGCAAACCGGCGATAAAGAGACGCTGGGGATTATCGACGACTGGTTCGCTGCGCGCCTTGCGGAAGGCACGCCGACCAAAAACGTCAATACCGTGGCGCCTTTTCTGACGCTGGCCTGGCGCTATGAAGAGACCGGCAACGCCGCCTGGCGTCCGGTGCTGGAGCGCTGGGCGGAATGGGTAATGTATGAGATGCCGCGCACTGAACAAGGCGGCCTGCAGCATATCGTCTACAACAATGAAAACCATCAGCAACTCTGGGACGACACGCTGATGATGAGCGTGATGGCGCTGGCGAAAATCGGCCAGCTGCTTAATCGTCAGGAGTTTATCGAAGAAGCCAGCTATCAGTTCCTGCTGCATACGCAATATCTGATGGATCGACAGACCGGACTCTGGTTTCACGGCTGGAACTTCGAGGGGCGTCATAACTTCGCTCATGCGCGCTGGGCGCGCGGCAACAGCTGGATCACCATCGCGATCCCTGACTTTCTTGAGATGATGAACTGGCCGGAACAGCATGCGACGCGCCGCTTCCTGCTGCAGGTGCTGGAGAGCCAGGTGAAAGCGCTGCGCGCCTGCCAGCATCCGAGCGGCCTGTGGCATACGCTGCTGGACGATCCCGACAGCTATCTCGAAGCGTCGGCGACTGCGGGCTTCGCCTACGGCATTATCAAGGCGGTGCGCAAGCGCTATCTCAGCGCTGACTATCTGCCTACCGGGCTCAATGCGCTGCGCGGCGTTATCGCCAATATTGATGAGGAAGGCGAACTGAAGCAGGTCTCGTTCGGCACCGCAATGGGCAGCGATCTTGACTACTACCGCACCGTTCCGCTGACCTCAATGCCTTACGGACAGGCGATGGCGCTACTATGCCTGACGGAGTACCTGCGGGTCTATCTCTGAATACCTGGCGCAAACAAAAAAAGCCCCTTACGGGGCTTTTTCTTTATTGCCGTTACATACTGCGAATGTAGTCGTCCATATCGGTTTTCAGGTTATCGGACTTGGTGCCGAAAATCGCCTGAACGCCGGAGCCTGCTACCACGACGCCACGGGCGCCCAGGTTTTTCAGCTCGGCCTGATTAACCTTGCTGACATCCGCCACGCTGACGCGCAGTCGGGTAATACAGGCGTCCAGGTTCGTGATGTTCTCTTTGCCGCCGAAAGCGGAGACCAGTTTGCCAGCCATCTCGCTGCCGGTCGCGGAAGAGGACTCGGTCGTCGTCTCTTCGCGGCCAGGCGTTTTCAGATTCAGCTTCACGATCAGCACACGGAAAATGGTGTAGTAAACCAGACCGTAAATGATGCCGATAACCGGGAAGAGCCAGATTTTGCTGCTGTTGCCGCTCAGCACGATAAAGTCGATCAGGCCGTGCGAGAAGCTGGTGCCGTCACGCATACCGAGCAGAATACAGATCGGGAACGCCAGACCGGCCAGAATCGCGTGGATCACATAGAGGATCGGCGCAACGAACATAAAGGAGAACTCGATCGGCTCGGTGATGCCGGTCAGGAACGCGGTCAGCGCAGCGGAGATCATGATACCGCCCACTTTGGCGCGGTTCTCAGGTTTCGCTGAGTGCCAGATGGCGATTGCCGCTGCCGGCAGACCGTACATCTTGAACAGGAAGCCGCCAGAGAGTTTGCCCGCCGTCGGATCGCCCGCCATATAGCGCGGAATATCGCCGTGGAAAACCTGACCTGCCGCGTTGGTGAATTCGCCGATCTGCATCTGGAAAGGAACGTTCCAGATATGGTGCAGGCCGAAAGGCACCAGCGCGCGCTCAACCACGCCGTAAATACCGAAGGCGACAACCGGGTTCTGGTAGGCAGCCCACTGTGAGAACTCCTGAATTGCCGAGCCAATCGGCGGCCAGATAAAGGAGAGCACGACACCCAGAACGATCGCCGTCAGGCCGGAGATAATCGGCACAAAACGTTTACCGGCAAAGAAGCCCAGGTATTCCGGCAGCTTGATACGGTAGAAGCGGTTGAACATATAGGCTGCAATCGCACCGGCGATAATGCCGCCCAGCACGCCGGTATCCGCCAGATGATGCGCGGCAATATCCTCAGCCGAAAGATGCAGCACCAGCGGCGCGACTACCGCCATGGTTTTCACCATGATGCCGTACGCCACCACCGACGCCAGCGCGGAAACGCCGTCGTTATTGGTAAAGCCGAGCGCCACGCCGATAGCGAAGATCAGCGGCATATTAGCAAACACCGAGCCGCCCGCTTCCGCCATAACATGGGAAACGACGGCTGGCAGCCAGCTAAAGTTTGCCGAACCAACACCTAATAAAATACCGGCGATCGGCAGAACCGATACCGGCAGCATGAGCGATTTACCGACCTTTTGCAGGTTCGCAAATGCGTTCTTGAACATAGCCTGAAGCTCCTGAGTATGAGTGCGATTTTGCGCAGTGCGCTGGGTCGTGGGGGAGGATCCGCAACCCGTCTGGCGGTGACCGCCTTGTAATTATTACGAAGGGTAAAATAAATCAGCTGGCGTTACTTTGATGACTATCACGTTTCCAGGAAACATGGCGCTGGATATCAGTATATTCTGACTGACAGCGCGCGGTTTACCCCCATAAAACAGTAGCCCTGCCTTAAAAAGCAGGGCTATTAATCGTTATTATCGAATTATTACAGACTATGAAATAAAACCTTAACCACCGAGTCGGCTTAACGGCACGCGGAAAAGCGTAGAGAAGTTCTGCGTGGTGGCGGCAGCCAGGGTTTCAATATCTACCCCTTTCAGCACGGCAAGATACTCCGCTACGTCGCGCGTATAAGCTGGCTGGTTCTCTTTGCCGCGATACGGCACCGGCGCCAGATAAGGCGAATCGGTTTCCACCAGCATGCGATCCAGCGGAACATAGCGCGCCGCTTCGCGCAGCTGTTCGGCGTTACGGAAGGTCACAATGCCGGAAAAAGAGATGTAGAAACCCATATCCAGCAGCTTCGCCGCCGTCGCCTGATCTTCGGTAAAGCAGTGCAGCACGCCGCCGCAGCGCTCAACCTGCTCTTCGCGCAGGATAGCCAGCGTATCGTCGCGCGCGTCGCGGGTATGCACGATAATCGGCTTGTTCAGCGCAATACCGGTGCGGATATGCTCGCGGAACGACATCTGCTGCTGCGCCTTAGTTTCCTGCTGATAATAGTAGTCGAGGCCGGTTTCACCCAGCGCCACGACGCGCGGATCGGCGGCCAGACGACGAAACTCTTCCACGTCGTAAGGCTCTTCCTGATTCAGCGGGTGCACGCCTACTGAGAGTGCAATATTTTCGCGCTCGCCGACCAGCGCTTTCAGCGTATGAAAACCTGGCAGCGTGGTGGCGATCGCCAGCATAAATTTCACGTCGCGCGCGGCAGCTTTAGCGATCACGTCATCGAGATCGCGATGGTTCTTTTCATAATCCAGGCCATCAAGATGGCAGTGTGAATCCACAATAAACATAACGGTCTCGTTTTGTCGTTAAGCGACTACGCCGGGCTTACGTTTGTCAGCCCAGCTCAGAAGTCGGTCGGTTAACAGAAGTTCGCGGTTAACGGCGGCCACGTGGAGCAGCTGTTCCCGGCACTGCATCCACTCGCGCGCGCTCTCATCCAGCGCCCGGGCGGAGAAGGTCTCTGACAGCAGCGCAACCACATCCTGCCGATCGGGATTGCTCAGCCAGCGCGTCGCGCCCTGCTGCCATTTGATCGCATCCACCAGCAGCGCCATCAGCCAGCTGATGCGCGCGGCGACATCCTCGGCGTTGAGCGCCGGAAGCAGCAACAGAATATCCTGCTGCAGCGCGGCTGGCAGCGCGTCGCACAACGTCTGGCGCGCCTGCCAGCGCGCAGGCTCCAGCAGCTGTAGCGCCGCCGCCGGCGCGCCCGCGCTGAGGCGCAGCGCAGTCTGTAACGCGGCCGTCTCCTGCGGTGTTTGCTTGCTCAGCCACTGCAGGCTTTGCGCCTCATCCGGCGGCGCCAGAGAGAGCGCCATACAGCGACTGCGCAGCGTGGCTAACAGTCGCGAAGGTTCACGGCTGCTGAGAAAAAACCAGCTATTGGCCGGCGGCTCTTCCAGGGTTTTTAACAGCGCATTCGCCGCTGATTCGCTCAGCTGCGCGGCATCGGGAAGCCAGACGATTTTCGCACCGCCCTGCTGGGCGAAATGATAGAGCGTCTCCGTTACCTGGCGCACCGCGTCAATACCCAGCGTGCTTTTGCCTTTTTCCGCCTCCAGCCGATACCAGTCGGGATGCGTCTGCGCCTGCATCAGCTGGCAGCCGTGACAGAGGCCGCAGCTTTTCAGCCCGTCCGGCTGCTGGCACATCAGCCAGCGGCTGACGCCCCACACCAGCGCATCATCCCCCATGCCCGCGATCGCCTGAATCAGCAGCGCATGATGGGCGCGACCCGCCTGGTGCTGACCGATGATATAGCGGTAAGGCTGGTTCAGCCACGGATACCAGTTCATGCCTGCTGTTCCAGCCAGCGCGTCAACGTCGCTTTAATCGCCTGGGTAACGCTGGCGAGCGGCTGCGTGGCGTCCACGGTCAGGATGCTGCGGTCCTCGGCCGCCAGCGCCAGATAGCGCTCGCGAGTGCGTTCAAAAAAGCGCAGCGATTCCTGCTCGATGCGATCCAGCTCGCCGCGCGCCCGGGCCCGCTGCAGGCCAATTTCCGGCGTAACGTCGAGATAGAGCTGAAGATCGGGACGGAAATCGCCCAGCACGGCATCACGCAGGGTGCGCATCAGCGCGCTGTCCACTCCGCGTCCGCCGCCCTGGTAGGCCTGCGAAGAGAGATCGTGCCGATCGCCAATCACCCATGCGCCGCGCGCCAGGGCGGGCTTAATGACGGTATCGACCAGCTGCACGCGCGCGGCATAGAGCATTAGCAGCTCCGCTTTGTCAGTCACCTGCTCGCCTTCGATGCCCTGCTTCACCAGGACGCGCAGCTGCTCCGCCAGCGGTGTGCCGCCCGGCTCGCGGGTGAACACGATATCCTGAATGCCCCGTTCGCGCAGCGTGGCGACAATCGCCTCGCGCGCAGTGGTTTTCCCGGCGCCTTCCAGGCCTTCAATGACGATAAACTTACTTTTCATCTTTTTCCTTTAGCGTTTGCCGGTAAGCCTGTACCGCCTGGTTATGACTGGCAAGATTGGTGGTAAAGGTGTGACCGCCCTTGCCGTCGGCGACAAAATAGAGGTAACTGGTTTTTTCCGGATGTGCCGCCGCTTCCAGCGAGGCTTTGCTCGGCGCGGCGATCGGGCCTGGCGGCAAACCGTTAATCGTGTAGGTATTGTAATCGGTCGGCGTCTCAAGGTCTTTACGCGTCAGCGTGCCTGTATATTTATCGCCCATGCCGTAAATCACTGTGGGATCGGTTTGCAGCTTCATGCCGGTGCGCAGCCGGTTGATAAACACTGAGGCGACGCGCGCGCGTTCGGCGCTGACGGCGGTCTCTTTCTCAATGACCGACGCCATGGTCACCATCTCCTGCGGATTTTTGTAGGGCAAATCCGCCATGCGCTCCCGCCAGATCTGGTCCACCAGCGCCGTCATGCGGGCATGCGCGCGCTGCAGCAGCGCAATGTCGCTGGTATTGGCGGTATAGAGATAGGTATCCGGATAGAAGCTCCCTTCCAGCGCCAGCGGATCGATATTAAGCGTTTTCGCCAGCGTGGCGAACTGATCATCTTTCAGCGTGTGTCGGAGATAGGGGGCGGCGCGCAGCTCGGCGAGCCATTCATTAAGACGCTGGCCTTCTACCAGCCGCAGCGGAAACTGCGCCTCTTTACCGCTGGCGAGCAGCTGCAGCAGCGCCCGCACCGTCATTCCTTTCTCCAGCCGGTAGGTGCCCGCTTTAAATCGGGCCAGTTCCGGCTCCAGCTTAAGCAGCGGGCCAAACCAGATGCTCTGCGGAATAAGATGCTGGCTCTCCAGCTGCGCTTCCAGCGCTACCCGGCCGGTGCCCGCCGGCAAGGTATAGATAGTTTCCTGGTCAATGGTTAACGGAGCCGCGGCGAAGCGCTGGATCTGCCAGTAGCTAAAGGCCGCCGCAAGGATCAAAATCGCCGCAGCGACGGCGAAAATTTTTTTAGTTCGACTCATTTTGCTTCCATTAAATAGCCGCTTTCCTGTAACCGGCGGTAAAGCGTGCGTTCGCTGAATAATCTGTCGTCCAGCTGCCGCACCGGCAACACCGGCATCAGGGCATTGCAGATAACGATTTCGTCGGCCGCCAGCAGCTGCGCTGGCTCGCAGCGTACCACATGACAAATCTGGCCTGCGGCGGCCATTTGCGCCATCAGATAGCGCCGCATGACGCCATCGACGCCGGACTGCGTCAGGTCGGGCGTAAAGATACGATCGCCCTGCCGCCAGAATAAATTGGCCGCACAGCATTCCACCACGTAGCCCGCAGTGTCAAGCACCAGCGCCTCGTCGGCGTCGCTCTGGTCGAGATGCGCGCGGATCAACACCTGCTCCAGGCGATTCAGGTGCTTAATGCCCGCCAGCAGCGGGTTCTGCGCCAGCCGGACCGGACTGGTTTGCAGCTTAACGCCCTGCGCCTGCAGCGGCAGATAATGGTGCGGCCATGGCGCAATCGAGACGATGCGCGTGGCGCCGCTGCCACCTGTGCGGCTGTAGCCGCGTCCGCCTGAGCCAGCGCTGATAATGACTTTTAGTACCGCCTGCTTGTGCGGCTGCGCGGCAACGCGCATTTCTCTCTCCAGCCGCGTCCAGTCAACCTCGGGCATCATCAGCCGTTCGCAGCCCTGGCGCAGCCGCCGCAGGTGCGCGTCCAGCAGCTGAATATGGCCATTATCGACCGCCGCCGTGGTAAAGCAGCCATCACCAAACTGCGTCGCGCGATCGCTGGCTGAGAGAGTAAGTTGCTCCGTTCCGTTGATCCACATGGGGCTCTCCCGCAAGGAAAAGCGCTATGGTAGCGCTTTGTATTGTGATAATCCGTTTCAGAGCCTTTCTGAATAGAAAAAAGGCCCGCATTTGCGGGCCTTTTGCCAGAACGTGAATCGTCAGACTTTACGGAAGATCAACGAGCCGTTAGTGCCGCCGAAGCCGAAGGAGTTACACAGCGTGTACTCCAGGCCGCTGACCTGACGCGCCGTGTGGGGCACGAAGTCGAGATCGCAACCCTCATCCGGGTTATCCAGATTGATAGTCGGCGGAACGGCCTGGTCGCGCAGCGCCAGGATCGAGTAGATAGACTCTACCGCGCCTGCCGCACCCAGCAGATGGCCGGTCATTGATTTGGTCGAGCTGACCATAACGGTTTTCGCTGCAGCGCCGAAAATGGTTTTTACCGCCTGCGCTTCTGCTTTGTCACCCGCTGGCGTAGACGTGCCGTGCGCGTTAACGTAGCCGATCTGCTCCGGCGACAGCTGCGCATCACGCAGCGCATTTTCCATCGCCAGCGCTGCGCCTGCGCCATTTTCCGGCGGCGAAGTCATGTGGTAAGCATCGCTGCTCATGCCAAAGCCGACAATTTCCGCATAGATCTTCGCGCCGCGTTTTTTAGCGTGCTCATACTCTTCCAGCACGATAATGCCTGCGCCGTCGCCCAGCACGAAGCCATCACGATCTTTATCCCACGGACGGCTTGCCGCCTGCGGGTTATCGTTGCGCGTAGAGAGCGCGCGCGCAGCGCCAAAGCCGCCGACACCCAGTGGGGTGCTGGCCTTTTCTGCGCCGCCCGCCAGCATCACGTCAGCATCGTTATAGGCGATAATGCGCGCCGCATGGCCGATGTTGTGCACGCCTGAAGTACAGGCTGTCGCGATAGAGATACTGGGGCCTTTCAGGCCGTACATAATCGTCAGGTGCCCTGCAACCATATTGACGATGGTCGAAGGAACAAAGAACGGACTGATTTTGCGCGGACCGCCGTTGACCAGCGAGGTGTGGTTCTCTTCAATCAGACCCAGTCCGCCGATGCCGGAACCAATCGCCGCGCCGATACGACCAGCGTTCTCATCGGTCACGACCAGACCCGAATCCTGCATAGCCTGCACGCCGGCAACAATACCGTATTGGATGAAGTCATCCATCTTGCGCTGATCTTTGCGCGAGATGATTTCATCACAATTAAAATCTCTTACAATGCCAGCAAATCGGGTTGCGTAGGCACTCGTATCAAAATGGTCGATCAGGTTAATGCCGCTCTGACCGGCAAGGAGAGCACTCCAGGTAGACTCTACGGTTTTGCCGACAGGAGACAACATGCCAAGACCGGTCACAACTACACGACGCTTAGACACGTTCGTCCTCCAGGGAGGGGAAATATAAACTCTGTGGGACAAGCATAAAACTCAGGCGGTCGAGCGACCGCCTGAAGATATTCATTAGCCTTGGTGGCTATTGATGTAGTCGATCGCTGCCTGAACGGTAGTGATTTTCTCAGCTTCTTCGTCTGGAATCTCAGTATCAAACTCTTCTTCCAGAGCCATTACCAGCTCAACGGTGTCAAGAGAATCAGCACCCAGGTCTTCAACGAAAGATGCAGAGTTAGTTACTTCGTCCTCTTTCACACCCAGCTGCTCAGCAATGATTTTCTTAACGCGTTGTTCGATATCGCTCATACTATTTAATTTCCTATCAAAACTCGCTTTCGCGATGGTTTTCGTAGTGTATAAAATGTTGAAAAAGATGCAACAAAATCCCGGCTGGTCGAACCACGATTTTACGCTATTTTGCGGTTTTTACCGCAAATAATGCAAATGATTTCGTGAATATCAGACCATGTACATGCCGCCATTGACGTGCAGCGTCTCACCCGTGATGTAGGCTGCTTCGTCAGAGGCTAAAAATGCAACAGCATTGGCGATTTCCTGCGCGTCGCCTAAACGACCTGCCGGAACCTGCGCCAAAATGCCGGAACGTTGCTCTTCGCTCAGTGCACGCGTCATGTCCGTCTCAATAAAGCCCGGTGCCACGACGTTTACGGTAATGCCACGTGACGCAATTTCGCGCGCCAGTGATTTGCTAAAGCCAATCAAACCCGCCTTGGCTGCTGCGTAGTTTGCCTGGCCCGCGTTGCCCATGGTGCCAACAACGGAACCGATGGTAATGATACGACCCACACGTTTTTTCATCATGGCGCGCATAACTGCCTTAGACAGACGGAAAACCGACGTCAGGTTGGTATCCAGGATATCCGCCCATTCGTCGTCTTTCATGCGCATCAACAGATTATCACGCGTAATGCCTGCATTATTGACCAAAATATCTACTTCGCCAAATTCTGCGCGAACCTTCTCCAGCACGCTGTCGATCGATGCGGGATCGGTCACATTCAGCAGCAGACCTTTGCCGTTATCGCCGAGGTAAGCACTGATGGCTTCTGCGCCGCTTTCGCTTGTCGCGGTGCCGACAACTTTGGCGCCGCGTGCAACCAGCGTTTCCGCGATAGCGCGGCCGATACCGCGGCTCGCGCCTGTTACCAGCGCAACTTTACCTTCAAAGCTCATGATTTTCCTCTTATTCCTGTTCAAGGGCCGCAGAAAGCGACGTCGGATCGTTTACCGCTGCCGCCGTCAGGCTGTCCACAATGCGTTTGGTCAGACCCGTCAGCACTTTGCCCGGTCCCATTTCCAGCAGCTGAGTAATGCCCTGTGACGCCATAAATTCTACGCTCTCGGTCCAGCGAACCGGGCTATAAAGCTGACGCACCAATGCGTGACGGATCGCCGCCGCATCGCTTTCGCATTTTACGTCAACGTTGTTCACCACCGGAACGGACGGCGCGTTGAAAGTTATCTTTTCCAGCGCGACCGCCAGCTTGTCCGCTGCGGGCTTCATCAGCGCGCAGTGCGACGGCACGCTGACCGGCAGCGGCAGCGCACGCTTCGCGCCAGCGGCTTTACAGGCTGCGCCCGCACGCTCGACCGCCTCTTTATTTCCGGCGATCACCACCTGACCCGGCGAGTTGAAGTTAACCGGCGAAACCACCTGCCCCTGCGCGCTCTCTTCGCACGCTTTGCGAATCGAGGCGTCATCCAGGCCGATAATCGCCTGCATCGCGCCGGTGCCTTCCGGCACCGCTTCCTGCATCAGTTTGCCGCGCAGCTCCACCAGCTTGATCGCATCGGCGAAATCAATAACGCCTGCGCACACCAATGCGGAGTATTCGCCCAGGCTGTGACCCGCCATCAGCGACGGCTGCTTGCCGCCCTGCTGTTGCCAGACGCGATAGATCGCGACGGAAGCGGCCAGCAGCGCAGGCTGCGTCTGCCAGGTCTTATTCAGCTCTTCAGCCGGTCCGTTGCTGACCAGCTGCCACAAATCATATCCCAGCGCGTCAGACGCTTCGCGGAAGGTCTCTTCCACTTGCGGATAGCTTGCCGCCAGCTCTGACAGCATGCCGACGGTCTGTGAACCCTGACCGGGAAAAACAAATGCAAATTGCGTCATCTTCAGTTCCTGTGAATCAAAAGCGAACCAGTGCAGAACCCCAGGTGAAACCGCCACCAAAGGCTTCCAGCAGAATCAGTTGTCCGGGTTTGATACGGCCGTCGCGTACGGCTTCATCCAGCGCGCTGGGCACCGAGGCCGCCGAGGTATTGCCGTGACGGTCCAGCGTGACCACCACTTTGTCCATGCCCATGCCAAGTTTTTTCGCCGTCGCGCTGATGATGCGCAGGTTAGCCTGATGCGGCACCAGCCAGTCGAGCATTTCGCGATCGAGATTGTTTGCCTGCAGCGTTTCGTCAACGATGTGCGCCAGTTCGGTCACCGCGACTTTAAAGACTTCGTTGCCAGCCATGGTGAGATAGGCGGGTTCGTCCTGATGGGCGCGATTCTGGTAAGGGAGCGTCAGCAGCTGGCCATAACGGCCGTCAGCGTGCAGGTGAGTAGAGATGATGCCCTGCTCTTCGCTCGCGCCTAATACCACGGCGCCCGCGCCGTCGCCGAACAGAATAATGGTGCCGCGATCGTTCGGGTCAAGGGTGCGCGCCAGCACGTCGGAGCCAATCACCAGCGCGTGTTTTACCGCGCCGTTTTTGATGTACTGGTCCGCGACGCTCAGAGCGTAGGTAAAGCCTGCGCAGGCCGCTGCCAGATCGAATGCGGCGCAGTCGTTGATGCCCAGCATCTGCTGGATCATGCAGGCCGAGCTGGGGAACGCATGGCTGGATGAGGTGGTGGCGACGATAATCAGTCCGATCTCGCTGGCCTCTACGCCCGCCATCTCCAGCGCGCGCTGCGCGGCGGCGAAGCCCATGCTGGCCACGGTTTCATCCGGCGCGGCAATGCGGCGCTCGCGGATGCCGGTGCGGGTTACGATCCACTCGTCCGACGTCTCCACCATTTTTTCCAGATCCGCATTCGAACGCACCTGGCTAGGCAAATAGCTGCCCGTACCGATAATTTTGGTAAACATCTAGGCTTTGTCACTCCTGGCTAATACAGCATCAAGGCGCGCGGCGATTCGTTCGGGAACCTGCCGTCGCACCGCCTGCTCTGCCTGCTCTATCGCCACGGCGAAGGCGCGTTGATTCGCTGCGCCATGGCTTTTGATCACTGTTCCGCGCAATCCTAACAGACAAGCGCCATTATACTGGTCGGGGTTGAGATGCCCGAAGCGCTGCGCCAGACGTTTCTGAATCCAGCGCCCCAGCAGCTTCAGCCACCATGACCGTTTTTTCCCCTCCCCTGAAGATTTCAGCAGGGAAAGGAACATTCTTACCACGCCTTCCATGGTTTTCAGCGTGACGTTGCCGACGAATCCGTCACACACCAGCACATCTGTCTTGCCGGTAAGCAGGTCGTTGCCTTCCAGGTAACCAATATAGTTAATGTGTTCGGATGCTTTTAGCATACTGGCGGCGCCGCGGATACTCTCCAGCCCTTTGGTCTCTTCCTGACCAATATTGAGCAGCGCGACGCGAGGATTGGGGATCGCTAATACTTCTTCCGCCATCACCGCGCCCATTACGGCAAACTGCACCAGCATTTCGCTGTCCGACTCAACGTTAGCGCCTAAATCCAGCACTACCGTTTTACCGCGCTGCTGATGCGGCAGCACGGTCATTAACGCCGGGCGTTCAATGCCGTCCAGCGGTTTTATCATTAATTTCGCCAGCCCCATCAGGGCGCCGGTATTGCCGGCGCTGACACAGGCCTGCGCTCGTCCCTCTTTCACCAGCTCCAGCGCAATGCGCATTGAGCTGCCGCGGCTGTTGCGGATCGCCTGTGAGGGCCGCGCATCGCTTGCAATAACTGACTCCGCAGGAACAACCTGCAAACGCCCCAGTAAGGAGGAATCCGCTTTGGCAAGCAATGGAGTGATGTCGTCGGGAATGCCGACCAGAAGAAGATTGAGATGCGAATGAGAGGCCAGTGCCTGCAATGCTGCAGGCACTGTCACGCAGGGACCGAAATCCCCGCCCATGGCATCAATAGCCAGGGTCAAACGTGTCAAAGTATCACCTTGCTAAGCGCAAGTCTTACTTGGTGATAACCTTGCGACCGCGGTAGTAGCCATCCGCAGTGATGTGGTGACGCAGATGCGTTTCGCCAGAAACTTTATCTACAGACAGGGCAGCGGTGGTCAGCGCATCGTGCGAACGACGCATACCACGCTTAGAACGGGTGGGTTTATTCTGTTGTACGGCCATGGACCTTACTCCTATTACTTACGCTTTAAACTGGCTAATACGGCAAATGGGTTTGGTTTTTCCGCCTCTGCAGGCAATTTGCCAAAGACCATGTCCGCCTCGGACACTTCACAGTGTTCAGAATCATGCACCGGAACGACCGGCAGGGCGAGAATGATTTCATCCTCGATCACCGCCAGCAGATCGACTTCGCCAAAATCATCGACGTCGATCGGCTCGTAGGCTTCCGGCAGTGCCTCGGCCTGCTCATCATTTGAGACAGGACTGAAGCAATAGCTTACGTGGACAGAGTGAGGAAACGGCTGGTTGCAGCGCTGACAGCGCAATGTAACCTGCACATCCGCTGTACCTTGCAGTACGGCGAGGCGCTGGCTGTCAACCGCAAACGACATGGCACATTCCACGTCACTGTCCACACTAACAACTGAGTCGGCTACGCGCTCCACCTGTTCAGGGGTGTAAACGCCCTGATAATCGAGGCGTTTTTGAGCGGCGCGGACCGGATCCAGCGTCAGGGGTAATTTTACCTTTTGCATAGGGCGCGCATATTAACTTTGTAACGTCATAGAGTCAAAGAAAAAGGCCGTGTAACAGCATCTTTCACCAGTTATTCGCATCCAGTGCGGCGCACAGTTTAAAATGAGTGTCACCAATTCGCCATTACTATTGTGAAAAAATGCCTGTCTCAATTCTTTTAGCCTCAACCTCGCCTTTCCGCCAGGCATTATTAGGCAAGCTCGGCCTGCCTTTTATTACCGCTGCGCCAGAGGTGGATGAAACGCCGCACGCCGGTGAAGATGCGGAAACGCTGGTCACGCGCCTCGCCGTCGCCAAAGCGCAGGCGCTGGCCGCCGACTATCCCGATAGCTGGATTATCGGCTCGGATCAGGTATGCGTGCTCAACGGCGCGATTACCGGCAAGCCGCATACCCCCGCGCGCGCCTTTGCGCAGCTACGTCAGGCGAGCGGCAACGCCATCACCTTTTACACCGGACTGGCGCTCTACCATCCCCGCAGCCAGCGGCTATTGCAGTGCTGCGAACCTTTTGTGGTGCACTTCCGCCCTCTCAGTGATGAGGAGATCCGCACCTATATAGAAAAAGAGCAGCCTTTACAGTGTGCAGGGAGTTTTAAAAGCGAAGGGATGGGGATTTGCCTGTTTGAACGGCTGGAGGGGCGCGACCCGAACACGCTGGTCGGCCTGCCGCTCATCGCGCTTAACAGCATGTTGCGGACGGTCGGCATCAACCCGCTGGGGTGACGCCGACCCTGCGTTAGCTTTTCTGCTGACGCAGCGCCTTCAGGCAGCGTTTAAGCTCTTCATCAAGCGGCGCTTCTAAACGCAGCGTCTCACCGCTGTTGGGATGAGTAAACGTCAGCGCGGCGGCATGCAGGAACAAACGACGCAGCCCGGTAGCGGCCAGCTGACTGTCGAATTCGCGCTCGCCATAGCGGTCGTCGAAGGCGATAGGATGACCGGCATGCAGCGTATGGACGCGGATCTGGTGAGTACGGCCGGTAACCGGGCTTGCCTTGACCAGCGTGGCGAAGGCGAAGCGCTCTTCGACTTTAAAGCGCGTTTCCGACGGCTTGCCTTCGCTGCTGACGCGCACTATGCGTTCGCCGCTCTGCAGAATATTCTTCAGCAGCGGCGCCTGCACCACTTTCAGGTGTGAGGGCCAGCTGCCGCGCACCAGCGCCAGGTAATCTTTTTGCATCCCCTTTTCGCGCAGCTGCTCATGCAGCGAGCGCAGCGCCGACCGCTTTTTGGCGACCAGCAGCACGCCGGAGGTATCGCGATCGAGGCGATGCACCAGCTCAAGGAAACGCGCCTCCGGACGCAGCGCGCGCAGCCCTTCGATTACGCCAAAGCTCAGTCCGCTGCCGCCATGCACCGCCGTGCCGGACGGCTTGTTCAGCACCAAGATATGGTCATCTTCAAAGATGATCGCTTCCGCCAGCGCCGCCACCTTCTCCAGCTTAGGCGAAACGGCCTGCTCTTCGCGCTCGGCGACACGCACCGGCGGAATGCGCACCTCGTCGCCCGCTTCCAGCTTGTATTCAGGCTTGATGCGCTTTTTATTCACCCGCACCTCGCCTTTACGCAGAATGCGGTAAATCATGCTTTTCGGCACGCCCTTAAGCTGGGTGCGTAAAAAGTTATCAATGCGTTGTCCGGCATTTTCAGCCGTGATGGCGACAAGCTGTACGCCAGGATTCTCAGTTTTCATGGCGGCGATTCTAAATAGTGTCCTGTGATAGCGCCACCCCTTTTTCTGTGCTTAACTCTCCTCTTGTCGCGCGAAAAAGCGCAGCGTGCGCTGGCTTTTTCAGCAGCCTGCTCATTCGTCCGACATATTAAGGTGTTATGCATCACTAATCTTCATCAGGCGATAAAAGTCGCCTTGCTATATGAAGGTTAGCAATGGAATAATGCTTAAGTTTCTCGTCTGATGCACTTCAGGCCAGAAAAAGAGCTAATTAGTCATTTTGCCGGATGAAACGGACACGCAGCAATGGCGTAAGACGTGATGTTAATTCAGGCACTTAGCGGGCTGCGGGTTGCGGCCTGGACGGAATTTTGAGATGCAGGAGTTATCAGTTTCTCTCCGGCATTTCAGCGCAACGGCGCTGTTTTCCCTTATGAAAAACAGGCCACCGACGTTATTTGCGCCCCTCGCGCAGTCGACAACCGGGAGGTTGACGTAAAGCACTTAGTCACGGGGCCATCGGTCAAAACTCGTCCAGGGTAACTATGCCCGCAGCTTTATCACTCATGTGAGAATAACGAGTCAGAAACGATGAAAAGAATGTTAATTAATGCAACTCAGCAGGAGGAGTTGCGCGTTGCCCTGGTTGATGGACAACGTCTGTACGATCTGGATATCGAAAGCCCCGGACACGAACAGAAAAAAGCCAACATCTACAAAGGTAAAATTACCCGCATTGAACCCAGCCTTGAAGCTGCGTTTGTCGATTACGGCGCCGAGCGCCACGGTTTTCTCCCCCTGAAAGAAATCTCCCGCGAATACTTCCCTGCCAGCTACAACGCACAAGGCCGTCCGAATATTAAAGACGTGCTGCGCGAAGGTCAGGAAGTGATCGTTCAGATTGATAAAGAGGAGCGCGGCAATAAAGGCGCGGCGCTGACCACTTTTATCTCTCTGGCGGGCAGCTATCTGGTGCTGATGCCGAATAACCCCCGCGCGGGCGGCATCTCTCGCCGCATCGAAGGCGACGATCGCACCGAGCTGAAAGAGGCGCTCTCCTCGCTGGAGCTGCCGGACGGTATGGGTCTGATTGTGCGCACCGCGGGCGTAGGTAAATCCGCCGACGCGCTGCAGTGGGATCTGAGCTTCCGTCTGAAACACTGGGAAGCGATCAAGAAAGCCGCAGAAAACCGCCCCGCTCCCTTCCTGATCCATCAGGAAAGCAACGTTATCGTACGCGCCTTCCGCGACTATCTGCGCCAGGATATCGGCGAGATTCTGATCGACAACCCGAAGGTGCTTGAGCTGGCGCGCCAGCATATCGCCGCCCTCGGTCGTCCCGACTTCAGCAGCAAGATCAAGCTCTACACCGGCGAAATCCCGCTGTTCAGCCATTATCAGATCGAATCGCAGATTGAGTCCGCCTTCCAGCGCGAAGTGCGCCTGCCTTCCGGCGGCTCTATCGTTATCGACAGTACCGAAGCGTTGACCGCCATCGATATCAACTCGGCGCGCGCCACGCGCGGCGGCGATATCGAAGAGACAGCGTTCAACACCAACCTGGAAGCCGCCGATGAGATCGCGCGCCAACTGCGTCTGCGCGACCTGGGCGGCCTGATCGTTATCGACTTTATCGATATGACGCCGGTGCGCCATCAGCGCGCGGTGGAAAATCGCCTGCGCGAAGCGGTACGTCAGGATCGCGCGCGCATTCAGATCAGCCATATTTCACGCTTTGGCCTGCTGGAGATGTCGCGTCAGCGCCTCAGCCCGTCGCTGGGCGAGTCGAGCCATCATGTCTGCCCGCGCTGTAGCGGCACCGGCACCATCCGTGACAACGAATCACTGTCGCTTTCTATTCTGCGCCTGATTGAAGAAGAAGCGCTGAAAGACAACACCAAAGAGGTGCACGCCATTGTTCCGGTGCAGATCGCCTCTTACCTGCTGAACGAAAAACGTGAAGCGGTGAACGCGATTGAGAAGCGCCAGGGCGGCGTCCGCGCCATTATCGTGCCGGACGACCGGATGGAAACGCCGCACTACTCCGTGCTGCGCGTACGTAAAGGCGAAGAAACGCAGACCCTCAGCTATCACCTGCCGAAGCTGCATGAAGCCGAAATGGCGATGCCGTCTGAAGAGGAACATGCCGAGCGCCGTCGTCCTGAGCAGCCTGCGCTGGCCGCTTTTGTGATGCCTGACGCGCCGCCTGTGCCTGCAGAGACCCCGGCAGAACAGCCGAAAGCCGATGTGCAGCCTGCGGCCAAACCTGCCGCCGCCGCCGCGACACCGGCCGCAGCAAGCACCAGCACTACCGGCACCGGTTTCTTCAGCCGCCTGCTGAAAAAGCTGTTCGGCAGCAATGAAGCCGCACCGGCTGCACCGGCCGTAGAAGCGACGCCGACGCCGCAGACCAGCAGTGAAGAGAGCGACAGCAGCGCCAAAGAGCGCGGCGATCGTCGCAACAACCGCCGCAACAATAACCGTCGCGAGCGTACGCCGCGCAACGGCGAAAACCGCGAGCCGCGCGAAAGCCGCGAGCCGCGTGAAAACCGTGAACCGCGCGAACCACGCGAAAGCCGTGAGCCGCGTGAAGGCCGCGAGCCGCGCGATAACGCCGATAACCGCCGCAATAAGCGCCAGGCGCCGCAGAATGAGGCACGCGAAGAGCGCAGCCCTGTTCTGAGCGACGAAGCGCGCCAG
Source organism: Pantoea piersonii (assembly GCF_003612015.1). GTDB lineage: Bacteria > Pseudomonadota > Gammaproteobacteria > Enterobacterales > Enterobacteriaceae > Pantoea > Pantoea piersonii. The sequence goes on along the minus strand of NZ_RARB01000001.1, from coordinate 693,611 downwards.
CAGCGTGAAGAGCAACAGCAGCAGCGTCGCGAACAGCGCGCTGAGCGTCAGCGTCGTCGTCAGGAAGAGAAACGCGCGCAGCAGGAAGCGAGCAAAGTCGTCGAGCAGGCTGTTGCTGAAGTGGTCGAGACGCCGGAAGCGCAGGAAGAAGAGCGCGTTCAGGTCATGCCGCGCCGCAAACCGCGCCAGCTGGCGCAGAAAGTGCGCATTATCGACGAGAGCGAGCAGCCGGTAGCTGAAGCTGTCGAGCCGCAGCCAGAAGTGGCGCGCAGCCTGCCGCAGAGCGAAGAGCCTGTGCTGAACGATCAGGATGAGGCGGAAAGCCGCGACAACGGCAATATGCCACGCCGCTCGCGCCGTTCGCCGCGCCACCTGCGCGTCAGCGGCCAGCGTCGTCGTCGCTACCGTGACGAGCGCTATCCGACCGAGTCCGCCATGCCGCTTGCCGCTGCCGCTGCTTCGCCAGAGATGGCATCCGGCAAAGTCTGGGTACGTTATCCGGTCGCACAGCCAGTTGAGGCTCAGCAGCCGCAGCAGGAAGCGCCGGATTACAGCCAGCAAGAGACCGCAGACGTCATTGCGCTGCCGGTCGCCGCGGAAGAGATCGCGCCGCAGATTGCTGACGAGGTGCATCAGGCTGAACCGCAGGCGGAAACGCCGGTAACGCTGGTTAATACGGATAACACCACGCCGATTGACGCGCCGGTGAACCATGAGCCTGCCGTTATCCCGGCCGCTGACGAAGCGAAAGCGGAAGCGATTGCCGAACAGGCTGTTCCGGCCGCCCCGGTCGAGGAAGAGACGCCTGCTGTCGCTACCGAGATCGCCGCTGAAGCCGCGCATGACGTCACGCCGGAAGCAGAAGCGCAGGTTGAGGAAGTGCTGAACGCGCCGGTTGCGGCGGAAAGCAAACCTGAGCCGATCAGCGAACCGCATGCGCCCGTCCCGGCGCGCGACGCCGCGCCGCAGGAAGTTGCCGTCCGCTTTACGCATCACGCCACCGCGCCGATGACCAAAGCGCCGGCACCAGCCTGGCAGCCGGAGCCGGTACGCCACAGCGACTGGGTACGTTCGCCGTTCGCCTTCGAGGGCAAAGGCTCCGCTGGCGGTCACAGCGCGACGCATCAGGCCACCGCGCCTGCGACCCGACCTGAAAGCGCGGAATAATCTGACGCAACACAGTAAAACCCCGGCTTGCCGGGGTTTTTTATTTCTGTCTCTGGGCCAGCACGGGTGAGGTAACCGCTTGCACCGTGCGCATCAGCCTGCCCATCTCTTCTTTCGTCGCAGCGCCCTGTTACAGGCAAAAAAAATCCCACGATACCGGTCAGGGTCGTGGGACAAAATGAGCATGTCCGGTTCAGGCATGCTCGAATTCCTTTTTATTGTCAGGCGTTAAGCTGGAACAGCGACAGTTTGGACATGTCGGTAAAGGTCTTGTAAGAGGCCTGAAGCGCCGTTTGCTGCATGGTGTAGCTGGAGATAGCCGAGGTGTAGTCCGTATCGACCAGGTTGCTCATTTCGGTGTTCAGGATAACGTCGCGATCGTCGCCCTGCCCATCCAGCGTGCTCAGCTCAGAGAGCTGGGTGCCGATTTCAGAACGCACGGTCAGCACGTTATTCAGCGAGTTGCCCAGGCCGCGGTTAGTTTTATCCATCGCATCCTGGAAGGTCTTTTGCGTAGCGGCGTCAGCATCCGCCTGCGGCGTCTTCAGTGCGGCAATCGCGCTGTCGAGCATGTTAAAAAGATTGGTTTCGCTGGCGCTGCCGTCCGGCTCTTTGGTCGCGTTGCCGGTGATCGACATAAAGATATCGTCGCCGGTGTGTCCCACAGTCATGGTGCGGCTGGTATCGACCTTCTGCGTAATCGCGTCGGTGCCGCCTGTATAGCTCACTGCGCCGCTGCCGTTGTCTGCAAACGGCGCGCTGTCTGTTTTGTAACCGGCGAAGATATAGCGGCCGTTACCATCTTTGCTGTTTGCCAGGTTCAGCAGCTGAGAGCGCAGGCCCTCCAGCTGGGTGGCGATTGAGCCGCGGTCGTCGTCGCTCAGCGTGCCGGTAGAGCCGTAAACGATCAGCGTCTGCGCATCCTGAATGGTGCTGGTCACGCTGCTGAGCGTGTTCTCTTCCATCGACAGCCCCTGGTTCGCAAAGGTGCGCGCCAGCGCGTACTGGCTGCTCTGCGCCTGGGTCTGCGCCAGCACCACCGAGCGTGACGCAGCGATAGGATCGTCTGATGGATTGTTAACGCGGCGGCCGCTGGAGAGCTGCTCGCCGACTTTCAGCCAGGAGGCTTGCGAATCGCTGATACCGCGCACCTGCTGGTTAAAAATCATGTTTGTACTGAGTCGCATGGTTCTTTTCCTTAGCGGATGTTAAGCAGCGCGTCGAAAATCGAGCTGGCGGTTTGCAGCACCTGCGCGTTCGCCATGTAGTACTGCTGATATTTGGTCAGGTTGGCGTACTCTTCGTCGAGGTTGACGCCGGAGACCGACTGCTGGCGATCGGTCAGCTGATCCACCACGTTTTTCTGAGTAGTGCTGGCGGTTTCCAGCGTGCTGGTTTTGTTGCCAACGGTGCTGACGATGCTGGCGTAAGCCTGGGACAGTGTGGCGTTGCCGTTCACGACTTTCGCGTCCTGCAGAGCCAGCAGCTTCTGGGCGTTGCGGTTGTCGCTTTCGCCGCCGGTCGCGCCTGCTGCGGCAATCTGCGATTCACTGGTAATGGCGACAGACATATCGCCAATCACGTTCTGCACCGGCTTCACCAGGAAGCTGTCCTGCGCGCTCGGCGTGCCGTTCACGGTCAGCTGCAGACCGTCGAAGCTCAGCGTGGCGTTGCCGGACGCGTCCGTGCCCGCCGTCGCAGTGATCTTCACGTTGTCGGAGGCGCGCGTAACGTTCCAGCTGCTGCCGTCATAGCTCACGGTGTAGTTGGAGGCTTTTAGCGCGCTGGTATCGGTCCAGGCTGCCGTCACGGTTGTGGACGAGCTGTTTTTGCTGTTGCTCTGTACGGTCGGGCTGCCGATGGTGAAAAAGTCAGTGCCCTGATCGCCGTTGCTGTCATAGCCCTGCTTATGCACCGCGTTAAAGCTGGTGGTAAAAGCGGCCGCCAGCTGGCCGAGCTGGTTTTGCGCGGTGTCGAGGTCCTGCGAACGGAAAGTCAACAGGCCGCCTAACGAGCCGGTGGTAATGCTCTTATCGGCGATCTCGACGTTGCCTGCGCTGTTATCGACATAGCCGACGGCGGTACGCGTCGGATCGCTGCTGGAAGGCATCGCCACCAGGCTGGTGGCTTTGTTGCCGTTGACCAGCGTCAGGCTACCCATGGAGACGATATAGTTGCCGTCCTGCTTAGAGACGCTCACCCCGACGATGTTATTCAGGTTGTTCACCAGCTGATCGCGCTGATCCATCAGATCGTTCGGCTGCGCGCCGCTTGCGGTGCTGAGCTTGCCGATCTGCTTGTTAAGGTCGGCGATCTGGCTGGTGTAGGTATTGATCTGATCAACGTTTGAGGCGACATCGGTGTTGACGCTGCCCTGCATATTGGTCAGATACTGCGCGGTAGTCTGGAACTGGTTTACCAGACCCTGGGCATTGCTCAGCATCGACTGGCGCGCAGAGGGGTCGTTCGCGTTGCTCACCACGTTCTGCAGGTTAGTAAAGAAGCCCTGAATCGACGTAGAGAGGCTGGTGGTCGAGGTCGAGAGCAGATCGTCGATGTTGGAGATCTGCGAATACTGGGTATTAGCTGCGCTGTAGGTGGCGCTGGAACCGCGCAGCTGCGCCGTAATGAACTCGTCATACTCGCGCTGCACGCCGCTGACGTTGACGCCGTTGCCGTAATAGCTGTTGCCCTGCAGCGTGCTGTTCGCCTGCGCCAACTGAATCGTCTGGCGCGAGTAGCCCGCGACCGTGTAGTTAGTGATGTTATTGCTGGTTGTGCTCAGCGCCGCCTGTGCGGCGCTCAGCCCACTCATCGCAGAGTTTATTATGCTGGACATCTCGGTTCCTTTCTTTCCCGTTAAGCGGGCTGGCAGTCATCAGTGCTCGCCCGTGCGCAAAAAACGCGTCTGGCATCTGCTGGTATTATCGGCGCGCTTAAGTGAAACTTGAGGCTTAAGCTTCAGAAGAGATCGGTTAAATCTTTGCTGTACGCCTTCACGACTTTGTCGCCCATATTTTTGAATTGCTGGATCATTCCCACCAGTTTCTGGGCATATTTCGGATCGGTAGCGTAACCGGCGGCCTGCAGCGCCTGCGCGCCCTGTTCGGCGCTCTGCGCGGTGGTGACGGCGGCGTAGCGCGGGTTGTTCGAAAGCAGTTTCACGTAGTCGGTCAGCGCCTCGAAATAGGAGTGATAGACGCGGAAGCTGGCGCGCACCTTCTTCGCCTCGCCCTGATCATACTCGGTGGTCATGATATCGGTGGTCTCGCCCTTCCAGTCGCCGCTCGCCTTGATGCCGAACACGTTATAGCTCGGCTTGCCGTCGCGGGTCAGGATCTGGCGCTGGCCCCAGCCCGACTCCAGCGCTGCCTGCGCCAGGATCAGGTGGTGCGGAATACCGCTTTGGGCGCTGGCGGCCTGCGCGGGCTGCGCCAGCTGGGCGATAAACTCGCTGCTGTCAGCCGGCAGGTTTGCGGGGGAAACCGGCAGGCGTGGCACTGCCTTGCGCACCATTTGTTCCAGCTGGCTTGAGGCCGCCGCGCTGTAGATAAAGCTCTCGTCGAGCGGCATTGGCACCGTGCCGGCGCGCTCGTCGGGCTCCTGCGCCGGCTGCATCTGCTTGACGATAAGATCGGCCATACCCAGTCCGCGTTTGCCGATCTCCTGCGCAATCTGCTGATCGTACATTGAGGTAAACATTTTGGTCGATTCGTTGCTGAAGATACCGTCCTGCGGCAGCGCTTCGCGCATGCTCTTCATCATCATCTGCACAAACATTCCCTCGACCTGCTTCGCGACCTGTAGCGCCTTGCCTTTCGGGTCGGTGCTGGCTTCGCGCTTCAGGTCGTTCAGCGAGCGGCTGTCAAAAGCCGCGTTCATCAGCGATTGCGTATCCATCGTCAGATAATTTCCAGTTTGGCGCGCAGACAGCCCGCGCTCTGCATCGATTGCAGAATGGACATCAGTTCGATTGGCGAGGCGCCTAACGCATTGAGCGCGCGCACCACGTTGTTCAGGTTGGCGCTGGCGCTGACGTGCTGCAGCGCGCCGCCGCTCTGACGCATATCGATCTGCGTTTGCGGTGTTACCACCGTCTGACCGCCGCCAAATGGCGTATTCGGCTGGCTGACGTTTTGCGACTGGTTGACCGTGACCGACAGGTTGCCCTGCGCCACCGCACAGGTGTTCAGCGTCACTTCACGATTCATCACCACCGAGCCGGTACGCGAGTTGATGATCACCTTGGCGTCTTCAACCGGGATAGAGACGTCGATGTTCTGGATCTCCGCCAGCATGCGAACCTGAGAGCTGTTGTTGGGCGATACGCGCACCTGTACGGTACGGGCATCGAGCGCCGTCGCCATACCGTAGCCGCCGCGTGCGTTGATGGCATCGGCGATACGCTGCGCCATCGAGAAATCTTCATTGTTCAGCTGCAGGTTAAGGGTGTTCTGGCTGCCGAAGTTGCTTTGCAGTTCGCGCTCGACGGTTGCGCCGCCGGTGATGCGGCCGCCGTTAAGCTGGTTAACCTGCACGCTGCTGCCGCCCGCTGACGCGCCTGCGCCGCCGACCAGAATATTGCCCTGGGCCAGCGCGTAAACCTGGTTATCGACGCCTTTCATCGGCGTCATCACCAGCGTGCCGCCGCGCAGACTTTTGGCGTTACCCAGCGACGAGACCACCACGTCGATGGTTTGTCCCTGACGGGCGAAGGCGGGCAATTGTGCCGTCACCATAACCGCCGCGACGTTTTTCAGCTGCATGTTGGTGCCCTGCGGCACGGTAATCCCGAGCTGGGAGAGCATGTTGCTGACGGTCTGCGTGGTGAACGGCGTCTGGGTGGTCTGGTCGCCGGTGCCATCGAGGCCCACGACCAGGCCGTAGCCGATCAGCTGGTTATCGCGCACGCCCTGTACGCTGGTCAGATCGCGAATGCGATCCGCGTGGGCGCTCAGGCTGAGGCCGAATGCCAGACTCAGGCCCAGCAGTAAACTTTTCATACTTTTCATCATGACCTCATTACATCGGCGAGATGTTCAGGAAGAAACGCTGGAACCAGCCCATCGTCTGCGCTTCGTTGATATAACCATTGCCGACATATTCGATACGGGCATCGGCCACCGCCGTCGACAATACCGAGTTGCTGGCGCTGATGGTGCGAGGGTTCACCACGCCGGAGAAGCGAATAAATTCGGTGCCCTGGTTGATCTCGATCTGTTTCTCGCCGACGACGTGCAGGTTGCCGTTTGACAGTACCTGATTCACGGTGACGGTAATGGTGCCGGTAAAGGTGTTGTTGGCGGTTGCGCCGCCTTTACCTGCGAAATCGTTTTTGCCGTTGGCGCCCAGGTTGGCTTTGGCGCCGTCGGCGCCAACCAGGCCATTCAGGCCGGTCGGAATGGCATCGAGGCCGAAGCTGGCGCTGCCGTCGCGGGTCGCGTTGGCTGAGGAGCTCTTGCTGGCGCTGACGTTCTCCTGCAGCGTAATGGTGAGCGTATCGCCGATATTGCGCGGACGACGATCCTCAAACAGCGGCTGATAGCCGTAGTTGAGCGGCGCGACGCCCTGGAAAATAGAGCCGTTGACCACCGGCGGCGCGGAAGGCAGAGGCTGTGCCGTCGTTGCGCCTGCCACCAGCGGCGTGCGCGGCACTAACGCACAACCGTTAAGGGTCAGCAGCACGACCGCCACCAACCAATGTCCAGGCTTAATATTCAGTTGCTTCGCCACGGAGTCACGACCTTATAGATGTGTTGACTTCAGGCCAGCCTGCGCTGGCCCTGATAACCGGAATTAAATCTGTGTTAATTTCTGCAGCATTTGATCGGAGGTGCTGATCGCCTTGCTGTTGATTTCGTAAGCGCGCTGCGTCTGGATCATGGTAACCAACTCTTCCGCCACGTTGACGTTAGAGGTTTCCACATAACCCTGATAGAGCAGACCCGCGCCGTTCTGACCCGGCGTGCTCTGGGTTGGCGCGCCTGACGCCTGGGTTTCCTGGTAAAGGTTTTCACCCATGCTGTCGAGACCGGCGTCGTTAATAAAGGTGCTGAGCGTCAGCTGCCCTACCTGAGCCGGGTTGGTCTGGCCCTGCTGCGTCACGCTCACTACGCCGTCGCGCGAAATAGTGATGCTGGTGGCGTTAGCCGGGATGGTAATGCCTGGCTGTACCGGATAGCCGGCGTTGTTCACCAGCTGACCGTTTTGATCCACCTGGAACGAACCGTCGCGGGTATAGGCGGAGGTGCCGTCCGGCAGCTGTACTTCAAAGTAGCCCTGGCCATTGATCGCCACGTCTTTGGAGTTGCTGGTCTGCGACAGGTTGCCCTGGGTATGCAGACGTTCGGTAGTGACCGGACGGACGCCGGTACCGATCTGCAGGCCCGACGGCAGCGTGGTCTGCTCGGAAGACTGGGTGCCCGGCTGGCGCAGAGTCTGGTACATCAGATCTTCAAAAACCGCGCGCGAACGTTTAAAACCGTTCGTGCTGACGTTTGCCAGGTTGTTGGAGATGACGTCCATATTGGTTTGCTGGGCGTCAAGACCGGTTTTGGCGATCCATAAAGAACGAATCATCTTTTTTCCTCTGCCTTAGCTGCTCATGTTAAGCAGCTGGTTGGCTTTTTGTTCGTTTTCGTCGACGTTGGTGATGACTTTCATCTGCATCTCAAAACGTCGGGCGTTGGCGATCATATCGACCATGGTTTCGACCGGCTTGACATTGCTGCCCTCCAGCACGCCCGGCATCACCTGCACCGTGGCGTCACTGGCCAGCGCCGCGCCGCGCGTCGCCTGCGTCGCCTGGGTGGGACGGAACATGCCGTCGTCACCGCGCTGCAGCTCTTTGCCAGTGGCCTTCACCAGTTTCAGACGGCCGATCTGCACCGTCGCGTTAGGCGCATCGCCCGCATTACGCGAGGTGATGGTGCCATCCGCGGCGATAGTCAGTTCAGCGCCCTGCGGTATCGCGATTGGGCCGCCATCGCCCATAACGGGATTGCCCTGCACGGTCAGAATGCCGGTCGAGCTGATTTGCATATTGCCGTTGCGGGTATAGGCTTCGCTGCCGTCGGCGGTGCGTACCGCCAGCCAGCCATCCTGCCCCATCGCCACATCCAGCGTGCGTCCGGTATTGTCCATCGCGCCCTGGCTCATATCGGCGCCGGGCGTCGAGGCAGCCACCAGGGTGCGCGTCGGCAGCGACCAGCCGCTGACCGGCACCGCGCGTAGCGCGTTGAGCTGCGCGCGAAAGCCTGGCGTTGAGGCATTGGCGAGGTTGCTGGCCGTTACGGCCTGCTGATCCAGCGTCTGGCTGGCCGCGCCCATCGCGGTATATATCGCGTGATCCATAAAGCAATCCCGTTAGTGAATTAACGCAAGTTAACCAGGGTGTTAAGAATCTGGTCCTGAGTTTTGATGGTCTGGGCGTTCGCCTGATAGTTGCGCTGCGCCACGATCATGTTTACCAGTTCTTTACTCATATCGACGTTCGACGCTTCCAGCGCGCCGGAGGTCAGCGAACCGAAGGTGCCGGTGCCTGCCACACCGACCGCTGCCTGGCCGGAGGAGCTGGTAGCGGACCAGACGTTGTCGCCCTGCGACTGCAGCCCTTCCGGGTTAGAGAAACTGGCCAGTACGATCTGTCCCAGCAGCTGCGTTTTCTGGTTCGAGTAGCTACCGGTAATGGTGCCGTCGTCGTTAATGGCGTAGCTGGTGAGGTCGCCCGGCGCGTAGCCATCCTGAGTCGGGTTGCCGAAGGTGGTGGTGCCGGTGTTCTGCTGCAGGCTGCCCAGCATGCTCAGCGCAATGGTCTGGTTTGCCGCCGCGCCGTTTGCGCCGTTAATGGTCAGGTTTACGGTTGAACCCGTACCGCCGTTAAGGCCGGTCATTTTACCGCTGCTGTCGAACGCCGCGGTGAAATCGCCCGCGCTGGTGCCGGTAGTGGAGTCGATCGCGTGCACCGTCCAGTTGTTGTCGGCAGTTTTGACGTAGTACATGTCGAGGGTGTGATCGTTACCCTGCGAGTCATAGACCGTCATGGTGCTTTTCGCGTTATAGCTGTCGACATTGCTGGCGCTGAAAGGCGTCACCGTCGGAACGGTGCTGGTAGAGTTCAGGTTCGCCACCTGAGTCGCGGTAGTGGTCGCGCGCGCCGTCATCTGGGTGGTTGGAATGCTCAGCGCGACCGGGTTGGCGCCGGTCTGCACCGTCGGCGGCGTGCCGCTTACCGGATAGCCGGTCACAAACTGGCCCTGGGTGTTCACCAGGTTACGGTTCGCATCCAGCGTAAACTGGCCGTTGCGCGAGTAGTAGACCGCGCCGCTGGCGTCAGCCACGCGGAAGAAGCCGTTGCCGCTCAGCGCGACGTCCAGGCCACGGCTGGTAGTGGTGGTAGAACCGTCGTTGAAGTTCTGGATCACCGCCGCCACTTTGGTGCCGAGGCCGACGTTTGAACCGGCGAACATATCGGCGAAGGCGATGGTGCTGGACTTAAAGCCCGCCGTCGCGGAGTTGGCGATGTTGTTGCCGATAACGTCCAGGTTGCTGGAGGCAGCGCCCAGGCCGCTCACCGCTTGGGAAAATGACATGTTTATTTCTCCTGCTTACAGGTTAATCAGAGAATCTGACGTACTTCATCAAGGGTTGCGGAGCCCATGGTGCCGAGATCCAGTTTGGTAGTGCTGTCTGCCGTCGATACGCCGTTGACATAGGCGTAGCTGAGCGGCTGGGCCACCAGTTGCGTGCTGCCATTGCTGGCGGCGATTGAAACCGTATATTTGCCGTCCGGCGCGGTAGAGCTGTCCGCCAGGGTGCCGTCCCACGAGAAGGTATGCACGCCGGATGAGAGCGCGCCCAGATCGATGGTGCGCACCACGTTGCCGCTGGAATCTTTAATGCTGGCGGTCGTGGCGGTAGAGGCGGTAGTCAGCTCAACGCCAAACGGCGTTGTGGTGCCCTTGCCGACCAGCACCTGCGAGCCGTCAACCATCACGCCGTGGCCGATCAGCGTCGAGCTCTGCAGTGACTGACTGGTACTGATCTGACCAGAGATCGAGCCGAGCGTGGTATTGAGTTTTTCAATGCCGCTCAGGGTGTTGATCTGCGCCAGCTGCGTGGTGAGCTGGCTGTTGTCCATCGGATTGGTGGGATCCTGATTCTGCAACTGCGTCACCAGCATGGTCAGAAACTGGTTCTGCAGATCCTGTGCGCTGTTGCTGGTGCCGGTGCTGGACGAGCTGAGGACCGTGGGGTCCAGTTTCTCATTGACGCCTACTGCAATGCCCATGTTTTATCTTCCTCAGGAACCCATCGTCAGGGTTTTCATCATCATTGACTTCACGGTGTTCAGAACCTCGACGTTGGCCTGATAGCTGCGCGACGCCGACATGGTGTTGACGGATTCCGCCACCACGTCCACGTTCGGCATCTTCACGTAGCCCTTGTCGTCTGCCAGCGGGTTGCCTGGGTCATACACCAGCTTCGCCGGAGAGGGATCGTCCAGCACCTGCGCCACTTTTACGCCGCCGGTCGCCGCGCCAGGCGCCGCATCGGTCTGAAACACCACCTGCTTCGCCACGTAAGGCTTGCCGTCCGGGCCGGTGACGCTGTCGGCGTTCGCCAGGTTACTGGCGCTAACGTTGAGACGCTGGGATTGCGCGGTCATCGCTGACCCGGCAATGTCAAAAATATTCAGCAGTGCCATGTTTATTGCCCCTGTAACACGCTCATCATGCTCTTGATCTGGCTGCTGATGAGGGTGAGATCGGTCTGATACTTCAGACTGTTGTCCGCGAACTGGGTACGTTCGCGATCCATATCGACGGTATTGCCGTCGGCCGCAGGCTGATCGGGAATGCGATAAAGCAGATTTGCCGATGCCGCCGAGTTGACCTGCGCTTCGATATGGCGCGGCGAGGTCACCTTCAGCGCCATGCTGCTGCCTTCGGCGCGGCCGTTTTTCATTACCCGACTGAGCTCGCTGGCAAAGTCGATATCCCGTGCCTGATAGCCAGGGGTATCGGCGTTGGCAATGTTTGACGCCAGGATCTCCTGGCGTTGAGCACGCAGGTTGAGCGCTTCAGTGCCGAATTGCAGCGCAGCATCAAGTTTGTCGAGCATGCTTCCTCCGCGAATGAGAATTTCGAGCGGATAGCTTAATTGGGAAAAAGCAAGGGCTATCGTCTGAATAACGCCAAAAACCACAGCTATTTTTCGCCTTGATTTTGTCGCGACGCGAGTACACTCGTCGCCATCAGCAGCAAGGAGTCTTTTGATGCGTAACATTACCCACCTGTTGGCCGGCCTGCTGGCGCTCATCGCCCTGCCCGCCAGCGCCGCCGATCTGCCCGCTCAGCTGACGCACTTTTTCCAGGCTCGCGACGTGCAGCATGCGGCAGGCATGACGGTTGAAATTAAGACGCCGCAGGCGCAATGGCCGACCTGCGACGCGCCCCAGTTTACGTTGCCCGGCAACACTCGCCTGTGGGGACCGATGAGCGTGGCCGCTACCTGCGGCGATACGCGGCGTTTTCTGCAGGTGCAGGTGCAGGTCACCGGCCAATATCTGGTGGCGACGCGTCTGCTGGCGCGCGGCGCTACGGTGAGCGCCGACGATTTCCGCCTGCAGAGCGGCCGTCTCGACACCCTGCCGGCGCGCGCGCTGCTGGAGGTCAGTTCAGTGGCAGACGCCGTCGTGCTGCGCGATATTCAGCCGGGCCAGCCGGTGACGCTGTCGATGATGCGTCAGCCATGGCGCGTGAAGGCGGGTCAGAGCGTGATGGTTATCGCCAGCGGAGAGGGCTTTAACGCCAGCGGCGAAGGCAAAGCGTTAAACAATGCCATACTGGCGCAGTCGGTGCGCGTGCGCATGGATAATGGCCAGGTGGTGAGCGGAAAAGTCGATGCGGATGGGAATATTCTGATATCGCTATAAGGCACTAAAGAACGCTACTGTTCTGCCGATAGAGAAATCAACTAAGCGATTACGCTATTCTGATTCAGGTGGCAGTTTCCCCCTGACCGTACAGGAGCCCGAATATGAGCATCGACAGAACGCAACCTCTGAAGCCCGTCGCCACCGTGCAGACCCGTGAAAACAACGAGTCCGCAGCCGGTAAAACGCGCCAGGCATCGAGCACGACCGCAACGACAACCGCGCCCGCCGCCGCTCAGGTTAGCCTGAGCAACGCGCAGTCGCAGCTGACCCAGTCGGGCAGCAATGATATTAACGTGGCGCGCGTCGAACAGCTGAAAACCGCCATTCGCAATGGCGAACTGAAAATGGATACCGGCAAGATCGCCGATGCGCTGATTGCCGACACTAAGGCGTATTTAGAGGGTAAATAATCCCCATGAACAACCTGTTGACCACACTGGATAAGATGCAGGAGGTGCTCTCCTCCCTTTCGAACGTTATCGAAGAGGAGCAGCTTCAACTCTCCGCGGGCAGGATTAACAGTAATCTGCTGCAGCGCATTACCGAAGATAAAGGCGCGCTGCTGGCGACGCTGAGCTATCTCGACGAGATGCGTCGCAGCACCGAGCGTCAGCTCGGCACCCAGGCGCCTTATGCTGGTCACAGTGATATGACGCGCCGCTGGCAGAGCATTGGCCAGATGACGCGTCGCTTAAATAACGCCAATACCCATAGCGGTCTGCTGCTTAATCAGCAGATCCGTTTTACCGAAGAGGCGCTGGCTGTTCTCAAGCCGCATCAGACGCAGGCGTTTTACGGCCCGGACGGGCTGGGTAAAGGTCAGACGACGCTGAGCAGGAAAGTATAAAAGAGTGGATTGCGGTGAACGTGCGGGCGTAACAGTACCCGACCGTCAAGCCGCTCATCACAGTTATGCTTGCGCGTCCCGCGACCGGAAGGTGGCGGGACGCTTTGTGCTGCGTCTCTGTCACTTGCACGTTAGCTTTTTGAGCCACCTGTAAAAAAATCCCGCCTTCTGAGCGGGATTTTTGCTGTTTTACGTATGCGCCCGACGCGCATAGTCGCGCGGTCGAAAGCCAAGCAGACCCAGCGTCAGGAAGTAAGCACCGCCGCCCACCGCGCAGACTGCCGCCAGACGCAGCAAACGCCAGACCATCGCGCCCTCTTCCCACGCTGGCATCAGCGAAAGAATGCCCACCAGCGCCGCCGCCATTACCACCACCGCAATCAGCAGGCGCAGCAGAAAGCTCGCCCAGCCCGGCTGCGGCTGAAAAATTTGCTGTTTACGCAGCTGCCAGTAGAGCAACCCGGCGTTGAGACAGGCCGCCAGGCCGATTGAGAGCGACAGTCCGGCATGCTTCAGCGGGCCGATAAAGGCCAGGTTCATCAGCTGGGTCATCACCAGCGTAATCATGGCGATCTTGACCGGCGTCTTGATGTCCTGACGCGAATAGAACCCCGGCGCCAGCACTTTCACCACGATCAGGCCCATCAGCCCTACCGAATAGGCAATCAGCGCGCGCTGCGTCATCAGGGCGTCAAAGGCGGAGAACTTGCCGTACTGGAACAGCGCGACGGTCAGCGGGCCGGAGAGAATACCCAGCGCCACCGCGCTCGGCAGCGCCAGCAGGAAGCAGAGGCGCAGCCCCCAGTCCATCAGGCGCGAATACTCGTCGTGATTGCCGCTGGAAAAACTCTTCGCCAGCGACGGCAGCAGAATGGTGCCGAGCGCCACGCCCAGCACGCCCGAGGGGAACTCCATCAGACGATCGGCGTAATACATCCAGGAGACGGAGCCGGAGACGAGGAAAGAGGCGAAAATGGTATTGATGATAAGCGAGATCTGGCTGACGGAGACGCCAAGGATCGCCGGCCCCATCTGACGCATTACGCGCCAGACACCCGCATCCTTCAGGTTAATGCGCGGCAGCACCAGCATGCCGATTTTTTTCAAATGCGGCAGCTGATAGAAGAGCTGCAGCACGCCGCCAGCCACTACCGCCCACGCCAGCGCCATGACCGGAGGATGGAAGTGCGGCGCGGCGAAAAGCGCAAAGCCGATCATGCTGATATTCAGCAGCGTAGGCGCAAAGGCGGGAACGGAGAAGCGGTTCCAGGTATTGAGGATGGCACCCGCCAGCGAAGCGAGCGAAATCAGCAAAATATAGGGAAAGGTCACGCGCAGCAGCGCGCTGGTGAGCGCGAACTTATCGGCGGTATCGGCAAAGCCGGGCGCAGTAACCAGAATCACCCAGGGCGCGGCGACCATCCCCGCGACCGTCACCAGCGCCAGCGCCAGCGTCAACAGGCCGGATACGTAGGCGATGAAGAGCCGCGTCGCCTCTTCGCCCTGCTTGCTTTTATACTCGGCGAGGATCGGCACGAAAGCCTGGGAAAAAGCGCCTTCGGCAAAAATACGCCGCAGCAGGTTAGGCAATTTAAAGGCGACGAAGAAGGCGTCCGTGGCCATCCCGGCGCCGAACACCCGCGCCACAATGGCGTCACGGGCAAAACCCAATACGCGGGAAAACAGGGTCATGGAACTGACCGCTGCCAGCGATTTCAACAGATTCATAATTGGCGCGCGTCCTGAAAAGAGTCGGCAAAATGAGCTACTTAGCGCGGGCGCCCAGCGGCGCCCGGCGATAGTCTACTGCCATGGCGGGAAATGACCAGCACGGAGTGTTACAAGGCGTTATTCCTTTTCCGCCTCGCGCCACATTTTTTCTACGACGCGCTGCGCCAGCAGCGCCTGTTCGCCGCTTGTTTCAGGCATCGTCTGATTCTGCACGCACTGAATAAAATGGTGCGCCGCGCCGCTAAAGCCGCGCTGGGCCAGATGACTTTGCCAGGCGGGCGGCGGGTCGATGCGCACGCCGTCGCCGCGCTCTTCCTGCCAGTCGCGCATCTCCAGCACGTCAATAGATCGTCCATCGCCCACCAGGCTCGCACGCTCGCGCTGGCTGCCTGCGCGGCGATGCATGCTGGTAGTGAGTTGCACGCCCCCGGCGTTGAAATGGTGCTCGGCATAGAGCATCTCGCCGCGCTCGTTGATGCTGATATGGCCATGAAGCTGTCTGGCGCGACCGCCCGCCAGCCACAGCGCGGTATCCACCACGTGCAGGTAGTCATCGAGCAGCGTAAAGCGCAGATCCTGCGGCCCCACGCTGTCGCTGCGGTGCTTCTCCAGACGCAGGCTGGCAGCCTGCGGCATCGCCACCCGTAGCTGCTGATAGCGCGGCGCAAAGCGGCGATTGAAGCCCACCATCAGTTTGCGGCCGCGCTTTTCCGCCAGCGCCACCAGCGCCTCGGCCTGACTGTAATTGTCAGCCAGCGGCTTATCCACCAGCACATCTTTTCCCGCCAGCAGCAGCGCGTTGACGATCTCATAGTGGGTAGCGGTGCTGCTGTGGACAAAGACCGCATCGCAGGCGTCCGCCAGCGCATTCAGCGAGGAGAAGCAGGCCATGCGGTAGTTGTCGCACAGCGTCCGCGCCTTCTGCTGGTCAGGCGAGAACGCGCCAGCCAGCGTCCAGCTCTCCGCCTGCGCCAGTACCGGCAGCCAGGCTTTCTGCGCAATCGCGCCCAGCCCGACGACGCCAATTCGCACTCTCATCTCACCCTCCTTTATGCAGCAGCGCCTGCACCAGCGCCTGTAAGGCAGAAAGCGACTGCTCCAGCACCGCGACGCGCGCGCTGAGATCGCTGTTATCTTCCAGCGGCGTTTCCGCTTCGGCGGGAGCTTTCTCATCGCCAAACAGATGCAGATAGCGGCTCTCGCGTTTGCCCGGCTCGCGCGGCAGCCGCGCCACCATTTCTCGTTCGGCTAACCCGGCCAGCGTGCTTTCAACCTCCGCGACCTCGGCGAATTCGTGCAGCCTGCCGCTGCGCGTGCGCAGCTCGCCCGGCGTTTGCGCGCCGCGCAGGAACAGCAGCGTCAGGATCGCTATCTCGGCGCTGCTAAGCTGCAGGTTGCCGAAGGTGGAGTTGCAGAAGCGCTGCTCATATTTCGCCACGCGCTGACCGAAGCCGCTGTTAGCGGTCACCAGATGTTTTTTCGCCAGCCGGTCCAGTTCATCCTGCACCTCGCTTTCCGTGAGATTCATCACCGGCTCGCGGTTCGATTTCTGATTGCAGGCGGTCACTACCGCATTCAGCGACAGCGGATACTGTTCCGGCGTAGTGACCTGTTTCTCCAGCAGGCAG
This sequence comes from Pantoea piersonii, assembly GCF_003612015.1. Classification (GTDB taxonomy): domain Bacteria; phylum Pseudomonadota; class Gammaproteobacteria; order Enterobacterales; family Enterobacteriaceae; genus Pantoea; species Pantoea piersonii. The sequence goes on along the minus strand of NZ_RARB01000001.1, from coordinate 677,299 downwards.
CCAAGAATCCGCAACGCCAGCGGTGAAAGTGCCATTTTCATTCTTATCTCCTTATTAGCCACGCCGATCCGGCGTCCAGTCCTGACGCGTCAGCGCGGTCAACACATGATCCTGCCAGCGACCGTCGATGAGCAGATAATCTTTCGCATACCCTTCTTTCTCAAAGCCCAGGCGCGCCAGCAGCGCGCCGCTGCGCTGATTATGCGGCATATAGTTCGCCATGATGCGATGAATATTCTGCTGACGTTGCATATAGCGAATGGCGACCTGTAGCGCCTCAAACATCAGTCCCTGCCCCTGCCACTTCTCCCCCAGCGAATAGCCGAGGTAGCAGGCGTGGAACGAGCCGCGCAGCACGTTGCTGAAGTTCGCGACGCCGCGCACTTCGCTTTCCTCAGGATCCATCAGAATGAAATAGTAAGCGGAACCGCTTTTATGCATGTCGGCGATCAGGCCCAGCCGCGCCTGCCAGCCTGAAGGATAACAGTGGCTCTCGTCGCGCACCGGCTCCCAGGGTTTTAAAAAGGCGCGGTTTTCGGCGTAGTAATCCGCCAGCCGCCAGGCGTCGCGCTCATGAACCAGACGAACCACCAGCCGGTCGGTGGTTAATCGCACCCTGGGCGCGGCAGAACGATAGCCAAACATCATGACTCCTGAAATCTGAGGCTTAAAGAAAGCGGTGCCAACACATTGCTTTCACTATAACCGTCACCCCTGCTGCGGTAAAATATTCGTTAACAGCCGACGCCAAACGCCTTGATTTTATATTGTAAATCCCGGCCCGCCTGCGGCGTCGGTTTGCCCTTGCCGCTAATCTCTTCCATACTCTCGGCACGTCCTCAATCAGGGTGGCGTCCGTTGCCCTGAATATCAAAAGGAGACCGGGATGAAACTCTACATCTACGACCACTGCCCCTTTTGCGTCAAAGCACGCATGATTTTCGGCCTGAAAAACCTGCCGGTAGAACTGATCGTGATGCTTAACGACGATGAAGCCACGCCGAAAAAACTGGTGGGTCAGAAGGTCGCGCCCATCCTGCAAAAAGATGACGGCAGCGCGATGCCGGAAAGCATGGATATTGTGCGCTTTATCGATAAAAGCGACCGAGAGCCGCTGTTGAATGGCAAGATGAATCCAGCTATCAGCGACTGGCTGCGTCATGTAAACGGCTATATCAACAAGCTGCTGCTGCCGCGCATCGCTGAAGCCGCTTTTGCCGAGTTTGCCACGCCAGAGGCGCGCAGCTATTTCCGCAACAAGAAAGAGGCGGCGATGGGCGATTTTGCGGAGCTGAAGAGCCATGCGCCAGGCCTGATCAAAAAGATCAGCGACGATCTACGTCAGCTCGACAAGCTGATCGTTAAACCTAATGCGGTCAACGGCGAGCTGTCGGAAGATGATATTCACCTCTTTCCGCTGCTGCGCTCGCTGACGCTGGTGGCCGGTATCGACTGGCCCAGCCGCGTCGCCGACTACCGCGATAATATGGCGAAACAGACGCAGGTCAATCTGCTCTCCTCCATTGCCATCTGACGTGATTCGATGAGAGACGCGCTGCGTTTCTCATCGCCTTCTTAATGACACCTCTTCCGCATTCAGGCACCCTATGCCCTGCATTAGATCAATCCGGATGAGGACAATATGAAAAAGGCATTTCCTGGGCTGCTCGCCCTGTTTTTCGCCGTGCTGGTTAGCGGCTGCAATCAGCTTACGCAGTACACCATCAGCGAGCAGGAAGTGAACCAGGCGCTGGCAAAACACAACAATTATGAAAAAGATATTGGCGTAGCCGGTCTGGTGAACGCCCATATTCTGTTAACCGATCTCAGCAGCCAGATCGGCCGCGAAGAGCCGGACAAGGTGACGCTTACCGGCAGGGCAAAAATCAGCGTCACCTCGCTGTTTGGCCCGCAGGACGCGGATATGCAGCTCAAAATGAAGGCGCAGCCGGTATTTGATGCGCAGCAGGGCGCCGTCTATCTGCGCGATCTGGAAATCGTCGACGCGCAGGTGCAGCCGGAGAAAATGGCAGCGGTTATGAAAAGCCTGACGCCCTACCTGAACCAGTCGCTGAAAAGCTACTTCAATCAGAAGCCAGCCTACGTGCTGAGCGTCGATCGCAGCAAAGGCGAGGCGCTGGCGAAGAAATTCGCTAAAGGGCTGAAGGTTGAGCCTGGCCAGCTGGTGATCCCTTTTACCCAGTAAGTCGCCTGTACAAGTGAAGCGCGCGCCGACCGGGCGTCAGCACGGCGTCCGCGCCGGAGAAGCAACGGCCGCGCACTGGCCCGGTTACCGACGTGACCGCACGGGCTGAGCCGCCATGGATGGCGCTTTTACCGCTCTGCGAGCGGGCCATGTCGCCCACCTTTGCACGTTATCTATCCAGCCATCGGAACCTGACCGTTTTTCCTGTAAGAAAAGAAGTGCAAACGGTTGCCCGACGCCTTATGCTTTGTACCCGGCCAAAACGCGCCTCTACGTTTCCTGACTAGCCGGAGCTTCACTGATGACTGCACACCCTCAGCAACTTACTATCCGCCGCCCTGACGACTGGCATATTCATCTGCGCGACGACGCGATGCTAAATACGGTCCTGCCCTATACCAGCGCGGTTAACGGACGTGCCATCGTGATGCCTAATCTGGTGCCGCCAGTGACCAGCGTCGCCGCGGCTGTCGCCTACCGCGAACGCATTCTGGCCGCACTGCCGGCTGAGCACCGCTTCACCCCGCTGATGACCTGCTATCTCACCGACTCGCTCGATCCCAACGAGATTGAACAGGGTTTTACCACGGGCGTTTTCACCGCCGCGAAACTCTATCCGGCGCACGCCACCACCAACTCCAGCCACGGCGTTACGAATATTGCCGCCATTAGCAACGTGCTGGAGCGTATGCAGAAGATTGGCATGCCGCTGTTAATCCATGGCGAAGTGACCCACACCGATATTGATATTTTCGATCGCGAGGCGCGCTTTATTGAGACGGTTATGGAGCCGCTGCGCAAAGCCTATCCGGAACTGAAAATCGTCTTCGAACACATTACGACGCGGGAAGCGGCGCAGTATGTCGAGGCGGGCAACGACAAGCTTGGCGCGACCATCACGCCCCAGCATCTGATGTTCAACCGCAACCATATGCTGGTCGGCGGCGTGCGTCCGCACCTCTACTGCCTGCCGATCCTCAAGCGCAACATCCATCAGGAAGCGCTGCGCAACGTGGTCGCCAGCGGTCATCCGCGCTTTTTCCTCGGCACCGATACGGCGCCGCATCTGCGTCATCTGAAAGAGGCGAGCTGCGGTTGCGCGGGCGTCTTTAACGCACCTGTGTCGCTGCCTGCGTATGCCACCGTCTTTGAGGAGCTGGGCGCCCTGCAGCATCTGGAAGCCTTCTGTTCGGAGAACGGCCCCCGTTTTTACGGCCTGCCGCTGAATGAAGGATCGCTGACCCTGGTGCGTGAACCCTGGAAAGTAGAAGAGAGCATCAGCATGGGCGAGCATGCGCTGGTTCCTTTCCTGGCTGGCGAGACCTTAAACTGGCGCGTAAAAATCTGATCTGCGCTTTCGCTTGCCTCCGGCCCGAATATACTGTAAATATATACAGCATCTAATCCGGAGGCTGCTATGCGTGTTGAAATTACCGTTGCCAAAACGTCCCCGCTTCCGTCCGGCGCCATGGAGGCGCTGACGGCAGAACTTTCCCGCCGTATCGATGAAGAGTTTCCCGACGACCAGAATCACGTCAAGGTGCGCTATGCCACTGCGAACCAGCTTAGTGTGCTGGGCGGTGGTAAAGAGACGCGCGATCGTATCAGCGATATTTTACAGGAAACCTGGGAAAGCGCTGACGACTGGTTTATTACCGATTAACCGCCACTGCGCAGTTTTTGCCGGGTGTCGCCATCCGGCTTTTTTATCGCTCTCTCCTCTCGCCAGAACTTTTTCCTGCATCTAGACTCAGATCGATCAATCGCCTATTCTTGCGCTCGTTATGCTTAACAGGAGGTGCGACGAAATGATGACCGAAAACCCGGAAGAGGCCATGACCTTCGGTGAGCTGCTGGCGCTGATTGCTGAACAGCAGCGTCGCCTGACGGTGCTGGAAAGTGCCTTCTCCAGTCTTACTCTCTGCCTCGACGAGCGCGCCGCTCAGTTGCTGGTACATCACCTGACGCTTGAGGCGCAAAACCAGAACCATGACGAACATTTGCAACAGCATTTCGCCCGTCTGGCGCTGACGTTGCAAAAGCCACACAGCGCGCAGCCGGCTGACCCCCTGGCCTGATTTTTTCCGCGCGTCACCGTACAAAAAAACTGCCTGATGCGTCAGGCATTTTATTTTTTTTAATGCCTTTTTTAACGCCGAATATTTCGCTCACTTTTTGTTCGCCGCACTTTTTAATCGGATAGAGCTTATTTTCTGTTATAATTGTCTCGCTACTGGATAAAAAAGCCGCATTGAACCTCATCATGCACTTCGTTTAACGAGTAATAAGGAGGTTATAATGGACAGTAATAATAAAGACGTTATTCAGACTCACCCGCTGGTGGGCTGGGATATCAGTACCGTAGACAGCTACGACGCTATGATGATCCGCTTACACTCGCTTTCATCGCAGGATCAAAAAGAAGAAGAAGCAGACGTCGGACCGACCTACTGGCTGACAACAGACGTGGCAAGGCAATTTATTTCTATTCTCGAAGCTGGCATTGCCAAGATCGAATCGGCCGAGCAGATGGAACGTTACCAGTCCAAACATTAGTCTCCGCCAGATGAACGGGCACCCTCAGGGGTGCCTTTTTCATTTCTGATTCTGTTATGCTGCTGAGCGTGTTACGGCTTACAGGAGTTTCCATTCAATGATTTATGATCTGATTGTGGTGGGCAGCGGTTCCGTAGGCGCCGCCGCAGGCTTTTATGCCACCCAGGCGGGCCTGTCGGTGCTGATGATCGATTCCAGCCATCCGCCGCATAACCAGGGCACGCATCACGGCGAAACGCGCCTGATCCGCCACGCCTACGGCGAAGGCGAACGCTATGTTCCGCTGGTGCTACGCGCGCAGACGCTGTGGGACGAGCTGGAGAAGCAGGCTGGCGAACGCATCATGCACCGCAGCGGCATTATCAATCTTGCGCCCCTTCACTCAGAATTCATTCGCAACGTGATCGAGAGCGCGCAGGCGTGGAAGCTCGACGTGCAGGTGCTGCAGGCAGATGAAGTTCGGCAGCGCTGGCCGCAGATCAGCGTGCCTGACGGTTATATCGGCGTGTTTGAGCCTCAGTCAGGCTATCTGAAGTGCGAGCAGGCGGTGCGCAGCTGGATTTCGCTCGCCGAGCAGGCGGGCTGCGCGCAGCTGTTTAACTGCGGCGTATCGCAGATTGGCCGTGACGGCGATCTGCAGCAGGTGGTGACGGCAGACGGCACCTTCCGCGCGCGTAAACTGCTGATCAGCGCCGGAACCTGGGTCGGCAAGCTGGTGCCCAATTTGCCGCTGAAGCCGACGCGCAAAGTGTTCGCCTGGTATCAGGCCGACGGCCGCTACAGCGAAAACAATAAATTCCCTGGCTTTACAGTAGAGATGGAGAATGGCAGCCAGTTTTACGGCTTCCCGGCGGACAACAATGCGCTGAAATTAGGACGCCATGACGGCGGCCAACCGATGAAGCAGCCGGAAGATCGCAAGCCATTCGGCAGCTTCGCCGAAGACGGCAGTGACGCCTTTGCGTTTCTGCGTAAATTCTTGCCTGGGGTGGGCGTTTGCCTGCACGGCGAAGCCTGTAGCTACGATGTGAGTCCAGATGAAGATTTTATTATCGATACCCTGCCGGATGAGCCAAATCGCCTGATTATTACCGGCCTTAGCGGACATGGGTTTAAGTTTGCCAGCGTGCTGGGTGAGCTGGCGACGGAGTTTGCGCTTGATAAACCCTTTTCGTTTGATCTCGCGCCCTTCTCGCTTTCCCGCTTCGACCGCTGAAGAGAGAAAAAAGCCTGACGCAGGCGCGTCAGGCTCGAAGCGTTACTCTTTCTCTGGCGACGGGATCGCCATCGTCAGACGGCCACGCGATTTATTGAAAATTTTATTGCCGTTTTCACGACCGGCGCGGCGCGCGCGCTGCTCTTCCGGCGACAGCTGCGACTCTTCCATACAGAGCGGGCTGCAGCAGTTGTGAAACTTCTCGGCGCAGCTCGGGCACTGAATAAACAGCAGATGACAGCCGTCGTTGACGCAGTTAGTGTGGGTATCGCACGGCGCGCCGCACTGATGACATTGCGACAGCACATCGTCTGAGATCCGCTCGCCCATTCGCTCGTCGAAGACGAAGTTCTTGCCCCTGAAGCGCACCGGCAAACCCTGCTCGCGCGCACGGCGCGCATATTCGATAATGCCGCCTTCGATATGGTACACATCCTCGAAACCGTTATGACGCATCCAGGCGCTCGCCTTTTCGCAGCGAATGCCGCCGGTGCAGTACATAACGATTTTTTTGTCTTTCTGCTCTTGCAGCATCTCGACCGCCATCGGCAGCTGATCGCGGAAGGTATCGGCCGGAATCTCCATTGCATTGTCAAAGCGGCCCACTTCATATTCGTAGTGGTTGCGCATATCGACAAACACTGCGTCAGGATCGTCCAGCATCGCGTTAACATCCGCCGCCTTCAGGTAGGTGCCAACATCGCTGGCGTCGAAGCTCTCATCTTCAATACCGTCCGCCACGATGCGATCGCGTACCTTCAGGCGTAGCACCCAGAAAGATTTGCCGTCGTCATCAAGCGCGATATTCATGCGCAAATTATCCAGCGCCGCATCAAAGCCGTAGAGAAAAGCCTTCATTTTTTCATAGAGGCTGGCTGGCACGCTGATTTGCGCGTTGATGCCCTCTTTCGCCACGTAGACGCGGCCAAAAACCTTCAGCTCGGTCAGGCCGAGATAAAGCGCGTCGCGAAAAGCCTGGGGATCGGCGATGTGGAAGTATTTGTAGAACGAGACGGTCGTGCGCGGTTCGGTTTCCGCCAGCATGCGCGCCTTCAGCTCTTTGTTGTTAACAAGGTTATGTAACACTGGCATGGTGTTCGTTCCTGTTTTGGATAAAAAATTGCGCCGCACATGATACAGCAAAGCACCAGGATGCAAAGAAAATTGATCTGGCCCCCTTTTTAACCGCTCTGCTGGCCTGGCTATTTTCAGTTCGCCGCATGCGCAATCAGCCCGCATTTATTTCAGCGCAGAAGAAAAGCTGGCACAATAGGGGAAAATCAACGAGATATTGGCGTCAATGGGCGCCTTACGCAGGATAAGCTTTTCTCTATGACTCAACTGCCGCAATTTTCCCGAGAGCTCCTTCATCCCCGTTACTGGCTGACCTGGTTGGGCATCGCTTTTCTCTATCTGCTGGTCCTGCTGCCCTACCCGTTACTCTACGTGCTCGGTTGCGGCTTAGGCCGTATCGCGATGCGCTTTTTAAAGCGCCGCGTCGCCATCGCCCAGCGTAATCTGGAACTCTGCTTTCCCGATATGCCTGCCAGCGAGCGAGATGCGATGGTAAAGCATAACTTTGAGTCGGTAGGCATGGGGTTAATCGAAACCGGCATGGCATGGTTCTGGCCCGACTGGCGCATTAAAAAGTGGTTTGATGTTTCAGGTCTTGAGCATATTCAAAAAGCCAAAGATGAACAGCGCGGCGTGCTGCTTATCGGTATGCACTTTCTGACGCTGGAGTTAGGCGCGCGTATTTTTGGCATCTACAATCCCGGCATCGGCGTTTATCGACCTAACGATAATAAGCTGCTCGACTGGCTGCAGACCTGGGGCCGTATGCGCTCTAACAAAAGCATGCTCGATCGCAAGGATTTGAAAGGCATGATCCGCGCGCTGAAAAACGGCGATATTATCTGGTACGCGCCCGATCACGACTACGGCCCGCGCAGCAGCGTGTTTGTGCCCTTCTTTGCGGTGGAAAAAGCCGCTACCACGGTGGGCACCTATCTGCTGATCCGCAGCGGCAAGCCGCACGTGGTGCCTTTTGTTCCGCGTCGTCTGCCGCACGGCCGCGGCTATCAGATGCTGATTTTACCTGACGTCAGCGAGCAGATGCCGCTCGACAGCGATGTCGCAACCGCCGCGCAAATGAATAAAGTGGTGGAAGAAGGCGTGCTGCTGGCGCCTGAGCAATATATGTGGCTGCATCGCCGCTTTAAAACCCGCCCCGAAGGCGAGCCTTCACGCTACTAATCTCTCGCCAGCGGGTGCCCTTACACCCGCTGGCGTTAAGCATTACTACCGCTTACGCTTACAATAAGCCGCATCATGGCTCAACTCCTTGTTTTTAAACGTTAAAAACTTACAGACCTTTCCGTAAGGTCCATTTTAAACTAAAGGACAACTTGCGCTGGTTTGCCTCAATAATTTATTGTTTATGCCTACTGTATTAATTTTGACGGAAAAGCGTTTACGGCCCTTAATAGCGTTATTCTTTACCTGTAAAATTAATGTTTGAGATTTATCCTGGTTGGATCTGATTTATATTATCTCCAGGTCTTTTCTTATTTGTTCATTGACAATTCTTTGCTTTAGCTTATGTATGCAGTAAAATTAACTTATTTTACAAGGCATTGTCTGATTAAACCTGTCGTATATAAGCATTATGCCTTTCAGGTGACTGCTTTATACCTTTATGGAATTTGAACATTTAGATACATATCGGTAGTTTCGCTCTTAGCAGTTAATTATTTAGCTGCTCTTTTAAAAATATAAAAAGATTACACACAGCAAACCTCTAGCAGGAACATAAAAATGAATAAAGGCATCTATTACTACGTAACTATCAGTACCGATCAGGATAATTATCATTATTTACACCGCAAAGAGTGTAAGCGCATGCCTGGTAAAGAAGATATCGTTTTTATCGGCACGCTATATAACCTGAATCAGGCATTATCTATTGCGCGAATTAATTTTAAAAAAGTGAAACCCTGCATTAAATGTTGTATTCGCTACTCTGCGCCCGTTATGCGTGAAACGGTGCGTCCGGTGCTGCACTTTCCGCAAAAATCACTTTGATCGATGACGGCGGGATGACTTTCTCTCCCGCCGTCTCTTTTTCGTACTTTCCCCTGAAAAATTTCGTCTATCCTTCTCTGACATCCCTTTAATGAGGCAAGGAGAAGAGTAATGAGCATGTTCAGTACCTTAGAAGAAGCCATCGAGGCTGCACGTGAAGAGTTTCTCGCCGATCATCCCGACATTGAAGAAGAGGATGCCAGCATCAGTCAGTTTGGCCTGCAGAAGTACGTTATGCAGGATGGCGATATTATGTGGCAGGCAGAATTCTTTGAAGAGGAAGGCGAATCGGGCGAGTGTCTGCCGATCCGCAGCGGCGAAGCGGCACAGGCAATTTTTGACGGCGATTTCGACGAGGTCGAGCTGCGTCAGGAGTGGTTAGCTGAGAATACGCTGCACGAATGGGATGAAGGGGAATTTCAGCTTGAGCCTCCGCTCGACAGCGAAGAGGGCGAAACGGCGGCGCAAGAGTGGGAAGATGATAACAGCGAGTCAGATCGACTGCTCTGATTACTCATAAGGTCCGTGGTGGGCATCAACCGGCAGCAGCATGGTGTCCACCACCAGCGACAGCGGCAGGTCGAGAATGGTCAGTACGCGCCATGGACCGTCGCGCACATCCCACTGCACGCCAGGATAATATTGGTTGCCGTGTCCCTGTCCGGGCACGGCGCGACTGATAATACTGCCGCACCCGCTTAATAGTAGCGCCGTCAGCGCGACAATCATTATTTTCAGCAAACTTTTCACACGCGTTACTCATTCCAGCCCGCCGCTATTGTAGATAATGCGTCAGGTCTTTTGTCGCCTTATTACGCCAGTAAAACGTAATGATGCCGTTAAAATGCGCCCATAAAAAAAGCGGCATCGCTGCCGCTTTACACAATTATGAATCTTAACCCGCCTGCGGCGGTAGCGCCAGCGGGTTCAGCGCAAGCTTCTGATAGCTTTCCACCCACTGATGATACTTATCGCCGTTTTCCCACAGACGCGAGTGAACGCGCGCCAGCACCACCGGGTCGCTGATAAGTTGCAGACGCTGTTCGCGACTCAGCTTCTCAGGCGCGTCGCTCAGCGCCTGATCGACGCGGCGATCGCGCGCATAATCAAGCAGCTGACTCTGCCTGTGACGCGATGTCGCCAGCGCGGTCGCCAGCGCGTTAAACGCCGGATGGAACAGCGCATGCATAAAGCCATGCTTCAGGGCGCGCTCGCGGTTGAGCTGCAGATAATGGTCGGTATCCACCAGCTCTTTCGGCGGCTCGTACTCTTCCGGGATAAGGAAAAGTTTTGCGCGCTTGCTCTTCAGCCCCACCGTCGCGCGGCTCGACATCACCGATACGAACGGCGACAGGATCAGCGAGAAGACAATCGGCGCCAGCCACCACAGGAAGTTGAGATCCAGCACGCCCATGCCGACCGCCCAGACAATGCCTAACAGCATCTGCGAGCCATGACGACGGAATGCTTCGCTCCACGGCGTGGCGTCATCGTCGCGCTGCGGCGAGTTCCACACCACTTCCCAGCCCAGGAAAGCGCTGACCACAAACACGGTGTGGAACAGCATACGCACCGGCGCCAGCAAGACGGAGAAGAGCATTTCCAGCAGCAGCGAAATAAACAGACGGAACGCGCCGCCGTAAGGTTTCGCCCCTTTGAACCAGATCAGCACCACGCTGAGCAGCTTCGGCAGGAAGAGCAGCACCAGCGTTGTCGAGAAGAGCGCGATCGCCAGTTCAGGACGCCACTGTGGCCAGACCGGGAAGAGCTGCCTCGGCTGCAGGAAGTAGGTCGGTTCCATGAGCGTATGCACGACCTGTAATGCCGTGGAGAGCGCCAGGAACATAAACCAGAGCGGCGCCGAGAGATAGGACATTACACCAGTCAGGAACACCGCGCGGTGCACCGGATGCATGCCTTTCACCAGGAACAGGCGGAAGTTCATCAGGTTGCCGTGACACCAGCGTCGGTCGCGCTTCAGCTCGTCCAGCAGGTTCGGCGGCAGCTCCTCATACGAGCCCGGCAGATCGTAGGCGATCCATACGCCCCAGCCGGCGCGGCGCATCAGCGCAGCTTCGACAAAGTCATGCGACAGGATCGATCCGGCGAAGGAGCCCTCGCCCGGCAACGGCGCCAGCGCACAGTGCTCAATAAAGGGCTTCACGCGGATAATGGCGTTATGTCCCCAGTAGTGCGATTCGCCAAGCTGCCAGAAGTGCAAACCGGCGGTGAAGAGCGGCCCGTAAACGCGCGTGGCGAACTGCTGACAGCGCGCGTAAAGCGTGTCCATGCCCGACGCTTTCGGCGAAGACTGGATAATACCGGCGTTAGGGTTCGCTTCCATCATGCGCACCAGGCCGGTAAGACATTCGCCGCTCATTACGCTGTCCGCGTCCAGAACCACCATGTAGCTGTAGTTGCTGCCCCAGCGACGGCAAAAGTCGTCGATGTTGCCGCTCTTACGCTTCACGCGGCGGCGACGACGGCGGTAGAAAATCTTGCCTGCCCCGCCAACGTCGCGCACCAGCTCCATCCACGCCTTCTGCTCCGCAATCGCGATATCGGGATCGTAGCTGTCGCTCAGCACGTAAACGTCGAAGTGCTCCGCGTTGCCGGTGCGAACCACCGATTCCCAGGTGGCGCGCAGGCCCGCGAAGACGCGTTCCACATCTTCGTTACAGATCGGCATAATCAGCGCGGTGCGGTGCTCCGGGTTAAGCGGCTCATCGCCTGCCGTCGAGTAGGAGATGCTGTACTTGTCGCGCCCAATCAGCAACTGCAAAAAGCCCATCAGCGCGGTCCAGAATCCCGCCGAGACCCAGCAGAACAGAATAGCGAACAGGAACAGAATGCCGGTCTGCAGTACATAAGGCAGGATCTGCATCACCGACTGTTGCCAGTTCTGATTCAGCATCTCCATCGGATCGAGCAGCGTCCATCCCTGATAAGGCAGAATGGTTTTCATGTACCAGGTGGCGATAACCGTCTGGAACAGGGTCAGGATCAGCAGCACATAGCGGCGGATAGATCCGACATGACGCCACTTCTCCTCGGCGCGCTGCTCTTCCGCGCTGGCGTAGCGATGCGTCAGCTTTTCGCCGCGCAGCGAGTTCCAGGCGCGCACCAGCGGGTTGGTCCGCCAGGCTTCCGGGAACATCAGCGAGCGTTTGACCTTTGGCATCGCCTTCAGCGTGGTGCGATCGAGGTAATCCTTACCGAACTGCTTTCCGTCGGCCAGCGATTCCGGCCACGCCATTTTGACGCGGGCGGAAACTGACTTAAGCGGCGCATCATCAGGACGATCGCTGGCGGCTACATCCTGGCCAAGCGTATCGTGTATGAAGTGAAACGCCTCGGCGTGTTGCAGCGAGGCGCTTAACCGGGCTTTTCCTGCCGCATCCAGCGGCAGGGCTTCCACGTAGTTTTTTGGAATAAATGTCGGATTATTCATTGGCAGGTAACTGATAGCTCCAGGTTTCCGTCAATGTCTTGTCACCGCTAACCAGCGCGGCGCGCATTTCGGTAGGCTGTTTGTTATCTTTGACGCGCAGACGCAGCACCAGACGCCAGCCTTTCGTGACCGGATTATAGCGCACGCTCTGCTCAACCACTTCACCGTTGTCGCCCACGCTGACCTGCGGCGCGACCTGGCTGTTATCCGGCATCTGGCTCATCGCTTTACCGACGAAATCGATGGTAAAGGCGATAGAACCATCCGGCTGACGCACCAGATTAGACTGCTTCACGTCTCCTGCCGAACGCAGCGTGTTTTTCACCCAGGCGGTATCGTCAGAGTGAAGCTGGCTTTCGTCGCGCGTAAAGTGCAGACGGTAGCTGAAGTTCATCTCTTTGCCCGGATCCGGCAGATTTTCCGGCGTCCAGAAGGCGACGATATTGTCGTTAGTTTCGTCCGCCGTCGGGATTTCTACCAGCTCGACACGGCCTTTGCCCCAGTCGCCCAGCGGTTCAACCCAGCCGCTCGGACGCATATCGTAGCGATCGTCGAGATCCTGATAGTGGCTGAAATCGCGGCTGCGCTGCAGCAGACCGAAGCCTTTCGGGCTTTCGATGGTGTAGGTGCTCACCGCCAGATGACGCGGGTTGTTGAGCGGCCGCCAGATCCATTCGCCGTTGCCGTTGTGAATCGACAAGCCGTCGGAGTCATGCAGTTCCGGACGGAAGTTGGTAACCGGCGAAGGCTGATTGGTGCCAAACAGGAACATACTGGTCAGCGGCGCAATGCCGAGCTTGCCGACTTTATCGCGCAGATAGACCTTCGACTGCACATCAACAGTGGTTTCTTTACCCGGATGCACGGTAAAGCGATAGGCGCCCGTCGCACGCGGCGAGTCGAGCAGCGCATAGATCACCAGCTGTTTGTCCTGCGGTTTTGGACGCGCGATCCAGAACTCCTTAAAGCGCGGGAACTCTTCGCCGGACGGCAGCGCCGTGTCGATCGCCAGACCGCGCGCGGACAGGCCATATACCTGATCGGCCCCAATCACGCGGAAATAGCTTGCGCCGAGGAAGCTGGTAATTTCGTCATCTTTATCGCGCTTGTTGAGCGGATAAAGCACTTTGAAACCGGCGAACCCTAAGTTTTTCACCGCGTCGGCATCGTGTTTAACGTTGCCGAAGTTGAAATAGTCAGGGCTGTATTTGATTTCGCGCACCGCGTTAGCCGTTACTTCGTTGATTTTTACCGGCGTGTCGAAATACATGCCCTGGTGGTAAAACTCAAGTTTGAACGGCGTACGCAGTTTGCCCCAGTACGCTTTATCGTGGTTAAACTGGATCTGCTGGTAGTCAGCAAATTTCATTTCACGAAACTGAGAGGGTAAATTGCTCTTAGGCGCTTCAAAACTTTTCCCTGCCAGCGTTTTAGCTTCTTTTGCGACATCATCAAGGTTAAACGCCCAGCTATTATTGGCGTACAACGCCAGCAGAACTGCCGCGCCAACCCAGCGCATTTTCATCAGTCCGCCTTTATTTTCTACTTTAATCAGCACATCCCCCCCTTTCGTGTGCTAAGTACAAACCCATTTATCTTAAAGGATTATTCGGTTTTCCGACAGCATATCCAAAAGAATGTTCCATGGTTTCGTCAGGACAACGCCTGCTTTTAGGACAATTAAACGTTCCAGAATCAACTGATAGTATACGCTGTTTACAGCAGGTAGAATTTCCCTCCGGCATAAATCAGTTTCAGGGCGAAACTGGCCGAAACGGACTAACAAACTGGAACTTTATGAGCACAGCAAAACCTGAACGTGAATATTTTCTCGATTCGATTCGGGCGTATTTGATGCTGCTGGGGGTACCGTTTCACGTTTCCCTCATCTATTCCACGCAGAAGTGGGCCGTCAATAGTCAGGAAGCCTCACTCTGGCTGACCGTATTGAATGATTTTATTCACGCCTTCCGCATGCAGGTCTTTTTCGTTATCTCAGGCTACTTCTCTTACATGCTCTACCTGCGCTATGAGGCGAAGCGCTGGCTGAAAGTGCGTCTTGAGCGCGTCGGCATTCCATTACTGACCGCAGTGCCGCTGATTACGCTGCCTCAGTTTTTTATGCTGCGCGCGCTGACGGACAAGATAGGTAACTGGGACACGCTAACGCTTTACGGCAAGTTCAATAACCTGATGTGGGAACTGATCTCGCACCTGTGGTTTTTGCTGGTGCTGGTGATACTGACCACGCTCGGCATGCTGACCTTTAACTGGCTGCGTCGACAGCATCGTCATATCGATTACAGCCGCATCGGCTGGGGCAAAGTGACGCTGGCGGTGATGGGCTATGCGCTGCTGTGGGATCTTTTCCGGCGCGCGATATTTACCTTTTTCCCGGCGCTGCTGATGGACGGCCTGTTCAGCATTATGGTGATGCAAACGCTGCTGTTTTTGCCCTTCTTTATGCTGGGCGCGCTGGCGTGGAAGCACCCTGCCCTGAAGCAGCTGTTTGTGCGTTTTAATCCGGTGATGTGCTTCGGCGCGATTCTGGTTTTTATCGCCTACAGCCTTAACCAGCGTTACAGCAGCGGCGACGGCTGGCTCTATGAGCTGGATGCGCTGATTACCACGCTGATGGGATTATGCATGCTGAATGTCTGTTTCAGCTTCGGCCACCGCATGCTGAATTCCCACTCGCCGCGCATTATGTATCTGGTTAACGCCTCGCTGTTTATCTACCTGGTGCACCACCCGCTGACGCTGCTCTACGGCATTTTTATTACGCCGCAGATTGGCAATAACACGCTGGGCTTCTTTGTGGGGCTGGCGCTGGTGTTCGGCGTGGCGTTTCTGCTGTATGAAATTCACCTGCGCATTCCGCTGCTGCGCTTCCTGTTCTCCGGCAAACCGCAGAAGAAATAGGGCAAGAACGCGGGTAACAGGGGAATCGCCCCTGTTACCCGCGGTTTGTCTCTGTTAGCCTGGGCCGCTGACCTTCAGAGCAGCCACTCGATAGGCAGACGCCACACCAGACGCACCAGCAGGCGCTGCACCCAGGTACAGCGCGGCTCATGCTTATGCACCACCTCCTGCGCTTCGCCTGCATACTCTACCCAGTTGACGCGTCCCCACTTATCGAGACGCAGCGTCCAGGCGCGATCGCGCATCGCGGCGTTAAAGCGCTGGTGGGTCTGTCGCGCCAGCGCTTCGCTCTCAATCACCAGCCCCATTTCGGTATTCAGCACCGCCGAACGGGGATCGAAGTTGAACGAGCCGATAAACAGCGTTTCCTGATCGACGGTAAAGGTCTTGGCATGCAGGCTGGAGCCGGAGTTACCGGTCAGACCGCGGTCATGAGGCGCGTCAGGTACGCCCGATTGCGGCTTCAGCTCATAAAGCTCAATGCCGCGCCGCAGCAGCTTTTTACGCCATTTGGCGTAACCGGCGTGCACCACCGAAACGTCGTTCGCGGCAAGGGAGTTTGTCAGAATAGCGATTTTTACGCCACGCCGTCTCAGCGCCAGCAGCTGCGCGACGCCAGCGCGCGTAGGGACAAAATAGGCGGATATAATATCGAACTGCCGCTGCGGCGCGCCAATCACGTCCAGCATACGCTGCGGCAGCAGGCTTTTGCGCTTTGCGCGGCCCAGCCCTTTACGCGGGTCGTCGCTCAGCAGACGCGCCCGGGCCCAGGTCATACGCAGCGTTCCCTGCTCCAGCTGGCTGACAAAGTGCGAGCTGTCAAGACGCGCCAGATAGCGCTGCACCGCCTCGCTGTCGCGCCAGTCGGGCGGCAGCGCCACCAGACCTTTCTGGTGTTCGCTCTCGTCCAGCACCTTCTTTAACGGCGCCACCGGTTTACTCTGCCAGTAACGTTCGAAATCTTCCGTCACCTCCGCGACGACCGGGCCTATCGCCAGCACGTCCAGATCGGCGAACAGCGGTTCGCTGCCGGTAGCGAAATATTCATCGCCGACGTTGCGCCCGCCGACGATGGTCGCCACGCCGTCCACGGTAAAACTTTTATTGTGCATGCGGCGGTTGAGCCGGGCGAAATCGGTGAGGTAGCCCAGCGCGCGAATGGTACGGAACGAGAACGGGTTAAACAGCTTTACCGTAATATTGGGATGGCGATCGAGACGCGCCAGGGTATCGTCCAGGCCAGGCGTGTTGTTGTCATCCAGCAGGAGCCGCACCTTAACGCCGCGACCAGCGGCCTCCAGCAGCGCGCAGAACAGCAGGCGTCCCGACATATCGTTCTGCCAGATATAGTACTGCACATCCAGCGTGCGCTCCGCTTTGCCTATCAGCAGGTAGCGGGCGGCGAATGCGTCCAGCCCGTCCGCAAGCGGATGGATGCCGCTCAGGCCGGGATGGCGGGCACTGCGCGGGCCGATAATTTCCTCAAGCCAGCTGACATCAGGCAGTTCAGTCAGCAGATTTAACGCTTCGGTCATTGGGGTTCCCTGAATAATCGACACGATCTTATTATTTAACGCTTCGCCGGTTATGGCTATACGCGCAGTCTTAGAACGGCCAGACAGCGCCGTTTTTTCAGCTAGACTTAGCCAGACTATCACGACCGGCCAGTTACAGGAGCGGACCATGACGTCAGATTCATCCCTGCTTCAGCGCCATCATCCCCGGCTGTTTAAAAGTTTTTTCCAGGGCAGCTTCCCCTGCTCTACCGCCTGCCGCACCGCAGGCAAACGGCTGGATATGGTGATCAGCAGCGGTCACGATATGCTGCTGGAGAAAGATTACGCCGCGCTGTCGGCGCAGCGTCTGCATACGGCGCGCGACGGCGCACGCTGGTATCTGATTGAGAAAGAACCGGGCAGCTACGACTGGAGCAGCTTTCTGCCGATGCTGCAGGCGGCCAGACGTCATGAGATGGAGATTATCTGGGAGCTGGCGCACTTCGGCTATCCCGATCATCTGAATATCTGGAAAGCATCCTTTATAGAGCATTTTGCCCGTTTCGCCCGCGCGATGGCGCAGCTGATGCGCGATGAAGGCATTGAACGCCCCTTTTTCACGCCCATCAATCAGATTTCATTCTGGGCATGGGCCGGTGCCGATGTCGCCTGGTTCAATCCGCACGTCACCAACCGCGGCAAGGAGCTGAAGCGTCAGCTGGTGCGCGCGTCGCTGGCGGCGATCCATGCGATCCGCGAAGTTTATCCCGATGCGCGCTTCGTCCTGACCGATCCGCTGGTGCAGATCGCCAGCGATCCGCATAACCTGGACAGCAAACCCTATGCCGATGTGCAGCATCAGGCGCAGTTCGAAGCCTGGGATATGCTGGCGGGCCGTATCGACAGCGAACTGGGCGGCAGCGAAGATTGCCTCGATATTCTCGGGTTAAACTACTATCCCGACAATCACTGGTTCTTTCCCGGCGAACCGATGCCGGCGACTCATCCGCTGCGTCAGCCGCTGCATCGCCTGCTGGCCCAGTGCTGGCAGCGCTATCAGCGCCCTCTGCTGCTGGCGGAAACCGGCGCAGAGGGCGAGGCGCGCGCGCCCTGGTTGCAGCATATCAGCGAAGAGGCGATGCTGGCGCTGGATCAGGGCATCGGTCTGGAGGGCGTTTCGCTCTATCCCGTCGTGGAGTATCCCGCCTGGGCTGACGATCGTCGTTCGCCGGGCGCGCTGTTCGGGCTTGGCGATCCCAATGGCAACCGCACGCTGCATGAAGGTTTAGCGCTGGTGCTACGCAGTCAGCAAATTAAGTTTCAGACCCGATTTCAGGAGGCGTGAGCAGGCGGTTTTTTTGGCGTGCAGCTCTGCACTTCAAGCGAAGGATCGGCAGGATGACGGACATCGGTGAGCCAGGTCATAGTAAAAAGAAATACCACGCCAATCAGACAGGCGGCCAGCAGACCAATAATGGCGATCAGTTTGTCATCTCGCGATTCCATACTTGCTCCTTCTGAACATCCCTGCCGCTTACGATTTTCTCTTTAGCTCATCCAGAGCGTCACCATCAGGACAAAGATTATAAGCGTAACAGAGGTCACCGCAAGCACCAGAATGGCGAAGTGCGCATCGTCCAGCGACTGGCGAAGGGGCTCATCTTGCGGATCGTGCGGCGACAGTGGAAGCATAGGTTCTCAACAGAAATCAGTGGCTCGCCGCTGACTTGCGGCACCGAACAGTGTAAATGAAACCGGCTGACCCGCCAGCGTTTTCTGGTACCAAAAAAGAGGGACGCGAAACGCGTCCCTCTTAGCCGGTTAAAAGTCGTAGCTGACGCCGACTTTCAGCGTGCGGCCGTCGCCTTGGGTCAGATAAGTCCCTGTGCTGTCGACGTTAGCCCAGTATTTCTCATTGGTCACGTTCTCGACCGCCACGCGCCACACCATATCATTCTGGTTGAGCTTCATACGGTAGCGCAGCCCTAAATCCAGCGTGGTATAGCTGTCGATCTTTTTCGTGTTGGCGGAGTCGGCCCATTGCGAACCTGAGTGGTTCAGCAAGGCGGTCGCGGTCAGGCCTTCCAGCGGTTTTATGTCATACTCGGCACCGAGCGCATAGTTA
Source organism: Pantoea piersonii (assembly GCF_003612015.1). Classification (GTDB taxonomy): domain Bacteria; phylum Pseudomonadota; class Gammaproteobacteria; order Enterobacterales; family Enterobacteriaceae; genus Pantoea; species Pantoea piersonii. The sequence goes on along the minus strand of NZ_RARB01000001.1, from coordinate 658,243 downwards.
TAACGGGGCACGCCGATCGCCTGCTTACCGTCATAGGTGCCGCTCTCCGTTTTTTCCATCTCTGGATTAAGCCAGGTGGCGCTTGCGTTCAAACGCAGCCCCAGCACAGGTTCGCCGAAAATATTGGTCTCCATACCGCGATGACGCTCTTCGCCATCCATGGCATAGGCGCCAGCAGCGTTGATAATGCCGGATGGTTTGCGAATATCGAACAGCGACAGCGAGCCGCCAACGCGGCCAAAGTCAGCCTTTACACCAACCTCATTCTGTTTCGAGTGCGCAATACCGGTTATTGCGCCCGGGTTGGTGACCGTATTGTTATCTGGCGCAACCGCTCCCGGCTGTAACGCCTCGGTGTGATTCGCATAGAGAGAAATGCTCTGCCAGGGTTTATAGACAAGGCCGTAAGTCGGCATCCAGCGGCTATTGGTATAGCGCGACGAGGTATCTTCCGCGCCGGTATTGTAGTTGTAGTTGCGCACCACGACTTTTTGATGGCGCGCCCCCAGCGTCAGCAGTACCGAGTCGTCAAAGAACCCCAGCGTGTCGCTCAACAGATAGCCCTGAGTACGCGAGCGCGCCGTCGTCAGCGGATCGGAGAATTTACCGCCGGCGAAGTTGGGCGACGGCGCATCAATGTCGTCAGTCGCGTAGATATTGGTCGCTGTCCCGGTCAGAGACATGTTGTAAGCATTTTTAGCATTGGTGGTCAGCGCGGAATAGCCGACATTGACCTGATGCGTGACGAAGCCGGTCGCAAAATGTCCACGCATGCCTGCCATACCGCTCATATTGTCCTGAATACGGTTGGTATTGAACGTGCTGATGGTCGCGTCACCATCGCTGTTCGTCAGTTTCGGCGTGCCGTAGTTGCCGGTTTCGTGCGCATGCTGCGCGCCGAGTCCCGCATAGGCGGTCCAGTTGTCGCTCAGGTCATACTCCGCCTTCGCGATACCGAATTCCGACTCCATATTGCTGTACACCCATTTCTGGCTGTAGTTATGGGAATTTGACGGCACAGCAGGAATAAAATCGACGCCGCTGATATTGACGCCCTGTAGCCCGTCATGGAAAGTTTTTTTCTGGTAGCCGACATCCAGCGAGGTACGCAGGCGCTCGCCGCGATAATCCAGCCCAACAGAGGCCGCCGTGGTCCTTTTCTTCTCGCCGTCCACGCCGGTTTCGCCTTCACGATGAACGGCATTAAGGCGCACGCCGAACTGGTTGTCATCGCCAAAGCGACGGCCGGTATCAATAGTGGTGCCGGTCTGAGAATCGGAGGTGTAGTCGACTCCCACGCGCGTCAGCGGCAGATCGTCCGCGTGCTTCGGCTCCAGGTTAATCACGCCGCCGACGCCGGTGCTTGCCGCGCCGTTCAGCAGGCTGTTTGCCCCTTTGAAAATCTCAACGCGATCGACCAGTGAAGCGTCCATTACCTGACGCGGCACGACACCAGACAGACCGCCAAAGGTCATATCATCACCATCAAGCTCAAAGCCGCGAATACGGTAGCTTTCAGCAAAATTGCCGTAGCCCTTAACGTTTTGCACGCCCGCGTCGTTTTTCACCACGTCGGCGATGGTTTTCGCCTGCTGATCCTGGATCATCTTCGACGTAAAACCGATGACGTTGAACGGAACGTCCATGGCGTTTTGCTCGCCCAGCATACCGAGACGGCCGCCGTGAGCGACCTGGCCATCAAGATAGGCGGGCACCAGCTGGTCGCCGCCGGGTTTGAAATCGCTTTGCGGCGCGGCGGTAACGGTCAGAGTCTGCTCGCTGCTGCTGGCGGCAGGCGCGGCCTCGCGGGTCGCTGAAGAAGAAGCGGTACTGGTGCTGGTGGTAGCAGCCATCACTGGCAAACAACCGGTGCTGACGAACAGAGCCAGCAGCGTCGGTTTAAATCCGGGAGAAGAAAGCGAACGGCGCATAGTCGATCCCTAATGCTAAGGTTACTGATAATCATTATTATTACGGTTTGCGATTATGCGTAGCCTTACTTTTATTGCAAGCGAATTATTGTCAGATAGCCAACACCATATTGATAATGTTAATAAAATAAAGGGAGTTTTCAGGAAAGCAGATGCGAAAAAGAGTGCGGTGCGGCAGTATGCACTGCCGCCTGAAAAAAGGTCAGCGCGCCTGCCAGCCGCCGCCCAGCGCGCGATAAAGCGCGACCTGCGCCAGCAGAAGATTATTCTTCACCGATACCAGATTGAGCTGCGTGTTGAACAGCGTGCGCTGCGCGTCCAGCTCGTCAAGATACGAGGCGTAACCGTTTTGATAGCGGTTGCTGGCGATGCGCAGCGCCTCGGACACATACTCTTCCTGCTTCTGCAGCTCCGCCAGCTGCGCCTGCCCCTGCAGAATCGCATCCATTGCGTCGTTCACCTCTGAAAAAGCGTTGCGAACAACCTTTTCATAGCTGTAAAGCGCCTGATTGCGCGCCGCCATCGAAACATCGACCTGCGCCGTCAGCGCTTCGCGATTGAGCAGCGGTGCCAGCACGCTGCCGCCTATGCTCCAGAGACGAAACGGATTGTCGAGCAGCTGGTGCAGCTCGTTGCTTTGCAGAGTGCCGCTCGCGGTAAGGTTGAGCGTCGGCAGCAGCTTCGCTTTTGACGAGGCGAGCGTCTCATCTGCCGCCAACAGCAGGCGCTGGGCCTGCACGATATCGGGCCGTCGGTTAAGCAGTTGCGACGGCAGCACCTGCGGCATCTGCTGTGGCATAAGCTGGCTGAACTGCGGTCGGCGCGCAATCTCGCGCGGGTTCATGCCCACCAGAATGCTCAGGGCATTCTCCTGTTGGGCGATTTGATGCTTCAGCTGCGGCACCTGCGCCTTCGCGGTCTGAAATTCGGACGCCGCCTGCATCCACTCAAGGCGCGAGCTGTAGCCCGTTTCGAACTGGCGCTGCGCCAGCCGCAGCGAATTGCCGCGCGTCGCCAGCGTCGCTTCGGTGACGCGCAGCTGCTCATCCAGCGCCACCAGACTCATATAGCCCGACGCTACCGAGCTGGCGACGGTCAGTTCTGCCGCCGATGCCGCGGCGCGCTGTGCCTCCAGCGACGCTTCGCTGGCCGCGATGCTGCTGCTGCGCGCCCCCCAGAAATCGACATTGTAGTTAGCCTGCAGCAGCCCCTGATAGACAGCGTTCTCGTACGGCTGTCCGGTAACTGAAGACAACGCGCGCTGATGCGTCACCCCTGCGCCTGCGCTCAGCGTAGGGAAATTATCGCCCTGCGCCGCGCGCAGCTGGGCGCGATACTGCTCGACGCGCGAACGCGCCGTAAGGATATCGAGGTTATTGCGTAGCGCCTGCGCCACCAGACGATTAAGGTTATCGTCGCCAAAGGCGTGCCACCATTCCGCTTCCGGCGCGGCGGCAGGCCCGACCTGATTACGCCACTGCGGCGGGATCGGCAGCGATGAAGGCGCTTTTTCCACCTCGGTGGCGCAACCGGCCAGCGTCAGCGCCGCGAGGCTGGCGAGTAACAGCCGCCGCATCACTCCACCGCCTTGCTGCGAGGTTGCGCGGCCGTGTCAATACTGACCTCTACCGACATGCCGGGCCGCAGCTCGCGCATATCTTCAGATTCGATGGCGATACGGACCGGAATACGCTGGGCGATTTTGACAAAGTTGCCCGTGGCGTTGTCTGGCGAGATGGCGCTGAATTCCGACCCCGCCGCCGGCGAGATAAATTCCACATGGCCGTTAAAGCGTTTGCCGTTGAGCGCGTCAACGCGGAAGGTCACCGGCAGGCCAGGACGAATAGCCGCCATCTGCGTCTCTTTCATGTTGGCGATAATCCATTTATGGTCCGGCACCACTGAGGTGAGACGCGTGCCAGCCGTCACGTAGGCTCCTTTGCGCACCGAAAGCTGGCCGAGCTGACCGGCATCCGGCGCAACGATACGGGTATTTGCCAGATCGATCTCCGCCAGCTCCAGCGCGGCCTGGGCGCTGGCGACATCGCCTTCAAGCGAGGCGCGATTGACAATAACGGTTTGCAGGTTCTGCTGCGCTACCGCTACCTGCGCCTCCGCCTGGCGTACCTGCGCCTGCGCCTGCGCGTTAGCGGCGCGCGCCGCATCGCGTTCACGCACCGACAGCGAGCCGTCGGCGGCCAGGCTCTCGACGCGTTTCAGGTCGAAGCCCCCTTTCAGCGCCTGCGCTCTGGCGTTCTCCAGCGCGGCTTTATTACTGGCGATAGTGGCTTCAGCGCTGCGGCGCTGTTGTTGGTTATTGCGAAGCGCCGCCTGCTTCATCGCTAACTGCGCCTGCGCCTGATGCACGCGCTGACGATAGATGCGATCGTCAATGGTCATCAGCAGCTGCCCTTTCTGCACCGGCTGCAGATCCACCACCTCGACCGAGGTCAGATAGCCGCTGACCTGCGGGCTGATAAAGGTCACCTGCCCGCGCACATAGGCGTTTTCGGTGCTCTGTACCGCGCTGGTAAAGGGCCAGAGCTGCCAGGCGTAGAGAATAATCAGGACGCCAAGAATAACGATGCCGCTTCCTGCCGCAATAGAAAGAATACGCCGACGGTTGGCGCGCTCGCGCTCCGCCGCCTGAAGTTCATCCTGCTGACTCATTGTGACTCCATAGATTCTTGTGACGCGGCCGCCAGGCGCTGCTCCTTCAGGTTGAAGCGCGCCTGTCGCCAGCTAAGGTATCGCTGACGGGAAAGACGCCACAGTGCCCACATCAGGGTAATGAGCGCCAGCGCCGCCGTCAGTAAATAGGTATCGTTATAGGCCAGCACGTTCGCCTGCAGCGTTGCCACGCTCTGTAGCTGGCTGGTGCTCTGCGCGCTCTGCAAAACAGAATCGCCTACCTGGCTGCTAAACAGCGCGCCGTACTGGCTGAGGCGATCCGTAACGTTAGGATCGAGCAGCGACAGCTGATCGCCCAGCAGGCTGGAGTGATATTTTTCACGCCAGACCTGAAAGGTGCCGAGAATGGCAGAGCCGATCAGACCGCCCAGGTTCTGGCTCATGCCGAACAGCACCACAAAGCTCACCAGATTTTTCGGCTGCGTCACGACGCTGCCAATGCCGATCAGCATCGCGGGCGCCATAAAGAAGGTGCTGCTGAAGCCGAGCAAAAACTGGCTGATATACATATTGTTGGCGCGCGTTACCGGGCTGGAGTGCGCATCCATCAGCGAGGCGACGATCATCACCGCCAGCGAGACAACGATGGGCCAGTTAAGATGTGTCGGCTTGATGGTCAGAGCGCTGGTGACGATACCGAGCGTCATGCCGCCGATAATCGCCAGCGAGAGGCCGCGCATCTGATCGTTCAGCAGGCCCAGCTGCTGCAAAAAGCCCACCGCGCCGGTGTTCTGCTCCGCCAGCACGATGCGTATCATAATCATCACAATGCCAAGACGCACCATCGTGCCGCTGCTCAGCCAGCGCGTATTGATCAGAGGATTTTTCCGGTTGTGCTCAATGACGATCGCCGCGACGATCAGCACCAGCGCGATCGCCAGACTGATGCCGAGCCAGGAGGTGGTAAACCACCATTCGATGCGCCCCAGCGACAGCACGCCGCAGAGCAGCGCCATACCGGGTGCCAGCAGCATAAAGGTGACGAAATCGAGTTTTTCAAACGCCTTGATGCGGTCGCCCGGCGGCAGTTTCACCACCAGCACGCACCCCAGCGCAATCATCGCCAGACCCAGCTCAAACAGGTAAAGCCCACGCCACTCCTGCAGCTGCAGCAGCTCGGTCGAAAAAAGCCGCGCCATCGGAATAGCGAACTGTGAGGCGGTCAGGCCGATCACCAGCGCCTTAAGTCGATGTTTCGCCGGCCACGCCTGTATCTGGTAATAGATCCCCAGCGAGCTGAGCGCCGCGCCCGCCATGCCATGCGCGGCGCGCACGATGATCGCCGAGCTGAGATCGTTGGCGAAGAGATGGAAAAACGCCACCAGCACATAGAGCACCAGGAAGGCTTCGGTGAAAACGCGCAGGCCAAACTGCTGGCGAAACTTCACCAGCAACAGGTTGATGGAGATATTGCCCATCACGTAAACGGCGGGCAGCCAGGCAATTTCACTGGAGTAAGCGCCGAAAGTGCCCTGAAGATTGGAGAGGTTCGCCGTGACCAGCGCGTTGCTCAGCGCGCCGGTAAGCGAAATCAGTAAGCCGATCAGGCCAAAGGCGATCCGTTTTGGCGGCGAATGAATCGGGGTTGAAGGCGATCCCGGCAGCATGGGTTTTTCATGCGGCAACCATTCTCGCGGCGCATAGGGATTGCGTCTGGCCACTGTTACATATTTCCCATGCGCGTCAGCAGCTGTTGCAGCACCCGCTCCGTCGTCGCCAGCTCCTGAGGATCGATATCGCCGAGCAGCGCAGCGCGCAGCGCGTCCGCCTCATTTTTCACTAAGGCAAAAGCCTGATTGCCCTTCTCCGTCAGCACCAGATGCCGTTTGCGGCGATCTTCCGGCGGCTGCACGCGGGACAGCAACTCCTGCTTCACCAGCCGATCGATCAGTGGCACCATGCTGGCATCCTCCAGACCGAGTAACTGCGCAAGCTCTGTCTGGGTATAGGGCCGCGTTTCGCTGGCAATAAGGCCAATCGCCAGCCAGCTGCTCATGCTCAGGCCGCTGTGTTTAAGATGGCGATCCACGGCAAGCCGCCAGGCGTGGGCAGCCTGATAGAGCAAATGGGTGAACGTGTTATAGTGCAGAGTCAAAGTGTAGCGACCTAATTGTTAGACTTCTAACTAAATGAATGCGTTATTATACGCAGAGCAAATTGCTAATGAAAATAGCACATGTCGTTAAAAAATGACGCCTCTGTTGTCAGGCTTTTTAAGCGCCTGAACATATCCAGACGGAGAAAAACCGGAGTTGACTATGCCCGATCGCAACAACAACTGGATAGATCTGCGTCGTGACCCCTCGCGCGGCATCGAGACGATTCGCGCGCATTTTACCGGACATGCCTACGATCCTCACTGGCACGACAGCTATCTGATTGGCGTGACGGAGCAAGGCGTGCAGCAGTTTCACTCGCGTCGTAAACAGCACCAGAGTCGGCCCGGCACGGTATTTATGCTGGAGCCGGAGGAGCTGCACGATGGCGACGCGGTGGACGCGCAGGGCTTTACCTATCGCATGCTCTACCTGTCGCCGCAGCAGCTATCCCGGCAGCTGGCGCCGCTCGGCACCGACCAGGGCGGCGAGCTGCACTTCGCCGCCACGCTGCGTAACGACAAGGCGCTCGCTTACGCTGTCTGGCACTGTTTTGACGCGCTGTGGCACGATCATCCCGAACTGATCAAAGAGGCGACGCTGGACCGCTTATTTATGCAGCTGGGCCAGCATCCGTTATGGCGCAGCGAAACGCGTCCGGCGGACCGCGACCGTCAGCTGGCGCAGCAGGCGCGCGACTGGCTGATTGCCCATCATGCGCTTAATCCAGGCTTACAGGCGATGGCCGATGCCCTACAGGTGGATCGCTTCCGCCTCTCTCGCCTCTTCCAGGCACAGTGGGGTTTGCCGCCGCACGCCTGGCTGGTGCAGTGGCGTTTATCCCAGGCCCGTCGCCAGCTTGCGGCTGGCAGCGCAGCCGCCGACGTCGCCGCCGACCTGGGCTTCGCCGATCAGAGCCATCTGGGCCGCTGGTTTAAACGCGCCTGCCACCTCACTCCGGCACGCTATCAGCAAGCGTGCACAAATCTTCCAGACGCAGGCTGAACGCCTGGTCACAATGCGCTTTTTCTGTCTGGAGAAGTGCTATGCAAGACCCTCGTTGCGTCATGATTTTGCAAAACAATCTCGCCCCGGGAAAAGCCGCTAACGCCGCTGCGGTGATCGCCCTCACCCTCGGCCAGCGTCATCCTGCGCTGGTCGGCGACCCGTTACAGGATGCGGATGCCAGCCGCTACCCCGGCCTGATTCCGCTTGGCATCCCCGTGCTGGCAGCCAGCCATGCGGAGATGGACGATCTGCGCGCCCGCTGCGCGGAGCTGGCGTGCGATCTGGTGCTCTTTCCTGAACAAGGTCAAACCACCACTGATTACGCGGCGTTTAGCGCGGCGATGCGCGAAATACCGGCAAAAGAGTGGCGGCTGCTGGGCCTGGCGCTGGTCGGTGAGAAACAATCGGTCCGAAAACTCACATCAAAGTTAAAACTTTTTAGCTAAAACAGCGCGGGAAAAAAGTCATTTTTTTCCCGCTGATCGATACAACTCCTCCATTGTACAAACAACTTGTACAGCTTTTCTTCACGACACACTCATTTATCTATATGATAATTAACAGATAGCACAAATCGTTCAAATTTTTCCTTGTGCTTGTACACCTTCATTGTATAACTTTAGCCCCCATGAATCGGATAACGATTCCGTAACGAATGATGCGTTTGCGTCGCCTCTGAAGGTGTAAGTGGATTTCCACCTTCAGAGGTCCTTTTTTGATGACTTGGGGCCCTTTACATCTGTCCATGCAAGGGGAGTTTCATCGTAAATTGACCTGGTATCCGACCTGGACGTTGGGACTGTTTTAGGACTGACACATGCAAAACGCTATTCCACAAACCGATAAAGAAATTGGTGATTACTTCAACGCAGCGGCCACTAAAGCGGCCAGTGAGATGGAAATATTAGGATTAGTGGTGGCTGAGATTTTACAGGCGGGTAAGCCTGTCACTAATAAAGCGATCATCTCTAAACTGATCCATCGGCTGGAACTGGAGTCGGACGTGGTATCGCTCGACATCTATCGTCAACTGCTTGAACTGGTTGTGCATAAGACACCTGACGATCTGTCGGTGTAATGCTGGCTCCAGGGACGGAGTCATTCTGTTAGTTTTGTGATCGCTGGCAAATTTCCCTCTCAGACAGTACTCTCTTCTGCTTAATTTCTTCTGCGTTCTTCGCTTTCGTCGCAAGAACGACTATTAAAAAGAGCCTGCAATTTATGAGCCAACCCAACGACGTTGCCGCGCCTCAAGCCGTGGACAACGACCTGACCGTGGGCCGCGTTTTGCGTTCCCCTGCCCTGCTCACCCGTGAGTGTCTTGCTGGCGTGATCACCGCGCTGGCGCTTATTCCAGAGGTGATCTCCTTTTCGGTTATCGCCGGTGTCGATCCGAAGGTCAGTCTGGTGGCGTCTGTGGTGCTGTGCCTGACGCTTTCGGTGCTGGGCGGGCGTCCGGCAATGGTTACCGCCGCAGCCGGTTCGGTCGCGCTGGTGATCGGTCCGATGGTGCATGCGCACGGCGTAGCCTATATTCTGCCGGCCGTGGTGCTGGGCGGCCTGATCCAGATCCTCTTCGGTATAGCCGGCCTGGCGCGCATGATGCGCTATATTCCGCGCTCGGTCATGCTTGGCTTCGTCAACGCGCTGGGCGTCCTGATTTTCTTTGCGCAGGTGCCGCACGTCTGGGGGCAACATTCGCTGGTGTGGCTGCTGTTTGCCATCACGCTGGCGATTGTGCTGCTGCTGCCGCGCGTGCTGAAAAGCGTGCCTTCTCCGCTGGTCGCTATCGTTGTCGTGACCGCCGTCGCGCTGCTGCTCGGCTGGCGCGTGCCCAACGTAGGCGATGAAGGCCCTATGAGTGCGGGTTTGCCCGGTCTGAATGCGTTACAGGTGCCTCTTAGCCTGCAGACGCTGCAGATCGTCTGGCCGACTGCGCTCAGCATTGCCTTTGTCGGCCTGATGGAGTCCTTGCTCACCGCCAAACTGGTGGACGATCTGACCGATACCCTCTCCAGCAAGCGCCGCGAGTCATGGGGTTTAGGCGTGGCCAACATTTTCGCCGCGTTCTACGGCGGCATCGCCGGTTGCGCGATGATCGGCCAGACTATCGTAAACGTCGAGCTGGGCAAGGCGCGCACGCGCGTCTCAACCGTCGTTGCCGGCCTGGTGTTGCTGCTGCTGGTGACCGGCCTGAGCGCGCTGATGGCACAGATCCCGATGGTCGTGCTGGCGGGAATTATGATGGTGGTTGCCGTGAAGACCGTGAACTGGCACAGCCTGCAGCCAGCCACCCTCAAACGTATGCCCTGGTCAGAGACGCTGGTAATGGCGCTAACGATTATGGTGACGGTGTGGACAGGCAACCTGGCGCTGGGCGTGCTGGCGGGCGTTATCGTCGCCATCGTGCTGTTTGCGCGCCGTATCGCTCACGTTATTCATGCTGAGCGCGAAGTCAGTCCCGACGGCAAATCGGTGTGCTATCGCGTGCGCGGCCCGCTTTTCTTCGCCAGCAGCAACGATCTGTTTGAACATTTCGATTATGGACATGACCCGAAACAGGTCACTATCGATCTGACCCATGCGCAAATATGGGATGCGTCATCAGTCGCCGCTCTCGACGGCATTGAATATCGCTATCAGCGGCACGGCGCGCAGGTAACCATTGTCGGTCTGGATACGCGCAGCAGCGATTTTCATCGTCGTCTGACCGGTAAGTTTGAGTAAGTAGCGGGAAAAGTAAGTAAGCGATGCGGCGGCCGCCGCATCGCTGTTAAAGCGGTTTAGCCTGGCGACGAGCCTTATAGCGTGCAACCATCGTCGTCATTGCCTGATAGATAACGCCTGCGTAGAGGCTTTTTACGATCGCCATCCCCATCTCCATTCCCTCTTTTTGCCAGAAGCAGAACCACATAAACAGGCCCCACAGCAGGGAAAACAGTAGACAGCCTTTAATAAACTTCACGACGCCCTGCATCTCGCTTCCTTCTGTATCACCGCGGCCCGTGCCGCGTTATTGAGGCGTGAAAGTATCGCATACCGCCTGGATTTGCACCCCAGGCTGCATCAGATGAGAGGCGGGTCAAATTTTTCAGCCTGACGGAATTTAAGACTTTGCGACTGGTGCGTTGGCGACAGCCTGCTACGCTTTAATTTCATTGCGTTTTTATACTTTCTTTTTCAATACCGGAGAATGAGGTGGCAACGATGAATAACGTGAAAAAAGGGATCTGCATTACGCTGGCCGTGCTGGCACTGGCGGGCTGTATGCACCGGAGCGATGCGGTTAAATCGGATGGCCGTCCTCATGCGCCAAGCGGCCAGGCGTCGCCGGGCGGCACGCTGGGCTCAGGCCCTGTGGGACAGCCGCAGTCTTAACGATAAAACCCGGTTAACGCCGGGTTTTTTGTCTGACAGGCGGGCACAAAAAAACCGCCCTGAAGGCGGTCACGACATTGCTTACTACTGCTTTATTTTAATTCGAAATTTTTAATCGGTAGAGATGGTGCCCGGGGCGGGACTTGAACCCGCACAGCCATACAGCCGAGGGATTTTAAATCCCTTGTGTCTACCGATTTCACCACCCGGGCAGGGTGTAAAGTGGAGGCGCGTCCCGGAGTCGAACCGAGGTGGACGGATTTGCAATCCGCTGCATGGCCACTCTGCCAACGCGCCTTTATCCGCTGTGCCGCCAGGTTATCCTGACCTGCAAAACTGGAGCGGGAAACGAGACTCGAACTCGCGACCCCGACCTTGGCAAGGTCGTGCTCTACCAACTGAGCTATTCCCGCATTGTTCAGCAATTTAACGGAACTTGCTGATTTTCTTTATCTTCTGGCAGCCTTGCTGCCGTTCGATGCGATGCATTCTACTGACCTGACGCACTGAGTCAACAGAATTATCCTCACAGCGCGTCCGTTTGCTGCTTTTTAAGTCGCTTCGATCAGCTATCGAGCAGATCGCCACGCGCAGCGCTTAAATACTGAAACATTGACCAGAAAGTTAACACGGCGGCGATGTAAAGCGCCACTACGCCTACGGCGATAACTGTCGTATCAGGACGCCACAGCAACGCGACCAGCGACAGCATCTGCGCCGTGGTTTTCACCTTGCCGATCCAGGAGACGGCGACGCTGCTGCGCTTGCCAATTTCCGCCATCCATTCGCGCAGCGCGGAAATAATGATTTCACGCGCGATCATGGTTGCAGCCGGTAAGGTGATCCACCAGGAGTGAAAATATTCCGCCACCAGAACCAGCGCAATCGCCACCATCACCTTATCGGCTACCGGGTCGAGAAAGGCACCGAAGCGCGTGGTTTGCTTCCAGCGGCGCGCAAGAAATCCGTCAAACCAGTCGGTCACGGCGGCAATCACAAAGATCAGCGCGGTGGCGAAAGGCGCCCAGTAGAAAGGCAGATAGAAAGCCAGCACGAAGAAAGGGATCAGGACGACTCGAAACAGGGTGAGACACGTCGGAATGTTAAATTGCATATGCCGGTAACTGTCTGGAATGGGTAGAATTTCCCCTATGTTCCTACATTGCCTCACCTGTTTCAATGCTAGTGTTTTAGCGAATGATATATTTTTTCCGCCAGCGCGAACGAAATACCGGGCACATTAGCGATCTCTTCAACCGTGGCGTTCATCAACGGTTGCAGGCCCCCCATATACTTAAGCAGCTGCTGGCGACGTTTCGGGCCGATGCCTTCGATGCTTTCCAGCGCGCTGGTATTCTTCACTTTCGCCCGTTTTTTTCGGTGGCCCGAAATTGCATGATTGTGAGCGTCATCACGAATATGCTGGATCACATGCAGCGCTGGAGAGTCCGGGGGCAGAGAAACGCCCTCGCCTTCCGCCTCGAAAAACAGCGTTTCCAGGCCCGCTTTACGCTCGCTGCCTTTCGCCACGCCCAGTAAAATCGGCCGGGACTTATCCCACTCGACCTCCAGTTCGGCAAAAACCTGCTTCGCCTGCGAAAGCTGCCCCTTGCCGCCGTCAATCAGAATGACGTCAGGGATTTTATCTTCTTCCAGCGCTTTGCCGTAGCGGCGGCGCAGGACCTGATTCATCGCCGCGTAATCATCGCCAGGCGTAATGCCTTCAATATTATAGCGGCGATAGTCGCTGCGCAGCGGGCCGTTGGCGTCGAACACCACGCAGGATGCGATAGTCTGCTCCCCCATGGTGTGGCTGATATCGAAGCACTCCATGCGGTTGATTTTGTCCAGTTCAAGAAACTTCGCCAGCGCCGCCAGCCGCTGCTGGATGGTAGAGTGCTGCGACAGGCGCGTGGTCAGCGCCGTCGCCGCATTGGTGCGCGCCAGCTTGAGGTAACGCGCGCGATCGCCGCGTGGTTTGCTCTGGATCGTTACGCGGCGTCCCGCCAGCTCGCTCAGCGATGCGGAGAGCAGCTCGCGTTCCGGCAGGTTGAAGTCCAGCAGAATGTCGCCAGGCAGAGTGCGCGCTTCGCTGCCCTGCAGGTAAAACTGGCCGACAAAGGTCTGCACCACTTCCGCCAGCTCGGTATCCGCCGGAACTTTTGGGAAGTAGCTGCGGCTGCCCAGCACCTTGCCCTGTCGGATAAAGAGTACGTGCAGGCAGGCCATGCCCGCGTCGTAGGCTACGCCCATTACGTCCAGATCGTCGCCCTGATTAGAGACAAACTGCTTCTCGGTGATCCGGCGCACCGCCTGAATCTGATCGCGCAGACGCGCCGCCTCTTCAAAACGCAGCCCGGTACTCGCCTCTTCCATGCGTTTTACCAGCATGTTCAGCACCTGGTCATCTTTGCCGGACAGAAACAGCCGCACATATTCCGTCTGCTGCGCATACTCCTCTTCGCTCACCAGTCCGGCGACGCAAGGGCCGAGGCAGCGTCCAATCTGATACTGCAGACAGGGTCTGGAGCGGTTGCGGTAAACGCTGTTTTCACACTGGCGAATTGGAAACACTTTCTGCATCAGCGCCAGGGTTTCGCGTACGGCGTAGCCGTTCGGGAAGGGCCCGAAATATTCGCCCTTAGCGTGTTTCGCCCCGCGATGATAGGCCAGACGCGGGTGGGTATCGCCGCTGAGAAAGATAAACGGATAGGATTTATCATCACGCATCAGCACGTTGTAGCGCGGCTGATAGAGCTTGATGTAGTTATGCTCCAGCAGCAATGCTTCCGTTTCGGTATGCGTAACGGTGACGTCTATATGATGGATGTTACTGACCAGCACCTCTGTCTTTCGACTGCCGACATGGCTGCGAAAGTAGCTGCTGAGGCGCTTTTTGAGATCTTTGGCTTTTCCTACATAGATCACGGTGTCCGAGGCATCGTACATGCGGTACACGCCCGGCTGACTGGTCACCGTGCTGAGAAAGGCTTTGGCGTTGAAAACTTCACTCACTACTGATTAACGGCTCCGCATTGAACAGGCCATGTCGAATGGCCAGATGCGTTAACTCTACGTCGCCGCTGATGTTCAGCTTGCTGAACATGCGATAACGGTAGCTGTTAACGGTTTTAGGACTGAGATTGAGCTGCTCGGAAATTTCCGTCACCTTTTGCCCTTTGGTGATCATCAGCATAATCTGCAATTCCCTTTCCGACAAACAGCTGAAGGGAGATTCCGCTTTTTGCGGCTCTATCTGGCTCAGCGCCATCTGCTGCGCGATATCCGAGGCGATATAGCGCTGACCGGCGTGTACGGAACGAATGGCGCTCACGACTTCCTGCGGCGCGGCACCTTTGCTCAGATAGCCTGCTGCGCCCGCCTGCATCACCCTGGCGGGCAGCGGATTTTCGGTGTGGATCGTCAGCATGATAATTTTGATATCGGGGTTGTAGCGCACAATTTTGCGCGTCGCTTCCAGCCCGCCGATGCCCGGCATATTCATATCCATCAGAATCACATCGACCTGGTTAGCCCGGCACCACTTCACCGCGTCCTCGCCGCAACAAGCCTCTCCCGCGATCGTAAGACCTTTCATATCTTCCAGTATGCGTCTAATACCGGCGCGTACCAGTTCATGGTCATCAACAAGAAGAACACTGATCAACGGGGAACACTCCGCTAGCTAAAGTGAGGAATAAATCTGATATTGAATGCGCGCATGATACCTGCTTTTCGCAATAAAGAACATCAACGGGCCGAATGTTTGACCGTATTCGCTGATTTACATCAACACTTTCCAGTCAGTACAAAAATATGTCTACCGGATGAAATATGTTCATTTACCCTTTTTATTTAATCAATATTTTCAATGGCTTAAATTATATCAGTCTAAAAATTCAAAAATAGACTTAAATGTGTCGCGGCCGGGCTGTGAAAATTATTCAACTGCTACTTTAAATAATATCCTGTACAGCAATCGTCAGCCGTTACGCTTCGCTTTCGCAGGCAATTGGCTCGCTGTGATATACTCATGCACGGCTGCGCGGAACATGCCGGCACGATCGATTAACCCCAAGGAGAACACGATGAGCGATGAAGAATTTGTTACCTCGCACGACACGCTGAAGCTGGCTGATGAAGTTGCCTGTCTGAAAATGATGGTGACGCTGATTCTGAAAGGAATGGGCCAGGCGGATGCCGGAAAAGTGATTATTAATATGGAACGCTACGTGCAAACTCTGGGTGATAAGCCGCAGGCGGAAGTATTCAGCAATACCATAAAGCAGATTAAGACTGCGTATCGTCAGTGATGCGTTCGCCCCCGCGCCGAAGCGGGGGCGCGCTGTCAGGTATGCGACTGCCAGTTCACAGAGACACCCAGTGACGGCAGTACCTCTTCCGGACTGAAGCGCCGCGTGCCGCGATACTTTTCCGCCAGCGCTGGCTGCACGACCGGGATACGAATGGCGAACAGATTGTCCTCCGACTGGATCAGACCGGGCGTAAGCGGCTCATAGGCGACCTGGTGATCCTCAAACATCTTCTCCAGCATCGGCGTCGCCGAGCTGATCAAATACTCCATACCATTAAGTTCGGCAAGCTGCACGGCGTGCCATAACAGGTTGAACGGCAGTTCCGCATCCAGTTCCAGCTTCGCCGAGAAGCGCGACATTTCCCATACTTTTTCGTGACTGAACGGCACCACCAGCCCTTCGCTCTGGGCTGGCTCATGCCACGGCATCAGTCGCGCGCAGCCGCTGATGCCGTCACGCGCGTTCCAGGCCAGCAGCCAGGTCACATCCGAACGATCGAAACGATCGTACTCCTGACCCGGCGTGCTGAGACGAGGCGGGATCGACCAGCCTTCTCCACGCGCAAATACGCTATAACGGTAGCTGCCTAGTTCGGCCAGCAGAGAGGACGGCATATCCTTTAACTGGGTTTGAATTATCTTCATCATGCGCCCCTGACATCCTCATGTTTGCATTGATTTACGCTACGCCAGCCTGGCAAAGTCCCGGCGCAGGGTAGACAACTGCTTCCGGCAACGTAACTACTAAATTTAGTAGTTGCCTTTTTCTATATCAGTCCAATTGCCGCCGCATAACAGGCAATTTGAGTTTTATTGGAAACATTAAATCGCTTTTGCATATTCTTTTGGTGAAAGTTCACCGTGTGTTGCGAAATTGCTAAAATAAGCGAAATTTCAGCCGAGGTTTTCCCTTCTGCGGTCCATTTCAAAATCTCTAACTCGCGCTGACTGAAATCATTTTTTAGCACCATCAGCGCATCATCAGAAAAACGCTGAAGTGAACGCAAACTCAGTTCCGCCAGAAAGTGCAGTTTCACTTCCAGCTCGACATGCTGATGTTGCGTCCGGCTTGCCAGGCGGGATGCTATAGATAATATACCAATGGCGCGATTTGATGCCATGGCGGAGCAGGAAAAACCGCTATTCAGGCCGTGCTCCTGCGCCTCTTTCCACAAATCACCGGCGCCAGTGAAGAGGTCGTGCGTCCACTCTAAGCCCCGTCCGGGCTGCTGGCATAGCATTAAAACTGGATCGATAGCGTAATAGTTTTTTTCCTCATAGCGTTTAATCCAGGCTTTCGGGTAAGTGCTATGCAAAAAAATACGCGGCCGGGTAAAAGGCACAGGGTGCTGAATCAGAAAGGAATAGCTATCGAAGCCTAATGACACTACCTGAGTCTGAATGAGCGTCTTCAATTCCTCGGTTGAAGTGATAGCCTGAAATTCTTTTTCCGTCTCTCGGCGCCAGACGAAATAATTGTCGTTAGTCATATTGCCTCGGCGTTATCCTCACGCTGATGCGTCTGGTTATTGAGGTTGTTCATTTTAAAAAAATAAATTTATAAGAGAAAAAAGTTTTATTGAGAAAAAAACAGGCATGCAAGTAAAAACCACGTTACGTCCGGTTGTGCGTGTTTTACTTAAAACGTGTTTCCTGTGCTTCACGAAAGGTGATCCCATTCACAGCATTATAGCGGCTGGAAAAACAGAATAAGATTTTTCTTAATGAGATTCAATCTGCATAACGACAATAAATTCGCATACATTGACCGCCATTCAGCATGGCTATTAAGTAAAATTAGTTTAGCGCCGTAATTTATTTGTAAACATAGAGTTAAGCTATTCTAAAGCCAAAAAGCGACCCAAGGTTAAAATCTGTGCGCTTTTTGCCGCTCGGCTTATAAGCCTGGCGTTTCTATGTATTGCGATCGGAGCTACGCTTAACACGGACTCTTTGCACAACCTTTACGTACGGCCGGCAGGCGTCTGGCAGCCTTCAGCCGTTTTGACGGATGCGCTTTAACTTTTGCAGGTGGGACACACTATGTTGAATCAGCTGGCATTACCCTTCCTGGTATTAGGAGGCTGTACCGCTCTGATGATCCTGAAAGATATTTTCCGCCATCCTCACCCAGTCGGGATAATGAACATTATCTGGCCGCTGACCGGTCTTTACATGCCGTTCATCGGCTGGCTGGCCTGGTGGTATCTTGGACGGAAACCCTCTCGTCAGCTTAAACTTGCGCTATTAGTACCGCAAAAAATTCATCATTATGCGAGCTGGCCGACCATATTTATTTCGACTTCCCTTTCCGCTGCGGCCTGCATCTTTAGCGAACTGATTACACTTCCGATTATCACCCTGCTGAATCATTATCATTTCGCTACGCCGCTCTGGATGCAGGCAATTATCTGTCTCGCTATTTCGCTGATAAGCGGCCTGTTTTTACAATTTCTGGCGATTAAGCAGCGCGACGCGCTTTCAGTCTGGCGCGCCTTGCTGTTAGCATTTCGTACCGAGGCGTTTCCGCTGCTGGTTTATCAGGCGGGCATTTTCCTCTTTATGAGTCTGGCCCTGAAATTTGTGCTTAATCAACAAATCGATCCTCTGCTGGCGGCTTTCTGGTTTATGTTGCAGCTCGCTACGCTGACCGGATTTATATTTTCCTGGCCTGCCAATCATTTCCTGATTAAACGCGGTTTGAACCCGGCGGTCTAATTTACCGACAGTATCCCGTTCCGCGCATGCCAAAATGAAAATGGCCGGCATGCGCGGCGTTATAATCCGGCCCCAAAACGTTGCCGAAATTATTACAGCCCTCCTGCCAGAGAAGATGCAGCAGAGCGGATTTATTCTCCGGCTGCGTCCAGTTTTTCCCCACATCGACGCGTTCCCCATTGGCAAACTGAAAGCCGGTGACGTCCCAGGCGTCTGCGGTCGCATGCTCGCTTAGTCGCCCTTCTTTACGGTGATAAACGTTGCGACAGGCATAGCTGCCGACATGGCTGATGCGCACCAGCGGCGAGGCGGATGTATGCGCCAGACGCTGCTGGCTTTGCAGAATATACATGGTGCTGGCGACGGCCATCGGGCAACTGGCGAGAAAGCTGCTGCTTAAACTGACCTTGCCGAAACGCTGAATGCGCAGCGGATTTTGCAGCGGACAGCCGCCCGTCACGTCGGGACGCGCGTTAAAGGTTACCCTTCCCGCCTGCTCAGCGCGTCGCATAACGTCAAGACACGCTTCAGGATTGCCCGCCAGCCGCTTGAGTTTATATCGCGTCATCCAGCCAGGCGGATCGGTGACCGCCAGCGGCGTAAAGGGGTTGAACTGGGGCGGCAAATGCTGTTTCAGCCATGGCAGACTCCACCATCCGACGGCTATCAGCACCAGCAACAGAACGATCGCGCGCATTCTCCCTCTCGCAGCAGCTTGATTTAGAGAACAAAAGTGTAGAAGCTACGCGCCGGTTTAGCGCTGGTAACGGCGCTTTTCGTTTAAAACAGCAGCGTTGTGCCGCAAGTTTGTGCCGCGTAAAGATTTACTGACATGTTACTAAGATGTAAAGGTCGCATTTGTAAGAAAAACAATTAGCGGGCTTTTGTCTTATTCCTCTATCTTATGCCAACTTGCCCTGAGGCAAGAAACCACAAACAGCCAGCAGAGCTGACACAACATCCAGACAGGAAGAATGATTTTATGGTTGATCAAACAAAAGATACCGTTGCTGAGCAGGAGAACCCTGACAAGCTACGGCGCAATCTGCATAACCGTCACATTCAGCTTATCGCCATCGGCGGCGCTATCGGTACCGGGTTGTTTATGGGCTCCGGCAAAACCATCAGTCTGGCGGGCCCGTCAATCATTTTCGTTTATATGATCATCGGCTTTATGCTGTTTTTTGTGATGCGCGCCATGGGAGAGCTGCTGCTCTCCAATCTGGAGTACAAATCATTCAGCGATTTCGCCGCCGATCTGCTTGGCCCCTGGGCGGGCTACTTTACCGGCTGGACCTACTGGTTCTGCTGGGTCGTCACCGGCATTGCCGACGTGGTGGCGATATCCGCCTACTTCCAGCTCTGGTTCCCTGGCTTTTCCGTGTGGATGAGCGCCCTGCTGTGCGTCTTCGTTTTCCTCGCGCTCAATATCGCCACGGTGAAAATGTTTGGCGAGATGGAGTTCTGGTTCGCCATTATCAAGATTGTCGCCATTGTGGCGCTGATCGTAACCGGCATCGTACTGGTTACTCTTCACTACCCCTCGCCGGGCGGCGGCACCGCCTCGCTCAGCAATATCTGGGATCACGGCGGCCTGTTCCCGAAAGGAATAAGCGGCTTTTTTGCCGGTTTCCAGATTGCGGTCTTCGCCTTCGTCGGCATTGAGCTGGTCGGTACGGCGGCAGCGGAGACGCACGATCCGCATAAGGTGCTGCCGCGCGCTATTAACGCCATTCCGCTGCGCGTGATTATGTTTTATGTGCTGGCGCTGATGGTGATCATGGCGGTTACGCCCTGGACGCAGGTGCTGGCGGATCGCAGTCCCTTTGTTGAGATGTTTGTGCTGATCGGGCTGCCTGCGGCGGCCAGCATCGTTAACTTTGTGGTGCTGACCTCGGCGGCTTCGTCTGCCAACAGCGGCATCTTCTCTACCAGCCGTATGCTGTACGGCCTGTCGCAGCAGGGCGTGGCGCACCGCGCTTTTGGTCAGCTTTCCGCTCGCGCGGTACCGACTGCCGGTCTGTTCTTCTCCTGTTTCTGTCTGCTGGCGGGCGTCGCGCTGATCTACCTGATCCCGGACGTGATGACCGTTTTCACTATGGTTACTACGGTTTCAGCGATCCTGTTTATGTTCGTCTGGACCATTATTCTCTGCAGCTACCTGGCCTACCGCAAAAAGTATCCGGAGCGCCATGCGGCGTCAGGTTTTAAGATGCCGCTGGGTAAGGTGATGTGCTGGGTGGTGATGGCGTTCTTTGCGTTCGTGCTGGTGCTGCTGACGCTGCAGGATGATACCCGTCAGGCGCTGATGGTCACGCCGCTGTGGTTTGTTATGCTTACCATGGGCTGGCTGCTGCGCCGTCGCGCCGCCCGTTAAAAACGCGTGGTCCCGGTCGTTTGACCGGGACCGGTAAAGGTAGCGTTCTTCCCTTCTTCCCACGCATAAATCCGCAATGGTGATGTGCCCCTGCTGTTCGCGCATCGAAGTGACTCCGCGGCAGAAAACATCACAGGCCGGACGTTGACGCGGGGATAAGGTTAAACGCGGCGCATCAGCGCACGCGGATCCCTTCGATAATCATGCGCTGCACATTTTCGACCGTTTCATCGAAAAACTGCGGATCGCTCAGCGTCTGGCCGGTAATCGCCTCGACCTGGCTGGCGAAATCCGCATAGTGCTGCGTCGCGGCCCACAGCATAAAAAAGAGGTGCTGCGGCTGAACGCCAGCCAGACGGCCTTCGTTAATCCAGCGCTCAACAATCGCCGCCTTGTCATCCACCAGCTGTTTAAGATCGCCCGCCAGCTCGCCTTTTAGCAGCGGCGCGCCCTGCAACATTTCCAGGCAGAACAGACGCGACGCCTGCGGATGGTCGCGCGATACCTCAAGCTTGAGGCGGATATAGCGGCGAATGGCGCTGAGCGGATCCATATCGTGCTGCAGCGCGCGCAGCGGCGCCAGCCAGACGTCGAGGATCTCCTTCAGCACTGCGACGTAGAGCGTTTCTTTCGAGGGATAGTAGTAGAGCAAATTGGTTTTCGAGACGTCGGCGCGCTCGGCAACCTGATCCAGACGCGTGCCATGAATACCAAACTGAGAGAACAGCGCCAGCGCGGCATCCAGAATGGCGGCGCGTTTCGCAGCGGTGGCGCGCGAACGTCGCGTCGGTTTTTTTTCATCGGATTTCACAGCGTTACCTCATTCCTTAAGCGTAGAGGCATGATAGCAAAGCCGTTCCGGCCTGCCCAATTCAGCGACTGCACCTTTTTTGCCCAGCGTGCCTGCAAAATGTGCAGCGATTTTTGACCATCTGGTCCAGCTTTTTTGCGTCTCTTGTTTAACCCATTGTTAAAGAAAACTTTTTGTTTTGTGGCACAACCTTTGCAAATTTGTCAGCAAGCGCCGCTCTCAGGGATGAAGCAGGACGCCGCGCAGCGCGACAAACCGTTTAACTACCGGCAAAGAGGGTTTGACATGAAGATTGGCGTTTTCATTCCGATTGGTAACAACGGCTGGCTGATTTCCACCCACGCCCCGCAGTACAAACCGACTTTCGAACTGAACAAGGCAATCGTACAAAAGGCGGAGCGCTACCACTTCGACTTTGCGCTTTCGATGATCAAGCTGCGCGGCTTCGGCGGCAAAACCGAGTTCTGGGATCACAATCTGGAATCCTTCACCCTGATGGCAGGCCTGGCCGCCGTCACGTCGCGTATTGAAATCTATGCAACCGCCGCCACGCTGACGCTGCCGCCCGCCATCGTGGCGCGCATGGCGTCCACCATCGACTCCATCTCCGGCGGCCGCTTCGGCGTCAATCTGGTGACCGGCTGGCAGAAACCCGAATATGAGCAGATGGGCCTCTGGCCGGGCGATGACTACTTTAGCCGCCGCTACGACTACCTGACTGAATATGTCACCGTGCTGCGCGATCTCTGGGGCAGCGGCCAGTCCGATTTCAAAGGCGAGTTCTTCACGATGAACGACTGCCGCGTCAGTCCGCAGCCGCAGAAGCCGATGAAGGTCATCTGCGCGGGTCAAAGCGACGCGGGCATGGCGTTTTCCGCGCAGCATGCCGACTACAACTTCTGCTTTGGCAAGGGCGTCAATACGCCAGCCGCCTTCGCCCCGACCGCCGCGCGCATGAAGCAGGCGGCGGACAAGGCGGGTCGCGATGTCGGCTCCTACGTGCTGTTTATGATTATCGCCGCCGAGAGCGACGAGGCGGCGCGCGCGAAATGGGAGCACTACAAAGCTGGTGCCGACGACGAAGCGCTCGCCTGGCTAACCACGCAAAGTCAGCAGGATAAGCGTTCCGGCAGCGATACCAACGTACGGCAAATGGCCGATCCTACTTCCGCCGTCAATATCAATATGGGCACCCTGGTTGGCTCCTACGCCAGTGTGGCACGCATGCTGGACGAGGTGGCACAGGTTGAGGGCGCGCAGGGCGTGCTGCTCACCTTCGATGACTTTCTGCAGGGCATTGAGGATTTCGGCCAGCATATCCAGCCGCTGATGCAGTGCCGCCGCCAGATTAACGACAACAGAGAGGTCGCCTGATGAGTACCATTTACTGCGCCCATACCCAGACCTTGCCGCAGGTTGAACTGCCCGCTCACCCGGAAGCGATCGCCTTTCCGCCCGCGCAAAGCGCGCTGATCGTGGTGGATATGCAAAACGCCTACGCCACGCCTGGCGGCTATCTCGACCTGGCGGGTTTCGACGTCTCCGCCACCGCGCCGGTTACAGAAAAGATCGCGCAGGCCGTTGCCGCCGCGCGCGCGGCAGGCGTGCAGATTATCTGGTTCCAGAACGGCTGGGACCCGCACTATATCGAGGCGGGCGACGCCGGTTCGCCCAATTTTCATAAATCCAACGCGCTGAAAACCATGCGCAAACGGCCTGAGCTGCAGGGCACGCTGCTGGCGAAGGGTGGCTGGGATTATGCGCTGGTGGATGCCCTGCAGCCGCAGCCAGGCGACATTGTGCTGCCGAAACCGCGCTACAGCGGCTTTTTCAATACGCCGCTCGACAGCATCCTGCGCAGCCGCGGCATACGTCATCTGATTTTTACCGGCATCGCGACCAATGTCTGCGTGGAGTCGACGCTGCGCGACGGTTTTTTCCTTGAATATTTCGGCGTGGTGCTGGAAGACGCGACTTACCAGGCGGGCCCGCCCTTCGCCCAGCAGGCGGCGATTTTCAATATCGAAACCTTTTTTGGCTGGGTCACCAGCGTAGACGCCTTCTGCGAAAGCCTGCAGGGCCATAAGGAGTAACGCGATGCCGAAATCTGTCATTATTCCGCCGGGCACCGCCGCGCCGATCGCCCCTTTTGTCCCGGGCACGCTGGCTGACGGCGTGGTGTATGTCTCCGGCACCCTGCCGTTCGACAAAGAGAACAACGTCGTCCATATCGGCGACGCCGCCGCGCAGACGCGTCACGTCCTGGAAACGATTAAAAACGTAATAGAAACCGCGGGCGGCACGCTTGAAGATGTCACCTTCAACTCTATTTTCCTCACCGACTGGCGTGACTACGCCGCTATTAATCAGGTTTATGCCGACTATTTCGCTGGCGACAAACCCGCACGCTTCTGCATTCAGTGCGGCCTGGTAAAACCCGATGCGCTGGTTGAGATCGCCAGCGTAGCGCATATCGGTCAGCGGGAGGCGTGATGCATCTGGAGATAGTAGGACGTCAGGACTCAGCGGCACCGACGCTGGTGCTCGCATCGGGTTTGGGCGGCGTAGCGGCTTTCTGGCAGCCGCAGCTGGCGGCGCTAAGCGCGCGCTATCGCGTAGTGCTCTACGACCAGCGCGGCACCGGGCGCAGCGCGGAGGCGCTGCCGGTCGATTACGCCATGGCGATGATGGCGACCGAGCTGGCGGCGGCGCTGGCGCGGCGCGGCATTGCGCGCTTTGGCGTGATTGGTCATGCGCTGGGCGGTCTGGTGGGTCTGCAGCTGGCGCTGGATTACCCGGAGCAGGTGGAGCGCGTGGCGGTGATCAACGGCTGGCTGCGGCTGCATCCCCATACCCGGCGCTGCTTTCAGGTGCGGCAGGATTTGCTGCTCAAGGTCGGCACTGAGGCCTTTGCGCGCGCGCAGCCGCTGTTTCTCTATCCGGCGGAGTGGATGGCGCAGCACCAGCAGCGTCTTGCCGAGGAGGAGGCGGCGCATATCGCCCATTTTCAGGGACGCGACAACCTGCTGCGCCGTCTGGAGGCCCTGATGCGCGCCGACTTCACACCGATGGCCGCACGCATCCGGCAGCCAGTGCTGGCGATCTGCAGTCAGGATGACATGCTGGTGCCCTGGAGCTGCAGCGCGGAGCTGGTCGATGCGCTGCCCAACGCGCAGCAGATTACGATGGCCTGGGGCGGTCATGCGATGAGCGTGACCGATGCCGAAAGCTTTAATGCGCTGCTGTTGCAGTGGCTTAACCAGAGCGAGGCCGCGCCGTCGCGCGCCGCCAGCTGAGGAGACGTTGATGAGCACCCTTTCCCTTATGCCTGACGCCGTTGCGGTAGAAAAACAGGCGTTTCGCGACGCGATGGCGCGCCTTGGCGCCGCCGTCAATATCATCACCACCGATGGCCCGGCCGGTCGCGCTGGGTTCACCGCTTCGGCAGTATGCAGCGTGACCGACACGCCGCCGACGCTGCTGGTCTGCCTCAATCGTTCGGCCTCGGTATGGTCGGTATTCGACGCTAACCGCCAGCTCTGCGTCAATACCCTGGCGGCGGGTCAGGAAGCGCTGTCCAGCCTGTTTGGCGGTAAAACGCCCGTGGCGGAGCGCTTTCAGGCGGCGCAGTGGCGCCGCGGCGTGACCGGCTCGCCGATGCTCGAAGGCGCGCTGATCTCTTTCGACTGCCGCATCAGCGAAATTACCCGCGTCGGCACCCATGACGTGCTGTTTTGCGAGGTGCTGGCGCTAAGTCGCAGCGACGAAGCGCATGGGCTGGCCTGGTTCGATCGCGGCTATTGTCCGCTGCTGCGGCAGGATGCCCGCTAATCCGCCTTGCGCGGCACGATCCCTCACTTTCTGGAGATAACGATGGCAAGCTCCTGGTTTCCTCAATGGCGTAAAAAGTCGGCGCTGACGGACGGCGGACTTATCGCCCCGGATGAGACGCTGCCGTTTGGACAAACGGTCATTCTCGGGCTGCAGCATGCGGTGGCGATGTTCGGCGCGACCGTCCTGATGCCGCTGCTGATGGGCCTCGATCCCAATCTGTCGATTCTGGTGTCAGGCATCGGCACGCTGCTCTTTTTTGTGGTAACCGGCGGACGCGTGCCCAGCTACCTCGGCTCCAGCGCGGCCTTTGTCGGCGTAGTGATCGCCGTGACCGGCTTTAATGGTCAGGGACTCAATCCGCATCTCAGCATCGCGCTCGGCGGGATTATCGCCTGCGGAGCGCTCTACACGCTTATCGGTCTGGTGGTGATGAAAGTCGGCACGCGCTGGATAGAACGTCTGATGCCGCCCGTGGTCACCGGCGCCGTGGTCATGGCGATTGGGCTTAACCTCGCGCCCATCGCGGTACACAGCGTGGCGGCCTCGGACTTTGAGAGCTGGATGGCGGTGATGACGGTGCTCGCTATCGGGCTGGTGGCGGTCTTTACGCACGGCATGGTGCAGCGCCTGCTGATCCTGGTGGGGTTAATCGTCGCCTGGGCGCTTTACGCGCTGCTGACCAACGTGCTGGGGTTCGGCAAGCCGGTCGATTTTAGCGGCGTCGCGCAGGCGGCCTGGTTCGGCATGCCGCACACCACCGCGCCCGGTTTTGATATCCAGGCGATGGTAATGATTGCGCCAGTAGCGATTATTCTGGTCGCGGAGAATCTTGGCCATCTGAAGGCTGTCGCGGGCATGACCGGCCGCAATCTCGATCCCTGGATGGGCCGCGCTTTTGTCGGCGATGGCCTGGCGACGCTTATCTCTGGCTCCATCGGCGGCAGCGGCGTCACGACCTATGCGGAAAATATCGGCGTTATGGCGGTCACCAAAGTCTATTCCACGCTGGCGTTCGTCGCGGCGGCGGTGATCGCCCTGATACTCGGTTTTTCGCCGAAGTTTGGCGCGCTGATCCACGCCATCCCCGCGCCGGTGATCGGCGGCGCCTCGATTGTGGTTTTCGGCCTGATTGCGGTCGCGGGCGCGCGGATCTGGGTGCAGAACCATGTGGACTTTAGCCAGAACGGCAATCTGATTATGGTCGCCACGACGCTGGTGCTGGGCGCAGGCGATTTCTCGCTGAAGATCGGCGGCTTTACCCTGGGCGGCATCGGCACCGCCACCTTTGGCGCTATCCTGCTC
Organism: Pantoea piersonii; assembly: GCF_003612015.1. Lineage (GTDB taxonomy): Bacteria > Pseudomonadota > Gammaproteobacteria > Enterobacterales > Enterobacteriaceae > Pantoea > Pantoea piersonii. Next base: position 631,782 of record NZ_RARB01000001.1, on the reverse strand, counting down.
AACGCGATCCTGCGCCGTCGCGGCGCGGCCCTGACGGAGCGCCCGGCGCGACAGCAAGGGTAATTATTTCAGCGGCGCGGCAGACGCCGCTTTTTTTCGTCTCAGCTTCAGCTCGCTGACGATAACGCCGCAGACGATCAGCGCGCCGCCAAGGATAGCGGCCGCAGGCAGCCTCTCCCCCGCGATGCGCCCTACTACGCCCGCCCAGACCGGCTCGCCAGCATATATCACGGTGGCGCGCGTCGGCGACACGCTGCGCTGCGCCCAGTTCATCGTCACCTGTATCAGCGCGCTGGCCGCGCCGAGGCCCAGCGCGCTCAGCAGCAGGGTCGGACTGGGCGCCGGAAGCGACTCGCCGTTCGGCACCATCAGCGCGAAGGCGCACAGCGAGGCGACCGTAAGCTGAATCAGCGTCACGCGACGCACATCGACCTGTCCGGCAAAGCGGCTTATCAGGATAATTTCGGCGGCAATCGCCAGCGTGCTGAGTAAGGTAGCAATTTCGCCCTGGTTAAGGCTGATACGGCCATCCTGCGGGCCAGCCACCAGCAGCAGCCCGAGGAAGGCCAGAAGAATGCCGCACCACGCCATTAATCCCGGCGGACGCCGCAGAAACAGCCACTGCAACAGCGGCACGACCGGCACATAGAGCGCGGTCAAAAAGGCGGACTGGCTGCTGGAGATGGTCTGCATGCCCCAGGTTTGCAGGCCGTAACCGCCCGCAATCGACAGGCCGATCAGTGCGCCAGCGACCAGTTCTCGTCGCGTGGTGCCTGCCAGCGCGCGACGAAACAGAAAGGCGAGAATGAGCGCAGCGGTGGCAAAGCGCAGGCCGACGAAAAAGAACGGCCCTGACCAGGCCATTGCGTGATGCACCACCAGGAAGGTGCCGCCCCAGATCATGGTAATAAAAATCAGCACCAGCTCTTCACGCGTTACGCGCAGGGCCAGGGTGCGGGAAACGTCCGACATATCTCACCTTCAGCGATTCAATGGGCGCCATTGTGCGCAGGTCGAGACGGGAATGCAATGCATCAGAAAAACCGCAAATTTCGCGATCTCGCCGCAGGGCTGGAAAGCTCTTCTATACTTCTGCTTAGGTTTTCACATCCTATGGAGAGCGCAATGGCCAGAATTCTGGTGCTTTATTACTCAATGTATGGACATATCGAAACCATGGCGAATGCGGTTGCGGAAGGCGCGCGCCGCGTCCCGGGCGTTGACGTCGATATCCGGCGCGTGCCGGAAACAATGGATGCGGAGCGTTTCGCCCAGGTCGGCGGAAAAACCGATCAGGCGGCGCCGGAAGCGACGCCCGAGATATTGCCGCAGTATGACGCCATTCTGATCGGCACGCCGACGCGTTTCGGCAATATGTCCGGTCAGATGCGCACCTTCTGGGATCGCACCGGTGGCTTATGGGCCTCCGGCGCGCTGCACGGCAAGGTCGCCAGCGTCTTCACATCAACCGGAACCGGCGGCGGCCAGGAGCAGACCATTACCTCGGTCTGGACCACGCTGGCGCATCACGGCATGGTGATTGTTCCGATTGGTTACGGTACGAAAGAGCTGTTTGATATCTCGCAGGTTCGTGGCGGCACCCCTTACGGCGCTACCACCCTGGCGGGAGGCGACGGTTCGCGCCAGCCCACGGAAGAGGAACTGAACATCGCCCGCTATCAGGGCGAGCATGTTGCCGGGCTGACGGTAAAACTCAAAGGGTAAGTTCACTCAGGAGAAGATTATGTCAAACGATCAAGCGAAAGCACACCACGTGGGCGAATGGGCCACGCTGCGTCACACCTCCCCGGAAATCGCGGAAGCCATATTTGAAGTGGCCAACTATGACGAAAAGCTGGCCGAAGAGATCTGGCGTCAGCAAGGCAATGATGACGTGCTGTTTCGCGCCTTTGACAAGACGGACGCCGACGTCCTGACATGGGACGACACGCCGGTAGAGCGTAAAAATATCTGATTGCGAGGCGGGATTTCCCGCCTCACCTTTTTTTACTGACCAAGGAGAATCTATGTCTTCCTATCAGAGCATTAACCCCGCAAATAATCAGCTGCTGAAAAGCTGGCCGTCTCACGACGCCGCAGCGGTAAGCCAGGCGCTGGAGACCGCCGATCGTCTGTTCCACTCTTCATGGAGCAAAGGCGATATGGAGCCGCGTCTGCAGGTGCTGGCGAAGCTGGCCGATCTGATTGAAAGCCGGGTTGACGAGCTGGCCGCTATCGCCAGCAAGGAGATGGGCAAGCTGATTGGTCAGAGCCGCGGAGAAGTAAAAATTTGCGCGCAGATCGCGCGTTATTACGCCGAACACGCGGCGGAGATTCTGAAACCACAGCCCTACCCCAGCGAGCTGGGCGAGGCCTGGGTAGAGTACCATCCGATTGGCGTACTGGTCGCCGTCGAGCCGTGGAACTTTCCTTACTATCAGCTGATGCGCGTGCTGGCACCTAACCTTGCGCTGGGCAATCCGGTGCTGGCGAAGCACGCGAATATCGTGCCGCACTGCGCCGACGTGTTTGACAAGCTGGTTAAAGAGGCGGGCGCGCCGGAAGGCGCCTGGACGAACCTGTTTATCGACAGCGACCAGGTGGCAGAGCTGATCGCCGACGACCGCGTGCAGGGCGTCGCGCTGACGGGATCAGAACGCGCTGGCAGCGCCGTGGCGCAGCAGGCGGGCAAATATCTGAAGAAATCGACGCTGGAACTGGGCGGCAACGACGTCTTTGTGGTACTTGACGACGCCGATATCGACGAGGCGGTGCGTCAGGGCGCGCAGGCTCGTCTCAGCAACTGTGGCCAGGTCTGTACCGCCGCCAAGCGTTTTATTCTGCATGAAAAGATTGCCAGCGCCTTTATTGATAAATTCAGCGCAGCGCTGAAAGCGGCCCGCCTGGGCGATCCGCTGGACGAGCAGACCACGCTCGGCCCGCTCTCTTCAAAAGATGCGCGCGATCGCCTGACGAAACAGGTCGACGAAGCGGTGCAGAACGGCGCGACACTGCTGATCGGCGGCAAAGCGGTCGAGGGCGTCGGCTGTTACTTCCAGCCGACTATCCTGACCGATATCAGGCCGGACAATCCCGCTTACTATCAGGAGTTTTTTGGACCAGTGGCGCAGATTTACGTGGTGGGCGACGATAACGCCGCCGTTGCGCTGGCTAACGACTCTCATTACGGGCTGGGCGGCTCTGTCTGGACGCGCGACACTACGCGCGGCCGTCGCGTCGCCTCAGCGATTGAAACCGGCATGGTGTTTATCAATTCGCAAAGCGATACCGCGGCTGAACTGCCGTTTGGCGGCGTTAAGCGCTCCGGCTATGGCCGCGAGTTGTCAGATCTCGGCCTTAAAGAGTTCGCCAACCAGAAGCTGGTGATGATTGCAGGTTAATCTGCTCCGCCCATAAAAAAACCCCGCCGCGGCGGGGTTTTTCACATCTGTAGGTTTTACTGCGTGACGGTCTGTTTCGTGTCGCTGTTCTGAGCGGACTCAACGGGCTTTTGAGCAGGCGCGTCGGCAGGCTTATCGGCGGCGCTGCCCTTGTCTGCTGCCGCTTTTTCAGCTGCGGCTTTCTCGGCGGCTGCTTTTTGCGCAGCGGCGCGCTCTGCCTTCGCTTTCTCCTCAGCGGCTTTCGCCTTCTCTTCTGCCGCTTTCGCTTCAGCCGCTTTCTGCGCGGCAGCTTTTTCCGCTGCGGCCTTTTCTGCTGCGGCTTTGTCAGCAGCGGCTTTATCGGCGGCAGCTTTATCGGCGGCAGCTTTATCTGCAGCTGGCTTACTGTCCGCCGGCTTGTCGGCGTCGCTATTGCCTGCGGCCGCAGCCGCTGCCGCTGGCTGCGGCTGCGCGGCTGGCTCCATCGGCGTACCCTGCAGCGCGCCGTTCAGCGCCTGAGTAAATTGCTCCCAGCTACAGTAGCCGTTGCCGTCCGTCGGGCAGCCTTCCAGCTGCAGCGTTACGCGCTTCGGCGGATTTTTCAGGTTGAGCATCTCGCCGTCGCGCAGCTGATCGGCGGTCTGATAGACATACTCCAGCTTGAGCAGATCTTTGTTGTTTTTCGCATCGTGCCAGCGTTCAAACACGACCTGGCCGCCGATTGGCGTATTTTCCCAGGTACCCGGCAGTTCATAAGGCTTGACCTGCAGCGCACTCAGCAGCGAGGCGATGTTAGAGTCGTGCCCCACCATCAGGGTGATTTTCGGCGCGTTGGCTTTGTCCTGATCCACCAGCTGGCTGCGGATGTAATCTACCAGCGGCGCGGCGACTTCGCGCGCGACGTCCGGGCTGGTGAACAGGGCATCCTGATAGCCATTTTTAATGGCGGAGAGCGATTTCCACTGCTCTGGCGTCTTGATCTGGCCCCAGGCGATCTGCTCAAGCGGGAAGCCTTCATAATATTGCAGCGTAAAGGCATCCATTAAGGCGTTGCCCACTTTCAGCGGACCGCTTACGTTCGGCTCTTTGCCGTTTTCCGCGCTGAACACGTTATCGCCGCTGCTCAGATCGCACTGTTTTTTGTTGTTGCAGGCTGGCGCGGATTTGTAATCAACGATTTTATCCAGCTGCTGCAGCGCAGGCTTCAGCGCCAGCTTCTCGTTTTCTGCCGTCATCGCCGCCAGCGCTTTTTTGTTAAAGGCTTCGCTGTCGTCGGTAATGACTGGATTGAACACCGGATCCATCGTGCCCATCGCATCCTGATGGGTCACAGCAATATCACAGCCCGGAAAAGCGCCGTTGACAAAGAACTGAGCCGTTGCGACGGTGCGCTGCAGACTGTTGGCATAGACAAAAACGTTGCTGCTGTCGGGGCAGCTGCCGTTTTGCACCAGGCCCTGCTGCGCCAGCCACTGACGCGTGTAGTTGCCCATATAGACTTCAAGCACGCCACCTTTGGTGGTGAGTTGTCCGCCAGGAACGCTCCACTGCGGCCAGCTTTTCTTCGTCGACTGTTCCAGCTCGCTGCCGTTATCGGCCAGCGGCGCGCGCAGGTTGTGACGGCTAAACATCAGTACCTGTTGCAGCTGCATGTCGCCATCAGCGGCCTGGGCCGCCATGCCGATCGGCAGTGCGGCAAGTACCGACAGTGCGCAAAGACTCAGTTTCTTGATCATTGTGCCTATTCCATTTGTTCAGTAGAGAAACACTCTGGCTATCAACCAATTAGCTCTGTTCAGAGCATAGCGACCCACAGTGTAACCTAACCAGGCCGCGAAAAGCGCCCGATGTTTGCAAAAACCGTGTGTGGACTATAGCAGAGTTGACCAAAAGCGGCCTGAGAAGAGCGGAACGCGTAAAAAGCGAAGAGGCAGAAATGCGAAAGGCCAGCACATTGTGCTGGCCTTTCTGGTGTGGCGGAGGAAGAGAGATTCGAACTCTCGGATGGTTTCCCATCGGCGGTTTTCAAGACCGCTGCCTTAAGCCACTCGGCCATCCCTCCGGATTGATGCTTTACGCATCGGCAAAACGACATTGTCGCATCGCCTGTTCCTGACTGAGCAGGAAAGTGGCGGAGGAGGAGAGATTCGAACTCTCGGATGGTTTCCCATCGGCGGTTTTCAAGACCGCTGCCTTAAGCCGCTCGGCCACCCCTCCGCAATGAGGCGCACTATAAACATCCCCCCGAAGGATGTAAAGCCTGTGCGAATTCATTCGCCTGAAAAACAGCCAAAACGGTGTTATTCGTTGGCGAAATCACCATTCCGCTCAGAGAAACAGCGATTTATCGCGTAAAGAAGGGTAAAACGCCTTTCCCGTTTTGTGGCCGCTGCGTATTCTCAGCGCAAACGTCGTGTTCTGATAAAGGAGCGCATTATGGACAGACTTATTGCTTCGTCCTCGCGGACATCCCTGCTTAGCACCCACAAAGTGCTGCGCAATACCTATTTTCTGCTCGGCCTGACGCTGGCGTTTTCCGCCGTGACCGCCACCGCCAGCACCGTGCTGGGCCTGCCCGGTCCGGGTCTGATTTTAATGCTGGTCGGGTTCTACGGCCTGATGTTCCTTACCCACAAACTGGCTGACAGCCCGATGGGCATCCTGGCGGCCTTCGCTTTCACCGGTTTTCTCGGCTACTGCCTTGGCCCGATCCTGAGCACATTTTTAGCCGCAGGCATGGCTGACGTGATTGCGCTGGCGTTAGGCGGCACCGCGCTGGTTTTCTTCTGCTGCTCGGCCTATGTGCTGACCACGCGCCGCGATATGTCCTTCCTCGGCGGCATGATGATGGCGGGCTTTGTCGTGCTGCTGGTGGCGGTTATCGCTAACCTGTTCCTGCAGCTGCCTGCGCTGCACATGGCGATTAGCGCGCTGTTTATTCTCTTTTCAGCCGGCGCGATCCTGTGGGAAACCAGCAATATCATTCATGGCGGCGAAACTAACTATATTCGCGCCACCGTCAGCCTTTACGTCTCGCTCTACAATATCTTTGTCAGCCTGCTGAGCCTGTTAGGCTTTGCGCGCAACGATTAATGACGCGCTGAGACGCAGATAGCCTGACTGGCATCCCTACCCCGCTTCGGCGGGGTTTTGCTTTTTCTGGCGGCGCAATTTGCTAGAATGCCGCCGTATCAGGCAGTAAGGAGCACATGTGGAATTTAACGGTAAAACCATCGACGTCGACGGCGAAGGCTATTTAAAACATCGCGATGACTGGAGCGAGGCGCTTGCTGAGCAGATCGCCCAAAATGAGGGCATCGCTCTGAGCGACGCGCACTGGGAAGTGGTGCGTTTCGTACGCGCCTTCTATCTGGAGTACAACACCTCGCCTGCCATTCGTATGCTGGTAAAAGCAATGGCGCAAAAGTATGGCGAAGAGAAAGGCAACAGCCGCTACCTCTTTCGTCTCTTCCCGGACGGCCCGGCGAAACAGGCGACTAAAATCGCCGGCCTGCCTAAACCGGCGAAGTGTCTCTGATCAACCGGTCGTAAAACGGCGCGGCGGCTCCGCAGGCTGATGCGGCTCCATCAGGACGCGATCGACGCGGGCGCCGCGTGGCCCGCCCGCTTTCAGCCACGCGATGAGCGCGTCGACCTTTTCCGACTCGCCCCAGGCCAGTACCTCGACGCTGCCGTCATCAAGGTTACGGGCGTAACCCAGCACACCAAGCTGCGACGCCTGCGCCTGAGTGCCGTAGCGAAACCCCACGCCCTGCACCCTGCCATGCACCCAGATTTTATAACAGGCTGTTGTCATCACTCTCTCCTGCCGCTGTGCGTTGCAATTTCCCGTTATCCGCCGGACAATGGCGCCTCATTTTTTCAGGTAAGCATAGCAAACTATGACCGTTCGATTGATTCTCGCTAAGGGACGTGAAAAATCCCTGCTCCGCCGCCATCCGTGGGTGTTTTCCGGTGCCGTCGCGCGCCTTGAAGGTAAAGCGCAACTGGGGGAAACCCTTGACGTCTGTGACCATAACGGCAAATTTCTTGCGCGCGCGGCTTATTCGCCGCAGTCGCAAATTCGCGCCCGCGTCTGGAGCTGGCAACAGGATGAATCGATTGATATCGCCTTCTTCGTGCGCCGTTTCGAACAGGCGCGGCAGTGGCGCGACTGGCTGGCGCAAAAAGACGGGCTAGACAGCTACCGTCTGATCGCTGGCGAGTCTGACGGTTTGCCCGGCGTCACCATCGATCGCTTCGGCAACTTCCTGGTACTGCAGCTGCTCTCTGCAGGCGCGGAATATCAGCGTCCCGCGATTCTCTCCGCGCTGCAGCACTGCTTTCCGCAATGCGCTATTTATGACCGTTCCGATGTGGCGGTGCGTAAAAAAGAGGGGCTGGAGCTGACGCAGGGGCCGGTCACCGGTGAAATCCCGCCGCCGCTGCTGCCGATTACCGAACACGGCATGAAGCTGCTGGTCGATATTCAGGGCGGCCATAAAACCGGCTACTACCTCGATCAGCGCGACAGCCGTCTGGCGACGCGCCGCTATGCGCAGGATGCGCGCGTGCTTAACTGCTTCTCCTATACCGGCGGGTTTGCCGTCTCGGCGCTGATGGGCGGCTGCCGCGAAGTGATCAGCGTGGATACGTCGCAGGAAGCGCTCGACGTGGCGCGCCAGAATGTCGAACTTAACGAGCTGGACGTCTCGCGCGCGCATTTCCTGCGCGACGACGTATTCAAGCTGCTGCGCCGCTACCGCGACGCCGGAGAGAAGTTCGATCTGATCGTGATGGATCCGCCGAAATTCGTCGAAAACAAAAATCAGCTGGCGGGCGCCTGCCGCGGTTATAAAGATATCAATATGCTGGCGATGCAGCTGCTTAATCCCGGCGGCATTCTGATGACCTTCTCCTGTTCTGGGCTGATGGCGACCGACCTGTTCCAGAAAATCGTGGCCGACGCCGCGCTGGATGCGGGCCGCGAAGCGCAGTTTATCGAGCAGTTCCGCCAGGCGGCCGATCATCCGGTCATCGCCAGCTATCCTGAGGGTCTCTACCTGAAAGGTTTTGCATGTCGTGTGGTGTGACTTGAAAAAGTGCCTTCTGACGCCATATTGATCAGGAGGCAGTTTTTCTGGAGGTCACTATGATTGCCACTAAGTTTGGTATTGGTCAGCAGGTTCGGCATCGTCTTTCAGGCGTGCTGGGCGTAATAGTGGATGTCGATCCCGAATATTCGCTGGATACGCCGAAGCTGGACGAGGTCGGCGCGACTGAAACGCTGCGCCGCGCGCCCTGGTATCATGTGGTGATGGAAGATGAAGAAGGCGATCAGGTGCACACCTATATCGCAGAGATTCAGCTTTCCGGCGAAACCAGTTCGGAGCATCCGGAACAGCCGGAGATGGACGAACTGGCCGCATCGATCCGCCAGCAGCTGCAGGCGCCGCGCCTGCGGCATTGATCGCAGGCGGCAACAAGACGCCGCCTGTAAGTTTTATTGCTTTTGTCGCGTCACGCCCAGCCGCGGAATTTCTATTTTAGGACAGCGATCCATAATAACGGTCAGACCGGCATCCTGCGCCAGCACGGCGGCCTGCTCGTTGATGACGCCCAGCTGCAGCCAGAGCGTATCTGCGCCCGCAGCGATCGCTTCCTGCGCCACGCCCCACGCCGCTTCTGAATTGCGAAACACATCCACCATGTCGATTTTGCCCGGCACCTCTTCCAGCTTCGCATAAGCTTTCTGCCCCAGCAGCGTTTGACCGGCAAGTTTTGGACTGACCGGAATGACCTCGTATCCCTGATCCAGCAGATATTTCATCACGCCATAACTCGGTCGATCGGGACGATCGCTGGCGCCTACCAGCGCAATACGCTGTGTGCGCGTTAACACCTCGCGAATAGTTTGATCGTTCATCTTTTTCTCCTCATTTCAGAGCATTAAATGTAGTGGCGCCTTTTCCTGCCGCTTCTTTCCAGACAGCAATATTTTGCACTGGCGCACAAAAATATATGTTCAAATGTAAATTTACTGCCATAATGTAAGAATTTGCTACACACAAAACTTTGCGCCCTATTCTGGAGTCTACATGAAACTCTCTCTGGTCGTGACGGGGTTGACTGTTCTCCTCGTCTCGGCAACCTGTCAGGCCATCACGCTGAAGCTTGATCCGCAGATTGATCTGCTGGTGCTGGACGGGCGCAAAATTTCCGGCTCGCTGCTCAAAGGTGCCGATAGTCTTGAGCTGGAGCGCGGCCAGCACCAGTTTCTGTTTCGAGTCGAGCAGCTGCGCGACGCCCATAAAGATGCCTCGCTGCGCTATCAGTCAGCGCCCATGATCGTGACCTTTAACGCGCAGGTGAAAACCATCACTATCCGTCTGCCTGCGCTGGAGACTCGCCGCGAGCGTCACTATTTCGATCGCACGCTCAATTTCCAGCTGGTAGACGAACATGGACAGGCGATCGATATCAGGCGCGATCGCCTGCCGCTTTCCGCTGAAAGCGATATGGAAAAAGCGATGATGCTTTACAACCGTAACGGCCAGGTCGCCTCCGTTCCCCAGTTTGCAGCCGTACGCGACGGCGCATCAGCCACCCCACCCGTCGAGGCTGAATTCGTCTGGGTCGATGAGGCGCAGTCGCCGACGATTAAGGAGTGGTTTCATCGCTTTGATCAAGCCACCCGTCAGCAATTTATGTCGCTGGTCAAATTGTTAAGGACAAGTTGATAGGCGGGAAAGGCACAGGGTAAACTCGTGCGACTCTCTTCTCGGCACGCGATTTTACCAGGACGCCTTTATGGAACAGACCACACGTACGCTTGGCCCCAGCAAACATATCGCGCTCGTTGCGCACGATCACTGCAAGGCTTCCCTGCTTGACTGGGTGAAACAAAACCAGCCCACGCTGGAATCTCACACCCTTTACGCCACCGGCACCACCGGCAATCTGATTAATCGCCATACCGGATTAAACGTGAACGCGATGCTGAGCGGCCCGATGGGCGGCGATCAGCAGGTTGGCGCGCTGATTGCGGAAGGAAAAATCGATGTGCTGATCTTCTTCTGGGATCCGCTGAATGCGGTGCCGCATGACCCCGATGTCAAAGCGCTGCTGCGTCTCGCGACCGTCTGGAATATCCCTGTCGCCACCAACCTCGCGACGGCTAACTTTATTATTCAGTCGCCGCTGTTTGCGCAGTCAGTAGAGATCGCCATTCCAGACTATGAGCGTTACCTGCAGGCGCGCCTTAACTGATCAGGCTTTACGCAGCAGCGGCACGCCGAGCTGACGAAACTGCTCGACAAAGCGTGACGGCTGCTCGCGGTCGTAGAGCAACCACACCTGCTGACGCGCGCGCGTTAACGCGACATAAGCCAGACGCCGCTCCTCCGCATCCGGGAAATCTTCCGGCTGCGGCAATAATCCCTGCTCTATCACCGATTCACGCGCCGCAGCGGGAAACCCCTCTTTGCCCGCCTGTAGACCCAGCAGGATAACAAAATCGGCCTGCTGTCCCTTACTGGCGTGGATAGTCATAAAGTCGAGGTTGAGCTTCGGCCAGCGGGTTTTGGCTTTATCCAGCACTTCCGGACGCAGATGGTGATAACGCGCCAGCAGCAACACGCGTTCATCGGGTTTGGCGTATCCGCTCAGCTTGTTCAGCAGCGGCTCCAGCTGCTCCTGCGGCAACAGGCCTGTGGCCTTTTTAGTGCCCTTCGTCAGGCTGTTGAGCGGCTTACGCAACTGATGTGGATTCTGCTGGACGAACCGGTTCGCGATATCGCCGATGCGATCGTTGAAGCGATAGGTCGTATCCAGCACGCAGCGATCCCCCTCGCCGAAATAGTGATGAAAGGCGGTGGTCAGCGTCATCTCCGCGCCGGTGAAGCGATAGATTGCCTGCCAGTCATCACCCACGGCGAACAAAGTGGTGCGCTTGTTCTGCTGGCGCAGCGCCGCAAGCAAAGCGGCGCGCTGCGGCGAGATATCCTGAAATTCATCCACCAGGATATGCTTCCACGGGCTGATAAAACGCCCTTTATTCAGGATCGCGATCGCCTGATGAATCAGCCCGGAAAAATCTACCGCGCCCTCCTCTTTCAGCGCGCTCTTCCAGGCTTTCAGCAGTGGCGCCATCAGCTTCACTCGCTTGCTGAACAGTTCGCGCACTTCGTCTGGCGCCTCGGCGATCATGGCCGCCTGCGCGCCGCCGTGCATACGCATCAGCCCCAGCCAGCGTTCAAGGCGCGACGCCAGCCGTTTCGCCAGCCGATCGTCCTGCCAGAAATCGCCTTCGGGCAGCTCCCACTCCAGCTCGTCGCGCAGCCACTGACGCCAGCCGTTTGCCTGCGCTTTTTTCTCGTGGCACTGCTGACGCCAGATGTCGATAAGCAGCGCGTGACGCGCCGCAGTATCGCTCTCCAGCTTGCTAATCGTCGGCTGCTTATTGCTGCCTTCGCGGATGATATGCAGCGCCAGCGCGTGGAAGGTGCGTGCCTGAATGTCGGCGACGCCCAGCCGGGAACGGATGCGGTCGTTCATCTCTTCCGCCGCCTGACGGCCGAACGCCAGCAGCAGGATCTGATCGGGTGCGGCCAGTTTTCGCCGCAGCAGCCAGCCCGCCCGCGCCACCAGCACCGACGTTTTGCCGCTGCCTGCGCCCGCCAGCACCAGCACCGCGTCTTCGCCGTTAACCACGGCTTCGCTCTGCGACGCGTTGAGCGGCGACGTTTCCACCGTGGCGAAAAAGTCGTGATGCTCCTGCAGCATACGCGCCGTCCAGTCGCGGTTGCGCTGGCGCAGCGCCGTTTCGCCCTGCCCAAGCCAGCGCTGGCAATCAAGGTAGAGCGTGCGGCAGTCGCTAAACTCCTCCAGGCGCGCCAGCGGCAGCGGCAGCGCGGCGAACTGTTTTTCAATGGTGGCGCGCAGCGCCTGTAGCTCGCCGCGCTTGAGCCAGCGATCCTGCGCGCCGAAGCGGTCGATCTCCTGCTTTAGCTCGCTTAAAACGGCGGCGCAAATAGCGCTCATCTCTGCGCTCCACGTCTGCCAGGCCTGCAGCAGATAGTGATAAAAGCGCTGAGTCTCCTGCCATTCGGTGCCGTGCAGCCGCACGACCTTATCGTCAGGCAGTAAAAACTCCAGTTCGCCCCAGACCATGCCGCGCTTGCAGCTGATATTCAGCAGTTCGTTAAAAGGGATCAGGTATTCGTGCCGGTCACCGCTTACTTCCACCCCAGCCGCCAGCAGGCGAACCCGGTTATAGGGATGCTGGGCAAGCCGTTTGCCCATCGATGTCGCTTTGAGTTCCATGTCCACACCGTCGAACCTGAAAAAAGAATATCGGGAGTTTACCTGTCAGACTCTTGGCGCTCCAGCCTTAAAACAGGCTAAACTTGGCGGCACATCTTGCGGAAAGCAAAAGGAAAAGAACGCCATGCGCACAGTGTTGAACATTCTTAATTTTATTCTCGGCGGGTTTATCACCACCCTTTGCTGGCTGTTCGCCACGCTGGTGAGTATCGTCCTGATCTTTACCCTTCCGCTGACGCGCTCCTGCTGGGAAATTACCAAACTCTCCCTAGTACCTTACGGCAACGAGGCGGTGCATGTGGATGTGCTGCGCCCGGAGAGTAAAAGCGCGCTGCTGAATACCGGCGGCACCTTTCTCAATATTTTCTGGCTGATCTTTTTCGGCTGGTGGCTCTGTCTGACGCATATCTCCACCGGCATCGTCCAGTGCATCAGCATCATTGGCATTCCGGTGGGTCTCGCTAATTTCAAGATCGCCGCCATTGCCCTCTGGCCGGTCGGCCGCCGCGTGGTATCGGTGGAAGAAGCCCGGGTCGCACGCGAAGCCAGCGCCCGTCGTCGCTACTGAGGTCGCAACATGATGTCCAAAGCCTTGCCGGGCTGGCGCAACTACCTGTTTAACAGCAGCTGGCGTTACCTGCTGCGCATTTTTCTGGCGCTGGCCGGCTGTGCGGCGGTGCCCTGGTGGCTGCATCAGATAGACTGGACCATCCCGCTGACGCTCGGCGTGGTGGCTGCCGCGCTGGCCGATCTGGACGACCGCCTCAGCGGCCGCCTGCGGAACCTGCTGATCACCCTGCTCTGCTTTTGTATCGCATCGGTCTCGGTAGAGCTGCTGTTTCCGCATCCGCTGGCATTTATGGCCGGGCTGGCGCTCTCAACCTGGGGCTTTATTCTGCTTGGCGCGCTCGGCCAGCGTTACGCCACTATCGCCTTTGGCGCGCTGCTGATTGCGGTTTACACCATGCTGGGCATCGGGCTTTTTTCGCAGTGGTATATGCAGCCGATACTGCTGCTGGTCGGCGCGCTCTGGTACAACCTGCTGACGCTGCTCGGCCACCTGATGTTTCCGGTGCGGCCGGTGCAGGAGCAGCTGGCGGGCAGCTATGCGCAGCTGGCGCAATATCTTGAGGCCAAAGCGAATCTGTTCGATCCCGACGGCGACGCACAGGATGACGCTACGCTGATCCGCACCGCGATGGTTAACAGCCAGCTGGTGGCGCAGCTTAATTTGACCAAAACCACACTGCAAAGCCGTCTGCGCGGCGATCGCGGATCGCGCAGCACCCGTCGCAGCCTGCATTACTATTTCGTGGCGCAGGATATTCACGAGCGCGCCAGCTCATCCCATCTGCAATACCATCTGCTGCGCGATGACTGGCGCTATAACGAAATTCTGTTCCGCTTTCAGCGGCTGCTGAATATGCAGGCGCAGGCGTGTCGCCAGCTGTCGCAGTGCATTTTAATGCGTGAGCGCTGGGAGCACGATCCTCGCTTCGAGCGGGCGTTCGATCGATTGCAGACCGCGCTGGAGCGTCTGCAGCAAAACGAGCCTGACGCGCCGCATCTGCGTCCGCTGTTCTGGCTGTTGCGCAATCTGCGCGCGATTGACGCGCAGCTGGGGTCGATAGAGTCAGAACAGTCTCTGGCCAGCGAAACCCCGCCGGGCGATAACCGGCTATCGCGTGAGGGACTGAGCGGCTGGAGCGACATCCGCCTGCGGCTGAGCCGTCATATGACGCCCGCCTCCGCGCTGTTCCGCCATGCGGTACGCATGACTGCCGTGCTCTGTATCGGTTATGGTTTTATCCAGCTCACCGGTCTTGACCGCGGCTACTGGATCCTGCTGACCAGCCTGTTTGTTTGTCAGCCCAACTATAACGCCACGCGACGCAGGCTGGCATTGCGTATCGGCGGCACCCTGGCGGGCATTGCTATCGGGCTGCCGGTGCTCTGGCTGGTGCCCTCAACCGAAGGTCAGCTGGTGTTGATTGTGGTCAGCGGCGTGCTGTTTTTCGCTTTTCGTCAGGTGCAATATGCGCAGGCGACGCTATTTATCACCCTGCTGGTGCTGCTCTGCTTCAATTTGCTGGGAGAAGGCTTTGAGGTCGCGCTGCCGCGCATTGTGGATACGCTGCTGGGGTGCGCGCTCGCCTGGCTGGCGGTGGCCTTTATCTGGCCCGACTGGCGCTTCCGGCAGCTGCCAGCGGTGGCGGAGCGGACCCTGAACGCTAACTGCCGCTATCTGGATGCGATTATGGAGCAGTATCACCAGGGCAAAGATAATCGCCTGGCTTATCGTATCGCGCGACGCGACGCCCATAACGCCGATGCGGAGCTGGCCTCCGTGGTCTCAAATATGAGCGGCGAGTCGCGTACGCACCAGAAACACAAAGAGTCCGCTTTCCAGCTGCTCTGTCTTAATCACTCTTTTCTGAGCTATATCTCCGCGCTGGGCGCGCACCGCGATAAGCTTAACGACAGTGCGCTGCTGACGCTGCTCGACGACACGGTCTGCTATGTCGAAGATGTGCTGCAAACCGAGGTGGTGAGCGATGCCGAGGCGGAAAGTATGCAGAGCGCCCTGACGCAGCGTATCAGCGATATGGCGGCCAATCAGGAGACGCGTGCGCCGCTGGTGTTACAGCAGTTAGGGTTGCTGGTGGCCTTGCTGCCGGAGATTGCTCGCCTGCGCCGCACGCTGGCGCCCTCTTAAGAGGCGTCTCCCTTTAGCGCCTGCTGATACCACTCATTGAGTTCCGCCCTGACGGCCTGGGGCAAGGCGGCTTCATGCCGCCCTTTTATTGCGCCTTCAAGGGCCAGCAAAGTTTTAAATCCGATATGCCGGTTTATCGCCCGGAGTCTGAGCCAGCACTGTTTGGATCCCAGGTCGATCAGGTGCCGCACGGTTTTGACGCCTGCCTCATGCAGCAGAAGCTCTATTCGCAGGCTAAGATTCGGCAAATCTTTCAGCCGCAGCGGCACCTGTCTGGCCAGAGATTCTTCCTGAGCGGTGCGTAGCGAAGCGGCGGACAATGCCAGCAGCTGAGAAGAGTCGTTCCACAGTACGTCGTCGACGCGGTAGTAATTGAGGCTGACAGCGGCGCCGCGCTTGCGAAATATCAGCGGCTGCATCGGTTTCCGCGCCGCATATTCCCGTAATGCTTCGCTGGCGCGCAGATAGAGTGCGTCATCATTGATCAGCGCGAAAACCACTTTTTCAACCGCCAGCGCATAGCCGCCAAACTGTGTACGCGATTCGATGTGGCCTAAGGCGGCCAGACGGTGACGTGACCGTTCTACGATA
Source organism: Pantoea piersonii (assembly GCF_003612015.1). GTDB lineage: Bacteria > Pseudomonadota > Gammaproteobacteria > Enterobacterales > Enterobacteriaceae > Pantoea > Pantoea piersonii. The sequence continues at coordinate 615,771 of NZ_RARB01000001.1, read as the reverse complement.
GGGTGCTGTTTTTTCATGGCACGCTCTCCTTGTGCAAAAATACGACTAAAAAGTCATGTCTATCAGTCCGTTAGAGATATAGAAAAAATCCGTTAAGGGTTCAATTAATTATTGCGTTCCCGTCTCACCTTCTCCCGTTTTTGCGAGCCGTTTTCCAAATTTGAGGTTGATCTTTATCCAGGAAGTCATTACTGTATATCCATACAGTCCAATGCTGAGTGGTTAACTTATGCGCACCCAACACTTTAATAATGCAGGCTTTGCCCACCGTCATGTCTCCTCTTCTAAGCCGTCGCAGCACAGCGGCTGGATCACGGAACTGCGCTACAGCGAACAGCCCGGCATGATGCAAATGTTGCTGCTGCCGTTACTGCAACAGCTCAGCCAGGAGTCTCGCTGGCAGCTGTGGCTGACGCCCGCGCATAAGCTTAATCGCGCCTGGCTGCAGCAGTCAGGTCTGCCGCTGGAAAAAAGCATGCACGTTGCGGATTCAGAGCGTTGCACCTCCGTAGAAGCGATGATTAAAGCTTTGCGTACAGGGAATTACAGCGTGGTACTCGCCTGGATCCCTTATGATCTCGATGAAGAAGAGCGACGCGAACTGGAGCAGGCGGCAGCGGAAGGAAAAGCGCTGGGGTTGATTATGCGCCCAAACGGGAGCTCCGCGACCACGCTGCGACCAAATAAAGGGCTAAAAATTCAGTCGGATTTGTTTCATTGAGTAAAATTAGGATTTTTCTCGCGCCTTTTGCCTTTTTTATTTCAGCTAAACCACTGATTCTTTTCCTTCCAGCTTTGACAATGGTTTAGCTGCATTTTGCTCAAAAAGAGGCCGACATTAAGACCGGGTCAAATGTTAGAATATGTGTATAAAGCCCTGTTTTTTTGCGGCATCCCCTCACATCATACTTGTAACTTTCCAATCTCGTTGTAGACTTTACCTCGCCAGGGTGCTCAATAATCTCCGTTTTTTATCGGTAGAGTCATAAGCGAGCGTATTAACCCGGCGAAGGATTACAACCAAGAGCATCCCTTTTTGCTCATTGCCTATTTGGATGATAACGAGGCGCAAAATGAAAAAGACAGCTATCGCAATTGCAGTGGCACTGGCTGGCTTCGCTACCGTAGCGCAGGCCGCTCCGAAAGATGACACCTGGTATACCGGTGCTAAACTGGGCTGGTCTCAGTATCATGATACTGGTTACTACGGTAACGGTTATGGCAACAACAACGGCCCGACTCACGAATCTCAGCTTGGCGCTGGTGCATTCCTGGGTTACCAGGCTAACCCGTACCTGGGCTTCGAGTTGGGTTACGACTGGCTTGGCCGTATGCCGAACAAAGGCACCGTAAACAACGGCGCATTCAAAGCACAGGGCATTCAGCTGGCTGCTAAACTGAGCTATCCGATCACTGACGATCTGGATGTCTACACCCGTCTGGGTGGTATGGTATGGCGCGCTGACGCAACTCAGAACAACGTTGTTAATGGCCGCATCAGCGACCACGACACCGGCGTTTCTCCGCTGGCAGCAGTGGGTGTTGAATACGCTCTGACTCAGAACTGGGCAACTCGTCTGGACTACCAGTGGGTTAACAACATCGGTGATGCGCAGACTGTTGGCGCACGTCCTGACAACGGCATGCTGAGCGTAGGCGTTTCATACCGCTTCGGTCAGGATGAAGTTGCACCGGTTGCAGCTCCGGCACCGGCTCCGGCTCCAGTTGTTGAAACCAAGCGTTTCACCCTGAAGTCTGACGTGCTGTTCACCTTCAACAAAGCTACCCTGAAGCCGGAAGGCCAGCAGGCTCTGGATCAGCTGTACAGCCAGCTGAGCTCAATGGATCCGAAAGACGGTTCTGTTGTCGTTCTGGGCTTCACTGACCGCATCGGCTCTGACCAGTACAACCAGAAACTGTCTGAGAAACGCGCTCAGTCTGTGGTTGACTACCTGGTATCTAAAGGTATCCCGTCTAACAAGATCTCTGCACGTGGCATGGGCGAATCTAACCCAGTTACCGGCAACACCTGTGACAGCGTGAAAGGCCGTAAGGCTCTGATCGACTGCCTGGGTCCGGACCGTCGCGTAGAAATCGACGTGAAAGGTATCAAAGACGTTGTAACTCAGCCGCAGGCTTAAGTTACTCCGTAAGAAAAACCCCGCAAAGCGGGGTTTTTTTATGTCTGCTGATTAGCGTTTACGCGCCGCGTTATTCGCTGCCCGTTTCCGATTTACCAAGAATAGCCTGCAGATCCTGTTTCAGGCTCGACATCTGCGTGGCGTATTTTTCTTTACGTTCCGCATCTTCAATCAGCTGAACGATGGTTTCCGAAAGCGTACAGCCGCGACGCTGTGCCAGTCCCGCCAGGCGTTGCCACACCAGGTACTCCAGATCGATCGACTTTTTACGCGTATGCTGATGTTCCGCATTAAAGTGCCGCTTGCGACGCGCGCGAATCGTCTGTTTAAGACGATTATCCAGGCCCGGGTGAATATGTTGCGCGATCCATTCAGCCACATCGACCGGACGATTTTCCATTGAGAGCAGCTCCTCAACGGCCGCCTGCGCAGCGCTGAGTTCAAGGTGACGCGTGATCAGTTCACCTTCCCGGTGTTTTTTCACCAGGTATTTCCATTTCCATCCACTTTCAAGATTTTCGAGTTGTTGGTATTTCATCGGAATCTCATCGTGACCGCGTAACAAACTAAGAATAACAGTTTTTTTCCTGGATGCAGTAAGGAAAAAGGCGTTGTTTGTCTCAGGGTTAATCCGAACCATGCAGTGCTTAACAAAGGGGTTTCCTGTATAATCCCGCTTTTCTTTAATTAACCAAATGCGATTATTTTGACCAGCTCTCAACTTTCCTGGCAAGACCTGCAGCCGAATATTACCGAATACGCGTCCGTTTTCTCCCGTATTACCGAAGAAGAGACCGATAGCCTGGCGGCGGTACAGCCGCGTTTGCTGAATGCACTGGCGTATCTCGATCAACAGACCGAAGGCTTTCCCCTTCTGCTGGTGTGCAGTCAGGAGAATGCGGATTACCTGGAACTGATTGCGCGCCAGATGGAGCGTATCGCCGACGAACCCGCTGAGCTGTTCGGCGGACATTATCATATCATTGCGGATAACGTGACCCTCCAGCCGCCCGGCGATGCCTCGCATCCTTTTACCGGCACGGGTCAGGTGCATTTTGCGGAGTGGATTGAGAACGAGCAGCTGTTTGGCTGCGTGCGTCTGCGCCGCGATCGTTTGCAGCTTGAACCGGGCCTGATCCACCGCGCCAATGGCGGTACGCTGGTGCTGTCGCTGCGTACTCTGCAGGCGCAGCCGTTGCTCTGGCTGCGGCTGAAGCGCGCCATCCAGCTGGGCCGCCTGGAGTGGCAGTCAGCGGATGAGCGTCATCCTCTGCCGGTTTCCATTCCCCCGCTTCCCCTAAGCCTGAAGCTGGTGTTGTGCGGCGATCGCGATGCGCTGGCAGCCTTTCAGGAAAGCGATCCGGAACTGCACGAGCTGGCGACCTATACTGAATTCGAAGAAAACCTGCAAATCGTCGACGAAGATGACATGCTTGCCTGGTGCCGCTGGGCGCAGGATGTTGCGCTGCAGGCGGGGCTGCCTGCGCCGCAAACTGATTTCTGGCCGCCGCTGATCCGTGAGGCGGTGCGTTACACCGGCGATCAGGAAGTGCTGCCGCTCTGCCCACGCTGGCTGCTGCGTCAGATGCGCGAAGCCTTTATGCAGGAGAGCGAGCTGAGCGAAGCGGCGTTAGTCAGCGCCCTTGAGACCCGCAGCTGGCGCGAAGCTTTCCTTGCCGAACGCATGCGTGATGAGATCCTGCTAAAACAGATCCTGATTGAAACCGAAGGCGAAATTGTCGGCCAAATCAACGGCCTTTCCGTCGTGGAGTTTCCAGGTCATCCACGTCCCTGGGGCGAACCTTCGCGCATTACCTGCGTGGTTCATCCAGGCGACGGCGAATTTACCGATGTCGAGCGCAAAGCTGAGCTGGGTGGCAACATCCACGCGAAAGGCATGATGATCATGCAGGCGTATCTGATCGCCGAACTGGAGCTGGATCAACAGCTGCCCTTCTCCGCATCGCTGGTATTTGAGCAATCCTACTCGGAAGTCGACGGGGACAGCGCCTCTCTGGCCGAGCTGTGCGCCCTGATCAGCGCGCTGGCTAATCAACCGATTAATCAGCAGATTGCGGTAACAGGTTCTGTCGATCAGTTCGGCAACGTTCAGCCGGTAGGCGGACTGAATGAAAAGATTGAAGGCTTCTTTACGATTTGCAACGAACGCGAGCTCACCGGCCAGCAGGGCGTGATTATTCCGGCGTGCAATGTGCGCCATCTGTGCCTGAGCCAGGAAGTGGTCGACGCCGTTGAACAGGGCCGCTTCCATATCTGGGCGATCGATCGTGCCGATGAAGCGCTGCCGCTGCTGACCGGCGTTATCTGGCACAGCGATGATGAGAACGGCGACACGCTGCTGCGCAGGATCCAGGATCGTATTACCCAACTCAATCAGCAGGAAGCGAGCCATCGACCCTGGCCTCTTCGCTGGCTAAACTGGTTTAACCAGAACTGATTGAATTGCCCGGCGTACAGCTGTTCGCTAAACTTCGTGCTTCACTAAAACAAGGCTTATTGAAAACATGGTTGATAAACGCGAATCCTATAGCAAAGAGGACCTGATTGCGTCAGGTCGCGGTGAACTGTTTGGCGAGAACGGTCCGCCGCTTCCGTCAGGCAACATGTTGATGATGGACCGCGTGGTCAAGATGACCGAAGATGGCGGTAAATACGATAAAGGTTTCGTTGAAGCCGAGCTGGATATCAATCCGGACCTGTGGTTTTTCGCCTGTCACTTTATTGGCGACCCGGTGATGCCAGGCTGTCTCGGTCTGGATGCCATGTGGCAGCTGGTCGGTTTCTATCTGGGCTGGCTTGGCGGAGAAGGCAAAGGCCGCGCGCTGGGCGTCGGCGAGGTGAAATTCACGGGCCAGGTGCTGCCGACGGCGAAAAAAGTCACCTATCGCATTCACTTCAAGCGCGTCATTAACCGCAAACTGGTGATGGGCGTCGCCGATGGCGAAGTCTTCGTTGATGGTAATCTGATTTATTCTGCCAGCGATCTGAAAGTCGGTCTGTTTAAAGACACCAACGCTTTCTGATAGCGCAAATGAAAACCTCCGCCAGCGCGGAGGTTTCTTCCTTTTCGTGACGGACAATTACACCGTAACCGCCCTGTCCTCCATGGCTTGTCGCCAACCTCCCAACCAGTGAGACTTAGCCTCAATCATCTGATACGGACACATCTCTTTCGAGCGTCCTGTAATACCGGCCTGGTAGCCACGTGAGTGAGCGCGTTCAAGGCGGTCTCGTTTCTGTCTCTTCATACTCCGTATCCCTCATATCAGGTCTGTGGAATCTGGTGGAAAGAAAAAGAGTGGCGAAATATTACTCAGCCACAGTTAAGTTCTACCTGTCCCGCCCGGAAAGGTCAATGCGCAAATTTCACGCCAGTGTCATCACTTTGACGTTAAATTGCCATTGTTGCCGCTGACGGTTTCGCTTATCGCCTTGAAGAGCCAATAAAAAAAGCCCCTTCTCGTCGTAGCATTTCGCTGACGACAATCAGGGGCGGAGCAAAATCTTTACCGAACTTTATTCTGAGGTTATCGCTGCATTGGCGATCTGCTGCGCGGTCTGCTGCCAGCCGACAGCAAGCGTACGCACCAGCGCCTCGTAGCCGTCTTCGTTTTGCGGCAGCGCCACATCGAAGCCCTGCTTCACCACATGGCCATTATGCTGCAGCACCCACTCGCCGCTTACCACGGCGCGCCCGTCATAGCGTCCCTGAAAACCGGTCACCGTGACGCTCAACGTGTCATGCTTCTCGCCCAGCGGCGCAGCGGAAACCAGTCGGCCCGGCAGGGCCTTGCTCAGATTAGCGACCAGCGTTTGCTGGAGCTGCTGATCGAGCGGGCTGGCCCATAGATTATTAGCGGCGATAACGTATTTTACGTCGCTGGTCTGATAAACCAGTCCGTTGCCCGCCAGATAATCGGGAACGGCGACCTGCTGAACCCACAGCGCTGGCGGCTGCGCTTCGCCGCCGCTGCGCACCTGCATAGCCGCCGGTTGCGACGGCAGCTGGTAGTAGGTGTTATCGATAGTGCTGCTGCACGCGCTTAACAGCAGCGCGGCGCACAAAACGGCTCCTTTTCTCACTGTTTCGCCCTCTTTGGCTGTGGATCCTGACCCGGTTTGGCCTCGAAGACCAGCGCGTTGCTCTTGGTATTGAGCGTTTTCAATACCGGTTGCAGCTCGCGCAGTACCTGATCGAGTCGCTGCATATCACCCACCAGCTTGTTGTAAGCCGGGGAACCTGGCTGCAGCCCTTTCATACTGCGGTTCAGTTCACGCAGCGTTTGCTGCATATCTTCCGGCAGCGTTTTCATCGCCGGGCTGGCGGTGATCTGATTAAGGTTTTTCAGCGTGCCCTGCATTTCACGCAGCGTGCGCTGGCTCTCTTTCAGCGTACCGGTCGCCTCGGTCACCACGTTGTTGAGCGGCAAAGCGTTAATCTTGTCGAGCGCCGCCACTAGTTTCTGCTGGATCTGACTCAGGCCGCCGCTGGTCGTTGGAATAATCTCGTAGCCTGCGATTTTGTTCGGGCCTTTATAAGGCGGCACATTATCGTAGAAGTCGAGATCGATATAGAGCGAGCCGGAGAGCAGGTTGCCGGTTTTCAACGAGGCGCGCAGGCCGCGTTTTTTGCCGTCCTGCAGATGTTGCTCCAGATTAAAGTCCTGACCCAGTCTGGCGGTAAAGCGGTCAGGCTCAATGCGGATCAGCACCGGCACGCGGTAATCGTTATTCAATGCCTGATTAACACCCTCGGTCATAAAGGGCGCCTGCGCGACCGTACCCAGACGGATGCCGCGGAACTCGACCGGCGCGCCGACCTGCAGGCCACGGATCGAATCGGTGAAGAACATCAGGAAATCCACATGGTTGGTGTAGAGCGAATCCTGGATGCTGCGCTGATCGTCGAACAGATGATAGTCCGCGTGGTTCGTTGCGGCCTGGCCTAAATCCCAGCCGTCCGGCACATCAAAGCTGACGCCGCCGCTGAACAACGTCGTCAGCGACCCCATCTCGACCCGCATGCCCGATGCTGACATATCCACCGCGATGCCACTGTCCTTCCAGAAACGGACATTGGTGGTCACCAGCCGATCGTACGGCGCTGCGATAAAGAGCTGATAGGTCATCATGCGCTTATCGGTATCAAAAGTGCTGGTTTCCACCGTCCCGACGCGGTAGCCGCGGAACAACACCGGATCGCCGGCGTTCAGCTGCCCCGATTTTTTACTGTCGAGCGTAATGCGGATACCTTTCGCATCAGGTGGCGCCAGCGGCGGCGCATCAAGCAGCTGATAGCGCTCTTTCGCCTCCTCTTTGGTGCCTGGCTGCATCTCAATATAGGCACCGGAGAGCAGCGTATTGAGTCCAGTCACGCCTTCGCGGCCAATCTGCGGCTTCACCACCCAAAAATAGCTGTCGCCGTGCAGCAGCTTTTCCATGCCGGAGTTGAGGCGCGCGGTGATCTCAACGTGATGCAGATCGTCGGTCAGCTCCGCTTTTTCCACAACGCCTACATCGACGCTGCGGCTTTTGATCGTGGTTTTCCCGGCCTCGATACCTTCCGCATTTTCCGTAATCAGGGTCACTTCGGGTCCGAGGTGGCTGAAGTGATAAAACAAAATCCATCCGCCGATCAACAGCGTCACGATGGGGACAATCCAGACCGGCGACCAGCGTTTTATCTGGTCGACTTTGGCATGGCCGTGGTTACTTTCCGTCAAGGCGCGGCTCCTTTGTAGTGTGTTCCTGTACGCGATCCCAGGTCAGGCGCGGGTCAAATGTCATAGCGGCGATCATGGTCAGGATCACTACCAGCGCAAACAGCAGCGCGCCCGTTGCGGGATAAACATTCATCAGTTGCCCCATGCGCACCAGCGCAGAGAGCACGGCAATAACAAACACGTCTATCATTGACCAGCGGCCGACAAATTCGACCACTTCATAAATCAGGTGCATCTTTTCGCTGTCGCGCTGCCCGCGCCCGCTGGCATTCCAGCAGAGCCAGCCAATCGCCAGCATTTTCAGCGACGGCACCATAATGCTGGCGATAAAAATAACCAGCGCCACCGGATAAGAGCCATCGCTCCAGAGCAGGATCACGCCCGCCATAATGTTAGACGGATATGGCGTGCCCAGAGTTTCGGTCACCATAATCGGTAACAGGTTAGCGGGGATATAGATCATCAGCGAGGTAAAGAGCAGCGCCAGCGTCCACTGCAGGCTGTGCTTGCGGCGTGGCGCGGCAATGACGCCGCAGCGCGGACAGTCGGGCTGATCCGCCGCCAGGATTGCGGTGCAGCAGGGACAGGAGCGCATCCCCTGCTGTAGCCCGCTAACGCCCTTTTCAGGCAGGTGCGGCAGCGGCGGCATCGGCGCGATCTGGTCCCACAGCCAGCGGCGATCCACACACTGAAAAGCGCGCAGCTGCAGCAGGCAGAACAGACACCAGGGCCAGAAGCTGGTTTCCAGACCGATATCGCCGTAAGCCATCAGCTTCACGAAGCTGACCAGCACACCGGCCATAAAGATCTCCGCCATGCCCCAGCTGCGCAGCTGAAACAGGATGCGCGCCAGCCCCAGCCGCAGGCTTACCGGCATTTTTATGCGGTTGACCAGCAGAATAATGGCCACCATACAGAGTCCAGGGATCGCCTGGACAAACGCCAGAAAGAGCGTGGCGAGACTGCTGTAATCCTCCGACACCATGACCTTCGGGATCTGCAGCAGCGATATCTGGCTGCTGAGGCCCGCGACCCTCATGGTGATAAAGGGAAACAGGTTCGCCAGCAGCAGCATAAACAGCGCCGCCAGCGCATAGCCGGTTGGGCGTTTGCGCGGCTCAGGCCAGTTAGCGGTCAGCACCGTATGGCAGCGCGGGCAGGACGCACGGCTACCCTGCGGCACGTCCGGCAGTTTCACCATTAAATCGCACTGTGGACAAAGCATCCACGCCTGACTTTCAGCGGCTGAACACATCCCGATTCCCTTATGGTTACGCGCCGTTTTTCAGCGCTTCCAGCTCTTCCCAGCGTGCGAAGGCTGCTTCCAGCTCCTGCTCCGTCTGTGCCAGCGCATCCAGCACCGGCTGGGTCTGGTCATGCGGCTGGCTGAAGAAATCCGGATGGCTCATTTTTGCCTGCAGTTCGCCGATGCGCGTTTCAAGCGACTCCAGCTTCTGCGGCAGCTGTTCCAGCTCGCGCGTCAGGTTATAGCTGAGTTTGCCGCCGCCGCGTTTCGCGGCGTCACTTTTTTCCGCCGGTTTCGCCGCAGCGGCAGGCTTGCTTGCCTGAGCGCTTTTCTGCTGCTTATAGGCTGCGCGCTGCTGCTGCGCATCGTGATAGCCGCCTACGAAGCTGCCGATTTCGCCGTTGCCTTCGAAAATCCAGCATTCGGTAACGGTGTTATCGACGAACTGACGATCGTGGCTCACCAGCAGTACGGTGCCCTGATAGCCGTCGATCAGCTCTTCCAGCAGCTCGAGGGTTTCGACGTCGAGGTCGTTGGTCGGTTCATCGAGGATCATCAGGTTGCTGGGACGCAGGAAGAGACGCGCCAGCAGCAGACGGTTGCGCTCGCCGCCGGAGAGGGCGCGCACTGGCGTCATGGCGCGTTTCGGATGAAACAGGAAGTCCTGCAGATAGCCGAGCACATGGCGCGGCTTGCCGTTGACCATCACCTCCTGCTTGCCTTCGGCCAGGTTATCCATCACGGTCCGGTCTGGATCAAGCTCGGCGCGATGCTGATCGAAGTAGGCCACTTCCAGCTTGGTACCGCTGTGCACCCGGCCGCTGTCGGCTTTCAGCTGCTGCAGCATCAGGCGCAGCAGCGTGGTTTTGCCGCAGCCGTTCGGGCCAATCAGGGCGATTTTGTCGCCGCGCTGCACCTGCGCGGAGAAGTCGTGCACCAGCGTCTTGCCGCCCACGCCATAGTTGACGTGCTCCAGCTCGAAGACAATCTTGCCTGAACGCGAGGCTTCGCCCACCTGCATATTGGCTTTGCCCATCACTTCGCGGCGCTCAGAGCGTTCGCGGCGCAGCGCTTTCAGCGCCCGGACGCGCCCCTCGTTACGGGTGCGGCGCGCCTTGATGCCCTGACGGATCCACACCTCTTCCTGCGCCAGCTTGCGGTCGAATTCGGCATTCTGCATCTCTTCGACGCGCAACGCCTCCTCTTTCCCTTCCAGGTAGAGATCGTAATTGCCCGGCCAGGAGACCAGCTTGCCGCGATCGAGGTCGACGATACGCGTTGCCATATTGCGGATAAACGAGCGGTCATGGGAAATAAAGACGATGCTGCCGCTGAAGGTCTTCAGGAAGGTCTCCAGCCAGTCAATGGTTTCGATATCGAGGTGGTTGGTCGGTTCGTCCAGCAGCAGCACGCGCGGGTTGCTCACCAGCGCGCGGCCCAGCGCCGCTTTACGCAGCCAGCCGCCCGACAGCGACGACAGCTCGGTATCAGGCTGCAGGCCGATCTGCTGCAACACGTCGTTGATACGGCTCTCCAGCTGCCACAGATTGTGATGATCCAGAATGGTCTGCAGACGTCCCATCTCATTAAGGTTTTTCTCGCTGGGATCGAGCATTACCGCATGCGAAATGGCATGGTAGGCCTTGAGGTGTTCGGCCTGTTCTTCCACCCCTTCCGCCACAAAGTCATATACCGAGCCGGTAATATTGCGCGGCGGGTCCTGTTGCAGACGCGCCACCACCAGGTCCTGTTCAAAGATGATGCGACCGTCATCCAGCGGCTGCTCCCCGTTAATGATCTTCATCAGGGTAGATTTGCCTGCGCCGTTACGGCCGACCAGACAGACGCGTTCGTTTTCTTCGATATGCAGCTCGGTATTGTCGAGCAGCGGCGCATCGCTGAAGGAGAGGTAAGCGCCGTGAATACTGATTAATGACATCTGAACTTATTCCTTACCGGCGTGAGTAATCAGCCAGCAGTTATGAATTTGACGGTTGCGGGCAAAATCCTGCGACAGGGTTTTCTGGGTAATGTCCTGCGCCTTCAGGCCCAGCGACGCCAGCCCTTCAAGATCCATCTTAAAGCCGCGTTTATTGTTAGAGAACATCACGGTGCCGCCCGCGCGCAGCAGGCGTTTCAGGTTGCGCATCAGCATAATGTGATCGCGCTGCACGTCGAAGTCCTCTTCCATACGTTTGGAGTTAGAGAAGGTCGGCGGATCGATAAAGATCAGATCGAACGTCTCGTCGCTTTCGCGCAGCCAGCTCAGGCAGTCGGCCTGCATCAGGCGGTGCTGACGACCGGTCAGCCCGTTGAGGCGCAGGTTGCGCTCGGCCCACTCCAGATAGGTACGCGACATATCTACCGTCGTCGTGCTGCGTGCGCCACCTAACCCGGCATGCACGCTGGCGGTGCCGGTATAGGAGAAGAGGTTAAGGAAATCTTTATCCTTACTCATTTTGCCCAGCATATGGCGCGCAATCCGGTGATCGAGGAACAGCCCGGTATCAAGGTAATCCGTCAGGTTGACCAGCAGACGCGCGTTATACTCCTGCACCTCGAAGAAATCGCCCTTCTCGCCCAGTTTCTGATACTGATTTTTACCTTTCTGCCGCTCGCGCGTTTTCAGCACCAGACGGTTAGCCGGCAGCTCCAGCACGCTAAGCGTCGCGCCGATCACGTCAAACAGACGCTGGCGCGCTTTAGCGGCGTCGATGGTTTTCGGCGGCGCGTACTCCTGCACCACCACCCATTCGCCGTAGCGATCGACCGCCACATTATATTCCGGCAGGTCGGCGTCATAGAGGCGATAACATGCGATCCCCTCCTGGCGCGCCCACTTTTCCAGTTTCTTCAGGTTCTTACGCAGGCGGTTAGCGTAATCCTCGGCAATCTGCGCGCCGTTTTCACCGCTGGTTTCCGCCAGCTGATAGTTTTTCTGCACGCATTCGATCGGGCCGTTTTTCGCTTTAAACTGACGCTCTGCGCGCAGCTGCAGACAGCTCAGCAGCTCAGGCGACCCGCTGAACAGCGACAGTTTCCAGCCGCCGAAGTGCTGCTTCATAATACGGCCGAGCTGGCTGTGCAAAGCGATCAGCGCGGGTTCGCTCTCCAGGCGCTCGCCGTAAGGCGGGTTACTCAACACGGTACCGTGCTGCTCGCCAGGCAGCGGGTTTTTCAGCTGCAGAACATCCTGACGCGCAAAGGTAAAGAGATCGGCGACGCCGGCGCGGCGTGCGTTAGCCTGCGCCCATTCCAGTACGCGGCCGTCGCTGTCATAGCCGAAGAAACGCGCCTGAGCGGCGGCGGTGCCGGCACGCGCGCGCTGCTGCGCCTCGCCTTTCACCTCGCGCCACAGCGCGTCGTTATGCTGCCGCCAGTGGGTAAAGCCCCAGCGGCTGCGCAGCAGGCCCGGCGCGCGATCGCAGGCGATCAGCGCCGCCTCGATCAGCAGCGTGCCTGAGCCGCACATAGGATCGAGCAGCGGCGTGGTCGGCTGCCAGCCGGAGCGCAGTACAATCGCCGCCGCCAGGTTCTCTTTCAGCGGCGCCTGCCCGGTCTGCTGGCGATAGCCGCGCTGATGCAGCGCATCGCCGCTCAAATCGAGCGCGATGCTGGCGCGATCTTTATTCAACCAGACGTTGATGCGGATATCCGGCTGCTCGCGATCCACATTGGGACGCGGCAGTTTCTGACGGGTGAAGGAGTCGACAATCGCGTCCTTCACCTTTAGTGCGCCAAACTGGCTGTTGCGGATCGATTCGTTGGTGCCGCTGAAGTGCACCACGAAGGTATGCTGACTGCCGAACAGTTCGGTCCAGTCGATGCTCTGTACGCCGACGTAGAGATCGAGATCGCTGTAGACGCCAAATTCGCCGAGCGGCAGCAAAATACGCGACGCCAGGCGGCTCCACAGCAGGCTCTGATACATCGTACGGTCATCGGCTTCAAAATGAACGCCTCCCTGTACCACCTGCAGATCCTGCGCGCCCAGCGCGTCCAGCTCACTTTTCAACAGCTCTTCGAGCCCACGCGCCGTACTGGCAAAGAGAGAATTCATATCGTCACTATTACTCTTGAGAAAATTGCTGCGCATTATACCCTAAATAAGCGGCATTGTTGGAAAGCAGCGCGCTCGCGACTGCAACCGGGCAGTTAACAAGGCTATAGCGTCCCGACGCCATGTATCATAAAGTTAGCTTCTTTTGCCGCGCCCGCCCGTTTCTGTGGAGATCACCATGCTTACGCTGTCCCGTCTGTTTATTCACCCGGTTAAATCGATGCGCGGTATCCACCTCTCGCATGCGCAGGTGCTGGAGAGCGGACTGGCGTTCGACCGTGTTTTTATGGTGACGGCGCTGGACGGCACTTTTATTACCGCGCGCCAGTACCCGGAGATGGTGCGGTTTACCCCGGCACTGCTGGTCGACGGCCTCTCGCTTCAGGCGCCCGACGGCAGCCAGGCGATGATCCGCTTCAGCGATTTCGTCGGGCAGGAACAGCCGACCGAAGTATGGGGCAACCATTTCACCGCACGCATTGCGCCCGATGCCATCAACGCCTGGCTGAGCGCCTTTTTTCCGCGCCCGGTGCAGCTGCGCTGGGTTGGCCCGCAGCCGTCGCGTCGGGTAAAAAACTTTACTGATGTGCCGCTGGGCTTCGCCGACGGCTACCCCTTTCTGCTGGTCAATAACGCCTCGCTGCAGGATTTGCAGCAGCGCTGCCCGGCCAGCGTGCGCGCCGAGCAGTTTCGCGCCAATCTGATCGTTAACGGCGCGCCAGCCTGGGATGAAGACAGCTGGGCGACGGTACAGATTGGCAGCGTCATATTTGACGTGCCCAAGCCCTGCAGCCGCTGCGTCTTTACCACTGTCGGCACCGAAAGCGGCCGCAAACATCCAGACGGCGAGCCGTTAAAAACGCTGCAGGGTTTCCGCAGCGCGCAGGATAACAGCGGCGATATCGACTTCGGCCTGAATTTAATTGCGCGCAGCAGCGGCATCGTACGCGTCGGCGATGAGGTAAACGTGCTGGCGCGCCATACGCCGCGCGCCTATGGGGCAGGTGCGGTGGTGGAAACGCTTAAGCCACAGCAGCAAACCAAAGCAGACGTCACTGTTACCTGGCAAGGTCAGACGTTTCAGGGGGATAACCAGCAGGTGCTGCTGGAGCAGCTGGAGATGCAGGGATTTAAAATACCCTACTCCTGCCGTGCGGGCTTATGTGGCAGCTGTAAGGTGACGCTGGTTTCAGGCAAGGTGAAGGCGTTAAAGAAAAGCGCCATTCGCGACGACGGCACTATTCTGAGCTGCAGCTGTATTCCGGCTGGCGATATTGAACTGGTGTAAGGGTTACACCGCGTAAGCGAAGCGCGGCGCGCTGTCCGCGTGGTGCGGCAGCAGGCGGTCGTTCATGATTTTAATGGCGTCGCCCAACACCATCTGTTTGCCCGCCAGCGTGAGCGTAGGCTGCGCCAGCAGACAGAGCGTGGCGTTGCCGCCGCTTTCTACCGCCAGCAGTCGCGCCTGCTCGCCGTTGTCCGCCAGCGTTACTTCCACCATGTCGCCGGCTTCAGGCTGCAGCACGCAGGTCCAGGCGGTAAAGTGCCAGCTTTTTGGCATCAGCGGCTTCAGAAAACGTTTCGCCACCAGCGCGTTGAGCGTCAGCTCGGCGCGCTGATTCGCGCTTAGCGCGCTCTGGCGGCAGCGTTCTTCAAAGGTGTAATAGAGTGCGGCGTCGTCAACGCTGAAGCCGGTCTGACTGAAGGCGTCCGGCGTCAACATCTTTCGGGTAAAACGAGAGCGGAAAAGCATACCGTCAGCCAGATCCAGCATCATCCGGTCATGGTCGGCGTCAAAATACCAGCGCCAGTTATCATCAGGTTTGATTTTCATAATTTGCCTTGTCATTAACCGCCGCGTTTCTCTGCACAGACTCAGCGAAGCCCCGCTTATGGGAAAAAAGCTGAAAATACGCACAACAGGGAAAAAATATAAACGAGCCGGAGTGAGAAATAAACCCCCCGGCGCTGTTTTATGGGAAATGTCTTAGAGATGGGTCACGATATCTTTTATTAATCCCGGCCCTTTATAAATAAAGCCGGAGTAAATCTGCACCAGCGCGGCGCCAGCGGCGATTTTTTCCCGCGCCGCAGTTAATGAATCAATGCCGCCGACGCCGATAATCGGCAGCGCGCCGTTCAGCTCCTGCGCCAGTCGCTTGATGACCGCCGTACTGCGCGACTGCACCGGACGACCGCTCAGGCCGCCTGTTTCCGTGCTGTATTTCAGCCCGTTAACCAGAGCGCGATCCAGCGTGGTATTGGTCGCGATAACGCCATCGATATTATGGCGCACCAGGCTGTCGGCAATTTGTATTAATTCTTCTTCAGAAAGATCGGGCGCAATTTTTACCGCCACCGGCACATATTTCAGATGACGCTGCTCCAGCTCTTTCTGTTTCGCTTTAATCGAGATCAGCAGATCGTCCAGCGCCTCGCCATATTGCAGCGTGCGCAATCCTGGCGTATTAGGCGAGGAGATATTTACCGCGATATAGCCGGCATGGGCATAAACTTTCTCCATGCAGATCAGGTAATCTTCTTTACCATTTTCTACTGCCGTGTCTTTATTTTTACCGATATTAATGCCGAGGATACCCTTGAAACGCGCCTTTTTGACATTCTCTACCAGATGATCAACGCCGAGATTATTAAAGCCCATGCGGTTGATAATGCCTTCCGCTTCCACCAGCCGAAACATGCGCGGTTTATCGTTGCCCGCCTGGGCGCGCGGCGTTACGGTGCCGACTTCGACAAAGCCGAAACCCATCGCTCCGAAGGCGTCGATGCACTCTGCATTTTTATCCAGTCCGGCCGCCAGCCCCAGCGCATTATCAAACCGTAAGCCCATGCAGGTCACCGGACGGGAAGGAAGCCGCTGGCGGATCAGCGCTTCCAGCGGCGTGCCGCTGATGAAACGCAGCTGCTGAAAAGTGAGTTCATGAGCGCGCTCGGGATCGAGCTTAAACAGCGCGGGTCGGACGATAGGATAAAGCATGCACTCTCCTGGAGATCGGAAGCGATGAATTGTCAGGGTGCACAGGAAAATGTGCGCCAGAATGGTAAAGGCCTCTGGCGCAAAAGTAAATTACTGACGGGACGAGATATTGATCGCGATCAGCGCTTGCTGGCATAACGCGCCAGACGACGGCACGCCTGCAGCCCGCTATAGAGCGTCGGGTAGTACCAGAGCAGTTTGATGCGTTTGCTTTCGCGCGTCACCTTGCGCACCAGCTGATCGATAGTCGGGTGCCATGAGGCGGGCACCGGAATATTGTTTTTGCGGATCTCTATCAGGCAGCCGTACATCACCGGCTGATAGTAGGTGTCCAGCAGCTTCTCTTCTGGCGGCAAGCCCTGCTCGCGCAAAAAGCTTTCGCTGCTGCGCCGGGCGATATAGTAGTTCTCCACCCAGGAGAAGGTGGGCTTGCTCTGCGACAGCGAGGTCGGCATAAAGCGCTTGTTGTAATAGCTTTTCTGCGTAAAACCAATCTGCCGCGCCGACATATAGAGCGCGAACATATAGGGCGCGTCTTCATGATTCTGAATCGGCAGAAACTGTACGCCGGTGCGCGCGATAAGGTCGCGGGAGAGGATGCTGCTCCACAATACGCGATGCGCCGAGCGGTGCGGGATCATGCTGCGCAGGGTATCGGCGCCGCCTGGCCAGACGCCGTCGACGTGACGCTGATGGAATTGCTCATACTGGCGCTCCGCCACCGGTTTATCGGTAAACATACGCGCGCCGAAGCAGAACATCTCCATCTCTGGATGCTGCGCCAGCATGCGGCGGAAATCGGCGAAAAGATCGCTGGAGACGAAATCGTCGGCGTCCATAAAGTAGATAAAGTCGCCGGTAGCTACTTCCAGTCCTTTCGTGCGCGCCGCGCTGACCCCGCCGCGTTCGCCGCGCAGCAACGTCAGCTGCGGATGCCGGGCGGCCAGCGCCTCAAGCAAGGCGATGCTCTCATCGGTCGAACCGTCGTCGATGACGATGACCTGCTCCGGCGGAGAGGACTGCCCCAGCAGCGAATCGATCGCTTCCGGCAGCCATGGCGCGCAGTTCCAGTTCGGTACGATAACGGAAATGGTCGCAGCGCGGCTGTCAGCGTTCCGTGTGCTCATTCTCTTTCCTCAATGTTAAAACTCCTGGCTCGGGCAGGCAGCAGACGTTTAATCACCATGCTGTGCAGCAGACAGCAAACTGAAAGGTTAACCAGACCGATCAGGCCAAGCCACAGCAGATTGAGCCAGCGGTTCTGGTTCCACTCGATGGGCAAGAAAGTGCAGAGCCAGGCGATCAGCGCCGCGACCGCCCAGATCAGCAGCACGTCGCGGGTCAGCCACGTAAAGTGAATGCCTGGCGCGAAGCGGCGGTGCACCAGCCATGCCCAGCCAGCCAGATAGAAAATGTTCTGCCCCAGCCACAGCCAGCCGGTGCCCTGCGCGCCATAATGAATTGCCGCCCAGATATTCAGCGGGACCAGGATCACCGCGAAGCAGGTGAAGCCCTTAAGGTGCAGCTTAAGATTGCCGTTGACGTATTGCAGATGGTAAAGCAAACCGCAAATCGCCTGTACGCCGCTTCCCAGCGCATAAAGGCTGAGCACAAACGACATATCCGTCACGACCTGCTCGTTCTGCGTCCAGGCCCAGAGCAGCGGCGTAGCAAACATAGCGATAGTAATGCTGAGCGGCGCCATAAAGATCGCTACCGCCTGAGTCGTATAGCGATAAAGCGTCAGGGATTCAGCATCGCCCTCTTTACGCGTCTTGATGCCGGTCATGCGTGGCACGATCGCCTGCATAATCGGGCTGCTGAGCAGAATAATGCCGGTCGCGGCGGTGGCGACGACGGTAAAGGAGCCGTAGGCGCTCAGCGGCAGCGTTTTCGACAGCACCAGGCGGTCAATTTGCGAAATAAAGGTCCAGATAGCGCTGGCGAACGCCGCGCTCAGCGCAAAGCGGATAAACGGCTTTAACACCGTCTTTAAATTTTCGTGCTTCTGCTTGCGCGCGGCGGCGGGCACCAGCTGATAGGATTTGGAAATCAGACAGACCGCTTCCACTATCGACACCGCCAGTTGCCAGATAAAGAAGCTCAGCACCGGGTTAGAAAAGAGCTGGATCACCAGTACCGCGCCAAAGGTACGCAGCGTCACGATGATCAGGTTGACGCCGTTAAGCCACACCTGATGCTCAAAGCCGACAATGACGCTGCGATAGGGGCTGGTGCGCCAGCGGATAGCCGCGGTGATCACCATAATGGCGACGGCGATGGTGACATCCGCAGAAGGCAGATGGCGCGCATCCAGCCAGTTATGGGCGATCCAGGGCGTTGCCAGCCAGCCAATCACCACCAGGATAAGCGTGGAGATAAGGAAGAATTTCGACAGGGCGGAAAAGAGCGCCGGAAACCAGATAAACTCAGCCTGGTTGGCGCGATAGCGCGCCGCTTCGCGCATCAGGGTCGTCGACACGCCGGCGTCGAGCAGCTGGAGCCAGGTTAACAGAATCGAGAAAAAACCCACTAACCCGTAAGCTTCCATCCCTAGATGTTGAATATAAAGCGGCACGACCAGAATGCCTGACAGCGTCAGGTAAATCTGACCGACATAATTGGCGATCGCGTTACGTTTAATTGACATATGTATGATTGTATCTGGGCAATTTTCTCGGAGGCCACAAGCGTGGCACACATCATCGGACCTGCCTACCAGACATAGTCTTAAATTTATCTCTGGCGCTGAGCGCCAGATTTAATCTGACCTGATACGGGATAAATTTGTATATAAAATAACATTTACCCGCAATGAATAAAGCCAGGTAAGCAGGCGACCTAATGCGAGTGAAAAAATCAGGCGGCTTTTTTCAGCTCTTTTGTAACTTTATATTTTTGCAGCAGGATGAACATACGCGGACGATTTATAAGCAGCCACTCTTTGGCGTTATCTGGCTTAAACTTGCCGCCCATAAAGCGAATGGCGTTGATGACATATTCCGGTACCGGCGTGCCGTTGTAGAGCGACAGGTAAATCATCAGGCGGAACGAGTGCATTAAATAGGCTTTTTCCAGCTGCGCCTTCAGCGGCGAATTATCCAGATTATTCTTAAGAATGCCGTAGGTCTGAATAAAGGCGTTGTAGCGCTGCAGGAAATAGTCATCATTTTTGCGGCTGTTAGTCAGGGAGCCGCTGCGCACGCGCTGGCGATAGTAAACATGCTGGCTAACCCAGGCGCGAGTGGCGTGAATAAACACCGACAGCGTGAATTTATGATCTTCATGCACGCGATCGATAAACCGCAGTTTGTGTTGCTCGACAACGCTCTTTTTCACCGCGTAGTTCCAGGCTGCGGAAGTATAAGAGCCATTATTCAGCAGACGCGACAATACCTGCTGCGGCGACTGCAGGCCGAATTGATCGTGACGCACTTTAGGTCGGGTGACGTTTTCCCGGCCATCTTCAAACATTTGCGAACTAAAGCAAAAGAGATCGACGTCGGGGTGCGCGGTCGTCACCTGCTGCAGCTCTGCAACGAAGCCTTCCGGCACGATATCGTCCGGGTCGCAGAAGAAAAGAAACTCCCCTTGCGCGGCCTCGATGCCGGTATCGCGCGCCTTGCCCGCGCCGCCGTTAGGCGTAGTGATAATGCGAACCTGCGGCTGGTGACCATATTTTTGCTGCACCAGCGCCAGCGTACCGTCAGTGGAGCTGTCGTTAACAATAATAATTTCAGTCGGCGCGTCAACCTGACGCAACAAGGAGTCGACACATTCGACAATATATTTTTCCACGTTATAAGTGGGAATAATGACTGATAACAGCGTCTTTGCCATACATCTTTCTCAGGGTCGATTAAAAGAAAAGGCACGAGCGTTACACAACTTGTAAAAATTGCGTTAAAGCATGGCGCAAAAATATTAATAAAAAGCGCAAACAGCTAAACTCTGCATGGTTGAGTAGTATAGGCAGAAGATTTTTTCTATTAACAGGGCCAGCCTTTTATTCAGATTCCTTACCCTGGCCTGACCTATCATGCGCGGTAAAGTATCTGGTGAAAAGCGCGGCTGTTACTTTATGTCGCTTAACTCTTCTGGCGCTGCACATTTTATTTATAAAAGTAAAAAAGGTCACAAAGCGTTTCATTATGAATATTTTATTACTATTAAATGAAAATTACTCATCATAACCAGCGTGCGCAGACATAGCTATATTCCGATAAATGACCCACCTGAGCCAGGCTGAATGCGGCTTTTACGAAAATGAACTGCGCTCAAGCGAAATGCAGCGTTCCGGCAAAGGCCATTTTTCTATTACTCAGCAGGATGTGTGTAATTAAACCCTCCACGACAAGCAAAATAGAGATACTTTTACTGCTATTTGTTTAGTCGCTATAAACTATCCATCTGGATCTGTTGCAGCCTTTTAGGACTATTCGTAACTCTCCTGCCCGCCCCTGCCGCAGCTTTTATGAGCAAAGCGACCCGTTTTGCATATTTCGCCTTTAGATTGCCGGATAAATCATTTAAGCCCTCCTCCCTGCTCTGTCAGGATGTGACCATCAGTTCTCAACAATAGCTAATCAATAACTTTCAGTTATAAGGAGTAACGATGCGAGTTATTACGCTAGCTGGCAGCCCGCGTTTCCCGTCACGTTCGACTTCGCTGCTTACCCTGTGCCAGCGCGCGCTGGAAGCGCGTGGCGTTGAGGTGATCCCCTGGAATATTCAGAACTTTGAGCCAGACGATCTGATCAACGCGCGCTTTGATGCCCCGGCGCTGCTGGCGTTACGTCAGGATTTGCTCGCCGCTGATGGCGTGATAGTCGCCACGCCGGTTTATAAAGCTTCTTTCTCTGGCGCGCTGAAAACGTTGCTCGATCTCCTGCCAGAACGCGCACTGGAACACAAAGTGGTGCTGCCGCTCGCCAGCGGCGGCAGCGTAGCCCATATGCTCGCGGTCGATTATGCCCTGAAGCCGGTGCTGAATGCCCTGAAGGCGCAGGAGATCCTGCACGGCGTCTTTGCCGAAGACCATCAGATCACCCATTACGACCGTCAGCCGGAGCTGCAGGCGGCGCTGGCGCATCGGCTGGATGAGGCGGTCGAGGCGTTCTGGCTGGCGTTAAGTCGCCATCATAATCCTCTGGCTCAGGCTGTTTAAGAAAAGGAACCGGGATGAAAAGGATAACCAGCTGGCTACTTGCCGCCCTCGCTGTGCTGAGCCTGCAGACGCAGGCGGCGGACGCCCCCGCGCAGATCCGCATCGGCTACCAGAAAGGCTCCGTCAGCATGGTGCTGGCAAAATCGCACCGGCTGCTGGAGCAGCGGTTTCCTCACACCAGGATTCAGTGGATCGAATTCCCTGCCGGTCCGCAGATGCTGGAAGCGTTGAACGTCGACAGTATCGATTTGGGCAGTACCGGCGATATTCCGCCGCTGTTTGCCCAGGCGGCAGGCGCCGATCTGCTCTATGTCGGATCGGAGCCGCCTAAACCCCAGGCTGAAGTGATTCTGGTGGCGAAAAACAGCCCGCTGAAAAGCGTCGCCGATCTTAAAGGGAAAAAAGTCGCCTTTCAGAAGGGGTCCAGCTCGCACAACCTGCTGCTGCGCGCCCTGCAGCGTGAAGGGCTGAGCTTTAGCGATATCCAGCCGGTTTATCTGACGCCCGCCGATGCGCGCGCCGCCTTTCAGCAGGGCGATGTAGATGCCTGGGCTATCTGGGACCCCTACTACTCCGCCGCGCTGCAGCAGGGCCACGTGCGCGTGCTGGCCGACGGCAGCGGACTTAATCTGACCGGCTCTTTCTATCTGGCGACGCGTAAGTTCACCGAACAGAACGGGGCGTTCATTCAGCAGGTGCTGGATACCTTTAGCCAGGCCGATGCGCTGACGCTCAGTCAGCGCCAGCAGAGCATCGATCTACTGGCGGCTGCCATGGGCCTGCCGAAACCGGTTATCGCCAGCTATCTCGATCATCGTCCGCCGACCCGCATTTCGCCGGTCAGCGAGCAAACCGCAGCGGCGCAGCAGCATACCGCCGATCTCTTTTATAGCCGCCATCTGATGCCGGTAAAACTGACGATTGCCGATCGCATCTGGCATCCCGGCGCCCCATAAGTAAGGAGTGAATAATGAGCTTATCCGTATTCTGGTTTCTCCCGACGCACGGCGACGGACACTATCTTGGCACCTCTGAAGGGGCACGTCCGGTCGACTATGGCTATTTGCAGCAGATTGCGCAGGCCGCCGATCGCCTGGGCTTCGGCGGCGTACTCATCCCGACCGGCCGTTCCTGCGAGGACGCCTGGCTGGTGGCCGCCTCGCTGATCCCGGTCACGCAGCGCCTGCGCTTTCTGGTGGCGCTGCGTCCCGGCGTGATTTCACCTACACAGGCGGCGCGCCAGGCTGCGACGCTGGATCGCCTCTCCAATGGCCGTGCGCTGTTCAATCTGGTCACCGGCGGCGATCCGGAAGAGCTGGCAGGTGACGGTCTGTTTCTGGATCACCATGAGCGCTATGTAGAGTCGGCGGAATTTACCCGCGTCTGGCGTCGCGTACTGCAAGGCGAAACGGTTGATTACGCCGGAAAGTATGTCAACGTGCGCGGCGCGCGTCTGCTGTTCGACCCGGTACAGCAGCCGCGGCCACCGCTCTGGTTCGGCGGCTCGTCCGAACCGGCGCAGGATCTGGCCGCCGAGCAGGTCGATGTCTATCTGACCTGGGGCGAACCACCTGCACTGGTTAAAGAGAAAATCGACCAGGTACGCGCCAAAGCGGAAGCACAGGGCCGCAAGGTACGCTTCGGCATTCGTCTGCATGTGATTGTCCGCGAGAGCAATGAAGAGGCCTGGCGCGCCGCCGACCGTCTGATCGCCCATCTGGACGACGCCACCATCGCGAAAGCGCAGGCCGCGTTTGCCCGTACCGATTCGGTCGGCCAGCAGCGCATGGCGGCGCTGCACGGCGGACGTCGCGATCGGCTGGAGATTAGTCCGAACCTGTGGGCGGGCGTGGGTCTGGTGCGCGGCGGCGCAGGTACGGCATTAGTTGGCGACGGCCCGACCGTTGCCGCGCGCATGCAGGAGTATGCCGATCTCGGCATTGAGACCTTTATCCTGTCAGGCTATCCGCATCTGGAAGAGGCGTATCGCGTCGGCGAGCTGCTCTTCCCGCATCTGGATCTGAACGTGCCGTCGATCCCGCAACCGCGCGACGTTCAGGCGTTTGGCGAAACCGTCGCCAACGATTTCCGCCCGCAGAAAGTATCGCAGAGCTGAGGAAGAGATGATGGCGAAAACCACCAAACGCATTACCAATCAGCTGGTGCCCTGGATTTTCCCTGCGCTGCTGGTGGTGATCTGGCAAATTGCCTCCCAGACCGGGCTGCTTTCGACGCGTATTCTGCCATCGCCGGAAAATATCGTTATCACGTTCTGGAATCTGGCCGCCAGCGGCGAGCTGTGGCAGCACCTTGCCATTAGCGGCTGGCGCGCGCTGATCGGCTTCAGCATCGGCGGCTCTATCGGGCTGATTCTGGGATTGATCACCGGCACCTCACGTCTTGGCGAACGGCTGCTGGATACCTCGGTGCAGATGCTGCGCAACGTGCCGCATCTGGCGCTGATCCCGCTGGTGATCCTCTGGTTCGGCATTGACGAAGCGGCGAAGATCTTCCTGGTGGCGCTTGGCACGCTGTTCCCGATCTACCTGAATACCTACCACGGCATCCGCAATATCGATCGCGGCCTGGTGGAGATGGCGCGCAGCTACGGCCTGTCGGGCTGGAGCCTGTTTATTCAGGTGATCCTGCCTGGCGCCCTGCCCTCAATTATGGTCGGCGTGCGTTTCGCGCTCGGCCTGATGTGGCTGACGCTGATCGTCGCCGAGACCATCTCCGCCAACTCGGGCATCGGTTATCTGGCGATGAACGCCCGTGAATTCCTGCAAACCGACGTGGTGGTTGTCGCCATTATTCTTTACGCACTGCTCGGCAAACTGGCGGATGTCGCCGCCCTGCTGCTGGAGCGCGTCTGGCTGCGCTGGCATCCAGCCTGGCAACTGAAGGAGGAGAACGCATGAGCAATACACTCTCTCCGGCGCGGCTCAATGCCGGCACGCCGGTCGGCGTCAACGGCGTCAGCAAGCAGTACGGCAACCGCACCATCCTGAACAATATCGATCTGCATATTCCTTCCGGCCAGTTTGTCGCGGTGGTCGGCCGCAGCGGCTGCGGCAAGAGTACGCTGCTGCGCCTGCTGGCGGGGCTGGAGCAAACCACCCGGGGCGAGCTGCTGGCGGGCAACGCGCCGCTGCAGACGGCGCGCGAAGACACCCGCCTGATGTTTCAGGATGCGCGTCTGCTGCCCTGGAAGCGCGTGATTGATAATGTCGGCCTCGGGCTGAAAGGACGCGGATGGCGCGGCGCGGCGCTTGAAGCGCTGGAGGCGGTCGGGCTGGCGGAGCGTGCGAACGAATGGCCCGCCGCGCTTTCCGGCGGACAGAAACAGCGCGTGGCGCTGGCGCGCGCGTTGATTCACCGTCCAGGTCTGCTGCTGCTCGACGAGCCGCTCGGCGCGCTGGATGCGCTGACGCGTATCGAAATGCAGGGGCTAATCGAATCGTTATGGCAACAGCATCACTTTACCGTGCTGCTGGTGACGCATGACGTCAGCGAAGCCGTGGCGATGGCGGATCGCGTGCTGCTGATCGAAGAGGGTCAGATAGGGCTCGATTTACTGGTCGATTTGCCGCGTCCGCGTCGCCGCGGATCGGTCAGGCTGGCGGAGCTGGAGGCGGAAGTGCTGGATCGCGTGATGCGCCGCAGCGAAGGCGATCAGCCGGTGCGCTACGCCCACCAGCGTTAAGGTAAGTACGGCTGGCTAACAAAAAGGCGGGATTTACCCGCCTTTGCTGTTTACGCGTTCAGCGCCCGGGTGATCTTCTCATAGAGATCGCCTGAGAGCTTATCCAGTCCTTTCAGCGTTTCCAGCGCCTGACGCATCAGCGCCTGGCGATCGGCGTCGTAACGCTTCAGACGGATCAGCGGCTCAATCATGCGCGCCGCCACCTGCGGGTTGCGGGTATTGAGATCGGTCAGCATCTCAACCAGGAACTGATAGCCGCTGCCATCTTTGGCGTGGAACGCCGACGGGTTGCCGGAGGCGAACGCACCGATCAGCGCACGGATGCGGTTAGGGTTGCTCATGGTGAACGAACGGTGATGCAGCAGCTCGCGCACTTTTGACAGCGCATCCAGCGACGGGCTGGTGGCCTGCAACATAAACCACTTGTCCATCACCAGACCATCCCGATGCCAGCGCTCGTCATAGTGCGCCAGCAGCGCGTCGCGGCACGGCAGCTGAGCCGCGACCGAAGCCGCCAGCGCCGCCAGCGCGTCCGTCATATTATTCGCCTGATGGTACTGCGTCTGTACCAGCTTATCCGCCAGCTCAACGTCACCGAACGCCAGATAGCTCAGACAGATATTCTTCAGGGCGCGCTGTCCCATCGCGTCGTGCTCAATGCGGTATTCGCTTTGCTGATTGGCGTTGTAAACGGCGAAGAATTCGTCCGCCAGTTCGGTAGCCAGCGTGCGCAGCAGCGCTTCGCGCACCGTGGCGATCGCCTGCGGATCGATCACCTCAAACAGCTCGGCGATCTCATTCTCGCTCGGCAGCGTCAGGATCAGCGCAGTCAGCGCCGGATCGCGGCCTTCGTCCAGCAGAACCGCACGGAAGGCGTCAGCGACGTGCAGCGGCAGCGACAGCGGCTGACCCTGCTGATGGCGCGCCACGTTAAGGCGAATATAGGTTGCCAGCAGGCTTTGCGCCGCATCCCAGCGCGCGAAGTCGTTGCGCGCATGGCGCATCAGGTAGGTCAGCTGGGCGTCGCTCCACTTATAGTCCAGCTTCACCGGCGCAGAGAATTCACGCAGCAGCGACGGCACCGGCTGGAAGTAGACGTTATCGAAGATAAAGGTCTGGAACTCTTCGGTCACGTTGAGAACGTGGTGCACCGGATGGCCGTTATGCTGCAGCGGGATCACCTTGCCTTCGTTGTCGTAGAGTTCGATATCAAGCGGAATATGCAGCGGCAGCTTCTCTTTCTGATCGGCGGTCGGCGGCGTGTGCTGCGTGACATGCAGCGTGTACTGCTCCAGCTCTGGGTTATAGTCGTCGCGTACCGTCAGCACCGGGGTGCCGCTCTGGCTGTACCAGCGGCGGAACTGCGACAGATCGACGTTGGAAGCATCCTCCATCGCCTGCACAAAGTCGTCACAGGTCGCCGCGCTGCCGTCGTGGCGCTCAAAATAGAGCTGCATCCCTTTCTGGAAATTCTCCTCGCCGAGCAGCGTATGCATCATGCGGATCACTTCCGATCCCTTTTCGTACACGGTCAGGGTATAGAAGTTATTCATCTCCATGACCTGATCCGGGCGGATCGGGTGCGCCATCGGGCTGGCATCTTCGGCGAACTGTGCGCCGCGCATCACGCGTACGTTATCGATGCGGTTGACCGCGCGCGAGCCGAGATCGGAGCTGAACTCCTGATCGCGGAACACGGTCAAGCCCTCTTTCAGGCTGAGCTGGAACCAGTCGCGGCAGGTGACGCGGTTGCCGGTCCAGTTATGGAAATATTCGTGGCCAATGACCGCTTCAATGCCGAGGTAGTCTTTGTCGGTCGCGGTTTCCGCCTTCGCCAGCACATATTTGGAGTTAAAGACGTTCAGGCCTTTGTTCTCCATCGCGCCCATATTGAAGAAATCGACGGCGACGATCATAAAGATGTCGAGGTCATACTCCAGGCCGAAACGCTCCTCGTCCCACTTCATGCTGTTCTTCAGCGAGGTCATCGCCCAGTCGGCG
The DNA here is from genome assembly GCF_003612015.1 of Pantoea piersonii. Lineage (GTDB taxonomy): Bacteria > Pseudomonadota > Gammaproteobacteria > Enterobacterales > Enterobacteriaceae > Pantoea > Pantoea piersonii. The sequence continues at coordinate 588,711 of NZ_RARB01000001.1, read as the reverse complement.
CGATCCAGATTGCCGCGGTCGACAAAGATCTCCAGCGCGACGTCGCGGCCGGAACGGGTTTTAAAGCTGTCGCGCAGCACGTCGAAATCACCCGCCACCAGCGCAAAGAGATAACAGGGTTTCGGGAAGGGATCCTGCCATTTTACCCAGTGCTTGCCCTGCTCTGTTTTGCCGCCGTCGATGCGGTTGCCGTTAGAGAGCAGGTAAGGATAGCGCGCCTCGTCGGCGATAATGGTCGTGGTGAAGCGCGCCAGCACGTCAGGGCGATCCAGATACCAGGTAATATGACGGAAGCCTTCGGCTTCGCACTGGGTGCAGAGCGCTTCGCCAGACTGGTAAAGCCCTTCCAGCGCGGTGTTTTTATCGGGATGAATATCGTTGACGATCTTAAGCTGGAACTGGGCCGGCAGCTGACTCAGCACCAGCGCGCCCTCTTCCTGGCGCCAGGCGCTCCAGGGCGAGCCGTCCACTTCAATGGAAATCAGGGTCAACGCTTCGCCATCAAGACGCAGCTCAGCCTGCGCATCGCCGAGCCGTTTAACCTGGCTGATTGCGGTGACGCGCGTCGTGGCGGCGTCGAGCGCAAAGGTCAGATCGATATCGGTGATGGTGTAATCCGGCGCACGATAGTCGTGGCGATATTTAATTTGGGGCTGTTGCGTCATATTCCGTCTCGCATTGTTATAGGTTTACCGCCAAAGTCTAAGCGCGTTGCCTTTAGCTTGCCATGTACAATGCATGTCTCGCCATAAATAGCTACAATTCATTAACAACGGCACGTTTTACCCTCGACCTGCGGGCTTGAAATATGCTGTGATCAGCCGCAGTTACTGATTTATACTCCTGCGTCTTTATGACTTTTACACACCGGGCTCTGCGCCGCCGAACAGGATGCTGAAACGCACCATGACAGGACATGCTTCCCCGATACTGACTTCACTGCTGGATACTGACGCTTACAAGCTTCATATGCAGCAAGCCGTCTTTCACCGTTACCACGATGTCACGGTGGCGGCTGAGTTTCGTTGCCGCGGCGACGATCTGCTCGGTCTCTATGCGAATGAGATTCGCGAGGCCGTTAACGCCATGCAGACGCTTGCGCTGACCGATGACGAATATACGTATCTGTCCAGCCTGCCCTTCTTCCAGTCTGACTACCTTAACTGGCTGCGCGATTTTCGTTACAACCCCGAACAGGTGCAGGTACGTAACCGCGACGGCCATCTTGATATCCGTATCACCGGCCCCTGGCGCGAAGTCATCTTATGGGAGGTGCCGCTGCTGGCGCTGATCAGCGAGGTGGTGCACCGCCACCGTTCGCCGCATACCGGCGCGCAACAGGCGGTCGATCATCTGCAGCAGAAGCTGAGCGCTTTTCGCCGCGAGGTTGCCGATATCGATATGTCGCGCTTTCGTCTGATGGATTTCGGCACGCGTCGCCGTTTTTCTGGCGATGTGCAGCACGCCATCGTCGCCACGCTGAAGCAGGATTTTCCCTGGCTTATCGGCACCAGCAACTACGATCTGGCGCGCCGCCTGGAGCTGACGCCGGTCGGCACCCAGGCGCACGAGTGGTTTCAGGCCTTTCAGCAGATCAGCCCGGTGCTGGCCAACAGCCAGCGCGCGGCGCTGCAGGCGTGGCTCGACGAATATGACGGCCAGCTTGGCATCGCGCTTACCGACTGTATCGCCATGGACGCTTTCCTGCGCGACTTCGGCGTTAATTTCGCCAGCCGCTATCAGGGGCTGCGCCACGATTCGGGCGATCCCGTCGAGTGGGGCGAAAAAGCGCTGGCCCATTATGAAAAGCTGGGCATTGATCCGCACAGCAAAACGCTGGTTTTCTCTGACAACCTTACTCTGGATAAGGCGCTGGCGCTCTATCGCCACTTTGGCCAGCGCGCCGGCGTGGTGTTTGGCATCGGCACGCGCCTGACCTGCGATATTCCCGGTGTCACGCCGCTTAATATCGTTATCAAACTGGTGGAATGTAACGGCAAGCCGGTGGCGAAACTCTCCGACAGTCCAGGCAAAACGATTTGTCAGGATCAAGCCTTCGTCAGAGCCCTGCGCAAAGCCTTCGATCTGCCGCTGGTGAAAAAAGCCAGCTAATCCCCGCTTTATCGGGGCGTTGACGCGCCCCGCTTCTGCTGTAATAAATCTGCCGTCCCGCCGGATTTTGCTTGTTTCCTTGCGACTCGCAAGTAACATAGCAAAACCCCGGTCTGGGGAACTGTTTAAACTCACTTCTTCTATATAGAGAGATATTTATGAGCGTAGTGCCTGTAGCGGACGTACTGCACGGTCGCGTCGCGGTTGACAGTGAAGTCACCGTACGTGGTTGGGTGCGTACCCGAAGAGATTCAAAAGCCGGTCTTTCCTTCGTCGCCGTTTATGACGGTTCCTGCTTTAATCCCGTTCAGGCCGTTGTGAATAATTCTCTGAATAATTATCAGGATGACGTTCTGCGCCTCACCACCGGCTGTTCCGTGATTATTACCGGCACCGTGGTGGCCTCGCCGGGTCAGGGTCAGGCGTTTGAGATCCAGGCGACCCGCGTGGAAGTCACCGGCTGGGTGGACGATCCCGATACCTATCCGATGGCGGCGAAACGTCACAGCATTGAGTACCTGCGCGAAGTGGCGCATCTTCGTCCGCGCACCAATCTGATCGGTGCCGTCGCGCGCGTACGCCATACCCTGGCGCAGGCGCTGCATCGCTTCTTTCATGAAAACGGCTATTTCTGGGTCTCTACCCCGCTGATCACCGCCTCGGATACCGAAGGCGCCGGCGAGATGTTCCGCGTTTCGACGCTGGATCTGGAAAACCTGCCGCGCACGCCGCAGGGCCATGTAGACTTCAACGAAGATTTCTTTGGCAAAGAGGCCTTCCTGACCGTTTCCGGCCAGCTGAACGGCGAAACCTACGCCTGTGCGCTGTCGAAGATCTATACCTTCGGCCCAACCTTCCGCGCCGAAAACTCTAACACCAGCCGTCACCTGGCGGAGTTCTGGATGCTGGAGCCGGAGATCGCCTTCGCCACGCTGGATGACGCCGCCGCGCTCGCAGAAGCGATGCTGAAATATGTGTTTAAAGCGGTGCTGGACGAACGCGCCGACGATATGGCGTTCTTTGCCGAACGCGTAGACAAAGAGGCGGTCGATCGCCTTGAGCGCTTTATTTCTACTGACTTCGCGCAGGTCGACTATACCGACGCCATTACTATTCTGGAAAACTGCGGACAGACCTTTGAAAACCCGGTTTCCTGGGGCATCGACCTCTCTTCCGAGCACGAGCGCTATCTGGCCGAGCAGCACTTTAAAGCGCCGGTGGTGGTGAAAAACTACCCGAAAGACATTAAGGCGTTCTATATGCGCCTTAACGACGATAATAAAACCGTGGCGGCGATGGATGTACTGGCGCCAGGCATCGGCGAAATTATCGGCGGCTCTCAGCGTGAAGAGCGTCTCGACGTCCTCGACGCGCGCCTGGAAGAGATGGGCCTGAATAAAGAAGATTACTGGTGGTATCGCGATCTGCGTCGTTACGGTACGGTGCCACATTCTGGCTTCGGCTTAGGCTTTGAACGTTTAATCGCCTATGTCACTGGCGTACAAAATGTAAGGGACGTTATCCCTTTCCCACGCACGCCGCGTAATGCAAATTTCTAAAATTAACGATTAATTATAAGAAATTCATATATATAAAGAGGCCGACACTGTCGGCCTTTTTTTATTTTTGTAAATTTTGAGTTCTCTCACAAAGTTCCCGAAAATTTACATCCTGCAATACAAATTTGCTTTTAGAAACCAGATTACGAGTTTAGTAGCATTTTCAGAGTGGCATATCCCGCTACAGGATGGAAAGATGCGTGCAGACACAGGAAGACACCAAACTTCTCTCAGGGTTCCGTAACGGTTTCTTGACGGCAGTGGCAGGTGTCCGAATAAACTCCAATGAGGGTAATAAATAATGATGAAGCGCAACATTCTTGCAGTGGTTATCCCTGCTCTGTTAGCTGCCGGCGCAGCAAACGCAGCAGAAGTTTACAACAAAGACGGCAATAAACTGGACCTGTACGGTAAAGTTGATGGTCTGCACTATTTCTCTGATAACGACAGCAACGATGGCGACCAGACCTATGTTCGCTTCGGTTTCAAGGGTGAAACTCAGATTAACGACCAGCTGACCGGTTACGGCCAGTGGGAATACAACATTCAGGCAAACAACTCAGAAGGCTCTTCTGACGCGCAGAACGGCAACAAAACCCGTCTGGGCTTTGCCGGTCTGAAATTCGGTAGCGCTGGCTCAATCGACTACGGTCGTAACTACGGCGTTGTGTACGACGCTATCGGCTGGACCGATATGCTGCCAGAATTCGGCGGCGACTCTGGTTACTCAGACAACTTCATGAACGGTCGTAGCACCGGCCTGCTGACCTACCGCAACAAAAACTTCTTCGGCCTGGTTGATGGCTGGGACTTCGCGGTTCAGTATCAGGGCAAAAACGAGCGTAGCGACATTCGTCGCGCGAACGGCGACGGCTGGGGCCTGTCAACCTCTTACACCTCACCAATCGGTGTTGGTATCGTTGGCGCATACAGCAGCAGCGATCGTACTGACTCGCAGGCTGCCGGCGTTGTGGCTCCAGACGGCTCTATCGTTGGTCAGGGCAAACGCGCTGAAAACTGGGCAACCGCTCTGAAATATGACGCTAACAATATTTACCTGGCAGCGATGTATGGTGAGACCCGCAACTCTACACCTTTCGCACTTGCGACTACCGCTACCACTTCTACTACCGCTTTTGCCAACAAAGCACAGAACTTCGAGCTGGTTGCACAGTATCAGTTCGACTTCGGTCTGCGTCCTTCTATCGGCTACGTACAGTCTAAAGGCAAAGACATCGAAGGCGTGGGCGATGCTGACCTGATCAAATACATCGACGTGGGCGCAACCTACTACTTCAACAAAAACATGTCGACCTACGTTGACTATCAGATCAACCAGCTGGATGACAACAACCGCCTGGGTCTGAACACCGACGACACCGTAGCTGTAGGCCTGGTTTACCAGTTCTAAGTTACCTGTCGCAAAAAACGGAGCCTCGGCTCCGTTTTTTTATGCCTGAAATTCCCCGTCCTGAAATCCCCCGTAAAACAGCGTTTTCCCCTTGTCAGCCATAAGCATCCCGAATGACCACCGCTGAGTGACGATTTTTTGCGTAAACGGTTGGCAATGCACAGCGCTGACGTTAACCTGAAGGCTCATTTCGTTAAAGTTCACGCTACTGGACACGACTCATGTTTGAATCTATCTCTGCGGCACCTGCCGATCCAATTCTTGGGCTGGCCGATCTGTTTCGCGCTGACGACCGCCCGCACAAAATCAACCTCGGCATCGGCGTTTATAAAGATGAAACCGGCAATACGCCGGTATTGACCAGCGTTAAGAAAGCCGAACAGTATCTGCTGGAAAACGAAACCACTAAAAATTATCTCAGCATTGATGGCCTGGCCGATTTTGCGCGCTGCACTCAGGAGCTGCTGTTTGGCGCAGAGAATCCGCTGATTGCCGCTGGCCGCGCGCGTACCGCGCAGACCCCAGGCGGCACCGGCGCGCTGCGCGTCGCGGCTGATTTTCTCGCTACCCAGACCAGCGTAAAACGCGTCTGGGTAAGCAACCCCAGCTGGCCGAACCATAAAAACGTCTTCAACGCCGCTGGCCTTGAAGTGTGCGAATATGCTTACTACGACGCGGAAAATCATCAGCTCGATTTCGACGGCATGCTGGCCGCGCTGCAGGAGGCGAAAGCAGGCGACGTGGTGCTGTTCCACGGCTGCTGCCACAACCCGACCGGCATCGATCCCACAGCAGAGCAGTGGAGCCAGCTGGCGCAGCTCTCTCAGGCTAAAGGCTGGCTGCCGCTCTTTGACTTTGCCTATCAGGGCTTTGCTCGCGGTCTGAATGAAGATGCAGAAGGCCTGCGTATTTTCGCCGCCTCGCATCAGGAGCTGATCGTCGCCAGTTCTTACTCCAAGAACTTCGGCTTATATAATGAGCGCGTAGGTGCCATTACCCTGGTCGCCGCCGATGCTACCACGGCCGAGACCGCCTTCAGCCAGGTGAAATACACTATCCGCGCTAACTACTCCAACCCGCCGGCGCATGGCGCGGCGGTAGTGGCGACCATACTCAGCAATCAGGCGCTGCGTACCATCTGGGAGCAGGAGCTGACCGATATGCGTCAGCGCATCCAGCGCATGCGTCAGCTGTTTGTGAATACCCTGGCGGAGAAAGGCGCAACGCGTGATTTCAGCTTTATTATCCAGCAGAACGGCATGTTCTCTTTTAGCGGCCTGACCAAAGATCAGGTGATCCGCCTGCGCGATGAGTTTGCCGTCTATGCGGTTAATTCGGGCCGCGTTAACGTTGCAGGCATGACGCCGGATAATATGTCGGCGCTGTGCGAGGCGATTGTGGCGGTGCTGTAAGCTCGTCGAGCCACGCTTGCGCGGAACGCGCGCAGTGAGTGTGTCAGCTACGTGAATGGGCCGCTTCGGCCCATTTTTTTATGGTAGAAAGGTTTTATTGCAGAAAAGGATTGCTGATACGCTCGTGGCCCAGCGTTGAAACAGCACCGTGGCCAGGAACAAAAGTCACGTCGTCGCCCAGCGGCAGCAGCTTATCGTTAATTGATGCAATAAGCGCCTGATGACTACCCTGTGGAAAGTCCGTACGTCCTACGCCGCCGTGGAAGATCACGTCGCCGGAGATCAGCAGACGGCCCGTCCGATCGAAGAAGACGATATGACCCGGCGTGTGGCCAGGCGTATGCAGAATCTCCAGCTCAACCTCGCCGACCTGAACCCTGTCGCCCTCTTCCAGCCAGCGATCCGGCGTAAATGGCGCGCACTCCGCGAGACCAAACATCCGGCTCTGCGTCGGCAACGCTTCCAGCCAGAAGGCATCCAGCCTGTGCGGCCCGACAATGGGCACCTGATAGTGCGCTGCCAGCTCCGCCGCCGCGCCCACATGATCCAGATGACCGTGCGTCAGTAAAATTTGCGCAGGCGTAAGATTAAGCTGCTGGAGCGTCCCAATGATGTTAGCCGCATCGCCGCCGGGATCAACCAGGGCGGCGTCGCGCGTCGCCTCACACCAGATAACGGAACAGTTCTGCGCGAAGGCGGTAACAGGAATAATGTGGTAGTTCATAACGCTCCATGACCGGCGCACGCAGCGTTGCCGGCGTCATTACCAGTGCCGTACCGGCCCGGTATCAATATGAACGAAGTTGCTGCGAGGATAATATCCTACACCACCGGCGCGCATTGTTAAGGCCGCTTTGCGGATGTTATTCAGCGCGATGCCTTCAATATGGAAATCCATCGCCTGCCCTTTGGTGTGGTAGCTGTGCTTCGCTACGCCCGGGCCGCTTTCACGCAGCATATTGTTGGTCGCCAGCGAGCGGTAGCCGGAGACCAGCTGGATCGGCTTGCGGGTTTCCAGCAACGCCTGCAGTCGGTAAATCTGATCGAACAGATGGGGATCGATGCTTTTAGTCAGATTGGCGCGATAATCACGGAAAAAGTGGTTCAGGCGAGCCAGCTCGCTCTTATCGTAGCTTTTCCCGTTAAAAAACTCAGTTTTAAGGGTTTCACCGGTGTGAAGATTGCTCAGCGTCAGTTCGCGAGGACGTGACGTTGAAAGCGAGGCCATAGCTGCGTTGGGCAGGAGCGCCATCCCGGCCGCAGCCGTTCCGCCAAGAAGCAATTTGCGACGTGTTAAATTAAAACTGGACATGAAAAACGGTTACCTGAGTTGAAGCCATCGAAATGTGCAAAAACCGCACAAGGCCGAACCATAACCGTCCGTCCAGGTCCCGTCAACCCGCCGTGGAGAAGTTTGGACGGCGACCCCGGGTGGGATCGCCGTTGTGGAATCCTTATCGCAGCAGTAGCAAAAAGGAACAGAGTTGGAAAATCAAGGATTAGAGCAACAGCTGTCCAGCGCGAGCCAGCGCCTGGCTGCCGGAACGGGCTGGGTTATCATAATTGTAAATATCTGTTCGGAACTGCGGCTTGCCATCGTCGGCCACCCAGGCGGTCAGATAGTAGAGGTTTACCGGAATACGATGCCGAATCGGCACGTAGCGCGTATCGCCCTGTTTTAACTGATCAGAGATCCGTGAATCATTCCAGCCTGCATCCTGCAGCAGCAGACCCGCCAGCTCTGACGCTTTATTGACGCGTACGCAGCCTGAACTTAGCGCACGAATATCACGCTGGAACAGCCCATGGTTCGGCGTATCGTGCAGATAGATAGCGTCCGAACTCGGCATGTTAAACTTATAGCGTCCCAGCGAGTTGGTGTTGCCTGGCGCCTGACGTATGCGATAGGGGAAAGACGAGGCTGAAACCATACTCCAGTCAATCATGCTGGGGTCGATCACTTCCGCATCCGCGCTCCAGCCAGAGAGCAGCGTATAGCCGTGCTTGTAGAGATAGCTCGGATCCTGCTTCACCTTAGGAATGATGTCCTGACGGACCAGCGTCGTTGGCACGTTCCACGGCGGGTTGAGCACCACATTATTAAGCGCGCTGCGCATCAGCGGCGTTTTACGATCGGGACGCCCGACAATCACGCGCGACGAGAGGATCTTATTGCCGTTGTTGTAATAGGTCAGAGAATAGTTAGGGATATTAACCATGATGCCGTTATGCATATCATCCGGCAGCAGGCGCAGACGCTGGATATTCAGCGCCAGCAGCGCGGCGCGCATCTGCGGCGTGACGTTGAGCCATTCGCGGGTGCGCGGCCCGATATTGCCGTCGTTGCCCAGCCCTTGCCACTGCTGAAAGCGCTTAACGGCCGCCACCAGCGTAGCGTCATAGACGTTGTTGCTGCCTGTCTCAGCTGCGCCGTTCTGCACGTTGCCTGCTGCCTGCGGCGTCTGCGCCGCGAGATCGCCGACGCTGGCCGCTGAGGGGCTGACCGCAGCGGGCTGCGCGCTCTGGCTTACCGGAACAGGCGCCGTAGGCACCGCGTCGTCCGCAGGGCTCGGCGCCGTAGTCTGGGCGGTAAGCATGCCGGTACGCTGTAAAATTTCGCGCAGCGCAGGAACATCATCACTGACCTGGCCGGGGCGCAGGGTTTCACGGTTTTTCAGCTGCGGCCAGGGACGTGCGTCGGTCAGCAGCTGTTTTAGCGCAGCGTGCATCGGCGCATATTGCGGATGCTGCGGCGCCAGCGAAGAGACAAAAGAGGCGGACGCGCCCGTCTGTACCGCCTTTTGCCACTGGTTCACCACTGCCACCGACGGCTGCGCCAGTTTATAAGGCACATTGCTGTAGAGCCAGTTTTCGCCCTGAGTCGGCACGCTGGAGACGAACTGCAGATAACCCAGCATGGCATCGCTGAGCACCACATCGCGCGCAAAACCGCTAATGCCGGGATCGGTCAGGCGATCGATCCAGCGCGTAAACTGCGGCTGAACGCCCGACATCGCCACTTCCGCCAGCTGCTGCTGGAATTGCTGCACCGCTGCGCGGTCCTGCCACATCGGCTGCATATTGTGCGCCGCATAAAGCGACGCGAGGGAGGCTAAATAGAAAGGTGGCTCTTTACCGGCAAACGCCTGGCGCAGGCGCTGCTGGCTGTCGCTTACCGAAATGGTCGCGTGCGTAGTGCCGGGTAGCACTGCAATAACGGCCGCCTGCGTAAAATGCAGCGGCGTAAAGGCCAGCGCTATCGCCAGCAGTGAAAAAACGTAATTGTTGGTTTTATTGGTCAGTAACATCCCTGCCCCCTCATTTGTTTACCACGCAGCATTTCCTGGATCAGCTGCAACTGGGCTGCTACTCATGTCCTGAGTATACAAATAAAAAACGGCATTTGCCTCACAGGACAAACGCCGTTTACAGATTACCCAAAGCGGTAATTATTGAACAGATTAAACCTGCGAGTTTTCCGCTTCCAGACCCGCCTCTTCTGCGCTGTCGCGGCGCGCTGGCGTCGCGTCGGCAGAGAAACCGCGCAGGCCGACGACGTGAACATGTTCCGTGTTGTTAAACACTTTACGGACCAGCTTATAGGTAGTGCCTTTTTCCGGACTGATGTTTTCCGGCGCCGCAATCACCAGCTGCATCTCCAGCCGCTCGCAGAGCTCGAACAGCGTGGCGATAGAGCGCGCATCCAGGCGCGCCGCCTCGTCAAGGAACAGCAGACGGCACGGGGAAATGTCTTTGCCGCGCAGGCGACGCGACTCCTCTTCCCAGCTCTGCACCACCATTACCAGAATCGACATCCCGGTACCGATCGCTTCACCGGTCGACAGCGCGCCACTCTCGGCGCGCAGCCAGCCGTCGGAGCCGCGGTTAACCTCAACTTCCATTTCCAGATAGTTGCGGTAGTCCAGCAGCTCTTCGCCGATGGTCTGCGGCGTACGCTGGCCCATATCGATCTGCGGATTCAGACGCTGATAGAGTTTCGCCAGCGCTTCGGAGAAAGTGAGACGGCTGCTGTTAAACAGATCCTGATGCTGTTCATGCTCTTCCGACAGGGTATCCAGCAGCGTGGCGTGTGCTTCACGCACGTTAACGTTAAGCCGCACGCTGCGCACCTGACCAAAACTCACCATCTGCAGCCCCTGGTTCAGCTGACGGATGCGGTTTTGCTCGCGCTGAATGGTTTTACGAATAATGTTCGACACGCTACGCGAGCTGATCGCCAGTGTCTGCTCGCGCGCCGTCAGCTCTTCAGTCAGACGGTTCAGCTCAATCTCCATCTGCTCGATCGCCTCAACCGGATCGTCGGTACGGATAATGTCCTGACGGATACGTTCGCGCAGATGCTGATAGACGGCGATAAAGAACTGGATTTTGCGCTCTGGACGCTTTGGATCTTCCGACAGGCGCAGAACGTCGCGCAAATGCTCGTTATCCGCCACGGCCAGACGCAGCGCGCCCAGCGCCTTATCCGACATCGAACGCAGCTCGTCACCGCTCAGATAAGCGAGTTCGCGACGGTGCAGACGTCGCTCGACGCCGTTCTCTTTCACCAGACGCAGCACGCTGCACCAGCCCGCTTTGGCACTGACCACCTGCTCGCGAATGCGATGGTAGTCGCGCTCCAGCACGCGCAGCCGCTTCTGCAGGTTCTCCATCTCCGCTTCGCAGAAGGTGAGCTGTTTCTCCAGCTGGTTGCGGCGGGCGCGGTTGTGGCTCAGCGCGGCGTAGAGTTCGTCACGGCGAATGCGCGCGCGCTCTTCCGCGCTGGCGTCAGCATGCACGCCGATATCCTGCATCTCCTGCAGCAGCTCTTTCAGCATGTCGCGCTTGGTATCGTGCGAGCTCTTCAGGGACGCCAGCACCTGGCTGTATTGCGTCAGCTGTGCCCGATGCTCGCGCAGGCGTTCGCGCGCGCGGCTGCGCTCGCCTTCAGCCTGCTCCAGCTGGCGACGCAGCTTATCGCTGAGATCGTTGTTGCCGTTCAGCATGCCGGCAGAGTCGCCGTAGCTGAAGTGGGCGCGACGCTGTACAACTTCCGTCAGGGCGAACGCCTGCTGACGCGCGACGCGCTGCTGCTGCTGCGCCTGCTGATAGTCCGCCTGCAGCTGTTCATGCTGTTCCGGATCGCTCTGCAATACGCTAATCAGCGATTCAAGCTTCGTGAGTTTCGCGCCATGCTGATGCAGGAAACGCGCCGCTTCCTGCGCGACCTCTACCTGTTCGCGGATCTCGTCGCAGCGATCGGCCAGCGTATCGTCCAGCAGCAGGTTCACGCGCGGCAGCAAACGGTTAAGCTGCGCCACGCCCTCTTTCGCCTGCTCATACTGCTGGCGTTGCTGCTGATTGTCGCTTTCATGCTGATTCAGCGCGCGCTCCAGCTCGGTGCGGCGCGCGTTATACTGGCGAATCTGCGCTTCCGGATCTTCCTCGAAGGCGACCGCCAGATGCGTGCCGATAAAACGGCTGAAGGATTGATGCAGGCGCTGCGTTTTCTGCACGTCGAACGAGAGCGTGGCATAACGCTCCGCCAGACGATCGCGCTCGTTGTGCAGCAGCTCCAGCTGGTTCTCGCGCGCGGCGCGGCCGAACAGCGGAATTTTCGGGAAGCGCGAATAGCGCCACTGCCGCTCCGCCACTTTCACCACCACCGCGTTTTGCAGCTCTTCCACGGCGAAGACGCTGTCGTCGAACGACTGCGGATCGCCCTCGATCAGATAGAGATCTTCCGGGCACTCTTCCAGACCGTCGAGCTGCTCGCGCACCAGCGACAGATCCGGCACGACGATAGCGTGGCGCGACGGACCATAGAGGGCCGAGAAGTAAGGCGCGTCATCAAGCGTAACGTCGTCGTAAATTTCAGAGAGCAGCACGCCGCCGAAGCGTTCCGCCAGCTGCGTCAGGCGCGCATCTTCCGCGCCGCCAGGCTGGCTGAGGCGTTCAATCTGGCGCTCAACGTCGCGTTTGCGCGCGGCGATTTCGTCGCGCTCAACCGTGGTTTCGCGCTCGCGCTCCAGCAGCTGCTGCATAAATTCGGTAATCTGCTGGCTGTTTCCCAGCGCTTCGCCGGTCTGCTCGCTGAGCTGCGTCAGGATCTCCTGCGCTGCCAGCCAGTGCGGCGCGCGTGCGGTCAGGGCCGCGATACGTTCGCGCAGCGACTCCAGCTCCTGACGCATTACCATGCGGCGTTCGCCGGCGTCGGAGACGCTGGCGCTGAGCTGTTCAATCTGCGCTTCCAGCTCGCTATGCAGTCCTTCCAGCGCGTCGGCGTCATAGTGCGCGCCCTGGCGTTTACAGAACTCCGCCAGCAGCCGCTCCGCCTCATGCTGTTCGCGCAGACGCTGCTCCAGTTCGTTAAGACGCAGACGCAGCGAAGAGAGCTGCTCGGCGTAATGACGCTGGTTGGCGGCGTCGCGCAGCAGCTCGCGGCCGGTTTGCCAGGCTTCCTGACGCGGCACGTTGCCAGCGATGCTGGTCACCAGCGCCAGTGCCTGTTCGAACTGGCTGTGCGCCGCTTCCGCCACGCTCAGCTTCTGCTCCAGACGCAGCAGCGTTTCCGTCGCTTCCTCTTCGGTCGCCTGGAAACGCGCCTGCCATTCGTCGGCGTTGTCGATGGTCAAATCCGGCAGCTGGCAGAGGGTTCTGGCGCGCTCAAGTGCCTGCAGCGCCTGCTGATACTGAATCGCGCGCGTCTGCTGAACGTCGAGCGCCTGCTGAAAATCGGCCAGCTGGTTTTTCAGCTCGTCCACTTCCAGCTCCGCCGCTTCGGCGCGCGCTTCGTTCTCTTCCTGCGCTTCGCGCGCTTCGGCTACCACCTCGTTCTGCTCTTCCAGACGGTGGGTCAACTCGTCGAGATCCGCCTCGTAGCGCTCGATTTTTTCCTGCTGGCGCATGGCGGTCTGCACCAGATTGAGGTGATCGCTGGCGGCCTGATAGTCCGCTTCCAGATCGTTCTCCGCGCCGCCGTGTTCGGCGAGCTCACGCGCCATCTCAATATGGCGATATTGCTCTGACGCCAGCTGTTTGCGGCTGGAGAAGAGATCGCGCCGCAGCTGCAGCGCGCCGTCGAGATGGATGCGCCGCTCGTTGGCGTGACGCATATAGTCCGCCGACACATAGCTGGTGGCTTCGGAGATAAGGTGTTTAAAGAGGTCGCGATCGGACTGCGTGACGCGGATCGCCTCCAGCGTCATGCGGTTTTCGCGCAGTGCCGCCTCCATATCCTGAAACGCTTTACGCACGCCGCTGTTTTCCGGCAGCAGATAGTCGCGCAGCGAGCGGGTAATGGCGCTGGAGATACCGCCATAGAGCGATGCCTCAATCAAACGGTAGAACTTGCTGCGATCGCCGGCAGAGCGCAGACGGCGCGGCACGATACCGTGTTCGAACATCATCGCATGGTAGTCAGTGACCGAGCTGAACTGACGGAACTGCACCTCTTCCTGCGCTTCGACGCGCTCTTTGACTTCGCTCAGCGGCAGCACGCGCGCCTGGCGGCTGTTCATAATCTCGGTCAGCATATCGGTCGGCTGGCTATCCATCGGCAGCCCGTGAATGCTGAACGGCTTGATATCGACCTTTTTATCGCGGCCCGCTACCTGCTGCAGACGCACGCCCGCAATCACACGCTGGTGACGCGAGTTAATGACGTCAAGCACCGCATAGCACACGCCAGCGCGCAGCTTGCCGTGCAGACCCTTATCACGCGAGCCGCTGGTCGCGCCCGCTTCGGTGGTATTACGGAAGTGCAGCAGCGTCAAATCCGGGATTAGCGCCGTAACGAAGGCGGCCATGGTGGTGGATTTACCGGCGCCGTTGCCGCCCGATAACGTGGTGACCAGTTCGTCAAGATCAAAGGTTCGGGCAAAAAAGCCGTTCCAGTTGATCAAAGTAAGCGAACGAAATTTTCCGCGTTCAATCATGCCTGTTCTTCCTCCGCGCTATCATTCGCTTCGCTGTCAATATCATCCGGCTCGCTGCTGACGCTGTCGAGCGGCATCGCTTCGCCGTCGCGGATCAGCCGCAGCTGCGCCTCACGCGGATCGTCGCCGCTGCGCACGTCGGCGCCAAAGCGGAACACCGATTCGGTAATGCGGAATTTGCTGCTGTCGTTGCCCATAAACCACACCATGCCGAGTCGACGCAGACGGCTCAGCGACGCGCGCATTTTTTCCTGCAGCCTGGCCCGATCGAGATCGGAGCCGGTCGAACGCTGGTTCACCAGCTTAAGCAGTTTGTTCTCATCGGCGAGCGTCAGCAGTTCGTCATACAGCTCTTGCTGGGTGAAGATGCCTTCGTTCGCCAGACGCTCCGGGCTAAGGTAGAGATAACAGAGCAGCTTGCCGACCATCATATCCAGCTCAGAAAGTACCGATCGCGGAATAAGCGTGGTGGAGCGCGGACGCAGATAGAAAAAGCCCTCTGGCGCGCGAATTAATTCAACGTTGTAACGTGCGTAGAACTCTTCCAGATATGTCTGGTAATCCATCAGAAAAGCGTGTTGATCCAGCTCTTCGATGCCGATATGGCGCCCGGCGCGCAACTGGCTGTCAAGCGCGGGAAAAACTGGATTCGCCAGTGCCTGTGCCAGCTTAAGCGGCATCACTTGTTCAATATTTGTCGATGACATGTGCCTGCACCTTGGCTCCGTAATCATTAATAGCCTGCCACTGTGCGGGCAGGCCGGCTAAATCGGCTTCCGCCACGCCGAGACGCACCGCCTGATCGACCACGATACGCGCCAGGTCAAAGTGGCGCGCGCGCGGATACTGGGCAAGATAGTCGCGCATCACCGTGGCGAGGTTGAGCGGTTTCTGCTCGGATTTGTAGCTCAGCAGCGCCTCTTCGATCATCGCCGCCAGCTGTTCGCGGATTTCGTTAAACTCTTCATATTCCAGCTCGGCAGGGAGTTCGCCCATCACCTCGTCATTGCGCAGCGTAAGATCTTCGTCGCGCATATCGAACAGACGATCGGCGCTGGCGTAGGTCAGCACCCACGGCTGGTCGAAGTAGTTCTGCACCGACTGACGCAAGCGCTGCGCAAATACGCGGTTCTTGTCCATATCGATGGCGGTTCGGATAAATTTGTGGACGTGGCGGTCATAGCCGATCCAGAGATCGATCGCCTGCTGGCCCCAGCTGATAATGCGGTCCAGCTTGTTTTGCAGATCGAACACCAGCTTATCGACAAAGCCGAGATCGGGACTGCTGAGCGTAGCATCCTGTATACGCAGCAGATTGGCCTGCAGCTTGTCGCCCGCCGCTTCCAGCGTATCCTGGAGTTCGCGCAGCGTGCCGGAGGTTTCCGACAGCAGCATTTCGCAGCTGGAGATCGCCGCGCGCCAGTCTTTATTCAGCAGATCGGCGATATCATTCTTGACCGCCTGCTGCTGTTCATCCATCAGACGCTGCGTCATATCGATGCTGTCGAAAATTTCCGCCACTGAATATTTTAGCGGCGCGAAGACGTTGCGGTGCCAGTGAAACTCGTCGCCATCCTCTTCCGCGGCGTCGGCGGCGCGTTTCAGCTCGCCCGCCACGATCGACAGCTGCATCGACAGGCGCAGCGTAGAGAACTCGCGCTGACGGATGTAGTAGTCGGTGATGCCGATCGCCAGCGGCGTCAGACGATAAATGGCATGGCCTTCCGTCATCTCGCTGGTAAAGCGGTTAATCAGGCGCTGGCGCACCATATCGTTGATGGCGTTGTTGGCGCGTACCATGACGGTCTCATGGGTTTGTTCAAATGCTTTACTGACGTGCTGAAAAGCATCGATCAGCTCGCCTTCACTCATTTCGCCATCCATGCGCTCGCCATTCAGGGTGGCGATGGCCAGCAAAAAGGCCAGACGATCGACCGGCAGCGCAAGCGAAAAGTCGTTCTTGCGCGCCCAGCTGACCAGCTCGGGTACCGTCTGGGAAAATTCACTCATAATTCGTCCTGCTTTCCTGGTTTACGCGCGGTTACGTGAATGTAACGTCCCAGGCTTAAAAAGGGTTCCTGGCGACAGTAGCGTCGCTCCATCTCAAGAATGCTTACATCGCCTCCGCCGTCCGCCGGCGGGGCTTTCATATAATCGCTGAAGACGCGCACGCCCGTACGCTGTTCAATAACGAAACCGCAGGCGCTAAGCCAGCGGTAGACATCGTCAGGATCGCGCGGGTAATCCGGCGACAGAGAACGCTTCTTCTGTTTCGCCATATTGACCCGCAGGTAACCGAAGTTCCCTAGCGTCAGGTTGCGAAACACCAGGCTGTGGCGGTTAAAAAACATCAGCGACATAACGCCGCCTGGCCGCAATGCGTCAAACAGCGCCTGCAGCGCTTTTTCAGGCTCTGCGACCCACTCAAGCACAGCGTGAAACAATACCAGATCCACCGGCGTATCCAAATGTTCGCCCACCTGCTGTACGGCGATTTGTCTGAATTGCATGTTATGGCTCACATCCTGCGCCTCGGCATGCTGTTGCGCCCGACGCAGCATCTCCGCCGAGAGATCGCACAACAGGATCTGGTGACCGCGCTGTGCCAGTCCGCTGGAGATTTGCCCCAGCCCGCCGCCAGCGTCCAGCACGCGCAGAGGAGCTGTGCCGAGCGTAGGCAGAATCGTCTCCAGCTCGTCCCAGAGGATCGCCTGACGCACGATCCCTTTGGTCGTGCCGTAAATATTTTGCGAAAATTTTTCCGCGAGATCGTCAAAGTTACGATCCTGCATGGCGTGGGCTCCGGTATGCTGCGCTCAAACGTATGCTATTTTGTCACAGGCTCAAGAAGAATGAACCTTTCATCCCCTTCTTCCTTTCCGGCTGCTGTTTTTTCGGACAACAAGGAGTTTTTTTAATGTTTTTTGGGCTGAAAAAACTGGTGGGCGGCCTGCTAATGCCTTTACCGCTGCTGCTGCTGTTAATGGCAGCGGGTATTTTATTGCTTTGGTTTAGCTGCTGGCATAAAAGCGGCAAAATTTTAGTCTCGCTGAGCTGGGTGCTACTGCTGCTTCTGAGCCTGCAGCCGATCGCCGATCGCCTGCTGCTGCCGCTGGAATCGCGCTACGCCACCTGGAACGGCGCAGAGAAGGTCGATTTTATCGTCGTGCTGGGCGGCGGCTACACCTTTAATCCCGCCTGGGCGCCAAGTTCGAATCTGATCGGCAACAGCCTGCCGCGCGTCGCCGAAGGCGTGCGGCAGTGGCGGCGCAACCCGCAGGCGACGATGATCTTCACCGGCGCCGCCGCCGGACAGAATCCCGTCAGCAACGGCCAGGTTGCCGCATCGGTCGCGCTGAGCCTGGGCGTGCCGCAGGATCATATTCTGGTGCTGGATCAGCCGAAGGATACCGAAGAGGAAGCGCGCGCGGTGCACGGCGTCGTCAGCCAGCGGCCTTTCCTGCTGGTGACCTCCGCCAACCATATGGCGCGCGCGCTTAATTTCTTTCATGCCGCAGGCTTAACGCCTGTTGCTGCGCCCGCTAATCAGCTGGCGGTCACCTCACCGCTCAACTGGTGGGAGCGCGCTATTCCTTCTCCGCTGTGGCTAAGCCACAGCGACCGTGTCGTCTATGAGTCGCTGGGCCAGGCGTGGCAGTGGCTGAAAGGCGGCGATGCGCCTTCAGCCGAGCCAGGGCAGTAGCTGCGCCCGCGCGTAATCGAAGCGCGGACGATCGAACGCGCCATACTGCACCAGCCCGTCGATACAGTCCCACAGCTGGTAAAGCCAGCGTCGCCACAGGAAGCCTTCGGAGACCGGCGCGCACTGCAGATAGCGCTCCATCAGCGCCTGCTCCGCCGGGCTGTCGCCCAGATGAATCAGCTCATATTCGCGCGGCGCCCATAAGATGACGCCGGGCTGCGTCATTGCCACCAGCTGATCGCTGCGCGCGTTTTTGATGATGCTGGTCAGCCGCAGATTGCCATGCAGCATCACGCAGGGATCGTCAAAGTCGCGAAAGAGATAGGTCAGCTGTTCGCGGCTGCGAAACAGCACCTGCCGATCGGCAAGGGTGAAAGAAGGCGGCTGGAGATAGCTGAGCGTAGACCATAAGACTTCGACGCGCTGATGGAACCAGGCCGGCCAGCTGTTTTGCTGCGTGCTGTCGACGGTGCCAACCAGCCCATGGCTGCTGATGCGGTGCCAGGCAAGCAGCCCTTCGACCACCTCTTCGCACAGTTGCTGCCAGCGCACGGCGTCACGGGTCGGCGCTTCGGCGGAAACGCCATTGAGACGCGCCATCAGCAGCATTTCATGTACCGGCAGCTGCTGACTCAGAACCAGGCCGTAGACCGCAGGTACCGCGACCAGCCCTTCATGGCCCAGCAGCGCCAGCTTTTTCGCCTCCAGCGCGGCGCGGCCCGGATGACGAAAATATTTCGCCACCAGCGGCATCGGTTTATCCTGGCGATCGTAGAGTGCATACAACCGCGTCGGTGGCTGTTCGCTGATGGTTTCGAGTCGGCTGACCGTCTCGCCCAGCACCAGCGACAGTTCAGATTTGAGACTTTCCATGCATCCTCCTCAAGGAACCTGTCACACCATCCTGGAGGCCTCAGCGGGCAAAAATACAGAAACAGATCAATAAAAGCGTCGGGGAGTTCTCCCCGACGCCGTCAACCCTGCAGCGCGGCGCGCACGCGCGCCAGATCTTCCGGCGTATCCACGCCAACGCCCGGCACGGTTTCCGCTACGGCAACGTGTATCTTTTCGCCGTACCAGAGCACCCGAAGCTGTTCCAGCAGCTCGATACGCTCCAGCGGACAAGGCGCCCACGAAACATAACGACGAATAAAACCGGCGCGGTAGGCGTAGATGCCGATATGGCGCAGCAGCGTATCGCCAGCTTCCTCGCGGGAGGCGGCATAACGCTCGCGATCCCAGGGAATGGTAGCGCGCGAGAAATAGAGCGCATAGCCTTGGGCGTCCATTACCACCTTCACTGCGTTAGGGTTAAACGCCTCTTCCGCATCATGAATCGGCACCGCCAGCGTCGCCATACCCGCCTGCGCGCCTGCCAGATTCGCCGCCACCTGACGCACGATTTCCGGCGGAATAAGCGGCTCGTCGCCCTGCACGTTGACGATAATCTCATCGTCGGCAAAGCGGCAGGTTTCGATCACTTCTGCCAGCCGCTCCGTGCCTGACTGATGGTCGGCGCGCGTCATGCAGACTTCGCCGCCCGCCGCCTCAACTGCCGTTTTTACGTCCGGATGATCCGTCGCGACAATCACACGGCTGGCGCCAGAGGCGCGCGCGCGCTCCATCACATGAACGATCATCGGCTTTCCGGCGATATCGACCAGCGGTTTGCCGGGCAGGCGCGTCGAGGCGTAGCGCGCAGGAATAATCGCCGTGAAACTCATGGATGGATCTCTTCAACGGCGAGCGTGCGCGCTTCGTTTTCCAGCAGTACCGGGATGCCGTCGCGTACTGGAAAGGCGAGCGCGTCAGGTTTACAGATCAGCTCCTGCTGCGCGTTGTTATAGTAAAGCTTGCCGTTGCATACCGGGCAGGCAACGATTTCAAGTAAACGGTGATCCATATGTCCTCCATCACGGACCGATTGCATAAGGCGCTAAGGATACCATAGCGCAGTGTCTCAGCGTGCGCGGAAAGCGGCCGCGAAACTGCGGCGCAAACCGCAAAGCTCAGCTATTGAGCGCCCACTCTGCGGACCAGTGCGGCTGCAGCGCAGCGGGCATTTGCTCGAACAGGACACTCTCCGCATCCTGCCACGCCGCAAAGCGACTAATCGCCTGGCGAATATCTTTGATAAAAGCGGCGGTAACGCGCGTATCCGGCTCCAGCCAAAAATTTTTAATCACCAGCTGCCGCGCCTGACGCAGCATACGGGCATCCAGCCTGGCCTTAATGACGCCGCGGTGCAGAACCGGCAGCACAAAGTAGCCATACTTGCGTTTCGCCTCTGGCGTATAGCATTCGATGCGGTAGTCGAACTGGAAAAGCTCCAGCGCCCGACGACGATCCCAGACGACCGGATCAAACGGCGACAGGATGGCGCTGTGCGTCGCGTTAAGCGGCGCGTCAAGCAGCGGCAGCAGATCGCGATGCAGCCACATTTCGCCCAGCCCGGCAACCTCGACCGGAATAATGTCACCCGCCTGCTGCGCCTTTTCCAGGAAAGGTTTCAGCGCCACCCGCCTGAGACGATAGTAATCAGGCAGCCAGGCGGCGCGGAAAATACCGAGACTGCGCGCGCTGTTGCGCAGCATTTCCCACTGCGCATCCGCTTCGCTGAGGGCGTGTAGCGCATCCTGCCACTCCGGCAGCACGCGCGATCGCAGATCGTAAACCCGCTGGAAATTGCGCCGCTCGCTGACCATCAGCTCGCCCGCGCTAAAAAGGTTTTCCAGATGGCGTTTATGCGGCTTCCACGCCCACCAGCCTGGTTTGTGATCGTCGCCGCTGGCAAAGTCAGCGGCGCGCACCGGCCCCTGCTCTGCGATATGCTGCAACAGGTCAGCGATCTCTTGCTGGTGATCGCGTACCCACTGGGCGTTATATTTCCAGCCAAGGCGCTCAGGCTGGAGCATGCGGTGGCGCAGCAGACGGTAGTCTTCGCGCGGAATAAAGCAGGCTTCATGCGCCCAGTATTCAAACAGCGCGCCCTGCGCCAGCGCCTCTTCCAGCCAGCGCTGCGGATAGCTGCCGAGGCGGCTAAACAGCACCAGATAAGGGCTGCGCGCGACAACATGGATGGTATCGATTTGCAGCAGCGACATGCGCCGGACAGCGGCGAGCAGATCGGAAAAGCGCGCGCGTTTTGGCGGTGTACGCAGCAGACCCTGCGCAGCCAGATGAAGATGACGAGCCTGTTGAAGCGAAAGCGAAAGCGTTGTATTCATTCCCTTCCTGCGTTCGGCGTGAAGTTAGTCGGCAGCCCTGTCAGCGCCCTGCCGCGCCAGGCGTTCGATATCATCCAGCAGCGGCGCGACCGCGCTGCCGCTCAGTTCCGCCTCGACCGGCAGATACCACCAGTTGGGTTGGGCGAAGCGACGGCATTTCACCGCGTCTTTTTCGGTCATCAGCAGGATGTGGTCTGCGGCCACTAAACCGGCGAGCTCATCTTTGCTGTAGGCATGGTGATCGGCGAAGGCGATCTCGGTTACTGGCGTGACGCCATACTGCTTAAGCGTAGCGAAGAAGCGCGGCGGATGCCCAATCCCCGCCATCGCCACCACCTTTTTCAGGGCAGAGAGCGGTACTGACTGATGCGTTTGCAGGTTAACCGCTTCGCCAGGCCGCAGCGACATAGCTATTTCACCCGGCTCCGCAGCGCCGCCGTTGACGATAACGGCGTCGACCTGCTGCAGGCGAGAGGCGCGCTCGCGCATAGGACCCGCCGGCAGCCACCAGCCGTTGCCGAATCGGCGCACGCCATCAACCACCACAATCTCGCGATCGCGCTGGAGCGCGTAGTGCTGGAGGCCATCGTCAGTAATAATAAGATCAACAGGCTGAGCGGCGAGCAGCGCCTCAACCGCGGCGCGGCGTTTCGGCGCCACCGCGACCGGCGCGCCGCTGCGCTGGGCGATCAGCACAGGCTCATCGCCTGCCTGCTCCGTCGGCGTTTCGGCGTTAACCAGCAGCGGATAGCGCTCCGCTTTTCCGCCGTAGCCGCGCGACACCACGCCAACCTTCACGCCCCGGCGCTGCAGCTCCTGCACCAGCCAGATCGCGACCGGCGTTTTGCCATTGCCGCCCGCAGTGAGATTGCCGACCACTACGACCGGCACCGGCGCGCGCCAGCTTTTACGCCAGCCGCGCTGGTAGCTGAGGCGAATCAGAGAGGAAACCGCGCCATAGATCAGGCTGAGCGGCCACAACAGCAGCCACAGCGGCGAGCGTCCACTCCAGATGCGCTCAATCATTGTCCAAACTGCATTTTATGCAGCTGGGCATAGGTGCCCTGCTGAGCCAGCAGAACAGCGTGCGTGCCGCGCTCAACGATACGGCCATCTTCAACGACCACGATTTCATCGGCTTTTTCGATGGTCGACAGGCGGTGAGCGATAACCAGCGAGGTGCGGTTTTTCTGCAGCTCATCCAGCGCCGACTGAATCGCACGTTCGGATTCGGTATCCAGCGCGGAGGTCGCTTCATCCAGGATAAGGATCGGACAGTCGCGCAGCAGGGCGCGCGCAATCGCGATACGCTGGCGCTGACCGCCAGAGAGCAGCACGCCGTTTTCGCCAATCACCGTATCCAGTCCGTTATCCATCTTGTTGATGAAGTCCATAGCGTGCGCCATGGTAGCGGCTTTCTCGATCTCGGCGCGGCTATACTGCTCGCTACGCGCATAGGCGATGTTATTGGCGATGGTGTCGTTGAACAGATGCACGTTCTGCGATACCAGCGCCACCTGATTACGCAGCGAACGCAGCGTATATTCGCGCAGGTCGTGGCCGTCCAGCAGGATTTCGCCCTGCTGAATGTCGTAAAAACGTGTCAGCAGGCTAGCCAGCGTCGACTTCCCTGAGCCTGAACGCCCGACCAGCGCAACGGTTTTCCCTTCCGGCAGCGCCAGATTGATATCGCGCAGCGCCGGAATATCGCGTCCGGGATAGGTAAAGGTAACATTGCGGAACTCGACGTCACCTTTGGCGCGCACAACCTCGCGCGTACCGGTGTCGTTCTCCTGCTCACTATCAAGGATGGAGAAGAGGGTCTGGCACGCCGCCATGCCGCGCTGGAACTGCGCGTTGACGTTAGTCAGGGATTTCAGCGGGCGCATCAGCGCGATCATAGATGAGAAGACCACGGTGATGGTACCTGCGGTCAGCGTCTCCATCACGCTAGGGAAACTGGCGGCATAGAGCACGAACGCCAGCGCCAGCGAAGCGATCAGCTGGATGACCGGATCGGAGATAGATGAGGCCGATACCAGCTTCATACCCTGCTGACGCATGCGGTTGCTGACGCGGGCAAAACGTTCGGACTCTACTTCCTGGCCACCGAAAATCAGCACTTCTTTATGCCCTTTCAGCATCTGCTCGGCGCTGGTCGTTACCTGCCCCATCGTATTCTGCATGGTTTTGCTGATGCTGCGGAAGCGCTTAGAGACCGAGCGAATCGCCAGAGAGACAATCGGTGCCAGCACAATCAGGATCAGCGACAGCTGCCAGCTGTAATAGAACATCATGATAAACAGGCCGATAATCGAGGCCCCCTCGCGCACGACGGTAACCAGCGCGCTGGATGAAGAGGAGGCGACCTGCTCAGAATCGTAGGTGATGCGCGACAGCAGCGTGCCTGTCGACTGCTGGTCGAAGAACGAGACCGGCATGCCCATCATATGGCTAAAGAGGCGGCGACGCATATTCATGACGACGTTGCCGGAGACCCAGGAGATGCAGTAGCTGGAAATATAGCTGGTGACGCCACGGATCAGCATCAGACCAATGACGGCCAGCGGCATCCAGATCAGTACCGATTTATCCGCTTTACCAAACCCATCATCCAGTAAAGGCTTCAACAGGGAGAGCATAAGTGTGTCGCCCGCGGCGTTAAGTATCAGGGCCACAGCGGCCACGCATAAACCCGCTTTATGGGGCGCGATCATCGGCCAGAGTCGACGAAATGTCTGCCACGTTGAGAGATCTTTATCTTGATGCATCATTTATTCACGTTGTTTGAAATAGCCGCTCATTCTACCTGGATTACCGTTTGACGCCAAACCACTGATGATACCAACGGGGCAAAATTTGCTCTCTTAACCCGGAAACCACGATTTTACGCCCGGCAACCGTAATGGTTATCTGGCCCGATTGCGCGGTGTCATACCAGGTGAAGCCCGCGCGTCGGTAGTTTTCCAGCACGCTTTTGACCGGCATACGCCAGGCGTTGTAGCGCGCCATGGAGGCGATGGCGATATGTCCGTCGACGTTGCGCAGCAACAGCGGCGTTGACGAGGTGCGGCTGCCGTGATGCGGAACCTGGATGATATCGGCTTTAAGGCGATTTTTTTCCAGCGCGACCAGCTGTCGCTCCGCCGATGCTTCCAGATCGCCCATCAGCAGCAAACGCGTAACGCCGTCATCAATGCTCAGCACACAGGAATCATTATTGTTGCTGACCTTCGATCGCTTTAACGGCCACAGCGCTTCGACATTTAACACCCCCCAGCGCCAGCGCGTGCCGCGCACGCAGGGAAGATGGTCGTCATCAAGCGTGGCGCTGCGTATGGGCACGCCAGGCCAGCGGGTTTTTATGGCATTAAGGCCGCCGCTGTGATCGAGATGACGATGGCTGAGGACCACCGTCTGTAGCTGCAGATGTTTCCGTGACAGCCAGGGGATAACGTGGCGCGTCCCCGCATCCCCGCTTTCCCAGCGCGGGCCGGTATCATAGAGCATCGCTTCTTTGCCCTGGCGGATAACAACGCTTAGCCCTTGTCCGACATCCAGCATATCAATATGCCAGCCTGGTTCTTCGCGCGGCCAGCGCCAGACGATAAGCGCCAGCACCAGCGCTGCGCAGCCGATCGGCGCCGCGTAAAACAGCGCGCAGCGCCAGGCGATCAGGCCGCCCCACAGCAACAGCGCCAGGGTGCCGGCGTCATGAAATGCCCACCACCCATCGGGTAAGGCCTTCAGCGCCGTCAGCAGCCAGACCAGGGAAGCATCCGCCAGGTGCCACAATGCGCTGCAGAGCGCGCCGACCGGCGTCAGTATCGCCAGCAGGATCAGCGGGACGCTGATAAAAGTGATGGCGGGTATCGCCAGCATATTCGCCGCCAGCGCTGAGAAGCTAATTCCCTCAAACAGCATGACCTGGAGCGGAGCCATTAGCAGCGTCATGCCGAGCTGAAGATGCAGCAGCTGAACCGGCAGCCAGCGCCAGCCGTGGCGGCATCGCTCAGGTAAAGGAAACCAGTGATACCACGTCAGTAAGATGGCCACCGCCAGCGCCGAGAGCCAGAAACTTTCTGACAGCACGTTCAGCGGATCGAGCAGCAGCAATCCGCCAACGCACAGGCTCCAGACCTGCCAGCCGCCGGGCTGCACGCCTTTGAGGCGAAAGATGACCCACAGCGTCAGAGCGAAAAGCGTTCGCTGAGCGGGCGCATAGCTGCCCGAAAGCCAGGTATAGAGCGCCGCCGCCAGCCAGTTCATCAACAGCGGAAACAGATAGCCGATAAGACGCGTCGGCAGAAACAGCTGAACAGCGCGTGCTATAAGCCAGCCGCTGCTGGCGGCCAGCGCGATATGCATGCCTGAAATCGCCATCAAATGCGCCGTGCCGGTTTCTCGCAGCAGCTGGCGCAGCGCATCGTCCATCTCTGCTCGCTCGCCAAAAGCCAGGGCCTGGATAACCGCGCTCTGCTCAAGGGCGTTAATAACCGGCATATCGCGCATAATAAGCTGCCAGCGCCAGCTGCAGGTCAGGGATTCAGGCTGCTGCTGTTGAATACGGCCCCGCAGCGCCATATGGTTAGCCAGCGCAAAGCGTTGCGCATCGAACTCGCCTTCGTTGAGCTTTGCGTGGACGGGCCTGAGATTAAGCTTCATCGACCAGCGTTGCCCCGGGCAATAATCCTGCTGGCGCTCGCCGAGCGACAGCCAGGCGAAACGCGGCGGAAAGAGGTAGCGCCCTTCTCGCCTGAGTAGCTGCACCTTGATCTGCTGTCGCTCTTGCCGGACTTCATCAATCCGTACGCTGTACGTTGCAGGCGCGCTGCTGGCTGCTTCTGTTGCGGTGATGTCTGCACGCCCCGCTCCCAGCATCCAGGCGAACATCAGCAGCGCTATCCCCGCGATACGCAGCCAGAACAGGGTTGTCCACCACAGCACCAGGCCCGCAAAGGCGATCGCCGCGATACCTGCCGCTGGCGGAAGCTGGTGAAGAAACAGCAGCGGCAGTGCGGCGAGAATAGCGATTCTGGCAAATATCGTCCCTGTCATTTTCATCTCATTCCTGTTTAACAGGCTGAGTATGCGGATAAACAGGAGCGCAATCAGGTGGGAGTTTTATCTTTTAAGCGCGGCATCGGGAAATTCAGAGAGGATTACATACGGCATACGCAACAGGGCGGGCAGGCTCACATAAAACAACAGGCAAAAAAAACGACATCCGGAGATGTCGTTTCTGCGTTCGGTTACGGCTTAGCCGTAGATGTTTGCACGGTCTCGCAGCTCTTTGCCCGGCTTAAAGTGGGGAACGTATTTACCTTCCAGTTCCACTTTATCGCCCGTTTTCGGGTTACGACCCGTACGCGGTGCGCGGTAATGCAAAGAAAAGCTGCCGAATCCCCGGATTTCAATGCGTTCGCCCTGGGCCAGCGTTGTGGCCATGTGCTCCAGCATCTCTTTTACAGCATCCTCAACGACTTTCGCCGGAATATGAGTCTGCTGGCCAGCAAGTCTTTCAATCAGTTCTGACTTGGTCATGTAACCTCCGGTTAATCCTTGTGGGAAAGGTATGACAGCTTGCTACCGTAACCGGGCAGATTTCCCTGCCCGGTTGCTTAAGGTCGATTACTCGCCTTTAGCTGCTTTGAACGCTTCAGCCATAGCATTAGAGAAGTTGCCTTCTTCCTGCTTGTTGTTCACGGTCGCGATGGCGTCTTTCTCGTCAGCTTCGTCTTTCGCACGGACAGACAGGCTAACTACGCGGTTTTTACGATCAACACCGGTGAATTTAGCTTCAACATCGTCGCCAACATTCAGAACCAGAGTTGCGTCTTCAACGCGGTCACGTGAAGCTTCAGAAGCGCGCAGGTAACCTTCAACGCCGTCTGCCAGTTCAACTGTAGCACCTTTAGCGTCAACTGCAGTTACTTTACCAGTAACGATGGCGCCTTTCTTGTTCAGGGTGATGTAGTTGTTGAACGGATCTTCAGCCAGCTGCTTCACGCCCAGGGAGATGCGCTCGCGCTCTGCGTCAACCTGCAGTACAACGGCAGCGATTTCGTCGCCTTTTTTGTACTCACGAACGGCTTCTTCGCCAGTCGCGTTCCAGGAGATGTCAGACAGGTGAACCAGACCGTCGATGCCGCCGTCCAGACCGATGAAGATACCGAAGTCAGTGATTGACTTGATTTTACCTTCAACGCGATCGCCCTTGTTGTGGGTCTCAGCAAACTGCTGCCATGGGTTGGCTTTGCACTGCTTCAGGCCCAGGGAGATACGACGACGCTCTTCGTCGATGTCCAGAACCATAACTTCAACCACGTCGCCCACGTTAACAACTTTAGACGGGTGGATGTTTTTGTTGGTCCAGTCCATTTCAGAAACGTGTACCAGACCTTCAACGCCTTCTTCGATTTCAACGAAGCAGCCGTAATCAGTCAGGTTGGTCACGCGACCGGTCAGGCGAGTGCCTTCCGGGTAACGCTTAGCGATAGCTACCCACGGATCTTCGCCCAGCTGTTTCAGGCCCAGAGATACACGGGTACGCTCGCGGTCGAACTTCAGCACTTTAACAGTGATTTCGTCGCCCACGTTGACGATTTCGCTCGGATGCTTAACGCGTTTCCACGCCATGTCGGTGATGTGCAGCAGGCCGTCGACGCCGCCCAGATCAACGAATGCGCCGTAGTCAGTGAGGTTCTTAACGATACCTTTGACTTCCATGCCTTCCTGCAGGTTTTCCAGCAGCTGATCGCGCTCAGCGCTGTTTTCAGATTCGATAACCGCGCGGCGTGAAACCACGACGTTGTTACGTTTCTGATCAAGCTTGATTACTTTGAATTCAAGCTCTTTGCCTTCCAGGTGCAGCGTGTCGCGAACCGGACGCACGTCAACCAGTGAACCTGGCAGGAACGCACGAATACCGTTCAGCTCAACTGTGAAGCCACCTTTAACTTTGCCGTTGATAACACCGGTAACAGTTTCAGCGTCTTCGTAAGCTTTTTCCAGCGTGATCCAGGCTTCATGACGTTTAGCTTTCTCACGGGACAGCAGGGTTTCACCGAAGCCGTCTTCCACTGCATCCAGGGCAACGTCAACTTCGTCACCAACCTGAATTTCCAGTTCGCCGGCTGCGTTCTTGAACTGCTCTGCCGGAATGGCAGACTCAGATTTCAGACCCGCATCAACCAGAACGACGTCTTTGTCGATAGAGACAACAACGCCACGAACGATGGAACCCGGGCGGGTTTCGATTTCTTTCAGGGACTCTTCAAAGAGTTGAGCAAAAGATTCAGTCATATTGATAATCTTAGGATTCTTCAATTTAACGTCCACCTGACCTCATGTCGGATGGGGTTGTTTCACATGCCCTGCGCGCTTTCCCTGGCACAGGGTTACTGCAATTCGGTATGCCGAAAATATTAAATGCCCAGCTTGGTGCGGGCATATTCCAGCGCCTTATCAATGACTTGCTCAATGGATAACTGGGTAGAATCCAGAACCAGCGCATCGGCGGCGGGGACTAAAGGCGCAATGGCGCGGTTGCGATCGCGATCATCACGTTCTTTTATCTCGGCTAAAAGGCGATCAAAGTTAACACTAAAGCCGCTCTCCTGCAACTGTAGCATACGGCGCTGGGCGCGCTCTTCCGGGCTGGCGTCGAGGAAAATTTTTACCGGCGCGTCGGGGAAAACCACGGTACCCATATCGCGGCCATCGGCGATTAAGCCAGGCTCATCGCGAAACGCACGCTGGCGACGCAGCAGCGCTTCGCGCACGCGTGGAAAGGCGGCAACGCGCGAGGCGGTATTGCTGACTTCCTGGGTGCGGATTTCACCCGTAACCTCTTCGCCCTCCAGGATCACCTGCAGTTCGCCCTGCTGCGAGACGAAACGCACATCCAGATGGGCGGCCAGCGGCACCAGCGCCTCTTCGGACTCAATACTCACCTGATGATGCAGCGCAGCCAGCGCCAGAACGCGATAGATAGCGCCTGAATCGAGCAGATGCCATTGCAATGCTTCCGCCATCGCTTTGCACAACGTGCCTTTGCCTGCGCCGCTAGGCCCATCGACAGTTATAACCGGGGCAGTTGCCGTCATTATTCTCTCCTGTTGCTGCGCGAAATAGTTCAGCCTTCAGGCTGTTCAGAACAGGAAGCATTATACGCTGACCAGACTAATGACGTTACCTTTTAGCGCAGAGAACGCTGTAAATTGCAGCAGATTCAGAACATCTCTTGGCCGCTAAGGCCAGAAGTAGTGAGAATGCCGGAGAAGCCCCTTCTCCGGCACCCTGTCGATCAGGCGTTCTGGCTGATTCTGGCCAGCTGATCGAAATAATCCGGGAAGGTTTTCGCGGTGCAGCCGGGATCGAGGATCGTTACCGGCGTATCGGAGAGCGCGACCAGAGAAAAGCACATCGCCATGCGGTGATCGTTATAGGTGCCGATCTCTGCGTGGCGCAATTTTTCCGGTGGCGTGATGCGGATAAAATCGTGGCCCTCTTCCACTTCTGCGCCCACTTTGCGCAGCTCGGTCGCCATCGCGGCCAGGCGATCGGTCTCTTTGACGCGCCAGTTGTAAATGTTGCGCAGCAGTGTCGTGCCTTTAGCGAACAGCGCCGTGGTCGCGATAGTCATCGCGGCGTCGGGAATATGGTTCATATCCATATCGATAGCGTGAAGCTCGCCGGCGGTACAGGCGATGTAGTCGCTGCCCCACTCAACGGTCGCGCCCATTTTTTCCAGCACGTCGGCAAAGCGGATGTCGCCCTGCACGCTGTCGCGGCCGATGCCGGTGACGCGCACGGTTCCGCCTTTAATTGCGCCTGCGGCCAGGAAATAGGAGGCGGACGAGGCGTCGCCCTCCACCAGATAGTCGCCTGGCGACAGATACTGCTGCTGGCCTTTAATGATAAAGCGCTGATAATGCTGGTTCTCGACCTCGACGCCGAAACAGCGCATCAGATGCAGCGTAATATCGATATAGGGTTTCGATACCAGCTCGCCTTTGATAACGATCCGGGTGTCGCGCTCCGCCAGCGGCGCAGCCATCAGCAGCGCGGTGAGAAACTGGCTGGAGACGCTGCCGTCTACGCTGACTTCGCCACCGGTAAACCCGCCTTTCAGGCGCAGCGGCGGGTAATCGCTGTTCTCCAGATACTCAATCTGTGCGCCGCCCTGACGGAGCGCGTCTACCAGATGTCCGATTGGGCGCTCTTTCATGCGCGGCTCGCCGGTCAGGACGATATCCTGCTCGCCGAGACAGAGCGCCGCCGCCAGCGGACGCATCGCTGTGCCGGCGTTGCCGAGAAACAGCTCCAGCGGCTGAGAGGCACGCAGTGGGCCTGCCTGTCCCACCACTTCGCACTGAGTGCGGTCGGCGGACAGGGTGAAATCGACGCCCAACGCCTTCAGGGCATTCAGCATGTGTTTAATATCATCACTGTCCAGCAGGTTCGTCAGGCGCGTGGTGCCTTTCGCCAGCGCAGCCAGCAGCAGCGCGCGGTTAGAAACGCTTTTTGAACCCGGCAGGTTAACGGTGCCGTCAACGCGTGCAATCGGTTGTAAGGTCAGGGAGTCCTGCATGTGAAACCAAATCTCCAGAAAAGGACAAAACCCCGCCGCGAGGCGAGGTCTGAAATCAGCGCAAGCGCCGACGCTACAGCTCAGGCTTAACCGTGGCGGCGTGCGAAGTCAGCCATAAAGTCGGTCAGCGTTTTAACGCCTTCCAGCGGCATCGCATTGTAGATCGATGCGCGCATGCCGCCTACGACGCGATGGCCCTTAAGGGCGTGCAGTCCCGCATTGAACGACTCTTCCAGGAAGAGTTTATCCAGCGCGGCGTCTGCCAGCTGGAAAGGCACGTTCATGCGTGAACGGTTTTCCACCGCGACATCATTACGGTAAAAGGGATTGCTATCGATCAGGCCGTAGAGCAGATCCGCTTTAGCCTGATTGATTTTGTCGATCTCGGCTACGCCGCCCTTCTCTTTCAGCCATTTAAACACCAGGCCGGAGAGATACCAGGCAAAGGTCGGCGGCGTATTAAACATGGAGTCGTTCTCCGCCAGCACCTGATAATCGAGGACAGAAGGAACGGACCGTTGGGCTTTGCCCAGCAGATCGTCACGGACGATAACAATGGTCAAACCCGCCGGGCCGATGTTCTTTTGCGCGCCGGCATAGATCACGCCGTAACGGTTAATGTCCAGCGGACGCGACAGAATAGTCGAGGAGAGGTCGGCAACGACGATCTTATCGCCAAAATCGGGCTGCTCATCAATCGCGATGCCGTCAATAGTTTCGTTCGGGCAGTAGTGCACATAGGCGGCGTCGCTGCTTAGCTCCCACTGGCTCATCGGCAGAATTGCGCGCTTGCCGTCACGCGTGGTTTTGACATCCAGGACGCGCGGCGTGCAATACTTTTCCGCTTCTTTAATAGCGCTGTGCGCCCAATAGCCGCCGTCGATATAATCTGCCGTGGTGGCCTCGCCCAGCAAATTGCCCGGTACGGCGGCAAACTGCGCGCGCGCGCCGCCGTGACAGAATAAAACTTTGTAGTTGGCCGGGATTTTCAGAAGATCGCGCAAGTCCTGCTCCGCCTCTTCCGCTACCTTGATAAACTCTTTGCTGCGATGGCTGATCTCCATGACGGAGGTCCCCAGACCGTGCCAGTTTGTCAGTTCTTGTTCTGCACGACGGAGCACTTCAACCGGCAGCATCGCTGGACCGGAACTAAAATTATAAATCTGCGTCATTTCCCTCACCACGATTATCCAGAACGGTTATGAATTGCTTACCGGTTTTATCACTGCCTTATGACGCCTGCAATGATAAATCCGGAAGGGATCACAATTTCTGAATCTGCCATGCCGCAGCTTATGTCACAAATGCAATGCATAGCGAAATTTTGTGAGGCAGCTCGTTTACTGAGGAAACGGGAGCCTTTTCCAACGCGCTTTTTCAGGTAGAACAGCGGGCAGAAATTTATGCCGTCTTCATAGCGCCACGACGGCAAAATCCGTATCATTGCGCGCTTTACGCCCACTATATATGAGAGAGCGGTCCCATGACGCAAACGTTTATTCCCGGTAAAGACGCAGCACTGGAAGATTCCATCGCGCGCTTTCAGCAAAAGCTGACCGATCTTGGCTTTAATATCGAAGAAGCCTCCTGGCTAAATCCGGTTCCCCACGTCTGGTCCGTGCATATTCGCGACCGCGATTGTCCGCTCTGCTTTACTAATGGCAAAGGCGCCAGCAAGAAAGCCGCGCTGGCCTCGGCGCTGGGCGAATATTTCGAGCGTCTTTCGACCAACTACTTCTTCGCCGACTTCTGGCTGGGCAAATCGATCGCGAACGGCGATTTCGTTCACTACCCTGACGAGAAGTGGTTCCCTGTTCCTGCGGATGATTCGCTGCCGGAAGGTATTCTGGATACGCGTCTGCGCGCCTTTTACGATCCAGACGACGCGCTGACCGCCTCTGAGCTGGTGGATCTGCAGTCCGGCAACGCCGAACGCGGCATCTGCAGCCTGCCCTTTACGCGCCAGTCTGATCAGCAGACCGTCTATATTCCGATGAATATTATCGGCAACCTGTACGTTTCAAACGGCATGTCAGCGGGTAATACGCCTAATGAAGCGCGCGTGCAGGGGCTTTCTGAGGTGTTTGAGCGTTATATCAAAAACCGCATCATCGCAGAGTCGATCAGCCTGCCGACCATTCCTGACAGCGTGATGCAGCGCTATCCTGGCGTGGTGGAAGCTATCGCGCGTCTTGAAGCGGAAGGCTTCCCGATTTTCGCCTATGACGCCTCGCTGGGCGGCAAATATCCGGTTATCTGCGTCGTGCTGTTCAACCCGCAAAACGGCACCTGCTTTGCCTCTTTCGGCGCGCATCCCGATTTCGGCGTCGCTCTTGAGCGTACCGTTACCGAGCTGCTGCAGGGCCGCAGCCTGAAAGATCTCGACGTCTTTACGCCGCCGACCTTTGATGATGAAGAAGTGGCCGAGCACGCCAATCTGGAAACGCACTTTATCGACTCAAGCGGCCTTATCTCCTGGGATCTGTTCAAAGAGAAAGCGGACTACCCCTTTGTCGACTGGTCGTTCAGCGGGACAACGCAAGAAGAATTCGCCACGCTGATGGCCATTTTCCGCGAGGAAGATCGGGAAGTGTATATCGCCGATTACGATCACCTTGGCGTCTATGCCTGCCGCATTATCGTGCCGGGCATGTCCGATATCTATCCGGCGGAAGATCTGCTGCTGGCGAACAATAATATGGGCGCAGGTCTACGCGAAACGCTGCTGGCGCTGCCCGCCAGCAACTGGAATCCGGAAGAGTATCTGGATTTGATCGTGCAGCTGGATGAAGAGGGTCATGACGACTTTACCCGCGTGCGCGAACTGCTTGGTCTGGCGAGCGGCAAGGATAACGGCTGGTACACGCTGCGCATTGGCGAGCTTAAAGCGATGCTGGCGCTGGCAGGCGGCGATCTCGATCAGGCGCTGATCTGGACCGAATGGACCATGGAATTCAATGGTTCGATCTTTACGCCGGAACGCGCCAACTACTACCGCTGCCTGCAAACGCTGCTGTTGCTGGCGATGGAGGACGATCGCGATCCGCTGCAGTACCACCATGCCTTCATGCGCATGTATGGCGCGGACGCGCTGGAAGCGGCCTCGGCGGCAGTAAGCGGCGAAGCGCCCTTCTATGGTCTGCAGGCGGTTGATGAAGATCTCAACGCCTTCCCGGCCCATCAGGCGCTGCTGCAGGCTTACGAAAAACTTCAGGCGGCTAAACGTCGTTACTGGAAAAATTAAGACCGCAAATCAGGCTGCTTCAGGCTAAATAAAATAATAATGGCGTCAATAAAACTGACGCCATTTTTTTGCGTAATGAACAAGCTTTTAATAAAAGTTACTTATGGGCTGTTGCTTTAATTTATTTAACATTTTTGCTGCGATAAATTAGGTTCGTTAACAAATAAAATCCTGACGCATTTTTATGTTTAAAATAAACGCGCAAATATTAAAAATTATTTATTACATTAAATTCAATAAATTACCTTTATAACAACGTCACTCCGACCGTTTTACCCTTCTGCCTGCCGGTCAAATATGATCCAGATCAAATCCTCTCCTATACTCCTTTGTTAATATTTTTCCAGACAACTTTTGGAGAGCGTTAGTGTGAAAGCTGACAACCCTTTTAATCTGTTATTACCGGCCGCAATGGCTAAAGTGGCAGAAGATGCAGGGATCTATAAAGCGACTAAACATCCCTTAACCACCTTTTTCCTTGCCATTACCGCCGGCGTTTTTATCTCTATCGCTTTCGTTTTTTATATTACTGCGACAACCGGCAGCGCGGGCATGCCTTATGGTCTGGCGAAGCTGATCGGCGGCATCTGCTTCTCGCTGGGTTTGATTCTGGTAGTGGTATGCGGCGCCGATCTTTTTACTTCCACCGTTTTGATTGTCGTCGCGAAAGCCAGCGGACGCATCACCTGGGGCCAGCTGGCGCGTAACTGGATTAACGTCTACTTCGGCAACCTTGTCGGCGCGCTGTTTTTCGTCGCGCTAATCTGGTTCGCCGGCGAGCATATGACAGCTGGCGGAGCGTGGGGTTTAAATGTGCTGCAAACCGCCGATCATAAAATGCATCACACTTTTATTGAAGCCGTCTGCCTGGGCACCCTGGCGAACCTGATGGTTTGTCTGGCGGTATGGATGAGCTATTCCGGTCATAGCCTGACGGATAAAACGCTGGCAATGATTCTGCCGGTCGCCATGTTTGTTGCGAGCGGCTTCGAGCACAGCATCGCGAATATGTTTCTTATCCCGTTAGCTATCGTGATTCGTGATTTTTCCAGCCCGGCGTTCTGGCAAGCCGCCGGTGCCAGCGCCGATCAGTTTCAGGCGCTTACGCCCGTCAACTTTATTATCGACAACCTGATTCCAGTCACGATCGGCAACATTATCGGCGGCGGCCTGCTGGTTGGGTTGACCTACTGGGCGATCTATTTACGCAACGGTTCTACCGTGCATTAACGATTTCTGACCGACGCCGCGTAGCTGGCGGCGCCAACATAAAGCTTCTTAGATAAGGCAGGTATATCATGACCGATCTGAATGCAAAACAGGCTGCGGCCTGGGATGGATTTGCCAACGGCGAATGGCAGAACAGCGTCAACGTTCGCGATTTTATTCAAAAGAACTACACGCCGTATGAAGGCGACGAGTCTTTCCTGGCAGGCGCGACTGAAGCGACCACTAAGCTGTGGAACGCCGTGCTGGAAGGGATCAAGATTGAAAACCGTACCCATGCGCCCGTCGATTTCGATACCGATCTCGCCTCAACCATTACCGCGCATGATGCTGGCTATATCAATAAATCGCTGGAAAAAATTGTCGGCTTACAAACTGAAGCGCCGCTGAAACGCGCCATTATCCCGTTTGGCGGCATTAAAATGGTGGAAGGCTCCTGTAAAGTATATGGCCGCGAGCTGGATCCGACGCTGAAAAAAATCTTTACCGAGTATCGTAAAACCCACAACCAGGGCGTGTTTGATGTCTATACCCAGGACATCCTGCGCTGCCGTAAATCGGGCGTGCTGACCGGTCTGCCGGACGCCTACGGCCGTGGCCGCATTATCGGCGACTATCGCCGCGTCGCCCTGTATGGCATTGACTTCCTGATGCAAGACAAGCTGGCGCAGTTCAACTCACTGCAGAACGATCTAGAAAACGGCGTTAATCTTGAAGCCACTATCCGTCTGCGTGAAGAGATTGCTGAACAGCACCGCGCACTGGCCCAGATTAAAGAGATGGCCGCTAAATATGGTTGCGACATCTCCGGCCCGGCGACGAATTCACAGGAAGCGGTTCAATGGACCTACTTCGGCTACCTTGCGGCGGTGAAATCGCAGAACGGCGCAGCAATGTCGTTCGGCCGCGTCTCAACCTTCCTCGATATCTATATCGAACGCGATCTGCAGGCCGGTAAAATCACCGAAGAGCAAGCGCAGGAGCTGATTGACCACCTGGTCATGAAGCTGCGCATGGTGCGCTTCCTGCGTACGCCGGAATATGATGAGCTTTTCTCTGGCGACCCCATCTGGGCGACAGAATCACTGGCGGGCATGGGCGTCGATGGTCGTACCCTGGTGACAAAAAGCACGTTCCGTTTCCTGAATACCCTTTACACCATGGGACCGTCGCCGGAGCCGAACATGACCATCCTGTGGTCAGAAAACCTGCCGGTGAACTTCAAGAAATACGCGGCAAAAGTCTCTATCGATACCTCTTCTCTGCAGTATGAGAATGATGATTTGATGCGTCCTGACTTTAACAATGACGACTACGCCATTGCCTGCTGCGTCAGCCCGATGATTGTTGGTAAACAGATGCAGTTCTTCGGCGCACGCGCCAACCTGGCAAAAACCCTGCTGTACGCAATCAACGGCGGCATGGATGAAAAAATGAAAATGCAGGTGGGTCCGAAAGAAGCCCCGGTCATGGACGACGTGCTCGATTTCGATACCGTCATGGCGCGTATGGACCACTTCATGGACTGGCTGGCGAAACAGTATGTGACCGCGCTGAATATCATCCACTATATGCATGATAAGTACAGCTACGAAGCCTCGCTGATGGCGCTGCACGATCGCGATGTCTATCGCACAATGGCCTGCGGCATCGCGGGTCTGTCAGTAGCCGCCGACTCGCTGTCCGCTATCAAGTACGCCAAAGTGAAACCGGTGCGCGACGAAGATGGCCTGGCGGTTGACTTTGAAATTGAAGGCGAATATCCGCAGTTTGGTAATAACGATGCGCGCGTCGATGACCTGGCCTGCGATCTGGTTGAACGTTTCATGAAGAAAATTCAGAAACTCGCCACCTATCGCAACGCCGTACCGACTCAGTCAGTGCTGACCATTACGTCTAACGTCGTTTACGGTAAGAAAACCGGTAATACACCGGATGGTCGTCGCGCAGGCGCGCCTTTTGGTCCAGGCGCAAACCCAATGCATGGCCGCGATCAGAAAGGTGCCGTTGCGTCTCTGACCTCTGTCGCGAAACTCCCCTTCGCCTATGCGAAAGACGGTATTTCTTACACCTTCTCTATCGTGCCTAATGCGTTGGGTAAAGATGACAACGTGCGGAAAGCTAACCTTGCTGGCCTGATGGACGGTTACTTCCATCATGAAGCGAGCATTGAAGGCGGCCAACATCTTAATGTGAACGTGATGAACCGCGAAATGCTGCTGGATGCGATGGAGCACCCGGAAAAATATCCGCAGCTGACCATCCGCGTTTCTGGCTATGCCGTCCGCTTCAATTCGCTGACGAAAGAGCAGCAGCAGGATGTGATTACCCGTACTTTCACCAAATCACTGTAAAGCTGGCGCGCTAAGCTGTAAAAAGGCTCCTTCGGGAGCCTTTTCTCCAAGGCCCGTTTTGTCTGCGCTCTTAATACAGAAATCAGTCAAAACCGACTTTATCATCGAGCACAACAGAGATTGTGCGCCTGCTGCTGGCAGGCTAACCTGGAGAACATCGCAATGTCTTGCAAAGGTCGTATTCACTCGTTCGAATCCTGCGGGACGGTTGACGGTCCCGGCA
Source organism: Pantoea piersonii (assembly GCF_003612015.1). GTDB lineage: Bacteria > Pseudomonadota > Gammaproteobacteria > Enterobacterales > Enterobacteriaceae > Pantoea > Pantoea piersonii. Next base: position 550,707 of record NZ_RARB01000001.1, on the reverse strand, counting down.
TCCGTTTTATCACCTTCTTTCAGGGCTGCCTGATGCGCTGCCTCTACTGCCATAACCGCGATACCTGGGACACGCACGGCGGAAAAGAGATCACCGTCGAGGAGCTGATGAAAGATGTGCTTTCCTATCGCCACTTTATGAACGCGTCTGGCGGCGGCGTGACCGCCTCTGGCGGCGAGGCCATTTTACAGGCTGAATTTGTGCGCGACTGGTTCCGCGCCTGCAAGGCGGAAGGCATTCATACCTGTCTGGACACCAACGGTTTTGTGCGTCGCTACGATCCGGTGATTGATGAGCTGCTGGAGGTGACGGATCTGGTGATGCTCGATCTCAAGCAAATCAATGATGACATTCATCAAATCCTGGTCGGTGTCTCCAACCATCGTACTCTGGACTTCGCCCGCTACCTGCAGAAAAAAGGCAAACGAACCTGGATACGCTATGTGGTGGTGCCCGGCTATTCGGATGATGACGATTCGGCACACCGGCTTGGCGAGTTCACACGGGATATGGCGAATGTCGAGAAGATTGAACTGCTGCCCTACCATGAACTTGGCAAGCATAAATGGATCGCGATGGGTGAAGAGTACAAGCTCGACGGCGTGAAGCCGCCGACAAAAGAGACTATGGAGCGGGTGAAAAACATCCTCGCCAGCTACGGTCATACTGTTATGTATTAAAAAAGGGAGCCTCTGGCTCCCTTTCTTTATGGTGCAGGCGGCTGTTTTTAGTCCCCTGCGCCGATATCAGGCGTGCGCCACTGGCGTTGCCTGCTGATTCGCTTTACGCAGCAGCATCATCAGATAGACCAGCGCCACGCCGGCAATCATCACAAACAGAATGCGGTCGGAATAGTTCTGCATCAAAACCGCCGTCATGCTGGGGCCCGCCAGGCTGCCTATGGTATAGCTCAACAGCAGCGCCTGGTTCATCGCCACCAGTTCATGGTGCGCAACGGTCTCACAGGCCCAGGACATAGCTACCGGATAGAGCGTAAAGCCCGCCAGACCCAGCACAAAGAGTGCAGGCGCCATCGCAGCGTTAGTCAGCATCGCCATCGCGCCCAGAATCACGATAAACACCTGCACGCGCAGCACCAGCAGGCGACCGAAGCGATCGGCAAGGCGCCCAACCGGCCACTGCCCGACGATGCCAGCGCTGACCAGCAGCGCCATCCAGTAGCCGACATTCGCATCGCTCATGCCCTGATGAGAGAGGTAGAGCGGCATCAGACCGTAGAGCGAACCCAGAACAATGCCGGAAATAATACAGCCGTTAATGCCAAGTCGCGAACTACGACGACGCAGCATCGGCCAGATTTTACCTGCCGCAGCCTCTGTCGCTTCACTGCCGGCGGTCACCTTCACGAACACCAGCGGCAGAATGGCGCAGATCATCAGCGCGGTAAGCCAGGGGACGACGTTAAACAGACCGGTAGAGACTTTGCTCACCAGCAGTTGACCCGCAACGGTGCCAAGATAGTAGACAATCATGTAGGCGGCCAGCAGCTGGCCCCGGGTGCGCACCGTCCCGCTACAGAGCAGCGCACTCTCTACCACGACCCAAATCAAGGCGCAGCCGATACCCGCGCAAAAACGCAGGATCGACCAACCCCAGAAACCGTCCATCATTAACAGACCGGCGGTCGCTACGGCGAAAATCGTGGTTGCCAGATAGTAGCTGCGGTTAAAACCGTAATGTTTAATCAGCCAGCCTGCCGCCAGCGTGCCCGCCAGGTTGCCGGTATAAAAAGAGGAACTCACCACGCCTACCTGCCAGGTAGCCAGCGCATCGTGAGTCAGCCACAGCGGAACCAGTGTATTGAGCACAGCAATTGCAACCGTCAGCAAAAGCAGGCCGCAAAGCAGCAGCACCACGGGACGTGACCATGTGGACATAGGAGTAAAAACCAAAGAAAAGAGAGGAGGTTGCGCGCAGTTTGCCACTGGCGAATTTAAAGGAAAAGCACAAAAAAATAGCGCAGCACATTTTGCTGCAAGATAATTTAATTTATTAATCTTCAGTGGGTTACAGGAGTGTTAAACGAGACCTGCTTCGAAGCTATCTTTATGAAAAACAGGCTTTTTAGGTGCTAAGCCTGTCGCAATGTCGATAACGTTTATTTCTGATAACTTCACGCCGTACGCCGACGTTAAATATAAAAAAACCCGGACATGTCCGGGTTTACTGTTGAAGCGCGTATCAGCCGATAAACTCTACGCCATTCATATAGGGGCGCAACACATCCGGCACCTGAATACGTCCGTCAGCCTGCTGATAGTTCTCCAGCACCGCAACCAGCGTACGACCGACCGCCAGGCCGGAGCCGTTCAGGGTGTGCACCAGACGTGGCTTCTTATCGGTTTTGCTGCGGCAGCGCGCCTGCATGCGGCGCGCCTGGAAGTCCCACATGTTGGAGCAGGAGGAGATCTCGCGATAGGTGTTCTGGGCCGGCAGCCAGACTTCCAGATCGTAGGTCTTGGCTGAGCCAAAGCCCATATCACCGGTGCAAAGCAGCACTTTGCGGTACGGCAGGTTGAGCAGCCGCAGCACTTTCTCTGCGTGGCCCACCAGCTCTTCCAGCGCATCCATTGAGGTTTCCGGCGCGACGATCTGCACCATCTCTACCTTGTCGAACTGATGCATACGGATTAAGCCGCGCGTATCGCGACCGTAAGAGCCCGCCTCAGAACGGAAGCAAGGCGTATGCGCGGTCAGTTTGATCGGCAGACTCTCCTCTTCCACAATCTCGTCGCGCACCAGATTGGTCAGCGGGACTTCCGCCGTCGGGATCAGCGCATAGTTGCTGCTCTCTGACTCCTCTTCCAGCGGTCGGGTATGAAACAGATCTTCGCCGAACTTCGGCAGCTGGCCGGTTCCGTACAGGGTCGCATGGTTAACCAGATAGGGCACATAGGTTTCCAGATAGCCGTGCTGTTCAGTATGCAGGTCGATCATAAACTGGCTCAGCGCGCGATGCAGACGAGCAATCTGTCCCTGCATCACCACAAAGCGCGAACCGGTCAGCTTCACGGCAGAAGCAAAATCGAGGCCTTTCGCCATCTCGCCCAGCTCAACGTGATCTTTCACCTGGAAATCAAACTGGCGCGGCTCGCCCCAGCGGCTGACTTCCTGGTTTTCGCTGTCGTCTTTGCCCAGCGGCACTTCATCCGCCGGCAGGTTAGGCAGCGCCAGGGTGAAATCACGGATTTCATTTTGCAGGGCATCCAGTTCCGCTTTGGCCGCATCCAGGCGTTCGCCCAGCGCGTTCACTTCCTGACGCAGCGGCTCGATATCTTCCCCACGTGCTTTGGCCTGACCGATGGATTTGGATCGGGAGTTACGCTCCGCCTGCAGATTTTCCGTTTCCACCTGCAAGACTTTACGACGCTCTTCAAGGGAGCGCAGCGTTTCCACATCCAGTTTGAATCCTCGGCGTGCCAGTTTTTCTGCGACTGCGTCTGGCTCATTACGCAGCAGATTGGGATCGAGCATGCTTATCCTGTGTAATAAAAGGTTGAAAGAACGAATGAAGGGATGCATTCCCGCTGGAGTGCATTGATATCCTTGCTCACCTTACCGTAACGTCTGTTTTAGCGGTAGCGTTTTGTCGGGCTATTTTGATCCTGTTCAGCCAGCCAGGCGAGCTTTTCGCCAATTTTACCTTCAAGCCCGCGCTGGGTTGGCGTGTAGTAGCGCGTCTGCGCCATCTCCGGCGGAAAATAGACCTCGCCAGCCGCATAGGCGTGCTCTTCATCATGAGCGTAACGATACGCTTTGCCCAGGCCCATCTCTTTCATCAGCCGGGTCGGAGCGTTACGCAGATGCTCCGGCACATCGTAGTCGGGATGCTCGCGCGCATCGCGCATCGCCGCTTTAAACGCGGTGTAGACGGCGTTGCTTTTCGGCGCGCAGGCCAGATAGACGATCGCCTGCGCAATAGCGCGTTCGCCTTCGGCAGGCCCGACGCGGGTAAAGCAATCCCAGGCGGCAATCGCCACCTGCATCCCGCGCGGATCGGCATTGCCGACATCTTCAGAGGCGATCGCCAGCAGGCGCCTCGCTACATAGAGCGGATCGCCGCCCGCGGTAATAATGCGCGCATACCAGTAAAGCGCCGCATCCGGCGCGGAGCCGCGCACCGATTTGTGCAGCGCGGAGATCAGGTCGTAAAAGCGGTCGCCCTTGTTGTCAAAACGCGCGGCGCGCTCGCCGGAAACCTCTGTCAGCAACTGCGGCGTCAGCTCGCGTTTACCTTGCGCATTGCTCTCCGCCATATCCGCCATCATTTCCAGCGTATTTAACGCGCGGCGCGCGTCGCCGTTCACCAGCTCGGCGATCATACGGCGCGTATTGTCAGGCAGGATGATGTCGCTGTCGCCATAACCGCGCGTTTTGTCCTGCATCGCCTGATCGAGCACCTGCTCGATATCCTCAGTGGTGAGCGATTTTAAAAGATAAACGCGCGCGCGTGAGAGCAGCGCGGAGTTAAGCTCAAACGAGGGGTTTTCGGTGGTCGCGCCGATAAAGGTGATGGTGCCATCTTCAATATGCGGCAAGAACGCATCCTGCTGGCTTTTGTTGAAGCGGTGCACCTCATCGACAAACAGAATGGTGCGGCGCCCGACCTGACGGCTATGGCGCGCGCGCTCGATCGCCTCGCGGATCTCTTTAACCCCCGAGGTAACGGCGGAGATACGCTCGACGTCGGCATTGCCGTAGCGCGCGATAATCTCCGCCAGCGTGGTTTTCCCTGTGCCCGGCGGTCCCCAAAGAATCATTGAGTGAAGATGGCCAGCTTCGATGGCGCGCGGCAAAGGCTTACCGGGCGCCAGCAAATGCTGCTGCCCGATATACTGCTTAAGCGTTTCCGGACGCATGCGCGCCGCCAGCGGCTTGAAATCTTCGGAGGAAAAATCCAGAGACAGATTACCCACGCTTACCTCACTGACGCTGGTCGTCTACCGTCACCCCTTTGGGCGGCGTAAAGGTGAATTTGTCCGGGCTGATCGCGCCGTTTTTCTGGCTCTTTAGCTGGTAGCTGCTGCGCTGCCCGTCCTGCTCGATGGCGCTGAACTGGTTGATGGTGCCCGCAGAGGTCACGGAGATGGTGAACTGCTTCAGGTTGCCATCGCTGTTTTTCGGCGTCAGTTCGAACGCGTCGCCCTGCTGTTTAATATTGTACTGCTGCCAGTCGCTCGGCTGGTTGCGCGCAATCAGCATAAACGGCGTGTTGCTGGTCGCGTTTTTCAGCAGGCTGACGCTGGCCTGTTCAACGAACGGGTTATAAAACCACAGATTCTTGCCGTCAGAGATAATGACGCTTTCGTCCGGCGCGGTCATGTGCCAGTTAAATAAGCTGGGGCGTTTTACCCAGAGCTCGCCTTCGCCTTCCTGCACGTTGGCGCCGCTGCTGTCGGTCACTTTTTGGCTAAAGCTGGCATGGAAGCTGTTAACCTTGTTCAGACGCTGCTGCAGATCGCTGGAGGCGTCCGCCATAACGCTGGCTGACGCAAAAACGGCCAACAGGCCAGGCACGATTACGCTTAATTTCATCCGCTTCAATTCCTTATTTATCTCTATCCAGTGAATACCGTTTTAATTCTGGCCGTCGTTTTGCCATTGAGCCAGGAGAAAAACCCGAAAGCGTATTCTGATATGAGGGGTAAATGTCGCCTGAACAATGGGCCAGTAAAAACTGGCCCATGATTGTTTGTTGCAAAGCGTGTCGCGCTACATTTCATGCGGCGGCGGAGAGAGCACCTCACGGTTACCGTTGTGTCCGGGTTCCGATACGATCCCCTGCGCTTCCATCTGTTCGATAATGCGCGCGGCGCGGTTATAGCCGATGCGGAACTGACGCTGTACGCCGGAGATCGAGGCGCGACGCTTGTCGACCACAAAAGCCACCGCCTGATCGAACAGCGGATCCAGCTCCTCGTCGCCCTCAAGACCGCCGCTGCCGCCCTCGCTCTCCTCGCCTGCCGTAATGCTTTCGATATACTGCGGACGCCCGCGCGCTTTCCAGTCCTGCACGACAGCGTGCACTTCCTGATCGCGGACGAATGCGCCGTGCACACGTACCGGCATTGAGGAGTTGGGTGGCATATAGAGCATGTCGCCCATACCCAGCAGCGATTCAGCGCCGCCCTGATCGAGAATGGTGCGCGAGTCGATTTTGCTGGAGACGGTGAAGGCGATGCGCGTCGGAATGTTGGCCTTAATCAGACCGGTAATCACATCCACTGACGGACGCTGCGTAGCAAGCACAAGGTGAATACCTGCGGCACGCGCTTTCTGCGCCAGACGCGCAATCAGCTCTTCAACCTTCTTACCGACCGCCATCATCAGGTCGGCGAACTCATCCACCAGCACCACGATATAAGGCAGTTTTTCCAGCACCGGCGGCGTCATATCCATACTGTCGCCCGGTTTCCAGAACGGATCGGGAATAGGACGCCCCATCGCTTCCGCCTGTTCGACTTTTTCGTTGTAGCCAGCGAGGTTACGCACGCCGAGCGCCGACATCAGCTTGTAGCGTCGCTCCATCTCGCCGACGCTCCAGCGCAGCGCGTTAGCCGCGTCTTTCATATCGGTGACAACTTCAGTCAACAGGTGCGGAATGCCTTCGTAGACCGACAGTTCCAGCATTTTCGGGTCGATCATGATAAAGCGCACTTCTTCCGGCGTCGCCTTGTAGAGCATGCTGATAATCATGGTGTTGACGCCGACCGACTTACCGGAACCGGTCGTACCGGCCACCAGCAGGTGCGGCATTTTCGCCAGATCGGCGACGACCGGCTGACCCGCGATATCTTTACCCAGCACCACGGCCAGCGGCGACGGGTTGTCGCGGAATTTGGCACAGTCCAGCACTTCGCGCAGATAGACCGTCTGACGATGCTTGTTAGGCAGCTCCAGACCGACATAAGGCTTGCCGGGGATCACCTCAACTACGCGCACGGCAACCGCCGAGAGCGAACGCGCCAGATCGCGCGACAGGTTGGAGATGCGCGCGGCTTTCACGCCCGGCGCCAGATCCAGCTCGAAGCGGGTAATCACCGGGCCCGGCGAGATGCCGACCACTTCTGCCTTAACGCGATAGTCGCCTAAACGGGCTTCGACCAGACGCGCCGTCTGCTCAAGGGCGAACATATCAACCGGTTCTTCCTCGGCTGGCGGCGAGGTCAGCAGATCCAGCGTTGGCAGCGGCGTAGAGGGTTTCTCCAGCGGCTGGTTATGACGCATCAGGAAAGGATGGATCAGACTGTTATCCAGCGAGCCGGGTTGCGACGCCTGCGGCGGTGCGGCGGCTGGCGTCTGCATCACAGGCGTCAGCTCTGGCTCCGGCTCAGCGGGTGCAAAAGCGGCAGAAACCGTCGGTGCGGCCACCGGCACGGCAGGCTGAGCAACCGGCGCTTCCGCAGGCTGCTGCCATGGCGTATGCGTTGCCGCAGGCGCTTCCGGCTCTGGCGCGCTGGCGATAGTAAAGAGCGGCTCGCTGGGGCCTTCATCCACCAGATCGTCCAGCGGCGAGAAATCGAACGCGGAGGAGGTATCCAGGCTCAGGGCTGGCGATTTCTCTTTCTGCTCTTCAGCGCCGTAGCGCTGTTGCTGCTGCGCGGCGAATTGCTGCGCCAGCGCGGCCTGTTCGACAGCCTCTTCCTGATCTTCATCCTGCTGCGTATCTTCATCCTGCTGCCAGCTCTCGCCGTAGCGTTGCTGCTGCTGGCTGGCGAAAGCGTCGCGCAGCTGCGCCTGTTCCTGCGCCTCCTGCTGGTGCTCTGACCATTCGGACTGCGCGTCTGCAGGCTGAGACGAGACGTCAGCGCGCTGCTGTTCTTGCGCTTTGGCCTTCTCTTCCGCTATTCGCTGAGAAGGCAGCTTAATGCCGTAAGAGGCCAGCTCGCGGCGCGTCGGCAGTTTGACCGGCTTAGGACGCGGTAGCGTCGGTCCGATGCCCTGCTTCACCTGCGGATTGTAATTCTCTTCAGGCGCGACATCGAACAGCGGCGTAGAGGCTGCCTGCGCGGCGGCTGTCGCCGCGCCCGCCGTAGCAGCTATATCGGCCGTATCGGCATCGCGCCAGTTGCCCATTTGCGGGCCGTCATCCTCTTCCCAGCTGGTGAAAGCGGGCGCGGACGGCGTCTGCGGCATCTCAAAATGATAACGCGGCGGCTCGGCGGGAGCAGGCGCGGCTGGCTGAGGTGACGCAGGCGTAAAGGCGTTGACGGGCTGTTGAGACGCAGCGAACGGATTCGCTGCCGCAGAGTGTGCGGCGGCAGCCGTTACAGGCGCAACGGAGGCGGCAGTCGGCATTACGGCCGTCTGAGAGGAGAGTGGCGCTGCGGCCGCCTGAGGCGGCATCGCAGCAACCGGCACTGACGCGGCGGCAACCTGAGACGGCATGGCAGCAGCGGGGGCTGCAGCACTCTGAGAGGAGATCGCAGCAGCCGATACCGGGGCTACGGGCGCCGCAACGCCAGCGGCTTCGGCCGCCGTGATCAGCGCGGCATCTGTCGCCGCAGCGGCTTTCGCCAGAAGCGGATCGGCCACTTCCGGCGCTGAATGTTCTGTGCTGGCGCGCGGCGCAGAGAGCAGTACATCATCCTCATCTTGCGAGGCCACCTCAACACGCGGTGCGGCCGTATCGTCGAACGCCTCTTCATCCTCTTGCCAGGGCTCGTCGCGACGCGAACGGTTGCTGGCGAAGGTGAGCACGCCCATAACCACGCCGCCGATGCGCTCGGCGATGGTCAGCCAGGACCAGCCGGTATAGAGCGTAATGCCCGCCGCCCAGACGCAAAGCAGCGCCAGCGTGCCGGTCATCGGGCTGAGCCAGGGCGCAATAGCGTTGCTGACCAGGCTGCCGATAACGCCACCAGAGGCGAAATACCAGATGTCATCGGCATTGAGCGCAGCCAGGCCGCAGGTAGTCACCACCAGCGCCAGCACGCCGATCAGGCGCAGGCCGATAGCGAAGTAGTCGATGTAATCCTGGCGATCGCGCTGGCGAAAGGCGATCCAGCACAGTCCGATAATCACCGGCGGTATGGCATAGGCCATCACGCCGAAAATAAACAGCAGCGTATCCGCCAGCCAGGCTCCCACGCCGCCGCCCAGATTATGAATCGGCTCATGCCAGGCGGTTTGCGACCAGCTCGGATCGGAAGGATTAAAGCTGACGAGAGAGACCATCAGATAGATGGCGAAAAGTGAGACGAGAATAAGCAATGCTTCCAGCAGACGACGTCCACTGCTCAGCGGTTTTAACGAAACTTCTTTGTCTTCTGTGTATTCCTGGCTCAAGAGAACTCTCCAGGTGCCTGTAAATTATGAAGGCAACAGCGTCGGGCAAGCCCGACGCTGGTCCTGTATGAATTCACAGGAGTGTATCGAAATATCACAGGTTTTGCACCTGCGCTGCGTTAGCGGGTTTTAATCACCAGCCGATTACTCTGTTTAACCTCTTCCATCACCACGTAAGTACGGGTGTCATTGACCCCCGGCAGGCGCAGCAGGGTTTCGCCAAGCAGCTTACGGTAGGCGGACATATCCGGCACGCGCGTTTTCAACAGGTAGTCGAAGTCACCGGAAACCAGGTGACACTCTTGAGTTTCCTCAAGTTTTTGCACGGCGGCGTTAAACTGTTCAAACACGTCCGGCGCGCCACGATTCAGAGTAATCTCAACGAAAACCAGCAGTGACGCATCTAGATAGTGCGGGTTAAGTTGCGCGGTATAGCCAAGAATAAAACCCTGACGCTCCAGACGACGCACACGCTCAAGACATGGCGTAGGCGATAATCCTACGCGTTTGGAAAGTTCTACGTTGGAAATACGACCATCTTTCTGAAGTTCATTCAGAATGTTTCTGTCGATTCTGTCGAGATCTTTTCCGGGGCGTTTCTTATTGTCTACCATTATTATTGTCTCTCTTAATTCCTTCCCTTTACCTGCCACGCCCTGGAAACGTTCACTGTTCAAGGCATTATTGAAGTGAAGAATCAGAGCCTGTGCGCTGTCGCGCATCCATCCGCATGACGCATGTTGTCTGTCCACATCATGCGTCATTACCCATGTCAGGCTGTAATTTATCGGGAAAAAAGGGCAAAACGAGGAACGAAACCCTGTTTTGACTCTCTCCTTCTTCTTCGCTTCTGTCATTGTTTTCGCAAAAGCGCAGGCGATTGTCAAAGTAAAAAGACCAAATTCAGGACAAGATGCCAGACAGACCGCTGGGTAACTGTTTTTAAATGAGAATTTTTATACTCTTGCACCAGCAATAACCGATTATTGCCCCCTTTTAGCGCAACCGGCGTGCAGAAGCCCGACTTATCGTCTACGCCGTTTGCAGCTATTGGTAACAAAATTCCCCAGCCCTTTTTTTGCCACGGTAAATTCCCTACAATTCCAGGTCATGTTGTCAGCCGAATGAAACTGAGGATCCTATGAGTACGGCCAAACACAGTAAATTGCTCATTCTGGGCTCCGGTCCGGCGGGTTATACCGCAGCGGTCTATGCGGCGCGCGCCAACCTGAATCCAGTGCTGATTACCGGCCTCGAAAAAGGCGGTCAGTTGACCACCACTACCGAGGTAGAGAACTGGCCCGGCGACCCGCACGATCTCACTGGTCCCTCGCTGATGGAGCGCATGCATGAGCATGCCGAGAAATTCAACACCGAAATCATTTTTGACCATATTCATACTGTCGATCTGCAGAACCGGCCGTTCCGTCTCACCGGCGACAGCGGCGAATATACGGCCGACGCGCTGATTATTGCGACCGGTGCCTCTGCGCGCTATCTGGGCCTGCCTTCCGAAGAGGCCTTTAAAGGCAAAGGCGTGTCCGCTTGCGCCACCTGCGACGGTTTTTTCTACCGTAATCAGAAAGTCGCGGTGATCGGCGGCGGCAATACCGCGGTGGAAGAGGCGCTTTATCTGGCGAACATCGCCGCGGAAGTCCATCTGATTCACCGTCGCGACAGCTTCCGCGCGGAAAAAATCCTGATTGACCGCCTGATGGAAAAAGTGCGCAACGGCAATATCGTGCTGCATACCGATCGCACGCTGGAAGAAGTGGTTGGCGATCAGATGGGCGTCACCGGCCTGACGCTGCGCTCGACCCTCAACGAGGCGGAAACGGAGTCGCTGGAAGTGGCAGGCCTGTTCGTCGCTATCGGGCACAGCCCGAATACGGCGATCTTCGAGGGTCAGCTGGCGCTGGAAAACGGCTACATCAAAGTGCAGTCCGGCCTGCATGGCAACGCAACGCAGACCAGCATCCCCGGCGTGTTCGCTGCGGGCGACGTTATGGACCATATCTATCGTCAGGCGATCACCTCGGCGGGCACCGGCTGTATGGCTGCGCTGGATGCAGAGCGTTATCTGGATGGACTGGTTAAAAACGATCGGTAACTTGTTAATTATCTGATCTTATTTATACGAGGCGGCTGTTTTTCAGTCGCCTTTTTTTATGCCGCCGTGCTAGATTCATCAGCCTGAAGAGCAATCCCCCTTCTTTTCGTGGGTTATCGACAACGCTTACGGTCTCGCATGAATAAAACCCGGCAACAGGAACTGATTCGCTGGCTACGCCAGCAACGCGCTTTTGGCAGCCGCTGGCTGCGGTTGACGTCGCTGTTTGGGCTGGCCAGCGCGCTGGTCATCATCGCCCAGGCCTGGCTGCTGGCTTTTCTGCTACAGGCGCTGATTGTTGAACAGCGACTGCGCAGCGAGCTCCTTCTCCCCTTCTCCCTTCTGCTGCTCTGCTTTACGCTGCGCGCCTTGCTTAACTATGCGCGCGAGGCCGCAGGCTTTCGCGCTGGACAGGCAATTCGTCAGGCGCTGCGTCAGCAGGTACTGGATCGTCTTTCCGATCTCGGCCCCGCATGGATCCGCGGCAAACCAGCAGGCAGCTGGGCGACGCTGCTGCTGGAGCAGATTGAGGAGATGCAGGAGTATTATGCGCGCTATCTGCCGCAGATGACGCTGGCGGCGCTGATCCCCTTATGCATTTTGCTGACCGTTTTCCCGCTAAACTGGGCAGCCGGTCTGATCTTGCTCGCCACCGCGCCGCTGATCCCGCTGTTTATGGCGCTGGTCGGCATGGGCGCGGCCGACGCCAACCGCCGCAACTTTGTTGCGCTGGCGCGCCTCAGCGGCGACTTCCTTGACCGCCTGCGCGGACGCGAAACCCTGCGTCTGTTTCACCGCGCCGAAGCGGAAACCGCCGTCATCGCCTCCTCCACTGCGGACTTTCGCCAGCGCACCATGGAAGTGCTGCGACTCGCCTTTCTCTCATCCGCCGTGCTGGAGTTTTTCGCTTCGCTGGCGATCGCGGTCGTCGCGGTCTACTTCGGTTTTTCCTACCTCGGCGAGCTCCATTTCGGCGCATATGGGCAAGGCGTAACGCTGTTCGCCGGTTTCGTCGCGCTGATCCTGGCGCCAGAATTCTTTCAGCCGCTGCGCGATCTGGGCGCTTTTTACCATGCGAAAGCGCAGGCGGTCGGCGGCGCGGATGCCCTTGAGCGCTTTATGCGCGAGAGTCCCCAGCCTGAACGGCCCGACGGTTCGGCGCAGCTGGCGGACGACGCGGCGATCGCCATCGTCGCGCAGGATCTGGTTGCGCTGAGCGTGGATAATCAACGCCTGTGCGGTCCGCTCAGCTTTAGCCTTGACGCTGGCCAGCGCGTTGCGCTGGTGGGCCAGAGCGGCGCGGGGAAAACCGTACTGATGAACGTGCTTCTCGGCTTTCTGCCTTACCAGGGATCGCTACGCATTAATGGCGTCGAGCTGCGCGAAATGGGCCGCGCATACTGGCACCGGCAGATCGCCTGGCTCGGGCAAAATCCGCAGCTGCCCGCCGACACGCTGCACGACAATATCGTGATGGGCGGCGCGCAGCGCGGTGACGATTTGGATAGCTTGCTGGATGACTGCGGCGTCAGCGAATTTCTGCCGCGGCTCTCTGCTGGCGTGCTGACGCCTGTCGGCGACGATGGTGCCGGGCTTTCAGTGGGTCAGGCGCAGCGCATCGCGCTGGCGCGCGCGCTCTATAAGCCTGCCCGCCTGCTGCTGCTGGACGAGCCCGCCGCCAGCCTCGACAGCCGCAGCGAGCAGCATATGATGCGGGCGCTCGATAAAGCGTCGCGTCGGCAGACGACGTTGATGATCACCCACCAGCTCGATCAGCTGCAGCACTGGGACGCTATCTGGGTGATGCAGGATGGCAGGCTGGTACAGCAAGGCGGCTGGCAAGCGCTGCTCGCCGAACCTGGCTCGTTTCGCCAGATGGTCTCGCATCGTCAGAGGGAGATTTGCTGATGTCCGCACTGCGTCCTTTCCTGCGCCTGTTTTTGCGTCACCCTTACCGACTGTCGCTGGGCGTGCTGCTCGCCATCGTTACGCTGCTCGCCAGTATCGGCCTGCTGGCGCTCTCTGGCTGGTTTCTGGCTGCCTCCTCGCTGGCAGGCATCGCCGGGCTCTACAGCTTTAACTATATGCTGCCGGCTGCAGGCGTGCGCGGCGCGGCCATCACACGCACCGCCGCCCGCTATTTTGAGCGACTGGTCAGCCATGATGCGACCTTCCGCGTTCTGCAACACCTGCGCGTTTTTACCTTCAGCCGCCTTATTGCGCTGGCGCCAGGTCAGCTGGCGGCATTCCGTCAGGGTGATCTGCTCAACCGTTTCGTTGGTGACGTCGATATGCTCGACCACCTCTATCTGCGAGTGATCGCGCCGCTGGCAGGCGCGTTTGTGGTGATTGTAGTGGTGACGCTGGGCATCAGCCTGGTGGACGTGCGGCTGGCGCTGGTGCTGGGCGGCGTCATGCTGACGACGCTGCTGTTGATGCCGCCGCTGTTCTACCGCCTGGGCGCGCCAGCCGGTCGCGCCATTACGCAACAGCGTGCACGCTGGCGTCTGCAGTTGATGTACTGGCTGAGCGGGCAGGCTGAACTGGCAATTTACGGCCTTTCCGAACGCTGGCGTCAGCAGCTTGACCAGGATGAAGGCCGCTGGCAGGCTGCGCAGCGTCAGCAGCAGCGTTTGCAGGCGCTGTCGCAAAGCCTGCTGCTGCTGATAAGCGGCGCAACCGTGACGCTGCTGCTGTGGATGAGTGCGGATGGCGTGACCCAGGCTTCCTCGCCCGGCGCGCTTATCGCGCTGGTGGTATTTTGCGCGCTTGCCGCGTTTGAAGCGCTGGCCCCGGTTGCTGGCGCTTTTCTGCCGCTGTCGCAGGTTATCGCCGCCGCTGAACGCGTTAACGGCATCATCGATCAGGCGCCCGCGATTCGTTTTCCCGATAAATCGGCAAGTGAGCCCGGCAGCCTTTCGGTATCAATTGATAAGGTCACCTTCCACTATCCCCATCGTCCCGAAGCGGTGCTGGATAATTTTTCGCTGCAGGTGCGAGCGGGTGAACGCCTGGCGCTGCTCGGCCCCACCGGCTGCGGTAAATCCACGCTGCTGGCGTTGCTGACGCGCGCATGGGAGGTGGAAACCGGATCCATTGCGCTGCAAAACGTCGCTCTGCGCAGCTGGGATGAAAAATCGCTGCGTCAGCGCATTAGCGTGGTGACGCAGCGCGTACACCTGTTCAGCCAGACGCTGCGCGAGAACCTGCGGGTAGCGCGTCCCGACGCCAGCGATGCGCAGCTCAGCCGCGTTCTGCACCAGACAGGCCTGTCGCGCCTGCTGGAAAGCGAAGAAGGGCTCAACGCCTGGCTCGGCGAAGGAGGCCGTTCGCTGTCGGGCGGCGAGCTGCGCCGACTGGCGATAGCGCGAGCGCTGCTGCACGACGGCGATCTCTGGCTGCTGGATGAACCCACTGAAGGGCTCGACGCCGCCACGGAGCACCAGATATTAGCGCTGCTGCAGCAGGTCACCGCCGGTAAAACCCTGATAATGGTAACGCACCGGCTGAGCGGTCTGGACGCGCTGGATCGCATCTGCGTAATGGAAAACGGCCAGATCGCCGAAGAAGGTACGCATCACGAATTAATCTCAAAAGAGGGACGCTACTGGCATTTTCAGCAGCGCTTTGCGCTATAGTCTTAGCGAAAAACCGACGAGTAAAGATGCGATGAGACTGGTGCAACTGTCACGGGAATCCCTTCATTTTCCTCCGCCAGAGATGGCGCTGCGCGAGCCAAACGGCCTGCTGGCGATGGGCGGCGATCTCTCCCCTGCCCGCTTGCTCAGCGCCTATCAGCGCGGTATTTTCCCCTGGTTTTCGCCTGGCGATCCCATTTTGTGGTGGTCGCCCGATCCGCGTGCGGTACTGCTACCGGAATCTTTTCACCTCAGCCGCAGTATGGCGCGTTTTCATCGGCGTTCGCCGTTTCGCGTGACCATGAATCAGGCGTTTTTCGAGGTGGTCGAAGGCTGCGCCGCCGGTCGCCAGGAAGGGACATGGATCACTTTTGAAGTGAAGCGCGCCTGGCAGCGTCTCTATGAACTGGGGCACGCGCACTCGATAGAAGTGTGGCGGGATCAGCAGCTGGTCGGCGGCATGTACGGGCTCGCGCTGGGGCAGATTTTCTGCGGCGAATCGATGTTCAGCCGGTGCGAGAATGCCTCGAAAACCGCACTTCTGGTATTTTGCCAGCATTTCATCAAACATCAGGGCCGGCTGGTGGATTGCCAGGTTTTAAACCCGCACACGGCCTCGCTGGGCGCACGCGAGATCCCGCGCGCCGACTATCTGCAGTATGTTCAGTCCCTTGCCTGGCAGCCTGTCAGCGCCGGTTGCTGGCGCACCCAGACCCTTTTTTAAGCCTGCGCAGATGTTTTGCACACAAACAGACGTAAAAGTGGTATAATAGCCGCGTTTGGTATGTCGTCCGCGCTTCGCAACGGCGAGCCGGAATTGCCAGGCTGGGAATCACAACGCACTCCCGGAACTGTTTCAGATGAGCGCGTGTTACCGCCTACTGATGCAAATTCTTAGCCCGTTAATCCCCCGCAGACGTCACATAAACACCCGAATTTAACCGAGATGCTCGCGCCCCTCGCGCGAAGCACGGCGAAGCGTTGGCTTTACCGCCAACGTTTCTTTACATAAATCGTGGAATTCGGCATTATCTTGCCGGTTCACTGAAAGCTAGTCCACCCAGAGGATTCGATGGCTAAAGAAGACAATATTGAAATGCAAGGTACCGTACTTGATACGTTACCTAACACCATGTTCCGTGTAGAACTCGAAAACGGTCACGTGGTTACCGCTCATATCTCCGGTAAAATGCGCAAAAACTATATCCGCATCCTGACGGGCGACAAAGTAACTGTTGAGCTGACCCCGTACGACCTGAGCAAAGGCCGCATTGTCTTCCGTAGTCGCTAAGCGGCTTCGTTTCGCTTTCGCCGCCTGAACGGTGGCGAAAAAAAAGGCCAGATTCGCATCTGGCCTTTTCTATTTCTACCTCACGGCGCTTAGTGAACCGTGCCTTCCGTTTTGCGTTTTTCTGCGCTGAGGAAGTGATAGGTCAGCTGGTTCTTCTCTTTGTCGAGCGCCACCGAGACCGATCCGCCATCCACCAGCGAGCCGAACAGCAATTCGTTGGCCAGCGGTTTCTTGAGGTTTTCCTGCACCGTACGCGCCATAGGACGGGCACCCATCGCCTTGTCGTAGCCTTTCTCCGCCAGCCAGTCGCGCGCTTCGTCGCTCACTTCCAGCGAGACGCCTTTCGCATCCAGCTGCGCCTGCAGTTCGACAATAAACTTGTCCACGACCTGATGGATCACTTCCGGTGACAGGTGACGGAACCAGATAATATTGTCGAGACGGTTGCGGAACTCCGGCGTAAAGATCTTTTTGATCTCTTCCATCGCATCGGTGCTGTTGTCCTGATGGATCAGACCAATCGATTTACGCTCGGTTTCACGTACGCCCGCATTGGTGGTCATTACCAGCACCACGTTGCGGAAGTCCGCTTTACGGCCGTTATTGTCCGTCAGCATGCCGTTATCCATCACCTGCAGCAGCAGGTTAAAGACATCCGGATGCGCCTTCTCGATTTCGTCGAGCAGCACTACCGCATGCGGATGTTTGATCACCGCATCGGTCAGCAGACCGCCCTGGTCGAAGCCGACATAGCCCGGAGGCGCGCCGATCAGGCGGCTGACCGTATGGCGTTCCATATACTCGGACATATCGAAACGCAGCAGCTCAATGCCCAGCGCTTTCGCCAGCTGTACCGTAACCTCGGTTTTCCCTACGCCAGTCGGTCCGGCAAACAGGAAGGAGCCAACAGGCTTGCGCTCCTGGCCCAGCCCGGCGCGGCTCATTTTGATCGCTTCAGTCAGCGCTTCAATGGCGTTATCCTGGCCAAACACCAGCATTTTCAGGCGATCGCCGAGATTTTTCAGCGTGTCGCGGTCGGTTGCCGAAACGCTTTTCTCAGGAATACGCGCGATACGCGCCACCACGGACTCGATATCTGCCACGTTGATGGTTTTCTTGCGCTTGCTGGCTGGCATCAGACGCGCCCGCGCACCAGCTTCGTCGATCACATCGATCGCCTTATCCGGCAGATGACGGTCGTTGATATATTTCACCGCCAGTTCAACCGCTGCGCGCACCGCTTTCGCGGTATAACGCACATCGTGGTGCGCTTCATATTTCGGCTTCAGCCCGTTCAGAATCTGAACGGTTTCGTCCATCGTCGGCTCAGTGATATCGATCTTCTGGAAGCGGCGCGCCAGAGCGCGATCTTTTTCGAAGATATTGCTGAACTCCTGATAGGTGGTGGAGCCCATCACGCGAATTTTACCGCTGGAGAGCAGCGGCTTAATCAGGTTAGCCGCATCCACCTGGCCGCCGGACGCCGCGCCTGCACCGATGATGGTATGGATCTCATCGATAAACAGGATGCTGCTGTTGTCCTGCTCCAGCTGTTTCAACAAGGCTTTGAAGCGCTTCTCAAAGTCGCCGCGATATTTCGTGCCCGCCAGCAGCGAACCGATATCGAGCGAATAGATGGTGCACTCCTTCATCACTTCCGGCACGTCGCCCTGCACGATACGCCAGGCCAGGCCTTCCGCAATAGCCGTTTTACCGACGCCCGATTCGCCCACCAGCAGCGGGTTGTTTTTACGACGACGGCACAGTACCTGAATGGTGCGCTCCAGCTCTTTGTCGCGACCAATCAGCGGATCGATTCCGCCGACGCGAGCAAGCTGATTGAGATTGGTGGTGAAGTTTTCCATACGATCCTCCCCGCCTGCTTGCTCTTCGTTAACCGGGTTCTCACTGTGCGGCGCCTGACCAGGTTCATCTTTGCGCGTACCGTGAGAAATGAAGTTCACCACGTCGAGACGGCTGACTTCATGTTTGCGCAGCAGATAAGCCGCTTGTGACTCCTGCTCGCTGAAGATGGCGACCAGTACATTGGCGCCGGAGACTTCGCTGCGACCCGATGACTGGACATGGAATACCGCGCGCTGCAATACGCGCTGGAAGCTGAGCGTGGGTTGAGTATCGCGCTCTCCTTCACTGGCGGGCAGCACCGGTGTGGTTTGTTCGATGAAAGCTTCGAGTTCTTGCCGCAGCGCGACAAGATCGACGGTACAGGCTTCCAGTGCCTCTCTGGCCGACGGGTTGCTGAGCAGTGCCAGCAACAAATGCTCGACGGTCATAAACTCATGACGGTGCTCACGCGCTCTGGCGAAAGCCATGTTTAAACTGAGTTCCAGTTCTTGATTGAGCATTAGGCACCTCCCCCAATTATCGCTCTGACAACCTCACCTTCGCTATATGAGGGCGAGTTCAGGCTTTTTCCAGCGTACACAGCAATGGATGCTGATTCTCCCGCGCGTAATTGTTCACCATAGCGACTTTGGTCTCCGCCACTTCGGCGGTAAAAACACCGCAGATCGCTTTCCCGTGGTAGTGAACTTTCAGCATCAGTTGCGTTGCACGTTCAACATCATAAGAAAAGAACTTTTGCAGAACGTCAATAACAAATTCCATAGGTGTATAATCGTCATTATTCAGAATGACTTTATACATAGAGGGCGGCTTGAGTCCCTCCTTCGCTTTGTCTTCGGCCAGGTGTTCAAAGTTAAGCCAGTCGTTAGTATTTGCCATAATGTTCCGTTGAAATTCTGCACATCGATACGGACGATTAACTGTCCATACGTAGAGTTTAACACGCTTGTCAAGCCCCCCTCCGCCGCAGCGATTTTTTGCGGAAAAAACCGCGCGCGACCTGTATCACAAAATTCGCAATAGCGTTAACCGCTTCAAATTTTAATGATTTTATCCCCGCGCTCTCCGGTGGTTTGCTTGACGCCAGGGTCTCTTTCTCTACATTCTACAGACACAAGCTGATTGAGTTTTAAACAAACTCGACCCCAGCTTCAATTTACTCACCTGGTTATCAAAATGTCTTGCGAGGGAAGTAAAAGCATGGAGACGGGTACTGTTAAATGGTTCAATAACGCTAAGGGCTTCGGCTTTATCTGTCCGATCGGTGGCGGAGAAGATATCTTCGCGCACTACTCTACGATTCAGATGGATGGTTACAGAACATTAAAAGCCGGCCAACAAGTTCAGTTTGATGTTCATCAAGGCCCGAAAGGCAATCATGCCAGCCTGATCGTGCCGGTGGACGCTGTACAGCACGCCTGAACTGCTATCACCCCATTCTGAACGCTCCCCCAAAAAATGCCAGCCGTGTCGCTGGCATTTTATTTTCTTGCGCACGTGCGGTTAATCCGCCTTGCCGCGCGCCAGCCACATGACGCGGGAAAACATCTGGCGCATCAGCGGCGGCATCGCTGCTTCTCCACGTTCGGCGGCGGCCGTCGCCACGGCGATTGCCAGCTCCGGCTTGGAGGCGTGCTGGAGAGCTTTGGTAATGATACGCCTGGGACTCATGGCAACATTTAACGGCAGATGCGCCATCTGCAGATAAACATCCTGGAAGCCCTCTTTGAAAAGAAAGTGCTCCATATCCAGCGCCGGCAGCTGGGTCAGATAGTGCTCGCTTTCATCATGCGGCTGAAGCTGGCTGCGCGTTGTGGCGGCATATTTATTGCCAGCATCGTCTCCATCGGTCAGCACATGCCAGGCGATGCCCATGCGCGCAGCAAATTTCAGCAGCGGCTTCAGGCCGGATTGCGCAAACTCAATCACTTTTACCCCTTCCGCCGCGAAGTGGTAGCCGCACTGACGCGCCAGCTCATTGATAATCCACACCTCGGTTTCCCCTTCCACCAGCAGCCAGCAACGGGCGAACAGAGCCGACGGACGATTAACGCGAATATGAAAGCCGATACGGCGGCTCTCTTCCGCGCTAAGCCCCTGCGGGCCAATGCGCCAGGCGGCGACGCGCGTCGGCTCGCGCACCAGCCGGCAGACGTTTTCTACCGGCGTCAGCGACAGCAGCTCGCCAGAATTAGTGGTCGCGATTTTCTGCAGCGGAATAAGATCGAGCAGGTTCCAGGTCACTGACAGCATAATCGGATGCAGCCGGGTTTCCGGATCTTCAATAAGCAATAATGGACGCGCCTGAGGCGAGAGCGTCGCCGCGCCGCGCGCCTGCGCCAGCAGAACGAACATGCGCAGCAGAACGATCTGGCGGCTGCGCGAATCGGTTTCGCCGATGAGCTGGTTGAGCCGATCCAGCGCGCGCCAGCCGTGCGCCCCGTCGCGCCCATGCGGATCGCTGCGCCGCGCGCGGCCGTCGGCGGGTTGCAGCACCAGAAAGTAGTGCTCCATCAGCTGCTGCATGGTCGCTACGCCCTGCCGCAGCGTTTCATCGCTGAGCTGATGCGGCTGCGATGCCAGCTGGCGCGTCAGGCTGTCGATATCCGCCGCTAAGGCGTTCAGCTGTGCGCTGCGCGCCTGCGCATCGCTTTCATCATGGCGCGAGCGTCGGCTAAAGCGCGCATCGCGCAGGCGCAGCACCGGATGCAGCCGCACCAGCTGCCTTATCGCCTCCTCGCTGCCCGCCAGCGGCAACACCTCGCCGTCAGCGCGCAAAAAGCGACGCGAAGCGGTAACCTCCGTTTCGCGTAGCCGCGCGCGGGTGCTGAAGTAGAGCCGCCGTACGCCCTGCGCGTCGCGCTGCCAGAACGGCGAGAAAAGCGCATCCTGCTCCTCGCCGTCATCGCGAAAATGGAACACGACCTGCAGCCGCCGCATCCGCGTCTCGCTGTTGCCTGGCGTGAAGTGAAAATCGTGCCGGGTGAACGGATAAAAGGTCTCCTGCGGGGCAAGCAGCAGGCTCATCGCGTCCAGCAAACTCGATTTACCCCAGGCGTTCTCCCCAATGAGTACGTTAGTCTGGGTAAGCGGCAGCGATAAATGATTAATGCCGCGAAACCCGGTAATTTCGATATGCTCCAGAATCATCGGCGTCCATCCTCAGGTTCAATCAGGCTGCTGTAATACAAGGGTTTACTCTATCAGGCTTTTTCGCTAGCGTGTCGGCACTCTCTGCAAGGAAAAGCATCTGTTATGTATTCTGGACTCCTTATCATTCTGCTGCCGCTGGTGGTGGGCTGGCTGCTGCCGCTGCATCAGCCCGCTTTCTTACGGCTGGTGAATCGCCTGCTGGGCTGGATGGTTTATATCATCCTGTTTTTTATGGGCATCAGTCTCGCCTTTCTCGATAACCTCAGCAGCAACCTGCTGAGCGTGTTTCATATCGCGCTGGTAAGCGCGCTGGCGATCCTGCTGTGCAACCTGCTGGCGCTGCGCCTGCTGGAAAAAAATCGCCCCTGGCAGCATAAGCACAAACAGGAAGCGCTGCCGTCGCGGCTGCGAATGGCGCTCGATTCACTCACGCTGTGCGGCGTGGTGGTGGTGGGCTTTCTCACCGGGCTGACGCAGCTCTCCTTCTTACGCCACGCCTCAACGGCCAGCGAGTACGCGCTGATCTTTTTACTGTTTCTTGTCGGCATACAGCTGCGCGGCAGCGGCATGACGCTGCGTCAGATTCTGCTTAATCGCCGCGGCATGCTGGTATCGGTCGTGGTGCTGTTGAGCGCGCTGCTGGGCGGCGCGATTGCCGCCGCGCTGCTGGGTCTGCCGCTGAAAACCGGCCTGGCGCTGGCCAGCGGTTTCGGCTGGTATTCCCTCTCCGGCATCCTGATGACCGAGGCGTTCGGTCCGGTGATCGGCAGCGCCGCCTTTTTTAACGATCTGCTGCGCGAGCTGACCGCCATCATGCTGATCCCGGCCTTGATCGCCCGGCATCGCTCTTGTGCACTGGGTCTGTGCGGCGCGACGGCGATGGATTTCACCCTGCCGGTGCTGCAGCGTGCAGGCGGCAGTGAGATTGTCCCGGCGGCTATTGTGCACGGTTTTGTGATGAGCCTGCTGGCGCCGCTGCTGATCGCCTTTTTCTCCGCCTGAGGTACAACGCGCCTCTTAACGGTCAGGGCAACGCACTTTTTCACGGCTGGGGATGGAAAAGCTCGTCTAGTCTTTTTCTTTTGTCCGCCATCGGGAAGATGGCTTACCGCCAGAGGAGAACACGATGAAACAGACCGTTGCGGCGCTGATCGCGAAAACGCTGGAAAACGCAGGTGTCAAACGTATCTGGGGGGTGACCGGAGACTCCCTGAATGGGCTGAGCGACAGCCTGAACCGCATGGGCACCATCGAATGGATGCCGACGCGCCATGAAGAGGTCGCCGCCTTTGCCGCCGGCGCAGAGGCTCACGTCAGCGGTGAACTGGCGGTTTGCGCCGGTTCCTGCGGGCCTGGCAACCTGCACCTGATCAACGGCCTGTTCGACTGCCACCGCAACCGCGTGCCGGTGCTGGCGATCGCCGCGCATATTCCTTCCAGCGAGATTGGCAGCGGCTATTTTCAGGAGACCCATCCGCAGGAGCTGTTCCGCGAGTGCAGCCACTACTGCGAGCTGGTGTCCAGCCCGGAGCAGCTGCCGCAGGTGCTGGGCATCGCGATGCGCAAGGCGATCCTGAATCGCGGCGTATCCGTCGTGGTCTTGCCGGGCGACGTGGCATTGAAGCCTGCGCCGGAGAGCGCCTCTGCCGAGTGGTATCCTCCGCAGCTGCCGCAGGTTGTGCCGCAGGAGAGCGAGCTGGCACTGCTGGCGCAAACCCTGAACGATGCTGGCAATATCACGTTACTGTGCGGCAGCGGCTGCGCTGGCGCGCATGACGACGTGGTACGGCTGGCGGAGACGCTCAAGGCGCCGATAGTCCATGCGCTGCGTGGCAAAGAGCACCTTGAGTATGACAACCCCTATGATGTCGGCATGACTGGGCTGATCGGCTTCTCCTCCGGTTATCACGCCATGATGAATGCCGATACGCTGCTGCTGCTCGGCACCAAATTCCCCTATCGCGCCTTCTATCCGGAACACGCGAAAATCATTCAGATTGATATCAATCCCGGTAGTCTCGGCGCGCACTGCCACCTCGATCAGGCGTATGTCGGTGCGGTGAAGCCGACGCTGCAGGCGCTGCTGCCGCGACTGGAGAAGAAAATCGATCGCCATCATCTCGACAGCGCGCTGGAACATTACGCCGATGCGCGCAAAGGGCTGGATGAGCTGGCCAACGCCAACGACAAACAGGCGATTCATCCGCAGTATCTGGCGCAGCAGATTAGCCACTACGCCAGCGATGACGCGATTTTCACCTGCGACGTCGGCACGCCCACCGTCTGGGCCGCGCGCTATCTGAAGATGAACGGACGTCGTCGCCTGCTGGGCTCTTTCAACCACGGTTCGATGGCTAACGCCATGCCGCAGGCGCTTGGCGCTCAGGCGCTGAACCGCGATCGTCAGGTGGTGGCGCTGTGCGGCGACGGCGGCTTCAGCATGCTGATGGGCGACTTTATTACCCTGGCGCAGCTCAAGCTGCCGGTGAAGCTGGTGATCTTTAACAACAGCGTACTGGGCTTTGTCGCCATGGAGATGAAGGCGGGCGGCTACCTCACCGACGGCACCGAGCTGGATAACCCTGACTTCGCCGCCATCGCCGAAGCCTGCGGCATTAAGGGCATCCGCGTGGAAAAAGCGTCTGAGCTTAACGGCGCGCTGGAGCAGGCCTTTGCCCATCCCGGCCCGGTGCTGGTAGATGTCATCACCGCCAAAGAGGAGCTGGCGATGCCGCCGCAAATCAAGATGGAGCAGGCGAAAGGCTTCAGCATCTATATGCTGCGTGCGATTCTGAATGGTCGCGGCGACGAAGTCGTGGAGCTGGCGAAAACCAACTGGCTGCGGTAAAAGAGAAAGAGAACGGCGGGCGTTGATGCGCTTTTCAGCGCGCTGGAAGTCTGAAAAGCGGGTGTCATCATGGGCAGAAGAGCAAAGCGTCCCGCGTCAGGGATGCCTTGCGCATCTTTGCGATCTGCTCATGTCACCCGCTTCGGCACCTGTTGTTAATCTTAACGGGCGTTTACGCCCGTTTTTCTTTTCTCAGGAGAGCAACGTGATCGATTTACGCAGTGATACCGTAACCCGGCCCAGCGCCGCGATGTTGCAGGCGATGATGGCCGCCGAAACCGGCGACGACGTCTATCGCGACGACCCGACCGTGAACGCGCTTGAGGCAGAAGCCGCGCGCCTCAGCGGCAAAGAGGCCGCGCTATTCTTCCCTACCGGCACCCAGGCGAATCTGGTGGCGCTGCTGAGCCACTGCGAGCGCGGCGATGAATATATCGTCGGCCAGCAGGCGCATAACTACAAATATGAAGCGGGCGGCGCGGCGGTGCTGGGCAGTATTCAGCCGCAGCCGATCCTCGCCGCCGAAGATGGCACGCTGCCGCTCGATTTAGTCGCGGCCGCCATCAAGCCGGATGATATTCACTTCGCGCGGACTCGCCTGCTCAGCCTGGAAAATACTCATCACGGTAAGGTGCTGCCGCTCGACTATCTCGCCCGCGCCTATGCGTTCAGCCGCGAACGTAAACTGGCGCTGCATATCGACGGCGCGCGCATCTTTAACGCGGTGGTGGCGCAAAACGTTACGCTGGAAGCGATCGCGCGCTACTGCGATACCCTGACTATCTGCCTGTCGAAAGGGCTGGGCACGCCGGTGGGATCGCTGCTGTGCGGCGATAAGGCCTATATTGAACGCGCCCGCCGCTGGCGCAAAATGGCAGGCGGCGGTATGCGCCAGGCGGGTATTCTGGCGGCGGCCGGTCTCTATGCGCTGCAGCACAATGTGGCACGTCTGAAAGAGGATCACGACAACGCCGCGTGGCTCGGCCAGCAGCTGCAGCAGGCGGGCGTTGAGGTGGTAGATCAGCAGACTAATATGCTGTTCGTGCGCGTGCCCGCCGAGCAGGTCCAGGCGCTGCAAAGCTGGTTCGCCCAGCGCGACGTATTGTTAAGCGTCGGGCCGGTGACGCGTATCGTGACGCATCTTGATGTCGATCGTCATGCGCTGGAGCAGCTGGTGGCGCACTGGAAAGCGTTCCTGCAGCGTTAACCGCCATACTTCTCCAGCAGCGCTTCGGCAATCGCCAGCGTTTCCGCGTCCGGCAAACCGCGATAATCCGCCGGACGAAAATGCATCTGAAACGCCGCAATCAGCTGCTGTTGCTGGCGCGGCGTGGTCGCGCCGCTGACGTCATAGCCGTAGCGCGACAGCGCCGACAGCAGCGTTTCTGTTTCTACCGGCGCTGTTGCCGCCCTTCCCGCTAAATAGCGCTTCACGCGAGCCGCCTCCGGCCAGGCGCCGATGCCCTGCTGCGCCAGCTGACGCCAGGGAAACCGCGGACCGGGGTCCTGCTTGCGCTGCGGCGCGACATCGCTGTGGCCCACAATATTCTCCGGCGCAATGGCGTAGCGTTGAGCAATATCCTTCAGCAAGGGTATCAGCGCGGCGATCTGCGCGTCGGTAAAGGGCTGCCAGTCGCGCCCGGTTAACGTGCGCGTGTAGCCGCGGTTCACCAGCTCAATGCCGATCGAGGTATCGTTAATGCGCGTTGCGCCGCGCCAGAAGCTGGGGCCGGCATGCCAGGCGAGCTGGCTCTCCGGCACCAGCTGCCAGACCACATGTTTTCCGGCGCGCTGCGGCGGCTGGCGAGGAATAAGGTAGTGGGCGCTGACGTCGCGATCGGTCAGCGTCGCCAGCGAAGAGGGAAAATCTTCGGCGGTATAGTGAATGACAACCACTTTAATACGCGGCCTGGCGCCATAAGCGGGATGCTGCGTATCGACCCAGTAGCCCTGGCGCGATTCTATCCCGCTCTGGCATCCCGCCAGCAGCAGCGTCAGCGCCGCCAGCAACAGCCTCAACGCAGGATCACCGCCGTGCCGGTCACGCTGACCATCAGCATGCTGCCGTCCTTGCCTACGGTTTCATAATCGATATCAATACCGACCACCGCGTTGGCGCCCAGCGATTTCGCCTGCGCTTCCAGCTCTTCAAAGGCGATTTCACGCGCCTTGCGCAGCTCTTTCTCATAGGCGCCGGAACGTCCGCCGACCACATCGCGGATACCGGCGAAAAAGTCGCGGAAAATGTTCGCGCCGAGGATAGCTTCGCCGGTAACGACGCCGCAGTAATCGCTGATGCTGTGTCCTTCCAGGGTGGGCGTGGTGGAAAATTTCATCGCTCTCTCCTTATATGAAATGGCGTGCAAGGCTCTTTCGACTAAAAAGCACGGCTATACTCTATGCTAAAAATGACGCTTTGCCAGAGACAATAAGGAAATCGAGATGAGAAACAAAGCCTTTGCGCTGCTGCTTCCCGCCGCACTGCTGCTCTCCGCCTGTACGACGGTCGAGCCGGTGATCAAGGACAATGGCCCACGCACCGCACCCTGCGTCGACGGCGGCCCTGACAGCGTCGCGCAGCAGTTTTACGATCTGCGCATCCAGCAGCCGACGCAAGGCCTGCCCGGCAGCGATCAGCTGGCGAAGTACCGCCCTTACCTGAGCGAACGCCTCTATCAGGCGCTACAGCAGGCGAACGCGCAAGGCAGCAATGCTACGGCGCAGTGGCGCAGCGGCGATCTCTTCTCCAGCCTGCCGCAAGGGCCAACCGCCGCCAGCGTGGCGGACAGCTCGACTATCCCGAACCGCGACGCGCGTAATATTCCGCTGCGCGTCGAGCTGAGCCGCGACGGTAAAAGCTGGCAGGACGAGGTGTTGATGATCCGCGAAGGCACCTGCTGGGTCGTGGATGACGTGCGCTACGTCGCTGACTGGCCGCATCCGGGCGGCGGTACGCTGAGCCAGGCGTTAGAACAGACAAAGAAATAACCCTCAGGTTTTATGACGCGCGCCGCTGAACAGCGGCGCGTTTTTTTACATCATCGCCGCCTGCCTGGCCTGGCGACGTTGAGTGGCGCGATATTGTGCTACCCTTTAACTGTTTCTCTGCGGTTTAATAAATTTTAACCCACTTCATTTGCATAACTATTCTGGTGCGGTTAAGATTCGCGGCACTAATGGCTATTCAAAATTTGCGCATGAGTATTCAACTAAACGGGATTAACTGCTTTTACGGCGCCCACCAGGCGCTGTTTGACATCAATCTGGATTGCCCGCAAGGCGAAACGCTGGTGCTGCTCGGCCCAAGCGGCGCGGGGAAAAGTTCACTCCTGCGCGTGCTTAACCTGCTGGAGCAGCCTCGCTCAGGCAGCCTGAAAATCGCCGGTAATCATTTCGACTTCAATAAAACGCCCTCTGACGCCGCCATCCGCGAACTGCGTCAGAATGTCGGTATGGTCTTCCAGCAATATAACCTCTGGCCGCATCTGACCGTGGTGCAGAACCTGATCGAAGCGCCATGCCGCGTGCTGGGCCTCAGCAAAGCGGATGCCCGCGCGCGCGCCGACAAGCTGCTGGATCGCCTGCGCCTCACGCCCTACGCCGATCGTTTTCCGCTGCACCTCTCCGGCGGCCAGCAGCAGCGTGTCGCCATCGCGCGCGCCCTGATGATGGAGCCGCAGGTGCTGCTGTTCGATGAGCCGACCGCCGCGCTCGATCCGGAAATTACCGCGCAGATCGTCAGCATTATCCGCGAACTCGCCCAGACGCACATTACCCAGGTTATCGTTACGCACGAGGTAGAAGTCGCCCGTAAAACCGCCAGCCGCGTGGTCTATATGGAGAACGGCCATATCGTGGAACAGGGTGACGCCAGCCGATTTACACAGCCGCAAACCGAGGCGTTTGCACATTATCTTTCGCACTAAGTCAGGAAGCTCTAAATGAAAAAAATCGTCCTTGCTGCACTGCTTGCTGGTCTGAGCCTGAGCGCGTCTGCTGCCCAGACTATTCGCTTCGCCACCGAAGCCTCCTATCCTCCGTTTGAGTTTGTCGATTCCAGCAACAAGATTCAGGGCTTTGACGTCGACCTGGCGAATGCGCTCTGTAAAGAGATGAACGCGACCTGCACCTTTACCAACCAGGCGTTCGACAGCCTGATACCGAGCCTGAAGTTCCGCCGTTTCGATGCGGTAATGGCCGGTATGGATATCACCCCGGAACGTGAAAAGCAGGTGCTATTCAGCAAGCCTTACTATGACAACTCCGCGCTGTTTATCGCGCAGAAAGGCAAGGTGGCCGATGTGGCCGCGCTGAAAGGCAAGCGCGTCGGCGTACAGAACGGCACGACGCACCAGAAATACCTTAACGATCAGCATGCCGACATCACCACTGTGCCTTACGACAGCTACCAGAACGCGGTGCTGGATCTGAAAAACGGCCGTATCGATGCGGTATTCGGCGACACCGCGGTCGTTAACGAGTGGCTGAAGCAGAACGCCAGCCTGGCGGCGGTCGGCGACAAAGTGACGGACAAAGCGTACTTCGGCACAGGTCTCGGCATCGCCGTACGTCAGGGCAACACCGATCTGCAGGCGAAGTTTAACGCCGCGCTGGATAAGGTGAAGGCCGATGGCACTTACAAAACCATCTACAGCAAATGGTTCCAGCAGTAATTACCGATGAGTGAGTTCTATCCTCTCGCCAGCGCCGCCGGCATGACCGTCGGCCTCGCTGTTTGCGCCCTGATCGCCGGCCTTGCGCTGGCGATGATTTTTGCCGGCTGGGAATCGCTGCGGTTTAAGCCGCTGGCGTGGATCGGCACGGCGCTGGTAACGCTGATCCGCGGCCTGCCGGAGATCCTGGTGGTGCTGTTTATCTACTTCGGCGCTTCGCAGCTGCTGCTGGTGCTTTCCGACGGCTTTACCCTGAATTTTGGCCTGTTTAAGCTGCCGGTGCAGGTGGCGATCGAAAACTTCGACGTCAGTCCGTTTCTGTGTGGGGTCATCGCGCTGGCGATCCTCTACTCCGCCTACGCCTCGCAAACTCTGCGCGGCGCGCTGAAGGCGGTGCCGCAGGGTCAATGGGAGTCGGGTCAGGCGCTGGGCATGAAAAAGTCCGCTATTTTTCTGCGTCTGATTATGCCGCAGATGTGGCGTCACGCGCTGCCGGGCCTCGGCAACCAGTGGCTGGTGCTGCTGAAAGATACTGCGCTGGTATCGCTGATCAGCGTTAACGATCTGATGCTGCAAACCAAAAGCATTGCGACCCGCACCCAGGAGCCTTTTACCTGGTTTCTGATTGCGGCGGCCATCTATCTGGTGATTACGCTGCTGAGCCAGGCGGTGCTGCGCCGTATCGAGCTGCGCACTACCCGCTTCGAGCGAGGAAATAGCTGATGCTGAGCTACCTGCCTGAGATCCTGAAAGGGCTGCATACCAGCCTGACGCTGACGCTGGCGTCGCTGCTGGTGGCGCTGGTTCTGGCGCTGCTTTTTACCGTCGTGCTGTCGCTGAAAACGCCGCTGCTGAATCCGCTGGTGAAAATATATATCACCCTGTTTACCGGCACGCCGCTGCTGGTGCAGATCTTCCTGATCTACTACGGCCCCGGCCAGTTTCCCGGCCTGCAAAGCATTCCCTGGCTGTGGCATCTGCTGTCGCAGCCGTGGCTCTGCGCCATGCTGGCGCTGTCGCTCAACAGCGCCGCCTATACCACGCAGCTCTTTTACGGCGCGATGCGCGCCATTCCGGCAGGCCAGTGGCAATCCTGCGCCGCGCTGGGAATGAGCCGTAAAGATACGCTGCGCATTCTGCTGCCCTATGCGTTTAAACGCGCCCTCTCCTCCTACTCCAACGAGGTGGTGCTGGTGTTTAAAGGCACATCGCTTGCCTACACCATTACGCTGATGGAAGTGATGGGCCACGGTCAGCTGCTCTACGGCCGCACCTATGACGTGATGGTGTTCGCCGCCGCCGGGCTGGTTTATCTGGTGGTGAATGGCCTGCTGACGCTGATGATGCGGCTGATTGAGCGGCGCGCGCTGGCCTTTGAGCGCAGAAGTTAATATCCAGGCGAGCAATGCTCGCCTTTTTAATTTTTTACTCACAAATATTGCATAAGGATTCATTTGCTGGCATCGTGTCAACCGTTCCGCCTCTGGTATGGCTTTCAGGAGTTACACGATGAAAAAATGGATCCTTGCCGCCGCGCTGGCGACTCTGGCAATGAGCGCCCACGCGGCAGAGACAATTCGCTTCGCCTCTTCCGCTACCTATCCCCCGTTTGAATCGCTGGATCGCGACAACCAGATCGTGGGATACGATATCGATCTGGCGAAGGCGCTCTGCCAGCAGTTAAAGGCGGAGTGCACCTTCACCAATAACGCGTTCGATAGCCTGATCCCGTCGCTGAAGTTCCGCCGTTTTGACGCGGTCATCTCCGGCATGGATATTACCGACGAGCGCAGCAAGCAGGTGGACTTTACCCAGCCCTACTACGCCAACTCCGCTATCGTTATCGCGCGCAAAGGCAAGTTCAGCGATTTCGCCTCGCTGAAGGGCAAACGTATCGGCGTTGAGAACGGCACGACGCACCAGAAATATCTGCAGGAGAAGCATCCTGAGATCGCCGCCGTCGCCTACGACAGCTATCAGAACGCCATTCTCGATATGAAAAACGGCCGTATAGACGGTGTCTTCGGCGATACGGCGGTAGTGAATCAGTGGCTGAAAACCAACGCGGATTTAGCCCCGATTGGCGAGCACGTGACGGATAAGGCTTACTTTGGCACCGGCCTGGGCATTGCGGTGCGTAAAGGCAACGACACGCTGCGCGACAGGCTGAACGGCGCGCTGGCGACGCTGAAGCACAACGGCGTCCTGCAGCAGCTCAATCAGAAGTGGTTCCCCGAGTAATTCGCCGCTATGGGCCAGCGGGCTGAAGCCTGACCGGTTCTGCATCGTCCTCAGTACAGGCTGTCAGGACGCTGGCCCACCCTCTTGCGCATCCTGGCGCGTCAGCAGGCTCAGCACCTCAAAATGCGCGGTGTGCGGAAACATATCGAACAGCTGCACGCGCGTTACGCGATAGTCCGCCAGACGCGCAATATCCTGCGCCATGCTTTCGGGATTGCAGCTGGAGTAGAGAATATAGCCGGGCGCCATACGGCTCAGGTAGTCGCACAGCGCTTTGCCGATGCCGCGGCGCGGCGGATTGACCAGCACCAGATCGGGCACCGCGTCGCGTCCGGTAGCGAAAGCGGTCGAGTCGAGCGCGGCGAAACTGACCTTTTCCAGCCCCAGCATCTCCGCCGAACGCTGCGCGCAGGCGATTGCCTCGGCGCTGATCTCGATGCCGGTCAGCTGCATCTGCGGCGTGGCGCAGTGCAGGCCAAAACCGCCGACGCCGCAGAAGAGATCCCACATGCTGCCGATCGCCAGCTCGCGCACCCAGTCGCGCGCCGTAGCGTAGAGCGCGGCGGCAACCTGCGGGTTAGTCTGGAAAAAGCTCTGCGGTCGGATCCAGAGCGGTACCTGATTAAAGCTCTCCGCCAGCGACTGAGACGGCGTCAGCGCAATCTCCTCATCCCCTTCCAGAATCGCCATATGCACCGGCTGTATATTCGCGGAGATCACCTTAAGCTGCGGCAGCTGTTGCTGCAGCCACGGCAGCGCGGCACGCAGCTGATCCAGTTTTTCCCGGGAGCGCAGCACAAAGCGCAGCATCATGCCGCCCTGCGTGCTTTCGGTCAGCAGCAGAAATTTCAGCTCGCCGCGCCTGCGTGCCACGTTATAGGGAGTTAAGCCCGCACGGGCGATAAAGGGTTTCAGCGCGGCAAAAACCGGCGCAAAGCTCTCTGGATAGAGTGGACAGGTACTGAGATCCACTGCGCTGCCGTCGCGCTGCACCATGCCCAGCACCGGACGCTCCACGCTGCCGCTGACCACCATCTTCGCCTTGTTGCGAAACGCCTGCTGCGCCGAGGTCACCGGCGGCAGCCACTGCGCTACCGGCTGCTGCGCCAGCAGCGCTTCCAGCCGCGCCTGCTTGTCGCTGAGCTGTTGCGAATAGGGTTTTTCCAGCCACTGACATGAACGGCAGCGGTCGGCGTCATAGAGCGCGCATTGCATCGGGTAAGGCCTGTGTTACTCCCAGGGGTTCGGGCGGAGCGCGATTGTATCACCGCTTACGGAAAAATGCGCGGCTGCTGGCCGGCACAAACAGCAGTCCCAGCACCAGCAAATCGGGCAGCTTTTGCATCAGCGTATGGTGAATTATTTGCGCGTTGTTCGCGCCGCTGATGCTGAAAATCTCCGGGTAGATAGCGCCAGTCGACGCCAGCAGCATATAGAGCAGCACCGCGATCTGGGTGGCGAAAAAGCCCCAGCGGCCGCGGTTGCTGCCGCGCAACAGCAGAAAGGCGCAGCGCAGCTCATAAAAAAAGATCAGCTGGCTGGCGATAAAGATAAGGGTGGAATCCCAGGCCTGCGCGCTGCGGTGAACAAAGTTCACTATCTCCTCAAAGCCCAGCTCGTTCGCCAGCATCAGCACGCTCAGGCAGCGCGTGGCGATAATGGCGATGCCCGCGACCGTCACCGATACGGGGGCGAGAGAGATAAAATCGCTGTTTTTCAGGGTTTCCGACATGGTAAGGCTCCGTCACGGTACGCAAGCGGGCGGAAAAAACCGCCCGCTTTTATAGTGGCAAAAGCTGCGGATTTCAGCCACGTCTGGCTTTCTGAATATCGCGAACACGCTGCTTTTCTTCGTGCGCCATCCAGCGCCAGGCGATAAACCCAACCAGCCCGACCACAAACAGGATTAGCGAGGCCAGCGCGTTAATTTCCGGGTTTACACCGCGTCGTACGGTGGCGAAGATCGCCATCGGCAAGGTCGTCGCGCCAGGCCCGGTGACGAAGCTGGCGATCACCAGATCGTCCAGCGACAGCGTAAAGGCCAGCAGCCAGCCGGTAACGATCGCTGGTGCGATCATCGGCACGGTAATCACAAAGAAAACCTTTAGCGGCGTTGCGCCCAGATCCATCGCCGCCTCTTCGATGGAGCGATCGAGCTCGCGCAGGCGTGAATTGATCACCACCGCCACATAGGCGGTACAGAAGGTGACGTGCGCCAGCCAGATGGTCAGCATGCCGCGATCGCTCGGCCAGCCGAAAGCGTTGCCCATGGCGACGAAGAGCAGCAGCAGCGACAGCCCGGTGATCACATCAGGCATCACCAGCGGCGCGGTCAGCATAAAGGCGAAGCCGGTATGGCCGCGGAAACGGCCAAAGCGCACCACCACCACCGCAGCCATCGTGCCGAGCACCACCGCCATGGTGGCGCTCAGCGCGGCGATGGTCAGGCTCAGCCCTACCGCGTCGAGCATGGCGTCGTCCTGAAACAGCACGCGATACCAGTGAAAAGAGAAGCTCTCCCATACCGTCACCAGCTGCGAGCTGTTAAAGGAGTAGACCACCAGCAGCAGCATCGGCGCATAAAGAAAGAGGAAACCGCAGAGCAGAATGGCGGTGCGCCATGGCGAGCGGATCGCAGGCAGCTGGTTCATTCCTTCTCTCCCATTTCACGGTTTTGATGCTTATGGAACCAGACGATAGGCAAAATCAAAATCAGCAGGATAATCACCGCCAGCGCCGAGGCAACCGGCCAGTCGCGGTTGTTGAAAAATTCCTGCCACAGGATACGGCCAATCATAATGCTGTCCGGTCCGCCCAGCAGTTCCGGAATGACGTATTCGCCCACCGCCGGGATAAAGACCAGCATCGAACCGGCGATAATGCCGCCTTTGGTCAGCGGCACAATTACGCTGAAAAAGGTTTTCAGCGGCTTCGCGCCGAGATCGAGCGAGGCTTCCACCAGCGAATAGTCGATGCGCGTCAGGGCGGTATAGATCGGCAGCACCATAAACGGCAGGTAACAGTAGACGATACCGATATAGACCGCCGTATTGGTATAGAGGATCACCAGCGGATGGTCGATAACACCCAGCCACATCAGGAAGCGGTTCAGGATGCCGTTATTATTCAGCAGGCCCATCCAGGCGTAGACACGCACCAGGAAAGAGGTCCACGACGGCAGGATCACCAGCAGCAGCAGGATGGTGCGCATCGAAGGCTTACTGTGCGCTACCGCCCAGGCGAGCGGATAGCCCACCAGCAGGCAGATCAAGGTCGAAATTGCCGCCACCTTCAGCGACTGCAGATAGGCGTCCACGTAGAGCGGATCGTCGGTCAGCGTCAGGTAGTTGCCCAGATTGAGCACGATATTGAGCTGATCGTCAGCCCAGCTAATCAGCTCGGTATAGGGCGGAATGGCGCGCGCAATATCGGCGAAGCTGATCTTCAGCACAATCAAAAACGGCAGCAGGAAAAAAAGCACCAGCCAGACGTAAGGCAGCGCGATCGCCAGCTTGCGGCCGTGACGCATTTTCATGCGCGTCGCCCAGCGCTGCAGCGGCGTACCGGCCAGCCGGGCGCGGACCGGCTTGCTGGAGTGAAAAAGTTGGCTCATTACGTCTCCTTAAGCCGTCAGCACCACACAGCTGTCGACATCCCAGCAGAGGCGAACTTCATCGCCCCA
Organism: Pantoea piersonii; assembly: GCF_003612015.1. Classification (GTDB taxonomy): domain Bacteria; phylum Pseudomonadota; class Gammaproteobacteria; order Enterobacterales; family Enterobacteriaceae; genus Pantoea; species Pantoea piersonii. The sequence continues at coordinate 515,896 of NZ_RARB01000001.1, read as the reverse complement.
GGTCGGCAGGCCTTTGCGGAAACGGTGGGCATTCTGCAGCTGGGCGCTGATCATCTGCCCGCTTTTCAGCCGCACATGATAGATAGAGAGGTCGCCGAGGTAGGCGATATGCACCACTTCGCCAACGGCGAAGTTATAGCCATCTTCCGGCACCTCTTCGCACAGCATCACTTTTTCCGGGCGCAGCGCGACATGCACCGGCACGTTATCCGGTACTGATACGTCGGAGTCGACCTTCAGCGGATGCACCAGCCCCGGGCTGTCGATGACCAGACCATCTTCCTGACGTTCACGCAGCATGCCGTTAAAGACATTAACCGAGCCGATAAACTCGGCGCTGTAAACGGTAGTGGGATGTTCATAAATCTCTTCCGGCTCGCCGATCTGCACGAACTTGCCGCGGTTCATAATGGCAATGCGGCCCGCCATGGTCATCGCCTCTTCCTGGTCGTGGGTGACCATCACGCAGGTCGCGCCAACGCGCTCAAGGATGTCTACCACTTCCAGCTGCATCCGGTCGCGCAATTTTTTATCGAGCGCCCCCATCGGCTCGTCGAGCAGCAGCAGCTTGGGACGCTTCGCCAGGCTGCGCGCCAGCGCCACGCGCTGACGCTGGCCGCCGGAGAGCTGGTGCGGCTTGCGCTTCGCGAACTCCTGCATATGCACCAGCGCCAGCATCTCCTGCACGCGCGCCGTGATTTCGCCCTTCGGCAGTCTGTCCTGTTTGAGCCCGAACGCGATGTTCTGCTCCACCGTCATATGCGGGAAGAGCGCGTAGGACTGAAACATCATATTTACCGGGCGCTGGTAAGGCGGAACGTGGGAGAGATCCTGTCCGTCCAGCACGATCTGCCCGCTGGTCGGCGGCTCAAACCCTGCCAGCATGCGCAGCAGCGTCGATTTTCCGCAGCCGGAGGCGCCGAGCAGCGCGAAAATTTCGCCTTTATAGATGGTCAGGCTGACGTCATCGACGGCGTGCTGCCCGTCGAAGGACTTGGTCAGGTTGTGGATCTCCAGCAGCGGCGTTAACGCCTTTGCGGTTTTATGGGGGGGACGAGGGATCGCGTCGTTCACTAACAGTTCACTCCGGTCTACGCGGAACGGCTAAGCCAGCCGCTAAAAAAGAGAAAACAGAGGCCAGCGCAGCGCCTCTGTTCCAGGTTGTAAGCTTGCGATTGCGCAAAAAGCCGTTTATTTCCCGCTTTTCACTCGCGTCCACGCACGGGTGCGCGCGCGATCCAGCTTCGGATCCTGCACTTTCAGCACGAACAGCTTCGACATCGCTTCCGGCGTCGGGAAGATGCCCGGATTGTTGCGGACGTCGGCATTGATGAGCGGCAGCGATGCCTTGTTACCGTTAGCGTAGGACATCTTGTTGGAAACGTCGGCAATGACTTTCGGATCCATGATGTAGTTCAGCCACTGATAGGCCGCATCAAGATTTTTCGCGTCCTTCGGAATCGCCATCATGTCGAAGAAGGCGAGCGCGCCCTCTTTCGGCACGCTGTAGGCGAGCTGCACGCCGTTTTTCGCCTGTTCAGCGCGTTTTTTCGCCTGCAGAATATCGCCGGACCAGCCAATAGCGACGCAGGTATTGCCGTTTGCCAGGTCGTTGATGTACTGCGACGAGTGGAAGTAGCGAATGCTGGGGCGCAGCTTCAGCAGCAGATCGGTCGCCGCGCCGGAGTAATCTTTGGCGTCGGAGCTGTTGGGATCTTTGCCGAGATAATTCAGCACGGTGGCGAAAATCTCTTCTGGCGCGTCAAGGAAAGAGACGCCGCAGCTCTTCAGCTTCTCCAGGTTTTCCGGCTTCAGCACCAGATCCCAGCTGTTGACCGGCGCATCAGCGCCCAGCGCGGCTTTCACCTTTTCGACGTTATAGCCGATACCGGTGGTGCCCCACAGATAAGGAATCGCGTATTTATTATCGGGATCGTGCTGGGCGACTTTCTTCATCAGCTCAGGATCGAGATTTTTGTAGTTTGGCAGTTTGCTCTTATCCAGCGGCTGGAATACGCCGGACTGCAGCTGGCGCGCCAGGAAGCTGGAGGATGGCACCACCACGTCGTAGCCGGTGCTGCCCGCCATCAGTTTGCCTTCCAGCACTTCGTTGGAATCGAAGACGTCGTAGACCACTTTAATGCCAGACTGCTTTTCAAAATTCGGAACGGTGTCCGCCGAGATATAATCTGACCAGTTATAGACATGCAGCGTTTTATCTTCCGCCATCGATCCTGCTGAGGCGACCATCAGTACGCCGGTAACCGCAGCTGACAACCATTTTTTCTGATTGAACATCTTCTTACTTCCTCCTGAGCGGATCGTCACAACCTGGCCAGACCTGATCCCAGCGCTGCGAGCTGTGCGTCAATTCACAGACACAATGAATCAATATTCATTGAGAGTTTAATAGTAAAAACTGATACCTGCGCTGCGAATCCACGTACCATGCAGCCCCGCAAGAATAGCCCCCCGTCCTTTGCTCTACCATACCCCAGCGTAAAAAACGCCTTTTAGCGACAGGTTATGCATGTTTGTGCTATGTGGTCTGGCAGGAATGGCATAAAGCACGAGAAATATCTGGCATTAAAGGGCAAAATGCAGAATAAAAAATGGCGAAGCCAGAAATGAAAACTGCCGCATAAAGCGGCAGTTAAAACGAGACGGTAAAAGCGGCTGGCCTAGTGCAGCAGTGAATGGCTGAAGCTGGCGGGCGTGCGCTCTTCCTCTTCGCCCATCATCAGCAAATTATTGGCGAAGGCCTCCATAATCACCATGGAGACCTGCTCTTCGCTCTGCTTCATAAAGCTGGCGAACTGGCCGAAGGTCAAGCCGGCGGTAGTACCGAGAGACTGGCAGACAATCAGCTTCGGCAGGTTGTCGTCCTGAATGTCGATAAAGGCTTTTACCGTGAGTGAACTGGCATTGATCTGCGACAGATCGCCAACCAGCGGGATCAGCGCCGTCGGCTTCACTTCCGCCAGTGCGGAGAAGAGAATAACGTTGTCGACCAGATCGATTTTGGCGTCAAACACCCCATCGAAATTTTGCATGTGCGGCAGATGGAGTGCCTGACAGGCATCACATTCGAACCAGGTGATATTTTGCTGATCCAGCCAGCGACGCAACAGGTCGATATCCGGAACGACAAGAGAATCCATCGTAGTGTCCCAAGGGGTGAATAAACAGGCGACTAAGCTTACGGAAAAAAAACGCGTGACGCTACGAAAACCGCTGAAAAGCGCGCGTCAGCCGCCGGTTTTAAGACTGAAACCGGGCAAAGCGTTCCGCTCTGTCCAGCCGATCATCATCCCGGCGATATCCATACCGGTGGCGGTTTCGATCCCCTCCAGCCCAGGCGAGGCGTTAACCTCCATCACCAGCGGGCCGCGACGAGCGCGCAAAATATCTACACCCGCCACTTCCAGCCCCAGCGTCGCGGCTGCTTTAACCGCCATGGCGCGCTCCTGCGGCGTGATCTCCACCGGATGCGCTTTGCCGCCGCGGTGCAGATTAGAGCGGAAATCGCCCTCTTTCGCCTCGCGCTCAATCGCCGCCACCACTTCATCGCCTATGACCAGGCAGCGCACGTCGCGTCCCTGCGCTTCCTGAATAAACTCCTGCACCAGAATATGCGCGTTGAGCCCGCGGAAGGCGTCGATCACGCTCTCCGCTGCCTGTCGCGTCTCCGCCAGCACCACGCCGATGCCTTGCGTGCCTTCCACCAGCTTCACCACCAGCGGCGCGCCGCCCACCATGGCGATAAGATCCTGGGTATCGTCCGGCGACGAGGCGAAGCCGGTCACCGGCATATCGATGCCCTGACGCGCCAGCAGCTGCAGCGAGCGCAGCTTGTCGCGGGCGCGGGCGATCGCCAGCGACTCGTTGAGGGGGTAGCTGCCGCACATTTCGAACTGACGCAGCACCGCCGTGCCGTAAAAGGTGATGGCGGGCCCGATGCGCGGAATAACCGCATCGAAATGACCGAGGGGTTCGCCGCGGTAGTGCACCGTCGGCGACGCCGGATTGATATTCATGTAGCAGGAGAGCGGATCGATGATTTGAACCTCGTGCCCGCGCTGTTCGGCAACCTCACGCAGGCGTCGGCAGGAATAAAGCTGCCCGTCACGCGACAGGATGGCGATTTTCATCATCGAACCTCTTGTGGATTAGCGCGTTGCCCAACCCTGCTGATGCAGGTAGTCGAGCATAAAGGGGCGCGTCTCTTTAATGATCAGACGCTGAATCAGCTCGCTCCAGGTCTCGCTGCGCTGATTGCTGTCGCGGTGCTCATAGTAGATCGCCGTGCGGCTATCGTAGTCGGCCAGCACCTGCGGGTCTACCGGCTGATAGCGATTTTCATGCACCAGCATCGCCTGCGGCAGACGCGGCTTGGGATCGGGCACCGCAGCGGGATAGCCGATGCAGAATCCAAACAGCGGCAGCACGAATTTCGGCAAGCCGAGCAGCTCAGTAACCTGCGCGATGCTGTTGCGGATGCCGCCGATAAACACGCCACCCAGGCCGAGCGATTCGGCGGCGACCATCGCGTTCTGCGCCATCAGCGCGGTATCGACGCAGCCCAGCAGCAGCTGTTCAGCGCGTCCCAGCTGCGCATCGGGGCAGATCTGCAAATGGCGATTAAAATCGGCACAGAACACCCAGAATTCAGCGGCGTCCGCCACCCACTGCTGGCCGCCCGTCAGCGTGACCAGCTGCTGGCGCAGCGCGGGATCGGTAATGCGAATAATGGAAGAGCACTGAAGAAAGCTGGAGGTGGAGGCCGATTGCGCCGCGGCGATAATCGCCTCACGCTGTTCCGCGCTAATCGCCTGCTCAGTAAAGGCACGAATGGAACGGTGGCTGCACAATAGATCGATAGTCGGTGTCATTAAGGTCTCCGGCGAGTCTCATTTTTATTAAGGGTGCGACCGAACAGCTGCGGCGCCATCGCTTTTGCGGTGCGCCACATCATCAGCCAGGCGGCGGGCAGCATCAGCAAAATGCCGATAATCAGCAGCGCGGTCGCCGCCATTTTGCTGTCAGCATGGCCGGGCAGCGGCAGCCAGTTGTTAGCCAGCAGCAGCGCGCACAGCGCCAGCAAACCGCCGAGCGCCTCCATAATCAGCAAAACTTTGGGTAAACGCGCCAGATTTGGCATGGGCTTTCTCCTGGGTCGCACCGGGTTCAGGCCGTCAATTATGGTCAAGCTTCACAAGCTTGCATAGACGACGCGCATCAGACTAACAGGCATTTCCTGCTTTCTTTAAGCGGTTCGAGCGGGCATCATGTTGTCCATCTACCCCGAGCTTATGTGACATTGCTCACATTTAAAGCCTGAATTAAGGAGCGTTTCATGGTTACTGTGATTTTTGGTCGTCCTGGCTGCCCCTACTGCGTGCGTGCGAAAGAGCTGGCCGACAAGCTCAGCGCCGAGCGCGACGACTTTAGCTACCAGTATGTGGATATCCAGGCGGAAGGCATTACTAAAGCGGATCTGGAGAAAAGCGCGGGCAAGCCGGTAAGCACCGTGCCGCAAATTTTCGTTGATGAACAGCATATTGGTGGCTACACCGATTTCGCTGCCTGGACCAAAGAGAATCTGAGCGCGTAATTTTTCGCTGCTCTTTTAACGGGCCGAATCGGCCCGTTTTTCATTATGGCCTCAGCGCCAGACGATACGCACCAGCCGTACCAGCAGCGCGCCGCTGCCCGCCCAGAAAAGCGCGCTCAGGCTCCAGACCGACAGGGTCAGCCAGTTGATATGCGTCAGCAGCGCGTTATTGAGCAGCAGCACGCCAAGCAGCGTGCCACCCAGCGCCATCAGCAGCGTGCTCTTTAACGGACTCTCCGTATGCAGCAGCGCCATGACCGCGCCCGGCAGCAAAAAAAGCAGCAGTTCAGGCTGCCCTCGCAGCGGTGCATTGCCCGCCAGCCAGTAGTAATGAGAATAAATAAACACCAGGCTGTAGAGTACAACGCCAAGCATTGCACTGGTCCAGCGTAAGGAACGCTGTGGCATATCACCCCACTTATTGAAAATCATCACAATGACAACAACTCGCCGCGATCTCTGGTGGAAATAAAATGAAACAGGCCGATAGCTGTATGAAATTTTAAGCTAATGGCTGAGGGTGATTTTTATGATTAGAATACCTGCCGTTTAAGAGTGACCTGTTTAAATAAAACAGCAGGCTCGCTGCGCGGCCTGCACAAGATAGCGAAAAACAGGCCTGTCATCAATAGCTTACAGGTAAACAAGAAGTTAAACAGTGAACATAAACGTCGCAGATTTGTTAAGCGGAAATGACGTTCTGTTATTATTTGTCGTTTTAGCACTCGGTCTGTGCCTGGGGAAATTGCGCCTGGGTTCAGTACAGTTAGGTAATTCCATCGGTGTATTAGTTGTTTCTTTATTACTCGGCCAACAACATTTCGTCATGAATACCGAGGCATTAAGCCTGGGCTTTATGCTGTTTATTTTCTGCGTCGGCGTGGAGGCGGGTCCCAACTTTTTCTCTATTTTCTTCCGCGACGGAAAAAACTATTTTCTGCTGGCGATTGTTATGGTGGTGAGCGCCCTGCTGCTGGCGCTGGGCTTCGGCAAACTCTTTGGCTGGGATATCGGCCTGACGGCGGGGATGCTGGCGGGCTCGATGACCTCAACGCCGGTGCTGGTCGGCGCGGGCGATACCCTGCGTCAGAGCATTAACGACAGCGGCCAGCTGGCGCTAATGCAGGATCACCTCTCCCTCGGCTACGCCCTGACTTACCTGGTGGGTCTGGTCAGCCTGATTTTCGGCGCGCGCTACCTGCCACGCCTGCAGCATCAGGATCTGCCGACCTGCGCGCAGCAAATCGCGCGCGAACGCGGCCTTGACGCCGACAGCCAGCGCAAAGTCTTTCTGCCGGTTATCCGCGCCTATCGCGTCGGCCCGGAGCTGGTGGCGTGGAGCGGCGGCAAAAACCTGCGTGAACTGGGGATTTATCGCCAGACCGGTTGCTATATCGAGCGTATTCGCCGCAACGGCATTCTGGCCAGCCCCGACGGCGACGCGGTGCTGCAGCTCGGCGATGATATTTCGCTGGTAGGCTATCCGGACGCCCATGCGCGTCTCGACGCCAGCTTCCGCAACGGCAAAGAGGTCTTCGACCGCGATCTGCTCGATATGCGCATCGTCACTGAAGAGATCGTGGTGAAAAACCACAACGCGGTGAATAAGCGCCTCAGCAAACTTAATCTGACCGATCACGGCTGCTTCCTTAACCGCGTGATCCGCAGCCAGATTGAGATGCCGATCGACGACAGCATTATGTTGCATAAAGGCGACATATTGCAGGTCAGCGGCGAGGCGAAGCGCGTAAAAAACGTGGCGGACCGCATCGGATTTATCGCTATTCACAGCCAGGTGACCGATCTGCTGGCGTTCTGCGCCTTCTTTATCGTCGGGCTGATGATCGGCCTGATTACCTTCCAGTTCAGCAACTTCAGCTTCGGTATTGGCAATGCCGCCGGGCTGCTGTTCGCCGGCATTATGCTCGGCTTTTTGCGCGCCAACCATCCCACCTTTGGCTATATCCCGCAGGGCGCGCTGACGATGGTGAAAGAGTTCGGGCTGATGGTGTTTATGGCGGGCGTCGGCTTAAGCGCCGGCAGCGGCATTAATCACGGTCTCGGCAGCGAAGGCGCGCTGATGCTGCTGTGCGGTCTGCTGGTGAGCCTGCTGCCGGTGGTGATCTGCTATCTCTTCGGCGCCTATGTACTGCGCATGAACCGCGCGCTGCTGTTCGGCGCGATTATGGGCGCGCGCACCTGCGCGCCTGCCATGGAAATTATCTGCGACACGGCGCGCAGCAATATTCCAGCGCTGGGCTATGCGGGCACTTACGCCATCGCCAACGTACTGTTGACGCTGGCCGGTACGCTGATTGTGATTATCTGGCCGCTTTTGCCTTTATAAAATTTTTTTGACTCAGTCCAGAACTTTTTTGTTAAGGGTGAGTCTGAATAAGTGCCACTGCTTTTCTTTGAAATCCCCAAATTGTGGAGCCCGCCAGTTTTTTACTGACGGGTTTTTTTATGCCTGCGATTTTTACAGTCGTGACAGGCAGAGCGGGCAAAGGATGCGCGCATCGTCATCGAACCTAAACCGTTCTGCAACCTGCGCGTCATTTAGGAGCTGGCGCAATATCTCCCGTCCGGCGGCGTCGCCAGAATAGGCCTTTTCATTGGCATTTTGTGCGCAACGGCGAACGGGTGCAGGCACACACGAGGATTTTACGACCACTATGGAAGCGCTTAACCACTCTCTGTTTTTATCCATAAACGCGACGCCCGACTCGCCTGGCTGGCTGCTGGCGCTGGCGACCTTTATTGCCAAAGATCTTATCGCTATCGTGCCGCTGCTGATTGTCGCGCTCTGGCTGTGGGGGCCGCGCGACCAGTTAAAATCGCAGCGCGTGCTGGTGCTGAAAACCGGCATGGCGCTGATTTACGCGCTGGCCATCTCCTGGTGCGTCGGCCAGCTTTTCCCGCATCCTCGCCCCTTCGCCATCGGGCTGGGCTACCAGTTTCTGCATCATGCACCTGACGACTCCTACCCCAGCGATCACGGCACCACCATTTTCACCTTCGCGCTGGCGTTTATTTTCTGGCATCGCCTCTGGTCGGGCATCATTCTGATGGCGATCGGCAGCGCCATCGCCTGGTCGCGGGTCTATCTCGGCGTGCACTGGCCGATGGATATGCTGGGTGGGTTTCTGGTGGGGCTGCTCGGCTGCCTGGCGTCGCATCTCGCCTGGCAGGGTTATGGCGCGCGCATGCTGGCGACCTTTAACGCCGCCTACCGCGCGCTGTTCGCCCTGCCGATTCGTAAGGGCTGGATTCAGGATTAAGCAACCAGGCAGTGCGCTGACCTTAAAACGGATAGCACTGACAGGCAACCCATTAGTCTGAAAGCGGATTGCATGGGCAGAGGAGCAAAGCGTCCCGCGACCGGGATGTCGCGGGCCGAGCGCGCAGGGATGCCCTGAGCGACTTTGCGATCGGCCCATGCCATCCGCGTCTGCTCAGCGCTATCAGCGCGCTCGTGTTAGCTAAACCACTTTCCGAACAGCGTATGGAACTGCATCAGCACGAAATCGACGATGCGGCTGAAGAAATTGCCCTGCGGCACCTCCTCCATCACCACCAGCGGGCGCTGCTCAATGGTTTTGCCATCAAGCTGGAAATCAATGGTGCCGACCACCTGATTTTTCTTTAAGGGCGCTTCAAGCTGCGGCGTGGTCAGGTTATAGCTCGCCTTCAGGTTCTTCATCTGCCCTTTCGGCAGCGTCAGCGCAGCATCCTTCTCAACGCCCAGGTTGACCTCTTTGCGATCGCCGAACCAGACGCGCTGCTGCGCGAAAGGCTTATCCGCCTTAATCGGCGTCACGGTTTCAAAAAAGCGGAAACCCCAGGTCAGCAGCTTCTCGCTTTCGCGGAACCGCGCGGCGTCGGTGGCAGTGCCCAGCACCACGGAGATCAGACGCATATCGTTTTCGGTGGCGGATGCCACCAGATTATTGCCTGCGCCCGACGTGTGGCCGGTCTTGATGCCGTCGACTTGAAGGTTGGTGCTCCAGAGCAGCCGGTTGCGGTTCATCTGGCGGATGCGGTTGAAGGTGAACTCTTTTTCTTTATTCAGCGCATACTCTTCCGGCACGTCGCGAATCAGCGCCTGGCCAATCAGCGCCATATCGCGCGCCGTACTGTACTGCCCTTCCGCATCCAGCCCGTGCACCGTCATAAAGTGGGTATTTTTCAGCCCAAACACCTTAACGTAGTTATTCATCAGACCGATAAAGGCGTCCTGGCTGCCAGCGACATAATCCGCCAGCGCGATGCAGGCGTCATTGCCCGACTGGATGACGATACCTTTATTCAGCTCAGAGACCGGAATGCGATCGCCTGGCTTGAGAAACATCAGCGATGAGCCTCTCAGCTTAGGGTTGCCGGTGGCCCAGGCATCCTGACCGATAGTCACCATATCGTCGCGTTTGATTTTGCCGGACTTCAGCGCCTGTCCGACAACATAGCTGGTCATCATTTTGGTCAGGCTGGCGGGATCGAGCCGGTCGTCCGCATTGCCCTCTGCCAGCACCTTGCCGCTGGCGTAATCCATTAATATCCAGGCTTTAGCCTCAACCTGAGGCGGCGCAGGCGCATCCACGGCAAAAGCGGCGGGTGCGACAAACAGCAGTAAAGAGGCGGCGGCGACATGCCGCAGGCGGCGTGCAGAGAGAATAGTTGTCATGTGCGAGGAAATTCCATGTTAAATCGCGGTTTTAAGGCAAAAACCTACAGAGTGAAACGCTACCCTCTGCAGAGCATGAAAAAAACCGCCCAACCGTAAAGTTTTATAGAGTTTAGTAGAGTAACCCTGGCAGCTGCCGGAGGCGCTGACCAGTTTCGCGCGCCCTTCGCGCACGGAAAAGCCGGTGAAATTCCGATTTTTCGCAGAAGGGTTAAGACCGTCACAAAATTCTGCCAGGCTGTTGTGAGTCAACAGAGGAGAACCACCATGGACTTAGCCGTATTTGATCTGGACGAAACCGTCATCTGCGAAGACAGTACCGGCCTGTGGCTGCGTTGGCTGGTATCGCAGGGCTTTGCCCGTGAAGAGCTGCTGGCCGAAGAGCAGGCGCTGATGGCGCAATATTATGCCGGCACCCTGGCGATGGAAGATTACATGGCGCTGACGCTCTCGCCGCTGGCCGGTCTGGCGGCGCCGACGGTCGCGGGCTGGGTGCGCCGCTGGATCCATCGCGATATCCTGCCGCGCGTCTATCCTGAAGCGCGCGACCGCATCAACTGGCACCAGCAACGCGGCGACAGAGTGGTGATTTGCTCCGCCAGCGGTGAACATCTGGTGACGCCGATTGCTGAACGGCTGGGTGCGCATGGCGCGCTGGCGATCGGCGTCGAAGTGGTGGATGACCGCTACAGCGGACAGACTTACGGCACCATGACCTATAAAGAGGGTAAAGTCACCCGACTGACCGACTGGCGCGCGCTGCAGCAGGAGCGTGATTTTGCGCGCACCTGGGCCTACAGCGACTCCATGAACGACCTGCCGCTGCTGGCGCAGGCCGATCATGCGCTGGTCATCAATCCCGATGCGCTGCTGCATCAGGAAGCGCTGAAGCGCGGCTGGGAAGTGTGCCGCTGGGCGCGCTGATTAACCGCGGGACGCGCTGGCGTCCTGCGCTAATCCCACCTTCAGCAGCTTGCCGTTATCGTCGTCGGTAAGCACGTAAAGATAGCCATCCGGCCCCTGACGCACATCGCGGATGCGTTCATTGCGATCCTCCAGCAGACGCTGCGCCTCGACGACCTTATCGCCGTTAACGCTGAGCCGAATCAGGCTCTTCTCCTTGAGCGCGCCGATAAACAGGGAATTTTTCCACTGCGGAAAGCGCGCGCTGTTGTAAAACGCCATGCCGCTAATCGCCGGCGAGCGTTTCCAGTAAAACACCGGCTGCTCCGTACCCGCCACGTGCGAGCCTTTCGACTCCGGCACGTTGCTGCCGTTGTAGTCGATGCCCCAGGTCGCCAGCGGCCAGCCGTAGTTTTTGCCTTTCTGCGGGATATTTACCTCATCTCCGCCGCGCGGGCCATGCTCGCTCTCCCACATCTGCTGCGTCCAGGGATTAAAGGCCAGCCCCTGCGGATTGCGCACGCCGTAGGTCCAGATCTCAGGCCGCGCGCCGCGGCGGCTGACGAAAGGATTGTCTTTCGGCACGCTGCCGTCCTGATTAAGGCGCAGGATTTTGCCGGTCAGTTTGTCGAGATCCTGCGCGCTGCTGCTGTGGAAGTTGTCGCCGAAAGCAATATAGAGATAGCCGTCGCGATCGAAGGCCAGGCGCGTGCCAAGGTTGTTGCCCGCCGACAGCTGCGGCGTCTGGCGGATGACCGTTTTAAAGCCGATCAGACGTCGGGTATCTTCGCTAAGCTGACCATAGCCGACCGCCGCGCCCAGTTCGCCGCTGCTGTTGGCTTCGGTGAAGCTGAGCCACACGCGACGGCTCTGGGCGAAGTCCGGCGCCAGCACCACGTCGAGCAGCCCCGCCTGTCGGCGCACGACCGCTTTCGGCACGCCTTCAATCGGCTGCGACAAACCGCTTTCCGATCGCCAGCTGCGCAGCTGTCCGCTCCGCTCGGTAATCAGCAGCGTCTGATTGTCCGGCAAAAAGGCGACCGACCAGGGATGATTAAGTTTCTCCTGCAGAACCTGAACCTGCACCTCTTCTGCCAGCACGGGGAGAGTAAACAGCGCGCCGCCGAGTAACAGCGCGGCAGTCAGTCGGGCCATAATATGCTCCAGTCACCAGGGAATAAGTGTAAGGGTAGCCAGCGCGATTAAATAATGTTCAGGCTTTACAAAAGATTAAAGAAGAGGTTTCTGCCGCTGGCGTCCGGCTCAGGGCGCGCTAAAGTGCACGGCGTCGCTGACTGTATCATCAATCGCGCTTTTCACGTCGCCATAGGTGATGGGCGCGCTACTGTTGTTCAAGGGGTTGCCGAACGCCTTACGTACCACTTTAATCAGGGGCTTACCGGTCTGGGCGTCGCGTGCCTCGATCTCAAGAAATAAGGCGCTGTTTTGCGTACGGTGACCGGTCGCCGCCATGGTGCTGGCGATTACCGCCGCCACCGGCACGACTTCATAAAACTGAACACCCTCGTTTTCCGCCGTCACGCCGGTAATGGCGCTGCGTACGATCAGGGTACGCGGACCAGGCTGCGTCACCAGCTGTTTACGTTCGGCGATCGCCGTTTTCAGCCGCGTGTCGGCGTAGCGACGGATTTGATCCAGCGTCTGCTGGCTGACGCGCGCCGTAGGCTTAGCCGCCGGATAGTAAACCACTGGCGTATAAACCACCGAGGTATAGTCGCTGTCGCGGTAGTCGGGAGAAACCCAGCGCAGCGTTGGCCGATCGCTGGCGGATGAGGCGGGCTTAAGCTGACTGTAATCGTTAATAAAACCGGAATATTGTTGTTTGTCGGCAACGTGCGAAGTACATCCCGCCAGCAGCATGGCGCTTGCCAGCAGGGTCAACAAGGGGGTTTTACGCATGATAAATTCTCAAGGGGAAACTACTAGCTTAGATAATCCGTTGAGAAGGCGTTGGAATAATGACAACGAAACGCCCGCTGCATGCGCAGCGGGCGGGAGGGAGGCTTACTCGAAGCAGGTTTCCGGGTTATCGGAGAGAGAGATAAAGCTCTTGCCGCCCGGGGTCAGGGCGATAATTTTGCCTGACTCGATATCATATACCCAGCCGTGCAGACGCACTTTGCCTTTACGCAGCGCCAGCGCCACGGACGGGTGAGTCTTGATATTGTTCAGCTGAGCGATGACGTTCTCTTTCACCATCTCGTTCAGCTTGGCTTCCGCCGTCTCGTATTCGCGCTCTTCCACTACAGTTTTCGCCGCATCGGCGTAGCGCAGCCAGTGTTCAACCGCGGGCATGGTGTCCATGCACTGACAGGAAGCGATAGCGTTCATCGCGCCGCAGTTGGAGTGGCCGCAGATGATGATTTCACTCACGCCCAGCACCATCAGCGCATATTCGATGGTGGCCGACACGCCGCCTGGCTCCGGACCGAACGGCGGTACGATATTGCCTGCGTTGCGGATCACGAACAGCTGACCCGGCTCCTGCTGGGTGACCAGTTCCGGTACTAAACGGCTATCAGAACAGGAGATAAACAGCGCTTTAGGATTTTGGTTCGACGCCAGGCTTTTGAAAAGATCCTTCCTTTCAGGAAACACATTCTGTTGAAAACTCAGAAATCCGTTAACGATCTCTTTCATCATTGCGCTCTCACATTATCCACTTAGTCGACTACGGCGACAGGCGTCCGCAGCTGCCCTATTATCTGCTTATTATTGAATTCACAGTAAATTTGAATCCCGGATTTAAGCACCAGGCCGCATTAAACTCAACCCTGTTATGAGTATTGACAATTTTTGCCTGCCTGGCAGCGTTGATTTTTTGTCGAAATTACCAGAAGTTAGCCCGTAAATGACTGGCCGCGACTTTTTCACTTATTTACGTAACGGGCGCGCGACGGCCCGCTTTCCTGGCAGACGCAAGTGCCGCTTATCTGTCTGAAATGCCCCACGAATTCCCCTATAAATAACGCTACAACTTTCAGCGAGACGCAGGTAAAATCGCGCGCCATCGCTGTGCAGAACCCGGAAACAGAGCCATGTCCAATACCAATACTACACTGCCGCCGCGCGTGGGCTTCGTCTCGCTCGGCTGTCCTAAAAACCTTGTGGATTCAGAACGTATCCTGACGGAGCTGCGTACTGAAGGCTACGACGTTGTGCCGCGTTATGACGACGCTGAAATCGTCATTGTAAACACCTGCGGTTTTATCGACAGCGCGGTGCAGGAGTCGCTGGAGGCGATCGGCGAAGCGCTCAATGAGAACGGCAAGGTGATCGTCACCGGCTGTCTCGGCGCGAAAGTGGATCAGATCCGCGAGGTTCATCCAAAAGTGCTGGAGATCACCGGCCCGCACAGCTATGAACAGGTATTGTCCCATGTGCACACCTATGTGCCGAAACCGCAGCATAATCCATTTTTAAGCCTGGTGCCGCAGCAGGGCGTTAAGCTGACGCCGCGTCACTACGCCTACCTGAAGATTTCCGAAGGCTGCAACCATCGCTGCACCTTCTGCATTATCCCGTCGATGCGCGGCGATCTCGACAGCCGCGCCATCGGCGAGGTGCTGGATGAGGCTAAACGTCTGGTGGAAGCGGGCGTAAAAGAGCTGCTGGTGATCTCGCAGGACACCTCCGCCTACGGCGTTGACGTCAAACACCGCACCGGTTTCTGGAACGGCCAGCCGGTGAAAACCAGCATGGTGGGTCTGTGCGAACAGCTGGCGAAGCTCGGCGTCTGGGTGCGTCTGCACTACGTCTACCCCTACCCGCACGTCGACGACGTTATCCCGCTGATGGCGGAAGGCAAAATCCTGCCCTATCTGGACATTCCTCTGCAGCACGCCAGCCCGCGCATCCTGAAGCTCATGAAGCGTCCGGGCGCGGTGGAGCGTACGCTGGAACGCATCAAGCGCTGGCGCGAAATCTGCCCGGAGCTGACGCTGCGCTCGACCTTTATCGTCGGCTTCCCCGGCGAAACCGAAGAGGATTTCCAGCTGCTGCTCGATTTTATCCGGGAGGCACGTCTGGATCGCGTGGGCTGCTTCCAGTACAGCCCGGTGGAAGGCGCAACCGCCAACCAGCTGCCGGATCAGGTTGACGACGCGGTGAAACAGGATCGCTTCGACCGCTTTATGCAGCTGCAGCAGCAGATTTCCGCCGAGCGTCTGCAGGAAAAAGTCGGCCGTGAAATCCTGGTGATTATTGACGAAGTGGATGAAGAAGGTGCTATCGGCCGCAGCATGGCGGACGCGCCGGAAATCGACGGCGCGGTCTACCTTAACGGCGAGCGCGGCGTAAAACCGGGCGACGTTATCCGCGTAAAAGTCGAGAACGCCGACGAATACGACCTCTGGGGAACACGCGTTTAACCATATAGCTTCTGATGCGCCTGCTTGCGCGTCAGATAGTCCTGATCTTCACGCAGTCGATCCCAGTACGCTTTGAAAACGGCCGCCGCAGCGGCCTTTTCTTCGTCAACGCCGCGCGGCAGCTCATTGCCGTCGGCGTCATACTTGCGCCCGCCCTTGTGGTTGCTGTAGCGGCGCGCGCGGGTGTACCCCATCTGAATAAACTTGCGCGCCATATCCATACCGACGAAATCATCCTGCGCGCGATAGGCTTCAAACATCTCCATGATTTTCGCCGCAGAGGCTTTGGCGATCGGCACAGTGCGAAAACGCCAGTGCGGCAATATTTCGCTTTTATAGGGTTCCACCATCAGCACGCCCTGCTCGCCGCGCCCGACCTGATAACGCTCCGGGTTCTTACGGAAGTCGATGGTTTTAAAGTCCTGCTCGTAATCGAATTTTTTCATGTCTTGAGTTTAGGATCGAGCGCGTCGCGTAGCCCGTCGCCAAGCAAATTAAATGCTAAAACCGTGAGAAAAATCGCGAGGCTGGGGAAAATCGCCACGTGGGGCGCCATCACCATATCGGCGCGCGCCTCGTTGAGCATCGCACCCCACTCCGGCGTCGGCGGCTGCGCCCCCAGGCCGAGGAACGACAGGCTGGCGGCGGTAATAATCGAGGTGCCGATACGCATGGTGAAATAGACCACAATCGACGACACCGTGCCGGGCAGAATATGGCGCAGCAGGATGGTGGCGTCAGAGGCGCCAATGCTGCGCGCCGACTCGATATAGGTCTGATGTTTCAGCACCAGGGTATTGCCGCGCACCAGACGGGCAAACGCCGGGATGCTGAAAATCGCTACCGCGATAATCACGTTGCTCATGCCGCTGCCCATAATCGCCACCACCGCAATCGCCAGCAGAATGCCGGGAAAAGCGAACAGCACATCGCAGATACGCATGGTAATGCGATCCCAGGCTCCTTCGTAGTAGCCCGCCAGCAGGCCGAAGAACGTGCCGATCGCCGCACCAATCGCCACCGAAAAGAAGCCGGCAATAAGCGAGATGCGGGTGCCGACCAGCACACGGCTGAAGATGTCGCGTCCCAGCGAGTCGACGCCGAACCAGTGCATCAGCGACGGCCCCTGATTGAGCCGGTCGTAGTCGAAGTAATTCTCTGCGTCGAACGGGGCGATAAGCGGCGCGATAAACGCCAGCACGATCAGCAGCAGCACAAACAGCCCTGACGCCATCGCCACCGGCTGACGGCGAAAGCGTCGCCAGAACTCGCTCCAGGGGGTGCGAACCCGATTTTCCGTCGTCAGCGGCAGGCTTTTCAGCACCGCTTCGCGTCGCCAGTTTTTCATTGCGACTCCTTACCTGTAGCGAATGGCGGGATTGATTGCCGCATAGAGCAGATCGACAATCAGGTTAATCAGGATGAACTCCAGCGAAAAGAGCAGCACTTCGGCCTGAATCACCGGGTAATCGCGCATCTCCACCGAATCAACCAGCAGACGGCCCAGACCGGGCCAGTTAAAGACCACTTCTACCACGATAGAGCCGCCGAGCAGAAAGCCGAACTGCAGGCCCATCATCGTCACGACCGGGATCATGGCGTTGCGCAGGCCGTGTTTTACCACCACCAGCGATTCGCGCACGCCTTTGGCGCGCGCGGTGCGCATATAATCTTCCTGCATCACCTCGACGAACGAGGCGCGGGTAAAGCGCGCCATTACCGCCGCCACGGCGGCACCCAGCGTCACCGAAGGCAGAATGTAATGTTTCCAGCTGCCCGCGCCGACGGTTGGCAGCCAGCCTAGCTCGACCGAGAAAATCTGCATCAGCAGCATGCCGAGGGCAAAGGCGGGAAAGGAGATGCCCGATACCGCCAGCGTCATGCCCAGGCGATCCGGCCAGCGGTTACGCCATACGGCAGAGACGATGCCGATCGCCATGCCGAATATCACCGCCCAGACCATACTGGCCAGCGTCAGCCACAGCGTGGGCATAAAGCGCGTGGCAATCTCTTCGGCCACCGGCCGCTTCGACACCAGCGAGTGGCCGAAGTCGCCCTGCAGCGCATTCAGGATAAAGTGCCAGAACTGCTGCGGCAGCGGCTGATCCAGCCCCAGCTCCTGGCGCACCAGCGCCACCACCGTGGCGTCGGCGTCCTGGCCGGCGATCAGACGCGCCGGATCGCCCGGCAGCAGGTGAACGAACAGGAACACCAGCACCGCCACAATCAGCAGCGTCGGGATGAGCCCGAACAGACGTTTAATAAAATAGTTAAGCATGCGAAATCCTGAGCAGCGGCGGCCAGCCCATGCGGGCTGGCCGGTCGGATTACTTCAGATCGGCCTCGTCAAAGCTGAATGAGGTGTCGGGCATCACATAGAACCCGGTCAGCGACGCGCTGTTGGCGGAAACCAGCTGCTCCACCACCAGCGGGATCCACGGATGGTCGTTCCAGATCTTATCCTGTGCGTCTTTATAGAGGCTGGCTTTGCGCTCGCGGTCCGTGGTTTTCAGCGCATCGGCCAGATCTTTATCCACCTGCGGATTGCTGTAAAACGCGGTGTTAAAGATAGCTGGCGGCCAGGACGTGGTGGCGAACAGCGGCGTCAGCGCCCAGTCAGCTTCGCCAGTAGAGGCGGACCAGCCGGTATAGAACATGCGTACGCCGCTCTCTTTCTGTCCTTTGCTCTCAACCTCGGCGGCGCGCTGACCGGCGTCCATCGCCGTGACTTTTACCTTCACGCCCACCTGCGCCAGCTGCTGCTGGGTAAACTGCAGCACTTTCTGCGCGGTGCTGTGGTTATGCGACGACCAGAGCGTGGTTTCAAAGCCGTTGGGGTAGCCCGCTTCCTTCAGCAGCTCGCGCGCTTTGGCCGGGTTGTACTGAATCGCCGGGTATTTTTGCGCAAAGTCGATAGTCGGCGGCACGATGCCGGTCGCAGGCGTCGCATAACCGGCAAAAGCGACTTTGGTCAGCGCTTCGCGATTGATTGCATACTCCAGCGCCTCACGCACTTTCGGGTTGTCGAACGGCTTCTGAGTGACGTTCAGGCTGATATAGCGCTGCATGATCGATGGCGACGTCACTACCTTCAGCCTGGGATTCTTCTCCAGCAGTTTGGCCTGTTCGAAAGGGATTGGGAAAGCGAAGTTCGCTTCACCGGTCTGCAGCATCGCTGCGCGGGTATTGTTGTCTACCACCGGACGCCAGGTGATGCTGTCGAGTTTCGGATAGCCTTTTTTCCAGTAGCCGTCCCATTTTTTCACCTTCACGTAGTCAGTCTGGTTCCAGGTCACAAACTCATAGGGACCGGTGCCAACCGGGTGAAAGCCGATCTCTTTGCCATATTTTTTCAGCGCGGTCGGCGAAATCATCGCGGCGGCCGGGTGCGCCAGGTTATTGATAAAGGCGGAAAAAGGCTGCTTCAGGGTAATTTTCACCGTGGTGGGATCCACCGCCTCGGTGGTGGCGATATATTTAAACAGGTTGTAGCGCTTGAGATGGTTATCGGGGTTGCTGGCGCGCTCAAGGTTGACCTTGACCGCTTCAGCGTTGAAATCGCTGCCGTCCTGGAACTTAATCCCCGGACGCAGCTTGATGGTATAGGTCAGGCCGTCCGGGCTTGCCTGATAGCTTTCTGCCAGCACGTTGGTCAGCTTCATATCTTTGTCGAAGCCGAACAGCCCCTGGTAGAACGATTTCGCCACCGCCTGCGACAGCGTATCGTTGGCGTCATAGGGATCGAGCGTGGTGAAGTTCGAGCCGACGGCGATAACCGCATCTTTTGCCGCCCAGGCGGGCAGCGCCGTGATGGCGCCGATCACGCCCGCAGCCAGTAACCCTTTACGCATTGTGTTGTGCATCGTGTTCTCCTGTAATCCCTGCCTAGTGTGATTGTGATGTCAGGTGCTGCTGATAGCATGGCGCGCGACGAAGTGGCCTGGCGCAACCTCAATCAGCGGCGCGACCTCAGGTTCGTCGCCCAGCGCGCGCACGGCGCTGGGGATCTCGTCGACCATCAGCGCGCGTTCGCGCCGACGATGCGCCGGATCCGCCACCGGAACGGCGGCCATCAGCTTGCGCGTGTAAGGGTGACGCGGCTCCTCAAATACCGCCTGCCGCGGCCCCATTTCAACGATCTGGCCCAGATACATAACCGCCACGCGATGGCTAATGCGTTCCACAACCGCCATATCGTGGGAAATAAACAAGAAAGCGATGCCGAATTCACGCTGTAGATCGAGCATCAGGTTGACGATCTGCGCCTGTATCGACACGTCGAGCGCCGACACCGACTCATCGGCGATCACCACTTTGGGATTGAGTGCCAGCGCGCGCGCGATACAGATACGCTGGCGCTGGCCGCCAGAGAACTCATGGGGATAACGCTGTGCATGCTCCGGCAGCAGCCCGACCTTTTCCAGCAGCCAGGCGACGCGCTGTTCCGCCTCGCGGCGTGACATGACTTTATGCACCAGCAGCGGCTCCATGATGGAGAAGCCCACCGTCAGCCGCGGATCGAGCGAGGCGTAAGGGTCCTGAAAAATAAACTGAATATCGCGTCGCAGATGCGCCAGCGCCGAACCGGAGAGCGTGTCAATACGCTGGCCGTTAAAGGTAATAGTGCCGCCCTGGCTCGCCACCAGCCGCAGCAGCGAGCGTCCGGTAGTGGATTTGCCGCAGCCTGATTCACCGACCAGCGCCAGCGTCTCGCCGGCGTAGAGATCGAAGCTCACCTTCTCTACCGCGTGCACGCGACGTTTGACGCGGTTAAGCAGTCCGCCGCGAATATCAAAGCGCGTCACCAGATCGCGCACCTGCAAAATGGGGGGAATATCGAGGCGCGCCGTGTCCTGCGGCGTTTCCGGCTCGCTCTCCGCTCCGGCATGCAGCAGCGGAAAGCGGGCGGGCAACGGCTGGCCGCTCATCGCGCCGAGTTTGGGCACCGCGGCCAGCAACGCCTGGGTATAAGGCTGCTGCGGCGCGTCGAACAGCTGCTGCACCGGCGCGCTCTCCACCACGTCGCCGCGGTACATCACCTGTACGCGGTCCGCCATTTCGGCCACTACGCCCATATCGTGCGTGATAAAAATCACGCCCATATGCATCTCTTTTTGCAGCACGCGGATCAGCTGCAGAATTTGCGCCTGAATCGTCACGTCGAGCGCCGTTGTCGGCTCATCGGCGATCAGCAGCGCAGGACGGCACGACAGCGCCATCGCAATCATAACGCGCTGACGCATGCCGCCGGAAAGCTGATGCGGATAGCGCGACAGCACGCCCTGCGCTTCGGGAATGCGCACCAGATCAAGCATACGGCGCGCTTCCGCCAGCGCCTGCTGATGGCTTTTCCCCTGATGCAAACGGATAGATTCTGCGATCTGCTCGCCGACGGTGAATACCGGATTGAGCGAGGTCATCGGCTCCTGAAAGATCATCGCCATGTCGGCGCCGCGCACGCGTCGCATCACACCCGGGGTGGCGCGCGCCACGTCCAGCAGATCGCCGTTGCGTCGGCGCAGCAGAATATCGCCGCTGACTTCGCCGCCCGCCTGTTCGATCAGCCGCATCAGCGCCAGCGAGGTGACGGATTTGCCGGAGCCGGACTCGCCGACGATCGCCAGGGTCTCGCCGCGCTGCACCTCCAGCGAGAGGTCGCGCACTGCCTGCGTCACGCGCCCTTCATGGCTGAAGCGCACGTTAAGATTGCGTACCGCCAGAACCTGCTCCGGCGCCATTTGCTGCGTCATGCCTGCTCCTTAGCCTTCGCGGTAGATGCCGACCTCAGCCTCTTCGCCCACGCGCGCAAAAGCGCGATACATGCCTTCGCTGTTAAACGGCAGCGCTACGTTGCCGAAGCGGTCGACAGCGATCAGGCCGCCGCTGCCGCCCAGCTCAGGGATGGCGTCGTGGATAACGTTTACACAGGCCTGCTGCAGCGAGTGGCCGCCGTAGCGCATCTGCGCGGCAATATCATAGGCCGCCAGCGTGCGGATAAAGACCTCGCCCGTGCCGGTACAGGAGACCGCTACCGTGTCGTTGCTGGCGTAGCAGCCCGCGCCCGGCAGCGGCGAGTCGCCAACGCGGCCCGCCTGTTTATTGGTCATGCCGCCGGTCGAGGTCGCGGCGGCCAGGTTGCCTTCCGCATCGATCGCCACCGCGCCGACGGTGCCGAATTTACGGTCGGGATCCAGCGGGTCGCCCGCTTTTGCCGCGCCGTCGTGATCCAGCACCATTTCGTCGCTGGCCAGCGCGCGCTGCAGCTGCTCCCAGCGTTCCGGCGTCGAAAAATAATCGGGCTCGACCTGTTCCAGGCCGTTATCCCGCGCGAACTGCTCTGCGCCCGCACCGATAAAAAGCACGTGCGGGCTGACCTCCAGCACCTTGCGCGCCGCCAGCACCGGATTGCGCAGGCGCGACACGCCCGCCACCGCTCCGACTTCCAGCGTGCGGCCATCCATTACGCAGGCATCCAGCTCGTGGGTGCCCTGATGGGTAAAGACCGCGCCCTTGCCAGCGTTGAACAGCGGGCACTCTTCAAGCAGCCGTACCGCCTCGGTCACGGCGTCCAGCGCGCTGGCGCCCTGCGCCAGCATGCGTTGTCCTGCGGTGATGATATCGGTAAGCGCCTGACGATACGCCTGCTCTTTTTCTGCGCTCATTGCCGAGCGCGTAATGGCGCCTGCCCCACCGTGAATGGCGATGACTGCTTTAACCATAACGCTTGCCCTGTCCTTTTACCGGAGTGAAAACACTGATTTAAAATGGTTTTCAGCCAAATTAAATGATTTTTGACTATAGAAAGCCTGTTAAAACTTGTAAAGAGGAAACTGGCGCGGCGGCCATAACCTTTTGTTGTGGCTTATGCCGCAGCGGAAATGTGACTCTGCTGACAATTAGCACCATAATAGGCAGCAACTGTCTTAACACAGGTTGCAAACACAATGGAAAGCTTTACCTCAGGGTTAATTTCTCTTGAAGAGGCGCAGGTGAAAATGCTGGCGCAGCTTCAGCCTCTCCGCGATCGCGTCAGCGTGCCGCTGGTCGATGCAGTTGGCCGCATTACCGCATTACCGGTTACCTCACCCATCGACGTGCCGCCCTTTGATAACTCGGCGATGGATGGTTATGCCGTGCGGCTGGCCGATATTCAGGCCGATCGGCCGCTTCAGGTGGCGGGCAAAGCCTTTGCCGGTGCGCCTTTTAACGGCGACTGGCCAGCGGGCAGCGTGGTGCGCATCATGACCGGCGCGCCGGTGCCATCCGGCTGCGACGCGGTGGTGATGCAGGAAGAGACGCGCGAAGTCGAGGGCGGCATTGTGATTAACGCGCCGGTGAAAGCCGGACAAAATATCCGCCTGATCGGCGAAGATATTCGGCGCGGCCAGCCGGTGCTGGCGGCGGGCGTGCGCCTTGGCGCGGCGGAACTACCGCTGCTCGCTTCGCTCGGCCTCGCTGAGGTAAGCGTGCTGCGCAAGCTGCGCGTCGCGGTCTTCTCCACCGGCGATGAGCTGCAGCCAGTGGGCCAGCCGCTGGCGCCAGGC
Organism: Pantoea piersonii; assembly: GCF_003612015.1. GTDB lineage: Bacteria > Pseudomonadota > Gammaproteobacteria > Enterobacterales > Enterobacteriaceae > Pantoea > Pantoea piersonii. The sequence continues at coordinate 492,763 of NZ_RARB01000001.1, read as the reverse complement.
CAGATCTACGACACCAACCGTTTTACCGTCTCGCTGATGCTGCGCAAGCTCGGCTGCGAAGTGATTGATATGGGCATTATTAAGGATGACCCGCAGGCGCTGCGCCGCGCCTTTGAAGAGGCGGATCGTCAGGCCGACGTGGTTATCAGCACCGGCGGCGTCTCGGTGGGCGAAGCGGACTTCACCAAAACCATGCTCGACGAGCTGGGTGTCATCACCTTCTGGAAGCTGGCCATCAAGCCAGGTAAACCTTTCGCTTTTGGCCGCCTCGCCAGCAGCTGGTTCTGCGGGCTGCCAGGCAATCCGGTCTCGGCCGCCGTCACCTTCTATCAGCTGGTGCAGCCGCTGCTCGCCGCCCTGACCGGCCAGAGCGAGTCCCCGCTGCCGCCGCGCCTGCGCGCGCGCGCCGCCTCGCGCCTGAAGAAATCTCCGGGCCGCCTCGACTTTCAGCGCGGCGTCATGAGCCGCGGCGCGGACGGCGAACTGGAGGTGCGCAGCACCGGTCATCAGGGCTCGCACGTCTTTAGCTCTTTCGCCGCCGCTAACTGCTTTATCGTGCTGGAGCGCGAGCGCGGCGCGGTTGAGCCGGGCGAATGGGTTGAGGTTGAGCCCTTTAACGCGCTGCTGGAGGGGTAATGCTGCCCGAACTCAGCGATGAAGAGATGCTGCGCTATAACCGCCAGATTGTGCTGCGCGGCTTCGACTTCGACGGTCAGGAAAAACTCAAGGCGAGCCGCGCGCTGGTTGTCGGCCTCGGCGGCCTCGGCTGCGCGGCATCGCCCTACCTGGCTGCGGCGGGCGTAGGCGCGCTGACGCTGCTCGATTTTGATACTGTCGCGCTGTCCAATCTGCAGCGTCAGATCCTGCATCACGACGCAGATATCGGCCGCGCCAAGGTCGCCTCGGCGGCTGAGAGCCTGGCCGCTATCAATCCGCATGTGCATATCGATACCGTTAACGGCCTGCTGGAAGAGGATGCGCTTGAGGCGTTAATCGCCGGACATCAGGTTGTGCTCGACTGTACCGACAACGTGCAGATACGCGAACAGCTTAATCGGCTCTGTCGGGCGCAGCGCGTGCCGCTGGTTTCCGGCGCGGCGATTCGTATGGAAGGCCAGATTAGCGTGTTCAACTGGCAGCCCGGCACGCCCTGCTATCGCTGTATCAGCCGTCTGTTCGGCGAGCAGACGTTAAGCTGCGTCGAGGCGGGGGTAATGGCGCCGCTGGTTGGCGTCATAGGCGCCATGCAGGCGATGGAGGCGATTAAAGTCCTGACCGCCTTTGGCGCGCCCGCCGCGTCGCGGCTGCTGATGTATGACGCGATGAGCGCGGAATTTCGCAGCGTGAAGGTCGCGCAGGATGCGCACTGCGAAGTGTGCGGCCATAAATGATAAGGGGTAGCGTACGCTACCCCTTAATCTGTCAGAAAGAGAGGGTGATCTTTAGTAAATACCCTGGCTGCGCAGATAGTCTTCGTAGTTGCCGGTAAAGTCGATCACGCGGTCCTCTTTGATCTCCAGCACGCGCGTCGCCAGCGAGCTGACGAACTCACGGTCGTGCGAAACGAAAATCAGCGTGCCTTCATACATCTCCAGCGCCATATTCAGCGACTCGATCGACTCCATATCCAGGTGGTTTGTCGGTTCGTCCATAATAAGAATGTTGGGTTTCTGCATCATCAGCTTGCCGAACAGCATGCGCCCTTTTTCACCACCGGAGAGCACCTTCGCTGGCTTTTTGATATCGTCATGGCTGAACAGCAGACGGCCGAGAATGCTACGTACCGCCTGCTCGTCATCGCCCTCTTGCTTCCACTGGCTCATCCAGTCAAAGACGCTAAGATCGTCAGCGAAGTCGGCGGCGTGATCCTGCGCATAATAACCAATGCGCGCGTTCTCTGACCATTTAACGCTGCCGCTGTCCGGCGCAAGTTCGCCCACCAGCGTTTTCAGCAGGGTGGATTTACCAATACCGTTGGCGCCGATGACCGCCAGCTTTTCACCGACCTCAAGCAGCAGGTTAAGATTTTTAAACAGCGGGCCGTTATCAAAACCTTTACTCAGCGCTTCCACTTCCAGCGCATTACGGAACAATTTTTTATCTTGTTCAAAACGAATAAAAGGGTTTTGACGGCTGGACGCTTTAACTTCATCCAGCTTGATCTTATCAATTTGTTTCGCGCGCGAAGTCGCCTGACGCGATTTAGAAGCGTTGGCGCTAAAGCGGCTGACAAAAGACTGCAGCTCGGCAATCTGCGCTTTTTTCTTGGCGTTGTCCGCTAATAAACGTTCGCGCGACTGGGTGGCCGCCGTCATATACTCGTCATAATTACCTGGATAAACACGTAATTCGCCGTAATCGAGATCCGCCATATGCGTACAGACCATATTCAAAAAATGACGGTCGTGCGAAATGATGATCATGGTGCTTTCGCGCTCGTTCAGCACCTGCTCAAGCCAGCGGATAGTATCAATATCCAAGTTGTTGGTTGGTTCATCCAGTAACAAAATATCAGGATTTGAAAATAACGCCTGCGCCAGCAGCACGCGTAATTTCCAGCCCGGCGCAATTTCGCTCATCGGGCCATAATGCTGCTCTACCGGAATACCGACGCCGAGTAATAACTCGCCCGCGCGCGACTCGGCGCTGTAGCCATCCATTTCGCCATAAAGCGCTTCGAGGTCCGCAACTTTATAGCCCTCCTCTTCGCTCATTTCCGGCAAGGCATATATGCGGTCGCGCTCCTGCTTCACTTCCCACAATTCATGGTGGCCCATGATGACGGTATCGAGCACGCTATATTGTTCAAACGCAAACTGGTCCTGCCTTAACTTGCCGATACGCTCGTTGGGATCGTAAGAGACATTACCGCCGGTTGGCGCCAGGTCGCCGCCGAGGATTTTCATAAAGGTGGATTTACCGCTGCCGTTTGCACCGATTAAACCGTAACGATTACCTCCGCCAAATTTTACGGAGATATTTTCGAACAGTGGCTTGCTGCCAAACTGCATGGTGATATTGCTGCTTACTAACACGGCATTAACCTTTATGGCTGAGTGAAGGAAAAAACGGCGGCCATTATGCCAGACATCGCCTTGCGCATGCCAGCGCCAGGCGTGCGGCCTGAGGCAAGCCGCTGGCAGCGGGGGAAAAATAAAAAGCCGATGGCTGTTTAAGCCACCGGCTCCCACTTGCAAGGATTGGGTAAATTTAGCCGATCAGGAAATCGTCAAGGCTTTTGCCAGCGTCCAGCGCCTTTTTAATTGCCGCTGGGGTACGGCCCTGGCCGGTCCAGGATTTTACTTCGCCGTTTTCATCGGTATAAGAATACTTGGCCGGACGCGGCGCGCGCTTGGCGCGTTTTTTACCGGTTTCCAGCGCGCCCAGTAATTCATTTGGATCGATGCCGTCAGCCAGCAGCATTTCACGATATTTAGACAGCTTTTCTTCTTTTTCGCGGTTCTGCGCTTCTTCAGCTTCTACTTCTTCACGACGTTCGGTAACGACGACGGTTAATTTTTCCAGAATTTCTTCCAGATCGCTTAATGGCAGCTCGCGTGCCTGTGCACGTAATGTGCGAATGTTGTTCAGAACTTTAAATGCGTCACTCATTACAATGTCCTTGACTAAGGGGGTTAATAAAACTGTAGCGACAAGATTACCCAATTCAAATAAAAAAATAAATTAATTTTCTACTACAGAAAATTCCGAAGTCGGATCGTAAAATTTCCACGCGAAAACTTAAGTGTATTCTCAATGTGTTATTAACGATGAATTAGCAATGACCTTGCAGATAAAAGCAGAAGGCTGAAATCGTTTTCATTGCCTGGTAACGGCTTTAATAGCGAATCGCCTAAGTCCAGAGCATCGATATAAAGCGCCCTGCAGGCGTATTTTACGAATAGTATCCCGCGGTGCCGCCTGCGTTTGTTGCGTCGAGGTTAACCAGAAGAGAGGACGAAAAAAGCTAACCCTCGGCACGAATGGATAAAAAAAAGCCGGCGCAGGCGCCGGCTCAGATCACAATTGATAACCTTTAATTATGATGTTTTATTTACCGGGCGACCCAGCGGCTTAGGAGCAGGCTCTTCATCATGCGAGAGCGTTTCATGCAGATAGTGTTCGATCTGCTCCAGACTGCGGTTACGCGTTTCCGGTACGCACTTAATGACAAATATCGCGCCTGCGATGCCCACCAGCGCAAAGATAAAGAATGCGCCCGCCAGACCCACGCTTGCCAGCAGAACCGGGAACATCAGCGAAATAAGGAAATTGGCGATCCACATAGCGAATACCGCGCCGCCCATAAAAATACCGCGCAGGCGCGTCGGGAATATTTCTGACAGCAGCAGCCAGGTGACCGGCGATAATGCGCCCTGCTGAAAGCTTAAAAACATTAACATGCCGAGCAGCACCATATAACTGCGCCACATATCGGGCTGGCCATTAACCGTTTCAGGCATAAAGAACGTGACCGCACCGATAAATACCAGACAGGCGGTACAGCCGAACTGGCCGAGCATAGTCATGGCGCGCCGGCCCATTTTCCCCAGCAGCCAGATACCGACTAAAGTCATTACCACCGAGATCGCACCGTTGGCGATAGTGGCGAACAGCGCCGCGCTGTCATCCATGCCAACCGCCTTCAGCATGGTCGGCGCGTAATACATAATGGTATTTACGCCGGTCAGCTGCTGAATCACCGCAATCCCCATACCGATAAGAAACAGCTTAAACAGCCAGGGCTTGCGCAGTTCACGCAAGCGTGGCCGCTGCTGCGCCTCTTCCGTCAGCGTCTCTTCAATCTCGGTCAGCTCCCAGTCGACATCCTGGGGCGCGCGGGTCCGTTCCAGCACTTTGCGCGCCTCGGCCAGACGCCCTTTCATGGCGTACCAGCGGGGCGTATCCGGCATAAACATCATGCCGAAGAAGAGCAGTACCGCTGGCAGCGTCGCGACCGCCAGCATCCAGCGCCAGGTCGTTTCGCCGCCCCAGGCGGCATTGAAACCCGCGTTAGAGATATAGGCGAGCATCTGGCCGGAGACAATCATCAGTTCCTGTAGCGTGACCAGCTGACCGCGTCGGTTAGCTGGCGCGATTTCCGCAATATAGACCGGCACGGTGGCTGCTGCGCCGCCGACCGCGACGCCCAGCACCAGACGGAAGAAAATCATCCATTCCACATCCGGCGCCATCGAGGTACCGAGCGCGCCAATAGCAAAGATAATGGCCAAAACGAGGATAATTTTTTTCCGCCCGGCCGCTGCCGCGAAATGACCTGACAGAAGCGCGCCGAAGGCAGCGCCAAACAGCAGGCTGCTGGTGACCAGACCGGTGGTAAAGGGCGTGAGATTGAGTTCGGGGCCCATAAACAGCAATGCACCCGAGATCACGCCGGTATCGTAACCAAATAACAGGCCGCCAAGCGTGGCGACCACGGCGATAACTTTAACGAAAGGTTCGGTGCGGGTGTTGCTGTTCGGCCCTGAGGCTTTATTTAGCGTAAGGTAGGATTCTCTGGACATGTTATCTCCTGGTGTTGTGCAGGTATCCAGTGAAACTAGATTATTTTTATCGCAAAGATGAAATATGAAATATTAGTTTTGCGCGCTGAGTCATAGGCTCCGCTTATTTTTGCACCACAGATCACACTTATGGGGAGTAACGCTTTACCCGCTGCCATACTTCGTACCGTGCAAAAAATCCACGCAGGGATAAAAAGGAAATATTTATTTCAATAATATTGCAGCGGATATAGCGCTGTGGCGCGTCGGCTGCGACAGGCGCCGCAGCCGAAAAGGAGAAATATTAGCTGGCGGGGGTCGCCGGGCCGAAAACGTCGAACTGCGGCAGCGTGACGTTTTGGTAAGTCTCCCAGCCGCCACCCAGCGCCTTATAGAGCGCAACTAAATCGAGCGCGCTCTGCATGCGCGCCTGCGTCGCCTGCTCCTGCGCCTGCGCCAGCTGACGCTGAGCGTCCAGCACGTCGATAAAGGTTGAGATGCCCTGCCGATAGCTGTCGCTGGCCAGATCGAAGGCGCGCTGCAGCGAACCGGTGGTTTCGTCCAGCGCCGTTACCCTCGCCTGATCGGCGCGATAGCTCACCAGCGCGTTTTCCACATCCTGCAACGCGGTCAGCACCGTCTGCCGGTAGTCAAGGGCTGCGCTGGCCTGCTGGGCGCGCGCCAGCCTGACGCTGGAAACCAGCCGACCGCCCTGGAAAATGGGAATCGACAGCGAGGGGCCGACGGAATAGAAGTGACTACTCCAGTTGTCGAGGTAGCTGACATCGGTATTGCGCACCCCAAGCTGGCCGGTGAGCGACAGGCTGGGGAAAAGCTGCGCCACCGACACGCCGATATTCGCCGTCTGCGCATGCAGCGTCGCCTCGGCCTGCCGAATATCGGGGCGTCGACGCGCCAGCGTGGCGGGAATGCCGACCGGCACCATTTGCGGCAGCGCGGGCATCGCTTTCGGCGCGAAAAGCTCGTTATCCAGCGCCCCCGGCGTTTTGCCCAGCAGCACCGCCAGCCCGTTCATCGCCTGGCGCGCCTGCGACTGATACTGCGGCAGCTGCGCCTGCAGCGAACTGAGCTGCGCGCGCGCGTTTTCTACATCGGTGAGCGGCGCGAGTCCGTTGCGCTGCTGGCTCTGCGTCAGCTCCCAGCTCTGCTGCGCCACGGCGATTTGCTGCTCCAGCGTGGCGATTGTCGCCTGCGCGCCGCGCAGTTGCAGGTAGGCGCGCGCCACCTCAGCTTCCAGCGAGACCAGTGCGTCGTTGCGCTGCTCTATTGCCGCCTGGGTTTGCGCGTCGGCCAGTTCGACCTGGCGACGGACTTTGCCCCACAAATCCAGCTCCCAGCTGGCGTCGAAGCTGCCCTGATAAAGCGTTACCGGCTGCTCCAGGCTGCTTAGCTGACTGGCGGTATCGCTGTCGAGCTGGTCGGTGACGCCGTTTGCTTTCAACAGCCCCTCCAGCCCCAGCTGCTGACGCGTGACTTTCGCGCTGCCGTTCAGGCTGGGAAAGAGGCCGCCGCGCGCCTGCGCCAGCTCCTGACGCGCGCCTGCGATGCGCAGCACCGCCTGCTGCAGCGTCAGGTTACCTTCAATAGCGCGATCGATCAGGCTGTTGAGCTGCGGATCGTTAAAGGTTTGCCACCAGCGCGTGCTGACGGCGCCGGGCTCGGTTTTCGACGCCTGCTGCGCGTCCAGCAGATGATAGCCCCCTGGCAGCTGCGGCTTCGGCGCTTCGTAATCGGGTCCGACGGCGCAGCCCGCCAGACAGAGTGCCAGCGTCAGCAGGCTGAGCGGTCTCGCCACCTGGCGTGTAAAGGTAACCTTCATGTCAGTGTGCTCCTGCACTGCCTTCGCTCTTAATCGGCGACAGCAGCCAACAAAATGGAATCAAGATCAGGGCGATGATGCTTAAGCCCGTAAAGACGTCGATGTACGCCAGAATGCGCGCCTGCGCCACCATCTCCTGATAGAGCTGACCAGCCGCCAGCGTGGTAGGATCGCCAACCGCCGACGTGAAGTCGCGGATCGCCTGCCCCCAGTGCTGCACGGTAATGTTGAACTGCTCGTTAAGCGGCGTCATGTTGTGCACCATATGTGCCGAGCGTACCTGTTCGCGCTCGGTGATCGCCGCCGTTGAGAGCGAAATACCGATCGAGCCCGCTACGTTGCGGAACATGGTAAACAGCGCCGACGCATCGGCGTTGAGCTGCTGCGGGATGGTAATAAAGGCGATGGTGGTCAGCGGCACGAACAGAAAACCCAGCCCAATCGACTGCGCGCTGCGCATCAGCACCAGCGTTTTAAAATCAACATCCGGCGTCAGGGTCGACGAGTACAAAAACGCCAGCGTCAGACAGGTAAAGCCGAAGGCGATGATATAGCGCGTCTGCACGCGCGGCATCAGGCTGATGACCAGCGGGATGGTCAGCACAATCAGGATAGCGCCCGGCGACAGCACCAGTCCCGACCAGGTGGCGGTATAGCCGAGATCCTGCTGCGCCAGCTGCGGCAGAACGACCGAGCTGCCGTAGAGGATCATCGCCATGCCCGCCATCAGCAGTCCTGATACCCAGAAGTTGCGGTCTTTCATCACCAGAATATCCACCACCGGCTTCCGGGCATACATCAGCCAGTAAACCGCGCCGACGATGCCCACCAGCGCCAGCGTGGCGAACAGCACGATAAAGTGCGAGGCGAACCAGTCTTCATCTTCACCGCGATCGAGAAATACCTGCAGGCAGCCGAGACCCAGCGTAATCAACCCGATGCCGATATAGTCGATCTTCAGCCGCCCTTTCGCCCACTTGCGCTCCCACGGCGGATCTTCCAGCAGCTGATAGATCGCCAGCACCGTCAAAACGCCGACCGGAATGTTAATAAAGAAGACCCAGCGCCAGCTGTAGTTATCAGTGATCCAGCCGCCGAGCGTCGGCCCGATAACGGGCGCGACGATAATGGCGATCGAGGAGAGACCGAACGCCTTGCCGCGATCTTCCGCCTTAAAGTAATCAAGCAGCACCGACTGCTGTACCGGCTGCAAACCGCCGCCGAAGAAGCCCTGCAGCACGCGGAACAGGATGATCTGCCACAGCTCGGTAGCGATGCCGCACAGGAACGAGCAGATAGTGAACATAACGATGCAGATCAGGAAGAACTGCTTGCGGCCGAACAGTCGACTGAAAAAGGCGGAGATCGGCAGTACGATGCCGTTCGCCACCAGGTAAGAGGTCAGCACCCAGGTCGATTCGTCGTAGCTGGAAGAGAGCGAACCGGCAATATGGGGCAGCGCCACGTTAACGATGGTGGTGTCCAGGATCTCCATGAACACCGCCAGCGTGACGGTCACCGCCACCAGCCACGGATTGCTGGAGGGCTGCCAGCTCTGCGCCTGGCTCATTCCACGGTAACCTTAGGTTCAACCGACAGGCCGAGCGGCAGCGGATGGTTCGGATCCAGCCCTTTGTCGATAACGATTTTCACCGGTACGCGCTGCACGATCTTCACGTAGTTGCCGGTGGCGTTCTCCGCCGGGAAAGTAGAGAAGCGCGAACCGGAGCCCATCTGAATACTGTCTACGTGCCCTTCCAGCTGCATATCGGGCCAGGCATCGATGCTAATCGCCACTTTGTCGCCTGGGTTCATCCGCTCCAGCTGCGACTCTTTAAAGTTAGCGGTGATCCAGATATCGGGCGACACCAGCGAAAACAGCGAACTGCCCGCCTGCACCAGCGTGCCGAGCTGCACGTTGCGTTTGGTGACGAAGCCGTCGTACGGCGCGCGCACCTGCGTATAGGAAAGGTTCAGCTCAGCGGTATTCAGCTGCGCCTGCGCCTGCGCGACCTGTTGCTGGCGCGCTTCCACGTTGGTTTCCTGCTGACGGATCTGCAGCGCGACCTGCGAGGCGACTTCCACCTGCGCTTTGGCGCTCTGCAGCTGCGCCTGGGCCGAACGCAGCTGCGCGGCGGCGGTGTCAATATTGCGCTGGCTGGTGGCGCGTGGATCGACGCCGCGCTGACGACGGTAGTCCGCTTCAGCGTTTAACAGGTTCGCCTGCGCTTTCGCCTGATCGGCCAGCGCCTGATCGCGCTGCGCCGGATACTGCACTTTAGAGAGCGCCAGCTGCGCCTGCGCCTGATGCAGCTGCGCCTGCGCCAGTCCAAGCTGCGCTTTGGCCTGATCGCGTTGAGCGAGAGTATCACGCGGATCGATCTCAACCAGCAGATCGCCCTTTTTCACCCGCTGGTTATCTTTGACCAGCAGCTTCACCACGTAGCCCGAGGCTTTAGGCGCGATAGTGACCGCGTCACCTTCGGTAAAGGCGTCGTCGGTGCTCTCTTCATTACGCGTCGTGAACCAGAACCAGAAACCGACTATCAGCATGATCACAACCACGATAGCGAGGATGATCAGCGGTTTTTTGCCGGGTCTTTTGCGCTCAGGCTGCTCGTTATCCTGTTCAGACTGCTCGCTGGAAGGATCCTGCTCTTTCTTTACATCGTCCTGATGGGATTCGCCTTTATCATTGTTGCTCATAGTCAGTTCCGCATAGCTAACGCCCTAATTCCAGGGCATAAAAGGTCAGATAAACAGTAGATGGTAAACTGACATTTTCCAGCGTTTCTTGACTTTTCCAGACAAAAGAGGCACAACCTGCAACATTTTTTTAAGCGCAGCGGAAGCTAATGCAACAGGCGCAGCAGCAGCCAGCCGCTGAGCATCGACCAGGCCAGCATCGGCAGAGAGAAGAGGTGAAACTGCCACCAGACGCGACGATCTTTCGCCATGCGCAGCGCAATCAGATTAGCCAGCGACCCTGGCAGCAAACCAAATCCGCCGATATTCACTGCCCAGGCGAAAACGTCGGAAGGCGGGATTTTCTGCAGCAGCAAAATAGTAGCGGGCACGTTGCTGATTATCTGCGACAGACCGATGGCCAGCAGATATATGGCGCCATCGCTGAAGCGTGATACGGCATCGAAATGCTGCTGCACAATCGGCAGGTGCGTCAGCAGGTAGACGTCGATAAACATCGCGATAAAGACCGCCAGCAGGCTCCAGTCGATGGCGATCAGCACTCTGCGCGCCATCAGCAAATAACAGCCGATGATGAGCAGTAGCGCCCAGCCGGTCATCTGCCACTCAAGCGCGGCGACAAACAGAAGATAGAGCAGGACGCTGACGGCAAACAGCGGCTTCTGCCACTCGCGGCTCTCGTCATCGCCATGCTTCTCAATGGCGCGCGGCTTAAAGCTGAACCACGTCAGCGCCAGCAGCGTCACCAGCAGCCAGACCGCCAGCGGCGTCATTTGCGCGATAAATCCCGCCACGCTGAGCTGGCCGTGGCTCCACAGCAGGATATTTTGCGGATTACCTACCGGCGTCAACAACGAGCCCGCATTAACGGCCAGCGCTTCAAAGATGATCAGCCTGGACAAAGGCAGACGTGAATATTTGCGCAGCGTCAGGGTGAGCGGCACCAGAATAAACAGCGCCACATCGTTAGTCAGGAAGGTTGAGAGCAGCGCAGCGGCCAGCACCATAAACAGCGCCAGCGCGCGTTCATGTCGGAAGCGGCCGATCAGCCGCGCGCCCAGGACATCAAAATAGCCGCTGACTTCCAGTCCTTTGGTTAACAACAGCAGGCCGGTCAGCGTAACGATAGTATGCCAGTCAACCGCGCCAGGCAGATCCGCCCAGCAGAAATTCGCCAGCAGAAGCAGTATTGCGCCAAACGCTAACAACAGATGCAGAATACGATCATGCAAAAAAGTGCGCAGCACGGTTAACATGTTAGCGGGCCCGGTGATTAATGACGGCTTTCGTAAAATTTCTGGAAGACGGCCAGTGTTTCATCGCTAACGTGATGTTCGATGCCTTCGGAGTCACGACGCGCGGTTTCCGGGCTGATACCCAGCGCGAGCAGGAAAGTTTCGACGATATGATGGCGTGCGCGGCTCTCTGCCGCCAGCTTTTCCCCTTCCCCGGTCAGGAAGACGCCGCGGTAAGGAACCTGTTCGACCAGCCCGGCGCTGCTGAGTCGTTTCAACATTTTGGCCACGGTGGGCTGCGAGACGCCCAGTCGCGCCGCCATATCAACCTGGCGCGCCTCGCCGAATTCACCAATCAAATCTGAGATCAACTCAACGTAGTCATCGATCAGTTCGCGACGATGGGCTTCGCGTACCTGTCGAAATCCTTCGACATGCTCTTCGATATCTTTCAGGGGTCCTTGCGGAGCGGACACCCCAGTTTTGGCACGACGACTCATTCAGCTTCCTCTTTATTATGCTCCGCGCTCGCGTAGCGAGACGGATTTGCTGCGCTCATTGTAAACCAGGCACAAAGAAGCTCAAATTTTTCGTAAATAGCATTGGCTACAGGGTATAGCCAGTGCTATATTTGTCGATATTGTAGGCAAACGCGCTGACAATGGAGAGACGATCGTGCAGGATCCTTATCTGTTATTACTGCTGTTTCTCTTGTTTGTCGCCGGACTTTGCCTGCTGTTACGACGTTACTGATTGGGAGGTCGATATGAGCACCATGAAATGCTGCCTTGACTGCGGCAAATGCTTCCAGACAGCGCAACCGGCTTCATCTTCATCGCTGAAGGCCTGGCTTTGCCTGCTGAGCCGCTCCCCGTTTTCACTTCGCCTGATGCTGGTTGAAAAGCTGCTGGGCACGAAACGCAACGATCGCGACTGCCCGAATTTAATCTGGCGCGGCTAACGCGCATCTTCTCTCAGGCAGCCTCTGCTTTTGCCAGGGCTGCTCGCTCATCTTTTTCTCCGCTTTAACGCTCCGCCACCCCGTAGTCGTTCAGCTAAAAAAGAGATAAAAAAAACGGCCGCGAAGGGCCGTTTTTTCTGCAACTGGTCTAAGCAAGACTTAGAAGCTGTAACCTACGCCAGCAATCCAGGTGCCAACATCGACGCTACGGATACGGCTCTGCTCGTAACCTACATCAATAGCGAAGTCCTGGTACGGGTTGAACTGCAGGCCGGCACCGTAAGAGAAGCCCACGTCGCTGGAGTCGCCTTTATCACGGACAACAGTGTCGTTCTGCTGGAATTTGCCGTAGCCGATACCAACCACGCCATAGATGCTCGCCCAGTCGTTCAGACGGTAAGCAGGACCAGCGGTGAAACCGTAGTACTGACCTTTGCTGTACACGCCAGCATCAGTACGATCTTTTTCGGTGTAAGTGAAAGAACCGATCCAACCCAGCGGGTTAGAGCCGTCTTCATAACGGTATTTCAGGTTGAAACCGTTCGCTTTGTTAGCCACGCCCTGATAGTCGGACTGAGCGTAACCGCCGGTGACTGTGCTCTGCGCCATTGCGGAACCCGCAGAAACTGCCAGAACACAAGCCAGTGCTGAAAGACATGCAATTTTTTTCATAACCACCTCAAATGTGATAATACTTCTCTCCTGACAACGCTGAAAATATAACAAAACTCAGCAAGAAACTCTGCCCGCAAATTATTGTCTAACAGAATGTTTGGTGTAACAGAAAGTTAATGAAGCTTCCTATGCTATTCATTTTACTTGAAAAAATCGTCATTAAACTGCAATGAATTTCCTGGAAGAAAAATTGTCCTTTAAGTTAATTCCTAAAAAAACCTGACATTTCTTTACGGAACTGGCCCTGGAATGGGTTAAATTTCGCGCAGTCGCCTCAGCATTTTCCTGATTGTCTCCTCTGCATTTACCCCTGTTTCGATTAAACTGAACGTCTTGTTACCTCTGTGTTAATCATCAAGGACGCGTTTACAGGATGTCTCTCTCTTTGTCAGGTAAAAGCTCTGCGCCAGCTGTTTCGGTTGCTGTGCTGCTGATTGCGATGCTGTCGCTGCAGGGCGGCGCGTCGTTAGCGAAATCTCTTTTCCCCGCGGTTGGCGCCACTGGCATCACCGCGCTGCGTCTTGGGCTTGGCACCCTGATGCTCTGCGTTATCTTCAAACCCTGGCGGCTGCGCTTCACGCGTGAACAGCGCCTGCCGTTGCTGCTCTACGGGCTGGCACTGGGCTGTATGAACTTCCTGTTTTATCTGTCGCTGCGTACCGTGCCGCTCGGCGTCGCGGTGGCGCTGGAATTTACCGGTCCGCTCACGCTGGCGCTGCTTGGCACGCGCCGTCTGCTCGATTTTGTCTGGGTCGCGCTGGCGGTCGCCGGTCTCTGGTTTCTGCTGCCGTTCGGCGACAGTATGAAAACCATCGATCCGCTGGGTGCTGTGCTGGCGGTAGGCGCAGGCGCCTGCTGGGCATTATATATTCTGGCGGGACCGCGCGCCGGGGCGGAACATGGCCCGGCTACCGTTGCGATGGGCTCCTTAATCGCTTCAGTTATCTTTGTGCCGCTGGGATTAACGTTCGCTGAACCCGGCATCTGGCACTGGAGCGTTATTCCTGTCGCGCTTTTAGTCGCCCTGCTCTCCAGCGCCATTCCTTACTCGCTGGAAATGGTCGCCCTGACGCGTCTGCCGGCGCGTATTTTCGGTACGCTGATGAGCCTTGAACCTGCCGTCGCGGCCCTGTCGGGAATTTTATTCCTGGGCGAAACGCTCTCCCTGAAGCAGAGCCTTGGTCTGCTGGCGATAATTCTGGCGTCAGCTGGCGCGACGCTGACGCTTAAGCCCAGAAATTCCCAGCTAAAAAAGGTTAAAATAACCACACCGCCGCAGCCATAACTTATTACGCCTGCGTATAACGCAGGCGAATAATATTCGGAAGTTGAAGATGGCTTTATTTTAACCAACGATACACACTCTTATTATCATTCTGAAACATACTGTATAAAGCCGGGCGCCTCATCTCCCCAATTGTCTGATATTACAGCAGTAAAAATAAATCATCTGTCGCTGTTACTCTTTTTGCAGATAATTACCGCGTAAACTTTATCCGTAAATGCCATCTATTTCAGCCATCGCTAAACTCAATCCTGCAAACACGCAAAGCGCTGCTATACTTATTCCCGTGCTTGATTAGGACAACCCATCAAAGAGAGGATTCATACGATGAGTACCGCAAAACTGGTTAAAACGAACGCTTCCGATCTGCTTTACACCCGTAACGATGTGGCTGACGACGAGAAAAAAGCCACCATTGAGGTGCTCAACCGTCTGGTGGTGGAATTTATCGATCTGTCGCTGATTACCAAGCAGGCGCACTGGAATATGCGCGGCTCAAACTTTATCGGCGTGCATGAGATGCTGGACGGTTTCCGTACCACTATTACCGATCACCAGGACACCATTGCTGAACGTGTCGTGCAGTTAGGCGGCGTGGCGCTGGGCACCACGCAGGTCGTTAACGACAGAACGCCGCTGCAGAGCTATCCGCTCAATATTCACAGCGTACAGGATCACCTGAAAGCGCTGGCTGACCGTTACGCCATCGTCGCGAACGATACGCGTAAAGCGATTTCAGAAGTTAAAGATGAAGACACCGCAGATATCTTTACCGCGGCATCCCGCGATCTGGATAAATTCCTGTGGTTTATCGAATCCAACATCGAATAACAACGTAAAGCATTATCAGGCGGGGAGACCCGCCTTTTTTGTGCCTGCTTAACAGGAAAATTACTATTTTTTGACCTTCATAACATTTCTGAACGCCTCTTCTTCCCACGCTTAATACCGCATGCAAAGGTGCGATTGCACCAAAATCTCCCTGTGCACCTTTTTGGTGCTTCATTTTGGTGCAAAAGTTTTTACCGTTGCAAAATCGTGTCAGCTTTCAGGTTTAACCTATTGATTGTGGTAAAAATGAAAAGTTGGCATACTTTTTTCATATGGTAAGCCGTAAACGCCGCTTTCGGGCCGGGAAGTAATAAGGAAAAATGATGAAGTCACTGTTTAAAGTCTCTGTGGCCGCGCTGGCGCTGGCCTTCTCA
The DNA here is from genome assembly GCF_003612015.1 of Pantoea piersonii. Taxonomy (GTDB): domain Bacteria; phylum Pseudomonadota; class Gammaproteobacteria; order Enterobacterales; family Enterobacteriaceae; genus Pantoea; species Pantoea piersonii. Next base: position 477,352 of record NZ_RARB01000001.1, on the reverse strand, counting down.
CTCTCTTCCACCGCAGCAGAAAAAAAACTGATCGTCGCCACCGATACCGCTTTCGTTCCCTTTGAGTTCAAACAGGGCGATAAGTATGTCGGCTTCGACGTCGATCTGTGGGACGCCATCGCTAAAGAGCTGAAGCTGGACTATACCCTGAAGCCGATGGACTTCAGCGGCATTATCCCGGCGCTGCAGACGCGCAATATCGACCTGGCGCTGGCGGGCATTACCATCACCGACGAGCGTAAAAAAGCCATCGAGTTTTCTGACGGCTACTACAAAAGCGGCCTGTTGGTGATGGTGCGCAACAATGAGAACGATATTAAAGGTATCGACGATCTGAACGGCAAAGTGGTCGCGGTGAAGAGCGGCACCGGTTCTGTGGATTACGCTAAGGCACATATCAAATCTAAAGACCTGCGTCAGTTCCCGAATATCGACAACGCTTATATGGAACTGGGCACCAACCGTGCCGATGCAGTGCTGCACGACACGCCGAACATCCTTTACTTTATCCACACCGCTGGCAAAGGCCGCTTCAAAGCGGTAGGCGAATCTATCGAAGCGCAGCAGTATGGCATCGCGTTCCCGAAAGGCAGCGACGAATTGCGTGAGAAAGTAAACGGCGCGCTGAAGACCCTGAAAGAGAACGGCACCTATAACCAGATCTACAAAAAATGGTTCGGCAGCGAACCTAAATAATAATTTTTTGATTTTATTTTGAGCAGGGACGCGTTCCCTGCTTTTTTCCATCGCAACAAAACTGGAGTCACACCATGGAGTTTGACTGGAGCGTCATCTGGCCCGCTATGCCGGTGCTGATTGAAGGCGCGAAAATGACCCTGCTGATCTCGGTTCTCGGCCTGGTCGGCGGACTGATTATCGGTCTGGTCGCCGGCTTCGCCCGCGCCTACGGCGGCTGGATCGCCAATAACCTCGCGCTGGTCTTTATTGAGATCATTCGCGGCACCCCTATCGTGGTGCAGGTGATGTTTATCTACTTCGCCCTGCCGATGGCCTTCCCCGATCTGCGCATCGATCCGTTCACCGCTGCGGTGGTGACCATCATGATCAACTCCGGCGCCTATATCGCTGAGATCACGCGCGGCGCGGTGCTGTCAATTAACAAAGGCTTTCGCGAAGCGGGCCTGGCGCTGGGTCTGTCGCGTCGTGAAACCCTGCGCTATGTCATTATGCCGCTGGCGCTGCGTCGTATGCTGCCGCCGCTCGGCAACCAGTGGATCGTCAGCATTAAAGATACCTCGCTGTTTATCGTTATCGGTGTGGCGGAACTGACGCGTCAGGGCCAGGAAATCATTGCCGGCAACTTCCGCGCGCTGGAGATCTGGAGCGCCGTAGCGATTATCTACCTCGTGATTACCCTGGTGTTGAGCTTTGTGCTGCGCCGTATTGAGAAAAGGGTGAAAATCCTGTGATTGAATTTAAAAACGTCTCGAAGCATTTCGGCCAAACCCAGGTGCTGCACGATATCAACCTGAAGATTAACCAGGGCGAAGTTGTGGTGATTATCGGCCCCTCCGGCTCAGGCAAATCGACGCTGCTACGCTGCATTAACAAGCTGGAAGAGATCACCAGCGGCGATCTGATCGTCGACGGCCTGAAGGTGAACGATCCCAAAGTGGATGAGCGTCTGATCCGCCAGGAAGCGGGCATGGTATTCCAGCAGTTCCATCTCTTCCCACAGATGAGCGCGCTGGATAACGTCGCGTTCGGTCCGATCCGCGTACGCGGCGCAAAGAAACAGGATGCGCATAAGCTCGCGCGCGAGCTGCTGGCGAAGGTTGGCCTGGCCGAGCGCGCGCACCACTTTCCTTCCGAACTCTCCGGCGGCCAGCAGCAGCGCGTCGCCATCGCCCGCGCGCTGGCGGTGAAGCCCAAGCTGATGCTGTTCGATGAGCCAACCTCTGCGCTGGACCCCGAGCTGCGCCACGAGGTGTTGAAGGTGATGCAGGATCTGGCGGAAGAAGGCATGACGATGGTAATCGTGACGCATGAAGTCGGTTTCGCGCAAAAAGTCGCGTCGCGCCTGATCTTTATCGACAAAGGCACCATAGCGGAAGATGGCGATCCCGATACGCTGATCACCCAGCCGCCAAGCGATCGCCTGCGCGAGTTCCTGCAGCACGTTTCCTGATTTGCCGGGCCGACACGTGTCGGCCCACCGCGTGCAGCGCGGATACGCACCTCTTCCCTGAGGTGCGCCCGCCTCGAGGCCAACGCGCCGGGCGGTACAAAAACGCTTTCAGCATTTCGCAAGACGCTTCGCTCTTTTCCTCTGCCAGCCCCCTTTTTACCGCCTGCGTTTCACTAACCGGACGATAAGTGCCTTTCAGAACTTTCACTCCCTGCGCCTGACTATACTTTTCCACCTGTGAGCCAGAGGTTGCTAAGGAGAAAGCCATGTCGTCAGCCCACATATGTTGTCGCCTGTTGCGACAAGGGATCGCGCTGTTACTGCTCTGCTGTTTTGTGCTGCCCACCGCGCAGGCGGTGACGCTGCCTCAGGCGGCCGTCGCGGCGCAGCAGTCGACTGGCTCCGCCAGCGGCGCGCAAAAAGAGCCGACGCTTGACGAGAAAAAAGCCGCTTACGCCGCGCTGGCGAATATTCTGGAAGATGACCAGGCGCGTAAGGAACTGATTGATCAGCTGCGCGGCGCCTCCACCGCGACGGCAAAGGATAATGCGCCTGCGCTGACGCCGCCGACCGAAAAGGAGGAGGAGAAAACCGTCCTGCAGGGCGTAACGGATGTCACCCGCGAATTTGGCGGCGACGTGGCGCAAAAGTTCGCCCGCCTGCATGACAATATCGCCTATGCGCCGCACAAGGCGTTCAACCCCGACACCTTCTTCAATGCACTGCGACATTTCGTGGTGCTGGCTGCGGTGCTGTTTGCGCTTTACTGGCTGCTGCGCCGTCTTATTGCGCCGCTTTATCGCCGTATGGGGCACTGGGGACGGGCGAAGAACCGCGAGCAGCGTAACTGGATACAGCTGCCGGTGGCGATTATCGGCGCATTTATCATTGATTTGCTGATGCTGGCGCTGACGCTGTTTATCGGACAAATCATCAGCGACAATTACCACGGCGACAGCCGTACTATCGCCTACCAGCAAGGGCTGTTCCTGAACGCTTTCGCGCTGATTGAATTTTTCAAGGCGGTGCTGCGTCTGATATTTTGCCCCGCCTTCAGCGACCTGCGCTTCTTTCACCTCAGCGACGGGCGCGCCCGCTACTGGAACACGCGTCTGAGCTGGCTCTCCGGCCTGATTGGCTACGGACTGCTGGTGATCGTGCCGATTGTCTCTAATCAAGTTAACATGCAGGTCGCGGCCGTGGTTAACGTGCTCATTATGGGCATCATGACCGGCTGGGCGCTCTTCCTCATCTTTTCCAACCGCCGCTCTATTCATTTTGCCCTTCAGGCGCTGTCGGATCGCAGCATGGCGTTTTTCGCCTTTTTTATTCGCGCCTTCGCGCTGGTGTGGCACTGGCTGGCGAGCGCCTACTTTATTGCACTGTTTCTGCTCTCTATTTTCAATCCCGGCGACAGCCTGAAATTTATGATGTCGGCATCGGTGCGCACGCTGGCGATTATCGGCATCGCCGCCTTTGTTTCCGGCATTCTGACGCGCTGGATAGGCAAAACTATTACGCTTTCGCCCGATCTGCGCCGTAACTATCCGGCGCTGCAAAAGCGCGTCAACGACTGGGTGAAGGCGCTGCTGAAGCTGGCGCGCATTATTACCGTGTTCGCCACGCTGCTGCTGCTGCTCAACGCCTGGAACCTGTTCGATCTCTGGCACTGGCTCACGGTCGGCGCGGGAGAAAAAATGGTGGACGTGCTGATCCGCATCGTGATGATCCTGCTGCTCTCCGCTGTCGGCTGGACGGTGCTGGCAAGCCTGATTGAGAGCCGACTGGCTTCTGATTCTCACGGCCGTCCGATGCCGAGCGCCCGCACCCGCACCCTGCTGACGCTGTTCCGCAACGCGCTGGCGGTGGTGATCAGCACTATTACCATTATGATTTTGCTGTCTGAAATCGGCGTTAATATCGCGCCGCTGCTGGCAGGCGCGGGTGCGCTCGGCCTGGCGGTCTCCTTCGGCTCGCAAACGCTGGTCAAGGATATTATTACCGGCATCTTCATTCAGTTTGAGAACGGTATGAATACCGGCGATCTGGTGACCATCGGCGCCATTACCGGCACGGTAGAACGGATGTCGATTCGCTCGGTGGGCGTTCGTCAGGATACCGGCGCCTATCACATCATTCCCTGGTCTTCGATTACCACCTTCGCCAACTTTGTGCGCGGCATCGGCTCGTTTGTCGCCAACTATGACGTCGAGCGCGGCGAAGACAACGAACGTGTTAACCGCGTCCTGCAGGAGGCGGTTAATGAACTGCTGGAGAATGCGGATATCCGCGGCATGGTGATTGGTGAACCGAACTTCGCCGGACTGGTGGGGTTAACCAATCAGGCCTTTACCGTACGCGTCTCCTTTACCACCCAGCCGCTGAAGCAGTGGACGGTGCGCTTTGCGCTGGACACCATGGTGAAGAAACATTTCGATGCGGCCGGGATTAAGGCGCCGCACCAGACGGTAGAGGTGATGCAGACCGGCAACAGCGTGGCGAACGTGACTGCCCTGCCCGCGCTGCCGGCACCGGAGTAAGGCTATTTCGCCAGCCGCTGCGCGCGCGTCGCGGCTGGCATAAAGCTCCAGGCGAGAAAGCGGCTCTGCTTCTGACCCTGCGCCATATTCACGACCCGCACCTCTGCCGCATCAAGCGCCTGCAGCTGTTTTTCCAGCGCGGGCAGATTCTCGCGGCGCGACACCAGCGAGGTAAACCAGATGCACTGGCGCGCCAGCGCCGCGCTTTCGGCGATCATCTTGCCAACAAAGGCTTTTTCGCCCCCTTCGCACCATAGCTCGTTGTGCTGGCCGCCGAAGTTGAGCGGCGTCGCGCTCTCCAGCTTCAGATTGCGCACTTTCCGCTGCGAACCGGCCGCCGCCTCTGCCGCCGAGGCGTGGAACGGCGGATTACATATTACGGCGTGAAAGAACTCGTTTTTATTCACCACGCCCGCCAGTACCGCCTGGGGATCCTTCTGACGGCGCAGACGAATGGCGCGCGGTAGCCCGGCGTTGGCCACCACGATGCGGTTAGCCGCCTTCAGGGCCGCCTCGTCGATATCAGTGCCAGTAAAACGCCAGCCATACTCCGCATGACCAATCAGCGGATAGATGCAGTTTGCGCCGCAGCCGATATCCAGAATATCCGCTTGTGGGATCGCGCCGCGATTGTCCTGCGCCAGCAGATCGGCCAGGTAGTGCAGGTAATCGGCGCGGCCCGGTACCGGCGGACAGAGCGCACCAGGGGCCAGCTGCCATTCGATGCCGTAAAAAAGTTTCAGCAGCGCCTGGTTCAGCAGCATCACCGCTTCCGCATCGGCAAAATCGATCGACTGCGCGCCGTAGCCGTTGGGCCGCACTTTTGCCGCCAGCGGCGGGTGCGCGGCGGTCAGCGCGGCGAAGTCGTACTCGCCCTGATGGCGGTTGCGGGCGTGGAATAATTTACTGGCTGGCTTGTTCATGGCGTCTCCCGTTTTGCAGGCGCGTACAATACGCCGCAGCGTCGGGAAAATAAAGCCGCACAATCCGCTTACATATTTCTTCCCGATGCAGCTGATGCTGTAGCGCTAAGATATTGTTAACACTTCGCTACGGGATAAAAGATGACGCATAAACGCTACTCCTACCAGCCGCGCGCCGGTCACGGTCTGCCGCATGACCCGCTCAATGCCATTATCGGGCCGCGTCCGATTGGCTGGATCAGTTCGATTTCCGCCGCGGGTCAGCGCAACCTGGCGCCCTACAGCTTCTTCAACTGCTTTAACTACCATCCGCCGATCATTGGCTTCTCCAGCACCGGCTGGAAAGACAGCGTGCGCAATATCAGCGAAAGCAAAGAGTTCGTCTGGAACCTGGCGACGCGCTCGCTGGCGGAGGCGATGAATGAGAGTTCGGCGTCGGTGCCGCCGGATCAGGATGAGTTTGCGCTGGCGGGCGTAACGCCGCTGGCCGCCTCGCAGGTGAAGGCGAGCCTGGTGGCGGAGAGCCCGGTAAACTTCGAGTGCCGCCTGACCCAGCTGATTCAGCTGCAGGATGCGCAGGGCAACCCGATCGACAGCTGGCTGGTGCTGGGCGAGGCGATTGCAATTCATATCGACGAATCGCTGCTGGATGAAGGCATTTATCAGACGGCGCGCGCCCAACCTATTTTGCGCGCCGGCGGGCCAAGCGCCTATTACGGCATCAGTGAAAACGAACGTTTCGATCTGATGCGTCCGGACGCGCGCCGCCGCTAAAGAGACGGCGCGCCAGCCGCTATGACGGCCTGCCGCGTTCGATAAAGCTTTGCACGAGCGGCTTCAGCACTTTCTGCAGCGCTGAAGCCCGCTCCTGCCGCCAGGCGAACGGCGGCGCCTCATCCATATAATTCAGCTGCGCCAGCTCCAGCTGCACCGCCTGAACCTGCTCTTCCGGCTGACCGTAGGCGCGCGTAATGTAGCCGCCCTTAAAGCGTCCGTTCACCACCCAGCTATAGTCGCTCTGCGCCGCGCAGACCGCCTCCAGCCCTTGCGTAACCTCGGCGCGACAGCTTTTGCCGTCGTTGGTGCCGATATTCAGATCGGGCAGACGTCCTTCGAACAGGCGCGGGATTACGCTGGCGATAGAGTGGGCGTCAAACAGCAGCGCATAGCCATGTAGCGCTTTCAGGCGCGCCAGCTCCTGCTGGATCTGCTGATGATAAGGCTGCCAGATATCTCTGAGATAACCTTCGCGCTGCGCCGCTGAGGGCGTTTTGCCTGGCGCAAAGGTCGGCGAGCCGTCAAACAGGGTGTCCGGATAGAGTCCGGTGGTGGCCGTAGCGTAGAGCGGTTGATTATCTGGCGGACGATTCAGGTCGATCACAAAACGCGAATAGTGGCCGATCAGCACGCTGGCGCCGAGGTCGCGTACAAAATCGAACAGCTGCGGAATATGCCAGTCGGTATCCGGCAGGCCGCGCGCCGCCTCGCTCAGTCCGGCTTCTACCTCCGGCGTAAGCTGCGTACCGGCGTGAGGAATACTGACCAGCAGCGGCAGGCTGCCCGGCGTAAAGAGAAAAGGTGTCATTGCGCTTCTCCGCGATAGATAACGGTACAGGGCAGCTCGCCGCCCAGCCAGTAAACCAGTTCCGCCGGGCGCGCCAGCGGCCAGTGGACGAAGTTTGCCACTTTGCCCGCCTCCAGCGAGCCGTGGGTTTGCTGCAGCCCCAGCGCTTTCGCGCCCCACAGCGTGACGCCTGCCAGCGCCTCTTCCGGCGTCATGCCGAACAGCGTGCAGCCCATATTAAGCATCAGGCGCAGCGACAGCGCGGGCGAGGTGCCGGGATTCGCGTCGCTGGCCAGCGCCATTGGCACCTTATGCTGACGAAACAGCGCCACCGGCGGCCGCTGGGTTTCCCGCAGCAGATAGAAGGCGCCGGGCAGCAGCACCGCCACCGTGCCCCGTTCACCCATTGCCCGTGCATCTTCTTCAGTTGCATATTCCAGATGATCGGCGGAGAGCGCGCCGTAGCTCGCCGCCAGTCGCGCCCCGCCCAGCGAAGAGAGCTGCTCGGCGTGCAGCTTGACCGGCAGACCCAGCTCGGCGGCCTTGTCAAACACGCGCGCCACCTGCGCCGGGGAAAAGGCCAGATGTTCGCAAAAGGCGTCTACCGCGTCCGCCAGCCCGTTGGCTTTCACCTGCGGCAGGATGCGCTCACAAATCAGATCGACCCAGCCGTCGGGATCCTGCTTAAATTCCGGCGGAAAGGCGTGTGCCGCCAGACAGGTCGCCAGCACGTCGACGGGCGCGCTCTCGCCAAGTCGCCGTATCGCGCTCAGCATACGCAGCTCGCTCGCCTCATCCAGCCCGTAACCCGATTTGATCTCTACCGTGGTCACCCCTTCCGCCAGCAGACGGTTGAGCCGCCAGCGCGCCGAGGCCACCAGTGACTCCTCGCTGGCTTCGCGCGTGGCGCGCACCGTCGAGAGAATGCCGCCGCCCTGCGCCGCGATCTCGGCGTAGCTGACGCCGTTGAGACGCTGCTCGAACTCTGCGCTGCGGTCGCCGCCGAACACCAGATGGGTATGGCAGTCGATCAGCCCTGGCGTCAGGATACCGCCGTCAAACCGGTGCTGCTGGCGCGGCGTAAAGGCGGGCATCTCCGCGCGCGGCCCTACCCATACCAGCTCGCCGCCATCCACCGCCAGCGCGCCATCCTCAATGATGTGATATCTGCCTTCGCGCATGGTGACCAGATCGGCCCCCAGCCACAGGCTGTCGATCGCTTTGCTTTCCGCCATCACGCCTCTCTCCGCTACGGACGATTTACTCCGTCCTTTAAAGTATGTATATGTATATACAACTACAGCCGTTGAGGATCAACTATGGCAACCTGTTTTGCTCCACGCGCGCTGCTGGCCGATGGCTGGCGACATCAGGTGCGCATTAGCGTTAATGACGCAGGCATCATTGAAAGCATCACGCCCGACAGCGACCCGCAAGGCGCCATCCCGCTGCCTGGCGCGGTGATCCCCTCTGTCGCCAATCTGCATTCGCACGCGTTCCAGCGCGCAATGGCCGGGCTGGCAGAAGTGGCGGGCGACCCGCAGGACAGCTTCTGGACCTGGCGCGACCTGATGTATCGCATGGTGCAGCGTCTGACGCCGGAGCAGGTCGGCGCTATCGCCGCGTATCTCTATATCGACATGCTGAAAGGCGGCTATACCCAGGTGGCGGAGTTTCACTATCTGCATCATGACGCCAGCGGCGCGCCCTACGCGCAGGACGATATGCTGCAGCAGCTGATGCTCGCCGCCGACAGGGCCGGTATCGGCCAGACGCTGCTGCCGGTGCTCTACAGCCACAGTGGCTTCGGCGCGCAGCCGCCGCTGCCGGGCCAGAAACGCTTTATTCAGCAAACCGACGCCTGGCTGCGGCAGCAGGAGCGGCTGGCGGAGGCAGTGCGGGATAAGCCGCTGCTCAATCGCGGCCTCTGCTTTCACTCGCTGCGCGCGGTCAGCGAAGCGCAGATGCGCGAGGCGCTTGAGGCGAGCGATAAGAGCCTGCCGGTGCATATTCATATCGCCGAGCAGGAAAAAGAGGTCAACGACTCCCTGGCCTGGAGCGGCGAGCGGCCGGTAGAGTGGCTGCTCAACCGCTTTGAGGTGGATGCACGCTGGTGTCTCATCCACGCCACGCATCTGGACCCGCGCGAAATCGAGCGGCTCGCTGCCAGTCGCGCGGTGGCCGGGCTCTGCCCCACCACCGAGGCCAACCTCGGCGACGGCATTTTCCCGGCGACCCGTTTTATCGCCCAGGGCGGACGCTGGGGCATAGGCTCCGACAGCCACGTCTCGCTCAGCGCGCTGGAGGAGCTGCGCTGGCTCGAATATGGTCAGCGGCTGCGCGATCGTCGTCGCAACCGGATTATCACGGCGGAGCAGCCGTCTGTGGGCGATCTGCTGTGGCGCGGCGCGGCGCAAGGCGGCGCGCAGGCGTGCGGCGTCGCTCTCGGCGAGCTGTCGCCGGGCAAGCGCGCGGACTGGCTGGTGCTGGCGGAGGATGCCTGGCTCGGGAGCGTCGGGGATGACGCGCTGCTTAACCGCTGGCTCTTTGCCGGACGCCGCGAACAGATCCGCGACGTGTGGGTTGCGGGTCGCGCGGTGGTTGAAGCGGGACGCCACGCGGAGGAGGACTCCTGCGCGGCCGCGTTTCGCCAGGCAATGGCGGCGCTGCGATGAGAACGCGCTTCTGTTATGCCGACCTTCAGGTCAGTCGCTGGCGCAACGGCGGCGGCGAGACGCGTGAAATCATCAGCTATCCGCCGGGCGAAGCAGATTTCGCCTGGCGCGCCAGCATCGCCACCCTCTCCCAGGATGGCGCATTCTCGCGCTTTCCCGGTATCGATCGGGTGATTACCCTGCTGCGCGGCGACGCGGTCGCGCTTAGCGCGCCCGCCCTCACGCATACGCTGAAACCGCTTCAGCCCTGGCGCTTTCCCGGCGAATGGGCGATCCACGCCGCGCTGCGCGGTGAAAGCGAAGACTTTAACATTATGACGCGGCGCGACAGCTGGGAAGCGCAGGTGGATGTCATTGCTCAGACGGCCGCCAGCCTGCACGGCGTCGCCTGGGTTACCGCGGGTGAGTGGCGGCTGGAGAACGGCGAACCACTATGCGCCGCTGAAGGTGTATGGTGGCTGGATGAGGAGACGCAGCTGACGCCCGCGACGCCGGACGCGCAGCTGCTGCTGACGCGCCTTAGCCGTGTCCCTTAAAGCGGCCAAGCAGCTTATAACGCGAGCCGGGATAGAGCAGTCGGGCGTAGGTCACGATTTTGGTGTCGCTCCAGGTCTGGCGACGGATCAGGAGACAGGGCTCATGGTCATCCAGCGACAGATATTTACGCTGGCGCGCATCGGGCAGCACCGCTTCAACGATATGCTCACCCGCCGTCAGGGGCGCAACCTGCATCAGATAGGTATAGGGCGTGAGCTGGTGGTAATCCTGGCTCAGGTAATCGGGTGCCACCAGCGGGTTAACCAGGCGATCCTCCAGCTGCACCGGCAGGTCGTCTTCGTAATGCACGATCAGCGAATGAAAAATGGTCTGGCCGGTGCTTAAACCAAGCACCGCCGCCTGCTCGGGATCGGCTTTATTCTGGCCGATCGCCAGGATCTGGCAGCGATGCTGGTGTCCGCGCTGGGTGATTTCATCCGCGATATTATGCACTTCAAGCATCGCCGTGTAGCCTTTCATCTCCGCGACGAAGGTGCCGACGCCCTGCATGCGCACCAGAAACCCCTCGCTGGTCAGCTCGCGTAGCGCGCGGTTAATCGTCATACGGCTGACGCCCAACTCGTTGACCAGTTCGCTTTCGGACGGCACGCGCTGGTTCGCCTTCCAGCTGCCCGCGCGGATCTGGCTGATAATCGCCTGCTTCACGCGCTGGTAGATTGGGGCTGGCTCATCGCTCATCGCGGCCGCCAGCTGTGCTATTGCCGAATGCTCGACCATATTGATTTCCTTATTACGCTAATACCTGAAGTTTACTGTCTCATCACGTAAATGTATATACATCTGCAGCCGCCTCTGCCCCGCCCTCTGACCGCCGCCGCGCGATCTAATTTGTGATCGCGCTGGCATAGCAAATGCTTATAGCTTGCCACTTGTATAGACAAGAATAGACACTTGTGTTTCACTCGATTTTATTCGCTGCGCAGAGTGAAACCGGTTCAGGTTTTTGCTTTCCGCGCTTACTTGTATAGACAGGAGTAGACTATGTCAGGTTCGGCTCAGGCTATCCGCCTGGTTCCCGGTGAAGTAGAGCTTGCCACGCTGCGCAGGATATATCAGGGCGGCGTCACGCTGACGCTTGATGAGCGAGCGCAGGAAGCCATTTTACGCGCCCAGCAAACCGTGGACGATATCGTCGCCTCCGGCAAGGTGGTGTACGGCATCAACACCGGTTTCGGCAAGCTGGCGCAAACGCAAATTCCCGCCAGTCGCCTTGCCGATTTGCAGCGTAACCTGGTGCTGTCGCACAGCGTCGGCCTGGGCGATCTGCTGCCCGACAACGTGACGCGCCTGGTGATGGCGACCAAAATCATCAGCCTGGCGCGCGGCCATTCCGGCGTGCGTATCGCGCTGATCGAGGCGTTGCTGAAGCTGTTTAACGCAGGCGTAATGCCCTGCATTCCTGAAAAAGGCTCGGTAGGCGCGTCCGGCGATCTCGCGCCGCTTGCCCATCTCTCGCTGATGCTGCTGGGAGAGGGCGACGTGCGCGTCGACGGCGCGCTGATCCCGGCACGTGAAGGTCTGGCCTCCGTCGGGCTGACGCCGTTTGTGCTCGGTCCGAAAGAGGGTCTGGCGCTGCTTAACGGCACCCAGGTCTCGACCGCGCTGGCGCTGCGCGGCCTGTTTGAGACGGAAAACCTGCTGGCCGCCGGACTGGTAGCCGGGGCGCTGTCGCTGGAGGCGATTAAAGGTTCGCTGAAACCCTTCGACGCGCGTATCCACCAGGCGCGCGGCCAGCGCGGCCAAATCGCCGTTGCCGCTGCGGTGGAGAGACTGGTCAAAGGCAGCGAAATTCTCGGCTCGCACGTTAACTGCGGCCGGGTGCAGGACCCCTACTCGGTGCGCTGCGTGCCGCAGGTGATGGGCGCCTGCCTTGATAACCTCACCCACGCCGCGCGCGTGCTGCAGATTGAATCCAATGCCGCCTCTGATAACCCGCTGGTGTTCAGCGACAGCGGCGACGTCATCTCCGGCGGCAATTTCCACGCCGAGCCGGTAGCCTTCGCCGCCGACATTATCGCGCTGGCCGTCGCTGAGATTGGCGCGATCTCCGAGCGCCGCATGGCGCTGCTGCTTGATACCGGTCTTTCGGGTCTGCCGCCCTTTCTGGTGCGCGACGGCGGCGTTAACTCCGGCTTTATGATTGCGCAGGTCACCGCCGCCGCGCTCGCCTCAGAGAATAAATCGCTGGCTCATCCCGGCAGCGTCGACAGCCTGCCGACCTCAGCCAACCAGGAAGATCACGTCTCGATGGCGACCTATGCGGCGCGCCGTCTCGGCAGCATGTGCTTTAACACCGCCGCGGTCGTCGGCATCGAAGCGATGGCGGCGGCTCAGGGCATCGAATTCCATCGCCCGCTGCAAAGCTCCGCGCTGCTTGAGCAGGAGATTGGTCGCATTCGTCAGCAGGTCGCCTTCCTTGAGGAAGATCGTCTGCTGGCGCCCGATATCGACGCCATGCGTCTCTGGGCCAGCCGTTCCGACTGGCCCGATTTTCTCACGGCGCTGCTGCCCAGCCAGCAGACCGTCTCTTCTGGTGAATAAGGAATCTGCTATGAGCGAAACTCTCTCCCGGGCCGTGGCGCGCGAAGTGCGTGCGCCGCACGGCACCACGCTGCACTGCGCCAACTGGCTGATCGAAGCCGCCTGGCGCATGATCCAGAATAACCTCGATCCCGATGTGGCCGAGCGGCCTGAAGATCTGGTGGTCTATGGCGGCATCGGCAAGGCGGCGCGCAACTGGGAATGCTTTGAACAGATCCTGCGCTCCCTCGAACTGCTGAAACCCGACGAAACGCTGCTGATCCAGTCGGGCAAGCCCGTCGGCGTATTCCGTACCCACGCCGACGCGCCGCGCGTGCTGCTGGCGAACTCCAACCTGGTGCCGCACTGGGCCAACTGGGATCATTTTCACGAGCTGGATAAAGCCGGGCTGATGATGTATGGCCAGATGACCGCGGGCTCCTGGATCTATATCGGCGCGCAGGGCATCGTACAGGGCACCTACGAAACCTTCGTCGAAGCGGGCCGTCAGCACTATAACGGTGACCTCGCTGGACGCTGGATCCTGACCGCCGGTCTGGGCGGCATGGGCGGCGCGCAGCCGCTGGCGGGCGTGCTGGCGGGCGCCTGCGTGCTGGCTATCGAGTGTCAGGAGTCGCGCATCGATTTTCGTCTGCGCACCCGCTACGTTGATCATAAAGCCTACACGCTGGATGAGGCGCTGAAGCTGATTGAAGAGGCGACGCAGGCGAAGCGAGCGATCTCCGTCGGCCTGCTGGGCAACGCCGCTGAAATTCTGCCAGAGATGGTAAAACGCGCCCGCGCAGGCGGACTCAGACCGGATATCGTGACCGATCAGACCTCAGCGCACGATCCGGTGAACGGCTATTTGCCCATCGGCTGGGACGTGGCGCGCTGGCAGTCCGAACGCGCCAGTTCGCCGAAGGCGGTGGAAAAAGCGGCGCGCGCCTCCATGGCGGTGCACGTGCAGGCGATGCTCGACTTCTGCCATATGGGCATCCCGACGGTGGACTACGGCAACAATATCCGTCAGGTGGCGCTTGATGAGGGCGTAGAGAACGCCTTTGATTTCCCGGGTTTCGTGCCGGCCTATATTCGTCCGCTGTTCTGCGAAGGCAAAGGGCCGTTCCGCTGGGTGGCGCTGTCGGGCGATCCGGAAGATATTTATAAAACCGACGCCAAACTCAAGGCGCTGTTTCCGCATCATAAAAGTCTGCATCGCTGGCTCGATATGGCGCAGGAGCGCATCGCCTTTCAGGGCCTGCCGGCGCGTATCTGCTGGCTGGGGCTGGGCGAGCGCCATCTCGCCGGGCTGGCGTTCAACGAGATGGTGCGCAACGGCGAGCTGAAGGCGCCTGTGGTGATTGGCCGCGATCATCTCGACTGCGGTTCTGTCGCCTCGCCAAACCGCGAAACCGAGTCGATGAAAGATGGCTCCGATGCGGTATCTGACTGGCCGCTGCTTAACGCCCTGCTGAATACTGCTGGCGGCGCGACCTGGGTAAGCCTGCACCACGGCGGCGGCGTCGGCATGGGCTTTTCGCAGCATGCAGGCGTGGTGATTGTCTGTGACGGCAGCGAGCAGGCCGATCAGCGTCTGGGCCGCGTGCTGTGGAACGATCCCGCGACGGGCGTAATGCGTCACGCGGACGCTGGGTATGAGCGTGCACAGGCCTGTGCGGCTGAACACGGGCTGAAGTTGCCGATGATGAAGTAAAAGGCGTCAGGGCGGCGGGCGCTGACCCGCCTGCTCTGCCTGCCTGTATAGCAAGGGGCCTCCGCCCCTTATGCTCTTTGGTTCTGACCTATAGCCAAATTCCTGGCCCGCAAGATAGACGCGCCTGCGGCTTGCCACTACAGTGGAGATTCATCATTACCAGGAGCGCGATTCCGCATGACCTTATCCCCTGCCCTGCTCGACAAAGCCCAACACTGGCGTCATCAGATTCACCTTGAACCGGAACTCGGTTATCAGGAGCATAAAACCAGCGATCTGGTCGCTCAGGAGCTGGAGCTGGCGGGGCTACAGGTGCATCGCGGTCTGGCAGGCACGGGCGTTGTCGGTACGCTGCGCAATGGCGAAGGCCCGGTTATCGGGCTACGCGCCGATATGGACGCCCTGCCCATCACCGAGAAAGGCGCGCCGCAATGGCGCTCAAAGCGTCAGGGCGTGATGCACGCCTGCGGTCATGACGGGCATACCGCGATCCTGCTGGCGGCGGCGCTGCAGCTGGCGGCCACGCGTCGCTTCCGCGGCACGGTGCACTTTATCTTTCAGCCCGCCGAAGAGAATCTGGGCGGCGCGCGCAAAATGGTCGAAGATGGCCTGTTTCAACGTTTCCCTATGGATGCCATCTATGCGCTGCATAACTGGCCGGGAATGCCGGTCGGGTCGCTGGCGGTCAATCCCGGCGCCATGATGGCCTCGCTCGACTCCTTTGAAATTACCCTTAACGGCAGAAGCTGCCATGCGGCGATGCCGGAGAGCGGCGCCGATCCTATGGTCGTGGCCGCTGAACTGATCCTGGCGCTGCAGACCATACCGTCGCGTCGCCTTTCGCCGCTCGCCTCGGCGGTGGTCAGCGTCACGCAGATCCATGGCGGCGAAGCGATTAATGTTATTCCGGAAACGCTGGTGCTGCGCGGTACGGTGCGATGTTTGCAGACCGACGTACGCAATAAAGTACGCGGTCTGATTGAAGAGTTTGTCGCGACGCTGCCGCGCCCGTTCGGCGTCAGCGGCGAGATCTACTGGTTCCCTGGCTATCCGGTCACCGCTAACCACGTCGGACCGGCTGAACAGGTGCGCGCGACGGCGCAGCGGATGCTGGGCGAGGAGCAGGTCCGCTGGCAGGTGAACCCCTCAATGGCGTCGGAAGATTTCGCCTGCATGCTCGATGTCTGTCCCGGCGCTTACTTCTGGCTGGGCGCGGATGGCGCTATCCCTTCCGCGCCGCTGCACAATGCCGAATATGATTTTAATGACGCGCTGATCCCGCTGGGCGTGGCGTTCTGGCAACGTCTGGTCGAGGAGGCGCTGCCGTAAATTACCACCCCGCGTCGCTCAGGCGCGCCAGGCCCGCTTCCAGCGACTCGCACTCTCCACTGGCGCGCAGGCAGCAGGCGATTTGCAAACGCAGCGCCTGCGGCACCGGGCGCTCGCCGTTAAGCACCGTTTCTGTCCAGCGCGCGGTCACCTCAGCTGATTTTTCAGTCGGCAGCTCAAGCGACGCCTCCGGCTGACGTTCTACCCACACTTCCGCTTCGCGTCCCGCGCCGGGAATAAAGCTGATCGCCGGACAGCGCTGCGGATTTGCATAAACTTCCCCTTCGGTGCCGTTCAGGAGAATCGCGGGCGCATCGATCTCGCTAAAGAACTTACCGACGCGCGGCACATATTCCGGATGCGATACGCTGGAGAGGCGCAGCGCTTCGCGTTCGCCGAACGGCGTCGCCAGCTTCACCAGCGTATGCGCGCTGCTGCGGACTCCCATGCGCCAGCGCAGCGAAAGCTGCTTCGCCATCGGCGGGCAGAGATGGTCAATGGTGATAAAGGCGAGTTCGCCCTTATCCAGCGCCGCCTGCGTCTGCGCTTGCGTCGTCAGCGCCGCGATACCGAGCGCGGCGAACACCGCCTCGCTGGTGACGCGCGTTGGATCGTCGCTAACCCCGTGCACCAGCACCGGAAAGCCCAGGCGGTTAAGCAACAGCGCCAGCAGCGGGGTCAGGTTGCCCTGACGGCGCGCGCCGTTGTAGCTCGGGATAACAATAGGCTGCGGACGATGCGCGGGCGCCTGCAGCGACATCATGCGCGCCTGCATCGCCTGATAGAAACCGCGCATCTCCTCTTCGCCTTCGCCTTTGATGCGCAGCGCGATCAGAATGCCGCCCAGCTCCAGATCCGGCACTTCGCCCGCCAGAGTCGCCGTATAAAGCGCTTGCGCGGTGGCAAGATCAAGATCGCGCGCGTGGTTTTTGCCGCGCCCGATCTCTTTAATCACGTTGTTCAGTTCCATTCATCGCTTCCGGTCAGGGGCCGCTACCTGTCGGCGGCCGAAACAGAGTAATTCGTTAACGCTTCGCCGCCGGCCGCCGGGTGGGATGCCGCTTGCGACCGGCCTGGGTCGGCGCGCTTTTCACCTTCAGCGGGGCGGGCGCTTCCGGCTGTTCGATTGGAAACACCGGCAGCGCGGCCAGCAGGCGACTGCCGTAGGCTTTACTCAACAGGCGGCGATCGTATATCACGATTTCGCCGTAGCACTGATGGCTGCGGATCAGACGCCCTACCTGCTGTATCAGCGTAAAGGAGGCGCTCGGCAGGCTCTGCACTTCAAAAGGGTAACGGTTCAGGCTCTTGAGCCATTCGCCCTCGGTCAAAATTACCGGACTGTCCACCGGCGGAAAAGCGATTTTATGAATATGCACCTGACTCAGCAGTTCGCCCTTCAGATCCAGCCCTTCGGCGAACGACTGCAGGCCGACTAAAATGCTGGTTTCGCCCTTCGCCACCCGTTTACGGTGTAGCTCGACCATGCGCGAGCGCGGCTGGTCGCCCTGCACCAGCATGGTCAGACGCAACTCCGGCAGCTGAGCGACGAACTGCTGCATCGCGCGGCCGCTGGCGAACAGCACCAGCACGCCTTTATGCTGCGCCTTTTCCATCTGCTGACGGAAAAAGGCCGCCATCTCGGCGATATGCTCCGCTTCGTTAGCCAGCAGCGGCTCATAGCGCATCTGCGGGATTACCAGCTTGCCCTGTTCGACGTGGTTGAACGGCGAGTCGAGCGCCACGAAACGATCGCCTGCTTTTTCGTTCAGGCCCGACATCTCCTGCAGGCGACTAAAGCTGTTAAGCGAGCGCAGCGTGGCGGAGGTCACCACAACATGGGGGATTTTGCGCCATAACAGTTTCTCCAGCTGATCGCTGACGCGGATGCCGGCGCAGTGAAACAGCAGATGCGCCTGCCCCTCGCGCAGCTCGCGCGTAATCCACTTGGAAACTGGCGCGCCCGACGCTTTCGGCATCGCCGCCAGCCGCCACAGTTTGCTGACCGACTCAAACCAGCCGAACTGGCGGTTAAGCTGCAGCAAATTACGGTGCAGACGCATCAGATCGACGCTGCCGGTCTGCTCGCTGAGGGCGTTGATCAGCCCTTCCGCCAGCCCGCGCAGCGCGTCGCTCAGCTTAAAGAGGCGCGCGCAGAGCGCCAGCAGCTCTTCGGGCAGCTCGCCCAGCACAAAGCGAAACTCGCCCGGCTGATTATCGGCGGGCAGCAGCGGATTGAGCGCCTGGCTCAGGGTGGTCAGCAGCTCGCGCAGTTCGTCGCAGTGCGCTTTAAGGCGCTCCGGGTTGCTGAGCGGCGGCGGCGATTTCGGGCGCATCTGCGTCATAATGCCCTCCACCAGCCGCACAAAGAGGTCAAGCTGCAGGCTGCTCCAGCCCGGCGTGATATCCGCGCTCATTTCCAGCGCGTCGCGCGCCACTTCGGGCAGATGGTGCCCTTCGTCCAGCACCAGCATCAGATGCTTCGGCGGCGGCAGCACCGACTCGTTTTCCATGGCCGCCATGACCAGCGCATGATTAGCCACCACCACATCCACCTGTTCGATTTCGCGGCGGGCAAGGAAGAACGGACATTCACGGTACCAGCGACAGTGCGCGCCGAGGCAGCTCGCTTTGTCGGTAGAGAGGCGCTGCCACAGGCTGTCGCTGATGTTCTCTTCGCTGTGATCGCGCAGCCCATCCCAGGCGTAGCTGCCGAGCGACTTCTCCAGGCGGGCGCACTGCGTCTGCTCCTCCTGCGTGCTGCTGACCGCCTCGTCGTCGAGATAGAGCAGCAGATCGCCCTGGTGATCGTCACTGGCCGCCAGCGCCGCCAGGTTGCGTGGACAGACGTAGCGTCCGCGTCCGAACGCAGCGGTAAAGGTGAGATCGGGTATGATCTTTTTCAGCAGCGGCAGATCTTTGGTAAATATCTGATCCTGCAGCGCCACGTTAGCGGTGCTGACGATCAGCCTTTTCTCTTCGGCGCGACTCGCCGCAATGCCGGGGATCAGGTAGGAGAGCGTTTTGCCGACGCCGGTCGGCGCTTCAATCGCCAGGTGGCGCGCATCGTCGCCCGCCAGACATTTCGCGACTTCGGCGATCATCTGGCGCTGCGGCGCACGAGGAATAAAGTCCGGCACCTGCTGCTGTAGCGCCTTATACCACTGCGCTATCTGGCTTTTTATTGCTGCTGTCAGGGCCATAATCATTTACCGCGGGGTGAAAACGGCCTGTATTTTTACACAGTAATCCGCCAGCGTCAGCTACAGGCCGCATTTTTTCGCGCCGCCTCGACGTCTCCGTATAACGCCTTTCTGCTGAAGCGCTGGATTCTGCGGCGGCAGATGCATAAGCTAAGGCCCATTCTTTCGGACGCAGGTGCGGCATGAGCGAAAAGAGTAAAAACTGGGTAAAAGCGGAAGATGTCGCCCGCCTGGCAGGGGTCTCACGTTCTGCGGTGTCGCGCACCTTCACGCCCGGCGCATCGGTGGCGGAAAAAACGCGTCAGAAGGTGCTTGCCGCCGCAGAAGAGCTGGGCTATCAGGTCAATATCATCGCCCGCGCCATGAATACCGGCAGCAGCAATTTTATCGGCATCGTAACTGCAGGCTTCGATAACCCTTTTCGCAGTAAACTCCTCGCGCCGCTCGTGCATCAGCTGGCGCTGCATGGCCTTATTCCGCTGCTGATGAATGCGGACGATCCGCAACAGCTGGCGCCCTCGCTGAAACAGTTGCTGAGCTATCACGTCGCTGGCGTCATTATCACATCAGGCGCGCCGCCACTCTCGCTGGCGGAAGAGTATCTGGCGCGCAAAATCCCTGTTACGCTGATAAATCGACATGCCGATTTAGCGGGCTGCGACCGCGTCGCCAGCGATAACAGCCAGGGCGCGCACCTGATTGCGCAGCACTGCACAAATCGCGGCTGGCGAAAGATAGGTTTTATTGGCGAAGATGCTCACCATTTTAGTACCAGTCAACGCTATCAGGCGCTGAAAAAATTACTGGGCGATCGCCTTGTCGCTACGCGATTTTTCCCTGGCGGCGGCTATGAGGCCGGACGCGCTGCTGCTAGTGAACTGTGTGAAGAGCAGCCCGATCTGGAGGTTCTGGTCTGCGCTACCGATATGCTGGCGCTGGGGGCTATCGACGGACTAAAGGCTCACGCTTCGCGTCCCGCCGTTACCGGCTTCGATGATATTCCTCAGGCGGCATGGGATCCGTATCAGCTAACAACCGTTCAGCAGGATACTGCGCTCCTTGCCCGGCATGCTGTGGATCTGCTGCTCACGCGCATCGCTCAGTTCGATCTGCCGCCGCGCCAGCGCGCCGTACCCGTGAAATTAATCGTTCGACGCAGTGCATAATGGAAGATTCATTTTATGCGGCGTCGGTCACAGACTAATCGATTACGCCCCTTCACACTCATGCCAGCCCTGCGGGGTTAATTTTTTCCCTTCAAATGCACACGTGTGCAAAAAGGAGTGTTGATGCATCATTCTGACAACAGTGAACGGTTAAACCGTTACCGCTTTGCCTGCGAGCTGGCGGAAACAGGCGGCAGACTCGCTTTCGAGTACTACCAGAAACGCGAAGAACTGCCTGTCGATCATAAGGGCGAGGATGCGCAGGATGTCGTCAGCCTGGCCGATCGCGAAGTAGAAGCGCTGGTGAAATCACGTATTGCGCAGAGCTTTCCTGAAGATGGTTTTTTAGGTGAGGAAAGCGGATTCGCTCAAGATGGGGCGCGGGTGCTCTGGGTGGTGGATCCCATCGATGGCACCAGCAGCTTTCTCAACGGCCTGCACACCTGGTGCCTCTCGCTGGCGGTCATAATCGACGGCGAGCCGGTGATAGGCGTCGTTTACGATCCTAATCACGGCGAGCTGTTTCACGCCTGCAAAGGAAGTGGCGCCTGGCTAAACGATCGTCCCATAACGCCTCATCCGGCCGAAACAGTCGCGGATGGCGTGATGGGGGTGGGTACATCGCACCGGGTCACGGTCGCCGAGTTTCTGCCCTTTCTCGACGCTCTGCTGCAACAGGACGGCATGTTTGTCCGCAACGGCTCAGGCGCGCTGATGAGCGCATGGGCAGCAGCGGGTCGTCTCATTGGCTACTACGAGCCTCATATGAATCCCTGGGATGGCTTGCCCGGCATCGTGTTAATGCGCGAGGCGGGCGGCCTGACTAATCCCTATCTCGCAGAGGACGGCATTAAGCGCGGGAACCCTGTTCTGCTGGCGAGCAAAACGCTTTACCCGCAGTTAAAACAATGGGTTAAGAAAAACCTCGACTAACCTGCGGCACATCTTTCCGTAAATGATATACGCACGCTATACCGGGATTCGCTTTCAGGGATGACAGATTTATCAGACACGCCTCTACCCTACGGAGACAGGATAATGTACGGATTGATCGGTTTTTTCCGGGCGGCCCCGGCGAAGCACGCCGCGCCCCTGAACGCAGAACGTTTTCGCTTCGTTCGCTGGCAAACTTTTCTGGCGATGACGGCTGCCTATGTCACCTTCTACGTGTGTCGGCTCTCCTTTACCGTGGCGAAAAGCGCCCTGGTGGAACTGGGCCTCTCCCCTTCTGAACTGGGCATGATCGGTTCCGCCCTCTTTTTTAGCTACGCCATCGGTAAGCTGGTTAATGGTTTCCTTGCCGACCATGCCAACGTTGTTCGCTTTATGAGTCTGGGCCTGCTGATTAGCGCAGCGATGAATTTGATGATGGGCTTGACCACTAACGCCATGCTGCTGGCGATCTTCTGGGGCATAAACGGCTGGGCGCAGTCTATGGGCGTCGGGCCTTGCGCTGTCTCGCTGGCGCGCTGGTACGGTAATAAAGAGCGCGGCACTTTTTACGCCATCTGGTCTACCGCGCACAACATTGGCGAAGCCCTGACCTATATGGTCATCGCTGCGGTAATCGCCGGTTACGGCTGGCATATGGGCTATCTCTCCACCGCAGCGCTTGGCGCGGCAGGCATCGTCATCATGCTGTTGTTTATGCGCGATTCGCCTCAAAGCTGCGGTTTTCCGTCGATTCAGACGCTGAGCGACGAGCCGCACGAAGGCGATGATAACAAGGGTTCGGTATTTAAAAACCAGCTTTTCGCCCTGCGTAACCCTGCGCTCTGGACGCTGGCGCTCGCCTCCGCCTTTATGTATATCGATCGCTATGCCGTTAATTCATGGGGGATTTTCTTTCTCCAGCAGGGCAAGGCCTATACCACTGTTGAAGCCTCTGGCATTATCGGCGTCAATGCCATCGCGGGTATTATCGGCACGATTATGGCTGGTATGCTGTCGGATCGTTTTTTTCCGCGCAATCGCAGCGTGATGGCCGGTTTTATCAGTTTGCTCAACACGCTCGGCTTCGCGCTCATGCTCTGGTCACCGCATAACTATTACACCGATATTCTGTCGATGGTTATCTTTGGCGCGACTATCGGCGCGCTGACCTGTTTTCTTGGTGGATTGATTGCTGTCGATATTTCATCGAAAAAAGCTGCCGGCGCCGCACTGGGCACTATCGGCATCGCCAGCTATGCGGGTGCCGGGCTGGGCGAGTTTCTCACCGGCATGATTATCGACCAGACCTCGCTGCGGGAGAATAATAAAATCCTCTATGATTTTCATACGTTATCCCTGTTCTGGGTCGCCGCGGGCCTGGTTTCAGCGCTGTTATGTTTCGTCACGGCCGCTATTGTTGCGCGACGTCACGCTATCGAACAGCGCACCTCCTTTTCATCTTAGCCTCTCCCTTTTAAGGAAAAACATATGATGACAGCCAGACATCAGGTGGCGGCGCGCCTGCTTCTCGCCTGCGCCCTCTGTTTCAACGCGGCGCAGGCCGCTGCGCAACCGGACTATCAGCTGGAAAAGGTTGTGGAGCTGAGCCGCCACGGCGTTCGTCCACCGACGCCGGGCAATCGCCATGAGATCGAAGCCGCCACGCAGCGGCCATGGGCGGTCTGGACCACGCGCGACGGCGAGCTGACCGGCCACGGTTACGCGGCGGTGCTCAATAAAGGGCGCTGGGAAGGCGAACACTATCGCCAGCTCGGCCTGCTGACGGATGGCTGCCCGCAGCCGCAGGATATCTATGTCCGGGCCAGTCCGCTGCAGCGCACCCGCGCCACTGCGGAAGCGCTGGTCGACGGTGCCTTTCCCGGCTGCGGCGTCACCGTGCATCATGTCGCGGGCGAAAACGATCCGCTGTTCCAGACCGACGCCTTTGCCGCGACCACTCCCGATCCTGCGCGGCAGCAGGCGGCAGTAGCGGCGAAAGCGGGCGATCTGCCGCTGCTACGGCAGAAGCTGAAGCCTGCCATCCAGGCGTTAAAACAGGCGGTATGCCTCTCTGACGCGCAGTGCGCGCTATTCGATCAGCCCTGGCAGATCCGCCAGAGCAAGAGCGGCAAAACCTATATTGCTGGCCTGAGTGTGCTGGCGAATATGGCGGAGACGCTTCGCCTGGGCTGGAGCGAAAACCTGCCGTTCAGCCAGATCGCCTGGGGCAATATCACCCGCGCAGAGCAAATCAGCGCCATCCTGCCGCTGCTGACGGTGAACTACGACCTCAGCAACGACGTGCTCTACACCGCGCAGAAGCGCGCCTCTATCCTGCTCAACGCAATGCTGGCGGCTGCAGAAGGGCGCGACGCCACGCCGGACGCGCGCTGGCTGCTGCTGGTCGCTCACGATACCAATATCGCCATGGTGCGCACCCTGATGAACTTTAGCTGGACGCTGCCCGGCTACACACGCGGCAATATCCCGCCCGGCAGCAGTCTGGTTGTTGAGCGCTGGCGCGATAAGGTCAGCGGTGAGCGTTTTTTACGCGTCTACTTTCAGGCGCAAAGTCTGGACGATCTGCGTCGCCTGCAGCCGATCGATGCGACGCATCCGCTGCTGCGCGAAGAGTGGCGACAGGCGGACTGTCGCGTGACGCCGGTCGGCACACTCTGCCCGCTGCGTAGCGCGGTACGCGCCCTGGGCAGGGAGATTGATCGGAAAGCTGTTACGCCGGTCAGCTACGATCTCCCCTGAGCGTCCAGTTAAGCCAACTGCTTAAACATCACCGTCGTCGCCTCCCGCTCGCCGGTGACTGACTCGGCGTAGCAGGGAATCGATCCGGCTATCTGCCAGCCCAGAGAAAGATAGAGGTGGCTGGCGACGTCGCCGCTGCGGGTATCAAGCACCAGCAAGGTTTTACCCAGCGTCTGCGCCCGCTGTTCGGCCTGCTGCATCAGCTGGCGCGCAATGCCCTGACGTCGGGCATGCGGATGCACCAGCAGCTTGCTGATCTCCGCGCGGTGACGGCCGTTAGGCATCCCCGCCGCGTTAATCATCACGGTACCGACGACCCTGCCGTGCTGGCAGGCAACAAGGAGTTCATTCTCGCCGGGAGCGAGGCTGGCTGCACGGCTTTGCCAGAAACGCTCGGCCACCGCGCTGTCCTGCGGATCGGTGAAGCCGATACTGGCGCCGTCCGCCACGCACGCCAGCAGCACATCGCTGAGAGAGAGTAACCGCTGCCGCGCCTGAGCGGCGTCAATCCATTCATATGTCGTCATGGTTTGCATACCACCAGCACATAGCGTGCGCCGTCGATGAGGTGCGCTTCAAACGCGGAGCGGCCAGTCAGATGAAAGCGCAGGCAATCGCCCGTCTGCAGCGTCCAGCTCTGCCCGTCCATGGTGATGGTCAGCCCGCCTTGCTGCAGCCAGATGTGCTGCTCCAGCCCCTGAACGGGCGGCGCGTCATAGTCGATGCGCGCGCCGGGACGCAGCTGGCCTTCAACCAGCTCCGCACGGAAATGGGGCGCTGGCGGCGAGACGTTGCGGCGCACAAAGCCGCTGGCATCGTCGCGCCATAGCGGCTGCTGCTCCGGCGTCAGCAACAGATCAACGCCCTCTTCCACTTCACTTAGCAGGCGCGACATGGTAAGACCATAGGCGACGCATAAACGGTTTAATAACGCAGCCGTAGGGCTGGTTTCGCTGCGCTCAATACGCGACAATGATGCGCGGCTGATGCCGGTCGCCGTGGCGAGTTCATCAAGCGACCAGCCGCGTTGAACGCGAAGTTCTGCAAGGCGAGCCGCGAGGCGCTGTTCGGTATCTTCAGTTGGCACGACTAACCTCTCACGTTAGGGAATTAATTCTCATATATGAGATTTAGCGTGAAACTGGCTTTACCGTCAACTTGTACATTTAAAAAACATTTGTACAAGTTGATCCTGTTGGTTAAGGTTATCTGATTGCGGTCAGGAAGTTTGGGGAAGTTATGGCCTTTTACAGTATCGGTGACGTTGCCGAACGCTGTGGAATAAATCCAGTCACGCTGCGCGCGTGGCAACGGCGTTATGGCTTACTAAAGCCACAGCGCTCGGAGGGTGGACATCGTCAGTTTGATGACGAGGATGTTCAGCGCATCGAAGAAATTAAACGCTGGATCGAAAGCGGCGTGCCGGTGGGCAAAGTTAAAGCGCTGCTCGAAGGCGAAAGCCTGAACGTGCATGACGGCTGGGTCAATCTGCAGGAAGAGCTGATGAGCGTGTTGCGTCACGTCAAGCCTTCAAAGCTGCGTGCCAAAATTGCGGCGCTTGGACGGGAAAACCCGGTAGACGCGCTTATCGATCACGTGATTATGCCGGTGCGGCAGAAACTTGGGCTGGATCAGAACACCGCGCGCGTGATGAGCAGCCTGCTGGATGGCGCGCTGATTGACTACGTCGCCTTCTGTCTTGCTGCCAGCCGCAAGAAAGCGGGTAAAGACGCGCTGATCCTCGGCTGGGCGGTGGAAGATCGCACCCGTATCTGGCTGGAAGCCTGGCGCCTCGCCCAGGAAGGCTGGCGGCTGGACGTGCTGGCGGAGCCGCTGGATCTGCCGCGTCCTGAGCTTTTTCCCGGTCAGACCATTTTTGTCTGGACCGGCAAAAAACTGACTCGTCGCCAGCAGGAGCAGCTGACGCACTGGCAGGAACAGGGCTTTTCCATCCGCGCGCACGAAACGCGCTTTCAGTAAAACGCACGCAGGGCCCTTTTCGCCTCGCCCTGCCCGCGTTATTATCCCCGGCTTTCGGGCTTCAATCAGGTTTTCGCATGAACTGGCAAAAAATCTTCTTCGCAACGCTGTTTTTCATTATGGCCGTCGGCGGCACCGGCGGGCTGATGCTGGTCGGCTACACCCTTATTCTCCACTCACGCTAAGCCAGCGCTGCAGGCGCTCAAACAGGCGATCGCTGACAATCGCCAGCAGCGCCACCAGCAGCGCCCCCTGAATGACGTAGGCGGTATTGAAGCCGCTCAGACCGATAATCACTGGCGAGCCGAGACTTTCCGCGCCCACCGTCGAGGCGATAGCTGCCGTGCCGATATTGACGATCACTGAAGTGCGTACGCCAGCCAGAATCACCGGCGCAGCCAGCGCCAGCTCCACCTGCCACAAACGCTGCCATGCGCTCATGCCGACCCCGTCGGCGATCTCCCTGCTGCTGGCGGGCACGCTGTCCAGTCCGGCCAGCGTGCCCTGTAAAATCGGCAACAGACCATAGAGCAGCAACGCCACGACCGCTGGCCAGGCGCCGAACCCCATGACCGGCACCGCAATCGCCAGCACCGCCACCGGCGGAACGGTTTGCCCGGCCGCCACGATGGTTTCCACCAGCGGACGAAAGCGGCGCCCCGCGCGGCGCGTGACCAGCACGCCGCCGCCTGCACCGATCAACAACGCCAGCACGCTGGCGGTAATCACCAGAAAGAGATGCGCCAGCGCCAGCTGTAAAAAGCTCTCCTGCTGGTAGAGCGGGCGCGCCTGCTCGGGAAACCACCAGGCAAAAAGCGGCCCGCTGTAGGGCAAGCCGACCAGCAGAGCGATAAACAGCATAATCAGCCACAGCAGCGGATCTTTCAGCCAGCGCATCATGGTCCCTCGCGCAGGGTCAGCAAATCGCTGAAGTAGAGCACGCCCAGCGGCTGCTGGCGCTCATCCACCACCGGCAGCTTATCGGCGCGCCGGGCGATAAACTGCGACAGCGCTTCGCGCAGCGACTGGGCGGCATTCAGCGGCTCGCCCTCCAGCCACTCGCCGCGCCGCGCCGCGTTGCCGACCTGGCCCAGCGACAGCAGCCGCACGCCCAGTTCGCTTCTGCCAAAGAAGTCCTGCACAAACGCGTTTTTCGGCTGCGTCAGCAGCGCGGCGGGTTTGCCCTGCTGAACGATCTCGCCGTTATCCATCAGCACAATGTTATCCGCCAGCGTCAGCGCCTCGTCGATATCGTGCGTCACCAGCACGATAGTGCGGCCCGACAGGCGGTGAATGCGCAGCATCTCCTGCTGCAGCGCGCCGCGCGTAACCGGATCGAGTGCGCCGAAGGGCTCATCCATCAGCAAGACTTCGGGATCGGCCGCCAGCGCGCGTGCGACGCCGACGCGCTGCTGCTGTCCGCCGGAAAGCTGATGCGGCAGACGACGCGCCAGATGCGCATCCAGGCTGAGCAGCGTCAGCAGCTCCTCAACCCGCGCGCGAATGCGGGCCTTCGGCCAGCCGAGCAGCGCAGGTACGGTGGCGATATTCTTCTCTACCGTCCAGTGGGGAAACAGGCCGATCGACTGAATGGCGTAGCCCATGCGCCGACGTAAATCGCGCGCGTCGAGCTGGCGGATCGACTCGCCAGCGAAACGTATTTCGCCCTCGTCATACTCCACCAGCCGGTTGATCATCTTCAGCGTGGTTGATTTGCCGGAACCAGAGGTGCCGAGCAGCACGCTGAACTCACCCTCACCAATCTGTAGCGTCAGATCTTTGACCGCCGCTTTGCCGCCAAAGTATTTACTGACGCCGTTAAAGTGAATCATGGGTTCTCTCCAGCAGGGAAATCAGCAGGCGGAACAGCGCATCGATCGCCACCGCCAGCGCAATCACCGGGATCACGCCGAGCAGCACCAGATCGAGCGCGCTGCTGAGCAATCCCTGAAAAATAATGGCGCCGAAACCGCCTGCGCCGATCAGCGCGGCGATAACCGCCATGCCCAGCGTCTGCACCACCACCACGCGCAGTCCGGCGAGCCACACCGGCAAGGCCAGCGGCACGTCGACGGCAAAAAAGCGCTGCAGCTGGCCCATGCCCATGCCGCGCGCGCTTTCGCGCACGTCGCGCGGCACCTGCTGCAGTCCGGCCACCACGCTGCGCACCAGCGGCAGCAGCGCGTAGAGCGTGAGCGCGATCAGCGCCGGGGCCATGCCGATGCCGCTGACGCCCCACTCCTTAAGCCAGGGAAAGGATTTCGCCAGCCCGGCCAGCGGCGCGATCAGCAGGCCGAAGAGCGCCACCGACGGCACGGTCTGGATAACGTTCAGCACGCTGAAGACGCCGCTCTGCCACGCCGGACGCCGGTAGAGCAAGACGCCGAGCGGCAGGCCGATCAGCAGCGCGGGCAGCAGCGTGCCGCAGAGCAGCGTCAGGTGCCGCGTCAGCGCCGCGTCGAACACCGCCTGTCGGTTGGCGTACTCCTTCAGCAGCGACAGCGCGTTGAGCTCGCCGCTGAACAGCATCAGCAGCGGCAGCAGCCAGATCTGCAGATTGAGCAATAGCCGCCAGAGGTTATTGCGCGTCAGGTTGCGCGCCAGCTCCGCGCCCAGCAGCAGCGTGACGCCGCACGCCAGCCACAA
This sequence comes from Pantoea piersonii, assembly GCF_003612015.1. Taxonomy (GTDB): domain Bacteria; phylum Pseudomonadota; class Gammaproteobacteria; order Enterobacterales; family Enterobacteriaceae; genus Pantoea; species Pantoea piersonii. The sequence continues at coordinate 448,689 of NZ_RARB01000001.1, read as the reverse complement.
GCCGCTGCCGAAGCTGGTTCGCGCCAGGGCACTGCCCTGCGCCGCCAGTCGCGCCGCCTCATGTCCGCTCAGCCAGACCATGCCGGTCAGCAGCGCGTCGCAGGCGAGCAGCATCAGCGCCAGCGGCGCCCGCGTCGGACGCGCCCACAGCAGCAGCCAGAGCGCCGCCAGCGGCAGCGCCAGCCATCCGGCGTCGCTCACCTGGCCCAGCATCAACGGCTGGCCGGAGACCAGTCGATTCGGGGCGTAGCTGAGAAACGGCAGCCAGTAGAGCGCCAGGCTTAACAACAGCAGCAGCAGCAGCGCCACCGGCTGGCGGCGCGCTGGCAGCATCGCTTCCCGCGATAGCGCCATGGCTTACAGCAGCTTCTGCTGCTGCAGCCACGCTTTCGCCACGCTGCTGGCGTCCTGGCCCTCTACCGCGATCTTCGCGTTAAGCTGCTGCAGCGTTTTCTCATCCAGCTTACTGAAGACCGGTTTCAGCCAGCTGTCGATATCGGGATAAGCTTTCAGCACGGCAGCGCGGATCACCGGCGTTGGCGCATAGATGGGCTGTACGCCTTTGGGATCGCTCAGGGTTTGCAGGCCCAGCGCCGCGACCGGGCCATCGGTGCCGTAAGCCATCGCCGCGTTGACGCCGGAGGTCTGCTGCGCCGCCGCCTTGATGGTTACCGCCGTATCGCCGCCCGCCAGCGAGAGCAGCTGGCTCTGCGTCAGCTTAAAGTCATAGGCTTTTTCAAAGGCTGGCAGGGCGTCGCCGCGCTCGATAAATTCCGCCGAGGCTGCCAGTTTGAACGTGCCACCTTTTTTCAGGTAGCGGCTGAGATCCTCAAGAGAAGTGAGCTTGTTCTGCTGCGCGACATCCTGGCGCACCGCGATGGTCCAGGTGTTATTCGCGGGCGCAGGGGTCAGCCATACCAGCTGATTTTTTTCGGCGTCGAGCTTTTTCACCTTCTCGTAGCCCTGACGCGCGTTTTTCCAGACCGGGTCTTTTTCGTCATTGAAAAAGAAGGCGCCGTTGCCGGTATATTCAGGATAGATATCCAGTTCGCCCGCGGTAATCGCGCCGCGTACCACCTGCGTGGTGCCGAGCTGGATTTTGTTTACCGTCTTGACGCCGTGCTTCTCCAGCACCTGCAAAATCACATTGCCCAGCAGCGAACCTTCGGTATCGATTTTCGACCCCACGCGCACGGGGTCGGCGGCCTGCGCCGCGCCTGTTGCCAGCAGCAGCGCGGCTGCCGTCAATGCCAGAAAACCAGACCTTGCCATAAGGTGTTCCTTTAATTCGGTTATTTGTGAGGTGCTTATAGAGAATAGTCGTTTCGTCATGCATCGCGTAACACATTGCCTGAAGCGTGAACGGTTACGCCTCAACTTTTTCATATCGTTATCGGTCCGGTTATAACGCAAAGTAATTTACGTCCAGACGTCTGGACGGTAAGCTGTCCATTCACTCACAATAATCACAGACAACATTATGACCGATCTCACTTCATCTTCCGCCCATGTGGCGTTAACAGGGAACCGGCCCGACGGTGAAACGCAGTGGATCCGCAGCGCGGCGGACGTTTCTCGCCTGATCAACAGCGGCGACGGCGCGCGCAATAATGCGCGCATCGTGGTGGCGATCGCGCTGGGCGGCGTATTTCTCGACGCTTACGATCTCGGCGCGCTGGCGTTTGGCATTAAGGACGTAGCGCGCGAGTTCAGCCTGACGCCGACCGGCACCGGCATGGTCGCCTCCGCCATTACCTTTGGCGCCATTGTCGGCGCGTTAATCGGCGGCTATCTCACCGATAAAATCGGCCGCTATCGCGTATTTATGGCGGATATGTTCTTTTTCGTGGTGGCGGCGCTCGCCTGCGCCTTCGCGCCCAATGAGTATGTGCTGGGCGGCGCGCGCTTCGTAATGGGGCTGGGCGTCGGTATCGATCTGCCAGTGGCGATGGCGTTCCTCGCCGAGTTTTCCCGCCTGCGCGGCCAGGGCAATAAGGCCGCCAGCGTGGCGATGTGGTGTCCCACCTGGTATGCGGCGATCAGTATCTCTTACCTGCTGGTGCTGCTGCTCTATGGGGTGCTGCCGGAGAGCCACACCGGCTGGCTGTGGCGCTTAATCCTCGGGTTCGGCGCGGTGCCTGCGCTGATCATTATCGCTATCCGCAGCCGCTATATGAGCGAGTCGCCGGTCTGGGCGGCGAATCAGGGCGACCTGAAAGGCGCGGCTGCGATTCTGCGCAGCGGCTGGAACATCAATGCGCAGGTGGCCGAGGATGCGGCGGCAACGCCGACCCAGCCTGCGCGCCGCGCCAGCTGGCGCAACTACGGCGCGCTGCTGCGGGGCGTTTATCTGCGCCGCACGCTGCTGGCAACCCTGACCTCGGTCGCCTCTTCCTTCGCCTATAACGCAGTGGCGTTTGGCCTGCCGGTGATTATCACCAGCTTTTTCGCCCAGTCGATGCTCACCACCATTCTGGTATCGCTGGCACTCAATCTGCTGTTCGCCTTTGTCGGCGGCGTGCTGGCGGTGCGGCTGGTGCCGCGTCTTGGCGCATGGAAGATGTCGGTGGCGGGTTACGCCTGCCAGTGTGTGGCGCTGCTGGGGCTGGCGCTGACTGGTCGTCCCGAAGGCGGTCTGGAAGCGGGCATCGCTATTGCGATGCTGGCGCTGTTCCTGTTTGGCCAGGGTTTCGGCCCCGGCTCGCATACCATGACCTTCGCCTCGCTCAGCTATCCCACTTCGCTGCGCGGCGTCGGCGTCGGTTTTAATCAGACGCTGATGCGCGGCAGCTCCACCCTCTCGCTGTTTCTGTTTCCGGTGCTGGTCGCCGCGCTTGGTACTGGCGTCTTCTGGGTAATTTTCCTTGCGCCGCTGGTCGGTCTGCTCGCGCTGCTGGCGATACGCTGGGAGCCGTCGGGCTATGATGTGGACGCAGAGGATTTTGCTGAGCGTTAAAACGCGCGTCCCGCCTCTTTTCCGCGGCGGGATTCGGTTCTTCTTCTGCTTACCGGCTCAGGACCGTCTGGGAGAGGTCCGAGCCGCTATTCAGGCTGGCATACTCATCGCATTCAGGTAGGCGGGAATACGGGGAAAGGTGTAGAGAAACCAGGGCGTGAACTGCTGCGGCTCCTCCAGCATTGCACGCTGGATCTCACTGACGGAGCGATAGCACCAGTCGTCCGCCTCCTGCGGATTGGGCGTGGGTTTGTCATCGCTGACGGCGAAGTAAACATGCCCATACTCATGCTCGATCAGGCCGTTGCTGAGCGGCAGATTGTAGCTCAGCTCAAACACCGGGGTCAGCGACAGTTCCAGCCCCATCTCTTCGAATAAACGGCGTTCCGCCGCCTGCTGGGTCGGCTCCGCCGGACAGGGGTGGCCGCAGGTGGTATTGCTCCACAGTCCCCCGCAGTGGTATTTGCCGCTGGCGCGGCGCTGTAACAGCAGCTCGCCGGAAGAATTAAATACGTAGACCGTCACCGCGCGATGCAGTAACCCCTTCTCATGCACTTCCAGCTTTTCCATTTTACCGGTGGGACGATCGAGATGATCGACGAGAATAACTTCGATAGCAGACATGAGGGTTCCTTAAGATAACTCCTGGCTATTCTGGCACATCCCTGCTGTTTCATGCCGCGTGAATTCGTGCGGTTCCCCGCAAAAAAAGAGGGCCCGCCTGCGCGAGCCCTGAGTAGAGGTTACAGACGGAAGCTTTGCACTACCTGTTCCAGCTGGACGCTCTGCTCCTCCATCGCCTGGGCGGCGGCGGAAACCTGTTCCACCAGCGCGGCGTTCTGCTGCGTGGTGCCGTCAAGCTGGGTGATCGCCACGTTGACCTGCTCGATACCCATGCTCTGCTCGCGGCTGGCAGACATGATTTCGCTCATCAGCGTCGTTACGCTGCTGACGCCCTGCATCAGCTCGTCCATGGTTTCGCCCGCCTGTTCGACCAGCTGGCTGCCCGCGTCGATATTAGCCACTGATTCCTCAATCAGCTTTTTAATTTCGCGCGCCGAGTTGGCTGAACGCTGCGCCAGATTGCGTACCTCCGAGGCGACCACCGCGAAGCCACGCCCCTGCTCCCCTGCTCGCGCCGCTTCCACCGCGGCGTTTAGCGCCAGGATATTGGTCTGGAAAGCGATGCTGTCGATGACGCTGATGATATCCACAACTTTGCGCGAGGAGTGATGGATCTCGCCCATGGTGCTCACCACCTGACGCACCACTTCCGTCCCGCGCGCCGCCACCTGCGACGCATTGCCCGCCAGCTGGTTGGCATGGGTCGCGTTGTCGGCGTTCTGGCGCACCGTACCGGTCAGCTGCTCCATAGAGGCGGCCGTTTCGACGATAGAGCTGGCCTGGTCTTCCGTGCGTGACGAGAGGTTGGCGTTGCCGCTGGCGATCTCGCGCGAAGCGGCGGTAATCGCCAGCGCGCTGTCGCCGACCTGACGCATCAGCCCCTGCAGATAGCTGATAAAGTTGTTAAAGCTCTGCGCCACGGCGTTGAATTCCGGGCTGTTGCTGGTCGGCAAGCGCTGGGTCAGATCGGCCCCGCCCTGCGCCAGCGCGTCGATATTGCGATGCAGTACGTTGAGGCGCTGCATCATCGAACGGATAAAGCCCAGCAGCACCAGCAGCAGTATGACCGCCAGCGGGATCTGCACCAGGCCGAGACGCGTCAGCATACTGTGCGCCTGCGCGGTCAGCAGGCTGGTCGGCACATCGCTGGCCAGATACCACGGGCTGCCCGCAATAGACTGCAGGAACAGCGTATGCTCGCCATCTTCGCCGTCAAAGGTGGTTTCAGTCGGCTGCGTGCCGGCGCTGCTCAGCAGGCCTTTCAGCGGCGCCGCCATCGGCAGCTGCAGATCGGTCAGATTTTCGAGCTTCGGCGTACCGTCCACCAGCGCGGCGTTGCCCACGACTTTGCCGTCAGCTTCGACAATCAGCACGCGTCCCTGAATGGCGTCACCCATCTCTTTCGCCAGGTGGTTGAAAAAGCCGAGGGTGACGTCGATGGTGGCGACGCCCCAGACGGTGCCGTCACGGTAGATCGCCATGGCGCAGTTGGTGCGCGGCTGCGGGCTGGCGGCGTCCTGGTAGGCTTTCGCCCAGGCGCACTGCCCTTTAGGCGCGGCCATGCCATCTTTGTACCAGGGCTGTTCCCAGTATTTGTCGGCGGCGTCGGAGTTCCAGTAGGTATTAACCTGAAGCTGATTGCTGGCGTTGCGTGCAAAGAAGCTGCTGTCTTTCTCTTTTGCCGGATCGCGACGATTAGGCAGTGGCCAGATACCGCCGCCGAAGACGTTGCTGTCCTGATACTGGTTCACCAGCGCAGGCAGCAGCTGATCAATGGCGGCGCTCTCCATCACGCCTGCGCCCTCGGTAATCGCGCGCTGCTGCGCCTGCACGCGGTTCATCTGTTCCACGATGCCAGTCGCCAGCGCGTCGACCTGATCGCGCACCAGCTGGCTCTGGTTAGCGGTTAACTGCGGCGCGATAAACTGTTTAATCACCACGACTGTGATAAGCATCAGAACGAGAAAAAAAAGGACAAGAACCGCAGTGAAGCGGGATTGTGTTGTTTTTAGCATCTGCTTTCCCCTGGCAGAAACGGCGCGATTGCCTGATCAGGGTTAACGGCGCGGGCAGGAGTAACTTGAGGCGCGCGAGATCACAAATTTAACAACTCGTTGACAGAGCCGATAATTTAGTGAGTAACGGGGATGCGGCGCGCTGCGCTAACAGCGCGTCGACGTCAGATTTCGCTGTCTACCACCTGCTGGCGCGGGCGGAAAATATGATTATTGCCCGCCGCCATCAGCAGCTCCGTTAGCTGCTGGCCGCCCAGTTCATTCGCCTGCGCGAACTGGCGCTCCGCTTCGGTGATCGGCGTCGCCCACAGCAGGTTAGGCCGATCGCCGTCGCGCCTGGAGAGCGTAAACTGCGCGGCCTCATCCGCCAGCGCGTTGGTCAACAGGAAGCTGTCAAAGCCGACCGGCGCCACTTCCGACGCCAGCGTATGGCCCTCGCCCAGCCAGGTCAGACGCGCCCAGGGAAGATGAGCGAACTCTGCCAGCGCGCTCGCCATCTGCACCGCGTTGCCCTCGGTCATCACCTCGCCATCCACCGCCATCGCCAGCTCGATACGGCGATATTGCGGCGCCAGCTCGTCGAACAGGTAATCGACCTGCGGCATGGGTCGGATACTCATGCCGAGCGTGAGGAAATACCATGTGCCGCGGTGCCAGTGCTGGGAGATCGCCATCGGCGGCCAGCTGCCCTGATCGATCGCGTAATATTTTACCGACTCGCCGAACTGCGTCTGGTAGCTCTGCAGCAGCGCCTGCTGCACCCGCTCCCACTCGTTGCCGTCGTGCCAGTCGCGCCAGAACTGGCGCTGGTGTTCCGCGCGCGCGTAGTAGTCGTTGGTGGAGGCGGAACCGAGCGGGGCGGTAAGCCGGTTCTTTTTGATACAGCCGGAGGAGAAGCTGACCTGCTTCTCCTGGTAGAGGCTCCAGCCAGGAATAACCGCCAGCAGCTGACCGTAATACCACAGCGCCGCGCCGTCGTCGCTCGGCTCCCATAACACCTGCAGGCCTGCGGGATCGAGCGGCGGCTCCGCCTCCAGGGTGCGGCAGAACTCGGCGCTGAGCAGCGGCGCGATGCCCTGCTCCATCGCAGCGCGATCCTCCTGCGCCGGCGCAGGCAGCAGATTGCGCAGCCAGCAGCCGCGCACCGCGTACTGGCTGCGAAACAGATCCGTCGGCCAGATATAGAAGTAAGCGGTGCGCGCATCCTGCTCGACAATCGCCGTCAGAGTATGTTGCTGATTGTGGACCTCAGCAATCAGAGGTTGGTAAGTCATAGCGCCTCGACAAAGCTTAGGGATCCATTTCCCCGAGATTAGAGCAGGATCCGGACTGCCGCCATGTGAGACAAGGGTAAAACTCTCAAAGTCAGCGCAACGCGACTGCGCAAGGGTAAGCAAAAGTAAAGCGAGCCACGTAGGCCGATGCGGAAATGCTCAACGATGCTTAAGCATTGCCCGCCTGCCAGGTGAAAATCTATTCGCGTTTCTGAGACGCAGCCGCATGTTATGGTCAGGCTACCCTTTTTTTCGGAGGCGCATGATGCTGCCCGTTCCCGATTTCGCCTGGCGCGAGTTAGCGGTTCTCGCGCTTTTTCTCTGGCTTCTTTATCGCTATACCTGGCTTACGCTGGCGGCGACGCTGATTGTGGTGGGCCTGGCGGCGCTGGTGTTGTTGCCTGTCGATCTTTACTTCAGTCTGCCGTCGCTGGGCGCAATCGGCGCCGGGATCGGCCTGCTGGCGCACTACTTCCAGCAGCGTCGGGCAGCGCGACAGCGTCAGATGAGCACGCCGCGCGGCTACACCCAGCCGCATGATGAATTTAATACTTAACCTTTTATTACCTTTGCTGGCGCGGGGCAGTTAAGCGGCTCCGCTGCGACAGGCAGGCTAACGCGGGTGAAACGTTAAGAAGCCGTTAAGGCTGGCGTCCCATACGCAGCATGGCGCGATGGTATGCGCCGCGCGTAATCGACCAGCGCAGCGTTTTCGCCAGCAGCCGCATTTCGGCATCGAGCAGCGCGCGCGACAGCGGGCTGAAACGATAGCCCGACATCTGCTGCGCCCAGTCTGGCAGCAGCGCCATGCCCGATTTCAACATGACTTTCATCGCCGGTTTCGCCTGCCAGCCCGGCGCGGGCGCCTCGCGCAGCAGTCGGGTCACCTCTGCGGTGCGCTCGTCGTAGCGCAGCTCGCCACGCATGGCTTGCAGATAGCGCGCCACCGCCTCGACGCTTTTCGGCACTGCTGTTGCGCCCAGCGCTTCGGCGATCTGCGCCGCTTCCCGGTAATAGCGATCCTGCTCCGCCAGGCTGAGCTGCGGATTTTTAAAGCGCAGATGGGCGGCGAGAAAAGCGCTGGTTTCGGCAACGTGCACCCAGGTAAGCAGATGCGGATCGCTGGCGGCATAGGGCTGTCCGTAATTGTCGACGCCGCTGACGCGCAGATGAATATTTTTGACCCGCTCAATCAGCAGGTTCGCGTCATGGCGGTTGCCGAAGGTGGTGACGGCGATAAACTGGCTGGTGCGGCGCAGACGGCCCAGCATATCCTGGCGAAAGTTAGAGTGATCCCAGACGCCCGCCAGCGCGGAAGGATGCAGCATCTGCAGCAGCAAAGCGCTGATGCCGCCGCACAACATAGAGGGAAAGTCGCCGTGTACGCGCCAGATGACGCTGTCCGGGCCAAACAGGCCGGGATCGCCGGGCGGCTGTGAAATATCGAACTCATTAAGCGCCAGGCCGTTAACGCGGAAAACCTGGTTCTGGATACGGTTGCGGATGCTGTTCATAAGGGTGCGGCCAGTTCAGGCACGCTTCCCCTTCTTCCGACGGCAAAGCCGGAAGAAGGGTATCGCGCATGATTACAGATAGTCGAACTGCGCGTTCTGGGTACGTACAGAGTCAAGCCCGATCATCACCCGGAACTTACCGGGTTCTGCCACCTGCTGCATCTGCTGGTTCCAGACCTTCAGCGCATCCACGTCGATCTTGAAGCTCACCGTCTGCGATTCGCCCGCTTTCAGCATAATCCGCTTAAAGCCGCGCAGTTCGCGTACCGGACGACTGATGGAGGCGACCGGATCGTTCAGGTACATCTGCACCACCGTCGCCCCGTCGCGGTCGCCGGTGTTGGTCACCGTGACGCTCGCCTCAACCGTGCCATTGCGCGGCATCGTTGGCGCTGACATTTTCACCGGCGAGACGCTGAAGCGGGTGTAGCTCAGCCCATAGCCAAAAGGATAGAGCGGGCCGTTTACCGTATCATAGTAGTGCGAGGTGTATTTGTTCGGTTTGGCGAAGTTGTAAGGCCGTCCGGTCGGCAGATGGTTGTAGTAAAGCGGGATCTGCCCTACCGAGCGCGGGAAAGTGATCGGCAGCTTGCCGGACGGGTTGTAGTCGCCGAACAGGACGTCAGCGATAGCGTTGCCCCCTTCCGTACCGCTGAACCAGGTTTCCACCAGCGCATCCGCCATACGATCTTCGTTAACCAGCGTCAGCGGTCGGCCATTCATCAGCACGATCACCAGCGGCTTGCCGGTGGCCTTCAGCGCCGCCAGCAGCTTCTGCTGGCTGGCCGGAATAGAGATCTCGCTGCGGCTGGAGGCCTCGTGCGCCATGCCCTGCGCCTCGCCGACCGCCGCGACCACCACGTCCGCCTGTTTCGCTTTCTCTACCGCCTCATCAATCATCGCCTGCGGCGTGCGCGCGTCAACCGAGACCGCCTGCTCATAGAGGTTGAGGAAGTTCTGGACACCTTTGTTGTCGCTGATGTTGGCACCTTTGGCATAGAGCAGCGTCGCTTTGCCCGCGGTCGCATTGCGCATGCCCTGCAGCAGGCTAATCGACTGTTTCGCCACGCCCGCCGCCGACCAGCTGCCCATAATGTCGCGCTGGCTGTCCGCCAGCGGGCCAATCAGCGCGATAGTGCCGGCGCGCTTCAGCGGCAGCGTCTCCAGACGGTTTTTCAGCAGAACGATGCTTTTGCGCGCCACGTCGCGCGCTTCCGCGCGGTGCAGGCGGCTTTCCGCATTGGTATCCTGCGGATCGCTCTCTTTGGGACCGAGATGGCTGTAGGGATCGTTGAACAGTCCCATATCATATTTCACATTGAGCACATGGCGCGCCGCATCGTCGATCTCCGCCATGCTGACCGCCCCGCTCTTCACCAGGCCCGGCAGATATTTGCTGTAGTACTCGTCGCTCATGCTCATGTCGATGCCCGACTTCAGGGCGACGCGCACCGCATCTTCGGGATCGCTCGCCACGCCGTGCTTGAGCAGCTCTTTAATCGCGCCGTGGTCGCTGATGGTAATGCCCTTGAATTTCCATTCGTCGCGCAGCACCGTTTTCAGCAGCCAGCTGTCCGCCGTGGCGGGCACGCCGTTAAGGGAGTTGAGCGCCACCATTACGCCGCCGCTGCCGGCATCCAGCGAGGCTTTATAAGGCGGCAGATAGTCCTGGAACAGGCGCTGCGAGCTCATGTCGACGGTATTGTAGTCGCGGCCGCCTTCGATGCCGCCATAGGCGGCGAAGTGTTTGACGCTGGTCATCACCGCATAGCGATCGGCGGGGCTTTTGCCCTGCATCGCCTTCACCATGGTGCTGCCCATCTGCGAGGAGAGCCAGGTGTCTTCGCCGAATCCTTCGGAGATACGGCCCCAGCGCGGTTCGCGGCTGACGTCTACCATCGGTGCCCAGGTCATGTTCAGGCCGTCGTCGGCGGCTTCATAAGCAGAGACGCGCCCGACTTCGCTTACCGCATCCAGATCCCAGCTGGCGGCAAGCCCTAGCGGAATAGGAAAGATGGTGCGCTGACCGTGTACCACGTCATAAGCAAAAAAGAGCGGAATTTTCAGGCGGCTAAGCTGCATCACCTGATCCTGCATGGCGCGGATATCCTGGCGCGTCACGGTATTGAAAATCGCGCCGACCTGACCTTTCTGGATCATGTCGCGAATCGCCTCTTTCGGGTTGTCCGGCCCCACGCTGATTAGCCTGAGCTGGCCGATTTTTTCGTCCAGCGTCATTTTGGTCAGAAGCTGGTTAACAAAAGCGTCGCGCGCCTGGGCGTTCATGGGATGGGGTCCAGTCAGCTCTTCGGCTAGCGCGGGTTGCAGAGCGAGTGAGACAGCGAGACTAACAGAGTAAATCCATTTCATCAGGTTGGGTTCTCTTAAGTGACTGCGCAATATCGAATAAACAGGCGGCAGTGTGCCACAAGTTCAGGATAGCAGGTAGCCGTTAGCGTCACACTGCCGCCTGCTTTTCACTGACGTGCTACAGTAAGGGCGCCATGTCATGACAAGGAGTTGCACATGATCCACTCAGCGTCTCATTCCGCTTTACTCACCGACCTGCGCCGCCACGTTGGCGCCTCTCATCTGCTGACCGACAAAGAGCAAACCGCACGCTACCGCAAAGGCTTTCGTTCCGGCGAGGGCGACGCGCTGGCCGTGGTGTTTCCCGGTACGCTACTGGAGATGTGGCGCGTGCTGCAAACCCTGGTCAGCGCCGACGCCATTATTCTGATGCAGGCGGCCAATACGGGCCTGACGGAAGGATCGACGCCCAACGGCAACGACTACGATCGGCCGGTGGTGATTATCAGCACGCGACGTCTCGATAAGCTGCAGCTGATCGATGACGGCAGGCAGGTGCTGGCTTTCCCAGGCAGCACCCTTTATCAGCTGGAGAAAACGCTGAAGCCGCTTAATCGCGAGCCGCATTCGGTTATCGGCTCCTCCTGTATTGGCGCCTCGGTGCTGGGCGGCGTCTGCAATAACTCCGGCGGCTCGCTGATCAAGCGCGGTCCGGCCTATAGCGAGATGGCGCTGTTTGCTCAGGTCGATGAGCAAGGCAAGCTGAAGCTGGTAAACCATCTCGGCATCACTCTCGGCACGTCGCCGGAAGAGATCCTGGGCAGGCTCGATGATGAGCGCTGGCGTCCGGAGGATGTGCAGCACGACGGGCGTCACGCCTCCGATCCCGACTATGCCGACCGCGTACGTCACGTGGACGCCGATACGCCAGCGCGCTTCAATGCCGATGCGCGCCGGTTGTTTGAGGCATCCGGCTGTGCGGGCAAGCTGGCGGTATTCGCGGTGCGGCTGGACACTTTCCCCTGCGAACCGCAGCAGCAGGTGTTCTATATCGGCACCAACGATCCGGCGGTGCTGAGCGATATCCGCCGCCATATTCTGGCCCACTTTACCCAGCTGCCGGTGGCGGCCGAATATATGCATCGCGATATGTATGACATCGCCGAAGTCTACGGCAAAGATACGTTTCTGATGATCGACAAGCTCGGCACCGACAAAATGCCGCTGTTCTTTACGCTGAAGGGGCGCGTCGACGCCTGGCTGGCGAAGCTGAGCTTCGTTAAGCCGCACTTTACCGACCGTCTGCTGCAGCGCATTAGCACCCTGTTCCCGGCGCACCTGCCGAAGCGCATGAAGCAGTACCGGGATAAATATGCGCATCATCTGCTGCTGAAGATGTCCGGTGCGGGCGTCGAGGAAGCGCGCGAGTATTTGAAAGATTATTTCCACGAAGGCGGCGGCGAGTTTTTCGAGTGTGAAGGCAAAGAGGGCGCGCACGCCTTTTTACATCGTTTTGCCGCAGCAGGCGCGGCGGTGCGCTATCACGCGGTGCACGCCGACGAGGTAGAGGATATCCTGGCGCTCGATATTGCGCTGCGCCGCAACGATCGCGACTGGTTTGAAACCCTGCCGCCGGAGATTACCCAGTCGCTGATCCATCGTCTCTATTACGGCCACTTCTTCTGCCACGTTTTCCATCAGGATTACATTGTGAAAAAAGGGGTGGACGCGCATGCGCTGAAAGAGCAGATGCTGGCGATTTTAGAGGCGCGCGGCGCGGAGTATCCGGCGGAGCATAACGTCGGGCATCTCTATCAGGCGAAGCCGCAGCTGGCGGCCTTTTATCGTCAGCTCGATCCTACCAATACCTTTAATCCGGGCATTGGCAAAACCAGCAAGCAGAAAGGCTGGGCGGTGAAGCAGTTTTAAAACAGGCGGCTATGGCAGGCCTACTCGCGCCGGTAGCATGGTCAGAACGCAAAGTCGTTTAAGAGATTCTTGCTCGCTCATCTCGCGCCATCTCTGGTGCGAGTCGCTTTGCTCTTCTGCCCATGCTACCGGCGCTTTCGCAGGCTCTGTAACCTTAAACCATCAGGACAGCGGATCCGCTTCCTGCTCCGCGATTTGCTGGCGACGCTCAATAATCATGGTCTGCGGCGTCGACAGTACGATGCCCTCTTTACGCAGTCGCGTCAGGATATCGAACAGCAGATCGCTTTTCGCGCCCGCAATCTGACGCTGGCTGGCGACGTTGCCGGTAACGCTCAGCACGATGCCCTGCGGCGTGAGATCCTTAAAGGAGACCGAGGGTTCCGGCGTCTCGAGAATGCGTTCGTTCTCGTTATAGACCTCCAGCAGCAGCTCGCGCACTCGCACCGGATCGATATTGAGCGGGAAAGTGAGCATGATGGTCACTACGCCCTGCGCGTTGCCCATGGTGGCGTTACGCACGTTCTGCGAGATAAACTGCGAGTTCGGCACGATGACCGTCGACTTGTCGCCAAGCTGGATTTCGGTGGCGCGCACGTTGATGCGGCGGATATCGCCTTCGATACCGCTAATGGTCACCAGATCGCCCACCTTCACCGGGCGTTCGGTCAACAGGATCAGGCCGGAAATAAAGTTCTTCACAATCTCCTGCAAACCAAAACCGATACCGACCGACAGCGCGCTGACGATCCATGCCAGCTTGTTCCACTGCAGGCCCATAACCGAGAGCGTCAGCAGGATCACCAGCACAAAGCCAATATTGCTGAACAGCGTCACCAGCGACACGCGCATGCCGGCGTCCATGGTGGTTTTCGGCAGGAAGTCGCTGTCGAGCCAGCGGCGCACCCGGCGCAGCACATAGATGCCCACCACCAGACAGATAATGGCGTTGACCATGTGCGCCGGCACGATGTTCAGCGACTCCAGCCCCTTACCGCCCCAGAACTCAATCGCTTTTTGCAGCAGCTCGATCGGCGTCGACGAGGCGAAGGTGCCGTTAAGCAGCGCCAGCGCGACAAAGCCGATCAGCAGGGTTTTACCCAGCGCTGCCAGCAGCGTCGCCGCCTGCTGCAGATGGCGCTCGTCGATATTCAGCGACGTTTGCAGCCGCCTTCCCGTCAGGCTGTTAACGGAAAAGAGGTTTTCGCAGCCGTCGTTAATCAGATGGCTAAGGAAGTAGAAGGAGCCAAACAGAATGCCGCACCACACCACCTCATAGCTCAGGAAGCGCGCCAGCGTCACATAGCCGATAATCAGCGACAGCAGAATGGCAACCGCCGTCAGCGTCAGCGCCATCTGAATCAGCCCCACCAGCGTGGAGCGCACTTCCGGCGGGTTGCCCTCGTGCACCATGCGGCGGCGCACGCGGTTGGTGCGCATGCTGATCGCCAGAGCGGTGCTGCCGATCAGCAGCGCCGTCAGGCCATTGGCGAAAATAGTGGTGTTCAGGCTGGTGCCGACGGTGTAGTTAAAGTTCTCTACCGTCTGGAAAATAAAGACCAGCGCGGCGGTAATCGGCGGGAACGGCTTCAGCGCCATCGCCACTTCACTGGAGATGGCAGGCAGACGCCAGCTTGGCCGACGCGTGGAGAGAAAGGCGCGTCCCAGACCGGCGATAAGGCCGCAGAAGACGCTGAGCTTCACCAGGCTGACCACAAAATCCTGCACGTCGCCGGAGACTTCATCGCGGCGCGCGAACGCCAGCGCGGTGAAGTTAAAGGTCAACACCACCGCCGCCAGCGTGGTCAGCGCGATGGTCGCCGCGAGGAAGCTGCGGCGCAGCCGCCCTTCCGGCATCTTGTGAATGCTGATCCAGGCAAGAAACTCTTCGCCGTAGCGACGCCCCAGCGTCATCACCAGCATCGCCGCCAGCAGCCAGGCGACGGTGCCGAAACGGTAGCCCGGCTCCCACGACAGCGCGGCGGTATCTTTTAAATCCTGCAGGAAGTCGTTGATCTTCTCGTTATCAAGATCCTGTTTCACAAACAGCGGTGCCCAGAAGCGCGGCCCGAAAATACTGCCGGAGTTGAGCGCCAGCTGGGTTTTCATCAGATCGCGGCGCAGGTTGGTGATCTGCGACGAGAGCATCAGCGCGCTGTTTTTAATGCCATCCGCCTGCTTAATCTGATCGTCCAGCTTGCCCTTCTGGCTCTCCAGCGAGCTGCGTTTGCGGGTGACTTCCGGCGTCTCTTTTACGCCGCTGTCCGCTTTGGGCGCAGGGCCCAGCACCGCCAGCTGCGCGTCGAGCTGCTGACGCTGCGGCTGGAGCGCCTGAGCGAGCGTATCGGCGCTGCCCGACAGCTCCAGCGCCATCTCGTTGAGCTGTGTCAGCTGGTTTTCATTGGTCTGTCCCGACACCTGACCTTTGATCTTGTCGAGAACTTTCTGCATTTTCGGCAGTTCAACCGCCGCGTTCACTTTAGCCGCGACGTCGGTTTGTTGCGCGGCATCGGCCGCATCATCGTCTGCCTGGCTCCGGGCGGGGAACAGGGCCACCGCCAGCAGCATCAACAGCGCGAAAAAGGAGCGTAACTTAAACATAAGAGTGGGGTTCCAGCACAAATTCAGGCGATCGACCATCGCGTTCGCGCGTAGTGTAGGGCCAGGCGCACCGGGAAACTATAGGAATGCTGGCCGTTCTCGTCGAGCCGGGTTTCGGCGTCCGCGCAGGCGGACGCCGGTAAGGCTTATTCCACCGCGCTGCCGCTGCGGGCGTTGCTCGCCACCTGCCCGGCTTTCTGTTTCTTATAGGCCAGCGCCGCCGCTGGCACTGGCGCAGCCTTGCCGGTCAGCAGCCAGTCGCGCAGGCGGTTAGCGTCGGCGAAATGGGTATATTTGCCGAACGCATCCAGCACCACCAGCGCCACCGGCCGGTTATTGATCAGGGTGCGCATCGCCAGGCAGTGACCCGCCTCATCGGTATAGCCGGTTTTGGTCAGCTGAATGCGCCAGTCATTTTTATAGATCAGATGGTTGGTGTTGCGGAACGGCAGCGCATAGCTCGGGTGGGTGAAGACCGCGGTCTCTTCTTTGGTTGTGCTCAGCTGGCCCAGCAGCGGATAGTCACGCGTCGCGCGCAGCAGCTTAACCAGGTCTTCCGCGCTGGAGACGTTATGAATCGACAGGCCGGTCGGCTCGACGTAGCGCGTATGCGTCATGCCCAGCGCACGCGCTTTGGCGTTCATGGCGCGGATAAAGGCGTCGTAGCCGCCGGGATAGTGATGCGCCAGGCTGGCCGCCGCGCGGTTCTCTGAGGACATCAGCGCCAGCAGCATCATATTGCGGCGGCTGATTTCGCTGTTGAGTTTGACGCGGGAAAAGACGCCGCGCATCTCTGGCGTATGGCTGATATCCACCGAAATTCGCTCATCCAGCGACTGCTTCGCATCGAGCGCCACCATCACCGTCATCAGCTTGGTGATAGAGGCGATAGGCCGAACGCGATCGGGATGGCTGGAGAAAAGCACCTTACCGGTATTAAGGTCGACGATCATTGCGCTGCCCGAGGCGATTTGCGGCTCGGCGACCGGCGCGAGCTGAGAAAGAGACGTAGCCGCCTGCGCGGGCGCAATAGCCGCCTGGCCACCGAACAGCAGCGCCAGCGAAAGCAGTGAATAGCGAATGGTTACAGGCATCTTATAAAAAAGTACCGATTAAAATATTACGCCGTGTTGTACACAGGCCGCCCGCCGCAGAGCCGACCACGCGGGGGCTGGCAGCAGCATAATACGCGGAAGCGTAAGAAATTTCCTGGTGAGAATGTTTCTGAGCGTTAAAAAAAACGTCCTGCGACAGCGCTGTCGCAGGACGTTATGCGGTTTAAGTCAAATCATTCCCTTACCGGCTTGATTTGACGCTGATTTAGAACAGTCGCGGCCCGTAACCCCACAGCACCACGGTCAGCGCCAGCAGCACCTCAAATACCAGCACGCCGATCGCCAGCGTCGAGCCGGAGAAGCGCAGACTTTCGTCACGGTCGATATTGAGGAACAGCGGAATGCCGATATAAAGCAGATAGCCGGTGTACACCAGCGCCAGCGCGCCAATCAGCACGCAGAGCCAGACCAGCGGATAGAGCGCCACGATGCCGCTTAAAAAGAGCGGCGTGGCGACATAGCCGGCGAATACCGTACAGCGCTGCATGCTGGGCCGCTGCGGATAGTCGCGCGCCATCCAGTGAATGACGCGGCCCATTACCGCTACGCCGCCCAGAATAAGCAGATAAAACAGGATGCCGAGCGCAATCCCGGTCAACAGGTTTAGCTGAACAAAGCGCCCTTCGCCCAGGTTCCAGCCCAGCTGCGTTGTGCCGATAAAGGCGCAGATCACCGGGATCGCCGCCATCAGCAGAACGTGGTGGGTGTAATGGTGCGAAACGCTCTCATTTTCTTGCTTGATATCGCGCATTTCCCGATCGGGATGCGCCATAAGACCCCAGACATGGTTCATATAATCACCTCGCAGATGCGACAGGCTGCCCAGAATCCACGTCGCTGACCCCTCAGGCAGCATCACCTCAAGTATAAACGGCGTTGCTGCTTTTGTAGCCAGCAGGCGGTTAATCGACAAAAAATAGTCGCTGTGGCCTAAGCCAGCCGGAATGATCGGCCGAAGCGGTATAGAATGTATTAACCGCGGACAGAACAGGGAGTTTACTTTTGCATTTCGATATCAACGGATTAATTACGCAGTATGGCTATCTGGCGCTGCTTATCGGCTGTATCGCCGAAGGCGAAACCTTTACTCTGCTGGGCGGCGTGGCGGCGCATGAGGGATTACTGAACTTTGTCGGCGTGGTGCTGGCGGCCATGGCGGGCGGCGTGATTGGCGATGAGCTGCTCTACTGGATTGGCCGTCGCTATGGCACGAAAATTTTGCGTAAGCTGAAGAAGCATCAGGACAAGGTCGTCAAGGCTAACCGGCTGATCCAGCGTCATCCCAGCCTGTTTGTTATCGGCGTACGCTTTATGTACGGCTTTCGCATCATCGGCCCGATTATTATCGGTGCCAGCCACCTGAAGCCGCTGAAATTTCTGGTGCTGAATATTATCGGCGCCGCGATCTGGGCGACAATCTTCGTCGCCCTGGGTTACTTTGCCGGCGGCGTCATCGCCCCCTGGCTGCACAAGCTCGATCAGCACCTGAAACATGTTCTGTGGCTGGTTGCGGCGGTCGTCTTCGCTTTCGCGCTGCGCTGGGTGATCCGCCGCTGGAACAACCGCCGCGCCGGTTAGATATCTTTCCCGCCGTAAAACTGCGGATTGGCCAGCATAAAACCGCCATCGACGATAAAGGATTGTCCGGTGGTATAGCTGGCCCACTCCGAGCAGAGCCAGGCCACAAGGCTGGCGATCTCGCGCACGTCGCCAGGGCGTCCAATGGGAATCTCCGGCGTTTTAACCCTCTGCGCATCGCCGTCGCCCATATTGTTCATCGGGGTGGCAATAGCGCCGGGCGCCACGGAGTTCACCAGAATATTGTGTTTAATCAGGCTAATGGCCATCGATTTGGTCAGGCCGCCCATGGCGTGCTTCGCCGCCGTGTAGGCGACGGCGTTGGGCAGCGGCGTGTGCTCATGCACCGAGGTGATATTGATGATGCGTCCGCCAGCGCCCTGCTCCACCATTTTGCGCGCGGCAATTTGGCCGCAGACAAAGGCGCCATCGACGTCGACATTGAACACCTTGCGCCACTCCTCAAACGGGGTATCAAGGAATTCAGATTTGGCGTTCGCGCCTGCGTTATTCACCAGCGCGTCAATACGGCCAAGTCGGGAGATCAGCTCTGAAAGCGAACGGCCGCCCTCCTGCGGATCGGCCAGATCGAGGTGAATGATTTCGGCGCGACGGCCTCTTTCACGCACCAGACGCGCGGTCTCTTTCGCGCCCTCCTCATCGGAACGCCAGGTGATGCCGAGATCGTAGCCCTGCTCCGCCAGCATCAGCGCGCTGGCGCGGCCGATGCCGGAGTCAGATGCGGTGACGACGGCGACTTTATTCTCTGATGTGGTCATGGTTGCTTCCTCAGGATGTCGGGTAAGGTGAAGTATAGAAGCAATCCCGTTATGTCCAGCCGCGGCCCTGATGCCGCTTTGTCTATAGTTAAAAGAGTGCCCGCTACGGAGATGAGGATGAGCAAAATAAAACGCCCGATTGAAGATCACGGCATCATTGGCGATCTGCGCACCTGTGCGCTGGTGGCGAACGACGGCACCATCGACTATCTCTGCTGGCCTGCGCTCGACAGCCCGTCGGTATTCGCCGCGCTGCTCGACAGCGACGACGCGGGACTCTTTTCGCTGGCGCCGGAGTGGAAAAATGTGCGTCGGCAGCAGCTCTATCTGCCAGACACCAATATTCTTCAGACGCGCTGGCTGGGCGCGGAGGGCGTCGCGGAAATCACCGACTATATGCCGATCTGCGACGACGCGAAAAAGCTGCCGCGCCTGATTCGACGGGTCAAGATGGTGCGTGGCACCGCCTGGTTCAGGATGCGCTGCGCGCCGCGTCATGACTATGCGCGTGCCAAAACCCGCGCGCAGGCAGAAGGCGACTGCATCGACTTTTACGCGGAGAACCAGCCCACGCTGCGCCTCGCCGCCACGGTACCGCTGACCTGCGAAGCGCACGCCGCCACGGCGCATTTTGAACTCAAGTCGGGCGAGCACGTCGAGTTTGAATTCGGCAATCAGGAAGATGAGCGCGTTAACGCCGTCGACACTGAAACCTGCTTCGAAGGAACCATCAATTACTGGCGAAGCTGGAGTAAAAAAAGCAACTACAACGGACGCTGGCAGGAGATGGTGCAGCGCTCGGCGCTGGCGCTGAAGCTGCTCACCTCCAGCCAGCACGGCTCTATCGCCGCCGCCGCCACCTTTGGCCTGCCGGAAGAGCTGGGCGGCGTGCGCAACTGGGACTATCGCGCCTCCTGGATACGCGACGCCTCGTTCAGCATGTATGCGCTGATGCGCCTCGGCTATGTGGACGAAGCGAAAAACTTTACCCGCTGGGTTGGCCGCTGCGTCGAGAACAGCCACCACGACGAGATGCGTCTGCAGGTGATGTATCGTCTCGACAGCGGCATCGAACTGCATGAGATCGAACTGCTTAACCTCTCCGGCTACGCCGACTCGCGGCCGGTACGCATCGGCAACGACGCCTGGCAGCAGACGCAGCTCGATATTTACGGCGAGCTAATGGATGCGGTCTATCTGGCGAATAAGTATGGCGAAGCGATCTCAGAACGCGGCTGGCAACACGTTGCGCAGATGATCGATATGGTGAGCGAAAGCTGGAACCAGCCCGATGCCGGTATCTGGGAAATGCGCGGCGAGCCGGAGCACTTTCTTCACTCGCGGCTGATGTGCTGGGTGGCGCTGGATCGTGCGCTGCGCCTTGGCATGAAACGTTCGCTGCCGATGCCCTATGCGCGATGGGATAAGGCGCGCAGCGAGATCCGCGCCGATATCTGGCAAAACTTCTGGAACGCCGAACGCGGCCACTTCGTTTCGACGCGTCACGGCAACCATCTTGACGCCTCTATGCTGCTGATGCCGCTGGTGCGCTTCGTCGGCGCCACCGATCCGGAATGGCTGGCGACGCTCGACGCCATCAAGCGCGAGCTGGTAAGCGACGGTATGGTGCGCCGCTACAACATTGATGAGACGCCCGCCGACGGCCTGACCGGCTCGGAAGGCTCTTTCGCCGCCTGTTCGTTCTGGTATGTAGAATGTCTGGCGCGCGCCGGACGCATCCACGAGGCGCATTTCGAGTTCGAGAAACTGCTGAGCTACGCCAATCCGCTGGGATTATATGCCGAGGAGTTCGACAATCACGGCCGCGCGCTGGGCAATATGCCGCAGGCGCTGACCCATCTGGCCCTGATCAGCGCCGCCTTTTTTCTCAATCGCAAACTGAGCGGCGAAGTGACCTTATGGCAGCCCTGACCGGCTCCCTTATCAGGGCAAGGAGGCCCAATAACACAGTCGGTTACCTAAAGTCTGCGATGGCTGCTAAAATCCTGATTCACAACATCGAAACAATGCCCATATAATGTGCAGCCGGCCACGCTGACCGGTACGGGTTCGATAAACTGACAAGCCTGCTAACAGGCCATAACGACTTGTAAAATATGAAAATGATTCGCGCGTTTGCTTCAATGGCTCTGGCGCTGGCAGCATTCAGCCAGTCCGCCTTCGCTGTGGTTTACCCCTTACCAGCCGCCAACAGCCGTCTGATTGGGCAAAATATTGAGATTACCGTCCCTCAGGACAACAAGCTGCCGCTGGAAGCTTTTGCGGCGCAGTACCAGATGGGCCTCAGCAATATGCTGGAAGCCAATCCGGGCATGGATGTCTACCTGCCGCAGGCAGGCAAAAAGATGATCGTTCCGCAGCAGCTGATCCTGCCTGACGCCCCGCGCGAAGGCATCGTGATCAACAGCGCGGAAATGCGTCTCTACTACTATCCGAAAGGCACTAAAACCGTTGTGGTTCTGCCGATCGGCATCGGCGAATTAGGCAAAGATACGCCGGTTAACTGGACCACCACGGTGCAGCGCAAGAAAGCGGGTCCGACCTGGACGCCGACCAAAGCGATGCATGCTGAGTACGCCTCGCGCGGCGAGAATCTGCCGGAAGTGTTCCCGGCCGGTCCGGACAACCCGATGGGCCTCTACGCGCTCTATATCGGTCGTCTCTACGCCATTCACGGCACCAACGCCAACTTCGGTATTGGCCTGCGCGTCAGCCACGGCTGCGTACGTCTGCGCGCCGACGATATCAAATGGCTGTTCGACAACGTGCCGGTCGGCACGCGCGTGCAGTTTATCGATCAGCCGGTCAAAGCAACGGTGGAGCCGGATGGTTCGCGCTATGTAGAGGTGCATAACCCGCTCTCCACTACCGAAGAGCAGTTTAACTCACGCGAAGTGGTGCCGATTACCCTGACCTCTGCGGTGACCAAAGTGATCACTGACGCCAGCGTCAGCCAGGATCAGGTCAACGCGGCGATTCAGAATCGTACCGGTATGCCGACTAAAGTGAACGGCGTTGCTGACAGCGTGCAGACTGCGCCGACCGAAGTGCCGGAAGCGCCGAACGCACAGCCTAAAGAGGAGCCGATGACGCCGGTTACGCCGCAGGGCGCCAGCGTTGCCAATCCTGATGCCGCGCAGCAGGCGCAGCCAGCCGCTGCCCCCGCTCCGGCCCCAGTAAATAACCCTTCGTAAAGGCTGTTAACTGTGAAATTGAAAAAGCCCGCCTGTGCGGGCTTTTTTATTGGTGGGCTGGCGGGAAGGTAAGAGCATTTTGCCTTCCTGGTTCTGTTGGCTCACCACATTCGGGTACAGCTTTTTAAAAGTGACTTTTGACCTGCGACAGAGGCGGACTTGACGATGCCGCATTGCAGTATGGCGGTGTCGAGTGATCTCTCTGTTAGTATGCGCTTATTCACTAACAGCTTTAGGTATCCCTGTAATGTCTCAAATGACCCTTCATATTCTAAATGCGCAGAAGAAACTCACCGCTCACTGTGAATGGCTCAATTTCTGCCTGAATGAGACTTACGACCAGGCCAAACGAGTGATGCCGCTCCCCTCTCTGGATGTTGTGGTAAAAGCGGGAGTCCATGTCATCCCGGAAAAAGGGCATCTGGGATATTGCCCTGAGCAGAGTGTGGTGTACGTGACGGTTGATCCTGAAAATCCCGCCTTCTGTAAAAACAACGCTCATTCTCTGGAACGCATGTTTGCTCATGAACTGCATCATGCAGCAAGGTGGGGCGGGCCAGGATACGGTTCTACTCTTGGTGAAGTAACGGTATCTGAAGGGCTCGCCGGCCATTTTTCCCTCGAGCTTTTTGGCGGAGAACCTGAACCCTGGGAAAGCCTCCGTTCAGACGAAATACAGCCTCATCTTCTATACCTTTGCGAAAACTGGCATCGCACGGATTACGACCATAATGCGTGGTTTTTCGGAACCCGTTATTGGCCACGATGGCTTGGCTATACCGCCGGGTTCAACCTCGTTTCCAGATACCTTGACGCGACCCCGCATCTACGGGCCTCAATGCTTGCGCATATAAGCGCAGAGGAGTTCAGGGCATTTAGTTAAGGCAGAAACAGGTGAAGGCATCGCCTGAATCATGATTGCATTTCCCGGGCAATAACCAGGCCGCCGCCTCTTCCACCCTACTTCCCCGGCCGCCGCAACGCCAGCCAGCCCGCCACGATGGTAAAGGCCAGCACCACCAGCACCAGAATCAGAAAGCCGTGCGGATTGCCCGAGAGCGGAATGCCGCCGACGTTCATGCCGAAGAAGCCGGCAACAATGTTAATCGGCAGCGCCAGCACGGTCATCATGGTTAACAGAAACAGCGTGCGGTTGCTGTGCTCCATCAGACGCGCGGCGATCTCCTCCTGCAACAGCCTGATGCGCTCCATCAGGCTGGCGAGATCGTTAAGCACCACGCTGAACTCTTCGGTAAAGGCGCGCAGCTCGCGCAGGGTATCCAGGTTGAGCCAGACGGGCGGACGATTAAGCAGGCGAAACAGCGCGGCGGGCTCCGGCGCCAGCAGGCGCTGGATGCGCAACAGCATACGGCGCAGATGCCCAAGCTCGCTGCGGTTCGCTTTGATCGCCGGACTGAGCAGCCGCTCTTCAATCGCATCCACGGCGAGGCTGGTGCGCCGCACCACCTGCTCCAGCTGGCGCTCCTGCTCGCCCAGCAGGCTGAGCAGCATCTCTTCCGCATTGCGGAAGGCGCACGACTGCAGTTGCTGATGCATACGTTCGATCATGCCGACCTGGCGATAGCGCGCGCTAACCAGCAGCTGGCGACGGCACCAGATCCAGAGCGTGGCGTTCTGCGCGCTGTGCTCCTCCTGGCTAAAGGTAACGTCATTCAGGATCGCCAGCAGCGCTTCGCCCTGCTCCGCCAGCCGGGTGCGCGACGAGGCCGAATGAATCTCTTCAAAGAAATCTTCATCAACCTGAAAGTGGCTCTGAACCCAGTGCTGGGCGCGGGCGTGATTGAGATTGATATGCAGCCAGAGAAACTCGCCGTCGCGGCGCGGATTCTCTCCGGCCAGCACCGCTTCGCGCGCGTTCAGGCGGCGGGGTGGCGCGTCTGGAGAGATCAGGTAACCGTGAATTAAACCGGCCACCTCGTCGTCAAAATCGGATTTATTAGGCGCAAGCAAGAGGTCTGAAACCATGGACGGGATAAATGTAAGAGCGGACCAGATCCACAGACTGATGCAGAGTGATGACAGAACAATGACAGCGGCCGCGCAACATCATTGTTCTGTCATATAAAGCGCGTATCCCTGCCAGTAATGGGTGCGGACAGGGCGCGCCCGCAATCTTTTACCGAGGTGTTTATGAGCGAAAATAGCTTATCGTCATCCCCATCGGTTGGCGGGCGTCCAAATCTCACTGGCAAACGCAACCGTTTTTCAAAGCCGCTGTTTCTTATTCTGCTGATCGCCGGGCTCTCCTTTGCCGGATTCAACCTGTTCAGCGACGTGCAGGAGACCGATACGCCAGTTACCAGCTACGTCCCCTTCTTTCTGCTGGGGCTGGCGCTGGTGATCGCGCTGGGGTTTGAGTTCGTCAACGGCTTTCACGATACCGCCAACGCCGTGGCAACGGTGATCTATACCCATTCGCTGACGCCTGGCGTGGCGGTGGTCTGGTCAGGTCTGTGCAACTTTCTCGGCGTGCTGCTTTCCAGCGGCGTGGTCGCGTTCGGCATCATCTCGCTGCTGCCGGTAGAGTTGATTTTACAGGCGGGCAGCGGCGGCGGCTTCGCCATGATTTACGCGCTGCTCTTCTCCGCCATTATCTGGAACCTGGGCACCTGGTATCTTGGCCTGCCCTCCTCCTCTTCCCATACGCTGATCGGCTCGATTATCGGCGTCGGCGTTGCTAATGCGCTGCTGCACGGCCGCAGCGGCATGAGCGGCGTGGACTGGGACCAGGCGATTAAGATCGGCTATTCGTTGCTCCTGTCGCCGCTGGTGGGTTTTTTCTGCGCGGCGCTGCTGCTGCTGGCGATGAAGGCGTTTATCCGCAACCGCGATCTTTATGAAGCGCCGAAAAGCAGCGAGCCGCCGCCGATCTGGATCCGCGGCCTGCTGATCCTCACCTGTACCGGCGTCTCGTTCGCGCATGGCTCCAACGATGGACAGAAAGGCATGGGTCTGATCATGCTGATTCTGGTGGGCACCATGCCGATCGCCTATGCGCTGAACCGCTCGCTGCCGCCGGAGCAAATTCCGCGCGTGGCGGCGCTGGCGCAGGTCACGGAAAACCAGCTGCTGCAGCTGCAGCCCGCCAGTGCTCGTCCGCCGGTGGCGCGTGACGTGCTGACCGACTATGTGCGCACTAATCAGCTGAACCCCAACGTGCTGCCCGCGCTGGCGCTGACGCTGGGAGATATCAGCGAGCAGATCCGCCGCTACGGCTCAATGGAGAATATTCCGGCGCAGGCGGTTTCCAACACCCGTAATCAGATGTACCTGACCTCGGAATCGATCAAGCATATTCAGACCAACAAGGTGGCGATGCCGGAAGAGACGCAGCGCAATCTGACGGCGATTAAGCATGAACTGGACAGCGCCACGCGCTTTATTCCAATGTGGGTCAAGGTGGTGGTGGCAATTGCGCTCGGCCTTGGCACCATGGTGGGCTGGCGTCGTATCGTGGTAACCGTCGGCGAACGCATCGGCAAAACCCACCTTAACTACGCCCAGGGCGCCAGCGCGGAACTGGTGGCGATGGCGACCATCGGCGCGGCGGACAGCTTCGGCCTGCCGGTCTCCACCACCCATGTGCTCTCGTCCGGCGTGGCGGGCAGTATGGCGGCCAACCGCTCCGGCCTGCAGCTCGCTACGCTGCGCAATCTGGCGATGGCATGGATACTGACCCTGCCGGTCTCCATCCTGCTGGCAGCCGGGCTTTACGCGCTCTTTTCACGCTTCTGATCGCTAACGGCGCGGCGTTACGCCGCGCCGCTGTAGCGCTGCGTCAGGCGCAGCGTAATGGCGAAGGCGCCCAGCACCATCATCGCCGCCGCCAGGTAGACCGACTGCATCCCCCAGTAGCCGATCAATAAGCCCGCCACTGGACCGGTCAGGCCCAGCCCCAGATCGAGAAACGCCGAGTAGACCCCCAGCGCCGATCCCTGATCCTGTCGCTCTACCTGCCTGACCGCCTCTACGCCCAGCGCAGGGAAGATCAGCGAAAAGCCGCAGCCGGTCAGCAGCGCGCCAAGATCCACCAGCAGGCTGCTCTCCGCCTGCCAGATAATCAGCAGCCCCGCGCACTCCAGCAGAAAAGAGAGGATAGCGACCCGCAGCCCGCCGAAGCGCGTAATAGTCCGGCTGAACAGCAGGCGGAACAGCACAAAGCCGAGGCTAAACAGCGACAGCGCAAAAGCGGCACCGCTCCAGTCGCGGCTGGCAAAATAGAGCGTAATAAAGGTAGAGATAACGCCGAAGCCGATGGTGCCGAAGCCGAGCGCCAGGCCGAACAGCCAGACGCGTGAAAAGACGCGGTGAAAAGGAATGCGCTGCCCCTGCGTCGCCTCGACTGCGGGTTTACGGCTCGCCAGCAGGTAGCCCACCACGCCCATCAGCACGACCAGGCCGGCAAAGCCGCTGATACCGAATCCCTGGTTCAGCATCACGCCGAGCGGCGCGCCGATCGCCATCGCCAGATAGGTGGCGACGCCGTTCCAGGAGATGACGCGCGCCGTCTGCAGCGGCCCGACGATATTCATGCCCCACAGCGTCGAACCGGTGCTGCTGAAGCTCTCACCGACGCCGAGAAACAGGCGTCCGACCGCCAGCAGCAGCAGGCTGAGCAGCGGCCAGTCGCGGCAGAGCGCGGCAACGATGGTCAGCACGCCGCTCATGCCGCAGCAGAGCGTACCGAGCATCACGACCCGCTTTGGACCCAGGCGATCCGCCAGTCGGCCCGACTGGGGACGGCTCAGCAGCGTGGCGAAATATTGCAGGCTAATGATGAGGCCCGCCACAAAAGAGCTGAAGCCCAGCTGGTTATGCACGAAACCCGGCAGCACCGCCAGCGGCAGGCCAACGGAGAGATAACAGAAGAAGGTAAAGATAAGAACGGAGAGAATGCGTTTGTTGAGTTGACCGTTAGTCAGTACCGCGACATCAGACATAGCAGGCTGGCTTGTAGTGAAAAATGGCTTTCACTATACGCTTAGCCTGCTAACGGGTCGCCTGAATTTTTATCACAGGGCAAAGCTAACCGTCTGCCGATCAATCACCTCGGCGATAGCGGAGGAGCTTTTCAGCGCGCGGATTTCGGTGAAGAGACCGTCGGCCTGCGGATAGGCTTTACGCAGGTAGCCGAGCCACTGCTTGATGCGCGCAACGTGATAGAGGCCGGTATCGCCCTGCTTCTCCAGCCGCGTATATTTCTGCAGCAGCGCCACCACATCCGGCCAGGCCATCGGCGCGTCGTTGTATTTCACTACCCGGCTGAGATTCGGCACGTTGAGCGCGCCGCGGCCGATCATAACCGCATCGCAGCCGGTCACGCGCAGGCAATCCTGCGCGCTCTGCCAGTCCCAGATTTCGCCGTTCGCCACCACCGGAATACGCAGCCGCTGACGGATCTCGCCAATCGCCTGCCAGTTGATCGCCTCAGCGCGGTAGCCATCCTCTTTAGTGCGTCCATGCACCACCAGCTCGCTGGCCCCCGCCTGCTGCACCGCGTCGGCAATTTCAAAGCGACGCTCGCCGGAATCCCAGCCGAGCCGCACTTTCACCGTTACCGGCAGATGCGCAGGCACTGCCTCGCGCATCGCTTTTGCACCGCGATAGATCAGCTCCGGATCTTTAAGCAGCGTGGCGCCGCCGCCGCTGCCGTTTACCAGCTTTGACGGACAGCCGCAGTTAAGATCGACGCCCCATGAGCCCAGCTCTGCCGCACGCGCCGCGTTCTCCGCCAGCCACTCAGGATACTGACCGAGCAGCTGCAGGCGCACCCGCGTGCCGGAAGGCGTGCGGCTGCTGTTGCGCAGCTCGGGACAGAGCCGGTAAAACGATTTTACCGGCAGCAGCTGATCAACCACGCGCAAAAACTCGGTGACGCAGAGGTCGTAATCGTTGACCTCGCTCAACAGCTCGCGCACCAGCGAATCCAGTACGCCCTCCATCGGGGCCAGCAACACCCGCATGGCGTTACGCGGTTCCGGTTTTCTTCGCTGCCGGACGACGCGCCGGACGCGCAGGCTTATCGCCCTGCGCAGTCTGGCTTTGACGGCGCGGCTGCGGCGCGCGCTTGTCGCCCTGCGGACGCGATGACGACGGTGCGCCGCCCTGTCCACGACCGCGACCGCGCGGCTGCTGCTGCTGACGACCGTTCTGAATCGGCTCCGCCTTGATGCTCGGATCCGGCTCGTAGCCCGGGACCGCCAGGCGCGGGATTTCACGCTTCAGCAGACGCTCGATATCGCGCAGCAGCTTGTGCTCATCTACGCAGACCAGCGACAGCGCGGCACCGGTGGCGGCGGCGCGGCCGGTACGGCCGATGCGGTGCACATAATCTTCCGCTACGTTCGGCAGCTCATAGTTCACGACATGCGGCAGCTCTTCGATATCGAGACCGCGCGCGGCGATATCGGTAGCGACCAGCACGCGAATCGCGCCGGTTTTAAAGTCGGCCAGCGCGCGGGTACGTGCGCCCTGACTTTTGTTACCGTGGATCGCCGCAGCGGTGATGCCGTCTTTATTCAGCTGTTCCGCCAGGTGGTTGGCGCCGTGTTTAGTGCGGGTAAATACCAGCACCTGCTGCCAGTTGCCTTCGCCAATCAGCTGCGAGAGCAGTTCCCGCTTGCGCTTCTTATCAACGAAATGCACCTGCTGCGATACCTGTTCAGAGGCGGTGTTGCGACGCGCCACTTCTACCTGCTCCGGGTTGTGCAGCAGTTTTTCCGCCAGCGTTTTGATTTCGTCGGAGAAGGTGGCAGAGAAGAGCAGGTTCTGACGTTTGGCCGGCAGCTTCGCCAGTACGCGACGGATATCGTGGATAAAGCCCATATCGAGCATGCGATCCGCTTCGTCCAGCACCAGCACTTCGATTTGAGACAGATCGACCGCGTTCTGGTGTTCCAGATCGAGCAGACGGCCCGGCGTAGCGACCAGAATGTCGACGCCGCCGCGCAGTTTCATCATCTGCGGGTTAATGCTGACGCCGCCGAACACCACCAGCGAACGCAGCTGCAGATATTTGCTGTAGTCACGGACGTTTTCGCCGATCTGCGCAGCCAGTTCGCGCGTCGGCGTCAGGATCAGAGCGCGTACCGGACGGCGACCGCGGGCCGATGCAGCCTGAGTAGAAAGTTTTTGCAGCAGCGGCAATGTAAAGCCGGCCGTTTTGCCGGTGCCGGTCTGCGCGCTGGCCAGCAGATCGCGGCCGGAGAGCACCACGGGGATCGCCTGGCGCTGAATAGGCGTAGGTTCACGGTAGCCCTGTTCAGCGACCGCACGCAAAATATCGGCACTCAGGCCGAGAGAGTCAAAAGACATTAAGTGTGTTACTCCGGTCCGCCCTGACCGCGATTCACGGTGTAGTTTTCAGGGGGGAAAGTGACGCCAGCCGAGGGCTAACGTGTGAAAAGGGCACAAACTACGATGCGTAAGGCGGGCAGTGTAACAGCTTTCGCCGCAGGGTGCGAGAAAGCCGGAAACAACAGGGGCCGCCTTCCGGCAGCCCCTGTCAGCGAACACGGCGGTTCAGCTACGCTTTTTCTGGATGCGCCCTGCCGGCTCCTTCGCCAGCAGCGAGACCAGCGCCGGGCCCACCAGCATCACCACGCCCAGCATGCCAATCAGCAAAGCGTTGTGCACATAGCGCGAGACAATAAACAGCGTCATCATCGCCGCGCCAAAATAGTAGGTGGTGGTCGCTTCTTCAAGGTAATCACCGATGCTACGCAAACGAACACTACGCTGCAGGACCAGCATGGCGATAAACACCACGGCATAGGCGGCTACCAGCGTGCTGCACACTTCGATCAGAGCCTTATGCTTCCAGCCCCAGATCAGCGCGGCGATCACCAGCGCATGCATAGCAATATGCACGCAGGTTTGTCCGGTGACAATTTGAACACGATTAGACCATTTCATTCTCTTCTCCTGGCAGACCCAACAGGTCGCCCAAGTGCAACCGGCACAGGCCGGTAACGGTTTCCTCAATGTAAAGCAATTTTCGGATAACGCCCTAAATTTCCATCCTTATCCGCACCCGTTTGTGACAAAGACTACACTTTACTTTTGTTGCTGATGAAAAGGAGTGCGTCGAGAGTATGCCACAAACCAAGCAAGGATTTTCCCTTAAAGTCCTGACGATCAATACCCACAAGGGATTTACTACTTTTAACCGTCGCTTCATCCTGCCGGAACTGCGTGAAGCGGTACGCGCCACCTCGGCAGATATCGTCTTTCTGCAGGAGGTAATGGGCACACATGCCATTCACCCTCTGCACCATGAGAACTGGCCAAACACGCCGCATTACGAGTTTCTTGCCGATACCATGTGGAACGATTTTGCCTATGGCCGCAACGCCGTCTACCCGGAGGGGCACCACGGGAACGCGATTTTGTCACGGTTTCCCATTCAGGAGTATGAAAATCGTGATATTTCTGTTGCAGGAAGTGAAAACCGCGGCATGTTGCACTGCAAAATCACCCTGCCGGAGCCGCACGGCACGCTGCATGTTATCTGCGTGCACCTCGGCCTGAAAGAGGCGCACCGCCACGCGCAGATGAAAATGATGTGTGACATGGTCGCCTCGCTGCCGCCCGACGCGCCGCTGGTCGTCGCGGGCGATTTCAACGACTGGCAGCTGCGCGCCAATCATATTCTGAAGCACGGCGCTGGATTAAAAGAGGTATTCAGCATGAAACATGGCCGCCCGGCGCGTACCTTTCCCGCCCGCTTTCCGCTGCTGCGGCTCGATCGTATTTATGTTCGCAACGCCACCGTCAGCCATCCCTGGGCGCTGCCGCGCAAACCCTGGTCGCACCTGTCGGATCACGCCCCGCTCGCCGTGGAGATCCACCTATGAATTTTGAATGGCGAGAAGGCAACAGTCTGCGCCTGCTGGAAAACGGCGAAGAGTTTTTCCCACGCGTATTCGGCGCTATCCGCCGCGCCGAGCGCACCGTGCTGCTGGAAACCTTTATTCTGTTTGAGGATGAGGTCGGCAACGCGCTGCACCGCGAGCTGCTGGCCGCCGCGCAGCGCGGCGTAAAAATCGAAGTTATGGTGGATGGCTATGGGTCGCCGGATCTCTCCGATAAGTTCGTCAACAGCCTGACGGCGGAAGGGGTGCGCTTCATCTATTACGATCCGCGCCCGCTGGTAATGGGCATGCGCACCAACGTGTTTCGCCGCCTGCACCGCAAAATTGTGGTGGTGGACGAAACCGTCGCCTTTGTCGGCGGCATCAATTTCTCCGCCGAACACAACACCAGCTACGGCCCCGAGGCGAAGCAGGATTATGCGGTGGAGGTCAAAGGCCCCATCGTGGCGGATATCACCTGCTATGTGCGCGAGGCGATGGGCAGCGAAGCGGTGACGCGCCGCTGGTGGGGCGGCCGCTCGCATCGTCCCGCGGTCAACGCCACGCCCGGCAATGCGCAGGTGCTGTTCGTTTATCGCGATAACGACGAGCATCGCGACGATATCGAAAAACATTATCTCGATATGCTGCGCACGGCGAAAGAGGATGTGATTATCGCCAACGCCTACTTTTTCCCTGGCTACCGTCTGCTGCGCGAAATGCGCAGCGCGGCTCAGCGCGGCGTCAGAGTCAGGCTGATCGTTCAGGGCGAGCCGGATATGCCGATCGTTAAAGTCGGCGCGGAGCTGCTCTATAACTATCTGGTGGATGCGGGTGTGGAAGTCTATGAATATATTCGTCGCCCGCTGCACGGCAAGGTGGCGGTTCAGGATCGCCAGTGGGCCACCGTCGGCTCCAGCAATCTCGATCCGCTGAGCTTATCGCTCAACCTTGAAGCTAACCTAATCGTCTACGATCGCGACTTTAACCAGACGCTGCGCGACAACCTGGAGCAGCTGCTGGCAAAAGATTGCCAGCGCGTGCAAGAGGATCGCCTGCCGCCGCGCACCTGGTGGCAGCTGACCAAAAGCGTGATTGTCTTTCACTTCTTACGCCATTTCCCGGCTATCGCAGGCTGGCTTCCCGCGCACACGCCGCTGATTGCGCAGGTCGACCCGCCGGTACAGCCGGAAATGGAGACGCAAGACCGTGTCGAAACCGACAATGAAGGGGCTAAATCCTGATGGCGGAAAAACATCCAAAATGGAAGCTGGCGAAAAAGGTGCTTACCTGGATCTTTTTTATCGCGGTGATTGTGCTGCTGGTGATCTACGCCCGCAAAGTTAACTGGGAAGATGTCTATAACGTTATCGTCAACTACAACCGCTTCGCGGTGCTGAGCGCCGTCGCGCTGGTGATAGTGAGCTATCTGACCTACGGCTGTTATGACCTCATCGGCCGCGCCTACTGCGGTCATAAGCTGGCGAAGCGGCAGGTGATGCTGGTCTCTTTTATCTGTTACGCCTTTAACCTGACGCTGAGCACCTGGGTTGGCGGCGTCGCAATGCGCTATCGGCTCTACTCGCGGCTGGGGCTGGACAGCGCCACCATCACGCGCATCTTTTCCCTGAGTATCGCCACTAACTGGCTCGGCTATATTTTGCTGGCGGGCGTGGTATTCAGCGCAGGCATGGTACCGATCCCCGGCGGCTGGTTTATCGGCGAGACCACGCTGCGCATCATTGGCGTGGCGCTGCTGGTTGTCGTGGCGGTCTTTCTCTGGGCCTGCGCCTTTTCAAAGCGCCGCAAGTGGACCATCAGACGCCAGACGCTGCAATTGCCATCGCTGCGCATGGCGCTGTTTCAGTTTGCGGTATCGTCCGCTAACTGGCTGGTGATGGGAGCGATTATCTGGCTGCTGCTGGCGCGTCAGGTGGATTACCCCATTGTGCTCGGCGTACTGCTGATCAGCAGTATCGCAGGGGTAATCATTCATATTCCGGCCGGTATCGGCGTGCTGGAGGCGGTGTTTCTGGCGCTGCTGAGCGGACAGCACGCTTCGCACGGCACCATCATTGCGGCACTGCTCGCCTATCGCGTGCTCTATTTTATTCTGCCGCTGCTGCTGGCGCTGGTGCTCTATCTGGTGCTGGAGAGTCGCGCGAAGCATCTGCGCGCGAAGAATGAACAGAAACTGCAGAAGAGTTCGTAAAGCGGAATCGCCCCATCCCGACAGCGCGGGATGGGGCAAAGCGCCTGTTAGCGGCGGTTGCCGAAGATGCGCAGCAGCATCAGGAACAGGTTAATAAAGTCGAGATAGAGCTTCAGCGCGCCCATAATCGAATAGCGGCGCAGCGATTCGCGGTCGCGCACGTCGATCTGTTCGCCAATCTGGCGCAGCTGTTGCGTGTCATAAGCGGTCAGCCCCACAAACACCACCACGCCGATATAGGTAATTGCCCACATCAGCGCCGGGCTTTTCAGCCAGAAGTTCACCAGCGACGCCAGCAAAATACCAATCAGCGCCATAAACAGCAGGCTGCCGAAGCGGCTCAGGTCGCGTTTCGTGGTGTAGCCGTAAAAACTCATCGCACCGAACATCCCCGCCGTCACAAAGAAGGTGCTGGCGATCGAGCTGTAGGTATAGGCGAGGAAAATACTGGCCATCGTCAGGCCGGTCAGCACCGAATAGAGCATAAACAGACCGGTCGCCAGCGCGCCGCTCAGGCGATTCACCATGCCAGAAAGCACGAACACCACTGCCAGCTGCGCGATAATCAGACCGAAGAAGGTCATGCGGCTGGAGAAGATAAAGAACATGATGCGCTCGTTGCCTGCCGCATACCAGGAGACAAAAGCGGTCAGCAGCAGCCCGCAGGTCATCCAGCCGTAGACCTGCGCCATATACGTCTGCAACCCGCTTGTGGCGGGCTGCACCAGGGAATCATTGCGTGGATATCTGTCCATGATGCACCTCATAAAAGTGAAAAGGCGTCGGAAGACCGACGGTCATGCCTAATTGTGGCACAGCATAGCTTAACTGCTCCACAATGCGCGCCTCAGCGGCGCGATAAACATTGCTGATAGCGGCTGTCGACGCGCTGAGCGAACCAGGCCGTAGTGAGATTGCGGGTGATTTTCGGGCTCTCCAGCTTAATGCCCGGCAGCATTTCGCGCGGCAGCGGCCGACCGGCCATCTTGTCCGCCAGCGCAAAGACCTGCTTCCAGAGCGTGCTGTCGCTGAAGCTCTCCTGCTCTCCTTTCTCTAAATCGCGGCGAATGGCGCTCTCGCTCATATCGATCTGCTTCGCTAGGGTACGCACCGCCAGCTCCGTCGAACCTGCTTTATCCGATCCATAAAGGATAAGATCGCCATCCAGCGCCAGCTTCATGCCGGTGGCGCGCGCCACCGCCGCCTGAAAGGCCGCGTTGCGGCTGGCGTACCAGCCTGCATTGAAGTCGGCAAAGCGGTAGAGCGGCTTGCTGTAGTCCGCCGGGTAGCCGAGCAGATGCATAATGCCGAAATACATACCACCGTGGCGGGTAAAGACCTCGCGGCGAATCGAGCCGTCGATCGGCCAGGGATAACCTTTGGCGTGCGCTTCGGCGAAGCTGACGCTGACCTGCATCGGGCCGCCGGTATGGATCGGGTTAAGGTTGCCGAACAGGGTCTGCCCCATCGGCACCATATCAATAAAATCATCGAAAATGGCGCTCAGCTCTTTTTCGCTGCGTACTTTATCGAGCCGCGCCGCATAACTTTCGCCGTTGGGCGATTTAATCAGCAGCGCGGTGCGCACCAGAAACGCCGGTACATGCACCTTCGCTGCGCGGCGATCGATCTCGCCCCAGGCGATTTTCGGCAGGCCGGGCACGGCCGCTTCGGCGCTAAAGTTCGATTCCTGATCCGCCACGGCGATAGCGGCGCACAGGTTGCTGACGCTGGGATCGATCTGCTGAGTGCGGAATGAGGTGTAAATATCGGTGGCCCAGCCGGGCTTGTCGCTGACGTGCGCGGGCAGCAGACGCTGAATCTGCGCCTTAACGTCGGCAGGCTGGCGCACCGGCGCTTCGGGCGTTTTTTTCGTACTACAGCCCGCCAGCACCAGCGCGGCGAGCAGCGAGAAACGTTTGAGCGATGCTGAAACTGACATACCTGTCCTTGCGAGAAAACAAACCCTTACCTTAGCATCGAAGCCGGGACAAACCATCAGACGAGGCGTAAATTCCCGCTTCACCGTCGCGCTTGCTTATCGGCCATTCTCAACCAGGTTTAGCTTTTATCGTCTAAAAGGAAATTGTGATGCAAAAACTCTGGATCGGCGCGACTGTCGCCCTGCTGCTCAGCGGGTGCGGCGCGAATAATACCCCTGCGCAGGTCGCCACGCCCGGCGCGCCTGCCTCGGCAAAAATGAAAACCCTCTCTACAGGCGCTGACCTGCTGCAGTCGCGTCCGCCCATTGAGGCGATCAGTACCTATCTCGACGGCTTTCACTTCTATAACGGCGACCAGAACGGCCAGATGGAGGCGCACCACTACGTCACAGTGCTGAATGACGACGTGATGCAGGCCGTGATTTATGACGGCAATACCAAAGACGCGCGGCTGATGGGCGTGGAGTACATTATCAGCGCCCGGCTTTACCAGACGCTGCCGCCGGAAGAGAAAAAGCTGTGGCACAGCCACCGGTATGAGGTGAAATCAGGCACCCTGATTGCGCCAGGCCTGCCGCAGGCGGCGGATCATGCGCTGATGGCGCGCATCGCCAATACCTACGGCAAAACCTGGCACACCTGGCATACCGATCGCGACCAGACCCTGCCGCTCGGCATTCCGGCGCTGATGATGGGCTTTACCGCCGACGGTCAGCTCGATAATCGCCTGCTCGCCGATCGCGATAAGCGCTTTGATATCGACAGCCGCAAGGTGCGCGCATCGCGCGCCGATATCGTCACGCAGCCAGTTCTACCGGGCGCTGACGCCTGGCAGCGCGGCGAAGTCATTCAGCTTAAACGCGTTTCCGGCGGCGGCGAGCATGCCCACGGCCAGACGCACTTCGGCCCGGCGGAGCAGCTCAGCAAGCCTTAATCCCAGCGCTGCGCGGCCTGATGGTCGCTGTCGCGGGCGTCTACCCAGCGATCGCCCTGTTCGGTCGCCTCACGCTTCCAGAAGGGCGCGCGGGTCTTCAGGTAATCCATAATAAATTCCGCAGCGGCGAAGGCGCTGCTGCGGTGCGCGCTGGTCACGCCGACAAACACGATCTCATCGCCGGGAAACAGCTCGCCGATGCGGTGGATCACGCTGACGCGCTGTAAAGGCCAGCGGCTGCGCGCCTCGTCGACAATCTCCTGCAACGCTTTCTCCGTCATGCCCGGATAGTGCTCAAGCGTCAGCGCGGCGACGCTGTCGCCCAGGTTGTGGTTGCGCACTTTCCCGGTAAACGTCACTACCGCGCCATCGGCGTTGGAGGTAGAGAGCCAGGCGTATTCGTCAGCCATGCTGAACGGCGCCGCGCCGACGCGGATCTGCGTTGCCATATCAGCCTCCCGTCACCGGCGGGAAAAACGCCACTTCGTCGCCCGCTTTCAGCGGATGCGACATCGGCACCAGGGTCTGGTTTACCGCGGCCAGCAGCTTGCCGGAATCGAGCGCCAGCGCCCAGCGATCGCCTTTTTGCGCCAGCGCGCCGCGCAGCGTCGCCACGTCGGGAAACGCATCAGGCATCTCCAGCGCGCTGGTGCCGACCAGTTCGCGCACCTGGGCGAAAAAGAGCACGTTAATCATGAGTCACCGCCTGGAAATCGCCGGACTTGCCGCCGCTTTTGCTCAGCAGGCGCAGCTGGTCGATAACGATATCTTTCTGCACCGCTTTACACATGTCATAGATGGTCAGCGCCGCCACCGACGCGGCGGTCAGCGCTTCCATCTCGACGCCGGTTTTGCCGCTCAGGCGGCAGAGCGAGGTGATGCGCACGCGCTGATGTTCCGGCTCAGCGACCAGGTTGACTTCGACTTTGCTCAGCATCAGCGGATGACAGAGCGGGATCAGCTCCCAGGTGCGCTTGGCAGCCTGAATGCCGGCAATGCGCGCGGTCGCGAAAACGTCGCCTTTGTGGTGGCTGCCGTCGACGATCATTTGCAGCGTCTCGGCGGCCATCAGCACCAGCGCTTCCGCGCGCGCCTCGCGCACCGTTTCCGCTTTGGCCGAGACGTCAACCATATGGGCTTCGCCTGCGGCGTTAATATGGGTCAGTTGAGACATGGCTTACAGCTTCTTTAAGTGTGAAACGAAATTACAGGGGCCGGTGCGGGCGTCGATCTGATCGGCGATAATGCGCTCCCAGGCGCTTTCGCAGGCGCTGGTCGATCCCGGCACGGCGAAGATAAGGGTGCCGTTGGCCATGCCGGCGACGGCGCGCGACTGCAGCGTCGAGCCGCCGATATCTTCCCAGGAGAACATGCGGAACAGCTCGCCGAAGCCCTCAATTTTTCGGTCGAACAGCGGCTCAATCGCTTCTGGCGTGTTGTTCTTCGCATTGAATCCCGTACCGCCGTTAATGACCACCACCTGCACATCCTGGCTGGCGATCCAGCGCGACACGATAGCGCGGATGCGGTAGCGGTCTTCGCCGACGATAGCGTGATCGACCACCACGTGCCCGGCTTCGCTCGCCGCGGCACGCAGGTAGTCGCCTGAGGTGTCGTTGCTGGCGTCGCGTCGATCGGAAACGGTCAGCACCGCCAGGTTGACCGGAATAAATTCACCCGTAGATTTGCCCATTACTCGCTCCTGAGATTAACCGCCGATGAAAGAAAGGTTCTGCGTGATGCCGGTATTGCCCTGATGCAGGAAGTGCGTCTGCTTCTTCTCGCCCAGGCTGTGGGCGATGCGCGCCTGCAGCTCCGCCTGCTGGTCATCGGAAACCAGCAGATCGCGCAGCGGCACGCCGCTGTCGCCAAACAGGCAAAGATGCAGGTTGCCGTGCGCCGACACGCGCAGGCGGTTGCAGCTGGCGCAGAAGTCGCGCGAATAGGGCATAATCAGGCCGATCTCGCCGACGTAATCAGGATGATAAAAGACCTGCGCCGGTCCGTCGCTGCGGCCGCGCTCGCGGCGCTGCCAGCCTTGCGCTATCAGCTGGTCGCGGATCACCGCGCCAGAGACGTGCTGCTGGCGGAACAGCGCGCCGCCCTCGCCCGTCTCCATCAGCTCGATAAATCGTAGCTGAATCGGGCGGGTGCGGATCCAGTCCAGGAAGGTTGCCAGGCTGCGGCTGTTGAGGTCGCGCATCAGTACGCTGTTGACTTTGACCTGCTGAAAGCCAGCGTCGAAGGCGGCGTCGATGCCCGCCATCACCTGATGGAACTTGTCCTGACCGGTAATGGCGTGGAACTGGCGCGCGTCGAGACTGTCTACGCTGACGTTTAGCGCCGTAAGCCCGGCATCGCGCCAGGCGGCGACGTCGCGCGCCAGCCGATAGCCGTTAGTGGTCACAGCGATCTGGCGAATAGCGGCGTTTTCACGCACGGCGGCGATGATGTCGGTAAAATCGCGACGCAGCGACGGCTCGCCGCCGGTCAGACGCACCTTTTCGGTGCCGGCCGCGGCGAAAGCGCGCGTGACGCGTCGAATCTCATCGAGCGAAAGAAAACTTTTGTTGCGCACACCCTGGGGTTTATAGCCGTCGGGCAGGCAGTAGGTGCAGCGGAAATTACAGACATCCGTCACCGAGAGACGCAGGTAATAAAACCGACGTGCAAATGCATCAGTAAATTGTGACACCAGAACACCTTTTCCAAATACGGGAGATGCAGGCATTTCTTTCTGCACCCTGGCAGCGCGTCGGCTGCGGCCTGAATCCCCTATCGTTTGACTTAGGCATTCAGGCTTTGAGTGTATGTCGCCCAACATGGACGACATGGTTGGCAAATGGTAGCGCGAATTTTGCCGCTCTGCCATCACCTAATTTCGCTATATATATTGATACATAACGATTTTTCGCCGCATTTTCGCGGCAGTAAGGTTAACATGGCCCGCTGAAAGCAGCGCCGGTACGGTAAGTCGGCAGCGGGTGTAAAGAGGAAATATGAACCGAACTTTGTCAGACCTCGATCGCGTGGTAGCGCTGGGCGGCGGACACGGCCTGGGACGCGTGATGTCCGCCCTGTCGCCGCTGGGTTCGCGCCTGACGGGCATTGTCACGACCACCGATAACGGCGGCTCCACCGGACGCATCCGTCGTTCAGAAGGCGGCATCGCCTGGGGCGACATGCGTAACTGCATTAATCAGCTGATTACCGAACCCAGCGTCGCCTCGGCGATGTTTGAGTATCGCTTTGCCGGCAACGGCGAGCTGGCAGGTCATAACCTGGGCAACCTGATGCTCAAGGCGCTGGATCACCTCAGCGTCAGGCCGCTGGAGGCGATCAATATCATTCGCAATTTGCTCAAGGTTGACGCCTTTCTTATCCCGATGTCGGAGCAGCCGGTGGATCTGGTGGCATTAGACAGCGAGGGCAACATGGTTTACGGCGAAACCGATATCGACGCCATGAAACAGCCGCCGCAGGAGCTGATGCTGCATCCTAACGTCGCGCCGACGCGGGAAGCGCTGGAGGCGATCGCCGAAGCGGATCTGATTTTGATCGGCCCCGGCAGCTTTTACACCAGCCTGATGCCGAGCCTGCTGATGGAGGAGATGGCGCGCGCGCTGCGCCGGACGCCCGCCACCATGGTATTTATCGGTAACCTTGGGCGCGAGCTCAGCCCGGCCGCCGCGAACCTGACGGTAGCGGACAAACTGGCGATGATGGAGAAATATATCGGCAAGCGGGTGATTGATGCCGTGGTGGTGAGCCCGGCCGCCGATACCTCCGGCGTCGAGAACCGCCTTATCGTGCGCGAGCCGCTGGAGGCCGCCGATATTCCCTATCGTCACGACCGCCAGCTGCTGCGCGTGGCGCTGGAACACGCCATTCAGCGTTTTAGCTAAAGCCGCTACGAGGCGGCGATAAAGAGTTCGCGCAGCTCATGCAGCTTGTCGCGCACGTTCGCCGCCTCTTCGAACTCCAGGTTTTGCGCGTGCTGCTGCATCTGCGACTCCAGCTCGTGGATTTTTTTCTGCAGCGCCTGCGGCGTCAGCGCCAGATAGCTGGCGTCGGCCTCGGCGGCGCTGCGGCTGCTGGCTTTGGCCTTGCCGCGCGTCTTGATGACGTTCTGGCCCAGCTCGAGAATATCGGTGATCTTCTTGTTGAGGCCCTGCGGCACAATCCCTTTTTCCTCGTTGTACTTCTGCTGCTTCTCGCGGCGGCGCTCGGTCTCTTCAATGGCGCGCGCCATAGAGTTGGTGATCCTGTCGGCGTAAAGGATCGCCTTGCCGTTAACGTTACGTGCGGCGCGACCGATGGTCTGGATCAGCGAGCGTTCGGAGCGCAGGAAGCCCTCTTTATCCGCATCGAGGATCGCCACCAGTGACACCTCCGGCATATCCAGACCTTCGCGCAGCAGGTTGATCCCGACCAGCACATCAAACTCGCCGAGGCGCAGATCGCGGATGATCTCCATACGCTCAACGGTATCGATATCTGAGTGCAGATAGCGCACCTTCTCGCCGTGCTCTTCAAGATACTCGGTCAGATCTTCCGCCATGCGCTTGGTCAGCGTCGTGACCAGCACGCGCTCGTTGATGGTGACGCGCTTGCGGATCTCCGACAGCAGATCGTCCACCTGGGTCGCCACCGGTCGTACCTCCAGCAGCGGATCGAGCAGTCCGGTAGGACGCACCACCTGATCGATCACCTCGCCGCCTGATTTCTCCAGCTCGTAGTTGCCCGGCGTCGCAGAGACGTAAATAGTCTGCGGCGCCAGCGCCTCGAACTCTTCAAACCTGAGCGGTCGGTTATCCAGCGCGGAAGGCAGGCGGAAGCCATACTCCACCAGCGTCTCTTTACGCGCGCGGTCGCCTTTATACATCCCGCCAATTTGCGGAATGGTGACGTGCGATTCGTCGACGATCAGCAGACCGTCGGCAGGCAAATAGTCGAACAGCGTCGGCGGCGGCTGGCCTGGCCCGCGCCCGGAGAGGTAGCGCGAGTAGTTTTCGATGCCCGAGCAGTAGCCCAGCTCGTTCATCATCTCCAGATCGAACTGGGTACGCTGCGTCAGGCGCTGCTCTTCCAGCAGCTTATTGTTCTCCAGCAGCACCCGGCGACGATCCACCAGCTCGTCTTTGATCTCTTCCATCGCCTGCAGGATACGTTCGCGCGGCGTCACGTAGTGCGTTTTTGGATAGATGGTGTAGCGCGGCACGGTAGAGACAATCTGCCCGGTGAGCGGATCGAACAGCGACAGCCGCTCCACCTCTTCGTCGAACAGCTCGACGCGCAGCGCAATATCTTCCGACTCCGCCGGAAAGATATCGATCACTTCGCCGCGGACGCGGAAGGTGCCGCGCTGGAACGCCTGATCGTTGCGCGCATACTGCAGCTCCGCCAGACGACGCAAAATACTGCGCTGGTCGATGATCATGCCGCGCGTCAGGTGCAGCAT
Organism: Pantoea piersonii; assembly: GCF_003612015.1. GTDB lineage: Bacteria > Pseudomonadota > Gammaproteobacteria > Enterobacterales > Enterobacteriaceae > Pantoea > Pantoea piersonii. The sequence continues at coordinate 407,356 of NZ_RARB01000001.1, read as the reverse complement.
CATTTTCAGATAGAGATCGGGATCGCCCAGACCGTAAATGGCGGAGACCGACGCCACGACGATAACGTCGCGCCGCTCCAGCAGCGCCTTGGTCGCCGAGAGACGCATCTGCTCGATATGTTCGTTTACCGAGGCGTCTTTTTCGATAAAGGTATCGGAGCTGGGCACATAGGCTTCAGGCTGATAGTAATCGTAATAGGAGACGAAGAACTCCACCGCGTTATCGGGGAAGAACTCCTTCATCTCGCCATAAAGCTGCGCCGCCAGGGTTTTGTTGGGTGCCAGCACCATCGCAGGCCGGTTGAGATCGGCAATGACGTTGGCGACGGTAAACGTCTTGCCGGAGCCGGTTACGCCGAGCAGCGTCTGATGGGCAAGACCATCCTCCAGCCCCTCTTTGAGACGACGAATCGCCTCGGGCTGATCGCCGGAGGGCTGGAAAGCGGAATTTAGTTTAAAGACTTTACTCATGACTTGCGGTTCCTGCTGAAGAATGCGGCGGGTAGCGGAGTCATTTTACTCTGCCGTGGCGATTTTGCCAGAAATTAATACTGGATAAATCTCCAGTAACGCGGCACAGTGAGACGCTGACGTCTCGCCGCGGCTGAAAGGCTGTAACAACGCGACAACAATTTTTCTGTTGCGCAAGGTTATCCCCAGCCGGAGCGGATTTATAACATTTGTCAAGAGAGCCTCGTTAAATTTCAGCTGTGTTACGCAGCGGAATAATCTCAGGCTTGTTTTTTAATAACTATCTGTTTTTAAAATAAATATGTGAAAAGCCCAGTTTCTCATCATAATGTAACCAGGCCGCGTATTTCCTCGCTTGCGCTCTGTTTTCACTGTCTAATGCACAAGGTTATCCACAGGAATGGTGGATAACTAAAGGCAGCCCTTTTGCCATCGGCTGTGCATAATTTTTTGTTGTTAAGCCGCCCGCGTGAAAAATTTTTTTTTGCACCTCAATTCCTGTCACAAACGCTGGCGTTAACTCTGCTTTTTCAGCCCGCCGCTGCTTTTTTACCCAGCCGCGTTTGACATTAAGACCAGCAAAAATTCAACAAGCTGTCTAATCGCGGCCCTTTTGCACCATAAACGTTAAGTCATTAGCACCGTGAAAGTGCAGCGCTCTGATTACCCCCGGAAATTGTTAAGCACTTTTCATCTTTAACGGCGAAATAGCGCCTGGCTGGCCTCTCCAGGGCAACGAAACGTTCTGGCCCGGTAATTGCAGGATGCAGTAACAAAGAGGCAAAGCGATATTTACGACACCGCCACCGTTAAAGACTTGTTTGCCAGACGTCAAAGAGCGGAAGCATTCAGGCGAAATCTGTAAGAGGAGAGTCAGATGCTGAGTTTACGTTCGGTGAATCAGTTTTACGGGCAGAACCATATTTTGTGGGATGTGGATCTCGACCTGCCGCCAGGCACCTGCACCGGCGTGTTAGGCCGTCCGGGTATGGGCAAAACCACGCTGGTAAACTGCATTATGGGTCGTCTGCCGATTAACAGCGGCTCAATGACCTGGCAGGAGGATGGCTCGCCGCCGCGCGATCTGCTGCGGCAGCCTGCTGAACAGCGTGCATGCATGGGGATCGGCTATGTGCCGCAGGGTCGTCATATCTTCTCGCAGATGAGCGTTGAGGATAACCTGCTCATCGCGCTGCTGGCGGGCAGCGCGCCGGGCGATAAACCGCACGTTATCCCTGAAATGGTGTTCGACCTTTTTCCGGCGCTCTATTCGCTGCGGCAACAGCGCAGCGGCGAGCTGCCTGTCGACCAGCAGCAGCAGCTGGCGCTGGCGCGCGCGCTGGTGCTGCGTCCCAGGCTGCTGATCCTCGACGAGCCGACGGACGGCATGTCGCCCTGGCTGGAAGAGGAGATGGGCAACCTGATCCGGCGTCTGAATCTCGATTACGGCCTGACCATTTTACTGCTGGAGCAGCGAATTTCGCTGATTCGCCGCGTCGCCGACTACTTTCTGCTGCTCCACCGCGGCCGCAATGTCGCGCAGGGGCGCGTGGCGCAGCTGGACGATCTTACCGTCAACAAGTGGCTGACGGTAAGCTGATCGCTACTGCGGCAGCGTCAGGAAGCGGCCGCACTCCGCCTGCGCCGCCGCATCCGGCAGCCAGGGGATTTCGCCGAGAAACGGCGCGGGAATGCGCTGTTTTAGCGTTGTCATATAGGCCTGATGGCGCTTGCCCGGCGGCTCGATATCGTTGGCGATCCAGCCCGCCAGCCGCAGGCCGCGCGCCTGCACCGCATCGGCGGTGAGCATCGCGTGATTGATGCAGCCCAGTTTGACCCCAACGACCAGTATTACCGGCAGCTGTTCCTGCTCGACCCAGTCGGCGTAGGTCTGCGTCTCCGACAGCGGCGTGTACCAGCCGCCTGCGCCCTCGACCAGCACCCATTCCGCCTGCGCTTCCAGCGCGCGCAGCCCTTCAGAGAGCGTATCGAAAGCGATCGGCCTGCCCTCGTCCGCGCTGACGATATGCGGCGAGGTCGGCTCAACAAACGCCAGCGGGTTAACCTGCTCATAGCTCAGCGCCAGGGTGCTGTAACGCTGCAGCGCCAGCGCGTCGCTGTTACGCACGCCCTCCGGCGTAACGTCGCAGCCGGAAGCGACCGGCTTGTACCCAGCGGTGCGATAGCCCGCCGCGCCTGCCGCCTGCAGCAGCGCGCCGCTGGCGACGGTTTTGCCAACCTCAGTATCGGTGCCGGTAATAAACCATTTCATCGTTGTGTGACTCCAAAAAGCAGTTGATAGGTCAGACGGTAGCCCTGCGCATCGCGCGGCCATAGCGCTTCAAGCTGCGCCAGCCGCTGCCGCGTCATCGGCGCGCCATCCCGGCCCTGGTGCAGATGGGTGGCACCAATACCTTTCAGCGATCGCATCGCGCTCAGCGCGCTGGGAAAATGCATGAGCTGCGTCTGCCGTATAAAGCGCAGATTCAGTCCGGCACCCGCCGCGCGCACCTGCGCCTCGGTTAAAAAACGGTTAGCGTGCTCGCCAGCGCCCAGCGGCTGCCAGGCGTCGTGCACCTCCTGCAGCGAGCCAGCCAGCAGCGTCGAAAAGAGCATAACGCCATCGGGACGCAGCACGCGGGCGAACTGCTGCAAGGCCGTGCGCAAATCGCTGCTCCACTGCACCGCCAGGTTGCTCCATACCCGGTCAACGCTCTGGCTCGCCAGCGGCAAGGCGTCAATATCGCCCGCCAGGTAGCTGCTCGCCGCGTCGAGGCTGCGCGCCTGCTGCAGCATCTGCGGCGAGAGATCGAGCGCCACGACGCGCTGCCCGCGTTGCTGCCAGAGGCGGCTGTACCAGCCGGTGCCGCAGCCTGCGTCCAGCAGAACGCCGCCGGAAACGGGCGGCGCCAGCGCCATCAGCGCGTCACCGCAGCGGCGCTGCAGCTCGGCGTGCTGTTCATAATGGCCCGCCGCGCGGCCGAACGCGCGCGCCACCGCGCCTTTGTTAACCCGCAGCGTCATGCAGCGCCTCCAGCAGTGCGTCGATATCGTCCGCCCGATGCGCGGCAGTCAGCGTAATGCGCAGCCGCGCGGTGCCGGGCGGCACGGTTGGCGGGCGGATGGCGCTGACCCAGCAGCCCGCCTGCGCCAGCCGCTGCGACAACGCCAGCGCGGCGCCATTTTCGCCAACGATCAGCGGCTGTATCGCGCTTTCAGAGGGCATCAGCGACCAGGGCAAGCCAGCCGCGCCAGCGCGGAAGCGCTGAATATTGTCATTCAGACGCTGACGCAGCGCGTCGCCACGTTGAATCTGATGCAGCGCCGCCAGCAGCGCGCTCGCCTGGGCGGGCGGCATCGCCGTTGAATAGATAAGATGACGAGAAAACTGCAGGAAATAGTCGGCGGTGGCGTCGTCGCACAGCAGTGCGGCGCCGCTGACGCCAAAAGCTTTACCAAAGGTCACCACCAGCAGCTCCGGCTTTATGCCCTGCTGCCAGCAGTTGCCGCGCCCCTGCTCGCCTGTTACGCCGATGCCGTGGGCGTCATCCACCAGTAGCCAGCCGCTGGCGCGCCGGACGGCGGCGGCAATGTCCGCCAGCGGCGCGCTGTCGCCGTCCATGCTGAAAATTCCCTCGGTGATCACCAGGGTTTCGCCGTCGCACGGCGACGCCAGCCGCTGCGCCAGGCTCGCTACATCGTTATGGTGAAAGCGACGCAGCGCCGCGGGCGTGTGGCCTGCTGCATCCAGCAGCGACGCATGCGCCAGTTTGTCGGCGATCAGGCGATCCTGTTTCTGCGCCAGCAGATGCACGATCGCCTGATTGGCGGCGAAGCCGGAGATAAACAGCAGCGCGCGCGAATAGCCGAGCCAGTCGGCAAGCTGCGTCTCCAGCTCAGCATGCCAGCGGCTGTAGCCCGTAACGTGGCCTGACGCGCCTGCGCCCGGCGCGCCCTGACGCCAGCCCTCCATCACGGCCGGATGCTGACTCAGGCCGAGATAGTCGTTGCTGGAGAAGTGACGGTACGTTTTACCCTCGACCTGCAGCGTGCGGGTGTCGTTGCGCGTGACGAGGCGGCGCTGCCGCCAGCCGTCAGCGGCGCGGCGCGTCTCCAGCGCCTGCGCCATACGGGTGGAGAAACTCATTACACCGCCGCGTTGTAGAACTGTTCGGTGTCGGCGTGGAACAGCTGATCGCTCAGTTGCTGCTGCTGTTCATTATCGCCGTGTGCAGTATGGGTATGTTCAGGGTTAAGACCCAGCTTGCGGAACAGCAGCAGGTCCTTATCCTCTTCCGGGTTCGGCGTGGTGAGCAGCTTACAGCCGTAGAAAATCGAGTTGGCGCCCGCCATAAAGCACATCGCCTGGGTCTGCTCGTTCATCTGCTCGCGGCCCGCCGAGAGACGCACATGGGAGGTCGGCATCATGATGCGCGCCACGGCGATGGTGCGAATAAAATCGAACGGCTCAACATCGTCATTGTCCGCCAGCGGCGTGCCTTTGACCTTTACCAGCATATTGATGGGCACGCTCTCCGGCGGCGTCGGCAGATTCGCCAGTTGCACCAGCAAACCGGCGCGATCGCTCACGGTTTCGCCCAGCCCGACAATGCCGCCAGAGCAGACTTTGATCCCCGCGTCACGCACTTTACCAAGCGTATCCAGACGCTCCTGATAGCTGCGCGTGGTGATGATGCTGCCGTAAAATTCCGGCGAGGTGTCGAGGTTGTGGTTATAAAAATCCAGCCCCGCCCCCGCCAGACGCTGCGCCTGATTGTCGCTTAGCGTGCCGAGCGTCATGCAGGTTTCCATCCCCAGCGCCTTCACGCCCTGCACCATCTGCTCCAGATAAGGCATGTCGCGATCGCTGGGGTTTTTCCACGCCGCGCCCATGCAGAAGCGGCTCGATCCCGCCGCTTTTGCTTTGCGTGCCGAGGCCAGCACCTCCTCCACTTCCATCAGCCGCTCTGATTCCAGACCGGTTTTATAGCGGGCGCTTTGCGGGCAGTATTTGCAGTCTTCCGGACAGGCGCCGGTTTTGATCGACAGCAGGGTGCTGACCTGAACCTGACGCGGGTCGAAATGCTGGCGGTGAACCTGCTGCGCCTCGAACATCAGCTCAAGAAAAGGTTTGTCAAACAGCGCCTGCGCCTGCGCCAGAGTCCAGTGTTGTGCCATTGCTTACTCCAAAAAAGGGTGTCATCCCGACAGTTAACGTGGTTATACTTGTAAACTAAATCTTTTTATTTTGGTTTACAACTACCATGTTCACCTCTCAGGACGCCGAATTCGACCGCCAGCATATCTGGCATCCCTATACATCGATGCGCGATCCGCTGCCCTGCTACCCGGTGGTTGCGGCGCAGGGTATGCATCTGCAACTGGCCGACGGCCGCCAGCTGGTGGACGGCATGTCCTCCTGGTGGGCGGCGATCCATGGCTATAACCATCCCCGTCTGAACCAGGCGATGCAGGAACAAATGGCGCAGATGTCGCATGTCATGTTTGGAGGCATTACGCATCCAGCGGCAGTCGCGCTCTGCCGTCAGCTGGTTGCGCTGACGCCCGCCGCGCTGGAGTGCGTGTTTCTTGCCGATTCCGGTTCAGTCGCGGTGGAAGTAGCGATGAAAATGGCAATGCAGTACTGGCTGGGGCGCGGCGAAACGCGGCAGCAGTTTCTGACGCTACAACGCGGTTACCACGGCGATACCTTTGCGGCGATGTCGGTTTGCGATCCGGATAACTCGATGCATAGCCTGTGGCGCGGCTACCTGCCGGAGCACCATTTCGCCGCCGCGCCGCAGTGCGGCTTTGACGATCCCTGGGACGAGCGCGACGCGGATGATTTTGTGCGCCTGATTGAGCAGCACCATCCCCGACTGGCGGCGGTGATCCTTGAACCGATTGTGCAGGGCGCAGGCGGCATGCGTTTCTACCACCCACGCTATCTGCAACGGGTGCGCGAATGCTGCGATCGCTATAACGTGCTGCTGATTGCCGATGAAATCGCGACCGGTTTCGGCCGTACCGGCAAACTTTTCGCCTGCGAACATGCAGAGGTGACGCCCGATATCCTCTGCGTCGGCAAGGCGCTGACCGGCGGGATGATGACGCTGGCGGCGACGCTCGCTACGCGCCATGTCGCTGATACCATCAGCAACAGCCCGGCGGGTTGCTTTATGCACGGGCCGACCTTTATGGGCAATCCGCTGGCGTGCGCCGTGGCGGTAGAAAGCCTGTCGCTGCTTAACGAAGGCCACTGGCCGCAACAGGTGGCGCGTATTGAACAGCAGCTGCGCGATGAGCTGCTGCCGCTGCGCGCGGCGCCGCAGGTGGCGGACGTGCGCGTGCTGGGGGCGATCGGCGTTGTCGAGACGCATCGTCCTGTCAATATGGCCCGACTGCAGCGCTTTTTCGTCGAGCGCGGCGTCTGGATCCGTCCATTTGGCCGCCTGATCTACCTGATGCCGCCCTATATCATTACGCCAGAGGCGTTAGGCGCCCTGACGCAGGCGGTTGCCGAAGCGCTGACGCAGGAGGCGCACTTTAGCGGCTAACCACTGGAACCGCCTGCTTTTTTGGATAAGATGGAGAACGTTCGCAGTGAACAGGTCCTGACAATCGAGGAGAGAAGATGCGCGTTTTCAGCAATGATTTTAAAGACGGCGACAAGATGCCGGAGCGCCAGGTGTTTAACGGTATGGGCTACCAGGGCGATAATATCTCCCCGCATCTGGCGTGGGACGAGGTGCCGGAGGGTACGAAAAGCTTCGTCGTCACCTGTTACGATCCCGATGCGCCGACCGGTTCCGGCTGGTGGCACTGGGTGGTGGTGAATATTCCCGCCAGCACCCGCCTGCTGGAGCAAGGCGCCGGTTCAGGCCAGTCGATGCTGCCGCCGGGCGCATTGCAGACGCGTACCGATTTCGGCAAAGCGGGCTACGGCGGCGCGGCACCGCCGCAGGGCGAAAGCCATCGCTATATTTTTACCGTGCATGCGCTGGATGTAGAAAAAATCGAGGTGGATGCTGAGGCGAGCGGCGCGATGGTCGGCTTCAACGTACATTTTCATGCGCTGGCGAGCGCTTCAATAACGGTGAAGTACTCGTAACGGGAAGTGGATGCGGCCCGCGAAAAGCGGCGCCGCTATAGCAAGGGTTAGTGGCGGATCTGCGCCAGCTCCGCCTCGCTCAGGCCCGTCGCCTGCTGTACAGCGTCACTCGGCATGCCCATCTCCAGCAGACGGCGGGCAACTTCAAGTTTGCCTTCGTTACGGCCTTCCTGACGGCCTAACTGAATACCTTTTTCGATGCCTTTCTCAATACCCTTCTGTTCAAGCTGTTCTGCAATGGTCATCAAGAGGTCCCCCTGCTGCGGCATCCGTTGTGCCAGTTTGCGAACAAAGGCTTCGGCGTCTGAGCTTTCGCCAGCCTGAATAATATAGTGTACCAGCGATATTACCTGCGATGAAGAGAGATAACCGGCCAGCAGAATAGAGGCCAGCTTGTCCAGCATCTCGCTCAGATCGCGCTGATGAATATGTTTTTGCAGCAGCGTCAGCGCGGCCATGGTGCGATGGCCAGCGATCTCTTCGTCAGGAATAACGGTTACGTCTACCAGCGGAAAAGGCGTGCCGTAAAGCCGCGATGCCAGCGCCGGATCGCTGAACTCATCCAGCCAGCAGGTGGACCATGGATAGGGGCTGCGTTTACCGGCATAGAAGAGTACCGGTATCACCAGCGGCAGTTTTTTATGGCCTGCATCCAGATGGCGCTGCATGGCAGCGACCGCATAACGCAACAGTCTGAACGCCATATGCTTGTCCGGCGTAGACTGGTGCTCAATCAGGACATGAACATAGCTGTCATCGCCAGTAGTAGTTTTCAGGCTATAGAGCACATCGCTGAAGTACTGACGCAGATCGTCTTCGACAAAAGAGCCGGACTCCAGCTTCAGGGTGGAGAGATCGCAGACGGCGCGCAGTTCGGGTGGAAGGTGGATAAGCATAAAATCGCGGGCGATTTCCGGCTGGCCGAGAAACTGCCGGAACGCGGCGTCATGCGGGGTAGGCGTACGGTTGCTCTTCTTCATCTTTCCTGATTCCGAAAAAAACAATCCGCGTATCCTGTCACAGGCAAAAAAGCGCAATATTGATCTTGCAGCGGCGTTGAGCACTTTAGAAAAAGCGTGCGGAGCCGCTACCCCGCACGCCTGAACAGGCAATCTTAATCCAGCTGATGGATCACCACCCACATTGGGCCCTGACCCACCGCATAGCGCGCCAGCGGCGTCAGCAATCCTTGCGGCTCGCTGATACGGTAAACTTCGATATGGTGCGACTTCTGTCCTGACGCCACCAGATAACGGCCGCTGTTATCGATATTAAAGCCGCGCGGCTGCGTTTCCGTTGGCTGATAGCCTTCGATTGAGAGCAGGCCGCCATCTTCGCTGACGCTGAATATCGTAATGGTGCTGCTGGTACGATCGCAGGCGTACAGGAAGCGGCCGTCAGGCGTCAGATGAATATCCGCTGCCCAGCGGGTCTCGTTAAAGCCCGGCGGCATCATATCCAGCGACTGCACGCGCTCGACTTCGCCGTGCGCATTATTCAGCGACCAGACGTCAACGGTACTGTCCAGCTCGTTCACGCAGTAGGCGTAGCTGCCGTTGGGATGAAACGCCATATGGCGCGGACCCGCGCCCTCTACCGTGGTCACCTGCGCCTGCGCGCGCGGCGCCAGCTTGCCGTCGGCGCTCAGGGAATAGAGGCAAATACGATCCTGCTTCAGCGCCGGGACGAACAGCGTCTGGTTGGCGTTATCGATATTGGCGGAGTGACAACCATCCAGCTCGCGGATCACCTGAGAGGGCGCCTGCGGCAAGCCATCTTCGCCAATCGGACTGATGCTGACGCAGGCGTCGTTATAGGAGCCGCAAAACAGATAGTTGCCTGTCCGATCGGTGGAAATGTGGGTCGGGCTGCCCGGCAGCGGCGCTTCGCCCGCCTCGCTCAGGGTGCCGTCGGCAGCAATACGAAACGCCACTACGCGGAAGTTCGGACGCACGCCGACGTACAGGAAATCTTTCTTCGGGCTGACCACCATCGGCTGAACCTGGCCGGAGACATCCGTCACCTGCAACAGCGAAAGTGCGCCCTCTTCATCTAACCGCCACGCGTGGATCTGCTGGCTCTCGGGACTGGCGGTATAAACGACTTGTTTCATGCATTCTCCTTGTTCGCAGCCTGTCAGTATTGTGTCTGTGGCTCACTGTAGTCTCTTTTTCTACGGTGCGCCGGGATCATTTGTGCCCTGCTTTTTGTCTCAGGACCGCGCCCCGGTGTAGACTCGATGCCTCTTTAATCCCTTCTGACGGAATAAGCCATGAGCTATCGCGTAATTGCCCTCGACCTCGACGGCACCCTGCTGACGCCCGCTAAAACCATCCTGCCCCAGTCGATCGAGGCGCTGAAGCGCGCGCGTCAGGCTGGCGTCAAGGTGGCTATCGTCACCGGTCGTCACCACTGCGCTATCCACCCTTTTTATCAGGCGCTGGAACTCGATACACCCGCAATCTGCTGTAACGGCACTTATTTGTATGATTATCAGGCAAAAAAGGTACTGGCTGCCGATCCGCTGGATAAGGATCAGGCGCTGCGCGTGATTGAGATGTTAGATGAGAAGGGTATCCATGGCTTGCTCTACGTTGACGATGCGATGCTCTACCAGACGCCAACGGGACATGTGACGCGCACGCTGAAGTGGGCGGAATCGCTGCCGCCGCATCAGCGACCGCTGTTTGTTCAGGTGCCTGACCTGGCGACGGCGGCACGCGAGGCGCAATCAATCTGGAAGTTCGCGCTCTCGCATGAAAACACCGACGAACTGCAGCGGTTCGCGAACCAGGTGGAAGCGGAGCTGGGGCTGGCGTGCGAATGGTCGTGGCACGATCAGGTCGATATCGCGCAGCGCGGCAACAGCAAAGGCCGGCGGCTGGCGGAGTGGGTCGCCTCGCTGGGCCTCAGCATGCAGGACGTCATCGCCTTCGGCGACAACTATAACGATCTCAGCATGCTGGAAGCCGTCGGGCTGGGCGTGGCGATGGGCAACGCCGACGAGGCGATTAAGGCGCGTGCGAAACAGGTGATCGGCACCAACCTTGAACCAGGCATCGCTGCGGTTATTCAGCAGCAGCTGCTGTAATCAGGCGGTGACTGACACGCTTTTAATCTGGGCATAGAGCCACTGATCCGGCCGAATGCCCAGCTCATCCCGCGCCCAGGGCGAAATGCGCGCCCAGAGTTCGCTGACGCCGATACGCAAGCGAACCTCAACCTGATCGCCCACCTCAAGCAGCTCTACCACCTGCGCCGGCAATATATTGCGAATCGAGCTGTGCTGCGGCGGCTGCAGCGCCAGCGAGACGTCCGCCGAGGCGATACGAATACGCAGCGGCGTTTTTACCGGATGGTTAACCCGGCTCACCCAGATATGCTGGTCGCCGAGCGACAGTGCGCTCATCGGATAATCGGGATGGTGTTCCAGCACCTGCACGCGCAGCACGCTGGTCAGCTCGCTCAGCGGCAGCCAGGGACGCATCGCACTGCTGCTCCAGACCTTTTCCAGCGGGCCGAAAGCCTTCACGCCGCCGCGATCGAGCACCAGCACGTTCTCCGCCAGCTGTAAAATTTCATCAAGGCTGTGGGTCACGTAGAGCACCGGGATTTCGACCTGCTTCGCCAGCTTCTGCAGATAGGGCATCAGCTCGCGCTTGCGCGGCAGATCGAGCGAGGCGAGTGGTTCGTCCATCAGCAAAATATCGGGCGCGCTCAGCAGCGCACGGCCAATGGCGACACGCTGTTTTTCACCGCCCGAAAGCGACAGCGGAAAGCGATCCAGCAACGTTTCCAGCCCCAGCAGCGTGACCAGCGCGTCGAACTGCCCTTTCATCGCGGACGACATGCCGTAGTGTAAATTACCGCGCACGCGGTAGTGCGGAAACAGCCGTGCATCCTGAAAGACATAGCCGACGCGGCGTTTTTCCGGCGGCAGCATCACGCCTTTCTCTACGTCGAGCAGCACACGGTCATTTAGCGCGATCGTGCCGCGTTGCGGCTGCGTCAGGCCGCTGATGGCGTTGATCAGTGACGTCTTGCCCGCGCCGGAGACGCCGAATACCGCAGTAATGCCCTTCGCCGGGATCTGCGCGTCGATATCGAGCTGGTGATCCCCCAGCCGTTGTGAAAAATTCAGCGTCAGCATCAGGCGCCCATCCTTTTGCGGCCCCAGCGCGCCAGCCATTCGGAAATCATCAGGGAGAGCAGCGCCAGCGCGATCGCGATAACGCAGAGACGCGCCGCCGCGCCCTCAGCGCCAGGGGTTTCGATCAGGGTAAACATCGCCAGCGGCAACGTACGCGTCTCCTGCGGGATATTGGAGACAAAGGTAATGGTCGCGCCGAACTCGCCCAGCGAACGGGCAAAAGCCAGCACGGTGCCGACGATTATGCCGGGCAACGTCAGCGGCAGCGTGATAGTGAAAAAGACGCGCCAGCGTCCGGCGCCGAGCGTGCGCGCCGCCTGCTCCAGCCGCATATCTACCGCTTCCAGCGCCAGCCGGATAGCGCGTACCATCAGCGGAAAGGCGATCACCGCAGAGGCGAGCGCCGCGCCGCGCCAGCTAAAGGCGAAGCTGAAGCCGAACCAGTCATACAGATACTGGCCGATCACGCCGCGTCGTCCCAGGCCGATCAGCAGCAGATAGCCGACCACCACCGGCGGCAACACCAGCGGCAGATGAATAATGCTGTCGAGCACAGATTTGCCTGGAAACCGGCAGCGCACCAGAATCCAGGCCACAAGGATGCCAAACGGCAGGCTAAACAGCACTGCAATGCTGGAGACTTTCAGGCTGAGCATTACCGCCTGCCATTCGGGATCGCTGAGTATCATGCTTTCGGGGAGAATCCGTACTGTTTAAACACTGCGGCCGCTTCCGGGCCTTTCAGATAATCATAAAACGCCTTAACGGCGGCGTTATTATGCGCTTTTACTATCGCCATGGGATATTCAACCGGCTTATGGCTGGAGGCCGGGAAAGTACCGACCACCTGCACTTTATCGCTGGCGACCGCGTCCGAACCGTAGACGATGCCGTAAGGCGTCTCATTGCGCTCCACCAGCGCCAGCGCGGCGCGGACGTTATTGGCGCGCGCCAGCGACGGCGATACCGTCTGCCAGGCACCCAGCTTTTGCAGCGCTTCCTGCGCATAGATGCCGGCCGGAACATGGTCAGGATCGCCTACCGCCAGACGTTCGCCTTTCAGCAGGCTTTTCCAGTCGGTTTGTTCATTCAGCGTAACGGGCTTCGCGCTGTCGCTGCGCGGCGCGACCAGCACCAGCTCGTTACCGAGCAAGGTCACGCGCGTGGCGTCATCCATGCTCTTTTTCGCGACGGCGTCATCCATCCACTGCTGATCGGCTGAAATAAAGAGATCGGCGGGCGCGCCCTGTTCAATCTGGCGCGCCAGCGTGGAGGAGGAGGCAAAAGAGGACACCACTTCCACGTCGGTTTTCTTTTTATATTGCGTCGCAATTTCCTGCAGCGCGTTGGTCAGCGACGCGGCGGCGAAGACAGTCACTTTTTCAGCGGCCACAGCCTGCCCGGCCAGCGTGACGCTCAGCGCAGCGGCAAGCCCCCAGCGGTACGAACGAAATGTCATGAGTTTTCTCCTGTTATGCGTTATGTAAGCGATGATACAACGCAGATGTGGGGAGCGTTACAAAATTATCGGCAGGAAAAGGAGAAGGTTGAGCGGGCGCAATAAAAACGCCCGCTTAAGCGGGCGTCGGGAAATCAATGGGTGGAGCGTGAAGAGTGCTCGCGGCGGCCAAATTTCGAGATGACGTTGAACACCTCGCCCAGACCATAAATCAGGCCCAGCATAATCGCCATTACCACCGGCACCATAATCACCGCCACAGCAAGGCTTTTAATCAGTTCCAGCATGGAAGTCTCACTCAGCAAAGCAAAAAAGTGATTGTAACGTCTGAGGAAAAAAACGCACTGCCCTTTTCGTGCTTTTACTTTTTACGTCCGACACCGCTATGATCGTTGCATTCACATCTTCTGGAGAAGCGACTATGCAGGCTGAACTTTCCCTTACCATCCGGCTGCAGCAGAAGCTGTTTGCCGATCCGCGCCGTATGACGTTACTGAAACGCATCCGCGAAACCGGCTCTATCAGCCAGGGCGCGAAGCTGGCGGGCATCAGCTATAAAAGCGCCTGGGACGCGATCAACGAGATGAACCAGCTGGCTGACGAAACCCTGGTGGATCGCGCCACCGGCGGCAAAGGCGGCGGCGGCGCGCAGCTGACGCGCTACGGCGAGCGTCTTATTCAGCTGTTTCAGCTGCTGGAACAGATTCAGCAAAAGGCGTTCGACGCCCTGCAAAACGACTCAGTACCCCTCGACAGCCTGCTGGCGACCATCGCGCGCTTTTCGTTGCAGACCAGCGCGCGCAACCAGCTATTCGGCACCGTGGTGGCGCATGACGAACAGCATGTGGTGCAGCGCCTTCAGGTGCGGCTGGCGGACGGCGCAACCCAGCTTAACGTCGCGCTGACCCAGCGCAGCGTCGAGCGCTTGCAGCTCGAAGCGGGCAAAGAGGTTCTTGTGCTGATTAAAGCGCCATGGATTCAGGTCAGCCGCGAGGCGTCGCAGGCGGATAATCAGCTCAACGCGCAGGTGAGTCAGATTGAGCCAGGAGAGCAGATGAGCGAAGTGCTGATGACCCTGCCGAGCGGCGAAATCCTCTGCGCGACGCTGCCTAATCAGCAGGTGCAGCAGCAGAATCTGCAGCCAGGAGAGAGCGTGACGGCGAGTTTTAATGCCGAACACGCGATTATTGCTACGCTGCTCTGATCGATGCGCCATGATTTGACTTCCCTGACAGCTGTGGTTACAACTCGGTAATACAGTGCATAAAATGGGATAAATCATGGCTTCATTGCAAATTTCGCAAGGCACGTTTCGTCTTAGCGACACCCGATTACTCAACCTTAACGATTTGCGGCTGACAGGCGGCCAGAGCTGGGCCTTTGTCGGCGCCAACGGCAGCGGCAAATCGTCGCTGGCGCGCGCGCTGGCGGGCGAGCTGACGCCGGAAAAAGGCGATTTTATCAGCCAGTTCGCGCGTCCGACGCGTCTGTCGCTGGAGCAGCTGCAAAAGCTGGTCACCGATGAATGGCAGCGCAACAACACCGATCTGCTGAGCGAAGGCGAAGATGATACCGGCCGCACCGCGCTGGAGATTATCCAGGACGAGATAAAAGATAACGCGCGCGCACTGGCGCTGGCGGAGCGGTTCAGGATTGGTTATCTGCTCGACCGGCGCTTTAAATATCTTTCCACCGGCGAGACGCGCAAAGTCCTGCTCTGTCAGGCGCTGATGAAACAGCCCGATCTGCTGATCCTCGACGAGCCCTTTGACGGCCTTGATGTCGCCTCGCGCGCCAGCCTGACGGAGACGCTGGCGAGCCTGCAGCAGCCTGATGTCGCTCTGGTGCTGGTGCTCAACCGTTTTGACGATATTCCCGATTTTATTCAGCAGGTAGGCGTGCTTGCGGAGTGCACCCTGACCCACGTCGGCGCGCGCGATGCGATCCTGGCGGAGGCGCTGGTGGCGCAGCTGGCGCACAGCGAACAGCTGGAGGGGATGGCCCTGCCGGAGCCGGACGCCCCCGATCAGCTTCCACAGCTGGCAGCGGATGCGCCGCGCGTCATACTGCGCAACGGCGTGGTCTCTTACAATGATAAAGCGGTAATTAACGGGCTGAGCTGGCAGGTTAACGCCGGCGAACACTGGCAAATTGTCGGCCCTAACGGCGCGGGTAAATCGACGCTGCTGAGTCTGGTCACTGGCGATCATCCCCAGGGCTACAGCAACGATCTCACGCTGTTCGGCATCAGGCGCGGCAGCGGCGAAACCATCTGGGATATCAAACAGCATATCGGCTATGTCAGCAGCAGCCTGCATCTCGACTATCGCGTCAGCGTGAACGTGCGCACCGTGATCCTCTCCGGCTTTTTCGATTCGATCGGCCTCTATCAGGCGGTATCGGAACGGCAAAAGGCGCTGGCGCGGCAGTGGCTGGCGCTGCTCGGCATGGACAACGCGCTGGCCGACGCGCCGTTCCACAGTCTCTCCTGGGGTCAGCAGCGGCTGGTGCTGATCGCGCGCGCGCTGGTGAAGCATCCGGCGCTGCTGATCCTTGATGAGCCGCTTCAGGGACTGGATCCCATCAACCGCCAGCTGGTGCGCCGTTTCGTCGATATTCTGATTGGCGAAGGCCGCACGCAGCTGCTGTTCGTTTCGCATCATGCCGAAGACGCCCCGCGCTGCATTACCCATCGCCTGAGCTTTGTCCCTGCCGCAGAGGGCTACGCCTACCAGCAGGAGAGCCTGCGTTAATCAGCGCGACGCCGCCCGGCGGCGTCCGCTTATCCCGCCTGCCCCGCCTCATGTAACCGCTACCATTGCTTAGCCTTTTTAAGTTACTTATCCCACAGAGAAAGGCTTTGAATAAGAATTTTCAGCTTGTGTAAACGATTCCATTTATCCAGACTTGATCACGCTTTATCGGGCGCTGATGTGCTACTTTTTAACAATGCCTGTCTGGCTTTTTGACGTTAACCAGGACTCAACATGGAAAAATTTAACCCGGTCGATCATCCGCATCGCCGTTACAATCCGCTGATCGATCAGTGGATCCTCGTTTCGCCACACCGTGCCAAACGTCCCTGGCAAGGCGCGCAGGAAACCACATCGCAAGAGACGCTGCCGGCGCACGATCCGGACTGCTTCCTCTGCGCGGGCAACACGCGCGTCACCGGCGACAAGAACCCTGACTATAAAGGCACTTACGTCTTCACTAACGATTTCGCCGCGCTGATGACCGAGACGCCAGAGGCGCCGGAAAGCAGCGACGTGCTGATGCGCTGCGAAAGCGCACGCGGCACCAGCCGAGTGATCTGCTTCTCGCCGGACCACAGCAAAACGCTGCCGGAGATGTCGCTGCCTGCGCTGGAAGAGGTGGTAAAAACCTGGCAGGAGCAGACCGCCGATCTCGGCCAGCGCTATCCCTGGGTGCAGGTTTTTGAAAACAAAGGCGCGGCGATGGGCTGCTCCAATCCTCATCCACATGGTCAGGTGTGGGCCAACAGCTTTTTACCCAACGAAGCGCAGCGCGAAGACACTAATCAGCGCGCCTATTACGCCGCGCACCGCTCGCCGATGCTGGTGGATTACGCCGCGCGCGAGCTCAGCGACGGAAGCCGCACCGTAGTCGAGACCGAACACTGGCTGGCGGTGGTGCCCTGGTGGGCGGCCTGGCCGTTCGAGACGCTGCTGCTGCCGAAGAAAGCGCAGGTTAAACGCCTGAACGATCTCTCGCCTGAGCAGAGCGCAGATCTGGCGAAGGCGCTCAAGCAGCTGACCAGCCGCTACGACAACCTGTTCCAGTGCTCTTTCCCCTACTCCATGGGCTGGCACGGCGCGCCGTTCAACGGTGAAGAGAACGATCACTGGCAGCTGCACGCGCACTTTTACCCGCCGCTGCTGCGCTCGGCTACGGTTCGCAAATTTATGGTCGGCTACGAAATGCTGGCCGAAACCCAACGCGATTTAACGGCGGAACAGGCGGCGGAACGCCTGCGCGCCGTTAGTGATATTCATTTCCGCGAGGCAAAACAATGAGCTTAAAAAGCACCACGCAGCAGATTTTCACCGACACCTTTGGCTATGCGCCGACCCACACGATCCAGGCGCCAGGCCGCGTCAACCTGATTGGCGAACACACCGACTACAACGACGGCTTCGTGCTGCCGTGCGCCATCGACTATCAGACGGTGATTGCCTGCGCGAAACGCGACGATCGTCAGGTGCACGTCGTCGCGGTGGATTACGATAATCAGCAGGACAGCTTCTCGCTCGACGCGCCGATTATGAGCGTGAAAGAGCCGATGTGGGCCAATTACGTGCGCGGCGTGGTGAAACATCTGCAGCAGCGTGACGCCAGCTTCGGCGGCGTAGATATGGTGATCAGCGGCGACGTACCGCAGGGCGCTGGCCTGAGTTCGTCAGCGTCGCTGGAAGTGGCGGTCGGCACCGTATTTCAGCAGCTTTATCACCTGAAGCTCGACGGCGCGGCCATCGCCGTCAACGGTCAGGAGGCAGAGAACCAGTTCGTCGGCTGCAACTGCGGCATTATGGATCAGCTGATCTCCGCGCTGGGCAAGAAAGATCACGCCATGCTGCTCGACTGCCGCACGCTCGGCACCCGTCCGGTCTCTATGCCGAAAGATATCGCGGTGGTGATCATCAACTCTAACTTCCGCCGCAATCTGGTTGGCAGCGAATACAATACGCGCCGCGAACAGTGCGAAACCGGCGCGCGCTTCTTCGCCCAGCCTGCGCTGCGCGACGTAGATATCGAACAGTTCAAAGCGGTAGAGCACGAGCTGGATCCGCAGGTAGCAAAACGCGTGCGTCACGTTCTGACCGAAAACGCCCGTACGCTGGAAGCCGCCGACGCGCTGAGCAGAGGCGACCTGAAACGCATGGGCGAACTGATGGCGGAATCACACGCCTCAATGCGCGATGACTTTGAGATCACCGTTCCGCCGATCGATACGCTGGTCGAGATCGTCAAAGCGGAGATCGGCGAGCGCGGCGGCGTACGTATGACCGGTGGCGGCTTCGGCGGCTGCGTCGTGGCCCTGATGCCGTTCGATCTGGTCGATCAGGTGAAAGCGGCGGTCGCGGAGCAGTACGAAGCGAAAACCGGCATTAAAGAGACGTTCTACGTCTGCACCGCCTCAGAAGGAGCCGGCCAATGTTAAGCGACGTCAATTCACACGCGCCAGACGGCCAGCCGTGGCGCATTACCGTTTTACGCAACGCCAACGGCATGGTGGCGACGTTTATGGACTGGGGCGCGACCTGGCTGTCGGCGCGCGTGCCAATGCGTGACGGCAGCGTGCGTGAAGCCCTGCTCGGCTGCGCCACGCCTTCCGACTACCTGCATCAGGATGCCTATCTCGGCGCGACTATCGGACGCTATGCCAACCGCATCGCCAATGCGACGCTGACGCAGCAGCATATTCAGCTGGCGGCGAATCAGGGCGAGCATCAGCTACACGGCGGGCCGCAGGGTTTCGACAAGCGCCGCTGGCAGATCGTCAGCCAGAGCGAAACCAGCGTGGTTTACCGGCTTGACTCGCCAGACGGCGATCAGGGCTATCCAGGCAATCTGCTGGCGCAGGTGCGCTATGAGCTGGACGACGACAATTGCCTGTCGATCAGCTATCAGGCCGAGGTCGATAAGCCCTGCCCGGTCAACCTGACGAACCACGCCTACTTTAATCTTGACGCGCATCATGGCGACGCGCGCCAGCATCGCTTACAACTGCTGGCCGAACATTATCTGCCTGTCGACAGCGCCGGTATTCCCAACGCGCCGCTGAAAGCGGTGACAGGCACCAGCTTCGATTTTCGCGAGGCGAAAATCGTGGCGCAGGATTTCCTCGCCGACGCGGATCAGCAGGCGGTTAAGGGCTACGATCACGCCTTTCTGCTCGACAGCGCTGGCGACGCCAGCCAGCCTGCCGCGCAGCTCTGGTCCGCCGACGGCGAATTGCAGCTGACCGTGATGACCGCCGCGCCCGCGCTGCAGTTCTATACCGGCAACTATCTGGCGGGAACGCGCGCGCGTGAGCAGGAAAGCTATACTGCTTTCCAGGGTATTGCGCTTGAGAGCGAATTTTTACCGGATTCGCCGAATCATCCTGAGTGGCCCCAGCCCTCATGCTGGCTGCAGCCGGGCGAGCGCTGGGAGTCCGTGACGCGCTACCGCTTTACGCCGCGCTGAGCCGCCGGATGAAAAACGCGCAGTGCGTCGCCGACAGGCTTACGCCCTGCGCCGTTTTCCGCTATGGTATGGCGCTATCCATGTGCCGCCGGGCGCGCGCGTCGGGTTGGTTGCAGCAAGGTTTCCATTATCGTAGAAACATCAAAGAGTTAAGGAGTTAACTATGGCCGTAACTAAGCTGGTTCTGGTCCGCCACGGCGAAAGTCAGTGGAACCAGGAAAACCGCTTTACCGGATGGTATGACGTGGACCTTTCTGATAAAGGTCGCACCGAAGCCAAAGCAGCCGGTCAGCTGCTGAAAAAAGAAGGTTTCGTCTTCGATTTTGCTTACACCTCCGTGCTGAAACGCGCCATTCACACTCTGTGGAATGTTCTTGATGAGCTGGATCAGGCCTGGCTGCCGGTTGAGAAATCCTGGCGTCTGAACGAGCGCCACTATGGCGCGCTGCAGGGTCTGGACAAAGCGGAAACCGCTGCCAAATATGGCGACGACCAGGTGAAACAGTGGCGTCGCGGCTTCGCGGTTACACCGCCGGAGCTGGATCGCAGCGACGAGCGTTTCCCCGGCCATGACCCGCGCTATGCGAAGCTGAGCGCTGAGCAGCTGCCGACCACTGAGAGCCTGGCGCTGACCATCGATCGCGTTATCCCTTACTGGAACGAGAGCATTCTGCCGCGCATCAAAAGCGGCGAGAAAGTGATCATCGCTGCGCACGGCAACTCGCTGCGCGCGCTGGTGAAATACCTCGACAATATGAGCGAAGATGAGATCCTTGAGCTGAACATCCCGACCGGCGTTCCGCTGGTTTATGAGTTCGACGAGAATTTCAAACCGATCAAACACTACTATCTGGGCGATGCGGACGAGATCGCGGCGAAAGCTGCAGCCGTCGCTAACCAGGGTAAAGCGAAGTAAGCGTTAGCTGAAATGCAGAAAGGCCAGAAAGATGTCTGGCCTTTTTTATTGCTGCCGCTCGGGTGGTGACGTGAACGGCATCTGAGTCGCTGCTAATCAGCCGCGGCGCTGCTTAACGGCGGCCGCCAGCTGGCGCAGCACTTTATCTGTGTCACTCCAGCCGATGCAGGCGTCGGTAACGCTCTTGCCGTAGACCAGCGGCTCGCCGCTCTCCAGGCTCTGATTGCCCTCGACCAGATGACTTTCAATCATCACGCCCATAATGCCGTGCTCGCCGCCTGAAATTTGCGCCGCCACGTCATCTGCTACTTCCATCTGCTTCTGATACTGCTTGCTGCTGTTGGCGTGGCTGAAGTCGATCATCACCTGCTGAGGCAGACCGGCCTTCTCCAGCCCGGCTTTTACCGCGCTGACGTGCTGCGCGCTGTAGTTTGGCTCTTTGCCGCCGCGCAGAATGATATGGCAGTCCGCATTGCCGCTGGTTTCCACAATCGCCGAGTGGCCGTACTTGGTCACAGAAAGGAAACAGTGCGGCGAACCGGCGGCGTTAATCGCATCGATAGCCACTTTGATGGTGCCGTCGGTGCCGTTTTTGAAGCCGACCGGACAGGAGAGTCCTGACGCCAGTTCGCGATGCACCTGCGACTCGGTGGTGCGCGCGCCGATGGCGCCCCAGCTCATTAAGTCCGCCACGTACTGCGGCGTAATCATATCGAGAAACTCGCCTGCCGCTGGCAGTCCGCTGTCATTGATCTCCAGCAGCAGCTGGCGCGCCAGACGCAGGCCGTCGTTCAGCTGGAAGCTGCCATCCATATAGGGATCGTTAATCAGCCCTTTCCAGCCCACGGTGGTGCGCGGCTTTTCAAAATAGACGCGCATCACCACTTCCAGCTCGCCTTTCAGTTCGTCACGCAGCTTCAGCAGGCGCGAAGCGTACTCTTTTGCCGCCTGCGGATCGTGAATCGAACAGGGGCCAATTACCACCAGCAGGCGATCGTCCTGGCCCTGCAAAATCTGATGGATAGCGTCGCGGGCGCGGGCAACGGTGCGAGCGGCATTATCGGTTGCGGGAAATTTTTCCAGCAGCGCAACGGGAGGCAGCAGCTCTTTGATATCCCGAATGCGTAAATCATCGTTCTGGTAATTCATTAATCATTCCATTTATTTCTGGCCCAACGCGCGTCGGGCACAACCCGCCCAATTTATCCCGTTGCGCCCGGAGTGTAAATTCAGGACGCATCTTAAATGCACGCGTGAAATTTGCATTTATAGGGTTCTCAACTAGGCTTTTACTTGTAAGCACTGAGGAATGGTTCGCTTACATTATTTATCTCTTCCGGACGACCTTTGGGTGAAATTAAATTTCGCCGGAACATCTTTGCGTCAAACTGCAGCATCGGGTTTCAAACAGCAGCTTTCATTGATTACAGGAGCATAATGATGAATAAATTTGCAATGATTTTTCTGACGGCGGCAATGACATTAGGCAGCGGCGCGGCAATGGCCGACAATAACGGTACCGCTAACCAGGCGGCTGAAGCAGGCGCGGCAGCGGGCGGCGCAAAACAGAATCTGCCGCCGAATAAAGTCAATAATGACAAGATTAATAACACTGACACCAATACTAATCCTGCGGCTAATGGCGGCAGCACGAGCGGCAGCAATATGTCCGCTAACGAAATGGATCAAAATAGCCAGTGTAAAGATGGCAAGTGCCCGGATATTAACAGCAAGGTGCAAACCAAAGAGGGCGGCGGTAAAGTCGACCGTAAAACCGACGGCACCACACAGTAATATATTCTGGAGAGCTTCGGCTCTCCATTATTTTTCTCTACGCTAACTTCCGCTATGCTGGGGCAATGAATCCTGTCAGGAAATTTTCATGGCCTCGCTGTTGTTGATAGATGACCATCCGCTGGTTGAAGTGGCGCTGGAAGCCGCGCTTGAACGAGCGCCCTTCCCCATCCTTTTACGGTCCGCCGCCAGCGAACAGCAGGCGCGCCAGCTGCTGACGCAGCCCACTGATATTATCGTGCTGGATATCGGGCTGCCGGACGGCGACGGGCTGGAAATCCTGCGTCGCCTGAAGATCCACTTCCCCTTGATCCCGGTTCTGATCTATTCGGCTCAACAGAGCAGTCACTATTTGCGCAGCGCGCAGGCGCTGGGCGCGGCAGGCTATGTCGTCAAAAGCCAGCGTATGGAGCAGCTGCTGAGCGCTATTCTCGCCGTGCTGGGCGGCCAGCTCGCTTTTCCGCCCGCCGCTGACGCGCCTGCCCTGCCGCTCACCAGTAAAGAACAACAGGTGCTGGCACTGCTGGCGACCGGCCTCTCTAATCTGCAAATCGCCGAACAGCTGCATATCAGCAACAAAACCGTCAGTACCCATAAAAAGAATATTCTGGAAAAAACCGGCGCGCGCTCGGTGGTGGAGCTGGCTGACCTGTGGAAAGCGCAGCAGTGAAATGGCTGCTACTGCTGCTCTCTCTGGTCGTTACCCTAACCTGGGCGGAAGTGCGGCCGGTCAGCAGCCTGGATCTGCCGATGATGATGCCTGTCAACGGCGCCGATACGATGCAGGGAAAAACGCTGCGCGTCGGGCTGCTGGAGGAGAGTAACGCGCCCTGGACGATGCGCGTCGGCGACGAGCTGTACGGTCTTGACGCCGATGCGCTGGCCGCGCTGCATCAGCTCACCGGCGCCCGCTTCACACTAAAGCTGTTCGCCGATCGCGCGCAGCTGATGGCAGCGCTGCAGAGCGGCCAGATCGATTTTGCGCTGGGCGCGCTGCCGAACCCGCTGCCGGCGGGCGTGCTGCACAGCGAAAGCTGGTTCAGCAGTCCGCTGCGCATCTATCGCAGCCAGCGCAACGCGCGCGCCGTGATGTTCAATAGTCAGAACGCGCAGCTCGCTATTAGCGGCGTGACGCTGGCGCAGCTGCCCGCAGCGGTTGCGGAAAAACATCGCTGGCGCACCTACAGCAACGATCTCCAGGCGCTCTCCACGCTGCTGAATCAGCAGAACGACTATGTGGTGGCGGATGAGATCAGCGCCAGTTTTCTGCTCAGTCAGCTGCAGCAGGGGGAGATCTATCAGATCGCCTCACAGCTGGATGTCGGCCAGCTGACGCTGCGCGCTTTCGCCCGTGATGCCGGGCTGATCGACTGGCTGAATCAGAGTCTGCGCCAGCTGCCTGCCGAGCTGGTGACCAATCTGCAGTCGCGCTGGGGCGCACCGCTGCCGCGCTATCAGGATACGCAAACCCTGATGCTGAGCGCGGCGGAGCGCGCATGGCTGCGCGCGCATCCGGTGATCGACTACGCGGCGGAAAGCGACAACGCGCCCTGGAGCTACCGTGACAGCAACGGCGCGGCGCGCGGCTACAGCGTCGATCTGCTGAACGCTATCGCGCAGAGCAGCGGCGTTCGCTTCGCGCCGCGCTGGGTCGCTGGCCCGCAACAGGCTGATGAACTGCTGGCGCAGCATCAGGTGATGCTGCGGCTGACACAGCCGCTCAACGGCGAAGCGACGCAAAACGCCACGCTGCCGGTCTGGCGCGCGCTGTGGGGCATTTATAGTCGGCGCGACGCCAGCTTTAGCCGCTGGCACGATCTGTCGGGCAAACGCATCGGCCTGTTGCGCGACGATGTGGCGACGCAACTGTTGCCGCCGGACGTGACGCCGCAGGTATTTACCGATCGCGCCAGCCTGTACGACGCGCTGGCGAATGGGCAGATCGATGCGCTGGCCGATAATGTATTGTCGGCGCGCTGGCGCATCGCCGGACGCTACGGCGATCGGCTGCATCTCGCCTTCGCCGCCAGCGATATCGCCTGGCCGATCGCGCTGGGCGTGACCGCCGACCAGCCGCTGCTGCGTCCGCTGATCAACCGCGCGCTACAGCAAATTCCCGTCGACACGCAGCGTCAGATGCGTGACGGCTGGCTGACGCCGCCGCAGCCGGGCAATGTGATGGCGATGCGCGCACTGCCGCGGCTGGTGCTCGCCGCGGCGGGCGCGGCTATCGTCATTTTACTGCTGCTGCTGGCGCGCCGTTACTGGCAGCAGCGTCGCGAGCGTCTTCAACGTCAACAGGCCGAGCGCGCCAATGCGATGAAAAGCCAGTTTCTTGCCACCGTCAGCCATGAGTTACGTACGCCGATGCAGGCGATTCTGGGTCTGCTGGAGCTGGAAAAAGCGCGCTCCGCGAACCTGGCGCTGGTCTACAGCAGCGCCCGTTCGCTGCTGACGCTGCTGAACGATCTGCAGGATCACGCGCGTATTGAGAGCAACAGCTTTGCCCTTGCGCCGCGTCCGCTGGCGCTGGGGGAATGGCTGGCGCAGCAGCAGCGCTTTTATCATCCGCTGATGCGCGTGGACGGCCCGACGCTGAGCGTCGAGGCGCTGACGCCGCTGCCGGATCGCGTGATGATAGATGCGGATCGGCTGCAGCAGGTGATCAATAACCTGATGACCAATGCGCTGAAATTCACGACCGAGGGCGAGATACGCCTGACGCTCGCCGCCGACGAACGGCTGGTATTTACTTTGCGCGACAGCGGCAGCGGCATTCCGCCGGAAGAGCAGGCGAAGCTGTTCGATCCCTGGTATCAGGCGCCGTCCGGCAAAAAGGTATCGGTGCAGGGCAGCGGGCTGGGGCTGTTTATCTGCCGGGAGATTGTGCAGCGCATGGGCGGCGACATCGCGCTGCGCTCGCAGCCCGGCAGAGGCACCGACGTGACGGTGACGCTGCCGCTGCAGCGCTGCGAGGCCGCGCCGCAGGAGAACGCTATCCTGCCCCGCTACGCCGCGCTGCGCGTCGCCATCGTCGACGATCATCCGGCGAATCTGCTGGTGTTGCAGCAGCAGCTGGCGCGGTTCGCGGTTGAGGCGGACTGTTTTGCCGAGGGGCGCGCCCTGCTGCGCGCCGACGCCGCTCGGCCCTACGATCTGCTGTTTATCGACCAGATGATGCCGCACCCGGACGGCCAGCTGCTGCTGCGGCTGCTGCGTCGCCGCGACCGCCAGCGTCAGACGCTGCCGATGCGGGTGCTCTGCTCCGCAGACGCGCAGTTGCTCAGCCTGCCTCTGCAGGAGAACGAACGCGTGCTGATCAAGCCAGTGCAGCTCAGCGATCTCGCCGCGCTGCTGGCGCATTTCGATCGGGACCCGCTGGCGGCGCTGGATGATAATCTGCGGCAGCTGGCGCAGCAGAACGAGAAATTTCTGGCGCGTCTCAGCCAGACTCTGCGCGACGCGCTGAACAGCGACGTGGCGCGCATTACAGCGGCGCGCGCGACAAGCGACTGGACACAGCTGGCGGAGGCGGCGCATCGCCTGAAGGGAAGCTGGCTGCTGATCGGTATGCAAGAGGGTGCCGCACTCTGTCAGCAGCTGGCCGATCGCGCTAAACAGCAGCAGGACGCGCCGGACGACTGGGATTTGCTACTATTACTCACCAACAGGTTACTGAAAAAACTGGACTCTTATGGCTCATAATCACTCTCATAGCGCGCCGGCAGGCAATCGTAAACGCCTCGCGGCCGCCTTCGCCGTGACGGCACTCTTTATGGTGGCGGAGGCGGTTGGCGGATGGATCTCCGGCTCGCTGGCGCTGCTGGCCGATGCCGGACATATGCTCACCGACGCCGCCGCGCTGCTGATGGCGCTGCTGGCGGTGCATTTCGCCCAGCGCAAACCCAACGCCCGTCACACCTTTGGCCTGCTGCGTCTTACCACGCTGGCGGCGTTCGTTAACGCAATAGCCCTGCTGGTGATCACCGCGCTTATCGTCTGGGAGGCGCTGCGCCGCTTTTACCAGCCGCAGCCGGTAACCGGCGGCCTGATGCTCGGCATCGCCATCGGCGGCCTGCTGGCGAATATGCTCTCTTTCTGGCTGCTGCACCATGGCAGCGAGGAGAAGAACCTTAATGTGCGCGCTGCTGCCCTGCACGTGATGGGCGATCTGCTCGGCTCGGTCGGCGCGATTGTTGCGGCGTTGATTATTCTTTATACCGGCTGGACGCCCATCGACCCGATTCTGTCTCTGCTGGTGTCGCTACTGGTGCTGCGCAGCGCCTGGGCGCTGCTGCGCGAAAGCCTGCACGAACTGCTGGAGGGCGCGCCGGAAGTGATCAATGCGGAGAAGCTGACGCGCGATTTAACGCTGAATATTCCGGAGGTGCGCAACGTGCACCATGTGCACGTCTGGCAGGTGGGCGAGAAACCCGTGGTAACGCTGCACGTGCATGTGATCCCGCCTTACGATCACGATGCGCTGCTGCAGCGTATCCATCACTATC
Organism: Pantoea piersonii; assembly: GCF_003612015.1. Classification (GTDB taxonomy): domain Bacteria; phylum Pseudomonadota; class Gammaproteobacteria; order Enterobacterales; family Enterobacteriaceae; genus Pantoea; species Pantoea piersonii. The sequence continues at coordinate 380,737 of NZ_RARB01000001.1, read as the reverse complement.
TGCACCAGAAGTATAAAATTGAACACGCTACGGTGCAGATGGAGTATCAGCCGTGCGCCACGCCCGACTGCGAGCTTGGCTTTAGCGATAGCTCAGAGCCGGCGCATCACCATCATCACGGCGAACATGCGCATCCTCACTGACGCGCCAGCGCGCGCGAGCCATGCTGGCGCGCGCTCGCTATCCACATGCGCGAACCGTTAACCGCAATCAGCGTCAGAATCACATACTCCAGCGCCATGGCGTAGACGCCCTGACGCGCGAAGATCATGACGCTGATGATGTCGATAACCACCCACAGCAGCCAGTTTTCGACATATTTACGCGTCATCAGGATCATCGCCACGATAGAGAGCACCATCATGCTGGCGTCCCAGAACGGAAAGGCATCGGGCTGCAGCGTCGGCATCGCAACCTGCAGGCCAAGCGCGTTCATCAGCGATACGGCGATCTGGGTCAGGAAAGCGAAGACCGGATCGATATAGCGCGTCATCAGCGCAATGGCGACGACGCAGACCGCCCCCCAGCCCAGCGCTTTCGGCAGCGGCAGCCAGCGGATTTTCAGCGCAGCCTGGCGATCGTCGGTTTGTCGACTCCATGCGTACCAGCCATAGACATTCGCGACGAAGAAGAAAAGCTGCAGCAGCAGGCTGGCGTAGAGCTGGATCTGAAAGAAGATCGCGGCGAACAGCGTGACGTTGATCAGGCCGAACGGATAGTTGATGACTTTCTCCAGACTGGCAAGCCAGATGCAGAGCAGCCCCGCCAGCGTGCCGATGGCTTCAATCCATGAAAGATCGTAGCCGCCCGCGCCGAGCGGAATATGAACCAGGATATTGCTTGTGCTGAAAAAATCCATCATCTGTTCCTCAGGCGTTCCCTTTGACCTTAAGTTTAAGTTCCGCAGCAAAGGATAGCATGCGGTTGAGCGGCAATAATGCCGCCTCGCGCAGCGCAGCATCAACCGCTATTTCATGCTGCGCGCCGCCCTGCTCCAGCCCTTCGGCAATGGCTTTAAGGCCGTTCATCGCCATCCAGGGGCAGTGCGCGCAGCTGCGGCAGGTGGCGCCTTCGCCCGCGGTGGGCGCTTCCAGCAGCGTTTTTTCCGGCACCGCCTGCTGCATTTTGTAGAAGATGCCGCGATCGGTCGCCACGATCATTTGCGGATGCGGCAGCCGCTGCGCCGCCTGAATCAGCTGGCTGGTCGAGCCGACCGCGTCAGCCAGATCGACCACCGCCTGCGGCGATTCCGGATGCACCAGCACCGCCGCGTCGGGATAAAGCGCTTTCATGCGCAGCAGCGCCTGGGTTTTGAATTCGTCATGCACAATGCAGGCGCCCTGCCAGCAGAGCACGTCCGCGCCGGTTTTTTGCGTAACGTAGCGGCCGAGATGACGATCCGGCGCCCAGATGATCTTTTCGCCCAGGCTGTCGAGATGGTCGATCAGCTCAACCGCAATGCTGGAGGTCACAACCCAGTCAGCGCGCGCTTTGACCGCCGCCGAGGTGTTGGCGTAAACCACCACGGTACGGTCGGGATGGGCATCGCAAAAAGCGGTGAACTCTTCAATGGGGCAGCCGAGATCAAGGGAACATTCAGCCTGCAGCGTTGGCATCAGCACGGTTTTTTCCGGGCTGAGGATTTTGGCGGTTTCGCCCATAAAACGCACGCCCGCCACCAGCAGCGTTGAGGCGGGATGCGTGCTGCCAAAGCGCGCCATCTCCAGCGAGTCCGCTACGCAGCCGCCGGTCTCTTCCGCCAGCGCCTGGATTTCCGGATCGGTGTAGTAGTGAGCCACTATCACCGCATTGCGTTCTTTTAGCAGGCGTTTGATTTTGCTGAGGTAAAATTGTTTTTCGTCGGCACTGAGCCGCGCGGGTTTGGCCGGAAAGGGCCAGGCTGCGTTTTCTGTATCGAATAAAGCACTCATTACACCGCTCTCGTTTTATCAAATGAACGAAAATCATTTAAAATAGCGGATATATGCGTTCATTCCGCCATCGTGTTTTATATGCTAAACACGATAGCGGAAACGACCCGTGGTGTCGTGCTCTTTTTTAAGCAGCAGCTTAGCGCGGCTCCTCGACGAACAGCGGCAGCACGCCCGCTTTTTGCGGCATTTCCAGATCCAGCAGGAAGGCTTTGACCTCCAGCCCGCCGGCAAAGCCTGTGAGCTTGCCGTTGGCGCCGATAACGCGATGACAGGGCGCGACGATAGAGAGAGGATTTCTGCCGTTCGCCGCCCCCACCGCGCGCACCGCCTGCGGATGCCCAATCTGGCGGGCGATTTCGCTGTAGCTGCGCGTTTCTCCAAAGGGGATCGCCACCAGCGCATTCCACACTTTTTTCTGAAACTCGGTGCCGACGAAGTCGAGCGGCAGCGTAAAGCAGCGGCGTTCGCCGGCAAAATATTCCCGCAGCTGACGCTCGGCTTCAATAAGGACTGGATGCGCCTCATCGCGCGTTTGTGGCAGAAAGCGCGAACCATGCGGGTCGTCGTTTTTCCACAGGATGGCTGCGAGTCCGCGCTCGCTCGCCACCAGTTTCAGTTCGCCCACCGGCGTGGAGACAAGTTTGAAGTGATACATGATGCCGTTCTCCCGGTTTGAGACAGTCTCTATTGTCGCATTTTATCCATGGCGCGCTGGCCGTTTTCGGTCATCAGGCTAAACTGCTTTGCTGTCCGAAAACAGCGAGTCTGCATCAAAAACCGGGTATAGGCTCTGTTTATTTGCAGGAGTCATCATGTTCGATTCTGAGATTGCTTATCAGGCGTTAACCTCGCGCGATACCCGTTTCGACGGCGTTTTTTTCGTCGGCGTCACGTCGACCGGCATTTACTGCCGCCCCATCTGTCCGGTTAAAGCGCCGCAGCAGAAAAACTGCCTGTTTTTCGCCAGCGCCGAAGCGGCGGAGAAAGCCCATTTTCGTCCCTGCTTGCGCTGTCGGCCCGAGCTGGCGCCGGGCAATGCGCCGGTCGACCAGCCTCACCGCGTGGCGGATCGGCTGATTCAGCGTATTGAAGAGGGCATGCTGGAGGAGCGCGAAGGGCTGGAGGCGATCGCCGCCGAGTTTGGCGTTAGCCTGCGTCAGCTACGTCGTATCGTGCAGCAGGAACTTGGCGTATCGCCGCTGGAGCTGAAGCAGACGCGCCGTATGCTGCTGGCGAAGCAGCTGTTGACGGAGACGCAGCTGCCGGTGACGGAAGTGGCCTACGCCAGCGGTTTCAGCAGCCTGCGCCGTTTTAACGACGTGTTTCGGGCGCGCTATCGCATGACGCCGAGCGCGCTGCGAAAAGGCATCAGCGCCGCGACGCGCACACAGCCGGGCGACAGCGCCACGCTGCGCCTTGTGTATCGCCCGCCCTATGACTGGGAGGCGATGCTGGCCTTTTTGCAGACGCATGTCATGAAAGAGGTCGAGGCGGTGCAGGATGGCACCTACCGGCGCACCGTGGCGCTGGGCCGCTGTCGCGGCTGGGTCAGCGTGTCCCATTTGCCTGACAAGAGCGCGCTGCAGGTCACTTTTTCCACTTCGCTGACGCCGGTGTTGCCGCTGCTGCTTCGACGACTGCGCGATCTTTTCGACCTCAACGCCCAGCCGCAGATAATTGCCGCCTGTCTGGCTCAGGATGCGTTACTGGCTCCCAGCCTGATAGCGCATCCCGGTTTACGTGTGCCGGGCGCATTCGACGCGTTTGAGCTTGGCGTGCGCGCTATTATCGGCCAGCAGGTGACGGTTAAGGCCGCCACCACCGTCAGCAGCCGCTTTGCCGCCGCCTTTGGCGAGCCCTGCGAGACGCCCTTCCCCGATCTGACGCGCTACACAGCCCAGCCAGAGCGCATTGCCAGCCTGACGGTAGACGATGTTGCGCCGCAGGGTATCGTCAGCGCGCGCTCGCGCGCCATTATCGCTTTTGCGCAGGCGTGCGCAGCAGGAACGCTGCGCTTTAACGCCACTCAGTCGCCGGAGACGGTAATGAAACAGCTGGTCGCGCTGCCGGGCATTGGCCCCTGGACGGCGCACTATATTGCTATGCGCGCCCTGCGCTGGCCGGACGCTTTCCCCAAAGAGGATATCGCCATCCGTAATAATCTTGGCGGCCTGAAGCCGTCTGAGGCGGAGGCGCGTTCCCGGCAGTGGCGTCCATGGCGCAGCTATGCGGTGATGCATATCTGGGAGAGCCTTACGGCTGCGAAGGCGAAGAAAAGGTCGTAACCGAGAGGAGGGCGCGGAAATAAAATTTGTCCTGCGCAGGCTCTCATCCTGCACGTTAAGCTCAGGTGCACAGAAACGAAAAAAGCGCCCATAAGGCGCTTTTTTCTGAACTGGTGGGTCGTGCAGGATTTGCCTCGGCCCGTCCGGGGCCTCGCCCTCGGGGTGATGCTTCGCATCAGCCTGAATCGCTCCGGCGATTCAGTCGAACCTGCGCAGGCTCTCATCCTGCTCGTTAACCTTGTACGCGCAAAAACGAAAAAAGCGCCCGTTGGGCGCTTTTTCCTGAATTGGTGGGTCGTGCAGGATTCGAACCTGCGACCAATTGATTAAAAGTCAACTGCTCTACCGACTGAGCTAACGACCCGCTTGGGGCTTACAACCCGCAAACCTGAAGCCTGCGAAAAGATGGTGGGTCGTGCAGGATTCGAACCTGCGACCAATTGATTAAAAGTCAACTGCTCTACCGACTGAGCTAACGACCCATCTTTAGGTTGTGAAGCGATGCTGAAGTTTCGCAGTAACAGAGAAAAGAACCTGTTCGCTGAGAAGATGGTGGGTCGTGCAGGATTCGAACCTGCGACCAATTGATTAAAAGTCAACTGCTCTACCGACTGAGCTAACGACCCATCTTCAGGCTTGCCAGACACATTTGTAATCTGTCCCGGCAACGGCGGCATATATTACTGATTTACCGATGTAGCGCAACCCTTATTTTCCACCAGCGGCGTCAACTGCTTACCTTTCATGCTGCCAGACCAGAAATCAGGCAAAATCCGGTGCTGGCTGCACAAATTACAGCCCGTCGAGGCGTTTTTGCGCCTGCTTTGCTGAATCGGTATTGGGGTAAAGTTTGATCACCTGCTGGTAAACCGCTTTAGCTTTCGCCGTGTCGTTTTTCTCCTGCATGATGACGCCAACCTTTAGCAACGCTTCAGAGGCTTTCGGCGACTTCGGGTAATTTTTCACCACGGTGGCGTAATAATAAGCCGCGTCGTCTTTTTTACCTTTGTTGTAATTCAACTGCCCCAGCCAGTAATTGGCGTTCGGCTGATAAGTTGAATCAGGATAGCGCTTCACCCACGCCTGCAGCGCGGCGATCGCCTGGTCATACTGTTTCTTTTCCAGAATCAGCGCTACCGCAGCGTTATAGTCGCTGTTAGCGTCGCCGCTCTGCACCGGCGCGCCTGATGAGGCCGCTGCGGCGCCTGCGCCCGCACTGGCCGCCGCACCCGCACCTGCATCAGCGCCTGCAGCCGGTGCGGCAGCGCCGCTTTGCGCCGCATTATTCGCGCCGCTGCTGCTCAGGCTGTCGATCTGCTGATAGAGCTGCTTTTGCCGCTCGATGACCTGATTAAGCTGGTAGCTGTTTTGCTGGATTTGCCCGCGCAGGGAATCGATATCGCTTTGGTTGTCGCTCATCTGCTGCTGCAGTTGCTGCAGAAGCTGAGCCTGGGCATTGGAAATTCGTTCAAGATTGGTGACACGGTCTTCGACCGAGCCAGAGCCGACGCTACTGATTGACGCCTGGGCATTAGCGGCCCAGGGGGCCGCTACGCCAACCAGTAACGACAGACCCAACAGATGAAGTCTGAAGTTACTAATCATGTGATTCTCTTAGTAGACCAGAACGGCACGACGGTTTTTAGAGTAAGCCGCTTCGTCATGACCCAGAACAGCCGGTTTCTCTTTACCGTAAGAGACGATTGACATCTGGTCAGCTGACACGCCTTTGCCCTGCAGGTACATCTTCACGGCGTTAGCACGACGCTCGCCCAGTGCGATGTTGTATTCCGGCGTACCGCGCTCATCCGCGTGACCTTCGATGGTCACTTTGTATGACGGGTTGCCGCGCAGGAAGGCTGCGTGCTGGTCCAGCATCTGAGCGTAATCAGACTGCACGTCATATTTGTCCAGACCGAAGTAAACGATGTTGTTCTGCTGCAGCTGCTGCATCTGCAGACGCGCCTGCTCGTCAGAAGACATGTTGCCGCTGCCGTTCATGCCAGAACCGTTGCCGTAAGCGCCATCAGCGCCCATGCCAGTCTGGTCGTTATTGTTGTTTTTGTGTGAGCTACAAGCGGCTACAGCCAGAACCGGCAGAGCCAGCATCAACCCTTTCAGCACTTTGTTCAGTTGCATTTCAAAATCCCATTATTGTTAGATGTTTGCTTAACCCGCAGAAACGGGTATCACAGATACGGCGACCAGGCAGGGAATTTAACCTGTCCATCGGTTGCCGGAAGACGCGCTTTGAAACGCCCATCGGTTGAGACCAACTGCAACACGGAACCCATCCCCTGAGTAGAGCTATAGATTACCATCGTGCCGTTCGGTGCCAGGCTTGGCGTTTCATCCAGGAACGTGTTCGTCAACGTTTGGACGGCACCCGTTTCCAGATCTTGTTTGGCGACGTGCTGCGCACCACCGCTGGTGCTGATCATCACCATAGACTTACCATCGGTTGAGACGTCCGCATCCTGGTTTTGTGCGCCTTCCCAGGTAATACGCTGCGGCGTGCCACCGTTGATGCCAATTTTGTAGATTTGCGGCGCACCAGCCTGATCCGAGGTATAGGCCAGCGTCTGGCTGTCCGGGAACCAGGTCGGTTCGGTGCTGTTATAGCGTCCGTCGGTTATCTGACGCGTCTGGCCTGAGCCCAAATCCATTACGTAAAGGTTAAGACTGCCGGTTTTCGACAGGGCGAACGCCAGTTTAGAGCCGTCCGGAGAGAACGCCGGCGCGCCGTTGTGACGCGGATAAGAAGCGACCTGACGGATAGCGCCGTTAGAGAGCGTCTGCACCACCAGCGCCGATTTGCCGCTTTCAAAGGTGACGTAAGCGACTTTGGAACCGTCCGGCGACCATGCAGGCGACATCAGCGGCTGCGGCGAGCGATGCACCACAAACTGGTTGTAACCATCGTAATCCGCTACGCGCAGCTCATACGGGAACTGGCCGCCGTTGGTCTGCACGACGTAGGCGATACGGGTGCGGAACGCGCCCTTGATGCCCGTCAGCTTTTCAAATACTTCGTCGCTGGCGGTGTGCGCCGCATAGCGCAGCCACTGTTTCGTGACCTTGAAGGAGTTCTGGGCGATAACATTGCCCGGCGAACCGGCGGTATCGACCAGCTGGTAAGAAACCTGATAGCTGCCGTCCGGGTTCGACTGAACCTGACCGACGACTACCGCGTCGATGCCCAGCGCGGTCCATGCCGCAGGCTGAACTTCCTGGGCGCTGGTCGGCTGCTGCGGCAGACGAGAAACGTCCAGCGGATTGAACTTGCCGCTGTTGCGCAGGTCAGCGCCGACGATGCCGCCGACATCTTCCGGCGCCGCGCCGGAACCGGCCCATTTAAAAGGCACAACGCCAATTGGACGGGCCGTGTTGACGCCCTGTGTAATTTCGATGCGGACTTCTGCATGCAGCATGGCCGCCCACAACAGTATAAAAAAGCCTAACGTGACACGAAGAGCTTGCTTCATCTTATCTCCCTTATCTGAACCTCAGTCCACGATAACTGGCACAGTTCCTGAAAAACATGACTTCTGTTTGTTTACGGCTTAACCATAGATCAAGCTGACGTAAGATACTGCATTATTGCGGCTTGAAATCCAGCGGCGCGTTCTTAAAGACCTGATAAACGTCCTGCGTCGGCGGCTTAGGAATACGCGCCTGACGCGCGGCCGCTAACGCCGCCTGACAGAGCGCGGGATCGCCCCCTTCCGCTTTGGCGTCAATCAGCAAACCATCCGGCGCCAGCTTGATGCGCAACGTACAGGTACGACCCTTGTAGTTTTCCCAATCGTAAAACTTACTCTGGATCGCTGCCTGGATCTGGCCCGCATAGTTGCTGATATCCGCACCGGACGCGCCCGATTTTTTCTGGTTGCCCTGCCCTGCCGGCGCGCCGCCGCTGGCGTTGCCGCTCTTCGGCGCATTTTTGCCGGAGGTGAGGCCGCCAAGCAGATCGTCAACGTCGCTGCTGTTTTTCGCCGCTTCCGCCGCTGCTTTTTTCTTCGCATCGGCTTTCGCTTTAGCCGCCGCTTCCGCTTTGGCCTTCGCCTCGGCAGCTGCTTTCTCTTTCGCGGCCTCCGCCTTCTCTTTCGCGGCCTCCGCTTTTTCTTTGGCTTCCTGCGCGGCCTTCTCTTTGGCCGCTTCGGCTTTCTCTTTCGCTTCCTCAGCGGCCTTCTCTTTTGCCGCCTCGGCTTTTTCTTTCGCTTCCTGCGCGGCTTTCGCTTTGGCATCCGCCGCTGCTTTCGCTTTCGCCTGCGCCTCGGATTTTGCCTTCGCGTCAGCAGCTGCTTTGGCGTCAGCAACCGCTTTCTCTTTCGCAGCAGCGGCGGCGGCGGCTTTCGCCTGCTCTTCCGCCTTTTTCTTCGCGTCGGCAGCAGCCTGTTTTGCCTGCTCTTCCGCTTTCTGCTTCGCTTCAGCGGCGGCTTTCGCCTGCGCCTGCGCTTCAGCTTTCGCATCGGCTTTGGCTTGCGCGGCGGCGGCTTCGGCCGCTTTCTGCTGCTCCTGCGCCGCTTTAGCAGCCGCTTCCGCCTGTTTCTGCTGCTCAGCCTGCTCTTTGGCCGCTTCCTGCGCCTGCAGGCGCTCTTTTTCCAGCGCCTTCAGGCGTTGCTGTTCAGCGGCCTGCTTCTGTTGAAGCTCTTCAGCCTGCTGCTGCGCCTGCTTCTGACGCTGCTGCTCGGCGCGCTGGCTGTCGCTTTTCTGGTTCTGCTGACGATTGTACTGTTCCACTACAGCGCCGGGATCGACCATTACCGCGTCGATATCGCTGCCGCCGCCACCGCCGCTCGCCTCAATATTCTCGTTGAACGAGCTCCAGACCAGCAGCGCGATCAGCACGACGTGGAGAGCTATCGATATAATTATCGCGCGCTTTAACTTCTCGTTTTGCTCGGTTGCCTTCGACACACTCGGTTCCCAAAAACGGTTCGACTTTAAATCGGCTGCGTCATCAAACCGACAGATTTAACGCCTGCCTGATGCAGCAGGTTAAGCGCTTTAATAATTTCGTCGTAAGGCACATCCTTTGCGCCGCCAATTAAAAAGACGGTTTTTGGATTCGCCTCAATGCGACGCTGCGCTTCGCTTACTACCTGTTCCGGCGGCAGCTGCTCCATACGATCGTGATCCACCACCAGGCTGTACTGGCCAACGCCCGAGACTTCTACAATCACCGGCGGATTATCGTCGCTGGAGACCGTTTTCGAATCGGTGGCGTCCGGCAGATCCACTTCTACGCTCTGGGTAATAATCGGCGCTGTCGCCATAAAGATCAGCAGCAGCACCAGCAGGACGTCGAGCAGCGGAACGATATTGATTTCCGATTTCAGGTCGCGGCGACCGCGACCACGTACTCTGGCCATGAGTTACCTCCGCTTACTTCGCGTTATCGCTGGAGAAAGCCTGACGGTGCAGGATGGCCGTGAACTCTTCCATAAAGTTGTCGTAGCCCTGCTCCAGCTTATTGACGCGCTGGTTCAGTCGGTTATAGGCCATGACTGCCGGGATCGCGGCAAACAGACCGATCGCGGTGGCGATCAGCGCTTCGGCGATGCCCGGCGCAACCATCTGCAGCGTCGCCTGTTTTACCGCGCCCAGCGCGATAAAGGCATGCATAATGCCCCAGACGGTGCCGAACAGACCGATATAGGGGCTGATAGAGCCGACGGTGCCAAGGAACGGAATATGGTTCTCCAGGGTTTCCAGTTCGCGGTTCATTGAGATGCGCATGGCGCGGCTGGCGCCTTCGACCACGGCTTCAGGCGCGTGGCTGTTAGCGCGATGCAGACGGGCGAACTCTTTGAAGCCGGCATAGAAAATCTGCTCTGAACCGCTCAGCTCTTCGCGACGTCCCTGGCTCTCCTGGTAGAGACGAGAAAGCTCAATGCCAGACCAGAATTTGTCTTCGAACGCTTCCGCCTCGCGTCCCGCCGCATTCAAAATACGGGTGCGCTGAATAATGATGGCCCAGGAGGCAATGGAAAAGCCGATCAAAATCAACATGATAAGTTTGACCAGAAGGCTCGCCTTCAGGAACAAATCAAGAATGTTCATGTCAGTCACTGCTTGAACTCCGCGACAATAGACTTGGGAAGCGCAATCGGCTTCATAAGATGTGGGTTAATGCAGGCAATCAGGACTTCTGCTTCATTCAGGACTTTGCCTTCTGCATTCACGATACGCTGGGAAAATGTCATGGTCGCGCGCGTCATCGCGGTGACTTCGCTCTGGATTTCCAGAAGGTCATCAAGACGTGCCGCCGAAACATAGTCCACCGTCATGCGCCGCACCACAAAAGCAACCTGCTCTTCCAGCAGAGTTTGCTGATTGAAATGGTGCTGACGCAACATCTCGGTACGTGCTCGTTCATAAAAAGCGATATAGCTGGCATGGTAAACCACGCCACCGGCATCGGTATCTTCGTAATAGACCCGAACCGGCCAGCGAAACAGCGTTGTACTCACTCTACATCCCGGTCTCGTTTTTAAACGTTGCTACTATACGCAAGAGATTTGGGGTTGGGAATGGGATGCCAGAGCCAGGAGAAAATAATTATCGGACGGAAACAAACGGAAGGATTTTCAGTAGATTTCTTGACCTGCCGCTGACAATACTCCACAGCCAGCGGCAGCTGTTACAGGTTATCGCCAGAACCAGTAGAGAGCCAGCAACAGGACGATCAGGGCCACCGGCGGCGAGAAGAGCGCCTGCCAGCGCGTACGGCGCGGGTGAAAGCCTACGCCGTGGATCACGCCAGCGCATACCGCCCAGATCACCAGAATGCCTTGCCATACCGACAGGGTGCTGGTGCGCGCGGCGTAGCGCGAGGGATCCCAGAACAAACAGCCCGCCACAATCAGCGCCAGAATGAGCGAAAGGGCCCGCAGGGGCCCTTTGTTCATCAGACGATATGCCGTCCGAATCAGCTTGCGCATCAGGCACGCTCGTCCTGTGCGGCGCTCTCTTCAACATGCTCAAGCGCCAGCGCGGTGATCACGCCAAAAGCGCAGGCCAGCAGGGTGCCGAGAATCCAGGCAAAATACCACATGCGTCGTCTCCTTAATCAGTAGAGAGAGTGCGTATTGCGCTCAATATGTTCTTTCGTGATACGCCCGTACATCTTGTAATAGCACCAACTGGTGTAGGCCAGAATAATGGGCACGAAGATGATGGCGGCAAAGGTCATAACCGTCAGCGTGCGCTGGCTCGAGGTGGAATCCCACATCGTCAGGCTCATGCCGGGTTCGATGCTCGACGGCATGACAAAGGGAAACAGCGCAATACCTGCGGTCATGATGACACACGCCAGCGTCAGCGATGAGCTGACAAACGCCCAGCCGCCCTTCTCGCTGCGCGAGAACATCACCGTCAGCAACGGCAGCACCACGCCGAGCAGCGGAAAGAGCCACAGCGCCGGCATATGATTAAAGTTCGCCAGCCAGGCACCCGCCTCGCGTACGACGGTTTTTCCCAGCGGGTTCGACGCCGCGTGGTGATCGATAGCGCTGGTGATGACATAACCATCGATGCCATATTTCACCCAGACGCCCGCCAGCACGAAACAAACCATCATCACCAGCGCGGCGACCTGCGACACGGTGCGCGAACGCAGGTGCAGTTCGCCAGTGGTGCGCATCTGCAAATAGGTTGCGCCCTGCGTCAGAATCATCGCCACGCTGATAACGCCCGCCAGCAGCCCGAACGGATTGAGCAGCTGGAAAAAGTTGCCGGTGTAGTCGAGGCGTAAATATTCATCCGCATGGAACGGCACGCCCTGCAGCAGATTGCCGAACGCCACGCCAATCACCAGCGGCGGAACGAAGCTGCCAAGAAAGATGCCCCAGTCCCACATGCCGCGCCAGCGCATATCTTCAATTTTAGAACGATAATCGAAACCTACCGGACGAAAAAAGAGTGACGCCAGCACCAGAATCATCGCCACGTAGAAGCCAGAGAAGGCGGCGGCGTAGACCATCGGCCAGGCAGCGAACAGCGCGCCGCCTGCGGTGATCAGCCAGACCTGGTTGCCATCCCAGTGCGGCGCGATGCTGTTGACCATAATGCGGCGTTCGGTATCGTCGCGTCCCATCAGGCGCGTCAGCATGCCGACGCCCATATCAAAACCGTCTGCCACGGCGAAGCCCACCAGCAAGATGCCGACCAGCAGCCACCAGATAAAGCGCAGAACTTCATAATCAAACATGGTTGCTCTCCTTAACCGCGTACCGGCTCAGCCGCCGTCGGGACCTGCTCATGGTGATATCGTCCGGTTTTCAGGCTGCTCGGACCAAGGCGCGCGAATTTAAACATCAGATACATTTCCGCCACGAGGAACAGCGTGTAGAGACCGCAAATCAGCAGCATGGAAAAGAGCAAATCGCCCACGGTCAGGGAAGAGTTCGCTACCGAGGTCGGCAGCACTTCGCCGATCGCCCAGGGCTGGCGGCCATATTCGGCGACAAACCAGCCCGCTTCTACCGCGATCCACGGCAGCGGAATGCCGTAGAGCGCCGCTTTCAACAGCCAGCGATGCTTGCCAATACGGTTGCGGATCACGCTCCAGAACGAGAAGGTGATGATACCCAGCAGCAGCACGCCCGCCAGCACCATAATGCGGAAGGCGAAATAGAGCGGCGCCACGCGCGGAATAGAATCTTTTACCGCCTGCTGGATCTGCGCTTCAGTCGCATCCGCCACGTTCGGCGTATAGCGTTTTAGCAGCATGCCGTAGCCCAGATCCTGTTTGCTCTGGTTAAACGCCTCGCGCACCGCCGGATCTTCGCTGCCGCTGCGCAGCTGGTTCAGCAGCGCATAGGCTTTCATGCCGTTGCGGATACGCACCTCATGCTGCGCCATCAGATCTTTCAGGCCGGTTACCGGCGTATCGATAGATCGCGTCGCAATCAGGCCAAGCAGCCAGGGGATCTGCACCGCATCGGCGTTTTCATGTTTCTCCTGATTTGGCAGGCCGAACAGCGTAAAGGCCGCTGGCGCAGGCTGGGTTTCCCATTCAGCCTCAATAGCGGCGAGTTTGGTTTTCTGCACGTCGCCCATTTCGTAGCCCGACTCGTCGCCCAGCACAATCACCGAGAGCACTGCAGCCATGCCGAAGCTGGCGGCGATGGCGAAAGAACGTTTCGCGAAGGCGACATCGCGTCCTTTAAGCAGATACCAGGCGCTGATGCCGAGGATAAAAATGGCGCCGGTGGTGTAGCCCGCCGCGACGGTATGCACGAATTTCACCTGCGCCACCGGGTTAAGCACCAGTTCGGAGAAGCTCAGCATCTCCATGCGCATGGTTTCATAGTTGAATTCAGAGGCGATGGGATTCTGCATCCAGCCATTCGCCACCAGGATCCAGAGCGCCGAGAGGTTGGATCCCAACGCCACCAGCCAGGTGACTGCCAGATGCTGCGTTTTGCTCAGGCGATCCCAGCCGAAGAAAAACAGGCCGACAAAGGTGGATTCCAGGAAGAACGCCATTAACCCTTCAATGGCGAGCGGCGCACCGAAAATGTCGCCGACGTAGTGAGAGTAATAAGACCAGTTGGTTCCGAACTGAAACTCCATGGTCAGGCCGGTGGCCACGCCCAGCGCAAAGTTAATTCCGAATAACTTGCCCCAGAATTTGGTCATATCTTTATAGATTTGTTTGCCGCTGAGGACGTAAACCGTTTCCATAATAGCCAGCAAAAACGCCATACCGAGCGTTAACGGGACAAACAGGAAATGGTACATCGCCGTTAAGGCAAACTGTAAACGCGACAGCTCGACGATATCTAACATAATGACTCCTTGCTCCTCGCATGACCTTATTCTGCGAATAACAACGGCGAACAGCAGGTATTGACGCAGAGAATAAGATTCAGGAACGACTGATTATTGATTCCAGTTTTTTGTTACCGACGGCTCACAGTGATCCGCGGCCCGACGTGAGCGAGTAACGGTAGTGAAACTTCCCCTAAAAGCATCCTCAGTCCGTTCCGGGCAGGCGAGAGAACAACTGCCGCCATCCGATTATTGATCTCTGGCGCAATCTCCTGGATGTTTCTGGAAATGACTGAATTGATGCAGCGCAATTAAAACCGGTTGGCTTACGCTTTGCCAGCGGTAAAGTTTGTTAAATATCGAGAAGCTTTGATCTGGATTAACGCTTTTAATTTCCAGATATGTAGTCTGAAGATTATTGTTAATTAGTTGTCACAGAGAAATGGCGTAATTTAGAAAAGCATTACCTTTAATTTTACTTTTTAACTCTACTTCCAAAAAGAAACTCCTTTTTTTCCGCCACGCCAGCCTCTTTTTACCCGCTCTGTAATGGGAGTTTTCGCCGCACCGGCTTTCTTTTGGGCAAAAAAAAGCCACCCCGAAGGGTGGCCTGAGTGCTGATGCGTAACGCGCTTATTTCGCTGGCAGCACCGCTTTTACCGCATCGCCAATATCCGCCAGGCTGCGAACGGTTTTCACGCCTGCCGCTTCCAGCGCAGCGAACTTCTCGTCCGCTGTGCCCTTGCCGCCGGCGATAATAGCGCCTGCGTGGCCCATACGTTTGCCTTTCGGCGCGGTCACGCCTGCGATGTAGCCGACAACCGGTTTGGTGACGTGCTCTTTAATAAACGCCGCCGCCTCTTCTTCCGCGCTGCCGCCGATCTCGCCGATCATGACGATCGCTTCAGTCTGCGGATCATCCTGGAACATTTTCAGGATGTCGATGAAGTTAGAACCCGGGATCGGGTCGCCGCCGATGCCGACACAGGTAGACTGGCCGTAGCCGATGTCTGTGGTCTGCTTCACCGCTTCATAGGTCAGGGTGCCGGAGCGCGACACGATGCCGACGCGGCCAGGCTGGTGAATGTGGCCCGGCATGATGCCGATTTTGCATTCGCCTGGGGTGATCACGCCCGGACAGTTTGGTCCGATCATGCGCACGCCCGCTTCGTCCAGCTTCATTTTCACCGTCAGCATATCCAGCGTCGGGATGCCTTCGGTAATGGTAATGATCAGCTTGATGCCTGCGTCGATCGCTTCCAGGATGCCGTCTTTACAGAACGGCGCAGGAACATAGATTACCGTCGCAGTCGCACCGGTCGCTTCTACCGCTTCACGCACGGTGTTGAACACCGGCAGGCCCAGATGCGTGGTGCCGCCTTTGCCCGGCGTAACGCCGCCGACCAGCTGCGTGCCGTAAGCCAGCGCCTGTTCAGAGTGGAAAGTCCCCTGACCGCCAGTGAAACCCTGGCAAATCACTTTAGTGTTTTTGTCGATCAGAATAGACATTATTTCCCCTCCGCAGCCGCAACAACGCGCTGTGCCGCGTCAGTCAGGCTGGTTGCTGCAATGATGTTCAGTCCGCTGTCCGCCAGTTTCTGCGCGCCCAGCTCGGCGTTGTTTCCTTCCAGACGTACCACGACCGGTACGTTGACGCCCACTTCAGCGACGGCGCCGATGATGCCGTCAGCGATCAGGTCGCAGCGCACGATGCCGCCGAAGATGTTAACGAAGACCGCTTTTACCGCGTCGTCGGAGAGGATGATTTTAAAGGCTTCAGTTACGCGCTCTTTGGTCGCGCCGCCGCCCACGTCAAGGAAGTTAGCTGGCTGGCCGCCGTGGTGTTTCACGATGTCCATGGTGCCCATCGCCAGACCTGCGCCGTTAACCATACAGCCGATGTTGCCTTCCAGCGCGACGTAGTTCAGTTCCCACTGCGTTGCGTGCGCTTCGCGCGGATCTTCCTGGCTCGGATCGCGCATTTCGCGCAGCTCCGGCTGACGGAACAGCGCATTGCCGTCCACGCCCAGCTTGCCGTCGAGGCAGACCAGATCGCCCTGCTTAGTGATCACCAGCGGGTTGATCTCAACCAGCGCCAGATCGCGCTCCAGGAACATGGTCGCCAGGCCCATAAAGATTTTAGTGAACTGGCTGACCTGTTTGCCGGTCAGGCCCAGTTTGAACGCCAGCTCGCGGCCCTGATAAGGCTGCGGACCGGTCAGCGGATCGAGCGCCATTTTGTGGATCAGGTGCGGCGTCTCTTCCGCTACTTTCTCAATCTCAACGCCGCCTTCGGTCGAGGCCATAAAGACCACGCGACGGGTAGCGCGATCGACTACCGCGCCCAGATAGAGTTCCTGATCGATATCGGTCGCCGCTTCAACCAGGATCTGGTTTACCGGCTGGCCTTCTGCGTCAGTTTGATAGGTCACCAGGCGTTTGCCCAGCCAGTTTTCAGCGAAAGTACGGATATCTTCCTTGCTGTTGACCACTTTCACGCCGCCCGCTTTACCGCGTCCGCCGGCATGAACCTGACATTTAACTACCCACGGGCCTGAACCAATTTTAGAGGCCGCTTCTTCCGCTTCGCGTGGCGTAGTACAGGCGTAGCCCGTTGGTGCCGGCATACCATACCGTGCAAACAGCTGTTTCGCCTGGTATTCGTGTAAGTTCATGATGTTCTATCCATTCAGGTCTGAAAAGAGTAATAAGGTTGGGCGCGCGTTCAATCGGCGCGCCCGGCGAAAATCAGACGTCCAGCAGCAGACGCGCCGGATCTTCCAGCAGCTCTTTCACCGCCACCAGATAGCCGACTGATTCACGGCCGTCGATCAGACGGTGATCGTATGAGAGCGCCAGATACATCATCGGCAGCACCACGACCTGACCATTCACCGCCATCGGACGATCCTTGATGGCATGCATGCCCAGGATCGCGCTCTGCGGCGGGTTGATGATCGGCGTCGACATCAGCGAGCCGAAGACGCCGCCGTTGGTGATGGTAAAGTTACCGCCGGTCAGCTCTTCAACCGTCAGCTTGCCGTCGCGGCCTTTCACTGCCAGCTCTTTAATTTTCTTCTCGATGTCCGCCATGCTCAGCGCGTCGACATCTTTCAGCACCGGTGTCACCAGGCCGCGCGGCGTGGAGACTGCGATGCTGACGTCGAAGTAGTTGTGGTAAACCACGTCTTCGCCGTCGATAGAGGCGTTAACTTCCGGGAAACGCTTCAGCGCTTCCACCACCGCCTTCAGATAGAAGGACATAAAGCCCAGACGCACGCCGTGACGCTTCTCGAAGGATTCGCCGTACTGCTTGCGCAGATCCATGATCGGCTTCATGTTCACTTCGTTGAAGGTGGTCAGCATGGCGGTGCTGTTCTTCGCTTCCAGCAGACGCTCGGCCACGCGCTTACGCAGGCGCGTCATCGGCACGCGTTTTTCGCTGCGGTTAGCGACAGCGGTCTGCGGCGCAGCTTCAGCGGCGGCAGGAGCAGCTTTGGCCGCTTCCGGTTTCTTCGCCAGATGTTTTTCCACATCTTCGCGAGTGATACGACCGCCTACGCCGGTGCCTTTAATCTGCGATGCGTCCAGATTGTGCTCGGCAATCAGACGACGGATCGCCGGGCTCAGCGTATCGTTGCTCTCTTCTTCCAGCGACGCCGTCTGACGCTGCGCCGGAGTTGACTCGTTGGTGTCCGCTTTAGCGCTGGTCTCTTTGCCTGCGCTGTTGCCTTCTTTCAGGCGACCCAGGATCTGGCGCGAAGTGACGGTCGCGCCTTCATCTTCCAGTACGGCTTCCAGCACGCCGTCAGCCTGGGCCGGCACTTCCAGTACCACTTTGTCAGTTTCGATCTCTACCAGCACTTCGTCGCGGCTTACCGCATCGCCTGGTTTTTTGTGCCAGGTTGCCACGGTGGCATCGGCAACGGATTCAGGCAGGTCGGGAACGAGAATATCTACGCTACTCATTATCTTTCCTTTTAAATTAACCAAGGTTCAGCGCGTCATTAACCAGGTCTTGCTGCTGTTGTTGATGTACGGACATATAGCCCACAGCCGGCGAAGCGGAAGCCGGACGGCCCGCATAGCGCAGCGAAGCGCCGAACGGAACCACTTCGCGGAAGTGATGCTGGCTGCAATACCATGCGCCCTGATTCAGCGGCTCTTCCTGACACCAGACGAAATCTTGCACATGGGCATAATCTTTTAACGCATCCTGCACCGCTTTATGCGGGAACGGATAGAGCTGCTCGATACGCACGATGGCGACATCGGTCTGCTCGTTTTTACGGCGCTGCTCAAGCAGATCGTAGTAGACCTTACCGGAACAGAGCACCACGCGTTTCACCTGCTGCGGATCGAGCGCATCGATTTCGCCAATCGCGGGCTGGAAGCTGCCGTTAGCCAGTTCGTCCAGCGAAGAGACCGCCAGCGGATGACGCAGCAGCGATTTCGGCGACATGACGATCAGCGGACGGCGCATACCGCGCAGCGCCTGACGACGCAGCATATGGTAGACCTGCGCCGGGGTAGAGGGCACACACACCTGCATGTTCTGCTCTGCGCAGAGCTGCAGATAACGCTCCAGACGCGCTGAAGAGTGTTCCGGGCCCTGACCTTCGTAGCCGTGCGGCAGCAGCATGACCAGACCGCACATGCGGCCCCACTTCTGCTCGCCGGAGCTGATGAACTGGTCAATCACCACCTGCGCGCCGTTGGCGAAGTCGCCGAACTGCGCTTCCCAGATCGTCAGGGTACGCGGTTCAGCGGTGGCGTAGCCATATTCGAACGCCAGCACCGCCTCTTCCGACAGTACGGAGTCCCACACCTTGAACTGCCCCTGTCCATTATGGATATGGTGCAGCGGCGTGTAGGTGGAGCCGTTGGACTGGTTATGGATCACCGCATGGCGATGGAAGAAGGTGCCGCGGCCGGAATCTTCGCCAGAGAGGCGCACCGGAATGCCCTCATCCACCAGCGTGGCGTAGGCCAGGTTCTCCGCGCCGCCCCAGTCGAAAGGCTTGTTGCCTTCGGCCATCTCTTTACGATCATTGTAGATTTTCGCGACGCGTGCCTGCACCTCGACCGCTTCCGGGATCTGGCTGATACGGCGTGCCAGCTCCTGCAGACGTTTCGGTTCGACGGTTGACGGGTAGCTCTCATCCCACTCATGGTTGAGATAAGGCGACCAGGTAAAGGAGTGCAGGCTCATTGGACGCCATTCGGCTACCACGCACTCGCCCGCATCCAGCGCGTCGCGATAGAGATTCACCATCTCGGTCGCGTCTTCCGGGCTGGCGGAGCCTTCCGCCTCCAGACGATCGGCGTAGAGCTTACGCGGCGTCGGATGCTTTTTGATTTTCTGATACATCAGCGGCTGGGTTGCGCTCGGCTCGTCGGCTTCGTTATGGCCGTGACGGCGGTAGCAAACCAGGTCGATAAAGACGTCGCGCTTAAAGGTATTGCGATAATCGAGCGCCAGGCGAGTCACAAACGCCACCGCTTCCGGATCGTCCGCGTTGACGTGGAAAATCGGTGCCAGCACCATCTTACCGATATCGGTACAGTATGGCGTCGAGCGCGCGTCACGCGGGTTGGAGGTGGTGAAGCCCACCTGGTTGTTAATAACGATACGAACGGTGCCGCCGACTTCATAGCCGCGCGCCTGAGACATGTTCAGGGTTTCCTGCACCACGCCCTGGCCGATAACCGCGGCGTCGCCGTGGATAGTGATCGGCAATACCTGATTGCTGCCCGGCGAATCGAGACGATCCAGACGCGCGCGCACCGAACCCATAACTACCGGGCTGACGATTTCCAGATGCGACGGGTTGAACGCCAGCGCCAGATGCACCAGACCGCCTTCGGTCTCCACGTCTGACGAGAAGCCCATATGGTATTTTACGTCGCCGGTGCCGAGGTGATCTTTATGCTTGCCGGAGAACTCGTCGAAGAGATCCTGCGGTTTTTTGCCCAGCACATTGATCAGCACGTTAAGACGACCGCGGTGCGCCATGCCCAGCACGACTTCGCGCGTGCCGCTCTTGCCCGCATGGCGGATCATTTCGCGCAGCATCGGGATCAGCGCATCGCCGCCTTCCAGCGAGAAGCGTTTCGCGCCCGGGAATTTCGCGCCAAGGTATTTTTCCAGCCCTTCTGCCGCGGTCAGCTCTTTCAGGAAACCTTTTTTCTCTTCGCTGCTAAAGGCAGCGCGGCCCGCCACCGATTCCAGGCGCTGCTGGATCCAGCGCTTCTCTTCGGTGTTGTTGATGTGCATGTACTCTGCACCGATGGAGCCGCAATAGGTCTGCTGTAGCGCTTCATAGAGATCGGCCAGCTTCATGGTCTCTTTGCCGATGGCGAAAGAGCCTACGTTAAAGCTTTCCTGAAAATCGGCGTCGGTCAGATCGTGAAAGGCGGGATCGAGGTCAGCGACGCGATCCTGCTTCCACAAACCAAGCGGGTCGAGATTCGCATGCTGATGGCCGCGAAAACGGAAGGCGTTAATCAGCTGCAGGACTTTAACCTGCTTTGAATTGGCGGCCGGATCGGAAACGGTGGAGGTGTAACGAGATGCATCTTTCGCCAGGCGACGAAAGTATTCGCGCGTGGTGGAGTGAAACTGTTCAGGTTTCACGCCGGTGCCCGGCAGCTGTTGGAACATCGTGCGCCATACTGCATCGACAGAGTCCGGATCGGTCAGGAAATCCTCATAGAGTTGCTCTATGTAAGACTGGTTCGCGCCGGCCAGCCAGGAGGAGTCCAGCCAGGGCTTCATCGCGCTGTTCTGCATTGTGATCCCTTAAGCATTACTATGCTTTTTTGAGGTTTCATTTGTTGCCGCTTTCGCGGTTTGCCGTAGTGAGTTCAGCGATACGAGCCTGTGCGCTCACACGCGCCCTGCCCGTAAGGGAACCTTGCTAAGCGTGGCGCCGCCGCGCTTAGCAAGGCTTCCGTAAAACGCCGGGAACCTGAGGTTCCCGGACGGATAAGGTTTTATGCATTCCGTTGCAGCAGCATCGACTTGATATGGCCGATGGCGCGCGTCGGGTTAAGCCCTTTCGGACACACGCTCACACAGTTCATGATGCTGTGACAGCGGAAAACGCTGAAAGCGTCGCTCAGGTTGTCCAGACGCGCATTGGTTTCCGTGTCGCGGCTGTCGATCAGGAAGCGATACGCGGCGAGCAGACCAGCAGGACCGACGAACTTATCCGGGTTCCACCAGAACGACGGACAGGAGGTTGAGCAGCAGGCGCAGAGAATACACTCATACAGGCCATCCAGATGCTCACGCTCGGCAGGCGTCTGCAGATGCTCGCGCGCCGGCGGATTCTCTCCATTATTCAAAAGGTAAGGCTTAATCTTCTCATACTGCGCATAGAATTGCCCCATATCCACAACCAGGTCGCGGATAACCGGCAGGCCCGGTAGCGGACGGATCACAATCTTCTGCTTGCCGTTGCCCAGCGCGGAGACCGGCGTGATGCACGCCAGGCCATTTTTACCGTTCATATTGAGGCCGTCGGAGCCGCACACGCCTTCACGGCAGGAGCGACGAAACGCCAGCGTCGGGTCTTTCTCTTTCAGACGGATGAGCGCATCCAGCAACATCATGTCGCGCCCGTCTTCCGATTCCAGAGTGTAATCCTGCATGCGCGGCGCGGCGTCGACCTCAGGATTGTAGCGATAAATAGAAAACTCGAGTCTCATGATCGTCTCCGCAATTAGTATGTACGCACTTTCGGCGGGAAGGCCGCGCGCAGTTTCGGCTGCATGTTCACCTCGCGGCGCGTCATGCTCTCGGTTTCGGGGACGTAGAGACTGTGGCACAACCAGTTTTCATCATCGCGATCCGGGTAGTCGAATCGACTGTGCGCGCCGCGGCTCTCAGTGCGGAAGTTTGCCGCAACCGCCGTGGCGTAAGCCGTTTCCATCAGGTTATCCAGCTCCAGGCACTCAATACGCTGGGTATTGAAGTCCGGTGAACGGTCATCCAGACGGGCTGATTTCAGACGTTCGCGAATCTGTTTCAGCTCTTCCAGACCCTGCTTCATCGCATCGCCTTCACGGAATACTGAGAAGTTGTTCTGCATGCAGCGCTGCAGCGCTTTACGGATTTCGACCGGATCTTCGCCAGTGGTGTTGTTTTCCCAGCGGTTGAAGCGCGCCATAGCGGCGTCGATCTCTTCCGTCGTGGCGTCGCGCAGCGGACCTTGCTGTTCGATGCACTCCATCAGGTGTACCCCGGCCGCGCGGCCGAACACCACCAGGTCCAGCAGCGAGTTGCCGCCGAGACGGTTGGCGCCGTGCACCGATACGCAGGCGATTTCGCCGACGGCGAACAGCCCAGGAATGACTTCATCTTCGCCCTGCGCATTAACGCGCAGCGCCTGGCCGGTAACTTTGGTCGGAATACCGCCCATCATATAGTGGCAGGTCGGGATAACCGGAATCGGCTCTTTAACCGGATCGGCATGCGCGAAGGTGCGCGACAGCTCCAGGATGCCCGGCAGACGCGATTCCAGCACTTCTGCGCCCAGGTGATCGAGCTTCAGCTTGATGTGCGGGCCCCACGGGCCATCGCAGCCGCGTCCTTCGCGGATTTCGATCATCATAGAACGCGCAACCACGTCGCGGCCTGCCAGATCTTTAGCGTTCGGCGCATAACGCTCCATAAAGCGCTCGCCATGTTTGTTCAGCAGGTAGCCGCCTTCGCCGCGGCAGCCTTCAGTCACCAGTACGCCCGCGCCAGCGATGCCGGTCGGGTGGAACTGCCACATCTCCATATCCTGCACCGGCACGCCTGCGCGCAGCGCCATGCCGACGCCGTCGCCGGTATTGATATGCGCGTTGGTGGTCGACTGGTAGATACGGCCCGCGCCGCCGGTCGCCAGAATAGTCGCTTTCGCTTTGAAGTAGACGGTTTCGCCGGTTTCAATGCAGATCGCCGTACAGCCGACGATGGCGCCATCCTGGTTTTTTACCAGGTCGAGTGCATACCATTCGGAGAAGATAGTGGTTTTGTTCTTCAGGTTCTGCTGATAGAGCGTATGCAGCAGTGCGTGGCCGGTACGGTCCGCCGCCGCCGCGGTGCGTGCCGCCTGCTCGCCGCCGAAATTTTTCGACTGGCCGCCGAACGGACGCTGGTAGACGCGGCCATCCTCCAGACGGGAGAACGGCAGACCCATATGTTCCAGCTCCAGAATCGCTTCCGGGCCGGTTTTACACATATACTCGATCGCGTCCTGGTCGCCGATATAGTCGGAACCTTTGACGGTGTCATACATGTGCCATTCCCAGTTGTCTTCATGGGTATTGCCAAGCGCGACGGTAATGCCGCCCTGCGCAGACACGGTGTGGGAACGGGTCGGAAAAACTTTCGATAACAGGGCGCAGGTCTGGCCCGACTGGGAGATTTGCAATGCGGCACGCATACCTGCGCCGCCTGCGCCGATCACCACGGCATCAAATTCTCTGACTGGCAAATTCATTTACACACCCCACACCACAACAGTTCCATAGATTGCATACCACAGCAGCGCAACCACGATCGCCATCTGCAGAATCAGACGGACGGCCAGATGCTTGACGTAATCGGTCAGCACTTGCCACATTCCAATCCAGCCGTGGATCAGAATGGAGAACAGCGTCAGCAGGGTGAAAACTTTTGTGAATGACGAGGCGAAGAAGCCGCGCCAGACGTCATAGGTCAGCGTATCGGTCAGGGCGATGAAGCCGACAATGTAAATGATGTAGAGCGTAATGAGGATTGCCGAAGCGCGCAGCAGCAGCCAGTCCTGAATGCCACTACGGCCCAACGCGGATGCATTGCTTACCATACGAGAACTCCAGCCAAAATTGAAAGCACGACAGTAATGCCAAAGGAGACCCAGGCGGATTGACGGCCGATAGCCAGCGTCTCAGCCAGGTAACCAAAATCCATCAACATATGACGAATCCCGCCCACCGTGTGGAATGCCAGCGCCGTGAGAATACCCCACAGAATAAACTTCACGAAGAAGCTATCCATAATGGCGGCAGCGTGCTGAAAACCTTCCGGGGAAGAGAGAGAAGTGCCCAGCAACCAGAGCAGGATACCGAGGGCCACAAAGGTAATGACGCCGGAAACGCGGTGGAGAATGGACGATATTGCAGTAACGGGAAACCGGATCGTCGAGAGATCCAAGTTGACAGGTCTTTGTTTTTTCACGGTTTTGCCCACACAGCTCTTTTTTATTTTGCTTCCTCCGGTCCCTGAGGCGGAGTCGAATCACAGGTGTGTTCAGACTTTAACCGTCACCAAATCAGCAACATCCAGTGTTAATTGACGCGGTAGAAACGCTGGGTGGCTCCTGGTGTCAGGGGGTTTCCGGAGACCTGGCGGCAGTATAGGACGATCACATTCTTATTACAATTACCCTACAATCTCTTTGGGTACATTTGAGTGAAACAGTGATCTGACTCACGAATTTCACATTTAATACAAATTTAATTATCTGATTTGACAAAAGTTCAACAATTCAGTTACAAACTAGGGCATCAAACCCCAGTGATGCACAAAAGTTATGGGGATACACTTTCCCCTAAGCACAAGTTATGTAACATTCTGATTGTGAGCACCCTAAAACAACAGGTTGTTGATTACCAGGAAGTTATGTCCAGACCGGATCTTTAACAACCGCGATATGCAGATTTTCATGACTGCCTCGTTCCCTGTCGGGACACGCCTCTCACTCTGTACCCTGCACCCGCGTTGTTACCGCAGAGTGTTATTGTGAAGTAAATGGCGACCGCAACATGACCGCTTTTCAGGTGTCTAAGATCCATACTTACATAAGGCGCTATGGAGACGAAAATGACAGATAAAAAAGTGACGCTAACCCTACAAGATGAATCGGTGCTTGAGCTGGACGTGCTGAAAGGCACGCTGGGCCAGGATGTGGTTGATGTCCGCGCTCTGGGTTCAAACGGCCTGTTCACCTTTGATCCGGGTTTCACTTCTACAGCGTCCTGCGAATCCAAAATCACCTTTATCGATGGCGATGAAGGTATCCTGCTGCATCGTGGCTTCCCTATCGATCAGCTAGCGACCCACTCCAACTATCTGGAAGTGTGCTATATCCTGCTGAACGGCGAAGCGCCAACGCAGCAGCAGTTTGAAGAATTCCGCGAAACCGTGACCCGCCACACCATGATCCATGAGCAGATTACCCGTCTGTTCCACGGCTTCCGTCGCGACTCTCACCCGATGGCGGTAATGTGCGGCGTCACTGGCGCGCTGGCAGCCTTCTACCACGATTCGCTGGATGTGAATAACGAGCGTCACCGTGAAATCGCCGCGTTCCGTCTGCTGTCCAAAATGCCGACCATGGCGGCAATGTGCTACAAATATTCTATCGGCCAGCCTTTTGTTTATCCACGCAACGATCTCTCCTACGCGGGTAACTTCCTGCATATGATGTTCGCTACGCCTTGCGAAGAGTACAAGGTGAACCCGGTGCTGGAGCGCGCCATGGATCGTATTCTGATCCTGCATGCTGACCATGAGCAGAACGCCTCTACCTCTACCGTACGTACCGCTGGCTCTTCCGGCGCCAACCCGTTCGCCTGTATCGCGGCAGGCATCGCCTCGCTGTGGGGACCGGCGCACGGCGGCGCGAACGAAGCCACACTGCGCATGCTGGAAGAGATC
This sequence comes from Pantoea piersonii, assembly GCF_003612015.1. Lineage (GTDB taxonomy): Bacteria > Pseudomonadota > Gammaproteobacteria > Enterobacterales > Enterobacteriaceae > Pantoea > Pantoea piersonii. Next base: position 355,043 of record NZ_RARB01000001.1, on the reverse strand, counting down.
AGCACCGTTGAGCATATTCCGGAATTTGTGCGTCGCGCGAAAGACAAAAACGACTCTTTCCGCCTGATGGGCTTCGGTCACCGCGTGTACAAAAACTACGACCCGCGCGCGACCGTTATGCGCGAAACCTGCCACGAAGTGCTGAACGAGCTGGGCATGAAGGATGACCTGCTGGAAGTGGCGATGGAGCTGGAACATATTGCGCTGAACGACCCCTACTTTATCGAGCGCAAACTCTACCCGAACGTCGATTTCTACTCTGGCATTATTCTGAAAGCGATGGGCATTCCGTCATCAATGTTCACTGTGATCTTCGCCATGGCGCGTACCGTCGGCTGGATTGCGCACTGGAAAGAGATGCACGACGAAGGTATGAAAATTGCCCGTCCGCGTCAGCTCTACACTGGCTATACCGAGCGTCAATTCACCTCTGCGCTGAAAAAAGAAGATTAAGGCAATATAAAAAGCGGAGAGAAATCTCCGCTTTTGCTTTTTGGCTCTGTGCCAACGCGGGTAACTGGGCTCGATCGCAAAGTCGCTTTTCGCATCCCTGCTCGCTCGTCCCGCGCCTTCCCTGCCGCGGGACGCTTTGCTCTTCGAGCCCAGTCACCCGCTTCCCGAACTATCGCGCCACCTGTACTGCTCATTTTTCGCTTAGTGCTGGCAGCCGGGACACCAGTAAAAAGGCCGCGAAGAGAGCGTCCCCTTCTGAATAATCTCACCGCAGCGACGACATTTCTTTCCCTGACGATGGAACACTTCAAAGCGAAACGCCGCGCCGTGATGGTACTTCTTCATTGTGCCGCGCATACGGTAAGAGTGACGCGGTATCGCCAGCAGCGCCTCGCTGAGCGTATCAAGCTGCTCATCCGTTAGCGCCTGCGCGCGATGCTGCGCCAGCAGACCCGCCTGCCAGAGGATCTCCACCCGCAGATAGTTGCCCAGACCCGCCAGAAACGCCTGATCGAGCAGCAGCCCGCTAAACTGACGACGGCGAAAGCGCGGCGACAACAGCCTTTCACGCACCGTCGCCACATCAAGCTGCGGATCGAGCACATCTGGCCCGACGCGATTGAGAAACGGATGCGCCGCCAGCGATTCGGCGTTAAGCAACTCAATATCGGAAGCGCTGTAAAGCAGAATGGCGCGATCGGCGACCGCGAGGCGCACGCGCAGCTGGCGTTTCGTTTCCGGCACCTTGTCACTCTCTACCACGCGCCAGACGCCATACAGCTGGTTATGGCTGTAAAGCGTCAGGCCGTTGGAAAAGTGCGTCAGCAGCGCTTTGCCGCGCGTCTCGATGGCGTTGACCTGCTCGCCCAGCAACGCAGGTTCGTAAGTCTTGAGTTCGGGAAAGGCAAACCAGACCTCCGTCAATGGCTTGCCGACAATCGCTTCCTCTAGCTGATCCGCCGCGCGGCGGATCTCCGGTCCTTCTGGCATGCTTGTCCTCTTAGTGCGTTGCGCCGCCGGCGACTTTCAGGTCCGTTTCCGTCTCCAGCGAGACACGAATAGCGATCTCCAGCGCCTGCATAACGTTATCCCGCGCCATGCTGGGCGCGCCTGGATGCTGCGCCGCCTGCTCCGGCAGATAGGGAATATGCACAAAGCCGCCGCGCACGCGGTTGCCCTCGGTATGCAGCCGGTGCAGCAGACCGTACATCACACGATTGCAGGTAAAGGTCCCGGCAGTTTGCGAAACCGACGCGGGAATGGCCGCCTCGCGCAACGCCGCGACAATCGCCTTAATCGGCAGCGTGGAAAAATAGCCTGCCGGTCCGTCTGCCACAATCGGCTCGTCCACCGGCTGCTGCCCTGCGTTATCGGGAATACGCGCATCATCGACGTTAATGCCGATGCGCTCCAGGGTAATATCGCTGCGGCCGCCCGCCTGTCCGACCGACAGAATCAAATCGGGCTGTACCTCATCCATCGCGGCGTAAAGCACCCCCAGCACGTCGCTGAAGACGACCGGCAGCTGGCGCGCCACAATGCGCGCGCCGCCGAGCGTTTTGCCGTCAAGCGCACGTACCGCCTCCCAGGAAGGGTTAAGACTTTCGCCGCCGAAAGGTTCAAATGCCGTCACCAATACAGTCTTCATATGGACCTCATCGGAACATTAAGAAATAGAGCAGGAACACGTTAACGATTAACAGTAGCACACCGGTCGGCACCTGAGCCTTGATCACCGCATTGCGATCCGGCAGCTCCAGCAGCGCGGCGGGCACGATATTGAAGTTGGCCGCCATCGGCGTCATCAGCGTACCGCAGTAGCCCGAGAACATGCCTATCGCCGCCATAACGGCGGGATCGCCGTGGTGCTGCAGCACCAGAATGGGAATGCCGACGCCAGCGGTAATAATGGGGAAAGCGGCAAAAGCGTTGCCCATAACCATGGTCAGCAGCGCCATGCCAACGGTATAGACCGTCACGGCGACGAAGCGGTTATCGACGGCCAGGTAGCTCTCCGTCAGATGCGAAATCGCGCTGCCGACCCCTGCGCTGGTAAACAGCAGACCAAGCGTGGCAAGGATTTGCGGCAGGATAAAGGCCCAGCCGATCGCATCCAGCAGGCGTCGCGTCTCCTGCATCGACTGTACCGGCTTCTCATGCGTCATCTTTAGCGCAATCAGCCAGCCGAGCAGGCAGCCAGTCATCATGGAGAAGAGCGTTACCAGCGTCGAATGGTTGCCTGCGCCGAACACCGCCTCCTGCAGGCCGGGAATATGGTTAAAGGCCAGCACGCCGACCACCGTCACGACCGGGATCGCCAGCGCGGGCAGAAACAGCTTATTGCCGAGACGGCGAGCGCTTGCCTGCTTCTCCTCGTCGCTGCGCTGATGGTAACGTCCGAGCCGCACACCGCCGCAGCCGGCGATCAGCGCCATCGCGACCACCAGTACGCCAACCAGAATGTGCAGATAGCGTGTGCCCAGCTCCGGCGTGCCGGCCAGCGCGCTCATCATCTGCGTGGTCCAGTCGCCGACCAGAAAAATCAGACCATACAGCGCCCAGAACAGCCCGGTCGTCAGACGGCGCGGGTTATGGGTGTCGCGCCAGGAGAGCAGCGCGACCACCAGCAGAATAAGTCCCGCCAGCCACATCAGATATTGTTGTTGAAACATCAGCGGCCTCCTTTCGCTTTCAGCGCTTCGTTGTTCAGCACGCGCAACTCGCGCGCCAGCCTGCGATCGAGGCGCACCAGGCGCGTCGAGTGGATAAGAAAGGCGGCCACGGCGGTAGGAATGCCCCAGACCGCGATATGCAGCGGTTCGGTCTGAATATTGGCTGACTCCAGCATAAAGTTGTGCATAAAAATAATCGCGCCGAAGGCAACGAAAATATCTTCGCCGAAGAACAGCCCGACGTTATCTGTCGCTGCCGACATGGCGCGCAGGCGATGCCGCACCTCGGGTGAAATCTCGCCGTAACGGCTTTCGGTCGCGCCTTCGGCCATCGGCGCGAGCAGCGGACGCACCATCTGCGGATGACCGCCGAGGCTGGTCAGGCCGAGTGCCGCCGTAATCTCACGCACAAAGAGATAGACGATCAGCAAACGCCCGGCGGTGGCGGTTTTAATTTGCGCAATCCAGGTCTGCGCGCGCTCTTTCAGGCCGTGTCGCTCCAGCAGGCCGATAACCGCCAGCGGCAGCAGCAGGATCAGCGGCAGGTTGCGCGTATTCAGAAAGCCCGCACCCAGTTTTTCCAGAATATCGCTCAGCGGCATCAGCGCGGCAAAGCCGGTGACGAAGCCGGCGACAATCACCACCAGTACCGGATTGAAGCGCAGCAAAAAGCCGATCACGATGGCTGCGATGCCCAGCAGCGGCCAGAGGTTTATCACATTATCCATGTTGACCCTTATGTTGAAAAACCCGGCTGCGAGGCCGGGCAAAGTATGAAAAATCAGGCGCTGGTGACGGCGATCCCCTCGGCAGCGAAGCGATCGCGCAGACGCTGCGCAAACAATAAGGCGTGCGCGCCGTCGCCGTGCAGACAAACGGTTTGCGCATTAACGGCGATCCACTCGCCGCTGATGCTTTCTACTTTTCCCTCTTTAACCATCGACAGCGTTTGCTGGATAGCGCGCTCTTCCTCTTCGATCATCGCGCCCGGCTGGCTGCGCGGCACCAGCGCGCCGCTGCTGAGATAGCCGCGGTCGGCGAACACCTCTTCGCGCGTGCGCAGACCGTGATGCACCGCGGCGCGCACGGATTCGCTGCCCGCCAGCCCAACCAGGATCAGGCGTGCGTCGACCGCTTTTACCGCGCGGGCGATGGCATCCGCCAGCGCCGGGTCGGCTGCAGCCTGGTTATAGAGCATCCCGTGCGGCTTAACGTGCATCAGCGTCTCCCCTTCACTTTCCGCCAGGCTTTTCAGCGCGCCGATTTGATAGATCATCTGCGCGTAGACCGTTTCCGGCGGGAGCTGCATTGCCGTGCGGCCAAAGTTCTCCCGATCCGGGAAGCTCGGATGCGCGCCAATCGCAACGCCAAATTCTTTTGCCCAGCGCACCGACTGCAGCATGGTTTCAGCATCGCCGGCATGAAAGCCGCAGGCGATATTGGCCGAACTGACCAGCTGTAGCAGCGCGCGATCGCTGCCGCTGCCTTCACCGAGATCGGCATTCAGATCAATTTTCATCAGCAAGTCCCCATGCCATATGGTCGAGTGCGCGCTGCTGATGCATGCGTGCCTGCATGGCGACCGGCAGCGAACACTGGATAAAGTGAATCGGCTCGCCCAGACGGATCTGCGCCAGCTGATAGAGATCGGCGTCGATAACGCAGGCGATGCGCGGATAGCCGCCGGTGGTCTGCGCATCGGCCATCAGCACGATCGGCTGCCCGTTTGGCGGCACCTGCACCACGCCGGGCACCAGCCCGTGCGACAGCAGCTCGCGCGAGGTTTCGCGCTTCAGTTCCGGTCCCTGCAGGCGATAGCCCATGCGGTTGCTCTGCGGGCTGAGCATCCAGGGCGTACGCCAGAAGGCCATCTGCGCCTCGCGGCTGAATTCATTATATTCCGGCCCCGGCAGCGCGCGGATGCGGTTACTCCACAGCAGCTGGCGGACGCCTGCTTTACGGGTGAAGAGCTGCGTCGGCTTGCCGAGCGGCAGCCGGTCGCCATCTTCCAGCTTGCGCCCCTGCCAGCCGCCAAAGCCCGCTTTGAGATCGGTGCTGACGGAGCCGAGCATCGGCTCGACGTCGAAGCCGCCGTGGATTGCCAGATAGCTGCGCATGCCGTGCAGCGGCATAGAGAGCGTCAGCACCTGCCCTTTTTTCACCGGCAGCCGCCAGCCGGTCCAGACCGGCTTATCGTCCAGTTCGGCGTTGCAGGCCGCGCCGGTCAGGGCGAACCAGCCGTCACGCATAAATTCCGCTTTAAACTGGCCTAATACGATCTCCAGCACCGCGCTGTCTGGAGCATTGCCGACCAGCAAATTCGCGGTGCGCATTGCAGGCAAATCGAGTACGCCACCGACGCTGATGCCGGACTGACGCCAGCCGGTGCGGCCACTGTCCTGTAAGGTGGTGGCCAGTCCTGCGCGCAATATCCTTAACATATGCCCTCCTTTTGCGGCACAAAGCGCACGCTGTCGCCGGGCCGCAGCAGCGTCGGCGGCTGCTGTTGTGGGTTAAACAGCGCAACGGGCGTCTGCCCCAGCAGCTGCCAGCCGCCGGGCGTCGCGAGCGGATAGATGCCGGTCTGGCTGCCGCCAATGCCTACCGAACCGGCCGGAACGCTCAGGCGCGGCTCAGCGCGACGTGGGGTGTGGAGACGGCTGTCAAGGCCGCCAAGATAAGGGAATCCCGGCTGAAAACCGATAAAATAGACCATGTAGTCGATGCTGCTGTGCAGCTCTACTACCTGCTTTGGCGTCAGGCCGGCGTGATCGGCGACTACCTGCAGATCCGGCCCGGCCTCGTTGCCGTATATCACCGGAATTTCCACCAGCCGCGACGTCGCCTCCAGCGCCTCGCTCTCTTCCCACCAGCGCTGCAGATGTTCAATAGCGTCCAGCGCGCTCTGCTGCGGGTCGCGCAGCAGCAGCGTAATGTTGTTCATGCCTGGAATAACTTCCGCCACCTGCTCATGCTGTTGCAGATGCTGCGTCAACCCCCAAATGCGCTGCTGGCTTTGCAGCGATACCGGTGGTTCAAGCTCCAGCACCACCGCCTGTTCACCAAGCAGATAACATCGTGCTCGTTGCAAATCCCACCTCCACTTTTCCGCTACGCTATCCGCGCGGCGGCTGACGATTATCAGAATAAAGCGAATAGTTATGCGAAAGTGTCAGAACGGTGTCAACAGATTTGCGCCCGAAAGCGGGCGCATAACAGGAGAAAAATCAGGCGGGATTGGGAATATCGATGAAGGTAACCTCAAGGCCGTGCTGTTCGGCCAGCCATTCACCCAGCGCTTTGATGCCACCGCGCTCGGTAGCGTGGTGACCGGCGGCGAAGAAATGGATCCCCTGTTCGCGAGCGCTGTGAATCGTCTGCTCGGAGACCTCGCCGGTAATATAGGCGTCCACGCCGAAGGCGGCTGCGCTGTCTATAAAGCCCTGGCCGCCGCCGCTGCACCAGGCGACGCGGCGGATCTGCGCCGGAGCGTTATCGCCGCAGTGCAGCGGCGCGCGTCCCAGTCTCTCTTCGATGCGCTGCGCCAGCGCCTCGCCGCTCAGCGGCGTCGCCAGCTCGCCCCAGAAAACCAGCGGCTGCACTTCGCCTTTTACCTCGATATCCAGCAGCTTCGCCAGCTGAGCATTGTTGCCCAGCGTCGGGTGCGCGTCGAGCGGCAGATGCCAGCCGTAAAGATTAATGTCGTTCGCCAGCAGCGCGCGCAGACGGTTACGCTTCATACCTTTGATGACCGCTGGCTCGCTTTTCCAGAAGTAACCGTGATGCACCAGAATCGCATCGGCGTTGCGCGCCACGGCTTCATCCACCAGCGCCTGACAGGCAGTAACACCGGTAATCAGGGTTTTTACGTCTGTTCGTCCCTCAACCTGCAGTCCGTTAGGCGCGTAGTCGCTAAAGGCGCCGCTGTTTAGCTGCTGGTTGACGATATTTTCAAGTTCATAGTGATTCATAACGGCTCCGGCCGCCTCAGGCTGCGTTTTTCGCGCGCACAAAGGCGTCTAATGTCTTTTTACGTGCCTGCTTATGTTCCACGATTGGCGAGGGATAATCGAGTCTCTTGTGGTTTTTCTCTGCCCAGCGCTGCGGCTGATGGATATCGCTGTCCGGCACCTCTTTCAGCTCCGGCAGCCACTGACGGATAAAAGCGCCCTGACTGTCGAAGCGCTCGCCCTGCGTCGTCGGGTTAAAAATGCGGAAGTACGGCACGGGATCGGTTCCCGTCGACGCCGCCCACTGCCAGCCGCCGTTATTCGCCGCCAGATCGCCGTCAATCAGGTTTTGCATGAAATAACGCTCCCCTTCATGCCAGTCGATCAGCAGATCTTTAACCAGGAAGCTGGCGGTTATCATACGCAGCCGGTTGTGCATCCACCCCAGCGCTTTCATCTGCCGCATCGCCGCGTCGACGATGGGGTACCCGGTTTTGCCTGTTTTCCACGCGGTAAAGTGCTCCTCGTTGCGCTGCCAGTCAACATGCCGCGTCCATTCAACAAAGGGCTGATGCCTGCAAAGCGCTGGAAAAGCCACCATCAGATGGCGATAAAACTCGCGCCAGATAAGCTCATTAAGCCAGGTAAAGAGCCTGCTCTCCTCCAGCGCGCGCGGATGCTCTTTCAGCACGCGATGCAGGCACTGGCGCGGCGACAGCACGCCGGTAGCGAGATAGACCGACAGGCGGCTGGTGCCATCCACCGACGGCGTGTCGCGCGCCACGCAGTAATCGGTTATCGGCTGTCGGGCAAAATGGCGCAGACGCTGCAGCGCCGCGTTTTCCCCCGGCGGGAAACGCTCGCGATCGTACTCTTCCATGGGGTAGTCAAAGCGCTCCGCGGCCTTTATTACCTTCACGGCGCCGCCGCTACGCGGTTTCGGCGCGCTGACGCACGCCGGCAGGGCAAGCTGCAGACGGCGCACGAAGGCTTTACTGAAGGGGGTATAGACTTTGTACATCTTGCCGTCGCCGGTCTGGACGCTGCCCGGCGCCAGCATAACGCTGTCATCAAATCCCTGGCATACCACGCCCGCCCGATCGAGGCGCTTTTCCGCCTCGGCATCGCGCTTACGCTCGTTCAGCTCATACTGATAATTGTAAAACAGCGCATCGACGCGGTGACGCTCGCAAAAGGCGACCAGCAGGTCAACCGACGCGGCAAAATCGTCGCACGCTTGCGTCAGCAGTTCAATGCCGCGATCGGCCAGCGCCTGTTGCAGCTCCAGCAGGCTGTCATAGATAAAAGCTGCCTGCTTCGGCGCCATGTCATGCTGACGCCACTGCTGTGGCGTTGCAATAAAGAGCGCGATCACCTTCGCATCGGCGTCGCGGCAGGCGGCGTTCAGCGCCAGATTGTCATTTATGCGTAAGTCATTACGCAGCCAGACCAGATGCGTGCGCATATTACTGGCCGTAACGCAGGCGCAGCGCCTCCGGGTAGGGATCGAAATAGCGCTGCTGCGTCAGCCAGGGATGCGGATACTGCGACATATAGTGTTTCAGCATGGTGATAGGCGCCAGCAGCGGCTGAACGCCGCAGCGGTAGCGATCAATCAGCTCTGCCAGTTCCTGACGCTGCGGCGAGCTAAGCTGTCGACGGAAATAGCCCTGCGCATGCATCAGCACGTTGGTATGGTTGCGACGCGTCGCAGGCTGCGACAGCAACGCCATCATGCGGTTACGGTATTCAAAGGCGAAAGCCTCCAGCGAATCCCACTGGCTCATCGAGGCGACAAACGGTCCAAGCTCACGATATTTTTCCTGTGAATGCGCCAGCATCAGCAGCTTGTAGCGGCTGTGGAAAGCGATAAGCTGCGCGCGCGTCAGACCCCGCTTACACATCTGATTGAATTCGTGCAGTGCGCAGATGCGCCCAACGAAGTTTTCGCGCAGCGCCGGATCGTGCAGACGGCCATCCTCTTCGACAGGCAGCCAGGGCATTTCCGCCGTTAGCCTCTCAGCAAAGAGCCCCATGCCCGCTTTACGATTGTTGTTGGTGTCAGGTTCATAGACGCGCACGCGTTCCATGCCGCAGCTGGGTGATTTTGCGCACAGAATATAGCCGCACAGATGATGCAGGGATGTTACCCGTTCGGCTGACCAGTCGCGCATCTGCTGGGTCAGCTCTTCGCCGCCCTCTTTACTGAAGCAGAGATGGATCTCTTCATCGCTCTGTTTCACCAGCCGCAGGGCCGGGCGCGGCGTCGGCAAGCCAATCGCCATTTCGGGGCAAATCGGTTCGAAACGTACAAAAGGCGCAAGCTCGTTGACGGCGAACGCCAGACGTTTATGACCGCCGTCAAAACGGACTTGTTCTCCCAGCAGGCAGGCACTGATACCCAGCGGAATTTTTACGCTCATACTTGTACAACCTCCGAAATCTTGTAGAGGTTTAAGTGTAGCTGAAAATAGAATGAATAACAGCCTCATCCCAGGGCTGGAGAGGGTTTTCTCTGTGACGGGGCTTCAGAAACAACAAAGCCCGATAGCATGATCGGGCTCTGTTTCGCTATGCCAGCGCATTACCAGAAAACGCCGCCTGCGGCTTCCGTTTGCGCCAGCCAGACCGGCTTGGCGCTGGTTTTGCACCACATACGATGCAGATAGCTGTAGAAGCGCGCCCGGTCCTGACGAAACAACATCACCGGCAGCGCCGTTACGCCCAGCAGGATAACCAGCGCACGACGCAGGAAAATTTTATAGAAGGGATATTTCTGGTACATCGTTGGCCTCCTTTGAAGCAGCGGCTGAAATGTGATCTTGCTCAGATATTACGCTGCCCTGTGTAATTTTACTACTCATCCGACCACTATTTTTGGCTTTAAAGACTCAGTTTCAGATAATAGTGAAAGTAAGTTACAAAATGGTTAATCCTCTGATCGCTTTATGATCAATACGCAGCCTGTGGTTTTGCTGATAAAGTAGCGACAGGTTTTCAGGCAGGGAGCAGCGCCGCGTGGCCACCGTATTAATTGTTGAAGATGAAAAAGAGATCCGGCGTTTTGTTCGTCTCGCGCTGGAAGGAGAAGCGCTCAAAGTCGTTGATGCCGATACGCTGCAGCGCGGCCTGATTGAAGCAGCCACGCGCAAGCCCGATCTGGTGATCCTCGATTTAGGTCTGCCTGACGGCGACGGGCGCGATTTTATTCGCGATCTGCGTCAGTGGAGCGCCGTACCGGTCATTGTGCTGTCGGCACGCGTCGATGAGCAGGATAAAATAGATGCGCTGGACGTCGGCGCGGATGATTATCTGACGAAGCCCTTCGGCATTGGCGAGCTGCTGGCGAGGGTGCGCGTGGCGCTGCGCCGCCATCCGGGGCAGCAGCCGGAGCCGGTGATTCGCTTTAGCGATGTCAGCGTAGACCTGGCCGCGCGCCGCGTACTGCGCGCCGGGCAGGAAATTCACCTGACGCCGATTGAATTTCGCCTGCTGGGCATTTTGCTGAACAATATCGGGAAAGTGCTGACGCAGCGCCAGTTGCTGAGTCAGGTCTGGGGGCCGAATGCGGTTGAGCACAGCCACTATCTGCGCATCTATATGGCGCACTTGCGGCAAAAGCTGGAGGCAGATCCAACGCAGCCAAAACATTTGCTGACTGAAACCGGCATCGGCTACCGCTTTATGCCATAAAAAAGCGCCCAGAGGGCGCTGATATAAGCAGGTAATGTGAAAGGTGGGCGAGCGGACCATGAAATCCGCCGGGCGCCCTGGCCTGTTGCTCCAGAGTGCCTCAGCCCACCTCTTCTGTCAGGCGTTTTTCAGCACTTCGCTAACAATCTCTACCGCTTCTTTCTCGATCTGCGCGCGATGTTCCGCACCCAGGAAGCTCTCGCAGTAAATCTTGTAAGCGTCTTCGGTGCCTGACGGACGCGCGGCGAACCAGCCGTTTTCCGTCATCACTTTCAGACCGCCGATAGACGCGCCATTGCCCGGCGCTGCCGTCAGACGCGCGGTAATGGGATCGCCCGCCAGCGTATCGGCGCTGACCATCTCCGGTGACAGCTTAGAGAGAGCCGCTTTCTGGGCAGAGGTCGCAGGCGCCTGCAAACGGTTGTAGCTCGGCGCGCCGAAGCGAGCAGCCAGCTCGTCATAGTGCTGCTGTGGGTTCTTGCCGGTAACCGCGGTAATCTCCGCCGCCAGCAGGCAAAGAATGATGCCGTCTTTATCGGTTGACCAGGCAGAGCCGTCGAAGCGCAGGAAAGACGCGCCTGCGCTCTCTTCGCCGCCGAAACCGAGGCTGCCGTCGAACAGGCCGTCAACGAACCACTTAAAGCCCACCGGCACTTCCACCAGCTTACGGCCAATATCGTTAACCACGCGGTCGATCATTGCGCTGGAGACCAGCGTTTTGCCTACGGCGACCTCTTTGCCCCACTGCGGACGATGCTGGAACAGATAATTGATAGCAACGGCCAGATAGTGGTTCGGGTTCATCAGGCCTGACGGCGTCACGATGCCGTGACGGTCATAGTCAGGGTCGTTGCCGAACGCCAGATCGAACTTGTCCTTATACGCCAGCAGACCCGCCATGGCGCACTCGGAAGAGCAGTCCATACGTACCACGCCATCTTTATCCAGATGCATAAAGCGGAAGGTCTGGTCGATTGCATCGTTCACGATGGTGAGATCGAGTTTGTAATGCTCAGCGATGCGCTTCCAGTACTCCATGCCGGAGCCGCCCAGCGGATCAACGCCCAGCTTCAGACCCGCTTTCTGAATAGCGGCAAAGTCGATCACCTGCGCCAGCCCTTCAACATAGGGCTGAATCAGATCTTTCTCGACGATACGGCCGCTCGCCCACGCCTGATCCAGCGGCAGACGTTTTACCTCTTGCAAGCCTGCTTTGATCAGCTGGTTAGCGCGATCCTCCACCACTTTCGTGACGTTGGTGTCGGCCGGGCCGCCATTCGGCGGATTGTATTTAATGCCGCCATCTTCCGGCGGGTTGTGCGACGGCGTAATGACGATGCCGTCCGCCTGCGCGCCGCCCTGCTTGTTGTGCTCAAGGATAGCGTTAGAGATAGCGGGCGTCGGGGTATAGCCATTGTCCTGCTGCACAATGACGTCTACGCCGTTAGCGGCCAGCACTTCCAGCACCGACAGAATCGCTGGCTCAGAGAGCGCGTGCGTATCTTTACCGACATAGCAGGGACCGGTGATGCCGTTTTTCTTGCGCTCTTCGGCTATCGCCTGGGCGATCGCCAGAATATGCTGCTCGTTAAAGCTCTGACGGCCTGCGCTACCACGATGCCCGGAGGTGCCGAATTTCACCGCATGGTCCGGGTTCGCCACGTCGGGCTGCAGGACATAATACTGTGATGTTAACTGTGCAACGTTAATCAAATCGCTCTGCTGGGCGGGTTGCCCGGCACGGGGGTGACTGGCCATTGGCGCTTCTCCCTGACGCTTCAGTTTAAATGGTGCCGCAAACTTTCTCTGCCAGCTCCTGCGGGAACTGCATCGAGACCATGATGTGTTCCACCATGCTGCGTTTACGGCCGGTATTGGTATTGGTGATCACCCAGTACGGCGTGCCGGGTACGTGCTTCGGCTTAGTATGGGTGCCATTTTGCAACAGCGTTTGCTCGTCACCCGCAAAATAAACGCGAGTACGGCCCTGCAGCGATGCAGTAGCCTCAGCAAAAGCCGAAGGATCAAGACGATAGAGCGTTGACAAAATCATCATAAAACGATTAACCGCTTTCTTCTGTTCGGCGTATTCGTCCGACAGCAGCAGTTCACGTACGGCGCGTACCCGATCCTGCGGACGGTTTTCCGCGCGCACCGGCTGAATCGTTTTTTGCGCCGTATCGCCCGCCGCTAACGGCGCTGCCGTCGCAGGCGCGCTTTGACCGGCAGTAAATTTTAGCATCCGCCGTAAAATGTCAGAGGCGCTCTCGCCGATATGTTGCGTGTGGCTGGCGATATAGCGGTAGAGGTCTTCGTCAACTTCGATCGTTTTCATCTTTTTCCGTACGGTTTTGACTCGTGACAGAACCACGCCAGCCTGAAAAACGCCGCTGCAAAGCTCGGTTGTTCGCTGGACGGGCGGGTTCTAACATAAGGATTATAAAGTTAAAACCAGGCGGGCTGATAGCATTCGCACGCTCAGAGGGCAAAAGTCGGAATATGCCCTAAAGCCTGTCGTGTCGTCGCGCCTGGAAAGGTAAAAGCATGATAACCTAACCCAAGGTCCCCATCGTAAGAACTTTGCCATGATTTTAAATGCTCGTCTGCAAACTGACCAATCAATCGCTGACTCCTTACCCATCCTCTTCATTCACGGCCTGTTCGGCAGCCTGGATAACCTTGGCGTGCTGGCGCGCGGCCTGAAAGACGCAGGGCCGCTGATTCAGGTGGATGTACGCAACCACGGCCTCTCGCCGCGCGCCGAAGAGATGAGCTATCGCGCCATGGCGCAGGATATGTTCGAGACGCTGGACGCGCACCATATCGATCGCGTCGCCGTTATCGGCCACTCGATGGGCGGTAAAATTGCCATGGCGATGAGCGCGCTGGCGCCGCAGCGGCTGGAGAAGCTGGTGCTGATCGATATCGCGCCGGTGGATTACCAGACACGACGCCACGACGAAATTTTCGCCGCCGTCCGCGCAGTGAGCGACGCAGGCGTGCGCCTGCGCAGTGAGGCCGCGCAGGTGATGCGCACTCATATTAAAGAGGACGGCGTTATCCAGTTCCTTCTTAAATCGTTTCAGGATGGCGAGTGGCGCTTCAACGTTCCGGCGCTATGGGATAATTACGCTACAATAACTGGCTGGGAAGAGGTGCCGGCCTGGCCCCATCCCGCGCTCTTTATTCGCGGCGGCGACTCGCCCTATCTCGACAATCACTACCGCGACGCGCTGCTGCGTCAGTTTCCGGCGGCCCATGCGCACGTGATCAGCGGCGCTGGCCACTGGGTGCACGCCGAGAAGCCTAATGCCGTATTGCGCAGCGTTCGTCGCTTTTTTGCGCTTTAAAAGCAAAAGCTTGCCGTTCGCGGTTTAGCATTGGCGTCATCTCTTCGGCTGGAGTATGATGGCGCGCTAAATTTTGCCGCTGCTCATTTTTTGTCGCGGCAATGGCCCATTTCGTTATAAACGCGCCTGTTCGCGCCTTCAGTTTTACTAAGCCATGGCAAAAGAACACACTGACCGCACCACGCTGGATCTGTTTGCAAACGAGCGTCGGCCCGGTCGACCGAAAACCAGTCCGCTATCGCGTGATGAACAGCTGCGCATCAATAAGCGCAATCAACTGAAACGTGACAAAGTGCGCGGGCTGCGCCGTGTCGAACTCAAAATGACCAGCGAAGCCGTGGATGCGTTGAATACGCTGGCTGAGCAGCGCAACATCAGCCGCAGCGAACTGATTGAACAAATGCTGCTGGCGCAACTCAAACTGGACTGAATCGCGCAAAGCGCACGCAGAAGCAAATCGCGCGGCTTTTCAAGTTCCGCCCGTTTGCTCGCTCTGCTATCATTCGCTTAATTGTGCGCTCTGCGCATGCATCTCATTATCAGGATTTAAGAGGTTATTTACCCCATGGCAATCGTAGGCATCTTCTTTGGCAGCGATACCGGCAACACCGAAAACATTGCAAAAATGATCCAGAAACAACTGGGCAAAGACGTTGCGGAAGTGCATGACATTGCCAAGAGCACTAAAGAAGATCTGGAAGCGTTCGACATTCTGCTGCTGGGCATTCCTACCTGGTACTACGGCGAAGCGCAGTGCGACTGGGATGATTTCTTCCCGACGCTGGAAGAGATCGATTTTAACGGCAAGCTGGTGGCGCTTTTCGGCTGCGGCGATCAGGAAGACTACGCAGAATATTTCTGCGACGCGATGGGCACCATTCGCGATATCATCGAGCCGAACGGCGCGGTGATCGTGGGTCACTGGCCGACCGAAGGTTATCACTTTGAAGCCTCTAAAGGTCTGGCGGACGACAAACACTTCCTTGGTCTGGCCATTGATGAAGATCGTCAGCCGGAACTCACCAGCCAGCGTGTCGACGCCTGGGTTAAACAGATCTATGACGAACTGCAGCTGCAGGCGATCATCGAAGCCTGATTACCCACATACTCAATGTGGGCGCTGGCTCACATTGAGTTAATGTTTTTTCCTATAGAAATAATAGCTACAGCTTTTTAACTTTTATCTCCGATTCTGTACAATACCCACATCGGTTATCTGCTTATTTCTCCCGCGAGGTCATGAAGTTAGCGAAATGATAACGAACCTCCTGTATTTCTCCGCCCGGTGCCGTTACGTATCTTCTTACAGCCCGTGTTGATCTCAGGCGTTTCCCTCGGTTTTCATTTCAATACTTCACCTCTATAATGAGACGCAAATGAGAACAGACACCGAACGACATTCAAGGCAAGGCGCCTCAAGTAACCAGCAAAGTAACAGGACAATATCCGCATGACTGACAACAACACCGCATTAAAGAAGGCTGGCCTGAAAGTCACACTGCCCAGACTTAAAATTCTGGAAGTGCTTCAGGAACCTCAGTGCCATCACGTCAGCGCGGAAGATCTTTATAAACGCCTGATCGATATGGGCGAAGAGATTGGTCTGGCTACCGTTTATCGTGTACTTAACCAGTTTGACGATGCGGGCATTGTGACGCGTCACAACTTTGAAGGCGGGAAATCGGTTTTCGAACTGACCCAGCAGCAGCATCACGATCATCTGATCTGCCTCGACTGTGGCAAAGTGATCGAGTTCAGCGATGAGTCGATCGAAGCGCGCCAGCGGGATATCGCAACCCGCCACGGCATCAAGCTGACTAACCACAGTCTTTATCTCTACGGTCACTGTGCGCTGGGCGATTGCCGCGAAGACGAAACGCTCCACGACCAGTAAAAATGTGCTATGCAGTCATTCTAAAAGCCGGTATGTCTACCGGCTTTTTTATGGGCGTCAGGCAACCAGCGTTTCGTGCAGGTAGCGCCAGCGGGGAACGGACGTGCTGCAGTCCAGAATCGCCAGCGAGATGCGCGTCTGATCGCTGCCGTTCATCATTTGCAATTCACGGTACTGAATGGTGATTTCATCTTTTTGCTGAGAGATGACGGCGTGCTCGCTGGTCGCGATGCGCATTCCTTCTCGTCGTCCCTGCAGCTGGCGGAACAGCTCTTCGGTCTGGTTCAGATCGAGCAGCCTGCCCTGCGGCGTCACCATGCGGAAATCGGGATGGAAATGCGACAGCAGCAGATGGAAAGTGTCATCCCCACCTGAAGGCTGGTTAAATATACGTTCGATTAACTGATGTAAAACCACCACGCTGTGTTTTGCTTCCTGACCAAGAGCCGTCATCATTTTTCCTTCTTATTGCCCGCATAGCCTCTTTTAAGAGCGAATAGCCTACCTGAAAAAACGAAATTCACAGCTGGAAACTGATTAATTTTTGTTAACTCAGATAACTCCCAGCGCGGCCTGACAAGAGTTGATTATTTACAACAGCACAAAAAAACGTCTAAGTGCAGATTGCAGTCATAAAAAAGGGCGATTGCTCGCCCTTTAATGATTTTATGATGACGTTGATTTAAAAATCTAATCGCCGATTTTCGCCCAGGTATCACGCAGACCCACGGTGCGGTTAAACACCAGCTGGTTTGGACGTGAGTAGCGGCTGTCGGCGCAGAAATAGCCTTCGCGCTCAAACTGATAAGGCGCTTCCGGGCTGGCATTCTGCAGGCCCGGCTCGACGAATCCCTGACGGATCTCTAAAGAGTTCGGATTGATGGTCGTCAGGAAATCCTCTTCCGCGCCTGGATTCGGCACGCTGAACAGGCGATCGTAGAGTCGGAATTCCGCTGGCAGCGCGTGATCCGCAGAGACCCAGTGGATTACTCCTTTCACCTTGCGGCCATCAGCCGGATCTTTGCTTAAGGTATCGACGTCGCAGGTGCAGTAGATGCAGGTGATATTGCCTTCTTCATCTTTAGCAACGCGTTCGGCGCGGATCACATAAGCATTGCGCAGGCGAACTTCTTTGCCCAGCACCAGGCGCTTGTACTGCTTGTTGGCTTCTTCGCGGAAGTCAGCGCGGTCGATCCAGACCTCACGGCCAAAAGGCACATCGCGAGTGCCCATTTCGGGCTTGTTCGGATGGTTCGGCATAGTGATGATTTCATTATGCCCAGCCGGCAGGTTTTCAATCACCACTTTCAGCGGATCGAGCACCGCCATAGCGCGCGGCGCGTTTTCGTTCAAATCGTCGCGAATGCAGGACTCCAGCGACGCCATCTCCACCACGTTGTCCTGTTTGGTTACGCCAATACGGCGGCAGAACTCGCGGATCGAAGCGGCAGTGTAGCCGCGACGGCGCAGACCAGACACGGTCAGCATGCGCGGATCGTCCCAGCCTTCTACCACGTTTTCGCTGACCAGCTGCGTCAGCTTACGTTTCGACATCACCGCATATTCGAGGTTAAGGCGGGAGAACTCATACTGGCGCGGATGCACCGGAATAGAGATGTTGTCCAGCACCCAGTCATACAGACGGCGGTTATCCTGGAACTCCAGCGTACAGAGCGAATGGGTGATATTTTCCAGCGCATCGGAGATGCAGTGGGTAAAGTCGTACATCGGATAGATGCACCACTTTTTGCCGGTCTGATGATGCTCGGCAAACTTAATGCGGTAGAGCACCGGATCGCGCATTACGATAAAGCTGGAGGCCATATCGATTTTGGCGCGCAGGCAGGCTTTGCCCTCGGCAAACTCGCCGTTGCGCATTTTTTCAAACAGCGCCAGGTTCTCTTCTACGCTGCGATCGCGGTATGGGCTGTTTTTACCCGGCGCGGTCAGGGTGCCGCGATATTCGCGGATCTCTTCCGGCGTCAGTTCGTCAACATAGGCCAGGCCTTTATTGATCAGTTCAACCGCGTAGTGATAAAGCTGATCGAAGTAATCAGAGGAATAGCGAACCTCCCCACTCCACTCAAAGCCCAGCCACCGCACGTCGCGTTTGATGGATTCAACGAACTCCATATCTTCTTTAACCGGGTTGGTATCGTCGAAACGCAGGTTGCACTGACCCTGATAGTCCTGAGCAATGCCGAAGTTCAGGCAGATCGATTTTGCATGGCCAATATGCAGATAGCCATTAGGCTCAGGCGGGAAACGGGTATGCACGCTGTTGTGCTTGCCGCTCGCCAAATCTTCGTCAATGATCTGACGAATAAAGTTAGTTGGGCGGGCTTCAGCCTCACTCATCTCTCAATCCTCAATACGTATAGCGGGTGGTTTGTACCACGAAGTAACGGAGTATGATCCACAAAGCGCCGAAGGGAAACAACCGGTTTGTTAAGGCGATAAAACGAAAAAAGGCAGGAATTGCTTCCTGCCTGCTTTTTTTTACGTCGCCGCGGTTAAGGGCTTAGCCTTTTACCTCATAAAGCGGGGTTTCTCCGGCCACTACCGTGCCGGTCGCCAGCAGCGTCAGACCGACGAAATCCTCGCTATTGCTGACCACGACCGGACTGATCATCGAGCGCGCGTTGGCGTTCAGGAAATCGAGATCCATCTCCAGCACCGGCTGTCCCGCCGACACCATCGCGCCCTCTTCCACCAGCCGGGTAAAGCCTTTGCCACCCAGCGCCACGGTATCGAGACCCATATGCACCACGATCTCCACGCCGCTGCTGGTTTCCAGACAGAAGGCATGATTGGTGTCGAAAATCTTCACTACCGTACCTGCGGCTGGCGCCACCACCACTTTACCCGTCGGTTTGATTGCCAGTCCCTCACCCACCGCCTTGCTGGCGAAGGCTTCGTCAGGCACAGCGTCAAGGGCGACAACGTTGCCGCTTACCGGCGCCAGCAGCGTCGCAATCACCTTACTGTCGCGGTTCAACGCCGCCTGCGGTTTTACTACCGGTGCCGCAGCGGCGGTAGACGCGCCGCCCGCCGATGCGACGGGGCCTTTTGACAGCACCTTTTTCATAGCGGTGGCGATGCTTTCCGCCTGGGTGCCGACAATCACCTGCACGCTCTGTTTGTTCAGGCGAATTACGCCTGACGCGCCCAGATGTTTGGCGACCGATTCATTCACCTGTGACGAGTCTTTCACGTTCAGACGCAGACGGGTGATGCAGGCGTCAATGCCGGTCAGGTTGTCAGAGCCGCCGACTGCGCCGATATAGCGACGCGCCAGCGATTCGGTTGCGCTCTCGCCGTTGTCGGTATTGTCGACGTTGACGTCATAGCCGTCCGTTTCATCGCCCGCTACCGCCAGCTCGCGGCCCGGCGTCATCAGGTTGAATTTCTGAATAGTGAAGCGGAACACCACATAGTAGAGCACAAAGAAGACGATGCCCTGCGGGATCAGCATCCACCAGTGGGTCGCCAGCGGGTTGCGGCTCGACAGCACCATATCCACCAGACCGGCGCTAAAGCCGAAACCGGCGATCCAGTGCATGCTGGCGGCGATAAAGACAGAGATACCGGTCAGCACGGCGTGAATCACATAGAGCACCGGCGCCACGAACATAAAGGAGAACTCCAGCGGCTCGGTAATGCCGGTGAAGAAGGCCGCAAAGGCTGCGGCCAGCATAATGCCGCCTACTTTCGCGCGGTTTTCCGGACGCGCGCAGTGGTAGATCGCCAGCGCCGCGCCGGGCAGGCCGAACATCATAATCGGGAAGAAGCCCGCCTGATAGCGTCCCGTAATACCGACAATGCCGGTGCCGTTAGCGATAGACTGCGCGCCGCCGAGGAACTTAGGAATATCGTTGATACCTGCGACGTCGAACCAGAATACCGAGTTCAGCGCGTGATGCAGACCGACCGGGATAAGCAGACGGTTGAAGAAAGCGTAGACG
Organism: Pantoea piersonii; assembly: GCF_003612015.1. Classification (GTDB taxonomy): domain Bacteria; phylum Pseudomonadota; class Gammaproteobacteria; order Enterobacterales; family Enterobacteriaceae; genus Pantoea; species Pantoea piersonii. The sequence continues at coordinate 335,066 of NZ_RARB01000001.1, read as the reverse complement.
CCCGCGCCGACGGAACCCAGCTTCTGGATATGTTCGCCGAAGCTCACCAGACCGTTAAAGATCAGCGGCCAGATGTACATCAGAATAAACGCCACGATAATCATCAGGAAAGAGACGAGGATTGGCACCAGTCGTCGACCGCTGAAGAAAGAGAGCGCTTTAGGCAGCTCCACATGGCTGAAGCGGTTATAGACCTCCGCCGACAGGATGCCTACCAGAATGCCGACAAACTGGTTATTGATTTTGCCGAACGCAGCAGGCACCTGATCGACCGGCATCTTCTGAATCATCGCCACCGCTGCGGGCGAGCAGAGCGTCGTCACGACCAGGAAACCGACGAAGCCGGTCAGCGCCGCCGCGCCGTCTTTATCTTTTGATAGACCATACGCCACGCCGATAGCGAACAGCACTGACATATTTTCAATAATCGCCGCGCCTGACTTTATCAGCAGCGCGGCGAGCGCGTTGCTTGCGCCCCAGGCGTCCGGGTCGAGCCAGTAACCGACCCCCATCAATATTGCCGCCGCCGGCAGGGTCGCTACCGGCACCATCAGCGCGCGGCCAACCTTTTGTAAGTAACCTAACATTTGTCCTTTCCCCCTATGAGACCGACTTGTCGCCCTGCGCCGCTTGCTTTTTATTGTCAGCCGCAGGGGTTGAATGACACTACACTTCACGTGCGCAGTGTAATGACAAATTAATTCGTCTCGCAAATTATAAGCGTCTCTTCTGTGATAATTATCACCAAAAAGCACCGATAACCGCGTAGACGTCTGGCGAACGACCCTAACTTATTTTATGATAAAAAATATCAAGACGCAGTGACCGCATAACGAAACCGTCTTCCGCCTACAGCGTAATGATGACCGCAGCGGTTACTGCATCGTCCCCTTTTCTTTTCTCAGAATGAGGTGAAACATGCGACTTATCCCTTTGGCTACCCCTACGCAGGTCGGTAAGTGGGCAGCCCGTCATATCGTTAACCGTATCAATGCCTTTAACCCTACCGCAGACCGCCCCTTCGTTTTAGGTTTGCCGACGGGTGGTACACCGCTGGAAGCTTACAAGCATCTTATTGAGATGCACAAAGCGGGCCAGGTCAGCTTTAAGCATGTCGTCACCTTCAATATGGACGAATATGTCGGCCTGCCGAAAGAGCATCCGGAAAGCTATCACAGCTTTATGTACCGTAACTTTTTCGATCACGTTGATATTCAACCAGAAAATATCAATCTTCTGAATGGCAATGCGCCAGATATTGACGCAGAATGTCGTCAGTATGAAGAGAAGATTCGCGCACTGGGTAAAATCCACCTGTTTATGGGCGGCGTCGGCAATGATGGTCATATCGCCTTCAACGAACCCGCTTCTTCGCTGGCCTCACGCACCCGCATTAAAACGCTGACGCATGACACTCGCATGGCGAATTCGCGCTTCTTTAACGGCGATGTGGATCAGGTGCCAAAATATGCGCTGACCGTTGGCGTCGGCACGCTGCTGGATGCGGAAGAAGTGATGATTCTGGTGACCGGCCATGTTAAAGCGCAGGCGTTGCAGGCCGCTGTCGAAGGCAACGTCAATCATATGTGGACCATCAGCTGTCTGCAGCTGCATGCAAAATCGGTGGTGGTATGCGATGAACCCGCCACCATGGAACTGAAAGTGAAGACCGTCAAATATTTCCGCGAAATGGAAGCGGAAAATATGAAAGGCGTGTAAGACGATGTTGTAAATGCCCGCCGCCTCGCTCTGGCGGGCTCAGCCGGGAGAACCAAGATGTACGCATTAGTAAACGGCCGAATTTATACTGGTCATGAAATTCTGGATAACCACGCGGTGGTTATTGCCGATGGGCTGATCGAACGCGTCTGTCCACGCGATGCGCTGCCCGCTGATATTGCGCAGCGCGACGTTGCAGGCGCGCTGATCGCTCCCGGCTTTATTGATTTACAGCTTAACGGCTGCGGCGGCGTGCAGTTCAATGACGACATCGACGCGCTGAGCGTCGAGACGCTGGAAATCATGCAGCGCGCCAACGAAAAATCGGGCTGCACCAGCTTCCTGCCGACGCTTATCACCAGCAGCGACGAACTGATGAAGCGCGCCATCGACACCATGCGCGCTTACAAACGCAAATATCAGCATCAGGCGCTGGGCCTGCACCTGGAAGGTCCGTGGCTGAATAAGGCCAAGAAAGGCACGCATAATCCCGATTTGATTCGCCTGCCCGACCCGTCGCTGGTGCGTTATTTGTGCGACAACGCCGACGTTATCACCAAGGTGACGCTGGCACCGGAAAACGCTGGCGACGAGGTAATTCGTCAGCTGACGCAGGCGGGCATTATCGTCTCTGCGGGTCACTCCAACGCCACCTATGATGAAGCCAAAGCGGGTTTCCGCGCCGGCGTCACCTTTGCGACCCATCTCTATAACGCCATGCCCGCTTTCGCCGGTCGCGAGCCGGGCCTGATCGGCGCGCTGTTCGATGCGCCCGACGTTTATTGCGGCATCATTGCAGATGGGTTACACGTCCATTACGCTAACGTACGCAATGCCAAACGCATCAAGGGCGATAAGCTGGTGCTGGTTACTGACGCCACCGCGCCCGCAGGCGCCGAAATTGATAAATTCATTTTCGCTGGCAAAACAATATACTATCGCAATGGCCTGTGCGTGGACGAGAACGGAACGCTGAGCGGCTCCGCCATTACCATGATTGAATCAGTACGCAACGCCGTCGAACATGTCGGCATCGCACTGGATGAAGCGCTGCGTATGGCGACGCTCTACCCGGCACAGGCAATGGGCGTGGAAAAACAGCTGGGCACTGTCGAAGCGGGAAAAGTCGCAAACCTGACTGTTTTTACGCGTGATTTCAAAATCACTAAGACGTTTGTCAATGGAGACGACGTCCTGAGCGAGTAAGCACTGAATGACCACTGGCGGCCAGACACAAATAGGAAATGTCGATCTTGTCAAGCAACTCAACAGCGCAGCCGTTTACCGGCTAATCGATCAGCAAGGCCCTATTTCGCGCATTCAGATTGCCGAACTCAGTCAGCTTGCGCCCGCCAGCGTCACTAAAATTACCCGCCAGCTTATCGAGCGCGGCCTGATTAAAGAGGTGGATCAGCAGGCATCCACCGGCGGTCGCCGCGCCATTTCCATCGTTACCGAAACGCGAAATTTTCACGCTATCGGCGTCCGGCTCGGCCGCAATGACGCCACGCTGACGCTCTTCGACCTCAGCGGCAAGTCGCTGGCGCAGGAAGATTATGCGCTGCCGGAGCGAACGCAGGAAACGCTGGAGCACGCGCTGTTTGCCGCTATCGACAGCTTTATTGCGACCCACCAGCGTAAGATCCGCGAACTGATCGCGATCTCGGTGATCCTGCCTGGCCTGGTCGATCCGATAAACGGCGTGATCCGCTATATGCCGCATATCACCGTCAGCCACTGGCCGCTGGTGGCCGGCTTGCAAAATCGCTTTAAAGTTACCAGCTTCGTCGGTCACGATATTCGCAGCCTGGCGCTGGCTGAGCACTACTTTGGTGCAAGCCGCGACTGCGCCGACTCGATCCTGGTGCGACTGCATCGCGGCACCGGTGCGGGCATTATCGCTAACGGCCATATCTTTCTCGGCAGCAACGGCAACGTAGGCGAAATTGGCCATATTCAGGTCGATCCGCTCGGTGAACGCTGCCACTGCGGCAATTTCGGCTGTCTGGAAACCATCGCCGCGAACGGCGCGATTGAAAATCGCGTGCGTCATCTGCTCAGTCAGGGCTACCCTAGCGTTCTGACGCAGGATGCCTGCCAGATCGGGCAAATTTGCAAGGCTGCTAACCAGGGCGATGCGCTGGCCTGCGAAGTCATCGAATATGTCGGGCGTTACCTTGGCAAAGCGATCGCCATTGCGATTAACCTGTTCAACCCGCAAAAAGTGGTACTGGCGGGTGAAATCACCGACGCAGAAAAAGTGCTGTTCCCGGCTATTGAAGGTTGTATTAATACGCAAGCGCTCAACGCCTTCCGCAAAAATTTGCCGGTGGTGCGTTCCGAGCTCGATCATCGTTCAGCGATAGGCGCTTTTGCTCTGGCAAAACGCGCCATGCTTAACGGCATTCTGCTGCAACATCTACTGGAAGAGTAAACGCGAACCGGACTGAACCTATGACGATAAAAAGCGTAATTTGCGATATTGACGGCGTGTTAATGCATGACAACACCGCCGTTCCCGGCGCGAAGGAATTTCTGCAGCGCATCCTGCAAAAAGAGATGCCGCTGGTGGTGCTGACCAACTATCCTTCACAGACCGCGCAGGATCTGGCGAACCGCTTCGCCAACGCCGGCGTCGAGGTACCTGATTCGGTGTTTTATACTTCGGCGATGGCGACCGCCGATTTTCTGCGCCGTCAGGAAGGCAAGAAAGCCTACGTGATTGGCGAAGGCGCGCTGATCCATGAACTCTACAAAGCGGGCTTCACCATCACCGACGTCAATCCTGATTTTGTTATCGTCGGCGAGACGCGCTCCTTCAACTGGGAGATGATGCATAAGGCGGCCTTTTTCGTCGCCAGCGGCGCACGCTTTATCGCCACCAATCCCGATACGCACGCGCGCGGCTTTGTGCCCGCCTGCGGCGCGCTCTGCGCCGGAATCGAAAAAATCTCTGGCCGTCGCCCTTTTTACGTCGGCAAACCCAGTCCGTACATTATGCGTGCCGCGCTGAATAAGATGCAGGCTCACTCCGAAGAGACAGTGATCGTCGGCGATAACCTGCGCACCGATATCCTGGCCGGATTTCAGGCGGGACTGGAGACCGTGCTGGTGCTCTCCGGCGTCTCGACGCTGAGCGATATTGACGCAATGCCCTTCCGTCCCGACTGGATTTACCCTTCTGTGGCCGATATCGACCTGTTTTAAATCTTCTCCCTGCGCCGCCTGCTGTCAGGAGGCGCTCAGCTCTCTCCTTTAAAAACCTTCTCTCACTGCTTATTTTTTGCCCGGCTTTTGGCATCTATTGCCGATCCATCAATGAAAAGCGTAATTAATTAAATATTATTCAAATTTAATGCCTGAGCAACATTCTTTTTATCAGTAAAAAGCGAATATGCTTGCATTGGCCACATGAAATAGCGCATTTTCTTATACATCACGCAGCCGCTGGCTGCCGGACAAGGCAACGATAACATCGCCGACAGGCGAGCTCAGGAGTCAGAATATGTGTTCTATTTTTGGTGTGTTGGATCTGAAAAGCGATCCGGTTGAACTGCGTAAAAAAGCGCTGGAGAGTTCTCGTCTGATGCGTCACCGCGGGCCGGACTGGTCTGGCGTGTATGCCGACGATAAAGCGATCCTCGCGCATGAGCGTCTGTCCATCGTCGACGTCAACAACGGCGCCCAGCCGTTGTACAACGCCGATCGCACCCATGTTCTGGCGGTTAACGGCGAGATCTACAACCATCAGGCGCTGCGCGCCGAGCTGAGCGATCGCTACCAGTTCCAGACCGGCTCCGACTGCGAAGTTATTCTGGCGCTCTACCAGGAAAAAGGGGTCGATTTCCTTGACGAGCTGCAGGGCATGTTCGCGTTTATCCTGTGGGACAGCGAAAAGCAGCAGTATCTGATCGGCCGCGATCATATCGGCATCATCCCGCTCTATATGGGCAACGATGAACATGGCAACCTTTTTGTCGCCTCTGAAATGAAAGCGCTGGTGCCGGTGTGCCGTTCAATTAAAGAGTTCCCCCCGGGAAGCTATCTCTCCAGCACCGACGGCGAGATCCGTCGTTACTGGCAGCGTGACTGGATGGAGTACGCTGCGGTAGAACACAACACCACCGATGCCGCAGGCCTGAAGCATGCGCTGGAAGAGTCGGTGAAAAGCCACCTGATGTCAGACGTGCCTTACGGCGTACTGCTCTCCGGCGGGCTGGACTCCTCGATTATCTCGGCGGTGACCAAACGCTTCGCCGCGAAACGCGTCGAAGATCAGGACAAGAGCGACGCCTGGTGGCCGCAGCTGCACTCTTTCGCGGTCGGTCTGGAAGGATCGCCGGATCTGAAAGCGGCGAAAGCGGTGGCGGAACACCTGGGCACAGTGCACCACGAAATTCACTTTACCGTGCAGGAAGGGCTGGATGCGATTCGTGATGTGATCTATCACATTGAAACCTATGACGTTACTACCATTCGCGCCTCAACGCCTATGTACCTGATGTCGCGTAAAATCAAGGCGATGGGCATCAAGATGGTGCTTTCCGGCGAGGGCGCGGATGAGGTGTTCGGTGGCTATCTCTACTTCCATAAAGCGCCGAACGCCAAAGAGTTTCATGAAGAGAACGTGCGCAAACTGCTGGCGCTGCATATGTACGACTGCGCGCGCGCCAACAAAGCGATGTCCGCCTGGGGCGTGGAAGCGCGCGTGCCCTTCCTCGACAAAAAATTCCTCGACGTGGCGATGCGCATCAACCCGCAGGACAAGATGTGCGGCAGCAACGGCAAGATGGAGAAACACATCCTGCGCGAATGCTTCTCCTCTTATCTGCCGGAAAGCGTCGCCTGGCGTCAGAAAGAGCAGTTCTCTGACGGCGTGGGCTACAGCTGGATCGATACGCTGAAAGAGGTCGCGGCGAAGCAGATAAGCGATCAGCAGCTGGCGACCGCGCACTTCCGCTTCCCGTACAACACGCCGGCATCGAAAGAGGCTTACCTCTATCGCGAAATCTTTGAAGAGCTGTTCCCGCTGCCAAGCGCGGCGGAGTGTGTGCCTGGCGGTCCGTCGGTCGCCTGTTCCTCTGCGAAAGCGATTGAATGGGATGAAGCGTTCAAATCAATGGACGATCCTTCAGGCCGCGCGGTGGGTGTGCATCAGTCCGCTTATAAATAAGCAAAATAAGTGATAATAAAGGGGTCTTGCGGGACCCCTTTTATTTAGCTTTGATGCGGTTACGATCAAAATTTGCCGAATAATTCATCAGCCTGGTTACAAGCCAGACAAACAGGCGCGCGGAGGCGAAAAACGGCAAAAAATGTGTTGACGCTCCAGAGCTCAATACGCATAATGCGCCCCGCAACGCCGATGAAGGTAACGCGTAAAAAGATGGCTACGTAGCTCAGCTGGTTAGAGCACATCACTCATAATGATGGGGTCACAGGTTCAAATCCCGTCGTAGCCACCATCTTTTTTTTGCGGGAGTGGCGAAATTGGTAGACGCACCAGATTTAGGTTCTGGCGCCGCAAGGTGTGCGAGTTCAAGTCTCGCCTCCCGCACCATTTCAGTCTTCGGCAGCCGGATGGGGTATCGCCAAGCGGTAAGGCACCGGTTTTTGATACCGGCATTCCCTGGTTCGAATCCAGGTACCCCAGCCAATCCGATGCACTCTCGTGGATACGAGTCGACAGATGGGATATCGCCAAGCGGTAAGGCACCGGTTTTTGATACCGGCATTCCCTGGTTCGAATCCAGGTATCCCAGCCATCATCGGATGCAGTAAGCAGTACTTTTGGCTACGTAGCTCAGCTGGTTAGAGCACATCACTCATAATGATGGGGTCACAGGTTCAAATCCCGTCGTAGCCACCAAATTATTGGGGTATCGCCAAGCGGTAAGGCACCGGATTCTGATTCCGGCATTCCGAGGTTCGAATCCTCGTACCCCAGCCATACAAAGACAATTTGAACAGACACTATTGGGGTGTCGCCAAGCGGTAAGGCACCGGATTCTGATTCCGGCATTCCGGGGTTCGAATCCCTGCACCCCAGCCAAATTGCACAACAGGCCCGCTTTCGCGGGCCTTGTTGTTTTTGTCGTCTGCTATTTCTTTTCAAACAGCAACGTTGCTGCACACCGGCTAAAGAGTCTCTTCCCAAAAAGCAAAGCGTCCCGCGACAGGGCCGTTGCGGGACGAGCGGTCATGGATGACGAACAGCGGCTTTGCGACCGGGAAGAGACTCTGGCCTAAAGCCACGTACAATCACGGCAGAGGTCTACTATCATCCACTGCCGCTTACACCTTTAAAACCCGCCGCTATAACCCCAGCGCGTACCGCAGCACCTTGCGCTTCAGCGCCCCCGACCGCTCTGCCGCGATCAACCCCAGGTTGCGCGCAAACGTCAGCGGCGGCAGTCGGTTGCTAAAGGCGAAATAGAAGAGATCCATTCCGCCCTGCATCAGCAAATTATCCCGTCGGCGCTGTGACTGATAACGACGCAGCACGTTCTCCGAGGCCCACTCTTGCGCATTGCTGCGCGCCTCTACCAGCACCTCCACCAGCGCGTCCACGTCACGATAGCCAAGGTTGACGCCCTGCCCCGCCAGCGGGTTGATGGTGTGCGCCGCGTCGCCGATCAACGCCAGCCCGGGCAGCACATAACGCTGCGCATGGCGTCGCACCAGCGGAAAGCCACCTGCCGCATGCGCTTTAAAGCGTCCCAGCCGCGCCGGAAACGTCGCGGCGATCTCTTTTTCCAGCTGCGGCATCGGCATCGCCTGTAGCTGGCGAATGCGCGCCGGCGCGTCATACCACACCAGCGAGGCGCGATTGTCATACAGCGGCAGAAACGCGCGCGGACCTTGCGGCGTAAACTGCTGCCAGGTGGAGTCACCTGTCGGATGTTCGCAGGTGACGCTGATAAGCAAACAGGATTGCGCATAGCTCCAGCCCTGAATCCCAATGCCCGCCATCTGCCGCACCTGCGAGTTCGCGCCGTCGGCGCCGACCACCAGCCGCGTATGCAGCGCTTCGCCGTCGCTGAGATCGAGCCGCCAGCCGCCATTCTCCTGTTGCAGGCTGGAGAGCGTCGCGGGACAGCGCAGCTGAATATCGAGCTGCTCCATCCTTTCCCACAGCGCGCGCTGCAGAACGTTATTCTCGACCATAAAGCCCAGCTCCGGCAGACCCAGCGACGCGGCGTCGAAACTGACGTGGGCCGTTTGCCACTCCCAGGTTTCCAGCTTGCGATAGGGCGCGCAGCGCATCGCCTGGACGCGCGGCCAGACGTCGAGCTGCTTCAGTAGCCCTACCGAGGCGCTGCCAATCGCGGAGATACGCACGTCGGGATCGCTGTCGGGGTCAAAAGGCGCAGGCTCCGCGCGCTCCACGACCGCGACGCGAAACTGCTGAAGCGCCAGGCCGCACGCCAGCGCCGCGCCGACCATGCCGCCGCCTACCACCACCACATCAAAGCGGTTATCCTGCATTGCTTATCTCCTTCTGCTCTTTACCCGCCGCGTAAGACGGGATAACTGGCGCAAAGTGTACCGGAAAAACGCCCGGCCGGCAGAAATGCCCGGCAAGGGCGGAGAGAATGGTCAGCGTTCGCGTCTCTTCAGGGTCGCTGTATGCGAAGTATGACGGCGATGCGCTGGTCACAACAGCGTCAAAGCATTACAATACGCGCCCTGCACTTCACTGCACTGAATCAATGGCTAGTTCGACAATGAAAAAACTGCATATCAAAACCTGGGGCTGTCAGATGAATGAGTACGATTCATCCAAGATGGCTGACCTGCTGAACAGTACCCACGGCTACACGCTGACCGAGGATGCTGACGAGGCGGACGTTCTGCTGCTCAACACCTGCTCTATTCGCGAAAAGGCGCAGGAGAAAGTTTTCCATCAGTTAGGCCGCTGGAAAACCTTAAAAGAGCGCAACCCTGATTTGATTATCGGTGTCGGCGGCTGCGTGGCGTCGCAGGAAGGGGAACATATTCGCCAGCGCGCCAGCTACGTGGATATCGTATTCGGCCCGCAAACCCTGCATCGCCTGCCGGAAATGATCAACAGCGTGCGCGGCAGCAAAAGCCCGATCGTGGATATCAGCTTCCCGGAAATCGAAAAATTTGACCGTCTGCCGGAACCCCGTGCGGAAGGCCCGACCGCGTTCGTCTCCATCATGGAAGGCTGCAACAAATACTGCACCTTCTGCGTGGTGCCCTATACGCGCGGCGAAGAAGTGAGTCGTCCATGCGACGATATTCTGCTGGAGATCGCCCAGCTGGCGGCGCAGGGCGTGCGTGAAGTCAACCTGCTGGGCCAGAACGTGAACGCCTATCGCGGCGCGACCTTTGACGGCGAAATCTGCACCTTCGCCGAGCTGCTGCGCCTGGTGGCCGCCATTGACGGCATCGATCGCATTCGCTTTACCACCAGCCATCCGATCGAGTTCACCGACGACATTATCGAAGTGTACCGCGATACGCCGGAGCTGGTGAGCTTCCTGCACCTGCCGGTACAGAGCGGCGCGGACCGCATTCTGACGCTGATGAAACGTGCACATACCGCGCTGGAGTATAAAGCGATTATCCGCAAGCTGCGCGCTGCGCGTCCGGATATCCAGATCAGCTCCGACTTTATCATCGGTTTCCCTGGCGAAACTCAGCAGGACTTCGAACAGACCATGAAGCTGATCGCCGACGTCAACTTCGACATGAGCTTCAGCTTTATCTACTCTGCGCGTCCCGGTACGCCAGCGGCGGACCTGCCGGATGACGTCTCGGAAGAAGAGAAAAAGCAGCGTCTCTATATTCTGCAGGACCGCATCAATCAGCAGGCGATGGCCTGGAGCCGCCGTATGCTTGGCACCGTGCAGCGTATTCTGGTGGAAGGCACCTCGCGTAAAAATGTGATGGAGCTGTCAGGCCGTACCGAGACCAACCGCGTAGTGAACTTCGAAGGTTCGCCGGAGATGATCGGTAAATTTGTCGATGTAGAGATCGTCGACGTCTACACTAACTCACTGCGCGGCAAAGTGGTGCGCACCGAGGATGAGATGGGGCTGCGCATTGTAGAAAGCCCGGCATCGGTTATCGCGCGCACGCGCAAAGAGAACGAAATCGGCGTCGGCACCTTCCAGCCTTGATACGCTTTTCAGTCAGCGGCGGCGCCCACCGCGTCGCCGCTCTTTTCTTCTGTCCTCCCTTGGTTTCTGGACGCGCGACCCAAATATCATTAGCTACGCTTGCGCCCCGGCGACATGCCATAAATAATTTCTTAAAGTGCCGTCGTTAATCAACCCGGCATCAGCACCCATTCTAACTGGCCCTGAGTGACCCAAAGGATTCGTTTGAATATCGAAACTCGTGAAATCACCCTTGAACCGGCTGATAACCGCCGACTGATGAGCCTGTGCGGTCCGTTTGACGACAACGTGAAGCAGCTTGAGCGTCGTCTGGGCATTGAGATCAACCGTCGCGACAATAACTTTAAGCTGGTTGGCCGCGCGCTCTGCGTTAACGCCGCTGAAGATATTCTGCGCACGCTCTATGTCGATACCGCGCCGGTACGCGGCACCATCCCGGATATCGAGCCAGAACAAATTCATCTGGCGATCAAAGAGAGCCGCGTGCTGGAGCAGACCGCCGATAGCGTGCCGGACTACGGCAAAGCCGTACATATCCAGACCAAGCGCGGCGTAATCAAGCCGCGCACGCCGAACCAGGCGCAGTACATTGCCAATATCCTCGACCACGACATCACCTTTGGCGTCGGGCCGGCCGGTACGGGTAAAACCTATCTCGCCGTCGCCGCGGCGGTGGATGCGCTGGAGCGTCAGGAGATTCGCCGTATTCTGCTGACGCGTCCGGCGGTAGAAGCGGGCGAAAAGCTCGGCTTCCTGCCAGGCGATCTGAGCCAGAAGGTCGACCCTTACCTGCGTCCGCTCTATGACGCGCTGTTCGAAATGCTGGGCTTCGAGCGCGTTGAGAAGCTGATGGAGCGCAACGTGATTGAAGTGGCGCCGCTTGCCTATATGCGCGGCCGCACGCTGAACGACGCCTTTATCATTCTTGATGAAAGCCAGAACACCACCATCGAACAGATGAAGATGTTCCTGACGCGTATCGGCTTCAACTCCAAAGCGGTCATCACCGGCGACGTCACGCAGATCGACCTGCCGCGCAGCACCAAATCGGGCCTGCGCCACGCCATTGAAGTGCTCTCGGAAGTCGAGGAGCTGAGCTTCAACTTCTTCCAGAGCGAAGACGTGGTGCGTCACCCGGTGGTAGCGCGCATCGTAACCGCCTATGAAGCCTGGGAAGAAGCGGACCAGAAACGCCGCGACAGGCTGGCGGAAGAGCGGAAACGCGAAGCGCTGGCGGCGCAGAGCGAGGCGCAGGAGAGTAAATGAGCGCGGTAATTCTTGACCTGCAGCTGGCCTGCGAACAGACCGGCGGCCTGCCTGACGAGGCCGCTTTCCAGCGCTGGCTGGAAGCGGCGGTTACCCCTTTTCAGCCAGAAAGCGAAGTCACTATTCGTCTGGTGGACGAGGCGGAGAGCCATGAGCTTAATCTGACTTATCGCGGCAAAGACAAGCCGACCAACGTCCTTTCCTTTCCCTTTGAAGCGCCGCCGGGCATTGAGCTGCCGCTGCTGGGCGACCTGATCATTTGTCGTCAGGTGGTAGAGCAAGAGGCGGAAGAACAAGGGAAAAGCGTCGAGGCTCACTGGGCCCATATGGTGGTGCACGGCACGCTGCATCTGCTCGGTTACGACCATATCGAAGATGACGAAGCCGAAGAGATGGAAGCGCTGGAGAAAGAGATAATGCTTGCTCTTGGTTATCCCGATCCGTACATTTCGGAAAAAGAAGACGCCTGAGCCGCTGGCTCAGATTACCCGGCTGTCGGCGAGGGCGCCGACAGCGACCCACCTCACCAGAGAGATCTGTAAAAAAACGCCATGAGCGACGACCATTCTCAAAACAGCGATGCACCCAGTAGTAAAAAGGGATTTTTTTCCCTGCTTATCAACCAACTTTTTCACGGCGAACCACAAAACCGTGATGAACTACTGGAGCTGATCCGCGACTCCGAGCAAAAAGAGCTGATTGACGAAGATACCCGCGACATGCTCGAAGGGGTGCTGGATATTGCAGAGCAGCGCGTGCGCGACATCATGATCCCGCGTTCGCAGATGATTACCCTGAAGCGCAACCAGTCGCTGGATGAGTGCCTTGACGTGATTATCGAGTCCGCGCATTCGCGTTTCCCGGTTATCAGCGAAGACAAAGACCATGTTGAAGGCATTTTGATGGCGAAAGATCTGCTGCCGTTTATGAGCAGCGAATCAGAGCCGTTCAGCATGGAAAAAGTGCTGCGCCCGGCGGTTGTGGTGCCGGAGAGCAAACGCGTCGATCGCATGCTGAAAGAGTTTCGTTCTCAGCGCTATCATATGGCGATCGTTATCGACGAATTCGGCGGTGTTTCCGGCCTGGTCACTATCGAGGATATCCTTGAGCTGATCGTCGGTGAGATCGAAGATGAGTATGATGACGAAGAAGATCGCGATATCCGTCAGCTGAACCGCCAGACCTATACGGTACGCGCCCTGACCCCGATTGAAGATTTCAACGAGGTGTTCGGCACGCAGTTCAGCGATGAAGAAGTGGACACGATTGGCGGACTGGTCATGCAGGGATTTGGCCATCTTCCCGGACGGGGAGAGAGCATTGACATCGACGGCTATCATTTCAAGGTCGCCATGTCCGACAGTCGTCGCATCATCCAGGTGCATGTAAAAATTCCGGAAAACTCGCCGCTACCCCAACTGGATGACGAATAACTCTATGTCTCTGGCCTCACTTTACCCGCGCCAGCGGGTACGTTTGTTGCTGGCATTGTTGACGGGTGCCCTCGGCACCCTTGCCTTCTCTCCTTATGACTTCTGGCCCGCCGCGCTGCTGTCGCTGGGCGGCCTGCAGCTGCTGACGCTGGATCGTCGCAACGGTCAGGCCACCGCCATCGGCTTTGCCTGGGGCTTCGGCCTGTTCGGCAGCGGCGTAAACTGGGTCTACGTCAGCATCGCCACCTTTGGCGGCATGCCTGGCCCGGTCAACGTATTCCTGGTGATTCTGCTGGCGGCTTATCTGTCGCTCTATCCGGCGCTGTTCGCCAGCGTGCTTAACCGTTTCTGGCCGCGCGCCACGCTGTGGCGCCTGGCGCTGGCGGCGCCCGCTCTGTGGCAACTCAGCGAGTTCCTGCGCGGCTGGGTGCTGACCGGCTTTCCCTGGCTGCAGTTCGGCTACAGCCAGATCGACGGCCCGCTGAAAGGCTTAGCGCCGCTGGCGGGGGTAGAAACGCTGACCTTCCTGCTGATGGCGATTTCCGGCCTGCTGGCTTACGCCATTCGCCAGCGCAATGCAAAGAGCGCCATCGCCGCGCTGCTGCTGCTGGCGCTGCCCTGGCCGCTGCGTTATATCCACTGGACCCAGCCGCAACCGGCGCGCAGCGTCGAGGTCGCGCTGGTACAGGGCAATATTCCGCAGTCGATGAAGTGGGATCCGCAGGAGCTGCTTAACACGCTGCGTGCCTATAACGGCCTGAGCCAGCCGCTGATGGGCAAAGCGCCGTTGATTATCTGGCCAGAGTCGGCGATTACCGATCTGGAAAGCAACCAGCAGCCGTTTTTGCGCTCGCTTGATGGAGAGCTGCGCGAGCGCGGCAGCTCGCTGATCACCGGCATTGTCGACTCCCGTCTGGAGCTGAATCGCTATCACGACTACAACTCGGTTATCGTGCTGGGCGGCGAGACGCCTTACAGCTATCAGAGCAAGAACCGCTACCAGAAAAACCACCTGGTGCCTTTCGGCGAGTTTGTGCCGCTGGAGAGCCTGCTGCGTCCGCTGGCGCCCTTCTTCGATCTGCCGATGTCGTCATTCAGCCGCGGCGATTATCTGCAGCGGCAGCTGAGGGCGGCGGGTTATAACCTCACCAGCGCGATCTGTTATGAAATCGTGCTGGGCGAGCAGGTGCGCGCTAACTTCCATCCTGATACCGATTTCCTGCTGACCGTCTCCAATGACGCCTGGTTCGGTCATTCTATCGGTCCCTGGCAGCACTTTCAGATGGCGCGGATGCGCGCGCTCGAACTGGGTCGCCCGCTGCTGCGCAGCACCAATAACGGCGTCACCGCCGTGGTGAACGCGCAGGGTGAGGTAGAAAAGATCCTGCCGCAGTTTATTCGCGGCGTCCTGCTGGATAAGGTGACGCCGACCACTGGCGAAACTCCTTACGCCCATGCTGGTCTCTGGCCGGTCTGGTTGCTGACGCTGTGCGCTGCGCTGCTGGCGCTGTGGCGCCGCAAGGCCTGACCTGCCGTAGTGGCGGTGAGCGCAGTGCTCGCCGCCCTCCTCTCCTCCGTTTTCCGCTTGTTTTACGCCCTCATCCCCGATTTTCTGCTGCGCCTGTTAACTGGCACGATGCTTGCTATCAGTAACACAGGTTTCCTGTAAGCCAGGCTGACAGGCGGGTTAAACGGGCTGTCCTGCACCATTAAAAGGCAATGCGACGCACCTTTAACGCGCAACGCCAGAAATACGCCTCAATTTGGTGCGGAACACTTCGCAAAAAAAGAAACTTTTTCGTTTCATAACGTTAACAATCCGCTATGTTAGTGAATATTCTTAGCGCGCTGAAGCGGTGAGATAACAAAAAAAGCAGCAGGAAATACACACAACATCACACATCTGCGCAGTTTATATTCTGCGCAACATCTCTTGAAGGAGTTGGACCATGCAGATACGCAAAGTGGCATTATCACTTTTGCTGGCAGGCGTAGCAGCAGCGGGAGCGGCCCAGGCGGAAGATCTCAGCGGCACCCTGAAGAAAATCAGCGACAGTGGCGTCATCGTCGTGGGGCATCGCGAGTCATCTGTTCCTTTTTCTTATTATGACAACCAGCAAAAAGTTGTGGGCTATTCGCAGGCTTACTCCAACGCCATCGTGGACGCCATTAAAGCGAAGCTGAATAAACCGGATCTGCAGGTGAAGATGATCCCCGTCACGTCGCAGAACCGTATTCCGCTGCTGCAGAACGGCACCTACGACTTTGAGTGCGGCTCCACCACCAACAACCTTGAGCGCCAGAAACAGGCGGCGTTCTCCGACACCATTTTCGTTATCGGTACGCGTCTGCTGGTGAAAAAAGGCGGCGACATTAAAGATTTCGACGATCTGAAAGGCAAAACCGTGGTCGTCACCTCCGGCACCACTTCAGAAGTGCTGCTGCATAAGCTGAACGACGAGAAAAAGATGGATATGCGCATCATCAGCGCTAAAGACCATGGCGATTCGTTCCGCACGCTGGAAACCGGTCGCGCCGTCGCCTTTATGATGGATGACGCGCTGCTGGCAGGCGAACGCGCCAAAGCGAAGAAACCAGACAACTGGGAGATCGTCGGCACACCGCAGTCGAAAGAGGCCTATGGCTGTATGCTGCGTAAAGATGATGCCTCATTCAAAACGCTGGTAGACGACACCATCGCTAAAGCGCAGACCTCAGGCGAAGCCGCGAAGTGGTTCGATACCTGGTTCAAGCAGCCGATCCCGCCGAAGAATCTGAACCTGAATTTCGATCTCTCTGCGGATATGCAGACGCTGTTTAAGACGCCGAACGACAAAGCACTTAACTAACAACGACAACAAGGGCGGCCTCGCTGCCCTCTCGATTGCTGAAAACCCGGCGCGGACAGACAAGCTGCTCAGGTCGTTCCCCTGAAGCAGGCCATACAGACGCCGTTCATCAATCTTCAGGGTAGCTTAGCTACCCTTTTTTACCGGAGCTCGTTATGGGTATCGACTGGAACTGGGGCATCTTTCTCGAACAGGCCCCGTTCGGCAACACGACCTACCTTGGCTGGCTGTGGTCCGGATTTCAGGTGACCGTTGCGGTCTCCTGCTGCGCCTGGATTATCGCCTTTCTTGTAGGATCCTTATTCGGCATTTTGCGTACCGTGCCTAACCGTCTGCTTTCGACGATCGGCACCTGTTACGTGGAGCTGTTCCGCAACATTCCACTGATCGTGCAGTTCTTCTTCTGGTATCTGGTGGCGCCAGAGCTGGTTGGGGAAAAGCTCGGCATGTGGTTTAAATCGGAGCTGGATCCCAATATCCAGTTCTTCACCGCGTCCGTAATTTGTCTCGGGCTGTTTACCGCCGCGCGCGTCTGCGAGCAGGTGCGCGCCGCAATCAACTCGCTGCCGAGCGGGCAAAAAAATGCTGGCCTGGCGATGGGCCTGACTCTGCCGCAAACCTATCGCTATGTGCTACTGCCCAACGCCTACCGCGTGATTGTGCCGCCGATGACCTCGGAAATGCTCAACCTGGTGAAAAACTCCGCTATCGCCTCGACGATCGGGCTGGTGGATATGGCGGCGCAGGCGGGCAAGCTGCTCGACTACTCCGCGCACGCCTACGAGTCCTTTACCGCGATTACGCTGGCCTATATCGCCATTAACCTGGTGATCATGATGATTATGAGCCTGGTGGAGCGCAAGGTGCGCCTGCCGGGTAATATGGGAGGGAAATAATGTACGCGTTTGACTGGAGTTCTATTCCTCCCAGCCTGCCCTATCTGCTTAACGGCATGGTGATTACGTTAAAGATCACCGTCACCGCGGTGGTGTTCGGCATTATCTGGGGCACGCTGCTGGCGGTGATGCGTCTGTCGACCTTCAAGCCGATCAGCTGGTTCGCCCGGATCTATGTGAACCTGTTCCGCTCTGTCCCGCTGGTGATGGTGCTGCTGTGGTTCTATCTGGTGGTGCCGAGCTTCCTGCAGCAGGTGCTGGGGCTGTCGCCCAAGACGGATATCCGCCTGATTTCAGCGATGATCGCCTTTTCGCTATTCGAAGCGGCCTACTACTCGGAAATTATTCGCGCCGGTATCCAGAGTATTGCGCGCGGGCAATCCAACGCCGCGCTGGCGCTGGGTATGACGCACTGGCAGTCGATGCAGCTGATTATTCTGCCGCAGGCGTTCCGCGCCATGGTGCCGCTGCTGCTGACGCAGGGCATCGTGCTGTTTCAGGATACCTCGCTGGTTTACGTGCTGAGCCTGGCTGACTTCTTCCGCACCGCGTCGACTATCGGCGAGCGTGACGGCACCCAGGTAGAAATGGTTCTCTTTGCTGGTCTGGTCTATTTCGCGATCAGCCTGAGCGCTTCGCTATTGGTCAGCTATCTAAAAAGAAAAAGGACGGTTTAAATGATTAACCTGAAAAACGTTTCTAAGTGGTATGGTCACTTTCAGGTGCTGACCGACTGCACGACCGAAGTCCAGAAAGGAGAAGTGGTCGTGGTGTGCGGGCCGTCAGGCTCGGGCAAATCGACCCTGATTAAAACCGTTAACGGACTGGAGCCGGTTCAGCAGGGCACCATTCTGGTGAACGGCACCGAAGTGAATAATAAAAAAACCAACCTTGCGCAGCTGCGCAGCAAAGTCGGCATGGTCTTCCAGCATTTCGAACTGTTTCCGCACCTCAGCATTATCGATAATCTGGTGCTGGCGCAGGTAAAAGTGCTGAAGCGTGACAAATCCGCCGCACGGGAAAAAGGCCTGAAGCTGCTGAATCGCGTGGGACTTTCCGCCCATGCGCAGAAGTTTCCCGGCCAGCTGTCGGGCGGCCAGCAGCAGCGCGTAGCCATTGCGCGCGCGCTCTGTATGGACCCTATCGCAATGCTGTTCGACGAACCGACCTCGGCGCTCGATCCGGAAATGATCAATGAAGTGCTCGACGTGATGGTGGAGCTGGCGCAGGAAGGGATGACGATGATGGTGGTGACGCACGAGATGGGCTTTGCCCGCAAGGTGGCGAACCGCGTTATCTTTATGGATGAAGGAAAGATTATCGAAGATACGCGTAAAGATGACTTCTTCAATAATCCGCAGTCGGATCGCGCAAAAGAGTTCCTGGCGAAAATTCTGCACTAAACGTTAGCTCGGACCTGTGGCTCCGTACTCACGCGGGTGACATGGTCCGATCGCAAAGGCGCAAAAAACGGCCTCCCTGCCCGTTCGTCCCGCGACATCGTTGTCGCGGGACGCTTTGATCTTCAGTCCATGCCACCCGCTGTTCAAGACTCCTCAGCGGTCTGAGAGTGTGCCCAGCCTTAAGGTTCAAATGGCTGACGCTGAAACTGATCGTGACCGCACTCAGGACAGCGCGTTAAGGTTTCCGGCGTATAAATCGCACGCGTAAAGTGACACTTCTCGCACACCAGATTGCCCAGTCCTACCACCTCGCCGCTCTGATAAACGCCGTGATGATGCAGGTCCTGAAAGACCTCACGCCACTCCAGCTGGCTTTTGTCGGTAATGTCTGCCAGCTCTTTCCACAAACTCTCGCGGATAACGCGCATAAACAGCGAATCATTGACCTTCTCTGGCTGATGGACCTCCTGATAGCTGCGTGCAAACTCCTCTAAATCGCGTCGAACCGCCGCCAGGGCCTGATCGATCTCGCCCGTCGTCGCGGACTCGCTGGCCATCAACTGCTGACGTCGCGATGACACCAGCGCGTCGATATCCCGATCGCCCTGACGCAAACGCTCCGTCAGCGCGGCCAGGGATTCACGGTAAATTTGCGCCACTTTGTTCATTTTATTCTCCTTTCTGCGCGGGTAAGCCAGCTTTAAGTTTAGCCGCTTTGCGCCGGTTGCCGTGTTGTTTAGGAAAGCGGATCGGAATATGACGGGAGGATGCGGCCTTCCGCGAGAAATCGCCGCAACAGGGCGGTGAAGTGTTGTTGACCGGCAGTCATATGGGTATGCTATGCGGATCTTAAAGTAAGCTAAGCGTTATTCATTAAGGACCACAGGCTGCCATGCAAGAGCAATACCGCCCGGAAGAGATAGAATCCCGCGTCCAGCAACACTGGGACGAAAACCAAACGTTCAAAGTGACCGAAGATGAGAGCAAAGAGAAATATTACTGCCTCTCCATGCTGCCCTATCCTTCCGGCCGCCTACATATGGGCCACGTGCGTAACTACACCATCGGTGATGTGATCGCTCGTTACCAGCGTATGCTTGGCAAAAACGTACTGCAGCCAATTGGCTGGGATGCGTTCGGCCTGCCAGCGGAAGGCGCAGCGGTAAAAAACAACACCGCGCCTGCGCCCTGGACTTACGACAATATCGAATATATGAAGAACCAGCTCAAACTGCTGGGCTTCGGCTATGACTGGAGCCGCGAGCTGGCGACCTGTAAGCCGGAATACTACCGCTGGGAACAGTGGTTCTTCACCAAACTCTATGAAAAAGGCCTGGTTTACAAAAAAACCTCGGCGGTGAACTGGTGCCCGAACGATCAGACGGTGCTGGCGAACGAACAGGTCATTGACGGCTGCTGCTGGCGCTGCGACACCAAAGTTGAGCGTAAAGAGATCCCGCAGTGGTTCGTGAAAATCACCGACTATGCCGATGAACTGCTCAACGACCTCGATACGCTGGAAGAGTGGCCGGAGCAGGTCAAAACCATGCAGCGCAACTGGATTGGCCGCTCTGAAGGCGTCGAGATCACCTTCGACGTCGCTGACAGCGAAGAGAAAGTGACCGTCTATACTACGCGTCCGGATACCTTCCTCGGCGCGACCTACGTCGCAGTCGCCGCGGGCCATCCGCTGGCGCTGCAGGCCGCCATGGGCAACCCGGTGCTGGCTGACTTTATCGCCGAATGCCGCAACACCAAAGTGGCCGAAGCCGATATGGCGACGATGGAGAAAAAAGGCATGGCGACCGGTCTGTTCGCCATTCATCCGCTGACCGGCGACAACGTGCCGGTCTGGGTCGCTAACTTCGTCCTGATGGAGTACGGCACCGGCGCCGTTATGGCGGTACCGGCGCACGATCAGCGCGACTGGGAATTCGCCACCAAATACGATCTGCCGATTAAGCCGGTGGTACTGAACCTGGACGGCAGCGAGCCGGACGTCAGCGCCGCCGCCATGACCGAAAAAGGCACCCTGTTCAATTCTGGCGAATTCAGCGGCCTGAGCCATGAAGCGGGCTTCAACGCCATCGCCGATGCGCTGGCCGCTAAAGGCGTCGGCGTACGTAAGGTCAACTATCGTCTGCGCGACTGGGGCGTATCCCGTCAGCGTTACTGGGGCGCACCGATTCCGATGGTGACCCTGGAAGATGGCACCGTCATGCCGACACCGGAAGATCAGCTGCCGGTGATCCTGCCGGAAGATGTGGTGATGGACGGCATTACCAGCCCGATCAAAGCTGACCCGGAGTGGGCGAAAACCACGGTTAACGGCCAGCCTGCGCTGCGTGAAACCGACACCTTCGACACCTTTATGGAGTCCTCCTGGTACTACGCGCGTTACACCTGCGCCAACTATGATGAAGGCATGCTGGATCCGGCTGCGGCCAACTACTGGCTGCCGGTGGATCAGTATGTAGGCGGTATTGAACACGCCATCATGCACCTGATGTATTTCCGCTTCTATCACAAGCTGCTGCGCGACGCGGGCCTGGTGACCTCCAGTGAACCGGCGAAGCGCCTGCTGTGTCAGGGCATGGTGCTGGCAGATGCGTTCTACTACCTCGGCGCTAACGGCGAGCGTAACTGGGTTTCTCCGGTTGACGTCACCGTCGAGCGCGACGAGAAAGGCCGCATCGTTAAAGCGACCGACAATCAGGGCCGCGAAGTGATTTACGCCGGCATGAGCAAAATGTCGAAGTCGAAAAACAACGGCATCGACCCGCAGCTGATGGTTGAGCGTTACGGCGCAGATACGGTCCGTCTGTTTATGATGTTCGCGTCGCCGGCAGAAATGAC
This sequence comes from Pantoea piersonii, assembly GCF_003612015.1. Taxonomy (GTDB): domain Bacteria; phylum Pseudomonadota; class Gammaproteobacteria; order Enterobacterales; family Enterobacteriaceae; genus Pantoea; species Pantoea piersonii. Next base: position 313,495 of record NZ_RARB01000001.1, on the reverse strand, counting down.
GCTGGAGTGGCAGGAGTCAGGCGTTGAAGGCGCTAACCGCTTCCTGAAGCGCGTGTGGAAGCTGGCGTATGAACACACGGCGAAAGGCGCGACGGTCGCGCTGGATCTCAGCAGCCTGAATGACGAGCAGAAAGCGCTGCGTCGCGATCTGCACAAGACCATCGCCAAAGTCTCCGATGACATTGGCCGTCGTCAGACCTTTAACACCGCTATCGCGGCGATTATGGAACTGATGAATAAGCTGGCGCGCGCGCCGCAGGAGAGCGAGCAGGATCGCGCGCTGATGCAGGAAGCGCTGCTGGCCGTTGTTCGTATGCTCTATCCGTTCACTCCGCACGCCAGCTATGTGCTGTGGCAGGAGCTGGGCGGCGAAGGCAGCGTGGATAACGCCGCCTGGCCTGTAGCAGACGAAGCGGCGATGGTGGAAGAGTCGCTGCTGGTGGTTGTACAGGTAAACGGTAAAGTCCGTGGTAAAATTACCGTGGCCGCCGACGCGACGCAGGAGCAGGTTCAGGCGCGCGCTGCCCAGGAGCACCTGGTCGCGAAGTACCTTGACGGCGTCACCATTCGCAAAGTGATTTATGTACCCGGCAAACTGCTTAACCTGGTCGTAGGTTAAGTTCAGGAGGAACTGTGCGACATCTGATTATCAGGCTGTTTGTCCTGCTGGCGGTGATGATTACCGCCGGCTGTGGTTTTCATCCGCGCGGCACCACCCAGGTGCCGACCGAGCTGAAAACGCTGATCCTGGACAGCGGCGACCCTTACGGTCCGCTGGCTCGTACGGTGCGTCAGCAGTTGCGTATCAACAACGTCACTATTGTTGAGGATACGAAACAGAACCGTACCGACATCCCTACGCTGCGCCTTGGCGCGGAAACGCAGGGCCGCGATACCGCCTCGGTGTTTATCAGCGGTACGACGGCGGAATACTCGCTGATGATGAACGTGTCGGCGCAGGTTCTGCTGCCAGGCAAAGGCATCTATCCAATCAGCACCACGGTTTATCGTTCGTTCTTTGATAACCCGAACGCGGCGCTGGCGAAAGATGCCGAGCAGGACATGATCGTGCAGGAGATGCGTCAGCGCGCCGCTGAGCAGCTGGTACGTAAACTGCTGACCGTGCACGCCGCGCAGATGAACCATAAAGAGACGCTGCCTGCGTCGGCCAGCGAACCTGCGGTGCCCGCGCCAGCCTCCTCCTCTTCCGCTACCAGTACGCAATGATCAGGATCTATCCTGAGCAACTTGGCGCGCAGCTCCGCGAGGGGCTGCGCGCTTGCTATTTGTTAGCCGGAAACGAGCCGCTGCTGGTGCAGGAGAGCGCCGACGCGATACGCGCCGCCGCGATCGCGCAGGGATTCGAAGAGCATTTCAGTTTTACGCTTGATGCCCAGACCGACTGGGAAACTCTCTTTGCCAGCTGTCAGGCCCTGAGCCTTTTCGCTCAACGTCAGACGCTGACGCTGCTCTTCCCGGAAAACGGCCCCAACGCCGCCATGGCTGAACAGCTGAATAAGCTGGCGAGCCTGCTGCACAGCGATATCTTGCTGATCTGCCGTCTGGCGAAGCTGACGAAAGCCCAGGAGAATAGCGCCTGGTTTAAGGCACTCTCCGCGCATGGTGTGCTGGTGCCGTGCCAGACGCCGGAGCAGGCGCAGCTGCCGCGCTGGGTGGCAGCGCGCGCCAGAAGCATGAAGCTTTCGGTAGATGACGCGGCGATCCAGCTGCTCTGCTACTGCTATGAAGGCAATCTGCTGGCGCTGGCGCAGGCGCTGGAACGTTTGTCGCTGCTCTGGCCCGACGGCAAGCTTACGCTGCCGCGCGTCGAAGAAGCCGTAAGCGACGCGGCGCACTTTACCCCGTTTCACTGGGTGGATGCGCTGCTGGCGGGCAAAAGCAAGCGCGCGCTGCATATTCTGCATCAGCTGGAAAAAGAGGATAGCGAGCCGGTTATCCTGCTGCGCACGCTGCAGCGCGATATCATGACGTTGCTGCATCTGCAGCGCCATCAGGCACAGCAGCCGTTGCGCGCGTTAATGGACCAGCAGCGCATCTGGCAGAACCGCCGCGCGCTCTTTACCGAGGCGCTGCAGCGCCTGGACGGCGCACGCCTGCAGCGTGCGATTCGCCTGCTGGCGCAAATTGAATTAACCTTAAAGCAGGATTATGGACAGCGCATCTGGCCGCAGCTGGAGACGCTGTCGCTGCTGCTCTGTCATCGCCACTTCCCTGAGAGCTTCGCCAGTGTCTGAACTACACGCCCTGTTCGGTGGCACCTTCGATCCGGTGCACTTCGGCCATTTGCGGCCGGTGGAAGCGCTGGCGCAGCAAACCGGGCTGACGCGCGTGCTGCTGCTGCCGAACAACGTGCCGCCGCATCGCCCGCAGCCGGAAGCGAGCGCGTCGCAGCGCGTCGACATGCTGCGCTGCGCCATCCGCGACAGGCCGCTGTTTGATATCGATACCCGCGAACTGATGCGCGAAACGCCCTCCTGGACAGTGGCGACGCTGGAGGCGCTGCGCGCCGAACGCGGACCGCAGCAGCCACTGGGATTTATTATTGGTCAGGACTCGCTGCTGAACCTCTCAGGCTGGCACCGCTGGCAGGATTTACTGTCGCTCTGCCATCTGCTGGTGTGCAAACGTCCGGGCTATCCGGCCGAAATGGCGTCGCCGGAAATGCAGCGCTGGCTTGATACGCATCTGGCGAGCGAAACAGCCCAGCTGCATCAGCAGCCCGCCGGTTTTATCTGGCTGGCCGATACGCCGCTGGTCGATATCTCCGCCACGGAAATTCGTCAGCGCCGCCGCCAGGGCTTGTCCTGCGATCAACTATTGCCCACATCCGTCATCGATTATATCGATCGCGCAGGCCTCTATCTCAAATAACCGCAAACCGGGCATATATTGCTCGGGCAAAGGCATGCTATACTGCGCGGCTTAATTTTTTGGCTGCCTTATCGGGGCCAGCAGCCGGCCCGCTACTATCCGTATTAAAGGGGAACCTTTTGCAAGGCAAAGCACTCCAAGAGTTCGTTATTGATAAGATTGATGATCTTAAAGGTCAGGATATCGTCGCACTCAACGTCCAGGGTAAATCCAGCATCACCGACTGCATGATCATCTGCACCGGCACCTCGACGCGTCATGTCTCTTCGATCGCCGATCATGTGGTGCAGGAATCGCGCGCCGCAGGCTTGATCCCGCTCGGCGTAGAAGGCAAAAACGCCGCTGACTGGGTGGTGGTCGATCTGGGCGACGTCATTGTGCACGTCATGCAGGAAGAGAGCCGCCAGCTTTATGAGCTGGAAAAACTCTGGAGCTGACGCGTGAAACTGCAGCTTGTGGCCGTTGGCACTAAGATGCCCGACTGGGTGCAAACCGGCTTCACTGAATATCTGCGTCGTTTTCCCAAAGATATGCCGCTGGAGCTGGTAGAAGTCTCTGCGGGAAAACGCGGTAAAAACGCCGATATCAAGCGAATCCTGGAAAAAGAAGGCGAGGCGATGCTGGCCGCAACCGGCAAGGGCAACCGCATCGTCACGCTGGATATCCCAGGTCAGCCGTGGGAAACGCCCCAGCTCGCTCAGCAGCTGGAGCGCTGGAAACAGGACGGCCGCGACGTTAGCCTGTTGATTGGCGGCCCGGAAGGGTTATCGCCCGCCTGCAAAGCCGCAGCTGAGCAGAGCTGGTCGCTTTCTGCGTTGACGCTGCCTCATCCGCTGGTGCGCGTGCTGGTCGCCGAAAGCCTTTATCGCGCCTGGAGCATCACCGCCAATCATCCTTATCATCGTGAATAAACGGTAAGGCAAACCCCGACATTTTAAGTAGCGGATGAAATTACAAAGCAACGCCTTTCGCGATTACAGTGCCGAACAGAAACTCTTTGTCCGTCGGGCATTAATTGCGTTCTTCGGAATTCTGGTGCTTTCCAGCGTGCTGGTGGTCAATCTTTACCACCTGCAGATTCTGCGCTTTGAAGATTACAGTACCCGCTCTAACGAAAACCGCATCAAGCTGGTGCCGGTGGCGCCAAGCCGCGGCATTATCTACGACCGCAACGGCACCGCGCTGGCGCTTAACCGCACCATCTATCAGGCGGAGCTGGTGCCGGAGAAGGTCGATAATCTCAAGCAAACGCTGCAGGATCTGCGCCCGGTGCTTGATATTACCGACGACGATCTCGACGCCTTTGATAAAGAGCGCAAGCGCTCGCGTCGCTTTACCTCTATTCCCGTCAAAGTCGGCCTTAACGATGTGCAGGTAGCGCGCTTCGCCGTCAACCAGTACCGCTTCCCTGGCGTCGAGGTGAAAGGCTATCAGCGTCGCTACTACCCCTACGGCCCTACCCTGACCCACGTCGTTGGCTACGTCTCCAAGATTAACGACCGCGATGTGGCACGCCTCGATAAAGAGGGCAAATGGCCGAACTACGCCGCGACGCACGATATCGGCAAGCTCGGCATCGAAAGCTACTACGAAGATGTGCTGCACGGCATTACCGGCTATGAAGAGGTCGAGGTGAACAACCGCGGCCGCGTGATCCGCCAGCTGCATGAGCAGTCGCCGCAGGCGGGACGTGACATCTGGCTGACCATCGATCTTAAGCTTCAGCAATATATCGAAACGCTGCTGGCCGGCAGCCGCGCCGCGGTCGTGGTCAGCGATCCGCGTACCGGCGAGATCCTGGCGATGGTCTCCACACCCAGTTACGATCCGAATCTTTTTGTCGACGGCATTTCAGGTAAAGATTATCGTGCGCTGCTTAACGACGAAAACCGTCCGCTCTATAACCGCGCCATTCAGGCCTCTTATCCGCCTGCCTCGACGGTGAAACCCTATGTGGCGGTCTCCGCGCTTAGCGCTGGCGTGATCAACCGCAACACCAGCCTGTTCGATCCAGGCTGGTGGCAGCTGCCGGGCTCGGAAAAGCGCTACCGCGACTGGAAAAAATGGGGCCACGGCCGCCTTAACGTGACCAAATCGCTGGAGGAGTCGGCGGACACCTTCTTCTATCAGGTGGCGTACGACATGGGTATCGATCGCCTGTCGGAGTGGATGAACAAATTCGGCTACGGCCACCGCACCGGTATCGATCTGCCACAGGAGAGCGCTGGCAATATGCCGACGCGCGAATGGAAGATGAAACGCTTTAAAAAGCCGTGGTATCAGGGCGACACCATCCCGGTCGGTATCGGCCAGGGCTACTGGACCGCGACGCCGCTGCAGATGAACAAGGCGCTGATGATCCTGATTAACGACGGCGTGATAAAAGTGCCGCACCTGCTACGCGCCACGCGCGAGGGACGCACCATGGTGCCATGGCGTCAGCCGCCGGGCGAGCCGATTGGCGATGTTCACTCCGGCTACTGGGAGATCGCCAAAGACGGCATGTATGGCGTGGCGAACCGCGCCAACGGCACGGCGCATAAAAGCTTTGCCGATGCGCCCTATAAAATCGCTGCCAAATCCGGTACCGCGCAGGTCTTTGGTCTGAAAGAGAACGAAACCTATAACGCGCATAAGATTGCCGAGCGTCTGCGCGATCACAAACTAATGACCGCGTTCGCTCCCTATGATAAACCGCGCGTTGCCGTCACGATGATTCTGGAGAACGGCGGCGCAGGCCCGGCGGTCGGTACGGTGATGAGACAGATTCTCGACCACATTATGCTGGGCGACAACAATACGGCTCTGCCGGACGCGGCTCCTACCCCGCCCGGCTATGAAGGTGAATAACGATGTCGATGAACGATAGTCCGCAGAAAAGATCGATCTGGACGCGTATCCACATCGACCCACTGTTTATGCTGGTGATTCTGGCGCTGCTCGCTTACAGCGCTATTGTGATCTGGAGCGCCAGCGGACAGGATCCGGGCATGATGGAGCGTAAAATCGGCCAGATTGCGATGGGTCTGGTGATGATGCTGGTTCTGGCGCAGGTGCCGCCGCGTGTCTATGAGGGCTGGGCGCCCTATCTCTATATTATCTGTGTGATACTGCTGATTGCGGTAGACGCCTTCGGCCATATCAGTAAAGGGGCGCAGCGCTGGCTCGATCTCGGCGTGGTGCGCTTTCAGCCCTCGGAGATCGCCAAAATCGCCGTGCCGCTGATGGTGGCGCGCTTTATCAACCGCGACGTTTGCCCGCCGACGTTAAAGAATACCGGCATCGCGCTGATCCTGATTTTTATGCCGACGCTGCTGGTCGCGGCGCAGCCGGACCTCGGCACCGCCATTCTGATTGCCGCCTCCGGGCTGTTCGTGCTGTTTCTTTCCGGCATGAGCTGGAAGCTGATTGGCGTGGCGGTGCTGCTGGTGGCGGCCTTTATTCCTGTGCTCTGGTTCTTCCTGATGCATGACTATCAGCGCGACCGCGTGATGATGCTGCTCGATCCCGAAAGCGATCCGCTTGGTGCGGGCTACCATATTATTCAGTCCAAGATCGCCATCGGCTCTGGCGGGCTGCGCGGCAAGGGGTGGCTGCATGGCACCCAGTCGCAGCTGGAGTTTTTGCCGGAGCGCCATACCGACTTTATCTTCGCCGTACTCGCCGAGGAGCTGGGCCTGGTGGGCGTGCTGATCCTGCTGGTGCTCTATCTGCTGCTGATCCTGCGCGGCCTGGTAATCGCCGCGCGCGCCCAGACCACCTTTGGCCGCGTGATGGCGGGCGGATTAATGCTGATTTTGTTCGTTTATGTTTTCGTTAATATCGGCATGGTAAGTGGTATCTTACCGGTGGTTGGCGTCCCCCTGCCGCTGGTCAGCTACGGCGGCTCGGCGCTCATCGTGCTTATGGCGGGATTTGGCATTGTGATGTCGATCCATACTCACAGAAAAATGTTATCTAAAAGCGTTTAAGAGGCTGCACATGCGTAAGGAATGGCCTGCCGTTGCTCTGGCACTACTGGTTTTGACCGCCTGTACTACCACACCGGAATCGCAAAACACCGCGCCGCCGCAACCGGCCTATAATGGCCCGGTAGTGGAAATTCCGGGCGTTGAACCGAAATATGAGCCCATTAATCCCGGCACCAGCCAGGATTACAGCGCGAACGGCAAGTCTTACCGTATCGTCAAAGATCCCTCTAACTTCAGCGAAGTGGGATTAGCCACCTGGTACGGCGACGAGGCACAGGGCAAACGCACCGCAACAGGCGAAAGCTACGATCCCGACGCGCTGAGCGCGGCGCATCCTACGCTGCCGTTGCCCAGCTATGTGCGTGTGACCAATCTCGCCAACGGTCGCCAGATCGTGGTGCGCGTCAACGATCGCGGCCCTTATATGCCGGGACGCATTATCGACCTGTCGCGCGCGGCGGGCGATCGTCTTAATATCACCAACAATACCCGCGTGCGCGTGGATTACATTAAGGTCGCGCCGGACGGCACGCTCTCTGGTCCCGGCACGATCGGCACCACCGTGGCGAAGCAGAGCTATGCTCTGCCCGCCCGGCCCGATCTCGGCGGCAATGGCGTGATGAACGGCGCCAGCGAACCTGCCGCCGCGCCGGTGCCTGCGCAGGATATTCGCGCTGTCGACAACAGCACGCTGCAGGGCGACGGCAATATGGGCGCGCCCGTCCGCAGCAGCGGCTTCCTCGGTGCGCCTCAGCCGCTGCCGAACGGCGTGCTGGAAAGTAGCGAGCCTGCGCCGCAGCCTGTCGCCGCGCCCGCCGCCAGCAGCGCGACCGCACAGCCGGCTGGCAGCTTCGTGGTGCAGGTTGGCGCGATCAACGACGCTGCGCGCGCGCAGCAGATGGCGCAAAGCCTGGGACAGAAGTATGGCGTGCGCGGCACCGTCGAGGATGCCGGTAACAACGTTTATCGCATTCAGCTCGGCAGTTTTAAAAACCGCGCCGACGCCGCTGCGCTGCAGCAGCGCCTGAACGCTAATGGCCAGGCTTCATTTATCACCAGCGCGCGTCGCTGAGCCGCCGCCGCGCTGGACATCTCTGTTAACAACAGAATGCCGAAGCAAGATGCCTGTAAAACAGGCATTTGCTATGATGAGCCACTTTTTTTAACCTTAACTCACGGATGTTGTAGTCCATAACATGAACACGCTGAAACCCTCTCGTTTCCTGAAACGCCTGACAGTGGGATCACTGGTCGCTTTCTCGCTCAGCCACGTAGCCTTTGCTGATGACGTCAACCTCAAAACGATGATCCCGGGCGTGCCGGATATCGATGCCGAAGCCTATGTGCTGATCGACTACAACTCGGGTAAAGTGCTGGCCGAGAAGAACGCTGACGCCCGTCGCGATCCCGCCAGCCTGACCAAAATGATGACCAGCTATGTGATTGGTCAAGCGGTCAAAGCGGGCAAGATCCATCAGGACGATGTCGTTACCGTCGGCAAAGACGCCTGGGCGACCGGTAACCCGGTATTCAAAGGCTCGTCGCTGATGTTCCTGAAGCCTGGCGATCGGGTGCCGGTTTCGCAGCTGACGCGCGGCATCGTGCTGCAGTCCGGCAACGACGCCTGCGTGGCGATGGCGGACTATGTCGCCGGCAGCCAGGACGCCTTTGTCGGCCTGATGAACAACTACGTTAAGGCACTGGGCCTGCAGAACACCCATTTCCAGACGGTGCATGGCCTGGATGCGGACGGACAGTACAGCTCGGCGCGCGATATGGCGCTGATCGGTCAGGCGTTAATCCGCGACGTGCCGGACGAATATTCGGTTTATAAAGAGAAAGAGTTTACCTTTAACAATATCCGCCAGACCAACCGTAACGGTCTGCTGTGGGATACCAGCCTTAACGTAGACGGCATCAAAACCGGCCATACGGAAGCGGCAGGCTATAACATCGTCTCTTCCGCGACCGAAGGCCAGATGCGTCTGATCTCAGCCGTGCTGGGCGGCCGTACCTTTAAAGGACGCGAAGTAGAGAGCAAAAAACTGCTCACCTGGGGTTTCCGCTTCTTTGAAACCGTGGCGCCGCTGAAGGCGGGCAAAGAGTTCGCCTCTGAGCCGGTCTGGTTCGGCAACAGCGATCGCGTACAGCTGGGCGTAGAGAAAGACGCCTACCTGACGATTCCACGCGGCCGTATGAAAGATCTGAAAGCGAGCTATGTGCTGAACAACACTGAACTGCACGCCCCGCTGCAGAAAAACCAGGTCGTGGGCAGCATCAACTTCCAGCTCGACGGCAAAACCGTGGAACAGCGTCCGCTGGTGGTGCTGAACGAAGTGCAGGAAGGCGGTTTCTTCAGCCGTATCATCGATTACATCAAGCTGATGTTCCACCACTGGTTCGGCTAACCGGCCTGGCGGTTGAAAAATCGCCACGTCGTCGCCATAACTACGTTATGATAATGCTCCCGCTTCGGCGGGAGCCTGTTTTTTATGCACCGGAGTCAATATGAAAACCAAACTGAATGAACTGCTCGAATTCCCTACCCCTTTTACCTATAAAGTGATGGGTCTGGCGCAACCGGAGCTGGTTGATCAAGTGGTTGAAGTGGTGCAACGCCATGCGCCCGGCGACTACTCGCCCGACGTAAAGCCAAGCAGCAAAGGCAACTACCACTCGGTGTCGATCACCATTAACGCCACGCATATCGAACAGGTGGAAACCCTGTATGAAGAGCTGGGCAATATCGATATCGTGCGCATGGTGCTGTAAGTGCCGGCGTCGGCAAAGGGTCTTGGTCTTGCCCTTTGCCGACGTTATACTCAGCCTTTCTTCCTTAACCGGACCGCCGTTTTGTCAGCAAATACGCTTCTTATCCGCCAGCTGGGCCAGCGCGACTGGCAACCCGTCTCCGATGCCATGCATCAGTTCACCGATCGCCGTAACAGCGACAGCCGCGACGAAGTCTGGCTGGTAGAGCATCACGCCGTATTTACTCAGGGCCAGGCCGGCAAGGCCGAGCATCTGCTGATGCCGGGCGATATCCCGGTGGTGCAGAGCGATCGCGGCGGCCAGGTGACCTATCACGGCCCGGGTCAGCAGGTGATGTACGTGCTGATTGACGTAAAGCGCCGCAAGATCGGCGTGCGTCAGCTGGTTACCGCGCTGGAAGAGACGGTCATCAGTACGCTGGCGCACTTCGGCGTTGAGGCGCGCGCGCGTCCCGACGCGCCAGGCGTCTATGTCGGTGAAGAGAAAATTTGCTCGCTCGGCCTGCGTATTCGTAAAGGCTGCTCGTTTCACGGCCTGGCGCTCAACGTGGCGATGGATTTAACGCCCTTTCTGCGCATCAATCCCTGCGGCTATGCCGGAATGCGGATGACGCAGCTCAGCGCTTTTCAGCCTGGCGTCACGCCTGAAGACGTACAGCCGCTGCTGGTCGCGGCCTTCGCGCGCCTGCTGGGCTTTACGGAAGTCGAGTGGCTGGCGGCAGAAAACGCGCCGCTGCCTTAACCGCGCATGCGAATTTACAAAATTGTAACTTTTCCCGCCGCACTACGGCTGCTTATGCCAGGCGGAACTGATATAATTTTTGAAATTTTATCAAATAAAGTTGAAAGCTTTACCGCTGGCCTGAAGCCGAAAGCTCTCATTACGCAATCCGACCGGAACCTGCAGACTTATGAGTAAACCAATTCAGATGGAACGCGGCGTCAAGTATCGTGACGCAGATAAAATGGCGCTGATCCCGGTGAAAACCGTCGTGACTGAACGCCAGGAGCTGTTACGCAAGCCCGAATGGATGAAAATCAAGCTGCCTGCGGATTCCAGCCGAATCCAGGGCATCAAAGCGGCGATGCGTAAAAACGGCCTGCACTCCGTATGTGAAGAGGCCTCCTGCCCTAACCTGGCCGAATGCTTCAACCACGGCACCGCGACTTTTATGATCCTCGGCGCTATCTGTACCCGCCGCTGCCCGTTCTGCGATGTGGCGCACGGTCGTCCTAACGCGCCGGACGCTGGCGAGCCGCTGAAGCTGGCCCAGACCATCGCCGATATGGCGCTGCGCTATGTGGTTATCACCTCAGTAGACCGCGACGATCTGCGAGATGGCGGCGCACAGCACTTCGCCGACTGCATTACGGCTATCCGCGAAAAGAGCCCGTCGATTAAAATCGAAACGCTGGTGCCCGATTTCCGTGGTCGTATGGATCGCGCGCTGGAGATCCTCAACGCCACGCCGCCAGACGTCTTCAACCATAATCTGGAGAACGTGCCACGCGTCTACCGTCAGGTACGTCCGGGCGCGAACTATGAGTGGTCGCTGAAGCTGCTGGAGCGTTTTAAAGAAGCGCACCCGGAAATCCCGACTAAATCGGGTCTGATGGTAGGTCTGGGCGAAACCAATGCGGAAATTATCGAAGTCATGCGCGATCTGCGCCGTCACGGCGTCACCATGCTGACGCTGGGCCAGTATCTGCAGCCGAGCCGCCACCATTTGCCGGTTCAGCGTTACGTCAGTCCCGCTGAGTTCGATGAAATGAAAGAAGAAGCGCTGGCGATGGGCTTTACCCATGCCGCATGCGGTCCCTTTGTACGCTCTTCCTACCATGCGGATATGCAGGCGAAAGGCCTGGAAGTGAAATAAACCGGGCGACTTTATCCCGCGCAATAAAAAACCAGACGTTAAAAGGTCTGGTTTTTTTATGTCCGTGAGAAATAAATGGTTACATCTATTCTCTGGCAGTCAGCTTTTACTCTTTATGAGTAACGCGCTCTGCCGGAACATCTTCAGCCGTTGTTTTGGTTGCGGTGGGTTCTTCATCTTTCATGGCTTTTTTGAAGCCTTTGATTGCGGAGCCCAGATCGCCACCCAGTGAACGTAACTTGTTGGTGCCAAAAAGCAGTACGATGAGCGCACCGATGATCAGCAGTTTGGCAATACTGATACCTTCCATACTTTACCTTTCAACCTAAGCGAAAAATGAACAGTGCTATTTACGCGCAGAACGGCGCCAACCTCAACTAGATTCTGTAACAGAGTAAGATCGTATACGCCTTGTTAAAGGAAACGACTCAGAAACGCCTGCGTGCGCGGATGCTGCGGCCGGGCGATTACCTGTTCGGGCGGGCCCTGCTCCACGACTACGCCGCCATCCATAAACACCACCCGATCGGCCGCTTCGCGGGCGAAACCGATCTCATGGGGCACCACGCTCATGGTCAGCCCCTGATCCGCCAGGGTACGCATGGTGGCCAGCACTTCGCCCACCAGCTCCGGGTCGAGCGCTGAAGTCGGCTCGTCGCTCAGGTCAGGCACCAGCAGGCTGGTGGTTGTACTCTTTTCATGATGGTTTCTCTCAGGCGTTGTTATTCTGTTTTAAGTTCCGGGCGGGCAAAGCGGCGGTTCTCCAGAACCGGCAGGACGCTGCGCGCATAGGCGATGCGTTGCGGATCGAGGTCAGCAAAGACCAGCGCGGCCGATTCCGGCGCTTTGGCGATGGCGACGCCAAGCGGATCGATTGTCAGGCTGTTGCCGATGTTGCGCGGGCCGCACTCGCCCACCGCCACCATATAGCAGGTGTTTTCCAGCGCGCGCGCCGTGGTGAGCAGCTCCCAGTGCATCTCTTTCAGCGGGCCTTTCACCCAGGCGGCGGGAAGCACCAGTACCTCGGCGCCGTCCAGCGCCAGACGTCGCGCCAGTTCCGGGAAGCGCACGTCATAGCAGGTCATCAGCCCCACCTTCATGCCTGCCACCTCAATCAGCGGAGGAATAACATGACCGGGATTAACGCGCTGTGACTCCTGCATGGCGAAGGCATCGTACAAATGCAGCTTTTCATAGGCGGCGATAATTTCGCCATTGCGCAGCGCAACCAGCACGTTCAGCGCCTTGTCGCCCTCGGTCGGGACATGAATGCTCATTATGGTGGTGAGTGCGCTACCCTGGCTTTTCGCCAGCAGCTGCGTCAGAAAGGGGCCATCCAGCGGCTGGGCGGCCTTCAGCACCAAATCCGGATCGGCAATATCGCGCGCTAACACCGCTTCCGGCAGCACCAGCAGATCGGCGCCGCCCGCTTCGGCGCGCGCCATCAGATCGAGGCAAACAGCCGCATTTTCCTGCCATTCACGGCTGACCGCAAACTGTCCCATCGCTACTTTCATCATGCTTCCCCCTTACTGGCCGCCAGGAAGATCGCTTCCGGCGTCAGGCGCGTTTTCGTCAGACCCTGCTAATAAAGTTCACCGGCAAAGTCGGCTATCATCTTCTTGTTAATCTCAAATCCGTTCTGATTCCAGCTGGCGGGCAATTCCTGCGCGGTGCGTTACAAATCAGTCAGCAGCCCTGGGGCAGAAAAAAGCAGAAGGTGCTGGCGACACGCGGACTGGATCTGCCGATGCGCGACGGCCTAAGCATTTGCATACCGGTGGCGTCGGAGCAGTATGCCATGATCACCCTGGCGGCGCGGGGCATTGCCGTGTTGCCAGGAGAACGCTGCCGGCTGGGGCCGTTGCAGTTCATCCGCGTCAGCATCGCCTGCCTGCAGGAGACGCAGGTAGAGATGCTGGCCAGCGCGCTGGCTATTGCTGCCGGACGTGAGCTGAGGCTCAGTTCAGACCTTTAATATGGTAGCGCGGCGACTCTACGTAGCCTTCGCGCATGTAAAACTGATTCGCCTTTAAGCGCGATGCGTGACAGTGCACTTCCATACGGTCGCATCCGCGCTGCGCCGCCATCGCTTCGGCGTGCTGTAACAGCTGCTGGCCAACCCCCTTGCTGCGCTCCCCCTCAGCGATACAAAAATAGCTGATGCGGGCGAAGTCACCTGCCAGGGCCAGCTGCGGAATAAAATGCATCGACAGGAATCCCAGCACCTGCGTCCCATGCTCCGCCACCAGCAGCATTTCGTCGGGGTCGCTGCTGAGCTGGGCAAGGCGTTTATCGATAAAGCTCTCGGTACCGCCGTAGCCTAATTCCGCCAACAGCGCGCTGAGCGCAAAGCTGTCTTTCGCCTGTGCCTGACGTATGTTCATCCTGTCTCCTCAAGTAGATAGAACTGCCGCTCTTTTATATAGCGTTGGCGGAAAAAAAGCTGCAAGTAAGGGTTGTTATAATTATGTTACAAGGCTTTTATGTGACTGACGCCGCAGATTTGGTAAGGAGAATAATCTGTCACAGAAGGTTAAGGCTGCGTTAATCTTTCCCTGCGAAGCTGAGCCCCTGAGCCTGATCGAGAGAGAACGTCATGAGAATGATGATACCGAGAAGCCTGGAGGAAGCGATGGCGCTGATACTGGCGCTGGGTAGCGTGGCAGGCGGCTTGTACCGCTTTTTTCAGCCATAAAAAAACCCGCCATGCGGCGGGTTTTTGAAATTCTGACTGTTAACTTACAGGCTGATAACGTTAGCAGCAGATGGGCCTTTGGCGCCTTCGGTGATTTCAAACTCTACGCGCTGACCTTCAGCCAGAGTTTTAAAACCGTTGCTCTGGATAGCAGAGAAGTGTACGAACACGTCTTTGCTGCCATCTTCTGGAGTAATGAAACCGAATCCTTTGGATTCATTAAACCACTTAACGTTACCTTTAATCTTGGACATCTATATTACCTTTACATGAAAAATGGACACTAAACTGTGTCGGCGTCTAGTACAGCAATTGCAGTGACATTTGTCCAGTGAGAATTGATGAAAAAGTGATAAATATCGCCTTTTTTCTCTTCCTCCCGCTTTCCTGCCACCATCAAAAAATCAAAACTGAAACCTCAGCCAGGCGAAGAAGACGTTGCCGTTATTGTAAGTCCCTGGAATATAGGTCATCTGAAAATTCAGCGGGCCATATCCCACCGAAGCCAGCGGCAGCAGCGCGGGGACAGGGATATAATTCCAGTTATGACGCGCCGTCACGCCTGCGGTATAGCCTGCCCCCAGATGGAAGCGCTGATCGCTCAGCGGACGCCAGGTCGCTTCCCAGCCATAGCCGCTAAAGGGCTCCCACTTATTAAACGAATCTTTAAACGCCATCAAATAGAGGCCGTGCCAGTTGCCCTTCTCGTCATAACGGGAGATGCCGCCGCCCGCGCCCCAGGGCCGCTCATTGTAGCGATTGATATGCTCGTCGTCGTAGGTCCAGCGGTTATGCCAGGTGATGGCAGGCAGATAGAAATCTTTATTGTGCGGCTGTTCCCAGGTCTGCTGCACATTATTGCTAAAGGTATTCCAGCCGCTTTCAACGCTCTGCGTCAGGGTCGCGGCATGGAGTGAAAAAGGGAGAGTAAGCGCAGCGCACGTTCCGGCAAAGGCGCTCAAAAAAGACCGGTTCAAAACTGTTTTCCTGTACAAATCGACGGCGGTTTGACCGGCTTGCTCCTTTCAGGTCGCGCGCATCGTGGTTTAATAAAATCCTGTGTCAGGGGCGTAATTATGCTCAACCGAAACCAAACACTGGCAAAACAGCGAGAGAAAACGCTTGTTTGCTGGCACGTCGGCAAAGGCGGTTACCGCTACTTCAACGCTGCTTCAGGCGTTTTCTGGCATCTCGCAGCATGAAAAAGTAACCTTCATTAACAATCACACCATATAACAATTAAAAAGTTAACTAGAAACCCTAAAAGATAACGCGCATTAATTGTTTAGGATTTTTGATAAATAAAAGATAGGGATTTGTTAGAATAGCGCCTGTTCGTTTCAGGCAATGAGAGCATTGATATGGTGATGAAGATTCGCTGCACCGCCTGCGGCAGCGCAAAGTTTACTTTTACCGATGATCCTTCCGCAGAACCGGCGCTTCATGGCGCACGCTGCGCCAGCTGCAACAAGCGCCTGACCGCGCAAGATTTGTTGCCGAATACACCGATTGATCCCATTACGCGCTGTCTGGTTTCGCAGATGAAAAAGAAGGATACGAGCAAGGGCACCTGAGCGGTGCCCGTGTTGATTCAGAAGATTAACTTAAATACGCCAGTCAGCGTCAGTAACCCTACAATGAAGATAATGGCGATAATCCACAAAATTATTTTCATATCCATGTTCCTTTGCCAGTAAAAAACCTTTCAAGATAAGAGTATAGCTTATCGCTGCGTTTTTGCCGGTCGGCTCGCCGCTGCGTCTGGCCCGCGCGCTTTCCAGAAAAGCCCGATCTATTTCTGCGACGTCGGTCGCAGCAGTTGTTTTTTTAACCACTTTACGCTTCGTTTTGATCTTTGCGACCCGCTAAACTTTTAGCGGCAAAGGCAGGCCTCTGCGAGTACCAACGTAAGTCGAGCAAAAGGAGACATTATGAGCATGATTAATACCAGTATGGGACGATATAGCCTTAAAGCGAAAAACGCGGGCGATCATATTAAAGGATCTTTCGCTATCAATGATGAAGGCGGCACGCAGCTCACCATGCAAGAGTTTGATGAGCACTACCTGGATGATGTCGTCAACAACGTGATCTACCCCGTTACCGGCGGTAATCGCGAAATTACGCGCGCGTTGCGTGAGCAAATGGTCAAAGCCGGTTTTGAGCAGCCGCATTAATGCTCGCCTTGGGCCACACTCTGTGGCCCTTCCCTTCTGCTGAACGCTCCCCACTTGCCGTTGCCGTTTTTTGGTCGCAGGATGCGGTTGTACCCATAAAAAGGAGAAACGAAGGTGAGTGAACTCTATCGTATCAATGCCGCGCGGCTGCATCAGTTTGTGCAGGCGATATGGCTGCATGCCGGCAGCGAAGCTGACGAAGCGCGCCTGGTGGCGGATCATCTGGTGGCGGCCAATCTGGCCGGGCACGATTCCCACGGCGTCGGCATGATCCCCAGCTATATGGCCTCGTTCAGTCAGGGACATCTGCAGCTTAATCAGCATCCGGTGCTGGAAAAAGACGCCGGCGCGGTGCTGACCTTTCACGCCCGTTCCGGCTTCGGTCAGGTCGCTGCTTTCGAGGCGATGCAGCAAGGCATTGCGCGGGCGCGTCAGTCAGGCATCGCCGCGGTCGGCCTGCACCATTCTCATCATATTGGCCGAATCGGCCACTGGGCGGAACAGTGCGCGGCGGCAGGCTTTATCTCTTTTCATTTCGTCAATGTGATGGGCGATCCGATGGTGGCGCCGTTTGGCGGCAGCGATCGCCGTTTCGGCACGAACCCGTTCTGCGCCATCTTTCCGCGCCGTAACGCCAGCCCGCTTTTGCTCGATTTCGCTACCAGCGGCATCGCCTTTGGCAAAACGCGTGTCGCCTACAACAAAGGGGTCGACGTCGCGCCTGGCTATCTGATCGATCATCAGGGCAAGCCGACCGCACACCCTGCCGTCATGCATGAAGCGCCCTACGGCTCGCTGCTGCCCTTTGGCCTGCATAAAGGCTATGCGCTGGCGACCCTGTGCGAAATTCTCGGCGGTGCGCTCTCCGGCGGGCGCACGACTCATGACGAAACGGTACTTGCCAGCCATGATGCGATCTATAACTGCATGACCACCATTATCCTTAACCCGGACGCGTTCAACGCGCCGGCGATGCAGGACGAGGCGGAAGCCTTTCTTGAGTGGGTGAAGCGATCGCCGCAGAGCGGCAGCGAGCCGATACAGGTGCCAGGCGAATGGGAAGAGGCGAATCGCGCGCTGCGCGAGCGTGACGGGATCCCGCTGGACGCCAACAGCTGGCAGCAAATTTGCGCGGCAGCGAAACAGGCAGGCATGCCTGAAGAGGAGCTGGCCGCGTTTCGCGCGCTGGCCAGCTAAGGCTATCCGCCGGGCAGCACGCCCGGCGGTTGGTTTTAAATCACATACGACAGCAGCATACAGCCCACCAGACCGCACACAGAAATAATGGTTTCCAGCGCGGACCATGAGCGGATGGTTTCGCCAATCGTCAGGTTAAAATACTCTTTAAACAGCCAGAAGCCGGGATCGTTGACGTGAGAGAAAATAACGCTGCCTGAGCCGACCGCAATAACCATCAGTTCCGGGCTGGCGCCGCTGCTGGCAATCAGCGGCGCGACAATGCCGCCCGCGGTGATCGCCGCCACGGTGGCGGATCCCAGCGCAATGCGCAACACGGCGGCAATTGACCAGGCCATAAAGATCGGCGAGACGTTGCTCTCCTGCATCATTGCGGCAATATATTTATCAACGCCGCTGTCCACCAGCACCTGCTTGAACGCCCCGCCGCCGCCGATAATCAGCAGCATCATAGCGATGATTTTTATCGAGTCGGTAATGGTGCCCATTACCTCATCCATGCTGCGCCCGCGGTTCAGGCCGAAGGTGAAGATCGCGATCAGCACCGCAATCAGCGTCGCCATCACCGGATCGCCAAAAAACTCTGCATAAGGCAGAAGCGCATGTCCTTTCGGCAACGCCATTTCCGCCAGCGCACGCAGCGCCATCAGCACCACTGGCACCAGCGCGGTCCAGACGCTGACGCCGAAGCCCGGCATCTCCTCTTCGCTGAAGGTTTTCGGGTTATAAAGCCCTTCCGGAATGGGTTTATCGATGCTTTTCAGAAAGCGGGCGTAAACCGGTCCGGCAAGGATCACTGTTGGGATGCCGAGCAGCGTGCCCCACAGCAGCGTTTTGCCCATATCGGCGTTGAACAAGGTGGCAATCGCCGTCGGGCCGGGGTGCGGCGGCAGGAAGCCGTGCGTCACTGACAGCGCGGCCGCCATCGGCACGCCGACGAAGAGCAGCGGCACGCGCGCAGACGCGGCGATGCTGAAGACCAGCGGCAGCATCAGCACGAATCCGACTTCATAGAAGAGCGCGAAGCCAACGGTAAAACCGGTCAGCACCAGCGCCCACTGAATATGCTGTTTGCCGAATTTCTCGATCAGCGTCGTAGCGATGCGCTGCGCGCCGCCGCAGTCAGCCAGCAGCTTGCCAAGCATGGCGCCGAATCCCATGATGAGCGCCAGGCTGCCAAGCGTGCCGCCGACGCCGTTTTTGATTGAAAGGATGACTTTATTGACCGGCATGCCCTGCATCATGCCAACCACCAGCGCCACCAGAATCAGCGCGATGAATCCATTGAGTTTGAAGCGAATCATCAGCAGCAGCAGTAACGCCACCCCGATCGCCACAATAAGTAATGGCATAGCTTTTCTCCACCTTACTGACCGGCCAGCGCCAGCAGCATATTGTTATCATGGGTCCGAATCGGACGTTGGGTACGGCATCGAAAAAACGATTAACAACCTGACATAACTGTTACCAGTAACATGTTAAGGGTAACATCCTGTTGAAAGCACCTCCCGCTGAGGTTGAATTTCTGTTTTGCGAAGGTGATCAACTTTTCGTCGCAGCGTTATCAGAAAGTTTGCCGCTGCCGCACTCTGGCTTTTAGATACACTCTGACTTTCCCCTTTTGACTTAAGGATGTTGCGGTGAGTGAGAACCTGAGCGAGCTGTACAGCAATCAACGAACCCTCTCTGGACGCGGAAGCATCAATAAGCTGGTGCCGCTGCTGAGCGCCGATCCACAGCCTACGCTGCTGTTCTGCGGCCGCTCTTTTCTTAACGGGCCGATCTATGCGCGACTGAAAAGCGATTTAAACGATCTTATTATTGGTTATGAAATCGTGGCGCATGAAGCGTCACCGGCTGAGATTGATGCCTGGGTCACACGCTGGCGCGGCCATGTGGACCGCGTGGTGGCAATAGGCGGCGGCAGCGTCATCGATGGCGCCAAAGCCTTCAGCGCCATGATGCAGCATCCGTTGCCCACCGCGCGCTATCTGGAAAAGGTCGGTGATACGCCAGTACAGGCGGCTACGCTGCCGCTGATCGCCGTGCCAACAACGGCTGGCACCGGCAGCGAGGCGACGCAGAACGCGGTAGTGACCGATCAACACGACATCAAGGTTAAGGCTTCGCTGCGCCATCCGGTATTTGTGCCGCAGGTAGCGATTCTCGATGCGGATCTGCTTAAAGGCGCGCCCGATAAGGTACTGGCGACCTGCGGCATCGACGCCTTCACCCATCTGTTTGAAGCCTGGCTCTCAGGCAAGGGCAATCTCTTTACCCGACAGCTGGCGCTGACCGGGCTGAGGCTCTTCGTTCAGGCCTGGCCGGCGCTGAACCGTGATGATGCGCAAGGCGATACGGCGCGCGAAGCGATGATGATGGCCTCCTGGCTCGGCGGCGTCAGCCTTAGCAGTGCGGGTCTGGGCGTTATCCACGGCATCGCGGGCGAGCTGGGCGCGATCAAGCCCTACCACCATGGCGAAGTTTGCGGTCGCCTGCTCTTCCCGTTCCTCGATCTGCTGGCGGAAAGCCGCGATCCACAACAGCAGCAGTTGATGCAGACGCTCCAGCAGGCACTCTTCGCCGAACCGGAAGCCCAGCCGGCGCGTTTCCTGAAAAACTGGCTGCAGCAGCAGGCCATTACCCCTTTCTGGCAGGAACCTCAGACGCTGAGCAATGAGGATGTCGAATGGATTCTGGCGCGCGCCAACAGCAAAAACTCGCTGGTGAATTACAGCCAGCAGGCGATGCGCGCGATGCTTATGCAGGGATGGGACGTGACCTCAGCATAGCGCTAACGGGCAGCTAAGCTGCCCTTTACGCGAATGGCGGTTCGCCCGCCAGCATCTTCTCGATGACCTGCAATACGCCCGCGTCACTGTTGGCGGGCGCGGTATAGCGCGCCGCCTCTTTTACCCGCTGCGGCGCGTTCGCCATGGCGAAACTAAAACCGGACTGTCTTAGCATTTCCAGATCGTTGCCCCCGTCGCCGAACGCCAGCACCTGCTGATGATCAATGCCCCAGCGCTGCGCCAGAATATTCAGGCCGTTGGCTTTGTGATGGCCGGGCACAATCAAATCCACCGAGCCGTGTCCGCTTGAGGTTGCCGCTGCCGCGCCCTCATGCAACCGCTGAATATCTGCCATCAGCGGCTCGACATAATCATCGGACAGGTTAAGCGCGAACTTAAACAGCCGATCGTGGCTGGTCTCATCCAGCGATTGTATTGCCTTCAGGCGATGGCAGTAGTGACGCATCTTCGCCAGCCACTGCTCATCAGCGCCTTCAAAGTAATAGGCGCTTTCGCGGCCGCACAGAATATAGCGCAGCCCTGGATAGTCGCCATTTTGCAGCGTATCGAGCAGCGCATAAACGTCCGGACGGGAAAACTCACCGCAAAACAGTTCCTCTTCGCCATCCAGAATCCAGGCGCCGTTCTCCGCCACAAAGGCGATTTCGCTGGCGATAGTCGGGAAGAAAGATTTCAGCTGGTAGTACTGATTGCCGCTGGCGACGACAAATTTAATGCCGCGCGCTTTCATCTCTTCGTAGCAGCGCATAAAGCGCTGGCGGTCGTACTGCTTTTGGTTATCAAGAAAGGTGCCGTCCATATCAACCGCCACCATTTTTACCGCTGTCATCTCGACTCCTTATCAGGCGAAAGGGAACAGTGTGGAAGCAAAGCATAGCCTGGGGAGCGTGAAAAAAAGAGGAACAGGCGCGTGCGCAGGCAGCCGGTTTTTATGAGGGAGAGGTGGAGAGAAACAAGAACGGGCGGCTTGCGCCGCCCTTGTTACAGGCTTAGTTGAATGCGTTGCCGATAATCAGCGAGGTGATAATGCCCGTGGCGGCGGCAATCAGCACATAGTTGCCGTCGACATAGGACCAGTACTCACCACGCGGCGGCTCCGGCAGGCGGCGCTCGCGCCAGTCATCAACCCGGTAGTGAGGACCGCGATATTCGTGCGGCATCGGATGGCCGCGACGGAAATCATGGCCGTTCCAGGCAAAGTGATCGCGGTCGCGATCTTCATGGCGATCGCCGCGTGGTCCGCCGGCAAAGCGATCGTGCTGCGGGCCGCGATCCGGGCCATGACCTTGCGGGCCACGTCCACGATCGTCGTGACGGTCGCCGTCGCGGCGGTCGCCGTCGTGCTGCTGCCATGGCTGTCCATGATGATCGCCCGGGCCGTCAGCCCAGGAAACCGTAGAAATCAGTGAGCTGCATGCAATAAAAGTCGCGATAACGCGTAATGTTGTTTTTTTCATCATAAACCTCCAGTAGCAACAGCGAGAATCGCGCCGTTGAGATGTACTATCGGCGATATGGGGCCAAACCTGCATCTCCAAAAGTCTTAAAAAACGGTAACTTACAGACTATTACTCCGTTTATCGCTTTCTTAACACTCGGCAGAAATTATGGAGACGAGTGGACCTGGAGACGAGGCATGTCACGCAAATAGCGCAGAGGCAAAATTCGCAGTGTGTTAACGCGTAAAATATACCTGAAAGCAGCGGGTTAAACAGAATGAAAAAGAAATGAAAAACCCGATCGAAACCGATCGGGGGAACAGACATTCCTGACTACCGAATACCGGCTAATCCTTGCCAAATCAAGGAAAAAACTAGAGCTCACAACACCACATCACTAGCGTTGAATGCTAATCTTATCACCCTTTATATTTCTGTCACGGATAATTAACTGAATTAGGATATTTCCTTTTGATTTAACAATCTTTGCGTAGTTATTTTTCAGCGAGAATTAGTGGAACAGCTAAATAATATCACCCTGCTTTGCGTCAATAGTGAAACAGGTCTGGGGTCTGACCAGGCAGGGAAATTAATTAATCTCTCCATTAATTCGCCTGCTAAATATTACGCTACTAAAACAGCAGGCCACACTGACGCCCTTCCGCGCGCCGCCTGGCTGTAGATGCCTAAACCGCAGGCGAAGAAAACCGCGCTCGCAACGTCTTTTTCGCTTTCTTAACGTTTTATCTGGCTTAATCCGCAAAAAATGACGACGCCGGTAATAATAAATTGCGCAACGGTTATTAAGCAGGCGCTACACAGACGCACTTTGCATCACTATATAAAGCGTGTCAGCCTAAATATTGCGGCAGCTCGTCAATCTCCAGCGCGCTAAAATAGTATCCCTGTAGCCCGTAAAGCGGTATATGTTCCAGCGCTGCTAAATCCGCTTTATTCTCTACGCCCTCCACAATTATCTGCGGACAATAGCGCTGAATAATGGTCATTAATACCGGGAAAATGGATTTATCCTTTTGCTCCCAGAAAAAGCGCTTGTCAATTTTCACCGCGTCAAACAGGCCGGTATAGAGCGCTTCCAGGTTGGAAAAACCGGTGCCGAGATCGTCAAGAAAGAAACAGAGGCCGCGTGCCTTAAGCTGCTGCAGCGTTGCGCGCACGTCATGCTCTTGCAGAAAGTCGATATTCTCGGACACTTCCAGCCGAAGCACGCTGGCGATGCTGAGCAGCCATCCCAGCCGCGCCTCCTCCTCCAGCATGCCCACCATATCGCTGTCGATGTTAATACTGATAAATAAGCCACGCTGCTCAAGCAGCGCCACGATCGGCGACAGCGCAGCCAGCTGCTCATACAGCAGTTTGCGCTTCTCGCTGTGCGGCATATTTTCAATCACCATAAAGGGATTACGTGGTTTACCCGCCTCCGAGGTATAGCGCGTCAGGAGTTCAAAACCGATACAGACGCCGCTCTGCGACATCACCGGTTCAAGGATAAATTTTTTACTCAGCGTGGAGGCCAGGGAGTGTGTAGTCATAAACACCTCGGGCAAAGCCCAAACGGCAGCGATCGATTACCTGAAACCTGTCAGAGTTTCTTGCGGCAACCAGTGCTACCCAATTGATCATCTGTTTTTGCACTCCCTGTTGCAGGGTTTATTGCGTCCTCGCGAAATAAACGCGCGCATTTCACCATGTTTTCGGGTTTTGGCAATCTTTTTCGACTGGTGGCGCTGAAGGCGCAAGGAAAATAGCGGAACTAAAAACAGAAAGCGATTTGTATTAAGAGTAGCGAAAGATAGCGCAGTGGGAAGGTAAATTAACCGCGCGTTTTGTCAACGCGCGGCCAGCTGCTCAGGGATAGCTTAAGGTAACGGGCGCGTCCGGCAGTCGGGTAAAGTGGGTCACGATATAGTGAAAATCAGCCGTGGGATCGAGCTGCGTAAAACGCTGCGGATAGAGATCTTTAGCCAGAATTTCCATGCCAATAATGTTGTAAGGATGGTTATAGAAGTGGTGATAAACGCCATAAACCCGACCGTTCTGCACCGGCGCGATCTGCTTCAGCCCGGTGCGGTTCAGCAGGCCACTGAAGGTCGCCGAGACCTGCTGCGCTGTGGTGTGATAACCAAACGGCAGCACCCCTGGATTAGGGCGCTTTGAGCCGGTCATAATATAGACGTCC
Source organism: Pantoea piersonii (assembly GCF_003612015.1). Classification (GTDB taxonomy): domain Bacteria; phylum Pseudomonadota; class Gammaproteobacteria; order Enterobacterales; family Enterobacteriaceae; genus Pantoea; species Pantoea piersonii. The sequence continues at coordinate 289,460 of NZ_RARB01000001.1, read as the reverse complement.
GGCTTCATTGCGATAATCTTCTCCAGCGATACAAAGCCCGCGTTGCCCGGCAGCAGCGCAGAGCCGATATTTTTACCGCCCACCGCCTCTACCAGTCCGCCCCAGCCGTTGTGGCCGTGAGTGAAGCAGCAGTTATCGCTGTTGCCGGCGATCGGTTCGATAAAGACCGTCGGCTTCTGCGGTACCGGTTTGATAGTGGCATCAAGCTGCTGCAAACGCTGCTGATAGAAGGCGGTATAGTCCCCCGCTTCTTTCTCGCGGTTCAGCACCTTGCCCAGCAGCGCCACGCTGCGCACGGTGTTCTCTTTCGGGTGCAGTTCATAATCGATAAACAGCACCGGAATATTGAGTCCCTTCAGCGTATCCAGCACGCCTGACTGCTGCAGCGCCGATTTCGCGCGCAGCTGGGCGATCATCAGATCCGGTTTCTGCGCCAGCACGCTTTCGAGATTAACCTGCCCCTGATCGTTGAACCCCATATCGACGATGTGGGTCGCCTGCGGCCAGCGCTGCTTCAGCAGATCCCAAGTCTGGGTATCCTGCTTTTTCGGCAGGTTATTCCACGCTACGACGCGCTTAAAGGGATCGTCGCGGTCCAGCAGCGCCAGCGCCAGCACGTCGCGGCCATCCTGCAGGATGACATGCTGCGGCTCATGGTCGAGCCGGATGGCGTTGCCGTCCAGATCGGTTATCTGCAACGGATAAGTGGTTGCGCCGCATGCCGCCGACGTCAGCAGCCCGGCCAGCAGAAGTCCCTTGTTCATCGCTTACTACCTCAGTAACTAATAATTATTCTCAATAAAGTTAGCATGTTGCCGGACGGGAAAGCTATAGCAGCCGCGAAACGGCCCGCGTGTCGCGGGCGCGGCCTTCTTAGCTGAACAGGGAGTAGAAGATAGCGGAGATCGCTACCAGCCCTATTAGCACGACGAAAAGATTACTGAGATGTCCGCTGTATTTGCGCATCGCGGGAACCGTGCGAATGGCGTACATCGGCATCAGAAACAGAATGATTGCGATAACCGGACCGCCCAGGGTCTCAATCATATCGAGAATGCTTGGGTTCCAGCTCGCCACCAGCCAGGTGCTGAGCAGCATAAACAGCGCCGTCGCACGGTTCAGTTTCGCAGGGGCCAGGGTCTTGCCGCGGCTGTGCAGCATTTTATTGACCAGCCCGTTAAAACCTTCACGCGCGCCAAGGTAGTGGCCGAGGAAAGATTTCGTAATGGCGACGATGGCGATCACGGGTCCGAGCCAGGCGATAACCGGTACGTTAAAGTGATTGGCGAGATAGGAGAGAATAGAGATGTTCTGCGCCTTCGCCGCGGCGAGATCTTCAGGCGACAGGCTAAGCACGCAGCTAAAGACAAAAAACATCACCGTCGCCACCATCAGCAGGTGTGAGCAGGCAAGAATGCGTGAGCACTTGCGTTCCGCGCCTTCGCCATACTCCGCGCGTTTCGCCACGGCGAAAGAGGAGATAATCGGCGAGTGGTTAAAGGAGAATACCATCACCGGGATCGCCAGCCACAGCGTCATCCCTGTGCCTTTGCCGCCGCCATCATGGTGCAGTGACAGCGTCTGCAGCGCTGCGCTGTGCCAGTGCGGGATCAGATAAACCGCCAGCAGCATCAGCACCGCGACAAAGGGAAAAACCAGAATACTCATCGCCTTGACGATCATCTGCTCGCCGAAGCGCACAACCGTCATCAGACCGATGATCAAGATCAGCGACAGCAGCACGCGCGGCGGCGAGACCAGCCCCAGCTGGTGTTCGATAAAGCTCTCGACCGTATTGGTGATCGCCACGCTGTACATCAGCAGAATAGGGAAAATGGCGAAAAAGTAGAGCAGCGTAATGATCTTGCCCGCGCCAGCGCCGAAGTGCTCTTCCACTACGTCGGTAATGTCTCCCCCCGCGTTTTTGCCGGAAAGCACAAAACGGGTGAGCGCGCGGTGGGAATAGAAGGTCAGAGGAAACGCAAGAATCGCCATAATGATCAGCGGCAGCAGTCCGCCGACGCCCGCATTGATTGGCAAAAAGAGTACGCCTGCGCCGATAGCGGTGCCGTAGAGCCCCAGCATCCAGGTGGTATCGGATTTGCGCCAGCCGCGTTCTGCTGGCGTCTCTGCGGCGGCCGTAAGGGTGCCGGTTTGCGTGGTTTTCATCTGCCTGTCCTGTCTTTATAACGTCAATGCCATCGACGGTGAGTTTGCATCGATGGCCACATTGTTACGCCGCCCTGCTCCGCGGCAGCGCAGTCAGAAGACGCAACAAAAAAATTCGTTTATCCACAGCAGGAGTAAACGATTGCGCAGGATTTTTACACACCTTAACGACAGGCTTCAACAGCCGTGCGTTGATCGTGCATATTCCAGGCAAATAGCCGTTATCACGACGGCGCTGTGCCTTCGTCCAGGCCAGGCTGGCGGGGAGATTGATATTTTTAAACGAAACCACAGATTGGCATTACAAAGCACGTCGGGCGTTCTATAGTTCATCCGCAACACTTAACCTGAGGTTTATGCATGCGTGTTAAAGGATTAAATATCGGTTTCTTCATCGTGATTCTGGCAATGGTCACCATTGCGTTTTTCGATGTGCTGGCACCCTACTTTTCGCCCATTCTCTGGGCCGCTATTCTGGCAGTGATTTTCGCCCCGCTGAAGGTCTGGCTGCGGCATAAGATGGGCGATCGGAACGGTCTGGCGTCGTTGATTACGCTGCTGATTATCTGTCTGATCGTGTTTACGCCGCTGGCGATTATCGCCTCTTCACTGGTGGTGGAAATCAACGCCGTTTATCTCAAGCTGCAGACCAATTCGGCGCAGTTCCCGGCGGTATTCGCCGATCTGCTGCAGCATCTGCCCGGCTGGCTTCGTAACTTCCTTTCTGAGCATCAGTTGAATAATGCGACGCAGATCCAGCAGAAGCTGTCGACCTTCGCGCTGAAAGGCGGCCAGTATATGGCGGGCAGCGTCTTCCTGATCGGCAAGGGCACGTTTACCTTTACCGTCGGCTTCGGCGTCATGCTCTATTTGCTCTTTTTCCTGTTAAAAGATGGCTCCTATCTGGTGCATTTAATTCTGGAGGCGCTGCCGCTCTCTACTTACGTAAAGCATCATCTCTTTATGAAGTTTGTCGCCGTCTCACGCGCCACGGTGAAAGGCACAGTGGTGGTGGCGCTGGTTCAGGGGGTGCTCGGCGGGCTGGCGTTCTGGTTTGTAGATATCGACGGCAGCCTGCTGTGGGGCGCGCTGATGGCGTTCCTGTCGCTGATCCCTGCCGTGGGCTCGGCGATTATCTGGGTGCCGGCCGCGATATTCTTCTTCGCCACTGGCGCGCTGTGGAAAGGCCTGTTTATCGTCGGCTTCTTCGTAGTGATCGTTGGGCTGGTGGATAATATTCTGCGTCCGCTGCTGGTAGGCAAAGATACCAAAATGCCTGATTACCTGATCCTGATTGCTACCCTGGGCGGCATGGAGATTTACGGCATTAACGGCTTTGTGATTGGTCCGCTAATCGCCGCGCTGTTTATCGCCTGCTGGAACCTGCTGTCAGGCAAGGATAACCGCGACAACGCCGAAGAGATTGACGAAGAGTTTATCGAAGAAGGGAAAAAGCAGTCGGACGAGGCGGCCATCAATCAATAAAGCAGGCCGCGAATAGCGCTTACAGACGACGGCCAATGTCTGCAAGCGGGAGAGATGGCCCGGGGAGCAAAGCGTCCCGCGACAAGGATGTCGCGGGCCGAGCTGGCAGGGATGCCGCTTTTGCGTCTTTGCGATCGGGCTATCTCTCCCGCGCTGGCACCTTGCCAGCGCACTTAGTGCCGTTTATCTTGCCCTGTTTTAGTGAACCGCGTCTGTCTTACCATGCCAGTAGTTGTAAAGGCGCAGCGCCGCAGGCTGAATCGCGTCGGTGCTCTGCAAATAGGCGATTTCATCCATGCCGTCGAGCTTCTCCACCTCGTCGATATCGCCATGCAGCGCAATCGCCTGCAGCGACGGCTGCAGCTCAGCAGGCAGCTCAGGCCACTCAGCCAACGCTACCCCTGTCATGTAGCCGAAACACCACTCTTCCACCACCAGCAGTTCGCGACCATCCATTTCACGGTAGCCGAACAGCGGTTCGAACTGTTCCGGGTAGAGGCTCAGACGCTCGGCGATATCGTTCATCATTCGCGCTGCCAGGGTGTTGAAACGCAGCTCATCCGCAGGATCGTCCCAGTCCGGCGTAGTTTCGCCCCAGATAACCGGCTTCATCGCATCCAGCGCCAGCGGCGACGGGCTGGAGAGCGCGGCGGTGAAAAGGCCGTCCAGCTCGCTGATGTCAATCAAGCCATCTTCGCTGTCATGCTCCATCAACACGTCTTCCATCCACTCGATCTCGTCTGCATTCAGTGGGCCTGTAGCCATGGTAATTCCTCTTGTGGTGTATCGAAGATGTGGGTGGTTCGCGCTGTCAGTCTGACCCACGGTAAAGTTGGATGAGAGACCTGAGTCTCAGCAGGGAATAAGTCTAACTGCGGGTAGTGTGCCTGAGAGGAGACGCGAAGCCAACTGAAGAGTCCAGCGGTAAGGCGCTCGGCTAGCGATAAAAGCGCCGTCTGTTTTCTCAGGCGCGCCTCGGTATGAAGCTGGTCACCAATTTGATCGCAGAAAAAGCCCTCTTCAGGCACCTTTAGCCACCGCTTTTCGCGGTTACAGCCGGTTGCTGTCGGGAATGGAGGCATTTGCGCCAGCCATTAATGCGCCGCACACATTAATGTCCTGAAGCCCTTACTCTACCGTCATGCATCGCCGTTGCAGGCATTTTTACGGCTCTTTCCCGTTTCCATTGCGTGCGCATTAGACCAGGGCTCGCTCAGCGATGCTGAGTGCGGCTATCCCGTGACTTTGATCCCCTCCGCGGGCTCCCAGAGATTCCACATCTGCCAGAAAACATCGGCAACGGCTTCTTTAAGATTTTCCGGACGAAACTGAACGCCGCTGCAGGCGGAGCCGAGCTTTGCCTCGATCCGCGCATCACTCTCGTGGGTGCCGAGGCTCATCGCGAAAAAATCACAGTTCATGCTTAGCCAGATAATTCTGCCGCAGGTACAGGAAGAGGGATTATGAAGCGTAACGCTTGCTGTTGAGGTGTCGGTGCTGTTCATAGTATGACCTTTAAAAAATGGCGCGGCGCAGGCCGGTGATTAACCGGCCTGGCAGCAGGAGGCAACTAAGCCTGGTGCGACCTTCAGGAAGCAAAGCGTCGTTAAGCGGCGCCAGCCAGCTTAATCTCCTTTAGCATGCTAAACGCCATTTGCATGTGATCCTCACTGACGACAAACGCCCGCAGCTCGCCGCTCTCGTCATAGCCTTTAGCGATAATGCCGGTCGGTGAAAAAGTCATTTGCCACTGGTAGGTGGGATTGGCCGGATCGCCCGCCAGATGGAGCGGCATAGCGGGCGTTTTAACCTTGATTAGCATGGCGGGCAGCGTCAGTTTCGCGGAGCGGCCGGTCAGGTTCTTGCCCAGCGTCATCGCCGCCAGCATGGCGGGCTGAAGGTAGGGCATCAGCCTTCCCTGGATTTCCGCGCAGTCGCCCAGCGCGTAGATATCAGGCGCGGAGGTGGCGAGCGTGTCGTCAACCACAATGCCGCGGCGCACCTCGATGCCCGCCTCCTGCGCCAGAGCGAGATCGGGACGCAGGCCGATAGCGCACACAGCGGCATCGAAGCGCCCGCTCTCGCCGTTGCTGAAGCGGACCTCCAGCCCGTCTCGATCGCGAACCAGCCCGCTGATTTCCGTCTGGAAACGAAACTGAACGCCGCTGCGCACTAAACGATTCTGCAAACGACCGCCGATCTCAGGCGGCAGCAGCGCGGAAAGCAGCGTTGCGCTGCGGTCGACGACCGTGACCTGTTTACCGGCGCGATTAAGGTCCATTGCAAGCTCTGTTCCGATCAGCCCGCCGCCGATCATCAGCACTCGCTTCGCGTTGATCAAACTGGCTTCGCATTTCCGGTAAGCCTGCTGACTGTTCAGGGTATAAACCAGATCGCTGCCCTGCACGGCGGGAACGATGGCGCTGGCGCCGGTGGCGAGAACAAGCTTGCCATAGGAGAGATCGCCCGCGCTGGTCTGAACGCAATGCGCCGCTCGATCGATCCCCCTGACAAAAGTAAAAGGATGCAGCATGATGTTCTGGCTTTCCGCCCATTCCGCCGCCGTCTGACGGGTTAAGTCGTCCGCGCGATGGCCCATGCTGAACACATGACTGAGCTCAGGCTTATTATATTCATTGCAGCTGTCAGCGGCGATAATACGAACCGGCACCGCTTTATCCTGCTGACGGATAAATTTAACCAGCTGCCGGGCAGCGAAGCCTGAACCGATAATGACAATATCTGCTGGCACTGGCTTAACCCTCATATGGCTCGAATACGGATTTACCCAGCGCACAGCCGGGACACAGGAAATCCTCCGGCACCGCTTCCCACGCGGTGCCGGGCGCAACCGCCTGAGCGGGTTCACCCTCAGACGGGTCGTAAACCCACTGGCATACCGTACAAATCATTTTCTGACCGCCCGCTTTGTCCGCTTGCGTCATACCGTATCCATCGCTGCTTTCAGGCGTCGCGGCGGCAATAACTGCCGCGGCGCTGTCAACGGAAGGCGCTGCCGAAGGGATGGGAGAAAGCGCCCATTCGCGGGCGATGTTGCGACCATGTTCACGACACGCTTCCAGCGCCGAGAGATCGGGGCGCCATTTGGTTTTCAGGGCGATAGTCATATCGAAACCGGCATCCTGCAGGCGGGTCGCCACGCGATCGACGGCGCCGCCCGTCCAGCCATAGGAGCCAAACGCGGAGGCGCGTTTATTACGGAATTTCAGGCCGGTGATCTCCTCCAGCATGCCCGCCACCTTTGGCATCATCACATTGTTCATGGTAGAGGAGCCGACCAGAATGCCTTTTGAGCGGAAGCAGGAGGTGATGATCTCGTTTTTGTCGTGGGCGGAGACGTTGTAAACCTTAACGGCAACGCGCGGATCCGTTTCCCGGATCCCCTGAGCGATGGCATCCGCCATCATGCGCGTATTGTTCGACATGGCGTCATAAAAGAGCGTGATGCGATCTTCCTGGTAATCGGCGGACCACTTCAGATAAAGCTCAACAATCTGCGCCGGGTTGTCGCGCCATACCACACCGTGGGAGGTGGCGATCATACTTAGCGGCAGATTGAAGCTCAGGATCTCGTTGATCTTCGCCGTCACCAGGCGCGCAAAGGGCGTAAGGATATTTGAGAAGTAGCGCTGACACTGGTCAAACAGCTCGTGCTGGTCGACTTCATCGTTAAACAGGTGCTCATCGCAGTAGTGCTGGCCAAAAGCGTCATTACTGAACAGCACGGCGTCCTGCGTCATATAGGTCATCATGCTGTCCGGCCAGTGCAGCATCGGCGTTTCAACAAAGATCAGTTTTTTGCCGTTGCCGATATCGAGCGAGTCGCCTGTTTTTACTACGTTGAAATTCCATTCGGGATGGTGATGATGGCCGTTAATCGAGTCTACGCCGTTGGCAGTGCAGTAAATCGGCGTGCCTGGGATCAACGCCAGCAGCTCGGCCAGCGCGCCTGCGTGGTCCTCCTCCGCATGGTTGATAATGATGGCGTCGATCGTTTTTAAATCGATCTCTTCGCTAAGATTTTTAACGAAATCGGTGCGGAAACGGAGATCGACGGTATCGATCAAGACATTCTTCTCTTCGCGGATAAGGTAGCTGTTATAGCTGGTGCCGCGCTGCATCTTGTACTCTTTGCCGTGAAAATGCTCAACTTCCCAGTCCCGTTTGCCGACCCAAAAAATATTGTTTTTTACATGAATGTTCATCAGATGCCCTTTTAGCTGAGGTGAATTTCCTTAACCCAGTGCATCTGTCATGCCAGTTTTTAAGTGTTTGATTTTAAAATCAATAATTTATAAGCATTGTTCAAACAACCCTATCAAATATTGTCTCAGTCACAATTAATTGTCTTAAAGACACTACTCAGCACATAAAAAAGCCCGCCGTAGCGGGCTTATCTCGATCAGGGCAGGTTGTGATGCTTCTTTAACTGATAATGCCGCCGCGAGTCAGCCAGTTACGGCGCTGTTCGGCCAGCTCTTTTTTCTCTGTACTGTGCCGGAAAACCGCAGCGCGCAGGCGCTGCTGCTGGGTAAAGCGCTCCTCGCGCGTGAGCCTGCTATCCTCGCTGAGTTCGCACAGCAGCACGTTCATCTCGCGAATAATATTATTCGCGATGGCGGTATCGACCGCTGTCATTACTTCATCCAGATGCGTCATGGTTTCACCCAATCCAGGTATTAAGCTGCTGTAACAGAAGCGAACCGGCAATCAGCAGCGACAAGGGAGTACAGGGAAGATCTAAGTCTACCCAGGCTTTGCGTCCGCCATATTCCGTTTCGAAACGAAGCCGATCTGGAGCGCGCTGGTAACAGGTTAAGTCTGGCCCTCGGCTGCCGCCGAACGCGGCCCAGCGCAGCGCATTCGCGGCGGTATTGATCTGTTGTGCGCTGAGCGCTTTTATCTTTACATGGTCGGACATTTCTGTGCTCCTTAACTTAATTCATTAAGCTAATCAGGCATATGTCGTGCCACTTCTTAACTAATTGATTTGCATCAAGGGAGAAGGCCCATACTGTATTTATAACAATAGTTAATATTGTTATTAAGACATCTATTGTACAGGTGACACTATGGCTCTCTCAGTTGAAACCCTGGCGGCGCTGGCTGTCGATATTCAGAACGGCGTACGTGAGCGTGACCGCTTTATGCGGATGATAAAAAGCATCCACCAGGCGTTAAGCTGTGACGCTACCGCCCTGTTACGCTATGAAAATCAGCAGTTCAGACCTCTGGCTACGGCCGGGCTTGCCCCTGATGTTATGGGCCGCCGGTTTAGCCTTGATGCGCATCCACGGCTGGAAGCGATCGCGCGCGCAGGCGATGTTGTGCGCTTTCCTGCGGATAACGATCTGCCCGATCCCTACGACGGTCTGATCCCCGAACAGGGCGAATTACATGTTCATGCGTGCGTCGGCATGCCGCTCTTTTCGGGGCAGACGCTGATCGGTGCCCTGACCCTGGACGGCATGGACGCGCATCAGTTTGATACTTACAGCGATGAGGAATTGCGCGTCCTTGCCAGCCTGACCGCTGGTGCCCTGAACAACGCCCTGCTGGTTGAGCAGTTAGAAAAGCCGCCCTCCTCCTTTATCCCGCAGCATATGCGGCCAGAAGGGAATGAGGAGATGCAGATTATTGGTGAGTCCGCGCCGCTCGCCCATCTGAAGAGAGAGATCGCCGTTGTCGCCCCCTCTGACCTGAGCGTATTGATCATGGGTGAGACAGGGACCGGCAAGGAACTTATTGCTCAGGCAATCCATCGCCTCTCCCATCGCGCCGCGCAGCCCCTGATTTACCTTAATTGCGCCGCGCTGCCGGAAAGCGTCGCAGAGAGCGAGCTGTTTGGCCACGTCAAAGGCGCTTTCACCGGCGCTATTCACGATCGGCCAGGTAAATTTGAACTGGCGGATAAAGGAACGTTGTTTCTGGATGAGATTGGAGAACTGCCGCTCTCGCTACAGGCTAAACTGCTGCGCGTACTTCAGTATGGCGATCTACAGCGCGTGGGAAAGGATAAAGCTCTGACCGTCAATGTCCGCATCATCGCGGCGACCAACATGGATATGCGCAAAGCAGTTACGGAGGGCAAATTCCGGGCTGACCTTTATCACCGTTTAAGCGTTTTTCCCCTGTTCGTGCCCTCGCTGCAGGAGCGGCGCGACGATATCGTGCTGCTTGCCGGCTATTTCTGTGAAAAGTGCCGGATAAAGTTTGGTTTGACCAGCATCGCCCTTAGCCCGACCACCAGCGCCATGCTTGAAGCAGCAAGCTGGCCCGGAAACGTGCGCGAGCTGGAGCACGCCATCTATCGTGCGGTCATCATCGCGCAGGCGGAGTCACGCAGCGGCGAAATCATTTTGCTGCCTCAGCACTTCAACCTGAAAGGCGAAACGCCCCTTCGTTCAGCGCCGACCGAAACCGCGCCGTCTCTGCCCTTAGCGAGCCTTAGCGAGGCAACCCGTCAGTTTCAATATAAGTACATTAAGCAGGTCTATGAAAGCACCGGGAGAGTCTGGGCCAGAACCGCGCGTCAGCTGGAACTCGATCCGGGAAACCTACATCGTCTGGCCCGCAAACTCGGACTGAAGTAAAGACGCCGTTCGCCGTCAGAACGAAGGATGGTCTCCTTTAACCGGGCTGGCAGCTTCAGGCAGCGAAGCGATGTGCAAGATGCGTTATGCGCAGACCGGGCTTTTGCCTGAGTAAAGCCGACCGCTATTCAGCGGTGCAAGTGCATCCCCACCAGCCGTCATGTATAAAGGTGATGAGCGTATTCCTGAATACAGAAGGCGGTGGAGGATATGGCTGTTGAACAGACATTCATTACGAGTGATGCGGAGCTGGAACGGATTTATGGCGCAGTCGCAAAACCCTCTTTAACCAAGGAGACTGACCATATTCATCCGGCCTACCGCCCTTTTATCGAAGCCTCGCCCTTTGTGGCGCTGGCAACCTCAGGGCCGGGTGGACTCGATGTGTCTCCAAGAGGCGATCCGGCGGGCTTTGTCGTCATTGAAGATGCGAAGACGCTGTTATTGCCCGACAGGCGAGGCAATAACCGCATAGACAGCCTGCGCAATATTCTTCACGATAACCGCGTTGCGCTTCTTTTTCTTATCCCAGGCATTGGCGAAACGCTGCGCGTGAACGGCACGGCGAAGATCACGACGGATCCAGAATTACTCCACAGGTTCGCCGTAAACCATCAACTGCCTAAAACGGTCTTGCGTATTGCGGTCGAAAGCGTTTTTTTTCAGTGTAGCCGCGCCATCATTCGCTCAAAGCTCTGGGATCCCGCCGTACAAATCAAGCGTGACCAGCTCCCCAGCCCAGGCTCTATTCTTCATCAGCTTTCCCGGTCTGAAATTAATGGCGATGCCTATGATCAGGCGCTGCCGGAACGATTAAAAAACACGCTTTACTGATATTACCTGTACCTCGACTACGGTCATAGCCAGGCTCATCAAAAGGCTACAGCGCCTGCAGCCGGTGAGCGACTGGCCTGAGCTGATTACCTGTAATGTCAGGAACAGCCATACTTAAGCCAGTGGCGCGCTGTTCTCTCTCTTTGCGTCATAAATGTCTTTATTCAGAAGGAAGCAAAATGGCTTCACCCGAAAGCGCGTTGCAGGATTTACTTCTTCAGAAAACGCGGACCCGCTTTCCTGCTGTATCTCTGGCCATCGGCAAGGGCAGCCAGATAATATGGCATGAAGCCGCTGGTTATGCTGACGTAGAAAACGGCACCAGAAACACGCCAGAAACGCTTTTCGGCATTGGCAGCATAACGAAAGTCTTTATTGCGGTATTAGCTCTTCAGCTAAATGAAGAGGGTTTGCTGCCTCTCGACACGCCCGTCTCGCGCTGGCTCGACGAAAAGCTTTTATCCCGAATTGCCCATGCCGATACCGTCACCCCCAGACAACTTTTGTCCCATTACGCTGCTATCCCAAGCTGGGAAGATGATCCCGGCTGGATTTCCGATGCGCGCGGAAAGCATCTGAATCCAGAAAGACGCTGGATGCCGCATAAAACCCTTGACTATATCCGGGGCAAAAAAGCGTTAAGCCTGCCAGGCGAGAACTTTCACTATTCAAATACCCACTTCACCTTGCTGGGATTGTTAATTGAGAAAATAACGCAGAACAGCCTGGAAGCAGAGTTGAGCAAAAGAATTCTGGCGCCGCTGTCCCTGAAAAATACCTGTATGGCAGGCGCTTCCCCGGCGAAGAGCGGAAACCTTGCCGGCAAGTATCACCGGCTGGATGCTGCTTTTATACAAAACGCCGGTTTTTCCCCGCATTTTCACCCGGCACCTTATGGCCTGATAAATGTATCTGCCTCCAGCCTCGCTGTTGAATGGGCCGCTGGCGGCATCGTTTCCACTGCGCAAGACATCATGACCTTTATTCTTGCCCTTAAAAACGCGCAGTTGCTTAACCCGCAAAGCATGAAGGCGATGCAGCGCTGGCTCCCGGCTGAAAGTGGCGAAATGGGGTTAAGCCTGTTCAGGATCGAAACAGACTACGGCCCGGCATTAGGGCACGGCGGCAATGTTCTGGGTTTTAGCGCATGCGTATGGTGGTATCAGCACAGCGACTGTGTCGTGGCTATATTGACCAATGCAGGCTCCATGCATGCGGATCCTCAGGCTGACTGCGCAAGTCGCTTTTTCAGAGAGTCTGAGGCAGGAAAACTGGCACAGGAAATAGCCTCGCGCTATGCCGGTGATAGTGACCCTGTCTCAATACATCGAGGAGAAAACCATGAACCCTATAGTTGAACAGGGTGAGTCGCCTTTCATTCCAGGTTTCAGGCTACAGGATATTACCCTTGCTAACGGCATCAGGCTGCGCGTCGCCACGGGCGGCTCGGGCAAGCCGCTGCTGTTGCTTCATGGCCATCCTCAGAACCATATTACCTGGCGTAAGATTGCCCCGCAGCTGGCAGAAAAGTACCGCGTGATCCTGCCCGATCTGCGAGGTTATGGCGACAGCGACAAGCCCACCAGCGACGAGCAGCACCGCCCCTACTCTAAGCGCGTCATGGCGGAAGATATCAGCCTGCTGATCGAGGCGCTGGGCTATAAGCAGGTGGCTTTCGTCGGCCACGATCGTGGAGGTCGGGTTGGCCACCGGCTGGCGCTGGATCACCCCGACAAGGTGAGCTGCTGCGTATTCGTGGATATCGCGCCTACGGCGACCATGTATGCGCTGACCAATAAAGCGTTCGCTACCCGCTATTTCTGGTGGTTTTTTCTGATTCAGCCCTGGCCGCTGCCTGAAACCATGATTGCGAACGATCCCGGTTTTTTCCTGAAAAAACATATCGAAGGGCAGCTAAAAACCGCTGGTGCCACTTCAGAAGCGGTCTTCAACGACTATCTGCGCTGCTATCAGCAGCCAGAGATGATACACGCGGTGTGTGAAGATTACCGCGCCGCCGCCACCCTCGATCTGGAAGACGACGCGGCAGACAGTGAGAAAAGAATCGCTTGCCCGCTACTGCTGCTGTGGGGCGAAAAAGGAACGGTCGGCGAACTCTATGATGTGGTGGCGACGTGGCGTGATAAAGCGCAGCAGGTAACCGGCGAGGCGCTACCCTGCGGGCATTCGCCCCATGAAGAAGTACCAGACATTTTCCTGGAGAGGCTTTGCGCTTTTCTTGATGCGCAGCTCTGATTTGAGTGATTTAAGGCGGTGAAGCTGGATTGTCAGATTTGCGGTGGCCGCCTGCGTCAGTCAGGACCAGCGTCGAATGATATTCAATAAAGTCAGCCTTAAGCGCGCTGTAGCGGTGAATATCGTTATTCTCTGCCAGCGCTGCTGCATATTTTATACGAGCATAACATGCCGCCACCATTGTTTTTTATCCGGTCATCCCGAAACGCCGGAGGTGTTACGATGTGGCGGTTTGTAATCTGATATTGCTAATTTTATTAGCAGCTTAAATCTATAAATTATTTGCCGCCTTTCATTATGGTTTTCTTTAACCTGGCCGCTATTGATTAACAAACAAAGGCTATCGATATCCGTTTCCGGCAAACACACATCTATGCGTCAAACCGTTTGGTATAAATACGTTAAATAAGCGTTTTTCGAACTCTTTTAACGTTTCCTCTAATCATCACCCCTGTGACAGATGACGCTTTTAGGAGGGTTCGCGCACGCAACCCCACACAAAGATAATGTAAACTATTTTTTACACAACCTGGATGCCGCTATCGCTCTTTCGGATGACATTAACCACTAACTTTAAATAAAATCGCAGCGCTTAACGCTAACTTTCACCATTTTGTTAGCTATTGATATTTTTGAAATGGACTCAAGGACACACTTAATGACCAGAAATTCCTCGTGGGCTCTATGTTTGCTGATGTCTGTTGGTTGCCTTTCGGCTAGCGCTTCCACTCAGCAGCAATCTTTGAAAGCTATCGCGCCTTATCCAGAACCGGAAAAAGGTATAAGTCGTCAGGTGATAGAGCTGCCCGAGCTTAAGAATGAGTATTTATATAAAGTCGAGCTGATGATTGGTCAAACATTAGAAGTTGACTGTAATGCTCATCAACTTCTGGGCCAGCTGAAGAGCGAAACAGTCGATGGCTGGGGGTACCCTTATTATGTGTTTGAAACAGCGAAAACATCAGATTCAGGCGTGATGCACGTCTCTACTATGATGGCCTGTCCAGAAGAGAAGAAGGAAAAAAAATTCGTGGGGGCCAGTCTCGGTGCGAATGGCATGTTGAGTTATAACAGTAAGCTACCAGTTGTCGTTTATACTCCCGATAACATTGAGGTTAAATACCGCATCTGGAAAGCAGATGATAAAATTGTTTCCGCAAAAATAAGATAGCTATATTAAAGGCGGTCTGCTTACCAGGGTATAGCGTTCCGATAATAAACAGTATCTCCTTCTGCCCATTATCAGACTTTAAACTGCCTTCCATTGACTAGTTTAAATTTATGCTGCAAACGTCCGCTTTTAGCACAGAGCGGACACTGGCACCAAACACCCCGCCCTCCTCCAACAGAACCGGTCAGGATGACGGGCAGCAGCGTTATCGCGACTGTCCGCCCGATCGCGTTAAGTTGACCTGATTTCATCGACTAATGACCCCGGAGCCTGTCACGGCTTTCTGGCTTCACCTCTTACAGTAAATCCACTCGCAGCCACCTGCTCGCTGACAGGTCGCGGCAGGCTGTGGCTTAAAACCTGACGAATTAATGGAGTAAGAAATGAAGCTAACACAAGTCCGTAATGCCACTCTCGTACTGGAATATGCCGGTAAGACATTCCTTATCGATCCTATGCTGGCAGAGAAAGAGGCCTGGGAAGGTTTTGCGGGAAATGCGCGCCCGCATCTTCGCAACCCCATGGTGGCCCTGCCCGTAGCGGTTGAGAGTTTGCTGGACGTTGATGCTGTGATCCTGACGCACACGCATACTGACCACTGGGACGAGGCAGCACAGCAGGCCGTGCCTAAAGATATGCTTATTTACACGCAGGATGAGAATGATGCGGCACTGATCCGTTCTCAGGGCTTTCTTAATATCCGCGTTTTGAAAGAGGAAAATCATTTCGTGGACGGTCTGACGATTTACAAAACCGACGGCCAGCACGGCAGTAATGAGCTCTACGCCGATGCTGAATGGGGTGCTTTACTGGGGGATGCGTGCGGACTGGTCTTTACGCACCACGGTGAAAAAACGCTTTATATAGCCGGCGATACCGTCTGGGTAAAACCTTATGCAAAAAACCTGCAACGCTTCCAGCCAGACATTGTCGTGCTGAATACCGGCTATGCGGTTAACGATCTCTATGGCCCGATTATCATGGGTAAAGAGGACACGCTGCGCACGCTTAAGATGCTGCCCTCTGCAACCATCGTTGCCTCACATATGGAATCGATTAACCATTGCCTGCTTACCCGTGCGGAGCTGCGTGAGTTTACGCTTGAGCAGGGTATTGAAAGTCAGGTGCTTATTCCGGCAGATGGTGAGACTCTCGCTTTCTGACCGGCCTTGATACCTGAGTAAGGAAAAACGTTATAACGACCGGCTGACGGCCAACGTGGCCGGTTAAAATCAGCCTGTCAGCCACTGGTGCTCTGGTGGCAATCATTGACGGAAAGGTAAACATTATGTCTGCTCTGACAGTTGCCGTGATCGCCACGGCTGGATTCAGCCCGTTTCACTTTTCAGTGCCCTGTATCCTTTTCGGGTCATCAATGCCGGAACCTGATTTGTTCTGCCTCGAAATCTGCGCGGAAAAAGCGGGTATTGTCCAGTCGGATATCGGCCTGTCTATCAATGTAGAGCACGGTCTGGAACGACTTGACGCTGCAGATATTATCATCGTGCCGTACTGGAATAACCCTGATGAAAAACCCTCTCAGGCCCTGCTTGATAAGCTGATAAGCGCCTGGCAGCGCGGTGCGGAAGTGGTGGGCCTCTGTCTGGGCACCTATGTGCTCGCTTACTCGGGCCTGCTCAATGAGCGCCGCGCCGCCACACACTGGGAGTATGAAAAGGACTTTACTGCACGCTTTCCTGCCGTTCACTTGGACAGTAACTCGCTTTATACCAGCGATGAGCGGCTCATCACCTCTGCCGGAACGGCAGCCGGTATTGACTGCTGTCTGAACATTATCCGCGACCATTACGGTTCGGCCGTTGCCAACCGGGTGGCAAGAAGGATGGTTGTTCCTCCTTACCGTGAAGGCGGGCAGGCCCAGTTTATAGAGCGTCCGGTTCCGGGCTCCACACGGGACAGTAAAATGAATGAATTAATGGATTACCTGCGCCGCAATCTGGACAAGCCACACGACCTCGACTCGCTGGCCGGATTTGTCAGCATGAGCCGACGAACGCTGACCCGCCACTTCCTGAAGGCCACGGGAACCACGCTGGGAGACTGGATTAACGCAGAGCGGCTTCAGCGAAGCCAGGAGCTGCTGGAGACGACGGATCACAGTATCGAAAAAGTGTCTGAGATGACCGGATTTCAGTCGCCAGTCTCATTTCGTCAGAGCTTTAAGGCGAGATTCAGCGTCAGCCCCAGCGAATGGCGCCGGGCATTCTGCGGCCCTGAACCGGTTGACCGGGAAGAAAACCTGTCGTAACAGAGATACCCTGCATTTTATCCGCTCCGGCGCCCTGCGCTGCCGCGCAGCACGGCCATTCACGCCGGAAATGGCTATCAGACTCGCCTTTGCTAATATTCTGCTTCAGGGCTGTCAGCGTCGCTTTATCATCACTTTTCCTGCCGGACCAGAAAGGTGTCGGCAACCAGATGATATGCATTTTTGGAAAATCCCGATGCTGTTTTGCTCCCTCTCCTCCGGACAGGAGGAAACCTCAGCAGGCGCTGATTTCGTTACGCTTTTTTAAGGGACCTTACAGACTTCAGAAGGAATTAATGGAAGAGAAAATGGCACGCCCTACAGGATTCGAACCTGTGACCTACGGCTTAGAAGGCCGGTGCTCTATCCAGCTGAGCTAAGGGCGCACGGGGATGGCGAGGATTATACGGCGAGACCTCAACGAGTCAACGCTTTTGGCCGTACGTGCGATGCGTATGCCGAAGAATCAGACAACCGACGACGATTCAGAACCTGACAGCGCGTCACGCTTCTGACAGAATAGGCGCCTTTCCCCGATTTAACACAACACAGTGGATTTCCTCTCTGATGGCAGCAAAAATTATTGACGGTAAAACGATTGCGCAGCAGGTGCGCCTTGAGGTTGCGGAAAAAGTAAAGCAGCGTCTGGCGGCCGGTAAACGTGCGCCGGGTCTGGCAGTCGTTCTGGTGGGTGAAAACCCCGCTTCGCAGATTTATGTCGGCAGCAAACGCCGCGCCTGTGAAGAGGTCGGCTTCGTGTCTCGCTCTTACGATCTGCCTGCAACCACCAGCGAAGCTGAACTGCTGCAGCTGATTGACGATCTCAATAATGATCACGAGATCGACGGCATTCTGGTGCAGCTGCCGCTGCCGGCTGGCATCGACAACGTTAAAGTGCTGGAACGTATTACGCCGGACAAAGATGTTGACGGTTTCCATCCCTACAACGTTGGCCGTCTCTGCCAGCGCGCGCCGACGCTGCGCCCGTGCACGCCGCGCGGCATCGTAACGCTGCTTGAGCGCTACAATATCGACACCTACGGCCTGAACGCTGTGGTCGTTGGCGCATCTAACATCGTGGGCCGTCCAATGAGCATGGAGCTGCTGCTGGCGGGCTGTACCACCACCGTCACGCATCGTTTCACCAAAGATCTGCGTCACCACGTCGAGCACGCCGATCTGCTGGTAGTCGCGGTCGGCAAACCAGGCTTTATTCCGGGCGACTGGATCAAGCCGGGCGCGGTAGTGATCGATGTCGGCATTAACCGACTGGAAAGCGGCAAAGTAGTGGGCGACGTTGATTTCGACGCAGCCTCTGAGCGCGCTTCTTACATCACCCCGGTGCCGGGCGGCGTAGGGCCGATGACGGTCGCCACGCTGATCGAAAACACGCTGCACGCGTGCGAAACTTATCACGATAAAGAGGAAGCATAATGGCGAGCTTTGCACTGGGTAAACACCCTCACGTCGACCTGTGCGATCTGCTGAAGCTGGAAGGCTGGGTAGAGAGCGGCGCGCAGGCGAAAATCGTTATCGCCGACGGCGAAGTGACCGTTGACGGCGCGGTAGAAACCCGCAAGCGTTGTAAAATCGTTGCCGGACAAACCGTCGAGTTCGCCGGACAGCGTATTACTGTCACCGCATAAACCGGGGCGTCCTGCGGGACGCCCCCGCCAGCTACTCCTCCGCAATACGCGTCTCGCCTTCAGTCTGCTCCAGCCGAATATGATTCACCGGCGCGTACTGCGCAATCAGGTGCGCCAGACGCGGCGAATGGCTGGTGATCCAGAGCTGACAAAACTGGCTCGCTTCGGCAATCAGGTGCGCCAGCGCAGGCAGCAAATCCTCATGCAGGCTGTTCTCCGGCTCGTTAAGCGCCATAAACTGCGGCGGCCTTGGGCTGAGCAGCGCCACCACCAGACAGAGAAAACGCAGCGTGCCGTCTGAAAATTCTACGCTGTCGAGCGGACGCAACACGCCGCGTCGCGACATCTGCATCTGAAAGCGGCCGTTCTGTACATCAACGTGAAACACGCTGTCGGGAAACGCCTGCGCGGTCACTGCATAGAGCAGCTCATGATGACCGCGCTCGACGATGGTCGCCCAGGCGGCGGCGAGATTGCTGCCGTCATGCGCCAGCACCGGCGAGCGGACGCCGGTCTGCGGCACGCGGATCGACGATCCCGGCCAGACGGCAAACTCGTGATAGAAACGCCACTGTCGCAGCCGTTCGCGCAGCTGCGACAGTTCAGGATAGCGGTGCGGCTCACCCAGTTGGCCGAACAGCGACTCTTCAGGATGCAGCGTCGCCGGATAGGCCACGCGCTCCCCGTCAACGTTATGCAGAAACGCCGTCTGATTTTGCCGCTGCATAATGCAGGAGGCAGGTCGCCGTCGCTGGCCGCTCAGCCAGATACGCTCCTCTTTGACCAGCGGGTCGAGGTTGAAGAGTGAAGTCTCCAGCGGCTCCGGAAAACCGATATCAAGCTGATAGTCGAGATCGTCCATCTGCGCCGCCAGCGTCAGCCGTTTTGGGTCGTGGCGGCGATCGCCGCGACGCAGGCCGCCCGCCCACATGACTTTCTGAATGCCGCCCTCTTCCGCCAGCGCCGCCGCCAGCCGTCCGCTGGCGGCGTCGTGCAGCAGCTTAACCGCTTTGTAGAGGTTCGATTTGCCGCAGCCGTTCGGGCCGCTAATAACGTTAAGCTGCTGTAGCGACAGCGTCAGCTGGCGCACCGAGCGAAAACCGCGAATCTCAATCTTTTCAACTGGCATAGGTCAAAGAGGTTATCCGCTGTGGCATAAAAAAGGGCGCCAGCGCGCCCTTTTGGTTTTACTTACGACGCCAGGTAGAGCCTTGCGGCCCGTCTTCCACAATCACGCCCAGCTCGTTCAGCTTGTCGCGCGCGATATCAGCCTGCGCCCAGTTTTTCTCTTTACGCGCGTCGGCACGGGCCTGCACCCAGTGCTCGATTTCAGCCACTTCGTCGGCGTTGCTTTGCGCGCCGCTCTGCAGGAACTGCTCAGGATCCTGTTGCAGAATGCCCAGCACGTTGGCGATCTCGCGCAGCTTCGCCGCCAGGCCGTTAGCCGCATCGGCGTTTTCGCTTTTCAGGCGATTGACCTCGCGCGCCATATCGAACAGCACAGAGTAGGCTTCCGGCGTATTGAAGTCATCATCCATCGCTGCGCGGAAGCGTGCGTCGAACGCTTCGCCGCCCGCCGCCGTAGCGTTGCGGTCGGTGTGGCGCAGCGCGGTGTAAAGACGCTCCAGCGCCGCACGCGCCTGGTTCAGGTTCTCTTCGCCATAGTTGAGCTGGCTACGGTAGTGCCCCGACATCAGGAAGTAGCGCACCGTCTCAGCATCGTAGTGCTTCAGCACGTCGCGCACGGTGAAAAAGTTGCCGAGGGATTTCGACATCTTTTCGCGATCCACCATCACCATACCGGAGTGCATCCAGTAGTTAACGTAAGGACCGTCGTGGGCGCAGGTAGACTGCGCGATCTCATTCTCATGATGCGGGAACATCAGATCCGAGCCGCCGCCGTGAATATCGAAGTGTGCGCCAAGCTGTTTGCAGTTCATCGCCGAGCACTCAATATGCCAGCCCGGACGGCCGTTACCCCATGGCGAAGGCCAGGCGGGCTCGTCCGCTTTCGACATTTTCCACAGCACGAAATCCATCGGGTTGCGCTTCACTTCGGCTACTTCCACGCGCGCGCCAGCCTGCAGCTGCTCCAGATCCTGACGCGACAGCACGCCGTAGCTGGCATCGCTCGGCACGTCGAACATCACGTCGCCATTGCCGGCGACATAGGCGTGGCCGCGTGCGATCAAACGCTCTACCAGCTCGATAATCTCAGGAATATGGCGCGTGGCGCGCGGCTCCAGATCCGGCGGCAGAATGCCAAGCGCGGCGAAATCTTTATGCATCTCGCCAATCATGCGATTGGTCAGGGTCTCGATGCTCTCGCCGTTCTCATTGGCGCGCTTGATGATCTTGTCATCAATATCGGTGATGTTGCGCACGTAGTTCAGACGATAGCCGCTGTAGCGCAGGTAGCGGGACACCACGTCGAAGGCCACGAAAGTGCGGCCATGGCCAATATGACAGAGGTCGTACACCGTGATACCGCACACGTACATGCCGATTTCGCCAGCATGAATAGGTTTAAATTCCTCTTTTTGTCGACTCAGGGTGTTATAAATCTTTAGCATTGAACAGTTCCGTTTAGACGAGTGCGGTAAACACTTTTATCAGGTTATTCAGTTATTGTGCCGTATTTTTCGCGCTTGCGCGACGGCAGCGTGCCAACAGCGCCGCGGGCGTGCTGACGCGCCATTGGAATTTATGATATAAGAAGCGTCGACTAAAATGGCCAGCGCGCTTTTGGCGGCCAGACGACTGACGACAACCTTTACAGGACGAGAATGATGGTTACCTTCCAGACCAACCACGGCGACATCGTAATTAAAACCTTCGACGATAAAGCGCCCGCTACCGTGCAAAACTTCCTCGAATACTGCCGTGAAGGTTTTTATGACAACACCATTTTCCACCGTGTTATCAACGGCTTTATGATCCAGGGCGGCGGTTTCGAGCCGGGCATGAAGCAGAAAGACACCAAAGCTGAAATTCGCAACGAAGCGAACAACGGCCTGAAAAACACCCGCGGCACCCTGGCGATGGCGCGTACTTCCGCTCCGCACTCCGCTACTGCGCAGTTCTTTATCAACGTAGCCGACAACGACTTCCTGAACTTCCGTGACGAAAGCCTGCAGGGCTGGGGCTACTGCGTGTTCGCTGAAGTCGTAGAAGGTATGGACGTGGTCGACAAAATCAAAGCGGTCTCTACCGGCCGTAGCGGCATGCACCAGGACGTACCGAAAGATGACGTTGTCATCCAGAAAGTAACCGTCAGCGAGTAATGTCGCGCACCCTGTTTATCGCAGATTTGCATCTGTGTCAGGAAGAACCGGCGATCATCGCCGGTTTTCTGCGTTTTCTGGCGCGTGAAGCGCCGCGCTGCGACGCGCTCTATATCCTTGGCGATCTCTTTGAAGCCTGGATTGGCGATGACGATCCTGACCCGCTGCACCAGCAGGTCGCCGACGCGCTGCGCGCGCTGCCGGTACCGGTCTACTTTATCCATGGCAACCGTGACTTTCTGCTCGGCAAGGCTTACGGCCGCGCCAGCGGCATGACGCTTCTGCCGGAAGAACAGGTGCTGGAGTGCTACGGCCATCGCGTGCTGATCCTGCACGGCGATACCCTCTGTACCGACGACGCAGGCTATCAGCGTTTTCGCGCCAAAGTGCATCAGCGCTGGCTGCAACGTCTTTTTCTCGCCCTGCCCCTGTTTATTCGCCAGCGCATCGCCGCACGCATGCGCGACGGCAGCAAACAGGCGAACCAGCATAAATCTCTCGCCATTATGGACGTCAACGCCGGGGCGGTTGAAGAGACGATGCTGCGCCAGCAGGTGAGCATTATGATCCACGGTCATACCCATCGTCCGGCAATCCACCGCTTCGTTTTAGAGGGCGCGCCTGCCGAACGTGCCGTATTAGGCGCATGGCATGAGCGCGGCTCGATGATCCAGCTCGACGCCAGCGGCATTCGCCTTATCGAATTCGACTTTTAAAACGCCGCGAAACGTGCCGGAATCACGGCGACGCAACCGTTTTCCTTGCGCCTTTCTCATGCTATTCTCTGTGCCCTTCTTTACCTGCCCGACCGGCCAGGTTCGTTTGTTTATTCACAGGAGTTGACCGCATGTCATCCAACGCCGCCCCGGCCCGCATTGCTATTGTAATGGGCTCCAGAAGTGACTGGTCCACCATGCAGTTCGCTGCGGAAATCCTCACCAGCCTGGACGTGCCCTTCCACGTTGAAGTGGTCTCCGCGCACCGCACGCCGGACAAACTGTTCAGCTTCGCCGAAACCGCCGCCGATAACGGCTTTCAGGTGATTATCGCGGGCGCGGGCGGCGCGGCGCATCTGCCGGGCATGCTGGCGGCGAAAACGCTGGTGCCGGTGCTGGGCGTGCCGGTGCAGAGCGCGGCGCTGAGCGGCATCGACAGCCTCTACTCTATCGTCCAGATGCCGCGCGGCATTCCGGTCGGCACCTTAGCCATCGGCAAAGCGGGCGCAGCTAACGCCGGTCTGCTGGCGGCGCAGATTCTGTCGCTTCACGATGCGGCGCTGGCTGCGCGGCTCGGCGAATGGCGCCAGGCGCAGACCGATGAGGTGCTGAATAACCCGGACCCGCGGGAGGACGCATGAAGCCAGTTTGCGTACTGGGCAACGGCCAGCTGGGCCGCATGCTGCGCCAGGCGGGCGAGCCGCTGGGCATCGCCGTCTATCCGGTCGGTCTTGACGCCGAACCTGACGCGCTGCCGATTGCGCAGAGCGTGATCACCGCCGAAATCGAGCGCTGGCCGGAAACCGCGCTGACGCGGGAGCTGGCGGACCACCCCGCCTTTGTGAACCGCGATATTTTTCCGCGTCTGGCGGATCGTCTGACGCAAAAACAGCTGCTCGACCAGCTTAACCTCGCTACCGCGCCCTGGCAGCTGCTGGCGGAGAAGAGCGAGTGGCCACAGGTATTCGCCTCGCTGGGCGAACTGGCGATCGTTAAGCGCCGCACCGGCGGCTATGACGGACGTGGTCAGTGGCGTTTGCGCGCAGATGAAACCGAGGCGCTGCCGGACGAGTGCTACGGCGAGTGCATCGTCGAGCAAGGCATCCATTTTTCAGGCGAGGTGTCGCTGGTCGGCGCGCGCGGTCAGGATGGCCGTACGGTGTTTTATCCGTTGACCCACAACCTGCATCAGGAGGGCATTCTGCGCACCAGCGTCGCCTTCCCGCAGGCGGACCCCACGCAGCAGGCGCAGGCCGAAGCGATGCTCAGCGCAATTATGCATGAGCTGAACTATGTCGGCGTGATGGCGATGGAGTGCTTCGTCACGCCGGAAGGCCTGCTGATCAACGAGCTGGCGCCGCGCGTGCACAACAGCGGGCACTGGACGCAAAACGGCGCCTCCATCAGCCAGTTCGAGCTGCATCTGCGCGCCGTGCTGGGTCTGGCGCTGCCGCAGCCGGTGGTGTTCGCGCCGTCAGTAATGGTGAATCTCATCGGCACGGCGTTAAACCGCGACTGGCTGCAGCAGCCGCTGGTGCATCTGCACTGGTATGACAAAGAGGTGCGTCCGGGCCGCAAGGTCGGCCATCTGAACCTGACCGACAGCGACAGCGCGCGGCTGACGGCGGCGCTAAAGGCGCTGGTGCCAATGCTGCCGCCGGAGTACGCCAGCGGCATCGCCTGGGCTGTGGAGAAGTTCTGACAGCGGGCCTGTCCCGCTGGGGCTGTTAGTGGGGCGCCCGCGTGGGCAATATCGTCCGCTCGCAAAGAGGCAAAAAGCCCTGCCAGTCCACGCGGATACGCACCTTAACCCTGAGGTGCGTATGTCCGGGCCAGTGCGCCTCGTTGTGCCAAACGTCCCAGACGTTTTTGCGCTGGCTGGCTGCGGCTTATCTCAGCCAGCGCAAACTGTCAGGCTGAATCAAAGCGCCGGAACAGCGCCTTGCCGCGCAGCAGCCGCACGCCCAGCCAGCCGCCGCACAGCGACAGCAGCAGCGCGCCGCTGAGCGGCAACGCCAGCCACAGCGTCCAGTCTGGCTGCCACGGGAAATCAAAAATCTTACGCTGCAGCGCCCAGAGCGCCGCCTCCGCGCCCAGCGCCGCCGCCACGCCGGACACCACGCCCAGCAGCGCGAACTCGCACCACAGCGTCGCGCGCAGCAGCTTCTTGCTGGCGCCCAGCGTGCGACAAACCACCAGCTCCTGACGCCGCTGCCGCATCCCGACCTGAATCTGCGCCAGCAGCAGCAGCACGCCGCAGAATGTTACCAGCACCACCATAATCTCCAGCGCCTGGCTCACCTGAGTCAGCACCTGGCCGATCTGCCGCATAATGCTGCCGATATCCAGCAGGCTCAGCGTCGGAAACGCCCGGTTAAGCTGCGCCAGCAAAGCCGGATCGTTATCCAGCCTGAAACTGGTCAGCCAGGTCTGCGGCTGCGCATCCAGCGCGCCGGGCGGGAAGATAAAGAAAAAGTTCGGTCGCAGGCTTTCCCAGTCGACTTTGCGCAGGCTGGTGATTTTCGCGCTGAACGCCTGGGTATCGCCGGTGAAGGTCAGCGTATCGCCCAGCGTCACTCCCAGCCGGTCCGCCAGTTCCTTCTCCATCGACACTTCACCCGGCTTCGGCGGCCAGCTGCCCGCCACCAGCGGATTATGCTCGGGCCGCTCATTCATCCACGTCAGATTCAGCTCGCGGTTCAGGGCGTTATCCAGCTTCGGATCGGCCTCTTTGCCGTTCAGGCTGGTCAGGCGCACCCGCGCAACAGGATAGAAGGTTTCCGGCTTCACCTGATGCGAAGCGAGGAAAGCGCGCACCTGCGGCACCTGATCCTGCGTCATATTGAGCAGAAAATAGTTCGGGCTGTCCGGTGGCAACTGTTGCTGCCAGCGGTCCAGCAGATCGCCACGCATCACCAGCAGCAGCGCCAGCAGCATAAAAGAGAGCGAAAACGCCGCCAGCTGGCTCAGCGTCATGCCCGGCTGACGCAGCAGCCGGTTAATCGCCAGCCGCAGCGCCAGGCTGCGCACCACCAGCCGCCGCAGCAGCAACAGCGCGCCCCAGCCCAGCAGCGCCAGCACAGCCGCCAGCGCCACCACGCCCGCCAGCAGCGCCCACAGCATCTTGCTGCCGCCCACCAGCAACGCCAGCAGCGTAACCACGACCACGCCCATCGCCGGGATATAGCGCTTCAGCGGCCAGATATCAGCGACCGCGTCGCGTCGCAGCACGCGCAGCGGCTGGGTCGCCAGCAGCAGTCGATAGGGACGCAGGCCTACCAGCAGCGAAATCACAAACAGGGAACCGATCGCCCAGAGCCACGGCCAGCCGCTGGCGGGCGGCAGGGCTGCAGGCAGCACCGGCTTCAGCATCTGCATCAACAGCGCCTCGACGCCCAGGCCGAGCGCCCCGCCGCACACGGTCGCCAGCAGCAGCACCGCCAGCCACTGCCCGACGATCAGCCGCCGCAGCGCGCGGCGCGTCGCGCCCAGCGTTTTTAACACCGCCACCAGATCGTAACGGCTGCGGCAGTAGTGGCTCATCGCCACCGCGACGGCGGCGATCGCCAGCATCAGCGTCAGCAAAGCGGAGAGCAGTAAAAACTGCTGGGCGCGCTGCATCGAACGGCCGAGCGCATCTTCAGAATTCTCTACGCTGATCCAGCGCTGATCCGCTTTCAGCTGCGGCTGGATCCAGCTGTCGTAGCGCGCCAGCTGCCGGGGTTCGCCGGCAAACTTATAGCGCCAGGTCAGGCGGCTGCCGGGCTGAATCGCGCCGGTCTTTTGCGCGTCGGCGAGATTAATTAGCAGGCGCGGCGCCATCTGGAAAGGGTTAAAACCGCCGTCCGGCTCCTGAATCACCTCGCCCGCGATGCGCAGGCTGGCGTCGCCAACATCCAGCCTGTCGCCCACCTTCAGGTTGAGCAGCGCCATCAGACGCGGTGCGGCCAGCGCCGTGCCGGGGGCGGGTTTCAGGCCTGGCGGATCGGTCTGCAAATCGCCGAACATCGGATAGCGATTATCCACCGCTTTGACCGCCGCCAGCTGCGGCGACTCACCGGCGAACGTCATGGTCATAAAGCTGAGCTGCCCGCTGACGGCTAACCCCTCTTCCCGCGCCTTCGCCAGCCAGGCGTCAGGAATGGGCGAGCTGCTGCGCAGCGTGCGGTCGCCCGCCATAAAGTCACGGCTCTGCTGGCTTAGCCCTTTCTCCATGCGATCGCCGATCGCGCCAAGCGCCAGCACGCAGGCCACCGCCAGTGTCAGCGCCATCCAGACGATCAGCAGCGAGGGCGAGCGCCACTCGCGCCAGAACCAGCGCCAGATCATCGCTCCTCCCACACTTTGCCGTCGCGCAGCCGCAGACGACGATCGCAGCGCGCCGCCAGCTGTTCGTCATGCGTCACCAGGATCAGCGTGGTGGCGTAGTCGCGGTTGAGCGAAAAAAGCAGATCGGCGATGCGATCGCCGGTCTTACGATCGAGATTGCCGGTGGGCTCATCGGCGAACAGCAGGCCGGGACGGCCGTTAAAGGCGCGCGCCAGCGCCACGCGCTGCTGCTCGCCGCCGGAGAGCTGCGCAGGCAGGTGCGTCAGACGCTCGGCCAGCCCCAGCTGGGTTAACAGTTCGCGCGCCTGTTCGCGGCTCTGGCGGTCGCTCTCGCCGCGCAGCAGCGCGGGCAGCTGCACGTTCTCCAGCGCATTGAGCGTCGGCACCAGCATAAAAGACTGAAAGACAAAGCCGACCTGCGTCGCCCGCAACGCGGCGCGCTGCTCTTCATCCAGCTGATGCAAGGGTTGCCCCAGCAGGTTGACCTCGCCGCTGCTGCCGTCGTCGAGCCCCGCCAGAATGCCCAGCAGCGTCGACTTGCCGGAGCCGGACTCG
Organism: Pantoea piersonii; assembly: GCF_003612015.1. Lineage (GTDB taxonomy): Bacteria > Pseudomonadota > Gammaproteobacteria > Enterobacterales > Enterobacteriaceae > Pantoea > Pantoea piersonii. Next base: position 262,132 of record NZ_RARB01000001.1, on the reverse strand, counting down.
CCGATCAGCGCGATGGTCTCGGCCCGTTTGACAATGAAGTCAACTCCGGTAAGGATGATCAACTGGTGTTCACCCTGACCGACGGACTTTGTAAGATGATGAACTTCAAGAATGTTTTCCGCTGGCATTATCCTTTCCTGTTTTTCGTTCTTCTGCTGGCATCGCATCTGGCCGCTGCGAACACCTTACTGGTTTTAGGCGACAGCCTGAGCGCCGGCTACCGTATGTCGGCCAGCGCGGCCTGGCCAAGCCTGCTGAACAACCGCTGGCAGCAGCCCAGCGTAGTCAACGCCAGCATCAGCGGCGACACTGCCGCGCAGGGTCTGGCGCGCTTACCGGCGTTATTAAAACAGCATCAGCCGCAGTGGGTGTTAATCGAACTGGGCGGTAATGACGGTCTGCGCGGCTTTCCGCCGCAGGCTATCGAGCAGGATCTGCGTAAAATCATCGACGACGTGAAAGCGGCGAACGCCAGGCCGCTGCTGATGCAAATTCGTCTGCCCGCTAACTACGGGCGGCGTTATACGGAAGCGTTCAGCGGGATCTATCCCAGACTGGCACAGCAGTACAACATTCCTCTGGTGCCCTTTTTTATGGAGCAGGTCTACCTGAAGCCTGAATGGATGCAGCAGGACGGCATCCATCCGAACCCCGATGCGCAGCCCTTTATCGCCGAGCTGATGGCGAAAGAACTGGCCCCTTTAGTTAAGCATGAGTAATCTGCGGCGACGCGCTTTTTATGGGTAAAGATATGCAAAAAACCGTTGTAATTACCGGCTGTTCCAGCGGTATCGGTCGCGTCGCGGCGCAGGATCTGCAGGCGCGCGGCTACCGCGTGATCGCCGCCTGCCGTAAGCCGGAGGATGTGACCCAGATGCGCGCGCTGGGCTTTATCGCCGTTGTGCTGGATCTCGACGACGCACAGAGTATCGATCGCGCGGCTGATGAAATCCTGGCGCTGACGGACAATCGGCTGTTTGCGCTGTTCAACAACGGCGGCTTCGGTCTTTACGGACCGTTGCGCACGCTGTCGCGCCAGCAGCTGGAGCGGCAGTTCTCCACTAATTTTTTCGGCACCCATCAGCTGACGATGCGGCTGCTGCCCGCGCTGGAGGCGAGCGGCGACGCGCGCATCGTCAACACCAGCTCCGTACTGGGACTCATCTCTACTCCTGGCCGCGGTGCCTACGCCGCCAGCAAATATGCGCTGGAGGCCTGGAGCGACGCGCTGCGCCTTGAGGTGCGCCGTAGCGGCGTGCGCGTCAGCCTGATCGAGCCAGGCCCTGTGCAGACCCGCTTTACCGACAACGTGACGCAGGGCGAGCCGGGCAAACCGGTACGCAATCCCGGCATCGCTGCGCGCTTCACCCTGCCGCCGGAAGCGATTTTGCCTAAGCTGCGCCACGCGCTGGAAAGCCCGCACCCGCGGCTGCGCTATCCGGTGACGCTGGTCGCACATGCGATGAGCATCCTGAAACGGCTGTTGCCAGGCTGGATGCTGGATCGCATTTTAAGCAGCCGCTGAGAATTCATCTTGAAGCGGGGACGTCCGGCCCCATATTCTTTATACACTTTCTGCCAAGAGACTTAGTCATGTCACCACAAGCTTCGATTATCGACGTCAACGAATCCAACCTGCACCAGACGCTGGAACACTCCATGCAGATCCCGGTGCTGTTCTATTTCTGGTCGGATCGCAGCCAACATTGCCAGCAGCTGACGCCGCTGCTGGAACGCCTGGCGCAGGAGTACGCCGGTCAGTTTATTCTGGCGAAGCTCGACTGCGACAAAGAACAAATGGTGGCCTCGCAGTTCGGCCTGCGCTCGATTCCGACGGTCTATCTGTTCCAGAACGGCCAGCCGGTCGACGGCTTCCAGGGCCCGCAGCCGGAAGAGGCTATCCGCGCGCTGCTGGAGAAAGTATTGCCGCGCGAAGAGGAACTCAAAGCGCAGCAGGCGCTGGCGCTGATGGATGAAGGCAAGCCGCTGGAGGCGCTGCCGCTGCTGAAAGAGGCCTGGCAGCTCAGCCGTCAGGCGAGCGAAATCGGTTTTCTGCTGGCGGAAGTCTTGATTAGCCTGAACCGCAGCGACGAAGCTGAAGAGGTGCTGGCGAAGGTGCCACTGCAGGATCAGGATACGCGCTATCAGAGCCTGATGGCGCAGATCGATCTGCTGAAGCAGGCGGCGGATACGCCGGAAATCCAGCAGCTGCAGTCGCAGCTGGAGAGCGACCCGACCAATGCGGAACTGGCTGCTAAGCTCTCGTTACAGCTGCATCAGGTAGGACGCAACGAAGAGGCGCTGGAGCTGCTGCTCGGTTTTCTGAAGCGCGATCTGAATGCGGCTGACGGACAGGTGCGTAAAATGCTGCAGGAGATCCTGGCGGCGCTGGGCACTGGCGACGCGCTCGCTGCCCGCTATCGCCGTCAGCTCTACTCGCTGCTCTACTGATTCGGCACCGCTGTATCCGGGCCGAAGCGACTCGGCCCGTAAATTAACAACCGGGAGGTTATATGTTGACAGTGATCCCTGCGCTGATCGTACTGGCGCTTGTAACGGTTTGGGCGGGCGTAAAAATCGTGCCGCAGGGCTATCAGTGGACCGTTGAGCGCTTCGGGCGCTATACCCGCACGCTGCAGCCCGGTCTGAGTCTGGTGGTGCCGTTTATGGATCGTATTGGTCGCAAGATCAATATGATGGAACGCGTGCTGGATATCCCCTCGCAGGAAGTCATCTCCAAAGATAACGCCAATGTCACCATTGACGCCGTCTGCTTTATTCAGGCGGTTGATCCAGCGCGCGCGGCCTATGAAGTCAGCAACCTTGAGCTGGCGATCATCAATCTCACCATGACCAATATCCGTACCGTCCTCGGCGGCATGGAACTGGATGAGATGCTGTCGCAGCGCGATAACATCAATACGCGTTTGCTGCATATCGTCGACGAAGCGACCAACCCCTGGGGCGTGAAAATCACCCGTATTGAAATCCGCGACGTGCGTCCGCCGCAGGAGCTGATTGCCGCCATGAATGCGCAGATGAAGGCAGAGCGTACCAAACGCGCCGACATCCTTGCGGCGGAAGGCGTGCGTCAGGCGGCGATTCTGCGCGCCGAAGGCGACAAGCAGTCGCGCATTCTGAAAGCCGAAGGCGAGCGAACCTCAGCGTTCCTGCAGGCGGAGGCGCGCGAGCGCCAGGCCGAAGCCGAAGCGCGCGCCACCAAAATGGTGTCCGAAGCTATCGCGGCGGGCGATATCCAGGCGGTGAACTACTTTGTGGCGCAGAAATATACCGACGCGCTGCAGAAAATCGGTGAAGCCAGCAACAGCAAGGTGGTTATGATGCCGCTGGACGCCAGCAGCCTGCTGGGATCGGTGGCAGGCATCAGCGAGCTGCTGAAAGGCACGTCTCCAGAGTCGAAACGCTAATGCTACTGGAAATCATCGCCCACCCGCACTGGTTCTGGCTGACGCTTGGCGGCCTGCTGCTGGCGGCGGAAATGCTCGGCACCAGCGGCTATCTGCTGTGGAGCGGCATCGCGGCGGTGCTGGTGGGTCTTGTGGAGTGGCTGGCACCCTTTAGCTGGACGGCCCAGGGCACGCTGTTCGCGCTGCTGACCTTAGTCTGTGTTTACCTCTGGTATCGCTGGATACGCCATCGCGAGCGCCATCAGCAGCCCAACTCTCTTAACCAGCGCGGCAACCAGCTGATCGGCACGCATCTGACGCTGGATGCGCCGCTGATTAACGGCATCGGTCATGTAAAGCTGGGCGACAGTAGCTGGCGCGTACAGGCCGACCAGGATCTGCCTGCTGGCACTCAGGTTATCGTTACGGGCGTAGAGGGCATTACGCTGCACATCACGCCGCGTTAACCGGACTGGCCCGGCGTATGGCCACAGCATCCCGCCAGGTTGTTGATGATGGGACACTCCGCGCTCTCATCGCCAGGGCAGGCGTCGGCCAGCGCCAGCAGCCGCATGCGCATCGCCTGTAGCTCTTCAATATGCGTGGCGATCTCCGCCGCTTTTTGCAGGGTGCGCGCTTTGACGTCGGCGCTGTGGCGCGCCGGATCGTTGAACAGCGTGACCAGCTCGCGGCATTCATCAAGCGTAAAGCCCACCTGTCGCGCCTGACGCAGCAGGTTCAGCTCCTCAAGATGATGAGCGCTGTAGCGACGGTAGCCATTGTCGCTGCGCAGCGGCGGCGTCACCACGCCCTTCTCTTCATAGAAACGGATCGCTTTGCTGGTTAAGCCGGTTTTTTTCGCCACATCGCTGATATTCACTCTGCTCTCTCCTTAAAAACCGATCGCGACTATTGCCTGTAAAAATAGTTTGACCTTCCCCTTGATGGAAGGTTTAGCCTGTATAACGAGTGATAAAAAGCTCGCATTGTTAACTGCAACACAACAGGAGCCCACTATGTCTCACACTATCTCGCTGGCGCTGGAAGGCCTTTCCTGCGGCCACTGCGTCAAACGCGTTAAAGAAGCGCTCGAGCAGCGCGACGATGTCGAACAGGCCAGCGTCACGCAGCAGGAAGCGCAAGTGATCGGCAGCGCCGACGCCGCGTCACTGATCGCCACCGTGGAAGAAGCGGGCTATCACGCCACGCTGAACGGCGACAGCCACCCAAAGCCTGAGCCGTTGACAGCTTCAGAGCCGCCGCCGGAGGCGCTGACAACGGTGGCGGAAACCCAACCGGCACAAGAGAGTGAAAGCGCGCAGTTCCTGCTGATCGAGGGCATGAGCTGCGCCAGCTGCGTCAGCCGGGTGGAAAAGGCGCTGGAAAAAGTGCCCGGCGTTACCCAGGCGCGGGTAAACCTTGGCGAACGCAGCGCGCTGGTCATCGGCGATGCCCCTGCGCAGCAGCTGGTCGAGGCGGTCGACGCGGCGGGCTACCAGGCTCAGGTGGTGCAGGATGAACAGGAGCGACGCGATAAACAGCAAAGCAGCGCGCGTCACGCAATGCGCCGTTTTAGCTGGCAGGCGGCGCTGGCGCTGGCTTTCGGTGCGCCCCTGATGATCTGGGGCATGATCGGCGACAATATGATGCTCAGCGACGCCAACCGCAACCTCTGGCTCGCTATCGGCATCGTGACGCTGTTGATCATGGTGGTCGCTGGCGGCCATTTCTACCGCAGCGCGTGGCGCAGCCTGCGCAACGGCAGCGCCACGATGGACACGCTGGTGGCGCTCGGTACCGCCGCCGCGTGGATCTACTCTTTCAGCGTCGCGCTCTGGCCTGACTTTTTCCCGATGCAGGCGCGCCATCTCTATTTCGAAGCCAGCGTCATGATTATCGGCCTGATTAATCTCGGCCACGCGCTGGAGCAGCGCGCGCGCCAGCGATCCTCTAAAGCACTTGAACGCCTGCTCGATTTGACGCCCGCCCAGGCGCGCCTTGTCAGCGAACAGGGGGAAATGCTGGTGCCGCTCAGCGCGGTGCAGCCGGGTATGAAACTGCGCCTGACCACGGGCGATCGCGTGCCGGTAGATGGCGAAATTGAAGAGGGCGAAGCCTGGCTGGATGAGGCGATGCTGACCGGCGAAGCAGTGCCGCAGGGCAAAGGCGCAGGCGACAAGGTATTTGCCGGGACGCTGGTGCAGGATGGCGCGGTGCGCTTTGTGGCACGTGCTACCGGTCAGCATACCGCGCTGTCGCGCATTATTCATCTGGTGCGTCAGGCGCAGAGTAGCAAGCCCGACGTGGGCCGCCTCGCCGACCGTATCTCGGCGGTATTCGTGCCGGTGGTGGTCGCCATCGCCCTGATCAGCGCCGCGATCTGGTATTTCTTTGGCCCGCAGCCGCAGATCGCCTATACGCTGGTGATCGCTACTACGGTGCTGATTATCGCCTGTCCCTGCGCGCTGGGCCTGGCGACGCCGATGTCGGTTATCGCGGGCGTCGGACGCGCCGCCGAGCTGGGCGTGCTGGTGCGCGACGCCGACGCTCTGCAGCGCGCCAGCCGTATCGATACGCTGGTGTTTGATAAAACCGGTACGCTGACGGCGGGAAGGCCGCAGCTTGACGAAGTATTGACATGGAACGGCTGGTCGCGTGATGCCGTATTGCAGGCGGCGGCGGCGCTGGAGAAAAATGCCAGCCATCCGCTGGCGCAGGCGATTGTCGCGGCGACCGGCGCGACAGCCGATGGTGAGATTGCGCAATTTCGTACAATACGCGGTAAAGGCGTCAGCGGCATACTCGACGGCAGAACGCTGCTGCTGGGTAATGCGGCGCTAATGCAGGATAACCATATCGCTCTGCAAGAGGCGCAGCCGGATATCGAGCGGCTGTCGCGTCAGGGTGCGACGCCGGTGCTGCTGGCGCAGAACGGTGAGCTTGTTGGCCTGATTGCGCTGCGCGATCGGCTGCGTCCTGAGAGCAAAGCGGCGCTGCAGCGGCTGCATCAGGCGGGCTACCGGCTGATGATGCTCACCGGCGACAGAGAGGAGACGGCGCGCGCTATCGCTCAGGAAGCGGGCATCGACGAGGTAATCGCTGGCGTGCTGCCGGAAGCGAAAGCGCAGACCATCGCCGCGCTGCAGCAGCAGGGCCGTCGCGTCGCCATGGTTGGCGACGGCATCAATGACGCGCCGGCGCTGGCGCAGGCGGATGTCGGTATCGCCATGGGCGGCGGCAGCGACGTGGCGGTGGAAACTGCGCCCATAACGCTGATGCGCGCCGATCTCAACAGCGTGGCCGATGCGCTGGCGCTCTCCAGCGCGACGCTGCGCAATATTCGCCAGAACCTGCTGGGCGCGTTTATCTATAACAGCCTGGGCATTCCGCTGGCGGCGGGTGTGCTCTATCCGCTGACCGGCGCGCTGCTCAGCCCGGTCGTCGCAGGCGCGGCGATGGCGCTCTCCTCAATTACCGTCGTCAGTAACGCCAACCGGCTGCTGCGCTTTCGTCCGACGCCGCGACAATAGCCGTTATTGCCCTGTTTTTCAGCGGCGGGAATCGCTAGCATGGCGTTTTGACTGAGTAAGGACAGGGAATGACAGGCAGCATTTGGCGCAGTGTGCACGGGCTGATAAGCCGACTCTTTCCCGCGAGCTATCGCTGGCCCGCCCAGGATATACGGCTGGACGATCGCCTGCTGCACCTGGTCGGCAGCATTCATATGGGCACGCGCGATATGCAGCCGCTGCCCGCGCGTCTGCTGCGGCAGCTACAAAAGTCGGATGCGCTGATTGTCGAGGCGGACATTACCCAGGGCGGCTCGCCCTTTGACGATCTCGACCAGCGTGAGCCGCTTGAGGCTCGTCTGACGTCGGAGGATCGGGATCGTCTTGAGGCGCTGTGCAGCGAACTTCATCTGTCGCTGACGATGTTTGATACCCTGCCCGCCTGGCAAATCGCGCTGATGCTACAGGCGCAGCAGGCGCAGCGGCTTGGATTGCGCCCCGATTACGGCATCGATTTTCAGCTGCTGCAGGCGGCGAAAACGCTGAGCAAACCGGTCATTGAACTGGAGGGCGCAGAGACGCAAATCGCGCTGCTGAAATCTTTGCCGGATGATGGCATGGCACTGCTAAAAGATACGCTAACGCACTGGCATACCAATGCGCGCCTGTTGCAGATGATGGTGAGCTGGTGGCTGGACGCGCCGCCGCGTCAGCCGCGCATTGAACTGCCTTCGACATTTAGCTCAGCGCTCAACGATACGCTGATTGCGCAGCGCAACGCACAGTGGCGCGATCGATTACGGGCGTTGCCGTCCGGGCATTATGTCGTGGCGGTAGGCGCGCTGCATCTCTATGGCGAAGAAAATCTGCCTGAGCTTTTACGGCGGTAAAAAAGAAGGCCGGTATGATTACCGGCCTGTCAAAGAGGAATTTGTTTATCATTTTGGTTATCGCTCAGCCTTTCGGCTGGCGCGGAACTCATTCTCTCGCAAAGCACAAACTTTCGCCACTATTAATTTATTTAATTTAGGAATGAGATTTTTCCTATAAGGATGAATTTATGACGCCTGCTATAAAACTTCTGGAAAAACAAAAGGTCCCTTTCACGCTTCATCCCTATGAGCATGACAGTCAGGAAACCAGTTTTGGCGACGAAGCGGTACGGAAACTTAATCTGGATGCGCGGCAGGTCTATAAAACGCTGCTGGTCGCGCTGAACGGCGATGCGAAACATCTGGCGGTGGCCGTGACGCCGGTTGCCAGCCAGCTCGATCTGAAAAAAGTCGCAAAAGCCTTAGGAGCGAAAAAAGCGGATATGGCCGATCCTCAGCTGGCGCAGCGTGTGACCGGCTATCTGGTGGGCGGCATCAGCCCGCTGGGGCAGAAAAAGCGGCTGCCGACGGTTATCGATAGCTCCGCCGCCGACTTCGCCACTATTTTTGTTTCCGGCGGCAAGCGCGGCCTGGATCTCGAACTGGCGGCGCAGGATCTGGCGCGCCTGCTCGACGCCCCGCTGGCGGATATCGCACGACGCGATTAACTGCGCGGCTGGGCGCAGAGCTGATCGATCATCCAGCGTCCGGCAGGTCCCGGCGGATTGCGTCGCGACCATATCGCCTCCACCGCGATATGCTGCGGCCAGCCCGGCAGCGCCAGCTCCTGCAAAAGGTCATGACCAAACTGCCTTACCAGCCAGCGCGGCAGTATGCTCCAGCCGAACCCCTGCTCCGCCATCTCCAGCAGTAGCAAATAGGTCGGCGCCGACCAGACGCGTCCCGGCGGCACGATCGCTTGCGGCTCAACCCAGGTGTTAAGCCGCAGCTGGCGTACCTGCTCCAGCGCGCTTTCCGTGACGCCGGGCTGCTGCGCCAGCGGATGATCGCGATGTATATAGATGGCCATTTCCGCATTCACCTGCAGCCGCGCGACGGCGATATCGGGCGGCAGAGCAGGCTGCGCGCGCACCACGCCCAGATGAACGCGTCCCGCCTGCAGTAAATCCAGGACGTCGGCATCCTCAGCAATCATGCATTCCAGCTCAATTTCCGGAAAGCGCGCGTCGAACTGCTTCAGCAGTTGCTCATGATGTTCGGTCTGCCAGAAATCTGACACGGCAAAGCTGAGACGCGGCTCGACGCCCTGCGCCAGCCTGATAGCCAGCGCATCCAGCCGCTCGCTGGCGGCGAGGATCTGCTGCACCTGTGCCAGCGCGCCCCGGCCCTGATCGGTCAGGATCGGCTGTCGCCCGCTGCGATCGAACAGTTTGAAACCGAGATCGTCCTCCAGCCCGGCTACCGCCATGCTGATAGTCGACTGGCTTTTGCCGAGCGCACGCGCTGCGGCGGAAAAGGATCCGCTGCTGACGGTCTGCACAAAGGCTTCTAAAGATTCGGGGGAGTAGCGCATTTTCATCCATCGCTTTTATCGATAGGTCATCATTTTATCTTATCACCATGAGGTGCCAGAATGCCCACCTGTCTGATGGAGGTGAATAATGCGTACCCGTTCGCTTAAAGAACGTTTTTTACATGCGCTGGGTTTTGAAACCCTGGCGATCCTGACCGTTTCGCCGCTGGCTGCCTGGGCGATGGATAAGCCGTTGTTTGAGATGGGCGCGCTGGCGCTTATGCTCTCTACCGTCGCGATGCTATGGAACATGATATACAACACCATTTTCGACAGGCTTTGTCCGCCAGGCCAAATCCATCGCGGACTGCTGATCCGCGTCTTGCACGCGCTGCTTTTCGAAGGCGGGTTTATTTTAATTGGCTTGCCGATCGCCGCGTGGATGCTCGGCATCTCGCTGTGGCAGGCTTTTTTGCTGGAAGTGGCGTTTTTCCTCTTTTTCCTGCCCTACACCATGGCGTACAACTGGGCATGGGACCGGCTGCGTCCGCGCTGGTTCGAACGTAACGCCTGCGAGGTGTAGTTTTTTAAACGGCTACGAGGGTAAAGAGTGAGTGGTATGGAGCGAGGCGCAAAGCACCCCGCGACAGGGACGAAAACGCCGGGAGCGTTTGAACAACGCAGCGTCCTGGCCCGGTGACTGGCGCACCTCAAGGATGAGGTGCATATCTACGCGGGCCGAACGAGCTGAATGCGTTGAGCGATGTTGCAATCGGGCCATACCACCCGCTTAGCATCCCGGCAGGCTTTCACGGCGCGTTATGCGCCGTTTCCCGTCCCCAGGGCCAGAGCCACGCCAGAAACATCTGCGGATAGCTTCGCTTGTGGGGTTTATCGCGCGCCTTTTTCTCCGCCTCCGTCAGCCTGTGAATAGCGTCCGTCGGGGCATAGTCGCTGGCTTTCAGCGGCGAGTGAGCTTTAACGTAGTCGCGCAGTACCTCGGCATCGATATTTCCGGCGTTTTGATAGCCAGTATGGGTATCGATACGTGGATAGCCGTCGCCGCCTGCGGCGTTAAAACTGTTGGTCGCCATGCGATAGGTTTTATCCTCCTGCAGCGGCTGACCGTTAATGCGCACATCGCTCACCGTGCTGCCGTCCGTCACCAGGCTGACGTGCGCGAACTGAGCGAAGCCGCCCGCGTCAGGCTTAATATTCGCCACCACATCGAGATATTTTTTCACCTCCGCGCCGGTCATCGTCACTGAAACGACCTGATTGCCGAACGGCTGTACCTGCAGCAGATCGCGCCAGCTTAGCTTGCCCACCGGGAGCGATGCGCGAATGCCGCCGCCGCTCATCACGGCGAAATCCGCCTGAGTATTCGCCATTTGCGCACGTAAAATCAGCTGCCCAAGGTTGGTCTGGGTAAAACGCACCTGCTCGCGCTCGCCGTTAAACTGCCCTACCGTACTGCCGACACTGACGTTCAGGCGCGCCTCGGCCCGCTTCTGATAGGGCATCAGCAGCTTCATCATCGCGGTATTTTTAGGGATCTCCTGCTGATACGTGAGCCAGGTTTCGCTGCCGTCGGCGTTTTTAATCTGATGCTTCAGGTTCACCGGCACCAGCGCGTAGGACTCCAGCGCGACTTCACCGTTGCGCCAGGTAAAATCGCCGCGTCCGACATATTCGCCCCACTTCCCGGCCTGCATAATCCAGACGCCGTTCTGCTTGTCCGGCTGACACGCTGCGCCCGGCTGATACTCTTTGATCAGCACGTTGGCTTTCTCCATGCAAACCGTATCGTGCGAGTGGCCGCCGACAATCATGGAAACGGTGCCGGGCGGCAGGCTGCGCGCCAGGGTGACGTCGCCGGGCGCGTTGCTGCCGTGCTCGCCGTTGTCGTCATAGCCGAGATGGCTCAGTACCACGATAACGTCAGGTTTCTCACCTGCGCGCAGCTCCGCCACCGCTTTTTCCGTTTCGCTGACGGGATCGCGAAACTCGACTTCCCGCAGATAGGCCGGGTTCGCCAGCTTAGCGGTATCGGGCGTAGCCAGGCCCAGCACGGCAATTTTCAGCCCCATACGATTGAAAATCGCCCAGGGCTTAAAGAGACGCTGGCCGGTGTTTTTCTGGTAAAGATTGGCGGCGAGAAAGGGAAAGCGCGCCCAGCTCTCCTGCTTGCGCAGCACGTCAAGCGGATGATCAAACTCATGATTGCCGAGCGCCATGGCGTCATAACCGATCAGGTTCATGCCGCGAATATCGGGCTCGGCATTCAGCTCGTCCGACTCGGGCACGCCGGTGTTGATGTCACCAGCGGAGAGGATCAGCGCGCCGCCGCCCCTGGCCTGTACGTCATAACGCAGCGTATCCATCAGGGTCTTTTGCGCCGCCAGGCCATATTCGCCCTGCGCGTTGTACCAGAAATGCCCGTGTTCATCATTAGTGTGGAGAATGCTAAAGCGGTAAGTGCGATCCGCCTCGGCGGCCTGAGAAAGCGCAGGTGCCAGCGCCAGCAGCGCAAGGCCGGTTGCAGCCCATCGTGGTAACAGCAAAGCCCGTCTCCTTATTGTATGAAGTGCCCGTTCCGGGTGGTATCAGCATGCTGCCCCACTGTGTCGCATATTCCGTTGTTTAACTCAAGACGAAACACCGCTGTCGCTGGTACTAAACTCGTTTTAACACTGATAATCAAAAGAAAGCGGACGCGACAAAACTGATGTAAAGCTGCGCCTGACGACGCTGCTTTGCCTTTTAACGGCATTCCGCGCTGATAAGGGTCATCAGCCGCGCTACTTTTCAGGAAAATAGCGTTATCACCCCCCCGCACTAATCTGCCTCATTGCGGCTTAGATTGAAGAAAAGAGATAAAAAAGGCCATTCGGTTCCTCTTTCCGCTTAATTTCAAAGTTTTTCCTCATCATTTAGCAATTATTTCAGCGAAAGAGCGCTGCTTGCCTTAAACTTCTTTGTTACAGGCAGATACATTTGTACACAAGGAGACAGGCATGCATCACACCACACCGTTGATCACCACTATCGTCGGGGGACTGGTTCTGGCGTTTCTCCTTGGCATGCTCGCCAACCGGCTGCGCATTTCACCGCTGGTCGGCTACCTGCTGGCGGGCGTGCTGGCCGGGCCGTTTACGCCCGGCTTTGTCGCCGATACCAACCTTGCGCCAGAACTGGCGGAGCTGGGCGTCATACTGCTGATGTTCGGCGTTGGCCTGCACTTTTCGCTGAAGGATTTAATGGCGGTAAAGAACATCGCCATTCCTGGCGCCGTGGCGCAAATCGCCGTCGCTACGCTGCTGGGAATGGGACTCTCCGCCTGGCTGGGCTGGTCGCTGATGACGGGTCTGGTTTTTGGTCTTTGTCTCTCCACCGCCAGCACCGTGGTGCTGCTGCGCGCGCTGGAGGAGCGTCAGCTGATTGACAGCCAGCGCGGGCAGATCGCCATCGGCTGGTTGATTGTCGAAGATCTGGTGATGGTGCTGACGCTGGTGCTGCTGCCCGCCATTGCCGGCATGCTGGAACAGGGTAACGCCAGCCCACAGCTGCTGGCATGGGATCTGCTGCTGACCATCGGCAAAGTCGCTGCCTTTATGGTGCTGATGATGGTAGTAGGCCGACGCGTTGTGCCCTGGATCTTGTCGAAAAGCGCCGCGACCGGCTCGCGCGAGCTGTTTACCCTGGCGGTGCTGGCGCTGGCGCTGGGCATCGCCTTTGGCGCAGTAAAGTTTTTCGACGTCTCTTTCGCGCTCGGCGCTTTCTTTGCCGGGATGGTGCTGAATGAGTCAGAGCTGAGCCATCGCGCCGCCCATGACACGCTGCCGCTGCGCGACGCCTTCGCGGTGCTCTTTTTTGTCTCGGTGGGAATGCTGTTCGATCCGATGATCCTGGTAGAGCAGCCGCTGGCCGTGCTGGGCGCGCTGGTGATTGTGGTGCTAGGCAAATCTCTCGCCGCCTGGCTGCTGGTGACGCTGCTGGGCCATTCGCGCCGTACCGCGCTGACCATTTCCGTCAGCCTCGCGCAGATCGGCGAGTTCGCTTTTATTCTCGCCGGACTCGGCATTTCGCTCAATTTGCTCAGCAGCGAGGGGCGCAACCTGGTGCTGGCGGCGGCGATCCTTTCCATTATGCTGAATCCCATCTTGTTCAGCCTGCTGGAACGTTTTCTGGCGAAGAGCGAAAGCCGTCAGGAACAGGCGCAGCAAGAGGCGCCTGAAGAGGAGAAGCAGATCCCGGTAGATATTTGTCACCATGCGGTGATTGTCGGTTATGGCCGGGTCGGCAGCCTGCTGGGCCAGAAGCTGCTGGAGGCGGATGTGCCCTTCGTCGTCGTGGAGAACTCCCGCGCGCGCGTCGAGGCGCTGCGCGAACAAGGCATCAGGGCGGTGCTCGGCAATGCCGTGCGCGCCGAAACCATGGAGCTGGCGCGGCTCGACTGCGCGCGCTGGCTGCTGCTGACCATCCCTAACGGCTACGAGTCGGGCGAGATCGTGACTACCGCGCGCGAAAAGTTTAACGATATTGAGATCATCGCGCGCGCGCACTACGACGAGGAAGTGGAGTACATCATGGCGCGCGGCGCGACGCGCGTCGTCATGGGCGAGCGCGAGATCGCCTCCAGTATGCTGCATATGCTGGAGGCGGAGATCGCTGAACACCCTGTCGTACGTGAGTGCCCCATCTGACCGCCCCGGCTTTCTGTCGGCGCGTCCCGCGCGTCATCTCCAGCGCGGGACGCGTCGCTCATTGCCTTTTGACCTCAGCGGCGGCTTAACGATCCCAGTAGGACTCTTCCAGGCTGTCTTCACGCTCCGGCAGGCCGCGCGTCAGGCGCGGCGAATGCTGGTTCAGCACCTGATAGCTGACGCGGTTGGCATATTTGCACACCTGCGCCAGCGACGAGTAAGTCAGGTACTCGCGCGCATGCTTGCTGGAATTGGGCACTTTCTGCCGGTGGTAGTTGTTCGCCGTGATGTCATGCAGCAGCGCCGCCAGCGCGCCGTCGCCTGCGCCGTTGGTGTTCATGATCTTCTCAGGTCCGCCCATATAAGGCGCGATATGCGAGAAGATGCGCAGCGGCTGCTCGCACTCCTGCTGGCGCATGGCGCGGCTGAATTCATACTGGTTGAATTCCGCGATCGCTCCCGGCAGCAACGGATGATTGGTTTTGCGCTTGAATTCATCTTCGGTATAGCCCGCCATATAGAGTCCGGTCGGACCGGCGGTGCAGAGCACCAGGTCAACCCACTCCAGCGCCATATCGGCCGCGCGCAGCGGATCCGATTCGCCGGTGAGCGCCAGCGCTTCCTCTTCGTTCATCGCCACGATAGTGACGTGATCGCGCAGGAAATCGCGCCAGAACTGCGGGTTATCGCCGATAACATATTTGGTGCCCAGCGTAAGCACCACCGGCACGTTGTGGCGCTTCGCATATTCAATCGCCTGTAGCGTGGCCTGCGGCATCGGCTCCCCTTCGCTACAGCGCACCAGATAAGAGGTAAGCACCAGCGCCGACGCGCCGGCAATCACCGCTTCGGGAATACTCTCGGCGCGTAGCTGATTCATCTGCCCTGGGCTGATAGCGAAGGTGCGCTCGCCCTGCTCGCCAATCAGCGTAAAGCAGCGGCCAATGGCGCCGTCGACGCCCTGCAGATAGTTAAGATCCATTCGGCTGGAGGTATTGCAGAGATAGCGATAGGCGTAGCCGCCGATCTGAATATTGTTGCACATCACGCCGAGCAGCACCGATCGATCGTCAGCCAGCACGGAATAGTTGTGCAGCGTATTGCCGATAGTGCCGCCGGCAAACTGGTGGCTAATCAGATTATCGCGCATCAGCTCGTGATAGAGCGCCTCGGCAACGTCGTCGGCGATCACTAAAGAGTGTCCGGCGCTCAGGCCATAGCGCACCAGAAAAGCGTCATCGACTTTAGCTTCGATATCGACCAGCGTCTGGTCGATTCCCACGACCCAGCTGCCCTCTTCCACCTCCTGCGAGGCGGCATGCAGTAACGGATCGCGAGCGCTAACGGGAAAATAGTGTTTGGATTTACGTTTGCCGGGAAATTTCATGATGGGTGCCGTCAGAAAAACAGGCGGAGGATGATAGCACATTCTCCGCCGCGGCTTTAACGACGCGCGTTGACCAGCTGCACCATCATGTCGATGTGGGCCGCATCCGCATTCAGCGCCGGGATATATTCGAACTTCTCGCCGCCGCCGTGCAGGAAGAATTCGCGGTTCTGTTCGCTGATCTCTTCCAGCGTCTCCAGGCAGTCCGCAGCAAAGCCCGGGCTCATCACCTGCACATGCTTAACGCCCTTCTTCGCCAGCCCCTGCATGGTTTCGTCAGTGTAGGGCTGCAGCCAGGGTTCGCGGCCAAAACGCGACTGGAAGGTCATCATAATTTGATCGTCGCGCAGGCCCAGCGCCTGCTGCAGCAGCGCCGTGGTGTCGGCGCAGCGCAGCGGGTAGTCGTCGCCCTCTCTGGCGAAGCGCTGCGGAATGCCGTGATAGGAGAGCACCAGCAGATCTGGCTGACCGTGCGCCGCGAAAGAGCGCTCTACCGAGGCTTTCAGCGCGGCGATATAGGCCGGATGCTCGGCATAGTCGCGAATAAAGTGGATATCCGGCATAGTCCGCGCCGTTTTAAACGCGTTGTACAAACCGTCCCAGACGGCCGCGACGGTTGAGCAGGAGAACTGCGGATAGAGCGGCAGCACGATCATGCGCGTGACGCCCTGCGCCATCAGGCTATCTACTGCGCTCTGCAGGCTGGGGTTGCCATAGCTCATGCCCAGTTCGACCGGTATATCAACGCGCGCCGCCAGCGCTTCGCGCTGCTGCTTGCTGTAAACCATCAGCGGCGAACCGCCCTCCATCCAGACGGAGGCGTAAAGCTTCGATACGCGAGGCGAGCGAAACGGCAGAACGACGCCATTGAGGATCGGCCACCAGAGCCAGCGCGGCGTATCCACGACGCGGGGATCGCTGAGAAACTGTTTCAAATAGCGCTTTACAGCAGCTGTAGTGGGCGCGTCTGGCGTACCGAGATTAACCAGTAACACGCCGGGCTTGTCTTGCCTCATTGTTATTCCTTGATAGCGAAGATGCGTGAAAACAGGAGGAATTGTAGCGGAAACCGGGGAAGGGAAAAGCAATTACTGCAAAAGGGGCTGGCACTGCCAGCCCCAGAGGCGTTAGCCGAGAATGCGCGCCAGCTGCTTGCTGACGTCGGCGACCGGCTGGGTGCCGTCGATTTTGTGATAAGCGGTGTTGCCCGCTTCCGCTTCTTTGCTGTAGTAGGCGATCAGCGGCGCAGTCAGCTGATGGTATTCCACCAGGCGCTTACGCACGGTCTCTTCCTGATCGTCTTTACGCGTGGTCAGCTCTTCGCCGGTGACGTCATCATGACCTTCCACTTTCGGCGGATTATATTTAACGTGATAAACGCGGCCTGACGGCGCATGTACGCGGCGGCCAACGATGCGATCGACGATCAGCTCGTCCGGCACGGCGAATTCCAGCACGTAGTCAATTTTAATGCCGGCCTCTTTCATCGCGTCTGCCTGCGGGATGGTGCGTGGGAAACCATCCAGCAGAAAACCATTTTTGCAGTCTTCCTGCGCGATACGCTCTTTTACCAGCGCGATAACCAGCTCGTCAGTTACCAGTTTACCGGCGTCCATAATGGCTTTCGCCTGGTTGCCGAGCTCGGTGCCGGCTTTAACCGCCGCACGCAACATATCGCCCGTGGAGATTTGCGGGATGCCATATTTCTCCATGATGAACTGAGCCTGAGTGCCCTTACCTGCGCCCGGAGCACCGAGCAGAATAATACGCATTGCGTAAATCCCCTTGCGAATCGCATTGATCAATCTAGAAGGCGAAGACCATACCATTATGACCCGCTCACCACAAGAAAGGCGCGGGCGCCTTCCCGGCGACGGTAGCCCGTTTCTCCATAAAAGGCGGCGGACAGGCGCGGCTACGCCTTTTTTTCAGATTTGCCGCCGGGGCTAGACAGCGCCTGAACCCGTCTGCCGATCTGCGGCGTCAGGTTGGACTGCTTTCGCCCGCTGCCGCGCTGGCTGGCGCGCACCAGCAGATACCCCTGCTGCGGCCAGAGCTCCAGATCGCTGGCGGGCGTCAGCGCGGCCAGCAGCGTCTGCGGCAGCGCGAAGCTGGCGAAGGGCACGCCTGGCGTATGGGTGGAGGTGAGCAGCACCGGCGCGTTAAGGCTGATCGCGTTGACGCTGGCATGGTTATAAGGGCGCCAGCTTTGCTCTCTGATACGGGCCAGCGCGGCAAACACCGGCGCATCCAGCGGCAAACCCTGCTCGAACAGGCGCAGCTCGCTGCGCACCAGCGTGCTGAAGTCGGCGGTGCGCAGCGCTACCAGCACCAGACCGTTCGGCAGATCGGCATGCCGATCGAGGCGCGCGACAAAGAGCCTGGCGTGCGCCATCACTTCCTCATGCAGTACGCTGGCGAAGCTTTCGCTGACGTCGACCACTCCCTGATGCTGGCACTCATGCAGCGATCGCACTCGCCCATGCGGCAGTTCCACGTGCGCGACGAAATTGATATTCCCGGCCATCAGCGGCACCGCAGGCAATACATTCAGCTCCGTAACGGGAAAGTGCGTGGCGTAGCGCGTCTGATTGCGCGCCTGCTCCTGCCGCAGGAAAAGCTGAGAAAGCAGGATGCGCGCCACGTGCAGCGACGGGGCGAAGAACACATCATACTGATCCAGCCGGTAATGCCGTGACAACAGGGTACGTAACCGGTCTCGCGCCTCGGAAGGTCGGTCGGCCCAGGGATGAAATGCCATCGCGTCGTGGTTCTCTTTTTATCTTTCGGGTGATGGCGGGTGTCGCGGTAACGCCAGACCACGCATAGCTTTGCCTGCGAGTCAACCCGCCATAATCAGCGGGCAAGGTTAGGGGAATGCGGCTGGACTTTAAAATGATATAAACTGACAATCCCTGTTAGGTTTTTACACAGGGGACGAGTATGACCCGGCTACCTCCGCTAAGGGCGCTGCACCATTTTCACCAGGCGGCGTTACACAGCAGCTTTAGCGTGGCGGCCGAAAGCCTGCACGTGACTCACAGCGCCGTGAGCCATCAGATTCGCCAGCTGGAGAGCTGGATGGGCAAGCCGCTTTTTGTGCGCACCAACGGACGCGTTAAATTAACCTCACACGGCGAGCGTTTGCTGCTCAGCTGTCAAAAAGCCTTTAGCGAACTTTCCACCACCTGCGCCAGCATTCGCACCGGCATGCGTCACCATCTGAATGTCTCCTGCGCCCCAAGTTTTCTGTCGCAGTGGCTGATTCCGCGCATCAGCACCTTTTATCAGCGCTATCCCGATATTGAAATTCACTTTCAGGGGCAGCTGGAGCTGAGTCAGCTGCGCAGCGAACATGTCGACGTCTTGATCCTCAGCTATGAGCAGCCGCCCGAGGGCGATATCGACGCCACGCTGATCGGCGATGATTATCTTGGGCCGCTCTGCGCGCCCCTGTTCGCTCCGCGCTTCCGCAGCGTGCAGGATCTCGCCGCCCTTCCTTTACTGCACGCTGATACGCGCCTGCACGCCTGGGCGGAGTGGTCGAAAAGCGCCGAGGTACGCGGCAATTTCTGGTCGGGAAAACATTTTGACAACCTGACGCTCGGCATTCAGGCGGCGAAAAACGGGCTGGGCGTGATTGTGGCGCCGCGTCTGCTGGTGCGCAAAGAGCTTGAAGAGGGGTCGCTGATCGCGCCGCTCGGCTTTGTCCGCGTCGATCGCGCGACCTGGATGATGACGAAGGAGTCGCGACGCAACGACGGCGAGATTACGCTGTTCCGCGACTGGCTGCGCGAGGCGGCGCAGCAATAAAGCGTGTTTAGAAAGTGAATCATTCGTGCAAGGGTGCAGAGTCTGCGCCGAAATAGCGCATGGTCAGAGGTGACGTAAAGGCAGGTCATCGACTTCAGGAGCGGGGCATTACCCGGGGAGCGAAGCGTCCCGCGACAAGGATATCGTGGGCCGGGCTGGCACAGATGCCGCTTTTTGCGTCCTGGCGTTCGGGCCATGCCGTTCGCGACAGTCCCGTTTGAGCAAAAAACGGCCGGTGTTTTACCGGCCGTTGTGTTAACTCATTACGCCGTCAGCAGCTGATTCATACGGCGGATAAACTGGTTAGGATCGTCCAGCGTGCCACGCTCGGCCAGCAGCGCCTGATCCAGCAGCAGCTCGATCCACTCGCCGAAGCGCGTTTCATCCTGCGTGTCTGCCACGCGTTTCACCAGCTGGTGGTCCGGGTTGATCTCGAAAATATACTTCACTTCCGGCACCGCCTGGCCCGCCGCGGCGAACAGCTTCGCCATCTGGGTGCTCATTTCATTGGCGTCGGTGGTGACGATGGCTGGCGTATCGGTCAGACGATGCGTCAGACGCACCTCTTTCACGCGGTCGCCCAGCAGCGTTTTCACGCGCTCCACGAACGGCTCCAGCGCCTTCTCCGCCTCTTTCTGCTCTTCGCTCTCTTCATCCGCCAGCTTGCTCAGCGACTCGTCCGCTTTGCTGACTGACTGGAACGCCTTGCCGTCGAACTCGGTAAGGTAGCTCATCATCCACTCGTCAATGCGATCGGAAAGCAGCAGTACCTCGATGCCTTTCTTGCGGAACAGCTCCAGATGCGGGCTGCTCTTCGCGGCGGCGTAGCTGTCGGCGGTGATGTAGTAGATCTTCTCCTGACCTTCCACCATGCGGCTGACGTACGCTTCCAGCGACACATTCTGATCGGCGCTGTCGTTGTGCGTAGAGGCGAAACGCAGCAGCTTAGCGATCGCTTCCTGGTTGACGCTGTCTTCCGCCGGCCCCTCTTTCAGAACCAGACCAAACTCTTTCCAGAAGGTCTGGTATTTTTCAGCGTCATCTTTAGCCAGCTTCTCCAGCATCTGCAGCGTGCGTTTCGTCAGCGCAGCGCGCAGGGTCTGAGTAACGCGGCTGTCCTGCAGGATCTCGCGCGACACGTTCAGCGGCAGATCGTTGGAGTCGATCAGGCCACGCACGAAGCGCAGGTAGTTCGGCATAAACTGCTCGGCGTCATCCATAATAAAGACGCGCTGCACATAGAGCTTCAGCCCGTGCTTATGGTCGCGGTTCCACATATCGAACGGCGCGCGTGACGGGATATAGAGCAGGCTGGTGTACTCCTGCTTGCCCTCGACGCGGTTGTGGCTCCAGATAGCGGGATCGCTGAAGTCGTGCGCGATATGCTTATAGAACTCGTTGTACTCTTCGTCGCTGATCTCAGACTTGTTGCGCGTCCACAGCGCCTGGGCTTTGTTAATTTTCTCCCAGGTGGTGGTGTCGTTCTCTTCATCTTTGCTTTCTATTTCCACCGGCAGCGCGATGTGATCGGAGTATTTACCGATAATGCTGCGCACGCGCCAGGCGTCGAGGAACTCATCTTCGCCTTCACGCAGGTGCAGCGTGATTTCAGTGCCGCGATCGGCTTTGGTGATATCGGCGATGGTATATTCGCCTTCGCCCGCCGACTCCCAGAACACGCCCTCATCTGCCGCCGCGCCTGCTGCACGGGTACGGACCGAGACCTTGTCCGCCACGATAAACGCGGAGTAAAAGCCCACGCCGAACTGACCGATCAGCTGGCTGTCTTTCGCCTGGTCTGAACCCAGGGACTCGAGGAAAGATTTAGTGCCGGATTTAGCGATGGTGCCCAGGTTCTCAATCACCTCATCGCGACGCATGCCGATACCGTTGTCCGACAGCGTCAGGGTGCGCTTGTCCTTATCAACAGAGAGACGCACGCGCAGTTCGCCGTCGCCTTCATAGAGGCTGGCGTCCGACAGCGCGCGGAAGCGCAGCTTATCGGCGGCGTCCGAGGCGTTGGAAATCAGCTCGCGCAGGAAAATCTCTTTGTTTGAATAGAGGGAATGGATCATCAGGTGCAGAAGCTGTTTTACCTCTGACTGAAAGCCACGCGTCTCTTGTCCTTTCATGGTCATTGTTACCTCAACGGAATCAGGTTGAACGAACGTTGAGGTTGATGTGGGGATGGTGCGGAAAATTTCAAGCCGACGTCGTTAACGACGTCGGCAAGCGTTCAGAAAGTAATCTTGTGACGTCCAGCCAGCGAGTGCGACAGCGTCGTGCCGTCTACCATCTCCAGCTCGCCGCCTACCGGCACGCCGTGAGCGATGCGGCTGGCGTCAACGCCGTACTGGCCGCACAGCTCGGCGATATAGTTGGCCGTCGCTTCGCCTTCAACCGTGGGGTTGGTGGCGAGGATCACCTCTTTCAGGGTTTCTTTCTCCAGCCGCTGCTCAAGACGATCTAACCCGATATCCTGCGGGCCGATGCCGTCCAGCGGGGAAAGATGGCCCATCAGGACAAAGTAGCGTCCGGCGAACTGACCGGTCTGCTCAATGGCGTGAATATCAGCCGGGCTCTCCACCACGCAGATTTGCCCGTTTTGCTGACGCCGCGGATTGGCGCAGATGGTGCAAATTTCCTGCTCGGTGAAGGTGCGGCAGTCGGCGCAGTGGCCGATTTCAGACATTGCGCGCGTAAGCGCCTGCGCCAGCCGCATGCCACCGCTGCGATCGCGCTGCAGCAGCTGAAACGCCATGCGCTGCGCCGACTTCGGCCCAACGCCGGGCAGGCAGCGCAGCGCCTCCATCAGAGATTCAAGCAGTGGACTGGTTTGCATCAGAACGGCATCTTAAAGCCGGGCGGCAGCTGCATGCCGGCGGAAACAGAGGCCATTTTCTCTTTCTGCGTTTCGTCGATACGGCGAGCGGCATCGTTGAATGCAGCGGCGACCAGATCTTCCAGCATATCTTTGTCATCTTCCAGCAGGCTGGGATCGATCTCCACGCGACGGCAGTTGTGCGCGCCGTTGATGGTCACTTTCACCAGGCCTGCGCCCGATTCGCCGGTGACTTCCAGCGCGGCGATCTCTTCCTGGACTTTGGCCATTTTGTCTTGCATTTGCTGGGCCTGCTTCATCAGGTTGCCCAGTCCGCCTTTACCAAACATAGTTTTCTCTCTCAGCTGAGGCCGCATCGCTATCCATGAGACAGCGGCAGCGTGGTCAAACGGGTCGGATACTCTCTTCATCCAGATCGGCGTCGAAGAACCGGCGCAGCGTCTGAATGTGCGTATCGCTAATGATAGACTGGCGCGCCTGCGCCAGCTTCTCTTCGTAAATGGCCTGCCGCCACTCGAGTGGCGTCAATACCGCAGGATTATCATCTTCAATGATAGTCAGTTCAACTGGTTGTCCAGCGGCGTCGCTCAGCGCGGCGGCAAGCACCTGCTGCGCTGACGCGGAATTCAGATGGCGCTGAGTGGAGCGCAGATGCAGACAAACGCCCTGCTCCGTGCTCTCTTTCCAGGCGTTCAGCGCCAGCTGCTGCACCAGTTTGGGCAGCGGCAGCGCGGCGATTTCCGCCGCCCAGGCGTCACGCTGCTGCGCTTCTTCCATCAGGCGCGCCGCCAGCTCAGGGGTTTTCTCATGCTCAAGCGCCGAACGCAAGGCTTTTGGCGTCGCTACCGGTTCGGGCGCCGCTTCGACCTGGGTTTGTGCTTTCCAGCGGTACGCCTCTTTTTTTGCCGGCGCCGTCTCACGCGGACGCGCCTGCGCGCGTTCGGTGACGGATGCCAGGCGCTCCAGCGCGGAGTTGGCCGGCCGCGTCAGAGACGCTGCCGGCTCACTCTTTTTTGGTTTGCTGGCCCCCTGGCGCAGCAGCTGTGTGCGCGCCTGCAGGAGCTGGCTGGTGGTATCGGAGAACGAGCCGTCCGGCGCGGCGGCCGGCGGTGCGGCAACCGGCGGCGCAATGGGTTCCGGCGGTGGCGCGGGTGGCGCCATCTGCGGCTGTGCGGCGGCGGTCTGCGGCGACGGCGCAGCAACTGGCTGCGGCTCCGCCTGCGGCGTCATCGCCGGGCGCGCGACCGGCTCGGCAATTGCCGTTTGCGGATGAAAAGCCAGCGCGCGCAGCAGCGCCATCTCGACGCCCATGCGGCGATCGGGCGCCAGCGGCAGATCCTTGCGCCCCATCAGCAGCGTCTGATAGTAGAGCTGAACGTCGGCGGGCGGCACGACGCGCGCCAGTTCGCGCAGACGCGGTGCGTGGCTCTCCTCTTCATCATTGATCGAGCCGGGCAGCAGCTGCACCATGGCGATACGGTGCAGCAGACGCAGCATCTCTACCAGCAGCGCTTCCCACTCCACGCCGCGCGACGCGGCCTGGTTGAGCAGCGTCATAACCTGTTCGCCGCTGCCCTCCACGAGCGCCTCAATCAGACCCAGCGGCTGCTCGTCGTCCAGCGTGCCGAGCATCTGGCTGACAATAGTGCCGCTGACTATGCCCTGCCCCATCGCGATCGCCTGATCGGTCAGGCTGAGCGCGTCGCGCATGCTGCCGTCGGCGGCGCGCGCCAGCAGCTGCAGCGCGCGCGGTTCGCTCTCGATCTGCTCCTGCTGCAGCACATAGTCGAGCTGTTTGCGGATCAGTTCGACATCCAGCGCCTTGAGATGAAACTGCAGGCAGCGGGAGAGGATGGTTACCGGCAGCTTTTGCGGATCGGTGGTGGCAAGCAGAAATTTAACGTGCGAAGGCGGCTCTTCGAGCGTTTTCAGCAGCGCGTTAAAACTGTGGCGCGACAACATATGCACTTCGTCGATCAGATAGACCTTAAAGCGGCCGCGCGCGGGCGCATACTGCACGTTGTCCAGCAGATCGCGCGTATCTTCGACTTTCGTGCGCGACGCGGCGTCGATCTCGATCAGATCGACGAAGCGGCCCTGTTCAATCTCGCGACAGTTGTCGCACTGGCCGCACGGCGTGGCGGTGATGCCGGTTTCGCAGTTAAGCCCCTTCGCCAGCAGGCGCGCAATGGTAGTTTTACCTACGCCGCGCGTGCCGGAGAAGAGATAAGCATGATGGAGACGTCCCAGTGACAGTCCATTCGCCAGCGCGGTCAGGACATGTTCCTGACCGACAACGTCAGCAAATGCCTGGGGACGCCATTTTCGCGCAAGTACCTGATAGCTCATGTGGATTCGATCACTGGATGTGGTTGGAAAGATGAGCGCAGACGCGCTGCAACCCCTGTATATCGTTGCAGTAGTTTAACAGCGACGAGGGGCATTGCCTATCACTTGCTGGCCTCGCGCACGGCGAGGCCATCGTCACTCAGTGACCCGGGAAGTTGACCAGGCTGTAGCAGTTGATGCCCAGCGCTTTAAGGCGGGATTCGCCGGTCAGATCGAAGAGGTTGATCACAAAGGCAGCATCTTTAACTTCGCCGCCTGCACGGCGGATCAGCTTGACTGTGGCTTCGATGGTGCCGCCGGTTGCCAGCAGATCGTCCACCACCAGCACGACGTCGCCAGGCTTAATGGCGTCTTTGTGCAGCTCGAGCGCATCGGTGCCATATTCCAGCTCATAGGATTCGCTGAAGGTTTCGCGCGGCAGTTTGCCAGGCTTACGCACCGGCACGAAGCCGACGCCTAACGCCAGAGCAACAGGCGCGCCAAACAAAAAGCCGCGCGCTTCGGTTCCGACGACTTTGGTAATGCCTTGATCGCGGTAGCGCTCAACAAACAGCGCGATAGTCGCGGCGTAGGCTTTGGGATCTTCCAGCAGGCTAGTGACGTCGCGGAAGAGGATCCCGGGTTTCGGGTAATCCGGAATGCTTTTGATGCTCTCTTTAATGAATTCAAGCTGCTGCGCAGTTGCGGTCATAATGTTACGCCTGGTAAAAACTTTATATCGCGCAGCTTCCATAGCGTCAGATTCCAAAATGAATCAGACGCAGAGAGTAAAAAAAGGGAAGCCACGCACGAAGATGCCCAAATCTAAGCAAATGGTCGGCTAAATGCAACCTTATCGCGGCGGCGCGCGATCGTCGGGCGATTCCGCCTTCACAGGAATTCGCCACATCATCAGCAGCAAGACGCAGAGCATTACGCCAAGAAAAACCCGTACCCACAGAATTTTCACCATCCAGAGCGACACGCCGAAGGTCACCAGCATCAGCGCAATGGCGCGCCCTTTCGCGCCCGGCGGCATAGCGCGGTGCCGCTGCCAGTGGCGCAGATAGCGGCCGAACGGCGAACGCCACAGCAGCCAGTGATGAAAGCGCGGCGAGGATCGGGCGAAACACCAGGCGGCCAGCAGCACAAATGGCGTGGTCGGTAATAATGGTAATACAATGCCCAGCGCGCCAAGTATGATAGCCAGCCAGCCGAGAGTCAGAAGTAAAATACGTTGCATAGCGTTGCCTGGATCCTTTGCCTCCGCGCTACGTTAGCACAGATAAGGAAAAGATGATGACGGACGCCACCACACAACAGCGTCTCACCGCCTGCCTGGCGGCGCTTAAGGCGCAGATCGCCCGTCACCCCGACGGACGCTGCCGTACGCCGCGCTTCGACAGGCAGCTGTTTATCACCACCGGCACGCGGCTGGCCGATTATCTGCAGGAGATCGAACGTAATCTGCAGCTGCTCTGCGCCTCCGCGAATGCGCAAGAGCGCGTCTGGCTGGCGGAGAAGCTGGTGAATCAAATCGCCGCCCTGCAGCGCGAAGCCAGCACGCAGCAGCTGCGTCCGCGGCGTGAACGGCCCGTCGCGTCGCCGCGCCAGCAGAAGCTGGAAGAGTACCGCGAATATGAAAGGCGGCTACAGGCGATGATCGACCAGCGCGAACAGCGGCTGGCGCTGGCGGAGAGCCTGGCGACGCAGCAGCAGCTCAAACAGGATCTTGAGGTGCTGGAAGGCCGTATGGCGCGCTGTCGTCAGGCGATTCATGCGGTGAGCTGGGCGCTTTCGCTGCGCGGCGACGCCATCTGACGCCTATACTTAGCGCCACCTGTTCAGGAGCCTGAAATGGGAATCGTAGCCTGGATTATCACTGGCGTGGTCGCGGGCTGGCTGAAGCGGCGGTTTTTCCCCGGTCGGCCCGGCGGTCTCGCCGCCACGCTGGTGCTGGCGGTTATCGGCGCGCTGGTCGGCGGCTATATCGCCAGCTACTTTGGGCTGGGCTCGCTGGCGACGCTTCATCCCGGCGCGCTCGGCATCGCGCTGGTCGGCGCGTTAACGATGATGCTGGTCGCGGCGAAACTGCGCATATGAGGAGTCACTATGTCACTGGAAAACGCACCTGACGAAATAAAACTGGCGGTGGATTTGATTCAGCTGCTGGAAGAGAACCAGTTGCCAGCCGACACCGTGCTGGCGGCGCTGGCGATTGTGCAGCGCGACTTTGAGAAGAAACGCGCCGCGGAACAGCGGGCCTAAGGTGAGGCCGTCAAGGTTGGGCTCAGGCGCAGCATATCGATAAACGCCTCGACGATTTGCGGCGCGGTCGCCGCCAGGTCGAAACTCTCCGGCGTAAACAGCCAGCTTTCCATCATACCGTTGACGTAGCCCCGCAGCAGCAGCGCCGCCTGGCGGGTATTGAGCGTGACGGGTAATTGTCCTGCCTCAATACACTCTTTCAAAACGTCTTCTATTTTGTCATAACATTCCGACAGTAAACTTTGCTGCATAATTTGCAGCGCAGCCATTTCGCCAACGAATTCGCACTTATGGAAAATGATCTCCATCAGCGCGCGGCGTTGCGGATCCTTTGCTGTCGCTTCAAAGATATAGATTAGCATTGCGCGTAAGACAGAAAGTGGATCGCCGGGGTATTTTGTCTGATACTCAAGTTCCACATCATCAAGCCCAGCGTCGGTGCGCAGCCAGATCTCGTGTAACACATCGGCTTTATTTTTAAAGTGCCAGTAGATCGCGCCCCGCGTCACGCCAGCCGCCGCCGCAATATCCGCAAGAGAAGTGGCGGAAACACCCTGGCAGGAGAAGAGTGCAAGGGCGGCATCAAGAATTTGGTGACGCGTTTCAAGCGCTTGGGCTTTGGTTTTTCGTGCCATAGGGAGCTTTTTTTACAAACTGGCAAGTTTACATACATTTATGAATGTATGTACCATAGCACGACCCGGGTTTTAGCGCAGCAATGGGTTTATCGGTTTGTGATCCATTGATCAATTGATATCGGACACTAGAGGTTTATTTATGAATAAAAACAGAGGATTAGCGCCTCTGGCGGCCGTCCTGATGCTTTCAGGCAGCTTTGTGTTAACAGGATGTGATGATAATAAATCCCAGCAAGCCGCCCAGCAACATCCGCCGGAAGTGGGCGTTGTCACCCTTAAAAGCGAACCCCTGAAGATCACCACCGAGCTGCCGGGTCGTACCTCCGCCTATCGCGTGGCTGAAGTGCGCCCTCAGGTTTCCGGTATCATTCTGAAACGTAACTTCGTGGAAGGCAGTGACATCAAAGCGGGCGAATCGCTTTATCAGATCGATCCTGCAACCTACCAGGCGAGCTACGACAGCGCGAAAGGCGATCTGGCGCAGGCGGAAGCCAACGCGCGCATCGCGCAGTTAACGGTTAATCGTTACAAGCCGCTGCTCGGAACGAAATATATCAGCCAGCAGGATTACGATAACGCCGTCGCCACCGCCGCGCAAAACGCCGCCGCCGTGCAGGTCGCTAAGGCGAATGTCGAAACCGCCCGCATTAACCTTGCCTACACTAAAGTGACCTCGCCTATCAGCGGCCGTATCGGCAAATCGTCCGTGACTGAAGGCGCGCTGGTGCAGAGTGCGCAGACCACCGCGCTGGCCACTGTGCAGCAGCTCGACCCGATGTATGTCGATGTAACCCAGTCCAGCGACGAGTTTATGCGCCTGCGCGCAGAACTGGAGTCTGGCCAGCTGAAGCAGGTCGACGGCAAGGCTAGCGTAACCGTACTGATGCAGGACGGCAGCGAATCGCCGCAGAAAGGTACGCTGGAGTTCTCTGACGTAACGGTTGACGAGACCACTGGCTCTATCACTCTGCGTGCCATCGTGCCGAACCCGGATCACCGTCTGCTGCCGGGCATGTTCGTCCGCGCACGTCTGGAAGAAGGCACCAATCCGAATGCGCTGCTGGTTCCGCAGCAGGCTGTAGCGCGCACCCCGACCGGTCAGGCGACCGTGATGGTGGTTGGCGCGGACAACAAGGTTGAGGTACGCAATGTCAATGCCGCGCAGGCGATCGGCGACAAATGGCTGGTGACCTCTGGTTTGAAAGAGGGTGAACGTGTTATCAGCGTCGGCATTCAGCGCGCGAAGCCAGGCGCCCAGGTGACGCCGCAGGAAGTCTCTGCCGAGCAAAAATCTGACGCGAATGCGCAATCTCAGACCCAGTCTGAAAAATCTTCGTCTTAACAGGAGCCGTTGATACATGGCTAAGTTCTTTATCGATCGCCCCATCTTTGCGTGGGTAATCGCCATCATCGTGATGCTGGCGGGTGCGCTATCGATTCTCAAACTGCCGATCGAGCAATATCCCAACGTTGCTCCGCCGGCCGTACAGATTCGTGCCGCTTATCCAGGCGCGGATGCGAAAACGCTGCAGGATTCCGTGACGCAGGTTATCGAACAGAATATGAACGGTATTGATGGGCTGATGTACTTCTCATCAAACAGTGATTCTTCCGGTAACCTGCAGCTGACCCTGAGTTTCGAATCCGGCACCGATCCCGATATCGCGCAGGTCCAGGTGCAGAACAAACTGCAGCTGGCGATGCCGCTGCTGCCGCAGGAAGTGCAGCAGCAGGGTATTCAGGTGCAGAAATCCTCCAGCAGCTTCCTGATGGTGGCGGGTTTCGTCAGCGATAATGGCTCCATGACGCAGAACGATATCGCAGACTTCGTCGCATCGAATATCAAGGACCCCATTAGCCGTACCTCCGGCGTGGGCGATACCCAGATCTTCGGTGCGCAGTATGCGATGCGTATCTGGATGGATCCGGCCAAGCTGAATAACTATCAGCTGACGCCAGTCGACGTCATCAGCGCCATCAACACGCAGAACGCCCAGGTAGCGGCGGGTCAGCTGGGCGGCGCGCCTGCCGCGCCGAATCAGCAGCTTAACGCCTCGATCATCGCCCAGACGCGTCTGACCTCCACCGACGAATTCGGCAAAATTCTGCTGAAGGTCAATACCGACGGTTCGCAGGTGCGCCTGCGCGACGTGGCGAAAATCGAGCTGGGCGGCGAGAACTACGAGGTCGTTGCGCGCTTTAACGGCAAACCGGCATCCGGTATCGGTATCAAACTGGCGACCGGCGCCAACGCGCTGGATACCGCTAACGCGGTGAAGGCGGAGCTGGGCAAGCTGCAGTCCACCTTCCCGGCTGGCCTGAAAGTCGTTTACCCTTATGACACCACGCCGTTCGTTAAGATCTCGATCTTCGAAGTGGTTAAAACTCTGTTTGAAGCGATCGTACTGGTGTTCCTGGTTATGTATCTCTTCCTGCAGAACTTCCGCGCCACGCTGATTCCAACTATCGCGGTGCCGGTGGTACTGCTTGGCACCTTCGCCATCATCAGCGCCTTCGGTTACTCGATAAACACGCTGACAATGTTCGGGATGGTGCTCGCCATCGGCCTGCTGGTGGATGACGCCATCGTGGTGGTGGAGAACGTCGAGCGCGTAATGGGCGAAGAGGGGCTGCCGCCGAAAGAGGCGACGCGCCGCTCGATGGAGCAGATTCAGGGCGCGCTGGTCGGTATCGCGCTGGTGCTGTCGGCGGTATTTATCCCGATGGCCTTCTTCGGCGGCTCAACCGGCGTCATCTATCGTCAGTTCTCCATCACTATCGTCTCCGCTATGGCGCTTTCGGTGCTGGTGGCGTTGATCCTGACGCCCGCGCTCTGCGCCACCCTGCTGAAGCCGATCCAGAAAGGCGAGCATGGCAAAACCAAAGGTTTCTTCGGCTGGTTTAACCGCCTGTTCGACAAGAGCACCAGCCACTACGTCGACAGCGTCGGTCATATCGTGCGCAGCACCGGCCGTTACCTGGTGATCTATCTGGTGATCGTAGTGGGTATGGCCTATCTGTTCCTGCGCCTCCCCTCTTCGTTCCTGCCGGAAGAAGATCAGGGTCTGCTGCTTGCTCAGGCGCAGCTGCCTGCGGGCGCGACGCAAGAGCGTACGCAGAAGGTGCTGGATCAGGTGACGGATTACTTCCTGAATAAAGAGAAGGACAGCGTGCAGTCGGTGTTTACCGTTAACGGCTTCGGCTTCTCCGGCCGCGGTCAGAACACCGGTATCGCCTTCGTCAGTCTGAAACCCTGGGATGAACGCAGCAGCAGCAATCTGAAGGTACCGGCTATTGCCGGCCGCGCCATGGCGGCGCTGGGCCAGATTAAAGATGCGATGGTGTTCCCGTTCAACCTGCCGGCGATTATCGAACTGGGTAACGCCACCGGCTTCGACTTTGAACTGATCGACCAGAACAACCTCGGCCATGAAAAACTGACCGAAGCGCGTAATCAGCTGCTGGGTATGGTGGCGCAGCACGCCGATACGCTGGTAGGCGTGCGTCCTAACGGTCTGGAAGATACGCCGCAGTACAAGCTGACTATCGATCAGGAAAAAGCGCAGGCGCTGGGCGTGTCGCTGTCTGATATCAATACCACGCTGGGTGCGGCCTGGGGCGGCTCTTACGTTAATGACTTTATCGATCGCGGTCGTGTGAAGAAGGTCTACGTGATGGGCCAGGCCAAAGACCGTATGCTGCCTGACGACATCAGCAAGTGGTACGTGCGCAACAGCAGCGGCAACATGGTTCCCTTCTCGGCCTTCTCGTCGGCGAAGTGGCAGTATGGTTCGCCGCGTCTGGAACGCTATAACGGCCTGCCGTCAATGGAGATTCTGGGCCAGGCTGCGCCAGGCAAAAGCTCCGGCGACGCCATGAACCTGATGGAACAGCTGGCGGCGAAACTGCCTGCGGGCATCGGGTATGACTGGACCGGCATGTCCTATCAGGAACGCCTCTCCGGCAACCAGGCTCCTGCGCTCTATGCTATCTCGCTGATTGTGGTCTTCCTCTGTCTGGCGGCGCTTTATGAGAGCTGGTCAATTCCGTTCTCGGTAATGCTGGTGGTGCCGCTCGGTGTTATCGGCGCGCTGATCTTTACCACGCTGCGCGGACTGAGTAATGACGTTTACTTTGTGGTGGGTCTGCTGACCACCGTCGGCCTGTCGGCGAAGAACGCCATTCTGATCGTCGAATTCGCTAAGGATTTGATGGAGAAAGAGGGCAAAGGTCTGGTAGAAGCGACGCTGGAGGCGTGCCGTATGCGTCTGCGTCCTATCCTGATGACCTCGCTGGCCTTTATTCTCGGCGTGTTGCCGCTGGCGATCAGCACCGGCGCGGGCTCCGGCGCGCAGAACGCCGTCGGTACTGGCGTAATGGGCGGCATGGTCACGGCGACCGCGCTGGCAATCTTCTTCGTTCCGGTGTTCTTCGTGGTGGTACGTCGCCGCTTCAGCAAGAACAAATCGGAGCTGGAAAAAGGTCACCCGACCGAACAAAGCCATCAGCATTAATCTGATGCTGACTCACAAAAGGCCGCGCAAGCGGCCTTTTTTATGGGTTCCGCACCCGCTTCCCTTTTCACTCTTCCCGTTCAACCATTTATCAGAGTTGCATTCCGAATTGATGCGCGCCATAATAATGTTACTTTATAACATAACATTTGGAGGCGTTATGAAACCGAATATCCATCCTGCTTACCGCCCGGTCGTCTTCCATGACACTACCGTCGATCAATATTTCAAAGTCGGCTCCACCATTAAAACGGAGCGCACCATCGAGTTTGAAGGCGAAACCCTGCCCTATGTGACGCTGGATGTCTCTTCCGCTTCCCACGTCTATTACACCGGCAAGCAGAAAGAGTTTACTAAAGAAGGCAGCGCCGCTCGCTTCAACCAGCGCTTCGGTCGCTTTCTTAAAAAATAGAGGCGTAACAGATGCAGGTATTAAGCTCGCTGGCGTCAGCAAAGAAGCGCCACAAGGATTGTAAGATCGTTCGTCGTCACGGACGTGTGTTTGTGATTTGCAAATCGAATCCGCGCTTTAAGGCGGTGCAGGGAAGAAAGAAAAAACGTTAGGATGTGTCGTGATAGCTGGCCGGGGCTCTCCCCGGCCTTTTTTTATTTCATACTGCGGATCATGGCATCTACGTTATGACGGAATGCCGCGACATAGGTCGGCGCCGGGCCGGAAGGTTGTGACAGCGCTTCCGGATAGAGTTCGCCGCCCGGCTGAGCCTTCGTTGCGCTGGCGATCTGCTTCACCAGGCGCGGGTCGGTCTGATTCTCAATAAAATAGGTATGGATATGTTCGGCCTGTAGCTGCTTTATCAGGCTCCCCACCTCGCTGGCGCTGGCCTCCGCTTCGGTAGAAAAGCCCACCGGCGCAAGAAAGGTTACGCCGTAGCGCTGGCCGAAGTAGCCAAACGCATCGTGGCTGGTCAGCACCTTGCGCTTCGCCGCAGGTACCGTCGCGAAGGACGTTTTCGCCCAGCTGTCCAGCGCCTGCAGCTTCTGAATATAATTTTCGCCACTGCGTCGAATAGCGTCGGCATCCTGCGGGTCAGCTTTAATCAAGGCGTTCATCACGTTGGTGGCGTAGATAACGCCGTTATACATGCTGTTCCATGCATGGGGGTCGGTGACGGTTTTGCCCTCTTCCTCCATACTGCGCGTCGAAACGCCGCGCGAGGCGACCACCGGTTCGCCTTTATAGCCAGAGGCGCTGACCAGACGATCCATCCATCCTTCAAGGCCAAGGCCGCTGACGAATACGAT
Organism: Pantoea piersonii; assembly: GCF_003612015.1. Classification (GTDB taxonomy): domain Bacteria; phylum Pseudomonadota; class Gammaproteobacteria; order Enterobacterales; family Enterobacteriaceae; genus Pantoea; species Pantoea piersonii. Next base: position 229,111 of record NZ_RARB01000001.1, on the reverse strand, counting down.
ATCTGCTTTAGCCAGCGCCTGGCTGTCCTGCGGCGTGGGTTCAAAGGTGTGAGGATCGCCGTTCGGCCCCACCAGCGATTTCACATTGACATGCTCGCCGCCGACCTGTTTCACAATGTCCGCCAGTACGGTAAAGCTTGCGACGGCATTAACGGTTTTCGCCATGGATAACGGGCTGATCAGCAGCGCGCCGATCGCCAGACTTAATGGTAACTTCTTCATAAATACCCCTGTTTAATGGCGGCGCAAAATGCCGCCGCATGGCCCTGCCAGAATGGAAAGAAAAAATATCAGCGCGGCGCTCAGCACCACCGCCGGGCCCGCCGGCAGCGAGTAGCGCCAGGAGAGCATAAGCCCGATAACGGCTGAAGCTATCGCCAGCACCATGGCGACGGCCAGCATCCATGCCAGATGCCGGCTCCAGAATCGGGCGCTGGCGGCGGGCAGCATCATCAGCCCGACCGACATCAGCGTGCCGAGCACCTGAAAGCCCGCCACCAGATTCAGCACCACCAGCATCAGAAAAAGGCCGTGCACCAGCGGCGCGCTCCATTTGCCCTGAGCGCGCAGAAAATCGGGATCGAAAGCGTCAATCACCAGCGGTCGGTAAATAACCGCAAGCATCAGCAGGGTAAAGGCGGCGATGCCGCCTACCAGCAGCAGCGCCGGGTTATCCACCGCCAGCAGCGAACCGAACAAGACATGCAGCAGATCGACGCTGGAGCCGCGCAGCGACACCAGCGTGACGCCAAGCGCCAGCGAACCCAGGTAGAAACCGGCAAAGCTGGCATCCTCTTTCAGCGGCGTATAGCGACTGACCGCACCAGAGAGCAGCGCGACCGCCAGCCCGGCGATCAGCCCGCCGACGCCCATCGCCACCAGCGATAAGCCAGAAATCAGGTAGCCGATAGCCGCGCCGGGCAAAACCGCGTGAGACAACGCATCGCCAATCAGGCTCATCCGACGCAGCGACAAAAAGACGCCGAGCGGCGTAGCGCTGACGGCCAGCGCCACGCAGGCGATCAGCGCGCGGCGCATAAAGCCGAATTCGATAAAAGGCTGAATCAGTATCATGACGCCAGGTTCCGTAACGAGACTGACGCCTCAGCAGCAAGTCGGCCCGAGTCGTCGTCCATTGACAGCACGTCGCTGAAGTAGCGCTCGACCAGCGGTCGATCGTGCAATACCACCAGCAGCGTTGTGCCCGCCTGCTGCTGCCGCTGCAGGATTGACATCAGCAGCGTCACCGTTTTGCTATCAATGCCGTTAAAAGGTTCATCCAGCAGCCACAGCGGACTGCGCTGCATTAACAGCCGGGCGAAAAGCACGCGCTGCAGCTGACCGCCTGACAGCGTGGCAGGCTGCGCCTCGGCGAAGTCGCGCATCTGTACCGCATCCAGCGCCTCGTCGATCTCGCGCCGCATGGCGCGATTGATACCACCGAACCAGCCGCAGCGCGGCCAGCAGCCCATCGACACCAGTTCGAAAACCGTTAAGGGAAAGCGCGTTTCCAGCTCGCTGCGCTGCGGCATCCAGCCGATGGCCTTGCGGGGAAGTTGCAGTTCGCACTTTCCGGCCACCGGTTTGATGAGTCCGGCAATGGTTTTCAGCAGCGTAGACTTACCGCTGCCGTTGGCGCCGATCAGCGCCGTCATACTTCCAGACGTTAATTCAGCATTAATGACTGGCGTCACCGCTCTGTTCTGATAACCCGCCTGGAGTTGAATAAAACGCATCACGAGACGATTCCCCACGCTATTGCCAGCGCCAGCAGGACGATAATCCCCAACGCGATGGCTAATCTTCCTGCCAGCGAAAGCAGCATTCCACTCTGACTCATCATTAACTCATTATGTTATAACATAACGTTACTCTATCGTATCTTTCTGCTGTCGCGCGTGAGGAATATGTTTCAAAAGGTATCAGTATTCGCTGGCGGCCTGACGATACGTCCCGCCATTTATCTGATTCAATGAGGAAAAAAGCTTTACGAATAATAACAATAGGTTTTGTCGTTAACAGATGAGTTGCAAAGAGGTTGCACAAGCCTAATGATCGGTTTATCACTCTACTGAACCGGTAAACGTTATGTCACTGCAGCTTGAAAGCAATATCAACCCGGATAACCCAGACGTCCCAGAATTAAAGGCGTTTATCCAACGGAATATTCCCAAAATAGCGCAACCCCTGGCAGGCGATCTGCAATGGTATTCACCACACGCTCAGTTAGTTCCTGAGAGTTTTAAAATAAAGTCTGTTGAAAAGTTAGCCAGCAATCGTTTTAAAATGCTTTATCAATTCGATGGACATATATTTAGTCCTTGCCTGGATTTAAATGAGACTTTTACCAGGGAAGAACAGGTTCTGTTTCATGTTTTTCCCGGCAGACTTGAGTTTGAGCTGATTGAGAACCAGCAACCCTCACCCGCTGACGAATTGTAATATTTGGTAATTGAGGTGAGCAAAACTAATGATTGTGATTTATATTTAATGTAACCCTAGCTCTGACCGCTATTCATAATCGCTTCCTGGCCGCTTAACCTTAACTCGCCGCATTGCGGTATCTGTGCAAGCTATGGAGGGGAAAAAGATGGACGAGTACTCACCGAAACGGCATGATATTGCCCAGCTTAAATTCCTGTGTGAGAACCTGTTTGATGAAAGTATGGCGACGCTAACCGACAGCCATCACGGCTGGGTTAACGACCCGACTTCAGAGAACAATTTACAGCTTAATGATTTGATTGAGCACATTGCTTCTTTCACGATGAATTACAAAATAAAGCATGCTGAAGATGAAGATCTGATAACGCAAATCGACGACTATCTTGACGATACCTTTATGTTATTCACTAATTACGGTATCAATGCGCAAGATCTGAATCGGTGGCAGCGTTCCGCCCGGCGCTTATTTAATCTTTTTAGCGAAGAGTGCGCTTACCTTCAGCAACCCAGCCACTCCATTTAGGTAAACATGAGACCGGTTTATTTATGAACGATAAAACTCTGACTAAAACTGATTATTTGATGCGGCTGAGACGTTGCCGCTCGATCGATACGCTTGAACGCGTGATTGAAAAGAATAAGTATGAATTATCCGATGATGAACTGGCGGTATTCTACTCTGCCGCCGATCATCGTCTGGCTGAACTGACGATGAATAAGCTTTACGACAAAGTCCCTGGCTCAGTATGGAAGTTCGTGCGTTAACACACTGTTTTTCCTTTCTCTTTGCTACAACCTATCCCTTTTTCTGAATAAATCTGTAACTGGCCATGGAGTGGCGGTTATAAGAGACGTATGAAGATTTTTCGAGGGGAGAAAGTGGTGGAGGCTCTGCCAGCCACATCCCGGCACACGCGTCGCCTGCTGCGGCTGCTTCCTTCCGGACCTGACCGAGTTCACAAGTTAGCATTGCGGGAGGACCAACAGAGCCTCCATTGATAAGCCCTCTTTCGAAGGCGGGGGCATTATCAGGGAAGCCCCCGGCAATTGCAAGCGCCGTCCGGATGACCGTTGTTTTCTTGAACAATGGGTGCCGCCTGACGCCGCGCCGCTATGCTAAAGTAGGTCTTTACGCCTACCGGAACGAGGTTATGGATCCGCAAGAGAGTTTTCAGCAGCGCATATGGCATATTGTCGCCGCTATTCCGCAAGGAAAAGTCGCTACCTATGGCGATATCGCCCGGCTGGCGGGTTCTCCACGCGCTGCGCGCCAGGTGGGCGGCGTATTGCGTCGTTTACCGCAAGGCACGCAGCTGCCATGGCATCGCGTGATTAACCGCCACGGCGCTATTTCTTTACAGGGCGACGATCTGCTACGACAGCGCGATGCGCTGGCGGCCGAAGGCATTGAGATAAGCGATGACGGGCGTATCGCGCTGGAACAGTATCGCTGGCGGCCCTGACAGCGGGGCTATAACGCCCCGCTCTCATCAGATTACAGGCTGGTCGGCGCAGGTACAGAAGAAGATGGGGTCACCTGCGTCGGAGAGGTTGACGGCACCGTAGTGGCCGCGCCGGGCTGTGTAGGCAGCGCCGTTTGCGGTACCGGCACCAGCAGCAGTTCCGCTTTGGTTCCGCCCTGGTTAATTACTGGCTTAACGGAATCGGTAATAAACGCCAGCTTGCCGTCAATAGTGATGGCCGCACTCAGCAAAATACGCGCGTTGGGCTGAATGTCAGCAGGATTAAACGGCAGCACGAAATGGAACGGCGCCTGCTTGCCCTGCGTGTGTACGGCGCGCTGCGAAAGCACTTTCGATGGCGCGTTCGCCATTGACGCATCGGAGAGCGTAACCGTCAACACCGCGTCAGGCGGTAGCGCGACGCGCTGACGAATATAGACTGAACCGCTCACGTTTGGCTGCGCAATCGCTGCCTGCTGTCCTGCTGCGCTTGCGCCCAGCGTCGGCACCGGTACAGATTTGCTGTGATCGGCACAACCTGCGGCGGCTGCAATTAACGTAATACCACTTACCACTTGCCAGAGTTTCATTGATGTCGTCTCCATCTGATCACTATGATTATCGGCTGCGAATTTATCGACTGGGATTTCATTCGCCTTATAGGGTTAATCCTGGCATAAAATCCAGATATTTCCTGTCGGTGCCTGATGCACTCTTTGATTGACGTTAACTGGTCGGATCTTTCACACTGAGCCGGTTAACTTTGTGAGGATTGCACTATGAGCCAGGCGCTGGAAAATCTGCTGAATTTATTAAATCTGGAAAAGCTGGAAGAGGGCCTCTATCGCGGCCAGAGCGAAGACTTAGGACTGCGTCAGGTCTTTGGCGGTCAGGTCGTCGGCCAGGCGCTCTACGCGGCGAAACAGACGGTGCCGGAAGAGCGCATCATTCACTCTTTCCACAGCTACTTCTTACGACCGGGCGACAGCAAGAAAAGCATTATTTACGATGTGGAAACGCTGCGCGACGGCAAAAGCTTCAGCGCGCGGCGCGTCAGTGCGATTCAGAACGGCCAGCCTATATTCTATATGACCGCCTCTTTCCAGGCGCCGGAGAGCGGTTTCGAGCATCAGAATGAGATGCCTGCGGTGCCCGGCCCCGAAACGCTGGCATCGGAACAGGATCTGGCGCAAAAGATGGCGCATCTGCTGCCGGAAAAGGTGCGTGAAAAATTCATCGCCGAGCGACCGCTGGAGATACGCCCGGTACAGATTCACAATCCGCTCAAAGGCCGCGTCGACGAGCCGGTGCGCCAGGTCTGGATCCGCGCCAACGGCGGCTTGCCTGGCGATCTGCGCATCCATCAGTATCTGCTGGGCTACGCCTCCGATTTAAATTTCCTGCCGGTGGCGCTTCAGCCGCACGGCAAGGGCTTCCTTGAGCCAGATATGCAGGTCGCCACTATCGATCACTCGATGTGGTTTCACCGCCCGTTTAACTTCAGCGACTGGCTACTCTACAGCGTGGTAAGCACCTCCGCCTCCGGCGCACGCGGTTTTGTGCGCGGCGAGTTCTATAACCAACAGGGGGTGCTGGTCGCCTCCACCGTGCAGGAAGGGGTGATGCGCCAGCGCAGCGAATAACTTATCCGGGCGCTGAAAAACGCAGCGGGCTGGCCCGGCGACGGGCAAAAAATAAGGGGCGAATAGTCGCCCCTTGTCGCGTTATAGTAGGTTGTGCACTGCTCTTCTTTGCCCCGGCTTACTGGTTGTAAGCGTTCTCGCCGTGGCTGTTCACATCGAGACCTTCGCGCTCCTGCTCTTCCGGCACGCGCAGACCCACGATCATATCTGCCAGCTTAAAGCCGATAAAGGCGACCACCGCAGACCAGACGATAGTAATGGCGACGCTGTAGAGCTGCACCCATACCTGATGTCCCATGGTGACCCCTTCCGCATAACCGACGCCGCCCAGCGAAGAGGAGGTGAATACGCCGGTCAGAATACAGCCAATAATGCCGCACACGCCGTGCACGCCGAAGACGTCACAGGGATCGTCCACGCGCAGCATTTTCTTCAGCGAGGTTACGCCCCACAGCCCAGCCAGACCGCCCACCAGGCCGATAATCAACGCCCCGCCGACGCCTACATAGCCACAGGCTGGGGTAATGGCGACCAGACCGGCGATAAAACCTGAACAGGCGCCCAGCAGCGACGGTTTGCCGCGTACGGCCCACTCGCCGAAGGTCCAGGAGAGCACCGCGCCTGCGGTCGCTACTACGGTGTTCAGAAAAGCCAGCGCGGCGATCTCGTTAGCGGCAGAGGCCGAACCGGCGTTAAAGCCAAACCAGCCCACGTAAAGGATCGCCGTACCGGTGAAGACCATCGGCAGGTTATGCGGTTTAAACGCCTCTTTGCCGAAGCCCGCGCGCTTGCCTACCAGATAGGCGCCCACCAGTCCGGCAATAGCGGCGTTAATATGCACGACCGTACCGCCTGCGAAGTCCAGCGCGCCATCCTGCGCCAGGAAACCGCCCGCCCAGACCATATGTGCAATCGGCAGATAAGCCAGAGTGACCCAGACGCCGACAAAAATCAGCACGGCGGAGAAGCGAATACGCTCGGCGATAGCGCCGACGATCAGCCCCACGGTAATACAGGCGAACGACGCCTGGAATGCGACGTGGATATACTGATAGAAGGTGCCCATCACCGCCTTCAGCTCGATGTTTTTCAGCATCGCCCACTGGAAGCTGCCGAAAAAGGCGTTGCCTTCGCTGAACGCCAGCGAATAGCCATACACAATCCACAGCACGCAGACTAACGCAAAGGTCACCGCGACCTGCGTCAGCATAGAGAGAACGTTTTTGCCGCGGATCAGGCCGCCGTAAAAGAGTGCGATCCCTGGAACCGTCATAAACAGCACCAGTGCGGTGCAAATCATCATAAATGCGTTGTCGGCCTTATCCGCAACCGCCGGCGCGGGCGCAGCCATCGCCAGCGAGGGTAACAGGGCCAGGCTGATGAGGCCCAACAAGGTCAGTGCTTTATTCATTTTTTTCCATCCCATCAGATTACGTAGCCGAAATCAGAGCGCTGCTTCGTCGGTTTCACCGGTGCGAATACGAATAACGCGCTGAAGCTCAGCGACAAAAATTTTGCCGTCACCGATCTTGCCGGTGTAAGCCGCCTTGCTGATCACATCCACCACTTCGTCGAGCTGGTCGTCGGCAATAGCGACATCAATCTTGACCTTGGGCAGAAAGTTCACGCTGTATTCAGCGCCGCGATAGAGCTCTGCATGGCCTTTCTGACGGCCAAATCCTTTAACCTCAGAAACGGTCAGCCCCTGAATGCCGATAGAGGAGAGCGCTTCGCGCACATCCTCCAGTTTGAATGGTTTGATGACTACGGTAACCAGCTTCATTACATCCCCTCCGGGTAGTAGACAAGTGAGTCGCCTCAGACGTGCAGAGACAGAAGCAAAGGCTGTGCCAGGAATGAAAAAGCGTGCGCGGTGCGCCCTGAATGCAGCGCAGTATGGCTTAACGTGGCAGGAAAAAAGGACCGGGAGAGAAAAGCGAAACGAGATAACGACAGGGCTGCACTTCTTTGGTGCTTCGGGCCTCAAAGAAGTGCAGCGATACGGAACATTCTGATAAATGCGCGCAAAAAAGGTGCAATTTACTCGACGGAGGCGACGGCTGTGCCCGACACCAGTTCATCGCCCGCCTGCTGCAGCTGATACATTTGCCAGTATCGCCCCTGACGCGCCAGCAGCCCGGCGTGATCGCCCTGCTCCACCACCTGACCGCGATGCAGCACCAGAATGGTATCGGCCTCGGTAATGGTCGACAGACGATGGGCGATGACCACCAGCGTGGTGTGCTGACGCAACGCGCGCAGGGTCTGCTGAATCGCCTGTTCGGTGCCGGAGTCGATATTGGCGGTCGCCTCGTCGAGGATGAGGATCTGCGGCATCTCTACCAGCACGCGCGCCAGCGCCAGCAGTTGCTTCTGTCCCACCGACAGATTGTTCCCCTGCTCGCCTAAACGCGTATGAATGCCGTCAGGCATATCGCGCGCCAGCGAGGCGAGCTGCACCTGTTCCAGTACCTGCCAGACCGCCTCTTCACTGATATCGCGGCCGAGGCGCACGTTAGCCAGCAAACTGTCCGCCAGCACCACAGGATCCTGCTGCACCATGGCAATGCCGCGACGCAGAGTCCGATGGCTGAGCTGGCTGACGGGACGATCGTCCAGCCTTATTTCGCCGCGTGTCGCCGGGTAATAGCCCATTAAAAGGCTGGCGAGGGTGCTTTTTCCGCTGCCGGTATGCCCTACCAGCGCGACGAAACTGCGCGCTGGCACGTCAAGATTGATATCGCTCAGCACGTCACGATCGCCGCGATAGGCGAAGCTCAGGTGACGCAGCGAGATACGTCCTGAACTCAGCGGGCGATCGTCATCGCCGTAATGCTGCTGCGTCGCGTCCATCAGCTCGAAAATGCGTTCGCCCGACACCATCGCCTGCTGCAGCATCGACTGCTGCGTCGTCAGTTCGATCAGCGGTTCGTTGAGACGACCAAGGTAGGTGATAAAGGCATAGAGCACGCCGACCTCAAATATGCCCGGCGAGGAGAAGCTGAACAGCATCAGCAGACCGCAAAGGATCAGCGCGGAAAAGAGGCTAAGCAGCGGGCGCAGCAGAAAACCGTCCAGCCGCAGCGTCTGCATACGCGCCAGATAGTGCGAACGACTGGCTTCGTTCATACGCTCGCCGAAGCGCGCCTGCTGACGAAACTGTTGGATCACGCTCATGCCGTTGATCACTTCGTTAAAACCGTTGTTGATATCCGCCAGATAGCTGCGTACGCGGCGCGCAATCGGCGTGCTGTAGCGCTGATAAATCAACATCACCGTCAGCACCAGCGGAAAGATCACCATCGCCACCAGCGCCATGCGCCAGTCAAGGCTGAACATCGCCACCATCATCGCGCCGATCAGCGCCGCGCCGCGCAACACTGTCGCCACCACCGTGACGTAGAGATCTTTAATCACCTCGGTGTCGTTGGTAACGCGTGAAATAATCTGCCCGACCGGCTGGGTATCGAAGGCGCTGAGCGGCTGACGCAGCGCCGCGTCCATAACGTCGCTGCGCAGCCGCTGCACCACGCCGATCGCCGCGCGGTTAAACAGCAAAGCCTGAAAATAGTGCAGTCCCGCCGCCAGCAGCTGCAGCAAAATAAAGCTCACTACCAGCCCGGCGACGATGCCCCAGGGCATCCGGTGTTTCGCCACCAGGTTGTCGATAAAATAGCTGACCAGCACAGGTCCGGTCACCTCGGCCGCGGCGGCGATCCAGAGCATGCCGACCGCGAGGCCCAGCGACCGGCGCCATGGTTTGCCATAGGCGAGCAGCCGCTTCAGCGTCGGCCATAAGCGTTTAGACTTCGCCATCGGGCGCTCCTTTTGCTGATTCATCCTCATCCAGCGCCGCCTCAAGCTGCTGATAGCGATACATATCGCGATACCATCCCGGCTGCGCCGCCAGCGCATCGTGATCCCCGCGCTGGGCGACCACGCCCTGTTGCAGCACCAGAATTTCGCTCGCCTCCGCCAGCGCCGACAGACGATGCGCGCTGATGATCAGGGTGCGGCCCTGTCCCCAGCGGCGCAGGTTATGCAGGATGTCATGTTCGGTGCGGCCATCGACCGCCGACAGGGCATCGTCGAGGATCAGGATCTCCGCGTCGAGCAACAGCGCGCGCGCAATAGAGATACGCTGCTTCTGGCCGCCGGAAAGCATTACGCCGCGCTCGCCCACTTCAGTGTCATACCCCTGCGGCAGACGCAAAATATCCTCGTGCACGCAGGCCAGCTGCGCTGCGCGCTCGATCTCTTCCTGACTGGCGTCGGGCCTGCCCAGCGCGATATTGCTCGCCACGCTGTCAGAGAAGAGGAACGGCGTCTGGCTGACCACCGCCAGGCGGCTGCGCCAGCTATCGATGCGCAGCTGCGGCAGCGGAATGTTGTGATAGCGGATCTCACCCTGTTCAATATCGAAATGGCGTTGCAACAGGCTGAGCAGCGTGCTTTTTCCGCTGCCGGTCGGGCCGCACAGGCCGAGCATCTGGCCAGGCTTCAGCTCAAAGCTGAGGTTGCGCAGCACCGGCGCGACGCTGGCCGGATAGCGAAACTCGCGGATCGCCGCCTTTAGTACGCCAGGGTTCGCAGGCGGAACCTGCTCGCCATCTTCCACCGCGGGCGCTTCCGCCAGCAGCGCGCCGATGCGGCTCCAGGCGGCGCTGCCGCGCTCGACGATATTGAACATCCACGCCAGCGCCAGCATCGGCCAGATCATCAGGCCAAGATACATAACAAAGCTGGTAAGCTGACCAAGCGTCAGCCGATCGTGCCATACCATCCAGCTGCCGCCGCCGATCGCCAGCAGGTTCGAGAAGCCGATTGCGATATAGATCGTAGGGTCGAAGCGGGCGTCGACGCGCGCCACGCGCAGGTTTTTCTCGCCGGTATCGCGGGCAATCGCGGAAAACTGCTCGGACTGGTGCGACTCCAGGCCAAAAGCCTTAATCATACGGATGCTGGTCAGGCTCTCCTGCGTCTGATCGTTAAGGCTGGAAAAGGCCGCCTGCGCCAGCTTAAAACGGTCGTGCAGCTGGTTGCCGTAACGATGGATAAACAGCGCCATGATCGGCATCGGCACCAGCGACAGCAGCGTCAGCTGCCAGCTAATCTGCAGGCTCATCACCAGCAGCACCACGCAGCCCATTACCAGCGAATCCACCAGCGTCAGCACCCCTTCGCCGGCGGCGAATACCACGCGATCCACATCATTAGTGGCGCGCGCGATAAGATCGCCGGTGCGATGGCGCAGATAAAAAGCCGGGTGCTGGCGGCTGAGCTGACGGTAAAAATCTTCGCGCAGTTCGACGGCAAGCTGATAGGAGGCGCCGAACAACAGCACGCGCCAGACATAGCGCAGCAGATAGGTCGCCACGGCGGTAACCAGCATCACGCCGATCCACATCATAATGGTGCGCGCGCTCATGCTGCTATGCGTAACGCCATCGACGATAACGCCTACCAGATGCGGCGGCAGCAGCTGCAGGATAGCGATGATAATCAGAAGAGTGACCGCGCCCAGATAGCGTCGCCACTCGCGAATAAAATACCAACTTAACTGGCTGAATAATCGCACTACGCTCTTCTCTTTCTTTTGCCTCAGGGGGCAACGGGTAACGCCGTGGTGTATTTAATCTCCTCCATGGCGAAGCTGGAGGTGACGTCAATCAGGCCCGGCACGCTGTTAACCAGACGCTTGTAAAATTCGTCGTAACGTTTCATATCCGCCACCTGAATACGCAGCAGGTAGTCGTATTCGCCCGCCGTACGGTAGAACGCCAGCACTTCAGGCATCTCCTGCACCGCCGTGACGAAGCGCTGATACCATTCGCGGCTGTGCTGCTGCGTTTTTACAAACATAAAGGCCGTCAGCGACAGGCCGAGCTTCTCCGCATCCAGCAGCGCGACGCGCGCGCGGATAATACCGTCATCCTCCAGCTTTTTCAGTCGCTTCCAGCACGGCGTGGTGGTGAGGTTGACGGCGTCCGCCAGCGCCTGCAGCGACAGCGTGCAGTCCCGCTGTAGCAGATCCAGTAAATGGCGGTCAGTTTTATCTAACATTTGCCTCTCCGGGAGAATATTTTTCTCCATTGGTGCCATTATAGCCGGAATAAAGCCAACTCTTTTTCCTGCCCGTGCCTTACAATCAGCGCATCTTTTTTGCCGGACTAGCATCATGAGTAACTGGACTCGCCACGCCATTAATGAGATCAACGCGGATTTTCAACGCTCCGCCGAAACCCACCTGATTCGCTTTCGCCTGGCGGATTATCCCGGCATCGCGTTCTATCTGAAAGATGAGAGCACCCATCCCAGCGGCAGCCTGAAACATCGCCTGGCGCGCTCGCTGTTTCTCTATGGGCTGGCGAACGGCTGGATTAAAGAGAACAGGCCGGTGATTGAGGCCTCATCCGGCAGCACGGCGGTGTCGGAGGCCTATTTCGCCCAGCTGCTCGGCCTGCCCTTTATCGCCGTGATGCCGGCGAGCACCGCGAAGCGCAAAATTGAACAGATCGCGTTCTACGGCGGTCAGTGTCATTTTGTCACCGATCCCTGCGAGCTTTACAGCGCGTCAACACAGCTGGCGCGCGAGCTGAACGGCCATTTTATGGATCAGTTCACCTACGCCGAACGCGCCACCGACTGGCGCGGCAATAATAACATCGCCGAAAGTATTTTCCGTCAGATGGCGCTCGAGCCCTTTCCGGTGCCGCACACGCTTATTATGGGCGCAGGAACCGGCGGCACCTCGGCGACGCTGGGGCGCTATATCCGCTATCAGGGTTTTGCCACTCAACTGCTGGTGGTCGATCCCGAGCATTCGGTATTCTTTGATTACTGGCACAGCCGTGATGCGGCGCTGCGCAGCGCACGCGGCAGCCAGATTGAAGGCATCGGCCGCCCGCGCGTCGAGCCCTCTTTTATGCCGGACGTGATTGACGAAATGATGAAAGTGCCTGACGGCGCGACGCTGGCGGCAATGCTGAAGCTGGCGCAGATTATTGGCCGCAAGCCTGGCGCCTCAACCGGTACCAACTTCTGGGGCATGATGCAGGTGGCGAAACGGATGCGTGCGAAAGGCGAACAGGGCGCGCTGGTGACGCTGATGTGTGACAGCGGCGAACGCTATCCCGATAGCTACTACGATGAAAGCTGGGTCGCGCGGCAGTTTGGCGATATCAGCGGCTGGCAGCGCGAGCTGGAATAAAATAGCGGACTTCCTGTCCGCTTCACTGTAATCCTCAGCATTCGGGGGAATACGCGAGGTGCGGCGTGGCCATCCAGTGATTTAAATAGTGAGACACCGCCTGTGTCTCGCAATGGCCGATAACCGGCAAATGGGGCAGCGCGGACTTGAGCTGACTCATGGCGTTGCCCATAACAAAACCTTTCCCTACCAGCGACAGCATTTCGCGGTCGTTCATGGCGTCGCCAAAGGCCATGCACTCCGCCAGCGTCAGCGAGAGATGCTGGCATAACATCGCCAGCGCACTGCCTTTGTTGCAGTTGAGCGGCAAGACCTCCAGACAATCCAGCGCCGAAAAACAGATATGCGCACGGTCGCCGAACGCCGCATCCAGCTGCGTTTTCAGCTGGCAAAGCGCATCGTGACTATCGACGAAGCAAATCTTGGTGACTTCATGGGCGGGAAAGCTTTTCAGGTCGCGCAGCTGATAGCTAAAGCCGCTCATGGAGTGCGCCTGCAGCAGCTCCGGCACAGGCACGTCGGTAAACCAGCCCTTATCATTAAAAACGTGTACCGTCGCAGCGCTCTTCCAGCGGCTGTGGAGCACCTCTTCCGCCACTGACGGCGAGAGATCGCTGGCAAACAGCACGTTACCCTCCAGATCGTGAACGCGCGTGCCGTTGCCGGTAATCAGCCATGCGGGCAGCGTGATGCGCTGGCGCAGGATCTGCATCTCCAGCAGATGTCGTCCGGTGGCGAACGCCAGATGCACGTCACGCTGATGTAGCGCCAGCAGACTGGCGAGCGTCTGCTGACCCAGCTGGTGGCTGGGCAGCAGCAGCGTGCCGTCCATATCGAATGCGGCTAGTCGCGCCATGGCTCTCTCCCGTTAATAAGTCAGAAGAGACTATCGCCTGGCAATCCCGGAACTAATAGTGAATACTTTGCGAAAACTGTTCCGGGTTTCTTATGCGCCAGCTTAATCGCCTCAACCAGTTCCAGCGCCTGTGGCAGCACAGCCAGGGCTCGCCCCAGCAAACCTGCGTGGCCGAGATGGCCAGCCGCTGCTTTTGTAGCGATCGTCATCTGCGCACCCTGCTGTCGCAGTGGCAGCATGCAGGCTGGCTGCGCTGGCAGGGCGAATCAGGGCGCGGCAAGCTTGGCTTACTGACCTTTCTGCGCACGCCGGAGCAGCTGCGACAGCAGCTGTTGCAGTCGCAATTGCAGGCGGGCAACGCCGCAGAAGCGCTGCAGGTGCTGGATATGGCGCCGGAGCGGCTGATGAACCTGCTGCGTCCGCTGATGGGTGGTCAGTGGCAAAACGACGCGCCGGTGCTGCGCATCCCCTACTACCGCCCGCTGGAATCGGTCGCGCCGCTGCAAATCAGCGGACGCGCCGAGCAGCATCTGGCGCGCCAGCTCTTTTCCGGCGTGACGCGTTTTGAAGCGGATGAACCGGTAGGCGATCTGGCCCATCACTGGCAGCACGCCGATGAGGGCCGCGTCTGGCTCTTCTGGCTGCGTCCTCGGCTGTTCTGGCATAACGATGAGCCACTCCAGGCCGCGCAGCTGGTCGAGCAGTTTCAGCGCATCCTGCAGGACGAGCGCGCGCGGCGTCTGCTGGCGGACGTTGAAAGCGTAGACGCGCCGCACCCGCTGGCGCTGCGTTTTCAGCTGAGCAGCAGCGATTACTGGCTGCCCTACCGGCTGGCGCATCAGCTCTGCCTGCTACCGCATCCGCAGCAGCCGCGCCTTGGCAGCGGCCCCTGGAAGCTGGCGCACTTTACGCCGGAGCTGGTGCGTATTGAGAGCCACGCGCGCTGGCACCTGCAGTTGCCGCTGATGCAGGCGGTGGAATACTGGATTACGCCGACGCTGTTCGATCGCGCGCTAGGCACCAGCTGTCGTCATCCGGTGCAGATCGCTATTGGCGACGCGGCGGATCTGGCATCGCTGCGTCCGGTCAGCCGCAGCATTAGCCTGGGCTTTTGTTATCTTGCCTGTCGTCCGCGCGCAGGCTTCAGCCCGGCACAGGCGCGTCGTCTGTTCCGTCTGCTGCAGCAAAGCGGCATCGTTGCGCAGCTGCCGCTGGAAGAGGGACTGATTACGCCAAGCAAAGAGCTGCTGCCGGGCTGGCCGGTGCCGCCTGTTGAAGATGAAGCGCCGGATCTGCCGCCGCGTCTGACCCTGCACTACCAGCTGCCGGTGGAGCTGCATGAGATGGCGCAGGCGCTGCGTCAGCTGTTGCTGGCGGAAGGCTGTGAGCTGACTATTATCTTTCACAACGTCAAAAGCTGGCGACGCTTTGAGGATCTGGAGCAGGCCGATCTGGTTATGGGCGATCGGCTGATTGGCGACGCGCCGATCTTTACCCTGGCGAGCTGGCTGGAACTCGACCGGCTGTGGCCCGCAGCCACCAGCAGCCGCCTTCGTCAGGAACTCTTGTCGATACAGCAGCTGGACGACGGCGATGCGCGCAGCGACGCGCTGCACCAGCTTTACCATCGCCTGATGTGCGACGGTCTGTTGCTGCCGCTGTTCAACTACCGCTATCAAATCTTCGCGCCGCCTGGCGTAGAGGGCATTCAGCTTAATACGCTCGGATGGTTCGATTTCAGCCGCGCCTGGGTTCCCCCGCCGCTGGCGATGTGAAGTATCGTTTCAGGCTGTTCAGCGGCCCGGAGAGTTATTACCATAGGCGCAAAATTTTCGACCAGGACAATATAATGAAACGAGCCGTAGTCGTGTTTAGCGGTGGACAAGACTCCACTACCTGCCTGATTCAGGCGTTGCAGCAGTATGATGAAGTGCACTGCGTCACGTTCGACTATGGTCAGCGTCATCGCGAAGAGATCGACGTTGCCCGCGCGCTGGCACTGAAGCTGGGCGCGCGCGCCCATAAAGTGCTCGACGTCACTCTGCTGAACGAGCTGGCGGTGAGCAGCCTGACCCGCGATAATATTCCGGTCCCCTCTTACGATCCCGCCGCCAGCGGCCTGCCAAGCACCTTTGTGCCGGGACGCAATATTCTGTTCCTGACGCTCGCCTCGGTTTACGCGTATCAGGTAGAGGCGGAAGCCGTCATTACCGGCGTGTGCGAAACCGATTTCTCCGGCTATCCCGACTGCCGCGATGAGTTTGTCAAAGCGCTGAACCATGCGGTCGCGCTGGGCATGGCGCGCGAGGTGCGTTTCGAGACCCCGCTGATGTGGCTTAACAAAGCCGAGACCTGGGCGCTGGCTGATTACTGGCAAAGCCTGACGCTGGTCCGTGAAGAGACGCTGACCTGCTATAACGGCGTTAAGGGCGACGGTTGCGGCGAATGCGCCGCCTGCCATTTGCGTGCTCGCGGTCTGAACGACTATCTCGCCGACCGCGACGGCGTGATGGCGGCAATGAAAAGCAAAAGCGGTTTAGCCTGAGTCTGCGCGCCGCACGGTTAATCAGGCTGAGAAAGCCTCCAGCCGCGCGCGCAGCTCGCTCTCCAGCGCTACCGCTTTCTGCGTGCGCAGATCGATGCAGACAAAGGTAAGCGCCGCATCCGCCACCAGAGTCTCGCTGCCCTCCAGCGTCACGCGCTGGGTGATAATGCCGCTTTTGCCGTTCAGCTGCGTGATTTCACTGTGAATAGCCAGAACGTCGCCCAGCACGGCCGGGCGACGGTAGTTGATATTAATGTTCACGACTACGAACGCCAGCTGCTGCTCTTGCAGCCAGTTAAACGCGCCGGCCTCCTCGAGCCACTGCCAGCGCGCCTCTTCGAGAAACTCCAGATAGCGCGCGTTGTTGACGTGCTGATACACATCAAGGTGGTAGCCGCGAACTTTAATAGTGGTCTGCATGCCTGACATCTCCTGTCGCAAAAGGGCTAAACTGGTATGACCTCTTTAGCGTAGCAAAACTCCTTTTGCAGTGCGGCAAAAGCGTCAGGGTTGCGCCTCAGCTCACAGTTTCAGCCGTTCAGCGTTCCGTTCGATTAGCGCATTGCCAATGCCCGGCACCTCTTTTAACTGTTCAATAGCGGTAAAGGGGCCGTACTGCTCGCGGTAGCTGACGATCGCCTGCGCCTTTTTCAGCCCCACGCCATTCATCGCCGCCGACAGCTGTTCGGCTGTCGCGTCGTTAATGCTGATTTGCTCGATCTGCGGTCCGGCCGTCTGCGCGACCGGCGTTTCGGTTGCGGTTTCCGCCGCCGCCAGGCCGGGATGATAAAGGGCGCCGCCAAGCGCTAAGGTTAAGTAAAGTGCTGACAACGTTGATTTAGACATGCTCTGTTTCTCCTTGTGTTTAACAGCAGGGAGAGCGTGACAGAGAGGCGGGAAAGCCGCAAAAGGCAAAATCTACCTATGGAAAAGGCCGCGCAAGCGGCCTTTTTGATTTTCACTGCAAAACAAATTTTTGCGAGCGTTACTGCATTTGCGCAGCGGCGCCGTATTTGATTTTTGCCTCTTTACGCAGGTTAGCGAGCAGCGCTTCGAATGCCAGCTGCGCGTTGTTCTGCGTTACGCCCCTGACCATTTCATCGACCTGCTCCTGCGGCAGCGTGCCGCTGCTGACCTTATCCAGCGCCACCAGCACGACATTGCCCTGCATATCTTCGCTGACGCCCCATGAGGTTTTACCGTCAACGGGCTGCGGCAGATTAAAGGCGGTCTGCGCTACCGGATCCTGACTGTTGCGATCGACGGTTTTGCTGGCGCTCAGCGTCAGCCCGGCCGCGCTAAGCGCGTCCTGCTTGCCCGCCTTGAGATCGGCCAGCAGCTTATCCGCCTGGGCTTTCGCCTGCTGTTCGGCTTTATCATGCTTCAGCGTGTCGGCGATTTGCGCTTTGACCTCTTCCAGCGGTTTGATCGCCTCAGGCTTGTGCTCGCTAATGCGCAGCACGAATGCACGATCGCCATCCACGGTAATAACGTCGGAGTTATTGCCGGGCGCGCCATTCTGGCCGAGCAGGCCGCCGTTAAACACGGCGTTTTTCACCGCGTCGAAGTTCAGCTCCTGCGGCACGCTGTCGTGGCTGAACCAGCCGGTTTCAACCACTTTCAGACCTGAAGCCTGCGCAGCGCCAGCAAGAGACTCATTGTCGTTGCTCGCTGCTTCGCTCACCTTCTGCTGCTGCTGGTAGAAGGCGTCGACCGCTTTCTCCTGTTTCGCTTTACTGGCCACGGCGTCGCGCACCTCAGCCAGCGGCTTGATCTGCTCCGGCTGGATATCGTCCAGGCGCACCACCAGGAAGCCGACCGACGATTTAATCACGCCGGAAAGCTGCCCTTTTTGCGTCAGACCGGCATTTTTCAGCTCATCCGGCGTCGTGGCAGGCTCCAGCCAGCCCATATCGCCGCCTTTGCGCGCGGAGATAGGATCGATCGATTTGCTTTTCGCCAGCGCGGCAAAGTCCGCGCCGCCCTTCAGCTGTTCCAGCACGGCACTGGCGTCCGCTTCGGTTTTGGTCTGGATGACGCTGTAGCGATTGCGCTGCGGCTGGGTGTAGTCCGCTTTATGTTGATCGTACCAGCTCTGAATGTCCGCATCGCTGACGTTCGTCTGCATGCTGGCGGCATCCATTTTGATATAGCTGACGCGAAACTGCTCCGGCGCCATAAAGTTGTTTTTATGCTGCTGGTAGTACTGCGAAACTTCGTCGTCGGTCGCGGTTTGCTTTGTCGCCAGCGCATTGACGTCGATTGTCGCCTGACGAATGTCGCGCTTCTGCGATACCAGGTCGACCAGCTTGCTGGTTTCATTTTTCAGCATAAAGTCGGTATTCGCGACGGCATTGATCAGCTGCTGGGTCGCCAGCTGCTTGCGCAGCGCTTCCGCATAGCGATCGGCGGTAAAGCCCATGCTGCTGAGCAGGCCGTTATATTTGGCGTTATCGAATTTGCCGTTGGTCTGAAACGCCTGCTGCGCGAAGATCGCCTGCTTCACCTGATCGTCGCTGATATTAATATGGAGATCGTTGATGTACTGATCGAGCAGCGCCTGGTCTACCAGCTGCGACAGCGCCTGCTGACGCATCTGCTGCATGAAACCGTCGTTGCCAGCAAGCTGAGAGAACTGATCGCCCAGCATTTGCTGCTGGCGGCTGCGCTCGCTGTTGAACGCCTGATCTAACTGCGCGCGGCTGATTTCCTGTCCGTTGACTTTAGCGGCATAATCGCTGCCGCCGCCGATAAGGTAGTTGCCAACGCCGGTCAGCACGAAGGAGAGAATAATCAACCCCAAAATAACCTTGAGCACGACATGATTCGACGCCGCGCGTAAATTGTCCATCATGGTATGACAACGCTCCGCTGTAGTGTGGATGTAAATCTCGGGCGCAACGCCTGTCGGATAAAGGCCGTTACGCAACTGCCGTTTAGCCTGGCAGCTTTACTCCTGTAGAGACAAGTCTTACAGCGATTTATCCCCGGATCCGAATAAAAAAGGCACATCAAATTTGATGTGCCCGTATGTTACATGAGAACGCATGAACCGTCCTCTAGTCCACGGAAGAAAATGCTTCTGCGGACGGGTGCGTTGTCATGCGTTGACAGCGTCTTTCAGCGCTTTACCGGCGCGGAAGCCCGGCACTTTGCCTGCGGCAATGGTGATCTCTTTGCCGGTTTGCGGGTTACGGCCGGTACGTGCGGCACGTTCGCGTACGGAGAAAGTGCCAAAGCCTACCAGAGCCACTTCGTCGCCGCCTTTCAGCGCGTCGGAAACAGAACTGGTGAATGCTTCCAAAACACGTCCCGCTGCTGCTTTAGAAATGTCAGCGTCTGCAGCAATTTTGTCGATCAACTGTGACTTATTCACTCTCTTCATCCCCTCTTTTATTATTTCACTTCACATCCGCGCGTCCTGCCGGATACGAATGCGCAGCACGTTATATCAAGCCTGTTGAGCCGAAACAACGGAATTCATCTTAATCGCTGTTTCCGCAGCCCCCTAAATTAACGGCACTAAAAAAAGCTGGCAAGCGCTCATTGGCCTGCCAGCTTCGCTTTTTAATGCTTTATGTCGCTAATCACTATTTTGCGGTAGCAACCTGCATGCCGTACGGGGCGTTTTCCAGCGCAAGACCTAATACTTCTTCGATACGCTTCACCGGATGGATCTCCAGATCGGCAATAACGTTAGCCGGAATTTCTTCCAGATCGCGTTTATTATCGTCCGGGATCAGCACCACTTTAATGCCGCCGCGATGGGCCGCCAGCAGCTTCTCTTTCAGCCCGCCGATCGGCAGCACCTGACCGCGCAGCGTGATCTCGCCGGTCATCGCCACGTCGGAACGCACCGGGTTGCCGGTCAGACAGGAAACCAGTGCGGTACACATCGCGATACCGGCGCTCGGGCCATCCTTCGGCGTCGCGCCTTCCGGCACGTGAACGTGGATGTCACGCTTCTCGTAGAAATCGCCGTTGATGCCCAGCTTCTCAGCGCGCGCGCGCACCACGGTCAGCGCCGCCTGAATCGACTCCTGCATGACTTCGCCGAGCGAGCCGGTATAGGTCAGCTTGCCTTTACCCGGCACGCAGGCGGTTTCGATGGTCAGCAGATCGCCGCCCACTTCCGTCCAGGCCAGGCCAGTCACCTGACCAACGCGGTTTTCGCTGTCGGCGCGGCCATAGTCGAAACGCTGGACGCCCAGGTAATCCTTCAGGTTGTCGCCGTTGATGGTGATGTGCTTCTGCTCTTTATTCAGCAGCAGCGCTTTTACCGCTTTACGGCACAGCTTCGACAGTTCGCGCTCCAGGCTACGCACGCCCGCTTCGCGGGTGTAGTAGCGGATAATGCCGATGATCGCGCTGTCTTCGACCGTGATTTCGTTCTCTTTCAGGGCGTTACGCTCAATCTGCTTCGGCAACAGATGCTGCTTAGCGATATTGAGTTTCTCATCCTCGGTATAGCCAGAGAGGCGGATTACCTCCATACGATCCAGCAGCGGTGCCGGAATGTTCATGGAGTTAGAGGTCGCGACGAACATCACGTCGGAGAGATCGTAATCCACTTCGAGGTAGTGATCGTTAAAGGCGATGTTCTGCTCGGGATCGAGCACTTCCAGCAGTGCGGAAGCGGGATCGCCGCGCATGTCGGATGACATCTTGTCGATCTCATCCAGCAGGAACAGCGGGTTCTTCACGCCGACCTTCGCCATTTTCTGGATCAGTTTGCCCGGCATAGAGCCGATATAAGTCCGACGGTGCCCGCGAATTTCCGCTTCGTCACGCACGCCGCCCAGCGCCATACGCACATACTTACGGCCGGTCGCCTTAGCGATAGACTGACCCAGCGAGGTTTTACCCACGCCCGGCGGTCCCACCAGACAGAGGATCGGGCCTTTGATTTTGCTGACGCGGCTCTGTACGGCGAGATATTCAAGGATGCGGTCTTTAACACGCTCCAGACCGTAGTGGTCGGTGTCCAGTGTCTCCTGGGCTTTGCGCAGGTCTTTCTTGACCTTGCTGCGCGCGTTCCAGGGTACCTGAACCATCCAGTCGATATAGCCGCGTACTACCGTCGCTTCGGCGGACATCGGCGACATCATTTTTAATTTCTGCAGCTCGGCTTCGGCTTTTTCACGCGCTTCGGCCGGCATTTTCGCCGCGTCGATTTTGCGCTTCAGGGCTTCGTACTCATCCGGCACGTCGTCCATTTCGCCCAGCTCTTTCTGAATCGCCTTCATCTGCTCATTCAGATAATATTCGCGCTGGCTCTTCTCCATCTGCTTTTTAACGCGGTTGCGAATGCGTTTCTCAACCTGCAGCAGATCGATTTCCGACTCCATCATCGCCATCAGATATTCCAGACGTTCGTTCACGTCCGACATCTCCAGCACTGACTGCTTATCGGCTAATTTCAGTGGCATATGCGCAGCAACGGTGTCGGCCAGACGCGCCGCATCGTCGATATTGTTCAGCGAGGTCAGCACTTCCGGCGGGATCTTCTTGTTCAGCTTGATATAGCCTTCAAACTGATTGATCGCCGTACGTACCAGCACTTCCTGTTCGCGCTCTTCGATTTCCGGCGAGATCAGGTATTCCGCCTGCGCGGTAAAATGGTCACCATTATCCGCCAGGGTAGTGATATGCGCGCGCTGCAGGCCTTCTACTAAAACTTTGACGGTGCCGTCAGGGAGTTTCAGCATCTGCAATACAGAGGCTACGGTCCCTACAGAGAAGAGATCGTTAATGCCAGGTTCATCCGTTGACGCCTCTTTCTGGGCAACCAGCATGATCTTCTTGTCATGATCCATCGCCGCTTCGAGGCAACGAATCGATTTTTCCCGACCAACAAACAACGGAATTACCATGTGCGGATAAACCACCACGTCGCGCAATGGCAACACGGGGATTTCAATGCGTTCAGAACGCTCAGGATTCATAGAGCTCTCTCTTAGTTAGTGTCCGCCAGGTGATGGGCACCGCATAATGCAGGGAATGTGCAGTTAAACCCACAGGATTATGAGTATATGGGGATGATCGTTCGACATTCAACGTCATGAGAGCGAGAAAAACAAAAGGGGAAAGAATTTTCCCCTTTTTTAATAATATCAATGCCCTTGCGGTGGCGAATTATTCGCCAGAAGCCTGAGCTTCATGCTTACCGTAGATCAGCATTGGCTCTGACTGACCTTCGATCACCGACTCGTCAATCACCACTTTCTCCACGTCTTCCATAGAAGGCAGGTCATACATGGTTTCCAGCAGCGCGCCTTCGACGATAGAGCGCAGGCCACGCGCGCCGGTCTTACGCGACATCGCTTTTTTAGCGATGGCGGTCAGCGCTTCGTCGCGGAACTCCAGCTCGACGCCTTCCAGGTTGAACAACGCCTGGTACTGTTTGGTCAGGGCGTTCTTCGGTTCGCGCAGGATCTGGATCAGCGCTTCTTCGCTCAGCTCGTTGAGCGTCGCGACCACCGGCAGACGGCCGATAAACTCTGGGATCAGGCCGAATTTGATCAAATCTTCAGGCTCTACCTGAGAGAGCAGCTCGCCTTCGGTCGCTTTTTGCGACTTGCCTTTCACCGTTGCGCCAAAGCCAATGCCGGAGCCGGTTTCTACGCGCTGGGAAATCACTTTGTCCAGGCCAGCGAATGCGCCGCCGCAGATAAACAGAATTTTCGAGGTATCAACCTGTAAAAACTCCTGCTGCGGATGCTTACGGCCGCCCTGCGGCGGAACCGCTGCCACGGTGCCTTCGATCAGCTTCAGCAGCGCCTGCTGCACGCCTTCACCGGAGACGTCGCGCGTAATGGACGGATTGTCCGATTTACGCGAGATTTTATCGATCTCATCGATATACACGATGCCGCGCTGCGCTTTCTGCACGTCGTAGTCGCACTTCTGCAGCAGCTTCTGGATGATATTCTCCACGTCTTCGCCTACATAGCCCGCTTCGGTCAGCGTGGTGGCGTCGGCCATGGTGAAAGGCACATCCAGCAGGCGCGCCAGCGTCTCCGCCAGCAATGTTTTACCGCTACCGGTAGGACCAATCAGCAGAATGTTGCTTTTGCCCAGCTCAATACCGTTGCTGGTATCGCCGTTGCGCAGGCGTTTGTAGTGGTTGTACACCGCAACCGCCAGCACTTTTTTCGCCTTTTCCTGGCCGATAACATAATCATCGAGGTGATGGCGGATTTCGTGCGGCGTAGGCAGCGCGCTACGTTCGCGATGCGGGGCAACTTCTTTAATCTCTTCGCGAATGATGTCATTGCACAGATCGACACATTCGTCGCAGATATACACTGACGGCCCGGCAATCAGCTTACGCACTTCATGCTGGCTTTTGCCGCAAAAAGAGCAGTACAGCAACTTCCCTGAACCGTCTTTGCGCTTATCTGTCATCAGTTAACCTCTTCTTGTTCTCAGGCCATACTGGCGTACGGCGCAGGCCGTGCGAACACGGCCAATATTCATTCAACTCAAACCCGTTTCCCAGTAACTATAGCGTAAGGAAACGGGCAGATGAGTCTTATTCGCGATGTGTCAGGACGGAGTCGACTAAACCATACTCTACCGCTTCACTCGCCGAGAGGAAACGGTCGCGCTCGGTATCGCGCTCAATTTCTTCCAGCGACTTGCCGGTGTGCTCCGCCATCAGCTCGTTCATGCGCTGTTTCACTTTCAGAATCTCTTTCGCATGAATCTCAATATCAGTCGCCTGGCCCTGATAGCCGCCCAGCGGCTGGTGGATCATCACGCGCGAGTTCGGCAGGCAGAAGCGTTTGCCTTTCGTGCCGGCGGTCAGCAGGAACGCGCCCATTGAGCAGGCCTGGCCCATACAAATCGTGCTGACGTCAGGCTTGATAAACTTCATGGTGTCGTAGATCGACATGCCCGCGGTAATGACGCCGCCGGGGGAGTTAATATAGAGATAGATATCTTTCTCTGGGTTTTCCGCTTCCAGAAACAGCATTTGCGCCACGATCAGATTGGCCATGTGATCTTCAACCTGACCGGTCAGGAAGATGACGCGCTCTTTCAGCAGGCGGGAATAGATGTCGTAGGAACGCTCGCCGCGCGAAGTCTGTTCAACCACCATGGGCACCAGCGCATTGCGCGGCGCAGTAAATTCACGATCGCCACTGTATGACATTACCGTCTCCTGGATATAGTTCATTGGCAACATTCTGTACCGATTTTCTCTGAAGCGAGCCCGCTCTGCGCGGCTCAGCTTCGTTTCCGACACCTTCAAGGACGGTTAATCAGCCAGTCTAACTCTCTTCTGCATACTCCCTCAATCTGGGGATACTGCCCTGCTGTTTCAAGCATAACAACCTTTTCTCTATTCGCTAACCTGGAAAAAGCGCAACGTGAATAATTTGCCGGTTTATTAAGCGACTAGCGGCCGAAGAGCGGAGATTGTGCCGGAAAAACAAAAAAGCCCGCGACTTCACAGCCGCGGGCTCAGCACTTCTGGTTAAATCAGCGATCAGGCAGCAGTAGTCTGATTCATCAGTTCCTGGAAGCTGGTCGCTTTCTCAGTTACTTTCGCTTTTTCCAGAACGGCTTCAACCGCCTGCTCTTCCAGCGCAACGTTGCGCATGTTGTTCATCAGCTCATTGTTTTTGCTGTAGAACTCGATCACTTCCTGCGGATCTTCGTAAGCGGAAGCCATCTCTTCGATCAGTGCGTTAACGCGCGCTTCGTCAGCTTTCAGCTCGTGGGTGCGGATGACTTCGCCCAGCAGCAGACCAACGATAACGCGGCGTTTCGCCTGCTCTTCGAACAGCTCGCGCGGCAGTTCCAGCGCTTGTTTCTCGTTGCCGCCGAAACGCTGTGCAGCCTGGCGACGCAGCACGTCGATTTCGCTGTCGATCAGCGCAGCCGGCACGTCGATTTCGTTGGCTTTCACCAGACCGTCGATCGCCTGCGTCTTCACGCGGTTGCGGATAGCGCCTTTCAGCTCGCGGTCCATGTTCTTACGCACTTCCGCGCGCAGACCTTCAACCGAACCATCTTCCACGCCGAAACGCTTGATGAAATCTTCGGTCAGCTCTGGCAGTTCGCGCGTTTCAACTTTCTTCAGCACGATGTCGAACTTCGCGTCTTTACCTTTCAGGTTTTCCGCGTGGTAGTCTTCCGGGAATTTCACGTCGATAGTGAAGGTTTCGCCAGCTTTATGACCGACGATGCCCTCTTCGAAGCCCGGGATCATACGACCCTGACCCATCGCCAGCACGAAGTCAGAGGCTTTGCCGCCTTCGAACTCTTCGCCGTCGACTGAACCGGTGAAGTCGATGGTAGCGCGATCTTCAGCCGTAGCCGCCGCATCGCTCTCTTTCCAGTTAGCCTGCTGCTTGCGCAGCGTGTCCAGCATGGCGTCGACGTCAGCTTCGGTCACTTCCACCAGCGGTTTTTCTACTTCGATGCTGTCCAGACCCTGCAGTTCAACTTCCGGGTAGACTTCGAACTCGACCGCGTAGGTGAAGTCTTCGCCTTCTTTATACTCGCCCGGCACGTAGTTCGGCGCGCCAGCCGGGTTGATTTTTTCTTTGATGATGGCGTCAACGAAGTTGCGCGTCATCAGCTCGCCCAGCACGTCCTGACGAACAGAAGCGCCGTAGCGCTGTGCGATGATATTGGCCGGCACTTTGCCTTTACGGAAACCATCGATACGGACTTTTTTCGCCACTTCCACCAGTTCTTTCTTCACTGCGCTTTCGATGCTGTCAGCGGGGACAGTAATCGTAATGCGACGGCCCAGACCCTGCGTGGTTTCTACTGAAACTGTCATCTTGTTACCTCAAAAAATCGCGTGCTCGGTCAACTTCAGACACCACACATTATGCAATGCGCCGTATCCAACAACCGGGACGGCTTCCATTAAGAGAACCTGATCCCTGTCACCAGAAGCGTCCCGAAGACATTCCGGAAAAATAGACGCAGCATTATAGCGGCATCGTCCTGGTGAGTCGAGGCTGTAAACTCACCACTTTTTAGCGGCTTTGCTGCTTTTTTGCGCCGGAGATCGCGTTTATCGCTTAATAATGAAAAAAAACGGCCCGCAGGCCGTTTTTTCAAACAGAGAAGATGTCAGGCGAGCGTGCCGGCGCCGCGGCAGTTTGGCGAGGCGAGCACGGTATCCTGCAGCCCTTCCCATTCCTTTAAAGTGTAAGTGTGCAGCGCCAGCGCGTGTACGCTGCCTGCCAGTTCGGCGGCAAGCTCGCCATAAATAGCCCGGTGGCGCGCGAGAAAGCGCTGGCCAGCAAAAAGATCGCTGACGATAACGACCTTAAAATGGCTTTCCGAACCCGCTGGCACATTATGGCGATAGCTTTCGTCATGCACTTCCAGATGTGCCGGCTGGAAAGCCAGGCGCAGCTTCTCTTCGATTTGTTCGCGGATCATTGTCTCTTTCCTCAATGGCGAGCGCTGTGCCCCATCTGGTTAAATATTAGTAGGTTTTCAGACGCATCCGCACAGATGTGTGAAAATATTTCTGCCAGCCTCTAAGCCGACCGGCATGATAGCGCAGCGAGAGCGGCGGTCAACGGTGAGTTTTCCTGAGCGTATAAAAAAGGCGCTTGCCCTTAATTTCCCTCTTTCGAGGGCTTTTTTCACTGCCGCGCAATGCTATGATGGCCGCAGTTTTTGCAAACCAACCCACAACATTAACGAGAATAAGTATGTTGAAAAAACTGTTATTTCCCCTGCTGGCCGCGTTCATTTTGGCCGGCTGTGCCAGCAACAGCAATACGCTGACTATTCAGCCTAAAATCGAGCTGCCACAGCAGGATCCAAGTCTGATGGGCGTGACTGTCAGCATCACCGGTGCCGACCAGCGCAGCGATCAGGCGCTGGCGAAAGTGAATCGCGACGGCCAGCTGGTGACCCTCACCCCATCGCGCGATTTACGCTTCCTGTTGCAGGAAGTGCTGGAGAAACAGATGACCGCGCGCGGCTATATGATCGGCCCAGATGGCGCTGTCGATCTGCAAATTGTGGTAAATAACCTTTATGCGGACGTTACCCAGGGCAATGTACGCTACAGCATCACCACCAAAGCGGATATTTCGATTATCGCCACTGCGAAGAACGGCAATAAACAGGTGAAAAATTATCGCCAGACTTACAGCGTAGAAGGCGCGTTCAGCGCGACCAACGATAAGATCACCAATGCGGTGAACTCGACGCTGGGCGATGTCATCTCCGATATGGCACAAGACACCAGCATCAACAACTTTATCAAGCAAAACGCGCACTAATCCGCCGTACTCTATGCCCGGCGCGCTGCCGGGCATCGCTTCAGGGTCACAATGAATCACTACCTCCGCATCTTCACCCAACGAAACGCCGCTGTTTTACTCCTGCTTGGCTTTGCTTCTGGCCTGCCGCTGGCGCTGACCGCCGGCACGCTGCAGGCGTGGATGACGGTAGAAAATGTCGATTTGAAGACCATCGGTTTTTTTTCGCTGGTCGGCCAGGCGTACGTATTTAAATTCCTCTGGTCACCGGTGATGGACCGCTTTACGCCGCCGTTTCTCGGACGACGTCGCGGCTGGCTGATAGTCACGCAGCTGGCGCTGATCGCCGGTATCGTCGCCATGGGTTTTATGCAGCCCGGACGCGATCTGACGCTGCTCGCCGCGCTGGCGGTACTGGTCGCTTTCTGCTCCGCCTCGCAGGATATTGTTTTCGACGCATGGAAAACGGACGTGCTGCCGCCGGAAGAGCGCGGCAGCGGCGCGGCGATCACCGTGCTGGGCTACCGGCTGGCGATGCTGGTCTCCGGCGGGCTCGCGCTCTGGCTGGCGGATCGCTATCTCGGCTGGCAGGCGACTTACTGGCTAATGGCATTGCTGATGATTCCCGCGCTTATCGCCACGCTGATGGCGAAAGAGCCCGATACGCGCGCCACGACGCCTCACTCGCTGCGTGAGGCGGTATCGCTGCCGCTGCGGGATTTTTTCCAGCGCAACAACGCCTGGCTGCTGATCACTTTAATCGTTCTTTATAAGCTCGGTGACGCCTTCGCCGCCTCGCTGACCACCACCTTTTTGATCCGCGGCGTCGGTTTCAACGCTGGCGACGTGGGGCTGGTAAACAAAACGCTCGGCCTGCTGGCGACTATTATCGGCGCGCTTTACGGTGGCGCGCTGATGCAGCGCCTGAGCCTGTTCCGCGCCCTGCTGATTTTCGGCATCTTACAGGCGGTATCTAATTTCGCTTACTGGCTGCTGGCGGTTACGCCCCATCACTTATGGAGTATGGCCAGCGCGGTCTTTGTAGAGAATCTGTGCGGCGGCATGGGCACGGCCGCTTTCGTCGCCCTGCTGATGACCTTGTGTAATAAATCGTTCTCCGCGACGCAGTTCGCTCTGCTTTCGGCGCTCTCTGCGGTAGGCCGCGTTTATGTCGGTCCCGCAGCCGGCTGGCTGGTCGAACTCTGGGGATGGCCTGTTTTTTACGCCTTTACCGTCGTGGCGGCGCTGCCGGGCCTGCTGCTGCTGCTGCTGTGTCGCGACACGCTGAACGTCGCGCAACGTAGCGAGCAATTTTTACCGCGCACGCGTTTTGCCGCTGGCTACCGCTGGACAACGCGTCTGTTCTGCACAGGATGCGCGTTTATTGCGCTCTGGCTGGCGGCGCTGGCGTTTCAGGCGCTGAATCTGTGGCAGAGGGAAAACATACCTGCCGGCCTGTTCGAAGTCGGTATGGCGTTGCTGGTGCTGGCGGTGTGCAGTGGTGTGGCGCTTGATTATATCGCGCAGCGGAAAAACGCAGCGGCGATCGCACCCGTTGATTAACAACGGGTATTATTTCAGCGTGAAACTGAAACAGACGACCTCTGCCGAGAAGGAAAGTTATACTTTGCCAACGCGTGTTATTTTCCAGAAAATATTAAGATTAAAATTCTTCGCTTAACAAATATATTAAAAACCGGTGCGTAATTATGTTGTATAAATTTCATCACACAAATGATGCAGATTTGTTAACGAATTGAGCACCAAAAGTAAGGTTTATTCTTTCCCTGATTTCTTTAGGGATACTTTCATCGGTTTTTGTTATAATTAGTGCCAACTGCTTGTCGCAGTTAATAATTTGTCACCCCAGGCAACATCTGTGACACCCTTAGCAAAAGGTGTCAACACGCTGCTGACATATCCTTATGCTGGTTTACACTGCATAAACCTTCCCGTAAAATGCGCGCACACTTAAACGACAATAAGCCCTTTGTCATTGAGGTCGTTAAATGAGACTCAGGAAATACAATAAAAGTTTGGGGATTTTGTCATTAATTGCAGGCACTTTGTTAATGAGTGGCTGCGATAATGCGTTGTTAAATCCCAAGGGACAGATTGCACTTGAGCAACGTTCGTTGATTCTGACAGCCTTCGGCTTGATGTTGATCGTCGTTATTCCCGCAATCTTGATGGCGGTGGTGTTTGCATGGAAATATCGTGCATCCAACACTGAAGCGAAGTACAGCCCTAACTGGTCACACTCTAATAAAGTGGAAGCCGTGGTCTGGACCATTCCGATCCTGATCATTCTCTTCCTCGGCGTGCTGACATGGAAATCAACTCACGCGCTGGAGCCGAGCAAACCGCTGGCCTCCGACGTTAAACCGGTTGAGATCCAGGTAGTGGCGCTGGACTGGAAATGGTTGTTTATTTACCCGCAACAGGGTATTGCTACCGTTAACCAGATCGCTTTCCCGGCTAATACGCCGGTGAGCTTCAAAATTACCTCCAACTCCGTCATGAACTCTTTCTTCATTCCGACGCTCGGCAGCCAGATCTACGCCATGGCGGGCATGCAGACTCAGCTGCACCTGATCGCCAACGAGCCAGGAACGTTTGACGGTATTTCCTCGAACTTCAGTGGTCGAGGTTTCTCTGGTATGAAGTTCAAAGCCATTGCAACCAAGGACGATGCGGAGTTCCAGCAGTGGGTCGCCAAAGTTAAAGCGGCGCCTAACACGCTGACCACGATGGAAGATTTCGAGAAAGTGGCTGTGCCAAGCGAAAATCATCCGGTGGAATATTTCTCTTCAGCGAATCCTGAACTGTTCAAGCAAGTCATTGCTAAGTTCATGACCAGCCACGGGAAGATGGACATGCCGCAGCACGAAGGCATGGACATGAGTCACACCGCTTCCGCGGGAGCCGAGGAATAATACGATGTTCGGAAAATTAACACTGGATGCAGTGCCGTACCATGAGCCAATTATCATGGTCACGGTTGCCGGGATCATCATTGGTGGTCTGGCAGTCATCGCTGCCCTAACCTACTTTGGTAAATGGCAGTATCTGTGGTCAGAATGGCTTACCTCCGTCGACCACAAAAAACTGGGTATCATGTACATCATCATGGCGTTCGTCATGCTGCTGCGCGGCTTTGCCGATGCGATTATGATGCGTACCCAACAGGTGATGGCTTCCGCTGGGGAAGCTGGCATACTCCCGCCGCACCACTACGACCAGATCTTTACCGCGCACGGCGTGATTATGATCTTCTTCGTGGCGATGCCTTTCGTTGTTGGTCTGATGAACATCGCGGTACCGCTGCAAATCGGCGCGCGCGACGTTGCTTTCCCGTTCCTGAACAACCTGAGCTTCTGGTTTACCGCGATCGGTGTGATCCTGGTTAACCTGTCGCTGGGCGTGGGCGAGTTCGCACAGACTGGCTGGCTGGCCTATCCGCCGCTGTCAGGCGCGGAGTACAGTCCTGGCGTCGGGGTCGATTACTGGATCTGGAGTCTCCAGCTGTCCGGTATCGGGACCACGCTGACCGGTATCAACTTCTTCGTTACCATTCTGAAGATGCGTGCGCCGGGCATGGACCTGTTCAAAATGCCGGTGTTTACCTGGGCTTCCCTGTGCACCAACGTCCTGATCATCGCTGCGTTCCCGGTTCTGACCGTGACCCTGGCGCTGTTGACGCTCGATCGTTACCTTGGCTTCCATTTCTTTACCAATGATATGGGCGGTAACATGATGATGTACGTCAACCTGATCTGGGTCTGGGGTCACCCGGAGGTGTACATCCTGGTTCTGCCGGTGTTTGGCGTCTTCTCTGAAGTCACTGCGACCTTCTCGAAAAAGCGTCTGTTCGGCTACACCTCGCTGGTGTGGGCGACCATCGCCATTACCGTACTGTCGTTTATCGTTTGGCTGCACCACTTCTTCACCATGGGTGCGGGCGCGAACGTTAACGCCTTCTTCGGCATCATGACGATGATCATCGCGATTCCGACCGGCGTGAAAATCTTTAACTGGCTGTTCACCATGTACCAGGGCCGCATCGTGATGCACTCTGCCATGCTGTGGACCGTTGGCTTCCTGGTCACCTTCTCTGTAGGTGGTATGACCGGTGTTCTGCTGGCGGTGCCGGGTGCGGACTTCGTGCTGCACAACAGTCTGTTCCTGATTGCGCACTTCCATAACGTCATCATCGGCGGCGTGGTATTCGGTTGTATGGCTGGCGTGACCTACTGGTTCCCGAAAGCTTTCGGCTTTACCCTGAACGAAACCTGGGGCAAACGCGCTTTCTGGTTCTGGATCATCGGCTTCTTCGTCGCCTTTATGCCGCTGTATATCCTGGGCTTCATGGGTATGACCCGTCGTCTGAGCCAGGACATCGATCCGCAGTTCCACGCTCTGCTGGTGGTTGCGGCTGTCGGTGTGGCGCTGATTGCTTGCGGTATCCTTTGCCAGCTGATCATGTTCTACGTTTCGGTCCGTGACCGTGACCAGAACCGCGATCTGACCGGTGACCCGTGGGGTGGACGTACGCTGGAGTGGGCAACCTCTTCACCGCCGCCGTTCTACAACTTTGCCACTATCCCGCATATCCATGAGCGCGATGCGTTCTGGGAAATGAAAGAGAAAGGCGAAGCGCACAAGCAACCGGCTCACTATGAAGAGATTCATATGCCGAAAAACAGCGGCGCGGCTATCGTTATCGCTGCATTCGCTACGGTGTTCGGCTTTGCCATGATCTGGCATATCTGGTGGCTGGCTGGCCTCACCTTCCTGGGCATGATTGTGACCTGGATTGTGAAAAGCTTCGATCAAGACGTGGACTACTACGTTCCGGTTGCCGAGATTGAGAAGATTGAAAAGCAGCACCTGGACGATATCAGCAAAGCGAGTCTCAAATAATGGCAACTGAAACTCTGACAAAACACCACCACGACGCCCATGCGGAGCATGGGCATCACGATGCAGGAGCCAATAAAGTCTTTGGCTTCTGGATCTACCTGATGAGCGACTGCATTATCTTCGCAACGCTGTTTGCGACCTATGCAGTAATGGTCAACAGCACTGCCGGCGGTCCGGCAGGTAAAGACATCTTCGAACTCCCGTTCGTTCTGGTTGAAACAGCGCTTCTGCTGTTGAGCTCCATTACCTACGGCATGGCGGTTATCGCCATGAACAAGGAAAACAAAGGCGCCGTTATCGGCTGGCTGGCGTTGACCTTCCTGTTCGGTGCTGGCTTTATCGGCATGGAGCTTTATGAGTTCCATCACCTGATCGAAGAGGGCTTTGGTCCAAACCGTAGCGGCTTCCTGTCCGGCTTCTTTACGCTGGTCGGTACCCACGGTCTGCACGTGACCTCTGGCCTGATCTGGATGGCGGTACTGATGTTCCAGATCGCGAAAAACGGTCTGTCGGCAACTAACCGTACCCGTATCATGTGCCTGAGCCTGTTCTGGCACTTCCTGGACGTAGTGTGGATCTGCGTGTTTACCGTTGTTTATCTGATGGGAGCCATGTAATGAGTCATTCTGTAACTGAACATGGTGCATCGCACGGTAGCGTTAAGTCCTACATGATCGGCTTTATCCTCTCTATCATCCTGACGGCAATCCCGTTCTGGATGGTAATGGATGGAAGCGCGTCGCACGCTACCATTCTGGGCGTAGTGCTTGTCTGTGCAGTGGTGCAGGTGCTGGTTCACCTGGTT
The DNA here is from genome assembly GCF_003612015.1 of Pantoea piersonii. Classification (GTDB taxonomy): domain Bacteria; phylum Pseudomonadota; class Gammaproteobacteria; order Enterobacterales; family Enterobacteriaceae; genus Pantoea; species Pantoea piersonii. The sequence continues at coordinate 195,972 of NZ_RARB01000001.1, read as the reverse complement.
TACTTCCTGCATCTCGACAGCAAGTCCGAAGGCGGCTGGAACATGGTGGCCATCGTCTTCTCGGCGGTCATTATCCTGATCGTCGTGGTTGGCTCGCTGTGGATTATGTGGAACCTCAACTACAACATGATGGTTCGCTAAAGAGTCGCTCGTAATGATTAAGCAATACCTGCAAGTAACAAAACCAGGAATTATTTTCGGGAATTTAATTTCTGTGATTGGCGGATTTCTGCTGGCTTCGAAAGGCAGCATTGATTACGCCCTGTTTCTCGCCTCTCTGGTCGGCGTATCGCTGGTTGTCGCATCGGGTTGTGTTTTCAACAACGTGATCGACCGTGATATTGACGTGAAGATGGAGAGAACCAGGAATCGGGTGCTGGTAAAAGGCCTCATCTCCGCGAAAGTAAGCCTGATTTATGCTACCGCGCTAGGTATTGCTGGCTTTGCGTTGCTCTACTTTGGTGCCAATCCGCTGGCCATGTGGCTGGCGGTCATGGGCTTCGTGGTTTACGTCGGTATTTACAGCCTCTACATGAAGCGTCACTCAGTATACGGGACGCTGATTGGCAGCCTGTCTGGCGCAGCGCCGCCGGTGATCGGCTACTGCGCCGTCACCAATGAGTTTGATGCGGGCGCGCTGATCCTGCTGGCGATCTTTAGCCTCTGGCAGATGCCGCACTCCTATGCGATTGCCATCTTCCGCTTTAAAGATTACCAGGCGGCGAACATTCCGGTTCTGCCGGTAGTGAAAGGCATCTCCGTAGCGAAGAATCATATTACGCTCTACATTCTGGCGTTTATGATTGCCACGCTGATGCTGTCGCTGGGCGGTTATGCGGGCTATAAATATCTGGTGGTCGCGGCGGCCGTTAGCGTGTGGTGGCTGGGAATGGCGTTATCAGGTTACAAGACCTCGAACGATCGCGTCTGGGCACGTAAGCTGTTCGTCTTCTCTATCGTGGCTATCACCGCGTTGAGCGTGATGATGTCGGTGGACTTTATGGGACCGGCATCAAAAGATCTGCTGACCTATGTGTGGTAAAGCCGCACTGCTATAGCATGCTAAGGGCGCGATTTCGCGCCCTTTCTTTTTGTTACCACTTCTTAAACACTATCATTTTACCCGCCCTGCCCTGCTCCCTAAAATAGATACGGCAAACTTACAGAGGTTGGAATGAACGATAATAAAATGACGCCGGTGGAGCTTCGCGCCACATGGGGTTTGGGCACGGTATTTTCCCTGCGAATGCTGGGCATGTTTATGGTCCTGCCGGTATTAACTACCTACGGTATGGCTCTTCAGGGGGCAAGTGAAACGCTTATTGGCCTGGCGATCGGTATCTACGGTCTGGCGCAGGCGATCTTTCAGATTCCTTTCGGCCTGATGTCTGACCGTATCGGCCGTAAGCCGCTGATCGTCGGCGGCCTGCTGCTGTTTGTGTTGGGCAGCCTTATCGCGGCGAACACGACCTCTATCTGGGGCATTATTCTCGGCCGCGCCTTACAGGGTTCCGGCGCGATTGCCGCTGCCGTCATGGCGCTGCTGTCTGATTTGACCCGTGAACAGAACCGCACCAAGGCGATGGCCTTTATCGGCATCAGCTTCGGCGTCACCTTCGCCATTGCGATGGTGATCGGTCCGATTGTCACTCACGCGCTGGGGCTGCACGCGCTGTTCTGGATGATCGCTATCCTCGCCTCGCTGGGCATCGTAATCACCCTGCTGGTGGTGCCCAACGCGCCGGGGCATGTGCTGAACCGCGAATCGGGCATGGTGAAAGGCAGCTTCCGCAAGGTGCTCGGCAATTCGCGTCTGATCAAGCTCAACGTCGGCATTCTCTGCCTGCATATCTTGCTGATGTCCAGCTTCGTCGCCCTGCCCGGTCAGTTCGAGCAGGCTGGTCTGCCAGCCGCCGAACACTGGAAAGTTTATCTGGTGACGATGCTGATCGCCTTTGTCGGCGTGGTGCCTTTTATTATCTATGCAGAAGTGAAGCGCCGCATGAAGCGCGTATTTGTCGCCTGCGTAGGATTGATCGTTATCGCGGAGATCGTGCTGTGGGGCGCGGAAGGTCACTTCTGGACGCTGGTGATCGGCGTGCAGCTTTTCTTCTTCGCCTTTAACCTGATGGAGGCGATTCTGCCTTCGCTGGTCAGCAAAGAGTCGCCGGCCGGCTACAAAGGCACCGCGATGGGGCTCTATTCCACCAGCCAGTTTATCGGCGTGGCGATCGGCGGCAGCCTCGGCGGCTGGGTATTTGGGCATTTCGATGCGCAAACCGTATTCCTGGTCGGCGCGATTGTTGCTGCGATCTGGCTGTTCGTTGCCATGACCATGCAGGAGCCGCCCTATGTCAGCAGCCTGCGTATCGTACTGAGCGATAGCGCGCTGGCGGTGCCGAATCTGGAACAGCGTCTGAAAGCGCAGCCGGGCGTGTCGGCCGTGCTGATCGTGCCGGAAGAGAAAAGCGCCTATATCAAAATCGACAGTAAGGTCACCAGCCGTCCCGAGCTGGAAGCACTGCTGGCAAGCAGCTGAGCGCTTTGCGATAAAGCATGACGCATCGACTAAAGAACCGGCCTTGCGCCGGTTCTTTGTTTTTCACGCCCGGCTCAGAGCGACATATCGACGACAACGCGCCCCTCGATTTTCCCGGCGCGCATACGTGCGAAGATATCGTTAATATTGCTCAGCGGCTCGATCCCGATGGTGGCTTTCACTTTATGCCTTCCGGCGAAATCGAGCGCCTCCTGTAGATCTTTCCGCGTGCCGACAATGGAGCCACGCACGGTAATGCCATCCAGCACCATATCGAAAATAGAGAGATCGAATTTACCCGGCGGCAAGCCGTTGAGCACCATTGTGCCGCCGCGCCGCAGCGTCCCGATAGCCTGCTCGAACGCCTTAGGCGATACCGCCGTTACCAGCACGCCATGGGCGCCGCCGAACGCTGAATGGAAAACCTGCGCCGGATCCTCGTTACGGGCATTTACCACGACGCTGGCGCCGAGGCGCTGCGCAAACGCCAGTTTTTCATCGTCGATATCTACTGCCGCGACATTTAATCCCATCGCTACGGCATACTGCACAGCCATATGCCCCAGCCCGCCAATACCCGAAATCACCACCCATTGGCCAGGCCGGGTATCGGTCATTTTTAGCCCTTTATAGACGGTAACGCCTGCGCAAAGGATGGGGGCGATTTCTGCATATCCGATGTTATCCGGCAATATGCCGACATAATTCGCATCGGCGAGGCAATATTCGGCAAAGCTACCGTTAACCGAATAGCCTGCATTTTTCTGGCTCAGACAAAGCGTTTCCCAGCTGTCGAGGCAGTGTTCGCAATGGCCGCACGCTGAATAGAGCCAGGGTATCCCGACGCGATCGCCCAGCTTGAGATGCGTGACATCCGGCCCTTTCGCCACCACTTCCCCGACGCCTTCATGGCCTGGAATAAAAGGCAGCGCAGGTTTCACTGGCCAGTCGCCTTCCGCCGCATGCAGGTCGGTATGGCACACGCCGGTCGCGGCGATTTTGACCAGAACCTGGCCCGGTCCTGCTTCCGGTACGGGCACCTGTTCAATGGTTAACGGCTCGCCAAAGGCTTTCACTACCGCAGCTTTCATCGTTTTCATGATTTATCTCCAGTCAGTCAGGCTCATAAACCAATGTGCACGACTTTGCCATGCACAGCGTTGATATAAAGCAGGGTAAAATGGATACAGGTCGTGTGACAATATTGAAAAGCGTAACGTGCGGACACCACTGTGGCCGCACGCTATGAGAGGATTAATCGCGGAAGTTTTTAAACTGGAAAGGTTGACCGAGGTTGCCGCCGCGCACCAGCGCCATCGCGCCCTGCAGATCGTCACGCGATTTGCCGGTCACGCGCAGCGAATCGCCCTGAATCTGCGTCTGCACCTTCAGCTTGCTGTCTTTAATCAGCTTGACGATTTTCTTCGCGACTTCGGTTTCAATGCCTTTTTTCATTTTGGCATCGACACTCCAGTTTTTACCGCTGTGCTCGATCTCCTCAGGAATATCGAGCGCGGCGCCCTCGATGCCGCGCTTGAGCAGCTTCTCACGCAGCATATCCACCAGCTGTTTCACCTGAAAATCGGACTCGCTGGTCACTTTGATGGTTTCATTCTTTTCGTTGAGCTCGAAACTGGCGCTCACGTTGCGAAAATCGAAGCGGGTTGTTAATTCACGGTTGGCATTTTCGACCGCGTTGCGAACTTCCTGCATGTCGATTTCTGAAACGATATCGAAAGATGGCATCTCTTCTTCTCCTGACGCTAAAGTGACATGCATAATACGCGTCTTGCCGCACTAAACAAAATCAGGCTGCGCACAACGCTATACTTATTATCGCTGTGTATTAAAGAACAAACGACAAACCCGGATACGGGAGGCAGTATGAAAATTACCGTGTTGGGTTGCGGGGCCATTGGCCAGGTCTGGCTTGCGGCCCTTGCACGCCAGGGCCATGAGGTTCAGGGATGGTTGCGCGTGCCGCAGCCCTACTGTTCCGTCAACGTTATCGATTACCAGGGCAGGGTGAGCAACAACACCTTTATCGCCAACGACCCGCTGTTTCTGGCTGACAGCCAGCTGCTGCTGGTGACGCTGAAGGCGCCACAGGTTTCGCCTGCGGTGCGTAACCTGCAGAGCGTGCTGTCGGAACATTGCCCTGTTCTGCTGCTGCATAACGGTATGGGCACGCTGGAGGAGCTAAAAGGACTCAGCCAGCCGCTGCTGCGCGGCATCACCACGCATGCGGCGATGCGCGACGGTACCGTGATAAAACATGTCGCCAGCGGCATCACCCATATCGGTCCCGCTAACCGTAAAAGCGCGGCCTACAGCGACCTCGCTGATATTCTGCACGCGGCGCTGCCGGACGTCGCCTGGCATGACAATATCGGCGCCGCCTGCTGGCGCAAGCTGGCGGTAAACTGCGTGATCAATCCGCTCACCGTCGAACACGACTGCCAGAATGGCGCGCTGCGCGCCTGGCCGGAGCAGATCGACATGCTCTGCCAGGAGCTGAGCTGGGTGATGGAGCGCGAGGGCCAGCACATCACCGCCGACAGCCTGAGCGACATCGTTTATAACGTGATTGAAACCACGGCGGCCAACACCTCCTCGATGCTGCAGGATGTACGGGCGCAGCGTCTGACTGAAATAGATTACATCACCGGATTCCTGCTGCGCCGCGCGCGCGCGCAGGGGATCGCCGTGCCGGAAAACACCCGCTTATATGAGTTTGTAAAACGCAAGGAGTCCCATTATGACCGCGAACACGCCAGTTCTGGTTTGCCTCGCACATGGCAGTGAAGAGACCGAGGCGGTTACCACCATCGATTTGCTGGTGCGCGGCGGTCTGAAGGTGGTCACCGCCAGCGTAGAGAGCGACGGCACGCGCGAAATCGTCTGTTCGCGTGGCGTTCGCCTGCTGGCCGATGCGCCGCTGGTGGAGGTTGCCGACGACGACTACGCGGCGATTGTGCTGCCGGGCGGTCTGAAAGGCGCGGAAACCTTTCGCGACAGCCCACTGCTGGTGGAAACGGTGCGCCAGTTCCATCTTTCCGGCCGCATCGTTGCGGCGATCTGCGCAGCGGCTGGTACCGTGCTGGTACCGCACGATCTCTTCCCGGTCGGCAATATGACCGGCTTCCCCGGTTTAAAAGAGACGATTCCCGCGGAGAAGTGGATGGAGAAACGTGTGGTGTGGGATCCACGCGTAAATCTGCTGACCAGCCAGGGTCCGGGCACGGCGATGGATTTCGCGTTAAAACTGATCGATCTGCTGGCAGGAAAAGAGAAAGCGGCGGAAGTCGCGTCCCAGCTGGTGCTGGCGGCGGGTATCTACGATTACAGCGAATAACGATCTTCTGTCCGTCAGCGGCGGCTAAAACAGGCCGCCGACGGACAGCGTCTTTTACGGACGATAAACCTTCACGTTTTTAAAGCCCTGCTCATGCAGATAGAGCGCCTGCAGCTTGCTCATCACGCCGCGATCGCAGTAGAGCAGCCAGGTTTTGCTCTGGTCGAGATCGGCGAACTGGCTGCTGAGCTTGTAAAACGGCAGCGATTTCACCTCGGTGCCCTGCAGCGCCAGCGGCTTATCTTCCTGCTCGTCAATGGCGCGAATATCCAGCACCCTATCGTCGCTGCCGAACGAGTCCACGGTTTCAACTTCCACCACTTCCTCTTCGGCCTGCTCGGCGATATCGCGAATATCGACGTTGCTCGCCTCTTCCACCACGCGCTGCAGAATGCTGAAGTCGAAATGCTGCTCTTCCGCCTCAATCTTCGCTTTCACCGCTTTTACCGTCGGGCTTTTAGAAATCACGCCGCAATATTCCGGCATGGTGCGGGCAAAATCTTCAGTGCCGATGTCGCGCGCCACCTTGATGATGTGCTCTTTATCGTGCGAGATCAGCGGACGCAGGATCAGGGTATCGGAGGCGTTATCGATCAGGCGCAGGTTGGTCAGCGTCTGGCTGGATACCTGGCCGAGCGCTTCGCCGGTCACCAGCGCCTGAACGCCATAGCGCTCTGCGACCATTGACGCGGCACGCACCATCATGCGCTTCAGCACCACGCCCATCTGGCCGTCATCCACTTTTTCCAGAATCTCGCCGACCACCGGCTCAAAGTTAATCGCTACAAAGCGCACGCGATGCGAGCGGCCGAAGCGGTTCCAGATATAGTGCGCGACCTGACGCACGCCGATTTCATGCGCTGCGCCGCCGAGATTAAAGAAGCAGTAGTGTACGCGACAGCCGCGGCGCAGCAGCATATAGCTGGAGACGCCAGAGTCGAATCCGCCAGAGATCAGCGACAGCACATCTTCCTGCGTGCCGATCGGGAAGCCGCCCAGCCCCTCATAGCGCCCGGTGATCAGCAGCAGGCGATCGTTCTCGATTTCGAGATGCACGGTAACGTCCGGCTTGTTGAGCTGCACCTTCGCGCTGGCGATATGCTGATTCAGGCCGCCACCGACGTAGCGCTCTACGTCCTGCGAGCTAAACTCATGTTTACCGCGGCGCTTAACGCGCACGCAGAAGCTTTTGTTTTGCAGGCTGTCGCCATAGAGCGCCAGCGTCTGCTCAAAAATATCGTGCACGTCGGTATAGGCACGGTCTTCGACCGACAGCACATGGTGAATGCCGGGAATGCGGGTGAGCTCATCCACAATCACGCCGCGCAGCCCTTCGTCTTTCGAACGGACTTCGATGTGATCCCAGTGACGCACCACGGCGATATCCTCACCGACGGTTTTCAGCACGTTGCGAATATTGCTGGTGAGGATTTTAATAAAGCGCAATCGCACCGACTGACTTTTGATGGTGATTTCGGGAAATAACTTGATGATAAACTTCATGGCGACACGAATTCGTTGGGCAAATAAGTGCGAGCACGCGGCACTTAGCTGGTAAAATCACAAAAATTGTGGGCTAAAGGGCGCATCCGCATCCGAGGCGCGAGAGTATATCACCTTTGTCAGATGACTGCTTCTGCAACCGCAGTCACATTGATTATTTTGCTAATCAAACGCTCTCCGCTACCATGACCGATTACGAGATAAAGTCTTACACGTGAGTCGACACTGAATATGCCGAAAAAAGCCGAACCGCCCGCTAGTTTTGAAACCTCCTTACAGCAGCTGGAGCAGATCGTCAGCCGGCTGGAGAGCGGCGAGCTGCCGCTTGAAGAGGCGCTGAATGAGTTTGAGCGCGGCGTACAGCTGGCGCGCAACGGTCAGCAAACGTTGCAACAGGCCGAGCAGCGCGTACGCATTCTGCTCAGCGACGATAAAGAGGCCGATCTCAGCGCCTTCACACCGGAAAAAGAGTAATGGATTTTATTCACCTGCTGAGCGTTTATCCGGAACGCGCAAACGCTGCGCTGTCGCGCTTGTTAGAGCCGCTTCCCTTTCAGAGTTCTCCTCTGGTTAATGCCATGCGTTATGGGGCATTATTGGGCGGTAAACGCCTGCGTCCTTTTCTGGTCTACGCCACCGGCGAAATGTTTAACGCGGACCCGGCGAGCCTCGATGCGCCTGCCGCCGCCGTGGAATGCATTCACGCCTACTCCCTGATCCATGACGACCTGCCAGCGATGGATGATGACGCGTTACGCCGCGGCCAGCCGACCTGCCATATTAAGTATGGCGAAGATACGGCGATACTCGCAGGCGATGCGCTGCAAACCCTGGCGTTCTCTATTCTGGCCGAAGAGCCGATGCCGGGCGTCAGCGACGCAAGCCGCATCGCAATGATTGCCGAACTGGCGCGCGCCAGCGGCGTAGCGGGCATGTGCGGCGGCCAGGCGCTCGATTTAGCGGCGGAAGGCCAGCGCGTCGGGCTGGAACAGCTGGAGCAGATCCATCGCCATAAAACCGGCGCGCTGATCCGCGCCGCCGTGCGCCTTGGCGCGCTCGCGGCAGGCGAACGCGGACGCGACGCGCTGCCCGCGCTGGATCGCTACGCTGACGCGATCGGCCTCGCGTTTCAGGTGCAGGACGATATTCTTGATGTGGTAGGCGACAGCGCGGTTACCGGCAAAAAACAGGGTGCCGATCAGGATCTGGATAAAAGCACCTACCCGTCGCTGCTGGGGCTTGATAACGCCCGAGCGAAAGCCAGGGAGCTTCACCAGCAAGCGCTGAGCGCGCTGGATATTCTTGCGGCGCAATCGTTAGACACCACAGCATTGCAGGCGCTGGCAAGCTTCATAATTGAACGCGACAAATAACTTCCATAATGAGTCTCTGATGAGTTTTGATATTGCAAAATACCCGACACTGGCGCAGGCAAGCACCGTTGAGGAGCTGCGTTCTCTCCCGAAAGAGACGCTTCCGGCGCTGTGCGATGAACTCCGTCAATACCTGCTGGACAGCGTGAGCCGCTCAAGCGGCCATTTCGCTTCGGGTCTGGGCGTCGTCGAGCTGACCGTCGCGCTGCATTACGTCTATAACACCCCGTTCGATCACCTGGTGTGGGACGTCGGGCATCAGGCCTACCCGCATAAAATTCTGACCGGCCGTCGCGATCGCATCGGCACCATTCGCCAGAAAAACGGCCTGCACCCTTTCCCGTGGCGCGGCGAGAGCGAATATGACGTGCTGAGCGTCGGGCACTCTTCGACTTCGATCAGCGCCGGGCTGGGCATGGCGGCGGCGGCGGAGCGCGAAGGCCTGGGTCGCCGCACCGCCTGTATCATCGGCGACGGGGCAATCACCGCCGGTATGGCGTTTGAGGCGATGAACCACGCGGGCGATATTAAGCCCGATATGCTGGTGATCCTTAACGACAACGAGATGTCGATCTCTGAGAATGTCGGCGCGCTGAACAACCGTCTGGCGCAGATCCTCTCCGGCAAAACCTACTCGCGCCTGCGCGAAGGCGGTAAACGCGTACTGGGCGGACTGCCGCCGATCAAAGAGCTGGTGAAGCGCACCGAAGAGCACCTGAAAGGCATGGTGGTGCCAGGCACGCTGTTTGAAGAGCTGGGCTTTAACTATATCGGCCCGGTCGACGGTCACGACGTCCTGACGCTGGTCACCACGCTGAAGAACATGCGCAGCCTGAAAGGGCCGCAGTTCCTGCATATTATGACCAAAAAGGGCAAAGGCTACGCGCCGGCAGAAGAAGATCCCATTGCCTGGCACGCAGTGCCGAAGTTCGATCCCGCCAGCGGCGCGCTGCCTAAAAGCGCCGGGGGTCTGCCCAGCTATTCTAAAATTTTCGGTAACTGGCTGTGCGAAATGGCGCAGGACGATCCGAAGCTAATGGCGGTCACGCCCGCGATGCGCGAAGGCTCCGGCATGGTGGAGTTTTCACGACGCTATCCGTCCCAGTACTTCGACGTGGCGATTGCCGAACAGCACGCGGTTACGTTCGCTGCCGGTATGGCGATCGGCGGCTATAAGCCGATTGTGGCGATCTACTCGACTTTCCTGCAGCGCGCCTACGATCAGGTGATCCACGACGTGGCGATCCAGAAGCTGCCGGTGCTGTTCGCCATCGATCGCGGCGGCATCGTCGGCGCCGACGGCCAGACGCACCAGGGCGCATTCGACCTCGCGTTTCTGCGCTGCGTGCCGGAGATGGTGATTATGACGCCGAGCGACGAGAACGAATGCCGTCAGATGCTCTATACCGGCTATCACTATCAGGACGGGCCGAGCGCGGTGCGCTATCCGCGCGGCAACGCGGTCGGCGTCGAGCTGACGCCGCTGCAGAGCCTGCCGCTCGGCAAAGGCGTGGTGAAGCGCAAGGGCGAAAAGGTGGCGATCCTCAACTTCGGCACCCTGCTGCCTGCGGCGGCGGAAGCGGCGGACGCGCTCAACGCCACGCTGGTAGATATGCGCTTCGTTAAGCCGCTGGATGAGGCGCTGATCGCCGAGCTGGCGCAGAGCCATGAGTCGCTGGTCACGCTGGAAGAAGGCGCGATCAAAGGCGGCGCGGGCAGCGGCGTCAATGAGACCGTGATGGCGAAGCGCCTGCGCGTGTCGGTGCTCAACCTGGGTCTGCCGGACGAATTTATCCCGCAGGGCACGCAGGATGAAGTACGTCGCGATTACCAGCTGGACGCGCAAGGCATTCAGCAGCAAATTCGCGACTGGCTCGCTCAGTAAAATCCCCTGCCCTCCTCTCCTGCTATGCTTAGCTGATTGTTTAATGCATAGCAGGAGTCTTCATGAAAACCACGCAGTTAGGCAACACCGACCTTCAGGTTTCCCGCCTCTGTCTCGGCTGTATGACGTTTGGCGAACCGGATCGCGGTCGTCACGCCTGGACGCTGCCGGAAGAGAGCAGCCGTCCGCTGATCCGCCAGGCGCTGGAAGCGGGCATCAACTTTTTCGATACCGCGAACAGCTATTCCGATGGCAGCAGTGAAGAGATTGTCGGCCGCGCGCTGAAAGCGTTCGCGCGGCGCGAGGATATTGTGGTCGCCACCAAGGTTTACTTCCCGCTCAGCAATCTGTCGCAGGGTCTGTCGCGCAAAAATATTATGCAGTCGATCGACGACAGTTTGCAGCGCCTGGATATGGAGTATGTCGACCTGCTGCAAATTCACCGCTGGGATTATGAAACGCCGCTGGAAGAGACGCTGGAAGCGCTGAGCGACGTGGTGAAAGCGGGCAAAGCGCGTTATATCGGCGCCTCTTCTATGTACGCCTGGCAGTTCGCTAAAGCGGTGTACACGCAGCGCCAGCATGGCTGGGCGCAGTTCGTCAGCATGCAGGATCAGTACAACCTGATTCAGCGCGAAGAGGAGCGCGAGATGCATCCGCTCTGTCTGGCGGAGAATATCGCCGTGTTGCCCTGGAGCCCGCTGGCGCGCGGCAGGCTGACGCGTCCCTGGGGAGAGACCACAACGCGTTCGGTATCGGATGAGTTCGGCAAAACCCTCTACAGCGCCACGGAAGAGAACGATGCGGCTATCGCACAGCGCGTAGAGGCGATTGCCGCGCAGAAAGGCGTCAGCCGCGCGCAGGTCGCGCTCGCCTGGCTGCTGCATAAGCCCGCCGTCACCGCGCCGATTATCGGGGCATCGCGCACCGAGCAGTTAGCGGATCTTGTGAAAGCAGTTGAGGTCACGCTGAGCGCGGAGGAGATTGCCGAGCTGGAGACGGTCTATCAGCCTCATCCGGTGGTGGGATTCGAATAAGGTTCTTTTTCAGGCCGCACGACCCTGGCGGAAGCGGGTGGCGTGGGCAGAAGAGCAAAGCGTCCCGCGCCAGGGATGGCGCGGGCCGAGCGAGCATGGATGTCTTGAGCGACTTTGCGATCGGCCCACGCCACCCGCATGGGCACGTTATACCAGCCTAGAATCCCAGCCAGCGCCCCGCCGCATAGAGCAGCGCCGCTGAGATCACGCCGGCGATAATATCATCCACCATAATCCCCATGCCGCCGTGAACGTTGCGGTCGAACCAGCGGATCGGCCAGGGCTTCCACATATCGAAAATGCGGAATATGACAAAACCGGCCAGCACCCACTGCCAGGTATGCGCCGGGATCGCCATCAGCGTAATCCACATGCCGATAAACTCATCCCAGACAATGCTGCCGTGATCGTGCACGCCCATATCTTTAGCGGTGCGGTGACAGAGATATACGCCAAGACTGATCCCCAGCAGCACGATCAGCGAGTAGAGATCCTGCGGCAGCCGCGCCATCAGCCACCAGAAAGGGATCGCCGCCAGCGATCCCATCGTACCTGGCACAAAAGGGCTTAATCCGCTGCCGAAACCGGTGGCGAGCAGATGCCAGGGATTGCCCATGCGCAGACGGCTTTTCGCCACATCCTTATTTAGCGTCAAAATGATCAAATCCCTTATGACTGAAGGTAACCGGTTTGCCATGCTCCAGCAGCGTCAGCCCTTCTGATTCCGGCATCAGCTGCCCGATACAGGTAAAGGGCACGCCAAGGTGGCCCAGCGCGACGTCAAGCGCGCCGCGGTTCATCTCCGGTACGGTAAAGCAGAGCTCATAATCCTCGCCGCCGCTCAGCGCCCAGCGCTGCACCTGCTCAGGCTCGAAGTGGTCGCGCAGCGCGGGTGACAGCGGCAGCGCGTCGAGATTAAGCCGCGCGCCGCAGCCACTCGCCTTGAGAATATGGCCGAGGTCGGAAATCAGACCGTCGGAAATATCGATTGCCGCCGAGGCGAGCGAACGCAGCGCCTGTCCCTGCAGGATGCGCGGCATTGGCCGCAGATGGCGCTTAATCAGCACTTCATGCACCGCCGGATCGTTGATACGTCGATGATGCTGCAGCAGCGCCAGACCCGCCGCGCTGTCGCCCAGCGTGCCGGTCACGTAGATCCAGTCGCCCGGCTTCGCGCCGGAACGTTTCAGCGCGCGTCCTTGCGGCACCAGACCGTGAATGCCGAGCGTCAGGCTCAACGGACCGCGCGTGGTATCGCCACCTACCAGCTGCATATCGTAATACTCCAGCAGCTCGAACAGGCTTTCGCTGAAGGCTTTCAGCCAGGCCTCGTCGACCTCCGGCAGCGTCAGCGCCAGCGTCAGCCACGCTGGATCGGCGCCCATCGCCGCCAGATCGCTGAGATTAACCGCCAGCGCTTTATAGCCGAGATCGGCAGGATGGATATCGCGTAAAAAGTGGACGCCCGCCACCAGCGTATCGGTGCTGATCGCCAGCGTCTGTTTCTCTGGCACGCTCATCAGCGCGCAGTCGTCGCCGATGCCGGTTTCGACATCCCGGCGGCTGCGGGTTCTGCGATTGAAATAGCGTGCGATGAGTTCGAATTCGCCACAGGACATGATTGCGTTCCGCTTACTGATGAAAAAAGGCCAGCAAGCTGGCCTTTTCTTTATTTGCGATTGGGTCTGATTTGTGGAGCGGCTTTATCCAGCACGCCGTTGACGAACTTATGGCTGTCTTCAGCGCCAAACACTTTCGCCAGCTCGATCCCTTCGTTGATGGCCACTTTATAGGGCACATCATCGCGCTTGCTCAGTTCATACAGCGAAATACGCAGGATTGCTTTTTCTACCTGGCCCAGCTCTTCCAGCTGGCGCGACAGGTAAGGTTTCATCAGCCCATCCAGATACGCGCTGTTGGTCGCCACACCGGACAGCAGTTCGCGGAAATAGGTAATGTCGACGTCTTTGACGTCTTGTTCCGCCAGAAACTGGTATTCCACATCGGCAATGTCGTTTTTAGACAACTGCCAGGAGTAGAGCGCCTGGACAGCGCACTCGCGGGCGCGGCGACGAGCAGCAGGTTTCACAAAATTCCCCTTACAAAAATCAGGCTTTGATGGCTTTCAATACGTTAATCATTTCGAGTGCGGTCAGGGCCGCTTCGGCGCCTTTGTTACCCGCTTTGGTACCGGCACGCTCAATAGCCTGCTCGATATTTTCCGTGGTCAGCACGCCGAACGTTACCGGGATTTCGCTGGTCATCGCGACATTAGCGATGCCGGAGCTGGCTTCGCCGGCGACATATTCAAAGTGAGCGGTGCCGCCGCGAATAACGGTGCCCAGCGCCACAATGGCGTCGTGCTTGCCGCTGTTCGCCAGCGCGCGGGCTGCCAGCGGCAGTTCGTACGCGCCTGGAACCCAGACGACGGTGATGTTTTCATCTTTCACCTGACCGATACGCTTCAGGGCATCGATCGCGCCGTCCAGCAGGCTGTCGTTGATGAAGTTGTTAAAACGCGCGATGACGATGGCAACATTGGCCTCAGGCGTGGCAACAGCAGCTTCGATAACTTTCATACTTATCCTTTCAGGGTTTTGTTATGGCCCCGCAGGGGGGCGGATTCTATCACACTCTTTGGCGGCGTGCTCTCGCTTTTCCGCCACTGTCAGCGCGGCGTCAGCGTCAGGCGCAGATCGGGGCCGACCTGGCGCACGTCGCAGAATGAAAAGGCTGGCGCATCAGCCAGACGCTGCAGGCCAGGCAGCTGACACAGGCCGCGCGCGGCGTCGCCGAGCAGCGTTGGTGCCAGATAGACAATCAGCTCATCCACCACGCCCGCCTGCAGCAGCGCGCCAGCCAGCGACGCGCCCGCTTCGACCCACAGGCTGTTCACCTGTCGTTTGCCGAGCAGCATCATCAGCGCCACCAGATCGAGCTGCTCTTCGCGCCGCGGCACAGCTATCTGCGTCACGCTCTCCGGCCAGGGCTGCTCGTCAGGCGCGGCGCGCATCAGCCAGGTTTCACCCGGCTGCGTAATCAGTTTATGCTGCGGCGTAACCCGGTTGCGGCTGTCCACCACTACGCGCAGCGGCTGGCGCAGCGCAGCTTCGTCCAGCAGCGAACGCGACGCTTCATCCAGCTCTGGCCAGCGCACCGTCAGCGAAGGATTATCCGCCAGTACGGTGCTGCTGCTGCTGAGAATAGCGGAACTTTGCGCGCGCAGACGCTGCACGTCTCGACGGGCGGCGGCCGAGGTAATCCACTGGCTTTCGCCGCTCGCCATGGCGGTACGGCCATCGAGCGAGGCGCCGAGCTTGAGCTGAACAAAAGGAAAGCCGGTGCGCATACGCTTCAGGAAACCGCGATTCAGCGCCTCCGCTTCCGCCATCATCAGGCCGTGGCTCACCGCGATGCCCGCCTGCTGCAGGCGGTAGAGACCGCGCCCGGCGACCTGCGGATTGGGATCCTGCATCGCCGCGACCACGCGACTGACGCCGGCGGCGATCAAGGCGTCGCAGCACGGCGGCGTGCGGCCGTGATGGCTGCAAGGCTCCAGCGTAACGTAAGCGGTCGCGCCGCGCGCCCTGTCACCTGCCATGCGCAGCGCATGCACTTCGGCATGCGGCTCACCAGCACGTTGATGCCACCCTTCGCCGACTATCGCGCCGTCGCGCACGATAACGCAGCCCACGTTGGGATTGGGCGTCGTTGTGAAACGTCCGCGCCGCGCCAGTTCCAGCGCGCGCGCCATATAGCGTTCATCAGTCATGGTTAATCCTGTAACTTAGCGATCTCCGCGCCGAAATCGCGAATATCTTCAAAGCTGCGGTAGACCGAGGCGAAACGGATATAGGCGACCTTATCCAGCTTTTTCAGCTCGTCCATCACCAGATTGCCGATCAGCTTGCTGGGAATTTCCCGCTCGCCGGTGGCGCGCAGCTGAGTTTTGATATGGTTTACCGCGCTTTCGACCGCATCGGCGCTCACCGGACGCTTCTCCAGCGCCTTCATCATGCCGCTGCTGAGCTTGTCTTCGTTAAAGGGTTCGCGCACGTCATTGCTTTTCACTACCCGCGGCATCACCAGCTCCGCCACTTCGAAGGTAGTGAAACGCTCATGGCACACCAGACACTGACGGCGACGCCGCACGGACGATCCTTCGCTAACCAGACGGGAATCAATGACTTTCGTGTCCACAGCTGAGCAAAATGGGCAGTGCATGACGGTTCCTGACGCTAAATAAATGGGCCACACAGTGTAGCGCGAATGGCAAGTCAACAAAATGTATAAGCGTGCCTTTCCACTTTTGCCTTTCGGCAGGAGACGTAGCGAGAAAAAGTCTATGCTTAATGATGTCGTCAGAAAGGCGGCTTACACCACGACAATCTGGAGGATATATGGGTTTGTTTAACTTTGTGAAAGAGGCAGGCGAAAAACTGTGGGACGCAGTATCCAGCCATGATGACGCCAGCAAAAAGCTGAAGGAGCACATCGACCAACTGGGCTTACCGGACAGCGACAAAGTGAACGTGGCGGTAAACGGCGACACCGTAACGGTGAGCGGCGACGGCATTTCTCAAGAGCTGAAAGAGAAAATTTTGGTGGCGGCCGGTAACGTCGCGGGCATCACCAAAGTCGACGACCAGGTTAAAACAACCGATAACGCGCCGGAAGCGGAGCTCTACACCGTGAAAAAAGGCGACACGCTGAGCGCCATCTCTAAGACCGTTTATGGCAACGCCAACGAATACAACAAAATTTTCGAAGCCAACAAACCGATGCTGACGCATCCTGATAAAATCTATCCAGGCCAGGTATTACGTATTCCTAAATAACGGAAAAGGAACGCTTTATGATCAGGACGGTTTGGGCGCCGCTGGCGTGTACGGTAGCGCTGTTAAGCGGCTGTAGCTCGACACCTACCAGCCCAAAAGTGAATCAGCTGCATCAGGAAGTGAGCCAGCTGAATCAGCAGATGCGCCACCTGACGAATCAGGCGAGCGCTATCGAAATCCAGGGGCAGCTTAACAGCAACTCGACGCAGGGCGCCTGGCTGGTGCCACAGGCTAACACGCCGGTGGAGCTGCAAACGCAGCTCGGCAAGCTGCGCCTCTCGCTGACGCGCCTTGCCGCGGAAGCCAACGGCGCGCGCGCCCACCTCACCATTAGCGCGGCAGAGAGTCAGGCCGTTCCGGCGCTGCACGCGCGCGTGGTGTGGGGCGAGCGAGACCCGGCGACGGGCAAACCGCTGGAGGCGAGCAGCCTGAGCCAGACTATTGAGGTGCCGTCCACGCTACTGCCGCGCGCCTCGGTAACGGTGCCGCTGCGTCTGAGCGGCTTCGCGCCGGGGCAGATCGGCTTTGTACGCGTGCATGACGTCGTCGGCGACGCCCCTGCCGTTCCTGCCGCGCCGTAAGGAGCGGCACGGAGGACGGAGAGGGAAAACGGCGCACGCATCACAGCGCTGAGCGAGCGGGCGATCCCCTTCCCCTCCTTATCCGCTCCCAAACAAAACGGGCTGCCAGATGGCAGCCCGTTTTTTTATCACGCTCGCGCGTTACGGCATGATTGAAGGCTGATCCGCGCCCTCTTTCTCTACCTTCTGCACCAGCATATGTTCGCGCTTCATGCCCAGCTTCAGCGCCAGCGCGGAAGAGACATAAATCGACGAAATGGTGCCGATGGTGACACCGATCAGCATCGTCAGCGAGAAGCCTTTCAGCAGCGCGCCGCCAAAGATGAACAGGATCAGGATCATCGCCAGGGTGGTCAGCGAGGTGATCAGGGTACGGCTCAGCGTCTGGGTCAGCGACACGTTGGTGATATCGTAAGAAGAGCCGCGACGGATCTTGCGGAAGTTCTCACGAATACGGTCAGACACCACGATTTTATCGTTGAGCGAGTAGCCGATCACCGACATCAGCGAGGCGACAATAGTCAGATCGATCTCGATATGCGCCAGCGACAGAATGCCGCAGGTGATGATCACGTCATGCGCCAGCGCCAGTACGGTGCCGAGCGCCAGACGCCACTCAAAACGGAAGCCGATATAGATCAGAATCGCAATCAGCGCCGACAGCAGCGCCATCGCGCCCGCCTGCGCCAGGTCGCTGCCCACGCTCGGGCCGACGAACTCAATGCGCTTCACCGTCGCGTTCTGCTGGGTGGTCTGATTGATGATGGTAATGATCTTGTTGCCCAACTCCTGCCCAGCCGGACCGTCCATGGGTGCCATGCGCACCATCACGTCACGGCTGCTGCCGAAGTTCTGCACGATAGGATCGGCATAACCCGCTTTTTCCAGCCCGTCACGCAGCGTATCCAGCTCTGCGGGTTTCTCCAGCGCGATCTCGATCACCGTACCACCGGTAAAATCGAGACCCCAGTTGAAACCGCGCACCGAGACCATGGCGACAGACGCCACGATCAGCAGGCCGGAGATAATAAACGCCAGCGTGTCCCAGCGCATAAAGTCGACGACTTTACGCCCGTGGTTCAGCTGTTCAATATTGTATTCCTGTGCCACAACGCACTCCTCAGATAGACAGCTTGTTGATGCGTTTGCCGCCGTACACCAGGTTCACGATGGCGCGCGTTCCAACGATCGCGGTAAACATCGAGGTGGCGATACCAATAGCGGTGGTAATCGCAAAGCCTTTAATTGAACCTGTACCAACGGCATACAGGATGATGACCTTGATCAGCGTCGTTACGTTAGCGTCGACGATACTGGAGAAGGCGCCTTTATAGCCTTCATGAATCGCCTGCTGTACGGAACGTCCGTTTCTCAGCTCTTCCTTAATACGCTCGTTAATCAGTACGTTCGCATCCACCGCAACCGCCAGCGTCAGCACGATACCGGCGATACCCGGCATGGTAAGCGTGGCACCCGGCAGCAGCGACATGATGCCGACAATCAGCACCAGGTTGCACAGCAGCGCGCTGGTGGCGATCAGGCCGAACTTCTTATAGAACACCACCATAAACAGAATGGAGGCGATCAGGCCCCACAGGCAGGCTTCAAGCCCCTGCGTGATATTCTGCGCACCCATGGTCGGGCCGATGGTGCGCTCTTCCACAATCTGAATCGGCGCAATCAGCGCGCCCGCACGCAGCAGCAGCGAGAGCTGGCGCGCTTCGTTCGGGTTGTTGATGCCGGTGATGCGGAAGCTGTTGCCAAGGCGAGACTGGATATTGGCGACGTTAATCACCTCTTCCTGCTTCACCAGCACCGCGCGGCCGTTGGCGTCTTTCTTACCGCTGTCTTTGTACTCCACGAACAGGGTCGCCATCGGCTTGCCGATATTGTCCTTGGTGAAGGTAGACATGATATTGCCGCCCGCGCCGTCCAGCGAGATATTCACCTGCGGCTGGTTGTACTCATCCATGCTGGACGTTGAGTCGGTGATGTGGTCACCGGTCAGGATCACGCGCTTGTAGAGCACAACCGGCTGGCCTTCACGCGTCTGTTTCACTTCCGAGTCGCCCGGCACGCGGCCGTTGGCGGCGGCAGTCGGATCGGCGGTGGTATTGACCAGACGGAATTCCAGAGTAGCGGTGGCGCCGAGGATCTCTTTGGCGCGCGCGGTATCCTGGATGCCCGGCAGTTCAACCACGATGCGGTCAGTTCCCTGACGCTGCACCAGCGGTTCGGCGACGCCGAGCTGGTTAACGCGGTTACGCAGGATAGTGATGTTCTGCTGAACGGCGTACTCGCGCGCTTCGCTGAGGCGCGCATCGCTCATCACCGCGCGCAGCGCATCGCTGCCGCTGGAAGAGATCACCAGGTCGCGATGGCGAGCAGTCAGCCAGTTAATCGCCTCATCGCGGCTGTTGCCGTCGCGGAAACGGATTTCCACGCCGTAGTTGGCGATTTTATTGACGTTGGTATAAGGGATATTTTTTTCGCGCAGGTCGCTGCGCAGGCTGTCGGCATTCTGCTCCTGCAGCTTGCCCAGCGCGGTGTCCATATCCACTTCCATCAGGAAGTGCACGCCGCCGCGCAGATCCAGACCGAGCTTCATCGGTTCAGCCGCCAGCAGGCTCAGCCAGCGCGGCGTAGCTGGCGCAAGGTTGAGCGCGACGACGTAGTTTTCGCCAAGCTTATTCACAATCGCTTCACGGGCGCGCAGCTGCACATCCGTATTGGCGAAGCGCGCCAGGATGGCGCCGTTTTCCAGCGCGAGGGATTTGCTCTGGATATTCTCTTGTTTTAACAGGTTCTGAATCTGATCCAGCGTTTGCTCACTGGCGGCGGCGCCGCGCGCGCCAGTGATCTGAACAGCCGGATCCTCACCATACAGGTTGGGAAGCGCATAGAGCAGGCCGACAAGAATGACGACGACCAGCATCACGTACTTCCACAAAGGATAACGATTTAACACGGCAGTTCCCTTAGGGAAGTAAATATTAGAGCGCCTTCATCGTACCTTTCGGCAGGACGGCAGCCACGAAATCACGTTTGATAACCACTTCGTTGGTCTCGTTCAGGGCGATAGAAACATAGCCCGTGTCGGAAACTTTGGTCACGCGGCCTACCAGGCCACCGCTGGTCAGCACTTCGTCACCTTTGGAGATAGATTCCATCAGCTTTTTGTGCTCTTTCGCACGCTTCTGCTGCGGACGCAGGATCATGAAGTAAAAAATCAGGCCAAACACCACTAGCATGATCACCAGAGAATACGGACTTCCCTGCGACGGTGCACCTGCGGCTGCCACGGCGTCAGAAATGAAAAAGCTCATTTAATTTCCCTCATTAATAAAATTATCAGACGTTTAACGGCGGAACCGCTTTGCCCGTCCGTTGGTAGAACTCGCTAACAAAGCGCTCCAATTTACCCTCTTCAATAGCCTGGCGTAAACCCGCCATCAGGCGCTGGTAATAGCGCAGGTTATGAATGGTATTCAGGCGCGCGCCGAGTATTTCGTTACAGCGATCAAGATGATGCAAGTAGGCACGGCTGTAATTGCGACAGGTGTAGCAATCACACTCCGCATCCAGCGGCGAGGTGTCGTCTTTATGCTTCGCGTTACGGATTTTCACCACGCCGTCGGTGACAAACAGATGGCCGTTGCGCGCGTTGCGCGTCGGCATCACGCAGTCGAACATATCTATGCCGCGACGTACGCCTTCCACCAGATCTTCCGGTTTGCCGACGCCCATCAGGTAACGAGGTTTATCCTGCGGGATCTGCGGACAAACGTGCTCCAGGATGCGATGCATGTCCTCTTTCGGCTCACCCACCGCCAGGCCGCCCACAGCGTACCCATCAAAGCCAATCTCTACCAGACCTTTGACCGAGACATCACGTAAATCTTCGTAAACAGAACCCTGAATAATGCCGAACAGCGCGTTCTTGTTGCCCAAGCTGTCGAAGCGGTCGCGGCTGCGTTTTGCCCAGCGCAGCGACATCTCCATAGAGCGTTTCGCGTAGTCCCAGTCCGCCGGGTATGGCGTACACTCATCGAAGATCATCACGATGTCCGATCCCAGATCGAACTGAATCTCCATCGACTTTTCAGGATCGAGGAAGATCGGATCGCCGTTGATCGGGTTGCGGAAGTGCACACCCGCTTCGGTGATCTTACGAATATCGCCAAGGCTGAAGACCTGGAAGCCGCCGGAGTCGGTCAGGATCGGGCCTTTCCACTGCATAAAGTCGTGCAGGTCGCCGTGCAGCTTCATGATCTCCTGGCCGGGACGCAGCCAGAGATGAAAGGTATTGCCGAGAATAATCTGCGCGCCGGTCTCCTGTACCTCTTCCGGCGTCATGCCTTTAACTGTGCCGTAGGTGCCCACCGGCATAAACGCCGGGGTTTCCACCACGCCGCGATCGAAAATCAGACGGCCACGGCGCGCGCGCCCGTCGGTAGTGTCGAGTTCAAACTTCACAAAGCCTCCATCAGAGAAACAGTC
This sequence comes from Pantoea piersonii, assembly GCF_003612015.1. Taxonomy (GTDB): domain Bacteria; phylum Pseudomonadota; class Gammaproteobacteria; order Enterobacterales; family Enterobacteriaceae; genus Pantoea; species Pantoea piersonii. The sequence continues at coordinate 174,361 of NZ_RARB01000001.1, read as the reverse complement.
TGATGCGATGGTTAAACAAGCAGTTTACGGCGCAGCCGTAAACCGGACGTCATCAGGCGCCGACTTTCTCGTGCGGCGCCTGCGGATTTTTAGTAATGAACATTGCGTCGCCATAGCTGAAGAAGCGATAGGCTTCGGCGACGGCAGCCTGATAGGCCGTCATAGTATGCTGATACCCGGCAAACGCCGACACCAGCATAATCAGGGTGGATTCCGGCAGGTGGAAATTGGTGATCAGCGCGTCGATCACCTGATATTCGTAGCCCGGATAGATAAAGATCTGCGTGTCGTCGAAGAAGGGCGCAATCAGCGCCTCTTTGCTCGCCTGCGCGGCGCTCTCCAGCGAGCGCACCGACGTCGTGCCGACGGCGACCACTTTATTGCCTCGCGCTTTGCACGCCAGCACCGCATCAACCACCTCCTGCGGCACCTCAGCATATTCGGAATGCATCACATGCTCTTCAATGCTGTCGACGCGTACCGGCTGGAAGGTGCCCGCGCCAACGTGCAGCGTGACGAACGCCATCTCTACGCCCTTCTCGCGCAGCGCGGCCAGCAAAGGCTCGTCGAAATGCAGACCGGCGGTCGGTGCCGCCACCGCGCCGGGCCGGGCGCTGTAGACGGTCTGGTAAAGCTCGCGGTCCGCCTCTTCATCAGGACGATCGATATAGGGCGGCAGCGGCATATGGCCGACGCTGTTGAGGATATCCAGCACCGCGCGGTCGTCTTCGAACGCGATCTCAAACAGCGTATCGTGGCGCGCCACCATAGTTGCTTTAACGCTTTCGTCATCGCCAAGCAGCAGCTGCGCGCCGGGCTTAGGCGCTTTGGAGGCGCGCACGTGCGCCAGCACGCGCTTCTCGTCCAGCATGCGCTCCACCAGCATTTCGATTTTGCCGCCGCTCGCCTTACGGCCATAGACGCGCGCCGGGATCACCCGCGTATTGTTGAATACCAGCAGATCGCCGGGATTTAGCTTCTCCAGCACGTCGGTAAACACCCCGTGCGTCAGCTGCCCGCTCGGACCGTCCAGCGACAGCAAGCGACAACCGCTACGCTGCGCCTGCGGATAGTGGGCGATTAAGGATTCAGGCAACTCAAAAGCAAAATCGGCAACACGCATGGCTAACTTCTTACTCAGGCATAAAAACAGGCGGCACAGTTTAGCGGAAAAGCGGCCAATTCTGAACAACTGGCTGCGCGTTCGCACTTCTGGCTATAATGCGGCATGAACTTTCTTGCTCATCTTCACCTCGCCCACCTCGCCGAAAGCTCGCTGCTCGGCAACCTGCTGGCGGATTTCGTGCGCGGAAATCCGCACGAACGGTGGCCGATGCCGGTCGCTGACGGCATTCTGATGCACCGCCGACTGGATGCGATGACTGACGCGCTGCCTGAAGTGCAGGAAGCGCGCCCGCTGTTTCGTCCGCAGACGCGTCGCGTCGCGCCCATTACGCTTGACGTGGTCTGGGATCACTTTCTCGCCCGCCACTGGGACCAGATCTGCCCCGAAATGACGCTGGCCGCCTTCTCGCGCTTTGCCGAACAGCGCGTCGTGCCGCAGCTGGCGGGCACGCCGGAGAGCTTCCAGGCGCTGAACGCGGTGATGTGGCGCGAACGCTGGTTTGAGCACTATGCCGAGCCGACGCGCATGGCGCGCGTGCTCAACGGCATGGCCCAGCGGCGGCCGCGCCTCGCTGCGCTGCGCGACTCTTATCAGGACTTCACCGATCACTACGCCCTGCTGGAAACGCTGTTTTTCCGCTTCTATCCGCGCCTGATGACGCTGGCGCGCAGCAAAACGCTCTGATCTTTTCCCGACTTGCCAGCACTTCGCATTTCCGGCTTAATGAAACCCTGCTTAACAATAGCGCGCTCCCCGCGCGTTATTTCCGGCCCGTGATCGATTCAGCCTGTGATAAATGATAAGAGGGAAAGGATGTCATCCGCTTCACAAACCGAAACAGACGCACGTTACCACTATGCCTGTGAAATCGCCCGCGCGGCGGCCAGCCGCGCCTATGCATGGTACCAGCAGCGCCAGCAGCTGGTGGTGGAACACAAGCGGGATTTACAGGATGTTGTCAGCGAGGCGGATCGCAACGTTGAAGAGCTGATTAAAACCCTTATCGCCGAACGTTTCCCGGACGATGCGGTGCTGGGCGAAGAGAGCGGTGGCGACGTCGAAGGTGCCCGCTGGGTATGGGTCGTGGACCCTATTGACGGCACCGCCTGCTTCCTCAACGGCCTGCATAACTGGTGCGTCTCGCTTGCCGTACTGTGCGACGGCGAAGCGCTAATCGGTGTCGTCTGCGATCCAAACCATCAGGAGCTGTTTCACGCCCGTGCGGGCCGCGGCGCCTGGGTCAACGAGACGCGCCTGCAGGCGCACGGCGCGCAGCACCTCAGCGAGGGCGTGCTGGGGTTAAGCAACTCCAGCCGCGCGCCGGCGGCTCAAACCGCCGGTTTCATTCAGGGCCTGCTTGAACAGGGCGGCATGTTCGTACGTATCGGCTCTGGCGCGCTCACCACCGCCTGGGCGGCCGCGGGCCGTTTGATCGGCTACTACGAAGCGCATATGAATCCCTGGGACAGCCTGCCGGGTATCGTGCTGATGCGCGAAGCGGGCGGCGTTACCAATGACTATCTGGCCAACAACGGCCTGAAAAACGGCAATCCGGTGCTGCTTGCTAACCCGGCCATCTATGCGCAAGTTAATGCGCTGCTCGGCGCTGCTGCCGTTGAGCAAGGGTAGTCGCAAACGGAGAGCGCCTTCGTCTGAGACGCGGCTGGCAGGTCGCGTCGTTACCCTGCCCGCGTTAATTCCGCCGTTATCTCACTGTAACGCTTCTTATCTGTCGCCCTTTTATCCATAACCTTCCCTACACCATTTTTTTAGCGCCGCTACGGACTTTTCTATATTCACCCTCTGCATGATTTCATCGCCTTTTTTTGACTTAATATAGTGGCGTCAATCATCCCTTTATCATTATTTATTTTGTCATTTGCTTATTTCGGCGACTGGATTCGCCGATTTCTTTATGGGCAGCGCCAGCGCATCAGCGGTATTCACTACCTTTGCCGATACTCGGGGAACCCAATAATGAAAACGCGCTTACCTGCGGATTATCGCGCGGATATTGATGGCCTGCGCGCCATAGCGATCCTGATGGTTGTGCTGTTCCACGCAGGTGTCAGCACGTTGCCGGGCGGCTATACGGGCGTCGACATCGCCTTTGTTATTTCAGGCTTTCTTATCGGCTCTCTTCTCAGCCGCGACATCGCCTCCGGCCAGTTTTCACTCTTTCAGTTCGCTCTGCGACGTATTCGACTCATTGCGCCTGCCCTGATGACCATGCTGTTCAGCCTGCTCTTTATCGGCTATTTCCTGCTCTCGCCGCTGGAATATAGTCAGCTGGCGAAATACAGCTTCGCCCTGTTTCTCTCGGTGCCCAATATTATTCTGCTAAAAGGCGCGGATTATTTCAGCGCCCCGGCAGATTTAAATCCGCTGCTGACAACCTGGTCGCTCGGCATTGAAGTGCAGTTCTATATTGCGCTGCCGATCATAATGCTGCTGGCGGCCAGAGCGCGCCTCCCGATGTTCGTCGCGGTGGCGCTGCTGAGCCTGCTGTCTCTGGCGAGCTGCATCTGGCTGACGCCGCAAGAGAGTTCGCAGGCCTTCTATCTGCTGCCGACGCGCGGCTGGGAGCTGGGTGCCGGGGTGCTGCTGGCACTGTGGAAGCCGAAACCAGTCGGCGGCGGCTGGGCCAGCCTCTTTACCCTCGCCGGGCTGGCGCTCATCGCCTTCTGCGCCCTGAAGCTGAATAAAAGCGACGCGTTTCCCGGCTATCAGGCGCTGCTGCCGGTGCTGGCGGCGTGCCTGATTATTATGGCGCGCGGCGCGCTCAGCCGTCTGGCGCTGGAAAATGCGCCGATGCGCTTTATCGGCAAACTCTCCTACTCCTGGTATCTGTGGCACTGGCCGCTGCTGGCGCTGGCGCGTATCTGCAGCGACGGACCGGTCAGCGTCAACCAGGGACTGAGCATCAGCGCGATGGCGCTGGGGATCGCCTGGCTGACCTGGCGCTATGTCGAACAGCCCTTTCGCCGCCCGGCCAGCGCGCCGCGCGCCGTCATTCCTGCCTACTGCCTGATCTCGCTCGCCGCTGCCGCCGCAATGGTGGGCGTATGGAGCAGCGGCGGCCTCCCCTGGCGCGTTAACGACAAAGTGATCAGCAGCGAAACCTACAAAATTGACGCCCAGGCGAATCCTTGCCTGCTTGATACCGGCCCAAATCTGCCCTCGACGGATAAACGCTGTCAGCCGGAGACGTCGCGTCCCGGCATCGCGCTGGCAGGCGACAGCCATGCAGCAGCGATGCGCAGCGCCGTGGCACGCTACGCAGAAGCGCAGCATAAGCCGCTCTATCAGTTCACTAAAATCGCCTGTCCGCTGCTGGCGGCGGGCTTTACGCGCGCGCTTTACCAGCAGCCGGCGCACGCCAGCCAGTGCGCAGCGTTCAATGAGGCGGTAATGAAAGAATTATTAAGCGACCGCATCGATGAGGTCGTGATCGCCGCCTCCTGGGCGTCAGGCATCGAAACCCTGCCCGGCGCTGGCTACCGCGATCTTACTCATCCCGATAAAGACAACCTCAGCGCCCTGAACCAGGGCATGGGCGGGGTCATTGCCCAACTGCGCCAGGCGGGCAAAAAAGTGGTGCTGATTGAGGAGGCACCATCGCTCTCTCTGGACCCTCTGCGCTACAGCAACAACCGCAATATGCCGCTGCGCCGCGAGCTAAGCCAGTGGTTAAGCGACTGGAAACCTCTGCCGACGCAGAACGCACGCACCAGGCTCTATTCGCTGCCGGAAGCGGATTTGACGCGGCTGCTGCACAGCTATGAACAGCGCGACGTGCGCGTGGTGTCGTTACAGGAGAATCTTTGCAATCGCAGCGGCTGTCTGGTGACCTGGCAGGGTCTGCCGCTCTATTACGACGATAACCATCTGAGCCCGCAGGGGGTGGAAATCGCGCTGGGCAGTCGCTGGTAGGTGGGCTGACAGAGGCGTCATAACGCCAGACACGGCAGGCGCCGACCGAGCGCCAGAAAGATTAAGGGGGGCATCGCCCCCCTCTGATTATGCAGTCTTGCGTACCAGCTTATAGCCCGCCAGCAGCAGCACGATCCACACCATTCCCACATAGAGCGAAATGCGCGTATCCGGGAAGTAGCCGATCAGCGCAATGATAAAGCCCAGGAACAACACGCCGAACAGAGATGTCCAGACGCCGCCCGGCACGGCAAACCGCAGCTTACTCGCCGCCTCTTTGCCAATCTTACGGCGGAAGGCGATCTGCGACAGCAGGATCATAATCCACACCCAGACGGTGGCGAAGGTCGCCAGCGAGGCGATAACCAGAAAGACCTTTTCCGGCATCAGGTAGTTGAGATAGACCGCCACCAGCATCGCCGCCATCATCACGACCACCGTTACCCAGGGAATGCCGCGCGCTGAGACCTTCATAAAGACTTTCGGCGCATGGCCCTGCTGCGCCATACCGTGCAGCATGCGGCCTACGCCGAACACGTCGCTGTTAATCGCCGACAGCGAGGCCGTCAACACCACAAAATTCAGGATAGAAGCGGCCGCCGCGATCCCCAGATGCTGGAAGGTCAGAACGAAAGGCGAGCCGCTGGTGCCGACCTGATTCCACGGATAGATAGACATAATCACAAACAGGGTGCCGACGTAAAACACCAGAATACGCATCGGCACCGAGTTAATAGCGCGCGGAATCGACTGCGCCGGATCTTTGGCTTCGCCAGCGGTGATGCCGATAATTTCAATGCCGCCGTAGGCGAACATCACCATTTGCAGCGACAGCAGCATGCCGACCACGCCGTGGGCAAAGAAGCCGCCGTTGCTCCACAGGTTATGAATGCCAGTTGGCTGGCCGCCGTTGCCGATGCCCCAGAAAATCATGGCGAAACCGGCAATAATCATCACGACAATGGTGGCGACCTTAAAGAAAGAGAACCAGAACTCAACTTCGCCGAACACCTTTACGCTCATCAGGTTGACGGCACCAATAATCAGCACCACGCTCAGCACCCATATCCAGTGCGGCACGTCCGGGAACCAGACGCCCATATAGATGCCGAAGGCGGTAACGTCGGCAATGGCGACAATCAGGATTTCAAAGCAGTAGGTCCAGCCGGTGATGTAGCCCGCCAGCGGCCCGAGATAATCCTGCGCATAGCGCGAGAAAGAGCTGGCCTGCGGATTGTTCACCGACATCTCGCCGAGGGCGCGCATGATGATATACGCCACCGCACCGCCGATAATATAGGCGAGCAGCACGCTTGGTCCCGCCATTTTGATGGCATCCGCCGACCCGTAGAACAGTCCGGTGCCAATCGCCGATCCCAGCGCCATAAAACGGATGTGGCGCGTGCTCAGTCCGCGTTTGAGCTTATTGGTTTCTTGCATAACAACCTGTACCTGTGAAAAGAAAAACCACGGGCAAGCCCGTGGTCGGAGAAAACAGCTGTGGCGGTTACGAGTGAACGCTAACCTGCTCGCGTCCTTTCACGCGATCCACAATCGCCGCGATCAGCAGCATCACCAGCGCGGGCGGCAACCAGGCGAGTCCCTGGTCCGCCAGCGGCAGCTGCTGGCAGAACGCGGGCAGCATATCTTTAAAGCTGGTGGTTTTCACCCCGTCGATGATGCCGAAGATCAGGCTGACCAGCATGGTCGGCGCAATCAGGCGGCTGCTCTTGTTCCACCAGTTAAGGGTGAAACTCAGCACAACCAGCACAATGCAAGGCGGATAGATCGCCGTCAGCACGGGAATCGAAATCTGAATCAGATGGCTCAGGCCGAGGTTTGACACCACCATCGAGAACAGACCCAGAATAAAGACCAGTGCTTTATACGACAACGGCAGGTGTTGCGCAAAAAATTCCGCACAGGCACAGGTCAGGCCGACCGCCGTCACCATGCAGGCGACGAAAATCAGCGCCGCAAGGAAGAAGCTGCCCATGCCGCCGAAGGTCTGCTGTACATAAGCATGCAGGATTGCCGCGCCGTTCGCGCTCTGTGCCACCAGCGCGCCGCTGCCGTTGCCGAGCTTAAACAGGCTGAGGTAGACCAGCGTCAGGCCGACGCCCGCGATAAGTCCCGCCATCACCGTGTAACGCGTCAGCAGGCTGGCGCTCTCAACGCCGCGCGAACGCGCCGCATTAACGATAACGATGCCGAATACCAGCGCGCCAAGAGTATCCATAGTGAGATAACCGTTAACGAAGCCGCTGGAGAAGGCGGCGCGCTGATAATCTTCGGTGGCAGGCGCGATGGTACCCGCCGGCCAGATCAGCGCCGCAACGCCGAGCACCGTCAGCGCCACGATTTTCAGCGGCGCCAGGAAGTGGCCCACGGTATCCAGCAGCTTGCCCGGATAGAGCGAAATGGCGATCACCAGCGCAAAGTAGATAAGGCTGTAAATGAACAGCGGCAGCGCGCCGTCGCCGGTCAGCGGAGCGATGCCCACTTCAAATGAGACGGTCGCAGTACGCGGCGTGGCGAACAGCGGGCCGACCGCCAGATAGCAGACGGTCGCCAGCAGCAGGCCTGCGGCCTTGCCGATAGGCGAACTGAGCGCGTCAATGCCGCCGCCGACGCGCGCGAGCGCGATAACGGTCATGACTGGCAGGCCAACAGCGGTGAGCAGGAAACCAATGGCGGCGGTCCAGACGTGTTCGCCTGACTGAATACCGACCATCGGCGGGAAAATAATGTTACCCGCGCCAACAAACAGGGCGAACGTCATGAAGCCCAGCGCGAGGATATCCTTCGAGGTTAAGCGGTGTGTCATACAACTGTATAGCCTGTTACGAGTGTTGCGGTGGAAGTTGGGTTTCTGTTGTCCCCAAACCGCGCAATGACAACGATTTAGCACACGATGCCAGAGCATTGTGCTTGCTGTAATCGAATCGCGCAGGTGATTTAAGCTGCTTTTGTTCTGTTCACAAGGGGGATGATGCGACAACGGCCGTTAGTAGAACGTTTATAGCGGAGAAAGGCAATACGGGATCGGAAAACCGGAAGGTTATGGCGGAAAACAGAAGAAAAGCAGTGAAAACCGCGGTTATATCACCACAGGGCATCAGATGATGTGCTTATTTTTACCGCAGCGCGTGGGAAATTTCAGCATTGACGCCCGTTGCTATGCACAAAAGGCGCGTATTACGCGCCTGTTTGCACAATTTTACAGCGTTACCACACCTGACCGGCGATATCGACCACCAGGCGGATCTTCGCCCACTGCTGCTCTTCGCTCAGGCTGTTGCCCTCTTCGGTCGAGGCGAAGCCGCATTGCGGGCTAAGGCAGATCTGGTCAAGGCTGACGAACTTCGCTGCTTCCTGCAGACGCGCTTTCACCTGCGCCGGATCTTCCAGCTCGCCGTTTTTGGTGGTCACCAGACCCAGCACCACTTTCTGATGGCCCGGCTTGATAAAGCGTAGTGGCTCAAAGCCGCCGGAGCGCTCGTTATCATACTCCAGGAAGAAAGCGTCGATGTTCACGCCGCCGAACAGGATCTCCGCTACCGGCTCATAGCCGCCTTCGGAAATCCAGGTGGAGCGGAAGTTGCCGCGACAGACATGCAGACCCACGGTCAGATCGGCAGGCTTGCCCTCCAGCGCCTTGTTAAGCACGCGGGCATAAGTATGCGCCAGCTGCTCAGGATCGTCGCCGCGCTCGCGGATCTGACGCTTCTGATCTTCCGAGCAGAGATAGGCCCAGACGGTATCATCCAGCTGCAGATAGCGGCAGCCCGCATCGTAAAAGGCTTTAATCGCTGTTTTATAGGTTTCGGCCAGATCGTCAAAGTAGTCCGCCAGATCGGGATAAACGGTCTCGTCGATCACCTTGCGGCCGCCGCGGAAGTGCAGCACGCTCGGGCTGGGAATAGTCATCTTCGGTACTGCATTGCCTGCGATACTTTGCAGGAACCGGAAATGCTGCAGCATCGGGTGATCGCGAAAGCCCAGCTTGCCCACAACGCGCACGCCGTGTGCTTTGGTCTGCACGCCGTTAAACTGAATGCCCTGCTCAGCTTCGAACAGCTCAACGCCCTCCAGCCCGCCGAAAAAGTCGAAGTGCCACCAGGCGCGGCGGAATTCGCCGTCGGTCACCACCTGCAAACCGTTGGCGATCTGCTTGCTGACGACGTCGCGAATCGCTTCATCTTCGACACGGGTCAGCTCGATTTTATCGATCTGCCCAGCGGCATATTGCTCGCGCGCATTTTTAATCGCGGCGGGACGCAGGAAGCTGCCGACGGTATCGGCGCGGAAGGGGGCGGTCTGTACGGTCATCTTCACTCCTGACACCCTGACCGTTAATTACGGCAGGGAATAATTTCGCTAAGTTATGTGCAGCCATCTGGATGGCTAAACGTCTGGAAACAGAGTGACATGAGCGCGGTTCATCTGCAACAGAAGAAATTTCAGCTGTGATGAAAAAAATTCATGTTAGCGTTCACTGCGCTTCAATCGCCGCCAGCGCCTGCGCGCGCTGCGCCGCCGATAACGGCAGATAGCCTGCCTCGCTGACTCGCTGCTGCCCCTGCGGCGAGAGCACCTGATGCAAAAAGGCATTTACCAGCGGCGGCAGTGGTTTGCCAGGGGGTTTATTAACGTAGATATAGAGCGGGCGCGCCCAGGGATAGCGCCCGCTGCGGATAGAGTCGGCGTCCGGTGCGACCGCCGCGCCCTGCGCATCGACTACAGCGAGCATCTTCACACCGCTGAGATGAAAGCCGAAGCTGGCGTAGCCGATGCTGCGCGGATTAGCGGCGACCGCCTGTACCACAGCCGCTGAGCCGGGAAACTCCGCCACGTCAGAACGAAAATCGCCGTTGCACAGCGCCTGCTGTTTAAAGAATCCCCAGGTCCCCGAGGCGGAATTGCGCCCGTAGCGCTGGATCGGTCGGCGCGCCCAGTCGGGCTGGCGCTCGCCCATATCGCCCCAGCGCGTTGGCACCTGAGTCGCGCCGCACAGGCGCGTCACGGAAAAAATAGCGTCCAGCTGGCGCATATCGATCTGCGTCAGCGGGTTGCGCTGATTGACCACCACCACCAGCGCGTCGAGCGCCACCGGTACGGCGAGAGGCGCATAGCCATAGCGCGCCTGAAAGGTTTGTCGCTCTTCCGCCTGCATGGGACGGCTCATCGGGCCTAGCTGCGCGGCGCCTGCCGCCAGCGCGGTCGGCGCGGTGGAAGAGCCAGAGGCCTGCACCTGCAAATTCACGCCCGGCGCCAGCGCGCTGAAATCCTCGCTCCATAGCATCATCAGCGTGCCCAGCGTGTCTGAGCCGACGCTGCTGAGGTTGCCGGTCAGCATTTCGGGCTGCGGCGCCGCCAGCGTCATCGCGGGCATAAAAAGTGAAAGCAACAGCAGCAAGGCGCGCATGAAAGATTCCATTAACGGTTAATGGACGGCATTCTCCTGCAATCCCGCGCTGACGATCAACCTCGACGGCAGCGTAAAGGTAAAACAGGTCTCTTTATCGGGAATGCTGGTGATCTCCAGCCGCGCGTTATGGTGGCTGAGGGCGTGCTTGACGATCGCCAGTCCCAGCCCGCTGCCGCCGGTTGCGCGCGAGCGCGCCTTATCTACGCGGTAGAAGCGCTCCGTCAGGCGCGGCAGATGCTCAGCCGGAATACCAGGCCCGTTGTCGCATACCTTAAACTGCGCGCCCTGCCGGTTGCGCAGCCAGCTGATGTCGATACGGGTGCCTTCCGGCGTATGGTTCACCGCGTTATAGACCAGGTTAGAGATGGCGCTGCGCAGCTGATCGTCATCGCCGAGCACCTTGAGATGCGGGTCGGTATGAAAATGGATCTCGTGGCGGCCGCTGCTCAGCGTCTCCGCTTCGCGCTGCAGCAGATGCAGCATCATCGGCACGTCTACCGTCTCTTTCATATCGATCGCTGGCGCGGCCTCGATACGCGACAGCGTCAGTAGCTGGCGCACCAGGCTGTCCATCCGGCGCGTCTGCTCCTGCATAGTCTGCAGCGCCTTGCCGCGCGAGCGCTCGTTCATTACCGAGTCGTTCATCATCTCCAGATAGCCCTGCAGCACCGTAAGCGGCGTGCGCAGCTCGTGGCTGACGTTGGCGAAAAAGTTGCGGCGCGCGCCCTCCAGCTGGTGCATCTGCGTGACGTCGCGCGCCACCATCAGCCACTGCCCTTCGCTATAGGGCATAACGCGGAATTCCATATGGTGCTGGTTATTCAGGATTAAGGTGAGCGGCTTATTGAAATCGCGCTGGCGGATGTAGCGGGAGAATTCGGGATAGCGCAGCAGGTTAAGGATGTTCTGCCCGTTATCTTCCGGCCAGCGCAAGCCAAGATGCTGCTGCGCCAGCCCGTTGCACCAGAAAATGGTGCCCTCTTCCGTGGTCAGCACCACCGCGTCGGGCAGCGTCTCGGCGCCGCTGCGAAAGCGCTTAATCAGATTGCCCAGCTCGCGCCGCCGCCGCCGGTTGCGCAGCTGCATCTGATAAAGGCCGTAAAACAGCGGCTCCCAGCTCGCCTGGCCCGTTGGGGGCGTCATGGTACGATCCACCCACAGCCAGTGCGACAGGCGCATCAGATTGTGAAAGTGCCACAGCAGCACCGCCAGGGCGCTAATCAGCAGTAACCAGGGCAGATAACCGAAAATCAGCCCGATAATCAGCGCGGGCAGAGACGCCAGCGCCAGCTCAGAGAGCAATCTCTTCCAGGAGAGTCGTTCCAGCACGGTTAAGGCTCCGTTTAGTAGCGGGCGGAGAAACGATACCCCGTACCGCGAACGGTTTGAACCATGCGGTCATGGCCGGAAACTTCCAGCGCCTTACGTAAGCGGCGGATATGCACGTCAACGGTGCGATCCTCTACGTACACATTGGTGCCCCAGACGTGGTTCAGCAGCTGTTCGCGGCTGTAGACGCGCTCTGGATGCGTCATAAAGAAGTGCAGCAGTTTATATTCGGTCGGCCCCATTTCCAGCGGCGTTGACTCCGACATCACGCGGTGCGACGAAGGGTCCAGACTCAGGCCCTGCATCTCAATCACCTCTTCCACCGCCATTGGCGAAATACGGCGCATCACCGCCTTGATACGCGCCATCAGCTCTTTCGGCGAGAAAGGCTTGGTGATGTAGTCGTCTGCGCCCACTTCCAGACCGCGTACGCGATCTTCCTCTTCGCCGCGCGCCGTCAGCATCATCACCGGAATATCGCGGGTCAGCGCTTCGCGCTTAAGATGTTTAATAAACTGAATACCGCTGCCGCCCGGCAACATCCAGTCCAGCAGAATCAAATCTGGCCAGGGCTCAATCAGTTTCCCTACCGCGCTGTCATAATCCTCGGCCTCGATGGGCTGGTAGTCGTTCTGCTCCAGAACGAAGCACAACATTTCACGGATAGGGGCTTCATCTTCCACAACCAAAATGCGCTTAGCCATTGTAACTCCTGCTGATGTGACCGCTGTCACCGTTATATGCGGCGCCATTATGCGTCAGATTTATGACACTTTTATGAAAAACATAGCCGCTTAATCAGCGCTTTAACACTGCTTTATGACAGCCGGCGCGGCTTTTTTCGCTTTTGCGCCATAGCCGGTATAATCGTCCGGCAAACCGTTACGGCAGGGAGTTTTATGCGCATCATTCACACCGCGGACTGGCACCTCGGTCAGTTTTTCTATAACAAGAGCCGGGCGGCGGAGCACCAGGCTTTTCTGGAGTGGCTGCTGGCGCGCATTGAAGAGCATCAGGTCGATGCGCTGATCGTCGCAGGCGATCTCTTTGATAGCGGCACGCCGCCAAGCTACGCGCGTGAACTTTTTAACCGTTTCGTGGTGGCGCTGCAGCCCACCGGCTGCCAGCTGGTGGTGCTGGCGGGCAACCACGACTCGGTCGCCACGCTCAACGAGTCGCGCGCGCTGCTCGCCTGTCTCAATACCCAGGTGATCACCACGCCGCAGGCGGATCATAACCTGCTGCTGCTGCGGGATCGCGCCGGCGAGCCGGGCGCGCTCCTGTGCGCCATTCCCTATCTGCGTCCGCGCGACATTATGCGCAGCCGGCCGGGCCAGTCGGGGCGCGAGAAGCAGCTCAGCCTGCTGGAAGCGATAGCCGCGCATTATCAGCGCAGCGTCGACGCGGCGCGCGCGCATCCGCTGACGCTGCCGGTGATCGCCACCGGCCACCTCACCACCGTCGGCGTCAGCAAAAGCGACTCAGTGCGCGATATCTATATCGGCACGCTCGACGCCTTTCCCGCGTCAGCTTTTCCCGACGTCGATTACGTGGCGCTCGGCCATATCCACCGCGCCCAGCGCGTCGCCAACAGCGATCATATCCGCTACAGCGGCTCGCCTCTACCGCTCAGCTTCGACGAGCTCGGCAGCGAAAAGAGCGTGTTTTTAGTGGAGCTGGATAACGCAGGCTTACAAAACGTCACAGCGCTGCCGGTACCGCCGTTCCAGCCAATGAAAATGCTGAAAGGCTCGCTGGCGCAGATCGAAGCCCAGCTGGCACCTTTCGCCGCCCATGAAGGCGAGAAGCCGGTATGGCTCGATATTGAGGTCACCACCGAGGAGTTTCTCAGCGATCTGCAGCGCCGCATCGAAGCGCTGACCGCTGAGCTGCCGGTCGAAGTTTTGCTGCTGCGCCGCAGCCGCGAACAGCGTCAGCACAGCCTGGCGCAGCTGAAAAACGAAACCCTGAGCGAGCTAAAGGTAGAAGAGGTCTTCGCCCGCCGCATCGCGCTGGCGGAAGATATTGATGAGACGCGGCAAGCGCGCCTCAGCGACCTGTTCCGTTCCACCCTTGCGTCCCTTGAGGAGAGTGAATGAAGATCCTCACGCTGCGCTTTAAAAACCTTAATGCGCTGAAAGGCGAATGGTTTATCGACTTTCGCGCCGAACCCTTCGCCAGCAACGGCCTGTTCGCCATTACCGGCGCAACAGGCGCAGGCAAAACCACCCTGCTTGACGCCATCTGCCTGGCGCTTTATCACCAGACGCCGCGCCTCGGCGTGCTGTCGCAGACGCAAAACGGGCTGATGACGCGCGATACCGCCGAATGCCTCGCCGAAGTAGAGTTTGAGATCAAAGGCGAAGCCTGGCGCGCCTTCTGGAGCCAGAACCGCGCGCGCGGCGCGGCCGACGGCAAGCTGCAGGCGCCGCGCGTCGAGCTGGCGCGCTGCGTCGACGACAAAATTTTCGCGGATAAGGTAAATGATAAACTAAAGCTGATTGAGTCGCTGTCGGGTCTCGATTTTGAGCGCTTTACCCGCTCGATGATGCTGTCGCAGGGGCAGTTCGCCGCCTTCCTGAATGCGAAGCCCGGCGAGCGCGCCGAACTGCTGGAAGAGCTGACCGGTACCGAAATCTACGGCCAGATCTCCGTCGCCATCTATGAACGTCACAAGGCGGCGCGGCTGGCGCTGGAGAACCTGCGCAGCCGCGCCGGCACTCTGACGCTGCTCGACGCTGACGCGCGCGACGCGCTGCAGCAGCAGCTGGCGACGCTGACCGAAGCGGAGCAGGCGCTTACTCAGCAGAACACGCGCCTGCATCAGCAGCATCAGTGGCTGACCCAGGCAGAGCAGCTGGACAGCGATATTCAGGCCGCGCAGGCGGCGCTGGACACGGCGGAGCAGGCCTGGCTCGGCGCGGAAGCGGATCGCCAGCGTCTGGCGCGCAGCGAACCGGCGGAGAAGCTGCGCGATAAGCTCGTCCAGCGCGACAGCCTGCTGCATGAACAGCAACATCTGCAGCAGACGCAGCAGCAGCTGGTGCAGCAGCGTCAGGCCATCGAACAGCAGACAAAAAGCGACCAGCAGCGCCGTGACGCAGCCCAGGCGGCGCGCGACGCCGCGCTGCGCGAGCAGCAGGCGCAGGAGACGCTGCTGACGGAACAGGTGATCCCGCTCGATCAGCAGATCGCCGCCCTGCTCGCGCAGGCGCAGCAACAGCAGCGGGAAGCTGACCAGCAGCAGCAGGCGCTGACGCAAAGCCAGAAGGCGCTGCAGCAGGAAACGGCGCAGCGGGAGCAGTTACAGGCGGCGCTGACGGAGCAGCAGCAGTGGCGCGCGGATCAGGGCACGCTGCCGCAGTGGGGCCCTTCGCTGGCGCTGTGGCAGGAGCGTTTCGCCCAGCTGGCGCAGCGGGAAACCGCGCTGGAATCGCTTCGTGAGCAGCAGCGTCAGCAGCAGCAGACGCTGGCGCAGCGGCAGACGAATATCGCGCAGCTGCAGCAGCAGGCGACGCCGCTGAGCCACGCCGAGCGGCAGGCGGCCGACGCGCTGCAGAGGGCGGAACAGGCGCAGGCCGCGTCAGAGCAGACCCATCCGCCACAGGCGCTGCAGGCCCGTCAGGCGCAGTTTGAGGCGAGCCGCCCGCTGCGCCAGCAGCTGGCGGTGCTGGCCTCGCAGTGGACGCCGCTGCAGCAGCATATCTCCGCGCGTCAGCAGCGCCTCGCCGCGCTGGAAAAGACGCTGCGGCAGGATGACGAGACGCTGCAAACGCTACGCGCGACCTTTGCACGCGAAAAAGCGGCGCTGGCCGATATCAAAAAAATCTGCGAGCTGGAGCAGCATATCGCCGATCTGGCGGCCTGGCGCGCACGCCTTGAGCCGGAGCAGCCCTGCCCCCTGTGCGGCTCCTGCCAGCATCCGGCGGTGGAGCGCTACGCTGCGCTGGAGCTGAGCGAGAATCAGCGTCGTCTGGCCGATCAGGAACAGCAGGTCGAGGCGCTGCGCGAACAGGGCATTAAAAAAGGCGAGGCCGTTAAGCAGGCGAAAGCCGAACAGCAACGACTGCAGGAAGAGCTTGCCGCAGAAACCCAGCAGCTGGACGCGCTAAATCAGCAGTGGCAGGCCCTACAGAGTGAGCTGGCGCTTACATTCGATGCGGGCGACAGCGCCGCGCTGGCCGCCTGGCAGCAGCAGCAGAGCAGCGAGGAACAGGCGCTGCAGCAGCTTGTCCGTCAGCAGGAGGCCGCCGCGCGCCAGCGTCAGCAGGCGAAAGATGAGTACCTGCGACATCAGCAGGCGCTGCAGCAGCATCAGCAGCAGCTTCAACTGGCCCAGCAAACGCTCACTAACCTGCAGGAGAGCGCCACAGCGCTGGCGCAGCGTCTGGAGCAGGAGGAGCGCGAATGGCGGGAGCGCAGCGACGCACTGCAGCAGGAACTGGCCGGTGCGGGAGTCGCCCTGCCCGATGCCGCGACGCGCGACGGCTGGCTGCAACAGCAGCAGCAGCGCTGGCGGCGCTGGACTGAGAGCGAGCAGCGGCTCGCCGAGCTACAACCGCAGCTGGCGCGCGCCGAAGCGCAGTGCGCCAGCCTGCAGCAGCGCGTGGAGAGCGAGCGTCAGCGGCTCGATACCCTGCAACAGCTGCGCGCGCAAACCGAGGCGACGCTGACGCAGCAGCGCGCGGCCCGGCAGGCGCTGTTTGGCGATCGCGACGTCGCTGCGGCGCGGCGACAGGCGCAGGCGCAGCTCCAGCAGCAGGAGGCCGCGCTCTCCGCCGCGCTGGAGGCGCTGCAAAAAACGCAGGGCCAGCTCAGCCAGCTGGCGGGACGCGCGGCGGAACTCGACGCGCAGCAGGTCAAAGTCACTCAGTCGCTGAGTGCGGCGCAGCAGCAACTCAGTGCCGCGCTGGCCGCCGCCGGCTTCAGCGATGAGGCCAGCCTGCGCGCCGCGCTGCTTGATGAAGAGGAGGCGCGTGCGCTGCGAAGCCAGATGCAGCAGCTTGAGCAGCAGCGACACGCCCTGCAGGCACAGCGGCAGCAGCTGTCGCAGCGTCGGGCGACGCATCAGCAAAGCCAGCCAGAGGAGACGCCGCAGAGCGCCGCCGCGCTGGAGGCGCAGCTTGAGCAGCTGCGTCTGGCGCTGCGCGACAATGCGCGTCAGCAGGGCGAAGCTCAGCAGCAGCTGCAGAGCGATGCGCGCCTGCGCGAACAGCAGCAAAGCCTGATGACCCAGATAGAGGAAGATGAAGCGGCGCTTGAGCAGTGGGGTCAGCTGAATGATTTGATCGGCTCCGCCAGCGGCGATAAGTTCCGCCGCTTCGCGCAGGGACTGACGCTGGATCACCTGGTGGCGCTCGCCAACCGCCAGCTTGATCGGCTGCACGGCCGCTATCTGCTGCAACGCCGCGCCAGCGACGCGCTGGAGCTGGACGTGATCGATACCTGGCAGGCCGACGCCGCGCGCGATACGCGCACGCTTTCCGGCGGCGAAAGTTTTCTGGTCAGCCTTGCGCTGGCGCTGGCGCTTTCAGATTTAGTCAGCGTGAAAACGCGCATAGAATCTTTGTTTCTCGATGAGGGCTTCGGTACGCTGGACGCCGAAACGCTCGACACCGCGCTGGACGCGCTGGACGCGCTCAACGCCAGCGGCAAAACCATCGGCGTTATCAGCCATGTCGAGGCGATGAAAGAGCGCATTCCGGTGCAGATCCGGGTGCGCAAGATTAACGGGCTAGGCTACAGCAAACTGGAGCTGCCCCGCGCTCAGGAGGCGTAATGAAAACAGGCATGGCGCTGCTGCTCGCCAGCGCGCTGCTGGCGGGATGCAGCAGCAAACCGCAAAGCGATCTCGCCTGCGACCGCCACTACTCGGCGGCGCAGTGCAACTATTTACGCGACGTTCAGCAGCAGCTGATGGGCACCTTTAACAGCACCGTCGCGCCGCGCTATCCGGGGCGGACCTGTCTGGTTTCGGCGCACCGCCGCGCCGACGGCGGCTACAGCGTGCTGCGCACCGAAGGCGACGAGGCGCTTTGCCTGCGCGCCTGGCAGCAGGTAAGCAGCGCGCGCAACCTGCCGCTGCCGCCGGTCGGCGTGCCGGAGGACTGGCAGTTCGCCTTCGGCTCGGCGCAGTAACGCGTCACGCTTAACCTTTTAGCGGCTTAGCGGCCACAGCCAGGCCGCGCCGCGCACCCCGCTTGAATCGCCGTGTTTTGCCTTCAGCACCGGCGTTTCGCACTCTCCGCCGAATACCCACTGCTTCATCAGCGTCGGCACGTTCTGATAGAGACGATCGTTATTGCTCATGCCGCCGCCGAGTACGATCACATCTGGATCCAGCAGGTTTACTACCTGCGCCAGCGACTTCGCCAGCCGGGTTTCGTAGCGGCGCATTGCCTGCTCGGCGATCGGATCCTGCTGCGCGATCAGCCTGACGATCTCCGCGCCCCGCAGCGCCTGCCCGCTCAGCCGCCGGTAATCGGTGGCGAAGCCTGTGCCGGAGACAAAGGTCTCGATACACCCCTTCAGCCCGCAGTAGCATGGCACTTCCTCGCGGTAGCGCAGCTCCTCTTCGTCCATCCACGGCAGCGGGTTGTGGCCCCACTCGCCCGCGTTGCCGTTGCCGCCGATGCGTGCCTCACCGCCGATCGCCACGCCCGCGCCCGATCCGGTGCCGATGATCACCGCAAACACCAGAGGCTGGCCCGCGCCCGCACCGTCCACCGCCTCGGAAACCGCCAGACAGTTGGCGTCATTGGCGATGCGCACCTCACGCTGCAGCGCCAGCGCCAGATCGCGATCCAGCGGCTGGCCGTTGAGCCAGGTGGAGTTGGCGTTTTTCACAAGGTGCGTGTATGGCGAAATCGTGCCGGGAATGCCGACGCCGACGCTGCCGGTCTGGCCGGTCTTCGCTTCGGCGAGATGCACCAGGTCGGCAATTGCCTTTACCGTGGCGGCGTAGTCGTCGCGCGGCGTATCCACGCGGTGGCGAAACAGCTCAATTCCCTCGTCAGACAGGGCGATCACTTCAACTTTGGTGCCGCCCAAATCAATACCTATACGCACGTGTTATTCCTCATTCCTGGTCAGGGTGAGAGATACATTAGGAGCGGCGTCGGGGAAAGGCAATGAAACCGCTCCGATGTTTCGCTATCATGCGCGCTGACCTCTCGACTTGTGCGCCAGATCGCGCGCCCCGGTAAGGAATTGTGATGTTGTGGTTTAAAAATATGATGGTTTATCGTCTCAATCGGGACATTCCCCTCTCGGCAGACGATATGGAAAAGCAGCTTGAGGCGTACACGTTCTCGCCCTGCGGCAGTCAGGATATGAGTAAAACCGGCTGGGTGTCGCCGATGGGTAACCGCAGCGATGCGCTGACCCATGTGAACAACGGCCAGATTGTGATCTGCGCCCGTAAAGAGGAAAAAATCCTGCCGTCGCCGGTGGTGAAACAGGCGCTGGAGGCGAAGATCAGCAAGCTGGAGGCGGAGCAGAGCCGCAAGCTGAAGAAGACCGAAAAAGATTCTCTGAAAGATGAAGTGCTGCACAGCCTGCTGCCGCGCGCCTTCAGCCGTTTCAGCCAGACCTTTCTCTGGATCGACACCGTTAACAACTTGATTATGGTCGACTGCGCCAGCGCGAAAAAAGCGGAAGATACGCTGGCGCTGCTGCGTAAGAGCCTGGGTTCCCTGCCGGTGGTGCCGCTGACCCTGGAAAAACCTATTGAGCTGACGCTCACCGAGTGGGTGCGCTCCGGCGACCTGCCCGCTGGTTTCGCCCTGATGGACGAAGCAGAGCTGAAGGCGCTGCTGGAAGATGGCGGCGTGATCCGCTGCAAAAAGCAGGATCTGGTGTGCGATGAGATCGCCAACCATATCGAAGCGGGCAAAATGGTAACCAAACTGGCGCTCGACTGGCAGGAGCGCATTCAGTTCGTGCTGGCGGATGACGGTTCGGTGAAGCGCCTGAAATTCAGCGACACGCTGCGCGAGCAGAATGACGATATCGACCGCGAAGATTTCGCTCAGCGTTTCGACGCTGATTTTATCCTGATGACCAGCGAGCTCGCCGCGCTCACCAGCAATCTGGTGGAAGCGCTGGGTGGCGAAGCGCAACGCTAAAAAGAAAGGGCCGCGTTGCGGCCCTTTTTTTAGTCTTTCAGATAGCGGCAGAGATAGGAGCTCGGCTCGCCCACCTGCAGATGAAACTCGCTGTGGCCCGGCACGTTGAATACCGAACCCGCTTCAAACCATTGCCACTCGGTCTCGCCCGGCAGCAGTACCTTCAGCGATCCGCTCACCACCGTCATCTCTTCCGGTTGCGCCGTGCCAAAGGTGTATTCCCCTTCCGCCATCACGCCAACGCTGGCACGACCGGTGCTCGCACTGTCGAAACCAATAGATTTCACTTTTCCGTCAAAATACTCACTTACATTGAGCATGTTACTTCCTCACAGCACATTAAGGTGTCTGGCAGTGTAGAGCGGAACTCGCTGATCTGTCACGCGAATTGCAGCTTCGCCTCTGGGTTTGTGATCGCGCGGGGATTAGACGATAAGCTCCGCGGCGAGTTTAGCCACCAGCACGTTAGAGAGCAGCACCGGAATGCCGAGCAGCTTCTGCAAAAAGTCGCGATGCGTCTGGTTATAGCCGATGCAGTCGAGCACCACGACATCCGCGCCCTGCTCCTGCAGCGAGAGCGCGGCATCGGTGAGCTTCTCATTATCAGGGATGTAGGGGCTGGCGACGGCGAAACAGGGGCGATGCTTCAGATTGCGCCATTTATTCGCCTGCTGTTGGATCTGCTCCTCCACCGGCACCACGATGCCGACCTGATGGTCCTGCACAATAGCGGAAACCAGCGGCGGGATAATGCGGTCGGGCTCCAGCAGCAGTGCGCTTTGAGTCTTCAGCGCGCCGAACTCGCCGGTGCAGAGCAGCAGGATCGTGTCGTAGCCCTCCGCTTCCAGCGCGTCGATTTTCGCCTGCAGTCCCTGCTCTACCTTCGCCGTGGCCAGCCGCGCCTGCGCGCCGTTCTGCAAACGCGATACCAGCACGCCGTCATGCTCGTCAGGCGCGAAGCGCGCGGCGATCTCCGCCTCGCTCAGCCCGTCCAGCAGGCCGACATGGTCGGTATGCTCGCTCGGTAAAAACTCTGTCAGCAGCGGCATGATATCGCTGCGCGGCGACTGACCAATGGTCAGCGTAACCAGGGATTTCGTCATCGTTAGTCTCGTTTACGCAGGTGGCTCAAACTACCATACAACGCCAGCAAACGGCTATATTCGTCCGCGTCGTAGAAATGGCAGGTCTCACGGCCAAATTCCTTCGCCACTTCCACCGCAAACTTCGCCGCCGCCGCGATATCCACTTCATGGCTCGCGCCGGTGCCGCAGCCCGGTACTACCGACTCGGCGGTGATCGCCACGCCCACGACCGGCACATTGGTCGCGGTAGAGGGTTGCAGAATGCTGTTCAGGTGATAAATGCCGTTGCCGTAAGGAGTAATGTCCTGGGTGGTAATCGGGAAGGTCACCGCCGGACGGCCGGTGGTCATCTCCATAATGCGCAGCAGATCGTCCGACACGCGCAGGATATAACCCTCTTTTACCGTAGGCGAAAGCGCGAACCCTTTGTGATTGATAATGCGGTTGCCTTTGGTGGTATCAATCGACAGGATGGCGTCTACCTCCTGCACCACTTCATTATCGTTCATGGTGACATCGTCGATAGGCGAATCCATAAAATCCACCGGCTCGTGCGGACGCGTCGGCGCATCCGGGCAGATATGAGTGGTAACAATGACGTCGCCCGCCAGCACGTCGCCTTTGGTCTGCATCAGCGCCAGCTTCAGCGCGCTGGTCACCGCCGCGACGGCGCCATCGGCGTCAGAAACCATACCGATACGCGTCGGGCGCGCGCCGATGCCGCCAAGACGGCCGATAATACCCAGCGTCGGCGCGCTGCCGCCGCTGGCTTTGCCCTGCGCGCCCGGAATGTCGATGCGAACGAAATCGGTGCGCCCTTTCGGCCCGCTGACGCGTTTATAGCTGGCCTTAGCGCCGGGAAAGGCGCTGAAGAGATCCACCACCTGCTGACCATCAACGAAAGCGCTGTCGAATAACTCAAAGACCTGTAATGTCTGATGCAGACTCATGGGATTCCTTAATTATTTTTTTCCGCTGGCAAACAGCGAGTTAAAGAAGCTGTAGAGAGCGTCGCCGGCGATAAAGCCTGCCGCCATCACCTCCATCGGCGAGCGGCCGCGTTCGCCCCATACGCGAATAATGACGATGCGCAGCGCAATACCCACCACAACCGCCCAGCCGGCCATCGCGTTATTGATCAGCAAGCCGGTGGCGAGCAGTACGCCGAGCTGGCGCTTAGGCCCGCCGATCAGCTGAATAATGGCGCCTGGAATCGCCCACATCAGCAGGCTGCCGGCGATACCGGGCTCGGCGCCCGCCTGGATGGTTTTAGCGTAGACGCGCGCAACGGGCGGCAGCAGGTTTTCCGCAAAGAACAGGTTGTGCGCGTACCAGACGACGGGAATCGAGACAAGAAAGGCGATCATGGCGGCGATCAGCTGAATGCGGCGCCCCCACAGCTCCTGCTGCAGATCCGCGCCGTTGCCGCGCAGAATAAAGCCTGCTTTAAGGTCATAGCCCATATCGGCGAAGGCGGGTCCGGTCGCCGCGGTGAAGCCGCACAGCAGGCAGAGCGCCAGTGGCGGAAAGCCAAGCAGAATGCCGACGATCAGCGTAATGAGCGCCACGGCGAACGCCGGGAACCAGCCGGAGTGCATCGCGGCGATGCCGACGATCAGCTCATGCACAAAAGCGGCGAAGGCGGCGTAAAACACAAACAGCAGCAGCATCGGGATGCTCATCTCGCTCCACAGCCCGCCTGCCAGCGCCAGCAGCGCCGAAATGATTAAATAGCCCGCGCCGCCGAGGCCAAGCGCGCGCCTGACCTCATTACCGCCGCGACTCACTTTCTGCTCGTCGTTGCGGCGGCTGCGAATCACCATAACGACCTGAATCAGCGCCACCAGCCCTGCGCCGACCATCACGCCGTGTGGCAGGTAGAGCGCGTTGATATCGATGCCGGCAACCGGTTGCGCATAAGCGCGCACCAGAAAGCCCAGCCCGAGCATACCGAGCGCCCAGATGTTACCGATAAAAGCGGTGCCGAAAGCGGACATCGGGATCTTGAGCATCGAGCCAACGATACCGCCGACGATGCCCGCCACGAGCAGCCAGGCCTGACGACCGCCTCTGTCGCCCGCTTTGATCGCCTCTGCCGCGGCCACGCCCGGCGGCCAGGCGTTGCTGGCAGGAAACACGCGGGTATCGAACAGACGATAGAGCAGGTAAGCGTCCAGCAGCATCGCCGCGCTGACGCCGCAAAACATTGGCAATACCAGCTGCGGCTGGCCCAGCGCCCAGGGTACGGCGATCGGCATTAATAAGCTGTTCGCCGCGCCGAAAGTGGCGGAAGAAATAGCGGTTTGAGCGAGGTTCTGAATTTCAATCGAGCGATAGCGGCGAAACGCCTGCAGCGGAATACGCGCCAGCAGCATGGCGAATAACGCGCCGATAATAGAGGTATTCGGCGTTACGCCGATGGTGGTAATAAGCTGCACGCCGATAATCGCGCCCGCAACCGACAAGGCGATTAATACTATCGCCACGCCAGCCTGTTTTACTGGATTAACCTTCTCCATATTGTCCCCGTCAGGAATGCCGGTAGAAATGAATGGACGCTTCGCGAGCCTGAATCAGGCTCGCTTACGTCGTTTTTTTATTTCGTCCGTGAGTGTGAATAAACAGGCCCGAAGGCCTGGCGTTTTCCCGGTGTGGCGAAAGTATTGCGCCGATAAAAAATGAATTCAGAGTGGCGTTGCGCCATATTTCTCGGCCAGGTCACTGGCCGTTATGCGTAATTCTTCCAGCAGCGCAGGCGGATAACCTGGCGCATTTTCTTGCGATAAAAATGAAAGGCAAAGCGCCACCGTATCGCCGTGATATTTATTATGCAGCGCGACGGAGATCGAACTGATGCCGGGCAATGTTTCGTTGCGCGCCAGCGACCAGTTCTGGCGGCGGATCTCCGCCAGCTGCGCGCAAAGCGCATCCAGCGTTTGCGGCGAATTGGGCGGCAGTGTCTGCCAGGCATCGTGGTAGCGCTGGCGCACCTCATCTTCGCTCAACTGCGCCAGCAGCACGCGGCCGGTTGAGGTCGCGGCCGCCAGCATGCGGCTTCCTGGCGGCGTCACCAGCTGGGTGAAGTGACGTCCGTGAAACATACGCATCACCACCAGATCGCGCCCGTCGAGGCGCGAGATATAGCCAATACTGCCGGTTTTATCCGCCAGCCGCGCCATCGCGGGCGAGGCGCTGTCCACCAGCGGCGCGGAGAGATAGTGCCCGGCGACCGACAGCAGCACGCGGCCAATATGAAAACAACGGCTGTCCGCATCCCGCTCCAGCATTCCCTGACTTTCCATCGTGGCAAGCAGTCGCGATACGGTGCTTTTCGGCAGCCGCAGCGCTTCCACGACATCGGTAAACGTCAGCCCGGGGTTCCCCTGCGATACGCCTTTTTGCTGAAATAGCTTAAGTACCGCGGCAGCGTTTTCGAGTGTGGTCATATTGCGAGTTTCACTATATGGAACTGAGTTCCTGTATCGATGCCCTAAAACTAAAACGCGACGGAATAAGGGTCAAGCGACAATTTTGACCAGTGGAAATATGGCGCAGTCAAATAACAGGGTGAGAGGCAAAGGAGAATGATTTTATAGGGCAGTTAAGAGAAATAGCAGAATGGATGGGATATTTACTGCTCAGATGCAGGGAATAACAGCAAATGCAGACGCAGGATAAATAACAATGAAGGCTGGCGTCCCTGCCAGAGAGATTGCCCTATTCTTTTTCCACATCCTCATAACGGACTTTGGCATCCTGCGCTTCAGCTTCCGTAGTATGTTCGCTAATTAAAGTATTGGGCGATGGATGATCGGCACGTAACTCCCATGACTTTACGGTGCTGCCCGGCGGTCCCTTCTCAACGGTGACGACGCGGGCTTCGCGTGGATAAGGTGGTCTGGTTGGCATATTCAATCCCTCCTGGCTGATCGTATTCCACACGACGAGACGATTCCCGTCAGAGAATCAGTATAGCCAGGCTACGCTACCCAGGCGGGAAAGCGGGAAGAATCTGAGGGAAAAGCGTAACAATTAGCTGGCACGCGCCAGCGACAGCGACTGGAGAATATCGTCAATAACCCGATCGGGGGCCTGCATGGCGTTGACTTCATGATGTGCAGCGTCGCGATAAAGGTGCGCGCGCTCGCGCAAAATATCGCCCATCTCTTCGGCAATGGGACGGCCGGTCAGCGTGGGTCGCTGTGCCGCTTCCGGCTGGCTCTCCAGCCGCTGCGCCAGAATATGCGACGGCGCGCTGAGCCAGATCACCCGCCCCTGCTCGCGCATAAAGCGACGATTATGCTCCGCCAGCACCATGCCGCCGCCGGTGGCGATAACGGTCGCTGGCGCGGTAACTGCCTTCAGCGACTCGGTTTCTCGCGCACGAAAGCCTTCCCAACCCTCTTGCGCCACAATCTGCGCGACGCTGCGCTGCGTGCTGAGCTGAAGATGATGGTCGGTATCGCGAAAGGCGTAGCCCAGCGCGCGTGATAAGGCCTCGCCCACCGTGGTTTTGCCGCAGCCGCGCGCGCCGATCAGATAAATGGGTAAAGACATCGGGCAGTTCCTCCGCCGTTGCAGGCCGTATAACGCGGCGTATCGCTTAATAATGCGACGCATAATAACTGGAA
The DNA here is from genome assembly GCF_003612015.1 of Pantoea piersonii. GTDB lineage: Bacteria > Pseudomonadota > Gammaproteobacteria > Enterobacterales > Enterobacteriaceae > Pantoea > Pantoea piersonii. The sequence goes on along the minus strand of NZ_RARB01000001.1, from coordinate 148,700 downwards.
ACCGCTATAGCCTCCACCCGCGAAGCAGGAATTGCGCATCCTTTTATCAATTTCACAAAGATTTCATTAAAATTTAGCGGGTTAACCATGCGTATTTCGTGCAGATCGGGGAAGATCAAGCGGCGGCAACATTTGCTTACCTGGCGGATTTTACTTTGTCGCATCCCGCCCCCATATACTTATTAAGTCGTAACAGGAGAGCCCTCATGTATAGCCAGGAACACCAATTGATTGAAGGTCTGTTCAGCCGACTGAAACAGGCCGAGAGCCAGACCGGCCCCCGCGACGCGGCGGCGGAACAGCTGATTAAAGAACATCTGCAGCAGCAGCCCGGCGCGCCCTACTATATGGCGCAGGCGATCCTGATCCAGGAAGCTGCGATGAAGAAACTCAACGATCGCATTACCGAGCTGGAGAACCGCCTGGCGCAACAGCAACAGCAACAGCAACAGCCGCAGCACCAGAGCAGCGGTGGTTTTCTGTCGAGCCTGTTCGGCGGTTCGCGGCAACAGCCCTCTGCGCCGCAGCAGCAGCAACAGCCCGCATGGAACAACGCGCCGCAGCAACAGCAGCAGCCTGCATGGAACAACGCGCAGCAGCCGCCACAGTATAATAATGCGCCAGCCGCTCCGGCGCGCGGCACCGGTTTTCTCGGCGGCGCGCTGCAAACAGCGGTCGGCGTCGCAGGCGGCGTAGTGGCAGCGAATATGCTGACCAGCCTGTTCCACCAGTCGCAGCCGGAAGAGATCGTCAATATTATCAACGAACCGCCGTTGCCGCAGGTGGATGAGAATCTCGACACCTTTAACAGCGGCGGGAATGGTTTTCTCGACCAGAACAACGGCTGGGATAACAACTACGCGGACAATAACGACTTCAACGATGTCGGCAACGACAGCTTCGACGACTTTAACGACGACGACGACAGTTTCGTCTGACTTTAGCGCTGGCGCTGCGTAAGCCAGCTGTCGAGCGCATTAGCGAACTGCTGGCGGTCTCGCGGACTCATGGCCGCCGGACCGCCTGTTTGCACGCCGCTGGCGCGCATCGTATCCATAAAGTCGCGCATGGTCAGTTTTTCGCGGATAGTGGCGTGAGAATAGCGCTCGCCGCGCGGATTGAGCGCCTCGCCCCCTTTTTCCAGCACTTCCGCCGCCAGCGGGATATCGGCGGTTATCACCAGATCGCCTTTCTCCACCCGCTTTACGATCTCATTATCCGCTACGTCAAAGCCGGCGGGCACACGCAGCGTTTTTAGCCAGGGCGACGGCGGAACGCGCAGCGACTGATTGGCGACAAAGGTCACCTGCGTTTTGGTACGGTCCGCCGCGCGGTAGAGCACCTCTTTAATGACGTTGGGGCAGGCGTCGGCATCAACCCAGATAACCATCTTCTTTCCTTACTCTTTGGGAATAATGGAGATCTTGCCGGTCTTCTCCAGAATGGCAAACTTTATTTGGTCCAGTCGCTCCAGCCCCTGCGAGCTGCGCGCGCTTTGCAGAATATCCTCTTCGTCTACGCCCGCGCGTTTCGCCCGCTGGCGCAGCAATTTGCCCTCCTCCACCAGAATCAGCGAGGAGCCATCGATCAGCCGCTCGACGCGCGGAAAGCGGGTTTTCATGGTGCCGAACAAAATATCGATGACAATAAGCGTCACGATAGTCAGTCCAGCGCCGGTGACGGAAAAATCATCCCCGAGCAGCGCCTGCTGCGTCGCCTCGCTGATGATCAGCAGCAGAATCAGGTCGAACGAGGTCATCTCCATTAGCGTGCGCCGTCCGGCGATTTTAAACACCACCATTAACAGCAGGTACATGCTGGCTGCGCGCAAAACCGTTTCCATGTGGGTCTCCTAAGGATAAACAAACTGACTAAACTGCACGTCTGACGTCTCGTCCAGCGTGACAGTCAAACGATAGCGGCCAAAGTCCTGCGCCTGCGTGCCGATCCAGACCGTGGCGTCCTGCTGATCGGCGCGCCGCTTCCAGCGCAGCACCAGACTATCACCGGTGCTCCAGGCGTCGTCCGGCTGCGGCTGGAGCGTCTGCAGCTGAATATCGTCCAGCTGCGGACCGCGTAGTCGGACCTGGTAATAGTCGCCGCGCAGCTGCTTTAAGCGCAGCGTCATATCCATGTTGCTTTCCCGCCGCCCGAAGCGTTCATAATCCACGCTCAGCCGTTTATCCGCGCTGCTGACGCTCTGATTGCTCAGCCATCCTTTTGAAAAAAGACCTGCCGCGCCGGCAAAGACGATCAGCAGCAGCAGCACGAAACCCGCATGCTGGATCCGCCAGTCAATACGTTGCCACGGCATATTCTCTTTAACCGGGTAGTGCCGACTTTCATTTTCATTATCTGCCATGCAGTGTTCTCCTTGCTGACTTGTTATTAATCCTGGCTGAAGTAAGCTAACACGTTAAGATTTTCGAACTTTCTTAAGGATACGGCGATGCTGGAGAAGAAAATTGGGTTTATCGGCGGCGGCAATATGGCTAAAGCCATTATCGGCGGTCTGGTGAAAAGCGGCCAGGTTGCGCCGTCGAATATCTGGGTTTTTGACCGCAAAGCGGAGACTAACCAGGCGCTGGCGCGCGAGCACGGTATCCATGCCGCAGAGAGCGCCGAGGCGCTGGCGCGCGAGGTGGATATTCTGTTCGGCGCGGTAAAACCCAATGTCATTCTGAAGGTGCTGAAAGATCTGGCGAACCAGCTGAAAAAAGAGGCGCTGGTGGTCTCTATCGCGGCGGGCGTAACGCTCGACTCGCTGGCGACGGTGCTGGGCCACGATCGCAAGATCGTCCGCGTGATGCCAAATACGCCAGCGCTGGTCAACGAAGGCATGACCTCTGTCACCCCTAACGTGCTGGTTGAGCAGGCGGAGATCGACGAAGTGGTGTCGATTTTTGAGAGCTTCGGCAAAGCGGCCGTGGTCAGCGAGTATCTGATCCACTCGGTAGTCGGCGTCAGCGGCTCCGCGCCGGCTTACGTATTTATGTTTATCGAGGCGATGGCGGATGCCGCCGTGCTCGGCGGCATGCCGCGCGCCCAGGCCTACCAGTTCGCTGCGCAGGCGGTAAAAGGCTCGGCGCAGATGGTGCTGGAGACGGGCAAACACCCAGCCGAGCTGAAGGATATGGTCTGCTCGCCTGGCGGCACCACTATCGAAGCGGTGAAGGTGCTGGAAGAGAAAGGCTTTCGCGCCGCCGTGATGGAGGCGATGCAGCAGTGCATGGCGAAGTCTGAAGCGCTAAGCAAGAAATAGTATGCCGGGCGGAGCGGCAAACCGCTCCGCCCGCTGTCGCTACGCCTGCTGTCGGCTTTCCACTGCCGCCAGCGCCTGCCCCATCGTCATCGGCTGCTGCATCTCCAGCACCAGCGCCGCCGTCAGCGTATACATGCCGCAGGAGAAGACCGCCGCCAGCTTGCCCTGCTGACCATAGAGCGCAATGAATTTTTTCTCCTCCAGCGAGCCGATCAAACGGTACTCATCCCACTCTTGCGCATGGCCGAGATACTCGTAGCGCGTGCCGAAGTGCGTGGTCCAGAAAAAGGGAACGCGATCGTACATAACGCGCTTGTCCAGCATGTTAAAAGCGGCGATGCGTCCCTGCTGATGCGCGACGCGATAGTGCTCAATGCGCAGCGGCCCCTGCGGCGTCAGATAGCTGGCGATATCCCCTGCCACCCAGACGTTCTCCTTGACGCGCAGCTGGCTGTCGGCAAGCAGGCTGCCATCCTCTCGCAGCGGTAGATCGTGAATAAAACCAGTAGCGGGCCGGATGCCGGTCGCCAGCAGCACCACGTCCGCTTTGATGCGTTGGCCATCCTGCATACGCAGCCCGGTCACGTGATGTTCTCCCTCCAGCTCCGCCGGATCGCCATCCACAAAGTGAACGCCGTTGCTGCCGTGCAGATCGCGGAAATAGCGCCCGACCTGCTCGCCGAACTGGCGTGCAAACGGCAGTGGATGCCGCGCCACCACGCTGACCTCGATATCGCGATTGCGCAGCGCCGACGCCATCTCCATGCCGATAAAGCTGTTGCCGATAATTACCAGCTGCTGGCTCTGATCGACCTCTTGCAGCAGCGCGTCGGCCTGATCCCGTGAACGCAGCAGATGCACGCCCGCCAGATCGCTGCCTGGCAGGTCGGGACGCTGCGGCACGCCGCCGGAAGCGATAAGCAGCTTGTCGTAAAAGAGCGACGCGCCGTCAGCGAAGTGGATACGCTGTTCACGCGTGTCGAGACGCGACACCTCGCCCTGCACGCGATCCACATGCTGCAAAATGTCCTCTTTTAAAATACGCGGCACGTCCTTGATATCCATCTTGCCGGAGGGAACGAATTTCGTCAGCGCCGTGCGGTCGTAAGGCGCATCCGGCTCGCGCTCCACCAGCACCACCTTGCCTTTAAAACCTTCGCGCCGCAGCGTCCAGATTGCCGCACTGCCCGCCGCGCCGCCGCCGAGGACGGCATACACCGGCGCGTCGCCGCCGCTGCCGATGGGCGTCGCCGATGACATTGCTTTAGGATTGACCTGCACAATGCCCTTCTCGACGCGAAGCGGAAACTGTTTGAGATCGGCCAGCGCCAGCGGCTCGCACATATGGCCATCTTCCAGCGCAAACACGGCTTTATGCCAGGGGCAGATCAGCTTATCGCCGCAGATAGCGCCCTGCTCAAGCGGCGCGCCCGCATGAGGGCATTTGGCCTGATAAGCGCGCACCTTCTCTCCGTCGCGCACCAGCAGGATGTCGGTATCGGCAATTTTCGTTTTAGTCGGCTGGCGCTCAGGCAGATCCTTTAAGGCGATGACGGGCTGGTAATTCATGACATGGCTCCTTCTTTGTCGTTATTGATAAATGCGCCGCTTGCGGGCGCGGCTAATCCCCTACAAAAAGTAAGTGTGGCAAAGGAAAGCGGGAGCCTGAGTCTGAAAATAAAAAAAGCGGTTAACTCCTTGTTAAACCGCCTGTTTAAAGTTTTAGCAAGTGTGAATATTAAAAGAAGAGGCTGGGAATGATAATCAGGGCGAATATCGCGGCGATCAGGCTGTGTTTGACCCAGTAGTAGAATTTACGGTTGCGCTTCTTCAGATTCTGGCCCGCATCGCGCAGCGCATAGACATATTTAAAAATGCGATTGATAAAGCCGGTGCGGTCGTTTTCATCATTGGGCGAGGCGGCTGCTGACATCAGCGAGCTGCCGACCCAGTGATTCACCGCCTGCGCCCAGCGCCACTTCATTGGCCGCTCGATATCGCAAAACAGGATAATGCGCGTTTGCTCGCTTTCGTTTTGCGCCCAGTGCACATAGGTTTCGTCAAAAATCACCGCCTCGCCGTCGCGCCAGCTATGGCGCTGACCATCGACCTCAATAAAGCAGCGATCGTCGTTCGGCGTTTGCAGACCGAGATGGTAGCGCACCGATCCGGCATAGGGATCGCGATGTTTGCCCAGATGGCTGCCCGCCGGCAGTTCGGCGAACATAGCCGCCTTCACGGAAGGAATACGACTGACCAGTTCGGTAGTGACCGGACAGAGTTCGCGCGCCGAAGGATGCGCATCGCTGTACCATTTCAGATAAAAGCGCTTCCAGCCGCGTTTAAAAAAGGTATTAAAACCAGCGTCGTTGTTTGTTTGCGCCGCCTTGATATGATCCTGCAGGCGCAACGCCTCTTCACGGATCACCTGCCAGTTTTCGGTGAGCTGACGCAGTTCGGGAAAATCGTCTACTGGAAAATAGGGCTGTTTTGCCGGCAGCGTTGAAAAGCCGGTCATAAACATATTAATCGGCGCCATAAACGTAGAGTGATCGAAAAGCTGGCGCGATAACGTCTGTTTTTCCACACCGCGGGAATGGGCATAAAAAACGCTAAGCAGAAAAACGCCAATAATAATAGCCGCGACCATACAACGGGTTCCTTATGTTGCACTTTTGAAGGTTTCGATTGCGCTAAACGCAATGAAATAGCGAGGAAATAATATTTAGATAAATTTTTATTTAGCGGTTTTGCAACGCGTGCGGCGAGCTGCGCCTTTATTAAACGCAGGTTAAACGGTCTGTGCGGAGAAGCGATCACGGCCGCGGCGCGGCCGTGTAAAACAGAGGAGGATCAGGCTTTTTTCAGGCAGCTGCTCATAAAGGTTTTACGGGCGTCGCCGCTGAGCTTTTTATCGCCCGCTTCGGTATTACAGCTTTTCATTTTCATCTGCTGCGGCGACATGCCGGACATTTTGCTCTCTTTTTTCAGACACTCGCTCATAAAAGATTTACGCGCGTCGCCCTTCAGGTTTTGTGAACTGGCGTGCTGATTGCACTGCGTCATTTTTTGCTGCTGCGCCGTTTTTTCGGCGGCATGGGCCGCGCCAAAGCCGCTGGTCAGCAAACCAGCCATCACTACTGCCGCTAAATGCAACTTCATGGTTGAGACTCCACAATGAACAATCCGTTAATTCTGGCACGAGGGAAACAGCGCGATGAAACTTTGCGCGATTTTGCAACCCCGATCGCACAGCCGCGTTATTCTCTCTCAGACGCGAGGATGGTTAAGTAATTTGTCCAGGTAGTTACGCAACAAAAGCGCATCTTCACTACTGGTGTCGGCATTCGCATTCTGCATTGCGTTGTCGATGCCTGCGGCGATAGCGTGTTGCTGTTCCGGCTCAAGCTTACGCAGCATTGCCGTAACGATAATCTCCAGTGCCTCGACCTGAGCCACCAGTTCCTTAGACTCCGCTTCTTTCGCCGCCAGTTTTACCAGTAATTCAGCGATAAGGTTCTTCATGCCCTTGTCTCACAGGTTAATAAAAGCAGACGTTATCACTCGCCAAAATAAAAACATAGCGCTTTTAGCCGATTTTCCTCGGCTGCTTATCATCACTTTTATCAAAACAGGGGCTAAACGAATTTCAGGAAGCGGGCGAAACGTTTTACGGTTAATTAAGCGAGACGTAAATCGTTTCAGCCCAAAATAAAGCGGATGCTATGTGGGGTTAACGCGGACCAGCAAAACCGTGACCTGGACCGCCCCAACCGCCACCACCACCGCCGCCGCCGCCGCCAGGGCCACCGCCGCCGCCCGGAGGCGGGAAAAGACAACCGCTAAGCGCGGTGACCAGCGCCACGACCGCGGCAATTTTAACAATACGTACCATAACAACCTCAGGGTAGATGAAAACGGGCTGAGTGTATGAGTGCCCAGACAGGGCGACAAGAGAGAATACTCTTACTCAGAGCGGTATTAACCATTGCATACCAGGCTTAACAATTTGCTGGCACGAAAGTGACATAAAAATCGTATCCGGCCCGTTTCTGGCGCAGAGTGGGATAAAAAATTCAGCACAGTATTCAACCGACACGCTTTACAGCGAGCGGGAAAACCCTCATTGTGAGCGCAATACATTTTTGAGGATCCTGTCATGTCTGCTTCGCCGATTTCGCTGAGTGATATCCTGGCCCGTCGCGACTGGGAAAACCCGGTCGTTACCAGTCTTAAGCGCCTCGACGCTCATCCGCCTTTCGCCAGCTGGCGCAGTGAAACGGCGGCGCGCGATGAACGGCCATCACCCGCGCTGCGCAGCCTGAACGGCCAGTGGGGCTTCAGCTATTTCAGCTGCCCTGAAGCGGTGCCGCACAGCTGGCTGCAGCAGGATCTGCCTGATGCCGTTTCCCTTCCGGTGCCCGCGAACTGGCAGATGCACGGTTATGACGCGCCTGTTTACACCAACGTCCAGTACCCGATCCCGATGACTCCGCCCTTCGTGCCGCGCGAGAACCCGACAGGATGTTACTCGCTCACATTCACTGTTGACGAGAGCTGGCCTGAGGCGGGGCAAACGCGCATTATTTTTGATGGCGTCAGCTCCGCTTTTTATCTCTGGTGCAACGGTCAGTGGATAGGCTATTCGCAGGACAGCCGTCTGCCTGCTGAATTTGACCTCAGCGCGGCGCTGGTGCGCGGCGTTAACCGCATTGCGGTGATGGTGCTGCGCTGGAGTGACGGCACCTGGCTGGAAGATCAGGATATGTGGCGCATGAGCGGCATCTTCCGCGACGTCTCGCTGCTGCATAAACCGGACACCCATCTTGCTGACATTCAGCTGGAGACGCTGCTCAGCCCGGAGTACCGCAGCGCTGACCTGCTGGCGCGCGTGCGCGTCACCGCAGAGGATGCGGCCCTGCGTTTACGGCTGACGCTGTGGCGGGATGGCGCGCAGGTGGGCGTTGTCGAGCAGCCGCTTGGCAGCGCCATAATTGACGAACGTGGCCACTATGGCGATCGCGCCGAACTGCGGCTGCACGTTGACGCGCCCGCGCTGTGGAGCGCCGAAATCCCGACCCTCTATCGCGCCACGCTGGCGCTGCTCGATGCGCAAGGCGAGGTGGTGGAAGTCGAGGCGTATGATGTCGGCTTCCGCCGCGTCGCCATCGAAAACGGTCTGCTCTGCCTGAACGGGCAGCCGCTGCTGATACGCGGCGTAAACCGCCACGAGCATCATCCAGAGAAAGGCCAGGTTGTGAATGAGGCGCTGATGCGGCGCGACATCGAACTGATGAAGCAGCATAACTTTAACGCGGTGCGCTGCTCGCACTATCCTGCCCATCCCCTCTGGTATCGCCTGTGCGACCGCTACGGCCTTTATGTGGTCGATGAAGCCAATATTGAAACCCACGGCATGCAGCCAATGAGCCGTCTGGCGGACGATCCGCGCTGGTTCGCCGCCTTTAGCGAGCGCGTGACGCGTATGGTGCAGCGCGATCGCAACCACTGCAGCATTATCATCTGGTCGCTGGGCAATGAGTCGGGACACGGCAGCACGCACGATGCGCTCTATCGCTGGGTGAAAAGCGCCGATCCGACTCGCCCCGTGCAGTATGAAGGCGGGGGCGCTAACAGTGCGGCGACCGATATTCTTTGTCCGATGTATGCCCGCGTCGATGAAGATCAGCCCTTCCCTGCTGTACCGAAATGGTCGCTGAAGAAGTGGATCGGCCTGCCGGGCGAAAACCGGCCGCTGATCCTGTGCGAATACGCGCACGCCATGGGTAACAGCCTGGGCGGCTTTGCAAAATACTGGCAGGCGTTTCGCCAGTTTCCACGCCTGCAGGGCGGCTTCGTCTGGGACTGGGTCGATCAGAGCCTGACGCGCTATGACGAAAACGGGCAGCCCTGGCAGGCCTACGGCGGCGATTTCGGCGACAAACCCAACGACCGGCAGTTCTGCATGAACGGCCTGGTGTTTGCTGATCGCACGCCGCATCCGGCGCTGTTTGAAGCGCAGCGCGCGCAGCAGTTCTACCAGTTTGCGCCCGACGCTAACGATCCCTGGCACTTTACCGTCAGCAGCGACTACCTGTTTCGCCGCAGCGATAACGAGCTGCTGCGCTGGCGCATCGAGCAGCAGGGTGAAGTAGTGGCGCAGGGCGAAGTGACGCTGGATATTCCGCCGCAGGGCGCGCAGCGTATTAGCGTCCCGCCAGCGGAAAACCTGACGGGCGAGTGCTGGCTGAATGTTGCCGTGCATCAGCGTGCAGCGACGCCCTGGTCTGAAGCTGACTGGCGTGTCGCCTGGCACCAGTGGCCGCTGCCCGCCGCGCTGGCGCTGCCGCCGCAGCCAGCAGCAGGCGAGCCGCCGACGCTGAATGTCGATGAGGCCACTATCGCCGTGGCGCATCGCGGCCAGCGCTGGCACTTTAGCCGCCGCAGCGGCGAGCTGACGCAGTGGCTTATCGACGAACAGGCGATGCTGTTGTCGCCCTTACAGGACTGTTTTATCCGCGCGCCGCTGGACAACGACATCGGCACCAGCGAAGCGGAACGCATCGATCCCAACGCCTGGTCGGAGCGCTGGAAAGCGGCCGGTTACAACGCCATGACGAGCCGCGTGGAGCAAACAGAAACCGAGAGTCTGTCGGACGCCGTGCAGATTAGCGTGCTGCACGGCTGGTATGCACAAGGCAGGCTGGCGTTTCTCAGCCGTAAACGCTACCGGTTCGACGCGCAGGGCGAAATGAGCCTGGAGGTTGAGGTGGAGCAGGCGTCCAGCCTGCCCGCGCCAGCGCGCATCGGCCTGCGCTGTCAGCTCGCCGCCGCCCCGCAGCAGGTCGCCTGGCTGGGGCTGGGCCCGCATGAAAACTATCCGGATCGCCAGCTGGCGGCGCAGTTCTCCCGCTGGCAGCTGCCGCTCGAGGCGCTGTATACGCCTTACGTTTTCCCGAGCGAAAACGGACTGCGCGGCGGAACGCGCCAGCTTGATGGGGAACAATGGCGCGTCAGCGGCGAGTTCAGCTTTTCGCTAAGCCGCTACAGCCTTGAACAGCTGCGCGACGTTTCGCATCGCCACCTGCTGCGCGCGGAGCCAGGATGCTGGCTCCATCTGGACGCCGCGCATATGGGCGTGGGCGGCGACGATTCATGGAGTCCGAGCGTCAGCGCCGAGTTTCTGTTGACTCAGCGCCGCTGGCGCTATGCGCTGCGCTTTTCTCCTTCGGCTCCAGCACCGTACGCGGACGACGATAGAAACGCTTCAGCAGCACCACGTTAAGCAGCACCACCAGCGCGGTGGCGAAGAAGACCCAGCGGTAGCCAGTCAGCGCCGAGACCGCCGCGCCGAGCAGCGGGCCGGCGACGTTGCCAAGATACATAAATGACTGGTTGTAGCCGAAGATACGGCCAGTAATGTTGTCGCGCGAATGGCGCACCAGCAGCGTTTGCACCGCGGGCATCATCGCCCCGTCGGCGAAGCCGAGCAGAAAGCGCAATACGCCAAGTTGAGTGGCGCTGGTAACGAAAGACATGGCGATTAACAGCAGCAACGACACCACCATGGTCGCCAGCAGAATACGCTGGGTGCCGATGCGATCCCCTAACCTGCCGAGGCGCGGTGCCGCAATCAGCGCCGAGATGCCCGGCAGCGCGGCGATAACGCCGCTGAGGAAAGCGATATTCTCCGCCGTCGGCGCCAGCTCACGCACAAACAGCGTCAGGATTGGGTTTACCGAGCCGTTACACATCTGGATCACCATGGTGGTGACAAACAGGCAGAGCATCAGCCTGGGATTATCGAGCGAGGCGAATACCTCGCGCCCGCTCAGCTTATCCTGCTTGCTGACCGGCTTGTAGCCGGTCTCCTTAATCAGAAACAGCGTTACCAGAAAGCTGATCAGCAGCAGCGCGGCGGTAACGATAAACACCATGCGCAGTCCAACCCAGTCAGCGAGCAGCCCGCCGAGCATCGGGCCGAGGATCACGCCGCCTATCTGGCCGGTTGAGACGCAGCTCAGCGCCCAGCCGCTGCGCTCGCGTGGCACCTGCGCCGCCACCAGCGCCATAGCGTTGGGGATATAGCCCGAGGTCAACCCCATCAGCGCGCGCAGCAGCAGCAGTTGCCAGGCCTGGGTGACAAATGCCTGCATCAGGATCACCACGCCCATACCAAACGCCGCACGCAGCAGCATCAGCTTGCGCCCTTTTCGATCGGCGAGGCTGCCCCACAGCGGCGCGACGGCGGCCGAGACGATAAAGGTAATGCTGAAGGTCAGTCCCGACCAGAGGCTAAGCGCATCGCCGCCGTTAATGCCGAGCTGTTCGATATAGAGCGGCAGAAAAGGAATGATCTGACTGATGGCCAGGCCGGTAAAAAAACAGCCGAACCAGACTGAGATAAGATTTATTTTCCAGGATTCAATTGTGGACGGCATGAGCAAAGAGGCGGTAACAGAGGGAAGCGACAGTCTAGCAACGCCTCTTAATCCCCGAGCGACAAAACATGGCACCTAATGAAAAACGCCGTTTTTCGCTGCCCGTCGCCCTTTTCACTCTCTTATATAAACCATTAACGCTTTTTAGCAGCGATTCCGTTCGCTTAGCAGCGCGGCTGCGCTCGGGATCCCACGGAGTGTCAGGAGAAATGAAAAAATATGTCAGCCTGTTACTGACAAGCGCTGGCGTCAGTTGTATGTTTAAAAAAACGCCAGTTTCCACTGGCGTCGGCGTGGCGTCCTGGCCACGCTAACGCCTCCGCCAGATCCCGTCGCGGCAGGTCCACAGTTAAAAATCACGTTGACTATCACGCTGCGCCCGCAGGCCGTGACAGACGCGCCGTCGCCTTAGCGGAGGTGAATATGAGAGCTCAAAACAGTGCCAGCCGTGCAATTGTGGACTATTTCAATAGCCCCGCATGGAACGCTCCGCAGGCGTCTGAGCTGCTGGCGGTGATCCTGCGAGAATTAATGGAAGCTGGCCAGCCCGCAACCAATAAAGCCGTGATTGCACGCGTCATTCAGCGACTGGAGGTGGAAGGCGATGCGCGTCGTCTGGAAACCTATCGTCAGTTACTGGCGCAGTTAATGGAAACCGATTCGCAGGATTAGGCTAAAAAAATTCCCGCCGAGGCGGGAATAAACAAGACGAGCATTGCATATTGAGAGTGACGAGGAAATCTCTGTTATCCGCGATCTATCCTCGTCCCCCTTGATGACCAGCGCATGACAATGCCACGCTTTTTTTATGACGCGTCAGCCGCAGTAAACCTGGCTGATGGTGCCGCTCTTGTCCGCCAGGAAGTTCAGGCGATGCAGATTGAAGTCCATCGTGACCGCGCTGTTCCACGGAATGGCGCGCACCGGCGTGTCAAAACGCAGGCTGTTGACGGCACTGAGCGGTTTTCCTCTGTAGTTCTGATACTGCGAGGCGCCACAGGTGTCGCTTTCAGCGTCCGCGCCTGATGCGGTTTGGTCGGGTTTGCTGCCCGACTGGCAGGCGGTCAGGGCGAGCATTCCCAGCGCCAGCAGCGCTTTTCCATAATATTTCACGTTTTCTCCTCATCAACGGGGTGAACCGGCCCCGGATCCTAGCAAAGCATCGCGTCAGGCTTAACCCTTTACGCGATAAAAGATGCCGCGGGCAGGCCATATGCAGCGATTCCCGCTACTTTTTTCAGATAAATCGCACTTACTGACCAAAACAGGCGGGTCGGATCGCTAGAATTATTAAGACTTATCTGAGGAGGATCCTATGGAACTGGCAATTTTTGTGGGCTTTGCCGTTCTGATGACCGCCGTGGCGGTTAAAGTACGTTAAGCCCGAACCGATGTAGTCGCAGATGTGGTGTCCAGAAGCGCAGTAAAGTCCGTCAGCGGCATCGGCCGCCCCAGAAAGTAGCCCTGCCCCTCTTCGCAGGCGAGCTGCTTCAAGCGGTCAAGCTGCGCTTCTGTCTCGATCCCTTCTGCCGTAATCGTCAGCGCAAAGGCGTGCGCCAGCGCGATAATGCCCGCCACCACCGATTCCGCCTGCTGCGACTCCGGAAAATCCTTCATCCAGGAACGATCGATCTTCAGCCCGTTAAAAGGAAACGTCTTCAGATAGCCCAGCGCCGCATAGCCGGTGCCGAAATCATCGACCGTCAACCGCACGCCCAGCGCGCGCAGCCCTTTCATCACCTCCAGCGCCTGCTGCGGATGTTCGAACGTGACGTTTTCCGTAATCTCCAGCTCCAGCCGCGTCGCGGGCAGCCCGCTGTTGGCCAGCGCGCGCGCAACACGCTGCACTAAATCGTTGGTGCGGAACTCTACCGGCGAGATATTGACCGATACATAGCGATCCGCGCCCCAGGCGCTGGCGTCCTGACAGGCGCGCGCCAGCACCCAGTCGCTGATGGCGACGATCAGACCATTCTCCTCCGCCAGCGGGATAAAGCGATCGGGCGTAATCGGCTGGCTGCCTGCAGGCTGCCAGCGGATCAGCGCTTCCGCCCCCGCCAGCCTGTCGCTTTGCAGCTGATAGCGCGGCTGATAGTGCAGGCAAAACTCCTCGTTGTGCAGCGCCTGTTCAATACGTTGCGCCATATCGCGCTTATGGTCGCGCTGGCTGGCCATGTTATTGGCGTACCAGACCCAGCAGTTGCGCCCCGCCGCGCGCGCTTCGTTAAGGGCGATATCCGACATGCGCAGCAGCGCTTCAGGATGGCTGGCGTCCTGCGGCGCACAGGCGATGCCGATGCTGGCAGTCAGGTAGTGCGCATGCTGGCCGGTATAGATCGGCTGCTGCACTTCCTGCAGCAGACGGGCGCAGCGGTGTTCCACAATCTCCGCGTCGCCTTCGTGCAGCACCAGCACAAACTCATCGCCACCCAGCCGCGCCGCCAGCTCGTGAGGACCAACGCCGCGCTGCAATCGCTGCGCCATCTGATTCAGCACCTGATCGCCTGCCGTGTGGCCCCAGTTATCGTTCAGCGGCTTGAACTGATCGAGATCGAGGCTGACGATCGCCAGCGGCGAAGCCAGATGAGGCGGTTCCAGATGGCGCGTCAGGAACTCCTGCAGCTGAATGCGGTTGGAGAGCCCGGTCAGCGCATCATGGCGTGAAAGAAACTGGATGCGCGCCTCCGCTTCCATCCCCTGAGTAATATCCGATACGGTACCGCGAAACCCTGCGCGACGGCCGTTGTGCCAGATGGTTTTCGCCACCAGATGGCCGATGCGGCGCTCCCCCTGCGCGCTCATAAACTGACAGCGCAGCGGCGCAGAGGGGCTGCTCTCCTCCTGACGCATCAGCCAGGCCACCAGCGAATGACTGGAGTGCGTCAACAGACGATCGATATGCTCGCCCGTCCAGTCGGCGATCTGATGGCCGGTCAGGCGATGAAAGCGGGAAGAGAGATAGATGAGCCGCCCCTGCTCATCGGTTTCCCAGATCCAGTCCGAGGCGGCCTCAGCCAGATCGCGAAAGCGCGCCTCGCTGTGCGCCAGCTCCTGCTGGCTGATCGTCAGCATGGCGAAGCGCCGATCGGAGAGAATGGCGTGATGCAGCGCGTGGCGGCTGACGCGGCGCGTAATCCAGCCGGTGACCAGCGCCATCGCCGCCAGGATCGGCAGCAGCAGCATAAGCAGGCGCGTGCCGGGCATTTTCGGCTGCCAGCGCAGTACCACTGCTTTGCCGTCCATCGCCTCCAGCGTCATGGACGGCAGCCGCTGCTCGTCGCTGCCGTCCGCGATTCCACGCGGCGCCCAGACGTCGAGCATCTTGCCCAGCGACTCCAGTTTGGCGGGCGTAAACAGGTTAACGAAGATCATTACCGATGGCGCTCCCGACTGGCCAGTCAACTTTGTCGCTTTTCCCATCGTGATGGGCGCCGCCACGATAATGGCTGGCTGTTGTTCAATCACGGCGTTGCGTGCCAGCGCGGCGTTATCCAGCCTGCGCGCATCGTGCAGCAGCGAGGCGCTCTGCGCACCAAGCCAGGCTTCCAGCGGCAAATCAGTCAGTTTTCCGTTAATGACGGCATAGCGCGTGTGGCCAGCGTTATCCACCACAAAGACGCCTTCGTAGTGATATTCGTTATAGAGATCCGGCCCGAGATTCTCTTCATCCCAGGCCCAGCGTTTATTTATCGTCGCGTGCAGGTTATGCCAGGCTTCGCCCCAGAACGCATAGTCGCGCACGTCTGTCAGCATCGTCTCCTGGCGGGCCTCCCACGCCTGGTGCAGCCGCTGACGATCGTGGGCGGTGGCGTCGCGGTTCTGCCGCTGGGCGATGACGAGCACCATCAGCACGGCGAGCAGCAGCACGCCCGAGAGCAGCAGCGAAAAGATGCGCAGGCTGCGGCGCGTGCTGCGCAGGGTGCGATCTTCAGCCGCCAGCGCAAAAAGGCGCGACGGCGATTCCGGTGGAACAAAAGTCATCAGGAGCGCTCACAACAAAGCGGTAAGATGCGTTCGGGCGGCAGAGCGTCTACGGCTGA
Source organism: Pantoea piersonii (assembly GCF_003612015.1). Lineage (GTDB taxonomy): Bacteria > Pseudomonadota > Gammaproteobacteria > Enterobacterales > Enterobacteriaceae > Pantoea > Pantoea piersonii. Next base: position 132,957 of record NZ_RARB01000001.1, on the reverse strand, counting down.
CGCTGTGGAGCCGAACAGGTTTAAGCGTTATCGGCGCGCAGCGCCGCGGTTTTAGCCTGAGGGCGGAATTTACTGTGGTGAGTTTGTAGACGCGCCTCCCTCGACAGGGATCGGGCGCGTTGCTACTATGCGCTTTCCTTCAATGGCTGGGTCGCCTATGAACACCAATCCCGACAGAGTGACGTTGACGCTGTTCTACGTCGGCAGCTTTGTGGTCTATTACCTCGTGACGATGCTGATTACGCTGTTTCCTAATTACGGCGTGCTGCGTAACGACGGTCTGCTGGTGCCGGTGCTCTGCCTGTTTGAATTCGCTGTGATCTATCCGCTTTACCGTTTTTATTGCCAGCGCCGCAGCGATCTGCCGCTGGGCGAGCTGCGCGTTCGCCAGACGCTGCTCTTTATTTTCGCGCTGTTTGTGCTGATGGCGGCGCAGACACAGTTTTTGCAGCCGGAAGGCTGGCTGGTGGAGCAGGCGCAGCAGGGACGCAATTCAATGCTGATCCTGCTGCTGACCGCCGTGCTGCTGGCGCCGGTATTTGAAGAGGTGCTGTTTCGCGGTTTTCTGCTGCAGGCGTTTCTGCTGTGGGCGCCGCGCAGCCGCTTCGCCTGTATGCTGCTGACCTCGCTGCTGTTTGCAGCGATGCATACGCAGTATGTGCACTGGGAAACGCTGGTGGCGCTGACGCTCTTTTCGCTGCTGCTCTGCTATGCCCGCCTGCGCAGCAACAGCCTGGCCTTGCCGATTTTTCTGCATACTTTCAATAACCTTATCGCCCTGCTGCCCGCCTGGTTTTTATCCTGAGGCGCAAAACCGCTCAGGCGGATAATGCCGTGCCGACACGTTTGTCTATACTGGATCGTAAAAAAGGAATCTAAGCATCACAGTCCGTACCAATAAGACCGTGTAAAGGAGTCGAGCCATGTTGATTGGATTTGTGTTGTTAGTGAGCGCCTGCGGCCACGACGCCTGCGATGCCTTGCCGGTATCAGAGCGGATTTATCCGACTAAAGCGGCCTGTGAAGCCATGGCGGATCGTATCCATAAAGTACGACCTGGCGTGGTCCTGCTGTGCGGTGAAGTGCATCGCTAATTAAGGCCATCGATAGCGGTGGATAAAAAAGAGGCAGTTTTAACGTTGCAGCCAGCGGCAACAGCGTTCAAAATATAAGCTGTTTTAAACTATTATCGTTGTGATCCCCATGAAAACACCACGCCCCCGTCGTCCGACTGGACGCTGGGTTTATTACATTTTGTATGACGGCATTCTCTGGCCCTGCCCGGTGCGCTGGGAGTGGGAAAGCGGCTACGGCGGCTGGCTGCCGTTTTACTATTCGCCGACCTTTGAGTTTGTCGCAGGCGATCCAGGCAAGGCGTATCGCATCGCCCGCAGCGACGTGCGCGCTAAACGGCGCGAGCAGGAGGAGCGTGAATATGTGTAATGCAGCTCAGCGGGAAACCCAGGGCAGCCAGGATGAAGTCATCAGAAAGTGAATCAGCTCCAGCGCCAGCACGATCATCACTAATACGCCCAGCTTGTGGCGGCAAATCCATGTTTTCAGGCCCATATCATCGCCGCCCAGCGGATCAGCAGCAATGCGCCGCAAATACAGAGTAGTACCAGCACCATTTTCCAGGAGTTTTTTGACGGCAGATATTTCGCCACGCCTCCCCTCCTTCCGCAGAAAGAAAAGATGCGCCACTGGGCGCATCCATCGAGGTTCATAAGAACCGGGCCAGCATAGCGTGGTCGCCGGTTAAGGGCGACCTGCTGGATCAATTATTCAGGGTATAGTCGAGCGTAATCTCAGCGTTCAGCACCTGAGAGACCGGGCAGCCCGCTTTCGCCTTTTGAATGATTTCATCAAACGCCGCGTTGTCGATGCCAGGCAGACGAATGGTGCTGTTCAGCGCGACTTTGGTGATGGCAAAACCCTCGCCTTTTTTATCCAGCGAGACGTCAGCCGTGGTATCGATGCTCTCGGGCTTATGGCCTGCATTGCCCAGCATCAGCGACAGCGCCATGGAGAAACAGGCGGCGTGCGCCGCGCCGATCAGCTCTTCCGGGTTAGTGCCCTTCGTGCCTTCGAAGCGGGTGTTGAAACCGTAAGGCGTCTGGCTCAGCACGCCACTTTCGGTGCTGATGGTGCCTTTCCCTTTAATATCGCCTTCCCAGTGCGCCGATCCTTTCTTGTGAATAGTCATTTCATTCCTCCGGTTGGTGACGAGTGAGTAAGTATAGACAAGCCTCAGCTAACGGCACGGGGACGCGGCGCGGCGCCCAGGTTCGCGAGCGCGGCGCCGGCATCCACCAGTGCGTCACGCGTGATGTCGGCGATCGATTTCGCGCCGGTCAGCGTCATCGCCACGCGCATCTCTTTCTCCACCAGCGAAAGTAAATTTTCCACGCCGCGCTGGCCGTGCGTCGCCAGCGCATACAGGTAAGCGCGCCCCAGCAGCACGCTGTCGGCGCCGAGCGCGATCATGCGCACCACGTCCAGCCCGTTGCGAATGCCGCTGTCGGCGAGAATAGTGATATCGCCCTTCACCGCATCGGCGATAGCGGGCAGCGCGCGCGCCGACGACAGCACGCCGTCAAGCTGGCGGCCGCCGTGGTTCGACACCACGATGCCGTCCGCGCCGAAACGCACCGCATCACGCGCGTCTTCCGGATCGAGAATGCCTTTGATCACCATCGGGCCATCCCAGAACTCGCGGATCCACTCCAGATCGCTCCAGGAGATCGACGGATCGAAGTTTTTCGCCAGCCAGCCGATGTAATCCTCCAGCCCGGTCGGCTTGCCGAGGTAGGTGGAAATATTGCCGAGATCGTGCGGGCGACCGTGCAGGCCAACATCCCACGCCCACTGAGGGTGCGTTACCGCCTGCCAGTAGCGGCGCAGGGCAGCGTGCTGCCCGCTCATGCCGGAGTGCGCATCACGATAGCGCGCGCCGGGCGTCGGCATATCGACGGTAAAGACCAGCGTCGAACAGCCTGCGGCTTTGGCGCGCTCCAGCGCGTTGCGCATAAAGCCGCGGTCGCGCAGCACGTAAAGCTGGAACCACATCGGACGGTTAATAGCGGGAGCCACCTCCTCAATCGGACAGACGGAAACCGTCGACAGCGTAAAGGGGATGCCTTTTAGCGCCGCGGCACGGGCGGCCTGCACCTCGCCGCGTCGCGCGTACATGCCGCACAGGCCTACCGGGCCCAGCGCCACCGGCATCGCCAGGGTTTCGTTGAACAGACGGGTTTCCAGACTCAGCTCAGACATATTCTTCAGCACGCGCTGACGCAGCGCCACGTCGGCCAGATCCTCGACGTTGCGCTGCAGCGTACGCTCGCTGTAGGCGCCGCCGTCGATGTAGTGGAAGAGAAACGGCGGCAGAATACGCTGCGCGGCAGCGCGGTAATCGGAGGCGGCGGAGATAATCATAGGGCGTTTTCCTTGCGTTAAAGAGAGTTATTGCCCGGCAGACGCGTGATGCGCGCCTGGCGCGCTTCGTCTTCATGCAGGCTTTTCAGGGTGGCGTGAACAAAGCCGAGGTGTTCCATCGCCGCCCGTCGCGCCTCCTCCGCCTCTCCGGCGAGGATCGCGTCGAGCAGGCGCTGATGCTGTTCGGTGAGGCGGGCGAAAATCGGCGGCTGGCTGTACATACGCTGTCGGCTTTGCAGCACCGAGGACTGCAGCAGCTCAAAGAAACCGCGCATGGTCTGCAGCAGCACAACATTGTGCGACGCTTCGGCGATAGCGAGATGAAACCGCACGTCGGCCTGCGCGGCGAGGTCGGGATCGTCGCTCTCTTTCAGCTTCAGCGTAGCGTCGAAAGCGAGCCGCAGACGCTCTTTATCCGCCTCGGTGGCGCGCTGCGCCGCATACCAGGCGGTGCTCGCCTCTATCGCATGGCGCGCTTCAAGAATGTCGTAGCGATAGTCGGGATCGTCCTGCAGCAGTGCGCGTACAGGCGCGACGATGCGCTGCTCCGCCCAGGGGGCAAGCGGCTGGCGCAGCCAGGTGCCGCCGCCGCGACGGCTAATCAGCATGCCGCTGCTGACCAGCCGCTGCAGCGCTTCGCGCAGCGAGGAGCGCGACACACCCAGCTCGGCGGCCAGCTGACGCTCTGCGGGGAGTTTCATGCCCGGCTCCAGCTTCTGCTGTTCTATATAGCGTCGCAGCCGCACGACGAGATGCTCGGTAACCGGCGATAGGGATTCAGTCATGGCGTTATCCAGACGCGGCGCGGCGTATTTGGTCGGACCAAAAAGGCGCTATGGGTCAATAGAGGGTTAAATGGTTAATTCTTTGTTAACCTGAAACAACCTTTTGCGCCGTGATTTTTCCGCTTCTGTGATTTGTCCCGAAAAGTAAGATGAGATTGGTAGGACCAAACTGGCGAGACTGGGGCGGATAAGGAAACGAACGGGCATAAAAAAAGCCTCCAGATGGAGGCTTCGTTCAGCAGGACGGCGTTGTCAGGCGCTCTTCGCCCATTTTTGAGCCGTCATCATCTCCATCGCCAGCGTAAACAGCGCCTGCTGGTTCTGTTCCGCGTTTTCGGCGTAGCAGCCGATCATTGAGACAACCTTGTCAGCAGATAAGCTTTCACCGTGGAGATGCAGCGTCAGCACTGCGCGACCAACGATTTTCAGCACATCTTCATGTGATCCCTGGGCAATATTACTCAATGGAAAACCCTCAAACTGTCGTTGTAATAGAAGTATGGCGCGCTAAATATAAAGCAATTGCGGTGATTATTTTATCGGCTGTGTGAGTGAGATTATTTAATGATTAATTCTTTTGCTGGAGTTAAAAAAAAGGAATCATCTGATATAAAAAGGATTAAACTTTTCACAACGGGGATTTATAAAGCTTCGACTGGCCTTAAAAAGCAACAAATTATGCACAAATAGTTCATCATCACCTGGAAGCATTAAAAGATTACATCCATTCTCATACATCTTCGGGTTATTCCTAAACGCCTGCGAAGCGAAGCTTTCGTGCAGGTTACCCTTTTCCCTGGTTGCCGCGCGACGCGCATTCTGCCAGACTTGCCGCGCTATTTTTCGACCACCTTTTGCCGCCGAGGCCGCCTGTGACCGCATTTTCTACCCTTACCGCTCTTCCCGCCAGTCAGATCGCCAACCTGGGCGAAATGGGCTACACCGATATGACGCCCATCCAGGCCGCCACGCTACCCGCTATTCTGGCGCGACGCGACGTGCGGGCGCAGGCCAAAACCGGCAGCGGCAAAACAGCGGCGTTCGGCATCGGCCTGCTGCAGCATATCGACAGTAGCCGTTACGTTACCCAGGCGCTGGTCCTCTGTCCGACGCGCGAGCTGGCGGATCAGGTCAGCAACGTGCTGCGCCAGCTGGCGCGCTTTACCCGCAATATTAAAATTCTCACCCTGTGCGGCGGCCAGCCGTTGAGCGCGCAGCGCGACTCGCTGGCGCACGCGCCACATATCGTGGTCGGCACGCCGGGCCGTATTCTCGATCATCTGAAGCGCGAAACGCTGAAGCTCGATCAGCTCGCCACGCTGGTGCTGGACGAGGCGGATCGCATGCTGGAGATGGGCTTTCGCGATGATATGGAGGCGGTGGCTGCGCTGACGCCCGCCAGCCGCCAGACGCTGCTCTTCTCCGCCACCTGGCCGGAGAGCATCGCCTCGCTTAGTGCGCGTTTTCAGCGCGACGACGCGCTGCATGTCGCCACGGAAGAGGTCAGCGAGCTGCCCGCCATCGAACAGGAATTTATCGAAGCGAGCCAGAACGAAAAGTTGCCGCTGCTGCAGGCGCTGCTGTCGCAGCGCCAGCCAGCCTCATGCGTGGTGTTCTGCAACACCAAACGCGAGTGCGACGATATTGCCGCCGCGCTCAATCAGCAGGATATCAGCGCGCTGGCGCTGCATGGCGATCTGGAGCAGCGCGATCGCGAACGGGTGCTGATCCGCTTTGCTAACGGCAGCGGGCGCGTGCTGGTGGCGACCGACGTAGCGGCGCGCGGGCTGGATATTAAAGCGCTGGCGATGGTGGTGAACTACCAGCTGGCGTGGGATCCGGAAGTGCATGTGCACCGCATTGGCCGCACCGGCCGCGCAGGCGAACAAGGCAGCGCGGTAAGTTTTGTCGCAGCGGACGAAATGGCGCGCGCCCACGCGCTGGAAGATTTTCTGCAGCAGCCGCTCAACTGGGTGGCGGCAAGCGCGCTGAAAAAAGGCGCGCGCCAGCCGCTGCCAGCCGCCATGATGACGCTCTGCATTGATGGCGGCCGCAAAGCGAAGATCCGTCCGGGGGATATTCTTGGCGCCCTTACCGGCGAGGCGGGCTTTCGCGCCGACCAGATCGGCAAAATCGATATCACCCCCAGCCATGCTTACGTCGCCGTTGCGGCGAGCGAAGCCAAAGCCGCGCTGGTCAGGCTGAAGCAGGGAAAAATGAAAGGCAAAAGCGTGCGAGCGATTCTGCTGAAGGACTGAAATAAGCGACTGGATAGCGCGGGGAGCGAAACGTCCCGCGCTATTGACTAAAACAAGGCAACGCGCTGGCGCGAAGAGCAACGCACCTCAGGGATAAGGTGCGGATTTACCCGGGGTGGACGAACAAGTGTCCCTGAGTAACGTAGCGATCGGGCCAGGACAGGCTACGTCGCAGCGCCAGGGTGCCTTCCGGGCTGTTACGGCTCGTCAATCTGCGTAACCTGCAGCACCGTTTTCTCACCTTTGCCGTGTACGCGGCCGCTGACGCGCACCTGCTCGTCCGCTTTGTAGGTTTTGCCGCCGAAGGTTTTTTGCGGTGCGATAATAGTGATAGTGCCGGTACTGTCGCGGAACTGGTAGTTATCGCCCTGCAGTTTCTTCAGGATATATCCCTCAAGCGTGACGTAACCGTCCTGACGGAAATCGCGGATCTGGTTGATATGCGTCTGGCCGGTATCCTCTGAACCTTTATAACCTGCATCCTGCTTTTTCTGCGGCGGCGGCGTCGCGCCCGCTTCAAAACCGCCCTTCTCGGCCAGCGCCGGTAAACTCAACAAGGCCAACAGCGTAAACGTCATGACTTTTTTCATGGTGCGCTCCTTTAGTGAAATTTTTCCGTTGTTACCCGTTAAGCCTGGCACAAGAATCGCTAACCGCCTGGTCGATCTATTTTTCACCACTGCCTCTTACTTTTTTGTGAACCGTGCCGATAACGCTCTTAACACCCACTATCGCCGCGCAACAGGCGGCAGCAAGGCAGAGCCAACGATGGATAATTTTCAAAAAGAGATAGATGAAAGAGCAAATCTGGCGTTATCAAACCGCTTTGAACTGCTGCTGTTCCGCCTGGGCACCGATCAGGCTAAAGGGAAATCCGAACTGTTCGGCATTAACGTTTTCAAACTGCGTGAAATCGTGCCGATGCAGCCGATCACCCGCGCTGCGGGCATGCGTTCGCCGCTGCTGGGCATGACCAATATTCGCGGTCAGTTTATCCCGGTCATTGATCTGCCAGCGGTCGCAGGCTGTACGCCGGAGACTGGCCTGAACCTGTTGCTGGTTACCGAGTATGCGCGTAATACGCAGGCCTTCGCCGTAGAGTCGGTCGATAATATTGTGCGCCTCGACTGGAGCCAGGTGCATACCGCTGAAAAAGGCATTGGCGGCCGCAATATCACCAGTATCGCCTGCCTCGAAGATGACAAAGGCAGCAATAACCTGGCGATGATGCTCGACGTTGAACAGATCCTGTATGACGTGATCCCGTCGGTGCGCGGCGACGAGCCGGCGCCGGAAATCGTGCGCAGCTTTAAGATCAAGCCGGGCGCGGTGGCTATTGTGGCTGAGGACTCGAAAGTGGCGCGTCAGCTGCTGGAGCAGGGCCTGAAAAGCATGGGCATTCCGGCGCTGATGCATAACACCGGACTTGAAGCCTGGCTGAAGATCAAAGAGATGACCGAAGCGGCGCAGGCGGCGGGCGAGTCGATTCACGACAAAATTGCGCTGGTGCTGACCGATCTCGAAATGCCGGAGATGGATGGCTTTACCCTGACGCGCAATATCAAGCGCGAAGAGGCGCTGAAGCGCATTCCGGTCGTGATCCACTCTTCGCTCTCCGGCAGCGCCAACGAAGACCATGTGCGTAAAGTCGGCGCGGACGGCTACGTCGCGAAATTCGAAATTAATGAACTCTCCTCCGTGATCCACAGCGTGCTGGAAAAAGCGCCCTGATGCTCGCTGAACACGCGACGCCCCGTCGCGTGTTCCTTTTCTGTTTCGCTTCCCCCCTGCTTTCGCTCTGATGGCCTCATCAGCGCCTGCCCTTGCTCGCCTGCTGCTTAACGGACCAGATTCAACTGCTTAGTCTGATTAATCTGATAGCTCGCTAAGGTCTTCTGATCCTCTCCGCCGCTAATGATAAGCGCCCGGCGCGTCCTTTATGCCGCTACGCCGGCCAGAAAACGCTCGGAAAAAATTAAAGTCAAAACAAAAACATCCGATAACCTGTGCGCCAGCTCTCATTCTTAGCCGTTATCGTGCGGCCTGGGAGTCCGGCGCAGACTGGTCACACACAGGCGTTAAAAACTTAACTATTGAAGCAGAACATTTTATGTAATCGCGGGGAGAACAGAGATGTGGAGTTTAAAAAATATGAAGGTCGGCGTCCGGCTTGGCGTCGCCTTCGGCATTGTGGTGGTGTTGATGGTGATCATTGGGATAACAACCGTCAGCAAAATCCAGAGCATTAACAGCGGCATTTCCGCTATCGTTGACGACCGCTACGTCAAAGTGCGTCTCGCCTTTGACGTGCGTGACGGCGTCAACGATCAGATTAAGTACCTGCGCGGGCTGGTCATCGACACCCCGCATCCGGACAGAAACGTCAAACGCTACGGCCAGCTTGATGAAGCGACCCAGCGCACCAATACCGCAATGAACCGCATCGCCGCCATTCAGGTTACTGCCGTCGGCAAAAAGAAAATCCAGGGTCTGATTGAAGCGGGCAAGCAATTCGAAACCGCGAAAAGCGCGCTGATCGCGCTGGTGAAAGCGGGTGATTTCGAAAACGCCGGCGTCTATGCGCTGAAAACCATGACGCCAGCCCAGAATGCTTTCCTTGAGGGCGCAGAGAAGTTCGCCAACTCGCAGGATTTACAGCTGCGCAACGAAGGCCGCACCATTGTCAGCGCCGCCAGCACCGCAATAATGATTACGCTGGTCTGCGCCGCACTGGCGATCGTCGCCTCGATTCTGCTGGGCATTTACCTGACTCGCTCAATCGTGCGCCCGCTCACCGAAGCGGTTGGCGTCGCCGAGCGCGTCGCCGCGGGCGATCTCAGCTCAAAAATCACTATCGACAGTCGCGATGAAACCGGCGTGCTGATGCGCGCGCTGCAGCAAATGAACGACAATCTGCTGAGCATTGTGACCGAAGTCCGCACCGGCTCCGATACCATCGCCGTCGCGTCGAACCAGATCTCCAGCGGCAACCTGGATCTCTCTACCCGTACCGAACAGCAGGCGAGCTCGCTGGAAGAAACTGCCTCGGCGATGGAGCAGATGACCTCTACCGTGAAGCACAATGCCGACAACGCGCGTGAAGCCAATCAGCTGGTCGCGACGACGTCCGCCGTGGCGCGTGAAGGCGGCGTGGTGATGGAACAGGTCATCGAGAAGATGGAGGCCATTGCGCTGTCGTCGAAGAAAATTGTCGACATTATCAGCGTGATCGACTCTATCGCCTTCCAGACCAATATTCTGTCGCTTAACGCTGCCGTCGAAGCGGCGCGCGCGGGCGAACAGGGACGCGGTTTTGCCGTAGTGGCGAGCGAAGTGCGTAATCTGGCGCAGCGCTCAGCGTCGGCGGCGAAAGAGATCAAACTGCTGATTGAAGATTCCGTGATGAAAGTGGATGAAGGCAGCAGGCTGGTTTCCCACGCGGGCTCAACCATCGGCGAAGTGGTCAACAGCGTGAATAGCGTGGCGGGCATCATGAGCGAAATCACTATCGCCAGCAGCGAGCAGAGCACCGGCATCAGCGAAATCAATATGGCGATTACCCAGATGGAAGCGGTGACGCAGCAGAATGCCGCACTGGTACAGGAAGCTTCGGCTGCCTCGCAGGCGTTGCAGGATCAGGCGGAACGTATGGCGCAGGCGATGAGCGTGTTTAAAACCGGCGCGCTGCGCCCCGCTCAGTAAGCGATTCAGCATCGGGCGGCCGTTGCGGGCCGCCCGACGTGATTAACGATAATAAGCCAGAGAAACGTAAAATCCGGTCGTGTGTAGCGGATGAAATACATCCATTAAAAAGCGCGCGCCTTATACAGGGCGTAAAGACAGTAATAAGCCGCAAAGCTATTGAAATTCATAATAATATATTTCAGTTTTTCATTGCGGTTCAGCAGGATAAAAATTCCTTTCGAATATTTGCCGCGTTTAATCTCATTAATTTCGCGTGAGATTTCATTGTGCGTAAAGGAGTCGTGATACATCGACGTCACTATCTGCATATCCAGCGCCAGTACCCGCTTAGAGACGCCTTTCAGAAAGTAGTCGAGATCGCGGTGCGTATACTTATTCATGATGGTGTCATACAGGCCGGTCAGAAACTGCTTGCGCTCCTTGAGTTCGTTGTACTGAACACGCTTCTTTGACAGCGAATCCATCACGTTCTCGTAATGGTAGGCTGTGCTGTCGATCACCAGACAGTTACTGACGTTGTAAAAGTACTTGAGGTTGAACAACAGATCTTCGCTCATGGAGATCCCCTCAAGAAAATGGAGATTATTCACCTCAATTACGCGTCGACTGTAACACTTGTTGTGCAGATAACCGATATTGTCGCTCATCTCCAGTTCGCCCAGCAGATAAGGCATCTCCTGCGCCGCAAAATAGCCATATTTACGGATGCTGCCGATACGATCGTCGACCAGGTTGCCGACGATTAAGTCTACCGGCCTGCCGTGGCTGTTATCCAGCGACTGCTGAAAGCTGGCGAGAAAGTGCTCGTCAACCCAGTCGTCAGCGTCGAGGAAAAGAATAAAATCCCCCTGCGCCTGCTTCAGTGCGCGATTACGCGCCGCGCTGACGCCGCCATTCGGCTGACTGATAACGTGAATATTCTGCTGGTAGCTAAATTCCTCCAGCAACGCGGCGGTGCCGTCGGTGCTGCCGTCATTAACCACTATCACTTCATAATCGTCGCAGGTCTGCTGTAAAACACTGATTAATGTTCTTCTCAATGTTTTTTGCGCATTCCACGCGGGAATAATAATGCTGAACTTGGGTGTAGATATCATTTTTCATTCCTCTTAACTATCTGAGGGTTTTAGCGTCGTTTAATAAAAACCATATTTTTTTAGGACTGAAAAAAGAACGATGAATGGTTAACATCGGTTGGGCGGCAAAAAAGTAATTCAGCAGCGTGAACGAGAGCAGTTCGGTCAAAATAACGCTAAAGGCTGCGCCGGTCAGGCCATAGAGCGGCACCAGAACAGCAGAAGAAACCAGGCAAATCAGCAGCACGAAAAAGGTTTTTTTCACCAGATAGGCGTAACCGTTGTATTTGATAATAAAGCGATCCATCACGCTGCTCAGCAGGCCGAACATCGCGCCCAGACAGAGCCAGACCGTAGGCGCGACCGCATCCTGGTAGGCCGGACCGTAAAAGTAATGAATAAAGGGCGGTGCCAGCAGCGCGACGGCGGCGATCACCAGCGCCGACACCCCCACTACCAGCAGGTGCAGCTGCTGAATTTTAACGATGGCGCGTTTAGGATCGCGTTCAGAGAAAAAGGCGGGATAGAACGACGCCAGCAGCGCATTGGGCAAAAAGACCCAGGCGCCGGAGAGCGTTAACGCCACCGAAAAGACGCCAGCCTCTTTAACGCCGAGAAAATAGCTGACACTGAACTGGTTCAGACGCGTATAGAGCGCCACGGCGATAACTGAGAAGATAAGCGTGCCGCCGGACGCCAGCATATAGCGTGAATAGATTTTAAGCTGTTTGCGGCTCGGCGTGCTCAGCGCGCCTTCATAGCGGCGGAACAGCGCCAGCTTGATAACAAAGGGAATAAAGGTCGCCAGCACGATCGGCAGCGCCAGATAGTGCGGATCCAGCTCGAAGTATGAGATGACGAAGCGTATCGTCAGGCTAATGGTTAAGCCGATAGCGTTGGCGATGACGTTGAGTTTCGCATTCAGCATCGCCTCGTTGAAGACGTTGACCAGATCGATGGCGGAAAAGAGGCAGGCGATGGCCGCAGCGACAATAAAGAGCTGCGCCTGCGAGGTCATCTCTGCGCGCATTATCACCATACCGGCCGACGCCAGCACCAGATAGAGCGTGAAAATCAGTACCGATGCGGAGAGCATCAGCCTGATGCCGGAGTGTTTATTCTGCGACAGCCGTTTCAGCAGAATGACATCGCTGCCCATATAGGCCACGGTCTGCAAAAACTGAAACACCAGCAGCGAGATGGAAATAATGCCGAAGGTGGTCGGCCCGACATATTTCGCCACGAAGGAGGTAACGAAAATCAGGCCAAAGACCGCAATGATCTTCTCGGCGATCATCCACAACGAATTCTTCAGTTTATCTTTCATGATTACCCTCCGCGAACCGCGCTTTGCGCCAGCTTGCGCAGCTGGGAGACCAGACGCGGCGAGCAGAAAAAAAGCGTGAAGTAGAGGCTCCAGCCGTTAACGATGACCCCCGAAGAGAGGTAGGCTTTAAAAGCCTGACGGTAACGGCGTATATGATCGTTGATAAAGGCGGAATTAAACTCGCCTGAGACGATGGCTTTATATAAATAGGCTGAGGAGACCTTCAGCAGCAGGAAATAGAAAAATTTGTCGTTGCTGCGCGACAGCAGCCGCTGCATTTCACTAAATGAACGGGCGAATGAAAAATGTTTTTCGCGCACCGACGAGCGCGTCGCCGAGTTCTCAGACTCAACGTAGTTGTAAATGACGCTGTTGATGCATATCACCCGCTGGCTTTTAAGCAGGCTGAGATACTGCATGACAAACAGCAGGTCTTCGAAATTAGCGATCTGCTCATTAAAGCGCAGCTGATGCGCGCGAATCAGCTCGCCGTTAAAGAGCTTGTCGCAGATGCCGTGACGCGGATGGAAATAGAGCAGATCGTTGACAGCGTCGCTGGCGCTGAGCACGCGACGCGCCGCAGAGGGAAACGTACGCGCAACAGGCCGCCCCTGCGGTGTAAAGTGCTGCGACTCGCCGACAATCAGGCCAACGTCATTATTCATTAGCGACAGGCAGAGGCTTAATGCGTTGTCGGGCAGAAAATCATCCGCATCGACGAAGCGCAAATAAACGCCGCGCGACGCCGCAATGCCCGCATTGCGCGCCGATGAAACGCCGGCGTTACGCTGGGTAATAATGCGCACCTGGGGATGGTCGCGCCAGCTCTCCAGTATCAGCGGCGAGCTGTCGGTCGACCCGTCGTCAACCAGAATCAGTTCAACGCGCGCCTCTCGCTGCGCCAGCACGCTTTCAACACAGCGAATAATCGAGTTTTCCGCATTATATACCGGCACAATTACGCTAATTAACGGGCTGTTAAGCGTTACCATAGATCCTCTGGGAAAAGTGTTTTACGTCCACGCTAAAAGCGCAGCAATAACCGCAATAAAACGTTAGTGCCGGGCTCACTTCAGCATTTTTATTTTTCCCGGATAAATAGTGTGCGACTACAGAAAAAATCAGGATTGAATGATGAGATATTACGTGCCGCTTTTATTCCGTCAATGGGGCGAACGCGAAACCGGAATTTCCGCACAGACGCTCTGCTTATTCATCAGAATGAATGGATAAGCAGGGATTACGCTTATCTGTGAGATTTATCACCTGTCTGAACTGGCGTCCTTAAACGGTAAAAAACCCACTAATAACGGTTCCTCTTCAACCCGCAGAAAAGCAGTTTTAGCCTTAGGATTTATCCTGGCAGGAAAAAGCAAAAAAAGCTGTGCTTTCATGACGTCGTACAAACTGACGTGAAATTAGATTAACCGGGCTTAATAAGTTTTATTTCTCGATGCGTGCAATATTTATCTGCGGTCAGCAAGGCACTCTTAAGAAGAATAACAATATGCATTTAAAACATAGCGCCAGCTTAAACAGTGCTGATGTAAAAAAAGCGGGGATAAAGGCGGAAAAATTAAGGCGGTTAACGTGACGAATATCTCATCAATTTCGCCGGGCGGCCTAAGAATTGGCCGAGAGGTCAGGACAGAGGGAAATAAGGCATCGGGCGTGGTGCGTAAAGGTAAAGGGCTGGCTTTAGCCCTTCACCCTCTGCGTTACAGCGCGTTTAAGGCGTGCATTACCGCATCCGGCATGCTGGGCCTGCCGTTGCTGAGGCAGGTTGCGACAAAAGTCGCTTCGGCATAAGTGACGCCGCCGACTCTGATCTGCTGAACGAAGTTAACCCGATTGCGCTTTTCATTTTTTTCCAGCGCACAGGTCACTTCCAGTCGGTCGCCCTTTTGCAGGCTCTTGCGGAAGCGCAGCGAATATTCCAGCACCATATAGAGGCGTCCCTGTTTAAACTCCTCTTCAATGTCGATACCCAGCGCTTCGCGCATATAGGCATGGCGCGTCCATTCCATATAGAAAGGATAATAGAGGCCATCGACGATGCCCTGGAAATCGATATGGTTTTCATCAACATCATAGTGCTTTGCAAACATGTCTGTATCCTGCAGTCGTGAGGGGAGTAACAGCTTGATTTTGCGAATTTAACCTGGCGCAGTCTCTGGTGCACTGCTTTTTGTGTGCGCGGCGAGGTAAAAAAAGCCAGGCAGGTTGCCTGGCAAAGGGAGTTAATTCAGATGCGTTTTTAGCTCATCGGCCGCCTGGCGCAGCGCAGTACGTACCGCAGGTACGTTGCTCAGTCCGTTCAGCAAGCCGTAATCGTGGATCAGACCGTTGTAGCGCGTTACCGTGACGTCGACGCCAGCGGCATCCAGCTTACGCCCAAAGGCTTCGCCTTCATCGCGCAGCACGTCCAGCTCGGCGGTCTGGATCAAGGTTGGCGGCAGCCCCTGCAGCTGTTCGCGGGTAGCGCGCAGCGGCGAAGCCAGAATATTGTTTCGATCGCTCGCTTTATTGGTGTAGTTATCCCAGAACCATTTCATCATGTTGCGCGTCAGAAAATAGCCATTCTGGAACTGATGATATGACCCGGTATCAAAGTGCGCGTCGGTCACCGGCCACAGCATCACGTCATAGCGAATCGCTGGCGTATGCTGCTGCTTCGCCTGCAGCGCGACCGCCGCCACCATATTGCCGCCGACGCTGTTGCCCACCAGCGCCAGACGTTTGCCATCCACGCCAATCTCGGCGCCGTGTTCTGCGACCCAGCGGGTTGCGGCATACGCCTGATTGATGGCGACGGGATAGTGCGCTTCCGGTGACGGCGTATAGTTAACGAATACCGCCGCGGCGCCCGACTCGACGACCAGATCACGCACCAGGCGTTCATGGGTCGGGAAATCCCCTAATACCCAGCCGCCGCCGTGAAAGAACATAAACACCGGCAGCGTGCCCTGCGCACCTTTGGGCTTAACAATATTGAGTTTTAAAGGCTGTCCGTTTATCTCGATGGTTTTTTCCGTTACCTCTGCGTCAGGCAACGTCGCGCCTTTTTGCGCGCCGATCAGCACCTGCCGCGCCGCCTGCGGCGAGAGCTGTTCAAGCGGTTTGCCGCCGCTGCTGTTCAGGGCATTTAAAAAGCTTTGTACGTGACGTTCCGGCTGCGGTGCTTCAGCGAAGCTGTTAGCAGAAGCGGCGGCCAGTGCCACGGCTAAAAAGGTATATTTAATTTTCATGAGGTTACTCCTTTAATCAATTCACTATTAAATCGCACGCTATTTAAATGCACCGCCTTAGCTACGGCGCATTCGGGATGAGCTGAATTTACATAGCGCACTACTTAATAGCAAACAAAAAATAATGCACTTTTTTCAAGTAAAGCGTATCCAATTGATTATCATTGTTTTTTATTTTACCAGGCGGCACGCAGTGCTAATAAGAAAAGGGGTGACAAAGCTGAGGTCGATAAGAAGGGTTCAGTGAGTTACAGCAAGGGGGATTTTGAGCTCACACAGGCTAAAAGGAGAAGGAACGAATGACGGGTAACGCTTTGATATAACTGGTGCCGGAAACAGGAGTCGAACCTGCGACCTTCGCATTACGAATTCTAAGAACCACTCTCTAACACATTATTTTACCCCATTCTGCTGCGCTCACACGTCCCAAAATGCGAAAACATGCAAAGGCCGGGAAAAGGTCACAAATCTTTGCATGTCCCAAATCTGTCTCATTCTGCTAGCCTTAGATAACACTCAGTACAGGAGGTTATGTGATGAATGTTTCACCTCGCGCTGTCGTTGCGCTCAATGTCATCGCATCAGTCACTCTTATTGTTGGCCTGGCATTTTATCAGCACTGGATTTAAACCCTTTTCCTCCCGTAGCCGGCTCAGGCCAGCACAGACTACCTCAGCCCCCAATCGTCGGGGCTTTTCTATACCTTATACATCTCTACGAATTCTTGCCTTAACGCCAAACTGATGCCAAGATCCGCACCTTCTGCTAATGGGGATAGTCTTAATGGTTAAGCTCTTCGCTCGGTACGCATCCGTCGGCGTCATCAACACGCTCATCCACTGGGTCGCTTTCACCGTGCTTTACACTGAAGGCCAGTCGCAATCCCTCTCCAACTTCGCAGCATTTTGCATTGCAGTGACGTTCTCTTTCTTTGCAAATGCCAAATGGACATTCAGCGCTGAGGCAACAACGTTTCGCTACCTGCTTTATATCTTCTTTATGGGCGGCATGGCTTCAGCTGTTGGCTTATATGCAGACCGTAATCACTCCAACCCAGTCATAACGCTAGTCGTGTTCTCAGCGATGAGTCTGGTTTGCGGCTTTATCTATTCAAGATTTGTTGTTTTCAAGGATCGGAAATGAAAATATCACTCGTAGTCCCCGTCTTTAACGAAGAGGACGCAATCCCGCTGTTTTATCAGGAGGTCCGTGGGTTTCCTGCTTTTGCGGAGCACGAAGTTGAGATCGTGTTTGTAGACGACGGAAGCACAGACAGCACTGAAACTGTAATCCTTCTCTTTAAGAAAACTGATTCACTAATAAAGCACGTAACATTTACTCGCAACTTTGGAAAAGAGCCCGCTCTGTTTGCTGGCCTCGAGTGTGCCACCGGCGATGTCGTTATCCCAATTGATGTCGACCTGCAGGACCCGATAAAGGTTATCCCTGAGCTTATTGAAAAATGGAAAGAGGGCGCAGATGTTGTACTGGCGAAGCGGGTAGACCGTAGCTCTGACAGTCATATGAAGCGTGTAACTGCCGAATGGTTCTACAAGTTGCACAATAAAATCAGCTCCCCGAAAATTGAAGAGAATGTTGGAGATTTTCGCCTGATGTCTCGCTGTGTCGTAGAGAACATCAAGCAGCTTCAGGAACGAAACCTTTTTATGAAAGGTGTACTGAGTTGGGTAGGAGGAAAAACAGAGATTGTTGAATATATCCGCGCTGATCGCATCGCAGGGAAAACGAAGTTTAATGGCTGGAAATTATGGAATCTCGCCCTAGAAGGAATAACCTCCTTTTCTACTTTTCCGCTTCGTATGTGGACATACATTGGCCTGCTTGTTGCTGGGCTTTCATTTATCTACGGCGCGTACATGATTCTGGATACACTGATATTTGGAAACCCTGTTCACGGTTACCCTTCAATCCTGGTATCTATCCTGTTCCTTGGTGGTGTGCAGCTGATTGGTATAGGAGTGCTTGGTGAGTATATCGGGCGCATCTACATTGAAACAAAGCAGCGGCCAAGATTTATTGTTAAGAAGGAAAGGAAGTAATGGTTAAGCTCATAGACAGAGCATTCCTGTTGTTATCTTTTATTGGTCTGCTTTTTATAGTCATTATGTTTCATACGTGGAACGGACATGAAGTGGTTCAGCTTCCTGAAACTGCTGGAAAGCTTACATCCTGGGACGTTGACTCATGTGATATCAAAAGTAATTACGCTTATATTTCTGCATGGTCCTTCCCTGCAGGTGTCAGGAAGTTTGAAAACACTCTTTACATTAAAGTATCTGACGGATCAGGATACATTAAAATGAAAGGACAGGTGTACAAAAGAAACCAAGAAACCAGTGAAATGAAATCTGCTGGAGAATTTGATAACTCCGGGCTGGTGTCAGCCATCAGAATTCTTCCATGGGAACAATCCATATCAAAGGAAATAGTAATGATTTCCCGAGCTAGCAATGGGAAGCTTTACAGAGGTGACTATGTCTGTAAATAATACGTTGAACAAGTATCTTTTTGCCTTTATGGCAATTATCCTTGTTGGGATAAGCCTGCGACTGAGCTTGCAAGGTTTCGCTGACGATCTGGTTTTCTCGCACGCCCTTGATAACATCAACATCAAAGAATACATGCTGAGACGATATATTATATGGAGCGGGCGATTCACTCTTGATGCGCTGATGGTTGGCACTATCAATATGCATCCGGTATGGAAGATTGGAATTCCGGTATCGCTATTCCTGCTTTGCGCCTCGGTATCGCGTATAATAAACGGAAAATTTAGCACATGGCTGTGCGCCGCATTCCTCTGCCTGTTTATGATGATACCATTGTCGGTAAATGAAAACGCCGCATGGTGGGTCACAGGATTCTACAATTACCTTTTGCCTGTGTCGCTTATGGCTTATTCTTTTTCAGTTTTCATGAAAAAGGATAGAGTTGGGTTTGCCGAAGGTGTTTTTGCCATAATTTCTTTATCTGTATCTTGTTTCAATGAGCAAACCGCGATTTTCACCGTGGCATCATCTATTTTACTTACCATTTCAGAAAGAACGTACAGAAGAAAGTACAGCTATCTTTTCATAATTTTTGCTTTAGCTAATTCAGCTATATTATTTCTTTCGCCTGGCAACTATGTTCGCTCAGAAAAGGAAGCATGGAGATGGATTCCCGGCTTCCAAGACATGACAATGGTCCAAAAACTGACATTTGGCTTTGACCGCGTACATCAAACAGTAGTGATGCACGATGGAATCATATTTGGTACTTTGTGTTTTCTGTGCATATGCTTGCTTTCTATCAGCCAGTTCAAATCAAAAACAGCAAGTTTCTTTAAATTAGTCATGATTATTCACCTTGTAATTATGGCTATTAAGCATTTTAACCTGACAAATCTAGGCGTAGCATTCTACAACGAAGATTATCTTAATCCACAACGATGGATTTCATATGGTCGATATGCCTCTTACTTTTTCTCCTTACTGGTGATTATTTCTGTTTTTTATAGTTTAAGCATTGCTTCAACAGTAAACAAAACCCTAATTAAGCCACTAATAGCATTACTACTTGGATATGCTACCGTAGCTATGCTTAGCTTCTCCCCAACGGTTTTCGCGTCATGGATGCGAGTCTTATTCGTTTGGGAGGTTGTTGCAGCAGCGGCTTGCTTGTGGATTTATTACGAAATGTTTTCTAAAGATGTAAATAGAAACTCTTATTTGATTTTTGGTCTAATGGCAACTGCCGCCCTGATGTTCTAATTAAAGGGCAAAAATAACAAAGCACATTAGCTCTTCATAACGAATGCCGTAGCGATCGCCTACGGCTTTCGCCTCCCTTATCACGTCACCGGTCTTGTCATCCGCTTGCTCTGGTGTGGCTTCCCATTTATCCAGGCATGCGATTCTATAACGGAACGGGTTTATCCCCTCAGCCTCGCATCATGAGCAATTACGCCGGTGTAGATGCGCACGTCACCCTTTTTTCTCTTTATTTTCTTTAAACCGGAACATCTTGATCAAGCCCTAAACCCTGACTGCTACGCGCTTTTCAGCGGCCGAAATGCCGCAATCGTCAGTTTTAAGGTGCTGTCTGACAGAAAGGCGGTGTTTGCTGTGAGTGTTCCATATTCGCTTTTCCCGGCTCTGGATGCTGTGAAGACTTTACCATTAACGAATTAAGTCAGATTGCCACTTGCATCGTGCCCCTTGCGGCAATACCGCTGTTAAGAGCCAATAAAACGCAATAGAGAATAAGGTAGCGATCCTGTCCTCGCTCTATTCTATGTAACGCTGGGTTGATGAAACGATCACCTGCTTTTCTCCGGACAATAAAAAACCGCCGAAGCGGATCAGGTGATAAGAATGAAGATGCCTTAGAGATTGGAACAAATGTGTAACTGGGTTAAATTAACGGCGCTAAATTGACACAACATTCATAAGCCCTCATTAACACCGAAAAGGATACTTATGCGAAAGCCGCCAAGTCTGCTCATGGACAGAATCAATATCAGGGTTCCATAAGGCATGCGCAAATCCATCGCTGAGCGAGCAAAGCGCAATGGCCGGTCTATGAACTCAGAAGTGATTCACATCCTGGAACAAGCAGAAATGCAGGACAGAATGCTCAACTCCGGCTCGAATTATGACCCAAGAGTTCAGATAGCGAAAGCATTGATAGATGCAGGAAGGCGCTAGAAGCCATTAGGGAACAGAGTTAGATATTGTCAGGTGATTGGTTTACCGAATTCCGTAGCAAGAGCAACAGTAAATACGCATCTTGCCCTGCTTCGCGTGTTACTTAACCTGGCTGTCATCTGGAAGTGGCTCGACAAGGTTCCGAAGATATCGACGCCGCGGCCAAAGAACATGGGGCGTACAAACGTAACAGATTTAGAGTGGTCTCAGGTTGATCTTGAAAGAAAGGTTGCATGGATGCCCCGGAAGAGACAAAGGCGGAGAAAGATATCGGCGCTCCGCCGAACGCAACGACCTTGGGGATTCTGCAGGGGCAGCAAGGGAAGCATAAGAGGTCGGTGTTCGGGCACATAGCAACGTCAGCATACCGGAACAACGACACCAAAACAGCCGCGCTCAGAAAATGCGATGTGACAGCAATAAGGCATAGAGGGGAGTACACAAGCGAGCAGGCATCAAAAACTTCCGCCTCCATGACTTACGGCATACATGAGCAAGCTGGCTGGTTCAGCTGGCGCATCGCTTCTTTCGTTCAAAAAATGGGCGGATGGAAAGCATTGAGATAGTTCGCAGGTATGCACATCTGGCACCGAATCATCTGACGGAACATGCGAAGCAAATCGACACTCACACAGGCTAAAAGGAGAAGGAACGAATGACGGGTAACGCTTTGATATAACTGGTGCCGGAAACAGGAGTCGAACCTGCGACCTTCGCATTACGAATGCGCTGCTCTACCAACTGAGCTACACCGGCATTAAGGCGAGAACTACGGGGCAATAAGGTAGAAAAAAGCGCTACCTGCGTCAAGAGCCGCAGCGTGCAGATGCTGCTTTTCTCGTCATTTGATACCTGAAATCGCTCCCCCGCTCGCTTTCTGCGCCAGAAACAAAAAAAGGCGAGGCCGCAGCCTCGCCAAAACGTGCCTGTCATCAATCGTAATAAGGAACCTTGCGGTCGGTACCATTGATATTGATAAGCACAAAGCCCGAAGGCGTGGTTTTGTTAGTCGGCGTACCCGCGGTCGTCGCGAGCGTGACTACGCCTTTCTCGTTGGCGCCGATCCCCGCCAGTCCATTATGCAAGCCAAAGCGTGCGGCCGGTTTCAGCGTCCCCATCTTGGTGGTGTCCGTTACCACCGACATATCGGACTGGAACAGCGAGCAGGAGCCGCTATCGAAGCGCGTTGGGCCGGTACATTGCAGGTTGAACATAGTGTCCCCACTGTTCGCGGCCAGCTTTACCCACACCACCGCATAGGTGGTGCCGACACGACTGTAGCGAATATCCAGCACCGCCGGTTGCCCCATATGGCAGGCGTCGGCCCAGACGGTTTCCAGTCGCTGCAGGTTGATCCAGGTTTTACCGGTCCCCACCATATTGACCGGCGAGGTGGCGGTCGTGGACGGTGAAGTGGCGTCGCCTTTACCAATCATCTCAATAACCCACTGCTGGTTAGGGTTAGGGAAGAAGAACTGGCCGAGGCGATACCAGTTATCGGTGCTGGTATTGTTGGTTACTTTATAACCGCTGTAGTACCCTGCTCGCAGCGAGCCGGTCATAAAGGTGCCGTGGTTCTCGTCACGACGATAACCATACTCAAAGGTAGAGAGCCAGCGGCCGCTGACGGCATCCTGAGAGATAGTGCCGCCCGACTGCAGGCCGATCTGGCGCATCACCACGCGCGCATTGTTCAGATTGAATGGGTTGTCGCAAGCTTCAATGTTCAGCGTGTCGATAGTCCAGCCGCCGTCGGAGAGATTGCCGGGGTTGCGCGTATGCTCAATCCAGACGTTGCGCATAATCCCCTGGGTCACGCGCGGCATATAGAGCGTGGCGTCGCCGTAACCAGTCTGGAAGTTAGCGTTGCTCAGCTCGATTGCCGTTGAGTGATCCCAGACGCCATTCGGTGAGTTTGACCAGCCCACATCAAACACGCGCGAATAGGTGTAGAGGGTATAGATCTGGTCAAACTTACTGTCGAGCGTATCCAGCAGTTTGAACACTGTGCCGCCGGTATTTTGCGCGCGGAAGCAGTGAATATTCACCGTTTCCCCTTCGATACAGGTGTTCTCAAAGAACGGCTGGGTGTTGCTCACCAGATCGGCGGTGATGGTGCCGGTGTTCTTCACGGTATCGGCGCTGGCCTGGCCGTTCCACGCCATCCCGGTGATCACCGTACGGCGCGCTTTTACCTTAAACACCGGCGTGGCGCTTTTATCAGAGATAATGGTGGTACGCGGCAGCGACCCCAGCGGCGAGTCATCGCCGAGCAGACCAAAGAAGGTCGCATCAGTGGCGCTGAGATCGATAGGCTTGATCAGGAATTTCCCGCCGGGAAAACGCACGGGCAGCGCGACGCAGTTGGCGTTCCAGGTTTTGGTCCAGTTGTACATGCGCATAAAGGCGTCGGTGTCGTCAGTGTAGCCATCGCCTTTCGCACCGAAGTGCAGCACGTTCAACTCGGATGGATCGTTAATGGTGCGCTTCCAGTAGAAGCCATCGCCCACCGCAATTGTGCCACCGTCATCTTTCAGCGTGGTGGTGCCGAGGTAGCCGATAAAATCGCCGCCGCCACGGAAGGTTGAATCCTTATCATAATAGCGGTTCAGGCTGGCGACCTGGCCTGCTGCTGCGGGTTTGGTGGTACGCAGTTCAGCATAAGAGTTCACTTCAATCATGGTATCCTCCTCAGGATTTCAGGGTACTAATGCTCTGACGTCTGTCAGTGCGTGGCCGGACGGCCGCAAAGTTGGTCCCACATATCGTTGTGGGTATTGATGGCGCGAACGGTGCGAACGTCCATGCGTTGCGCATCGTCGCCGTGGGTGTAAATCGGTGAAAAAAGCACGCAGGCCGAATCGGTGACGGCCGCTGGCTCAGGGTTTGTTGTATTTCGACTGCTGCAGCTTGTCGCGAGCAGCAGCGTCATCAAGATTGCTGTTCTCGGTCGTAACACGGGTCGCCTCCTCGCGATGCAGTTGTTGCTGATGCGCGACGGCGGCAGTTTGCGCCGCCTCTTTCTTCGCGCTCTCCGTATCGGCTTTGGCCTGCTGCTGCACCTTGCCGATCTTTTTGCCGCCGAAGTAGCTGGCGCCCAGCGCGGCAATTAGCGCCCCAATAACGGCGATCCAGTGCCAGCCGCCTGAGAGCAGTGCGGTAAACAGGCTCATTTTTTCTTCGTCTCCAGTTCTTGCTTTTGCAGCAGCAGATTCTTCTGCCGAACAAACTGCGCAATGACGCCCATCGCCACCATAAAGGCGCCGATCAGGCCGAGATAGTTGTGGGGAAGAATGGCTTTAACGTCTTCCGGCAGGGTGTTCCAGGCGTCCAGCGCCGCAGTGGGAAAGGACTGCACCCAGGCACTGAGCATCGATCCCAGCGACGCCAGCCAGACAGACCAGGTTTTAAACAGCAGCCGCGCATGGGCGACAAACTCCAGGGTGGTGAAGCGCTGCATAATCAGCAGCACAACGATGACCGCCAGGACGGCGATGATAAAAAGCAACCATTTCATAGCAGCCCCCGATAAACGTCATAGGTGCCGCTGCGCATCACTTCGGCATGACGACGGGCGCGTCCCGGCGTCTGACGCGCCCACAGGCTGTTGAGCATGGAGTTGGCCGCGCTGTCGTAGTCCTCCGCCGCCACCGCGCTCAGCATGCTGGTAAACAGAGAGAGACCATCGACCCCGAGCTGGTACGCCATGCTGTAAAGCACGTCGCTTCGCGCGTCGTTGCACTTCGCCAGCGCCTGTTGCAGCAGCGGTCGGCTCTGCATCTGCTGGGCTTTGCCCTCGATGATGCATTTCTTCCAGACGTCGCCGACCTGACGCGGCACGCGAAACACATAGTTATTGAGTGACGCGCCTTTTGGTCCGATGCGAATGCCACCCGCCACGGTAGGAAACCCCTGCGTGTCGAGATAAGGCGCTTCGACGTAACCCTCTTCAAAATTGAGAATCTCAATAATCTGGCTCATGACCATTCCTCTATTACGGGCATGGGAAAGCGTTCCCGATGCGACAACGACAGTTAAAGCGCACTGATCAGTGCCAGAGATAACCCCAGCAATGCCCCAGGCGAACCCAGCAGCAGGCCTAAACAGTGCGGTCAGGATCCCCGTTCAGACAAAACGGGAGAAAAGGTGAAGTACAGCGGTACAGGCAGGAAACAGGGCAGATTCAGCGCACGGCGTAGAGGTGCACATGCGGCAGACAGCAGTTATCGAAACTGGCGTTTTCGGAACGGTTAACGTGCGTCGGGGCGATTGCCCGTTCAACACGCGAGGTCACCGGACGCTGAGCGATGCGTTCGGCGTGACGTAAAGGGGGATTTTCGGGTTCGCAGCCCAGCGCCTGATCGATGCTGAGCTTGAGTCGACTGAGCGGCTGACGCCGACGATGTCTGCGGGTGCGTGCATTACCTACGAATACGCTTTTGCCATAATGTATTATCGCCATAACTCCTCCTGTGAATGAGTCTTTGGCGATGGGGTGGCAGGCGCGGGTTTTCGGCAAGCCGAACCGTCCCGGATGCCGCGTTTTCCGCTCACAGCGCAGTGCCCCGGCTGTAATAACAGCCAGGCTAAGCGCGAGTTGGGAGAAAAAGGCGGCATCTGACGACGCTGCATGTGCGCATCCACCCCATCCCAAAGTTCACTGACTTTGGATGGTTTGATTCGCGCTTGTGCAGCGCCTCGATTGTTTAAGAGCGGCTCACTCCGTGAGAGAAGGGCTTCGTTGGTCCACGCTCAAATTATTAACCTGTTCTTATGCTTTATCAAACACCAACAGTTAATTTTTTATTTACTATTGGTTAAATTTTTGAATTTTGCTGAATTATTTTTTTTCAGCAGGCTGGTACTGAACAGATTTTAGACAGACGCTAACCCAGTAGCTGATAGTGCCGCGCCTGGCTCAGGATGACCTTGGCCATCACCTGCATACTGTCTACATCCTCCCGATTAAGATACCAGGTTTCATAACGCTTATTATCTGAAATTACAGCGATTTTTTTATGCTGCAGCTGCAGTCGCTTGAGGTAAAGCTGATTATCCAGGGTAAAGATATAGATACCGTCTCCGTCGAAAACCTTCACGCTGATGTCCACGAACAGCTGATCGCGCGGCGCAAAGGTCTCTACCATCGAATCGCTGTTGATGGCAATTAACCGAATATTTTCCGCCGGACGGCCATTGAAGAGCACGCGCGCCTCATCCACGCCATATTCAATGGCATGGATGGTCTCGACGAACTCTTCGCGTACATACAGCCCGGATGCTGACTTTTGCCCAATATCGAGGCTTTCAATACGGAACACATTGCGCTGCGCGTTAAGACTGTCGATCGACAGCGATTCGGCAGGCTTTTCCATTCCGTACTGCAGCCATTCAACCCGCACGCCCAGTAGCCGGCTCAACGCCAGCAAATTATTATCATCGGGCACCGATTGCGCGTTAAACCACTTCCAGACGCCCGGCGTCGATATTTTGCACCCCAACTGTTGTAACGCTTTGGCAACCTGTTTATTTCGTCCATGTCCGACAATTCCCGCGCTTTCGCAAGCGGCAATCAGCCTGGCAGTAAAAGCTTGTCTCGTACTCTCTTTTTTAACCATTAGTTAATAATCTGCCATAGAGGAGATACTGGATGTTATTTTCATTATTGCTACCAGTTCATTTTATATTACCGTCCGTTTGCTACCCAATTGCTTTTGTAAAGCAGCGCTAATTATCATTATCCTCTTCACGTCTTGAGCAACCAGTCTCGAATGCACTGCGGCCCGTTGCGGCGCGGCTTTCAGGAATGTTCCGTAGAAAAATGGGCAAAAAACAGGCAGCCGCTTTGCGGAAAAAAAAGTGACGTCCTGACGCGCCGCAAGTCGCACCGGAAAACTCCAAATTTAACTGGATCGAAAAAGCGGCGTTAAAAAAAAAGGCGCCCGCTCTGGACACCCTTTTTGTTAAATAAAATCGCGATCAGGGGCGCAGCGTATCGTCGCCCCATGCGACCCATTTATAGGTCGTCAACGCCTCCAGCCCCATCGGGCCGCGCGCATGCAGCTTCTGCGTGCTCACTGCGACTTCCGCGCCGAGTCCAAACTGACCGCCGTCGGTAAAACGCGTGCTGGCGTTTACGTATACCGCCGAAGAGTCGACCCGTTTAACAAAGCGGCTGGCATT
The DNA here is from genome assembly GCF_003612015.1 of Pantoea piersonii. Lineage (GTDB taxonomy): Bacteria > Pseudomonadota > Gammaproteobacteria > Enterobacterales > Enterobacteriaceae > Pantoea > Pantoea piersonii. The sequence goes on along the minus strand of NZ_RARB01000001.1, from coordinate 106,228 downwards.
CTGCGTGCTGCGCGTCAGGATAGCGTCTGAATGCTGGGTGCCGTGCGTGCGGATATGCTCGATAGCCGCATCCATATCATCCACCAGCTTTACGTTGAGATCGAGCGACAGCCACTCGTCGTCGTAGTCGCCCGTTTTGATCGGCGTGACGCTGGCGGGGCCGTCCTGCAACTGCGCCAGCACATTCTCATCGGCGTGCAGCGGGATCCCCTCCTGCGCCATACGCGCCGTGAATGCCGGTAAGAAACGATCGGCGATCGCGCGATGGATCAGCAGGGTTTCCAGCGAGTTACAGGCGCTGGGCCGCTGTTTTTTCGCGTTGACGATCACCTCCAGCGCCGGCGCGATCTCCATGGTTTCATCCAGGTAGATATGGCAAACGCCGATCCCGCCGGTAATCACCGGTATCGTCGAGTTTTCGCGGCAGAGCTTATGCAGCCCTGCCCCGCCGCGCGGGATCAGCATATCGACATAGCGATCCAGCTTCAGCAGCTGGTTCACCAGTTCGCGATCCGGATTCTCAATCGCCTGCACCGCCGCCGCCGGCAAACCGTACTGCTGCAGCGCATTCTGGATTACCCGCACCGTGGCCGCGTTGGTGCGCCATGTCTCCTTGCCGCCGCGCAGGATCGAGGCGTTGCCGGTTTTCAGGCACAGGCTGGCGACATCCACCGTCACGTTGGGGCGCGCCTCATAAATCACGCCTACCACGCCGAGCGGAACGCGGCGACGCTCGATGCGCAGGCCGCTGTCGAGCTGGCCGCCATCGATCAGCTGGCCGACCGGATCGGCGAGCTGGCATACCTTACGCACGTCGTCGGCGATGGCACTCAGGCGCTGCGGATTCAGCGTCAGGCGATCGAGCAGCGCGGCGCTCATGCCGTTCGCGCGCGCATCGGCGAGATCCTGCTCGTTGGCCGCCAGAATCGTATCGCGTTCCTCATCGAGACGATCGGCGATCGCCAGCAAGACCTGATTTTTCTCAGCGGTCGAGAGATCGGCCAGCTTATACGCAGCGGCGCGCGCCGCTTTTCCCATTTCTTCAAGCATTTGACCGCTCCTTAACTGACGATCATGTCGTCGCGATGCACGGCCACCGGACCGTATTCATAACCGAGGATCTCCCCGATCTGCTGACTGTGACGACCAGCGATCATCCGCAGCGCATCGCTGTTATAGCGCGAGACGCCGTGCGCGATATCGCGCCCCTGCAGGCTGCGAATGCGGATCACCTCGCCGCGTGAAAAGTTGCCGCGCACGTCACGAATGCCTTTCGGCAGCAGCGAACTGCCGCGTTCGAGCATCGCCGCCAGCGCGCCGTCGTCGACGGTGATTTCGCCCGCAGGCGGCGCGCCGAAGATCCAGCGCTTGCGGTTCTCCAGCGGCGTCTGCATGGCGTGAAAGCGCGTGCCGACCGGTTGACCGGCAATCACGTCGGCGATAACGCCGGGTCGGCTGCCCGCAGCGATAATGGTGTCGATACCGGCGCGACAGGCGACGTCCGCCGCCTGCAATTTGGTGGACATGCCGCCGGTTCCCAGACCGGACACGCTGTCCCCCGCCAGCGCGCGTAGCGCGTCGTCGATTTCATGCACGTCGCTGATCAGCTCCGCCTGCGGATTACTGCGCGGATCGGCCGTGTAGAGCCCCTGCTGATCGGTGAGCAGCAGCAGCTTGTCGGCGCCGCCCAGCATCGCCGCCAGCGCCGACAGGTTATCGTTGTCGCCGACTTTGATCTCCGCCGTTGCCACCGCGTCATTTTCGTTGATCACCGGCACGATATGGTTGTCCAGCAGCGCGCGCAGGGTATCGCGCGCGTTCAGGAAACGTTCGCGATCTTCCATATCCGCGCGGGTCAGCAGCATCTGGCCGATATGGATGCCGTAGATAGAAAACAGCTGCTCCCACAGCTGGATCAAACGGCTCTGCCCCACCGCAGCCAGCAGCTGCTTTGAGGCGATGGTAGGGGGCAGTTCCGGGTAACCCAGGTGCTCGCGTCCGGCCGCCATTGCGCCGGAGGTAACGATCACGATGCGATGGCCGGCCGCGTGCTGCTGCGCGCACTGACGAACCAGTTCCACCATATGCGCCCGGTTCAACCGGCGCGAACCGCCGGTAAGGACGCTGGTCCCCAATTTGACCACCAGGGTCTGACTGCCGCTCATATTTCCTGCCGTTTAAGTAAAAAAAGAAAAAAATTTCTGCGAAGGAACTTTTTATCAGGAGTCAGAAGCGAAGCCAACTCTCCACCGGGGAAAAGCACGAAAAACCCCGGACAATCCGGTAGACCAAAAGTTCGCAGATAACAAGAAATCAGAAAAAATGTCATAAAACTTTCATCTACAACCGGTAAAACGTCCCCTGTTTAATAAGCCCTTTTCAGGGGCATAACACATTTTACTCATTGGGATTGATAGCAAATGAAGAAAAGTACACTGGCACTCGTCGTATCGGCTCTGGCGCTGACTTCTGCTGCTCATGCGGCGGAAGTGTATAACAAAGACGGCAACAAGCTGGACTTCTACGGCAAAGTAAAAGCGATGCACTATCTGAGCGACGCGGACAGCCAGGACGGGGATAAGTCCTATGTACGTATCGGCTTCAAAGGCCAGACCCAGATCAACGACCTGATGACCGGTTACGGCCAGTGGGAATATCAGTACAACATCAATAACTCCGAAGGCTCCGACGCCAACAACGGCAACAAAACCCGTCTGGGCTTTGCCGGTCTGAAATTCGGCCAGTATGGCTCGTTCGACTACGGTCGTAACTACGGCGTACTTTACGACGTAGAAGCCTGGACCGACGTATTCCCGGAATTCGGCGGCGACGGCACGGCGCGTGCTGACAGCTATATGACGCAGCGCGCGACCGGCGTAGCCACCTATCGCAACAACAACTTCTTCGGTCTGGTTGACGGCCTGCGCTTCGCGCTGCAGTACCAGGGTCGCAACGACGCCAACGGCGGCAACTCGCGTACCGATATCAACCGCCAGAATGGCGACGGCTACGGCGCGTCACTGGGCTACACCATTGGCGATACCGGTATCAGCCTGATGTCGGCGATTACCTCTTCCGACCGCACCAACCAGCAGCAGGCGCGTACTTACGGCAAGGGCGACCGCGCTGACTCCTGGGGCGCTGGCGTGAAGTATGATGCCAACAGCGTCTACCTGGCGGCGATCTACACCGAAACGCGCAACATGACCCCGTTCAGCGGCACCGACCGCGCAACGGGTCTGGCAGCAGCGGGCGCGGCGAACAAAGCGCAGAACATCGAGCTGGTGGCGCAGTATCAGTTTGATTTCGGCCTGCGTCCGTCACTGGGCTACGTTCAGACCAAAGGCAAAGATATCGAAAACGGTATCGGCGATGCGGATCTGGTTAAATATATCGACGTGGGTGCCACCTACTACTTCAACAAAAACATGTCAGCGTTCGTGGATTACAAAATCAACCAGCTGGACGACGACAACCGTCTGAGCCTGAACAACGACGACGTGGTTGCTGTAGGCATGACTTACCAGTTCTAACCCTCTGACGCCGCTGCGAAGCGACGCGCGACGGCGACAGTGCTTTACCCTCAATGTGTCTGTAAATAAGGGCCGCCTCATCAGCGGCCCTTTCTTTTTGTCGCTTGAGCAGTGGCGATCAGAACGTCCAGCGCACCCCGGCGTTATAGCGCCAGCCCTTCACGCCGTTGCCGTCAATCTCCTTGCGGTAGTCCGCCTCGGCATAGAGCGAAACATCGCTGCGAAAGCGGGTCGTCCCCCCGATGCCGACGTCCCACGTCTGACCGAACTGACCGCTGTTGAAATCCTGACTGATAGCGTTCTCCGCCGAGCCGACCTTCACCTTCGACCCGCCGCCCCAGCCGTGCGTATAGCTGGCGCGCAGATAAGGCGTATACTCGCGCTGCGCATCGTCCTGCCAGGTGCGATCCAGCCGCGCGCCAAGACGACCGATAGTCTGGTCGTCGTCGTCGAACGCCACGTCAACGCCATCCTTATCGCGGGTATCATCAAACTTCAGACGCATCCATGTCAGCTGCGCCTGCGGCTCCAGACGCACGCCGTTGGCGAAGATAAAGGGATAGCCCGACTCCAGCGAGGCGCTCCAGCCGTCGCCCTTCACTTTCCCGACCTCTTTTTGCCGCGCGATATCGGTATCGCCGCGGTGCCAGCTCCAGCTCAGCGAGCCGTCAAGATAGAACCCGCTGTCGCGCTGCCAGGTGCCATAGAACGAGACGCTGTCGCTGTCGAAGGTCGTGGAGCTAAAGCCGTCGGCCGCGTGTGGACGGATACGCGTATTGCCGCGCGTATAGGCCACGCCGCCGCGCAGGCTGTCGCTCTCCCCGTCCAGCTGCAGCAGGTTGCCGCCAAGCTGCACCGCGCTGAAGTCGATATCGGCGTCAAAGCCGTAGTTGCTAACGTCGCGATTGCTCATATAGGTCAGGTTCGAACCGAGATAGCGCAGGAAGAGTTCGCCGCCCGCGCCGCTGCGCTGACCGTCGCGCAGCTCGCCGAGACGCTTATGCAGATCGTCAGTGATCGCCTGGGTGTACCAGGCGAGGCCCACCGGCGCGGAAAGATAAGAGGGCACCTGCGGCGCTAACGCCGGTCGCACCGCTCGCGATGCCGCGCGCCCCGCCTGCGGCTGACAAAGCGAGCCATCTTCGCACACGTAGCGGCTGGCAAGCCGGTAATCCCAGCCCTGGTCACCGCTGTCAGGCGCAAAAGCGTAGAGCCCGTACTGCCAGGGACCGGCGACAAGGTAGCCCCTTTTCAGCGCGAAGCTGTCAGCGCTGGCGCTGCCGGAAACCTGCGCCAGTGAGATCCCTTCGCTGCCGTCGATAACACCGTCGCCGTTGGCGTCGCTCTGCGCTGCGGCGCTGCTGGCGCTCAGCCGATCCTCAATCAGCGTGGTGCCGGTGACGTTGCCGTTTACCCGCAGCGCGTCGCTCTGGCCGCCTGCGCCGTTAAGCCGGGTTGCGAGCTTCAGCGTGCCGCCGAGCGACGCCAGCGTGCCGTCAATCGTAAGCCGATTACTGGCCGCGTCGCCGTTGCTCAGATCGAGCGTACCGGCGTTGTTTACCACCAGCGAGTCATTGGTCGCGCCCGCCAGCAGCGGATTAACGCCATTTCCGGCAAACAGCGTGGAGTCGCGATCGATATTAATCGTGCTGTGTGCCAGTTTGAGGTTGTCGGTCAGCGTCCACTGTGTTTTATAGAAGTTGAGCGTGCTCCAGCCCGCGCCGAGGTTAACCCCTTTGCTGAGATCGTCGCGGCTGAACGAGCCGCCGCTGGCGTCGATGTTGCTGAAGCTGAGCGTGCTGCCCACGCCGCCCGCGGTGGTGATATGGCGGGTATTCGCCAGGCTAACGTTCTCTATCAGCGCCTGATTATTCTCGCCGCTGCCCAGGGTCAGGCTGCCGTTGAGGGTACCGCCGGTGACGGCAAGGGTATCGCTGCCGTTGCCGGTATCGACATCGCCGACCACGCTGCCGTCGATAAAAGCGAGCCGATCGCTGGTCGCGCCGCCCGCCACGATAGGGGTATCGGGATCGACCGCGCTGATATCGCCCTGGTTAATAAACAACGACTGGCCGCCGCGCAGATCGATAACCGGCGCCACGCGGCTGTAGGAGATAATGGAGCCGCGGTTGATCACTTCGCTGGCAGTATGGGTGACGATGGCCGAGCCGCCCGCCTCACTGGCGATAGCGATAAAGCCATCGGAGAAGACCCGGCCGGTGGTGTTGGCGTGAATGCCGTCGCCGCTGCCGTTGACGATAATCTGATAGCCTGGCGGCACCACCAGATCGTGAGTGGTGGTCGAACCATCCTCATTCTGAAACAGATAGCCTGTCGCCCCTTCAAGAATAGAAAGATAGGCTTTCCCGCCATAGTCGAAGGAGGTGGCGGAGCGTATGCCTGCACCATTGATGGCGATGATATAGGCATTATTCAGCGCAATATTCGCGGTTTCGGCGCGGTTATTGATGGCGCTGCCGCCGCCCTCGGCGCTCAGGGTAATTTCGCTTGCCTGTAATCCGGCCGCGCCGCGATCCAGCAAGACCGTATCCGCGCCGCCGCGGGCCCAGATACCGCTGCGGAAAAACTGATCCCCCTGAATATCCAGCGTGGCGTTTTCCCCGACGCGCGCGCCAGCGATGCCGCCGTCTACCTGCACCGTGCCGTTATAAGGCTGATAAATGCCTGCCCCCTGGCTGACGTCAATGCCTACGCCGGATGCCACACTGATCCAGACGTTGTTGATGGCGCGGCCGCCGTTCAACAGCCGCACGCCGGTGTTGTTTTCGCCGGAAAGCAGAATAGTGCCGTTGTTCATGACCGTTGCGCCGTCGCTTGCCTGCAACGCGGTGACGTTTTTGCCGCTGCCGATGATGTTGCCGTTGCTGAACACCGCGCCGTCGCCATTCTCGCTGATGGCGCCGATGCTGTTTTCGCCGTTCAGCCACACATCGCCTAAATCTCCGTAGGCGCCGTTTGAAGCGCGCAGCGCCACCGCGCCCTTACCGTTAACAAAATAGGTCTCATTGTCATACAGGGTGGCGGTGCCGGACATCTTCACCCCGGTGGTATTGGCGCCGCTCAGCGTGATCTCCCCAAGACGCTGCAGCGAAAGAATGGCACCGTCGCCCAGCTGGTAGAGCGTTGAACCCTCGGTAGAGACATCCTGGTTGCTGCCGTAGGCATAGATAATGCCGCCGCCCTCCACCACCCGCCAGGCGGTCTGGTTGGGGTCGTGAAACACGACGTTGGTCTGCTGACCAAGCACGAGCGTGCCGCCGTTGAGCGCCTCGCCCGCCAGCACGTTGCCGCCGTAGAGATTAACCGTACCGTTCTGCTCAATACGCGCCGCATCACCCGAGGCATAGAGGCCGGTAGTAGGGAAAAAACCGTCCGCGCTGCCTGCCGTTACGTTCAGCGTGCCGCTGCTGGTAATCGCGGTGCCGCCGCCAGGGGAGTCAAACGAGTAGCCTGACGCAAAGAGCGCTACAGCACCGTCGCTGACGCTGATATTGCCGCTGTTAACTGCCTGGCCGCTGATGAGCGCCTGGATGCCGTAGCTCTGGTCGCCGCGCAGGTTAATATCGCCGGTATTGGTCAGCGCCCCGCGATACTGAGCGATCAGACCGATCTGCTGATTGCCCTGCCCGTTGATGGCCGCATGGTTGACGAGGGTGGAAGCGAAAGGCTGATCGAAGCTGTTGGTGATGTAGCGCGTCAGGTTGTAGTAATTACCGTCTACCACCGCCGCCGTCGCGCCGCCCACGTTCAGGTTAAGCTGCGTCGCCGCATCGATAGTGGCCTGTGCGCCGCCCTCAATGCGCAGACCGGTCGAGGTGTTGCCGATGTTAAACGTCGCGCCGTGGGTGTTGACTACCGAGCCTTCGCCAACGGCCTCAATGCCGGTCGAGAAGGCTGCGCCCGGCGCGATGGTCAGGCCTGCGCCGTCAAAGTCCGCACCGTCCTGATAGCGAAAAATAGTGGCATACCAGTCGTCGGGACCGGTCGCATAGTTGCCCGCTTTCGGCAGAGCGATCCTGGCTTCTGGCCCTATGGCCAGAAAGCCCATCTGATATTGCCCGCTGCCGCCCAGCTGCGGCACCGCGTCGGCGGTAAGATCGACACTCGATTTGCCTTCGGCGCGAATGCCGATGGCGCCGCTGCCCTGGAGAGCGATCGGCCCGCTCAGCGTGGCGGAGGCGACGCCGCTGCCCTGTCCGTTGACCCATACCGCCGTGTTGAAGCTGCCGTTCAGGGTATCGGCGCGGCCGGTGACGTTGATCGCGCCGCTGGAAAAGGCGCTGGCGCGCTCGCCGTCGCTGGCGATAACCTTGATGCCGGTGCCGCCGTCGCCGTTGAGGTTGATGGTGCCGGTGTTGCCCACCAGCCCGCCGCTGCCGGCATTGATCGCCAGCAGGCCGACGTTTTCTGCCGGTCTGAACTGCGCCCGGCCGTTGATATCAATAGTGCCGTTGTTAAGCGCAATTGCTTCAGGTCCATCCTCGACGCGCATCGCTACGCCGTTCTGCACTTTGCTGCCGAGCACGATGCGCCCGTCGTTAATGACCGTCGAGTTAAGCGACTGAGAAATGGCGCTGACGCCGCCGCTCTGGTTAATCGCCACATCCTCCGTGGCATCGCCTTTATCATTCTGCGGCGTGCGGCCAACGTAGATAACGCCGCCCGCGCCGTTGATAAAGCTGGCGTTGTCGGTATTGAGCACCACGCCGGCGCTGCTGCGGCTGCCGGTAGCGTCCGCCACGCCGATATTCATATTGCCGTTGTTGATCCCCAGCGCGTCGCTTAGCCGCAGCGCGCTGCTGGCATCGCCCTCTTGCGTGATGGCGTAATTCAGCACGCCGTTGTTGATAAAGCGGCTGCCGTCGGTCGCCAGCACCGTGGTGCCGCTGTAGCCCAGCGTTGCAGGATCCACGCCGCTGCCGTCGGGGTTGTTAAAGAAGCCGCCGTTGATAACGCCATTGTTGACGCCGCGGCTGCCGGAGAGGCGCAGCGCCGTGTTCTCATGAGCCGCCGATCCGCTGGCCGCCAGCTTGCCATCAATCGTTGCTTTTGCGCCGTTGGTGGCGCGCACCGCGCCGCCGTCCGAGTCCACCACTTCCAGCGTCGCCCCCTTCTGCACCGAGACGCTGGCGCCAGGGCCGTCCGCGCTCATCACTACGCGCTCGCCTACTGGCTGCGTTACCTCGTCGTTGTACTCATCGGCGTCGATCACGTAGGCGATGGGCGCGCTGTAGAGAGAGAGCGCTTTGTTGAATTCGGCATTGTAGCTGCCAGCGCTGAGGTTGCCGCTCTGCAGCTGCTCAATCAGCCAGTCGTTGTACCGCTGCAGATCGCTCAGGCTGGCGACGTTGAACTCACGGCGGTTGCCGTCCAGCGTGGTCACGCTGAAAGGGCCGCTGTACTGGGCGACGTTATCGACCCAGTACGCCAGATTGTAGGTATATTCCGTTGCCGAGCCGGTAAAGGCGATACGGTTGTCAGACTGCCAGTTCATCGCGCCGCTGCCGCTGGCGGTAAACAGCTGGCTCTGTTTCGCCGCCATGCTCCAGCCGTTGGTGGCGGCGGTGGTCGCCGCGCCGTCGACGCCGATATCGACATTGATGACGCCGTTGCTCACCTGCGCCACGCGGGTATTGATATATTGCTGTCCGTTGACGTTGTAGTAGTTGGGCAGCTCGCTGGCAGGCGTCACTGAGGCGAGCGCGCTGATATTCGCCGTATTAAAAACCTGCAGCTGATTATTTCCGCTGCCGTTGACGTCAGGCACGCTAATCACATAATTTTGCGCGCCTAACGTCAGCCGATCCGCGCCAATAACATTGTCATCAGAAATAATTCTGCCGCGACTTAATAATTCGCCGATGGTAATACGACCGCCGCCATCCTCGCCCGGCTGAAAGCGTTGAATACCGCTCAGGGTTTGCGTCGAACCATTACAGACGCAAAAGACGCCTGCTTTATTGTCATTTAATAAGGGTGAAAAAGGTTTTAACGTGGCGGCATGACTAAAAGTAACGGGGAAAAACAGTCCGGGCGCAGCGGCCAGGCTTAATAATATGGGATTTAATTTAAACAAAACGTTTTCCTCCAGAGAGACAGCGCAGGACCACCCAGACTTTTAGGGGCGTCCGGGTTGGCATTGTTTTTATAGCGAGAACAAACGGAGAAAAGCCGCGACAAAGGCAATCGCGCTGGCTGTTATCACACCATTTCGTCAGGAAAACGTCTACAAAGCGTCAGTGCGATCGGCCTCAATAAAATGAGAATAAGAATTATGCTGTGCCGCACTCTGTTTTATCTGGACCGATTATTTTAAGTGGCCGTGTTGATTACAAAGGTTTTATAAAGCGGAGTTAGTTAATAACCATAATCAAATAAGCAGAGAGAATGTTTTTAACGCGTAGGCGTCTGAAAAAATAAAAAGCGGCAGTTAGCCAGGATATTACAGGGCGGTGGGGAAATATAAACGTAGCGGAAAATTCAGGGTAATGCAGAACAGGCATAGCCGAGCGAATCGGGCTATGCCTGCCGTTAAAGGTTTAGCAGCGTCAGGCGCTGAGTTTGACCGGCTGTTCGTCGAAGCCGCTGGCGGGCGTCAACCCCAGATTCAGCTCCTGCAGCATCGCTTTCAGACGGGTGTGGAAGTTACGCAGTGTCTCTTCCACCTTCTGATTATTCTCTTTTCCCTTGATGTTCGCGACAGACCAGTCGCCATCTTTATCGAACAGGCCAATATGATAGACGTAGGTAAAATGGTCCTGTTGCGCCTCCAGCTCCATCCACCAGCCCCAGAACTCGCGGCTTTCCGGCGCGGGTTTGACATTGACGCAGGCGGCCAGGCAGTCGAAAAAGAACCGCGTTTCTTCACATTTCCCTTCGCGGATATACGGTCCCAGCTCGGTGAAGCGCTTAAGCAGGCGACTACGGGGGTGACCACTCGGTAACGTCATGCTAATTCTCCATAAGTTTGACCGTTAGTATTAAAGCAAACCGCAGTGAATTTGCCAGCTACTGTTGTAACCGCTTTGCCAGCCAGTCGCAAACCTGATTCAGGGCGCGCTCAAAATTCGCCAGCGCCGGTCTGGCGGCAATCGGCAGCAGTTTGCCGTCGGCGGAGGAGTGGGCGATCAGCCGCGCATCCTCTTCCGGGCCGAAAGGATCGCCCGGCCAGTAGCCTGCGAGCATCGGCGTCGGCGTGCGGCGTCCCAGCAGCCCCTGCACTTTGAGCGAGTAGCGATTAAGCTCGGTGCGCAGCGCGCTGTCGCTGGTAAAGGCCATGCCGAGGCGGCTGGCGAGCATATCCATATACATATCCGGAATAGCGTCCTGCTGCTGTGCGCTGGTCAGCAGGCTGTGCACCATCGGGCCCAGCGTCGCCACGGCGCGCAGGCGCGGCGCTTCCAGATAAGCCAGACGCACCGCGACGTTGGCGCCGAAGCGATAGCCGAACGCCGCTACGCGCCGGTGATCGATCCAGGGCACATTCGCCAGCTCGCGCAGCACCTGCTGATGCAGAAAGCTGGTGTCCTGGTTGAGCCGCCATTTTACGGAGAAGCCCACCGACGGCATATCCAGCGTCAGCATGGCGATGCCGCGCGGCGCAAGATAGTCGTGAAACAGCCGGTAGTGGTCGCTTTGCAGCGAATCGAGACCGCCGCACAGCAGCACGACTGGATAAGGCGCCGACGCGTTGGGCGGCATATGAAGAAAGCCGGTAATCGGACTGCCGCCTTCGATATTGAAGCTGAGCGCTTTAAGCTCGCCGGGCAGACGGCGCGTCGCCTCTTCATAGGCGCGATTCGCCAGCGTCTGCGCCTGATCCGCCAGCTCATCCCCTTTGATATAGGGATAGGCGGCCAGGCTAAAAAGGTGCGAGGCGCGCAGCCAGTGTTCGCCGGCGCGGCTGTCGTCGCCCTCTTCCTGAGCGCGCTGCTGCCAGAGGCCCGCCTGCTTCGACCACTCAAACGCCCAGTTGCCGCTGCGAAAGCCGATCACGGTATCGAGCAGCGCGTCGTCGGTATGCCGCTGGTCGCTGATGGCGATACGTGCCAGCACTTCGCTGATCTCCTGCGGCGGCACGCCGCGCCACGTCCACATCAGCTTATTAAGCATGCGATACCAGCCGTGCTGGCTGCTGCCGTCCAGCGTCGCTTCGACGTCCACGGCGGCATGATGCTGACGATGCACCAGTGATGAGGTTTCGGGATAGTTGTAGTGCGGCTTGAACAGCTCTTCGCTGAGGTTTTTGCTCGACATACTCGGTTCTCCTGACGGCCCTGGCAGAGGCTAAGTGTACTGCAGGGTCAGGGGCGGCGCGAGGCGCAAAAGAGCGCAATGCCCGAGCGCGGCGGCAGGCAGCGTGGCGTTTAGCCAGCTTACGACAAAAAGCACAACGCCCGGCAAGCCGGGCGTTGTCAGAAGTGGCAGATCAGGCACCTTTAACGATAGGCGGAATGTAAACCACACCCATGTCCCACGGCTGCTCAATCCAGGTATTCTGAGGGATATCAACCACATAATCGTCTACCAGCGGGCGGCCTGCCGGTTTAGCGAAGATAGTGACGAAGTGCGCTTTAGGGTACATCTCACGGATCGCCTGCGCGGTGCCACCGGTATCGACCAGATCGTCAATAACGATAAAGCCTTCGCCGTCGCCTTCCGCGCGCTTGAGGACTTTCATCTCGCGCTGATGGTCGTGGTCGTAGCTGGAGATGCAGACGGTATCGACATAGCGGATGCCCAGCTCGCGCGCCAGCAGCGAAGCAGGCACCAGGCCGCCGCGGCTGACTGCGATAATGCCTTTCCACTGTTCAACAGGAAGCAGGCGCTGAGCCAGTTTGCGGGCATGAATCTGCAGCATGTCCCAGGTAACGACGTATTTTTCACTCATGAATAGCGATCCCAGCCAACTTAATCGGCTTAAATAATGTGCAACGGGAAAAAGGTTGCGCGAGATTATAAGGATCCTCAGCGCTAAAAACCAGCATCCGAACCACTGGTTGCGGGTTTTTAGCGCGCCTGAGTACGCACCCGACGATAACAGTGATATTCTCAGCCTCATCACGTCAGATCCGCTGACGGCGACCATTCACTGGAAACTCGCGCACACCGGCCTGGCCGGCGCACTGACACAGGAGACCTGTCGTGTCTGAATTGTCTCAGCTTTCTCCCCAACCGCTGTGGGATATCTTCGCCAAAATCTGCTCCATTCCGCACCCCTCTTTTCATGAAGAAGCGCTGGCCACTTATATTGTCGGCTGGGCAAAAGAGCAGGGTTTCTGGGTCGAACGCGACGCGGTCGGCAATATCCTGATCCGCAAACCGGCTACCGCTGGAATGGAAAACCGCACGCCGGTAGCGCTGCAGGCGCACCTCGATATGGTGCCGCAGAAAAACAACGACACCGTGCATGACTTTACCAAAGATCCGATTCAGCCCTATATCGACGGCGAATGGGTGAAGGCACGTGGCACCACGCTAGGCGCCGATAACGGCATCGGCATGGCCTCCGCGCTGGCGGTGCTGGCCGACAGCAGCCTGACTCACGGCCCGCTGGAAGTGCTGCTCACCATGACCGAAGAGACCGGCATGGACGGCGCTTTTGGTCTGCAGCCGAACTGGCTTCAGGCTGAGATTCTGATCAACACCGACTCGGAAGAGGAAGGCGAGATCTATATGGGCTGCGCGGGCGGCATCGACTTTATCACCACGCTGCCGCTGACGCGCGAAGCGGTGCCCGCTGATTTCCAGACGCTGAAGCTGACCCTGAAAGGGCTGCGCGGCGGCCACTCCGGCGCGGATATCCATATGGGTCTCGGCAACGCCAACAAGCTGCTGGCGCGTTTCCTCGCCGCGCACGCTGCCGAGCTCGACCTGCGTCTGATTGATTTTACCGGCGGCACGCTGCGCAACGCCATTCCGCGCGAGGCCTTCGCCACGCTGGCGATAGAGAGCCACAAAGTCGATGCCCTGAAAGCGGCGGCGGCGCACTTCCTGCTGGCGCTGCAAAACGAACACGGCGTCAAAGAGAAGAATATCAACGTCGTCACCGAGCCGCTGGCGCATCAGGGCGACGCGCTGAGCGCGGAGAGCCGCGACCGCTTCCTTAACCTGCTGAACAGCACGCCGAACGGCGTTATCCGCAATTCCGACGTGGCGAAAGGCGTGGTAGAAACCTCGCTTAACGTCGGCGTCGTCACGATGGATCACGACAAGGCGGAGATTAACTGCCTGATCCGTTCGCTGATCGATACCGGCCGCGACTATGTGGTGCAGATGCTGACCTCGCTCGGCCAGCTGGCTGGCGCGCAGACCAAGCCGAAAGGCGGTTATCCGGGCTGGCAGCCTGACGCAAACTCGCCGATTATGGCGCTGACCCGTCAGACCTATATCGCGCTGTTCGACAAAACGCCGAATATTCAGGTGATCCACGCCGGTCTTGAGTGCGGCCTGTTCAAGAAGCCTTACCCGAACATGGATATGGTCTCTATCGGACCCACCATCACCGGTCCGCACTCGCCGGACGAGCAGGTGCATATTGAGAGCGTCGGCCTTTACTGGAAACTGCTCACGACCTTGCTGAATGCGATTCCAGAAAAGTAAGCGCCCTACCGCGTAACAAACCAGGCTTCGGCCTGGTTTTTTTATATCTGCGCGTCAGACCAGCATAAAACACCGCATTATTTTCATTCCCCACTGTAAAAAACCAGCGTTGCCTGGTACGCCAGCTTTAGCCGCCAAACAATCCAGATGTCTGGATGGCTAATAAGTTTTCGTGCTAGCTTATGCGCTTTCGGCTGTTGCCGCGCCTGACACTTCAGGAAAAAATTGCGGCCAGCCAGTGACAGGGGAGCTTCAGCTGATGAGTGCGTTAAACCGCCTTGAGATGCGTAATATCTCGATCGCATTCGGCGGATTCGCTGCGTTGACGCAGGTGAATTTTGTCGCGGACGGCCGCTCGGTACACGCCCTGACCGGCGCCAATGGCGCGGGCAAGTCAACGCTGATGGCGGTGCTGTCAGGTGCGCACAGCCACTACAGCGGGGAAATCTGGCTTGACGGCGTCCCGGTCTCGATACGCAGCCCGCGCGACGCGAAACAGCTTGGCATTCATCTGGTGCAGCAGGAGGTCGACGTCGCGCTGGTGCCCCAGCTCAGCGTGGCGGAAAACATTCTGCTGGATCGGCTGGCAGAGCCAGGACACGGCTTCCGCTGGCGCGCCATTCGCCGCCAGGCGCGCGCCCTGCTGGCGCAGCTGGAGGTGAGCCTCGACGTGAACCGCCTGGTGGAGCGCTGCACCCTGGCGGAGAAGCAGCAGATTTTGCTGGCGCGCGCGCTGTCGCACCACTGTCGTTTTCTTATTCTCGACGAACCCACCGCCCCGCTCGATCGGCACGAGAGCGAACGGCTCTTCGCCGTGGTGCGCCGTCTGCAAAGCAGCGGCATCGGCGTGGTGTTTATCTCGCACCGCATCCACGAGCTGAAAGCGATCTGTGACCGGCTGACGGTGCTGCGCGACGGCCGCCTGATCGAGAGCGGTCCGATGGCAGCGCTCAGCGGCGAGCAGATCGTCGAAAAGATGCTCGGCCATGAGCTGACCGATATCTATCCGCCGCGTCGCCCCGCTCGCCCCCAGCCGCTGCTGCTGGCGGTAGAAGGCCTGCATGACGATCGGCTGTTGCAGGATATTTCGCTGCGGCTGCACAAAGGCGAAATCCTCGGCATCGCCGGGCTGGCAGGCGCGGGTAAAACCGAGCTGTGCAAGGCCCTGTTCGGCGCCAGCAAAAGCCGCGTGACGCGCGGCGAACTGCACGGCAAACCGTGGCGGCCGCGTTCGCCGCACGATTCGGTGCGCCAGCGCATGGCGCTGGTGCCGGAAGAGCGGCGCAAGGAAGGGATTTTTATCGACGAGCCGGTGGCGATGAATCTCAGCGTCAGCGCCGACAGCAGCTTTTCACGCTGGGGGCTGTTTGGCCACCGTCAGGCGTGGCGCTGGGCGGAAGAGATTATCCAGCGCCTGAACGTGCGTACCACCGGCCCGGCGCAGCCGCTGCGCCGCCTCTCCGGCGGCAATCAGCAAAAAATCGCCATCGGCAAGTGGCTGCGCAGCCACGCTGACGTGCTGATCTTCGATGAGCCGACCAAAGGGGTCGACATTAAGGCGAAAACCGAACTGTTTCGGCTCATCAGCGGGCTGGCGCAGGAAGGCAAAGGCGTTATCTACGCCTCCGGCGAGTTTTCTGAACTGGTTGGTCTTTGCGACCGAATTTGCGTGCTCTGGGACGGGCGCATCGTGGCCGAGCTGGATGCGCAAGCGGCCACCGAAGAGACGCTTCTGCTTTATTCCACTGGAGGAACCCCTGCGTGAGCAGCAAAGATATTTCCCTGACCGCGGCATCAACGCCGCTGCGCCATCGACTGTTCGATTTCCTCTATAAGTGGGGCATGCTGATCACGGTCGCTGTCCTGATTGCAGGCTTTGGCCTCGCCTCCGATAGCTTTCTGGAACCGAATAACATCATCAATATCCTGCGCGCTATCGCCATTGTGACGGTGATCGCCGTGGGCGTCTCGGTGTCGCTTACCGTCGGTGGCTTTGACCTGTCGGTCGGTTCTACCGCCTCGCTGGCCAACGCGCTGGTGATCTCGCTCTTTGTCTGGTACGGCATGAACACCGCCGAGGCGATAGCGATCACCCTGGCGCTCTGTACGCTCATCGGCCTGTTCAACGCCTTCCTGATCGTCATTCTGCGCATTCCCGATATGCTGGCGACCCTCGCCACGCTGTTTATTATCCAGGGTGTGGCGATGACCTACAGCTTTGGCGGCTCCATCACGGAAAACATGGTAATGCCGAACGGCGATATGGCGGAAGGCACCATCCCGGCGGGCTTCGGCCTGCTCGGTCAGGTGCCGGTGATCGTAATCGTTATGCTGGTGGTGACGGTGGTGGCGCAGCTGGCGCTCTCGCTGACCACTCATGGCCGCCGCATGTATGCGCTGGGCGGCAATCCGGAGGCGGCGCGCCTTTCCGGCATCCGCACCACGCGCTATCGCGTGCTGGCTTACGTCATCGCCTCGCTGCTGGCGGGGCTGGGCGGCATTCTGCTGGCGTCGCGCATCGGCTCATCACAGGTCAACGCGGGCGGTGGATACCTGATGGACGCCGTAGCGGCCGCCTGGATCGGCCTGTCGCTGGCCGGCTCCGGCAAACCTAACGCGCTGGGCACGCTGGTAGGCGCGGTGCTGCTCGGCGTGCTGCAAAACGGGCTGGTGATGCTCTCCGTTCCCTATTACGCCATGGACATTATTAAAGGACTGGTGCTGGCTCTGGCACTGGCGATGACCTACGTTCAGCGCCGCTAACGCTGATTAACCTGGAAAAAACAATGAAAAAAATATCGTTTTCTCTGCTGACCCTCAGCCTGCTCTCCGTCGGGGCCTTCGCCGATACCGTCACGCCGGTGCCCGCCCCTATTGCCAGCCATAACGGGCCGGTGCGCATCGCGGTGATCCGCAATCTGGGCTCCGACGACAACACCATGCAGTTTGTCGCAGGCGCTATTCAGGAGGGCCGCAAGCTGGGCTTTAAGGTCAGTACCTTTCTCAGCAACGGCGACGACGCGCGCTTTCAGGATTTCGTCAACCAGGCGATCAGTCAGAAGTATGACGGCATTATTCTCTCGCACGGCAAAGCGCCCTACGCCAGCGGACTGGTGAAGCGCATCGCCGACGCAGGCATTAAAGTCTCGGTATTCGATACCCCGGTCGATACGCCTGTGCCGGGCGTTACCGTGACCGCGCAGGATGACGCCTCGCTGGCGCAGGCCTCCCTCGGCCAGCTGATCCAGGATTTCCACGGCAAAGCCAATATCCTCAAGCTGTGGGTCGCGGGCTTCCCGCCGATGGAGCGCCGTCAGGTGGTGTATGAAAAGCTGCTGAAAGAGAATCCAGGCATTCATCAACTGGAGTCGATCGGCGCCGTCTCCTCTGACGTACAGGGCGATACCGCCAACAAGATCGGCGCGATTCTGGCGAAATATCCGAAAGGCAAGATCGATGCGATCTGGGGCGCGTGGGACGCCTTCAGCCAGGGCGCCTATAAGGCCCTGCAGGAGAATGGACGTACTGAGATCAAACTCTACAGCATTGACGTCTCCAATCAGGATCTGCAGCTGATGCGTGAGAAAAACAGCCCCTGGGTGCAGACCGTGGCGGTCGATCCGAAAATCATCGGCGCGGTGAATATGCGTCTGGTGGCGAACAAGATCGCCGGTGAAACCACGCCCGCCACTTACGATTTCAAAGGGGCGTCCATCTCTCAGCAGCAGCTGAACAGCCAGCCGGGCGCGATTAACGTGGCGTCATTGAACAAGATCGTCCCCGGCTGGGGCGGCAATACCGACTTTATTGCGCCCTGGTTCGCGACGCTGGAAGCGAAGTATAAGAAGTAAGCCGCGTCTTCAGACCGCGCCGGAACTGATAAGCGGATGAGAGAGTCGAGGAGCAAAGCGACAGCGAAAAAATGGCGGGAGCGTTTTTGTATTACGCCCAGTCAGGCCCGGTGACGGAGGCGCCTCAGGGATGAGGTGCCGCCGGGAAACGCTGTTTTGCCTGTTTGCGGACGGGCCGTTTCATCCGCGTCCGCACGTATCCAGACACCCGCTGGTGTTATTTCAGCTCACCGCCCATTTTCAGCGTTGCTGCGATATTGCGGGCCGCCAGCCGCAGATTGGTTTCCGCGTTCGCCAGCGCCTCCTCCAGCGTACAGATGCTGTAAAGCACGCTGAATACCGCATCCAGGCCGTGCTGGTGCACAACGCCGACATCCGCCGTCAGGCTGCCAGCAATGCCAATAACCGGCTTATTAAACTCTTTTGCCACCTGCGCTACGCCAATCGGCACCTTGCCGTTGATGCTCTGGCTGTCGATGCGTCCTTCGCCGGTAATGACCAGCGATGCGTCTTTCACCTGTTCCGCCAGCCCCAGCGCCTCGGTGACGATCTCGATGCCGCGCCGCAAATCCGCCTGGCAGAAAGCGTGCAGCGCCGCGCCCATGCCGCCCGCTGCGCCGCCGCCGGGAATATGCAGCACGTCGATATCGAGATCGCGCTGAATAATCGCAGCATAGTGCGCCAGCGCGCGATCCAGCTGCTCAACCAGCTCCGGCGTCGCGCCTTTTTGCGGGCCGAATATGGCCGAGGCGCCGTCGCGGCCGGTCAGCGGGTTGGTGACGTCGCACGCCACTTCGAAACGACACTGCCGCACGCGCGCGTCAAGCCCGTCGATATCAATCTTCGCCAGCGCCGGCAGCGCGCCACCGCCGAAGCCGATCTCTTCTCCCTGCGCATCCAGCAGCTTCGCGCCCAGCGCCTGCATCATGCCTGCGCCGCCGTCGTTAGTGGCGCTGCCGCCGATGCCGATAATGATATGCCCGACGCCCTTATCCAGCGCGCTCCGGATAAGCTCTCCCGTCCCGAACGACGTGGTGGTTAAGGGATCGCGCTGCGCGGCAGGCACCAGCTCCAGCCCGCTGGCGGCCGCCATCTCGATAAAGGCGGTGCGCGCGTCGCCGGAAAGGCCGTAGAAAGCCTCAACCGGCGCGCCAAGCGGTCCGGTCACGCGCAGGTTAACGATACTCCCCGCTGTCGCCGCCACCATCGCCTCAACCGTGCCCTCACCGCCGTCGGCAACCGGTATCTTTACGTAGGTGGCGTCAGGAAAGATGTCGCGGAAGCCCGCTTCAATCGCGGCTGCCACGCCTGAGGCGGATAAACTCTCTTTGTATGAATCCGGTGCGATTACGATTTTCATAGGCAATCCAGGCGCTGTTGATAGACGATTCATCATCCGTGATGGCGCGTTGCGGCGGCCGCGCCGGGCCGCCGCAACGCGTTAACGGGTAATCTCAACTTTCGCTAATTTTTCATAATAGCAGGCAAGCGCGCTGTGGTCGGCGTTACCCTGCCCGTCATTGCGCAGCGCCTGCATCATCTCCATTACCGCGGCGGTGAGCGGAAGATGTGCGCCGATGCCGTGTGAGGTATCCAGCGCGTTCGCCAGATCCTTGATATGCAGGTCGATGCGGAAACCCGGCTTGAAGTTGCGATCCAGCACCATCGGCGCCTTGGCGTCGAGTACGGTGCTGCCCGCCAGACCGCCGCGGATCGCCTGATAGACCAGCTCAGGATTAACGCCGGCTTTGGTCGCCAGCGAGAGCGCTTCTGACATCGCCGCGATATTGAGCGCCACGATAACCTGATTCGCCAGTTTGGTGACGTTGCCTGCACCGATATCGCCGGTGTGCACCACCGAGCCCGCCATCGCCTTCATGATGTCGTAGCAGCTGTCGAAGACCGCTTTATCGCCGCCCACCATCACGGAAAGCGTGCCTTCGATCGCTTTCGGCTCGCCGCCACTGACCGGCGCATCGAGCATTTTGATGCCCTTCTTCGCCAGCGCGTCATGCACTTCGCGGCTGGCGAGCGGCGCGATAGAGCTCATATCGATGACAATCAGGCCCGGCTTAGCGCCGTCGATAATGCCGTTTTCACCCAGGCATACCTCTTTCACCTGCGGCGAGTTCGGCACCATGGTGATCACCACGTCAACCTGCTCGGCCACCTCTTTCGGCGATTTCGCCACGGTGGCACCCAGTTCGGTTAATTCCGCTTCGTTGCTGGCGTTGTGATCGCGCACCACCAGGGAATAACCGGCTTTCACCAGGTTTTTACTCATCGGTTTGCCCATGATGCCGAGGCCGATAAATCCAATTTTCATTGCCTTTCCTCTTCGTCAGTTACTGCTTAAATTTGTCGCACAGCGCCTGAGTGGCGTTGCGAAAGACCCCTAAATCGCTGCCTACGGCAACAAAGCTGGCGCCCCATTCCAGATAGCGGCGCGCGTCCGCTTCCACCGGCGCCAGGATGCCGCTCGGCTTGCCCGCCGCTTTGGCGCGTTCAAACACATGCCTGATGACCTTCAGCACTTCGGGATGCGCAGGCTGGCCGAGATAGCCGAGCGCGGCGGAGAGATCGCCTGGTCCAACAAAGATGCCGTCGACGCCTTCTACCGCCGCGATGGCGTCGATATTGTCGACCGCCTGCTGAGTTTCAATCTGTACCAGCAGCGTGATGTTCTCGTTCACCGTGGCGTTGTAGTCCGGCAGCGTGCCGTACATGTTGCTGCGATGCGATACCGATACGCCGCGAATGCCGGCGGGCGGATAGCGGGTCGACGCCACGGCGCGCAGCGCCTCTTCTTCAGTTTCCACAAACGGGATCAGAAAGTTATAGAAGCCGATATCCAGCAGGCGCTTGATGATTACCGGCTCGTTGCAGGGCGGGCGCACCACCGGCGCGCTGACGCTGCCCTTGAGCGCCATCAGCTGCGGCACAAAGGTGGTAATGTCGTTGGGCGCATGTTCGCCGTCCAGCACCAGCCAGTCGAAACCGGCCAGGCCAAGCACTTCGGTGGTAATAGGGTTCGCCAGCGCGCACCAGCTGCCGATCAGGGTCTCTCCTGCCTGCAGGCGACGGCGAAAGGTGTTCGGCCAGGCTCTGTTACTCATCATCTCTTCTCCCGTGACAACCGCTCCCCGCAGGGAGCAGAAAAGTTAGCGCACCAGACATGGACGTTTATTGTCGAAGGTCCAGTTCGGCACAAGGAACTGCATCGCCTGCGCATCGTCGCGCGCGCCAAGCCCGTGTTTTTGATAAAGCGCGTTAGCCTGCATGACCTGATCCATATCCAGTTCGACCCCCAGCCCCGGTTTCTGCGGCACCTGCACCATGCCGCCTTTGATCTGCAGTGGCTCTTTGGTCAGGCGCTGGTTGCCCTCCTGCCAGATCCAGTGGGTATCGATGGCGGTAATGGCGCCTGGCGCGGCGGCGGCGACGTGCGTGAACATCGCCAGCGAGACGTCGAAATGGTTATTGGAGTGCGAGCCCCAGGTCAGGCCGAAGTCATGACACATCTGCGCCACGCGCACTGAGCCCTGCATGGTCCAGAAGTGCGGATCGGCCAGCGGAATATCGACCGACTGCAGCGACAGCGTGTGGCCCATCTGCCGCCAGTCGGTGGCGATCATATTAGTAGCGGTCGGCATGCCGGTGGCGCGGCGGAACTCCGCCATCACTTCGCGGCCGGAATACCCCTGCTCCGAGCCGCACGGATCTTCCGCATAGGCCAGCACGCCTTTCAGCTGTTTGCCGAGCAGGATCGCCTCGTTGAGCGACCAGGCGCCGTTGGGATCGAGCGTAATGCGCGCCTCCGGGAAGCGCTTCGCCAGCGCCGTTACCGCCTCCGCCTCTTCGCCGCCGCGCAGCACGCCGCCCTTAAGTTTGAAGTCGTTAAAGCCATATTTGTCATAGGCCGCTTCGGCCAGACGCACGATCGCTTCCGGCGTCAGTGCCTCTTCGTGGCGCAGCCGATACCAGTCGCAGGCTTCATCTTCCTGGCTCTGATAGGGCAGCGCCGTCTTTTTACGATCGCCAACGTAGAACAGATAGCCGAGCATCTCGACGCGGTCGCGCTGCTGGCCGTCGCCCAGCAGCGTCGCGACGTTGACCTGCAGGTGCTGCCCCAGCAGGTCAAGCAGCGCCGCCTCGATGCCGGTGACCACATGGATGGTGGTGCGCAGGTCAAAGGTCTGGCTACCGCGTCCCGCTGAATCGCGGTCGGCGAAAGTGCTGCGCACCAGGCTGAGTACGTTCTTGTACTCGCCGACCGTTTTGCCGATCACCAGCGACGCCGCATCCTCCAGCGTCTGGCGGATTTTCTCGCCGCCGGGGATTTCGCCTACGCCGGTGTGACCCGCGTTATCCTTGATAATTACGATATTACGGGTGAAAAAAGGCGCGTGCGCGCCGCTCAGGTTGAGCAACATGCTGTCGTAACCGGCTACCGGAATAACCTGCATCGCTGTGACTTTCGGTGTCGAACTCATCTCCTGCTCCTTACACTGTGGCGCGGCCAAATGCCGGGCGCTTGCGGTCGAACGTCCAACCGGGAATCAGATACTGCATGGCGGTGGCGTCGTTACGCGCACCCGCTGGCAGTGATTTATACAGGTCGTTGGCCTGGCGCAGCCGATCCCAGTCCAGCTCAATCCCGAGGCCGGGGGCATCGGGCACGGCGATTTTGCCGTTGCGGATCTGCAGCGGCTGCTTCGTCAGGCGCTGGTCGCCCTCCTGCCAGATCCAGTGCGTATCGAGAGCGGTCGGGTTACCCGGCGCGGCCGCGCCAACGTGGGTAAACATCGCCAGCGAGATATCGAAGTGGTTATTCGAGTGACAGCCCCAGGTGAGTCCCCACTCGTCGCAAAGCTGCGCCACACGCACCGCGCCGCTCAGCGTCCAGAAGTGGGGATCGGCCAGCGGGATATCGACCGCGTTCAGCATTACCGCATGGTTCATCTCGCGCCAGTTGGTGGCGATCATATTGGTGGCGACCGGCAGCCCGGTGGCGCGGCGGAACTCCGCCATCACTTCGCGGCCCGAATAGCCCTGCTCCGCGCCGCACGGATCTTCCGCATAGGTCAGCACGTCACCCATGCCTTTGCAGAGGCGAATCGCCTCGTCCAGCCCCCATGCGCCGTTAGGATCGACCGTAATGCGCGCGTCCGGAAAGCGCCGCTTCAGCGCCGCGGCGGACTCGATTTCCTGTTCGCCCGGCAGCACGCCGCCTTTGAGTTTGAAATCCTTAAAGCCATATTTCTCCTGCGCCGCCTCGGCCAGACGCACCACCGCTTCGGGCGTCAGCGCCTCCTGATGGCGCAGGCGATACCAGTCGCAGTCGCCGTTTTCGCCGCTCAGGTACGGCAGATCGGTTTTGCGCCGGTCGCCGATATAGAAGAGATAGCCCAGCACCGTAACCTCATCGCGCTGCTGGCCGGGACCGAGCAGTTCCGCTACCGGCACGCCGAGGCACTGGCCGAGCAGATCGAGCAGCGCCGCCTCCAGCGCCGCAACGGCGTTGACGCGCAGCTCAAAGGTCCAGGCGCCCTTGCCGAAAGTGTCGAAGTCGGCCGACTGGTTGCCTTTGTGCACCTGCTGCACCAGCCGGTTCATACGCGCCACCTGCTGGCCCTCTACCTGCGGGATCGCCTCTACCAGCGTCTGATAAATGGTGTCGCCACCCGGCGCTTCGCCAACGCCGGTGTGGCCCGCGCTGTCGGTCAGCACCACAATATTGCGGGTAAAGCAGGCGTTATGCGCGCCGCCGATATTCAGCAGCATGCTGTCGTATCCGGCGACCGGGATCACCTGCATTCTGGTGATAACCGGTGAGCTTTGCGTAGACATATTCTCTCCTTATGTCCGGTGTTTCAGTTCGATACGTTTGATATCGCCCGCAATCACCAGGAAGCTGAACGCGGCGATAAACGCATGGATGCCCACATAAACCAGCGCGCCTTCAAACGAGCCGCTGGTGGCGATGATGTAGCCGATAGCGATAGGCGTCACGATGCCGGATAAGTTGCCGAACATATTGAACAGGCCGCCGCTCAGGCCGCTGATCTCTTTCGGCGCGGTATCCGCCATGACCGCCCAGCCCAGCGCGCCGATGCCTTTGCCGAAGAAGGCGAGCGCCATAAAGAACACCACCACCCACTCCGTATCGCTGTAGTTACACATCACCATGCTGATAGAGAGCAGCATGCCGAGCACGATAGGGGTTTTGCGCGCAATGTTGAGCGAGCCGGTTTTACGCATCAGATAATCGGAGATAACGCCGCCGAGCACGCCGCCAAGGAAGCCGCACACCGCTGGAATCGAGGCGATCATCCCGGCTTTCAGAATCGACATGCCGCGCGCCTGCACCAGATAGACCGGGAACCAGGTGATAAAAAAGTAGGTCAGCGCATTGATGCAGTACTGCCCGAGATAGATGCCCACCATCATGCGTGAGGTGAGCAGCTGTTTGATCTGATACCACTTCTCAGCCCAGCTGACCTTATGCTCGCTCTTTTTCGCATCCATATTGATCAGCGCGCCGCCCTGCTCCATATACTCCAGCTCGGCTTTATTCACGCCAGGATGGTCATTGGGATCGTGGATCACTTTCAGCCAGATAAAGCTGAGAATGATGCCGAGGCCGCCCATAAACCAGAACACATGCGACCAGCCCACCTTAGCGACCAGCCAGCCCATGATCGGCGCAAAGATGACCGTGGCGAAATACTGCGCGGAGTTGAAAATTGCTACTGCGGTGCCGCGCTCCTGCGCCGGGAACCAGGCCGCGACGATACGGCTGTTGCCAGGGAAAGAAGGCGCTTCGGCCAGGCCGACCATAAAACGCAGCAGGAACAGCGAAACGATAATGCCGAAGCCGCTGAAGATATCGACGAAGCCTTGTAGCAGGGTAAAGAGCGACCAGGTAAAGATGCTCCAGAAATAGACGCGTTTTGAGCCGAAGCGGTCCAGCAACCAGCCGCCAGGGATTTGGCCAATAACATAAGCCCATGAGAATGCTGAGAAGATGTAGCCCAGTCCGACAGAATCCAGACCGATATCTTTTGACATGGCGGAACCGGCGATCGAAATGGTGGCGCGGTCGCCGTAGTTGAACGAGGTGACGATAAACAACATCACCACGATCCAGTAGCGGGCATTGGTGCGCTTCTGCACCGCTTCCGCCGTCTGGCTGTAACTATTCATGATGCACTCCTGAAATATAGCGTTCGCTACATTCGCTCTGACTGCATACACATCGCGTTGGGTATCAGAGAGAAGTCGGGTTAAACACGGCGATTTTTTATAGGGGCAAACCGATAGTGCGTCGTGACGAATAACCTAACGTCGTATAACGAAAGCCAGTATAGGAATGGTAAAAGGCGGTGACACTGGAAGAACGCCTGACAATTAAGGCCGTTTAGCACGCATTGTCTGGCAGTTGCCCAATCGACTGCGGCGCGCTTCACGGAAAGCGTTTTTTTCAGCGAGAAATGGCTATTTTTTAAGCGGAGGCAGGCACCTTTGTGAGACTCTTCACTTGCGTTTGGGAAAGCGAACCAAAAAGAGGTGGAAACGCGCTGAAATGCCGGTCAGTTGCACAATGCGGCAGAGAAGGCTGCTTCATATACTGAAGCTGGCAAATCCGATGTGCGTAATGAAGAACGATAGCGCGCCGCCATGTACGGCGCGCCAGGCCAGTGATAAAGCCTGAACGCGGGCTATCTCATCCGCGCAGACAGGTTATTAATAAACTCGCGCATGACTGGAAGGTGAGTGATGAACCGAATGCTAAATGAGCCACCGCTCCGTATCAAAGTCCATGAGGATGACAATGTCGCGATCGTGGTCAATAACCAGGGGTTGCCGGCTGGCACCCAATTTCCCGACGGGCTGACGCTGACGGAGCATGTCCCGCAAGGGCATAAAGTGGCGCTCGCGCCGATTCCGCAGGGCGCGCCTATCCTTCGCTATGGCGAAGTGATCGGCTATGCCCTGCGCGATATTGCGCCGGGCAGCTGGATTGACGAGTCGCTGGTGGCGCTGCCCGAAGCGCCGCCGCTTGCCACCCTGCCGCTCGCGACTAATGTTCCCCCCGATCTGCCGCCGCTGGAAGGCTACACCTTCGAAGGCTATCGCAACGCAGACGGCAGCGTCGGCACGCGCAACCTGCTCGGCATTACCACCAGCGTGCACTGCGTAGCGGGCGTGGTGGACTATGTGGTGCAGATTATTGAGCGCGAACTGCTGCCGAACTACCCCAACGTCGATGGCGTGGTGGCGCTGAACCACCTTTACGGCTGCGGCGTGGCGATTAACGCGCCGGCGGCGGTGGTACCGATTCGCACCATTCATAACCTGGCGCTGAACGCCAACTTCGGCGGCGAAATCATGGTGGTCAGCCTCGGCTGCGAAAAACTGCAGCCCGAGCGGCTGCTGACCGGCACCGATGACGTACAGGCGATCTCGCTGGATGAGAGCGATATCGTGCGCTTACAGGATGAACGCCATATCGGCTTCGGTGCAATGGTGGAAGAGATCCTCAGCGTGGCGAAAAGGCACCTTGAACGCCTTAATCAGCGCCAGCGCGAAACCTGCCCCGCCTCAGAGCTGATCGTCGGCATGCAGTGCGGCGGCAGCGACGCCTTTTCCGGCGTGACTGCCAACCCCGCCGTAGGCTTCGCCTCCGATCTGCTGGTGCGCTGCGGCGCGACGGTGATGTTCTCCGAAGTGACCGAAGTGCGCGATGCGATTCACCTGCTGACGCCGCGCGTGATTAATGAAGAGGTAGGCAGGCGGCTGCTGGAGGAGATGGCATGGTATGACGACTATCTCGATCAGGGCAAAACCGACCGTAGCGCCAATCCCTCACCCGGCAATAAAAAAGGCGGACTGGCTAACGTGGTGGAAAAAGCGCTCGGCTCCATCGCCAAATCGGGCCGCAGCGCGATTGTCGAAGTGCTGTCGCCGGGTCAGCGCCCGACGCGGCGCGGGCTGATCTACGCCGCCACGCCCGCCAGCGATTTTGTCTGCGGCACGCAGCAGATGGCGTCGGGCATTACGCTGCAGGTGTTTACCACCGGACGCGGCACGCCTTACGGTCTGGCGGCGATTCCGGTTATCAAGATGGCGACGCGTAACGCGCTGGCCGATCGCTGGCACGATCTGATGGATATTAATGCGGGTACTATCGCCACGGGCGAAGAGACGATTGAGCAGGTCGGCTGGCGACTCTTCCGGCTGATTCTGGAGATCGCCAGCGGTCGCCAGCAAACCTGGTCGGATCGCTGGGGCATTCGCAACCAGCTGGCGGTGTTCAATCCGGCACCGGTAACCTGATAAGCGCGCGCCCTGCATCGATTCCGACACAGGGCGCCGTTAACTCAGAGCTGTTTTCCCCAGGCCTCAACCCAGGGAGAGGTGACCGACTCTGGCTCGGGGTCTTCGGTCGCATCCACCAGCAGCACCTCGCCGATACGCTTCGCGCTTTGCTCCTGCAGGAGCGCGTCGAAGGTTTTGCCTGCGCCGCAGAAGTGATCGTAGCTGCTGTCGCCCAGCGCGATAACGCCGTAACGCAGCTCCGGCTGATAGCCCAGCTTATCTTTCACATCCTGATAAAGAGCGGCGATATTGTCCGGAAAATTGCCCTGCCCGGTTGTCGAGGTGATCACCAGCGCCACTTCGCTGCTGTAATTTTGCCACTGCGCTAACGTCGGATCGTCATACACCGCAACGTCGTGCCCCTGGGCCTGTAAAATCGGCTGCGCCTCTTCCGCTACCAGCAGCGCGTTGCCATATACTGTGCCTACAAAAATGCCAATCTTCGCCATGTGCCTGCTCCTTAAACTGAGGTGCTATCCTCGCCTGTCGCGTCGGCAAACTCAAGCCCTGCGGCGGCGAGCGCCTCCTGCCAGCCAAATTGCCGGGCCATCTGCCGCCAGACCGCATCCAGACCGGCACGGATCACCAGCGGCTCGCCGGTTATCGGGTGCGTCAGCGCCAGGCTGCTGGCGTGCAGCATCAGGCGACTGGCGCCGAAATGCTGTGCCGCGCCGCGGTTTTGCCGCAGATCGCCGTGGGTGGTGTCGCCGATGATCGGATGGCGCAGATGCGCCATATGACGACGCAGCTGATGCTTGCGGCCAGTGCGCGGAGAGAGCTGCATCAGGCTGTAGCGCGCGCTCGTATAGCGGCCAATCGGTACCGGCATCTCTGCCCAGGCCAGCGCCTGATAATCGGTCACCGCCGGCTGCGCCGTACGCGCTTCCGTCGCAAACTTATCGGCGATCTTGTCCAGCTCTTCCACCAGCGGATAGTCGAGCGTGCCGCTCTCCTGCAGCCAGCCGCGCGTGACGGCGTGATAGGTTTTCTTCATCTGATGCTGCTCGAACTGCTGCGCCAGCAAACGCCCCACCTCGCTGGAGAGGCCCATCAGCAGTACGCCGGAGGTTGGGCGGTCGAGACGATGCGCAGTAAAGACGTGCTGGCCAATCTGATCGCGCACGGTCTGCATCACCACAACTTTTTCTTTGCGATCCAGCCAGCTGCGATGCACCAGCCAGCCGGCAGGCTTGTTAACCGCCACCAGCCATTGATCCTGATAGATAATTTCCAGCATCAGGCGGGATCGTCCATAAACAGCGCATCGAGCTGCGTCAGGCTGTGCAGGATTGGCGCGTGGCCTGGCGTAGCGGAGGTCAGCGCGATTTCAAAATAGGGCGCGATGGCGAAATTTTGCGGCAGCGGCTGCTGCGCAGCGATAAGCGCCCGCATACGCGGGATCAGTACCCACTGGAGCCACTCGAGCGGCTCCAGCGTATCAAGACAGAAAGGCTGGTTGCTGGCGAGCGCGCTGGCGGACGGGGGCGTCTCCTGCCAGTGATGATGATCGCGCATCAGGGTTTCGAGCTGCTCCAGCCGTTGTAACAGTAAAAGGGTCATGCGCCACCTCCAGCGAGCAATAAATGGGGGCGGCAAGCATACCACCGCCAGACGCGCGCGCAAAAAAAGGGAGCACTGTTAAAACAGTGCTCCCGGTTCGTTTGCAGCTTTCCCGCCACGCTGATGCTCCCTGCTCTTCCTTGACAACTTTTCCTGTGCGCCATCCTGCGCTTATCATCCTGATAATTCCTTTGGCTTCCAGGCCCGCCGCGCATCATATGCGGCTCTCGTTCTCCTTCCTGGAGGTGTCCCTGACTCTCTCCTGAGTATCCTGCTTCATCCTGAAGCCTTCCGTGTGACGTAAGCTCCGTTACGGTCCCGCCTCCTGGCATGACGTATCCTGACGCTATCTTCAATCCTCTGGCTTCCTGCCAACTGCTGACTATTCTGGCAGAGGCCGCTGAATAAACAAGGTACTAAACAGCGTTACTGTATTTGTTTATAGACCAGTTTTAGGAGTAACGCCATTAAGTTAATGATTCACAATATCTTTACATTGCAGACTTCTGGATGTCTCCCAATAGAAATGCCAATCTCTCACAAGGCATGTAAGAGATATCTCACAAACCCATTAGCGATTGTCTGCAAATCAGGGGATAACCACCTGTAAAGATTTAAGAAAATTCTGGATATTTTCCGATAAAACCTCTCGTTTTTTCGTGCCAGGCTGTTCGAGAATCACTTCGCCAGACAGATTGCAGAGCGAAATGATCTCCTGCTCCGATTCAGTCGCGGCGATAAACAGCGTCGGCGTCTGTTTCAGGCGGCGCTTCATGATCAAATGCCCTATCAGATTCTCCTGCAGGCGCAAAAAATCTTCCTCGCTCCAGACCTGTAACAGCGAAAGTTCCCGCTGCCCGCAGCGCGCCGCCATGTCTCCAGCAAACTGCGCGGTATAAAAGGCGGCGATATCCTGCTGAAGGGTTATATCCAGCGCACGCTCTACCGCTTCCAGCGTGGCGGGCAAGGTAAAGGGCTGCGGTTGCCACCATACTTCGTCAGCCTGGGTCGCGATAATACAGGGGGACGGCACGCCATAAAGCGCCTGGCTGGCTGGCGCGTGGCCGGTGCGCTGCTGCCAGGCATCGCAATAGCGGGCGGTAAATTCGCGCAGGGCATCCACAGTCTGTTGCATGACTCTTTTTCTCACGTCTGATGGGTTACACTTATCCACTTTGTTTGGAATGACGGGTAACCGCTATGTCTTTATATGAAAAGGATCAGGCGCTGAGCAACCTGACCCTGGGCAAACCCACAGCCTATCACGATCAATACGATCCCAGCCTGCTGCAGGCGGTGCCGCGCAGCCTGAACCGCACGCCGCTGGGGCTGATGCCTGATTCGCTGCCCTTTACGGGCGCAGATATCTGGACGCTTTACGAACTCTCCTGGCTCAACAGCAAGGGGGTGCCGCAGGTCGCGCTGGGCGAAGTGGTGCTGAACGCCACCAGCGAACATCTTATCGAGTCGAAGAGCTTTAAGCTCTACCTTAACAGCTTTAACCAGACGCGCTTCGCCGACTGGGGCGAAGTCCGCCAGACGCTGGAGCGCGATCTCAGCGCCTGCGCGCAGGGCGACGTCAGCGTCGCGCTGTTTCGCCTGAGCGAAGTAGAGGGACAGCCCATCGGTCAGTTTAGCGGTTACTGCATTGATGAGCAGGATATTGAGATCGCGGACTACAGCTTCAACGCCGACTACCTCGCTGATGCGGCGGGCAGCGAAGTGGTGGAAGAGACGCTGGTCAGCCATCTGCTGAAATCCAACTGCTTGATCACCAACCAGCCCGACTGGGGTTCGGTGATGATCCGCTACAAAGGCCCGCGCATCGACCGCGAAGCGCTGCTGCGCTACCTTATCTCTTTCCGCCAGCACAATGAGTTTCACGAGCAGTGCGTGGAGCGCATCTTCAACGACGTGCTGCGTTTCTGTCAGCCGCAGCAACTTACGGTCTATGCACGCTACACGCGCCGCGGCGGTCTGGATATTAACCCCTGGCGCAGCAACGTGCCCTTCACGCCGGGATATTCTCGTCTGGCGCGGCAGTAGCTTTGCGAGTCCTCTCGCAGCCTGCGCGTCAGGCGTTGCGTTCCCCTTGAGCATTCACGGTCGACAAGGCACTCTGGTGAAGGCGGCGATCGGAGGATCGTCGGCCAGGAATTTTCGCCACCGCAACAGCGGTGTCATTAGTCACCCAGGCGGGTGTAACGGAGTTCATTTGATTACGCATATCAGCCCTCTTGGCTCGATGGATCTGCTGTCTCAGCTGGAAGTGGACATGCTCAAGCGCACGGCGAGCAGCGATCTTTACCAGCTGTTTCGTAACTGCTCGCTCGCCGTGCTGAATTCAGGCAGTCAGACCGACAGCAGCCACGAACTGCTTTCCCGCTTTGAAAACTTCGATATTAACGTGCTGCGTCGCGAACGCGGCGTAAAGCTGGAACTGATCAATCCGCCGGAAGAGGCGTTTGTTGACGGTCGCATTATCCGCTCGCTGCAGGCCAACCTGTTTGCCGTACTGCGCGACATTCTTTTCGTTAACGGCCAGCTGTCGATTGCCGGGATGCAGGAGGCGGCGCCGGAAGATTCGGCGCATATCACTAACCAGGTTTTCTCTATACTGCGCAACGCGCGCGCGCTGCACGTCGGTGAGTATCCCAATACCGTTGTCTGCTGGGGCGGCCACTCGATCAACGCGGTGGAGTATCAATACTGCCGCAACGTCGGCACCCAGTTGGGCCTGCGCGAGCTGAATATCTGCACCGGCTGCGGGCCAGGCGTAATGGAAGCGCCGATGAAAGGCGCAGCGGTAGGCCATGCGCAGCAGCGCTACCGCGACAGCCGCTTTATCGGGCTGACCGAGCCGTCAATTATCGCCGCTGAGCCGCCTAACCCGCTGGTGAATGAACTCATCATCATGCCGGATATCGAAAAACGCCTGGAAGCCTTTGTGCGCATCGCGCACGGCATCATTATCTTCCCGGGCGGCGTGGGCACAGCGGAGGAGCTGCTCTATCTGCTGGGAATTATGATGAACCCGCAGAACCACGAGCAGGTGCTGCCGCTTATCCTCACCGGACCGCAGGAGAGCGCCGACTACTTCCACGTGCTCGACGACTTTATCGTCAATACGCTGGGCGAAGCGGCGCGCAAACACTACAAGATCGTCATTGATGATGCCGCCGAAGTGGCGCGTCTGATGAAAAAAGCGATGCCGCAGGTGAAAGAGTATCGTCGGGAAACCGGTGACGCCTACAGCTTCAACTGGTCAATCCGCATCTCGCCCGATCTGCAAAAGCCATTTCTGCCGACGCATGAAAATATGGCCAATCTCAATCTCTATACCAACCAGCCCGCGGAGCAGCTGGCGGCTGACCTGCGACGCGCCTTCTCCGGCATCGTCGCCGGAAACGTGAAAGAGATCGGCATACGCGAGATCCGGGAAAAAGGGCCGTATAAACTGCATGGCGAGCCGGACATTATGCGCCGCATGGATGAGCTGCTGCAGGGATTTGTCGCCCAGCACCGTATGAAGCTGCCGGGCACCGCCTATATCCCCTGCTATGAGATCATTAAATAAAACGCAAGGAAGGCAGCTCATACGGGCTGCCGTTTAGCTTATGTCATTTCACCTTCTTATCGTAGACGCGCTCAACCTGATACGTCGTCTGCACGCAGTACAGGGATCGCCCTGCGTCGAGGGTTGCCTCGCGGCGCTGCGCCAGCTTCTGGGGCATACGCAGCCGACTCACGTCGTAGCGGTCTTCGACAGCGAACAGCGCCATCAGGGCTGGCGTCATCAGCTGTTTCCGGACTATAAAAGCGGTCGACCGCCGATGCCGGAAGATCTGCAGGCTGAACTGCCCGCGCTGCAGGAGGCGTTCCGCCGCGCAGGCGTCAGTTGCTGGATCGCCGGAGCGGACGAAGCGGACGATCTGGCGGCCACGCTGGCGGTAAAAATGGCGCAGGCGGGCCATCAGGCCACCATCGTCTCCACCGATAAAGGCTATTGCCAGCTGCTCGCGCCGCAGATTCGCATCCGCGACTATTTCCAGAAGCGCTGGCTGGATCTGCCCTTTATTGAAAACGAGTTCGGCGTTGCGCCGCAGCGGCTGCCCGATTACTGGGGACTGTGCGGCATCAGCAGCAGCAAAATTCCCGGCGTAGCGGGCATCGGCCCGAAAAGCGCAAAAACGCTGTTGCAGACATTTGGGTCGCTGGATGATATCTATGCGCAGCTTGATAACGTACCGGAGAAATGGCGCGCGAAGCTGGCGGCTGGCCGCGAGTCAGCCTTAATCAGCCGACAGGTTGCGGTGCTGAAGCAGGATCTGGTGTTACAGGGCAATCTGAAAACGCTGCGTTATGAAGGCCAGGCGGCGCAGCGCCCGGCCTGACGCTTAACGTTCGTCGCGGCGGCCAGGGATCGCGCCCCAGATGCGGCGAATATGAACCGTGACCTCTTCGCGGTCGTGGTAGAGCTGGCGGGCGCGAATCTGGGCGTTAATGCCCTGCGCCTTCAGCGCCTCGTCGATCATCGCCAGGTTCTGCGTCACCTCTTCGTAGCGCTTTTTCATCGGCAGCTTGAGGTTGAAGATCGCCTCGCGGCACCAGCCGTTGACCAGCCATTCGGTCATCAGGTTGGCGACGCGCACCGGCTTCTCTACCATGTCGCACACCAGCCAGTCGTTGTTATTACGCGTCGGGCGAAACTTAAAGCCGTCTTCGCGGCAGTGCGTCACCTGTCCGGTATCCATCAGGCTCGGCGCCATCGGGCCGTTATCAACTGCGTACACCCACATGCTGCGCTTCACCAGCTGATAGGTCCAGCCGCCGGGACAGGCACCGAGATCGACCGCGTGCATACCGCCCGCCAGGCGTTCATCCCACTCGTCGGCGGGGATAAAAACGTGGAACGCCTCTTCCAGCTTCAGCGTGGAGCGGCTCGGCGCATCGGCCGGGAACTTCAGGCGCGGAATGCCCATATAGAACGGCGAGTTGTTGCCGACAAACGAGTAGCCGACGTAGCAGGCGCCAGGCGCAATAAAGAAGACATGCACCACCGGGCGCTTCGGGCTTTCGTAATTGAGCAGGATCCCCGCTTCGCGCAGGCTGGCGCGCAGCGGCACGGTGAACTTGCGGCAAAACTTCGTCAGCTCTTTCGCTTCGTTGGTGTCCGGCACCTCGACGCGCAGCTCGCCGCCCTTCTCGACCACGCCGGTCAACATGCCGACAATCGGCGCAATGCGATCGTCCGGCGGCAAATCTTTCAGCAGCTCGCCGACCACCAGCATCTGGCGGGCAAAAATCAGCGTATCGAAAGGGAGATCGCGCACCAGACGATCCGCCTCTTCGTGCTGATAACATTCGAACAGTACGTAACCGCTGTTCTCTTTAACCCGCGGGAAACCATAGATTTCACGCTCGGCGGCTCTGGCGGCGATTTCCGCCGCGCACTCTTTTTCAAAACCGGGACGGCAATAGAGTAAAACTTTATTCATGGCGATCTGCCTTTCGTTTAAGACGCAGTGCGCCAATCAACATCAGGAACCAGCCGATCAGGAAGCAAAACCCGCCGACCGGCGTAACAAAAACCCAAAACTTGAGATGCGACAGCGCCAGAGAGTAAAGGCTGCCGCTAAACAGCACGATGCCAAGGGCAAGAAAGGCGCTGCTCCAGTAAAACCAGAGATTGGCGCGGCGCAGCATCGCTGCACCCAGGCCGATTACCGCCAGCGTGTGATACGCCTGATACTCCAGCCCGGTATGGATCCAGGCCATTTCGGCCGGGCCGAGCGAACGGCTTAATACGTGGGCACCAAAAGCGCCAAAGGCCACCAGCAAAAACCCGCTGATGGCGGCAAAAATAAACATGGCACGACTGGACATCTGACTATCCTCAAGGTGCATCTGTACCTCACTGTACAGAAATCAATAAGTTAGTGGTCGTAGCGAAAGCGGAATTTTTCTTGTTCGCTGGCGGCTTTCGCGATGATCCACTGCCGAAAGGCGGCTATTTTACCCAGTTCTGCCTGGCTGTCATGACAAACCAGATAAAAAGCATTTTTACTGACCAGCACGTCGTTGAACGGGCAGATTAGCCGGCCGGCTTCGATCTCGCTCTGCGCCATCACATTATTCGCCAGCGCCACGCCCTGGCCGTGGATCGCGGCCTGCAATACCATGGCGCTGTGGCTGAAAATCGGTCCCTGCTGGACATTAATGTGCTGCAAGCCAAGCTGGCGGATATAGGATTGCCAGTCGCGCCGCGAGGCGTCGTGCAGCAGGGTAAAACGCGACAGATCCATCGGCGTTTTCAACGGATTATCGCCGGTCATCAACGTGGGTGAACAGACCGGCAACAGATATTCGGCGTAAAGTTTTTCTACGCGCAGTCCCGGCCAGTTGCCGCGACCGTAGAAGATCGCCACGTCAACATCGTCGGCCAGCTTCTCTTCATCGCGATCCACCGCCTGGATACGCACGTCAATGCCCGGATAAGCCATATTAAAGCTGGAGAGGCGCGGTACCAGCCACTGAATGGCGAAGCTGGGCAGCAGGCTGACGGTCAGGGCACCCTTCGCGCTGCGCGCCTGCAGTTTGCGCGTCGCATCATTAAGGGCGGTGAAAATCTCTTTGATATCGAGATAGTAGCTCTGGCCCTCCTCCGTCAGTAACAGCGATCGATTCCTGCGGCGAAACAGCTTAAGCCCGAGAAAATCTTCCAGCGATTTTATCTGATGGCTTACTGCGGCCTGAGTAACGAACAGCTCTTCGGCGGCTTTTGTAAAGCTGAGATGGCGCGCCGCAGCGTCAAACACGCGGAGTGCATTAAGAGGAGGAAGGCGTTTCGACATGGTTTTCCGTGCTCGGATCAGGGGCAAAACACGTGCGCTTATAACAAGCATTCACATATTAGTTTTAGTAATCCGAGGCATTATAAATTGTCCGTTGAGGAAGCTCCAGCAAATACCTATAGTTGCCGCACTTCCTGAGCCGGAACGAAAAGATTTCAGGATTTGTGAGTGAGTTCGCAGACTTCCGGAAAACTTTTGGCTTGTGGTCGTGATGTTGTGTTTGCATTTTGATCTGACGATTGCAGATCAAGCTTTTAATTCCTGTAGATTTACCCTGTCTGTCCATAGTGATTTTGAATAGCACCGCAAATTGCGGTGCTTTTTTTTGCCTGAAGCAGGCGCCGGAGCGCTTACTTCATCTCAACCATCTCTTTGACATCTGAACGGTTAATCTGCTGCTTGTTGCCGTTAGCGTCTTTATAGCTGATCATACCGGTATCGTTGTCTACTGAAGGCTTACCTGCTGAGACAATGGTGCGACCATCATTGGTATGCATGACATAATTGCTTGAACACGCGGCCAGAGTAAAAGCCATAACGCAGACAGCCAGCACTGCTGAAAGTTTTTTCATTTTCTATCTCCTTGTAGATTGATTGCATCAAACCACCCGGCCAGCTGACCCTAGTCAAATCGACTAAAGAAGGTTGCTCATTGTACGGGTTTTGGTTTAAACCTTGCATTAATCAGCATAACGCGCTTTTACAGCTTTGCCAGGAGAGAGCCAGGCTTTTGCTCTGGTCCTGTTTATTTATAAGACGAGACAAAGCATGACCGCATTCAATCCAACCGCATTCCGCCAGCAGTTTCCGGCGCTGAACGATGCAGGTGTTTATCTCGACAGCGCCGCGACTACGCTCAAGCCTCAGGTGGTGATTGATACCACGCAACAGTTTTACAGCCTGAGCGCCGGCACCGTGCATCGCAGCCAGTATGGCGCGGCGCAACAGCTGACCGAGCGTTACGAACAGGCGCGGCATCAGGTGGCGCGCCTGTTGAATGCGGCGCATGGCCACCAGATTGTCTGGACGCGCGGCACCACGGAAGCGATCAACCTGGTTGCCAACAGCTGGCTGCTGCCACGCCTGAAGGCGGGCGATGAGATCCTGGTGAGCGAGGCGGAGCATCACGCTAATCTGGTGCCCTGGCTGATGGCGGCCCAGGCGCGCGGCGCGAAGGTGGTGAAATGGCCCATCGGCGCGGATCGCCTGCCGGATATGGCGCTGCTGCCGTCGCTGCTCAACGCGCGTACCCGACTGCTGGCGATAGGTCAGATGTCCAACGTAACGGGCGGCTGCCCGGATCTGGCGCAGGCTATCGCGCTGGCGCACAGCGTCGGTGCGAAAGTGATGGTCGACGGCGCGCAGGGTGTGGCGCACTGCCCGCCTGACGTACAGGCGCTGGAGATCGATTTCTACGCCTTCTCCGCCCACAAGCTCTACGGCCCAACCGGCATCGGCGTGCTGTATGGCAAAGCCGAGCTGCTGGAAGAGATGGTGCCCTGGCAAGGCGGCGGCAAGATGCTCACTCAGGTGGATTTCAGCGGCTTTACGCCGCAGCCGGTCCCCTGGCGTTTCGAAGCGGGAACGCCTAACGTCGCGGGCGTGGTGGGGTTAAGCGCCGCGCTCAGCTGGCTCGAGCAGCATGACCGGCTGAAAGCGGAGATGTGGAGCCAGCAGCTCGCCAGCCTGGCTGAAGAGCAGCTCAGCGAGTTTCCCGGTTTTCGCAGCTACCGTGTCGGGCGCTCAAGCGTGCTGGCGTTTGATTTCGAGGGCGTACACCACAGCGATATCGTGACGCTGCTGGCGGAACAGGGCATTGCGCTGCGCGCAGGCCAGCACTGCGCACAGCCGCTGATGGCGGCGCTTGGCGTAAGCGGCACGCTGCGCGTCTCTTTCGCGCCCTATAATAATTTGCAGGATGTGGATGCGCTGACCCGCGCTATCTATACCACGCTCGACCTGTTGTCTGAGGAGGAAGCATGAGTCAGACCCTGGCTGGCCCGCACCCGTTTGGCGATCTGATCACCCTTGACGGCCTGAAAGAAAAATTCGCCCACTTTCAGCAGTGGGAAGATCGCTATCGCCAGCTGATTCAGCTCAGCCGCCAGCTGCCCGCCCTGCCGGATGCACTAAAGACCGCCGACATTGAGCTGACCGGCTGCGAAAACCGCGTCTGGCTCGGCAGCCAGCTGCGCCACGACGGCACGCTGCATTTTTATGGCGACAGCGAAGGCCGCATCGTGCGTGGTCTGCTTGCGGTGCTACTTACTGCTGTGGAAGGAAAAACGCCGCAGGCGCTGCTGGCGGAAGACCCGCTGCAGCTGTTTGATGAACTGGGCCTGCGCGCCCAGCTCAGCGCCTCGCGCAGCAGCGGCCTGAAGGCGCTGGCGGAGGCGGTACATCAGGCCGCGCACGCGGCGCAGCCCTGATTCCTTACGCAGCCTGACGCGCCGCGCGCGCCAGATATTTCTTCAGCGCATGGGAAACGGCGACAAAGCCAAAGGTGGCGGTCACCATAGTGGCGGCGCCAAAGCCCGCTTCGCAATCCATTCTTTTTGGCCCTTCGGCGGTGCTGCGCGCGGCGCAGACGCTGCCGTCCGGCTGCGGATACATCAGCGCTTCGGTAGAGAAGACGCAGTCGATGCCCAGCTTACCTTTGCTGTTTTTCACCACGCCGAGCGCCTTTAGCCGCTCGCGCAGTTTGGCCGCCAGCGGATCCTGAATCGTCTTCGCCAGATCGGCGACCTGAATCTGCGTCGGATCGATCTGACCGCCCGCGCCGCCGGTGGTGATCAGCGGGATCTTATTGCGGCGGCACCAGGCGATCAGCGCCGCTTTCGGACGCACGCTGTCGATCGCATCGATCACATAGTCATAGCCCGCCGCCATCAGCTCCGCCGTGTTATCCGGCGTAATGAAATCGTCGATGCAGATGACCTCGCAGTCGGGATTGATGGCGCGCAGGCGCTCGGCCATCACCTCGGTTTTCGCCTTGCCGACGTTGCCGTTCAGCGCATGGATCTGACGATTGGTATTGGTGATGCAGACATCATCCATATCAATCAGGGTAATTTTGCCGATGCCGGTGCGCACCAGCGCTTCCGCCGCCCAGGAGCCGACGCCGCCGATGCCAATAACGCAGAAGTGCGCCGCGGCGAAACGCGTCAGCGCTTCCTGCCCATAGAGACGTGCCGTGCCGCCAAAACGCTGACGCCAGGCCTCGTTAACCACACTCATAATCAACCTTGTCACGTCATGCGGGCCGCTCGGCCCGCAGAGAAATCAGTTTGAACCCAGTAACAGAGAGCCATTATCGCCGTTTTGCGGATTGCTGAACAGCGGCTGTCCGGCGCCCGGTGCGGCTTTCAGCACCCAGACGCGGCCGTAGTGGTTGTAAAAGCCCGCCAGGTGCGCCGCATCAGGACCGATACCCTGATAGATATCAAAATGCTGGCCCTTAATTGCGCCGCCAACGTCCAGCGCCACCATCAGGCGCATCTCATATTTACCGTTGAACTTGCCCTTTTCATTTAGCTGTGGCACTTCCGCCAGCAGCGCGGTTCCCGCCGGGATCAGCGAGCGGTCCGACGCCACCGAGGCTTTCGCCACCAGCGGCACCGCGCTGGCGCCACGCACCGGCGTGTAGGGTTCCGGCTTAAAGAAGACGAACGACGGGTTCGTCTCCAGCAGCGCGCGCACCTCTTGCGGGGAATGCGCTGCCGCCCAGTCGCGGATAGCCTGCATTGACATATCTTCGCGCTTAACTTCGCCGCGATCGATCAGCTCTTTGCCAATGCTGTGATAGGCCCAGCCGTTTTTGCCGCCATACCCGAAAAAGGTCATCGGACGGCCGTCGCCGTAATCCACGTAGCCGCTGCCCTGCACGTCCATAATAAAGTTATCGATTAGCGAGTTGCTCCAGCCGATAACATAGCGGTCATCCAGCGCGCCGCTATAGATAGAGGCGCGGCTCGGCAGCTTCGCTCCGCGCTTGCGCGGCGGCATACGGTAGATGGGATACTGGAATTCGCCCTGACGCGTGTAGCGCGCCTGCACAACCGGCGTGTAGTAGCCGGTAAACTGCACGTTGCCATAGTTATCGGTCCCCTCCATCTGGAAGGCGTTCAGACCGAACTGACGCAGCTGGCGCGTATCGGCACCGGCCATCAGCCAGTTCTCAATCGCGCTGTAAGTGCCGGTGTGGCGTCCATAGAGGGCCGAGGAGGCGTACTGTATCTGTCGTACCTGCTCGCCGAAGTCCCTGCCGTTAACCGGTCGGCCTTTGGCGTTGGGCTGATTGACCAGCGCCAGCGGCTGTTCCAGCTTGCCATCTTTATATTGCTGCCCGCGATCGGTTGGTTTCGAGCTACAACCCGCCAGCAGCGCAAACATTGCACCAGTAAGTACATACTTCGCCCAGTGTCCTTTATTCATCGCCGTCTCTTATTCATTAGTGTTCGTCGCCACGCGACGATAGCAAAGCGTCCATCAGATTGAAATCCACGTGCTCTTTCCACGCGCACGGCTGTGCGATAATTAGCCAGATGGAGAAAATATTCAGCAAACAGTAGCCAATTTGGCGCTTCGCGGCAAAAAGGGGTTGCATCATCAGCTCCGCGAGGTATAGTGCGCATCCACGGACGCGGGATGGAGCAGCCTGGTAGCTCGTCGGGCTCATAACCCGAAGGTCGTCGGTTCAAATCCGGCTCCCGCAACCAACTCTTCTGATGAAGAGACAATGTGAAAAGTCGCAATGCGCACTACGGACGCGGGATGGAGCAGCCTGGTAGCTCGTCGGGCTCATAACCCGAAGGTCGTCGGTTCAAATCCGGCTCCCGCAACCAACTCTTTTAACGAAGAGCCAAAGTGACAAGACGCAAAGCGCAAGACGGACGCGGGGTGGAGCAGCCTGGTAGCTCGTCGGGCTCATAACCCGAAGGTCGTCGGTTCAAATCCGGCCCCCGCAACCAATCATTTAAGCACCTGAAAGGGTGCTTTTTTGTTTTTGTGCTTTATGAAAAACGGGACAGCCTGCGCTATCCCCTCTTCTTTAACGACGCGCCAGCGCCCCGCCATTATCAAAATAGGCTTTTATCCCGTGAAAAATCGCCTCGGCGACCTGCTGCTGATAACGGCTGGTGCGTAGCTTTCGCTCCTCTTCCACATTGCTGATAAAGGCGGTTTCCACCAGAATCGACGGAATATCCGGTGCTTTCAGTACCGCGAAGCCAGCCTGATCGACGGTACGCTTATGCAGATGGTTGATGCGGCCCATACGATGCAGCACCTCTTTGCCGAACTTCAGGCTGTCGTGAATAGTCTGCCGTTGCACCATATCGAACATGGTGTGATCGAGGTAGCGGTCGCCGCTTTTGCTGACGCCGCCGATGAGATCCGATTCGTTTTGCGTCTGCGCCAGGAAACGGGCTGCCGCCGAGGTCGCCCCTTTAGTCGAGAGCGCGAATACCGAAGAGCCACGCGCGCTGCGGCTGGTAAAGGCGTCGGCATGGATAGAGACAAACAGATCGGCGCGCTGCTTGCGCGCTTTCGCCACCCGAACCCGCAACGGAATAAACACATCCTCGTTGCGCGTCATGTAGGCCTTCATATTCGGCTCTTTTTCGATCAGTGCTTTTAGCCGTCGCCCAATCTTCAGCACGATATCTTTTTCACGCGTCTTATATTTACCGTGCGCGCCGGGATCTTCGCCGCCGTGGCCGGGATCGATCATGATGATCATCGGCCTGTCGCGCCCCGCCTTACCAGGAAGCGGCGCGGTCGCCGGTTCATTCCGTTCCAGATCGCCCTGGTTGTAATCCTTAAGCAGCGCCAGCAGCGGATCGTCGACCGAGGTATCCTGGCTGGGATAGAGATCCACCACCAGCCGGTGTTTGATCCCCGCCACCGGTGCCAGGGTGAAGGTTTTCGGCGCGACGTTGCGCTTTAGCTCCAGCACGATACGCACGGTACTGGCGTCGAACTGCCCTACCCGCGCATTTTTGATAAAGGGATCGTTAACGCGCACCAGCTTATCGACGCCTTTCAGCACCGGGTTGAGGTGCATATCTTTGATATCGATTACCAGCCGATCCGGATGCGTAAGCGCAAACTGCTTATAGTGAAGCGGCACGCTGGATTCCAGCGTCATGCGCGAATAGGTCGAAGAGGGCCAGATACGTACCGCGACAATATGATTTTTCGCTGCCAGGCCTGCGCGGCTGACACTCAGCAGCAATAATGCGCCTGTACCCTGCAAGAGCCTTCTGCGGGAAATAAGAGGATTTGATTCTGACATGCCGCCCCAGCTGCTCTGTTCTGTCTAAAAAAGCGCCACTTCAATAAACGGCGGTAAAAACTTTAGCCCATACCTTTGGCCAAGTCATCCTGGAAAAGCTAAATAATGCAGTCTCTTAGCGTCTGACGCACCCGAAAAAACGTAAATTTACGTCAGGTTTAATTCTTGCAAAAGTGGCCCTGAAAGAATAAAAATACAGAAATTACGAATAATCATTCATTGAGGTTTGCCGTGAAGGAACGTAGTACTGAGCTGGTTCAGGGTTTTCGCCACACCGTTCCCTATATCAATGCCCATCGGGACAAGACCTTTGTCATCATGCTGGGCGGCGAAGCGATCGAGCACGAAAATTTCTCCAGCATCGTCAACGATATCGGTTTGCTGCACAGCCTCGGGATACGTCTGGTGGTGGTGTATGGCGCGCGTCCGCAGATTGACGCCAGCCTGGCGCAGCATCAGCTGGAGCCGGTTTACCACAAGCACACCCGCGTCACCGATGCCCAATCGCTGGAGCTGGTGAAGCAGGCGGCGGGACGGTTACAGCTCGATATTACGGCGCGACTTTCAATGAGCCTTAACAATACGCCGCTGCAGGGCGCGCATATCAATGTCGTTAGCGGCAACTTCATTATCGCGCAGCCGCTGGGCGTGGATGACGGCGTGGATTACTGCCACAGCGGGCGTATTCGCCGCATCGACGAAGAGGCGATCCATCGGCAGCTGGATAACAATGCAATCGTGCTGCTCGGTCCGGTGGCGGTCTCTGTTACCGGCGAAAGCTTTAACCTGACGTCGGAAGAGGTCGCCACCCAGCTGGCGATCAAGCTGAAGGCGGAAAAGATGATTGGTTTCTGCTCCGAGCAGGGCGTGACCAGCCGCGACGGCGCGATTATCTCCGAACTCTTCCCGAATGACGCGCAGGCGCGCATCGAGGAGATGGAGAGCGACGGCGACTATCTGTCCGGCACGGTGCGTTTCCTGCGTGGCGCGGTGAAAGCCTGCCGGAGCGGCGTGCGCCGCAGCCATCTCATCAGCTATCAGGAAGATGGCGCGCTGTTGCAGGAACTCTTTTCACGCGACGGTATCGGCACGCAGATCGTTATGGAGTCGAGCGAGCAGATCCGCCGCGCCACTATTAACGATATCGGCGGCATTCTGGAGCTGATCCGCCCGCTGGAGCAGCAGGGTATTCTGGTGCGTCGCTCGCGCGAGCAGCTGGAGATGGAGATCGACAAGTTCACCATTATCATACGCGACAATCTGACCATCGCCTGTGCGGCGCTCTACCCCTTTATGGATGAGAAAATTGGCGAAATGGCCTGCGTGGCGGTGCATCCTGACTATCGCAGCTCCTCACGCGGCGAGATGTTGCTGCAGCGCGTTGCGCTTCAGGCGCGACAAATGGGGCTGGAGAAGCTGTTTGTTCTGACGACGCGCAGCATTCACTGGTTTCAGGAACGCGGCTTTACGCCGGTGGATATTGAGTCGCTGCCAGAGAGTAAAAAGCAAATGTACAACTACCAGCGGCGCTCTAAGGTGCTGATGGCGGATCTGACCTGATTTGGAACAGCTTGCGCCAGACTGATGAGCAGGCACGGGCAACAGGGGCTGTTCCACAAAGTCGCTCAAGCATCCCTGCCCGCTCGGCCCGCGCCTTCCCTGGCGCGGGACGCTTTGTTCCACAGCCCCTGTTGCCCGCGCAGTAATGTACTGAGTCGTTTGCCAGAAACACCCGTCAGACGGCGAGACTAAGCCTTTCCACCAGCCCGCTGCGGCGCTGGGTTTGCAGCTGCACCGCACGCTGAAACACCGCAGGTTCGCTGTAGAGCGTCAGCCGCTTGCGCGCGCGGGTAATGGCGGTATAGACCAGCTCGCGCGTCAAAACCGGTGAAAACTGAGCGGGCATTACCAGCGCAGTATGTTCGAACTCCGACCCCTGCGACTTATGCACCGTCATCGCCCAGGCGGTATCGTGCGGCGGCAGGCGGCTCGGCTGTACTGCCTTCACCGAACCATCCGGCAGCGGGAAAAAGACCTTCAGCTGATTCTCTGCATCGCGCAGGGTAATGCCGATATCGCCGTTGAAGAGCCCCAGCGCGCTGTCGTTTCGCGTCACCATCACTGGCCGTCCCGCATACCAGCGGCTGCCGACCGCCGGACGGCGGATGCGCTGCAGCTGAACCAGACGCTGCTCGATGCGCTGATTCAACCCCTGAACGCCAAAGGGGCCGTCACGCAATGCGCAAAGCAGCTGATAGCGGCTGAACGCCTGCAGGATCTCCTCAACCGGCGCGCGCGCCTGCACTAATTTCAGGTAAGGACGGTAGCCCTCCGCTACGGCATCGAGCATAGCCTGATAGGCTTCGCCGCTCTGCAGCGCCTGAAAATCGATATCCTCAAAGGCGGCGTTAATCACCGCCTCGACCTCGCGCGCATCGCCGAGATTGACCGCGCGCGCCAGCTGACCAATGCCCGATTTCGCGTCGAAACGGTAACTTTTGCGCAGCAGGCAAATGCTGTCGCGCACGTCGGGGGCGCGCGCGTCATCCGCGCCGTCGAGCGCGCACTGCGTCAGCGCCACCAGCTGCTGCGCGCGCGACAGGCTGTAACCCGTTTCAGCGCAGCGACAGATATCGCCCAGCACGGCGCCCGCTTCCACCGACGCCAGCTGATCGCGATCGCCGAGGAAAATCACGCGCGCATGGTCAGGCAGCGCCGCGATCAGTTTCGCCATCATCGAGAGATCGACCATAGAGGCTTCG
Organism: Pantoea piersonii; assembly: GCF_003612015.1. Lineage (GTDB taxonomy): Bacteria > Pseudomonadota > Gammaproteobacteria > Enterobacterales > Enterobacteriaceae > Pantoea > Pantoea piersonii. The sequence continues at coordinate 61,369 of NZ_RARB01000001.1, read as the reverse complement.
TCCACCACCAGCACATCAAGATGAAGCCGGTTTGAGGCGTGATAGCGCAGCCGCTGCGTATCGGGCTGCGCGCCCAGCAGGCGATGCAGCGTTGTGGCTTCGCTGGGAAAACGCGCCCGCTCCTCGTCGCTTACCGACAGCGCCTGCAGCGCCTGGCCGAGCGATTCGGTAAGGCGCGCCGCCGCTTTTCCGGTCGGTGCCGCCAGCTGAATACGCAGGCTGCTGCGGCTCAGGCGGATCATCGCCGCCAGCAGCTTCGCCACGGTGGTGGTTTTGCCCGTGCCGGGGCCGCCAGATATCACCGCCGTTTTGCGCGTCAGCGCCACGGCGGCAGCAATTTTTTGCCAGTCATCGGGACGATCGCCAAACAGCGCACTCAACACGTTCTGCGCGGCGGCGATATCCATCTCCGCCATCTCCACCTGCCGGGTGAAAAAGCGCGCCACCTGGCCTTCGCTTTGCCACAGGCGATGCAGATAAAGCCGTTCATGATTGAGCACCAGCGGCGTGGCGATGCCGCCATCGCTCAGCGCCGGCCAGCCCGATAGCGCCGTTTTCCAGCACGGCGGCGCGCCCGCTGCGCGCCATAAGGCCTGCGCCAGTTCGGGGTGACGTCCGGCGAACAGCGTCTCTGGGGTCAGGTGCGCCAGCGGCAGGCAGACATGGCCGTCGCCCGCTTCGGCGCTGACGCAGGCGGCCGCCAGCAGCCACGCGGGCTGTGAGGCGTCGGCGAGCAGCCGCGCGAACTGGAGATCGAGCGACCGCAGCAGACGTTTCTCTACCGCCTGATCGAGCAATGACACTATCTCCGTCATACTTCCTCCTCTTTCGGGCGACGAAACAACGCGTCCAGCCCGTCGACGAACGCCGTCGACGGCCGCGCGGTAAAGATGCCGTTTTCCGGCGAACTGCCATCGACGCCGCGCAAAAACAGATAAAACACGCCGCCAAAGTGGCGCTGATAATCATAACCGGGCAGACGATGCTGCAGATAGCGATGCAGCGCCAGCGTATAGAGCTGATATTGCAAGTCGTAGCGGTGATCCACCATCGCCTGCGCCATCGCCTCTGGGGTATAGGCCGCTTCGCTGTCGCCTAGCCAGTTGGATTTATAATCCAGCAGATAATATTGACCGTTCCAGCGAAATACCAGATCGATAAAGCCTTTCAGCATGCCCTGCACCTGATGAAACTCCAGACGCGGCGCGCGTGCCGACAGCGCATCGTGCTGGCGCATCAGCGCATCCAGCTCCGCTGCGTTAAGCATGCGCTCCAGCGGCAGATAAAAAGCCATCTCTACCAGCCGGTCATGGTTTTGCAGCGCGCCCAGCGTCAGCCCGTCGCGATTAAGCGGCGTATGCAGCACGCGTGCAATCCACGCCTCCAGCACCGGCAGCCAGTGCGACGGGTAGCCGTTCTGTTCCAGCTGCGTCTCCAGCAGCGTCCGATCCGGCGGCCGGGTAAAATCGAGCGATTCAAACAGGCCGTGCAAAAAGGTGCCCGGCGCCGCGCCGCGCGGAAAGTGATGCGGCGTCAGCACGTTCTCCGCTTCGCCGCCCTCTTCGCCAGCCGCGTCGATATCGAAAGTGGGCATCGCTTCCAGCAGCGGCGAACTGTTGTGCTGCTGTAAACCTGAGTAGCTGGTGACGCGCCAGGCGTCGCGTAGGTCGCGCGTGACCTGACGGCTGCTGAGCGCATCGTCGGGCTGCGCCTGCTCGCGCCAGTTTTCGCCGGGGATCAGATCGTCGCTCACTACCTCGGTATCACCATCCGCCAGCGTCGCCAGACAGGTGCGCAGACGGTCGGCGTTGCCGCTCTCTCCCTGCTGCACCAGATAGCCCAGCGCGCTCTTGTGCAGATCGCTGTCGCCCTCTTTTTTGCGCGCGCCTTTAAACAGCGGCGCAACGCCAACGCTACAGTGGTACACCGAGCGCGTCAGGGCGACGTAGAGCAGGCGCAAATCTTCCGCCAGTCGCTCCTGCTCGGCCAGCTCCATGCTCTGCTCGTCGCCCTGCACATCGAGCAGCGTCGCGAAGCTCTCCCGGTCGTGATAGAGCGCGCTGGCCGCCTCACGAAAGCCGGCGGCGAAAGGCAGCCACACCAGCGGGTACTGTAATCCTTTGGATTTATGGATGGTAACGATCTGTACCAGATGGCGATCGCTCTCCAGACGCAGCTGCTGATCCGCCGACTGGCTATTGGGCCGGGCGATCTGCTGGGCGAGAAAGCGCACCAGCGCATGGGGACTGTCGAGCTGCGTCGAGGCCTCTTGCAACAGTTCGCCAAGGTGCATCAGATCGGTGAGCCTGCGCTCGCCGTTCTCCGAGGCCAGCATATTTTCCGCCAGCTGCCGCTGATTCATCACGTCGCGCAGCATTGGTAACACGCCGCGCTGGTGCCATAGCTGCTGCCAGCCAGCGAACTGCTCTACCAGCGCATCCCATTCGCGCTCGTTCTGGCTCAGCGTATCCAGCGAGGCGGCGTCGATAGCGAAAATCGAGGTGGCGAGCGCGCTGCGCAGCAGACGCTCCTGCTCCGGCGCCTGTATCGCCTGCAACAGCCACAGCAGTTCGCGCGCCTCGGGGGTGGTATAGACGCTGTCGCGGTTAGAGAGGTAGACCGATGGAATCGACAGGCCGTTCAGCGCGTCGCGAACCAGTCCTGCTTCGTTGCGGCTGCGCACCAGCACGGTAATATCGGACGCCTGTACCGGCCGCAGGTTATCGCCCTTACCCAGCAGAGCGCGTCCCTGCTGTCCGGCCACCAGCCAGCGGCTGATATCGGCGGCGCACTGCTGCGCCATAAATTGCTGATAGTCGCTTACGCCCACGCCGTCGCCGGGCTGCAGCCAGAAACGCAGCGCCGCCTGCGGCTGCGCATCTTTCAATAGCGTCAGTTGCTGATTCGGCTCAGCCGGGTTAACCGGCAGAAACGGGATAGCTGAAAAGAGAAACGGCGAATCCATGCGGGCGAAAAGGCGGTTTACGCTCTGCACCATTCCTGGCGACGATCGCCAGTTGGTATCAAGCGTGTAGTGGGCGCTGACCTCGCTGCGCGCGCGCAGATAGGTAAAAATATCGGCGCCGCGGAAGGCGTAAATAGCCTGTTTGGGATCGCCGATCAGCAGCAGCGCCAGCTCAGGCTGATTAAGATAGAGCGTGCGGAAAATACGGTACTGTTGCGGATCGGTATCCTGGAATTCATCGATCAGCGCCACCGGAAAACGGCCGCGGATAGTGTCGGCCAGCAGCGCGCCGCCCGGCTGCTGCAGCGCCTCGTCGAGCCGGCTCAGCAGATCGTCGAAGCCGAGCAGCGCGCGCAGGCGCTTCTCTTTACGCACCGCGTCGCGTACTTCTACCAGCGCGCGGGCGATAACCAGGTCACGCAGCGACAGCGGCTCGGCGAGAAAGGCCTCTACCGCCTGAAACAGCGGATGCTGCGGCGGCTCGCCTTTTTTGGTTTTTTCCAGCAGCACGCGCTGGGCGAAACGCTCCAGCTCTTTAGGAAAGAGATAGTCCACCGTTTCGCTGTTGGCCCACTGGGTGATCTTCGCCACCCAGAGCGGCAGATATTTACTACTGTAGCTGCGCTTATCAACGCCGGACTGGCTGACGATGCCTTCAACTTCGTCGCTTACCGCCTGCCACTGCTGCTTCATGGCGCTGATGCGCGCCAGATTGGCAGCGTGGCGCGTCGCAAGGGTTTCGTCGTCGGCAGGTGGACGCTTCAGGCGAGGCGACTCGCCTTGCAGCCAGGGCCGCAGCGTCGTCAGCAGGCTTTCGGGTCCGTTCCACTCAGCGATAATGGCGCGCGCCACCTCCAGCGTCAGCGGATAGCAGTGGCGTCGCCAGAAGTCCGCCGTCGCCTGTTTAAACAGCGCCGCCTCATCCTCTATCAGCTCCTGCTCGAACAGCATGCCGGACTCAAAGGCGTTCAGGTTAAGCATGCGCTGGCAGAAGCCGTGAATCGTGAATATCGCCGCCTCGTCCATCTGACGCTCCGCCGCCAGCAGCAGCGAAGCGGCCTGCGAGAGATCGTCAATCTGGCCCAGCAGCTGCGCCAGCATCGGATTACTGCTGGCACCGCGCACGCAGGCCAGGCGCAGCTCATGAATATTTTCGCGGATGCGTCCGCGCAGTTCAGCGGTGGCGGCCTCGGTAAAGGTCACTACCAGAATTTCTTCGACCGACAGCGGGCGGCTGTAACTGTTTTCGCCGCCCAACCCCAACAGCAGGCGCAAATAGAGCACGCCGATAGTAAAGGTTTTGCCGGTTCCCGCCGAAGCCTCGATCAGACGCTCGCCGCGCAGCGGCAGCGTCAGAGGATTCAGCGACTCAGGGTAACTCATTGCGTCTCACTCTTAACCGGTAGCGACTGCTGCAGTTTCGCTACCTCATTCCAGGTTTTCCATCCGGGCAGCCGCGCAAAGGCGACTTTTTCCGCGCTGTTGCCCGCAATCTGCGACGTCATCGCCATGCCCTCTTTTTTCATCACGGCACGGTGGAAGAAGTCCGCCAGCTCGCCCGGCGTCAGCTGCTGGATCGCTTCTATAACTTTCTGTCGGGTATCGAAGGCGTAATTCTGGCGATCGAAATCCCGGCTGTAGCGCGACGCCTCTTCATCAAGGGTTTGCGGCCGCTGCTTCAGCTGATTAATCATCGCCTGCTGATACTGGGCGAAGTCGCTCTGCGGCATGGCGCGCAGCCGTTTTTCCGCCTGCGGGTAAAAAGCCTGATAGCGCTGCAGCAGATAAGCGGGCTGCTTGCTGTTGCTTTGCAGCAGGAAGCCGATGCCCCACTGACGGCCGACCGGCATCTGGAAAGCGAATACCGCATAGCCCAGCTGCTCCTCGGTACGCAGCTGATTGTAGAACCAGGGCTGCACGATCTGACTCAGCATAGAGCTGTTCGCCATGCTCTGATATTCGCCGTAGCCGAGTGGCACATAGAGCGCCGCCAGCGCCGAATCGGTGCTGCTGCCGGTTTTTTGCAGGTTGGCTTTCACAGGCTTAGCGAAGGAAACATAGTTGTTGCGCCAGAGCTGCGTACCCTGGGTCTGCATCTGCTGCTTCAGCTCGCGACCAAGCTGCGTCACGCTATCGGCGCTGAGATTGCCGACCGCCAGCAGTTCAGGCGTCGCATGATGGATCAGATTGTCGCGATACGCCACTACCTCGTCGAGCCCGATCGCTTTGACCAGCGCGCGGCGCGTCTCGCGCTGCGTATAGGGAAGCTGCGACAGCATCTGCATCGGCTGGATAGCCATTTCAAACGCTTTGCCTTTGTCCGCCGCGTCCAGCTGATCCAGATACCAGGATTTCGCCTGCTCCAGCTGCTGCGTCGTCGGCTGGAACGTGGCATAGCCTTCGACCAGTTTTTTCAGCAGCGTCGGCAACCGCTGGGTAAAGCCGCTGGCGGTGAACACCAGCCCATCATTTTCGCTGGTAGAGAAGCTGATGCCGCCGACCGAGGCCTGCGAGTTCAGCTCATCCAGCGCCAGGCTGGAGAGATAATCGTTCAGGCCGAACAGCACCTGCTGGCGCGCGTCGCTGATGGCGTGCTGATTGCGCAGCGCCAGCATCACAGAGGCTTTCGGCTCGCTGGCGTAAAACTGGCTGGGCATCCAGTAGATGGGCATGCCGACGTCATTGGGCAGCGAAACTGGATGGGTATAGCTTTTGCCGTCCTGCGTGATCAGGGTGAAATCGTCAGGAATATAGGGGTTCAGCGTCGGCATTGAGAGCTGGATATGGCTGGCGCGCTGTCGCCAGTCGGCGAAGGTCTGGTCGCTGATACGATCGACCTGATAGGGCGCATTAACAAAGTAGGCCACTTTGTTGTGCGGCTCCTGCGGGCTGATATACCAGATGCGCGCATGCTGCGGCGTCATCTCGTCAAGGCGCGCTTTAATGGCGGCGGCGTCGTAGTCATCGGCCAGATAAGGCGCATCCAGCGTATGCTCAACCGGCACGCGCAGCATGGTGTCTGCCAGCCACTCGATGTAATCCATATCGCGCGTCAGCGAGGGATAGCGAAAATCGAGCGCCAGCACGTGGGAGACTTCGTCAAAGTAGCGCTTGTCGATGCCCTGCTCACGCAGCATGGCGATATAGCTGAAGATCGCCGCCACCACTTCATCGCGCTGCGCCAGGCCTTTATCGGTGAGCGAGGCGGTAATGGCGAAGACGCCGCTGCTGCGTTCGCTCATCGGGTCGGCGCCGGCATTGACGCCGTCGGCCAGCCCCTGCTTTTGCAGCCAGTCGACCAGGGTATTTTTGCTGCGGTTGCCGATGAGATAGCCGATCAGCGTATCGGTTTTGCTGCGGAAGCGATCGCTGTTATTCGCAATGCGGAACTCAATTTTGAGCTGCTTGCGCGGCTGCGCCGGGACATAGTGGATCACAATGCCCTGCTGCGCCTCGGTAACCACAGGTGCGTCGATAGCCGGAACCGCCGCATCGTGATTCGCGATGCGGCCAAAGGTGTTGGCGGCGATCTGCGCCATCTCCGGCAAGGGTTTATTGCTGTAGAGCACCGCTTTCATCAGGTTGGCGGAGTAATGGGTATGGTAGAACGCCGACAGCGCATCCAGCAGCTTGCTGTCCGGCTTATCTTTCAGCGTATCGAGATTGCCGCCAGAAAAGCGCGAGCCGGGATGCGCCGGATTCAGCGTCTCCGCCCCGACCTGCGCCATACGCAAGCCGTCACGCGAGCGCGCCATCGTCAGCTCGGCGTTGACGGCGTTGCGTTCGCGATCGGCGTTAACCGGATCGAGCAACGGCGCAGCCAGCGCGTCCGCCATGCGGTCGACCGCCGGTTCCAGCGCGTCGTTTTCCACCTCCAGGTAGAACGCGGTGCGGTAGGAGGCGGTGCTGGCGTTGTGACTGCCGCCATGCTTTTTCAGGAACTCCGCCAGGTTATCCGGCTGCGGATAGCGCTGCGATCCCATCAGCACCATATGCTCCAGAAAGTGCGCCAGGCCGAGCTGTTGATCCGGGTCGTCCAGCGAGCCGATCGGCAGCGTCAGCGCCGCCAGCGATTTTGGCGCCTGCGCGTCGGAGACCAGCAGCACGGTCAGGCCGTTGTCGAGCCGGATAGCCTGATACTGGCGCGGATCTTTTTCGCTTTTGCGAATGGCTTCATTAACCGGCGTCCAGCCCGTCGCGGCCTGTGCCAGCGAGGCGCAGGTCGCCAGGCTCAACATTAGCGCCGCTATCCAGCGAGCGTATCTACGCATGTAAACCCCTTCTGTTACCCTTGAAACTGCGCTGCCGGGCAGGCGCAGCCGAAAATGGTTCAAACTGACGTGACCTTTTTATCGGGCGTCGACGCGTCAGAGCTCGTCGTGCCACTTGCTATTCATCATCCAGGTGGGCCTGCAATACCGGCAGATACCAGCGTTGCGCGGCCTCGGTGATCTGCGCTATCTGCGCGTCGTTCAGGACGCGGCACAGTCGTTGCAGGTAGGGATCGCCGCCCTCGCCTTCCTGCTGATAACCGCCTGTCCAGGCCTGCAGCAGCCGATTGCGCGCCTTGACCTGGGTGGCTTCATCCAGCAGCAGCTGCTGCGTTTTTTTGTCGTAGCTTGCCGTCAGCCAGGCGCCGCCGCTCTTGTTCAGCAGCAGCAGCGGTTGTGACATGCCTTGCTTATAGCCCTGCATATAGCGCGTCAGCATCGCCTCGGCCTCTGGCTGCGGCACCGCCGCAAAGCGCCAGCGGCTGTTTTCTCTGCCCATCATGCGGCTCTCGCCGCTGCCACCCAGCGCACAGTAGATCAGGTGCTCCAGCCAGAGCAGCAGGCCGTCGTTCATATTAAGCACGCCGGGACGCCAGCGCAGCAGGCCGTCGTGCTGTACCTGCGTCAGCCAGCCGGTCAGCGTAACGCCGTCAAGCGGCAGATTCACCTCCCAGCTCTCGCCTTCGCTGCGCTGCTCAATGACCGCCGCCGCCACTTCCTGCATCTCCTCCTGCTGCGCCTGCCAGAAGAGCTCGCCGAACGCGCCGTAAGGCAGATTGCCCGCCGCGCGATGCAGGGCGTACAGCCGCTGCGTATCTTCGCCCTCCACCAGCGCGTTCAGCAGCTCGGCGTTGATCTGGTACCGCTCCAGACTGTCGAGCGCGAAAGGCTCATTGTCTGACAGCTCCGTCTCCTCCAGCCAGAAAGTGACGCCGAGCCGCTGATGAAACCAGGCGCGCACCGGATGACGCCAGAAGCGCAGGAACTGCTCGCAGGAGACGGACTCCATCTCCGACAGCGGCAGCGGCTGAACAAAGTCGGGCTGCGCCTCGCCTTTTCCCTGCGCGGCGGGCAGCCATTCGCGCGCAAAGCTATGGCATCGTGACTGCGGCTGAAAATTTTCCGCGGCGAACGGCATACGGCTGTGCAGATGCTGGATATGCTGCTGGACGCGCTGCGCGCTCTCATCCAGCTCTTTTGCCTCATCGCCGGGCAGACAGAAGCTCTGGCCAATGTAATCCAGCAGCTCTGTGACCAGCACAGAGGGATAGCGTTCCGTATTATCCTGAATTGCGCGACCGATATAGCTGATATAGAGCCGATCCTGCGCCGAAAGCAGCGCTTCAAGGAACAGATAGCGATCGTCGTCGCGCCGGCTGCGATCGCCTTTGCGCGTCTGTTGCTGCATCAGGTCAAAGCCCGGCGCCGGCAGCGTGCGGGGATAGACGCCGTCGTTCATGCCAAGCAGACAGACCACGCGGAAGGGGATCGAGCGCATCGGCATCAGCGTGCAGAAGTTAATCTGTCCGGCGAGGAAGCGCTGGCTGATGCGCTGCTGATCGAGGCGCGCGCGCAGATCGTCGCGCAGCAGCGTCACGGGAATAGCGGCCTGATAGCGCGCGGCCTGCCCATATTCGATCAGCTGCTTCCACTGCTCCTCCACCAGCAGCAGCGCCGCGTCCGCTTCGGCGTCGCCGTGAAAGAAGTCATTGATCATCTCCCGACAGAGCGGCAACCACCCTTCCAGCGGTCGGGATTCGCTGAGGCGCGCGCGCCAGTGGTTCAGGCGCATCAGCAGCTCCGCCAGATGACCGGCCAACTCGCCGACTAAGCCGCTCGATTCGTCATAGGGCAAAATGCCCTGCCAGTCGCCGTGATGACTCTCCATCGCATAGCCCAGCAGCATACGCTCCAGGCCAAAGCGCCAGGTGTGCTGGCCCGTGACCGGCAGCGCCAGCGCTTCGGCACTGTCATCGTCCAGCCCCCAGCGCACGCCAGATTCATCGACCCAGCGGCGCAGCAGGCGCAGGCCGCTCTCATCCACGGAGAACCGGTTCGCCAGCGCCGGGACCTCCAGCAGCGCCAGCACATCTTCCGCCGCAAAGCGGCTGTCCGGCAGCGCCAGCAGGCTCAGAAAGGCAAAGATAGCCGGATGCGCCTGGCTGGCGCGGCGATCGGAGATAGAGAACGGCAGATAGCGATCGGCGGGCGCGTTGGCGAAGACCGCCTGGATAAAGGGCGCGTAGCTGTCGATATCGGCGACCATCACAATGATATCGCGCGGCTTAAGCGCGGGATCTGCTTCCATCATCGCCAGCAGGTGATCCTGCAGCACCTCCACTTCGCGCTGCGCGCTGTGGCAGATCTGCACGCTAATCGAGCGATCGTCGGGATCGAGCGGACGCTTGTTGCCGCTCCAGGCCAGCTCCTCCGCGTTCAGCCCCAGCACCGCGTTGTCCTGCAGATTCAGCAGATCGTGCTGCATGGCATGCAGCAGATTGTCCTCTTCCACCTCGACAAAGGCGTCGACGTCATCCGCCTCGTCCATCTGGCTGAGCAGGAACAGGTTGTCGCGGCCCAGCTTGCCCCAGGAGGCGAGCAGCGGATTGCTGAGCTGCTGTTCGCCTTCGGCGTTGAAACGCGCCGGCGCCTCAAGCGGATCGCTGAAGAGATCGCGCGACTCTTCGCTGTCGAGGCGACGGCGCTGGCGGCTCTGCAGCTTCGCGAGGAAGGCGTAATCCTGAATATCGCCCCAGTAGTCGCGGCAGGGATTGGTGAACAACAGATGAATATCGATATGGCGGCCCAGCGCCTGCAGCGCCTGTAAATAGACCGGCGGCAAGGCGGAAATGCCGCAGATAAACACGCGCTTTGGCAGGCCAGAGGGGGGCCGCTCCGCCCGCTCCAGCGTCTGGATAAAGCGCGCGTAGAGGTTGGCGCGATGCCATTTCGGCTGTCCCAGCGCCTCGGTGTAGGCCACCAGGTCACGCCAGAGCGCCGACTGCCACAGCTGCGCGTCGCCTAAACCTTCGACCAGCTCGCCCTGTTCCCAGCGGTTCAGCCAGTCGGCGCGGTAGACCAGATACTGGTCAAAGAGATCGGCAACGCGGGAGCAGAGCTGGAAGAGTTTGCGCTTATCGCTGTCGTCGTGCAGATAGTGGCGCAGCGAGACAAACGCCTCCTGCGTCAGCAGTTCAGGCAAGCGATGCATCAGTTTCCAGCTCATGCTGGCTTTGGTAAAAGCGCTCTCGGCAGGAATGTCCGGCAGCACGCGCACGAACATATCCCAGATAAAAGAAGCGGGCAGAGGAAATTCGATATTGGCGGCGATACCGAAGGTTTGCGCCAGTTCCATCTGCAGCCACTGCGCCATGCCGGGACTCTGCACCAGCACGGTTTCGGCGGAAAAAGGATCGCTGAGGGGGTCATGTTCTATCACCGCTGCCGCGAGAATCTTCAGAACATCGAGCTGGTTTGAGTGATAAACGTGAAACATGGAAACTCCTGTGGTGACACTGTCTGGCGCGGCAAAGCGGCAGACTGGTCACTCTACCGCGGATCGCCGGGGTTGCCCATAGCGTGCGGGCTCTTTTGCCTCTCAGCAACGTAAACGCGTCAATATGGCGTGCCCCTGATACGCTCCGCTGACCTCAGCGCGTTCCAGCGTACAGTTCGAAGCGCTGCTGCGCTCAAGTGACGTACGCCAGCCCGGCATCTCATGCCCCATCAGACGCTGCGCGGCGACGCGTACGGCGACGCGTTGCTGCCACTGCTGGCTGAAGCCCTGCGCCAGAGCGAGCTGATAGTGCAGCAGCGCGCTCACGCTCGTCGCCAGCAGCAACAGCGCGAACAGCGCTTCCGGCAGGCTAAAGCCACGCTGCTTACAGACAGCGTTTCGCCGTCGCCAGCGGGCAGTAATCGATCCAGCCGTGCGGCAACGGTCTGAGCCTGTAGCCCTCCTTTGCCACCCAGCGCCATAGCGCCAGTTCGCCTGCCGCCGCGCGGCCTTTAAGCAACGCCCGTTCATCGCTCACCTTCTGTAAACAACTTTCCCAGCCCTGCCGCCGCTCCTGCTGGCAGCCCTGCGCCTGCGGCCAGCTCAGCGTCAGCCCCCACTGCAGCGCCGACTGCGCCGCCCAGAAATCGTGATAGTGCTGCCGCTCGTCGGCGACCAGCGACATGCCCTGCTCCAGCCTTTCCCGGCTGGCGCGCAGCGTCAGGCTGCCCATCAGCAAAATCATCAGCACCATGCCCAGCGCGCTGTTGCCTTTTTGATTCACTGGTTTTCTCCCTCGACCCAGCTCTCCAGCGTTTCCTGCTCGCTGCCGGCGCGCCCAGTCAGACGCAGCTTAATCAGCGCGCCCGTTTGCTCTACGCTGAACTGCTCAACCGCGAGAAAAGCGGGATCGGTGAGGCGTTCCCAGCCTGTTCCGCCGCATCCGTCCGCGCCGCGTCGGGTTTCCAGCTGCTTTTGCCGCAACCGAAAGCCGTAATAATCGCTTTCGCCGTGCGCGACCCCTTCCCATTTTCCATTGCTGTTGTCGTCCCAGCGCAGCAGCAGGCAGTCGCCGGAGGCGCTAAACCCCGCCGCGCCGCAGTCGCCGTTACAGTAGCCCGCGCGGCGCACCGCTTTTTCCAGCGTCTGCATCACCTGCTGCAGATCTTCGCGCAGCTGAACGCGCTGTTGCAGGCGCAGGTTTTCCCCCATCAGCAGCGGTAAAAACCGGCCTGCGCTCAGCATCAGCACGGCGCTGATGGCCATCGCCACCAGCATCTCCAGCAAACTGAACCCGGCTATCTTCAGTCGCATCCCTGCTCCTCCGGCTGGCAGAGGCGAATGCGGGCGCGGGCGGAAATAATCAACCGCAGCCTGCCGCTTGCGTTGCCAAACTCCAGGCTGCCCGCCTTCGCCATATTGCGGCGGCCGTAAAAGCCCGGCTCGCCGCGTACGCCGGTCAGGCTAACGCCGGGATAAGGCGCGATAAACTGCAGCCGCCTGCCGCGCTCACAGCCAGCATCGGGTTTCGGCCCGCTACCCAGACACCAGCGTTCGCCCGGTATCAGCCAGAGCGTGCGATCCTGGCTCTGCCAGTTGGCCTGCGCCCGCAGGCGCTGTAAAAAGCCCTGCAGCTGTTGCGCGGTCTCGCGCAGCTGCTGTCGCTGCTGCCAGCGCTGCCAGCCCTGAAGCGCGCCGAGGCTGAGGATGCCGACGATAACCAGTACGAACAGCAGCTCCGGCAGCGTAAAGCCATAGTGGGGTTCTTTTTTCATGGCGAAACTCTGCCGCTTTGCCCGCATAGTCGCGAGCGGCGTTGTGCCGGACTGCGCGCCGCGTTCCAGCAAAGATGTCAGGGTTGCATCAGGCAGCAAAAGGGTACGAGAGGGCGCGCTAAAAAGCAGAAAAAAAGCCCCGGCGAGCAAGGCTGCGCCAGGGCTTTATAACAGCAGGCAGAAGCGTTACACCGCTACCGGCGCCTTGATGGGCGGATGAGGATCGTAGCCTTCGATCTCAAAATCTTCGAAGCGATAATCGAAGATCGAGTCGGGCTTGCGCTTAATCACCAGCTTCGGCAGCGGGCGCGGCTCGCGCGTCAGCTGCAGGCGCGCCTGCTCCAGATGGTTGCTGTAGAGGTGCGTGTCGCCGCCGGTCCAGACGAAATCACCCACCTGCAGATCGCACTGCTGCGCCACCATATGGACCAGCAGCGCGTAGCTGGCGATATTGAACGGCAGGCCGAGGAAAATATCGCAGGAGCGCTGATAGAGCTGACAGGAGAGCTTGCCGTCCGCCACGTAAAACTGGAAAAAAGCGTGACACGGCGCCAGCGCCATCTCGTCCAGTTCGCCGACGTTCCACGCCGAAACGATAATGCGGCGCGAGTCGGGGTCGCGCTTCAGCTGTTCGATAACCTTCGCTATCTGGTCGATCTCTTCGCCGCGCGCGCTGCCCCAGCTGCGCCACTGTTTACCGTAGACCGGGCCGAGGTCGCCCTTTTCATCAGCCCACTCGTCCCAGATAGTGACGTTATTCTCTTTCAGGTAGCCGATATTGGTCTCGCCCTTCAGGAACCACAGCAGCTCGTGAATAATCGAGCGCAAATGCACTTTTTTGGTGGTCACCAGCGGAAAGCCATCTTGCAGGTTGAAACGCATCTGGTGACCGAAAATCGACAGCGTGCCAGTACCGGTACGGTCAGATTTCGGCGTGCCATGGTTCAGCACATGTTGCATCAGGTCCAGATACTGTTTCATTTTACCTCTCGAGTGTGTTGCTGCGGGCGACGACGATACGCCCAGACCATCATAATAACGCCTGCCAGGATCATCGGAATGGAGAGGATCTGCCCCATACTGACGCCGCCTTCAAACAGGCCGAGCTGCGCATCTGGCTGGCGGAAGAATTCAACGATAATGCGAAACGCGCCGTAGCCGATCAGGAACAGGCCGGAGACGCTGCCCATCGGACGCGGTTTGCGAATAAACAGGTTCAGAATAATAAACAGCACCACGCCTTCCAGCATCAGCTCATACAGCTGTGACGGATGACGCGGCAGCACGCCGTAGGTATTCAGCAGTTCCTGATAGCGCGGATTACTCGCCGCCAGCGCCACATCCTCGCTGCGCGAGCCTGGGAACAGCATGGCGAATTTGAAGTCAGGCGCGACGCGGCCCCACAGCTCGCCGTTGATAAAGTTGCCGAGACGACCAGCGCCAAGGCCGAACGGGATCAGCGGCGCGATAAAGTCAGAGACCTGGAAAAAGGTGCGTCTGGTGCGGCGCGCGAAAATCATCATCACCACGATCACGCCGATCAGGCCGCCGTGGAACGACATGCCGCCATCCCATACTTTGAACAGGTAGAGCGGATTTTCCAGAAACAGCGGCAGGTTATAGAAGAGCACGTAGCCGATGCGGCCACCAAGGAAAACGCCGAGGAACCCCGCGTAGAGCAGGTTTTCCACTTCCTCTTTTTTCCAGCCGCTGCCGGGTTGGTTAGCGCGGCGAACCGCCAGCCACATGGCAAAAATAAAGCCGACGAGATACATCAGTCCGTACCAGTGCAGCGAAACCGGTCCGATAGAGAAGATCACCGGATCGAACTGCGGAAATGCGATATAGCCGTTATTCATCATTCACCATTCAATTTTCAGCCCTGAAAAAGGGGCGCCAGGCGGATATGTTAAAGGCTGCGCATCATAGCACAGCCTGGTTTTTTACAGAGCAGCGTAAATGTAAACGAGGATAACGCTCAGCGCCCGCCGCGGATCAGACCGCCCAGCCCGCGCCGCTCCATAAAGGCGGCGACCAGGTGGCGAACCTCCGATGCGGTATGCGCGCTGAGGCCTTGCTCGCTTAGCTTCTGCGTCTCTTGTTTATCCAGATGGCGCAGCAGATACTTTACGCGCGGCACATTCTTGCCGTTCATGCTGAGATGGTGATAGCCAAGCCCCACCAGCAGCGCGACGCACATCGGATCGCCCGCCATTTCACCACAAAGACAGAGTTCAAGATTCGCCAGACGGGCTTCGGTGGCGATCGACCGCAGCGCGCGCAGCATGGCGGGATGCAGCGGATCGTAAAGATTGGCGACGCGCGTGTTGTTGCGATCGACCGCCATCAGGTACTGGGTCAGGTCGTTGGTGCCGACCGAGACGAAATCGACGCGCGTCTGCAGCTGCGGGATCATAAACAACATCGACGGTACTTCGATCATCACGCCGACGCGCGGCTTCGGAATCACATAGCCCAGCATCTCTTCCACTTCGCGTCCGGCGCGCTGGATCAGCCGCACCGCGTCATCAATCTCGTCGATATGGCTGATCATTGGCAGCAAAATGCTGAGGTTGCCGGAGGCGGCGTTGGCGCGCAGCATGGCGCGCACCTGCACCAGAAAGATTTCGGGCTGATCCAGCGTCAGACGGATGCCGCGCCAGCCGAGGCAGGGGTTCTCTTCGCTGATCGGCATATAGGGCAGCTGTTTGTCAGCGCCGACGTCCAGCGTGCGCAGCGTGACCGGCTTATTGTGAAACAGCTGCAGCATGCCCTGATACTGCGCAACCTGCTCCTCTTCGGAGGGAAAGCCGTTTTGCAGCATAAAGGGAATTTCAGTGCGGTAGAGGCCGATGCCGTCCACCCAGCTGTCGAGCGTCTGCTCATGCTCCGGGCTGAGGCCAGCGTTAAGCATCACCTGGATGCGCTCGCCGCTTTTTAGTTCGCCCGGCTGATCGACGACCCCTTCTGCCATTTTGCTCAGCGCGTTCTCTTCGCTGATCAGACGCTGATACTCCTGCACCAGTACCGGTTCAGGATCGATCAGCAGCTCGCCGCGATAGCCGTCGACAATCAGCAGGCGTTTATTCAGCTGCGCAGGCAGGATATCCGCGCCCATTACCGTGGGAATGCCCATGGCGCGCGTCAGGATAGCAGCGTGCGAGTTGGAGGCGCCATCGCGCACCACGATGCCCGCCAGCCGCTCGTGCGGCAGCTCCGCCAGGGTAGTAGCGGTAAGCTCGTCGGCGACCAGCACAAAACGTTCCGGCCAGGCGTTGGTGCCGACCAGAGAATCATCGAGATGAAACAGCAGGCGCTGCCCTAACACGCGCAGATCGCCTGCGCGCTCGCGCAGGTAGTTATCGCTCAGGCTGGCGAACTGGGCGGCGAATTTTTCGATCACCTTTTTTACCGCCCATTCGGCGACCGATCCCTGTTCGATCTCATCGAACAGATCCTTTTTCAGGCGGGCGTCGGTTAACAGGTGGGAGTAGAGATCGAAGATCGCAGCGCTCTCTTTCTGCACGCCGGCGGCGAAACGTTTGCTGAAGCGGCGAAACTCGCTGGCGGCTTCGTTCATCGCCACCACCAGCCGTTCGCGTTCGCGCTGAATATCGAGCGTTGAGGCGGCGGAGACCTGATCCAGCAGCGGCTGAGTTTCATCGACCCAGCCTGGCGCGACAGCGACGCCGGGCGCGGCAGCGATAGCGCGTACCCGCGTCTGGCGGAACTGGCCGAAGAGCTGACCGAGCTGCGACTGCGACAGCAGAGTCGCCATCTGCGTCGCCAGCGTAACCAGGAAAGACTCTTCGCTTTCGTCGAACTGTCGGTGTTCGCGCTGCTGTACCACCAGCACGCCCAACAGCTGACGGCGACTGATAATCGGCACGCCGAGGAAAGAGCGATAGCGCTCTTCTTTCACTGCAGGAATATATTTGAAGCTGGGGTGACTTTGCGCATCCGCAAGGTTGATAGGTTCGGCGAGACGTCCCACCAGGCCGACGATCCCTTCGTCGAACGCCAGCGTAACGGTGCGCCCGCGCGGTTTTTTCAGGCCTCGCGTGGCCATCAGGTAGTAGCAATGGTGTTCATGATCTGCGAGATAAACGGAGCACACTTCCGTGTCCATCGCCAGGCAGATCTCATTGACCAGAATGTCGAGCGCGTCGGTAAGACGTGGCGCGCCCGCCACCTTTTCTACTATTTCGCGCAACTGAGTGAGCATAAGGGCGTGGCCTATCCTCTTTTTCGTCGATGGGCTGGCGCGCTGCGCTGCTGCCCCGCACTCTCCTGCATCGACATTACCACGCCAGCGAATTCCTTCATGACGCGGCGATAGACATCGCGTTTAAAGGAGACAACCTGACGCACCGGATACCAGAAGCTCACCCAGCGCCAGCCGTCGAACTCCGGCGTGCTGCTGTGTTGCACATTGATATCCGCGTCACTGCTCATCAACTGCAGAAGAAACCACTTTTGTTTCTGGCCGATACACACCGGCTTTGTGTCCCAACGCACCAAACGTTTTGGCAATTTGTAGCGCAACCAGTTTCGGGTAGATGCAAGTATTCGAACATCTTTACGGTGTAAACCCACTTCTTCGAACAGTTCACGATACATCGCCTGTTCGGCGGTTTCACCGGGATTGATGCCTCCCTGAGGAAACTGCCAGGAGTGCTGTCCAAAGCGCCTGGCCCACAACACTTGTCCTTGCCTGTTACAGATTACGATACCAACATTCGGGCGGTAGCCATCATCATCGATCACTGGACTACCTCAAAGCTAAATTTGAATAGCCTGATTGTTTCACACTCCTTACAGGCGGTAAACCACTGGATTGCCGGGAAGAACGGCGCGTCGAGCCTGGATAACTCACAGCTCAGCCCAGAGTTATAAACAGTTGAGGCGCTAAAGCGCCGATCTTATTCACGTTTTCTGTGGATAGCTTTGTGCAGAACGCGGGAATTAGCTGGATAAACTTTTGCAGGCGTTAAAAAGGGCAAACACAACAATTCTGTTTTTATCAATTAAAAACAGCCATTTAAATAACTCTTATTCAGAATTCATTTTCCTGGCTTTTCAGTGAATAGCGCAGATCGCTTTTAGCTGGTCAAAGATCAAGCGACGCCGTTTTTATCCACAGACAATGGAGTAAACTTGCTCATCACTGGACAGAAAAGCGGCTTTTCCACTGAAGTCAAGGCTGTAAATGGAACCAGTAATGGTGATGCAGCGGGGTTATCCCACCGATCTGTGGATAACTTAGCTTAAGATCCTGTTCATTAATGCCATTAGTCCGGGATAACCTTGCCTTGCCGCAGAGAGTTAAAAAATGACGCCGTTAAAAAAGCATGGCGAATCATGCTATTATCGACGTCCTTTCTCCTGATGCCGCTGTGGGAAAAGAACCCAGAGAAAAAATTGTTCATTTTTTAACCATACAGGTTTTCGCCATGTTCCAGCTTCCTGCTCCGCCCGAAAATGAAGCCGTTCTGTTAACGCGCGCGCACGCGCTGGCGGGACAGACGCTGGAAACCCTCGCAAAGCAGGCTGGCCTGACGATGCCGGCCGATCTGAAACGGGATAAAGGTTGGGTCGGCATGCTGCTGGAGCGCTATCTCGGCGCCAGCGCAGGCAGCAAGGCGGAGCAGGATTTCGCCCATCTCGGTATTGAACTCAAAACCATTCCCATTGACGCGCAGGGCAAGCCGCTGGAAACCACCTTTGTCTGCGTGGCACCGCTGACCGGCAACAGCGGCGTGACCTGGGAGACCAGCCATGTGCGCCATAAGCTGGCGCGCGTGCTCTGGATCCCGGTAGAGGGCGATCGCGCTATTCCGCTTGCTCAGCGCCGCGTCGGCGCGCCGCTGCTGTGGAGCCCGAGCGAGGAGGAAGATCGAATGCTGCGCCAGGACTGGGAGGAACTGATGGATATGATCGTACTGGGCCAGGTTGAGCGCATCACCGCCCGCCACGGCGCCTGGTTGCAAATCCGTCCGAAAGCGGCCAACAGCCGGGCACTCACTGAAGGCATCGGCGAACACGGCGAGCCGATTATGACCCTGCCGCGCGGTTTTTATCTGAAAAAGAGCTTCACCGCCCCGCTGCTGGCGCGACATTTTTTACTGTGAGTTCATGAAAGCGGATGCGTATAATCGCCGTTTACTTTTCGTTTAAGATTGAGTGTGCGCATGTTTGAGTGGATAACCGATCCCAACGCCTGGCTGGCGCTGGGCACGCTGACCATCCTCGAAGTGGTTCTGGGTATTGATAATATTATTTTCCTGTCGCTGGTCGTCGCAAAACTTCCCAAACAACAGCAGGCCAGCGCCCGCCGTCTCGGCCTGATGGGCGCGATGCTGATGCGTCTCGCCCTGCTGGCCTCTATCGCCTGGGTCGCGCGTCTGACCCATCCGCTCTTTACCCTGTTCGATCACCCCTTCTCCTGGCGCGATCTGATCCTGCTCGGCGGCGGTTTGTTTCTGCTGTGGAAGTCGAGTATGGAGATCCATGAAACCATTGAAGGCGGCGAAGAGGAGCATAAAACCAATGTTCATTCTTTCCTCGGCGCCATTGTGCAGATTATGCTGCTGGACATTATCTTCAGCCTGGATTCGGTGATCACCGCCGTCGGCCTCTCCGACCACCTCTTCATTATGATGGCGGCCGTCGTGATCGCCGTTCTGATGATGATGTTCGCCGCGCGCGCCATCGGCGAGTTTGTTGACCGTCATCCTTCAATAAAAATGCTGGCCCTCTCCTTTTTGATTCTGGTGGGTTTTACCCTGATCCTGGAGAGTTTTGCGGTGCATGTACCAAAAGGTTACATCTATTTCGCGATGTTCTTCTCGATAGCTGTCGAATGCCTGAACCTGATGCGCAGCAAGAAAAAGGCGGCGTAAGGGGTAAAAAAGTCAAGGGCGGCCGCTGGCCGCCCTGTTATTTTCAGATTCATGCGATAACGCAAAGCGTCAAAACGATTTATTACTACACTTTTTGCTGTTGATGCTGCGCGGTCCTGTCACCAGGACGACGCAGCCCACTGGCTGACGGGAGTGAGAGGAATAAGCGTGATGAAAGAGTTGGCAGGCGTAGCAGTATTGATTTTTGCCGCCGTTACACTGAGCGGATGCAGTTCAGATTATGTAATGGCCACAAAAAATGGACAGATGATCATGACGGAAGGCAAGCCGACCATAGATAAAGAGACGGGGCTGGTTAAATATATCGATCAGTCCGGCCATGAAGTGCAGATCAATGGCGACGAAGTGTCGACCATCATTGAGCGTTAAGTGCCATTTCAACTCACCTGTCCCGCAATTTGTCCGGACAGGTGATTTCCCCGATTTTCCCCACTTCCTTCCCTGTTGATTCACGCGTTATAGTCCCAACGGACACATCATTACATTCCAAAAAATAAGGAAGACGGCTATGCACTATCACCGCATCCCCCATAGCACGCTGGAGATAAGCCAGCTGGGGTTGGGAACCATGACGTTTGGTGAACAGAACAGCGAAGCCGACGCCCACGAGCAGCTCGATTTCGCCATCGCCAGCGGCATTAACTTTATTGATACCGCTGAAATGTATCCGGTGCCGCCGCGCCCGGAAACCCAGGGTTTAACCGAACAGTACATCGGCAGCTGGCTGAAGAAGCGCGGCAGCCGCGATAAAGTTATCCTCGCCAGCAAGGTGGCAGGTCCGGTGCGTGGCGCTGACGCCTCGATTCGGCCGCATCAGGCGCTGGATCGTAAAAATATCCGCGAAGCGCTGGACGCCAGCCTGAAGCGCCTGAACACCGATTACCTCGATCTTTACCAACTGCACTGGCCGCAGCGCCAGACCAACTTCTTCGGCAAACTGGGCTATCAGTACAGCGAGAACACTATTCCTGTCACGCTGCTGGAGACGCTGGAGGCGCTGGCTGAGCAGGTGCGCGCCGGAAAAATTCGCTATATCGGCGTGTCGAACGAAACGGCCTGGGGCGTGATGCGCTACCTGCAGCTGGCGGAAAAGCACGAGCTGCCGCGCATCGTGACCATTCAGAATCCCTACAGCCTGCTGAACCGCAGCTTTGAAGTGGGCCTGGCCGAAATCAGCCAGCATGAAGGGGTTGAACTGCTGGCTTACTCCAGCCTCGCTTTCGGCACGCTGAGCGGCAAGTACCTTAACGGCGCTAAACCGGCCGGCGCGCGCAATACGCTGTTCAGCCGCTTTACGCGCTACAGCGGCGAGCAATCGCAGCAGGCGGTCGCGGAATATGTGGCGCTGGCGCAGAAGCATCGGCTGGATCCGTCGCAGATGGCGCTGGCCTACGTACGTCAGCAGCCATTTGTCGCCAGCACCCTGCTGGGCGCGACCACCCTTGAGCAGCTGAAGATCAATATCGACAGCTTTAATCTGACGCTGAACGAAGAGGTGCTTGAGGAGCTGGAAGCGATTCACCGCCGCTACACCTATCCGGCACCTTAAGGTGTCACAGACGGCTACCTTGCTTAGCAAGCGGGTAGCCTCGCCCGAAGAGCAAAACGACCCGCGCCAGCAACTGGGCGGGTCGAGCGCTCAGGGATGACGAACGGCAACGTTGCGGTTGGTCGATGCTACCTGCGCTGGCACCGTTCACAATGCTTTGGTTTTGCCCTTTGTCATTACAGCCCCAGCAGCAGCTGTCGCTCAAGCTGCGGGTCCAGCAGCGTCACATGCAGCCCCACCAGCCGCACGCCGCGCCCGGCGCGTCGCTCATCCCAGGTCTTACGCGCCACCGCTATCAGATCCTCTTTATTCAGCTCCGGCCAGATATGCTCCTGGGTCGTCAGCTGAAAATCATTGAACTTGAGTTTGACTCCCTGCCGCGCAATCTGTTTGTCGGGCCGCACCTGAGTCAGGCGGCGCTCCAGCTCCGCATAAAGAAAATCGATAATCTCCAGGCAGGCTTCCCAGCTGTGAATATCTTCCGCCAGCGTCCGCTCGACGCCGACGGACTTTCGCTCGCGCTCCACCACCACGCCGCGCTCGTCAATACCGTGGCTGCGCTCCCACAGCACGCGGCCAAACTTGCCGAAACGCTTAAGCAGCTGTGCCACGTCCGCTTTCTGCACATCGGCGCAGGTATGCAGCCCCATCTCTTCCAGCTTCTTTGTCGCCACCTTGCCGACGCCCGGGATTTTCGCCAGCGGCAGCGACAGTAGAAAGCCGGGCATCTCCTGCGGCGTAATCACGTACTGCCCGTCGGGCTTGTTGAGATCGGAGGCGATCTTGGCGAGAAACTTAATCGGCGCGATGCCGGCCGAGGCGGTTAGCCCCGTCTCGCGCTGAATAGTGGCGCGGATCTCGCGGGCGATCAGCGTGGCGGAGCCGTGACAGAGCGGGCTGTCGGTCACGTCCAGATAGGCCTCATCCAGCGACAGCGGTTCGATTAAAGGGGTGTAGCGCAGGAAAATATCGCGGATCTGCTGCGAGGCCTCTTTATAAGCGTCAAAGCGACCCGGCAGAAGTTTCAAATGTGGGCAGAGCTTCAGCGCCATCGCGGTGGGCATCGCGCTGCGTACGCCGAATTTGCGCGCCGGATAGTTCGCCGTGCTGATCACACCGCGTCGTTCCCGGCTGCCGCCAATGGCGATAGGGATATTGCGCAACGCCGGATTGTCGCGCATCTCCACCGCTGCATAGAAGCAGTCCATATCGACATGTATGATTTTCACGCTTGCCCGCCATCAGGTTTTCGCCACACCTTATGATACTGTATAGATGTACAGATGCAAAAGTGCCGCCGCCCCCCCATCGCTTCGGGCGCGGAAGAAAGCGGGCCTTAACGCAAATTGCCATTAAAGTTTACAAATTTCTGGCCGTCATACCTTGAGGAAAACGTGAATTTACCCGGCGGCATCTTGATAAAAAAACAGACAATGCTAATGTTGCGCTGCGGTAGCGGAGTTTTCCGATAATGCAAGTCTGGACGCGTTTCGCGTCACCGTTCTTCCTCTCTCAAGGTATACACAGCATGGGCAAAATCGCACTTCTGTTTGCGATGATTTTGATGCCAGCCCTCAGCATGGCAATGACTCCCGAGCCGACGCAGCAGATGTCGACGCCGGTGAGTAAAGAATTAAAGAAACAGCTACTCGGCACGCCGGTTTATATTCAGATCTTCAAGGAAGAACGCACGCTGGAGCTCTATGGCAAAATCGGCAACGAATTTCGCCTGCTCGATACCTACCGCATCTGTAACTTTTCCGGCGGCCTCGGACCGAAGCGCCGTGAAGGGGATTTTAAGAGTCCGGAAGGATTTTACAGCGTCAGGCTAAACCAGCTTAAGCCGGACAGCCGCTTTTATCGCGCTATCAACGTCGGTTTTCCTAACCAGTACGATCGCGAACACGCCTACACCGGCAACTATCTGATGATCCATGGCGACTGCAAATCGATCGGCTGCTACGCCATGACCAACGCCTATATGGATGAGATCTTCACTTACGTGAACGCGGCGCTGCGTAACGGCCAGGCGCAGGTCAATATCAGCATCTTCCCGTTCCGCATGACCGACACCAATATGCAGCGTCATCGCTACTCTACCTACGCCAGCTTCTGGCGCGAGCTGCAGCCGGGCTACGCCTATTTTGAGAAGTATCATCAGCCGCCGACGGTCAACGTCGCCAGCGGCAGCTATGTGATGAACAACAGCAGCCCGGTGATGGTTAATCCCGAAGCCGCGTCTAAATCATTCCTGGCGCTCTCCAAGGCAGAATAACGCCCACTCGCCTGGCACGATGCGGTGCCAGGTTTCATTTCCCGTCAGCGGCTGCGTTGCAATCACCGTCACCACATCGTTGGCGGTGGTGTGCTGCTGGAAATCGATCTCGACGTCCTGATCGAGCAGCTGCGCTTTGCCGAAGGGCGCGCGACGCGTGATCCAGTAAAGATTGGTTGAGCAGAACGCCATCAGATAGCGCCCGTCCGACAGCAGCATATTAAACACCCCTTTCTGCCGCAGCTCGCCCGCCAGTTCTGCCACATAGCGAAACACCGCCGGCCAGTTGGCAGGCGTGCGCGGATAGCGCGTCGCCAGCTTATGCAGGATCCAGCAGAACGCCTTCTCGCTGTCGGTTTCACCGACCGGGCGATAATGACCGGTTTCCAGCTGACGATAGCCTTTTAGCTGGCCGTTATGTGCATAGGTCCAGTTGCGTCCCCACAGCTCGCGGGTAAAGGGATGGGTATTTTCCAGCGAGACCGGCCCGCGATTCGCCTGGCGAATATGCGCCACCACTGAATGGGACTTGATCGGGTACTCCTGCACCAGCCGCGCGATGGGCGAGTTATAACTCGGCAGCGGATCTTTAAAGGTGCGACAGCCTCTGTCTTCATAAAAGGTGATGCCCCAGCCGTCTTTATGCGGCCCGGTTCCCCCGCCGCGCTGCACCAGGCCGGTAAAACTGAAACAGATATCGGTTGGAACGTTGGCGCTCATCCCGAGCAATTCGCACATAGCTACCGCCTTAGTCAGAAAGGCCGCCAGCGCAGACGCTGGCGGCCAGCAACCTTACTTCACCATCTCTTTTTCGATCAGCAGCATCAGGATATGGATCACCTTGATGTGGATCTCCTGAATGCGGTCAGCATAGCCGAAGTGCGGCACGCGGATTTCGATATCCGCCGAGCCCGCCATCTTGCCGCCATCTTTGCCGGTCAGGGTAATCACCTTCATGCCCTGCGCGCGCGCCGCTTCGATCGCCTTAATGATATTGGCGGAGTTGCCGGAGGTAGAGAGCCCCAGCAAAACGTCGCCCGGACGCCCCACCGCTTCGATGTAGCGAGAGAAAACGTAGTCGTAGCCGAAATCGTTGCTGACGCAGGAAAGATGGCTGACGTCGGAGATGGCGATCGCCGGATAGCCCGGACGGTTTTCGCGATAGCGGCCGGTCAGCTCTTCGGCGAAGTGCATGGCGTCGCAGTGGGAGCCGCCGTTGCCGCAGGAGAGCACTTTACCGCCCGCTTTAAAGCTGTCGGCCAGCAGCACCGCCGCGCGCTGAATCGCGTGAATGTTCGCTTCGTCGCTGAGAAACGTATTCAGCGTATCCGCTGCTTCATTCAGCTCAGAGCGAATGATGTCCTGATACATAGGGATGTCCTTGTTAGTAAAAGAGTGACTTTTCAAGTTTAACGGAATGGCGGGTTGCCGCAAAGCGTGCGCCGCGCGAAAGCCTGCGCGCCCTGCATGGCTGATTTTCCGATTTTGTGAGTAAGGTTGTAATTGCGATGTAAACGGATTGCTAATTAATCGCCAGTGTCATACACCTCTACAGATAACAGGTCAGACCTCTTACTACTTACGGAGCCGTGATTATGATGGTTGTGTCGATCCTCGCGACGCTGGTGTTAATCAGCGTCCTGTTTTATCACCGCGTATCCCTGGCGGCGAGCAGCGTGATTTTACTGTTGTGGACCGCCGGCTGGGCCGCGGCGCACCTCTGGACCCCCTGGCTGCTGTTGCCGCTGGCTATTGTGCTGCTGCCGTTTAACCTTCCTTCGATGCGCCGCGCAATGTTTTCGAAGCCGATGCTGCAGCGCTTTCAGCAGGTAATGCCGCCGATGTCGCGTACTGAAAAAGAGGCGATCGACGCCGGGACCACCTGGTGGGAAGGCGATCTGTTTCAGGGCAAGCCGGACTGGCAGAAGCTGCACAACTACCCGCAGCCGCGCCTGACGCCAGCAGAGCAGGCGTTTCTCGACGGGCCTGTGGAAGAAGCCTGCCGCATGGCGAACGATTTCGCTATTACCCATGAGATGGCGGATCTACCGCCGGAGTTGTGGGCTTATCTGAAAGAGCAGCGCTTCTTCGCCATGATTATCAAGAAAGAGTATGGCGGCCTGGAATTCTCCGCCTATGCGCAGGCGCGCGTGCTGCAAAAGCTGGCGGGCGTCTCCGGCATTCTGGCGATAACCGTCGGCGTGCCCAACTCGCTTGGCCCTGGCGAACTGCTGCAGCATTACGGCACTGACGAGCAGAAAGATCACTATCTGCCGCGTCTGGCGCGCGGCGACGAGATCCCCTGCTTTGCGCTGACCAGCCCGGAGGCGGGTTCCGACGCCGGGGCCATTCCCGATACCGGCGTCGTCTGTATGGGCGAGTGGCAAGGCAAGCAGGTGCTGGGCATGCGCCTCACCTGGAATAAACGCTACATTACGCTGGCGCCGGTGGCGACCGTGTTAGGCCTGGCCTTTAAGCTTTCCGACCCCGATGGTTTGCTGGGCGATACCGAGTCGCTGGGCATTACCTGCGCGTTAATTCCTACCAGCACGCCGGGCGTCGAAATCGGCAAGCGTCACTTCCCGCTGAACGTGCCGTTCCAGAACGGCCCGACGCGCGGCAAGGATATTTTCGTGCCGATCGATTTTATTATCGGCGGTCCGCAGATGGCCGGTCAGGGCTGGCGGATGCTGGTTGAGTGTCTGTCGGTAGGACGCGGCATTACCCTGCCGTCTAACTCGACCGGCAGCCTGAAAAGCGTGGCGCTGGCGACCGGCGCCTATGCGCATATCCGTCGTCAGTTCAAAGTCTCTATCGGTAAGATGGAGGGCATTGAGGAGCCGCTGGCGCGCATTGCCGGTAATGCCTATGTCATGGATGCCGCGGCGACGCTGATTACCACCGGCATTATGCAGGGTGAGAAGCCGGCGGTGCTGTCGGCGATTGTGAAGTATCACTGCACCCATCGCGGTCAGCGCGCTATCGTGGACGCCATGGATATCGCGGGCGGCAAAGGCATTATGCTTGGCAACAATAACTTCCTTGCCCGCGCCTATCAGGGCGCGCCTATCGCCATCACGGTGGAAGGCGCGAATATTCTGACGCGCAGCATGATTATCTTTGGTCAGGGGGCGATCCGCTGTCATCCGTTCGTGCTGAAAGAGATGGCGGCGGCGGCGAGTCAGGATCTCAACGCCTTCGACGCCGCCCTGTTCAGCCATATCGGCTACGTGGGCAGCAACGCCGTACGCAGCCTGTGGCTCGGCCTGACGGCGGGACGCAGCAGCGCCTCGCCGACGCGCGACGCCACGCGCCGCTACTACCAACACCTCAACCGTCTGAGCGCCAACCTGGCCTTGCTGGCTGACGTTTCGATGGCGGTGCTCGGCGGCAGTCTGAAACGACGCGAGCGTATTTCAGCGCGTCTGGGGGATGTGCTGAGCCAGCTTTATCTCGCCTCTGCCACGCTGAAACGCTATGACGATGAGGGCCGTCACGAGGCCGATCTGCCGCTGGTTCACTGGGGCGTACAGGATGCGCTGCATCAGGCCGAGCAGGCGATAGAAGATCTGCTGCGCAACTTCCCGAGCCCGCTGGCGGCTGGCGCGCTGCGCATGATGATTTTTGCCGGCGGCAAACACTGCCCGGCGCCGAGCGACCGTCTGGATCATAAGCTGGCGAAGCTGCTGCAGGTGCCGTCCGCCACCCGGACGCGTCTGGGACGCGGTCAGTATCTGACGCCAGGCGAGCATAACCCGGCGGGCCAGCTTGAGCAGGCCTTGCAGGAGGTGATGGCGGCGGAAGCGATCCACGATCGTCTGTGCAAACAGCAGAAAGAGCACTTCTCTTTCACCCGGCTCGACGCGCTGGCGCAGCGGGCGCTTAAAGCGGGATGGATTGATGCCGCTGAGGCGGATGTGCTGACGCGCGCCGAAGCGAGTCGCCTGCGCGCCATTAACGTCGACGAGTTTGAAGCGGATGCGCTGGCGGTGCCGGTAAAGCAGCCGACGGTTAAGGCCGCGCGAGAAAGCGAGGCGGCGTAAACGAAAGGGTCGCGCACAAGGAGCGTGCGCGGCCTGTAAAAGGAAACTTTTGCTCGACCTTAGCCCGCCTGCCGAATACGCGCAATCAGCGCTTCTACATCTTCCACATGATCCGCCGCCAGAATCAGCGTGCGTCCCAGCGTAATGGCGCTGCGGATACACTCGGTGCGCATCGCCTCATCCTTAATCAGCTTCATATCCGCGACGTGCGACATGCCGACGGTGCGGCGAATCAGCTCGGTGCCGCAATAGCCGATAGTATCGGCCCACACCTTGCGTAAAAACGCCTGCGCATAGCCTGGGTATGCCAGCGCTACGTCACGAGTTTTCTCTTGCGCCAGCGCCAGGAAGCGTGCAGCAAACCTGTTCCATACCTCGCGCACGTCATTCAGCCGCAGCTCGCGCCCTTCCGCCGCTTCACGCGGGGCCAGCAGCCCCGGCAGACCGCAGTAGTTAAGCAGCAGGTTGCCCAGCGCCGTGCCGACATCAAAGCCAATCGGGCCGAAATAACCGAACTCCGCGTCGATCGCCTTCAGGCTGTTATCGGCGACGAAGATCGAGCCGCTGTGGATATCGCCGTGCAGCAGCGCTTCTGCGTGGGCAAAAAAGCGGTGTTTCAGGCCGGCGACGGCGATCCTCAGCGCATCATCATTGCGCAGGCTGGCGACCAGCGGCTCCAGCGCCTGCGGATAGCTGTTGCGTTCGTGATCGGTATAGGGATCGTTAAAGAAAAGATCTTCGGTGATCTCGCACATTTCCGGATTAATAAAGCGCGCCACTTCCGCCTTTTTCTTGTGGGGATGCAGCATAAAATCGGAGGTGTGAAACAGCGTCTGCGCCAGATATTCGCCCAGCTGCGTCGCCGCCTGCGGATAGTAAGCGCCCTTCACCAGCTCGCTGCGCCAGATGCGGTGGCTCGAGAGATCTTCCATCACCATTACTGCCAGCGTCTCGTCGTAGTGCGTCACCTTCACCGTGTGCTGGGGAGAATATTTATAGTGCTCGACCAGGGTTTGCGCCTCCAGCCGCGCGCGATCCAGCGTCAGCGGCCAGGACTCGCCGACGCAGCGCACATAAGGCAGAGCCTGTTTTACGATGACCCGGCTGTTGCCCTGGCGGTCGAAAATTTTAAATACCAGGTTGAGGTTGCCATCACCTATCTCTTCCGCCGCAACCAGCGAAGCGGGGTCCTCTACGCCACCAAATTCTCTGGCATAGGCTACGGCGTCAGCCGCGGTGAAGGTACGGTATTGCGACATTGCCATTCCTCTCAAACAAAAGTCTCTGCAACGAAAACCCCGCCAGGGCGCTATAATAAGCCGTTCAGACGTCTATACATCCGTTCCGCATGTTGGCACAATACGTGATAACAACGCAACAGGGTTTTCACAGACAATGCAAACACTCCGTACCACCAGCTTACAGGTTCGTGACAATCAGCTCTGGATCCTTGACCAGCAGGCGCTGCCGCAGCAAAAAAACTGGCTTCCGGCGCATGATGTGCCGCAGCTGATTGACCATATTCACGCCCTGCGCGTGCGCGGCGCGCCGCTAATCGGCCTCTCCGCCTCGCTGCTGCTGGCGCTGCTGGCCGAAGCGGGGGCCAGTCGCGACGCGCTGGCGCAGGCGCTGGCTGTATTGCGCGCCGCGCGTCCGACGGCGGTCAACCTGATGAATAATCTGGACCGGATGAAACAGGCGCTGGCGCAGGAGGATTTCGTCGTCGCGCTGAGTCATGAAGCGCTGCGTCTGGTGGAGGAAGATCGTCAGCTGTGCGACAGCATCGCCGAGGCGGGCAGCGCGCTGGTTAAACCGGGCAGCCGCCTGTTAACCCACTGCAACACCGGCGGGCTGGCGACGGCGGGCGTCGGCACCGCGCTGGGCGTTATCGCTCGCGCGCATCAGCAGGGCAAGGTGGCGAGCGTCTGGGTCGATGAGACGCGCCCGCTGTTGCAGGGCGGGCGGCTTACCGCCTGGGAGCTGGGCGAGCTGGCGATCCCCTATCGGCTCATCACCGACTCGATGGCAGCCAGCCTGATGGCGAGCGGCCAGGTCGACGCGATCTGGGTCGGCGCGGACCGCATTGCGGCCAACGGCGACGTGGCGAATAAAATCGGCACCTATAGCCTCGCAGTGCTGGCGCACTATCACCAGATCCCGTTCTATGTCGCCGCGCCCTATACCACGCTGGATCGCCAGTGTGCCAGCGGCCGCGACATTCCTGTCGAACAGCGCGCCGCCAGCGAAGTGACTGGCGTGGCGGGCAGTTTTGGCAGCGTACAGTGGGCGCCGGAAGCGGCGGCCGTCTATAACCCGGCGTTCGATGTGACGCCTGCGGCGCTGATCAGCGGCTGGGTGCTGGATACCGGCGCGGTGTCGCCGGACGAGGTAAAGGCGGGAATTTTTCAGCCCTGAATAAAAGGGCGCGCTCAGCGCGCCCCTCAGGCATTAAGGCAGGCGCGGATAGGCGTCGGCGATGGCATCGCCGGTAAAGTGCGCCACCCAGCCTTCCTGATTATCGAAAATGCGAATAGCGGTGAAGTGCGGCGATGAACCCATATCGAACCAGTGCGGCGTACCCGCTGGCACTGAGATGAGATCGTTTTTCTCACACAGGATCTGATAGACCTGGCCGTCGAGGTGGAGGCAGAAAAGGCCCGCGCCCTCGACAAAGAAGCGCACCTCATCTTCGCCATGCGTATGCTCGGCGAGAAACTTCTCGCGCAGCGCCTCTTTTTGCGGGTGGTCGGCGCGCATGCTGATCACATCCCAGCTCTGATAGCCCTTCTCCGCCACCAGCAGATCGATGGCGTGCTGATAGGCTTCAATCACGCGGGCTGGCTCTGGATTTTCGCCTAAATCGCGATCCGCCGCCCAGCGCTCGAAGCGCACATTTTTCGCGTTCAGCCGCTCGCGGATCATCTCCGCATCGGTACTGTGCCACACCGGCAGCGTGGCCTCGGTATCGGTAAAAATGGTCAATGCACTCATGCTAAAACGACTCCCGAAAAGGTGTTCACCTGATGATGGCGGCTTTCGCTGTCTGCGGGGCCGCGAATTAACTGCACGGTATTCCATCCGGCTTCCGCTGCCGCATCCAGCTCCTGACGAATGTCGGAGAGGAACAGCAGCTGCTCAGCGGGCAGGCCGGTTTGTTCAGCAATATTGCGGTAGGAGGCGACCTCGCGCTTGGCGCCGACGCGGGTATCAAAATACCCGCTAAACAGGCCAGTAATATCACCTTCATCACTGTAGCCAAATAACAGTTTTTGCGCTGCAACCGAACCGGAAGAATAAACGTAAAGCTGAACGCCCTGCTCACGCCAGGCGCGCAGCGCCGGCAGGACGTCGGGATAGAGATGGCCGGTAAAGCTGCCGTTCATATAGCCGTCGCGCCAGATCATCCCCTGCAGCGCTTTCAGTCCGGTGGATTTGCGATCTTCGTCCATAAAGCGCAACAGGATCTGCGTTACCGCCGACAGATCGGCCTCCGGCTGTCCTGCTTCGGCGCGCACCGCGTCGAGCGCGGCACTGACGTCGGGCTGCTGATGCTGCGCGCGAATAAACGCGGCGAGGTGCTGACGCGCGTACGGGAACAGTACCTCATGTACGAAGCGGATATCGCTGGTGGTACCTTCAATATCGGTGACAATAGCGCGGATCATTGAGCCTCCAGCAGGCGACGTTGACGTTCGCATTCAAATAAAAATTCCAGACCTTCCAGATGGCGACGCGCTTCGTTAACGTCCCGGCCCCAGCAGGTCAAGCCGTGGCCGCGCAGCAGAAAGCCGTAGCGAAACGGATTGTGCCGGGCATATGCCTCAATGCGCTGCGCCAGCGCGTCGATATCCTGGTCGTTATCAAACAGCGGGATCGCCACGCACGCAAGATGGGTATGCTGCCCCGCCAGGGTTTTCTGCATTTCATAGCCTTCCAGCCGCAGCGCACTGCCCTTTTCGACCCGCGACAGCACCGTTGCATTGACCGTATGGGTATGCAGCACTGCGCCCGCGTCGGGAAACAGTCGGTAGATCAGGGTATGGAGTCCTGTTTCCGCCGAGGGCCTGCGTCCGGACGGCGCGCTGCTGGTGGCGATCTCCACCTGAATAAAGTCGTCGCGCGTCAGGCTGCCTTTATCCTTGCCTGATTCGCTGAGCAGGCAGAAGCGGTCATTTTCACGAACCGACATATTGCCGCCGGTAGCGGGCGCCCAGCCTTTTTCACCAATCCAGCGGCAGGCCGCCACCAGCTGGTCGAGCGGAGAGAGTTCAGACATAGCGTATCAGGCATCCTGTAACGTGGGTTTTAGACGTCTAAGCGTCTCGATTGCCAAATATTAACATCCTGTTTATAGTGGCTTCAACACAGGGTTACTCCGCAACGACATTCGCGCTTAAGGCAATTAACCATGACGCAGCCCAATCTGACGCCGGAGAGTAAACTTCCCGCTCTCGGCACCACCATTTTTACCCAAATGAGTGCGCTGGCGCAGCAGCATAACGCCATTAACCTCTCTCAGGGTTTTCCCGATTTCGATGGCCCGCGCTATCTGCAGGAGCGCCTGGCGCATCACGTCAGCCAGGGCGCGAATCAGTATGCGCCGATGACCGGCGCCCTGCCGCTGCGCGAAGCGATCGCCGGGAAAACCGCTGAGCTTTATGGCTACCGGCCCAACGTCGAAAGCGATATCACCGTGACCGCTGGCGCGACCGAAGCGCTCTACGCGGCGATCACGGCGCTGGTGCGCCAGGGCGATGAGGTGATCTGCTTCGACCCAAGCTACGACAGCTATGCGCCTGCCGTCGAGCTGTCAGGAGGCGTGCTGAAGCGCATCGCGCTGCAGCCGCCGGGCTTTCGCGTCGACTGGGCAGCGTTCGCCCGTTTGCTCTCCAGCAAAACGCGTCTGGTTATCCTTAATACGCCGCACAACCCTTCCGCCACCGTCTGGCGTAAAGCAGATTTCGCCGCGCTCTGGCAGGCGATTGCCGATCGGGAAATTTACGTGCTGAGCGACGAGGTCTACGAGCATATCTGCTTCGATGAGGCGGGCCACGCCAGCGTACTGGCGCATCCGCAGCTGCGCGAGCGCGCCATCGCCGTCTCCTCATTCGGCAAAACCTTTCATATGACCGGCTGGAAAGTGGGCTACAGCGTCGCGCCCGCCGCCATCAGCGCGGAGATCCGCAAGGTGCATCAGTATCTGACCTTTGCGGTCAATACGCCCGCGCAGCTGGCGATTGCCGATATGCTGCGCGACGCGCCGGAACACTACCGCGAGCTGCCGTCGTTTTACCGCGCGCGCCGCGACCGTCTGGCGCAGGCGCTGGGGAAGAGCCGCTTTAAGGTGCTGCCGTGCGAAGGCACCTACTTTCTGCTGGCGGACTACAGCGCCATCTCCGATCTCGATGACGTAAGCTTCTGTCAGTGGCTGACGAAAGAGGTGGGCGTGGCGGCGATCCCGCTATCGGTGTTCTGCGCCGGCCCCTTCCCGCACAGGCTGATCCGCCTCTGCTTCGCCAAACAGGAGGCGACGCTGGACGCCGCCGCGGAGCGCTTATGTCAGATTTAAAGATTACCGTTTTGCAGGAAACCCTGCACTGGATGGATGGCGAAGCGAACCTGCGTCATTTCGACGCCGTACTTGAGGGCGTGACGGGCCGCGATCTGATCCTGCTGCCGGAGATGTTCACGACCGGATTCGCCATGGAAGCGGCGCAGCGTTCCCTGCCGCAGGCGCAGGTGGTGGAGTGGCTGCACCGCCACGCCGAGGCGAGCGACGCGCTGGTAGGCGGCAGCGCGGCGATCCAGACTGAGAAAGGCGCGGTGAACCGCTTTCTGCTGGTAGAGCCGAACGGCACGCTGCACCAGTATGACAAGCGGCACCTGTTCCGCATGGCGGACGAGCATCATCACTATCAGCCAGGGACGACGCGTGAAGTGCTGCAGTGGCGCGGCTGGCGCATCCTGCCGCAGATCTGCTACGACCTGCGCTTCCCGGTGTTCGCGCGCAACCGCAACGACTACGATCTGGCGCTCTATGTAGCGAACTGGCCCGCGCCGCGCGCGTTGCACTGGCAAGCGCTGCTGCTGGCGCGCGCTATTGAGAATCAGGCTTATGTGGCGGGCTGCAACCGCGTCGGCAGCGACGGTAACCAGCATCACTACAGCGGCGACAGCCGGATTATTTCGCCGCAGGGCGAGATCCTCAGCGAGGCGGCGCCCTTTACGCAGGCGCGGCTCGACGCAACGCTGTCGCTGGAGACCCTGAACGCTTATCGTGAGCGCTTTCCGGCCTGGCGCGACGCCGACGATTTTACGTGGACGCAATAAAGCGCCGATCCCCCTCGCCCGCGGAGGAGGCACTGACAATTCGCGTCAGGTAAGGCGCAGGCCAGCGCAGGAGCCGTGCTTCGGCCATCGCGCTGGCACCGGCAATAAAAAAGCCGCAGCGGTTCAGGCTGCGGCTTTTTACTGACTGCTAATGCGTCAATCAGATATCGAAGCGATCCAGATTCATCACTTTGGTCCAGGCGGCCACAAAGTCAGTAACAAACTTCTGGTGCGCATCGCTGCTGGCGTACACTTCCGCCAGCGCGCGCAGGATGGCGTTAGAACCAAATACCAGATCGGCGCGGGTCGCGTGGTACTTCACTTCCCCGCTCTGACGATCGCGCCCTTCAAACAGCTCGGCGCTCTCATCGGTGGCGCGCCAGGCGGTGCGCATATCCAGCAGGTTCACGAAGAAATCTGTGCTCAACACGCCGGGACGCTCGGTAAAGACGCCGCGGTTGCTGCCGTCGAAGTTGGTTCCCAGCACGCGCAGACCACCCAGCAGCACCGTCAGCTCCGGGGCGCTCAGGGTCAGCTGCTGCGCTTTGTCCAGCAGCAGCGTTTCGGTCGATGAACCGCCCTGCACGCGGCGATAGTTACGGAAACCATCCGCCAGCGGCTGCAGTAAAGCGAAGGATTCAATGTCGGTCTGATCCTGACGCGCATCGACGCGGCCCGGCGTAAAGGGCACCTGTACCGCCACACCAGCCGCCGCGGCTGCCATTTCGATCCCGACGTTGCCCGCCAGGACGATCACATCCGCCAGCGAGGCTTTGCCTGAGGTCTGCTGAATATCCTGCAGCACCGGCAGCACGTCACGAATAACGCTGGCGTTAACCGCCCACTCTTTCTGCGGCGCCAGCGCCAGACGCGCGCCGTTCGCACCGCCGCGCTTGTCGCCGCCGCGGAAGGTAGAAGCGGACGCCCAGGCTGCGGAAACCAGCTGGCTTACGCTCAGTCCCGACGCAGCGATTTTTGCTTTCAGCTCGCTGATGTCGCTGTCGCTCGGCTGATGGATCGCCGCCGGCAGCGGATCCTGCCACAGCAGATCTTCTTTCGGCACTTCCGGTCCCAGGTAGCGCGCTTTTGGCCCCATATCGCGGTGGGTCAGCTTGAACCATGCGCGGGCAAAGGCTTCGTTAAACGCCTGCGGATCGTTAAGGAAGCGACGAGAGATCTTTTCAAATTCCGGGTCGAAGCGCAGCGTCAGATCGGTAACCAGCATGGTCGGCTTACGCTTTTTCTCCGGATCAAAGGGATCGGGGATAATCGCGTCGGCGTTGCTGGCTTCAAACTGGATCGCGCCTGCCGGGCTGTGCGTCTGCACCCACTCATATTTGAACAGGTTTTCGAAGAAGTAGTTGCTCCACTGGGTCGGTGTTTGCGTCCAGACCACTTCCAGACCGGAAGTAATGGCGTCCGCGCCTGCGCCGCTGCCGTAGCTGCTGCTCCAGCCCAGACCCTGCGCTTCAATCGGAGAGGCTTCCGGATCGACATCGAGATGGCTGGCGGCGCCCGCGCCGTGAGTTTTGCCCAGCGTATGACCGCCAGCGATCAGGGCGACGATCTCTTCATCATTCATACCCATATTGCCGAAGGTGGCGCGGATCGCCGGCGCGGCTGATGCCGGGTTGCCGCTCGCTTCCGGCCCTTCCGGGTTGACGTAGATCAGGCCCATTTCCGTCGCGCCGAGTGGTGCGTTCGCAAGGCTTTCCGGATGGCGGTGCGCCAGCCATTCGGTTTCGTTGCCCCAGTCGACATCCATATCCGGCTCCCACACGTCTTCACGTCCGGCGCCGAAGCCGAAGGTACGGAAGCCGGCGTTCTCCAGCGAGACGTTGCCCGCAAGGATATAGAGATCGGCCCAGGAAATTTTCTGACCATACTTCTGTTTCACCGGCCACAGCAGACGACGCGCTTTATCCAGGCTGACGTTGTCCGGCCAGGAGTTGAGCGGCGCAAAACGCTGCTGACCGCGGCCAGAGCCGCCGCGACCGTCGACGGTGCGGTAGGTGCCCGCGCTGTGCCACGCCATACGGATAAACAGGCCGATATAGCTGCCCCAGTCGGCTGGCCACCAGGATTGCGAGTCGGTCAGCAGCGCGCGGATGTCCGCTTTCAGCGCTGAATAGTCGAGCTTGCTGAACTCTTCGCGGTAGTTGAAATCGTCGCTGAGCGGGTTGGAACGGCTGGAGTGCTGGTTTAACAGATCGACACGCAGCATGTTGGGCCACCAGTCGCGGTTGCTGGTACCGCTACCGGCGCCGCGCGCCAGAACGCTTTTCTCTTCGGAAGCGCCATGGTGGAAAGGACATTTACCTGCTTCGGCTCCACTCGCGCTCGGGCTTTTTTCTTCCGTGGCGCCATGGGGAAAAGGGCATTTACCTGCGGCGGCTGCATTATCGTTATTTTCTGGCGTGCTCATTATCGGCTCCGTTGGCTTTTGATTACCCGGCTACGATAACGTTACGCTTGTATAAACACTATTTGGCTGAACCGACGGTATTGATAGCCGCAGGCTTTCAAATTTAGCTACCGCGATAGGTCGACCACGACCAGGGCGAAATCAAAAAAGGCAGATGAAAATGGCTGCCCGCTTCGGCAATCACAAAGTCGATTTGCGCAGAGACATAGAGCGCATCGCGTCCGTCTATAGCAAAGTAGTCGCCAATCTCTGCGGTCAGGCGATAGTGGCCGGGGGCGAGCGGCTCCGGCGTTAACTCACTAACGCGCCCGTCGCTGTCCGTGGTGCCTTCGCAGACAGGCAGCCAGCCCTCCGGGCTATTCTGCTCAAGCGAGACGGCGACGCCGACCGCCGGTTTGCCCAGCGCGGTGTCCAGAATATGGGTAGTGATAGTGCTCATGTCAGGCTCTCCTTCAGACGCAACAGGGTAATTTCGCGTAATTGCTGCAGCGCTTCGCGCGTTTCGGTCTCTTCGTCATGACTCAGGCGACGCTGAAGTTGCGCCAGCATCTCTTCGCCGCTGCGCCCACGGGCGCGAATTAAGAAAACGCGGCCAAAGCGCGCTTCATAGGCCTGATTGCCCGCCAGCATCGCCTGCTTCAGCGCCGCGTCGGCGTCGCCCATCGCTGACTGCTCCTGACGCGACAGCGCCGCCTCTTTGTCCGCGCCGCTGGCGCGCTCGCCGATGCGCGGATGCGCTGTCAGCGCCTGTTCAAGATCCTCGCTGTCCCACGCCTGCGCCAGCCTTTCCGCCGCCTCCAGCAAGGCCGACACGGAGGCAAAGGGACGCGCGGCCGTCAGCGCCTGCTGCCAGCGCGGGATCGCCACGCAATGGGCGATTACGGCCTGCGCCGCGTCATAAGGCAGCGCGTTAAAGGTCACAAGGTTCATTACGCGCTCCGCTGTGCCAGCTGGCACACGGCGTGCAGATAAGCGCGCACCGCCAGCGCCACGTCGTCGGTCATCACCGCCTCCGCCGGATGGTGGCTGATGCCGCGTTCGTTACGCACAAACAGCATGCCGACCGGCCAGCGCTCGGCGATGGCGATGGCGTCATGGCCCGCGCCGCTCGGCAGCGCCAGCGTGCGGCCCTGCACCGTCTCTACGGCGCTGCTCAGCGCCTGACGCAGCTGACCGTCGCAGGCGGTGGCGCTGATGCGGTAATACTCCTCCGCCTCGAAGCGCAGGCCACGTCGCAGCGCGATCGCCTCGCCCTGGGTCAGCAGGCTCGACAGCAGCCGTTCCAGCGGCAGATCTTCCGGGCCGCGCACGTCCAGCGACAGAACGACCTCGCCGGGAATAACGTTAACCGCGCCGGGCGCGCAGCTCAGGGTACCGACCGTCGCCACCAGCTGCGGATCCTGCTCGCGCGTCGTCGCCTCGATA
Source organism: Pantoea piersonii (assembly GCF_003612015.1). Lineage (GTDB taxonomy): Bacteria > Pseudomonadota > Gammaproteobacteria > Enterobacterales > Enterobacteriaceae > Pantoea > Pantoea piersonii. Next base: position 23,892 of record NZ_RARB01000001.1, on the reverse strand, counting down.
AACACCATCCACTCCGCCGCCGCCGCCAGCGCGTCTTTGCGGTGCGTCATCGGCACCGTACCCGCATGGCCCGCCTCGCCAGTGAAGCGGCAGCTAAGACGACGCGCGCCGTTGATGGCGGTGACGACGCCCAGCGCCAGCCCGGCCTGCTCCAGACAAGGCCCCTGTTCGATATGCAGTTCAAGATAGGCGACGATGGCGTTAAGGTCACGGGCGGCGCGCGGAATAGTGTCGGCATCCAGCCCTACGTCCGTCATCGCCTGCGCGACGGTAATGCCGTTGCCGTCCGGGTGCATCGGCCAGCTTTCCGGCCAGCTGCCGGCGATGCCGCGACTGCCGAGCAGCGTAATGCCAAAGCGCGTTCCTTCTTCATCGCCGAACCCGACCACCTCCACCGCCAGCGGCAGGCGCAGCTGTTTCTCATGGAGCCACTGTACGGTTTCAATCGCGGTCAGCACTCCCAGCATCCCGTCGTAGCGTCCGGCGTTGCGTACCGTGTCGAGATGCGAGCCGAGCAGCAGCGCACGTGCCCCGCTGCTCGCGCCTTCGTAGCGGCCGCAGATATTGCCGACTTCATCCTGCCAGACGCGCATGCCGGCCTGCGCCATCCACTCGCCTACCTGGGCGTTGGCGCGCAGATGCTCCGGCGAGAGATAGACGCGCGTCAGGTGATCGGGCGATTCGCTGATCGCCGCCAGCGCGTCGCAGCGCGCCATTACGCGTTCAGCGGCCAGTTGCGCCTCAGCGGCGTTCATCATCATGCGCCGCTCCCGTAGTGATCCCAGGCCGCCTGCATCGCCGCGCCCTGCGTCGCGCGGAAGCCGACGTGCGTCAGCACTGCTTCCAGCGCCGCCAGCGTGGTCATGACGCAATCTTTCCGCGCGTTATAGCCCATGGTGCCGATGCGCCATACCTTGCCGTGCAGCGGGCCAAACGAGGTGCCGATCTCAATGCCGAAATCTTCCAGCATCAGCTTGCGCACCTGGTCGCCGTTGACGCCCTGCGGGATCACCACGCCGAGCACGTTGTTCATCTTGTGCTTCAGATCGCCGAAGGTCTCCAGCCCCATGCCCTGAATGCCCTTCAGCAGCGCGTCGCCGTGCAGCTTGTGGCGCGCAATGCCTGCGTCCAGCCCTTCCTGCAGAATAAGACGGGCGCACTCCCGCGCGCCGAACAGCGCGGTGGTCGCCTCGGTATGGTGGTTAAGCCGCTCCGGCCCCCAGTAATCCATGATCATGCCGAGATCGAAATAGTTCGAGTAGATCATCTCCTCATCGCCATCCTGATGCTCGGCGGTACGGATCCCCTCCTCAACGCATTTACGCCTGCGGATAGCCTCTTCCATCTGCGGGCTTAAGGTGATGGGCGAGGTGCCGGACGGGCCGCCGAGGCACTTCTGCATGCCTGCCGATACCGCATCCAGCCCCCAGGCGTCGGTCTCCAGCGCGTTGCCGCCGAGCGACGCGGTGGCATCGGTATAGAAGAGTACGCCATACTTTTTGCAGATCGCGCCCAGCTCCGCCAGCGGTTGCAGCATGGTGGTCGAGGTATCGCCCTGTACCGTCAGCAGCAGGCGTGGCTTAACGCACTTAATAGCATCTTCGATCCGATCCGGCGTAAAGACTTCCCCCCAGGGCACCTCAATGGTGTGCACCTCGGCGCGGCAGCGGCGGGCGATCTCGCACAGCAGATGGCCGAAGCGGCCAAATACCGGCACCAGCACCCGATCGCCAGGCCGGATCGCCGACAGCAGGATCGCCTCGATCCCGGCGCGTGAGGTACCGTCAATCAGCAGCGTCCAGCGGTTTTCCGTACGGAAGACGCCGCGATAGAGCGCCATCACCTCGTTCATATAGTGCGTCATCGCCGGATCGTACTGGCCGATCAGCTGAGTCGACATGGCGCGCAGCACGCGCGGATCGGCGTTGATCGGGCCAGGCCCCATCAGCAGACGCTGCGGCGGATTAATTTGCGGGTAGCGGTTTTCCATATTGGTTTCCTTCTGAAATTAGAGTCGCACCGAGGAGATAAACTGCTTCAGCTCCGGCGTCTGCGGCGCGGCGAACAGGGTTTTGCTGCTGCCCTGCTCCCAGACGCGCCCCTGATGCATAAAGACCACGCGATCGCCGACGTCGCGCGCGAAATTCATCTCATGGGTGACCAGGATCAGCGTCATTCCTTCGGCGGCGAGCTGCTCCAGCACTTTCAGCACCTCGCCCACCAGCTCAGGATCGAGCGCCGAGGTGATCTCGTCGCACAGCAGCACCTTCGGGTTCATTGCCAGCGCGCGGGCGATGGCGACGCGCTGCTGCTGGCCGCCAGAGAGGTTCGCCGGGTAGTAATCGAGGCGCTCGCCGAGGCCGACTTTCTCCAGCATCTGCGTCGCCAGCGCGCGGCACGCCGCCTCGCCTTTCTTCAGCACCCGGCGCGGCGCCAGCATCACGTTTTCCAGCGCGGTCATATGGGGAAAGAGATTGAAGTTCTGAAACACCATGCCGACCGAACGGCTGATGTCGCGCGCCTGGCTATCGCGATCGGTAATCGTCATGCCGCCCAGCTTGATGCTGCCCTCCTGATAGCCCTCCAGACCGTTCATACAGCGCAGCAGCGTGCTTTTGCCTGAGCCGCTGCGGCCGATGATGGAGATCACTTCACCCATTTCGATATCGAGATCGACGCCTTTCAGCACGTGATTATCGCCGTAGTACTTCTGCACCTGATTAATGGTGATGAGCGGCATGGAATTTTTTCTCCAGATACTGGCTGTAGCGGGACAGCGGGTAGCACATCAAAAAGTAGCCCAGCGCGACCAGCCCAAACACCTTGAACGGCTGCAGGGTCACGTTGTTAAGAATGGTTCCGGCTTTCGTCAGTTCGATAAAGCCGATAATTGAGGCGAGCGCGGTGCCCTTGATCACCTGTACGGCGAAGCCCACCGTCGGCGCGATGGCGATGCGCAGCGCCTGCGGCGCGATAACCCGCCACAGAGTCTGGCCGAAGCTGAGGCCGAGGCAGCGCGACGCTTCCCACTGCCCTTTCGGCAGCGCGTGGATGCTGCCGAACCAGATATCGAGCAGAAAAGCGCTGGTATAAAAGGTCAGAGCGAGCGAGGCCGCGGTCCAGGGCGCGACGTCGATGCCAAACAGCCCGACGCCGAAAAAGGCGAGAAAGAGCTGCATCAGCAGCGGCGTGCCCTGGAACAGCTCGGTATAGGCGCGGATGAGCCGCGTCAGCCATTTCCGCTGCAGCAGGCGCAGCAGGAGCAACGGCAGCGTCACCAGCGTGCCGCCGACAAAGGCGGTCAGCGAGAGCAGCAGCGTCCAGCGCGCCGCCAGCAGCAGATTGCGCAGAATGTCCCAGTCGGTAAAGGTCGTCATCATCGCTGCGCTCCAAACCATTTACGCCCCAGCGCCAGCAGCACCTGCCGCATGGCGATCGATAACAGCAGATAGATCAGCGTGGTCACCAGATAGACCTCGAAGCTTAAAAAGGTGCGCGACTGGATCAGGTTGGCGGCGAAGGTCAGCTCTTCATAAGAGACCTGCGACACCACCGACGAACCGAGCATCACGATAATGCACTGGCTTACCAGCGCCGGATAGATGCGCTGCAGCGACGGCGGCAGCACCACGCGCAAAAAGGTCTGCGCGCGCGTCAGGCCCAGCACGCGTCCCGCTTCCCACTGCCCTTTCGGCGTCACCTGAATCCCGGCGCGGATAATCTCGGTGCTGTAGGCGCCGAGGTTAATCAGCATCGCCAGCAGCGCCGCCTCGCCCGCCGTCAGCTTCAGTCCCAGATTAGGCAGACCGAAAACAATAAAGAAGAGCTGCACCACGAACGGGGTGTTGCGGATGATCTCCACATAGAGGCCCCAGAGACGGCTGGCCCAGCTCGCTTTACCGCTGCGCAGCGCCGCGCCAAGGATCCCCAGCCCGACGCCGCCCACGGTGGCCAGCACCGTCAGCTGAAGGGTGACCCACAGCCCGGCAAGCAACTCTGGCCAGTAGGGCCAGAGCGCAGGGAAGTTAAGTTGCCCGAGCATCATGCGCCCTTATGCGCCGAGGCTGGCGGGCAGCGGCGCTTTCAGCCACTCTTCCGACAGCTTGTTGAGCGTGCCGTCTTTGATGCCCTGCTCAATCAGCGCGTCGACCTTCGCCTTCAGAGCCGGCTCCCCCTTCTTCAGGCCGATAAAGCAGGGCGAATCTTTCAGCATAAACTGCGCTACCGGCGCTTTTTGCGGATTCTGCCGCGCGATCGCCGCGATCACCAGGTTGCCGGTCGCGACGTACTGCACCTGTCCAGAGAGGTAAGCCGAAAGCGTGGTGTTGTTGTCCTCGTAGCGCTTCACCTGCGCCTCTTTCGGCGCAAGACTGCTCAGCACCATATCCTCTACCGCGCCGCGCGTGACCCCAATACTCTTGCCGCTGAGCGCCGCCGCGTCTTTCAGCGCCTCGCCTTTTGGCCCAAAGACGCCAAGGAAAAAGGGCGCATAGGCACGGCTGAAATCGATTACCTTCTCCCGCTCAGGGTTTTTACCCATGCTGGAGATCACCAGATCGACCTTGTCGGTTTGCAGATAGGGCACGCGGTTGGCGCTGGTGACCGGTACCAGCTGCAACTTAAGTTTCATCTGTTTCGCCAGATAGCGCGCGGTGTCGATATCATAGCCTTGCGGCTGCAGATCGGTGCCCACCGATCCGAACGGCGGGAAATCCTGCGGCACCGCCACGCGCAGCACGCCGCGCTTCTCGATATCCTGTAACTGATCCGCCAGCGCGCTGCCGGTCTGGATCACGAATAACGCTGCCGCCGCTACCGCCATTAATACTTTTTTCATTATGCACCCCGGTAAGTTGACCTGAAACAAAAGATTCTTGTAATTGTTATTTGCAACTAATGTGCCAATGCAGTACGAGGTGAGGTAAACGGCAAGAGGGCTTAATTACGGTAGTTAAGGCGGATTTCCACCGCCCGATGCAGGAGGATCAAAATGAGGCAAAGCACCAAAAAGGTGCTCGTTAACGGTGCTCCAGCTCATCCAGCTGCAGGTAGAGATCGGCGATCTGGTGGATGCGCTGGCGACCTTGCGACAGCATTTCATGCAGTAGCGCATTGGTCAGTAAATTGATCAGGCTCATCGCCGAAGCGTAGCTGTCGAAGGCGGATACGCTGTCGAGCGGCGCGCAGAGCTGCCAGCTCGCCAGGCCCGCCATCGACTGCGCCTGCGGCTCGCACAGCACCAGCAGCGGAATATCACGCTGCTGCAGCTGCTGTATCAGCGGGCGGATCAGGCGCGGACGACGGCGAAACGCCATAACGATCACCATATCGTCGGCGGTAATATCCACCACCTCTTCCGCCAGCGTCTGGCCCGGCTGCGGCAGTACGGCGACGCTGGAACGGGCCTGCAGCAGCTGCTGGCGCAGGTGCAGCGCCAGCGGCCAGGAGTTACGCATCCCGATAACGAAAATACGTTTCGCCTGCGTCATCTGCTGCACCGCCTCGCCAAACTGCTGCGCGTCAAGCGCGTTCACCCACTGCGTCAGGTTCGCCATCTCCTGCTTATAGTGGCGCGCCAGCAGCGTATTGCCCTGCACCGCGTCGCGGTTGTCGGTCAAGGGCATACCGCTCTGCCGCAGAATACGCAGTTCGTCGCGCATATCTTTATATTTGTCATAGCCCAGCCGTCGGAACAGGCGGCTGACAGTGGCTTTCGACACGCCGCTGAGCCGCGCCAGCTCGGCGCTGTTGTAGCTGATCAAATCGTCGAAATGGTCAAAGACGAAATCCGCAATACGCTGCTCCTGGGGCGAGAGCTGCGGATAGTGGCTTCTGAGTCGTTCATCGAGCTGTTTCATGCGTCGTCCTGTAACTTTCGTTTCAGCAGAAGCTAGCATAATTCGATCCAGGTTACCGCTGTCGTGCGCGACCGCAAAAACTGGAACGGCTCTTGCTTGGATCCTCGCTCTGTCACCCGATAAGAAGCGTAAATATGATTCAGAGCAATATGGCTCCGCTGGGCATGGCGGTCGCGCCACATCACCTGGCGAGCGAGAGCGCGCTGGCGGTACTACGCGACGGCGGCAACGCCCTTGAGGCGATGGTCGCCGCGGCTGCCACCATCGCAGTGGTTTATCCCCATATGAACGGCCTCGGCGGCGACGGCTTCTGGCTGGTGCTGCCGCCCAACGGCGAGCCGGTGGCTATCGACGCCAGCGGCGCGGCGGGTTCGCTGGCGCATCCCCACTTCTACCATGGCGAAGGCACGATCCCGCATCGCGGTCCGAAAGCAGCCTTAACGGTAGCCGGGACGGTGAGCGGCTGGCAGGAGGCGCTGGCGCTCTCTCGCGAGCTGGGCGGCGCCTCGCTGCCCCTGCCGCGCCTGCTGCGCGACGCCATCCGCTATGCCGCCGACGGCATTCCGGTCACCGCGTCGCAGGCGGCCGCCACCGCCGCCAAACGGCACGAACTTGCACATCAGCCGGGGTTTACCGCCACCTTTATGCCGGACGGCGAGCCGCCGCGCCAGGGCAGCCGCTTTACCCAGCCGGCGCTGGCGCAGACGCTCAGCCTGCTGAGCGACCAAGGCCTCGACAGCTTCTATCGCGGCGAGCTGGCGCGCCACCTGGCGCGAGAGATGTCGGCGCTCGGCATGCCGGTGACGCTGGCGGATTTGCAGCAGCAGCGCGCACGTCGCTGCGTTCCGCTGCACGTGGCGCACAGCGAAGGCGATCTGTGGAATATGGTGCCGCCGACTCAGGGCCTGGTCTCGCTGGCGATCCTCGGCATTACCGATCATCTTGCGATGGCGCAGGCTGATGAAGCGCAGACGGTGCACCGCATTGTGGAAGCGACGAAAAAAGCGTTTGCCCTGCGCGATCGCCATATTACCGACCCGCGCCATATGAGGTGCGAAGCGCAGTCGCTGTTAACGCTGGATCATTTCGCCACCCTGGCGAGCCAGATTGACGAGGCGCAGGCCGCCCCCTGGGGAACCGGACGTGGCCCAGGCGACACGGTATGGATGGGCGTGATGGACAGCAGCGGCCTCGCCGTCTCCTTTATTCAGAGCATCTATCACGAGTTCGGCAGCGGCGTGGTGATCCCCGGCACCGGCATCACCTGGCAGAACCGCGGCGCCGCCTTTAGCCTCGATCCGGATCATCTGCTGGCGCTGGCGCCGGGCAAGCAGCCGTTTCACACCCTTAATCCCGCCGCCGCGCGCCTGAAAGATGGCCGCACGCTGGTCTACGGCTCAATGGGCGGCGACGGACAGCCGCAAACCCAGGCGGCGATCTTTACCCGACATGTGATTCAGGGCATGCCGCTGCAGCAGGCGGTAAGCGCGCCGCGCTGGTTGCTGGGGCGCACCTGGGGCAACGCATCTGACTCGCTCAAGCTGGAAGGCCGCTTCGCGCCGGAGACGGTCGCCAGGCTGCGCCAGCTGGGGCATGAAGTGGAGCTGCTGCCCGATTTCAGCGAGGCGGTCGGTCACGCGGGCGCTATCGTGCGCCATATCAACGGCATGCTGGAAGGCGCATGCGATCCGCGCAGCAACGGCAGCGCAAGCGGATTCTGACAGGAGAAACACAATGAATCAGACAACAGACTGGGCGCGCTATCTGGCGCAGATGGAGCAATTGCTGGCGCTGGAGCTGGACGACGTGCGCCGCGCCGAGCTGGTTATTCAGCTGGAACGCATCGCCGCGCTGGCAGCGCCGCTGATGGCGTTTCCTCTCGATGAGAGGCTGGAAGTGGCGGGAGTATTTCATCCATGAACCTCAGCGAATTTTCTCTCCAGGCGCTGCAGCAGGCGATCCAGCGCGGCGATCTCAGCGCGCGCGAGGTGGCGCAGCAGACGCTGCAAGGCATTGAGCGCCACCGGGCAATTAACGCCTGGACCGACGTTACGGCCGAACGCATGCTGCGCGAGGCTGACGCGATCGATGCGCAGCGGCGGCGCGGCGAGAACCTGCCGCCGCTGGCGGGCATTCCTTATGCGGTGAAGAATCTGTTCGACGTGGCGGGACATACCACGCTGGCGGGCGCCGCCTTGTTTCAGGATCGTCCTGCGGCGACGCAGGACGCCTGGGCGATCAGGCGTCTCAGCCGCGCCGGGGCGTTGCTCTCCGGCATGCTGAATATGGATGCCTACGCCTATGGGTTTACCACTGAGAACACCCACTTCGGCGCGACGCGCAATCCCCATGACCTGACGCGCGTGGCGGGTGGATCGTCGGGCGGCTCCGCTGCGGCGGTGGCGGCCGGGCTGGCGCACTTCTCCCTCGGCACTGACACCAACGGGTCAATTCGCGTGCCTGCGTCACTGTGCGGCATCTTCGGCCTGAAGCCGACCTTTGGCCGCCTGTCGCGCAGCGGCAGTCATCCGTTTGTCGGCAGCCTTGATCATATCGGCCCCTTCGCACGCCGCGTCGAAGATCTGGCGCTGGTGTATGACATATTGCAGGGCCGCGACGCCGATGACGCCTTCCAGGCGGACCGGCCTGCCGATCCGACGCTGGTCGGACTGGAAGTGCGCGGTCAGCGCTGCGCGCTGCTGGGCGGCTTTTTCTCTGCCTGGTGCGACGACGACGCGCGCGACGCGCTGGCGCGGGCCGCTCAGGCGCTGGATATCAGCGATGAGGTGACGCTGCCGGAAGCGGAGCTGGCGCGTTCCGCGGCCTTTATCCTGACCGCCTGCGAAGGCGGCAATCTCTATCTGCCCGCGCTGCGCGCCTCGCCGGAGCGTTTCGAACCCGCTTCGCGCGAGCGGCTGCTGGCGGGCGCGATGTTGCCCGCCGCCTGGTATGTGCAGGCGCAGCGCTTCCGCCGCCATTTCCAGCAGCAGGTTCTGCCGCTGTTCGAGCGCTTCGATGTGCTGATCGCGCCCGCCACGCCCTGCGTCGCGCCGCCGATCGGTCAGGAAAGCATTCGCATTAACGGCGTCGATCTGCCCGCGCGCGCCAGCATGGGCATGCTGACGCAGCCGATCTCCTTCCTGGGGTTGCCGGTGTGCAGCGTGCCGCTGGCGACGAAAAGCGGCCTGCCGATCGGACTACAGCTGATTGCGGCCCCCTTTAATGAAACCGCCGCGCTGCGCGTCACCTTTGCGCTTGAGCAGCAGGGCATTACCCTGGCGCCAGCCTGTCTGGATAAACGAAATGAGAACTGAAGAGATTAATTTGCCGCACGTCGTGGCGGAGGTAACGGCCGCTTTTCACCGCTACGAGCAGGCGCTGGTGAGCAATGATATCGATACGCTGGACGCCCTCTTCTGGCACGATGAGCGTACCGTACGGCTCGGCGCGGGCGAGAACCTCTACGGCATCGAGCAGATCCGGGCCTTTCGCGCCCAGCGTCCCGCCGCCGGACTGGCGCGCACCCTGCGTAACAGCGTCATTACCACCTTCGGTGAAGAGTATGCGGTTTGCAGCACCGAGTTCACGCGCGAAGGCACAACTAAAACTGGCCGCCAGCAGCAGAGCTGGGTCCGGCTGCCGGACGGCTGGCGTATCGTCGCCGCACAGGTCAGTTTGATGAGCGAAAGCTGAGATTAACGGGCGCGCTGCGCCTGCCGCTGAACCGCAATCGCCTCGGCGCGCTGCAACAGCTGCTGGAGATCGTCTTCATCAATATCCAGCAGCTGGCCGCTTTCCAGCGCCTGGTGCAGATCGTCACGCGTAATCGGTACATCGATTGCGACCGGTTCGGGCTTCGCCTCGGTTGAGGCCAGCGGATGCGGATAGCGACGGCCCGCCAGGTTGTTGAAGATAATCGCCAGCAGCGCCAGACAGAGGGAGTTAAGCAGCACGGGCGTCAGAATATAGTGGTAGCCCAGCTGATGTACGTTGCCGCCGCCGAGAATGGCGGTCAGCGCCACCGCACCGCTGGGCGGATGCAGGCAGCGCAGCTGAAACATCACCGCAATGGCCAGGCAGGCGGCGATGCCGCAGGCCAGCGGAGCATAAGGAATAGTTATGGCGGCGGTCACGCCAATCGCACCCGCCACCATATTGCCGCCGACAATGGACCAGGGCTGCGCCAGCGGGCTGTTGGGGATGCCGAACAGCAGCACGGCGGAAGCCCCCATCGGCGCGACAAACCATAAATTGACCTGTCCCAGTAGCCAGTGGCTGATCAGGCTGGTGATGGTCAGGCCAAGGCCGGCGCCGATACTGGCGATAACAATTTGTTTTTTTGCCACCGGCAGCGGATGCGGCCAGAAGCGGGCAAGAAAAGTGCGCAACGTGCCTCTCCACTTCGCCTGACGCGGTTCAGTCATGTTCACGACGCTCACTCATCAGAAAAAATTATGGAAACGGCCATTGTCGCTGATTGCTTTAACCGTAACAACCACGGGTTTTGCAGGTACTTCAGGATTCAGACAACTACGCAGGGCTGGCGTAGCACCAGCCCTGGCGGTTATTTGATTACCGGATTCTTTTGCAGCGAGAGCGCTGACAAAAACGCGTCATCAAGCTGCAGGTGCTGCGCCACCAGCTCGCGCGGCGTGCTGGCGAGCCACTGGTTAAGCGAAATATCGGCATAGTAGTCGCTCTTGAACAGCTCCAGAAACCGCAGCGGCCCTTTGCCGGTATTCTCAATATAGTGGCCCATGGCGAAAGGCACGTAACCGACGTCGCCCGCCCGGTAGTCGAAGGTTCTCGCCTGACCGGATGAGGCGAAAACGCCCATGCGCCCCTCTCCCTCCAGATAGTATTGCCACTCATCGTTATTGGGATGCCAGTGCAGTTCGCGCATACCGCCCGGCGCAATCTCCACCAGCGCGGCCGCAATGGTTTTTGATACCGGAAAGTTAGAGGAGTCGGTAATTCTCACCGTGCCGCCCGGGGCGGTTATCGGCTTCTGCGCCAGCATATGATGCGTGAAGACTTTTTTGGATTTCGGCGCGCCCTGAATCGCGTCCGAGGCCAGGCTGCCCGGCACCTTGCCAGCAAAGATATATTCGTCATCCGGCGAAGGTAGCTTTGCAAAGGTTGAGACCGGCACGCTGAAGTTTTTCGCCAGGATATCGGGCGGAATATGTTTGAACCAGTCCGATAACAGAAAGGTGCTGTCCTCATCAAAGCTGCCATCGTCAAAAGCCAGCAGAAATTCGCAGCCGTCTGGTCCCAGTCCCTGAATCGAATGGGGTATGCCCGGCGGAAAATACCAGAGATCGCCGACGCCGATATCATCGACAAACCAGCCGCCTTCAGTATCAAAAGCGGTAACCCGCGCCTGGCCGAAGGTCATATAAGCCCACTCGCCCTCTTTATGCCAGTGCAGTTCGCGGATGCCGCCTGCGTTAAGCCGCATATCGACGCCCGCGATGGTGGTGGAGATACCCAGCTCGCGCTGCGTCACCTGTCGCGTCCATCCGCCGCTGCCTTTGCGAACGTGCGCGTCGCTAAAAGAGAAGCGCAGGTTGGGCAGCGTACCGCTGTCGGTGGCGGGCGGGTCGACGATATCGGGATTTTGCGCTTCTCTCGCTGGATCGTGCGGGCCGGGATCGCGCGGCGTGCCGGCGGGCCAGGAGGCGATGCTATCGTGGGCGTGCACCTGTCCTGCCGCCAGCGCCACCGTTCCGCCTGCGGCGAACGCCATAAAGTTCCTTCTGGAAAGTTTGCTCATCAAAACAATTCCTTATTCCGTTATGAAAAATCTCAGCGGAATATCTATAAACGCAAAGCGAAAACCAGGCGGCAGGCAATATGTAACATTCCGCTGAGCGGCGCGGAACCTAACCGTTGTTAATTAATTTTGTTGCGCAAATATTTTTATTTCATTTAGGAAACGTTAATGAAACGCGGAATAAGGCGTTTTATGACGCGCACAAAAGGCTAACGGTTGAGGGGAAGCATTAAATTTCCTGCTAAATAGCCAGTTACAGTTTTTTAACGGCAGCAGGCAGGCGCGGCTGTCTGAGCAGCCGCGCCTTATTTTTTCAGGGCTGCGGCGCCGGATGGGTCGCGGCCCAGTGATCGGCGATCTGCTGGCGCGTACAGATCCAGACGTCGCTGTACTGCTGGATATGGTCGAGGAAGTTTTGCAGCGCTTTGAATTTCCCTGGCCGCCCCAGCAGACGACAGTGCATGCCGACCGACATCATCTTCGGCTGGGTTTCGCCCTCTTCATACAAAACGTCAAAGGTGTCGCGCAGGTAGGTAAAGAACTGCTCGGCGGTATTGAAGCCCTGCGGCGTGGCGAAGCGCATATCGTTGCACTCCAGCGTGTAGGGGATAATCAGATGCGGCTTCACAGTGCCGTCCTGACAGGTGACCTGCGTCCAAAACGGCAGATCGTCGCCGTAATAGTCGCTGTCGTAGCTAAAGCCGCCCTGCTCGACCACCAGCCGCCGCGTGTTGGGGCTGTCACGCCCGGTGTACCAGCCGGTCGGCGCTTTACCGAACAGGTCAGTAAGCACGTCTACCGCCTGCTGCATATGCTGACGCTCGGTTTTGGCGTCCATCGCCTGGTAGTGGATCCAGCGCCAGCCATGGCTTACCACGTCATAGTCGGCCTGTTTGATCGCGTCGACGATCTCTGGATGACGCGCCAGCGCCATCGCAACGCCGAACACCGTCAGCGGCAAACCGCGCTTCTGGAATTCGCGGTGGATACGCCAGAAGCCGGCGCGCGAACCATATTCGTAGAGCGAATCCATCGACATATGGCGGTCGGGATAGCTGGCCGCGCCAATAATGTCGGAGAGAAACTGCTCGGATCCGGCATCGCCGTGCAGCACGTTGTTCTCTGCGCCCTCTTCATAGTTGAGCACGAACTGTACCGCCACGCGCGCCTTGTTCGGCCAGGCGGCATGCGGCGGCGTGGCACCGTAGCCGATCAGATCGCGCGGATAGTTTTTGTTAAAGCTGTACTCTTTTTTGGCTGAACTATCCATTCATCAGTTCCTGTGTAATTGCGGCAAGGTCACGTTAGTTTAGATGCTGAAACGCGCCAGAGAGAGGTTTAGCTATCGGCCAGTCGAGATCGCCATGCTTGCTGGTGCCAAAGCCAAGCGCCACCAGCGCCTCAACCATTTTCACCGCCGCGCTGACGCCGTCGATAACCGGCATACCCAGCTCCTGCGTCAGGTCGCGCGCCAGCGTCGCCATGCCACCGCAGCCCAGAACAATCGCGCCGCAGCCATCCTGCTGCTTCGCCTGAAGGCAGCGCTGGCGCACCTTTTCCTGCGCAATGCCCGAACCATCCTCCAGCGCCAGCACCGGCAGATCGATCGCGTGCAGCGCGGCGCAGTGATGGGTGAAGCCGTACTGCTGCAGCAAATGGCGCGCAATCGTCAGCGTACGCGGCAGCGTGGTGACAATGGAAAAGCGCGTCGCTACCAGCGTCGCGGTGTGCATTGCCGCCTCGGCGATGCCGATTACCGGCCCGCTGGCCAGCTCGCGCGCCGCCAGCAGGCCGGGATCGCCAAAGCAGGCGATAACATGGCCGCTGACGCCCTGCGCTTTGCCGCGCTTTACCTGCTCCAGCACGCCGATCGCCGCGATAGCTTCGTCGAAATGGCCTTCAATCGAGGGCACGCCCTGCGACGGCGAGACCGCGATAATTTCAGTGCCTGGCGCTGCCACCGCGCGCGCCGCCGCGCCGATAGTTTCCGTCATCGCGAGGCTGGTATTAGGATTGATCACCTGGATCAGGCTCATGATGTCACCTCTTTATGACCGGCAAATAACCGTGAGAAATCGGGCAGCGTCTCGCCGCTGCGCTCAAAATGCAGGCTGGAGACGATATGATCGAAGTGCTGCTGCAGCGCCTCGGTCAGCGCGGCAAGATTGCCAGCGCGCAGATGGGCGATCAGGCGATCGTGATCGTCACAACGGCAGCCCTGTTGCCAGGGCGCGCCCCAGGCGGCAATCACCAGCGAAGAGCGCTGCGTCAGGCGCGTCACCAGTTCGGTCAGCACCTGGTTGCCCGCAATAGCCTGCAGTTCAATATGAAAGGCGGCCGAGAGGCGGATAGCCGCCGCGCCGTCGCGAGCCTCATGCGCCTGCTGCTCCTGCGCGATGCGCTGCGTTAGTCCCGCCAGATGCGGCGGTTGCAGATGCGCCAGCACCGCGGGCAGATTGCCGCATTCGATCAGCGCGCGAGTGCGGAAGATATCGCGCGCTTCGTCAACGCCGGGCGTGGCCACCTGTGCACCGCGCCTGGGCAATAGCGTCACCATCTGCACTGCGGCGAGGCGCTGCAGCACCTTACGAATGCCGGTGCGGCTGACGCCGAATACCTCTGCCAGCGCCTCCTCCGGCAGTTTGCTGCCTGGCGGCAGCTGATGCTCCACAATGGCGTTCATCAACGCCTGAAAGATAGATTCGTCTTTATCCCCGCGATCGACGGCCAGCGTCTGGCCTCTTTCACTTTTCATATCCGGCTCCCTTGAAAGGCTGCGTGCGCTTATCGTATACGCGAAGAGATTTTTTTGTATACAAGATTTCAATTGTGGCCTGGATCCTGCAACAGCCTTTTACGTTGCTATGACCAATAAACGTCGTTAAAAGGAGCAGGTTTCATGCCAAACTCTCGAAAAAATTCTTCTGCGTCGGCTGCTGATGCCCACGCGCGCTACAGTCCACGCCTCACCAACGAGGATCTGGCGCCGACGCGCCATCAGAGCTGGACGTGGTACAACATCTTCTCTTTCTGGATGTCGGATGTGCACAGCATGGGCGGCTATGTTGTCGCCGCCAGCTTTTTTACGCTTGGTCTGGCGAGCTGGCAGGTGCTGATTTGCCTGCTGGCGGGGATCTGCATCGTGCAGCTGTGCGCGAATCTGGTGGCGAAGCCGAGCCAGATGGCGGGCGTGCCCTATGCGGTTATCTGTCGTCAGGCGTTTGGCGTTTTCGGTGCGAATATACCGGCGGTGATCCGCGGACTGATCGCTTTCGCCTGGTACGGTATTCAGACCTGGCTGGCGGCCAATGCGCTGATGCTGGTACTGCTGAAATTCTTTCCTACGCTGGCGTCCATGACCCACGCCAGCTGGCTGGGCCTGTCGCTGCTCGGCTGGTGCTGCTTCAGCGTGATGTGGCTTTTACAGGCGATGGTGTTCTGGCACGGCATGAACGCTATTAAGCGCTTTATTGATGTGGCAGGCCCTGCCGTCTATGTGGTGATGGTGGCGCTGGCGGGCTGGATTGTATACAAGATCGGCTTTGACGGTATCTCTTTTACGCTGTCGAGCAAGTCGCTGAGCGCAGGCGAACAGGGCTGGCAGATGATTACCGCCACCGCGCTGGTCGTCTCCTACTTTTCCGGGCCGCTGCTTAATTTTGGCGACTTCGCGCGCTACGGCAAAAACATGGGCGAAATTCGCCGCGGCAACCGCTGGGGCCTGCCCTTTAACTTTTTACTCTTCTCCGTGGTGACGGTGGTTATCGTCTCTGGCACCCAGTCACTGTTCGGCAAAATGATCACCGATCCGATTGAGACCGTCAGCATGGTTGGCAACGATGTGGCGGTGGCTATCGGCCTGCTGACCATGATCGCCGCGACTATCGGCATCAATATCGTAGCGAACTTCGTGTCGCCCGCATTCGATTTCTCTAACTGCTCGCCGCAGAAAATCAGTTTCCGCACCGGCGGCATGATCGCCGCGGTCGGCTCCGTGCTGCTGACGCCGTGGAACCTGTTCCAGTCGCCGGAGCTGATCCACTATACCCTCGACGTTCTGGGCGCCTTTATCGGGCCGCTGTTTGGCATTCTGCTGGCGGATTTCTATCTGATTAAACGCAGCCGCGTCTCTGTCGACGACCTCTTCGATGCGACGCCGCAGGGCCGCTACTGGTATCGCGGCGGCTTTAACCCGAAAGCGATCGCTGCGCTGCTGCCGTCGGTCGGCATCGGCCTCATCATTAGCTTTGTGCCAGCGTTGCATGAGGTCGCCAGCTTTAGCTGGTTTATCGGCGCGGCGCTGGGCGGCGGATGCTATCGCTATCTGGCGCGCAACGAGCGTGAAGCGGGCGCGGTGAAGCCTTTCGCCGGCGGTATCGCAATGCAGAAAGAGTAAGGATTGAAACGTCAGAAAAGCAAAAGGCCGATTCATTGCTGAATCGGCCTTTCTGAAGAGTTGGCGGTGCGGACGGGACTCGAACCCGCGACCCCCGGCGTGACAGGCCGGTATTCTAACCGACTGAACTACCGCACCGCGCTGTGTTCCCCGTCGGGAACGAGGCGCATATTAATGGCCCCTCGTAACCCCGTCAACGCTTTTTATCGCCGCGCGACGCGTTTGCTGTTTTTTTACGCTTAACGCTGATTTAACCGGCGAAACGCCCTTGTTAACCGCGCCACAGGCAGCTTCCGCCTTTTTTCATCACCAGATCGAGCCGCGACTCATGCGCCATCACCTCTTCATCCGACGCCGCCACTACGCGCAGCGCCGAAGCGGGACGCACGATGCGCTGAATGGTTTCGCTCTCGTTCTGTTGCGCGCCATCCCCTTCCTGCGAGAACGCCAGCAAGGTCTGGCCGCCCGTCATCGCCAGGAAGACTTCCGCCAGGATTTCGGAGTCGAGCAATGCGCCGTGCAGCGTACGCTTGCTGTTGTCGATCTCATAGCGCGAGCAGAGCGCATCCAGGCTGTTGCGCTTGCCCGGGAACATCTTGCGCGCCATCGCCAGGCTGTCGGTGATCCGGCAGAAGGTTTCTGTTTTCCCAATGCCGCGGTTCAGCATGGAAAACTCATAGTCCATAAAGCCGATATCAAACGACGCGTTATGGATCACCAGCTCGGCGCCGCGAATATAGTCGAGGAATTCGTCCGCTACCTCAGCAAAGGTCGGCTTATCGGCGAGAAACTCATCCGCAATGCCGTGCACGCCGAACGCTTCCGGGTCCACCAGCCGATCGGGGCGCAGATAGATATGGAAGTTATTGCCGGTCAGGCGACGGTTAACCACCTCTACCGCACCAATTTCAATGATGCGGTGACCTTCGTAATGGACACCGATCATGTTCATGCCGGTGGTTTCAGTATCGAGAACGATCTGGCGGTTATTTGCAGTGCTCATAGGATTCGTTTTATGTCAGACTTGGCGTTTTTATCAGAAGGAAGTCTACCAGAGATGCGCAAGAAGGTAGAAATATTCACCGACGGATCCTGCCTTGGCAATCCAGGCCCCGGCGGCTACGGCGCGATTTTGCGCTACGGTCAGCACGAAAAACTGTTCAGCGCCGGTTACCGGCTCACCACCAATAATCGTATGGAGCTGATGGCGGCGATTGTGGCGCTGGAAGCGCTGAAAGAGCCCTGTCACGTGGTCTTGAGCACCGACAGCCAGTATGTGCGCCAGGGTATCACCAGCTGGATCCATAACTGGAAAAAGCGCGGCTGGAAAACCGCAGAGAAAAAACCGGTGAAAAACGTCGATCTCTGGCAGCGCCTCGACAGCGCGCTGGCCGGGCATGAGATCGAGTGGGAGTGGGTCAAAGGCCATGCCGGCCATCCGGAGAACGAACGCTGCGACGAGCTGGCGCGCAGCGCGGCGTCGCGTCCGCAGTCAGAGGATATCGGCTATAAGGTCGAATCCTGATCCTTCGCCGCGCGGAACTGCCGCGTGGCGTTAACCGCCGGGCGTAGCTGCGCATTAGAGAGTGCTTTTTTCGCTTTCGTCGGCGTCAGCGGGAAGGTGCGCTTGCGCGCCACGACGATATTGAGGCAGCCCAGCGCAGGCAGATGCGCGCTGATCACCTTGCCGCCCTGTCGATGCCAGGGCACCACCTGAAAGCGGGTGCGGAATACCACTTCATAATTAAGCAGGCTCAGCCAGTCAAGCAGCCGCATCTGACTGAACATACGTCCGCTCCACGGCGCTTTGCGCTGGATGCCAGGCAGTACTTTACTGACGCCCAGCAGCGAGAAGGGATTAAAGCCGCTAATAATCATCCAGCCGTCGTCAATCAGCACGCGATCCACTTCGCGTAGCACCCGATGCGGGTCCTGACTCCACGCCAGCGTATGCGCCAGCAGACAGGCATCAATAGATTTAGACTCAAAGGGTAGCTGAGTCGGCTGCGCCAGCACCTGCAGCAGTTCGCCTTCGCTGCCGACATTGACCTGATGTGAAATAGCGCAGTGCTCGGTGTTGATTTCTGCACTAAGGTTGCCAATCTTAAGCATATGAAAGCCATAAAGCTTTCCAAGGTAAGGCTGTAGTTGCTGAGTCAGCGCGTCGCGAAAATAGTCTCCCCATGGCATATCACGCCATGAGTGCGGCGCAGTCAGAATCTGGCGTGTTTTAGCGCGCTTCATGCTTTACCATCTTCCTTTTCTAACGGCCTGCGAGAGGTGATTATGAATCTTACCAGTATTCCTGCGCTGCAGGATAACTACATCTGGACGCTGAATGACGACGCGGGCAACTGCCTGATTGTCGATCCTGGCGAAGCGCAACCTGTGCTGGAGAAAGTGTACGCGAACCGCTGGAAACCCGTCGCGATTTTATTGACTCACCATCATCACGATCATGTCGGCGGCGTACAGGCGCTGCTGGAAAAATTCCCCGGCCTTGAGGTTTTCGGTCCACAGGAAACAGAAGATAAAGGCGCGACCAGGATAGTGAGCGAAGGCGATACGGTTGAGCTGCTGGGGTTGACGTTCACCGTCATCCATACCCCTGGTCATACTTTAGGACATATCTCATATTACAGTTCGCCTTATCTTTTTTGTGGAGACACCATGTTTTCCGGCGGATGCGGCCGTCTTTTTGAAGGCACGGCTGAGCAAATGTATGAGTCTTTTCAAAAGCTTGATCAGCTTCCCGGCGACACCCTTGTTTGCTGCGCGCATGAGTACACTTTATCTAATTTGAAGTTTGCTGCGGCTATTCTGCCTCATGACCCGCAAATTATGGCCGAATATCAGAAAATTAAGGACTTACGCGCCAAAAACGGCATTACTTTGCCCACAAAACTGGCGCACGAACGGCAAATAAATTTATTTCTTCGAACGCAAGACCCTGATTTACAAAGAGCATTAAACATAAATTTAACACCCGGGCACATATGGGACACATTCGCCCTTTTACGTGAGAAGAAAGACAAGTTTTGATTTTTCGGGTTGTGTTGTGACAGGGCGTCACGTATAGTTGCTCGTCTTTTAAGCGAACTATTGACACACACATGAAGGCTAAAGCGATATTACTCGCCTCGGTCTTGCTGGTGGGATGTCAGGCATCAAGGAATGACGCCAATATCCCCGAACAGCATGCCCAGAGTCTGTCTTCAGCTGGTCAAGGTGAAAATGGAAAGTACGGTGATCGAATGTTGTCGCCGCGATGGCAGGAAGATGGAACTGGCCTCGCAGAAGATAGCGATCTCTGGAGTTTCATTAGTGACGAGTTGAAGATGGGGATTCCGGAAAACAGCCGGATCCGCGAACAAAAACAAAAGTACTTAAAAAATAAGAGCTATCTCCACGATGTAACATTACGGGCAGAGCCGTACATGTACTGGATAGTCGAGCAGATACATAAACGTAAGATGCCGATGGAACTGGTACTGCTACCCATAGTGGAGAGCGCTTTTGACCCCCATGCAACCTCATCAGCCAATGCCGCCGGCATCTGGCAGATCGTTGCAACAACGGGCAAAAACTATGGTTTGAAACAAAACCAGTGGTACGACGGGCGCCGCGATGTCGTGGCCTCGACCAAGGTTGCGCTGGATATGATGCAACGTCTTAACAAGATGTTCGACGGCGACTGGTTACTGACCGTCGCGGCTTATAACAGCGGTGAAGGACGTGTGCTGAAGGCGATAAAACAGAATAAGGCGCGCGGAAAGCCCACCGATTTCTGGAGTTTATCCCTGCCGCGCGAAACCACGGTCTACGTACCTAAAATGCTGGCCTTAAGCGATCTGCTTAAGAACAACAAGCGCTACGGCATTAAACTGCCGACGCCTGACGAAAGCCGCGCGCTGGCGCGCGTCGAAGTCGGTCAGCAGATGCAGTTGACCCAGGCTGCCGAAATGGCGGGTATGTCGCTCAGTAAGCTCAAGAGCTTCAATACCGGCTATAAAAAAGGGGCAACCGCGCCAAACGGACCGCAGTACATTTTAGTGCCTAAGTCCCATGTCGCGCAGCTACGTAATTCGCTCGCTTCTGGCGACATCGCAGCGGTGCAGCCGACCCAGCTGGCGAAAAACAGCGCGTCGGGCAGCAGCTATAAAGTGCGCAGCGGCGATACCCTTTCTGGTATCGCAAGCAAACTGGGCGTCAGCGTAGCTACGCTGAAGCAGCAGAACAATTTGCAGGGCGGCAACATTCGTCCCGGTCAGACGCTGACCGTCGGCGACAGCGGCACTAGCCTGGCTGATAATAGCAACAGCATCACCTATCGCGTGCGTAAAGGTGATTCTCTTGCCAGTATTGCAAGGCGCCACGGCGTCGATATCAAAGATGTGATGCGCTGGAATACGGTCCTGAGCAGCACGAAAGATATCCAGCCCGGCGACAGGCTAACGCTCTTCGTAAATAATAGCGCATCGCCCGATACCTGATGCGTCGAAAAGGCCAACATTTGTTGGCCTTTTTTCATTTCTGCCCCCTCTTCTTCTCCATTCCTGCGCCTTACCTTTTGAAGGCTAACCACTTAAAACGCGTGACGGCGATCAATTATTAACCACAAAATACTTGTATGGCAGTAGATGTCGGGCCATGTTAACAACCCTGTTTTCGTGTAGCCAGATTGTTACCTCTGGCGTGGTTGCGCGAGATATAACCGATGCCGCACTGCGGCAGTCACTTTCGCCCCAGGGCCAACACTACAGGGTAAGGTTATGAGCGATAGCCTGGATCAGGAGTTAAAAGCCTCACAAACGCAGTCCGGCGAGGAGAATCACGCCGGGAACGCGCCGGTCAAACGCGGTTGGCTGCCGCGCGCCCATCCGCTTTCGTGGTGGATGCTGGTGATCACCACGCTGGCGATACTGATGAACTCGATTGACCGTATTATTTTGCCTACGCTGCTGCCCGCCATAATGAAAGACTTCAATATCAGCGAGGTGCAGGCCGGCTGGATCAACTCACTCAGCTTTATCGGCACGCTAACCGGCGCGGTGCTGTTTGGGCTGCTGTCCGATTATATCGGTACGGGCTATCGCCGCTGCTATAGCTGGTGTCTGGCGGTGCTGGTAGAGATCGTTTCCGGAGTCGCGACCGCCTTTTGTAAGACGCTGGGCGCCTTTCAGCTGCTGCGCGTATTTATGGGAATGGGCACCGGCGGCTCTGAGCCCATCAACGTCGCACTGCTCGGCGAGTGGTGGCAGAAAGAGAACCGCGGATTCGCCATTGGCGTTCACCATACCGGCTTTCCGCTGGGGCAGTTTATCGGACCTGTTCTGATCGCTGCTATTCTGACTTTCGGCGACTGGCGTCACGCTTTTCTGTTTATCCCGCTCATTGGACTGGGCATCGTGGTTATGCAGCTGCTGCTCGGCACCAAAAAGAATCATGGCAAGGTGTTCCGCTGGATCGATGAAAACCGTCTTACACGGCCCATTGAACCGCGTCCTCAGTCATCCGGTTTAGCGTCCTCTTTCAGCTGTCTGAAAAACCGTAACTGCAAGATGGCGATAGCGCTGGTATTCGGTTTTACCTGGGCGGAGATGGGTATCGCTAACTTTCTTACGCTGCAACTGACGCGTGAGGTGGGGCTCGATCTCTCCACGGCGGCGATTATTTCCGGCGCATCGGGGCTTACCGGCTGGGCAGGCCAGATCCTCTGGGGCAGCTTTTCTGACATACGTGGACGCAAATCGTCGCTGGGTTTCATTATTGCCGGCTGGATTGTCGCCTGCGCGCTCTGCACTTTTATTCATTCAGCCGCGCTCGCCTGGGCGATCCTGATTTTCTGGGGGCTGTTTCGCAACTCGCCCTACCCGGTTGCCTATGCGCTGCTGATTGACTCTGCTCCCCATGCCGCCGCCTCCAGCATGGGCCTGATGATCGGCCTTGCCGTAGGTATCGCTGGTATCCTGGTGGCGCCGGTAAGCGGCTGGATCATCCATAGCTGGGGCTTTGGTGTCCACTACGCAGTCATTGTCGCGGTGCTGCTGCTCTCCTGCCTGCCGCTGCTGCTTATCAAAGAAACGGTAAAAATTAAGCGAGGATAAGATGACCGCACTCTGGACAGCGTTACGTAACAGCAAGGTGATTGAGCTAAACCATCTCTATCAACCGCTGATGCCGGTATGGCCGACACATCCTAAATTTATGCTCGGTGAAAATGAAAGCTACGCAGGTGGAGATGGTAACTATAACTGTCAGCTGCTGATGGGCGATCACTGCGGCACGCACGTCGACTCCCCTTCTCATTTTATTCCGCAAGGAAAGACTATCGAGCAGGTAGATGTGCGTCAGCTGATGGGCCGCGGCGTGCTGATTAACGTACGAAACGTCGCGGCCGGCTCCACGTTTGGTACAGAGGAGATTACCCGCTGGGAGCGAGAGAATGGCGCTATTGTCCAGGACGACATCGTTATTTTTCATACGGGCTGGGATATGAAATGGGCGCGACGTCCTGAACAGGCAGACTTTTTAACCGGCTGGCCGGGGCTCTCTGCCGCAGGTGCGGAGATGTTGCTCGCCAGAGGCGTCAGCGTGTTTGGTACGGATGCGCTGTCGATCGATGCTTTCGGCAGCGAAGAGAATCCAGTTCATCAGCGGGTGTTAGGCAGCGATAAGGTAATTATTGAAAATCTGGCGAATCTTTCCTGCTTACCGCCCACTTTTACTTTTATCGCGCTGCCGCTGCGCATTGAGCGAGGTTCCGCTTCACCGGTTCGCGCTATCGCTCTGCTGGAGCATTAACCTCAGCGTGCCGCGTTAAACTCTACCAGTAACGGATTATGATCCGATGCGCGCGTCACCAGCACCGATGCCTTACTGACGTTCATTTCGCGATAGAAAACGAAGTCCAGGGGACGGCCAAACGCCTTACGTCGATGATCGTCAGTGAACCGCACCTCTTTTAGCGCCATTTCGCGTGCAAACCGGTAAAGCGCATGGATGCGCTGACGGCTCCAGGCATTAAAATCGCCCGCCATGATAACCGGCCCTTTATGGTGCAGGATCTGCTCGCCTATCGGCCCCAGCTGTTTGCTGTAGACATCGATCCCCAGGCTGAAATTGACCGCATGAATATTGACGACCATCAGCATGTCGCCGGTCGGCAATGGATAGGCGGTGACCAGCGCCGATTTAGCCAGACGCAGTAGCGGCTCGCGTTCACGCAGCGGACAGCAGTAGACCGGGTGAGCGGACGCCAGCGTCATCACGCCAGAGGGGTGCTGCGGCAGCACGAAGGCGGGAACCTGATCGGCGGCAAGGTAGTTGCTGGTCGCGAACTGCACCAGCTCCGGCGTAGTTTGCGCCTCCTGCAGCAGCACAAGGTGAGCGTCTTTGCCGAATCCCTGTAATACAGACATCCAGTCAGCACGTTGCTGTTTGAAAATATTCCAGACCAGTACTTTCAGATGGGCATCAGGCGACAGCGGCGCACCTGGAGGCAGCGCCTGACCGAGATGAAGCATGGCACCCGGCGGAAAGATCTGCTCGACCGGCTGACCCGCGACATATCGCATTGCATAAGTTTTTTTTCGCACGTTATCGCCCAATTCCTTCCGTACCCGTTGCACCTGTCTGTTATAGGGATTTTAGTCCGGCGTTTCAATCGGTGTGCGTAATTGTCGGAATCATCGCGTGCGAATGAAGGTTTTTTTAAGGCAAAAGAAAAAGCCCTGACTTTTCAGTCAGGGCTTATCTGTATAGGTGGCGGTGCGGACGGGACTCGAACCCGCGACCCCCGGCGTGACAGGCCGGTATTCTAACCGACTGAACTACCGCACCACCGAATACTGCTGCTACCA